>NZ_JBNJNJ010000001.1:0-4800000 GCF_050936135.1 Nocardia sp. CA-290969 | reverse complement strand
CCACAACCCCTGCGAGGCGGGCGGGCCCGACGCCCGAACCGAAACGTTCACGGAAGAACTCCGGGTCTTCCGCAGGCCCCGCCTGCTGTTCGCACTGGTATCCAGCACGCTGATCATCGGTGCGACGTTCTCCGTCTTCAGCTTCTTCGCCCCGATCCTCACCCGGATCACCGGCTTCACCGAAGACGCTGTGCCGCTGCTACTGCTCGCCTATGGCGCGGCCACCGTCCTGGGCAATTTCCTCGTCGGCCGGCTGGCCGATCGCCACACCGTGCCGACGCTGCTGGTGGGCACGCTGCTGAATATCGTCTTCCTCCTCGGTTTCGCCCTCGGCGCCGGTTCCCAGCCGCTCGTGATCCTGTTCATGCTCGGTATCGGCCTCGTCGGCGTGACCATGAACCCGGCGATGGCGGTGCGCGTCCAGCGCGCCGGAGGCACCGGAGTGCTCGTGAACACGGTGCACACCTCGTTCATCACCTTCGGTGTCGTACTCGGCTCGGCGATCGGTTCCCGGCTCATTCCCGAGTTCGGTTTGCGTGCCCCGATCGTGCTCGGCATCGTTCTGGCCGTACTGGCGATCGCCGCGATTCTTCCGGCCCTGCACGCCCCGCGGCTACGACCAGCTGCGTGCTCCGCGCTCGACCGGGTGGCCCGCGGCGAGAAACAGCCCGTGGACGTCTGAGCGGACGTGGCTGGGCTGGCCGGCTCTCGGCACCGAGATATCAGCCGATCGACTCCCGGAAGGTGACGCCCTCCTCGATCGTCTGCACTGATTCGGCGATTTCGACGACGGGGTGGACCTCGTAGTCGGCGAAGAAACCGAATATCTTGGGGCCGTCGGCCAGATCCAGAGGGTTATCCGTTTCGATCACGGCGAACCCGCCGCTGCCGTCGAGCCGGCCGACCATTTGGTGGTAGGTGACACTTTCGACCGGTTTCCAATTTTCGAAAACCTTCAGTGCGCGGCGGATGCTGTCCTCGTTCTCCGTCGCGGTGCCGGTCCAGCGATACGTCCAGGAAACTACGTATTTCATCGGTCCTCCAGGGATGTTCCGAAGTTCGTTACGCGAATGGGTGCCCGCCATCGAGATATGACCCGCTCAGGCGATATCGGTCGTGTCGCAGTTTCCGGCGGGCTGTTGCGAAAGCCATTTGCTGACAAGTGGACTCGATGCGGCTGCGGGTCCCGCTCATGCTCGGGCGAGCGGTGGAGGAGAACCGGAACTTCGCCTGAACTGCTCGGCTGGGGATGCTTGCGGGATGGCAGCTGTTCGATATGCAGCCGGATTTCCACTTGCAGGACGAGATAATGACGCCGCAATTATAGCGCTTAGCTATAATTTATCTCAATGGTCCTGCGGGGATCACTCCGGCCGCCGCGCTCCGGGGACCGAGTGAAATTGATCAGGTGAAAATTTCTTCCGCGGACGTCGCGGTAGTCGCGCGGTCGAGCCAGTCGCGGAGAAGCTCGAGATCGGTGCAGGACCCGATCCGGTTCCGAACCTCGGCGCTGACCGTGAGCCCACGGCGCTCCAGGATCCTGATGACGCTGCCCGCTGCTTCCTCGGCGCGCCCTTCATCGCGAATGCGTTCGGTGGTCACCGTGCGGATCATCGACGAGGTCAGGGTCATCAGGTGCCTCCAAGTGTCTCCGGCCGGGGTCTTCCCGAGGCCGGCTTCGGTGAGCAGAGCGAAAACTTCGGCGTCGCTCTCGTCGATGCTCTGCAGCGCGCCGGCCAGTGCCTTCAGTATGGCACCGATGCATGGGTCGTTCACGTGAGTGATGGCGGAAAGCGCGGCCAACGGGACATCGGCTGCCGCTTCTGCTGGATCGGTCACGATCGGGACGTTGTGGGGCCCGAGGACCAGCGGATATGCAACGAAGCTGGTCCGGCCGATCGATGCGGCGGTGATCGGCTTGTCCGCCCAGCGGGCGATTTTCTCGTCCTGACAGATCACCAGCAGGTGAGGGATCAGTTTGTACCTGCTGTGCAGGTAGGTCAGGTAGTAGGGCCACGAAATGAGCTTGTCGGCGTCCTCGCTGCGTTGCGCCTCGACGACCAGCAGGAACGTTTCGTCCCGTGTGGTGATGCGGAGTAGCGTGTCGATCCGGCGTTCGAGAGGCTCGATCTCGGTGACATCGGTCGGCAGGATCTCGACCGCTATCGGGTCCCCGAAAGGGAGCTTCAGTTCGTGAATGGCGCGGGCGAATACGCCCGGATCGTCTTGGAAGATCCGGTGCATCGCCTCGTGCTGCGCTCCGA
Source organism: Nocardia sp. CA-290969 (assembly GCF_050936135.1). Classification (NCBI taxonomy): domain Bacteria; kingdom Bacillati; phylum Actinomycetota; class Actinomycetes; order Mycobacteriales; family Nocardiaceae; genus Nocardia; species Nocardia sp. CA-290969. The sequence continues at coordinate 4,797,736 of NZ_JBNJNJ010000001.1, read as the reverse complement.
CCATGTGGCGAAAGTTAGCGATGGGATGGCTGTATGGCCACATCGCGTACGGCGTGTGCTGTGGGATCGGCGTGTCGGGTGGGTGATCTGATGCTGGATACGGGGCACTGGGCCGATCGATGCGGCCGATACGCCGTTCGTGGGATGCGACACATACTCGTGTGCCGGATATGAGTGTGTTCGGCCTAGACTGCACCGGATGAGCTGGTGAGATTCCGTGGAACTCTCACACCCGGTACGAGCGACGGTGGGTAACGCGGTCGGGACCAAGGGTGAGTCGATGAATGACAGCAAAACATTGCGAGCCTGGTGGGACGATCCCGTCGACTACGGCTGGCTGATCCGCACCCTGGCGGCCCGATCGGCACTGGGGCCGCTGAAGGTACTGCTCGGCGTCGCGGGCGCTGTTATCGCGGTGATGGGCGCGGTGATCGCGGGCTCGCCGGTGGGCCCGCCCGGCAACCCCGGCGTGGCCTCGACCGTCGGGGTGCTGTCCGGGACGTTGTGGGCATTGCGCTGGTGGCTGCTGCCCTGGCCGGGCAAAACCGAATCGCTGATGCTGATCGCCTTCGCCGATGTGCTGTTCACCATCGAATTCCTCCAGGTGCAGGACCGGTTGTTCGGCGCGATGGGTGCTGTGCTGCTCGTGGTCACCGGTAGCTACGTGGGCTTCTTCCACAGCGCCCGGGTCCTGGCCGCCCATTCGGTATGGGCGGTGCTGTCCGGGATCGTGTTCGCGGCGCGGCTCGCTACCGGCGGCGAGGACATCCGGCTGGCCATCGCGGTCGGTCTGCTGCTCGTATCGGCCGTCAGCGTGCTGCCCGCGCTGCAGCTCATGTACTGGCTGCTGCGCACCGAATCGCTGTCGGACCCGCTCACCGAACTGCTCAACCGCCGGGGGCTGGAGAGCCGGCTGCCGCAGCTGGTGGAGCGGTATCCCGCGATCTGCGTGATGACCTTCGACCTCGACCGGTTCAAAAGCGTCAACGACACCTGGGGGCACCGAGTCGGCGACACGGTCCTGGTACGGACCGCCCGCCGCCTGCACGATGCCGCGGGGGATGCGGCTGTGGTGGCCCGCACGGGCGGTGAGGAGTTCGTGGTCGCCGCCCCCATCGCCGCCGCGGCCGCCCGCGCCGAAGCCGAACGCCTGCGCCGCGCGGTCGCCGAACCGCCGGAAACGACGGTGGAGGTCACCGCGAGCGTCGGCGTCGCGGTTTTCGATGCGACCGTCTGCCCGCACTGTCCGCGCCCGACCCCGGACCGCCTGCTGCAATCCGCCGACGCCGCCATGTACCGCGCCAAACAGTCCGGCGGGAACCTGGTGGTCGTCGACGAACTCACCCCGCCACAGGGGCACCGCCATCCCGTCCCCGGGTAGCGCCGCCGAGGCCGGTTCGGGACGGGACGCGGCGGTGGGAGCCCGCGGCCGTCGCCGGTCACGGCGACGATGTGCTCGAGGTCGGTTGCCGAAGCGCAGAAGCGTCAGTCGACTACTCTGGCCGGATGCCGCGCACAGCACCTGCCGGTCGAGTCATCCTTCTCAACGGAACGTCCAGCTCGGGCAAGACGACTTTGGCTCGCGCCATCCAGGACGAGAGCCACACCCCGTTCGTCTACTGGGGCATCGACACCCTGTTCGCTCTGGTGCCTCCGAACTGGGGCGGCGGCCGCGACGGCCCGCTCAGCCGCGACGGATTCTGGTACGACCGCACCGCCCCGGCGGAAGACGGCCACCCGACCGTGGTCATCCGCTATGGCCACGTCGGCCGGCGAATGCTGCATTCCGCATGCACCGCGGCCGCCGCCTTCGCCCACGGCGGCGACAACGTGGTCATCGACGAAATGCTCCTGAGCCCCGACCTGCTGCCGGTCTGGATGGAAGCGCTGGCCGGCCTGGACGTGCAACTGGTCTCCGTCACCTGCCCACTGGCCGTCGCCGAGCAGCGGGAGCAGGGGCGTAGGAATCCGGCCGGATTGGCCCGGGGGCACTTCCACACCGTCCACGACCACGGCTTCACCTACGACACGATCGTCGATACGACCACCGGAACACCTGCGACCCTGGCGAGAACGGTCCTGCGGTCCGGCCCGGGATGCGGTTAGCGTCCGCCTGCGGACGTGGTGCGCCGGGTTCCGCCGCCCGGCCGGTCCGCGTGGTCGGGCCGGTTGTTCCCGGGCTACACGCTCGCGGTGAGCGCGGCTGCGGCGGGGTCGCCGAGCAGCGGGTAGGTCGGATACTCGATGCCCGAGATGTATTGCACCGTCCGCACCACCTGGCACGAGTAGCCGAACTCGTTGTCGTACCAGAGGTACAGGATCGCGGTGTCACCGTCGACGATGGTGGCGTTGGCGTCGACGATGGACGCCGCGCGTGAACCGATGAAATCGGTCGACACCACATCGGTGGCCGCGGTGTAGTCCAGATTGCGGCTCAGCGGCCCCGAGAGCGACGCCTGGCGCAGGTACTCGAGCACTTCCGCGCGCGTGGTTTCGCGTTCGAGTTGCAGGTTCAGGATCGCGATGGAGACGTCGGGGGTCGGGACGCGGATCGAGTTCCCGGTGATCTTGGCCTTGAAATCCGGCATCGCCTTCGCGACCGCGGACGCGGCGCCGGTTTCGGTGATCACCAGGTTGAACGGAGCGGAACGACCGCGGCGGTCGGCCTTGTGGAAGTTGTCCAGCAGGTTCTGATCGTTGGTGAACGAATGCACCGTTTCCACATGACCGCGGACGATGCCGAACTCGTCGTCCATCGCCTTGAGCGGTGGCACGATCGCGTTGGTCGTACACGACGCGCACGAGACGATCCGCTCCGACCGATCCAGGCCGCGATGGTTGACCCCGTGCACGATATTCGGCACATCACCCTTGCCCGGCGCGGTGAGCAGCACCTTCGCGATCCCGGGGCGTAGATGCTGGGCCAGGCCCGCGCGGTCACGCCACCGGCCGGTGTTGTCGATCAGGATTGCCTCGTCGATCCCGAACTCGGTGTAGTCGATCGTCGCCGGATCGTCGCTGTAGATGAACTTGATCACGCTGCCGTTCGCGGTGATCGTGTCGTTGCCGGTGTCCACCTTGATCGTTCCGTCGAACTGGCCGTGCACGGAATCCCGCCGCAGCAGCGACGCCCGTTTGACGAGGTCGCCCTCGCCGCCCTTACGCACCACCACGGCCCGCAGGTTCAGCCCGTTACCGGATCCGGTCTTCTCGATGAGCAGCCGGGCGACCAGCCGGCCGATCCGGCCGAAGCCGTACAGAACCACGTCACGGGGGCCACGCGACTCGGCCTTGTTGCCGCCGGTGATGTCGGCGAGCATTGCCGCGGTGAACTCGGGTATCGACAGCCCCCGCGCATCGGCGCGATAGTTCAAGACCAGGCGGCCGAGGTCGATCTTGCACGGCCCCAGATCCAGCGTGGCGAGCGCCTCGAGGAACGGCAGGGTCTGCTCGACCGAGAGTTCCTCGCCCTCGATCTGCCGGACGAACCGGTGGGTGCGCAGGATGCTGATCACGGATTTGTTCACCAGCGATCGGCTGTGCAGAAGAATCGTCACTCCCTTCTGCCGGTACAGCCTGCCGATGATCGGAATCATTGCCTCCGCGGACGCTTCGTAGGCGTTCCAGCGGTCGAGGTGGTCAGTAGTCACTGGTTCGGCTTCCTACTCTGCGCATTTCCGGTAATCCATCGAAGGCTAACGGGCTCGCGGAGTTCACAACGCCCCGCCGCCCAGTTGAGAGGTTCGCCCGTCGGCGCGCGCTCGGCTGCCACGACACGAAGACGAAGTGCCGGCCCCGCCCGGCGAAGAGGCCCTCTACAACTGCGGCGCCTGGCAACCATCCGCGGTCACGCCCCTGCCCTGACCGCGCCGGTTTCTTCGAACCGAGCTGCGGGACACCGACGTAATATCGCACTATGGGCCCTGTCGTCTTGGCCGCTCTGATCGATGCGATCCGATCCTCCTGGTCCGCCGAAACCAGCAGTGCACCGGCTTCTGGAACCGATGTCCCAGCGAAGGGACAGTGCGCCGTTACGGCGTGCGTAGTTCACGACTATCTCGGGGGAGACATCCTCAACACGGTCGCGACCCTGCCCAGTGGCGTAACGGTCTCGCATTACCTCAATTCGGTCGATGGGCAGATCATCGATTTGACCGCGCAGCAATTCCCACCCGGCACCAGCTTCACCGCACCGGTGCCGAAAACCGGAGGGAAGCCATCGACGCGGGATTACTGCCTGTCATATGACAGCACTCGGCAGCGGTACGAACTGCTCAGCGCGCGCGTGGCGAAAGCGCTCAGCGCCGTTGAACGGTCATGATCGGGCTGTCCACATACCCAGTAGCTCGCGTACCTCTCGTACCGCGCTGTGCGGCCGGATGGCCGACACGATTCCGTGGAGTGCCGCCTGCAACCGAGTGGAGGCAACAGCGCCGAGGGAATCGAAATTCTCGGTCAGCAATGTACAGGCGTCGGCAATGGAGCCCGACTGCACATAACTCTCGGCGAGCCTGATCTGCCAGGCTGCCGTCTCTCGGGGATAGGCGGCCGTACCCGCGATCGCAGCGTGCAGGTAGGCGGTGGCTTCCCGATGGCTGCCGATTCGCATGAAGACCAGTCCGGTAAGCCCGCTGATCTGCGCTTCGGGTAGATGAGCGAGGTAGCCGGGATCACGGCCCCGGGTTGATTCGTATGCTCGATGTGCACGTCCGACAGCTGCCACCATTGCGAAGCGGTCCCCGATGACGCCGTGGGCCTCGGCTTCGCGTATGGCCGCCAGCGCGCGCAGTTTGGGACCTCCTTCACGACGCGCAGCCAACTGGGCTGCCTCGGCCAGCTTGATGCCTTCTCGCGGCCGAGATCCGTCCCGATATGACAGCAGGCACGCGTTTATCCACGCATGCGCCGCGGCAACCCCGTCGCCTGTTGCCGTGGCGGCCTGGGCGGCGTCGGCATAGTAGCGTTTGGCGTTTTCCCAGCGTCCGGCGTCGTAATGGATCCAGCCCGCCACCGTCATCATTTCTGCACCTGCACGAGCCAGCGTCGCTCCGACTTTCTCGGAGTAGTCGCCGTGATCGAGCAGATATTGCACATAGCGTGATTGGTTCGCGGCCAGATCACACAGCCGGTCACCGCCCGCGACAAGCTGAAGCTCGTGTAACCGGTTGACACTGCTGATAATTCGTTCGACATCGGATGTGCCGATCTTCTCGTGCTCGGCGACGGCCGAGCACGTTCGCCCCTCGGTATCGACAGCCGGCGTCGCCCCGGTGCTGATCATCCCGGCCTTGAAGAACTGGCGTCGCTTCAACTCCGCCTCCTCATCAGTTGCCAGCAACGCGGTCAGCGGAACCTGCAACGCCGTTGCCACGCGGCGCAAGACGCGCACATCGTAAGCGGCTGGTCCATCGTGCTCCAGGTGTGAGACGGCCGGTTGGGTGAAATGGATCAGTGCGCCGAGTTCTGCCTGGGTCAGACCGCTCGACCTGCGTATTCGCCGAATCTTCTCGCCGATGGTCACAGACATCTCAGCCCCCGCTTGTTTGTGCCGCAATGGATTGGTCTTCGGGACACGAGCCATGGTCGCCGAAGTTCTCATGCCAGATCGCACGATATACCGATCTCGGTATATCCCAGAAGGGTTCGCGAATCTGCCGCCGCTTCGGCCGGGCTCTACGCCTTACGTTCCTTTCGGTGCCCGGCACCGGGCCGACGCCGCACCTCGCGCGGCGCATCGCCTGCCCGACGGGAGGCAGGCCGGTGGCGAAATGCCCCCGGTACCGGGCACCGAACCAACACACTTCGAACGGGGTGAATCATGGGCGAGCCGCAGCGAGCGGTCGGACTGGTCCGTAGAGACATGGACGGGCACAGCGATACGGAAATCAGTGAATTGGCGGAACGCCACGGGTATCACATGGTGTGGACGGTACATCTCGATACCGGGCCGATGACCTCGGCGCTCATAGTGGCCGACGTGGTTTTCGAGCACAGCGCCTCGGCGATAGTGGTGCCATCGCTTGCTCACGTGGTCGGATACAGAAACGCAGTTACCGAGCTCGCGGCGCTCATTACACCGATGCGACTGTACCCGAGGGGATTTCAGTGGCCTGCCACAGGGCCGCGGTATGGGCAGGACTCGGGTCGGGGCGGCCGGTAGTACGGGTGGTTGCCTTCGGTTTGATCGTTGCAGCCGGGATACCGCTGCTGGTGCTGCTGTGGTGTCTGATCTGGCCTACCCGTTGAGATGGTTCAGGGGTCGGTGTACCTGGTGGCGGGTGCGGCCGCCACCTCCGCGGATGAGCAGAGAGATGACGATGACTACCCGGCCGCCGGCCTATTCCGGATGTCCGCCCAGTTCCCGGGTGCGCGGGCAGGAACTGTCAGTTCGGCGACAACGCCGTAGTGGTCGCTCGCTTGGATCCCATCTTGCGGTTGGACACCGATTCGGTCGACGGACCGCACCTCGAGCGTGGGCCCGAAACTCCCGCCTCGCACCATCACGTAGTCGATGCGCCGTCCGGCGGCGGAGAACATATCGCCGCAGGCGACCAGCGGGTTGTCCGGGGTGAAGGTATGCCCGGGCTCGTTGGGCCGCAGCGCTTCCCACGCATCGTGATAGCTGACGCTCACACCTGCCAGTGACTGGCGACCGGTCCAGAACCGTACGCTCGACGAGTCGGGGGTGGCGTCGAAGTCGCCGACCACGACAACGTGCTCATTGCGGTCGTCGAGAACTTCCTCGATGAACCGGGCCGCCTCGACTGCCTGCAACTCGCGTTCGTATTCGTAGTCGAACTGGAAGACCGGTTTGTGGTGGGCGATATGCAGTGCACCCAATGGTTGTGGAGCGCGGACCTCGGCGACGACCACAGCCGACCATGAGAATACCGCCGCGCGATCGGTGACACCCAGGCCGTGTTCGTGAATACTGCTGAACGGCCAGCGGCTGGCCAGCGCCAATCCGACGCCATCCGGTGTTGCTCGGGAGTGCCACGCGACGTGCCAGCCCGGGCCGAGTAGATCGGTAATGCCCTGCTCGCGATCCTCACCGGAGTCGATCTCTTGCAGAGCGATGATGTCGGGTTCGGCCGCCCGTATTTGTTCTGCCACGACCGTCTTTCGGCGGTGCCAATCGGCGAGCAGCGGTGACAGAATATTGAAAGTCGCCACGCGCACCGAACCCGCAGCTGTCTCGGGGCTGGTGTTCGGCTTCGGATTGATCACGATGACATAGTCCCGGAAGCGGTGCTTCCGCCGTTGTCCTTCGCCCGGTGCTTGCTTGTCTGTAGCAGAATCGACAGCATGACAGGCGGAGGCCTCGCGCGCATCAAGAGAGTTTTGTTGTGGACCGATCTGGGATTCCTCGCCTACTGGATCGCCACTGTGCTGGGTGTGGTCAGCGTCGGCGCAGACCCCTTCTTGCAGCAGTGGAATTGGTCGTTCCTCGGCCTGGATCTTGCTGCGATCGGCCTCGGCCTCGGCAGCCTGCTCTTGGCGCGTCGCCGGCCGGAGGCCGGCGAACGGCTGATGCTCGTTTCCCTCACGGCCACCGCGGCGGCGGGCGTGATGGCACTGAACTTCTATCTGATTCGCTGCGAGTTCGATCCTGCCTGGTGGATTCCCAACGGCTGGCTGGTTCTGTTTCCCACGGTGGCCATCACCGCCATGCTCATCGCTACCCCGTCGACGGCGGCGCGTTGAGCCGAGGTAGTTGTGCCCACCGTCCTGGGGCCGTATTCACACGCAGGTTCGAACCACGGATGCGGTAGCGCGGGTACGGGCTGCTCAGCATGTACGGTTCTCGGGCTACCCGGTGCTGTGCTCCGGCGCTGATCGGCGGTCAGCGTTTGACGATTATCTCGAGACCGCCGCGGAATGGGAGGGTCTGGGGGAGTAGGCCGTTGGCGGGGTCGTCGATGTATTCGAAGGCGTCGCGGTAGGTGTCGGGACGGTTTTCGGTGTTGTCCACCAGGATCAGTCCGCCGGGGCGGAGGTGGGGTGTGATCAGTTCGAGGGCCGGTCGCGCCATCGCCGGCCAGATATCGATCAAGACGACATCGATGGATGGTGGCAGGTCCAGGAGAGTTTCGCGGAGATCTCCCTCCCGTAGATCGATATAGGCGTCGAGTCCGGCACGCCGGAAGTTCTCTTTCGCGGCGGCGGCTTTGTCGGGTTCTTTCTCGGTGCCTATCACAGTGCCGGTGCCGCCGTCTGCGTCGGTGACCAGCCGGACGGCTTGGGCGAGGTAGAGCGTCGAAACCCCGTAGGAGGTGCCGACCTCCACCACGTGGCGTGCCCGCAATGCCAGGCAGAGCCGATGACACAGCAGAGCCTTGTCGTGTTCGAGGGCGACGAGTTTGTCGGCGAGGAACCCGTCGGCGTCGGGGTCGAGGTTCTCGAGGTCCGCGGCGTTGCCACGAGCGGCGCGATCGGCGAAATAGGTGGTGATCGAGGTGATCTGGTCTGCGCTGCGTTGTTGCAGGTCGGCGACGAGCCGGTCGAGATCGGGGTCTTGCAGCGGACTGGATGTCATCGGTATGGCCTTTCGGTCGCTCGCTACCGGTTGGTGCCGGCACCCCAGTTTCGGGACCGAAACGCTTAATGTCAATGTGTTGTGAACGTTAATGGGCACGCGTAAGATCCAGCCGGTGTCCGAACCGCTTCCGCCGGGCCGTCGGCGCCGCAGCCCGCGCACTCGCGCCGGACGCGCCACACTGACCGCCGATTCCATCGCCGCGACCATGCTCGGCTTGGCGGGACGCCGGGGGTTCCAGGCGGTGACGATGCAGGATCTCGCCACCGAGCTGGGTGTCACCGTCCGGGCGCTGTACCGGCACGTACAGGACCGGTCGGAGGTCGTCGATCGGGCCGTGCAGCTGTGGCTGTCGCAGTGGCCCGAACCCGAGCTCGACCCGAAGGACTGGCGGGCGAGCCTGCGCGGGTTCTGCCGGTTGCACCGCCAGATCGCGCGCCGCTATCCCCGCGCGCTACTGGTTTCGCTGGATGAGCAGGTCGGCGATATGCGCGTCCCCGCGCAACGCCTCACAGCCCCCGAAGGGTTTCTCCGGTTTCTGGTCGAGGTCGGCCTGAGCCTCGACGATGCACTCCTCGTCCATGCCGATCTGATGATCCGGATCTACGGCTTGGTGTTGCTGGTCGACTACCGGGTGGATATCGGCGCCGCGGTCGACCAGCAGTACCCGGCGCCGCAGAATTGGCTCGACCAGCGCAGTGATCTCGATCTTCCGCTACTGCGACGGGCAGCGACGCAGTCTCGTTTCGACTCTGACGGCCTCTTCGATCACATGGTCGCCGAGGTGATCCGCACGATAGAAAACCTCGCCGCTCCCGCGGGGTGAATTCCGTCCCGGGGCGACCGGCTTGCGGGCATCGAGTGCCGGACGCTGCTACGCAGGCCCATAAACCCGCGTGAGCCGCCACGATGGTCTGCAACGCAGTAGCAGTCGAATATTGTCGGTGGGCGCAGACGGGTTCGAACCGCCGACCGCTGGTGTGTAAAACCAGAGCTCTACCGCTGAGCTATACGCCCGTAGCCCCCGGAGCGTGTCCGGGGGGAACGGTCTATGAATCTAGCGCGGCGAGCGCTTTCTCCCAAGCCGCCTGGTCACGGGGCTCTCCGGGGCCGTTCATTTCCGAAAAACGGATGATTCCCTCGCGGTCTACGACGAAGGTTCCGCGGTTGGCGAAGCCCGTGACGTCGTTGAAGACGCCGTAGTCCTGGGCGACCTTGCCGTGCGGCCAGAAATCCGACAGCAGCGGGAATGTGTAGCCCTGTTCCGCGGCCCAGATCTTGTGGGTCGGCGGGGGGCCCACCGAGATCGCGATGATCTCGGCGTTGTCGTTCTGGAAGCGCGGCAGTTCGTCGCGGACCTTGCACAGCTCGCCCTGGCAGATGCCGGTGAAGGCGAGCGGGTAGAACACGATCAGGACGTTCTTCTTGCCGCGGTAATCCGACAGCGAGACTTCCTGATTGTTCTGGTCCTTGAGCGTGAACTCCGGCGCCTGGGTGCCTACTTCGAGGGGCATGGGTCTCCTCCGAATCTCCTGCCGCACATCCGGTCCACGGAGGTGCGGCACAGCTGTGGGCGGCTCAGCGCTGTTTGGTCGGCGCCTTGGGCTGTACCAGCCGGCTGGCGGACCATTCGCCGAGTTTGATCGCCGAGGTCTGCGTGAGACCTGCCGTCGGTGCGGCTTCGGCGATCTCACTGGGATCGACGTGCCCGTCGTTACCGGTTTTGGGGGTCAGCACCCAGATGAAGCCGTCGTCGGCCAGTGGGCCGATCGCCTCCATCAGCTCGTCGACCAGGTCACCGTCGCCGTCCCGCCACCACAGCAGGACGACATCGATGACCTCGTCGGAGTCCTCGTCCAGCAGTTCACTGCCGGAGGTCTCCTCGACGTCGGCCCGGAGGTCGTCGTTGGTGTCCTCGTCCCAGCCCAGCTCCTGGACAACCATGCCGTGGGTGATGCCAAGCTTCTGAGCGAAATTCTGATCGTCCGCCGCGGCGACCACGGTGGCGTCCTCCTCAACTCCCGACTACAAGATATCTGCAAGCGAACATGGTTATCGGCCCTAACGCAAGCCGATCGGGTAGATCGAATTTCTGATGTCGCGACAAAGCCCTGGTGACGGGCGATAAGGGTCAGCCGGGGCAGGCATCGCGGACCGCGTTGCGCGCGTCGTTCACGCGCCGGCTCGCCTCGTTGAGCGGACCGACGGGGGAGGTGTAGGTCATCGCGCCGGTGGCCTGGGCGAGTGCGCGGGCGGCGTTGACGTACTCGATCAGTTTCGCCTTCAAGTCCTCGGGCAGGTTCGTGCCGGCGGCGTCGGCCCGGCCCTGCACCTGATTCGCGGCGTCGTCGATCGCGGTCACCGCGGCGTCGCGTTTGGCGTCGTAGTCGGGGGCGTTGCTGTCGTGCGCGTCGACGAACTCGTTGTACTTGGCCACCCCGGCGCCGGTCGTGCCGGGGAACTGCGCGCAGTTGTCGGCGACGGCGCGGTCGCGCGCGGCGGCGATTTGCGAGGAAGTGGCGGCGGCCGCCGAGGAGGAGGCGAGGTTGCGGTAGGCGGTGGCTTCGGCGGCGTTCGGTGTCGCGACACCTTCGATCCGGTTCGCGCAACCCGCGAGGGTCACGCCGGTGACCAGTGCCGCCGCTGCGCATACCAGCCCGAATCGGCGCGGGTCCAGCCCTTGCATCGTCCTCCGACTCCTCGGTTACCACTGCGTAGCCCTGCCTGTCGAACGGTACTGGATGGTCGGCTGACATGATGATGTGGGACGCGCCACGCAAGGACGCGGGCGCGCCCGGACAAGTCGTCACGGGTGATCCGCACACCAGCGGGCCATCCGGGGTTACCGCAGCCATCAGCTCGACCACCCCCTGTACGAGGAGCAGTTTTGACCGATCTGATCCACTCTGGCGTCCCGGCGGAATCCGCTGAGCCGGGTTCCGCTCCCACCCCTCGCGACGCCAACGGCGCGCCGCCCGGTGGCCGAGTCCGCGTGATTCGTGAAGGAGTGGCTTCCTACCTACCGGATATCGACCCGGAGGAAACCAGCGAATGGCTCGAATCCTTCGACGAGATGCTCGAGCGCGAAGGCCCGGGACGGGCCCGCTACCTGATGCTGCGGCTGCTCGAACGCGCCGGTGAGCGCCGGGTTTCCATTCCTTCGCTGACGTCCACCGACTACGTCAACACCATTCCCACCGAGAACGAGCCCTGGTTCCCCGGCGACGAGGAGACCGAGCGGCGCTATCGGGCGTGGATCCGCTGGAACGCGGCCATCATGGTGCACCGGGCGCAGCGCCCGGGGATCGCGGTCGGCGGGCATATCTCGACCTATGCGTCCTCGGCGGCGCTGTACGAAGTCGGGTTCAACCATTTCTTCCGCGGTAAGGACCATCCCGGCGGCGGCGATTCGATCTTCATCCAAGGTCACGCCTCGCCCGGTATCTATGCCCGCGCCTTCCTCGAAGGCCGGCTGTCCACCGACCAGCTCGACGGTTTCCGCCAGGAATACAGCCACGGCGGCCTCGGCAAGGGTCTGCCGTCGTATCCGCATCCCCGGTTGCTGAGCGATTTCTGGGAGTTCCCGACCGTATCGATGGGCCTCGGGCCCATGAACGCCATCTACCAGGCGCGGTTCAACCACTACCTGCACGATCGCGGGATCAAGGACACCTCCGATCAGCATGTGTGGGCGTTCCTCGGCGACGGCGAGATGGACGAACCCGAATCGCGTGGTCTCGCGCATGTGGCGGCGATGGAGGGTCTGGACAATCTGACCTTCGTCGTGAACTGCAACCTGCAGCGTCTCGACGGCCCGGTGCGCGGTAACGGCAAGATCATCCAGGAACTGGAGTCGTTCTTCCGGGGCGCCGGCTGGAACGTCATCAAGGTGATCTGGGGCCGCGAGTGGGACGCGCTGCTGGGCGCCGACCGGGACGGTGCGCTGGTGAACCTGATGAACACCACACCCGACGGCGACTACCAGACCTACAAGGCCAACGACGGCGCCTACGTCCGCGACCACTTCTTCGGCCGCGATCCGCGCACCAAAGCGCTGGTGCAGGATCTGTCGGATCAGGAGATCTGGAATCTCAAGCGCGGCGGTCACGACTACCGCAAGGTGTATGCGGCGTACGCGGCGGCGCTGGCGCACAAGGGCCAGCCCACGGTGATCCTCGCCAAGACCATCAAGGGCTACACCCTCGGTAAGCATTTCGAGGGCCGCAACGCGACCCACCAGATGAAGAAGCTGACGCTGCAGGATCTCAAGGACTTCCGGGACCTGCAGCGGATCCCGATCAGCGATGCCGAGCTGGAGAAGGATCCGTACCTGCCCCCGTACTACCACCCGGGCACGGAAACCAAGGAGATCCAGTACATGCTGGATCGCCGCAAGGCGCTCGGTGGTTTCCTGCCGGAACGGCGCACGAACGTCGCACCGCTGAAACTGCCCGGCGACGAGGCGTACAAGTCGGTGCGCAAGGGGTCGGGCAAGCAGAACGTGGCCACCACCATGGCCCTCGTGCGGCTCATGAAGGAGCTGTTGCGGGACTCCGAGATCGGCAAGCGGATCGTGCCGATCATCCCGGACGAGGCCCGCACCTTCGGCATGGACTCGTGGTTCCCGTCGCTGAAGATCTACAACCGCAACGGCCAGCTCTACACCTCGGTCGACGCGGAACTGATGCTCGCCTACAAGGAGAGCGCCGTCGGGCAGATCCTGCACGAGGGCATCAACGAGGCCGGGTCCACCGCCTCGTTCACCGCGGTCGGCACCTCCTACGCCACGCACGGCGAGCCGATGATCCCGCTCTACATCTTCTATTCGATGTTCGGGTTCCAGCGCACCGGCGACGGGCTGTGGGCCGCCGCCGATCAGCTGGCCCGCGGGTTCGTGCTCGGAGCGACCGCCGGGCGGACCACGCTCACCGGTGAGGGCCTGCAGCACAACGACGGCCATTCGCTGCTGCTGGCGTCCACCAATCCGGCTGTGGTGTCCTACGATCCGGCGTTCTCCTTCGAGATCGCCCATATCGTGCGCGACGGGCTGCGCCGGATGTACGGCGGCACTCCGGGTGTGGACGGGTTCGGCGGGGAGAACATCTTCTACTACCTCACCCTGTACAACGAGCCCTACCAGCAGCCGGCCGAGCCCGAGGACCTGGACGTGGACGGTCTGCTGAAGGGGATCTACCTGTACCGCAAGGGCGGGGCGGGCGAGATGCGCGCGCAGATCCTGGTCTCCGGCGTCACCGTGCCCGACGGTCTGCGCGCCCAGCAGCTGCTGGCCGAGCACTGGGGCGTGGCGGCCGACGTCTGGTCGGTCACCTCCTACGGGCAGCTGCGCCGCGAGGCCCTCGAACTGGAGATCGAGGCCCTGCACCATCCGGGTGAGGATCCGGGTCAGCCCTATATCGCCCGGGCGCTGGCCGGCGCCGAGGGGCCGTTCGTGGCGGCATCGGACTGGATGCGCGCGGTACCCGACCAGATCCGCAAATGGGTGCCGGGCGATTTCACCACCCTGGGCACCGACGGGTTCGGTTTCTCCGACACCCGCCCGGCCGCGCGCCGCGTGTTCAACGTCGACGCCGAATCCATCACCGTCGCCGCGTTGGCGGGACTGGCCCGGATGGGCAAGATAGACCCCGCCAAGGCCGCCGAGGCCGCGGCCCGGTACCGGATCGACGACGTATCCGCCGCGGAGAAGTTCACCGCCGGCGGGGCAGGAGACGCGGAGTGACGACAACTCGATGATCGAACGCAGACCACCGCGGCCCCGCCGGGTCACCGAGGGCTCCTCCGAGCACGAGGTATATCTGCCGACCGGTGCACTGTCGCCGAACCGGCAGACCCGCGACCCCCTGCCGGACACACTGCTCAAACGCGTCAAGCAGTTCTCCGGGCGGCTTTCCACCGAGGCCGTGGGGTCGATGCAGGATCGGTTGCCGTTCTTCGCCGATCTGGACGCCGCTCAGCGCGCCGGGGTGCAGATGCTGGTGCAGACCGCGGTGGTCAACTTCCTGGAATGGCTACAGGACCCGGACAGTGATATCCGGTTCAGCCTGGACGCCTTCCAGGTGATCCCGCAGGATCTGGCGCGGCGGCTGACGCTGCGCCAGACCGTGGACATGGTGCGGGTGGCCATGGAGTTCTTCGAACAATGGCTACCCGCCCTGGCGCGCAACGATCGCCAGCTGGTGGCGCTCACCGAGGCGGTGCTGCGGTACGGGCGGGAGCTCGGTTTCGCGGCTGCCTCGGTGTACGCCAGCGCGGCCGAATCCCGGGGCGCCTGGGATACCCGGCTGGAGGCGCTGGTGGTGGACGCGGTGGTACGCGGGGACACCGGCCCGGACATGCTCTCCCGGGCGGCCACGTTGAACTGGGACGCCACTGCGCCCGCCACGGTGCTCGTCGGTACCCCGCCGCTGGATCAGGGTGTCTCCGTGGTCGGCGCCGTGCATACCATCGCGGCCCGGCACGGCCGCGCGGCGCTCGCGGTGGTGCAGGGGTCGCGGCTGGTGATGGTGGTCAGCGGTCATATGGACCCACCGCATTCCACGCCGTTCATGGACGATCTGCTCACCGAGGCGTTCTCCGACGGTCCCGTGGTGATCGGGCCCACCACTCGAACTCTGGGCGCCGCCCACAACAGCGCCCTCGAAGCACTGGCCGGTATGGAAGCGGTGATCGGCTGGCGCGACGCGCCGCGACCCGTGCACGCGATGGAACTGTTGCCGGAACGTGCCCTGCTCGGCGATCGAGCTGCGGTGGACGCACTTGTCGAGTACCTTGTGCTTCCGTTGGCGTCGGCCGGTTCCGCGCTCGCGGACACCCTGGATGCCTACCTGGAATGCGGCGGTGCGGTCGAGATGTGCGCTCGGCAACTGTACGTTCATCCAAATACTGTGCGGTATCGCCTGAAGCGGATCAGTGAAGTGACGGGTCGCGATCCGCTGAACCCGCGGGACGCCTACGTGCTCCGAATTGCCGCCACAGTGGGTCGGCTGACACGAACTCGTAACGAATCGTCAACATCCGTACCAGAAGAAACTTTTGTCCCGATCGACAAAGATGGGCTGTAACGGCTGGGACGTTTCGGTCGATCCGGACACCCCACGCGGGCTTTTGTGGGGACCATACAAAAGCCGTGCGAAAGCTTCATTCGCGTCGACATCTCGCGAGAGTGCCCTCACAGTGTTTTCTTAGGTACGTGATCGCGTTGTTCGCCCCTGGACAGGGCTCTCAGACACCCGGCATGCTCGCGCCTTGGCTCGACCTGCCGGGCGCGCATGACCGCCTCGCACTGTGGTCGAAGGAATCGGGTCTGGATCTGGTCCGGCTCGGCACCGAGGCGACCGCCGAAGAGATCACCGACACCGCGGTGACCCAGCCGCTCGTGGTCGCGGCCGCGCTGCTCGCCTTCGCCGAGATCGGCGAGAAGCGGGTACCGGCCGACACCATCGTGGCCGGCCATTCGGTGGGTGAACTCGCCGCCGCCGCTGTCGCCGGAGTGATCTCCGCCGACCAAGCGGTTACCCTGGCAGCTATCCGCGGTGCCGAAATGGCGAAAGCGTGCGCGCTCGAGCCGACCGGTATGTCCGCGGTGCTCGGCGGCGACGAGGCCGCCGTGCTGGCCCGGCTCGAGGAATTGGAGCTGGTGCCCGCCAACCGCAATGCCGCCGGCCAGATCGTCGCGGCCGGTCGACTCGACGCCCTGGCCGAACTGGCGGCGAACCCGCCGGAGAAGGCACGCGTGCGGGCACTGCCGGTGGCGGGTGCGTTCCACACCGAGTTCATGGCACCGGCCCAGCAGGCGGTAGCGGCGGCCATCGCCGAGATCACGCCGCACGAGCCCACCCGGACACTGTTGTCCAACGCCGACGGTAAGCCGGTCGAATCCGGTGCCGACGCGGTGGCTAAGCTCGCCGCGCAGGTCACCCGGCCCGTCCGGTGGGACCTGTGCACCGAAACCGTCCGGCAGGCCGGCGTTTCGGCGGTGGCGGAGCTGCCACCGGCGGGCACCCTCGTCGGCATTGCCAAACGGGAGCTCAAGGGCACCCCGAACCTGGCGCTGAAAACGCCCGAGGACATCCCCGCGCTGGCCGGGCTCACGAGCACCGGCTAGCTTGCCTGCGGCCGTGTTTTCCCGACCCCGGGAGGCCACGGCCACCCGAACGGCGTAACCGATCGCCGGTTCGGCCCGAAGAAACCTGTAGAGCCCTACACGGAAGAAACAAGAAGGGAGCCACGAAGTGGCCGCTCTGACCCAGGAACAAATCGTCGAGGAACTCGGCAAGATCATCGAAGAGGTGACCGGTATCGAGCCTTCCGAGGTGACGTTGGAGAAGTCCTTCGTCGACGACCTGGACATCGATTCCCTGTCGATGGTCGAGATCGCGGTGCAAATGGAGGACAAGTACGGGGTCAAGATCCCGGACGAGGATCTCGCCAGCCTGAAGACCGTCGGCGACTCCGTCGCGTACGTCCAGAAGCTCGAGGCCGAGAACGCCGAGATGGCCGCCGAGCTCAAGGCCAAGTTCGACAGCGCCGAGTAGGGCCGACACCGTGACCACTCCTTCCACCTTGAACGGGAACTTCCCGAACGTCGTCGTCACGAGCCTGGCGGCGTCCACGTCCATCGCGGGTGACGTCGATGCGACGTGGAAGGGACTCCTCAACGGCGAGAGCGGTATCGACGTTCTCGAGGATTCCTTCATCGAGGAATACGACCTTCCCGTCCGCATCGGCGGCCACCTCAAGGTCCGTCCCGAAAGCTTGCTGAGCCGGGTCGAGATCCGCCGGATGGCCTACGTCGAGCAGCTCGCGACCGTGCTCGGTCGCGAGGTGTGGCGCAATGCGGGCAGCCCGGAGGTCGATCCGGAACGGCTGGGTGTGGCCATCGGCACTGGACTAGGTGGCGGTGACGCGCTCATCGATTCGGTCGACAAACTGAAGAACGGGGGCTATCGCAAGATCTCGCCGCTCGCTGTTCAGATGGTCATGCCGAACGGGCCGTCCGCCGTCGTCGGTCTCGAGCTGCAGGCCCGGGCGGGAGTGGTCACTCCGGTCTCGGCATGCTCGTCCGGTTCGGAGGGCATCGCCAACGCCTGGCGGATGATCGTCATGGGTGACGCCGATATCGTCGTCACCGGCGGCGTCGAAGGCTTCATCGACGCGGTGCCGATCGCGGCGTTCACCATGATGCGCGCGATGAGCACCCGCAACGAGGATCCGAAGGCCGCCTCGCGTCCGTTCGACAAGGACCGTGACGGTTTCGTCTTCGGTGAGGCCGGTGCGCTGATGGTCATCGAGACCGAGGAGCACGCCAAGGCCCGCGGAGCCACGATCCACGCCCGCCTGCTCGGCGCCGGGATCACCTCCGACGGTTTCCATCTGGTCGCACCCGACCCCGAGGGCACCGGCGCCGCCCGCGCCATGACCCGGGCCATGCAGACCGCGGGGCTGACCAAGAAGGACATCACCCATATCAACGCGCACGCCACCGCCACCCCGATCGGCGATACCGCCGAGGCGAAGGCGATCAACAAGGCCGTCGGCAACCATGCCTCGGTCTACGCACCCAAATCGGCGCTCGGTCATTCGATCGGTGCCGTCGGTGCGCTGGAGTCGGTGCTCACAGTGCTGAGCATCCGGGACGGTATCGTGCCGCCCACCCTGAACCTGGACAACCAGGATCCCGAGATCGACCTCGACGTGGTGCACGGCGAAGCCCGGCGCCAGGAGATCGAGTACGCGATCAACAACTCGTTCGGTTTCGGTGGGCACAATGTCGCGCTCGCCTTCGGTCGGGCCTGACGGCTTTTCGGACCTGACCGAATAGATTCGACGACCCAGTGCGGGGGCCGCCGGGACACCGGCGGCCCCCGCGCGGGCTTTCGACACCTGTGGCCCGTGCCTCGGCCACACATCATCGAGGAGAGAACGCGATGACAACCATGGCCCCGGCCCGCCACCAGGACACCGCGACAGACCCGCGTGACCCCCTCGGCCGGCTGCAACGGTTCTTCGACCCCGGTACCGTGCTGCCGCTACATCCGCGGGACAAGTCCGGTGTGCTCGCCGCGATCGGCGAAGTGGACGGCGTGCGGACCGTCGCCTACTGCTCCGATGCCACCGTGATGGGTGGCGCGATGGGTGTCGAGGGCTGCAAGCACATCGTCGCCGCCATCGATACCGCCATCGACTCCGGTGTTCCGGTGGTGGGCCTGTGGCATTCCGGCGGGGCCCGTCTCGCCGAAGGTGTCGAGGCGCTGCACGCCGTCGGCCTGGTGTTCGAGGCCATGGTGCGGGCGTCCGGTCTGGTACCGCAGATCTCGGTGGTGCTCGGTTTCGCCGCCGGCGGCGCCGCCTACGGTCCCGCCCTCACCGATATCGTGATCATGGCGCCCGAGGGCCGGGTGTTCGTCACCGGCCCCGATGTGGTGCGCAGTGTGACCGGTGAGCAGGTGGATATGGCCACCCTCGGCGGTCCCGAAACCCACGGCAAGAAGTCCGGCGTCACCCATATCGTCGCCGACGACGAGGCCGATGCCGTGCACCGGGCGCGCCGCCTGGTTTCGATGTTCGCCGAACAGGGCGAATTCGATCCGGTCGCCGCCGAACACGGCAATGTCGACCTGCGGGCCATGCTGCCGGAATCGGCCAAACGTGCCTACGACGTCAAACCGCTGGTGCACGAACTGCTCGACAATGTCGACGGCGAATCCAGCTTCGAAGAACTCCAGGGCGGCTACGCCCGGTCCATGGTCACCGGTCTCGGCCGGCTCGCCGGTCGCACGGTGGGTGTGCTGGCGAACAACCCGCTGCGGCTGGGTGGCTGCCTCGACTCCAAGAGCGCCGAGAAAGCGGCCCGGTTCGTCCGGCTGTGCGATGCCTTCGGTATCCCGCTGATCGTGATCACCGACGTTCCCGGCTACCTGCCCGGTGTGGGCCAGGAATGGGACGGTGTGGTCCGGCGCGGCGCGAAGCTGCTGCACGCCTTCGCCGAAGCCCGGGTTCCGCGGGTGACCCTGGTCACTCGCAAAATCTACGGCGGCGCCTATATCGCGATGAACGCCCGCTCGCTGGGCGCCACCGCGGTCTACGCCTGGCCGGGGTCGGAGGTCGCGGTGATGGGTGCCAAGGCCGCGGTCGGCATCCTGCACAAGAAAGCGCTGGCCGCCGCGCCGGAGGAAGAGCGGGAGGCGCTGCACGAACGGCTCACCGCCGAACACGAGGCCATCGCCGGCGGTGTGGAACGCGCTCTCGCCATCGGCGTCGTGGACGAGGTCATCGACCCCGCGAAGACCCGCAGCGTAATCGCCGCGGCCCTGGCCGCCGTCCCGGCGCGCCCCAGCCACCACAAGAACATCCCGCTGTAGTCCGTGCTCAGGATTTCTGCGAACTGCGGGCTCACGAGGCACCGTCCACGGTGCGGAGACCGTTCAGTTTCTCGGGATTGACCTGAAAGCGGATGTTTTCGATGCGTCCTTCGTGAATGTCGTAGGTGAGTGCACCGATGCGATGTTCGCCGATGACGCCGATAACGCTCAGCTCGCCGTTGACCACCGCGGATTCGAGACGAATGCCGGCGGAGACCGGTTTGGTCATGACGCCCAGCAGCCACCGGGCCACATGATCCGGCCCGTGTAGCGGACGCCGGGCGGCCGTGACGATGCCGCCGCCGTCGTTCCACAGCGTCACGTCCGGTGCGAGCAGTTCCAGGAGGGCGGGGAGGTCACCGCCGTGGCATGCGGCCATGAATTTCTCGGTGACCTCACGGCGGGTGGCGTCGTCCGCGCCGAAGCGGGGGCGGCGCGACCGGACGTGCGAGCGGGCGCGGTGGGAGATCTGGCGGACGGTGGCCTCCGGGCGGTCGAGGAGATCGCCGATTTCGGTGTGCGAGTAGCCGAAGACCTCCCGTAGCACGAAAACAGCTCGTTCGACGGGGTTGAGGGTTTCGAGGACGACCAGCATGGCGGTGGACACGGTATCGGCCATTTCGGTCTCCTCGGCGGCAGTGGGTGTGGTGAGCAGTGGTTCGGGAAGCCACGGTCCGATGTAGGTTTCGCGGGTGGTCCGGGCGGAGGTGAGGCGGTTGAGCGCCAGGTTGGTGACAGTGCGCACCAGATAGGCCTTGGGGCGGTCCACCGACGCCGGATCCACCGCGTTCCATTTCAGCCAGGCGTCCTGGAGGATGTCCTCGGTATCGGCCACACTGCCCAGCAGGTGGTACGCGGTGGCGAAGAGCAAACGGCGATGCTCGGCGAACGGGTCGGCGGTCGCGTTACCGGGCTGCGCCGGCAACGGGGGGTCGGTGCTGTGCGCTGGCATGGAGATCCTTCCTCCGGTCATGGTTCGGACGGCCGGGCCGGGATGCAGCCGGGTAGCTCTGGCCGGTGCCGGTGCCTGTCATGCCACTTTCCGGGTGGCGCGGCCGCCCTTCGACAACTGAACCGGCAGCTTGACGTAGCGACTCATCTTCGCCGCTACCGGCGGGGTGCCGCTGACCTGCTCTTTGTAGATCACTGCGGCCTTGCCGGTGAGATACCACCGGGCCGGGGTGTCGTCGGCACGGGTGAACTGAACGACCGCGTCCTTGCGGCCCAGGCTCACCGGCTGGTGGAAGTAGCCGAAACGCAGCGGCTTCGGTGCCTGCCCGCGCAGCAGCCGGGCGATGACAGTTGCGGTGTAGTCAGCGGTGACCACGCCACTCTGGCAGGTGCCGTGGAGCTGTCCCCATGGCTGCCGGACCAGGGCGGCGTCGCCGATGGCGTGGATTTCCGGATGTGAGACCGACCGCAGGGTGGGGTCGGTGATGATCAGTCCCTGCGCGTTGGTGGCGATCCCGGACTCCGTGGCGAGCGGGGACACCCGCACGCCGGTGGTCCACAGGGTCAGATCCGAGCCGACGAGTTCGCCGGTGTCCAGGCGCACGGCGTCGGGCAGCACTTTGTCGACCTTCACACCCACCCTGCGCACGACACCCAGCCGGTCCAGGGCACGGTTGAGGTGGACGCGGGCTTTGTCGCCCATCATGGCGCCGAGTTCGGCGGCGCTGACCATCGTGACGGTCAGCGCGGGGTACGCCTCGGCGATCTCGGCGGCTGCCTCGATGCCGGTGAGCCCACCACCGCAGACGGTGACCGTCCCGCCGGCGGCCGCGATCTCCGGCAGTCGTTCCGAGAAGTGATGTGCCGCCCGGGGGTCGTTCAGGGTCCAGGCGTGATCTGCCGCGCCCGGCACGATGCCGGTGTCGGTGGTGCTGCCGAGTGCGTAGACCAGCGTGTCGTAGTGCAGGACCGCACCGTCGTCGAGGCAGACCTGCCGGCCGGTGGTATCGATGGCGGTGGCCACCCCCTGCCGGAACTCCACGCCGGTGCCCGTCAACAGGTCCGGGATCCGGAAGTCCGTCAGTTCCTGACCTGCCGCGACCTGGTGCATGCGCAACCGCTCGGTGAAGCGGGACGAAGGGTTCACCACGGTGATGCGAGTGTCCGACTTGCGGGTGTAGCGGGCCAGCCGGGCCGTGGCGATCAGGCCGGCGTAGCCGGCTCCGAGGACGACGATCTCGTGGGTGGTGTCGGTGTTCATCACTGCTCCTTGGGTGGCGCTTTGTGCGGGGTCGGTGATGAGACAGACGGGTCGCGGAGAACGTGACACTCGGAAGAGTGATCTGGGTCACATGCACGGAGCCGGCTGTGCCGCCGGAGGTGACCGGCAACCTCGCCTGCATTGCGCCGCTGTGCGCCGCCCACCACGCCGGCCGTGTCGAAAACCGGGAAGTCGCCCGTCACCCGCCCCCGTGGACGACAATGCGCAGATGGGACGCGATGGAGCGGGGGCTCGCGAGCGAAAGCGTCATGGCCGGCACTACACCCCGGCAGCGCTCGCGGGTTTTCTGGCGGGCCGGGTGGCGGCGCGGATCAGCACCTCGGGACGGGTGCGGGTCCTCGATCCGGCGTGTGGCTCCGGCGAGCTGTTGTTCGCCATCAAGGCGGCGCTGGCCGACCGGCTGCCGGGAGTTCCGGTCGAGCTGGTGGGTTACGACCTGGATCCGGCGGGGCTGGCGCTGGCTCGGCAGCGAGCCGCGGAATCGGGGATCGGCGCGGAATGGCGGAAGCGGGATTTTCTGGCCGATTGTGCGGATATGCCCGCCGAATCGTTCGATGTGGTGATCGCTAATCCGCCGTATGTGCGCACTCAGCAGTTGGGTGGGGAGGCGGCGCTGGCATTGCGCGGGCAGTTCGGGTTGCGGGGCCGGATCGATCTCACCCATCCGTTCGTCGCGGCACTGCCGCGCTTGATGGCGCCGGGCGCGGTGCTGGGTCTGTTGTGTGCCAATCGGTTTCTCACCACGAAGGCGGGAGCGAACCTGCGGAGGGTGTTGCTGGTCGATCTGACGCCGGTGGAACTGTACGACCTGGGGGATACCAAGCTGTTCGAGGCGGCGGTACTGCCGGCGGTGACGATCGCCGTGCGCGGCGGGACGTGGGGGAGCTGCCGGTACGTGTCGGTCTACGAGGAGGGGGCCGAAACCACCCGCAGCAGGGAAATCGAGGGCGTGGCCGGCGCGCTACCGGCCGTGGGAGCGCCGGGCTCGCGCGCCGAGTGCGGTCCGGCCGTCTCGGCCCGGGAGGCACCGGAGGCGGTGGCCGGGCGCACCGCAAGCGTGTCGCGCGGCGCCGCCGAACCCGTGGGAAGCCCGGCGGCCGGGGACGGTGAGCCGGAACTGTTCGCGGCTCTGGGCGGTACCACCGATGCAATGGTGTGGCGGCAGGGCCGCCGGTTCGCGGTGACGGTGGGGGAGCTGGCGACCGAACCCGGCGCGGCGGCAGCCTCGATGGGGTGGCGGATGTCGCGGGTGGGGCACGACGACTGGTTGCGCGGGGTCGCCGAGCGGAGGTGGCGCACCTTCGGGGACCTGGGACGTATCCGGGTGGGGATCAAGACCAACGCCGACAAGATCTTCATCGCGGCGCACTGGGGCGATCCGGCCGCCGAACCCGAGCTGCTGTGCGACCTCATCACCCACCACGATCTGCGGCCGTGGCGGATCGTGCGGCGGCGCGAGACCCGGGTCCTGTACCCGTACGACCTGGATCATCCGCGCCGGAGACCGGTGGACCTCGAGCGTTATCCGCGGACCGCGGCCTATCTCGAACAGCATCGCGAGGTGCTCAGCGCGCGGACTTACCTCACCGGCGCCGGGCGCCAATGGTTCGAGCACTGGGTGCCGCAGCGGCCGCATCTGTGGCGGATGCCCAAGATGGTGTTCCCCGATATCAGCGATCGGCCGCGATTCGCGCTGGACCGCTCGGGAGCGGTGGTCAACGGCGACTGCTACTGGATCTCGCTGTCCGATCTCGGTGGCGAAGCCCGGGCCGAGGAGCTGGCCTGTTTGATGATGGGTGTCGCGAACTCGTCGCTGGGTGTGCGCTTCTACGACGCGGTCTGCGGCAACCGGCTGTATTCCGGTCGCCGGCGCTGGATAACCCAGTATGTTTCGCGGCTGCCGGTGCCGGATCCGGCGACCGCGTGCGCCGCCGCGATCGTGCGGCTGGTGCGTGAACTGGCGCAGGACCCCGACCCCGGGCCGGCCGCCCACGGCGAACTGGACGAGCTGGTGAACCGATCGTTCGCGCTCTGAGCTCAGCCGGGTTTGTGCCCGGACACCATCGGGAGCAGGGTGCGCCGGGCGAACTCCCGGCCGGCCGCTTCGTCGTCGATGGGGATGAGACCGTCGGGGGTGAGTGCCAGCGATAGCGCCAGCCGGGCCATGATCTCGGCGATCAGGTCGGGGTCGAAATCGGCGCTGTCCCCGCTATCGCTCAGTTCGCGCAGTTTCGCGGCCAGGTAGGTGCGGCCGACGGCCAGTATCGGACCGGCTTCGGTGGTGAGGCGGGGCAGCACCAGGTCGGGTTCGGTGCGCAGCAGGCGCAGCAGCAACGGGTTACCGGCGATGGCGGAGATGAAGGCGACGAAGATCTCCACGAGCTGATCCTCGGAGCCGGCCACCGTGCGCACCCGGTTGTCGATTTTGACGACGAAGCGTTGCGCCTCCCTGATCGTCACCGCTTCCACCAGGTCGTTCTTCGATTCGAAGCGGCGGTACAGGGTCGCGGGGCTGATTCCGGCGCGGCGCGCGATCTCGCCCATGCTGGTCCGTTTGATCCCGAAATCCAGGAACGCCGATAACGCGCTGTCGAGCACCTTCACGCTGTCGGCGGGAGGTTCGGACAGGATGCGTTGCAGGATCGGCGGTACGGGTGGCATGGTTTCCACACTGTATCGGACCCTGTGTTCATTGCGTGATGCGATACCGGCGCCGACGCTTCGGCCTCCGCCGGCCGCATGTACCGCACTCGGGGAGGCCGGAAAGCCTGCTGCGTTGTTTTCGTGCCCGGTATCACTCCGGTGCCAGGTCGAGTTCGGCCATCTCGTGTTCTATCGCATTGGCCGCGAAATCCACTCCGCGGGAACGGAGTTCGTGGACCCGTCGGCGCAGCGCCTCGATCCCCCCGGGCTGCGCGGCGATATCGGCCACGCTGACCTGCCCGTTCGGCCGGCGCGTCTCGGAACGCTCACACGCCACCCGTCAAACCTCCTGCCGGCACCCGTGGTGCCTACGTGCTCGGGCTCGCCCGAAACGCCGACGCCTTGCAGGACAGCGGGTTTCGGGCTCGCCCGTCTCCCCGGATACGTTGGCTCCATCGTATCAGCCACCAACTGGACGCTTGTCCAGAAAAGTGTCTCGCGGGGTGCGCCTCAGAACTCCTTCGCGGTCCGGTGCTCGGACGTGTGGTGCAGGTAGACCATGGCGTTGAGCTCGAGCCCACGCTGCTGTTCGGGGGTCAGTTCGCGGCGCACCTTCCCGGGCACTCCGGCGACCAGCGAACCCGGCGGGATCCGGGCGCCCTCGGGGATCAGCGCGTTGGCCGCGATCAGGCTGCCGCGCCCGATCACGGCGCCGTTGAGCACGGTCGCGCCCATACCGATCAGGCAGTCGTCCTCGATGGTGCAGCCATGCAGGATCGCATTGTGACCCACCGACACTCCGGCGCCGACCGTGGTCGGGAATCCGGGGTCGGCGTGCAGTACACAGCCGTCCTGGATATTGCTGCGCTCGCCGACGGTGATCAGTTCGGTATCCCCGCGCAGCACAGCGTTGTACCAAATACTCGCCTGGGCCTCGAGCTTCACTTTGCCGATCACGCAGGCGGTGGGCGCAATCCACGCGTCCTCGTGAATCTCGGGCCGGTGTCCGCTGACTTCGATCCTCATGCCACGAACTTAACCCGGTGCCACCCGGGTCCGCGGGGACGGCCGGTCGTCGTGCCGCTCAGCCCACGTCGGGCTCGGCGGTGTTCAGGATCCATTCGCCGTCGATATCGTCCGGGAGGTTGCGGAGTTTGTCGGGGTTGCGCACGGCGTGGATGGCGGTGATCCGGCCCGCATCGACGGTGAAGGAGAAGATCCCCGGATGCCTGCCGTCGAACACCAGCAGGCCCGGTTCCCCGTTGACCTCGATCGCCCGGCCCCACCCGCCGGGCGCCGACGGCGCGTGGTACCAGCCGAGCAGCATCTTGGCGATGAGCTCGGCGCCGCGCACCGGTTTGCGGATCGCGGGGACCTTGCCGCCGCCGTCGGCAGTGAGGGTGACCCGCTCGTCGAGCACGCCCAGGAGCGCGTTCATATCACCGGACCGCCAGGCCAGCGCGAACGCCGACACCACCTTGCGATGTTCGTCCGGTGAGGCCGGGAACCGCGGCGTACCGTCCTCGACCCGCTTCCGTGCCCGGGATGCCAGCTGGCGTACCGCGGCCGGAGTACGGCCCACCACCTCGGCGACCTCCGGGCCCGCCATCCCGAAAACGTCCTGCAGGACGAAGGCGGTGCGCTCGGCCGGGGACAGCGATTCCAGTACCACCAGCAGCGCCATGGTGACGCGTTCGTCCTGCGATATGCGGTCGGCCGGGTCCTCCCACTCTGTGACCGCGGGTTCGGGTAGCCATTCGCCCACATACTGTTCGCGCCGCACCCGTGCCGACCCCAGTTGATCGAGCGCCAGCCGCCCGACGACGGTCGTCAGCCAGGCCTGCAGGTTGTCGATCGGTGCGCCGCCGGTCTCGTGATGCCGCTGCAACCGCAGCCACGCCTCCTGCACCACATCGTCGGCGTCGGCGAGACTGCCGAGCGTGCTGTAGGCGAGGCGGCGCAGGTACGGGCGCAGTTCTTCGAAACGAGCGGCCAGGTCGGCGGGGGCGGATCGGTCGGTCACTGCGGTTCCTTGTCCTCTGGCCCGGGGCGGGCGATCGGTGTCGTCGAGACGACGAAACCGGCCTCTGCTCTGTGACAACCGCACCGCGCGCCGGGATATTGCCGTACCGGGGCGCGGCTCGCCCGAGCCTGCCACCGCTGCGCCTCGACAGCGATGTGCCGAGGTTGCGGGCTGTCGGGCGCGGACCACAGTACGCCGCCGGTCATCCCGCCGATGGACACCTGTGCCGGGGTCCGGACCGTCGAGGGGCGCGTACCAAGGCGTGGTCTTCGGGTGCCGAGCCGTATTCGGGCAGCGTGGGTGCGCAGGGGACGGCGCGACCGGAGCTGCACCGTGCCGACCACCAGGGTCCGGTCATATGCGCCGGCTGGCTACGCTCACCGGGTGCGTGGAGGTGTTTCGACCGCGGCCGGGCTGCTTGCCGGGTTCGTGTTGGATCGTGTGTTCGGCGACCCGCGGCGCCTGCATCCGGTGGCCGGATTCGGGATGCTCGCGGCGTCGCTGGAAACGGTGACCTATGCGGACCGGCGGCGGGCCGGAATCGTGCACGAGACGGTGCTGGTCGGCGCCACGGTGGGGGCGGGTCTGATGCTGCGTCGCGGTGGTGTGCTGCCGGTGGCGCTGGCGACCTGGACGGTGCTGGGCGGCCGGAGTCTCGCCCGGACCGGGCACGACATGGCGGAACGGCTGGAGTCCGGGGATGTGGCCGGGGCCCGGGAGCTGCTGCCCGCGCTGTGCGGGCGCGATCCCGAGGTTCTCGACGCCGACGGGCTGGCGCGGGCGGCGCTGGAGTCGATCGCGGAGAACACCTCGGACGCCGCGGTCGCGCCGCTGCTGTGGGGTGCCGTGGCCGGTGTGCCGGGCTTGCTGGGGTATCGAGCGGTCAACACGCTCGACGCGATGATCGGCTATCGAAACCGGCGCTACCGGCGGTTCGGCTGGGCCGCCGCCCGCGTCGACGATCTCGCGAATCTGCTGCCCGCCCGGCTGACCGGATTGCTCACGGCTGCGGTGGCGCCGATGGTCGGGGGCCGGCCGGGGGCGGTCGTGCGGGCGTGGCGCCGGGACGCTGCGCGGCATCCGAGCCCGAACGCGGGCGTGGTGGAGGCCGCGGCGGCCGGGGCACTCGGGATCCGGCTCGGCGGGCGCACCGAATACCGGCACGGCGTCGAACACCGGCCCGAACTGGGCAGCGGCCCGGCGCCGGCCGTTGCCGATCTGCGCCGGGCCGTGCGGCTGTCCGAGCTGGTGCAGTACGCCGCCCTGGCCTCGGCCGTGGTGCTGGCTCCGCTGTGCGTGGTACCGCGGGAGCGGCGCCGCGCTCGCGGCCGCTGAGCCGACCCGCTTGCCGGTCCCACGATTCGGCCGGGGAAGTCAGCGGGGTGTGCGGCCGTAGCGGTCGGCGAGGCGTGCTTCCGTGGTGACGGGTTCCGGCTCGGTGTCGGTCGGTTCGGGTTGCTCCGGGGCGCGTGACCTGCGGCGTTCGCGGATCTCGGCCCAGACGAAATAGCCGAGGCCGAGTGGGGCCATGATGCCGAAGGCCAGCCACTGCAGGCCGTAGGAGAGGTACGGGCCGGAGTCGAGCTGGGGGAGCGGCACGGGGGTGAACGCCCCGGCTTGGTTCTCGGCGAGCTGAAGGTAGGCGCCGCGCTCGCCCACCGGGATGGGGGTCAGCGGCAGGCCCAGGACGGTGGTTTCCTGCGGCAGGTCGATGGAGTAGACGTGCGGGACACCGTTCTGCACAGTGGGAACCCGCTCCGGGTCGACGTTCTCCGAGACCCGCACCCGCGCCTCGACCCGCTGCGTGCCGGTGGGCGCGGGTTCGATCGGCGGCGGTTGCGAACCGTCGACGGCGGCGACCAGTCCGCGGTCGACCAGCAGGGTGCGGCCGTCGGTGAGAGTGAACGCCGCGAGTACCCCATAGGCCGGGGCGCCGTCGAGATGACGCAAACGGACGAGCACCGTCGAATCCGGGACATAGCTGCCCTCGGCGTACACCTTCCGCCATTCGGTGGCCGCGCCGGTGTCGCCGTCGAGCAGATCGGTGACCGGCACCGGATCGGCGTCCACCGAATCCGCGATCAACTGGTTGCGTTCGGAGGTGCTCTCGTTCTTGCCCAGCTGCCACGGCGCCAGCACGGTGAAGCACAGATAGGCGAACGCCGCCACCACCGCGGCCAGGATCAGCCAGCCGGGGCGCAGCAGGAAGGTCAGGCGGCGCATCACGCGGGCTCCGGTTCGCCGGCGCGGGCGGCGAGTGCCGCCCGGACCCAGTCCAGCAGGCCGGGGACGGCGGCTTCGATCTGGGTGCGGACCAGGTCGAACGCGGCGTCCGAACTGTAGTAGGGGTCGGGTACGTCGAGGCCGTCGGCGGCCGGGTCGAAACTCCGCAGCAGCCGGCGCCGCTGCGACGGAACCCCGCGGACGGCGAGATGGCGGTCGTGTTCGGTGGTCATCGCGACGACGAGATCGGCGTCGTAGTGCTCGTTACCGAACTCGGCGGCGCGGTGCCCGGTGGGGTAGCCGTGGCGGCGCAGGGTCTCGGTGGTGCGCGGATCGGCCTCCGATCCGGCGTGCCACCCGTGGGTGCCCGCGCTGCTCACCCGCACCCGGCCGGCCAGACCCGCCCGCGACAGATGCCCGGCCAGGATCTTCTCCGCCATCGGCGACCGGCAGATATTGCCGGTACAGACGAACGATATGTGCAGCTCACCCACGACAGCCATTCTGGCGGGTAGGGCGCCGCGGGCGCCACGTAGGGTGCGTCTCATGCTCGCCGATCACGTCGATCTCGCCGGCCTACGCCATCACGGCGATGTGGAAGCCCTGCCCGGTCTGCTCGATTTCGCGGTGAACGTCCAGGGCACCGCGCCGCCGCGGTGGCTGCGGGAACGGCTGGCCGCGGCACTGGATTCGCTCGGCCGGTACCCCTCGGCGGAGGAGGACCGGGTCGCCCGGGAGGCGGTCGCGGACCGGCACGGGATCGAAGCCGATCACGTCCTGACCCTGGCCGGCGGTGCGGAGGGCTTCGCGTTGCTTCCGCGACTACGTCCCCGGCTGGCCGCGGTGATACATCCGTCGTTCACCGAACCCGAGCTCGCGCTGCGCGAAGCCGGGGTGGCGGTGACCCGGGTCGTGCTGGAGCCGCCCTACACCCTGGACCCGGCGCTGGTGCCCGCCGAGGCCGACCTGGTGGTCGTCGGCAATCCCACCAACCCGACCTCGGTGCTGCATCCCGCGCACACCCTGCGCGCATTGCAGCGCCCGGGCCGGGTCGTCGTGGTGGACGAGGCGTTCATGGACGCCGTGCCCGGGGAACCGGAAACCCTGGCCGGAGAGGCGGGTGACGGGCTGCTGGTCTTGCGCAGCCTCACCAAGACCTGGGCGCTGGCCGGGCTGCGCTGCGGTTATCTGCTCGGTGCGCCCGGACTGTTGCGGCGGCTCGTCCGAGGTCGCGCGCATTGGCCACTGGGCACCCTCCAGCTCGCGGCGATCACCGCGACCGCGTCGGCCGAAGCGGTGGCGGAAACCGCGGCCGCAGCGGTGCGGATCGCCCGCGAACGGGCGGCGATGGCCGCGCGGCTGGGCACTGCCGGGGTCCGGGTCGGTTCGCCGGCGGCGGCCCCGTTCCTCCTGCTCGAGGTCCGCGACGGGGAGTTGGTACGCAAACATCTGCGGCAGCAGGGAATAGCGGTGCGGCGCTGCGATACCTTCCCAGGGCTGGGGCCCGACCACCTGCGCGTCGCGGTGCGCCCGGCCGCGGAGGTGGACCGGCTCGTCGCCGCATTGCGTGCCGCGGGGATACCGGACTGACGGTGGTGGCGCGCAGGCCCAGCCGAGACCCGCTCGGCCGATTCGGTATCCGATGCACGTTGATTTAGGACAGAAACCGGCCGGATTAAACGACACCCTCGAATCATGAGCGAAACCGACTCGGCACAGCAGCAGACCGATATCACCGACTACAACGACCCGAACGCGCCGTGGAACCAGGCCTGGGACGAGCAGGGCAGCATCGCCGGCTGGAACGATGATGTGATCAAGGAGTTCCGGGAGAACTCGGGCAAGGTGGGCGGTGCGTACGCGGGCGGGGACCTCATCCTGCTCACCACCACGGGAGCCAAGAGCGGCAAGCGGCACACGACTCCGCTCGGCCCCTTGTATCGGGGCGACATCATGTACGTGAGCTCGTTCATCGAGGACAAGTACCCGGCCTGGTGGTACAACATCAAGGCGAATCCGCAGGTCACCATCGAGCTCCGGGACAAGACCCACCAGGCGACCGGCAAGGTGCTCGAAGGTGCGGACTACGACGAGTTCGCGGCCTGGGTACTGGCGAACAACCCCTTGCTGGCGGATTTCCAGTCCAAGGTCGACCGGCCCGTGCCGCTGGTCGTGCTGACCCTCGACGGCGACGGACCTGCCCACGAGACCGGCTAGGAAAAGCGCGAGCGCAGCCCGAGAAAAGTGCGCATAGCCGCCTGGGCGGCAGGTGCACCGTGCCCCTTGCGCCGCGAAGCACTAGGACCTCCCTCGGACGCCTGCCGGGCCGCGCCGCCGTGGTCCGGTGTCTCGCCGTACCGGTAGCAGGACGGTTCACCGGCCGGTCCGGATTATTGTTGCCGGATCGTCGGTGTTCGCCCGCTGCGCGGAAGCCGACGTGGTGCACTCGGTCGCCGGGGCAGTACTCGCTGCACCGACGATCTGGGGTGAGGCGTATGGGAGCCACCCGGCGGACGCTGCCGGGTGGCGGTCTACGAAAGGTGTGGTGTGGCGAGGCTCGCGGAACTGATCGAGACGCTGGAGACGGCCTATCCGCCGCGGCTGGCCGAATCGTGGGATTCGGTGGGGCTGGTGTGCGGGGACCCGGACGAGGATGTGCGGCGGGTGTTGTTCGCGGTCGATGTCACCGCGGCCGTGGTCGAGGAGGCGGTGGCATGGGGTGCGCAGGCGCTGGTCGCGCACCATCCGCTGTTGCTGCGGGGGGTGGACAGTGTGGCGGCCGACCGGCCCAAAGGTGCCCTCGTCCACCGGCTGATCCGGGCGGGCTGTGCGCTGTTCACCGCGCATACCAACGCCGATTCCGCCGACCCCGGAGTCTCCGACGCGCTCGCGGCGGCGCTCGGCCTGACGGTCACCGGCCCACTCGATCCGAAACCCGTTCCCGCCGTGGATAAATGGAGTATCCAGGTGCCGGTCGAGCACGCCGAAGCAGTGCTCGCGGCACTGTTCGCCGCGGGAGCCGGTGGGTCCGGTGACTACCGGGAGGCGGCGTGGCGGGTCACCGGTACCGGCCAGTTCCGGCCGCTCGACGGTGCGAACCCGGCCGTCGGCACGGTGGGGGAACTGACCAGGGTGGCCGAGGACCGGATCGAGGTGGTCGCGTCGCCACCAGCCCGCGCCACGATCCTGGCCGCGCTGCGCGCGGCGCACCCGTACGAGGAACCCGCCTATCACGTGACCGAACGCGCCGCGCTCCCCGGCAATCTCGGTCTCGGTCGTATCGGGACACTGCCCGAACCGCTGACCCTGCGCGAGTTCACCGCCCGCGCCGCCGCCGCCCTGCCGGCGACCGCCTGGGGTGTGCGCTCCGCCGGCGACCCCGATCGCGTGCTGCGCCGCGTCGCCGTCTGCGGTGGGGCAGGGGATTCGCTGATCGACGCCGCCACCCGGCTCGGTGTGGACGCCTATCTCACCGCCGACCTGCGCCACCACCCCGTCGACGAGCATCTGCGCCGCGGCGGTCCGGCGCTGATCGATGCGGCACATTGGGCCACCGAGTTCCCGTGGTGCGCGCAGGCCGCCGGGGTGGCCCGGGCCGCGCTACCGGAGCTGGAAACCCGGGTGTCGGAGGTGCGGACCGACCCGTGGACCGTCGGCTGCGGCGGCTGAGGATGCCGGTCCGGATTCGCCGTGCGACGATCGGACCGGCCGCCGAGGGACCGGGCCGGCGACCGAGTACGGTGGACGTTCTATCCGTCCACAGCGTGCAGGGAGTTCGTTCGCGTTGAATGTCGAACCATCGATTCAGGCCCAACTGCTGCGTCTCGCCGAGGTCGACACCGAGCTGACGCGGATCGCGCACCGGCGCAAGGTGCTGCCCGAACAGCAGGAGGTCGACCGGTTCGAGGCCGAACGCAACGCGCAGAAGGACGCGGCCGTGGCCGTGGAGATCGTGCTCGACGATCTGGACCGCGATATCCGCAAACTCGAGGGTGAGGTCGAGGCGGTCCGCAAACGGGAGGAACGCGACCGCGGTGTGCTGGAAGCCGGTTCGGTCGGTGCCAAACAGCTCTCGGAACTACAGCACGAACTCGGCAGCCTGGAACGCCGCCGCTCGGTGCTCGAGGACGAACTGCTGGAGGTGATGGAGCGCCGCGAGGCCTCCGCCGCCGATCACGAGCACGCCGGCGCCCGGCTGGACAAGGCCGAAGCCGATCTGGCCGCCGCCCGCGAACGCCGCGATCAGGCGATGGCCGATCTCGAGGTGGCCCAGCAGCGCTGCGAAAACGATCGTGCGAACCTCGTCGGCAAGTTCCCGGACGAGCTGCTGGCGATCTACGACCGCCAGCGCATCGGCCACGGCACCGGCGCGGCCCTGCTGCAGGCCCGCCGCTGCGGCGCGTGCCGGATCGAATTGGACCGCGGCGAGATCGCGCGGATCGCGAAAACCGCGCCCGATGTGGTGGTGCGCTGCCCCGAATGCGGCGCGTTGCTGGTGCGGACCAAAGAATCCGGATTGTGAGAACGGGCCCCGGCGCGGGGCCGGGCGGTGGGAGGCCGGAATGAGTGTGCGCGAGGTGATCGTCGAGGCCGACGGGGGTTCGCGGGGTAACCCGGGGCCCGCGGGCTACGGCGCGGTGGTATTCGACGCCGACCGGGTGGCGGTGCTCGCGGAGCGTAAGGAAGCGCTCGGCGTCACGACCAACAATGTCGCCGAATACCGGGGCCTGATCGCGGGCCTGGAAGCCGCGGCCGAACTCGGTGCACGGGTGGTGGCGGTGCGGATGGATTCCAAGCTGGTGGTCGAACAGATGTCGGGCCGCTGGAAGGTCAAACACGCGTCGATGGTCCCGCTCGCCGACCGGGCCCGCCGGCTGGCCGCGGGTTTCGATCAGGTGAGCTACCGCTGGATTCCGCGCGCCGAGAACTCGCACGCCGACCGGCTCGCCAACGAGGCCATGGACGACGGTGCGCTGATCGACGAGGTCCACGAGGCCGTCGCCGCGACCTCGCCGGGCAGTACCGCGGCACAGCGACCGTCTACCACGCCGTCCGGAGCCGGAGCCGGAGCCGGAGCCGGAGCCGGAGCCGGAGCTGCGGATACCGACCTTGCTCGCCGCGAAGTTCCAGGCGTTACGGCCGGTTCCGCGGGGGCCGATCCGGCCGCGGATTCCCGGAGTGCCGCGACCCGGCTTTCCGGGTCGCCGGGCTGGACCGGTGCGACCGGACGTCCCACCCGGTTCCTCCTGCTGCGGCACGGTCAAACCGAATTATCGGTGCAGCGCCGCTATTCCGGCCGCGGGAACCCGCCGCTCACCGCGGTGGGGCGGGAACAAGCCGCCCGCGCCGCGAAAATGCTTGCCGCCAAAGGCGATATCTCCGCGGTGGTCACCTCGCCGCTCGGCCGCGCCCGGGAAACCGCCGAGGCGACGGCCGCGGCGCTGGGGCTGGAGGTCCGGGTGATCGAGGGGCTCACCGAAACCGATTTCGGCGAATGGGAGGGTCTCACCTTCCGGGAAGCCGCCGAACGCGACCCCGATCTGCACGCCCGCTGGCTCGGCGACCCGTCCTTACCCGCCCCGGGCGGCGAGAGTTTCGACGAGGTCCGCGAGCGAGTGGAGAACGTCCGCCGCGATCTGGTCGCCCGGTATCCGGGTGCGAATATCGTCGTGGTCAGCCACGTCACCCCCATCAAAACCCTGTTGCAGCTCGCGCTGGGTGTCGGCCCGTCACTGCTGTACCGGCTGCATCTGGACTTGGCGTCGCTCTCGCTCGCGGAGTTCTATCCGGACGGCGGCTCATCGGTCCGGCTGGTCAACGATACGAGTTACCTCTGACCCGAGGCGTCGCATGACCCCAGGCAGCGCCCGGTGAGGGAACCGGCGCCTCCATCGTCTGGATGCTGCCGTGTCGGCACCCGCCGGGCATGGTCGCCGGCGGCAGGTGCCGGGCGGTATCGCTGATCCTCGCCGGGGTTGCGGTCATGCCGACCGGTGGCCGCGGCCGTCGGATCTTTCGCGGCGTCGGACGAAAAGTGCTGCCCCGGGTTGCCGCCGGCCGCCGCGAGTGGTCAGCCCTCGGCTTCGGTGTCCTGTTTGATCGCGGAGACCTCGAATTCCAGGACCACCTTGTCGGAGACCAGCACGCCGCCGGTTTCCAGGGCCGCGTTCCAGGTGATTCCGAAGTCTTTGCGGTTGATGGTGGTGGAGCCCTCGAACCCGACGCGGGTGTTGCCGAACGGGTCGGCCGCTTGGCCCTCGAAGGTGAACGGGATCGTGATCGAGCGGGTGACGCCCTTGACGGTGAGGTCGCCGGTGGCGTCGAAGGTGTCGGGGCCGGTCGGGGAGATCGCCGTCGTGCGGAAGGTGATCTCGGGGTATTCGTCGAGGCCCAGGAAGTCGAGGCCGCGCAGGTGGTTGTCGCGGTCGGCATTGCGGGTATCGATGCTGGCGACCTGGATCGTCACCTCACCCGAGGAGTTCTCCGGGTTCTCGATGTCGAAGTAGGCGCTACCGCTGAATTCGTTGAACGAACCGCGCACCTTGGTCACCATCGCGTGCCGGGTCACGAAGCCGACGCGGGTGTGCGTGGGGTCCAGGAGGTAGGTTCCGCTCAGCTCTTTCAGATTCGACATGGGTTTCGTTCCTCCGCGATCCAGAAGTGGTTGACGTGTCATATAAAGCCTGCACTCATATTGGTGATATGTCAACTACTGCGATACGCTGGGCATATGACAGAAACGCGATGGCTCGACGATAAAGAGCAGCGTGCCTGGCGGGGTTATATGGCGATGCACTCGGAGCTCATGGCCCGCCTGCACCGGCAGCTGCAGAACGACTCGGGGTTGTCGCTGGCCGATTTCGATGTCCTGGTCCGGCTCACCGATCAGCCCGAGCCGCGGATCCGCGTGGGTGAACTGGGGCAGGTCCTGCAATGGGAGAAGAGCCGGCTGTCACACCATCTGGGCCGGATGCAGAAGCGCGGGCTGGTGCGCCGCGAGGACTGCCCCGACGACGCCCGCGGCGCCTTCATCGTGCTCACCGAACAGGGTCGCGCGGCGATCGAACAGGCCGCGCCCGGCCATGTCGAGGCCGTACGCACGCTGGTTTTCGACGCGCTCACCGAGGAACAGGTGAACGCCTTCGCGACTATCGTCGATCGCATCCTCGAGCGGCTCGGCTCCGCGGAGTAGTACCACCCGGGCGGTGCTCGTTCCGCGGCACCGTCTCCGATTCGATCGCGGCCGCCGTCCGTGCTCGCCTGCGCAGGTCGTGCACATCGCCGCATTCCGGGCCCCGTGTCCCGGCAGTGTGCTGTCGGCGGGTGGCGGCCAGCTCGTGCGTCCACAGGGAGTGGCGGGCCGGGTGATCGTCAGGCGGGGTAGATATGGATCTCGGTGGCCTTGAGTGCGGCCCACAACGCCGACCCCGGCCGGATCCGGAGGTCGGCGACGGTGGCCGCGGTGATATCGGCCAGCGCGGGTACCGGGCCGTCGAGGCGTACCCGCACGGTATGCGCGTGCTGTTCCAGACCCGCCACGGTGACCGGCCACGCGTTGCGCGGGCTGCCGCCGGGACGTTCGAGGTGCAGGCCGACGGCCGACGGCGCGAAGGTCAGATACACGGGTCCGGTGGCCGGCTCGGCGACGACGAGTTCACCCCCGCCGTCGAGCCGCACCCGGGTGCCGTCCGCAGCGCCCCGGAACAGGTTGAGCCCCATCAGGTCCGCCACGTAGTCGGAGCGTGGGCGCCGCGCGACTTCGGCGGGCGGACCCTGTTGGACCACCGCGCCGTGCTCCACGATCACCAGCCGGTCGGCGAGCACCATGGCGTCCAGCGGGTCGTGGGTGACCAGCAGCGTATGCCCGGAATAGTCGCCGAGATGATGGGCCAGTTCGGCCCGCACCCGCACCCGCGTGGCGGCGTCCAATGCGGCGAGCGGTTCGTCCAGCAGCAGCAGCTCCGGATCGACGGCCAGCGCCCGCGCCAGCGCGACCCGTTGCGCCTGGCCACCCGAGAGTTCCCGGGGCCGGCTCCGGGCGTAATCGGCCAGTCCGACGCGGTCGAGCCAGTGCGCGGCCTGCGCCCGGGCCGCGGCCCGGCGCATCCCGCGTGCGCGGGGTCCGAAGGCCACGTTCTCCAGCGCGTCGAGGTGGGCGAAGAGCAGATAGTCCTGGAACACCACGCCGACCGAACGCTGTTCGGCGGGCACGAATTCGGTGGGTGGGCAGTCCCAGATCCGTTCGTTCAGCCGGATCGAACCCGCGGTCAGTGGCGTGAGCCCGGCCAGCGCCCGCAGGGCGGTGCTCTTCCCGGCGCCGTTGGGCCCGAGTAGCGCGACGACCTCGCCGGGGGAGAGGGTGAGGTCCAGATCGAGCGTGAAATCGCCGCGGGTCACCCGCAGTTCCGCCGCGAGCGTCACAGTGCCCCCCGGATCCAGCGCTCACGCAACGCCGCCAGCACCACCACCGACACCAGCAGCAGCACCAGGCTCAGCACGATGGCGGCGGCCGGATCGGTTTCCAGCGCCAGGTACACCGCCAGCGGCATGGTGGTGGTCCGGCCCGGGAAATTCCCGGCGAAGGTGATGGTGGCGCCGAATTCGCCGAGCGCGCGGGCCCAGCAGAGCACCGTCCCCGCCGCCACGCCGGGCAGGATCGAGGGCAGGGTCACCCGCCGGAACGTGAGCCAGCGGGAGGCGCCGAGTGTGGCGGCCGCCTCCTCGTAGCGCGGGTCCGCCCCGCGCAGCGCGCCTTCGACCGAGATCACCAGGAACGGCATGGCCACGAACGCTTCCGCCACCACTACACCGGCCGTGGTGAACGGCAGCGAGAAACCGAACCAGTCGTAGAGGTACTGGCCCACCAGCCCGCGCCGGCCGAGCACCAGCAGCAGCGCCACGCCGCCCACCACCGGCGGCAACACCAGCGGCACCGTCACCAGCGCGCGGATCAGCCCGCGACCCGGCAGCTCGCCGCGGGCCAGCAGCCAGGCGAGCGGAATACCCAGCACCAGGCACACCACCGTGGCCAGGCTCGCGCACACCAGCGAAAGCCGCAGCGCCTGCCCGACTTCCGCACTGAACAACCGGTCCGGCAGATCCCGCCACGGCGCGCGGACAAGCAAGCCCGCCAGCGGAACGATCAGGAACAGCAACCCGAGCAGCGCCGGCGCGACCAGAATCAACGGCCGCCGGCCACGGACGGCGCGGCGGCGGCGCAACGAGGTCGCGCCGCCGCTCACGGTGCGTCGAAACCGGCCGTGGCGAAAACCGATCGAGCCTGCGGAGTGAGCACGAAATCGACGAACGCCTGCGCGGCGGCCGGGTTCGGCGCTGCGGCCACCGGTGCGATCGGATAGTCGTTGATCGCCTGCTCGGCCTCCGGGAATTCGATACCGGTCACCTCGTCGCCCGCGGCCCGTACGTCGGTCCGATAAACCAGCGCGGCATCCACCTCACCCAGCGTGACCTTCGTCAGTACCGCTTTCACATCGGGTTCCCTGGTATCGGGTTGCGGCGTCACACCGGCCACGGCGAAAACTTTGTCCGCTGCCACCCCGCAAGGCACCTGTTCGGCACACAACGCGATCCGCGGTTCGGGCCGCCCGAAATCGGCCAGCCCGCTGATACTGCCCGGATTGCCTTTGGGCACCGCGATTTCGAGCCGGTTGCGGGCGAAGGTGACCGGCCCGCCGGTGATACCGCCGGCCGACACCACCTGCTCCATATTGCGCAGCGCCGCCGAAGCGAACACATCGGCCGGTGCCCCCTGCCGGATCTGCTCGGCCAGCGCCGAACTCCCCGCGAAACTGAACTCCACGTTCACGCCCGGGTGAGCATCCTCGAACTGCTCCCCGAGCGTGGTGAACGCCTCGGTGAGTGAAGCCGCGGCGAAAACGGTGAGGGTCCCGCCGATCTCGCCGTCCGCAGCACTACCGGAATCACCTCCGGAATCGTCCGCGCCGCACCCGGCCAGTACGGTGACCAGCACCACCGCCGCGGCCACACCGCGCAGAACCCGTCCAACTACCGTTGTCATTGTCAGCTCTCCGGTATCTCGACCACCACATGCGTCGACTTGACCGACGCCACCGCCACACTGCCCACTTCGAGCCCGAGTTCATCCACCGATTCCCGGCTCAGCAGCGAAACCAGCCGGAACGGCCCGGCCTGCAGCTCCACCTGCGCCATCACGGTGTCCTTGACTACCCGGGTAACAATGCCACGCATCCGGTTCCGAGCCGAGGCCGCCACGGTCACGCCGGGCTCCGGAGCCTCCGCGATCTCCCGCGCGAACTCCGCCAGATCCTGTCCGCGGACCCCCTTGCGCCCGTTCTCCAACTGGACCGACTCCAGCCGCCCCTGATCGATCCAGCGGCGCACAGTGTCATCACTGACCCCGAGCAGCCCGGCTGCCTCCCTGATCCGCAGATACGTCACGCGAGGCAGTATATATCCGCACATGCGGAAAAAAATGCCCCTTCTGTAGACCTCAGCCCGCGCGAGGTAACGCCACCGCCATCTCGTGCTCGGGCCGCGGATCATCCTCAGCACACGGCCGCGTCGCCCCGGTCCGTACAAACCCGTTGCGCAGATACAACCGCTCGGCCACCCAGTTGCCGTCCACCACCCACAACCGCAACTCCGGGTACCCGGCCGCCGCCCACAGCATCACGGCCTGCACCAGCCGATCGGATGTCCCGGTGCCCCGGGCGACGGGCGCCGTCCACATCGACACCAGCTCGGGCACACCGTCCGTCGATACGATGACCCCCGCCGACCCCACCGGCCCCGAATCGTCTTCGGCCACGAAGAACGGGTCCCGGCGGACGGTCCACTCCCGCCACTGTCGTTCGTCCCACTGCACCGCTTCGGCATGACCGGTGGAGAAGGTCCCCGGCGGCGACCCGGCCAGCGCGTCCAACCGCACCCGCCGCGCAATCCGCCAGTCGTCCGCGACCACGGTCCGTATTCGCATACCGCTGATGCTCCTCCGAAAAGTGCACCACAGCAATCGAATACAACACCGATCGGGGAGCGGTCGTCAGTCGGATCCACCGGCGCGCAGCCCGATCCTTCCGCGTCAGCTACGGCCGAAGAACTCCTCGAGACTGTTCGCGGTCAACACTCGCTCGCTCCACATCTCGAACTCGGCGGGCTCACCGGCCTCGACCCTCTCGGCAACCCCGTCGGGCAGGGGCCCGAATTTCAGGGCGAGCTGGCGTAGCAAGATTCTGGCCTGCCCCTTGACCTGCCCCCTGGCCTGGCCTTCTGCACGGAGTTGTTCTGCTGTGGTCACCGCGACCTCCTTCGCAAGCGGACCGAGCCGATCGACCACGCGCCCCAAGTCCTGCGCGCTGGTCTCGGACACCCTACTGACGCTGTCGCGGTTGCGTCGATCCGCGATGTTCAGGCTCCCGACACTGCGGCAGCCATGGCATCGCTAACTCCCGTCGGACTCGATCTTCGGTAGGTACCGGAGCAGGGCGACATCTCCGAACTTGGCCACGTCGACCAGCTGCATCCGCCTGCGGGAACCGCCTGGGAACTCGGCAGGGTCGACGAATCGAGGTGCATCGGACTGGCCGATGAGCAGCGGGGCTACGGCAAGGTGCAGTTCGTCGGCGAGACCCGCGGCTAGTACCGCGGTGTGGATACTGGTGCCACCTTCGATCATCACACGGCCGATGCCACGTTCGCCGAGATCATCGAGAAGCGCACCGAAACCTACGGCCGCGCCCAGCGATACGACAACGGCGAGATCACCGAGGCGGTCGCGTAACTTCTCGGCGGCGGTATCGGTGGTGTAGACGAGGGGACGTCGTTCCTCGACGCCGTGGTGCCAGAACTTCGCGGCAGGATCGAGGTTCCCGGAGCCGGTGATCACAACTTTCTGCAGATGTGCTGATTTCCCGGCGGCTGCGCGTGCGGCGAGACGTTGCGGGCTTTTGATGATCAGCCGCGGATTGTCGCGGCGCAGAGTCTCGGCACCGATCAGGATGGCATCGCATTCGGTGCGCACGACTTCGACGCGATCGAGATCGGCTTCGTTGGACAGGTAGAGACGCTCGGGAACGAGATCGTCGATATAGCCGTCCACGCTGACCGCGACGGAAAGAACTACGTACGGTCGGGGCAACTCTCCGCCTTCCATTGCTCGAACTCGTCGACGAACTCGTCGACGCCGGTCTGGGTGCTGGTGGGGTCCATCATGCTCGCCAGGGTGGTCACCCGCTCCATGATGCGTCCAGATCCGGTGGCGACGCCGATCCGCAGGGTCTGAGTGCCCAGCGCTGCCGCTCGCTCGATATTGCCGACGGCCATATGCGCGACAGCGGCACGCGCGAGGTAGACACCGCGGTCACGCGGGTAGCCGGACTGCATCCGTGCTGTGGCCTGGTCGAACCGTGTGGTGGCGGTGAAGTTGTCGCCGAGGGCCGCGAGGCTGTGGGCTTCATAGGCGTCGATATAGGCGTGATCGAGGAAGAACCCCCAACCTGGGTCGGTGTCGGCGGCGTCGACCAGTGTTCGGGCAGTGTCATAAGCGCGGGCGCTGCCGGTTCGGTCGCCCTCCATTGCCAGCGCATGTGCACGGTAGGCGACAGAGGCGGCGGTGAACAGTGACGCGGCAGGAGCGCTGCGCTCGGCGGCTTCGGCGAGTTCGCCGCTGCCTGGGCCGTCGCCTCGGTCGGCGGCAAGCTGGCTCATCCGCACCAGCGACAGCCCGATGCAGTAGTTGTCGCCGAGTTGGTGCGCCCATGTCAGGGCC
The DNA here is from genome assembly GCF_050936135.1 of Nocardia sp. CA-290969. Lineage (NCBI taxonomy): Bacteria > Bacillati > Actinomycetota > Actinomycetes > Mycobacteriales > Nocardiaceae > Nocardia > Nocardia sp. CA-290969. The sequence goes on along the minus strand of NZ_JBNJNJ010000001.1, from coordinate 4,755,928 downwards.
TTCTCGGCCCAGCGCTGGGCGTGGTGGAACATCCGCTGGTCCTGGCATTGCCAGGCCGCGGTTTCGGCGTACATAGCCAGCAAACGCAGAATGCTCTGTGAATCGGCCACTTTCGCCTGGCGAAGCGCTTGTATGCGGTCGATGGCGGCGACCACCTCCGGGAGGGTGCTGGCAGAACCGTAGATGTTGTCGGATTCGATGATGTGCATTCGCTTGTCGCGGAAGAACTTGACGTGGTCGATGTCGCTGCGGGCGAATACCGCGGCCAGCGTCTCGCTGGAAAGGGTGGCACTCGCGGCCATGCCGAAAGCACCGGCTCCGATACCGGCAACGAACGCGCGGCGGGGGACGGACACCAGGACGACCCTTCCCGCTTCGGTGTGGGCCCGCACCACGAGGTGCTCGGTGTCCGCCGCTGATTCCAGGAGCGTGCCGAGTTGAGGCTCGGTGACGGTGACAGCGGTGCTGTTGCGTAGTAGCGCCCAGAAGCGTTCTACGACAACATCTTCTGCTTGGCGCAGTTTGCGGTCCATTCGCGCGGCGTAGGGTGCTGTGAGCTGGATGCTTTCTCTTCGCCGTTCCCATTTCCGCACCGCCTCGGCGGATACGCCGGTGTGGCTTGCGAACGCCTCACGCTTCATGCCCAGCGCCTCCCGGAACGCGGCTACTTCACGTCCCGTCCATCGCCCACACGAATCCACCGGTTGCGCCCCCTGTTACGCGTCGAGTGCACCGACAATACCCCCGGCGTACCTCTGGCGTACCCCGTCCGGACCTGGTTCGCGCTGAACGGCTGCGAAATGGTGGAAGCAGCCCCGCCGCCGGGTCGATGGCTTGCTCTGCCGGCCTTCGGCGCACACGGCCCGGCTCGTCACGGGTGGCGCCGCCCGGGCGTGACGGGTGGTCGTCAGCTCGGCCATCCCCGGCGGCGGGCGCTTACCCACAATGTCTCCACTAAACGATTAGGAACCGACAGTCATCGAGTGCGATAAGCAGAGGATTGCCGTGGAACCCCTGCCCGTCCGATTGCCGAATGTGGCCGGTCCGATCCTGGCGCGCGACGAGGTGATGCTGTCGACGCTGCGGTGCCGGCCGGATTGCTCGGAGTATCGGGAACTGCTCGAGCGGACCCGAGATGGATTGCTCGCCTTGGATTCGCACGCTGATGCGAAACGCGAGCCGACCCACGAGGACAGCGAACGCCTACAACGTGAGATCGATGGTGTGATCGCCCGATGGAAAGCGCAGCATCGGGCGGTGCGGCGTGCCGGCTGACGACAGCCCCGCGAACATACTCGGCGCCGTGCCACAGACCGAGGCGCGGGCTGCGGAGAGTATTCCTGGCTTTCGCCCGAGTGCCGCGCGAGTCCGTAACAAAATGCTCGGCGGGAAGGACAACTATCTTGCTGATGCGGACGTCGCCCAGGAACTGGAGAAATCGGCGCCGGGCCAGTATGCCGCGGCGTGGGCATGCCGCAAGTTTCAGCAGCGGGTGGTTCGGTACCTGGCGGAGACCGCCGGGGTGTGGCAATTTCTGGACCTCGGCGCAGGGCTGCCGGTCCCGGAGTCCAGTCCGGTCAACACCCACCAGGTCGTGGACCTCTCGCGGGGTCTCCCATCGGCCGACCGGCCGGTCGTCGTCTACGTCGACAACGACCCGGTCTGTGTTGCGCACGGCCGGGCAGTGCTCGAGCGGAACGAACGGTCCCACTACGTTTTCGGCGATTTGACCGACCCTGGCCTGTTGAACAATCAAGCTGTCCGGACGTATTTCGACTTCGAGCATCCGATAGGTGTGCTGCTGTGCGGGGTACTGCATCACCTGGACGACGCTCTCGGCCCGGCGGAAGTCGTGCGCGACTTGGTCGGAACGCTGCCTCCTGGTTCGTTTCTGGTACTTACGCACCTTTTCGACCCCGGCGCCGGTGACAATCTGCACCAGTACGCGCAGGAGTGCCAGGCCCGGTATGTGGAATTCCTCGGGTCGGGCTGGTTTCGCACCTACGAGCAAATCGCCGGATTCTTCGAAGGCCTGCGGTTGCTGACGCCCGGGCTCGTCGCGCCGGGGGACTGGTGGCCGTGCGGTCGCCCTTACGCTTCAATTCTGTGGCAGAGCGATTGTTGCTCGCCGGTGTCGGCTGGAAGCCGGGGACTGCGGCAGTCACAGCCGAGAAGGCGTAGCGGTGGAACGTGTGGGCGCCGCCGTCAGGATGCGGCGCTAATCGGCGGGGAGCGTGTATTCGACGGAGACCGACTCGGGCCAGCGCAGTTCCTTCGTGGTCACGGTGGCTTTGTAGTTGCCGGGTTCCTTGGGGAGCTGGGCGCTGTTGTACCACGGGAGATGCTGGTTGGGGTCGATGATCGAACCGGCCGCGCCGGCGAACTCTATCGGGACCTCGCCGGTGGCTCCGGTGTCGAGGTTTTCCCAGGTGACGTATGCGGTGGTGCGGCAGGGGCTGTCCGGGTCGTAGGGCTGGTCGGCGACGAAGGCCGGGTCGGTGTTGTAGAAGGCGAAGGTGAGGGTGATACGGGCGGTGGGCACATCGACATTGCCGCGGATATTGCCGTAGCAGAGGCCGCTGCCTTCGGTGACCATCGTGTTGAGGGGTGCCTGTAGTTCGGGGCCGGCGGCTGCGGGGCCGGCGAAAGCGATGGCGGGGACGCAGAGAAGTGCGGCCGCGGCCAGGGTGGTGCCGAGTGTGCGCATGAAGGTCCTCCCGGTATGAGTACAACCCTTTCCTCTGCGTCATCGTCACCCGTCCACGGGCGTGTTACCCGGATCGCTTGCCGCTGTCAGCGGGGGTTGGCGGATCCGGAGCGATTCGCGTGACGCATCGAAGTTGAATCACTAGCGGCGTAGTGTGAAGGGGGTCATAGACGGAGATATTCGGACCGGTAGCCCGGCCCCGCGGCCGCGGCGCCGACATCATGGAGGAGACCGTCATGTTCCATTTCACTGCTGCGCGTTCGATCGGTGTGCTGGCCGGGGTGGGCGCGGCGTCGCTGTGGGCTCTTGTCGGGGGACCCACGGCGGCGGCCGCGCCGCCGGCCTCCTGCCCGGCTCCGGGTGAAGCGGCGATACAGGCCGGTGGTGAGGGTGCCGCCTGTTCCGCGTCGAGTGCCGCGGGTGGTGCCGCCGCCGCGTACGGGTTCGATGGGAACGCCCAGGCCGATGCGGCGCCGACCAGCTTGTCGCTGGCCGTCGCGCAGAACGGCGGCACCGCGGCCTCGGCCGCGCAGTTCCTGTCCGGGCCCGCGGCGATCGCGGTGGGCCCGGGTGCCGAGGCGACCACTATCGGGGTGCGACCGGGGCTGTCCATCGCCCTCGCCGGGCCGGGGGCGTCGGTGACCGTGAACGGAACCTCGGCGCCGACGTGTACGGGCGGTCCCGGGTTCGCCGGGGATTTCCAGACCTGGCAGGGGTGTGTGTCCATGCGTTGATCGCTCCGGCGATTCTGATGATGCATCGCTTTTGCATCGAAAGCGCGTTATGGTGGTGACGTCATCCGCCGCCGGAGCATCGCCGAGGAACCCTGATGGACGCAGAGATCGTGCAGTCGGCCCGTACGTGCCCCAAGAGACCGCGGGTATCCGATGTCGAGCAGGTGCCGGACTGGCACGACCGAATCCGGACGCGGGTACTGGCCGAACTCGCCGAGTTCCTCCGGGACCGCCGCGTCGAGCCGGTGCCGGGGATCTCGGTGGAGCCGGTATTGCGTCAGTACGCCGGCCGCGGGAAATGCGTACGGTCGGCGTTCATGTACGCCGGGTGGTTGTGCGGCGCCGGTGAGCACGCCGCCGCGCTGCGTGCCTGCGCCGCGATGGAGTTGCTGCAAGCGTTCGCCCTGCTGCAGGACGATGTGATGGACGAGGCCGCAGCGCGCCGTGGTGAGCCCGCCGCCCACACGAGATTCGCCGATCAATACCGCGACCACGGACTGCCCGGTAACGCAGCCCGTTTCGGGGAGTCGGCCGCCACGCTGCTCGGCGATCTGTGCCTGGTGTGGTCGGAGCAGATGATGCGCGACAGCGGCGTCCCCGCGGCGTCCCTCGCGCGGGTGTGGCCGCATTACGACCGGATGCGGACCGAGCTGGCGCTGGGGCAGTTCGCCGATCTGTGCAACGACATCAGGGCCAGGCCGTCGCTGGAATCCGTACTCACGATCGCACGGGCGAAATCCGGCGACTACACGGTGAAATGGCCTTTGGTGATGGGTGCGGCCATGGCGGGCTGCGGCGAGCTGGCCGGTGCGGCACTCGGCGAGTACGGCCGCCTGATCGGCGAGGCGTTCCAGCTGCGCGACGATGTGCTGGGCGTCTACGGTCGCTGCGAAATCACCGGTAAATCGGGTGATTCGGATATCGCCCAGCACAAGGCCACCACCCTGATAGTGGCCGCGGTGGAGATGGCCCGCCCGGGCGAGCGGGAGGAACTGTATTCCTTGCTGGACGCGCCCGAACTGGACGAGGCGGCAGTGGGGCGGGTACGTGCGCTCATCACCGCAACCGGCGCTCCGGCCCGGATCGAGGCGATGATCGGCGAACGTGTCGATGCGGCCCGGCAGGTGCTGGCCGGCGCGACGATACCCGTGCGCCGGCGCGCGCTGCTGGATGCCCTGGCCACCCGCTGTACGACTCGCCGACTGTGAGGAGGGCACACACGATGCGACGCGTCACGGGTGGCGCCGGGCATGTGGTGGTGATCGGCGCGGGACTGGCCGGATTGTCGGCCGCGATCCGTCTGGCCGGTCGCGGGGTGGCGGTCACGGTGCTGGAACGCGCGGACGTCCCCGGTGGGCGTGCCGGTCGCGCCGATACCGGCGGCTGCCGGCTCGATCTGGGGCCTACGGTACTGACCATGCCGGATCTGGTCGACGAGGTGTTCGCCGCCGTCGGCGCGAACACCGACGATCATCTGCGGCTGGTGCCGGTGGATCCGGCCTACCGGGCACGTTTCGCCGACGGCCGCGAACTCGAGGTGCACACCGGCGCCGAACGGATGAGCGCCGCGATAGCCGGTTTCGCGGGAGAGCGAGAGGCGGCCGGCTACCTGAAGCTGCGCCGCTGGCTGACCCGCCTCTACGACGCGGAGTTCGAGCGGTTCATCGCCGCCGACTTCGATTCCCCGGCGTCCCTGGTGAACTCCGCTGCCCTGCGGTTGATCATGGCGGGGGGCCTGCGACGCTGGGACCGCGCGGTCGCCGACCACCTGCGTGACCCGGATGTGCGCAGGTTGTTCACCTTCCAGTCCCTCTACGCCGGGGTCGCGCCGCAGCGGGCGCTGGCGGCCTATGCGGTGATCGCCTATATGGACACCATCAGAGGTGTGTTCTTCCCGCTCGGCGGGATGCGGGCGCTGCCCGACGCGCTGGCCGCGGTGGCCGTCGAGGCCGGCGTCCGCATCGAGTACGGCGCGACGGTGGTGTCGGCCCAGCGGTCGGGCTCGCGAATCCTGTCGGTCACGACCGCCGACGGAGCCCGATTCGCCTGCGACGCACTCGTTTCGACCACCGAACTCGCGCACACCTACACGCTTGTCGGCCACCGGTCGCGGCGCCCGCAGCGGCCGATCGCCGCACCCTCGGCCGTGGTCGTACAGCTGAGCTGTGACCCCAGTCCCCAGCTCGCCCACCACACGCTGCTGTTCGGGCACGCCTGGAACGAGGCGTTCGCCGATATCCTCACCCGCGGCCGGCCGATGCGCGACCCATCCCTGCTGGTCACCCGCCCCACCGCGACGGACAGTACGCTCGCTCCGCCCGGCCGGGACCTGGTGTCGGTTCTGGCGCCCGCGCCGAATCTGGCACGGGCACCGATCGACTGGGACCGTCGCTCGGCCGCCTACACCGAGGAACTGCTCGCCACGGTGAATCAGCGCCTGCCCGCACCGTTGACCGGCGTGGACGTGCTGCATGTACTCACCCCGGCGGATTGGGCGCGGCAGGGGATGCTCGCCGGTAGCCCGTTCGCGCTGGCGCACACCCTCTCCCAGACGGGTCCGCTGCGACCTGCGAATATGATCCGCGGACTGGACAATGTCGTCCTCGCCGGCGGCTCCACCGTGCCCGGTGTCGGTATCCCACCGGTGCTGATCTCGGGACGGCTGGCCGCCGACCGCATCACCGGCACCATGCCCGCGTCATCGGCCGGGCAACTCGTTTCACGCACGGACCGGAGATCGGCATCATGACCCGTACCGAACTCGACGCCGCGGAAATCCTCGACCCGGCACTGCGCCGGTCCTACACCGCGTGCCGCACCCTCAACGCACAGCACGGCCGGACCTTCTTCCTCGCCACCCGGCTACTGGCCCCGGACCAGCGCCCCGCCATCCATGCCCTCTACGGATTCGCCCGCCGCGCCGACGACATTCTCGACACCGTCGACCCCGCCACGAGCACCGCCGACCGCGCTGCGTGCCTGGACACTCTGGTGCGGCAGTTCCGCGACGGCGACACCGGCGCCGACCCCGTGCTGGCCGCGGTCCTGCACACCGCCCGCACATATCGGCTGCCGGCGCAATGGTTCGAGGCGTTCTTCGATTCCATGCGGATGGACCTGACCGTCACCGGCTATCCCGACCGCGCCGCCCTCGACCGTTACGTCCACGGCTCCGCCGAGGTGATCGGCTTACAGGTCCTGCCCGTACTCGGCACCGTCGGGCCGCGCGAGGACGCCGCCCCGCACGCGGCCGCACTCGGCTACGCCTTCCAGCTCACCAATTTCCTGCGCGATATCGACGAAGACCTGGCCCGCGGCCGGGTCTACCTACCGGCAGATGAACTCGCGGCCTTCGGCGTGGACCGCGACGTACTGCACTGGTGCCGGATCCATCGCCGCACCGACGCCCGCGTGCGCCGCGCCCTCGCCCACCAGCATGCCCTCACCCGCGAGCGCTACGCGTACGCACGGGAGGGGATCGCACTGCTGCACCCGCGCTCGCGGGCCTGCGTCGCCACCGCGCTGACCCTCTACTCGGAAATCCTCGACCGCATCGAGGACAGCGGCTTCGCCGTCTTCACCCGCCGCGCCCACGTGCCGCTCACCCGCCGGCTCGCGGTCGGCGGGCGCGGGCTCCTCGGCTCGTGGCGCGCACGGCGCGTTCCGGTACCCGGCCACCCCGCCGCGCCGGCCCCGGTACCGATTGGCCCTCGAGACCTGTGAAACAGATTTCCGCCCACGCTCGGCGCCCGGAAATCCCGCCTCGCACGCGGCCGGACCGGCATTCCGCATGGTCCGGCGGCTGACGGATGCCCGCGTCGTAGATAACCCGCTGCGCGGCACAGGCGGAGCCACCCGCGTCGTAGATGACCCGCCCGCGCGGCACTCAGTCGCGGGGTCCGCCCGCGACGTAGATGACCTGGCCGGAGACGAACCCCGCGCCCTCGCTGGCCAGGAACGACGCGGTATGCGCGATATCCTCCGGCTGCCCCACCCGGTTCACCGGGATCTGGGAGGCGGCGGCCTTCTGGAAATCCTCGAAATCGACGCCCACACGGGAGGCGGTGGCCGCGGTCATATCGGTGACGATGAAACCGGGAGCGATCGCGTTGGCCGTGACGCCGTATTTGCCCAGTTCGAAGGCCAGGGTCTTGGTGAAGCCCTGCATACCGGCCTTGGCGGCGGAGTAGTTCACCTGGCCGCGGTTGCCCAGCGCCGAGGTGCTGGACATGTTCACGATGCGGCCCCACTTCTGCTCGACCATGTACTTCTGGGCCGCGCGGGTGAGCAGGAACGCGCCGCGCAGATGCACGGCCAGCACGGTGTCCCAGTCGTCGACGCTCATCTTGAACAGCAGGTTGTCGCGCAGGACACCGGCATTGTTGACCACGACGGTGGGTTCGCCGAGTTCGGCGGCCAGCCGCTCGACGGCGGCGTTCACCGAATCTTCCTTGCTGACGTCCGCGCCGAGCGCGATCGCCTGTCCGCCGGCGCCGGTGATCGCCGATACGGTGTCGGCGCACGCGGCTTCGTCGAGGTCGAGCACGCCGACCTTCATCCCGTCGGAGGCCAGCCGTTTGGCGATGGCGGCCCCGATTCCCCGGGCGGCGCCGGATACTACTGCGATCCTCTCGGCCATGCGTTCGAAATCCTCTCCTGTGGGCGATAGTCCTTACGCCATCTAACAACGTGTGCCGCCGGGGAGCGAGGGGGTACCGGGACAAGATCTCTGCGGCGCCACTGTGCTTATCGGACAGTCCTGGCCGGGACCAGTGCTCCGGGATGGACGCAGAACCCGGCGCCCGGTGCCGGGTCAGAGTGTGCGGATACGTGCGCACACAGTCCGGTAGATCTCCGGCAGGCTGCGGCCGGCGGAATCCGGTGCACAGGCCTCGACCCACTCCTCGAACGCGAGCTGCAGCGCGACCTGCGCCACTTGGACGATCGTTCGTACGCGGGTCCGGTCGGCGGGCGAGCAGCGTCCTTCGATCAGCGCCATCGAACGCTTCGTCCGGTCGGCGTATTGGGCGATGGCGGCCCGGCTCAGTGCCGCATCGGTCGCGACCAGTTTCTGGATCCGCAGGGCGGTGACTGCCGCTTCGCATTGTTCGTCGTTGCCGATGACCTCGGTCGCCCGGCCGATCGCGGCCTCCATATCGGCGAGGGTCAGCGACCGCATATCCGCGGTTTCGAGGCAGTTGTGCACGGCATCGTCGAAACCGTAGGAGTCGAACAGGACGCATTCCTCTTTCGTCGCGAAGTAACGGAAGAAGGTCCGCTGGGAGATACCCGCCGCGCGGGCGATTTCCTCGCTCGTGGTGTGGTCGACGCCTTGGCGTTCGAACAGGTCGAGGGCCGCCTCCCGGATATCGATGCGGGTGGCGTTCCGGCGTCGCGCACGCAGATCCGGCGGCGGCGAACCGGGTGGGGTAGCGGAGAGCACGGGCCACAGGATACTTCCCGGCGGCCTCCGCCCGGCACCCGCTGCCAATATGTCAGCGACTGTCATTTTTGTTAGGGTGGCCCGGTACACGACAGCACTATCGAGCGGAATTCCAGGTGACAGACACATCGGTTTCGGCAACCGACGACTCCCCGGTGCACGAGGGCAGGCTTGCTCCGGGCGCGTTCCTGCTGATCGCGTTGCTGCTCGTCGCCGCGTTCGTCGTGATCCTCAACGAGACCATCCTCAGCGTGGCCCTGCCGACCCTGATGGTGGACCTCGAGATCTCGGCGGCCACCGCGCAATGGCTGACCAGTGGCTTCCTGCTGACCATGGCGGTGGTGATCCCCACCACCGGATTCATCCTGCAGCGGTTCGCCTTACGCTCGATCTATATCGTCGCGATGTCACTGTTCAGCGCGGGTACCGTGCTCGCTGCTCTGGCCTCCGGTTTCGAAATCCTGATCGTGGCCCGGATCGTCCAGGCCGTGGGCACGGCGTTGATGATTCCGCTGCTGATGACGACCATCCTGAATCTGGTGCCCGAGCAGTCGCGCGGACGGACGATGGGGCTGGTGTCGATCGTGATCTCGGTGGCTCCGGCCGTCGGGCCCACCGTGTCCGGGCTCATCCTGCAGTCACTGAGCTGGCGGGCCATGTTCTGGATTGTCCTGCCGTTCGCGATTCTGGCACTGGTGCTCGGCGCGGTGTTCGTGCGGAATGTGACCGAGCCGAGCAAGGCGCACCTCGACTACCTTTCGGTTCCGTTGTCGGCCATCGGGTTCGGCGGCCTGGTCTACGGACTGAGCAGTATCGGCGAATCCGCGTCCGGGCACGCACCGATTCCGCCGTGGGTATCGCTCACGGTCGGCGTGGCGGCCCTGGTGCTCTTTGTGGTGCGCCAGCTGAAGCTGGTCGAGAAGGGCCGGGCGCTGCTCGATCTGCGGACGTTCGCGGTGGCCCCGTTCCGGCTCGCCGTCATCCTGATGGGCAGCCTGATGCTGAGCCTGTTCGGCGCGCTCATCGTGCTGCCGATCTACTTGCAGAACGTGCTCGGCAAGGACGTCCTCACCACCGGGCTGGTGCTGCTGCCGGGCGGGCTGGTCATGGGTTTGCTGGCACCGTTCGTCGGTGCCCTGTTCGATCGGTGGGGTGCCCGGCCGCTGGTGCTGCCCGGCACGATCGCGCTCAGCGCCGGCTGCTGGATTCTGGCGACCCTCGACGAGCATTCCTCGATCGCCCTGGTGATCACCGCACATGTGATCGTGAGTGCCGGCATCAGCTGCGGCCTGACCCCGTTGATGACCTCGGCGCTGGGTTCGCTGCCGCCGCAGCTGTACTCCCACGGCAGCGCCACCGTCAGCACCGTGCAGCAGGTCGCGGGTGCGGCGGGGACCGCACTGTTCATCACGCTGATGACGCGCGGCACCGAGTCGGCACTCGCCGAGGGCGTCGAACCGATCGTGGCCACCGCCGACGGTGTACACACCGCCTTCCTCGTCGCGGCGGTGTTGTCGCTGGTTTTGATCGCCGCGGCGGCGATGGTGCGGTCACCGGAGAAAACAGTGACCGCATCGCACGGCTCGGTCAGCTGAGCCCGGCCAGTTTGTAGAGGACCAGACTGCCGGCCACGGCCACATTCAGGCTGTGGCCGGTGCCGACCATCGGGATCTCCACGGTCAGATCGACATGTTCGAGACCCTCCGGCGGGATTCCGTCGGATTCGTGGCCGAGAACGACGATGGTGCGCCGCCGGGCCGCCGGCAGATCGGCGAGCCGGATCGACTCGTCGGTGAGTTCCACCCCGATCACCGCCGCCCCGCCGCGGCGCTGTTTGTCCAGCCAGCGGTCGGCCCGCCCGTCGACCCAGTGCACGCATTGCCGGCGGCGCAGCGTATTGCCCTGGGCCAGGGCCTCGGGAATCCACGGCCACCGCGGCACCGCCAGGCAGGCGCCGACGGCGTCGCAGGTGCGCAGCATGGTGCCGAGATTGACGCCGTGCTTCGGCCACAACGGCGCGACGATCAGATGATCCCAGCAACTGTGTGCCCGCTGCCGGCGCTGTCGCCGCAGGTCCGGGCGCGATCGCTGCCGCGGAGCGCTCATCGGCGGGCGGGAAAAGCCTTCCCGTGGGGCGGAATCGGTGCGGCGGCCCGCATCCGGGGGAAACACTTCATTCACGGGATGCTTCGCGGCGCATCCGGGCCATCACCGGGACCGGCCCAAGGGCGGGCCGATACTGCCATCCACCATACCTGCCGCACAATTCACCTAGGTGTGGGATTTCGGCACTCCCATGGAACCGGCGTTTCGCTCTATTGTCGAACCGTATTTGCCACCAGTCAGTTTGGAATGTGATGACCGCTCCTCAGCCGCCCTTCGACCCGACCAAGGGTCAGCCGCCGTATCCGTCGCAGCCGGATTTCGGCGCCCAACCGCAGTACGGGGCGCCACAGCAACCGTACGGCGCCCCGCAGCAGCCCTATGGCGATCCCCAGCAGCAGCCGTACGGCACCCCGCAGCCCTACGGTGCCGCGGTATCGCCCTCCGATGCCAAGACCTGGGCCATGCTGGCGCATCTGGGCGGGATCCTGCTCGGTTTCGTCGCCCCGCTCATCGTCTGGGTGATGTACAAGGACCGCGACGAGTTCGTCCGCCGGCATGCGGTGAGCGCGCTGAACTTCCAGATCCTGCTGTTCATCAGCATCATGGTGTCCTCGCTGCTGACGATCATCCTGATCGGGCTGGTGCTGTTGCCGATCGTCTGGATCGCGGGCATCGTCTTCTCGATCCTGGCCGGGCTCGCCGCCAACAAAGGGCAGGAATACAAGTACCCGATCAATTTGTCGCTCGTGAAATGAGCCGGGGCGGCTGATCACCGCCCCGGACTGCCGCGGTACCGGATCGGCGCAGTATCCGGTACCGCGGGCTCGTCACGGCCGCAGGACCGAGGTCAGGAATTCCGTCTGATCGTAGACGGCCTGTTCGAAGACATCGTCGAAATAGATATCGAAATGCCCTGCGGGATAGCGTTTCACCACGGCGTGCTTCGTTTTCGCCGCCGCCCGCAGCGCGGGTTTCACCGGGGTGATCGAATCCTTGTCGCACAGTGCGTACAGCACCGGCATCTTGAGTTCCTTCGCATACCTGCCCGGCCGGCCGAACAGCAGTGGGAACGCCGTGCGGGCCGGGATTTTCGGCCGGTACGACGGGCTCTCCTCGGCCAGCCGGCCGAAACCCGCCGGGACGTCCGGGCCCGTCAGCATGGCGTTCGCCCGTTTCCCTCCGGAGAGCCTGATCTGCACCGGTTTCCGGAATATCGTGCCGAACACGACATCGGTGATCGCCGTGGTCGTCACCTTCAGCAGACTGATCGGGCCCTTCGCCCACGCCGAGGAAAACCCGCTCACGTACGGCACCTGCGCCACGACGGCCGCGATATAGGCGTCGTCCGGTGCCACGGCCAGCACATGGCCCCCGGCCAGCGAGGTTCCCCACAACGCGATACGAGTGGCATCGAAGCCACGCAGCGTGCGGGCGTAGGCGATCGCGGCGGTCCAATCCTCGCGCTGCCGGGCAAGATTGACGACCTGCCGCGGGTCGCCGTCGCTGTTACCGAAATGCCGGTAATCGAAAACCAGTACTCCCATTCCCGCGGCGGCGAATCGCCGCGCGAACCGATCCAGACCCATCTCCCGGTTCGCCCCCAGCCCGTGCCCCATCACCACGATGGGGCGAGGTTTGGGCGGACCGGCCGGTAGATACAGCCAGCCGGCACACTTCTGACCTCCCGACGGGAAGCCGACCTCGACACGCTCCATGATCAGTGACGGTACCGAGTTGTTGTTTCACCGGCGTTGTCAGTCCGGCTGGGCAGGACGCGGTCACGACCCCGGCGCCCGCAGTGGCGCGGAGAGCGGCAAGATCCCCGGGCCGGACCGCGAGGAAGCCGGAGCGCCGGACTCGAACCGGCGGCGAGTATCCTGTGCAGCGGATGAGCCGGCCGGGCGGTCGCGGCGCCGGGAACGGACATCGGATGGTGTCACGCCGGGCGCCGAGGAAAGTCCGGACTCCACAGAGCAGGGCGGTTGCTAACGGCAACCCGGGGTGACCCGCGGGACAGTGCCACAGAAAACAGACCGCCCGTGGCCGCAAGGCCACGCGGTAAGGGTGAAACGGTGCGGTAAGAGCGCACCAGCGCCCCGGGTGACCGGGGCGGCTCGGTAAACCCCGCCCGGAGCAAGGTCGAAGATCGCACCTCGCGGTGCGGTTGCGCAGGTGTCCGAGGGCTGCTCGCCCGAGCCTGCGGGTGGACCGCTCGAGGTACCCGGCGACGGTGTGCCCAGATGGATGGCCGCCCCCCGGTGCGAACCGGGGACAGGATCCGGCTTACAGGCCGGCTCATCCGCCGAACGGGAGGGAACAGATGACGATTCTGGTCACCGGAGCCACCGGCAATATCGGCCGTAAAGTCGTGGACGAGCTGCTGGCGCGGGATGTGCGCGATATCCGCGCGCTGACCGTCGATCCGGGGAAGGCGGCGCTGCCCGCCGGGGTCGAAGCCGTCCGCGGGTATGTGCGCAGGCCCGCAACCTTGGACCGCGCGCTGGACGGAGTCGAGCGGATGTACCTGGCGCCGGCCCCGGACACAGTGGACGAGGTGCTGGCGCGCGCCCGTGCCGCCGGCGTCCGCCATATCGTCGACCTGTCCGGCGAACCCGAGAGCTGGTGGGGCACGGTCGCGCGGGCCGTCGAGGCGAGCGGGATCGCGTGGACGCACCTGTGGCCCGGGGATTTCATGGAGAACACCGGGGTCTGGGCGCGTCAGATCCGGGAGACGGGTACTGTCCGCGAACCCGACCCGGCGGCCGGCAGCACCCCGATCGCCATGGACGATATCGCCGCCGTGGCCGCCGCGGCACTGACCGGCGACGGCCATATCGGCCGCGCCTACTGGCTGACCGGCCCGGAAAAGTTGACGCGGGCGCAGTTGGTGGCGGAATTGGCCGCCGCACTCGGGCGCGATATCGAATTCCTGCGGGCGACCCGCGACGAGACGATCCAGGTTCTCACCCCGACCATGGGCGACACCGCGACCTGGTACGTCGACAATGTGCTCACCGGGCTGGACGAGATCACCCTGCCACCGAACCGGGTGGCCGAGGAAGTCATCGGCCGCCCGGCGATGACTTTCGCCCGGTGGGCGCAGCGGTATGCCACCGAAATATTCGGCCCGGGTGCCGGGGACTCGCCCTAGCTGCGAAGCGCAGGGCTATTGCGGGCCGCACATGGCCGCGACCATCTGGTAGACGGCCTGGGCCTCCTGCGGTGTCGCCCCGTCGAGACGTTCGGTGATTGCGGTGGTGGCCGCGTCCTGGGGTTCGCCGGACCGGATATCGGTGCAGGTCTCGGTGAACAGCGTCGTGATCGCGGCATCGTCGCGACCGGCGGCCAGCGCGGGGAACGCGCCGCGGAAACCGATCACGAACGAACCGGCCTTCACCTGGTCGATCTTCGCGGTATCGGGGGTCGCGGCGGCCGAGGTGGCGGCCGCGGTGGTTTCCGGGGCCGCGCTTTCGCTCTGGCAGGCCGTCGCGGCGAGCGCGAGGACGACGAGGGCGGCGGGAAGGAGGGCGATCGGTCTTTTCACGGGCCGGATGGTAACTCCACGAGATGGACACCGGCCCCCGCCGGGCGGGGGACGATGTTCATCCAGCGGCAACTCAGGCCGAGGGACCGATGACGAACATCTGCGCCAGCGCGGTGGCCTGCTGCGGGCCGAGGATGGGAAGCAGGTAGTCATAGATGAGAGTGGACATACGTCAGGGAACTCCAACTCGGGATCGTCGAAACGCTTACGGTCCGCCACAGTAGCAGTCGGGGGCTATGGGTGAACGCTTTCGCGGAGCGCGGGGAAGCCGGGCCCGGAGGCGGCCGCGCCGTGTAACCGGGTAGGGCCTCGCGCATGCTTTATGGACACAGAAATCGTGCAGAGGTGGCATAAAAGGTGATCGGCGTCATAAAGTATGCGCGTCGGCAGGCTCGGCCGGCGGCGGTTATCCGTATGGCCGGGCCGATTCATTCCTATCGAAGACAGGTCACAAACCATATGCGGGTAGCACGTACCTTGGCAGCCGGAGCTTTTATCGCCGGGGCCGCATCTGTTCTCGCCACCGTGGGCGCCGGTTCGGCCGGTGCGGTCGCGGTGACACCGCTGCCCGGCGGGGTGCGGGTCGACCTCAGTCCCGCGGATACCCGGTGGGTGCACAATTCGAATTTCGGGCATACGCTCGCGGCCATTCCGCATCCGTCGGCGCCGTCCTTCGGGATGGCGCTGGACGCGGCCGCTGCGGTGTCTTCCGCGCACCCGAACGGGCGTGTGGTGTTCACCGTGTTCGGCCCGTTGCACGAATTGAACGGGTCGATGCTCGCGTTGCAGTAACGCGCGCAATATTTTTCGAGGCTCGGGCCGGTACCGGATTCGGTACCGGCCCGAGCCGTCTGTGCTGGTGCGGGCCTGTCGGCGGTCAGGATTTGTCGATGGCGGCCGCGGCCGCGGGGTACTGGGCCAGGCAGCGGCCGGCCGCGGTGTCCTCGGCGTCGGCGAGCGTTTCGTAGAGGTGGACATCCTCGCCGGCGGCGTGGGCCTCGGCGGCGCGAGCACGTAACGCCTCGTACGATTCGACCGCGTCGCGGTGATTGCCCAGGACGGTCTGCAAATATTTGGCTCGCCCGCCGAGCCCGGTGGCGACCTCGCCGAGTACCGGCGCCGCGGCCTCGCAGGAGTACCGTAACCGCTTGGCGCTCTTGCGGATATCGTGCAGCAATTCGACCCGGTCGGCCGGCGCCGCGGTGGGCTCGGCGCGCACGAGCAGGCGCACGCGTTTACGGTCGGCGCGCAGTACCCGGTCGAATTCCTCGGCCGCGGGGGTCCGGCTCGCGGATTCGGTCAGTGGCGGCTCCTTACGCCACCCTTTCAGTTCCCGGCGCATCGCCCGATATCGTTTGCTGTCCAGGGCCGCGAGTATTTCGGTGTGGGCGGACCGGTAGCGGTCGCGCTCGGCCCGGACCAGGCGGGTGCGCGTGGATTTCAGTGCGGGGGTACCTTTTTCGGCGTAGCGGTCGAGTAGGTCGGCGAAGCGCGCGCCACGGACCTCCGCGTCCCGGGCGACCCCCAGGATCCCGGCCAGCCAGGCCAGTTCGGTGCGGATCCGGTTCGCCGCGTCGGGGTCGAGCAGCCGTTTGTAGGAGCGCAGCACACTGCGCAACCGCCGGGTCGCGACCCGCATCTGGTGCACCGAATCCTCGACGTCGGCACGGACATCCGGTTCGGCGTCGATCAGCCGGTCGATATCCGCCCGGAGTGCGGCGGTGAGGGCGGCACCGGCGGTACGGGATTTCTGGTTCATCGCCGCTCCGCGAAATGATCGGTCGCCTCGACCAGGTGGTGCACGATTCCGGGTTCGGTGGCCGAATGGCCGGCGTCGTCGACGATCCGCAGCTGCGACCCGGGCCAGGCGCGGTGCAGGTCCCAGGCGCTGACGGCCGGGCAGACGATATCGTGGCGGCCCTGCACGATCACGCCGGGAAGATGGGTGATCGCGCCGATATCGCGCAACAGCTGTCCTTCGTCGAGGAAACCGCCGTGCCGGAAATAGTGGTTCTCGATCCTGGCGAAGGCCAGGGCGAACCGGGGATCGGCGGAATCGGTCACCCGCTGGGGATCCGGGCGCAGCGAACTGGTCGCGGCCTCCCAGGTGGACCAGGCCACGGCGGCTTCGGTCGCGATCCGCGGATCGCCGGCGTGCAGCAGGCGGTGATAGGCCGCCACGAGGTCGCCGTCGCGTTCGGAAACCGGTACCGGCGCGAGGAATTTCTCCCATTCGTCCGGATATACGTATCCGGCGCCGCCGTTGTAATACCAGTCGATTTCTTTGCGGCGCAGCAGGAAAATTCCGCGCAGTACCAGTTCGGTGACGCGTTCGGGATACTGCTGCGCGTACGCCAGCGACAGGGTCGAACCCCAGGAGCCGCCGAACACCAGCCAGCGGTCGATTCCCAATTCCGTGCGCAGCGCCTCGATATCGGCGATCAGATGCGGGGTGGTGTTCACCGAGAGGTCGGCGCCGTCGGCGATATGCGGGGTGGATCGTCCGCAACCGCGCTGATCCAGCAGCACGATCCGGTAGCGGGCGGGGTCGAAATAGCGGCGGTTCAGTTCGGAGATACCGCCACCGGGGCCGCCGTGCAGGAAGACGGCGGGTTTGCCCTCGGGGTTGCCGCAGGTCTCCCAATAGATTGCCTGACCGTCACCGACCTCGAGCATGCCCCGGTCGTACGGTTCTATCGGGGGGTACAGGCCGCGCATCAGAGCCTCAGCACGCCGGCGGCCAGGTCGGGCAGTTCGAGCGCCTCGATTGCCTGGGTCCGCACGTCCGGGCAGCTCGCCGACGTGGCCCGGTCGATCACCGCGGGATCGGACAGCAGCTGGGGGTTGCCGATCCCGTTGGTGAGCGCCCATTCGTGCGCCATCAGGTTCAGTCCGACGCGGCCCAGCGTCGGCCCCTGCACCCGCCAGTTCGACAGCTCCGGACGCATCATGGCGCACAGGTTCTCCGCGGCCTTGTCCGACACCTCCAACGGGGTGCTGGGCGCGGCGCTGGTGCGGGCCGGTGCGGAAGTTGTGGCCGAACCGGTGGCGGAAGCGTCGGAGGAACTCGCGGCCGGTGAACCGGTCTGCACACCACCGCACGCGGTGAGCAGCACCGCCCCACACACTCCCGCCACCATCAGGGCGCCCCGTGCCGTCCGGGCGGTTGTCCAAGCGCGTTGCCGCATCAATACCTCATGTGCTCGAGCCGAAAGTTCTCGACTCCGAGTTTGCCATCTCGAAACGAGGTGAGAAGCGGCTCCGGCCCGGACGCGGGCTCAGAAGCTGTGCTCGGGACCCGGGAACGTCCCGCGCCGGACCTCCTCGGCGTAGGCGGCGGCGGCCGTCCGCAGCTCATCGCCCACCGCGGCGAACCGCTTCACGAACTTCGCGGTCTTCCCGCTGGTGAACCCGGCCATGTCCTGCCAGACCAGCACCTGGGCGTCGCAGTCGGCACCGGCGCCGATGCCGATGGTCGGGATGGTCAGCTTCCGGGTCACCTGGCCCGCCACATCGGCCGGAACCATCTCCATCACCACCGAGAACGCGCCCGCGGACTGCACCGCGATCGCATCGGCGAGCAAGCCCTCGGCACCCGCACCGCGGCCCTGCACCCGGAAACCGCCGAGCGTGTTCACGCTCTGCGGGGTGAACCCGATATGCGCCATCACCGGAATACCGGCGGCGGTGAGCAGCGCGATCTGGTCGGCGACGCGTTCGCCGCCCTCCAGCTTCACCGCGTGCGCCCCGCCCTCTTTCATGAAGCGGGTGGCGGTCGCGAGGGCCTGTTCGGGGGAGCTCTCGTAACTGCCGAACGGCAGATCCGCCACCACCAAAGCGTGCGGGGCGCCGCGTACCACCCCGCGGACCAGCGGGATCAGCTCGTCGGTGGTGATGGGGACGGTCGTGTCGTACCCGTACACCACGTTGGCGGCGGAATCGCCGATCAGCAGGACGGGGATACCTGCCTCTTCGAAGAGCCGGGCGGTGGAGTAGTCGTAGGCGGTGAGCATGGCCCAGCGTTCGCCCGTCGCCTTCATCTGCTGCAGATGCTGGACGCGGGTCGGGCGCCGGGTGGGTTTCGCGGAATCGGCCGCGCCCGAGGTGGAAGTTTTCGCGGCACCGTAGGCGGGGGTTTCCGCGGCGGAATCGGGCATGCCTGATGATTCGGACATCATCGTCCCTTTCGTCTCCTCGAGGCCCTGACCGGGTCCCCGGGTTCGGTTGACGCCTTCCAGTGTGCACCCGCGGCGCAGCCGGAACTAAGCCCGCGACCTGGTGCGGTTGGTCACATCCACGGGTGTCGGCGCTGGTCGCGCTAGCATGGCGCCGGTGCGGAGCGGGTGCGGAGTGCCGGCGGGTGTGCTGGCAATGGTGGCGGTGGCGATCCTGGTGACGGGCTGCGCGGAGGAGCAAGGGGCGCAGACAGCGCCGCCCGCTCCGGTCCCCGCCGAATTGAGCCGCTTCTACACGCAGGTCCCGCAGTGGGGGTCGTGTACCGGCTATGCCGCGCCCGGGGAGGGTCTGCCGCCGGCCGCGCAGTGCGCCCGGATCGAGGTGCCGATCGACTACGCCGACCCCGCGGGCCCGACCGCGCAGTTGGCCCTCTCGCGACTGCCCGCAAGCGGCGACCGGATCGGTTCGCTCCTGCTCAACCCCGGCGGCCCCGGGATGTCGGGGCTGTCCACCGTGGCGATCGGCGGCGGGACTCCGCTGGCGGAGCGGTTCGACCGGGTGGGCTTCGATCCGCGCGGTGTCGGCGCCTCCACCCCCGCGGTGACCTGCCTGACCCCGCCCGAAGCCGACGCCGAACGCGCCGAGCCGCCGGAGCCGAACACGCCCGAAGGTATCGCCGCCGACGAGGCCGAGAACCGTGAATACGCCGACCTCTGTATGGCGCGCACCGGCGAGGAGTTGCTCGCGCATATCGGGACCCGCGAGGTCGTCCAGGATATGGATGTCATCCGTGCGGTCCTGGGCGATCCGAAACTCACCTATCTCGGCTACTCCTACGGCACCCGCCTCGGCACGGCCTACGCCGAGGAATTCCCAGGCAATGTGCGCGCGATGGTGCTCGACGGCGCCATCGACCCCACCCAGGACCCGGTTGCCGAATCGCTGCGCCAGGCCGCCGGATTCCAGCGGGCCTTCGACGCCTACGCCGCCGACTGTGTGAAATCGGCGGACTGCCCGCTGGGCACCGACCCGGCGCAGGCGATCCCGCGGTTCCGCGCCCTGGTCGACCCGCTGTGGGAAACCCCGGCCGCCACCACCGACCCCCGCGGCCTGAGCTACAACGACGCGATCACCGGTGTGCAGCAGACCCTTTACAGTGCCGATTTCTGGCCGGTACTCACCGTCGGGCTCACCGAGCTGGGCCAGGGGCGCGGCGATACCCTGCTGCAGCTCGCCGATCTGTACAACGGCCGCCGCGACGACGGCAGCTACAGCAACTTGACCGACGCCTTCAACGCCATCCGCTGTGTCGACGATCCGCGCGTCACCGACCGGGCGGTGGCCGGCCGCCAGGACACCGAATACCGGGCCGCGGCCCCCTTCCTCGACGACGGCCGCGGAACCGGCGCGGCCCCGCTGGAACTGTGCGCGACGTGGCCGGTGCCCAACACCAGCCAACCGCACGAGATCTCCGTGCAGGGTCTGCCGGAGACCGTGGTGGTATCCACCACCGGCGACCCCGCCACGCCGTACCAGGCCGGTGTCGATCTGGCCGAGCAGCTCGGGGCGGCGCTGATCACCCACGAGGGCGACAGCCACACCGTGGTCCTCAACGGTGGCGCGACCTGCGTCGACGATGCCGTGATCAGCTACCTGACCGACCTGAAATCGCCGCCCGAAGGCCTGCGCTGCTGACGCCGACACACAGCGCAGCACGCCATGTAACACGGATTTAACGCCGGGTGCCTACTCTCGCGGTCATGGATCGCCAGAAGGAATTCGTGCTGCGGACGCTCGAAGAGCGGGACATCCGCTTCGTACGTCTCTGGTTCACCGACGTGCTGGGCTATCTCAAGTCCGTCGCCATCGCGCCCGCCGAACTCGAGGGGGCGTTCGAAGAAGGCATCGGATTCGACGGGTCGGCCATCGAAGGGTTCGCCCGGATCTCCGAGGCCGATATGGTAGCCCGGCCCGATCCGTCCACCTTCCAGGTGCTTCCGTGGGCGTCGAGTAAAGGTCACCAGCACTCCGCCCGCATGTTCTGCGATATCACCATGCCCGACGGTTCGCCGTCCTGGGCCGATCCGCGCCATGTGCTGCGCCGTCAGCTCAACAAGGCCGGCGATGTCGGGTTCAGCTGCTACGTGCACCCGGAGATCGAATTCTTCCTGCTGAAGAACCAGGCCGACGGTCTCCCGCCGGTCCCCGCCGATACCGGCGGGTTCTTCGATCAGGCCGTGCACGATTCCGCCCCGAACTTCCGGCGCCACGCCATCGACGCCCTCGAATCCATGGGTATCTCGGTGGAGTTCAGCCATCACGAGGGCGCACCCGGCCAGCAGGAGATCGATCTGCGTTACGCGGACGCGCTGTCCATGGCCGACAATGTGATGACCTTCCGGTACCTGATCAAGGAAGTCGCCATCGACGAGGGCGTGCGTGCGACATTCATGCCCAAACCGTTCTCCCAGCACCCCGGCTCGGCCATGCATACGCATATGAGCCTGTTCGAGGGCGAGGCCAACGCCTTCGCCGATCCGGACGATCCCGACAACCTCTCCGCGACCGCCCGCGCGTTCATCGCCGGCATCCTGGAGCACGCGCACGAGATCAGCGCCATCACCAACCAGTGGGTGAACTCCTACAAGCGGCTCATCCACGGTGGTGAGGCGCCGACGGCGGCCTCGTGGGGCCGGTCCAACCGGTCGGCGCTGGTCCGGGTGCCGATGTACACGCCGAACAAGGCGTCCTCGCGCCGGGTCGAGATCCGCAGCCCCGATTCGGCCTGCAACCCGTACCTGACCTTCGCCGTGCTGCTGGCCGCCGGCCTGCGCGGTATCGAGAAGGGGTACGAACTGCCGGCCGAGGCGGAGGACGACGTCTGGTCGCTCACCGCGGCGGAGCGGCGCGCCATGGGGTTCAAGGAACTGCCCGGAACGCTGGACGAGGCGCTGCGCGCGATGGAGCGGTCGGAACTGGTCGCCGAAACCCTCGGCGAGCACGTCTTCGATTTCTTCCTGCGCAACAAGCGGCGGGAGTGGGCCGATTACCGCACCCAGGTGACGCCGTTCGAACTGAGCGAATACCTCGGCCTGTAACGACGCGGCGGCGGACGGGGGTCCGGCACACTTCCCGGCGCACAATGGGTAACTTTGGCTCATGGTCCGCCCCCCGTCCGCCCGATCCGCCGTCCCCGGTGCCGGCCGGCTCGGATTGCTCGAGCCGACGGCCGCCGATTCGCTGAAAACCCTCGGCTGGGACAATGTCGACAGCATCGCGGTGCTGTGGGCGCTCTCGCGCGCACCGGATGCCGATCTCGCCCTCAACACCCTGATCCGGATCCGGGAATCCCTCGGAAACGACTGGGACGCCCTGGATTCGGCGATCCGCACCGAAACCACGTTGCGCGGCAGGCTCTTCGCGCTCATCGGCTCCTCCACCGCGTTCGGTGATCACCTGGTCGCCGATCCGCACGCGTGGACTCTGCTGCGCCGCGCAGAACTGCCCGAGCGCGACGAACTGATCGCCGACCTGCTGGCGGTGGTCGGCGCCGAACCCGAAACCGGGCCGAATGCGTCGCCGATGCTGTTCCGGGCCCGCGAATCCGGGCCGGAAGTGGTGGCCGCGCTGCGCAAACGCTACCGCGACCAGCTCATGCTGCTGGCCGCCGTGGATCTGGCCGCGACCGTGGAGAACGAACCGGTCATCCCGTACGAGGTGGTGGGCCGGCAGCTCACGGCGCTGGCCGATGCCGCGCTCACCACCGCGCTGGCCGTGGCGGTGGCGCGGGTGTGCCGCGACGAACCGTGCCCGGTGCGGCTGGCCGTGATCGCCATGGGCAAGAGCGGCGCCTGCGAACTGAACTACGTCAGCGATGTCGATATCGTGTTCGTCGCCGAACCCGCCGACTCCGTCGCCACCCGGCTGGCCGCGGAGATGATGACCGTCGGCAGTTCGGCGTTCTTCGAAGTGGACGCCGCCCTGCGCCCCGAGGGCAAGGCCGGTGCCCTGGTCCGCACCCTCGATTCGCATCTGGCCTACTACCAGCGCTGGGCCCGGACCTGGGAATTCCAGGCCCTGCTCAAGGCCCGGCCGATGACCGGTGATCTGGAGCTGGGGGAGCAGTACCGGGCCGCGACCGACGCGATGGTGTGGACCGCCTCCGAACGCCCGGATTTCGTGCCCGATGTGCAGGCCATGCGGCGTCGCGTGGAAGATCTGGTGCCCGAGGATCTGCGGGAACGTGAGCTGAAACTGGGCAGTGGCAGCCTGCGCGATGTGGAGTTCGCGGTGCAGCTGCTGCAACTCGTGCACGGCCGGGTCGATCCGAAACTGCATGTACAGGGCACCGTGGAAGCGCTGGCCGCGCTGGCCGCGCGCGGATATGTGGGTCGCGACGACGCCGCCAACCTCACCGCGTCCTACGAATTCCTGCGCCTGCTGGAACACCGGCTGCAGCTGCAGCGGCTCAAACGCACGCACACCCTGCCCGCCGCCGACGACGAGGAAGGTATGCGGTGGCTGGCGCGGGCCGCCGATATCCGGCCCGACGGCAAACGCGACGCCGCCGGGGTGCTGCAGGCCGAACTGCGCCGCAACACCAGCCGCGTCCGGCGCCTGCACACCAAACTCTTCTACCGTCCGCTGCTGGAATCGGTGGCCAGTATCGACTCGGAGGCGTTGCGGCTCAGCCCCGACGCCGCCGTCCGCCAGCTTGCCGCGCTCGGCTACGCCGACCCGGAGCACGCCCTCGGCCATCTGCGGGCGCTCACCAGCGGGGTCTCCCGGAAAGGCCGGATCCAGGCCCTGCTGCTGCCGACCCTGCTCGCCTGGCTCGGCGACACCCCCGACCCCGACGCGGGCCTGCTCGCCTACCGGCGGGTCTCGGAAGGCCTCAACGACCAGGACTGGTATCTGCGGGTGCTGCGCGACGAGGGCGCGGTGGGGCAGCGGCTGATGATGGTGCTGGGTTCCTCGGCCTACCTGCCCGACCTGCTCATCAACGCCCCCGAAACCATCCGCATGTTCGCCGACGGCCCCGAGGGCCCGTTGCTGCTGCGCACCCAGCCCGCGGATGTGGCCGGCGGCATCCTCACCGCCGCCGACCGTTACGACGACCCGAAACGTGCCGTCGCCACCGCGCGTTCGCTGCGCCGGCACGAACTGGCGCGGGTGGCGTCGGCGGATCTGCTGGGCCTGCTCGAGGTGCCGCAGGTGTGCGCGGCGCTGTCGTCGGTATGGGTGGCGGTGCTCGAAGCCTCACTGCGGGCGGTGATCCGGGCGAGTGTGGCCGAACGCGGTGCCCCCGCACCCGCCGATTTCGCGGTGATCGGCATGGGCCGGCTGGGCGGCATGGAACTGGGGTACGGTTCCGACGCCGATGTGCTGTTCGTCTGCGAACCCCGGCCCGGCGAAGAGGAACACGTCGCCGTGAAATGGGCCAACGGAATCGCCGAACAGGTGCAGAAACTGCTCGGCGCACCCAGTACCGATCCGCCGCTGCAGGTCGACGCCGGGTTACGACCCGAAGGCCGCAGCGGCCCGCTCGTGCGCACCCTGACCGCCTACGAGGCCTACTACCGGCAATGGGCCCAGCCCTGGGAGGTGCAGGCCCTGCTGCGGGCGCATCAGGTGGCCGGCGATCAGGACCTCGGTTTGCGGTTCCTGCACACCATCGACCCGGTGCGCTACCCCGCCGGCGGGGTCTCGGCGGAGGCGGTGCGCGAAATCCGCCGGATCAAGGCCCGGGTGGATTCCGAACGCCTGCCCCGGGGCGCCGACCCCGCCACCCACACCAAACTGGGTCGCGGCGGACTGGCCGATATCGAATGGACCGTGCAACTGCTGCAGTTGCGGCACGCGCACGAAGTCCCGGAATTGCACAACACCTCCACCCTGGAATCACTCGATGTCATCGCCCGCCACGAATTGCTCGGCGCCGAGGACACCCACCTGCTACGGCAGTCCTGGATTACCGCCACCGCGGCCCGCAACGCGCTGGTCCTGGTGCGCGGTAAGCCCACCGACCAGTTGCCCGGACCGGGCCGTACCCTGTCGGCGGTCGCCCGGGTGGCGGGCTGGCCCAGCGGCGACGGCGGCGAATTCCTGGACAACTATCTGCGGATCACCCGTCGCGCACGCCGCGTGGTGGAACGGGTGTTCGGCGTCTAGAGGCATACCGCAGCACTCCACGACCGGGCACGGTCTGCGGAATGAGATGCGCCCGGCTGCCTCCACGCGGCGTATTCCCGCCGACGCTGCGACAGTGTGTGGGTGGGTGACGAGTGGCGCTGAGCTGTGCCGGGCGACGCATACCGCCGCGGTCGCTCTCGCCGAGCGAGGACCGACGGTCGCTCGGCCCGGCCCCCAGAGCCCGGTCGGTAGCGCCGTCGGAGCAATGTATCGTCAGGTGCTGGTCAGCGCGCGGAAACGGCCGGTCAGGGCGTCCAGAGCCCGGCGGTCCTCGAGGTCGGGTGGGCGGATGCCGCCCTCGGCGGTGATGGTCACCCGGGTCCCCTCGCCGATCCCCAGGTCGGCCCAGCACCACGGGAGAACCGGCAGGTTCACCGCGTGGTCGTTGGCCGCGACGGTGATGCGGGAACTGTAGCCCGCCGCGCTCGCGGCGAGTTCCTCGGCGGATTCCGCGGTGAGCGCGCCGGGCGACCGGAACTCTTCGACGTACACGGCTCCTCCTCGATCACGGCTGTGAACAGTCTAGTGAGCCGCCGGTGCTAACGAGCCCGCTGCCGAGCCCTATACCGCAAGATGAACGAGCCGCCCGTGTTCTGCGGTGTACGCCGTTGCCCGCCTTGTGATTCGATGATCACCGGTCCGGGCACGCGATACCGCCGCCCGGGCGCTGCCGGGCCGCCGACGGCCCGGCACGGGATACGGGGAGAAACAAATGACGAGGACACGGTGGTCGCGGCTGATGGGGCTGGCGGCCGCGGCGATGCTGACGGTTTCCGCGCTGTCGGCGTGCTCGGACGCGAATTCCGCGCAGAACGCGACGGATCCGGACAATCCGTGGCAGATCGCGGGGGCGACGACCAGCACGGGCCCCAGCGGGCCACGTGAGGGCGTATCCGATACCGACCGCCGGGCCGAGAACAGCGACGGCGGGGAAATGGACCGCCTCGCCCTGAACGCGGTGGCCGATATCGAGGCGTTCTGGGCGGAGAACTATTCGGCGACCTTCCCCGGTGAATTCCGGCCCGTCCCGAAGCTGATCTCCTGGGACGCGACGGCCGCGGAACGCGATTCGGTGGAGTTCTGCACCGTCAGCACCCACGAACTGGTGAACGCCGCCTACTGCGGGCTGGACGATTCGATCGGCTGGGATCGCGGTGTGTTGCTGCCCGAACTGGTGCAGCAGTTCGGTGAAATGGCCGTGGTGATGGTGCTGGCCCACGAATACGGCCACGCCCTGCAGATCCCCGCCGGTATCGCCACCGAGGACACCCCGGGCCTGGTCACCGAACAGCAGGCCGACTGCCTGGCCGGGGTGTTCCTCCGCCATGTCGCGGAAGGCGATTCACCGCATTTCACGCTGAACACCAGCGACGGTCTCAACGGCGTCCTGGGCGCCACGGTGGCCGTGCGCGACCGCGACCCCAACGATCCGGACAATGTGCACGGCACCGCCTTCGAGCGGGTCACTGCCGTGCAGATGGGTTATATGGAAGGCGCCGGTTCCTGTGCCCAGATCGACGAACAGGAGATCGAGAACCGGCGTTCGGGCCTGCCGGTCACCTTCGAACCGGGCGAGGAATACCTGCAGCTCGAGGTCACCGAGGATTCGCTGCAGGATATGGCGGCCGCACTCGGCGATATCCTGCCGGTCAGCGGTACGCCCCGGTACGACTACGACGGCGTACCCACCGGTTGCGCCGACGCCACCCCCACCGAGCCGGTCGCGTACTGCCCGGCCACGGAGGTGATCGGCACCGATGTCGACGCCCTGGCCGAACGCGCGGGGGAGCAGGGTTCGGAGGACGAACCGCTCTCGGCGATCGTCAGCGGCGACTACAACGCCTTCGTCGTGTTCATCTCCCGCTACGCCCTGCTGTACCAGCACGAGAAACAACTCACCCTCACCGGCGCCGACACCGCCGGCCTGCGCACCGCCTGCCTCGCCGGCGTGGTCACCACCGCGCTCAGCCAGGAGACCAGCAACCCACGCCTGTCCGCCGGGGACCTGGACGAAGCGGTCTCCGGCCTGCTGTCCGACGGGCTGGCGGCCAGTGATGTGAACGGCGAGGTCGTTCCCGAGGGTTACCTGCGCCTGGAAGCCTTCCGCCTGGGCGTCCTCGACGGCGAACAGGCCTGCCTCACCGAGTACGCATAGGCGGTGCCCCCGGCTGAACGCCGACGACGATAAGCGACGTCCGGATCCCGGCGGCCGAAAGACACTGGAAATCACATTGTTCGGATGCGAGCCGCCCCTACGGCATCGCGTGGTGCCCGATGCTGTCACCGACCGCTGGTGCTGCTGCGGCGGGGCCCGTGCTGCCTACCGGCGTCGCTCAACAGGTCGAGCGTCCATCGGCCCGAGTGACGCCGGAGAACAGTTCCGGGGCGGTACTGCCTCCGCGGCGGCCGATCGTGCAGCCGTGCCGCTCGGTATCCGGTGATCCCACTGTTCAGCCCGGTCCTGCTCGGCGGAATACCGATCGGCGGGCCGACAACGCTGCGTTGTATGCCGGTGACTCCGCTCTTCCGATCGACAGCGTGCACCCGGCCCGGCAGGAGGCGAGCCGCCGGTCGACCACGGACTCCGTTTACCGGGGCGCGGAGTCCGGGAGCCGGGCGGTCAGCCAGGCGACGACATCGGCGAGCACCTGGTCGCGTTCGGGCTCGTTGAAGATCTCGTGGTACAGGCCGTCGTAACGGCGGATCGTCAGATCCGTTGTGCCCGCGCGTTGTTCGATTCGGTCGGTGCTCGCCGGGGCGGCGATGGCGTCGGCGGTACCGTGCATCGCCAAAGTCGGGACCCGCAGGTCCGGGAGCCGGTCGAGGACTCGGCCCGCGGCGGTCAGTATTTCGGTCGCCGTGCGGGCGGGGAGTTTGCCGCGGAATACCAGTGGATCGTTGTCGTAGGTGGTGACGACGTCCGGGTCGCGGCTGATCTGCGACGAATCCAGTTTCAGCACACCCAGATTCGGCGCGATCCGGGTGATCACCGGTGCGAACAGTCGCTGCACGGGATTGCCGGCATCGATGAGCAACGGCGGCGCCGAGACCACCACCCCCGCAACATCCAGCGGAGCCCGGGTGGCCAGGTACAGGGTGATCAGCGCGCCCATCGAATGCCCGATCAGGAACGCCGGCACGCCGGGATGCTCGGCCCGGGCGAGGTCGAGCAGGGCTGCCACCTTGTCCGCGGCGTCGTCGACCGAACCGAGATTCGCCGGTGCGCCGACCCGCGCGGACTCTCCGTGACCCACATGGTCCAGGGCGTGCACCGCGAAACCCGCCGCCGCCAGCGTCTGCCCGACGTATTCGTACCGTCCCGAATGCTCGGCCACCCCGTGGACGAGCACGATCACGCCGACCACCGGCCCGGCGGGCAGCCAGGCGCGTCGCGCCAAGCGGTGGCCCGCATGCTCGAATTCCCCGCGCTGTGTGCGGATACCCTGGTCGCCGGTCATCGGACCTCCCTCGAAGGAAATACATGTGGTCCGCGGTAGCCGCAGCGGAGGTATCGCATCACTGCTGCTCCCGCGAAGCCCGTGCATACGGTTCGCGGCGGCCGAAGCGCCGGTGGCGGTATCGCATCCTCCCGGCTCCTGATGCCCTCGGCCGGTCAGTTGCCCCGCTGCGGCTCGGCGAGGGCGGTGAACAGGCGCCGGTTGAACTCGATCAGCCGAGCGTAGTTCACCCGGGAGAGGCGTTCGTCGTTTCCGTGGATTCGTTCCAGGTCGGCCGCGGTGAGCCGGATCGGCGCGAAATTGCACCGGGTACCCGCCAGATCGTCGTAGTGCCGGGAATCGGTCGCGCCCGGTACCAACCCGGTGGTGACGGCGGCTTCCGGCGCCACCTGCCGGGTGATCTCGGCGACCAGATCGAACTGCGGCCCTGGGACCGCAGCCGCGGACGGTTCCGAGGTCATCCCCACCGATTCGATCCGGACGTTCTCGTCGCGCACGGTCCGGCGGCAGTGCGCCAGTACCGATTCGACCGTATCGCCGGGCAGGATCCGGAAATTGACCAGCGCCTCCGCCTGCTGCGGCAGCACATTCGCCTTCACTCCGCCGTGGATCACCGTCGGCGCGGTGGTGGTGCGCACCATCGATTCGGTCTGCGGGGACGCGGCCAGGATCCGGGACACCACCGGCGCCGCCGCCCCGGCGAAGCCGAGCAGCCGGCGTTTGGTCGTGGGCAGGTACGGACGCAGGCGGGTGAGCATATCGGTGACCACCGGGGTCACCCGTAACGGCATCGGATGGTCCTGGAGCCGGCTCACCGCCCGCGCCAGCCGCCCGATCGCGGTCTGCCGGCCCGGCATGGACGAATGCCCGCCCGCATCGGTGACCGACAGCCGGACCGTCGCGTACCCCTTCTCACCGACCATGATCGTCGCCACCGGCACCCGCACATCGCCGACGATGCCGTCGGTGATCACGCCGCCCTCGTCCAGCAGCAGATCCGCATGTACTCCGCGCTCGCGCAGCCGCTGCGCCATCCGGACCGCGCCCGCATCGCCGAACACTTCCTCGTCGTGACCGAAGGCCAGATAGATCGTGTGCCGCGGGCGTAGACCCGCGGCCAGCGCGGATTCGGTGGCCTCCAGGATTGCCAGCACCCGGCTCTTGTCGTCGATCGCGCCGCGACCCCAGATGAACTCCTCGTCGACCACTCCGGCGAACGGCGGGTGCGTCCAGCGCCCGGGATCGTCGGCGGGCACCACATCCTGGTGCGCCAGCAGCAGGGCGGCGGTCCGGGTGTCGTCGATCCCGCGCCAGGTGTAGAGCCGGCTGTGCCCGAACTTCTCGAGTTCGAGTTCGGCATGCACCCGCGGGAAGGATTCCTCCAGGTGCTCGCCGAGCCGGCGGAATTCCGCATCGAGCGAGTTCTGCGCGGCGTTCGTCCCCGTTTCCGCACCGGAGTCGGCGACCTCCTCGCGGGAGACGGTGACACAGCGCAACGCGACCGCGAGCCGTTCCGCGGTGGCGTCGTCGACCGGGTCGCCGGACGACGGACGGGTCTCGAGGTTGGTGGACATCCCTGTATTGTCCTCGCCCCGCGCCCCCGATGTTGCCGGATGCTCCGGGTGGCGGTGGCCGAGCGGATCGTGGCGCCGGGCCGTCCGGCCGCTGGACTCGGGCCGGCGGCGGGGGTGCAGGCGGCCCGACCGGCTCGAATGGCTTGCCCGTCCCGTGACCGGCGGTCCGGGTGCGGGCATTATTGTGGGACTCATGGCAGCAGGCAAGCCCGACAAAGAGGCGAAGGCCGCGGCGAAAGCGGCGCGCAAACAGCAGTCGAAGGAACGTCGTCAGCAGATCTGGCAGGCGTTCCAGATGCAGCGCAAAGAGGACAAACTGCTGCTGCCGCTGATGATCGGCGCGGTGGTGGTCACCACGCTGGTGCTGTTCGGGATCGGTTTCCTCTTCGATGTGCAGTGGTTCCTGCTGCCGCTGGGCCTGCTGCTGGGTGTGCTGTTCGCCTTCATCATCTTCGGCCGCCGCGTACAGAAGACCGTCTACGGCAAAGCCGAAGGCCAGGCCGGTGCCGCCGCCTGGGTGCTCGACAACCTCCAGGGCAAATGGCGGGTGAGCAACGGTATTGCCGCCACCACCCAGCTCGACGCGGTGCACCGGGTGATCGGGCTGCCCGGCGTGATCTTCGTGGCCGAGGGTTCGCCGCAGCGGGTGCGCTCACTGCTGGCCCAGGAGAAGAAGCGCACCGCCCGCCTCGTCGGCGACACCCCCATCTACGACGTGGTGGTCGGTAACGAGGAAGGTCAGGTCCCGCTCAAGGAACTGCAGCGCTACCTCACCAAACTGCCCCGCAATATCGACACCAAACGGATGGATCAGATCGAGGGCCGGCTCAGCGCCCTCAGCGCCCGCGGCGGCCCGGCCATGCCGAAGGGCCCGATGCCCACCAACGCCAAGATGCGCGGTATGCAGCGCACCATCCGCCGCCGCTGAGTTCTCGGCGCCGCCTCCGGCGGCGCAGGTTCGGGGCCCCCTCGTGTCTCGAATCTTCCCTCCTCCGCTCCTCCGCTTCGCTCCCCCGCTCCGTCAGTCCAGATCCGAGACGGGCCCCGAACCACGGAGGTCAACTATCCGCGGCTCGGTCGGTAAGCCTGGAAGGTCAGCGCTTCGCCAACCAGATCACCCGGTCGTAGGCTACGACCTGGTACAGGAGCATGGCCGCTGCGGAGAACAACGCCAGACGCGGCAGTCCGGCGACCCATAGTGCGGCTGCTCCGCCCCACAGCACGGCGAATTCGATACCCAGTCGGACCGGTCCAGGAACAGCGACCGGAGCCGCACCCGAACGGCTCGGGTCGTCCGGCACGGCGAACACACCCCAGGCCGCTGCCGCGAGCACCGGTAGTAACACGACCAGCAGCCATCGGCTCGGATTGTCGGTCACCCGCCAGCCGAGGGCCGCGAAGGATACGAGGGCGATCAACTCCAGCAGGAACCGGACGCCGAGCAGGGCGGGTTTCAGTGACACCGGGCGATCGTACGGCCGGGTCCCGTCACTCGGTCAGCGCGAGCGGACCACCGCGGTGCCCGTGGCGCGGTCGTGCATACCGCGACCGTCGCCATCGGTGAACAGGGCGGGAACGACGAAGGTGAGCAGCACCTGCCGGCCGAATGCGCGCAGGAAACCGACCCGCGCCGGGATATCGACCCGGATCACCCGCAGTCGCAGGAAGTACTGCCCCGGGGTGAAGCCGAACAGGGCGACCGCGACAATCCCTATCGCCATCCAGACCAGCCAGGTCGGGGTGCTCAACGCCGCCGAGACCGCTTCGAAGGCCGTGGGCTCGGCCACCCCGGGGGGCGGGTCGGATTCGGCGATGATCTGCTGCGGATCGGGTCGCACGATCAGCGCGGCGATGCCGATCGAGATGACCCAGTCCACCATCAGCGCCGCGATGCGCCGGGGGAGACCGACCAGGGACCCCGCTCCCTTACGAGGCAGACCGATATGTTCGCCCCGGTACTCGCTTGCTTCCGGATCGCCGGAATCGGCGGAGGGTCCGGTGAGCCAGGATCCGGTAACACGTGCCATGACCCCAGGATATGCCCGTCGATTTCCGGCATTTCCGGCGGTGACCGCTCTCCCGGCGGCCGGGGCGGGGCCGTTCCGGCAGGTGAGCGCGGAGTAGTGTCCGTGGCGTGGCCGACGACACCGGCTGGTCGGCACGTGTAACACTGGCGAAACACGGCCTTGACTGCCGGGAAACACCCGGTCCATAGCGTCGGTTCGCGACGCCCCGCACTCGATACTGGCTGGGAATCTATCCGTAAGGAGATATAAGTGACGTTCAGCACGGCCGACGAGGTCATCAAGTACATCGCGGATCAGGATGTCGAATACGTCGACATCCGTTTCAGCGATCTGCCGGGTGTGCAGCAGCACTTCTCCATCCCGGCGAAGGCGTTCACTGCCGACCTGGCCGAAGAAGGCCTTGCGTTCGACGGTTCCTCGGTGCGGGGATTCCAGTCCATCGACGAGTCCGACATGCTGCTGCTGCCGGACTTCGGCACCGCGGCGCTGGACCCCTTCCGTGCGGCGAAGACGCTCAACATGAACTTCTTCGTGCACGACCCCTTCACCCGTGAGTCCTACTCCCGCGACCCGCGCAATATCGCGCGCAAGGCGGAGGAGTACCTGCGCTCCACCGGTATCGCCGATACCGCGTTCTTCGGCGCCGAGGCCGAGTTCTACATCTTCGACTCGGTCCGCTACGACTCCGGCATGAACAGCGCCTTCTATGAGGTCGAGTCGATCTCGGGCTCCTGGAACACCGGCGCGAAGACCAACCCCGACGGCAGCCCGAACCGCGGCTACAAGGTCCGTAACAAGGGCGGGTACTTCCCGGTCGCCCCCTACGACCACTACGTCGACCTGCGCGACAAGATCTCCACCAACCTGCAGAACGCCGGGTTCGAGCTGGAGCGCGGCCACCACGAGGTCGGCACCGCCGGCCAGGCCGAGATCAACTACAAGTTCAACACCCTGCTGGGCGCTGCCGACGATCTGCAGCTGTTCAAGTACATCGTGAAGAACACCGCGTGGGCCGAGGGCAAGACCGTCACCTTCATGCCGAAGCCGCTGTTCGGTGACAACGGCTCGGGTATGCACGCCCACCAGTCGCTGTGGAAGGACGGCAAGCCGCTGTTCCACGACGAGGCCGGCTACGGTGGCCTGTCGGATCTGGCCCGCCACTACATCGGCGGCATCCTGCACCACGCGCCGTCGCTGCTGGCGTTCACCAACCCGACCGTGAACTCCTACCACCGCCTGGTCCCGGGCTTCGAAGCCCCGATCAACCTGGTGTACTCGCAGCGCAACCGCTCCGCCGCGGTCCGTATCCCGGTCACCGGCAACAACCCGAAGGCCAAGCGCATCGAGTTCCGCGCGCCGGACTCCTCGGGCAACCCGTACCTGGCCTTCGCCGCCATGCTGATGGCCGGCCTGGACGGCATCAAGAAGAAGATCGAGCCGCTGGCCCCGGTCGACAAGGACCTCTACGAGCTCCCGCCGGAGGAGGCCAAGAACATCCCGCAGGCTCCCACCAGCCTGGCGTCGGTGATCGACCGCCTCGAGGCCGACCACGAGTACCTCACCGAAGGCAATGTCTTCACCGAGGACCTGATCGAAACCTGGATCACCCTCAAGCGCGAAAACGAAATCGCCCCGGTGAACCTCCGTCCCCACCCCTACGAATTCGAACTCTACTTCGACGTGTAAGCCTGACCTGCGATTCTACCCCTGCTTCCGGTCTCCGGACCGCAGTGGGTACGCAGTAGGAGGTTTCGAGTCCACCCGCTCAGTGATCGCGCGATCACTCGGCGGGTGGACTCGTCTGTGTCCGGTGACAGATGCGCGAAGGCGTCGACGTGGCCGGTGGCGGCATTGGGGAGCCGCCGCTCTGCGCTCAGAGGCGCCGCTCAGCTCGCTGGCATCACTCGCCTTCTCCGGGGTCGGAGACATCGACGCCTGTTTCGTTTATTTCGTTTATTGCTATCCTGGTCGTGGAGGTGAGTCGTGACGGGTGTACACACTGCGAAACGAATCGAGCCGGGTGCCATCGATGCCGAGGTCGCCGCGCGAGCTATGCGCCGCATTCGCGACTATCTTGCCCGGCATCCCGATGAGGACGCCATTTCGGTCGGCCGGGAGGTCGGCAGCGATGATGCCTTGGTGGTGCCACGCGCGGTCGTCGATCTGCTCGCCTTCGTGCTGGCGGAAGCGGCGGGTGGCCGAGGCGTCACCATTGTCCCCTCCGACGCGGAATTGACCACGCAACAGGCCGCGGACATGCTGAACGTTTCGCGGCCCTATCTGGTCGGCCTCCTGGAATCGGGTGAGATTCCGTTCCGCCTGGTGGGCACCCATCGACGCGTCAGGTTCGATGATCTTCGCGCCTACCAGCGCCGGCTCGAAGAGTCCGGTCGCGCTGCGGCCGACGAGCTCTCCGAGTTGGGTCAGGAACTGGGTATCTGACATGCCCTGTGTGGTCGTTTACGACGCGAACGTCCTGTACGGCAACACCTTGCGGGACATGTTGATACGGGTCGCCCGGTCCCGTCTGGTGCAGGCGAAGTGGTCTGAACGAATCCTCGACGAGGCGCTCGAGAATCTGTCGGCGCGCCGCCCGGATATTCAGCGAGCCAAGCTCGACCGGCTGCGGG
The DNA here is from genome assembly GCF_050936135.1 of Nocardia sp. CA-290969. Classification (NCBI taxonomy): domain Bacteria; kingdom Bacillati; phylum Actinomycetota; class Actinomycetes; order Mycobacteriales; family Nocardiaceae; genus Nocardia; species Nocardia sp. CA-290969. The sequence continues at coordinate 4,721,337 of NZ_JBNJNJ010000001.1, read as the reverse complement.
CACTGATGAATGCGGCAGTTCCGGACAGCCTGGTCACGGGCTACGAACCGCTGATCGAAGTACTGAAGCTCCCAGATCCAGATGATCGGCATGTACTGGCTGCTGCGATAAAGTGCCACGCGTCGACGATCGTTACGTGGAATCTCTCCGACTTTCCACCGGAAAGCCTGAATCCGTGGAATGTGGAAGCCAAGAGCCCTGACGAATTCCTCCTCGAGCAGATCAGCATCGACGATCGGCGAGTATGGGCGTGTGTCCAGCAGATTGCGGATTCACGGCGCCACCCTCCGGAAACGGCCGAGGATGTGCTCGACGCACTCGACCGAGCGGGAATGCTGGAATCCGTAGCCGCTCTCCGATCAGGGCGCTGGACAGCCTGATAGTGGATCAGATCGAGTCGCAGATCGCGCCGGCCAACGGTGGATGCCCCGGAGAGCGATGATTTCCGGCTCCGGGCCCGGTCCACATATCCAGAGCAGATCCATCCGGACTCTGGAGGAAATCATGACCGAGCACACCGCCGGCGCCTTGCCGCCGATCGTCGACCGGCAGACGTGGGCGACCGCGCTAGATGATCTGCGGAAGCGGGAGAAGGCCGCCACTCGTGAACTGGACGCGATCGCCGCGCAACGCCGCAGGCTGCCGATGGTCGAGCTGCCGGACTACACACTGATCGGCCCGGACGGCCCTATCCGGCTGGTCGACGTTTTCGACGGGCGCTCTCAGCTCATCGTCTACCACCACATGTGGTCCGATGGTGCGGAGTGGCAGTGCGGCGGTTGTACCGGGCTCACGTCTCAGTATGTCCGGCTGGGTTGGCTCGACAACTACGACGCCCGCTTCGTCGTCGTCACCAACGGACCCATCGGTGAGGCGCTGGCCTACAAGACGAAGGTCGGCAACATGATGGACTGGTATTCGTCCTCGGAGAGTTCGTTCGGTACCGATGTGGACGCACCGCCCGGCGGGGGTTTCGCGGTGAACGTGTTTCTCCGCGACGGCGACAAGGTCTACCGCACCTGGCACACCAACGGCCGCGGCACCGAGCAGCTCAGCTACACGTTCGCGTTGGTCGATATCCTGCCGTGGGGCCGCCAGGAGGAATGGCAGGATTCACCCGACGGGTGGCCGAAATCGCCCACCTATTCCAAGTGGCTCGATTCGCCCGACGTTGCCCGGCTGTACGGTCCGGACGCCGACGCTACTCCGGTTTCCGGTGCGCGAGGGGATAGCTCGAAATGACGGCAACGAAGCCTTCGCGCAGTGGTCACCTGCCGATCAACGGTCTGCGCCTGTATTACGAAGTGCACGGTGAGCTCGGCAGTTCGGAAACGTCCCCGCTGCTGCTCATACCCGGCGCATTCATGGCCACCGACTCGATGACGTCGTGGATATCCGGTTTCGCGGGCGAGCGGGCGGTGATCGTCTTCGATCAGCAGGGGCACGGCCGCACCCCGGATACTTCGCGGACGATGTCGTACGAGCAATTCGCCGACGATGCGGCGGAATTGCTGCGCGCCTTGGATGTCGAGCGCGCGGATGTCATGGGCTACTCGCAGGGTGGTGGGGTCGCCCTACAGCTCGCGCTCCGTCACCCGGCACTCGTGGGCAAACTGGTTTCGCTGTCGGCTACCTTCCGCAAGGACGGCTGGTATCCCTCGGTGCTGGAGGGCATCGCGGGTCTCGACGCGGCAATGTTCGCCGGTACACCCGTCGAGACGGCGTTCCTCGAGCACACGCCGGATCCCACGGCATTCGCCGCCTACCTCGAAAAGATGAAGGTGCTGAATATCGAAGACCAGAACATCAGCGACGCGCAGATGCGTTCGATCTCCGCGAAAACGATGGTGATAATCGGTGATGCGGACGGCGTGAAACCGGAGCATGCGTTGCAGATGTTCACGCTGCGCGGGGGCGGTGACGAAGAAGCGGCGGCATCGGGCATGTTGCACAAGGCCCCGGCCGCGCGCTTGGTGATTCTGCCCGCGACATCGCATATCGGTATCAGCGGGGAGTCGGCGGTACTGGTACCGATGGTGAGTTCCTTCCTCGACGATCTGCCACCGGCGACACCTGAACTGTTCTGAAGGAAGTCGATCCGCCGAGTGATCGCAACGGTGATCACTCGGCGGGTCGACTCGTCTGTGCCTCAGGATTTCGAAGGGCGGCTTGCGCACAGTGCCGTCGTGAGGGCGGCGTGTATATCAGCGTCCTGCGCTTCGCTCGACCCTGGAAAAAGGTTGACCATCACCGTTGCGCTCCGGCCGTCGGTCGTGGTCGCGCCGATCGTCTGGAAGCCGAAGACCTCCCCGGAGTGCACCAGGCCAAGCCCCCGCAGGGCAGCGGCGTGCTCTGCAAACCCAGGCCGTAGGCGGCGTTGCGGGGGCAGCGTTCGAGGCTCGCCGGGTCAGTGACTGCGGACCTGATGCGTCGGCCGCCGGCGACCCGCCCTGGGTTGCCTCCGGTAGGCCGATCCGGAGCCGCGACGGCGGTAGTCTGGCGGCGGCCGGGACCACACGTTCGACGGGAGTCTTCGTGAAGCAGCAGGCGCATTTCCTCACGATCGCCACACCGGATCTCGACGCGGTGCGGCAGTTCTATGCGGCGGGGTTGGGCTGGGAACCGCTGATGGATGTGCCGGGGGAGATCGTTTTCTTCCAGATCGCGCCCGGGTTGGTGCTCGGCTTCTTTCTTGCGGAGAAGTTCAACGCCGATATCGCCGACGGGTCCGATCGGGCGGCGGTATCGGGGCTCACGCTGTCGCACAACGTCGGCAGTCGCGAGGAGGTCGTCAGTACTGTAGACGCGATGGTCGCCGCGGGCGGGACGGTGTTGAAAACGCCGCGGGAGAGCGAATTCGGGGGCATCTTCAACGGTCACGTCGCCGACCCCAATGGAGTGGTGTGGGAGATCGCGCACAACCCCTCCTGGCGTATAGAAGGAGACGGCACCGTGGTGCTCGGGTGAGCGCGGTACGTGCCGGTGTCGCGCAGGGCGGCCCTGCACGATGAGCGGCCGTACCGCTTGCCTACCTCGAATCAGGTGAGCCCGCTTGCGCGGGTCTCGGAAGCGGCCTCCCACACCTGGTGTGGGAGGCTCCGTTCCGTTGTTCCTACGTACCGCAGGGGTATCAGTCGACGGGTGCGACCCGGATGAGGTTGCCGTCGGGGTCGGCTACCACGAATGTGCGACCGAAGACCTCGTCGTACGGTTTCGCGACGACTTCGACGCCCTTACCGGCCCATTTCCGGAAAAGCTCGTCGATCTCTTCCGGTCCACCCGGCAGGGCCAGGCAGAGTTCGCTCGTACGAGGGATGTCGCGGGACAACCGGTCCTGCACACCGCTCCAGACGGCGAGCTGGATTCCGCCGCCGAGGTCGAAGGCGATGAAGCGCGGGGACTCGAATACCGGCTTCATATCGAACAGATCGCCGTAGAAACGGGCGGCGGCCGCCGCGTCGCCGACGTACACGATGAACATGTTCGGAGTGGTCATGGGGATGTTCTCCTCTTGCCGTTGGTGTGGACGACATGAGGTTCGCTGCTATACCCGACAGATTCCGGCAGGTTTCCGGAAGAATCTTCCGCTATGACGCCCGATCGCTTCTTCTCCCTGCTGATCGCCCTGCAGTCCCGGGAAACCGTGACCACCACCGAACTGGCGGATGAGCTGGACATCTCGGTGCGGACGGTGTTCCGGGACGTGCAGTGGTTGCAGGATGCCGGGTTCCCGATACTGGTGCGCCGGGGCCGATGGGGCGGGGTGACCCTGTTGCCCGGCGGTGCGCTCGACCTCGCCCGGCTCACCCCGGACGAACGCGACCACCTCGCGTTGTCCGGGCTCGACGATGCGCAACGTGATCAACTCGGTGGCGGCCCCGACGGCCGCCGGGCGCGGAGCAAGGTGGCTCCGGGTCGTATGCGTCCGGAGAATCTGTTGCCGGTGCATGCCGTGGTGACCACCGATAACCGGCCGTGGTTCGGGCGGGCCGGTGAGGGGATAAGCCCCGCGGCGTTACTGGGTGACCTGCGGCGCGGGGTCCGGTTGCGGATCAATTACCGCCGCTCGAACGAGACCGAACCGGCCTGGCAGGTGGTCGACCCGTACGGGCTGCTGGCAAAGGGCGGCCGGTGGTATCTCGTGGCCGACCACAACGCCCACCCGCGCCTCTACTCGCTGGAACGGATCGCCGGATGGCGGGCGCTGCGCACAGCACGGCGGCTGCGGGCCGGGGCGAGCCTGCACACGGTCGCCGCGGAACTTTCCGCGAACTGGGAGAACGCGGGTGCCCTGCGGATCGAGGGTGAACTGACCGCCGGCCAGCTGGAACGCGCGAAACGGATCCTCGGAACTCGCCTGACCGTCCGGCCACCGGAGCAAGGCGGGCGGGTACACATCAGCGTGGCCTGCCGGGTGGTCGAGGATGTGCGGCAACTCCTGCAGTTCGCCGATGATTTCACGGTCACCGGCCCGCCGGAAGCACGCGAACGGATCCGGGAACTCACCGCGGCGATGCTGCGCAACTATCAGTGAGCCCACGGTGGTATCCCGCATCGCCCTATGTGGTTCGAGTCACAGATGATGTCGCGACGATTTCCCGGGTCGCACCCCGTCCTATGCGTTGGAACGTTGTATGAAGCAAGGAGAACCACCATGGCGGCACAGCCGAAAGGTCCCGCGTCCTATTTCCCGTCCATCGAGGCGAAGTACGGCCGCGGTATCGAGGAGTGGAAAGCCGTCCTGCGGGACTCCGGGTTGTCGTCACACAAAGAGCTCGTCGAATTCCTGAAAGCCGAACACGGTTTCGGGCACGGGCATGCCAACGCACTCACCCAGCATCATCTGCATCCGGAGAAATGGGCCGCCGCCTGACGGGACCGGACGGACCGGCCGAAGCGCACGAGGGGTGCTGCGGGTATGCCCGCATCTGCTTTCGGCTGTCCGCTCCGGGGAGTTCGGGCCGTCGACAGCGCGCGACACGGAAACGCATGGAGCCCGGACCGTCCCGTTCTGTTGTTGTGCGTTACCGCCCGGGTGGCACGTCACGACCCGGCGTAGAAATGCCCTGCTGCGACCGAGTTCCACCGTAGGCTTCGCCGCACCGGCACGTCGGTGGCGGTAGAGCCGAGGGATTGGGGCGCATCACATGGTAATTCGGGACCGATCGGGACTTCCGGCGGACGATTCCGCGCCGGTCTACGGTGAACCGTTCGAAACATCCGACGGTGCCATCGTCATCACCGTCGCCCGCCGCGGCCTGTTCAGCACGGTGATGCGGCCCGCCGGAGTATTCGTCGTACGCGACGGGTCGGCGACCTGGGTTCCCGCGGTCGACGTCGACCGGATAGCCCTCATGGGTGAACTGATCGGCCTGCTCGCGGCCGTGATCGCGAGTCTGGCGATCCTGCGCCGCCCACCCTGGCCCGACCTCGGGCGTCGCGGCAACTGACAGGTCCGCTCGTCCACGCGCGGTCCGGCAGGAGACCCTGGACTATCGATCGGGCGACCGTCACTTCAGCCGCGAGGCGCATCCTGCGCCCGCCCGGAAGAACCCGGGACTACGGCTTTTCAGGGGTGTTCGCGACGCCGGGCTTCGTCCAGCAGCTGGATCGCCCGGGGGCCCACTCCGTGGAGCGCGAGTAGGTCGTCCAGTCGCGGCGGCAGGTCGGCGATCGTCCGGTAGCCGGCGTCCATCAGTGCACCGGTCGCGGGCCGGCCGATCTTCACACCGTCGAACACCGGTCCGCGGTCCTGCATTGTGCTCATGCCGCGAAACTACCTCGCGGCATTCCGGTTCCGGCGGACAAAACCGGCGCGGTTCATGCGCCCGTCCTCGTATCGGGACTTGGGCATACAGAATTGCGCCCGTGAGTCATGGGCTGTCCGGTGTTTCCTGGGACTCGGCCGGGAGCGCATCGCCGCAGAGGGAAGCGAAACGCCGCCATGCCGGCTCGGGGCCGACCGGGTTCGTACGGTCGGTGACCGCCGTCAACAGGCCGACAAGCGCCCAGGACAGCATGGTGACGGTGAGGTCGTCGACGGCCGGTCCGGGCTGCTCGTCGAGGTGTTCGCGCAGGATGTCCGCGACACTGCTGCGGTATCCGCGCAACGCTGTCGTCGTCGCCTTGGGCCCGATCAACGGTTGATATACCTCCGGATACCCCGCCGCCAGCCCGATCATCACCCGGACCGGCGTCCACCGCGCCCGGTCCGGTGAGCGGGCGATTTCATGCCGCAGATGCTCGCCGCAACTCACCACGAGCAGGTCGTCCTTGTCCCGGTAGTGAGCGTAGAAGGTAGAGCGCCCGACGTCCGCCCGCGCGATCACATCGCTCACGGTGATGCGGTCGTAGGCACGCTCCATCATCAGCTCGATGAGGGCCCGGTGCAGGGCCTCGCGGGTCCGCCGGACCCGGCGGTCGGGGATACTCATACGTCTTCTCTCGATGGACAGTCCGGCCGGGTATGTCCGGAAACGGACGGATCAGGCCTATCTGATTCTGGTCGATCGTGGCCCCGGTGGCGACGATCGACACATGACATCAGATCAGCGCACCCGCGCCCCCATGTTCGTCGACACCCCCGATACGGGCCTGGTCATCGAGGGTATGCGTCGCTATAACGTGTTCACCGCCGTCTGGTTCCTCGGTCGGCATCGCCGGCTGCTCAGCGAACTCGTCCGGGCAAGTGGAGCCCGCCCCGGTGAGGACGCCGTCGATATCGGTTGCGGCCCGGGCAAACTTGTTCGCGCTCTTGGCGCGCAGGTCGGGCCGATGGGCAGTGTGGTCGGTATCGACCCCTCCGCGTCCGCAGTCGACTACAACCGCCGGCGGGACGATCACTCGAACCACCGCTATGTCCAGGCTCCGGCGCAGCAGTTACCGCTGGCCGATGCCTCCGTCGATGTGGTGACGTGCACCTTCGTGATGCATCACATCCCAGAGGAGTATCGCGCGGCGGCGATTTCCGAAATGTGGCGCGTGCTGCGTCCGGGCGGTCGGCTGGTGCTGGCCGACGCCCGGCCCACGCCGTGGATGCGTTTCCTGTTCAGCCGATCCACTCGCCGGCGGCACGACACCACCGATCCGTTCGACGCAATCGACATCCGTCGTTACACCCCCGAGTTGCGGGCGGTCGGCTTCCTCGGTCCCGATGACCTCACCGGCTGGATGACCGGTATATCTGTGGCGTCCAAGCCGAAACGGTTGTGATCCGCGGATCTGCGATCCCGATCCGGCTGCGGTTCACCCGGTCGTCCACAGCGGTGCACCGTAGACGTTGAGTTTGTTTATGCCGGAGTCGGCGGAGAAGCCGAGGGCGACGGCCGTGTAGTGCCACGTCGCGCCACTGGATTCCGCTGCCAGCACCATCGAGTCGACACCGTGGGCCGAGCCGTGGTGGCGGGCGGCCAGCTCACGTGCCAGGTCCTTCAGATCGTTGTCTCTCGTCCGCCCGATGAGAAGTGCGCAGCCGCCGGGTGCATTGCAGAAGAAGATCGTGTGCCGATGGAGGTCGGTGGCGTCCAGGCCGCAGGAAACGAGTTCCGACATCAGTTCCCACGCCGGTTCCCCGAAGTGCCGCACGAGCTTCATCGGCACGGCAGCGTCATTCGGCCGGGCCTGGAAGTAGATCTTGTAGTTGATCTGGCCGTAGGCGTCTACTTCCAGCGCGGTACCGCTGAGCTCGATCAGCTTCTCGTCGTCGGGGACCGAGGCCAGCGCGGTGAATTCGGGCCAGATGCTACACAACCGTTGAAATGTTCCCGGCACTATCGCCGGACTGCCGTAGACCTTCAGGCGAGCGATGTGTTCGGGGGCGTACGGGTGGTGGACGATGCCGGTCCCCGCGGCGGACCGGCATCGGGCCGGAACCGGTCGGGCCGCGGGATAGAGCGTCGCGACGAAGGATGCCAGCATATCCGCGGTCGCTTCGCTGCTGTTGGGTAGCCGAGCGGCGAGATCGCGAATCACCGCACACTGAGCGGTCACCCGGGTGGCGAACGAGGTCTCCTGGGTGGCCGCCTCGGCCGTGTAGCGGAGGGTCGGAACGATTTCACCTCGGCCGCCGCTCACGCTGACTTCCAGCGGAATTCCGTAGCGGGTCATGGTGCTGGCGAGTCGTCCATCCGGTCCGCGTGGATCCAGTTGTCCTGTACAGGCACGCTCCAGCACCCCACGAAGGGAGGTGGGATCGAGCGGCCACTCCATCCGCTCGGCCCAGTCCACCAGGAAGTTCCCGGCGGCGAGCACGGCCGTATCGGTCATTCCGGGAATTTTGCCATGCCGGTTACAGCCCCCTTCGTCTATTCCCATGGCTGGGACGTCGCCGGTTCCATGGATGATGGACAACTGTCGTATCGATCGAGGATCGTCGTTGGTTCGATCCCGCCCGCCGGATCGACTCGCTCCCCGGGGATTCGAGCGGAAGGAAGGCTGTGTCCGAAGTCGCCGGCGCCAGGGGCGAGCTCGTCGAGGCAATTGCGGCCGGTGCCGCTCACTTGGTGAGCCGGCAAGAGCCGGACGGGTACTGGCGGGATTTCCACATGCCGCCCGGCCGATCCGACACCTGGATCACCGGTTGTGTGGGTGTGGTACTGAACCTCGTACGCGACCTCGTCCCCACGGAACTCGGCACCGCCGGTGCGATCGACCGCGCCGCCTGCGCGTTACGCGCCTCGCGGCGGAAAGGTGGCTGGGGATACAGCCGCCGCGTTCCCTGCGATGCCGACTCGACCTCATGGGCGGTTCGTCTGCTCGCCGGATACGACCACCGCGAGATTCCGGGCGAAATCTTCGACAAATACGTAACCTCCGCATCGGGTATCCGCACCTTCCGTTCGCCGAAGTTCTTCGGGAGCTGGGCCGACGAGCACGACGAGGTCACCCCTGCCGTGGGCCTTGCCTTCCTGGCGCTGGGCGATTCGAGCGCAGTCGACCGGATTCGCCCCAGGGTCGTGGAGCGGCACCGGGAAAGCGGTGGGTGGACCGCTTTCTGGTGGCGGTCCGATGCCTATGGGATCGCCCATAACCTGATGTTTTTGGCACGGACCGGAGGCGTACCGGCCGATGTCGCCGCGGTCGAGCGCGCGCGGCTGGATGATTTTGTGGCGCGCGATGGCAGCTGCGCGGATACGCCACCCGAGCCGCCGTTCGATACCGCTCACCGTCTGATTGCCGCGATTCGCCTGGACGCGCAGGACCATGCCGACCTGTTTCTTCGTGCGCTGCTGGAAGCTCAGTTGCCCGACGGGAGCTGGCCGCCGTCGGCCAGAATGCTGGTACCGGGCGAATCGGATGCGCTCGAGTACATCGATGATCGTGGTTTGCTCAGTACTGCCGTAGCGGTGATGGCAGCCGTGGAGGCCGTGTCGACATCCGCAGCCGCGCGCGAGCAATATGCCGCGCAGCGCCTGCGCCGGCGATTGATCGAGGAGAAATGAGAGAAGTCCACCCCGATGTTTCTGCTGCACTGAGCATGGTTCGGGAGTTGCGGCACCGAGTTGCCCGGGTGCGCGAGCGAACCGAGGAGATCGTGGCCCGCCGCCCCTCACCGAGTGGTCTGGTCATTCCCGAGGTTGATGCCATGGGCCGCCTGCGCGACCTGTATCTGGCGCCCGGGACCTGCGCTCGTTTCGGGAATCGGGAGCTGGCCGACGAGATCGTCGCTGCCATTGCCGAGAGCGCGGCGGACGCCCGCCGGCAGTACCACCTGAGGATGAACGACCCCGGCGATCGGCCGCGGCCGATCGCCGAGGTCATGCGCGAATGGCGGGCGAGAACGGGACCGGGCAAGCAGCTCCCCAACTTTGGGAAGGCGGAACAATGAGTAAGGGCTAAATGGTGGGAGGATTCAGCAGAGCATGCCGACGCCGTACTTGAACCTCGAGCCGGATGAGCTGCGGAGAATGGCCTGGGAGAACGGCGTCCGCGCTGCGAAAATCCGGAAGTGGGGCGAAATCCCGAGTGAATGGCTCGGCAACTTCCAGCCGTCGTACGGCGCGATAGCCGATCCGGTCCGCTCGGCTCTGGTGGATTACTACCGCAAGCGGCACGACAAAGCGGAGCGTCGTGCCGCGCACCATGAGCGGACGCGGGATGCGCTGCTCGCCGCCGCAGACAAGATCGAAGAGGCCGATCGCAGCGGCGGAGGTTTGGTCGACGACGCGGGCGGTGCTGTCGACGACAGTCTTTCCATTACGCGGCCTCCGGGCGCTCCTGATCCCTATATGCCGGGTCCCGGGCATCCGCAGCCCTCCGCTCCCGGCCATCCGCATAACGCGCAGGTGCCTGGCGCGCAGCCCGTCCCGGCCCGGGATGCGGCGCCGCCTGCGCCCGCGGATTTTGTTGCCGGTGTGCCGATCCTGCCGGGCCCGGCCCCTGCCGTTGCCGCCTCGGCTTCCCCGTCGTACTCCGGGTTCGGTGTGCCCCCCGGCCCGGCGGTCACGAATACCGCTCGGGAAGCGCCGCCGGGTTCGGACGGGCGGGTCGTCACCGCTCCGTCGACGGATCGTCCACCGCTGTTCCAGCCCGTCGGAGGGGACTCCGCCACACCGGTGGAGCGGTACAACGAGGCCGGCGCAATGCCCGCTCCCGCGGGAATTGCAGCAACGGAACAGCCGGGCACCGGGACAGGTCTCCCCACGATCCCGGGCCTTCCGGCGCCACTACCCCCGGGCCCGTTCCTCGCCGCGGTGCATGCGGCGGACGACCGGCGATCTCGTCCGTCGTTCGTGGTGGGGGATCGGCAGGAGGACGATATCGCTCTTGCCCGGGCGCTGGTCGCGAGTATCCGTGCCGCCGTGGCCGATTCGGCAGCCGATCTCGACTGGGCGGCTGCCGTCGTACGGGGCCCTATCGGACCCGTGGTTTTGCTTACTTCGACCGAAGGCCGTGGCTGGCTTCCGTCCGGGTTGTTCCTTCCCGCGGAGGTCGCCCTTCCTTGGGGATTCGACGGCGTATTCGGGCCGGCGACCCGGCGTGCGCTGTCGGCGTTGGAAGGCACCACCGATCCGGCCCGGATACTGGCCGAGTTCTGCCTGGCGGTGCCGCGCCGGATGCGTATTCGGCTCACGGCTCTCGCCTCTTCCGCGCCGATCTCGGATACGTTGAGCACGGCAGTGGGGGACGGCGTTGCTGTGGCGGCTTCGGTCGCGGCTGCCGAATCCGCCGTCGATCTCACCTCGCCCGGTGCCGGCCTCGTCGACCGGCTCGAGCTGGCCGGTTCCGATGAGCTGCGGCAGCAGGCGGCGACCGTGCCGAATGAACAGATACGGGCCACTTGCCTCGGCCTCGGCCGAGCCGCCGTGGCGCGCCTGCGCGAAATCGCGCCGGCCGGAGACGCGCGGGACGACGTCCGCGCACGGATCCTGCGTGCGCTCTCCGCTGGTGGAACGGTCCCGGCGGACTGGTGGCATGAGTTGCGGGCGGTGCAAGCCGTCACGACTGCGCGGAAATCGCCGCGACGGGATGTATCGCATATCCGTATCGGCGCGGTGCGCCGGGCGTTCGCAGAGGCCGACGGCCCGGACAGCGTGGTATTCGAACGCCGCATCGATGAGATTTTGCGATTGGTCGCTCAGGGGCCTGCCGACCGCCGGACGCTGCGCGATGTTCTGTACGCGTACGGTCAGGTGGTCGAACATCCGGCCCTCGCCGCCGCGGCGGCGGTGACGGCGCAGCCGATCGAGGTCACCGCGGCGCGTCCGGTTGCGGAGCCGCCCCGTGATACTTCCCGTGGTCTCGGTCCAACGGGTGCGGCTTCGTATTCGTCGGCACAGTTGTCCTCGGTGCCGGCTGTTCTTCCCCGGCCCTCGCCGAATCCGTAGATACCGATCGGAAGGGTTCACCGGGTCGCATGACCCGATAAGCGGAGGAGCGGATCGTGGGAAATGTAGACCAAGGCAAAGTGGACAGCACTGTCGATAAATTCAATGAACTGGAGAACGCGGGAGATTACGATAACGGGGTAAATTTCAAGGACGATGAAGACAAGGAGATGATGGAGGCGCTCGCCGAGCTGAACGGCGATGAATTCGAAGCGGTAATCGGGCAATTGGACGAAGAAGCCCGAATAAACCTGGTCGAAGATCTGGACTCCGATCTGGCAAACGATGATAAATATGCGAATATCGTATATGGATTGTCGACCGGAAACGCGAATCCGTACAAAGAGCAGGTTGCGGAAGAGAATGCCGAAGAGTCCGAGCCGGAATATCAGGAGTACGGCTGGGAGGAGCGGCCCGAGGACGAAAAGCATGTCCATTGGGTCGACCTGTATCAGCCGAAGGGCGCGTCCGATAGTTTGAAGGCTCTCCTCGAGGACACCGAGTTCACCATGCAGTGGGGGTTCGACACACTCGGCGCCCGTAATCCGGAGGCCGCTCCCGATTTCAATCAGTATATGGCGGGCGAAAAAGAGATAGCCACCGATGACTGGGCCGAGATGGTGGCGAGTCACGAGGATCTGTCACGGGAACTCTCGAATCGGCAGACCGGTGAAGGTCAGCGGCTGACCGGTGTCGAATTCAAGACCGATGACACCGCGCTGATGACCCATGAACTGTTCACGAAGCTGCTGAATATCGAGCGTGACCTGAACGACCATCTCAAATACGAGATCCCCGATCTCACCCATACCGGAAATACGCTCACCGAGAGCTCCGGCGGGCCCCCGACCTCCGAAATGCAGGTTCCGGTCTTCGAGAAGAACCTCAACGAGGAGGACAAGGACGTCGAGGGCTCGTCCTACGGGAAGTATGTCCTGACGCCGGAAGCGGAGTACCGGTACTACGTGCGCCACATCGATGAAGCCGTCGACGAGTGGGAGAGGGTTTACGCGGACGCCACCGAAAAGTTCCAGAAGAAAGCCGAAGAGGTCGACCAGGGCGGGGACGATGACGACGGTGGGGGCGACGGCGGAGGCGATGACGATGGTGGGGGTAACGGCGACGGCGGAGGTAACGGCGACGGCGGGGGCAACGGCGGCGGGAACGGGGACGAGCAGTTCGGGAACGGGAACGGGAGCGGAAACGGCGATGGGTCCGGGGCGGGCAACGGTGACGGAGCGGGTGGTGCCACCGATGCCGACCAGGCCCTGGCGGATCTGGGTGAGGAGTTCTCGACCATCCTGGGCGATACCACCGAAAAGACGCCGGAATCCGCGGACCTGCCCGGCGGTACCGAGGAGGGCGAGTCCGAATCCCCGTCCTCGACTCTGGAAGACAAGGTGATGGACTACATCGAGGGCGATGCCGGCAAGGATGCCGCCGCCGCGCAGACCGGAACGCAGGCGCAGCAGGCGGCAGCCGGTCCGGACATGTCCTCGATGATGATGCCCATGATGATGGCAGCCATGGCCGGGCCGATGCAGAACGCACTCGGCGCCGACAAGGAGAAGGACGACGAGGACGAGGAGGACGAGGAGCGCCGGGACGAGGACCGGCAGGTGCCGGCCCCAGGACAGCCGTCTCCCGGTGCGCCGGTGGCGCCCGAGCAGGGTGCGCCGGCGGCGCCCGTCGTCACCGCGCCGGCCGATACCGGTACGCCGCCCATTGTCAGCACCCCGGGCGCCACGGCGCCCTGGGTGCCGCCAGGTGGTGACCCCAAGAACCCGATCAACGTGCCGCAGGCCGCGGCCGATGCACTGACCAGGCAGGCGGGTAATCCGGCGATCGATGCCGGTAGCGCATATGCCGGTACTCCGGCGGAGCAGACCGTTGAGCATCCATGGCAGGTGGTCGACGTGTCGGCTTTGCGGTCGGGTGATGTGATCGCCTGGGAGAACCACAGCGCGGTCATCGTCGACAACGGCAACGGCCCGCACTATCTGGAGAACGGTCAATTGGTGCCGCTCGACCAGAGCAACCTCGACAGTGCGCAGTACGGCAAGTTCCAGAACTACTTCCATCCGACGGGTCTGGACTCGGCCGGCGCGGCGGTTCCCGAAGCGCCCACGGAGTTGCCGGAGCCGAAGATCACCCAGTCGCAACCGCCGGAGCCACCTCCGGTGCAGGCACCGGAGATCTGACGGCGTCCCCGGCCCCCGCGGTGAGCGGCGGGCCGGGGACGTGAATGCTAGTCTCCGCTGAGATCGCCGGAGGGAGGCTGCCATCACCGCACTGTGGATCGTCGTGCTGATCGTTGTGCTCGTCGTGGCGGGCATAGCGCTGTACCTGTTCGTGAAGCGGAAGAACGAGCAGGCCGCACCGCCCGTGCCGGTGGACCCGTTCGCCGACAAGGACACCGATGCCCTGCGCGGTGACCCGCGAGGGCTGAAGGCCGGGGATATCGTCGATATCTTCAACGAGACCTTCACCGTGCGCGGTTCGCTGCGGTTGAAGGAGGGCGGCTACCAGTGGAGTGAACATCTGCTGGACAACGCCAAGGGCACCCGCAAATGGCTGTCGGTGGAGGAGGACCCCGAGCTCGAGCTGGTGCTGTGGACCGAGACGCCGGGGATCCCGGCGCCCGGCGGTGACGAGCTCGAACACGACGGGAAGCGGTTCCGGCTGGAGGAGTCGGGGACGGCCCGCTACATCGGTGAGGCGACCACCGGGCTCACACCCACCGGAACGGTCGCGTATCACGACTATGTGGCCGAGGACGGAACGCGGCTGTCGTTCGAGGATTTCGGGGATTCGGGGAAGAAGGAAGCGGCAATCGGGCAGGTCGTTTACCGCAGCGCGATTATGATCTATCCGCAGTCGCCGTCTTGAGTTGCTGCATCACCGGACGGGCTGTGTACCAGACGGGGGAAGGTTTTCTGTGAGTCGTAAGTCCTGGGTGATCGCTGCTGTCTGCGCGGTCCTCGCGTTTGTGCTGTCCGGGTGCGGGTCCGACGATGACGACGGTGTGGGCGCCCGGTCCTATGTCGGATCGCATTACACGCGGGCCGCGAAGCTCGACGAAGCCAACAACGGGATGGCCTACACCGCGAACAAGCAGCCGAACGCGGTCGCCGACGAGATCGCGAAGGCGTCGCGCCCGCTGGACCGGCGCTCGACCGGCCCGATGACCTTCCTGCAGTACCGCGACGACATCATCGCGATCTCCCCGAACGGTTCCGGGACGAAGATTCTGGTCGACGATTACCGCACCGGCCACCGGCGCCACCACACTTTTGTCAGCGCTTACGGCTGGCCCAGCGACAACAGCAGCTTCCGCGGCGGCGGTTCCGGCGAAGGAAAATAGGCCGCCCCGACCCACCGATCCCTTCCCAGGAGGAAAGAAATGCTCGAAGACCTGCCCGCGGACGCCGGTGCCGCGGCCGCCTACTCCGGCCTCGGAATCGTTCTGATGGTGCTCGGGTTCGTCCTGGTCGACGTGCTCACCCCGGGCAATCTGCGCCACCAGATCTGGGTGGAACGCAACCGCAACGCCGCACTGCTGGTGGCCGCGAACATGCTGGGTGTGGGGATCATCGTCGCCACCGCGATCTGGACCTCGGAAGGCGCGATCGGGCGGGCCCTGGTCTCCAGCGCCGTCTATGGGATCATCGGCCTGGTCGCGATGGGGCTGGCGTTCCTGATCCTCGAATTCACCACGCCCGGCGAGTTCCGGGGTGTGGTGAACGAGCACGAACTGCATCCCGGGGTGTGGGTGAGCGCCGCGGTGCATATCGCGGTGGCCGCCGTGGTCGCCTCCGCACTCACTTAAGGTGCCGGCGAGCACGCTCACGGCCGGCGAGCCGCCTGCGGAACCCGATACCGCGGCCCCGGCAGCGCCCGATTCCGGGGCGCAGCCGGGTGTTCCCGGGCGGTTCGCCCGGATCGCCCTGCTGCTCACGGTTTTCGTCTGCGCAGCCTGCGGGCTGGTGTACGAACTGTCCCTGGTGACGCTTGGCAGTTATCTGATCGGCGATACCGCCACCCAGGCCTCCATCACGCTGAGTGTGATGGTGTGCGCGATGGGGGTGGGTGCGCTGGCCGCGAAACCGCTGCGGCATCTGGCCGCGCCGGCTTTCCTGGCGGTGGAACTCGCCCTCGCCTTGGTGGGCGGTCTGTCGGTACTGAGCCTCTATGCCGCCTACGCCTGGCTCAACCTCTACACGGCCGCGCTGGTGGTGGCTTCCTGTGTGATCGGTGCCCTGGTCGGCGCCGAGATCCCGCTGCTGATGGAACTGCTACAGCGCATTCGCAAACAGGAAGCGGGAAGCGCCGTCGCGGATCTGTTCGCGGCCGACTATGTGGGCGCCCTGCTGGGCGGGCTGGCGTTCCCGTTCCTGCTGCTGCCGGTGTTCGGGCAGATCCGCGGCAGTCTCATCGTGGGCGTGGTGAACGCGCTGGCCGGACTGGCGCTGGTGTTCGTCTGGTTCCGCGCCGACCTCTCGCACCTGGTCAAGGCGACGTTCGCCATGCTCACCCTGCTCGTCGCGGGAACCCTCGTCGGCGGCTACCTCTACGCCGACCGATTCGAGGCCACCGCCCAGCAGGCGCTGTTCGCGGCGCCGATCGTGTGGCAGCAGCAGACCGAGTACCAGAAAATCGTGCTCACCGAATCGATCTCACCGTTCGGGACGCAGGATACCCGGCTCTTCCTCAACGGCGACCTCCAGTTCTCATCGGTGGACGAATACCGCTACCACGAGGCCATGGTGCATCCCGCGCTCGCCCGGAACCGGCAGAACGTGCTGGTCGTCGGCGGCGGTGACGGTCTGGCGCTGCGTGAGATCCTGAAGTATCCCGACGTGCGCACGGTGACGCTGGTCGAACTCGACCCCGTCATGATCGAACTCGCCCGCACCGACACCCGGCTCACCGAACTGAACGGCAATTCCTTCGCCGACCCACGGGTCCACGTGATCACCGCCGACGCGTTCACCTGGCTGCGCACCGCCGGATCCGATTACGACGCGGTGATCATCGACCTGCCCGACCCGGACCAGACCTCCATCGCCAAGCTCTATTCCACCGAGTTCTACGCCATGGCCGCACAGGTGCTGGCCCCGGACGCCACCATGGTGGTGCAGGCGGGATCGCCGTTCTTCGCCCCGCATTCCTACTGGTGTATCGCGGCGACGGTGCGCACGTCGGGGCTGAATGTGCTGCCGTACCACGTGGATGTGCCGAGCTTCGGCGACTGGGGTTTCCTGCTCGCCACCCGCGACCCGGATCCGGAACTGCGCCTCGACCCCCCTGGCCCGCTGCGCTCGATCGATGAGACAAGTCTGCAAGCCGCAACCGTTTTCGCGCCGGACCGCCGCGATACCGGCGAGCAACCGTCCACCCTGATGCACCCGGTGATCCTGGACCTGGCCCGTAAGGAGTGGGTCTAGCGGCGGTTACCCGATATCGCCCGGACCGACAATCGCGTTATCCGGTGGGCGGGTCCCAATTCAGTACAGGGGCGAGGCCGCGCAGTGCCGGTCCCACGGGGGCGATCCGCATGAACGCATCGCGGAGCAGCACCGCGGGTGCCCAGGACAATTGCAGCGCGATCCCCGTGCGGCGCGACAAGCGCTGCAGCGGCTCGACGCGGGCACGGCGGAGACGATCGTATGCGGTGAGCGCGGTCGCGATATCGGAGTGCCGGTCGAGCAAAGCAGCCGCGGTGACAGCGTCCTCGATGGCGAGGTTCGCGCCCTGACCCAGGTTGGGCGTCATCGCGTGGGCGGCATCGCCGAGCAGGGCGATCGGGCCTCGCGTGTAGCTGCGGAGGCGCGGTAATTCGTAGATGTCGTGCCGGAGCAGGGTCGCCGGATCGGTTGCGGCCAGCAGGCCCGGGATCGGATCGTGCCACGTACCGAAGCGGCGGCGCAGTTCGGCGAGTTCACCGTCCGGACTGCTCGCTCCGGCGGGCTGGTCGGCGGCGCCGTAGAAGTACACCCGGCCGTCGCGCAGCGGAGCGATCCCGAAACGTTCACCGCGCCCGATGGTTTCGCCACCCGACGTCACCGGTCCGCGCGGTGTCACGATCGCCCGCCAGGCGGTGTAGCCCGCGTAGGCCGGTGGTGGGGCATCGGGCCAATGTAGCGCCCGGACGGTGCTGTTGATCCCGTCGGCGCCGAGCACGAGACCCGCCGTGGAAGTGCCGAGGCTGTGCTCGACCCGGACGCCACCCTCGGTGACAACCACGCTGTGTACGGCCGCACCCAGTGTCAGAGGGCCGTCTCCGAGCGCGCGGCGCAGAACCTCGAAGAGGCCGGTGCGGTGGATCAGCACCAGATCGCCGTAGCGCTCGCGGAAGCCCGCGATATCGGTGCGCGCCAGCCAGCGGCCGGACGGGTCGCGCATACCCGCCTCGGTGGCCGACAGTGCCTGTTCCCGGACGCCGGCGCCGGCGCCGATCGCATCCAGGCCACGTAAACCATTGGGCCACAAGCTCAAACCGGATCCCGCAGGACCCACTTCCGTGGCGCGCTCGAGAACCTCGACCTGCCAGCCCCGCTGTTGTAAGGCAATCGCCGCCGTGAGTCCCGCGATACCCGCGCCGACGACCACGGCCCGGCGTTGCTGTCCGATCGGTCCGCCGGCCATCGTCCCCACCTCCGTCTCGGGCACCGTTGCCCGTCCGGACTCGATTATGTCGCGTCCGCGGCCGGACACGGTTCGGCCGAGGGTGTGTGATTCGACTCGGTCGAGGACTCGGCCGCGCGAGGACGGACAGGCGGCCGGATATGTGAACGACCGACCGGATTTCGTCACCCGGCGTGGCGGGGCCGCCGCACCCGAGAGCATCGGATGGCAACGTTCCGGTGCGGAATCAGCCTTCCGCTGACGGCGTGGGGGTCGGTGTGGTTCCGGTCGCGGACGGTCGCGTGGTGGTTCCGGCAGAAGAGGCGGGGGCGGCGCTGGTGCCCGTGCCTCCGGCGGTGGAGGAGGTCGCGATGGCGCTGCCTGTGGCGTCGGCGCCGCCCGCCGCTTCCTCGCCTTCGTTGTTCTCACCGGTGGTCGTCGTCACCGTGGTCTCGGAGGTCGTGGTCTCCGGGGTGGTTGTTTCCGGAGTGGTCGTTTCGGAGGGGGTGGGTTCGACGGTGGTGGTGGTGACCGGTGGCGGCGTGGTCGTGGTGACCGGTGGCGGCGGGGGAGGGGAACTGGGTTGCGGTTCGGGTTCGGTCCGGACCGGGGGCGGGCCGGGATCCCCGGCCGGGTTGTCGGGGACCATCGACGTCACCGGCACCGATTCGGTGACCGAAACCGGTGGCGCGGGAGAACGTGGGGGACTCGACGGGCGCGCGGGCACGGCCGGCTCGGTGACGGTCGAACGGGTTGTGGAGGGCGCGGATCCGGGGGTTTCCGTGACGAGCGTGCTGTTGTCGCGGGTGAGTGCGATCGCCGAGGTTCCGGCGATGGCGAGAGCCAGGACCGACAGCACGACAGCCGCCCGCCGGGGGAAACGCGGTGCGGGCGGAGCGGCGCCGGCCCGCGGCCCGGGCTTCGGTGGCACGAAGACCGCAGCGGACGGGTCCGCCGAGCGGGCGGCCGTCGCCGGAGTAGCGACCGGTGCCGCGGCAGCCGGGTCGGCTTCGGGAGTGGTGGAGGTCGCACGACCCGGTCCCGGCGCCGCCGCGATGGCCGGATCCGGGCTCGAGGCCGGCGTCGCCGTGGCCGGAGTTCCGGGATACGGGCTGAATGCCGATGCCGCTGTAGCCGGATCCGGGCTCGAGGCCGGTGCCGCCGTAGCGGGGTCCAGGGCGAGTGCCGGTGCCGCGGTGGCCGGAGTGGGCGGATCCGAGGGCCGCGCCGGGTCGGCGGGAGCCGGGGACAGTGCCGTCGCCGGCTCCCGCAGCGCGGCGCGCGCCGCGACGGCCAGTGCGCCGGCGGTTTCGTAGCGCTGCCCGGGATCCTTGGCCATACCTTTGGCGATAACGGCGTCGAATTGCCTCGGCAACCCGGCGGTCGACGGTGCCGGCGGTTCCTCGTTGAGGTGTGCGGCGATCTGGCGCTGCATACTCTCGCCGCGATAGGGCTTCGCCCCGACCAGGCATTCGTAGAGCACGCAGGCCAGGGAATACACATCCGAGGGTGCGCCCGAATCGTCGTCGGCGAGCCGTTCCGGGGCCATATAGGCGAAGGTGCCGATCACGGCGCCCGTGGTGGTGACGGTGGTGTCCTCGTCGCTGCGGGCGATCCCGAAGTCGATCAGATACGCGAAACCCGCGGGGGTGACCAGGATGTTCGACGGTTTCACATCCCGGTGAACGAGCCCTTCGGCATGGGCTGCGTCCAGGGCCGCGGCGATCTGGGCGACCACCTCGACCGCTTCCTCCGGTTCCAGGTGGTCGCGTTCGGCGAGCAGGGTCGCCAGGTTGGGGCCCTGCACCAGGCGCATATCCAGGAAGAGGCGGCCATCGATCTCGCCGAAGTCGTGGATCGGCACGATATGCGGTTCGGAGAGCCGGGCGGCGGCCTGGGCTTCGCGCTGGAAGCGTTTACGGTAGGTGGCGTTGTGGGCGAACTCCGGGGCGAGGACTTTCACCGCCACCAGCCGGTCGGTGCCGGTGTCGTAGGCGCGGTGCACTTCCCCCATGGCCCCGGCCCCGAGTAATTCGAGCAGCCGGTAGCGGCCGAACGGTGTTCCTTCCACGAGCAACGGATACCACATCCTGTGACCGTTCACAGCACCCGACAACTACCGGGTTTACACCCTGGAACACCGGAAAACGCTGGACACAATAGGTTTCGGCTAATCGGGCGGCTCGTCTGTGCTGATGGATTCGATCGGCGGATCGGCGAAGACACGGGCGGACGAATCACCGAGGCGGGCCGCGGCGTCGGCCCCGACCCGTAACGCGAAACGGCCGGCCTCCGGATCGACCGCGATCAAACCGAAATCGCGGTCGATCTCGTCCTCGGTGAGGCCCAGTGCGTTCAGCGCGTCGGCCAGCACCGAGCCCGGGGGCAGTTCGACGGTCAGTAACGGCACGCCCCCAAGGCTACGCGCGGACGGCCACCTCGCGCAGTTCCGCGAGCAATGCCTGCGGCGCGACGATGCCGTGCCCGTAATCGTGGTCGTATCCCGCACCGGCCCGGTCGGTGGCACTGTTCAGCAGCAGTTCCCGCAACCGTGCCGGCGGCACCTGAGTGGCCGGCCACCGGGTGCGGAACGCCGCGATCACCCCGGCCAGCACCGGGCAGGCGGCAGAGGTGCCGGTATCGGGGGCATCGGCGCCGAACGCCGTGGAACCCAGGAAATGGGTGTAGGAGCTGATATCGGGTTTGCGTTCGGCCAGGCGTCCCGGACCTTGCGACGAATAGCCGACCCGCTGCCCGCCGGTATCGACTCCGGCCACCGACAGCGCGTTCGGATGCGAATTGGCGCCGGTGATGGGCCGGTCGGGATAAGCGCAACGGCCGTCCGGGCAGTCGCGTCCGCAGTTACCGGCGGCGAACAGGATATCGGCGCCCGCCGCGTCCAGGGAACCGACGATGACATTGAACGGGTGGCCGGGGTTGTCCGAATAGTTGCCGGGATCGCCGACCGGGAAATCCCATTGTGGTGAGAACGCACCCCAGCTGTTGCTGATCACCAGCGAGCGGCGGTCCGCGGGCTGCTGGGTGAGCACGGTGCGCAGATGCGCGAAGGCGGCGAGCGCGTCGGAGAGCAGCCCGTCCATCTGGCTGCCCCCGGACCGGGAACTCTGCAGCAACGGAATATCGAGGAAGGTCGCCCGGGGCGCCGCGATGAGCGCGTCGAAGGCGCACATGGTGCCGTGATCGACGTCGAATTCGCCGGCTTTCCCGCTGACCCCGGCTGGATTCCAGCTGCGCGCCGCGTCGATGGCGATCGCGGTACCACTGACTTCCCGTACCTTCGCCGCGTTGATTCCGGTATCGAGAACGGCCACCGCCACCCCCTCACCGGTCAACCCCTCGGCGGCGAGCCGGTCGCGACCGAGCAGTTCGGCGACCTTCTTCCAGTCACCCACCGCGCCGTCGTCACCGCAGGTGAGCACCGGTTCGATCACCGGGTCCGCGAAAACACCGGTCACTCCGGGCGCGCCGGTCAATGCTTGCCGCGCGGCCTGATCGCCGTCGGGAATCTCGCCGCGCACCAGATAGGTTCCGGCATCCTGCTGCGATGTATCGCTGACCTCGCGGGTGCCCGGCGGCAGGGCGACCGGGGAGTACCCGGAATCGAGGCTGAAGCCGGGCAACTCGCCGGTGAGATCGGCGGCGGCGATATCGCTCGCTGAACCGGTTGCGGCGGAGAGTAGTTCGGGGGAAGGGCGAAGCTCGATGACGACTCGCATGCCCGCCATGGTGCCTTGCGCCGGTACAACTGGCAATCGGAGCGCAACCGCGGGCAGGGCGGCGAGTGATCGGAGCCGCGACCAGTGGCCGTATCGACGGATGCTCGCCGCTGCGCCTACGGTGTAGGGACGGCCGGCGTATTGTCCCGGGTTGTTCGCGTTCGACCGGCCGAGCGCACCGCAGCAAGCGGGACCGAAACGCGGGCACCGGTGAAGTGCGTCTTGTCGGACTACTGGTCAGGAGATAGTCGCATATGCGAATCCGCTCTGTCACAGCTTGTTTCGCCATGATCGCGGCCGCGCTCTGCGGCGCTCCCGCCGCGGCGGGAGCCGACGAACCCTGGATTCCGCGGAATGTGGTGCCGCCGGGCGAGTATCTGGTCATCACGCCGCCGCAGGGTCCCATTCCGACCACCTTCTCCGGGACGCCGCTGCAGAACTGCCACGTTCTCGCCTTCGAGGACAGAGTCTCGGTCGAGCTGGTCTGCGGCGGGCAGCGTTTCGCCGGCCGGCAGACCCCGCACGGCCCGAACGAGAGTTATCTGACCTTCGGGGCGTCGCCGCTCGGGCTGGCGCTCACACCACAGGTGACCGAGGGGTACTGGGTCGGCAGTGTGACCGTCGCCAATACCTCGACGGTTGTGTATCCGGCCGGCTTCTGGATTCGTCCGCTGCCCCTGTGACCCGCGGTGGCGGTCTCCGGCGACCGGGTGTGCCGGGTGCCGCTCAATTATTCGGGACCGCGGCGGCAATGCGGTGTTCGGCGAGGCGGCTGAGTACGGCCTGATTGGCTTCCCAGCCGTCCGGGAACTTCACCGGCACACCGAGGTAGACCGGTTCCGCGGAGGGGTGCGCGTCGAGTAGTTCGTCGATTCCGCGGCGGCCGACGACGATACAGGCGTGCCGGTGCCGCGACGCCAGCACACACAGCCGTCCGGCCTCCAGGTGGAACGCGCCGGCGTCGCGGCGGCCCGACAGCGGGTGCAGGATGACCGTGACATCGTATTCGCGGCCCTGCAACCGGTTGGCGGTGTCGACCGTGACCTCCGCGGCGAGCGTGCCGGCCAGCGCGTCGCGCACGGCCTGTGCCTGATCGCGGTGCGCGGTGCCGACCGCGATGCGGGTGGCGTCGATAGTGCGGGTGCCTTGTTCGGAGTGGGCGACTCCGCCGCGTTCCAGCAGCCGGCAGGTGAGGTCGGCGATGGCCGCCACCGCCTCGCCGTCGGTGCGCAGGGTGTGCCGGGCGGGTAACTCGTAGTAGGCCCAGCCGTGGGCGGCGGCCTCGTCGAGGACATCGTCCACCGGTCCACGCAAGCCGCGCGTGGTGAATTCCAGCCGCCGCTGTTCCGGCCGGGTCCCGGCTTCGAACGGGGCGAACGGGTAGAACGCGGCCGACACCACCGACGCCGCGGAGGGCGGTAGCCGCCAGGACACCGGCAGCGTGTGCACGGGGATACCGTCGTTGTGGTTGAGCATCACCGCGACCGCGCTCATGGTCGGATCCCAGGACAGGCCCGCCCAGCGGTCCGAGTCGACGGTGGCGAAGGGGTCGAGCTGGCCGGGGTCGCCGACGAAGAGGCCGCGTTCGAAACGATTCGCGATGCGCAGCAACATATCCGAGCGCATCTGGTAGGCCTCGTCGACGATCGCGTACGGCCAGCGTCCTTCGTCCAGGGTGGCCCATTTCGCGGCCGTGCCGATCACGATCGCGCAGCGCTCCAGATCCGCGGGCCGATTGGCCACGTCCACGTTCTCCCGGTCGATGCGGGCGCTGGGGCGGTAGTCGCCCGCGGAGAGACGGCCGATCCGCAGTTCGGGGTCGGCGGTGGCGAGCCGGTCGATGAGGTCGTCGACCTGTTCGTTGGTCTGCGCGACGATCATCCGCTGCTCGTCGTCGGCGGCGGCCAGCTGCCGGGCCGCGCGCACCACCAGGGTCGATTTCCCGGCGCCCGGCGGGGAATCCACCACCAGGGCCCGGTGCGCGGTGTTGTCGAGATCGGTGAGGATCGCGCCGATCACCGCGTCGGCAGTGCTCACGACTGCGCCTCGCCGGCGCCCGGCGCCGTCGTACGCACTGGTGCGCTGCATTGACGGTTCACTCGCTGCCGCTCGCTCACGACCATTCCTCCTGGTGTTCGGCCGCCGGATCGGGCGGGGGACCGCCGTGCGTCCACGGTGTCTCCTCGCGGGGCGGGAGTTTGGCGGGCGGACCGCCGAAACCGCTGGGGGAGAAGCGGGCGAAACCGATCGGGTCGCCTTCCTCGGGCACGCTGCCGGCGGCCGGGTTCTTTCCCTGGCCCATCCCGCTCACCAGTTCCAGTTGTACGACAGCCTCGTCGACGGCGACCACTTCGGCTTTCTGCGCGGGCCGGTCGATCCGGAACAGGGTTTCGCCGACACGACCGCGGAAGGGGTCGGTCGTATGCACCCAGATATAGGGTCGCGGGACCTCGCGGGATTTCGGTTTCGCCCGCCGCTCGGGCTCACAGTCGGTCACGGTGCCCTGGAACGCCTCGCCGACGAGCCGGTATTCGATCAGTACCCGCGGATCGTCGAACGCCCGCTGCGCTTGGAAGGTGTCGAGGGCTTGTTCCTGTTTGAGCAGCCGCCGGGTCGCCGAGACCGCGGAATCGCGGCGGGCCTGCGGATAGCCCTCGGGGATATCCGCGACGAACCAGGAGAACGCCGACCGGTCGTCGGTCCAGCGTTTCTCCACACTCGCGCCTTCGGGCAGCTCCCGCAGCAGTTCCACCGCCCGCCACATCAGCCGCCAGGTGGGTTCCAGCTGACCGCGCAGCGCCTGCTCGAGGCGTTCGGCGGCAATGACTTTCGCCCATTCGTGGGCAGCGCTGTCATAGGCGGCGATGAGCGGGGCCAGTTCCTCGTTGTCGAAACCGGGGTCGGTGGCCGGGCCGGCGGGCGGCGAGGCGAGCGGGTCCTCGGCGAGGGCGGCGGCCTGCGCCCCGGTGAGCCCGGGCGGTGGGTCGATCCAGCCGAGCAGGGCCGCGAGATTCGCGTCCTCGAGCGCGGACTGGCCCGACGCCCAATGCGCGGTGAGCACCGAGGTCATCGCCAGGCACACACTGGACCCCGGGAAATCCGACCGGTCGCCGAACCAGGTGAGCCAGCGCCCCAGCAGCGGCAGCGATTCCGGGACGGCATTCTCGCCCTCGGTGCGATGGAACCGCACCGAACGGCCCAGCAGCCGGAGGAACTGGATGCCGCCGAGATTGGGCAGCAGCAGCTGTGGGGCGTCCAGGTAGCGCAGATAGGTTTCGCCGGTCGATTTGACCGTCAGTTCCTCGGCGTCTTCGCAGAACGACGAAATGTAGGGCAGCACCCGGTCGGCCAGTTGTTCGATGAAACGCAGACGCAGGACCCGGTCGCGGGGCTGGGCCACGATCAGCACCGTCGAATCCTCCGGCGCCGAACCCAGCATCACCGCCAGCGGCGCCGCGGCCTCACCGGCGAGCCGCAGCGGGACCAGCACCAGCGGACGGCCGGCGAGATGGTAGTGCCGCCGGGCGGCAATGGGTTCGGCGCGGCCGGTCCGCGCCGCGGTCGCCTTCGCCAGCGCGCCGAGCACGCTCATGCCGCCACCGATCCTGGTGTGTTCCTGCCGCGTACATCGTGCATGAGCGGGGGCCCTGCCTGGTCACGCTGGGCTACCGCCTCCGGGCGCGGCTCGCTGAGGGTGCGCCCCGGCGCGATGAGCGGTGATCCTCCGTGGGCCGGTTGGGCTACTGCCATCGATTCCGTCCCGCTCATCGCGCGACCTCGAGCCGCAGCATCTGCGCGCGGCGCAGCATTTCTGCGATATCGGCATGCTCCGGGCCGGGCTCCAGGGTGCCCTCGGCCAGCGCGAGCACGGTGTCGAGGTTGTCGATACCGCCGAGATCGTCGCAGACCCCTCGCCCCAGCGTATCCACCGACCCCTGCGCCCGGGCCTCCGAACGGCAGGCGAACGCCAGCTCGCAGCTGGACATACATTCCGGTGCGTACCGCGACGGAATCGCCGCGATGGCATCCTGTAATCCCTCACCCGGGGTGAACGAGGCGCCCGGGGGAACCAGGTCCAGCAGGGAATCGATGGACGTGAGCCGCGACAACTGCCGCCCGATCACCGCGAGCTGTTTACGCAGATCCAGTTTCGCCGCGACCGGCCGGTTCGTGAAATCCCGTGCGGCCACCAGGATCGACTCGTGCGCCACTTCGTCGGGGCCGTGCCCGAGTTCGCGGAGCAACTCCCGCATCGCGAGCACATAGACCGCCGACTGCCGTGCCGCCGAGGCTACCTGCGCGGGATCGGCCTGGCCGTCGACGATGGCGAACGATTTGATCTCCACCACGTAGAACTTGCCGCCGATCTGCAACGCCACCACATCGGGTTCCAGATAGGCGGTGGCCCCGGCGATCTCCAGGCGCAGCATCGGGTGGTCGAACAGGGTGCCCTGCCCGGAGCTCAGCGCCTGGCCGAGGAGCTGTTTGGTGCGCTGGTAGCGCACGGAATTGGTGGCGTTGTCGCCGACGGTCGCCAGGTCGTGGTAGCCGACCTCGGGAATGCTCAGCCCGAGTTCCTCGCGCAGCAGCCGCAGCAGTTCGGCGCAGCCGTGTGCCTTCACCATGGCCTCGAAGGTATTACCACGGGTGATCGCGAACGGTGACTGACCGAACTGCGGCGGGAACCCGAGTTCCCGCGCGATCACGGTTTTGTCCACCGCCGCGGCGTCGAGCAGCGCCCGCCGCGCACAGCCGGGGTTGGCGGTGAGCGCCGCGATGGTGCGGGCATTGTGCCGGCTGGCCGGTGCGGCACCGCGCAGCTCGTCCAGGCGGGTGGTGAGGGTTTTCTGCGCCAGCGTCATCTCAGGCCTCGTTCCTTCGCCGTTCGGCCACGGTGAGCCGCGTCCCGAACAATTGCGCCGCGGGATCCGCCAGTTGCCGCTCTGCCCGCCGCGCGGCGGCGGCCCGCTGCTGTGTGTCGTCGTCTCTGTGCACCTCGAGTTCGCGTTCCGCGGCCGCCAGCACCACCTCCGGGTCGATCGACGGCCCGTCGGTCGCACCCGGGATGGAGACCGCCAGCTGCCACAACACCCGCTGCCCCGCCGGCGTACTGCCGTGATCGGCCAGGTACCGGGCCAGCCGGGTCGCGGCGGTGAGCAGATCCACCCGCGGACTCAACGGCCCGACCATACGGTGCGCGAGTGGCCAGGTGCTCACCGCCAGCAGACCCCGGGCGGGGGCCAGCAGATCGGTGGTCAGGGCCGCGCAGACGTAGTACGGGCGGGCGTACGGCGCCGCGCGGAACGACCGCTCCTCGTCCCGGCGCAAACTGGTGAGCCGGGCCGCCACGAGTTCACCCGAGAAGAACGCTTCGTGTACCGCGAGAACGAGCTTCGGGGCGGCGGGTACCGACAGCAGCGTCAGCGCCCGATGCACATGTTCGCGGACCGGGACCGCGCCCGAGAGCTGCCGGGGTGGTTCGGCCGGTTCCGGGCTGCCGAGAACGGCCGCGTCCCATTCCGCTTCGGCGGCCCGCAATTCGGCGCGCAGCCGGCGCGCCGCGGTCCGGTCACCGGAGCCCGCGGCCCGGCGCACCTGGGTGCGTAGCTCGGCTATGCGCTGTTCGAGCGCCTCCGCGGTGGGCATGGGGGAGAATCTAGGACGCAATTCCAGGGAAGTCCAGTAAATGCCAGTATTTGCCGCGGTATGTCGGCCGGATTACCGGATTCCGCAAGCGGCCTCCTCCATACTTTTGGGTATGTTACGGTCGCGACCATGGTTGCGGCCGAGCCGGACAGCGCGCCCGGAATAACCCAGAACTTCGTCGACGCCCTCGCCGAAAGAGCCCGAGCCGCAGAGCAATTGCGCCGACTTCCGGACCGGACCCTCGCCGACGCGATCGCCTCCGGTTTCTTCGGATATCTGGTGCCGAAACGCTTCGGCGGCCGCGAGGAGAAATTCCCGGAAATCCTCGACCCCATCCGCCACATGGCGCACGGCTGCGTCTCCAGCGCATGGACCCTGGGCTTCTACACTCTGCACAATTGGCTGCTCGCCCTGTTCCCCGAACAGGCGCAGGCCGAGGCCTACGGCGGCGGCCCGTTCCTGTGTCCCGCCCCGCTCGCGCCCACCGGCCGTGGGCTTCCCGCCGAGGGTGGCGGTATCACCTTGTCCGGCCGCTGGTCCTGGGCCACCGGCGTGATGGACGCGAACTGGATCATGGTCGGCGCCCTGTGCGGACCCGACGACGGCCTCTACCCGGCGCTCGCACTGCTCCCCGCCACCGATATCACCGTCGACGACGTCTGGCACACCGAAGGAATGCGTGCCACCGGCTCCAACGATGTGGTGATCCGCAACGCGCAGGTCCCCGGCCACCGCCTGGTCCGCTCCGCCGATATCAACAGCGGCACCGCCCCCGGCGCCGCCCTGCACGACGCCACCACCTACCGCTGGCCCTTGGTCCCGGCCCTCGCCCTGGCCGCCGCCATGCCCGCTCTCGGCGCCGCCGAACGAGCCACCGACCTCTACGCCGACCGCCTCGAAGGCCGGATCCTCTACGAAGGCGGTACCCGCCAGCAGGACAAACCCATGGCCCAAGCGCATCTGGGTCACGCGCAGGTGCGGTTACGCGCCCTCCGCGGGCTGCGCGACGACACCGTCGCCGAAATCGAAGCACTCCTCGACGCCGGCATTCCCGTCCGGATCCCGGTGCGCGCCCAGGCCCGCCTCGCCGCCGCCCATATCGTGCGCGAATCCCGCGCGATCATCGCCGACCTCCTGCACGCCTCCGGCGCGAGCGTCCACTTCACCGATCACCCGCTACAACGTCTGAAACGTGACGTGGATGTGCTGAGCGGTCACGTGATCTTCGACTACGACACCACCCGCGAACTCGCCGGCGCCACCACCATCGGCCTGAAACCGCCCCGCACCGCCCTGCTCTGAGCGGGGACCGGCCGCGTGGCCCGGGTGTACTGCCCGGTTATGGAGCCAGGGAGCGGATGGCCGCGGTCACCGAGGCGAGGGCCATCAAGCGGACGGTGTCGATATCGGCTTCGACTTCGCCGGTGGCGGCGGCGATGAATCCGTCTCCGTCGAACCGGGTATGCGGCGGTGTCAGCGCGCGGGACAGTCCGTCGTGGGCGCCTTGGGCGGCGATATAGCAGCCCATCTTGTCCAGCCGGGCGTTGGTGACGACCACGCCGATGGTGGTGTGTGTGCGGGCTTCGGCGAATTCGAAGGGTTGCGCGAGCGCGGCCACGGCGTCCAAGGCGATATCGGAGGTTCCGTCGTCGATATCGCCGAATGCGTTCACAACGCATAGGGCGCCGACCACCAGATCGCCCAGTTCCCGTTGCGCATAGGCGATTCCGCCGGGACGGCGTAGCTGCCGACCGCGCCAGTGCGAGGTGTAGGCGCCTGTGCCCGCGCCGATCCGGCCGTTGGTCACCTGTTCGCCCGTGCTCGCCCGGGCGGCCGCGTATCCGTGTTCGGCGGCCGGGCGCGCGGTGTTGTCGCCGGCCCCGAGGTCGAACAGTGCCAGTGCGGGCACGATCGGTACGCGCCCGCCCGGGGTCGGTACGCCGCGGCCGGCTTCCTCGAGGTAGCGCATCACACCGTCGGCCGCGGCGAGGCCGAACGCCGACCCGCCGGTGAGCAGGACGGCATCGACCGATGCCACGGTTTTGTCCGGGGAGAGGGCATCCAGTTCCCGGCTGGCGGGCGCGCCGCCGCGTACCTCGGCGGCGGCGACTGTGTTCTCCGGGAAGACGAGCACGGTACAACCGGTCTCGCCTTCGGTATCCGACCAGTGCCCGAGACGAACACCGGTAACTCCGATCGACATGTCATCCCCTCCGGATCGTGCGGCCTCGGTTTCCGTGCCCGAACGCCAGTATGGCTCAGCGCAACGAATTTCGGCAGGACGCTCGGCGGTGTGCAGCCAAGGTCGCCGGTGTCACCGCAGAGTTCTTCGTCGAACGTGCAGCGGTTCCCACCGCCGACCACACCACCGATACCGACCCCTGCGAGCGGCCGTGGGAGCAGAGTGGCCGGCTGGTGCGGCTGCCGGTGGGTTCGGCCGGCGAATCATGAACGTGTGAGCACTCGGCCCGCCGCACGTCGGCAGCGTTCGGCGGGTAGTCGATCCGGGTCGCGATGAGCAGCCGATACTTCAGATTATTCCCTGCGCGCGCAACGATTCCAGTTCGTCGGCGGACTTGCCCAGCAGGCCGGTATAGACGTCGCCGTTGTGCTGCCCGGGTCGTGCCGACCCCGCGTTGCGGATGGTGCCCGGTGTTTCCGAGAGCACCGGAATAACGCCGGGGCCCTTGACATTTCGCCGGATGCGTTCGTCGTAGTGGTCGGCGATCATGCCGCGGGCGTTGAGCTGCGGGTCGGTGACCACTTCGGCGACCGTGTTGATCGGACCGCTGATCACCCCCGCTTCGTTCAGCAGCGCGATGATCTCGCCCGGCTGCCGCTGCGCCGCCCAGTCCCCGATGATCTTGTCGAGTTCGTCCTGGTTACGACCCCGCGCGAGATGATTCGCGAACCGTTCGTCGGTGGCCAGTTCCGCCCGGCCCATGGCCGTGCACAAGCGGCGGAAAACCGTGTCCTGGTTCGCGGCGATCACCACCCAGCTGCCGTCGGCGGTCCGATAGATATTCGACGGCGCGATCCCTTCCAGCCGGGTGCCGGAGGGCCCGCGGACCACACCGCCGACGTCGTAGTCAGGGATCGTCGACTCCTGCACGGCCAGGCAGGCTTCGGTGAGGGCGGCGTCGACGATCTGCCCCTCCCCGGTGACCGTCCGCCGGTACAGCGCGGCCAGCGCACCCTGCGCGGCGAACATCCCGGCCAGGCTGTCACCGAGCGACAGCGCCAGCCGCGGCGGTGGACCACCGGGGAAACCGTTCATATGGCGCAACCCGCTGGCGGCCTCGGCGACCGAGGCGTATCCGGCTTTCTGCGCGTCCGGGCCGGTCTGCCCGTACCCGGAGACCCGCACCAGGATGATGCCGCGGTTGCGTTCGCGCAGCACGTCGTACCCCAGACCCCACCGTTCGAGCGTGCCCGGCCGCAAGTTCTCCACGATGATGTCGGATTTCTCCGCAAGCTCCAGGAAAAGGTCGCGGCCCGCGTCCTCGCGCAGATTCAGGGTGACGGCCTTCTTGTTGCGCGCGTGCACGGTCCAGAAGAAATGGTGACCGTCGAGTTCGGCCTGACCCCACGTGCGTAGCGGGTCCGGGGCATCCGGCGGTTCGAGTTTGATCACCTCGGCACCCATATCGCCGAGTAGCCGCCCGGCGAAGGGCCCGGAGATCAGGGTGCCGATCTCGAGTACGCGGATACCGTCCAATGCGCCGGTCGCGGAGTCCATCGCAGAATTATCACCCGGCTGGTTCACGCCGTGTCCATCCGGCATGAGCGGGGGCCTGCGTGGTGACGCTGCGCTGCCGCCTCCGGCCCTGACCCGCTCATGCTGTGGGGCCGAGGTCGCGTGCCCGCAGCCACCCGTCGACCAGCCCGATGGCTTTCGCGAGTGGTTCGCGCTGATCGGGGCCCAGGTAGTAGTGGTTGGCGCCGGGGATCTCGTGCAGTTCCTTGTCCGCGCAGCCCAGCGCCTCGTAGATGCGGTGGGCGTGCGAGGGCGTGCAGACATTGTCGGCCGCGTTGTAGAGCACCAGCGTGGGCACCGTGATATCCGGGCCGCAGGCCACCGCGTCGCCGCGGGCGTCGTCGATACTCCACTGCGACAGCCAGCTGCGCAGGGTGGTGAACCGGGCCAGGCCGAACGCACCCATGTTCACCTCCTGCGGTTCACCGAGATAGGACTCGCCCGGCTCACGGTCGTTGGGGTCGAGTGCCGGGTCGAGCACGGTGGGATCGGCCATGGTGCCGTGCACGACGAAACAGAATTCGTCCTGCGGGCGGCCGGAGGTCTGGATGGTGGCCAGTTTCTCCTTGACCCAGGCGGTGATCCGCCGGTTCCGGTCGAGCTGAGCCTGCCGGTAGCGGGCCACGAATTCGGGGCTGTAGGGCGGCTGGTGGGGGTTGTCCGGGTTGTAGAGGTCGAGTTCGGGATCGCGGCGGGTGGGATCGGATTCGTCGAGGATCGACGGGTCGAGGCATTCGGTGAGGGTGTGATGGCGGCTGATGTGCGCGGCCATCAGCAGGATGCCGTCGACGGGTGGCAGATCGAGTTCGGTGAGGTCCGGGCCGTCGCCGGAGGGGCTCGCGGTCACGGTCGGATGCTGGGCTTGTTGCTGGTAGTACACCGACAGCGAGCCGCCGCCGCTCCAGCCCGCCAGTACCACCTTCCGGTAGCCGAGGCGCTTTTTCGCGTCCCGGATACATTCACCGAGGTCCTGCACCACTTTCTCCATGAGCAGCGCGGCGTCGGCACCCCGGTAGCGGCTGTTGCACACGATGATGTGGTGCCCGGCCTTGGCGAGCGCGGTGACGATGGGCAGGTAGGTGCCGCTGGAGACGGGATGCATGAGCACCAGCACCGTCTCCGAATCCAGATCGGCCGGCTTCACCAGTATCGAATCGAGCGTGACCATCTCGGTGAGGCCGCCGTAGGCGTCGCGGGTGCCGGAGGTGTTCGCGTAGGCGACGACATACGGGATGCGTTCGACATGGTGGGTCATGAGTTGCCTGCCTTTGTCTTTCGAAGCGGGTATTTCCGGTGTCCGTCGCGCTGTCGCTCCGGGGCGGCGCGCGGCGACCGTGCGCCGGGACCCTGGGCCGCGGATATCGGCGGGGGAGTCGGGCGGCTTTTCAGTGCGCCCCGAGGTTGTTCGCCAGCACCTCGGGGGAGGGGACGAGCCGGCGGCGGGTATCGACGGCGATGGTGGTCCAGCCGATCCGGGTGATCTCGTCGCGCTTACGCCGCGCCCGTTCCCGCATCTTCTCCGGGGCACCGTGGTGCACACCCTGTGGTGCGTGCGAGATCAGTCCGGGCGGCATCGGCACGCCGTACATCTCGCCGCCGTGGAAGAACGCGATCTCGTCGTAGTCGGCATTGCGGTGATACCAGGGAATGGTTTCGGTGCCCGGTGCGGATTCGGCGCGTTTGGGCAGGAAGTTCATCACGTACACGCCGGTGGCCTGCATGAACAGGTGCACGGTGGCAGGCAGGTGCACGGTGTCGGAGAGGATCACGTTGTAGTCGGCGATATTGAAGGTGAACGGGAAATTGTCGCCCTGCCAGCCCACCACGTCCAGCGGATGATGCGAGTAGAACAGCGAGGTCGGGCCACCGTCATGGATCAGCCGCACCTCGTATGCCTCGCGCCCGTCGTCGTCCATGGCCGCGGGCTCGGGGATCGTCAGCCGATTCGGGTCGAACGGGAAATGGCGGCCCAATGGCCCCGCAGGCGGAACGCGGAACTCCTCGGTCGCCTCGATCATGAGCAGGGTCGTCTCGCTGTCGGGCACCTGCCGGAAGGTGCACGCCTTCGGGATATAGACCCAGTCGCCCTCGCGGTAGCGCAGCGGCCCGAATTCGGTTTCCAGCAGCCCGGAACCCTTGTGCACGAACGACAGCAGATCGCCGTCGACATACCGGGCGAAGAACGGCATCTCCTGAACGCGGCGGCTCAGCGAGATCCGGCAGTCGGCGTTGGAGAACAGTAGCAGCGGGGAACCGGCGGCATCGGTCGAGTCGGTGGGTTTCAGTGCGTCGGCGAGCACATCCACCGGGGCGAGCGGGCCGGTCGCGGTGTAGTTCACCGGATCGTTGCGCCGATACAGCTGGGCGGTGCGTCCGGTGAAACCGCCGCGCCCCAGTTCATCGTCCTTGAGGCCGTCGAGATCGGCGTGCAGCCGGTCGGGAGTAGTGCCTTTCCGCAGGTGCACAAAGGATTCCATAGCAGTATCCAGTCCTCGTCGGGCGCTCCGCCGGAGGTCGGTGCGGGCAGCACGGGACCGCCCGGAAGCCGCCGCATCGCGGAACGAAGTGGCTGGGCTCACAGTCGCAGAAAAATTGATTGCAGTCAATATAATCTCCGGTATGGATGCTGTGGTCGCGCCGGAACCGCGGGGGTCGCGAAAAGGACGGGGCCGGCCCCCGGCCGGGGAAACACCTGCCTCGGTGGACGAGATCCTCGCGGCCGCGCTGCGGGTTTTCGCCCGGGACGGTTTCGCCGGCGCCTCGGTAGCCGCCGTGAACCGGGAACTCGGGGTGAGCCACAACCTGATCCACCAGCGCTTCGGATCGAAGGAGGCGCTCTGGTACGCGGTGGCGGACTGGATCTTCGACAATGCGGTCACCCTGCTGAAGATCCGGCCCGGGCGCACCGATCTGTCCCCGCTCGAGGAATTCCGGCTCGGCATCGTCCGCTTCCTCGAACTCCAGGCCGAGTATCCCGATGTGGTGCGGTTGATCAGTATGGAAGCCGCGATCGAAAGCCCCCGCCTGACCTACCTCTACGACCGGCACATCCAGCCGATGTCGGTACTGCTCGCCGAGCCCCTGAAACCGCTGCTGCAGCGCAGGATCCTGACCCGCGACGATCTGCGCTCACTGCATTTCCTCATCGCCCACGGCGGAACCGCGGCCTTCGCCGCGCTACCGCTGGCGACCAGGATGTCCCCGTCCGACCCACTCGGGAAGTCGGCGGTGCGCCGGCACGCGCGGCTGGTCGCGGACACCATCGTCGCGGGTATCGAAGCGCGGGTCGCGGAGCGTGCGGAAGACCGATGACCTGCCCGATCCGGTGACGGCGTCGAGGGGCACCGGTTCCACCGTGGGCTCCGCGATCGGCATCCGCCGCGGGTGGGCGCGCCCGGAGAATGCGAGACGCCGCCGAGCAGATGGCTCGGCGGCGTTCGAAGGAGGGTCGACGTCCCACAAGCGCCTCTCGGCGAGTGGTCGCTCGTAGCGACAAAAGGGGTGCGGCCCGGGGCTGTTCGGACGCCGACACCGGTGTTCAACCACAAGGGCGGGCCGGCTATTTCCGCGGTCTATGTGACACCCGTTACGGCGCCGCCGAATTACCTGGGGGCTGCAAGCGCCCCACCGGGGCGGGCGGCTGTCGGCCCCCAGGACCTGGCGGCACCGGACTCGATGCGTTGTCGGCCGAACGCCTGCCCAGCCCGGAACTCCATCAGACCGCTACCCGGGCGGGTGCCAGCAATTCGTCCACGAAGCCGATCGCGCGGCGCTCCAGCGCCTCGTAGTGGGTGGCGCGAGCGGCGCCGGTAAGGGCCGCGTCGAGCAGCAGGTTGCCCTCGGCATCGACCCGCTGCGGCTTCTCCTCCGCCCCGGGCAACAGCCCGACCAGGGAACGGGAGAGCCCGCAATACAGGGCGATTCCCTCGTTGAGCTGGGCGTTCAGCGACTGCTGCATGATTTCGACGTAGCCGTCGTCATCCGCCGCACCCGCCAGGCCCAGCCACAGCATCTGTTTACCGGCCAGCCGCGGCTTGCTGCGGCCGTAGGCGAAACCGTAGTTCCACACCCGGTCGATCCAGCCCTTGAGGAGAGCCGGCACCTGCACCCAGTAGACCGGGAACACCGCGACGATCAGATCGGCGGCGAGGATGCGCCGCATATGGTCTTCGACCTCCGGCGAGTAGACCTTCTCGCGGTCGTTCCAATCGGGTTGGTCGGCGACGGTCATGCGCGGGTCGAATCCCTCGGCGTGCAGATCGAGCCGGTCGATCCGGTAGCCGGCCGCCGTCAGCCGGCGGCCGGCCAGCTCGGCCATATGGGCGGTCAGCGAATCGGTGCGGTGATGGGCGCTGACGACCAGCGCGGTGCGGGTGGTCGCGGCCGGGTTGTCCTGCACAGTTCCTCCAAAGGTTCAGTTGTGGGGCGTGATCTCATTCCACCCCGGATCCCGTGGACGATCTATGGGTGAACATCCACATTCGATAGGAATTCGTCTACGCTGGCGAAGGTGGACCCGCTGAGCAGGCTGCTGAATGGAATACGGGCGGAAGGGGCCGTCCTCACCCAGGCGGTGCTCGAGGCGCCGTGGACGATCCGCTTCGCCGACCGCGCACCGCTGACCATGATCACGGTGTTGCGCGGTGGCGGAACGCTCCTGCTGCCCGGTGGCACCGAGCGCCGGATCAGGGTCGGCGATACCGCGGTCGTCTGCGATACCGGACCATTCCTGCTCGCCGATCAGGCCGATTCGATCCGGCGGCCCCATACCGAATACGAGATCGCCTGTTTCACCGGCGACCCGGTCTGCGACGCACGCCTGGACGGCGGCCGGTGGGGCAACGACCCCGACGGGGAGACCTCGCTGATCGTCGGCGCCTACCGCACCTCCGGCCGCCGCCACGAACGGCTGCTGCGCGCGCTGCCG
Source organism: Nocardia sp. CA-290969 (assembly GCF_050936135.1). Taxonomy (NCBI): domain Bacteria; kingdom Bacillati; phylum Actinomycetota; class Actinomycetes; order Mycobacteriales; family Nocardiaceae; genus Nocardia; species Nocardia sp. CA-290969. The sequence goes on along the minus strand of NZ_JBNJNJ010000001.1, from coordinate 4,684,818 downwards.
CCCGTGCTGGTGGTGTCCGACGATCCCGAGGTGTGCGCGTGGATGGCAAGCGTCGCCGCCGACGCGACCGCGCGGCCCGCCGGCGCCCAAGCCTTGATGGACCGTCTGCTCGACTGGGGTCTGGTGTGCACCCTGCGCGACTGGTTCGACGGGCAGGAGGCCGACGCACCGGGCTGGTATCGCGGCCCGGCGGATCCGGTGGTCGGGCCGGCCCTGGAAGCGATGCACAACAGTCCCGACGCGGGCTGGACGGTGGCTTCGCTGGCGGCGGCCGCCGGGGTGTCGCGGGCCTTGTTCGCCAAACGTTTCACCGAGGTCATGGGCCGATCCCCGCTCGCCTACCTCACCGAATGCCGGATGGACGAGGCCGAGGAACTGCTCGCCGACCGTGACCTCACGGTCGCGCAGGTGGCCAAGGCCGTCGGCTACGCGGACGCGTTCGGTTTCAGTGCCGCGTTCAAACGCCACCGCGGCGTGCGCCCGAGTGATTTCCGCAGCAAGGTCGCCGCGGTCTGACCGCCACAGGCGACAAAGTTCCAAGCCGACGGCTTCTACGGCGACCCATACTCGCCTGTATGAACATCGAGCAGATCACTCCGAAACTGGTCGTCGAAGGCGCCGACGCGGCAATCCGCTACTACGGCGAGGTATTCGGCGCCGTGCTCCGGCGGCGGGACGAAGCGGACGGGCGGGTCGTTTTCGCCCGGCTCGGCCTGCCCTGCGGCGCGGTTTTCGAACTGAAGGACGCCGACGAATTCGACCACGACCCACTCCGGCTGGGTGGCCGCGGCCTGCTGCTCACCGTGGTGGCCGGTGACCCCGACGCGCTGGCCCGGCGGATGGTCGAATCGGGCGGTGAGATCGTATTCGAGGTCGCGGACCGGCCGTACGGGGCCCGGCAGGGCCGGGTGCGCGACCCGTTCGGCCACGAATGGATCGTCGGCACACCGATTCCGGCGGCGGCCGGGCCCGCGAACGCCTAGCCGCATCCCGCGCGACCCCGGCCACGGGCCCGGATCCGGTAGCGTGCGGACAGCACGGTGGGTAGCGTGCGGACAGCACGGTGGCCGCAACGAGGCCCGGCAAGGTCGTTCAGGAGTGTTCATGTCCCGATTCGACGCGGCCGCGCCGGCCCGCGACAGCGCAGATCCGGAGAGCCGCCGGCTCGCCTGGGAACGGGCGACGAACGTGCCCATGGCGGTTCTCGCACTGGTCTTCCTCGGCACCTACGCCTGGCAGGTACTCGATACCGCCGCCTCACCGGTCCTCGATCGATGGCTCACCGCCGCCGATATCACCATCTGGGCCCTGTTCGCGGGCGACTATCTCGCCCGCCTCATGCTCTCCACCCGCCGCCGGCATTTCCTGCGCACCCATCTCGCCGAACTGCTGATCGTGCTCCTTCCGCCGGCCCGCCCGCTGCGCCTGCTCCGGGCCGGGCTGCTGGTGCTGGACACGCTGAACCGCGTCCGGCTCACCCGGGCGCGGTTGTCGGTGTTCGTCGGGGTCAGTTCGCTGCTGATCCTCTTCCTGTGCAGCCTGGCCGTGTTCGACGCCGAACGCACCGCCACCGACAGCAACATCAAGACCTACGGCGATGCGCTGTGGTGGTCGGTCGTTTCGGTGACCACGGTGGGGTACGGCGACTACTATCCCGTCACCGCCGAAGGCCGGCTGGTCGCGCTGCTGCTGATGACCTTCGGGATCGGGCTGATCAGTTTCGCCATCGGCACCACCACGAGCTGGGTCATCGATCAGCTGAAAGCGGTCGAGAAGACCGCCGAGCGCACGGACGCCGACGTCACCCAGCTGCTCGGCGAGGTGCGGGCGTTACGCGCCGAGGTCGCCGCATTCGGCGGGTCGGCGGCGGTGAGCGGTACCGGCGTCACGACGCAGGCGACTCCGGCGCCGGTGCTGAATCAATAGCCGAGGGACCGGACAGGCGACCCGGACGGTAGGGAAACCGACCGGTTGCAGCGGCTGGAAAACGGGTTGTCCGAAGCCTGCGCAGATTTGGGGGTGTGCGTCCCTTACTGAAGTGGCTACGCCCGAGACTCGCGGCCGGACAGACCGAACCCCGGACGCTGAGAAGCGATCCGGGGTTCAGCGGCTCGGGAGTGTTGTTCGGAGCCTGCGCAGATTTTGGGGGGTGTACGTCCCTCACTGAAGTGGCCGCGCCGGCGACCCGGGGCCGAAATCGTCCATGGAGGGGTGTACGGGGTGTTACTACTCGCCGCCGGCGGCGGATCCGCTGGCCAGCAGCGGCAACAGGGCCGGCAGCAGCGTCGCCGCGGACCCGGTGCCTGCTTCATCGGACGTGTGGGCGGCGGCCGGTGTCTCCGCCGAGCCGCTCATGAGCAGCGGCAGCAGAACCGGAAGCAGAGCTGCGGAACCGGTACCTTCGGCGCTTCCGCTTTCCTGGATCGGGGCCGCTTCGGTCAGCGGCAGCGGGGCTGCGGCCGCGGTGCCGGCCGCGCCGAGACCGGCGGCGGCGATGGAGGCAGCGGCAGCGAACGTGCGGAAACTTCTGTGTTTCACACTGTTCCTTTCATAGTGTCCCGAGTGGGACAGTTGTGGTTACGACCACATATGTCTACAAGAGTGGGAAATGTTACGACGGATTTTCGGTTTTTTCGTGACCGGGGTTTCGGCACCGACCCGCCCGCCTGCGCCCACAGCAGATCGGACAGCAGCAGCGGTGATCTCGATTCAGTGGGTGAGCGCAATTTTCACGACGACAACCGTGGTGGCCGCGAGGGTCAGTAGGACGGCGGTGACGATCGAGGCGCGACCCGGGCGTTCGCCGCGTAACCGGCCGATCACGAACACGATGCCCCCGATGCGGATCAGGACGACGACCTCGGCGAGCACTTGCGAGGTCCGGGGGTCGATCCAGCCCAGCCAGCCGGCCGCGAGTATCCCGCAGGGCAGTACCGCCGAGGAGAGAATCGGCACGGAGTTGCGTAATCCCCGAATCCGGTCGTTGCGGGTCGCGGGGCGTTGCCGGCGTACGGTGTCGCCCACTGTTTCGGCGAAGCTGTGGGCGACGAAGGTCGAGGCGGCAGTACCCAGCACCACCAGGATTCCGACGTGCTTGTGCGCGGTGACCACCGGTACCAGGGCGGTCAGAACCAGGACGTTGCCGTAGATGTAGGCGCTGATCCGGGCGGCCGCGTTATCGGGCCGCAACGGTGCGCGGCGGGAGAACAGCGGGCCGTGCAAAAGGGTCTGCCGGCCCGGGTCCGCCGGTACCCCGCGCGGCGTTGTCACCGCGCACTCCGCGCCGGTTGCGGCCGGAGGGCGGGCCGCGCGCACAGCCCGGTGGCAGCCTGCGGGTTCATCGTGCCCTTCCCGGTCGAATCGGTCCCAGCAGTCACGGTCGCGAGTTCTTTCCGTGCCAATGGTCGCATCGTGACGCCCCGCCGCCGCCGACCGCCGATAGGGCTGGCGTTCCGTGCGGCCGGCACCCCCGTGCGACGTCCGGCCGCCGGATGCTCCCGGCGCCGTACCCGCGCCGAACCGTACCGGGCTCGTTACGCTGAACCCATGACGAAACAGTGCCGGTCGTAGGCGCCCGGCACCGTTCGGGATCGGTGCGCGACGCGCGATTCGCGCCGATCCGGCGAGCAGTTCTGTGTGCCCGCCCGAACCCGCGCCGCGGGTGCCTCCGAACTCGTTCGATATACCGACAGGAGCGCCGATGCCATCGCGGGTTCTGGGACGAGACCGTGAATGCGAACAACTCGACGAGCTGCTGCACGCCGTACGCGCCGGCCGCAGCCGCGCCTTGGTGATCCGGGGCGAGCCGGGGATCGGTAAGACCCGGCTGCTCGACTACCTGGTCGATAGTGCGCACGGATTCCGGCTCGCCCGCATCACCGGTATCCAGTCGGAGATGGAGTTGGTGTTCGCGGGCGTGCACCAGCTGTGCTCGCCGATGACGAGCGCACTCGACGCGTTGCCCGCTCAGCAACGTGCGGCGGTGACGGCCGCACTGGGGCAGGGCGGCGAACCCGCACCCGACGGTTTCCTGGTCGCGCTCGGTGTGCTCGGCCTGCTGTCGGAAGTCGCCCGTGAGCGGCCGCTGCTGTGCGTGGTCGACGATGCCCAGTGGCTCGATCAGGCTTCCATGCAGACCCTCGCGTTCGCGGCCCGGCGGTTGGGCGCAGAATCGGTCGCCGTGGTTTTCGCGGTCCGGTCGCCCCCCGATGCCGCCGGCACCGACCCGGTGGAGCCCGCGGGCCTGCCCGAACTGCGGTTGGCCGGTTTACGTGACGACGATGCCCGCGCGCTCCTGCGCGCGACGATGCCCGGACCGTGGGACGAGAACGTGCTCGGCCGGGTCGTCGCCGAAACCCGGGGCAACCCGCTGGCGCTGCTGGAACTGCCGAAGACATCGAGTCCGGTGGAACTGGCCGGCGGGTTCGGGTTGCCGGCCGCGCGGGGCGTCGACGCCCGCATCCGCGCCGCGTACCTGCGGCGGACAGCCGAGTTGCCGGCCGAAACCCGGCAGCTCCTGCTGGTTGCGGCCGCGGAACCGACCGGCGACCCCGGGCTGCTCTGGGCGGCGGCCGAGCAGTGCGGAATCCATCTCGCCGCCGCCGAGCCGGCGGTGCGGGCCGGACTGGTGGAGATCGGCGAGCGGGTCGGCTTCGCCCACCCGCTCGTCCGGTTCGTCGTCTACTGGGCCGCCGAGCCCACTGACCGCCGCGTCGCCCACCACGCGCTGGCGGAGGTGACCGATCCCGCTACCGACCCCGATCGCCGCGCCTGGCACGCCGCGCACGGCGCGGCCGGTCCCGACGAAACCGTCGCGGCGGAACTGGAGCATTGCGCCGTCCGTGCCCGCGTGCGTGGTGGTATCGCCGCGGCCGCCGCGTTCACCGCGCGGGCGGTGGAACTGACCCCCGACCCGCAGCGCCGCCGGGACAGGGCGCTGGTCGCCGCACGCGTGACCCACGAGGCGGGTGACCCCGACACCGCCCTGAAACTGTTGTCGCTGGCCGAAGCCGGCCTGCGCGACGACCGGATACGCGCCGAAGCCGAGCTGGTGCGGGCCCGGATCGCGTTCACCACCGACCGCGGTATCGCGGCGCCGGCCCTGCTGCTGGACGCCGCGCGCAGGCTCGCGGTGCACGACGCGGACAGTGCCCGCGAAACCTACCTCGAGGTCATCAACGCCGCGCTCTTCGCCGGCCCCAAGGCCTACCGCCGCGGACAGTACGAAGCCGCCGTCGCGGCCCGCGCCACGCCGGCCCCACCCGACCCGCGCCCGGTCGACCTCCTGCTCGACGCACTGGCCACCCGGATCCTCGACGGGCACACCGCCGCGGTGCCTGCGCTCCGATCCGCTCTGCACGCGTTCAACCGGGCCGACCTCTCCCCGAACGAGGCGCTGCGCTGGTTGTGGCTCACCTCGGTGACGGCCGTCGGACTCTGGGATCACGAGACATTGTCGGCATCGAGCGTCCGGAATCTGGATCTGGTCCGGGCCACCGGCCGAGCCTCGGCGCTCCCGCTCGCGCTGACCCTGCGCAGCGTCGTCCACGTTCTCGACGGCGAACTCGCCGAAGCCGAATCGCTGGCCGCCGAGATCCGGACGGTTTCCGATGCGGTCGCCGCCACGGCCCCCGTCTATCCCGCGTTGCTCGCCGCGGGCTGGCGCGGCCGCGAAACGGAATGCCTCGAACTGAGCAGGCACGCCGATGAAGGCGAGGCGCGGCGCGGCGAAGGAATCGGTCCCGTGGTCGGCGGCTATGCGCGCGCCGTGCTCTACAACAGCCTGGAACGGTTCGGCGAAGCCGCCGCGGCCGCGCGGGAGTCGAACGAGGAGTATGTGCAATTGGAGGTGGGCATCCCGATCTGGTCGCTGGTCGAGTTCATCGAGGCCGCCACCCACACGGGCGACACCGACCGCGCGTTCGACGCCCTGGTGCGCCTCACCGAGGTCACCCGACCCAGCGGTTCCGACTGGGCGATGGGTATCGAAGCCCGCTCGCACGCCCTGCTCAGCGCGGGCCCGGACGCCGAAACCCGCTTCCGCGCCGCACTTTCGCACCTCGCTCGCACCACTCTGCGCGGCGAACTGGCCCGCACCCACCTTCTCTACGGCGAATGGCTACGGCACGAACGCCGCGGCCCCGAAGCCCGCGAACACCTGCACACCGCGTACGAACTCTTCACCACCATGGGTATGCCGGCTTTCGCCGGCCGGTCCGCCCGCGCTCTCGCCGCCACCGGCGCGAACATCCGCGAGTTACCCGCCGAAACCGGCGACGATCTCACCGCCGAGGAGGCGCAGGTCGTCAAACTGGTCCGCGAGGGCCTCACCGACCCGGAAATCGCGACCCGCCTGTTCATCAGCCCACCCACCGTCGAATGGCATCTACGCAACCTCATCAACAAACTCGGCCTCCGATCCCGCCGGCAACTCGAAACTCGGCGCCCGGCGCGATAATTCGGGGCCGAGCTCGCGAGTGATGCGGGAGCCGGCCGGTTCGCTCCTACCTATCCGACGATCTCGATACCGGGTACCGCCTCGGTCAACGCCGCGCGGTACTCGTCCACGGTCGGCGAGGTGTACACCGTGGGTTCACCCTTGAACGACAGGATGGAAGGGCAGGTGTATTCGGCGGCGTCAACGGTGACCTCGGCGACCTTCTCCGCCGAGCGCGCCTCGAAGATCGTCACCTTCGCGCTGGAGCGCAACACCTTCGCCGTCTCGCCGGCGTCGAAGGTACAGGTGCCGACGCTCTCGTGATCATCACCGTGTTCGGCGCAGGCGACCAACTGCACTTGTTTCGGGTCCTCGATGCGCTCGAGGTCGGACGAGGAAAGCCGGTACCAACTGGTGACCGACGACGGATGGTCGATCCCGGCGTGCTCCACAACGACCAACGGGTTTCCGGTCCCTTCGTAGGCCGCCGCATCGGGAAAGGCCGTCCGCTTCGGCCCGATGAAATCACCGCCCGTGCAGACTTCCTCGAAATCACTGGTCGCACCGACCGGAGACGTGCTGTCCTGCACCCCTCCGCAGGCCGTCACGGCCATCACTGAACCGATCACAACGGACAACAGCGCTATTTGCCGAACCGACATCCCCACCCGCTCCATCTCCGATATCACTCGCTCTGTATCGCGAAAACCGTTGCGATACAGAGCGAGTGTACGACACCGCGTCGCAACCATCACCGGGTCACACCGCGACGGGAGAGCCGCGGCGTGCGTACGGCAATCAGGGAATCGAAATGGATGTCGATCGACGGCGGCCGCCACACCATGGATTTCGTCCACGTCGTCAACCTTGCAGACGGCGTCGTCCTGTCCCTCACCCGCGGCATTCCGCGCTCCGTCGCCGCACCGACTTCGGCTACGAACCACGCATCAGCTTCGAAACCGGTGTACTCGCGTGAACACGGCTCCTGATCGATGCAGAGCCCTATCCGGGACCGGTTGCCGAGGCAGCGGAGGGACCGGCCGGCCGGACACGGCTACCAATGGCTGAGCGATCGGTGTCACGCGGTGGGCCTCGACATACGCCACGACGACACCGGTCCGGCCGGACTGCGGGTCCTGCCCGCCGTCAAGTCCTGAGCAGCGGTTGCGCTCCGATTACGGACAACATCTGCAACTTCTCATAGCTCTCGCTACCCGGGACAGCCGTGTAGACGAGCAACAGATGGGCCTGTCCCGGGTCTATCAGACGCTGGCAGTTCAGTTCCAGCGCACCGACTTCGGGGTGGATGTAGTGCTTGACGTCGTGAGGGCGGATTCCGATCTCGTGGTCGTCCCATACGCGGCGGAATTCCTCGCTGCGGTCCAGGAGCAGATCGGCCAGGTAGGCGGCGCGGGAGCCGGGACCGCGGAGGGTGACGAGCTCACGCAGTCCCGAGGCGTAACGCCGGCTCAGGAACGCGTGTTCTTGCGGAGCGTAGAAATTCCGGACGGCAGGGTCGGTGAACCACCGGTAGCCGACACTGCGGGCGGGCCCGGTGTACCGGGTCGTGTCGCCGGTGAGCGCGATCCCCATGGGGGTCTGCCGCAGGGTCTCGCCTAGCTCGGTGACGACCTCCGCGGGAGTGTCCGCGAGGCGATCGAGGATGCGCAGCAGGCCCGGGCTGATGTGCTCGCCCGTCGTTCCCCTGGCCGGCGGATTGTGCCCGGCGAGGCGGAACAGATGGTCGCGTTCGTCGATCGACAGATGCAATCCCTGCGCGATCGACGCGAGCATCTGCTGCGAGGGCTGTGGGCCACGCTCCCGTTCCAGCCGGGAGTAGTAGTCGGCCGACATATTGCACAGCGACGCGACCTCCTCGCGCCGTAGTCCGCTGGTCCTGCGGCGCGGTCCGCGCGGCAGGCCGACATCTTCCGGTTGCAGTGCCGCACGTCGAGTGCGGAGGAACTCCGCCAACCCGGTGCGATCGATCACCACAGTGTCCCTTTCCGAAGTATTTCCTCGTTTCTACCGGCTGCGGGTGACGGTAGCCACTGATTGCCGATCCCCCCATCCGGCGCGCAGCGGTGACCCGGCGAGCCTGTGATCGGGAGGTCCTGGATGCGCGCGGCCGATCGGCTGACGATCAATGCCATGGCGCGAGCGGCGCGATGACGAACGCACAACGGCAACCAGGAGCACACGATGCCACGCACACAGATCGACATCACCATTCCCAGCCTGTCCGGAAAGCGGGCGGTCGTTACCGGCGCCAGCGACGGCATGGGCCTCGGGATAGCCGCGCGGCTGGCCGCCGCCGGAGCGGAAGTGATCATGCCCGTGCGTAATCCGCGCAAGGGGGAGGTAGCGATCACCGAGATCGGCCGGGTCGCCCCCGGCGCGAATGTGTCGCTGCGCAGCCTCGATTTGTCTTCGCTGGAGTCGGTCGCGGCCCTCGGTGACACGCTGCGTGCAGAAGGCCACCCGATTCACCTTCTGATCAACAACGCCGGCGTGATGCGGCCGCCGAGCCGCCAGACCACGGCCGAGGGGTTCGAGGTGCAGTTCGGCACCAACCACCTGGGCCACTTCGCGCTCGTCGCCCAGCTGCTGCCGCTGCTGCGCGCCGGGCGGGCCCGGGTGACTTCGCAGATCAGTATCGCGGCCCGGCGGGGCGCCATCCACTGGGACGACTTGAACTGGGAGCGCAGTTATCACGGGATGCGCGCGTACAGCCAGTCCAAGATCGCGTTCGGGCTGTTCGGCCTGGAGCTGGAGCGGCGCAGCAAGGCCCACGGCTGGGGCATCACCAGCAATCTCGCCCATCCCGGGGTCGCCCCGACCAGCCTGCTGGCCGCCCGGCCCGAGCTCGGCCGCAGCCGGGCAGTGCCCCAATACCGGTTGATCCGAGCGCTTTCCACCCGCGGAATCCTGGCGGGCACCCGCGAGACCGCGGCACTGCCCGCCCTCATGGCGGCGACCGACCCCGGCGCCGAACCCCACGCCCTCTATGGCCCCAGCGGTCCGGGCAACCTCGGCGGCCCGCCGGCCGAGCATCGGCTCTACCCGCCGTTGCGCAGCACGGAAGAGGCCGAGCGCGTCTGGCGGGTCTCCGAGGACCTCACGAAGACCTCCTTCCCGGCCGCCTGACCACCCCTGACACCCGCGAACTATCGGAGCAGTCGTATGAGTTCACCAACCCGCCCCGCCGTCAAGCGACGAAGCCCCTGGTGGGTGGTCGCCGGTGCCGGTACGGCCAATGCCGTCGGCCCCCAGATGTACCTGGCCACCATCGGCCTGTTCGTCCTGCCGATCGCCGAGGAGACCGGTTTCAGCCGCACCACCGTCACCAGCTCCTTCTCGGTCGCCGCGATCGGGATGGTGATCGGCCTGTTCATCGTCGCGCAGCTCGTCGACCGATACGCCGCGCGCTATATCCTCGTGCCGGGGTTCGTGCTGTTCGCGACCTCGATGGCCGCGATCGCGCTGGTACCGCCGGTCGAAGCCATCTATTTCATCCCGTGCTTCTTCGTCGGGTTCTTCGGGGCCGGGACGGCGGTCCCCGCCACCAGAGCGGTGGTGAGCTGGTTCGACAACAACCGCGCCCTCGCCGTCGGCATCGTGACGGGCATCATCGGCCTGGGCGCCGCCCTGGCGCCCCTGCTGGCCGGTGCGCTCATCGACAGCATCGGATGGCGGCTGACCTATGGCGTGATGGCATTGATCGCGGCCCTGGTGTCGGTCACGATGGTCACCTTGTTCGTCCGGGCCCGGGCAGAAAAACACGTGCGCGGACGACTCGTCCACGAAACCCATATCGGGGACCGGGATGTCAGCCTCGAGCTGCCGGGACTGACGGTCCGGGAAGCGCTGGGCACGCGGCAGTTCTGGGGCATCGCACTGGGGTTGGGCCTGGTGGGGGTCGTCGTCTACGGCCTCCAGGTGCACCTCGTACCGATGATGACCGACCGCGGGCTGAGCGACGACCAGGCGGGTTCGCTGCTGGTCGTCTTCGGCCTTGCATCGCTGGTGGGCCGGGTCGCCGGCGGCTTCCTCATCGACCGCGTCCACGCGTCGATCATCGGTACGGTCGCGATACTCGCCCCCATCGCCGGCATGTTCTTCCTGCAGCCACCTTTCTCCACCGCCGTCGTCGCGGTCGCCTTCATCGGCATCGCCTTCGGTATCGAGGGGGACCTGCTCGCCCTGCTCATCACCCGGTATCTCGGCACCCGCAACTTCGGCCGGATCCTCGGACCGGTCCAGGCGGTGTTCCTCCTCGGTAGCGCCCTCGGGCCCCTGCTCCTCGGGTTGGGTTACGACCGACTGGGCTCCTACGACCCGGTCATCCCCGTGTTGATGGGAGTCCTCGTCGTCGGCGCGCTCCTCATCGCGACACTCGGCCGCTACGTCTACCCCGCGGTCAACGGTTTCGACCAGCTCGCCGCGCGCGACGAACTCGCGGCCGCAGAAGTATTGAGCGACCTCGCCAAGAACAGCACCACCCGAACCCCCTCCGACAGACCACTCGTCCCGGTCCGTGGCTGACCGACCCGGCCCGGCGGTCCGCCGCCGGGCCTTCGACATATCCGTCATGCAGTCCAGCCGAGGCGGCCCGGGGGTGGCACCACCCCGACCCGGGCACAGCCCCATCATCGAGGAGACATCGTGATCGAACAGCTCGAGTGGCCGACCGGTCGAGCGAGGCGGTCGACCGTCCTGGCTCAGTTCGGCGCGGCCCGAGCCGACCTGATGCAGTGGGCATTGACCACCGGCGACGTACTCGCCGACGCCGTCGTCACCGAAATGCACGAGATCGGAATGCCAGAGGCCAGGGTCTTGCTCGGCAAGGGAATCTGCGAGGGACTGGCCGCCCTCGCCGACCCGCCACCCGCCCTCGCGGCATTGCTGCGGCAGACCGAGAACACGCCCGACTACGTCGACGACCATGTGCTCGACCAGGCCTCGATGCCGTTCTACACCGCGCCGGGACCGGTCCACCTCATCGCGCTCAGTGCGGGCGCGCTCATCCGGGTCTATGAATCGCCGTCGATCTCCAAGGTGCTGACCACAACAGGCCGGCTGGTCGACGGTGCGGAGCGACGACTCCAGGAGACCGGCGCCTGGCATGCCCAGGTGATGATCCCGGGAAGCCTGCGCCCCGGGCAACCGGGCTACGTGGCCACCCTGGGAGTCCGGATGCTGCACGCGCATATGCGGAAAATCGCCCTGGACCGCGGCTACGACACCTCGATCCACGGCTATCCGATCAATCAGGTGGATCTGGGGCGCACCTGGATCGACTTCACCCTGACCGGCCGCACGGCCGAGGAACGTCTCGGATTCGGGCTGACCACCCGCGAGACGGCGGACCTGTACCGCTACTGGTGGTACATCGCCCATCTGCTGGGAATCGACGCCCGCCTGGTCGAGGGGATTACCGGCAACGCGGCCGCACAGCGTATCGATGACCTCTTCCAGACCGTGACCGGCCCGGTCACCGAGGACTCCGCCGCACTCGCCGAGGCGACGCTCACCGCGGTGACCGCGAGACTGCACGAGGTGCTGAACGTGCCACGAGCAATCGCGCGGCCGGCGCTGAATGCGATCACGCGCCGAATCCACGGTGACAGCATGTGCCAGGACCTGAAGATCCCGGCCGCCCGGGCCGCCGACGCCTGGCTGGGCCCGGTGCTGGCCGGCCTCGCCGCGGCACGTGAACGCCGTCGCCGCGATCCGCGCCGGTGGCAAGCCGCGATCGACACGAACCTGGCGGCCGCCCGCAGGCTGCTGGCCGCGAACGAACAGCCGTAGCCGCCGAATTCAGTGGAGTACCCCGTGCCCGCCCTCACCGTGACGGATCCGCACCCGGTTGTGTGTTGTGCGCTGTGCGCGCTCACCTGTGCGCGGTGCTGGGCTGCGCTGTGGGTAGGGGAGTCGAACCCCTCGCACTGCCCTTCGTGCGCCAGGAGGTGACCGAATGCCCGTCGGTCCAGCGGGTCGGTGCGCGCCTCCGTGCCGGCTACCTGCTCCACTGCTCGTGTTCAGTCCAGCAGGTCGACCTCCCAGTTGGCCCGCTGGATCCGCACATCCAGTTCACGCAGTTGCGCGGCGAGCCCGTCGGCCTGTGCCCGGAGCTCGGCGACCGGCAACGCGGACAGGATCTTCAACTCCGACCGCAGCTGTCGCGCGTAACCGCCCCGGTTCTTGCCCGCGGCCGCATCGGCCGCATCGGTGATCACCGAATGCTGGAGCCGCAGCGCGTCCCGGCGGGCGAGTGCGTCGGTGAGTGTGCCGTCCGCGCCGATACTCGTGGCGGCGTTGGTGCGATTGATCCGCCGGATCAGCGCCTCGTACTCCGCGAGCACTTCACGGGCTTCGTCGAGCAGCGCGGCGGCGTTCTCGGCGGGTTCCTCGCCCTCCTGGTAACGGGCATTGCCCACGATCCGGGTGCGCAGCTGTTCGATCCGGCGCACCGCGTCGGCACGCAACGACAAAGCCTCTGCCAGCTTCATTTCCCCCTACTTTCGGTTACGAGATCCCGAGTATGGCATTCGACCGCGGTGATCAGCCGGCCGACGCATTGCTTTCCTGCCACCACACGTTGTCGCCGAAACCGTACTTGGCAACGCCCGGATCTGCGACAACTTTCTCCGGTACTTCGAACGCGCTCGGGTTGTACACCGGCGCGCTACGCCCTGGGCTGTATTCCACTGCACCGGAGAGCGTTCCGGCCATCGCCGTGATGGCGGTATGCCGTGATTCCGCGGTGTTTCGCAGCTCGTCGAGAGCCGAGGTGATCTCCGAACGCAGCGATTCCGGCATCGGGTTGCCGATCAGAGAGGCCCATACGCCCAGCGGGAACGACGCCTGTTTATGGGTGATCGTCCGCAGAATCATGGCGCTCAGACCGGCGGCCTGGTTGTAGGCGAGGCGTTCCAGCACGATTCCACCGTTCTCGACGATCTTCGACACCGCATCCAGGTCGGCGCTTCGGCTGCCGATCGCCTGGGCCAAGCCGCCGGTGCTGTTTCCGAACGCCTGGGATGCTTCCCCGGTCCAGCTCGATTGCAGCCACCTTGTGCCATTGACGAGGTTCTCGGAGGTGACGTAGTCGTTGATGCCGATCCAGCTGATCCGCTGCCCGATGGTCTGTAGCGCTTCCCAGTCCGCGACCAGCGGCGTGAGGTAATCCGCGGCAGGCCGTTTACCTATCACCGCGGCGAAAGCGTCGTCATAGACCTGTATCTGGGCGATCGCCGAGCTGACGGTCTGACGGATCGCAGTCTCAGTTTCGGGCACGTCCGGCAGGCTGGGCAACTGCAGGCCACCGAACCGGTTGACACCCTGTTCACCGGAAGGGGCGGGCGCGCCCGAAGCGCCGAGAGGTGCTGTCGCTGCCGAGACCGCGTTCGACGTGGTGTCGTCGGTCGATCGGTAGCCGGTTGCCGCGGTGGCGAGGTTCGTGCCGAAGGTATCGATCGCGGTGCGCTCGGCTTGCACTGCCGTGGACACGGTGCTGCGAAACGTCTCCAGCGGTGTCGCCAGGGTGCCCATCAGACCCGAAGTCCCCGCGGGGAGCGCGATCAGCGGCAGATACCGGGAGGCATTCGATACGAAGCTCGCGCCCATATCGCGGAGGTCCAGCTCGAACCCTGCGAGACTGGCCAGGTCAACGGTGACATCGGTCATTACGGCGTCCTCGAATGCGGATGAACACGCGGATCATGTATCGAAAAGCTGAAGATGCACGAACCGGGTGGATGGGTCCCGTTCGTCCACGATGATGTTCCGGTTGACCGACTTTCCCTCGGCGTTCCGGAAGATATCCGCCGCCCGCAAGAGCGCCGGCGAGGTTTCCAACGGGGGACCCGCGATCGTGGTCTCGGTGACGCTGTAGGACTTGGTCAGTTGTGTGGAGAATTTCGACGCAGCCAGCAGCATCTCGAGGCCCTGAGGATCCGTCGACACCGCCAGCCGGTAGAGCGTGTCCAGCCCGTTCTCGGTTCTGGCGTCCAGCACGGTGGCGGTCTCCGGTATGACGATTCCGCCGAACTCGGAAGCTGCCCTGACGACGTCGGTGGTGTCGGCCACCCGGCTCGTATCGGTGTGGCGGCCGCCGTCCCGGCTTTCGCTGCCGCACCCGGACATACCGACCATGACAACCACGAGACCGGCCAGGACACCGGCCGTCTTCAGCCGTCGCATTCTGCCCCTCACATTCCTCATCGGCTGGGATCACTCCGCTCGCCGTCTCTGCCGGTGGCCGCCCCGGGCAAGGTCGCGGCCGTCGGAACAGCTCCCTGATAGCTACGGATCCCGCTGGACCCCTCGATGTCGTATTCCCGCGCCAAACCCGCGGTGTGCAGCGCTCCCATCCGCTTATCCGACACCGTGACCCCGGCGATCTCGGTGCTCTTCTCCCCGTCCCAGTTGTAGCGATCGTGTACGTGAACCTTGTACTCGACGCTGACAGTCGGCTCGGCACCCTCAGCGGGTGCGATCACCGTGACTACCCCGGTAACCGACAGATGAATACCACCCATGGCGAAGAACCAGTCCTCACTCAGCCCCTTGTCGATGTAGAAGCCGAGCCATTGCGACTGGAATTGCACCGGGTGGCCGAAGAGTTGGCCGGCCGCGACCTCGGCGGTGATCCGCCGGATCTCCGCTTCGGCCATCGAGTTCGCTTGCGCGTCGGCCGCGGGCACATCCCGCAGCACCGCGTCCGCGTTGATCGTGAGCAGATCGCCGCTGTTGCCGAGGTAGTGGTCCAGGTGGGCGGCGGCATTCGTCCAGCCGGCGGCGTCCGCGGCAATGGACGCCGCGGCGGCTATCCGGGCGAACGCCACATCATCGGCGCGGCTGTAGATGGGCTGTGAACCCCAGGCGCCCTGCCCGGCGTCGGCCGGCGGTGCGGGGAGAGGTGCGGGAATCGGTGCCATGTCGGTCTATTCGGTCGTGGCCTGCGCCGAGAGACCACGTTGCTGGGTCTTCCCGAGCAACCGGGCACCGCTGAGAAAAGACGATCGGCAGCCGAGGCCGATAGGCATCGCGGATTCAGCTCGCAGGCCGCGATTATCAACCGTGTAGATATCCATTTCCTCCCCCGAACAAGCCCGCGGGCAGGATCGTCCCGGGGCTCTCAGTGCCGTCGGACAGTAACACAGAGTTCGATCACCGGAGGACGCCGATGCCGTATTCGATCGACGAGGTGGACAACCGGAATCGAACCGGCTGCGACGCTGTGGAATCCCGCCCTACTCGTCGGCGGTCGGGTCGGTGCGCCGATCGGTGGTTGTGCCGGGCTGCTCTTTGATCGCATCCAGGATCGCCGTGAGTGTTTCGCGGCTCTGTTCCTCCAAGTGCTTGCGGTAGGCGTCATCGAATCTCTCGCGCAGCGACTCGGTGAACGGATGCTGCGGGCCGAGTAGGACGTGAGATCGGGCGCCCGCGCGTTTGAACAGCTCACTCGCCTCGAGGTATCGGCCCTCCGCGTAGCGATCGGCGGCAGCCAAGATCCAGGCATTCATCTGATACAAGTGCTGACGGCCCCGTTGGTAAATGGACCAGGTCAGGAAGCAGCTGAACGCAACGGCCGCCGCCACCCACTTCCACGACCATGTTCCATTGATCAGGTTCGCTACCGACGCGATCCCAACAGCAATGAGTGTGGAGTACCCGAAGAAGACGGCCACCATCCTGTTCTTCGGTAGCATTGCGCACCCTCCCCGAGTCTCGAAGCCCGGCCGTTCCCCTCCAGGTCGCCACTGAACGACCTGGAGCCCGAACTTCTTCCAGCACAAGGGTAACGCGGCTGCTGGGGCTCGGCCCCCTGAATCATCCCTGGTTCGGAGATTGTCAGGACGCGTCAGCTCCGGCTATCGCTCGCGCATGTGTCGCCATCCATCCAGAGGCGGCGATGACACCGATCTCGACCGCCGCCTAATTCTGCAACGGCACTGCGTAGTGTCAGTGAGCCGGTCCGGTTCCGCCGAGACCCCACGCGTCGAGTCCGCCGTAGATATGGGCCTCTCGGCGGTGGGGCGCGTCCAAGCCGACAGCTTCACCGCTGTAGATGGCGATGAGTGAGTCTTTGCTCCGCCACCATGTGTCGGTGAGCCCCTGGACTTCGGGTACGGGTTCGAATCCGTCGAGGTCCAACTGTTCGACGGCCTCGCCCCTGATCTTGGTGATGGTTCGGGCCCAATAGGCGGCGTGGTAGGCCAGTGCGAGGGCTTCCACCCATCCCTGCGTGCCGGCGTGTAGAGGTGTCCAATGATCGGCGTCGATTCCGAATTCGCCACCCGGCCCGATCATGAATCCGTAGGCCATGGATACGCGGCCGTCACCGGCCCCGAAGTACCACCCGTCGGTACCGAGCCTTTCGGGGACGTCGGCCTCCAGGACACGCGGGCCGCCCTCGTACGCGGGGGCCGGGGGTAGGGCGATGCCACCCCAGGACTCGTGGAAGGCCACGGCCCGGTCGATCTCCGCGGCAGGTATCCCGTGCTCGAGCCATGCTTCGCGGTACGGACGGACATCCTGGTATGTAACCCGTTGTCCGTGCGTTTCGACGAAGTTCCGGGCCCGGCGGCTGAGGCATTCCGGCGCTCGCGGGATCAGCGGCCGTCCCGAGCTGCCGGCGCCTACGGGTTCTCCCGTAGGGTGAGGCCGTAGTATTCGACGTCGTAGTCGCCGATGCGCTGGGCGTGGTCGGTCAGGCTGAGGTCCTTCGGGGAACCGACGCCCAGGCCGCGCAGGGTGTCGACCATCATTGTCGCCAGTGCGCGGCCGTCCACCTCGCCCGCGCCGAAATCCCCGGAGTGGTAGGGAGACTCGAGCCAGTGGTCCAGCGCTGCCGGGCGGGTGGTGTGCGGTATCCAACCGAATGAGCGCGGATCGGTGCTGGACTCGCCGAGTTCTTCGGTGTCGTAGACGATCTCCAGTCGTTCGCCGCAGATGAGGTGGAACACGATCGGACCACGGGTGCCGGGAACCAGAGCGTGGAACCCCAGGTCCAGCTCGATGCCCAGGGCGTGGGTCTCGGCCGGCAGAGTATGGAGGAAAGCGCCGAGACTACGGGAGAAGACGTCCCAGTCGTCGGTGCGCCAGCCGCCAGGAAAACTCAGGCCTGCGTTGGCGGGGTCGCGGCGGGTGCCGAAGAAGCCGCCGAGTGCGTTGAGCTCGCCGTGCCCTTGCCGCCAGAACCAGTTCTCCACCGGGTCCGTCGGCTGGAGCAGCAGTTCCGGGCCGTGTTCGCCGGCGCGCAGTTCCAGCGTGTTCTCCCGCTCGCGCCAGCGCAGGAACGGACCGCCCCACGTAGGCACGGAGTCGTAGAACGGGCCGGGATCGCCGTACACGCCCATGATGGGGGCGCGGCCGAACTCTTCGGTCAGGGTCTCGGCGGCTGTCCGGAATGCCTGTGCCTTCCCCGCGGCACTGGTATCGGGCGGGCCCACCGGCACATACAGTCCCACGTATTCCTCGCCACCGTGCGCATAGTCCTTCTCGAAGCGGCCGGTGGGACGAAGCCGGGGTGCCCCACCGGCCGCTTCCGGCTCAGTGCCCCGGAGCAACAGCGGTCCGGCGTCGGTGTCTTGCCACTGCCAGCCGAATCCTTCGATCGCAGCGCGCAGCGCTGGTTCGCGCCAGCCGCCCGTATCGGCAGCCTTCAGCCCTCGCGCCAGCTCCAAAAGATGGGATGCGCCCCGGACCCCCGTCATCTCGAACTCCCTCGTTCAGTTACGCATTCGATTCCCGCACAATGCCATACCGCGGTGACAGGCTCGATTCGTCGTGTCGGCCGCGGAAATTTATTGCGGCGCAGCCGTAGGGCTGCTGGGCGGGTAAACAACGTCGACTGTGCTTCGTCCTCGACCAACGACTCGTGGGCCGGCTCTCTCCCGCGGATACTGTGATCGGATGGGTAATGACGATCTGTTGGGGCTCTGGCAACAACGGTGGCCGCGGTGCCCCCCAATGGCTGATGAGCTGAAGCACGCCTATCGAGATCGATGGGTACGGTTCCATAGTCTGCCCCGGTCGAAGCGCTACCCGGCAACTGCCGATGAGTACGGCATCGTGCTCGACCGGTACAACACGGTCCTGGACGAGTTGTTCACCGGGCAAGAGATCTACCTCATCACCTGCGACTGGTCCAACCGTCCCGAGCCGGGCGAGCGACCCGAAGACCACACACAGTGGCATCTCGGTGCCCGCTACTGGACCTCGATCCGCAACGATCCGACCGAGACCGACCCCGAGTTCATCTCCTACACCCACCTGTTCGTCAGCCGGATCCCCTGGCAGCACGGCGCTGTAGACGAGCTTCTGCGAGCCGTCGCCGACGACGCCACCGCTGGGGTCATGATCACCGACCTGTCCTTCGAGCGGATTCACCACCCCTACGACGGCGGCGCGGATGTTCTGCTGCCCACTACCGCCGAACGTGACACGCTCATGCACCGGCACGCGGGTTGGCTTTCCCAGCACCCCGAAGGTTTCTGAGCTTGTCTCGATGACGGCTGTCCGCATCCTGGCTCGTCCACCGGCCGCCGAGCGTCGCCGGTGGTTATCGACGGACGCTTGGGGCAGGAATGCCTTCACCAGTGCGAAGAGCCGCCACGGTTTCCACGAACCCTGCTCCCACTTCGGTAGCGGTTCGGTGTCTCCGTACGATGTAATCGTGTTCGACAACAACTCACGTCTCGAGCGCAAGATCAATCGTCTCGAACGTAAACTCGACCTGATCTTGCAGCATCTGCAGATCGAGGATGCCGACCGCATCGACTTCACCGAAATCGACGATCTGCTGCGCCGGAACAAGAAGATCCAGGCCATCAGACGCTTCCGCCAACTCGATCCCGCCGCCGGGTTGAAGGAAGCCGCGGACGCGGTCGAAGCGCGGGCGAAGGCTCTGTAAAGGTCGCGGGATCGTTGCCTCGCGGTGCCCCGGACTGTTCCAGGTCCTCGAGGTGGCGACTGATGCGGCGAAGATCAACGAGCCTGTTCGGCCCAGCGGTCCGCTAGCCGGGCGTATCCGCAGGCGGCTTTCCGACGCCCAGCGCACCGCGATCGCTAACCCGGGTGCCCGGGCGGACATCCTGGCCACATTCCTGGTCGTGACCGGGCATTTCGCGGCCTATACCTCCATCGGGCCGGTGCTGCAGCAGCTGTCCGGGATGGGCGCGGAGTTCGTCGGTCCGCTGTTGCTGGGATTCGGCGTGGCGGGCATCGCCGGAAACTTCCTCGTGGGCGCGTTCATCGGACGCGCCGTGCGTCGCACCGTGTTCGGTATCGCCGCGGGACTGGCTGCGGTGGTTTCGCTCTGCAAACCTGAATGATCAAGGCAGCACCCACCGCGGTGGAAGCCGCATCCGCAGTGTGGGTCGCGGTGTTCAACCTGGCAATCGGACTCGGTGCACTGGTCGGCGGTCTGGTCGTCGACGCCTTCTCCCTGCACGCAATGCTGATCTTCGCCGGTGTACTACTGACTCGACGTCGTAATCACCGACGCGCCGGGTCCGCCTGAGTTGCAGGCCATGGCCGCGACCACGTTGGGCCTCCGGCGATCCGGTCGCCGGAGGCCCTGCGGGTGGTCCGGTCGTCCGGAAGCGCTCAGTTCACGGCGACGAATACCTTGTCGGAGAACATTGTGGGTTCTACGGCAAGAGTGCCCTGGGTCGCTGATGCGGTCGGCACTGTGAAGGCCAGGTTGCCGGTGGTCGATGCTCCCTGGAACAGGGGGCTGAGTGTATCGAGTGAATCGGGAGCGACGACGCTGTTGTCGTAGGAGTTCACGGTGTTGCCGTCGGCGGTCACGTACGTGATCGTCGTGAAGGGCATTTCGCCCTGTGGGTCGGAGCCGGTGTAGGTGATGGTGACGTTGGCGAGGAGATACTGGGAGCCGGGAGGGGGCGGATCGTTGAACGTATTCTCCTCGGCGACAGCGTCGTTCGCGTCGGGTGTGACGCTGTTGATGATCACCTGCCAGTCGCCTTCGGTGATCACCGATCCCAGCGGGTACGGGTTCGTGCGGGTGCCCTGATCCGCTGATGTGTCCTGGTCGCCCGCGTCGGGGCCGGCTTCCTGGGCGGGTGCGCCCGGGGTGGCAACGGATACGTCACCGCCGCTGCCGAAAGACTCTTCGAACGCATCGGAGACCACGGTGAAAAAGACGATGAAGCCGACGACCGTACCGACGACCGAAGTGATTATGGCGGCAACGCTGGTGCCCTTGGTCTTACCGGCCTGGCATACGCCCACGATGCCGAGAATGAATGCGATCGGCAGCAGGATCCAGCCGACGATCAGAGCCCCGGGGATACAGGCGAAGACGAAGCCGAGGACGGCCACGATGACCGCGATAAGCCCGATCGTGTTTTTTTGTTTGTTCGGTACTGCCGGTGGGCCCGAATAGGGGCCGGTAGGCGATGCCGGAGGCATCGATGGAGGTGGGAAAGGAGGGCTGGTCATGGTTGCGCACCTTGGGTTGTGTCCGCGGCTCTGCGGTGGGTTCGGTCAGCACGATTCGTGCTGTGGAGTGGTAATAGCGGTATGTGCGGTGCACGTTACAAACAGATAGGTTTGAAAATATAACTATTGGGTATAGAGGCGTGGGCCATCGCTCCGGAACGACATCACCGAGATCAACCCACCGCGTCGCCGGCATGC
Organism: Nocardia sp. CA-290969; assembly: GCF_050936135.1. Classification (NCBI taxonomy): domain Bacteria; kingdom Bacillati; phylum Actinomycetota; class Actinomycetes; order Mycobacteriales; family Nocardiaceae; genus Nocardia; species Nocardia sp. CA-290969. The sequence continues at coordinate 4,663,709 of NZ_JBNJNJ010000001.1, read as the reverse complement.
TGACGGAATCGGCCGATACGGGCATGGAAGCCTCATCCAGCAGTCGGTTCGACCGCTTCTGTCCTGGTCATATGCGGCGTAGGCTGAGGTGCGTCAGAGGTCGCCCTTATGCAGCAGCGATGGTGGGTGTGGATTGCCGCGTTCCTGGCCACACTGGGGATGTGCGCTGTTTCCGCCTGCAGTAGCGGCACCCGGCCCGAGCGCGCTCCACCCGGCCCGGACTCATCCTCCCGGGTTGGGGAGCCCGTGCTGGTCGCGAAGATAGACAACAGCCAGGAGGCACGGCCACCGGTCGGGCTCGGAGCCGCCGATTTGGTCTACGTCGAGCCGGTCGAGGGTGGTTTGAGCCGGTTGGCCGCCGTGTTCTCGGCCGGCAAACCCCCGGTGATCGGGCCTGTCCGCAGCGCGCGGGAAACGGATCTGACGCTGTTGGACCAGTTCGGCAACCCGACGTTGGCATCCTCCGGTGCCGCACCCGAACTGGTTGCCGCCATCGATCAGTCTCCGCTCCAGAACGCTTCGGCCGAGCGGCAACCTGCCGCGTACTTCCGCGACTACAGTCGCGTCGCTCCGCACAACATGTTCGTCCGCTCGGATCAGCTGCCCGAAGGCGGCGGCTGGCCGGCGGCTTCGCAACCGCACTTCGGTCCTGCGCCGGCCGGTGGCGAGCCCATGCAATATCGGGAAGCGCGGTATCAGGACACCGTGATCGGTTTCGACTGGTCACCCGACCGCCAGCGGTGGCTGGTATCCATGGACGGTGCTGCATACACCGAGGCCGATACCGGACAGGTCATGGCGAGTACGGTCGTGCTGCAGAGTGTGCAGGTGCAGAACTCGGCCGTCAGCGACGTCGCGGGCAGCGTCTCACCTCTGGCCGAGACGACCGGTAGCGGTCCGGCAGTCGTACTTCGCGACGGTCGAGCGTTCCCTGCCGAGTGGTCCCGGCCCTCCCCGAAGGCAGGCACGACCTATACAACTCCCAGCGGTACAGCCATCCCGTTTGCGCCGGGACAGGTCTGGACAGTCCTGATTCCGGCGCAGCTCTGGTAACCGGGACCGCGCGGCCGGCCACGGCAACAGGTGGGTGCCGAACTACAAGAGGTCGATCTGGTCAGGGTCGGGTAACTGCGTGGGCCGTTCGTCGGTGTACCACGCGTATTCGATTCCGCTCAATCGTCCAGCTTCGACCCAGAGAATGACCTCGCCGATCGGCCCTCCCGCAGGGTCGGTAACAGCTCCGTTCGCGACGATCCCGTCTGTCACACCGCCCGCCGGGGCTGGACCCGGGCGTACCTCTACATCAACGCTGGGCGATCCGGCGCCCCAGTTCGAAATAACCTGCGAATATGGTATCTGCGCAAGGTATTCGGCAGAGCCTTGTCGACCCGCCGATAACATCTTCGTAATGACTGCGGCCTCGAGGTCGGTCAGCGGCCTCGGCTGCATCGGGTACTCCCATCGGTAGGTCCAGGTTCAGCAGTCGGTGCGCACGAAGATCCGGCGCGTTTCACCGCCTCCGTCGTGGATGACGACGTATCGGCGTGGATCGCGGTATTCGTCGATCGAGTGTTCGTTTCCGGTATCGACCGAGAGGACGTCGGCCATTCCGCTGTCCTGCCAGTAAGACTGCCACGACGGCGGAACTCCGGGCTCGAACCGACTGAACCCGGACAGCCGCATGAATTCACCGACCGAGCCGGCGGGAATATCGACGACTGCTGCCGCGGTCGCCTCGCGAAAGGCGTTGTCGGTCCACGACCACAGGGCATCCATCTCCTCAGGGAAGACAATGCCGGCGCATTCAACCAGGTCGCGAGCCTCTTCCTCATCGGTCGAGCACCCCGCGACAGCCGACACGATGATGCATGCCGCCACACCGGCCGCCGCTCGTCGAACGCTTCGGTGCCTCACAGTTTTCCGATCCATCGCTCGAGTCGTGGCGCGTCACCGTGGACACGGAAACACCGATCCCGAAACGTCCGGTCGAATCGAGGAGTGCTATTGGCTCGGCAGCTCCCATGTCTGCCCACCAGGAGGTGTGGCAAACGCTAAGCGCCGCATCCGGTCCTCTCGGTGAGTCGGAGCAGAAGCTTCGAAGTTCAATAGAGGTCGGGGCGGAAAAGGGCTTTGGCCCCGTCGCGGGTGTAGAGCTTGCGTTGCAGGTGCCGCAGGATCACGACCCCTTCGTCGTCTCGTATCGGGCTGACGAGCTGGAATTCGACTCCTGCGCCGAGTAGGTCGCTGCCGAAAGCGAGCTCGCTGAGAAAAAGCACTCGTGCGGTTTCGAGGTCGTTGAGGGTTACGCCCTGAACGACGGCGTGGCGCAGTCTACCGACTTCGGCGTCGAAAAGGTCCCGGTCGTCGAACCCGAACGCACGCACAGGTATCGGCGCGTTGGTCGATACTCCTGTGTAGCTCGCCAGTGCCGAGTCCAAGAATTCGCGTTCTCTCGGGGTGAGCGAGGCCATGTCGAAACCCATCGGTGTTTCTCCTGATGTGTGTGCGGTCAGCGAGCCGGTCCGGGGCCTGGCTTGCCAGGGTAAGTACTTCCGAGGCCGCCCGGTGGAGAGGGGGGACCGAGCGACGGATCCTCGACCTGGTTGGTGAGGCGTATGAACTCGCCCAGCGGGTCTTTGGGGCGGTACACGGTCCCGTGATCGGTGGTGCTCGGGTCGACGATGACGATGTAGCCGTCCCAGCTCATCATCACCGGGTTCCCGTTTTTGTCCTTACCGAGTCGTTCCGTTTGATGAGGCCCGGTCATGATCTGGTGGACCTTTTCGGCAAGGTCGTCCTGAGTCATGCCCTTGAAGTCGTCGTGGTACCGGTACAACACCGAGCACCTGGATTCCGCCATCGGTACTGGGCCTGCTCGATCCGTGGAGCGACCGCCGCGGTGCGTGTCGCAGCATGCGGACACGGTGGTTCGAGGTCACGACCACGAGTTCGAGTCCAGTTGCCGCCCAACACCCGCACCGGTTACTGTCGACACCGTCAACCGGGGGGATGCTTGGTCGCCTCGATATACATGGAACTGTTGTGGTGGTGATGAGTATGGGGTGTCGTCGAGGCCGCCTGATAAGCGCTGGATGCATAGTGTCCGTGATCGGCATTCTGTCCGGATGCGGGACCGACGCCTCGGAGGTGCCCGTGGAGGTGCCGACCTTCAGCGGAATTGCGGCTTCCTGTGCCCAAGTTGCTGCACCGGCGATGGATGCTATCCGCCAGTACACCGGTGAACTCTACAGTGAAACAGTAGAGTTCGAGGAGGCTGGGGCGGCGCCGACTCGACCGGGTTTTACCGAGAAGGTCTGCCTGGCGAATTATTCCGATTCCTCGGTGTCGACCCAGCCTGAGTCGGGCAACCCGCCACTCCGTCGAACGTTTCATCTTCAGATCGCTTTGCGGTTGGGCGATGATGCTATATCGGCTGCGGGGCGGCATATCGACAAGGCATGCGAAAATTTCGACGAATGTGATTTCAATTCAGAAATAGCCGACGAATCATTCGACGGTTCTGCATTCACTTCCTCTAACACCGCGATAACCATGTTTAGAGTGAGAAATGCGATTATCAGCGTCTCGGTCGACGGCGCAGATGCCTCATCCCAGCCAGGTGAGGCCAGTCAAGATCCGGAGATTTCTGCACTCGCGCCGGGCGCGCGAGTCGTGGCGGAAGCTATGGCAGGTGATACGGCTGCCTTCCTGGTTTCCTGACAATGACCCCCCGCTCCCGACGGCTCAGGGATAGTCTCAGGGCTGAACCGTGAATTTATGCTCGGGAATGTCAACAAAGTTTTGTTGGTGAATATTGGATGGAGTTAAATGCCTCGCGATTTGAAAGCCGACCTGGACCTGCTCGAGGCGACATCTAAGTGCTGGCTTACCGAAGCTGCACCGAAGCTTCGAGAAGCTGCCCAATCGATCGACAACTTGAAATACACGCAGGTGCAGTTCGGTGCCTTGTTTATTGCAGCTTGGCAGGCCTACACCAATGCTGCCGAACATATTCAGCAACTTCTGAACCAAGCGGCGCCGACCGCTGAACAAATGGGTAACGCATTACACGCGACAGCGGTCAGTTTCGGGGTTCAGGAGGCGGCAAACGAGCAGGCGCTGAACAATGCCGCGGGAGAGACGGGTTACTGAATTAAATGTCTGAATATCCGCAACTCAATGAGGATGAACTAGCGGGAATACGTGAAAGGTTAATTGAACAACAAGGCGAAGTGGCTGGGGTGCCGGACCGGCTGAACTTTGTATTCGATCTGCTTCGAGGCAGTAGTCCTGCGGCGTATCTGATGCTGACTGGGCAGCGCGACGATGTGCAGGAAAAGTTGAAGCAGCTTATGGGCAAAGTTGAGGAGCTCGTGGAAGGGATGTTTGCTCCTTGGCTTTTTATAGACTATGCGGCTAAATGGCTCGAGGTCGGTACGAAGGTCTCAGCGGCAAACGCCCGTGTCAATGATATTGCTTTCAATATGGACGGAAACTGGGACGGCAGCGCCTATAAGGCTTTCACTGCATCGAAGAATGCGCAGTCGCTAGCTATGACGACTGTTGCGGGGCAGTGCACGAAAATTCACGACGAACTTCTGGTTATTGCGGAAGAAGGTCGGATTCTCTACTCCAACGCAATTCAGAACATCGGAACGATGTTGGCCGAGCTGGGCGTAGGGTTGGGGGAGGCGGCGGCAACTGCAGGTACTGCATTGATCTGGAGTATGAATAATATCAACGCTGCAGTAGTAGCTGCCGTCGACTTCGTAGTTGCTGCGCTTACCGACTTTATTGAGGTGCAATCCAAGGTTGTGATTGCTTCGAATAAGCTGAACAATATGGTCAACGATGCTACAGGTCTGTCTGCCACTAAAACGCCGCCTGTTTGGCCCACCAGCCAAACTCAAGAGTTCGATAACAAGGATGACGACTGGAAGCAGGATGGGGTCTAGGGTTGATCCGATGGGGGGATGGTATCCGGGAAATTTAAGCTGTTCCCATAAAGATTACGCGATATTTAGGGGTTGAGATGTCACCACGGGAGTACACGGGCGGTTTTTTCAATCATTACGACGATCCAGACGAATTCTGGGACGAAGACCCCCTGGTGGTTGTTTCGCCGACCCGACCACGCACGCTGCCCGCGCCCGCGCCCGCGCCTAAGAATCCCGAGCAACCCCGATCAAGTACTCCACCCCAGCCGTCGGTCCGAAAAAGCAGCCTGGTGGAGGTGCAGTGTGGCTTGGATAGGCTACCGGTATCGATCACGCTGAAGGCGGCTTGGAAAAATGCATTCGCGCCCCAGGAATACGGGCAGTCGATTATGGATGCCTATCACTTCTCAGTTCAGGAATTGGCAGTCAAGCTTGTCGAATCCGGAACGGTCCCACCGGCGACCATACCATCCATGCGTGATGCCGCTCCGCTCTTGCTGCGGACCCGCACACTCGCTGAGTACGACGCCCTCTACAACGAGCTTTTCACTCAACCGGTGCATGAAGTGCACGGTCAGGGTCGCAATCGTTACGGTCAGCCAGGGCTGGCTGTTACTGCGAAGCGTTCGCAGTTGATATCCATTGTCGTAGACCCGGATTGGGTCAGTACAATGGATGCAAAGTATATCGCGCAGGATATTGTTGATTGTTGCGATCGGATTCGTGCGCGGAAGCCAGTACTTATCCATGATGCGCAACTGGATCGCGAGTCGGACAGTGAGCTCGCGACTCGCGTTGTGCGGCATAAGCGAACCCTCTTGTGATCGAACCTGGCCGGATCGTCTGTGAGCTCATTAAGTAGGGTTTGTTACCCTAATTCTATTTTTCGGTATGGCCGGTGATGCGGTCACCGTTGATCAGGGCGAATTGCTGCAGGGCTCTTTTTCAGCCGGAAGTATGTACGACGTTGGACCGGTTCTTGTGGTGGTCGCGGATTACCAGGTAGAGCACCTAGATCCTCGCCGAAGCATCGGCAGGCTACTTCAGCGCCTGGTATGGATCACCTCCACCGCCAAGGTTCCTGACGGCCCTCTTTCAGCCCTGCCTTGGCCATGCCGAGTCCCATGACCGCCCATCGGCGAATCAGTCTTGTCTGACGATAGGTCGATCTTTGTGGATCGAATCGGGTCGCTGGTCAATCCGGTGTGGTGGATACCCGCCGGAGGTGTCGTATGGCTGTGTCGTCGCCGGCGTCGGCCATCGTGCGGACTTCAGCAATCCGGCCGAGCCGGATCAACTGCGTAATTCGTTCGGAGTGCGCGTAGGAACCGTGGTCGGGATCGCTTTCTGCGGCTTCCAGCTCAGCGAGCCCCCTTTGGTTCTCGCCGCGACGGAAGTGCAGTTGCGCCAGCCATAGTCGGGCGCCGGGGAACTCGACCGCTTGCGCGCGCCGGCGGTCGATGCTGTTGGTGTGGACCAGATACTCCATGAGTGTCGTGAATGCGCGGTCGTCACCGTGGTGTGCCAGGAGTCGCAGGTCGTCGACGCGGTCTGCGTCCACCAGCATCTCGATCAACCGGATGAAGGCACTGCGGTCGCCGTCGCCGAAGGCGAGTTCGCGTAACCGCCCCTCATCGGCGGCTGATTCGAGCCGGTCCATTGCCTGCGTGCACGCCGATGTGGCCTCGGGTGTGCTGTGGATGTCGTATCGGTGGGCGGCACCGTAGTACGACCATCCGGCCCATAGGTCGGCTGTGTCGGTGCGGTAGCGGCGCTGCGTCATTGTCTTTCAACCTACCGACGCAGCGCATTGGCGGGTCTACGAATGCGTCGCCTTTCACGGGTTCGCCGTCGCCGGCCCAGTTCCGCAGTCGGCCGTCTGTGTCTCGGCCGACCCGGTAGCCGGCGGCGGTCTCTTCGCGGATCATCGACTCGAGCGGTTCGGCAGGGCGAGGTCGCGCGCTTCCACGCCCTCTCCTCCGGAGAAAGCGGTGAAGACCTGGTGACCTGCCTTTCGGAGCGCGAGGTTCATGGCTTGTCCCGGCGTTCGGGCAGTGTCACCGACAGGATGAGCACGGCGAGTGGCAGGCCGATCGCGATGGCGAATCCGAGCGTGATCACTGTTCGGTCCGGTGCTGTGTGGTGATGGCCGACCCCAGGGGGTAGGCCTGTGTTGCGGTGATCAGGTCGGCGGCTTGGGTGACCACCCACCACGGGGTGCGCGGCTCGAGGGCGCCGAGGTGGGGGATCACGACCGCGTCAGCGGCGTGCTCCAGGGCGTACTGGACGGCGATCAGCGCGGCCAGGACTGCGACGGTATCGGTGTGGACGGTGTGGACGATGGTCAGCCGGTGTTTCCGCGTCAGTGCTTCGTAGGTGGCCGGGTCGTGGGTGCTGTGCAGGAGGGCAACCGCCCGTGTCGGTGCGTCCGGTTCCGTCACAGTGCTTGCCCCTCCGCGATTCGAAATGAACGTACCGGGATCGAGCCGCGCGCCATCGGTTCGGCGGTCACTGGTGGTCCTCGATGTATTGGGCGGCGAGCCGGAATCGGGGGCAGTTGTGTTTGGTGTGGTCGGCCATCAGATGGATGGCGTGTGCTCGCCCGCGGATGGGGTCGGTGCTTGTGCAGGCCGGCGGGTGGTCGAGGTGGCGCAGGCCGGCGGCGACGCGCTCGAGGAGGTCGCGGTTATGGGTGTGCCAGAGTCGGAGGGTGGCCGCCATCGACTGGTTGTGCGTGCGTCTGGTGGGGAGTTTCGGTAGTTCCTGACGCAGGTGGTCGTCGACCGGGGTGGTAGCGGAAGGGATCGGGTCCACGCAGGCCGGCTCGCGGACGGTGGTTTCGGTTGGGGGAACGGGCATAACGGTCGGCTCCGGGTTCTGTCGGGGCGAAAGTCGAGCGTGCGCCTGTGCGGACTGCGGTAATGATCGGTTTCAGCATTGCTGTGTTCGTGCGGCAGAAGGACACACCGAACCCGTACGGAGGCCGTACCCTGGCGGTATTGCAGCGGAGGGGAGACGCCGAGAGATGACGATTATCAAGTGGACTGGGATCGAGGTCGCCGCGCTTCGTACAGCGTTGCGGGACACGCAGGTTCAGTTCGCCGACCGGATCGGTTGTTCGATCGAGGCGGTCGGTAAGTGGGAACGTCGCGGGGCGGACATCACCCTCGGGGCGAAGTACTCCGAATGCATGGACACCACACACAGCAGGCTCGACGACGAGCAGCGGTCCCGGTTCGATGCCGCACTACGGGATCAGGGCTACAGTTCCCGGACGGCCTGGGCCGGACCGGCCCCAGTGAGTAGCGTCGCAGACCCGCTGGACCTGCAGGCAGTCGATGACGTGAGGCGACGTGATGTCGGGACGACCATCTTAGGTTTGCCCGCTCTCGCTGCGGGGGTCACGACGTCGGATATGGCGTCGACGCAATCGGTGGTATCGGATGTAGGCGGTGATCGCGTGGCCCCTGAACTGCTGGACTACTTCCGTTCTCAGCTCTCCGGCCATTACACCGCGGACATGTACCTGGGGCCGATGTACCTTATCCCCACAGTGCAGGCTCAAACGGAACTGATCGCCCGGCTCGCCGGGACGGCTGACGCGCCGGTGCGGTGGGGGTTACTCGAAATCGGCACCGCTTATGCCGCTCTGCTCGGTTGGCTGTACCAGGATGCGGGAAACCGCACGGCCTCCGCGAAATGGCGCGACACCACCTTGGCCCTCGCACACCGCTGTGGTGACCCTCAGCTCATCTCCTATGCGCTGTCCAATATGGCGATGCTTGCGCTGGACGACAACGACGGCCGCACTGTCGTCGACTACGCGCGTGCAGCCCTCGCGGCCGGACCGAGGCTGTCTCCGAAGGTTCGGGTAATTGCGCTCCAGTACGAAGCGCAAGGCCACGCTATGGTCGGCGACCGGACCACAGCGGATCGTCTGCTCGATGAGGTTGTCCCACTTGCCACACAGATCGACGACGCGCACCCGTGGGGGAACTCCTGCCGCCGCACACCGCACTACGTGGAAGTGCAGCGGGCGACCAGTTATGGCAGGACCGGCAGATCGCGGGACGCCGCCGACGCGGCCGCTCTGTGGGACGAGATCATGGACTCCATGCCGGAGTCAGCGCGCCGCGACAATGCTGTGTTCCGGGCACGACAGTCGGCTGTGCTCTCCAGAGTTCCGGACCCCGACCGTGCTGTATGGGCTGCTGCCAAAGCAGTGGAGGCGGTACGAGCCACCGGGTCGGCCAGGCTCCGCAGTGAACTGCAGGGGGTGCTTTCCCACGCTCGGGCTTGGGCAGGCACCTCGGCAGGGCGCGAACTTCGCGCCCTCGTAGGGTCCCTCGCATGACCGAACTACCCGCGCCCCTGGACGACAATGAGATCACCCGCCGCCTCGAGGCCCTGCCGGGTTGGCAGCGCGACGGTGACGAGATCACGCGTACTTTCGCGCACACCTATCACGAGTGTGTGCACTTGGCGATGTATGTCGCTGCGAAGGCCCGCGAGGTGAGCCATCATCCCGACATGCTGATCACCTGGCAGCGGATCGAGTTCCGGATCACGACTCACGATGCCGGGCGGAAGCTGACCGGTCTGGACTTCGACCTCGCGCGGCACATCGACCGGATTGCGGCCACCTCCGGTGCAACCCCGGTCGATGGGCTCTGATTCCGACACCAGAGCGACTTCTCCAGGAAATCGGTGCGGTTGATTTCGAGGCTACCGCCGAGGTCGGAGTGCCGCTCGAATTGTTCATGCTTCGACGAGCCGGCGCGGGTCGCGCGGATCACGGCGACCCGACCGGCTCGGTGTGCCTGGCGCGGTCTCAGGCGACGTTCTCAGCCCAGTCCGCAAACCGTTTCCAGCTGAGCGTCCCATGCTTGCCGCGCCGGCGACCGTGCTTGGGTCGCCACTCTAGACCACCCTCGGACACTTTCAGCGTGCCCAGCACCTTGCCATCGATCTTGACGTCGAAATCCAAATCGATTCTGTCGATCAGCAGGCCGTTCGTCGACAGCCGCACTTCGTGATCGGCCATGGGCCCTCCTGTGATGACTCCGGCACCTGGAGAAGGCCCGGCGAGCGAATACCACACCTGTGATCGCTGCTGACCGCAAAAATGTCACACACTTCTTGGGCTTGATGAACCAACAAGCGCGACCCCGTGCCGCGCTGTTGGTCCGGGCGTTGCTCGCACACCCGGCAATGTGTCTCGGGCAGGCGTTGTTCTGAGGCCGTGCAGAGCGGTTAGGCGATGCCGAGTGACCCCGCGAGGAAGGGCCAGGAGTGGTGCAAGTCGTCCTCCCAGTAACCCCAGGAGTGGGTGCCGACCGGACGGTCGTGCAGTGTCACCGGGATGTTCAGTTCGCGCAGCCGGTTGGTGAGGTTCATCGTGCAGTGCTGGATCGCCGCTTCGATCGGGCCGCCGAAGGCGATCTGGATCGGGAGCGGGATGCGGCCTTCCTGGACCCGTTTGTCGGCCGGAGTGTCGTGGGGGGCCGCCGGGATGCCGCTGCCTGTGCTGAGGTAGAGGGCGGTGCCGCGCAGCCGGTCGGCGTTCAGGAGGGGGTCGTTGGCGCGCCACAGTGGGTCGTTGCGTGGGCCCCACATGTTTTCGACGCTCTGGCCGCCGCCCCAGTTCTCGACGGTGATCCGGACGAATTCCTGGCCGAGCGGGTCCGAGGTCTGGGCGCAGCCGCTGTAGGAGGCCACGCTGTTCCAGAAGCCGGGTTTGGCGATCGCCAGGTTCAGTACCGAGGTGCCGCTCATCGAGACGCCGGCCAGTGCGCGGTTACCGTCGGCGCCGAGGAATTCCTCGATCACCGGGGGCAGTTCTTCGTTGAGGAAGGTCTGCCATTTGTTGCGGCCCAGGGTGGCGTCGTCGCGGATCCAGTCGGCGTAGTAGGAGCTGGCGCCGCCGTACGGGGTTACGACGTTGACGTCTTTGCCGCGAAGGAAGTCCACGGCATCGGTTTGCGCATCCCAGCCGCTGCCGTTCGGGCCGCCTTGCGAACCGTTGAGCAGATACAGCGTGGGATGTGGTCGGGAACCGTCCGCGGCCCGGATGACCTGTAGCTGGATCGGCCGGTTCATCGCCGGAGAGAACACCGAGACCAGTTGCTGCCGGTCGTTCACCTGCTGCACCGAGACCACGGCCGCTTCCGGGGCCGCTGTCGCGGTGCCGCCGGTGCCGATCAGGCAGGCGGTGGTCAGGGCGGTGGCGAGTGCGCAGCGCACTGCGGTGGTGCGTGGGAATCGCGGTGTTCTCAATGTCGCGCCTTTCGTCTGCCTCGCGTGGTCACTGTCCGGAAGAGATCGCGGGCAGCCGTCGGCTGCGCGGATCGCTTTCGGAAGGGATTCGTGTTGCCACGGCTTCCGGCTTGGTCCCGGTGGGCGGATGCGAGGCACAGCAGGCAGATATCGGCCGCAGACGAAAGGCAGGCGGAGTCGGTGGAGTAACGGCGTCGAGGTGACGGCTGTCAGGCCGCCGGTTCGAGCGCGGAGGGGTGGGTGGTGAGGGGCATGATGTCGATGGTCATATAGGGGAAGAGCGGGAGGTTCCACAGGATTTCGTGGAGTTCGGCGGGGGAGTCGACGGCGAAGACGCTGATGTTGCTGTATTGGCCGACGATGCGCCAGATGTGGACCCACTTCCCGGCCCGCTGGAGTTCCTGGGAGTACTTCTTCTCGCGGGCGACGATATCGGCGCGGACGGCTTCGTCGAGGTCGCGGGGGATGGCGACGTCCATGCGCACGTGGTAGAGGTGCATTCGTCTCGTTCCTAGTTCCGGGTCCACCGTTTGACGGCGTCCATGTTCAGTTCCACCCCGAGTCCGGGGCCGGTGGGCAGGTGGACCTGCCCGTCGCTGTAGTGCAGCGGTTGCTGTAGCAGTTCCTCGCTGAACAGCAGGGGGCCGAAAAGTTCGGTGCCGAAATCGATTCCGGGTTCGGCGCAGGCGAAATGGATCGAGGCGGCGGTGCCGATCGGGCCCTCGATCGAGGTGGCGCCGTGGCAGGCCAGGCCGGCGGCGCGGGCAACGGCCACGACCTCGCGGCTGCGGCGCAGGCCGCCGCATTTGGTGGTCTTGACCGCGATCACGTCGGCGGCGCCGCGGCGGGCGACCTCCAGGGCGTCGTGCGGGGTGTGCACGCTCTCGTCGGCCATCACCGGGATCGGCAGCAGCGTGTTCAGTTCCGCCAGCACCTCCAGTTGTTCACCGGGGGTGGGTTGTTCGATCAGCTGGACACCGCCGTCGGCCAGCCAGGGCAGGTAGCGCAGGGCGGTGAGCCGGTCCCAGCGCGCGTTGACGTCGACCCGGACGCCGGCTTGCCCGGCGAGCGCTTCGGTCACCCGCAGGACGCGCTCGGTGTCGGTGGCGGGGTCGAGTGCGCCCATTTTGAGTTTGAAGCTGAAGTGTTTGCGATTCTCGAGCTTCTCCTGCGCCTCGGCGATGATCTCCTCGACCGGTGCCGACCCCAGCGCCCAGGTGACATCCACGCTGGTCCGGAAAGCACCGCCCAGCAGCGTGTGTACCGGGACGTTCAGGCAGCGGGCCCAGGCGTCGTGCAGCGCGACGTCGACCGCGGCTTTGGCGAAGCGCGCCCCGGCCACCACTCGCTCGATATCGGCCATGACGGCGGTGATCTCGTCGACCCGCCGCCCGAGCAGCACCGGGACCATGTACCGCTCGATCAGTGCCTGCATCGTCTCGACCGATTCACCGCCCCACCACGGGCCGCCGGGCACCACGCCCTCGCCGTAGCCGGTGACGCCACCGGCGGTGGTGATCCCGACCAGCAGGAGGGGCTGGGCGTCCATCGAGGTGGTGGCGAATTTGTGCGGGCGCACCAGCGGCACATCCAGGACGGTGGTCTCGACCGAGACGATCGACAGGTCTGACATCGAAACTCTTTCTCGCGGCGGCGGAATGGGTCAGGCGGGGTCCAGCGCGAAGTTGTAGGTGACGCGGTTGACGCCGTCGTCGCCGGTGACCGGGTCGAGGATCAGCTCGGGTTTGGTGGCCGAGGCGACATCGCTGTCGATCCATTCGCCGCCGCGGAAGTAGAGCTGGGTGGTCACCGATTCCCGGCCGGGGGCCGAGACGATGAGGTGCAGGTGTGCGGGCCGCCACGGGTGACCGTTCTGCGCGGTGATGAACGCGCCGGTCGGGCCGTCGGTCGGGATCTGGTACGGCGCCGGCTGGATGGTGCGGATCGAATACCGGCCCTCGGCGTCGGCGACGATGGTTCCGCGCAGGTTCCATTCCGGCAGGTGCGGAGCGAACTGCGAGTAGTAGCCGTCGGCGTCCGCGTGCCACAGTTCGACCTTCGCGCCGGCCAGGCCGTTGCCGTCGAGATCGGTGACCTGCCCGGAGAAGATCAACGGAGTCTGTTCACGGTCCTGCGCGCGCATCGGCAGCTCGCATTCGGCGGGCAGCTCGGGGGCGTCCGGAACGTAGTAGGGGCCTTCGATGCTGCCCTTGGTGCCCTTGCGGCTGCGGGCCAGCACTTCCTCCACCGCGTGCTCGATGAACACGTCGAGGAACAGCGGCCATTCGCCGCCTTCGCCCACGTCGATCAGCCACTGCTTGAAGACGCGGTACTCGGGGTAGGTGACGCCGTGCTCGAGGATCACGGTGTGCAGTGCGCTCAGCGCGTCGCGGGCGATGGCCGCCAGGCGCTCCGGGGAGGTATCGGCGGTGGCCCGTTCGCCTTTGAACTTGTCGGTGGCGGCGGTGCCGGAGCCCAGCGCGGTGGGCGAAACGGATTCTGTGGTGGTCATATCGTGCTCCTCGGAGAGAACCGGGGGAAGAATGAGTACGCTATGCGTACTAGGCTGACGCTGTGCGTACCGATTACTGTGCGCGTGGTCACTCGGTTTGTCAAGAAGGGAACGGGATCGGGCGGTATGAGCGAGAACGAGCGCGACTACATCCAGAGCATCGAGCGGGGTTTCGCCGTGCTGACCGCGTTCGACAGCGACCGGCCGAACCCCACCCTGGCCGAACTCGCGCACGCCACCGGGCTGGCGAAACCGGTGGTCCGCCGCATTCTGCTCACCTTGCAGCGGCTCGGTTACGTGGCCGGCTCGGGCCCGCGCTGGACGCTCACGCCCCGCGTGCTGAGCATCGGGCAGCACTATTCGGCGACCCACACGCTGCTCGAACAAGCCATGCCGCATCTGCTGGCGGTAGCCGACGAGCTGCACGAATCGGCCTCGCTCGGTGTGCTCGACGGCGCCGAGGTGGTGTATGCCGCGCGGGTGCCGGTGCGCCGGATCATGAGCATCAATGTCTCGGTCGGCACCCGCGTCCCGGCGTACGCGACCTCCATGGGTCGCGCGCTGCTGGCGTGGGCGCCGCGGGCGACGCTCGACGAGGTGATCGCCGCGACCGAGTTCCGCCCGCTGACCGCCACGACGATCACCGATGCCGGACAACTCGAACGCGAGCTCGCCCTCGTCCGGGAAAAAGGCTATGCACTCACCTCCGAAGAACTGGAGAAGGGACTGATCTCGATCGCCGTTCCGGTGCGGGACCAGTCCGGCGAAGTCGTCGCGGTCATCGCCTGCTCGACCTCCACCGGCCGGACGACGGCCGAGGAATTCGAACGCGCCGCGAGCGCGTGTGTATCGGCGGCGGCCGGTGAACTCAGCCGCGGCCTGGGGTGGACACCCTGAGCCGGATCAGACCGTGACCCGGTAGGCGAGGATGTCGCGGACCAGCGTGCCCAGGCTCTCGGCGCCGGTTTTCGCCTTGATCCGCGCCCGGTGCACATCGACGGTTTTCACACTGGTGCCGAGCCGGCTGGCGATCTGCTGGCTGGATCTGCCCTCGATGACCAGGTGCAGTACTTCCCGTTCGCGGGGCGTGAGATCGGCCAGCCGGCGTTCGACGCCCAGCCGTTCGGCGCGTTCCGCGAAGGCCCGGCCCGCGGCCAGCAGCTGCTCCTGCACCACTTCGAGCATGCGCTGCGGCTCGTAGGGTTTCTCCAGGAAATCGACGGCCCCGGCACGTAGGGCGCGCACCGACATCGGGATGTCCCCGTGTGCGGAGCAGAAGATGACGGGGGCGGGGTAGTCGCGCCGGTTCAGTTCCTCCTGGAGCTGGAAGCCGCTGAGACCGGGCATTCGGACATCGACGATGACGACACCGGCCTCGTCCAGATCGGCTTCCTCCAGGAAGGAGGCCGCGGTGGCGTAGGTCAGCGCGTCGATACCGACGCTCTGCAGCAGGAAAGCCAGCGATTGGCGCAGGTCCTCGTCGTCGTCGACGATATGGACGACGGGGGAGGACGCACCGCTCATGCCCGCCGATTCTACGGCGACGCACCCGGGCGGGTCGCTCGCGTACGCGCTCGGCGAATACCTCGTCGGCACCTCCATCACGGCCTCATCAGGACCGAACCGGCCGGGAAACTGTCCGCGAAGGCGTGCGGCAGCGGGGCGACGAACACGTTCTCGGTGCGGGTGCGGGTGATCTTCCACGAGCCGTCCACCCGGCGGAAGGCATTGTTGAGCCGGCTGGAACGCAGGAGTCCGGTGCCGTCGGAATACAGCCACGGTTGCATATGGATCCATTGGCCGGTGGCTGCATCGCCGTCCACGTGGATCTGTTCGGCGGTGAGGTAGTGCGCGTTGAGCACCAGGGCGGGTTCGCGGTCCGGATCCCAGAACCGTTCGAAATGGGCGCGGATGGCAGCGCGCCCGGTGAGCCGGCCGAACTGGTCGTCGTAGTATTCGCCGACTCCCTCCCAGATCGCGTCCTCGGCGTAGAGCTCCATGATGAGGTCGATCCGGTGCGCGTCGTCGGTGACCCCGAACTCGGGGCAGGGGGTATCGCACAGGAACATGTAGCGCGCCTGGAGCCGGCGTATCTCGGCCTCGCCCTCCAGGGTCTCGATCCGGCGGGTCAGCCGTCCGATGGTTTCGCTCTCGGTCACGACGTTCTCCCGTCGACGGTGGCGGCGGTACGGGCCTGGATCCACGAAGCAGTCCGGAGCAGGGCCGCCTCCGCGCGTGGTGGGCCGATGACCTGCACGCCGAGTGGCAGGCCCTGCGGTGTGCGCAGGCCGGGGACGGTGACCACCGGCAATCCGAGTGCCTGCCAGGCGCGGCTGAGTACGGGGTCACCGGTGGCGGTCAGACCGGCCGGTGCGGGGCCGGGGGCGGCGGGCCCGACAACAGCGTCGTAGCCGGCGAACAGGTCCAGTACCTCGCGCCGGGTGCGTTCGACGATTGCGCGGGCCGCGTCGTAGTCGTGCCGGTCGGTGGCAGCACCGGTGCGCAGCAGCTCGGCCAGCGGCGCACTCAGTGCGTCGGCGTGCGCGAGTTCGGTGGCGCGGAGCCGCGCGGCCTCGTAGGCCATCACCACCCGGTGCGCGGCGGTGGTATCGGCGACGGCCTGCTCCGCGGCGAAATCGGTGACGGTGGCGCCGTCCGCCACCAGCCGTTCCCGCAATGCCGCGACCGCCTCGGCCATGACGGGCTCCACCGCGTCCAGCGGGGACGCCGACCAGAAGGCCACGCGAGGCGGACCCGAGGAGGTGGCCGACGGATCCGGCTCCCCGCGCAAGGCTGCCCAGGCACAGGCCAGGTCGCGGACCTGCGCGGCGTAGAAGCCGTGACTGTCCAGGCTGTGCGCGAGTCCGGTGACGCCGGTGGTGGGTAGCAGGCCCCGCGTCAGGACCAGGGCCGCGACACCGCAGTAGGCGGCGGGCCGGGTCACCGAGGCCGCCGTCTGCGAACCGAGCGCCAGCGGTACCTGGCCGGCGGCGACCGCGGCGGCCGAGCCGCTCGACGATCCACCGGGCGTATGGTCCGGTGCCGCCGGATTCCGGGTGGGTCCTGGCGCGAAATAGGCGAATTCGGTGGTGACGGTTTTGCCGGCGGGAAGTGCCCCCGCGGCCCGCCACAGCCCGACGATCTCCGCGTCGCGATCCACCGGTGCGCTGTCCGCGCGCAGCGCCGAACCGCACCGCGTGGGATAACCGGCGACATCGATGATGTCCTTCACACCGACCGGAATGCCACCCAACGGCCCACTCGGCGTAGGGAATTCGGGCCGTGGGCCGCGGGCCACCCAGGCGGCGAGGGTTTTTTCGGTGGTGGAGATTCGAGCGGCCGAGCGTTCCCATACCGCCGCGGCGTCGGTGCGCCCGGCGGCGAGGTCGTCGACCAGTTCGCGTAAAGACCAAGGGGCATGCAGTGATTCGGAGAAGGTCATGATTCCACCCACATCGCATCGGCCGACCAGTAGTCCATACCCGCGGCGCTCACCCCGTGCCGCCACTCGGAGGTGCGGCGCAGGCCCGGTTCGGCGACCGCGGTGATCCGGTCGGCGGCGTCGGGGCCGTCCTCGGTGACCTGCCAGTGCACCCAGTTGAGCTCGCGGCCCTCGGCGTCGTGCAGGAACAGGTCGACGTGGCGCCAGCCGTAGCCGTGGGTGTCGTTGTAGCACATCAGCGTCATGCGGTGGTTCGCGTCGTCCATCCGGTGTTCTCCTGCTCGGGGTGCGCGCCGCGGTCGGTGCCGATGCTGTGGAAGCGCCGCTGGAAATAGACGAGCGCGCCGGTGTTCTCCCGGACATCGACGCGCTGCACACTCACCAGGAAGATCGAATGCGAACCCTGGGTGTGGTCGCTGATGATCCGGCCCACCACCCGCGCCGCCGCGGTACGCAGCATCGGGATGTCCTCGGTGTCGTGGTCCCAGATCGGCCACTCGAACCGTTCGGCCATGGGAACCCCCGTGGCACCGGCGAAATGCCCGGCCAGCTCCTCGTCGGACGAACTCAGGATGTTCACGCAGAGCCGTTGGTTGCGCCGGAAGATCGCGTGCGCGTAACTGGACTGGTTGACGCAGACGAGCATCGTCGGCGGTGCGTCGGTCACCGAGCACACCGCGCTGACCGTGATACCCGCGCGACCACGCGGTCCGTTGGTGGTGACGACGTTGACTGCGGCCGAAAGATTCGACATCGCAGCCCGGAAGTCACGCTGCTCGGCGGTCAATTGCTTGGTCATGGTCTCGACGCTACGAGTGATCTGCGCCTCGAGGTATCGAGATTTCCTCCGGGTGCGCTGAAGGTTTTACTTATCCGGCGCGGGCGCCGGCAGGGCGAAACCGAATACCGAACCGCCGCCGTCCGCGGGCCGGCACCAGATGCTGCCGTGCTGGCGGGTGATGATCCGATAGCTCAACGCCAGCCCGATCCCGCTGCCGTGTGCTTTCGAGGTGAACGAATCCAGGAACGGATCCCGGGGCACCCCGCGGCCGTGATCGCGGACGGTGAAGCAGGCGCTGTCGTCGCGTACGGCGGTGGTGAGCACGATGCGCCGGGAGTCGGGCGGGCACTGGGCCATCTCGTCGATCGCGTTGAAACACAGATTGACGATGACCTGCCCGGTGAGCACCCGTTCGCAGCGGATCTCGACCGGGTCGCCGGAGAGTTCCAGGTCGACCTGTACCCCGGCGTCCGCTGCCCGCAACCGCACGAAATACAGGCATTCGGTGACGATGTCGTTCAGATCCGCGACCTGTTCGACCTGCTCCAGATGGCCGACGAACGCGCGCAGGGTGGACACGATGGTCGCGGCCCGGTCGATCTGTTTTCGGGCCGCGTCCAGGCCGAAGGTGACGCGGTGGTCGAGCACCTCACCGGCGGGCAGATGCGAGCGGATCCCCGCGACGTAGTTGCCGGCGGCGGCCAGCGGCTGGCCCAGTTCGTGGGCGATGGCCATCGCCATATCGCCCATGGCGTTGTAGCGGGCCAGATAGTTCTCCCGCTGGAGTTCCAGCCCGCGTTTCTCCTCGTCGCGGATCCGGTCGGAGACGTCGTGCACGAGCATGAGGTAGGCGGGTACGCCGGCTTCGTCCAGCCGTTCCAGGCTGCCGTCGAGCCAGGAGGTGGACCCGTCCGGCCGCCCGATCTCGAGCCGCACGGAGGTGACGGGGTCGGCGTCCGCGGCCACCGCCGCCCAGTCGGTGCGCCGGTTGTCGCGGTGCAGGTGGGCGTAGCGGGTGAGCCGCGGCCCTTCGGGCAGTTCGACGGCCGGGTCCAGTCCCAGGCGGGTGAGGGCGGTATCGGTGGCGAAGCGGATCTCACCGGCCTCGTCGAGGACGAACGCCAGGGTGGACGTGTGCCGGGCCAGGGCGTCCACATAGGTGGTGGTCAGCCGCAGGGCGCGTTCGGTGCGCTGTTCGCGTTCGATATCGCGGAACTGCACCATCACCGCGGGGCCCTGGGCGAGTTCGATCCGGGTGGCCACCGCGTCGGTCGGGATGATCCGCCCCGATTTGGACCGGTAATGCCATTCGATCCGGCTGCTGCCGTGCTCGACGGCGTCCTGGAGCCAGGCGCGGCCGATCACGCGGTCGTACTGCTGGGCGGAACTGCTCATATCGTGGGCCTTCAACGGCCGGATCTCGGCAAGATCGAATTCGAGCATCGCGCACGCCGCCGGGTTCGCCCACAGGATGTTCTTGGTCGCGGCGTCGTGCACCAGCACGCACACCTCGGTGGCGTTCATCATCGTGACGAAATCCGAGACGACCAGTTCGGGAGCACGCGGATCGACGGACATCGCGCCAGCGTAGCTTTTCCGACCTGCCGGTTCGCGATCGTCCGGGGCAGCTGAAGGTTTCCCCTACGGGGGTGGTGGTTCACACCGGTTCGGGCGCGGGCATTACCGATGTTCGTGTGACCGCGCTCTCCCTACCGTCGAGGTACAGCCCATCGACGACAGGAGCAGGGGATCGTGACCACCTCGCAAGCCACGGTCGGATCCGCGACCGGCGCGGCGAATCTCGACGACGTCCTCGCCGAGCTCGCCGTGCGGCGGCAGGAGTTCGGCGAGCAGAAATACGTGCCGCGGGATTTCGTCGCACGGCTCAAGGAAACCGGCGTCTACCGCGCCGCGACCCCGCGCCGCTTCGGCGGTGAGCCACTGCCGCCGGCCGAGTTCCTGCGCATCGTCGAACGCATCTCCGTGGTGGACGGTTCCACCGGCTGGGTGGCCAGCTTCGGCTCGGCGCTGGTCTATCTCGCCGCGCTTCCGCTGGACACCCAGGCCGCGCTGTACGCCGACGGCCCCGATGTGGTGTTCGCCGGCGGATTGTTCCCGATCCAGCCGGCGCCCGAGACCGACGGCGGCTTCCGGATCGACGGCCGGTGGAAATTCGCCAGCGGATGTATGGGCGCCGATGTTCTCGGCGTCGGCATCCCCGGTGACGCGAGCACCGAGGGCAAACCCCGCACCGCCGTGCTGCGCCCCGAGCAGGTGGAGATCGTGCAGGACTGGGATGTGGTCGGGATGCGCGGCACCGGCTCGTTCGATCTGGTGGTGCGGGATGTGGTGGTCCCGCGGGAGTGGACCTTCATCCGCGGCGGCGAACCGACCGTGGACGAACCGCTGTACCGGTACCCGGCCATCGCCTACGCCGCCCAGGTGCTGGCGGTGGTCGGCGCCGGGGTGGCCCGGGCCGCCCTCGACCACGCCGCCGAGATCGGCGCGGGCCGGGCGGGGATCACCGGTGCCCCCAAGCTCGCCGACCGCCCCTACTACCGCACCGCGGTCGCGCAGGCCGAAGCCGATCTGCGCTCGGCCCGTGCCTATTTCTACGAGGTCACGGAGGAGGCGTGGGAGACGGTGCTGCGCGGTGACCCCGTCACCGCCCAGCAGAACGCCCATCTGCGGCTCGCGGCGACCCATATCGCCGCCACCGCCGCCTCGGTGGTGAACCGGCTGGTGGAGATCTCCGGTACCGCCGCCATCTTCCACGGCCACCCGCTCCAGCAGTGGGCCGGCGATGCGCTGGTACCGGCGCAGCACGCCTTCCTCGGGCCGGGCCTGGTCGACGCCGCGGGCGCCGTCCTGATGGGACAGCCGCCCACCGTGCCCGGATTCCGCTGACCGACAGCCCTTTTCGACGACAGGAACTTTTCGTGACCGACAGCCCGCTGCGCGTTCTCTTCTGTATCGGCATCAACCAGAACTTCTTCGACCTCCCGCAGGGCGGTGTCACCACCGGCGACGTGTGGACCGCCTTCGTCGCCCTGATGGACGGCATCAAAGCCCTCGACGGGATCGACTTCATCGGCGATATCGACGACGACTCCACCATGGTCGGGCCCTCCGACAGCTGGCCGTGGACCTGCTACCTCCTCGCCGACGCCGACAGCCACGACACCGTCAAGGCAGCCTGCAACCTGGTCCGCACCATCCCGGTCGGCACGAGCGACTGGAAACTCTGGAAATTCCTGAAGATCGAGGCCCGTATCGGCCGCGCGCTCACCCCGCGCCAGTACTGACCAACCCGCCAGGAGGCATCATGACCGCGCACAGCGCAGCACTCCCGCACCCGGCACCCGCCGATCTGGTCGGCGCGGACCGGGTCGCGGCCCGGATGTACACCGATCCGGAGATCTTCGAACAGGAGATCACCCGGATCTTCGAGAGCACCTGGATCTGGGTCGCCCACGAATCCGAACTACCGAAACCCGGCAGCTTCAAATCCACCCATGTGGGCCGCCAGCCGGTGATCGTGACCCGCAACCGCAAGGGACAGCTCAACACTCTGCTCAACCGCTGCCGGCATCGCGGGGCGAGTATCTGCGAGCAGAAGACCGGTGTCGCGAACGGCTTCACCTGCCCCTATCACGCCTGGTCCTACGGCCTCGACGGGCAACTGCGCGGGATCCCGTACCCCGACGGTTACGAGGGTGTGGTGGAAAAGGGCGATCTGTCGCTGAAGAAGCTGCGCACGGAATCCTACGGCGGCATGGTGTTCGCCACCTTCAACGCCGATATCGAACCGCTCACCGACTTCCTGGGCGACGCGAAGCTCTGGATCGACCGGTTCATGAAACAGGGCGGCGGCTACCCGATCAAGGTGCTGGGCACCCACCGGTTCACCTTCCACGGGAACTGGAAGATCCAGCTGGAGAACACCACGGACGGCTATCACTTCCCGATCGTGCACCGCTCCTGGATGGCCTCGGTGGACGCCGAAACCGCCGACATGATGTCGTTCATGACCGATCCGGAAGCGGTCACCCACGATCTCGGCAACGGTCACAGCGTTATGCAGATGGTGCCCGAACATTCCGATCTGGACGCCGACGACGGCAGCGAACCGCTGCAGGCCCGGTTCGACGACCTGATCGCCGAGCTGAAAACCACCGGCCTCGACGACGCCGCGATCCGCAAACTCGTGCGCGCCATGCACGGCACCGGGTTCAACCTGAACCTGTTCCCGAACGTGTCCATGTCCGCGGCCTTCTTCCGCGTCCTGCGTCCGATCTCGGTGGACGAGACCACGATCGAGCACGTGGCCATCGGCCCCGACGGGCCCGCCGAGATCGTGAACCCGGTCAACCGGGCCCGGCTGCGGGTACACGAACACTTCCAGGGCCCCTTCGGATTCGGCACCCCCGACGACGCCGAGGGCTGGGACCGCGTCCAGCGCGGCGCGCAGGCCGACCCCGAGATGCCGATCCTGGTCAACCGCGGCCTCGCGCGGGAGAAACCGAGTCCGGAGGGCTGGCCCACCTCCCATGTCACCGACGAGACCGGAATGCGCGCCGCGTACCAGCAGTGGAAGCAGATGATGAGCGATGACTGACACCCGCACCGCGACGGCGGTGTTCACCGACAGCCGGGTCGCGCGGGCGATCGAACTGAGCTGGCGCGAAGCCGAACTGCTCGACCGCAAGGACTACCACGCCTGGCAGGAGCTCTACACCGCCGACGCCCACTATGTGGTGCCGATCGACCGGAGCACCGACGATTTCGACAACACGTTGAACATGATCTACGACGATGCCCGCATGCGCGATATGCGCGTCGTCCGGATGACCGAGGGGTACGCCCTCGCCGCCGTCGACGCCGCGGTCACGACCCGCACCGTCTCCCGATTCGTCCCGGAGCACGTCACCGACGACGAGGTGCACCTGCGGGCCGCGCAGATCCTCGTCGCCTACAAACGCGGCCGCCACGATATCTGGGCCGGGGACCTCGAATACCGCATCCGGCTCGGTGCGACGCCGGCCGGCGACCGGATCGCGCGCAAGGTGATCCGGCTGGTCGACAGCGAGGACGCCGTACCCGCCGCGGGGTTCCTGCTGTGAGCGCGCCGGTCGCCGTGGTCACCGGGGGCGCGGGCGGGCTCGGGGCGCATATCGTGCGCCGGCTGCACGCCGGTGGGCATGCCGTGGCCGTGGCCGATCTGGACGGCACCGCCGCCGCCGCGCTGGCCGCCGAACTCGACGGTGCGGTCGGGGCACGGGGCTACGCGGCGGACGTCGCGGACAAGGGGTCGCTGGAGAAGCTGCTCGCCACCGTGGTCGCCGACTTCGGCGGGGTGCAGGTGCTGGTGAACAATGCCGCCCGCACCCAGGCCCGGCCGCTGCTGGAGATCACCCCCGAAGAACTCGACAGCGTGATGGCCGTCGGGTTCCGCGGCACGTTCCAGGCCTGCCAGTTGTTCGGCGCCCATATGGCCGCGCAGGGATACGGCCGGATCGTGAACATGGCCTCGCTGGCCGGGCAGAACGGCGGCACCGCCACCGGCGGGCACTACGCCTCCGCCAAAGGCGCGGTCATCTCGCTGACCAAGGTGTTCGCCCGCGAACTGGCCGCATCCGGGGTCACGGTGAACGCCGTCTCGCCCGGCCCGCAGGATTCGCCGGTGGTGCACGACATCGTCGGCGCCGGCAACCTCGAAAGTTTCGCCCGATCCATACCCGTCGGGCGTCTCGGCGATCCGGCATTCATCGCCGAAATGGTCGCCCTGCTCGCGTCACCGGCCGCCGCGTCGGTCACCGGGGCATGCTGGGACGCCAACGGCGGTCTCTACATGCGTTAGGAGTTCCCCCGTGACCGAGACCAAAGTGGTGGTCGCCGAAATCGTGGCGGAGACGCCGAGTATCCGCTCGCTGCGCCTGGTACGGGAGGACGGTGCGCCGCTGGGCCCCTACCGGGCCGGCGCGCATATCGATGTCACCGGACCGACCGGCATCCTCCGGCAATATTCGCTGTGCGGGCCGCCCACCGAGACCGCGTCGCTGACCATCGCCGTGAAACGGGAACCGGAATCCCGCGGCGGCTCGGCGGCGCTGCACGAGGTGTGCGCCGGCGACCTCATCGCGATCGGGGAACCGCGCAATATTCTCACCGTCGCGCCGGACGCCGACCGGCATGTGCTGGTCGCCGCCGGTATCGGGGTCACCCCGCTGCTGAGCATGGCCTACGAACTACATGCCACCGGCGCGGAGTTCACGCTGCACTACTTCACCCGCAGCCGCGCGGAAACCGCCTTCCTCGACCTGCTGGAGAACCGGGCGGAGTTCCGTGACCGGGTGCGTCTGCACACCGGGTGTACCCGCGCGGAACAACGGGCCGCGCTGGCGTCGGTCGCCGCCGGCCTGACCGGTGACAGCGCCGTATACACCTGCGGTCCGGCCGGATTCATGGACACCGTGACCGAGGTCGTGGCACCGGTGGTCGGCATCGGCAATGTCCACATCGAACATTTCGAGGCGGCCGCGGTCGACACTTCCGGCGATACCGGTTTCACCGTGGAACTCGATACCGGGGAGAGTTTCGAAATTCCCGCCGACCGCTCGATTCTTTCGGTGCTCGAGGAAAACGGTATCGATGTCTTCAAATCCTGCGAGGAAGGAATCTGCGGTTCCTGCGTCTCGAACGTCCTCGAGGGTGAGCCCGACCATCGCGACAACTGTTTGTCCGTCGCGGACAAGGCCGCCGGTGATCAGATGGCGCTCTGTGTCTCCCGGTCGAAGAGTCCCAAACTGGTCATCGAATTGATCTGACGCGCCGGGCCCGGATAAAGGAATTCCGTATTCGGACCGGGAATTCTTCCGATGTTCCACCTCACATCGCCGCTTTAGCGTGTAGAAAATCACACAGCCGAAAGACGATGTCTCATGGAACATTCTCACTCCGATCCGCCCGCAGCCGTGGGGAATCCCGGTCTCGACGAGCTCGCCCGCGAACGCGCCCGCCTGGTGTTCCGGCTCAGCGCGGTAGTCCTGCTCCTGTTCTTCCCCCTGCCCGTACTGGGCGGATTCACCTCCGTGCTGGACACGGTGGTGGCCGGCGGCGTGACCGTCGCCTGGCTCTATGCGTTCTTCCAGTTCGCCGTGGCCATTGTGGTCGCCCGCTACTACATGGCCCGGGCCGCCGCGCTCGAGGCCCGCGTCGCACAGGAAGGCGCCCGCGCATGAACCTCGTCTCCGCCTCGCTGTTCGCGGCCCTGGTCGCGGTGACCCTGGTGATCACCGCCTGGGCCGCCCGGCAGAACAAATCCGCCGCCGACCACTATGTCGCCGGTGGTGCGCTCACCGGGCGGCAGAACGGGGTCGCCATCGCCGGGGATTTCATCTCCGCCGCCTCGTTCCTCGGGGTCACCGGCGCCATCGCGCTCACCGGGTTCAACGGTTTCTACCTCGCCGTATTCGTCCCGATCGCGTTCGTGCTGGCGTTGCTGCTCATCGCCGAACCGCTGCGCAACCTCGGCCGCTTCACCCTGGCCGATGTGCTGGCCACCCGGTTCCCGGGTAAGGACGTCCGCTCGCTGATGGCGATCAGCACCGTCGTGATCAGCGTGGTCTACCTGGTATCGCAACTGGTGGGCGCGGCGCTGCTGGTCTCGCTGCTGTTCGATCTCGACTACGCGATCGCAGTACTGATCATCGGCGCGCTCACCACCGCCTACACGCTGGTCGGCGGCATGCTGGCCACCAGCTGGATCCAGATCATCAAAACCGGTCTGCTGCTCGTCTGCGCGGTGGTGCTGTTCGTCCTCGTCCTGGTGCGCTTCGATTTCAACCCGTTCGGGCCGTTCAGCAGCGCGCTCGCCGAATTCGGGCAGCAGTTCGTCGCCCCCCAGCGCTCCGGCGACGCGGCCTCGTTCGACCAGTTGTCGCAGACGGTCGGCCTCGTGCTCGGCGTCCTCGGCCTCCCGCATGTGATGATCCGGTTCCTCACCGTGCCGGACGCGCAGCAGGCGCGTACCTCCGCCTACACCTCCATCTGGATCTTCTTCGGCTTCTACCTGATGATCCCGGTGCTCGGCTACGGCGCGGCCGTGCTGGTCGGTCCGGATGTCATCGCCGCGGAGAACAAGGGCGGCAACCTCGCCGTCGCGCAGCTCGCCGAAACCCTCGGCGGCGGTGTGCTGCTCGCGTTCGTGGCGGCGGTCGCGTTCGTGACCATCCTGGCCGCGCTGTCGGGGCTGGTGATCGCCACCTCCGGCGCCATCGCCCACGACCTGTACGGCCAGGTGCTGCGCAACGGGAAGGTATCGCCCACCGCTCAGCACCGCGCGGCCCGGATCGCGACGGTCGCCACCTGCCTGGTGGGGATCGCGATCGCTTTCGCCGCGCAACGCCAGAATGTGGCGTTCCTGGCCTCGCTCGGTATGTCCATCGCCGCCTGCGCCAATCTGCCGGCGCTGCTGCTGACGCTGTACTGGCGCCGGATGACTGCACGCGCCGTGATCTCCGGCATCGTGACCGGCCTGGTCCTTTCCATCGCGGTGATCGTGCTCAGTCCCGCCGTGCAGGGCGCGGATTCCGTACTGCCGTTCTCCAATCCGGCGCTGGCGGTGGCGCCGATCTCCTTCCTGGTCTCCCTCGTGGTGGCCTTCGCCAGTGCCCCGAAGGATGACGAGGCCGCGGCCGCCGCCACCGTGTTCCGCGCGCTCCGCATTCGCGCCCTGACCGGGCGGACGACGGAACCACCTGTGGTGGAACGCGTTCCGTCCTGAGGGTGTTGCGTCGATGCCGGCCACTGTGATGAGGGGTGGCCGGCATCGACGTGCCGGTGGTGCGTTCACCGGCTGAACTGCTCCAGCGGTTTCGCGTCGGCCGGGAGTACATCCAGGCCGTCCCGGTCCCTTTCGCCCGCGTACGCGCCGAGCCGCATCCGGAACGATTTCCCGACCGCCAGCGGTGCGGTCTCCTTACCTTTCAGCAGCGCGAACAGGCTGATCAGCATGAGTGCCGCGGCGTAGAAGCCGACCGGGACCACACTGCCGGTACCACTCACTATCCGGTTCGCGACCATCGGCGCGATACCACCACCGACCACCGCCCCGACCTGGTATCCGATACCCACGCCGCTGTAGCGCTGGGTCACCGGGAACTGCTCGGCGAACATGGTGAACATCGGCCCGTACACGAACCCGGTCAAGGTGAAACCGATACAGATCACCGTGATACAGGCCAGGAACGAGCCGTGCGCGGTGACCCAGAACAGCACCGGAGCGAAGAGGGTCGCCGACGCCATGCCGAAGCCGATCACCGGTTTACGGCCCAGCCGGTCGGATAGATGGCTGCCGAGTACCACCGTCGCGGCGTGGCAGGCGAGGGCGAGGGTGATGCCCCAGACCACCTGCGAACGCGAGAAGCCCCGGCCCGGATCGGGTTCGGTGAGGAACGACAACATGAAGGTGAACAGCAGGAAGGCGTAGCAGTTCTGGCCGATGTTGACCCCGGCGGCGCGGAGCAGTCCGCGCCAGTCCTGCCGGACCACCGCCAGGCCACGGGTGGCGGGCGGCTCCGTGGCGGAATCGGCGCCGGCGAAGTCCGGGGTCTCGGAGATCCGCATCCGGGTCCAGATACCGATGACCAGCACGATGCCGCCCACGAGGAACGGAATGCGCCAGCCCCAGGCGATGACCTGGTCCATCGGCAGCAGGAGCACCAGTGCGAAGGCGGTGTTCGCCAGGATCGCGCCGACCGGCGAGCCGAGCGTGACGAAGCAGCCGTAGAGCCCCCGGCGCGACGCGGGGGCGTGCTCGGCCGCCAGCAGGACCGCGCCGCCGATCTCGCCGCCGCGCGAAATCCCGTGCAGCATCCGCAGGAAGATGAGGATCAGCGGGGCGGCGATCCCGATCGCCCGGGAGTCGGGCACCAGGCCCATGATCAAGGTGGCCGAGCCCATGAGGATGAACGCCGTGGTGAGCGCGGCGCGCCGGCCGAACCGGTCCCCGTAGTGGCCGAAGATCACCGCACCGACCGGTGCCATCACGAAGCCGATCGCGAAAGTGGCGAATCCGAGGAAGGTGCCGAACCACGGGTCGTCGGTGTCGAAGTACACCTTGTTGAACACCAAGGCGGTGGCGGTGCCGTAGATCGCGAAGTCGTAGAACTCGAGGATGGTCCCGACGCCCGAGGCGACCGCCAGTTTCATCGGCCGCTCGCGGGTGGTCGCGGCATCGCGCTCGGGTGAATTCAGAGCTGTCACAGCCTTCTCCTCATCAGTTCTGTGACGCGCCGGCGGGGCGTGTCGATAGAGCTCCCGCGGCGGCTCGGCCTGCTTCCCGCGGGAGGTCGTCGTACCTGTGTAGTTGTCCCGTGGCGTCGAGGACCTGCGCGAAGTCCGCGATGCGCTGCGCCCGGTAGTCGTCCAAGGTCCCGGGCTCGATGTCGTAGAAGCCGGCGCCGTCGGTGTTGCCCCGGCGTCCGGCGGCCATGTGCTGCTCGACCAGCGGCGCGGGCCCGAAGCGCTCGCCGAGCTCGCCACGCAGATAGTTGGAGGCGTGGAACAGGGTGTCGCAGCCGCCCCAGTCGATGAACTCGAGCAGGCCCAGCACGGCGAATCGGGATCCGAACCCGATCCGGACGGCCCGGTCGATCTCCGCGGCGCCGGCGACGCCCTCCTCGACCATCCGGGCGGCTTCGTTCATCACGAGTGCCTGTAGTCGCGGCACGATGTACCCCGGTGACGCGGCGCAGACGACCGGCGTTTTACCCACCGCCGACAGCAGATCGCAGGTCGCCTCGACCACCGAGGGCGCTGTCCCGGCGCCGGGACTCACCTCGACCAACGGCATCAGATCGGCGGGATTCAGCCAGTGGGCGTTGAGCAGCCGTTCCGGCCGGGCGACGAATTCGGCGAGGCGGCTCACGAGAAAACTCGACGTGGTGGAGGCGATGGCCGTGTCCGCACCGACCATCGACTCGATCCACGACAGCGTCGCTCGCTTGATATCGAGTACTTCCGGCACCGCTTCGAAGACGAGCCGGGTGCCCGCCATGGCCGCGGGCTCCCGGCTCACCACGTGCACCCGGTCCAGCACTTCCGGAAGATCGGATCCGGCCAGCAGCCCGAGCCGGACCTTCCGCTCCAGCGACGAGCGGATCTCGGCCCGGGCCGTCGCGAGGTACGCCGCGGTGCCGGCGCCGCGGTCGCGCAGATCGACGACGGTCACCTCGACCTTTCCGAACGCGAGCGCGGCCGCGATGCCCTGGCCCATGCGGCCCGCGCCGACCACCACGACCGGCGCGGTCACGGCAAGAACCCGTCGCGCAGTGCCTGTTTCATACCGTCGCGGTCCAGCCCGTCGAGCCCCAGCGCGGCCAGTGTCCGGCCGCCGCTACCCGGGGACCGGCCGGTGATCGCGGCGGCGATCGCGAGGAGGCCGCTCGCCACCGGGGTGGGTACTCCGGCCCAGTGCCCGACCGAAGTCAGCAGGGCGAGGCCGATCTCCACATCCTCGGTCATGTACCGGTGGGTGTGCAGGTCGATATGCTCGCGCCAGTCGCCGCTGTCGGTGAGCTTCTCGTGCGCGGCGTTTCCGTACATCCATTCGTCGCCGTCCGGTGTGTAGTGGTCGGCGAGGGGGAAATGCGGCGCGCTGTACCCGAGCGCGGTGCGGACGGCGATACGTTCGGCGTCGAGCGCGGTGGTGACGCGCCGGATGGCATCCTGGGTGCCCTCGTTGTGGATGTCCCAGGCCGCGAAATGTTCCAGCGGGCCGGCGTTCATCAGGATCAGCGGTGGATGGATGACCGGGCCCGCATTCATCAACGCCCCGCTCAGCGCGTCCTCGACGGGCTCGACCGGATAGATCTGCGCCAGCACCGCCAGCGCGCGCTCGCTGTCGTGTGCGGGGAAGACACCGGTGGGCAGCCGGGTGGCGTAACCGCTCACCACCACCCGGTTGCCGCCGTGCTTGCGGGCGAGGTAGGGGAGGGTTCCGGTCTCGGCGAAGGCGACCTTGGCCGGGTTACCGGCGGCGGCCAGCGCCCGCGCGAAGAGCACCGAACCGAAACTGCCCGGCGGCAGGTACACCACCTGCCCGTCGGCCAGGTGCGGCGCTATTCGCTCGGCGAGATCGGGGTGGGAGAAGGCGGGAATCGGCACGATGATTATCTCCGCACCCGCCACCGCACGGCCGAGATCGGCTTCGACGACGATTCCGCCCGCGGTACCGATCGGCAGGGCGCGCTGCCCGCGATGGTCGTCGACCAGAATTTCGCCCGCATCGAGCAGCGGTGCGAAAGCATCGTGCGCACGCCGCCACCAGATGACGTCGTGTCCCTTTCCGCTCATATCGGCCGCCGCCGCATACGAACCGTGGCCGCCGCCGATAACCGTGATCCTCATTCCGATAACCTCCTCCATCGCCGGCCGGATGAAAAGCCGCCGATATGTGAAATGGAACGGTAAAGATGCGGTGGCCGGTTTTTCGCGGCATGTTGAGAAATGCAGATCGAAGGCCACCGGGTGAAGGATTGTCACGTGCCAGACGACATTGATTTCCGGATCGTGCACGCATTGCAGTCCGCGCCGCGTGCGCCGTGGGGCGCCGTCGGGGAAGTCGCGGGTGTGAGTGCGCCGACCGCCGCACGGCGCTGGGAACGGTTGGTGGACAGCGGGCTGGCGTGGATCGTCACCTATCCCGGGCCGGCTTATCTGAATACGCAATGCGCGGCCTTCGTGGAGGTCGAGGCGGCCGAGCGCCTGCCGGAGCTGATGCGGGAGCTCGCCCGGGACGGGATGGTCGCGACCATCCAGCGCACCGCCGGCGACGGCGACCTCCTCCTCACCGTGATGACCTTCGATCTCGACACCCTCGGCGACTGGGTGCAGCAGCTGGCGGCGTCGCCGATGGTCTCCCGCACCCGCACCCGCGTGGTGATGCAGGTGTTCGGGGAGAGCGAACGCTGGCGGGTGCGGGCCCTCGACGACGGCGAGGAGTCGACGCTGTCCCGATACCGCCCGCCCCCGCGGCCACTGGTCCATCAGCCGGACGCCGTGGACCTGGCGTTGATCGCCGCGCTCGCGGCCGACGGACGCCGCTCGGCGGTCGAACTCGCCGGTGTCTGCGGGATCAGCGCGGCGGCCGTCCGGCGCCGGCTCACCTATCTCGTGGCCGAGCGCATCCTCTCGATCCGCTGCGAGGTCGCCCATGTACTCGGGGGCTGGCCGGTGACCGCGAATATCTGGGCGCGTGCGACACCACGTACGCTCAGCGCGCTCGTCGACGCGCTCGATTCGTTCCCGCAGATCCGCGTGTGCTGCGAGGTGACGGGGACCGCGAACGTCCTGATGACGGTGTGGCTGCGGCAGATCAGCGAGTTGTCGCGCCTGGAGCACGAACTCGAATCGCAGGTGCCGGGCCTCGTGATCGCGGACCGCAGTATCACCCTCGAGACACCCAAACGTTTGGGCTCACTACTCGACCGCGCGGGCCGCTGCACCGGTTTCTATCCGCTGGAGTTGTTGACCACCTGCCGCCCCACAGCGGCATGACGCCGGACACCCGCCGACCGACGCCGAGCCTGGCCCGGGATCGGTGTGAACTGGTGTTGCCGGCCGCACGTAGTCAGGAAACCGCCGGCACCTGTGTCCGCAGCCCGGGAGCGGTGAAGGGGTCGGCCGGTATCTGTGTCGTGCCGGGTAGTTCGCCGAGCAAGGCCGCCAGTTTCGTCAGTTGCGGGCGGCGGTGCGTGGAGCGCCAGAGCAACGCCATCCGCGACTCCTCGTCGAATCCGGTGACGCGGACGAAGCGCAGGTCGGCGCGCTGGTTGCGTTCGGCCACCGGGCGGCAGGTCAGCATCGCGTACCGGCCGGTGGCGGCGAGGGTCATGCCCTCCTGGAGCGTCGCCACGCGGACCGTCGCCTCGATCGGTTTGCCGTGCGGTGTGAATCGTGGGAAGTGCACGTCGCGCCAATATTGCGGTGCGGGTCCGTCCACCGAGACCAGGTCCACGGTCGCCAGCGCTTCGGCATCGATGCTTTCGGTCGACGCCAGTGGGTGGCCGTGTCCTACGGCCAGCATCCGCGGGGCGGGCGGGAACACGTAACCGACCGAGAGCTCCGGCTCCCGTACCGGGAGCAGTGCGACGGCGGCATCGACCCGGCCGTCCAGCAGGGCGCCGAAGGGGTCGCCGAGCGGGATCTCCTGCAAGGACAACGCCACATCGGGGTTTTCGTGCGCGAACCTGGTGAGGGTCCAGGTGACCGTTTCGTACGCGATGCCCTGGAAACCGAGCCGGATCGGCGCGGGATTCTCGTGCCGGGCCTCCTGCCGCGCACCACCGACCACCTCGGCCAGCTCGGTGTACGCGGGCCGGACCCGTTCCACGAATGCGGCACCGAAATCGGTGAGCGTCACGCGACGGCTGGTGCGGTTTACGAGCCGGGTGCCGATACTGCGTTCCAGGGCGGCGACGAGCTGGCTCACCCGGCTCTGCGAAACCCGCAGCCGCTGCGCTGTCCGGCCGAAATGCAGTTCCTCGGCCAGTATCAGCAGGCATTCCAGCTCGCGGACGGGAAGGTCCGGCATACCGCTCCTTCCGCTCACCACGATCGATCAGTTCAGCTGATCGAACAATGAGCTGATCACCGTTGTTCCGCGATACCGCGCGACCTTGACTGGATTCATGTCCACTGTGAGTGAATCCCGGGCCCCCGTCGCCGCACCCGCCGAACGCTGGTCCTCGATCGTCGTGCTGGCCCTGTCCACATTTCTCGTCGTCACGGCGGAGATGCTGCCGGTCGGCATTCTCACCCCGATGTCCGACGGTCTGGGTATCTCCGCCGGTACCGCGGGGTTCAGCCTGGCCGTCACCGGTGTCGTGGCGGCCCTGTTCGCGCCGTTCGTTTCCCGGGTGATCGGCACGCTCGACCGCCGTCGCGTCCTGGTGGCCGCCGCGTTGCTGCTCGCCGCCGGCAATCTGATCACCGCGCTCGCCCAGGGGTTCGCGGTGCTGGCACTCGGCCGGGTGGTGGTGGGTCTGGCCATGGCCACGGTGTGGGCGCTGGCCGTTGCGCTGGTCCCGCGGCTTGTGCGCGCTCGCGCGGGCCTGGCGGTGTCGCTGGTGGTCAGCGGTGTCGCGGTGGCTTCCGTCCTGGGTGTACCGCTGGGGACCTTGCTCGGTGATATCGCGGGCTGGCGCAGTGCCTTCGGCGCGCTCGCGGTGGCGGCGCTCGGGCTCGGCGCCGCGCTGGCAGTGTTCCTGCCGGCACTGCCCGCGCAGACCGGCGCGGACGAAGCCGTGGGTTCCGGTTCGCTGCTCGCGCTTCCGGCGGTGCGCCGGGGGCTGGTCGCGGTAACCCTGGTGGTGACAGCGCATTTCGCGGCCTACACCTATGTGCGTCCCGCACTGGAGGAGGTGTCGGGGGTTCACGGGGCCGGGATATCACTGCTGCTGCTCGTCTACGGATTGTTCGGCATCGCCGCCAATTTCGCGGCGGGCGCGGCGGCCGCGCGGCGGGTCCGGGCCACGCTGCTCGTCCTGGCGATCGGTATCACCGCCGCGCTGCTGCTGCTACCGCTGCTCGGGACCAGCCCACTCGGCGCCGCCGTGGTGCTGGTGCTGTGGGGACTCTCCTACGGCGGTGTCTCGGTGTGCAGCCAGCTCTGGGCCGTCCAGGCCGCGCCGGACCGGCGGGAGGCCGTCTCCGGACTGTACGTCGGCGCTTTCACCGGGAGCATCGCACTGGGATCGTTCGCGGGCGGCGTGATCTTCGACGGTGCCGGCCTGTCTGTTCTGCTCTGGTCGGCGGCTGGGCTGGCGGCACTGGCGGCGCTGTCCACGGTATCCGGCAGTGCCGTGCGCGCCCCCGCTGTCGCGGCGGAACGGGCCGCGACCGGCACCGAGTAGGACAATCGATCACACCCGGCGGCGGGTACACCGCAACCGGAACTCGTCGGCGGTGGGCCGGAGCCCACCGCCTTCGACTGCTACGCGCCGATGCTGCGGGCAGGGTGGTTCAGTAGGGCGCGCCAGGCGGGTTCCCAGGGGAACTGATCCAGGTAGTGCTCACCGGTTCCGGGTTCGTGCTGTCCGATCGTGTCGCCGGAGAGCACCGCGACACCCCAGCCGGAGAGTTTCTGGATCGCTTCCTGCACCGCGGGGAAACCGAGTTGCGCGCGGTTGGAATAGGGCACGGCCACGACGGGCAACCCTTTGCCGACCGCCTCGACCAACAGACCGAGGGGGAGCGTATCCGATATCCCCGCAGCCCATTTCGCCAGTGAGTTACAGGTGATCGGGGCGGCGATCACGGCGTCGGCGGGTGGGAGCAGATCCGGTGTGCCGGGTTCTTTGTATTCGCTGCGAACGGGGTGCCCGGTGTGGGCGGCCAGCGCGTCGGGATCGATGAAACGCCGGCCGTCCGGGGAGGCGACGACGCAGACATCCCAGCCGCCGGCCTGCGCAAGGTCGACGAGCCTGCCCACGTACCGGGCCGGTGGTGAGCCGGTGACGAGGGCGTACAGGACCGGTTCTCCCCGTTCGTTCATGGTCCCATGATGTCAGTACTCGCTGTCCCGGCTCCGGGCCCGACTCGGCCGGGGCGCGCGGTGAGGAATCCGAGCAGGGCAAGAGTCGCGGCGACGGTCATGACGATGGCTATCGCGTGGGCGGAGTTGCCGAGCACCCCGACCGCGGGCGCGGCGAGGGCGGCGGCGCCGAACTGGGTGAAGCCGACGACCGCGGCGGCGGATCCGGCCGCTTCACCGTGCCGGGACAGCGCCGCCGCCACCGAATTCGGCATGGCGAGACCGGTGGTGCAGAGCAGCAGCACGAGTGGCACGGCGAAGCCGGCGAGGCCGCCCGCGCCCGTCACGGTGACGAGGACGAATACGGCGCCGAGGACGACGCTCACCACCAGCGCTATCAGGCAGAGACGGTCGGGGGTCCAGCGGGCGAGCAGCAGCACGTTGAGCTGGGACGAGCCGATCAATGCGACGGCACCGATCGCGAAGGCGAAACCGTAGAGCTGCGGGCTCAGACCGTATTGCTGCTGGAGAACGAAGGCCGAGCCGGCGATATAGGCCCACAGGACCGCCCGGACCAGCCCGCAGACGAGGACCAGCAGGACGAAGACCCGGTCCCGGGCGAGGACCCCGTAGCGCCGGAACAGCGAGGCGGTGCCGCGGCTCGCGCGGGCGGCGGGCGGGAGTGTTTCGGGCATGGCGTAGCAGCCGAGCACGATCATCACCAGGCCGAGGCCGGCCAGGGTGAGGAAGACGCCGTGCCAGGAAACGACGGCGATGAGCAGGCCGCCGATCGAGGGTGCCAGCACCGGGGCGACGCCCATGACGAGCATGAGCCGTGACAAGACGACCGCAGCCTCCCGGCCGGTGAACAGATCGCGTACCACCGCCATGGCGATGACCGTGGTGGCCGCGGCGCCGATCCCCTGGAGTGCGCGGAAGGTCCCGAGCAGCGCGACCGACGGCGCGAAATAGCAGGCCACCGAGGCCGCGACGTGGATCGCGGAGCCGGCGATCAGCGGTCGGCGCCGGCCGTAGACATCGGACAGCGGTCCGATGACCAGCTGGCCGAGCGCCAGGCCGATCAGGGTCGCGGTGAGGGTGAGCTGGATGGTGGCATCGGTGGTGCCCAGATCCGTGGCGATGACCGGTAGCGCGGGCAGGTACATATCCACCGTGAACGGCCCTAGCGCGGTGAGCGCTCCCAGTATCAGGACGAGTCGAATCCTGTTGTGCTGTACGGGTTTATCGAGCGGCTGGGTGTCCCTGATCTCTTCGGTGGTCACGGATGCTGCTGGTTGAGGAAACCGGTCACCACGCTGTAGTAGTCGTATGGGCGTTCCTCCTGCAAGTGGTGCGAGGCCCGGTCCATCACGTAGAGATGGCCGTGCGGGACCATGCGGGCGAGCATCAACGGGTAGTCGGGGGTGAGGAACGCGTCGTGCATACCCCAGGCGAACAGGACCGGCGCCTGGATCATGCCGAGCTCGGCCGTCAGGTCCTGCCAGTCGCCGCGCGGGTTGTCCGAGCGGGCGGCCAACTCGGTTTCGCCGGGGTCGAGGCTCTGCCGGTACCGCATATCCAGGGTTTCGTCGGGGAGCTTGCTGCCGTCGAACCATTCGAGCCGGGTGATGAGCTGCCGCATCTTCTCGCGCGTCGGTCCCTCACCGCCGTAATACACGTCGCGGGCATTGCGACCCCGGCGCCCGGACTCGGGGAGCGGGGCGAGGGGGCCGTAGAAAACCGGCATACTGCCGGTGATCACCAGGGTGCGCACTCGTTCGGGGTATTTGGCGGCGAGGTTGAGCGCGATCGTGCCGCCCCACGAATTGCAGACGAAATCGGCGCGGTCGATACCGAGTTCGTCGAGTAGCGCCACCATTTTCGCGGCGTGGAAATCCCACATCGGGCCGGTGATCGTGCATTTGTCGGATTGGCCGTATTGCAGGAGGTCCACGAGCAGGGCCCGGCGGTCGCCGGCGAACAGTTCCGCGACCGGCCCGAAGTCCGACCAGGCGGTGCAG
This sequence comes from Nocardia sp. CA-290969, assembly GCF_050936135.1. Classification (NCBI taxonomy): domain Bacteria; kingdom Bacillati; phylum Actinomycetota; class Actinomycetes; order Mycobacteriales; family Nocardiaceae; genus Nocardia; species Nocardia sp. CA-290969. Next base: position 4,627,203 of record NZ_JBNJNJ010000001.1, on the reverse strand, counting down.
CCGGGTCCGCCGCCGTGCAGGAAGAGGGTGGGGGACCCGCTGCCCAGGTCGTGATAGTGGAAGGTCACACCGGCTGCGGTGGCGTACAAGCTGTTCGGTCGAGATGCCATACCCACCACCTGACCGCATGGCGCGGCCGGGCCCAAGGTTCGCGGTCCGCTGGACGGTCCCGGCCGGTTGTCCGGCCGGTCGCGGATTCCTAGCGTCGGCCCATGACAGATGATCTGGAAACCGTGCACGCACGGGCCACCGCGCTGCTCGGCGCGGTGGAGAAACGTGAGCTGGGGCGGGTGCGGGCCGCGGAGGCGATCGCCTTCGCGCGGGCCTGCGGGGAGGACGACGCGCGATATCTCGAGCCGCGGCATCCGGCGTTCGCCGTGCACCCGCTGTATCTGCCGAGCCTGCTGCGTGGGCCGGCGGGCGCGCGGGACGAGGAATACCGGCCCGATGGCATGTTCGCCGACGAGGTGCCCGGAACGGCCGGCCTGGCGGTACGGCTGATGGCGGGCGGGCAGAGTGTCGAGTTCCATCGGGCCACCCCCTTGGACGAGGACATCGAGGTGCGGCGCACCGTGGAGCGGGTCGAGTGGAAAGGCCGGGGGAGTTCGCGCTTCGTGCTGGTCACCGTCGGCAAGGTCTATTTCGCGTCCACGGCCGGACCGCTGGTGTCGGTGACAGAAGGATTCATCGTCCGATGAGGGATCCGCGTCCGGCCCGGCTCGGAGATGCCGTCGAACCTGTTGCGCTGCAAACGGACCCGATCCGGATCCAACGGTTCGGCGCCGCCACTCACAATGCGCACCGTATCCACTACGACACTCGCGCCGCGCGTGCCGAGGGCCTCGACGACCCGGTGGTGATGGCGCAACTGCACGGCACGCTCTTCTTCCGCGCGGCGGCCCGGTACGCCGGTGACCCGGCCGCGGTGCGCTCGGTGAGCTGGCAGAACCGGGCGCCCGCTGCAGTCGGGGCGACCCTGACCGTCACCGGTGTCGTCGGCGCGGCCGCGGACGGCGCGGTGACCCTGCGGCTCGAGGAGCGCGACGACAGCGGCACCGTCTGCGCGACCGGGTCGGCCGTGGTCGCCGCGGGGCCTCCGGTCTGCTGAGCGAACCCGATCCATTGGGTGCTGCCGCGTCCGGGCCGAAGATCGGAGCAACCGGACGATCTCGCATCGAGAGGAACTGAACCCATATGACTGGTGTCGAGGCACCGGCCACCCGGCCCACGCTCCCGGAGCGCGCGCGGGCGGCAGGCCGGCAGGACTGGACGGCCTGGCCGTACTACGACCAGGCGGGCAGCGGCTACCGCGGGTACTGGTATCCGGTGACGTGGTCCAACCACATCACCGGCAAACCCACGAGCCATACCGTGTGCGGGGAGAAGCTGGCGCTGATCCGGGACAACGGCACCGCCTATGCCCTGCACGACCGGTGTCCGCACCGTGGGGTGCCGCTGTCGGAGGGCGATCAGCAGTTCCCGGGCACCGTCAGCTGCCCGTATCACGGCTGGACCTTCCGGCTGACGGACGGGAAACTCGCCGCCGTCATCACCGACGGGCCCGATTCGAAGGTCTGCGGCAAGCTCTCGGTGCAGACCTATCCGGTGGCCGAACGCCTGGGCCTGGTGTGGGTGTACATCCCGATCGGCAACGAACCGGCGCCGCCGATCGACGAACAGCTGCCCCGGGAACTGGTGGAGAACGAGGGCATCGTGGGCGGCCGGATCCAGCCGCGCCGCGGTAACTGGCGTTTCGCGTGCGAGAACGGTTTTGATGAGGGGCACGCGAAATACCTGCACCGCACGGCGCTGTGGCGGCTGTTCAAACCCATGCCGACCTGGAACATCACCCGGATCGTGCCCGAGGGCCGCTGGATCTACCGCGTCCAGGACGAGGTGCACTGGGAGGCCGAATTCCCCGGCGTCGGGACATGGACCAACAAGCGGTGGTGGAAGAAGAAGCCGGACGAGACCACGATCTCCCAGATCGGGAACGTGGGTGCGGGACTGCGCACCGACCCGGTGATCGAGGCACAGCAGTTTCCCGGGTTCGCGTCACTGTCGATGCCCGGCGTGCTGCGCATCGCGTACCCGAACTTCATCCACTACGAGTTCTACGTACCGGTGGACGACGACCACCACAACTATGTGGGACTGATGGTCAATTTCGTGACCGGGGTGCGCAAGCTGGGCTTCTACGCGAAATACCTGGGTGCGATCCGCTGGCTGTTCCACGGCCAGTTCTCCGGTCAGGACGAATGGATGGTGAGCGTCACCGACGCGCCCCCGGAGAAGCTCTACCGGCCCGATATCTCGCTCACGGCGTGGCGCAATCTCGCGGAAGAGGAGTACGCGGAAAAGATCGCGGCCGCCGCGGCCCATGAGCCGGCGAAACCGGAGCGGCCGGTGCGAGCGCGGCGTACGAGCGGAAGAGAAACGGCTGCGGTGAAATCCGCCCCCGGGGACACCAACGGTTCTCCGGCCGAATAGGGAAGGAGAGGACTCATGCGCAAAATCTTCGCCGGTATCGCTGCCGGTGTGCTGCTGGCCGCCGGGGCGCCGAAAGCCTGGCGTTTCCTGGCCGCGCGGAACAATACTCAGGTCCATCAGGTCAGCCCGCAATGACGGCGGTGGCCGACCCGCTTGCCGGACTCGACGAACAACGGCGTTCTTGGGCCGAACGAGCCTGCGCCGCAGTCGATTACGGCCGCCTGCGGGAACTCGTCACCGGGCTGGTGGATATCGCGAGCCCGACCGGTGACGAAGGGCCGCTGGCACGGCATATCACCGGTGTGTTCAGCGAAGCCGGTATCGAGGCACAGACGATGGAACTCGATGACCGGCAGGCCAATTCGTGGGCCCGCCTACCCGGAACCGGGGCCGGTCCGGATCTGATGCTCTATGCCCCGATCGACACCGTGACAAGTGGGAATGCCGAGGAGGATCTGCCCTGGGCGGGCGATATCCTGCGCCCGGATATGACGGCGCGGGCGGTCGTGGACGGCGATTACGTGACCGGTCTCGGCGCCTCGAACCCGAAGGGCCACGCCGCCTGCGTCCTGGCGGCGGTCGAGGCCGTGTACGCCGCCGGTATCCCGCTGACCGGGGATCTGATCGCCGCGTTCGGTGCCGGTGGTATGCCCACCAATGCCCGGCCGGGCGTCGGTGGTACCCGGCGTAACACCGGGCAGGGTGCCGGCTGCTCGTTCTTGCTGGAGCAGGGCGTCTGGGCGGATTTCGCGCTCATCGCCAAACCCGGCTGGACGGTGTCCTGGGAAGAAGTGGGCCTGAGCTGGTTCGAGATCACCGTGCACGGCAGCCACACCTACGTCGGGTCGCGGCACCGGCTGCCCTATCGCAACCCGGTCGCGCTGGCCGGTGCGGTGGCGGCGCGGCTCGAGCAGTGGTTTCCGGAGTACTCGCGGGCGCACCGGGACGGGCTGGTGTACCCGCAGGGCATGGTCGCCAATATCCACGGCGGCTGGCGGCGCACCGCCTCGTTCACACCGGAGCAGGTGCGGATGATGGTGGACCTGCGGCTGAGCCCGCGGACCACCCCGACCGCGGCCAAACGGGAACTGCGGGCCGCCGTGCGGACGATCGCCGAAGACCTGGACGCGCGGATCGATGTCGAACAGATACTGGCGATCCCCGGAGAATCATCGGACCCGCGAATGTGGTTGTGCCGCAGCGCAGTCACCGCATGGGAGGCGATGGAAGGGCGACCCCATCAGGACGTGCGCGACGCCAGCGGCGCGACCGACGCCAACATCCTGCGGGGCCGTGGCATCCCGACCGTCCGGGTGGGCATGCCGAAGGTTGCCGACGCCCCGTTCGACGTGGATTTCGCGCGGGGCATGAACACCGTGGATCTGCGGGCGGCCGAACAGTTCACCCGGTATCTCGTGCGGGTCGTGTTGGATACGGCGACCCGGACACTCGAGGAAGTAGGTATCGACTGATGGCGAATATCGTGCTGGGGGTGGGCGCGTCACACAGCACGCTGATGAACACCCACTGGGAGCAGACGACACACAAGTCGGAAGCGGAAAGGTTCCGCGACGCACTCCACGCGGCCCGTGACCGGATCGCCGCGGCACGCCCGGACGCGGTGATCCTGCTGGGCTCCAATCACTTTCGCGGGTTCTGGCTCGATCTGATCCCGCCGTTCACGCTCGGGGTCGGCGAATGTCACGCCAGCGGCGAATCGGGTACTCCGAAAGGCCCACAGCGAGTCGATATCGAGCTGGCCCGGCATCTGGCCGATTCCCTCATAGAAAGCGGCCGGTTCGATCCGGCGTTCTCGGCCCGCCTGCAGATCGACCACGGCCAGTCACATGCCATCCAGTACCTGCTGGCCGGGCTCGACGTGCCGATCGTGCCACTGGTGGTGAACGTTTTCGCGCCGCCGCTCCCCACCTTCCAGCGCTGCGCGGATCTCGCGGTGGCCTTGCGGGAGGCGGTGACCGCGTATCCGGTGGACAGCCGCGTGGTGGTGATCGCCTCCGGCGGACTCTCGCACCGGCTGCCCTGGCCGGACTGGCGTGACCCGCACGGCGAGGACGAGGACTTCATGGTCCGGGCCTGGCTCGACGGCCGGGAGAACTGGTCCGATTACGACGTGCGGCGCCGGCAGATCATCCGCGCCGCCGAAGCCGCCATCTCCCCGGAATTCGACAACCGGATGCTCGAGTTGTTCAGCCTCGGCAAGGCCGCCGAACTGGCCGGATACCGCACCGCGGAGCTCGAGGCAGCGGCCGGCAACGGGGCGCAGGAATTGCGGACCTGGCTGATGATGGCCGCGATGCTGGATTACATCCCGGGGGAGCGGCTGGCCTACGAAGCCATCCCGGAATGGCTCACCGGAATGGGTGTCACCGTGCTGGATCCCGCACGGCAGCCCGCCGGCCGGTGATCACGACCCGATACTCACCATTTACCGACAAGGATTCGATATGACGATCTGGACCGAACTGACCGGCGTGGACTTCGCGCTGAAAACCGTCGACGCCGCCGGTATCCCCACCCGCTCGCTGCAGGCGGGCAGCGGCGACGAAGCGGTGATATTCCTGCACGGCACCAGCGGACATCTGGAGGCATTCGCCCGCAATATCGTCGCGCACGCGGCGCGCTACGAATGCCACGCCATCGATATGCTCGGCCACGGCTACACGGGCAAACCCGACTATCCGTACGAGATTCCCCGCTATGTGCAACATCTGCTCGACTACCTCGATGCGGTGGGGCTGGAGAAGGTGCATCTGGTCGGTGAATCGCTCGGCGGCTGGGTCGCGGCGTATCTGGCCAGTGATCACCCCGAGCGGGTGCTCTCGCTGCAACTGCTCGCCGCGGGCGGAACCGTGGCGAACCCGCAGGTCATGGAGCGGATCCGCACCTCCACGACCAAAGCGGTGGAAAGCGACGACATCGAACTGACCCGCGCCCGGATGCGGCTGCTCATGCACGATGCCGCCGACGCCACCGAGGAACTGGTGCAGGTGCGGCACCGGATCTACCACGAGCCCGCTTTCGTGGCCAATATCGGCAACTTGCTGTCGCTGCAGAATATGGAGATCCGGCAGCGCAATCTGCTGCGGCCGGACCGGCTGGCCCGCATCACCGCGCCGACGCTGGTGGTGTGGGGTCATGAGAACCCGTTCGGGGACGTGCCCGAGGCCGAGAAAATGGCCGCCGATATCCCGGGCGCCCGGTTGCAGCTGTATCCCGCGTGCGGGCATTGGCCGCAGCACGAAAATGCCGAGGAGTACAACGTGCTGAGTCTGGAGTTCCTGGCCGAGGCTGCCGAGCGGGTGAAGACGGCCGTGTAACTGTACTGGGACTGTCGAGTTCTTCCGGGGCCGGTCGCGCAGCGTGCGCGACCGGCCCCGGTGCTTTCGCGGGCCACGGTGCCGCGCGCAGGCGGGAGTTGCGCGGCCCCGGAGACCAATCCCGGCGGGGTCCATGGCGCATATGGGCAACGGTCCGGAAATGTATGGGAAACGTGCTGGTCATCAGCTTCCAATAGACAAATATTCATCCTATGACCCGGCCGGTGCCCGGCCGTCCGAGGTCATCGGGGTCGGCCGCCGGCGGTGCCGAGGTGCGGGTCCGCTCCCCGGACCGCGTTCGTTCGCGCGCCCGCGGACAGCGGATAGGTTCCCTGTCCAAGGCGCGGCGAATGCGGTGCAGATCACAGAATGAGGGTGCAGAAAATGGCGTGGCGATCTAGATACAGGAGGGTGTCCTTCGCGGTACTCGCGATGACACTGGCGATCACGCTGGGAGCGTGCACCCGGCCCGCCACCCGCGAAGCGGAGGCGAGCGCGGGCGGGCCGATCCGGGTCGCGGTGGGGATCGACTCCTCGTTCGCGGCGTTCTTCCTCGCGGATCAGGAGGGCATGTTCCGCGACGCGGGCCTGGATGTGGAACTCGTGCAATTCGGCAGCGGCGGGGAAGCCGTCGACGCGCTCGCCAGCGGTCAGGTCCAGCTCGCCGGCAGTTCGGACACCACGACGATTTCGCAGCTGCGGCAGAACCCGGATATGCGGGCACTGTTCGCCTACGAAGCGTCCGGCGAGTACATCAAGGTCGTCCTGCGCAACGGCATCCAGTCCGCCGCCGATATCGAGAAGATCGGATTCGTCCCCGGCCTCGGTCAGGTATCGACCGATAAATATCTGCGAGCCAACGGAATTGCGGCCGGTTCCGTCGAGATGATCTCGGCTACCCCGAGCGATATGCCGGCGCTGCTCGCCCGCGGGGATATCGACGGTTATGTGCTGTGGGAGCCGTGGCCCGCGACCGCGGTCACGCAGGGGACCGGACGGGTGGTCGCGGTGACCGGCGATTTCGACTGGACCTACCACCATTGGGCGATATCGACCGATTCCTGGCTCGAGCACAACCCGGCGGAGGCGCAACGGTTCGCGCAGGTGCTGGCCGCCGCGAGTGAGCGGGTGGAACAGGATCCGGCCCGGGCCGCGGTGGCCACCCGGACCGCGGTCAATGTGGCCGACGAGCAAACCCTCGTCGCGATCCGCGAAATCGATTTCGGGGTCACGAATCTCAGCGACAAGGACGTGGATTCGGCGCAGCAGATCGTCGATTTCTATCAGGACATCGGCGTCCTCTCCGAGCAGCCCGACCTGCGGTCGGCGATGCTGCTCGATTGGTACAAGGAGGAGAAGAAATGACCGTGACCACATCCGATATCGCCGGGCCGGGCACCGATAAAGGTGTTTCGGTGCAGATCCGGGACCTGGACATCAACTTCGGAACCGCCGAGATCGTCACGGGTATCGACCTCGCGGTGCGGCCGGGCGAATTCGTCTGCCTGCTCGGGCCGAGCGGTTGCGGTAAATCGACGCTGCTGTCGGCCATGGCCGGATTCGTCCGGCCCACCGCCGGCGGCATCATCTGCGACGACGAGCAGATCGACGGCGGCAACCGGCACGCCGGCATGGTTTTCCAGAGTTCGGAGGCGCTGTTCGACTGGATGACCGTCGCGCAGAACGTCGCCTACGGACCCCGTATGCACGGCGCGAAGAAAGCCGAACAGGCGCGGATCGCGGCCGAATACCTGGGCATGGTCGGTCTGCCACACGCCGGCGGGAAATTCCCGGCCCAGCTGTCCGGCGGGATGCGGCAGCGGGTGCAGATCGCCCGGGTCCTGGCCAACCAGCCCTCGCTGGTGCTGATGGACGAACCCTTCGGCGCGCTGGACGCCCAGACCCGGCAGGTCCTGCAGACCGAACTGGACAAGATCTGGCGGCACACCGGCTGCACGGTCGTGTTCGTCACCCACGATATCGACGAGGCGCTCACCCTCGCCGATCGTGTCGTGGTGATGACCGCCGGCCCGAAGGCACGGATCAAAAGCATCTACGACGTCACCGCCCCACGGCCGCGCGACCGGGCGAACCCGCAGGTGATCGAACTGTACGAGCAGCTGCGCGACGATATCCGGGCCGAAGTGGTCGCGGCGCTGCGCAATCAGGGCTTCGAAGGCGAACCGGACCTCGCGGGTGTCCGGGGCGAGGAGGAAAAGGTATGACCGCGATAGCGGAAATCCGGGCCCCACGGGGCGCGGTCTCGGCGCGCGGCGCCGGGATGCGAATCGGCAACCAGGTGCTGCGCACCGGGGCGTTGTGGATCGCCTCGGCGCTCATCGGCCTGGCGGTCTGGTCGTTCCTGGCCTGGTGGTACGGCCCGACGACGATCGCCTCGCCCGTCGAGGTGTGGCGGGCGGCGGGTGAGCTGTCCGAGAGCGGGGTCCTGTGGACCTCGGTGGTCGCCTCGGGGCAGCGCATCCTGCTCGGCTGGAGCCTCGGCGTGCTCGTCGGCGCCCCGATCGGCATCCTGATGGGGCGGTTCAACATGGTCCGCCAGCTGCTCGACCCCTATATCGAGTTCTTCCGGTTCATCCCGCCCATCGCGTTCGTCACGCTGGCGGTGGTCTGGTTCGGTATCGGTGAGACCTCCAAGGTGGTGCTGATCTTCTACACCTCGGTGTTCATCGTCACCGTGAGCACCATCGCCGCCACCGTATCCATCAGCGAGAACAAACTGCAGGCGGCCACCAACCTGGGCGCCGGGCGGTTGCAGATCATGCAGACGGTGGTCCTGCCGTCCGCGGTCCCGGGGATCGTCACCGGCGCCCGGCTGGCCATGGGCAACAGCTTCCTCACCATCGTGTCCGCCGAGATCGTCGCTTCCGAGCACGGGCTCGGCTCGATGATCTGGCAGGCCCGCAACTACGGCCGGATCGACTGGACCTTCGTCGGCATCATCGTGCTCGGCATCATGGGCTTCTTCTTCGACCGTGTCCTGCGCATCCTGTCGACCAAGTTCCTCGCGCGCTACGGCGTCAAATAAGAGCGCGGTCACGGGCGGCGCACGGTGCCTGCCATGAGGGCGGCGTAGTTCATCCCGTGTCCTGGCCTCATCGATCGGGCCGGGCGGAGTACGCCGCAGGCATCAGAGTGAGCTGACCGATACCGGTCGACGGCAGGTCCCGGCATTCGTGCCGGGGCCTGCCGTTCGTCGTCTGCGCGGCGTGCGGCGCGCTGCCCGGACCGGGGTCTGCTCACCGGACCCGTTTCATTTCTCCTGCGCCGCAACGCTCTTAGCGTGCTGAGTATGAACGAAACGCTGGATAGGCCGGCCGGCGCCGGACCGGAGGTGGACATCCTCGTCGTCGGTGCCGGACCGGCCGGACTGTTCGCCGCGTACTACGCGGGGTTCCGGGGACTGCGGGTCGCGGTGATCGACGCGCTGTCGGAACCCGGTGGTCAGGTGAGCGCGATGTACCCGGAGAAGGAAATCCTGGATATCGCCGGGTTTCCGGCGGTGAAGGGCCGGGAGTTGATCGGCCGGTTACTGGAGCAGGCGGCGCCCTACGACCCGGTGTATCTCCTGGGCGAGCAGGCGCGGACCCTGACCCATACCCCGGACGGCCGGGCAGTGGTGGGCACCGGTTCCGGGCGCACCATCACCGCCGGCGCGGTGGTCGTCACCGGTGGGATCGGTACGTTCACCCCGCGCCCGCTGGCGCAGGGACTGGATTTTCTCGATCGCGGGCTCAGCTACTTCGTGCCCGATCTGTCGGCGCACGCCGGCCGTGATGTGGTCATCGTAGGTGGTGGGGACAGTGCCTTCGACTGGGCCGTGCATCTGGAACCGGTCGCGGCGTCGGTGACCCTGGTGCACCGGCGGGACAGATTCCGCGCCCACGGGTCCACGGTCGCCAAAGTCCGGGACAGCAGTGTGCGGATGCTGGTGAACTCCGATATCGCCGCGGTGCGGGGGAACGGCTGGATCACCGAGGTGGATGTGCACCACAAGGCCGATAAGTCCGTGACGACTCTGCCCGCGCAGTCGGTGATCGCCGCGCTCGGTTTCACCGCCGACCTCGGCCCGCTGACCGACTGGGGATTGCGGATCGAGAACCGCCATATCGTCGTCGACACCCGGATGCGGACCGGTGTGCCGCGCGTCTACGCGGCCGGCGATATCACCGACTATCCGGGCAAGGTCCGGCTGATCGCCGTGGGCTTCGGCGAGGCGGCCACCGCGGTGAACAACGCCGCCGCGGAACTCGATCCCGAGGCCGATATCTTCCCCGGCCATTCCACCGAACAGGAGAACTGACCCATGCCATTCGTCATCGGTGAAGCGTGCATCGACACCACGGACCGTTCCTGTATGGAGGAATGCCCCGTCGACTGCATCTACGAGGGCGACCGGAAGCTCTACATCAATCCGGCCGAATGCATCGACTGCGGCGCCTGTGAACTGGCCTGCCCGGTCGAGGCGATCACGGTGGACCGCAAGGCCGACCCCGAATTCAAACAGGACGCCGTGCGGTTCTTCACCGAGACCCTGCCGGGTCGCGACGAGCCGGTGGGCAATCCGGGTGGCGCCGCGAAGATCGACGTCATCGGTGTGGACACCCCGATGGTCGCGGCGTACTGATGGGCGTGCGGTTCGGCTACGCCGACACCTCGTTCGGTCAGTTGCACTACGCCGAGCAGGGTTCGGGTCCGGTGCTGCTGCTGTTGCATCAGACACCGCGCTCGTGGGACGAGTTCCGCGAGTTGATCCCGCTGCTGGCGCCCGGCCACCGGGTGATCGCGATGGATATGGTCGGATTCGGTGCCAGCGCCGCACTGCCGGCGCCGCAGACCATCGAGGTGTTCGCCGCCGGCGCATGGGCGCTGCTGGACGCGCTCGACATCCCCGCCGCCGCGGTGCTCGGGCATCACACCGGCGCCGCGGTGGCACTGGAAATGGCGGCCGCGGAGCCGGGCCGGGTCGAGGCGGTGATCCTGTCGTCCTGCCCGTGGGCCGACGCGGCGTACCGAGCCGGACATGCCGGCGGCGGTGCGGTCGACCGCGCCGAACACACGCCGGACGGGCGGCATCTGCAGACCCTGTGGGACCTGCGCCGCCCCTACTATCCGCAACCCGGTACCGAACTCCTGGACCGGTTCGTGCACGACGCGCTCACCTTCGGCGTGGACCCGGCCGAAGGGCATCGAGCCTGTGCCCGCTATCGGATGGAAGACCGGATCGGCGCCGTTCGGGCGCCGGTGCTGCTGCTGGGTGCGGCGGCCGACCCCTTCTCCATCGGGAACCTGCCGGCCCTGCGTGCCCGGCTGACCGGCGCACCGGTGGTGGAGGAGGTGATCTTTCCCGACGGTACGGTCGCGCTGATCGAATACGAGGCGCCGGGGATCGCCGACGCCGTGCGCCGGTTCTTGCGGGTCGTCCGTCGTGAGCCGGGCCGCTCGGCGAACGGAGCGAACCGGTCCGGTCGGCCGTAGCCGAACCGGTCCGCTCGGCGGACGTAGCGACGGGGGCTCGACCGGGGTCCACCGGCGCCGAGCCCGGTCCGCTCGGTGGACGGGGCGAACCGGGTCCGCTCAGCGGACCCGAATATGCTGCGGATCCAAGGTACGGCCGCTAGCGTCACCGTTCACGGCGAATTCGCCGGTCGGGCCCCGCGAGGAAGGCCCCGCAAGGCGTCAGGAGGTCACCATGACGACAGCCGCACATCGGCCGGCGGATCTAGGTCCGGATATGCCCTTCGAACCGGAGCCGGGCCCGGGCACCGAGATGTCGTCGGTGCTGAGCAAGGCCCGGATGATCCTGGACGCCTTCGACAACGAACACCGCGACCTCGCCCTCACCGAACTTGCGCGGCGCAGTGGTGTCGCGAAGGCCTCGGTGCACCGGCTGGCCGGGGAACTGGTCGAATGGGGGCTGCTGGAACGGTCCGGCACCAAATATCGGCTCGGGTTGCGCCTGTTCGAACTCGGGCAGCTGGTGCCCCGGCAGCGGATCCTGCGCGACGCCGCGCTGCCGTATATGGAAGACCTGCTGATCGCCACCCAGGAAACCGTGCATTTCGCGGTGCGCGACGGCATCGACGTGCTCTACATCGAGAAGATCGTCGGCCACCGCGGTCTCAAACAGCAGTCCCGGGTCGCGGGGCGGCTACCGCTGTACTGCACGGCCACCGGCAAGATGATTCTGGCGTTCTCGCCGCAATCGGTATTCGCCGAAGTGGTCGAACAGGGGTTCACCGCGCTCACCTCGCGGACCACCATGTCGGTATCGGTGCTGCGTCAGCAGCTGGACCGGATGCGCAAGGAACAGATCGCGGTGGAGGTCGAAGAGACCCGGCTCGGCTATATGAGCGTCGCGGTGCCGGTGTTCAGCGGACCTCAGACCATCGCCGGCGCCCTCTCGGTCACCGGGCCCACCGCACGGCTCAACGTCAGCCGGGTCACCGGGGCACTGCGCACCGCGGGGGTCGGGATCAGCCGGGCACTGCAGGCGATGCGCTGCCATCACAGTTCCCCGGACAGTGCCGCCATGTGCACGCCGGCGCTGTGCACGCTCAACGGTTGCGGCCGGTAGATCGGCGCGAACCGGGACCTGGGCGATCGCTACGTACGGTCGATCGGTGCATACCGGAGGCGGGGCGATTGCTGTGGCAGGTGAATCGGCACTCGTCGGATCTCGAAAGATCGCTGTGCCCGGTAGGTCGGCACATGCCGGGCCCCGGTTCGAGGACGGCGCGGTTCAGCGCACGCCGAGCCCGGGTCGATCGCCCTCGGCCGACCAGGTCTGCGCGGTGACGCCGCGCGCACGGAGATCGTTCTTGCGCACCTTGCCGGTTTCGGTCAGCGGCAGGGTCGTGACTATGTCGATGTAGCGGGGGAGTGCGAAGCTCGCCAGGTGCGCCGAGGCGAAGCGGCGCAACTCGGCCGGATCCACTGCCGCGCCCGGATGCGGGACGACCGCGGCCATGACCTCGTCCTCGGCCAGTTCGGACGGCACCGGGAACACGGCGACCTGCCCGACCGCCGGATGCTGTGCCAGCACCTGTTCGACCTGCAGCGACGAAATGTTCTCCCCGCGGCGGCGGATGACATCCTTGATGCGGTCGACGAACCGGAACCAGCCGCCGGGTTCGCGGATCACCCGATCGCCCGTCCGCCGCCAGGACCCGGGTTCGGGAACCGGCTCACCCAGGTAGCCGAGTGCGAACGCGCCGGGGAGTTCGGTACGTACCACCAGTTCACCCGCGGTCCCGTCGGCGACCGGTGTCCCGGATTCGTCGACCACCGCGGCGTCGAAGCCCGGCATGACGGTGCCGAGGTATCCGGCGCGGCGGGCACCCGGGAGGCTGCCGAGGACGAGATTGGTTTCGGTACTGCCGAACCCGTCGACCAGCTCGATACCGAACCGTTCCCGGAACGGCGCGTACAGATGCGCGGGGGTCGCAGGGGCGAGTGCGCGGGTGACCCGGTGCGCGCGATCGTGCGCACCCGGTGGCCCGCCCGCGAGCATGGCGACCATCGCGCCCAGCAGATACGTCACCGTGGCCTCGGCCTCGGCCACCCGCCGCCACTGCTCGCGGACCGAGAAATGTTCCCCGAGAACGAAGGTGGCGCCCGCGACGAACGCCTGGAACACGGTGTTGAGCGCGTTGGTGTGAAACAGCGGCAGGCCGTTGTAGAGGACGTCGTCGGGCCCGAGGCCGAGCGAGGCGCCCACACTGTGGCCCCACCACAGGGATTGTGCATGGGGGCAGCGAACCCCTTTGGGGAGACCGGTGGTTCCCGAAGTGAACAGCACGAACGCCGGTACCAGTGCGGAAACCGGGCCGACGGGTGCGGCCGGCCCGTGCGGGGTGGGCGCCGACTCGGTGCCCACCACCCAGGTCGTGCCGTCGAAACCGGCGTCCTCGACAGGGCCGGTGAACCGCTCCTCCAGCAGCAGGTGCCGGGCCCCGGAGCGCACCAGGACATGCGTCAGCGAATCCCCGCGTAACGCGGTGTTCAGCGGCACGGCGACGGCGCCGAGCCAGGCGCAACCGAGCACCAGATCGATCAGTTCGATGCGGTTGCCCGACAGCACGGCCACCGGATCACCGGGCCGGACGCCGTGGCGCGCCAGCGATCCCGCCATCGCCGCGGCCCGGTCCGCGAGTTCCCGGTAGGTCAGCCGGACCGCGCCGGCCCGCACGGCGAGGTGATCGCCCCGGCCGACCGCCCGGTCCCGCAGTAGTGCCGGGATCGTCAGTTCCGCAGGTAGCGAGCCACCGGGGGCGGGAGCTGTCATGGCAGACACTCAGGGGGTAACCACCGCGCGACCTGTCACCTTCCCGTCGCGCATGGCCTGCAGCGCGGTGGCGATCTCGTCGAGCGGGAACGTCTGGACCGCCAGCTCTATCGCACCGGTCACCAGCATGTCGATCAGCTTCGGCGCCAGCTCGGCCTGCCGGGCCGTTTTCCGGATCATATTGACCGGGAGCAGCGCCACATCGGCGAGCAGCCAGTTCGGCAGGTCGAGGTGCAACTCGGTGCCCAGGGTGTAGCCGATGAGGGCGGCCCGCCCACCGGGCACGATCCGGCGCAGCAGCACCGGCAGCAGATCGCCGCCGAGGGTATCGATCAACACCTCCGCGGCGGGCTCGCTGCCCAGCGCCTCGGCCACCTGTTCGCCGCGGCCCACCACCGGGCGCACTCCCGCGGGCAGCAGGGCGGCCTGATCCGCGCGCGGTACCACGCCGATCACCTCGGCCGCGCCCGCCGCCAGCGCGAATTGCGCAGCCATCGAACCGACCGCGCCGGAGGCCCCGGAAACGATCACCCGGTCACCCGCGCCCACCCCGGCCACATCGTGTACCGCGACGTAGCCGGTGGTGCTCGGCAGGAAGAACGTCGCCGCGACCGTCGGGTCCAACGCGGTATCGAAGGGGGTGAACACCTTGTCCGCGGCGGCCAGGTACTCGGCCCAGCATCCGTTCTTGAACAGTCCGACACCGCCACCGCGGATGAGGACTCTGGTGCCCGGCGCGAAGGTCTCCGATTCGACCACCGTGCCCGCGCCGTCGGTGCCGCCGATATGCGGCAGTTCGGGTCGGACGTCGAATGTACCGCTCGCGACCGTCATATCGAGATGCCCGAGGGCCGCGGCGTCGACCCGCACGAGTGTCTGCCCTGGTGCCCGGACGGGGATGTCGATGTCGTCGATGACCGGGGCTCGGCCGAATTCGTGGAGCCGGGCGGCACGCATGGTTACTCCTAGGGGATGGTGTGGGGGCGTCAGTTCAAAATGCCCGCGGCGCGCAGCCGGGCGATGGTTTCGGGCGGATAGCCGGCGATATCGGCGAGTACGTCCTCGGTATCGGCGCCGAGCAGCGGTGCGGTCCGGCGGACAGCGGCCGGGGCGCCGATCCGGACGGGGGAGCCCTCGTGCAGGAAAGCGCCTGCCTTCGGGTGCACGCCTCGGACGTAGAACCCGCGGGCCCGCAGCTGGGGGTCCGATTCGACCAGGTCGCGGCCGGTGTTGACCGCACCCGCCGGGACACCGGCGCCCTGGAGCCGTTCCGCGACGACTTCGGCGGGCAGGGCGGCGGTCCAGCGGGTGATCGCCGCGTCGATCTCCTCGGCTGCCGCGCGCCGGCCGGCCGCGTGCCCGAATCGTTCGTCTTGCGCCCACTCCGGGCGTTCGATCACGGCGCACAGCCGCTGCCACTCGGCGTCGTCACGTACCGCGATCGCACACCACCTGTCCGGTCCGAGGCACCGGTACACGCCGTGCGGCGCCATCTCCGGATGGGCGTTGCCGATAGGCGCGCCGGGGTGTCCCGACCCGGTCGCGCGCAGTACCGCGGCGCCCATATGCGAGGACATCGCCTCGAGCTGCGACAGATCGATGTGCTGTCCGCGTCCGGTGCGGTCGCGATGGCCGAGTGCGGCCAGCACCGCCGTCGCCGCCTGCAGGCCCGCGACGATATCGCCGTGACCGTAGATGACGCCGACCACCTCGTCGGCGCTCCAGCCGGTGAGTGCGGTCAAACCCGTTGCCGCCGAAACGATATCGGCGTAGGAAACCCATCCGCTGCGCGGTCCGGTATGGCCCATGCCGGACATCGAGACGTAGACGATATCGGGCCGTAGTGCCCGCAACTGCTCGTAGCCGAAACCCATTTTCGTCATCACCGTGGAACTGAAGTTCTCGACCACCACATCGCTGTGCGCGAGGAGATCGGCGAGCACTTCCAGCCCCTCGGAGGAGCGGGTGTCGAGCGTGATACTGCGTTTGTTGCGGTTGACATCGTTGAAATAGCCGCTGGTGTCGGGATCGTCGTGCGGACCGCGGGACAGGTGCATGAACGGTGCGAACCGGGTCGGGTCCGGGCGGCCGCGGGATTCGACCTTCACGACATCGGCACCGTGGTCGGCGAGGATGCGGGTGCAGTAGGGCCCGGCGAGCACCCAGGTGAGGTCGAGTACGCGAATACCTTCCAGCGGTAGCCGATCGGCGGCACCGGTGGGTGGCACACCGGCACGTTGTGCAGCGGCCGGGATGAGTTGCTGGTGTTCTCCCGGGTGCGGCACGTGCAGTTCACGTATCCGCGTTCCCTCGGGAAAGGCGAAGCCGAACCCCAGATCCCGCGAGGTCACGCCGTCGCGGACGATATCGAGGAAGAAATCCCGGTCGTTGAGCTGCGGGTTCAGCAGCAGCTCGGCGGGCCGATCCACCGCCGACCAGGGCAGTTTGCGTTCCTGCGCGGCGGCCGCGAACTCGTGTTTCGGCCATTTCGCGATGAACTGCCCGACCACGTCGAAGATGTGGTCCTGATGGCGTTTGCGTTCCACCGGGTCGGCCCAGCGCGGATCGGTGAGATCGGCGGCGGCATTCTCCTCCACCAGCCAGGCCAGCAACGCATCCCACATCCGTGGGCTACCGCCCAGCCCGCCGCCCACGTATCCGTCGGCGGCCTGGAACAGGCCGTGCGGGACCAGGGGATGCACCCGGCCCGGGCGCGGCGGTACCCGGTCCTCGTGCAGGTAGGCGAGCGTCCCGGCCTCCAAGCTCGCGGCGACGCATTCCTGGGCGGAAATATCGACGACGGGCACCGGGCCGTGCCGCCGGGCGCGCAGCCCGAGCAGCGCACCGACCGCGGCATTGATGCCGGTGAGTTGTTCGGCCTGGTTCTCCGGGAGCGCGAGCGGGGGATTATCGGGGTCGCCGACCTGCGCCAGCATGCCGCCTTGCGCGGCGAGAGTGAGATCGGTCGCGGCCCAGCCCGACCGGGGACCGTCCAGCCCGAACGGTGTGACCCGTACGTGAACCAATGCGCCCGGCCGCGGCGTGACGGGTTCGAATCCGGGTGCGCTGCCGTCGAGGAAGACGTCGGCGGTGGCGAGCAGGCGTTCGAGTGCCGCGCGACCGGTATCGCTGTCGAGGTCCAGGGCGACCGACTTCTTACCCGCATGCCAGTGGGCGAAGCAGTCGCCCGCCGATTCGCCCCGGCTCGGATCACCACCGACCGGCTCCACCAGCACGACCTCGTAGCCGAGCCCGACCATCACCCGTCCCGCGAAGCGGGTGAGCGGGGTGGGCAGTTCGACCACCCGGACAGCGGGCTCGGTCATGATTGCTCCGTTCTGTGTCGATCTCGTACCCGCCCCGGCGAACTCTGCCGGGACCGGGTCGCACTACGTGTGGAAGCCGCCGATGCTCAGGCGGGTGCGCCGCGCAGGTGCTGGTCGACCCAGCCCCGGCGCAGTACCTGTCCGGTATCCACCGAACCGCCGATCTTGCCCTGTTCGCGGAAGAAGGTGACCAGATCGTTCGCCCGGGCGATGTCCTCGTCGGTGAAATCCCGCACCCCGAAATCGATCTGCTCCACGGTACGGCGGGCTTCGGCCGGATCCTGCTGAATCGAGGCCGCCACCGCGCGGGCGGCGCGGTCCGGGTCGGCGTCGACGATCGCGGCGGCCTCGGACACCACATCGAATACTTGCGCGGCGGTCTCCTCGTTCGCCGACAGCCACGCCTCGGTCGCCACCAGCCACTGGGTGTACCGGGCACCGAAATCGCCGCTGGTGGCGACCACCCGGGCACCGCCGGCGACGGCCTGGCTCACCCACGGGTCGAACGAGACGAACGCGTCGATATCGCCCCGGCCGAGCAGCGCCGGATGGTCGGGTGGGCCGGTGGTGACCTGTTCGATCGCGGCCGGGTCCAGCCCGATACTGCGCAGGTACAGATCGGTGAAGTACAGGCCGATACCCGGGAACACGCCGACCTTCCGGATCTGTTCCGGCTCGATGCCCGCGCGCACGACCACCTGGAAGTACCGGTCCGATTCCTCGTACACGCCGAGGGCGCGCAGACTCGGATTCGCGGCCATGACGGTGAGCGCGGTGGAATCGGCATTACCGGACAGCTCGGAAGTTCCGGCGACCACGTTCTGGGCGCTGGCCGCGCCGCCCTCGGTCTGGACGATCCGAACGTCGAGTCCGGCTTTCTCGAACATTCCCTCCTGTTCGGCGACGAAGAACGGCGCGTAGGAGGGGTCCACGCCCACCGAGATCCGGATCGGTCCGGAGCCGGTTTCCTGCTGGGTGGCCGGCCTGGTGCAGGCGGCCGCCGCCAGCGTCAGCGCGACGAGAGCGGCGACGGCGGCGATCCCGCGTGCCCTGGGTCGGAATTTCATCATGACTCCTTTTCCACCGTTCACCGGCCGCCGAACGACGGGGTGCGTTTATCGAGGAATGCCTGTAGACCCTCGGCGGCGTCGCCGGTGCGGATGAGTTCGAGCACCGCGGCGAACTCCAGATCCAGCGCGTCCGGCAAAGGAACATCGAGGCCGCGCTCGACGATGTCCTTGAGCAGGCCGATGGTGCGGGTCGGCTTGGCCGCGAGCGAGGCGGCGAGCTCTTCTGTGCGAGCCGCGAAGCCGGCATCCGCCACGACCTCGTCCACCAGCCCGATCCGCAGTGCCTCCGCGGCGGTCAGGCGCGCGCCCTCGATCATCAGCAGCTTCGCGCGGTGCGCGCCCAGCAGCCGGGGCAACCGCTGGCTACCGCCCGCACCGGGGAACAGGCCGAGTTCGATCTCGGGGAAACCGATGGTCGCCGATTCGGCCATCACCCGCATATCGCAGGCCAGCGTCAACTCCGCCCCACCGCCGAGCGCGTGCCCGTTGATCGCCGCGACCACGGGTTTCGGCGCCGTTTCCAGCACCCGCTGGACCTGCACCCACGGCCGCATCGCCCGCTGCGTCTCCTCGGTGAGCTCACGCATCACCCGGATATCGGCGCCCGCCACGAAGAACCGGCCGGTTCCGCGCAGGACGAGACACCGCACCGCGGGATCGGCCGCGAGCGGTTCCACCGCCGCCAGCAGCTCGGCGATGAGCGCGGGGTCGAAGGCGTTGGCCGGTGGCCGGTCGATGGTCACGGTGGCCACGGCCGCACCGACGGACACCTGGACGTGTTGTGGGGCGCTGACAGCGGTCATACCGGCTCCGATGTGGTTCGTCGAACTGCGGGAGGTTCCGAGTATCGGCGATGCGGTCCCGCCCGGCACCGTCCCGGGTCCGGTGAACGAACCCGGGTGTTGCCGGAGTGTGACGCGGCCCGGCCCGCCGGCCGGTCGGCCGATCAGGTCGGCGTTACGGTTTCTCCGGCCTCGCGTCAGGTCGGGTACCGCGGCACAACACGCCGAGAGCCGGCGCGGCCTATGATTCTCCGATGGGACTGCTGGTTGCGATGACCATCCCCGGGCTGGCGCTGCTGTTGATCGCGCTGGCCGGTGCCGAGGTCTTCTGGAACAAACTCACCGGGTCGCGGGCGTTGCCGTGGACGCGGACCGGTTCCGGCGCGCCGATCGCCGCCGCCGGGTTCGAGGAGGTCACCGCCGCGTTCCAGGGCTCCAAGCATCTCGAGTTCGAGCAGCGGATGACCAGTCTCATGCATCGTGAAACACCGTCGGACGGGGCGCCGCCGCGCGACGAAATCGACCTCGACAGCGGCGTGGCCCGCCTGGTGAGTCGCGGATCCACGGGGAAGTGACGGACAGCTCCACTCGGGTACGGCCGCGGTGCTCAGGTGTTGTCGCCCGCCCACGGTCCGCGCGGCCCGAACAGTGGCTGCGTCGCGTTGCCGAGCACACTAATTATTGGCTCGTTTGATCGAGCGCTGGACCAGGCCGCGGATACCGGGCAATCCGAGTGCGCGGAGCATGAGCTCGCCCGCCCAGACCTGTGCCCGGGTGGCGGGGGCGAACCGGCTCATTCCCTTGCGGGCCAGGGCCTGCCGCTTGACGACCTCGGGGCGCAGTGATGCTTCCCAGGCGGTCAGTGCGGAGGGGAGATCATCGCCGTTGCCCGCGAGGGCGGCCGCCAGCCGGTCGGCGCCGTCGAGGGCCAGCGCCGCGCCGTAGCCGGCGAAAACGGTGACGCACCAGGCGGCGTCGCCGAGCAGGACGACCCGGCCGCTACTCCAGCGGTCCATGACGATCTGGGCGACCGAGTCGAAGTAGGCGCAGGCCGGATCGGTTTCGAGCCGGCGGAGGGCCTCGGCGACACCGCCGCCGAGATCTCCGAACGCTCGGCCGAGGGCGGCGGCCGGGCCCGCAGCCGATTCGGCTTCCGAGTCGGCGCAGCGGTAGGTGAAGAACGCCGACGAACGGCCGGGTCCCAAGTTCATCACCGCAGCGGTGCGGCCGGGGCCGATATAGGTGGTGCCGGCGCCCTCCGGGACGTGCGCGGGCACCGTGTCGAGCGGGAAGGCTCCCACCATGTGGCCGAGGTCTACCAGATAGTCGGCTTCGGGCCCGAATACCAGTTCCCGGATCCCGGAGTGCTCGCCGTCGGCGCCGATGAGGAGTTCGGCTGTCATCCGGGTGCCGTCGCCGAGGGTGGCCTCGACCCTGTCCGCGTGCTGGACGACCTCCCGCACGGTGGTGCCGAATCGGATGTCGGCGTCTCCGGCCACCGCCTCGTACAGGGCCGATTCCAGGTCGCCGCGGAAGATACTCAGTGCCCGGGTCCCGACCGCGGCCTCGGCGACGGCGGCCGGCAGCCGGAATTTCTCGCGGCCGTCGGCGTGCACCATGATCGAAGTGAAGAAGCCGATATCGCGTGGCTCCAGCGCGGGTACTACACCCAGCCGCTCGGCTGCGTCGTAGCCGGGGCCGTGCAGATTCACCAGGTAACCGCTGCTGCGGCGGGCGGGCGCGCGCTCCACCACGACGACCTCCCAGCCGTCCCGGTGCAGCCGTAGTGCGGCGGCCAGCCCGGCGATCCCGGCCCCCACTACCAGGACGCGTTTCTTTTCTTCACCACTTGTGGATCGCACCGAATTCTCGACAGCCACCGTCGTTACTCCTGACTCGGATCTCTGTTCGGCGGCGCTCGGGCCGAACGCAGCCTGCGTCAACTAGTAGTTGACGCAGGCTGCTACGTCAACCGCAAGTTGACGAACTGTGTGGGGATCCGTGCCTCGAGGCGGCGTCCTCCGGGGCAGCGCACGCGTGTGGGGCCGCCGATCCGGCGACCCCACACGCTCGTCGAAATGGCTTATGCGAGTTCGGCGAGAGGCTGCCTGCGGCCCAGTAGCGCCGCGGCGGAGGCGATCAGGCCGGCCACCGCGACCGCGGTGACCAGGTACAGGCCCGGCCGGTAGCCGTCGATACCGTCGGCGGTCGCGCCGCTGATCAGTCCGGTGGCGATGGCGAGCACCACCGCGCCGCCGATCTGGAACGAGGTCTGCACCAGGCCGGAGGCCAGGCCCTGTTCGTGGTCGGCGATACCCTCGGTGGCCTGCACCATCACCGCCGAGAACCCCAGGGCGAAACCGAGGCCGAGCAGCAGGAATGCGGGCAGGTAGTCGGCGGCGTAGGACGGGTCGGGGTTGCCGGCGCGGGTCAGGAACCAGAAGTAGCCGGCGACGAACGAGGTGAGGGCGGCGAGGATCATCGGGGTGGTGCCGAAGCGATCGATGAGCTTACCGGCGATCGGCGAGAGGATGGCCACGATGATGCCGGTCGGTGCCATCGCGAGCGCCATCTGCAACGGCTCCCAGTGCAGCGTGTTCTGCAGGTACAGCGAGACGATGGTCTGGAAGCTGAGGTAGGAGCCGAAGATGGCCAGCGCGGCCAGGTTCGCCCGCACGATCGACTTCACCTTGAAGATGCTCAGCCGCACCAGTGGATGGCTCACCCGGTTCTCGACCACGAAGAACGTGCCGAGCAGGCCGATCGCCAGGATGGTGGTCGCGATGACGGTGGCGGTGAAACCGGTCTCCGGCGCGGTGACGATGGTGTAGATCGCGGCGAGGGTGCCGCCGGTGAGCAGAGCGGCGCCGGCGAAATCGATACGGCCCTCTTCCTTTTCGGTGTTGCGCGGCACCACGAGGTAGGCGGCGAGCACGACCCCGGCGACCACGACGACCGGCAGGTAGAAGGTCAGCCGCCAGTCGATTCCGGTGAGCAGGCCGGACACGATGAGTCCGGAGGCGTAACCGGTGGCGCCGAAGATGGCGAAGATCGACAGCGCGCGGTTGCGGTCGGGACCTTCCTTGAATGTGGTGGTGATGATCGACAGGGCGGCCGGTGCGGTGAACGCGGCGGCGACGCCCTTGACGATCCGGGTGGCGATCAGCAGCCAGCCCTCGTCCACCAGGCCGCCCACGAGCGAGGCGATACCGAAGACGACCAGGGCGGTGAGGAACACCTGCCGGCGGCCGAGCAGATCGGCGGCTCGTCCACCGAGGAGCAGCAGGCCGCCGTAGCCGAGGATGTAGCCGTTCACGATCCACTGCAGTGCGGAGGTGTCGAGGCCCAGTTCCTGGCCGATGGAGGGGAGGGCCACGCCGACCATGGAGACGTCGAGGGCGTCGAGGAACATGGCGAGGCCGGCGACGAACAGGATGGCCCACAGCTTGGGTCCCCAGCGGCCGGCGGCCGGGGTGGCGGGCGGGGTGAGGTTCTGCGTGAGGGTGGCAGTCGAGGTCACGAAGGAGAACTTAAATGCACGAGCATTAAATGTCAACGCATGTAATGCGTGGACATAAAATGACTTGACATGATAATCTCGGGTCATGTACCACGACACCGACAACGATGTCTGCGCGAAGTGGTCCGAAACGCTGCGCCTCTACCACGGCACATCCTGCGAACTGGAGAACGCGCTGCAGTCGCGGCACCGGCTGGGGCTCAGCGAGTTCGAACTCCTGCAGGTCCTCGGTGGCCGGTGCGGCCAGGAGCAGGTCGAGAAGGTCAAGATGAAAGATATCGAGACCGAGATGTACCTGAGCCAGAGCGCGCTCTCCCGCACCGTCACCCGGCTCGAGAAAGCCGGTCTGGTGGAACGCGCGGCCTGCGATTTCGACCGTCGCGCGAACTTCTTGAAACTCACCGAGGCAGGCCGGGCGCGGCTGAACGACGCCAAACCGACCCACCTGGAAGTGCTCCACAAACACCTGGGCTGACCGGGAAAGCCCGAGCGCCGGGGGCTGTGCCCGTCGGATCCGGCGTCGAGTTCACCAGCGGAAGCGTTCGGGGTTCTGGGTGGCCTCCGCGCGGATCTTCTCCAGGTTCATCGCAAACAGTTTGGTATGTCCGCAGGTCAGGCAGGTGACGGCCGAGAGTCTGGACAGGGGCGACATCCACAGCGTGCGGCCGGCCGGATGAATACCGACATGGTGCTGGCCCATCACCGCGAGATTGCCGATCTGCCGGCCCCCGCACAGCTCACACGGG
Source organism: Nocardia sp. CA-290969 (assembly GCF_050936135.1). Lineage (NCBI taxonomy): Bacteria > Bacillati > Actinomycetota > Actinomycetes > Mycobacteriales > Nocardiaceae > Nocardia > Nocardia sp. CA-290969. The sequence continues at coordinate 4,603,626 of NZ_JBNJNJ010000001.1, read as the reverse complement.
GGTAGGGCCACTGGGTCCGGGGGAGTCATACTACCCACCATGACATAGGTGAGGGCGTGGAAACCGGCTCGGGGAGCGCCTGATCCGGCCCGGCCAGGCGGGCCGTAGGTTGGGGGAAAGCGTCACCGAGCTCTGGTCGAGGAGGAAGCCGATGAACGCGCACACCCCTGAAGGGCGCGTACCGAGTAAATGGGAGGAGCTCGTCGCCGCCGATCCCGATCATTCACAGTGGTATGTCCAGCGGTTCCGCAAGCTCGCCGCCGAGGGCCAGGACATCTTCGGGGAGGCGCGGCTGATCGATGCGATGCTGGGCCGCCGGGGCCGGGTACTCGACGCGGGCTGCGGGCCCGGGCGGCTGGGCGGATTTCTGCACAACTCCGGGCATTCGGTGGTCGGGGTGGATGTGGACCCGGTGCTGATCGCGGCCGCGGAAGCGGACTATCCGGGGCCCACGTGGCTGGTGGGTGACCTTGCCGAACTCGATCTGCCCGCCCGCGGTGTCGCCGCCGATTTCGACGTCATCGTCTGTGCCGGCAACGTGGTGACCTTCCTGGCGCCGGCCACCCGGCCGGCGGTACTCGCCGGCTTCGCGCGGCATCTGGCGCCGGACGGCCGGGTGGTTGTCGGCTTCGGCGCCGGCCGCGACTACGAGTTCACCCAGTTCCGTGCCGACGCGGCCGAGCAGGGCTTCCGCGAAGACCTGCTGCTGTCCACCTGGGACCTGCGCCCGTTCACCGGCGAGTCGGATTTCCTGGTGGCCGTGCTCTCGCATCAGCCGGAATAACAGAATCCGCCTGGCCCGGGTACGCCGATCCGGTCATCGGGTCACGGCACCACCCCGAGTGCCGACAGATACGCCGCGGCGGCGGGCCCGGGTGTGCGCTGCCCCCACACCACGTATTCCACCCGCCGCGGCGGGTCGCGCAGGGTGACGATCCCGAGGCCGGGATAGGCCGCGACGACGGCCGCGGGCAGCAGGCCGATACACAGGTTGCGCCGGATCAATTCGACGAAATAGTCCACCGCGACCACCTCGAACGCCACCTCGCGGTGCACTCCGGCGGCGGTGAAGGCCTGGTCCGATTGGGCCCGCCCGGCCGAGCCCGCCGGGAAATCGACGAACAGTTCGTCGCCGAGCCGGGCCGCGTCGATATCGCGTGCCCCGGCCAGCGGGTGGGTCGGTGAGACCACGACGACCAGCTCGCCGCGGCCCAGTTCCCGCGCCGCCACCCCGCGCGGTGCGGTATCGGCGGGCAGGCCGAGGAAGGCGATATCCAGCCTGCCCTGGCGGATATCGTCGACCAGGTCGCCGCTCGTCCCGATCTGCAGGCTGATCTGTACTCGCGGATGACGGGTGCGGAAATCCTGGAGGGTGCCCAGCAGATCGATCGCGCCGACGCTGGGGATCGCGCCGAGAGCGAGGCGTCCGCGAAGTTCGCCGGCCGTGGCGGTGACTTCGGCGCGGGCCCGTTCGGCCGCTTCGAGCGCCTGCCGAGCCGCCGGGAGGAACGCCGCGCCGGCCGCGGTGAGTTCGACGCGGCGGCTGCTGCGTTCGAAGAGTTTCGCGCCGAGTTCCTTTTCGAGACGGGCGATCTGGTGACTCAGCGCCGACTGCACCACCAGGCATTGCCGCGCGGCCCGGGTGAAATTCCGCGTTTCCGCCACCGCGACGACGTAGCGCATCTGCTGCAGTTCCATCGAACTATCGTGAATCACGATCGTTACGCTGACAAACATGTGTTGGACTCATTGATCGCCGGGCCGCAGGGTTGATGTCATGAGTACGACGACAGCGGCCGGGCCGCGGCACCCCACACTCGAAGCTTCCGGTTTACCCCGCGGGCTCCTGCCGCTGATGTCGGTGGCCACCGGCCTGGTGGTGGCCGGCAACTATTTCGCCCAACCCCTGCTCGACGCCATCCGCGGTGATCTCGGGCTGTCCACCGGGACCGCGGCGCTGATCGTCACCGCCGCGCAGGCGGGTTACGCCCTGGGGCTCTTCCTGCTGCTGCCACTGGCCGATCTCGTCGAGCGCCGGCGGCTGGCGGTGGGGCTCTTCGGTGCGACGGTGTTGTTCCTACTGGCCGGCGGTGCCGCGGGGCATCCGGTCGTACTGCTGGTGGCGACGGCATTCGCCGCGTTCACCTCGGTCGCGGCCCAGGTGCTGGTGACCTTCGCCGTCGCACTCAGCGAACCGGAACGTCGTGGCCGGGTGGTGGGCACCGTAATGAGCGGTGTACTGGTCGGCGGGTTGCTGGCGCGCACCGTCGCGGGCCTGCTGAGCGAGGCCGGTGGCTGGCGCACCGTGTACTGGTTCGGTGCGGGCGTGCTCGCGGTGGTCACCGTCGCCCTGTGGCGGACGCTGCCCCCGCTGCACACACCTGCTGGTTTGTCCTATCCGGCGCTGCTCCGGTCCACCGTGGGACTCTTCCGCACTCAGCCGGTGCTGCGCCTGCGGGCCGGGCTCGGCGCCCTGTCGATGGCCTCGTTCACCATGTTCTGGACCGCGGTGACGTTTCTGCTGGCCGGCGCGCACTATCAGTGGTCCGAGGCGGCGATCGGGTTGTTCGGACTGGTCGGGATCGCCGGTACCGCAGCGACACCGATCGCCGGGCGGCTGGCCGACCGTGGGCAGGTACACCGGGTCGCGGGTGCGGGGGCGGCACTGCTGGTGGTGGCCTGGCTCGCGCTCGGTGCGGGGGCCGGTTCGCTGTTCGCCCTGATCACCGGGGCGATCGTCTTGACCGTCGCCCAGCAGTCCGTGCTCAACAGCAACCAGTACGTGCTGTACGCGCTGGAACCCGAACTCCGCAACCGGCTGAACTCGGCGTTCATGACCGCCTTCTTCCTGGGCGGCGCGGCCGGATCGGCCCTCACCGCGGTGGCGTGGGACCGGGCCGGGTGGGCGGGAGTCACCGCCGCCGGGGGCGTGCTGGCGGCGGCCACGGTGCTGCTGTGGGCCGTGGATCGGGCGCGCAGGCGCGCCGCGACCGCGCGGTGAACCGACGGGTTCCCGCACCTCCGAACATTTGCCGATAGGAAAAGGAAAACCCATGCGTATCACCGTTTTCGGAGCGGCCGGACAGGTCGGGAGCCGAGTCGTCGCCGAAGCCCTGCACCGCGGCCACCAGGTCACCGCCGTCCTCCGCACCCCCGCCCGCGCCGCCGAGATCCCCCGCGAAGCCGAGATCCGGATCGGTGACGCCGCCGACCGCGACGATATCGCCGATCTCCTCGACGGACAGGACCTTGCGATCGGCGCGACCCGCCCGGCCGCCGGGCGGGAGAACGAGCTGATCACCGCCACCGCGAGCCTCACGGCCGGCGCGGCCCGCGCGGGGGTGCGGTTACTGCTCGTGGGCGGTGCCGCGACCCTGACCGTGCCCGGCACAGGCGGAGTGACGGTGATGGACGAGCCCGGGTTCCCCGCAACGCTGCGCGCAATCGCTCGCGCGTGCGCCGGCCAGCTCGCGGTGTGCCGGGCCGCGACCGAAACCGACTGGACCTATCTCAGCCCGCCCGCACAGCTGTACGCAGGCCGCCGCACCGGCCGGTACCGGCTGGGCCGGGACATGCTGGTGGTCGACCGGGACGGGGAGTCGGTGCTGTCGTACGAGGATCTCGCGGTGGTTCTGCTCGACGAAGCCGAACGCCCCGCGCACCGGGGTATCCGGTTCACCGCCGCCTACTGAGTTCGCCGCGGCGGCACAGCGCCGCGGCCGTACCGGTCGCGCCTCGTCCTGCGGTGGGGCCGAGGGCCGTACGGTGTGCGCGGCTCCGCGGGCAACGACCCGGAACACGATTTATTCTGAGAACACGATCCGACGGATGCCGAGGGGCGCTATGTCGACGATGGTGATGACCGGTGGCACGTCCGGGTTCGGGGCTATTGCGGCCGGCCGGCTCCGGCGTTCGGCGGAGAACCGGCTGTTGCTGGGAGCGCGACGGGTGCAGGAACCCGGCGGGTCGCTTCCCCTGGACCTGGCCGAGCTGGAATCGGTGCGGGCGTTCGCCGGCGCCGTCCGCGGCGAACTGGCCGGCGCCCCGATCGACGCGCTGATATTGAACGCCGGTCTTGTCCGTGCCGACGCGAATCGCCGGACCGTAGACGGATACGAGACCACCTTCGCGGTCAATCACCTAGCGCACTACCTGCTGCTGCGGCTGCTGCTGCCGGAACTCGCCACCGGTGCCACAGTCGTACTGACGACCAGCGGCACCCACGATCCCGCTACCGGCGCCGGTTTGACGCCACCCCGGCACGCGGACGCGGCACTGCTGGCCTACCCGGACCGTGATCCCGGACTGGACACGCGCCCGCGCAAAGCCGGCGAACACGCCTACACAGCGTCGAAACTGTGCACCGTGCTCACCGCTCGGGCGCTGATGGAACAGGAGTCGTTGCGGGACAAGGCGGTCACAGTGATCGCCTACTGCCCCGGTCAGGTTTTCGGTACGGGACTGGCCCAGGATCTGCCGTTCTATATGCGGGCGGTGTGGTCGGTCATGGGGGCGCCGGTGCTGAGCCGCCCGGTCCGCCGCCTGAACCGCACCCTCAACACCCGGGTCGACGCCGGAAATACGCTGGCAGACCTCGCCTCGGGGGTGGTTCGCCCACCCGCCGGACGGATCTATGCGGCCTTGCGCGGTGGGCAGCTCACCTGGTCGGATCCGTCCGAGGCGGCGCGGGGCGTGGAAGCCGCCCGGACACTGTGGCGCGACAGTGCGGAGCTGGCCGGGCTACCGGCCTGATCGCGAGCCCGGACTCGCGGGCGGCCCTCCTGCGCCGAAAGGGCCAGGTGTGCGCGCCGGTATCCGTACGATGCACGGTGGCACCCGGTGCGGCCGGGCCGGCTCGTCGAAAGGTTGCCGCTGTGTTCAGTGAGGAAAAGTTCCAGCAGGCGCTGCGGCGCCCCCGCCTCGCGCGGCCCGCTCCCGACTTCCTGGACGGTAATCGCGCCGTGCCGATCCGGGTGATCCCGGAACCGGAACTGCAGGCCACCACACAGGAGTGGTTCGTGCAGTTCGACCGGAAACTCGAGTACTACGGCAAACTCGGCCTCGACCTGTCCTGGCTGATGGAGTGGGCGAAGAAGTACTGGTGGAGTTTCCTGGCCCGCGATATGAGCCTCAACCACGAGCTGTACGCACCGGATATCCGCTACACCGATGTCACCACCTTCGGCCGCACCATCGTCGGGATCGACGAATTCGTGACGTACAACTTCGCCTTCTTCGACGCCATCCCGGACTGGCGTTACGACCCGCTGCCCGACCAGGTGTATCTCGATGTCACGCCGGACGAGAAGGTCCGGGTGGTCATCCGCTACATCGGCAGCGGCCACTGGGACGGGCCGCTGCGGCTCTACCCCTACGACGAGAGCGCACCCGTCCTGTACGGCACCGGCCGTTTCATCCAGTGTCCCGCTGTCGACCGCTACCACTTCAACGCCGACGGGCTCATGGAGGAAGGCGAAACCCTCTACGACGCCTTCGATGTCACCCAGCGCGGCGGGATCCTCCCGCGCGACGACAGCTGGCAGTTCAAGGCCCTGATGTCGGCATCGAAGATCCCGGCGGTGCTGCAGCGGTTCGGGCTGTAGCGAACTGCGTGCGACGGCACCGGCTCCGGATCGGCCGTGGCGCCGCTAATAACCCGTGGAACGCAGGAATTCGGCAACGCTGAGAACCGCTTGCGGGTTGCGTGGTCCCTCGACCAATGCGGCATAGGGCAGGGCGAGGAAATTGTTCTCCCGGACGGCGGTGGTACCGGCCATCAGCGGATGCCGGCGCAACTGCTCGATCTTGGCCGCCACGGTGTTCGCCGGACCGGCGCCGTAGTCGACGATCACGATCGCCTGCGGGTCACGCTGGGCAGCGGCTTCCCAGGAAGCCGAGGTCCACGAATCGTTCAGATCGTCGAAGATATTGCTGCCGCCCGCCTCCCGGATGATCTGCGACGGTGCGGCTGTCCGCCCGGAGGTGAACGGTTCCGGGGTGGCACTGTCGAACAGGAACACCCGCGCCGGTTCCCGCGGTGCCCCCTCGTCCGCGGCGGCGACCTGTTCACGATAGGCGGCGACGAGGTCGTCGGCCTTCGCGCGCACGCCGAAGATCTCGCCGAGGTTCGTCAGGTCGGTGTACAGCGCGTCGAGCGGTTCCATCACGCCGCGGCGTGTGGTGCCGGCTTGCCGGCAGGATTCGGTGAGCAGGTACGGGTCCGCGCCGATCGAACGCACCCAGTCGGGAGTGAGGCCGGTGGTCTCCCGGAAGCCGTAATTCCAGCCGGCGAACACGAAGTCGGGGGCCGCGGCCTGGACGACCTCCTTGGTGAAGGCGTCACCGAGTTCGGTGGTGCGGCCGAAATCGGCCCGCCACGGTGAGCTGTCGATATCGCGCTCTTTTCCCGGATAGGTGGTGTAGCCGACAAGGCGATCGGCCAGCCCGAGGGCGAACATCATCTCGGTGATACCGGTGTCGTTGGTGACCACCCGTTCGGGCACCCCGTCGACCGTGAGCGAGGCACCGCAGTTGGTGACCGTCACCTGCCGACCGGTGGACGCGTGCGCCGAATCCTGCACCTCGGCGCCGCATGCAGTCGAGAGAACCGCCGCGGACACCGCCAGCGCGACCATCGGCCGAAGGGTTTTCATGCGTAGTCCTTGTCGTCGAAGATGATCTGCGGGACACCCAGCCGGGGATGAGCGACGATATGACCGCCGATCGAGAACCAGCGTCCGATCACCTCGGTGGTGATCACCTCGTGCGGACCGCCCGAACACACCAGCCGGCCGCCGTGCAGGACGAAGAGCCGATCACAGTGCTGCGCGGCCAGATTGAGATCGTGCAGCGCCGCGACCACGGTGATACCGAGACCGCGGGCAGCGGCCAGCACGCTGTACTGGTGGTGCACGTCGAGATGATTGGTCGGTTCGTCCAGCACCAGCACCCGCGGCTGTTGCGCCAAGGCCCGCGCGATCAGGACCCGCTGACGTTCCCCGCCGGAGAGCGACAGGAAACCGCGGTCCGCGAGATGCGCGATATCCGCCGTTTTCATTGCTGCGGCGCAGATCTCCTCGTCGCGCCGCCGGCTGCCGCGCAGCACAGTGGCGTGCGGGAGCCGTCCGGTCGCCACTACCTCGGCGGCGGTGAAGTCGAACGGTGTCGAGGAATCCTGGGTCAGCGCCGCGACCTGGCGGGCGTTCTCCCGCATACCGATCGCCGCGATATCGGTGCCGCCGACCAGCACCTGCCCGGAAACGGGCGCCAGAGCGCGGTACAGACAGCGCAGCAGGGTCGACTTACCGCTGCCGTTCGGACCGACGATGCCGATGAACTGCCCGGGTTCGGCGGCCAGGGTCACCGCCCGCACGATTGGAGCGCCGTCGATCTCGACCGTGACGCCGGTGTAGTCGACCCGCATCAGCCGCGCTCCACCAGCGCACCGCGCCGCCGCATCAGCAGGACGAACACCGGTACCCCCACCGCGGCGGTGACCGCTCCCAATGGCAACTCCTGCGGTGGGATCAGCGTGCGGGCCAGGAGATCCGCGGTCACCAGGAAAACCGCGCCCAGCCCCGGGGTCAGCACGGCCAGCCGCCGGTGGTCGGCACCCACCAGGAGCCTGGCGACATGGGGCACGATCAGGCCGACGAACCCGATGGCCCCGCACACCGCGACGAAACAGCCCGTCATCGCGGCGGAGAGCACGAACAGCAGCAGCCGGAACCGGGCGGCGTTCATTCCGAGGGCGGCGCTCACCTCGTCACCCATCGACAAGGCGTTGAGCCGGCGGGCGCAGAGCATGATCACCGCCGACCCCAGCGCGGCGACCGCGGCGATCAGAGGCACCATCTGCCAGGTCGCGCCCGCCAGGCTGCCCAGCAGCCAGAACATGACCGACCGGGCGGTATCGCCACCGCGCGGGGCGAGGAACACCAGCACAGTTGTCGCGGCGGAGAACCCGTAGCCGATGGCGGTGCCGGTGAGCACCAGCCGTAGCGGCACCAGCCCGGCCGCCGACCGCGCCATCAGATACACCAGTGCGGTGGCGGCGAGCGCTCCGGTGAAAGCCGCCGTCGACAGGGCGTAGGTCCCGAGCGCACCGAACGCGCCGAACAGGACGACGGCGGTGGCGCCCACCGACGCCCCCGACGAAATCCCCAGTACATACGGATCGGCCAGGGCATTACGGACCATGGCCTGCACGATCAGCCCGACCCCGCCGAGCCCAGCACCTACCAGGGCCGCCAGCAGCACCCGCGGCAGCCGGGAATCCACGACGATCCGATAGTTCGCCACATCGCCGGCGAACACCGTCCCGCCGGTGAGTTCGGCCCACAGAAAACCCACGGTGTCGCGCCACGGAACATGTGCCGCCCCGAGACCCAGCGCGAGCACCGAAACCACCACCAGCGCCGCGGTCAGCCCCGCCACCAGCACCGGCACGGGCAGGCGGCGTCGCTCGAGCCCGCTCATCGGGCCGGATCTACTCGCACCACCCCTGATCCGACGCGCGCAGACAGACGTATACCCATATCTCGTCAACCATTCCCTCGAAGTCGACCGGCGACCAGGCCTGTGGCCGGGCCGCGCCGGCAGGTCTTCGGGCTCATGGACGCGAGACGGATTCCCGTATCACCTACTGGCGGTCGCTTCCCAGGCGCGGGCCCAGTGCTGATGACCGCGGTCGTTTCCACATACCGCTGCGGGGCAGCTCCGGATTCCCACCGGATTCCCTCTTGCGAACCGCCCGTCGCCGACGGGCGGTAACCAGCGCGCGGTCACGGTAGCACCCCGGATTCCGGGACCGGACATTCCGGGCGCGAATGTGCATCACCTCACTCGGTGGTGGGCATCGTGCACGGTGCGTAGGCGCGCCTGGGCATCCGGTTTCCGGGGTATCGCGGACCGGAGTTCGAGGCGCGTTTTGGTACGGCGAAGGTTCGTGCGCTACGGTTACCAACGCAACGCGGGGTGGAGCAGCTCGGTAGCTCGCTGGGCTCATAACCCAGAGGTCGCAGGTTCAAATCCTGTCCCCGCTACCACCGGCCGAGGCCGGAACGGTTTTCACCGTTCCGGCCTCGGCTTTTTTCGGCACCAGGACTTCGGATCAGGCGGCGGGATCCGAGTTCGTGCGCGTCAGGAACGATTTCGATTCGTCGATCGGCGTGTTCTGCGCGGCGGACAGCCACCAGTTTCCCTCCCGCTCCACCAGCACATACAGCGCGACTTCGGAGAACGCGCCGGGTTCGAGGGCCTGCCTGCGGATCTGGGTGACGACCACCCCCGGAGCAGGACCGATCGCGGCGACGACCTCGAAACGGGAGGCCGGCGCGACGGGCTTCGCCAGGCGCATCATTTGCCGGTGAATCGCATTGATCTGGTCGTAACCGATGACCAGGGCGCCGAAGGGCGTGCCCCACAACACGTCCGCGGCGAACGAGTTGTCGTAGAGGTCGGCGTCACCGGTCTCGCCGGCCTTCTGCAATTCGGCTGCGAGGGCGACGGCCACGGCGTGTGCGGTCGAAGTGGCGGTCGGGTCGTTCAAGTTCGGCCGGATGGTCATGTCTTTCTCCCTTTTTCGGTACTGACCACAGCCTGCAAGCTCAACCAATGTTGAGGTCAAGTCCATGGTGGCGAGTGGCATCGAACCGGGAACTGTGACCGGCATTCTCGATCTTGACCTGTATCTATATTGAGGTTCTAGCGTGGCGGCCAGCTGATCACCCCACGAGAGGACATGTTCATGATTCTGGTCACGGGAGCCACCGGCAATATCGGTCGCTCGTTGCTGAAGGAGTTGCGCGCGTTCGGTGCGGGGCCGATCAAGGTAGTCACCCGTGACACCGCTGGAGTTGCCTTCCCCGCCGGAGTCGAGGCAGTCGTGGGCGACCTGGCCGACCCCTCCTCGCTGACAGCCGCCCTGGACGGGGTGCGATCGATGTTCCTCGTGCCGCAACTCGGACCGGATGCCGAGATCCTCGACCGCGCCCGCCGGGCCGGTGTCGAGCACGTGGTGCTGGTGTCGTCGATCACCGTGGAGACCCATCCCCACCTAGGCCCCGCTGCCGGCAACGCGGCGGTCGAGAAGCTCCTCGAGGCCAGTGGAATGGACTGGACGATCCTGCGGCCGACACAGTTCGCCTCCAACGCCCTGATGTGGGCATCGAGTATCCGAGCGGATCAACCGGTCCAGGCGCCCTACGCCGACATCGGGCTCCCCACGATCCATCCCGCCGACATCGCGTCGGTGGTCCGGGTCGCGCTGACCGACCCCGCCCACCGAGGTCACCGGTACGCACTGACCGGCCCCGCACCGATCAGTGCGCGTCAGCAGGTCGAAACCATCGCTGAGCTGCTGAACCGGGACATCGAGTTCACCGGGATCACCCGGGAGCAAGCCCGCCCCGACATGGTCGCGGTCTTCGGCGAGGACGCCGCCGACGCCGTCCTCGACGTAACCGGCGGCGCCGTCAACGACGCCCTGCTGCAGGTGCGCGACACCGTCCTGCGGGTGACGGGATCACTGGCCAGGACCTTCGCGCAATGGGCCGAGGAGAACGTCGACGCTTTCCGGTGAGCTGCCGGAACCGTCCGCTCTTTGCCGGCGAGGACGACTCGTGGATCAAATCGGTCGAGTAGTTCGGTGGCCATCTCCAGCACAACGGCCGGCGCAGGTTTGCCAAACGCGCTCGAACGCGATAACCGCATCGACGTGAGGTTCAGCGCCTCACCCTTGGAACTCCGGCGGTGAGCCGGCTGCCCTTGCCAGTGCGGAACCCCCGTCGGCCACCGAGGTGTCATCATCCGCCGTATCCTTCTCCGAATCAGGCGGATTCAAAGGGGGAAGCCGTCGCACCAGGATCTCCAGTTCCTCGTACATCCTCTTGTTTCCTTGCGCCTTCCGGACCGCCTCGACCCAGCCGCTGTACTGCTCCCATGCCTTGATCAGGCGCGCGCCGGCTGTGTGGTCGACCACCTGTTGGTCGAAGATCCCCATGTTCACGCCCGCGGCAATGTTCTCCAGGTATCCGAGGTAGGAGCGCAACCCCATGTACTCCTCACTGTTCGGGACTTTCGCCCTTTCCAGGAATCCGTCATCGGCGTGAACCTTCGAATACAGGTCGTACTGGCGCGCAATCGTATTCCCGATGAATTCCAGCGTATAGCGGCGACATTGGCGTCGATTCTCCTCGATCGCCTCCTGTGTGCCACGCTCGACCGCTGCTCGGGACTCCTTGGTCTCATGTGTGAAAATGCGTATCTGCCATATGAATCCAGCGCATCCGAGGGCAAACGTGGCGATCATGAAGGAATTCGACATCTCGTCGATTTTAGTTGCAAAATGGTTGTCGCTCAGCAGGTTTCGTCAATCCAGCGGACGGACAACATTGCCCTCTGGCGGCGTGGAACATACGGGGGAACAGGACCGCTCGTCAGGTGGTTGCATCGTGTATGCCGAAACCCTTCACGGAAGACGAACGCCGAAAGTTCCTCGCGGGCAAGCATATTGCGGTGCTGTCGGTCGCGGCGACCGACGGCCGTCCGCCGGCGTCCGTCCCGATTTGGTACGACTACACGCCCGGCGGTGAGATCAGGATCAACACCGGCGCGAACCGGCGCAAGGCCGGGCTCATCCGGGAAGCCGGTGTGGTGACGTTGGTCGTGCAACGCGAAGAACTGCCATATCAGTACGTCATCATCGAAGGCACCGTCATCGATGCCGCGAATCCCTCCCCGCAGGACATCCGGGAAGCCATTGCCACTCGTTACCTCGGTCCCGAGGCCGGGCGGGCGTTCGCCGAGCAGATGGACGGCCGCGAATCGGTCCTGTTCACGATCCGCCCCGACCGCTGGATCACGCAGGACTACTCGGACGACTTCTGACAGCGCAGGCCGCTCAGGTCGAAGCGGCCAACGTCTCGGCTCGATCCATGGCAGCGCGCGTTCGGCGCCCAGCCGATATCTTCGGGGAACTGTGGGAGCCGGCCGGCGATCACCTCCGGATCGACCAGACCGGCAGACAGCAGATCTCGCCGGAATCTGCGGGGCTCAGGCGAGGGCGCGGACCTCGGCGATCTCGTATTCCGACACCGCCGCGGCGCGGATCGCCGCGTTCTGTTCCTCGCCGGTACCGGCACCGCGGAAGGACTCCACCGCATCCTGGGTTTCCCAGCGTTCGAAGATGTTGATCCTGGCGGGATCGGTGAGATCCGCGCAGATCGCGAAATCGAGGCAGCCGGGTGCGGAACGCGCCTGTTCGACGACGGTGACACAGCCGGCGAGATAGGCCTCTCTGTCTTCCGGTGCGACGAGCAGATGTCCGGCGACAATGACCATGGATGCACTCCTGTTCGGTCGGTTCACCTGTATCGACCGATTCGCGCCGCCTGATTCATCGGGTCGGATCGGTCTCGGTGCATGCTCGGTCCGGCTCGAGTGGGCGGAGTTGTCCGGAGTGCGTTTCCGGCGTAGGTCAGGCTCGCGACCCGAACCGTTCCAGGACGGCACTGGCCTCCTGGGATGCGGTGCCTTCGTCCGCGAGGTGGGCCATGGTTTCGGGGATCCGGCGGCCGTGGTGGGCCATGGCCTGGGCGTAGAGGCGGCCGGCGCGGTAGGAGGAGCGCACCAGCGGGCCGGCCATGACGCCGGCGAAACCGATTTCCTCGGCGACCTTCGAATGTTCCACGAACTCTTCGGGTTTCACCCAGCGGTCCACCGGGTGGTGGCGGGGGGAGGGACGCAGGTACTGAGTGATGGTGAGGATATCGCAGCCCGCTTCGTGCAGGTCGCGCATCGCCTGGGTGACCTCTTCCGGGGTTTCGCCCATGCCGAGGATCAGGTTCGACTTGGTGACCAGGCCGTCGGCGCGGGCGGCGGTGAGTACCTCGAGGGAGCGTTCGTAGCGGAACGCCGGGCGGATCCGTTTGAAGACGCGGGGCACGGTTTCCAGGTTGTGCGCCAGCACCTCGGGGCGGGCGGAGAACACCTCGGCGAGCTGATCCGGTTTTGCGTTGAAATCGGGGATCAGCAGTTCGACCCCGGTGTTCGGGTTGAGTTTCTTGATGGCCCGCACGGTTTCGGCGTACAGCCAGGCACCGCCGTCGTCGAGGTCGTCGCGGGCGACACCGGTGATGGTGGAATAGCGCAGGCCCATGGCCTGGACGCTTTCGGCGACCCGGCGCGGTTCGTCACGGTCCAGCGGGGACGGTTTGCCGGTGTCGATCTGGCAGAAATCGCAGCGGCGGGTGCACTGTTCGCCGCCGATCAGGAAGGTGGCCTCGCGGTCTTCCCAGCATTCGAAGATATTGGGGCAGCCCGCTTCCTCGCACACGGTGTGCAGGCCCTCGCGTTTCACCAGCCCTTTGAGTTCGGTGTATTCGGGGCCCATGGTGGCGCGGGTGCGGATCCAGCCGGGTTTGCGTTCGATCGGGGTCTCGGCGTTACGGGCCTCGATCCGCAGCAGTTTACGGCCGGCGGGAGCTTGGGCGGAGGTCATGCGGTCAGACCTTTCGGGTCGCGTGCCGCGGTGGCGGCGGCGGGATCCGCGACGGCCGGGGTGGCGGCCTGCGGAATATCGTGCTCGGTGACCGGAAGCTCGCCGTCGAGCGCGGCCGGGATCGCTTCGGCCAGCCGCTGCCGGGCCTCGGCGACGGTGACCGTGCGGCCGAGTTCCTGGCTGAGGCTGGTGGAACCCACATCCCGGATACCACACGGGATGATGGCGCCGAACGCGCCGAGGTCGGGGCAGCAGTTCATCGAGACCCCGTGCAGGGTGACCCCGCGCTGCACCCGGATCCCGATGGAGGCGATCTTGCGCTCCGGCAGCAGGCCGGACGCGGCGAGCCACACCCCGGAGCGTCCGGGCACCCGCCCGCATTCCACCCCGAGATCGGTGACCACCTGGATGAGCGCCTGCTCCAGGCGCCGGACGTAATCCACCACGTCGAGCGGTTCGGCGAGCCGGATGATCGGGTAGCCCACCAGCTGGCCGGGCCCGTGCCAGGTGATCTTGCCGCCGCGGTCCACGTCGATCACCGGGCTGCCGTCGGTGGGCCGGTCGGCCTCCTCGGTCCGGCGCCCCGCGGTGTAGACCGACGGGTGTTCCAGCAGCAGCAGGGTATCGGCGCCGCGGCCCTCGGCGCGTTCGGCGGCCAGTTCACGTTGCAGATCCCAGGCCGGCAGGTACTCGATGAGCCCCAGATCGCGCACGTCGACGGGGGTGCTGTCGAAACGCGCCGACCGGGTTGCGGTGCGGGTGTTGTTCACGATCACGACGTTACGCTCATCTCCAGTGTGAGCTGCATCAGTGTCAGATCCATCCAGCGACCGAATTTGCGGCCCACTTCCGGTAGCTGCCCCACGGTGCGGAAACCGAACCGTTCGTGCAGGGCGATGGAAGCGGTGTTGCGCGATTCGATGACGGCGATCATCGCGTGGATGTCCCCGGCGGCCCGGGCGCGCTCGATCAGTTCGGCGAGCAGGGCGGCGCCGATCCCGCGGCGCTGGAAACGGTCGGCGATGTAGATGGAGTTCTCGGCGGTGTGCCGGTAACCCGATTTCGGCCGCCACGGACCGTAGCTGGCGTATCCGGCGAGTTCCCCGCCGACCTCGGCCACCAGTACCGGACGGCCGTGCGCGGTGCGATTGTCGAACCAGGACTGCCGGTCGGCGAGGTCGACGGGTTCGTCGTCCCAGATGGCGGTGGTTTCGGCGATCGCGCGGTTGTGGATCTCCAGGATCGCGGGCAGATCGCCGGGGCGCGCGTCGCGGACCAGGGTGGCGGTGGTGGGGTTCATCGGCCCACCGCGGCGGAGAGCGCCGCCCCGACGGTGGGGTGGCGGAATTCGTAGCCGGTCTCCTCGAGCACGCCCGGTAGCGCCCGGGGACTGTGCAGGATCGCCTCGTCGGCGAATTCGCCGATCGCCAGTTTCAGGGCGAACCCCGGGACCAGCAGCGGGGTCGGGCGATGCAGGGCCCGGCCCAGGGCGCGGGTGAACTCGGCGTTGGTGACCGGTGCCGGGCCCACCGCGTTGAGCGGACCGCGCACGGCCGGGGTGGTGAGGGCGTGCCGGATCGCGCCGATCTCGTCGTCGAGGGATATCCACGGCTGATACTGCCGGCCGCTGCCGAGCCGGCCACCCAGACCCAGCAGGAACAGTGCCTTCAGCTGCGGCAGCATGCCGCCGGCACCGGTCAGGACCACTCCGCTGCGCAGCAGGACGGTGCGGGTGCCCGCGTCGGTGGCCGCATGCGTGGCGGCCTCCCAATCCACGCACAGCGTGGGCAGGAAACCGGTACCGGGCGGGCCGGTTTCGTCGACCGCGCGGGCACCGGTGTCGCCGTAGTAGTGCACACCGCTGGCGTTCACCAGGGTCGGCACCCCGGCCCGCGCGACTGCTGTCGCCAGCACATCGGTGGGGGTGATGCGGCTGTCGCGCAGCTCCTGTTTGTAGGCGCCCGACCAGCGTTTACCGCCGATTCCGGCGCCGCACAGGTTCACCACCGCGTCCGCACCGTCGAAAACGGCCGGGTCGAGTTCACCGCGGGCGGGGTCCCAGCGGTGTTCGTCGGGCGCGGCGGCCGGACGCCGGACCAATCGGAGCACCTGATCCCCGTCCCGGCGCAACGCCGCGACGAGGGCAGTGCCGATCAGCCCGGACGAACCGGCCACCACAACCAGCATCTCCGTGACCTTACAGCCCGAGATCGGCCTCGAACGCCGCCTCTTCGAGACGATGCCGGATGGTGGTGAGGAACCGTCCGGCGTCCGCGCCGTCGATGAGGCGGTGATCGTAGGTGAGCGGCAGGTAGCACATCGAGCGGACGCCGATGAATTCGCTACCGGACTCGTCGGTGACCACAGTGGGCCGCTTGACGATGGCACCGGTACCCAGCATCGCCGCCTGCTGAGGCATCAGGATCGGGGTGTCGAACAGAGCGCCCTGGCTGCCGATATTGGTGATGGTGAAGGTGCCACCGGCCAGTTCGTCCGGCTTCAGGCCGCCGTTGCGGGCCCGGTTGGCGATATCGGCGATGGCGCGCGCCAGCCCGGCCAGCGAGAGGTCGCTGGCATTGTGGATCACCGGCGAGATCAGGCCCTGCTCGGTATCCACGGCGATCCCGAGATGCACCGACGCGTGGTAGGTGATCTCCTTGCGGTCCGCGTCGTAGCTGGCGTTGACGTTCGGATGCGCCCCGAGCGCCTCCACCACGGCCTTGGCGAAGAACGGCAGGAAGGTCAGGTTCACGCCCTCGCGTTTGGCGAATTCGGCCTTGGCCTTCGCCCGCAGGGTCGCGATCCGGGTCACGTCGGCCTCGTGCACCTGGGTGAGCTGCGCGGTGGTCTGCAGCGATTCCAGGGTCTTGGTCGCGGTGATCTGCCGGATCCGGTTGGCCTTCTGCGTGGTCCCGCGCAGCGCCGCCAGGGCGGGGCTGGGGGCGGCCTTCGCGGCCGGAGCCTTCGCGGCGGGGGCTGCGGCCGGTGCCGCGGCCGGGGCGGCGGGCGCCTTCTTGGCCTCGGCGGCGGCGAGGACGTCCTGCTTGCGGATGCGGCCGCCGACACCGGAACCGGTGACGGTGGACAGGTCGACGCCGTTCTCCTCGGCCAGTTTCCGGACCAGCGGGGTCACGTACGGGGTGGCGCCGTTACCGGCGGCCGGAGCGGGAGCCGGTGCCGCGGGGGCCTGCGCCGCGGGTGCGGGAGCCGGTGCCGGAGCGGGCGCGGGGGCAGGCGCCGGAGCCGGAGCCGGGGCGGGCGCGGGTGCCGGTGCGGCAGCGGCGGGCGCCGGAGCGGGTTCCGGCTCGGGTTCGGGTGCTGGTGCCGGGGCGGGCGCGGGGGCGGAACCGGCGGCGGGACTGCCGGACCCGATCACGCCGAGCTGACCGCCGACCTCCACCACATCGTCTTCGTTCGCGGTGATCTCGAGCAGGGTGCCGGCCACGGGGGAGGGGATCTCGGTGTCGACCTTGTCGGTGGAGACCTCGAGCAGCGGCTCGTCCACCGCGACCTCGTCGCCGATCGCCTTCAGCCACCGGGTCACGGTGCCTTCGGTAACCGATTCGCCGAGTTCCGGCATCTTCACCGGGGTCCCGGAGGCCGAACCGGAGGCGGATGCCGCCGCGGGCTGCGGAGCCGGCGCGGGTTCTTCGGCGGGCGCGGCTTCCTGCGCGGGTGCGGGGGCGGGCTCGGGTTCGGCGGCGGCCGGTTCCGGAGCGGGTGCGGGGGCGGCGGATTCGCCGGCCTCACCGATGACACCCAGTTCGCCGCCCACCTCGACGACATCGTCTTCCTGCGCGACGATCTTCGTCAACACACCCGCCGCGGGGGACGGGATCTCGGTGTCGACCTTATCGGTGGAGACCTCGAGCAGCGGCTCGTCGACCTCGACCGTGTCTCCTTCCTGTTTCAGCCACCGTGTCACCGTTCCCTCGGTAACGCTCTCACCAAGAGCGGGCATCTGGACGGAGAAGGCCATGTCCGTTGACTCCTCTAACTGCTCGACGGGTCTACAACAGTCTCGTTCCGGAGGATCGCGCCGCGGGTCGCGGCGGTGCTCCAGCCGGCGTTCATTCTGCGCGGCGCCGGAGATCCGTGTGGTTGTTGTTCCGGGAACCATCCTTGCACCCGCCGCCGCGCGCGGTTACCGGAGGGCATCGAATTCCGCTATCCGGCACCATGGAATCACCGCCCTGTACGGCGGGTTCGTGGCACAGGAGGAGGTCGGCCGCGGTGGGCTTACTCGATCGTTTCCGTCGCGTCATACCTGGGCGTGGCGGTGTTTCCCGTGGCCGCTCGCCCGACGTGCGCTATCTCGCGGACTGGGTGCGCACGCACACCGGCGTGGAAGGTTTCGTCGAACCGAAGACTACTGTGACCGATGTCACGGTGGTGCTGGTTGCCGCGGATGGGGAATGGACCCGGCGGGTCGTCGGGGAACGCGGCGCGCACCGCCTGGCGCGCGATCTCGGGATCCCCGTGTACGACGTCGGCAAGACCGGCTACCCGCAACGGATGCGCGACCACGACGCCCGGCGCCGGATCGAACGCCGACGCGCGATCGAGCGCGAACTCGGCGAGAGCTGAACCGGCCGCCCCGCGCTGCAGCGACTGCTACGGGCGTCCCGCGACGGCTCCGGCCGCTGCTCGAGGCCAGCGGTCGGAGCGACCTTGCCTTGTCGGCTGTTCCCGCATCGATCGATACATCCGCGCGCACGAAACGTTCGGACAACGCATTCGGCGCAGGCTGCTGCCGTCGCTACAGCGGGGGTCCGGCCTCGCGACATACCGACGCTCACGGTGCGAATCGCGCCGGGGGGTGCCCCGGCCGGGAGTCCGGGCTGCTCGGAGGCAGCGCCGGGCTACCGGCCGTTTCGTCACGCCACGAGGCGGCCGCTGCGGCCTATTCGCCGGCGATGTCCTCGAGGACCGCGATGAGCGTACGGACCGGGACACCGGTGCCGCCCTTGCCGATGTAGCCGAACGGCCCGCCGGTGTTGTACGCCGGACCCGCGATATCGATATGGGCCCACTGGACGCCTTCGGGCACGAACTCCTTCAGATAGGTGCCGGCCACGAGCATTCCGCCCCAGCGGTGTGAGGTCGCGTTGACCATATCGGCGACCTTGGAGTCCAGATCGGCGCGCAGCTCCTTCGGCAGCGGCATCGGCCACCCGTGTTCGCCCACCTCCCGCGAGATCCGGGCGACCCGGTCGCGGAAATCGTCGGTACCCATCACCCCGGGGGTGCGGGTACCGAGGGCGACCATCTGCGCTCCGGTGAGGGTCGCGACGTCGATCAGGTACTGCGGATCGTCCTCACCGGCGCGGACCATCGCGTCGGCCAGGATGAGCCGGCCCTCGGCGTCGGTATTGGTGACCTCGATCGTGGTGCCGCCGTACTGGGTGAGCACGTCACCGGGCCGCTGCGCGGTGGACGACGGCATGTTCTCCGCCATCGGCACGGTCGCGATCACGGTGATCGGCAGGCCGAGCCGGGCCGCGAGCAGCGTGGTCGCGACGACCGCCGCCGCCCCGGCCATATCGGAGGTCATGTTCTCCATGTTCGCGGCCGGTTTGATGGAGATACCGCCGGTGTCGAAGGTGATGCCCTTACCCACCAGCGCGACCTTCTTGTCACCGCCCCGGTAGGTGAGCCGCACCAGTCGCGGCGGCCGCGAGGAACCCTTGCCGACCCCCAGCACCCCGCCGTAACCCCCGGCTTCCAGCGCTTTCTCGTCGAGCACCTCGACCTCGAGCCCGGCGCCCTCGGCCAGCAGTTCGGCGCGGCGGGCGAATTCGGCCGGGTACAGGTGGCTCGGCGGGGTGTTCACGAAATCGCGTGCGGTGGCCACGGCTTCGGCGGTGAGCTGGGCGTGCAGCAGCGCGTCTCCGCCGAAATCCGCTTCGGGCACGAGCAGCTCGACCCGGGCCAGCGGGCCGGCATCGGGCTTCGGCGCCGATTTCGCGGACCGGAACGGGGTGAACGAGTACGCGCCGAGGTAGAACCCTTCCACGGCCGCGGCGATATCCAGCCCGGACAGGGTGGTGACGGCCCGCTCGACCCCGGTGAGCGAGCGCGCGGCGACCCCCGCGCTGCGGCGGATCTGTTCAGCGTCCAGGTCTTCGGCACTGCCGAGGCCGACGGCCAGCACGCTGGTCACAGTGTCCAGCCCGGCCGGTGCGGGCACCCGGATGAGCTGCTCGGCTTTACCGGTGCCTCCCACCGCGGTCACCTGATCGAGCAGCCGGGTGCGCAGGTCGGCGTCGAGTACATCACCGAAGAGGTCTTCGGGCAGCAGGACGGGCCCGTCGTCGGTGGTGGCCACACCGACGACGAGGACGTCGGTGCCGGGCTCGATGGTCTGGGTACGTGCCAATTCCGGTCCGAGCGGACGATCTGCGACTGCGGTCATGGCCCCAGGCTATTCGCCGGCCGTCCGCTGCCGCACCGCGACACCGTCGAGCAGCATGTCCACGCCGTAGGACAGCAGTGCGTCGAAGTCGACTTCCGGCGGCGGCGTCGCCCGTGGATCGAAGACACGCGAGAGTACCGGACGTTCGACGACGTCCACGAGGTCGGCAAAGCCGGCCGGAGCCGCGTCGGCGTCGCCGGCCCCGCCGATTCGGTCGGCTCGTTCCGAGGTCCACAACAGGGCGAGACCCTGCACCAGTGCCGAATAACTCAGGTAGGCGGGTATCAGCTCCGAGCGCGGCAGATCCAGGTCGCCGAAGGCCGACAGCGCACGCTCCACACTGTCCAGCAGACCCGGGCCGAGCGGTGGCCGGACCCGGGCCAATACCGGCAACACCCACGGATGGCGCCGGTAGAGCTGCCATTCCCGCTGGGCTTCGGAGCGCAGCAGCGCGCGCCAGTCCGGCGGCCGGTCCGGCGGCGGTGCGGTATCGCCGAGAACCAGTTCGACCATCGCGGCGAGCAACTGCTCCCGATCGTCGAAATACCGGTACAGGGCCGCGGTGGCCACGCCCAGCTCACCGGCCAGCCGGCGCATGGTCAGGCCGTCGAGGCCGGTGCGGTCGGCGAGTTCCACCGCCGCCCGGGTGATCACGACGGTCGACAGGCGGCGCGGTTGCGGGCGGGCGCGCACGGGTGCCGCGCCGCGGCGGGCACGGTAGGCGCGCGCCTGACAGGAGCGGGAGCAATAGTGCCGCCGCCGGCCCCGGTCCGGTTGCCGGAGCGGCACGCCGCAGCGCACACAATGGGTCACGTATTCGATTTCAACACACGAAATACCGTGACGAAATGATGGTTGTGTGGTGGTGAGCGGCATAAGTTCGGTTACCGGAACACCATTCACCAGGAGGCGGGCGTGGGTACGGAACTGGATGTGCGGCGTGCGGACAAGGCCGATTCCGACGCGCTGATGACGGCACTGCGGCGGGCGACCCCGGACGAGGCGGTGACCGAATGGATCATGCGCGACCATCCGATGGACCAGTTCCTCGACGTGTACCTGCCCGAAATCGTCGAACGCGGTCTCGACGGCGACGAGTTCTGGGTGGCCGGAGCGGGAGACGAGATCTGGGCGGTCTCGCTCTGGCAGACCGTCACCTCGACCGATCGTCTGTTCGCCGACGCCGCCACCGCCCGCGGGCACGCCGACCGGGCTCCGGATATCCGGCCGCTGCAGCGTTCGGCCTACGTCACCGAGCTACTGGCCCGGGAACATCCGCGCCGGTTCCCGCACCGCTACCTCGAGCTGATCGTCACCGTGCCGGAATTCCGGGGGCGGGGCGCGGGCGCGGCGATTCTCGGCAATCGCACCCGGGCGCTGGCGGCCGCGGGGATGCCGGCCTACCTGGAGGCGAGTACCGAACGGTCGTCGCGGCTGTACGCCCGGCAGGGGTTCGTCCGCACCGGCGAAACCCACACCCTGCCCGAGGACGGGCCGACGCTCATCCCCATGTGGTTCGAAGCCTGATCCACCGCCCGCCGCCACAGGTCCCGCGGTCACCGTGCACGATCCGACCGGCCGGACCGAGCTCGCCGCCTGGGCGGACACGATGCCCGGCCGGGCGACGTGCGGCCGGACGCCGAGACCGCGTCCGCCCACCGAACACCCGGCGCGGGGCCGCCGGCGACCATTCGGCGCCGGGATAAGCTCGCCGGGTGAGTGACGCCGGGCTGCAACAGGGACCTGTCCATGGAGTGCACGTCGAACTCGGGGCGAAATTCGCGCCGTTCGGCGGGTGGGAGATGCCGGTTTCCTACGCGGGGACCGTCGCCGAGCACACCGCGGTGCGCGAAACAGTGGGCCTGTTCGATGTGAGCCATCTCGGCAAGGCGACCGTGCGCGGGGCCGGCTCGGCGGAATTCGTGAACTCCGCGCTGACCAACGATCTGGGACGGATCGGCCCGGGCAAGGCGCAGTACACGCTGTGCTGCACTCGCGACGGGGGCGTGGTCGACGATCTGATCGCCTATTTCGTGCGCGACGACGAGATCTTCCTGGTGCCGAACGCGGCGAACACCGCCACGGTGGTGGAGCTGCTGTCGGCCGCGGCGCCGCCGGCGATCACCGTGACCGGCGAGCACCGCGAATACGCGGTCTTCGCCGTACAAGGGCCGCGATCGGCCCAGGTCCTGCGGGAATTGGGGCTGCCCACGGAGCTGTCGTACATGGCGTTCACCGACGCCGACTGGCGCGGACAACCCGTCCGGGTGTGCCGTACCGGATACACCGGCGAACACGGATACGAACTGCTGCCGCGTTGGGCGGGCGCCGAAGAGCTGTTCCGGGCGCTGCTCGAGCAGGTGCGCGCCGCGGACGGCGCGGTGGCCGGGCTGGGAGCGCGCGATACCTTGCGCACCGAGATGGGGTACCCGCTGCACGGGCACGAACTGTCCACCGAGATCACGCCCGTGCAGGCGCGGGCGTCCTGGGCGGTCGGCTGGGCGAAAGCGGATTTCTGGGGTAAGGCGGCGCTGGCGGCCGAACGTGCGGCCGGGGCGCGGCGGACGCTGCTCGGTCTGGAGGCGCTCGGCCGGGGGATCCCGCGCGAGAACCAGACAGTGCGCCACGAGGGCCGCGAGGTGGGGGTGACCACATCGGGGACCTTCTCGCCGACCAGGCAGATCGGTATCGCCCTGGCCCTGCTCGACCCCGCGATCACCCCCGGGAGCGAGGTCGAGGTGGATGTGCGCGGCCGGGCGCTGCGCTGCACCGTGGTGCGGCCGCCCTTCGTGAAACCGCGCACCAGCTGATCATCGCCGGTCGGCCACCGCGTGTCCGCGGACAACCGACCACCGCGGATTCCGCGCGAAGGCAGGACATAGACTGCTGGTCATGACCGCTGCTGCACAGTTCGCCCGTATCCCTCATCCTGCGCCCACCCCGGCGCAGCGGGTACAGGAGATTCTGGCGGCACCCGGATTCGGCCGGTACTTCACCGACCATATGGTCACCATCGACTACACCGAGGCCGACGGCTGGACCAACGCCGTCGTCGAGCCCTACCGTTCGCTCACCCTCGACCCGGCGACCATGGTCTTCCACTACGGCCAGGCCATCTTCGAGGGCCTCAAGGCCTACCGGCAGCCGGACGGGCAGGTCGCGACCTTCCGCATCGATGCGAACGCCGCCCGCTTCCGCCGCTCCGCGCGCCGGATGGCGATGGCCGAACTACCCGACGAGCTGTTCATCGAATCGGTGCGTCAACTGCTCGACGTCGACGCCTCCTGGGTGCCGGCCGCCGGCGGTGAGGAATCGCTCTACCTGCGGCCGTTCATGTTCGCCACCGAATCGGGGCTGGGCGTGAAACCCGCCTCCGCCTACAAGTATCTGCTGCTCGGCTCGCCGGCCGGCGCCTACTTCCCGCGCGGGGTGAAACCGGTGCGGGTGTGGCTGTCCACCGACTATGTGCGCGCCGCGCCCGGGGGCACGGGTGAGGCGAAGGTCGCCGGTAACTACGCGGCCTCGCTGCTCGCGCAGGCCGAAGCCACGGCCAAGGGCTGTGACCAAGTGGTGTGGCTGGACGCCTGCGAACGCCGCTACGTCGAGGAGATGGGCACCAACAACCTGTTCTTCGTCTACGGCTCCGGTGCCGACGCCCGGCTGGTGACCCCGGAACTGTCCGGGTCACTGCTGCCCGGCATCACCCGTGATTCGCTGCTCACCCTGGCCGCCGATTCCGGCTACCCGGTCACCGAACGCAAGATCTCGGTCGAGGATTGGCGGGCGGGCGCCGAATCCGGCGAGATCACCGAGGTTTTCGCCTGCGGCACCGCGGCCGTGATCACGCCGGTCGGGTCGGTATTCGGACCGGACGGCGAGTTCGTGATCGGCGGCGGCGAGCCCGGCGAGGTCACCATGGCGTTGCGCGACACTCTCACCGGTATCCAGCGCGGCACCTTCGCCGACGTCCACCAGTGGATGCGCGTGCTCTGACCCCCGGAATCCGGGTACCGGAACGCCGGTACCCGGAAGCGGTGTCAGCCGGGCATCAGGGCATGCCATTCGGCCAGCGAACGCGGGCGCAGCACATAGTTGTTGTCGCGGATGCTGTCCAGGGAGGCGTGCGGGTCGGCCGAGTACCAGTGGCCGGGGTAGACCTCCGGGTTGATCGGCATATCGGCCAGCGAGCGCAGGCTGGCGAACATCGCCTCGGAATCCCCGCCCGGGAAATCGGTGCGGCCGCAGCCGTCGATGAACAGGGTGTCACCGGCGATCAGCTTGTTCTCGACGAGGAAGCATTGGCTACCGGGCGTATGGCCCGGGGTGTGCAGGAATTCGATATCGAAGGCGCCTACGCCGAGCTTGTCGCCGTGCCCGTGCCCGGTCAGCTCGCTGGGCGCGATCCCGGTGACATCGGCGACCCAGGACTTCTCCTCGTCGTTCACATGCACCGGCACGGTGGTCTGTTCGAGCAGTTCCTTCACGCCGCGCAGTGTGAAACCCATCATGGTGCCGCCGATATGGTCCGGATGGTGGTGTGTCACGAGCACCCCGGACAGTTTCAGGCCGTCGCTCTCGGCGATACCGGCCAGATCGCCTGCGGCGTACGCCGGATCCACGACGACACATTCTCCGGTGTCTCGGTCACCGATCAGATAGGCGAAATTACGCATCTGCGTGGCGATCGGGTCGCCCACGGCGAAATCCCGGCCGGCGAGCAGTTGACGGAAGTAGAGGCGCTCGGCTGACATACCACCCACCTTATGGGCAGCGCCGCGCCGGCGAGACGCTGCGTTCGCAATATTGAGGCGGGGAGCCATGAGAGCCGCTCGGCTTTGTGGCGCACAACGTGTCTGAGCCACTCGCGCCGGCGCTCCGAGCGTGGCCGGAACCTCCTCTTTCCTCGCCGCGATCGAGCGAGAATCGAACGTCGCGAGTTCGATCCGGGTCTGTGCTCGCCGCGGTTCAGAGGGAATTCGCGGCGACAGCGAACCCGAGTGCCGACAAGGCCGTGGTGAGTTCGACGGCGGCACCGAGCAGATCGCCGGAGAGCCCGCCGATGCGCCGGATACCGTGGTCGGCCAGCCGCACGGCGACCAGCAACGCGAGGACCGCGACCAACGGCCCGGACCACGCGAGCCCGGGCACCGCGGCAATCGATGCCACGGCAGCCACGACTACCCACACCGTGACAGTGGCCCGCGACTGTGTGCCCGCGACCAGCGCGCCGAACCGGGTGTCGGGAGCGGGGTCGATACCGCGGCGGCAGGCGGCCACCACCGCGACCCGGCCCAGCACCACCGCCACGAGCACCGCGTACCAGTGCCCGGAACCGGCGAGGGTGGTGAACGCGCCCGCCTGGATCCCGGCCGCCAGGACGATCGCCGCCACCCCGAACGGTCCGGCGCCGCCGCTCTTCATGACCTCACGCGCGCGCTCCGGTGGGCCGTACACGCCGAGCCCGTCGAAGGTATCGGCCAGCCCGTCCAGGTGCATACCCCGGGTCAGCAGCGCCAGTACCGCGACCGCGGCGAACCCGGCCGCCGCACCCGCTGGGGCCAGCAGCCACAGCACGGCCGCCGCCACGAATCCGAGCGCGAGACCGGCGACCGGTGCCAGCGCTGTCGCGCGGGCAGCCGCGGCGCGGTCCACCTCGTCCGGGCCGCGGACAGGGAGCACGGTGAGCCAGGAGAAAGTGAGCCGCAGTGTCAGCACGGGGCCGGCTCCGTGACGAGTTGCGTCACTTGCGCATATCGATGGTCGAGGTGTCGGCCGTACCGGAGGTACCACCGGTTGTCCCTGCGGGACCCGCGGCCGAGCCGGCAGGGCCATCGGTTGTCCCGGTGTGACCGCGGGTCGTGCCGGTGGCGGCCGCAGAAGTCCCGGTGGGGGTGGTGGCCGTATCGGCCGCGGCCGTGCTGACCCCGGCATCGGCGAAGGTCGCCATCTCGGCGAGCACCGCGACGGCCGAACGCAGGACCGGCAGCGCGGTGAGCGCACCGGACCCCTCGCCGAGCCGCATCTCCAGGCCGAGGATCGGATCGAGCTTCAGTTTCGACAGGGCCGCGGTATGCGCGGGTTCGGTGGACCGGTGCGCGGCCACCCACCAGGCCGACGCGCCCGCCGCCAGATCCTCGGCGACCAGAGCCGCGGCCGTGACGATCACCCCGTCGAGCAGGACCGGGGTGCGCCGGACCGCGGCCTGGGCCAGGAAACCGGTTATCGCGGCGATATCGGCACCACCGGCCACCCGCAGCAGTTCGACCCCGTCGCGCGCGACCGGCCGGGCCCGCCACATGGCGTCCCGGATGGCGGCGACCTTGCGCATCCAGCCGTGATCGTCGACGCCGGTACCACGGCCGACCGCCTTGACCGGTTCGGTTCCGGTGAGGGTCGCGATCAGCACGGTGGCGGGGGTGGTGTTCCCGATCCCCATATCCCCGGCGATGAGCAGGTCCGCACCCCCGTCGATCTCCTCGTCCGCGATGGCCCGCCCCGCGGCGAGTGCGGCCGCGACTTCCTCGGTGCTCAACGCATCGGCCCGGTCGATGGCGCCGCTGGATCTGCGCACCTTGTGCGCGGACACCGCCGGATCGGTTTCCGCGGCCACCGCGATATCCACCACCCGCACCGTGGCATCGGCCACCCGGGCCAGCGCGTTCACCGCCGCCCCACCGGCCTGGAAATTGGCCACCATCTGCGCGGTGACCTCGCTCGGGTACGCCGAAACCCCGTGCGCGGCGACACCATGGTCACCGGCGAACACGACCACCCGGGCCCGTTCGAACTGCCGCGGCGGGCACACCCCCTGGCATGCCGCGACCCAGTTCCCCAGCGCCTCCAACCGCCCCAGCGACCCGTGCGGTTTGGTCAGCGACGCCTGCCGTTGCTCGGCCGCCGCGCGGGCGCCGGGATCCGGTGGGGTGACGGGTGCGAATCCCTCTGACACTGGTGGAGCCTTCCGGTCGGGTAGCTGTCGCGCCGAGCGGTCGGTCACGGGTCCGGGAAACGGATCCCGGTCGCGGCCGGCCGGCCTTCCGACAATATTGCCCGCCCTGCCCCCGCCGGCGTGCGGCACCTTCCTCCGGCGGTCGCGCGAACCCTTCCACTCGAGGGCGTGCACCACCCACTGGACCGACCCCTCGCGGTGGCCGGCGGGTCTGTCGTCACCGGTCGCCGAGAGGGCTGCCGTCGCCGGTCACCGACGTTCGGTCGTTGCCGGGGGAGACGAGCGCGAGCCGGGTGTTCACCGGCGCCTCGCCTTGTTCGCCCGGCCCGGTGACCGGATAACGTTTCGCGGTCTCCCGGACCGGCCCCGAGCGCACCGGCCGATCGAGCCCCTCCGGGTGCCCGGCCACCGGTGCGGACCCAGTGGGCGTCAACCGGCGAGCCGGGACCGCAGCGTGGGCACGCCGGCGCCGGTGAGTTCCGCGCAGTAGTCGTCGCGGCCGGCCATCGCCATGACCAGCGCCAGGGTGCTGCCGCGGACCTCCGGGCCGGTGCCGATATCGAACGGGCCGTCGGTGGCGACGAGGCGCAGTCCTTTGCGGACGGTCCGGCCGGCGACGGTGAAATCCTGTGCGGCGAAGAACTGTGCGACCTCGGTGACCGCGGCGATCTCGGGTGTGCCGGTGAGTCCGAGCGGCCGGCGGATGTCCTGACCGTGCACCACGATCTCACCCAGCCAGGCGGGTGTGTGCCCGGACGGAGCCGTCGTACTCGTGATCACCGCCCGGAAGCGGGCCAGTGTCTCGGCGGGGTCCGTGCCGCGATGCTCCAGCATCCGCCGCTGGTTGTGCAGATCGGCGTCGAAACGCGCACCGGCCATACTGCGGATCCACCGCCACCGGCCGATGCTCGCTGCCGCGGTGAGATGCGCGACGACCTCCTGGACCGTCCACCGGCCGCACAAGGAGCGGATAGCCCATTGCTCCGGCGTCAGATCGGCGAGCTCGTCGGCCAGCGCCGCCCGTTCCCGGTGGATTGCCGCCCAGATCTCCGCTCGCGTTCTCTTCTGCACGCCGCTCATCGAAGCACAGGCTTACGACACATCGGCCGCTATTTCAGGCGCATCGGCAGCCCCGCCAGGACGAAATACACTTCGTCGCAGACCTGGGCGAGGCGTTGATTCAAGGTGCCGATCTCGTCGCGGAAGAGGCGGCCGGAACGGGTCGCGGGGATCACGCCGAGCCCGACTTCGGGTGTGACGAGGGCCAGCCTGCCGGGGTACTCGGCTACCGCGGCGACCAGGGCGTCGGTATCGGGTGTGATCGTGCCGCGCGGCGCCTCCCAGGCGTCGCGGGCGTCGAGGCGGGCGGTGAGCCAGGTGCCGATATCGTCGACGAGTGTGGGCTCGGGGTGGGAGTTGCGCAGTACGTCTGCCGGATCGGCACCGTCGAGCACCGTCCAGTCCGCCGGGCGCCGGGCGCGGTGCGCGGCGATCCGGGCGGCGAAATCGGAATCGGCGGGGTCGGGGATGGCGGTCGCGAGATAGCGGACCGGGCCCGTGCCCAGCAAGGATTCGGCGAAGGCGGATTTCCCGGACCGGGCGCCGCCGAGCACCAGCGTGCGCAGCCTGTCACCCGGCGGGACGGGCGCAGGCGACGCGGGATCGGGGTGCGGCACCCGCGCCTCAGATGGCGTCGCCGGGGCCGACGCGCGGTTTCGGGGCGCGCATCTTGCGCATCTGTGAGGCGCGGACGAAGGCGTACCAGCCGAGCCGGTAGCCGGTATCGGTCGACTTGGGGAACTTCTCCCGGACCCGGCGGTTCACGATCCGGCCCAGCAGGAAACCCTCGGCGATCATGAACACCATCATCACGAGCATGGCCAGCGTGATGATGGACTGCCAGGCGGGCGCGGCGAACATGGACAGGATCAGTAGCAGCGCCATCGGCATGAACAGGCCGACCAGGTTGCGGCGGGCGTCGACGATATCGCGGACGAAGGCCCGCACCGGGCCCTGATCGCGCGGCAGCAGGTACTTGTCCTCACCGGCCAGCATCCGGGCCCGGCGGTCCTGCGCGGCGGCGCGGCGTTCCGCGGCGGCGGCCTTGCGGTCCGATTTGGAGCCGCGGGTCTCCTTGCGGCGGGCGCGGGCTTCCTTCGCCGTCATCGGGGGCGGCGCGACGGGACCGCGCCGGCGGCCCTCGGCTTCCCGGCGGCTCGGCGTCGGGCGGCCCTTGCCGGTGGTGACGGTGGTTTTCGCCGGCGCGTCGGCCTCGCCGGCATTCGCGGTGGCGGTCGCGGACCGAGAACTGTCGGCGGACACGTCGGTACCGCTGGACTCACCGCGTCGGAACAACTTCACGGTAACCAGGCTAATCGGTCGGCTGACCGGCGCGGAAGCCGGGCGGTTGCCGGGTGGGGCCGGTCACCGGATAATCGGATCGTGGCCGGTCTCACCCGGGCCCGGTTCCCGATCAGGGCACTGAACAGGCCCTGGTGCTGTAACCGGCGGGCGCCGGGATGGCAAGATGGGGAATAGCAGCCCGTCCGAGGGTGTTGACCCCTGAACCGTGCGCTGTTCACGGACCGACCACGCTGTCCATAGGAGAGTTCATGACTGTGCAGAACGAGACCGCCACCGAAACCCACGGCGTGCAGCTGACCGAGGCTGCCGCGGGCAAGGCCAAGGCGCTGCTCGATCAGGAGGGCCGCGACGATCTCGCACTGCGGATCGCGGTGCAGCCGGGTGGTTGTGCCGGCCTGCGCTATCAGCTCTTCTTCGACGATCGCACCCTCGACGGCGACCTCACCGCCGAATTCGGCGGCGTCACGCTCACCGTCGACCGGATGAGCGCCCCCTACGTGCAGGGTGCCGCCATCGACTTCGTCGATACGATCGAGAAGCAGGGTTTCACCATCGACAACCCGAACGCCACCGGCTCCTGCGCCTGCGGCGACTCGTTCAACTGACCGGCTGCGGGCCGGCGGTGACGCCGGCCCGGCCGGCGAAAATACTGGGTTACGTGACGGTGAGTCGTCACGACGACTCGCTACGACACGTAGTCGTAGGTCCCTCGAGTTGATACGGTGAGTCGGCGGGGGCAAGGCCCCGTTCACTTTCTGTTCGCGCTGATTCCGAAGGGGCCTCTTACGTGTCCATTGCTGTATCCGCGTCCGTCGCGACCGACCATCTCATGCGTTTCCCCGGCCGGTTCGCCGACGCACTGCTGCCCGATCAGCTCGAGCATGTCTCGCTGAGTTTCCTCGTCGACGATCTGGTGATCCGGCGCGGCGGGGTGGGCGGCAATATCGCCTACGCCATGGGCCTGCTCGGCCGGTCCCCGCTGCTGATCGGCGCGGTGGGCCGCGATTTCGACGAGTACCGGGCCTGGCTGGAGAGCAACGGCGTCGACTGTTCGGCGGTCCGGGTCTCCGAATCGGCGCATACCGCGCGTTTCGTATGCACCACCGATGAAGATATGGCCCAGATCGCCTCGTTCTATCCGGGTGCGATGAGCGAGGCCAGCGATATCTCGCTCACCGCCCTCGCCGAGCAGCGCGCCCTGGATCTCGTGCTGATCGGCGCCAACGACCCCGAGGCCATGCTGCGGCATACCGCGGAATGCCGCGAACTCGGTGTCCCGTTCGCCGCCGACCCCTCCCAGCAGCTCGCCCGCCTCGACGGCGACCAGGCGGTGCAGCTGATCGAGGGTTCGACCTACCTGTTCACCAACGAATACGAATGGGGCCTGCTCAAGCAGAAGACCGGTCTCACCGAGGAAGAGATCGCCGCCCGGGTCGGGATCCGGGTGACGACGCTCGGTAAGGACGGGGTGCTGGTGGTCGATACCGACGGCACCGAGGTACGGGTCGAGGCGGTCCCGGAGAACGCGAAGGTCGATCCCACCGGTGTCGGTGACGCCTTCCGGGCCGGTTTCCTCACCGCGCACACCGCCGGGCTGAGCCTGCAGCGCTCGGCGCAGCTGGGGTCGTTCATCGCGGTGCTGGTACTGGAAACGGTCGGCACCCAGGAATGGACCCTGGACGCCGACGCCGCCCTGAAACGCCTCGGCGAGGCCTACGGCGCCGATGCCGCCGCGGAGATCGAACCCCTGCTGCGCTGAGCGGTACCGATCGTCTCCTCGCCGCGCGAGAGTAGGGCGGCCGAATCATCGTCGCCGACCGCGGCGGGCGTGCTCCGTCGTCGGCCGGGCCGGCCTACTGGAATTCGGGCGCGACCGCCTCCCCGGCCCCGGATTCTCCCGCCGCGCATTCCGGGCAGCCCGGATCGTAGGTTCATAACCCGAAGGCCCCGCTCGTTCTTTCGAGCGGGGCCTTCGGCGTTCCGGATTCGGGCTGTGCGTCCCTAGACCTGTACCGGGTAGGTGGGTTCGGCGATTTCCGGTTTGATCCGGTCCTCGACGAAGATCCCGTGCCAGATCATGAACACCAGCAGCGTCCACAGCCGGCGGCTGTGGTCGCCCTCGCCGGCGCGGTGCGCGTCGAGCATCGCCGTGACGGCCGCCTTGTCCAGCAGATGTCCGGTCTGCGATTCGGTGATCTGCTGCCGCGCCCAGTCGTAGAGTTCGGTGCCGCGCAGCCAGTGCCGCAGCGGTACCGGGAACCCCAGTTTCGCCCGGTGCAGCACATGCCCCGGGACGATGCCCTCGAGCGCCTGGCGCAGGGCGTATTTGGTGGTCTCCTTGGTGATCTTCTGCTCCAGCGGGATCTGTTCGGCCACCCGGAACACCTCGGTGTCCAGGAACGGCACCCGCAGCTCCAGCGAATTCGCCATGGTCATCTTGTCGGCCTTGACCAGGATGTCGCCGCGCAACCAGGTGAACAGGTCCAGATGCTGCATCCGGGTCACCGGATCCCAGCCCGCGGACTGCGCGTAGATCGGGGCGGTGACGTCCTGATGGGTCCATTCGGGGCGGAACTCGCGCAACACCGACCGCAGCTGGGCGTCGCTGAAACTGCGGGCGTTGCCGTAGTAACGCTGTTCCAGGGTGAGTGAGCCGCGATGCAGCAGGCTCTTACCGCGAGTGCCCTCCGGGATCAGGTCCGAGACCTTACCGGCCAGCCGGCGCAACCCGCCCGGCAGTTTGTCGAACGGCGCCAGCGAGAGCGGTTCCCGGTAGATGGTGTAACCGCCGAACAGTTCGTCGGCGCCTTCACCGGACAGCACGACCTTGACGTGCTTGCGGGCTTCCTTGGCCACGAAATACAGCGGTACCAGCGCCGGATCGGCCACCGGGTCGTCGAGATACCAGACGATCTCCGGGATCGCGGCCGCGAATTCGGCGGGGGAGACCACCTTGACGATATGGCGGGCGCCGATCGCCGCGGCGCTCTCGGCGGCCACATCCACCTCGGAGTAGCCCTCACGCTCGAAACCGGTGGTGAAGGTGATGAGCTTCGGGTTGTGCCGCATCGCCAGCGCCGCGATGGCGGTGGAATCGATACCGCCCGACAGGAACGAACCCACGGTGACATCGGCGCGCATATGTTTGGCGACCGAATCCTCGAGCGCCGCGGCGATCTCGGCATAACGGGCGGTCTCGCCACCGGCGGCGAAAGGCCGCACGCCGAACTTCGGCACGAAATACCGCGTCGTCACCGGCGCCGCACCCGGTCGCACGACCGCGTAACTGCCGGATTCGAGCCGGCGGATCCCGGCGTGCAGGGTCTCCGGTTCGGGGACGTATTGCAGCACGGTGTAGTGCTCGAGCGCGCGATGGTCCAGGGATTCGTCGAGCCCGAGATCGCCGAGCAGTTCCAGCAGGCTCTTCTTCTCGCTGCCGAACGCCGTACCGCCGGGGCCGGTGGCGAGGAACAGCGGTTTGATACCGAACGGGTCGCGGGCGAGGAACAGTTCCTGCTCGCGGGTATCCCAGATCGCGAAGGCGAACATGCCCCGCAGCCGGCGTACCGCCTCCGGGCCCCAGTAGTGGAAGGCCGCCACGATGGCCTCGCCGTCACCCTCGGTGGCGAACATGGGGCGGTCGCCGAACTCGGCCGCGTGCTCGCGGGCCAGCT
Organism: Nocardia sp. CA-290969; assembly: GCF_050936135.1. Taxonomy (NCBI): domain Bacteria; kingdom Bacillati; phylum Actinomycetota; class Actinomycetes; order Mycobacteriales; family Nocardiaceae; genus Nocardia; species Nocardia sp. CA-290969. The sequence continues at coordinate 4,570,723 of NZ_JBNJNJ010000001.1, read as the reverse complement.
CCTCGCGCAGTTCCAGATAGTTGTAGATCTCGCCGTTGAAGGTGAGGGCGTACCGCTCGGGGTCTTCGGCCGGGCCCCAGCGCAGCGGCTGATGCGAATGTTCGATATCGATGATGGAGAGCCGGTTGAAGCCGAAGATCAGCCGGTCGTCGTGCCAGGTACCGCGCTCATCCGGGCCCCGGTGCCGCACACAGTGCAGGGCGTCGTACACCCGCTGCACTGTTTCCGGCGCGGCGGTATCGGACGTCAGAAATCCGAGCAGTCCACACACTGCGTCGCTGACCTCGTTTCCTCTGGTCGGGGGATCCGCGCCGAGGCAGGCGGGCGCGGCGGGCGAAATCTAGTGTCCGAGTATGCCGCACGCCCGGTTCTCCCGTGCGATACACCTCCGTTCTGCGGCTACGCTGGCGCGCGGAGTGTCGAAGCCGACCCGACGGCGTACCGGGCGCGTGTTTGGTCTACGCTGCGTAGTACTCGGACTGTTCCGGGTGGTGCCGCGCGGTGCGCGGAGCCGCCCGGGAAGCCCGATGAGCTGTTTGTCTGTATCACCGGAGGCGGGTTCCCGCCGCCGTGGATGCGATGTCGGAATGTGTGGCGACCAGGAAGGCGTGAGCGTGGCGCACAAGGCGAGCGACGAGATCGGGGCACGGCCTGCCCGGCGGCGGGGTAGTGTCCTGCGGCGGGCCGGTTTGGCGGTATCCCTCGGGATCACCGCGATGCTCGTCTCCGGCTGCTCGATCGACAATGTGTGGTTGCGGTTCGGCTGGCCCTCGGGTGTCACCCCGCAGGCGCACCGGATGCGGGAACTGTGGACGTGGTCGGTCGTGGCCGCCCTCCTCATGGGTGTGCTGGTCTGGGGTCTCACCTTCTGGACCGTCATCTTCCACCGCAAGAAGAAGAACTCGCCGGAGTTCCCGCGGCAGACCGGCTACAACGTGCCGCTCGAGCTGACCTACACGGCGATCCCCTTCGTGATCATCGCGGTGCTGTTCTACTTCACCGTGGTCGTGCAGAACTACGTGCACGAGAAGGTCGACAACCCCGATGTGGTGGTCGACGTCACCGCTTTCCAGTGGAACTGGAAGTTCGGTTACCGCGAGGTCGACCTGAAGAACGGGTACACCTACAACGGTGTCGACACCGTGCGTGAGGACGCGAACCAGGAGCAGCTGCAGGAATACGCCGAGCGGGTCAACGAGCACGGCCACGAGCAGCCCGGCCCCGTGCACGGCCGCCCGGAGAACGACATCCTCTCGTTCCTGCACTACAACAAGATCGAAACGGTCGGTTCCAGCACCGAGGTGCCCATCCTGGTGCTGCCCACCGGCAAGGTGATCGAGTTCCAGCTCGCCGCCGCCGACGTCATCCACGCGTTCTGGGTGCCGGAGTTCCTGTTCAAACGGGACGTGATGCCGAACCCGAAGGAGAACAACTCCGACAACGTCTTCCAGATCAGCGAGATCGAACGCGAGGGCGCGTTCGTGGGCCGCTGCGCGGAGATGTGCGGCACCTTCCACTCGATGATGAACTTCGAGGTCCGCGCGGTGACGCCGGAGAAGTTCCAGCGCTACATCCAGGCGCGGGAATCGGGTATGACCAACGCCGCGGCGCTGGAATCGATCGGCGAATCGCCGGTGGCGACCTCCACCCAGCCGTTCAACACCGATCGCACGGTCAAAACCGATGCCACCGAGAGCAAGTGAGGACTGATCTCAGATGAGGATCGAAGCACGTCTGTTCGAACTTCTCACGGTGTTCTTCATCATCGTGGGCATCATCTACGGCTTCTTCACCGCCCAATCGCGGACGGGTATCGAATGGGCCGGTACCACGGCGATCGTCCTCACCGCGGGACTCTCGCTGATCATCGGCACCTACTTCCGTTTCGTGGCTCGCCGCCTCGACCTGCGGCCGGAGGACTACGAGGACGCGGAAATCGTCGACGGTGCGGGCGACCTCGGGTTCTTCTCGCCCGGCAGCCCCTGGCCGATCCTGCTCGCCGGCGCCGCCTCGGTCACCGCCCTGGGCTTCGCCTTCTTCGAGCCCTGGCTGCTCGGCCTCGGCGTGATCCTGATCCTCACCGCCGCCGGCGGCCTGGTCTTCGAGTACTACCTGGGCCCCGAGAAGCACTGAGCTCGAGCGCCGGTCTACGGCGCAGGAGCAAACAAAACCCCGCTGTCCGAGTGGACAGCGGGGTTTTGTGCCGGATGGGGTCCGACTACGCGCGAGACACCATCAATCGACGGATTCGTAGCGGATGCTGTTCTCCGAACGGCAGATCTCGTCGATGCCGGTGACGATATCGCGCAGCTGCTCCGAGGGCAGGGCGTGCGGTCGCAGCCGGCAGGTGAAGGTGATCAGGCCGTGGTCGGCCTCCGGCAGGTTGTGGGCCGCGGATTCGGCGCGCAGATAGTGCGAACGGACGCCGTAGGTCATGGCGGAGATGACGGTGAAGCAGCCGGTGCGTTCGCGGTGGCCGTTGAACAGGTCGTGCAGGCGGTAGAACACCGAGGTGTAGTTCGACAGCGGGGCGAAGACGCCGACCCGGTAGGCGGGGCCGCGTTCGGAGGAGCTGATCACCGTATCGGCGAGGTATTCCGCGTCGCGCAGGGTGAGCACCTTGGGGGTGAACATCACCGCGCCGGCGGCCGCGTTGCGGACCGGCATACCGGCCTTGCCGCTACTGGCCGAGGCGATCGCGCCGAGCGATTTCCGGGCCCGGCTGCCGACCTCCCGGCGGGCGCGCAGGGACCGGGTGGGTGCGGTGGGGTAGAGGCTCGACCACTGGCCGAAGCGGACCGTGCCCAGCTGTACCTGCCCGGCGCCGACGGGGCGGGACACCTTCAACGGGGCGGTGTCGACCCAGCGGCCGACCTGCAATACCGCGTCGCGCGGATCGGCGACCTCGTTGTAGGCGTAGTCGACGAAACTGTCGAAATCCAGGAACCGGTGCGAATCGGTGGACAGCCAGGTGTTGTCCTTGTCCACCTCGACCGCGTCGAGGGTGAGCGCGGTGATGATGCCGGCCCGGCCGCCCGCGCCCAGGATGCGGCGGAACCGTTCGGTGTGGTGGGTGCGTCCGCAGGTGCCGATCCGGCCGTCGGTATCGACGTATTCCAGGTCCGCGATCCGGTCGATGAACAACCCGTACCGGTGCGAGGCGGTACTCACCCCGCCGACCGAGGCGAAACCGCCGGCGGTGATATCGCGGTGATCGCCCACCACGGGTAGGCCCAGGCCGTGCGCGGCGAGCCGGCGGTCGATATCGGACAGCCGCGCCCCGGCCTGCACCCGTACGGTGCGGCGGCCGAGGTTGAGGTCGACGATGGCGTTCATCCGGCGCAGCGAGACCACGGTCTGCTGATCGGGCAGGGCGAGGCCGTCGGTGGCGGGATCGCCTCCGTGGACGGTGAGCGGCCTGGACAGATCTCGGGAATTCCGCACGGTGCGAACGACATCCGCGGTGTCGCGAGGCAGGTACTCGGCGGGCGAAACGATGTGCGGCGTGCTCATGGCACGAAAGCTAACCACAGCCGCGCGGCCGCGGCGATATCGAATCACAGATCTGCTCCCGCCTGCCTGCCGAATGGACTCCTGACCTGTAGTTTTTGCCCGCGCGACCGGGGCCCGGCGGCGCCGGCGGGCGGGGTGGGGCCACCACGTGGTGTCCAGGGGGATTGCGCCGGGCCGGGCGGCCTGCGCGACCGTCGCGGCGACGAGCTTCCCGTGTCCGGTTCAACGGTAGGTGAACGCCCGCCGCCGAGCCGGGCAACTCCGGTGCAACGGCGTGGCGAAAACGTCAGCGGGCCAGCAGATGTAACCGCTGCCCGAGCACGTCGACCCAGTTCACCTGTTCGAAGGTCGCGTACTCGACCCGGATGGCGTCCTGGATATCGCGGCCCGGCGCGAACATCAGGGCGCGTTTATCGGCCTCCAGCACCACGTACATCCCGTGCGGGTCGGCCACGAAGGTCACCTCGAGCTGGTTCAGTCCCGGAAAGCGCGGGGACGGGCCGAATTCGATCTCCTGGAAGAACGGCAGCCGGTGCGGGATCCGATCGATCCGGCCCGCTTCCACATCGGCGTGCCGTAGCCCGAAGCCCCACGCCTCGACGGCCGCGAGCAGGACGTGCTGCGGCGGGAGGGCACCCACCCCGAGGGGATCGGTATCGGCGGCGTCGAATCCGCCCTCCACATCGACCCGGGTGCGTACCGCCACCGCGGTCCCGGGCAGATGCCGCCCGTTGTAGAACGTGATCGGCGTTTCCCACGGCGTCACCAGTTCGAACCGGCCCTCCAGCGGATGGCCGGGGACGAGTTCGAACGGACCGAACACCGGTTGCCGCGCGAACGCGAGATCGACCAGCTGTTCCCCGTTGTCGTATTCGCGTTCGGCCCGCGTGATCAGTTCCACCGAGACTCCGTTGATCCGGACCGGACGGTCCTGGCAGCGCATCCGGATCACCCCCTGAACCGGTTGTCCGGGCTGTACCCCGGGCGTGAACAGTTCGGTCTCCACCTCGGCCGTATTCGAGCCCAGCGCGCCCAGCAGAGTTTTGAACATCCGATTCTTCTCCCTCCGGCCCACAGCGAATCCGGCCGTCGCCGTGGGGTTGTGGGTCCACAGCGTAGACGCGAATCCCGCCGAACGTGTCGGACCGTGCCGGTAGCGTGGTCAGCGGCCCTGGGCGCCTGGGGAACCCGGCTTCGGTGGCGCGGATGGAGGTGTGCAATGTCGAACATCGACCAGCGGATCGACTGGGCTGTGGAATGGCTGCACCGCAGTCAGGCCGGCGTGCGGAACGGGGGTGCCGGATGGGGGTGGCTGTCCGATGTCCTGCCGAATCCGCAGAACACCGCCGAGGTCGTGGTCGCCTTGACCGCGGCCGGCCGGCCGGTCCCGCGGGCGGCGGAGGTGGGCACGCTGGTGCGCCGTGACGTCGTGGACACCGACAGCGGGGAGTGGGTGTTCCGGTCACCGATCGATCTGTCCTGGCGGCTGCGCGCGCTGCACTGCCTGGGCGTACCCTCCGACGACCCGGTGGTGGTGCGCTGCCTGCGGGAGCTCTACGCCGCCCGGGACGCGGATACCCGCGGCTGGCGGTTGTCCGAGGCGGTCGGCCCGATCTCGCTCACCGCCACCACGGCCGCCCTGCACGCCCTGGCCGATCTCGCCGGTACCGACGAGACGGCGGCCGAGGCGCTGCTACAGGGCACGTCCCTGGTGGTCTCGATGATGCTCGGCGACGACCCCCGGGCCCAGCCGATCTATGCGTGCGCGCACGTCGCGCGGCTGCTCGCCCGGCCGGAGATCGCCGCCGTGGGCGGTAAACGAGTCGACAAGGTGCGGGAGCTGACGGTGCAGCGCATGCTGCAGGCGCTGCGCGAGGGGAAAGCCGGGGCGGAGGAGGAATCGTTCCGGGAAGGTCTGATGGCGTCCACGTGGCGGCATCTGGGCCTGCACCTCGCGGTCGGTGCCGTCGTCACCGCCGACGATCGCGCCGTGTTCGATCCCGGGGTGCGCCGCGGGCTCGTGGAACTGCTCGAATTGCAGGAGACGCAGGAGAGATCGGCGGTATGCGGTGGATTCCGCACCTCCGCAGGCGGATTCATCACCTCCTTCGCCACGGTGCAGGGCCTGGAGGCCATGCTCGCGGTGCGCCGGGTGGTGAACCAGCGCGTCAACCCCGCGGTGATCTTCGACCTCATCTGCCGGGAGCGGGGATCGCATCCACGGGACGCGCAGCAGGTCGTGGGGCACCGGGGGCGGGCCGTCCTGATGAACAGTTACGCCGGCGGGCTCACGCTGGCCGCCGCGGCGCCCGCGGGGCTCACGATCGTGCTGCTGGCCGTGCTCTTCGCGGACGATCTCGGGGTGGTCGCAAGCCGTGCCCTGGTCGTGTGGGGCACCGTCGTCATCGCGCTCGGCACCTATACCGGTATCGCGACCCGGTTGCCGTCGGTAGCGAAAGGGCGGATTGCGGCCGCGGTGTTCGCGGCCTACACCGCGGTCGTGCTGCCGATCGTGACCTACCTGCTCTCGTGAGCCTCGCCTGGCGGGGCCCGGCGCTGCTCGTCGCGGCAACCAGCCTGTGGGGTGTGTCGAGCGCGGGCATCGCCGGGGTGGGCGCCACGGGAATCGCGGCGGCCCCGGTCGCCGCGGGCGGGGCGGCGGCGCTGCTGGGTTTCGCGGTGGTGCGCGGCGGTGCCCCGTGGCGGGATTTCCGGGCCGCGCCACGGCTGTTCCTGCGGCTCGGCGTCCTCGAGGTGCTGAATCTGGTGTCGTATGTCGCCGCGCTGTACCTCGGGCCGTTACCGGTGGTGGTGGCCCTGCATCTCACCTCGCCCGTGCTGCTGATCGTCGTCCGGATCGTCCGCGGCCGGCGGTCGATCACGCTGACGCTGGCCGCGGAACTGGTCGCCATCGGCGCGGCGATCTGGCTGGTCGCCGGTTACCGGCCGGCCGATACGGCACTCGGCCCGGCGCTGCTCGGTTGTGCGCTCGCGCTGATCAGCGCGGCCTGTGTGGCGGGGTTGATCACCCTGGTCGTCCGGGAATCACCGGGCCTGCCCAGCGGATCGGCGGCGGGGTTGCAGTTGCTCACCGCGGCCGTCCTGGCCACGCCGGTGATCGGGATGGCGATGTTCCTCGGTGCAGGTCCGACGGCCCGTCAGGCGGTGATCCTCGGTGTGATCGGGGCGCTGCTGCTCGGACCGGGTTTCGCCTGCTACTGGCTGGCGCTGCGGGAGCTCGACGAGGTCACCGCGGGGCTGATCGGGCTCAACGAGGCCGTGGTCGCCACCGTTGCCGGGGCGCTGGTGGTGGGCTCGGAGATCACCGTGGCGACCCTGATGGCTGGAGTCCTCGTACTCGGGGCGGTGGGACTGGAACTGGGTAGCCCGGCACGTGCTCGTGCGCAGTCTTGACGAAGGCGGCGCACGCCGAGAAATCCTTGTCGCCGGTCTCGGTTTCCACGCCGCTGTTCACATCCACCCCGAACGGGTGCACGGCGGCGATCGCCTCGTCCACGTTGTCGGCGGTGAGCCCGCCGGCCAGGATCACCGGACACCCCAGGCGGGCGAGTTCGCCGACGATCCGCGCGCTCACCGCCCAGTCGTGGGTGCGACCGGTACCGCCGAGCCGGTCGGCGGTACGGGAATCCAGGAGGACGGCATCGCAGTCCGCGGCGGCCTCGCGGGCGCGGGCGATCGCATCGGGGCCGGTGACGTGCACGGCGCGGACGATGGTGCGATTGTGCGCGGCCGCGTGCACGGCGCGCAGCGTGGCACCGTCGACGAGACCGTGGACCTGGATGGTGTCCACGCCGACCCGATCGGCGAGGTCGAGAATGGCGCCGGCGTCCTCGAGGTGGGTCACCAGCACCCGGTTCACGAACGACGGCGTCGCCGCGCACAACTGCTCGGCGGCCTCGGGGGTCAGCGCATCTTCGCTGGTATGCGTGGTGCCGGAGATGAAACCCACAGCGTCCGCGCCGGCGCTGACCGCCGTTTCCAGGTCGGCCCGGGAGCGGATACCGCAAACCTTCGCGCGAACCGTCACCTGATCATGGTACGCCCGAGCTCAGCTCGCGGCGGACTCCGGAATACGCGGCGTATGCGAGGACGGACCCGACGGTACGTTCTTCTTCAGGCTGGCGGCGTACACGTCCACGTACTCCTGGCCGGACATCCGCATCAGCTCGTACATGACCTCGTCGGTGACCGCGCGCTCCACGAAACGGTTGCCCGCCATCCCCTCGTACCGGGAGAAGTCGATCGGTTTTCCGAACTTCACGGTGACCTTGTGCCGTCGCCAGCGGAACCCTCCGGGCGGGCTCACCCGGTCGGTGCCGATCACGGCCACCGGGATCACCGGGACCCCGGTTTCCAGCGCGAGGCGGGCCATCCCCGTCTTGCCCTTGTAGAGCCGGCCGTCGGGGGAGCGGGTGCCCTCGGGGTACAGCCCGACCAGCCGGCCCTCGTCCAGCAATTTGCGGGCGGCGTTGAGCGCGTCCTCGGCGGCGTCGGCGCCGCTGCGATCGATCGGGTACTGACCGGAGGCGCTGAAGAAGAACTTCTGGAACCGGCCCTTGAGGCCCGGGGTGTGGAAGTACTCGGCCTTGGCCAGATAGTTGATCCGGCGCGGGCTCTTCAGCGGCGCGAAGAGCCAGTCCGCGATGGACAGGTGGTTTCCCGCCATGATGGCCGCACCCTCGGCCGGGATGTTTTCCACACCTTCCACCTCGGGCCGGTTGTAGAGATGGATGAACGGACCCAGCAGCACGAACTTGAGCAGCCAGTAGAACATGACGTCCTTACTCCGGAAATCGGGATGGAAGTGTGGGTGAGCCTTGCCTGCCGACTCTACCGTCGCGGGCGAACCTCCTCCAAGCCCGGTTGTGTTAAATTGCCGTGCCTTCGGTGTGGCCGGCCGTCCCGGAATTCTGCGCGGCCGGGGGTTTTCCCGGCGGTGGACCGTTGTGCGTAACCCGGGTTCTCAGTGGCCGGCGATGAGGGCGGTGCGGGCGAGTTCGGCGGCGCCGATCATGCCGGCGGCCTCACCTAGTTGGGTGGTCCGGATCCGGGCCAGCGGGCGGTGCCCGTGGCCGGTGACCGCCGCGGCGTACTCCTCCCGGGCCTCGTCGAGGAACAGCGGCGCCGAACTGCTCACCCCGCCCGCGACGACCACCAGATCCGGGTCGAAGATATCGCCCACGAAGGCCAGGCCCAGCCCGAGCCAGCGGGCGAAATCGGCCATCACCCGCAGGGCCAGCGGATCGCCGTCCTGCGCGGCGCCGGCCACGCGGCGGCCCGTGAGCGCGCCCGGATCGGCGGTGATCTCCTTGGCCAGCATCGACGGCGCCGAATTGGTGGCCAGCAGTTCGATCGCGGATTCGGCCAATGCCGTTCCGCTGCAGTACCGCTCCCAGCAACCCTGTTTCCCGCAGCCGCATTCGCGGCCGCCGGGCACCACCTGCAGGTGGCCGAGTTCCGGTGCGACACCGTGCGTACCGCGGTACAGCACACCGTCGATCAGCAGGGCCGCACCGATCCCGGTGCCGATGGCCACCAGCACCACGTTGTGGCCGCCGGCCGCGGCGCCGAACCGGTACTCGGCCCACATCGCGGCATTGGCATCGTGTTCGAGCAGGACGGGCAGGCCGAGCCGCTCGGTGAGGCGGTGCGCGACGGGCGCGTCCCGCCACGGCAGATGCGGGGCGAACCGGACGGTGCTGCGATCGGCGGAAACGAATCCGGCCACGGCCAGGCCGACGGCGTCGATACTGTGCCGGTCACCGAGTTCGCGGACCGCGCGATCGAGCGCGGCCTCGAGCGCCGGGGCCGAATGCGGGGTCGGGCACTGCACGGTATCGAGCACCTCGCCGGTCGCGTCGACCACGGAGGCGCGGATATTCGTCCCCCCGATATCGACACCGACGGTGAGGGGAGAGCCCGGACCGGCGGCGCTCATGGCTTGATGTTCACGGGTATGCCGACATAGCGCGACTTTCCGGTAGCGCGAGCGCGCGGCCCGGTGGTGCCGTCCGGTGGTGTGTGCGCGCCCGGATCGTCTCCCGCGGCGCCGGTTTCGCCGGTGCGCGGGGTCGCGGAGTCCGCACTGTGGCCGGTGGCCGCCGTGCTGTGCTCATTCGGGCCGGAACCATGGTGGGCAGCAGCAGGTTTCGTGCCGTGATCGTGCGGCATGACCGGATCCACGGGTGCCCCGGCCAGCGCTTCCCGCAAGACGGTCACGATGGCCGTACCGTGCGCGGCCACGGTGGCCAGCACCTCGTGGTGCTCCCCGCGAACCAGTGCCGCCGCGGCGCACAGCGGGCACCAGGTGCAATTGCCCCATTCCGGTTCGCCGTCCGCGGCGGCTTCGCGCAGGACCGGTTCCACCCGTTCGAGGACGGTCTCGGCGAGCAGGCGCAGTTCGTCGGCGAATTCGGCGATACCCTCCGGCTGCCGGTAATCGGTTCCGGTCATCGCGGCCACTCCTGGGGGTTGGGGCGGAAACGGATCACCAGATATCCGTCGTCGAGTTCGGCGGTGCTGACGGTGCAGCGGCGCAATACCGGCGCCAGGCGCAACCGCCGGCGCACGCCGTCGGCTCCCACGATCAAATCGTCCTCCACTCGTCCCAGGCGCAGCGTGGCCGGATCCGCTACCGGTAGCTGGATACGCAGCGCGTATACCGAATCCAACCCCGTGCCCGATTCCAATCGGACGGTGGGTCCGGCAGTGTCGGCAGGCGGGTGCGCCGCCACCGAACCCGCATCGTCGCGCAAACCCGCGGCGCTGTCACGCCGAACGGCCGCGGTGTCGCCACCGCCCCGGCCGGCGCCACTGCCGGGCGAACTGCCGGCCATGTCTTCGGTGGCCGCGGTGGCGCGGGTGCCGGTCGCGGTGTTGCGGGTGCCCTCGCCGGGTCCGCTGATGGCCGAACTGCCGGTCGAACCCCGGGCGGTCGCGGTGCCGTCGATGCGGGTTGTGCACGTCGGGCCGTCGAGACCGGATACGGTTTCGTCCGCGGCGACGACACACGACAACCCCGCGAGGGGGCCGATTCCCACCGGTTCGGCGCCCGTATGGCCTGCCACCAGCACCGGAACCTCCGGCATGGACCGGCGCAGTCCGGCGATCACATCCAGCTGCTCGGCGTAGCGGTGCGTATACCAGCGCACCGCCGGATGCTGCGATTCCGGCCCCGGCGGCGGTACCGCGGGCAGCACCTTGTTCACCACCACCGCGTCCAGGCGCAAGCCGAGCAGCGCCGTCGCCGAGCGCACCCGCGCCGATTCCGCGACCGCGACCCGCTCCGGCAGCGTGATCAGCCGGGCGCCGGTACGCCCGGAATCGGCGAGCAGATCGCGGACTTCGGTAACGGCGCCGACGATCCGCTGCATCGTCGCCGCCAGGACGGCGCGCCGCAGGTCGGTGCCGATCGCGCTCATCATCCGCTGGTGCGGTGGCCAGAGCCGGTCCAGATAACCCAGGAGGGTGTCGGGAGCGGTGACGATGCGCAGCATATCCGCGGTGGGCGGACAGTCGAGGACGATCACATCCCATTCGCCGTCGGCGGCGTACTGGGCGATCTCCACCAGCATCAGCAGTTCCTGGACACCGGGCAGGCCGGTGAGTTCGGCCGGGTCCAGCGCCCGTAGATCGAATCCGTGATCATGGCCCGGGTCCAGTGCGAGCAGATCGGCGATCTCGGCGAACCGCTCCTCGAGCAGCGCCAGCGAATCGAGTTCGATCACCTCGAGACCGGGTACGACCCGGGTGATCCCGGGGACCGCGCCCGCGTCGTGCGCGAACCGGAAACCCAGGGCGTCACCCAGGGAATGTGCCTGGTCCAAGGAAGCCACCAGGACCCGCTGCCCATCGCGCGCGTACCCCATGGCCTGCGCACACGCCAGCGTCGTCTTACCGACCCCGCCCTTACCGACGAACAGTTCGACCCGCGTCCGGGAACCCGGGCCCGGCGCGCCGTCGCGGGCGGCCGGGTTCGGTTCGGTGCGCGGCCCGGTCAGCCTTCGACCCGTTTCTTCAGTTCCTTGAGCGCGGTATCGGTGATCACCTTCTCCGCCTTGCGTTTGAACATGCCGATCATCGGAATGGTCAGATCCACGGTCAGTTCGTAGCGCACCTCGGTGCCGCCGTCCGGCTGTTCGACGAGTTCGTAACGGCCTTCCTGCGCTTTCTGCAGTTCGCCGCGCACCAGTGTCCAGCTCACCGCCAGATCATCGGGCTGCCAGGTGTAGGACAGCACATAGGTGTCCTTGACGACGCCGGCGTCGAGGACGAAACGCGCGGTGCGCGCACGACCGTCCGGACCGGTCTCGAGGACCTCCACCGATTTGGCCGCCGATACCCATTCCGGGTAGGACGCCAGATCGGCGATAACGGACATCACCTGCTGTGCGGGAGCCGCGATGACGATCGATCTCTGGGTCCGGTCGGCCATAGGTTCTCAGTGGTTCCTTTCGGCGGTGCGGTATGGAATTCGTCAGTTCCCGGGCGGGCAGACCCCGGCCGGCCGGTCACCCTCGAGCCTGTCCTTGAGTTCGAACGACATCACCTTGCCCGCGACGCGGCGCGCCCGGTTGGCCGCGGCGAGCTTACGCGGCGACAGCTGCCGCGGCGGTTCGGCATGCAGGAAGTAATGCAGGATCACCCCGTCCAGCGAGGGTTCCAGCCACACCTCCATGGTGCCGGTCAGCGCGCCGCGTACCGACCAGCGAATTCCCTTGTCGCCCCGGTCTTCCCGGACATCGAGTTCGAGATCGGGCCACCAGCGCCGCCATTTCCCCGGCGCGTCGAGCGCAGCGGCCACCGCGGCGCCCGGCGCGGCGAGAAACGTCTGGTCGGCGACCTGGATACTGCTCACCCGGGTGAGCGTAATAGATGCTGCTGTGTTTATTTGCGGCGCCTTCGGCGCCGCCGGGTCGAGGCCCCTGAGCGTCGTGCTTCCGCCCTCGACACTCGCGGCTGCGCCGCATCGCATCGAGGGCGGAAGCACGACGCGGCCTCGACCCTCCGGGGGCCTCGCTGGACTCGGCGCAGCGGTGGTGGTCGCCATCTTCGCGCAGGAGCGGTGGCCTACAGGAATCCGCGGAGGCGGGTGCCCAAGGTGTCCCAGCGCCAATGGCGTTCGACGAATTCGCGGCCCGCGGCGCCCATGGCGGCGGCGGTATCCCGGTCGGCCAGGATATCGGCGATCGCGTCGGCGACCAGGTCGGCGCGGCGGCCGTCGACCACGCGGCCGGTTTCGCCCTCCAGCACCGTTTCCGGGGCGCCGCCCGACATTCCGGCGACCACGGGTACGCCGGTCGCCGACGCCTCGAGATAGACGATGCCGAGACCTTCGACGTCCAGTCCGGCGCCGCGGGTGCGGGCCGGCATGGCGAACACATCGGCGATCGTGTGGTGGGCGGCGAGTTCGGCGGAGGCCACCCGGCCGGTGAACACGACGTCGTCGGCGAGGCCGAGCGATTCGGCGAATCCCCGCAACCGGTCTTCGTACGGACCGCTACCGGCGATCACCAGGACCGCGCCGGGGATCCGTTCCCGGATCCAGCGCATCGCGATCAGCAGGACGTCTTGACCTTTTCGGGGAACCAGCCGGGACAGGCAGAGGATGGTGGGGCGATCGCCGAGCCCGTAGCGTTGCCGCAGTTCAGCGCGGGCGGCGGGGTCGGGGCGGAACTTCTCGGTATCCACCCCCGGCGGCAGATGTTCGAGCGCGGCGTCCGGCCCGAAGGCGGCCGCGAACCGGCCGCGGGTGTATTTGCTGACGTAGGTGACGACATCGGTGTTCTCGCCGATCACCCGCAGCGCCTGCCGCGCCGCCGGCAGCATCGACCAGCCGACCTCGTGACCGTGCGTGCTGGCGATGATCCGTTCGGCGCCGGCCCGGCGCAGCGGGCCGGACAGCAGGGCCAGCGGTGCGGCGGCGCCGAACCACACCGTCTCGCAGCCCTCGGCGCGCAGGATCTTGCGTGCGCGGCGCAGCACCCCGGGGGTGGGTAGCATGAGACTGGTGGGATGGCGGACCACCTGGTACGGCTGTTTCGCGTCGAATCGGCGATGGCTGTCACCGCGCCAGCGGGGCGCGTAGACGACCAGATCGTCCGGCGGCAGTTGTCCGGCCAGCGCCTGCAGATACGACTGGATACCTCCCGGCCGCGGCGGGAAATCATTGGTAACCAGCAGAGTTCGAGCCATACGACTCACACTATTGCCGGTCGCGGCAGCGCGGCGCTCCGGGGCTCAATAGCGGCGGGCCGAATGGTAGGGCGTGGAATCCATCGGGGCGACCGCCACCGGGACACCGAAGGTGGAGGCATGCAGCATGAGACCGTTACCGGCGTAGATGCCCACGTGGGAGATGTCGTCGTAGAAGAACACGACATCGCCGGGCTGGAGATCGGCGCGGTCGACGGGAGTGCCGTAGGCGGCCTGCGCCGAACTGGTGCGCGGCACCTGCTTGCCGACCTGGGCGAACGCCCACTGCACCAGACCCGAACAGTCGAACTGGTCGGGCCCGGTGGCGCCCCAGACGTAGGGGTCGCCCACGCGGGTGAGTCCGGCGGCGAGTGCGCTGGTGCCGCTGCCGGGCACCAGATCCCGCAGCAGGCTGTCGCGGTCGAAACCGGGCGGGAACGGGGAGCCGGCCAGGGCCGTGCGGTCCGCGGTGGACAGGGTGCCCCAGACCTCGATGACGCGGGCGACGGCATTCTGCAGATCGGTCTGTTTGCGGCCCACATCGGCGCGGACCGCGTTGGCCTGATCGGCGGCGGCACGGGCCGCATCGGCGGCCGTCCGGGCGGCCGTTTGCGCGGCGGTCGCCGCGTCGGTGGCGCGTTTGTACTGTTTGAGCTGGTCGGAGGTCTGGGTGGCGACCACGTCCAAGGTCGACATCTGGTCCAGCAGTTGCTGCGGGGAATCACTGACCAGTACGGAGAACAGCCGGTTGGTGCGCGCGCCTTGATAGGCGGCGATGGCGGTGCGGTCGATCATCGGGCGGTATTTCGCCACCTCGTTGCGCGCCGCGTCCACGGCCGCGGTGGCCCCGGCGACCTTGGCGTCGGCATCGCGCTGGAGTGCGAGTTTCGCGTCGAGATCGGCCTGCGCGGTGAGCGCCTGCTGGTTGAGCTGTTCGGCCTGCCGGGACAGATCGATCATCTGCTGGACGGCTTCGCCCGCCGAGGCCGGTGCGGGCGCCGGGACGGGATCGGCACCCGCGGGGCCACCGCCGTAGAGGGCCGCTGCCAGGAGTCCGGCCGCGAGGGCGGTACGGGCGGGCCGGCGGACCGGCCCGGGGGTGCGGTGACTCCGATGATGTACTGCCACGGCCTGCCGTGCCCCGCTCTCCTGGTGACGCTCGCGTGCGATGAACCCGGTTTAGGTCTCGATTAGATTACGGACGGCCCCGTGGACTGTCCAGTACGACACGAAACGGTCACGTCGTCGGATGACCGCGCCGGGCCGGACCGGGCGCCACGGGGCCGGCGCCGGCTCAGTAGCGGCGCGCTCCCGCGAACGGCATGGACGAGATGGGCGCCACCTGTACCGGGGTGCCGGAGGTCGCCGCGTGCACGACATTGCCGTCGCCGGCGTACAGGCCCGAATGCCCGCCGCCGTAGAACGAGACGACATCGCCGGGGCGCAGTTCGCCCAGCGATACCGGGGTGCCGGAGGACAGCTGCGCGCCGCTGGTGCGCGGTAGCTCGAGCCCGGCCTGTCTGTAGGACCACTGCACCAGCCCGGAGCAGTCGAAGGCGTCCGGGCCGGCGGCGCCGTAGACATACGGAGCACCGACCTTCGACAGCGCCGCATCGAGCGCGAGATCGCCGGCGGTCTTGGTGGGGGTCACGAAGGGCGGGGCGGCGGGGGAGTTGGGCGCCACGATGCCGGGGATACCCGCCGGAATCGGGATCTCGTTGGGCACCTCGAAGGTCCCCACGCCCGGAATGGTCACCGGCTGGGCGGCCGCCGGGGCGGCGGGCAGCAGGAACGCGCCCAGGGTGGCAGCGCCGACGGCTCCGGTTGCGGCAGCCCGCCGCGCCTGTCGCTTGACGGTGTTGAACGCCATGATGCGGTCCTTCCGATATCCCCGCCCGGCCCACCGCCAGTGGTGTGCCGAACTCCGCGAGGTCTCGAAAAGATTACGAACAGATCACGGCCATTTGTAAAGCCTGAGACTCCGATAAGCGCGAACCACCCAGCTTTCCGGCAGCAAATTGTGCGAGTTGAATCACACTCGCGGCCGCGAGTGTGGCGAGGTTGCGTCCGGGTATGCCAAGAGCGCAGATTTTCCGGCGTTACAGCGGAACTCGTTCTGTTTGCCGCGTGGTTTTCACTGCTCGAGCGGGTGGATGTCACTGTGGTGACATTGGCGCGCCTGGGGCGGGCTCGGCTGTTTGCCCGATGCGGCCGAACCGGTTTTGGGATCGATGACCATTTCGGCGAGAATCAGGCAATTGAATAGCAAATGCACATCGTATGTGAGCTGGCGCACATATATGTGGTCATCGGGTGCGAGCCGGGGAATACGGACTGGTTCCGGGCCCCCTTGTGGCCGTCCATCACGGTCCGATATCGCGAATCTGTCGGACCCCGGTCGTAGGCTCCCCGCCGTGTCCGAACCCGTGCCGCTGAGCGCCCAGCAGCTTGCGTTCGACCAACTCGACACCCCGCTCTACGACACCACCTTCGTGGTCGTCGACCTCGAAACCACCGGCACCAGCCCCAACGAGGACGCGATCACCGAGATCGGCGCGGTCAAGGTGCGCGGCGGCGAGGTGCTCGGTGAATTCGCCACCTTGGTCGATCCCGGCCGGTCCATCCCGCCCGCGGTCGTCCAGATCACCGGGATCACCACGGCGATGGTGCGCGCCGCACCACCCATCGAGGCCGTACTACCGGGCTTCCTGGAGTTCGCGGCCGGTGCGGTGCTGGTCGCGCACAACGCTCGCTTCGATATCGGATTCCTGAAGGCCGCGGCGGCCCGGTGTGAGACCCCCTGGCCGCGGCCGCAGGTGGTGTGCACGGTGCGGCTCGCCCGGCGGGTCCTCGGCAAGGACGAGGCGCCCTCGGCGCGGCTCGGTGTGCTGGCGCAGCTGCTGGGCGCGAGCACCACGCCCAATCACCGCGCGCTCGACGACGCGCGCGCCACGGTGGACGTCCTGCACGCGCTCATCGGCCGCGTCGGTAATCAGGGCGTGCACAGTCTCACCGAACTGATCGACTACCTGCCCGAGGTGACGGCCGGCCAGCGCGCCAAACGCGCCCTGGCGGTCGATCTGCCCGCCGCGCCCGGCGTGTACCTGTTCCGCGGGCCGTCGGACGAAGTCCTCTATATAGGTACCGCGGTGAATCTGCGGCGCCGGGTGCGCAGTTACTTCACCGGATCGGAGACCCGCGGCCGGATCCGGGAAATGGTCCGGCTGGCCACCCGGGTCGACCATGTGGAATGCGCGCACGGGCTCGAGGCAGGGGTCCGGGAACTGCGCCTGCTGGCCGCGCACGCCCCGCCCTACAACCGCCGTTCGAAGTTCCCGAAACGGGTCTGGTGGATCACCCTCACCGCGGAGGCGTTTCCCCGGTTGACACTGGTCCGCGAACCGGCCGGTCCCGCGGTCGGCCCGTTCCACGCCCGGGCCACCGCCGCGGATATCGCCGCCACCCTCGCCGAATACTGCGGGTTGCGCACCTGTACCACCCGGTTGTCGCGCACCGCGGTCCACACCTGCCGGCCGGAAGCGGTGGGCGGTTGCCCCGCCGCCGCCGAGACCCCCGTCGGGGCAACCGCCTATGCGGTGGCGCCCGCGACCGCCCGGGCACTGTTCACCGGAACCGGCGACGCGGCGATCCGGCTCATGCTCGCCCGGATCGAAAAACACGCGAGCTCCGAACAATACGAATCGGCGGCCCGATTGCGCGACCGCGCCGCGGCCGTGATCCGCGCCCTGCACCGCACCCAGCGGCTGGCCGCACTGGCCCGGCTTCCCGAATTGATCGCCGCCCACCCCGACGGCGCGGGCGGCTGGGAATTCGCGGTGATCCGCTACGGCCGCCTCGCCGGCGCCGGGACCGCGGCGCGGGGAACACCGCCCATGCCGGTCGTCGAACGGATCGTGACCGCCGCGCAGACCGTACAGCCGGCCTGCGGGACAGCCGGGCCCGCGGAACTCCCGCTGGATTCGGGACCCCAGCCCCCGCCGCTGCGCGGTGCCCCACCCGAAGAGACCGGCGTGATCGCGCGCTGGCTGGCACGCCCGGGTGTCCGGATCGTGCGCACAACGGAGGGTTATGCCGAGCCCGCGCACGGCGCCGGCCGCTGGGTCGCGTGGGCCGACACCGCCGATGCCGCGGCGGACGCGGCGCGGGGTGCGCAGTCCTACGACGAGGAAAGGGGCTGATCGGCGGCGCCGCCGCACCCGGCGGGGGAGGCCGGTGCTTAGGCTGGTTCCATGATTACCGCGATCGTTCTGATCCAGGCCGACAACGGGCGCATTCCGGAGACGGCGCAGGCCGTGGCCGATACCGAGGGTGTCACCGAGGTGTATTCGTGTGCGGGCGACGTCGACCTGATCGCGCTGGTGCGGGTGCGCGACCACGAGCAGGTCGCCGATGTGGTCACCGGGCGGATCGACAAGGTGCCCGGGGTGCAGCGCACCGTGACGCATATCGCGTTCAAGTCGTACTCCAGCGCTGATGTCGAGGCCGGATTCTCGATCGGCGAATAGGCGCTCACCGAAGCAACGCGCCGCGCCCGGCGTGCGTACGCCGGTTGCGCTTCCGTGACGCGGACAGGGCAGGCCCTCCTGCGCACCGTGTCCGGGAGGGCGGGCGGCCGGGCACCGATCAGTCCTCGTCGTCCCGTACCTGAGTTCGATCGGAATGCGATCGAACGACGACGTGCACCGCGTACCCACGGGCGTGAGCCGTGCGGCGCCGATGCGGTCCGCGCAGGCAGGAAGAAGTACCGTCCCGCGCGCGCCGGGTGCGGTCGGCGCGGCGGCCGGACCGTGTGCCCGGTTCAGTCCTCGCCGAGGGCGCGGGTGAGTTCGGCCCAGCGGTCCAGCAGGGCAGCTGCGGCCCCGCTGTCGATGGCGGTCGCGGCGCGTTCTATCCCGGCGGCCAGGTGATCGTCGAGCTCGCCCGCGGGGTCGGCGCCGCGGGACAGGTCGTAGGCGGTGATCGCCGCGGCCGAGTTGACCAGTACCGCATCGCGGACCGCGCCCGGAACACCTGCGAACACATCCCGCGCGACCTGTGCGTTCACCTGGGCATCGCCGCCGCGCAGCGCGTCCAGGTCGACCCGGGGGATACCGAGCCGGAGGGGATCGATCACCGCGGCCCGGATCTCCCCACCGGCGACCACATAGACGTCGGTGACATCGGAGGTGGTGATCTCGTCCAGGCCGTCGCGTCCGCGGACCACCAGCGCAGCGGCGCCGCGGTCGGCGAAAACGCCGGCGATGGTCTCCAGCAGATCGGCGAAGGCGCAGCCGACCAGCCCGGCGCGCGGCTGGGCCGGGTTGGTGAGCGGGCCCAGCACATTGAAAACCGTCGGTATCCCGATTTCCTTACGGGCCGGACCGGCGAACCGCAGCCCCGAATGGAACAGCGGGGCGAAGCAGAACCCGATCCCCACCTCGCGGACACACCGGGCCACCGATTCCGGGCCCAGGGTGAGTTTCACCCCCAGCGCCTCCAGCACGTCCGCGCCGCCGCTCTTCGACGAAGCGGCACGGTTACCGTGTTTGACCACCGGTACTCCGGCGGCGGCGACGACCACCGAGGACATGGTGGAAATATTCACCGATCCCGAACGATCGCCGCCGGTGCCCACGATGTCCACCGCGTCGCCGGCGATCTTCACCAGCCGCGCGTGGCCGAGCATGCCGCGCGCCATACCCGACAGTTCGGTGGGGGTCGGGCCCTTGATCTTCATCGCGACCCCGAACGCGGCGATCTGCGCGGCGGTGGAGTTGTCGGTGAAGATCTCATCGATCACCCAGGTCGTATCGTCCGCGGTGAGGTCGTGTCCGTCGGCGAGAGCCCCGAGCATCTGGGGCCAGCTGCGCACGCTCATCTCTATCTCCTCGTCGCGCCGGGATCCGGGTGACCGAATGGTCATGAACACCCTAATGCGCGCCGCGTCCGGCGGCGTATCGCTGTCCGCGCACCGCGGACCCGGTCTGCGAACGACTCGGCCGGCGTTCCGGCCGGATATCGCCGGCCCCGGCGGCGGTGCGCGTGGTGGCGGCTCGGTGTTCGCGGGCGATACGCGCGCGAGCGGGCGCGATACCGTATCCGCGCAGGTTCGGAAGCCGATCGGCGCCGGGCGCGTCCGACACGCCGGGCCGGGACGAGCGACCTGCTGAGCCGGTGAATCCCGACACAAAAGATCAAGATGGGAACCCGACTTCGACTGTCGTACTACGAAGAGTCATACTTACGTCGTGACGACCGCAGTAGGTACCTCAGGATCGGCCATAACCCAGCGTGTGCATTCGCTGAACCGGCCCAACATGGTCAGCGTCGGTACCATCATCTGGCTGTCCAGCGAGCTGATGTTCTTCGCCGGCCTCTTCGCGATGTATTTCGTCGCGCGCAGTCAGGCACCCGAATGGCCGATGCCGCCGACCGAGCTGAATCTCGGTCTGGCCATCCCGGTCACCGCGGTACTGATCGCCTCGTCGTTCACCTGCCAGATGGGCGTGTTCGCGGCCGAACGCGGTGACGTGTTCGGGCTGCGCCGCTGGTACCTGCTCACCTTCTTCATGGGGGCGTTCTTCGTGGCCGGGCAGGGCTACGAGTACATCCACCTGGTGGCCGAAGGGACCTCGATCTCGGGCAGCTCCTACGGGTCGGTGTTCTACATCACCACCGGCTTCCACGGCCTGCACGTCATCGGCGGTCTGATCGCCTTCCTGTTCCTGCTCGCGCGCACCACGATGAGCAAGTTCACCCCCGCGCAGGCCACCGCCGCGATCGTCGTCTCGTACTACTGGCACTTCGTCGACATCGTCTGGATCGGGCTGTTCGCCGTGATCTATTTCATCCAGTAGCCATTCCAGCCCACCACGGTTCCGTCTACTCCAAAGGGACACAGATGAGTTCATCGCCCCCGACAGCGCCAGCGCCCGCCAGCGGTGGGCACGGCGAGGCCAGCAAGAAGCGCAGGCAGCGCCGCATCCGCCGACGGATCGCGGGCGGCCTCGCGCTCATGGTGGGCCTCGTCGGAGCCGGTTTCCTCGCCTCTGCGCTCACCCCGGAGCCGCAGGTCGCCACGGCGAACGAGGATTCGGTGGCGCTGATCCGCGAGGGTCAGCAGCTGTACGAGACCTCCTGCATCACCTGCCACGGCGCGAACCTGCAGGGTGTGCCCGACCGCGGCCCCAGCCTCATCGGCGTGGGCGAGGCGGCCGTGTACTTCCAGGTGTCCTCCGGGCGTATGCCGATGGTCCGCAACGAAGCGCAGGCCGAACGCAAGCCCCCGAAGTTCGACGCCCACCAGACCGATGCGCTCGGCGCCTATGTCGCCGCCAACGGCGGTGGCCCGACGGTGCCCCGCGACGCCAACGGTGAGGTCGCCCAGGAGTCGCTGCGCGGCACCGATATCGGCCGCGGTAGCGAGCTGTTCCGGATGAACTGCGCTTCCTGCCACAACTTCACCGGTCGCGGCGGCGCCCTGTCCTCGGGCAAATTCGCCCCGCCGTTGGATCCGGCGTCGGAGGCGCAGATCTGGACCGCGATGGTCACCGGCCCGCAGAACATGCCGAAGTTCTCCGACCGGCAGCTCAGCCCGGAGGAGAAGCGCGACATCATCGCCTACGTGAAGGACTCCGCCGAGGCGAAGTCTCCCGGCGGCTGGGGCCTGGGTGGGTTCGGTCCCGCCACCGAAGGCCTCGCCATCTGGGCGATCGGCATCGTGGCGGTGGTCGGTGCCGCGATCTGGATCGGATCCCGCACATGATCGGGCCGGTATCGGGAAACGTCCCCCGCGCCCGCGGCGGGCGTCCCGGCCTGCCCCGGTGGAAGGGCCACAGCCATGAGTGAAGAACAGGAGCGAAACGAGATGGGTCGCCTGGACAAAGATTCCGCGGCCGCGACCCCGGCGGAACCGACCGAGGCCGAACTGGACGCGATGTCGCGTGACGAGCTGGTCGAGCTCGGTACCGCGCGGGACGGTGTCGAGGTCGCCTACCGGCGGGAACGCTGGCCGGTGCCGGGCACCCGCGCGGAGAAACGCGCGGAACGGCAGGTCGCGATGTGGTTCGCGATCTCCGGTCTGGCCGCCGCCGCGCTGGTGGGTGTGTTCCTGTTCTGGCCCTGGGAGTACAAGGGCAAAGAGGACGACGGGCACGGCATCTACTCGCTCACCACGCCGCTGTACGGTCTGACCTTCGGTATCTCGATCCTGGCCATCGGCATCGCGGTGGTGCTGATCCGCAAGAAGTTCATCCCGGCGGAACTGTCGGTACAGGACCGGCACGACGGCAAATCCAGTGAGGTCGACCGGCGCACGCTGGCCGCTCAGCTGTCCGATGCCGCCGAGACCTCCACCCTGGGCCGCCGCAAGCTGATCACCCGCACCGCCGGCGCCGGCGTCGGTGTGCTGGGTATCGGCGCACTGCTGGTGTTCGTCGGCGGCATGGTGAAGAACCCGTGGGCCAAGGGCGATAAATCGCCGCTGTGGGTGTCCGGCTGGACCCCCGACTACGAGGGCGAGACCATCTACATCCGCCGCGACACCGGCCGTCCGCAGGACATCGTGCTGGTGCGCCCCGAGGATCTCGATGCGGGCGCCATGGAGACCGTCTTCCCGTGGAAGGAATCGTGGCGCGGGGACGAGCACGCGACCCTGCAGTCGCTGCGTGGTATCCGCAACGCCGTGATGCTCATCCGCCTGCGGCCCGAGGACGCGAAGAACGCGATCAAACGTAAGGGTCAGGAAAGCTTCAACTACGGCGACTACTTCGCCTACTCGAAGATCTGCACCCACCTCGGCTGCCCGACCTCGCTGTTCGAACAGCAGACCAACCGGATCCTCTGCCCGTGCCATCAGTCGCAGTTCTCCGCGACCGAATGGGGTAAGCCGATCTTCGGTCCTGCCGCCCGAGCGCTGCCGCAGCTGCCGATCACCGTAAACTCAGAGGGGTACCTGGTCGCCAACGGTGACTTCATCGAACCCCTCGGCCCGGCCTTCTGGGAGCGTCGATCATGAGTGCTGGAACGGCTGTCGGCCGCAAGCTTGCGGCACAAGCCAACGAAATGGACGAGCGGTATCGCGGCGCCGCTTTCGTGAAGCGATCGATCAACAAGGTGTTCCCCACCCATTGGTCGTTCCTGCTGGGTGAGATCGCGCTGTACGCGTTCATCATCCTGCTGCTGTCGGGTGTGTACCTGACGTTGTACTTCGACCCGTCGATGGCGCATGTCACCTACGACGGGGCGTACCAGCCGCTGCGCGGTGTCGGTATGTCGCGGGCGTACGAGACCGCGCTGAACATCTCCTTCGAGGTGCGCGGCGGTCTGTTCGTCCGGCAGGTGCACCACTGGGCGGCGCTGCTGTTCGCGGCGTCGATCATCATCCACCTGTTCCGCATCTTCTTCACCGGCGCGTTCCGCAAACCGCGCGAAGCGAACTGGGTGATCGGCTCGCTGCTGCTCATCCTGGCCATGTTCGAGGGCTTCTTCGGCTACTCCCTGCCCGACGACCTGCTGTCGGGTACCGGCCTGCGGGCGGCGTTCTCCGGTATCACCATCGGTATCCCGGTGATCGGTACCTGGATGCACTGGCTGATGTTCGGCGGCGACTTCCCGGGCGACATCATCATCCCGCGCCTCTACATCGCTCATGTGCTGCTGTTCCCGGGCATCATGCTGGCGCTGATCGCCGCGCACGTCGCGATCGTCTGGTACCAGAAGCACACCCAGTTCCCCGGCCCCGGCCGCACCGAGAACAATGTCGTCGGCTCCCGGATCGTCCCGGTGTTCGCCGCCGACCAGGGCGCGTTCTTCGCGTTCACGCTCGGTTTCGTCGCCCTCATGGGCGGGCTGCTGCAGATCAACCCGATCTGGAACCTGGGCCCGTACAACCCGTCGCAGGTTTCGGCCGGTTCGCAGCCCGACTTCTACATGATGTGGACCGACGGTATGGCCCGTCTGATGCCGCCGTGGGAGCTGTACCTGGGCCGATACACGGTGCCCGCGGTCTTCTGGGTGGCGCTGGTCATGGGCTTGGTGTTCGCGGTGCTGATCGCCTACCCGTGGATCGAGAAGAAACTCACCGGCGACACCGCCCGGCACAACCTGCTGCAGCGGCCGCGCGACGTACCGGTGCGCACGGCGATCGGCGCCATGGCGATCACCTTCTACGTGGTGCTCACCCTGTCCTGCGTCAACGACATCATCGCGCTGAAGTTCGATATCTCGCTGAACGCCACCACCTGGATCGGCCGGATCGGCCTGCTCGTCGCGCCGCCGCTGGCCTACTTCCTGGCCTACCGGTTCTGCATCGGCCTGCAGCGCAGTGACCGGGCGGTCCTGGAGCACGGTATCGAAACCGGTGTGATCAAGCGGCTGCCGCACGGTGAGTACATCGAGGTGCACCAGCCGCTGGGCCCGGTCGACGACCACGGCCACCCGCTCCCGCTGGAATACCAGGGCGCGGTGGTGCCCAAGAAGATGAACCAGCTGGGTTCGGCCGGCCAGCCCGGTACCGGCAGCTTCCTGCGGCCCGACCCCCGCACCGAGAGCGAACAGCATTTCGCCCACGAGCTGGAGGAAGAGCACAAACAGCTGGCGGTGCTCAAACGAGTGCAGGACGAAGCCCGCTCGAACGGGCAGCACGGGCACTGACCCCGCAATACGAAACAGGCCCCCTGGGAAGCCAGGGGGCCTGTTCGCGTCCGGCGCCGGTATCTCAGCTCATCCGCCGCCGGGCGGCCTCGATCGCCTCGAATTTGGCGAGATTGTGCCGGGCGTCGGCCAGCGCGTCGTGGGCGTCGCGCGGGGGCGGCGGCAGCTCCGGGCGGCCGTGCGCCTCCCAATGCTGACGCAACTCGTTGGTGTAGCGGGGCAGCTCGGCCGGTAGATCCACCATCGATCCCCACAGCTGGCACAGCACCACATGGTCGTAGGCGCCCACCCAGGCCCACATCTCGGGTTGCACGGTCGGCCGGGGGACCAGGAACCGGTACAGGTCGTCGCGGATCTGCGCGCGGGTCCGCCACAACGGTGAGGTCTGCGGGGGAAGCTTCGGGAGGACGTGCTTGGCCACCCAGGGTCCCGCCCGTCCGGCATCGAACTCCGAGGACACGGCGTAGAACTCCCGCCCGTCCTCACAGACGACACCGATCGATACGAGATCGATCACGCGACCGTCCTCGATGAATTCCGAATCGTAGAAATACCTCAAGTAGGGGAACCCTTCGGCAGCTGACAGAACTCGCTGAGTCTATGGGCGCGCCCCAGGTGCGCGGGGGCCGGGCGGATCGTCGTAATGACCGGTGCGGTCCGCGCGGGCGAATGGGCACCACTTATCCTGAACTGGTGAATTGGACCGTCGACGTTCCCATCGACCGTTTGCCCGAGCTGCCGCCGTTGCCCGCCGAGCTGCGTAAACGGCTCGACGACGCCTTGACGCGGCCCGCGCTGCAGCAGCCGTCGTGGGATCCCGAGCAGGCGGCGAATATGCGGACGGTGCTGGAAAGCGTGCCGCCGATCTGCCTGCCGGCCGAGGTGGACGAGTTGCGGGAGCAGCTCGCCGAGGTGGCGCGCGGGGAGGCGTTCCTGATGCAGGGCGGCGACTGCGCGGAAACCTTCGCCGACAACACCGAACCGCATATCCGCGGCAATATCCGGACGCTGCTGCAGATGGCGGTGGTGCTCACCTACGGCGCCAGCGTGCCGGTGGTGAAGGTGGCGCGGATCGCCGGTCAGTACGCCAAACCCCGGTCCTCCGATATCGATGCGCTCGGGCTGAAGTCCTATCGCGGCGATATGATCAATTCGCTGGTCGCCGATGCCGCCGTCCGCGAACACGACCCCTCCCGCCTGGTGCGTGCCTACGCCAACGCCAGTGCCGCGATGAACCTGGTCCGTGCCCTCACCACTGCCGGTATGGCCGATCTGCACCGGGTGCACGACTGGAACCGGGATTTCGTGGCGCAGTCACCGGCCGGGGCCCGCTACGAGGCGCTGGCCGAGGAGATCGACCGCGGCCTGCGGTTCATGACGGCTTGCCGGGTCAACGATCCCAGCCTGAAATCGGCCCGGATCTACGCCTCGCACGAGGCGCTGGTCCTGGACTACGAGCGGGCCATGCTGCGGCTGGCCGAGAACTCCGCGGGCGATCCCGTGCTCTACGACCTGTCCGCGCATTTCCTGTGGATCGGGGAGCGCACCCGCCAGCTCGACGGCGCGCATATCGCCTTCGCCGAACTGCTGGCCAACCCGATCGGTGTGAAGATCGGCCCGGGCACCACCCCCGCGCAGGCGGTGGAGTATGTGGAGCGGCTCGACCCGAACAACGAACCCGGCCGGTTGACCATCGTCTCCCGGATGGGCAACACCAAGGTCCGCGAAGTCCTGCCGGCGATCGTGGAGAAGGTGCAGGCCACCGGGCATCAGGTGATCTGGCAGTGCGACCCCATGCATGGCAACACCCACGAATCCTCCACCGGTTTCAAAACCCGCCATTTCGACCGGATCGTCGACGAGGTGCAGGGTTTCTTCGAGGTCCATCACGCCCTGGGCACCCATCCCGGCGGTCTGCATATCGAACTCACCGGTGAGGACGTCACCGAATGCCTCGGCGGCGCCCAGGACATCTCCGACCTGGATCTGTCGGGCCGCTACGAAACGGCCTGCGACCCCCGCCTCAACACCCAGCAGTCGCTGGAACTGTCCTTCCTGGTCGCCGAGATGCTGCGCTGAGTACGCGGCGCGCCCGGTAGCCGGGCGCGCCCCGGCTCAGGGGATGGCGACCACGGAGACGGAGCCGCCGGATTCGACGTTCGCGTTCGCGGCGGGGTTCTGGGAAACCACCACCGAGGAATCCAGGGGCGCGAACTGGCGGACCTGCACCTGCAGGCCCAGCCCCTCCAGCGTGCTCCGGGCCTCGGCGACGGATTTACCGACCACCGAGGGCATCGTGACCGCTTCGCAGATCACCAGCGTGACGGCGGAACCCGCGTCGACGGTGGTGCCGACGGCGGGCTCGGTGCCGATCACGCGGCCCACCTCCACCAATTTGTCGTACGCGGGGCGTTCCCCGGCAACCGTGAGACCGAGAGTCTCGAGCTTCTCGCGGGCCTCGTCCGGAGTGTCGGCGCGCAGGTCGGGCAGCTGCACCGGCCGCGAGCCGTTGCTCTTCCAGATCTGTACGTGGGCGCCCGCGGGCAGCACCGTGCCGGGTGCGGGATCGATACGGGCCAAGGTGCCCTCGGGGGCGGTACTGGCGACCTCCCCACCATCGACCGGTTGCAGGCCCTGGTCGCGGATCAACTGCTGGACCTCGTCCCAATCGGCGCCGGGCGCGACGGCGGGCACCTCGGGTTTGCCGCTGGACACCAGGATGTCGACGGTCGAACCCTTGGTCTCCCGCGCGCCCGGGCCGGGGTCGGTGCCCACGACTCCGCCGACGGGCACGGTATCGGAGGCCTTGTCGCGGGTGCCGGTCTCGAATCCGGCTTCCCGCAGTTCGCCGGTGGCCTGTTCGACCGTCATACCCGCGACCGAGGGAACGGTGTTGTAGCGGCCCATCCCGAGCCACCAGCCGCCGATCCCGACCAGCAGGGTCAACACCACCACCGCAGCCGTCCAGATCATGCCGTTACGGCGCCCGTTGGTGTGATTCTCCTGGTAGGAGCGGTACTGGGTGGGTTGCTGCGGCGGAATGTAGGCCGGCGGCGGCGGGGGGTCGGTCCGCGGCCGGGCGGTGGTCACCATCCGGGTCGGCTGCGGGCCCTGCGCCCCCGCGGGCTCGGGTACCGCACGCGTCACCGGATGCCGGGCGCTGGTGTGCTCCGCCGAATCCTGCGGCGCCGGAACCCGGTAGTCGGGCAGGTTCAGGCGGGCGGCGATCGCGCGCAGTTCGGCCACCATTTCGCCGGCGTCGGCGAACCGGTGGGCGGGCTCGCGGGCGGTGGCGCGAGCGACCAGCCGGTCGAATTCCGGCGGCACCCCGGCGATGAACTCGCTGGGGCTCGGCACATCGTTCTCCACCCGCTGGTAGGCCACCGACAACGAGTTGTCCCCGGTGAACGGCACCTTCCCGGTGAGCAGTTCGAAAATCAGGATGCCGAACGCGTACACATCGCTGCGGGCGTCGGCGCTACCGCTGGTGACCTGTTCCGGGGAGAGGTAGGCGGCGGTGCCGAGGATCACGCTGGCGGAGGTGGTATTGGCGGCGGCAACGGCGCGGACCAGGCCGAAGTCGGCGATTTTGACGTCCCCGCCGTCGGAGATGAGCACGTTCTCCGGTTTCACATCGCGATGCACCAGCCCGGCCCTGTGCGCGACCCCGATCGCGGCCAGCACCGGTTCGGCGACGGCGCGCACCGCGTGCGGCGGCATCGGCCCGCGCTCACGCAGCAGTTCACGCAGCGTCCCACCCTGGACGAGCTCCATCACCAGAAACGGATACTCGCCGTCCACGCCCTGGTCGTACACCTCGACCAGGGAAGGATGTTTGAGCCCGGCCACCGCCCGGGCCTCGAACTCGAACCGGCTCAGGAACTGCGGATCCCCGGCGAACCTGGGATCCATCACCTTGATGGCGACCGGCCGGCCCAACCGGGTATCCACCCCCCGGAACACCATCGACATCCCGCCCCGGGCGATCGGCGCGTCGACCCGGTAGCGCCGGTCGAGCACGGCGCCGATCAATTCTCCTCCGGCTGTCACGAACCTCTCCACCCTCGTACCGTGTCCACACGGTAGCCGCCCACGCGGCTCCCACGATGTTATCGGCCGGACAGGTGCGGGTGTCTCACCGCGGCCGGGCACGCAGCGTCTACGGTTGTCTCCCGTGAGTGCCTTTCCTTGCAGTGCCGATGTCCTGCCCGCCTCGGTACCACTGCTCTCGCTGCCCGATGTCGCGAAGAACCTGGGTGTCGTGGTCACCCGGGTCCACCAGATGCTGCGGGACAACCAACTGCTCGCGGTCCGCCGCGACGGTGTGGTGGGGATCCCGGAAATCTTCTTCGACGATACGGGCGCGGTGGTGAAACCGCTGCCGGGCCTGATCACGGTGATGCGCGACGCCAAATACACCGACGAAGAAATCCTGGAATGGATCTTCACCGACGACGACACCCTGCCGGGCAAACCGGTGGAAGCGCTGCACGGCCCGCTCGCCCGCGAGGTCCTGCGCCGCGCCGCCGCCGACCCCTTCTGAATCTTTGGCGCCGACTCCGTCGGCGCGGGGGTTCGGCCCCCCTTGGTCCCTGCGTTCAGCCCCGCGATACTCGCGCCTGCGGCGCATTGTCTCGCGGGGCTGAACGCAGGGACGGGCCGAACCCTCCAAATGCCTCGCTGGACTCGGCGCCGCCGTGGTTGCGTTTGGTTACGGGGTTGCGGGGTTACGGGTCCCATGTGCCTCGCTGAACTCGCCGCCGTAGGTGGGTCTGATTTCGGGACCAAAGGCAGTGCGAAATGGCTCGCTGGACTCTGCGCTGCCGTGGTTGCCTTTGGTTTCGAGTGGTGGGCCGTGCGAGCGGTTCGCTGGGCTCGGCCGCCGTGGTTGTGTTCGAATTTCGGGATTAGGCGCGCGCCGGGGCCTCGCTGGATTCGACGCTGCCATGATTGCGTTCGGTTTCGGGTGGTGGGCTGTGCAAGTGTCTTCCTGGGCTCGAGGCCGCCCTGGTTGCGTCCGAGTTCTGGGGGCGGGGGCTGTCGAGTGCTTCGCTGGACTCTGCGCTGCCGTGGTTGGCTTCGGTTCCGCGGGTTTGGGCGCTTGGAGTGTCTCGCTGGACTCGGCGCCCCGGTTGGGAACGTTCGGGACGGGTGTGCCGAGAGCTCGGAATCCTGCCTCGACTCGGGCACCGGGTGTGCGTCGTCGACTCGGCCCAGCGTGAGTGGCCCGGCGGCCGTTCAGCCGAACAGTGCCGCGGAGGCTGCGAGCCGTAGCCGGCGTGGGGTCGGGACCACCGCGCGCTGTGCGAACACGTTGTAATCGGTGTCTTCGATACGGTCCAGGATCGCCGCGTAGACGGTGGCCGCGGTGCGGATACCCGGGCGGACGCGCGGGTGGAGCAGGTCGATACCCGGGCGGGCGCGGCGGTAGAGGTCGCGGTTGACGGCGATGAGGTGGGCGAGGGCGTGGCGGACCCGCCGATCGGTACGCCGGGTGCGGTGGCAGTGCGTCAGCAGGGCCTCGTCGACGCCGAAAGCCGCCAGTTCGTCGGCGGGGAGGTAGATCCGGTCACGGTCGAGGTCTTCGCCGATATCGCGCAGGAAGTTGGTGAGCTGGAAGGCGTTGCCCAGCTCGGCAGCGGCGGGTTCGGCGGCGGCGCGCGGGACCACCGTACCGAGTACGGGCAACAGCTGCAGGCCGATCGCCGCCGCCGAACCGCGCATGTACTCGCGCAGGGCGGCCATGGTCGGATAGCGGTTGCGGAACAGCGGTGAACCGGGCGCGTCCATCCGCATCGAGTCGAGGAAGCTCCAGAAATGCCGGGGATCGATGGTGAACCGGGTGACGGTGTCGGTGAGGGCGAGGGCGATCTCGCCGAATCCGTCCGGCAGGTCGCCGGGGCGGGGCAGGTCGAGCGGCGCGCCGGACATGGTGGTGGCCGGGGTCTCGGCGCACAGGGAAGCGCCGGGTGCCGGGGTCGTGGCGGACGGTGCCGAGCCGGGCTGCGGGGTCGTGGCGGACGGTGCCGAGCCGAGCTGCGGTGTCGCGGCGGACCGGACGGAGCCCGGCGGCGCGGTCGTGGCGGGCTGTGACCATGAGGTGCGTAGCGCGCACTCGACGGAGTCCAGCATCATCGCCGGGTTCGGTGCGGGGGCGTCGACGATATCGTCCACCATCCGGGCGAAGGCGTAGAGCGCATGCACGGCGGGCCGCTGCTCGGCAGACAGTAGCCGCGTGGCGAGGTAATAGGTGCGCCCGTGGACCGCGGCCGTGCGGCGGCACCGGTCGTATGCCAGGCGCAGTGTTGCGGGGTCGGCGGTGCGGTGGCGAACGGTGGCGCCGAGGGCCGGGAATTCGCGTGGCCGCGCGCCCGCATCGTGGTCGGCGGCCCGCCCGTGCGCTGCGGGAGCGGCCGATTGCGCACATGGGGCGCCGGTGGCGGCAGCGTCCTCGCGGGCCGCCGGGGCGGGACCTGCCGGTGTGTCATCGGACTGCCCGGCCGAGCCGAGATCGAGACCACCGGTGACCGGGTGCCCGTGCCCGGCGTTCACGGTCCAGCGGTGACGGCGGGTGTCGTGATCTGCCGAGGCGTTCCCCGCAGGCGCAGCGGGTCCACCGTGCGCAGGGAAAGCGCGGCGACGACCGAGGCGAAGGTCGCGGCCGCGACATGCCAGAAGTTGTAGAGGCCGATCGAACCGTCGGGCTGGAACACCAGCATCAGCCAGGTGCACACCCCGACCAGCGTCATCAGGGTGGTGGTCGACAGGGCGAACCCGGCGGCCAGCGCCAGCGGCCACGAGTAGTACCAGGGCAGCGCGGCCGGTGACAGGATGACGATCGCGACGAACGCGATCAGAATCCCCAGCACCGCATCCCGTTCGGTGAGTTTGAACCGCCACCAGGTCCACACCAGCAGGCCGAGCAGCGCGACCATGCACAGCAGGCGGGTGACCTCGAGGATCGAGCCGAGTTCGAAGGGCGTGATCCAGGTGGTGATATGCGCCAGGATCGTCGGCAGCGACAACCAGTTGATGATCTTCTGCGACCCCGACAGCGCGGTGAGCCAGCCGATCCCGACCCCGGCGATCGCCGAGGCCGCCGCGAACACCACCGCGAACACCGCCAGCCCGAGCGAGGCGATCTTGGCGAACATCTTCCAGTGATGCGCCAGGAATTCCCGGCTGCTCGTCCCGAGCGCCGCCCGCTGGCCGTCCTCGGCGCGCCGGTCGCGTTCGTGCAGCATCCAGATCCACACCAGGAACGGCAGCGCCACCCCTGCCGTGGCCTTGATCGCGACGCCGATCGCCACCACCACGATCCCTGCCACATGATGGCGTTCCAGCACCAGTGCGATCCCCGCGCACATCAGGCCCACCATCAGCATCTCGTTGTGCACGCCGCCGATCAGGTGGATCAGGACCAGCGGGTTGAGCACCGCCAGCCACAGTGCGACCGTGGGCTTTCCGCCGAGATGTTTCGTCAGATACGGCACCGCCCACATCATCAGCACCAGGCCCGGCAGCATCACGAACCGCAGCGCGATGGTGCCCGCCACCACACTGTCCCCGGTGACCGCGGTGATGGCGCGGCCCATCAGCAGGAACACCGGGCCGTAGGGGGCGGTGGTGGTGGTCCAGACGGTGCTCACATTGTCGAGCAGCACACCGGGATTGGCGACGGGACCCACCTGGTACGGGTCGAAACCGTCGCGCAGCAGCGCGCCCTGGGCGAGGTAGGAGTAGGCGTCGCGGCTGAACATCGGCACGGCGAACATCAGCGGAGTGATCCAGATACCGACGATCGCGCGCAGTTCGTTGAGGCGCACCTCGCCCGAATGGCCGCCGAAGCCCAGCGTGATGCGGCCCAGCCGGACCCAGGCGGCCACCATCATCAGGACGCCCACCCAGACGCAGATCATCGACAGTGCGTACCCGTGCCCGAACCGCAGCCAGGACAGATGCACCGCTTCGAGCAGTGGATCGCGTTTGCGGACACTGCCGGCCCCGAACCCGCCGAAGGTGATCATGACCGCGCCGAAGAAACCGAGCAGCGCCGCATGCCCCTCCGGGCTCCGCAGGAAATCGGCGCAGAACCGCACCCAGCCCAGGAAACCGGGCGCGAAACCGGCCCGGCCGATCGTGCGGGCCGGCGCCGGCGGGGCCGTCGCGGGAGCGCCCGTACCGGCGAGCTGAACGGCGGTGGTGGTGCGCGTATGGGGGGCTGGCATCAGGTGTCGGTCCCCCCAGATGGTCGGCGGTCGCAACCGCGGGCGAATAGGTCGGCGATCAGTTTACGGCTTCCTTCACAGGAGACTGCCGGACGGTGGTCCGGGCGCGCGTCCGGACTCCGCGATTCTCGCCCACAATGCGTTGGGCCGCGAGTTTTCCGGACAGCAGCGCCGTCGGTACACCCACCCCCGGGGTGGTTCCGCAACCTGCCAGGATCACGTTCGCGCTGCCGCGGGGGAAGTTCCGCGACCGGAACGGGCCGGTTTGACGGAACAAATGGGCCGCCGAGAACGGGGTGCCGGCGATCATGCCCTGATCCCGCCATGTCGCGGGCGTGTCGAGGCGGTCGACGCGGAACTCGCTCGCGATCCCGTGATATCCGCGCCGCTCCAGCACCGCGAGCAGTTCGCGCAGATAGGCCGGGCCCAGGCGGGCCCAGTCCAGCGGCGCGGAATCCAGGTTCGGGCAGGGGGCCAGCAGGGAGAACGGTTCCCAGCGCACTCCGTCGCGGTCGAGGTACAGGCCGGGATCGCTGAGCGCGGGACGGGTCAGCAGCAGCGAGGGGTCGCTCATCGGCCGGCCGTCGCGGCGGGCGGTGATCTCCCGGAAGGTCTGCGCCCAGGCGGCGCCGAAATCGATCGTGTGATGCGCCTGCACCGGCCACTGCCCGGCGACCGCGGCCGGTACGGCCCCGTGCGCGACGACCGCCGACGGTGAGGCCCGCAGGCCACGGCGGGGCCGCACGCCGAAACGGTCGAGCGAACCGAGATCGGCGGTCAGCACCACGGCGTCACACGGGAGGGTCCGCCCGCCGGCCAGGACGACCTGCCGTGCCCGGCGTGGCCCGCGGCCCGGGTGGTAGTCGATTCCGGTGACCTCGGTGCTCAGTTCGAGCCGCCCGCCCGCGGCCGTGAACGCGCCGGCGAGGGTATCGGCGACGGCCCGCATACCGCCCTCGGGGAAGTACACGCCCAGGCCTGTATCCATATAGGGGATCGCGCCGTAGACGCCCAGCGCCTGCGCGGGCGCCATCCCGGCATACAGCGCTTGAAAGGTGAACAGCCGGCTCAGCCGCGGATCGCGCAAGGTCCGGGTGACCCGCCGGCCCAGCCGCCCGAAAGCGCCGAGCCGCACCAGGTTCAGCAGGGCCGCCCGTTTGGCCGGGAGCCGGATCAGATCCAGCGGCGAATCGAAGTTCGCCGCCAGGAACTCGTCGTATTCGGCGTCGTAGACGCGGCCAAGCCAGGCTCGCAGCCGCCGATACCGTGCCGCTTCCTCGGGGCCGCAGGCACGGGTCACCTCCGCGCTCATCCGATCGGCGTCGGAGAAGACGCGCAGATCGGATCCGTCGGCGAAACGGGCGTGATACGCCGGTGCCAGCGGCCGGATGCGCAACGGTGGCACCGCGGTATCGGTGGTGCGGCCGACGGCGGCCAGCGCGTCGTCCACGAGCTCGGGCAGGGTGAGAACCGTGGCCCCGGAATCGATCTCGTACTCGCCGAACCGGTACCGCCCCACCCGGCCGCCGGGATGATCGGCACGCTCCACCACGGTGACCGAACAGCCCGCACCGGTCAGATACAACGCCGCCGACAATCCGGACAGCCCCGCCCCGACCACCACAACTTCGTCCACGGGACCCGCAACCGACCTCATACTCTCCCCACCCGCGCTACCGCCTCCGGCCCTGACCCGCTCATGCTGTGTCCGGGGGGCCATGAGTGGGGGCCTGCGTGGTGACGCTGCGCTACCGCCTCCGGCCCTGACCCGCTCATGCTGTGTCCCTGGGGCATGGGCGGGGGGCCTGCGTGGTGACGCTGCGCTGCCGCCTCCGGCCCTGACCCGCTCATGCCGCGCGCCGGGTGGCGGCCAAGGCCATGGCTTTCAGGTGTTCCTTGGCCTCCGGGGTGGCGGAACTGGCTTCGATGGCGGAGAGGCCCTGGTCGGTGAGGGTGGTGATGCGGGCTTCGACGGCGTCGACCGCGCCCAGGCCGACCAGCAGGTCGCGCAGTTCGCTCACCTGCTCCTCGGAGAGGTCGGTACCGATTCCGGCGCGCAGCCGGTCGCCGGCGGCGGGGTCCGATTCGGCCGCCCGCTGCAGCGCCTCGGCGACCAGCACGGTGCGTTTGCCCTCCCTCAGATCGTCACCCGACGGTTTACCGGTGACCTCCGGATTCCCGAACACCCCGAGCAGATCGTCGCGCAACTGGAAGGCGATCCCGATATCGGTGCCGTAGGTGCGGTAGGCGGTGATCAGGCCGGGGTCGGCGCCGGCGAGAGCCGCGCCCAGATGCAGCGGGCGCTCGACCGTATAGGCCGCGGTCTTGTACCGGTTGATCCGCAGCGCCGCGGCCACCGATTCGTCGCCGCTGGCCTCGCCGTGCACATCGAGCAGCTGGCCGCCCAATACCTCGGTGCGCATCGCGGCCCACACCGGCGCGAACCGGGCGAGTGCCGCCGGATCCAGCCCACTGCCGTGCACCATATCGTCGGCCCAGGCCAGCGCCAGATCGCCGAGCAGGATCGCCACCGATTCGCCGTAGTGCGCCGAATCGCCGGACCAGCCCTGATAGTGATGGCGCTGCTCGAAGTCGACATGCACGGTGGGGAAGCGGCGCCGGGTGCGGGAACTGTCGATGATGTCGTCGTGGATCAGCGCGCACGCCTGAACCAGTTCCAGCGCCGCGCAGGCCTGGAGCACCGCGCCCGCCTGCGGACCGGCCGGGTCGCCGCCGGCGCCCAGCCAGCCCATCCAGGCGAAGCCGGGCCGGGTGCGTTTACCGCCGCGCAGTACGAACGATTCCAGCGCGCCGACCGCATCGATGAAAACCGGGCCGAGTTCGGTGACGGCGTCCGCGCGCGTGGCGAAGTAGCCGGTCAGCGCCTGTTCGACAGCCGCCGCGAAGGCCGCTGTCCCGGGTACGGCCGAGGCCGGCCCGGGCCGTATCGGAGTACCGGTTCCTGCGGACAGGATGACCTCCCAGTTCGTCGGTTCACCATGGGAGGCCGGCTACGCCGGAGCACTGCCCGGGCTACCCAGGATGCCCATGGTCACCCGCCGCCGCGGCGGGACCTCGATCGCGGTATGAGCGGGCCGGAACCGGATGCGGTACCGCGATACCTGTGCCCGCGCCGCGGGCTCCGCGGTGTCGCGGGGACCGGTCGCCGAGTCCCGCTCATGCTCGATGGGCACAGAATACGCGGGGGAAGGCGCCCGCCCGGATCGGGTGGTGCCGTGCTCGGGCACCGGGGCAGGCGTCCGTACTCGGCTACGGCTTTAGACTGGGCCGGTGACTTTCGACAACGCGCGGGGACTCCCGACCCCTGGCCGGCCGTCCCCCACGTCACCGGACGTCTCCGCGACGCCTTCGGTCGTGCAGAGCCTGCAACGGCACGCCGGTGGCGCCGTGCCGTTCTCGGTGGAGTTCTCCCCGCCGCGCGACGAGGCCGGTGAACAGCGGTTGTGGCGTGCGGTGCGCACCTTCGAGCGGATGCATCCGGCGTTCGTCTCGATGACCTACGGCGCGGGTGGCAGCACCCGCGACCGCACGGTCCGGGTCACCGGGCAACTCGCCCAGGAGACCACTCTGCTGCCGGTCGGCCATCTCACCGCGGTCGGGCACAGTGTCGCCGAACTGCGTTCCATCGTCGGCGCCTACGCCGATTCCGGGATCAGCAATATTCTCGTCCTGCGCGGCGACCCGCCCGGTGATCCGCTCGGCGAATGGCACAAACATCCGGACGGGGTGGAGTACGCCGAAGAACTGGTGCGGATCGTGCGCGATCTCGGCGATTTCCACGTCGGCGTGGCATCGTTCCCCCAGGGGCATCACCGCTCGCCCGACCTGGACTGCGATACCGCCTATCTGGCCGCGAAACTGCGTGCGGGCGCCGAGTATTCGATCACCCAGATGTTCTTCGATGTCGACGAATATCTGCGGCTGCGCGACCGCATCGCGGCCTTGGACCCCGTGGAGGGCGCCAAACCGATCATTCCCGAGCTGATGCCGATCACCTCGCTGCGCACCGTCGAACGCGCCGAACAGTTGTGCGGCCGCCCGCTACCGGACCGAGTGATCGAGCGCTTGCGCCGCGCCGCGGGATCGGGCCCGGAGGAGGATCGGGCCGCGGTCCGCGCCGCCGGTATCGAGATCGCCACCGAAATGGGTGAACGGCTGATCGCCGAGGGCGCACCCTGCCTGCATTTCATCACCCTGAACTTCGCCAAGGCCACCAGCGAGGTCCTGGCCAACCTCGGTTACGGGGTGACGGCCGCGCCGCTGAGCGCCTGACCCGCGCTACCCCGACATCGTCCGGCGAGTCGCCGATATGACCGACGGCCGGTGAGACGGGGCCGACGTTCGCTACGAGACTCCGGGGCCGGCACCGCGCCAGGGCTGAGGACCGGGACTCACCCGGGACCGATCGGTGCAGGCGTCCGTTCGGCGCACGCAATTCGGCGAGCGGACGTCGATTGTCCGGGAGGCGGCCACCGCTTGCGGGTGGGCGCCGCAGCGGCTACACGGGTAGAGGCTTTCGGTCAGCGAGTGTGTTCGTCGGCCGGGGAGTAGATGCGGATGACGGTCTGCCCGTCCTGCCGGATGATCTCCAGGGCGCGCTCGTCGTGACGCAGGAGGACGCCGGGCCCGCCCTCGACCGGGTCGAGGATCTCGATCCCGGCGATCCGGTTTCCTTCGTGGTCGAGCCGGTCGCCCGGTTTGGCCGCGATGAACACCCGGCCGTCGACGACCCACCAGGTGCCCGGAACATCCGGCAGTTGCTCGGGCGCCTCGCCGAGCGGGTACCGCGCGATCGGGTCGGGCCGGTGGTGCGGATCGAGCAGCCGCGCCGAGCAGCGGGTATGCCAGTGCGCCCAGTCGGTCTCGGCAGTGCTGTGGACGGCGATGGTCATACGAGCCTCCTCGAACCCGGGCCGGAAGGGCCTGTTGCCCGCCGATCGGTCCGGGCCGATTCATCATCTGACTCGGCGGGTACCGGCACAAGACCAAGAATCAGCGAGAGTCCAGGTCTTATCAGGCGCCGAGTGGGCGTCCTTTCCAGGTGAGAGCGTTGCGGCGGCGGTCGCGGTGTGACCGGGCCCATAGGAGGAAGTAGCCGGCGACGCCCGCTGGGTGGGAAACCGCGGCGGCCAGGTCGCCCGGCCCGGGCGCCCGGCCGGTTTCCAGGCCGCGTGCCGTCAGCCGCCCGGCCACCGCGGCACCGTAGCCGAGCAGTCCCCACCGGCGGACCCGGCCGCGGCCCAGCACGGCGGCCAGCGGCGGCAGCCAATACGCCCATCCGGCCACGACCCCCACCGCGAGCCCGCCGGACACCGAACCACCGTAGGCGGACCAGAGCCAGCGCCGGTACCCGGCCGCGAGTTCGCTCCCGTCCCCGTACATCCGCGTGCGGGCGAACCGGTGCGCGGCCACCAGCGCGGTGCGGTAACCGGCGCGGCGCAGTGCCCGGGCGATATCCAGATCCTCGGTGGCGCTACCCGCGACCGCTGTATGCCCGCCGATCGCCCGGTAGGCGGCGGCGTCGAACACCAGGAACTGCCCGCACGCGACCACCGTCGAGGTCAGGGTCCCGCGATCGGCGGATCGCACCGGCAGGGTGGACGCCCACGACCAGCACAGCAGCGGTTGTATCAGTCGTTCGGCGACCGTCCGCGCCTGCTGCTCCGGCCACGGCGACAGCAGCGCGACATCCCGGTCGCGCAGTTCCGCGGCCGCCGCGGCGAGTGCGCCCGGCGCGAGCCGGATATCGGCGTCCAGGAAGATCAGTATTTCGTCCGCTGATCCGGTACGGCGAGCCGGATCCGCGGCGGTATCGGCCAGTACCCGGCACGCCGCGGCCTTCCCCGTCCAGCCACGGGGTGGCTGGGCGGTGCCGCGTAACAGCGTGCACCGGGGGTCGCCGTCGATCGCCCGGCGTGCCCGTTCGGCCGTATCGTCGGTGGAGGCATCGTCGAGGACGAGTATTCGCAGCCGGGGGATACCGGTCTGGGCGCGCAGATCGGCGATCAGCGCCGGGAGTCGTTCGGCCTCGTCACGGGCGGGCACGCAGACCGTCACCGCCTCGGTGACCGGCGCGCCCGGGCCGGACAGCCGGGGCAGCGTCTTCCGGTTCCATACCGTCAGTGCCGCGCAGCCCAGGGAGATTCCGGCCCCCGCGGCCACCGCCCGGCTCCACAGCTCATCCCGCGCGGCAGGCCTCATGCGTCGTTCTTGACCTGCTCCCACCAGCGGCGCAGCGAGAAACCGGCGGGGGCGCCCGGGGCGGCCGGGTTGCGGTCGAGGAAGGCCAGCGCGGCGACGGCGGCCGCCACGGCCAAGGTGATCCCGCCGACGATGCCCGCCCAGCCGGCGAACGAGCGGGTGTTCGGATCGGCGTAGCCGACCTCGGCGCGGACCGTGCTCACCTCACCGGCGGGCAACTTCCAGGAGACCACCGAATCGCCCTCGCGGGTGCCGTTGGTCTTGGCCACCCGGGCCGGGAACGCCACGCTCAGCTGCACATCCGAGCCGTGCGGGGCCAGGGTCTCCAGGTCGACGCGGCCGTTGAGGCTCACCAGGTCACCGTTGCGCTGGAATTTCAGCTCGAACAGGCCCTGCGCCTGATCGGAGAGCTGGGCGAGCTGTTCGACCTCACCGAAGTTCAGATCGTCGAAGTAGATCTCGCTGCCGGCATAACCGTCCTGGTTGTACGGTTCGATCCGCACCTTGGTGGCCAGCGCCTCCGGCGCCGTGAACTGAGGGCCCTTGTCCTCACTGTTCTCCGGGATCACCGCGGCCACGATCCGGCCCGATACCCGGTCGTTGGACGACACCCCCATCGACGCCTGTACCCGCAGGCAGCCGGCCAGCGCGGGCACCAGCAGGGCCGCCAGGACGAGGGCCGCCGTCACCCGCGCCCGGAGGCGGCGCGCGCGGAGAACGGGGACCGGGGAGCCGGGTGCGGTGGTAACGGGACTCGAAGGCACGGATGACATGGTGCCAGGCCGCAACTCACCCACGCCATGCGACGGGCCCGGCCGCGTCGTCGCCCCGCGCCGCGTCCCTTCCGGCACCCGGGCCGATCAGCCGGACCAGCAGCGGAACACCGAGAACAGCGAGACCGATCCCGCCGTAGACCGCCGAGTACGGCAAGCCGAGGAACACCGCGTGCGCCAGCGCCGAACCCAGCCAGGTCCACAGGAACATCGCCACCGGCACCCCCACCTGCCGGGTGGGCGGGGCCGTCCGCTCCCAGACGGTCAGCGCGACGGCGATCAGGGCGGCCACCACGAACCAGCCGAGATAGTTGGTCCACGGGATAACCTCGAGCCCGGGCAGCCCCGAATCGGTATCGGCCCAGCGCCACTGGCCGTCGGTCACCATCTGCGGGTCGAGGAAAAGATCCCAGCCCACCGCGCCGGCCGCCGTGGCGGCGATCCGCAGCAGCGGGGTACGGCAGAGCATTCCCGCCACGACCCAGATCGGATACACCCCGCCGGTCCAGGCGAGCGGTACCACCAGCGGGACCTCGAACAGCGCCGGGCCGAGCCGCCCGACGGCGTAGTCGTAGGCGCCGAACGGTATCCCGGTGGCTGTGCCCACCGCTTCGGCGCACAAGCCGATACCGGACACGATCACCCCGAAACCCACGGCGTAGCGCGGGCCGCGCGTGAGCCCCGCGTGCACCAGTGCGGTGCCGGCCGACAAAAGCACCACCGCCACCGTCACCCCGTCCCGGGCGGTGCCGCTGGTCAGTGGGTAGGCGATCTGGGTCGCGATGAGCAGCACCAGGAGGCCCGCCGGTATCAGCTCGCGCAGGCCGGCCGTCCGGAGCCACCGGGCGGCCGCGGTCACCGGCGCAGCCACCGCCGCCCACGCCGGGCGTCGCGCAGGACCAGCCGTGCCGCGGTGCGTCCGCTCGCCCCGGACACCCCGCCGCCCGGATGGGTGGAGGCGCCGGTGAGATACAGCCCCGGCGCCCCGGGGACCCGGTGCCCGGACAGCTCCGGCAGCGGCCGCCACAACAGCATCTGGTCCAGGCTCATCTCGACGTGCATGACATTGCCGCCGCGCAGACCCAGCTCGCTTTCCAGATCGGCCGGGGTCTGGATATGGCGGCGCAGCACCGTCGCGGCGGCGCCGGGCGCATAACGGTCCAGTTCGCCGATGATCCGGTCGGCCTCGTGTTCGGCATGGTCCGGCCACGCGCTCCCGTCGGCGAGCCGGTAGGGATGCCACTGCGACCACAGCGAGAGCTGATGCTGCCCGGCCGGCGCGATACTCGGGTCCAGGGCGCTGAAACTCATACCCAGCACCACCGGCCGCGGCGGCAGCCGGCCGCCGAGCGCGTGACCGTGCGCGACCCGCAGTTGCGCGCGGTCGTGCACCAGCAGTTGCAGACCGGTCGCGGACTCGTCCGCCGTCGCCCCCGGATACCGCGGCAGCGCGCTGGTCGCGGCTCGCACCACCATGCCGATACCGGGACCGACCCGGATCCGGCGCCGCCATCCGTCCAGCACCGCCGGGTCGAAACCACCGGACCGCAGCAGATCGAAAGTGGTGAGGATATGGGTACCGGCGATCACCGTCTCGGCGTCGTACTCGTGCCCGGCGCCGGTGCGCACCCGCCAGCCGTCGCCGCGACGGGCCAGCGCGGTGACCGGATCCCCGGCCACGATCTCACCCCCGTCGGCACGCAGGCGCGCCACCAGCGCTTCGGTGAGCGCGCCGCTGCCGCCCACGGCCCGGCCCGGCGGCAGGGTGTGCATGAGCGCCGCGAACCCCACCATCGGCGCGGTGCCCGGCTCGGACATGGGTGGACCCGATTGCGCCCCGAACCAGGCCAGCGCCGCCTTCAGCCGTTCGTCGTCGAACCAGGTGTCCAGCAGTGCGTCACCGGACTGCAGGAATTCGCGGGACAGCGCACTCCCGCCGCCGCGGGCGTCGAGACCCCAGAACGACCGCACCAGCCGGCCCGGCGCCGGGGTGCCACCGAACGATCGCATGACGCGCCGGGCGCGCGGTTCCCATTCCGTGGTGAAACGGCGATAGGCCGCCGCGTCGCGTTCGCCGCAGGCGGCGGCGATAGATGCGCAGGTCCGAGCGAGGTCGCGATGGAAGACGATCGGCACCGACTCGCTGTCCGGGCGGACGGGGACGAAGGCCCAGGGATCGCAGTCGAGGT
This sequence comes from Nocardia sp. CA-290969, assembly GCF_050936135.1. NCBI lineage: Bacteria > Bacillati > Actinomycetota > Actinomycetes > Mycobacteriales > Nocardiaceae > Nocardia > Nocardia sp. CA-290969. The sequence goes on along the minus strand of NZ_JBNJNJ010000001.1, from coordinate 4,528,930 downwards.
AGCGCAGCCCGAACCGGTCCAGTTCGAGCTCCTCGATGATCCCGGTGTGCCGGATCATCAGATGTGCCGACGAACCGCGATCCACCCGGTGCCCCGGGAAACGCGGCACGGTCGATACCGCGCCGCCCAGCACGGTATCGCGCTCCAGCACCCGCACCGGCCGGCCTTCGCGCGCCAGATAGCAGGCCGCGACCAGCGCGTTGTGTCCGGCGCCGACGATCACCACACTCATGTCAGGGGCAGCGTCCGGCCGAGGATCCCGAAGCGGCGGCTGTCGCCGGCGAAGACGAAATCGCGCAATACGTCCTGGAAACCCATCCGCCGGTACAGCCGCCAGGCGCGGTTGTCCTCCGCCGATACCTCGGGCGTGGAGAGCAGCACCGCGCGTTCGGGCCGGTCCCGCAGAAGTTTCCGGAGCAGGATCGCGCCGATACCGCGACCCTGCGCGCTGGGATGGACGTGCAGCTCGGTCAGCTCGAAATAATCACCCAGCAGGCCCTGCGTCGCCGGTTCCGGCCAGCCGGCCCGGCGCATTCCCGCGTGCACCTGCTGCTGCCACCACTGATGCGGTCCGCCGCGGTAGCCGTAGGCGATCGCGACCAGAGGCGAACTACGCAGATCGAAAACGCCGTTGTGCTCCGGGACCACCGCCGCGACGGCCTGCCAGCCCGCCCGGTGGGTGTGTTCGGTCCACATCGGGGCGCGATGGTGCTCGGTACCGCGGGGATAGTCCATCGCCGCGACGTACACCGCCAGTGCGTCGTGCAGCCGGGCCCGCAACGCGGACACCGACAGGTCGACGACGACCGGGGCGGGGAGATGGTTGGGTTTGACGGCGGTCATTGCGGTATCGGTGGGCTTCCTTCGCGGTCGGTCGGGCGGAGCTGGGCATTTCGGCGGGCGAACTTGTCGGTGGTCGTCTCTATATTCAAGCTCGAGCCACACGTTCGAATACCTGTTCGGCCTTCGCGGTGCACGCTCAGCCTGCCATACCGGCCGGCCGCCGCGGGGTACGACGGGGGAGATACGGAGGGACGGCCATGGCGGATCGAAGCGTTCGCCCGGGTCAACCGGGCCGGGCGGGGATGCTGTTGCAACGCGCCGACGGACTGCTGATGGAGGCGGCGGGGGAGAGTGATCCGCGCGAGCGGTTCCGCGTCGCCTATCTGGCCGCGCTGCGCGGGGCGGGAGCGGTGCTCGCACTCACCGGCGCCGATACCGCGCCGCGGGCACGATCGCGTAACGCGTGGGTGATGCTGCAGCGCGCCGCACCCGAATTCGTGATGTGGGCGGACTATTTCAGCGGGCATTCGGCCACCCGGGCCGCGCTGGAGGCCGGCCTGCCGCGCGAGATCGACGATGCCCGCGCCGACGAGTTCTACGCGCGCGTCGGGGCGTTCCTGCACGACGTCGAGGACCTGATCGCCCCCGAGGCGCGGCTACGCGCGGCCGGCGACGGCACCGAGGCGCCGCGGTAGCGGTCCGGATGGGACACTCCGGCCCGGCCGCCCGCGGCAGGCGTCCGCGCAACGGGCCGACCACGGAGTTCGGCCTCGCCAGGCCTCATCGTGGTTACGAACTTCGTTCTGCTGTACCCATATGGTGGTACGGCTCTGGGGGAACTCGTATCATTGATGACAGATAGCCGCCAAGGGGTTATCTGTCGCCTACCCGGAGGCGACAGCCACGACCTAGTGCCGGGGGAGGTACCGTGCCACTCTCCGAGCACGAGCAGCGCATGCTCGAACAGATCGAGAGCGCTCTCTATGCTGAGGATCCGAAGTTCGCGTCGTCCGTCCGCGGTGGACGTTTCCGTACTGCCTCGAGTCGCCGCAGACTCCAGGCGGCGGCTTTGTTCGTACTCGGGCTCGTCCTGCTCGTCGCCGGTATCGCGCTTCCGGTGCGGCCCGGCGGTTTCCCGATCATCAGTCTGGTCGGTTTCATCGTGATGTTCGGTGCGGGAGTTCTGCTTCTGCTCGGCGGCGGCAAGGGTGGACCGGCAGGCCGGGGCGGTGGTTCCCCGAACGACCCACCGGCCGAATCGGGATCGTCACGAGCCGGTGGTCGTGGCCGGCAGCGCCGGTCCGGCGGATTCACCGAGCGGATGGAAGACCGCTTCCGTAGAAGGTTCGAACAGGACTAGCCGCCCCGCGAGGCGCGCTCGTCGATTTCCAGCGATGCCGCACCGGAACACCGGTGCGGCATCGCTGTCCGCATATGCCCGGAGTGTCGCGTCGCCGGTACCGTGCTCCGTCTCGCGGGTAGTCGGTTCGCTTTCCCCACGGCTCCTCACCGCGGCCTCCCACATCGCCCCACCGGGTTCCCCCACATCGCCCCACGTCCGCTCTCGCGGCGTGTGAACAGGGGGTTTGCTGGAAGTTGACGGGCGCGGCGGGACACGCCGCGCACGGACGCGCGCAAGGAGGCAGAGCGCGCGAAAAGTTCACCTGACCAGTGATAGCTGGCATGACCTGCGAAATCGATGCGGCGGGGAGCCACATCACCCCGTGTTTCGATTGAAAGTGGGGGAAAGTGGGGTAATGTGGAGCGCGCACTACAGGAGAGGCCGTAAGGCGCTCGGCCGGTACATCCGGCCAACACCATTCGAGGTGGTCCAGTAGGAGGTATCGGGGTTGTTTCTCGGTACCTACACACCTCGGCTGGACGACAAGGGGCGACTCACGTTGCCCGCGAAGTTTCGAGACGATCTGGCGGGAGGGTTGATGGTCACCAAAGGACAGGACCACAGCCTGGCCGTCTATCCGAAGGAAGAGTTCACTGCGCTCGCCCGGCGAGCTGCTTCGGCATCCCGGAGCAATCCGCAGGCGCGGGCCTTCGTCCGGGCACTGGCGGCGGGAACCGACGAACAGCGGCTGGACACACAGGGCCGGATCGTGCTGTCGGCCGAACATCGCCGGTACGCCAACCTCACCCGTGACTGTACGGTCATCGGTTCGGTCGACTTCCTGGAGATTTGGGACAAGCAGGCGTGGGAGACCTACCTCGCCGAACACGAGGAGGACTACGCACAAGCGAGAGACGAGGCACTGGGCGGAATTTTCTAGCCCGCGGCGAGTGCCACGCGGCCTCTGCCCGATTGCGGACCCTGACGTACTTCCCCGACGCCAGGTGCCGCTTCGGTCAGAGACCCCGCGGCATTCGTAGCGCCACCGAATTCCCTTCTGTCGCATACGCTGTGGCCGCCCCGCACGGGTGGCGGCGCCGCATCTCACGCAATTTCCGTACCGCTCGTGGCCGGTATCCATACCGGGCACCGCGATCCGGGTCGGCCCGTAGCCGGTCATTTCCCAGCGAGGCACTATTCCGGGAGGTCAGGTGAACCGTGAGCAGCACGGCACACGACATATCCCTGTTCTTCTTGCCCGCGCGGCGCAATTGCTCGACCCGGTGCTGGACCGGCCCGGTGCCGTGTATCTCGACGCCACCCTGGGGCTCGGCGGCCACGCCGAATACTTTCTGCGCACCCATCCGGATCTGCGCCTGGTAGGGCTGGACCGCGATACCGACGCGCTCGCGCACGCCGCCGAACGGTTACGGCCCTTCGAGGATCGGATCACGCTGGTCCACACCCGCTACGACGGGATCGCGGACGCGCTGGACCGGGCGGGGCTGCCGGCCACCGGATCCGTGCACGGCCTGCTGATGGATCTCGGCGTCTCCTCCATGCAATTGGACGAGACGGACCGGGGATTCGCGTATTCGGTGGACGCCCCCCTGGATATGCGGATGGATCCGACCACCGGGCCCACCGCCGCCGATATCCTCAACACCTACAGTCACGGCGAACTCGCCCGGGTGCTGAAAACCTATGGCGAGGAACGGTTCGCGAGCCGGATCGCGGCCGAGGTCGTGCGCCGCCGGGCGCGACAACCCTTCCGCACCAGTGCCGAATTGGTGAGCCTGCTCTACGACACCATTCCCGCGGCCGCCCGGCGCACCGGCGGGCATCCGGCCAAACGCACCTTCCAGGCACTGCGGGTGGAGGTGAACGCCGAACTGGAATCGTTGCGTGCCGCCCTGCCCGCGGCGCTGGACGCCCTGGTTCCGGGTGGCCGGATCGTGGTCATGTCGTATCAGTCGCTCGAGGACCGCGTGGTCAAGCACGAACTGGCGGAGCGCGCGAAATCCCGGACCCCGGTGGACCTTCCGGTCGAACTACCCGGTATGGGTCCGCTGTTCCGCATCCTGACCCGCGGCGCCGAACAGGCGAGCGCCGCGGAGGTCGAGGAAAATCCCCGCGCGGCGCCGGTGCGGATGCGGGCCGCGGAGAAGATCGCGCAGGAGACGGTATGAGCGGTTCGGGCCCGGAGGCGGTAGCGCAGCGTGACCACGCAGGGCCCCCGCTCGTGCCTGATCGACAGGGCATGCGTAGACGGGGTCCGGCGGCGGCAGCGCAGCGTCACCACGCAGGGCCCGTGCTCGTGCCTGATATGCACCGCGTGACCGGGTCGGGCCCGGGGGCGGTGGCGGTGGCGGTGGCGCAGCGTCACCACGGAGGGCCCGTGCTCGCATCTCATCGGCACCATACGAGCCGGTCGGGCGCGGCGACGGAAGGGCCTCTGCGCCGCTGTGGTTGCCGCATCGGCAGGTGGACCGGCGGCCGGGTCTTTTCCCTGCCCTTCGGGCAGGGGACGAACCGGGGCGCGGTGACGAGTGAGTGGGTCGTCTCGTCGAAGCCGGTGGCCCCGAATTCGATTGTTACCGAAGGAGTTTTCGGGTACGACAGGGTCTGTGCGGTACCCCGGTATCGCAGGAACGGATGCCGGCGGGTCCCGGCATCGAAGCGGCGGCCGGGCTTTCCGGGACGCAGCACAGCGGCACGCGGAGCGCGGGCCATCACACCGATACGGGGGTGTCTATGAGTGTGGGAACACGGACGGAAACCGGGCGGCCGGCTCGGCGGGCCACCGAAGCCGGGCGGCCGGCTCGGCGGGTGCACGACGCCGAGCGGGTGAAATCCGGGGCGGCGCAACGGGCATACGAGCGACGCCGGCAACGTGCCGGGGCGCCCGCCGCACCGGCCGGTACCGAACTCACCGGACGGGTGCCGTTCGTCGCCGCGATCCTGGCCATGTTCGGCTGCGGTCTCGCGCTCACCCTGGTGCTGACCACTCGCGCCGCCGAGGACAGCTATCAGCTCAGCGACGCCCGGGAAGCCAACCGGGTACTCGCCGACGAGCGCGCCGCGTTGCAGCGGGAGGTGGCGGCGGCCGATTCCGCCCCCGAACTCGCCACCCGGGCGCGGGAACTCGGCATGATCCCCGCCGACGATCCGGCCCGGCTGGTAGTCGCCCCGGACGGCACCATCACCGTGGTCGGGGAACCGGCTCCGGCGCAGGGCCCGGCGGCGCCGCCGCTGAACCAGCCGCCGCGGACCACCCCACGCAGCGGTGCGGATCCGGGGGAGCGGGTCGTCCCGGTGCCCACCACTGCACCCGCGCCGCAGCCCGGGGGCACCGGCCCGGCGCAACCCGGCGAAAGCGCGCCACCGGCCGGCGATACCGCGTCGGGCAGTGTGCTGGCGTCGCCGGGAGGTACCCCGGCGCCGCCGCAGCCGGTACCCGGCGAGCCCGTGCCCGGTCAGGCGCCCGCCGGTGTGGCGCCCGTCCCGGAAGCCGGGGGCACCCAGAATGTTCCGGCTCCGCTGGGCCCGGAGGTTTCCCCTCCGGCACCGGCCCCGGGCGAACCCGGGGCAGCCGGGGTCCCGGCACCAGGACAGGGGGCCGGGAACGAAACGACAACGCCCGCACCCCCTCCCGCCGGTGCTCCGGTCGCGGGTGTCGACGTCGCGGCGGGTTCGGCGCCGGTAGAGGCCGCGGCGGTACCGATCGTCCCGGCCCAGGCACCCGCGGGGGCCGCGGCCGGTGCGGATCCGGTCCCGGTGGGCGATGACTCACAGGCTGTACCGACATCGGTACCGCCGGCCGGGGCTCCTGCCGGTCTGCCGGGCGCCGTCGCCGGGGAGGGAATGCGATGAATCGACGCGGGTCGGGCCGCGGGCGCCCGGCGCCGGGCGCCCGCTCCGCGGCGAACCGGGGCACCGCGAAGAACAGGTCCGTGCCCGGCCGGGGGACGCCCGCCGCCGGCCGGCCCGCACGGCCGCGGCCGGGTGCCAAGAAGAAGGACGGGCCGGTGCGGATGCGGCTGGGCGCGGGCCGGGTGATCATGCTCGTCGCGCTGACCGTGGTCGCGCTGCAACTGTTGTGGATCCAGACCATCGCCGCGCCTTCGCTGTCGGCGCAGGCTGCCGGGCAGCGGACCACTCACCAGGATCTGCCCGCGACCCGCGGCACGATCACCGACAGGCACGGGAAATCGCTGGCGCTCACGGTGATCGCGCAGGCGCTGAGTTTTCAGCCGGTCCGGGTGCGTAAGGATCTGGCCGACGCCCGGGCCGCGGACGAGTCCGCGCCCGACCCGGAGGAGCGCCTGAAGGATATTGCGCGCACCGTGCACGAGGTCCTCGGCCCCGACGGGCCGAGCGAAGCCGACCTGCTCGGCAAATTGCGCGGCGACGAGCCGTTCGTCTATCTGGCCCGCAATGTCGACCCGCGCAAGGCGGATACGATCACGGCCCGGTTTCCCGAGGTCGGTGCGGAACGTCAGGACCTGCGCGAATACCCGGGCGGATCACTCGCGGCGAATATCGTCGGCGCCACCGGATGGGACGGGCACGGCCGGGTGGGGCTGGAGGGCGCGCTGGATTCGGCGCTGGCCGGTACCGACGGGTCCTATACCTACGACCGCGGCTCCGACGGTGCGGTGATCCCCGGGAGCTGGCGCGATCGCCAGCCCGCGGTGGACGGCAACGATATCGAACTCACCATCGACTCGTACCTGCAGTACTACGTGCAGCAGCAGATCCAGCAGGCCAAGGATCGTTCGGGCGCGCGATCGGCCTCCGCCGTGGTGCTGGACGCCAAAACCGGTCAGGTGCTGGCCATGGCCAACGACAACACGTTCAACCCGGCACTGGGGCCCGAGCACTGGGATCCCGCGGGACTGGACAATCCGTCGGTCACCCAGCCGTTCGAACCCGGTTCGGTGAACAAGGTGGTCACCGCCGCGGCGGCGATCGAATACGGTCTCACCAGCCCGGACGAGGTGCATCAGGTGCCCGGCGAGATCCGGATGTCGGGGGTGACCGTCGGCGATGCGTGGGAGCACGGCGTTACGCCTTTCACCACCACCGGCATTTTCGGTAAGTCCTCCAACGTCGGCACCCTCATGCTGGCACAGCGGGTCGGCGAGGACCGGTTCGCCGATATGCTCGACCGCTTCGGGCTCGGCCGGCGCACCGAGGTCGGGTTGCCCGCGGAGAGTTCGGGCCTGCTGCCCGCCCGGGATCAGTGGTCCGGTGGTACATTCGCGAATCTGCCCATCGGGCAGGGACTTTCGATGACCACGCTGCAGATGACGAGTATGTACCAGGCCATTGCGAACGACGGGGTGCGGGTCCCGCCGCGGATCGTGCGCGCCACGGTCGCGCCGGACGGTTCGCGTACCGAGGAACCGGCGCCCGAGGGGGTGCGGGTGGTGCGGCCGGAAACGGCTCGTACGGTGCGCTCGATGTTCCAATCGGTGGTGCAGAACGATCCGACCGGTGTGCAGATGGGTACCGGCGCGGCCGCCGCGGTCGACGGCTACCGGATCGCCGGGAAAACCGGGACCGCGCAGCAGGTGAACCCGGACTGCGGCTGCTATTCCAGCGATTCGTACTGGATCACCTTCGCCGGTATCGCGCCCGCCGACGACCCGCGGTACGTGATCGGATTGATGCTGGACGCGCCGGTCCGCAGTTCCGACGGGGGCGGCGGGCAGTCGGCCGCACCGCTGTTCCACGATATCGCCTCCTGGGCGTTGCAGCGGGATCGCATACCGCCCTCGCGGCAACCCGAGCAACAGTTCGTCCTGCAGGCGTCGTGATTCGGCGAACCGCTTACCCGGCCGAGACCCGGCGTCGGTAACCTGACTCGTCGTCGTATCCGCGCGCTTCATCATGCAGAGAGGAACCCTGTGCCCGCGCAGTCCAGCCAGCACGTGCTGCGGCCCGCCCGGCCGCCCTCGACACCGCTGTCCGATCTGCTCGAAACCATCGCCGCCGAGTGCCGGAATCCGGTACCCGGCGAGCTGCGGATCACCGGTATCGAACAGCGCTCCGATGCGGTGCTCCCCGGCGATCTGTTCGCCGCGTTACCGGGTTCGCGTGCGCACGGCGCCCGCTTCGCCGCCGACGCGGTGGCCCGCGGCGCGGTCGCGGTGCTGACCGATACCGCCGGCGCCGAAACGGCGGGCGAACTCGGCGTGCCGGTTCTGGTGCGGGAGAATCCGCGCGCCGTCCTGGGGGAGCTGTCGGCGGCGATCTACGGCCATCCGTCGCAGCAGCTGACGATCATCGGGATCACCGGGACCTCCGGTAAGACCACCACCTCGTATCTGGTGGAGGCCGGGCTGGCCGCCGCGGGCCGCTCCACGGCTCTGATCGGCACCATCGAGACCAGGATCGGTGGCCGCCGGGTACCGAGCGCCCTCACCACCCCCGAGGCACCGCAATTGCATGCCGTGTTCGCGCTGATGGTGGAACAGGGCGTGGACGCGGTGGTGATGGAGGTGTCCAGCCACGCGCTGGCGCTGGGCCGGGTGGACGGTGTGCGGTTCGCGGTGGGCGCGTTCACCAACCTTTCGCAGGACCACCTGGATTTCCACGCCGATTTCGAAGACTATTTCGCCGCCAAACGTCGTTTGTTCGAACCCGATTCGCCGGTGGCGGCCCGGACCGCCGTGGTGAACATCGACGACGCCTGGGGCCGCCGGCTCGCGGACGGGCTGGCCGATCCGGTCCGGGTCGCCACGACCGGGCCCGCCGACTGGTCGCTGGCCGCTCCGGCGCGTGCGCACGGCGGGGAACAGGAATTCACCGCCGCCGGCCCCGCCGGCGAGACCGTCGTACGCCTGCGGTTGCCGGGTGACTACAACGTCGCCAACGGCCTGCTCGCGCTCGCGGTATGCGCGGCGGCGGGGGCGGCACCCGCGACCGCGGCGCCCGCGCTGGCCACAGTGGACGTTCCGGGCCGGATGCAGCGGGTGGAGCGGGGCCAGGAATTCCTGGCCTTGGTGGACTACGCGCACAAACCCGCCGCCGTGGAATCGGTGATCGCGACGCTGCGCGCCCATCTGGCCGCCGCGGGGAGCGGGGGCCGGCTCGCGGTGGTGGTCGGTGCCGGCGGCGACCGGGATACCGGGAAACGCGGGCTGATGGGTGCAGCAGGGGCACGCGGGGCGGATCTGCTGATCGTCACCGACGACAATCCACGGACCGAGGATCCGGCCGCGATCCGCGCGGCGCTGGTGGCCGGTGCGCACAGCGTGCCCGCCGAGCAGCGCGGTGAAGTCCGCGATATCGGTGACCGGACCGCGGCGATCGAGGCCGCGGTCGAGTGGGCACGCGCCGGGGATGTGGTGCTGGTGGCCGGGAAAGGTCACGAGGCCGGACAGGAGATCGACGGGGTGAAGTATCCGTTCGACGACCGTGCGGTGCTCGCCACGGCGATCGATGCGGCACTGGGGCACGATCACGGAAACTCGGACAACGGTTCATGGCCGGCCGGTACGGAGGACTTGACAGTTCCATGATCGAAATGACACTGCGGGATATCGCCGGGATCGTGGGCGGACAGTTGCACGATATCGGTGACCCGGAGGTGCGGGTGACCGGTTCGGTCGAATTCGATTCGCGCCGAATCGGGCCCGGCGATATTTTCCTCGCCCTGCCCGGTGAGCGCGTGGACGGCCACGATTACGCGGCCGCCGCGATCGAGGCGGGCGCGGTCGCGGTACTGGCCGCCCGGCCGGTGGGTGTGCCCGCCGTCGTGGTGCCGCCCGCCGCGGATCCGGTGCCGTCGAGTGCGCTCGCGCTCTCCCACGATTCGACCGGTGCCGGGGCGGCGGTGCTGAACGCCTTGGCCGCACTGGCGCGCGAAAGTGTGTCCCGGCTGGTCGCCGCGGGCGGTCTGACCGTCGTCGGTGTCACCGGCTCGTCGGGCAAGACCTCGACGAAGGACCTGCTGGCCGCGGTACTCGCCCCGCTCGGCCCGGTGGTCGCCCCGCCCGGCTCCTTCAACAATGAACTCGGGCATCCGTGGACCGCCCTGCGCGCCGACCACACCACCCGGTTCCTGGTGCTCGAGATGTCGGCCCGCGGCCCGGGCCATATCGCCGCGCTCGCGCGGGTGGCGCCGCCGAGCATCGGGGTCGTGCTCAATGTCGGTACCGCGCATCTCGGCGAATTCGGTAGCCGGGAAGCGATCGCCAAAACCAAGGGCGAGCTCGTGGAGGCGCTGCCGGCCACCGGGCTGGCCGTTCTCAACGCCGACGATTCCCAGGTGAGCGCGATGTCCGCGCGGACCTCGGCGCGGGTGGTCATGGTCGGGCAGGCCGCCGGCGCGCAGATCCGGGCCGAGCGGATCACGCTCGACGAGCAGGCGCGCGCCTCGTTCACGCTGCGCACCCCCCAGGGCGACCGCGACATCACCCTGGCGGTGCACGGCGAACACCAGGTGGGCAACGCGCTCTCGGCGGCCGCGGTGGCCCTGGAATGCGGTGCCGATCTCGACACCCTCGCGACCGCGCTGTGCGGTGCCCGCGCGGCCTCGGCGCGCCGGATGGACGTGCGTACCAGCGCCGCCGGGGTCACGGTGATCAACGATTCCTACAACGCCAACCCCGATTCCATGCGCGCGGCGCTCAAAGCGCTGGTCACCATGGCGCGGGCCGGTGACACCCCGCGCCGCAGCTGGGCGGTGCTCGGCGAGATGGCCGAACTGGGCCCGGAATCGGTGGTGGAACACGACGGAATCGGCCGCCTCGCCGTCCGGCTCGATGTGGACCGGCTGATCGTCGTCGGGACCGGACGGCCCTCCCGGGGCATGCACCAGGGAGCGGTCATGGAAGGCTCATGGGGTGAGGAGTCGGTGCTCGTCCCGGATATCGAAGCGGCCGTACAGTTGCTCGACGCCGAAGTCGAAGCGGGTGATGTGGTGCTGGTGAAGGCATCGCAGTCGGTCGGGCTGTGGGCGGTGGCCGATGCGCTGCTGGCCGCGGATGGCAAGAACACGGGTGCCGGTTCGCCGGCGCCGGGCGGCGCAGGCGCCGCCGATGGGGTGAGCACGGAGGCAGTGCGTTGAGACAGATCTTGTTCGCGGCGGCGATCGCACTCACGGTGTCGATCCTGTTGACCCCGCTGCTGATCCGGATATTCGCCCGCCGCGGGTTCGGGCAGGAGATCCGGGTCGACGGACCGGCCAGCCACCAGTCCAAGCGGGGTACACCCACCATGGGTGGGGTCGCGATCATCATCGGTATGTGGGCCGGTTACCTGGGCTCGCATCTGATCGGTATCGGTTACGAGGCCGAAGGGCCCACGGCGTCGGCGCTGCTGGTGCTCGGCCTGGCCACCGCGCTGGGCGTGGTCGGGTTCATCGACGATTTCATCAAGATCCGTAAGGGCCGCAACCTGGGCCTCACGGCCGCGGGCAAATACCTGGGGCAGGTCACCGCGGCGGTCGTCTTCGGTGTGCTCGCGCTGCAGTTCCCCGGCGGCAGCGGCCTCACACCGGCCGGCCGGCAGTTGTCGTACGTGCGCGATATCAACACCGTCACCATGAGTGTGGTGGTGTTCCTGGCCTTCATCTGTTTCATCGTGGTGGCCTGGTCCAACGCGGTGAACCTCACCGACGGCCTGGACGGGCTGGCGGCCGGGTCGATGAGCCTGGTGCTCGGCGGCTACGTGGTCATCACGTTCTGGCAGTACTACCACGCGTGCGAGACCAAACCCGAGACCGGCTGCTACAACGTGCGCGATCCGCTGGACCTCGCGCTGGTGTGCGCGGCCGGGACCGCGGCGTGTATCGGCTTCCTGTGGTGGAACGCCGCGCCCGCCAAGATCTTCATGGGTGATACCGGTTCGCTGGCGCTGGGCGGCCTGCTCGCGGGCATCTCGGTCACCACCCGCACCGAACTGCTGATGGTCGTGATCGGCGCGCTGTTCGTCGCCGAGGCGGCGTCGGTGGCGCTGCAGGTCGCGGTGTTCCGCACCACCCGCAACCGGTTGTTCAAGATGGCGCCCTTCCACCACCATTTCGAACTGAGCAAATGGGCGGAGACCACGGTGATCATCAGGTTCTGGTTGCTGGCCGCGATGGCCTCGGCGGCCGGGCTCGCCCTGTTCTACAGCGAATATCTCTCGGCGGTCGGGTGAGCTGACGATGGAGGATCACGCACCGCGGGCCCTGCGTTCACCGGGGCCGATGCTGGAATTCCTGCGCGGCCGGGAGGTACTGGTCGCCGGGTGGGGCGTTTCGGGCCGTTCGCTGATCGCGCCGCTGCGCGATATCGGCGCCCGGCCGGTGGTCACCGACAACGGGGCCCGCGCCCTGGCCGAAGCGGCCGAACTGGGCCTCGATATCGCCCCCGCGCCGGAATTGGAGAACACCGACTGGTCGCGCTTCGCGCTGGTGATCACCAGCCCGGGCTGGCGTCCGGATTCGCCCGTACTGGCTTCGGCGGTGTCCGAGGGCATCCCGGTCTGGGGTGATGTGGAATTCGCCTGGTGGGTCGATCAGGCCCGGATCTACGGTCCGGTCCGCAAATGGCTGGTGATCACCGGCACCAACGGTAAAACCACCACCACGCAGATGACCCACTCCATTCTGCGCGCCGCCGGGATTCCCAGCGTGGCCTGCGGGAATATCGGCCTGCCCATTCTCGACGCGCTGCGCCGCAACCCCGGCCCGCAGGTACTGGCCGTGGAACTGTCCTCGTTCCAGCTGCACTGGGCGCCCTCGGTGCGCCCGGAGGCCGGGGTGGTGCTCAACGTCGCCGAGGATCATCTGGATTGGCACGGCGGGCTCGACGCCTACGCCGCGGCCAAGGCCCGCGCGCTACTGGGCCGGGTCGGGATCGTCGGGCTCGACGACCGGATCGCCGCGGGGCTGGCCCGCCGTTCGAAGGCCAAGCGCACCATCGGTTTCCGGATCGGCGTGCCCGCCGACGGCGAACTGGGTGTGGTCGACGGAAAACTGCTGGACCGGGCGTTCACCAAGGCGGCGATCCTGGCCGAGTCCAAGGAGATCAGCCCGCCCGGCCCGGCCGGCGTCGCCGACGCCCTCGCCGCGGCCGCGCTGACCCGGGCGATCGATGTGGCGCCGCAGTTCGTCCGCGAAGGGCTGGTGGCGCACAAGGTCGGGCCGCACCGGTCGGCGCTGGTCCGCGAACTGGGCGGCGTCGATTTCATCGACGATTCCAAGGCCACCAACCCGCATGCCGCGCGGTCGTCGATCCTGGCGCATCAGCAGGTGGTCTGGCTGGCGGGTGGCCAGCTCAAGGGCGCCGGTGTCGAGGATCTGGTGGAAGAGGTGGCCGAGCGGCTGGTCGCGGTGGTGCTGTTCGGGCAGGATGCCCCGGCGATCGCGGCCGCGCTGGCGCGACACGCGCCGGAAGTCCCCGTGCTGGAGCTCGATACGCGAGACGATTCCGGCATGGGTCAGGCCCTGATGAACGAAGCGATCACCGGCACGCCGGATACCGATATCGCCGATGCGGTCATGGTCCGCGCCGTGCGGGAAGCGGCGGCGTTCGCCGGGCCCGGCGATACGGTGCTGCTGGCACCGGCCGCGGCCTCGTTCGACATGTTCACCGATTACACCCACCGCGGCCGCAGTTTCGCGGCCGCGGTCGGGGACCTGAAGGACGAGGACCTCGGGCGGCGGTTATGAGACCGCGCGGTACGCGACAGCTGCAGGCCGGCCGGTTCGGCGCCTGGCTGGCGCGGCCGCTGGCCTCGTTCCACCTGGTGGTCACCATCGCGACCCTGCTCACCGTGCTCGGCCTGGTGATGGTGTTGTCGGCGTCGAGCGTGGAATCCTATGCCGACGGTGGGTCGGCGTATTCGCTGTTCGTCCAGCAGGCGATGTACGCGCTGGTGGGTGCGGTGCTGTTCTATCTGGCGCTGCGGATCCCGCTGCGCTGGCTGCGGCAGGCCTCGTTCCCGCTGTTCGCGGTGTCGGTGCTGCTGCTGGTCCTGGTGCTGATCCCGGGGATCGGCAGCACGGTCAACGGTGCGCGGCGCTGGATCGACCTGGGCTTGTTCTCGATCCAGCCGTCCGAGTTCGTCAAGGTGACGTTCGTGGTCTGGGGCGCCCACCTGCTGGTGTCGCGGCGGGCCGCCGCGCGGGCGGCCAACGACCCCGGCGGGCTGAAGAATCTGCTGGTGCCGCTGGTTCCCGCCGGTCTGCTGGTCTGCCTGCTGATCGTGTTGCAGCCGAACCTGTCCACCACCATCGCGCTGGGGATCGTGCTGCTGGCGCTGCTGTGGTTCGGCGGGCTGCCGCTGCGGCTGTTCCTCGCGATTCTCGCCTCCGGCGCGATCGCCGCGCTGGTGCTGGCGCTTTCGGCCGGATACCGCTCCGACCGGATGCGCGCCTTCTTCAACCCCGGCGACGATCCGCAGGGCATCAACTACCAGGCCCGGCAGGCGATGTACTCGCTCGCCGACGGCGGGCTGTGGGGTCGCGGGCTGGGCCAGAGCCGGGCCAAATGGAGCTACCTGCCCAACTCACACAACGATTTCATCTTCGCGATCATCGGGGAGGAACTCGGCTTCCTCGGCTGCGCGCTGGTGCTCGGGTTGTTCGCGCTGTTCGTCTACACCGGGCTGCGGATCGCCGCGCGTTCGGTGGACCCCTTCCTGCGGCTGCTCACCGCCACCGCCACCACCTGGATCACCGGGCAGGCACTGATCAACATCGGTTACGTGGTCGGGCTGCTGCCGGTCACCGGACTGCAGTTGCCGCTGGTCTCGGCCGGTGGTTCGTCGCTGGCGCTGACCCTGCTGATGTTCGGCATCATCGCCAACGCGGCCCGGCACGAACCCGAGGCCGTCGCGGCCCTGCACGCCGGGCAGGACGGCCGGGTCAGCCGGCTGCTGCGGCTGCCCAAACCGGAGATCTACCATCCACCCCGGTCCCGGCCGGGCGCGGCCGCCGGTAAACCGCAGCCGCGCGACCGCCCCCGCGAGCCCGACCCGCCGCGTACCCGTACCCGCGCCAACAGCCGGGGTACCGATACGCTGCGGGCGACCCGGGCCTGGGAACCCAGCTATTCGGTGACACACGGACGAGAACGGGGAAAGTACAGGTGAGCGCACCTCAGTCCGCCTATGAGGAACCACGTGCGGACGGGCTGTCGGTGATCGTCGCCGGCGGCGGCACCGCGGGACATATCGAACCGGCCCTGGCCGTGGCCGATGCGGTGCGCCGGTTGGCGCCCGGGACCCGGGTGACCGCGCTGGGCACACAGCGGGGCCTGGAGACCACCTTGGTGCCCGAGCGCGGGTACCCGCTCGAACTGATCCCGCCGGTACCGCTGCCGCGGAAACCGAGCGCGGATCTACTGCGGCTGCCGGGCCGGGTCCGGGCCTCGGTGGCGCGTACCCGCGAGATCATCGACGCCGTCGGCGCCGATGTGATCGTCGGGTTCGGTGGCTACGTCGCGCTGCCCGCCTATCTGGCGGCCGGATCGGGGCTGCTGGGGCGCCGCCGCGCGGTGCCGGTGGTGGTGCACGAGGCGAACGCCAAGGCGGGGATCGCGAACAAGGTCGGTGCCCGGCGCGCCGCCCGGGTGCTCGCGGCGGTCCCGGATTCGGGTCTCGCGGCGGAAGTCGTCGGAATCCCGGTGCGGGCGGCGATCACCGAACTGGACCGGGCCGGGCTGCGGGCGCGGGCCCGCGAACATTTCGGGCTGCCCGCCGAGGGGCCGGTGCTCCTGGTGTTCGGCGGCTCGCAGGGTGCGCGGTCGATCAACGAGGCGATCTCCGGTGCCGCGCCACAGCTGGCCGCGGCCGGGATCTCGGTACTGCACGCGCACGGGCCGAAGAACACCCTCGAGGTGGAATCCGCCGACCCGCGCGCGCCCTATGTCGCGGTTCCCTATCTTTCCCGGATGGATCTGGCCTACGCGGCCGCCGACGCGGTGGTCTGCCGCAGCGGTGCGATGACCGTCGCCGAGGTCTCGGCGGTGGGGCTGCCCGCGGTGTACGTGCCGCTGCCGCACGGAAACGGCGAACAGGAACTCAATGCGCGACCCGTTGTCGCCGCCGGTGGTGGCAGAATCGTCGGTGACCCCGAACTGTCCCCGAAATATGTGATCGACGAGGTGATACCGCTGCTCACGGATCCTGCACGTATTGCGGAGATGGGCCGTGCCGCCGCCGGCGCCGGCCACCGCGACGCCGCCGACGAGGTCGCGCGGATCGTGCTGCGGGTGGCGGGCCGGTGAGCGAGGACCAGCTGACCTCGGTCCCCGCCGGGCCCGGCGCGCTGCCGCCGGAGCTGAGCCGGGTGCATATGGTCGGGATCGGCGGTGCCGGGATGTCGGGTATCGCCCGGATCCTGTTGTCGCGGGGCGGCGCCGTCTCCGGTTCCGATGCCAAGGAGAGCCGCGGGGTGCTGGCGCTGCGGGCGCGCGGCGCGCAGGTGCGGATCGGGCACGACGCCGGTGCGCTGGATCTGCTGCCCGGCGGCCCCACCGTCGTGGTGACGACCTATGCCGCAATCCCGAAGACCAATCCCGAACTGGTCGAGGCCCGGCGCCGCGATATCCCGGTCCTGCTGCGGCCGGCGGTGCTCGCCGCCCTGATGAGCGGCCACCGCACCCTGCTGGTCTCGGGCACACACGGTAAGACCTCCACCACCTCCATGCTCATCGTCTCGCTGCAGCACTGCGGGCTGGACCCGTCGTTCGCGGTGGGCGGTGAACTCAACGAGGCAGGCACCAACGCCCATCACGGCAGCGGCGACACCTTCGTCGCGGAGGCCGACGAAAGCGACGGCTCCCTGCTGCAATACGACCCGGACGTCGCCGTGGTCACCAATATCGAATCCGACCATCTCGATTTCTTCGGCTCCGACGACGCCTATGTGCAGGTGTTCGACGATTTCACCGACCGCCTCGGCACCGGCGGCCTGCTGGTGGTGTGCTTGGACGATCCGGGCGCCCGGGCGCTCGCCGAACGCACCGGGAAGCGGCTGGCCGAGCGCGGGGTCCGGGTCCTCGGTTACGGCTCCGGCGAACTGGCCGACGCACCGATCCCGGTCGGGGTCCGGCTGCACAGCTGGGAGCCGCGCGATGTCGGCGGTATCGCCCAGTTCCAGCTCACCGGTGAAGCCGCGCCGCGCACCCTGCGGCTGTCGGTCCCGGGCCGGCATATGGCGTTGAACGCACTGGCCGCGCTGCTGGCGGCGCAGGCCGCGGGCGCCGAAACCGACGAGATCATCCAGGGGCTGGAGGGTTTCGGCGGGGTGCACCGCCGGTTCCAGTTCGTGGGCCGGGAGAACGGGGTGCGCGTTTTCGACGATTACGCCCACCATCCCACCGAGGTCCGCGCCGTGCTGGGGGCCGCCGCCGAATTGGTCGAACAGGAGGCCCGCGACGGCGCCCGGTCGCGCCGGGGCCGGGTGATCGTGGTCTTCCAACCGCATCTCTACAGCCGCACCGCGACTTTTGCCGCCGAATTCGGCGCCGCCCTGGACCTGGCCGACGAAGTGGTGGTGCTCGATGTGTACGGGGCGCGCGAGGAACCGCTGCCCGGGGTCAACGGCGCCTTGGTGGCCCAGGCGGTCGGCAAACCCGTGCACTATCAGCCGGATATGTCGCGAGTGGGCCGGCAGGTCGCCGGTCTGGCACAGCCCGGCGATGTGGTGATCACGATGGGCGCCGGGGATGTGACCATGCTCGGCAGCCAGATCCTGGACGGACTACGCGCGCGTCCGCAGTACGGGCGGTGACGCGGGGTGCGGTCCGGAACGCGGCGATTCGGGGTGGGCGGGTTACGGCGTTTCCGGTTGTGGGCGGTGCTCGCGGTGGCGCTGGTGACCGTGCTGGCCGGGCTGGCCTGGTTCTCCCCGGTGCTGTCGGTGCGCGAGGTGCGGATCGAGGGGGCCGGCGCGATTCCGGAGGACCGGATCCGCGAATTGCTGCAGATCCCCGACCAGGGATCGATCCTGCGGCTCGATACCGCCGCGATGGCGCAGCGGGTGGCGAGCATTCCGAAGGTGCGCAGTGCGAAAGTGCAGCGGGTGCTGCCGTCGACGGTGCGGGTGCGAGTCGAGCCGCGAACGGCGGTGCTGTACTACGACACTCCCGAGGGCGCGCATCTGCTGGATGCCGACGGGATCGAATACGCCGTCGAGCCGGCGCCGATCGGGGTCCCGAAGTTGCTGACCGAGCGCCCGGGGACCGCGGATCCGCTCACCCGGTCGGCGATCGCCGTGGTGCGTGTGCTGCCACCGCAATTGGCGGTGCAGGTGGATACGGTGCGCGCGGACAGCGTCTCGGATGTTTCGCTGACACTGCGCGACGGTCGCACGGTACTGTGGGGCAGCAGCGAGGACGGCGAACGCAAATCGGCGGTGGTGCTGCCATTGCTGACGCGTCCGGGAACCGTGTTCGACGTCTCGAGTCCCAGTCTGGTCACGGTAAAATGAACTCCAGCAATCCTGTTCGGTCCGATCCTGTCCGGTTCGCCGTGCCGCGGCGCCCCCGGGCGATCCCGTGGCGGTTACCCGGTGCGGGTGCCGGTGGCGTCCCACGATGTGGGCGCAGGCCGGACGGTAACCGTTCACGATATGACGGAAGCCGTCCGGATTGTGGCGAGTTCGCCGAAGAATCTGCTGCTCGTCTCGGCGCGCCTGCGGGCGGATCGCGACGGCGGCGAATAGCGTTCGGCACCAGTCGGATACTTGACATAACTCCAACCCTATGGTTGAGGTTCAGGGTTCGCCCGGATCAGGGGCCGCGGATTGTTATCACGCGGACCGGTAGCGGGTATCCGAAAACGACAGACTTTGGATCGAAGGAAGGCGAGAGCTCATGACGCCCCCGCACAACTACCTTGCCGTGATCAAGGTCGTCGGTATCGGCGGCGGCGGCGTGAACGCCGTCAACCGAATGATCGAGCAGGGTCTCAAGGGTGTCGAGTTCATCGCGGTGAACACCGACGCCCAGGCACTGCTGATGAGCGATGCCGACGTGAAGCTCGATGTCGGGCGGGAGCTCACCCGGGGACTCGGCGCCGGCGCCGACCCGGAGGTCGGCCGCAAGGCTGCCGAGGATCACAAGGACGAGATCGAAGAGGTGCTCAAGGGCGCCGATATGGTCTTCGTGACCGCGGGTGAGGGCGGCGGTACCGGTACCGGCGGCGCCCCGGTGGTCGCGAGTATCGCGCGCAAACTGGGTGCGCTGACCATCGGCGTGGTGACCCGGCCGTTCTCGTTCGAGGGCAAACGTCGCGGTAACCAGGCCGAGGTGGGTATCAACCTGCTGCGCGAATCCTGCGACACCCTCATCGTCATCCCCAATGATCGGCTGCTGCAGCTCGGCGATGCCGCGGTGAGCCTGATGGACGCCTTCCGCTCCGCCGACGAGGTGCTCCTCAACGGTGTGCAGGGCATCACCGACCTGATCACCACCCCGGGCCTGATCAACGTCGACTTCGCCGACGTCAAGAGCGTGATGTCGGGCGCCGGTAGCGCGCTGATGGGTATCGGCTCCTCACGCGGTGAGGGCCGGTCGGTCAAAGCGGCCGAGGCAGCCATCAATTCGCCGCTGCTGGAAGCGTCGATGGACGGCGCGCACGGAGTACTGCTCTCGATCGCCGGCGGTTCGGACCTGGGTCTGTTCGAGATCAACGAGGCCGCCTCGCTGGTGCAGGAAGCGGCCCATATCGAGGCCAACATCATCTTCGGTACGGTGATCGACGATTCGCTCGGCGACGAGGTGCGGGTCACCGTGATCGCCGCCGGATTCGACGGTGGCGGGCCCGCCCGGCGTACCTTCGAATCGGCGAGCAGCCGGGGGTCGCTCGGTTCCGGCCGTACCGCGGAGATCTCCGCGCAGTCCTCGCGCAACCCCGAACTCGGTCACTCCCGCCCCGCCGAACTCGGTGCGGGCCGGGGTCACTCGGAGGACCCGGCACCGCTCCGCTCGGCCGATTCCGGTTCGTCCGTCGCCCGCGGGCCGGCGCCGAGCTACCGCGATTCCGACCGGGGCCGGGCCCCGGTGGATCCGGGCCTGGGGCACAGCGGCCGGTCGCATATCCAGCCGCCCGCCCAGGAACTGCCCGATGACGACGACGACGTGGACGTTCCGGATTTCATGCGCCGCTGACCGAGGTGGCCGGTCCGATGAGTGCGGAACCGGCCCCGGCCGAGAGCCGCTGTCCTACTAGGCTCGAATCATGACTGCGGCACCGGTACTCACCGTTCGACGGGTAGTGACCACGCGCGCCGGGGGTTTCTCCGCGCCGCCCTACGACTCGTTCAACCTCGGCGATCACGTCGGCGACGATCCGGAAGCGGTGCGCCGCAACCGGGCCCGCCTCGCCGCCTCGCTCGGGTTGCCCGCCGATCACCTCATCTGGATGGACCAGATCCACGGCCGCACCGTGGCGACGGTCGACGGCCCGCGTACCGAACCGGTGCCGGGTACCGACGCGCTGGTGACCACCCGGCCGGGGCTGGCCCTGGTGGTGCTGACCGCCGATTGTGTGCCCATCCTGCTCTCCGACGATCGGGCCGGGGTGATCGCCGCGGTGCACGCGGGCCGGGTCGGGGCGCGGATCGGGATCGTGGGCCGGGTGCTGGACGCGATGATCGCCGCCGGTGCGCGGCCCGAGCGGATCGGCGCGCTGCTGGGGCCCGCGGCCAGCGGCCGGCAGTACGAGGTGCCCGCCGAAATGCGCGCCGATGTCGAAGCGCATCTGCCGGGCAGTGCCACGACCACCGTGCGGGGTACACCCGGGCTGGATCTGCGTGCCGGGATCCGGCGTCAGCTCACCGCGGCGGGGGTCGGCGCCATCGCCGAGGATCCGCGCTGCACGATCGAGGACGCGACCCTGTTCAGCCATCGTCGCGGCGCACCCACCGGCCGGCTGGGCAGCGTGATCTGGATGGAACCCGCCGCGTGAGGGTTCCGGTACCGCCCGGCGGGCTCCGGCGGCCGGCACCACGCGGATAACCACCGAACCGTCCGCACCGGCGGGCGGCGGCTTGCGGAAACCGAGTGCGGAGGAGGACATTCATGACGACAGCGTCACGGGTGCGCAGAGGCGGGGCCCGGTGAGCGGGGCGTCCGGCCGGTTCCCCGGATCCCTCCGGCCGGAATCCGCCGGATTTTCTTCCGGAGACGGAACGGCCGAGGCGCCCGGCGGTGCGGGCGCGGCTGTCCCGGACACCGCGCCGAGCGCCCCGGGAAACGCGACCCGGGCCGAGGTGCTGGCCCGCCGGCTCACCGGCCTGCTCGCGCGGATCGATGCTGCGTGCGTGGCTGCGGGCCGCGATCCGGGCGAGGTGCGCCTGCTGCCGGTGACGAAATATTTCCCGGCTTCCGATATCGCGGTGCTGCATCGTCTGGGCCGCCACGACTTCGGGGAGAACCGGCCGCAGGAGGCCGGCGCCAAAGCCGAGGAACTGAACGAATTGCGGCCACTGCGCTGGCATCTGATCGGCCGGTTGCAGCGGAACAAGGCGCGCCACGTCGCGCGGTGGGCCCACGCCGTCCATTCGGTGGACAGCGAACGCCTGGCGACCGCACTGGAGACCGCCACGGCGGCCGCGCTGGACGACGGCGTCCGGACGGCGCCGCTCGAGGTGCTGATCCAGGTGAGCCTGGACGCCGACCCAGGCCGCGGCGGCGTGGCACCCGCGGGTGTGCCCGCGCTGGCCGACCGGATCGCGAAATCCGCGGAACTGCGATTAGCAGGGATTATGGCAATTCCGCCGTTGTCCGCCGACCCGGACGCGCAATTCGCGCGCCTGGCCCGCCTGCACGCCCGCCTGCGCGCCGATCACCCTGCGGCCACGGAACTGTCCGCCGGAATGTCCAACGATCTTGAAAGGGCTATTGCCCATGGATCGACATGTGTGCGTGTCGGTACCGCCCTCATGGGCGAGCGACCGATAACCTCGGCGTAGCAAACAAACCTCATCAGTCACATTCGACACATATGCTGGGACACGACGAGGGCTGAGCAAGACTTCAACACCCGGCCGCCACCGGGGCCGAAGGAAGGTCGACCAGAATGAGCACGCTGCACAAGTTCAAGGCGTACTTCGGCATGGTTCCGCTCGAGGATTACGAAGACGACTACGTCGACGATCGCACCCCCCGCGGGGTCGAGGATCGCGGCGCGCGCCGGCCGCGTGACTACTCCGCCCGCGCTCCCCGCGAGTACGACGATCGTCCGGACTACGACCGGTACGCCGAGGACCGCTACGACGGTCCCGACTACCGCGATGCCCCGTACAAGTCGTCCTACCAGCCCAGCTACCCGCCGCCCCGGCGCGACGACTACCCGGGCGACGCCTACGCCGACGATTACGAGGGCCCGCGCCGCCCCACTCGGATCGACGCCGCCGCTTCCGGCCGGTATCGTCCGGGCGGCGGTGCCTCCCTGCGCGGCGCGACCAGGGGAGCGCTGGCAGTCGATCCCGACGCCGAGGAGCGACGGCTGGCCGAACGGGTCCGCCCCGAACCGGCCGCCGCCCGCCGTCCCGCGATCTTCGAGGACGGAGGTCCCTTGTCCAAGATCACCACGCTGCGCCCGCGTGACTACAGCGAGGCCGCGATCATCGGCGAACGATTCCGGGAGGGCAACCCGGTGATCATGGACCTGGTCGACCTGAGCAACGCCGACGCCAAACGCCTGGTCGATTTCGCCGCCGGACTGGCCTTCGCCCTGCGCGGCTCGTTCGACAAGGTCGCCACCAAGGTGTTCCTGCTCTCCCCGGCCGATGTCGACGTATCGGCCGAGGAACGGCGCCGGATCGCCGAAACCGGCTTCTACAACCAGAAATAACGTACGCCGCGCCCGGGCCGGGCGCGGCGCTACCGGAACCGGAATCGGCGCGGGCATTTTGCACCGCGCCGATTTTGCGGCAGAGTGAGATCGTGGCCTTGTTCGCGGTGCTGTACTTCGTACTGTTCATCTTCTGGCTGTTGCTCATCAGCCGGGTGATCGTCGAGTTCATCCGTAGTTTCGCCCGCGACTGGCGTCCCACCGGGGTGGTCGTGGTGATCCTCGAGGTGATCTTCACGATCACCGATCCCCCCGTGAAGCTGCTCCGGCGGCTGATACCGCCGATCTCACTGGGCGGAATTCGACTGGATCTGTCGATTATGGTCCTGCTGTTCCTGGTGTTCATCCTGATGTCGGTCGTCAGCAGCCTCGGCGGGTCGGTAACTCCGGTGTGACAGAATGGTCCGAGAAGACTTGCCAGAGCCGCTAGATCTGACAACGCGCGAAGGGATCCTTCCATGCCGCTGACCCCAGCCGATGTGCACAACGTCGCGTTCAGCAAACCGCCTATCGGCAAACGCGGCTACAACGAGGACGAAGTCGACGCCTTCCTGGATCTGGTCGAACAGGAACTTTCCCGGCTGATCGAGGAGAACGCGGACCTTCGCCAGCGGGTTGCCGAACTCGACGCGGAACTGGCCGATGCCAAGAGCAGCCGCGGTCCGGCGGGCTCCCTGGGCAAGCCGGTGCAACAGGCACCGCCGCCCGAACCCATCAAACCGCCGGTCCAGGCACCGCCCTCGGCACCCATCCCGGTGGTACCGGCGGCGCCCGCCCCGGCCGATGCCGGTGCCGACGCGAATATGCAGGCCGCGAAGGTGCTGAGCCTGGCGCAGGAGATGGCCGACCGGCTCACCAGCGACGCCAAGAGCGAAGCCGAGAATTTGCTGGCCAACGCGCGGGCCAATTCCGAGCGCCTGGTCAACGATGCGCGGGCCCGGTCGGAGGAGATGATCGCCGACGCCCGGCACAAATCCGAATCCATGCTCTCCGACGCGCAGACCAGGTCGGACAGCCAGCTGCGCCAGGCCAAGGAGAAGGCCGACGCACTGCAGGCCGACGCCGAGCGCAAGCACACCGAGATCATGGGCACCATCACCCAGCAGCGCAATGTCCTCGAGAGCCGGATCCAGACCCTCAAAACCTTCGAACGCGAGTATCGGGTGCGGTTGAAATCGTATCTGGAATCGCAGCTCGAAGAGCTGGAGAACCGTGGGTCGGCCGTACCGGTGGACGAAGGTGACAGCTTCGATACCGGGGCCAACCAGCTTGCTCCCGCCTCGTTCGGCAAGGGCGAGTAAGCGCTCGATACCGCTGGGCGCGTACGGGCACCCGGCCTGCTGTCCTGGGGGTCATCATGCTTGTCTTGACACTGGCGCTCGCCGCTATCGGCCTGGTGCTGTTGATCCTGTCCTTGACCACCGGGTCGGTGGTCTGGGCGTGGGGCTGCATCGTGGTGTGCGGACTGGGCGCTGTGGTGTTGCTGGTGAGTGCGCTGTCGATGCGCGCGCCCGATGAGGAATTGCCGCCGCGGGACCAGCACGCGAAACGCTGACGAGAACTGCTACGAGCGAGAACCGAACTGTCCTTCCGTGGTGCGCGGGCGGCGGGCGCTGTATAAGTGGTTGACCGTCACGGTTAGAATCAAACCTGTAAGTCGGCGACGATCCGGCCATCACCGGGGAGCTTTCGGAAGAACGGCGCGGCGCAGCAAGTTTTCCCAGGCTGCGGGTGCTCAGTAGAACCGAACGGGTGAGCCCGTCACAGCTCGTAACGAGAGGTCCGCCCGGCCCGCCGGCCGGTGGACAAGCGGGGTGGTACCGCGGTACCGGCGCACCGATTGTGCCGGTTGTCGTCCCCGTGCCGTACACACAGCGCTCCGGCGCCGGCACGAGGAGACGTGAATCCGCGATGGCGGACGAGAATTCCAGTAGCAGCGCCTATCCCCGCGTCGATCTCGGCGGCGGATCCGGTACGAGCTTCCCCGAGTTGGAGCGGGCGGTCCTGGATGCCTGGGCTGCCGACGGAACCTTCCGCGCGAGCATCGAGCAGCGCACCGCCGGGGCCGAGGGGGCCGCCGGGGAGTTCGTCTTCTACGACGGCCCGCCGTTTGCCAACGGTCTGCCGCACTACGGGCATCTGCTCACCGGATACGTCAAAGATGTCATCCCCCGTTTCCAGACCATGCTCGGCAAGCGGGTCGACCGGCGATTCGGCTGGGACTGTCACGGGCTCCCCGCGGAAATAGAAGCCGAGAAGCAGCTCGGTATCACGGACAAATCACAGATCGACTCGATGGGTCTCGCGGAATTCAATGCCGCGTGCAGGAATTCGGTACTTCGCTATACCGGCGAATGGCGCGATTATGTGACCCGCCAGGCCCGCTGGGTGGACTTCGACAACGATTACAAAACCCTCGATCTCGACTTCATGGAGTCGGTGATGTGGGCATTCAAATCGCTGTACGAGAAGGGCCTCATCTACCAGGGCTTCCGGGTGCTGCCCTACAGCTGGTACGAGCAGACACCGCTGTCGAACCAGGAGACCCGGCTCGACGACGCCTACAAGATGCGCCAGGATCCTGCCGTCACCGTCGATATGGTGCTGCGGGTACCGGCCGAGCATCCGTTGCGCGATCTCGACGGCGTGGCGGCGCTGATCTGGACCACCACCCCGTGGACCCTGCCGTCCAACCTGGCGATCGCCGTACATCCGGATGTGCGCTACGTCCAGGTGCGCGGCGCCGGCGACAAGCGCTACCTGCTGGCCGCCGAACGGCTCGGCCACTACGCCCGGGAACTCGGCGAGGAACCGGTGGTGCTCGGCGAGTACGACGGTGCCGCGCTGGTGGGGCTGGAGTACCAGCCGCCGTTCGATTTCTTCGTCGGCCATCCGCGGGCGCACCGCGTGCTGTCGGCCGACTACGTCGCCACCGATTCCGGTACCGGCCTGGTGCATCTGGCGCCGGCGTTCGGTGAAGAGGATATGGAGGTGTGCAGCGCCAACGGGATCGAGCTGGTGCAGCCGCTCGACCCGGGCGGCAAGTTCACCTCGATGGTGCCCCCGTACGAGGGGCTGATGGTCTTCGACGCCAACCCGGTGATCATCAAGGATCTGAAGGCCGCCGGGAAACTGTTGCGGCACGAGACCATCGAGCACTCCTACCCGCACAGCTGGCGGTCGGGCCAGCCGCTGATCTATATGGCGGTGCCGTCCTGGTTCGTGGCGGTGACCGAGTTCCGCAACCGGATGGTGGAGCTGAACAAGCAGGTCAACTGGGTGCCGGAGCATATCCGCGATGGCCAGTTCGGGAAATGGCTCGAAGGTGCCCGCGACTGGAACATCAGCCGCAACCGGTACTGGGGCAGCCCGATCCCGGTCTGGACCTCCGACGATCCCGCCTACCCCCGCATCGACGTCTACGGTTCGCTCGACGAACTCGAACGCGATTTCGGGGTCCGGCCCACGGATCTGCACCGGCCGATGATCGACGAGCTGACCCGGCCCAATCCCGACGATCCGACCGGCCGCTCCACCATGCGCCGGGTACCGGAAGTACTGGACTGCTGGTTCGAATCGGGTTCTATGCCGTTCGCGCAGGTGCACTACCCGTTCGAGAACAAGGACTGGTTCGACACCCATTTCCCCGGCGATTTCATCGTCGAGTACAACGGGCAGACGCGCGGCTGGTTCTACACCCTGCATGTGCTGGCCACCGCGCTGTTCGACAGTCCCGCGTTCTCGAACGTGGTCGCGCACGGCATCGTGCTGGGCGACGACGGCCTGAAGATGAGCAAGTCCAAGGGCAACTACCCGGATGTCAACGAGGTGTTCGAGCGCGACGGCTCCGACGCCATGCGCTGGTTCCTGATGAGTTCGCCGGTGCTGCGCGGCGGGAACCTCATCGTGACCGAGCGCGGGATCCGGGAG
The DNA here is from genome assembly GCF_050936135.1 of Nocardia sp. CA-290969. Taxonomy (NCBI): domain Bacteria; kingdom Bacillati; phylum Actinomycetota; class Actinomycetes; order Mycobacteriales; family Nocardiaceae; genus Nocardia; species Nocardia sp. CA-290969. The sequence goes on along the minus strand of NZ_JBNJNJ010000001.1, from coordinate 4,502,070 downwards.
GGCGCGAGCCATGCGCTGCGACCGCTGTGGAATGCGTGGACGTTCCTGCAGCTCTACGCGGGCGAACCCGGCGTATGGCGCACGGATTCGGCGAATGTGCTGGACCGTTACATCCTGGCGAAACTGGCGCAGACCCGCGACGGGATGACCGCGGCGCTGGAGGAGTTCGATATCGCGGGTGCCTGCGAGGAATTGCGGGCCTTCGCCGATGCGCTCACCAATTGGTATGTGCGGCGGTCGCGTTCGCGGTTCTGGGCCGAGGATCGCGACGGTGTCGACACTCTGCACACGGTGCTGGAGGTGGTGACCCGGTTGGCGGCTCCGCTGCTGCCCTTGGTCACCGAGGTCATCTGGCGGGGGCTCACCGGGCAGCGTTCGGTGCACCTGGCCGACTGGCCGGCGGCCGATACGCTGCCGCGGGACCCGGAACTGGTAGCGGCGATGGACGAGGCGCGCAGTGTCTGCTCGACGGTGCTGAGCCTGCGCAAGGCGCAGAAGCTGCGGGTCCGGCTGCCGCTGGCGGAGGTGACGATCGCCGCGTCCGACGCGGAACGCCTGGCACCGTACGCCGATATCATCGCCGACGAGGTGAACGTCAAGAAGGTCGACCTGACCACCGATATCGCCGCACACGGCCGGTTCGAACTGGCGGTCAACGCGCGTGCGGCCGGGCCGCGGCTGGGCAAGGACGTGCAGCGGGTGATCAAGGCCGTGAAGGCCGGTGACTGGTCGGAGGGTGCCGACGGTGTGGTCAGCGCGGCCGGAATCGAGCTGCTGCCCGAGGAATACACGCAGCGCCTGGTGGCGGCCGAACCGGAATCCACCGCGGCACTGCCCGGTAACGCCGGTCTGGTGGTGCTGAATTCGGTGGTCACCGAGGAACTGGAGGCCGAGGGCTGGGCCCGCGATCTCATCCGGGATCTGCAGGAGACCCGGAAGTCACTGGGGCTCGAGGTCTCCGACCGGATCACCGCGACACTGGAGGTCCCCGCCGACCGGCAGCAGTGGGCACAGGCGCACCGGGAGCTCATCGCCGGTGAGATCCTGGCCGTGGAACTGGAATTCGGGCCCGTGGGCCCGGAGGGTGCCGAGCTGACGGGGGGTTCGCGGGCTCGGATCGCCAAGGCCGGCCGGTAGTTCCCTACGGCCGGGGCCGCTTACCCGGTAAGCCGGATGCGGGCCGGTGTGCGTGCCGTTGCGACGGTGCGCACACCGGCCCGGCGCTCGGTTCCGAATCGGCGAGGCGCACCGGAGTGGCCGGGCGGCACCGGCTCTCGTCCGCGTCGTTCGCCGGGCCGGGACGGTACGCGCTGCGCGCTGCCGGCGGTCACGCCGGTACGCGGGCCCGCGCGGTTACGGCCATGACCGAGTGCGGGTGGCCCACTAGGGTAGGCACTTATGGCTTCGGACAATCCCGACGAGTGGTGGCAGCATGCACCCGAAGGGCAACAGAACAAGAACTCCCCTTCGGGGCAGTGGCAGCAGGGCAATCCGTCTCCGGGCGGGCAGCCGGGAACGCAGTGGGGGCACAGCGCGGGACAGCTTCCGCAGCCCACCCCGCAGCAGGGGGCATGGGAGGTGCCGCCGCTCGGACATACCGGCCCGCCGCGGAACAACAACACGACGCTGCTCGCGGTGCTGGCCGTGGTGGTGGTGCTGGTGCTGGCCGGTGTTGCCGGACTGGTGATCCTGCGGTCGGGGGGATCGCAGGAGAACGCCGCCGCGGCGCCGAGTTCGACCACGGCGACGACCAGCGCTGCCACCACTTCGGTCACCGCTACCACCAGCACGAGCGCCGCCGCGCCGGCGCCGGGCACACCCGCGCTGCGCGAGGGGCTGACGCCGGTCGTCTTGACGGGCCCCACTTTTCAGGACGGCGAAGACACGTACACCATGGCTTTCAAGGATTGGCCGTTCGCGTTCCGGACGCCGGGTTCGTGGGGGTGCATGAAGGGATCGATCGATACGATCCCGGACGCCAACGCCTGGGGCTGTGTCGACGAGGGGAATTCCAAGGCCGGGCAACGGGTCAACCTGATGGTTCGTAAATGCCCGACCACCTGCGACGCGGCGACGCGGAGCACGTTCGACGCGGACTGGTTCGACAAGGAGGGCGAGGCGCGGCAGTTCGACCCGAACACCTCGTATGTGGAGACGCCCACGAACGAGGACGGGAAGTACACCATCGATCTCAGCCGCTATTTCGCCGCGGAACCCGGTGGCGAACCGGTCTGGCAGGTGGGTGTCTTCGTGGAGTCCCCGCAGGCGACCAAGGATGCGGTGCTGAAGACGCTGAACGACATCCTCACCCAAACGCAATAAACATTTTTGTGATTCTCATCACACGCTGAATGTTTGCCAGGTTGCTTGTAGCTCACCCCTGGGCCGGGCACAATCATCGCGATACCGCTGCCGCAGAACCTTCCGAGCAGCGGGAACGGTGATCATTTCGTTCGGTTCTACCTGAGCGGAGTTGCGCCGGAGCGGATTCGCTCCGGCGTAACTCCGATGGTCCGCGGTAGCCAGCTCTCCGGCGGATGCCGCGAGTCAACCGGGACACCGCACGGTGCCCCGCGTATCGACCGGCAGAAGGGTGGGCACGTGATCGGAATCGCACTGCGGCGGAGTTGCGCCGGCTTACTTCTCGCCACGGCCGTCGGCGCCGTGGCGGCCGCCCCGGGCTGGGCACAGCCCTCCGGAAGCGCCAGTGGTTCGGCGGGCTCCGGCTCCAGTTCGTTGAGCGCCAGCGGATCGGCCGCGCTTCCGGTGCCGACCCCCAGCGGTCTCGGTGCGCTGGCCGCCGCTCTCACACAGACCGGGAAAATGTACGAATGGGGCGCCACCGGCCCGAATACCTGGGACTGCTCGGGCCTGGTGCAATGGGCTTTCCGCCAGGTCGGCGTGCTGCTCCCGCGTACCACCTGGGAACAGGCGAAGGTGGGTGCCTCGGTGCCCCCGTACGCGCTGTCGCCCGGCGATGTGGTGATCATCAATCAGGACGCCTCCCATGTCGGCATCTACGCCGGGTCCGGGCAGGTACTCAACGCCTACGGCGCCGGTGTCCCGGTCGGGCTCACCCCGATCGAGCAGTTCTACGTGCACAGCATCCGGCGCTTCTGAGGCGGCCCCGGCTCACTCCACCTGACGCCGCAGCAGCGGGCCGTAATCGGGATGGGCCAGCGCCGAGGCGAACTGGGCGATCAGATAGTCGCCCGGATTGCCGGTGTCGTACCAGCGGCCCTGGATGACCTGGCCGTACACGGCATGGTTGGCGGCGTAGGCGTTGATCGAATCGGTCAGGTACACCTCGCCGGTGCGGTGGTTGTACCAGTTCTCGGTCTGCGTGCGCAGCTCGTCGATGATGCCGGGCGTGACGACATAGCCGCCGATGGCCGCGTACGCCGACGGCGCGTCCGCCGGTTTGGGTTTCTCCACCAGACCGGAGATCCGCAGCAGCCCGTCGTCCAGATCCTCGCGTACCACCGGGACGCCGTAACGCTGCGATTCGTTCGGATTCATCGGCATCAGCGCCAGCACCGGGCAGCCGGTGGACTCGTAGGCCTGGATGAGCTGCTGGGCCCGCGGCACCTCGGCCACGAAAACGTCGTCGGGCCACAGCACCAGCATCGGCTCGTCACCGGCGGTGCGGGCGGCATTGAGAACCGGGGTGCCGTTGCCGTAGGGGCCGTGCTGGTCCAGGTAGGTGATATGCCCGAGCCGGGACAGTTCGCCGACCTCTTCCACCGCGTCGGCGTAGGCGGTCTTTCCGTCGGCGCGCAACTGGGCGACCAGCGCCGGGTTGGGCCGGAAATGATCCTGGATGAGCGATTTACCACCACTGACCACGATCGTGATATCGGTGATCCCGGAGGCCACCAGTTCGCGCACCGTGTGCTCGATCACCGGCTTGTCGCCGACCGGCAGCATCTCCTTGGGGATTGCCTTGGTCAGCGGCAGCAGCCGGGAACCGATACCGGCGGCGGGAATCACAGCCTTACGGATCTTCATACGGTGAGTTTATGGCGGATACCCCGCGCACGCCGGTTGCGGCCCCCACGGCCGCGCGTTTCGACGATCGGTCGCACCCATCATCGATGCACCCGCCCCCGCGACCGAGTTCAGCCGGGAACTCGACGGCTCTCACCCCGAACCGGACATGCCCGACTGCAGCGCCGAGTCGGCGAGACCCCGGCGTGGCGCCAACCCCGAAATCAGACGCCACCACGGCGGCGCCGAGTTCAGCGAGGCACTTGGGGCCCGTAACCCCGAAACCAAACACAACCACGGCGGCGCCGAGTTCAGCGAGGCACTTGGTGGGTTCGGCCCGTCCCTGCGTTCAGCCCCGCGAGACAATGCGCCGCAGGCGCGAGTATCGCGGGGCTGAACACAGGGACCAAGGGGGCCGAACCCCCGCGCGCGCCAGCGCGCCAAAAACACAGCAACCTTCGCGGACCGGTTTCGTTCTTACCTTCCCGGACTGGTATCGCTGGACCTGTCGGTGCGGACGCGTACATTGCGGCTCATGGACCAGCCGGGGCGTGACCAGGGGCGCGAGTGAGGTGTACCGGCGTCGGTGGGCCGTGCAGTGGTAAGTGACCGTGGTTGCGAGGCGGCTGCCGGGCCGGGTGCGGATGCGTTCGCCGCGGAGACCGCGCGGCGCTGGGTGCTGCATATCGATATGGACGCCTTCTTCGCCTCCTGTGAGCAGCTCACCCGCCCGACGCTGCGGGGCCGGCCGGTGCTGGTCGGGGGAACCGGTGGGAGAGGCGTGGTGGCGGGGGCCAGTTACGAGGCGCGGGTGTTCGGTGCGCGGTCGGCGATGCCGATGCACCAGGCGCGCCGGCTGGTGGGGGTGACGGCGGTGGTGGTGCCGCCGCGCGGCGCGTTGTACAAGGTGCTGAGCGGTCAGGTGTTCGAAACCTTGCGGGCGCGCATCCCGGTGCTCGAGACTTTGTCGTTCGACGAGGCGTTCGGTGAACCCGCGGAACTGGCGGGGGCGAGCGTGTCCGAGGTGCTGGAATTCTGTGCGGAGCTACGGGCGGCCGTGCGCGAACACACCGGACTGGTCGCCTCGGTGGGGGCCGGTTCAGGAAAACAGCTCGCCAAAATCGCTTCCGGGCTGGCCAAACCGGACGGGATCAGGGTGATCGCGCCCGGTGAACAGGGAGAGCTGCTGGCGGGGTTGCCGGTGCGCAAACTCTGGGGGATCGGCCCGGTGGCGGAGGGCCGGTTGCGGGCGCTCGGGATCGAGACCGTCGGCGCCTTCGCCGCATTACCCGAGGTGGAGGCGGTTTCGATCCTGGGCAGCAGTGTCGGTGCCGCGTTACACCGGCTGGCCCGCGGGATCGACGATCGGCCGGTGGCCGAACGTGCCGAGGCGAAACAGATCAGCGCGGAAACCACCTTCGAGACCGATATCGTCACGCTGGAACGGCTGCGGCCGGCGATCACCGAGATGGCCGCGGCCGCGCATCGCAGGCTCCTGCGGGACGGTCGTGCGGCGCGCACCGTGGTGCTGAAACTCAAACGCGCCGATATGAGTATCACCACGCGGTCCACCACGCTTCCTTATGCCACCGAGGATCTGCCCACGCTCACCGCGGCGGCTCAGCGGGCTGCGGTGGATCCGCGGGAACTGGGACCGGTACGCCTGGTGGGGGTGGGGTACGCCGGACTGTCGATGATCCGGCAGGAATCCTTGTTTCCCGAATTGGACCGGTTGGGTGCGGAATCCGAGGCTGCCGGGGCGGACACGGGCAGCCCCGGTGATTCGGCTCCGCCGCCGGCGGAGCCGGTACGCGGGCGGCCGGGCGAGAGCACGGGCGCCCCGGAAAGGCGCGAAGCCACCGCGGATCCGTCGGTGCGCGGGCAGAAACCGGGTGATGAGGTCGCGGATCGTCCGGGAGTGCGCGGAGTCGCCGCGATTCGGCCGGCGCGCGGGCGGGGGCCGCGTGATGATGAGGCAGCGGATCGTTCGGATGGGCGCGGAATTTCTGCGGAGTTGTCGGTGCGCGGGCAGCGGCAGGGTGATGAGGTCGCGGATCGTTCGCAGGGGCAGGGAGTTACCGCGGTTCCGCCGGTGCACGGCAGAGGGTCGCGTGGTGAGGTCGCCGATCGTTCGGATGGGCAGGGTGTCGCCGGGGTCTCACCGGATGGAACCGCTGTGAAGGCGCACGGTTCGGGGGCGGGTGTCCCGGGATTCGTGGCAGATGAGCAAGAAGGTTCTGTGGATTCGGTGAGATCTCCGGGGCCCGCGCCCGGTTCGAGTGGCTTGTCCGATGTGCCGGGAGTGCCCGGCGATGACCCGGCCGAAATCGGCGGCGTGCCGCAGGATTCGCGGGTTCGCGCTGGTAGCGTCGTCGACTGGCGGCCGGGAATGGATGTGCGGCACCCCGGATTCGGCTTCGGCTGGGTGCAGGGCGCGGGGCACGGGCGGGTCACCGTGCGGTTCGAGTCCCGCTCGACAGGGCCGGGGATCGCGCGTACGTTCGCAGCCGACAATACCGAGTTGCGCCCTGCGGACCCGCTCGGCAGCCTGTCCTGACGCCCCGCCCGGTAGGTTGGTGCCGGGCAGCGTCGCCGGTTCCGGTGGGCTGCCGCAGCGCACGACACCGAACCCCGAACGCAAAGGACGAGCAGTTGAAGCTTCGCAAAACCGGACGTATCGCGATCGCCGGCCTGGCCGCCGTGGCCGCGCTGACCCTGACGGCGTGTGGTAGCGATGATTCCGACTCGGACACCACTGCCGCGACCACCTCGGCCGCGGCCGAGACCACCGAGGAAGCGGCCGCCGATACGCCGCCGGTACCGACTCCGGCCGATCTGAACGCCCAGCTCCAGCGCGCGCTCGACCCGAACGTCCCGAACGAGGAAAAGCTGCAGATGGTGCAGGGCGCCGAGGCGGATCCGGAGCTGCCGTCCAAGCTCAGCCAGTTCTACGCCCAGTCCGGTGCCACGATCGAGGTCACCGATGTGCAGGACTTCGGGACCGAGATCCAGGCGAAGGCGAATCTCACGCTGAACGGCCAGACCAGCGTGGCCGATGTTCCGTTCGTCGCCGAGGACGGGGTGTGGAAGGTGCAGCAGCAGTGGACCTGCACCATGCTCGCCAACGCGCAGATCCAGTCGCCGGCCTGCACGGCCTGACGCAACCGCTGCCGAACCGGCCGGCTCCGCACAGTGCGGAGCCGGCCGGTTCGGGTTGTCGAGGCTTTTCGTAACCGGTATGGGCGGTACCCATGGGTCCGCCGTGTGCGGAGCCCCGCCGCGCCGTCTCGATACGCCCGGACCCGTAGGGGCGCGTGGTCGCGTCGGCGGTCCAGCGGGTGAGCCTCCCCGTGACCGCGCCCGTTAGGATGGCGCTCCGTGGCTGACACGATGGTGGTGGCGGCGCCCGAGCCGGCAGAGATCTCCGATAGTCCGCGACCCCGATCGCGGGGCGGCTGGGCCCGGCCGGTGGCGCTGGTGTCGGCACTGATCGGAGCACTGCTGGCGGTGGCGGTGCCGTTCCTGCCGGTGCGGGTGGATGCGGCGACCCTGAGCTGGCCGCAGGATGATTCCGCCGCATCGATCGAGGCGCCGCTGGTCGCCTACGCGCCACTGAGTTTCGACGCCACCGTGCCCTGCGCGGCGATCCAGCAGCTGACCGCCGGTGGGGTGCTCAGCTCGACCGCGCCCGCAGGCGCCCCGGATCTGGAACGCTACGGGTTCGTGGCCCGGGTACGGTCGGCCACGCCCGAATCCGGCCCCGTGCTCGAAGTGGTGCTGCGCAACCAGAACCTGTTCAGTGTTCCGGTGGCCGAGCTGGCGCCCGGATGCGAGCTCACCGTGGGTGCGGGGATGACCGAAACCGTGGCCGGCCTCACCGGCCACGAACCCGTCGTACTGGGCGGGGATTTCCGGCCGCAACTGGTCGGGGTGTACAGCGACCTCACCGATCCGGCCGGCACCACCGTCACCGCCGAGGTGGACAGCCGGTTCAGTTCCACCCCGGCGCTGCTGAAACGGATCGCGATCTGGACGGCCGTGGTCGCGACGCTGATCTCGCTGGTCGCGCTGCATCGCCTGGACGGGCTCGACGGGCGCCGCGCCCGCCGCTTCCTGCCCGCCCGCTGGTGGACGTTCCGGCCGGTGGATTTCGTGGTGCTCGGCACACTCGTGCTGTGGCATTTCATCGGCGCCACCACCTCCGACGACGGTTACCAGTTCGGGATGGGCCGTACCTCGCAGGCCGCGGGATACATGGCGAACTATTTCCGCTATTTCGGGGTGCCGGAGAATCCGATCGGCACCCCGTATTACGACATCATCGGGCTGCTGGCGCAGGTGAGTACCGCCAGTCCGTGGGTGCGGCTACCGACTTTGCTGGCGGGCCTGGTGGCCTGGATGGTGATCAGCCGGGAGGTCGTGCCGCGCTTCGGGGCGGCCCTGCACCGCAACCGGTTCGTGCCGTGGACCGGCGCGCTGGTGTTCCTCGCGGTCTGGTTGCCCTACAACAACGGTTTGCGTCCCGAGCCCATGGTCGCGCTCGGTGTGCTGCTCACCTGGTGCTCGGTGGAACGCGGTATCGCGACCCGGCGGTTGCTGCCGTTCGCGATCGGCATCCTGATCGCGGCGTTCAGTTGTACCGCGGGGCCGCACGGGATCATCTGCCTGGCCGCGCTGCTGGCCGGGCTGCGCCCGCTGTTCAAGATCCTCTCGGCGCGGGCGCGGCGGATGGGGTGGCTCGCCCAGGTGCTGCCGCTCGCCGCCGCGGGCGTCCTCGTGCTGGTGGTTGCCTTCGCGGACCAGACCTTCGCGGCCATGATGGAAATGCGCCGGGTGCACGAGCTGGCCGGGCCGAACGTGCTGTGGTTCGACGAATACCTGCGCTACCAGTACCTGTTCATGGGGACGGTGGACGGTTCGCTGGCCCGCCGGTTCGGGATCTTCGTGATGGTCGCCGGACTGGTGGTCTGCCTGCTGACCCTGCTGCACAAGGGCGGCCGCATCCCGACCGCGGCGGTGGGGCCGTCGCGTCGAATCCTCGGGGTCACCGTCGGCGCGATTGCGCTGATGATGACGACTCCCACCAAATGGACGCACCATCTGGGTGTGTTCGCCGGGCTGGCGGGCGCGGTCGCGGTGCTCACCGCGGTGGCGGTCGGGCCGCGGGTGATGCGCGGTCCGCGCAACCGCGCGCTGTTCGCCGCCGGGGTGGCGTTCCTGATGGCGCTGGTGTTCTCCGGACCCAACGGCTGGTGGTATGTCTCGTCCTTCAGCATTCCGTGGTGGGACAAACAGCCTTCGGTGGCCGGTTTCGCGGTCAACAAGGTCTTCCTGCTGGGTGCGGTGCTGCTGCTGGCACTGGCCGCGTGGTGGCATGTGCGCGCGCCCGATACGGGACATCACCGGATCTCGCGGTGGGGGTGGCGGTTCGCGAAGATTCCGCCGCTCACGGTCGCGGCGGCCTTCATGGTGCTCTTCGAGGTGGCGTCGTTCGCCAAGGGTGCGGTCGCGCAGTATCCGGCGTTCTCGCTGGCGAGTTCGAATCTGGGCGTGCTCACCGGCGACGCCTGCGGGCTGGCGCCGCACGTACTGGTGGAAACCGATCCGAACCGCGGGATGCTCACCCCGCTCGCCGGTGATCCGGCGACGGCGCTGGCCGGTACCGGCACCGGTTTCACCCCGGCCGGGGTGGCCGGGGATCTGAGCGCCGACGCCGAGGAAGGCGCCGACGCCGCCATCGCCGATTCGATGGGTGATGCCACCGTCGGAACCGGGGTGGCCACCGAAACCTCCAGTCCCGCCCTGCCGTTCGGTCTCGACCCGGCGACTCCGGTGCTGGGCAGCAATCAGGCGGACGGCCCGGCCGAACTCACCAGCGGCTGGTTCCGGCTGCCGCCCGTCGCCGAACGCGCCGATATCCTCGCGCTGAGCGCCGCCGGCCGGATCTGGTCGCGCGACGCCGACGGTGTGGTCACCCACGGGCAGTCCCTGGAACTGGAATTCGGCTCGACCACCGCGCCCGGCAGTTCGGCCACCGAACCGGTGCCGTTGCGGCGGGTGAACCCGATCGATATCGGGCCCGCCCCGTCGTGGCGGAATCTGCGGGTCCCGCTGGACGGGTACGCCGATGCCGATACCGTGCGGATCGTCGCCGCCGACCGCGACCGTGACCCGCGCCAGTGGCTGGCCTTCACCCCGCCGCGGATCCCGCAGACCCAGGATCTGAACACGGTTGTCGGCTCCACCGATCCGGTGCTGCTGGACTGGGCCGTCGGCCTGCAGTTCCCGTGCCAGCGGCCGTTCGATCACCGCACCGGGATCGCGGAGGTGCCGAAGTACCGGATCCTGCCGGACCGGGTCGGCGCCCACGACACCAATCTGTGGCAGAACCACGACGGCGGCGGCCCGCTCGGCTGGACGGAGCTGCTGCTGCACGCGCGCACCCTGCCGACCTACCTGAACCACGACTGGGACCGTGATTGGGGCCAGCTCCAGCAGTTCCTGCCGATCGACCCGGACGCCGTACCGGCGCGGCCGCGGATCACCCAGGAGGAACATCCGGGCACCTGGACACCCGGCCCGATCGACGTCGCCTGGTGAGCCGCCGCCCGCCCGGTGCCGGGTCGATATGCGTGCGCGCGGGCTCTGCATGGTGACGCTGCGCTATCGCGGCCGAGCCTGGCTCACGCACCCGGCCGGACGTAGCTCCGCCTCCGATCCGGCCGTGCGCGGCCTGTCATTAGGCTGACCGTCATGTCGACCACTGTGCAGGCCGTCGGGGCGCCCGGGCTCACCGCGGAGGAGGTGGCGCAGCGGCGCCGCGACGGGCTCACCAACGATGTGCCCGACCGGGCCAGCCGCTCGGTGCGCGATATCGTCCGGGCGAATGTGTTCACCCGGATCAACGCGATTCTGGGTGTGCTGTTCGTCCTGGTCATGGCCACGGGGTCGGTGATCGACGGGATGTTCGGGCTGCTGATCGTGGCCAACAGCGCGGTCGGCATCATCCAGGAGGTCCGGGCCAAACGCACCCTGGACCGGCTCGCCATCGTCGGTCAGGCCCGGCCCACCGTGCGCCGCGACGGGCGCGCCGAGCAGATCGCGCCCAAGGATGTGGTGCTCGACGATCTGATCGAACTCGGCCCCGGGGACCAGATCGTGGTGGACGGGGTGGTCGCCGAGGCCGAACTGCTCGAGGTCGACGAATCGCTGCTCACCGGCGAATCCGACGATGTGGCCAAAGAAGCGGGCGCACAGGTGCTCTCGGGCAGCTTCGTGGTGTCGGGGTCGGGGGCCTACCGCGCCACCAAGGTCGGCAAGGACGCCTACGCGGCGAAACTGGCCGAGGAGGCCAGCAAGTTCACGCTGGTGAATTCGGAGCTGCGCAACGGGATCGACACCATTCTGAAGGTCATCACCTATTTGCTCATCCCGGCCGGGGCCCTGAGCATCTACAACCAGCTGGTGTCCAGCGGGGAGTCGTGGCGGCCCGCGGTCACCGGGATGGTCGCGGCGCTGGTGCCGATGGTGCCGGAGGGCCTGGTGCTGATGACTTCGATCGCGTTCGCGGTCGGGGTGGTGCGGCTGGGGCAGCGGCAATGCCTGGTTCAGGAACTGCCCGCGATCGAGGGCCTCGCGCGGGTGGACGTGGTGTGCGCGGACAAGACCGGCACACTCACCGAGAACGGGATGCGGCTGGCCGAACTGCGCATGCTCGAGACCGGTTCGGCGGCGGAAACCGCGGCGCGGCAGGCACTGGCGGCGATGGCGGCCGACGACCCGCGGCCGAACGCCAGCGTGCAGGCGATCGCGGAGGCGCTACCGGAAACACCCGGGTGGCAATACACGGCGGTGGCGCCGTTCTCGTCGGCGAAGAAATGGAGCGGGTTCTCCTACGGCGAGCACGGCGACTGGCTGCTGGGCGCACCTGACGTGCTCCTGGACGCGGGCTCGGCCGATGCCCGCGCCGCGGAGGAACTCGGCGCCACCGGGCTGCGGGTGCTGCTGCTCGCCCGCGGCGACCGGCCCGTCGACGCCACCGGCGCGCCCGGGACCATCACCCCCGTCGCGTTGGTGGTGCTCGAGCAGAAGGTCCGGCCGGACGCCCGCGACACCCTCGACTATTTCGCGAGCCAGGACGTATCGATCAAGGTCATCTCCGGCGACAACGCCGTCTCGGTGGGTGCCGTCGCCACGTCCCTGGACCTGCCCGGCGGCGATCACGCCGTCGACGCGCGGACCCTGCCCGAGGACCGCGAGGAACTCGCCGCGGTACTGGACGCGGAAACCACCTTCGGCCGGGTGCGGCCGGACCAGAAACGGGCCATGGTCGGCGCGCTGCAGTCGCGCGGGCACACCGTCGCCATGACCGGTGACGGTGTGAACGACGTACTGGCGCTCAAGGATGCCGATATCGGTGTCGCCATGGGCGCGGGTAGCCCGGCGACCCGCGCGGTCGCGCAGATCGTCTTGCTGGACAACAAGTTCGCCACCCTGCCGTACGTGGTGGGGGAGGGCCGGCGGGTGATCGGCAATATCGAGCGGGTCTCGAATCTGTTCCTCACCAAGACCGTGTACTCGGTGCTGCTGGCGTTCCTGATCGGGGTCGCGGGCGTGGGATCGCAGATCTTCGGCTACGAACCCATCGGTTACCCGTTCCTGCCGCGGCATGTGACGATCGCGGCCTGGTTCACCATCGGTATCCCGGCCTTCATCCTCTCGCTGGCACCGAACAACGAACGGGCCCGCAGTGGTTTCGTCGGGCGGGTGATGCGGCTGGCGATCCCGTCGGGCGTGGTGATCGGCACCGCGACCTTCATCGCCTATCTGATCGCCTACGCCGGCCCCGAGGCCAGTGACCAGCAGAAGGTGCAGGCCGGAACTACGGCGCTGATCACCCTGATCATGATCGCGGTCTGGGTGCTGGCGATCGTCGCCCGCCCCTACAACTGGTGGAAGATCGTCCTGCTGGTGGTATCGGTGCTCGCCTACCTGGTGCTGTTCACCGTGCCGTTCACCCGCGAATTCTTCGCTCTCGACCCGTCGAACCTCCGTCTCACCACCGCCGCCTTCGCCTGCGGTGCCGTGGGTATCGTCCTGGTGGAAATCGCCTGGTGGGCGAGCGCGACGTTGCGCGGTGAATCGCACAAACTGATCCCCGCGGCCCCCGGCGAAGCCTGACCGGATCCTGGCGCAGGCCGGGCGCAGGCCGGACATCTTTTCGACGAGAGGTAGGACACCGCAATGTCGAACCAGCTCGAGGTACGGCCGGCCCGGCGTGCCGAGATCGCGGCGCTGGCGCGCACGCTGGCCGTTGCCTTCCACGACGATCCGGTCATGGAATGGTTGTTACCGGACGCGCGGCGCCGGGTACGGGGCCTGTCGCGCCTGTTCGACGCCAACACCCGGCACCAGCATTTCGCGTCCGGCGGTGTGGATATCGCCGTGGACCCGGCGGGAGCGATCGCCGGGGCGGCGCTGTGGGATCCGCCCGGACGATGGAAATCGTCCCCGCTGACCGAACTGCGGATGCTCCCGCAGTTGATCCGGGCGCTGGGCGGCCGGATGCGGGCAGGCAAACAACTGGTGGACCTCATGACCGCCGTCCATCCGGACGAACCGCACTGGTATCTCGCGACCCTCGGCACCGATCCGGCGCACCGCGGCAGCGGATACGGCCGGGCTCTGCTCGACGCGCGGCTGGCGCAGTGTGACCGGGAGGGAGTTCCGGCCTACCTGGAATCGAGTAAACAGGTGAACATCGGCTACTACGAGCGATTCGGGTTCGAGGTGACGGGCACGATCAGCCTTCCCGGCGGCGGCCCGGATCTGTGGCCGATGTGGCGGGTACCGCGGCCGGTCGGCTGAACCGCCGCGGTCGGCGATCCGCCGGACCGCAGCACTGTCGCCCTTCGTCGGCTCCGGGCGGCGGCCCCTGGTGACCCGCATCTGCGGGGTTGCCCTCGATCGGTGGAACCGGTGGGCAACTCTCCGGGCGGAGAAGTCGAGCACCGCGGGGACACGCCGCGCGGGTGGTGCCGAGGATGCCGGCGCCGCGGCCGACTCGCCGATCCTCCGGCCCCTCGATACGGCGATTTCTCCGTGTCTGACCGGGCGTGCGGGCGGTGGTCCATGGACGCCCAGATGGCTTGTGCGCAGCGCTGATTCGGATCTGGAGTACCTTCATGGGCATGGAGGTATTGCTGCACCAGATCGACGCGTTCGCCGACGCACCGTTCTCCGGTAATCCGGCCGCCGTCATGCCCTTGCCGGCCTGGTTACCCGACAGCGTGCTGCAACAGCTGGCCGAGGAGAACAATCTCGCCGAGACCGCGTTCTACACCTCGCAGTTACCTCCGGAGGCCGGTGCGCCGCCGGTGGCCGGGATCGCCTATCACCTGCGCTGGTTCACCCCGGCCGTCGAGGTCGCGATGTGCGGGCACGCGACGCTGGCCGGCGCCGCGCAGATCCTGACCGATATCGAACCCGGGCAGGACGCGGTCAATTTCTACACCCGTAGCGGCTGGCTGCGGGTGGATCGCACCGACGACGATCTCTACATCCTGGACCTGCCGGCCGTCGTGTCGGAACCGGCCGAACCCGATCCGGCGCTGGTGGCCGCGCTCGGTATCCATCCGGTGCGGGCGTTCACCGGCACCGATGTGGTCCTCGTGGTCGACACCGAGCGGCAGGTACGTGATGTGGTGCCAGCGCTGAGCGCGTTCCCGCCGGTTCCGCGCGGCGTGATCGTCACCGCACCGGGCGACGAGGTGGATTTCGTTTCGCGGTTCTTCGCACCGGGCGTCGGTGTCCCGGAAGATCCGGTGACCGGTTCCGCGCATGCGCAGCTCGCGCCGCTGTGGAGCGCCGAACTGGGGCGGCAGCGGTTCGTCGCGCGGCAGCTGTCGCGGCGGGGCGGGACGCTGGGGGTCGAACTGGCCGGTGACCGGGTGCTGTTGAGCGGCCGGTGCCGCCGCTACCTCGACGGTGTGGTGAGCCTGGACTTCTGAAGTCAGCCGGGTGGTACGGGGCCGTCGTCGGGCGGTGGCATGACCGGATCCGCGCTGTCGGGCAACAGCGGCGCGAGGGCGAACGTTTCCGCGACCGCATCGGCCGGAAGGGCCTGGACCGCGCGGATACCGGGCCGGATGGCGAGTTCACGCAGCGCCGGCAGCGGAGCACGGACCAGGACGCCGGGCGCGCAGGCGCAGCCGGCCCGCAGCCGGGCGATCGACGTGTCCAGGATCTGGGCGCCGCGGCTCCCGCCGGCGGCGAACCGACGGCGGTCGGCCAGCAGCCAGGCGGCGTCGTCCCCAGACCGCGCGAGCGCCGCCGGGCTGTCCGGAACCTGCACGGCCACCAGCGGTGTCGCGACCCGCGGCAGCGGCACCTGATAGAGCGCCTGATTCACGCGCACAGCGGAGAGCCGACCGGCGAGGGCGGTGGCCGGCAGGTACTCGGTGAAGGACACCAGCGCCCAGCGGGCGCCGTCGTCGGGGCCGGTCAGCGAATCCCGGGCGCGGTCCAGGTAGCCGGTGATCGATTCGGCCGTTTCGGGCCCGAGCCGGTCGGTGGAGACACCGTCACCGGCCGGCGGGTACCGGATCCCGAGCACGACGACGAGCACCACGCAGAAAGCGGCCGTCGCACCGGCCGCGAGCGCGCGGATCCGGCGGCGCGTTCCGGTGGGTTCCCCGCCGCCGGCCACGCCGTCAGGCCTCACGCAGGATGCGCAGGGCTTCGGCGAGGTCGTCGGGGTATTCGCTGCTGATCTCCAGGTAGCGGCCGTCGGCCGGATGCTGGAAACCCAGCGAGCGGGCGTGCAGCCATTGGCGTTGCAGGCCGAGCCGTTCGGCCAGCCGCGGGTCGGCGCCGTAGGTGAGATCGCCACAGCACGGGTGGCGGATCGCGGAGAAATGCACCCGGATCTGGTGGGTGCGGCCGGTTTCCAGGTGGATATCGAGCAGGCTGGCCGCCTGGAAGGCCTCCACCGTGTCGTAATGGGTCACGCTGGGCCGGCCGTCGGAGGTCACCGCGAATTTCCAGTCGTTACCGCGGGCCCGGCCGATGGGGGCGTCGATGGTGCCGCTGCTCGGGTCGGGATGGCCCTGTACCAGCGCGTGATAGCGCTTGTCCACGGTGCGCTGTTTGAACGCCCGTTTGAGCACGGTGTAGGCGTGTTCGGATTGCGCGACCACCATCACCCCGGAAGTCCCCACATCCAGGCGGTGCACGATGCCCTGCCGTTCGTGCGCGCCGGAGGTGGAGATCCGGTATCCGGCGGCGGCCAGCCCGCCCACCACGGTGGGCCCGCTCCACCCGACTCCGGTGTGCGCGGCCACGCCGACCGGTTTGTCGACGGCGACGATATCGTCGTCGGCGTAGAGGATTTTCATCCCCTCCACCGGTTCGGCCTCGATCGTCAGCTCGCGCCGGGGTTCGGGGAACACCACCTCGAGCCAGGCACCGGCGGTGAGCCGGTCGGATTTGCCGGCGGGTACGCCGTCCAGCTGGACGGATCCGTCTTCGGCGAGCGCCGCGACCGCGGTCCGGGACAGGCCGAGCAACCGCGCCAGCCCGGCATCGACTCGCATTCCGTCGAGCCCGTCGGGGACGGGCATGGTCCTGGTTTCCCTCATGCGGCGGTATCCTCGCCGGTGCGCGCGGCCGGTGTGGCGGCGGCCCCCGGGGTTCCGGGGTCGGGGTCGCGGGGAGATTCGGTGGGCGGGGTGCTTTCCGAGTCGGTGTTGTCCGCGGTGGTCGCGGGCGTGTTGTCGCCGGCAACAGATGTCTCGGTGCCGGCGGCCGGCGTGTCCCGGCGGTAGCGGGTGCCGTCGGGTTCGAACCCGAACACCGTGAGCACCACCAGCAGGATCGCGCCGCAGACGATCGAGGAATCGGCCACATTGAACACCGGGAACGAGCCGACCGAGAAGAAGTCGACCACATGACCCTGCATCGGGCCGGGCGCCCGGAACAGCCGGTCCATCAGGTTGCCGAACGCGCCGCCGAGCACACCGCCCAGGCCGATCGCCCACAGCGGCGAGCGCAGCGTGCGGCCGATCCGCAGCACCCCGATCACGACCGCGGCCGCGATGAGCGTCAGCAACCAGGTCATCCCGGTGGCCATGGAGAACGCGGCGCCGGGATTGCGCACCAGGACGAGGCGGACGAAATCGCCGATCAGCGGGATCTGTTCACCGGGCTGGATCTGCGAGACGACCACGATCTTCGTGATCAGGTCGAGGGTGAACAGGGTCACCGCGACCGCCAGCAGGAGCCGCAGGCGCTGGCGGGGCTGTTTCCCGTTCCCGCCCGGACGGTCGGGGTCCTGCTCGCGTGTACGCCGGTCCTCACTCACGCGACCATCATCTCTCGAGGTGATCAGCGCCCGGACGTGGGCACCCGCCGGATCGCCGGCACGGTGCCGCGGCGGCCCGTTCCCGTCGTGGTCCGGCCCGTGCCCTCGCCGTGCCGGCTCGATCCCGTTTCCGGCCGCCGGAGGCGTTCACGAGCGGAGCTGTCGGTATTCATGTGAATGTCCCAGCCCATCCTCAGGTAGGCCTCGTAGGCTGTCGGGCGTGACGGTGTTGTGTTCGCTTCCTTCGGCCCGCCAGGCGCGGTCCAGAGTGCTGATGCTCGTTCTCGCGCTGGGACTGACCACCTTCGGCGCCGGGTGCAGCGACACCGGGGACACCGCGGCCGAAGCCGAGGGCACCGAACCCCTCGGAATCGGCAAAGAGGTCACGGTCCCGATCGCCGCCGCGCAGGTGAGCGTGGTGGATCCCGGTAGCGAACCCCGGTCGACACTGCGCCCCTCTTATTACGAGGGCACGATCCAGGCGGTCACCCTGCGCACCGATCACCACATCCAGCAGCAGATCGACGCGCAACAGGTCCAGGATTTCTCCAGCCCGGCGCTCACCATCCCGATGACCGCCACCGCCGGCGCCGACGGCGTGGAACTGACCCTCGGCGAAGTCACCACCCCCGATCCGCAGCTCTCCGAGGCGCTCACCGCCGCCGACGGTTCCCATGCCGGACTGGAGATGAGTGAACTCGGCGGGATCACCGCCTTGCGGCTCGCGCCCTCCCCGGAGACCTCGAATTCGGCGCGCGCCGCCCTCGAACAGGCCTTCTATCAGGCCGTGTACCGGTCGATCACCTTCCCGGACGAACCCGTCGGGGTCGGCGCGGTCTGGCAGGTGCGCCAGTCGGTCGGCGGCGGGGTCGACCTCGACCAGGTCACCACGGCCACCCTCGTGGCGCGCGACGGTGGCCGGCTGTCCATCCGGCTGGACGTCACGCAGACCCCGACATCCGACACCTGGGATCTGCCGAACGCCGCCGGAACCCTCGATATCGAGGACTACGTGATGCAGGGCAGCGGCGATATCACCGTCGATCTCGGGTTGCCGCTCCCGGTCGCCGGGTCGATCGCCATCGGCGGGCACCAGTACTACCGGAACCCGCGGACAGCGACGGAATTGCGGCAGGTCATCGAGACGAACGTGAGCTGGGGCGGCTGAGGCGCCGCGACGGCGGTGTCGGTCGTCCGCGCGGGGCGCGGTACGGGCTTAAGCTCGACAGGTATCCGACAAACGATCCGAGACCGGAGGTCTTGTGATGTCTGATGTCTCCCCTGTACCCGAGGGTTATCCCACCATTTCACCCGGCCTGGCCATCGCCGGCGCCGCGGACGCGGTCGAGTTCTACAAACGGGTCTTCGGCGCCACCGAGCGGATGCGTATCCCCGGACCCGACGGCACCGTCATGCACTGTGAGCTGCTGATCGGCAACTCCGTGCTGATGCTCGGCGATCCGGCCCCGGACATGGCCTTCCGGGACCCGCATTCGATCGGCGGCACCCCCGTCAACCTGTATGTCTACGTCGCGGATATGGATGCCGCCTATGCCACCGCGCTGGCGGCCGGCGCCACCGAGATCAGGCCGCCGGAAACCCAGTTCTACGGCGATCGCACCGGTTCGTTCGTCGACCCGTGGGGCCATCAGTGGACGGTCGCCACCCATGTGGAAGATATCGGCCCGGAGGAAATGCAGCGGCGGATGGACCAGCTCGGTTCCTGACCGCGACGGTGGTCGTACCCCGGATACCCGGACCCGCACCCGCGGTCCTGCGGCGATGACTACGATAGTCGGGTCGAAGTAGCGGGAAAGGTCGGGCGGATGCGAGTGCTGGCCGTGGATGACGAGCCGCCGGCACTGGACGAGCTGCTGTATCTCCTGCGCGCCGAACCCACGGTGACCGAACTGCACGGTGCCGCCGATGCGACCGGTGCGCTGCGGATACTGCGCGCGCACGGTGCCGACGCGGTGTTCCTCGATATCAATATGCCGGGCCTGGACGGTATGGAACTGGCCGGGGTGCTCGCCGAATTCGCCGACCCACCGGCGGTCGTGTTCGTCACCGCCCACGAGGACCACGCCGTGGCCGCCTTCGACCTGGGCGCGGTGGACTATCTGCTCAAACCGGTCCGGCAGGAGCGGCTGGGCGCGGCGCTGCGGCGGGTGGCCGCCCGGCGGGCGCGCGCCGGTACGGAACCGGCGCCGGCCGGGAACAACGAGGTCATCCCTGTCGAACTGGGTGGGGTGACGACCCTCGTACACCGGTCCCAGGTGAGCTGGGTGGAGGCCGAGGGCGACTACGCGCGCCTGCACACCGACAGCGGTTCGCATCTGGTGCGGATTCCGCTGTCGGCGCTGCAGCAGCGCTGGCAGGACGGGTTCCTGCGGGTACACCGGTCGTATCTGGTGGCGCTGGACCGGGTCACCGGGCTGCGTACGGTCGGCGCGGCGACCAGGGTCTGCCTGCGCGGCGCGGGGCAGGTGGAGCTGCCGGTGAGCCGGCGGCAGGTACGGGAACTCAAACAGCGGCTCGTGCACGGGCCGCATGCGGACCGGCGATGATCGGCCCGCCTCCGAAGGGCCCGCGCGAACGGGTGGTGCTGGCCGAACGCCGGGGTGCGCGCCGGGTGCGCACCCGGGTGGAGGTCGCCGAACAGACCGAGATCGGTGCGGCGCTGATCGGCGGCCTGATCCGGGCCCAGCTCGGTCTCGCGCTGAGCTGCGCGGCCGTGATGGCGCTGATCCTCGCAGCGCTCCCGCTGCTTTTCGGAGTGACCGCGATCGCGGAAACGGTGGTGCTGGGCATCCGGTTGCCCTGGCTGGTGCTGGGCGCGGCGGCATACCCGCTGCTGTGGCTGACGGGCCGGGTCTATGTGCGGCTGGCCGAACGCAACGAACACGACTTCCTCGATCTGACGGGGGATTGACGACGGTGCACCGCTGCATGCCGGCCACGGTCGCGCCGCCCGCGCGTAACCGCGCGGCCCGCCCGGTTACGGTGCCCGGTACCCGGCACTGTTCCCGTTCGCCCCGGCGGGAGTACCACCGATCGCCGGGTACGGACGTGCGCTGTCGCCATCGGCAGCGTGCGAGCGATCGGACCTGCCCGACCGGACGCAATGCGCCCGGATCTGCGGGCGACCATCGCTGGGCGCCGCACGTCGGTCGCGGCAACTCCGCGCCGCCACGGATTCTGCGTGGGTCCGATTACAGGGTCCGCACGGTCGCTCGGGACACCGGGCGGGCGCGGTGAACTCCTCCGGTCTGACGGTGGCCGCCCTGCTGGCGGCCGCGCTGGCCACTGTGACCCTCGGTGTGTACGGGGTGCGCTGGGCGCGCACCACCTCCGATTTCCTGGTGGCCTCGCGCAGTGTGGGCCCCCGCTGGAATGCGGCCGCGGTCTCGGGTGAATATCTCTCGGCGGCCTCGTTTCTCGGTGTGGCGGGGCTGATCGCCAAATACGGGGCCGACGCCCTGTGGTATCCGGTGGGGTTCACCGCGGGATATCTGGCGCTGCTGCTGTTCGTGGCGGCGCCGCTGCGGCGTTCCGGCGCCTACACCGTGCCCGATTTCGCCGAGTTCCGGCTGGGTTCGCCCCGGGCGCGCCGGTTCGCCGCCCTGGTGGTGGTGCTGGTGTGCGCGGTGTACGTGATCCCGCAGTTCCAGGGCGCCGGGCTGACCTTGCGGATTCTGCTGGGCGTGCCGGGCTGGGTCGGGGCGGTGGCGGTCGCGGGGATCG
Organism: Nocardia sp. CA-290969; assembly: GCF_050936135.1. Taxonomy (NCBI): domain Bacteria; kingdom Bacillati; phylum Actinomycetota; class Actinomycetes; order Mycobacteriales; family Nocardiaceae; genus Nocardia; species Nocardia sp. CA-290969. The sequence continues at coordinate 4,480,979 of NZ_JBNJNJ010000001.1, read as the reverse complement.
TCGTGGCGAATGTGGTGGGCGGCGGGATGCGGTCGATCACCCTCGTCCAAGCCTTCCAATACTGGCTGAAGCTGACCGCGGTCGCCTTGCCGGCCCTGGTTCTGCTCGTGCATTTCTTCGGCACCGGGCCGGCGGAACGGGAGATCGGGACGGCGGCCCCGCCGACGGTCGGCGAACGTACCACCGTGGAGGTGACCACGCCGGTGCTGGTGCAGTTACCCGCGCCGCAATGGGTTTCGGTGCACGGCGAACTCGACGACCGGCCGGTGGACGGTCCGGTGTTACTGACCGCGGGCACCCACGAACTGGCCCGCGATACCCGGCTCGTCCTCGAACCCGGATCGGCGGTGCCCGTGGTGGCGGGCGCCCCCGCCGACGGCGAGCACTGGCTGCGACCCGGCGGCGGTTTCTCCGGACCCCATCCGCATTACCAGGTGTATTCGCTGATGATCGCGACCTTCCTGGGCACCATGGGTCTCCCGCACGTGCTGGTCCGCTTCTACACCAACCGCGACGGGCGGGCCGCCCGCACCACCGCGCTGACGGTGATCGCGATGGTCGGTGTGTTCTATCTGTTCCCGGTGCTGCTCGGTGTCTTCGCCCGCCTCTACGTACCGCAACTGCTGATCACCGGGACCTCCGACGCCGCGGTGCTGCTGCTGCCGTCCTCGGCGCTGGCCGGTCTGCCCGGGCAGCTGCTGGCCGCACTGGTCGCGGCGGGCGCGATGGCCGCGTTCCTGTCGACCTCCTCGGGACTGGTGGTGAGTATCGCGGGGGTGCTGAGCACCGATGTGCTGCGCGGGCAGATCCGGGATTTCCGGGTCGCGGCGCTGGCCGCGGGGGCCGTCCCGCTGGGTCTTTCGCTGTTCGTGGTCTCGCTCGACCTCTCCCGCACGGTGGGGCTGGCGTTCTCGCTCGCGGCGGCGACCCTGTGCCCGCTGCTGGTGCTGGGTATCTGGTGGCGTGGGCTCACCACGGCCGGTGCGGTGGCGGGTCTCGTGATCGGCGGTGTGGTGGCCGGTGGGGCGACCGTGGTGTCGGTGTTCGGCGGGGTCGCCGACGAGCTGGCCGGTGGCTGGCCGGCCGCGGTGCTCGGCTATCCCGCGGCGGTCGCCGTACCGCTGTCGTTCGCGACGATGGTGCTGGTGAGCCGGTTCACCGCGAAACCACCCGACGTCGGCCGCGTTTTCGTCCGGATGCACGCCCCGGAACGGCTCGGGATGGGTGCCGACCGGGAGCCCGGTACCCGGCCGGACCGCTGAGATACCCGCTCCGCCGCCGACCGCTCATCGCGTCACAGCGACCATTCACCGCACAGTCACCCACCTTCACCGAGTGACCGGCATCACATCTGTTGCCGGGCTACGGGGCTCGCTAGCTTCATTCCAGGTAACACACATCACATTGCGAGAACACGGCATGACCTAGCCGGGGCCCGAAGGCGGCAGCCTGCGTAGTCACGTAGGGCCCCTCGGGCATGCAGAGAGAGATACAGCATGACCGATACGGATCTCGACGACAGCGGCGGGCAGCCCACGGCGCCCACCGATTTCGCTGCCGCCCAAGCCAGCCCGGAATTCGCCGAACTCCGTACCCGGCTGCGCCGCTTCATTTTTCCCATGACCGCCTTGTTCCTGCTCTGGTACCTCGGCTATGTGCTGCTCGGCGCCTACGCGCACGATTTCATGGGCACCAAGGTCTTCGGTGAGGTCAATATCGGGCTGCTGCTCGGGCTGGGCCAGTTCGTCTCGACCTTCCTCATCACCGGCCTCTACGTCCGGTTCGCCAACCGGGAACTGGACCCCCGCGCCGCCGCGCTGCGCGCCGAATTGGAAGGAAGCGGGTCGTGACCACGCTGTTCGCCGCCGATACGGTCGGCAATCCCGCGGCCAATATCGGAATCTTCGCTCTGTTCGTCGTCGTCACGATGATCGTAGTGTTCTGGGCCGGCCGCAACACTCGCGGCGCCGCCGACTATTTCACCGGTGGCCGCGGCTTCACCGGCCCGCAGAACGGTATCGCCATCGCCGGTGACTATCTGTCGGCCGCGAGTTTCCTGGGCATCGCCGGAGCCATCGCGGTGTACGGCTACGACGGATTCCTGTACTCGATCGGCTTCCTGGTGGCCTGGCTGGTGGCCCTGCTGCTGGTCGCCGAGATGCTGCGCAACACCGGCAAGTTCACGATGGCCGATGTGCTGAGCTTCCGGTTGCAGCAGCGCCCGGTGCGCACCGCGGCCGCGATCACCACCCTGGCCGTTTCGCTGTTCTACCTGCTCGCGCAGATGGCCGGCGCCGGTGGGCTGGTCGCCCTGCTGCTCGATGTATCGAGTAAGGCCGGCCAGGCCGTGGTGATCGCCGTGGTCGGCGTGCTGATGATCGTCTACGTGCTGGTCGGCGGGATGAAGGGCACCACCTGGGTGCAGATCATCAAGGCTGTCCTGCTGATCGCCGGCGCGGCCGTGATGACCGTGATGGTGCTGGCGAAATTCGGCTTCGACTTCTCCGACATCCTCGGTGGCGCGCAGAGCGCCATCGCCGGCTCCACCGATTCCAAGGTGGCCGCCCGGGATGTGCTCGCCCCCGGCGCGCAGTACGGCGGCAGCGAGATGTCGAAACTGAACTTCCTGTCGCTCGGGCTGGCGCTCGTCCTCGGCACCGCGGGCCTGCCGCATGTGCTGATGCGCTTCTACACCGTGCCGACCGCCAAGGAAGCCCGTCGCTCGGTGGTCTGGGCGATCGCGCTGATCGGTGCCTTCTACCTGTTCACCCTCGTGCTGGGCTACGGTGCGGCCGCACTCGTCGGTCCCGACAAGATTCTGTCCGCCGCCGGTGGCCAGAATTCGGCGGCGCCGCTGCTGGCCTTCGAACTGGGCGGGGTGATCCTGCTCGGCATCATCTCCGCGGTGGCCTTCGCGACCATCCTCGCGGTGGTCGCCGGTCTCACCATCACGGCCTCGGCCTCGTTCGCGCACGATATCTACGCCAACGTCATCCGCCGCGGCAAGGTGGACGACAACGCCCAGGTGCGGGTTTCCCGGATCACCGCCGTGGTGATCGGTGTCCTCGCCATCGGGCTGGGCATCCTGGCCAACGGGCAGAACATCGCCTTCCTGGTGGCGCTGGCCTTCGCCGTCGCCGCCTCGGCCAACCTGCCGACCATCCTGTACTCGCTGTTCTGGCGGCGCTTCAACACTCGCGGCGCTCTGTTCAGCATGTACGGCGGGCTGATCTCCACCATCGTGCTGATCGTGTTCTCCCCGGCGGTGTCCGGTTCGGCGAGCGCCATGCTGCCGGATCTGGATTTCGACTGGTTCCCGCTGTCGAATCCGGGCATCGTCTCCATTCCGCTGGCATTCGTGCTCGGCGTGGTGGGCACCTACCTGGGCGGTGACGAAGACCCGGCGAAGGCCGCGGAGATGGAGGTCAGGGCACTGACCGGCGTCGGCGCGGAAAAAGCCGTCGTGCACTGATACCGGGACCCGGATGCCGCCGCGGCGGCATCCGGGCGGATAATTCCCGGTGCAGGTGCGGCCGGACCCCGTTCTGTGAGGGTGAACGGGGTCCGGCTGTTTTTCTGTGCGCCGGGCGCAGTATCACGGCCGGATGCCGGCGCGGAACTTCGGCACCCGCATACTCACCTTCGTCCCGGCCCCCGGCGCGGTATCCACCACGAGCCCGTAATCGTTGCCGAACGCGGCGCGCAGCCGATCGTCCACATTGGCCAGCCCGATATGCGGTGCCTCGCCCTCGGCGGTATCCAGCGAGCCGGAACGCAGCACCTCCGGGTCCATGCCGGTGCCGTCGTCCTCCACGCTGATCACGCAGTCGGTGCCGGCGTCGAGCGCTTCGATGGTCACGGTGCCGCCGCCCGGCCGGCCGGCGAGACCGTGCCGTACCGCGTTCTCCACCAGCGGCTGCAAGGCCAGGAACGGCAGCGTCACCCCGAGCACCTCGGGCGCGATCCGCAACCGCACCTGCAGCGCGGGGCCGAACCGGGCGCGTTCGAGTTCCAGATACCGCTCGATATTGCTGAGTTCGTCGGACAGCACGGTGTATTCGCCGGCGACCCGGAAGGAGTACCGGGTGAAATCGGCGAAATCCAGGATGAGTTCACGGGCCCGCGCCGGATCGGTGCGGACGAACGAGGCGATGGTGTTGAGCGCGTTGTAGATGAAATGCGGGCTGATCTGCGCGCGCAGCGCCCGGACCTCGGCTCGGTCCAGCCGGGCGCGCGAAGCGTCGAGTTCGGCCAATTCCAGCTGGCCGCAGGCATAGCGGGCCACCTCGGCCAGGGCTCCGAGGGTGCCGGGGCCGGGTGCGGCCGCGGTGACCATGCCCAGCGCCCCGGCGACGGCATCGCTGTCGGTGAGCAGCGGCTGGGCGACCAGGGTGCGGCCCGGGTGTTCGGGGTCGGGCAGATGGACCATCACCGGTCGCCGTCCGGCGATGGCACGCCTTGCCGCGGTGGCGAACTCGCCGGCCGGTACGAGCCGGGCGCCGTCCCACGCGAGGAGTTCGCCGTCGGGATCGGTCACCCCCAGCCCCTCCGCGCCGACGAGGGCCCGCAGATGCGGCGCGGCGTCCACGGCCGATTCTTCGGTGAGCCCCTGGCGTAGCGACCGCGCCGCGAGCGAGGCGGTATGCAGGGCCGCGTGCACGGCGCGTTCGGCCGGGGTGGTGACCATCCGGCGCGGCCGCGCCCAGATCAGCAGCGCGCCGACGACGAGCACAGCGGCCACGGAGATCACCACGGTGGTCGCGGTCATCGCACCCCCTGTCTCGCTGCCGCCGGAACCCGGCGTCCCCGCCGCACGCGGTGCGGGCGGCGAGCCGGCCGCACGCGACCGCCGACTCGCCGGCCGGGGCCGGTCATCGTCTCACGCTTCCCGCGGCAACCGCCATTGCATGCGGGAAACCTTCTCCGGAGGCGATAACCGGCCCGGGCCGGCGAGGCGGCGGGCGGAGGGGAACGGTTTCCGTGGGAACTGCCGCCGGCTCTGCGTGCCGTGGCGGCAGGACTCGCCGTCGTTTACCGGGGGCCGGCGCTCACCTCCGGTAGGCGGTAACGGTGAAATCCACCGATCCGGGTTCGGGGATGTGGGCGGTACCGACCGTGACGGTCGCGGTGAAGCGGCCGATGCCCGGACGGAACAGGGCCGAGCGGCCGTCGTTCATCCAGTGGCCGGGGCCGTTGGCCGTCTGCGTGACCGAACCGGTGGCGCCGGTGTCGAGATTGCGCCAGTTCAGGGTGACCGGCAGGGTGCACGGCCCCACCCCGAACATGATCGTGGACACGGTGAACGCGGCATGCTCGGGATACGCGTCGCCGGTGACGGAGGTATCGAGCTGGGCGACACAGGCGCCCTGGGCGAGTGAATACACCGGGTCGAACTCGCCGCCGTCCGCAGTCGCGGGTGCCGCGGTCGCCGCCAGCGCCCCCACCGCGAGCGCCGTCGCGGCCGCGGGGAGAGCGAACGCCGTGGTACGTGCTGTCATCGTCACCTCGCTGGGTCGTTCATGGGCTTGCGGGGCCGAGCCTCGGATGGATTCGGAGCAGTGGTGGTCCGGATGGACCTTCGCTGCGTCCGTTCGTGACGCGGCCCGACCCTACCAGCGCCGCGCCCGGCCGGTGGCCGATTCGGCGCCGCGGATGATCATCGAACGGCGACACGCCCGGTCCCCGCCGGGCACCCGGACCGCTGCGGGAGTTGTCGGTGGGTACGAATAAACTCGCTACACCAACCGCCGCCGAACCCCTGGGAGTGACGAGATCTTGGCCACGTCGTCCGGATTCGTTCATCTGCACAACCACACCGAGTACTCGATGCTCGACGGTGCCGCCAAGATCTCACCGCTGTTCGCCGAGGCCGACCGCCTGGGGATGACCGCGGTGGGGATGACCGACCACGGCAATATGTACGGCGCCGCGGAGTTCTTCCATTCCGCGAAGAAGGCCGGGATCAAACCGATCATCGGCATCGAGGCCTATATCGCGCCCGGCTCCCGGTTCGACACCAAACGTATCCAGTGGGGCGATCCCAGCCAGAAGAGCGACGACGTCTCCGGTTCGGGTGCCTACACCCATATGACGATGGTCGCCGAGAACGCGACGGGCCTGCGCAACCTGTTCAAACTGTCCTCGCTGGCCAGTATCGAGGGCCAGCTCGGCAAATGGGCCCGTATGGACGAGGAGCTCATCGCCGCGCACGCCGAGGGCATCATCGCCACCACCGGCTGCCCCTCCGGCGAGGTGCAGACCCGGTTGCGGCTCGGGCACGAACGCGAAGCCCTGGAAGCCGCCGCGAAATGGCAGGAGATCTTCGGCCGGGACAATTTCTTCCTCGAGGTGATGGATCACGGCCTGTCCATCGAGAAACGGGTCCGGGAGGGGCTGCTGGAAATCAGCCGGACCCTCGATATCCCGCCGCTGGCCACCAACGACTGCCACTACGTCACCAAAGAGCAGTCGCGCAACCACGAGGCGCTGCTGTGCGTGCAGACCGGTAAAACCCTGTCCGACCCCACCCGGTTCAAATTCGACGGCGACGGCTATTACCTGAAATCCGCCGCGGAGATGCGTGCGCTCTGGGACGCCGAGGTGCCCGGGGCCTGCGACAACACCGTCTGGATCGGGGAGCGGGTCCAGTCCTACGCCGAGGTGTGGGAACACCGCGACCGGATGCCGGTCTTCCCGGTGCCCGAGGGCGAGGATCAGGCGGGCTGGCTGCGCAAGGAGGTGCACCGCGGGCTGGAACGGCGCTTCCCGGACGGGGTGCCGCGCGATTACGTCGAACGCGCCGAGTTCGAATTGAACGTCATCATCGAAATGGGTTTCCCCGCCTACTTCCTGGTGGTCGGTGACCTGATCAACCACGCCCGCGAGGTCGGTATCCGGGTCGGTCCGGGCCGTGGCTCGGCGGCGGGTTCGCTGGTCGCCTACGCCATGGGGATCACCAATATCGACCCGATTCCGCACGGTCTGCTGTTCGAGCGATTCCTCAATCCCGAACGCGTCTCGATGCCCGATATCGATATCGACTTCGACGATCGCCGGCGCGGGGAAATGGTCCGCTACGCCACCGAACGCTGGGGTAGCGACCGGGTGGCGCAGGTGATCACCTTCGGCACCATTAAAACCAAGGCCGCCATCAAGGATTCGGCGCGCGTCCAGTTCGGCCAGCCCGGTTTCGCCATCGCCGATCAGATCTCCAAGGCGCTGCCGCCGCCGATCATGGCGAAGGATATTCCGCTGTCCGGGATCATGGATCCCGAACACGAGCGGTACAAGGAGGCCGCCGAGGTCCGCGAACTCATCGGCAGCAACCCCGATGTCGCGAAGATCTACGAAACCGCCCGCGGTCTCGAGGGCCTGATCCGCAATGCCGGCGTGCACGCCTGCGCGGTGATCATGTCCTCCGAACCGCTCATGGAGGCGATCCCGCTGTGGAAGCGGGCGCAGGACGGCGCCATCATCACCGGCTGGGATTACCCGTCGTGTGAGGCCATCGGCCTGCTGAAAATGGACTTCCTGGGCCTGCGCAACCTCACCGTCATCGGTGACGCGCTGGACAACATCAAATCCAATCGCGGTATCGACCTCGATATGGACAATCTGCCGCTGGACGATCCGCCCACCTACGAATTGCTCTCGCGCGGTGACACTCTCGGCGTTTTCCAGCTCGACGGCAGCGCCATGCGCGATCTGCTGCGCCGGATGCAGCCCACCGGATTCGAGGATATCGTCGCGGTGCTGGCGCTGTACCGCCCCGGCCCGATGGGGATGAACGCGCACAACGACTACGCCGACCGGAAGAACGGCCGGCAAGAGGTCAAACCGATCCATCCCGAACTCGAGGAACCCCTGAAGGAGATCTTGGCCGATACCTTCGGCCTGATCGTCTATCAGGAGCAGATCATGCAGATCGCGCAGAAGGTGGCCGGGTATTCGCTCGGCCGAGCCGATATTCTGCGCCGCGCCATGGGTAAGAAGAAAGCCGAGGTGCTGGAGGCCGAATTCGAGGGATTCGAAGCCGGTATGCAGGCCAACGGTTTCTCCAAACCCGCGATCAAGGCGCTGTGGGACACCATTCTCCCGTTCGCCGGGTACGCGTTCAACAAATCGCATGCGGCGGGCTACGGCCTGGTCTCCTTCTGGACCGCTTACCTGAAGGCGAATTACCCCGCCGAATATATGGCCGGCCTGCTCACCAGCGTCGGCGACGACAAGGACAAAGCGGCGATCTACCTGTCCGATTGCCGCAAGCTCGGGATCACCGTGCTGCCGCCGGATGTGAACGAATCGGAGACGAACTTCGCCTCCGTCGGCGCCGATATCCGGTTCGGGCTGGGCGCGGTGCGCAATGTCGGCACGAATGTGGTGAACTCGATCATCGCGGCCCGGACGGAGAAATCGAAGTTCACCGATTTCTCCGATTACCTGAACAAGATCGATGCCGTGGCCTGCACCAAGAAGGTCACCGAATCGCTGATCAAGGCCGGTGCCTTCGATTCACTGGGCCATCCCCGCAAGGGGCTGATGCTCGTGCACTCCGATGCCATCGACGCCGTGATGTCCACCAAGAAAGCCGAGGCCATCGGCCAGTTCGACCTGTTCGGCGGGATGGGCGAAGACGGCGACGAATCGATGTCGTCGGTGTTCGATGTGAAGGTGCCCGACGAGGAATGGGACACCAAACACCGGCTGGCCCTGGAACGGGAAATGCTCGGCCTCTACGTTTCCGGGCATCCGCTCAACGGGATCGATCACGTGCTCGCCGCGGCCGCCGATACCCAGATCCCGGCCATTCTCGAGGGCGATATCAAGGACGGCACGCAGGTGACCGTCGGCGGCATCCTCGCCTCGGTGAACCGCCGGATCAACAAGAACGGCCTGGCCTGGGCCTCGGCCCAGCTCGAGGATCTCACCGGTGGTATCGAGGTGCTGTTCTTCCCGCAGGCCTACTCCGTCTACGGAATGGACGTGGTGGAGGACGCGGTGGTGCTGGTGAAGGCCCGGGTCTCGATGCGCGACGACCGGATCTCGCTGATCGCCAACGATCTCGCGGTACCGGATCTGTCCGCGATCGGGGTCGCGAAACCGCTGTCGGTGACGATCTCCACCCGGATGTGCACCCGCGACAAGATCGGTGAACTGAAACGGGTGCTCTCCCGGCATCCGGGCACCTCGGATGTGCATGTCCGGTACGTGGGCGCCCGAGAGAAGACCACCCTGCTCAAACTCGACGACAGCCTCCGGGTGGAACCGTCCTCGGCCCTCATGGGCGATCTGAAAGCGCTCTTGGGCCCGGGCTGCCTGACCTGAACCGAACCGGCGCCGGGCTCGCACCTCGCCGAGCACGAGTCCCCGGTGGAACTCGACACCATGGTCGACGGGCTCAGCGATTCGGGCACCCAGAAGATCAGCGGCGCGGCCGGCGGACGGTCCGACGAGGACGAAGGTCCCGCGACCATGCCCGTCAACGCCAACGGCGGCAATATGTCGGCCCTGCTCAACGCCCTGGAAACCTCGTGGGGTGATGTCGGGCTGATGCTGTCGATCCCGTACCAGGGCCTGGGCAACGCGGCGATCGCCGCGGTCGCCACCGATGAACAGCTGGAACGGTTCGGCAAGGTGTGGGCGTCGATGGCGATCACCGAACCGAGCTTCGGCTCCGATTCGGCAGCCGTCACCACCACCGCCGAACGGCGTCCGCGGCGGCCGGCGGGGCTACCCGACGGCTCCGGGCTTACTGCGGAGCGACGGCGCCGAGGGCATTGGCGTTGGATTCGTCCTGATTGCCGAAATCCGTCGCGACCGCCCCGACCCCGTCGCCCACCCCGTTGACCGCCTGGTTCAGCAGGTTCAGGCCGGTGAGTCCTTCCTCGGCGCCCGGTGTGTACTTTTCGGCGAATTTCTGGCCGATTTCGTCGCCGCCCCAGCATTCGCCCTCGGCGTTGATCACCGCCAGTGCCGCGTTCACCGCCCCGGCCACCTGGTCGGCCACCTGGGCGATGGCGGGCCGGGCGGCCTGCAGGGCCGCCTCGTCGACCTTGATCTCGCTCATTTCCCACCCTCGAGGTAGCCGCGGGTGCGGAAGAATTCGTCTTCGTCCTCGTCGTCCAGCGGCGCCGCGGGTGGCGGTGTGGTGACGGGGTCGGGGAACAGCGAATCGACCACGGATTTGATACTCGGCATTCCGGGCGCGATATCGGGCAGATCCGGGACGTCGTCGGCGAGGGCGGCGATCGGCGCCCAGGCCTGCTGGGAGACCTCGGTGGCCTGCCGGGCCGCGTGCTGCACGGCCTCCAGGATCGACCGGCCCAGTTTCTCGGGTGTGGACCGTTTGAACGCCTCCGGGGTGAGGTGCACGTCCACGGGGACCCCGGCGGTGTTGGCGTCGACGCGGACCAGATTGTCCGACGACCACGCCGTTACGGTGGTCGAGGCCAGCCGCTGTTCCACGGCCGCCATTTCCGCTCGCTGCCGTTCGAACGTGGCCATCAGTTCGTCCACGCTCTCCCGCAGGATCTCGCTGGCTGCCTGGGTGGCGGCGCGATCCTCAGTGCTCATCCGGTCGCCCTTCCGTTTTTCCGCGTCGGGTTCTTTCTACCTTCGACGCGCCCGATCGCCCAATGGTTCCGTGCTCGGGCCGGAGGGACTCGGGCGCGGGCCGGGCCCAGGGCGGGGTGCGGGCCGGACTCAGGGATTCGTGGCGACACCGAGCGATTGCGTGGCGATGAACGCGGGCCCCTCGCTCTTGAAGATCTCCAGTTCGCGGATGCCGAACCCGCTGGATCCGATGAGGGCGGCGATATCGCGGTTCAGGTGGCAGCCGCCGGCGATGCGCTGCTGGAGCGGGTCGAGGCGATGCTGCCAGCGCTGGACCGCGGGATCGGGGGCGAGTCCGTGTTCGACGAAATGCAGGGTGCCGCCGGGAACCAGCACGCGGCGCAGTTCGGCGAGCGCGGTATCGATATCGGGGATGGTGCACATGGTCCAGGTCGACAGCGCGGTATCGAAACTGTCGTCGGCGAACGGCAATTGCTGACCGTCCAGACCGGCCCGTTCGACCGGTACCCGGGCCGCGGCCAGCCGCCCGGCCGCGAGCTTCCAGCCGAGGTCGGCCGGTTCCACGGCGCTCACCGAGGTGACGGTCGCGGGATAGAACGGGACGTTGAGACCCGACCCGAAACCGAGCTCGACCACCCGGCCGGACAGCCCCGCGCACACCCGCTCGCGCAACGGTTCGTTCGCCTTCATCCCGCAGGCCACGTTCACGATGCGGGGTACGACATGATCCCGGTACATTCCCACGTCCTCCACTCTTGCACCCGGCGTGCTCGATCGCCATGGGGGAACACCCGGATCCGCTATCCTGGGGCCGAGTCAGGGAGGCCGTTATGCCCATCAGGTTCCGTAAACGAACATCATTCGGGCCGCTGAAGTTCAATTTCACCCAATCGGGTATGTCCTCGTGGGGGCTCGAGATCGGCCCGTGGTCGTGGAACTCGCGGACCAAGAAGAACAGTGTCGATCTGCCCGGCCCGCTGAGCTGGCGTCAGCGCTGAGGTCGCGGGTCCGTTACCGCGGGCGCAGTTCGATCACCGCGCCGCCCTGCTGCCAGGTCTGGTAGAGATCGGCCTTGTTCGGATTGCCGGCCGCGTCGAATCCGATGCCGTTGTACCGCGCGTTGGTTTTGTTGTCCCGCGCGATGACCTCGAACAGCCGCATCACGTCCGCTTCACCGGTGTGCACCAGCGGGTCGAACTGTTCGGGCCCGCTGCCGCGGGTGACGGTGACCGGTGTTCCGGGCGCGAGGTTTTTCACCCAGGGTCGCGTCGAGGTCCCGATCAGCAGTGCGTCGCCATGTTTGGTGTACGCGACCGGAATGTCATAGGCCCGGCCCGTTTTCCGGCCCACGATATGCAGGATCAGCAACCGTTTGCCGATCACCTTCGACAGGACCGGGGTACGCAACAGCGTGCGCATGATCCGGTTGGTGCGCGCCTGGCCGGCGCCGGGCTCCTGGGGTCCGGTGGTACTCGGTGTGCCGTAGGGATTCTGCTCGCTGCTCATGCCACCAGTATGGTCGTCCGGCGGCCCGGCCGGTGCGCAGCGCGCGGCCGGGGTATCCACGTTCTCGTCGCGTCAATGGTTGCCGCGCAGTACTTTCGGTGCGGTCGCGGCGCAACGTCCGGCCCCGGGCTTACAGAACCTGATCGAGGAAGCGGCGCAACCGGGGTGTTCCGGCATTGTCGAACAGTTCGTCCGGGCTGCCGGATTCCACGACCTGGCCGGCGTCCATGAACACCACATGATCGGAGACGCTGCGTGCGAAACCCATTTCGTGGGTCACCACGATCATCGACATACCGCCCGCGGCGAGGTCGGACATCAACGCCAGAATGCCTTTGACGAGTTCCGGGTCCAGGGCGGAGGTGGCCTCGTCGAAGAACATGAGATCCGGTTTCATGGCCAGTGCCCGGGCGATCGCGACCCGCTGCTGCTGTCCGCCGGAGAGATTGGCGGGCCGGGAATCGGCCTTACCGGCCAGGCCCACCACCTCGAGCTGTTCCACGGCCAGCGCTCGCGCTTCGTCTTTGCTCAGCCCGCGCAGTTTGCGCGGTCCCAGCGCGATATTGTCGGCGACCGTCCGGTGCGGGAAGAGGTTGAACTGCTGGAAGACCATTCCGATGCGCCGGCGCAGCCGGTCGGGGTTCTCGGTGAGTACCGATTCGCCGTCGAGCAGGATATCGCCGGAATCCGGTTCGTGGAGCCGGTTCAGCACGCGCAGCAGCGTGGACTTACCCGAACCGGACGGCCCGATCACGGTGGTCGTCTTACCCGCGTCCACATGGATGTCCACGCCGCGCAGGATCTCGTTGTTGCCGAGTCGTAGATGCAATCCGGTACCGGTCAGTGAGGAGCTCATCGGTTACCCCCGCCCTTCGGTGATGGTCTGCTGTTCGACGGGGTCGATCGGCTGGTCGGGCCGCCCCGTGCGCATCCGGCGGTCGATGTAGTTCACCAGGTGGGTGAGCGGAATGGTCAGCAGCAGATAGACCAGCCCGGCCGCGACCAGCGGCGACAGGTTCCCGGTCTGCGCGTTGAGATCGCGGCCCACCGCGAACAGTTCCCGCTGGGTGGCCAGCAGGCCCAGGAAGTAGATCAGCGACGAATCCTTGATCAGCGCGATGAACTGGTTCATCAGTGCGGGCAGTACCCGGCGCACACCTTGCGGGATCACCACCAGCGTCATCGCCTGCCGATAGCCGAAGCCGATCGCGCGGGCCGCCTCGAGCTGCCCGGGCTCCACCGATTGGATTCCGGAGCGGAAGATCTCCCCGATATAGGCCGAGGCCAGCAGCGCCAGCGCCACCGCGCCGAGCCAGTAGGGATTGTTGCCGGTGATACCGCTGGCCACCGGCCCGATCCCGAGGCCGATGATCAGGATGATCACCACCGCGGGCAGGCCGCGGAAGATATCGGTGTAGATCCGGGCGGGCCAGCGCAGCCACCGGGTCCGCGCGATTCCCGCGACCGCGAGCAGCATGCCCAGCAGCGTGCCGAGCACCCCGGAGACCACGGCCAGGATCAAGGTGTTGGGCAGCCCGGTCTTGACCAGCTCCGGGAACGCCTGCCGGTAGAGCGACCAGTCGAAGAACGTATCGCGCAACTGTTCCAGCGTCGATTTCGGCGCCTGCTCGGTGTGCTCCTGCGGGCCGCGTTCGGCGGCCAGCGCGGCGAAATCGGGGAGCTGGGGAGCGGGTGCGGCCTTGGACCCGGGTTTCCAGCCGGGCGGGAGTTCCCGTGGTACCCAATCGCTGTAGAGGCGGGCGTACGTGCCGTCGGCGATCACCGCGTCCAGGCCGGCGTTGAGCGCGTCGATCAGCGGCCGGTTGTCCTTGGCGACCGCCCAGGCCGCGAAATTGTCCAGGCTGAACGAATTCTCCACCACCGACGTGGCGTCCCCCGGCGCGATCGCACCCTCGGCCTGCGCGGACGGAGCCACCCAGGCATCGACCTGGCCGGTTTTCACATTCGCGTAGGCGGTGTTGTAGTCCGGGAACTTCACCGGGTCCAGGCCCAGTTCGTTGACCACGTACTCGTCCTGCACGGTGCCCTGCACCACCGCGACACGCGACCCGGGCCCCAGATCGTCGAACCCGCGCACCGGGCTCCCGTCCTTCACGACCAGCGAGAAATAGCCGAAATCGTAGCCGTTGGTGAAACCGACCTGCTGCCGCCGCGCATCGGTCGTGGTGATATTCGACGAGCCGACATCGAATCGTTTGCCGGCCACCTGCGCCAGCAACCCGGCGAATTCGGTGCCGGAGAATGTCACCTGCAAGCCGAGTTTCGCCCCCACCGCACGCAGCAGTTCGTTGTCGAATCCGGTGAAATCGCCGGCCGAGTTCACGCAGATACTGGGCGGTGCGTCCGAGAGCGTGCCCACGCTCAGCACTCCGGGCCGGCTCAATCCCAGCCGCGAGATATCGACCGATTCCACCGGGACGGTGGACGGGGTGGTGAACCGGTCCTCCGACCCGCCGCCCGGTGCGCTGAGTTTCTCGGGGGCGGCCGACGCGGCTTCGGGACCGGGCGGCGCGCACAGATCGCGGGCGGCGGTATCGCCGCCGTCGCCACCACCGCACGCCGCCGCGAGGAGTGCGACGGCGAGCAGCAGTGCCGTGAGCAGCGCACGGGACAGTCTGGCCATGATCGACAACCCTAGCTTCCGGGCGTAGCCGGTCCGGGCACCCGGTGCGTGTGTGGCCGCCCGCGGCCGCGCGGGTCAGCTGCCGGCGAAGAACGTGCGGGGTACGTCCACGAGCATGGTGTGCAGTTGCCGTTCCTCGATCCCGCGATCGAGCACGTAGGGGAAAACGTCGTCGAACAAGTGGGTGTAGTGCCATTGCGGCAGTACGGCCGCGCGGGTTGCCGGTTCCATCCAGTCGATATAACAGCTGGCGTCCTGGGAGAGCACCATGCGTTCGGCGTAGCCGCGCCGCACCATCGTGATCAGAGTATCGGCGCGGGTCTCGAAGGTGGTGTCGAGGTTGATGCCGAAACGGTCCATGCCCAGGACGAAACCGGCGTCCGCCAGCGCGGTCAGGTATTCCAGATCGGCCGTATCGCCGCTGTGGCCCAGCACGATCCGTTCCGGATCGACGCCCTCTTCGTCGCACAGCACACGTTTCACCTCGAACCCGGAACCCGATTCGGGGTGGGTGTGCACGGTGATCGGCACACCGGTCTCGTGGTGCGCCCGGGCCACCGCCCGCATCACCCGCTCCACGCCGGGCGTCAGGCCCTGCGCGTCGATGGCGCATTTGAGCATGCCGGCCCGGACACCGGTATCGGCGATACCGTCACGGATATCGCCGACGAACATATCCACCATCGGATCGGGTACGTGGGTGCCCACCAGCGGGTCCAGCGCCGGACCGCGGTAGTGGAAGTAGAACGGCACGTCGTTGTAGGTGTAGAGACCGGTGGCGACGATCAGCTGTATCGGTACTTGCTGCGCGATCCGGGCGATCCGGGGGATATAGCGGCCCAAACCCATGACCGTCGGATCCACGATCGTCCGGACTCCGGCCTCGTAGGCGGTGGTCAGCCGGCGAACCGCGTCCTCGATCCGGTCGTCCTCCGAACCCCATTCCTGCGAATAGTTCTGCTGGACATCGGAACTGAGTACGAAAATATGCTCGTGCATGAGGGTGACGCCGAGATCGGCAGTGTCGACGGCACCGCGGACGGTGTGGATCGAGGGCACGGGAGAACTCCTTGGCGAGGCGGCGCGAGATGCGGCACGACGGGTGCGGGTACGGTCCGCGACACCACCCGGTGGGGGCGCGGCGAAGGGTTGCCGGCTGCTCGTCTACCGAGGTGGGTGCCGGTTCGGCGGGGATGATCGAAGCTTAGGGCGCCGGCGGTGGGGGCGACCATGTTCGGGCCGCATGAAAGCGTGGACGGCATTTGTGCGGGGCGCACAGGGCCCACGTGACGCACTGCCGGGCAGGTGGTTACGCGGCACCGGGACAGCCGGTTCGCCGGCGGCCGGTCAGTTCCGGTCCGGTTCCGGTCGCAGCACCGCGGTGCCCAGCAATTCGGTCGCCTGCAACGCCAGCCGCGGGTACAGATCCCCGCCGGGGACATCGGCGTGCGGGCCGATCATGTCCAGCGCCTGCCGGACGCGGTACTGGACGGTGTTGCGGTGCACTGCCAGGCGAGTGGCGGCCGCGGCGTAACTTCGGTTGACGGCCAGGAACACTCGCAGGGTCTCGCGCAACCAGAGATTGCGTTCGTTGTCCACCGCCAGTTCCCCGAGCTGGTCGGCGACGAATTCGCGCAGCGCCTCGATATCCCCGGCCAGCAAGGCGACCGCCGCGACGTCGGCGTGGGCGAGAACCCGCGCGCCGTGGTCACCGCCCAGCAGGGCGAGCCGGCGTACCCGGCCGGCCTGCGCGGCGGTACGCCGGAAGCCGGCGAGGCCGGTGCCGTAACCACCGATGGCCACGCGTACCGGCACGCCCCGGGCGGTCAGCGCCCGGGCGATCGCGCCGCTGTCGACGGCGGTTCCGGCCGGCCACGCGAGCCACATCCGGATCTCGTGGTCGTCCACGGGCACCACCAATGTCGCGTGCGCGCGGCCGAATACGGTGGTCAGCGCGGTCCGGAGCTGGTCGAAGACGGTCGCGGCCGTCGCGGGATCGAGCTGCGGGCCGGTCCAGGCCCTGATCCCGAGATGTCCCCGCGACAGCGGATACCGCAGGTACTGTTCCGCGGCGTCGGTATCGGTGACCGTACCGTCGAGCAGCCGGGTCACCCACTGCCGCTGTAGCCCGCTGCGATTACCGGACCAGCGGTCGCGTTCGTCTTCGTACGCGACGCCGACCTGCTCGCATACCCGGTCGATGTACACCGAGGTGCGGTTGACGATATGGACGATGGCCGAGGTGGTGACCGGACCGCCACCGCCGAATTCGATCGCGTAACGCATACCGGTGTCCAGGAAACCGGCCTGGCCGACCCGGTACGCGCGGATGAGGGCGGCGGCCGGGACGTCGCGCTGAGCGAGTATCCGGGCGTAGGCCAGTGCCCGTTCCGGGGCCCGGACATCGTCCTCGCCGGCCTCGTTCTGCAGGAACTGCAGGATTTCCATCAGGTTGTCCGTCGTGCCCGCTTCCATCAGTTCCCGCAGCCGCTCATCGCGGTCCAGCACCGGTAACTGGGTGCGCATCAGCTGCGACAGTTCGCCGACGAACTGGTGGCGGTCCCGGAGGAAGGTCTGTGCGACCATCCCGACCACCGCTTCGGTGCTGTGCGCCGCCCGTTGTTGTTCCACGGGCGATAATGATCGCGCGCCGCGGTGGCCGGGATGCGGCCCGGGCGGTGTGGCGGCCGGCCGGCCTCATTGCCTGCGCCCGGCCGCCCGGACCGGTGGCTGCGATTAGAGTCGGTGCGCACGCGGAAAGCCGGTGTACCGGCGGCCGCGGCGAGGTAGTGGCAGGACCGACGGGTGCGGGGCAGGCAGTTGTGAAGATTTCCGCCGGAGACCCCGGATGGTACGAGGCGTGCAGCGCCGCCGAACGTGCGGCGACGGCGGAGCTGGCCGCGACCCGGTGGAAATGGTCGGTGTGCTGGGCGGCGCTCGCGGCGCTGGGGGTGGTCCTGACGATCGGCGCGATGGTGTCCGGCGCGCTGGCCGCGCTCGCCGCGGAACCGCCGATCGGTGCCCTGGCCGTCGCCCTGTGTGCGCTGCTGCTCGACGCCGGCCTGCTCACGGTGAACAGTTTCGCGTGGCAGCAAGTGGGGCTGATCTTCTCCGGCGCCGCCCCCTCGGAGAGTGTGCGCCCGTACCGGTGGCTGCGGTGGATTCCGGCCTCGCTGGTATCGCTGTTCGGGACGCTGGCGATGCTTGCCGTGGGGGTGTATCCGCTGTCGGTCTACGGCGACCACGGCCTCGGCGGGCTGGGCCTGGCCGGGTGGCTCACCGCGGGCGCGGCGGTGCTGTGTGTGATGTGCGGTCTGGCCACCTTGTGGTTGAAGGTGATCCTCCGGCCCGTCCGCACCGGGCGTTGACGCCCGGACCGGGCATTGTGCTGCCACGGCGCCTGTCCGGTATCGCCGTCGGTCGACAGCTTCCTCAGTTGAGCGGGCTGCGGCGTTCCAGCAGCACCGCGTCGCGCCAGCGGCCCTCGAAACGACCGATCCGCTCGCGGATACCGACAGTGCGGAAGCCCGCGGCGTGATGGACCGAGATACCGGTCCGGTCCTCCGGGTACAGCGTGGTCTGCAGGGTGCGCAGACCGGCGTCCTCGGCCGCCATCACCTGGCGGCGCAGCAGCGCGGTGCCGATACCCCGGCCCTCGAGATCATCGGCGACCATCACGCAGCTGTCGGCGATATCCCGGTAGAACTCGTGCCCGGAGACAGGGGTGAGCGCGGCCCAGCCGGCGATCCGGCCGTGGGTCTCGGCGACCCAGCGGTGGTCCGGTAGCCACTGCGCGTCGAGCACCTCCGGGGCCGGGGCCTCGGTGGCGGACATCGCGGGGTAGGCGGTGCCGCGGGAGGCGAAGACGGCGCGGACCGCGGGCCAGTCGTCGCCGGTCATCGCGCGGACGGTCACGTCGCCGGGCGGATCGTCGGGGCAGGTGGGCTGCGGGGTCAGGATGCCCATCACCGCGTCGGCGGTGTGCGGCAGTTCGGTGCACCGGTCGGGGTTGATCGTGACCAGCGTGGCGGTGCCCTCTTTGTGCACCGTGACGAACCCGGCGTCGGTGAGTTTACGGACGTGGTGGGAGACGGTCGGCTGACCGATACCGAGGGCTTCGGCGATTTCGCCGATATGGATTCCGGCGGGGCTCGTGGCGACCTGGTGCAGTAACCGGACCCGGGTCGGGTCGGCCAGGCAGGAAAACCAGCCGGCGTAAACGGTCGCGTCGGCGACCGGGAGCGCGTCACCGCGCACCTGGTCCCGCACGATCGGCGGTTCCAAGGAGGTCATGCGGCCCACTATATAGAGGCAAATATCCGTTTCGAGAAATTTGCCGGTTCCGACGTTTATCGAGTGTCTTCGATATTCGCTGTGCGTTGAAACCCGGGACCTTTTCGCGCCCCTGAGGTAATGATTTCGTTTCCTTAGCCGGGAATTATCTCTGCTTTGTCGAGTGCCTTGCCGGGACTCGTGTCGTATCGCCTGCCGGGGAATTCCGGAGCCGCGCGCAGTGCCATGGCAGGCCCGGGGTGTCCCGGACAATTACATTCGGGTATCGCACGGAGTCGCCGCCCGTAGAGCTCACCGGGCCGGGCCGGGGACGGTGCGTTCTATCGCCACGCCGTCAACCGTCCCGGACGGCGTTGCCGGAACGTGCCGGATGACCTTACTGTGTAAGGATGAGCAGCGTCGCTTATTCCGGCACCGCCGGAGCAGAGTTTCGGCGGCTGACGTCCGCCTTCACCCGGGTCTACGGTGGCCGGAAGGGTGTCGGTGCGGCGCTGGCGGTCTACCGGCACGGGGAGCCGATCCTCGATATCTGGACGGGGGAGTCCGCGCCCGCGCGGCCGTGGACCCGAGATACCGGTGCCATGGTCTTCTCGGCAACCAAGGGCATCGCCTCCACGGTGATGCACCGGCTCGCCGACCGCGGGCTGATCGATTACGACGCCCCCGTCGCCGAGTACTGGCCCGAGTTCGGCTGTAACAAGAAGGATTGCATCACCGTCCGGCAGATCCTCACGCATTCGGCCGGGCTGTCCGGGGTCGGCACACTGGCCGCGCACGGGTCGGAGCTACTCGATCACGAACTCATGGCGCAGCGGCTGGCCGCCGCCACCCCTGACCGGCTGCTCGGTGTCCCCGCCTATCACGCGATGACCTACGGCTGGCTGCTCGCCGGGTTGGCGCGGGCCATCACCGGTCAGAGTATGAAACAGCTGTTCCAGCAGGAGGTCGCGGAACCACTCGGTATCGAGGGCATCCATCTGGGCCGCCCGCCCGCGGGCTCGGTGACCATGGCCGCGGAAAGTTTCGGTGCCGGCTTCGCCTTCGCCGGCACGCCGCACGGCTCCCGCCTGGTCTCGCTGTTGCAGAACATTCCCGGTGTCCTCGGGGTGAGTAGCCGTTCGCTGTTCATTCCCGGCGCGGAAGCCATCCTCGCCGGCCCGAATCCGCCGGTACTGGACAGCGAGATGCCGGCCGCCAACGGTGTGTGCACGGCCAACGGCCTGGCCGCCCTGTACGAACCGCTGGCCTGTGACGGTATGGCCGGCGGGAAACGGTACCTGTCCGGCGCCACCATGCAGGCCATCCGGCGGATCGAGCGGTTCCGGCCGGATACCGGGCTGTTCCTGTACATGGGCCCGCTGTGGCATCTGGGTTATCACGCCATGCCGACGGTCGGCGCACCGCGCGGTTTCGGCCATATCGGCCTGGGCGGTTCCTTCGGCTGGGCCGATCCCGACAGCGGGCTTTCGGTGGGGTTCACCCACAACCGGCTCTCGCTGGACATGCTGGCCATCGATCAGCCCGCGTTCGCGTGGCTGTTGCCGCTGGTGGTGGCCGGTGCCCGGTCGGCGCGCCGGATCGCCCGCAGCGCGCCCCGGGAAGCCGCGGCCTGACCTTCCCGGCCGGACAGTGGCCGGTCAGGTCAGGTAGCGGTAGGCCGGAGAGCCCGGTTCCAGCCGTTCGCACTGGATCGGCGAGCGCGCGATGCGGTCCAGCAGCGGTTGCAGCCCGGTGCGTTCACCCAGTTCCACACCCACCAGCGCGGCGCCCGTCTCCCGGTTGTTGCGTTTGACGTACTCGAACAGCGTGATGTCGTCGTCGGGGCCCAGGACCTCGTCCAGGAACCGGCGCAGCGCGCCCGGCTCCTGCGGGAAATCCACCAGGAAATAGTGCTTGAGACCCTGGTGCACCAGGGAGCGTTCGATGACCTCGCCGTACCGCGAGACATCGTTGTTTCCGCCGGAGACCAGGCAGACGACGGTCGATCCGGGTTCCGGAGCGGCCTCGAGCAGCGCCGCCGCCGCGAGTGCGCCGGCCGGTTCGGCGATGATGCCCTCGTTCTGGTACAGGTCCAGCATGGCCGTGCATACGGCGCCCTCGTCCACTCGCAACAGCTGGAACGCGCCCGCACCCCGCGGGGAATCGGTGGCGGTGAGCAAGGGCAGCGAGGCATGCGAGACCACTCGGCCGCCGAACCCGGACACCGCGTCGAAGGGCACCTTGCCGATGCGGCGCACCGCGGCGCCGTCGACGAAGGGGTCCACCTCCGGCAGGGTCACCGGTGACCCGGCGATCAGTGCCGCGGTCATCGATGCGGCCCCGGCCGGTTCCACCCCGAGGATGCCGGTCTGCGGTGACCGTTCACGCAGGTAGGTGCCGATTCCGGCGAGACACCCACCGCCGCCGACCGGTACCACCACCAGATCGGGCGGGGTGTCGAGCTGATCCAGGATCTCCGCCGCGATGGTGCCCTGACCGGCCGCGGTGCGGGTGTCGTCGAACGGCGGAACCATGGTGGCGCCGCTGCGCCGCACATCGGCGGCGGCGGCCGCGGCGGCCGCGTCGAAGGTTTCCCCGACGGCGATGAGTTCCACGAACTCGCCGCCGTGTACCCGGATGCGGTCGCGCTTCTGTTTGGGTGTGGTGGTCGGCACGTAGATCCGGCCGGTGATGCCCATCGCCCGGCAGGCGAAAGCCACGCCCTGGGCGTGATTGCCGGCGCTGGCGGTGACCACACCGGCCGCCCGCTCGGGCTCGCTGAGCTGGACGACCAAGTTGTAGGCGCCGCGCAGTTTGTAGGAGCGGACGACGGTCAGGTCTTCGCGTTTGAGGTACACCTCGGCGCCGGTGAGCTGGGACAACCGTGGGCACAGTTGCAGCGGCGTGGGTTCGATGATGTCGGCGATGCGTTTGGCCGCGGCGTCGATCTCGTCCGCGGTCAGCGCGGGACGAGCTTCGGGCAGATGGGTCAGCACATCGGACACCCGCACCATGGTGCCACCTGCCGCCGCCGGAGGCTGCGGCGGGTGGCCTGTACTGGGGTTTCGTTCGCCGCGCCGGTCACCCGGCTCCGGCGCGGCACGTACGCGGTTGTCTCAGCGCGGGGTGAGGACGAAGACCGGAATCTGCCGATCGGTTTTGCGCTGGTAGTCGGCGTAGGGCGGGTAGGCGGCGACGGCCCGCTCCCACCAGAGCGCCTTCTCCGCGCCGAAGACCTCACGCGCGAGGTAATCCTTGGTCACCGTGCCGTCCTGCAGTTCGACCTGCGGCTGCGCGATCACGTTGTAGTACCAGACGGGATGCTTCGGCGCGCCACCGAGCGAGGCGACAACAGCGTATTCGCCCTCGTGCTCGACCCGCATGAGGGCGGT
This sequence comes from Nocardia sp. CA-290969, assembly GCF_050936135.1. Classification (NCBI taxonomy): domain Bacteria; kingdom Bacillati; phylum Actinomycetota; class Actinomycetes; order Mycobacteriales; family Nocardiaceae; genus Nocardia; species Nocardia sp. CA-290969. The sequence goes on along the minus strand of NZ_JBNJNJ010000001.1, from coordinate 4,458,593 downwards.
TTTGCGCAGTTTGCCGGTCTTGTTCCCGACGGTGGTCAGCACGACCACCGGCATACCGTTGAGGGTGGTGCCCTCGGTGCCCCCCGAGTTCTCGATCTTCTCGGCCTGCTCACGGGCCCAGTCGGACGTGGACGGTGCGTATTCTCCGGTCAATGGCATATCCCCGGAAACGTCTCGTCCGGGCGCTGTTGTTCCCGGGGCGGCGTGTCCACCTGATGCCGGGCGTCCGGGATCTGTGTGCGGAAAGACAAAAGTTCGATGGTCCGAACACCGGTGGCACGGGTAGCCTTACTGCATGACCGCATCGCGCACTCTCGATCCTCGCGCTGCTGTGCGCCGCGGGGCGGAAGTCGATATCGCGGGGTCGCCCTGGCCGGTGTACAAGCTGGAGGCTGTGGGGGCCGGCCTGCTGGCGCTGCTGGTCGCGGCACTGGTCCTCGGCTCGGTGCAGACCGGTGTTCTGCTGGGCGCCGCCGTCGGCGCGGGCCTGTGGACGCTGGGATGGTGGCGGACCGCACGCTGAACCGCGTGCGCCGGATCGTCTCCGCGTAGCCCTGACGCGTACTACTGTGGGCCGAACTGAACCGACGTCCAACTTGGTCCGGATCGACCGTCCTGGGCCCCGAGGTACACGCGAGCCGAGAATATGAGCGATCGAGTACATGCCTTCACCGACGACGCCCTGGGCGGCCACGACGCGGTAGCCCTGGCGGAGCTGGTCCGATCCGGCGCGCTGGGTCCCGGCGAACTCGCCGAGGCGGCGCTGGTGCGGGCCGATACGGTGAATCCGCGGCTGAACGCGATCGCGCACCGGTGCCCGAGCCCGCGGGTGGCGCCCGCCGATTCCGGGGTGTGGTACGGCGTTCCGGCCTTCGTCAAGGACAACGCCGATCTGGCCGGGCTGCCGACGTGCCACGGCAGCGCGGCCATCACCCCGCATCCGGCCGCGAAGGACGATCGGTTCAGTGCGCAGTTGCTCAGCACCGGTATCACCGTGCTCGGGAAAACGACCATGCCCGAGTTCGGTTTCACCTCCACCACGGAATTCGAGAGCAGCGACCCGACCCGCAACCCCTGGGATACCGGTTACACGGTCGGCGGTTCCTCGGGTGGTTCGGCGGCGATGGTCGCGGCGGGTGTGGTGCCGGTCGCGCACGGGAACGACGGTGGCGGCTCGTTGCGGATCCCGGCGGCGTGCGCCGGGCTGGTATCGCTGAAACCCAGCCGGTTCCGGCATCTGGACAACGCGCAGGCGCGGCAGTTGCCGATCAAACTCGTCTCCGAAGGCGTGCTGTCGCGCTCGGTGCGGGATCAGGCCGCCTACCACGCCGCCGCCGAAAAGTACTGGCGTAACCCGAAACTCCCGCCCATCGGCACCGTCGAGGGTCCGTCGGATCGGACGCTGCGGATCGGGTTGCTCACCACGGCGTGCAACGGCCGCGAACCCGATGCCGCGACGGCGGCGGCCGTCCACGACACCGCCGCGATCCTGGAGGCGGCCGGGCACGCCGTGGAGCCGATGGCCGCACCGGTGGCGCCGAGCCTGGTGGACGATTTCCTGCGCTACTGGGGTTTCCTGGCGCAGATGTCGGGCGTCACCGGCAAATTCAGCCACGGCCGCAGTTTCGACGCCGCCCGCCTGGACGCGTTCACCAAGGGGCTCGCCGCCGCGTTCCGCCGGCAGTTCCTGGCCACGCCGGGCTCGCTGTACCGGCTGAACAAGGCGCGGACCGACTACGACGAGGTGCTCACCCGCTACGACGTGATCCTCTCGCCCGTACTCACCCACACCACACCCGAACTCGGCTACCTGCGTCCCGGTGTTCCGTTCGACGAATTGCTCGAGCGGGTCACGAACTTCGTCGGCTACACCCCGATCAACAATGTCACCGGCTCCCCGTCGATCGCGGTCCCGGCCGGACTCACCGACGCCGGCCTGCCGGTCGGGGTGATGCTCAGCGGCGCCTACGGCGACGAACGGACCCTGCTCGAACTGGCTTTCCTGCTGGAGGCGCAACGCCCGTTCCCGCGGATCGGCGACTCCTGACCAGGGGGTCCGATGCGGGGTCAGCGCACCAGTAGCGCGACCGGCAGGCGGGCGAACAGTTTCTCGGTGCGGGCCCGGTTCTGGAAGGTATGGCCGGTGAGCCGGTCGGTCCAGGAACCGGACGGGAGTTCGAGATAGGTATCGCCCCAGCCGGTTTCGCCGATCGCGACGCTGTGCCGGGTCACCGCCACCAGAATCTCCGGATCCATCCCGACCCGCCCGCGGGCATAGGCCACCAGCTTGTCGGCGTGCTCGCCGTGCCCGAACACCGGCGTATAGCTACCGCCGACGAAACATTCCGGCCGTTCCCGGCGCAGCCACAGCGCATACGCCACCACCCACATCTTCGCCGCGCCGGTGATGTCCAGCGGCGGCGTGGTGGTGAGGGTGTGCAGCATCGCGGCCCGCGACCCGAAATCCACCGGGCGGCGATTGTCCGGGTCGACCAGGGAGTCCTCCCAGATCTCACAGCCCTGGTAGATATCCGGGATACCCGGCGCGCACAGTTGCAGCAGTTTCTGCGCCAGCGAATCCGACCAGGCGTGCGGCGCGAGATCGTGGGCGAGGTCGGTGAGCTGGCGGCCCACCGGTCCGTCGATCACCTGATCGAGCCAGGTGTGTACCGCGTTCTCGAACTCGAGGTCGGGTTCTTCCCAGGCGGTGTGCAGGCCGGATTCGCGCATGGCCTTCTCGGCGAACCGGTGAACCCGGTCGCGCAGCCCGGGCACCGAGGAGGCGGGCCGGCCGTCGGCCGGCCATATCCCGAACATGTTCTGCAGCAGGAACAAGGCGGTCGCGCCGTCGGGCGGCGGTAGTTTCTCGAGCCAGAGGGTGACCGCGCGGGCCCACATCCGCGGGACCTGGGACAGGATCCCGATCCGCGCCCGCACATCCTCGCCGCGTTTGGTGTCGTGGGTGGACAGCGTGGTCATCGAGGCGGGCCAGCGCAGGGCACGGGAGGCGTTGGCGAGGTGGAATTCGTTGACCGTACGGCCGAACCTGGCCGGGTTCCCGCCCAGATCCTGCAGGGAGACCAGGCGCACCGCGCGATAGAACAGGATGTCCTCGACGGCTTTCGCGCCGATGGCGGTACTCACCTGGTGGAACCGGGTCCATGCGGCGCCGATCTTGGTCAGGGCTGTCGCCAGTACGGACAGCGGGACCCGCAGTTCGGCATTACGCTTCTCGACCTCCGCGAGAACGGCGCTGATCATGCCCGCCAGCGGGGTGTAGTCGGCCCGGGCCACCGGCAGGAAGGACAGCACCTCGATGGTGGCGTTGGTGAGCGCCATGGTGTCGAAATCCGGGGCGTTGGCGTCCTGTTTGATCGCGGCGACCAGCCGGCGTACCTCGGGCAGCAGAATACTTTCCGCTACCGCGCGTTTGATGCGGTGTTCCTTCTCCCCGACCCATATCCGGTCGCTGCCGTGGCCGGTGATATGCCGGGACAGTTCGGTGAGGACCGGTTCGCCGGCGGGTTCGAGCAGGACTCCACCGAAATCGGCGAGGGTGTCGTAGCCGGTGGTGCCGTCGATCGGCAGGGTGGGGTCGAGGGGTTCGCGGTTGGCGAGGGTCTTCTCCACCAGCAGCAACCGGTTGGGGCCGATGAGCAGGCGCAGACGCTGCAGGTAGTCCGTCGGATCGGCCAGCCCGTCGGGGTGGTCCACGCGCACGCCGTCGATGAGATCGTGTTCGCACCAGGCCGCCAGTTCGCGGTGGGTGGCTTCGAAGACCAGCGGGTCTTCCTGGCGTAGCGCGGCCAACCCGTCGATCGCCAGATAGCGCCGGTAACCGCAGATTCCGGATTTGCGGCTGACCAGCCGGTAGTGCTGTTTGTCGTGGATGCGCAGCGCGTTGTCGCCGTCGGTGCCGGGCGCGATCGGGAAGCGCAGATCGTAGAGGGCGAGCAGCGGTTCGGGACCGGTGCGGTCGACGGTGAGCGCGGCGGGGTCGTTCTCGCTGCGCAGGACCGGCAGGGCCAGCCGGCCGCCGACACCGTTACCCGGGCTCCAGTCGATATCGAAGAACGGTGCGAACTGGGATTTCCGGCCGTACTGCAGCACATGCCACCACCACGGGTTCTGCTGCGGATCGGCGACCCCCACATGGTTGGGCACCAGATCCATGATCAGTCCCATCCCGCGGTTGCGTACCTCGTCGGAGAGTGCCTTGAGGCCCACCGGGCCGCCGAGTGCGGGGGAGACGGTGGTGGGGTCGGTGACGTCGTAGCCGTGGGTGGAGCCGCGCGCGGCGGTCATCACGGGGGACAGGTAGACATGCGAGACCCCGAGCTGCTGGAGGTACTCCGCGGTGGCCGCGGCCTGGGCGAAGGTCAGTCCGTCCGGGCGCAGCTGTAGCCGGTAGGTGCTGCGGACCGGGGTGAGGCGCGGTGTGGGGCGCAAGCGCGGCGGGTCGGCGGGCATACGGTTCTCGGTCGGGTCCTGGGGTGGCACGGCGGACGGATTCTGGCCCCGCGATCACGGCGCGGGGGCACGGTCACCGAGGATGGTAAGCGTGGTCCCGTCGCCGGGTGGCATCCGGTGATCTCCGTGGTGGCGCACCCTCGGGCAGCGAGTCGGACGCGTGCATGGACATGACCCTAGCGCGATGGCGGCGAACTTCCGTCAGGGGTCGTTGGTCAATCGTTCAGTTCATCTCGGCCGCGGCGAACAGGCGGCGCGCGTAGCCCGTTCGCCGGGCGATTGCGGCGAGAGAGCCCAGTGTCGCGCGTTGCAGCCAGACCGGTAGTCCGGCCAGGTAGCCGTCCTGGAGTTCCCACAGCAGGGCGAGTGCCAGGGGGTTGCGCGGTAGCCGTGAGCCGGTGGTGGCTCCCGCTTCGTCGAGCGCGCTCCACAGGGTGAACATCTGCCAATGCCGCAGCGGCGGCCGGATCTCGTGGTCGACGACGGTGTCAGTGGCCTCGTTCCGGAATTCGTGCACCGCGCGCGCCGGGGCGGCGACGGTATCGCCCGGCTCCGCCAGGATTTCGCGGCCGTCGATCCGGAACCGGAGTGCACCCCGGCGGACCGTCCATTCTTCGCTCAGCACCGGATGCCAATGCGGCCCGGCCTGCCGGCCGGGCTCCGGAATTTCGTGCCGGAGCCGCAGATAGGGCCCACGCTCGTCGGTGCCCTGGTCGACCAGGGTGACGCGGTGGCCGTTACGGAAAGTGCGGACCCGGGGTGTCATGAATCAATTAGAAAGGTTACCTTCATAATATGTCAACATCCGATCCGGCGTCCCTGTTGAAACTGCTCACCCTTGCCACGCGGGCGGTCGAGGACGAGCTGAACACCGAACTGCGGGCCCGGCTGGACGAGGGCCTGCGGCCCGCGCACTACGCGGTCTTCCGGTACCTCGACCCGGCGGGTTCCCGGGTCGGGGAGCTGGCGCAGGCGGCGGGGATGACGCAGCAGTCGATGGGTGAACTGATCGGGCAGCTGGAAACCGCCGGTCTGGTACGGCGGCAGGTGGACCCGGCCGACCGCCGGGCCCGGCGGGTGGTGTGCACCGCGGCCGGGCATGCCGCGCTACGGCTGGCCGGAGACCGTATCGCCGGAATCGAGCATCGGCTGCGTGCGGAGTTGGGCGCGGCGGGTATGGACGACTTGCGGCGGTTACTGGCCCATGTGGTGGACATTCTGGACCGGCCGGCGACCGCTCCCCCGGGGGAGCGGCGGTAGCGGTTCATCGGCTTGCCGCCGCGGCCACCTCGGTTGCGGCGCTTCGGGATCCGCGTTCGGCCGGTGATTGTGCCTGCTGATGGTCCGGCCGGTCGCGGACTCCGGTCCGGAAGTTGTGGCCGGATCGTGGCGGTGCCTGTTCCTTCTCCGTCTGTGCCGGTGGCCGCGTTCGTCCGGTCACCGGCGCCGGGTGAGCCGGTCGACTGTTTCTCGGCGCCGCGCCCGGCGGCGCGGCGGCCGACGAGAACCGGCTGCTGCATAGGGCCGGTCCCGGCTATCGCCTGTCCGGGGCGTGGTCCTGCCGGTCACCCGGTGTCCGGCGGCCGACCGGGCGTCCTTCCGAGGTCCGGCACGACCGCCGCGTGGTCGGGTGTGCAGATACCGGCGCCGGGGCCGGTTTGGTAACTTGAACAGTGTTCAGGTCCGTTGCCGCGGCCCGCCACCGATTGGAGGATCACCGTGACCGTTGCCCCCGCGGCGCAGCTCTCGGCACTCGACGCCCGGCACGTCTGGCATCCCTACGGCGGTTTCCCGGCTACTACCGAACCCCTCGTCGTCGAGTCCGCAGCCGGCACCCGGCTCACCCTCGCCGACGGCCGGGAGCTGGTGGACGGGATGAGTTCCTGGTGGGCGGCGGTGCACGGCTACCGGCATCCGGTGCTCGACGCGGCGTTGACCGAGCAGGCGGGGCGGATGAGTCATGTCATGTTCGGCGGACTCACCCACGAACCCGCCGTCCGCCTGTGCGAATTGCTGGTACGGCACACACCGGCCGGGCTGGACAAGGTGTTCCTCTGCGATTCCGGCTCGGTGTCGATCGAGGTCGCGGTGAAGATGTGCCTGCAGTACTGGCGTGCCGTGGGGCAGCCGGGCAAACGCCGCCTGCTGACCTGGCGCGGTGGCTACCACGGCGACACCTTCACCCCGATGAGCGTCTGCGACCCCGCAGGCGGAATGCACGCCCTGTGGACCGATGTGCTGGCCGAGCAGGTTTTCGTTTCCGCGCCACCGCGCGAGTACCGCCCGGACTACGTGCGGGAACTCGCGGACGCGTTCGCCCGGCACGCCGCCGGACTCGCGGCGGTCGTGGTGGAGCCGGTGGTGCAGGGTGCCGGGGGAATGCGCCGGCACGACCCCCGCTATCTGGCGGATCTGCGCCGGCTGTGCGACGAGCACGAGGTACTGCTGATCTTCGACGAGATCGCCACCGGATTCGGCCGCACCGGAACATTGTTCGCGGCGGAGCAGGCCGGGGTCGCGCCGGACGTCATGTGTGTGGGCAAGGCGCTCACGGGTGGATATCTGACCCTCGCGGCCGCGTTGTGCACCGCGGAGCTGGCCGAAACCGTGAGCGCGGCCCACGGCGGTCTCATGCACGGGCCCACCTTCATGGGCAATCCGCTGGCCTGTGCGGTCGCGGTGGCCTCGATCGAACTGCTGCTGTCGCGTGATTGGCGCGGTGAGGTCGCGGGACTCGAATCCGGGCTGCGCGCGGGGCTGGCGCCGGCCCGGGACCTACCGGGCGTGACCGATGTGCGGGTGCTGGGCGGAATCGGCGTGATCCAGCTCGACCGCCCGGTGGAGATGCGCGCGGCCACGGATGCGGCTGTCGCCGCCGGCGCCTGGATTCGCCCGTTCCGGGATCTGATCTACGCGATGCCACCGTTCATCACCGGGCCGGAGGATCTCGACATCATCACTCGCGCGATGGTGGCGGCAGCGCGAGCGGGCCGCGCCGCCGATTCACAGCGGGGAGGGGAAGATCCGCCGCCTCGGCCGCAGGCAGCCTGACCATGCGAGCCGGACGCAGGCTGTGGGTGGCACGTCGCCCGCGCCTCGGATCCCGCGAGTGGCGGGCTACGGACCGCGGTGGTGTGGCGACGGTGCCCCGGTTCTGTGGGGACGACGCCGGATGCGGATAGGAGGCGCGGCCGATCGGTGGCGAGGCACTGCGGTGCCCGGTCCGGTGACCAACCGGTGGGCTGATGGAAGACGCAGCCCGACGAATACTGCCTGTCGCGCCGGCCACCACCGCGCACCCGGAGGGGAGTGCGCAGTGGTGGCCGGGGGTCTGGTCCAGCGGGTGGTTTCCCTATCGGATCAGCGCCGGGAACTGTCCGCCTCGGTGCCCGGCTCCCGCGCCCCGGTTTCCGCGAACGCCCGGGCATAGCGGGTTCCGGCGACCAGCAGGAGGATTCCGACCACCAGGAACGCCGCGACCCGGATCAACCCGCCCAGCGTGGCCAGATCGAACAGGAACAGTTTCGCCAGGGCCGCTGCGCTGACCAGCAGCCCGGATCCCAGCGCGACCTTCGCCGTGGTGGTTGTCCCGGCGCCCAGGTTGCGCAGTCCGTACTGCAAGGCGGCCAGCGCCCCGGCCATCCAGACGATCGTGGCGATGCTGTGCCCGATCACGAATCCGTCCGCGGCCCCGGAGGCCACACCGAACGAGACCGTCGCGGCGGTCACCAGGTAGAGCGCGACCGCGCTGCCGCCTATCCACAGCAGCGTCGTCCCCGCTTCGTCGATGGATGAGCCGAATACCCGGCGCAGCGCCCACAATCCGACGGCGACCAGGCCCAGTCCGGCGATCGCCGAGGCCGCGGTGGCAATGGACAGGCCGTCGGCGGCGGCGAGTTGAGAGGCCAGGGTGTCCGGGTCGGCCGCCACCAGGAAGGTGAGACCTCCGATCACTCCGTACCCGATCCCCAGGAACGTGGCAGCCCGGTTGCGGGCCTGTCCCGCGACTCCCAGATAGCAGGTGCCTACCAGGAACAGCGCGATCGGCAGCGTATCGCCCGTGGTGACATCCCAGCAGGTTTCCAGCAGCGCGAACGAACCACCGACGGCCGCGACCAGCGCGGTATGCCCCGGCACCCGGGCGATATCGCGCACAGCCGGCAGCAGTGTCGTCGCGGCGACCCCAAGCAGGACAACGGCGTAGACCGCGGCGATCGCCGTGGTGGCCGGCCGTTCGAACAGCGCGGGCGCGGCCAGCAGGGGAGTGATGGTCAAGGCGAACGTCAGGCTCGCCACCAGATCGCCCGGCCGGGCCCGCACGATCACCAGCGTGCCCACGAGCCCGATCGCGGCCACCGCCACGGCCGCCGTGAGCAGCAGCACCGGGCGGTGGTCGTCCGGCCGGTCGATCACGAAGCCGACAATGGTCAGCTGGGTGGCCAGTACCGCCGGCACCGTGCGGACCAGATGCAGGAACGGCCAGTCGAACCGGTATTGCACCGGCACACAGGCCAGCTGGAGCACGATCAGGAACGCGAGCAACGCGAGTTCGGTGGTGACGAACGGCGCGAGCACCGCCGCCCCGCCCACCACCAGCACCGCCAGCGGCTGCGCCCGCCACTGCACGGCCAGCCCGACCCCTGCCGCCGCGACCCCGAGCGCTACGGCGAACCCGGGTACCGGATGCAGCCAGTCGTAGATCGCGGTCACCGCGATCACGTCCAGGTAGGCCCCGGCGAAACCGGTTGCCGCGAGCGCGATACCGCCCACGCGCCCGCCGGCGCGGTGATACACCCGCATCCCGGCTCCCACGAGAACGGCGGAGAACACCGCGCCCGCGAGCACCCGCGGGACCGGCCCGAAAACACCGGCCTGCGCCGCGAGGACCAGCAGCATCACGACACCGATGAGCGTCACCCCCACCCCGGCGACCGCGAGCACCCGGCTGATCACGCCCTCCCGCTGCCACCACGGAATCCGCGGCGGCACGGGACCGGGCGCCCCCATCGGCCGCGGCGGCACCGGGCCCGGATATCCGGCGCCCGGATACCGTTGCCCAACCTGCGGGTAGTAGGCGGCCGTCCGTGCACGACCGGGCGGTTGCGGGGGTGCCCCCCACGGCATCTGCCCCTGTGCGGGTGAGGAACTCCCTGCCGGGCCTGTCCACGCCCGTGCGCCGTGCGGCATATGCACGGAGGCTTCCCGGGGAGCCGCTGCTGGTGCACTCTGAGCCGGTGAGGTATCCCGCGGCGCCTGCGCGGGGTCCTGTGCGCCTGGCGCTGCCGGAACATGGTGCGCTTGTGCGGGACCGGGCCGGCCCGGCTCGCCGGCTTGCTGCGCGTGCCCCGCCGGCCCATGATGCGGTTCGTTCGTCTTCCCGGCCGACGTCGACGGGACTGCTGTTACCTCGGGATTCTGCCGCGGTGCCGGGTCGCCCGGACCGGACGCGGCGCCTCCCGGAGCGGAGGCGGCCGCGCCCGGCGTATCCGGTGTGTGCACCCCGCCGACGCGCACACCGGTCGCCGGCACCCCCGGCACGGGGCCGGGAGTTGCCGTGGTCTTCTCTGGTGCTGCCCGGCCGGTTACCGAGTCCGGGCACGCTGCCCGGGGCTCGCCCCGGGACCCGGCATCCGGCTTCGGTACCGCCGCAGGTTCGTCGGCGCGGCCGGCCGGTGCGTCGGGTGCGGGCGCGGCCGACAGCACGTGCCGGTGCAGCGCTTCCAGATCGCGGCCGAGGGTGCTCATCCGGCCACCCAGCCCGGTGAAATCGTCGGCGAGGGTGATGAACTCGCCGGACAGCCGGGCGACCAGCGCCGGATCGATCGGAATCGTCATATTTCGATGGTCGGCCGCCGGCGGCAGCCGCGGATGAGTAGAACTACTCGCCGCTGCCCCGGGATCTACCCGTTCCCCGTGCTCGCCGTGCCGGCCCACGGGTGGAGACACCCGATCTCACCTGGTGTGGGTCGCCTATTCGTCGAGCCCCTGTTCGATCACGTAGCGGGTGAGTTCCACCCGGTTCGCGAGCTGGAGTTTGCGCAGGGTCGCCTGGACGTGGTTCTCGACCGTGCGATGACTGAGGTGCAGGCGGGCCGCGATCTGCTTGGCCGACAGTCCTTTGGCGACCAGGCGCAGTACCTCGGTTTCCCGGTCGGTGAGCGCCGGACGCTCCGGGGAGCCGGGTTCGCCGGGCGCGGTCGCCATCCGCCGGTATTCACCCAGCACCAGGCCGGCCAATCCGGGCGTGAACACCGCCTGGCCGGCGGCCGTATCGTGCACGGCGGCGACGAGTTCGGCGGCGGAGGCGCTTTTGACCAGGTAGCCCGACGCCCCGGCTTTCACCGCGTCCAGTACATCGTCGCGTTCGCCGGATGCCGAGAGCACCAGCACCCGGCTGTCCGGGGAGACGCGCAGCACGTCGGCCGTGGCCCGGGCGCCGTTCCCGTCGGGTAGCTGCATATCCATCAGCACCACCCGCGGACGCACCGCAGCCGCCCGCCGGACCGCGGTCGCGGTGTCCTCGGCGGTGGCGACCACCCGGAAGCCGGCCTCCGCGAGATCCCGCGCCACGCCCTCGCGCCAGATCGGGTGGTCGTCGACCACCATCACCGATATGGCCTCCGCCGCCTCTCCGGTCACCGCACTGCTCCTTCCCGTGTGGGTGCCGCATGCCTCCGGTACCGCCGCGGCCGGAATACCTCGCTGCGGATCGGCCCGGAACTCGGTACCACGCTAGCCCGCCCGGCGTATACGGGCAGGTGAAGGCGCGAGATCGGGACGTCTTCCAACCCGGGCTTGCGTGTACGTATATGTCTACTTATAGTTAGGCCACGGCGTGTACGTATACATCTACTTATATCAACACCGCCGAGATCACGAGGACCGCCGTGCACCCGCACCGCGCGGACCGTTCTGGGAAACAGGAGACAGTCATGAACATGTCGGATATCACCGCGAAGGTGGTCGGCGACCTCGGCGACAAACGGCGCTGGCGAAACTACAAGGCACGGTCGAAACAACTGCCCGCGAGTTACCGCACGGCGGTGGACGCGTGCGAGCGCTACCTCCTGCACACCGGCTGGGGCGGCGATGTGTCGGTATTCGAAGACCTCGCCGAGTTGTTCGAACAGCATGCGACCGACCACACCCCGTTGCGCGACATCGTCGGGGAGGACCCCGCGCAGTTCATCGAGACGTTCGCGCGGAACTATCGCCGGGATTCGTGGGTCGATCGGGAACGCGACCGGCTCGGCCGTGCCATCGAGCGCGCTGCCACGGCAGGAAAGTAGGTCCGGCCGATGAGTGCACAACACCCTCCGGCGATCCGCGTACAGGGTCTGCAGAAGTCGTACAACAAGCTGACGGTGCTCCGCGGCGTGGACTTCCAGGTCGAGCGGGGCAGTATCTTCGCCCTGCTCGGCTCGAACGGGGCCGGCAAGACCACGGTCGTGCGGATTCTGTCCACGCTGCTGAAACCGGACGGCGGAACCGCCGAGGTCAACGGTTTCGACGTGGCCACCCAGGCGGGCAGCGTCCGCGAATCCATCAGCCTCACCGGACAATTCGCCGCCGTCGACGAAATCCTCAGCGGCCGGGAAAATCTGGTGCTGATCGCCAAATTGCGGCATCTGAAGGGCGCGGAGGCCATCGCCGACGACCTGCTCGCCCGCTTCTCGCTCACCGACGCGGCCGCGCGGAAGGTATCGACCTACTCCGGGGGTATGCGCCGCCGGCTCGATATCGCCATGAGCCTCATCGGTGATCCGCCGGTGGTCTTCCTCGACGAGCCGACCACCGGCCTCGATCCCCAGGCGCGCGTCGAGGTGTGGCAGGCGGTGCAGGAACTCGCCGAGAACGGCACGACGGTGCTGCTCACCACCCAGTATCTCGAGGAGGCCGAACAGCTCGCCGACCGGATCGCGATCCTGCACAAGGGCCGGATCATCGTCGACGGCACGCTCGCCGAGCTCAAGCAACTCCTGCCGCCCGCGAAGGTCGAATACGTGGAGAAGCAGCCGAGTCTCGAAGACGTCTTCTTCGCCCTCGTCGGCCCGGACAGCGAAGACGACACCCCCGACCAGGACCGCGCCGCGGTACGGACGACGTAGAGGACAACGATGACCACGCATTTCTTCGCCGATACCGGCCTGCTGCTCGGCCGGTCGCTGCGTCACATCACGCGCAGTGCCGACACCATCATCACGACCACGATCATGCCGATCGCCTTCATGCTGCTGTTCGTCTACGTCTTCGGCGGCGCGATCGATACCGGATCGGATTCGTATGTGCAGTACCTGCTGCCCGGCATCCTGTTGATCACCATCGCTTCGGGTATCGCCTATACCGCCTTCCGCCTCTTCCTGGATATGAAGAGCGGAATCTTCGAGCGATTCCAGTCCATGCCCATCGCCCGCTCGGCGGTCCTCTGGGCGCACGTCCTGACCTCGCTGGTCGCGAACCTGATCTCGGTGGTGGTGGTCGTACTCGTCGCCCTGCTCATGGGGTTCCGCTCGGGCGCGGGGGTGCCGGCCTGGCTGGCGGTGGCCGGCATCCTGGTTCTGTTCACGCTGGCACTGACCTGGATCGCGGTGATTCCCGGTTTGACCGCGAAAACGCCGGACGGCGCGAGCGCGTTCTCCTATCCGCTCATCTTCCTGCCGTTCATCAGCTCGGCCTTCGTACCCACCGACAGCATGCCCGGCCCGGTCCGCGCGTTCGCCGAGAATCAGCCGGTGACCTCGATCATCAACGCGATCCGCGATCTGTTCACCCAGCAGCCGGTGGGCAGCGATATCTGGATCGCCCTGGGCTGGTGTGTCGGGATCCTCGTCGTGGCCTACCTGTTCGCGATGCGGACCTACCGCCGCAAGATCTCCTGAATCGCATCGCTTCCGCCGGCCGGCGGTCCCGCGCTCACCGGGACTCGCCGGCCGGCGGACGTGCGAGTGGGCCCGGTAGAACCGCGATCTACGGGCCCACCCGTTTGCCGGAGCGATATGGAGAAATTCTTCTGCTGCGAGTGCGTAACAGGCATCACCTCGCTCTTGTATCTTCGATCGGCCACCGGGGGATCCGTGATTCCCGGGCGGGCCTCGCTGGCGGGCTCGGACCGGATCCGGCCGGTGACCTCGCGGCCGAGGAGGTCGCCGTCGAGGGGTGGTGCAACGCAGCCGCGGAGCGCGGGCCGTGTGCAGCCGCGGCGGCCACCGCACCCGGGCGGTGTGCAGCGCCTCGGCGACCTCGGCGAACAGCTCCTCGAGGTCGGGGTCCAGAACCAGCAGCCGCGGATCCACCCGCGACAGCTCGTTCGCGCTGGTACCGGTCGGTGTGGTCATGGCCGGACTCCCTGGGTCGGACGCCGGCCCGGCGCTCAGGCGTTGATGGCCTGACGCTCGTGGTCGTGGCGTGCGATCTCGATCTTGCGGGGTTTGGCCTGCTCGGCCACGGGGATCACCAGGCGCAGCACACCGTCGCGGTAGTCGGCGCGGATTGCGTCGGTATCGAGGTTCTCGCCGAGGAACAGTTGCCGGCTGAAGACCCCGCGGGTGCGTTCGGCGGCGATCATCGACCGGTCGGCGTCCAGTTCCGGCCGCGACGCACGCACTGTGACGACGTTGCGTTCGACATTCAGATCCAGTGATTCCGGGTCGATACCGGGCAGATCCAGTTCGACCAGGAAGTTGTCGCCGTCGCGCCAGGCGTCCATCGGCATCGTCACCGGACGGGCCGGCGTGCCGAAAACCTGCTGTGTGAGGCGATCGAGGTCGCGGAAGGGGTCGGTGCGCATCAGCATGGTCGCCACCTCCAGTTCACTCCATTCATTGTCGAAGGGAACTCAGATAACCTCTGTCATCTGACACAGATAATTTTTAGCACTCTACCCCGGAGAGTGCAAGAAGTGTCAGTGGGAAATTTGCCGATCAGAGCTGTGGCCAGCGCATTTATTCCATACGTGGGACCGGCCGCCGCCGTACAGTCAGGTACGGGGGATACGGAACTCCCATTCCGTGCCCTCGCCGACGGTCTCCGCGGTGAGTAGTTCGGCGGTGCCGCCGAGCGCGGCGATCCGGCCGGTGATCGAGCGCGACACTCCCATCCGGCCCTCGTGCTCGGCTTCGACGAGACGGCCCGGGGCGATACCGACGCCGTCGTCGCGGACGCTGACGATGAGTTCGGTGCCGGTGTCCTCGAGCAGAATGTAGGCGCGGGCCTCGGGACCGGCATGGAGATCGACATTGGTCAGGGCGGCGGCCACCGCGGCGGCGATCTCCCGCGCGGTCCAGCGGCCGATGCGTACCGGTTCGCCGGGGGTGGAGACCACCACGCGGGGCGTGGCGTGTGCCGTGAGCAGGGGTCGCAGGTCCACCGTGGTCTCGCCGGTCTCGCGCCCGGCGGCCTGTTCGGAGATCAGCCGCCGGAGCGCGACCTCCTGCTCCCCGGCGCGCTGCGCCAATTCCCCCGCCGGACCGCCTATCTCGGTGCCGCGGCGTTTGATGTAGGAGAGGATCTGAAGCACCCCGTCGTGGACCTGCCGGGCCAGCCGTTCGCGCTCCTCGGTGGCGGCGGTGAGCCGCACCGCCCGCTGCAGTTGTTCCTGGGCGCGGCGGGCGGTGTCGGCGGCCAGGCCCAGCGCCAGGCCCACCGACACCAGCACCGGGGCCGTCGCATCCGCCCACACATCCTCACCCCACTGCTGCCGCATGGTGATGATCGTGGCCGCGATGAGCAGGCCCGACGCGACCCCGGCCAGGGGCCCGCGCAGAATCGCCGCGGAGATGACCGCGTTGGCCGACCACATGGTGGTGGGCAGCGGCTGATGCCCGTGATACCAGGCGTAATCGGCGACCAGCGGGGTCGCCGCGATCAACCCCAGCACCAGCAGGTGGTCGCCGAGCACCACCAGTGGACGGATGCGTGCGGTGCCGGGGCCGTGCACCTGGGCCAGCAGCAGCGCCGAGATCCCGGACCAGATCACCATGAGCGCGATGAAAAACCAACTCAGCCATTGATTCTCGTAATACCGCACGGATGCGATCTGCTGACCCACCGCATACAGCAGGGTGACCAGCCGGAACGCTTGCACCGCCCGCCACAGCGGGGCGGTCGCGGCCTCGGCGGGGTCGGGTTCGGCCGGATGCGCGGAGCTCATCGGTGCCCTCCTGATCGGGTACGGACGGATGAGTGTCGGTATGGCCGGAGACCCGCGCCGGCTACCGCCTTTCGTGGGCGTTCGACCGCTGCCGATACGGCCTTTCGTCGGCGCTTCGCATGCCCTCGGAAGGGCTGCCGGTAGCGGTTCGCGCACCGGCCGCGGTGGTTCGGCGTCATGGCCCGGGTGGCTCAGCAGTAACCGGAAAACTGGCGAATCGAGCGGGGATCTCCCGGCCTCGGCTGGTTGATTCTGGTGGTGGTCATACCCGAACTCTAGGCACCGGCTGCGGCGCGCTCCGCTCGGAACTCGTCGGCAGGCGGGTGGATCCCGAGCTGCTGCCGGATCCATTCCCGGTCGAACCAGCCCGGCGCGGCCGCCCGGAATCGCGGCGGCGGCCACGAGCCCGCACCCGCGGGTACCGCTCCCACCAGTTCGGCTCCGGTGACCCGCGGCAGATCGGTGCGGTTGGTCCGGGTGGCCAGATCGGGCTGCTCCGGCCAGGAGCCGACCACCAGTCCGGCGCAGCGCACACCCTCCTGCCGGAGCGCCCGGGTGGTCAGTTCACTGTGGTTGAGGGTCCCCAATCCCGAAGCTGCCACCACCAGTACCGGTGCCGCGAGTTCCCGGGCGAGGTCGAGCAGGGTGAACTCGCCCAGCCGCACCAGCAGACCGCCTGCGCCCTCGACGAGAACCAGATCGGCAGTGGCGGCGAGAGCCGCTACGGCGGAGGCTGTTTCGGTCAGAGTGAGGAATGGGACGCCGCAGCGGCGGGCCGCGGTCGCGGGGGCGAGCGGGTCGGGGTAGCGAGCGATTTCGAGTGTGCGGGTCACTCCGGAGAGCGTGGTGATGGCGGCGAGGTCGCCGGGTTCGGTTGCGGTGACACCGGTTTGCGCGGGTTTGCAGACGGCGACCGAAAGACCGGCGGCGCACCCGACGGCGCCCAGCGCCGCGGTGGTGACGGTCTTACCGACCTCGGTGGACGTTCCCGTGACGAACAGCAACCTCGCGCCGTGCCGATCGGGCGTGCCCGAGGTCCGTCCACGCCGGCGCTGAGCCGGCGCCTCCGCGCCCGGCTCGCCCACGCTGTGCTCATGCGGTCTGTATGAGCGCCCTTCGTGGTGGTACTGCGCTTCCGCCCCCGAGCTCGGTTCACTCACGCTGTGTTCGTTCGGCGCAAGGGAAGGCTCTTCGTAGTGACGCTGCGCTGTCGCTTCCGGGCCCGACTCACTCACGCTCTGTTCGTTCGGCGTGAGCAGGGGCTCTTCGTAGTGGAGGTGCGCTGCCGCCCCCGGACTCGGCGCGCTCACGCCGGTACCGTCCCGTATTCGCGGGCGCGCGCCAGCACCGGGGTCAGTACCGCGGCGAGGGTGTCGAGATCGGCGGGGGTCAGATCGGCGCGGGCGGTGAGCCGTAGCCGGGACGTGCCCTCGGGTACCGACGGCGGGCGGAAACAGCCCACTTCCACGCCCTGTTCGCGGCACGCGAGGGCGGCGTCGTAGGCGATCTGCGGGTCGCCGAGGATTACCGGTACGACCGCCGAATCGGGGGCCGCGACCCCGGCGATCCGGGCGATATCGGCGGCGCGATCCAGGACCCGCTGCCCGAGTCCGGGATCCCGGCGCAGAATGCGCAGCGCCGCGCGGGCGGCACCGACGGCGGCGGGCGCCAGGCCGGTATCGAAGATCATGGTGCGGGCGGTATCGATCAGATGCGCGCGCACGCGCTCGTCGGCCAGGACCGCACCACCCTGGGCGGCGAGTGCTTTGGACAGGGTCACGGTGACCACCACATCCGGTTCGCCGGCCAGTCCGGTCTCCTGGACCAGGCCGCGCCCGCCGCGTCCGCGGACGCCGAGCCCGTGTGCTTCGTCGACGAGCAGGACCGCGCCGTGCGCCCGGGTCACCCGGTGCAGTTCGGCCAGGGGCGCCAGGTCGCCGTCGGCGCTGAACACCGAATCGGTGAGTACCAGGGCGCGTTCCTCGGTGCGTTCGGCGAGCAGGCGTGCGACGGCGGAGGTATCGCGGTGCGGCGCGATCGCTATCCGCGCCCGGGACAGCCGGCAGGCATCGACGAGGGAGGCGTGGCAGCCGGCATCGGAGACGATCAGGGCGCCCCGGCCCGCGAGCGCGGTCACCGCACCGAGATTGGCGGCGTATCCGGAAGCGAAAACCAGCCCCGCCGCGAACCCCGTGAAATCGGCGAGTTCGGCTTCGAGCAGCTCGTGGTCGGTGGTGGTCCCGGTGACCAGCCGCGAACCGGTCGACCCGGCACCCCAGCGGCGCACCGCCTCGACGGCCCCCGCGACGACCTCCGGGTGCCGGGCCAGCCCCAGATAGTCGTTGGAAGCCAGATCCAGCACCGGCGAATCCGCGGCGCGCGGCCGCAGCCGCCGCCGCAATCCGGCGGAGACACGGGCAGCCGCGCGGTCATCGAGCCAGGCCAGTGGATCGTGGGTCACGAGCCACACCATACTTGAACACCGTTCAAGTTAGCCAGACTGTCGAGTTGGCATGCCCGGACAAGGCGCTGTACCGGCGCGCCGGCGAACTGAGCCTGCTCTGCCCGGCCGTCGCCGAGTCGATACCCCACCTTTCCCCGAACTCGGCGGTTTCGCGGGCGCCGCCATAGACGCCGTCAGCGGATATCCGCGCCCAATCGATGCCGGATACCGGCCGCGAACAGTTGCAGGCCGAAATCGAAGCGCGCCGTGGGATCGGCGGCCTCTTCGGGCTCGGCCGAGTCGGGGCGCGACGATTCCGGCAGGGCGCCGGCTGAATCCATCTGCATCCGGGATTGTTCGTCGACCGTGTGACCGAGTACGTAGTACAGCAGCGTGTAGGCGGCGAGTTCGGCCTGGTCGCGGGGCATACCGGCGCGGATCACGGCACCGGCGATCCGTTCGCGGCCCTTGCTGGTGGTCAGGCGCGACGCATAGGTGGCCGAAACCAGTTCCGCGCCGTCACGGTAGGTGAGCAGGCAGTTGCGCAGCCGGTGCGCCAGTTCGCTCAGGGCTCCGGGCCAGTCGGTCGCGGCGATGGGCTGTTCCATGGGGGCGAGAATGCGGTCGGCGACGGCGCCGAGCAGGGCTTGTTTATTGGGGAAGTGCCAGTACAGCGCGCCGGGCTGGACCCGCAGCGAACCCGCGAGCCGGCGCATGGTGAGGTCGGCGAGGCCGTACTGGTCGAGGATGGCCAGCGCCCCGTCCACGACGTCGTCTCGGTGTAGCTGCACAGTGCGTCCTCCCGTGGCTTCGATACGTCCCTGACGCTACCCCAGCCTGAACGCTGTTCAATCTTTGCCGCTACCCTGTCCTGAACGCTGTTCAAGTCCGGTGTGCCGACGCGATCGCCGCACACCACCCGACGAAGGGATTCGCCCGTGACCCAGGCCCCCGTCACCACCGGAGCATCCGTCGACGATGTGCTCGCCGTGGCCCGCGAGCAGGTGCTCGACCGCGGTACCGGACTCTCCCGCGAGCAGACCCTGGCCGTCCTGCGGCTCGGTGACGACCGGCTCGAGGAGCTGCTCGAACTCGCGCACGAGGTCCGGATGCGCTGGTGCGGACCGGAGGTCGAGGTGGAGGGAATCATCAGCCTGAAAACCGGCGGTTGCCCGGAAGACTGCCATTTCTGCTCGCAATCGGGCCTGTTCGCCTCGCCCGTGCGTGCCGCCTGGCTCGATATCCCCAGCCTGGTCGAAGCGGCGAAACAGACCGCGAAAACGGGTGCCACCGAATTCTGCATCGTCGCCGCCGTCCGCGGGCCCGACGAACGGCTCATGGCGCAGGTGGCCGCGGGCGTGGCGGCCATCCGCGACGAGGTCGATATCCAGGTCGCCTGTTCGCTCGGCATGCTCACCCAGGATCAGGTCGACCGGCTGGCCGCGATGGGCGTGCACCGCTACAACCACAACCTGGAGACGGCCCGGTCCCACTTCCCGAACGTGGTCACCACGCACACCTGGGAAGAACGCTGGGACACCCTGCGGATGGTGCGCGCGGCCGGGATGGAGGTCTGCTGCGGCGGGATCCTGGGCATGGGGGAGACGCTGGAACAACGCGCCGAATTCGCCGCCGATCTGGCCGCCCTCGAACCCGACGAGGTACCACTGAACTTCCTCAACCCACGCCCGGGCACCCCCTTCGGCGATCTCGAGGTCCTGCCCGCCGCCGACGCGCTGCGCGCCGTCGCCGCCTTCCGCCTCGCCCTGCCGCGGACCATCCTGCGTTTCGCCGGGGGCCGCGAGATCACCCTCGGCGATCTCGGCGCTCGGCAGGGCATCCTGGGCGGTATCAACGCCGTGATCGTCGGCAACTACCTGACCACCCTGGGCCGCCCGGCCGAACAGGACCTCGACCTGCTCGGTGAACTGCAGATGCCGATCAAGGCACTCAACGAGACATTCTGATCGGCGGCGTCAACCGCGGAAGGCACCTCCGGATGAGTACTGTCGGCGATATGGACGAGCGCTACAACCCGTTCACGGGCACACCGGTCGTGCCCGGGCACGACGAACCGGCCTCCCGGGCCGTGGCACTGGGCCTGGAGCCGCCCCGGTTCTGCGCGCACTGCGGACGCCGGATGGTCGTGCAGATCGACCCCGGCGGCTGGCGGGCCCGATGCTCGCGGCACGGAGACATCGATTCCGCCGGGCTGGAAAGGCGGTAGGGGTGTCCGGGACGCGCGGCGGAGCCCGCAGGGAACTCCGGGCCGCGGCCGTGCTGGCGGCCGCGGTGGTCGTGCTGAGTGTGGTTGCGGGCGTGGTCTGGGGGTTGCTGGCCCCGACCGAACTGGTGCTGGTCGTCGAACCCGGCCGCGGCGCCACCCTGGTGGGCGAGAGCCTGCACCGGTTCGACGCACTGGCGCTCTTCGCCGGTGCGGGCGCGGTGACCGGTGTGCTGTCGGCGGCCGCGGCCTGGCGGTGGCGGCGCATGCGCGGCCCGATCCAGCTCATCGGGTTGCTGCTGGGATCGGCCGCCGGTGCGTGGGTGATGGCGTGGGCCGGGGAAGCCGTCACCACCTGGAACAATCCGCGGCCCGACGATCCGCCGGTCGGGCAGATCGTGGCGCTGCCGGTCGGTCTCGAGAGTCCGCTGGTCCTGCTGGTCCAGCCGCTCACCGCGGCGCTGGTGATCCTGGTCCTGGCCGGCCTCAGCGCTACCGAGGATCTCGGTAGCGGGTTCATGAGCCCCTTCGGGGAGTCACGCCCGCAGCCGTACGCGGAGCCGGAGTACGACGACGCCTTCTATCCCGGCGACGCCGCCGAACGGGTGCCCTCGGGTGCTCCGGCGCCGGCCGGCGCCGATCCGGTGCTGTCCCCACAGGAGTCATCGCCACCCGGGCCGTCGCTGTCGAAGTGACCCGGCCCTTCGGCTCGGAAAAGGGGTACCGGCAATACTTCTCGCCCGTACCGTCGCCGTCCCGCGCAGCGGGATCCGCCCCCCGCCTGTCGCGCGAACCCCGCTGCCCGGCCGTAGGCTGAGCGCGTTCGGGGAGACGACAGGGAGAAGACGTGGGGTTCACCAGTGCGCTCGTGGTCGAGGAGATCGACGGGAAGTTCTGGAAGGTCCGGGAGCCGCTGAAATATCAGGGCGCGGACGAGGAATTCGAAGTTCCGGCGGATTTCCGCACCGATTTCGCCTCGGTGCCGCGGCCGCTGGTCTGGCTCATCCCCCGGTACGGGGTGTATACGCGGGCAGCGATCCTGCACGACTATCTGTGCCGGACGGAGCGGGTGAGCGCGGCCGATGCCGACGGGATCTTCCGGCGCACACTGCGCGAATGCGATGTCTCGCGGCCGCGGCGCTGGATGATGTGGGCGGCGGTCCGGCTGGGAAGCAGGCTGGCGGGGATCACCCCGGCCGCGTTCGCGGTGTGGCTGGTGATCGCGGTGGCCTCGGTCGTGTTCCTGGCGATACCGACCGTCGTGGTCACCGTATTCCTGGTGCTGTTCTGGTTCGTCGAGCTGATCGCCTGGGCGGTGGATCGGCTCGCGCCCCCGGAACGCCGTACCGCGGTACCCCGGCCGCAGATGAAAACCTGAAGTCACCGTGGCGCCGGCTGCGCGGATCGGCGAGAACAGTGCTCGGGTACCAGGATTCGAACCTGGACCAGCGGAACCAAAATCCGGTGAGCTGCCGTTACTCCATACCCGATCGCGCGCTGCCGCGGCCCGCGCGTACCGGAGACGGTAGCGGCACGGCGCTGCGAGCCGCACGGGGTTTTCGGGCCGGTGGATCCGGAAGATCAGCCGCGGGGTCGTAGCGCGGCGAATTCGTCGGTGACCCGTAGGCCGGAATCGGTGAATCGGTAGACCGACGCGGGACGTCCACCGGCTCGTCCGGGGGTGGCGGTATCGCCGGTCGGGGTGATCACCTTGCGGCGGGTCAGGACGCGTTGCAGGTTGGTGGTGTCGACGTCATAACCCAATGCCGCGCAATAGATTGCACGCAGGGTCGACATGGTGAACCGGTCCGGCGCCAGGGCGAACGAGATATTGGTGTAGGACAGTTTCGCGGCCAGCCGGGCGCGGGCGTGGCCGACCACGGTGCCGTGGTCGAAGGACATCTCGGGCAGCGCCGACACCGGATGCCAGCGGGTGTCGGCGGGCAGGCGGGGATCGGCGGTGAGCGGGACCAGACCGAGGTAGGCCGAGGCGATCCGGCGCGGCCCGGGCACCCGGTCCGGGGCGCTGAACACCGACAGCTGTTCGAGGTGGTCCACCTCGCGCACGTCGACCTTCTCGGCGAGCTGGCGGCGGGCCGAGGTGTCCAGGTCCTCGTCGTTGCGTAACCGGCCGCCCGGGAGCGACCAGGTGCCCTGCTGCGGGTCGAGTGCGCGCTGCCACAGCAGGACCGCCAGTTCGCTGCGCTGCCCCGGCGGGCAGCGGTCGATCATCCCGTCGTGACCGCTCTCACCTGCGGCGATATTGGCGGGGAAGCGGCGAACCTGGAACACCGCGGTGAGCGATTCATGGATGGTGCTAAACTGGTCCACGTTTTCGATCATAAGTCGAAAACCTGGTTGAGTGCGAATCGGCGGGGTTGCCGAACGCGCGAAGGAAGGAGCGACCATGGCGACGATGGGAGCAGAATTGGCCCCGGCGCCGGGTACCGCACTGCGGGAGCGGATCGTCGACGGGCCCACGGGCTATACCGGGGTGGAGGCGACGCCGGAATGGGCGGCCGAGGTGAAACGCCTGGCGCGGCAATGCAATGCGACGATTCTCGCGCACAACTACCAGCTCCCGGAGATCCAGGACGTGGCCGACCACGTCGGTGATTCGCTGGCGCTGTCGCGGATCGCGGCCGAAGCTCCCGAGGGCACGATCGTGTTCTGCGGTGTGCACTTCATGGCCGAAACCGCCAAGATCCTGAGCCCCGAGAAAACCGTGCTCATCCCCGACGAGCGGGCCGGTTGCTCGCTGGCCGATTCCATCACCGCCGACGAGCTGCGCGACTGGAAGGCCGAGCACCCCGGCGCGGTGGTGGTGTCCTATGTCAACACCACGGCCGCCGTGAAGGGGCTGACCGATATCTGCTGCACCTCGTCCAACGCCGTGGACGTGGTCGCCTCCATCGACCCCGATCGCGAGGTGCTGTTCCTGCCCGACCAGTTCCTGGGCGCGCACGTCAAACGGGAAACCGGCCGCGAGAACATGCACATCTGGATGGGCGAATGCCACGTCCACGCCGGAATCAACGGCGACGAACTCAACGAGCAGGCCCGGGCCCACCCCGACGCCGAACTCTTCGTGCATCCCGAATGCGGTTGCGCGACTTCGGCGCTGTACCTGGCCGGCGAGGGCGAATTCCCGGCCGACCGGGTGCACATCCTGTCCACCGGCGGCATGATCGACGCCGCCCGCGCCGCCAAGTCGAACCAGGTACTGGTTGCCACCGAGGTCGGCATGCTGCACCAGCTGCGCAAAGCCGCGCCCGGTATCGATTTCCAGGCCGTGAACGACCGCGCCGCCTGCAAATACATGAAGATGATCACCCCCGCCGCGCTGCTGCGCTGCCTGCAGGAGAACCGCGACGAAGTCCACGTCGACGCGGAAACCGCCGCCCTGGCCCGTAACTCGGTCCAGCGCATGATCGAGATCGGCAACCCCGGCGGCGGGGAATGAGACCGATTTCCGCCGTTCCCCGATTCTCGGTGGACACGCTGGGCCGTCCGGTACACCGCGCGGCGCGGACCGCATGTGTGCGCACTCGCCGGTGAACGGCAGTGGAGGACATGATGATTGGTGAACGACGGATTCCCGGCTGGGAAGAACGCGCCGACCTGGTGGTGATCGGCGGCGGCGTCGCGGGGCTCACCGCCGCGCGTGCGGCCTCGCGCCGGGGTATGCGGGTGCTGATCCTGAGTAAGGGTGGCCCCAGCGATACGGCCACCCAATACGCGCAGGGTGGGATCGCGGTCGTCGCACCGCAGGGCGATTCCGTGGATTCCCATGTCGCCGACACGCTCGCGGCGGGTGGTGGCCTGTGCGACCCCGACGCGGTGCGTTCCATCGTCGAAGCGGGCCCCGACGCGGTCGCCGCCCTCACCGACCTCGGCGCGGTGTTCGACCTCGGCCGCGACGGCCAGATCTCCCGGACCCGCGAAGGCGGCCACAGCACCCGGCGCATCATCCACGCCGGGGGCGACGCCACCGGTGCGGAGGTGCAGCGGGCGCTGTCGGCGGCAGGCCTGCCTGTGCTGTTCGGGACGGCGGTACTCGAGGTGGTCACCGACGCGCACGGCGTGCAGGGTGTGCTCGCGGTCTCCGAACGCGGGCTGGGACGCGTGCACGCCCCGGCGGTCCTGCTCGCCACCGGCGGCCTCGGCCAGCTCTATGCCCTGAGCACCAACCCTGCCGGGGCAACAGCCGACGGCGTGGCCCTGGCCCTGTGGGCGGGTGCGACGGTGGCCGACCTCGAGTTCGTGCAATTCCATCCCACCGTCCTGTACTCGCCCGACGGGTTCGGCCGGCAGCCGCTGATCAGCGAGGCGGTGCGCGGCGAAGGTGCGGTGCTCGTCGATTCCCGCGGCGAATCGGTGACCGCCGGGGTTCATCCGCGCGGTGACCTGGCCCCGCGGGACGTGGTGTCGCGGGCCATCGCCGCCCGGTTGCGGGAACTGGGCGAGGACCACGTCTACCTCGACGCCCGCGATGTGCCGGACTTCGTCCATCGATTCCCGACGATCACGACCTCGTGCCGGGTCGTGGGGATCGACCCCCGGCGTGATCTGATTCCGGTCGCGCCCGCCGCGCACTATCAATGCGGGGGTGTGGTCACCGACCTGCACGGACGGACCGGGGTTCCGGGACTCTACGCGGCCGGGGAAGTCGCCCGTACCGGGTTGCACGGTGCGAACCGGTTGGCCTCGAACAGCCTGCTCGAGGGTTTGGTGATGGGCGAACGCGCGGGACTGGCGGCACTCGAACGACTGGGTGAACCGGCGCTGGTCCCCGATCGGCCGGCCGCGCAGCGGACGGTACTGCAGCGAAGTCTGCTGCAGCAGACGATGACCGAGCATGCCTCGGTCGTCCGCGACGGGTGGGGGCTCGCGCAGGCAGGTGACCTTCTCGGCATCCCCGGCGCGCGGCACACCGTGGCTCGAACGGGGATTACCGGCAGCAGGCTGTCGTCGCAGATGAACGGGTCGTACAGGGCGGCGCAGCGGCCGGCGGACCTGATCGCGGAGTACGAAGACGCCGCCCTGACGGTCACCGCCCAGGCGCTGCTGCTGGCCGCTTCGGCGCGTATCGAGAGCCGCGGTTGCCATACCCGTGCCGATCACCCGGCCCCGGCGCCGGGCTGGGCGCGACCTGTCGCGGTGCAGTTGAACAGCACAGGTACACCGCAGATCGCGGCGGAATGGGCCGGCGGGCCGCGGAACGGCGGCGACGCGGGCGCGTCGTGCGCCGCACCGCTGGCGGCCTCGTGACCGGGCTTTCGCGGGTAGCCGACCGGACCGCCCCGGTGCCGGTATGCGGGTGCGGTGGCTATAGGTCGCGCAGCGGATGCGTCGTGCCTGCCGGTAGCCGGCCCGGCCGCCGCGGTGCCCTGCGGTACGCGACCTCAGCACGGGCACAGCGTTCTATCGCGTTCCCGGCGGTCGCAGAGTCGCGGCGGTGTCTTCCGGTCGAATGACCCGCACAGAATCGGATATGAGGAGTTGACAATGACTTTGGACGCCACACTCGATCCCGAGGCAGTCCGCGGTCTCATCCGCACCGCACTCGACGAGGATCTGCGGTACGGCCCGGATATCACCACCGTTGCCACGGTTCCCGAAGACGCCGCGGTGAAGGCCGCGGTCGTAGCCCGGCAGCCGGGCACAGTAGCCGGTATCGATATCGGTTTGCTCGTGCTGGACGAGGTGATCGGCGCCGGCAACTACGAGCTCACCGAACGCGTCCCCGACGGCACCCGCATCGCCGCCGGCGACACCGTTTTCGGCGTGGTCGCCCCCACCCGCGGCTTGCTCACCGCCGAACGCACCATGCTCAACCTGCTCTGCCACCTCTCCGGTATCGCCACCGCCACCGCCGCCTGGGTCGATGCGGTAGCGGGCACGAACTGCCGCATCCGCGACAGCCGCAAAACCCTCCCCGGCCTGCGCGCCCTGCAGAAGTACGCGGTCCGCGCCGGCGGCGGCGTCAACCACCGGATGGGCCTGGGCGACGCGGCGTTGATCAAGGACAACCACGTCGTCGCCGCGGGTTCGGTGGTGAACGCCCTGCGCGCCGTGCGCACCGCCGCCCCCGATATCGACTGCGAGGTCGAAGTCGACACCCTCGACCAGCTCGACGAGGTCCTGGCCGAAAACGTCCAGCTGGTCCTGCTGGACAATTTCCCCCTCTGGCAAACCCAATCCGCCGTCCAGCGCCGCAACACCCTGGCCCCGGATACGAAACTGGAATCCTCCGGCGGCCTCACCCTCGACATGGCCGCCGACTACGCCCGCACCGGCGTCGACTACCTCGCCGTAGGCGCCCTCACCCACTCTGTACGAGTGCTGGACCTCGGTCTCGACATGTAGCGGCGTCGCGACTGTCCGCAGGACCCGAAACCCGGCCTGTTGTGGTCTACCAGCTCACCCATTCGGTCGAGGTTGCCTATGCGAACAGTTCCCGACGTCAGCCGGCGACCCTCTCTAGCCGATGACCGGGCCATCGGCAGTGATGAGGTCGGCGGCAGCGACGACGACCTGCCACCGGCGGTCGTTCGTCAGCCCCGCGGTGGTGAGATGTGGGACCACCAATACTTCGGCGTTGTGCTCGATGATGTGCTGGATGGCGATCAGTGCGGCGAGCTTCGGCGATCGGGTATCGCTGAATACCGTATATTTCGGGGACATCTTCCACCATTGCCAGGTGTACGTTGCTGCGCGGGACGCGACCGGTGCGGACATTGCGTTTCTGATCACCGCGGACGGCGTCGAGCGCCGGTTGAGCGGGCCCTCGTCTGCAAGTCTGTCCGAAGCTCTGGTCACCAACTACCTGATGCGGCCGGAACAACGGTTCCGGGCGCTCGCCCGGCAGAACGATTTCATCGACGCATTGAGTGTTGTCTCTGCTGACGGAAAGGCGAAGGGGCGTATCGGCGTCGATTTCGGGTCCATCGGCCTGTGTCACGTTGCGGCCGGCTTTTCGGACGCAATGGTCGAGTTCGCCAAAGGGTTTGCGGTCTGGGACCTGTCCCCGGGGCACTACATTCTGCATGCGGCGGGCGGAACCGTGACGGATCTGCACGGCACCCCACTGCCGCTGGACTGTGATCTGGTTTCGATGGAATCCATCAATCGGGCAATGAACCGGCGCCAGACTTTCATTGCCGCCGGGAATCCTGCGCTCGCCGAGGAAATCTGTCGGTCGTTGAAGCGTTGAGCTATCCGGCCGACCATCAGTCGGAGGAATCTCATCTGGTCAGACGCCGGCCGTGAGGTAGTCGTGGCCGCCGATGTAGATCGTGTGCCCATGGGGGACCGGCGCATCGATCGACTCGGCGATGGCGTCGGCGAATTGGCCGAGGGTGGGTAACGGTCCACCGGCGCGGCGGAGAGCGACGGCTGCGGGGTCGCGGCGTTCCAGCAGACGGACGACGATCGTGCCGTCGATCATATCGCCGGAGACCACGACGAAACCCACTCCGTGGGCGTGGAAATCCGGGATCAGTGCTCGTAGTGCGTGCTCTCCCGCACGTTTGCTCGCGGCGACCGGCTCGTAGCCCGGTGGCAGTGGACGACCTCGGTCGAGGAAGTGGGCTTGATGGCTGGTGACGAAAACGATACGCCCGCCCGCGGGTATCAGCGGGAGCGCGAGTGTGGCCGTTCGGACTTGTGCGTCCCGGTTGAGGCGCAGGGCGTAGCCCGGGTCGGCACCGCGTTCGAGGCCGCCGGAGGCGTTGAGCACGAGTACGTCCAGCCTGCCGAACTCGGCGCGGATTTCATCGAGCATGGCGGTGACCGCGGTGGGGTCGGACAGATCCGCGCCCATCGCGGAGGCGCTGCCACCCGCTGCGACGATTCCGTCGACCACGGTCAGCGCTCGTTTGCGCTTTTCCCGGTAGTTGACCACGACGTGTGTGCCCGGGCCGGCGAGCTGCTGCGCTGTCGCCGCACCTACGCCGCGGGAGGCGCCGGTGATGAGCACGATTCGCCGTCGGCTCGGGCTCGAACGGGTCATTGCGCATCGCCTCCCGGCTCCGTAGTGCTTCTGATTCAGAAGCAACTATGGTGCTTCTGAATGAGAAGCGCAAATGGTGGGGGTCCCGAGGTGAGCAAGGGCGGCGATCCGGCCCATGAATCGGTCCACACCGCGATCGAGTTGCTGGGACAGCGGTGGATGCTGCGGGTGGTGTGGGAACTCGAACCCGGACCGCTCGGGTTCCTGGAGTTGCGCCGCAGGATGGGTAACTGTTCCTCCAGCATGCTGTCGAATCGCCTGCAGCAGTTGCAGGTATCAGGATTGGTGGACCGGCATGGGCCGAAAGGTGCCTATGAACTCTCGGCGGCGGGGGTGGGCCTCAGCGAAGCCCTGCAGTCGCTGTGGGACTGGTCCGAGTCGTGGGCTCGCGGCGGTTCGGGCGCGGTGTGGAGGCGGGGCACCGCGAAATGACGCGCGGCTGTGACCGGGCAGGGAGCGCCGTGCCCTGGTGGATGGCTATGTCGGTTCGCTCGGTGCCCGCGAGGTAACCGGCCATCGCGGCGCAGCACGAACCGGCCCAACCGTTCGCGGCGGGTGATCAACGGCCGCAGCGCATCGCAGGGATCCCGGCCGTTCACGGCCGGGGGAACTCGAGTCGAGTAGAGCCGTCCAGAACTCCCGTTGCACCGCATCCCACAGGTCCTGATGTTGCGGTAACACCTCACGGGCATCGGCGAGATCCAGCGGTCCCGTGTCTTCGGCGAATACGACTGTTCCACGTTGCGCCAGTGGCAGCGGCTTGTCAGGCCACTGGATCGCGGGACTCGGGTCGCCGAGCAGCGACACGCGCCGAATCCACGGGCGTCTTTGTGTCAGCGACCAGACCGCGGTCTTCATCCCGTCGGCGGTTGTCGTCGTACGCGGCCCTTCTCGCTTCATTCGGCTTCCCCCGCGGCTAAAGGTTCCCGGTCCGGGGGACTCTGCACCCCGCACCGGGACGACTCGAATCCCTCATGCCGATCCGGACGGGTCCGGCCGGCTGCGCACCGTCTGCACGGCAACACCGCCGGTTGTGCCGGCCTTTCGCCACCCCGGCCGCGAGGGTGGGCCTGTCGGTTGTGCCCGCGAGACGAACTGGGGCCGAACGTCTCCTGTCAGAGGGACAACACTCGACTACCCGCGTCGCATCCTCACACCAGGCGTCTCCGGCTCGCGACAGTGTTCCGAACTCTGGGTGCAGATGCAACGGCAGATGCTTCTGCATCTTCGAATGGATCTGCAACTGCATGTGCATCTGTGTGTACAGTAGGCCGCGAATCTCGTTCATCGACAAGAACAGTGAGAGTGTCGTGTCCGATCCCACCCCCGAGTCCCCATCGCTCCCGAGTGCCACCACCTGGCGGAAAAGCTCTTACAGTGGACCGAACGGCAATTGTGTCGAGCTGGGGCGTATTTCCGGCGACTGCATCGGAATGCGCAACTCCCGAGACCCACAGGGCTCCGTTCTGACCCTCGGGCGCGCGGAGTTCGCTGCCTTGCTGCGCGAGATCAAGGGCGGCCGCTTCGATAGCTTCATGCTGTAAGGTGTTGCGGGGGGTGCAGCCACGAGGGGATATGGATTCGTACTGGATGGGAGTCGAGTCGATGACAGCCAGGGCCGACTCCACGGCAGCGAGTTTCGACCATGACGGTGGCGCGACGGCCGAAGCTTCCGTCGAACGGGGACCCACCGTCTTGCGGATCGCGCTCGGCGTCCAGCTACGCAAACTGCGCGAGGAACGCGGGATCAGTCGCGGGACAGCCGGTGAGGCATTGCGCGCAACCGAATCCAAGATCGCCCGACTCGAGCTGGGGCGGACCGGATTCAAACCACGCGATATGGGCGACCTGCTCACGCTGTACGGCGTGCACGACGCCGACGAGCGCGACCGGTTCCTTGCGCTGGCTCGTCAAGCCAACCAGCCGGGCTGGTGGCATCGCTACAATGACCTACTGCCCTCCTGGTTCGAGACCTATGTCGGTCTCGAACAGGCCGCCCTCGGCATTCGCATCTACGAAACCCACTACATCCCGGGCCTTTTCCAGACCGCCGAATACGCCCGCTACGTCTTCGGTCTCGATTCCCGGGAGGACGCCCAGCGCCTCGTCGATATGCGGATGCGCCGCCAGCGCATACTCACTCGCACACCGAACCCGCCCAGTGTATGGGCGGTCATCGATGAGCACGTGCTGCGCAGGCTGCCACCGGATCCGTGCGTGGCCCGTAACCAGCTGCAGCACCTGCTCGAGCTGACCGAGCAGCCCAATATCACCATGCAGGTGCTCCCGGAATCCGCCGGGCCCACGCCCGCCGAAGGCGGGTCCTTCAGCATGCTGCGCTTCCCCGAAGACGAACTGCCCGATATCGTCTATCTCGAACAGCTCACCAGCGCACTTTATCTCGACAAAGGCGCCGATCTGCAGCGCTACCGGAAGCTGATGGACACCCTGTGTGCAGGCTACGCGCATCCACCGGGCAGAACCCCGCTGCTCCTGCGTGAGCTCCTCGACAAAGTCGGCTAGCGCCGAAGGGTTGGGGCATCGGTCTCGGCCGGCGGCGCGATCGAAGACGAGCGCCCATTGCGCGGGACACGGAACCGAAGCCGCGTTCAACGCCGCGTCCCGTCGGCGGCGGCATGACCGGCACCGATCCCGTGCCGGAGTGGCGCTCCGTCCGCAGCATGGCATTTTGCACTGTGGGACAGACGTATTCGCATGCCGACTCGCCGCCGCGCGAATCCGCGCTGAGGTAACGTGTGGATCGACCACAGGACTCGGCGATCCGATCTGATATGCCGAATTCCGTGGTCTGAACCTGCCGATAGTAAGGGGCAAGATACAGTGGATATCCGCGACGTCCCGTGCGGACCCGGCCGTTTACCTGTTATCGGACACGGCTGGGGAATGTGGCGTGATCCAGTCCGGTTCATGGCGGATCTGGCGGGCATCGGGAAAATCGTACGTGTCGATATCGGCAGTCTCGTCGTCTATGTCATTACCGATTTCGAACTACTCCACAGGGTGTTGGTCGAGAACTCCGACGCCTACGAGAGAGGGCTCCTGTTCGAACGAATCCGTCTCATATTCGGCGAATCGCTGATCGTGGCCGACGGTGAGCAGCACAGGGATCTTCGCCGTCTGCTTCAACCTGCGTTTCATCGAAAAGAGTTGGAAAGTCACGCGGATATCATGAAGCGGAACGCGGACGCGTTGGCGAGTTCGTGGCGGCCGGGCCACAACATCGAGGCTCGTTCGGCAATGTTGGAAGTGGTGATCGCCAACGTGCTCGAGTCCATGTTCTCGCATAAACCCGATACCGGAGAGCTGCAGTTCATCTCGGGTCTGGTCGAGGATATAGGCGCAGGTGCCATGGTAGGCAGTGTGCTGCCCAAGAAGCTTGCGAACCTGCCGTTACCGGTGAACCGCAAATTCCTGTCTGCCGGCACGCAACTGCGGGAATACTGTCAGGATCTGATCGTCGCGCGCCGGGTCAGCGGTGATCGCCGCAACGACTTGATCGACATCCTGCTGGATTCCTCAGACGACGGACACCGCAGTGACAAGTTCCTGGCAGAGCAGGCCGTGACCGTACTCTTCGGTGGAATCGACCCCTCGACCACCACGCTGACCTGGGCTCTGTACGAGTTGTCGCAGCGTCCGGAGGTGGCTTCGAGACTGCGGGAGGAGATCGCCGATGCGGGGGAACTCGACCCCCGAAGCCTCGGCGGGCTCGACTATCTGAACCGGTTCCTGAACGAGGTCACGCGGATCCATTCACCGCTATTGCAAACCAGACGTACCGTCACCACTGTCGATCTCGGCGGTTTCACCTTTCCGGCCGGGACGGATATCGGCTACAGTATTGCGGCCATTCATCGAAACCCGGATATATTCGCCGAGCCGGACACTTTCGACCCCGATCGGTGGCCGGCCTCGAGCTCCGGGACGAAATGCCGGAGCTTCGTCCCGTTCAGCATGGGCAATCAGATGTGTATCGGCAACAATTTTGCTTGGATGGAATTACAGACGACGCTCCACAGTTTGTTGTCGAAGTGGGAGTTTCGGCCGGTCGTCACCGAGAAGGTACCGCGGGCCATGGGGCCGATCCCTGGGATCGGCAAGCTTCCGCTCGAGGTTCGTCCGGTCTCCCGGTAACGGTGCGGCCGATTCGATTACCGTGACGACCCCGCAGCCGGCGCCGTGAATCAGGCACCCGATTTGGTGACCGCAGCTCTGCGATAAGCCGAAATCTTGCGAACCAGAGCAGGCAGGACAGCCGCGGCGACGAAAAGGACGACTGCGAACAGGACGAAGTAGAGCAGAGATCCGTTGCGTCCGAAGCGGGGGACGAACGCGACTTCCTGGCCGGTTGCGGCGACGGCGTTGAGGAACGGGGCATAGGCCTGCAAAGTGTACCCGTGGGGCAACATATTGATGGAATTCTCGGCCACATAGACCCAGAACAGCAGGACGGCCACAGCGGCGGACGGAGTGCGAATCAATGACCCCACCGCGACACCCACACCGCAAGCGGCGAATCCGTAGCTCGGGACGGTCCAGAGGAACCGGATACCGGCCGAGTCCGTGATGTCCACAGCACCATAGATCTGGGGGAACTGGGTCGGCAGCGTGACCATGACGACGCCGAGCAGAACAACTGTCGATACCGCAGTGATGGTGCCGTAGTAGAACCACCGGGCCAGCGCAACCGTCCAGAACCGGGGAAACAGGAACGCATTGAGATCACCTGTCTGACCGCGCCATTGCGCGGCGTGGGCGTAGGCGGTGGTGACCATCATGACCGATACGGACAAGGTGATCACCCAGTACACCGAGTTGGTTGTGGAGACTGTGGCCAGGTAACTCTGCCCAGGCAGGCTTGCGAGCCGTTCTGCGACAGCGGCGATTGCGAAGGTGACGATCAGCGGCAGTACGAAGGTGAGGGGAACTGCGACGAACCACAGAAAACTGCGCCCGGTGGTGCGGGTCCATTCGGCGGCGATGCCGCGGCGGATCAGTGTGGCCGCACCGGGACTGTTCATGAGGCCGTGCCCGACACGAGATCGGTAGGCAGGCCGGCGATTCGCAGATAGACGTCTTCGAGGCTGGTCTCGCCAGGACCCAAGGTGTCCATGAGGTGGGCGAACGGCTGGTCGGCCAGAATGCGCCGGTTTCCGAGGATGACGATGTGGTCGGCGTTGCGTTCGACCTCATCGAGCAGATGCGTGGCAACCAGGACACAGGTCCCGGCATCGGCGAGGTCGCGCAGCAGTTCGCGTATCCAGCGGATGCCTGCGATATCGAGGCCGTTGAGAGGTTCGTCGAGCAACAGGGTTCGGGGTTCGGACAGTAATGCGGCGGCGATGCCGACACGTTGGAGCATACCGAGCGAATAGTGCCCCAATCGGCGATCGGCGACCCGGGCGAGGTCGACGATCTCGAGAACGTCGCCCACCCGCCCGGTGGGGAGCCCGCGGGCGCGGGTGATCCAGCGTAGGTGCCGCCGTGCGGTGTGACGTGGGTCGAAGGCCCGGTAGTCGATATGCAGTCCGAGCGTTGCCGGTGTGGTGTGATGGGCCCGGACGAGGGTGCCGTCGACCTGGATGGTGCCGAGGGTGGGCGCGATGACGCCGCAGATACTCCGCAGCAGTGTGGTTTTACCGGTGCCGTTGAGACCGAGCAGGTAGGTGAGTGCCCCGTCGGCCACCGTCAATTCGGGGATCTCGAGAACGGTGACGCCTGGATAGCCCAGAGTGAGGTCACGGATGTCGATCACGGTGTTCGCAGCCGGTCAGAAATCGCAGGCCATCGCCAGCCCTACGGCTTTGACGCCTTCGCATACGGAGCTGTTGGACAGCTTCCAGACACCGTCGATACGCTTCCAGACCACCCGCGCAACCAGATCCGGTTGGCCCGCTGACTTACTGCGCAGCATAGCGGTGTGCACGTTGCCGTCGTGGGTTTCGGGACCGGTGATCTCGTTCGACCCGCGCGGAGCTCGATACAGGCCGGTGTTGTAGAGGGTGCGCGCCACCACGACGGCCCTCATACCGCCTTCCATATTGGCCGCCTTGGCCTCGTCGGAGGCGGGTTTCTCGATCAGGAAAGCGACCTGGGCGTCTAGATCTTCCAGGGTAGGGACCTCCCGGGTGATGAGGAACTCACCCGGCGCCGCGGAGGCGGCAGGAGCATTGACAACCGAGGCGCCGGTGGTGACCGCGGCGACCGTTGCGATGGTCGAGATGACACCAGCGACAATTTTGAGGGTCTTCATTTTCATCCTCTGATGGACCGGAACAGCACCTGTTGCACGCTCGACTGTGCAGGTGGCCGAGAAATCAGCGTGTTCGAGACTACTTCTGGCCATCTCGGCTCCTCACGGTTTGCGGCCGATGGCACCGAGCATGACCATGCGAGTATCCGGCAAGCCGGGGCGGAGCCACTGCTGTACCGGCACCACACCAGGTTCGAGCAACTCGAAGCCGGTGAGGAATGCCTCCGTCTGAGCGGTGGACCGAAAGGCGACCTGGGCCGAGGTGTCATTGGTGCCGGCGAGTACCTGGAGTATCTCCGGGGAGGAATCACTGGAGCCGTGAGTGATCGCCAGATAACTGCCCGGCGCGATCCGGTCACGGAGGGCGGCGAGGATCTCGGCGGGGTGTTCGTGGTCCATCACATAATGAAGCACGCTGACGAGGGTGATTGCTACGGGTTCGTCGAGGTCGATCAGCTCGAGGTCGACCAGCTCATCGAGAATATCGTGAGGACGACGAACATCTCCCCACAGTGCTGCGACACCGGGCGATCGGGCCAGCAGCGCATCGCAATGGGTGACGACGATCTGGTCGTAGTCGACATACACCACCCGCGCCGACGGCTCGACCTCCCGAGCCACCTCGTGCACATTGGGCGAATTCGGGGTACCCGAGCCGAGATCGATGAACTGACGGATACCGGCATCAGCGGCTGTCTCGACTGCTTTGTGCATGAAACTCCGGGTGAACCAGGCCAACGTCTTGAGTTCGGGTGTGCTGGACAACATTTGACGGGCCATGTCCTGGTCGACATCGTAATTGTCTTTTCCGCCCAGCAGGTAGTCGTACACCCGGGCGGAAGTCAGCTTATCCGTGTCGAACGGGCGCGGCAGCCGGTTGCTTTCCGGCGCAGGCCCTTCGATTCCTTCGACCACGGGTGCAATCGTAGCCGACGGCCACCTCGGGTGTGCCTTGCTCCGAAGATCTTTCGGTCTCGTACGCAGTGGCGGATGCGTGACCCGAACGAGTCGGCGCTCTGCCCGGCCGAATTGCTCCGGGACGGGTCGGACCGGCGTCGAGGGACGGCGGCGGCTGCCGTGACCGCAGGACGTTTCACAGATCGGTCTCGGCCAGGGCGACCGCGTGCGCTACTGCGGACCGCGCCCGGTCGACCGTCTTATATCTGCCCAGACCACACGGGGCCGCGACGTCCAACAGGCCGCCGTAGGCCGACTCCGCCGCCGCCAGACTCTGCCGGGCCTGCGCGAGCGGTTGCGCCGGATGCGCAAGCCCGGCGACAACACGTGTAGTGGCAGGCAATTCGAGGTGTGCCAGGGGTTCGTAGTAGCGCGGTCGGACCGGTGCCTGCCTGCCGTCGCCGATAGGCAGGTGGACGAACTCGAGATGTCTGCCCGCGGGCCAGTATCGCGCTATCGCGTTGGCCAGCGCCACGACCGCAGCCGTCGATCCCGGCACCACGGCCGGCTTGTCGTCGAGGCTCCCGTAGCAGAGGTGCACTCCGAAACGGGCTCCCTGGGGTGCCCGTGCTACGAGGCGCGCGATCGCCCGACCTGCCCCGGTGGCCACAGCCTGCCGCGCGATCGCGGGCATCCGCGCGCAGAGGAGGGTCTCCGCGGCAAGTTCGAGTTGGAAAACGACGTTGTCCCGCAACGTCTCGTGGATTCGGACGATTTCCCGGACGGTCGCGTCGACGATCGGGCGGTAGTAGGGGAAGTTTCGGTCACCGCGGCCGGTGGAGCGTCGACGCCACACGAGCATTCGTGCCTCGAAAGCAATGAAACCGATGACGAACGGCGTCGGTATTCCTACCTGTAAGCGTAGTCCGGGATCGGTTCGGCGCATATCGGCCAATGCCTCGATGGCACGCTCGGCCTCTTCCGCATAGCCGAGCGCGGCGTCGATATCCGCTTCACCCAATGATCGGCCGGCGCGAAGCCGGAAGGTGTTGCGGGAACGCAGCGTCGACCAATCACCGCGGCGCACCGGCTCCAGCGCCGGGATACCGTCGAGCCGGTCGATGAGGGGTCTGATGTACCACTGGGCGCGATAGGGATCCGCTTCGCCGCCGGGAACCATGCCGTCCAGGAACTCACCGGCCGTCTCGACAGCGAACGCCATCGCCTTCGCTGGACTGTCCAACTGTGCGGGCAGGCTGCCCACGAAGTGAACCCTACGCTTCGGCTGCACGTCGTCAGTCTCGCATATGGCCGGCCCGAGAGGACGGTCAGATCCCGGCGAGGGTCGACGCCGACCGAATTCTATGGATCGTCCTGGGTTCGCGGTGATCCGGGCGGTGTGTGGTCGCGCGGTGGTCAGAAGTAGGGCGTGACCGAGCGCTCCTCATCAGCAGTGGTCGGAACATTTGCCGGGCGGGGGCGGTTGCTCGTGGCAAATACCTGGTGAAGGGAGTGTCATGCCGAAGTCTGCGGACGAGGCCTATCGCTGGAACGGTGCGCAACTGGATCTGGAGCTGTATCTGCGCCGGATCGGGTACACGGGGCCGCGGACACCTACGTTGGCTGCGCTGCGGGCGCTGGTGGGCGCTCATACGACGTCGATACCGTTCGAGAATCTGGAGGCGGTGCTCGGGCGGCCGGTGCCGTTGGACCTGGAAACGTTGCAGGACAAGCTGTTACGGCAGCGGAGGGGTGGCTACTGCTACGAGAACGTGACCGTGTTCGCCGCGGTGCTGGAGCGCTTCGGATTCGGGGTCACCGGATTGTCCGGGCGGGTGACCATGGGGTCGGGTGGGTTGCGGCCGGCCACCCATGCGTTGCTGCGGGTCACCACCGGGGACGACGACCGGGTGTGGCTGGTGGATGTGGGGTTCGGGGCCGGACCGGCCGAACCGTATGCGCTCGTCGACAGTCCCGCGGAGTTCAGGCTCGGGGAGTGGCGGTTCCGGCTGGCACGCGAATACGGCGAGCTGGAGACCGAACAGTGGGTGCTGCATCAGTTCGCGAAGGACGGGTGGGTGGACCGCTACACCTTCACCCTCGCGCCGCAGTACCGGGTGGATTACGAGGTCGGCAACCATTTCGTCGCCACCTCCCCGCGGTCGCCGTTCACCCGGCGCCCGTTCGTCCAGCGCTTCCACCCGGACGTCCACCACATCCTCGACGGCCGCACCCTGACCACCGAACACCCCGACGGCTCCAGCCGCTCCCGCGAGCTGGACCTCGTGGAAATACCGGAGACGCTGGCGAAAGTCTTCGATATCGAGCTTCCCGACGCCGATATCGCGGCGCTGCTTCGCGCCCCGTGGACAGTGAACTGACCAATCGCCGCGGCGACCTGGCTGCCGTCACTCGGCGACCGACGTGCCCTTCTCCGTGTCTACGACGGGGCTATCGTGCCGGAGTGATCACCCGACCGGCCTCAGGTGAACATTTCGTCGAGGTCGCTCGCGGTAAGGACCCGCGTGGTCCACGCGCGGACCTGGCCGGGGTCTGCCGACCGGACGCGGTGGGATACCCAGGCCGGCAGCGGGCCGAACTTGGCGGTCATCAGCTCGAGTAGTGCTTCGGCGCGCCCGCGTGCTTCGCCCCGGGCCTCGCCACGGGCTTCGCCGCGAGCTTCGATGATCTCTGCTGTGGTCACAATCGCCTCCTTCGCTCGCGGGCCCAGTTCTTCGAATACCGCCGCGAGGTCGGCCTCGGGGGTTTCGCTGACCGTCATGAGGTAGGTCAAAACGGCCAGATAGTCGCCGAGAGGGTCCGGGCCGGACTCCAGGGCGCGCAGGTCTTCGAGC
Source organism: Nocardia sp. CA-290969 (assembly GCF_050936135.1). Taxonomy (NCBI): domain Bacteria; kingdom Bacillati; phylum Actinomycetota; class Actinomycetes; order Mycobacteriales; family Nocardiaceae; genus Nocardia; species Nocardia sp. CA-290969. Next base: position 4,420,267 of record NZ_JBNJNJ010000001.1, on the reverse strand, counting down.
CAGTCCAGCATATCGCGACCCAGCGCCGGATTCTTGGGTGCGATCCGTTGCAGCACCAGCAGCACCCTGGCCGCGGGAGTGAGGTCGCGTTCACGCAGGGCGGCGACATCGAGGGCGGCGATATCGTCGAGCAGGAACCGGAACCGGGGCAGATACGGGCCCAGGGCGTCGCGGGCCTCGTCGTCGAGGTCGAGCAGGTCGGCCAGTTCGGTGGGCGCCGACCAGGCCCTGCCTTCGGCGGTGTTGTGGACAACCAGCGGGATGATCGCGGGCAGAGTGGTCGCCTTGGGGGTGCCTGGGCGTGTGCGGTCGCGGTGGCTGTCGGCCAGCTGTTGCCGCCAGATGGCGACCAGGCGCCAGGGCGTGGCCGACGTCGTAAGCCGTTGCAGGGGTAGCTGTCTCGATGCCCGGATGCGGTGATGCCGGGCGGCGCCGGACATTCTGGGTGACGCCAACGGCCGCTTGCTAGATTGCCGGTATGGATGCCGCGCACCAGGGGGCTGCGGGTAGGCTGCGCAGTCTGCCGATGCGACTGATCGACCAGACGGCGGTACTAGCCGGCCGGGCCACCGAGCAAGCACTCGCCGGGACGGGGTCCCGCCGGCATCACTACGCGGTGCTGACGACGCTGCGTGAGGGCGGCGCCACCGGTCAGGCGGACCTCGGCCGCCGCACCGGAATCGACCGCAGCGATATCGTCGCGGTACTGAACGACCTGGTCGGCAGGGGTTTCGTGGAGCGCACCGCCGATCCCGACGACCGCCGCCGCAATATCGTGACGCTGGCCGGCCTCGGCCGCGACCACCTCGCCGAGCTGGATCGCAGGCTGGACGGCGCCCAGCGGGATCTGCTGGCGGCGTTGTCCGCCGCCGAGCGGCGCAGCTTGGTCACCATGCTCGGCCGGATCCTCGACGACCACGCGGCCCGGGGTGCCGGATCCTAGCCTGGACCGCTCCGATCGCGGGTGGGGTGCTCCCTCAGCAACTGCGGACCATTGTCCGCTGGTGCACCCGGCGGCCCTGGTAACGCATCCCCGGAACCAGCGCCGCCGGTCCGTGCGGAGTGAAACCTGTGCGCTCGAAAAACCGTACGGCCCTGGTGTTCTCGACCAAGGTCTGCAGGTGGCAGCCGGGGGAACCCACCGACCGGAGCCGTTCGAACCAGTGCTGCATCAAACCGTCGGCAGCTCCGGTGCCGCGGGCCTCGGGGGCGACATTGATGTGCAGATGCGCGGGCCAGCGCGGATCGTGGATTTCCCCGGCGGTCGGTGTGCGGCGCAGTGCGGCCCCGGCGGCGTCGAGCGCGCTGCGGGCGAAGAAAGCGGCCGGTCGGCGGCGCAGGATCAGGCGGTGTGCGCGGATCGCGTGCGCGATTCGGGCGTCCTCGCTCGGGAACGCCGCCGTATCCACACAACCGGTGAGATAGCCGAGGAGTTCGCCGTCCGCTTCGGCCAGGAACAACGACTCCGGTTCGAGATCCATATACGGCTCGAGATAGATCGCGGCCTCGGATTCCGGATGGCCCCAGAGCGTTTCGGTCGGCGAGCCCTGAGCGGCCCGCGTGGCCAGCTCTTGCAACGCCGTCCGGTCGCTCGGGCGGAACGTCCGGATTCGCATACCCGACAATCTACCCGCGCGCCGATCAGGCGGTGAGTTCTCGTTCCAGCGGGGTGCGGAACCGGGGAATCGGGCGGATATCGCCGTACCAGGTCGCGGCGCGTTCGGCTTCGGCAGCGATGAGGGCTTCGGCGTCGGCGCCGACGTCTTCCAGGAGACGGGTGACGATCTCGCCGTCCTTGCGCTGAGCCCAGCCGCCGACGATCCGGCCGTCGTACCAGATACTCGGCCCGATATTGCCGTTGCGGTCGAACAGTTGGAGCCGGTGTTCGCCCAGGTACCATTCGCGGGATTGCCAGCCCATCGGGGTGGGGTCCAGGGCGGGTAGCAGCGCGGCCCAGGGTTGCGGGGTGGGCACCTGGTCGAGGTCGTCGGCGAGCAGGATTCCCGGGCTGCCGTCGAGATCGACCTCCACCATATCGATCCGGGCCAAAGCCTTGCGGACTTGCCCGAGAGTCCAGCCCGTCCACCATTTGATATCGCCGATCGGGGAGGGGCCGAACGCCGCCAGCCAGCGGCGCACCAGTTCGACGCGGGCGTGTTCGGCGTCGAGTTCATCGATCGGTGTCGGCAGCCAGGATTCGATTGGGGCCCAGGTGTATTGGCTGCTGGACCAGCTGCCGCCCGGGCGGGCGCGCACGATCCTGCCCTCGGTGCCGAGCAGTAACAACACCCAGGTGGTGATGGAGGTCGGTTTGGAATACGACTTCCCGGGGCTCGTATCGATCTGGGTGCGCAATGCGGGGACATCCTTGCTCAGCTGCGCACCCGTGGCGCTGCCCCGGGCCAGCAGCGCGCGATGGGTTTCCTCGGCGACCGCGGCCAGCCACCCTTCCGGATCGTCGCCGCCGATACCGGCCTCCGCCAGGAACTTCGCGTAGGTGCGCCGCTGTTTCACTGCCAATTCGGTGCCGCAAGCGGCGTGCAATACCGGCGCCAGCTCGACGGGTGTGACGAACATGGTGCGCCGCATAGCCAGCATGCGCAGCAGCGACCGGTCCTCGTACAGGGCTCGCTCGACCTGAGTGGGGCCGATCGCGCGGCCGCGGGCGGCGACCGAAAGGTGCACCGTCGCCGGATCGGTGGCGTGCAATACCACCACGGAGCGCGCGATCTCGGTGGCATCGTCGCTGCGGTACTCGGTCGCGAGCCGGTGCCGGACCCCGATCCGGGCCCGTCGCTGCGCTGTGGAGAAGGCATACACGAGGCGGATGTTAGCGGCGCCCTCCGACACATCGGGCGGAGCGCCGCCTCGTCCCGGCAGCCGACCGTATTCGCGGCGTACGGCAGGGGCCAGCGGTCGCGGCGCAGGGCGACACACCAGCAGGAAGGTGGGCAGGACGCGCAGCGTCGGCGCCGGGATCAAGGTCGGCAGGAACTCGCCGCCGGGGCGCGTGGCGTCGGTCGCTCCGCCCCGTGCCGTGCCGTGTGCCGCCCCGTGCCGTGTCGTGCCGTGCCGGAGTATGTGATGCCCTGGGTGGCCGGGGAGTTGCCTGCGCGTGCGCCGGCACTGTGCGACGCGCGAATTGCCGACGGGCCCAGCCGGGTTCCCGCTTCCACCACCCCGAGCGTGGAAAACTCGACTCATGAGCAGACGCGCACTGAGCTATCTGGCCGGGTTGCTGCTCCCGGCGTTGACGGCAACCCTGCTGGCGGCGGCGCCCGCGGCCGCGACCGGCACCTGCTCGGTGCAGACGCGCCCGGTCTCGCTGCAGGTCGACGGTGAACAGGCCACCGGGCTGGTGTACGAACCGCGTGGTTGTGCGGTCGGCAATGCCCTGGTGGTGGCCGCGCACGGGCACAACGGTTCCGCGGCCCAGTACGCCGAATACCTGATATCGATCGCGGCGCGCACCGCGACCCCGGTCCTGTCGATGGACCTGCGCGGCAGCCCGCAGTGGCCGACCGGCGAATGGAATCTGTGGGCCGGATGGCGCGATCTGGTGGCGGCCACCCAGTGGTACAAGAGCACGCATCCCGGAGTCGCGCGGACCGTGCTGTGGGGGTGGAGTCAGGGCGCGATGACCTCGGGCCTGGCCGCCGCCTACGGGCCCGCCGGGTTGTTCGACTATTGGGTCGACACCTTCGGCCCCTCGAACCTGTTCACGCACTTTCAGGGCCCCGCCGCCGACTACCCGGCCCTGCAGGCACAGATCCAGCGCGACGCCGGCGGCTGCGTCCCGCTGGCCTGCCCGCTCGCCTACGCCGAACGGTCGCCCGCACTACAAGCCGGGCGGATGGGTATCCGGCACGCGTTCCTGGTCCACGGCACCGCCGACGAGGTGGTGCCGTATGCGGCCAGTATGCAGATGCGTGCCGCCCTCATGCTGGCCGGGAAACCGAGCACGATGTACTCGATCGTCAGCGGGCGCACCTTGCACGGAGTGGTCGAACCCGGTCGCCACAATGTCGGCCCCGTGCTGTTCGAAGCGGGCTGCGTCGTGGAACGCCTGCTGCTGGGCACCGAACCGGTCGACGGCAACCGCGACTACCTGGTCGATGTCGCCGCGGGTGTTGTCGCCGTGCCACCGGCTCCGCCGAACGCGAAATGCGCGGCGTAATCCGTACAGCCCTCGCCCGGTCGAGCACGGGGTACCGGATAGGCACCCGGTACCCCGTGCCGGCCGACAGTTCGACGCCTGCACCCTCACCGCTCGGCGTGTGAAACTCCCCCGCGACTGTGAAGGGGTTGCTCTTACCCCGCCGACACGGGCGGATACAGGTAACCGACGGTAAGCCGAGCCGACGGGCGACCCCACACGGTCTCGCGGAGGAGTTCGTGGTGGCCGACGCTGCGGCCGGCGATCTCCGGTGCGGGAGTTCAGAGCGATTTGATCCAGTTGGACAGCAGCTGCGCGCCCGCATCTCCCGATTTCTCGGGGTGGAACTGGGTGGCCGAGAGCGCGCCGTTCTCGACGGCGGCCAGGAAACGGCTGCCGTGTTCGGCCCAGGTGAGCTTGGGGGCGGCGAGATGGTCGCTGGGCGGGAGTTCCCACGATCGCGCGGCGTAGGTGTGCACGAAGTAGAAGCGGGTGCCCGGGTCCATCCCGGCGAACAGCACACTGTCCGCGGGCGCCTCGACCGTATTCCAGCCCATATGCGGAAGCACCGGGGCCTCGAGTTTGTCGACGGTGCCGGGCCATTCCCCGCAGCCCTCGGTTTCCACCCCGAATTCCACGCCGCGCTCGAACAGGATCTGCATCCCCACGCAGATTCCCAGCACCGGGCGACCGCCGGCCAGCCGCTGACCGATGATGCGTTCGCCGCGCACCGCCCGCAGACCCGCCATACAGGCCGCGAAGGCGCCGACACCGGGCACCACGAGACCGTCCGCGGCGAGGGCGGCCTCGGGGTCGGCGGTCACCTCGACCCGCGCACCCGCGCGGACCAGCGCGCGTTCGGCGGAATGCAGATTGCCGGATCCGTAGTCCAGCAGAACCACCGAGGTCACGGCGTCTCCTTCACAAGCGATACAGGCGGTCGGGCGCGGCCGGGGGCTCGCAAATCCTTGCCGGGCCGCAGTCCGTGCGTCCGGCGGTGCAGCGGGTCCCCGGGCCCGGCTGCCCGCCCCGCGGCGAGGGCACCCGGCGACGGTACCGACCGCCTCACAGCGCACCCTTGGTCGACGGGACGCCCTGTACCCGGGGGTCGGGTTCGACGGCCGCACGCAGTGCCCGGGCGACCGCCTTGTATTCGGCTTCGGTGACATGATGCTGATCGCGGCCGTAGAGCACCCGGACGTGCAGCGCGATCCGGGCGTTGAGCGCGATCGATTCGAAGACGTGCCGGTTGAGCACCGTCGAGTACGGTGCGCCGGGGTCGTTGCGACCGCGTACCGGCGCACCCGGGATCACGGCATGCAAGAGATGATCGGGTTCTCCGGTGTGCACGCAGTAGGGGCGCCCGGAGACGTCTACGGCGGCGTGCGCCAGGGTTTCGTCCATCGGGATGTAGGCGTCACCGAACCGGCGGATGCCCTTCTTGTCACCCAGCGCCTGCCCGAGCGCCTGACCGAACACGATGGCGGTGTCCTCGACCGTGTGGTGCGCTTCGATCTCGATATCGCCGTCGGCGCGTACGGTGAGGTCGAAACTGGCGTGGGTGCCGAGCGCGGTGAGCATATGGTCGTAGAACGGCACCCCGGTGGCGATATCGGTCTGCCCGGTGCCGTCCAGGTTCAACTCCACCACGATGCGGGATTCCTTGGTGGTGCGCTCCACTCGCGCGGTTCGGTTCATGCTCACTTCCGTCGTCGGTTCAGCTGATCAGTTCGGTGGCGGCCAGTTTCGCGCTGACCCGCAGGAATTCGTCGTTCTCGGCGGCCAGGCCGATGGTGACCCGCAGATGGCCGCCGATCCCGACATCGCGGATCAGCACACCCTCGTCGAGATAGTGCTGCCAGGCGCGGGGAGCGTCGCGGAATGTCCCGAACAGCAGGAAGTTCGCGTCGCTGGGTACCACGGTGAAACCCAGTCCGGTGAGCGCGCGGGCCACCCGGTCGCGCTGGGCGGCCAGTTCGGCGACGCTCGCGAGAGTCTCGCCGGCGTGGCGCAGCGCGGCGCGGGCCGCGGCCTGGGTGACCACCGACAGGTGGTACGGCAGCCGGACCAGCAGCAGCGCGTCGATCACCGCGGGCGCGGCGACGAGATAGCCGAGGCGGCCGCCGGCGAAGGCGAAGGCTTTGCTCATCGTCCGGCTGACAACCAGTTTGGCCGGATAGCGGTCGATGAGGCCGAGGGCGCTGGGCTGTGCGGAGAACTCCCCGTAGGCCTCGTCCACGATCACGATCCCGGGTGCGGCATCCAGGATCCGGGCCAGGTCGGCGGCCGGGATACTGTGCCCGGTCGGGTTGTTCGGGCTGGTCACGAACACCACATCGGGCCGGCGTTCGGCGATGGCGGCCAGCGCGGCGTCGATATCGAGGGAGAAATCGGCGGAGCGTTTCGCCTCGACCCATTCGGTGTCGATGCCCTCGGAGATGATCGGATGCATCGAATACGACGGGACGAAGCCGAGTGCCCGCCGGCCCGGCCCGCCGAAGGCCTGCAGCAGCTGCTGCAGAATTTCATTGGAACCGTTGGCCGCCCACACATTTGCCGCGTCCACCGGGACCCCGGTCTGGCGGGTGAGGTAGGCGGCGAGGTCGGCGCGTAGCGCGACGGCGTCGCGGTCGGGGTAGCGGTGCAGCTCGGCGGCCGCGGCGCGGACGGCTTCGGCTACATCCTCGACCAGCGCCCGCGTCGGCGGATGCGGGTTCTCGTTGGTGTTGAGCTGTACCGGGACGGTGAGTTGCGGTGCGCCGTACGGGGATTTACCGCGCAGGTTCTCCCGCAGCGGCAGGTCGTCGAGGCCGATACCGGCGCCGGGCACCGCCTGGGCGGGGAGGGCGGCGCTCACGACAGCGCCTCGAAACGCGCCCGCACGGCCTGCCCGTGCGCGGGCAGATCCTCGGCATCGGCCAGCGCCACCACATGCCCGGCGACGTCCTTCAACGCCGCCTCGGTGTATTCCACGACGTGGATACCGCGCAGGAAGGTCTGCACGCTCAGCCCGGACGAATGCCGGGCGCAGCCGGCGGTCGGCAGTACGTGATTGGACCCGGCGCAGTAGTCGCCGAGACTCACCGGGGCGTACGGGCCGACGAAGATCGCGCCCGCGCTGCGGACCCGGGCGGCGACGGCGGACGCGTTCGCGGTCTGGATCTCCAGGTGTTCGGCGGCGTAGGCGTTCACGACCCGCAGACCCTGGTCGATATCGTCGACCAGTACGGTGCCGGACTGGGTGCCGGTGAGCGCCGCGGTGACCCGGTCGGCGTGTTTCACCACGGCCAGCTGGGTGGTCAGCGCCTTGTCGACCGCGTCGGCCAGCGCGGCACTATCGGTGACCAGTACGCTCGCGGCCAGCACATCGTGTTCGGCCTGGCTGATCAGATCGGCGGCCACATGCACCGGATCGGCGGTGGCATCGGCCAGGATCGCGATCTCGGTGGGACCGGCCTCGGCGTCGATGCCGACCAGGCCGCGGCACAGGCGCTTGGCGGCGGTGACGTAGATATTGCCCGGCCCGGTGATCAGATCGACCGGCGCCAGCGCGGCGCCGTCGGTATCGGTACCGCCGTAGGACAGCAGCGCGACCGCCTGCGCCCCGCCGACGGCCCACACCTCCTCGACCCCGAGCAGATGCGCCGCGGCCAGGATGGTGGGATGCGGCAGCCCGCCGAACTGCTCCTGTGGTGGCGAGGCCACCACCAGTGATTCCACCCCCGCGGCCTGGGCGGGCACGACGTTCATCACGACGCTCGACGGATAGACGGCGTTACCGCCGGGCACGTACAGGCCGACCCGCTCCACGGGCACCCAGCGTTCGGTGACGGTGCCACCGGGTACCACCTCGGTGGTGGTGTCGGTACGCCGCTGATCGGCGTGTACCACCCGGGTGCGTTCGATGGCGACCTCGAGTGCCGCTCGCACCGCGGGATCCAGCCCGTCGAGTGCCGCGGCCAGTTCCGCCGCCGGTACGCGCACGGTGGCAGGGGTGACGCCGTCGAATGTCGCGCCGAATTCCAGGGCCGCGACCGCGCCGCGATCGCGGACCGCCTCGACCACCGGCCGGACCTGATGCAGTACCGAGTCCACATCGACCCCGCCGCGCGGCAGCGCGGTGCGCAACTGCGCGGTGGTGGGCGTGCGGCCGCGCAGATCGACGCGCGCGAGCTCGATACGGGAAGTCATGGTGGTATCGGTCCTTGTCCGGCTGTCCGAGTTGACACCGACCAGCCTAACGGGCCCATACCACCGGTTATCGGTGTGGTCCGCCTCAGGTGATGCGGGTGAAGATGATATCCAGCTCGTGTTCCCAGGTGCGCGGGTCCAATTCGGATTCCGAGCGCTCCCAGGTGGCGCGGAGTGTGTTCTGGGTCTCGTCGAGGTTGCCGGTCAGGCGTTGTGAATCGCCCGGCGCGTCGCGCCAGACCCGCCACAGCGGCCCGGTGACGGCCCCGTTGAAGATCCGGCGCTCACCGTTGCTGTCGTACTGCAGGACCTTCAGCCGCTCGGGATAGGCGTCGTCGACCCCCATGGCCCACAGCCGTTCGATACCCGCCTCGGGCACCGTGTAGCGCACCAGCAGGAAGGCCTCGCCGGCCAGCCACTCGATGGTCGTCCGCCCGACGACGTCGGGGTACCTGTCGGTGGTTGTCCTCCATTCACCGATCATCGCCGCCATCGCGGCGAGTGGCGAATCGGTCATCTGCACGTCTCCCATCGATGAAGCGGACTTCGGATGTTCAGCTGCAGCGGCGACGTAGTTCCGGGACTCCTTCGCCCTCGAGTTCACCGAGGACCACCGGCCGGCCCACCATGGCCAACGCTAGCGCTTCGCCGCGGCCCCGGACCACCGGCCCGGAACCCTTGACCCAGTCGAAATCTGTCGCGACGAACTGTAACCCCTTGGTGAGGCGCCAGGGGCGCGCGAACGGGTCGGGCCGGTCGAGTACGGCGCGCAGCCGGTCGGCGGGGATTTCGCGGTGCCGGCCCAGCGGGCGGCGGATGTCCTGCTGATGGACCAGCAGATCGGCCAGTCCGAGGCGCGGCCACAGCCGCGAGACGGTCCGCGGGGCAGATTCGAATTCGGCCAGCAGTTCCACCGGTGTCCGGCGCGACCCCTCCGCGGCCATGGCGTTGTTGACGCCGTCGATGGAGAAGCGGTGGCGCACCGCGATCCCGAAGTACTCGGACAGGGTGATCGCGTCGTAGCGCAGATGTCCGATCAGGTCACGCACCCGCCAGCCGGTGCACAGCGTGGGTGCGTCCCACTCCGCGTCGGACAGGTCTCGCAGGAGCGCGGTCAGCTCGGCTCGCTCGGCGGCGAGCATCCCACGAATATCCATGCCGCACACCCTAACCCGGCCCCGGCGCGCCGGGATCGGTTACGGGTCAGCGGGTATCGCTGTCGATTAGCAGCCGGCCGCCCGAATTCACCACCCGCAGTGTGGGATTGCGGGTCTGTCCGCCGTAGCTGAGGTTGTTCACGCGCATATCGACCGACCCGTCCGGATTGTTGCCCTTGAAGGCCTCGATCCGGTTGAAGCTCTCCACGGTGCGCGTCGACCAGTACTGCTCGTACTCCGCCTGACTGCCGTAGACCTGCTGGGCGGCCGGCGTCAGCAGCGACCACGACCCCGCGGGATCCAGGTAGAACTGCTCCAGCAACTGGCCCGCCTGCACCCATTCGACCTGGCCACTGCTCGGCGTGGAACCCAGCGCCGGGCTCGTGGCCGCCGTGGTGTCGGAGGCACGCGGCGCGGTGGAGCTCACCGACGTATCGGCCCGGGCGGGGCTGTCGTCGCCGGAATCCGACGAACTGAACCACAGCACACCGCCGACCACCGCGGCGCCCGCGATACCGCCGATGAGCACCGCCCGCCGGACACCACCGTTACCCGAGCCCGAGCCCCCGGCGACGGGCTGGGTGGTGGTGGGGGGATGATTCGGCGCCCGGCGCGGCGGCCGGGTGTCGTATCCGTCGTGGTCGTCGGTGGGGTCGGGACGCCGGCGCGGGGCGGGTGCCGGGCCCCGGGTGCGGCCGGGTGCAGGGGATTCCATCGTGCTCACCGCGGCGCCGCCGGCGTGCCCGTTGCGATCGTGACCGTTGCGGTCGAAGGCTTCGCGCGCCGGTACGAACCCGACATGCTCCGCGCTCGCGCCCGGGAAACCGGCGAAGCGGGACAGTTGCTCGCGGGCCTCCTGCATGGTGGGCCGCAGCCGCGGATCGGCCTCCAGCAGATCGAGCAGGAAATCGGTGGCCGGCCCGGCGTTCTGCGGTTCGCTCACCTGGCCGTTGGCCGCCGCGTAGAGCACCTTGAGCGGGTTACCGGAGCCGAAGGGCGGTTCGCCCTCCAGCGCGTGGAACAGCGTCGCGCCCAGCGCGAACACATCAGCGGCCGGCGTCGGATCGGCGCCGCGCGCGACCTCGGGGGCCAGATAGGCGGCCGTGCCGCAGATCAACCCGGTTTCGGTGAGGGTTACATCACCGGTGGCCCGGGAGATACCGAAATCGGTGATCTTGACGGTGCCGTGGTCGTCGAGCAGTACATTGCCCGGTTTCACATCCCGGTGCACGATCCCGGCCTGATGCGCCGCGATGAGCGCCGCGGCCACCTGTTCGCCGATCCGCGCGACCTGCGGTAGCGGTAGCGGACCCTGCGACGACAGCACCTGTGCCAGGCTGCGCGACTTCATGTACTCCATCACCAGGCACGGATCGCCGCCGTGCTCGGTGATATCGAAGACCACGATGGCGTTCGGATGCTGGAAACGGGCCGCGTTCCGGGCCTCCCGGCTCGCACGCTGGCGCAGCACATCGCGCTCGGCGGGCGGCAGACTCGGCTTGATATGGATCTGCTTGATCGCCACCGACCGTTGCAGACGCTCGTCGACGGCACGCCAGACCACGCCTGTGCCGCCGCTACCGATCTGCTCGACCAGGCGGTAGTGATCCGCGATCATCTGACCGGTATCGATGGCGCCTACTCCGAACCTTCTCGAAATCGTGACATTCCGCGTCGGTGCCCTTTCGCATCACGCGTCGGTGACAGTTCACGCGTAACGCGTCCGTGACCTTCACGCGTTCGCCGACGAGTGTAGCGGGCCCTCCGACCGGGTCAGTGGGTGATATCACTTAACGCCGCCACGGCCCCGGCGCGGACCGCCGGCGGCGCCGACTCGCGACCGGGCGGGCGGCGCGGGCGAACCCCGGGCTATTACGCTGTTGCGAGTGAGTCTTGTGCTGCTGCCCGCTGTCGATGTCGCCAATGGAGAGGCCGTCCGCCTGGTACAGGGCGCGGCGGGCAGTGAAACCAGTTACGGTTCGCCCCGCGACGCCGCCCTCGCATGGCAGGACGCCGGGGCCGAATGGGTGCATCTGGTGGATCTGGACGCGGCGTTCGGCCGCGGGTCCAATCGGGAACTGCTCGCCCGGGTAGTGGGCGAACTGGATGTCGCCGTCGAACTGTCCGGCGGGATCCGCGACGACGAATCGCTGAAGGCCGCGATGGCCACCGGCTGCGCCCGGGTGAACCTGGGCACCGCCGCCCTCGAGGATCCGCAGTGGTGCGCCCGGGCCATCGCCGAATACGGGGAACGGGTGGCGGTCGGGCTGGACGTGCAGATCGTCGACGGCGACTACCGGTTGCGCGGCCGCGGCTGGGTCAGCGACGGCGGGGATCTGTGGGAGGTGCTGGAACGGCTGGAACGCGACGGCTGCTCCCGCTATGTCGTCACCGATGTCACCAAGGACGGCACCCTCACCGGGCCGAACCTCGACCTGCTGCGCGAGGTCTGTATGGCCACCGAAGCGCCGGTGATCGCCTCCGGCGGGGTGTCGGCCCTGGCCGATCTCACCGCGATCGCCGAACTCGTGCCCGAGGGTGTGGAAGGCGCGATCGTGGGCAAAGCCCTGTACGCGGGCCGGTTCACCCTGCCCGAGGCGCTGGCCGCCGTCCGTTGACGATGCGCGGGCACCGCAGCACACCGATCGCGACAATCCGGGAGCCGAGGCGATGACCAGGGCAGAGACCGAACTGGCCGGACTGCTGACCACGGCGGCCGAGGTGCTCGACGGTGTCGGTGACCGATTCCTCGAAGGTCTCGGCGCACCGAGCGCCGTCGCGAAGGGGTCGCGGGATTTCGCCACCGAACTCGATCTGGAACTCGAGCGCACCATCTCGGAGCAATTACAGGCTCGGACGGGCATCGAGGTGCACGGCGAGGAATTCGGCGGCCCGGCCCTCACCAGCGGCACCGCCTGGGTACTGGACCCCATCGACGGCACCTTCAACTATTCGAACGCGCATCCGCTCACCGGCACCCTGCTCGCGCTGGTCCGGGACGGGGAGCCGGTTCTCGGGATGGCCTGGTTCCCGCCGCTGGACCGCCGCTACGCCGCCCTCGCCGGTGGGCCGCTGCTGGTGGACGGGGTGGCGCAGCCGCCGCTGCCCGCAGGCGTGCTCGACGAGGCGATGATCGGGTTCGGCGCCTTCAACATCGAATCCTCCGGCCGCGTCCCGGGGCTGTTCCGCCACCGGGTGCTCGGTGCGCTGAGCCGGTTGTCCTCGCGCGTGCGCATGCACGGTTCGACCGGTATCGACCTGGCCTTCACCGCCGACGGCACACTGGGCGGTGCCATCGTTTTCGGCCACCATCCGTGGGACAACGCGGCGGGCGCCCTCATGGTGCGCTGCGCGGGCGGCATCGTCACCGACCTCGAAGGCGCCGAGTGGACCATCGAATCCGGCTCGGTGCTGGCTGCCGCCCCGGGGATCCATGCCGAACTGCTGGATATGATCGCCGCGACCCGCGGCGCCGCGGCCGCCCCGGTCGGCGACGACCGCGATACAGCCCCCGCGGGCGGGATCCCCGGCGCCCCCGGCGGCGATATCGATGCGGCCGCGCCCGACAGAAGTACGGAGCAGCGGTGATGCGATACCTCCGCCCACGCTGCGGCCTCCGCCGATCACCTGTACCGGCTACTAGGGAGAATCCATGACCCTGGCGACGCGCGTCATCCCCTGCCTGGACGTCGATGCGGGCCGGGTGGTCAAAGGCGTCAACTTCCAGAACCTGCGCGATGCCGGTGACCCGGTCCAGCTCGCCGCCGCCTACGACGCCCAGGGCGCCGACGAACTCACCTTCCTCGACGTCACCGCCTCCAGCGGGGACCGCGCCACCATGTTCGACGTGGTCACCCGGACCGCCGAGCAGATCTTCATCCCGCTCACCGTCGGCGGCGGCGTCCGCACGGTCGACGATGTGGACCGGCTGCTGCGCGCGGGCGCGGACAAGGTCTCGGTGAACACCGCCGCCATCGCCCGGCCCGAGGTGCTGCACGAGATGTCGCAGCGGTTCGGGTCGCAGTGCATCGTGCTGTCGGTCGACGCCCGCACCGTGCCCGCCGGCGAACCCGATACGCCGTCCGGCTGGGAGGTCACCACACACGGCGGCCGCCGCGGTACCGGGATCGACGCGGTGGAATGGGCCGAGCGCGGAGCCGAACTCGGCGTGGGCGAGATCCTGCTCAACTCGATGGACGCCGACGGCACCAAAACCGGTTTCGATCTGCCGATGATCCGCGCCGTGCGGGCCGCCGTCTCGATCCCGGTGATCGCCTCGGGCGGTGCCGGCGCGGTCGAGCATTTCGCGCCCGCGGTCGAGGCGGGAGCGGACGCCGTCCTGGCCGCCAGCGTTTTCCACTTCGGGGACCTGACGATTCCGCAGGTCAAGGATGCCCTGCGCGCGAACGATCTGGTGGTGCGCTGATGGCCCTGGATCCGGCGATCGCGGCGCGGCTCAAACGCAACGATGACGGCCTGGTGGCCGCCGTCGCCCAGGAGCGCGCGACCGGCGATGTGCTCATGATGGCGTGGATGGACGACGAAGCGCTGGCCCGCACCCTGGAAACCCGCCGCGCCACCTACTATTCGCGCTCGCGCCGGCAGTACTGGGTCAAGGGGGAAACCTCCGGGCATACCCAGTATGTGCACGAGGTCCGGCTGGACTGCGACGGGGATACCGTGCTGCTCGTGGTCGACCAGCAGGGTGCGGCCTGCCACACCGGCACCCACACCTGCTTCGATACCGACGTCCTGCTCCCGGCCGAACAGGCCTGACGCCGCAGCGCTCACCGCGTACCGGCCGGGGATACCGACCCCGTCGTGTAGCGCGCGATCTCGATTCCGGAGACGAGTTCCTCCCGGAATCGGAAGCGGATGAGCGCGAACGGGTGACCGCCCGGCGCGATGACCGCCCCGGGCGCCCCCGCCACGAAAACCGGGGTCGCCACCGCGATCCGGCCGGCGAAGAAGCGGGTCTCCTCGGCGATCGCCCCGGCACCGTGCACGTCGGTGGGTGCCACCGGGGGGAGCAGGAGCGGATCGGCCGTCCGGACGGCATCGGGTGCCAGCAGCGTGACGAGACGGGCGATATCCCCGCCCCGCGCCGCGGCCAGGAACGCTTCGACGATATCGAGATGAGCGGCGGTTCCGGAATCGGCGGCAGCAGGATCGGATTCGGCGGACCTGTCGGCGCCGATGCGGGCGCGGGCACGGCTGGCCAGTTTCTTCGCCGCCGCGGTATTCGAATCGAGCACGCGGGCGATCAGGTCGAACGGGACGGCGAAGAGATCGTGCAGGACATAGGCCACGCGCTGGCCGGGGGAGAGTTCGCCGAGTACGACGAGCAGCGCCCGCGACACCTCTTCGCGGCGGAGAAAGGTCTCGTCGGCACCGGCCTGCTCGCCGGGGATGTCGTCGAGCAGCAGGGGGAGTTCGCCGCGCCGCTCCCGGGCCCGGAGCTGGTCCAGGCACAACCGGGCGGTCACGGTGGTGAACCAGGCGTCCGGCTCGGCCACCTCGGACAGGTCCGCCGCCTGCACCCGGGTCCAGGCGGTTTGCACCGCGTCCTCGGCGTCGTGATACGAGCCGAGTATCCGGTGCGCCACCGAGAGCAGTCGCGGCCGGGCCGCCTCGAATTTCTCGACGATTTCCACGGGCAGGTCACCTTTCGGGCGGGGCGGACGTCAGGAGGGGTGAGAGCCGACCCGACGTGATATGCCCCGAGGAGACAGATATGAGCGTACAAGTCCTCCGATTCGCCACCCGGCCGGATCGGATACCGGAAGTCGAGGGTGCCGTCACGGAGTTGTTCGCCGCGGTCGCCGCGGCCGGCGCCGGTGGCATCGGCTACACCGCGATGAGGCCGGGCGGCGAACCCGAATTCGGGCTGATCCTGCGGGGCAACGAGGCGAACCCGCTCCCCGGGATCCCGGCCGCCCGGGAGTTCTCGGCGAAGATCGCCGGGTGGACCGGCGGCCCGGTGCTACCGCGGCAGGCCGCGGTGCCGGGCCGGTACGCCCGGTGACCGGGGCGGTCGAGGTCGCGCTGCTCGTCGCGACCCTCTTCTGCGTGCTGGCCAACGCCGCCGAGGTGGCCGGTAAAGCCGTTCGCGCGCGGTTCGTGGTGCAAAACTCTGCCGAGGTAGGAGTGGCGGCGCGGTGGATCCCGTATCTCGCGCTGCTCGAAGGCGCGGGGGTCGCCGGGCTGGTGGCGGGCCTGTTCGGCCTGCGAACTGTGGGACTGGCCGCCGCCCTCGGACTGGTGCTGTTCTTCGTGGGAGCGGTAGCCGTCCATATACGGGCGGGAGTGCTGCACAATATCGCTTTTCCGGCCGGCTTCCTGGCGTCGGCCGTGGCTGCCGCGGGCTACTTCGCGTGGGCGGCCGGCTGATTACCGCGAGTGCTACGCGGCGCGGATCCCGGGGGCCGGCGCGGGCGCCGGACCGGAAAGATCCGAACCGGTGTCGTTCTCCGGGTGACGAACGGCGCGGTCCGGGGCCGGTGCGCACTGTCCCGCCGGACGCGGTCCGCGGAGCACTCCGGCCATGGAGCGCTCGATCCGCCCTCGGGGGGATCCGGGTTCGTCCGGGATCACTGGGCTGCGCGGCCGAGCACGGTGCTCAGATGGGTGGTGAGCGTATCGCCGAGATCGGCCAGGGCCTCGGTTTGCTGGGCGTCGAGCCCGTCGAACACCAGTCGGCGCACCACGTCCATATAGCCGGGAGCGGCCTCCACGACCTTCTGGTGCCCCTCCTCGGTGAGCAGGGCCAGGACACCGCGGCGCCCGGTGGTGGCGGTACGCCGGGCCCAGCCCATTCGCTCCAACTTCGAGACCACATGCGAAAGTCTCGATAGCGATGAATTTGCCCGCTGCGCGAGTTCGCTCATCTGCAGCCGGCGATCCGGCGCCTCCGAGAGCAGGGTGAGCACCCAGTACTCGAAATGGGTCACGCCGGATTCCCGCTGCAGGTCGGTGTCCAGTGCCCCCGGCAAACGGTTGAGCAGTGCGACCACCGCGCGCCAGGCCCGTCCTTCGACCGGGTTCAGCCACTCCGTCACTAGTCCGCCTTCTCTCCGGCCCGGTGACGATTGCGGCAGGGTCACCCGGCTGTAGGAGAAAGTTTGCCACGACTTCGCTCGATAGTGTGTCAACTCGGAAACGAAGGTGAGGCCATTCACAGCCCCGGCCGTACTCCCGGCGTTACGCGGT
Organism: Nocardia sp. CA-290969; assembly: GCF_050936135.1. NCBI lineage: Bacteria > Bacillati > Actinomycetota > Actinomycetes > Mycobacteriales > Nocardiaceae > Nocardia > Nocardia sp. CA-290969. The sequence goes on along the minus strand of NZ_JBNJNJ010000001.1, from coordinate 4,403,554 downwards.
GGTTCTGCCGCGCAGGAACTCCAGCGCGCGATCTGCGTGCACATTCGCGCGCAGTTCGCTGCTGATCACGGTGAGTATCGTGCGGTCGGTATCGATGACGAAGGTGTGTCGTTTGACGGGCATGAGTTTGCCCAGCAGGCCACGCTTGACGCCGTAGCTCTCGGCCACGGCGCCGTCGGTATCCGACAGCAGTGGATAGTCCAGCCGCTGCGCACCCGCGAACCCGGCCTGAACGTCGACCGCATCGGCGCTGATCCCCGCGCAGCCGGCGCCGAGCGCGGTGAACTCGGCGGTCAGATCCCGGAAGTGACACGCCTCGGCCGTGCACACCGGCGTGTTGGCGGCGGGGTAGAAGAACAGCACGAGTGGCCCGCCGGCCACCAGGGAATCGAGGGAGCGGAGTGCGCCGGTCTGATCCGGGAGTTCGAATGCCGGGGCGAGCTGGCCGATCTGCATACCCAGAACAGTACCGGCGGTGCCCGGCTGGAAAGATGGTTCGAATGCACGGCGCTCCCGCGACAACCACCCGCGAACGATTCCGCGAACTCGCCGCCGAACACCGGGTCGTCCCGGTGACCCGGAAGGTGCTGGCCGATTCGGAGACCCCGCTCTCGGCCTACCGCAAGCTCGGCGGTGACCGGGCGGGGACCTTCCTGTTCGAATCCGCGGAGAACGGCCGGTCCTGGTCGCGCTGGTCGTTCATCGGCGCGGGCAGCCCGGCGGCGCTCACCGCCGTCGACGGTGCGGCCACCTGGCTGGGCGCCACCCCGGCCGGCGCCCCCTCGGGCGGCGACCCCTTGGACGCGCTGCGCGAAACCCTGGAGCTGCTGCGCACCGAACGGCTGCCCGGCCTGCCCCCGCTCACCGGCGGCATGGTCGGCTACCTCGGCTACGACGCTGTGCGCCGGATGGAACGGCTGCCCGAGCACGCCGCCGACGATCTGCACCTGCCGGAGATGGTGCTGCTGCTGGCCACCGATCTGGCCGCCTTCGACCATCACGAGGGCGCGATCACCCTCATCGCCAACGCCGTGAACTGGAACGGCACCGCCGACAATGTGGACGCCGCCTACGACGACGCGCTGGCCCGGCTGGACCGGATGACCGCCGCGCTGGCCGCCCCCGCGGTCTCGACGGTGTCGGTGTTCGACCAGCCCGAACCGGACTACCGCCGCGCCCGCACGCCGGACGAGTTCGGCGCCGGGGTGCGCCGCCTGGTCGCCGAGATCGAGGCCGGCGAAGCCTTCCAGGTGGTGCTGTCGCAGCGTTTCGAAATGGATTACGGCGGCACGCCCATCGACCTCTACCGGATGCTGCGCGCGGCCAACCCGAGCCCGTACATGTTCCTGCTGCACATCCCCGACAGCGCCGGGGAGACCGCGTTCTCCATCGTCGGGTCCAGCCCGGAAGCGCTGGTGGCCGTGCAGGACGGGGTCGCGACCACGCATCCGATCGCGGGTACCCGCTGGCGCGGTGCCACCGAGGAAGACGATCTGCTGCTCGAGAAGGGCCTGCTGGCCGACGAGAAGGAGAACGCCGAACATCTCATGCTCGTCGATCTGGGCCGCAACGATCTGGGCCGGGTGTGTGTACCGGGGACGGTGCGGGTCACCGAGTACCGCCACGTCGAGCGCTACAGCCATGTGATGCACCTGGTCTCCACGGTCACCGGCCGGCTCGCCCCCGGCAAGATCGCCTTGGACGCGGTGCGCGCCTGTTTCCCGGCCGGCACGCTCTCGGGCGCCCCCAAGGTCCGGGCAATGCAGTTGATCGAGGAGCTCGAACCGACCCGGCGCGGGGTGTACGGCGGGGTCGTCGGTTACCTGGATTTCGCCGGTGACGCCGATACCGCGATCGCCATCCGCACCGCGCTGCTCAAGGACGGCACCGCCTACGTCCAGGCGGGCGCGGGTGTGGTGGCCGATTCCGAGGCCGAATACGAGGACACCGAATCCCGCAACAAGGCGATGGCGGTGCTGCGCGCCATCGCCGCCGCCGAAACCGTGCGCGCCTTCGGCGACGAGGTGCCCGGCGACGAGGACCGAGAATCGGTCACCGCCTCCTCCGGAGGGGGCGTATGACGGCAGGCGACGCCCACCCCCCGAACACCGCCGGTAACCCCGACCCCGAGGCCAGGTCCTCGCGCTCAACTGCGCCGGAAGGCGCTGGACCCGACGCTGCCGCGCGAACCGGGGAGGCAGCTCCCGTCGATATGAGCTCTGACGGTACGACCGGAACCGGCGCTGCGCGTCCCGGCCCCCTCGACTGGGGTGACGACCAGGACCTGGCCGAGGTCGACCCGGCGCCTGCCCGGGGCGGGCGTTATCCGGTCGCCGCGATCGCTCTGCTGGCGTTCGGGGCGGCGGCGCTGTGGGGTTCCTCCCGGCTCACCTGGGTCACGGTGACCTCCGCGGACGGGCTGACCGAGCCGCGGACCGACGAACTGAACGGCGGGGTCTGGTTCGGTGCGCTGACCCCGCTGGCGCTGGTCCTGCTGGCGGCCATCGCCGCCGTGCTCGCGACCAAGGGCTGGGTCCGGCGGCTGGTCGGGGTGGTGGTCGCGTTGATCGCCGCGGTGACCGCGGTACCGGCGCTGGCACTGCTCACCGGGTCCGGCGCCACCGAACAACGGGCCGCGGACCTGGCCGAACTCCCCGGCCGGGCCCAGGTACAGGAATTGGTGACCGCCGGCGCCCCGGCCGTGCTCACCCTGTGCGGCGCGCTGGCCGCCTTCGGCGCCGGACTACTACTTGCCCGCATGCCGTCGGGTGTCAAACAGTTGTCGGGCAAGTACGACAACCCCGCGACCCGCAAGGCCGCGGCCACCCGTGCCGTGCAGGACCGCGAGTCGGGGGACGTACTGCCGGAACGGGTGTTGTGGGACGCGCTGGACGCCGGCGCCGACCCCACCGACCCTGCTGACTCGACCAGCAGGGCCGGCTCGACCGACCCGGCACCACTCGCCGACCCGGTCGGCTCCGGCGACCGGGCAGACCCGGCCGACCCGTCGTCCCGCACCGGCCGGGCCGACCCGTCCTGGTCACAGAACCCGCCCGGCGCGGCACCGCGGCCATCCGCCGGGGCGGCCGAGGATGCGGGCAGCAGCGCACCGGAGCCCCCGTCCGGCGATCCTGCAGGCCGGGATAGCGGTGTTGTTCCCGAACGCGACCGGCCCGGGCCGAGCCCCGCGGATTCGCCCGATACCCCATAGCAGGCCGGTCGAAACCGGGTGACCCGCCCCCGGCGTCAGTGCGCCGCGGCCTGCCATTTACTCTTGTTCAGCATCGGTGAGACAGCGCCTGGGGGAATTCCTGCAGGCAGTAACTCGCGTGTCTCCCCAGAAAGGATTCGAGCCAGATGACGGTACTCGACTCGATTCTCGACGGGGTCCGCTCGGATGTAGCCGCTCGGGAAGCGGTGCTGGACTTCCCCGCGGTGAAGGCAGCGGCCGCCGCCGCGCCCCCGCCGCTCGATGCGAAGGCCGCACTTCTCGAAGACGGAATCGGCGTGATCGCCGAGGTGAAGCGGGCCAGCCCCTCCAAGGGGGCGCTCGCCGAGATCATCGACCCGGCCAGCCTCGCCAAGGCCTACGAGGACGGGGGCGCCCGGATCATCAGTGTGCTCACCGAGGGCCGGCGTTTCCACGGGTCGCTGGACGATCTGGACGCCGTCCGCGCGACCGTGAACATTCCGGTGCTGCGCAAGGATTTCGTCGTGGGCCCGTATCAGATCCACGAGGCGCGCGCCCACGGTGCGGATGTGATCCTGCTGATCGTCGCCGCCCTGGAACAGGACACCCTGGCGTCGCTGATCGATCGCACCGAATCGCTCGGGATGACCGCGCTGGTCGAGGTGCACACCGAGGAAGAGGCCGACCGCGCGCTCACCGCCGGTGCGAGCGTGATCGGCGTCAACGCCCGGAACCTCAAGACGCTGGAAGTCGATCGGGATTGCTTCTCCCGGATCGCGCCGGGGCTACCCACCGAAGTGGTGCGGATCGCCGAATCCGGGGTACGCGGTACCGCCGATCTGCTCGCCTACGCGGGTGCCGGCGCGGACGCGGTGCTGGTCGGCGAGGGCTTGGTCACCAGTGGTGATCCCCGCGCCGCGGTATCGGAACTGGTCACCGCCGGCACCCATCCCTCCTGCCCCAAACCGGCTCGGCGGGGCCGCTGATGGCGGCGCACGGATCGTCCACCGACACCCCGTTGCCCGCGGCCAGCAAAGGCGTCGCGCAGCGTAGTGAGCACGAGCCCGACGAGGGCGGCCATTTCGGCGTCTACGGTGGCCGGCATGTGCCCGAGGCGCTGATGGCGGTGATCGAGGAGGTCACCGCCGAATACGACAAGGCCCGTCTGGATCCGGATTTCCTCGGCGAACTCGATCGGCTGCAACGCGATTACACCGGCCGCCCCTCGCCGGTGTTCGAATGCAAGGGCCTGGCCGAACACGCCGGTGGCGCGCGCATCCTGCTCAAACGCGAGGACCTGAACCACACCGGCTCACACAAGATCAACAACGTGCTCGGTCAGGCGCTGCTCGCCAAGCGGATGGGCAAGACCCGGATCATCGCCGAAACCGGCGCGGGGCAGCACGGGGTCGCCACGGCCACCGCCTGCGCCCTGCTCGGCCTGGAGTGCATCGTCTACATGGGTGCGGTCGATACCGCCCGGCAGGCGCTGAACGTGGCCCGGATGCGGCTCCTGGGTGCCGAGGTCGTCTCGGTGACCCTCGGCTCGCAGACGCTGAAGGACGCGATCAACGAGGCCCTGCGCGACTGGGTCACCAACGCCGACGACACCTACTACTGTTTCGGCACCGCCGCCGGCCCGCATCCGTTCCCGATGATGGTCCGCGATTTCCAGCGGGTCGTCGGGCTGGAGGCCCGGGCGCAGGTGCAGAGCCTGACCGGTCGGCTGCCCGATGCCGTCGCCGCCTGCGTGGGCGGCGGATCCAACGCGATCGGTATCTTCCACGCCTTCATCGACGACCCCGCCGTCCGGCTGGTCGGCTACGAAGCTGCCGGTGACGGTGTGGAAACCGGCCGGCACGCCGCGACTTTCGCCGGTGGTTCGCCCGGCGCCTTCCAGGGCGCCTACTCGTACCTGCTGCAGGACGAGGACGGCCAGACCATCGAATCGCATTCCATCTCGGCCGGCCTGGACTATCCCGGCGTGGGCCCCGAGCACGCGTTCCTGAAGGATATCGGCCGGGCCGAATACCTGCCGGTTACCGATACCGCCGCCATGGACGCCCTGCTACTGCTCAGCCGTACCGAGGGCATCATCCCGGCCATCGAATCCGCGCACGCCGTCGCGGGTGCGCTGGAACTGGGCCGCGAACTCGGCGAGGGCGCCATCATCCTGGTGAACCTGTCCGGTCGCGGCGACAAGGATATGGATACCGCCGCCCGCTGGTTCGGGCTGTTCGACGATCCGGACACCGGCAAGGAGAACGGTCAGTGAGTTCCGAATCCCGTCTCGGCGCCACCTTCGCGGCCTGCCGGGCAGACGATCGCGCGGCGCTCATCGGCTACCTGCCGGCCGGATATCCCGACCTGGAAGGCTCCCGCCGGGTGGTGCAGGCCATGGTCGAATCCGGTTGCGATATCGTCGAAATCGGGGTCGCCTACTCCGATCCGGTGATGGACGGGCCCACCATCCAGGCCGCCGCCGACCAGGCGCTACGCGGCGGTGTCCGGGTCCGTGACGTGTTCTCCGTGGTCGAAGCCGTCACCGAGGCGGGCGCGCAGGCGGTCGTGATGAGCTACTGGAACCCGGTGCTCAAGTACGGGGTCGACCGGTTCTCCCGCGACCTCGCCGCGGCCGGCGGCGCCGGCATCATCACCCCGAACCTGATCCCGGAGGAAGCCGGCGATTGGTTCGCCGCCTCCGACGCACACCATCTCGATCGCATATTCCTGGTGGCGCCGTCGTCCACCGAGGAGCGCCTGTCGGCCACCCTCGACGCCAGTTCCGGTTTCGTCTACGCCGCCTCCACCATGGGCGTCACCGGCGCCCGGGACGCGGTCTCCACCATGGCGCCCGCGTTGTGCGCGCGGATCCGCGCCCACAGCGATATTCCGATCGGTGTGGGCCTCGGGGTGCGCTCCGGCGCGCAGGCCGCCGAGATCGCGGCCTACGCCGACGGTGTGATCGTCGGCTCGGCCCTGGTCACGGCCGCCGCCGAGGGCCTCGACGCGGTGCGTGCGCTGACCGCGGAACTGGCTGACGGAGTCCGGGCCGCCGCGATCGCATCCTGACCCGGTCCGCCCCGCGGCCCGCTGCCGCGCGCGCAAGCCGTCGGCGCGTCCTGACTTCGTCTCCTCGGCAGGCTGCCGACGTGGCGCGGGTGTGTCGGCCCGCGGCCTGACCTGGGCCGCCCGGCACCCTGCCGACATCCGCGGGATCGCGGGCTCCATCCCGAGCTGATCCGTGCCGCCGGTCGCGGATCCGGAGCTGCCCGAGGTCCCGGGGGTAACCGGGTGCGGACTTGCCGGCCGGGTCGACGGTGCCCTACACCCCAACTCGGCCGGAGGCCGTACTTGCGATCGAGTCCTCCTCGACTACGGTTGCCCCGTGACCGTTCTTGCCGTACCGGAGACCGCCTCGACCGCCGGAACCCCAGGCGGCGTCGTCCCGCCCGCCACCGAACTGCTGGCCTACCTACCCAGCCCCCCGCAGGGCGTCTGGGAGCTCGGGCCGTTCCCGCTGCGCGCGTACGCGGTGTGCATCATCCTCGGCATCGTCGTCGCCATCTGGTGGGGCGAGAAACGCTGGCGCGCCCGCGGCGGCGAAGCCGGGGCCGTTCTGGACGTCGCGGTATTCGCCGTACCGTTCGGGCTCATCGGCGGTCGGCTCTACCACGTCGCCACCGACTGGCAGAAGTATTTCGGCGCCGACGGCAGCCCGATGGACGCGCTCAAGATCTATCAGGGCGGCCTCGGTATCTGGGGCGCGGTGTTCCTCGGCGCGATCGGTGCCTGGATCGCCTGCCGGATCTACAAGATCCCGCTGCCCGCCCTGGGTGACGCCGTCGCCCCGCCGATTCTGCTCGCCCAGGCCATCGGCCGGCTCGGTAACTACTTCAACCAGGAGCTCTACGGCCGCGAAACCGAGGTGCCGTGGGGGCTGGAGATCTACCTCCGCTTCGACGAGGCCGGCCGGCTCGACATGATGAACGGCGTCTCCTCGGGCGAGGTGCATTCCGTCGTCCACCCGACCTTCCTGTACGAGCTGGTGTGGAATGTCGCGGTGGTCGTGGCGCTGGTGTACATCGACCGGCGGTTCCGGATCGGGCACGGGCGGCTGTTCGCCCTGTACGTCGCCGGATATTGCTTCGGCCGGTTCTTCGTCGAACTGATGCGGGACGACGAGGCCACCCAGATCGCCGGAATCCGGATCAACTCGTTCACTTCCGCATTGGTGTTCCTGGCCGCGATCGCCTACTTCCTGTTCGCGACCAAGGGCCGGGAAACTGCGGATCAATTGCAACCCGGATCGGGTCCGCGGCCGTGGCCGTGGCAGTGGGGAGCCCTGCGGGCAGCGGACGCCGCGGAACCGGGTTCCACTACCGCTGAATCTGCCGGCGACGAGTCCACGAAGCCGGCTCCGGACACCGGCGCCGAAAACGCCGGTGACTCCGAGGTCGATCTGACGAAGGACGACACCGCGAAAGACGAGACCGCGAAAGACGAGACCGCGAAAGACGGCGCAGCCGACGAGTCGCCGAAATCCGCTGAGGACGAAGGCGTCACGAACACGAAGCCCGGCGCGCAGGAATCCACCCCGGGCGAATCCGGGAGTGCACAAACCGATCCTGTATCCGAGGCGGATGCGCAGTCCGCAGCCGGTGCAACGAAGAAGGCCTGAGCAGGTAGGAAATCCAACCGCCCACCTCCGTGGTTCGGGGCCCGTCTCGTTCTGGAGCGACAGAGCGGGGGAGCGAAGCGGAGGAGCGGCGGAGTGAAGAACGAGACCAAGGGGGCCCCGAACCCCGCGCCGCCGAAGGCGGCGCCGAAAACAAGGAGGAGAATGTGACCGATCCGTACCAGCAAGGCGGTCCGCAGTACGGTCCGCCGGGTACCGGCCCGGATCTGAGCAAATCACCCGGGGCGCCGGGCTATCCGTCGCAGCCGCAGGCCCAGCCGTACCCGTCGCAGCCGTACGGGTCGCAGCCGCAGCCGTATCCGGGTCAGCAGCCCTATCCCGGGCAGCCCGACCCGCAGTACGGTGCTGCGCCGGGCTATGGGCAGCCGGACCCGCAGTACGGTGCCGCGCCCGGCTACGGGCAGCCGGGCCCCGGCTACGGCGCGCCCATGGGGTACAACCCGATGGACCCCGAGGCGCCGTACGGCCGCGATATGTACGGTGTGCCGCTGTCGGACAAGCAGAAGCTGGTGGCGGGGCTGTTGCAGATCTTCCTCGGCGGGTTCGGTGTCGGCCGGTTCTACATCGGTGACACCGGTATCGCCGTCGGCCAGATCGCGGCCACCATCTTCACCTGCGGTATCGCGGGGACGATCTGGGGTCTCATCGACGGCATCATGATGCTCACCGGCAAGGTGACCGACTCCTACGGCCGTCCCCTGCGGGACTGAGCCGCACCGTCGTGAAACGACATGCGGGTCCGCTTCGGTGGGCCCGCATTCGTCGTTTCCGGCGGTTCGTTCAAGCGGATTCCGGAAATTTCGCCGCGCGTAACAAGCCCGTCGAACCGGTGGTTCATCCTGGGGTGGGCGGCGTTGGGCCGCCGTTCACCCGAAGTTCGGCGGTCCGGCCCGGCCAGCGGGCCGGGCGGGACGCGACAAGGCGGCAGGATTAGGCTCGACTCGTGATGCGACGGACGAAGATTGTGTGCACCCTCGGCCCGGCCACTGCCACCGAGGAACGTATTCGAGAGCTCGTCGACAGTGGTATGGATGTCGCCCGGCTGAATTTCAGTCACGGCGAACATGCCGACCACGCCGAAAACTACAAGAAGGTGCGGCAGGCGTGTGAGGACGCCGGCCGCGCCGTCGGCATCCTGGCCGACCTGCAAGGACCCAAGATCCGGCTGGGCCGTTTCGCCGAGGAGCGGACCATCTGGGCGACCGGTGAGGTCGTCCGCATCACCGTGGACGATATCGTCGGCGATCACGACCGGGTATCCACCACCTACAAACAGCTCGCCGCCGACGCCAAATCCGGTGACCGCCTGCTCGTCGACGACGGCAAGGTCGGGCTGGAAGTGATCCGCGTCGAAGGCAACGACGTGGTGTGCGAGGTGACCGAGGGCGGCCCGGTCAGCAACAACAAGGGTGTTTCGCTGCCGGGCATGGACGTCTCGGTGCCCGCCCTCTCCGAAAAGGACATCGAGGATCTGGAATTCGCCCTGAACCTGGGCGTGGATTTCATCGCGCTCTCGTTCGTGCGGTCCCCCTCCGATATCGAATTGGTCCACGACGTGATGGACCGGGTCGGGCGCCGGGTACCGGTGATCGGCAAGCTGGAGAAGCCGGAGGCGATCGACAACCTCGAGGCCGTGGTGCTGGCGTTCGACGCGGTCATGGTGGCCCGCGGCGACCTCGGCGTGGAACTGCCGCTCGAGCAGGTGCCGATCGTGCAGAAACGTGCCATCCAGATGGCGCGGGAGAACGCGAAACCGGTGATCGTCGCGACCCAGATGCTCGAATCGATGATCGAGAACTCGCGCCCCACCCGGGCCGAGGCCTCCGATGTGGCCAACGCGGTGCTCGACGGCGCCGACGCCGTGATGCTGTCCGGGGAGACCTCGGTCGGCAAATACCCGATCGAAACCGTGCGCACCATGGCCCGCATCGTGCATGCCGTGGAAACCGAATCCACCAGCGTGCCGCCGCTGACCCACACCCCGCGCACCAAACGTGGCGTCATCTCCTACGCCGCCCGCGATATCGGGGAGCGGCTCAACGCCAAGGCGCTGGTGGCGTTCACCCAGTCCGGCGATACGGTGCGCCGGCTGGCCCGCCTGCACACCCCGCTACCGCTGCTGGCGTTCACCCCCCTGCCGGAAGTGCGCAGCCAGCTGGCGCTCACCTGGGGCACCGAAACCTTCATCGTGCCCACCGTGGACAGCACCGATGCGATGATCAAGCAGGTCGATCAGGCGCTGCTCAGCATGAACCGCTACCGCAAGGGCGACCTCGTGGTGATCGTGGCGGGCTCGCCGCCCGGTACCGTCGGGTCCACGAACCTGATCCACGTGCACCGTATCGGCGAGGAGGACCACTGAATGAATCCGAACGGAGCCTGCCGGTGAGCGCGCCGGTGGACGAGACCGCCCCCGGCCGGCACGGCGATCTCGATATCCTGCTGGAACTGCTGGACCTCGAGGAAGTGGCCGAGGACGTTTTCCTCGGACACCATCCGGAGAAGGTCGCCAGCCGGACGTTCGGCGGTCAGCTCGTCTCCCAGGCGGTGATGGCCGCCGGCCGTACCGCCGGGAGCCGGCCGATCCACGCGCTCAACGCCCATTTCGTGCGCGGCGGCGATGTGAAGAAACCGATCGAATTCCACGTCGAACGCCATCGCGACGGCCGGGCGTTCGCCAACCGCACCGTCACCGCCACGCAGGACGGCCAGGAACTGTTCGTCATGCTGGCCTCCTTCCAGGAGTGGGGCAGAGGCGGCCTGGAACATGCGCACGAACGCCCCGAGGTGCCCGACCCGGAGACGTTGCCGCGGATCCAGGAGAGCTTCGCGGGGTTCGAGGACAAGCTGGAGATGTTCGTCAACGCTCCGCACCCGATCGATATGCGCTACACCAACGATCCGGCGTGGATCCTCAAGGGCACCGGCGAGAAGCTCAACCACAACCGGGTGTGGATGCGCGCCGACGGCACCCTGCCCGACGATCCGCTGATCCACGTGGCCGCGCTGAGCTACTCGTCCGACACCACGGTGCTGGATTCGATCATCACCACGCACGGATTGTCCTGGGGCCTGGACCGGATCGTCGCCGCCACGGTGAACCATTCCATCTGGTTCCACCGCCCGTTCCGCTTCGACGAATGGGCGCTGTACGCCACGGAATCGCCCGTGGCCGCGGGGACACGCGGGTTGGCGACAGGGCGTTTCTACTCCCGCTCGGGCGACCTGCTGGCCACCACCGTGCAGGAAGGCGTTATCCGGCATTTCCCCGCGCGGCGCTGATCCCACGCCGGTGCGGGGCGCAGTCGATCGCCGCACCGCGCGCAGTGGCCGGTTGTGGGCTCGGAGCGGATCGCCGAGCCCCGGCACCGGTTCAGACGCGGTCGGCCAGGAGCGGTTCGAGATCGACATCGGTGCGCTGTTCGGCGCTGAGCGTGAACGGCGCACCGGTGCCGAGCGCGTCCAGGCCCCGCAGCCGATCCTCGAGGGCACCGATATAGCCGTCGGTCAGTTCGGCCGGATCACCCACCAGGCTCAGCGCGATCTCGAACGTCGCATGCCCGGACGGTTCCACGCCGGGATTCCCGGCGCGCCAGCGACTGTCGAATTCCCGGTGCCGGGAATCGTCCTCGGCGACCGGCAGCGTGAAACGCCACGCGCAGACCTCACCGTCGTCGAGATGGTCGGCCAATTCCGTGCGTACGGATTCGACCAGTTGTTCCAGCGTTTCCGGTGTCACATAAACATGAAGCGAAACATCCGAAATGCGTTTCGGCATGCCTGATTCCTGTCGTGTGTCGAACCTGCAACGGGAGTGATTCTCGGATCGGTGTTCCGGTCCGCGAGTGTAGTGCGCGCGGCGGGGAAAGTCAGGCCCGCGCGTCACCATCCGGTATCGACCGCCCGCCGGGCGCTCATCCGGCGGATCGGTTCACGCGTACCAGCCGTTGTGCTGGGCGGCGACGAGCGGGGAAAGCCGCGCCGCTGCGGGGGCCGGCTGCACCACCAGCGGCGGCCGCCCCCAATTCCGGTCGGCCGGGAGCGCGGCCGGGGCGAGCGCCACCAGCAACGGCACCAGCGCATCGGCGATCTTGTCCCCGACCTCGCAGTACGCCTTCGCGGAAAGCCCCACCGGGTCGGCGATGTTCTCCCGCCCCACCCGCGACAGATTGTGGCGGCTGCGATGCAGATCGGCCACGGTGCGCGCCCCGGTGACCCGCGCGATCCGATACGCCTCCGGCAACGTGAACGTCCGCGACCCCGCGGCCCCCATCTCGGCGACCTCGTCCCGGATGTTCTCAGTCATGGTGAGGATCAGATCCGCGCGATCGATATGCTCGTTCCTGAGTTTGCGGGCCCGGAAGTTACTCGGATCCCCGCCCAGTCCGGTGATTGCCTCGGCAGCCCGCGGTTCCACCGGAAACCCCACCAGGGCCCGGGTTCCGGCGCTTTCGGCGGTGATCCCGGTCAACCGGTATTCGACCGCGATGGAACGGGTGAGCCGCTCGGCGATAACCGAACGGCACACATTGCCATTGCAGACGAACAGGATGTGCATGCGGCTACGGTAATTCGCCCGCGACCTGCCCAAAAGCGCTGTTCAACCAATATCACACCCCCGCGCCGGTGAATTCATCTCCTCGTAGCATGCTGTTTTTTTGGCGCCGCCTGCGGCGGCGCGGGGTTCGGCATTCAGGCGGCGTGCATGGGGAGGCCAGCATAGGGTGTGTGCATGGCCGCTCTACCGCCTGCGCGCAATCCGCAACTCTCGTCCGGAAATTACCCCGTGTGGGCGCTGATCGGCCCCGCTCTCGCAACGATTGTGGGCCTCTCGCTGGTGACCGGGGTCTACCGGCTCGACGGGGTTTCGCATCTACAGGTCGAGCTCGGCTTGTCGAACGCGGGTTTCCTGCTGACCGGCGTGGTCGCCTACGTTGTCGCAGCGGCATCGGCCTTCCCCCTCGGCGTCGCTCTCGCACCCCGCTCCCTGACCGCAGTGATCCTGCCGTCGATCGGCGTCATGTTCCTCGGCGTGCTGATCGTCGCGTTCGGCGGCGGCCCCGCCACCTTGCTCATCGGCCGCGTGCTCGGCGGTCTCGGCGCCGGCGCGGCCCTTGGGACGATCGCCGCACTGTTGCGCCCGTTCGACGGTAGCCGGCGAATCGCCGCGATCGCGGTGGCGGCCATCAGCGCCCTCGCCCTGGTGATCGCACCCCTGGTCAATCAGGTGGTCTCGGAAGCACTCAGCTTCCGGCTGGCCTACGCGGTCGCCCTCCCGTTCCTGCTCGCGGCCCTGCTCGCCGCCACCGTCAGCGGAATCGTCCTCGCGGTAACCAGGCGTCCCACCCCGCCACCCGCCTACGGCATGCCGCACCCCGCCCAGCAGTTCCACCGCTGACCCCCTGCGGCCACCTCTCCCGATCCGTCCTCTCGTCCGCGCCGGAGCGCGGTCTGACCGTGGCATCTCCGTCAAATGTGAGCAGCCACCGCCGCATGACCGCCCGATGCCGCCGGTAATAATCAGGTCGGTTCGGTCCATCGTTCGATGACGAACGACGACAGTCGTCGCGTGGCCGGGGCTTCGACGGCAGCGCCCCATGAAAGCGCGATGGGCCGTTCATACGCCGCGCCACTGAGTGGGACTTCGACGGCGCCCTGCGGGGTGTGCTCGTCGTGGGGCAGCAGGCCGATGCCGAGTCCTCGGCAGATCAGTTCCCGGATGGTTGCGAACTCGGTGACCTCCATGCTGATTCGCGGAGTGAACCCGGCCGTATTGCACCAGCTCTCGGTCAGTATGCGCAGGTTGTAGGTGACGGGGTTGGCGATGAAGGTCTCCCCGGCGAGTTCTTCGATAGCTATGGCGCTTCGGCTGGCGAGCGCACAGGTTTCGGGAAGAACCGCGAAAATTCGCTGCGTGCCGATCAGCCGGTGAGGTAGTCGATCCGGAGCCGGAATGGTGATCGCCAGATCCAGGCGGCCGGCCACCAGGTCGGAAGCGAGCTCGGCACCGTGCGCTTGCTTGAGGACGACCCGAATGCCTTGATGGCGGCGGCGAAACTCGGCGAGCAGGTCGGGTACTGGACCAGAGCCCATGGTCAGCGGGAATCCGAACCGCACGATACCCCGCTCGGGGTCGGCATCACTCGCAATCGCCTCGATGGTCGAATCGACCTGTCTGAGCGGCCCGCGCAGCTGACGAGCGAGTTCTGCGGCAGCCGGCGTCAGTCGCACCAGACGGCCGTCTTGAATCAGTAGCGGGATGCCGAGTGACTTCTCCAACGCGCGAATTCGGCGGCTCATCGACGATTGGGGAATGCCGAGAGCCTCAGCGGCTCGCGTCATGTGACCGTCGTGCTCGGCGAGCGTGTCGAGCGCGGCCAACTGCGGAGCGAAGTGTTCGGACCACTGATCCATCTGCGGATTGTATCTATCGAATCATTCATTGGACGGAATGAATCTGTCGGTGGAGGCTGGATCTGCGAGTTCATATCGGTGAGTCCGCGCAGTCCAGGAGGCGTAATGAAAACCAGCAGCCGCATCCAGCACATCGAGGTCGACGTCGTACTCATCGGGGGCGGCATCATGTCGGCGACCTTGGGATCGATGCTCGCGGTACTCGAACCAGACCTGCGGGTTGTCCTCTTGGAGAAGGCCGACGCACTTGCCACCGAAAGCAGTGGCCCGTGGAACAACGCAGGTACCGGGCACAGCGGCTTCTGCGAGTTGAATTACATGCCGGATCCGGCCAACGCCGACAAGCCCGAGTCGATCGCGCGACAGTTCCTGCTGACTCGCGAGTGGTGGTCATACCTTGCCGACAAGAAGCTGCTGGACCCGGCCACCTTCATTCACCACACCCCGCACATGGACATTGTGTTCGGTCAGCGTGACATCGCCTACCTGCGCGAACGCTTCACGACCATGTCGGCGACCACAACCTTCGAGGGAATGGAGTTCACCGAGGACCCGGCGGTCATCGAGCAGTGGGCGCCACTCCTGATGCAGGGCCGCATCTCGGACGAGCCCGTCGCCGCTACCCGAATCGAGGACGGCACCGACGTGGATTTCGGCGCATTGACCCGTGGGCTGGCAAAGATCATCGAGTCCGAAGGCGGCAGCGTCATGCTCGGTCACGATGTCCGCGCGATCGATCGTGACCCCGTGGGGCGCTGGGTTGTGAGTGGGCGGGCTCCCTCCGGCAAGTTCGAGGTCAGCGCCGGACGAGTCTTCGTGGGCGCGGGCGGCCACGCCCTGCGGCTCCTGCAAACAGCGCGGCTCCCCGAGGTGCGCGGCTACGCAGTTCTTCCCGTGGGTGCAGCGTTCTTTCGATGCTCAGTCCCCGGCGTTGTCGCTCAGCACAATGTGAAGGCCTACAGCCAAGCCCGCGTCGGGGCACCGCCCATGTCGGTGCCACACATGGACAAGCGGATTGTCGACGGCAACGAATACCTGATGTTCGGCCCGTTCGCCACCTTCAGTACCAAGCTCCTGAAACACGGACGCCTCAGCGATGTCTTCACCACACTCCGCTGGAACAACCTCCACGTCATCGTCGCCGCGATGCTCCAGAATGTCGCGCTGATCGTTTATCTGATCGGCGAACTACTCGCGCGACCTCGGGCCAAGTTCTCGCAACTGCAACACTTCTATCCCGAAGCAAAGCGATCCGACTGGGAATTCGTCCCGGCTGGTCAGCGAGCACAACTGGTCACGCCACACCGGCGGCGGATCGGCGTACTCCAACAAGGTACAGAACTTGTAGTCGGCGGCACCCGCACAATCGGCGGACTTTTGGGCGCATCCCCAGGAGCATCCACCGCCGTGCCGATCATGCTCGACCTGCTCGATCAGTGGTTTCCTGGACACATGAGCGGCACCTGGCGCGCGACCTTGGCCAACGCGGTCCCGAGCAACAACTCACGCACCGTGGATGCGGCCGAGTATCGAGCCGCACTGGAGCGGACCGCAGAATCTCTCGGACTGACGCCAGGAGCCTCGAGATCGCTCGACCTACCCGGGACCGCTGGTCCCACCCGTCTATGAGGGTCTTTGCGGGCCCCCAACTCCCGCTGCTGTTCCTCGATGTCGATGGGCCCCTTCTTCCGTTCGGTGCGGGCTCTCGACACGAACCGCCGGACGCGGTGGGGGACTCGCACCTGCGGCGGCTCGATCCCGAACTGGGTCGACACCTGGCTGCGCTGCCATATGAGATGGTCTGGGCCACCACCTGGGAAGACGATGCGAACACCGAAATCGCGCCCCGAATCGGGCTGCCCCGGCTACCGGTCGTCCACTGGCCCGATCCGTCCCCCGAACACGAGCATGAGGACCGATGGTTCGGCCTGTGCTGGAAAACCCGGACCCTGGTGGACTGGGCGGCCGGCCGGCCGTTCGCATGGATCGACGACGAGATCACCGACTCCGATCGCAACTGGGTCCGCGCACACCATCCCGGCCGCGCGTTCCTGCGGCACGTCGAGCCCGACCATGGCCTTGGCGAAAGTGACTTCACAGCCCTCGGCCAGTGGCTACGAGAAACCTGAATCACTCGTGGTCCACAACAATCGAGAGATCGCCCGATCCGTGCTCGGCTGCGGCAGCCGGGTGCGGCTCTCGGCGTGCCGATGCTTCATGACCGCAGCCAGGTGCCGTCGGACGTGACGATATCGGCGAGCCCTGCCACCGCTCGCCACAGTTCCTCGGCCCGGATTTCGGCGGCGGTGAGGTGCTGGATGATCACTACGTCGGCGTCGTGTTCGAGGATGTGCTGGACGGTGACCAGTGCGGCCGGCTTCGGCGCCGAGGGCGCGTAGACCGTGAACACCACCTCCAGGCGGTGGCGGGTGATGAGTTCGTCCAGTCCGGGCGCATCGGTTTCGTATTTTCCGATGATGATCGCCCTTCGTTTCCCGGCCGATCCGGTGGACCCCGTGTGGTCAATCGGCATGCCGCGCCTCGCTCGTCCGTGCGGCACGCCAGCGGGCGATCACACCGTCTATCTCGGCTTGTACGGTGGGCTGTGCGGTCGGTGTCCCGAGCGCGCGCAACCCTTCGAGACACCGTTCGATCGTTGACCGGTCGCAGCATTCGCTCTCAGCCCGCGGTCGAATCGTCACGGTGAGTTCCTGGTTGGTCGTACGCTTCGGCAGGGATTGCCCGGACCGGGTTCTCGCACTGTGCTCGCTGTGCATCGTTCTCCTGGTGGATTCCGTTGAGGAGCACCCGGCGCCGGGGTATTGCGGCTCGGTGAGGTGCGGTACCGGTTGTCCGTTCATTCCCCTGCCCACCCGGCGCCGGGGCCGGTTCTCAGCGTTGCCCACGTCGGGTTGCTCGAGGAGCCTCGAAAAGTCCACGGAGGGAATATGCTTCGGACAACCAGCAGGTCGGTTACGTTCTGAGGGGGTGGGATGACTGTCAGCAGATGGACGGGCACGGAAGTCCGGGCGCTCCGCCTGGCCGCGCTCCGCGAAACGCAGGAGGAATTCGCCGAGCGCGCCGGGTATGTGCTCCCGACGATCAAGAAATGGCATCGGGCAACATGGGACAAGCCGGTGCGGGGGCGTTCGGCGGAAGCGCTGGACACGATGTTGCGTGAGCTGAATTCCGAACAACGCGCCCGGTTCGACACCGAGATAGCGGCTGTAGCTGACCTGGTTCCTCGCGGCGGTGAGGTAGTGGGCCAGCCGAGCAACCTCGGGCTGGATGCGCGGGAAGTAGATACAGACGTGAGGCGTCGTGAATTCGGGCAGTTTGCGGCCGCGGCCGGCGCCGCCGCGATAACAGGGTGGAAGTTCGGTGAGCACATCGGTATGGCTGATGTGCGGCGCCTGCTGGACGGCGTGAATCGGTTGGAGGCGCAGGATCAGGTTTCCGGCAGTGGCGCGCTGGTCGGGCTTGCGGTGAAGCAGTTGGCCCGTGCGAAGCGCACGCTCGATACCGGCTCCTACGACGGGTCGACCGGCGCGGCGTTCGCTTCCGCGACCGGGCATCTCGCGGTGCAGGCCGGGTGGTTGGCCTACGACTCGTGGATGCATCCGCTGGCGCGGCGCTGTTTCACCGACGCGCTGGCATTGGCGACCGAAGCAGGCGATGAGGATCTGATTGCCTGCGTCTGCTTGTACTCGGCGAATCAATCGATTGCCGTGTCCCGTTCGGGCGAGGGCAGCCCACACCATGCGCTGAAGCTGATCGACCGGGCCCGGACGTTGGTGCGGGGACAGCCGCCCGGGCGTATCCATGCGTTGATCGCCGCGCGCGAGGCACAGGCCCGCAGCCTGCTCGGTGACCGGGAGGGGTTCGGCAGGGCGATAGCGACCGCGTGGAGGGAGGTCGAGTACGCGCAGGAACTCGAGCCGGTGGACCGATGCCCGCAGTGGTTGCGGTTTGTCACGTTCTCGGAGATACGTGGACATGAGGCACGTGGCTGGCGGGACGTCGGGGATAGTGTGCGCGCCCTGGAATGCTTCGACACCGCGATACGAGAAGAAGCCGGAAGTCGAAACACCGCACACACGCAGGCGTGGGCCGCCGCCACACACGCCCAATTCGGCGACATCCGGACCGCGATCGAGTTGGGCACGCCGGTGTTGGATCAGCTCGAAGCGATCGCCAGTCCACGCACCTTGCGGGTGCTGAAAAGGATACGGTCCGTTACGGACTCGACGGCCGGGGAGGAGTTCCGATACCGGTTCGACGCGTTGGCCGCGAGCATGCAGCAGAAAGCGAGCACAACATGACTTTCGAGCACTTCACCGCCGCTCAAGCCCGCGACCTCCGCCGCACCGTAGAGGACATCTACCGCAGGTCGTATACGGATGCCATAGCCTCCGGGGACCCGTTCGATTCACCGGCCGAGTTCATGCGCCGGTTCGACGCCTACACCGACCCCGCTAGGGACCGGACTTTCGAACTGGTGGTGGCATACGTCGATGGTGTCCCGGCCGGGCAGTCGTGGGGGTGGCCGTTGCCGCCGGGCGCGGCGTGGTGGAACGGCCTTCGACTCGATGACGGCGACCACGAGGAGTTCACCGCCGAAACCGGCGACCGGACATTCGCTCTATCGGAGATCATGGTGTGCGCCGAACACACCGGCCGCGGCCTCGCCCGCGCACTCCACGACGAGCTGTTGCGCGGCCGGTCCGAGCAGCGCGCGACCTTACTGGTGGAGCCGGACAACGAGCGCGCCTACGCCCGGTATCGGAAATGGGGCTGGTACCGGGTCGGTTGGCTGCGCCCGAGCTGGGAGGATGCCCCCCGGTTCGACGTGCTGATGCACGACTTACCGCTCTGACCTGGCCGATTCGTCCGGACCGACCGTCAGTGCCAACGGGTGAGGCATGTCCCTCGCCGATCTGTGCCTGAGCTACGACTCCGCAGAGCGGGACGACCAGTTCAGCTGCTTCGGCGGACTGCGGGAGTTCGCCCCAGGTGTCGTGGGGCTCGGCTGGGTTGCTTGCGTGGGTTCGGTGCTTATCGGCAGTGGCCGGGCCGAGGACGGGATAGGCATGGCCTTCTGGGGTGGGTGCGCGCTCCTATCGGATCGCGAAGTTCAGTGGCCCAGGATTCCAGAGCGCGGATCGGCGCACAGTGGTTGTGACCGGCAGTGCCGGGGTGGCTGTCGGATCGTAGGGAACGAGTCGGTGAATTTCACCCCAGTTGCGTTTCCAGTCGTCGCGCAGGTAGGAGGGTATGACTTCGGAGCGGGTCAGTAGTTCGGTGTATCCGAGAGGGCCGCCTGAGGTATGGCTCTGCCAGTTCGTGGTCATGATGGTGGCCGAGAATTCCGGGGTGATGCGGTACTCGGGTGTTTCGGCGACGCCGTATCGGTGTCGCATAGGTTGCTGACACGGGAACTGCAGGCCTACGAGCCAATCCATCAGTACCGGACGGGTGTGTCCCACGAGCGAGTCGAGTGACTGTAGTCGCGGTACGCGCGGTGGCGTGACGGCGATCCACTGGGTGGGGTCCGCACTGTCGACCGACGCGACGATGCGAACGGCATCGGCCTGGGCCGGTAATTGCTCCAGCGGGATCCGGAGGTTTCGCCAGGACGGCTGGAGCACGCTCACATCGTCGGGCACAACCTGTCCCAGCGGTTGCACACCGCTATCCCTTGCGACTCCGTATTCGACGAAAAGGTTTTGTCCGGCCACCGGAAGGCCATCGAGGTCGGTCGAGGCGACCCGGCCCGCCGCGGCGATTGCGATGATCTCACCGCGCCTGCCGTCGGCCGCCGGATCGGGTAGGTCGTACCACCCGGAGATCAGTTTCTTACTCGGTTCGGGGCTCCCATAGCTGCCGAGCATCGGGGTCGTCGCGGGGTCCAGTCCGAACGGTAGCGGGACGGTGCTGCCGTTGATACCTGTCCGGGCGACGCCACCGGGCCCGATACCGGCGGCCGGATCCTTATCGGTTGTCGTGCCGGTACTGCCCAGCGATTGACCGACCGACGCGGCAGCTGTCTCCGACGCGTCGGGAACGAGATCGTCGAAATTGATTCCGTTGGGGGTGAACCCATCGGTGGTTCCGGCGCCGAGTGCGGTGGCGGGATCACCGGAAAGAGCTCTCAGGACTCCGTGGTTGGGGTCCGGTTCCACCAGTACGTCGTTCGCCAACGCGCAAGGATTGCCGGCGAGTGTGGACAAGTTCGCTTTCGCGATCGAGTACGCCGGGTACTGGTCGGCGGCCGCTTTGGCGAAGGAAGCCACCTGGAATGTCACCACAAGAGCTATCGCGAGCGTGAGCGCCGGTATTCGTCTGCGGGCCGGTCTCTCCGCGCGCCGGAACGGTTCACGGACATGGAACCAACCTGCGGCTACGACGGTGAGCAAAGACAATCCGAGCAGAACTGTGCCGACCGGAACACCGGCGACCGAGATCGGTTTGTCCCACCACGGGATTCCGTAGCTGCCCACATACCACCAGCTGTTCGAGCTGGCGAACGATAGCGCCAGTACTGCGAGTACCGCCGCGGCGAACAGCGTCCGGTTCCGCCTCGATCGCAGCACACGCGGGCCGGCCGCGACCGCGGCAACCACCGCTACCGCGCCCGCCAGTCCGGCGAAGACACCGAGGTGGTGGGTGAATTTCGTCGGAGAGAACATCATCAGCGGAATCGCGGCGATCGTTGTGCCCACGATCCGCCGGGTCGGCCCCGCCGCCAGCCCCGGAATGCGGCCGCCGTATCGGAGCAACGCCAGTACCGACACAGCCAGAGCCAAGAACATTGTCAACATGGCGAATCGGCGCGCCAGCGAGCCGTCGGGCATCGCCTGGAAAAGATTTTGGTAGACAAGGTATTCGTCGTACCAGGGCATATTCGGGCCGACCACCTGGTGGGCGTCGAGCATCGCGCCGACGGACGCGATCGGCTGTCCGGCGAAAACGATGGTCAGTACAGCCAAGCCGGTCGCCAGCGCCGGCGCGATCAAGGCCGCATAGCCGAAAACACGTGCACGGTGAAAAATGATTCGTGCCAGCGGCCGCGCCCCCGCGAGCAGAGCCGCGAAACAGATCAGTCCACAAGGATTGGTGACCACAGCCAGCGCCGCCGGTATCAAAGCCAGCGCAGCCGGTGTCAACCGTCGAGTCGCCAGCGCGCGCTCCATCGACACCCAGGTCAGCAATACCCCGACGGCCACCGCGGGCTCGGGGCGCAGCCCGTTGTTGTACGGCAACCAGAACGCCAGGAACAGCAGGCCGCCTGCCCATATCGCAGCCCGCTCGGTCCGTGCCGCGATACCGAGGCGTGGCACGACCTCACGGCTGATGAGCAGCCAGCAGACGATCGCGATGATCAGTTCCGGTAGCCGGACCACGATGCTCGCGGTCGAGATCTGGGCCAGCCATCCGAACAGGTAGTCGTAGGGGATGCCGATCGGTGTTTCGGGAACTCCGAAATAGGCGAAGTAGTTCGCCAGATACCCCGCGTGCTCGGCGGTCCGGGCCATGCCGAGGATATAGCCGTCGTCAGCGGTGCCGGCGCCGATGAAGTACCAGAGCAGCAGGATCCCCAGGATCACGCCGTCGATCGGTCGCGGCCGCCACCAGCGGCGCGGCAGCACGCGCCGGTTTCGGCGGCTGTCGGAGTTGTCGAGCCGGTGCAAGGCCCATAATGCGAGTGCGGTGGTGAGCAGGGCGGCGACGAGCACGCCCTGCTTCAGGGCAGTCGGCGAGGTCGTAAATCGGGAATCGATCACCGCCTCGGCGCGAACACCGACCGTTCCCGGATCGGCGAGATCGGTGAAGAATCCAACCATCTGCGGGCGGTGATCGCCGTGCACGATCACCGGTTCGCCGACGCCGGTGTCCACGCTGGTGCGGGTGCTGTCGGAGGTGACTACCGCCCGACAGTCCGCAGGCAGCTCGGCGACCGGACTGTCGAGCAGCGTGCGGTCGCGCAGCACGATCTGTATTCGCCCGCCGTCCTGGGCCGGTGTGACCACAGCGTTCAGGCCGTAATGCCATGCTTGCCCGGACTGCGGCGGGACCGTCGACAGTAGATTTCCGCCACTCTCGCCGAGGTTCGAGGCGGCGGCACACGGCAGGTCGATGGTCACACTGGTCGGCGAGTAGGACACCAGCGGCGCTGTGACACTGTTCGACCGGCCGGCTTGCGGCCACGACAACGATGCTTGGTCCTGACTCACCGGCAGAAACGGCACCAGCACGGCCAGTACTGCACCGAGAAGACCGGCCAGGACCGCGATCCGACGCCACAATCGATACGGCTCGGTGACCGGAGCTGCCGGCGCGGAAACGGGGACACGCTCTTCGGCGCGAGTCAGAGTCATGATCGGAGGCCGGTGATTTCCCGCCGGAACCCCACAGCGCTCTTCCCGCAGCATTGCGAGCCGCAATCGTGTCTGCTCACCCGGACAGGTCTAATTGAAACACTTGTTACAGTCAAGCGGTGTCACGGCGAACGGATCCGACAAAACGCGAGACGATGCTCGAGCAGGCCTGCGAGATACTGTCCCGCAGCGGCGTCGTCGACACGTCCCTGCGCTCACTGGCTGCGCAAATGGACACCAGCGCCAGGATGCTGATCTACTACTTCGGCTCCAAGGAGAAACTGATCCTCGAAGTCATCGACCACGAACAGCGCCGCGCCGCCCCGGACCCCGGAGTCTCCACATCGGTTGCCGACCTGCGCGCCTACATCCTGGCCGACTGGGATTCGATAACCCGCGGGGAAAAACACGTCAGCGTAAGGATCCTGGAACAGGTCTTCGGGGCCGCCTGCGCGCAGGACAGTCCCTACGCCGACTACACCGCACAAACGCTGAGCCGGCTGATCGGCAACTTCGAAACACGGCTCGTGGCCATCGGCATGCCCGCCGATATCGCCGCCACCCGCGCGGTTGTCGGACTCACCGCGCTCCAGGGATACCTGATGCGGTACTTCACCGCCCCGGACCCGGCGGTGGTCGATCGGGAATTTCTCCGGTTCGTCGACGACGTCATTCTCGCCCCTTTCCGAGTGAGGACCTGACGAACGTCGCGCTGTGACGGAGTTCTTTGACGTATGCGCACGTACAAGTACCGCTCCAAGCGAGACGCGCCGAACTTTTGGACAGATTTCCAGCAGCCGGCAGTCCGTGCCAATGAACTGCATGGACAGCGACAACAGGTGGGCTGATTCTCAACCACCACTGAGTGGGAAGGCGGTGCAGGCTCTCGATTGGCCTCCGCTATAAGCCGATCTACCGACGATCAGCGATGTACCTCCAGGACTTACAGTTTCTGGGTCGGGGATAGGTACGTCGCATATCCGATGGCGTCGCGATCGGTCGTACCAGCACAATGGGCCGATGACGCGAATGGAGGCAGTGCGCGGGGACATCACCGAACAGCAGGTCGACGCGGTGGTCAACGCCGCGAATTCCTCGTTGCTCGGTGGCGGTGGCGTCGACGGCGCCATTCACCGCAAGGGCGGGCCCGAGATCTTGTCGGAGTGCCGGGATCTGCGTGCCGCGCACCTCGGCAAGGGGTTGCCGACCGGGCAGGCGGTGGCGACTACTGCGGGCCGACTGCCCGCGCGCTGGGTGATCCACACCGTGGGCCCGGTATGGTCGGCCACCGAGGACCGCTCGGCGTTGCTCGCCTCCTGCTACAGCGAATCCCTGCGCGTGGCAGCCGAACTGGGCGCCGAGACCGTGGCCTTCCCGGCAATCTCCACTGGCATCTTCGGCTGGCCGATGGACGACGGTGCCCGAATCGCCGTCGAGACGGTGCGTGCCGCCGAAACGGCCGTCGAGTACGTGCGGTTTGTGCTGTTCGACGAGCAAGCACTCGCGGCCTTTGCCGCAGCACTGGAATAGCTCGGATGTCGCGCTGACCTACCAGCCGGGGTACCGGCATGTGT
Source organism: Nocardia sp. CA-290969 (assembly GCF_050936135.1). Taxonomy (NCBI): domain Bacteria; kingdom Bacillati; phylum Actinomycetota; class Actinomycetes; order Mycobacteriales; family Nocardiaceae; genus Nocardia; species Nocardia sp. CA-290969. The sequence continues at coordinate 4,379,299 of NZ_JBNJNJ010000001.1, read as the reverse complement.
GGCACGAGGATTCAGTCGTTCGGCAAATTGCGCCGGGCCTTTATCTACGAATGTCCCGACGGGACGATTTCCGTTCGTGCAGGCCGCCGCGGTAGAGATATTCAAAGGCCGGGCCCGGCAGCGTGGACGCCGTGAACATCGAAGTCGAGCCGGTAGACCGCAGGCATCGGCATCGCGCGATGGAAATCCCAGTTGATCCCGGAGCAGCCGAGGCCGAGCAGCGCGCGAGATATGAATGTGCCGTGGCTACCGACGAGAGCTCGACCAGCAGAGTCGGCGAGGGCGGTCAGGGTGCCGACCGCCCGCTCGGTGAGTTCGTTCAGGCTCTCCGCGCCGGGACGAGCCCACTGTGGCCGAGCCCAGCTCTCCGCGTAGTGGCGCTCGTAGTCGGGAGCCGGTTCGATTCCTGAATCCCACTCTCGTAGCCGCTCGTCGGTTTGGATCGGTAAGCCGAGCAGCCCGGCAACCGGTTCGAGTGTCTGCCTGGCGCGCAGGTAGGGGCTCGACACGATCGCGCTGGGCCCGAGGCCGGCGAGGCAATCGGCGAGTCCGGTTGCCTGCGTCATACCCAGTTCGGTCAACGGACGCCGGTAGTCGCCGGGTCCGGCCGGTGTGGGTGGCACGGATCGGGCGTGGCGGACCAGGACGATCGAGGACCTCACGCACATAGTTTCCAGTACTCGGCAGGCCCTACGGCTTTTCAGCCATATGGTGAGGACCGTGGATTGGGCTGTGCAGTCGGGCGCGGGAATACGGGTCGAGTGGGGTCAGGCGGGCGCCCGCGCGCTGGGCCCGCACAGCGCGGCGCTGGTGGTCGTCGATGTGCTGTCGTTCACCACCGCGGTATCGGTGGCCGTCGACGCCGGAACCGCGGTGCTTCCCTACCCGTGGCGGGATGACAGTGCGGAGGAGTTCGCGGTACGACACGACGCTGCTCTGGCGGTCGGACGGCGTGCGATATCCCCGCAGCGACCCTGGTCGCTGTCGCCTGCCGCGCTGAGGAACGCGCCCGCACCGCCCCGGTTGGTCTTGCCGTCACCGAATGGGTCGGCCATCGCGGCTGCTGTCTCCGGGGTGCCGGTGGTCGCCGCGTGCCTGCGCAACGCCACCGCTGTGGCCGCGTGGATGACTCGGCAGGGCTGGGGTACCGCCGACCGGCCGATCGCGATCGTTCCCGCCGGTGAAAAGTGGCCCGGCCAGGACACTGTGCGGCCGGCCATCGAAGACTGGATCGGCGCCGGGGCGGTCGTCTCCGGTCTCGCCGCGACAGGAGCGGGGCCGCTCTCCGCGGAAGCCTCGGCGGCCGGGACACTGTACGAGGGGATCATCGACGTGCCGGGACTGATCTCCGAGTGCACATCAGCGCGTGAGCTCGCCGGCATGGGCTTCGGCGATGATGTCGCGGTTGCCACGGAAATGGACGCCACCACCGCGGTCCCGGTGCTTGTCGAGGGCATGTTCGTCGATGACGGTGCCGACGCCCGCGTCGGCGATGCCGAATCCACACGTCCTTGCTGATGAAGGTTGGTGACGGTGGGGTAGACCACGCTCGGCGTGGAACGAGTGACTAGGCCTTCACCAGGCGATACACCGCGCGGAGATACGCTTCGCTCCGTGGCGAACCGATGATGCCCGGGCCCATCTTGTTCATTGCATACGTGACCGTCATGCGGCGGTCGAGGTCCATGACGACCATTGACCCGCCCCAGCCGCCCCAGAAACAGATTCGTTCGTCCGGGATATACGGGAAGCTGACAGGGTGCGGAAGTCCATAGCCGATGCCGAAGCGCAGGGGGAGTCCCAGCACGAGATCGTTCCCGTTGGACTGCTCCTCGAAAATCGAGTCGATCGTGCCCGGCGTCAACAATGTGACGTCGTCGACTGTCCCGCCCCGGGGAATGACCGACATGATGCGAGCAAGCGATCGGGCGTTCCCGTGTCCGTTGTAGGCACCGAGATCGGCGCGCCGCCACGACGAGGTGTTTGCGGCGGCCGCATCGAGTTGCGGGGTGCCCAGCGCAAGGCGTGTCCGGTTGTTTTTGGGGAGCACGGTCAGATCGAACGGAAGCGGAGGTGGCGGAACGACCTCGGCAATACGCCGCCAATCCGATTCTCGAGCACCGATCTGGAAGTCGGCGTCCAGCGGGTCCGCGATCTCATCGGCGACGAACTCGGCGAGGGTCTTCCCGGAAACCCTGCGAACAACCTCGCCGAGCAACTGGCCGAAGTTCTGCGCATGGTATCCGGACGCGGTTCCCGGTTCCCACCACGGAGCTTGGCCGGCCAGCCGGGAGCTCGCCAGTTCCCAGTCGTAGAGCTCGTCCATACCGAACGGTGGCTCCCATCCGGCGACACCGGAGGTATGTGAAAGAAGATGGCGGAGCTCGATGCGCTCCTTTCCGTTGGCTGCGAACGCGGGCCAGTACTCCGCGACCGGTTCGCGCACATCGAGCAGGCCACGGTCGACCAGCATCAGCACGGCCAGGCTCGTGACCGTCTTCGTCGAGGACCAGACGTTTGTGATGGTGTCGATCTCCCATGGCCGAGATCGCTCGCTGTCGCAGAATCCGCCCCAGAGATCGACCGCGAGTTCGCCGTCGATGTCGACGACAATCGACGCCCCCAGCTCCTCACCGGAGACTATGTTGCTCTCGAACTCGGTTCGTAGCTCGTCGAATTCGGGGCGACAGTGCCCGTAAACGGTCATGAGGAAATCCCTTTCGGTACATAGGTGGCATCGCCGAGCAGCGCCGCGACCGCGATGGCCGCCTTTGCTGCGTCGGGGGTTTCTCCGGTGACGATGTCCGCGTAGACGAACGATTCGCAGATACGTGTGATGAGGTACGCGAGATCGTGCGCCGACATGGGATGGATCAGATTCCCCCGGTCGATTTCTTGCTGCACGAGACGCTCTGTGGCACCGACCGTTTCGCGTTGAACCGGGCTGGCCTGGGTTGTGAGCAGGCGCAACGCGCGTTCGGGCTCGCGGCGAAGGAACGTGCGGAAGTACGGGGCGTCGATGAGCGCCTGAGCGAACGTGCCGGTCGCGTCGGCGATCCGGGCGGCGCCGGTGCGTGTTGTCGCCGCTATTGCATTGCGATAGGTCGGTTCGGCCAGCGACCACAAGACGGTCGCGAGCAGTTCGTCGCGTTTACCGACCCAGCGGAACAGGGTCGACCGGTCGACGCCCAGTTCGGCGGCAAGCTTCTGCATGTCCAATCGGTTGCCCGCCAGGAAGTTGCGCCGTGCGGAATCGATCGCCAGATCGGACCCGGACCCACTGTGACGGGGAACACTCATGAATGCAACATACTCGCAAATGATGCAATGAATCAAGCATCTGTTGCACGACCGGCCCGGGCCTGATGGGGACTGTTCGCGTGCAGTTCTGCCCAGTTCTCACCGAACACCCCGTGGCCTGCATCGACTCCCGCGTCCACGGCGAGGGTTCGAGCCTGCGAGGGCAGCAGGAAGCCGGTCGACGGCCGGGAAGAGGCAGGCAAGTTCGAGGTCGGGGCAGGTCATGCGTCGCGAGCACAGCCGATCGACCGGGTGAAGTGCCGGCAGATTCGCACGCGACTGCGAGAGGTGGGCCGGGTACGGCACTCGTCGCACCCACACTTCTCGGTTAGCGAGGATTCGGGAATCTCGGCTCGGTGGGTGTGGGCGTAGAGCGCGGTCGGCACACCGGCGCGCGGACTGCCGCGGACTTTGCGGGAGATGGCCGGGAATCGGAAACACCGTCCGACCTTGGTGCCGAGTGTGGGACTCGAACCCACACGTCCTTCCGGACAACGGTTTTTGAGACCGTCGCGTCTGCCAGTTCCGCCAACTCGGCGCACCGGGTGCAAATGATAGCCCGCCGCGGCCGGATCGCCGAATTCCGGGTCGGGTGTGGTGGGGGAGGGGCGTTACGCAGGGTATATGCATCGGCCTTCGGAGGTGAACGGTAGTCTCTAGAGCACCGATCGCGTGGCGGCGGATCGACGGCCGAGGATCGGCTGGGTCCGTCGTCTGCCGTATCGGGATGAGGCATCGGAACCAGAGGGGTCGTGTATGAGCACTAGTGCGGACGCCGGGGCGAAACGCGTGGTCGTCGCCGAGGACGAGGCGTTGATCCGGATGGATCTGGTGGAGATGCTGACCGAGGAGGGCTACCGCGTCGTCGGGGAGGCCGGGGACGGGCAGCAGGCCGTCGATCTGGCGGTGGAGCACCGGCCCGATCTGGTGATCATGGATGTGAAGATGCCGCGCCGCGACGGGATCGACGCGGCCGCCGAGATCGCGTCGAAACGCGTTGCGCCCGTGGTGATCCTGACCGCGTTCAGTCAGCGGGACCTGGTGGAGCGGGCGCGGGACGCCGGGGCGATGGCCTATTTGGTGAAGCCGTTCACCAAATCGGATCTGGTGCCCGCGATCGAGCTGGCGGCGAGCCGGTTCCACGAGATCACCGCGCTGGAGAGCGAGGTCGCCAACCTCGCGGAGCGGCTGGAGACCCGCAAGCTGGTGGAGCGGGCCAAAGGTGTGCTCATGCAGACGCAGGGGCTGAGCGAGCCGCAGGCGTTCAAATGGATCCAGCGCACCGCGATGGACCGCCGTACCACGATGAAAGCGGTCGCGGAGGTTGTGCTGGAGAATCTCGCGCCGCAGTGAAACGGTCCGTTCGCCGGCGGCGCAATATCCGCGGATAAGATCGTTTTACCGGCCCGAAACAAAACTCGGGCAAGAATTCGCGACGAGATCATCGCGATGATCCGAATGTCACGCGCGATCAACATACCGGAGTTATGTTTCTCCCGAGCCGACGTGATCGGCTCCCCCGGACCCCGGGGTGTGATGAGGAACATAGGGGATCATCGTGCTTGGTTCGATGTGGCGCAGCGGGCCGTCGAGGTACCGCCGCACGGCGCACGGTCTGGTGGGGATCGGTGCCGTCGCGGCGCTCGTGCTCACCGGGTGCAGCGATAAATCGGCGGGTACCTCCGATTCCCCGGGTGGCGCCGGGGAGTTGTCCATTCAACCGTTGATGCAGATCGACTCGGCGGGTAAGGAAGTTGCCGCCACCGACGCCGCGGCTGCCGTGGACCCGGCCGGTGACGGTTCGGCGACCTGCCCGCAGGGTCTGAAGATCGCCATGGCCGGCGCGCTGACCGGCCCGGATGCCGCGCTGGGCATCAATATCATCAACGGCGTGAAACTGGCTCTCGACCAGCACAACAAGGCCAACCCGGGGTGCAAGGTCGAGGTGAAGCCCTTCGATACCGAGGGTGATCCGCAGAAGGCCAGCCAGGTGATTCCGCAGATCGTCAACGATCCCACGGTGATCGGCCTGGTCGGCCCGGCGTTCTCCGGGGAGACCAAGGCCACCGGGCAGATCCTCAGCGATGCCGGGCTGGTGGCGGTGTCGGCCTCGGCGACCAATGCCACGCTCACCCAGAACGGCTGGAAGACCTTCTTCCGCGGGCTGGCCAACGACGATGTGCAGGGTCCGTCGGTGGCCAAGTACCTCACCGATACCGCCGGGTACAAGAAGGTGTGCGTGGTACAGGACAACACCGATTACGGTGTCGGCCTGGCCGCCAGTATCACCCAGGGACTCGGCGCCGCGGCCGATCCGGCGTGCGCGGCCTCGATCAAGAAGGGCGACAAGGACTTCTCCGCCACCGTCACCAAGATCGCGGGCGCGAACCCGGACGCGATCTTCTATTCCGGTTACTACGCCGAGGGCGCCCCGCTGGCGCAGCAGCTGAAATCGGGCGGCGTGGACGCGGTGTTCGTCTCCGCCGACGGCACCAACGATCCGCAGTTCGTCTCCCAGGCCGGCGGTTCGGCCCAGGGTGCGAAGCTGTCCTGCCCGTGTGGCCCGGCCCCCGACGAGTTCGCGGCGGCGTATCAGGAACTCAACGGGCAGGCGCCCGGCGTGTATTCGGTCGAGGGCTACGACCTGGCGACCATCCTGGTCAAGGGCATCGACTCCGGTAAGGTCACCCGGCCCGACCTGCTCGAATTCGTCCGCGGCTACGACGGCCCCGGATTGGCCCGCCAATACAAGTGGGACGCCGACGGCGAGTTGTCCAACGCGCTGATCTGGATGTACGAGGTCAAATAGCGGTCGCACGAGCGGCACGCACGCCGTGGGAAACCCGGCGGGCGTGCCGCTCGCGTATCCGCAGGGGTCCGGCCCCGGGACGATGAGGGTTCGATGACAGCAATCTGGCCTGCCGGTGCGGTGCTGCCGGCAGCGGGTCCGGTCAATTACCTGGCCGATAGTTCGATCGATTTCAACTACGAAGGCGTGATCGACCAGTTCTGGCGGCTGACCGTGGACGGTCTGTCCTACGGGGCGATCTACGCCCTGGTCGCCGTCGGCTACACGCTGGTCTACGGCGTGCTGCGGCTGATCAACTTCGCCCACTCCGAGGTGTTCATGCTCGGCATGTTCGGCCAGTACGTGGGGTTGATGCTGCTGGGTTTCTCACCCAGCGGCGATGTGTACAGCCAGGGTGTGATCCTGACGGTCACCTATCTGGCGCTGGCCATGGTGTTCGGAATGGCGGTCTCCGGCGCGACCGCGGTGGGGCTGGAACGGGTGGCCTACCGGCCGCTGCGCCGGCGCGGCGCCAAACCGCTGGTCTTCCTGATCACGGCCATCGGAATGTCTTTCGTACTGCAGGAATTCGTGCATTTCGTGCTGCCGAAGCTGTGGCCGGATCTGGGCGGAACCAATGCCCAGCAGCCGATCATCCTGGTGGCGCCCACGGTGCAGTTCAGTATCGGCGGCGCCGAGGTCACCAATGTGACACTGGTGATCGTGGCGGCCGCGATCGTGCTGGCGGGGCTGGCCGAATTGCTGATCAACCGCACCAAATTCGGGCGCGGTATCCGTGCGGTGGCCCAGGATCCCGATACCGCGACGCTGATGGGTGTCTCGCGGGAACGCGTCATCATGCTGACCTTCCTCATCGGCGGTCTGCTCGCGGGTGCCGCGGCCATGCTGTACGCGCTGAAGATCCCCAACGGGATCATCTACTCCGGCGGGTTCGTCCTCGGTATCAAGGCGTTCGCCGCCGCCGTGCTCGGCGGAATCGGCAACCTGCGCGGGGCGCTGCTGGGTGGCCTGCTGCTCGGGCTGGTCGAGAACTACGGGCAGATGCTGCTGGGTACCGAATGGCGCGATGTGGTGGCGTTCGTGGTGCTGGTGGCGGTGCTGTTCTTCCGGCCGACCGGCATCCTCGGCGAAAGTCTCGGGAAGGCCCGCGTATGAGTGTCACGACGAAATCCCCGCCGCAACAGCCGCCCGCCGCCCCGGGGCAGGGCCTCGGCGATACCTTGCGGAGCTGGTGGAACGGGCTGAGCCGGCCCGGGCAGTGGGCGGTCGGGGTCCCCGTGATCGCCGTGCTGGCGTTGCTGCCGCTGTTCCCGCCGCCGCTACTGGATACGCCCGGTACGAGTTTCGGCGGCGTCATGGCCCAGTTCGCCATGTACGCGCTCATCGCCATCGGGCTGAACGTGGTGGTGGGGCAGGCCGGTCTGCTCGACCTCGGCTATGTCGGTTTCTACGCCGTCGGCGCCTATACGGTCGGTCTCCTGACCAGCCCGAACAGCCCGTGGAATCAGACCGACGGCGGATGGCTGGACTCGGACTGGGCCTGGCTGGCCTGTGTCCCGCTGGCGATCATGGTGACGGCGGTCTCGGGGCTGATCCTGGGCTCGCCGACGCTGCGCCTGCGGGGCGACTATCTGGCGATCGTGACCCTCGGCTTCGGCGAGATCGTGCGATTGCTCGCCGACAATCTGGGTGAGCTCACCAACGGCAGCCTGGGGCTCTCCGGTATCGCCTACCCGCGAGTGGGGGAGTCGGAGACCAGTCCCGGCGGGGTCTTCTCCTCCGGGAATGTCGGTTCCGACAGTGGGAGCCTGTTGGACCGCGCCAACTCGGGTACCTGGTGGTACTGGGTGGGCATTCTCGCCGTGGTCGCGGTGCTGCTGCTGGTCGGGAATCTGGAGCGCAGCCGGGTCGGCCGGGCGTGGGTGGCGATCCGGGAGGATGAGGACGCCGCCGAGATCATGGGCGTGCCGACGTTCAAATTCAAATTGTGGGCGTTCATGATCGGCGCCGGGATCGGCGGGTTGTCCGGTGCCCTGTTCGCCGGCCAGGTCCAGTTCATCAACCCGACCGGCTTCAACATCATCAACTCCATGCTGTTCCTGTGCGCGGTGGTGATCGGCGGCCAGGGCAACAAGCTCGGCGTCATCGTGGGGGCGTTCCTGGTGGTGTATCTGCCGAACCGGCTGATGTCGGTGCAGCTGGTGACCGACGAAGCCACCGGATATGTGCAGCTGGCAGTGGTGGCGGTGGTGCTCGTGGCACTGATCGCCGGTTGGCGGCTGTGGGCGCGCCGGCAGAGCGCGATCTGGATCCGCTGGGCGTATCTGATCGGGACGATCGTGGTGGCGATCTACGCGGTGCTGCTGCTGAGCAGCATCCTGCTGTTCTATCCCGGCGGAGCCCAGTCCCTGGGTGATTTGAAGTACTTGTATTTCGGTATTGCGCTGGTGGTGATGATGATCCTGCGACCGCAAGGGTTGTTCCCGGTGCGGCAGAAACTGCTGGCCTACGGGCTGCGTATCACCCGGGCGGTCCGGCCGTCCGCGGCTGCGGAGGTGACCCGATGACCGGGCCGCACGCCGGTGACGCGCTGTTCGACAACAGCGATATGAACACCGAATACGCCACCGAGAAACTGCCCGTGGTGGAGCAACCCGCCGGCCCGGTCGACGTGACCGCCGTGGATCCGGCCCTCGGCGATGCCGCCGTGGTCGCCGAAACCGTTGCCCCGCACCGGGATATCCGCACCGCGATGGGGGAGTCGCTACTGCGCACCGAAGACCTCACCGTGAAATTCGGCGGGCTCACGGCCCTGGACGCGGTGAGTTTCGAGATTCGGCGTGGCGAGATTCTTGGCCTCATCGGACCCAACGGTGCGGGCAAAACCACCTGTTTCAACGCCATCACCGGGGTCTACCGGCCGAGCGGGGGCACGGTCTACTTCGACGGTAAACCGCTGGGCAAGATCAAACGCAATGCCATCACCCGGCTGGGTATCGCCCGGACCTTCCAGAACGTCCGGCTGTTCGGCGAGATGACGGCCCTGGAGAACGTGGTGGTGGGCACCGACGCCCGGCACCGGACCTCGATACCGGGCGCGATCCTGCGCACCGCACGGCATCGTCGCGAAGAACGCGACGCTGTCGAACGCGGGATGGCGCTGCTGGAATTCGTCGGCATCGCCCCGCGCGCGGTGGAGAAGGCTCGCAACCTGTCCTACGGCGATCAGCGCCGGTTGGAGATCGCCCGGGCACTGGCCACCGAACCGAAACTGCTGTGCCTGGACGAACCGGCCGCCGGTTTCAACCCCAGCGAGAAATCCGCGCTGATGGATCTCATCCGCAAGATCCGCGACGACGGTTTCACCGTGCTGCTGATCGAGCACGATATGCGCCTGGTGATGGGTGTGACCGACCGTATCGTCGTGCTCGAATTCGGACGCAAGATCGCCGACGGCCTGCCCGCCGATATCCGGCAGGATCCGGCGGTGATCGCGGCCTACCTCGGTGTGCCCGACGACGAACTCCAGGATCCGCGCAATCCACCGGAAGGACAGTGATGACGGAATCCGGTTCCGGGCCCGCGCCGGACGCCCTGCTCGCGGTCGACGATATCGTCGTCAACTACGGCAGAATTCAAGCGCTGCACGGTATTTCGCTAGAGGTGGCAGAGGGTGAACTGGTCACCCTGCTCGGCGCCAACGGTGCGGGTAAGACCACCACCATGCGCGCCCTGTCCGGGCTGCTGCCGCTGACCCGCGGCCGGATCCTGTTCGAGGGTCGCGATATCACCCGGATGAAGGCCCACGACCGAGTAGCCGCCGGGCTGATCCAGGCGCCGGAGGGTCGCGGGGTGTTCCCCGGTATGACGGTGCAGGAGAACCTCGATATGGGCTGCTATGCGCGGCCCTACCGGCGCAAACCGGACTACAACACCGCGCTGGAGCAGGTATTCGACCTGTTCCCGCGGCTACGCGAGCGGCGCAAACAGGTCGGCGGCACGCTCTCGGGCGGGGAACAGCAGATGCTGGCGATCGGCCGCTCACTCATGGCACGGCCGCGGCTGCTGCTGCTCGACGAACCGTCCATGGGGCTGGCGCCGATGGTGATCCAGCAGATCTTCCGGATCATCTCCGAGATCAACCGGACCGGTACCACGGTGCTGCTGGTGGAACAGAACGCCCAGCAGGCGCTGGCCCGCAGCCATCGCGGCTACATCATGGAAACCGGTGAGGTGGTCAAGACCGGTCCCGGGCCGCAACTGCTCGACGATCCGGCGGTACAGGCGGCCTACCTCGGCGTGGGATAGGGCGTGCCGTAGTCCGTGGACACGGTGTCGGTGGGAGTCCCTAGACTCTCCGGGTGTGACCCCACCGACCACCGCGCAGCCCAGCACCTCCGTCCCCGCCGCCTCCTCCGGGTCCCCGGAAACGCGGCCCACGCTGCTGCTACTGGACGGGCACTCACTGGCCTATCGTGCGTTCTTCGCCCTGCCGGCGGAAAACTTCCAAACGGTCACCGGCCAGACCACCAATGCGGTGTACGGGTTCACCGCCATGCTCATCAACCTGCTGCGCGACGAGAAGCCCACACACGTCGCCGCGGCCTTCGACGTCTCCCGGCAGACCTTCCGGGTGGACGCGTACCCGGAGTACAAGGCGAATCGGGCGAAGACCCCGGACGAATTCCGCGGCCAGGTCGAGCTCACGAAAGAGGTACTGGGTGCCCTGGGCATCCCGGTGATGGCGATCGAGGGTTACGAGGCCGACGACATCATCGCCACCCTCACCACCCAGGCGGTCCCGCAGGGGTACCGGGTGCTCATCGTCACCGGTGACCGTGATGCGATCCAGTTGGTCAACGAGAACGTCACCGTGTTGTACCCGCGCAAGGGTGTCTCCGACCTCACCCGGTTCACCCCGGAGGAGGTCGACAAGAAGTACGGGCTGAGCCCGGCGCAGTACCCCGACTACGCGGCGCTGCGCGGCGATCCGAGCGACAACCTGCCCGGTATCCCGGGCGTGGGGGAGAAGACCGCCGCCAAATGGATCCGCGAGTACGGCGATCTGAATACCCTCGTGGACAAGGTGGACGAGGTCCGCGGCAAGGTCGGTGACGCCCTGCGCGCCAACCTGAGCAGCGTCGTGCTCAACCGGCAGCTCACCGAGATGGTCCGCGATGTCCCGCTGCCCTACACCCCGGATCAGCTCGCCCAGGGCGCCTGGAACCGGGAACGGATCCATCAGCTGTTCGACGATCTGGAATTCCGGGTCCTGCGCGACCGGCTGTTCGAAACCCTGGCCCCGCCCACCGTCGAGGCCGAATCCGGTTTCGAGATCAGCGGGCAGACGCTGGAGCCGGGCAGTGTCGCGGATTGGCTCGCCGAGCACGCGAAAGCCGGTGCCAGGCACGGACTCTCGCTGGCAGGAAACGGCGTTCCGGCCGCCGGTGACGTGCGCGCCCTGGCGATCGCCGCCGCGGACGGGGAATCCGCGTATATCGATGTCACCGCCCTCACCGCCGAAGACGAGGCCGCGCTCGCGGCGTGGCTGGCCGATCCGGCCCCCGCCAAGGCGCTGCACGAGGCCAAGAGCGCGCTGCACGCCCTGCGCGGTCGCGGCTGGACCCTCGCCGGCCTCAGCAGCGATACCGCGCTCGCGGCGTATCTGGTGCGGCCCGGGCAGCGCAGCTTCAACCTCGACGATCTGTCGCTGCGCTACCTGCATCGCGAATTGCGCACCGAAACCGAGGCCACCCCGCAGCTTTCGCTGCTGGACTCCGAGGACGCGGTCGATACCGAACTCGCGCAGGGCGAGATGCTGCGCGCCCGCGCCGTCGCCGATCTGGCCGGCGCCCTGGACGACGAACTCGGCAAGATCGAATCCCGGCCGCTGCTGGACGAGATGGAACTGCCGCTGCTCGGGGTGCTCGCCGAACTGGAGGACGCCGGTATCGCGGTCGATACCGATCAGCTCGGCGAATTGCAGCGGCGGTTCGCCGATAAGGTCAGCGAGGCCGCGAACGCCGCCTACGGGGTGATCGGCGAGCAGATCAACCTCGGTTCGCCGAAACAGCTGCAGGTGGTGCTGTTCGAGAAACTCGATATGCCCAAGACGAAACGCACCAAAACCGGCTACACCACCGACGCGGACGCGCTGGAATCGCTGTACGAGAAAACCGAGCACGAATTCCTGCGGCATCTGCTCGCGCACCGCGACGCCACCCGCCTCAAGGTCACCGTCGACGGGCTGCTGAAATCCGTCGCCGACGACGGCCGGATCCACACCACCTTCAACCAGACCATCGCCGCCACCGGCCGGCTGTCGTCCACCGAACCCAATCTGCAGAACATTCCCATCCGTACCGATACCGGCCGGATGATCCGCGATACCTTCGTCGTCGGCCCCGGCTACGAATCGCTGATGACCGCCGACTACAGCCAGATCGAGATGCGGATCATGGCGCATCTGTCCGGCGACGAGGGCCTGATCGAAGCCTTCAATTCCGGCGAGGACCTGCACAGTTTCGTCGCGTCCAAGGCCTTCGACATCCCCATCTCCGAGGTCTCCCCGGAACTGCGCCGCCGCATCAAGGCCATGTCCTACGGCCTGGCCTACGGTCTCAGTTCCTACGGTCTGTCCGCGCAGCTGAAGATCAGCACGCAGGAGGCGAAGGAGCAGATGGACATCTACTTCGCCCGGTTCGGCGGTATCCGCGACTACCTGCACGCCGTCGTCGAACAGGCCCGCAAGGTCGGCTACACCCAGACACTGTTCGGCCGCCGCCGCTACCTGCCGGACCTGGATCACAGCAACCGGCAGCGCCGCGAGTCCGCGGAGCGAATGGCGCTCAACGCCCCCATCCAGGGCACCGCCGCCGACATCATCAAGGTCGCGATGATCGATACGCACCGGGCGCTGTCCGAATCGGGTCTGCGGTCCCGGATGCTGCTGCAGATCCACGACGAACTCGTGTTCGAGGTGGCCCCGGGTGAACAGGACCGGCTGCGGGACCTGGTCCGCGACAAGATGTCCTCGGCGATCGAACTGTCCGTGCCGCTGAGCGTTTCGGTCGGTATCGGCCGCAGCTGGGACGCCGCCGCGCACTGAACTGTTCGCGAAGCAGTCTGGTTCGTCACCACACGCGTCGGGAAATTCCGGGTAACGCGCCGATGACCAGCGGAAACACTACTGCTGGGTAGCGAGGAACGGCCGCGCGTCATGGTTGCCAACCGTCCGGTGAGTCTTTATCCTCGAACCCGTGCAAATTCCCGCCGATGGCCTATGCGCCGCGCCGATTCTCGCAGACCGCGAGGGTGCGGTGCTGCTCGCGCGCACCGCGGAGCCGGCACGTCGGGTACTTGCCGTAGTAGTAACCCGCCGTAGCGGGGTCTGATTCGGACCGGCCCCCTCGCTGCGGGCCCCCTTTTCTCGATTTTGCTGGTCCCCCAACCTGCCGACCTTCTCTGGGAAGACCTACGTGCTCATGACCACACTGACTCTGGAAAACGACGCCCTGACCACCGCCGCTCCTCGCAGCCTGCGCGCCGAATGCGCCGAGCTGACCGCGGCCCAATTCCACGAACGCTACGGCGAATGCGCCGGTCCGATCGGCCTCGCCGGCTGGTCGTCCACCGGTGCCCGCGGCGGCGCGTTCACCGCCACCCTCGAATTCCCGGGGTGGTCCCGTTCCGTGGTGGCCGCCGGCAGTCCCATCGCCGCCATGACCTCGGCGCTCTACGAGGCCGGCTATCCCGTGGAGATCCTCCGCTTCCATCAGCGCCGGACCGCCGTGGGCACCGCTACCTTCGTGCAATGTGAGTTCGACGGCCGCCGCGGCTGGGGCGTCGCGCTGGCCGCCGACGGTGCGGAATCGTCGGTGCGCGCGATGATCGCCAGCGTGAACCGGCTGGTCGCGCAGCGCTAGACCTGCTCCGGCGCCGGGCGCGAAACCCGGCGCCGGACAAGACGCGACGGCGGGCTCTACACCATCCCCGGAAAGTGTAGAGCCCGCCGTCTTTTGTCGATTCTATTCGGCCACTTCGCCGTTGGCCGCTTGCTGCTCGGCGAGTTGCTTACGAACCTCGTCCATATCGAGCGCCTTGACCTGGGTCACCAGATCCTCGAGCGCCGGCGGCGGCAGGGCGCCGGGCTGCGCGAAGACCAGGACGCCCTCGCGGAAGGCCATGATGGTCGGGATGGACTGGATATTGGCGGCCGCCGCCAGGCCCTGCTCGGCCTCGGTATCGACCTTGCCGTGCACGACATCGGGATGTTTGTCCGACGATGCCTCATAGGTGGGTGCGAAACTGCGGCACGGTCCGCACCAGGAAGCCCAGAAATCGACGAGTACCACGTCGTTGCTGGTGACTACCTCATCGAAGTTCTGCTGCGTCAGAGTCTGGGTGGCCATGACGTCCTCTCGTGGTCGGTATACAGGCTGCAACGCCGGCCCCGGCCGCGGTTGTTCCACGGCGGTGTCGTACGCCACCGGACCCCACCCTACGTGCCCGCCCCGCCGCCGGGTGGGTGCCTGCGTCAGCCGTGTTCGGCGATCGGCCACGCCCGGCGACGGTCACCGTCCCAGCGGCGCAACCCCACCACGGTCGCGCTCATATCCTTGTCCGCGGCCACCGCGGTGACCGCCTCACCGAGCCGCGCCGGCAGGACGCGCCGGGCCAGCGTGATGTGCGGGGTCCACTGGCCGGGGTGCAGGTTCGCCGGGACATCCGGGCACGGTGCCACGATCTGATGGACGCGGCGGTGCCAGGCCAGTAGATGTTCCGACGGCACCACCGCGCGCACCAGGATCGGCCGGCGCGCCCCGAACACCAGCACCCCGCCGAGCCGGATCGGGAACGGCCGGAAAGGTAGACCGTCCAGGCCTGTTTCGATCCGCGGCCAGATCTGGCGGGCCACCGCCACGGTGATATGGGGCCGGTGGCTTTCGGTATCGCCGGCCCGGGCGCCACGCCCCAGGCCGGGCAGACCGGCTTCGGCGAGCAGTTCCCACTGTCGCCGGATCCGCTGCTCGGCCACCTCGTCGAGCAGGAATTCCACCGACTGCACCATGGTCTGCAGACGGTAGCCGCTCATCCGCCGGATATCCGGCGGATCGGGTGTTGCCGGTACCCGCCGGGTCAAATCTCGGTTACTACGACCGTGTTGTCCCGCCCGTTCGCCTACTGTGCTGACAACGTCCAGTGATGACTGTGTGGACTGTGGGCCACGATTTCGACGGCAGGTGGTGACGGTGGCGGATCGACCCGCGGCGCGGATCCGGCGGATGCTGTGCGTGCTCGCCGGTATCGCGCTGACGGCCGGGTGTGTGACCAATATCGAGGACACCGGGCCGATACCGGAGAAGGTTCCGGTGCAGGTGGTGCCCGAACTCGCCGCCCGGCTACCACCGGAGATCGCCGCGGCGGGGGAGGTGGTGGTCGGCGTGAACGTGCCGTACCAGCCGAACGAATACAAGGATCGGCACGGGGCGATAGTCGGTTTCGATATCGACCTGATGGACGCGGTGACCGCGGTGCTGGGAATCCGCGCCCGCTACGCGGAATCGGCGTTCGAGAAGATCATCCCCGCCGTCCAGGCCGGCACCTACGACCTCGGGATGTCCTCGATCACCGATACCGCCGAACGGGAGCAGCAGGTCGATTTCGTCACCTATTTCACCGCCGGTGTCCGGTGGGCGCAGCGCACCGGCGCCGAGATCGACCCGGAGAACGCCTGCGGGCTCCGGGTCGCGGTCCAGGCCACGACGATCGAACATATCGAAGAGGTCCCGGCCAAGAGCGAGGCGTGTGTGGCGGCCGGTAAGGAGCCGATCATCATCGACGCCTTCGACGAGCAGAGCGCGGTCACCAACGCGCTCGTACTCGGGCAGGTGGACGCCATGTCCGCGGACTCCCCGGTGACCGCGTATGCCATCAAGCAGACCGACGGCAAGATCGAACCGGCCGGTCGGGTCTTCGATGCCGCCCCCTACGGCTGGGCCGTCGCGAAGGGATCACCGCTCGCGCCGGTGCTGCGCGACGCGGTGCAGCATCTGATGGACAACGGGAAGTACCGGCAGATCACCGAGAACTGGGGCGTGCAGGACGGTGCGCTGGACACCTCCGTGATCAACGGCGCGGGGAGCTGACGCCGTGATGGATTACCCCCGTCGCCAGCTGTGGCCTGCGCGGACCGTAGGAATACGACCCGATGGAGCTTTCATGACGCGATACCACCGCCGAGGCTTCGGCCGCCGCCGGCCGCAGGAACACCATCGGAGGGAGCTGCCATGACCGGCGGTGCGGGCGCGGTAGGCGAGCAATCCGAACCCGAACCCATCAAGGCGGTGCCGCTGCGGCGTCCGGGCCGCTGGCTCGCCGCGGTCGTGATCCTGGCCCTGGTCGGGCTGTTCCTCTACGGTGCCGCCACCAACCCCGCCTACCGCTGGGACGTGTACTGGGATTATCTGCGCGATACCCGCATCGCGGCCGGAGCGGT
Source organism: Nocardia sp. CA-290969 (assembly GCF_050936135.1). NCBI lineage: Bacteria > Bacillati > Actinomycetota > Actinomycetes > Mycobacteriales > Nocardiaceae > Nocardia > Nocardia sp. CA-290969. Next base: position 4,362,692 of record NZ_JBNJNJ010000001.1, on the reverse strand, counting down.
CGTCACGCTGGAGCTGACGGTGCTCGCCATGGTGATCGCCGTGGCCCTCGGTACCACGCTCGCGGTGATGCGGTTGTCGCCGAACCCGGTGCTGCGCGCCACCGCCTGGGTCTACCTCTGGGTATTCCGTGGCACCCCGGTATACGTGCAGCTGGTGTTCTGGGGGCTGGTGCCTTCGCTGTATCAGCACGTGGCGCTCGGGGTGCCGTTCGGGCCGCGCCTGCTCGAGGTCGATGTGCAGAGCCTGCAGGCGGCGTTCGCGTTCGCGGTGATCGGGCTGGGGCTCAACGAGGCGGCGTATATGGCCGAGATCGTGCGGGCCGGGATCAACTCGGTGGGCGAAGGGCAGCGCGAGGCCTCGATCGCGCTGGGTATGTCCTGGTCGCAGACCATGCGCCGGACCGTGCTGCCGCAGGCCATGCGGGTGATCATCCCGCCCACCGGCAACGAGCTCATCAGCATGCTCAAAACCACCGCGCTGGTCACCGCCATCCCGCTCAGCACCGATCTGTTCGGCCGGGCCCGCGATATCTACGGGGTGAACTTCCTGCCGATCCCGCTGCTGCTGGTCACCGCCACCTGGTACCTGGCGATCACCAGTGTTCTCATGGTCGGCCAGTACTACCTGGAGAAATACTATTCGCGCGGTATCTCCCGGCAGCTGACCGCCAAACAGTTGCAGGAACTGGCCGACGCGCAGGGAGAGGCACGGGCGAAATGAGCACGACGAGTCCGGAGCCGATGGTCCGCGCCGATAGCGTGCACAAGAATTTCGGCGCGCTGCGGGTGCTCAACGGGATATCGCTCGAGGTCCGCCAGGGCGAGGTGCTGTGCCTGATCGGCCCCTCGGGTTCGGGGAAATCGACCTTTCTGCGCTGCATCAACCACCTCGAGCAGGTCAGCGCGGGACGGTTGTACGTGGCGGGGGAACTGGTGGGTTACCGGGAGAAAGCGGGCCGGCTCTATGAGCTGCACCCGCGCGAGGCCGCCCGCCAGCGGCGCGAGATCGGGATGGTTTTCCAGCATTTCAACCTGTTTCCGCATCGCACGGCGCTCGGCAATGTCATGGAGGCGCCGGTGCAGGTGAACAAGCTCCGCAAATCGGTGGCGGCGGCGCGGGCGAAGGAACTGCTGGATCGAGTGGGCCTGGCGGACAAGGCGAATGCCTATCCGGCGCAGTTGTCCGGCGGGCAGCAGCAGCGGGTCGCGATCGCCCGCGCCCTGGCCATGGACCCGAAACTCATGCTGTTCGACGAGCCCACCTCCGCGCTGGATCCCGAGCTGGTCGGCGAGGTCCTCACGGTGATGCGCGAACTCGCCGATTCCGGGATGACCATGGTGGTCGTCACCCACGAGATGGGTTTCGCGCGCGAGGTCGCCGACCAGCTGGTGTTCATGGACGCCGGTGTGGTGGTCGAAGCCGGTCCGCCGCGCGACCTGCTGGCGAATCCGGAACACGAGCGCACCAAGGAGTTCCTGTCGCGGCTGCTGGAGTAGCCGGGGCGCCGCGGCACCCGGCACGAGCCCGGGGCGGTCCGCGTTCGGTCCGCGCTGCGGGCTCCGCGCCCGGGGTGACGGTGCCGGCACCGGTATGCGTGTGGCTGCGCCGATCCGGGAAACGGGGCGGGCCCCGCTGCCGCTGCTCTCGGCGGTGCTCGTCCGCCATCCGCTCGCGCACAGCCTGACAGCGTGTCCGGAGGTACTGCCGGGCGCGCTCCGCCCGCAGGAGCGTCAGCGGTGGTGGACGCGGGCGATGACCTGCTCGGTGAATTCCGCTGTCGAGGCCAGTCCACCGAGGTCGGCGGTGGCGATTCCGGCGGCGAACGTGGCGGCCACCGCACGGTCGACCCGGTCCGCCGCCCGCGCGAGTGCCGGCAGCTCGCGGCGGTCTGCCAGCCAGCGCAACAACATGGCCGCGGACAGGTGCAGGGCCACCGGATTCGCCCGGTTGTGGCCCGCCAGGTCGGGTGCGGCGCCGTGTACCGCCTGCGCCATCGCCCGGTCCGCCGAGGAGTTCAGCGAGGCCGCGGTGCCCAGCGACCCGGCGAGCTGGGCGGCGAGGTCGGAGAGGATATCGCCGAAGAGATTTTCGGTCACCAGCACGTCGTAGTCGCCGGGGGAGCGCACCAGATGAGCGGCGGCCGCGTCGACGTGTTCATCGTCCACGGCGATCCCGGGGTACTCCCGCGCGACGGCGTGGCAGGTGTCCCGGAACAGTCCCATGGTCAGCGGCAGCACATTCGCCTTGTGCACGATCGTCACCTGCTTGCGGCGGGTCGCGGCGAGCCGGAACGCCTCGTGCGCGATCCGCTCGCACGCCGCGCGGGTCACCAGGCCGACCGAGAGGGCGATATCGGGGGTCGGGCAGAATTCGCCGGATCCGACGGCCATATTGCGGTCCGCGTAGAAACCTTCGCTGTTCTCCCGCACGATCACCAGATCGATATCGCCGGCCACCGCGCGGATTCCCGGAAATGCCTGCGCCGGGCGGATATTGGCGTATAGCCCGAAATGGCGGCGGATGGCGCCACCGGGGGCGATCCGGTGCTCCGGCGGATAGGACGCGTTGTCGTGCGGGCCGAGGATCCAGCCGTCGGTACCGGCCAGGCCTTCCAGGGTGAATTCCGGTAGCGCGGTACCGAATTCCTCGATCGCCCGCCGGCCCATCGGCAGCGCGATCCACTCCGCGGCCGGGCTGCCGGCGGCTGCCAGCGCCTCATCCACGACCCGCCGGGCCGAAGCCACCACCTCGGGGCCGATCCCGTCGCCGTCGACAAGCCCCAGTCGTAGCCGCTGTTTCGATGCCGTCCCGTCCATCCGGTCATCGTCGCAGGTGCGTGCGCACCGAACTGTGCCGGCCGGTGGTGACGACGTCGTGTGACCGGCCTTGCGGGGCCGGACGGCAGGGTGTCGCCGCGGCACCGACCTTGTCGGCACTCGGGCCCCCTGCTATCTTGGTGATATCACTTTGATAGAGGGAGGATGTCATGAAGTTCCGGGACGCCGCACGGGTCAACGGGTTCGTGGTCTTGCTGATCTGGTTCGTGCTCACGATCGCGCTGGCGGCCGTAGCGGTGGCGGGCTTCGTCGCTTTCGCGCAGAACCAGAACGCCGCCGCGCTGGTCGGGGCGATCGTCGCCTGCGTGCTGGGGGTGCTACTGCTGCTCGGAATCACCGGTTTGACCGTGGTGAACCCGAACGAGGCCAAGGTCGTGCAGTTCTTCGGGCGCTACATCGGCTCGGTCAGCGATCCGGGGTTCTTCTCGGTGCTGCCGCTCACCGACCGGCGCAGCATCTCGCTGCGGGTACGCAACTTCGAAACACAGAAGCTGAAGGTCAACGACGCCGACGGTAACCCCGTGGAGATCGCGGCGGTGGTGGTCTACAAAGTGGTCGACAGTTTCAAGGCCGCGTTCGCCGTCGACGACTACGAGGAGTACGTCGAAACCCAGTCCGAGGCCGCGGTGCGGCATCTGGCCACCACCCATCCCTACGACGCCCACGACGACGACCGGACCAGCCTGCGCGACGGTGCCGAGGTCGCCTCGGAACTCACCGTGGAACTGCGCGATCGCACCGAAACCGCGGGGATCGAAGTGATCGAGGCCCGGATCACCCACCTCGCCTACGCGCCGGAGATCGCCCAGGCGATGCTGGTCCGCCAGCAGGCGAACCAGGTGGTCGCGGCCCGGACCCGGATCGTGGAGGGCGCGGTCGGCATGGTCGGGCTGGCGCTGGACCGGCTCGCCGCCGAAGGAATGGTCGAACTGGACGAGGAACGGAAGGCCGCCATGGTGTCGAACCTGCTGGTGGTGCTGTGCGGTGACCGGCCGACCCAGCCGGTGGTGAACACGGGATCGCTGTACGCCTGATGGCCGAGCGCAAGAAGGTCCTGCTCCGGCTCGACCCGGCGGTCTACGACGCGGTGGCGAAATGGGCTTCCGACGATCTGCGCAGTGTCAACGCACAGATCGAGTTCGCGCTGCGGCGCGCTCTCGAACAGGCCGGGCGTTCGCCGCGGCCGGGTCGTGGCGACAACAGCTGAACGAGTGGGTCCGGTCCCTCGGAGTCGGAGGGACCGGACCGCGTCAGGGAGTGGATCGGACCGTGGGGGCGGGGAGTGGACCGGGGGCGGTCATTCAGGTTTGTGGCTGATGAAGATTGCGGTGCCGGGGAAAATCTGGCCGCGTAGAGGGCTCCATTGGCCCCATTCGCGGTCGAGCCATTCGGGCCAATCCGGTTCGACTATGTCGTCGAGGATCAAGCCGGCCGCCACTATTTCCCGGACGCGATCGCCGATGGTCCGGTGGTGTTCCACATATGTGCAGCGGCCGTCGGCGTCGAATTCGGTGTACGGGGTGCGGTCGAAGTAGGGGAATACGGCTTCCAGGCCGTCCGGGCCGGGGTCGTCGCGGAATATCCAGCGCATCGGATGGTTCACCGCGAAGACCCAGCGTCCGCCGGGGCGCAGGACCCGGGCCACCTCACGCATCACCAGTGCGGAATCGGCGACGAAGGGGACGGCGCCGAACGCCGAGCACGCCAGATCGAAGGATTCGTCCGCGAACGGCAGCGCCTCGGCGCCCGCCTGGACCAGTGGGACGCGGGGGCCGCCGCGGTCCATCGCGGTAAGCCCCCGTGACAGCATTCCCATCGATATATCCAGCCCGACCGGATACGCGCCCTGCCCGGCCAGCCAGCGCGCACAGGGCGCCGAACCGCAGCCGACTTCCAGGATCCGCTTGCCGGTGATCTCGCCGAGCAACCGCATATCGCCCTCGTGCAGGCCCTCGGGGCACCAGACGAACTCACCCCCGGGGCTTGCCGTACCCAGGAACTCGCCGTGCGTATCGTGGTACTGGCCGGCGTCGGCATCCCACCAGCGCCGGTTCGCACGCTCGCTTTCGGCCGAATCGACTCGTGAGCGTGCGGCACCCGTGGTTCCCAGCAGTGCGGTGGCCTGAGCGTGGCGATCTTGAACGAGGTCGTCGGACACGATGCGAAGCCTATAGATCCGCAGCGGGGGGTCGTTTGCCCGGCTGGATACGGGTCGCGTACGCTGAACCCGCAAGTGATCACACCCGGAGCCGCTGGGTGTATCGCAGCGTACCGAAAGTCTCAATGTCCGCAACCGATCACAATCCGTCCGGAGCAAACCGCCACATGCCCACCACCGTCACCTCGCCGCAGGTAGCCGTCAACGACATCGGCTCCGCCGAGGATTTCCTCGCCGCCATCGACGCCACGATCAAGTACTTCAACGACGGCGATATCGTCGAAGGAACCATCGTCAAAGTCGACCGCGACGAGGTCCTGCTCGACATCGGTTACAAAACCGAAGGCGTCATCCCGTCTCGCGAGCTCTCCATCAAGCACGATGTCGACCCGAACGAGGTCGTTTCCGTGGGCGATGAGGTGGAGGCCCTTGTTCTCACCAAGGAGGACAAAGAGGGTCGCCTGATCCTGTCCAAGAAGCGGGCTCAGTACGAGCGCGCCTGGGGCACGATCGAGGAGCTCAAGGAGAAGGACGAGGCCGTTCGCGGCACCGTGATCGAGGTCGTCAAGGGCGGTCTGATCCTCGATATCGGTCTGCGCGGCTTCCTGCCCGCCTCGCTGGTCGAGATGCGCCGTGTCCGCGATCTGCAGCCGTACGTCGGCAAGGAGATCGAAGCCAAGATCATCGAGCTGGACAAGAACCGCAACAACGTGGTTCTGTCGCGTCGCGCCTGGCTGGAGCAGACCCAGTCCGAGGTGCGCAGCGAGTTCCTGCACCAGCTGCAGAAGGGCCAGGTCCGCAAGGGTGTGGTCTCCTCCATCGTCAACTTCGGCGCCTTCGTCGACCTCGGCGGTGTCGACGGTCTGGTGCACGTCTCCGAACTGTCCTGGAAGCACATCGATCACCCGTCCGAGGTGGTCGAGGTGGGCAACGAGGTCACCGTCGAGGTTCTCGACGTCGACCTGGACCGCGAGCGCGTCTCGCTGTCGCTGAAGGCCACCCAGGAAGATCCGTGGCGGCAGTTCGCCCGCACCCACGCCATCGGCCAGATCGTGCCGGGCAAGGTCACCAAGCTGGTGCCGTTCGGCGCGTTCGTCCGCGTCGAAGAGGGCATCGAGGGCCTGGTGCACATCTCCGAACTGGCCGAGCGCCACGTGGAGGTCCCGGATCAGGTCGTGGTCGTCGGCGACGACGCGATGGTCAAGGTCATCGATATCGACCTGGAGCGTCGCCGGATCTCGCTGAGCCTCAAGCAGGCCAACGAGGACTACAGCCCCGAGTTCGATCCGTCGAAGTACGGCATGGCCGACAGCTACGACGAGCAGGGCAACTACATCTTCCCCGAGGGCTTCGATCCCGAGACCAACGAATGGCTCGAGGGCTTCGACAAGCAGCGCGAAGAGTGGGAAGGCCGCTACGCCGAGGCGGAGCGCCGGCACAAGATGCACACCGCGCAGATGGAGAAGATGGCGGCCGACGCCGCGGCCGAGGCCGCGGGCGGTACCGGTTCGTCGAATTACTCCTCGGAGAGCGGCGCGCAGTCGGCGTCCAGCCAGCCGGAATCCACCGGTGGTTCGCTGGCCAGCGATGCGCAGCTCGCCGCGCTGCGGGAGAAGCTGTCCGGTAACGCCTGAGGCGATATCGGGTAGTCCCGAGAGAACGAACGAAAAACCCCCGGTTCCTGGTGAACCGGGGGTTTTCGCTGTCAGTACCCGACGGTGAACCGCCGCTGGATATGCTGCGGCAGCTCGGCCTCGTCCAGCAGGGCCACGGCGAGATCCTCGGCCGAAATATCGCGGCCACCGGTATCGAGTAGCTGATCTCCGCCGATCCGGAACCGCCCCGTGCGTTCTCCCGGTTCGATCCGGCCCGACGACGGGCTCAGATAGGTCCACCGGCGGTTCGACACCCGATAGACGTTCAGCGCGTCCCGCAGCGCCGAGACGACGCGGTGGTACTCCGTGGGGACGCCGAGCTCGCGCGGCAGTCCCTCGGCGAAACCGGGTTCGTCCACGAGCTGCCGGCCGGGCGCCACCTCCAGGCTGCCCGCACCGCCGACCACGATCACCCGGATGATCGGATGCCGTGCCAGCGCCTGCACCATGGCCTCTGCCCCGGCGACGAAATCGCCGGCCCGCGCGATGGTCTCGTCGATACCGCGCCCCGCGTTGACAGCGCTGATCACGACGTCCAGGCCGCCGATGGCCGCGGCGACACTGTCCGCATCGCGCCATTCGGCCACCTGCCAGGTGACCTCGCCGCGGTCACGCGGAAAACGAGCGGCATCCCCGGTGAATCCCCGGACCCGGTGGCCGCGGCGTATCGCCTCGGCGACGACCCGGGAACCGATGACGCCGGTGGCGCCGAAAACTCCGATATCCATCAACAACTCCGATGTGCATGCCGTGCATATACTACACGGCGTTCAGTAACTTCACGGTGAATGGTAACCGCACAGTGTAGGGTGTCAAGCGTGGCCGAGGCAGTGACGAGTCGCCGGGAGCGTCTGCGTGCGGAGACAACGCAGGAAATCAAGACGATCGCGTTGCGGTTGCTCGCCGAGGGCGGGCCCGATGCCGTCGCCCTGCGTGCCATCGCCCGGGAGATGGGGATGACCGCCGGTGCGGTCTACGGCTACTTCGCGACCCGGGACGAGTTGATCTCGACTCTGATCTCCGACGTCTACACGGCCCTGATGGACCGCGTGGAAGCCGCCCGGGACGCGGTGCCCGGGCGTGATCCCGGCGGCCGGATCATCGCCTGGGGGGAAGAGGTCCGGGCGTGGGCGGTGCAGCGACCCGCCGAATTCCGGCTCGTCTACGGCGATCCGGTGCCCGGTTACCGGCCGCCGCCGGGCGGACCCGCCGGTGCCGCGGAACTGCGCGCTTGTACGGGCTTGGTCGGGCTGGTCGCGGGGGCGTGGCCACAAGTCCGCGATGACAGTGGTGTCGCGTTCGAGTGGACGGATTTCGCGCCGGACCTGGTCGGGCATGTGCGGGCGGACTATCCGGAACTGCCACCGGCGGGATTGGCCATGGCCCTGCGTGTCTGGGGCCGGATGCACGGACTGATCGCGCTGGAGGTGTACGGCCATCTGGGGCCGCAAACTCCCGACCCGGCCAAACTCTTCCACGCCGAGATGCGCGCACTGGTCCGCGGACTCGGGCTGTAATCTTTTCCCCGGAAATGGAATACGGCCCGGCGTATGTGCCGGGCCGTAATTCGGGAAAGGCCGTCAGCCGGCGGGAGCCGGAATCCAGCGCACACGGACCCGGGGCACGACGGTCCGCCGGCGTTTGGCGGCGATACTGTGTTGCGCCGGAGCCGTGAAAACGGTGAACCAGGAACGCCGGTGTGTACGCAAATATTTCGCGACAGCCGGAATCAGAATGCAATGCACTCGGCCCGCCGAACCCAGCCGGTGCCGGCCTGTGCGGTTTTTACTGGTGCGCATACTCTTTCCTTCGCTTGTCGAAAACAAGTGCTATCGGAAAAAGGGCAATTCCGGTCGGTGTTGCACGCAGGCGAAGATTATCGGAGGAAAACTCGTGGCCCGGACATTTTCCGGATAAGGCGGTCGCCCGGCGTGTCGTCGCCGCGCGCCGGCCGATGACCTCATGGCTCGCCGCCGCGGGCCGGATGCGAAACTGGGCCAATGTTACGAATCGGCCTGACCGGAGGTATGGGCGCGGGCAAATCGACCGTCGCGCGGGCACTTGCCGAACACGGGGCGGTGATCATCGATTCCGACCTGATCGCCCGGGAGGTGGTGGCGCCCGGAACCCCGGGACTGGCCGCGCTCGTCGAGGCGTTCGGCGCGGATATCCTGGCCGCCGACGGGAGTCTCGACCGGCCCGCGCTGGCCGCCAAGGCGTTCCGCGACGACGAATCCCGCGCGACTCTGAACTCCATCACGCATCCGCTGGTTGGGCAGCGCACCGCCGAACTGCTCGCGGCCGCGGCGCCGGACGCCATTGTGGTGCAGGACGTTCCGCTGCTGGTCGAGAACAATATGGCGCCGTTCGTGAACCTGGTGCTGGTGGTGGACGCCGCCACCGAGACCCGGCTGCGGCGGCTGGTCGAATTCCGCGGTGTCGCCGAGGACGATGCGCGTGCCCGGATCGCGGCGCAGGCCACCGATGAACAGCGTTATGCGGCCGCCGACGTCCTGCTGGACAACAACGGCGCCGCCGGTGCCGTAGCGGCCGAGGTCGCGCGGTTGTGGGAGCAGCGGCTGGTGCCGTTCGAGGCGAATATGCGCGCCGGAATCGCGGTGCGCCCGGAATTCGCTCTCGTCGAAGCCCGGCCGGAGTGGGCGGCGCAGGCGCAGCGGCTGATCGCGCGGTTGCGGGTGGCGGCGGGTGCGGCGGCCGTGCGGGTGGACCATATCGGCGCCACCGCGGTCCCCGGACTGCCTGCACCGGATGTGCTCGAACTGCAGGTCACGGTCGCCGATCAGGCCGCCGCGGACGGCATCCGCGAGGCTTTGGCGGGGGCGGGGTTCCCGCAGCTTCCGCGATCGGCAGGCGAGGCGGCTCCCGGCGCCGGCACCGCAGATACGAAGCAGCAGGTGCACGGCACCGCAGACCCGGGTCGGCCTGTTGTCGTGTACCTACGTGTGGCGGGCAGCCCGGACCAGGAGTTCGCCTTGGCGTGCCGCGACTGGTTGCGCGCGGAGGAGCCGGCCCGCGTCGAGTACGCCGATATGGTTCGTGCAGCGGCGAAGAAAGCCGAGGGAGTCGGTGGAGACGACGCCTGGGCCGAGTTCACCGTGGTTCGGGAATCTTGGCTGTCCGCGACGTCACAGCAGGTACGCGACTGGCGAGCGGAACATCCGGAGCACAACGCTGCCCCGTAGTCCACGTGACTACCCCTTGGCGCCTCTTCGCCGACGCGCTCGTCACCGCCACCGGATACGAGTAGACGACCCCCGAGGCGCCCCGGTCGGGGTGGCCGAAGGGCCGATCTCCTTGCCGGTCACGCTCACAACCAGGTGAGCGGCATGCCCAGGGATGCGGTCCAGGCCAGGAAATCGTGGCCGTGGGCGGCTATGCCGTCGATGGCGCGGGTGGCGGTGGCCACCGCCTGTTCGGCGGCGGCCGCATCGAGCAGCCCGGCCGTATGGGCCGCCAGCAGTTCGTCGACGTCGAGCAATTGGGTTTCCCGGCCGGTGCGGACCACCAGGTCCAGGTAATGGTCGACAGACCGCCAGCGTTTCGGCTCGAATTCGCCGAATTCGCCGATATCGACGTAGTAGTCCTGGTCGCGCAGATGGGCGGGACGGAAATGGAAGACCGTCGCGCGCAGGCCCAGTTCCGGTAGCAGCCAGGATTCGAGGTAGTGGAACTGCGGGTGGTCGGCGGTGCGGGCCATGTACAGGCCCCAGGGCTCCAGGTGGTAGCGCTCCACCTCGCGGACGAAGCCTTTCGGGTCGGTGTTGGTCAGTTCCGCGATATCGAAGTACTCCACCTTCGGCCGGTGGACGTGCACACTGGCTGCCTTGGTCACAGCTGCTGAATCTACCCAGGTGCGTGGCGGCGTGCCCGGCTCGGTGCGCGTCGGGCCCGGCGCCGGGCGCCCGGTGCGGGGACGCCGGATACGTGTCGGTGGGCGGGCTTAGTCTTGGGATATGGCATTCGCAACCGAACTCCGTGCGGCCGGCGTCTCCGGGACCGAGGCCGACGGGCAGACTCCACTGGCCAAATCGGAGTTCCGCCCGGTCGGGGAGATCGAGCGGACCGGCGGGCGGTTCGAGGTCGTCAGTCCGTATCAGCCGGCCGGCGATCAGCCGGCCGCGATCGAGGAACTGGAGCGCCGGATCAACGCGGGCGAACCCGATGTGGTGCTGCTGGGCGCCACCGGTACCGGTAAATCGGCGACCACGGCCTGGCTCATCGAGCGGCTGCAGCGGCCCACGCTGGTGATGGCCCCGAACAAAACCCTGGCGGCGCAGCTGGCCAACGAACTGCGCGAGATGCTGCCGCACAACGCGGTGGAGTATTTCGTCTCCTACTACGACTACTACCAGCCCGAGGCGTATATCGCGCAGACCGATACCTATATCGAGAAGGACAGCTCGATCAACGACGATGTCGAGCGGCTGCGCCATTCGGCCACCTCGGCGCTGCTGTCCCGGCGCGATGTGGTGGTGGTCGCCTCGGTGTCCTGTATCTACGGTCTGGGCACGCCACAGTCGTATCTGGATCGGTCGGTGCTGCTCGAGGTGGGTGCGGAGGTCGACCGGGACGCGTTTCTGCGCATGCTGGTGGACGTCCAGTACACGCGTAACGATATGTCCTTCACCCGGGGTTCGTTCCGGGTCCGCGGCGATACCGTCGAGATCATTCCCTCCTACGAGGAATTGGCGGTGCGTATCGAATTCTTCGGTGACGAGATCGAGGAACTCTATTATCTGCACCCGCTCACCGGGGATGTGGTGCGCAAGGTCGATATGGTGCGGATCTTCCCGGCCACTCACTATGTAGCCGGTCCGGAGCGGATGGCGCGGGCGGTCATCGATATCGAGGCCGAGCTCGCCGAACGCCTGGCCGAACTGGAAGGCAAGGGCAAACTCCTCGAAGCGCAGCGGTTGCGGATGCGCACCCAATACGACCTGGAAATGATCCGGCAGGTCGGTTTCTGCTCGGGTATCGAGAATTATTCGCGGCATATCGACGGCCGGCCCGCCGGCTCGGCGCCCGCGACGCTGCTGGATTATTTCCCGGACGATTTCCTGCTGGTCATCGACGAATCCCATGTGACGGTGCCGCAGATCGGCGGGATGTACGAGGGGGATATGTCGCGTAAGCGCAACCTCGTCGAATACGGTTTCCGGCTGCCGTCCGCGGTGGACAACCGCCCGCTCACCTGGGAGGAATTCGCCGAGCGGATCGGGCAGGCGGTGTACCTGTCGGCCACCCCGGGCGATTACGAGCTCGGCCGCACCGGCGGCGAGGTGGTGGAACAGGTGATCCGCCCCACCGGTCTGGTCGATCCGCAGGTGGTGGTGAAACCCACCAAGGGTCAGATCGACGATCTGGTGCACGAGGTGCGGTTGCGGGTCGAACGCGACGAGCGGGTGCTGGTCACCACGCTCACCAAGAAAATGGCCGAGGATCTCACCGATTACCTGCTCGGCCTCGGGCTGCGGGTGCGCTACCTGCATTCCGAGATCGACACCCTGCGCCGGGTGGAACTGCTGCGGCAGCTGCGTCTCGGCGAATACGACGTGCTGGTCGGTATCAACCTCCTCCGGGAGGGCTTGGATCTGCCCGAGGTCTCGCTGGTGGCGATTCTGGACGCCGACAAGGAAGGGTTCCTGCGCAGCACCAAGAGCCTGATCCAGACCATCGGCCGCGCCGCCCGCAATGTGTCGGGCGAGGTGCACATGTACGCGGACAAGATCACCGATTCGATGCGCGACGCCATCGACGAAACCGAACGCCGCCGGGCCAAACAGATCGCCTACAACGAGGAAATGGGGATCGATCCGCAGCCGCTGCGCAAGAAGATCGCCGATATCCTCGACCAGGTCTATTCGGAGGCCGACGACGAGGTCGCGGTGGGCGGTTCCGGGCGTAATGCCAGCCGCGGCCGCCGCGCCCAGGGCGAACCGGGGCGGGCGGTGAGCGCGGGCATCGTGGAGGGGCGCGATATCAAGTCGATGCCGCGCGCCGAACTCGCCGACCTGGTCTCCGAGCTCACCGATCAGATGATGAACGCGGCCCGGGAACTGCAGTTCGAGCTCGCGGGCCGGCTCCGCGACGAGATCGCCGACCTGAAGAAGGAGCTGCGCGGGATGGACGCGGCCGGCCTGAAATGACCGGCGACGCCGTCCCGGCGCGCGGGCGATCAGCCTTGGGTCGCCATCCATTCGTCGACCCGGCGTTCGGCTTCCTCCCGGGATACGTCCTCGACCCGGGTCATCACGACCCAGCGGTGCCCGAACGGGTCGAGCAGGGCCGCGTAGCGGTCGCCGGTGACGAAGGTGGCCGGATCCTCGGCGACCTTCGCCCCGTGCTCGCGGGCGCGGGCGACCACGGTATCGACATCCGGGCAGTAGTGGACCAGCGAGGTGTGTACCCATTCGCCGGTGGGCGCGAGGACGTTCTGCTCGGGAAAGGGCATGCCGAGCTGGATCGTGGAATCACCGATCTTCAGTTCGGCATGGGCGGGTTGCCCGTCGGGATTGTCGTTGCGGGAGAGCACTTCGGCGTCGAACACCGTGCGGTAGAAGTCGATCGCGGCGTTGCCGTCGGCAACCGCGATGAACACGGTGATCGAGTGGTAGCCCTCGGGAATCGGATTCACTGTTTCGCTCATGGATTCGAGTCTGCTCGGCCGCCCGTCCGGATTCTTGTAAGAAAGCGACAGGCCGGCCACACCGTTGACGCGGCTTCGCGGAGGTGCGGGGGTGCCCGGACGAGCGTCGGTGCCGGAGGATCCGGTGGTGACTGATTCGGGCTCCGCGGTGAGCGGGGTACCCGACGCCGGTGACCGCAAGGCGATTCTGTATCCGCACGAGCAGGAGCGGTACCGCACACTGAACCGGTTACCCGCCGGACCTGCGGTGGCCGGTTGTGTCGAGTGGTACTGGGCCGTGCGGTGGGATCTGCGGGGACGGGCGCCGTACTGCGCGGAGGTGCTGCCGTTTCCGTGCGTCCATCTCACCTTCGAACGTGACGGCGACCGGTCCGGGGCCTTCGTCAACGGCGTATGTACCCGGAAATACGTGCGGGAGCTCGCCGGGCGCGGGGAGACGTTCGGGGTGCGGTTCCGGCCGGGCGGGTTCGGTGCGTTCACGGGCCTCGATGTCGGGGGGTTGCGGGACCGGGCCGTGCCCGCCGGGGAGGTGCTGCCCGATCTCGGTGACCTCACCGAACGGGTACTGGCCGAATCCGCGGATACCGGCCGGCGCCGGTTGGTGGAGGACTATCTGAGTACCCGTGCCCGCGGCGGTGACGACCCGAACTACCGGCTTGTCCTGCGGATCGCCGCCGCGATGGCCGAGGATCCGGAACTCACCCGGGTCGATCAGGTCACCGACCGTTTCGGTGTATCGGTGCGGACCGTGCAACGGCTGTTCCGTCGCTATATCGGGGCGGGCCCGAAATGGGTGCTGCGCCGGTACCGGCTCCAGGACGGCGCGGATCTGCTCGCACGCGGCCGCACCGCCGATCTCGCGGCGCTGGCCGCCGAGCTCGGATATTTCGATCAGGCGCATTTCACCCGGGAGTTCACCGCGGAGGTCGGAATGGCGCCGCTGGAATACGCGAAGAATTCGTTACGCTCGCGCGATGAGGTGACCGCCAAGGTGTTGCCTGCCACATAATCGAATACCGGGCTCGATATGTAAACGCCTACTCGTCGGCGACAGATCAAGGAGCTGGACATGGATGTCGTGATTTTGATCGGCCGGGTGATGTTCGTCATTCTGTTCCTGAGCTCGGCGCTGGGCCATTTCACCCAGACCAAGGCCATGGCCGGCTACGCACAGGCGAAGGGGGTGCCCATGCCGGAGATGGCGGTCCGCGCGTCGGGCGCGCTCATGCTGCTCGGCAGTATCAGCATCCTGCTGGGGATATGGGCGGATCTGGGCGCCTTGCTGCTGCTGGTGATGATCGTGCCGACCATGATCATGATGCACAGTTTCTGGAAGGAAACCGATCCGGAGGCGACCCAGGCGGAGACCATTCAGTTCAACAAGGATCTCGCCCTGGCGGGCGCCCTCGTGATGATGTTCGGTTTTTTCGCCCGCAACGAGGATTTGGGCCTGACGATTACCGGGCCACTGTTCTAGGCCGCGGCCCCGGGAATTACCGCGCGAGCCACGGCGGCCGCCTGCTGTGTGAGGAAAATCCCACGGCGCCAACAGTGTTGGGGTTTGTTGTGACCCGTCACAGGTTTACTCGCACGCGGGCGGGAATCACCAGGTAGGCGCGGCTGTTGCCGGTTGTGGTAGCAAAATGTGAAACACCGGTGCTGTTTCGACGCACTGTGATGTGGAACGAATCCGGTTGATCGGGCCTCGGTTACGGCTATGGTCTACGCAGTCGCTGTGCCGTTGCCCGGTATTCCGGGAACGTCCGGCCGCAGCCGCGTTTATACCCTGCACAGTTGGAGGAGAGAATGACCGCCTACCGGACCATTGTCGTCGGTACCGACGGCTCGGACTCGTCGTACGTCGCCGTGGACAAGGCCGCCGCACTGGCCGGAGCCGCGGGCTCGACATTGATCGTGGCCTGCGCCTACTACCCGACCGACGACCGTGACGTCGCCGCCGCGAGCGATATGCTCAAGGACGAGGCGTATCAGGTTCGTGGTTCGGCGCCCACCAACGAGATCCTGCGCACGGCGCGGGATCGGGCCGTGGCCGCGGGCGCGAAGGAGATCGTCGAGAAGGCGATCGTCGGCGAACCGGTCGAATCCCTGCTGGATCTGGTGAAGGAAACCCAGGCGGATCTGCTCGTGGTCGGTAACCGCGGGCTGAACACCCTGGCCGGCCGGTTGCTGGGCTCGGTGCCCTCGGATGTGGCGCGCAAATCCAAGTCCGATGTGCTGATCGTGCACACCGTGCGCTGAACCGGCCGCAGCAGCAATCATCTCGCCCCACCCGGAACATTCCCGGGTGGGGCGTTTTGCTCAGCGGGAATACCGGCTCATAGGCCGGGCGTCGTATGGCTGGGAACAGGGTTGGGTGCTCCGGCCGCCGCTCGGCCTGGGTAACCGGGTTCGGTGCGTCGACCGCCGCCCCGCCGGGTATCCGGGTTCAGCGCTCCCGGGGGCGGGTGGCCGGATACCGGTTCGGTGTGCCGGGCAACGCGTACCCGGGACAGTTCTCAGCTCGCCAGACGCCGTAGTTCCGGGGGCAGATCGGTGGTGTGGACCACCGCCAGCCGCTGGGTCGCGCGGGTGAGCGCGACGTACAGATCGTTGCGGCCGCGCGGTGAGCCGGCGATCACGGCGTTGGGTTCGACCAGGTACACCGCATCGAATTCCAGGCCCTTGGCCTCGGTCACCGTCAGCACCCGGACCGATTCGGAGGCCAGTCCGGCGAGTTCGCCGATCAGTTCGGCCGGGGCCAGCACCGCGGCGGTTCCCGGCCCGTGCTCGCCTGCGAGTAAGCGCGCGAGTTCCGGGGCGATCCGCCCTGCGGCCACCCGATGTGCCCGCGGGGTATGGCCGGTTTCCCGCACCGACCGCGGAACCTGCGCGGTCGGGTCGATGGCGGCGAGTACATCCGCCGCGACCGCCATGATCTCCGCCGGGGTGCGGTAGTTCACGGTCAGCTCGGTGCGTTTCCAGCGTTTGGCCACATACGGTTCCAGCATCTGCGACCACGAGGTGGCGCCCGCCGGGGCGCCGGTCTGCGCGATATCGCCGACCACGGTGACCCATCGGTTCGGGATCCGGCGCATCACCATGCGCCACGCCATTTCCGACAGTTCCTGGGCCTCGTCCACGATCACGTGCCCGTAGGTCCAGTTGCGGTCGCCGGCGGCGCGTTCGGCGGTGGTCTGCCGGTTGCGGACCTGCTGGCGTTCGGCGAGCTGGCTCGCGTCGATGAGGTCGTAGGCCATCAGGATTTCCGGATCGAGTTCGTCCTCGAGGTCCTGCGGGGCGGAACCGGTGAGGATGTCCAGGGCGTCCTGGGCCTCGGCGAGCTGGGCGCGCCAGCGCCGGCGGGCGCGTTCGCGTTCCTCCGCGTCGTCGGTGCCGAGGAGTTCGGCCAGTTCGTCGAGCAGGGGTGCGTCGGCCGCGCTGAACTCGCCCGAACCGGATCGCAGGAGTTCGGCGCGGTCGGCGGGGTCGAGGATCTTCCCGGCGGCACGGTCGAGACGACCGGCGTCGGTGAGCAGATCGCCCAGCACCTGCTGCGGGGTGAGCAGCGGCCACAGTTCGGCGAGCACCCGGGTGACGGTGGGGTCGGCGCGCAGCTCGTCGCTGATCTCGCTGAGATCGGCGGCGCTGAGCAGGCTGCGCCCGCCGCCCAGCGGGTCGGCGCCCATGGTCTGCGCCAGCTGGTCGGTGAGCGCTTCGATCACCATCGAGACGAAGATCGGGCGTGCGAGGTTGTGCGGGCGGCGTGAGGACCGGGCGCGGCCGCGGGCGCGGGTCACGATCTTGCGGTCCAGGGTCACCGGGTAGCCGTCGAAACTCAGCGTGATGGGTTCGCGCGGCACCTCCTGCCGATCGCGGACGGCGTTCTTCAGGATGTCCAGAACCTGCAGCGACCCCTTCAGTTCGGCGGCGCGCAGGGATTCCGGCAGGGTCGCCTTCACCCCTGGATAGAGGTCGCCGATGGTGGACAGCAGCACCCCGGTCTCGCCGAGGGAGGGCAGAACCTGGCCGATGTAGTCCAGGAAGGTCGCGTTGGGCCCGACGATCAGCACACCGCTTTTGGCCAGTTGCTGGCGATAGGTGTAGAGCAGGTACGCGGCGCGGTGCAACGCGACCGCGGTCTTGCCGGTACCCGGCCCGCCCTGCACCACCAGCACACTCTTGTGCTGGGAGCGGATGATCGCGTCCTGCTCGCTCTGGATGGTTTCCACGATGTCGGACATATGCCCGGTCCGGGCCGCGTTCAGGGCCGCGAGCAGGGCGCTCTCGCTACCGACCCCGCCGTCGGACGCGGTGACCCCGGCGCGGCGGGCCGCATCGAGATCGAGGTATTCGTCGTTGACCGCCGTCACCCGGCGGTTGCGGGAGCGGATATGCCGCCGCCGCGCCACCCCGTCCGGAGCCGCGGTGGTGGCCAGATAGAACGGCCGGGCCAGCGGGGCCCGCCAGTCCAGGAGCAGAGTGTCGTAGTCGTTGTCCTCGTCGAGGATGCCGAGGCGGCCGATATAGCGCTGCTCCGGACCCTCGTCACCGTCGGTGAGATCGATCCGGCCGAAACACAGGCCGTGTTCGGCGGCATCGTATTTGGCCAGATCCTCGGTGTAGAGCTGGGTGAACGACTCCCGCTCGGTGCGCGCCTGCGGGGTGCCCCCGGTTTCCAGCAGAACGGTGCGCAGCCGCTGCTCGGCGTAGGCGCGCATACCGTCCAGCCGGTCGTACAGCACCGACAGGTACGCCTGCTCCTGATCGATGTCGCGGTTCGCCGCATCCGGCGGCGAATCGGTGGAGTCCAGGGTGGTGGAGCGTTCCTGGGTGCGGTTGTCGGGCAAGTTCTGGCTCCTTCTCACCCACGGCGGGACAAGCTCGGCGAAACACGTGCGCTGTGCCGTGCACAGAGTTGTCGAGTCTACTGCGAGCGCCGTTCACATGACGTTTCCGCAGGTCCCGCCCTCGTGATCAGGAGACGTTGCTGTTGTCGCCGCGCAGGCCGCGGCCCCGTGTCGGATCCCGCTGCACCGCGGGTTTGGCCTCGTACATGGCGATATCGGCATCGTGCAGCACCGCTTCCGGGGTGCGGGTATCGCCGGGTTCGAGAATGGTGACCCCGATGGAGGCGTTCACCGCGATCCGGTGCCCGCGCGCCACGATCGGTTCGGCCATGGCCATCCGCAACCGCTGCACCAGCGGCGCGAGGTCCTCGTCGTCGGGGCGCCCGGCCAGCAGGACGAGGAATTCGTCGCCGCCGAGCCGCCCCACCAGGTCTTCGGCGCGTAGTGCGCGCTGCAACCGGTGCGCCACGATCCGCAGCACGGTATCGCCGATGGCGTGGCCCATGGTGTCGTTGATCGATTTGAAACGGTCCAGGTCGATGAACATCACCGTGGAGACCCGGCGGTGCGTGCCGCTGGCGGCCAGCGCCCCGGACAGCTGCGACAGGATCAGCGAGCGATTGGCCAGTCCGGTGAGCGGATCGTGGGTGGCCTGGTATTCGAGCTGCCGGCGGCTCGCCAGGTACTCGGTGATATCGGTGAACGAGCACACCGCGGCCGTGCCGGGTTCGTCCGGGTTCAGCAGCCGGCTCGACACGCTCAGCCAGCGGCGTCGGCCGTCCGGCCGGCCGATCGCGAATACGAAGCCGGTGACCGTCTCGCCGGTCGCGAGGGTCCGCGCGACCGGATGCCGGGCCGGGGGCATCGGTGCCCCGTTGGCATCCATCCACTCCACCGGCAGCTCGGCGATCGTCGTACCCACCACCGGCAGCTGTTCGTCGAGGCCGAGAATTCGGCGGGCGGCCGGATTGGCGGAGCCGATGACGCCGTCGCGATAGATGACCGCCACGCCCTCCTCGAGCTGCGCCACCACGGTGGTGAAGTGTTGTTCGGCGCGGCGCTGGGCCCGTTCGGCACGGCGCTGGGCGGACAGGTCGTGGATCACCACTTGGTAGGCCAGGCGGTCGTGCCAGGCGGTGAGCACGGAAACCGACTCCACCGGGACCTCGCGGCCGTCCAGGGCGATCAGCGTCCATTCGGTGGGATCGGTGGCGACTCCGGTCGCGGTGAGCGCGGCGATCCGTTCGAACATGGCCTTGCGTGACTCGGGGTGGACGAAGCGGGCGATGTCCTGGCCGAGCACCTCGGCGAGGTTGCGCGCTCGCACGATCCGCAGGCATGCGGGGTTGGCGTAGACGACGATGCCGCGTTCGTGCACACAGATTCCGTCGGGAGAGTGCTCGACCAGGGAGCGATACCGATGCGCGAGTTGCTCGGCGGCGGAGGCCCTGCGATCTCCCATACCAACCCCCATCGTCGGCTGACCCGGATATTCAAACACGGCATTACTCCGGTATCCACACACAGGGAATCCACAAGGGCAGGTGTGATTCCTTGCACGATCACGCCACGACTTGTTCCCGGCGGAGCGGTAGGACCGGGGGCCGGGGAGGAGTTGTCATGGCGGGCACCGGACGCGTTATCGATCTTATGTCGATCACCGGAACCGGTGCGGTCACCGGGTACGGCTGGAGGTCAGGAACGCTGTGGGACGGCCTGCTCAGCGGTGTGTCCGCGGCGCGTTTCGAACCCGGGTACGGGACAGATCCGGCCGCGGGCGGCTGGGTGGCGCCGGTCCCCAAGGGTGGCGACCCGGCCGCGGGACGCTACCCGGTACCGCGCGACCGCGGGTGGTTGCCGGGGCTGCGGGCGGCAGAGGTGCATACGGCGGTGTGCGGTGATGTGCGCCACTGGCCGGCCTTCGCCGGAGCCGCCCACCGCGGAGTTCGGCGGTCGCGATTCCCTGCGATCGCTGCCGTCGACCCGGTGTCGGTGGTCCTCGGTCCGGGTGATCGGTGACACGCCCCGCCGGCGTACCCGCTTGGCCTACCCTGGGGTGGTGAGCCTGTCCGGCCCATCCGTTGCGCCGGTCCGCCGTTTCCGGCGAGACTGTGCCGCGGCCCTCGGGTGTGCGCCGTTTCCGCCGGTACCCGGCTGTTCGGCCAAACTTGTCGGTGGCCCGTCCTAGCATCACCGCGGGCCGATCCGCGGCCCGAGCCGATTGTGCCGACCGGGCCGACGAGGCCGTCCTCCGCGCGGCCGCCCGCCCGGGCCGGTCGCGGCGGCTCCATCGGAACTGCATTCATGGCGCGCCCGACCGGCGCGGCGAACGAAACGAGAAGGGACCGACCTGGTGGCGGAACGCCTGACTGTCCGTGGCGCGCGGGAGCACAACCTCAAAGGGATCGACCTCGATCTGCCCCGCGACAGTCTGATCGTCTTCACCGGCCTGTCGGGGTCGGGAAAGTCCAGTCTGGCCTTCGACACCATCTTCGCCGAGGGGCAGCGCCGGTACGTGGAATCGCTGTCCGCGTACGCGCGGCAGTTCCTCGGGCAGATGGACAAGCCCGATGTGGATTTCATCGAGGGGCTCTCGCCCGCGGTCTCGATCGACCAGAAATCGACCAACCGCAATCCGCGGTCCACCGTCGGCACCATCACCGAGGTCCACGACTATCTGCGCCTGCTCTACGCGCGCGCCGGTGTCCCGCACTGCCCGGTGTGCTCGGAGCTCATCGCGAAGCAGACGCCGCAGCAGATTGTGGATCAGGTGCTGGCCATGGAGCCGGGCGTCCGGTTCCAGGTGCTGGCACCGGTGGTGCGCACCCGCAAGGGTGAGTTCGTCGATCTGTTCGACCAGCTGAACGCGCAGGGTTACGCCCGGGTCCGGGTGGACGGGGTGGTGTATCCGCTCACCGATCCGCCGAAGCTGAAGAAACAGGAGAAGCACGATGTGGAGGTGGTGGTCGACCGCCTCGCCGTCAAGCCCACCGCCAAACAGCGGCTCACCGATTCCATCGAAACCGCGCTGCGGCTGGCCGACGGAATCGTGGTGCTCGATTTCGTGGACCGCGACGAACACGCGCACGACCGGGAGCGCCGCTTCTCCGAGAAACTGGCCTGCCCGAACGGGCATCCCCTCGATATCGAGGATCTGGAACCGCGGTCGTTCTCGTTCAACTCGCCCTACGGCGCCTGCCCCGACTGCACCGGCCTCGGTGTCCGCAAAGAGGTCGACCCGGAACTCGTGGTCCCCGATCCGGAGCTGAGCCTGGCCGAGGGCGCGATCGCGCCGTGGTCACGCGGGCAGAGCGCCGAGTACTTCCTGCGGCTGCTCTCCGGGCTGGCCGCCGCCCAGGGCTTCGATCTGGACACTCCGTGGCGTGATCTGCCGCCGCGGGCGCGTAAGGCGGTACTGGAGGGCAGCTCCGATCAGGTGCATATCGTCTACACCAACCGGTACGGCCGCAAACGCTCCTACTACGCCGATTTCGAAGGTGTGATGCCGTTCCTGCAGCGGCGGCTGGACAACACCGAATCCGAGCAGATGAAAGAGCACTACGAGGGCTATATGCGGGATGTCCCGTGCCCGGTGTGCAACGGGGCGCGGCTGCGGCCGGAGATCCTGGCGGTCACGCTGGCCGCGGGGTCGGAACGCAAATCCATCGCCGAGGTCAGCGAACTGTCCATTCGCGACTGCGCGCAGTTCCTGAACGCGCTGACGCTGGGCGAGCGGCAGGCGGCGATCGCCGGTCAGGTGCTCAAGGAAGTACAGGCACGGCTGGGCTTCCTGCTCGATGTCGGCCTGGACTATCTGACCCTGTCCCGCGCGGCGGCGACGCTGTCCGGTGGGGAGGCGCAGCGGATCCGGCTCGCGACCCAGATCGGGTCCGGGCTGGTCGGGGTGCTGTACGTGCTGGACGAGCCGTCCATCGGCCTGCACCAGCGCGACAACCGGCGGCTCATCGAAACGCTGACCCGGCTGAAGAACCTGGGCAACACGCTGATCGTGGTCGAGCACGACGAGGACACCATCCGCGCCTCGGACTGGGTCGTCGATATCGGCCCGTTCGCCGGTGAACACGGCGGTCAGGTGGTGCACAGCGGCCCCTATTCGGAACTGCTCGCCGACCCGAAATCGCTCACCGGCGCGTACCTGTCCGGGCGCGAGCGGATCGAAATCCCGATGATGCGGCGGCCGGTGAACAAGAAACGCCGCG
The DNA here is from genome assembly GCF_050936135.1 of Nocardia sp. CA-290969. Taxonomy (NCBI): domain Bacteria; kingdom Bacillati; phylum Actinomycetota; class Actinomycetes; order Mycobacteriales; family Nocardiaceae; genus Nocardia; species Nocardia sp. CA-290969. The sequence goes on along the minus strand of NZ_JBNJNJ010000001.1, from coordinate 4,340,307 downwards.
TCACCGTGGTCGGCGCCAACGAGAACAACCTGCGCGGAATCGACGTGGCGTTCCCGCTGGGCGTGCTCACCGCCGTCACCGGCGTTTCCGGTTCCGGTAAATCCACGCTGGTCAACGACATCCTGGCGACCGTCATGGCGAACAAGCTCAACGGTGCCCGTCAGGTGCCGGGCCGGCACACCCGGGTCAACGGGCTCGATCAGCTGGACAAGCTCGTGCGGGTGGACCAGTCGCCGATCGGCCGGACCCCGCGCTCCAACCCGGCCACCTACACCGGCGTGTTCGACAAGATCCGCAGCCTTTTCGCCGCCACCACCGAGGCCAAGGTTCGCGGGTACCAGCCGGGCCGGTTCTCCTTCAATGTGAAGGGCGGCCGCTGCGAGGCGTGCTCCGGCGACGGCACCCTCAAGATCGAGATGAACTTCCTGCCGGATGTGTACGTGCCGTGCGAGGTCTGCCACGGTGCCCGCTACAACCGGGAAACCCTCGAGGTGCACTACAAGGGCAAAACCATCGCCGAGGTGCTGGATATGCCGATCGAGGAGGCCGCCGAATTCTTCGAACCGGTGACCTCGATCCACCGCTATCTGTCCACCCTGGTCGACGTCGGCCTGGGCTACGTGCGGCTGGGCCAGAGCGCCACCACCCTGTCCGGCGGTGAGGCGCAACGCGTGAAACTGGCCGCCGAACTGCAGAAACGCTCCAACGGGCGCACGGTGTACATCCTCGACGAGCCCACCACGGGCCTGCATTTCGAGGACATCCGCAAACTGCTCGCGGTGATCAACGGCCTGGTCGACAAGGGCAATACGGTGATCGTCATCGAACACAACCTGGACGTGATCAAAACCGCGGACTGGGTGATCGATATGGGCCCCGAGGGCGGTTCCGGCGGCGGCACCGTGGTCGGTGAAGGCACGCCCGAGGACATCGCCGCGACCCCCGGCAGCTACACGGGCGAGTTCCTGAAGGAGATCCTGGCGCAGCCCGCGGCCACCGGATCGCCCGCGAAGGGCAGTGGCGCGGTGAAACCGGATACCGCACCGGCACGGAAGGCCGCGGCGAAGAAGGCACCGGCGAAGAAAACGGCGAAGGTCGCGGCGCCGGCGGAATCGGCGAAGACCGCGACAGCGCCGGACGCGCAGAAGGCCAAGCGCCTGGCGCGGAAGGCGGCCGCGCTGCGCTGAGCACGTAGTGGTCCGGTAGCGCGATCCCCCACACGACGGTGCCGTGCGGGGGATCGCGGTGGTACCCGGTGCCACCTCGCCGCAAAGACCGGGACACTGCGCCGGAAGCGGCCGGCGAGCCTGGATCTGCGGCTCGCCGCGTGCCCCTGCCCTCGTTCCCGAGGGCCCCACAACATCCGGTGCGCTCGATGCACCGGGTCAGTGGCCCGGCGTCCGGCCGGTGAGCGCGCGGTCAGCGGTTCGGCGTGCGGTCAGGTCTCTGCTGGAGCGAGACCGAGCTCGCCGAGGAGGCGCTCCGCGTCCGCGGTCTGATCACCGCCGATCAGCGTGAGGGTGCGGGCGCGCTGGTACGGGGATCCGGCCGTTTCGAAGGCGGCGGCGATGGCCGGCAGTTGCGCGGGATCGTCGGTGTGCATTGCCGCGGCCCGGGCGACGATCGCCTCGGCGATCGGATTGCCGCGGACCTCTGTGGCCGCCGCAGCCAGGTATTCGCCGGCTCCCGGGGCGCCGGCGAGGACCGCGGCCTCGGCGCGTAGCGCGAAGTACCAGTGCCGCCAGACCCAGACATCGCGGACGTCCAGCTCGGCGAGATCGGTCGCGAGTTCGACCGCCGCCGCCGCGGCCCGGCCGTGGTGGAGCAGGAGGATCGCCTCGAAAACCGCACCGTAGGCGGTTTCGTGGCGCGCGGGAGTGCCCAGTCCGGCGGCCGTGTCCAGCCATTGTGCCCGCGCGGTACCGTCGCCGCGCAGGCCGTGCACCAGTGCCACCGCGGTGGCCGCGGGGGTGAGATGCGGGGCATACGGGCGCCCGGCGAGTTCCCAGGCGTCGGCGAATCGGCTGCTGTTCGCCAGCACGTCGTCGGCCCGGCCGGCCAGCGCGTCCGCGACCAGCAACCGGGAGGTCGCGAAATCGCCGCGCTCGGCCAGTAGCGGGAGGTCGCGCAGGCGCACCCCCCACCGCCGGGCCCCGGCGAGGTCTCCCACACCGAGACAGATCTCGGCGGCCTCGGCGAACGCGTTGACCTGTTCGACAGCCTCCGCCGGGGTTTCCGGGTCCGCGGCGAGCAGGTCCACCCGGCGGCGTGCGGTCTCCGCCGCGGCGAAATTGTCACCCAACCAGCACTGGGCCGCGGTGAGGGCGTCGAGGGCTGCGCTGCGTGCCACCCGGTCATCGGTGCGGTAGGCGAGTTCGACTGCCCGTTCCGCCAGCGCGACCGCCCCGGCCTCACCTGCCTGGGGTTCGCGTCCCGCCGCCGGATCACCCGTGTGGGCGGATACCCCGCACTCGGCCAGTGCTACCGCGGCGAGCGCGCCCGGGTCGTCGCCGGCCAGTGCGCGGGCCTCGGCCAGCAGCTCGGCGGCCGCCCCGGGCGCAGGTGCCTGCGTGAAGGTGTCCGACATCCGGAAAACGGTGATCGCCGCGGTGGCCAGGTCGCGGGCGGCGCCGGCCGTGTCCCCGCCGCGCCGCGCGCTGTCGGCGGCACGGCGATACAGCTCGAACATCTCCGCGCCGCGCAGCCGGCAGCCGGCCACCGCGGCGGCATGACGCAGGGCGGCGGCCTCGGCGCCCGGTTCGCCGGCCAGGGCCGCTGCCTGTTCGTACCGGCGCTGTGATTCACCGGTCAAATTGCGGGCGAAGGTCAGCCGGGCCACGGACAGTGCCAGAGCGTGCGCATCGTCGCGGTGCTCGGGCCGGTCGGCCGCCCACGTCGAGGCCGCCCGGAATTCGTCGATCGTCGCGTCGAACCGGGTGCGCCATCCGGTCGCGGTGGGCGCGAGGCCGGCGAGCAGTGTCGCGGCGCTCGTGCGGCACCAGCGCAGGTGGCAGGCGCGGGCGGTGTCGAACTCCCCGGCGGCGGTGAGCTGTTCGGTGGCGTACTGACGGATGGTTTCCAGCGCCCGGTATCGGGTGACGTCCGCGGTGGCGACCAGGGCGAGCAGACTGTGCTCCGTGAGCCGGGCCAAACCGTCCGCGACCGCCGGTGGGTCCAGTGGTGGATGCCCGGCGACCGCGGTGGCGTCGGCGACGGTGAACGGTGCGGCGAACACCGCGAGCCGGCGCAGGAGTAGCCGGTCCGCGTCGGTCAGCAGGGCCTGGCTCCAGTCGAGCATCGCCCGGACCGACCGGTGTCGTTCATCGGCCCGGCGGCCACCGACCAGCAGCCGCAGCGGATCGGCGAGACTTGCGGTCAGTCCGTCCAGGCCGAGGGTGGGCAGCCGGGCCGCCGCGAGTTCGATCGCCAGGGCCAGTCCGTCGAGCCGGCGGCACACCTCGTCCACCCGGTCGAGGTGCGTCTCCTCGATCGGACTGCCCAGGGCGCGGGCCCGGTCCAGGAACAGCGCGACGGCGTCGGAGGGGCCCGGTTTCCCCTCGCCGTCGAGCACCAGTGGCGGTACCTCGTAGACCTGTTCGAACGGAACCAGCAGCCGGGCCCGGCTGGTGACCAGGACGCTCACCCGGGGACAGTGTGCGAGCAGACGCTCGAGGAAGGGCGCGACACCGTCGCGCAGATGTTCGCAGTTGTCGAGGACGAGAAGCAGGTGGCGGTCGGCGAGGGCGGTCAGCACCGAATCGTCGATACCGCGTCCCGGCTGCTCACCCAGGCCGAGCGCCCGCGCCACCGCGGACCCGACCAGGGCGGGTTCGGTGACCGGTACCAGGTCCACGAACCAGGCCCCGCCGGTGAACTCCGCCGCGACGTCCGTGGCCACCGTCGCGGCGAGCCGCGTCTTACCGACTCCGCCGGGCCCGAGTGCGGTCACCTGACGGTGTGTGGTGACGGCGGCCCGCAGATCGGCGCGCTCCCGGTCACGGCCGATGAACGAGGTCAGCGGTGCGGGCAGCACGGACACCGGTTCGTCCACCGGGCCGGACGAAACGTACTCGGCCGCGCGCCCGGCCAGGGCCCGCCGGTCGGGCACGCCGATCTTCCGCAGCAGCGCGGAAACATGCGTTTCCACCGTCCGCACCGAGATGTACAACCGCGCACCTATCTCGGCGTTGCTGAGGTGCTGTCCCACCAAGACCAGCACCTCGGCCTCCCGGTCCGAGATCCCACCGGTGACCTTCTGCTTCGACACCGCGCCATTGTCGCGTACGGCGCCGTACCGATCCGTGGCCCGGTACGTGCGGACTCAGTGGTGGGTTCCGTGGTCGGCACGGATGTGTGCGCCGCCGGCCGGAAATAACGTTGTTCCCATCGAAGCCGGCGGACCGACCACCGGCGGAACGGCCTCCGCCACAACGGAAGCCGAGCCACTCGACCACCGCAACCCGACACCAGGAGTACCGATGACCAGCGCGGCCACCGCGGGAATCACCACCGTTCTGCACCCTGTATCCGATCTCGCGAAAGCGGGCAAGGTGTACACCGCCCTGCTCGGGATCGCGCCACAAACCGAAGGCACCTACTACATCGGTTTCGATATCGGCGGCCAGCACATCGGCCTGGTACCCGACGGCGGGCCCCAGGGAATGACCGCGCCGGTGACCTACTGGCAGGTGCCCGATATCGCGGCGAAGCTGGCCGAGGTCACTGCCGCCGGCGCCACCGTGCACGAACCCGTGCGCGAAGTAGGGGAGGGTCGCTTGGTCGCCACGGTCACCGACCCCGACGGCAACGTGCTCGGCCTCCTCCAGGATCGCTGAACACCACTCGTCGTCCGCGCACCGGCACGCACGCCGCACCGGACCCCGCACCAAGCCACCGCGATCCGCGGCCGAAGCCCGCCCGGTATCGCGTTCATCCGACCCGCAACGAAGGAACCATTGTGAACACTCAGAAGACCGCCACCCGCAGTGCCGCGAAGACCTCGGTGGGATTCACGGCCGAGGAACGCGCCGCCATGAAGGAACACGCCCACGATTTGAAGACCGCCGCCCGCCGTGGCGGGCGAACCGGGAAGGCCGAGGGTGAACGCGATGTGCTGGCCAAGATCGCCGAGATGGCGGATGCGGACCGGGCCATGGCCGAACGGATCCACGCCATCGTCACCGGTAACGCACCCGGGCTCACTCCGAAACTCTGGTACGGCATGCCGGCGTACGCCCGGGACGGCAAGGTCGTCTGCTTCTTCCAGAGCGCGGCGAAATTCAAGGCGCGGTACGCCACGCTCGGTTTCAACGATGCCGCGCGGCTCGACGACGGCGCGATCTGGCCCACCGCCTACGCGCTGACCGCGCTGACCCCCGCGGACGAATCGCGGATCGGCGAGCTCGTACGGAAGGCGGCCGGCTGAGCAACTGCCCGCATCCAGGCGCCGGAGAGCCGGTGCCGGGAGCGTGTGGGTGCCCGGTCAGTAGACCGGGCCGGTGTACTTCTCGCCGGGGCCCGCGCCGGGAGCATCGGGGACGGCGGAACCTTCCCGGAACGCCTTCTGCAACGACTGCAATCCCTCACGTAGCGGTCCGGCGTGCGGGCCGAGGTACTCCACCGACGCGGTGATGAGGCCCGCGAGTGCGGTGATGACCCGCCGCGCCTCGTCCATGTCGCGGTGCGGGCTGTTCTCCGGGTCGGCGTCGCTGAGCCCGAGCTTCTCCGCGGCCGAACTCATCAGCATCACCGCGGCCCGGCTGATCACCTCCACGGCGGGGATATCGGCCAGTTCGCGCACGTCGCCATCGGGCTGTTCGGTCATGCGCATCAGCCTAGGCGCGCCGCGCCGGGTGACCCGCCCGGGCCGCGATGATGTGCTCCGCGACTCTTCTCACGCGCCGCGGCGGCGTACCCGGTACCGGCAGGCGTGTCCGCGATCACGCCGCCGGAATTCCGGCGAGCGGCACTGTAGGCAGCCGCCCGGCCGGACGCGGCACCTTCGCGCAACAGTTGGGTTCGCCGCCCCTCAACGGCCAGGTGATCCGGCCGGCCCCGCGGATCGCGCCGCGCGCATGATCCGCAGCTGACCGATCTCGGTCGCGTTCTTCAGCAGTTCCACATTGACCCAGGCCGCCAAGTGGGCGACAGTGAGCCCGGCATCGGCGGGCCAGGGGTAGGACGTGGCACATTCGAGTTCCGTGTCGTCGCAGCCGTCGAGGATGCCGAGCCAGTGCTCGCGCAGTTCGTTCAGCCAGGTCCGCGCCGCGGCGGTATCGCCCGGCCAGCAGATCTCGGTGCGCTCGGGGATAGGGCGGCCCTCGGCGTGGGCGATCGCCGAACTCCACCACCAGCCGATATGCCAGGTCAGCCAGGCGATGGTGGTGGCGGGGATCGGGTCGGGCTCGGTCTCGGCGAAATCCGGTCGCCACCGCCCGTCGGTGCCGCGGTGGACTGTCCAGACCACCTCGGCGGGCGCCCAATGGGTATCGTCGTCGGTCAGGGCCTCGAAATGCAGCTGGGACAGCGACCAGATCAGGTCGAATTGCCAGCGCAGCAGGTCACGTCGGCTGCTCACGGGTGGTGAGCCTGGCAGGCCGGCGCGGCGCGGGCAACCGGTTTCCGCGCCGGCCCCGGGAGCGCGATTCGTTCATCCGGCCCGGAACTGTTAGACTCTTCGGCGACGACCGCCCCGGGCCTGTCCGGGGCAGACAAGTGGAGCCCGACTCCCACCGTTGCCGGCGAGTGATCGCTTGGTCAAACGGTCCGGTCCCCCACCCGCTGGGTGGGTGCACGATCTCGCACGGCGAGGTGGTGGCGTAGGTGTCGTTACCTGCGTGGCCGGTCGACATCGGGCCCCGTGGCGGTGAAATACCGCACCGGGGCTTTCGTGTTGAACAAGGGGTTCATTTCAGCGGTCGTCGGATGACACCGCTAGACCTAGGAGGCCCCATCAGCACTGAGACCCGCATCAACGATCGCATTCGTGTTCCCGAGGTCCGGCTCATCGGACCCGGCGGTGAACAGGTTGGGATCGTGCGTGTTGAAGATGCACTACGCGTCGCCCTGGAGGCAGACCTCGACCTCGTAGAGGTCGCACCGGACGCCCGTCCGCCGGTCTGCAAGATCATGGACTACGGCAAGTTCAAGTACGAGACCGCGCAGAAAGCGCGCGAGTCCCGGAAGAACCAGGTCCAGACCGTGATCAAGGAACAGAAGCTGCGGCCCAAGATCGACGATCACGACTACGAGACCAAGAAGCGCAATGTGGTGCGGTTCCTGGAAGCCGGGTCGAAGGTCAAGGTCACCATCATGTTCCGGGGACGCGAACAGTCCCGGCCCGAACTCGGTTTCCGGCTGCTGCAGCGGCTGGCCTCCGATGTGGCGGATTTGGGTTTCGTCGAGACCTCGGCCAAGCAGGACGGCCGCAACATGACGATGGTCCTCGCCCCGCACAAGGGTGCGAAGACGCGGGCCAAGGCCGCCGAGGATTCGGTCCGGTCGCAGCCCGGCGGCGCGGCGCCGAATGCCGGACGGCCGGTCGCGCAGTAACAACGGCGTAGCCGTGCACACTGCGGCGTCGAGCCGCACACAACCGCGGCGCACGCCGCAGCGCTATTGCGTCGAGCCTGCAATAACGCTGATCAGTACACCTGGTCCGCCCCTGCGCGGGCACGACACAGATTGAGGTTGCCATGCCGAAGATGAAGAGCCACAGCGGCGCTTCGAAGCGTTTCAAGGTGACCGGTAAGGGCAAGCTGCGCCGTCAGCAGGCCAACCGCCGGCACCTGTTCGAATACAAGTCCTCCCGCCGGACTCGTCGTCTGGAAGGCACCGAGGCCGTCGCACCGGCCGATGTCCGCCGGGTGAAGAAGCTGCTGGGTATCTGATTCCCTTCTCGGGGACAGATACCGTCCGGTACCGCCTCCGCGACCGGACGCCGATGAACCGACCCACTCGGGTGCGCAGTGTACGACCAGCACCCCCAAGATCGATTAGGACTGACCAGTGGCACGCGTCAAAAGGGCCGTCAACGCTCAGAAGAAGCGCCGTTCCATCCTCGAGGCCTCGAAGGGTTACCGCGGGCAGCGCTCGCGCCTGTACCGCAAGGCCAAGGAACAGCAGCTGCACTCGCTCACCTACGCCTACCGGGACCGCCGGGCGCGCAAGGGTGATTTCCGCAAGCTGTGGATCGCGCGTATCAACGCCGCGGCCCGCGCCAACGACATCACCTACAACCGCTTCGTGCAGGGCCTGAAGGCCGCCGGTGTGGAGGTCGACCGCAAGAACCTCGCCGAACTGGCCGTCTCGGATGCCGAAGCGTTCGCCGGCTTGGTCGCCGTCGCCAAGGCCGCGCTGCCCGCGGATGTCAACGCCCCGGCCGCCTGAGCCGTAGATTTCGCGGACCGGAGCCGGTCCGGCCGTAACGAGGGTCCTCTCCTTCGGGAGGGGGCCCTCGTGCTGTCCGACGACCGGCCCGGCCGAGTCGGCTGTCGCAACGGTGAGCGGCGGACGTGGTCGGTCGACGCCTCCCGGTCCGGGTGGATGTGGTCCGGTGCGCAAATGGCTCGCATCCCGGTGGGCCGGAATGACAACATCCGTGTTGTGCGAGAACAACTGTCCCTGCAGGCGAACGGTGTGCGGATCTCCTACACGGACTTCGGTGGTGGCGGCACCCCGGTTCTCGCGTTACACGGGACATTCGGCCGAGGCGCGATTTTCGCCGGCCTGGCGCGCGAACTCAGCGGCGTCGCCCGGATCATCGCACCGGATCAGCGGGGGCACGGGTTCAGCGGTCATCCGGACAGCTACACCTGCGCAGATTTCGTCGACGACACCGCCGCCGTGCTCACCGGGCTCGATCTCGCGCCGGCGGTGATCCTGGGCCATTCCCGCGGCGGTATCACCGCCTACCAGCTCGCGGCCCGCCATCCAGAGCTCGTGGCAGGCCTCGTCATCGAGGATGTCGGTCCGGTTATGCGGCGTCCCGAGGTCGAGCACCCGGTGCTACCGGTGCACGGTTGGCCGCAAACCGCGCCGACCGACGCAGAGCTGGCGGAGGCGCTGCTCGCCCGTGGCGTACCCGATGCGAGCTACTTCCTGCAGAGTGCGGTCACCATGCCGGATGGGCAGCGCGGGTTCCTCTTCGACTGGAACGACATGATGGCCGTTCAGCTCAGCGGTGTCGGGGACTGGTGGGACGACTGGCTCGGTTCGGACTGTCCGGCACTGGTACTGCGCGGGGAACACAGTGCCCTGCTTCCCGCCCGGCTCGCCGAGGAAATGGTCGCCCGCAGACCCGGTGCCCGCTCGGCCGAGATCGCCGGTGCCGGCCATTGGATCCACGACGACGCCCCGGCGGCCATGGCCGCGGCGATCGCGACGTTCCTCGGCGGCTGAACGCCGGGACCCGGTGCCGGTCACCCGGCGTGGCGACAGCCGAGGGGCCGGGCCGGGGCAATGGGAGGGGCTGCTGTCTGCACAGGGGCACGGCTGCGGGTGAGCGGGTGCGGGCCGGAACTACGATCTACGGGTGCGTGGTCAACAGGAAGCCATCGACTGGCGCAATACCCGCGTGGTCGCCGCCGCGAAACTGCATCGGGGGGCGGCGCGCAAGAAGACCGGGCGGTTTCTGGCCGAAGGCGCCAACTCGGTGGGCGCGGCGCTCGACACCGGGCGGGTCCGGGAACTCTTCTACTCCGCCGAAGGCGCCACCCGTGAGCATGCGCTGATAGCCGGTGCCGCGGCGGATGGTGTGCGCACGACGCTCGTCACCGACCGGGCCGCGCAGGCGCTGGGGGAGACCGTCACGCCGCCGGGCCTGGTGGCCGTCTGCGATCTGGTCGATGTGCCGCTGGACCGTATCCTGCCGGCGGAACCCGGGTCGCCGACCCCCCGGATATTGGCGGTGCCGGTCGGGATCGCGGATCCGGGTAATGCCGGGACACTCATCCGGGTGGTCGACGCGGTCGGTGCGGATGCGGTGGTGCTGGCCGGCGACAGTGTCGACCCGCACAACGGGAAATGTGTCCGATCGTGCGCGGGCAGCCTCTTCCATGTGCCGATCGTGCGTGATCGTGAGACATACGCGGTGCTGGACCGGATCGAAGAGGCCGGGATCGCCACCGTGGCCACCGCGGCCGACGGTGAGCTCGACCTCGAGGACGCCGGCGAACTGTTCACCGGCCCGGTGGCCTGGCTGTTCGGCAACGAGGCGCACGGCCTCGATCCGGAGGTGGCGCGGCGGGCGCGGCACCGGGTCCGGATCCCGATCCACGGGCGGGCCGAAAGCCTCAATATCGCCGCGGCCGCGGCGATCTGCCTGTACGCGAATTCCCGGGTTCGGCACGGCACGGGATCAGCGACGTAGCTGCCGACAACGACGGCAGGCCGGTTGCCGGTGGTATGCGGAACCGACGACTCGTCCGGTCTCGTCGTCCGGGCGCAACGTGTACGGTGTCGGCCGCAGCGTCCAGCGGACTCGACAGCGACCGCATACGCGCCATCGAATCGGTCGGGCACGGACGTGCGAGTATCGCTACCGCTTCCCGGGTCGGTTCACATGCCGTGCTGGTAGAGATCGGCCAGCATGTCTTCGGCCCAGTCGGCGGCTATCGCTTCCGGTCCGGTCACGCGGAGTGCGGCCAGCACAGTCAGCAGCATGCCGGTCGCGAGGAAACGCCGGGCCTCCGCGATCGGGGCGCCGGTGAGTTCGCGGATGAGGCGATAGATGCGGCCGTAGCGGTCGCGGATCACCGGGCCGATATCGGGGTCGCCCGCCGCGGCGAAGGCGTGCAGGAGGACCTGGAGCAGGTTGCGGTCGGCGAGGAACCGGTTGTAGGCCTCCGAGAGCGCGTCGAGGGGTGCGCCCGGGCCGGCGGCTGTGGCGGCTTCGGTGAATACTGCCTCGATTCGGTCGCAGACCTGGCCCACCGCGGCGAGGAACAGGCGCTGTTTGGAGCCGAAGAGGCGGATGACATAGGGCTGTGAGACACCCGCGCGCCGGGCGATCTCGTCGGTGCGGGTGGCCGCGTAGCCGGATTCGGCGAAGGCGGAGACCGCCGCGTCCAATACCTGGGCGCCGCGTTCTTCGGCGGTCATCCTGGTCCTGCTCGATTCCGGCATGGTCCTCCTCGCAATCGTTCGGTCTGTTGACAGGTTATCAGTCGATGCATACCGTGGAAATTGTAGTTATCAGTCAATTACAACTAGGACGGGTCATGACTGAAACGCTTACTTTCAGCCCGCGCACGAAATCCGATCCGGCCGCGGTGGTCGCCACCGGACCGGGCCGGCGCCGGCCTTTGGCCGCCGTACTCGCCGCGGTCGGAATCCCGATGTTCATGGTCACGCTGGACAACTTGGTCGTCACGAACGCGCTGCCGGTGATCCGCACCGAACTGGGTGCCTCGCTCAGCGATCTGCAATGGTTCGTGAACGCCTACACGCTGTCGTTCGCCGCGCTCCTGCTCACCGCCTCGGCGCTCGGCGACCGGCTGGGCCGCCGCCGGATCTTCCTGGGCGGGATCGCGCTGTTCACCCTCGCCTCCGCCGCCTGCGCGCTGGCCACCGATCCGGCGACGCTCGTCGCCGCCCGGGTGGTGCAGGGGCTCGGCGGCGCGGCGGTGATGCCGCTCTCGCTCACCCTGCTCTCCGACGCGGTGCCGGAACGGCTGCGCAGTGCGGCCATCGGGATCTGGGGCGGGATCGCCGGCCTGGGGGTCGCACTGGGGCCGCTGCTGGGCGGCGCGGTCGTGGACGGTTTGAGCTGGCAGTGGATCTTCTGGGTCAACGTGCCGATCGGGATCCTGGTGCTGCCGCTGGTCGCCTGGGCGCTGCGGGATGCCCGCGGTGGCTCGGGCCGGCTGGACCCGCTCGGCCTGATCCTGGCCTCGGGCGGCGTGGTCGCCATCGTCTGGGGAATCGTGCACGGCGCCGACGACGGCTGGACGTCAGGTGCTGTGCTCGCCGCGCTGATCGGCGGTGCGGCACTGCTGGCCGCGCTGATCGGCTGGGAGCACCGGGCGGCCGCCCCCATGTTGGCGCCGCGGCTGTTCGGGGTGCGGGCGTTCGGGGTCGCGAACGTGGTGGCCTTCGCGTTCTCCGTGGGGGTGTTCGGATCGATCTTCCTGCTCGCCCAGTACTTCCAGGTGGTACAGGGCTACAGTCCGCTGGAATCCGGAATCCGCACCATGCCGTGGACCATGGCGCCGATGGTGGTGGCCCCGCTCGCGGGCCTGGTGATCGACCGGGTCGGCGCGCGGATCCTGCTCGTCACCGGGCAGGTTCTGCTGGCCGCGGCGCTGGCCTGGATGGCGGCGGTGACCACGGTGGACCTGGCCTACAGCGCCTTCGTCGCGCCGCTGCTGCTGGCCGGTATCGGTATGGGCCTGACCTTCGCGCCGTTGGCGACCGTGGTGATGGCCGCCGTACCGGAAGCGGATCGTTCGGTGGCCTCGGGAACCAACAACACGGTGCGCGAGGTCGGCGTGGCCATGGGGATCGCGGTACTGGCCTCGGTCTTCGCCTCCTACGGCGCGTACACCGACCCGCAGAGCTATGTCGACGGCCTGGTGCCCGCGGTCCGGGTGGGTGCGGCGATCGTGGCGGCCGGAGCGCTGGCCGCGGCTCTGCTGCCCGGTCGCATGCGTACCGGACAACGGGCGTAGATCATCGATCGGCGGCGCGTGCGGGTACCGGGGACGGCCGCCGGTCAGCCTTTGCGGACCGTGACCAGGGTTTCGTCCGAATCGGCAGGGGTGGCGGGCGCAGGTGTGCCGCGCGGCCGGCGTCCGGCGGCGGTCGCGTACAGCACGACCAGCAGCACACTGAACCAGACGTATCCGTTGCCGATCACCTGTTCCCACGGCGACCAGTCCAGTTCCCGGCCGTCGTTACCGGGAAGGTCGCTGTGTTCGGCGCGGACGAAGACCACCGCGGTGGCCGCGACCGCGGCGTACCAGCCCGCGGCCCGGGGCCACGGCAGGGTGGTGGCGTATCCCGCCATCGCCAGCAGCGCCGGCGCCACCCACACCCAGTGATGCGACCACGAGATGGGCGAGACGAGCAGCGCGACCACCGCGTTGACCGCCAGCGCGATCATCGGGGGTGTCCCGGTCCGCCGGATGGCGACCACGGCCAGCGCGACCAGCGCGGCCGCCGCCAGCAGCCACAAGGCCGTGGCCGGGGTGCCGGTGATCCCGAACCGGGCCAGCACGGCCTGCACAGACTGGTTCGTCTGGAATTCCGACCCGCTCAGCCCGCCGACGTTGCCGAAACCACCGAACCAGTACCGCACCGATTCATCGGGCATCACCGCGAAACCGATGACCGTGGCCACCGCCCCGCTCACCGCGGCGGTCACGGCGGCCTTGTAGTCCTTGCGGATCAGGAAGAACAGGACGAACGCGGCAGGTGTCAGTTTGATCGCCGCGGCGATCCCCAGCAGCATCCCGCGCGGCCAGCGCGGCGTGCGGGTCAGGCAATCGGCGGCCACCAGGCCCATCAGGATCAGGTTGACCTGGCCGAAGTCCAGTGTCGACCAGATGGGCTCCAGCAGCAGTGCCGGCGGAGTGGCGGTCGCGCAGACCACGAGCGCGAGTTTGCGCTGGTCCTGGCGGGGCCAGAGCTGCCGGGCCACCAGGTAGAGGGTGAGCGCCAGCGCGCCCACCGAGACCGCGAGGTAGGCGATCACCGCGGTCGCCCACGGCAGCAGTGCGTAGACACCGAGCGCCAGCGCCGCGAACGGCGGGTAGATGAACGGCAGGCTGATATCGGCGGCCGTTTCCGGCAGATGGCCGTAGAGGTCGCCGCCGGAACGCCACTGTTCGACCCCGAGCCGGTACACCTCGAGGTCGATGTATTCGCCGCTGATCGCGCGGAACGGTTCGATGGGCCGGGACATCAGTACCCACGTCACAACCACCGCTAGTAGCGGTAACAACCAGATCGCCTGCTGGCGGGCGCGTCCGGCGAGCGTCTCGGTGCGGGTCGGGGCGTTCGTCATCGGGAGGGACTTTACCGGTTCGAGGTGTCGCCGCACTCCGGCAGTGAGCGGCGGGGGATATCGGCGTGAACCGGGCACGGGCCATCGAATACGATTCCACCAGCAGCAATACGGGCGCCGGAGCCTACCGGGGTCCGCTCACAGATGCCTAGGGGAGAGACGAGTAGACCGTGGCCGACGACACCGACGCAGGCGAAGCGACCGGCGGGCAGGAATCCGCGCTCACCGAGGAGGCCCTGGCCGCCGCGGCCGCGGCCGCCGAAAAAGCCTTCGCGGCCGCCGCCGACCTGGACGCCCTCGCCGCCGCCAAATCCGAGCATATGGGTGGTAAATCGCCGATCGCGCTGGCGCAGCGGTCGCTGGGCAGCCTGCCGAAAACGGAGAAGGCCGACGCCGGTAAACGGGTCAATGTCGCGCGGGGACGGGTCTCGCGGGCGTTCGAGGAACGGCAGCAGACGCTGCTCGCCGAACGGGACGCGGCGGTGCTGGTGGCCGAGGCGATCGATGTCACGCTCCCGGCGAACCGGGGGCCGGTCGGCGCCCGGCATCCGATCACGGTCATCTCCGAGCAGGTCGCCGATGTGTTCGTCGCGATGGGCTGGGAGGTCGCCGAGGGCCCCGAAGTGGAGACCGAGCATTTCAACTTCGATGCGCTGAACTTCCTCCCGGATCATCCCGCACGCACCATGCAGGACACCTTCCATATCGCGCCGGCCGGATCGCGGCAGGTGCTGCGCACCCACACCTCGCCGGTACAGGTGCGTTCGATGCTCGAACGCGAGCTGCCGATCTACGTGGTGTGCCCCGGCCGGACCTTCCGTACCGACGAACTGGACGCCACCCATACGCCGGTGTTCTCCCAGGTCGAGGGCCTGGCCATCGACAAGGGCCTGACCATGGCGCATCTGCGCGGCACGCTCGACGCCTTCGCGCGGGCGCTGTTCGGCCCCGACACCACCACCCGGATCCGGCCCAACTACTTCCCGTTCACCGAACCCTCCGCGGAGGTCGACGTCTGGTTCCCGGACAAGAAGGGCGGCGCCGGCTGGGTCGAATGGGGCGGCTGCGGGATGGTCAATCCCAAGGTGCTGATCGCCAGCGGTATCGACCCCGACGAGTACAGCGGTTTCGCGTTCGGGATGGGCCTGGAGCGCACGCTGCAGTTCCGCAACGGCATCCCCGATATGCGCGACATCGTCGAGGGTGATGTGCGGTTCACCCTGCCCTTCGGTATCCGGTCCTGATTCCCGAGCGAGAGAGCGAACACCCACAGTGCGAGTAGCGCAGTCCTGGCTGACCGAAACGATCCGCCGCACCGTCCCGGACTGGGAGGTCACCCCGGAAGAACTCGACGCCGGTTTCGTCCGGGTCGGGCTCGAGGTCGAGGAGGTCGACCGGCTCGAACGTGTGTCGGGTGAGATCGAGCGCCCGCTGGTGGTCGGGCGGGTGGCCGAGATCACCGAACTCACCGAGTTCAAGAAACCCATCCGCTTCTGCAAGGTCGATATCGGGGCGGAGGAACTCCAGGAGATCGTCTGCGGCGCGACCAACTTCGCGGTCGGGGATCTGGTGGTCGTGGTGCTGCCCGGCGGTGTGCTGCCGGGTGGTTTCGCCATCTCGTCGCGTAAGACCTACGGCCATATCTCCAACGGCATGATCTGCTCGGTCGCCGAACTCGGGATCGGCAAGGACCATTCCGGGATCCTCGTGCTGGAACCCGGCACCGCCGAACCCGGTACCGACGCCAACGAACTGCTCGGCCTCGGCGATACCGTCATCGAACTGAACATCACCCCCGACCGCGGGTACTGCTTCTCGGTGCGCGGGCTGGCCCGCGAACTCGCCTGCGGATTCGACCTCGAATACGCCGACCCCGCCGTCCGCACGCTGCCGGAGGGCCCGGAGGCGTGGCCGGTGCGGGTGGACGCGGAATCGCGCTGCACCCGGTTCGGGGTCCGCCGGGTGACCGGGATCGACCCGGACGCGGTGAGCCCGTGGTGGCTGCAGCGGCGGCTGCTGCTGTCGGGGGTGCGGCCGATCTCGCCCGCGGTCGATGTGACCAACTACGTGATGCTCGAACTGGGCCAGCCGCTGCACGCGTTCGACGCCGCGAAGCTCAGCGGCGGGCTGGTGGTGCGGCGGGCGCATGCGGGGGAAACGCTGCGCACGCTCGACGACACCGAACGCGAACTCGACGCCGAGGACGTGGTGATCGCCGACAACACCGGAGTGGTCTCGCTGGCCGGGGTGATGGGCGGCGCGTCCACCGAGGTGGGCGCCGGAACCACCGATGTGGTGCTGGAGGCCGCCACCTGGGATCCGCTGCTCATCTACCGCACCGCGCGCCGGCACAAACTGGTGTCGGAGGCGAGCAAACGCTACGAACGGGTGGTGGACCCGGAGGTCAACCTGGCCGCACTGGATCGCGCCGCGACCCTGCTCGCCGATATCGCCGGCGGCACGGTCGAGCCCACGCTCACCGATATCCGCGTCGCACTCGATCCGGTGGCCCCCATCCGGATGGACATCGATCTGCCCGATCGGGTGGCCGGTGTCCACTACGCGCCCGGGACCTCCGCGCGCCGGCTCACCCAGATCGGCTGCCAGGTGGAGGTCGATGTCGACGAGACCAGCGGGCACGGCCAGCTGGTGGTGACCCCGCCGACCTGGCGGCCCGATCTCGCGCAGCCCGCCGATCTGGTGGAAGAAGTTCTGCGGCTCGAGGGGCTGGAACAGATCCCGCTGGTACTGCCGCAGGCGCCGGCCGGCCGCGGCCTGACCGCGGTGCAGCGCCGCCGCCGCGCCGTGAGCCGGGCGCTGGCGTTCGCCGGGTGTGTCGAGGTGCCGCCGCCGGTGTTCCTGCCCGCGGGGGTCTTCGACACCTGGGGCCTGGAAGCCGACGATCCGCGCCGCACGACCACCCGGGTGCTCAACCCGCTGGATGTCGAACGCGCCGAACTCGCCACCACCCTGCTGCCGGGGCTGCTCGAGGTCGCGGCCCGCAATATCTCGCGCGGCGCCCGTGACCTCGCGCTGTACGGGATCGCCCAGGTGGTACTGCCCGGGCCGGCGACCAAGCCGGTGGCGCCGCTGCCGGTGGACCGCCGCCCGAGTGATTCCGAGATCGGCGAACTGCTCGATTCGCTGCCCGCACAGCCACAGCATGTGGCCCTGGTGCTGACCGGGCGCCGCGAACCGCGCGGCCCGTGGGGCCCGGGCCGGGCGGCCGAGGCCGCCGACGCCTTCGCGCTCGCGGAGGTGATCGCCGAAGCCGCCGGGGTCCGGCTCGAACGCCGGCCCGCGAAGTACCTGCCCTGGCATCCCGGCCGCTGCGCGGAACTGGTGGTCGGCGATACGGTCGTCGGCTATGCGGGCGAACTGCACCCCGGGGTGCTGGAACGGTCCGGGCTGCCGCCGCGCACCTGCGCGCTGGAACTCGACCTGGACGCGCTCCCGCTGACCGAATCCCGGCCGGCGCCGGCCATTTCCCCGTTCCCGGCGGTGCTGCAGGATGTTTCGGTGAGTGTGCCGGCCGAAGTTCCGGCGGCCGCGGTGGAAACGGCGCTGCGGTCCGGTGGCGGCGAACTGCTCGAGGATCTCGCGCTGTTCGACGTCTACGAGGGTGCGCAGGCGGGGGAGGGTCGCAAATCGTTCACCTACGCGCTGCGTTTCCGTGCCGCCGACCGCACCCTCACCGAAGACGAGGCCAGTGCGGCGCGCGATGCCGCGGTGGCGGCCGCCGCGGAGGCGGTGGGCGCCGTGATCCGCTCCTGAGCGCACTCGGCGTATTCGCTCCGGCGTGCGCTGGGCTACGGCCACGGGCAACAGAGTTCCGGTCCGTCCGAACGGGCGGGCCGGAAGTCGTAGGCTGGTCGCATGAGTGAACCGAACGCAGGCGATCCGGGCGCGCTCGCCGCGCGGTTGGCGGCCCTGCCCGACGAACAGCTCCTGGCCGTGCTGGTCGTCGCCACGGCGGGCCGGGAGAAACTGGGCCCCTTGTACGACGTCGCGACCAGGCTGCTGTCGGAGACCGGCCAGGCCGTACCGGGGTCCGCCGGCACTGTGCCCTCGGGTCTACAACCCGCCGGCGGGGTCGGATCGTCACACTCCGGTGGTGTCGGCGCCGGAGCCGGTGGCTCGGCTTCCGGTTACACCGGCGGCGGTATGCCGACCTTCGAGTCCATGCGCGAGAAGGTCGAGCGCCGGATCGGGACCGCGTTCGGTACCCGCGAACTCGATCGGCAGACCCCGGCCGGGCGCGGCGTCGAGGAACAGTGGGAGGCGCGCGAACAAGCGGCGCGGGAACGCCTGGAACAGATCCGGACCTCACTGCACGACGGAGACAACCGTTAGGCCGTGACTCGGCGACGGTCCGGCCGATCGAGCTTGCCCCGAAGTTTCCGGCGGCGATCGCCGCGGGTCCGTTCACTGCCGCCGACCGCGGCGTGGCCGCCACCGCTCCGGTGTGATACTGCCCACGGAACAGCCGCGGCGCTATCGCGGCATCGTGTGATTCGGGTGTATCAGCAGGTCGGGCAGGTTGTGTCGCCGGCGATCCCGAGGGCCTGGGCGTCCACGCCCGCACGGTACCGATCCGTCTCAGACAAGTATGTCGCCGGTGCCCCGGTCCGGTATAGGGTCGTCACGCCCGATCGCCCGTGCGGCCGGTGATCGATCGATGATCTCGGTCCGCAGCGGGCCGGTACCCGTGGAAAAGGAGAATTCGTGAGGCGATACCTCCGCCGACGCTCCGGCCTCCGCGGACCGCACGACCCCGCTCCAGAGGAGAACTCGTGACCGAGACTGCCGACGTGACCGCCCGCGTTCTTGCCGACCGGCTCCTCGACGCCCAGGTGCGGTGGCTGCTCGATGAGGTGAGCGGGGACCGGTTCGCCGAAGCCGTCGCCCGCGATGTGGCGGCCGTACTCGATGTGGCGGCCACTGTGCCCGCCGGCGAGGTGGTGGAGGTGGAGCAGCTCGAAACCACCGTGGCCACCGTGGTCGACAAGGTCGGCGGGAGCGCCGTGCTCGCCGAGATGACCGGGGTGTTCGCCGACGCGATCTACGACAGTATCGCCGCCAACGAGGACCACACGCTGGGTGAGCTGGTCGAACGCGAACCGGTCGAGGCGCTGCTGCAGAAGATCGTCGCGATGCACCAGACCCAGGAGCGAGTCCTGGAACGGCTCACCGACAGCCCGCTCGTGGCCACGGTCGCCTCCAAGTTCGTGGACAAACTGGTCGGCGATTTCGTGGAGGCCAACCGGCAGCGCGCGGAGAAGATCCCCGGGATGGGGACGCTCATGTCGATCGGCCAATCCGCCGCCGACCGGGCGCGCAAGGTCGCCGAGAGCAACTCCATCCTGGGCGATATCGCGGGGAAGGGCGCCATGTACGCGCTCAAACGCACCAACAACGCCATCCGCGAGATGTTGCGCGATGCCCCCGTCCACGACGCCACCATGGAATTCTGGGATCTGCACGCCGACGAACCGATCAGCGGCCTGCGCGAATACCTCACCAAACAGGACCTCAACGAACTGGTCCGGCTCTGCTACCGGATCGCGGTGACCACCCGGGAGAAGGAGTACTTCGGCCTGCTGGTCGACGAATGCGTGCAGGTGTTCCACGAGAAGTATCGCGACCACACCCTGGCCGACGTGCTCGGTGAACTGGGCCTGACCGGCGCGGATATCGTCACCGAGATCCTGCGCTACGGCCCGGCCGTAGTCGAGGCCGCCAAACGCGACGGTGTGCTCGAGCGGCTGATCCGGGAACGCCTGGAACCGTTCTACTACTCCGACGAGGTCCTGAAAATCCTCACGCCGGCGGGCTGAGGGCCGGTCGCGCGTTGCCTGTGCTTGTCGCGGCTCCCGGCGGTGCGGTGCTCACCGTCGGGCTACGACCGCGCGTTCCACCGCGCCGAAAGCGATATCGCTGAGCTTCCCGAGCCCGGCGAGCAGCACGATGGCCAGCAGCATGATGTCGGTGCGCCCGGTGTTCTGGCTGTCGATGAGCAGGAAGCCGAGACCTTTCGAGGACGCGATGAGTTCGGCCGCCACCAGGAACAGCCAGCCGTTGACCAGCCCCAGCCGTAAACCGTTGAGAACGGACGGGGCGGCGGCGGGCAGCATGATCCGGGTCAGCAGAGCGGTCCCGCGCAGGCCGTAGGCGCGGCCCACCTCGAGCAGGTGCGGATCCACCTGGGCCAGTGCCGACGCGGTGGTGGTGTAGATCGGGAAGAACGCGCCGATCGCGACCAGCACGATTTTCGGCTGCTCCCCGATCCCGAGCCACAACAACAGCAGCGGCACCCAGGCCAGCGACGGTACCGTGCGCAGCACTTCCACGGTCGGTGCGAGCAGGCGGCGGGCGAGATCGGACAGGCCGATCAGTGCCCCGAGCGCCAGTGCCGCGGCGGCGCCGACGAGGTAGCCGATTACTTCCCGCTGCACGCTGATGGCCAGGTGGTTCCACAGCGCACCGTCGGCGAACAGGTCCCCGGCCGCCGAAACGACCTCCGCCGGTGGCGGAAGCTGGGACGGGGAGTACAGGCCCGCGGCCGTCACTGCTTGCCACAACCCGAGCAGTGCGAGCGGGACGATGAGGCCGAGCCCGATCCGCCGCCATGTCCCCCCGATCGCCGGGGCAGCCGTTGTGCCGCCGGGCACGTCCCGAACCCGATCGGCGCCGGGCCGGGGCGGGGCCGATCGGTCCGGGTCCGAAGCCACGATGTCCAGGACAGGATCCGCCGCACTCCGGCTGCGGGCGGCGACGTCTCGGTCCGTGGCCGTCGCGTATCGAGCTGTGGCCCTGGCGTCTTGATTCGGGGCGGGGGTTTTTTCGACCGGAGCCGGGGTGGTGGCTTGCGCCGGGTTCGTGTTCGGCTGTGTCGCGCTCACACGGTCGCCTTGGTGGCGAACTGTGGTTCGAACAGCGATTCCAGTGCCGCGGTGGCGTCCTGCGCCGACCGCACGCTGCCGTCGGCGACGATGATCGGCACCACCCGGGCGAGGACCGCGTGCAGTTCCGGGCCCGGCACCGGCTCGTTGTCGAGCACAGTGCGTTCCACTTGTTCGGCGGCGATCTCCGGGGTGATGCCCGCCTCCCGGGCCAGCAGCGCGGCCAGTTCCGCCGGATGCGCGAGCGCCCAGACCCGGGCCTGCTCATAGGCATCGACCACGGCCTGTGCCCGGTCGGGGTGTTCGGCGAGGAAATCCTCGCGGGCGTTGAGTGTGCCGTAGGTGTTGAACTCGGGATTGCGGTAGAGCAGGCGTGATTTCCCCTCTTGCCGGCTCTGCGCCATGTACGGGTCGAGCCCCGCCCACGCCGCCACCGACCCGCGTTCCAGCGCGGTTTTCCCGTCCGAGTGCTGGATATTGACGATATCGACGTCCTTGCCGGTGAGTCCGGCGGTGCCGAGGGCCTGCAGCAGGAAGAAATAGGGATCGGTGCCCTTGGTGGCGGCGATCTTCTGTCCCCGTAACTGCGCTACCGACCCGACCGGCGAATCCTGCGGAACGACCAGCGCCGCCCACTCCGGTTTGCTGTACAGCGAGACGACCTTGATCGGGGTGTTGTTGGCGCGCGCCATCAGCGCCGCCGAGCCGGCGGTCGACCCGATATCGATGGCCTCGGCGCGCAGATTCTCGTTCGCCTTGTTACTGCCCGCGGACAGGATCCAGGTCACGCTGTGGCCGGCGTTCTCCAGGAGTTTCCGATCGCGGACCACCAGGCTGAGCGGGTTGTAGTAGGCGTAGTCCAGCCGGATATCCGCCCCGGCCGCATCGCCGGCACCCTCACCCTGGACACAGCCCGAGGTCAGGGTGGCGACAGTGGCGAGGACCGCCGGCAGAGCCGTCCCGAATCTCCTGGAAGCCGGCCCACCGGGCCGTGAACGCAACGGGCGCAATCTCATCGGACGGTCTCCTTCACGAGACGATCGGCGGCGGCGGTGGCCGCGCCGGGCTCGGGGACGCCGAGCCGGTCGAGCAGGGTGGCACGCAGCGTGCCGAGCGCCGGGCCGGTACGGTCCCGTGGCCGGGATCCGGGCACCTCGTACACCGCCCCGATCGCGGAGCCGGCCGCGGGCCCGGATTCGAGGAGAACGATTCGGTCGGCGAGCATCAGCGCTTCGTCGATATCGTGGGTGACCAGCACGACCGTGGTGGCCATTTCGCGATGGACCTCGATCAGCAGGTTCTGCATCTTCAGCCGGTTGAGGGCATCGAGCGCCGCGAAGGGTTCGTCGAGCAGCAGCACCCCGGGCCGGCGTACGAGCGCCCGGGCCAGCGCCGCGCGCTGCGCCATCCCGCCCGAGACCCGGCGGGGCCGGTAGCCGGCATATCCGGTGAGTCCGACGACGTCGAGCAGTTCACGTACCGCGCGCGCCCCGGCAGAACGCCCCGTACCGGCGGGCAACCCCAGCGCCACATTGCCGGCGAGATCGCGCCACGGCAGCAGCCGCGGTTCCTGGAACACCACCGCGCACCGCGGATCCACCCCGGTCACCGGCCGGTCGTCGATGGTCACCGACCCGGCCGAGGGCAGATCGAGGCCGGCGAGCAGCCGCAGCAGCGTCGATTTCCCGGAGCCCGAGGCGCCGAGGAGCGCGACGATCTCCCCGGGCGCGATATCGAGATCGATATCGCGCAGTACCGTGGCCGCGGTGAAACTGCGGCGAACCCCGCGCACGGTGAGTGCCGCGGGGTGCGGGGTCGAGGTCACCCGCGGAAAATACGTGCGGTATCCAGCGGGGGACAGGGTTTTACGACACGTGATCCGAACTCACGACCCCGGTCCTCCTAGGCCGAGGGCGAGGACACCCGCTCGGAGTCCTTCTGTGCCGAACCGTTGTCGCGGGCGCCGTTGCGGTCCCCGACCGCGCGCTCGGCCAGCAGGTCGCGGATCTCGATCAGCAGTTCGATATCGGTCGGTACCGGCTTCTCCGTCCCGGCGCCCTTACGCGCCAGATACCGCTTCTGCACGGTTTTCATCGGCAGGATGAGCGCGAAGTACAGTACCGCCGCGACCATCACGAAATTGATCACGGCACTGATGATCGGCCCCAGCGCGATGAACGTCGCGGGTTTACCGGCGATCAGGGTCACACCGAACCCGAGCTGGCCACTGCCGCCCAGAACGGCCAGCAACGGTTCCAGCACACCCTTGGTCACCGAGCTGACGATCGCGGTGAACGCGGTACCCATCACCACGGCGACGGCGAGGTCGACGACGTTGCCGCGCATCAGAAAGTCTTTGAAACCCTTGAGCATCCACTCAACTCCGTATCGAACGCTGCTGTGTTCACCGCCGGCCGGTTCCCGCCCGGCGGTTGCGGCCGGGGGTCCGGCGCCATACGGCAGGTGATGGTGACAGCCCAGCACACGCCGCGCAAACCGGAGCGATAACGCGTGCACCAGGCCGCCGGTCCGCGCCGCCGGCCGGCCGCGGCGCCGCCCGAAAACCAGTAGGGTCGGACCTGTTGTGCGCATCGTCGCATTCGACCAGGAGGATTTCCGTGGCATCGACACTGGTGGGCCGCGCGGTCCAGGGTTTCAACACCGGGATGGTCGCCCTCATGGGCGTGCCGGTTCTCGGACCACTGCTGGGTAAGGGATTCGTGGAGATCGAGTACGTGGGCCGGCGCTCGGGTCAGGTCTTCCGTACGCCGGTCAACTACATGAAGAAGGGTGATGAGTACGTCATCGGGGTCGCCATGCCCGATAAGAAATCGTGGTGGCGCAACTTCCTCGGCGAGGGCAGCCCGATCCTGCTGCATTTCCGCGACGAACAGGTGCGTGGGCACGCGACGGCGCGTCGCGACGAGAAGGGCCGGGTGACCGTCCGCGTCCGGCCCGACGCTCTCGGCTGACCCGGCGGGCGGCACGGGCGAAAACGATATGCGGGACACCCGGCGCATGCGGTAGCGTGCCCGGCATGTCGAGCCCAGAGGCATCCAGAGTGGGGCTGCCGGTCACCCCCGTCAGCCCCTGAACCCGCATTCTCCCGCGGTGCCGTCCTGACGGCATCGCCCACCGAAACCCTCCGGGTCGCTGACCGGGGTGGCGAGACGTTCTGTCCTGTCTCTCCCACCTCGGAGTTGTTCGATGCCCCCTGCGCTCTATCTCTTGGCCCTGGCCGTTTTCGCCATGGGCACCTCGGAATTCATGCTGGCCGGGCTGGTCCCCGATATCGCCGCCGAGCTCGGCGTGGAAATCGCGAGTACCGGCCTGCTGACCTCCGCCTTCGCCATCGGGATGGTGGTCGGCGCACCCGTGATGGCCGCGCTCGCCCGGAATCGGCCGGTGCGGGCGAGCCTGCTGGGGTTCCTCGCCGTATTCCTGGCCGCGCATATCGCCGGCGCCGTTACCGGCAGCTTCGCTGTCCTGGTCGCCACCCGGGTGGTGGCCGCGCTCGCGAACGCCGGGTTCCTCGCCGTCGCCCTGTCCGCCGCGACCTCGCTCGTACCGGCCGGGCAGCGCGGCCGCGCACTGGCGGTGCTGCTCTCCGGCACCACGATCGCCACCATCGCCGGCGTACCGGGCGGTGCGCTGCTCGGGGCGGTTTTCGGCTGGCGCGTCACCTTCTGGGCGGTCGCGCTGGTCTGCCTGCCCGCCGCGGTCGGTGTGCTCGCCGGTTTCCCGGCGCGGCGGCATGATCCGGGTACTCCGGGTCCGGATCTCGCCGCCGAACTCGCTCTCCTCGCGCGGCCGCGGCTGATCGCCGTCATGCTGCTCGCTGCGCTGGTGAACGCCGCCACCTTCGGCGCCTTCACCTTTCTCGCACCGCTGGTGACCGGTAGGGCCGGATTGGGTGAGTTGTGGGTGCCGGTGGTGTTGGTGCTCTTCGGCGCCGGGTCTTTCGCCGGCGTGACGGTTGCCGGGCGGCTGTCCGATACGCGCCCCGGGGGCGTCGTCGCAGTGGCCGGACCGCTGTTGTGCGCGGGCTGGTTCGCGACGGCGGCGGCCGCCGGCCGGCCGGTGATCCTGCTCGTCCTCGTGTTCGTTCAGGGCGCGCTGTCGTTCGCCGTGGGCAGTACCTTGATCACCCGGGTGCTGTACGAGTCCGCGGGCGCGCCGGCCATGGGTGGGTCCTATGCGACGGCGGCGCTCAATATCGGCGCCGTGGTGGGACCCGTCGTCGCGGGCGTAGCCCTGGGTTCCGGCCTCGGGTCGCTCGGTCCGGCGGTGAGCAGCGGTGTGCTCGTGGCAGCCGCACTGCTGCTGGCCGCCGGGTGCCGTTCCGTCCTGGTCGGCGGTTCCCGCCCGCCGGTACCCGCGGTTCTGTAGCCGGAGTCCGGGCCGGCCGCCGGGAACGACTGTCCGGCGGCCGGTTCGGGGCTTCCCCGGCGCGCTCCGGTTGCCACCGGGTGAACCGGCGGTGGTGTAAACGCGACGTAACGGTGTCCAGAGTTTCGTGACACTCGACTCGAACCGGTGTTTCCGCAGGTCCGGTCGGATAAGCTCGGACGACCATCCGGAGTGGCCGTGGTGGTGTGGCGCAGCGGCCAGGGGTGATGGAGGTACGGCGCGTGAGAACACTTTCGGCTATCGATCGGCGTGCGCGAGAACCGCATATCCACCATATGCGGCCCGATCATCCGCTGGCGGCGGCGCTGCTCGCGGAACTCGCGATCGAATACAGCATCAGATACGGCGGCACCGCCGGTGCGATACACCGGCGGATGCGCGACCGGCCGGCCACCGATTTCCTGGCCCCGCACGGTGCTCTGGTGGTGCTGATGGAACACGGAGAGCTGGTGGCGGGCGGCGCGTTTCGCCGTGTCGACGCCGGCACGGCCGAGCTGAAAAGACTGTGGACGGCCCGCGAACATCGCCGTCGCGGCCTGGCGACCCAGGTGCTCGCGGAATTGGAAGCGGGAATGGTCCGGCTGGGCTACCGGCGCGCGTTCGCCACGGTCGGCGACCGGCAGCCCGAAGCGCGCGGGCTCTACCCGGCGGCGGGCTACGCCGAGGTGAGCGAGATCGGGGGGCGATACCGCTTCGAGAAGATCCTCGGGAGTGTGGCGGGACGGCCGCGCGAGTTCGTCGGCGCCGCCGTCGATATCGGCCCGCAGTCACGTCCGGCATAGCGCAACCTCGCACCCGCGCCCGCGCCTGCTGCCTGTGTCTGCCACCGGAGGTCCGGAACCGGATCGGTCGCAGTAGGGTGGGCCGCGGCCGGCGAATCAGTGGGCCGGAAAGGGGCGCGGGGTGCCGGCTTCGATACTTTTCGCAGTGCTCGCCGCCGCGGAGCTGGCGCTGGTCGTGTGGTGTGCGCTGCGGTACCGACGGACCGGTGACCGGATCCTGGTCGTGCCGGCCGTGGTGTGCGTGGCCCTGGTCTACGACAACGCGGTGCTGGCGGCCGGTCGCTGGATCGGCGTAGGCGCCACCCTGGAGACTTTGTCGGCCTTCCGGTTCTGGGCGCATATCGTGCTCACACCCCTGTTGATGCCGTGGGCGTGGGCCGTGGCCGGCCGGGCGGGTGTTGTCTGGGTGCGCCGGCCGGGTCCGCGGGCCGTGGTCTACGGCGTGACACTGGGCGTGATCGCGCTGGGAGTGTTCGGTGAACTCGTCCGGCTGACCCTGCGACCGGCCGAATGGTCCGGGACGCTCCGCTATACGACCGCGCATTCGTCCCTCGCGGGCTTGTTACCGCCGGTGGTCACTGTCGTGGTGGTGCTGGTGGCCGCGGTCGCAGTGTGGCGGGTCTGTGGCTATCGGTTGTGGACGGTGACGACCGTGACGATGACGGTGGTTTCCGCCGCGATGCCGCCGATGTTGCTGACCAACACCGCCGAACTCGTTTTCGTAGCGGGAATCGTCGCGACCGCGATATGGCTGACGGGCCGGGTGCCCGCGACCTCACGGTCGGACGAGGTGGCCGGCGAGCGATGAATTCCGGCCGCGCGGGGCGTCCGACCTGATGCCGGTGGCGCGGACATCGGCACACCGGAAATTACGGAGGAGAGCTATGAGTACAGGAAAAGATCTCGCGCTGTCGCACGTCGCCCTGCTGGTGGGCGATCAGCAGGCCGCGCTCGAGTTCTACCGGGATGTGGTCGGCCTCGAGGTGCGGGCCGATATCCCGCTCGGCCCGGTGCGCTGGGTGACCGTGGGCCCGGCCGGGCAGCCGGGTATCGAGTTCCTGCTGGAGGCGCCGTCGATGGTGCCCGACCCGGAACAGCAGGCCGAAGCGCAGCGGCGGCTCGCCGCCGGCGCGCACGGAACGCTCATCTTCACCACCGATTCGGTGGATGCGACCTTCGCCCGCCTGCGGGACGCCGAGGTCACGGTGACCCAGGAACCGGCCGATCAGCCGTACGGTGTGCGCGACTGCGGTTTCGCCGACCCGTGGGGAAATTTCCTGCGGTTCTCCCAGCCCCTGGGCTGAATCGGGCCCGGTCGGCTACGGGTTCGGCCGGGCCGTGTGCGTCGTCACAGCCGTGGACGGCCCGGCCGACCATACTGTCTGACCATGGGTGATGCGCAGAACGGCAGTGGAAACGACGCGACCCGGCCGCTCCGCGAGGATATCCGCTTCCTCGGTGGCGTACTCGGTGACACGATTCGCGATCACGAGGGGGCGGAGGTTTTCGACCTCGTCGAGAAGGTGCGGGTCGAAGCGTTCCGGGTGCGCCGGGAGGAGGTGCGGCGCAGCGCGGTCGCCGACATGCTTGCCGGGGTGGATATCGCGGTGGCCTTGCCGCTGATCCGGGCGTTCAGCTATTTCGTCCTGCTGGCGAATCTGGCCGAGGACATCCAGCGCGACCGCCGCCGCGCCGCGCACGAGGCCGCCGGGGAGGCGCCGCAGGATTCCTCACTGGCCGCCACCTACCGGAAACTGGACGCGGCGGGTATCGAGGGTGAACGGGTGGCGGAACTGCTCGCCGATGCCCTGGTGTCGCCGGTGATCACCGCCCACCCCACCGAAACCCGCCGGCGGACGGTATTCGACACCCAGGCCCGGATCACCGATCTGATGCGGCAGCGGCTGCGTGCACCGGCCGCGGAACAGCCCCGGCTCGACCGGGAGATCCGCCGCCAGGTACTCACGCTGTGGCGGACGGCGCTGATCCGGTTGTCCCGGTTGCGGATCCAGGACGAAATCGCGGTCGGACTGCGGTATTACGAGCTGACGCTGCTCGATGTGATCCCGGCGATCAACGCCGATGTGCGTGCGGCGCTGTGGTCGCGCTGGCCCGGGCAGCAACTGTTGCCGAAACCGATCCTGCGTACCGGGTCGTGGATCGGGGGCGACCGGGACGGCAACCCATACGTCACCGCCGAGGTGGTGCGGACAGCCGCCGCTCAGGCCGCGGGGGTCGCGTTCGGGCGGTATCTGCGTGATCTGGTGCACCTGGAGAAGACGCTCGCGCTGTCGGCGCGGCTGGTCCCGGTGACCCCGGCGCTGCGAGCGCTGTCCGAGGCGGGATACCCGGATCCGGATACCCACGCCGACGAACCGTATCGCCGGGCCGTCTACGGGATCCGGGCGCGGCTCACGGTGACCGCGCGCAACGCGCTGCGTGCGGTGGGCGCAGGCGATACCGACGCCGCGGCGACCCTGCCGGACTCGGTGGCCGCGCTCGACAGTCCGCTGCGCGACTTCACCGGCCGGGGTGCCGTGGTGTCCGGTGTGCGCCCCTATGCGTCCCCGCAGGAACTGCTCGACGATCTGGACGCCGTCGACGCCTCGCTGCGCGCGAGCGGTGACGGTCTGCTCGCCGACGATCAGCTCGCGGTCCTGCGGCATACCGTCGAGACCTTCGGATTCCACCTGCAGGGCCTGGATATGCGGCAGAACTCGGAAACCCACGAACAGGTCGTGGCCGAACTGCTGGCCTGGGCCGGTGTGCACGCGGACTATACGAGCCTGCCCGAAGCCGACCGGGTGGACCTGCTCACCCGGGAACTGCGGATCCGCCGCCCGCTGCTGGGCCCGCACGCACGGCTGAGCGACCTCGCCGAGAAGGAACTGGGCATCATCCGGGCCGCGGCCGAGGTGGTGGCGGCGCTGGGTCCGGACGCGATCCCCAACTACATCATCTCCATGTGCACCTCGGTCAGTGACCTGCTGGAGGCGGCACTGCTGCTGAAAGAAGGCGGTCTGCTCGATCCCGGCGAGCCCGGCGGCGCCCCGTCCTGCCCGGCCGGGATCGTGCCGCTGTTCGAAACCATCGAGGATCTCGCGGCCGGGGCGGCCACGCTGGGCGCGGCCCTGGAAGTTCCCGAGTTCCGGGAGCTGGTGGCCGCGCGCGGGATGCGTCAGGAAGTGATGCTCGGCTATTCCGACTCGAACAAGGACGGCGGATACCTGGCCGCCAACTGGGCGCTCTACCGCGCGGAACTGGAGTTGGTGGAACTGGCCCGCGAACAGGGGATCCGGCTGCGGCTCTTCCACGGTCGCGGTGGCACCGTGGGCCGCGGCGGCGGACGCAGTTACGACGCCATCCTGGCCCAGCCCGCGGGTGCGGTGCGCGGTTCGTTGCGGCTCACCGAACAGGGCGAAATCATCGCCGCGAAATACGCCGAACCGGGTTCTGCGTACCGGAATCTGGAATCGCTCATCGCGGGCACACTCGAATCGACACTGCTCGATGTCGAGGGCTTGGGGCCGGACGCCGAATCCGCGTACGCGCTCATGGACGATCTGGCGGCCCGGGCCCGCGCCGCCTACGCGCGGCTGGTGCACGACACTCCCGGTTTCGTCGAGTACTTCCGGCAGTCGACCCCGGTCGCCGAGGTGGGTGACCTCAATATCGGTAGCCGCCCCGCCTCCCGGAAACCCACGAAATCCGTGGCCGATCTGCGCGCCATTCCCTGGGTGATGTCCTGGAGCCAGGCCCGGGTGATGCTGCCCGGGTGGTACGGCACCGGCACCGCGCTCGAGGAATGGGTGGACGGCGATCCCGACCGGCTCGCGCGGCTGTCGGACCTGTACCGGCGCTGGCCGTTCTTCCGCACCGTACTGTCGAACCTGGCGCAGGTCATGGCCAAGAGCGATCTCGCCATCGCGGCCCGCTACGCCGAACTCGTCGACGACAGCGAGCTGCGCGAGCGGATCTTCGGCATGATCGAGCGTGAGCACGCCCGTACGGTGGCCATGCACGCCGCCGTCACCGGCAACGATCATCTCCTCGCCGACAACCCGTCGCTCGCCGAATCCATCCACAACCGGTTCCCGTATCTGGAGCCGCTGAACCAGATGCAGGTCGAACTGCTGCGCCGGCTGCGCGCCGGGGACGATTCCGAACTGGTCAAACGCGGCATCCTGCTCACCATGAACGGTCTCGCGACCGCGTTGCGCAACTCGGGCTGATCCGGGCGGCCCGTCGCGACCTGCAATGTCACAGTGGCGTCGTACCGTCGGCGTTATGACGACATGGAGCGAATTCACCACGGAAGCGCCACATATCAGTGAGGTTTTCCGCCGCCGCCATCTCGCGACGGGCAACCTGTGCATGCTCGCCACCCTGCGTTCGGACGGCTATCCCCGGATCAGCCCGGTCGAGCCGATGATCTTCGAGCAGAAACTCGTGATCGCCGGTATGCCGGGCACCACCAAATTCCGCGACCTCCTGCGCGATCCGCGGTTCTGCTTGCACACCGCGACCGTCGACACCATGGTCACCGACGGCGACGCGAAACTCTTCGGCGTCGTGGTCGACGACCCGGATACCGCCCTGCACGCCCGGTTCGCCGAATTCCTGTACGAGGACAGCGGAATGGATCTGCGCGGTCAGCGCTTCGACCATTTCTTCGTCGCCGATCTCACCTCGGCGTCCTCGGTGGAGGTCGGCGACGACCTGCTGAAGATCACCATCTGGAAACCGGGCGAGGGGGAGCGGGTGGTCGAGAAGCAGTAGCCCGTGGTGGCTACTTCGCTACTCGATCGGGCACGGCGAAATCGGAGAGTGTCGCGCTCGCGCCGCCGGACATGAGCCGCTTGCTGATCGAGGCCGGGAGGTGGGGGAGTACGCGCAGGGCCGTATCGCTGAAGAGCAGGTGCGCGCGTGATCGCGGGATACCCCGGCGCAGCACGCCCGGTGCCACGGCACGGCACCGGCGGACGTAGTCCCCGAGCTGCTCTTCGTACGCGCGGAAGGCGGCTTCGTGCGCGCCGCTGCTCTCCGCGAGGGCGCCGGCCAGCACGTAGGCGCCGACAACGGCCAAGGTGGTACCGCCGCCGACCGCCGGCCCGGGACAGTATCCGGCGTCGCCGACCAGCGACACCCGGCCGCGAGACCACGAGTCCAGGTGGATCTGGCTGATCGAGTCGAGATAGAAGTCGTCGGCACGATCCATCTCGTCCAGCAGGCGCGGGATTTCCCAGCCCTCGCTGCGGTACTCCGCCCGGAGCAGCCGACGCTGGGCGTCGATATCGCGGTGGTCGTAGTCCACCGCGCCGGGGCGGCGGAACAGGAACACGGCGCGCGCCTCGCCGGTCCGCGCGACCGGGTACATCGCGGCGATCCGGTCGACCGCGTTGTACAGCACCGTATGCGTCGACAGATTCCGGTAATTGGGTAGCGTGCCGACAGCAAGGTAGGCGCCGAGGTGGTGCTCGAGTTCGTCTTCCGGGCCGAACACCAGCCGCCGGACAGTGGAGTGCAGGCCGTCGGCGCCGATGACGAGATCGAACCGGCCGGTGCGGCCACTGTCGAAGGTCACCTCGACGCCTGCGCCGTCCTCGGTGAGCGTCGCGATCGAATCGCCGAAGCGGTAGTCGACGCGGTCGGCGGTGGCATCGAGCAGGATCGCGGCCAGGTCGCCGCGCATGATCTCGAGGTGGCGGTCGTCGCCGAAAGCCGCCGAGATATCACGCAGATCGATCTCGACGGCGGATCCGCTCGCTTTTTCGTATCGCAGCGCCGAAGTCTCCACACTCGCCGCCCGCAGCCGGGGCAGCAGTGCCATCCGGTCCATCACCGCACCGGCCGGGGCGAAGAGGTCCACCGCGTGACCGCCCAGCCCCAGCCTGGGGCGCGGGGTGCGTTCCACCACTACGGGGGTGAATCCGTAGCGGTCCAGCCAGTATGCGAGGACCGGTCCGGCGATGCTCGCGCCCGAGATCAAGATGTTCACGATGCCACCTCGTTCGTTTACCTATCGGTCGGTAAACGAGTTTACTTACCGGACGGTCAACGCGCTAGACTCGGGCGATGCCCAGACCGCGCTCCACCGAGACCCGCGAGCGAATCCAGGCCGCCGCGCTGGAACTGTTCACCACCCGCGGTATCCGGGAGACCAGCCTGCGCCAGATCGCCGAGGCGGTCGAACTGACGAAACCCGCGCTGTACTACCACTTCTCCTCGCGTGAAGACCTGCTGCGCAGTCTCGTACAGCCGCTGGCGGACGATATCGAGGCGATGATCGCCGCGGACGAGGCGCGGCCCGGTGACGAGCCGATGGACGCCCGCGAGGTCCTGACCCGCTACTTCGATATCTCCTACGCCCACCGTGCCGTGACCGCCCTGCTGCTCCGCGACGCCGCACCCCTCGGTGAACTGGGTTTCCTGCGGCAGGTGGTGGACTGGCGCCGGCGCCTCACCGCGTTGCTGGTGGGGCCGGACGCCGGTGTCGCGGAGCAGGCGCGGGCAATCGTCGCCCTGGGCGGGCTGGGTGACTGCCTGGTCCTGCTGGCCGATACACCGGTCGGCGAACTCCGCCCGGCGGCGGTCGACGCGGCCTGCGCGGCGCTCGGCGTCTGACCCGGACGGCCGCCCGCCGCCGAACCGCGCGGGACTTGTCCGTCTATTCGCCGGTTTCCCGAGCGGTCGGCGGCATGAGCGCATATCCGGCTTCCGGCGTGCCGATTACTCCCGGAGATACCGGAGAAGACGGTCGAGCGCGGAAGGTGTGCGGTGCTCTCCCGCGTCCCTCTCGATCCACCGGGCGAGGAGAACCGTGTACCCGATCGACCCCAGTAACCCGAAGATCACCACGCCCAGTGCTACGTGTCCCCACCACACGGGATGTCCTCTCGGCGCCAGCGGTATCCGCGTGGATAGATCCGCATGGGGGTGATGAGCGCGGCGTTGTCGGTGATGATGTGGCGGATATCGTCGGCGTGCTCGAACCCCGGAACCACCACCGCCCGGGCATCGAACTCGGCGGCGTACCGTGCCAGCGCGTGGGCGGCGACGAATGCCCGGGCATTCGTCTCGACCGTGTACACCAGCCGGCAGCCGTTGCGCGCGGCGAGCTCGTAAAGGTCGATACCCGGAGCCGGGATATTCAACCGGACCAAGCCGATCGCCGCCGGGGCGCGGTCACGCACGATCGCCCTCCTCGGCCCACCGTCGCATGGCAGCGAGGAACAGTTCCAGCTGGGCGAGCGTGGGTAACGCCCACGCGGTGGGCACCCGATGGCTCGAATCTCCCCGGACCCGTACCGGCAATGGCTCTGCTGCACACATGATGAATCCCCGCTCCTGGCATAGTTTTTGGCGAGCACCCGGTGCAGGGTCCGGCAAATGGTGTCAGTGTGCGGTAGCGCTGTCCGCTGACTGTGTTGTGACAGACCACCAGCTTTCGGCACTCCTGGCGTCGAACTGGTGTCCTCGACTGCGATTCGAGGTGGCCTGCACCGGGCGCTCCCTCAGTAGAGCCCTCCCGCAATGGATTTGGAAGCGCTATCGTGGAATAACCGCGGGGGAGTTCACGAACTTTCTCGAGGCAATCTTCATCGGGGGAGCCTTCGCCCGTGGGGGCTTCCATATTCCATCCATCCGGTTAACGAAGGTAATGAATATGGCTTCTGGATCGACACTTCCTCGAAGAGCTCTGGGCCGCCAACTTCGGAAGCTGCGCGAGAGAGCGGAATTGACGCAAGCCGCCGCGGCCCGGGTCGCCGAGGTATCGCCCCAGTCCTACGGGCGCATGGAGGATGGGCGCCCCACCAAGGTCACCGACCTGGCACTCAACGCGCTCGCGAACACCTACGAAGCCACCGACACCGAGCGGCAGCTACTTCTCGGGTTGTCTCGCGAGATCAGGTAGGCCAGTACTTCCGGATCGGCATGGTGGCGTGGGTACGCCGACGACGCTGTTGCGAAAGATTTCGACCATTACCTGTCACTGGAGGAGGCCGCGAACTGGGTGACATCGTGGCAAACTGCGGTTGTGCCGGGTCTGCTTCAGACCAGGGAATACCGCCGAGCGCTGACATGGGCCATGATGCCGGACCGATCGCCCGATGAAGTGGAATGGATGCTGGATGTGGTCGTCAGGCGACAGGATTTACTGAACCGGCCCGGCTTCCGATTCGAAGCGCTGCTGACAGAGGCTGTCCTGAGCTATGGCGTCGGCGGGCCGGGGGTAATGGCCGGTCAGGTTGCTCAACTCCTGGAGCGTTCGGAGCAAGATGGAATCGAGATCCGGGTCGTCCCATTCGCGCAGGATCGGCCGGTAGGGCTGAATGCCGGTAGCTTCGTCTTGTTCTCGTTCCCGCCGCTGCCGACGTCCAGGCTCCAGGAACCTCCCGTGGCCTACATGGAGGGCCTGTCCGGCGGCCTGTACGTGGAGCGTGCGGCTGAGGTCGAAAAATTCTCCGATGAGGCAGGACGAATCCGCAATGTAGCGTTGTCCGCGTCGGCATCCCGAGACTTGATGCTGCGATATGCGAAGGAGCACAGATGATGGACCTGACCGGCGCAAAGTGGTTCAAGAGTACGCGCAGCGGCGGCAACCGGGACTGCGTTGAGGCCGCCCACCTCGGCGAGGGCTTCGTCGGCGTGCGGGACAGCAAGAACCCCACCGGTCCGGCGCTCATCTTCACTCCCGGCGAGTGGGATGCGTTTCTGGCCAGCACCAAGGGCGGCGATTTCGATCGCGCCTGATCGCGTACGCCATAACCGCCCCGCCGACCGAATCGGCGGGGCGGTTCCGTTTGTGCGACCGATCATCTGGCGCTTCCCGCGCCACACCATCTTGTTGAACGATGCGTTGTATGCGGTTGTCCCTCAGCCGGCGGACCTCCGGCGGACGGTTCGCTCGAGGATGCCGAGGGTCGCTTTGAGGGCGGACTCGGGAATCACCGGAAAGGTGACCCGCGCCTTCCACTCGGCGTCGGCGGCCGACCAGTCGTAATAGGACGTGACGAGAGTGCCTGCCTCCGCCGGGTGGAGCCGGTAGCCGTAGATATGGCCGAATTGCTGTCCCCGGGCTTCGACGGTCCAGGCGATTTCCTCGTCCGGGATCAGTGCGGTGATGACGACCTCGACGTCGTATTTACCCAGCGGGACGTCGCCGAGGGCTTCCCGGTCCATATGCACCACGAACCGGTCGCCCGGCCGCTCGACCCGTTCGCCTTCGGCGTCGAGGAGCATTCCCGACGCGTCGATATCGACATGCCCTTGCGGATCGGTCAGGACCGCGAAAACGGCGCCGGCGGGCGCGGGAATGAGGCGGGACACTTCGAGCCGTTCGGTGGCACCGGCCCCGCCGGGTGTCTCCGTCGCGCTGCGGTCTCCGGGTTGCCCGGGTGCGCCAGGGGTAGCGGTATCGCTCTGCTCGGTTCGGGAATCGTCGGGGAGCTGGGTGGAGGGAGTATCGGTGTTCATTGTCTCGTTCCTGTTCGGTGCCCGATGCGATCGAGGCCGTGAAGTGCGGCGGCAGAATCGACGATATCAGTAATAATCGATTATTGGTCGAATAGTCTATGATGATCGCATGATCGGGACGGCCCGGGACTCGGTATCGACCGGCAAGCAAATGCTTTCCGAGCAGGTGTACGCACGGCTGCGGAATGCGATCATGCGCGGTGACTTCGCCCCTGACGACCCGCTCAAACCACAGGATCTCGCCGGGCAGCAGGGCGTGAGCCTCGCCATCGTCCGGGAAGCCCTCGTGCGGCTGGTCGGCGAAGGGCTCGCAGTCCGGCTACCCAACCGCGGCTTCGCGGTACCGGCTTTCTCCGACCGCCGCTGGCAGGAGATCGCGGAGGCGCGCCGGACGATCGAACCGGCCCTGCTGCGGATGTCGATCGAACGCGGCGACGTCGAATGGGAGACGCGCGTGCGGGCCGCCTGTCACCGGCTGGTTCGTACACCGGCGTTCGTGCCGGGGGAAGGCGAGTACTACAGCGAGGAATGGGCCGAGGCGCACCGGATTTTCCATCGCACCCTGCTGGAAGGCAGTCGGAACACGGTCCTGCTGGACGTCTTCGACCGCTTGTGGACCGCGAGCGAACTCGCCCGCCGCTGGTCGGCGCCCCGCTCGCCCGGCCGGGATTATGTGGCGGAGCACCAGGAGCTGGAGGCGGCGGTGCTGGCTCGCGACGGCGCTGCCGCGGCCGAGATCTTGACCCGGCATCTGACTCTGACCGCGGCGGCACTGACCGGGCACCCCGCCCGCGAAACAGCGCGGGAAGTCTGAGGCACGGGCGTGTTCGATCACGACCTGTCGTTGGAGGGCTGTTCGACCCACTGGCAGCGCTGGTTTGCATACTGTAATGCGCTAGAATAGCGCTATGGCTACGATTCAGATCCGCGATGTACCGGACGAAGACGCGGCGATTCTGCGCCGGAGGGCCGAAGCGGCCGGGATGTCATTGCAGGCGTACATGCGGCGGGAACTGATCGCCTCGGCGCGCCGGCGCACCAAGGCCGAGGCGATGGCCGCCATCCGGGCCGCGCTCGACGACGATCCGCGGTCCGGAGCGGATGCCGAGTCGATCGTGAGTGAACTGCGGGCCGTCCGTGGTGAATGACGAATATGTCGTCGACGCCTCGGCAGCGGCTACCGTGTTGTTGCGCAAAGACGCGGTGGGAGCGGCGGTCGGCCGATTGTTCGAAACCGCGCTGTGTCACGCCCCCCATCTGATCGACGCCGAGGTCGGGCACGTGCTCCGGCGCCATGAGCGACGAGGCATGATCGATGATGCGGCCGCCGCCATCGGCCTGCGAATGCTCGGTACTCTCGTCGATCACCGATATTCGCATCATGGGTGGTTGGCCTCCGAGGCATGGGCGTTGCGCCACACCATCACGTTTTACGATGCGTTGTATGTGGCGCTGGCGCAGCGGTTGGACATACCACTGTTGACCTGCGACGAAAAATTGAGCAAGGCCCCCGGCCTGCCTTGCCGGATCGAACTCGTCGTCTGACGCCCGTACCGATCAGGGGACTCCCACCAGGCGCAGCGTGGCGGTGGTCGCGGCGGCGGCCGCCAGCGCGAGCGGGAGCGGAATCCGGCGGTAGAGCAGGGCGCAGGCAAGCAGTACTCCGGCCGGGCGCGCGAAACCGGCGAGGGTCGATCCCTCGGTGAGCGCGGTGGTCACGGCCAAAGCGGCGAGGACGGTGACGGAGACTGTTTCGAGCGCGGCGGTGACCCGTGGTGACGGGGGAATCCGTGCGCCCAGTAGGGGGCCCGCGAGCCGGAATACGAATGTGCCTGCCGCCAGGGCGAATACGGCAGTGCACACGAGCGCGGTGTTGTTCATCGGTCCCGGCTCGCCGAGATCGAGGCGAGGGATGTCGCCGCGGCCAGCAGGACCGGCAACCCACTGGGCAGGAACGGCGTGGTGACGAGGGCGGTGGCGGAGCCGGCGAGTGCTGCGCGCCGCACCGCCGGCCTGCGCAGGGCGGGCAGGATCAATGCCAGCAGGACGGTAGGGAACACGGCGTCGAGGCCGAGCGTATCCGGGTCGGGGGCAAGGGTGCCGAGGGCTGTGCCGAGCAGGGTTCCGGCCGGCCAGCTGACGAGAATTCCGAGGCCGCAGAGCAGATAGGCGGCGCGCCCGGCCGCCGGTGTCGGCTGGGTCAGCGCGAGCGCCGCGGTTTCGTCGTTGAGCAGATGTGCCCGGGCTGCGGTACGCAACCAGGCCATCGTCCGGAAACGCCACTCGGCGCACCGGGTTTCCGGCTGCCCGGCGGCGGTCGCGGGATGCAGTGGGGCGGCGGTCCGGCACTGTTCGCCGCCGGTGACCACTTGCGGGATGGACAGCCCGTACGAGAGGTGGCGGGCGTTCACCAGCAATCCGGCGGCGAGCGCGGCGAGCGGGCTGCCCCCGGCGGCGAGGATGCCGAGGAAGAGGAATTCCGAACCCGCCGCCAGGACGAGCAGGCTCAGCGCGAGGGGCAGCCACAACGGGAACCCGGCACTCGCGGCCATGGCGCCGTAGGAGAGCCCGACCGTGCCGACCGCCGCGCAGAGCAGGGCGACGGCGGAGCGGGTCTCTCGGCCTGTTGTTCGCCATATCGAACGCATGCCTACGATAGTGAACAACACGGTAGCCGTTCGTCAAACCGAACAACCGACTATTGGAGCGAACATGACCGAGCGTGCGCACGCTTCCGCGCCGGGGCCGCAGGCGGCGATCTCCGCCGCGTTGCGCCGGGAGCGCAACCGGGCGGGACTTTCCCTGACCGAGGTCGCGCGGCGCGCGGGCGTCGCCAAATCCACCCTCTCGCAACTGGAATCCGGCACCGGCAACCCGAGCCTGGAAACCCTGTGGGCATTGTGTGTGGCGCTGGATGTGCCCTTCTCCCGGCTCCTGGACCCACCGCGGCCGCAGGTCCGGGTGATCCGCGCGGGCGAAGGCCCGGCCGTGCATTCCGGCCAGGCGGACTACCGCGCGACCCTGCTCGCGGCGAGCCCACCGGGCGCCCGGCGCGATATCTATCAGGTCGCCGCGGAGCCGGGCCATCGCCGCGAATCACAGCCGCATATGCCCGGGGTGGTCGAGCATGTACTGCTCGGGTCGGGCCGGGCGCTGGTCGGCACCGCCGAGCACGCGGAGGAACTCGCAGCGGGCGACTACATCATGTATCCCGCCGACGTATCCCATATCTTCGAAGCACTGGAGCCGGGAACCACGGCAGCGCTGATCCTGGACTACACCTGAGGCCACCGGCCCGCATGCGCGGGCCCGAGCCCGGGATTCGGGTTACGGCGAACAGCTACGCACCGTGGGTGAACCGAACGGCCGCCGCCCCACGGGTGAGGGCACGCCCGGCGTTGGGTTATCAGGCAATCGGCCCGAGCGCAGCATGACCCTGCCGGCATCGCGGGTGACCGTCAGTCGCCGGTGAACTCGGGTGGGCGTCGTTCCAGCATGGCCGCGACGGCCTCGTGATGGTCGGTG
Organism: Nocardia sp. CA-290969; assembly: GCF_050936135.1. NCBI lineage: Bacteria > Bacillati > Actinomycetota > Actinomycetes > Mycobacteriales > Nocardiaceae > Nocardia > Nocardia sp. CA-290969. The sequence goes on along the minus strand of NZ_JBNJNJ010000001.1, from coordinate 4,301,206 downwards.
GTGTGGTGGGTGATCGCCTGCATGGCGGCGGAGAGTTCGAGCAGGGTTTCCAGGCTCTGGTGCTGGCCCTCGCGCAGCAGGCGTTTGGTCATGCGGAGGGCATGCGGGGGGTTCACCGCGATCTCGCCGGCCAGCCGGTGCGCGGTGTCGAGGAGTTGATCGGGTTCGACGACCTCGTTGACCATGCCCCAATCGAGGGCGGTCGCGGCGTCGATGGTGGCGCCGGTGAAGGCCAGCTGGCTGGCGCGGGCCATGCCGACCGCGCGGGGTAGCAGCCAGGCGCCGCCGTCACCCGGGATCAGGCCGAGGCGGACGAAGCTTTCGGCGAAGGTCGCGGTGGTCGCGGCGATCCGCATATCGCACATGAGCGCGAGATCGCAGCCGGCGCCTACCGCCGGGCCGTTCACCGCGGCAATGGTCGGGATCTCGCAGTGGTACAACGCTTTCGGAATGCGCTGGATCCCGTGCCGATAGCCTTGGCGCAGCTCGGCGGGGGTGCCGCCGAACATCCCCGCCTTGTCGCGCATGTGCTTGACATTGCCGCCGGCGCTGAACGCCGTACCCGCGCCGGTCAGGATCGCGACCCTCAGGGTGTGGTCCCGGTTGGCCTCGCCCACCGCGGCTTCCAGGGCCTCGATGGTCGCTTCGTCGGAGATCGGATTGCGCTGGTCGGGGTTGTCGATGGTCCAGACGACGATATCGCCGGTGCGCTCCACGCGCAGGGGTGCGGTCACGGTTGCTCCTCGGGCCACGATGCTGCGGTTGTCCCCGGCAACAATGCCCGATCGGTGCCGCCGGTGCCGGGCCGGTTCCGTTGTTCGTGCCGGGGTCCGGTCGGCGGTGGGGAACGTCAGGTCCGCCCCGGCCGGTGGCCGGGTGCCGGTGGACCGGCGACGCTCGTGGTGGTGGGTGAGCCTGGCGGTGAATCCCGTGAGATGGCGGGCGCGGGCCGCTACCCGGGCGAGGGTATCGCTCAGTTCGGCGTCGGTCGCGGTGGTCAGGTCGAGATCGAGCAGTGCATCGACGACGTGTTCCAATGCGCGGACCTGAGCGGAAAGCGCGCAATTCGAACACATGTTCTAACCTTAGCGCGTGGTGCGGGGAAGGTGCAGTGCGGATCGTCGATGCGTGGTGTGCGGTGGGACCGGCTGCGCCGTTCGAGTTCGAGGCCCGCGGTCGGCCGGGGGATGTCGACCGGTGAACGGCCGAGTGCCGATGTGCCGCGTGCCACGGAGCGCCGGGAGTGCGCCGCGGTGGGGATCGCACTGTGGATGATGGAGGGTGGTCGAACCCGTCGATGAATGAGCTTGCACGATCGTGCATAATCATCACATGGCTGATCACACGGATATGCCCGACCGGAACGCGCCCCTGCGGGTGGCCGTCGCCGGTGCCAGTGGTTACGCGGGCGGGGAAGTGCTGCGTCTGTTGCTGGGGCATCCGGAGTACCGAGCCGGGCGCCTCGAGATCGGGGCGCTCACCGCGGGGAACAACGCCGGTACCGCCCTGGGCGCGCTGCAGCCGCACCTGCTGCCGCTGGCCGACCGGATCCTGGCCCCGACCACCGCCGCGGAGCTGGCCGGGCACGATATCGTCTTCCTCGGGCTGCCGCACGGACAGTCGGCCGCCCTGGCCGCCGAGCTGCCCGAATCGACCGTGATCATCGACTGCGGCGCCGATTTCCGCCTCACCGATCCGGCCGCCTGGGACCGCTACTACGGCGGTCCGCACGCCGGCAGCTGGCCCTACGGGCTCCCGGAACTGCCCGGCGCCCGCGAAGTGCTGCGTGGCGCCACCCGGATCGCTGTCCCCGGCTGCTACCCGACTGTCGCCAGCCTCGCGCTGGCGCCCGCGGTGGCGGCGGGCATCGTCGATCCGGCGGTGAACGTCGTGGCCGTCAGCGGGACCTCCGGCGCGGGCCGCAAACTCGATGTGGGCCTGCTCGGCTCCGAGGTCATGGGGTCGGCCCGGGCCTACGGGGTGGCCGGTGCGCACCGGCATACGCCGGAGATCGCGCAGAACCTGAGCGCCGTCGCGGGGGCCCCGGTACGGGTGTCGTTCACACCGGTTCTCGCCCCCATGCCGCGCGGCATCCTGGCCACCTGCACCGCCCCGGTCCGGGTGGACGCCGCGCAGGCACGCGCGGTCTACGAGAAGGCCTACGCCGACGAACCCTTCGTGCACCTGCTGCCCGAAGGAGTGCTGCCGCAGACCGGCGCCGTGCTCGGCGCGAATACGGTCACCCTGCAGGTGACCGTCGACCCCGACGCCGGCCAGCTGGTGGTGATCGGCGCGGTCGACAATCTGACCAAGGGCACCGCGGGCGCCGCGGTGCAGTCCATGAATCTCGCGCTCGGCCTCGACGAGACCGCCGGGCTGTCCACCGTAGGAGTGGCTCCGTGACCACCGATGCCAATCTCGTCCACAACCAGGGTGTCACCGCGCCGCTCGGTTTCCGGGCGGCCGGGATCGCCGCGGGCCTCAAGGCCAGCGGAAAACCCGACCTCGCCCTCGTCTTCAACGAGGGCCCCGACTACGCCGCCGCCGGGGTGTTCACCAGCAACAAGGTGAAGGCCGCCCCTGTGCTGTGGTCGCAGCAGGTGCTGAAATCCGGCCGGCTGCGCGCGGTGATCCTGAACTCCGGCGGCGCCAACGCCTGCACCGGACCCCTGGGCTTCCAGGACACCCATCGCACCGCCGAGGAACTCGCCACCACCCTGAGCAACTGGGGTACCGAAACCGGTGCGGGCGAGATCGCCGTCTGCTCCACCGGCCTGATCGGTGACCGGCTGCCGATGGACAAACTGATCCCGGCGGTCACCGAGATCGTGCGCGAAATGGGCGGCGGGATCAACGGCGGCACCGACGCCGCGCACGCCATCATGACCACCGACACCGTGCCGAAGGAAGCCTCGCTGCACCACCCCGGCAAATGGAACGTGGGCGGTATGGCCAAGGGGGCGGGGATGATGGCGCCGTCCCTGGCGACGATGCTGGTGGTGCTCACCACCGATGCGGTCGCCACCGCCGAACAGCTCGACAGTGCCCTGCGCAAGGCCACCCGGCTCACGTTCGACCGGCTCGACGTGGACGGTTCGATGTCCACCAACGACACCGTCCTGCTGCTCGCCAACGGCGCCAGTGAGGTCGCACCGAGCCAGGAGGAACTGGACGCCGCGGTGCTGGCGGTCTGCGACGATCTGGCCGGTCAGCTGATGGCCGACGCGGAAGGCGTCACCAAACGGGTGCTGGTCACCGTGCAGGGCGCGCACAGCGAGGACGACGCACTCACCGCGGCCCGCATCATCGCGCGGGACAGCCTGGTCAAGACCGCGCTGTTCGGTTCCGACCCGAACTGGGGCCGGGTGCTGGCCGCAGTCGGCACCGCCCCCATCGAACTGGATCCCGATCTGATCTCGGTGTCGTTCAACGGCTTCCCGGTCTGTATCGACGGCACCGGCGCCCCGGGCGCCCGTGACGTCGACCTGTCCGGCGCCGATATCTCGGTGGTGGTCGATCTGCGGCTCGGTGACGGAACCGCCACCGTCCGCACCACCGACCTGTCCCACGGTTACGTCGAAGAGAACTCGGCCTACAGCTCATGACCGAAGCCCTCCACGATCTGTCCGCGCTGGACAAAGCGCATATCCTGGCCGGCGCCCTGCCGTGGTTGCAGAAGTTCCGCGACAAGATCGTCGTCGTCAAATACGGCGGCAACGCCATGATCGACGACGATCTCAAACGCGCCTTCGCCGCCGATATGGCCTTCCTGCGCACCGTCGGCGTACACCCGGTGGTGGTACACGGTGGCGGCCCGCAGATCTCGGCGATGCTGAAACGGCTGGGCCTGGCCGGGGAGTTCCGCGGCGGTTTCCGCGTCACCACACCCGAGGTGATGGAGGTGGTGCGGATGGTGTTGTTCGGTCAGGTCGGGCGGGAACTGGTCGGGCTGATCAACGCGCACGGACCGTACGCGGTCGGTATCTCGGGTGAGGATGCCCGCCTGTTCACCGCGACCCGCCGCACCGTCGATATCGACGGTGCGGCCACCGATATCGGCCTGGTCGGCGATGTCACCGATGTGCATCCCGGCGCTGTACTGGATCTGATCGGTGCGGGCCGGATCCCGGTGGTCTCGACCATCGCCCCCGACGCCGACGGCGTGGTGCACAACATCAATGCCGATACCGCGGCCGCCGCGCTGGCCGAGGGGATCGGCGCGGAGAAACTGGTTGTCCTCACCGATGTCGAAGGTCTCTACACCGATTGGCCGGACCGGTCGTCGCTGACCAGCGTGATCGACACCGACGCGCTGGCCGCGCTGCTGCCGGCGCTGGACGCGGGGATGGTCCCCAAGATGGAGGCGTGCCTGCGCGCGGTGCGCGGTGGGGTGCCGAGCGCCCATGTCATCGACGGCCGCGTAGCCCATTCGGTATTGCTGGAACTGTTCACCGGGGAGGGTATCGGCACCATGGTCACACCGGCGGCGGACGAGGAAAACGGAGCCAGAGCATGAACACTGCGCAACTGCGGCAACGGTGGTCGAATGTGATGATGCGCAACTACGCCACCCCGGAGGTCGTACTGACCCGGGGCAACGGCGCGGTGGTGTACGACGCGGACGGCAACCGCTACCTCGATTTCGTGGGCGGGATCGCGGTCAACAGTCTCGGCCACGCCCACCAGGCGATTCTGAGCGCGGTCATGGATCAGCTCGGAACCCTGGGGCACGTCTCCAACCTGTACGGCAGCGAGCCGGTGATCGAGCTGGCCGAATCGCTGCTCGCGCATTTCGGGGACGGCGGCGGCCGCGCGTTCTTCTGCAATTCCGGCACCGAGGCCAACGAGGCGGCGTTCAAACTGGCCCGGCTCACCGGCCGGCGCAAGATCATCGCCTGCGACGAGGCGTTTCACGGCCGGACCATGGGCGCGCTCGCGCTCACCGGTCAGCCGTCGAAGCGTGCACCGTTCGAGCCGATGCCGCCCGGCGTCGTGCACATCCCTTACGGCGACGCGGGAATCCTGGAGCGTGCGGTGGATTCCGATACCGCCGCGGTGTTCCTCGAGCCGATCCTCGGCGAGAGCGGTGTGGTGGTCCCGCCGATGGACTACCTGGCGCGGGCCCGCGAGATCACGGCCCGGCACGGTGCGCTGCTCATCCTGGACGAAGTGCAGACCGGTATCGGGCGGACCGGGAAAATGTACGCGCATCAGGCTTTCGGGATCACTCCGGATGTGATGACCCTGGCCAAAGGGCTGGGCGCGGGACTGCCCATCGGCGCCGTCCTCGCCACCGGGGATGCCGCCGAGCTGTTCACCCCCGGCCTGCACGGCACCACCTTCGGCGGTAACCCGGTCAGTGCCGCCGCGGCGCTGGCGGTGCTGCGCACCATCGCCGAGGACGGCCTGCTGGAACATGTCGAATCGGTCGGCAAACGGCTCAGCGACGGTATCGCGGTGCTGGAACATCCGCTGATCGCCGAGGTCCGCGGCGCCGGACTGCTCATCGGTATCGGCCTCACCCATCCGGTCGCCCCGCGGGTGGAGGCGCGCGCCCGCGCCGCCGGATATCTGGTGAACCCGGCCAAACCCGATGTCATCCGGTTGGCACCGCCGCTGGTGCTCACCGAAACCCAGGCCGACAACCTGGTGCTGGATCTGCCGGTGATCCTCGACGAGGTACTGGCCGAGACGAAAGGGGGCCCGGCATGAGCGCCGTCCGGCACTTTCTGCGCGACGACGATCTGGCACCCGCCGAACAGGCCGAGGTGCTGGCGCTGGCCGCCGAACTCAAGAAGAACCCGTTCGCCCGCCGGCCGCTGGAGGGCCCGCGCGGGGTCGGGGTGATCTTCGACAAGAACTCCACCCGCACCCGGTTCTCCTTCGAACTCGGTATCGCCCAGCTCGGCGGGCACGCGGTGGTGGTCGACGGGCAGAACACCCAGCTCGGCCGCGACGAGACCCTCGCCGATACCGGCCGGGTGCTCTCCCGCTACGTCGACGCCATCGTCTGGCGCACCTTCGGCCAGCGGCGCCTGGAGGAAATGGCCGGCGCGGCCACCGTTCCCGTGGTGAACGCGCTGTCCGACGATTTCCACCCGTGCCAGGTGCTGGCGGATCTGCAGACGATCACCGAACACAAGGGTGATCCGAAGGGCCTGGTGCTGTCCTATTTCGGTGACGGCGCCAACAATATGGCGCATTCGCTGCTGCTCGGTGGCGTGACCGCCGGTATGCACGTGCGGATCGCGGCCCCCTCGGGGTTCCAGCCGGCGTCGGCGGTACTCACTGCGGCGCGCGCTCGTGCCGCGGAAACCGGTGGCAGCGTCACCGTCACCGACGACCCCTACACCGCGGCGGACAAGGCCGATGTCCTGGTCACCGATACCTGGACGTCGATGGGGCAGGAAAGCGACGGCCTGGACCGGGTGGCACCGTTCCGCCCGTACCAGGTGAACGCCGGACTGCTCGCCTACGCCGACGCGGGCGCCGTCGTGCTGCACTGCCTGCCCGCGCATCGCGGTGAGGAGATCACCGACGAGGTGCTCGACGGAAAGCAGAGCGTGGTGTGGGACGAGGCCGAGAACCGCCTGCACGCGCAGAAGGCGCTGCTGGTCTGGCTGCTGGAACACGAGGGCACACACCGACGATGAGTGAGGCCCGAACGCATTCCACCGGCCCTATCACGGCCGCCACCCGGGCGGGCCGGCAGTCGCGGATCATCGCGCTGCTGGCCGCCCACCCGGTGCGCAGCCAGACCGAACTGGCCAACCTGCTGGCGGCCGAGGGTATCGAAACCACTCAGGCCACCCTCTCGCGCGACCTCGACGAACTCGGCGCGGTCAAACTCCGCGCCGCCGACGGTGGGGCCGGTGTCTATGTGGTCCCCGAGGACGGCAGCCCGGTCCGCGGTGTCACCGGCGGCACCGGCCGGCTCGCGAAACTCCTGGGTGATCTGCTGGTCTCCACCGATTCCAGCGGCAATATCGCGGTCCTGCGCACCCCGCCCGGCGCCGCCCACTTCCTGGCCAGCGCCCTCGATCGTGCGTCCCTGCCCTACATCGTCGGCACCATCGCCGGCGACGACACCATCGCTGTGATCGCCCGCGAACCCCTCACCGGAGCCGAACTCGCCGCGAAAATCGAAAACCTGGCGTGACCAGGTAATTCGCCGGTAGGCCGTGGCGACACCTGTCCCGTCGGCCGGTACGGTCATCGGGCGAATCGCCGATTCGACGCGTGCTGTGCAGCCCGGAGTAGTCCGCCGCCGCCGCGTGCGCAGCGGTGCGGTGGCGCGCTGATCCAACGGCTCGCCGGTGCCGCTCCTACCACCCGCGTGGCGTATTCCGATGCGCGGTCCGGTAGGCGATCCAGCGGGCGGTGGACCTGTGGGCGGCGCACACCAGGCCGGCCGCCGAAGCGCAGAGCACGATCGCCGCGGTGCCCTGCGCGGCGGCCAGGAAACGCTCGGGAATCACGACGTACGGCGAGGCCGCCATGCCCAGCACACCGATTATCGTGCCCAGTCCCGAACACCCAATGGTCAGCATCCGCCCGAGGTGTCGTGCCGCCAGCAGGAGTAGCCAGGCGCTGTTCCACAGGAGCACGAGCACCCCACCGATCAGGAGTACCACGGCGTAAGCGGCGACGTGCGGGCTGCCCGCAGCGACCGCCCGGAGGGCCGCCGCGAGTGCGATCAGGAACCCCGCTGTCCCGAACAACGCGCAGATCAGCGTGACGATCACCGCCGTCAGAGCCGTGGTCCGGGACGGCCTCGTTTCGAACCGTTCTGCCGGCCGGCGTGCCCCTCCGGCGTATGGCCTCGGGTAGGGGTGCGGCGTGGCAACCGGGCCCGGTGGTGTCCACACCGGTGGAGCCGGCTGCCGCTCGGGCGTCCACACCGGGGAAACCTGCCGGTGCTCGGGTATCGGGGCGGCTGATACCGGCTGCTCGTGTGGCGCGCTGTGCACCGCGGTCGTTGCCGAGCGGGCCGACCCCGCGATATGCAGGCCCTCGAGGGCGCCGAGCGCCGCGGCGGTGAATTCGCTGCACGACGCGAACCGGTCATCGCGCTGCTTGGCCATGGCTCGGTCCAGCACGGCATCCATTGCCGGCGGCAGATCCGGGCGGGTGGCGGTGAGCCGGGGCACCGGCTGGGACAAATGCCCCATGATCACCTGGCCCGGGTTCGTAGCGGTGTACGGCGGCTGCCCGGTGAGGATCGCGAACAGCGTGCACGCCAGCGAATACTGATCGGAGCGGTGGTCCACGGCCTGCCCGGACAGCTGTTCCGGCGACCCGTAGGAGAGGGTCGCGGTGAAAGTGCCCGTGGCGGTGACCTTCGTACTGGCCGGGTCGGTGAGGCGGGCGATCCCGAAGTCGGTCAGTATCGCGTGCGATTCCCGGAACGCGTCCGAGGCGGCGATCAGGATGTTGGCCGGTTTCACATCGCGGTGCAGGACGCCCTGACTGTGCGCGTAGTCCAGCGCCGAGGCGGTCTCACCGACCAGTCGCACCACCGTGGCCGCCGGATATGCCCGGGGATCCAGCGAGGCCGCGTCGGAACCGCGGACATATTGCATCGCGATCCACAGATGTCCGTCGTCGGCGCCGCGATCGAGCACGCCGATGATGCCGGGGTGTTCGAGGCGGGCGATGACATCGGCCTCGCGTTCGAAGCGGCGGACCAGCTCGGTATCGGTGGAGACTTCGTGGTCGAGAAGTTTGAGCGCGACACTGCGCGGCAGTCGCGGATGACGGGCGAGATAGACGGTCCCCATTCCGCCCCGGCCCAGGACGCCTTCGATCCGGTACCCGGCGAAGGCCGCACCCACCCCCAGCACTGCCGCTCCCTCCGTCACGTTCGGACGCCGTGACGGTACCGCACTTTCCGGGCAGGGTCCTGTGGGCCCGGTGGCGCACTCTATCGGCGAAGGTGGCGTCTCGCCGCCGGTCCTCCGAGGTCACCGGGCTTACGGTGACGAAGGGCGATCAGGTGTTCACCAGCTCCTGCAGGAACGGGGTGGCGAATTCGATGCCCATCACGCCGAGCGAGAGGGCGGCATTGCCCAGGGTGATGACGATGAAGCCGATCGTCTCGTAGTTGTCCTGCGCCCATTGCTGGAGTGTCTGCACGATCTTCTCCTCCCTTGCCGTTGCGCTTCGGGATGTGACCAGCGTCTCACGACTGGCGCGGGCGGCCAAGGGGTCGTTATCGAGCTGGGTGGCCGGTTGTGGTGATATCGACGCAGGTAACGCCCGGTGCGACCCCCGGTTATGAATGAGATTGCACCATCGTGCATAATCATTTGCAACGGCGGCGCGAGCCGGACCGGCAACGGGCCAGCATACTGACGGCCGACGGTCACCGGATCCCGCGGAGACCGCACACCTGAAACACAGCAGACCTACGCATATCCGAGGGAGCACCAGAACATGTCCGATCGCGTCGTACTCGCCTACTCCGGTGGGCTGGACACCTCCGTCGCCATCAGCTGGATCGGCAAGGAGACCGGCGCCGAGGTCGTGGCCGTCGCCATCGACCTGGGGCAGGGCGGCGAGGATATGAACGTGGTGCGGCAGCGCGCCCTGGACTGCGGTGCCGTGGAAGCGGTGGTCATCGACGCGCGCGACGAATTCGCCGACGAATACTGCCTGCCCACCATCCAGGCCAACGCCCTCTACCAGGACGAGTACCCGCTGGTATCGGCGATCAGCCGCCCGCTGATCGTCAAGCATCTGGTCGAGGCCGCGAAGTTCCACGGCGCCTCCACCGTCGCCCACGGTTGCACCGGTAAGGGCAACGACCAGGTCCGGTTCGAGGTCGGCATCGGCGCCCTGGCACCCGACCTGAACGTGATCGCCCCGGTCCGTGACTACGCGTGGACCCGGGAGAAGGCCATCGCCTTCGCCGAGGAGAACAAGCTCCCGATCAATGTCACCAAGAAATCGCCGTTCTCCATCGACCAGAACGTCTGGGGCCGGGCTGTGGAGACCGGGTTCCTCGAGGATCTGTGGAACGCGCCCACCAAGGACGTCTACGACTACACCACCGACCCGACCGTCAACTTCGAGGCGCCCGACGAACTCATCGTCACCTTCGACCGCGGTGTCCCGGTGGCCATCGACGGCCGCCAGGTGAGCGTGCTGGAGGCGATCGTCGAGCTGAACAAGCGGGCGGGCCGCCAGGGCGTCGGCCGGCTGGACATGGTCGAGGACCGGCTCGTCGGAATCAAGAGCCGCGAGATCTACGAGGCGCCCGGCGCCATCGCGCTGATCACCGCGCACCGTGCCCTGGAAAGCGTCACCCTCGAGCGGGAACTGGGCCGGTACAAGCGGCAGGTGGAACAGCGCTGGGGCGAGCTGGCCTACGACGGTCTGTGGTTCTCCCCGCTCAAGCGCGCCCTCGACGCGTTCGTCGCCGAAACCCAGCAGCACGTCAGCGGTGATATCCGGATGGTGCTGCACGGCGGCAACGTGGTGGTCAACGGCCGCCGCAGCGACCAGTCGCTCTACGATTTCAACCTGGCCACCTACGACGAGGGCGATACCTTCGACCAGTCGCTGGCGAAGGGCTTCGTGCAGATCCACGGCCTGTCTTCGAAGGTCGCCGCAAAGCGCGACCTGAACCAGAAGTAGAAAACCCCGATGCCCGGTCGCCCGCAACGGCGGCCGGGCAGGCCGCAGTGGGCCGGGGCGTGCGGCCCTCGACGGCAGAACAGCGACCAGCTGGTAGGTCGCACAATGTTGCGTAGTCGCGGCTGAAGCGGACGGGCGCGGCGAGTAGCGGCGCACAGACCCAATACCGGCCGAGTGAACCGGCCGGTATATCGAGACGTGGAGAGGCGACAGTGGGCACCAACGAGGGCGCGTTGTGGGGCGGGCGATTCGCATCCGGGCCCGCCGAGGCGATGGCGGCGCTGAGCAAATCGACCCAGTTCGACTGGGTGCTGGCGCCCTACGATATCCGCGCGTCCAAGGCGCATGCCCGGGTGCTGAACAAAGCCGGGCTGCTGTCGGATACGGATCTGACGGCCATGTTGGCGGGCCTGGACCGCTTGGCCGCGGACGTCGAATCGGGTGCGTTCGCCGCGGCCGAATCGGACGAAGATGTCCACGGTGCGCTCGAACGCGGACTGATCGAGCGGGTCGGGACCGAACTCGGCGGCCGGCTGCGGGCCGGCCGTTCGCGTAACGACCAGGTCGCCACGCTGTTCCGGATGTGGCTGCGCGACGCGGTCCGGCGCATCGCGGCCGGTCTGATCACCGTGGTGGATGCACTGACCGAGCAGGCCGCCGCCCATCCGGACGCGGTGATGCCCGGCAAAACGCATCTGCAGGCCGCGCAACCCGTGCTCCTGGCCCATCATCTCCTCGCGCATGCCCACCCGCTGCTGCGCGATATCGACCGGCTGCGTGATTTCGACAAACGTGCGGCGATCTCGCCGTACGGTTCGGGCGCCCTGGCCGGTTCCTCGCTCGGTCTCGACCCCGAAGCGATCGCCGCGGACCTGGATTTCACCGCTGCCGCCGCCAATTCCATCGATGCCACGTCGTCCCGCGATTTCGCGGCCGAAGCGGCGTTCGTGCTGGCGATGATCGGTGTCGACCTGAGCCGGATGGCCGAGGAGGTCATTCTCTGGAGCACTCCGGAGTTCGGGTACATCACGCTGGCCGACGCCTGGTCGACCGGATCGTCGATCATGCCGCAGAAGAAGAACCCGGACGTCTCGGAACTGACCCGCGGCAAGGCCGGCCGGCTGATCGGCAACCTCACAGGACTGCTCGCCACCCTCAAGGCACAGCCGCTGGCCTACAACCGTGACCTGCAAGAGGACAAAGAGCCGCTGTTCGATTCGGTGGCCCAGCTGGAACTGCTGCTGCCAGCGATCGCCGGTTTGATCGCCACCCTCACCTTCCACACCGATCGCATGGCCGAACTCGCGCCCGCCGGCTTCACCCTCGCGACCGATATCGCGGAGTGGATGGTCCGGCGGGGTGTGCCGTTCCGGGTCGCGCACGAGGCCGCCGGCGCCTGTGTTCGTACTGCCGAGGCGCGCGGGGTCGGGCTCGACGAGCTGACCGACGCGGAATTCACGGGTATCGATCCCGCTCTCACCCCCGAGGTCCGCGAGGTCCTGACAGTGGCGGGTTCGGTGGCCTCACGCAATGCCCGCGGCGGCACGGCGGGGGAGCGGGTGCGCGAACAACTCGCCGAGGTCCGGCAGGCCGCCGCCGAGATCCGCGCCTGGCTCGGCTGAGCCTCCGCGCCCGGCCGGGCCGAGCCGGAGATGGTGACCCGGTCGCCCGTCCGGAGCCGCGAACACCCGGCGCCGGACGACGAGCGGGTCTGGACCGAACGTTCTGCGCACCCGCCTACTGAAGAGGGTCTCGGAGTTGTGGGCGGCCCGAACCATGTTGTACCCGGACTTTGACGTGGCGCCCGCTTTAATGTGCCCATACGTAAATATGCGCATCCAAATATTTATCGTCACAGGCGGAGTAAGCAAAGAAAAGCTCGGGAGCCGCGGCGACGACCTCGGGTGAACCTCGCGCCCAGGGTTCCAGCTCGACGATCTGCGCCTGCGGCACTCACAGGTCGCCCTTTACCCGGTGCGTACTACGCTCGCCGTTCGTCGGCTCCGCGTACGGCAATGCGGAGATCGCCACCGGCGCCGCAGTCGAAGCGCCGCGGCCCGGCCGGGCCCGGCTATGAGGAGCTCAGGAAGCCGGCTGCTGTGTGGTGGCGACCTCGAGTACGCCCGCGAACCACGGACTGAACTCGTCCGGTTTCTCCTGTAGCCGCAGGCGCAGCTCTTCCGGCCGCATCCAGCGGTAGGCGGCGACCTCGGCGGGGTCGGGTTCCGGGTTGCCGTCGTCCAGCGATCCCACCAATACGTGGTCCCATTCGTGTTCGACATACCCGGTGCGCGGATCCTCGGCGCGGTACCGGTAGACCCCGACTTCGGTGAGGCTGACCCGCAAGCCCATCTCCTCGGCCAACCGGATACTCGCGGCTTCGGTGACCGGCTGTCCCGGCGCCGGATGACCGCAGCAGGTGTTCGACCATCGCGCGGGAAACCGCGTCTTACCGGCCGCGCGCTGTTGTAGCAACGTCTGCCCGGCGCTGTCGAAGATCAGGACCGAGAAGGCCCGATGCGGGGCGCCCGGGGCCCGGTGCGCGTCGGCGACCGCACACGAACCGACAGTGTTGCCGGCCGCGTCCACCAATTCCACGGGCAGCGACTCCCGGTCGGGGGCGGGGCGCCCGGGCCTGGGCATACGGGTCGGATCGGTCACGATCACCACCCTATCGGCGCGGGCGTGCGGTTCCGCCGAGGTGACGGGTACATGATGTAGATGTCACAACGGGCGAACAGCCCGGCGTGCGATATGGCAGGGTTTGGTGCATACCTCGTGGTTTGTGAGGTAGACCACGCCACGGGTAGGGCTGGGAGTGGAACGTGAAGTTGAGTGTGCGAGGTTTGGTGGGTTCGGCGCAGCGGGTGCTGGCCACCGCGCAGAACGGTCTGGAAGTCATCCGCTTCGGCGGGCTCGGCCGCGATACCGACTCCTCGCCGTTCGATATCGCCGAGCGCCGGCCCATGTACCGGCTGCGGCACTACTTCGCCGCCGAGACCACGGGCGGTCCGGTGGCCCTGCTCGTACCGCCGCTGATGGTGAGCGCCGATATCTGGGACGTCAACGGTGACGACGGTGCCGTGGGGATGCTGCACCGCGCCGGAATAGATTGCTGGGTGGTCGATTTCGGTTCCCCGTCGTCGGAAGAAGGTGGCTGGCAGCGGGATCTGGCCGATCATGTGCTGGCCGTGCACAGCGCCATCGACACCGTCTGCGCGGAAACCGGCCGCACCGTGCATCTCATGGGGTATTCGCAGGGCGGGATGTTCGCCTACCAAGCCGCCGCGTTCCGCTCGGGTAAGGGAATCGCGAGCATCGTGACCTTCGGCAGCCCGGTCGATATCGTCGCCGGGATGCCGCTCGGGCTACCGCATGCCGCGGTCACCGATCTCGTGGATTTCGCCGCCGATCACGTGGTGCCCCGGCTGCCGATCACCGACCGGATGGTACGGATCGGATTCCAGATGCTGGACCCGGTGAAAACCGCGAAGGCCCGGATCGACTTCCTGCGCCAGCTGCACGATCGGGAGGCGCTGCTACCGAAGGAACGCCAGCGGCGGTTCCTGAGCAACGAGGGCTGGGTCGGTTACGCCGGGCCCGCCGCCGCGGACCTGCTGAAACAGTTCGTCGTCCACAACCGGATGATGCTCGGTGGCTTCGTCATCCGCGATCAGCCGATCTCGCTGGCCGATCTGAAATGCCCCATCCTGGCGTTCCTCGGTGAGGTCGACGAAATCGGCCAGCCGGCCGCCGTCCGCGGCATCGTCCGTGCCGCGCCACGGGCGGAAGTGTATGAATCATCCGTGGTCTCAGGGCATTTCGGTTTGGTTGCCGGTTCGGTGGCGACCCGCTGCACCTGGCCGCGGGTGCGCGACTGGGTGGGCTGGGTCGAAAGCGGCAACCCGCTGCCCGAGGAGATCGTGCCCATGGCCGATCAGCCCCCCGCGGACGCCCCGCGGACGGCGCTGCTGCGGGCCGTGCACACCGCCACGGCGCTGGCCGAGGCGGGCGCGGATGTCGGCCGGGCGCTGGAACATGTGGCCGCCAGTACCCTGCGCGGCTCGGTCGGGGTGGTCGAGGGCGCGGCCCGCACCCTGCCCCGGCTGACCCGCCTCGGCATGATCCAATCCGGCACCCGCATCTCCATCGGCCGGCTCATGGCCGAACAGGCACGGCGGGCACCGAACGGTGAATGCTTCCTGTTCGACGACCGAGTGCATACCAACGCGGCGGTCGACGCCCGGATCGAGAACGTGGTCCGCGGCCTGATCTCGGTCGGGATCCGCCCGGCCACCCGGGTCGGCGTGGTGATGGAGACCCGCCCCAGTGCCCTGGTGACCCTCGCCGCCCTGTCCCGGATCGGCGCGGTCGCGGTGCTGCTCGCACCGGACAGCGATCTGACCAGCGCGCTGGAACAGACCGGCACGATGATCCTGGTATCCGACCCGGAGAACGTGCGCCATGCCGTCGCGACCGGGGCCCGGGTACTCGTACTCGGTGGTGGCGATTCCCGCGGCCTCGCCGTTCCCGACGGCACCGACCTCGTGGACCTGGAACAGATCGACCCGCAGCGGGTGCGGCTGCCCGGCTGGTACCGGCCGAATCCCGGCCGGGCCCGCGAACTGGCCTTCATCCTGGTGTCGGGTGCCGCCGACCGGCTGGACATCAAATACATCACCAACCATCGCTGGGCGCTCTCCGCTTTCGGGACGGCGTCGGCGGCCGACCTGGACCACAAGGACACGGTGTACTGCCTGGCCCCGCTGCATCATTCGTCCGGCCTGCTGGTGAGCCTCGGCGGCGCCATCGCCGGCGGCAGCCGGATCGCATTGGCCCGGTCGCTGGATCCGGCACGGTTCGCCGAGGAAGTGCACCGGTACGGGGTCACGGTCGTGACCTACACCTGGACGATGCTGCGCGATATCCTCGACGCCGAGGTCTTCCCGGCCGGATATCCGCATCCGATCCGGCTGTTCATCGGTTCCGGGATGCCCGCCGGATTGTGGCGGCGCACGATGGAACAGTTCGCCCCCGCCCGGGTCCTCGAGTTCTATGCCTCCATCGAGGGCGATGTGGTGCTGGCGAATGTGCCCGGCGTGAAATTCGGCTGCAAGGGCCGCCCGGTACCGGGCACGGCCCGCGTCGAACTGGTGGCGTTCGATCCGGTGTCCGGGCAGGTCATGGTCGACGACAACGGGTACGCCCGGCGGTGCGCGGACAACGAGGTCGGGCTGCTGATCGGTTCGGCGAGTGCCGGGGTCGATCTGTCGCGCGGCGGATTGCGCGGTGTGTTCGAACCGGAGGATTCCTGGCTGCCCACCGAGAACCTGTTCCGCCGTGACAGCGAGGGCGATTATTGGCTGGTCGACCGGATCGATACCGTGATCCGCACCCGCCGGGGCCCGGTGTTCACCCAGCCCGTCGTCGATGTGCTCAACGATATCGCCGCGGTCGATATGGAGGTCGCGTACGCCCTGCCCACCCGGGACCGCATCCTGGCCGTCGCGGCGGTGAGCGTACGCCCCGGTTTCGAACTCACCGCCGATGATGTGACCGAGGCGCTGCGGTCGCTGCCGCCCGGGCAGCGCCCGGATCTGGTCTACGTGGTCGACGATATTCCGCGCAGCCCGTCGTTCCGTCCGTCGGCGCATGCGGTGCGGGAAACACACACGCCCCGGCCCGGGCCCCGAACCTGGTGGTACAACCCGGATACCGAGACCTACGAGGTTCTCACCGACGGCGGGTCGCTGGGCCTGCTCACCTGAGCACCCGGCACTGGGTGTTCAGCAGCGGAATTCGGTGACCGCCTCGAGGACCCGGTCGAGCTGGCCGCGGGTGAGTGTGGGCCACAGCGGGAGTCGTACGATCGTCGCCGCGAAATCGGCGCTGCGGGTGCACGGAACCGGCGTACGACCGTATTTGAGTCCCGCGGCACTGGAATCCAGCGGTACGTAGTGGAACGGTGCCACGATGCCACGCGCGGCGAGATGCCGGATGAATTCGTCGCGGGTCTCCTCGGCGGGCATGCGCAGATAGAACAGATGCGCGGTGTGCCGGCGATCCGGCGGAACAGTCATCGGCACAACGCCCTGACCCGCCGCCCACGCCGCCAGCCCGGCCGCGTAGGTATGCCACACCCGGTGCCTGGCCCGCTGGATCGTATGGAATTCGGCGAGTTGCGCATCGAGTACCGCGGCGTTCAGCTCGCTGGGCAGATAGCTGGACCCGATGTCCTGCCAGGAGTACTTGTCCACCTGACCGCGCAGGAATCGCGCCCGGTCGGTGCCCTTCTCGCGGATGATCTCCGCACGGCCCATCAGGATGTCGTCGGAAAGCAGCAGGGCGCCGCCCTCGCCGCAGTGCACGTTCTTGGTGTCGTGGAAACTCTGCGTCCCCAGTGTGCCGAGAGTCCCCAACGCCCGCCCACGCCAGGAACCGCCCAAGCCGTGCGCGTTGTCCTCGACGATGGCCAGGCCGTGGCCGCGCGCCAGCTTTCCGAGTGCGTCCATATCCGCCGCGACCCCGCCGTAGTGCAGCACCACGATCGCCTTTGTGTGATCGGTGATCGCTGCCGCGGCTGCCGCCGGGTCGATATTGCCGGTCTCGCCGTCGATATCGACGAAAACGCAGGTTGCGCCGTGCACCGCGAAGGCGGCGGCGGTGGAGGTGAAGGCGAAACTGGGCACGATCACCTCGTCACCGGGACCCAGTTCGAGCAGGAGCGCCGCCAGTTCCAGCGCATGTGTGCACGAGGTGGTGAGCAGCACATGCGGAGCGCCGGTGATCTCGGCGAGTTTCGCGGTCGCGGCCGCGGTGAACGGGCCGTCCCCGTGGCAGTGGTCGGATTCCAGGACAGCGGTCACATTGGCCAGTTCCCGGGCCGCCCGGTATGGCCGGCTGAAAATGATCCTTTCGCCCACCGCTTCGTTGTCGCGGATGGGTGGATGCCCGGCATGTTCGTGCCGTGCGGCCGCCGCTGATTCCGACTCGCGTCCGCTGCGTCCATTGCCGATGAGCGCGGACCCTGTGCGACGCGGCGCCGCCCTCTCCGGGCCTGACCCGCTCACGCTGGGTCCGTCGGGGATGATCGGGGGCTTTCTGTGTTTGTGCTGTGCTGCTACCTCCGGGCCCGACCCGTTCATGCTCTGCCTGTCGGGGATGGGCGGGGGCCCTGCGTGGTGACGCTGCGCTGCCGCCTCCGGGCCTGACCCGCTCATCCCGCGGCCAACTCGGTGCGGGGCCGGGCACGGGGATGGGCGGGCTCGGCCGGTGGCCGGGGGGTGGGCGATTCGATGGTGAGATACAGCGGTTTACCCACCAGGATGTGCAGCACCACGCCGAGGTATTCGGCGATGAGGCCGAGCGAGAACAGCAGCGCTCCCGAGCACAGCAGGAGCACGACGATAATCGACGCCCAGCCCTCGGGGTTGTTGTCCCCGCTGGTCAACGCGGTATAGATGATCACCCCGGCCAGGATCGTGCCGGCCAGCGCGAGCGTGACACCCAGCAGGCTCACCACCCGCAGCCCGCGAGTCCCGGTGCACAGCACCATTTTCCAGAACAGCGAGAACAGTCGCCGGTAGTTGTAGCCCGATTCGGGGCGTCCCTCGCTGCGTAACCGCACCGGTGCGCTCGCCGTCCGGCCGACCACCCAGGTCAGCGCGACATCGAGATAGGCGCCGTTGGCGGCGACCTCGGCGAGGCGGCGTCCGATATCGCCGCGGATCAGCCGGAAACTCTCGAACCGGGTGGACGCGGGAAACGCGAACAGCGTGGCGAGGACGAGTTTCGCTCCCCGCGAGGTGATATTGCGCAGCGGCCCGTGCGGGCGAGTGTTGGTGGGACGCGAATACACCAGGTCGGCGCGGTCCCGGTAGGCGGTATCGAGGAATTCGGCGATACACGCCGGGTCGTGCTGACCGTCCTCGTCCATGGTGACGATCCAGCCACCCCGCGCCGCGGCCATACCGGCGATCGTGGCGGCGTCCTGACCGTAGTTGCGGCTCAACCAGATCACCCGGACCAGCGGATTCTCCCGGGCCAGGCGCTGGAGCACCAGATCGGAACGGTCCGGGCCGCAATCGTGCACCAGAACGATTTCGGTGACGCGGAACCGGAGCCCGCCCGGTGTCGTGGTGCTCGTGGCGAGTCCGGACAATTCCCGGACCAACGCGGAGACGGTCTCCTCACCGCGGTAGACCGGGACCACCACCGAAACCCCGCACACTCCGGGCGAATCGGTGTCCGGTCCCGGGCCGACGGCGGCCGAACCGGGTCGTAAGGAACTGGGGGAGGGAAGGGCCGCGGAGCCGGCTGTCGTACGGCGGCGGGTATCCGGACCGGAAACGGAGCTGGGCGAAAACGGCATTGGCGAGATCGACTTTCGACGGAGGATAACGCGTGCCGGGTCTCGATGACGCTGGTGAGCCCGAGAAATGCGAACTCTAGCAGGTGCAGTGGGCACCGCGCGGGTAGATTCGGTATGCGTCGTTACGGTCGTTCACCGTCCCGGGCGCGGTAGGGTCTGGAACCCATGGCGTATGTCCGAGCCGATGATCGCCGGGTTGCGCTCCGGCGGGGCCCGGTGTGCGCGGCGGGGGTCCTCGCCGCCTCCCAGGTGATGCGGTCGGCGAATTCCCGGCATTCCGGTACCGGCGACACCGGCTCCGGGTGGGCGGTAGACGGGCGATACCGGTGGGACGGAAGGTTTCCGGTGCCGATATCCGGGCGCCCACAGGCCGGCAGTTGCGCGATCGGCGAGACCGGACTGCTCGCCCCGGCACAGCGGCCGATCGACCTGGCGGCGAACAGTTTCGCGGTAGGTGATACCCGATCAGGCACCCGCGTCGCCGAACTCGAACGCACCCGGGTTGCGCCGGGCCGGAAAACCGGCCTTGCCTCCGCATCCGCCGCACGGGCCGGGCTTGCCCCGGTCGGCACGGGCGCGTCGCGGCGGGCGCCACACACACGGACATCGACACAAGGCATCGCGACACCGGATCGGGTGGAGGCGCGGCCATGACGAGTGAAACCACGGGCTCTCCGGACACCGCGCCGGTCCAGGTCACGGACGGGACCCGGGCCGCCCCCGGACACCGTGAGCAGGGGCATCGAGAACCCGACCGCCCGCCCGCGGGCACCCGGAAACCGGGCCGTATCGGCTTCGATCCGGTTCCGTCCGCCGATACTGCGGGGCATCGGGAACCCGGCCGAGCGTCCGACGGCACCCGCGCACCCGGCCGTTTCGGCCTTGATCCGATTCCGTCTGCCGGTGTTCCAGGGCACCGGGAACCGGACCGGCCGCCGGACGGCACCCGGAAACCGAGCTGTCTCGACGTTGATCCGGTTCCGCTTGTCGACGACCCCCGGCGCCGGACAACCGGTCCGCGTGCCCGGCGCTTTCGACTGCCTTCCGGCCATCGGGATCCGGTCGTCGGATCGGACTCCCGGACAGGCGGATGCCGCGCTGCCGAGGCGCCCCCGGCGGGCTCCGGCTTCCTGCTGCGGCTGGTCCGCCGGCAGGAAGCCGCGTTCGCGATCGTCGGTGCCGTCAACACCGTGATGGGCATCGGGCTCACCGTCGCCTGGCTCACTGTCCTGGGCGATTCGGTGCCACCCTCGGCCGGGGTCGCCGCCGCCTACCTGACCGGTATCGGTATCGCGTTCGTCCTGCACCGCCGGCTGGTGTTCCGAGTCCGTGGGCGGATCGTCCGCGATTTCCTCGGGTTCGCCGCCGTGAACTGCGGAGGTTTGATCGCCAACGCCCTGCTGCTCGAAGTCGCCGTCAGCCTGTTCGGTTTCCCGCGCGCGCCGTCCGCGGTGATGGTCATGGGGGCGGTCGCCGCCGGTACCTTCTTCGGCCACCGGTACATCTCGTTCCGCCGGCCCGCGGTGTGATCGGAGCCCGGCGGCATCGGTTCCGGGTCCGGGTACGCTTCACTCCCATGTCGGAGCAAACCATTCTCGACCCCATGCTGCTGAGCCTGCTGGCCTGCCCGCAGGACAAGGGGCAACTGCACCTGGTCCGCACCGGCGACGGCGCGGACGTGCTGTACAACCCGCGGTTGCGCGTGGCGTACCCGATCGACAACGGGATCCCGGTGCTGCTCGCCGATGAGGCCCGCGCGGTCGACGAGGCCGAGCATGCCGATTTCGCGGGACAGTTCGGCGAGTAGCACCGGCCGTTCAGGGCTCGCGGGGTTCCGGCGGGCCCGCCCCGATATCCCCGGTGAGATAGCGCTGCAAGGTCGGCCCCACCGCGGCCACCACCTGATCCAGTGACATCTCGGTAACCGGCTGCAGGTTCACGATCTTGCGGGTCACCACCACCCCCACCATCTGCGATGCGGCAAGTGCCACCCGTGCGCGGCCGTCGTCGGATTCGGTGGCGATCCGCCGCCGGACCCGCTCCAGTACCACCGACAGCAGAAAATCACGCACCAGCGAGACATCACCACCGGCGACCAGGCTGCGTACCAAGGCCACCGCGCCGGCGCCGACGGGGGAGTCCCACAGCCCCACCACGGTGCGCACGATGGTTTCACCCAACCGGTCCAGCGGTACCGCGTCGACCTGCGCGAGCACGACCTCCGGATCGATCGGCAGCTGCACCACCGCGGCGAACAAACGCTGTTTTGTACCGAAGTAGTGGTGCACCAGCGCGGGATCCACTCCGGCGTCCGCCGCCACCGCCCGGATCGACGTTTTGTCGAACCCGGCCTGCGCGAACCGCACCCGGGCGGCCGTGAGTATCGCGTCCCGGGTACCGGAGGACCCCGGACGCCGTCCGGAGCGGGCGCGTCGTGCGTCGTCCGCGGTGCTCACGCGGTCCGGCGGCGCAGGGTCGCCGCGCCCAGGCCCAGGGCCACCGCCGCGAACGCGGCGACGATCGCCAGATCCCGCCACATCAGCCCGGTGGGTTCGCTGTGTACCGAGACCTCGTGCAGCGCGTCCACCGCATAACTCAGCGGCAGCACATTGCTGATCACCTCCAGCCAGTCGGGCAGTTGCTGCCGCGGCACCAGCAGCCCGCACAGGAAGATCTGTGGTGCCGCCACCACCGGCATGAACTGCACCGCCTGGAACTCGGTTCGCGCGAACGCACTGCACAGCAGCCCCAGCGCGACCCCCAGCACCGCGTCGACCATGGCGATGAGGACTACCCACCCGGGACTGCCGGCCGCATCCAGGTCCAGCAGGCCGAACGAGACCAGGCAGGCCACCGCAGCCTGCGCGGCGGCGGCGAGGGAGAACGCGGTGCCGTATCCGCCGAGCAGATCGAGTTTGCTCAGGGGCGTGGTGAGCAGCCGTTCGAGCGTCCCGGAGGTGCGTTCGCGCTGCATGGCGATCGCCGTGATCAGGAACATCACGATGAACGGCAGGATCCCGAGCATGCTGATCCCGACCCGGTCGAACACTGTCACCGGCTGTTGCGGTGCGGCCGGAACATCCTGGTAGATGAAGTACAGCAGCGTCATCAGCAGCGCCGGGACCACCAGGATCATGGCGATGGTGCGGTGATCGTTGCGCAGCTGCCGCAGAATCCGGGTGGTGGTCGCCAGATAGGCCCCCAGGGGCCGGGGCCCCGAGGGACGTTGCAGAAGCTGTGCCGCCGGCCCGGGGTGGCCCGGGGCCGCGGTGGCCGGCCTGGTTTGCCGGTCGCTGGTGTTGCTCACGCCGCCTCCTCTGTTCCCGAGGTGATGAGTGCGAGAAAGGCCTGTTCGAGGTTCTGCTCGCCGGTACGTTCGCGCAGTTCGTCAGGGCTCAGCTGGGCCAGCAGCCGGCCCTCGCGCATGAGCAGCAGCCGATCGCAGTGTTCGGCCTCGTCCATCACATGGCTGGACACCACGAGAGTTGTCCCGCCGGCGGCCAGTTCCCGGAACTGTTTCCACAGTTCGACCCGCAGCACCGGGTCGAGCCCGACGGTCGGCTCGTCCAATACCAGCAGTTCCGGTGCGGCGACCAGCGCGCAGGCCAGGGACGCCCGGGTACGCTGCCCACCCGACAGCTCGTCACCGCGCTGATTCCGATGGTCGAGCAGACCGACGGCCTCGAGCGCGCGCTCGACGCCCTCGTGATCCGCGCCGTAGAGCGCGGCGAAGTAGGCGACATTGTCGCGGACGCTGATATCGGCGTAGATGCTCGGTGCCTGCGTCACATACCCGATCCGCCGCCGCAGCCGGGCACTGCCGCCCGGCAACCCGAGCGCGGTGATCTCCCCGGCGGCCACGATCTGGGTGCCCACGATGCTGCGCATGAGGGTGGTCTTCCCGCACCCCGAAGGGCCCAGCAGCCCGGTGATCGATCCCTGCGGGATGGTGAGCGAAATATCGTGCAGCACTTCCCGTTTACCGCGACGCACGGTGAGGCCGCGTACCTCCACAGCGTCCGGTGTGCCGGTTTCGGACATGGAACCGCCCTATTCATCCGGTGTTGAATTCATTACCTGTTGAATTCTTCGCCGCGACGAGGCGCACCGCAAGACCCCCGGGGAGAAAACTCGTCAACAGGGGCGGCCGTGCACGGCCCACTGGTCCCGCGCCAGGTATGAGCGGGTGAAATCCGCCCCCGGTGCACATACCTCGAGCCGATTGCGACAATCCACGGGTGAGTGCCGAGGAACTGGCTGTTGATCCACTGACCGCCGCCCAGCGCCTGCTCGGCGCGACCCTGTGGTCGGGCCCGGTGGCCGCCTACATAGTCGAAGTCGAGGCCTACGGTGGTGACCCTGCCGGCCCCTGGCACGATCCGGCCGCCCACTCCGGCCGTGGCCGCACACCGCGCAACGCCGCCATGTTCGGACCGCCCGGCCGGCTCTACGTGTATCGCAGCTACGGCATGCACACCTGCGCCAACGTGATCAGCGGCCCGGACGGTGTGGCGTCCGGAGTGCTACTGCGGTCCGCGGAGATCACCGCCGGCCACGACGTCGCGCGCGCTCGCCGCCCGGCCGCCCGGGGCGACGACGACCTGGCGCGCGGCCCGGGCAACCTGGGTAGTGCCCTAGGTATCCGGATGGACGACTACGGCACCGACCTGTTCGATCGCCGTTCCGGAATCCGGCTGGAACTCGGGGCGCCCGCCGATCCCTCCCGGATCGCGGCGGGGCCACGCGTAGGAGTGAGCGAGGAGGCCGATCGCCCATGGCGGCTCTGGCTCCGCGACTCCCGTGCCGTGTCGGCCTACCGCCGTAGTCCGCGGGCGCCGCGGGTAGAGGAGTCGGCCTGACCGGCATTGCCGGTCGGCCCGGCCCACGCGCCTGATCGCACCGCCCGCAATCGGCTTGCGGTGGTACGCGAAGATGAAACCCGTGAGCAGCGACATCATCGACGAACTGACCTGGCGCGGTCTCATCGCGCAGTCCACCGACCTCGACGCGCTGCGGCAGGCGCTGGCCGCCGGCCCGCGCACTCTCTATGCGGGCTTCGACCCGACCGCGGCCAGTTTGCACGCCGGGCACCTGGTGCCGCTGCTGGCCCTCACCCGATTCCAGCGCGCCGGCCACCGGCCGATCGTCCTCGCCGGTGGCGCGACCGGGCTGATCGGTGACCCCCGCGACGTCGGCGAGCGCACGATGAACTCGGCCGATACCGTCGCCGCATGGGCCGAGCGGATCCGCTCCCAGCTGGAGCGGTTCGTAGCCCTGGACGATTCGCCGACCGGCGCGCTCATCGTGAACAACATGGACTGGACCGGTGAGCTGAGTGCCGTCGACTTCCTCCGCGATATCGGCAAGCACTTCTCGGTGAACGTGATGCTCGCCCGGGACACCGTCAAACGGCGGCTGGAGGGTGAGGGCATCTCCTACACGGAGTTCAGCTACATGCTGCTGCAGGCAAACGACTACCTGCAGTTGCGCCGCACCCACGGCTGCGTCCTGCAGGTCGGAGGTTCGGACCAGTGGGGCAACATCATCGCCGGCGTCGAGTTGAACCGCCGCGTCGACGGCGCCGCGGTCCACGCATTGACCGTCCCGCTGGTGACCTCCGCCGACGGTAAGAAGTTCGGTAAATCCACCGGCGGCGGCAGCCTCTGGCTCGATCCGGAACTCACCAGTCCGTACGCCTGGTACCAGTACTTCGTGAACACCGCCGACGCCGATGTCGTCCGCTACATGCGCTGGTTCACCTTCCTGGACCGCGACGAACTGGCGGAACTGGAAGTGGCGACCGCGGAACGTCCGCATGCCCGGGAAGCGCAGCGCCGGCTCGCCGCCGAGATGACCACGCTCGTACACGGTGAGCAGAACACCCGGGCCGTGCAACTCGCCAGTCAGGCGCTGTTCGGTCGCGCCGAACTCCGGGACCTCGACGAACCGACCCTCGCTGCCGCATTGCGCGAAGCCGCCGGCGAGGGCGAGGTCGCGGCCGTGGTGCCCGGTCAGGACACGATTGTGGACCTGCTCGTGGCGGCGGGCCTGTGCGAAAGCCGCGGCGCCGCCCGGCGGACGGTCAACGAAGGCGGCGCATCGGTGAACAACGAGCGGATCAAGGATCTGGATTGGATCCCGGAAACCGGCGATTACCTGCACGGTAAGTGGTTGGTGCTGCGCCGCGGGAAGCGCAACTTCGCGGGTGTCCGGCGGGGCGCCTGAAATTGATCTTGGTGGGCTGGGTCACAAATACCCGGCCCGGCCCACCGGATCGCCCTCCGGCAAGCCTCTGACCAGCGCGAATATGGGTAGGAAGTGGCGATTTGACGTAGCGTTCTCCGCCGCGTAACTTATTCAACGTCAGAGCGACACGGACACCGACCAGGGGCCCGGGAGCGAGGCGGAAACGCCGAGCCGGAGGGACCAGGGACAACGAGGTTGTACGATGAGCGCCTGATGAGACCGGCCGAAGAGCGGAGTTTGACTCTGAGCCACTGGACGGTTAAGCTAGAAAACCTGCCCCAACGAAGAACTGGTTAGCCAGTCTCCGAGTTGTGTGCGTGTGTTCTTTGAGAACTCAATAGTGTGTTGATGAATGTCAGTGCCAAATATTTAATTTGGTTTCGGTTCTTCATACCCCCGTGTGGAGGGCCGAACATTTAAGTCAGCTAAATTCCAGCTGGCGATTGTTTTGCTAGGTTTTCGGACTCTAGTTTGTACTTTTGATTGCGCCTTCGGGTGTGATTGTGAGTCTTCAACGGAGAGTTTGATCCTGGCTCAGGACGAACGCTGGCGGCGTGCTTAACACATGCAAGTCGAGCGGTAAGGCCCTTCGGGGTACACGAGCGGCGAACGGGTGAGTAACACGTGGGTGATCTGCCTTGCACTCTGGGATAAGCCTGGGAAACTGGGTCTAATACCGGATATGACCTGCAGTTGCATGAC
This sequence comes from Nocardia sp. CA-290969, assembly GCF_050936135.1. Taxonomy (NCBI): domain Bacteria; kingdom Bacillati; phylum Actinomycetota; class Actinomycetes; order Mycobacteriales; family Nocardiaceae; genus Nocardia; species Nocardia sp. CA-290969. Next base: position 4,275,249 of record NZ_JBNJNJ010000001.1, on the reverse strand, counting down.
TGTGGGTGGAAAGATTTATCGGTGCAAGATGAGCCCGCGGCCTATCAGCTTGTTGGTGGGGTAATGGCCTACCAAGGCGACGACGGGTAGCCGGCCTGAGAGGGCGACCGGCCACACTGGGACTGAGACACGGCCCAGACTCCTACGGGAGGCAGCAGTGGGGAATATTGCACAATGGGCGGAAGCCTGATGCAGCGACGCCGCGTGAGGGATGACGGCCTTCGGGTTGTAAACCTCTTTCGACTCCGACGAAGCGAAAGTGACGGTAGGAGTATAAGAAGCACCGGCCAACTACGTGCCAGCAGCCGCGGTAATACGTAGGGTGCGAGCGTTGTCCGGAATTACTGGGCGTAAAGAGCTTGTAGGCGGCTTGTCGCGTCGATCGTGAAAACTCGGGGCTCAACCCCGAGCTTGCGGTCGATACGGGCAGGCTTGAGTACTTCAGGGGAGACTGGAATTCCTGGTGTAGCGGTGAAATGCGCAGATATCAGGAGGAACACCGGTGGCGAAGGCGGGTCTCTGGGAAGTAACTGACGCTGAGAAGCGAAAGCGTGGGTAGCGAACAGGATTAGATACCCTGGTAGTCCACGCCGTAAACGGTGGGTACTAGGTGTGGGTTTCCTTCCACGGGATCCGTGCCGTAGCTAACGCATTAAGTACCCCGCCTGGGGAGTACGGCCGCAAGGCTAAAACTCAAAGGAATTGACGGGGGCCCGCACAAGCGGCGGAGCATGTGGATTAATTCGATGCAACGCGAAGAACCTTACCTGGGTTTGACATACACCGGAAACCTGCAGAGATGTAGGCCCCCTTGTGGTCGGTGTACAGGTGGTGCATGGCTGTCGTCAGCTCGTGTCGTGAGATGTTGGGTTAAGTCCCGCAACGAGCGCAACCCTTATCTTATGTTGCCAGCGCGTAATGGCGGGGACTCGTGAGAGACTGCCGGGGTCAACTCGGAGGAAGGTGGGGACGACGTCAAGTCATCATGCCCCTTATGTCCAGGGCTTCACACATGCTACAATGGCCGGTACAGAGGGCTGCGATACCGTGAGGTGGAGCGAATCCCTTAAAGCCGGTCTCAGTTCGGATCGGGGTCTGCAACTCGACCCCGTGAAGTTGGAGTCGCTAGTAATCGCAGATCAGCAACGCTGCGGTGAATACGTTCCCGGGCCTTGTACACACCGCCCGTCACGTCATGAAAGTCGGTAACACCCGAAGCCGGTGGCCTAACCCTTGTGGAGGGAGCCGTCGAAGGTGGGATCGGCGATTGGGACGAAGTCGTAACAAGGTAGCCGTACCGGAAGGTGCGGCTGGATCACCTCCTTTCTAAGGAGCATTCTCCACGCCGGCTCGAAGAGTCGAGATCCGGTTGTGGCAGAGGCCGTTCATGTCCCCGACTGTGGGACTGCGGTTGCTCATGGGTGGAACGCTGACAATCTCCATCACAAACGGCTGAGACTCTGTTCTCGGTGCTGGTGGATATATCAACACACTGTTGGGTCCTGAAAGAACAGACGTTCTTTCCAGGCAAAAAACGATCTGCTCGGATTTTCTGAGATACTGCTGGCTTGGCCGGTAAGTCCTGATGTTCGATTCGAGTGGGTGTGTTGTTTGAGAACTGCACAGTGGACGCGAGCATCTTTGTTTTGTAAGTGTTTTAGAGCGTTCGGTGGATGCCTTGGCACCAGGAGCCGATGAAGGACGTAGGAGGCTGCGATAAGCCTCGGGGAGCTGTCAACCGAGCTGTGATCCGAGGGTGTCCGAATGGGGAAACCCAGCACGAGTGATGTCGTGTTACCCGCCAGTGAATATATAGCTGGTGTGGAGGGAACGTGGGGAAGTGAAACATCTCAGTACCCACAGGAAGAGAAAACAACATGTGATTCCGTGAGTAGTGGCGAGCGAAAGCGGATGAGGCTAAACCATGCGTGTGTGATACCCGGCAGGGGTTGCACGTGTGGGGTAGTGGGGCTCACTTTCTTGTTACTGCCGTGATGAGCAACAGTCAGAAAAGAGCGTGTTAGTCGAATTGGTCTGGGACGGCCAACCGTAGACGGTGAGAGTCCGGTAGGCGAAAACATGTTCTCTGTTGTAGTGAGTGCCCGAGTAGCAGCGGGCCCGTGAAATCTGCTGTGAATCTGCCGGGACCACCCGGTAAGCCTGAATACTCCCTGGTGACCGATAGCGGACTAGTACCGTGAGGGAAAGGTGAAAAGTACCCCGGGAGGGGAGTGAAATAGTACCTGAAACCGTGCGCTTACAATCCGTCAAAGCCTTCGAGCAGCTTGCTGCTGGGGGTGATGGCGTGCCTTTTGAAGAATGAGCCTGCGAGTTAGTGGCATGTGGCGAGGTTAACCCGTGTGGGGTAGCCGTAGCGAAAGCGAGTCCGAATAGGGCGTTTGAGTCGCGTGTTCTAGACCCGAAGCGGAGTGATCTACCCATGGCCAGGGTGAAGCGACGGTAAGACGTCGTGGAGGCCCGAACCCACTTAGGTTGAAAACTGAGGGGATGAGCTGTGGGTAGGGGTGAAAGGCCAATCAAACTCCGTGATAGCTGGTTCTCCCCGAAATGCATTTAGGTGCAGCGTCGCGTGTTTCTCACCGGAGGTAGAGCTACTGGATGGTCTAGGGGGCCCACAAGCTTACCGAAATCAGCCAAACTCCGAATGCCGGTGAGTGAGAGCGCGGCAGTGAGACTGCGGGGGATAAGCTTCGTAGTCGAGAGGGAAACAGCCCAGATCGCCGGCTAAGGCCCCTAAGCGTGTACTAAGTGGAAAAGGATGTGGGATTGCGCAGACAGCCAGGAGGTTGGCTTAGAAGCAGCCACCCTTGAAAGAGTGCGTAATAGCTCACTGGTCGAGTGATCCTGCGCCGACAATGTAGCGGGGCTCAAGTACACCGCCGAAGCCGCGGCAGTCACACAATACATCCGCACTCTTCTACGGGAGGGTGTGCAGTGGTGTGGCTGGGTAGGGGAGCGTCGTGTAGCCAGGGAAGCAGCGGGGTGACCTAGTTGTGGAGGCTGCGCGAGTGAGAATGCAGGCATGAGTAGCGAAAGACGAGTGAGAAACTCGTCCGCCGAATGACCAAGGGTTCCTGGGCCAGGTTAATCCGCCCAGGGTGAGTCGGGACCTAAGGCGAGGCCGACAGGCGTAGTCGATGGACAACGGGTTGATATTCCCGTACCCGTGTATCCGCGCCCAATGGCGAATCAGTTGTGCTAAGTGCCCAAAAGCGGATGGACCTCCTTCGGGAGGCCGGATGTGGCTGCGCACGACCCTGGCTGTAGTAGTCAAGCGATGGGGTGACGCAGGAAGGTAGCTGGGCCAGTCAGTGGTTGTACTGGTGTAAGCCTGTAGGGCGAGACATAGGCAAATCCGTGTCTCATATAGCCTGAGAGGTGATGCGTAGCCGATTGAGGCGAATTCAGTGATCCTATGCTGCCGAGAAAAGCCTCTAGTGAGTTGGTACACGGCCCGTACCCCAAACCGACACAGGTGGTCAGGTAGAGAATACTAAGGCGATCGAGAGAACTGTGGTCAAGGAACTCGGCAAAATGCCCCCGTAACTTCGGGAGAAGGGGGGCCCGTGCTGGTGACGGAATTTACTTCCTGAGCTGGTGTGGGCCGCAGAGACCAGAGAGAAGCGACTGTTTACTAAAAACACAGGTCCGTGCGAAGTCGTAAGACGATGTATACGGACTGACGCCTGCCCGGTGCCGGAAGGTTAAGAGGACCGGTTAGCGCCTTTGGGCGCGAAGCTGAGAATTTAAGCCCCGGTAAACGGCGGTGGTAACTATAACCATCCTAAGGTAGCGAAATTCCTTGTCGGGTAAGTTCCGACCTGCACGAATGGCGTAACGACTTCTCTGCTGTCTCGACCACAGACTCGGCGAAATTGCATTACGAGTAAAGATGCTCGTTACGCGCGGCAGGACGAAAAGACCCCGGGACCTTCACTATAGCTTGGTATTGGTGTTCGGTACGGTTTGTGTAGGATAGGTGGGAGACTGTGAAGCATGCACGCCAGTGTGTGTGGAGTCGTCGTTGAAATACCACTCTGGTCGTATTGGACCTCTAACCTCGGACCATGATCTGGTTCAGGGACAGTGCCTGGTGGGTAGTTTAACTGGGGCGGTTGCCTCCCAAAATGTAACGGAGGCGCCCAAAGGTTCCCTCAGCCTGGTTGGCAATCAGGTGTCGAGTGCAAGTGCACAAGGGAGCTTGACTGTGAGACAGACATGTCGAGCAGGGACGAAAGTCGGGACTAGTGATCCGGCACCGGCATGTGGAAGCGGTGTCGCTCAACGGATAAAAGGTACCCCGGGGATAACAGGCTGATCTTCCCCAAGAGTCCATATCGACGGGATGGTTTGGCACCTCGATGTCGGCTCGTCGCATCCTGGGGCTGGAGTAGGTCCCAAGGGTTGGGCTGTTCGCCCATTAAAGCGGCACGCGAGCTGGGTTTAGAACGTCGTGAGACAGTTCGGTCTCTATCCGCCGCGCGCGTTGGAAACTTGAGGAAGGCTGTCCCTAGTACGAGAGGACCGGGACGGACGAACCTCTGGTGTGCCAGTTGTCCCGCCAGGGGCACGGCTGGTTGGCTACGTTCGGAAGGGATAACCGCTGAAAGCATCTAAGCGGGAAGCCTGTTCCAAGATGAGGTTTCCCACCACCTAGAGTGGTTAAGGCCCCCTACAGACCATGGGGTTGATAGGCCGGAACTGGAAGCCAGGTAACTGGTGGAGGTGACCGGTACTAATAGGCCGAGGGCTTACAAACAAAGGTTGCTACGCGTCCACTGTGCAGTATCTGAAACAACACACAGATACAGCAGACACCACACGAACCCGTGGATTGAACCGTGGGGAGGGTGTGAGTGCGCTGTCTGTGGACAGTTTCATAGAGTTACGGCGGTTATAGCGGCAGGGAAACGCCCGGTCCCATTCCGAACCCGGAAGCTAAGCCTGCCAGCGCCGATGGTACTGCACTCGACAGGGTGTGGGAGAGTAGGACACCGCCGGAACATACTTTCACGGAAGGGGACCCAGATTCTGGGTCCCCTTCCGGCATTTCTGTAGCGGGTTCTGACCCGTAAACTTGGCGTGAGCATATGTTCACCGTGTTCGTTCAGCCGATTTCCATTTGAGAGAGGGATCCGCCGTGCCGGAACAGAGCGATGGCCGGAAACCGTTCCGGCGTAATTCTTCCGGGGCGGGAAACGGGTCCGGTCGCAGCGGAGACGCGCCCCGGTCCGGCGGAGCGGGGGGCGAGCGCCGGCCACGTGGGGACGAGCGCGCCGGTTTCCGGCGGGACAACGGTACGACGGGCGGGGCACATAGTGACCGCCCCGGCGATTCGCGGGGGGAGAACCGCGGTCGTCCGGGGTCGGGTGGCGGTAGCGACAGACCTCGCGGCTCCTTCGGCGGGGAACGTGGGGTGCGAGACGACCGGAACCGGTCCGAACGCCCGCGCGCTTCGGGTGAGCGTGGCGGGCGCACCGGTGGCGCGGAGGAACGCGGCCGTTTCCGCTCCGAAGGAGCGCGAGGCGACCGCTATGCGTCCGGGTCATCAGGCGGCCGGGATGATTCCCGCGGTTACCGGGACCGCGACTCGCGGCCGGGGGGCGAGAAGCCGGAACGCGGTTACCGCGAGCGGAGCGATTTCCGGGCGCAGGATCGGCCGGGCGACCGGGATTCGCGCGGGGGTGGGGATCGTGGGCGACGGGAATTCGGCGCACGCGAGGAATCGCGTCCGGGTGGGGAAGAGCGACGGTTCGGTGCGCGCGGCGGCTCCGGCGGGCCGGAGCGCGGGGCGGGGCGCTCATTCGACCGCAACAGGCCCGCGGAGCGCTCGCGCGGCGCAGGCCCCGAGGGGCCCCGCCGCCGTGGTGGCGAAGGTGCCGCACGGGGAATCGATCGACGGCCGCCGCGGCCCGAGGAGCCGGATCTGCCCGACGACGTGCAGGCGAGCGATCTGGACTCGACCGTTCGGCGTGATCTGCTGAGCCTGGACAAAGGCAATGCGGATACCGTGGCACGACACCTGGCAATGGCGGCCCAAGTGCTGGACGACGACCCACGGCTGGCGCTGGCCCATGCCCGCGCCGCTCGGCAGCGCGCCGGCCGGATAGCCGTGGTTCGCGAGACAGCCGGTGTGGTTGCTTACCATGCCGGGGAGTGGGCCGAGGCGCTGTCGGAGTTGCGGGCCGCACGGCGGATGGCGGGTGGTACCGGGCTGCTGGCCGTGATGGCCGACTGCGAACGCGGCCTGGGCCGGCCGGAGCGTGCCATCGAGATCGGGCGCAGCGACGAAGGCCGGGCATTGACCGGTGACGAAGCGATCGAGCTGCGGATCGTGGTGGCCGGCGCCCGGATGGACCTCGGCCAGTACGACCAAGCGGTGGTCACGTTGCAGACCCCGGACCTCGATCCGGCCCGCACGGGTTCCGGACCCGCGCGGCTGTTCTACGCCTACGCCGATGCATTGGTCGCGGCTGGACGTACCGAGGAAGGCCTGACCTGGTTCTTCAATGCCGCGGCCGCCGATCTCGACGGCGAAACCGATGCCGAGGAGCGGGCGGCGGAGTTGACCGGCGGGTCCTGACGGCCGCGGTTACGCTGCCCGTGCGGCGCACGAATCACGGCTTGTGCCGCCGCAGCTGGACTGCAGGTGCCGACGACGGCGTACCCGTCGCTCGGCTGGAAGACCTCGAAGGCCGAAGCACGTCGGCGCCGATACGGAAGAAGGCTGGACCGCACCGTGTACAGCGGCGCTGCGGGCTATGAGCTGATCGCGTTCGGCGGGGGATTTTCAGGGCGCTCGGGCGGATTGCTCGGTTGGTCCCCCGTCTGGTCCATGGAACCACCTCGGGATTTTGGGATCACGCCGGAGCGATGGACCAGTTGAGTTCCGTGCGGAGGTCGGCCGGGTCCATATGCGGATTCGGTTCGGTGAGGTAGACCTCCCAGCGCGCGCCTGCCGGGCTCAGCCCTTGGGCGGTGATCCAGGAATGCAGCCGGTCCCAGCTCTGGCCCAGCTCGTCGAAGTACCCATGGTGCACGAGGCGAGCGGTTCGCCCGGCGGGGAGCCGGCCGGCGACCACCTCCGCGTCCGGACGGATCTCCCGGTCCACCGGGAAGCCTACGGTGATCTCCAGGGTTTGCTCGGTGGCGGTGCCGTAGAGAGCGAGCGCGGGTCCGGTGATATTCGTCCCCTGCTCGCCGAGAACTGTGGCGAGGCGGCCGAACGAGGTATCGAAGAAGGTGCGGATCTCGGTGGGGGAGACTCGGCCGTGAACCACCGCGAGTGTGTCCCCGCCGACTTCCAGCAGATGCGGTTCGGTGCTCTGATCAACTGGTTCCGCGGTCATATGTCCTCCACAATCGAGTGTCTCGGGTCGCGGGGCCGCGACCGAGCAGGTGTCCGCTGATACGACGCCGTTCGCGGTGGAAACTTATCGGTCACCCGCGCGCAGGTCGCTCGGTTCGGTGTATTCCGAGGCGAACCGGACGGGTCCGAGTGCGATGAACAACACCCGTAATCGGGCGTCCAGTTCTTGCCGTGGAAATCATCGCGCTTCGGAAGCGGTGTCCTGACTGCAGGTTCCCGTGGACGGGGTGTACTGGCGCGGGGGTCCCGTGGAAATGTGTGCTAGCCCGTGGAGTGGGCGTGGGGCGGTGGCGGGGGACGACGTAGGGTCCGGGGTGTGCGGGATGCGAGTGGAACGCCGCGGTTGCGGGATGGGTACGAAGCGCTGCTGCTGGATCTGGACGGAACGCTGTACCGCGGATCGGCGGTGATCGAGGGCGGGCCGGCGGAACTGGCCGGAGGCGAACAGCGGTTGGTGTACGTCACCAACAATGCGAGCCGGGCCGCCGGTTCGGTGGCCGCTCATCTCGCGGATATGGGTTATCCGGCGGCGGAAACCGATGTGGTGACCAGCGCGCAGGCGGCCGGGCGGCTGCTCGCCGAACGTGTCGAGCGTGGCTCCGAGGTACTGGTGGTGGGGACCGACGATCTGGCGGCCGAGGTGAAAGCGGCCGGACTGCAACCCGTACGGCGCGCGGCCGAATCGGTGGTGGCGGTGGTGCAGGGGCATTCACCGCAGACCGCATGGCCCGACCTGGCCGAGGCGTCGTACGCCCTGCGCGCGGGTGCGCTGTGGGTGGCCGCGAACACCGACCGCACCCTGCCGAACGAACGAGGACTGGCGCCGGGGAACGGTGCCATGGTGGCCGCCTTGCGCGCCGCCTCGGACCGGGAACCCGTGGTGGCCGGTAAACCCTATCCGCCGCTGCTGGAAAACGCCCTGGAGCGGGCAGGCACCCGCGCCGTGCTGGTGGTGGGTGACCGGCTCGACACCGATATCGACGGCGCGGAGAATGTGGCCGTGGACTCGCTGCTGGTCCTCACCGGGGTGAGCACGGTGGAGGAACTGGCCGGACTGCCGGAGCATCGGTGGCCGACCTATATCGCCGGCAGCCTGGCCGCGCTGAACAGTGCGCCGGTGGCCGGTGGTATCGACGAGCCGGACGCGATCCGGCGCGCGCTGCTCGCGCAGCCCGGCCGGGCCCTGAGGGTACGCGCGCCCCGTTCGGAAATCCGATAGCGTTGACTGCACGATGACTACCCCGACTCCTCGCCCGAACACGCCCGGCACCGCCCGGGTGCCGCTGCCCGGTCAGCATCTGCCCGGAGCCTCCGGGCACGGCGAACTCGCCGATCCGGAGAAGATCCGGGCCGAAGTCCGAGAACTACTCGCCGAACTCGCCACCGGGCCGGCCGCCGGTGCGGCGTCCGGGGACGAAACCGCCGGTACCGACCTGGCCCGCCGGGCGCACATCCTGGAACAGGCACACGAGGTGCTGGTCCGGGCTCTGGCGACGGTGGACAAGATCTGAGGTGGCCAGGCGTGCGCGGGTGGACGCGGAACTGGTCCGCCGCGGACTGGCGCGGTCACGCGACCATGCCGTGGAACTGATCGGGGCCGGCCGGGTGCTGATCAACGGTGCGGTCGCGGTGAAACCGGCGACGGCGGTGGAAGCCGGGACTCCCCTGGTGGTCAAGGAACAGGTCGACGAGGTCGCGTGGGCGTCGCGCGGGGCACATAAATTGCTGGGCGCGCTGGATGCCTTCGAACCACGTGGCCTGCGGATCGCCGGTCGGCGCTGCCTGGACGCCGGGGCCTCCACCGGCGGATTCACCGATGTGCTGCTCAGCCGTGGGGCACGGGAGGTCGTGGCCGCCGATGTCGGTTACGGGCAGCTGGTGTGGCGGTTGCGTACCGATGAGCGGGTGCGCGTTCTCGACCGGACCAACGTGCGGTCGCTGACGCCCGAGGATGTCGGCGGGCCGGTGGACATGGTGGTCGCCGATCTGTCGTTCATTTCGCTGGGCCTGGTCCTGCCGGCGCTGGCGGCGTGCACCGCGCCCGGTGCGGATCTGGTGCCGATGGTGAAACCGCAGTTCGAGGTCGGCAAGGACCGGGTGGGTTCGGGAGGTGTGGTGCGCGACCCGCAGTTACGTGCCGAGGCGGTGTGCGCGGTGGCCGCTACGGCGGCCGAGACCGGGTTGCGGACGGTGGGGGTGGTGGCGAGCCCGCTGCCGGGACCGTCCGGGAATGTCGAATACTTTCTGTGGCTGCGCCGGGAGGACATACCCGGCGATACGGCCGGCGAGGTGGCGGAAATGGTGCGGCTGGCGGTCGAAGAAGGCCCCCGATGAGCGCGGGAACGGTCCGGGAGATCCTGCTGGTTTCCCATCCCGGGCGCGCCGAGATCAGCGAAACGGCGCATCGGGTCGCGAAGATCTGCGCGGAAGCGGGGATCGGGCTGCGCGTCCTCGCCGACGAGGCCTACAGCACCCGGTTCGAGGCCGGTTCCGAACCGGTGACCGAATCCGGGGGTTACCCCGTACAGGTGGTGGCGCACGAGCCGGACGCGGCACTGGGTTGTGAGATGGTGCTCGCGCTCGGCGGCGACGGCACATTGCTACGGGCGGCGGAACTGGCGCGGCACGTCACCGTCCCGGTGCTCGGGATCAACCTGGGTCGCATCGGGTTTCTCACCGAAGCCGAGGCCGAACATCTCGACGAGGCGCTCGCGCAGGTGGTGCGCCGGGATTACCGGGTCGAGGAACGGATGACCATCGATGTCAGCGTGCGGCTCGACGACGAGATCATCGAACGTGGCTGGGCGTTGAACGAGGCCAGTATCGAGAACGCCGCCCGGATGGGCGTTCTCGAAGTGGTGCTCGAGGTCGACGGCCGGCCGGTGTCGTCCTACGGTTGTGACGGAATCCTTGTCGCGACCCCTACCGGTTCCACCGCGTACGCGTTCTCGGCCGGCGGGCCGGTGGTGTGGCCGGAACTGGAAGCGCTGCTGGTGATTCCGAGCAACGCCCACGCCCTGTTCGCCCGCCCCCTGGTGACCAGCCCGGATTCCCGGATCGCGGTCGAATCCGTTGCCACCGGCCACGATGCGATAGTTTTCCTGGATGGCAGGCGCACCCTCGCACTGCCGCGGGGCGGCCGGGTCGAAGCGGTCCGTGGTGCCGAGCCGGTGCGGTGGGTGCGGCTGGATTCCGCGCCGTTCGCAGACCGGATGGTGCGCAAGTTCGAGCTGCCGGTAACCGGTTGGCGGGGCCGGCGGCGAACGGAGGGCACACGTGCTGACAGAGATTCGAATTGACGGACTGGGCGTTATCTCCACGGCCACCGCGCAATTCCACGAAGGGCTGACGGTGCTCACCGGGGAAACCGGCGCGGGCAAAACGATGGTGGTGACCAGTCTGCACCTGCTCAGCGGGGCGCGGGCGGATGCCGGGCGGGTGCGGCTCGGCGCGAACCGCGCGGTGGTGGAGGGCCGGTTCACCCTCGACGAGGTGAACACGACCGCGCGCGCGGAGGCGGAGCGCGTGCTGGAAGCCGCGGCCGCGGTGGCCGACGACGACGGTACGGTGATCGCGATCCGCACGGTCGGCAGCGACGGCCGGTCCCGGGCGCATCTGGGGGGTCGCGGGGTGCCGGCGTCGGTACTGGCGGATTTCACCTCGCCGCTGCTCACCGTGCACGGGCAGAACGACCAATTGCGATTACAGCGGCCCGAACAGCAGTTGCGCGCCCTGGATCAGTTCGCGGACGCGACGGTGGGGCCGCTGCTGCAGGAGTACACCGAGCACCGGCGGGCCTGGCTGGACGCGCGCAACGCGCTGCTGGAACGGACGGCGCGTAGCCGGGAGATGGCGGCCGAAGCCGAACGTCTCACCCAGGCGCTGGCCGAAATCGATGCGGTGGCACCCGAGCCGGGTGAGGACGAACGCCTGGTGGCCGAGATCCGCCGGCTCAGCGATCTCGATTCGCTGCGGGAGGCGGCGGCGACCGCGCACGAGGCGCTGGCCGGGCCGGAGGACGATCCGGGGGAGAATGCCGGGGCGCTGGACGCGCTGGGCGTCGCGCGGTCGCGGGTCGAAGGTTCCGAGGACCCGGCGCTGGCGGCGCTGGCGCCCCGGCTGGCCGACGCGATCGCGGTGGTGGTGGATCTGACCACCGAATTGAGCGGCTATCTCTCCGATCTGCCGTCGGACCCCGGTGCGCTGGATTCCATGCTGACCCGGCAGGCCGAACTGAAATCGCTGACCCGCAAATACGCACCCGATATCGACGGGGTGCTGGCCTGGGCGGACGAGGCGCGGACCAAGCTGGAATCGCTCGACGTGTCGGAGGCGGCGCTGGCGGCGCTGGCCGCGGAGGTCGAGGCGGGCGCCGAACGGGTGCGGGCCGCGGCGGTGAAACTGTCGGAGGCGCGCACCGCGGCGGCCGGTGCGCTGGCGGCGGCGGTGAGCGAAGAGCTCAGCGGGCTCGCGATGGGTAAGGCGCGGCTCGAGGTCGAGGTGCGCCCGGTGCCGGCCGGGCCGCAGGATTCGGCACCACTGCTGATCGACGGCACCGAACTGCACGCCGGGCCGGCCGGGGTGGACGAGGTGGAGTTACGGCTCGCCGCGCATTCCGGGGCGCAGTCGCTGCCGCTGAGCAAGAGCGCGTCCGGCGGTGAGCTGTCGCGGGTGATGCTGGCGCTCGAGGTGGTGCTGGCGGGTAACGAACACGGTGTGACGATGGTGTTCGACGAGGTGGATGCCGGTGTCGGCGGCCGGGCGGCGGTCGAGATCGGGCGCCGGCTGGCGCGATTGGCCCGTACGCACCAGGTGATCGTGGTGACCCACCTGGCGCAGGTGGCCGCGTTCGCCGATACGCATCTGGTGGTGAACAAATCCGACGACGGTGAGGGCGCCGTGAACTCGGGGGTCCGGGCGCTGACACAAGACGAACGCATCGTGGAACTCGCCCGGATGCTCGCCGGGCTGGACGACACCGAAACGGGGCGCGCGCACGCCTGGGAACTGCTCAATATCGCCCGTGCCGAACGGATGGCGGCCCGCTGACCCCCTTCGCACGGGTGGCGAGGTGGCCGTGCCGGTTGTACCGATATCACCGCGAAGATACCGGCCGAGCTCAGCGGATCGGGATCGCCGGGACCCGCCGAGCGGCCGCCGACCGGTGTCGGTGTCCGGCGCAGCCGGCGGGCGGCCGAACTGCGCCGCGGCACCGACCGGGACGGGCGGCGACAGCGGTGTCACCGAGGTGGGATCTTTCCCGGCGGTCGGCCGGTCTGCGGATCAGCGGACGGCTTTGCGGGCGGCGGCGATGAACTGGTTGATCAGTCCCTTCAGGCCGGCCTCCAGCGCCTTGGCGGGCACCGGCAGGGTGGGCTCGGACGTCATGGTGTAGACGACGCGGGTGCCGTTGCCGGCATCGGCGAAGGTGATGACGCCGGTATGGCTCTTCACCGGAGCGCCCTTGACGATCTTGTATTCCATGCGCTCGTTCGGGACGAGGGCGGTGATCTCCTCCACCACGCCGACCGGGCCCACACCGATCTTGTGCTGGGCGCCCACACCTTCGCGTTCCGTCGCGCCCGGCTGCACGAGCGTGACATTCACCGCGAGGTAGGGGCTGATGCTCTCGCGGTCGGCGAACAGCCGGTACACGGTCGCGCGCGGGGCGGCGATCACGGTGTCGACGGTGGTGCTGGCCATGGGAGTCTCCTCTTCGAATAGCTGTGCCCGGCAGCATACGGCGCGGACCGGCGGGCTTCCGCGGGGTGTCGGCCGGGCGCACCGGAACGCCGGGTAACTGTTCGATTGCCCGATCGAGACCGAAGAGCGGCGGTCGGCGGCGTGTCTTCACCAAAGGTTGAGGGTTTCCCGACATCATCGCTGCATGAAGATGCTGGCGCTGTTGTCGAAGAACTCCGAGACACTGCCCGGCCGGACCGGGACGGCCCGGGTCGACCGCGATACCCGGCGGCTACTCGCGCGGCTCGGACCGGGCGATATCGCCGTCCTGGACGAAATGGACCTGGATCAAACCCTCGCCGAACGGCTCGTGGCGGCCGGGGTGGCGGCGGTGGTGAACACCTCCCCATCGATTTCGGGCCGGTACCCGAATACCGGGCCCGAGATTTTGGTCGCAGGGGGTGTGCTGCTGCTGGACACCGTGAGCTCCGATGCGTTCGGGCGGATCAAGGACGGTACCCGGGTGCGGATCAAGGACGGTGTCGTCTACGCCGACCGGTTCACCCGGAAGGAGCCGGAGGCGCTGGTCGAATGCCTCGAACTGGACGAGGACGCGATCACCGAGCGGATGCGCGAGGCGCGGCACGGGCTCGCCGAACATCTGGAATCGTTCGCCGGGGACGCGCTGGAGTTCCTCCGGGCGGAATCGTCGCTGCTCATGGACGGTATCGGCGTACCGGAGGTGGACCTCGAGCTGAGCGGGCGGCAGGTCGTGGTGGTCGGCGCCGGTGCCGGTCACGCCGAGGATCTGCGGAAGCTCAAACCGTTCATCAAGGAATACCGCCCGGTCATGATCGGCGTGGGCGTGGGTGCGGAAACGCTGCGGCGAGCCGGTTACCGGCCGGACCTGATCGTCGCGAATCCCGACGAGTTGACGGCGAAAACCCTGACCAGCGGCGCCGAACTGATCATTCCCGCGGATCTGGACGGCCGCGCCGGGGGACTCGAGCGGGTCAAGGAACTGGGGCTGGGTGCGACCACGTTCCCGTGCTCCGGGACCCCCGCCGATCTGGCGCTGCTACTGGCGCATCACCATGGCGCTGCACTGGTCGTCACGGCGGGCGCGAGCGCTTCGCTGGAGGAGTTCTTCGACCGCGGCCGCCGCGAAAGCAATCCGGCGACCTTCCTGACCCGGCTGAAGGTCGGGGAATCGATCATGGATGCCGGCGCGGTGGCCACGCTGTACCGCAACCGTTTCCCGGGCGTGCTCGCGGCGCTGTTGATCCTGGCCGTGCTGGGCGCGGCGATCGTCGCGATCCTGGCGGCCGGGCACGGCACCGAAATGCTGGCCGGCGCGCAGGAGATGTTGACCCGGGCCGAGCTGTGGGGCCGGGAAGTACTCGCACGCGCCGGATAGCCGGGTGGAGGTGGAGACAGGGTGGTCCGAGAGGGGGCCGCAGCCTCCGCACTCCAGGTCGTCCCGTGGGGTTGCAGGACGTTCTCGCCATCCGGGCGCCGGCTCGATGCCGGCGACGGCCGTGTCCAGTCCACGCCGGAGAAACTCCACTCGGGTCGGTACCGGCCCCGATGCGGGCGAAGCTGACGCCAGCGGCCGTGCAGACCGGTCGCCTCGGCCGCTGAACACCGGCGGGGCGGTCGCGGCGGGGTTCGCCGCGCGAGGGGAGGGTGGCGTCGGAGATCGCGGCACTCCGAGGTCCGGGTCCGGTGCGGCGCTCCTGTGGGCGGCTATCGGTCGTGGTGTGCTGTGCGGCCGATGAACGGCGGAGTGCCGGGTGGTCAGGCCTCTGACCGTGGTGCGGGGAGGTCAGCGCAACCGTTCAGCACTCAGGGGTACTTCGGAGCAGGCAGGTTTTCGGTTTCCCGCTGGGATTGCGGATGTGGAGGAAGTGGCCGGTGGTACCGCCGGGGCGCAAGTGAGTGCCGGTCGGGTCACGGTTGCGGTTTCCGGGTGGATCCCGGCCGGGCGATCGGGTGGTTAACCGGGAGTGGCGGTCGAATACCGCGCCGATATCGTGTTACTGTGAAGACCCGTGGGTCATACACGGATTCAGGCGCGCACAGCCACCAAACACATCTTCGTCAGCGGTGGTGTCGCCTCTTCACTCGGTAAGGGTCTCACCGCCTCCAGCCTCGGTCAGTTGCTGACCGCGCGGGGGCTACGAGTCACCATGCAGAAGCTCGACCCCTATTTGAACGTCGATCCCGGCACCATGAACCCGTTCCAGCACGGCGAGGTGTTCGTGACCGAGGACGGCGCCGAGACCGATCTCGATGTGGGGCATTACGAGCGGTTTCTCGATCGCGACCTGTCGAAGGACGCCAACGTCACCACCGGCCAGATCTACTCGTCGGTGATCGCCAAGGAACGCCGCGGCGAATATCTGGGCGATACGGTCCAGGTGATCCCGCATATCACCGACGAGATCAAGGCGCGCATCCTCGCGATGCGCGGCCCGGACCTGCAGGGACAGGAACCGGATGTGGTGATCACCGAGATCGGCGGGACGGTCGGCGATATCGAATCGCAGCCCTTCCTCGAGGCCGCCCGGCAGATCCGCCACGACGTCGGCCGCGACAACGTCTTCTTCCTGCACGTCTCGCTGGTGCCGTATCTCGCGCCGTCGGGTGAGCTCAAAACCAAACCCACCCAGCATTCGGTGGCGGCGCTGCGCAGCATCGGTATCCAGCCCGACGCGCTGATCCTGCGCTGCGACCGCGAGGTCTCGGCCGGGTTGAAGGGCAAGATCGCGCTGATGTGCGATGTGGAGGTCGACGCGTGTATCTCCACGCCGGACGCGCCGTCGATCTACGACATCCCGAAGGTGCTGCACCGGGAAGGGCTCGACGCCTATGTGGTGCGCAAACTCGGGTTGCCGTTCCGCGATGTCGACTGGACCGTCTGGGGTGATCTGCTCGACCGCGTGCACACGCCGCGGGAAACGGTGGAGGTCGCGCTGGTCGGTAAATACGTGGACCTGCCGGACGCGTATCTGTCGGTGACCGAGGCGCTGCGGGCCGGCGGGTTCGCCCACCGCGCGAAGGTGAAACTGCGCTGGGTGCAGTCCGACGACTGCGAGACCCCGGCCGGTGCCCAGGCCGCGCTGCGCGATGTGGACGCCGTGCTGATCCCGGGCGGTTTCGGTATCCGCGGTATCGAGGGCAAGGTCGGTGCGATCCGCCATGCCCGCGCCCGCAAGCTGCCATTGCTGGGGCTGTGCCTGGGTCTGCAGTGCATGGTGATCGAGGCCGCGCGCTCGGTCGGGCTCACGGATGCCAATTCCGCCGAATTCGAACCCGGGACCGAGCACCCGGTGATCTCCACCATGGCCGATCAGGAACAGGCCGTCGCCGGGGAGGCCGATCTGGGCGGGACCATGCGGCTGGGCGCCTACCCGGCGGTGCTGGAGAAGGGGTCGGTGGTGGCCCGGGCCTACGGCGCCACCGAGGTCTCCGAACGGCACCGGCACCGGTACGAGGTGAACAACACCTACCGCGACAAGATCGCCACCAGCGGGCTCCGGTTCAGCGGCACCTCGCCGGACGGGCATCTGGTGGAGTTCGTCGAACTCCCCGGTGATGTCCACCCGTTCTTCGTCGGCACGCAGGCCCATCCGGAACTGAAGAGCCGGCCCACCCGGCCGCATCCGCTGTTCGCCGAACTGATCGCCGCCGCGTTGCGGTACAAACTGGCCGAACGGCTGCCCGTGGACATCCCCGGGGAGCAGGAAATGGCCGGTACCGCCGAGCGGGCCTCGTGAGCGTCCTCGAGCCGGGCAGCCACGATTTCCGGACCGTCGACAGCCGGCTGGTCTACCGCGGTGCCATCGTGGCCCTGCGGCTGGATCAGGTGGAAATGCCGGACGGGCGGGTCGTGGAGCGGGAGGTCGTGGAGCACCACGGCGCGGTCGCGGTGGTGGCGGTGGACGACGACGGCCAGGTCGTGCTGATCCGCCAGTACCGGCATCCGCTCGGGGAGCGGCTGCTGGAGCTGCCGGCCGGGTTGATCGATATCGCCGGGGAAGATCCGCTCGAAGCGGCGCAGCGGGAACTCGCCGAGGAAACCGGGCTCGCCGCGCGGGAGTGGTCGGTGCTGGTGGATGTGGCGCTGTCGCCCGGGTTCACCGACGAGGCGCTGCGGGTGTACCTGGCACGCGGGCTCACCGATACCCACCGGCCTCCGCCCGAACACGAGGAAGCCGATCTCGAACTGGTGCGGATGCCGCTGGACGATGCCGTCCGCGCGGCCCTGGCCGGTGAGATCGTGAACGCCACCGCGGTCGCCGGGCTGCTGGCCCTGCGTGCCGCCGAAGCGGCGCAGTTGCCACTGCGGCCGCCCGGCGCGGCGTGGCCCGGGCTGCCCACCGCGCTGTTGCGTCGCCAGGCGGCGCAGCGGGATTCGGACTGAGCGGGTATGCGGTGCGCGAGATCGACGTCTACCTGGACCATCTCGCGGTGGAGCGGGGCGCCGCGCGCAGCACACTGTCGGCCTACCGGCGCGACCTGGGGCGATACCAGGAGTTCCTGAAGGACCGGGGCATCGGTGAGCTCGAGGCCGTCACCGGGCTCGATATCGGGGAATTCACGGTCGCGCTGCGCGCGGGCGACGAGCGGCATCCGCCGCTGGCACCCGGGTCGGTGGCGCGTGCCCTGATCGCGGTGCGCGGCCTGCATCGTTTCGCCGCCGCCGAGGGGCTGATCAGCGCCGATGTCGCGCATGCGGTGAAGCCGCCCATGGTGGGGCAGCGGTTGCCGAAAGCGCTACCGGTGGACCAGGTCCTGCGGTTGCTGGAAGCGGTGGGCGCGGATACCGGTGCCGGTGGTGATGCCGGGGCCCGTGGGCTGCGGGATCGCGCACTGCTGGAACTGCTGTATTCCACCGGTGCGCGGATCTCGGAAACCGTGGGGCTCGATATCGACGATCTCGACCTCACGGGTCGCGCGGTGATGTTGCGGGGCAAGGGCGGTAAACAGCGGATCGTCCCGGTCGGACGGCCTGCCCTGGACGCCGTGGACGCGTATCTGGTCCGTGGGCGTCCGGCGCTGGCGGCCCGCGGACGCGCCGGAGTCCGCGCGCCGGGCGCTGCCGCCGCGCTGTTCCTCAATGTTCGTGGCGGTCGCTTGTCGCGGCAGAGTGCCTGGCAAGTCCTGCAGCGGGCCGCGGAACACGCGGGGATCACCGCCACGGTTTCGCCGCACACACTGCGGCATTCGTTCGCCACCCACCTGCTCGACGGCGGCGCCGACGTGCGGGTGGTACAGGAACTGCTGGGTCACGCGTCGGTGACGACGACCCAGATCTACACGCTGGTCACCGTGGGTACCTTGCGCGAAGTCTGGGCCACCGCACACCCCCGGGCGCGATGACTTGCGATGATGCGTTTCGGGCAGGCCGGTGCGGGAAAGGAACACGCCGTTGCCACACCGGGCGCTGAAGTGCTGTCAAGAGGTAGCGTCTAGGGGAGCCGGACCGTGGCGAAAGCGAGACCGTGCCTTGATCGGCCTCGTTACGCTCTACGAGGTGACGGGCAGGAACGTATAAGGAGCAACGGATCGTGACGACTGTCGGAGCGGCGGAACCGCCGAGGGGCGCCGAGAACGACGAGCGCGCCGCGTCCGTGTGGGGCGCGGGCCCCGAACCCGTCCCCGCCGACGCCGCACTGGGTCCTACCGGGCGGCCGCTGCGCCAGGTCCCGGATCCCCCCGAACCCTCGCACGAGGGCAATGCGCTCATCGTGGCGATGTGCAATCAGAAGGGCGGGGTCGGCAAGACCACTTCGACCATCAATCTGGGTGCCGCCCTGGCCGAATACGGCCGGCGGGTGCTGCTGGTGGATCTCGACCCGCAGGGCGCGCTGTCGGCGGGTCTCGGTGTCGCCCACCACGACCTGGACCTGACGGTGCACAACCTGCTGATCGGCGCTCCCGTTCGGGCCGATGATGTGCTCATGCAGACCAAGGTCGAGAACCTCGATCTGCTGCCCAGCAA
The DNA here is from genome assembly GCF_050936135.1 of Nocardia sp. CA-290969. Taxonomy (NCBI): domain Bacteria; kingdom Bacillati; phylum Actinomycetota; class Actinomycetes; order Mycobacteriales; family Nocardiaceae; genus Nocardia; species Nocardia sp. CA-290969. The sequence goes on along the minus strand of NZ_JBNJNJ010000001.1, from coordinate 4,256,170 downwards.
TATCGACCTGTCCGCCGCCGAGATCCAGCTGGTGAACGAGGTCGGCCGCGAACAGTCGCTGGGGCGGGCGCTGGAATCGATCCGGGACCGCTACGACTACATCCTCATCGACTGCCAGCCCTCGCTGGGACTGCTCACGGTGAACGCGCTGGCCTGCTCCGACGGGGTGATCATCCCGATGGAATGCGAGTATTTCTCGCTGCGCGGGCTGGCGTTGCTCAACGACACCGTCGAGAAGGTGCGGGACCGGCTGAATCCGCGGCTGAGCCTGTACGGCATCGTGGTCACCATGTTCGATGCCCGGCTGTTGCATTCCCGTCAGGTGATGGCCCGTGTGGTGGAGGTGTTCGGGGACCTGGTGTACGACACGGCGATCGCGCGGACCGTCCGGTTCCCGGATGCCAGTGTCGCCGGTGAGCCGATCACCACGTGGGCGCCGAAATCCAGCGGGGCCGAGGCGTATCGCGCGATGGCACGGGAAGTCATCCACCGGTCGGGTCGGTGAGCGCGGCACCCGGACCCGCACCGTCGAGTACGAGCGAACCCGGCGACACCGCGGCCGCGGCGCCGGAGAAAACCGGTTTCCATCTGCGGCTGAGCAATTTCGAGGGTCCGTTCGATCTGCTGTTGCAGTTGATCTCGCAGCGCCGTCTCGATGTGACCGAGGTGGCGCTGCATCAGGTCACCGATGAATTCATCGCCTACACCAAGGCGCTCACCGCCGGGCTGGCCGAGCCGGGGAATTCGCTGCGCACGGACAAGATCCTGGATCAGACGACCGAATTCCTGGTGGTCGCGGCGACTCTGCTGGATCTGAAGGCGGCTCGGCTGCTGCCCTCGGGGGAGGTCACCGATCCCGACGATCTGGAACTGCTGGAGGCGCGGGATCTGCTGTTCGCGCGGTTGCTGCAGTACCGGGCGTTCAAGCAGGTGGCCGAACTGCTCGGCGAACTCGAGGCGGCCGCGCTGCGCCGGTATCCGCGGGCGGTGGGCCTGGAGGAGCGGTTCGCGGGGCTGCTGCCGGAAGTGACGCTGGGGGTGGACGCGGCTGCGTTCGCCGAGATCGCCGCGGCGGCGTTCCGGCCGCGGCCGGTGCCGACGGTGGGCCTGGACCATCTGCACGCGCACGCGATATCGGTCGCCGAACAGGCCACCCTGGTCTTGGAGCGGCTGCAGGCCCGCGGCGCCGGCATCTGGACCACTTTCGCCGATCTGGTGTCGGATTGCGCGGCGCCGATCCAGATCGTGGCGCGATTCCTGGCGTTGCTCGAGCTCTACCGGGGTAAGTCGATCGAGTTCGACCAGCCCGACCCCCTGGGCCCCCTCGCGGTCCGCTGGATCGGGGACGATGCCGAAGCCGCGCCGGTAACAATCGAGGAGGACTACGGATGAGCGAGTCAGGCCCGGAGGCGGTAGCGCAGCGTGACCACGGAGGGCCCTCGCTCGGCCGTGAAGGGCAGAGCATGAGCGAGTCAGGCCCGGAGGCGGTAGCGGAGCGTGATCAGGGGAGTGTGACCGAATTCGCGCCCGAGCCGCTGGACGATGCCGAATTCCGGGCGGCGCTCGAGGCGATCCTGCTCGTCGTGGACACTCCCGCGCCGGTAGAGCAGCTGGCGACCGCGTTGGACGAACCGGCTGGCCGGGTCGAGAAAACCCTGCGGGAGATGTCGGGGGAGCTGGCCGCGCGGCGCAGTGGGATCGATCTGCGTTTCGCCGGGGACGGGTGGCGCTTCTATACTCGCAGCGAGTACGCACCGTATGTGGAGCGTATGTTGCTCGACGGCGCCCGGTCGAAGTTGACCCGGGCGGCACTGGAGACGCTGGCGGTGGTGGCATACCGGCAGCCGGTGACCCGGGCCCGGGTCAGCGCGGTGCGCGGTGTCAATGTCGATGGTGTGATGCGCACCCTGCTGGCCAGGGGTTTGATCACCGAGGCGGGCACCGACCCGGAAACCAACGGCACGCTCTACGGCACCACCGAACTGTTCCTGGAACGTATCGGGCTGGCGTCGCTGAACGATCTGCCGCCGCTGGCGCCCCTGCTACCGGGCGTCGACCTGATCGATGAGATCAATGACAGTCTGGAGACGGATCCCCGTTACACCAGACTGCGCAAACCCGCCGAGGAAGATCTGAAACTCGGCGCCGAGGATTGAACAGGAAATCGTGAATACACCCGCTCGCCGAGATGGCACACCGGATCGTAGACAACGTAGTGACCAGCCCAGCAGGGCCGGTCGGGGGCGCGGCGCGCCGCGTGGGGCGGGGGAGGCCCGCCGCGGTGGTGAGCCGCCCAGGTACGGGCGCGGCGCCGAGCCGCCGCGCGGCGGACGTGCCGGGGGAACGCGCAGCACCGAGCGTGGGGCGCGCAGCGAACAGGTTCAGCGGCCGGGGCGCGGCGCCGGTGGCCCGGAGACGCCGGCCGGTCGCCGTGATGGCCGGCCCGTAGCCGGCCGGGGTGGTTTCGATTCGCCCGGGCGTGGTGGGTACGAATCGCCCGGGCGGGGTGGGTCGCCTGCGACCGGCCGTACCGGCGCGGCTTCCGCGGGACGTGGTGGGTCGCCCACAACCGGTGGTGCGGCGGGCCGCGGTGGTCCCGGTGCCGGTGGGCGCGGTGGTTCCGCGGTATCCGGACGTGGTGGTTCCGCCGGGGCAGGACGCCCCGGTTACTCGGTTGCCGGGCGCGGTGGTTCCGCTCCCGGCTCGCGGGCCGGTGGCCGGCCCGGTGGCGGGGCACCGGCACGGAAGAGCCAGACCGCCCGCTCCGGCAGCGGCACACCGCAGCTGAACAACGCCAAACCGGCCCGCCACCAGCATGTGGAACCGGAGGGGCCGGGCCACGAGAAGATGCCCTGGGGTGAGGGCGAACGCCTGCAGAAGGTGCTGGCGAAGGCCGGTGTCGCGTCGCGGCGGGCGGCCGAGGAGATGATCGATCAGGGTCGCGTCGAGGTCGACGGCATCATCGTGCGGGAACAGGGCCTGCGTATCGACCCGGAGAACGCCGTCGTGCGCGTGGACGGTATCCGGGTGGTGGTGCGCGAGGAACTGGTGCATCTGGCGCTGAACAAGCCCAAGGGCTGGCAGTCGACCATGTCCGACGATCTGGGCCGCCCGTGTGTGGGCGATATCGTCGCCGAGCGGGTCGCGGCCGGGCAACGGCTGTTCCATGTCGGCCGGTTGGACGCCGATACCGAGGGGCTGCTGCTGCTCACCAACGACGGCGACCTCGCACACCGGCTCATGCACCCCTCGTACCAGGTGTCGAAAACCTATCTCGCGACCGTGCAGGGTGAGGTGCACCGCTCGATCGGCAAGATTCTGCGCGAGGGTGTGGAACTCGAGGACGGCCCCGCCACCGTGGACAAATTCCAGGTCCTCGAGGTCGACGCGGGACGTTCCCTGGTCAAGGTGGTGTTGCACGAAGGGCGTAAACATATCGTGCGGCGGTTGCTGGACGCGGTCGGTCACCCGGTGGTCCGGCTGGTCCGCACCCATATCGGCCCGGTGGTACTGGCCGATCAACGGCCGGGCACCCTGCGGGTCCTGGGCCGCGACGAAATCGGCAAACTCTACGAGGCGGTGTCACTGTGAAGGGGGCCGACGTGTTCGGTATGGAAGCTCCGGTCGGAGTCGTCGCGAACCCGGCGGGCGACCGGTCGCTGGTGGTGGCGATGGACGGGCCCTCGGGCACCGGGAAATCCAGTGTTTCGCGGCGGCTGGCGGCTCGGCTGTCGGCCCGCTACCTCGATACCGGGGCCATGTACCGGGTCGCGACCCTGCGGGTGCTGCGCGCCGGGATCGACCCGGCCGATTCGGCGGCCGTGATCGAGGCGGTCACCGATATGCCGCTGCGGATCGGCACCGATCCCGAGAACGAGCTGATCGAACTCGACGGTGACGATGTGCGGGCCGAGATCCGCGGTCCGGCGGTGACCGCGGCGGTGTCGGCGGTGTCGGCGGTGCCGGAGGTCCGCGAACAACTGGTGGCCTTGCAGCGCGAGATCGCGGTGAGCGCCGGCCGGATCGTGGTCGAGGGCCGCGATATCGGCACCACCGTGCTGCCCGACGCCGACGCCAAGATCTTCCTGACCGCGTCCGCGCAGGCGCGGGCGCATCGGCGTAATCAGCAGAACATCGCGGAGGGCCGCGGGGACGACTACGCCGGGGTGCTCGCCGATGTGCAGCGCCGCGACCGCTTGGACTCGACCCGGGCGGTCTCGCCGCTGCGGTGCGCCGAGGACGCGGTTCAGGTCGACACCAGCGAGCTGACCATGGACGAAACGATCGAGGAGCTGTATCGCGAAGTGGCCCGGCAATTGGACCGGCCCCGCGAACGGCATGCGATGCGGCGCCGGGGAGCCGGCGGATGAGCGGGGACACGATGAGTGACGTACTCGCCGGCGACGGCGTGTGGAGCGACGAAACCGACTGGGAGATCACCGATCTCGCCGGCGATCCGGAAGCCGCCGATCACCTGCCGATGCCCACCCTGGCCGTGGTCGGCCGCCCGAACGTGGGGAAATCGACGCTGGTCAACCGGATTCTGGGCCGTCGTGAGGCGGTGGTCGAGGATGTGCCGGGCGTAACCCGCGACCGAGTCTCCTACGAGGCGAGCTGGTCGGGCCGCAGGTTCTGGGTGCAGGACACCGGCGGCTGGGAACCCGACGCCAAGGGGCTGCAGCAGTCCGTGGCCCGCCAGGCCGAACTCGCCATGAACACCGCCGACGCGATCCTGCTCGTGGTGGACGCCGTGGTCGGCGCCACCGCCACGGACGAGGCCGCGGTGAAGGTGCTGCGGCGGGCGAAGACACCGGTGATCCTGGTCGCGAACAAGGTCGACGACCAGCGCGTCGAAGCCGATGCGGCGGCGTTGTGGTCGCTGGGCCTGGGCGAACCGCGGATGGTGTCCGCGGCGCACGGGCGGGGTACCGGCGATCTGCTCGACGATGTGCTGGAAGTGCTGCCCGAGACCCCGCGCGAAGGCACCGGCGGCGTCGGCGGGCCGCGCCGGGTGGCGCTGGTCGGGAAACCGAATGTGGGCAAGTCCAGTCTGCTCAACAAGCTCAGCGGGGACGAACGGTCGGTGGTGCACGATATCGCCGGCACCACCGTCGACCCGGTGGATTCGCTGGTGGAACTGGGCGGCAAGGTGTGGCGGTTCGTCGATACCGCCGGGCTGCGGCGCAAGGTCGCCAATGCCAGCGGTACCGAGTTCTACGCTTCCCTGCGCACCAAATCGGCGTTGGAGGCCTCCGAGGTGGCGATCATGCTGATCGACGCCTCGCAGCCGATCACCGAACAGGATCTGCGGGTGATCAGCCTGGTCGCCGATTCCGGGCGGGCGCTGGTGCTGGCGTTCAACAAATGGGATCTGGTCGACGAGGACCGCCGCCTGCAACTGGACCGCGAGGTGGATCGCGACCTGATCCGTGTGCCGTGGGCGCAGCGGGTGAACATCTCCGCACATACCGGCCGGGCGGTGCAGAAACTGGTGCCCGCCATGGAAACCGCGCTCGAATCGTGGGACAAACGCATCCCGACCGGCCGCCTCAACACCTGGCTGAAGGAAGTGATCGCCGCGACTCCGCCGCCGATGCGCGGTGGCCGGCTGCCTCGGGTGCTGTTCGCCACCCAGGCGACCACCCGCCCCCCGACCTTCGTGCTGTTCACCACCGGTTTCCTGGAGGCGGGCTACCGCCGGTTCCTGGAACGGCGGCTGCGTGAGGAATTCGGTTTCGACGGGTCGCCCGTCCGGATCTCCGTCCGAGTGCGGGAGAAGCGCCCCAAGAAGTGAACCGGGTGGCCGACCGGCGCCACCACCGCTGAGCCCACCGCCCCCGTGCGATGGGCTCAGCCTGCCGTACACGCATCGGGGTCTCCGGCGCCCGCCGCCCCGGGACGCACCGGGTGGCGGGTCGACAGTGCCGCCGCCGTCGGGCGGCGTGGCGGCGCCGAAGACGCAGTTCGGCACGTGTCCGTGGCCGGAACGGTGGGTAGGTTCGGTGGGCACGGTATGTCCTGGCGAGGAGAAGTACATGGTGAGTCGGCGTGGCCGGGCGTTGTCGATGTTCCTGCGGCTGACCCGGAAACGGGGGATGGACACTGCCGAGAAGGCGCGGGCCGCCATGTCCGAGCCCGCGGGGGAGCACGCGCCGCCGCGGGGGTTACGGCGGCGGTATCGGGTCGTGAGCCGGGCCGTCGGCGGCTTTCCGTGTTACACGGTGGCGCCGCGGGCGGGGACGGAATCCGGTGTGGTGGTGATCTACCTGCACGGCGGGAGTTTCTTCCGGGAGATCAGCTGGTGGCATTGGCGGTTCATCGGGCGACTGGTGGCGGCGGGGCATCGGGTGGAGGTGCCGATCTATCCGCTGGCACCGCACCACACGTACCGGGCCGCGCATCCCTTCCTGATCGAGGTCTACCGAAGTGTGCTCGGCGAATCCGACCCCGGGCGGGTTGTGCTCGCCGGGGATTCGGCCGGCGGAACCCTCGCGCTCACGCTCGCCCAATCGTTGCCGGCCGCCGGGCTTCCCGCGCCCGCCCGGTTGATCCTGCTGTCGCCGTGTCTGGATATGCGGTTGTCCAATCCGGAGATCGACCGGATCGAGGACGTGGATCCGTGGTTGGCGCGCCCGGGTCTCCTGGAGGCGGGCCGGGTCTGGGCCGGCGGGGACGATCTCGGCCTGCCGGAGCTGAGCCCGATCAACGGCCCGTTGGACGGGCTCCCGCCGGCCGATGTCTTCATGGGCACGCACGACATCCTGCACCCCGATGCGCGGCTGTTCGCCGAACGTGCCGGTTCGGCCGTACGTTTCGTCGAAGAGGCCGGAGCCTGTCACGTCTATCCGCTCCTCCCGATCCCCGAGGCGGAGCCCGCGGTGCGGGCGATCCTGGCCGCCGTGGCGCAATACAGCGTGCGTCCGGCTGCCGTGGAGCCGGAAGCGCGACCCCGCCAGGGGAACTCGTGAACGGCCTGTGAACGTCGACAGAAATCGGTTGTTTCGACCGTGACGGTGCATCCCGCGGCAAAGCCCGGTACCGTACCCCGGCGTGACCACTTGTCTGCTGTCGAATCACCCGAGGCGGGAGCCGTAATGACCGTCGAGCCGCCGATCGAGGACGATGTCACGCAACTGGCCCAGCGAGTCGAACATGCCCGTAGCCGGCTGGCCTACCAGTTCGATCCCGCGCTCACCGAGGCGCTTTCGGAATCGGAGCTGCGCGCCGAACGTGAACTCGCCGAGCGTATCCGCGAGCAGGAGCGCGGACAGCGCTGGAAGGAGATCCAGGCCGTCGCCGCGGCGAACGACCGGGCCAGGCAGACCACCGAGCAGATCGAGAAGGCGGATATGCGCGACCTCTTGCTCGCCCGTAAAGCCATCGCCGCACAGCGCCGGGAATCCAGCCCGCACGCCAAACTGGCCTCGCTGTACCGGCATCGGTCCTGGTCGTTGCGCGCGCTGGCCGGTGTGGTCGGTGCGGGCATGCTGTGGTCGGCGGTCAACGTCCAGCAGAACATCGCGCCCACCGGCCCCAGTGACCCCTTGTTCTGGTTCAGCTACCTGCTGGAAGGGATGATCAGCGTCTGCCTGATCATCATCATGATCGGTACCAACAAGGTCGCCGAATGGGGTGTGGTCAACAACCGGAAGCAGACCGCGGCCGCCGAGATCGCGCTGCTGGCCTTGACCGTCGGGCTCAACACCTACCCGTACCTGCGGGTGGGTGACTGGTACGACGTGGGCGTGCACGCGGTCGCGCCGGTGATGATCGGTGTCGCGCTGCTCATCCACGACGCGGCCAGCGCCCGCTACGGGATGGCGATCCTGCGGGCCACCGAACAGGTCCGGGTACTGCCCGATCCGGCCGCGCAGATCCGCAACAGCCTGCCGCGGGTCACGATGAAACTCGATCCCAACGCGGTGGAGGCGCGGACCCTGCCGACCGGTGACACCGCCGTGGCGCAACCGGCGGCGCTGGAAACCGGTTCGAAGAAACAATCCGCGGGTGGTGCGTTCCGGTCGGACAGCAAAACCGCTGAACCGGCGAAGAAGCGGGCGGGCGATCTCGCCGATGTGACGTCCGGCCTGATCGGCCGCACCAGCTCCCTGCTCGACGAAATGGCCACGAATTCACCGCTGTTCGACGAACCCGGTGGCAAATCCGCGGAGACCACCGACAAGTTTCCGATCACCACCTCGGCGACCGCCGCCGCCCGGAAACTCGGCCAGCACAAACAGGCCGGGTCCGCGGACGCGACCAACGGTGCCAAGAGCGGCCCGTCGGAATCGAATGCCAAGGGCAAGCTGTCCGGCGACAAGGAGACCGACGAGTTCCTGGAGGTCGTGCGCTCCTCCGACGGCTACGACACCGGTCAGTTCCGGGTCGCCGATATCCTGGAGCAGGAACTGGCCGAACTCCAGGCCGAACGCCGCAAGGCCCGCTCGGGGCGCACCCGCAGCACCTCCACCAACGGGGCCTGACCGGCCGCGCCGGCACCGTCTCGGCCACGGGAACACCGCCACGGTGGCGGCACCACCACCGTGGCGGGCGACGGTGAGGAGGCACGATGTCGGAGCGCAAACCCGCGGGTGTCGATTTCGAGTCGTGGGTCGATCGCAAGATCCGCGAGGCCACCGAGCGCGGTGAGTTCGAGAATCTGCCCGGCGCCGGGAAACCGCTGCCCGGGGCGGGCAATCCGTACCACGACGAGGATGCGTGGTTGCGGGACTATCTGCGCCGGGAGGGCGTGAGCGGGGAGGCGATGCTACCGCCCTCGCTGCTGTTGCGCCGCGATGTGGAACGCCTACCCGGCACCGTGCGGGAGCTGGGCACCGAAGCCGAGGTGCGCGCCGCTGTCGCCGAACTCAACCGCCGGATCGTGGACTGGCTCCGATTGCCGACCGGCCCGCAGATCCCGATCGCCCCGGTCGATACCGAGGAGATCGTTGCGGGCTGGCGGTCTGCCACAAACCACACCGGTGGACGCCCGGTGACCGATGCGCGGGACCCCGAACGTCCCCGGCCCGGGGTACGTCGCCCGTGGTGGCGACGACTCCGGCGCAGCGGCTGATCCAGATATCGCGCCGACATCCCTGTGGTCGTCGAACCGGATCCCGTTGGGCCCACGGAAGTCGAACCGGGTCTGCGGGACTGCTGCGGAGGGCGAACCGGGGTCGCGCGGGTACGGGGGAAGCCGAGCCGATACCCGCCGGGAACCGGGGTCGGTGCGGTTGTATGAGGGGATGGACGCACGTACCCTCGCCGACCGGATCGAGATCACCGATCTGCTCACCCGCTACGCCACCGCCGTCGACGCCAAGGATTGGACGCTGTACCGCACGGTGTTCACCGCCGACGCGCAGATCGACTACAGCACGGCCGGCGGCCCCACCGGCGATCTGGAAACCGTCGTCGCGGCGCTCACCGATCAACTGGCGCTGTTCACCCGTACCCAGCATTTCATTTCCAATATCGCGGTCGATCTGGGCGCGGACACCGCGACGGTGCGCGCCATGTTCTTCAACCCGATGATCGTCTCGCCGGGTAAGCAGTTCACCTGCGGCGGCTGGTACAACCACGAGCTGGTCCGTACTCCGGACGGCTGGCGCAGCACCCGGCTGGTGGAGGAAGCGGCCTGGTTCGACGGTCTCGAGGCCGCGTTCTCCTGACCGGCCCGGTGAGCCAGGACACCCCATCGGGGCGCCGCCGCCGGATTGAACCCGCCGGGCCCGGGTACGCGGCCGATATCCGACCGAGAAACCGAGATTCGGAGGTGGATATCGTGGCCGAGCACAAGACCGCACGCGAGGGCATCGAAGGTGTCGTCGAGGGCGCGAAGGGCAAGGTCAAGGAGGCCGCGGGAGCGGTTCTCGACAACGACAGCCTGCGCACGGAAGGTAAGGCCCAGCAGGACAAGGGGGAATCGCAGCGGGCCGCTGCCGAGAAGGAGACCGAGGCGCAGCAGGAACGTCTCCGGGCCGCGGACGCCGAGCAGCGTCAGCGGTCCCAGCAGGATCCGGGTCACGGGCAGACGGTGGCCCCGACTCCGCGCGACGCCTGAGGGCGGGCCCGGTGGCACCGTGCCGACCGGGCGGCAGTCCACCGCGGCGACCTCTTACGAGGTCGCCGCGGTCTTTTCCGGGAGAAAGTACGCGGTCGCTGTGCGGGACGCTACCGGCTCGACTGGGCGGGGCGAATACCGCTCGCGAACCGGTCCAGGGCCGCGACGCGGTAGTGCGCACGCGCCACCGGCCGGGTGGGCCGCCGCCGAAACCCTGGGCGCCGCGGCCGTCCTACGCAGCGTGACCGAGGCCGGCCGCGGAGACCTCTGTCGAACGACCGCCGCGAGTGTGGGGCCGGCGGGTGTTCTCCGGCAGCTACCCGCGGCGGGCGGTGACGGTTCGGCGGCGACGGTCCGTGGTGTGCTCCCGGCCGGGGTGACTCAGCCGGAAACCGCGGACCGGTCGGGTACCGGTTCCCCCGCGGCGCTGCCGTGGAGTTCGTAGACGGCGAAAGCCTTGCCGATCACCGGCTGGGCGACATTGCGCACCCGGATACCACCCGGCGTGCTGCCGCGTTCGGTGCCGGCGTGCGCATGGCCGTGCACGGCCAGATCGGCCCGGTGGTTGTCGATGGGTTCGCCGAGCAGATACGAGCCCAGGAACGGATAGATTTCGCGCGGTTCCCCGTGCAATGTGTCGCTGACGGGGGAGTAGTGCGTCAGCACGACCGTGACATCGGTGTGCAACCCGGCCAGCGCGCTGTCCAGCGCGGCCGCCAGCTCGACGGTGTGCCCGGCGAAATCACGCATCAGCCGTTCCCCGAACACGCTCGCGCATTTGCCCGCGAAACCTCCGCCGAAACCTTTCGTGCCGGCGATACCGAGTGTGGCGCCGTCGATCTCGAGGGTGGTGGCGGCGCCTTCGAGCACGGTGATCCCGCAGGATTGCAGCACTTCGGTCATCTCGGCGGCGGCATCGCTGTGGTGGTCGTGGTTGCCGAGTACGGCGACCACCGGCACCCCCACGTCGGCGAATTCCCGCGCGACCACCTCGGCTTCGGCGGGTGTCCCGTGCCTGGTGAGGTCACCGGCCAGGAGCAGCACATCGGCCAGGGCCGGTAGATCCCGCAGCGCGGGCCGTAACAGGCCGCGGGAATCGGTGCCCAGATGAACGTCTCCGACAGCGGCGATCCGCATCTGCCTGCTCCCTTCTGCCCGGCGTCACGCGCCGAGGTCTTCGGACTCGCCCGGCCGGGCCGTCGCGGTGACGTGGACGTCGTTGTGGATCGGCAGTTCCGGGGCGATATCGTGCACCACCTCCTCGAGCAGACGGCGCCGCGCAGCGGTGCTCACCTCGCCGTCGAGGACCACCACATCGCCGCGGATCCGGACCTGCACCCCTTGTTCGCTGGTGCGCGGGTCCTCCGCCAGTGCCCGATGTATTTCGGCGGCCAGGTATTCCGGTGGTCGTTGCCGGGAGGAATGCGGGTTGCCGGACATCTACTCCGCCTTTCCGGAGTCGCGCGACCCCGTTCTCGTCTCGGCGATCCCGAGATCGTCGATCAATCCGAGGAATGCCCGTGCGTAGGGCGAATGCTCGGTCTGGGCGCGTACCGCGGGCCAGTTCACCTGTTCCCGCAGATCGCGCGAGATCCGCAGCAGCGGACTGAGGTCGAGCCGGTGCGCGTCGAAGACGAGCAGTTTGTCGACGAGCAGGTCGGTGGCATCGACCACGGGCGCGAGGGTTGGTCCCACCCGCATGGTCTCGGCCCGGCCCAGCAGTGCGTCGTCGACGTCCCGGTTGTTGGGCCGGTGGATGATATCGATGAGCGTGTCACCGTCGTAGGCCTTGATCAGCCAGTCCTCGGCGGCCTCCGCGAGGCGTAGACCGGCCCGGGCCAGTTCGGTGCGCGCCCGCGCACTGTCCTCGGGTTTCACGAACAGGTCGACATCGTGATCCGACGGCGGGCCGCCGCGGGCGTACACGGCGCAACCGCCGGCCACGGCGAACGGTATGCCCTCCTGTTTCAGGGCGTTCGCGGCCCGGGTCAATGCGTGCAGCAGTTGCTCCTCGGTCGGAACCATATGAGGCGGCTACCCGGGGCCCGCGCAACTAATCAGCGGATGACCGGCCGGGCAGCCGTGCCACCGCCGGGGCATCCCGCCGGTCTCAGCCCAGTGACGCGATGAGGACGACGGCCACCACCACGAAAACCGCCACGAGCACGACTGCGGCCAGCACCGCCACGATCCCGGTGGGCGGGAAACGACGGCTGGTGCGCGGCTCGGGGGCCGAGAGGCCGGAGGTCTGTGCCGTATCCGGCGGGGTGGAGCCGGCGGGTACACCACCACCGGGCTCCAGGTCCGGGGTCGCGGACGGATCGGGGTCCATCGAATTCATGAGCGCTGCCCTGCCTTCCGTTGTCGCCGGCACGGCCGGCGGGTCGGCCGCCGCTCACCCGGCCTACGGACCGCTGCGGGCCCGCGTACCGGCGGGACGACGGCGGCGGTGATCGTCGGTCATGGGTCGCGCGTACCCGCTGCGCGGGCGGTCAATCGGCGCGATATCGCGCACCGGTGGTCACGAGTGACCGCCGCGGCGCCGGTGGCTGGTATCGCACAGTGGGTAGCTCCGCGACCGTTTGCACAGGCAGATCGCGACGAGAAAACGATCCGCGTGCACTACCTCGCCGTCTGCGGTAACCAGATCCACCGGTCCGTCGACCAGCGCGGGCCCGTCCTCGGTGAAGACGATCCGCACGGGTTCGGCGCGCCCGTCCGCCGGCGTCACGGCAACGGCAGGGGGATCGTCCGTGCCGGGCCGGCCGGCCGGTGGACGGATACTGCCGAGCCGGGAGCAGCCGGCGGGCGAGGCGTGCGCCGGAACCGGTTGCTTATCGTGTTCGGTCGGCACGGATCACCACCAACTCCTCGTGTCGCTGACCGGGCCGGATCAGGCCCCGGTCGCGTAGCCAGCCGCTGCGCCGGGTCAGCACCGGTCCGAAGGGGATCACCGTGCGGGCGACCACCGTCGCCTTCAGTCCGCCGCTACGGAGCTGGCGGAGACTGGTCGCGGTCCCGGAGAGGCCCGAATGGACCAGCAGCGCGGTGCCGCCGTTGTTCAGCAGGCGCGGCATCATCGCGCACAGTGGATCGAGCAGGGAGCGGCCGTGCCGACCGGCGTCCCAGGCGCGGGCCGCGCGACCGTCCGGCACCGGACGGTCGCTCGGGACGTACGGCGGGTTGGCGACGATGACATCGAAGGTGCGTCCGGCGACCACCTCGGTCACGTCCCCGCACAGCAATTCCAGCCGTACCCCGTTCAGCCGGCTGTTCAGCCAGGCCGAGGCCACCGCGGCGCGGGACAGATCCACCGCGGTCACCGCTGCCGCGCCCGTGCGCGCGGCATGGATCGCGAGCGCACCCGTCCCGGTGCACGCGTCGAGCACGCTGGCCCCGGCCGGCAGGGCCGCCTCGGTCATGGCGCGGGCCAGCAGCCACGTGTCGGGCTGCGGCCGGTACACACCGGGTGCACGCATCAACACGGCGCTCACCCGGCCTCGGTCCGCAGCGCACTGCGGCCGGCCCGCCAGCGGCTCAGCATCAGCTCGGTGCATCGGTCCTCCAGAAGGTCGGTGGCCTGGATCCCGAAGACCACCGATTCGGCGAGCTCGGGTTCGCGGGCCAGCAGATCGGCCAGCACATCGCGGCGCACCACCTGTTCGTGGACGGCGTCCGCGGTGACGTGCTCGGCGTAGAACCGCACGCAGTCCGCGGGCGCCGAGAATCGCCGCAGCGCCTCCACCAGCACCCGGGACGCGGGGGAGGAGGTGATCTCCACCGCCGCGAAATGCCCTACCAGCGCGCCGCGGAGCGAGCGGTGCAGGCCGAACAGCGACATCATGTCCACCAGGGCCAGCATGGGCGCCGGCACGATATCCAAATAGTGCAGGTAGCCGTCGTCCAGATCCGCGGCGCGCAGCAGATCGGCGTAGAGCCGGGCATGGATCCGGTCGCCGTGCCCGCCACCGAATTCGTCGAACTCCACCGCCACCAGGGCGGCTTTCGCCCGGCCGCGCAACCGTGGGATGACCCAGGCCACGGGGTCCGCTTCCTTGTGGTGGTAGATCGAGCGCTGGACGAAGTATTCGCGCAGTTGCTCCCAGGTGCCCTCGTCACGCAGGAAGGCCGGGACCCCGCCCGCGACGGGCGGTGCGAGCAGCCGGTCCAGTTCGGCCTCCACATCGTGACCACCGGGGACCTCGGCGCGTAACGCGTCGGCGAACCGGCGTTCCAGTTGCCGGCGCAACCGCAGCAGTTCGCTGTCCCACTCCCACTCCGGGTCCACTCCGCGAAAGCCCTGGTAGTGCAGTTCGTAGCAGGTGTGCAACGCCAGCTGGAGATCGTCACCGTACGGGTCGATATCCGGCGGCGCGGGCGGGACCGGGCTGCCCGGTTCGGCCGGGAGCAGGGCCACCAGATCGGCGGAGAGCGGGCCCCGGGGCGTGGGCAGGCGCATCCCCCGGGAGACGGTGCCCGGGGCGGCGAGTGTTTCGACCATAGGATTTCACCTTTCGTGGCGACGGTGTCGTCGTCCGGGCGCACCGCGGGGACCCGGCGGCGGTCAGCCGGCCGGATACTGCGCGGAACGCAGAAGTCGGGCCAGGTGGGCGGCGTTGCGCGCCGCCGTGGCATTGGTCGACGCGACGGCATCGGGGGTGCGCTCGAGGTCCAGGTAATCGACCCCGCTCATCGCCTCGCCGTTCCAATAGGTGGCGCCCTGGGCGGGAACGGTGAAACCGATATCGTTCAGCCCCTGGAAGACATCGGCGATGATCTTGTGAGCGCCGTCCTCATTGCCCACCGCGGCCGCGATCGCGACCTTGCCGAACATCGCGGGCCGGCCCGCGTCGTCGGTTTCGGACAGTTCGGCGTCCAGTCGTTCCAGTGCGCGCTGCGCGACCGACGACATATGCCCCAGCCAGGTGGGGGTGCAGAACAGCAGAATATCCGCCGCCGCGATTTCGGCCCGGATACCGGGCCACTGGTCACCCTCGCCCTCGTCGGCGGAAACACCCGGCCGGACATCGTGGTCCACCACCCGGATGACCTTGCCGGTCACCTCGTACCCGGCGAGTTCGGCGAGCAACTGGCGCGCGATCCGGTCGCTGCTGGATTCGGCCGGTGATTTCTTCAGCGTGCACACCAGCGCGACTGCGGTCAGAGAAGCCATCGTCGTGCCAACCTCCGCTCTTCTGGGAACCGGAACCGCCGCCCGGCCCCGTTGCCCCCGCAATAGCCGCCCGCGCGCGGGGTAAACGTGCCGGTGCGCAGGCGGTGCCCGCGCCCGGTGTACAGCGGCAGCCGGTCGTGCCAGAATGAGGACGAGGTTGAAACACACAGCCGAACCCGGTGCGGCGTATGTCGGTAGTCGGGCTCTCCAGGCGGGCGATGCCCGCGTGGTCGCTGGTCCCGATCGGGTATGCCAACCGGAATCCCACACCGCAACGGACGGGATGCATATGTCGGTAACCACCGCCCTTTACCAGGTCGATCAGCACCGGAGAAGTGATCCGCGCGCCGCCGCCGGCGGCGGCCGGATGTGGTCGCGGCGCAGCACCGAGCGCCCCGATTATCTGATCGCCCGAGTCGAAGGCGAACTCGATGCGGTCGGCCTCGACGATTTCCGCGCCTTGCTCGGCCGCTGTTGCCGGGAGGAATGCCGTGTGGTCGTTCTGGACCTGCGTGCCACCACATTCCTGTGTCTGCGCGCCGCCGCGGCGCTCGCCGCCGCCAAATCCGACGCATGGCGTTGTGGGGTCGAGTTACGGCTGGTCAGCGGGCGTCACGATATCGAGCGCGCGCTGGGGGTCACGGGGGTGCGCCACCAGTTCCGCTATTTCCCGACGCTGCGCACGGCCCTGATCGGTTGAGGCCGGCCCCGGCACCACCGCCGATACTGTCGGCGGTGGTCGCGTTCTGTCCTGGGCCCGCGAATTATCGTTCCACCTGCTCGATTCGGACCTGCCCGGTTACCGTGTGGACGCGCGCCAGTAAGTTGTCGGAAGGTTGTCGCGGTTTCGGCACCCCGATGCGGGGTACCTGCGCATGTGACAATCAGGCCGAGGACAGACAGCCGCGGCGTCGCCGCCGGATCCAGGCCGTGAGGGCCCCGGCAGGCGCCCCCGGCCCGCGTCGGGTGGGCCGCAGTAACGAGGTGGTGGTGCGCATGGTGGACAGCGTCTCCGACTCAGTGGATACGACTTCACGAGATACGACAACCGTCGGCGTACGCGTCCCGGCGCAGCAAGAGCAGCTGGTGATGCTGCGCGCGCTGGCCGAGACGGTGGCGCTGATCGCCGATTTCGGCTTGGACGAGGTGACCGATATCCGGCTCGCCCTCGACGAGGTGGCCACCTCGTTGATTGCGGCGGCCGTTGCCGACTCGACACTGAGCTGCGACTTCGATTATGACCGGCACCGCATGACCGTGCGCGTAACCTCGACTGCGGCGACCGATTCGCTTCTCGATCAGGAAGGTTTCGGCTGGCATATCGTGCGGACCCTGACCCGCGGGGTCGACGTGGTGCAGCATCCCTACGACGTGGCGAGTGGTGGATACCCGACCGATGTCGAATTCAGCTGGTACCGAGGGGGCGCCGATGGCGCATGAGGCACCGCGCGTAGATCCGGGGCCTTCACGCCGCCATCGTGGCAACGACAGCTACGACAATATCGAGCCGTTGTTCGGCGATATGGCCGCCGCGCCGGAGGGTTCGGCGCAGCGGGCGGCCATTCGGGCGGAAATCCTGGACCGGTGCCTGCCGCTGGCCGAACATATCGCCCGGAAGTTCTCCGGGCGGGGTGAAACCTACGACGATCTGCTGCAGGTGGCCCGGCTGGGGCTGCTCAACGCCGTCGAACGATTCGATGTGTCCCGCGGTTCGTCGTTCCTGTCGTTCGCGGTGCCCACCATCATGGGGGAGGTGCGCCGGCATTTCCGGGACAACACCTGGTCGGTGCGGGTGCCCCGGCGGGTCAAGGAGATCCAGTTGAGCCTGGGCCCGACCATCGAGACCCTGTCTCAGCGGCTGGGCCGGGTACCCCGGGCCCGGGAGATCGCCGACGAGCTCGATATCGACTTGGTGGAGGTCACCCAGGCGCTGATCGCCGGTAATGCCTACCAGACGTCCTCGCTCGACGCCCCCGCCGGTGACGACAGCGAGTCCGCCGCGCCGCCGCTGGTGGAATCACTGGGCAGTGAGGAAGAGTCGTACGGCTGGGTGGAGGACTATCTGGCGGTCGAACCGCTGCTCGGCGAACTCACCGAGCGGGAACGCCAGGTGCTGCGGATGCGGTTCTTCGAATCCAAGACCCAATCCCAGATCGCCGACCGGCTCGGCGTCTCGCAGATGCATATCTCGCGGATACTGTCGCGCACCCTGGGCTGGTTGCGCGAGGAGGCGCTGCGCGACTGACCCCGCGGGCCGGGGCCCGATCAGTGCCGGGCGGCCGCCGGTGCCGCCGCCGAACGGGTGAATACGCCGCGTAGGTAGGCGGCCTGCCCCGCGTGCTGGAGGTCGTCGGCGATCACGCTGACCAGCCGCACGCCCATGGTCACCGGCGGGTCCCAGTTCTCGTCGACCACCTTGTCCAGATCGGCCTCGGTGAGAGTGCCCAGGAAGCGCCGGGTATGGGCGTGCACGGCGTCGTAGTAGCCGGCGAGCAGTTCCGCCGGGGCCTGGATGCGGGCGACCTCGGCGGGGGTGTCGCCGTAGCCGGTGGCCTGCCGGTCGATCGGCAGGTCGAAACGCTCGTACCAGCCGCGGCCGGTCCACAACGATTCGGTGCCGGTCAGTTCCGCCAGGTGCTCGTCCTGCACCCGGGTCAGATGCCATACCAGCCAGGCGATGGAATTGGCTCCCGGATCGGGCCGGTAGTGCAGGGCGTCCCGGTCGAGCCCGTCGACGGCCTCGTGCACGGCCTCCCGGATCCGGTCGAAGGCATCGGTGAGCAAATCGGCGCTGTTCATGGTCTCTCCGTCGTTCGATGGCGGGAGCGGCGTCCGGCGCGGCGGGCCGTCTCTCGCGAACTCTCTGCTTCTGTTTCGGGCGCAGTACCACCGGCGGGCGCCCGCAAACCGGGGCGGCCGGGGCGGTGCGCTCGGGTGCGTGTTCGGCGAGATGGCCGCACGGCACGATCGGCCCCGGCGCGGCAGCGATCGGCCGGGCATCGGTAAACTAGAACGTGTTCTTGCCGCGCGGATCGAGGCGTGTCAAGGTAACTGCATGGATCTGCAGGCGCTCGAACTCATCCGCGGTCTCAAATACCGGTACTTCCGCACGCTGGACCTCAAACAGTGGGACGATTTCGCCGCCACGCTCGACCCGGCGATCGAGGCCCGCTACGGCACCCACGCCATGGGCCGGGAACTCACTCTGGACGGACGCGACGCGGTGGTCGGATTCATGCGCGAGAACATGGGGCCCGGCATCGTGACCACCCATGTCGCCAACCATCCGGAGATCGTCGTCGAGGGGGACACCGCCACCGGGAGCTGGTTGTTCGAGGATACGGTGATCGCGACCGATTACGGATTCCTCATCCGGGGCGCCGGCTACTACACCGATCGGTATCGCCGGGGCAAGGACGGAGTATGGCGGATCAGCGCCACATCCTACGTCCGGATCTACGAATCGTCGCAGTCGCTGGCCGATACACCCAGCCACAAGTTGATCAGCAATATGTGGGCGCCGGCCGGCGAGTAGTGAGGGGTCAGGGCACCAGTACGGCGCGGCCACGGATACGCCCCTGCTCCAGCAGGGCGTAGGCATGGGCGCCGTCTGCGAGGGCGAACTGCTCGGTGCGGGCACTGATCCGGCCGGCCCGCGCCAGCGCGATACTGTCGATGAGATCGCGTTTGGTGCCGCCGTAGGATTTGCGCACCGTGGCGCCCCACGGTAGTCCGGGGCCACCGGCCGGTCCGGCGGTGATCTCGGGGTTCCCGTCGCCGAGCCCGATCATCCGGTAGGCGCCGTTGGGGGCGACGCTGCGCACCGAGAGCTGGGCGGTGGCATCGACCCCGACGAAATCGAAGACCGCCTCCGCCCCGCGGCCGCCGGTCATCGCCAGGATCCGGTCGGCGGTATCGTCGCCGGCCGATAACGTTTCGTGGGCACCGCATTCGGTGGCCAGTTCCCGTTTGGCGGGGTCGGTGTCCACCGCGACGATCCGGGTGGCGGTGAGCTCGCGCAGGATCTGGATTCCCACGTGGCCGAGCCCGCCGGCGCCGATCACCACCGCGGTCGATCCGGGAAACAGCTGGTCGTGGGCGCCGCGGATGGCGTGGTAGCTGGTGAGCGCGGCATCCGCCAGCGGTGCCGCGGCGACGAAATCCAGATCGCCGATCGGTACGAACGAGCTCGCCGGGATCGCCACGTATTCCGCCATCCCACCGTCGGGCCCGAGACCCGGGCAGGGCGGCATGGCGACCCGGCCCGCAGCCCGGCAGACATTCTCGTTCCCGCTCGCGCATTCCGGGCAGATTCCGCAGGACCAGCACAGATACACCACTCCGCGTTCCCCGGTGGTGCGGCCGGATACCCGGTCGCCCACCGCGGCGATGGTGCCCGCGATCTCGTGGCCGAGGGTCAGCGGTTCGTCGCGCACCTTGAACGGCAGGTGCAGGACGTGCAGGTCGGAATGGCAGATCCCGGACGCGCCCACCTGGATCAGGAGTTCGCCGGGGCCGGGTTCGGGCGTCGGGACCTCGCGTATCTCGAGGCGGCCGGGTTCGGTGAGTTGCAGAGCGCGCATGGGGTTTCCTCCCGATCCGACCGGTATGACGTGACTCACAACGTAGAGCGCGGCAGGTCGGCTGACAAGGGTTGATTTTTCTTGACACCTGTCAAAACCGGTCCTAGGGTTCCTGTGACCGGTGTCACTGCCGGGTTGTCTCCGCTGTCGGGGCGGAACGCGCAGGAGGTTGTATGCCGAAACCCACCGTCGCGGTCATCGGGGCCGGAATCAGCGGCCTGACCACGGGAAAAATGCTGGGCGACTACGGAATCGAGTACACCTGCTTCGAATCCTCGGACCGGATCGGCGGGAACTGGGCGTTCGGTAACCCCAACGGGCATTCCAGCGCCTACCGGTCACTGCATATCGATACCTCGAAATACCAGCTCTCGTTCCGGGACTATCCGATGCCGGATTCCTACCCGGATTTCCCGCACCACAGCCTGATCAAGGAATACCTCGAGGGCTATGCGGCGGCCTTCGACCTGAAACGGGCCATCGAATTCGGCAACGGTATCCGGCACGCCGCTCCGGCCGGTGGCGGCTGGGAGCTCACCACCGAACGCGGCGAGAACCGGCGCGCCGACCTGCTGGTGGTGGCCAACGGGCACCACTGGGATCCGCGGTTCCCCGATTTCCCCGGGGAGTTCACCGGACAGTCCATCCACTCCCACGCCTATATCGATCCGCGGACCCCGCTCGATCTGTACGGCAAACGCATCCTGATCGTCGGCATCGGCAACAGCGCCGCCGATATCACCGTCGAATTGTCCTCGCGCGCAATGGACAACGAGGTCTGGCTGTCCACCCGGTCGAGTGCGTGGGTGGTGCCCAAATACTTCGCGGGGACCCCCGCCGACCGGTATTTCCGCACGGTGCCCTATGTTCCGCTGTCCTGGCAGCGCAAACTGGTCCAGACGTTCACGCCCTACATCTCGGGCGACCCGGTGAAGTACGGCCTGCCCGCGCCGAACCACAAGTTCTTCGAGGCGCACCCCACCCAATCGGTGGAACTGCCGCTGCGGCTGGGCTCCGGAGACGTGGTGGCCAAACCCGATGTGCGCCGGCTCGACGGCGAGACCGTGCATTTCGTGGACGGAACGCACAAGGATTTCGACGTCATCATCTACTGCACCGGCTACAACATCACCTTCCCCTTCTTCGATCCGGAGTTCATCAGCGCGCCCGACAACCGGATCTCGCTGTACAAGCGCATCTTCAAACCCGGTGTGGACAACCTGGCGTTCGTGGGGTTCGCACAGCCGTTCCCCACGCTGTTCCCGTTCGTGGAATGCCAGGCCCGGCTGGTCGCCGCCTGGGCGGCCGGGTACTACCGGCCGCCGTCGGAGGAAACGATGTACCGGATCATCGAGGCGGACCAGCGGCGCTTCACCGGGCATGTGGTGGACCGGCCGCGCCACACCCAGCAGCTGGACTATTTCGTCTACGAACGCGATCTGCGGCTCAGCGAACTGCCGGCCGGGCTGCGCCGGGCCCGGACCCACGGTGCGCTTCCGGCCGGGAGTACCGGATGACGGTGCGTTCGCGGACCGACCGGCGCGCCCCGCACCGCGGCGACCAGCGTCGCAGCGCCATTCTCGTGGCGCTGGACGAACTGCTGCGCGATAACGGGGGACGGCTCGAAGCCGTCAATATCGCCGAGATCTCCCGGCGGGCCGGACTGACGCGATCGGCGTTCTATTTCTACTTCGAGAACAAGGCGTCCGCGGTGGGGGCCGCCCTGGAGGAAATCTACGAGGAAGTATTCGCGGTCAACGATATTCTGCTCGGCGCCGGGGAACCGGCCGGGCGTATCGAACGGACGATCCGCGGGCTGGTGGATTTCTGGGACCGCCACCGCCACCTCTATCGCGCCGTCCTGGAGGCCCGCAGCGCCTCACCGGCCGTGCGCGATATCTGGGAAACCGAGCGCCAGGCGTTCATCCCGGCGATCGCGGCCATGATCGAGGACGAGCGCCGGGCGGGCCGGGCCCCCGCCGGCGGTGACGCCACCACCCTCGCCGATGTCCTGCTGCTGCTCAACGAACGCCTGCTCGAACGCCTCACCCTGGGTGTGGAACTCGACCGGGAACGCTATATCGAATCGGTGGTCACCGTCTGGCTGCGCTCGATCTACGGCCACGAACCGGAGCCCGCCGAACCCACCACCGCGAGGAACCGTCATGACCCTGCACCACCTCCCTGAAACGGGGACCGCCGCCGCCCCTGCCGAACTGACCTTCCGGTCCGGTGCCGACCTGTGTCACGCCTGGCATTTCCCGGCCGGGTCGGCGGACCTCGAGCGTTCGTCCGGCCGGCCGGTCGTGGTGATGGCACACGGATTCGGCGGGACCAAGGATTCGGGGCTGGAACCGTTCGCCCGCGCCTACGCGGCCGCGGGAATCGATGTCCTGGCGTTCGACTTCCGGCATTTCGGCGCCAGCGGCGGCGAACCCCGCCAGCGGATCCGGATGGCCGATCAGCTCGCCGACTACCGGGCCGCGGTCGGCGCGGCCGCCGAGTTGCCGGGGGTCGATCCGCACCGCGTGGTGCTCTGGGGCGTCTCGCTGTCCGGCGGCCACGTCTTCGCGGCGGCCGCGGCCGCGCGTGCCACACCGGGGAAAACGGCCACCGCACGGGCCACGCTGGCCGCGGTCGTCTCGGTGACGCCACTGGTGGACGGCCGGGCCGCCGCGGCGCTGGCCGTCCGCTCGGGCGGCCCCGTGGCGACCCTGCGCGGCGCCTATGCCTCGATCCGGCGGCAGTTGGACGCGGTGACCGGCGGGTCGGGCCTGATTCCCCTGGTGGGCCGGCCCGGTGAGGTCGCGGCGCTGGCCCTGGACGGCTGGTACGAGTCCTATCGGGCGCTGGCCGGGCCGACCTGGCGCAACGAGATCGACGCGGGCGTGCTGCCGCAGCTGGCCGGGTTCCGTCCGGCGCGGGCGGCGGCGGAACTGCGACTTCCGGTGCTGGTGCAGATCGCCGATTTCGACCGCGGGGCACCGCCGTACGCCGCCGCCAAGGCCGCGTTCGCGGCGCGTGCCGAGGTCCGCCACTATCCCTGCGACCATTTCGGGGTGTGGCCGGGCAATCCCTTCTTCGAGCCCGCCCTTCGGCATCAACTGATGTTCCTGCGCCGCCACCTCGCGCCGAACTAGTCCCGGATCGGCAACCACCACGGTTGTCGCACGGCGGCGCAACCGTGGTGGTCACCCGGCGGACCCGGTTCCCGTCCGCACCGGCGACACACGGACCGGAGTCACCCCTGCGGTAGCGTCACGCGTACCCCGCGATGTGATACACGCCAAATTGCAGGCAGGTAACGCCAGATGTGAATGCCTTAACGGCCATGAGGATTCGGCATATCGTCGTGCGGGTAATACACGGGGTCGGCGGTGGTTTCGCGGCTGCCGGCCCCCGAGTGAGACACAGGAGCAGAATGAGTGCCAAAACCGAACTCGTCCGCGAACTGAACGGACCCACCGCAGCCTCGGAGATGCTCTCCGATGAAGAGATCCAGGATCTGCTCGGGTTGTTCCGCAGCGCCCAGCTACAGGAGAAGGAGCTGCTCATCGAGGCGGTGAACGGCATGATCCGCTACTTCCCGCCCCCGTTCAAAACGATCACGCGCCGGATCATGTTCGGGGATCTCCTCGAGAAATGAGCGATCTGGTCACTCGCGCGCAGATGATCCTGCTCGCGCGCACGCTACATGTTCCTGTCGAACGAATCGCCTACCTCGAACGGCTCGGGGCCGAACATCTGCACGAACTGGAACAGCGGATCTCGGGGCGGATCTTCGAATACCACGGCGAAATGTTCAAACGGATCGGCCGGCTGATCCCGATCATCCCGCTGCAGGTGTCGTTACCGCTGGTCCAGCGCATCGTGCCGCCCATGATGACCGGTCGCGCCGCGGGCGCCGTCGGTGTCGAATACCCGGACGCCGCCGCCGATACGCTCACGATGCTGAAAACCGAGTACGCGGCGGACTGCACACCGTATGTGGATCCCAAAGCGCTCGGTGAACTCGGCGATATCATGGCCGCCGAACCGCTGGTCGCGATCGTGAACGAGGTCCTGCGCCGCAAGGACCACATCACCGCCGGGCCGTTCCTGGAATACGCCTCACCGAAGATGGTCGAGGCCGTCGAACGCGGCACCCTCGACGACGAGGGCATCATCTTCTCCGCCGCCTACGCCTACTCCGCGTCCGCCGTCAGCAACATACTGCGCCAGTTGCTGGATGGCGGATCGAAGCGGATCCCGCGGATGATGGAGAACGTCCTGGCCGGTTCGGCGGAGTTGCAGGAGGCCGCGGTATCGGTGATGTCGCGGGCCGACGCGGACGTGGTCTTCCGGATCGGGGATATCCTGCTGTCCCTGGCCACCCCCGAAGCCCTGGGCAAACTCTGCGCGCACACCATCCAGCGCGGCGCGGCGCCGGAGCTGATGACCTTCGTCTCGAAGTTCAGTCAGCCGGGCCTGCAGCGGATGGCGATGAACCCCATCTTCGCCAATACCGCCGCGCTGATCGCGATCATCGAATCGCTGATCGTCGCGTTCAAACCGGGGCCGTGGAAGGGCCTGCTGCTGCTCGCCGAACGGAGCCACCCCGACGTGCAGCGTTATATCGCCGGGCTGGTGGCGCGGATGCCGGTGGAGCAGATCGCCGAACTGCCCTCGGTGGCCAATGCCGACGATCTGTGGCCCGAACTGCTGCGTTTGCTGGCGGTTGCCGAGGAGCCCGCGCAGCGGCGGATCGGGGCGGTATGGGCCGATCTGACGGCCGAGCGGCGCGCCGGTCTGCACCGGCGGATCGCCGAGCTGGAGCTCGGCGGCCGGCTCACCGGGATCGTCGAGGAGGTCCCCAATGTTTCGGTGGAGGAGGTGTTCTACCAGCGGCGACGTCGTATCCGGCGACGTGGCGCGGCCTCCGATAGCTGGAGCGTGGCCTGAGGCGAGTGGGTCGTATTCCGTCGCGGAATGGTGTCGAATCGGCGCGTCGGCGGTGAATGCGACCCACAGTTCGCCGAATTTTCAGTACCGTCGAATGGTTCTCTAGATCTTAGCTCTGGATTTGCTGGCCCCGCCGGAGTGGCGACGGATCGAGAAAAGAGGTCGGTACGAGATGAGCAACGGACACTTCCTCCACCGGATGGCTGTACTCACCGGGGTCGCGGCGGCGGCCCTGGCGCCGGCGGCACCCGCATTCGCCGAGCCGCTGTGGCCGAACGGGCCCAACGTCCCCGGTGTGCCGGCGATCATCCCGGCCGAAGCCCCCTGTTCACCGGCGGCGCGGGCCTGCCTGCGGTTGTCCACGAACGAGGTCTGGTTGATGGACAACGGCAGGGTGGTCTACGGGCCGACGCCGATGTCGCACGGGATGGACGGCTACGAGACCCCGACCGGCGTATTCGACGTCGACTTCAAACGCCCGTACCACTGGAGCACCATGCATCACGCACCGATGCACTACGCGGTGTTCTTCAACGGCGATATCGCCTTCCATATCGGTCCGGTGCAGGCCGAATCGCACGGCTGTATCCGGTTGACCGAACCGGGGGCCGTGGCCGTCTACCACTATCTGAACCCCGGCGATATCGTCGAGGTCGTGGCCTGATCCGCGACCGCACCACCTGCCCGACCGGGCCGCACCGCCCGACCCGGTACCGGGCGCGTTCAGCCGATTTCGTACGCTTGCCCGATGTGGATCATCCTGGCTGTATCGGTCATCAGTTGCCTGCTCATCGCTATCGGTTTCGCGATCGGCCTGCCGGACTGACGGCTCCCGGCCGCTCCCGATAGTTCACCGGTCCGCGTCATCGCGGGCCGGTGCCGTGTCTCCGGCAGCCGAGCGGGTCATCGGTCCCGGCCGGATTCGATCTCGGCACCCGGGTCGGGCCGGTCGACCGCGACCGGGCGCAGCAGCGTCCAGGCGATGAATGCGGCGGCCACCACGAGCATGCCCAGACCGGCCCACAGGTTCACGTTGATACCGCCGGTCTTGGCTTCCTCGTCGGCCGTATCGTGCACGAGTCCGGTGATCACCAGGACGATGCCGTAGAGGCCGAGCAGGCCCCCGACGATGGTGCGGATATCGAAGAGCACGGTCGTTGTCCTATCCGGTCGCGATATTGAGGATGATCACGAGTACCAGCGCGATACCCGCCAGCAGTACCGGGCGCTGATACCAGGGCAGCGTCGCGGCCTCCGGATCGGTGCGCATTTCACGCGGCGTCTCCGAATACACCAGGCCCACGAGCTCGGCCGCGGGTTTCGGTGCGGTGACCATCGTGACACCCACACTGACCAGGATATCGACGACGAAGGCGGCGCCCGCCGCGACGAAACTGACCCCCTGGCCGGACAGCGAGAACACCTCTGTCTCGTTCAGCACGAAGATGGTGACCGCGACCGCCGTACCGGCCACCAGACCCGTCCAGCCGGCGGTCGGAGTCATCCGTTTCCAGAACATGCCCAGGATGAAGGTCGCGAACAGGGGCGCGTTGAAGAAGCTGAACAAGGTCTGCAGGTAGTCCATGATGTTGCTGAACCCGCCCGCGATGAACGCGGTGAAGATCGCCGCCACGGTGGCGCCCACCGTGGCCAGCCGGCCGACGGTCAGATAGTAGGTATCCGGCCGGTCCTTGACCACGTACTGCTGCCACAGGTCGATACTGAACACCGTGTTGAAGGCCGAGACATTGGCCGCCATCCCGGCCATGAACGCCGCCAGCAGACCGGCCAGCCCGACCCCGAGCAGGCCGTTGGGCAGCACTTCCTTCATCAGGTACAGCAGCGCCTGGTTGTAGGTGGTATCGCTCTCGACATCGGGATTCGCGGTGACCGCCTGTTTGTAATCGGCCATCTGCGGCACCAGGACCGCGCTGATCATGCCGGGAATGATCACGATCAGCGGAATCAGGATCTTCGGGTAGGCGCCGATGATCGGGGTGCGCCGGGCGGCGGCGATGGAATGGGTCGCCAGCGCGCGCTGGACCTCGACGAAGTTGGTGGTCCAGTAGCCGAAGGAGAGCACGAAACCCAGGCCGAAGACGATGCCGAGGATGGACAGGAAATCGTTGGCGAAACCGGACAGCGCGTTACCCGGCCAGGAATCCAGCTGTTCGGGGCCGCCGGGGGAAGCGGCCACCTTGTCCTGCAACCCCGACCAGCCGCCGACCCGGTGCAGGCCGATCAGGGTGAGCGGCAGCAGCGCGGCCACGATCACGAAGAACTGCAGCACCTCGTTGTAGATCGCCGCCGACAACCCGCCGAGGGTGATGTAGGACAGCACGATCACCGCCGCCGCGATCACCGCGACCCACAGCGGCCAGCCGAGCAGCACATTGAGAATGGTGCCGAGCAGATACAGGTTGACGCCGGCGATGAGTACCTGGGCGACCGCGAAACTCAGCGCGTTCACCAGATGCGCGCCGGTGCCGAAGCGGCGGCGCATGAACTCCGGCACGCTGCGGACCTTCGAGCCGTAGTAGAACGGCATCATCACCACGCCCAGGAACAGCATGGCGGGGACCGCGCCGATCCAGAAGTAGTGGAAGGCGGGAAAACCGTATTCCGCGCCGTTGGCCGACATCCCCATGATCTCGACGGCGCCCAGGTTCGCCGAGATGAACGCCAGACCCGTGACCCAGGCCGGTAGTGACCGGCCGGACAGGAAGAAATCCATACTCGACGACACGCGCCGGCGGGCCATCAGGCCGATGCCGAGGACGAAAACGAAATACAGCGCGACTATCGCGTAGTCGACCGGTTGAGCGTCGAGTCGCAGCACCTCACCTTCCGCGAGTGTGACGACCTCCTGGGAAACTTCGAACTGCGGCATACAACGTTCTCCTCGAGCGGCCACGGCAACCGCGTGCGGCCCACCGCATCGGCACCACCGATGGCCGGCCGCACTACCAGATCGGCTCTGGTACCTAAAACGTACCGCGCGTGCAGGCGCCGCGGGCTGTGTTGATCAAAGCCGGGCGTGTCCGTGGCGGAGGGCCGGCGACCGGTCACCGAGGGCGAAATCGGCGGGGCCGCGCCGGTATCGGGTGGGCGTGCGGCCGGCCGGGCCTGCCTGTTCCTGTTCGGGTCGGCCGGCCGCAGTCGGGTGAGTTGTTGCACTCCGGGCGGCCGAGGGGTAACGGGCAGTGCAGGTCGTCGCGATATGCACGAATGCGCACGCATGCCTGCGGGCGCAGGCTCTCGTGCGCCCTGGCGTGGATTGCTACCATTGACGACGGCGCATCCAAAAACGTTGTGCGCCAGGGAATTAAGATCTCCCTGGCGCCCCGTGGTGTGCGTGGGTTTCGTGGTCACCGAAGTAGGGGTCGCCGTGATTGTACGCGTGCAGAGTGCCGAATTGTCCGGTGTGCAGCGGTTCGTGCTCCGCTTGCTCGGCGACTGGGGTCGCGGAACCGAGCGCATCGGCGGCGTCGCCCTCCTCGGTGGTGCACTGCCCCGCCCCCGCCGCAGATCCACAACGGTGGTCGACCTGCTGGTTTGGACACCGTCCGGGTGCACGCTGGTGGTGCTCGCGGATTTCCGGTCGGTTCAGCACGGTGTGCTGGAAACACCGCCGGGCGGTCGCTGGCAGGTCGACGATCGGACCGCCGATCTGCGAACGGGTTCCGGGACGGTGAACCCGCTGGTGCGGGGCCGCAGACAGCGGGCCGAACTGGAGGCGGTGTTCCACCGGCACGGAATGCCCGAGCACATCGACGTTCTCGTAGTGCTGATCCCGAAGACCGGTTCGCGGATCACCTGGAGCCCGTCCCCGCAGGAGGCGGGCGAAGAAACGATCATGGTCCGGATCGGGCAATCGGCGAGCCTGACAGAGTACTTCGAGCATCCGCCCGCCGGCGCCGCCCGCTGGCGCGCCGCCGATATCGCCCAGGCCTTCGAAACGCTCGGAATCCCGCTGTCGACACCGGATGCCGAGGAGCTGGCGGCCGAGGGGTTCACGGTCGCGGCGAACGGAACCGAGAGCGGGCAGCTCCCGGCGTCTTCGGCGCCCACCGGGGGCCGGTCGGCGCGGAAGACGGTCTTCCCGCGATTCGCCGGTTCCGGCCGTACGTCCACGCGTCAGCGCATCGGCGGCGCACTCGCGCTTCCCGGAACAGCCGGGTCCGCGCCTGCCGAAGAATTCCAGGCGGAACAGGCACTCTCGGTGACCGGCTCCGGCTCGGTCCCCTCCCCTGACGACCGGTCGGCTCACGCCGGCGCCGCCCGGCCGGAATCGCCCGAGCGGCAGCCCTCGGCCGGTACCGCCGATCGGCAGTCCGACGCCGGAGCCGGACGCGCCGGCCCGGCAGTCCCGCGGCGCCGGGAGGAACCGGACGTCGCCACGCGCGATTCCGTTGAGGTGGACCGGAGTACGAACGACGAATGGAACACGGCCGCGGAGCGACCGGCGGTGATCGGCCGGCCGGACCTCGGCCGTGGCGAGAAGTCGCGACCGGATGTCGAGCCGGTGCCGCGGCCCGGGGCACCGGACCGGCCCGAGGGACAAGACCAGCCTCCGATGCCGGACCGGCCTGCGGTGCAGAGCCAACCTACGGTGCTGGACGAGCCTGTGGTGCGGGGCCGGCCCGGGGAGCTCGGGCAGTCCGCGGTGCCGGATCGGTCTGCGGGACAAGACCAGCTTGCGGAACCGGGCCGGTCGGCGGCGTGGGGCCGGTCCGCAGGGCAAGACCGGCCTGCGGTGCTGGACCAGACCGCGGTGCGGGGCCGTTCCGCGGGGCAAGACCGGCTCGCGGAACCGGATACCGGTGAGGTGGGGCGTTCACGGCGACCGGCGGAGCGATCTCCGGAGTCTCCGGTGGGGTTTGCGGCACCCCCGGCAGCCGTGAACCGCCCGCCGCGGCAGCGGGGCGTTGTGGAGGTCGCCGACCGGCACGGGCATTCGCTGCGGACCGCGACGTCGGCCACGGAAGGTTCCCAGGGCTCGCTGTCGCCGGTCGCCGGTGACCCAGCATCGAAGCGAGAGGCTGATTCGCCGGTTTCGGCCGGGGATTCCATAACCGGTGGGGAAGTGGCGGGCCCGGGCGGTCCGGCCGGGGTCCCGGTGGGGTCGTCTGTGTCCGGGACTCCCGCCCGTGAGCCCCGAAGGTCGGTGCGGACCCCGGTCGGCATCCGGCGGGAGATCGCCCGGCTCCGGCAGGTACCAGGCCGCGCGCGGGCGCGTGCCGGGGCAGCTCGGGCGGCGGCGGACCGCCCGCGCGGGCCGGAACGCGGTCGGCCGGCGGACGTGGGCCGGCCGGCCGGGACGAACACCGGTGGGCGCGGCGCGCGGTATGCGATCGCGGTCGGGGTGGCCGGCGCGGCGCTGGCGGCGGTGACCGGCACCGTCTTCGCGGCTTCCGGATTCGCCCGGTTCGATGTGGCGGAATACGGGGCCCTGTGCCAGGGCGAGGGTGGGACCACGGTGGCCGCGCCCTATTCGGCGACGGGCCCCAGCCCGATTCATCTGGCCGGGGAACTTTCCGAGTTCACCCCGGCCGGCCCGGCCGCCGTATGGCACCCCGTCGATGCGCGGTCGGTGCAATTGGTCGCCTGCGTATCGCAGGTGCGGCTCGGGGAGTTGGTGCGCACATGCCAATTTCCGCCCGCGCCGGGGCAGCCGGTGGGCCGGACGCTGAATCTGTTCGCGATGGCGTACCGGCTCAGTGTGTACGAGGCCCGGAGCGGGAACCGGTTGGCGGCGATCGACCTGATCGGGGAACGGTTCGCGGCCGATCCCGCGGTCACCGATACCGATGTGTGCCGGGCGGCCACCGGAGCGCCCGAAGACGGTCTGCCCGGCCGCCGGCACAGCCGGTTGTCGCAGCAGCAGGTGCAGGGCGCGCTGGCTCCCTTCGCGAACCCGGAAGCCCCGCAACTCCGGGCAGCCCGCTGACCGGACGCCGCCCCGGGGATTAGGCTCGGGAAAACGTGCCGACCTTCGCCGGGCCGTCAGCGGTGCGGCCGACCCCAGGAGATGCACCACCGTGGCTAGAGGTTCGATTCTGATCACCGGCGCGAGTTCCGGTCTGGGCGCCGAGATGGCGCGCCAGTTCGCCGCCCTGGGCTACGACCTGGCGCTGTGTGCCCGGCGCACCGAGCGGCTCGACGAACTCGCTGCGGAGATCGCCGGCGCGCATCCGGCGGTGCGGGTCCGCACCGCCGCCCTGGATGTCACCGATTTCGATGCGGTGCCGCGGGTGTTCGACGAGTTCGCCGCCGGATTCGGCCGCCTGGACCGGGTGATCGTCAATGCCGGGCTGGGGAAGGGGGTGCCCTTCGGCAAGGGCGGGGACCGGCCGAACCGGCAGACCGCGAACACCAACTTCCTCGGGGCGATGGCCCAGATGGAAGCGGCCATGAAGATCTTCCGGGCCCAGGGCGGCGGGCATCTCGTGGTGATCTCGTCGATTTCCGCGCTGCGCGGGATGCCGAAGACGATGACCAGCTATGCGGCGAGTAAGGCCGGGGTGGCAGCCATGGCCGAAGGTATTGCGGCGGAAGGCGTTCCGGGAGTGGATGTCTCGATCATCTTCCCGGGCTATATCGCCTCGGAGATGAACGAGAAGGCCGCGCACCCGCCGAAATTCCTGGTCGATACGCCCACCGGGGTCCGGTCCATGGTGACGGCGATCGAGAAGCGCCGGTTCAAGGCCTACACCCCCGCTTGGCCGTGGGTTCCGTTCGGTTTCGCGATGAAGGTGCTGCCGCTGCCGATCGTGCGCCGAATCGCCGGTATCTGAATCCGGGCTGTGGCGCGGGCCCGGCCGGTCGCGTTGTCATCATCGGGTGGGTAAACATGCGGATCTCTCCCGCCGCAGCGCCACCGGAGTGTGTACCAGCCGGCCGGCCGGCTGCTATCGGTGTTCGTCCTCGGTGTCGAGGAGCTCGACGGCGGCCGAGAGGTCGGCGAGGGCCTGCACGATTTCGGTCAGCCGCTCCCGGCCCACCTGTTGCGCGAGGCGGGTGGCGAATTCGGTGTGCTGGGGGCCGATACGTTCGACGGCCGCTCGTCCATCCGCGGTGACGGCCACCAGTTTCGCGCGCCGGTGCGCCGGATTGGGCCGGTATTCGGCGAGACCGCGGGCCACGAGCAGATCAGCGATCCGCTGCACACTCTGCCGGGTCACGCCCATGGCGCGCGCGATACCCGCCACCGGCAGTGGTTCGCGCAGGACCGCGCCCAGTACCTGCCACCAGGCGGCGGTGAGACCCGCGGGTGCGGCCAGTTTCTCGGCGAGCGCGAGGAACTGGCCGTTGAGCCGGAACGAGGTGATGGCGGCGGTGCTGAACAGGTGCTGTTCGGAATTTTCCATCGCGCAGCCCCGGTTCAGGCCGTGGCCTGCCGGGCTTCGTACTCCGCCAGCGCCGCGTAGCCCGCCGGGTCGTTCCGGCCGAACAACCGGTACCAGCCGTCGAGTACGGCGGGTTCGTAGATATCCAGGGCGGCCAGTACTTCGCGGGCGAACTCGAACGGTGCGGTGGAATTGGCGGTGATCACGCCGCGATCGGTGACGGCGAGTTCTTCCCGGTAGTGGTCGCCGCCGGAATAACCGCTGGCGGCCAGATATTCGGCGACATTGCTCGTGTGTTCGCGGTCGTCGAGCAACCCGGCCGCGGCAAGGCCGAAGGTCGCGCCGCAGATCGCCGCGACCGGGACCCCGGCGGTGCTGAATTCTCGTGCTTTGCCGGCAAAGTCGGTCAACTCACCGGAGTCCCAGCCCTCGGCGCCGGGCAGGATGAGCATGGCGCTGTCCGCGGGAGATACCTCGGCCAGGGTGAGGTCGGGAACGATTCGCATCCCGCCCATCGTGGTCACCGGTTCGGTGCTCGCGCCGACCGTGCGGATGCGGTACCTGCCGGGTTCGCGGTGCCAATTGCCGTTGTTGATATGCGCGGTGGCCGCGCCCACCTCCCAGTCCGCGAGGGTGTTGTAGACGGCGAGGTGAACGATCTGCGGAGTCATGACAACATTCTGTCAATATGACAGTGTGTTGTCAATTGGCTCAGAAGCCCGGGGCTCCGCCGATCACTTTGTCCTTTTCCAGAGCCGCGATCTCTTCATCCGTGTACCCGAGTTCGCTCAGCACCGCATCGTTGTCCTGCCCCAGCAGCGGCGCGTGCCGGCGGTGATAGCGGGCCGGACCGGCTGAGTAGCGGGCCGGGACCGTGCTGTGACGTGCGGTGGGATTGATCGGATGCGGCACCGGTTCGAAAAAGTTCCGGTGCGCGAGCTGCGGGATCTCGGTCTGCCGGTGCGGTTGCCGGACCTCGGCCACCGGAATACCCGCCGCCCACAGCATGTCGACGATCTCGCCGGCCGGCCGGCCGGCACACCATGCGGACAGGTGTTCGTCGATCTCGTCGTGGTGGGCGCGCCGTCCCGCGGCCGTACACAGACGCGGTGCGGTCGCCCAGTCCGGGCGACCGAGCACCTCGGTGAGCGCCGCCCACTGTTCGTCGGTGGTGACCGCGAGCGCGATCCAGTTGTCGGGACGGCCGAACTCGTCGGCCCCGGCCGCGCGATACAGGTTCTGCGGTGCCGCGTGCGGGCCGCGGTTACCGTCGCGTTCCAGCAGGTTGCCGTACGCGGAGTATTCGATGACCTGTTCGGCGGTGATGTTCAGGGCCGCGTCCACCATGGCCGCCTCCACGAGCATCCCTTCGCCGGTACGCCGGCGGTGCTCCAGGGCGAGCAGCAGTCCGACCAGCGCGTGCACGCCCGCGTTCGGGTCGCCGAGGCTGTAGGGCTCGACGGGGTTCTGGTCGGGATAGCCGGTGCGCCAGGTCAGCCCGGAGGCGTCCTCGATGACATAGGCGAAGGCCGGGTTGTCCCGCCACGGCCCGTCCAGCCCGAATCCGGGCATCCGGACCATGATCGCATCGGGGCGCAAGATGCGAACGTTGTCGTAGTCGAGGCCGATCTGCTCGATCACCCGCGGCGTGTAGTTCTCCACCAGTACATCGCAGGAGGCGACGAGACGGCGCAGGATCTCGCGACCGGAGTCGGTGCGGAAATCGACGGTGATTCCGCGCTTGTTGGTGTTGAGTCCGGAGAAGATCCCGGATTTCTCCCACCAGCGTTCCTCGTCGACGGGGACACCGGCGATGAGGCGAGTTCCGTCGGGACGTTGGGCGGATTCCACATGGATCACCTCGGCGCCCTGTAGCGCCAGGTAGTGGGTGCAGGACGGTCCGGCCCAGAAGGTGGTCATATCGAGAACACGCAGGCCCACGAACGGAAGTGGGTTCGTTGTGCCGGTATGCGCTTGCCGGGCCGCGGAGCCGGCGCTCTCCTCGCGGGCGGCGGCACCGGCCGCGGTCGTCGCGCGGTAGTGGGCGGTGTGTTCGCCCAGGGCCGGAGCCGGTTCGGGGGAGCGCAGCAGCGCGGGGGTGGTTCGGAACGGCGGACCCGGCTGGACGAAACCAGCTCCCGGGTTCACCGTGAAGAACTCGCGGGCACGGTGCTGATCGAGTTCGGTGACATCGGCGCCATTGGCCACGGGACTGTTGGGTATCCGGAAAGCTGTGGCCAGTTCCCGGATTTCGTCCACCGTATGCTCGGCGAACCAGGCGGCGATCTCCTCGGCCTTCTCGTTGGTGCGTTCGGTGATGGCGGGCGTGGGATCCTCGTCGATCCATTCCGGATGCCCGACCATCACGCACAGGTCGAACCACTGCTGCGCGGTACCGCACCCAACAGCGATGAGCCCGTCGGCTGCGGTGGCGACGCCGGGGCGGCTGAGCCGGCGCTGGGTGCGAAACGGCCGGTGCACGGTGTCGTAGAACGAAACCGGGTAGTACGACAGGCCCAGAATCTGGGTTTCCAGCATCGAGAGGTCGACGAGTTCCCCGGTGCCGGTGGTCAGGGCGCGGTGCCGGGCGGTGAGGGTCGCGGCCGCCGCATGGGCGCCGGCGAACCATTCGCCCACCTCGCCGCCGACATGGATCGGCGCGCGTTCCGGCGCCCCGCGGCCCAGCCCGACGATGCCGCCAGACCATGCCTGCAAGGTGAATTCGGTGGCCGGCCGCCCGGCCCACGGGCCGTCGAGACCGAACGGCGTGATCGCGGTGACCACGAGATGCGGGTGGCGCTCCCGCAGCGCTGCCGGTGCGAAGCGCGGATCGTCACCGGGACCCCCGCCGGGCGACCAGACAACGGCATCGGCCTCGGTGAGCAGCGCGTCGAGCAGGTCGCGGTTGTCCGCCGGCGACGGATCGACCACGACACTGTGCCCGGCTCCGGCGAGGAACTGGAACAGCGCCCCGTCGCCGCCCGGCTCCGGTACGGCACCCGACGATGTCCGGCGGCGCAGCGCAGTACCCTGCGGCGGCTCCGCGAACACGATCCGGGCACCGGCGTCGGCGAGCAGCTTCGTGCAGTAGACGCCGGCGATCCCACCGGTCAGCGCGACGACGGTGTATCCGGTGAGCACCCCGTGTCCGCCACGATCGTCGTACGCTGCCACGTCCTGATCCGCCACGGTGTCTCTGCTGCCGCGCTCGGTAGCAGAGCGCGACCCGCTCGCCGGCTGCTCGACGGTGGGCTCCTGATGCATGGGGGCTCACTTCCCGCTGTGGCGGTAGGGCGAACGGCCCTCCGCAGGATTTCTATTCACTCCGCCGATCCGGGCGGCGTGGGTCCGTACCCGATCGACGGATGCGCACGGTGCCGACAGGTGCCGTGCGCGCTACCGCCGCGCAACGTCAAGCCAACGCTTCGGCATCGCCGGCGACGAAGACCGGCGAAAGCGCGCGACACCCCGTCGGCCGGCTCCGCTATCCGGCGTGGTTCCGTCCCACCCAGCAGTGCGGCGCGGCTCGGGGAGGAGCCGGCGGCGGCAGGGTGCGGCCGATCACGCCGGCTGCTTTGCCGCGCACGGGACCCGGCGAGCGCGGATATCAGGCTCTCGCGTTTCCCGTCCCGGCATTGCGGGACGGGCTCCCGGCGGTGGAATACGCGGTGCTCCTGCCCGGGCGACGCGGTATCCCGGTGTGCCCGGCTCGGCCGAGGACACCGAAGGTGGCGAGGCTCGCGCTTGCCCGCCGCTGTCGCGGGGCGATCTGATACCCTCGCCCATTACTCGGCTTTGCGCCGCCCCGACCTGCTGAGCCGGAACTCCGGCGGGAAGCGGCTGTCGTTGTCCTTGACCGAGTTGTTCAAACCGTTGTCGAAGGCGTTGTCCAGCATCAGATCGTTGTCGTCGGCGTGGATATGGCCGCCCATCGATTCGAAGAAACCGCTGAGCAGGCTGCCCATGTATTCGCCCTGCTGCTGTTTCATGATCTCGAAGAACACCTTCTGCATGAACACCGTGTCCGTGGGCCGGTTCCGGGCGCACGCGAGCGCGTACTTCGCGGTTTCGGCTTCCAGCTCCGCACGCGGGACGACGCTGTTGAGGAAATTGCACTCGGCCATTTCCGCCGCGGAGAACGGGCGGCCGGTGAACACCATCTCCTGGAACTTGCGCAATCCCATGGTCTGCGCCCAGGTCCACATCCGCGGGCCCCACCCGTAGTAGCGGAACGACGGATGCCCGAACAGCGCGTCGTCGGAGGAGATCACCAGATCCGCGTCGGCGGCCTGGTAGAAGTGCCAGCCGTAGCAGTAGCCCTTCACCTCGACGATGCTGATCTTCTTGAATTCCTGCAGGCTCCGGCAGCCGGCCTGCGCGTTGGCGTACCACTGGCTGATGCTGGCGCCGTGCCGGAACGATTCCTTCGGCGGGTAGCGCACCTCGTCGGGGCCGATCTTGTACTCGCTGAGCCGCGGGCCCTGGTCGGGGTCGTTCTGCACGGCCATGAATTCGCCGAGATCGGCACCCGACCCGAAATCGTCGCCGGCGCCCCGGATCACCAGGACCTTGACCTCGTCGTCGATACTGGCCCGGTGGATCAGGTCGCCGTAGCGCAGGCGCGCGGCCATGGTGGGGGCGTTGAGCTGATCGGGGCGGTCGAAGGTGATGGTCGCGATCCGGGTCGCCGGATCCTTCGAATACCGGATGATCTCCTCGGCGCTGGGCCCGGCAGCCGCCGAGTCGCTGCGGGCGGACTCCGCGTCCGGGCCCGTTTCGCTTGCCGTGCCCCCCGGGGTGTTCCCGGTTCCGCTGTCGGACATCTGCGTCGCTCCTTTTTTGCCGGTTCGCGCGCCCGCGGCCGGTTTCCGGGTGGTCATCGAGGACTCCAGTGCGGGCTCGAGGTGAGCACCTGCGGGCCGTCGTCGCCGATGAGGACCGCGTCACGGCCGAATACGGCGCCCACGCCCTCGCCCCAGACATAACCGGTCACCGCGAGGACCATCCCGGGCTCGAGCTGCTCCGCGTCGGCGGTAGCGCGCAATGCCGGGGCCACGACCGGAGGGTCGAAACCCATGCCGAGCCCGCGGGCGACCGGCATCGCGGGCAGGGGTTCGCCCGCGTCGAGGTAGGCGTCGAGTAGTCCGGAAGCGGGCGCGCCTGCGCGACAGGCCTGTAACAGCCTCTCCCACAACTTGTTCCAGCGGCCGTACAGTTTCTCGACCGCCGGAGTGACCGGCCCGACCGGCCGGGTCCGGCCGACCTCTCCGATATAACCGTCGCCGAGCACACCGGAGGAGAACGCGACCAGATCCCCCTCCTGAACGCGGCGGTCCGCGGTGGCCCGCCGCCACGGATGGTCGCGCGCGGTCACCCACGCGGCGTCCTGGGTGGCGGGCGTGCTCACCCCACCGGCCGCGCACGCCTCGAGCAGGACCCCGGCCAGCGCCTGTTCGGTAACCCCGGGAGCCAGTTGCGCCACTGCCGCGGCGAGTCCCGCTTCGGCGACCCGCATCCCGGCCCGCATCGTCTCGATCTCCGCCGCGGTCTTGATCCGCCGCGCCGCCCGGAACGCGAGTTCACCGTCGACGATCTCGGCGTTGGGGAACGCGAGGGGCAGCAGCTGCGCGAACGCCGGGGACAGGGCGTCGGTGCCCACCCGGCGTGCCGTGGCCGCACCCTCGATATCGCGCAGGACCGCGATGAGATTGCGCGGATCCCACATGGTTTCGTACAGGTTCTCGTGCGGGATGTCCTCGGGAATACCTTCGTCCCAGGTGCTGTGCAGGTGGACCGCTCCGGTCTCCCGCATCAGCAACGCCACCGGCCCGAACGGCCGGGTACCGGCCACCCACAGCTGGGGCGCGCCGGACAGATAGCGGGCGTTTGCCTGCCGGCCGGCGATCAGTACATCGAGGTCATGGGCTTGCATCTGTGCCAGCACACGCTCGCGGCGCCCGGCCCGCAGCGCGCGATCGTCCGGCAGGATCTCAGTCGCCATAGGGGGCATAGGTGTAGTCGGTGAGAGGCATCCAGCCTCCGTCGGTTACCACCACGATCTCCTCACTGCGATAGCCGCCGGTGCCGTCCTCCCACACCACGGGTTCGAGGACCAGCACCATGCCGGGTCGGAGCACGAAATTGTCGTCGAATTCGGCGCCGAGATCGGTGCCGATCATCGGCATCTCCGCGGCGCTCACGCCGATTCCGTGCGAGATATAGAAATGCGGCAGCCAGGGGCGCTGCCCGCCGGCCGCCTCGGTCGCCGCGTGGGCGAGCTGGGACGCGGTCGCACCGGGGCGGATCTGCGCCAGTACCGCCTGCAGGATATGGCGCCACTGCTGGTACTGGGCCTGCTGGCGCGGGCTCGGATCCTGCCCGACGATCCAGGTGCGGCCGAAATCCGAGCAGTAGCCGTTGTAGGTGATGCTGACGTCGGTCCACAGCACATCGCCGGCCTTCAGCTCACGTTCGGTGGTGAGCAGTGGCAGAGCGAGATCACCGTGCGTCGTCCACACGCCGTCGGCCTTACTGTCCGGCATCACCTGCCAGATGGCGTCGAGCATGGTCGCCGTGGCACCGAGTTCGAACGCGCGCCGCACGAAACCCGCGGACAGGTCGATCTGGCGCACTCCGGGTGCGAGCGAGGCCTGTACGTCGACGATGGCCTCCTCGGTGATCCGGCAGGCCTTGCGGATACAGGACAGTTCGTCGGGTGTTTTGATCAATTTGGCGGGCCCGATCACCGTGGCCGCGTCCACGGGCTGGGCGCCGGGGAAGAGCCGGTCCCGCGCGCGCAGCATGGCGCCGGTGAACTCGTCCACCGCGACCGTGGAACCCGGCCGCACCAGCTCGGCCAGCCGGCGGCGGAAATCCTCGACGCCCTCGTCGAATTCGAGATACACCGGCGGATGCAGATGGTCGGCGGGCAGTTCGGCTTCGGCCGCCGCGCCGGCCCGGAACGGCAGGAACAGATGCGGCCATTCGTCGTCGGCGGTCACCACCGCGACCGGCCGTTCGACATGGGCCAGTCCGGCATCGCCGAGCGGCCAGTTCGCGCCGGTCGCGTACACGACATTGTTGTTCAGCAGCAGGATCGCCGCGTCCACACCGCGTTCGGCCATGGCCGAACGCAGCCGGGCCCCGGTCTCCCGGCGCATGCGGGCGCGGTCGGGGAGGTCGGGTATTTCGATCGCCGCGGTGGTCGCGGCGGGGAATGCGGTCATTGCACGTGGTCCCTCTCGGCGTGGCTCGGTCCTAGACGCCCAGGAATTGCTTGATGTTGCCGCTGACGACGTGGGCCGCCTGCTCGGGGCCGAGCGCGTCGACGACCGTGGCCAGGGACTTCTCCGAGTAGCCGAAGGTGCTTTCGTTGTGCGGGTAGTCCGAGGACCACATCACCCGGTCCACGCCGATCCGGTCGATGATGGCCAGGCCCAGCGGGTCGACCATGAAGGAGGCCCGCATATGGTTGTCCCAGTAGTGGCGGACCTCGTGGTCGAGCGGGCGGTTGTACATATGCCGGTAGGACGCGTGCATATGTTCGGCGTCCTGCAGGGCCGAGGCGACCCAGTTGATCCCGCCCTCGAACCAGCCGATCTGCAACCCGGGATGCCGGTCGATGATGCCGCTGAAGATATACTTGGAGAACAGCTCTCGGAACGGGGCGACATTGTGCATCATTCCGACCACCACGCTGTTCACCTCGCACGGGGCCGATAGCGGGGATTCGCCGATATGGTGCGAAACCGGCACACCGGATTCCTCGATCGCGTCCCAGACACCGATCATCGAGGTGCTGCCGTAATCGATGACGTTGCCGTCGTCGTCCTTGCCGGCCGACAGGGGCAACAGAAAAGTCTTGAGCCCCAAGGATTTCAGTTCGGCGAGTGTGCGGCGCGCACCGTCGGCGTCCCACCAGTTGATCAGCCCGACACCGTAGAGCGTGCCGCCGGAACGCTCCTGCACCTCGGCGATGTACTCGTTGTAGATGCGGAAGCAGCGTTCGCGGACGGCCTTGTCGGGGTAGAACAGCAGGGCCAGCAGCGAATTGGGGAAAGCCAGCTCCTTGTCGATTCCGTCGGCGCGCAGATCCGCGACCCGGGCCTCGAGGTTGGTGCTACCGGACCCGTCCAGGGGGTCGTACTGCATCAGCACACGGCTGAAATCGCCGGGCAGGAACGACTTTCCCTTACGCCCGATCTGGTACGCGCCCTCCTCGTACCACACCCGCGGTGCCTTGTCCCGCAGCTCCTCGGGGAAACGTTCGTAGAAGATATCGTCCGCGAGCGAG
Source organism: Nocardia sp. CA-290969 (assembly GCF_050936135.1). Classification (NCBI taxonomy): domain Bacteria; kingdom Bacillati; phylum Actinomycetota; class Actinomycetes; order Mycobacteriales; family Nocardiaceae; genus Nocardia; species Nocardia sp. CA-290969. The sequence goes on along the minus strand of NZ_JBNJNJ010000001.1, from coordinate 4,215,768 downwards.
ATGTGGTTGTCGGCGGAGAACACCTCGGTGCCGGCCGGTAGTCCGAGGGTGCCCTCGGCGTGGCCCCGGCGATCCTTCGGCGGGCCGAACCCCTGCGGGGGATAGAGCGGCGCACTGCTGGGCGAAGTCGGCATCGTGACCCTCCAATGGATCGTTTGATTCGCGAATTTGCCGTCGGCGGTCGCCGTCCCTCGGCGGCCGACCGCCGCATTCGCGTTATGTCGAACCGCTATGACCTACCGCCCACCTCTCCGGTGGAGCAGGCGGCCGGGAGCCGGTGGGTAGCCCGCCAAGCTGAAAACGACATTATCACAATAGGAGAGCGGCGTTCTACGGGTGCGGCGTGATTCGGCTGTTCCGCCGCGGTTGACGCAGCGAGAATGCTATTTTCAACTGGGTTCCCGGCCGTATCGGGAACGGGTTCGGGAGGGCTGATTCGCGGCCTCCACCACCCCGGAGCCGCACGTGAAGCCCCATTGCTGGAGCAACTTCTCTGTAACCCTTGTCACAGGATCGAAACCAACCTACTGTGTGTTCACTAGGTTTGTTAGATCGGGGTTCGGACCATGACAGCTCCTCGTCCCTATGCCTCACTCCTTGCCAAGGGGGAGGACCGCAGGCAGCGTATTCTCGCCGTGGCGCAGCGCCTGCTCACCCGTAACGGATGGCGTAGTACGACACTGGCGCAGATCGCCGGCGAGGCAGGCGTGACGTCCGCGGGGCTGTTGCATCACTTCTCCTCGAAAGAACAGCTTCTACATGCTGTCCTGGACGCCCGCGATGCCGAAGACCTGAGGGACGCGGATATCAGCGGCGATCTCATCGTCGAGATCCGCAAGGTCGTCACCAGGATGGAACGTTCTCCGGAATTGGTCGGCACCTTCGTCGTCCTGCTCGTGGAGAACCTCACGCCCGAGGCGCCACTACACGATCGGATGCTCGATCGCTGGCGCACGGCCGTCGAAATCGTCACCCAGGCGATTCGGCGGGGCCAGGACAGCGGCCGGTACCGGCGCGATATCGATCCGCGGATGCGCGCGGTCGAGATCGTCGCCTTCTTGAACGGAATGGAGATCTCGTGGCTGCTCGATCGTTCGATCCCGCTGGCCGACGTATTCAACGGTTACACCGAGTCGCTGGCCCGCGACTTGACGGCGAAGGAGATGTGATGAGGTACCGGCTCGATGTGGTGGCGGCGACCGTGGCCGACGCGGTCCAATTCGCCGGCGGGTGGTTGTTCGACCGCTCGGTGGCCGGATGGGAGGTGACGGTCCTGCTCGCGCAGCCGGCCGATATCCGCCCGTTGAAGATCCTCGGCGCCGAGGTGCGCGAGCTCGATTCCGTGCTGGCGACCGAGGTTCCGGGCCGGCTGCCCCAGGCGCTGGCGGTGAACGCCGATGTCTGTAGTCGGGACGGCCGGGCCCGTAAAGGTGTGTTGCGTGCGCTCGAGCACCGCGGGATCGAGGTCGTCGTCTGGGGTGAGGGCTGGCCGGCCGGGCAGGATCACGGTGTCGATCCGGTCCTGCACCGCCTGAGTTACGCCGCTCGCGCGTTCAAGGCTCAAGCCCTGGTGGCGGCCGGTCTGCCGGCCGCGGCGGTCACGCCGAGCGAGATATTCCGCAGCGGTGCAACGGAGTATGTGCCGGTCTGTGCGGACCTCGTTCCGGCGGTCTGACGCGCGAAGAGTGGGGAGCCACGAGGGGTTGCGCATGCACGGGGAGGGGACGCTCCGAGGGGTATGAGGTGAACGGCCGGCCGGGTCGGTCGGTGATGGGCTGACCCGGACACTGGCGCCGGGAACCGCGTATCGGGCGGTTTCCGGGGGTGGAAGTGCCATCGACAGCCTTTGTTTTACGGTGTTGCCGAGGGGTTATACGCGGATTTATCCGATGAATTACTTGCCGGGGGTGGTCGCATTTGTGCGAATTCGAAACAGCGGCCCGGTCTCGGGCAAATTTGAAACGTTGATTTTCACGATTCTTCCGGGTCGGTTGCGGCGTGATCCGCCGCCTCGGTGGCTCTTCGCTGGGGTTATCATGCCTGCTCGGGGGCTTTTCGGCGGTTGGCCGCCGGTTTGTCCCGGCTCTTCCTGGGGTTTCCCGGAAACTTGCCCGCAAGTATTGTGTTCTCGCATACCGGATGTCATCCTATTGGAAATTGAGAATGACATTTCCGTACCGAGATAAGTGACAGCAGCGCCGGCTGGGACGGTACAGCCATCGGACAGTCCGCCGAAGCCGTAGGCCGGAGCTGCCCCGTCATACCGCGGCTCGATTCGTGAGCCGCCCCCGTCTCGGTGGGTTCCCGTGCCGGTGAATCCCATCGAGACGTCGATCGTTCGACAGGAGCACTTCGATGCCGAAATCCTCCTTGCCCGGGCGTGCTCCCGGCCTTCCCGGGCAGCGCCCGATCGGCACGGCGGCCCTCGAGCCATGTACGCCGAGGTGGTTATGACCACCCGCACCCCGTATCTGATCCGGCTCAGAGACCGGGTCGAGGGACCACTGCAGACCGTCGGCGGCCTGTTCGCGATGACCGCCGACGCGGTGAAATTCGCCTTCCGCCGCCCCTTCCAGACCCGCGAATTCCTGGAACAGTCCTGGTTCATCGTGCGGGTATCGCTGGTACCCACCCTGCTGGTGGCGATTCCGTTCACCGTTCTGGTGAGCTTCACGCTCAACATCCTGCTGCGCGAACTCGGTGCCGCCGATCTCTCCGGGGCCGGCGCGGCATTCGGCGCCGTGACCCAGGTCGGGCCGATGGTCACGGTGCTGATCGTCGCCGGTTCCGGCGCCACCGCGATGTGCGCCGATCTGGGGTCGCGGACCATCCGCGAAGAGATCGCGGCCATGGAGGTACTCGGGATCGACCCGGTGCAGCGGCTGGTCACCCCGCGCATGCTGGCCTCCGGGCTGGTCGCGCTGCTGCTGAACAATCTGGTCTGCATCATCGGCGTGCTCGGTGGCTATGTGTTCTCCGTCTACGTGCAGGACGTCAATCCGGGCGCGTTCGTCGCCGGGATCACCCTGCTCACCGGGATCAACGAGGTGATCATCTCCTCGGTGAAAGCGCTGCTGTTCGGACTCGTCGCCGGAATAGTCGCCTGCTACCGCGGGCTGATCGTCACCGGCGGTGCGAAAGCGGTGGGTAACGCGGTCAACGAGACCGTCGTCTATGCGTTCATGTCGCTGTTCGTCATCAATGTGATGGTCACGGCGATCGGCATCCAGTTGACAACCGGGTGAGGGGAGGAATCCGATGACAGCCTCCGAGGTTCTCGCCACGCGGTATCCGGCGGTGATCCGCCGGCTGCGTAAACCGGTGGACGTACTCGGCCGGGTCGGCGATCACGCGATCTTCTATGTGAAGGCGCTGGCATTCGCGCCGATGGCGGCCTGGCGCTACAAACGCGAGACGATCCGGCTGATCGCGGAGATCAGTATGGGTGCGGGCACTTTGGCCGCGTTCGGCGGAACGGTGGTGATCGTCAGCTTCCTGACGCTGGCCACCGGCGGCACCCTCGCGGTTCAGGGCTACAGCTCACTCGGTGATATCGGGATCGAGGCGCTGACCGGATTCCTGTCGGCGTTCATCAATGTCCGGATCTCCGCACCGGTGGTGGCGGGTATCGGCCTGGCGGCCACGTTCGGTGCCGGTGTCACCGCCCAACTGGGTGCCATGCGGATCAACGAGGAGATCGACGCATTGGAATCCATTGCGATCGAGCCGATCTCCTACCTGGTCGGCACCCGGATCATGGCCGGGATGATCGCGATCACCCCGCTGTACGCCATCGCGGTGATCGCCTCCTTCCTCGCCAGCCGGTTCACCACGGTGGTGATCCTGGGCCAGTCCTCCGGTCTCTACGACCACTATTTCGCCACCTTCCTGAACCCGATCGACCTGCTCTGGTCGTTCCTGCAGGCAATACTCATGGCGATCACGATCCTGCTGATACACACCTATTTCGGGTTCTTCGCCGCGGGCGGCCCGTCCGGTGTGGGTACGGCCGTGGGCAATGCCGTGCGGACCTCGCTCATCGCGGTGGTCTCGGTGACACTGCTGGTCTCGCTGGCCGTGTACGGGTCCAACGGAAACTTCGAGCTGTCGGGGTAGGGATGGCGCTGGTAGGAAACGATACGCAGAACCGGTGGGCCGTGGCCCCGCCGCCGGACGGGCGACCGGAGGCGGCGGCCACGGACCGGCGCCGGCGCACGCGCGACCGGTTGCGGGCGCTGGCCGCCGTGGGCCGGCCGGCCGCGGGACTCGCCGCGCTCGCGGCAGGTACCGCGATCGTGGTGCTTGCGGTGACCCTGTTCCAAGGCGGGTTCGCCGATACCGTCGCGGTGACCGTGCACGCGCCGCGCGCCGGTCTGGTGATGTACCCCGATGCCGAGGTGAAACTGCGCGGGGTGACCGTCGGCGCGGTGGATTCCATTGTCGAACGGGCGGACGGCACCGCGGAGATCGAACTGGCCATCGACCGCGGCAATCTCACCCGGATACCCGGCGACGTCACCGTGGATATCGCTTCCACCACAGTGTTCGGCGCGAAGTACATCCAGTTGGTGCCGCCGGCGCAGCCGTCGGCCGGCCACCTCGAACCGGGCCAGGTATTCGACGCCGGCAGCGTGACGGTCGAGATCAATACGGTGTTCGAACAGCTCACCCAGGTACTGGGGCAGATCCAGCCGGAGAAGCTGAACGAAACCCTGGGCGCCCTGGCCGATGCGATGCGCGGACGCGGTGACCGGGTGGGCCAGATGATGGTCGACCTGGAATCGTTCCTCGCGAAGGTCGAACCGGGACTGCCCGCATTGCGCGCCGATCTCGCCATGGCCCCGCAGGTCACCGGCGCCTACGCGGATGCCGCACCGGCCCTGATGGAAACGGCCGGTAACGCGACCCGGATCGGCCGGACCATCGTGGAGGAACAGCAACAACTCGATGTGCTGCTGATGAGCCTCATCGGGCTCGCCGATACCGGGAACCGGGTGGTCGGGGAGAGCGGGCCCGGCCTGGTGAGCGCCATGGACACCCTCGTACCCACGCTCGATCTCACCAACCGCTACCACACCGCACTGACCTGTGCCCTGGACGGACTCGGCTACCTGTCCACGGTGACACCGGTGCAGGTGCCCGGTATCGGATTGTCGGCGAACTTCCTGTGGGGCGTCGAGCCGTATCGCTATCCGGAGCATCTGCCGAAGGTGGCGGCTTCGGGCGGACCGCAGTGTTCGATGCTGCCGGTGGCGTACGAGGATTTCCCGCCGTTCGTGGTCGCCGATGTGGGAGCCAACCCGCACGCGGGTCCGTTCCGGCCGAACCTGACGCTGAACACCACCTCACTGGCCGAGGCGCTCTTCGGGCCCGCCGCCGCGGGGAAGGGAGCACCGCGATGAGCAATCGCAATACTCCGCTGCTGAAATTCGGGATCTTCGCCGCGGTGATGGTGGTGCTCTCGGCCTGCTTGATCATCGTGTTCGGCGAGTACCGCAGCGGTTCGACCACCGAGTACTCGGCGGTCTTCGCCGATTCGTCCGGGCTGCGCACGGGAGATACGGTGCGGGTCGCGGGGGTCGTGGTGGGTTCGGTGCGCGGGATCGCGCTGCAGGACGATCACCGGGTGCGGGTGGAATTCGACGCCGACCGCTCGCTGGCGCTCACCACCGGCACCGAGGTCGCGGTGCGCTACCTGAATCTCGTCGGCGACCGCTATCTGGAGATCACCGACCGTCCGGGTAACGCACTGCCGGCCGGTGGGCAGTTGCCGATCGAGAACACCACCGGCGCGCTGGATCTGGATCTGCTGCTGGGTGGTCTCAAACCGGTGATCCAGGGTTTGAACGCCCGTGATGTGAACGCCCTGACCTGGTCGCTGCTGGAAATCGTGCAGGGTAAGGAGGGCACTGTGAATTCGCTGCTCGGCCGCACCGCCTCCTTCTCCGCCGCGCTGGCCGACAACAACGAGATCGTCGAACAGCTGATCGACAACCTGAACACGGTGATGACCACGCTGGCGAACGAGGGCGGGCAGTTCTCCGGCCTGGTGGACCGGCTCGAACAACTCATCACCCAGCTCCACAACGAACGCGACCCCATCGCGGCCGCGATCGATTCGCTGGAAGCCGGTACGGCCACCGTCGCCGATCTGCTCACCCAGGGCAGGCCCGGCCTGGCCGGCACGATCGACCAGGTCAATCAGCTGGCCGCGAATATCGACGGCGACAAGGACACTCTCGATACCGCCCTGCAGAAAGCCCCGGAGAATTTCCGGAAACTCGTGCGCACCGGGGCCTACGGCAATTTCATCCAGTACTACCTGTGCGATTTGACGATCCGGGTCAACGACCTCTCCGGGCAGGTCGTGGAGATACCGGCCGCCGTACAGACCGACGGAAGGTGCGCTCCCTGAGATGTTTCGATACCGCGGAAGACATCTACTGCGGCACGGCCTGGTCGGGATCGTGCTCATCCTCTGCGTCATCTCGCTGGGCCTGCAATCGCAGCAGGTGATCGCCTGGGGCACGACCGTCCGGTACCAGGCGGTGTTCGAGGAGGCCGGCGGACTGGAGGCCGGTGACGAGGTGATGGTCTCGGGTTTCAAGGTCGGGACGGTCACCGAGGTGAGCCTGGAACGGGGGCAGGCACTGGTCGTCTTCACCGTCGGCGACCGGGTCACGCTGGGCGCCTCGAGTACCGCGCAGATCAAAACCGGTTCGCTGCTGGGCAAACGGATCATGACCGTGGTCTCGCACGGTGACGAGCCGCTGCGTCCGCTGGATACCATTCCGGCCGAACGCACATCGTCGCCGTATTCACTGACCGACGCACTCGGCGACCTCACCGCCACCAGTGCCGCCATGGACACCGACGCGCTGAACAGTTCGCTGGATCTGCTGTCGTCCACGCTGGATTCGATCGCTCCCCAGCTGGGGCCCGCGTTCGACGGCCTGTCGGAACTGTCGAAGTCCATCAACAGCCGTAATACCGCGCTCGGCGATCTGCTCACCGCGACCCAGGAGGTCACCGGTATCCTCGCCGACCGCAGCGGACAGTTGAACACCATGCTGCTCAATGCGAACACGCTGGTCGGGGTGCTCGACGAGCGCCGGCAGGCGATCGCCACCCTGCTGGCCAACACGGCGGCCGTCGCCGACCAGCTCACCCAGCTGGTCGCCGACAACGAGGCCGAACTCGGGCCCGCGCTGGACCGGCTGAACTCGGTCACCGAACTGCTGCAACGTAACCGGGACAATATCGCCAAGGCGATCCCCGGCCTGGCGAAAGCCTCGCTCACCCAAGGTGAAGCGGTGTCGGGCGGGCCCTTCTACAACGCCTACGTCGCCAACCTGATTCCGGCCCAATGGATCCGGCCGTTCGTCGACGCTGCGTTCGGCGGCTCGGTTCCGCAACCACAACCCGTACCGCAACCGGGGGCGCCACGATGAACCGGACACTGATCATCCGTGTGGCGGCGGGCGCCCTGGCGGTGGCCGTCGTGGTCGCGGCGTTCGTGGTGGTGAACCGCGCGCTGTTCGCGCCGGCCACCGTGCGCGCGATCTTCACCACCGCCACCGCGATCTACCCCGGCGACGATGTGCGGGTATCCGGGGTGAAGGTCGGTACCATCGCCGCCATCGAACCCCGCGGCGCCACCGTGGAGATGACGATGCACATCGACCGCGAGGTGGATATCCCGGCCGATGCCGGTGCGGTGATCGTCGCCCAGAGCCTGGTCGACTCCCGCTACGTCCAGCTCACCCCCGCCTACCGCGGGGAAGGTCCGACCATGGCCGACGATACGGTGATCCCGCTGGAGCGCACCGCGATCCCGGTCGAATGGGATCAGATCAAAACGCAGCTCACCCGGCTGGCCACCGAACTCGGGCCAGACGGGGACCAGGCCTCCGGGCCGGCGGGGCGGTTCATCGACAGCGCGGCGAATGCCCTTGCCGGTAACGGTGACAAACTGCGGCAGGTGCTGTCGGAGCTGTCCGGGGTCGGGCGGATCCTGGCCGACGGTAGTGGCGATATCGCCGCCACCATCACCAACCTGCAGACCTTTGTCACCGCGTTGCGTGACAGCAATGTGCAGATCGTGCAGTTCCAGAACCGGCTGGCGACCCTGACCAGTGTGCTGTCCGACAGCCGCTCCGATCTCGACGCAGCCCTGACCAATCTGTCCATCGCGGTGGGCGAGGTGCAGCGGTTCGTCGCGGAGAACCGGGACAAGGCCGGTGAGCAGGTGGGCCGGCTGGCCGACGTCACCCAGAATCTGGTGGACAACCGCGGCGAGCTCGAGGAGTTGCTGCATATCTTCCCCACCAGCCTGGCCAACTTCTACAACATCTACAACCCCGACACCGGTACCGAGGCAGGGGTTTTCGTGCTGAACAACTTCTCCAATCCGATCGAATTCGTCTGCGGCGGCATCGCCAGCGTGGAGAACATCGGGGCCGAAGAGGCGGCGCGTAAATGCCGTGACTACCTCGGCCCGGTGCTCGGGTTGCTCAACTTCAACTACCTGCCGGTGCCGGTGAACCCGGCCCTGGGACCCTCGGCGAACCCGGACAACCTCATCTACAGCGAACCCCATCTGGTCCCGCAGGCGGTGAACCCGGCCGCGCCGGCACCACCACCGGCACCACCGGCGCCGAACCTGGCCGACATCCTCTTCCCCGGTGGGCGGTGAGCATATGACGAAACCGGGTAAAGGCAGGAGAATTCGCGATGCGGTGCTCGGCTGCGCGTGTGTCGCGCTGACCGCTACCGGCTGCAACTGGGACGGTGTCAACTCACTGCCGTTGCCGGGCGCCACCGGCCGCGGCGCCGATGCCACCGTGCTGTACGTGGAAATGGCCGACGTCGGCACGCTGACACCGAATTCGCCGGTCCTGATCGACGACGTGGTGGTCGGCAGCATCGGCGATATCACGGTGGAGAACTGGCACGCGCTGGTGGAGGTATCCATCCAGCCCGGCCAGGTGGTGCCGGCGAACGCGCAGGCCAGGGTCGGGCAGACGAGTCTGCTGGGGTCGATGCATCTGGCGCTCAACCCGCCACCCGGCCAGGCGCCGCAGGGGCAACTCGCCCCGGGAGCACGAATCGAACTGGACGAGACCAGCACGTACCCGTCCACCGAACAGACGCTGGCCTCGCTCTCGGTGGTGGTCAACGGCGGTGGCCTGGGGCAGATCGGCGATATCGTCGGTAGCCTCAGCGCCGCGTTCGAAGGCCGGGAGACGAATGTGCGAGCACTCCTGGACCGTCTCGACGTCTTCCTCGGAACCCTCGACGCCCAGCGCGCCGATATCGTCGCCACCATCGACAACCTGAACCGTCTCGGCGGCACCTTCGCCGCGCAGCGTGATGTGCTCACCGAGGCGCTGCAGCGAATTCCCCCCGCACTGGATGTGCTGATCGCCGAGCGCCCGGATCTGGTCACCGCACTGGACCGGCTGCGCACCTTCAGCGACACCACCAACGGTGTCCTGACGGCGGTGCACGACGATCTGCTCACCAATCTGCGCAACCTCGAACCGACCTTGAAGGCGCTGGCCGACGTGGGTCCGGATATCAACTCGGCGATCCAGTTCGCGACCGTGTTCCCGTACGGGCAGTACCTGGTCGACAACGGGGTGCGCGGCGATTTCATCAACCTGTTCGCCACCGTCGACCTCACCATTCCCCGATTGCGGCGCGAACTGTTGCTGGGCACCCCGTGGGGCGATCCGACCGCCGTCATCCAGGCCGCCGTCGGCGATCCGGGGTATGCCGAGCAGACCAAGAACCCGCTCGGGTTCGGCGTGACGCCGCCCCCGGCCGCGGCGCCCGCACCTGCTCCCGAACAACCTCCGGCCCCGGCCCCCGCGCCGCCGCCGGCGCCCGCCCCCGCGCCGGTGCCCGGCCTGCCGTTCCCGCTGCCGGAGATCCAGCTTCCTCAGATACCCGGGATTGGAGGCGGCTGATGCTGCTGTCCCGTTTCGTCAAAGCCCAGCTGATCATCTTCAGTGTGCTCTCGGTGATCGGGCTGGTGGTGATGTCGGTGGTGTACATGCGGCTGCCGACGCTCGCCGGTATCGGCACCATCGGAGTGACGGTGGAACTCCCGGAAGCCGGCGGGCTGTACCGGTTCGGCAATGTCACCTACCGCGGGATCCGGGTCGGCAAGGTCACCTCGGTGGAACTCAGCGGCGACGGTGTGCGGGCGCGGCTGGCCATCGACGGCTCGTACCGGATTCCGGCCGACCTCACCGCGGAGGTACGCAGTGTGTCCGCGGTGGGTGAACAATACGTGGACCTGCTGCCGCGCACCGATTCCCCGCCGTACCTGTACGACGGGGCCACCATCGAACGCCGGGACACCGCTGTACCGCAACCCGTGGGCCCGATGCTCGACAAACTCAGCGCCCTGGTGGACACCATTCCCAAAGACGATCTGCGCCGGCTGCTCGACGAGATGTTCGCCGGGGTCAACGGGGCGGGTTACGACCTCGATTCGCTGCTCACCTCGGCCGAGAAACTGACCGCGGAGATGAACGGGGCCGGCGATGCCACCCGCACCCTGGTCCAGGATGCGCAACCGCTACTGGACTCACAGGTGCAGACGGCCGACGCGATCCGTATCTGGACCCGGGCCACCGCGGACGTGACGGGTCAGCTCGTCGCGAACGATCCGCAGATCCGCCAGGTCCTGCATTCGGGTCCGGGCTTCGCCGACGAGGTGGCCGGACTGCTGGATTCGGTGGACCTGACCCTGCCGGTGCTGCTGTCGAACCTGACCTCGGTCGGTCAGCTCGCGGTCACCTACAACGCGGGCCTCGAACAGCTGCTGGTCCTGCTCCCGCCGGTGGTATCGCTGGTCCAGGCCGTCCAGCCGACCAAGAACGCCTCCGGCCTGGGTATCGGTGACTTCCGCGTCAGCGGGGTGTCCGATCCGCCCGCCTGCACGCTCGGTTTCCTGCCGCCCTCGGAATGGCGGTCCCCACAGGACACCACCACCATCGACACCCCCGACAACCTGTATTGCAAACTGCCGCAGGATCATCCGGTCGCAGTGCGCGGCGCGCGCAATATCCCGTGCGCCAACAACCCCGCCAAACGTGCCCCCACGGCGGCCCTCTGCAACAGCGATCAGGAATTCGTGCCGGTCGCGCCGGAGCAACCGGTGCTCGGCCCCTACCCGCGCGACCCCGAGCTGGAAGGTCAGGGAATTCCGCCGGATTCGCGGTTCGCCCCGCCCCCCGGCAACACACCCCCGGGGAACGCTCCGGCAGCCGCGACCGAGCCCGCGCCGTCTGCCGCGCCCGCGGTCGCCTACGCCCAGTACGACCCGAACACCGGCGAATACCTGGCCCCGGACGGACAGCTCTACCGGCAGACCGATCTGGTGGCCGACAGCCACGGCAGCTGGGAGGAAATGCTGCCGCATTGATGCGGTCGCGAATGCCGTGGGCGGATGGGAGAATTCGCCGATGATCACGGATCCGACGCTCCTACGCATCGGCGAGGCCGCGCAGCTCAATCACGGTGGACAGCGGGAGGAAGCACGTCTGATGCTCGCCGCGCTATGGGACGAGATCGGCGGCGAGGACGGTGACGCGCTCCACCGCTGCACGCTCGCGCACACCATGGCCGACGCGCAGGACGATGTCGGTGCGGAGCTGGTCTGGGACCAGCGAGCCTTGGCGGCTGTTGCCCTGGTGACCGATGCGCAACTGACGCAGGCCGGGGTGGCCATGTCTGCGGTAGCTCTGTATCCGTCGCTGCATTTGAACCTGAGCGACTGCTACCGCAAGCTCGGTGATCTCGTCCGGGCCCGGGAGCATCTGGCTCATGCGCAGGCCACCATAGGCGCACTGGGCGACGACGACTACGGACGGCTGATCAAGGACGGCCTGGAGCGGCTGACCGAACAGCTGCGATAGCCCTCGCGGCGCGGCCGGGTACGAGAGGCGGGCTTATCGTGCGGGCCCGGCCGCGCCGGGTGGCTCAGCTGCGGGGCAGGCCGAGGACGCGCTGGGCGATGATATTGCGCTGGATTTCGGAGGTGCCGCCGGCGATGGTGCCGGAGAAACTGCGCAGATACCGTTCGAACCAGCTCGGTGCGTGATCTTCGAGGTTGAGCAGGCTGTGCCGTGAGGTCACCGCGGGATGTTCGAGACCCTCGGCGCCGGCCGCGTCGAGGGCGGCTTCCAGACCGCGCTGCACGCTTTCCGAGCCCAGCAGTTTCAGCACCGAGAGCGCCGCCACATCCGCTTCGCCGCGCGCTTCCCGGGCCAGGGCTGTCGAACCCAGTAGTTCGAGGGCCTGCAGGTCCATGACGACGGTGGCGAAACGGTCGATATCGAGATCGGTGCGCGGCCGGAAATCCTGGACCAGCATGCGCAGGCGCTGCGCGAAACTCATCCACAGCAGGGTGCGTTCGTGGCCGAGTGAGCCCGTGGCCACCGTCCAGCCCTGATTCAGTTCACCGACCAGATTTTCTACCGGTACCCGGGCGTCTTCGAAGAACACCTCGTTGAAATCGAGATCGTCACCGGCGCAGGCCGAGGCGAACGGGCGGCGGCGCACTCCGGGGGTATCCGTGGGGATCAGTAGTACGGAGATGCCTTTGTGTTTCGGAGCGTCCGGATCGGTGCGGACGAAGGTGAGGATGACATCGGAATCGTGCGCACCCGAGGTCCACACCTTCTGGCCGTTGACGACGAAATGGTCGCCGTCGAGGGCGGCGCGGGTGCGCAGGCCGGCCAGGTCGGAACCGGCGCCGGGCTCACTCATCCCGAGCGCCGCGGGCATTTCGCCGCGCAGGATCGGTACCGCCCAGCGCTGCTGCTGTTCGGGGGTGCCGAAGGTGATCAGCGAGGCGGCGATGATGCCCTGACCCTGCGGGTTACAGCTCTCGTAGATCTTGCGGCGGCCCAATTCCTCCCGGTGCACGTATTGCTGCAGGACGGTCGCGTTGCGGCCGCCGAACTCGGGCGGATATCCGGGGACCAGCCAGCCGTGGTCGAACTGGGTGCTCTGCCAGGCGCGGGACCATTCGGGCACATGCGAACTCGACCGCGGACGCTCGGTGGCAATCGCCTCGGGCGGCAGATGCTCGTCGAGGAACGCGATGAACTCGGCGCGGAACCGCTCCACGTCCTCGTCGAAAGTCAGCTGCACTGGGTACCTCCTTTGGCCGAATATGAGAATATCATTCTCTCATCGGGATATTCTAGTTTCCGTGGGCGGTACGACCGGGCCGGACGCAAGGGTTCACTCCGGCGGGGCCTCGCCGCCCGACGGATACGGCGATGGGAGGTACGGCCATGCGGAGTACCGGCAGTGGGCTGACCCTGCAGCAGCGGATCGATGCGCGCTCGGTGCGCACGACCAAGCTGTTCGGCAGCACGCAGGTGCAGCGGTTCCTCGATGCCGCCCGGGCGTTGATCACCGAGCGCGGCAGTACCGATTTCACCATGCACGAGGTGGTCGACGTGGCCGGGCAGTCGCTGCGCAGTTTCTATCTGCTCTTCGACGGTAAGCACGAATTGCTGCTGGCCCTCTATGAAGAGGCCATCGCCAAAGTGGCCGAGCAGATCCGCGAGGCCACCGGCAACGACGCCGATTCGCTGGACAAGCTGCGTACCGCGGTGGAGTTGCTGTTCGAGTTCTGCCGGCCGGATCCGGGGGCGCATCGCCCGCTGTTCACCGAATTCGCCCCGCAACTGCTGATGTCGGATCCCATCGAGATCCAGGTCGCGCACGCCTCGTTGTTCGAATTGCTCGCCGATCTGGTGAGCGCGGCCGAGGCCGAAGGCTATCTGCGCGTGGGGGCGCGGCCGCGCCGGTTGGCGGCGATGACCCTGCAGACGGTGATGTTCGTGGCGCAGGGTTCGCGGCCCGACGACGGGGGGCATCCGATCACGGCCGCCGAGGTGTGGAATCTGTGCGCGTTCGGCGCACTCGGCAGTGCGGCTCGGGCGTGACCGGCGTCCGGACCGGCCGGTTGGCCCATCAGGGCCCGCAGGCCAGCGGATATGGTATTCTCGATTTTCGAGAATACCGATATCACCGGCTGGGCGCTGGATCGCGGCGCTCGGCGTTCAGGAAGTTGTCGCATGAGTATTTCGCTACTGCTGGATATGGCGGCGTCGAGTACCCCGGACCGGGTGGCCGTCGTATCCGGTGATCAGCGGTGGACCGGCGCCGAGTTGGACGCCCTGGCCCACGGTGGCGCGGGGACGATCGCCGCCTCCGGCGCCCGCAGTGTCGCGTACGTGGGTACCGGCGGCGCGCTGCTGCCGCTGCTGATCTTCGCCTCGGCCCGGGCCGGGGTACCGTTCACGCCGTTGAACTACCGGCTCAGCGCCGACAAACTCGCCGAACTGGTACACCGGCTGGATGCCCCGCTGGTGATCCACGACGACACCTACGCCGAGGCGGTGGCCGGTACCGCCGAGCGGCTGTGGGATTCGGCGCGATTCCTGGACTCAGCCCGCGGCGCCGAACCGGCCGGGGTGGAACCCGATCCGGATTCGCCGGCGGTCGTGCTGTTCACCTCGGGCACGACCTCGCAACCCAAAGCGGTCGAGCTCTCGCACAACAACCTGGTCAGCTATATCACCGGTACGGTGGAATTCGCCTCCGCCGCCGACGACGACGTATCGCTGATCTGTGTGCCGCCCTACCATGTGGCCGGGGTCGGCGCGGCGCTGTCGAACCTCTACGCCGGGCGAAAAATGGTGTACTTGCGCAGTTTCGATCCGGCGGAATGGATCCGGCTGGTCGAAACCGAACGGGTCACCACGGCGACCGTTGTCCCCACCATGCTGGACCGGATCGTCAGCGCGTTGCACACCTCCGGCTCCCGGCTGCCCACCCTGCGCACTCTGGCCTACGGCGGTTCGAAAGTCGCGCTGCCGCTGGTGCGCACCGCGCTGCAACTGCTGCCCGAAGTCGGTTTCGTCAACGCCTACGGGCTCACCGAAACCAGTTCCACCATCGCCGTTCTCGGCCCCGACGATCACCGGGCCGCTCTGGCCGCCGACGACGAGAAGGTCGCCCGGCGACTCGGGTCGGTCGGGCAGCCGGTACCCGGTATCGAGGTGCAGATCCGCGACGAGGCCGGGGCCGTGCTGCCCGCCGGGGTCGCCGGGGAACTGTTCGTCCGCGGCCCGCAGGTCTCCGGCCGCTACACCGGGATCGGTTCGGTCCTCGACGCCGAGGGCTGGTTCCCGACCAAGGACCTCGCGCTCCTGGACGCCGACGGCTATCTGTTCATCCACGGCCGCAGCGACGACACCATCATCCGCGGCGGCGAGAACATCGCGCCCGCCGAGATCGAGGACGTGCTGGTGGAACATCCCGCCGTGCACGATTGCGCGGTCGTCGGTGTGGAGGACGCCGAATGGGGGCAGATCATCGTGGCCGTCGTGGTTCCCGCCGAACCCGGTACGACCCCCGATCCGGAAGAGTTGCGCGCCTACGTCCGTGCGGGGCTGCGCGGTTCCCGGACCCCCGACCGAGTCGTTTTCCGGCCCGAACTACCCGCCACACCTACCGGGAAGATTCTGCGGCGCGATCTGATCGCCGAACTGACCCGCGAAACCGCCGGCGCGTAGCCGCCGCCTTCGAAAGGAATAAGAAGATGGTCAAAACCGGTACCCGGCTACGGAGCCAGGTGTGCAATACCGAGGTGATCATTGTCCGGGCCGCCGACAGCCTCGACGACCTGCGGGCCGGCGGCGTGCCGATGGTGCCCATCGACGGCGGCGCCGCGGCGCCATCCGGCAGCCCGCAGGAGGGTTTCGCCGACGGCAATCTGATCGGCAAACGCTACGTCGACGACCAGGGCGCGGAAGTCCTGGTGACCAAGGCGGGCGCCGGCACGCTCAGTGTCGGCAGCACCCCGTTGACCGTCAAGGAAGCCAAACCGCTGCCCGCAAGCGACTAGACCGACTGATCGAGGTGGGATAGATGCCCGAAACCGCCACCGACCCGCTGATCCTGGCGGCCGAACAAGCCGATGCCGAAGCAGCGGCGGCGGAAGCTGAGGCGCTGGCCGCGCAGGCGTCCGCGACCGCGGCGCGGGCTCGGGCCCGGGCCGCGAAACTGCGCCGGGAGGCCGGCGAGCGTACCGGCGGTCCGGATACGGTCGAGGTTTCCACCGCTGACGAGGTTGCGTCGCCGGCGGAAGCCGGCACCACCGAAGCGGAGACCGCCCGCACTTCAGGTGCGGAGGCTGCGGCGGTGCCCGGCGAAACTGCCGGGAGCGCGGAAGGTGACCGTTCGGCAGCGGACGCTTCGGCGACGGTAGCGCTGTCGAAGGGCGCCGCTGCGGAGGGCGTCGATGTGGGTGAGGGCGCGTCCGCGGGTGTCGAATCGGAAGACACGGCCACGACCGGCGCCGGCGCGGAGGGCGGCACCGCATCCACGACTATCGACTCGGCGGGCGTTGCCGGCGAAAGCGCTGATCCGAAGACGACGGGTGCGGTGGCCGGCGGGTTCTCGGCTGCGGTGCGCCGGGTGAAACCGGGCGCGATACGGCGGCCGGGGCGCCGGACCGTGGGCCGGGCCGTGGTGGCGGTGATCGTGCTCGTCTCGCTGGTAGCCGGTGGGTATTCGATATGGAATCACCATCAGCTCACCGCGGACCAGGCGCGGGAGGACGAATTCCTCAATGCCGCGCGGGAAGGCGTTATCGCGCTCACCACCCTGGACTCCGGGCGGGCCGCCGATGATGTGAAACGCGTCCTCGACCATTCCACCGGGGCTTTCCGTACGGATTTCCAGACCCGCTCCCAGGATTTCACCAAGGTCGTCGAGCAGTCCGCGGTCGCCACGCAGGGTGAGATCACCGCCGCCGCCGTCGAGTCGATGACCGATGAATCGGCGGTCGTGCTGGTATCGGCGGTTTCCCGGGTCACCAACTCCGCGGGAGCGCAGCAGGAGCCGCGGGTGTGGCGGTTGAGTGTCACCGTCACCCGGGAGGGTTCGGAGTTGAAGATGTCGAAAGTGGAGTTCGTGCCGTGACTATGCCCAGCTTCTTCCGTTCCGTCCGGAAGTCCCCGGAACCGGTTCTGCTCACCCTGGTGGCCGTGGTGGCGGTGGCTGTGGCCGCCGCGCTGCTGATCTTCCAGTACCGGCCCGACACCCGCGGCGACGCGGCGAAGAACGAAGTGCTCTCCGCCGCGACCGAGGGCACTGTCGCCCTGCTGTCGTATTCCCCGGAAACGCTGGACCAGGATTTCGCGACCGCCAAATCCCGGATGACCGGCGACTTCCTCACCTACTACACCCAGTTCACCGAAAAGGTCATCGCGCCCGCCGCGAAGGAGAAATCGGTGAAAACCTCGGCGACCATCGTGCGTTCGGCGGTAGCGGAAATGCATCCGGATTCCGCGGTCGCGCTGCTGTTCATCAACCAGACCACCACCAGTGCCGAGAAACCCGATCCGGCGCTGGCCGCCAGTAGCGTCCGCGTGACGCTGTCGAAGGTAGAGGACTCATGGCTGATCTCGTCGTTCGATCCCGTCTGAGCGGGGCCCCGGCCCGGGTCCGGCGCGAGGCCCCGGTGCTCGTGACGGTGTATCCGGTGCTCGACTACTTCGCGGTCTGCCCACGCTGCGGTTACACCGCCGAAGCCTCGGCCACCGTACGTACCTTCGCCGACGGTACGACCGACCGCGAAACGCATATCACCTGCGGAATGCCCTGCGGCTGGCAGGAAACGCGGTAATCCTCACCAGGGCAGCGGGCCGTCCGCGGCGAAGAACCCGCCGGTCGGTCCGTCGGCGCCGAGGGTGGCCAGGCGTACCAGCACCGCGGCGCCCTGCTCGGGTGTCAGAACCCCGTGTGGTTGTTGCTGTCGGTGACGACATAGCCGGGTGCTACGGCGTTCACCAGGATGCCGTCCTTGCGCAGCTCGTTCACGTCGTTCACGGTCAGCGCGTTGAGCGTGGCTTTCGACGGTGAGCAAGCCGCCGAGGGCAGCAGCCCGGCGAACGGGCCGCCGGGGTCGCCGACGAGGACGAGCGAGCCGGCGTGACTGCTGACATCGACGATGCGCGGGGCCGGCCTCCGCCGCCGCAGCGGCAGGACCGCATCGGTCACCGCGATCACGCTGAAGCCGTTGGTCTCGAACACCGCCCGGACCATGTGGCAGGGTCACCGGGTTCTACATCGTGCGGAATCCGCACAAGCTCGAACGGGTGCGGGAGGGAAACCCGCTGAGCAGGTGAGCGATGGATCCGGCCGACGTACCGCACGCGATGACGCAGATCCCGATGGGCTGGAAACCACGCTCTGGATCACCGACCCGTTCCGATGCGGCGCGGCTACGCCTGAACCGCCCTCTCGCTGCTCGGCTCCCCGGCCGACCGGCCACCGGGTTCGGTGCCCGCATGGTCGTTCTCGGGCAGCACGGTGATGGCGTGTACGGGGCAGTCGAGCAGGGCGCGGGTGACCGCGGGCTCGTCGGCGGGGGCGATGACCGGGTCGCCGGCGAGGGATGCGTACCCCCAGTCGTCGAGGGGGAAATGTTCGGGGGCGTGTCTGGCGCAGATACCGAAACCGTCGCAGAGTGTGCGGTCCAGTTTGATCTTCACAGGAGCGCCTCCGTTTCCACGCAGTAGGGGGCTCGGTCGGTGGCGGGGCTACCCGCGCAGTCCGGGCAGTGATGGTCGAGATGTGCGGCGACCTCCTGCGGGAAGCGGTCCAGCAGGCTCGCCGCGGTATTGCAGGCGGCATCGAGGGTGCCGCAGGCGCCGCGGCCGCGCAGGACCTGTGACCAGCGGCGCAGCCGGGCCAGATCCTCCTCGGTGGCATATCCTTCGGCCAGGGCGGTGGTGGCGGCGGCCATGGCGGCGGTGCCGTTGAAACACGATCCGCACTGCCCGGCGTTCTCCCGGTCGAAATAGTTCAGGACCGCGGCCGCGACGGCTACCGGGCATTCCTCGGTGAGGAACGCGATCGCCCCGCAGCCCAGGCCCGCACCGGCGCGGCGCAGGGTTTCGTGGTCGAGGGTGAGCTCGGTGATCCGGCGATCCAGGAGACCGGTGAAGTATCCGCCGACCAGCGCGCCGCGTACCGATTCGGCGGGAATGCCGTGCAGGTCCAGGAGGTCGGCGACCGGCAGGCCGTGCGGGAGTTCGTACAGCGTGGGTGCCCGGCCGGCGGCGGTCACAGTGGACAGGAAGGTACCGGGGGAGAGCGCGGTACCCGCCGCGCGATAGGCGTCGGCGCCCCACCGGTCCAGGAACGGCAGGTTGGCCAGGGTTTCCACATTGCTGATCAGCGTGGGCAGTCCGGCGACACCCGCCTCATACGGCCGCGGGGGCTTATCGGTGGGGACCGCCCGGCCACCGTTGATCGCCTGGACGGCCGCGGTCTCCTCACCCGCGACGTACCCGGGATCGACGCGGACGACGGCGACTTCGGGGCCGCCGGGGATCGCGCCGCCGAGTTCGTCGAGGGCCGCGGCCACCGAGCGATCGGCTTCCGGGTCGGAGACGTAGACGTACCCGCGCTGGGCGCCGACCAGCGCGGCCGCCAGCCGCAACCCGTCGAGCACGAGGTGTGGGCGGTTGCGCAGCAGCCAACGGTCCTTGAAGGAGGCGGGTTCGCCCTCTTCGCCGTTGGCGACGACCACGGTTTCCGTCCAGCCGGCGGGCGCTCCCGTCCCGGCGCGGCTGCCGGCGCGCACACCGCGCGCCTTCACCGCGAACGGGAACCCGGCGCCGCCGCGTCCGCGCAACCCGCTGTGTTCGACCGCGTCGGCGAGTGCGGCCACCGAACCGACAGGGCGGTAGCCGCCGCTGTCGCGGTATTCGTACGCGGATTCGACGCCGCCGCCGAGCCGCAGCAGGCGCGGCTCGCTACCGGGATACGGGACCACCGCCAAGCCCCCGGCCGACGAGAAGGTGTGCTGCATCGTGCCTCCTGAACAGGTGCGGCGCCCCGGCCGCTCGGAAAGGTCGTACCCCGTGGTCGCCGCGGTCGCGTGTATCAGGGCTGGGCCGCACCCGGTTGCGCCGGTTAGGCTCGTGCGCATGCGAACTGCGGTGGTGCGGGTGAATGTCGATCCGGCCGGTGCGCTCACCGGCGAATCGCTGGCCCGCGGGATGGCGGAACTGGCCGCCGCGCTCGCCGAGACCGGCGGCGAAGTCCTGGACAAGGATCTCGGTGCCGCCCCGCGGTCCCGGCGTGAGGTGCAGGTTCTGCTCGACACCGGGGACGCGGTCGCGGATACGGCGCGGGTGGTCGCGGTCTGTGCCCGGGTGTTCGGTACCGAACCGGTTCCGGGTGTGGTCACCTATGTCAGCCGCGGTACCGATGCCGACGCCTACGGGGTGCTGGCGGGATTCGGTCTCGCCGGGGAGATCATCCGGGTACCGGGATCCGACGGGTACGACATCCTGGAGGTGCGGTTGCGCGAGGCCGATCTCGAGCGGGTGCCGGAGAGCCGGATCCATACGGCGCTGGAGGCCTCGACCAATTGCGAGGTTCGGATCAGCACGGTCTGACGCGGGGCCCGGAGTCATCGGTCGCCCAGGAACTTCAAGATCTCCGGGGCGGCCAGTACCCAGGTGTCGAACATGTTGTACTGCTGCACCCGGCCCTGCGCGCGGTCTTCCATGGCGCGCTCCCAGGCGTCCTCGGGCCACGGCGGGTCGATCAGCGTCGAGCCTTCGATCAGGCAGTGCACCTCGAGCGAGGTGCGTTTCGGATGGTCCATATCCTTGGCGCCACCGCGGATGATCAAGGTGGGCACCTGGATTCGTTCGAACATCTCGTCGTCCACCCCGGGGATGGTCTGTCCCGGTTTCGGTACATAGGCGTTGAGCCAGCGCAGCGAGAGTTTCACGAATTCGCCGGCGTCCAGGGCGCGCAGCCGCTGTTCGTTGTCCGGGTTCTCGGCGATCCGCTCCTGCCACTCCTTCATCCGTAGCAGGCCCTCGGTACCTAGCCCCCGCACCGTTTGCAGGCTCGGCAGCACGTAGTAGGCGCCGAGGTTGAAGGTGCCGTAGACGCCGCCGACGATATTCCACAGCACCAGATCGGTGACCAGGCTCGGATACAGCATGGTGGTGAGCATGGAGTCGCGGGCACCACCCGACCCGCCCGCCAGGATCACCGGACCCGTACCCAGTTCGGTCAGCAGCCCGTGCAGGGTTTCGGCGCGCATATGCGATTCGGTCTGTCCGTAGAACTGCACATCGGAAGCCCCGCAGTTGGGCCGGTCCCACAGCAGCACCCGGTAGCCCCCGGCCACCAATGCTTCGGCCAGCGGTCGCAGGCCGGGGATCTCCTTGCTGTACCGTCCGCCGGGCGTCAGCACGATGAGATCCCCGGTGTCACCGAGGATCTCGTAGACCACTTTGCCGCCGTTGACCGTTACCGCGGGCATCTGCACACTCCTGCCAAAGGTTCGGGGAGCTGCCCCGTGCGGACACTCCCGCGGCCGGCCGTATCGACGGCCGGCCGGGATCTGCTGTTCGGGTCAGGCGGTGACCAGCACGTCGTCGCCGACCACCCGCACCGGGTAGGTGCGGATACTCCATTCCGGTTTCACCGCGGTGGTGCCGGTGGCGAGTTCGAATCCCCACTGATGCCAGGGGCAATAGATGAACTCGTTGTCCCGCACCATCACCGAATCACCGGGCACCGATTCGTCCACCACCGTTCGGCCGCGCGCGCGGCCGGCGCACAGCGGGCCGCCCTCGTGCGGGCAGTAATTGGCGATGGCGTAGAAGGTGCCGTTGACGTTGTAGACACCGACCCCGTGCCGTCCGATGGGCACCACTTTCGACGACCCGGGCGGGATCTCGTCCACTCGGGCGACGATATGTTCCCGTCCCTGCGCCAGCCGGGGGCGAGGCCCGTCTGTTGTTGTACTCCCGGGCTGTGCCGCCTTGTCGCCGCCGGGCGAGCCCGAGACGACACTGCCGGACCGAGCCGCGGGCGAGTTCTGGCCGGCGGGCGCCGTTGTCCCCGGCGCCGCCTCTGCCGGGCGGGCACCGGGTGCCGCCGCTGCTGCCGTATCCGCGCTGCCGGGCGCTGCCGGGGAGTTTCCGATCGGCGCCGGCGCCGGAGTCTGTTCACCGGCCGCCATCAGTGCACCCGCATCTGTCCCGGCAGCGCCGGAACGGTCTCGGGCAGATGGTAGGTCTCGATGCCGTTGCGGAACATCACCGCTTCCCGGGCCGCGGGCGGCAGATGTTTCACCAGCCAGCGCGGATCGTCGAAGGTCCAGTGCGGATAGTCCGAGGAGTAGAGCAGGATCTTGTCCGCCTCCATCCATTCGAACGCCCGGGTGAGCTCGGTTTTGTCCTCCGGGTAGTCCAGCGGCTGGGTGGTGAACTTGATGTGCTCCTTCACGTACTCCGACGGTTTCCGCTTGATCGACATGAACGATCCGCGGGCGGCGTAGATGGCGTCCATCCGCCACATCAGCGGCAGGATCCAGGTGAAGGCGTGTTCTACGAACACGATGCGCAACGCCGGGAACCGGTCGAAGACACCGTCGAAGATCAAGCTCATCACCTGGTTCGCCGCGAGCAGCGAGTAGGTGACCATGAAATCGTGGTTGTAGCTGGGGAAACCCACCGGCGGCATGGGCATGGTCTCGTACGCGCCGCGGCTGAGATGGCAGCTCACCGGCAGGTTGTTTTTCACCGCCGCTGCCCAGATCGGGTCGTAACTCGGATCACCCCAGGAGGGGCGCGGTTCGGCTTTGATCAGGATCTGCGCCATATAAGGATGCCCGGCCCAGTGCTCGATCTCGGCGACCGCGGAGCGCGGATCGTCGATCGCCACACAGATCGACCCGCGCCAGCGCTGATGCCAGTTGTTGTGCGAATCCAGCCACTGCGCGTCCAGCCAGCCGTTGACGCCCGTCGCCATCGCGGCCGTGGCCTCGGGCAGGCGGGTCGCCTTCACGGTCGGCTCGAGGATCACGATATCGGAGCCGGCGTCCATGATGAGCTGCCGGAAGGCCATATCCGGGTCGCTGCCGGGGAATTCGCCGTTCTCCGGGAACGTATCGACCCGCATCGCCTTGGAATGCGCGTAGTCGGGTGCGTCGTAGACGATGGTGTCGCCCACACGATGACTGAGAAAGAACGACGTGCGCCACGGTTCCGGGATATGTTCCACCAGATCACCCCGGCGGGGCACGGGATGCACATCGGAATCGACGACGCGTACCGGAACCAGTTCCGTGGAAGGAACCCGCGCCAGGTCCTGTGCTGCTGTCATCACGCCTCCTTCGTAGGGGCTACATATGGTCGGCGGAGGCCGTAGCGACGCATCACAGCGCCTCCTCGAACACCATTGCGGAAAGATCCGACCGCACGAGCCGCGACCGCGGAGCAGACATCAGCCGACAGCCGTCACGGCGTCTACATCGATGCTGTAGAGCCGCGCCGCGTTTCGCCAGTAGAGTTTTTCGCGCTGCTCGGCGGACAGCGCGGCCGGCAGGGTATCCGTACCCCCGGAATGCCAGTGCGGGTAGCTGGATCCGAACATCACCATGTCGTCCTTGCCGGTGAAGTCCAGCCATTCCGCCGCGAAGGGGGCATCGCCGGGGCCGTCGATCGTGGCGTGCACGAAATAGACGTGTCCGGGCAGGTAGTCGCTGGGCATCCGGGGTGCCCAGGGGGTCTGTTCCAGATGCGGCCGGCCGAAGGTGTCCATCCGCCAGGTGAACGGGGTGAGCAGATCGGCGCCGCCGTCGGCCCACACGAATTTCAGGTCCGGATACCGTTCGAACACACCCTCGGCGATCATGTTCATCAGGTGATAGATGTAGTTCAGCCCCATGAACCCGTAGTACTGCTCATAGGTGCGCGGATGGCCGGACGGGGTCGGTGGCAGGGCGATACTCTCGCCGGTTTCGATATGCGCCGCCACCGGCAGGTTCGCCGCGGCGGCGGCCTCCCACAGCGGCCAGAACTGCGGTTTCCCGTACAGTTCGCGCGATTGCAGCGGGATACCGAGCTGGACGATGCGCGGATGATCGCCCAGCCGGTCGATTTCGCGCAATGTGCCGCTGATGTCCTCGGGGTTGACGCGCAGCGTGCCGCGGAAGCGTTCGTGATAGGTACCGCTGTCGAGCCAGCGCGACACCATCATGTCGTTGTGCGCCGAGAGGACCGCGGTGGTGAGGTGCCGGTCGGGGAGGATGCCGCGGGTCATCGGGTGCAGTACCGCGATATCGGTACCGCGTGCACCGAACAACTCCTGCCCGACGAACTCCGGATCCGAGCCCGGGTACCCCTTGTGCGGTCCGCGCGCGCCTTTGACGTATTCACCGCCGGGCGCCCCGTACCAGTCCATTTCCGCATCCGGAATTCCGCGGCTCTTGAACGGCTCGCGCAGATACGAGCGCATATCGTCGTTGGAGCGGAAGAAAATATGCACGCTGGTATCGATCACCGGAGTGCGGGTGCCGTCGGGCAGATCCTTCATCGCGATCCTCGTCGGAAAGTCGAAGGGTGCCGGCCGAACTCCGCGGTGGCGGCCGGCACCGCGGTCAGTACTTGAAGTCGATCACCGCGGCATCCGGCCGCTCGGTCACCGGTGCTGCCAGACCCTGTTCGTCACAGATGCGCTGCAGCTGTTCGAGGGTTTCGTCCAGACCGGGGCCGAGACGTTTCCCGGGAGTGAAGGTGGCCGGCAGGTTCCGCATCCCCTGGATGACGCCGATCGTGTCGTAGTGCACCGTGCCCGCGGGATCGCATTTGTAGTCCGGCATCCGGTCGAGCACGGCCAGCAGCATGGACTTGAATACCGTGCGGGCCACATTGGAGCCGATGCACCGGTGTACTCCGAGCCCGAAGCTGAAGTGCCGGTTGCCCTTGCGGTCCATGACGATGTCGTCGGCGTCGGGGAAGATGCTCTGGTCGCGGTTGGCCATCGCCCAGGACAGCCACAGCCGGTCGCCCTCTTTGAATTCGATGCCCTGGTAGGTGCAGTCGTCGGCGATGGTGCGGCCGTCGCCCGGCGCGGGGGTGAAATAGCGCAGGAACTCCTCGGTGGCCGGATCCAGCAGTTCGTCGCGGTCTCGGCTGAGTTCTTCGCGCTGTTCCGGATTTTCCGACAACCATTCCAGGGAATGGGCGGTGAGCGCGGTGGTGGTGTCGAAACCGCCGCCGATCAGCAGGCCGATCATCCCGAGCAGTTCCATATCGGGGGCGGGCTCGCCGTCGATCCGCAGTTCGGTGAGTGCCTTGATCAGGCCCGGGCGCGGGTTGGTCTTGGCGTCGTTGAGGCTGGTCAGGATATCGATACCCATGGTGCGGTGCATTTCCGCGACGCGGGCGGCATCGGGGGAATCCTCGGGTGTGTAGACCGAGGCGTGCACCGGATCGCTGTACACCGACCATTTCTTCAGCGGAATGCCCAGCATGGCCAGCGTCAGTACGGCGGGCACGATATTGGCCAGATCGTCGACGAAATCGATACGGCCCGTTTCGATCTTCTCGTCCAGGCTGGCGCGGACGATTTCGTCGATGAACGGCTGCCAGCGTTTCACCGCGGCGGGGGAGAGGTACGGGTTGAGCACCGAGCGGTAGGTACGGTGTTCCGGATCGTCCATTTCCAGCATGCCGCCGCGCACCATGGCGGCGCGGCGCGGGGTGGGAATGGAGATGCCGACATAACCGCGGCGTTCGTTGTGCACATCGTGGTCGACCGAGACCTCCGGGCAACGAGCGAGTTCGAAGACCGCGTTACCGCTCGCGGCGACCCAGTGCCCGTCGTAGGTATCGGTCCACGCCACCGGGCATTTCGCGTGCATCTCGTGCGTGATCTCGGCGAACTGCTCGCGGTATTCGGGGGTGTGCCGATCGAAATGGAACCGGGGCTCTTTGCGCTGGTCTTTTTCCGTAGAAGTCACGGTCTGTAGTCCCTCTGCTGGTCACTGGGTGGCGAACCTTCGCCGGGGGCCCGGAACTCTGCGCCGCTCCGGGAGTGGTCGGGGGTGCCGACTCGCCACCGGGCGGCGGCGCGCGTCTCGATCGCCTGCGATATTCGCGCGCCGCCTGCGCCGGCGTGGCCGGGTGAGGATCAGAGTTTGTGGTCGTACCACTTCAGGTAGCCGCCGCCGTCGACCCGCATCTGCATACCCGTGACGAAGCGGGCTTCGTCCGAGACCAGATACAGGATGGCGTTGGAGATATCGACCGGCTCGATCCAAGGGGTCTTCATGGCCTGCTGGACATAGAAGGCGGGCTCGGCGTCGGCGCGGGTCGGGTTCTCCAGATCGGGCCGGAACGACCGGTACATGGGCTCGCTCTGCAGCATGTCCGTATTGCAGTTGGTCGGGTGGACGGCGTTCGCGCGGATGCCGCGGGGTGCGAGATGCCGGGCGATATCGTAGATGTAGTACGACAGCGCTCGTTTGGAATGCACGTAGGCCATACCGCCGAGGTCGTTGCCGGGGTTGTCCATCTTGCCGGTATCCATCAGGGCCGCGGTGGATCCGGTGGCCACGATGGCGGCTCCGTCGCCCAGATGGGGCAGAGCGGCCTGAATGGCGTTGATGGTGCCGATCAGGTTCGTATTGATGACATCGATCCAGGCCTGGACCTGCGGTTCCCCCTTCATCCCGGCGATACCCGCCTGGGCGATGACGATATCGAGCTTGCCGAATTCGGCCACGCCGGCGTCGACAGCGGTTTTCAGGGCGGCAGCATCACGAACGTCGGCCTGGGTCGCGATGATCCGGCGACCCGTCTTCTCGACCAGGCGTGCGGTCTCTTCGAGGTCCTCGGGCTTGGCCAGCGGGTAACCGACGGTGGACAAGTCCTGGCACAGGTCGACGGCGATGATATCGGCGCCTTCCTCTGCCAGTCGTACCGCGTGGCTACGGCCCTGACCGCGCGCGGCGCCCGTGATGAATGCGACTTTGCCCTCAACACGTCCCACAGCATTCCCTTTCGATCTGTGTTCGGGAGTGACCTGCCCGGTGTGCCGGTCCACCGGGAGCGGCAGGCGGCACGGGACAGGGTGCGCGGCGATTGCCGCGCGTCGATCCGGCCGCGGCCCCCGATTCGGTGTCGACCCAGCACCGCCGGGTACCGGCTGCGGACATACGGCTGTTCTCGTATGCGAAAAGAACTGCGTTTTCGCATACGAGAACGGTACTCTACCCGTGGGGTCGGCGGCAAGGTTTCGGGAGAAGCCTGGTCGGCTGCGATATTTCCGGTCGGCGGGCAGATACGACTGCTCTACCTCGCGCAATGATCTCAGCGGACGTACGCCGCTCGGCGCATATCCCGTTTTCTTGACAAGAGAATTGAATTTTCACCAGCCGGCGGGTGTCGACTCCGGCGCGCTCGCCCGGGACGGTCCGAGCGGTGGGCCGCGACTCCGGCGGTGCGAAAGGGGTGAACGGTCATGACCCTGCGAGGCATACGAGGTGAGCGCGGATGACCCGCACCGTTCCGGACGAACTGCGACAGCGCTACGAAGCGGCCGGCTGGTGGACTCGCGACACCATGGGCGATCTGCTGAGCCGGTCGCTGGCGGCGGCGCCCGGCGCCGTGTTCCGGGTGTATTCCGATATCCGTCCGTGGCAGGGCACCTTCGCCGACGTGGAACTGGTGGCACGGCGCCTGGCCGGCGGTCTGCGCGCCCGCGGGGTGGGGCCCGGGGATGTGATCGCGTTCCAGTTACCGAACTGGATGGAGGCCGCGGCGACCTTCTGGGCGGCGTCGTTCCTCGGCGCGGCGGTGGTCCCGGTCGTGCATTTCTACGGCCCCAGCGAATTGGGCCATATCCTCCGGGTTTCGCGACCGAAGGTTTTCGTCACCATGGCGGAGTTCGGCCGCCGCACCTACGATCCCGAAGTCTGCGCGGGGGTGCCGATCGTCGGCGTCGTCGGCAAGGATTTCGACGATCTGCTCGCCGCGGAACCGATGCCGGGCGTGCTACCGGCCGACCCGGCCGGACCGGCTCTCATCGCGTTCACCTCCGGCACCACCAGCGCGCCCAAGGGGGTGGTGCACAGTCATCAGACCCTCGGCTGCGAATCGCTGCAGCTCGCCGAACGTAATCGCGACGATCGCGGTGACCAGCTCACGGCGACCCCGGTCGGTCATTTCATCGGCATGGTGGGCGCGTTCCTGCTGCCGGTATTGCACGGGCGCCCGATACATATGCTCGACGTCTGGGATCCCGGCCGGGCGCTGGCGCTGATGAAGAACGGCGGCCTCGTGGTGGGCGGCGGACCCCCGTACTTCGTGTCGAGCATGGTCGAACATCCCGATTACACCCCGGAGCATCTCGCGCATATGCGGTATGTGGGGCTGGGTGGTTCGGCGGTGCCGGCCGCGGTGACCCGCATGCTCACCGAGCTGGGGATCGTCGCGTTCCGGGCCTACGGCAGTACGGAGCATCCGTCCATCACCGCTTCGGCGCTCGATGCACCCGAGCGCGAGCGGATCGGCACGGACGGACGGCCGATGCCGGGGGTGGAGATCCGCATCGCTGCGGACGGGGAGATCCTCAGCCGCGGGCCGGATCTGTGCCTGGGCTACACCGATCCGGAACTCACCGCGCGGGTGTTCGACGCCGAGGGCTGGTATCACACCGGCGATATCGGCGTACTGGATTCGTCGGGCTGCCTGACCATCACCGATCGCAAGGCGGATGTGATCATCCGCGGGGGCGAGAATGTGGGGGCACGTGAGGTCGAGGATGTGCTCGATGCCATGCCGCAGGTGGCGGAGTCCGTGGTGATCGCCCTGCCGGACAGTCGGTTCGGTGAGGTGGTCGGGGCCGTGCTGCGGTTGAACCCCGGTTGCGCGCTGCCGTCGCGGGACGAGGTGCGCGCGTTCTTCGCGGAAGCGGGGGTTGCGCGCCAGAAGTTGCCGGCCCGATTGTTCGAGGCCACGGACTTCCCGCGGACCCCCAGCGGCAAGATCCAGAAACATTTGGTCCGGAAGGGTATTGCGGCATCCATCCTGCGAGAATAAGATTCTCGAAAAGGGAGATTATCGTTTTACGCGAGTCGGTCCGGTTCGTGCCCGCACGACAGCCCACCGGACCGGCGCTTTCCGCTCCGCCTGCTCGCCGAAAGGACAGCGCAGTGCCATCGCATCAGCCCCCGGCCGCCGAATCCGATACGACGGCCTGGGACGAAGAGACCGATATCGTCGTCCTGGGTTCCGGTGCCGCCGGACTCACCGCGGCGCTCACCGCGGCGGTCGAAGGCGCCGCCGTGGAGTTGTTCGAGAAGGCGCCCACGGTCGGCGGCACCAGTGCGGTTTCCGGTGGTCTGGCATGGATTCCGGCGCATTCGCGGGCCGACCGTGAGCTCACGGTCGAGGACGCGCTGGCCTATCTCGGTGCGCAATCGCTGGATTCCATGGACGACGAACTGGTCGAGGTGTTCGTCCGGACCGGCGCGCGGATGCTCGACTACGTCGAACAACACAGCGCGGTGAAATTCGAGGTGGCCGAGGGTTTTCCCGATTACAAACCGGAACTTCCCGGTGGGCGGCCCGCGGGTGGCCGGTCCATCGGGCCGGCCGCCTACGATCTGGCCCGGCTCGGCGAATGGCGGGATCGGCTCACCACCTTCCCGCTGGACTGGAGCAACGTGGGTTTCGACGCCGAAACCCGGGCCCGGCTGCGCGCCGTCCTGGGAGATGCCTCGGCGGATGTCTGCGTCGCCGGGCAAGCACTGGTGGCGGGGTTGCTCGACGGTGTGCTGGCGGCGGGGGTCACTCCGCGCACCGGTGCGCGCGGGGTCGAGTTGATCGCGGCGGACGGGGCGATCGCCGGTGCGCGGATCGCGGTCGGCGACCGCGAGATCGCGGTACGCGCGCGGCGCGGGGTGGTGCTGGCCACCGGCGGTTTCGAATGGGACGCAGGGCTGGTCAAAGCGTTTCTGCGCGGCCCGATGACCGGACCCGTCTCGCCGCCGAACAACACCGGTGACGGACTGCGGATGGCCATGGCGCACGGGGCGGACCTCGGCAACATGGGCGAGGCCTGGTGGGTGCCGGTGGTGCAGTTGCCCGGCGACACGATCGACGGCCGGCAGCGCAGCCGCAGCGTGCGGCTGGAACGGACGCGCCCGCGCAGCATCATCGTGAACCGGGCCGGGAAACGATTCGTCAACGAGGCCGCCGAATACAACTCGATGGCGGGCGCATTCCACTATCTCGATCCGCGCGGCGGGTACGTCAACAACCCCGGCTGGATGGTGTTCGACGCCGAACATCTGCGCCGGTACGGGTTCCTCGGGGTGGAACCCGGCGGTACGGCACCGGACTGGTTCTGCGAATCGGCCGATCTCGCCGAACTCGGCGCGAAGACCGGTATCGACCCCGAGGGCCTGCAACGCACGGTGGCCGGCTGGAACCGTGCGGTCGCCGCAGGTGCGGATCCCGACTTCGGCCGCGGTGCCAGCGAATACGACGGCTACTGGGGCGATCCCGAGGCCGAAACGGTCGCGGGCCGAACGCTGGGCCCGGTCGATACCGGCCCGTACTACGCCGTTCCGGTGACGGTCGGCGCAATGGGGACCAAAGGTGGCCCGCGCACCGATCGCGATGCCCGGGTCCGGCATATCGGCGGCGAGGTCATCCCGGGCCTGTACGCGGTCGGTAACGCGATGGCGGGTGTGACCGGGCGGGCGTACGGCGGCGCCGGCGGGACCATCGGCCCGGGCATGGTCTTCGGGTTCCGGGCCGGATACAACGCGGCCACCGGCGAATCGGCGAAGTGCTGAACGCGCGCAGCGGCGAGCACGGACAGAGCGGGAAGGTAGCAGTGTCGGAATACGAGAGCGTGTGGTGCGATCTGCAGGGGGTCGCGTTCAGCCAGGGATACCTGGATGTGGCGGGGGTGCGGACGCGCTACCTGCATGCCGGTGACCGGAACAAACCGGCACTGGTGTTCCTGCACGGGTCCGGTGGGCACGCCGAGGCCTATGTCCGGAATCTGGCGGCGCATGCCGAGCATTTCTCGACCTGGTCGATCGATATGCTCGGGCACGGTTACACCGATAAGCCGGGTCATCCGCTCGAGGTCGAGCACTATGTACGGCATCTGATCGCGTTCCTGGATACGATCGGCGCCGCCCGCGCCCATATCAGCGGAGAATCGCTGGGCGGCTGGGTGGCCGCCCGCGCCGCCTGCGACCATCCCGGCCGGGTCGGCCGGCTGGTCCTCAACACCGCCGGCGGTTCCCAGGCCGACCCCGAGGTGATGGCCCGGATCGTCAAGCTGTCGATGGCCGCGGCCGCCGACCCCACCTGGGAAACGGTGCAGGCCCGCATCAAATGGCTGATGGCCGACAAATCGAAGGACTACGACGATATCGTCGCCAGCCGGCAGCGGGTCTACTCCCAGCCCGGGTTCGTCGACGCCATGCGCGACATCATGGCCCTGCAGGATCCGGAGATCAGAGCCCGCAACCTGCTGGGGCCGAAGGAATACGGTGCCATCATCGCGCCGACGCTGGTGGTGTGGACCAGTGACGACCCCACCGCCGATGTCACCGAAGGGAAACGGATCGCTTCGATGATCCCCGGCGCCCGGTTCGAGGTGCTGCCGGAGTGCGGGCACTGGCCGCAGTACGAGGCGCCGGCGGCGTTCAACGCCCTTCATCTCGAATTCCTGCTGGGTGGTTGATATGGATACCGGTGACGGCAGCGCCCCCGAACGCTACGACGTCGTGGTCGTCGGCGCTGGTCCGGTGGGCCTGACCATTTCGAATATGCTGGGCCGCTACGGAGTTCGCACCCTGCTGGTGGAAGAGCGGCCCGCCCTCATCGACTATCCGCGCGGTGTCGGGATCGACGACGAATCGCTGCGCACCATGCAATCGACGGGTCTGGTCGAGCAGATCCTGCCGCATACCAACCCGAACCAAATCATGCGGTTCGTCGACGGTGAGCGCCGGCTGCTGGCCGAGATCGCGCCCACCGATCAGCAGTTCGGCTGGCCCAAACGCAGCGGATTCATCCAGCCGCTGGTCGACGCCGAGCTCATGCGCGGCCTGAGCCGATTCGATTCCGTCGAGATCCGCTGGGGCACCGCCATGATCGACTGCCACGACAGCGGCGACGAGGTCCGGGTGCAGCTGGAAACCCCCGACGGCCCGGATACCGTACGGGCCCGCTATGTGGTGGGCAGCGACGGCGGCCGCAGCGCCACCCGGCACCGGATGGGAGTGAGTTTCGAGGGCACCACCTCCTCGACCCGCTGGCTGGTGGTCGATATCGACGGTGACCCGCTCGGGCATCCGAACGTCGAGGTCGGCGCGGATCCGGCGCGGCCCAACGTCTCCATCTCCCTGGCGCACGGAATCCGCCGTTTCGAATTCCTGCTGCATCCGGGCGAATCCGACGAGGACGCCGAGACCCCGGAATTCCTGGCGCGGCTGCTCGAACCGTTCGTCCCGCACCCGGAACGGCTGGATGTGATCCGGCGCCGGGTCTACACCCATCATTCCCGGATCGCCGGCGAGTTCCGCAAGGGCCGTCTGCTGCTGGCCGGGGACGCCGCGCATCTGATGCCGGTCTGGCAGGGGCAGGGGTACAACAGCGGAATCCGGGACGCGGCGAATCTGGGCTGGAAGCTCGCGGCCGTGGCCACCGGGCTGGCCGGTGACGCTCTGCTGGACAGCTACGACCAGGAACGGCGTAAGCATGCGCGCGCCATGATCGATCTGTCGACCATGGTGGGGCGGGTCATCTCGCCGACGAACCCGCGGGTCGCCGCGGTGCGCGATGTGGCGGTGCGCGCGCTGGCCGCGGTGCCGCCGCTGAAACGGTATGTGCTCGGTATGCGGTTCAAACCCATGCCGCGCTACGACCGGGGCGCGGTGGTGCACGGCTGGTCGCGGTCGCCGAATTCGGCCGTGGGCACGCTGTTCATCCAGCCGCGGGTTACCACCCGGGCCCGGCCGGATGTGCTGCTGGACGAAACGCTCGGCCCCTGGTTCGCCGTGCTGTGCTGGAACAACCAGCCCCGGAAAACGCTGGGCGAGGAAGAATTCGCGCGCTGGAAAGAGCTGGGCGCCCGCTTCGTGGAGGCCAGGCCGGCCACCCAGCTGCACTGGACCGGTCACGACGACCCCGATGTGCTGGTGCTCGGCGATCACACCGGCGCGCTGAAGAAATGGTTCGACGGCCAGCTCGATTCCGTGCTGTTCCTGCGCCCGGACCGGTTCGTCGCCGGCGCATGTATCGCCCAGCATGCCCCCGAACTCGGTGCGGCACTGCGGAACACGCTCACGCTCACCCCGGGAGGTACCGATGCCGCTGGCCGTATGCTGCGTCTCGCACAGCCCGCTTCTTGAGCTGCCGGGGCCGGGCCCCGAACTGCTCGGCGAGGTGGGCGCGGCGCTGGACCGGGCCCGCGATTTCGTGCGCGAATTCGATCCCGAACTGGTGGTGCTGTTCGCCCCGGACCACTACAACGGGTTCTTCTACAAACTCATGCCGCCGTTCTGCGTCGGCACCGCCGCGACCGCCGTCGGCGACTACGGGACGTATGCCGGACCGCTGAACGTGCCCGCGGACCGGGCGCAGCGGCTCGCCGAATCGCTGCTGGCCGCCGGTATCGATATCGCGACCTCGGCGGAGATGGTCGTCGACCACGGCACCGTACAGCCGCTGCAACGGTTGTTCGGCGAGGCCACCGCCCGCCCGGTGATCCCGGTCTTCGTGAACTCCGTGGCCACCCCGCTGGGCCCGCTGCGCCGGGTGCGGGCGCTGGGTACCGCCGTCGGCCGGCATCTGGCGACGCTGGGTAAACGGGTACTGGTGATCGGTTCGGGCGGGCTCTCCCACGACCCGCCCGTCCCGCGCCGCGATACCGCGCCGGAACCCGTGCTGGAGCGGATCGTGCACGGCCGCCCGATGACCACCGAACAGCGGCAGGCCCGGCAGCGCGCGGTGATCGCCGCGGCCCGCGATTTCGCCGCCGGTGACAGTGCGCTGCAACCGCTCAACCCCGGCTGGGACCGGGCGTTCCTCGAACTGGTCGATACCGGCGCCCTGGCCGCGGTGGACGACTGGGACAACGACGAGATCACCCGTATCGCCGGCAATTCCGCGCACGAAGTGCGTACCTGGGTGGCGGCTTTCGCGGCGCTGGCCGCGCAGGGGTCCTATCGCACCGAGGTGCGCTACTACCGGCCGGCCCCCGAACTCATCGCGGGCTTCGCCGTGCGCACCGCGCGGCCGGCCGATGAGACCGACGACGACAGGAGGCGCTGAGTGAGCACCGACGAAGCCACGGATTTCGACGAAACCGTCGATCTGCTGGTCATCGGCTCCGGTGGCGGCGGTATGAGTGCCGCGCTGCGGGCCGAGGCGCTGGGACTGGACACCCTGGTGGTGGAGAAGGCCGACTACTACGGTGGGTCGACGGCGTTGTCCGGCGGCGGTATCTGGGTGCCGAACGCGCCCGCGCAGCAACGCGACGGATTCTCCCTCGACCCCGACGCGGTGGTCGGTTATCTGCGCACCATCACCGACGGCCTGGTCAGCGAGGAACGGCTGCGGGCGTACGTGGAGAAGTCACCGGAGATGATGGCGTTCCTGGAGGAACGCAGCCGGTGGCTGGAATTCGTGTGGAAGCCCGGCTACGCCGACTACTACCCCGAACTCGACGGCGGATCACCGCAGGGCAGCACCATCAATGTGCCGCCGATCGATCTGCGCGAACTGGGCGATGAGGAGGAAAAACTCCTCAAACCGCTGGCGCTGGCGCCCAAAGGTATCTGGCTGGGGCCCAAGGATCTGCGGCTGTTCTATCAGGTGCGGCAGAACTGGCGCGGTAAGGCCGTGATGCTGAAGCTGATCTGGCGGATGTTCCGGGCCCATGTGTTCGGCGACCGGATCGCCGCCATCGGCCAGTCGCTGATCGCCCGCCTGCGGCTGGCGATGCAGGAACGCGATATCCCGCTGTGGCTCGGCGCGCCCATGACCTCGCTGATCACCGGCGCCGACGGTGCGGTCCTCGGCGCGGTGGTGCTCCGCGACGGTGCGCCGGTGCGGATCCGGGCCCGGCGCGGGGTGATCGTCGCGACCGGCGGTTTCGACCACGATATGGCCTGGCGTAAAGAGGAACTGCCGGAGGTCGACCAGGACTGGAGTTTCGGCAACCCGGTCGCGCTGGGCGACGGTATCCGCGCGGGACAGGAAGCCGGTGCGGCGACCGACCTGATGGACGAGGCCTGGTGGTTCCCGGCCATCCAGTGGCCGGACGGCCGGATGCAGTTCATGCTCAACGAGCGGATGATGCCCGCCCAGTTCATCGTCAACGGCGCCGGAAAACGGTTCATCAACGAGGCCGCGCCCTATATGGATTTCGGGCACGCCATGATCGAGGGCCAGCGCAGCGGGGTCACGCATATCCCGTGCTGGCTGGTCACCGACCACCGTTCGTGGCACAAGTACGTGATCGGCGGGCATCTGCCCATCCCGAAGGTGCCGTTCGCGCCGGTGCCCACCGGCTACAAGATGGTGCGGGCGTGGCTCGAATCCGGTGTGGTGAAAACCGCGCGCAGCTGGGCGGAACTGGCCGCGCAGATCGAGGTGCCCGCCGACGCGCTGGAAGCCACGGCCGCCCGGTTCAACGAACTGGCGAAGTCGGGGCACGACGACGATTTCCAGCGTGGCGACAGCGTCTACGACAACTACTACGGCGACCCGACCCTGCCCAATCCGAACCTGTACCCGATCGGGAAACCGCCCTACTACGCCTTTCGCATCGTCCTCGGCGATCTCGGCACCTCGGGCGGTCTGCGCACCGACGAGCACGCCCGGGTACTGCGCGCCGACGGGTCGGCGATCGACGGCCTCTACGCCGTCGGGAATGCCTCGGCCGCGGTGATGGGCCGCAGCTACGCCGGCGCCGGCGCCACCATCGGGCCGGCCATGACCTTCGGATATATCGCCGCCGAGCACTGTGCCGGGCGGACGGCAGGGGACACCGGCGAGGGGGCGGCCGCCGCGGCCGATGGAGAACAGACGATCGAAACCACTGGAGGTAATCGATGAAAATATCCCTCTTCTACGAGTTCGCCCTGCCGCGGCCGTGGAGCGACGACGACGAATTCGAAATGTTCCAGGACGGGCTGGACGAGGTAGAAGCTGCGGATAAAGCCGGTTTCTCCACGGTCTGGCTCACCGAGCACCACTTCCTGGAGGAGTACTGCCACGCGACCGCGCCCGAGATGTTCCTGGCCGCGGCCAGCCAGCGCACGAAGAACATCCGGCTCGGTTTCGGCGTCATGCATCTGCCGCCGGGGATCAACCATCCCGCCCGCGCCGCGGAACGGGTGGCAACACTGGATCATCTGTCCGGTGGCCGGGTGGAATTCGGCACCGGTGAATCGTCGTCGGTGGCCGAACTCGGCGGGTTCAATATCGACCCCGCGGACAAGCGTGCCCAGTGGGAGGAAGCCCTCGAGGTCACCGTTCGCGCGATGACCGAGACCCCGTTCAGCGGGTTCAAAGGCGAGCACATCTCCATGCCGCCCCGCAATGTCATCCCGAAGCCGCGGCAGACCCCGCACCCGCCGCTGTGGGTGGCCTGTACCCGGCCGTCGTCGGTGCAGATGGCGGCCCAGAAAGGTATCGGCGCACTGAGTTTCGCCTACACCGGCCCGGAGGCGCTCGGTGAGCGCGTGCGCGGTTACTACGAGGAATTCGAGAACGCCGCCGCGCCGTCGGTACCGCAGATGAACCCGAATATTCTGGCCATCGGCGGTGACCTGTCGATGATGGTCGCCAAGACCGACGAGGAAGCGGTCAAACGCCTCGGTCTGGGCGGCGGGTTCTTCTCGTTCGGCATCATGCACTACTACATGACCGGTATGCACACCCCGGGCCGCACCGGCGTATGGGACGCGTACCTGGACGCGGTGAAGGAAGACGAAACCCTCGCCTACGGCCCCGGTCGCGGCGCCATCGGCGGCCCCGATACGGTGCGCGAATTCCTGCGCGGCTACGAGGAGAGCGGGGTCGACGAGATCATCCTGCTGCTGAACCCGCGCAGCCATGAAGGAACGATGGAATCCATCGAGATCATGGGCAAGGAAATCCTGCCGGAATTCATCGAACGCGACGAGGTGGCCCGGGCCGAGAAGGCCAAGCGGCTCGAACCGGTCCTGGAGAAGGCCGAAGCGCGGCGCCGGCCCTGGGCTGTCCCGGAATTCGACGAGAACTATTCGATCGGCGGCCTGCCCACCGGCCGCGGCGGCAAGTTCACCGCCAGCGAGATCCCCGAGGCCATGGCCGAGATCAACGAAGGCCGGGTGAAGGCCGCGCAGGCACTGAAGGAACAGCAGCAGGGCTGAGCGGCAGCAGCGGGAGAGGAGAGCGTGGTGCCCGAGGTGGACTCGATCGCCCGGCGGTGGCGTTACGACGGGAAACGGGTGGTGGTGACCGGTTGTGCCTCCGGTATCGGCGCCTGCCTGGTGACGCAGTTGCGGGATCTGGGGGCCGAGATCGTCGGCCTGGATCTGCTGCGCCCGGGTACCGAACTCGACGAGTTCCACGAGATGGATCAGGCCGACCCCGATTCCATCGACCGGGCCGCACGCTTGATCGGGACCGAGGTGGACGTCCTGTTCAATATCGCCGGAGTCTCCTCGGGTATCGGCGACCCGCTGCGCGTCGCCACCATCAATTTCCTCGGGATGCGGCATTTCACCGAAGCGCTCGTCCCGCATATGAAACCGGGCTCGGCGGTGGTCAGCGTGTCCTCGCTGGCCGCCTCCGGATACCTGGAGAACCGCTGGGCGGTCAAAGGGTTCCTGGATACCGCCTCGATGGAGGAGGGAATCGCCTGGTGCCTCGCGAATCCCGACGCCATCGCGGACGGCGGTTACCGCCTGTCCAAAGAGGCGATCATCCTCTACACCGTCCGCACATCGGTGGAACTCGCGCGCCGCGGTATCCGGATGAACTGCACCGGCCCCGGCGTCACCGAAACTCCCATCCTGGACCAGCTGCGCTCGGCATACGGCCAGGACTATCTCGACGGGATCCCCAAACCGCTGGGCCGGTCCGCCGACCCCGTCGAACAGGCGTCCGCACTGCTGTTCCTGGGCAGCCGCGCCGCCGGATACATCACCGGTCAAGTGCTGTGGGTCGACGGCGGCAACCTCGCCGCGCGCCTGGCCGGCGAACTGGCCGGTCCGCCCCCGCAGAGCGCCGGTGCGGGTTCGCCCGAATCCGCCGGGGTGGTCCCGGGCGAGCGGAAGTAAGCAGCTGGAAGGAACAGCAACGTGGCATCTCTGACCGATTTCTACAAACTCGGCGACACCGTGCGTAACTGGGGCCGCTGGGGCGCCGACGACGAACTCGGCACGCTGAACTTCATCACCCCGCAGAAGGTCGCCGCCGCGGCCGGACTGGTCCGGCACGGGAAGGTGTTCCCGCTGGGAATCGATTTCAGCTCCAACGGCCCGCAGGGCGCGTTCAAATTCCGGGCCAATCCCACCCATGTGATGACCGTCGACGGCGGCGACGCCGAAACCCTCACCCGGTACGGCCCGAAATGGCTGCAGAATTCGGTGGCGGGCGAACTGGCCGGATTCTTCGCCGACAACCCGTTCCGGTTCAACGACGATATGCTCATCATGCCGTTGCAGGCCGCCACCCAGTGGGACGCCTTCTCCCATGTCTACTACGGCGACAAGCTCTACAACGGTTTCCCGGCCGATTCGGTGACCAGTATGGGCGCCTTCCACTGCGGGATCGAAAAGGTGGACAGCAAGGGGATCACCAGCCGCGGCGTCCTACTCGATCTGGTGAAATATCGTGGCGCGGAAACCTTCCTCGAGGTCGGCGAGCCGATCACCGGCGACGAACTCGACGAATGCGCGAAACGTCAGGGCGTGACCATCGAATCCGGCGATATCGTGCTGGTCCGCACCGGCTGGTGGAACCGTTTTCTCGAGGCCGGTGACGGCGCCGAACCCTATTCCGGCCTGGACTGGACCTGCGCGAAATGGCTGCACGACCACGAGATCGCGGCTGTGGCCGCCGATAACCTCATGGTCGAGAATCCCGTGTCGGGGGTGGAGGGCACCTTCCTGCCGATGCATATGTTGTGCCTGCGCGATATGGGCCTGATGCTGGGCGAATACTGGGATTTCACCGCCCTGGCCGCCGATTGCGCCGCCGACGGCGTCTACGAATTCCAGCTCATCGCCCCGCCGCTGCGGGTGGTCGGTGCGGTCGGTTCCCCGATCAACCCCATCGCCATCAAATAGGAGACCGGCTATGACCGTGGGAAGCACAATGATGGATCGCACCGCATCCGAAACCGGATCACGCCCGTTCGTCGTCGGACTCGGCGGCACGCTCCGCGCCAACTCGTCGACCGAGCGGGCGCTGCGGCACTGCCTGGACGCCGTCGAACAGCGCGGTGGCCGGACCGCGCTGTTCAGCGGTGAACAGATCAATCTGCCCATGTACAACCCGCACGATCCGGTGCGGACCCCCGAGGCGATCGCCCTGGTCGAGGCGCTGCGAGCAGCCGACGCCGTGATCGTGGGCTCGCCCGGCTACCACGGCGCGATCTCCGGGCTGGTGAAGAACGCCCTCGACTACGTCGAGGATATGCGCACCGACCCCACGGTCTACCTGG
Organism: Nocardia sp. CA-290969; assembly: GCF_050936135.1. NCBI lineage: Bacteria > Bacillati > Actinomycetota > Actinomycetes > Mycobacteriales > Nocardiaceae > Nocardia > Nocardia sp. CA-290969. The sequence goes on along the minus strand of NZ_JBNJNJ010000001.1, from coordinate 4,176,147 downwards.
ACAACAAACCCTGGGGCTGTATCACCTGCGCCTACGGCTGGCAGGCCGCCGTCGGCACCCTGGGCCAGCTGCGCGGGATCGGGCACGCGTTGCGCGCCTGGCCCACCCCGATCGGGGTCGCGATCAATTCGGCCGACAAGATCTGGGACGAATCCGGCGCCCTCGTCGACACCGGTGTGAAAGGCCAGCTCGAGCTGCTCGCCGTGCAGGTACTCACCAGCGCGAAACCGATCGGCACCCCATGAGTTACGAGCATCGGACGATCGAGGTCGACGGCCTGCGCACCCATTTCCTCGAAGCCGGGGCGGGGGAGCCGGTCGTGCTGCTGCACGGGGGTGAATTCGGTGCGAGCGCCGAATTGGGCTGGGAACACACCATTTCCGCGCTCGCCCAGCGCTACCGCGTACTCGCCCCCGATCTGCTCGGCTTCGGTGAATCCGCGAAGGTTGTCGATTTCACCGACGGCCGCGGGCTGCGGATCCGGCATATCGCCCGATTCTGCGCGGTACTCGGTATCGAATCCGCGTATTTCGTCGGCAATTCGATGGGCGCGATCAATCTGCTCGCCGATACGACCTCCGCGAATCCGCGCCTACCGGTGCGCGCCATGGTGACCATCTGCGGTGGCGGGCAGATCCAGGCCAACGAGCATATGCGCGCACTCTACGATTTCGACGCCACCCTGCCCGCCATGCGCGCCATCGTCACCGCCCTGTTCGCTTCGCCCGCGTACCCCGCCGACGAGGACTATGTGCAGCGGCGGTTCGAGTCGGCGACCGCGCCGGGCGCCTGGGAGGCGATCGCGGCCGCCCGCTTCCGGCGGCCCGGCGCGGAAACACCACCCGGCCCGGGAGACCGGCCGTTCGAGCGGATCCGGGTACCCACGCTGGTGGTCGAGGGCGGCGCCGACAAGCTCCTGCCGCGCGGCTGGGCCGCCGAGATCGCCGCGCGGATTCCGGACGCCGAATCGGCGGTGATCGACGACGCCGGTCACTGTCCGCAACTGGAACGACCGGAGGCGGTCAACGCCCTGCTGCTGGATTTCCTGGACCGCCGTTCCCGCACCGGCGCGGTATCGGCGTACGCGCACAGCGGTTGAGCCGAACGGTCGGCTCAGGTCACAGGGTATGTCGTACGAGAGGAAGAGCAGCGCATGGGTAACGAGTTGGCGGGCAAGGTCGCGGTGATCACCGGCGGCGCGTCCGGGCTGGGCAGTGCCATGGTGGAACGGTTCGTCGCCGAAGGCGCCCGGGTGGTCGTCGGAGATATCGACGCGGAGAAGGGCCGGGCCCTTGCCGATCGCTGCGGTGCTGCCGCGCGGTTCCGCGTCACCGATGCCGGCGACCCCGAACAGCTCGCCCAGCTCGTCGACCTCGCCGTTGCGGAATTCGGCGGGCTGCACATCATGGGCAACAACGCCGGTATCTCCGGGAAGATGCACCGCAGCATCCTCGACGACGATTTCGCCGATTTCCAGCGGGTGATGTCGGTGAACGTTCTCGGCGTCATGGCCGGGACCCGGCTGGCCGCCCGGCATATGGCCGAGAACGGCGGTGGTTCGATCATCAATCTGTCCTCGGTGGGCGGGGTGCAGGCCGGCGGCGGGGTGATGACCTACCGCGCCTCCAAGGCCGCCGTCATCCATTTCACGAAATCCGCGGCCATCGAACTCGCCCAGTACGACGTGCGCGTGAACTGTATCGCCCCCGGCAATATCCCCACCGATCTGCTCGCCAAGGCATCCAGCACCATGTCGCCGGAGAAAGCCGAGCGGATGACCCGCACCATGCGCGAGATGATGAACCGCGACCGCCCGCTGCCGCGCGAAGGCACTCCCGAGGATGTCGCCGAGGCCGCGGTGTATTTCGCCGGCGACCGCTCCCGCTATCTCACCGGCACGGTCCTGGCCGTGGACGGCGGCACCACCGCCGGCAAAGCCGTGCCGCGACGCGCGGCGGCTAATGGTTCCGCCCCGGCGAAATCATGAGCCGCCCCAGCCCCCGACCCCTTCACCCAGGAGAGAGAACGTCATGAAAGTGACTGTCGAACAAGGGAAATGCATTGCCGCCGGGCACTGCGTGATGGCGGCCGACGCGGTATTCGATCAGCGCGAGGAAGACGGCATCGTCGTGCTGCTCGACGAGAACCCCCCGGACGATCTCGCCGACGACGTCCGCGAAGCCGCCGCCGTGTGCCCCGCCATGGCCATCCACGTCCACGAGGAGTGACAGTGACCGAGACCCACGCCGCGCCGGAAACCGCGGACATCCTGAACTACCCACTGGAGCGGGATGCTGCCTGCCCGTTCGCACCGCCGCCGGAAGTGCTCGGCCTGGTCACCGAGCGGCCGCTGAGCCGCGTCCGGATCTGGGACGGCAGCACGCCGTGGCTGGTCACCGGCTACGCGGAACTCAAAGCGCTGATGTCGCATCCCGGGATCAGCACCGACGACCACCAGCCCGGGTTCCCGCACTGGAACGAGGGCATGCTCGAACTGGTGAACCACCGGGCGCGGTCGGTGTTCAACACCGACGGCGAGGAGCACAGCCGGTTCCGGCGGATGATGACCAAACCGTTCACGGTGAAACGGGTCGACGCACTGCGCCCGGCGATCCAGCAGATCACCGACGACCATATCGACGCCATCCTGGCCGGTCCGCAGCCCGCCGATCTCGTCGAGGCGCTCGCCCTGCCGGTGCCGTCGCTGGTGATCAGCGAAATGCTCGGCGTGCCGTATGAGGATCACGAGTTCTTCCAGCAGCACGCGTCGACCGGTGTCTCCCGATACGCCACCGCGGAGGAATCGCAGCGGGGCAGGGTGGGTCTGGCGCGCTACCTGATCGACCTGATCAAGACCAAGATGGACAACCCCGCCGAGGATATGGTCACCGAGCTGGCCGAGCGCGTCACCGCCGGCGAGATCTCCATGAAGGAAGCCGCTCAGATCGGCACCGGTGTCCTCATCGCCGGCCATGAGACCAGCGCGAACATGATCGCGCTGGGTACGCTCGCGCTACTGCACAACCCGGACCAGCTGGCGCTGCTGCGCGATACCGACGATCCGAAGGTCGTCGCGAACGCGGTCGAGGAACTGCTGCGGTATCTGAGCATCATCCAGAACGGCCAGCGCCGGGTCGCGCTGGAGGATATCGAGATCGGCGGCCACACCATCAAGGCCGGTGAAGGCGTCATCATCGACCTCGCCCCCGCGAACTGGGATCCCAACCAGTTCCCCGAACCGGACAAACTCGATCTGACCCGTCCCGCCCGCCTGCACGTCGGCTTCGGTTTCGGCCCGCACCAGTGCGTCGGCCAGCAGCTGGCCCGGGTGGAATTGCAGATCGTCTTCACAACCCTGTTGCGGCGGATGCCCGGTCTGCGACTCGCCATTCCGTTCGACGAGGTCGAATTCAAACACGACAAGCTGGCATTCGGTGTCTACCGCCTGCCGGTGACGTGGTGATCCCGAACAACTGCGCCGAAAGGAGACTCAGCTGTGACGACCACCGCGCCCACTGATGTCTACTACGATCCCTACGATGTCGGGCTCAACGCCGACCCGTATCCCATGTTCAAGCGGCTCCGCGAGGAAAAACCGCTGTATTACAACGAAACCCATGATTTCTACGCATTGAGCCGGTTCGCCGACGTGAACGCCGCGCTGATCGACAAGGACACCTTCAGCTCGGCACGCGGGGCGATCATCGAACTGATCAAGGCGAATATCGAAATACCGCCGGGCGTACTCATTTTCGAGGATCCGCCGATCCACACCATGCACCGGAAGCTGCTTTCGCGCATGTTCACCCCACGTAAGATCTCCGCTCTCGAAGCCAAGATCCGCGAATTCTGCTGCCAGAGCCTGGACCCGTTGATCGGCACCGGAAAGATCGATTTCATCGCCGACCTCGGCGCGCAGATGCCCATGCGCACCATCGGTATGCTGCTCGGCATTCCGGAGGAGGATCAGGAAGCGATCCGCGATTTCGCCAACGAGCAGATGCGGACCGAAGAGGGCAAACCGATGAAGGCCGCCGAAGCCGGGATTGTCGGCGGCGAACTTTTCGAGAGATACGTCGACTGGCGCACCGAACACCCCTCCGACGACATCATCTCCGAACTCCTGAACGTCGAGTTCGAGGACGAAACCGGCACCCTGCGCCACCTCACCCGCGACGAGATCCTCACCTATATCAACGTCGTCTCCGGCGCCGGTAACGAAACCACCACCCGACTAATCGGCTGGGCCGGAAAAGTCCTCGCCGAACACCCCGACCAGCGCCGCGAACTGGCCCGGAACCCCGCCCTGATCCCGGCGGCCATCGAAGAGTTACTACGTTTCGAGCCCCCGGCCCCCCACGTCGCCCGCTACGTAACCCGCGATATCGAATACCACGGCCACACGGTCCCCGAAGGCAGCGCCCTGATGCTGCTCATCGGCGCCGCCAACCGCGACCACCGCCAATTCGCCCCCGACGGCGACGTTTTCGATATCCACCGCGAAAGCAAACCTCACCTGGCGTTCAGCGTAGGCACCCATTTCTGCATGGGCTCCGCACTGGCGCGCCTGGAGGGCCGGGTCGCCCTGGAGGAAATCCTGAAACGCTTCCCCGAATGGGAAGTCGACCTGTCACAGGCCAAACTCTCGCCCACCTCGACGGTGCGTGGTTGGGAGAGCATGCCGGCGTCGTTCTGACCGGAACCGGCATCAGGTCGGAGTGGTCGACTATTCCGACCCGATGTCGTACGGACGTCCCTCGTAGGCCGTGTGGCCAACGTGAGCGCCGGCCGCCACCTTTGCCGCGATCTGTAATTCCGGGATGTCCGGTTCCGGCCTTCGTGACCCATGATGTCCGGCGCTGATCATCGATTGCGTACCGTATTCGTGCCCCGCTGGTGACTTCGTACTGCCACTGTGCTGAATAAGCTCAGTACTCCCGAGGAGGCCGCTCTCTACGCTGGGTTGATGTTCTTCATCTTCGGTTTCGGAACCAAACGGCAGAATCTCGGCTTCGGGCAAACCCGGACGTGCCCGCGCTGCCACAACACCACTCAGTGGCAACGGGTGCGGGAGTTCAAGCAGTTCACGCTTTTCTTCATACCGGTCGCCCGCTGGAAGCGCCGGCAGCTGGAGATCTGCGGTATCTGCGGTGCGGCGATCGAAGCCTGACGGGAACCGCCGACCCGCCCGCACCGGGTCAGAGCGCCGCGACCTGCTGCTCCAGTACGGCGCGAATGGTGGCACGGTCGACCGATCCGTGTGGTGTGACGGCGTCCAGGGAAAGGCCGGAGATCAGTGCGGCCAGGTGCACGGCGTGGTGTTCGGGGGCGGGGGTGCCGGTGGCGGCCAGGGCGTCGACGAGGACCTGGCGTAGGTCCGCGGCCATCTGCCGGACGACCGGTTCGAACGCGGGGTTGATGCGTGCGGCGGCGATGATTTCCATGAGGATGACCGCTTCGCGGTGCCGCTCGTCGTCCAAGGGGACCAATTCTTCGAGCACCCGCAGCAGGTGACGTTTTGCCGCGGGCCGGTCTCCGGCCGCTGCGGCCGGGTGGCGGGTGAGGCGCCGGCCCATCCGGTCGCCGACTTCGGTGGCCACGGCGACGACCAGGGCTTCGTGGTCGGTGAAGTAGTGGCGCACCGAGCCGATGTTCAGGCGGGCTTCGGCGGCGACCTTGCGGAAAGTCGCGGCGGAAGGACCGCCCGCGACGATGAGGTTCAAGGCGGCATCGACGATATGGCGGCGTCGCGCATCGGCATCTACCCGGATAGGCACGGGGCACAGTCTAGAAAACCGCTGTCTGGTTACATCACGCATGTGATACAAAATCGGCGCACCACATCCGACCGCCGAGGGGAACCCATCATGGACCACGCCGAAGCCATCGCCGCCAACCGCGCGAACTGGGACGAACGGGCCGATGTGCACCGGCGGTCCGAAATGTACGACGTCGACGCCTTCCTGGCCGACCCGGAAGCCGTCTCGTCGGTAGTGCGCAACGACCTATCGGTGCTGGCCCCGCACCTGCCGGAAACCGGAGTCCAGGGCAAATCCCTGTTGCACCTGCAATGCCATATCGGCACGGACACACTGTCGTGGGCCCGCCTCGGTGCGGTCGATGTCCATGGTCTGGACCTCTCGCCCAATTCGCTGCGTCATGCCGACCGGATCGCCCGGGCCGACGGCCGCGAGCTCGCCTGGGTCGAGGGCGACGCACGGTACGCGTCCACGCTGATCGACCGGCAGTTCGACCTCGTCGTCACAAGCGCCGGCACCATCGTATGGCTGCCCGGCCTCACCGAGTGGGCTCGCTCGATCCACGACCTGCTCGCACCCGGCGCGGTGTTCATGATCCGCGACGACCATCCGATTCTCGGCGCGATGGACTTCGAGCCGTGGGAGATCACCGACGACTATCTCGGCGGAACCGGCCCCCGGACCTACACCGATTCGGGTAGCTACACCGAGAACTCGGCCGGGCAGATCACCCAGGCCACGGTGCACGAGTGGCGCCACGACCTGGGCGAGATCATCGGTTCACTGCTACGCGCCGGCTTGCGGATCGAAGCAGTTCACGAACTGCCCTACATGGATTGGCGCGCCTTCCCGGACCTCGTCGAATGCCCCGAAGGCTGGACACTTCCTGGCAGGGCGCCACGGATCCCGTTGAATTTCGCCGTCGTTACCCGGAAGGTATAGCGACCGAGTGTGACGCACCTCCGGCCCGCCGGCGCGTTCGATGGGCTAATCCAAGAACATATCCGGGATCGGGTTGGCGCCGCCGCCGTATTCCGACAGGTCGGTGCGGCCCGATTCGATGAGTGCCGTGGCGTCGATGTAGGTGTTGCCGGTGTTGTATTTGGCTTCTCGGGACAGGATTTCGGCGGCGGCGTCGCCCATGATCCGGGGGCTGCGGGAGGACTCCAGCAGTTCCGAGCCGTCGGGCAGGTTCGCGACGGCGGAGGTCGCGATATAGGTCTGCGGCCACAGGCAGTTCGCGGCGATTCCGGCATCGGCGTATTCCGCGGCCCAGCCGAGGGTCAGTAGGGTCATCCCATACTTCGACAGCGTGTAGGAGGGGTGGGCGCCGAGCCAGCGGGGGCTGGTGTTCAGGGGAGGGGCGATCGTCAGGATGTGCGGGTTCGGGGCCTCGCGCAGATGCGGTAGGCAGGCGCGGGTGAGCAGGAACGTGCCGCGCAGGTTGATCTGCTGCATCAGGTCGAATTTCTTCGCCGAGAGTTTCTCGGTGGGTTCGGTGGCGATGGCACTGGCGTTGTTCACGCAGTAGTCGATGCGGCCGAAACGCTCCAGGGCGGTCTCCACGACCCGCGCCACATCGGCTTCCTCGCGCACATCACCTACGACGGCCGCCGCCTTGCCGCCGGCTGCCTCGATCTCCGCGACCGCGGTGTGCACCGTGCCCGGCAGCTTCGGATGAGGTTGTGCGGTCTTGGCCAGGAGCACCACATTCGCGCCGCGGCGGGCCGCGGACAAGGCGATGGCGAGGCCGATACCGCGGCTGGCTCCGGAGACCACGAGGGTCCGGTCGGTGAAGTTCTGCTGCTCGGTGGACATAACACTCCTGGTCGATTACGCGTTCGCACGAAGCGGTATTGGCATTCTCATTTTCTGCAAGTATCGTATTCAACGATGAACGATGCAGTCCATACCTCCTCGGGTATCCCGCTCGAACCGGTCTACGGGCCGGCCGACCGGCATACCGAACCACCCGCGCCCGGCGCGTTTCCGTTCACCCGGGGCAACTACGCCACCGGTTACCGGGGACGGCTGTGGACCTTCCGGCAGTACTCCGGCTTCGGCACCGCCGAAGAGTCCAACCGGCGCTACCGCTATCTCCTCGACCAGGGCGGCACCGGGTTGTCGGTCGCGCTGGACCTGCCCACCCAGTGCGGTTACGACTCCGACGATCCCGAAGTGGGGGAGGAGGTCGGCCGGGTCGGTGTCGCGGTGGACACCCTCGCCGACGCCGAGATCCTGTTCGACGGCATCCCGCTGGACAAGATCAGCACCAGCTTCACCATCAACGGCACGGCCGCGATCCTGCTCGCCTTCTATGTGGCGGCGGCGGAGAAGAAGGGCGTGCCCCGGGAGAAGCTCACCGGCACCATCCAGAACGACATCCTCAAGGAATACGCCTCCCGCGGCACCTGGATCTGGCCGCCGCAGCCCTCGCTGCGGTTGATCGCCGACACCATCGAGTTCTGCGCCGCCGAAGTACCCCGGTTCAACGCCATCTCGGTGGCGGGCGCGCATTTCCGCGACGCCGGCGCGACCGCGGTCCAGGAGATGGCGTTCACCCTCGCCGACGGTGTCACCTACTGCGATACCGTGGTCGAACGCGGCCGGATGAGTATCGAGCAATTCGCCCCGCAGATCTCGTTCTTCTTCTACACGCACGGCGATTTCTTCGAAGAGATCGCCAAATACCGCGCGGGCCGGCGCCGCTGGGCGACCATCGTGCGCGAACGCTACGGCGCCACCACCGACAAGGCGTCGATGTTCCGCTTCGGCTGTGTGGCCGGCGGCGCCTCTCTGTATGCCCCGCAGGCGCAGAACAACCTGGTCCGCATCGCCTACGAGGCGATGGCGGCGGTACTCGGCGGCGTGCAGTCGATGTTCACCGCGGCCTGGGACGAACCGTTCGCGCTGCCCAGCGAGGAATCCACGACCATGGCGTTGCGCACCCAGCAGATCCTGGCCTACGAAACCGGGGTCACCCGGGTCGCCGACCCGCTGGGCGGTTCCTACTTCATCGAGGCGCTCACCGATAAAACCGAAGCGGCCATCCAGGAGATCATGTCCGACCTGGAGAACCGGGGCGGGATGGTCCGCGCGATCGAGGACGGCTACCTGCAGGGCCTCATCGCCGACGAAGCCTACAAACTGCACCAGGACATCGAATCCGGCGCGAAACCGGTGGTGGGCGTGAACAAATTCGTCACCGACGAACCGGCCCCGGAGATCGCCACCTACGAACTGGACGCCGAAGGCCGGGAAACCCAGCTGAAACGGCTGGCCAAGGTGAAGGCCGAGCGGGATTCCGCAGCCGTGCGCGACACCCTGGCCGCGCTGTCGCGGGCCGCGGAAGGAGACGACAACCTCATGCATCGTCTGATCGACTGTGCCAACGCCTACTGCACGGTGGGCGAGATGACCGCCGCCCTCAAATCGGTGTGGGGCGAATTCCAGCAGCCGGTGGTGTTCTGATGACCGCGCGCGTACTGGTCGCGAAACCCGGTCTGGACGGCCATGACCGGGGCGCGAAGATCGTCGCCCGCACGCTGCGCGACGCCGGTTTCGAGGTGGTCTACACCGGGATCCGGCAGCGTATCGAGGACATAGTCTCGATCGCGGTGCAGGAGGATGTGGCGGTGGTCGGCCTGAGCATCCTCTCCGGTGCCCATGTAGCCCTGACGAAACGGGTGGTCGACGCCCTGCGCGCGGCCGACGCCGGCGATATCGCCGTAGTGGTCGGCGGCACCATCCCGCAGGCCGATATCGAGAAATTGCAGGCGGCGGGCGCCGCCGCCGTATTCCCCACGGGCACCCCGCTCGACGTCCTGGTCACCGAGATGCGGGCCCTCACCGGGACCACGGCCCCGTCCTGATCCCCCGGACGCTCCGGCGTCCGGGCCCGGAGCCGCCGCCGTAACGGTGGGCGGCGGCTCCTCTTAATTCGTTTGTGAGAGTGGAGGAATCGTGCGTATCGGTGTGATGATCGGACCCGAGCGCGGCGATACCGCGCGCAAAGCCGCCCGGATGGTCGACGACATCAAATGGGCCGAATCGGCCGGTATGGACACCGCGTGGATTCCGCAGATCCCCACGGATTTCGACGCGCTGGTGACCGTCGCGCTGCTCGGTTCGGTCACCGAACGAATCGAACTCGGTACCGCCGTGGTGCCGCTGCAGGCCCAGCACCCGATCGCCCTGGCCCGGCAGGCGCTGTCGGCGCACGCGGTGGCCGGCGGCCGGCTCGCGCTGGGCGTGGGGCCCTCGCACCACTGGATCGTGCAGGACATGCTCGGCCTGCCCTACGAGAAGCCCGCCGCCTACACCCGCGACTATCTCGAAGTCCTCGATCCGGCGTTGAACGGCCCGGGCACCGTCCAGGTCTCCAACGGCAGCTTCACTGTGAACAACCAGCTGGATCTCGGCCCGATCGCTCCGCTGCCGGTGCTGATCGCCGCGTTGGGCCCGGTCATGCTGCGGATCGCCGGCGAACACACCGACGGCACGATCCTGTGGATGGCCGACGAACGCGCTATAGCCGACCATGTGGTCCCGCGGATCACCAAGGCCGCCGCCGACGCCGGTCGCGCCGCACCCCGCATCGTTGCCGGGTTGCCCATCTGCCTGTGCGCGTCCAACGAGATCGACACCGCCCGCGAACGCGCCAATCGCATTCTCGGCGAGGCCGAGGTTTCCCCGAACTATCAACGGCTCCTGGAAAAGGGCGAGGCGAAGGATATCGGTGATATCTGCATCGCCGGCGACGAGGAAGCAATCGCCGCGGGCCTGCGCCGCTACGCGGACGCCGGTGCCACCGACCTCTCCGTGCGCCTGCTGCCCATCGGCGACAATCGCGACGAACTCATCGCCTCCAAACGCCGTACCCGCGAGGTGATCGCGCAGATCGCGAAGGACCTCCGATGACGCGGTACCTCCGGCAGGGCCACGGCCTACACGGACCCGCCTGCGCAGCAGCATCCATGATGTGGCACCTCCACCTTCGCTCCGGCGCCCGCCGACCGCACGAACCCGCACTCGAGGAACTGCCGTGACCGCGGGCCCGCTGGCCGGTATCCGCGTGCTCGAGGTGGGCACCATGCTGGCCGGCCCCTACGCCACCATGATGCTGGCCGATCTGGGCGCGGAGGTCACCAAACTCGAACCAGCAGGGGGCGATATCTCCCGCAAGGTCGGTGACTCCTATTTCGCCAGCCTCAACCGCGGCAAACGCAGTATCCGCCTCGACCTCACCTCGGACGCCGGACAGCGCCGACTGGGCGAACTGGCCGCCGAGTCCCACGCGCTCCTGGTGAACCTGAAACCGTCGGCGATCCGCAAACTGGGCCTCACCTACGAGGCGCTCCGCCACCACAACGACCGCATCGTATGCGTGGCCCTCACCGGTTTCGGCCTGGACAACGGCGACGACCCCGCCTTCGACTACGTGGTCCAGGCGGCCACCGGCGTCGCCGCCCTCACCGGCGACCCGGCCGGCCCGCCCACGCTGCCCGGCTATTCCTCCGCCGACAATTCCACCGGCCTCACCGCAGCCCTCGGCCTCCTCGCCCAGATCGTCTCCGGCAGAGGCGGCCAGATCGACGTATCCCTCCGCGACGTGATGCTCTCCCAGCTGAACTACCACGCCGCCGCCTACCTCGACAACGGCATCGAACCCCAACGCCGCCCCCACGGCGCCCATTCGTATTACGTTCCCGCCCAACTGTTCCCGACCGCCGACGGCTACCTGGCCCTGTTCATCACCCACGACGGCTTCTGGAGATCCTTCGCGAAGGAAGCCGGGCTCACCGGTTTCGACACCATGGCCGAACGAGTCGCCCACCGCGACGAAGTCCTCACGCTGGTAACCGAAACCCTCGCCACCGATACGGCCGCCTCCTGGGAAACCCGCCTCCGCCCGCTCGGCGTCCCCGCCGCCGCGGTCCGCACCCTCCCGCAGGCTCTCGACGCCACCCCCGAGATGGTCGTCCGAGCCGGTAACCACCGCCTTGTCGCCTCACCCATCCGGGTAGCCGGCTGGACCCCGGACTACCGCCCCCCACCCCGCCTCGGCGAACACGGCGGCGCCGCGACATAGAGGGCATACCTTCGGTGTTCTGTGACCCGAGTTCCGACCGCTACGTTTCAGAGGTCTGTAGGGTTCGGCCGGCCGGCGCGGAGGGCGAAGCCGTCGCACAGGGCGGTCAGGCCGAGATGGAGCAGGTCGAGCTGGGCGAACTGGTCGCCGGTGCCGTGTAGTTCCCCGAGTGCGGGCGGAGTCGGATGGACCGGGTTGCCGGCCAGCAGGGAACGAAGGCCGTTTTCGTCCGAGTCGTCGACTCCCTTGCGGGCCAGTAGCGCCGAACTGATGTGGGGGAGGGTGGCGCCGGAGATGTAGTTCCAGACCGCGAACGACATCTCGGTGGCTTCGTGGGTCGAGACCCCGAGTTCGCGGAAGCCTTCGACGAGCCAGGCCAGGCATTGCAGACTGCTGGGTCCGAAGCTGTAGCGGGGGGTCGCGAAGGCCAGCAGCACCCACGGATGGCGCTGGTACAGCTCCCAGTCGATATCCCCGGCGATCCGGACCCGGTCCCGCCATGTCCAGTCCTTGCCCTCGACCGCCGGGTACGGGTAACGGCTCGCCACGTCGTCGGCCATGGCGGCGATCAGGACATCTTTGTTGGCGATATGCCGGTACAGCGACATCGCGCCCACGCCCATCCGGTCGGCGATCCGCCGCATGGACAGTGCGTCGAGACCGTCGGCATCGGCGAGGTCGATGGCGGTATCGATGATGGCGGCCCGGGTGAGCTTCGGTTCGGTCATCGGGCACCTGGCTCCGGCCTCGGAACTAACATGCGTACACTGTACCCCGGACCATGCGTACGCCGTACGCGTCAGCGAAAGGGAACCACTGATGACGAACCTGGAGGCACTGCACGCCACGCCGGAGGCGGGCGGCTCGCGGCGTGCCTGGCTCGGCCTTGCCGTCCTGGTACTGCCGGTGCTGCTGGTGTCGATGGATATGTCCGTCCTGTTCCTGACCTTGCCGACACTGACCGTCGACCTCGACCCGTCGGCCGCCGAGCAGCTGTGGATTCTCGATATCTACGGATTCCTCATCGCCGGTCTGCTGATCACCATGGGCAACCTCGGCGACCGCATCGGCCGCCGACGCATCCTGCTGGCCGGCGCGATGCTGTTCGGGGTCGCGTCGATACTCGCGGCGTTCGCGCCGAGCGCCGAGGTACTGATCGCGGCGCGGGCACTGATGGGTCTCGGCGGAGCGACCCTGCTGCCGTCCAGCCTGGCGCTGATCAGCACTCTGTTCCCGGATGCCCGGCAGCGCGCCACCGCGATCGGCGTGTGGACGGCGTTCTTCGCCGGTGGTTCGGCGGTCGGGCCGATCATCGGCGGAGTGCTGTTGCACCACTTCTGGTGGGGGTCGGTGTTCCTCATCAACGTCCCGGTGCTGCTGGTACTGCTCGTCTTCGGGCGGCTGCTGTTGCCGGAACACCGGGCCACCGAACTGGGTCCGCTGGACCTGCCGAGTGTCGCACTGTCGATCGGCGGCATCCTGCCGGTGGTGTACGCGGTCAAGCACGCCGCCGAATACGGGATCGATTCCGTGGCGCTGATATCGGCGCTGATCGGCGGCGCACTTCTGACCTCCTTCGTACGCAGGCAACGGCGGATCAGTGAACCGCTGCTGGACCTGCGGCTGTTCGGGCACGGCCAGTTCTCGGTCGCGATCGGCTCCAGCCTGGCCGGCATGATGTCGCTGGCGGGGCTGAGCTACCTGTCCAGCGTGTACCTGCAGTCGGTCACCGGCCGGGACCCGCTGGCCGCCGCGTTGCTCGGTATCCCGATGGCCGTCACGGTGTTCGTGTTCTCGATGACGGGTTCGCGGGTCGGGCAATGGCTGGGTGGCCGGGCGGCGTTCGCGTCGGCGCTGGCGGCGGCCGCGGTCGGCAACCTCATGCTCTTCGGAGTCGGCGTGGACGGCGGCGTCGGCTGGTACGTGGCGGGGTCGGCGATCGCGGGCGTGGGCTACGGGATCGTGTTCACCCTGGTCTCGGAGGTGGCCGTCTCGTCGGTGCCGCCGGAGCGGGCCGGGTCCGCGGTGGGCATCTCGGAGACCAGTTTCGAACTCGGCAACGCCCTCGGGCTGGCGCTGCTCGGTTCGCTGGCCGCGGTGATTTTCCGGTCCGGCGGTGATTTCGCCCCGACCATCGGCGAAACCATCCAGTTCGCGAAGGACGATCCGGCGCTGGTGCACGCGGCCCGCGAATCGTTCGTCGGCGGTATGCACGTGGCGACCACGGTGGGCGCGGCCGTACTGCTGGTGATGGCGGTGGTCGTGCTGGTCAGTCTTCCGCGCCGCACCCGCACGGCCGATCGGGAACACCCGGTCGCGCACGCCTGAGCCGGTATCGCCCGGGCTCGTGCGGGGGCCGAAGCGGGTAGGAAGACGCGTCCCGCGTTCGGTTCTCACAACGAAGCGACCCCCTCTGGGCTGTCGGTCCAGAGGGGGTCGCTGTGGTTCGGTCATCCGCCGGTCACACGGTTAGTCGGTGCTCGGCTTCCTCGGTCGGCACAGAGCCGCCGCCTCCCTTCGCAGGCCGGTCGGAGCGGATGAAACAGCAGGTGGCGGCGCCGACGAACGGGCCGATCGCCAGGACGACGAACGCGGCGTAGAACGAATCGGTCGCGTGGAAGACGAAACCGACCACCGCGGGCACCACCACACTGCCGAGCTGCCAGACCGCGTTCACGCCGCCGGCCGCGGAGCCGACCAGGTCGCGTCCGGCGAGCGCCGGGGTCAGCGCGGCGGTGAGCGGCGAATACGCATAGGCGCCCAGCCCCAGCAGCGGTGCACACACCAGGAACTGGGTGAGGCCGGACAGTGATCCGAAGGTCAGCAGCGTGCCGCCGAAAACAACGAGGATCACGATGATCGGCAGCTTCTGCCCGAGGCGGAACAGGTCGGTCACCCAGCCGACCATCGGCTTCGCCACGACCGCGACGCCGGCGAAGATCACCAGCACCGTGCCGGCGTCGACCGGGTCGATACCGTTGGCCTTGACCATGAGCGTATTCGACCAGGTGACGAAGCCGTAGGTGCCCCACAGCCCGCCGAAGCCCGTGACGGCGAGCAGGAGCAGATCGCGGTTGCGCAGCAGCGGACGCAGATCCGGCAGCGCACTGCCGCGTGACTTCTGCTGCTCCACCTGCTGTTCCGCACCGTGCGGCCGATCCCGGAGCAGCACGAAACACAGGACGCTGATGACGACGGTGACGATGCCGAACACGTGATACGACTCGCGCCACCCCGAGGCTTCGATCAGCCGCGGGACGACGGCGTTGGCGATGACGGTGCCCAGGGAGGTCGCGGTCATGAACACACCCATCGCGAAACCGCGCTGAGCCGGTGTGAACCAGGTCGCGATGAGTTTGAGCCCGCCCGCGTAGTCGGCGCCGGCGAACAACCCGACGATGCCCTGCACGATCAAACCCGCGGTGATCGACTCGATGGTGCCGAAAACGATCATGAACGATCCCGCGACCAGCCCCGTGAGCGACAGGATCATGCGCCCGCCGAGCCAGTCGGTGAGGAAACCGCCGAAGGCGTTGGAGGCGACGTAGCCGATGTAGTAGCAGGTCGCGAAGATACCGATGGCGGCGATCGGCACGGCCAGGGAATCGCTCACCGATGCCGAGGCGGGACCCCAGGTCGACCGGTCCACCGAGGTCATGGTGAAGGCCGCCCAGCACATGGTGAGAACGACCCACCGATAGGCAGGGGAGTGCTGAACGCTCATGGGCGGTGCTCCGATTCGCAGAACGACGGTAGTGCGGGCTGGGGTGTCACCGCTGACCGGCTCATACGATCGCCCCCTGCGCGAGCAGGGCACGGCGGATACCGGGCAGATCGTGCCGCCGGCCCTCGCTGTACTGCGCGGCGGCGATCCCCGCGGCGTGCCCGGTGGCGAAGGCGGTGCCCATCACCCGTACCGAGGCGAACGCCTCGTCGTCCGAGCTGGTCAACCGGCCGACACCCCACACATTGCCGGTGTCGGCACACCGGATGGCATCGTAGGGGACGTCGTACCAGCGGCCGCCATCGATCTCCTCGTAATTGGTCACGCCCGGCCCGGCGTGGTCCTCGATCGGCCAGCCGCAGCGTCCGATGGATTCGTCCGGGCGTTTGCGGGCCCGCCGCACATCGTCGGCGGTGATCATGGCCTTGCCGACCAGCCGCCGGCTTTCCCGGATACCGATCTGCGGGCCGGAAGTGACCAGGTAGGCCTGCTGCCATCCGGCCATACCCTTGCGCATCGCGTCGAGATAGCGCCAGGACTGCGCGCGGGCGCTCGCCTCCGCGGCGCTGAACTGCCGCGCATCGAGGGTGTCGAAATGCTCGTCGACGAGCAGCGCCATCACCTCACCGGTCACCGGCAGCCGGACGGCGATGCCGTGGTCGCGGGGCAGCGCGGCACCGGTTTCGTCGTTGTAGGCGGCCACCGCGGCGCGCATTCCGTCGGTGGAGAGGTCGGCGTCCGCGGCGACTCCGCCGAACCGGCAGGCCAGAGTGTTCGTCTGCCGGTCGGCCAGGTCGACGGTGCGCACCGCGGCCCCGGCGAGCGCCAGCAGCGCGCCGTCCCCGCTGGCGTCGATGAAAGCGTCGGCGGTGAGGCGTTCGGTGCCGCCGCGATGCGCGACCTCGACCTCGGTGATCGCGCCGTCGCGCCGGGTCGCCCCGATCAGTGTGGAATGCAGCCGGGTCTCCACCCCCGCATCGGCGACGAGTTCGTCGCAGACGATCTTCGTGGTTTCGGCGTCCAGCAGCACGATCCGGTTACCGGTCCAGCCCATCACCTTCTCCGCGTACACGCCGCGAGCCCGCAACCGGTCCAAGACCTCCCCGCCGACGCCGGCCACCACCGTTTCGTGGGTCTGATCGAAGAAACCGCAGAACGTGAGCACCGAACTGTTCGTCGCCGCACCACCCAGGAACGGGTACCGCTCGATCAGCCGCACCCGCGCCCCGCTGCGTGCGGCCCCGACCGCCGCCGCGATCCCGCCGGCGCCACCGCCGATCACCACAACATCGACATGCTCACTGAGCGTCACCGTTGAGCTCCTATCCCTGCCCGGCGCGCAGCCGGGAAACACCTGTGGACTGAGTCACAACTCTCTGCGATACCTATGCTCCGCGTCCAATGCCTATATCGGCGACCCGGTATACCTGTTGGGTATGGCAAGCTGGCGCGGTGGAGTTACGCCATCTCAGATACTTCGTCGCAGTGGTCGAAGAGCGCTCGATCTCCCGCGCCGCCGACCGGCTCGTGATGTCCCAGCCGGCGCTCACCCGGCAGATCAAAGAACTCGAACGCGAATGCGGTATCACCCTCCTCGACCGCATACCCCGCGGCGTGGAACCGACCCCCGCCGGCACCGCCCTCTACCAGCACGCGGCACATCTACTCGGGTTGGCGGCCGTCACCCGGGACGTGGCCCGCTCGGCGTCGGCCGCCCGCGAACTGATCTCCATCGGCCTGCCCCCGGGCCTGCCGGCCGACTGGCTCACCGGTCTCATCCACGCGTTTCAGCGCGAAACACCCGATATACGAATCGATTTCAGCGACGCGAACAGCAGCGCCCAGCTCCGCTCGGTGCAGGAGGGCAGGCTCGATATCGGTCTCGTCCACCAGAACCCACCGTCGAACCTGCACTCGATCGAGCTGTTCGAGAAACCCTTCGGCCTCGCGGTCCGCCCGAATCACCCACTGGCCGAACGGGAAACCTGTCCGCTGGCCGAACTCGACAACCTCCGCGTGCTGGCCCACGCCCGCGAGCAGATCCCCGCCGAACACGACCGCCTGATCTCGGTCGCCTACGAGGCCGGGATCGCCCCGATCTGGCAGTTCGCGTCGTTCGTCGAAAACGCGCTGGCCTGCGCGGAAGTCACCGGGTCGCATGCGGTGCTGCTCAGCGAGGCCAGCGCCCACCGGCTCCTCCCGGGCTGGCCGTGGATCGAACTGGTGGAGCCGGCCTTCCCCATGCGCACCTGGCTGGTGCGAGCGGAACAGACACGGACGGCGGTCGAAGCCGCCGGCGAATTGATCGCCCGATACGCCCGGTACGTGCTCGCGAAGAGCCCGGCGTAACAGCCTGAGCCGCAATCGGTCCCGCAATCGGGGAGCCCGGCGGCCACGTCCAAGCGATATTCGCCGGCGACAACGGTGACCGTGCGGCTACACCTGTGCGCCGATGTTCTCCAGTTCGGCGACATCCTCGCGGCTGAGCCGGATACCGGCGCCGGCGACGTTGTCTCGCAAGTGAGTCACGGACGAGGTACCCGGGATCAGCAGGATATTCGGTGACCGCTGCAGCAACCAGGCCAGTGCAACCGACATCGGTGTGGTGTTCAGCCGTTGCGCCACCGCCTCGAGCGACTCGGACTGGATCGGACTGAACCCGCCGAGTGGGAAGAAGGGCACGTAGGCGATGTTCTCGGCCGCGAGCCGGTCGATGAGCTCGTCGTCGTGCCGGTAGGCGAGGTTGTACATGTTCTGCACGCAGACGATCGGCGCGATCGACCGGGCTTCGGCGACCTGTTCCGCGGTGGCGTTGCTGACGCCGAGATGCCGGATCAGGCCCTGCCGCCGCAGGTCGGCAAGTGTTTCGAACGCTTCGGACAGTGAACCCGGCTGCGGCCCGGTGGCGTCCCCGAGTCGCAGGTTGACCAGGTCCAGTGTGCCGACCCCGAGGGCTTCGAGATTGTCGTCGATCGCGCGGCGCAGCTGGTCGGGCCGGCGGGCCGGCGGCCAGCCGCCCTGCTCGTCGCGGGTCGCCCCGACCTTCGTGGCGATGCGCAGCGAATCGGGATACGGGTGCAGTGCCTCCCGGATGAGTGCGTTGGTGATCCGCGGGCCGTACGCGTCCGCGGTATCGATATGGGTGATGCCGAGGTCGATGGCGGTGCGGAGCACGGCGAGGGCTCCGTCGCGATCGGCGGGCGGGCCCATCACGCCGGGCCCGGCGAGCTGCATGGCGCCGTAGCCGAACCGTGTCACCGTCATATCGCCCAGGGTCCAGGTGCCGCCGGGAAGAGGAGTCGTGCTCACCGTATGCCTTTCGTGAAAGTAGTGAAAGCGCTTATCAGGCAAAGCTGTTTGCTCGACGCTTCCGAGGACATCGTGCGGGCGCGGAGTACGCAGAGTCCAAGACCGGTTCGATCCGGCCTGATACCGCCCCGGTATCAGGCCCATACTGGAGTCGTGGACGGACTCGAAACCCGCGAACTGCGCTACTTCGTAGCGGTCGCCGAAGAACTGCATTTCGGCCGTGCCGCCGAACGCCTGACTATGGCGCAGCCGCCGCTCTCCCGCGCCATCCAGCAGCTCGAGCGCCGCCTGGGAGTTTCCCTGCTGGACCGGGATCGCCGCGGGGTTTCGCTCACCCCCGCCGGGGAGACCATGCTGGTGGAGGCCCGGCACGCACTCGACGCCGTCGATGCCACCGTCCGCCGCACCCGCCGCGCCGCCGCCGCGCGACCCGCCCTCGTCCTCACCACGAAAGCCGGCGCCTCCCATCAGCTACTGAAAGAGCTCCTCGACGCCTACGCCGCGCGTCCCGACGCTGTCGAGATCGATGTGCTGCTGTGCGAGATCGGCGAGCAAGGCCAGCGCCTGCGCGACGGTCGCGCCGATGTGGCCATCATGCACGCGCCGTTCGATGTGATGACCGGTCTCGACAGCGCCGAAATCCTGACCGAAGGCCAGGTCGCCATCGTGCCGGCAGCCCATCCGCTCGCCCGGCGCACCAGCCTGACCATGGCCGAGGTCAGCGCCGTCCCCGACCTGCCTATCGCCCGCTGGCCCCGCCACGACCACACCTATCCACCGGGCCCCGGTCCCGAGGTCCGCAGCCAATCCCAGCTCGCCCAACTCGTCGCCCTCGGCCGCACCCTCCTGGTCATCCCCGCATCCAGCCGCGCCTGG
The DNA here is from genome assembly GCF_050936135.1 of Nocardia sp. CA-290969. Classification (NCBI taxonomy): domain Bacteria; kingdom Bacillati; phylum Actinomycetota; class Actinomycetes; order Mycobacteriales; family Nocardiaceae; genus Nocardia; species Nocardia sp. CA-290969. The sequence goes on along the minus strand of NZ_JBNJNJ010000001.1, from coordinate 4,156,388 downwards.
CAGTGGCCGGAACACGTCGCGGTCCCCGTCCTCGACGCCCCCTCGGCCACCACGCTCCTCGCCTGGCCGGCCGGCGTTCACTCCGGGGCCCTGGCCGGCCTCGTGGAAACTGCTCAACAACTGGAACCGAGCGATTTCGGCGGCCGAACCGACGCCGTCGATCACGAGTTCGCCGGGTAGAACCGGCGTGCCGCCGAACCCTGACCCGGAGATCCGACTCCGGCGGAGAAGACGTCCGGTCTCGGGCCGTCGGTCTACAGGTAGCAGGCGACCGGTTGGGAGAAATCGGCAGGATTCTGCCGGTTTCCGCTCGGTCGAAGCCGAATCGCGACTTCCTCATCGGCTTTCGGCAATATCCTGCCGGAAACCGGGACCGGTCACGGGGTGCGCGGTCTCCGAACCGTTCGCTCCCTCAGGCGTTTCCGGTTGAGCTTGCAGATGTTATTCGCCGGGCTCTCGCGAGGATGCTCGGTTGAGGATGTCGGTGTAGAGGAAGCGTCCGCCCAGCAGTCGCAGGGCGGCGAGGCGGGATGCGGCGCGGCCGAGGTTGGTTGTGCGGGAGCCGTGTTCGTAGTAAAAGACATCCCACCAGCCGTCTTCGGCCTGGATCATGCACCAGGAATTCTCTCGAAGTGCGCCCTCCGAGATGAGCCCTTCCGGAACTCCTACCTTGGAGAATTGGCCGAGTTGGCTGACGGGGTCCTGGGCGAAGAGGTTTTCGGGATGGATGTCGCCGCCTGTAGTCACAGCTTTATCTCCTCGATGAATCCTGAGCCCACGAGATCGACGACAGGCATGAGTGTGAAGTATTGGTTGGCGCCGCCGGGCAAACCGAACCACGGTGCTGCGGGTCCGACCCACACGGGAGTGGGTTGGAGAACCCGCCACCGTCGGTATCCGGATTCCACCATGTCGATCGGCAGCGACCGTTCCGGTATGAGGGCCCCGGTATCGTACAGAAAACGAGTGAACGTGGTCCCGAAGGAATCCATTATTCGGCGGGCGGGAATACGTGTGGGCGAGCGGTGAGTCGGCGAGAGGAATCCGTCCGGGTGCTGTGATTGGTCGGGCCATATGAGCCGTCGTCGGCCGGACGAGGCACCGAAGTCTTCGGGCGCGACGAACTGGCGTGCCCATTGTGGTTCTCCCATGCCACCGAAAAGGTCTGCGCCGTCGAGCAGTCCCTGCAGCGTTCTGTGGTTTATGGGTACGCCGCCGAGAGCTCCCGCGGTGCCCCGGCCCGGATCGAGGGGTTGCTTACCTCGGAGGGCGCCGCCGATCAGTCCGAGGAAGCCGTAGCACGCCGCAGACTCGTTGTCGTAAACGCACAGGTCATGTTTGTTGCCCCGCTCGTACCAGAACACCTCGAACGTTCCCTCCGCGTTCCCGGGGATGAGACAGAACATGTCGTCCCGCAACCGTCCCACGGACGCGTCCGTGTCGGGGACACCCAAACCGTCGAGTATCCGCTGCAGTTCACTGAAATCCACGTCGAAACCTTACGCCTAGGGAGCCGTTCTCAGTTCGGCCACTGCTGTTCGTACTGGTCTATCACCTGCTCTATCTCATCAGGCGTCAACACCGGCGGTTCGAACTTCTGGTCCCGCGCGTGCGCGACGAAGTGATCGGGTACGGCTACTCCGTATTCGGCTACGAAATACCCCCAGTAGATCCTCCAGACCCACGTGCCGTCGGTTGCGATCCCCGTAGGCATTACGAAGCCTTTCGATGGATCCAGAGGATCTTTCTCGGACTGGCTCACCCAAATTATGGGACAGTTCCGCAAGTAATTTGCGAGGGGTTCGCGAATTTTGTTGTCCAGCTTGCCGATCAGATCACGAATAGGCACGATCTCCGTGCTCGCTGGGGCAGTGGCATTCGCTGCTTCCAGTACCTCTTTAATATCTGGGATTCTCAGGATTTTATTCAACCTTCCCATTCCTTTCTTTCCAATTCCTCGGATGTGCCGTCCGGGTGGAATCTGACGAATGTGTTCCTTAGCCTACGGACCAGGAGTACGGCTATTTCGTTCGTGCTTCGTCGGTCGACACCCATGACTCCCGTGTTATCGACGTATAGGAATCCATCTGGCGCGATTACAGTTGTATTCAGGGCGCGGGCCAACTGGGCTGCGACATTTCCGTCGACATGACCCGTATTGCAGGATAGCAGGCGAACCGGTGTACCTGGTTGATAGTCAGGGCGGTGACGAATCATGTCCGCCAGTTCCCGTGCGGAAAGTCTGTTATTTCCTGAAGCCATTTCGATATCATTAGTGGTTCCATGGGCAATGACATCGTAGTGGCCAGGAAGTGGGGCCGTATGTTGCGAATACCGGTAAAAGTTGTCGTTCTCGCTCATCAACGAGAAACCGGGACGCCCGTTCAAGGGGTGAGACTGTCTGGACGGTCCTTCGTTGTCGGGATCGTCGTTCGGGCTAGCCCCTGGCGGGGTTCCGCTCGAGGGCGGCACCGCATCACGCGGTTCGGCTGGTATTTCCTCGAGATAGCCGGCCTCTATGAGGGATTGAACCGAACCCGGCAAGAAGTGCTGGGTGCCCAGTCCGGGTTCGCCCATTTGAGGTGCGATTTCCCCTGACCAGACCGGCAGCGGCCGCACCACCCGGTACTGGTGATAGGAATCGCCTTCGATGCTGGTGGGCGGTAACGCCCTCTCCGGGTAGGCGACGCCCGGTGGCGAGGTATACCTTCCGTTGGGCCCTCCGAATCGGTCGACTATTTCACCGACTGGCAGAACGACCGGATGTCGGCCGACCGGTGTCGAGAAACCCTCCGGATGCCGCGCTGCGTCGGCCCAGTTCAGATTGCCGCCCGAGTCCGTGATGGAATCCATCCATTGGTCCCGAGTCATACCGTGATACGGGTCGTATCCGGGCGCAACCAAAGCTTCGACCGCTGGATGTGGCCTGCCGACTCCCGGCGATGCGGGAGGGTAGGCGCCGTGTTTGCTCCTGTAATCCTCGGCGGCGTCGCGCAGCCGGTCATCAATCGCGCGTATTCGCTCGAGTTCGCTGGTTTCCAGGTCTGGGTGGACGAGTTCGTTTGTTGGGACCGGGGTCCCATCCGGCCGGTAGTAGTCGCTTTCTGGCAGCGACGGCAATGGGGATGTGGGGCCGGCTACGGCGGCAGGAGCATCCGAATGCGGTGGGGCGTGGCCTGCCTCGTCCGGTCGTTGATTGTCTGGAGCGCTGGGTGCTGATCGACCGCCCGGTGGAGTCGTGGACTCCCGGTTCGAGGGGCGACTGGTAGGTCTGTGGGGATGGTCGGCGATGGTTGGCGTCGTCGTCGCGCGTGGCGAATCGCTGCTGCGGTTCTCCTCGGCTGGTTGTCGCCGGCTTCCTGTGTGGACCGCCTCGGTTCTACTCTCGTGACCGGTGGTTTTTGTTTCCGGCGTGGCTGTGGCTCCGCCAGTGTCGGTGGCGGCTTGGTTCAGTACTGAAACGTCCCGCTCTGGGGCCAGGTCCCGTCCTGCCGGCTGCGCCACTCCGCCCAACTCACTGCGTGGCGGCTGGCCGAGTGGATTATCCGGGTGTCCGTTCGTGTCCGCAGTGTCTGCTTGTCGATCGTCAATTGCTGATCGATCGACTGTTCCGCCTGTGGTTGTGTCAGCGAACGGGCTTGGACCCGGTACTCGACCTCGGTCGCGGTCTCCCGCGTCAACGTGATCTGGATGTCCCACATCGGTGGATAGATCTGGGCGCCCTGCACTGGTTGGCCCGCTCGGATGGCCTGGTCGTACTCCTGCCCGATCAGGTCCGGGGGCAGGCTGCGATGGGCTGTCACCACTCCGCTGACTTTGTTCACCACGTAGTTGCCCAGGCCCAGGTCCTGTCCCTGAGCTATCTCCTGCTGGGTCAGGACCGGCCGGCAAACCCATCCGTATTCCGTCTCCAGGATCGTGTGTTGACGGTCCGGACTGAACACCTGGGTCAGATACTGGGTTACCTGGTCCCTGGTTCGGAACTGTTGATCCGGCATGTTCAACTCCTGGGTTTGCTGGAATGGGGACCGAAAGAAGGTGCGACGAGCGGCTCACCATGGCCGGTGGTGGGCCATCCGAAGTCTCACCGGTTTGGGGATCCCACCAGACCGGCCCCTCGGCGCCCGGCGGGTAGACGATGACCGTCGCGTGACGGCCGCCATCGGTGTAGGCGTTCACGACGAGAGCCGCAGAACCCTCCCCGAGAGCAGCGATCTGATTGTGTAGTTCCTGGAATTGTTCGGGGACCGACTGCCCATTGGCACTGTGGTCGACCGGGGTGCCGTTGAGCCAATTGATTGCGCGGACGAGTCCGCCACGCTCTCCGGCATGCCGGTCAGGAGTGCCGTCCGATTGAAGATCCAGATGCCGTGGCGCGGCCACCTGTGGGTTTCCGAAGAAAGAGGAGAGGGCGGAGATGGCGCAGTCGACGCAGTTGGTGTTGCGGCCGGGCGCCGAGACCCCTCCGTCGTTGATGAGTTGTCCGTACCGGTGGCTCCGCGGGTCTGCTCCGACGATGAATCGGTTGCCGACGCGGAGCGAGTCTTCGACCCGCTCTTGGTGAACCGGGTTCTCGATCTCGGCAAGCCGACGTGGGCCTTCGACCCGGGTGTCGGCAGGGTTGTCGAACCGGGGTCGAGTATTGGCAAGGGCGATATCGTTGCTGATCTGCCGGAGGTCCTCGGTGGTGAGATGCGGATCGGTACCGGCCGGCATCAGACCGAGATGCATCCGTATGTCGTCGGTTCGCTGATTCTGGGAGTCGGATGCCGACCAGGTATTGCGATCTTGTCGATCACCGGCGTTGTTGTTGATGCTCAGGTGTGCGTCGTTGGGGTCGTTGGTGAAGACCACATCGACCATGAGCCGGTCGCCGGAGAGAAGCCGGGGCCCGGTGTTGAAGGCGCGGTCTACAGCATCTTCCGCCGACCGAATGATCTGGCGAACTTCGTCCTGCCTGGTGTCCGGGCGTGTGCTCAGGTGTACGCGGACAGTGGCGATGTGAAGGGTTTCGCCGTTGGGGAGGCGATGTTGCGTCGTTGTGTAGGAGGGGCGGCCGTTGGTGTATCGCGTCCCGTGCGCGGGGACTCCGGTGCGTCGGTTGCCGAGAGGGGGCTGGGTGCGGTAGTGCTCGCGAATAGCCCTGACCCGCTCCAACTGGGAGGGCTGCCGGCGAGCCGGTGCCGTGGGTGTCGGGTGTCCGTGGCTCGGGTTGTGAGGCGGCGCTGCTGGAGCGGAACGCGGGTTTGCCTGGTTGTTGTGCCCGGCAGCGGTCTGATGGACGTTCGGGTGGGGAGTTGAACGGCTCTGCTGGGGAGTGTGCGCTGGATTCGTGGGCGGTGGGGTGTGCGTAGCGTTCGACGAATTACGGCCGGGAGTGGGCGCCGGAGCGTCGGTTCGATGCGGCGAGTTCCGGCTTCGATCGGTGTGGTGCAGGGTGTTCTGGTCGGGCGAGTTCCAGATGGGGTCGCCGGGGCGTGGGGCGTTCGGGTGGGAAGGGCTGAGCCGGGCAATGTCCGGGGAAGGACGGTCCGGACTTCGCGTGGGTGTGGTGGGGAACGGTTGGCCGGTGCGAGGTGTCGGTGAATCAGTGCGCGTGAGATCCGATGTAGTCGGGTCAGTTCGGTTCGGTGTAGTCGCCGGCTGATCAGGCCGGCGTGGGTGCTGTGAGGCTGTGCTGTCGCGGTTGGGTGTGGGGTCGGTGTCGGTGGGGCGGGTGGGGATGGGTGGGCGGGAGAAGTCGGCGAGGAAGCGGGCGTGGTTGGCGGGGTCGTAGATGTTGTAGTCGTAGCCCGGTGTGTTTGGACCTGGTCCGGGAGTGGCCGGAGTCTGGTCGCTGTTCTGTGGGCGGGCGGGGTCTGTCGCCGGCGTGGAGTCGCCCAGCCGTTGAGGGGTGGTGCGGGGTTGGTTCCTCGGAACACCGGTGGGTGTGGTGGAGGCGCCGGTTGCGGAGTCTGCGGGTGTGGGGGTGCGTGGGGTTTCGGCCGGGGTGGTCGGCGTGAGCACCGGGCTGGGGGTTGTCGGTGTCGGTGTGGCTGTGGCGGCGGATGTTGTGGTGGGCGTGGTTTCCGGTGCGGTGGCCGGTGCGGGATTGGTGGCCGGGGTTTGCGGGACGCCGGTGGTGGGCGCGGTAGTGACGGGTGCGCCGGTGGGGGTGATGTCGCCCGGTGTGGTCGGCGGGGTGGTGCCGGGTTGGTTCGGCGTGGTCGGCAAACCGGTTGTTGTTGGGGTGCCCGGCGTGGTTGGGGCCGTGGCGGGTGGGGTGGCGGTTCCCGGAGTGGTCGCCGTTTCGGGGGTGTTCTGTGGGCTTGGGCTGGTGGGTGTGCCGGTGGGCGGGGGCGTGGTTTCGGGGCCGAGGTTGAGGCTCGAGGCAGGTTGTTGCGGGGGTGGGTCCGGCGGCAGGTTCAGGCTGGACGTCGGCTGCTGGGTTCCGGGCGGCGGTGTGTTCTGTGCGGGAGGGGTTTCGGGTGTGGGGGTGCCGGTATCGGGGGTTTGCGACTGAGAGGGTTCCGGGGTGCCGGAGTCGGGCGACTGCGTGGTACCAGAGTCGGGGGATTGCTGGGTGCCGGAGTCGGGCGACTGCGAGGCACCGGAGTCGGGAGATTGCGGAGCGCCGGTCTCGGGGGACTGTTGTGGTGCGCCCTGGTCGCCCTGGTCGCCCTGGTCGCCCTGGTCGGCGGGCTGAGGCTGCTGTGGTTGAGGTGCGCCGGACTCGGTGGGCTGGGCCGGTGGTGAGTCTGCGGTTTCGGAAGGTGGCGGTGCCTGCGGGGCTGCGGCAGTGTCGCCCGTCGGCGAGTCCTGTTCCGGGGTGGCGGCGGGGGTTTCCTGCGAGGGTGCGTCGTGGCCGGGTGGCTGCTGTCCGGTGGGTTGGTCACCGGTGTCGGAAGCCTGCCCGGGCGGCTGCTGACCTGTCGACGAGGGTTGGGTCTGGGTGTCGGTGGACGAGGGCTGAGTGGATGGTGATTGGTGTCCTGGCTGCTGGGTCTGTGGCTGACCTTGGGATTGGTTTTGTCCCTGACTCTGGGCGCCGGGATCATCGGAATCGCCGCTGTCGCTGTCGTTACCCGGTGGATTGTCACCGTTGGGGGACTCGTTCGAGGACTCGTCGCCCCCGCTGTCGGGGTCCTCGCCGCTATTGCTGGAGTTGTTCTCCCCCAACGTTTCCGTGCCCCGCTGCACACCCGCCGCGGCCGAGGAGGACAGATTCTCCGGCGACAGGGCCTGTTCCAGACTGAACTCACGGTCGTTGAGGGCAGCGTTGGTCGCTTCACCAGCGACCTCACCCGCCACCCCGGCCACGGTTTCCTTCGCCGCGTCCTTCGCAGCATTCGCCAGCGGATTCCCGCCTTCGGGACCGCCAGGAACATTGCGAGAGGTCAACCCATCCGGGCCCATCGCCCCGGTCACCGCGCCGGTCGCCGCGGCGGTCAACGCGGTCTTACCCGCCTCTTTCAGATCATCCATCGTGATGTCGTCACGACGCCCGGCCGCGACCTGCACCGCCTTGATCCCGATATCCAGGGCGGTTTCCTCCAGCGCCGCCGCCCACGCCCCACGCACCGCCGCACGCGCAGCGGCTTTCACCGCGGCCTTCGAAATCAGCCGTTGCAGCAGTTGTTTGATCGCGGTGCGGACCGCGACCCGGGTGACGGTTTGCGCGACCGCGGCCCTCGCCCCCGCCGCGGGAGCGCCGATACCGGTGGACGCGGCAGCCAACAGGATCGCCATCTCCACAGCGAAGATCGCGAGGCTGGCCAGGATCACCAGTTTGGTGTGTTCGATATCGGCGGCGCCGTCGCCGATCTCATCGGCCAAGGTTTCGATATGTTTGATCAACCCGTCGAACGCGCCCTGCCCGTGGCCGAGTTCGGTCCAGCGGTCGCTGATGGCTTGGGCGGTGTCGCCTTCGATCGCGGCCAGCACTTGGTCGATGGCGTGGTTGGCGTCGGGGCCGATCTCGGTCAGATCGGTCGCCAACTGGGTCCAGGCCGCTTCCACCCGGCGCATCGCGGTTTCATCGCCCTCGGGCCAATCACCGGCACCGGCAACGTATTTACAGACCCACTGCAAGGCTTCGGGGATCTCGATACCCATTCAGCACACCACCACAACCACCGGACGACCAGTGACCCGGCCCCGGCGACCGCATCCGAGACGCGTAAACGAGCGGCGCACGGGAAGCCCCCTCCACTTCGACAACAGAACCATCACCCATACCGACGCCGCTGAACACCACCCGGTTCCACGGACCCGGAAAAAAAATTTCCGGCCGGTCGAACCGCCCAGATTGTGCCACCCGTTACCGAAGGACGCGCGAAGTGAGGTCTACGCCGACCCGGAACTGTCCCGCCGTTTCGAACGCGAAGCCGATGTCGTCGCGTGACTGGAACTATCGTCGGAATCTCCGTCATGGTGCTCGTACTCGACCGGCCCGGCGACGGCGGGCTGAATACTCGCTGACACCGCGCAAAAATTCGGATCGACAAGAGTAGGTACTGATGCCCGGCGCAGGCCAGCGGCCCATTTCGGCGTGCGCTGCCGGACCGGGCAGGCTGTTGGCAGTGACCTGTGGACCGGTCCGCTGAGGCCGATTCGGCAGCGGTCTGGACCTGATGCGGGCTACCCCGTGGTGATAGGGTCGGCGGGACGCGGGGGGCCGGCCGGTTCCCGTTCGATGTACTGGACTACCGGTGTCGGGAGGTTTGTGATGACCGTTGGTCGGTCGATCCGCGCGATCGTGTGCGGTGCGGGGATTGCGCTGCTGGTCGGGGGGTGCGGTACCGATAATGAGGGCACGGCGACGCCGGTGACCACGACGACCGGGTTGGCGATTGCGGCGGAGGCGCCGTCATCATTCGATCCGTGTACCGATATTCCGCAGGACGTGCTGGCGTCGGAGGATCTGCGGCGCGGGGTTACGGATGCGAATGTCGATGGGGCTCAGGGGATCAAATGGCGGGGATGTCGGTACGTGGCGCCGGACAGCTACGCGGTCGGGATCACGACGACCAACCTCACGCTCGGAGCGGTGCGAGGTAACGACGAGTTCGCTGTACGGAATGAATACACCGTGGACGGTCGGCCCGCGATAGCGGTGGATGCTGTCGACCAATCCGATAAACGGGCATCATGCACCTTCTATGTGGAGATGGCCGGGGGGAGCCTCGAACTGTCGATGAGTAATCCGGCGTCCAATGCCAAGACAGGGCAACTGGACACCTGCGGGCTGGCACTCGGTTTGGCGGAGAAAGTTGCCCCGCTGCTCCCGGATGAGTGAGCCATGTATCGGGTCGGTGTGGATTTGATCGGAATTATGGAGGGAGTCGGCCGTGAGTGAGGATAAGCCGCCGCGGCCGCTGGAGGATCTGCTGACCGAAGCTCAGGAGGGCCGGTTGTCGGTAAATCTCGGATCAGGTGCAGCGGGTGACGCGATTCGGGTCAACGCAGAAGAGTTCGTGTATATGGAGCGGGACTGTGAGGGGTTCAAACTCCTGATCCGCGAGCTGCAGACCGCCGCCGAGGATATCTGGAGACGTGAGCGATGGGATCTCGGCGAGAACAATCCCGACCTTCACTCGGCGAAAACCCTCGTAGGCCGTTTCCGGCACAAAGCTATGGAATCCGGCGACGGCAACGATGTTCATGCGATCTTGGAGCAGCATTATCAGATCGTCGTGGATATCCAGGAGTTGCACCGCGTGATAGCGCAGCGGTACATGGAGACCGATGACGCGTTCGCGGCGCGGTACAACGAGTTGATGGCGGCTGCGCCGCCTTCGGTGCCGTTGCAGCTGCCCCCGCCGTTCCCGATTCCGTAGAGGGTGGGACGAGGTTGCGTAGTAGATCAGTCTGTTCGAAACAGGGGGCGCTATGACCTTTACGAACGAGGGTCCGAAGATCAATGACCCGGAGAAACCCGGCGGGTTCTCCCACCAGGAGATCAATGGTGCGTTCAAGCCGCTGGTGCCCGGTGACCACGGGATGATGGCGTCGGATCAATACGGGCAGATCGCGCAGCAGTGGGAGAACGGCGTCACGGTTTTCGCTTCGCGGATCCGGCGGTCGAGTGCTGCGGCCTGGGAGGGTACGGCCGCGGAGCAGGCGCGGCAGGCGATCGACAACTACGCCAAAAGGGCCGAAGACCTGGTTCCCGTGCTGCATGCTCTTTCGGTTCAGGTCGAGAACGCCGTGGTGGCGATTATGCGCACCCAGAACAACCTGCCCGAGGTGATCGAGAAAAAGCCGGGATGGCACATGGACGAGTGGACCATCTTCGGCTTCGACAACGAACGTACCGATAACGAGGAAGCGGCCCGGCAGGTGATGCAGGACCACTACGTGGCCGGCTTCACGCAGGCAGACGGGCTCATACCGGTCCTGCCTGTCCCGGTGAACCCGACCCAGCCCCTGCACACCGATAACGGCAATGGTGACCAGCCCGGACCCGGTGGTACGACCACAAATCCGGGCGGCAATCCCACGGGGACGGATACCGGCCAACCGGCGGGCGAGAACCCCACCGAGGAAGAACCCGGCGAGGAGCAGCCGGGGGAGGAAGCGGGCACCGATCAGCCGACAGGCACCGAACAGCCCGGTGAGACGCCCGCGAACACGACTCCGTCCACCACCGAGAGCCCGGTGCCCACCACGCCGAGTACCACCACCATGCCCAGCACGACCACCACTGGTCCGGGCTCGCCGGGTGCACCGGGTTTGCCGAGTGGCAGCCCGGTGACCACCGGCGATCCCGGCCGAACGGTATCCGGTGCCCCGAACACCGCGGGGGCTCCCGTGGCGGCGGCCACCGGGACCACCAATTCCGGCGCACCGCGCGGTGGTATGCCGGGGATGATGTCGCCGGGTATGGCCGGTCGTGGCCAGCAGGGTGGCGACGACGACAAGCACGACATCCCGGACTACCTGATCAATGCCGAGAACACCGAGGAACTGCTCGGCGAATTGCCGCCGACGATCCCTGGCGGAGTCCTGGGCGGCGATGTGCCGGCCGCGCGGCCGGCGGAACGCGACTGAGCGACCGTATGCCCGCGCCGGGCACCCGCAGGCGGCGGCCGCTGCCACGTTATCGAGGAAACACCACCGACAATGAGCACATGGATCTGGGAGCCGGACGATTTCGCCGCGCTCTGGTACCGCGACGGAATCGACCGGTTCCCGCGTCCGCTGCGTTATCTCAGCCGGTACAAGACCCGCAACCCGTATGAAGCGCACGCCGCGGAGGTCCGCGCCCGCTACGACCGCGACGAGCACGAGATGATCCGCCGCACGCTGCACACCTTGATCGATGCGGACCTGCGGATCGAGATCCGGGGTTCGTCGACGGCGACGACGAAGGGCGGGGTCCGGGAGTACCGGGTTGTCGGTGCGCGCGACAGCCGCTACGGGATGCTGCTGGCGCAGTCGGCGATCGACGGTACCGACGGTCCGGTACATGCCCACCTGTTCGCCGCCGAGCAGCTCCCGAAACGTCTCGCCGGGATGCTGCCGGCGTGCGATCCCGGCCGCGAGGCGCCCGGCACATTCCATATCGACGATCTCGGTACCGATCGCGACCAGCAGCAATCGTTGCGGCGTGGCCCCGGCGAACAGTACCGGCGGCTGGCTCGGCGTCCCGCCGACGGCGGCGGGGGCGCCGGCCTGCGCGTGGGTTCGATCCTGGACCGGCCGGCGCCGTGGTACCGGTTCCAGTGGTACGACATCACCGGTGACGGGCGGTATCTGGAAAAGCGGACTCGTGAGCATGTCAGCGTGCGGCCGGCGGGTGCGCGGGATATTGCGGCCGGTTTCGCCGAATGGATCGATCGCGCGCTGAGTCGTATCCGTGAGGACGAACCGGACGTCTGGTAACAACCGTCACCGCTTTCCGGTGTCGAAGCCGAGGCGCGCGTATCGTGGCCGGGCGCCGGAGAACCGGCCTGCGGATCGTTCCGGGCTCAGCTCGGGGTCATTCATCGAGGTACCGCGCGATTTCGGTGAGAGACGATGCGGTGTGCAGGGTTTCGCCGTCCTCCGCATCCAGCAACGACCAGAATTCCGGCCGTTGGGATCCGCGAGTGAGCTGATATCCGGACCTGCGGGCGCGTATCGCGAGTGCGCCGAATGTCGCGACGGTATTGCTGCTATCCGGTTCATCGGCCACGATTCGACCTCCGTTCGGGTGGTTGCCAGCGGTGCAGGGCATCGGCGATTCGCGTCAGAACTGCGATATCGGCCGACTGTTCCCCTTCGGATGCATCAGGAATGGAAATTGCATGCTGAATTCTCTGCGGGAGTTTTGCATTCGACGATTTGTCGGTGAATTCGGTCAATAGCCCAGGAACTCCTGATCTCCGGGTACGAGGCGGCGCTCCTCGACCAGCCGGTCCCTGGCCTGGCGTTTGAGCGGGCAGGCGGTGAGGGGGCATTCGATATGGGTTTGCATGACGAGATGGGCGTTCTCGACGGTCATCACGGGGATGCGGCGGTGATCTGTCACCGGTAGGCCGAAAAACATGGACGCCTCGCAAGTTCGGGTCGGTTGTCGGTCTTCACAACGCCCCGGCGGTCGATTCCGGGGAAAATTCTGACTCGTTTGGGACATCACCTCCGGTGCGGAAATCTCCACGGCGGAAGTATCCGGTACGGCGGGTGCAGGATCAGTAGATCATCCACTTCCGAAAATGTGGAGAGGATCGTAAGATTCGGTCGCACAATGGATTTGATCCGAATGGATCGGTAATTCCAAGCTGTTCGACTGTTCCATTCGACATGACATAACCCCGAGTAACGCTAACGAAAGGCGGCATCCCTATGTCGATCGAACCGAACCCTCCGACCCTGCCGCGCCGCGTCCTGGGCCGCCGCCTGCGGGAGATGCGCGAGCTGGCCGGGTTGACCCGGGCGAAGGCGGCCCGCAGCTGCGAGATGGGCGCACAAACCCTGTGGCGGTTGGAGACCGGGCGGAACAGCGAGACCAAGAAGATAGTCATCAACGCGCTGTGCGATGTGTACGAGGCAAGTGCCGACGATCGGCGCGAACTTCTTTGGCTGGTGGACGAATCCAGGAAGGATGGATGGTGGCAATCCTATGCCGACGCTGTGGTGCCGGAGGTGGAGATGTACCTCGACCTCGAACGAGCGGCGTGCGAAGTGTTCACCTGGCAGACGATGTCACTGCCGGGGCTGGTGCAAACCCCTGGCTACCGGCGCGCCATGTGGGAGATCGCGCAGACGCTCGGCAATCCCGTGGATCTCGACCGGGAAGTTCTTCTGCTGCAGCGACGTCAGGAGCGTCTACGTGACGAAGCGGGTTTCGCTTTGGGGGTTGTGCTGAGCGAAGCTGTGCTCCGGCATCCAGTCGGTGGAGCAGAGGTCATGGCGGAACAGTTGGACCACCTCGCCGAACTGTGCGTACTGCCGAATGTGTCGCTGCGGGTTGTTCCGCTCGATGCTCCGGATCATCTGGGTTTGAACGCGAAAGATTTTCTCTTCCTGGAGTTTCCCGAGCATCTGAATCCGGTGCTCACAGAACCGCCCGTCGTGTATGTCGAGGGCTTCACCGGAGCGTTGTACTTGGACAAGCCGAGCGAGATCGTAAGGTATCAGGCCGCCCGTCAGTCCATCTTGCACGTAGCATTGGACGAGCGAGACACACATCGCCTCATCGAGGCGACGGCGAGGGAGCACCGGTCATGAATAACGACCTATCCGGCGCAGCATGGTTCAAGAGCAGCCGCAGCGCGAGTGGCAAAGAATGCGTCGAGGTTGCCCATCTGCGCAGTGGGATGGTAGGTGTGCGGGATTCGAAGAATCCGACCGGACCAGCCTTGGTGTTCGGCCCGGCCGCGTGGGACGCGTTCACTTCCGCAATCGGCGGAGGAAGTGCGAATCGTGAAGGCTGAACTGGTTGGTGCTGTCTGGTTCAAGAGCACCCGTAGCGCCAGCGGCAACGACTGCGTCGAAGTTGCTCACCTGGGGGGCGGAATGGTGGGTGTGCGCGACTCGAAGAACCCAACCGGCCCGGCGTTGGTCTTCGGTCCGGCCGCGTGGGATGCGTTCACCGCTGCCCTCGGTGACGACGGGTTCGGAACAGGTTCCTGAGCGACCTCCCATTTCGACGATATGAACCCCGCTTCCTGGAATTCTCCCGGAAGCGGGGTTTGTCGTTACCTATGCGTGGGCGCGCAGCGCGGCGATGAGCCATTCCGCGCCCGGGACCATCGGTGGCCGGGCGGGCCAGCCGTTGATGATCGCCAGGAGCGACCAGTAACGCTCGACCCGGCGGTCGGTGAACGTGGCCAGCTGGTCGGCCAGGGCGGTTCGGTCGGTGACGTCCGGCAGCGCTCGGGCGAGGATATCGGCGGCTGCCGCCGAGTCCGGGGCGATTCCGGCCGCCAGCGCGGCCGCGCCGGCCTCCATGGCGGCGGTGCCGGCGGCTGTATCGGCCTCGGGCACCTGTGCGTCGGCGGAGGCGCCGGTGACCGCCATTTCCCGGCAGCGGTCCCGGAAACCCTGGTCGCGGACCAGTTCCGCCAGTTCGATCCAGGCGTCGACCTGTTCGGGTGTCGGGTCGTCGGGCAGGGTGGCCGGCATCGACCGCATACCGTTGGCGATATGGGCGCCGGGGGCATCGGGGTCGATTCCGGCGAACGTCTCGTCGACGAAATCGTCGATGACTCGTTGCCGTTCGGCGGCGGACAGGGTGGCGAGTTCGTGCATGATCCTCAACTCCTCGGTGGTGCTGTTGCGCTGCGCGACCGACCGCAGCACCGCGCGCCGCACCCGCAGCGTGCGGATCTCGGCGTCCAGCGCCCGCGCGTGCGCGGCCGCCACCTCGGCCAGGCCGGTCTGCCGGTCGAGGACCGCGCGCACGGTGGCCATATCGATATCCAGGTCGCGCAGGGTGTGCACCAGCTCGAGCCGGGCGGCGGCTTCGACGTCGTACAGCCGGTACCCGGCGGGGCTGCGGGTGGTGGGTGGCACCAGTCCCTCGTCCGACCAGAACCGGATGGTCCGGGCGTCGAGGCCGGTGTGCCGGGCCAGCTCGCCGATGGTGAACAGGGTGTCGCGGTCGGTCACGAGTACAGCCTGAACCTTCCAGCGGGTGGAAGGTCAAGCCCGCGGTCGGCGCGTCTCGGGGAAGGACCGCCGAACACCAGCGACGGAATTTCGAGTATCGGTTTCTCGAGGATTCCGGCCGGATCGAGGTGGCCGGTTTCGACCCCGGCCTGTCCGGTGCTCCAGGCGGGTCACCGCGCCAGGGTGAAACCCTCGTAGCCGTCGGCGGCGACCTGGTCGCATTTCTCGCGGAAGGCGCCGACGCCGCCGATGTAGGCGTACATCACCCGCGGCTTGCCGGGCACATTCGATCCGACATACCAGGAGTCGACCTTCGGGTACAGCGTCATATCGCCGACTTCGCCGACGTGGCGGGTCCATTCCTGCTCGGCGGCGACCTCGGCCTCCATGGTGGTGACGCCCTTGGACCGCATCGTCTCGATCGCGTCGGCCACCCAGTCGACGTGCTGTTCGATGGAGACGAGCATATTCGACAGGACCGCGGGGCTACCGGGGCCCGTGATCGTGAAGAGGTTCGGGAAGCCCGATACGGCGAGCCCGAGGTAGGTGACCGGCCCGGCGGCCCACTTCTCCCGCAGCGACGCACCACCGCGGCCGCGGATATCGATCGCGTCCAGCGCACCGGTCATCGCGTCGTATCCGGTGGCGTAGATGATGTCGTCGAACTCGAAACGCTCCTGCGTCGTCGCGAGCCCGGACTCGGTGATCTCGGTGAGCGGGGTCGCGCGGACATCCACGAGCCGGACATTGGGACGGTTGAAGGTCTCGTAATAGTTCGTCCCCAGGACCGGGCGCTTGACGCCGAACAAGCCGGTGGGCTGCAGGAGCTTGGACACCGCCGGATCCGTCACGATCTCGGCGATGCGCTCGCGGATGAACTGGGCGGCTGTCTCGTTGGCGGCTTCGTCGGCGAGTGTGTCCGTGAACCCGGTCAGCATGCTCACCAGCTCGCTGTTCTTGTCCTCCCATACCTGGCGGTAGAAGGCATTTCGCTCTTCTTCGCTCACCTCGAGCGCACCCTTGGTGGGTTCGGGGCGGGCGATGCCGAACGACGATTCCCGGTTGGCCTTGCGCACCTCGCGATAGCGCGATTTGATATCGCGCTGGAATTCGGGGTCGATCGTGTGATTGCCGGCGGGCAGCACATAGTTCGCGGTCCGCTGGAATACGGTGAGTTCGGCGGCGGCTTCGGCGACGAGCGGAATCACCTGCACCCCGGAGGAACCGGTGCCGATCACCGCGACCCGCCGGCCGGTGAAGTCCACGTCCTGTTCGGGCCATTCGCCGGTGTGGAAGCTGCGGCCCCGGAACTTCTCGATACCCGGCACCTCCACCATCTTCGGCACCGACAGGCAGCCTGTCGCCATGATCGCGTACCGCGCCGAGACGACCTCGCCCCGATCGGTGGTGATCCGCCACCGTGCGGCGGACTCGTCGTAGACCGCGGTGGTGACCCGGGTCCGCAACTGCACGTCCTTACGCAGATCGAAACGATCCGCGACGTGGTTGATGTAGCGGAGCAACTCCTGCTGCGGCGGCAGCTTCTCGGTCCACTCCCACTCCTGCTCGAGCTCCGGGTCGAAGGAGTAGTTGTAGTACATGCTTTTCACATCGACGCGGGCACCCGGATAGCGGTTCCAGAACCACGTGCCGCCGATACCGTCGCCCGCTTCGAACACCTGCACCGAGAGTCCGAGTTCGCGCAACTTGTGCAGCATGTAGAGGCCGGCGAAGCCGGCACCGACGACGACTGCGTCGATCTCACGAGCTTGCTGCCCGGTCGATACTGCGGAGTGCTCCGAGGTCGCGGTCATTCCGGGACCTGCCTTTCGGTGAGTAGCGGTGTGATGTTGTCGGGAGATCAGGAGAGCCGCATCGGCGGGCACGGTGGAAACTCGACCGGTAGCGCCGCCAACGCGCGGTGGAACTGACCCGGCCGCCAATCCAGTTGCTCCGCCGGTATTTGCGGCTGGATATCCGGCAGGGCATCGAGCAGCAGGTCGATGGCCTGCGCGGCGATCGTCCCGGCGAGAGTCTGCGCCGGGCAGGCATGCGGACCGCCGCCCCACGCCAGATGCGACCGGTTGCCTCGGCGGTCACCGCCGGAGACGGCGGGATCGTTGTTGCACGCGGCCAGGCTGATGACCACCGGTTGGTCGGCGGGCAGCCACGTATCGCCGACCAGTTGCGGCTGGATGGGGTAGCTCACGCACCAGTTCGCCAGCGGTGGGTCCTCGAACAGCACGGCATCGATGGCGTCGCGGGTGTCCATGGCACCGCTGATGACCTCGCCGCCGTATTGCTCGTCGGTCATCATCAGCAGCAGCGCGTTGAGGATGAGATTGCAGGTCGGTTCCGTACCCATCGAGAACAGCAGCGCGGCCTGATTCACCATCTCCATGAGGTCGAGCCCGTCCGGATGCCGCAGCAGCTCCGAGGTCAGATCGTCGCCCGGCGCGGCCTGCTTCTGCTGGACGACTCCGACCAGCGCCTCGACGAAACGCTGCTGCCCCTCCTCGGCGCCTACCCCCTCCAGCATCGCGGCCATCCCCTCGTAGGCCGCCGCGGCGGCGTCTTCGGGAAAGCCCAGCAGTTCGCTCAGCACCCGGAAGGTCAGCGGATACGCGTAGTCCATCTGCAGGTCTGCGGCACCTTTTTCGCAGAAGCTGTTGATCAGTGCCTCGGCGGCCCGCGCGACCGCGTCGTGCACCTGGTGCAGGTCGACGGTTTCCAATGCCGCGATAATGGTGCGCCGGTACCGCTCGTGTTCCAGGCCCGCGGTGCGCAGCGCGTTCTGGCGATAGCCCAGCATCGGCCGCAGTGGACAATCCGGTGCGGCGTTCTTCTCCCACCGGCGGGAATCGGCGGGGAAATGGGTCTCGTCGTTGAGGATCTGCACCGCCACCTGGTAGCCGATCACCAGCGTCGCCGGCACACCCGCGGAAAGCTCGACCGGTACCAACGGTCCGTGGCGGCGCATCTCCGCGTAGACGCGGTGCGGATCGGCCGCGAACGCGGGATCGTCCAGCCGGGCGTAGGAGCCGGCGGATGTCGGGTACCCGTGTGCGACGGGAAAATCGCCCTGCAAGCCCGGAGCTGTATCGCTCAACGTGTGAACCTCACGAGCGGTGACGCGTTGTGTTCCTTCCTGCCTGCTGTGGGACGGCCTGGCATTCGTTGTGTGGGCACGTCAGGGCACCATACCGGAAAGTGTTCCGGTCCAACGGTTTTAGCGAGACCGGCACGGTAACCTGTTGGTAGCTGCCGGACTCGTCGCGGCACACCTGCCGGGTGAGACCGGCGGCGCCGCCGAACTGTTCACGCTCGGTCCCGCCACCGGCTGTCCGGCGATCGTCCGGTGGCACCGGCAGTGCGAGGCCGTCGGGCAGCGGACCGTCGAATCGGAGAAAGCGGCCGGCCGCTGCTGTTCGCCGAGTGGATGCGGCGCCACCGGCCCCACCGATGTGCCCGGCTCTCAGGCCGTCGGATCCCAGAGCCCGCCGGCGGCGCCGCGGGCGAGGTGGTCGGCGTAGACCCCGACCTTCCAAGCGATGATCGAGCGGCATTCCTCCAGCGCCCGGATCTGTGCTTCGACGCGCTGCTGGTGGGTATCGAGGAGCCGCAGCCGTTCGCCCTCGTTGCCCGGCCCCTGCCGGACCAGATCGGCGAACCGTTTGAGGTCGGCCAGCGGCATACCGGATTCGCGCAGTTTGACACAGATTCGCAGCCAATCGACATCGGCGACGGTGTATCGCCGCCGGCCGCCGGAGGTGCGTTCGACCGGCCCGACCAGTAGGCCCTCGCGCTCGTAGAAGCGCAAAGCGTGCACGCTCAAACCGGTGCGCTCGGCCACCTCGCCGATGCCCAGAGGTTCCGTACGTGTGCCGGGAGTCGCCATACGTCGACTCTAGGACTTGATCTAGACCTCACTCTAGTTCCTAGGGTCGCCCCCATGACCGTCACCGAACAACAGCCGCTCGGCTCACCCTTCTCCGCCACCAGTACCGCCCAGGATGTACTCACCGATATCGACCTCTCGGGCGCCACCGCCCTCGTGACCGGCGGCTACTCCGGGCTCGGACTGGCAACCACCCGCGGTTTGGCGGCGGCCGGTGCCCGTGTCGTCGTTCCGGCCCGCCGGCCGGTGGAAGCGCGCGCCGTACTCGCGGACGTGGACGGTTGCGCGGTGATCCCCATGGATCTCGCGGACCTCGGCAGCGTGCGCGCCGTCGCCGCGCGGATCGGCGATTCCCTGGACAAGCTCGACCTCGTCATGGCCGTCGCCGGTGTCATGGCGACACCGGAGCGCCGGGTCGGGCCGGGCTGGGAAGGTCAGCTCGCCGTGAACCATTTCGGGCATTTCGCCCTTATCTGCGCGCTCTACCCGCTGCTGGCCGCCGCCGACGGGGCCCGTGTCGTCGTCAACAGCTCCGCCGGGCACACCCTGACCGATATCCGCCGGCACGACCCGCATTTCCGCACCGGCTACGACAAATGGCTCGCCTACGGCCAGGCCAAAACCGCCAACGCCCTGTTCGCGGTGCAGCTCGACGCGCTGGGGCGCAACGACGGGGTCCGGGCGTTCGCGCTGCATCCGGGGAAGATCATCACCGGGCTGCAGCGGGAGATGACCCGGCAGGAGCAGATCGACCGCGGCTGGATCGACGAGCACGGCACCGTGATCGGCGCCGATTTCAAAACGCCCGCCCAAGGTGCCGCCACCGGATTGTGGGCCGCCACCTCACCGCTGCTCGACGGACGCGGCGGGCTGTACCTCGAAGACTGCGAGGTCGCGCGGGTCTCCGGCCCCGATACCCCGATGGACGACGGTGGCGTCCGCGCCTACGCCGTCGATCCCGGCTCGGCCGCACGGCTGTGGGAACTCTCCGTCGCGGCAACGGGCGCCGCGCCGATTCTGTGATGGCCCTACGCGCTCATCCGAGGATCGCGGACAGGTCGAGGCGGGTCAGCCGGTCGCGGTCCGAGAGGATATCGATGGCGGTGATGCGGTCCTCGGCGACGGTGAATCCGATGATCGAGAACGGATTGCCGTCCAGGGTGTTGACCAGGCCTGCCCCGCCGTTGACCACGGCGGGGTGGATGGTGCAGAGGGTGGCCATGCGACGGAAGGTCTCGGCCTGTCCGGAGACGGCGGCGGCGCCGCGGATCACGCGCATGGTTTCGCCCGCGTCGGCGCGTAGCACCACGCCGGGGTCCAGTAAGCGGAGTAGTTCGTCGAAGTCGCCGCCGCGGGCCGCGGCGAGGAATGCGTCGACGACGCGGCGTTGACCGGCGAGGTCGGGGTTCGGGTTCGGGGTGGCGCCCTGGACCCGGCGGCGCGCTTGGCTGGCGAGTTTCTTCGCGGTTTGCGGGGTGCGGTCGACGATGGGGGCGATCTGTTCGTAGGGCAGCGCGAACATATCGTGCAGGACGAAGGCGAGTCGTTCGGCGGGGCTCAGTGATTCCAGGACGACCAGAAGCGCCAGGCCGACCGAATCGGCCAGCAGCGCTTCCTTTTCCGGATCGGGAGTGGTCTCGCTGACGATGACCGGGTCGGGTAGGTGCTCGGCTTCGAGGGGTTCCTCGTGGCGGGACTTGCGGCCGCGAAGCATATCCAGGCAGACCCGGCCGACGACCGTGGTCAGCCAGCCGCCCAGGTTGCCGACGTCGGAGGTGTCGGTGCGGGCCAGCCGCAGCCACGCCTCCTGCACCGCGTCGTCGGCTTCGGTGACCGAGCCGAGCATGCGGTAGGCGACCGACCGCAGATGGGTGCGGTGCTCCTCGAACCGCTCGGCCAGGAACTGGTCATCGTGCACGGTGTCCTCCTCGATCTCGTCTTGTACCGATGACGAACCGGAGAAGACGAACGTGACCCTAACTCTTCACAGGTCTGTCGTACGGTGCCGGACGACCCGCGGCGCGGGACCACCCGCGAAACGCGGGTCGACTCCGTCCGCGCAACGCCGGACGGCCGCGCCCGCGCCCCGGAAGGGCCTCGGCCGGCCCCGGCGACTTCAGTGATATGCGCTTCTACCTGCGATTTCGTATTCCGCGGTCACGTTTTGTGCGGACCCTACGTCAGTGCAGCAGAACACCTTCCGCGGCAGCAGCCGGAGCCCGGGAGCTCCGGCCACGCGGGGTGTTCGGCGTCTATCGAAGGGAATCGGAAACCATGAACGCGATCGAAGTACACGGCACCGTCGCCGACGGGTACGAGCAGGTGCGCGCCGAGTTCGCCGCCGTCGTCGCCGAGGAGAACGGGGAATCCGGCGCGCAGCTCGCCGCGTACGTCCGGGGCCGGCGCGTGGTGGACCTGTGGGCGGGCGAGGAGGTCACCGGGACCACGCTGACCGGGCTGCATTCGACCTCCAAAGGAGCGGCCGGCCTGGTAGTCGCGCTGCTGATCCAGGACGGTGCGCTCGATATCGACCGGCCGGTCGCGCACTATTGGCCGCGGTTCGCCGCAGCGGGTAAGGAGCACATCACGGTGCGCGATGTGCTCGTGCACCGGTCCGGAATCGTCGGTGCCGACGGTGGTTTCACCGTCGCCGAGCTGGCGGACGAGCAGATCATCGCCGAACGGCTGGTGGGGCAGCGGCCCTGGTTCGCGCCCGGCAGTGTGCACGGGTACGGCGGGTTCGTCACCTACGCCATCGTCGGCCAGGTCGTGCGGACGGTCACCGGAAGCACCATCCAGGAGCTCTTCGAGCAGCGGATCCGCGCCCCCTACGGACTGGATGTGTACCTGGGCCTACCGGCGGGACTCGATCATCGCTACCTGCCGATCCTGCCGTGGCGGGCGAGCGCGGAAATGGAAGCGGCCTTCGCGGCGAACTCGCCCAACCCGCACAGCGTGGCCGGGATCTCCTACAACCTGAACGCGCGCGGTTTCACCGCTGCCGATGTCATGACCCTGCCCAACCACACCACACTGCGCCGCCTCGGGCAGGGCTCGGCCGGCGGGGTCGGTAGCGCACAGGGTCTGGCGGCGATGTATGCGGCGGCCACCACCGGTATCGACGGGCGGGAGCCGCTGCTGTCCCTGACCACCATCGCCACCGTTTCCGCGATCCATTCCAGCGGAGCGGACCTGGTGCGAGGCGACCGGGCCCCCTACGCACTGGGATTCGAAGCCAAGGGCCTGTTGTATCCGTTCCTCGGCGCAAACGCCTTCGGGCACACCGGTTCCGCGGGGTCGGATGCCTTCGCCGATCCGCACAGCGGCCTCACCTACGGCTACACCCGCCGCCGCGCCGCCTTCGCCTTCAACGCTCCCGAGAATGCCCGGCTGGCCGCTGCCCTGCACCGTGCCGCGACGGCCACCGAAATCGCCTGGGCCGCCTGATAACCCGACCCCTGATCAACTACGAGGAGTAGTCCGACCATGTCCACTCGCACCACTTCCATGATCCGATCCCGCGGCCTGAAACTCGCGCGCTGGGTTCCCGTGACCGCCGTCCTCGCCGAGACCGCGGTCGGCGCGTACTGGGATCTCGCCCGGATCTCCTACGTCCGCGATTCGTTCGAGCATCTCGGCTACCCCATGTACTTCGCCACCATGCTCGGTGTCGCCAAGACCGCGGCGCTCGCCGCGATCCTCACCCCCGGCCATCCCCGGACCAAGGAATGGGCGTACGCCGGGCTGGTCTTCGTCTACGGCGGCGCCGCGACCTCCCATCTGGCCGCCGGTGACGGCCCCGACAAATGGGCCATGCCGCTGGCCTTCGCCGCCTGCACCTTCGCCGCCCGTGCCTGGCTGCCGCAGGGCGGCTCCACCACCGCGGCCCTGCGTGCTCTCGGCGGTTCCCGCCACCGGCCGCAGCCCGCCTGATCCCCACCGATTCACCACACAAGAGAAGGAAACAACTGTCATGAATGCAAACACCACCGCCACGCAGGAAACCACCGGCTCCCGGCTGCCCAACCCGCAGCAGCTCGTCCCGGAACTGGGCGAGGTCGGGGCGGCACTGTTCAAAGCCACCGGCAACGGGGCGATTCCGCGGACCACGATCGGCCTGGTCCAGCTGCGGGCCGGGCAGATCGTCGGCAGCACCTACCTGGCGATCCTGCACACGGGCAACCTGCGCACCGCGGGCGAATCCGAGGAACGTATCGCCGCGGTCGCGACCTGGCGCGACGCCCCGTACTTCAGCGCGGCGGAGCGCGCCGCGCTCGCCTTGACCGAGGCCGTCCTGCAACCGGCCGCACACGGTGAGCGGGTCCCCGACGAGCTCTACACCCGGGCGGCCGAACACTACGACGACAAGGCCCTGGCCACGCTCGCGATGGCGATCGGCCAGGTGAACTTCTTCGTCCCGCTGGCCCTCATCGGTAAGCCGCTGCCGGGCCGGTCGCCGGCCGAACAGTGGAGCCCCGTGCCGGCCTGACGGGTCGAAAGGAACCACCGGCCGACGGGGCCGGGGCGCTACTGCCCCGGCCCCGTCGGAGTGTTCGAGCGAATATGCCCACGGCCCGGCCTTCGATATGCGCACGGCCCGGCCTCGAGGCGAGGGAAGGAGGCCGACGTGAGTGCCCAGCCCCGGAAACCCGGCCGGGGTCGTAGCCTCGAAGGATGGGATCGAGCGCGGGAATCGGCGAGATCGGGCGATTCGCGTCTCCGAGTGTGCCGTGGGGATGCCGGAGGCTGCCGGTGGACGGCGCCGGGACCGGTGGGCAGCGATGACCGGGCGGCGACGATTCACCGGGCTCATCGCGCCGGCTCTGGCCGCCGGAGTACTGGCCGCGTGCACGCCCGGCCCGGGCACCGATCCGGCCGGACCCCCTTCGACCGGAACCCCGGCCGGATCGCCTTCCTCTTCACCGGACCGGACGGTCACCACCATCACCACCGGCCTCGCCGCACCCTGGTCGATCGCTTTCTACGGGGAAACTCCGCTGGTGAGCGAGCGGGATTCGGGCCGCATCCTCGAACTCGGCACCGACGGAACTCCGCGCGAGGCCGGGGTGATCGCGGGCGTCGCGGCGTCGGGTGAGGGCGGGCTGCAGGGTATCGCCGTGCGCGACGGCAGCCTCTACGCCTATTACACCGCAGGCAGCGAGAACCGTATCGAGCGATTCGAACTCACCGGCGCGCCCGGCGCTCTCGGCCTCGGAGCCGGAGAAACGCTGCTGGCCGATATCCCGGCCGCCAGGTTCCACAACGGGGGACGGATCGCCTTCGGTCCCGACGGGATGCTGTATGCCACCGTCGGCGATGCCGGGGACCGCGGCAGCGCACAAGAACGCGCCGCACTCACCGGCAAGATCCTGCGGATGACCCCGGACGGGCGGGCACCCGCGGACAATCCGTTCCCCGGGTCCCTGGTCTACAGCTACGGCCACCGCAACCCGCAGGGTCTCGCCTGGTCCGCGGACGGCACGCTGTACGCGAGCGAGTTCGGACAGGACACCTGGGACGAACTGAATGTGATCGAACCCGGCGGCAACTACGGCTGGCCGGAGGTGGAAGGTATCGCCGGTCGCGACGGTTTCCGCGATCCGGTCCAGCAGTGGCGGCCCGCCGACGCCAGCCCGAGCGGGATGGCCGTCCAGGACGGGAGCATCTACCTCGCGAACCTGCGCGGTGGGCGATTACGGCAGATCCCGCTCGACGATCCCGCCACCTCCACCGAACACTTGGCCGGCGAGTACGGCCGGCTGCGCGACGTCACCGTAGCGCCCGACGGTTCGCTGTGGGTGCTCACCAACAACACCGACGGTCGCGGCAACCCCGCCCCCGGCGACGATCGGATCCTGCGCGTAGAACCCGGCACCTGAAGCTGCCGTCGACGGACTGCGCGACCCGATCAGTGCGGCGTGGTCAAAATACCAGCGCCGACCAGGGGATCTCGATCGAGAAGGGGATAGGGAAAGGAGACGTCCGCGGCGGAGTTCGGCGTCCACTCGCCCGCCAGCAGATAGTTCGCGTTCCGCAGCGGGCGCACCCCCGGCGGCAGTTCGGCGTGACCGATCTCGAGAACGTACACGCGTAGGGCACCGATTCCGGTGAGATCCTTTTTCAGGTCCACCTCCCAGTAGGAGGGGATTCCCGCGCCTGCTCCCGGCCTCCGCCGAACCCACACCACGCGGCCCTCCCACAGTTCGATCTGCGCGGCGATCTCCTCCGGCAGTTGGTCCAGTTCCTCCCAGGTCATCGACTCGGGAAGGTCGGGGCGATCGGTGCTCGAACCGCTCGGCATGACCATCGCGTCATGCTACCCAGCGAGTCTGTGGTGACCATTTGTGACGCGTTTGCAGCGGTTACGGGGTCGGCGAGTATTCCTGTTCGGGGCGGCCCGCCTGGCCGTAGCGCAGGCGCATGCGGAGGACGCCGGTGGCGACGAGGGCGGTGAGGTGGCGTTGGGCGGTGGGGCGGGAGACGCCGATGGTATCGGCGACCTCACCGGCGGACAGCGGTTGGGGAGAACGCCGGATCGCTTCCAGGACGAGGTCTTTTGTCGGTGAGGTGACCGGTGTGGCCGGGCTGGATGCGGGGGCCGGGCGGAGAGCGGCCAGGGCGGATTCGACGCGGGCGTGGTCTACGCCCGGGTCGGCCAGGAGGCGGCGGTAGCGGGCGTAACCGGCCAGGCGGGAACTGAGGGCGGCCGGGGGGAAGGGTTTGACGAAATAGCCGAGTGCGCCGGCGGCGAGCGCGGAACGGACGGTGGTTCCCTCGGAATCGGCGGTGAGAACCATGGTATCGCAGTGCATTTCGCGGACCAGATCGATACCGTCGCCGTCCGGGAGGTAAACGTCGACCAGGGCGAGGTCGACGGCCAGGTCGCGGTAGCGGGTGCGGGCGGCGGCCACGGTGCCCACTGTCGCCGCGACGGTGAAGCCGGGGACCGCGGCCGCGATCTCGGCGTGCAGGTCGGCGATGCGGAAATCGTCCTCGACGATCAGCACGCGCAGCGGGTCGGTGCTCATGGCTCGTTCCTCACCCTCAGGACGCCGGGGATACGGGCGACGAATTCGGCTCCGCACAGTACCGCGGTGCCGCCGCCCGGACTGGACAGGAGGACATCGCCGCCGCGGGCCCGGGCCAGCTGCCGGCTCAGGGCCAGGCCGACGCCGCGCCCGCCGGGGATCGTGGACCCGTCACGGGTGGAGATCCCCTCGGTGAAAATACTGTCCACCAGTTCCGGTGCGATCCCGGGACCGCTGTCGGCGACGGTGAGGTACAGCGCCGATTCCTCTTGGACCAGTTCCACTTCCACGCGTTTCACCGGGCTGCCGGCGACGGCGTCGAAGGCGTTGTCCAGGAGGTTGCCCAGCACCGTGGTGACATCGACCGGATCGATGAGATCACCGTCGACAGCCGTGTGCGGGCCGAGCACCAGTTCGGCACCACGCTCCCGGGCGTGGGCGGCCTTGGCCGCGACGAATGCCTGTAGATACGGATCGTGGATGGCGTCGATACCCGGTGCCGCGGCCCCCAGCGGACCCGATCCGAGGACGCCGTCGATCCGGCGGGTGGCTTCGTCGATCCGGCCCCGGTGCAGCAGACCGCTGAGCAGGTGCAGGGTATTGGCGAACTCGTGGCGCTGGGCGCGCAGGACCGTGCTCATGGACTGCACCGCGTCGAGCTGCCGGGCCAGCGATTCCACATCGGTGCGGTCGTGCACGACCAGGACTGCACCCAGATCACGGCCGTCGTGGCGGACCGGGCGGGCCGCGACCACCACGACCCGGTCGCCCACGGTGGCCATGGTCGGGCGGGATTCGAGGGTGCGGAACAGGTCCCGGACTCGTGGAGTCAGGCCGATATCGCCTATCGGGCGGCCGGGTACCGGGTCGATACCGAGCAGCCGGGCGGCTTGCTCGTTGACGAAGGTGGTGCGCCACTGCGAATCGACGGCGACGACGCCCTCACCGATTCCGTGCAGGACGGCGGCCTGGCCGCGGACGAGTTCGGCCAGGTCGGCGGGCTCCAGACCGAGGGTGAGACCGCGCCAGCGGCGGGCGAGCAGGACCGCGCCGAGGACGCCCAGCAGCAGCCCGGCGCCGACGACCGGGACAGCATTGCGCAGTTCGCCGACGCGGGTGGGGGTGGGGATCCGGACCTCGACGGTGCCGGTGAACCGGTCGGTTCCGGTCGCATGGATCGGTGCCCGGGCCCATGCGGTGCCGTGATCGGTTCCGTATTCCTCCGTGTCCGTGGCGGTGCCGGCCGGATACTCGCCGGGCACGGTGGCGGGTGTGGTGGTGCCGGCCGGATTCTCGCCGGGCGCGGTGGTGGGTGGGGCAGCATCGGCCGGGTTGTCCCCGGGTGTGAGCCCGACGGCGGGTGAATCCGTGCCGGCCAGGACGACGCCGCGATCGTCGGTGACGCGGAGCGACTGCGCGCCCGTCCGCTGCTGTGTCGCGACCAGGGTGCGCTGCAACAGCAGGTTGCCCGGCTCGTCGCGGTGCTGTCCCGGCTCCGGCCGGGGTGCCGTCGCGGCCCCGGTGACCTGCTCCCGCACTCCCGGTTCGGCGGCCAGCACCTGGGCGGTGGCCAGCGCCTGTTGCCCGTAGCTGTTGCGCAACCGGACATCGCTGCGGAACGCCCAGATCGCGACGGCGACGACAAAGGCCAGCGCGAGAACCAGAACCTGCAACAGCAGGACCTGTGTCCGTAACCGGATCGTCCGGAATCGTGCTCCGACCACCTCGTGCACGATACTGTGCAGCCATTCCGCTGCACACAATGCACATAATTTTCGAATCGCTTGTTTCGCAAAGTGCGCACGAAAACTTGTGATGTGATCGCGGCCACGGAATTCTTTTTCCGGCAATTGAGCAGAGATATATCGGATAGCTGCGCCGAGTGTTTTTCGAGTGAGTGGGTGATGTCGACGATGACGGAAGACAGCGGCAGGGAGACCGGCGCGAGAGAACCGGATTCCGGCGCGAACCGCACATTTTCGCGGCGCGGAGTTCTCGGTTTCGGGGCGGCGGCACTGGCGGTGACCGCGGTGGGTGCGACGGTGACCGGTTGCGATTCTCCGGGGGCCGCCGATGACGGCGCTTTCGCCGAGGTCGCCGAGCCCAGCGACCATATCCTCGACCTGAACAGGCGGGCGGCCGAAACACTGCCGATGTCGGATGCCGCGGATTTCGCCGACGCCGACCGCGGTTTCATCGGAGCGCTGCAACCGGGCGTGGTGCGCGGGGACGGCGACAAGGTCGTGTGGGACAACGATTCCTATGCCTTCCTGCGCGACCCCTGCCCGCCCTCGGTGCATCCGAGCCTGTGGCGGCAGTCCCAGCTGGTGACCCGGCAGGGCCTCTACGAAGTGGTGCCGGGGATCTATCAGGTGCGCGGCCTGGACCTGTCGAATATGACGCTGGTGGAGGGCCGGACCGGCGTTGTGGTGATCGACCCGCTCATCTCGAAGGAAACGGCGGCCGCCGCGCTGGCCCTGTACCGGGAGCACCGGGGAAATCGCCCCGTCACCGGGTTGATCTACACGCACGCCCATGTGGACCACTTCGGTGGCGCGCTGGGGGTGATCACGCCGGAGGAGGTCCGGGCGGGCCGCTGCCCGGTGGTGGCGCCCGTCGGGTTCCTCGAACACGCGGTCTCGGAGAACGTCTACGCGGGCCCGGCGATGAGCCGCCGCGCCGGCTACATGTACGGCGCGGCCCTGCCCCGCGGACCCAAGGGGCAGGTCGGGTCGGGACTGGGGCAGACCACCTCGACCGGCACCATCGGCCTGATCCCGCCCACCCTCGACATCACCCGCACCGGGCAGGAGGAAACCCTCGACGGTGTGCGCATCGTCTTCCACCTGACCCCGGGCACCGAGGCGCCGGCGGAGATGAACTTCTACTTCCCCGACCACCGCGCGTTGTGCATGGCCGAGAACGCCTGCCACACCATGCACAATGTGATCACTCTGCGCGGCGCGCAGGTCCGTGACGCGCGGATGTGGTCGGCGTACCTCACCGAGGCGATCAACCTGTTCGGCGGTGAGGCCGAGGTCGCGTTCGCCTCGCATCACTGGCCGACGTGGGGGTCGCAGCGGATCGTCGAATACCTCGAGCTGCAGCGCGACCTCTACGCCTACCTGCACGATCAAACACTGCGGCTGATCAACCAGGGCTTTGTCGGCAGCGAGATCGCGGAAATGCTGGAACTGCCACCCGCGCTGCGGCAGGCGTGGCACAGTCGCGGCTACTACGGCTCGCTGAGCCATAACGTGAAGGGCATCTACCAGCGCTATATGGGCTGGTTCGACGGTAATCCCGCCCACCTGTGGGAGCATCCGCCGGCCGAATCGGCCGCCCGGCACGTGGACGCCATGGGCGGTGCGGACGCCGTCCTGGACAAGGCGCGCGCGGCCTACCGCGACGGCGACTACCGCTGGGTGGCACAGCTGGTGAACTACGTGATCTTCGCCGACCCGGCGAACACGGCGGCGAAACAGATCCAGGCCAGTGCGTTCGAACAGCTCGGCTACGGCGCGGAGAACGCGCCCTGGCGCAACTTCTACCTCTCCGGCGCCACCGAACTGCGCAACGGGTCGTTCGGTACGCCGACCAGTTCGGACAACGCGGGGCTGAGTGCGGCGCTGACGGTGGAGATGGTGTTCGACGCCCTCGCGGTCCGGGTGGACGGGCCGAAGGCGTGGGATCAGCGGATCGTGGTGGACTGGCGTATCCGCGACGAACGCCGCACCCACCGGACGGAACTGCGCAACGGTGTGCTGGTCCATTACGACCTGCCGCCCGGTGCACCGGGCACCGCGCCGGGCGCCACGTTCGATCTCACCAGGGCGACCCTGCTGAAGGTGATCCTGGGCGGCGGTGATTTCGCCGGGGCCGTCCGGTCCGGCGATATTCGCGTCACCGGCAATCCCGCACTCCTGCAGCAGATCAAAGAACTCCTGGACAGCCCGAACCGGGATTTCCCGATCGTCACCCCCTGAACCCGTCGAACCACCGCCCCCTCCGCCCGGCCCGGGAAGAGGGGGCGGTCTGCGTGCTACTCCGGCGCGCCGACCACCGGCGGCTTCGACACGACAGGGGAAGCATCCGGCCAACGGGCAGCGATCACTGCGCTGTCGTGCGCATACGGCCGGTACAGCGCCGCCGAGCACACTCCGTTCGCCGCGGTCAGCCCCACCGTGATCAGGAGCAGCGTGGCCTGGAGGCCGATCGCGTCACCGAGAAAACCGGCCAGCAGGGCGTACCCGGCGTAGGCGAGAGCCTCGACCGTCGAAACCGACACCGCGAACGCCAGCCCGCGCAGCGGCGGCGGAACCACCGCCATGATCAGCGGCCGGTTGGTGACCGGAACCTGCCCCTGCAGGAAACCCAGCACCGTGAACAGCAGCACGTAGATCCCCGTATGCGACCACACCGGCTGGATGGCGGCGAACGCGACCGCGGCGAAGGCCAGCTGAACCACCTGCAGCATCGCGACCCGGCCGGTACGCGGCCGGTGCCGATGCCACAGATCGTTGACCCGGCCGCCGGTGAACGTGCCCGCCATATAACCGAGGGCGAACGGCAGGACGATCGCCGCGGCGGTGGCCGTGCTGAGCCCGCGTTCGGTGACCATGAAGGTCGTCGCGAAACTCATGATGATGTTCTGCCCGGAGAACACCCGCTGGACCAGCAGGTACCGATAGGTCCGGATGGCGAGGAGTTCCCGCAGCCCGGCGCGCAGGTTCCGGGCCTTGTCCTCGATCCGGTCGATGGACGGTACGTCGACGTCGCGGCGGGACCGCGATACCGGATCGTCGAGGCAGAACAGGATCAGCACACCCAGCACCAGGGTGATCCCGCCGGAGAGATAGAAACCGTAGCGCCAGCCGTCGGCGAACCCGGAGAACTGTCCGAAGACCGGCCCGGAGATCCCGGTGATCAGCGCGACCCCGCCGTACAGGGCGCCGGTGGCCCGCCCGCGGTGACTGTCGGGGTAGATATCGGACAGGATGGCCAGCGCGATCGGTCCCGCACCGGCGAATCCGGCGGCGGCGATCCCGTACAGCACCACGAACTGGCCGAAACTCGCCGACATACCGGCCGCGATCGACCACACACCCCAGAAGCCCGCGCAGATCGCCAGCACGGTCCGCCGCGAGTAGCGGTTGGCGAGCATCATCCACGGCACGCCGGCGAATACGCCGACCGCCTTCCCGACGGCCACGATCGTGCCGAGGGCGGAATTCGACAGCCCGAGTGCCTCCCGCATCAGCGGGAACAGCACGGAGGTCACATTGGCTTCGGCATTGTCCATCGCGGAGGAGCCGGTGAGCAGGGCAAGGTTCTTACCCCGGCGGGCCCGGTGACCGGGCAGAACGGAAGCAGAGGAGTGCGTCATTGCAGTTCCTTGTCGATGAATCCGCGGGTCAGCCGGCGGAGAGAGCGGCGCCGAGCTGAGCGAAGAGGACGACCAGCGGCGGGGGCGGTACGGCCGGCGACAGGATGTGCGCGCCGTAGTGGACGATCACCAGTTCCCGGCCGGGGGAGACGTAGAGCCGCTGGCCGTGGATACCGCTGGCCATATAGGAGCCGTCTTCGAGGATCCACCAGAAATCGTGGTAGCCGAGCCGGGGCGGTGTGTCGACGGGATCGCGCGGCAACCGGACCTTCCGTGTAGGCCCCTCCGGTATCGCGGTGATCGAGCGTGCGACCGCGGCCGGGATCACCTGCCGTCCGCCCACCGCGCCCTCGCAGCGCAGCATCTCGCCCACCCGGGCGCCGTCGAGTGCGGTGGCGGCGAAACCGCCGCAGGCCATTTCGGCGCCGGCGGAATCCACGACGAAATAAGCGTCCTCGGCCGCGCCGATCCGCGACCAGACGAGTTCGCCGAGCAGATCGGCCGTCGAGAGTCCGGTGACCCGGCGCAACACCTCGGCGATGACCTCGGTGTTGGCGTTGTCGTACCGGAATTCGGTGCCGAACGATCCGGTCGCGCTACTGGTGCCGAGATGATCGAGGATGGTGCCGGGTCCGGTGTATCCGGCCGGGCGCAATCCGGGGGAGACCACCGCCCAGAAACGATGCGCCTCGAGTACCCGGTCATAGGGCCGGCCGCCGAAATTCACCTGGGTGGTCATATGCAGTAGTTCCTGCAGGGTGGCCGCACCCAGGCCGGTGCCGGCCAGTTCCGGGACGTAGGTCTCGGCCCGCTCGCCCCGCCGGATCAACCCCTGATCTTCGACGAGCGCGGCGAGCAGGCCGATATACGACTTGGTGAGCGAGGCATTCAGATGCGGTGCGTGCGGAAGGTATCCGTGCAGGTACTGCTCGTACACCACACGGCCGCGGTGCACGACAACCAGCGCGTCGGTATCCGATTCGGCCAAGGCCCGGCTCAGCGGTACCGTGCGGTCCCAGGTCCAGCGGATCGGCAACTCGGCGAGATCGGCCGGGGCGGTGGGCAGCTCCCACCGGGTGCCGGTGCCCCGCCAGACCCGGCGGGTGGGACTCATCTCGCGGATGGTGGTGGCGTGCTGACGGACGTGCGCGGGGTCGAGGAACCCGCGTGTCCAGGTCATATCCCGGGGGTCGATGGTTCGGGTCATGGATTCTCCTCTTCGGGCCGGGCGGCGGGGACCGGCTCAGGCGGGTGGCGGTAGCAGACCGCAGGCGGTGCAGCAGATCCCGGCGCAGACCACCGCGGCCGCTGCTACCGGAATCGGCCGGGGATCGGCGGGATCGTGGAGATAGCGGCGGCGGCGCAGGCGGGCGGTCGCGGCCAGTGCCGTCAGAACGACCACAGCGCCACACAACCCGGTGAAGGCCCTCGGTGACGGGGTGACCACGGCGGACCGGATGAGCAGGACGAACAGCACGGTCGCGGCCAGCAGGGTGCGCCGCCAGGCCAGTGCTGTGCGTTCGGGCTGTAGTCCGGCGTCGGTGGTCACAGCGCGAGCAACGCCACCGAGAGCAGTGCTGCCACACAGACTCCGGCGACCGTGACTGTGACCAGGGGCGGCCGGGGTAGCGGGGCCGCGCGGCGCATGGCCTGCTGCACCCGCCGCCACTGCCGGAACGCACCGAGCGCGATCACGCAGGCCAGTACCGCGCACACCGCGCCGATCAGCTGATGCGCGGCCGGACCGACCCGGCCGAATACAACTGGCCCACCACGATCCCGCCGGCCACCAGGCCGAGCGCGGTGCGGATCCAGGCCAGGAAGGTGCGTTCGTTGGCGAGGGTGAACCGGTAATCGGGTTCCCGGTCGATCTCGAAATCGGTACCCGTCGTCATGCGAGCAGGAGTTCGCGGGCGATACCGTTGCGCTGGATCTCCGAGGAACCGGTGAGGATCCGGAACATCCGCAGCTTCTGGAAGAGTCCTTCGATCTCGCCGCCGCGCACCACCCCGGCCTTCCCGTGGATCTGCACCGCGTGATCGGCGATCGTGAACGCCTTCTCCGCGACGAACAGTTTGCACAGAAACGCCTCGGTCCGCGGGCGGGCGCCGGTATCCAGCGCGGCGAGTGCGTCGTAGGTCATCGACCGGGCGGCGTAGTAATCGGCGGCCATATCGGCGAGCCGGTGCTGGATGGACTGCAACATCCCCAGCGGTGCGCCGTTGACCCGGCGGGTCTTGGCATAGTCGAGCGAGAGCTGCAGGGCGCGGCGGGCCCCGCCGATCGCGGTGGGGCAGTGCAGCAGCCGGTTCACGGTGACCCGCCCGAGCCCGATCCGCAAAC
The DNA here is from genome assembly GCF_050936135.1 of Nocardia sp. CA-290969. NCBI lineage: Bacteria > Bacillati > Actinomycetota > Actinomycetes > Mycobacteriales > Nocardiaceae > Nocardia > Nocardia sp. CA-290969. Next base: position 4,122,658 of record NZ_JBNJNJ010000001.1, on the reverse strand, counting down.
CCTGGCCGATCTCACCCAGCAGTTGTTCGGGCCCGATATAGCAGTCGTCGAGCACGATATCGGCCTCGATATGTTCTCCCGACATCGGCGTCTGCCCCTCGGCGACAGTGCAACCGGGTGCATCCAGGTCGACCAGGAACGCCGAATAATTGTCGGTAGGTGCACCGTCGGTATCCATCATCCGGGCGACGAGAATGGAGAAATCCGCGAAAGGCCCGGCGCTGGAGAATACTTTGTGGCCGTTCAATCGCCAGCCGTCGCCGTCCGGGGTGGCGGTGGTCAGCATTCCGCGCACATCCGACCCGGCATCGTTCTCGGTGAGCGAGAAACAGCAGGCGCGTTCGCCGCGCAGCACCGGGAGCAGATATTTCTCCAGCTGATACGGGGTGGCGTAATCGAATATGGCGCCGATTCGCAGCGGTCCGCCCATATCGCCCAGTACCGAACTCGAGAACAGCCGGGGCGAGGCGCCGATTTCCTCCTTGAGCGCCGCGAGTTCGGTAAAGGTCAGTCCCTGGCCGCCGTATTCGACCGGCAGGTGAATACCGTAGAATCCGAGTTCGCGGCTGCGTCGCCAGATCGGTTCCAATACATCGCGGCTGTACCGGGATTCGCGGGTGAGTCCGAGACCGGTTTCGTATTCGGCGAGTTCGCCGTCGAGATAGTCGCGCAGCCGCCCGACGAGATCCGCCAAACGCGGGTTGTCGGCGTAGTCCGGAGTGAGGGTGAAGGTCATCGGGTCTCCCTGTCAGTTCACGAGCCGGCCGGCGGCCGACCAGTAGCCCTCGCGGACGAGGCGGCGGTCGATCTTGCCGTTGCGGTTCACCGGTAGCTGTGCGACGAAATCCACCGATCGCGGTTTCTTCATCCGGGCCAGCCGGCCGGCGCAGTGCTCGATCAGTTCTTCTTCCGTCGGTGCCGCGCCCGTCCGCGGGACCACCACGGCCTTGACCGCCTCGCCCCACTGTTCGTCGGGCACGCCGACCACACACACCTCGGCCACGCCGGGGTGTTCGTAGAGGGCGGCCTCCACCTCGCTGCAGTAGATGTTGAAACCGCCGGAAATGATCATGTCCTTCTTGCGATCGACGATGAACAGGTAGCCGTCGGACCGGAAATAGCCCACATCACCGGTGTGCACCCAGCCGTTGCGGAAGGTCTCCGCCGACAGTTCCGGTTCGTGCCAGTACTCGCGCACACAGTCCGGGCCGCGCGCCACGATCTCGCCGATCTCGCCCGCGGGCAGCGGCCTCCCCGCCTCGTCGACGACCCGCACCTCGGTATCGAAAACCGGCCGCCCGCAAGACATCAGCAGTTCCGGATCGGATTCGATACCGCGCACGATGTCCTCGGCGGTCAGGACGGTGATTCCGCTGGTGGTCTCGCCCAGCCCGTAACCCTGGATGACGATCGGCCCGAATACCCGCACGGCGTCGCGTAACCGCTGGGGTGACACCGGGGCGCCCCCGAGACCGAGGACCCGCAGGCTGGACAGGTCCACCTCGGCGATCGCGGGATGATCCAGCAGCATATTGAGCATGGTCGGCACCATGAAGGTGGTGGTGATGCGTTCGGATTCGACCGTCCGCAGGAACTTCCCGGTATCGAAGGCCGGCAGGATCACCACCGCCGCGCCGCGCGCCAGCACGCCCAGCAGCATCATGCCGGAGGCGTGGGTGATGGGGCCGGGGGCCAGATACCGGTCGTCGGGCTGGGTCGCGCCGGACGGGCTCATGAGCCGTTTGCGCATATTGGCCAGCCGGTTGCCGTGCGTCTGCACCGCCGCCTTGAGCTTGCCGGTCGACCCAGAGGTGTAGTTCAGCACCGCCGGCTCGCCGGCGTCCACGTCCACCGCGACCGCCTCGGCCGACCCTTCCGCGAGCAGCTGCCGGTACGCCCGCGGCCCCGTGGAGCGGCCGGTGTAATCGACCAGGATGCAATCGGCCTCCGCCCGGGCGACGGCCGCGGCCGCCGTTTCCGCGTGCGCGGGATCGACGAACAGGACCCGCACCGCGGCGTCGCGCAGGATATGCGCCAGTTCGTCACCACCGAGGCGGGCGTTCACCGGCACCCGCACGAAACCGCCCTTGGACAGCGCCATCTCGGTGACCACCAATTCGCCCGAATTGGCCGCGAAGGTACCGACCGCGGTGCCCGGGGCGAGCCCCCGGCCGATCAGCGCGGAGGCCAGCCGGTTGGATTCGGCCTCCAGCTCCCGGTAGGTCCAGCGCGCGGATCCGCAGACCAATGCCTCTCGGTCGGGCCAGAAGGTGGCGCTGCGGGTGAGGTAACCGCCCAGATTCATCGAAACTCCAAACCGACACGATGGCTGTTAATGGACAGACTGTCTAATAACAGGCGTCGTGTCAATACGCGATATGCTCGAACGCAGACGGCTCTCGACAGGAAAAGGGAACCAGTGCCACCACCCGAAGACCGCCGTGTCCGGCGCAGCCGGCGGGCCCTGCGCGACGCCCTGATCGCGCTGATCCTCGAACGCGGGTACGCGAGCGTCACCGTGGAGGACATCACCGCGCGCGCCGACCTCGGCCGCGCCACCTTCTACACGCACTACACCGACAAGGACGACCTGCTCGAACACATCGTCACCGACCTGATCGCCGAGTTACAGGAACGGCAGCGACCGCTGGTCTCGACCTCGTCGGTGGGGTTCACCGGTAAACCGATCCTGGAGATGTTCCGGCACGCCGCCGAGGAACGCGATACCTACCGGGTGATCCTGCGCGGCGAAGGGGACGGCCGCGCGCTGCGCCGGTTCGCCGACGCCCAAGCCGCCACCGCCGCGGCGGTATTCGCGGCGCGCGCGCAAGCCCAGGGCGTGACGCCGAATGTCGATATCGAGCTACTGGCCCGGGCGTGGGCCGGCGAGCAGATCGGCGTGCTGCAGTGGTGGTTGGAACCGGAAACGCGCGCGATGTCCCCGGAAGCGGTCACCACCATGCTGCGCGATCTCTCGCTGCGCGGCCGGTTCTGGGCCTCCGGCTTCGCGGGTGATGCACCGGAGTGAGGTCGCGACGCCCGGCAGCGGTAGGTCGCGCACTCCCGCCCAGGTGAATCGAAACCGGGGGACCGGTACGGTATTCGATGTCTACCTGCGAATCCCGCAGGCCGCGCCTCGGATGAGGTAGTCGGGACCACTCGGACGAGGTGAAAGAATGCTCGACGGAATTCGCGCGACCGTGCTGGTGGCGGCCACCGTGACCACCGGACTGATGGCCGGGGTGTTCGGTATCTACTCGCTGGCGGTGATGCCCGGGCTGGAAAACACCGACGACCGGACGTTCATCGGGTCGTTCCAGGCGATCGACCGGGCGATCGTGAACCCGCTGTTCCTGGCCACATTCATGGGCGCACTCGTACTTTCCATCGCGGCGGCCCTGCTGCAGCTCGGTCCGGGCCGCTCGTCCGTGCTCTGGTGGACGGTGGCCGCGGCGGTGCTCTATCTGGTGACCGTCGTGGTCACCGGCACGGTGCACCTACCGCTCAACGACGCGCTGAAGGCCGCCGGTGCGCCGGCGGATATGGCGGACCCGGCGGCCGTGCGGGCGGCGTTCGACGAGGCGCGGTGGGTCGCCTGGAATTACGTCCGCGTGGCGACGAGCGGGTTGGCGTTCGTTTTCCTTACGTGGGCGCTGGTGCAGTGGGGACGGACCCAGGCGCAGGGTTGAGCCGTCGCCGCGCACGAGCGAGCCGGCAGGACAACGCGGCCACTCGTGCCCCGGGGGCGTGGTCCGACCTACGAAGTGCCCGGCCCGGTCACTCGTAGCGAACCGTCACCGAGGGGGTGTCGGGGACGGCCTGGCAGGTGAGGATGTAGCCGTCCTCGAGGTCGTCGTCGGTGAGGGCATCGTTGATACGCATGGTGGCCTTGCCCTCGGTGAGTTTGGCCATGCAGGTGGCGCAGTTACCCGATTCGCAGGAGAACGGGGGAGTGAGCCCGGCGCGGCGGGCGCTTTCCAGGAGGGTTTCGCCGTCGCGGCGGGGAACCGATTTCTTCTTCCGGTTGAGGTAGATCGTCACGGTGCCCTCTTCGGCGGGTGCGGACGGCGCCGGGGCCGAACCGGGCTGGGTGACCGCGGGTTCCGCTGACGGGGCCGGGGCGGTGGGCGCCGGTTTCGCGGGGGCGCCACCGCCGAAACGTTCCGAGAAGATCCGGCCCGGACCGGGTAGCGCGTTCTCCACCAGCTCCATGAAGGGTTCGGGGCCGCAGATGTAGGCATCGCCGGCGGTGTGCTCGCCGACGAATTCACGGACCTTCGCCGCGTCCACGTAGCCGTGTTCGTCGTCGCGGTGGCGGACGACGGTCAGCCGGTCCGGATACTTCGCCACCAGTTCGTCGAGTGCGGCTTCGAAAATGGCCGAGGGCCGGTCGCGATCGGCGCACAGCAGCCGGACCGTACGGCCGGTGCTCGCCAGGGTGCTCTTGGCCAGCGAGATGATCGGGGTGATACCGCTGCCGCCGGAGAAACCGAGTACCGGCACATCGCCCTCGCGCAGGCAGAACCGGCCGGTGGGCAGGGTCAGCTCCACCTCGTCGCCTTCGCTGAGGTTGTCGTGCATCCAGTTCGACACCGCACCGCCGGGGACCCTTTTGACCGTGGTCATGAACTCGGTGTCGGTCTCCGGTGCGCTGGACATCGAGTACGACCGGAACAGCGGTTTGCCGTCCACGGTGACCTTGAAGGTGCAGAACTGCCCGGCCTGATAGGAGAACGGCCCGTCTTCCGGTTCCAGCACGAAGGTGCGGGTATCGGGTGTCTCCTTGACGATCCGGATCACCTTCGCGCGCCGGAACAGTGGTGGTCTCGCCATGGTCGCCTCCTTCTGGTATTAAGATTCTATCCAGGCGAGAATAGTATTCTCAAATTCGGATAGGAACAGCGATGACGTGCATTCGGATCGGGGGCGGCAGATGAGTGAGGCCACAGTGCCCGCGGAGGTTCCCGGGTCCCCCGCGCCCGCCGGGCGGCCGGAGCCCGCGCCGGCCCCGCAACGGGCGGAACCCACCGTTCTCGCGTTCGAGGAACACGAGTACACCCGCGCCGAACTCGATGCCATGGCCGACGGCCTGGCCGAGACGCTGGCGGCGCGTGGCGTCCGCTCCGGCGAGCGGGTGGCGTTGATGTCGTCGAACCGGCCCGAATTCGTGACCGCGGTGCTGGCGATCTGGCGGCTGGGCGCCGCCGTGGTACTGCTGAGCCCGGCCTGGAAGGACGCCGAGGTCGCGCACGCGCTGGAGATCACCGGCGCCCGGCACGCGGTCGGTGACCATCCGGTGCTGGCGGGTCTCAGCGAGATGGTGTCGCTGGACGAGCCGCTGCCCGCCGTCACCCGCACCTTCGATCCCCCGGACCCCGCCGCCGACGCGGTGCTCGTCTTCAGCTCGGGCACCACCGGTCTGCCCAAGGCGGTGCGGCACACCCACGCTTCCTTCGCGGCGGCGGTGCGGCATTGGCAGGACGCGCTCGGACTGGGCGCAACCGATCGGATCCAGGTCGCGACCCCGCCCTCGCATATCCTCGGCATCCTCAATATCGTGACGGCCCTGGAAACCGGGTCCTGGGTGCGGCTGCATCGCCGGTTCGACCTGCAGAAAGTGCTGGCGCATATCCAATCCGACCGGATCACCATCGAGATGGCGGTCGCGCCGATCGCGCTGGCCATGGCGCAATACCCGGACCTGGAGTCCTACGATCTGTCCTCGCTGCGCTACATCATGTGGGGTGCGACCCCGGTGACCGCGAGCGTCGCCGAAACCGTGACCCGCCGCACCGGTGTCACCTGGCTCCCCGCCTACGGGGCGAGCGAACTGCCCGTGATCGCCTGCAATCCGATCGACTCCCCGCGCTTGGACAGCGTGGGCAAGGCCGTGCCGGGTGTCGAGGTGCGGGTGGTATCGCTCGACGACGGGAAACCGCTCGGGCCGGGCGAGGACGGGGAGATCCAGCTGCGGGCCGCGTCGGTGATGGCCGGATACCTGCCCGAAACCGCGACCGCGGCGGCGTTCGACGACGGCTGGTACCGCACCGGCGATGTCGGCAACGTGGACGAACACGGCTGGCTCCGGCTCACCGACCGGTCCAAGGAAATGATCAAGGTCCGCGGATTCCAGGTGGCGCCCGCGGAAATCGAAGCGGTCCTGCACGGGCACGACGCGGTCGCCGACTGCGCGGTGTTCGGTGTGCCCGACGGCGCCAACGGAGAGGCGATCGTCGCCGCGGTAGCGCGAGCGGGCGCCGTGACGGCCGAGGAACTGATGGCCACGGTCGAACAGCGGCTGGCCGGTTACAAGCGGTTGCGGCAGGTGCAGTTCGTGGACGAAATCCCCCGCCTGCCGTCCGGCAAGGTGCTGCGGCGAGTGCTGAAGGAGCGTTATGGACGTCCGGCTGACGAGTGAACAGCGGCAACTCCGGGAAGCGGCGGCGAAACTGGCCGACGAGCTGGGGCCCGGCTCGGTCCTGGATCTGGCCGACGAGAAGCGCCGGGGCAGGCTCGAGGACGCGGTCGCGGGTACCGGTTTCCGGGAACTGCGGTCCGACGGGGCCTCCGGTGTGGAAGTGGCGCTCGTGGCCGAGGAATTCGGTCGCGGGCTGGTGGATGCGGCACTGCTCGGGCCGGTGCTGGCCGATGATCTGCACGGCCGGTCCGACGGTGATACGTCGCGGTGGACGATCGCGGTGGAGGGGAGCGCGATCGACGCCCGCGGCAGCGACCGGGTGCTGAGACTGGACGGGAGCCGGCTGCTCGCGGGGTCGGTCGGCGACCCGCTCCCCGGCGCCGACCTCACGCGCGGGAATGCGGCGGCCGTCGGGCCGTGGGAGCCGCGCGGGGATATCTCCGACGCGCACCGCGACCGCTGGCAGGCGCTGGCCCTCACGATCACCTGCGCGGACCTGGTCGGTACGGCACGCGGTGCGCAGAAGCTGGCGGTCGAATACGCGAAAGTCCGTGAGCAATACGGTAATGCGATCGGCTCCTACCAGGCCGTGGCGCATCTGCTGGCCGAAAGCGAGGCGCTGATCGAAGGGTCGATCAGCGTGCTGTGGCATGCGGCCTGGGCCGTCGACGAACTCGAGCCGGCCGCCGCGGTGCGGGCGGCGCGGATCGCGAAGATCTACGCGGCCCGCGCCACCCGCACCGTCTGCGAAACCGCCATCCAGGTGCACGGCGGAATCGGCAACACCTGGGAATGCCTGGCCCACGTGTATCTGCGGCGGGCCCTGGTGTCCACCGAACTGTTTCCCGTCCGCCTGGAGGAGGCCGGCCTTGGACTATCGTGATTCCCCGGAAGAAGCAGCGTTCCGGGAACGGCTGCGCGACTGGCTCGCCGGTGTGGCGGGCAAATACCCGACCTCCGGCGACGAATACTGGGCCCGGCAGGGCGAATGGCATGCCGAGCTGTACCGGGCCGGATTCTTCGGATTGTCCTGGCCCCGGGAGTACGGCGGCCAGGATCTCCCCCCGGTCTACGACGTGATCCTGGACGAGGAACTGGCCATCGCGGGCGCTCCGCCCCGGCCCAGCCTCGGATATCTGATCCAGGGTCTGGGCCGGCACGCGAGCCCCGAACTGTGCCGGCGGTTCCTGCCCGGCATGATCGACGGCAGCCAGCGCTGGTGCCAGGGGTTCAGCGAACCGGGCGCCGGATCGGATCTGGCCTCCCTCACCACCACCGCCACCCGCGACGGTGACGAGTACGTGATCCACGGCCACAAGATCTGGACCAGCTACTCGGATGTCGCCGACTGGTGTCTGCTACTGGCCCGCACGGATCCGCAAGCGCCCCGGCACAAAGGCATCTCGGCGTTCGTCGTCGCGATGAAACAGCCGGGCGTGCAGCAGCGGCCGCTGGAAATGATGAGCGGCGTGACCACCGAGTTCGGGCAGGTGCTGTTCGACGGCGCGCGGGTACCCGCCGCCCAGATGGTGGGTGAACCCGGCGAGGGCTGGAAGCTCGCGATGACCGTGGTCGGGCACGAACGTGAACCCTCGACCCTCGGTTACGCCGCCCGCTACGGGAAACTCGTGCGGCAGCTGGCCACCCGGGTCGACGGGACGGCACCGGAGGAACTCGCGTGGGCCGCGGTGCAGGCCGAGATGCTGCGGTTGCATGTGCGCCGGCGGTTGTCCGAACAGCTCGACGGGGTGACCCACGGACCGCAGGGGTCGCTGGACAAACTGCTCATGACTTGGGTCGACCAATCGGTGGGCCACGCCGCCCTTGCCGTCGCCGGTACCGGCGACCAGGAGATGTTCGGTTCCTACCTGTACAGCCGCGCACAGAGCGTGATGGGCGGGACCTCACAGATCCAGAAGAACATCATCGCCTCGCGCATCCTCGGATTGGGAGTCTGAAATGTACGATATGCCCGCCGAAATCGACGTCCGGGCCGACGGCCCGCTGCGGATCGTCACCCTCAACCGGCCGGACGCGCTCAACGCGGTGGACGACGCCCTGCACTCCGGGCTCGCCCGGCTGTGGCCGCGGATTTCCGAAGACCCCGAGGTACGGGCCGTGGTGCTCACCGGCGCCGGAAAGGCCTTCTCGGCCGGCGGTGATTTCAGCTATCTCGAAGAGCTGGGCCGCGATACGGCGCTGCGCGAGAAAACCATCGCGCACGGCCGCGATATCGTCCTCGGCATGGCCCGCTGCCGGGTACCCGTGGTGGCCGCCGTCAACGGCCCGGCCGTCGGTCTGGGCTGCAGCCTCGTCTCGCTCAGCGATATCGTCTACCTCGCCGAAACCGCCTACCTCGCCGACCCGCACGTCCAGGTCGGCCTGGTCGCGGCCGACGGCGGACCGCTGACCTGGCCCCTGCACACCAGCCTGTTGCTGGCCAAGGAGTACGCGCTCACCGGCGCCCGTATCTCGGCCGACCGCGCCCGGGAAATGGGCTTGGCCAACCATGTGGTCGCCGATCCGATGGCCGAGGCGCTGGCCTGCGCCAAGCGGATCGCGGAAATGCCCCGCCAGGCTGTCGAGGCCACGAAGCGGGTCCTGAACATGCAGCTGGAGAAGGCCGTACTGACCTCCCTGGACTACGCCCTCACCGCGGAATACCAGTCGTTCCAGACCGACGATTTCCACGCCACCATCACCCGGCTCACCTCCGGAAAGAAATAACCGAGCCGGAACTCTCACACGCGGAGCTGCCGGTATCGCGGCACCGGCCGCCGTCCGGTGCCGGGCTGCTGGATGATCGCTGTGCAAGGCGGATGGACGTATGCGCTGCCGTCCGTGCGGTTTCCGGAAGTTTGCCGAACCGATAACGGCCGGCGCCGATGAGTGCGAAAATCGGCGCGTGATCGAGTGGCTCGCAGCAGCAGCCGACCCGGCACCCTCCGGATCGTGGTGGACAGATGTCCTGACCTTCGCCGTTCCGCCGGCGGTGGTGCTCGTTGCCTGGATCGGTGGCCGGTACGCGCTCCGGTCTGCGCGCAGGACACCGTACGAGCGGCTCGCCGCGCTGGTGGAACTCCGGGCGGATTGGCCCGAGGGCCTGGAAGGGCGTGACTCCCTGGACCGCTCGGTGGCGCATGCCTTGGCGCGGATCCGGGAGATCGAGGGCGACACCACCCACCTGGATACGACCGCCAACGCCCGGTGGGCGGACTACCGGGTGGCGCTGGAACGCCGCCGGTCGGCGTGCCGGCGCTTGGCCTTCGGCGTGGCTGCGCTCGCCACCTCGGCTTCGATTGCCGTACTCCGGTTTCCGGTGTGGTCCGGTATCGCTGCCGAACGTGGCCGGCGGGAAGCGCTGACCGCGGTCTATCCCCTGATGGTTCTGGCCATCGGTGCGGTGGCGGTCGCCGGGATCGCACTATGGGACCTGAACCGGCTCCGGCAACGGGAAGAGCTCGGCGCCTACCGGCCGAAAACACCGGGTGCGGGTGGCGGCGAGACCCGCCGCCCGGACGATAGCGAGCCGTCTCGGTAGATGCCTTGCGCTCCGTTCGGTCGTGAGCCCGAGGTGGGTTCAGGCTGGAGTATCTGTCCCGCCACAGTCGCCCGCCCCGATGGCCGAACCGGCTCCCATTCGTGGAAACCATTGCGGTCGAAGTCGTTCCGCCGTGCTCAACGGTATGCCCGCCCCATGGGCATACCGTGCTGCGATCACGCTTGCTTCCCGGAGGTGCGGCTGCACCCGGTGGGGCCGTGGGAGGGGTTGCCGGCGAAGACTATCGAGTAGCGAGCAGCGACTCCGAGCGTTGGATAGTGCCGGTGATACCGGTGGCGTCCTGGGCGGCGAGCAGGGCGGCGGCCCGGCCCATCGTTTCCGGCGGTTCCACCATCTCGGCCGGGATATCGCCACCGCCGGACGCTTTCCAGCCCTCGGTGAGCACGACGCGCGAAGGGCTCAGGCAGTTCACCGCGATATTGTCCGGTCGTAGATCCGCGGCCAGTCCCAGATAGAGGCGTTCCACGGCGGCCTTGGACACCCAGTAGGCATTGGCGCCGCGGTCGGTCATCTCGACGCCGGTGGTGGTGACCGCGATGAGCGAGCCGCCGCCGCGGGCGCGGATTTGCGGGATCACCTCGCGGGTCACCAGGAAAACCCCGGTGAGGTTCACGTCCAGGCACAGCTGCCAGCGTTTGAGCGGGGTGGTTTCCACCGGGCCCAGCCACAGCACACCGGCGTTCGCGACGAGGATATCGATTCCGCCGAACTCGGCGACGACCGTGGAGACGGCGGCGTGTACCGATTCCTCTCGGGTCACATCGCAGGGCACCGCCATCGCCCGGCCACCCGTGGTCCTGATCCGGTCGGCCACTTCGTGGATGGTTCCCGGTACCCGCCCGGCCTGTTCGGAGCGCGCCGCGACCGCGACGGTCGCACCGTGCTGGGCAAGGGTTTCGGCGATCGCGGCACCGATACCGCGGCTGGCGCCCGCGACCAGCGCAACCTTTCCGGCCAGCCGCCCGGAGCTGTCCGCCCCGGTGGGCTGGTGCGCCGGTTGCGCCCCGTCGCGGGCCGATTCCACCGGGCTCACTTCGGTGGGAACCGCAGGGCGCCGTCGAGGCGGATGACCTCGCCGTTGAGGTAATCGTTCTCCACGATCGACTGCACAAGCTGCCCGTACTCCGGTGAGCGGCCCATCCGCTTCGGGAACGGGATCTGCGGCGACCAGTACTGTTCCAGCTGGTCGGCGGCCTTGCCGTAGGCCGGGGTGTTGAAGGTGCCCGGGGCGATGGTGACCACCCGAATGCCCAGTGGCGACAGGTCGCGGGCGGCGACCAGGGTCATCCCGATCACGCCACCTTTGGCGGCCGAATAGGGGAGCTGGCCGATCTGGCCCTCGTACCCGGCGACCGAGGCGGTGTTCACGATGACCCCACGCGCACCCTCTTCGGTGGGTTCGGATTCGGCGATGGCCGCCGCGGACAGCCGCATCACGTTGAAGACCGCGGTCAGATAGAACTCGATGGTGGTACGGAAACCGTCGAGCGCCAGGGGTTTACCGTCCTTGCCCACCAGGCGCCCGCCGGTGGCGGGACCGCCGTGGGTGTCGACCGAGATACGCAGCGGGCCGAGGGATTTCGCCTCGTCCACGGCCGCCTGCACCGATTCCTCGCTGGTGGCGTCGGTGTGCACGTAGCGGATACCGAGTTCGGCGGCCAGTTCCTTGCCCTTGTCGTCGGCGACATCGGCGACGACCACTTTGGCTCCGGCCGCGTGCAACCGCCGGACGGTCGCCTCGCCCAGTCCGCCCGTACCGCCGACGACAATCGCCGAACTTCCTTCGATCTGCATGACGCTTCCCTCTCTTGCGATTATCGCTCTCAGATTGAGAGAATACTATTCTCATGTATATCGGCAAGATCGTCGACGTGGCGGAAACTGGAGAGAACTGATGCCCGAAGCCGTGATCGTATCCGCGTTACGCACCCCGATCGGTACCGCCCGCAAGGGCACCCTGCGCGAAACCACCGCTTTCGATCTGGCCCATCATGTGGTCGAGGCGACGGCAAAACAGCTGCACACCGACGCCCCCGTCGACGACCTGATCCTCGGCGAGGGCCGATACGGCGGTGGCGTGATCGCGCGCCACGCCGCGATCACGGCCGGGCTCACCGGTGTGCCGGGCCTGGCGCACAACCGGCACTGCGCGGCCGGAATGGCCGCCGTACAGACGGCCGCCGCGGGTATCCGTGCGGGGATGGACCGGCTGGTGCTGGCCGGCGGGGTCAACGCGGATTCCACCGCCCCCCGGGCGCGCTTCCAGACCGGGCCGGACGAATGGGCGGATCCCTGGGTCTCGCCCTCGCACCCGGACCGCCCGGACGCGCCGAACCTGGACATGTCGATCACGGTGGGCTGGAACGCCGCCGTGAAATCCGGGATCACCCGCGAGGAACTGGACGCCTGGGCGCTGCGGTCGCACCGCAACGCCGTCGCGGCGATCGACGAGGGCCGGTTCGACGACGAGGTCGTCCCGATCGACACCCCGTTCGGGCTGTTCGCCGTGGACGAGCATCCGCGCCGCAGTACCACCATGGAGAAGCTGGCCTCGCTGAAGGTCCTGCATCCGGAGATCGAGGGGTTCTCGATCACGGCCGGCAACGCGGCGGGCGCGAACGACGGCGCCGCGCTGCTCACCGTCGCCAGTGACGAACTGGGCCTGCCCGCACTGGCCACCGTCCGGTCCTGGGCCTCGGTGGGGGTCGACCCCGCCGATACCGGCCTCGCTCCGATCGAAGCGATCACCAAGGCCGCGCGGAAAGCCGGGATCTCGCTCAGCGAGGTGAAACTCTTCGAGATCAACGAGGCGTTCGCCTCGGTACCGATCGCGGCCATCCGCGCGCTGGATCTCGATCCCGACCTGGTGAACGTGAACGGTAGCGGCTGCTCCCTCGGCCACCCGGTCGCGGCCACCGGTGCCCGCATGATCGTCACCACGATCCACGAATTGCGCCGCCGCGGCGGCGGGTTGGCCATCGTCGCGATGTGCGCCGGCGGTGGCATGGGGTCGGCGACGGTCCTCGACGTCGCTGCTCCGTGAGAACGCCGGTCCTGATCTCCACCGCCGCGGTCCGGGCCCGGCGTCCGTCCGGGTCCGGCCGCGAGGTGGATGGCCGGCCACGGGTATACGCGGGGGAACGGAGTCGAGGAGCGCAGGCGTGAGAAATCGAGACGACGGGGGGCCCGCCGCGCTCCGCGATGCCGGAGGTACCGTCGCGGGTCCCCGCGCCGCAGGAGGCGCCGAGGACTCGGCCGGCGGCCGCAACTCCGGGGCTGTCGTAGGTAGAGCCAAGGACCCGGGAGAACTGATCCACGCGGCGCGCGGGGGTTCGGTGCGGGCGGCGGGGCGACTGCTCACCCTGATCGAGGGCGACCGGCGCGATGAGGTGCTCGGGTTGCTCGAGGTCGCGCCGATCCGGGTGGTCGGGTTCACCGGACCACCCGGTGCCGGCAAATCCACCACCATCGCCGCGGTGGTCACGGCCTACCGGTCGCAGGGTTTGCGGGTGGCCGTACTGGCCGTGGATCCGTCCTCGCCCTACAGCGGCGGCGCCCTGCTCGGCGACCGGATCCGGATGGCCGCGCATATCGACGATCCGCAGGTGCTGATCCGGTCGATGGCCACGCGGGGACATCTGGGTGGATTGTCGGCGGCCGTACCCGCGGCGATCCGGTTGCTGGGCGCACTGTCCTACGACCTCGTGGTGATCGAATCGGTGGGTGTGGGGCAATCGGAGATCGAGATCGCCGCCGTGGCCGATCCGACCGTCGTGGTCCTGACCCCGGGCGCCGGTGATGCCGTGCAGGCGGCGAAAGCCGGGCTGCTGGAGGTGGCCGACCTGCTGGTCGTGAACAAGGCGGATCGCCCCGGTGCCGACCAGACCGTTCGTGAGTTGCGGGCCGAATCCGAGGTTCCGATTCTCACCGCCGTCGCCGCCGAGGGCACCGGAATCCCCGATCTGGTCACGGCCATCGACGATCACCACCGCGCCGACACCGCGGAACGCCGGGCCGCCCGGGCCAGATCACAGATCCTGTCGCTGGCCTATTCGAGGTTGCGCGCGCATCCGCAACTCGAGACGCTCGCCGCCGCGGTGGCCACCGGACGCTGTGATCCCTACACCGCCGCACAACGGTTGGCGTCCGACGCCGCGGAACTGCCGGCCGGGGACGGCGAGGTGGGTGGTCGGTAAGCGCGTGGGCGGCCGGGCTGTGGCGGCCCGACGCCGCGTCGTCACTGGTTATCGCGCTACGGCCGAGAACAGGAACTGTTGAGCCGTGGCTCGTCTCACGATGGAAACTCGTGTCCTGTCCGGCATCGGGCAACCCGAGAGGATGTACGGCACTGTGCGGCTCGGCGGGGATACCGGATGATGGGGGCGTGAATGCTCCCGCACCAGGCCCGGTTTTCGATGTGTTGGCCGTGTTGAACGGCGCAGTGGACCTGCGGTCCTATCCGCGCCGGAATCTCGTCCTGAGTTCCCCGCGAATCGGTAGCAGCTCTTTGTTCAGCGGGGACGCCTATCGACGCGCTGTCTTCGAGCCCGTCGTCCATTTGGTCAACGGGATAGAGTTCCTCGAATCCCAAGGCTGGGAATTGGTCAGCGTGGTCGAACGAAACATCGACACTTCCTGCTACACAATGGCATTCATGCGCCGCGTCTGAGTGAGCCGCTGCCGGCAACACAGCGTCCGGGCCGCGGCGCCGCCATCGCGGTCGTCACCGACGGGCTGGTGCGGCTTCGGCCCCCCCGCCGGCGCGCCGAACCGACCCGGCTGCGTGGGTTTCGGGGACGGCGCCGAGTACCGGGAGACACGGCGTGGGGACTCAGCCTGCCGTGTCACCCGGCGGATTTCCCTGCGCTGGTGTGTAGTCCAGGTGCAGGCGGGTCAGGCGCTGGGTGCGGATGCGCCACCGGTCGCCGGTCTTCGCGTAGGTTTCGTGATAGTGGCCGAAACCGTGGATCCGGGTGCCGTCCGGGAAGGTGAGCCGGTCCTCCATGGCCCAGATGCCGGTGGCCTCGGTGTCGGAGAACAGTTCGATCTCCGGGGTATGGCCGTGGTGGATCGTGATCGCGTCGCCGATCCGGGGCGTGAGGAAGGCGAGGAATTCGTCGGCGCCGGTGATCACCTCGCCACCCGAACCGGTGACATCGATGACGACGTCATCGCAGAACAGTTGCCGGAAACCGGCCCAATCCTTGGTATCCATCAGGCGGAAATAACGGGCCTTGAGGGCGCGGATCGCTTCGTAGTCGTTCATCGGGGTCCCAGCGTCGCGGTGATCGGGGGCAGGTCGAGGACGGTGCGGATACCGGGTGCCGCGGCGCAAACGTAGCGGATCGCGTTGACGGCCCGGTTCGCGGTGTAGGCGGGGGAATGCCGGGCCATCTGGTCGAGCGGGAACGGGAAGACCATATCGATCTCGAGCGGTGCGTCACCCGCCACGCTGAGATGCCATCCGGTGGGGCGGATCTCCCAATCGGTCTCGGCCTGTGCGCCGCAATGCCAGATGGCCTGGAAGCGCACCACGGTGCGGCCCTGATGTACGCCGGAGATCGTGATGCGCTGGGCGGCAACCGTTCCCTGCGGAATCGTGCCGGCGGCGATGTCGAATGTGCGGGTGGCGGTGGCGACCTCACCCGTGGCGGTCACCTCGTCCAGCGGACGGCCGATACCGTCGGCGAGCAGCCGCAGGGACGGACCGAAGCTGTTGCGCAGATGATCCAGCCGGACCTGGGCGAAATCGCCCGGCGGGCCACCGAATCCCATCACGTCGAACAGGATTCCCGGGGAGTTGCGCCGGGACAGATCCGCGTACTCCTGGATGGTGAGCAGGTCCAGGCGCCGCTGAATCGACGACAGCACCATCGGCACGGCTTCGGTGATGAAACCCGGGCTGCTGCCGGTGCTGTGGATCGAGGTGCCGCCGGTGGTGCATGCCGCCTCCACCCGCGCCCGCACCGCCGGATCCATGCTGCCGGGATGGTGGAAGACGCCGGCCGTGGTGACGATATTCGTGCCGGCCGCCAGGATCCGGCACACCTCGTCGATATCGCAGGTCTGCGGCATGTAGAGCACGCAATCCGGGGTGTCGCGCAGGATCTCGCCGATATCGCCGGTCGCCCGGACGCCGGTCGGTGTCGGTGACCCGCACAGGTCGGCCGCATCGCGACCCTGTTTGTCCGGGTTGTGTGAATACACACCGGCCAGCACGAGTTCCGGATGTTCGACGATCCCGCGCAGGGCGCGGGCGCCGATGGTGCCGGTGGCCCATTGCGCGACCCGTAACGTTGCGGCCGGCTGCGCTGCCGGGGCCGCCGAGGGGGAAGGTTGCATCGGAAGCCTATCGGTTGGGCGTGCGGGCCGGGCTCAGGGCCGGAACCGGAGCAGGGCTTCCTGGGCGAACGAGGCGACCAGGGTGCCGTCCGCGGTGAGCACATCGCCGCGGCCGTAGGCGCGGCCGTGTGCCATCACCAGGCCCTCGTGCCGCAGCAGCAACCAGTCGTCGCTACGGAACGGGCGGTGGAACCACAGGGTGTGCGAGGTGGTGGCGGAGGTGAATTCGGTGCCGTTGCCGCTGTGGTCGAATCCTTCGATGGGGCGCAGGACGGTGCCGATCACGTTCAGATCGGTGGCGTAGGAAACGAGCCCGGGGGCGAGTTCGGCGCCGACTTCGGGGGTGCGCATCCACAGGTCGTATTCGGCCGGTCCGGCCGACTTGTCGCTCAGATCGGTGAGCGACCGGGTCTCCCACGGGATCAGGCCGATCTCGACGGTGTGCTCGGGACCCGGAACCGGCGGTACCGCGGCGATCTCCTGGTTCTCCCGCCCGTCTTCCAGCGCGGTCATCGACAGCAGCGCGGTGGCGATCACATCGCCCTTCTGCCGGGCGACGATGGTCAGGGTCGCGAAGGAGCGGCCGCGGTGCTGCGGCTGCACCACGTAGTAGACCGGGGCGTCGCTCTTGCCCTCGCGGGCGAAGATGACGTGCACGGATTTCACCGTTTTGTCCGGGCACGCGAAAACGGCCGCGCGCAGGAACTGGGCCAGCAGCTGACCACCGAAGAGCCGATGGTATTCCAGCTGCTGATTGGGGCCCTCGAATACCGACAGGGTGGCCTGCGGGTCGGGGGTGGGTGCCGTGGCGTCGTCGTCGGTCTGCGGTGCGGTGGGGCGCAGGCGCAGGTCCATGCAGGCGAGAAGGTCGGTCCAGAGATCGGGCATACAGCGAGTGTAAACCCGTATCTCAACTTTGGAGAACGTTATTCTCGCTCGGATTCAGCGGGCGAAGCCCCGGGCGCAGAACTCCCAGATCTCCTCGGCCGAGATCGGGTGGGCGGTCTCGTCGTCGATACCACCGTTGGACTGGGCCGTGAACATCACGGTTTGCATGACCATCGCAGCCATCCGGCGCGGATTGACCTCTTCGCGCAGCAGATCGTCCTTGTCGGCATCGATCATCAGCTCGGTGAACAGGACGACCAGCGGTGTATGCGCGACCTTCACCTGCGCGGGATGGCTGACCAGCAGCTGCGGCGCGAAATCGGTGAACAGCGGTCGCTGCGCGGTGGGGTCCGGACGGCATAGTTCGTAGAGCAGTTCCACGGCGAGCTGCAGCCGGTCCAGGGCGTTGTCCTTACCCGCCACGGCGGCGCGGATCTGATCGGCCGTCCGGCTCAGGGCGTCCTCGAACAGTGCCAGCAGCAGCTCGTGTTTACCGTCGAACTGCAGGTAGAAGCTGCGCAGTGACTGTTTGGACCGGTCCACGACCTCTTGGACCGTGAAATCCGTGGTGCCCTTTTCGGTGATGATCGCCTGGGCGGCATCGAGGAAGCGCTGTACCCGCTGCTCGGCGCGCAGCTTCGCGGTGCGGATGGAGCGCTCTACGGCGCGCTGCTTCCAGGCCGGTTCTTCGCTTGGGCTGGTCACCGGCTGGCCCGTCCGATCCCATCGATCCCATTTGTGGAGAACATGGGTGCACTGTACCGGAGAACGTCCCATGTCCGGGCAGGCGCGTCCGGTGTTCGCACCGTTGAGGAGACTATTAATTTCATCTCAAGAGAATGCTATTCTCCTGAACGTAACGCAACCCGCCCAGCAGGAGGAGCCCGGATGCTCTTCGAGTTCGATGCCGACCAACGGCTGCTCCGCGATACGGTCCGCGAAGTCACCGCCAAGGAATGCCCGGCCACCGTGATCCGGGAGATCGTGGACTCCGGCGCCGATCCGGGCCGGCTCTGGAAGACCTATGTCGAACTCGGCTGGACCGAACTCGTGGAGCCGGAAGCGACCGTGGAACTCGGTATCGTGCTCGAGGGCCTGGGCCGGGCCACCGACCCGACGCCCTATCTTGCCACGATGACCCAGTTCGCACCGCTGGCAGGAGCTTCCGCCGCCGCGGACGGAACCGGTGCCGCGGTGTTCGAGGGGGTCACCGCGGTCCGCGACGGAGCGGGCTGGTTGTTGCGCGGCACCGCCGGGCAGGTACTCGACGGCGACCGATGTGATCGCCTGGCAGTGGTCACCTCCGCCGGGGTGTTCGTCGTCCCCGCGCATACCGTCACCGCCCGGCGGATCGAGGTCTTCGATCCGGTACTGCACGTCGCGGAGGTCACCTTCGACAATGTGCGGGTCACCGACGGTGATCGCACCGACGCCGATCCGGAACGGGCCCGGCAGCTGGCACTGACGGGTCTGGCGCTGACCACCGTGGGCGCCTGCCAGCGCATCCTCGATCTAGTTCTCGACCATGTGCGCACCCGGCAGCAGTTCGGCACCACGATCGGTGCGTTCCAGGCGGTACAGCACAAGGCCGCCGATATGCATCTGGCCATCGAACGCGCTCGCGCGCTGGGCTATTTCGCGGCGCTGTGCCTGGCGGAGAACGATCCGCGGCGTAGATCCGCGGCGGCGATGGCCAAGGCCTCGGCGGGAGAGTGCCAGTCGGTGGTTTTCCGGCACGGGGTGCAACTGTTCGGCGCCATGGGATTCACCTGGGAGAACGACCTGCAGTTCGCGATCAAACGGGCCAAGGCCGGGGAGTTGCTCCTCGGCGGCGCGGCCGAGCATCGCGCGGTGGTGGCCCGGGAGTACCTCGCCGCCCGGAGCTGATCGGCGGCAGTATCAATGCGCGCCCGGGCGCCGGACGCCGGGCCGTGTAGCAAACGGAATACGAGCATCGGGTGCGCCCGGTGCATCCCGGAACCGAGGAGCGTTGTTTTGTCCTATATCGACTATTCCGTCGCCGATAAAATCGCGACGATCACGCTGAACCGCCCCGAGGCGGCCAATGCCCAGAATTCGGCACTGCTCGACGAATTGGATGCCGCGTGGACCCGGGCCGCGAACGACGAAGACGCCGTGGTGATCGTCCTGAATGCGGCCGGAAAACATTTCTCGGCCGGGCACGACCTCAAAGACGACAGCTGGCCCAAACCGGAGAAGATTACGCTGGATTGGATCTACCAGACCGAGAGCCGCCGGTACCTGGAATACACGCTGCGGTGGCGGAATGTGCCCAAACCCTCGATCGCGGCGGTGCAGGGTCGCTGTATTGCAGGTGGCCTGATGCTGTGCTGGCCGTGTGACCTCATCGTCGCGGCGGACAACGCGCTGTTCTCCGATCCGGTGGCCATGATGGGGATCGGCGGCGTCGAATACCACGGGCATACCTGGGAACTCGGGCATCGCAAGGCCAAGGAGATCCTGTTCACCGGCCGTCCGGTCACCGCCGAGGAGGCGGAGCAGGCCGGGATGGTGAATATGGTGGTGCCGCTCGCGGACCTGCCGGCCAAGACCGCGGAACTGGCGGGGCAGATCGCGCAGATGCCGCCGTTCGGGTTGCGTCAGGCCAAGCGTGCGGTGAACCAGACGATGGATGTGCAGGGTTTCTACGCCGCAATCCAATCGGTGTTCGATATCCATTCCACCGGGCACGGAAACGCGCTCAGTGTGAGCGGTTACCCGATCCTGGTCGACCTGGATCAGATGAAGACGAATATGAAGTAGGAACAGAAACGGGGACCGATACCGTTCGCCGCGGTAACGGTCCCCGTATCGAAGATATGACGCCGATGCGGAAACCGGCGGTCAGGGATTCTTCCGACACGGGCAGCGTAACCGAATGACGACCGCCCGGAATCCCATTTTCGAAATTTCCCGGATGGACGACACAATCGAAATGTCCATCGGAAAGGTTTCCGCCATGCGTTCCAGCAGAATCCGGCGTGCCACCACTCTTTTCGGCCTGGTGGCATTGACCGCCACGGCCGTGATCGGCTGTGGCGATTCCGACGAGGATGCGGCCGCGGCCACCTCGGCCCCCGCCGCCGCCACCAGTTCCGCCGCCCCCGCTGCGGCGTCTCCGGAGACCGAGAAAGAGATCTCGGACGCCTTCGTCACCTTCTTCGACGGTAAGGCCGCTCCCGCGACCCGGGCCGGGTTGGTCGAGAAGGGCGACGAATTCAAACCCTTCCTCGAAGGAATGGCCGCGGACCCGCGCGCGCAGGGGACGAGCGTGACCGTATCCGCCGTGGAGGTCGTGGACGACAAGACCGCCGACGTCACCTACACCTTGCTGCTCGGTGGGAACCCGGTACTGCCGGACCAGTCCGGGCAGGCGGTCAAGGAAGGTGATACCTGGAAGGTTGCCGCGATGACCTTCTGTGCGTTGCTCGCGGTCCAGGGCTCGGGCCAGGTGATCCCGGCCTGTAGCTGATCACCGCTGGGTTTCGCTGTCCCGGTGGCTGTCTCGGCCCGGGGCAGCACCGCGAGTGGCCCGCCCGATGGGCGGGCGGAGCGCAGGAGGTGGGCGTCGTATCGGTTGCGCAGTATCGGTACGGCATCCGGGTTCCGGCTCGCCCGGCCGCGGGACCGGAGGGGTGCAGGTGCGGCGGGTCGGTACCCGATCCGCCGCGTACCCGTGCGAAGCCGGTTACCCGGCTCGTGCTGCTGGGGCGCATGCACTGTTCCGGCCGGCCGGCTCCGCCGGCGGCTCGCCCACGGAACCGAGTCCGCCCCAGCATTAACCGGATATATCTCCGGTAAAGTCCGTGAATCCGCCTTTACCCATGATGTTCTCGGGCTAAACTCCGCGCGGCGTAAACGGAACCGGATTTCCGGGCACGCCCACTATCACTCTCCAGAAAGACGAACCGATGTCACGAAGACACCGGGTAGCGCGCACCGCCGCTGCCTGTGGAGTCGCGCTCTCGTTGAGCGCGATCACCGGGTGCAGTAACTTTTTCGGGCCCGACAACTGCTACGTACTACCGTCGACGGAAGCCTCCGCCACCGACGTCGCCGCCGGGGCGGCGAGCCCCGGGGTGAACGCTGCCGCCCCGGATTCGCCGGCCGCGGCCTCGGCCTCGATAACCGGCGTATACCAAGCGTTTTTCGCCCCCGCCACCTCGACGTCGGACCGGATCGCGCTAGTCGAACGCGGCGACGATTTCGAAACCGAGATCTCGGGGATGGTGAACCATATCCGCACGGCGCTCACCACGGTCGAGATCGCCGAGGTCGTCGTGCTCGACGCGACGCATGCCGAACTCCGGTTCACCTTGAACATCTCCGGCAATCCGGTGGTGAGCAACCAGATCGGTCACGCTGTCAGGGAATCCGACGGCTGGAAGATCGCGGCCACCACCATGTGCGGCCTGGTCGCGATTTCCGGGGGAGTGTCACAGGCCTGCGCGTAAGGCGGCCGTCGGCGTACGGCGAACCGGCGGCCGTCGACCTCCGCGCCGAAGAAGTAGACGTCCGGAACATCGGCCGGCCGAGTCCGCGGCTGCTGTGCCGAGGTACGGCCCCGCTCGACAGCCGCAACGCCGCTGCCGCTGATGGTCTCCCGCGCCTGCTTCACCAGCCGCCGCGGCCGCCTCGTTCAGTGGCGGTCGTGCCGGCGACACCTCCGGTGGCGTGTGGTTCGGACGGCGCAGCTTCTGCGGTGGCAACCCGTGCACATCCGGGGCCGCTGTCGAGCAGCCGGCTCACCTCCGCGGTGCGGTCCGCGGTGTCGACGGCGGCTTGCCGGCCGGGGATATGCCTGCTACGGCGAGGTTTACAGATGTGCCAGGCGTGGCACGTAGCCGAGTTCGCGTAGGGCCGCACCGGCTTCGCGGGTGAGTTCCCGGGCGCTGCCGAGTAGTCCGTCCAGCACGAGGACCCGCCGGTAGTGGCGATGGAATTCGTGCTCGGCGGTGAATCCGATCCCGCCCAGGACCTGCTGGCAGTGGCGCGCGGTCACCAGTGCCGCGCGCCCGGCGGCGGCCTTGGCGAGCGAGGCAGCGAGGGCGTCGTAGTCCTGCGGTACGGCGGAGGCGGGGTGGGCCGGATGGTGGGCATCGGGCGGTTCCACCGCGAGGGTGGCCTCCGCACCTTCGATGGCGACCAGGGTTTCGGCCAGCCGGTGCCGGACGGCCTGGAAACCGGCTACGGGCTTGCCGAACTGCTCCCGCTCCAGTGCGTGCCGGCGGGCGAGCGCGAGCATGGCGCGCGCGGAGCCGGTCAGCCACCAGCCCAGCGCACGCCGTGCCGCTGCGAGTGGGACCGCGGTGGCGGCGGGTGATTCGGCGGGCCCCTCGGCGGCGTACAGCGGCAGCTCGGAATCGAGGAGGACGAATGGGCCGTCGACCTGCCGTCGACCTGCCGGGATGTCGGTCCTTGTGCCCGCGTCCGGAGCAGCGGCGGCGGTTTCCGGCCAGCGCACCCAGCGGCCGCCGGTGAACGGCAGCGGTACCGGTTCGCCGAACGGCCGGCCGGCCGCGTGTGCCACCACATCGTTGACCAGCGGGGCGTGGCTGCCGGTCTCGCCCAGTAGGCGGAAGACCAGGGGGACCGCGGAATCGGCGGTGTCGTCGCCGGTGAGCAGGTCGTGCCAGCCGAGGTCACACAGTGCGGGATAGAGTTCGGCGCCGGTGGCCGTGGCCATCGTCTTGCGCAGCGTATCGGTGAGCAGGGTCAGTTCGGCGGGGTCCACCGCTCACTCCTTTCCCAGGTCGAGCAGGCGGCGGGCGATGATATTGCGCTGGATCTCGGCGGTGCCGCCGTAGATGGTCGCGGCCCGGGAATACAGGAATTCCGGGCGCCATTCGGAATCGGTGAGTTCGATCTCGCCGGGCAGCAGGTCGCGGGCGGTATCGAAGAGTTGCTGTTCGGCGGTGGCCAGCAGCACCTTGTCGATCGAGGTGTCCGGGCCCAGGGCGGCGCCGCCGGCGAGACGCCGCTGGGTGGCGCGGGACCGGCAGCGCACGGTGTGCAAGGCCAGGTAGGCGGCGCCCAGCTCGGCATCGTCGCCGTCGGCGGTCTGGTCGAGGACGCGGTCGAGGCGGGTGAACAGATACGCGATCCGATGCCAGAAACAGGTGGAGCGTTCATAGGGCAGCAGATCCATGGCGACCCGCCATCCGTCGCCCGGCCGGCCCAGCATGCGGGATTCGTGCACCACGACATCGTCGAAGTAGACCTCGGCGAATTCGTCGACACCGTGCATGGTGCGCAGCGGGCGCACGGTGATTCCCGGGGTGTCCATATCGACGAAGAACGCGGTGATCCCATCGTGGCCGGGACCGGTGCGGGTCAGCAGGACACAGCGGGCGGCGAACTGCGCGAGACTGGTCCACACCTTCTGCCCGTTGATCACCCACTCGTCCCCGCGCCGTTCGGCCCGGGTGCGCAGGGAGGCCAGATCCGAGCCGGATCCCGGTTCGGAGAAACCCTGGCACCACTGTTCGCTACCGTCCAGCAGCCGTGGCACCATCTCGGCGGCCAGCTCCGGGCGGGCGTAGGAGATCATGGTCGGGGCCAGGACCTCGACCATCGAGTAGATGCCCGGCTCGGCGAGGTCGCGGGTGGCGACCTCCTCGCCGAGCACCGCCCGCAGCAGCGCCGGCCCGCCGAGCCCGCCGACGGATTCCGGCCAGCCGTAGCGCATCCAGCCCGCCTCGAACAGCGCCCGCCGGACCCGGCCCAGCTGCGCGACCTGCGCGTCGAAACCGGGTTCGGGTCCGGGGGTGAGATCGTTCGCGTCGAGCCAGTCACGCACCCGCGACCGGAACTCCTCGACGCCCATGCTGTGTCCATCGCGCATGAGCGGGGGCCCTCCGTGGTGACGCTGCGCTGCCGCCTCCGGGCCTGACCCGCTCATGCTGTCTCCATCGCGCATGAGCGAGGGCCCTCCGTGGTGACGCTCCGCTACCGCCTCCGGGCCTGACTCGCTCACGCTGTCTCCATCGAGCATGAGCTCAGACCGCCGGCCGCTCGAAGGCGTGCGGGATACCGGAATCGTGCACACCGCTGCGGCGGATGAAGGTCATCGCCCGGGTGGCCAGCCGCCAGCCCTTGTCGGTGCGCCGATAGGTATCGGTGTAGTAGCCGATCCGCATATCGTGGCTGGAATGCTCGACGAAGCACAGCGGCTGGGTGCCGGTGCCCGTATCGCCGTCCAGTTCGATCAGCGGGGTTCCGGTGAGGAACAGGCCTTTCGGCGCGGCGTCGACGAGTTCGGGGAACACGTCGAGGGTGTAGGTGTCACCGAAGGCGCTGTAGGTGCCGTCGGGAGTGAACACCCCGACCAGGCCCTCGATATCGCCCTTGGTGATGGTCACCGCGTAGCGGGCCAGCAACTGCTGGACCTCGATCAGGTCATCGATTGCCGCCATAGACCTTTCCGCCTTTCATCACGAACCGCACCTGCTGGGTGACGGTGATATCGGCCAGGGGATCGCCGGGTACGCCGATCACATCGGCGAGCAGCCCCTCCGCGAGCCGGCCGCGATCGGTGACCTGGATGAGTTCGGCCGCGACCACCGTCGCCGCCCGCAGCACCGACAACGGGTCGAGGCCCCGCTCGACCAGGGCCACCAGTTCGTCGGCGTTGCGGCCGTGCGGGATCGCCGGTGCGTCGGTGCCGACGGCGATCTTCACGCCCGCGTCGAACGCGGCCTTCACCGAGGTGCGGGCCCGCGGGAACATTTCGGCCGCCTTGGCCTGCAATTCCGGTGCCGCCTTGGAGACGTCCATGGCATCGGCCAGGCGCGTGGTCGGCACCATATAGGTCCCCTCCCGCACCATGAGGTCGATGGCTTCGTCGTCGATCAGGAAACCGTGCTCGATACAGTCGATCCCGGCCCCGACCGCCTCCTTCACCGCCTCCGCTCCGTGCGTATGCGCGGCCACCCGCAGCCCGCGCCGGTGCGCCTCGTCCACGATCGCCCGCAGTTCCTCGGTCGAATAGTGTTGGGCGCCGGGCGCTCCCGTCAGGGACATGACGCCACCGGAGACGCAGACCTTGATCAGCTGGGCGCCGTGTTTGATCTGGTAGCGCACGGCTTTGCGCACCTCGTCGACACCGTTGGCGATCCCCTCCTCGAGGGTCAGTTTCAGTACGTCGGGGGCGAAGGCCGAGAACATGGTGGGGTCGAGATGGCCGCCGGTGGGGGTGATCGCATGGCCGGCCGGGACGATCCGCGGACCGTCGATCCAGCCGGCGTCGATCGCCTTGCCGAGCGCAACGTCGAGCAGATATCCGCCGGTTTTGACGAACAGCCCGAGGTTGCGCACGGTGGTGAACCCGGCGCGCAGGGTGCGCCGGGCGTTACCGACCGCGCGCAGCATCCGCAGCGGCGGGTCGTCCTGCACCGAGGAGGTCAGCCCGGTTTCGCCGCGGCCGCCCATCAGGAGGTTGACCTCCATATCCATCAGCCCCGGCAGCAGGACGAGATCGCCGAGCTCGATGATCTCGCCCTCCGGCTCCCCGCCGACGCCGACGATCCGGTCCCCGTCCACACGCAGAATACCGGGCCGGACGATTTCGCCGGAATCCACGTCGAGCAGCCCGGCGGCCCGCAGTGTCAGCACGGCTACACCACCGGTTCGCGCACGATGTCCAGGTAGGCCGCGCCGCTGTCGGGCACTCTGGGCTGTTTCCAGACCTCCACCGGGAACGAGGCCATCACCAGCGACTGCATCAGATGGAACAGGTTGCGGGCCTCGTCGGGCAGGTCGTCGAGCGGGAACTTGTCGCAATAGGCGATGGCGTCCTCGAGCCGGGCCATCCCCGCGTCGTAGAAGTCCTGCATCTCCGGCATGGTGGAGGCCAGCCGTTTCGCGTACCGCTCGGGTTCGGTGGGCAGGATCCAGTCGGAGAACCGGGCCAGATCGGCGAATTCGGCGGGCAGCGCTTTCGTTTCCTCAGTTGCCATTGCGGTATTCCTCGACTTTCTTCTGCGCGGTCTTGTGCAGGTGGCGGAGCAGAATTTCCTGATCGTTGAGCGGGAAATCGGTGACGGTGCGGGTCGCGATCATCGTCTGGGTGGCCTCCAGGGTGTTCGCGTCCTGCAGCGCGTACTCCTTGAAGGTCACGCCGGCCAGTTCCTGGGCCAGCCGATCCCGGGCCGTCTTCGCGGGTACGAAGTACAGGTTGGCCTCGAAGATGTGCTTGTCCACCGCGGTCGGCCAGTAGTGGTAGGTGAGATACCAGCCCGGCGCCCAGAACAGCAGCGAGAAGTTGGGCCAGATCTCGAATTCGTCCACGCCCCAGGCGCGGTGACCGGCCGGGTTGATCCCGACGGGCAGCGGGTCCAAGCCCTCGATATCGGGGCGGTCCCACGGGCCGAACAGGCCGCTGCGCAGCACGCGCTCGATCGGCTTGACCATGTTCAGGTCCTTGGGCGGGGCCATCCCGCCCCACGACGAGATCATCGAATGCGGCGGCTGCAGTTCGTAGTGCAGGGCCTCGTAGCCGTAGCCGGCGAGTTTGTCCGCTTCGTCCTTGACCGCCTGCTTCATATGCAGGATCGGTGCGTGGTAGAACTCGGCGAAGGCGTCGATGAACAGCTTCCAGTTGCTGCCGACCTCGGCCCGGTAGCTGAACACCTCGGTCATCTCGTGGAACGGATAACCCTCGAGGCCTTTGATCATCGGGCCGAGGAAGGTGGTCAGTGGTTCGGCATCGGGGTCGAGGTTGACGAAGATGAACCCCTCCCACACCTCGCAGCGCACATCCTTGAGGCCGTAGTCGGCCTTGTCCAGGCCGAAGAATTCCTTCTCCTGCTGGACGAAGGTCAGTTCGCCCTCGAGGCTGTAGCGCCAGGCGTGGTATTTGCAGGTGAACTGTTTGCAGAAGCCCGAGGTCTCCTGGTTGGGGAAATCGTCCCAGACCAGCTTGTTGCCGCGGTGGCGGCAGACGTTGTGATAGGCGTGGATCTGATCGTCGTTACCCCGCACGATGATCAATGAGGTACCCGCGCAGGAGAGTTCCTTGGTGAAGTAGCTGCCCTTCCGCGGCAGCCGCTCGACCCGGCCCACATTGAGCCAGGTCTTCTTGAAGATGGCGTTGCGCTCGTCCTCGTAGAACTGGGGATCGATGGAATCGTTGTAGTCGACCGGCTCGGTGCCCAGATCCGGGTAGTGTTCGGTCCAGCTACCCGCTGCCGGTTTGTTGAAGTGTGCCAAGGGATTACCTCTCGTACTCGGATCGGATGCCGAAGGTGTTGAAGGCTGCGGCAAGCGTGTTGTAGGTGCCGATGGTGAAGATCAGATCCATCCGCTGGTGTTCGTCGAGGTGCGCGCACAGTCCGTCCCAGGTGGAATCGGACAGGTTCGCCTTCTCGTCGAGTTCGTCGACGGCGTGCAGGACCAGCTGCTCGACCGGCTCGGCCGCCTCGCCGCGCGTTACGGCGGCGATCTCCTCGGCGGTGATCCCCTCGGCCAGCGCGGCTTCGCGGTGGTGGTTCCACTCGTAGACGCAGTCCCGCAGGTGCGCGACGCGCAGGATGGCGAGTTCGCGCAGCCGCGCCGGCAGCGATGAGCGGAACAGCAGGTGGACGTTCAGGGTGAGGAACGCCTTGGTCAGCGCGGGGTGCCGGGCAAGTGTCGACAGGGCGTTGCTCGCCGACTCCGGGTTGCGTAACCGGCGCGGCAGCATCACCCGTAGCGCGTCGTCGACCTCGTCGTCCCACTGGTCCGCGGGCAGCGGTGGTACTCGCATCGCGCCTCCTCTCGATGAGAATGGTATTCTCGCTTTCGGATAACAGGTTTCCATGAGGCGGCCGGATAGTCAACGCGAAGTCGTAACGCCAGGTGGCGCGGGCAGTCGCGAAGGCGTCGACGACCCGCCGCTGCCACGGCGGACATGGATCGTCCTGCGGATGTGTACCCGAAAAACAGGATATTGATTCTCGATAAGTGAGAAGCTAGTTTTCATTCACCGGGAGCTGGGTACACGGCCACACGGCCGGTGTCGTGAAGCGAACTCGGTGTATGGGCGGGCCGCTATTCCTCGCCCGATCACGATCGGCTGACCGATGGGGGTCAGCGCAGAAAGGACAATCGTGAGACCGAAGCGAACAGCAGCCGCCCTGCTCGCCGTGGCATTACTGGCCGCCGCCGGCTGCTCGGGCCGCAGTGGCAGTGAAACCGGCGATACCTCCTCCGGCGACACCGTGGTCGCCGACTTCGGCGACCTGAGCGGGGTCTGCCAGGACGGTGACGCTTCCGGCGCCCCCACCCAGGGCGTCACCGACAGCGAGATCACCGTCGGCGTCTTCAGCGACGTCGGCTACTCCAAGAACCCCGAATTCGTCGATGCCGCGAAGGTCTTCACCTCCTGGTGCAACGCGGCCGGCGGGATCAACGGACGGAAGATCACCACCGAAGTCCACGACTCCAAGGTGATGGCCGTGCGCCAGAAGATGGTGGAAGCCTGCCGCACCGATTTCGCGCTGGTCGGCGGTGGTGCGGGCCTGGACGGCCTCGGGGCGAAGGAACGCCTCGAATGCACGCTGCCGGACTTCCCCGCCCAGGTCTCCCAGCAGCCCAACCTCGGCACCGACCTGCAGGTGATCGCGTCGCAGAGCACCTACGCCCACTACGACCCCTACAACGGGTTCCGGCAGTGGCTCACCAAGGAGGCCTATCCGCAGTCGGCGGGTGCGGTCGGCATCATCAACGGCGACTCCCCGGTGACCAAGGTGCTGGGCGACAAGGCCGTCGAATCGCTGAACGCGATGGGCGCAAAAGTGATCTACAACGAGCTGTATCCGGTGGGCGGGGTCACCGACTGGACGCCGTACGCGCAGGCCATCAAGAACAGCGGTGTGCGCGGGCTGATCTGGTACGGCGAGGACGCGCCGCTGGCCAAACTCGAGGAAAAGCTGACCTCGATGGATTACAAGCTCGACTGGATCGACCCCAACAACAACGCCTTCCGCGAAGACTACCTCGAACTGCTCGGCCGTTCGGCGTCGTTCCAGAACAACCTGGTGGATCTCGGCGGTGTGGTGCCGCCGCAGCTGGCCGATCAGTCGCCGGCGATGCAGCAGTTGCAGGACCTCTACGAGAAGTACGCGCCGGACGCGGTGATCACCCTGCCCGCCATCCGTGCCTTCTCGGCCTGGCTGCTTTTCGCGAAGGCCGCGAGTGGCTGCGGTGCCGAACTCACCCGGACCTGCCTGGTGGAAACCGCGCAGAAGGAAACCGGCTGGACCGGCGGCGGGCTGCACAGCCCGAACGATATGTCCGTGAAGGACCGGGCTCCGACCTGCTTCAACGTCATGCAGGCCACGGCCGAGGGCTGGAAAGCGCCCGATTTCGGCGCGAACGACGGCCTGTTCCGCTGCGGCACCCCGCCCTACCGGTACACCGGGAACTACGGTGAGCCGCTGACGCTGGCGGATGTCGGCAAAACCATGGCGGACGTCAAGTAACCCATCATGGACCAATTCCTCGCATTCGGAATCGTCGGGCTGAGCACCGCCGCCGTCTACGCCGTCATCGGCAGCGGCCTGGTGCTCACCCATACGACCACCGGAATCTTCAATTTCGCGCACGGCGCGGCCGGGATGATGGCGGCCTTCTCGTACTGGCAGCTCACCGCCGGCTGGGGGGTCCCGGTGCCGATCGCGTTGGTGATCGTGCTGCTGGTGCTGGCACCGCTGTCGGGTCTGCTCGTCGAACGGGCACTACGGGCTGTCCAGGGGCTGGGTGACGCGGAGAAACTGGTGATGACGGTCGCGCTGCTGAGCGGCCTCATCGCGGCGGCACGCTGGATCTGGGATCCGATGCAAGCCCGTACGCTGCCGATCTTTTTCGCCGACGCCGAACCCCTCCGGCTCGGCGCCGCCACCGTCACCTGGCATCAGGCGCTGACCATGCTGGTGGCCATCGCGGTGGCGGTGGCACTGCGGGTACTGCTGTTCAACACCCGCACGGGTGCGGAGATGCGGGCCACCGTCGACGACCGGGCCCTGGCCGGGCTCACCGGTGCCGACCCGGTGCGCGCGAACCGGGTCGCGTGGATCCTCGGTATCGAATTGGCCGCGGTGGGCGGCATTCTCATCGCGCCCACGGTCTCGCTGGACGCCGCGACGCTGTCGCTGCTGATCGTCAGCGCCTACACCGCGGCGATCTTCGGCCGGCTGCGCAGCCTGCCGATGACCTTCCTCGGCGCGGTCGTGGTGGGTTTGATGGAGAGCTACCTCACCGGGTATCTGCCGCAGAACGAATATCTGCCCGGCCTGCGGCTGGCGGCGCCGGCGTTGCTGTTGTTCGTGGCGCTGCTGTTGTTCCCGCACGGGCGGTTGCGGGGCCGCGATCGCAAACTCAGTCCGGTGCCCACCCCGTCGCGCGGCGGCGCGGTGTTCTTCGCCGGGGTGATCGTGATCCTGGGATTGATGGTCGCCACCATGCTCGGCGAAAGCGATCTGATCGCCTACGGGCCGATGTTCGCCTTCGGCGTGATCGCCCTGTCGTTCGTCCCGCTGTCCGGGTATGCCGGGCAGATCTCGCTGTGCCAGTTGAGCATGGCGGGAATCGGTGCGATCGCCTACGGGCATCTGGCACCGGACGGGCAGCTGTGGGGTCTGCTCGCCGCGGTGGTGATCGCGGCGCTCGCCGGTACTTTGATCGCACTGCCCGCGCTGCGGCTGTCCGGCGTGTATCTGGCGCTCGGCACCGCGGCCTTTGCGGTGGTGCTCGACCGGTGGATCTTCACCCTGCCGTCCTTCGAGATCGCGGGAGTGACGATCAAGTTCTTCGATCAGGGGTCGGTCGAGGTGCACGGGCCGAACCTGTTCGGGCTGCGCGTGGACAACGCGGAGGGCATCACCATTTTCGCGGCGGTCTGCCTCGCCCTGGCCACCCTCGGCGTGGCGGCGTTGCGGCGCGGGCGCTTCGGCCGGCGGCTCATCGCCCTGCGCGACAGTGAAGCCGCCTACGCCACGCTCGGCGGCAACCTGCTGCGCGCCAAGGTGGCCGTTTTCGCGCTCAGCGCGGGACTGGCCGGACTGGGCGGTGCCCTGTTCGGGATGCAGATCGGCTCGGTGACGCCCGAGCAGTTCAACTTCGTGGCCGGTCTGCCGATCTTCCTGGTGGCGGTATTCGCCGGGCTCGGTGCCCTGGGCAACGGACTGTTCGTGGGCGTCGCACTCTACGGGCCGATGCTGGCGATCCCGGTGCTGTTCCCCTCCACCGAGAATTTGATGCATGTGCTGCCGGCGCTGGCCGGTATCGCCTTCGGTGGCGGTGTGGTGAGTCACGGCGCGGTCGCCCGGATGCGGGAAGGGTTCGAGGCCGCGATCCGAAACCGGATCGCGCTGGCGCTGATGGTCGGTATCCCGGTGCTGCTGTGGCTGGTTCGGCTGGGCGGCGTGATCGACGGCTGGATCTTCTTCTGGGGTTCGGTACTCGCCGTATTCGCGGTGCGGATCTGGGCGAACAACCGGGAACAACGCGCGGCCGCGGCCGAACCCGACGTACCCGTCGAATGGTGGGGCGTGAAACGGCCGTGGCGGCCCGCGGACAAGGAGGTGCTCGATCATGCCATCGCTGCTGGACGTTAGCGATATCACCGTCACCTTCGGCGGCCGGCGCGCGCTCGACGGTGCCGGGCTGCGGGCCGAAGCGGGCGAGGTCACCGGATTGATCGGGCCGAACGGCGCCGGTAAGAGCACCCTGTTCGACGTGATCTGCGGGTTGCGCCGCCCGGCCGCCGGACGGGTCCGGATGGGGGATCGAGATATCACCCGGCTCGATCCGGCCCGGCGGGCCCGGCGCGGAATGGCCCGGACCTTCCAGCGGCTCGAACTCTTCGGCCGGCTCTCGGTCCGGGACAACCTGCTGGTCGCGGCCGAGCTCGGGCCGCACCGGCGCCGGGCCGAGAAGGTAGTCGACGAGATCATCGACCGGCTGGACCTCGGCGACCGGGCCGGCGATCTGGCCGATTCGCTGCCCACCGGACTCGCCCGGCTGATCGAAGTCGGGCGGGCACTGGCGGTACGGCCCACCCTGCTGCTGCTCGACGAACCCGCCGCCGGCCAGGACAGCGCCGAAACGGACCGGTTCGCCGAACTGCTGCGTTCGGTCGCCGCGGACGGTACCGCGGTGGTGCTGGTCGAACACGATATGGGCCTGGTGATGAATGTCTGCGATCAGGTGTACGTCCTCGATCTCGGGTCGGTGATCGCCAGCGGGCCGCCCGAGGTGATCCGCCGCAACGAACAGGTCCTCGCGGCCTACTTGGGGGACTCGTGACCGCACTACTGGAATTGACCGGAATCCGCGCCGCCTACGACGCGATCACCGTGCTGCACGGTGTCGATCTGAGTGTGCGGGCCGGTGAGGTGGTCGCGCTGCTGGGCCCGAACGGCGCCGGTAAGACCACCACGTTGAAGGTCGCCGCCGGGGTGCATCCGGTGGCGGACGGGGAATTACGGCTCGGCGGGCGCGTGGTCAACGGGGTGGACCCGCGCGACCTCGCCCGCGCCGGCGTCTGCCTGATCCCGGAGGGCCGGGGCATCTTCCCCAATCTCACCGTGCGCGACAACCTGCTGATGATGTCGTTCACCGGCCGGCCGGTCGCGGAGATCGAGGATACCGCCTTCGCGCGGTTCCCGATCCTGGCCCAGCGCGCCGGGCAGACCGCGGGCACGCTCTCCGGCGGTGAACAGCAGATGCTGGCGCTGGCCCGCGGACTGACCACCGACCCGGCCGTGCTGCTGCTCGACGAATTGTCCATGGGCCTGGCGCCATTGGTGGTGGAACGGCTCTACGAGCAGGTCGCCGAGATCGCCCGCCAGGGCGTGGCGGTGCTGATCGTCGAACAATTCGCCGCCGCGGTACTCGATATCGCCGATACCGCCGCGGTACTGGTACGCGGCCGTGTCGAACACCAGGGCCCGCCCGATCTGGGCCTGCGCAACCAATTGGCCACTCTCTACCTAGGAAGTTCGTCATGACCGAATCCACTCGCGCGGACCGTTTCGTCCAGGAACTCGCGGACCTGAAGATCCCCGATCCCGCCGCCGGTCGCGGCGGCCTGTGGCTGCGGGCCGGTGTCGCGCTGCTGATCCTCGGCCCGGTGGTGATCGTGCTGGGCTATCTGATGTCCAACAACACCTCCGACGCGCTGGTGCAGCGCGACGCGATCATCATCGCGCTGGCCGGGGTGTCGTTGAGCATCGTCGGCGCGGCACTGTTCCTGCGGTACTCGCTCACCGGGGTGCTGCGGTATTGGATGGCGCGTCAGTCCTACGACCTGGCCCAGCTCGCCGGGCGCCTGCCCGGCGGGGCGGACGAGGAATACCGGGAGGCCGGGATTCGGCAGGGCTGAACCGCTCCGGCTCCGGAAGCCGGGGTCGCGTTACCCGGCGATGACAATGTGAGGAGTTGATGTGTCCGACGGTATGAGTTTCGAGCTGACCGAGGATCAGCGGCTGATCCGGGATTCGGTGGCCGAATTGGCCCGTAAATTCGACGATCAGTACTGGATGGAAAAGGACCGGGACCACGAATTCCCCACCGAGTTCTATCGCGCCATCGCCGACGGCGGCTGGCTGGGGATCTGCATTCCCGAGGAATACGGCGGGCACGGGCTCGGTATCACCGAGGCCTCGATTCTCGCCGAGCAGGTGTCGCGGTCCGGCGGCGGGATGAATGCCGCCACCGCCATCCACCTGTCCCTGTTCGGAATGCAGCCGGTGATCGTGCACGGTTCGGCGGAACTGAAACAGCGCACGCTGCCGCGGGTCGCCCGCGGGGAACTGCACGTCTGTTTCGGTGTCACCGAACCGGGCGCCGGGCTGGACACCAGCCGGATCACCACCTTCGCCCGCCGCGACGGCGACCACTATGTGGTGAACGGCCGCAAGGTGTGGATCTCCAAGGCGCTGGAGTCGGAGAAGATCCTGCTGCTCACCCGCACGCAGAAGTACGACGAGGTGGAGAAGAAGACCAGCGGTATGACGCTGTTCCTCACCGATCTCGATCGCGACCATGTCGATATCCGGCCCATTCCGAAAATGGGCCGTAATGCGGTGTCGTCGAACGAATTGTTCATCGACGATCTGCAGATCCCGGTGGAAGACCGGGTCGGGGAGGAGGGCCGCGGTTTCGAATATCTGCTCGACGGCCTGAATCCCGAGCGGATGCTGATCGCGGCCGAAGCGCTCGGCATCGGGCGGGTCGCACTGGATCGTGCGGTGCGTTACGCGAACGAGCGAGAGGTCTTCGGGCGACCGATCGGCAAGAATCAGGGAATCCAGTTCCCGCTGGCTGATTCGCTGGCCCGGCTGGACGCGGCCGAACTGGTGCTGCGGAAAGCGACCTGGTTGTACGACCAGGGCAAACCCTGTGGCCGCGAGGCCAATACCGCCAAATACCTGTGCGCGGAGGCCGGTTTCGAGGCCGCCGACCGCGCGATGCAGACACACGGCGGGATGGGGTATTCGGAGGAGTATCACATTTCCCGGTATTTCCGGGAATCACGCGTGATGCGGATCGCGCCGATCAGTCAGGAAATGATCCTCAACTATCTGGGATCGCATGTGCTGGGAATGCCGAGGAGTTACTGATGGCAGCGAAGAACGGATTGTTCGATCTGACCGGCCGGACGGCGCTGGTCACCGGTGCCGCGGGCGGTATCGGATCGGCGGTGGCCCGCGCGCTGGCCGCCCACGGTGCGGCGGTGCTGGTCACCGATCTCGACGGTGCCGCGGCGGAGGCCGTCGCCGAGAAGATCACCGCAGACGGCGGGAGCGCCCGGGCCTGTGCGCTGAATGTCGCGGATCCGGAATCCGCGGTGGCGGCAGCCGGGCAGGCCGCCGAATTGGGTGGCGGGGCAATACATATCGTGGTGAACAATGCCGGAATCACCGCGCCGGCGATGTTCCCGAAGACCACCCCGGAATCCATGCGCAAGATTTTCGACGTGCATGTGCTGGGGACGTTCAACTGCAGTCAGGCCGCGCTGCCGTATCTGGCGACCGACGGCACCGGCCGCATCATCAATGTCACCTCGTCGGCCGGGCTCACCGGCACCTTGGGACAAGTGAACTATTCCGCGGCCAAGGCCGGGATCATCGGGATCACCAAATCGCTGGCCCGCGAACTGGCCCGCAAGAATATTCTGGTGAACGCGCTGGCCCCGCTGGCCGCGACCCCGATGACCGAAACCATCCGCACCGACGAAAAATTCGCCGAGCAGATGATCAACCGGATCCCGTTGCGCCGCTGGGCCGAGCCCGAGGAAGTGGCCGGAGCGTTCGTGTTCCTGGCCTCCGACGCCGCGTCCTTCGTCACCGGGCAGGTGCTGCCGGTCGACGGCGGCATGGTGATGTGATGCCGGCCGCCGGTCCGCTGGCCGGGGTGCTCGTGGTGGCGCTGGAACAGGCCGTTTCGGCGCCCATGTGCACCCGCACCCTCGCGGATTTCGGGGCCCGGGTGATCAAGGTCGAGAACCCGGTGGGCGGCGATTTCGCCCGGCACTACGACGATGTGGTGGCCGGGCAGGCCGCGCATTTCGTCTGGGTGAACCGGGGCAAGGAATCGGTGACCCTGGACCTGAAATCCGAGCGCGGCCTGCACATTCTGCACGACCTGCTCAGCCGCGCCGATGTGCTGGTATCGAATCTGGCGCCCGGCGCCACCGCGCGACTGGGATTGGCCCCGGCCGAGCTGGCCGAACGATATCCCCGGCTGATCGCCCTGGAGATCGACGGTTTCGGCGCGGGCGGGCCGCTATCGCACAAACGCGCCTACGATCTGCTCGTCCAGGCCGAATCCGGCGTATGCGCGGTCACCGGCCGGCCCGGTGAACCCGCGAAACCGGGCCCCGCGGTCGCCGATGTGACCACGGGACTGTATGCGGCGCTGTCGATCCTGGCGACCCTGTGCGGTCGCTACCGCGAGACCGGCCCGGCCGGCGGCACGATCAGCCTCAGCCTGTTCGACACCATGGCCGAGATGATGGGCTACCACCTGAACTACACCCGGCACTCCGGTGTGGAACAGCAGCCGCTCGGTATGAGCTCTCCGGCGGTCGCGCCCTACGGTGCCTATGCGACCGGTGACGGTCAGACCGTCGTGCTGGGCACCACCAACGATCGCGAATGGCAACGCCTGGCGCGGGAAATACTCGGCCGGGTCGATCTCGCCGAGGATCCCCGGTTCCGGACGAATTCCGACCGGGTGCGGCATCGCCGCGACCTCGACGAGGCGATCGGCACCTGGTGTGCCGGGCACACCCTGGCCGAGGTGCAGAAGGCGGCCGACGACGCCGGTATCGGGAACTCCCGCTACAACACCACCACCGATGTTCTGGAACACCCACAGCTCTCCGCCCGCGACCGCTGGCGCGAGATCGACAGTCCAGGTGGTCCGATTCCGGCGCTGCTGCCGCCGGCCGTGGTCGACGGATTCGAACCGCCGATGGGCGCGGTCCCGGGGCTGGGCGAGCACACCGACGCGGTACTGCGGGAGCTGGGCCGGACGGCGGCGGATATCGCCGAGCTGCGGGCGGCGAAGGTGATCGGCCCCGAATACGAGGCCGGCGCCGATCGGAACCGGTCGTGAACGCCTCGGGCAACGGTGCGGCAGCCGACCTGCTCGTCGCCGACCGCGACGGGGTACGGACCGTCACGCTCAACCGGCCGCACCGCAAGAACGCGATGACCTGGGCGATGTGGCGCGAGCTGGCGGATATCCTGCGCGATACCGGCATGGACCGGTCCGTGCGGGCGCTGGTCCTCACCGGCGCCGGCGGAGCCTTTTGCTCGGGCGCCGATATCTCGGTGCCCGACGCCCGGCACCCGATGGACAAGATGCGGATCTTCAGCGATCTCGCGCTACAACTCCACGAACTGCCGACCCCGACCGTCGCCAAGGTGACCGGCGTGGCGGTCGGCGCCGGCTGGAACCTGGCGCTGGGCTGCGATCTCGTGGTGGCCACACCGGACGCGACCTTCGCGCAGATTTTCGCCCGGCGCGGCCTGTCGCTGGATCTGGGCGGCTCCTGGCTGCTCCCGAAACTGGTCGGACTGCAACAGGCGAAACGGCTGACCCTCCTGGCCGAGACAATCGACGCGGCCCGCGCCGAATCCCTCGGTCTGGTCAGCTGGATCGTCGCCGCCGGCGAAATCGACGAATTCACCGCGGATCTGGCGAATCGGCTGGCAGCGGGACCACCGGTCGCGCTGGCGCAGACCAAGGCGTTGCTCAACGAAGGTGCCGATGCGACCCTGCGGGAGGCGCTGGCCGGTGAGGCCCGGGCCCAGGGGGTCAATTTCGCCACCGCCGACGCACCGGAGGCCTACGCGGCCTTCGCGGGGAAACGCACACCCCGGTTCACCGGCGCCTGGTCGCTGCCTCCGGCCGGGAGCGGCAAGGATGAGTAAGAGGTCTGCCTCCGCCGGCCGGAAGCGATCGCCGGGCGGTCGTAGGGAGCACGCCGTCGCCCGGCATATCCGCGCCGGCGGCCGCTGTGAATGGATTCGCCGGTACCCGCTCGGCAGGACGAGGGCTGTGGTGAGCTCGATAGGGCAATCGGGGTGAAGGTCGGTCGCCACACCGCGGTGGAACTTGCGGAAACCCCGGCCTGGGCCGGCTGGGCAGCGATTGTGCGAGACCGGCGCCGACAGGGGCCGGCCGACCGCCAGGAACGTGGAGAACGGAGTGGATAGATGCGGGAAGTAGTGATTGCCGGTGCGGTGCGTACGCCTGTCGGCAAACGGAAGGGCGGTCTGTCCGCGATGCACGCCGCGGACCTGTCCGCGGTGGTGTTGCGGGCGCTGGTCGAGCGTACCGGGGTGAGTCCGCAGCTCATCGACGATGTCGTGTGGGGTTGTGTTTCCCAGGTCGGTGATCAGTCGAGCAATATCGGCCGGTACGCCGTCCTGGCCGCGGGCTGGCCGGAATCCATCCCCGGAACGACGGTGAACCGGGCCTGCGGGTCGAGCCAGCAGGCCCTGGACTTCGCGGCGCAAGCGGTGATGTCGGGGCAGCAGGATGTGGTGGTGGCCGGTGGGGTCGAGGTGATGAGCCGGGTTCCGCTCGGTGCCGCCCGGGCCACCGGTCAGCCCTACGGCCCGGCGGTGCTGGAACGGTATGACGGATTCTCCTTCAACCAGGGCATCTCGGCCGAACTCATCGCGCAGAAATGGGGTTTCACCCGTACCGTCGTCGACGAGTACTCGGCGCGGTCGCACGAGCTGGCCGCCGCGGCGCAGGATCGCGGTGCCTTCGCCGATCAGATCGTCGAGGTCGTGGCTCCGGCCGGGGAGTTCACGGAGGGCGGTGCGATCACCGCCGACGAGGGGATCCGGCGTGGCACCAGCGCGGCGAAGCTGGCCGGCCTGAAACCGGCCTTCCAGGACGACGGTGTCATCCACGCCGGCAATTCCTCCCAGATTTCCGACGGCGCGGCCGCGTTGTTGATCACGACTCCCGAGCTGGCCGCTCAGCTGGGCCTGCGCCCCCTGGCCCGCTATCGGGCCGGCGCGGTCGCCGGTGCCGACCCGGTGCTCATGCTCACCGGGCCCATCCCCGCCACCGAGAAAGTGCTGAGCAAGGCGGGTCTCGCGCTCGCCGATATCGGGATCTTCGAGGTGAACGAGGCGTTCGCACCGGTCCCGCTGGCCTGGCTCGCCGAAACCGGTGCCGACCCGGCCCTGGTCAATCCGCTGGGCGGCGCCATCGCACTCGGCCATCCGCTCGGCGCCTCCGGCGCCGTCCTGATGACCCGGATGCTGCATCACATGCGCGACAACGGGATCCGCTACGGACTGCAAACCATGTGCGAAGGCGGCGGCACCGCCAACGCCACCGTCGTCGAACTCATCTCTTAGGAAGACAATGCGCCGCGATCTGTTCACCCCCGACCACGAGGCCTTCCGGGATCTCGCGCGGGAGTTCATCGAGAAAGAAATCGTCCCGAACTATCCCGAGTGGGAGAAGCAGGGACAGATGCCGCGCGAGGTGTTCCGCCAACTCGGCGGTCTCGGGCTGCTCGGCACGGCCGTCCCCGAGGAATACGGCGGTATGGGAACCCGCGACTACCGCTACAACGTGGTGCTCCAGGAGGAAGCGCAGCGGGCGCTGGTCACCTTGAGTACGGTCCGTACCCAGCTGGATGTGATCCTGCCGTACTTCCTCGAATACGCCGACCCGGAGCAGCGGGCCCGCTGGTTCCCCGGGCTGGCCGACGGCAGCTTGCTCACCGCCATCGCCATGACCGAACCCGGCACCGGCTCCGATCTGGCGGGTATCCGCACCACCGCCGTCCGCGACGGCGACCACTACATCCTCAACGGCGCGAAAACCTTCATCACCGGCGGCCTGCTCGCCGACCTGGTGATCGTGGTCGCGCGAACCGGTACCGATCCGGAGAACCGGCGTGCCGGGCTCACGCTGCTCGTGGTGGAGGGCGGAATGCCCGGGTTCACCCGCGGCCGGGTGCTGGACAAGATGGGCTGCAAGGTCCAGGACACGGTGGAGTTGTCGTTCACCGATGTCCGGGTGCCGGTGGCCAACCGGCTGGGGGAGGAGGGCGTCGCCTTCGGCTATCTGGGCCACAACCTGCCGCAGGAACGGATGACGGTGGCGGTGGGCTCGGTGGCGCAGGCGCGCGCCGCGGTGACAGCGACCATCGATTATGTGAAGGAACGCAAGGCCTTCGGGACACCGGTGGCGTCGTTCCAGAACACCAAGTTCGAACTCGCTGCGATGTCGGCGGAGGTCGAGGCGGCGCAGACCATGGTGGACCGGGCGGTGCTGGATCTGGTCGAGGGGCAGCTCTCCGGTGCGGATGCCGCCCGGGTGAAACTGTTCGCCACCGAAACCCAGGCCCGGGTCGTGGACCGCTGCCTGCAATTGTTCGGCGGGTACGGCTACATGATGGAGTATCCGATCGCCCGGCTCTACACCGATGCCCGCGTCGCCCGGATCTATGCCGGTACCAGCGAGGTCATGAAAGTTATCATTGCCAAAGACCTCGGTTTGTGATGTATAGCACACTGGATATTTCGGTGAGATGTGCGTCACAGAGCCGCGTTCGACCCTACTGTTTCAGCAGTTGGTTTATCGAACGGAGTACCCGGTGATCGGTTCGCGGGATGAACAGGCTGATTGCCCTTTGGAGACGGAATGCGGGGTCGGCGCCGGCCTCCATCCGGTCGATATCGTGCGCGCCCACGCCCGGCGGCATCCGCTGCGGCACCGGCTGGCGATCGTGGCCCCGAACACCGTGGACGCGGTGCAGTACGCGGGCGGTTTCATCTTCGACCGGATGATGGGCGGCTGGGAGGTCGTCGCCGTACTCACCGAACACGACGATGTCCGCCCGCTGGAGATCCTCGGCGCCACCGTCCTCGACCTGACCACCGCGATGGCCTCGCCTGTGCACGACACCTGGCCGGAGAGCGTCCTGCTGGCACCCGATGTTTTCGTCTCGCACGAATGGGTCCGCAAAGGCGCCCTGGACTGCCTCGACAAAGGTCTGGCCGAACTCTCCGTCTGGGGCGACGACCTCCCCGACGAACTCGCCCGCCGGGTCGCCACGGCGCATCACCGCCTGAGTACCGCCGCCCAGGCGTTCAAACGCTGCGCGCTCGCCGCCGCCGGAATTCCGGAGCGAGCCGACGAAGCCGTCGAAACATTCCACAGCGGTGAGGTGCTGCTGGCCGACTTGCGGGGCCGCCAGGCGCTGGTCCGCGCGGTCTGAGCTCCCGGTTCCCTCCCCGGGCGATGCGGTGTGTTGCCGGGCCGAGCCGGCTCCGGAGGGACCCGGCCTCCGGCAATCGACCGGCCGGGTTTTCCGGTGTCACCGGGTGAGAAATCGTTCGGCGAAGCCGGCGAGTTCGTCGCGCTGCTCGCCCGGGTCCGCCGAACTCGCGCTCATCACCACCCGGTCCACGCCCTGCGCGGTGAAGGCCGCGAGTCGTTCTTCGGTCATATCGAAACCGCTCCAGCGGGTGTATTCGAGCCGGCCCGGATCCCGGCCGGCTTCGGTGGCCGTCGCGCGCGCCAGCTCCCACTGCGACATCCGCTCGTCCGGGAGCAACGCACCGCCGGCGAAGTAGCCGTCGCCACGTGATCCGGCGCGGCGGGCGGCCGGGCGGCTCGACCCGCCGATATGGATCGGCAGTGTGGTGGCGCGATACGGCTTCGGGAACTGCACGAGGTTGTCGAAGGTGAAGAAGTCGCCGTGGAACGAAACACCGGTCTCGTCGCCGGACCACAGCAGCCGCAGGATGTCGATGGCCTCGTCGGCCCGGCGGCCCCGGGTGCGGAAGTCGACCCCGGTGGCCGCCGCTTCGGCGGGGAGCGCGCCCACTCCCACGGTCAGCAGGCGCATCCGTCCCTTGGACAGGACGTCGATGGTCGCCAGCTGTTTGGCCAGGACCACGGGGTTCCGGTAGGGCAGTAGCAGAACGCCGGTACCCAGTAGGAGCCGATCGGTGGCCGCCGCGACGTAGGCGAGCGTCTCGAGCGGGTCGAGGAACGGCAGCGTGGGCGGGACCTCGAACCCGTGCAACTGCGCACCCGGATGCAGTACGAGATGCTCGGGCAGATACAGCCCCTCGAACCCGTACTCCTCCGCGTACCGCGCATAGTCCGCGATCCGATCCGGGTCTGCGCCCAGGTGGGCGGTGCTGTAGCTGACGGCGAACTTCATGCTCTGCCTTCCGAGTCGGGGCGCGGCGCGATCCGGCCGGACCGCGCGACGACTCTGCGGACAACCGCCGCGGCCCGGAAAAATTCCCGCGCTCGAGCTGGTCCGGTTCGTCCGGAATTCGGCCAGCAAACCTTGTTATCCTTGACAGGATTGATGTAATGTCGATCACGCTGAAAGTCGGTCCCGCGCGCCGGGAACGCCTGTCAGCCAGGTATTTCCGCTGTCGTTCCCGGAACTCGGGTCGGCTGCCGGTTCGGTGCGCCGGCCGGCCCCGGCTGCCGTCGGCAACCACGTCCACGCGCTGGGCAACTTCCCGGAATCGGAAACGCGGCACGGTCGATGATGGATGGCAGACGTGAAGAAGATCTTTCCGATGGGCGTGCTGGGTCTTGCCGCGGCGCTGGTACTTTCGGCGTGTGGCGGTTCGGGCGCGGGCGACGAGCTCAGCGGTACCGCGGCCACCGGTGAACCCATTGTCGTGGGCGCGCAGGCGCCGCTGAAGGGTGCCACGGCGTACCCGCAGAGCGGGTTCGGGATCGAAGCGGCCGAGTACTACATCAACGAGGTGCTGGGCGGAATCCACGGACGTCCCGTCGAGGTGGATGTATGCAGCGGCGACGGCAGCCCGGAGACATCGATCAACTGCGCGAACGGGTTCGTATCGAAAAAGGTTCCGCTCGTCATCGATGCGGTGGACCAGAGTATGGG
Source organism: Nocardia sp. CA-290969 (assembly GCF_050936135.1). Classification (NCBI taxonomy): domain Bacteria; kingdom Bacillati; phylum Actinomycetota; class Actinomycetes; order Mycobacteriales; family Nocardiaceae; genus Nocardia; species Nocardia sp. CA-290969. Next base: position 4,080,019 of record NZ_JBNJNJ010000001.1, on the reverse strand, counting down.
CGCGGCGGTGCCGATTCTGGGGTCGGCGAATATCCCGATCATCGGTACGCTGGCCGGATCCTTCGTCGCCGACAAGGCCGGTTACGGCAAGGCCTTCTACTTCACCGGCCCGGTTTCGTTCGCGTCGCTGAGCAGTATGACGCTGTTCGATTCGATGGGTAAGAAATCGGCGTCGCTGGCGGTCAACGAATCGCCGACCAGTCACGCCTACGTCGACGATCTGATCCGGCCCATCGCCGAGAACCTGGGCATCGATATCAAGGTGCAGTATCCGCCCGCCGCGGGGGCGAATCTCAATGTCGTCGCGGCGACCCAGATCTCGGACACACCGGATGTCGCCGGGGTGATCGCACTGCCCGAGGACGCCTGCACGGCATTGTTCACCGCATTGCGGCGGCAGGGATACGACGGCACGATTCTCGCGGGTTCGTGCTCCCAGTTCATCGACGAGATGGGGGCGCAGGGCGCGGGTATCGTCACCCAGCCGCGGCTGTGGGTCCCGCTCGCGAAGGAATCGGCGCCGCCGAAGGTCCAGGAAGAGCTGGATATCTTCGAGATGTCCATGCAGGCCGTGGGGCACGGGGAAGAACTGTCGTCCCGCTCGCTGTACACATTCGCCGCGCTGGTGAATATCGCGAATGTCCTGAACGCGGCCGGTACGCAGGAGATCACGGCGCAGTCGGTGACCGCGGCCTTCGAGAAGGTCACCGATTTCGAATCGTTCGCGGGCCCCACCGTGACCTGCGACGGCAAACAGTGGCCCGATGTCGCGACCACCTGCAACGCGCAGGCGATCTTCTTCGAGGTCCAGCAGGACGGCACGCTCGCCCCGGTGAACGAGGCGGGGTACGTCGATCTGGATCTGTCCGCGCTGCCGAAGCCCTGATCGCCGGCGGTAGCGGAGCATTCCGATGGATACGTATCTACAGTTCGTAGTGCTCGGCCTCGGGCTCGGGGCCGTCTACATCGGCCTGGCGAACGGCCTGCTGCTGGTCTACCGGGCGACGGGGATCATCAATTTCGCGCAGGGCGCCACGGCGATGTGGGGCGCGTACGTGTTCGCGCAGCTCGGCCGGGACGGCACGCTGGTGCTGCCGATCGGGAGTGTGCGTTTCCCGGAGCCACCGCCGATGGGGGTGTCCGTTTCGATCGGGCTGGTTTCGGCTGTCGCGGTCGGACTGCTCACGCATTACCTGGTTTTCCGCCCGGTCCGCCACGCACCGGCGCTGGCGCAGGTGGTCGTTTCCGTCGCGTTGATGCTGACGATGCAGGCGCTGGTGGTGATCCGGTTCGGCCCGAACAATATTCCCGTCGACGAACTGATCCCGTCGGGTTCGGTGGAATTGTTCGGTACCCGGCTCTCCTCCGCCGAACTCGTCATGGCGGCGATCATGCTGACGACCTCGGTGCTGATCTGGGCGTATTTCCGGTTCACCCGGCTGGGCGCGGCGACGCGGGCGGCGGCGGCGAACGAGCGCGGCGCCACCCTGCTCGGCTTCTCGCCGGATAGGCTGGCGGCGATCGCCACGGTCGGGGCGGCGGTTGTCGGCACCCTCGGGGTGATGCTCGGGTCGAGTCTGACCGGGCTCAACCCACAGAATTACACGTTGCTCGTCGTGCCGGCGCTGGCGGTGCTGCTGGTGGCCCGGATGGAGTCGATCGGTGTGCTCGCTCTCGCCGCACTGCTATTGGGTGCCTTCCAATCCCTGGTGAATCTCTTCACCGGCAAGGAGTGGTGGCCGGTGTGGGCGGCGTCGGGACTGGACCAGGTGGTCCCGTTCGTGGTGGTCATCGTGATCCTGCTGGTGTTCGGTAGCAGGTTGCCGTCCCGGGGAGCGCTGCAGACGATCAAACTGCCGGATGTGAAAACTCCGGTTTTCCGCCCGGTTCCGGCGCTCGCCCTGCTCGTGGTGCTGGGTGTCGTACTGGCGGTGGCTTCGAGCACCTATCGGTTCGGGCTCACCTACTCGATAATCCTGATGCTGCTCGCACTGTCGTATGTGGTGATCACCGGCTATCTCGGCCAGATATCGCTGGCGCAGACCGCGTTCGCCGGCGCCGCGGGGTTCACCCTGTCGAAGCTCACCACCGACTGGAATATGCCGATGCTGCTCGCGGTGCTGCTCAGCGCGCTGGTCGCGGCGTTCCTCGGGATGCTGGTCGCCCTGCCCGCGTTCCGGATCCGCGGCGCCCAGCTCGCCATCGTGACGATCGCGGCCGCGCTGGCCATCGAACGATTCGTGTTCAACAACTACAGTTTGACGCCGGCCTCGGGGAATCCGATCGCGAACCCGGACCTGTTCGGGCTGAACCTCGGCGTCCGCGCGGGCAGCGAGATCGCCCGGCTGCCGTTCTCGCTGATGGTGCTCGTCCTCGCCGCCCTCGTCGTCTGGGCGTTCATCCGGCTCGCCGCGGGGGATACCGGCCGCACGTTTCTCGCGGTGCGAGCGAACGAGCGGGCCGCCGCCTCGGTGGGTATCGATGTGCGGCGCACGAAACTCCTCGGATTCGGCCTCTCGGCGTTCATCGCCGGCCTGGCGGGGTGCCTGATCGGCTACAGCGCCGGGCAATTGTCCGCGGAATCGTTCACCGTATTCGTGGGCCTGCAGGTGCTCGCGGTCGCTTACCTCGGTGGCATCACCTCGTTCAGCGGGGCCGCCATCGCAGGTGTCCTCGGCCCGCTCGGAATTCTCTACGTGCTGATCCACGAGGTGCTCGAGCTCGGCGATTACTACGCGCTGATCTCCGGTATCGCGCTTATCGTCACCGCCGTCCTCAACCCGGTCGGTATGGCCGGCGAGGCCGGCCGGGTCGCGGATCGCCTGCGCGCTCGCCGGCGGCCGGTGGCGCCGGCGGCCGGCCCGCACACCACAGACCGTGCGCGAGAGGCGGTGGGCCGACCATGAGCGAGGGGCTGTCGACCGAGAATCTGACGGTTCGCTACGGGGGAGTGGTGGCGAACGAAAATGTCACCCTCGCAGTGGAACCCGGTGAGATCGTGGGGCTCATCGGACCCAACGGCGCCGGCAAGACCTCGTTCGTCGACGCGATCACCGGATTCACCGCCGCCGAAGGGTCGGTGACGCTCGACGGCGCCGACCTGACGCGGCTCGCGCCCCATCGGCGGCGCCGGGCAGGACTGTCGCGCACCTGGCAATCGGGTGAGCTGTTCGGCAACCTCAGTGCCGCCGAAAACGTCACGGCCGCATTGCGTCCCGGCGGTTTCTCGACCGTTCTCACCGATCTCTTCGGCCGTCGCCGCCACGGGGCCGATCCGGCGGTCGCCGAGGCACTGGACGCGGTCGGTCTCGGCGCGGTGGGTGCCACCCCGGCCCGGGACCTGACGCTGGGGCAGCAGAAACTGGCCGGTGTCGCGCGGGCACTGGTGGGCAACTGCCGCATCCTGCTGCTGGACGAACCCGCCGCCGGGCTCGACAGCCGGGAAAGCGGCGATTTCGCCGAACGGGTCCGCGGCGTCGCCGCGCGCGGTCCGGGAGTGCTGCTGATCGACCACGACATCTCGCTCGTGCTCGGGGTATGCGATCGCGTCTACGTCATGGAATTCGGCCGCATCATCTTCTCCGGCACACCGGCCGAGGCACGGGTGGATCCGGGCGTGATCGCCGCCTATCTCGGAGCGCCGATGGAGCAGACAGATGACTGAGGCTGTGCTGGTGGCCGACCGACTCGTCGCCGGTTACCACGGGATACCCGCGGTCCAGGGACTGGATCTCGCCGTCGCCGCCGGTGAGGTGCTGACACTGCTCGGGCCCAACGGCGCCGGCAAGACCACGACACTGCTGACACTGGCCGGCCTGCTGCCGCGCATGGGCGGCCGCGCGACGATCCTCGGCACCCCGGTCGACCACCGGCGGCCCTACCGGACGGCCCGCCGGGGAATGCGCCTGGTCCCCGATGATCGCGGGTTGTTCGCCCCGCTGACCGTCGCGGAGCACCTTCGCCTCGCCGCTGCGCGGCCCGACCCGGAGCGGGAGAAATCGGTGCTCGCCCGGTTCCCCGCGCTGGAAGGTCTGCGCGGGCGGAAGGTGGGTCTGCTGTCCGGTGGTGAGCAGCAGATGCTGGCCATCGCCGCGGCGCTGGTGGCGCGGCCGAAGGTGCTCATGGTCGACGAGATGAGCCTGGGCCTGGCGCCGATGGTCGTCCGGAACATCCTGCCCGCGATCCGCGAGATCGCCCGCGCGGAAGGTATCGCGGTCCTGCTGGTGGAACAACACGTCGAACTCGCGCTCGCCGTATCCGACCGCGCGATCGTGCTCAACCACGGGCGGGTGGTGCTGTCCGGCGCCGCCGGACAGCTGCTCGCCGACCGTGCGAAACTGACCGCCGCCTATTTCGACGGCACCGCAACCTCCCCGTGAACGGTGGCCGCGACGGCGTCGGCCAGTTCGGTGCCCTTGATCTCGAAATGCCGCGTGAAGTACGTCAGATGCTCGGTGTGCTCGTGGAAATGATGCGGGGTGAGCACCGCCGAGAACACCGGGACGTCGGTCTCGAGCTGGATCCGCATGAGCGCGTCCACCACGGTCGACGCCACGAAATCGTGCCGGTAGATACCACCGTCGACCACCAGCGCGCAGCCCGCGAGCGCGGCGTAGCGGCCGGTGGCGGCCAGCCGTTTGATACGTAGTGGGATCTCGAAGGCCCCGGGTACTTCGACGACTTCGACCTCGGTGAATCCGTGCTCGGCGAGCCGGGCCCGGCACGACTGCACCGCCCGGTCGACGATATCGGCGTGCCAGCGGGCGGCGACGAGAGCGATGCGGTTCGGGGTGGGCGACATATGTACTCCTCTTCGCTATGTCACCCAGGGCATGGCAACGCGAACAGGAGCGGCCCGCGCGCGGGCACTCCGGCGCCGCGTTCTCTTTCATCCGGACTGTGACCGTCGGCTCCGGAATCGCACCGGGATCTGCTCGACCCACCCCGGAGGGTGGCGCTCGCGGGCTCGTGCCTCCGGGTCGGCCCGGATGCCATTACCGCCGGTGGGGAATTCCACCCCGCCCTGAGAACGTGTACAGCCCGGACTCTAACAACGCCCGGCCGGCGCGGTACCGGCGCCCCCGGCGGCCATCGATCAACCCCTTTTCGGGCGGTAGGCGCGGCCGAAGCTGCGCGGGCTGTGGTCGTAGATCTCGGCCAGTTCCCAGTCGATCCGGCGGCCGCCCGGAACGTCGAAGATGCGGATACCGTCACCGAGGAAGACCGGCGCGACGAAAACCTGCAGTTCGTCGATCAGGTCGTGTTCGAGCGCCTGGCGCGCGATATCGGCGCTGATGATCTGGATGTCGCGGTCGCCGGCGATCTCCTGGGCGCGCCGGATCGCCTCCCGGATATCGCAGTTCAGCGCGACGACGGTGGGATCATCGGCGAGCTCCTCCGGGCGGTGGGTGAGGATGAACTCGGTCCCCGACCACGCGCCCCCGTAGGCCGCCGAGGTCAGCTCGTCCCGTTCGTCGCGCTGGGCGATCGCCGCGTCGTAGCCGGCCCGGCCGGAGATGATCACGGCGACATTCGCGGCCAAGCCCTCCGTGGTGCCCTCGGCGGAGGGTTCCGTGGCCGACAACCAGCTCATATCGTGCCCCGGTCCGGCGATGAAGCCGTCGATCGAGCACGTGAACCCCCACGCGACCCTGCCCATGTTCACTCCCGCACCCCGTAGCGGCCGGCCGGCGGGCGCCGGGGTCCGCGTCGCCGGCTCGGAAGTAGGACCTTCCCGTTATACGGACGAGCCGGCGACACCGAACTCATCGGTCGCGGGCCGCGCCGCCCGCCGCGGGGCAGCCGGGCTCGTGGACAAGCCGAAACCGCGGAACCCGGGCATTGCGGGGAGATCTCTCCGCAATGGCGAAGGCGACTTCGAATTCCGTGGACCCGGCCCGGCCGCATGTCGAGCAAGGTGTGTCCCGGGGGCGAATCCGATGTCCCGTCGATGCTCAGGTGTCCAGATCGAGCAGTATCTTGCCGACCGCGCGCCCGGCTGCGACTTCGTGCAGCGCCGCGGCCGCCTGTTCGAGGGGGAACACAGCACCGATATGGGGTGAGACGCGGCCGGAGCTCAGCAGGCCGGTGAGTTCTTCCTCGTTCCGGGTGAATTCCTCCGGCGGAATGTCCCGGAACTGGAAACCGAGGATGTGCAGTCCTTTGACCAGCACCAGATTCAGCGGGATGCGGGGGACGGTGCCGGCGGCGTAGCCGATGGTGACGAAACGTCCACCGCGAGCCAGGGAACGCAGGGCGGGTTCGGACAGGTCGCCACCGACCGGATCGAGGACGGCGGCGGCGCCGTCGGGGACGGCGGTACGGAGTTGTTCGCGCAGGTCGCCGTTGCGGTGGTCGATCAGGTGGGTCGCGCCGTAGGAGTGAGCGGTGGCCAGTTTGGCGGCCGAGGACGCCACCGCGACCACTTCCGCGCCGAGCGTCACCGCCAACTGCACCGCCGCCAGGCCCACCCCGCCGCCCGCACCGAGCACGATCACGGTGTCGCCCGGGCGAATCCGCGCCACCGAGCGCAACGAGTGGTAGGCGGTGCGGTAGGCGACGCCGAACGCGGCCGCCGTGTGATAGTCCACCCCGTCCGGGATCCGGGTGAGATTCGCCGCGGGGCAGAGGACCTGATCGGCGAAGGCACCGTAGAGGCCGGTGCCGGTGACCCGATCACCGGCCGCGAAGCCCGCGCAATCGAGTCCCGATTCGACCACCTCCCCGGCGAATTCACTGCCGGGGACGAAAGGCGGTGGCACGGTGATCTGGTACTTCCCGCCGATCAACAGCACATCGGGAAAGTTGACGGCCGCGGCATGTACCCGCACCCGGACCTGCCCCGTGCTGGGTACGGGCGCGGGGCGCTGCTCGAGCCGCAGGACGTCGGGTGTCCCGTATTCGGGACAGACCACCGCCCGGACGGTCATTTCCCCTGCCACACCGGCTCTCGCTTCTCCATGAACGCCGTAGCGCCCTCTTTGGCGTCGGCGCTGGCGAAGACCACGCTCTGCCAGTGCCGCAGCCGTTCGGTCGCCGCGGCCGGGTCGGTGACCGAGAGGCGTACGAGTTCCTTACAGGCCGCGACACCCAGCGGTCCGTTGGCGGCGATCCGTTCGGCGAACGCGATCGCGGTGCCGAGTACCTGGTCCGCCGGCGTCACCGCGTTGAACAGGCCGATCTCGTATCCGCGGGCGGCCGTGAAGAATTCGCCGGTCAACGTGAGCTGCAAGGCGATGCCGAGGGGTATGCGCTCGGCGATATAGGTGCCGCCGCCACCGGGGAAGAGTCCGCGCTGTACCTCCGGGAGCCCGAATTTCGCGGTATCGGCGGCAACGATCAGATCGCAGCCCAGCAGCAGTTCCAGCCCGCCGCCCACGGCTGTACCGTTGGCGGCGCCGATCACGGGAACCTCCACCTTGCCCCGCGTGAGGCGCTGGAAGGCCCGGTTCTCCGGCGTATCGCCGAACCCGATGTCCTCGCCGCCGGAGAACGCCCGCAGATCCATACCCGAACAGAACGCCTTCTCCCCGGCAGCGGTGAGCACGAGAGCCCGGATCTGGGGATCTTTCTCGGCGGCCAGCACCGTCGCACCGATGCCGGCGATCAGGTTCCCGTTGAGGGCATTGCGGGCCTGCGGGCGGTTCAGGGTGAGAATCGTGACCGCGCCGCGGTTGTCCACCAGGAATTCGTCATCACTCATGAGCGGTACCCCGTCGTTTCCGCGAGTTCGGCGGCCGAGCGCATGAGTTCGGGCACGATCGGGCCGAAGGATTGCAATTTCACATCGTCGCCCGCGCGCTGGAAACCCTGTTCCAGAACGATGGCGAGTTTCCATTTGGCGAGCACCAGGTAGTAGTCGAGATCGTCGACCTGGCGTCCGGACACTTCCGCATAATGCGCCACCACCTGATCGCGGGACGGCATATCGCGCATATCCACATAACCGGACTCGTCGGGCACCGACGTATCCTCCGGCCAGCCCTGGACCATCCACGCCAGATCCAGTTTCGGATCGCCGACCGTGCCCATCTCCCAGTCCACGATCGCGGCGAGCCGCGCGGGGGCGCCGTGGCGGTACATGACATTGGCGAACTGGTAGTCGCCGTGCATGAGGCCGGGAATGTAATCCAGCGGGCGGTGGTCGCGCAGCCAGCGGGTCGCGGTGTCCATCCCCTCCAATTCGCGGCCCTTGATCCGTTCGAAGAACCCGGTCCACCGGGCGACCTGGCGTTCGTGGAACCCGTCCGGCCGGCCCAGATCGTGCAGGCCGCGCTCGCGCCAATCCACCTTGGACAACAGGGCGATACCCTCGGCGAGCTGGTAGGACAGGCCCGCGCGGGCGGCGGGGTCGGTATCGAACGGCGCCGGCCAGACCCGGCGCAGATCCATCGGCGACCAGCCGTCCACGAAACCCATCAGATAGAAAGTGCGGCCGAGCACGGAGGTGTCGGTGCAGACTGCGACGGCGGGCGTATGCGGCACATCGGTGCCGTCCAGGGCTTCGATGATCCGCCATTCCCGCACGATGCCCTTGTCCCGGTCGGCCGGGGCGTGGGCGGGCGGGATGCGGAGTACACACCGGTGTTCGCCGCGGGTGATCTCATAGATCTCGTTCTGTGTACCGCCGGAGAGAAACCGGGTCCGCAGCGGTTCGCCCTTGCCCGGAAGTCCGGACTCGTCCATCCATTTCGCCAGTGGCGCGAAGTCGATCACAGGTTGTCCGCCTCTGCGTTCAGGTATTCGGCGTATTTGGCGCGGGCCGCCTCGAGTCGCCGGGGTATCCATTCGGTGGGCCAGTCGTCGTCGCTGGGGCGGTAATCGCGCAGCACTTGTTTGGCGACGGTCATCTTGTGGACCTCGGTGGGTCCGTCGGCCAGCCCCATGACCCCGGCGCCGTGGATCATGGTGAAGAACGGCATCTCGTTGGTGGTGCCGAGGGCGCCGTGTACCTGCATGGCCCGCCAGGCGATATCGTGCAGGACGGCCGGCATCACGACCTTCACCGCGGCGATATCCTTGCGGACCTTCTTGTAGTCGTTGTATTTGTCGATCTCCCAGGCCGTGTACAGCACCATCAGCCGGAACTGTTTGAGCTGGGCATAGGAGTCGGCGATATAGCCCTGGACGAACTGTTTGTCCGCGAGGCGGCTGCCGGCTGTTTCGCGGCTCAGCGCTCGTTCGCACATCATGTCCAGCGCCTTCTGCGCCAGGCCGATCGTGCGCATGGCGTGATGGATGCGCCCGCCGCCGAGCCGCGTCTGCGCGATCACGAAAGCTTGGCCCTCGCCGCCGAGGAGGGCTTCGGCGGGTACCCGGACGTTGTTGTAATGGATGAGCGCGTGTGAGCCGTCGTTCAGTGGCTCCCCGGCCAGCCCGATATTGCGTTCGATCTCGATTCCCGGGGTATCGGCGGGGACGAGGAACATCGACATGCCCTTGTAGGGGCTCACGGCCGGGTCGGTCACCGCCATGACGATCAGGAACGCCGCGGTACGGGCGTTGGAGGAGAAGAACTTCCGGCCGTTGATCACCCAGTCGTCGCCGTCGCGTTCGGCCCGGGTGCGGAACAGTGTCGGATCCGCGCCGGCCTGGGGTTCGGTCATCGAGTAGCAGGAGAACAGTTCGCCGTCGAGCAACGGCCGCAGATACTTCTGCTTCTGCGCCTCGGTGCCGTAGTGGGCGATGATCTCGGCGTTACCCGTATCCGGAGCCTGGCAGCCGAAGACGATCGGCGCCCAGGAACTACGGCCCAGGATCTCGTTGAGCAGCGCGAGTTTCAGCTGTCCGTAACCCTGGCCACCCAAGTCGGGACCCAGATGGGTCGCCCAGAGGCCCTGCTCCCGGACCCGCTGTTTGAGCGGATCGATCGCCGCCCGGCGGGCGCCCTCCAGCGGCACGAACTGTTGATGCGGCCAGATGAGGTCGAGTGGTTCCACCTCGTCCCGGACAAACGTATCGGCCCAGTCCAGTTTCGCCTGGAAGTCGGGTTCGGTCTCGAAATCCCATGCCATTTGCGCCTCCTCTCGTTTGGTGAGAATATCCTTCTTGTGGACAAGAATGCAATTCTTCCGGAATCGGGGCTGGTCGGCCGGATCGCCCGGAAGGCGGTGGCCGAACGGGAAGCCGAATACGCCGGCGAGATCCGCCGGCTGCTGGATGCGACCCTTGATCAGGTGCGGCGGTGCGGCCCGAACGCGCGGCCGCGGGTGGCCGATATCGTGGCCGCCGCCGGACTGTCCAACGACGCGTTCTATCGCCATTTCCGGTCCAAGGATGAGTTGATGGCGGCGGTGCTGGCCGATGGCGCGGAACGGCTGGCGGACTATGTCGCGCACCGGATGGCGAAGCAATCGCGACCCCGGGATCGGGTACGGAGCTGGGTCGCGGCGATTCTGGCGCAGGCGGAATCGGGAAGTGCGGCCGATACCCGGGCGGTGCTGTGCCAGACCGGCGCGCTCGGTGCGGATCTGGTGGCCGGCCAGGCCGGATCGGCGCCCCGGCGGCTCGCCGTCCTGCTGCACGAGCCGTTGCGGGAACTCGGTGTGCGCGAACCGGAGTACTGCGCCGGGCTGCTCGCCTACGCGGCGGTGGGCAAACTGTCGGAGCATCTGTGGGCGGCCACCGAGCCGGACCCCGCGGAGGTCGAGCGACTGGTGGATTTCTGCCTGTCGGCGGCTGCCGCGGCGGCGGATCCGGCATCCGGGCCGGGAGTGCCGGAAGGGCGCTGAGCGGCCGGTGGGAAGCGGCGGACACGCGGGGTCCGGCGCGGCCTCGGCCTACCGGCTACCCAACCCGGTAAACATTGCAATCCTTGTTAGGATTGACGTAATGTACGCCCATGGACTTCACGATGGGTGCGACCGCCGGGGAGCTCCGCGGAGAGATCCGCCGGTTGATCGCCGACGAGGTCCCCGCCGGCTATCTGGGTGCCTTCACCGATGATCCCGCCGATCTCGCTGTCGCTCAACGCTTCTGCGCGACCCTGGCCGAACGTGGGTTGTTGTGCCTGGCCTGGCCGGAGGAGTTCGGCGGGCGCGGCGCTTCGATCTGGGAACAGACCGTGGTGCGCGAGGAGATGTGGGCGCAGCACGAACCACGCGGCGCGCAGTACATGGGTGTCAACTGGGTCGGGCCGACCATCATGCGGCACGGAACGCCGGAACAGCAGCGTAAACACCTGCCGCCCATCGCGCGCGGTGAGGTGATCTGGTGCCAGGGGTTCAGTGAACCCGAGGCCGGTTCCGACCTCGCGTCGCTGCGCACCACGGCCCGCCCCGACGGCGACGGCTGGTCCATTTCGGGCCAGAAGATCTGGACATCCTACGCCACCATGGCGCAATGGTGTTTCCTGCTGGCCCGGACCTCGAGCGAGGGTCGTAAACAGCACGGGCTCACCGTCTTTCTGCTGCCGATGTCGGATCCGGAAATCACCGTGCGGCCCATCGACGCGATGCTCGGGCCGCACCATCTCAACGAAGTGTTTTTCGACGGTGTCCGCGCGACCGAGGCCGATGTACTCGGCGAGGTGGGCAACGGCTGGTCGGTCGTCCAGGAAGTGCTGGCTTTCGAACGGGTGGGTATCGCCCGCTACGCCCGCTGTGAACGACTCCTGCACGCCGCACCCGAGGTGCTCGGCGACCGCTGGGACGATATCCCCGCGGCCCTGCGCGGCCGCTGGGCCCGAATGCTCACCCGCTGCCGGCGCGCCAGACTGCTCGCTTATCAGGTTGTCTCACTGCAGGATTCGGGTACCGTCGCGCCGGGCGACGCGGCCGCGTACCGGATCGCGGTGACCCGCCTGGACCAGGAGAGCGCCGAAGTCCTGGTGGAACTCACCGCGGCGGTCCCCGCCGACAACGATGCCCGGCGCCGGTACCGGCGGGCGGTCCACGACCACTGGCGTTATGCCAATGCCGCCACCGTGGCCTCCGGCAGTATCGAAGTACAGCGCATTCTGCTGGCACGGGAACTGCTGTCCGGATCGGGGAGCGCGGGTGCGGCAGCACGGTCGGGCCGGACCGCGTCCGGCGAGAGCGGCCGCGGGCCGGCGTATGAGTGAGCCGGCCGGTGCAAGGGAGCGCTGCCGCGTGTCTACGCCGTGCGCGTTGGGTGTCGAGCCGATTCACCGGACAGCCCAGCCGGGCGCATCGCAGCCTGTGGTCGAGACGGCGGACAGTTCTGGACCGCTGGGCGGAGAGTGCTACACCGTCGGCCCGGGTCCGCGGTCCGCGGTCCGGACACCACCAGCGCAGGTCCGCTCTGAGACGCGGTGCGCGGCAACCACACACGGGATTTCCGGCGATGCGCACCGCGCGCCGGAATCCGGGGCACAACAGCCTTCCCGCCGGATCCGGCGTCGCGAGACGACCGGGGAGCGCGCGGCCGCCCACCGGGTACCGGGCGAAGATTCGAGTGCCGCCCACAATCGGCGGGGCTACCGCGGTCGGCGGAGGAGGACAGCGTGAGTACATCGACCGCCGAGGGCACCCACCGGGTGCAACTCGAACTGGCCGCGGAGGCGCAGGAATTCGGCCGCGAAGTGGTGCGCGCGCTGGGCGCGGCCGGGGGCGACGAACTCGTCCAGCGCGCGGAACGCGATCCCGCTGCCCGGGGCGGCCTGGTCGAGCCGGTGCTGGGCGATCTCGGAGTGTGGGAGCTGGCGCCGCGGCGGGATCCGGTGGAGCTCGAGGCCGCGGCCGCGGTATGCCGCGCCACCGGGTACTGGGCGGCGCCGTACCCGGTGGCCGAGCGGCTGTCCCGCCCCGACGATCCCGGCTACGACGGGCTGATCGTGGTCGCCGATGTCGAGCCCGCGGGTGCGGTGGAAGGAATCGACCTGCGCTGGGCGACCGTCTCGTTGGAAGGGGTGCGTGGGGCGGCTGCTCCGGGAGTGCCCATGGCCGCGGCCCGGGAATCGGCCTTCGTGGTCCCCTTGGACGTCCGTCCGCTGGACGGTGACGGCCGCGGTGATCTCGCGCTCGCCCTGACCCTGCCGTGCTGGACGCTGCTGGGCATGCTGGACCGCGCGCTGGAACTGGCCCGCACCCATGTGCGGATCCGCGAGCAGTTCGGGCGGCCGCTGGCCGAATTCCAGGGGGTGCAGTTCCAGCTCACCGATGCCGAGGTCGAGCGGCGGGGACTCGATGTGCTGGCCCGGTACGCGCTGTGGAGTATCCAGTCCGGTCGCGCGGAGGCGGTCGACGATGCGCTGGCGTTACGGCTCGCCGCGATCGAGGCCGCCGATATCGTGTTCCGGGTGGCGCATCAGTTGCACGGTGCCGTCGGTTTCTGCGATGAGACCACACTGTCCTGGCTGTCCCGTTACAGTCTGCCGCTGCGCCGGTTACCGGTCGGCGCGGTGGGTACCGAGGAAGCGTTGACGAGCCGGATCGGCCGCCGCGGTCTGGCCGGTTTGTTCTCCGACCCGGCGGGAGTGTGAGGCACTATGCGATACGACCTGCCCGAGGTGCTCACCGTCACCGCCGACGGCCCGGTGCGCACGGTCACCATCAACCGCCCGGACGAGCTGAACGCGGTGAACGCGGATCTGCACCGGGCGCTGGCCCAGGTCTGGCGGCAGCTCGCCGCCGATACCGAGGCACGAGTGGTGATCCTGACCGGCGCGGGCCGGGCCTTCAGCGCCGGCGGCGACCTGGACTGGATCACCTCGTTCCTCGACGACCCGGTGGCCCGCGACGAGAGCATCCGCGAAGGCGCGGAGATCATCGAGGAACTGCTGCGCTGTCCGCTGCCGGTGATCGCCGCCGTCAACGGTCCGGCGGTGGGTTTGGGCGCCAGTATCGCGATACTGTGCGATATCGTGCTCATCTCCGACCGCGCCCACCTCGCCGACCCGCACGTGGCGGTCGGGCTGGTGGCCGGTGACGGGGGCGCGGCGTTCTGGCCGCTGCTGACCCCGATTCTGCGCACCCGCGAATACCTCTACACCGGCGACCGGATCGACGCCGCCACCGCGGTGGAACTCGGGCTGGCCAGCCGGGTGGTGCCCGCCGGCGAGTTGCTTGCGGCCGCCCGCAGCCTCGCCGACCGCTTGGCGAAACAACCGCAGAACGCGCTGAGCAGCACCAAACGTGTGGTGAACATGTATCTTTCGCAGGCGCTGGCCGGCCCGTTGCAGGCGGGTTTCGCGGCCGAGGTGGTGACCATGCAGTCGCCGGAACACCGGGAACGGCTCGAAGCCCTGCGCGGACGGGCCCGGCGATAACGTGGGCGCCGCAACCTCTTCGGGCGATCTCGCCGATTTCCGGGCCGCGGTGCGGGAATGGTGCCGGACCCATGTGCCGGCCGATTGGCGCACCGCCCAGACCGGCGCCGCCGACGCGGAATTCGTCACGTTCCAGCAGAACTGGTTCCAGGAGCTGCGTTCCGCGGGGTACGCGGTGCCGCACTGGCCGCGCGAATACGGCGGCGGAATGCCGATCCCCGAACAGATCGTGCTCTATCAGGAACTCGCCGCGCACGACGCACCCCGACTGGTGCTGGCGTTCGTGGCGATCCACCACGCCGCCGCCACCCTGCTCGCCGCGGGTACCGACGCCCAGCGGCAGCGGCATCTGCCCGCGATCCTGGACGGTGAGCTGTGGGTGCAGGGGTTCTCCGAGCCGGGCGCGGGGTCCGACCTCGCCTCGCTGCGTACCGCGGCCCGCCGTGACGGCGACGACTACGTGGTGACCGGCCAGAAAGTCTGGGCCAGCGGCGCGCAATACGCCGACTGGTGCCTGCTGCTGGCCCGCACCGATCCGGACGCACCGAAACGCAAGGGCATCTCGTATTTCCTGATGGATATGCGCAGCCCCGGTCTCGAGGTGCGGCCGATCCGGCAGGCCACCGGCGAATCCCATTTCTGCGAGATCTTCCTCGACGAGGTGCGGATCCCGGCCGCCAACCTGATCGGCGGCGAGAACCGCGGCTGGCAGGTCGCACAGCAGACGCTCGGCGCCGAACGCGGCCTGACCATGCTGGAACTGGCCGAACGCCTCGGCAATGCGGGATTCGGGTGGCTGGTGGAGGAATGCCGGAAACCGGACGCCTTCGGTACGCCCGCCCTCGACGACCCGCTGATCGCCGACCGGCTGGCCCGGCTGGAAACCGAACTCACCGGCCTGCGGGCACTGTGCCGCGACCTGGTCGAACGGCACGATGCGGGAACCGTCGGCCCGGCCGATGCCTCTATCGTCAAGCTGTACTACAGCGAACTCCTGCAGCGGATGACCGATTTCGGCGCCGAGATCAGCGGCCTGCCGGGCCAGTCGATCCTGCGCAAACCCATGTCCGGCGGCTGGGAATCCGGCGCCTGGGTACTGGATTTCGTCGGCTCCTGGGAATGGACGATTCCCGGCGGCAGCAGCGAGATCCAGCGCACCATCATCGGCGAGCGCGGGCTGGGCCTGCCCAGAGAACCGGCGGGGGCATGATGAGCGACTTCCACGAGTTCCACGACGAACTGCGCACCGTGGCGCGGGAACTACTGGGAAAGGCGGGTGCGGCCGCGGTGGAATGGCCTGCCCTGACCCGAGCCGGCTGGACCGGACTGGAAACGGCGGACGAATTCGACGGCGCCGCGGCCACGTTCACCGAAATCGCGATCCTGCTCGAGGAGATCGGCCGGGCCGCCGCCCGCACCCCGTATCCCGCGGTCGTCGCGACGGGTATCGGCGCCCTGAACCTACTGGAGCCGAGTACCCGCCGCGACGCCGTACTGCGTGAGACCGTCGCGGGGACTGCGTTGCCCGTGGCGGTGCTCGCTGGAGATATGGTGCCGGCGGCCGGCGGCGAAACGGCGTGTGCCGGCACCGGAGGCATAGTACCCACCTTCGAATTGGTCCAAACCGGTCCGGAATATTTGTTGTCCGGGGCGGCCGACTATGTACTCGAGGCCCCGTCGGCGACCGTCCTGCTGGTCCCCGCCCACGCTGCCGACGGCACGCCCGGCATCGCCGTGGTCGAACCGGGTGTCACCGGTCTGGAGGTCACCGAACAGCCGGTCGTCGACGAGACACGCTCGTTCGGCCGGGTCACCGCGCACGACGTGGCACTGACACCGCAGTCGTTCCAGCTGTTCGCCCCCGGCACGCCGCAACCGCTGCGCCACCTCTACGACCGGGCCGCTCTCGCGGTCGCCTGCGACAGCCTGGGCGTCGCGGCCGCCATGGTGGACGCGACCGTCGACTACACCCGGGTCCGCGAACAGTTCGGCCGCCCCATCGGCTCCTTCCAGGCGGTCAAACACGCCTGCGCCGATATGCTCGTCGACCTGACCGTCGCGCGCCAGTTGGTCACCGCTGCACTGTCCGCCATGGCGGAGGGCGCCCCCGAAGTCGGCCGCGCGGTGAGCATGGCGAAATCGTTCACCGGCGAAGCAGCAGTCCGGGTCGCGGGCCAGGCCATGCAACTCCACGGCGGCATCGGCTACACCTGGGAGAGCGGAATCCACCGCTACCTCAAACGCGCCACTCTCGACCGCACCCTCTACGGCTCACCCACGGCCCACCGCCGCGAACTCGCCGCTCGCTATCGGTGATTCGGCCGGGACACGACACCGCAGCTACCGGAGTTGCCCTGTCCGGTAGATCGGGCTTCAGGCCCTGTTGTCACGCGAACCAACGGCGATGTCCCCCGTCTGTCTGCACTCGGACGGGGGACAATCGGTAAGGGCGGATCAGGTGGTGGGGCTGCCGTCCCAGGAGACGAGCTTCCAGCCCTTGTCCGGGGTGCCCTTGACCACTACCCGGGCGGTGTTCTGCAGCGGATCGTTCTGCAGTTTGCTCAGGTCCGGGTTGGATACCGACATGGCCGTCCAGATCATGATGGCGCCGCCGTGGGAGAAGATCGTCGCGCGTTTGCTGCCGCGGTTCTGGATATCGCGGAGGGAGTCGTCCATCCGCTGCTTGAATTCGTGGCCGTTGATCGAGCCGGGGATGCGGGCGTCCCGGTTGCCCTGGATCCACTGCAGCGGTGCTTCGAAGTAGGTCCGGCCCGCGTCGTGCTCCGGTTGGCCCTCGTAGATTCCGGCCTCGATCTCGTGGAGACCAGGCTCGACGGTCACGGGTTGCCGGCACCGGTCCGAAGTCGGTTTCGCCGTCTGCTGGGTCCGGATCATCTTCGACGCGTAGATACCGTCGAATTTGCAATCGGCCAGGTACCCGGCTACCGCTTCGGCTTGGGCCCAGCCCTTGTCGGTCAGTTCGGGGCCCGGGGTGGAGGTATCTATCAGGCCGGAAGCGTTGCCGGCCGATTCGCCGTGGCGGATGAAGGTGAGGAACATTTCACCGGCGTGCGGTTCGGCGACCGCGGTACCGCCGCCGGCGATGAGGATCGCAGCCGCCGCGACGATCGCTCCGATCATCGCGGACAGGCGAGATTTGATCAGGTACACAGGGACTCCTCCGGGATGGATCCGGGCCACGCTGGAACGGAAAAGTGGCCAGAACCGGTACGTTAAGTGCAGAAGGGGAGAACGTCCGGGTTCTTCCCGCTGAATGACATTCTCGGCGAGTCACCTGCCACGGGTCGGCTACTCGGCCCGGGAGCTCGTCGTGGCGCCGCCGCGCCTACTCGGTGGCGAGTCGTTGCGCCGCCAGCGTCCGGAGGTCACTGGATTTGATCTTGGCGCTCGAGCTGAGCGCGAGATCGTCCTCGGTGAAGAACAGGATTTCGCGGGGGACCTTGTAGCTGGCGAGCTGGGTGCGCAGGTGGTCGCGGATGGCGGCGGCGTCGAGCGTGTGGCCGGTATGCGGGACCACGCAGGCAACGACCATTTCGCCGAGGGTTTCATGGGGGACACCCACGGTGCGGCCGATCTTCACGCCGGGGTACTGGGCGAGGATCTCGTCGACCTCGAGGGGAGAGACGTTCGCGCCGCCGGTTTTGATGATGTCGGTGAGCCGGCCTTCCCAATAGAGGCGGCCGGCGTCGTCGAGGTAGCCGCCGTCGCCGGTGTGGAAGTAGCCCTCGTCGTCCAGGGTTTCGTCCAGCGGGGTGCCCACGTAGCCGAGCATGAGGGTGGGGCCTTTGACACAGATCTCGCCGTGGTCGCCGCGGTTCAGTGTGGCGCCGGTGAGCGGATCGGCGATTTTGATCGTGTTCCCGGGCAGCGGCACCCCGCTGCTCCCGGCGATCGTTTCTTCCGGTGTGCAGGCCGGGAAACAGGTGGTGATGGTGAAGGTTTCGGTATTTCCGTAGGCGTGACCGGGTTCGGTCCAGTCGGTGTCGATGGTGGGATGGGTGGCCAGCGGGAGGTCGCGGTCGACGAACTTCAGGCTGCTCAGGTCCACGGTGTCCCAGTTGGGGGCGCCCTGCAACTGGGCGTGCTGGTGCGGCCACGACACCGGGAAGGTGACCCGCTGGGCCTGCATCAGGTTCAGCGCCGCCTCGGCGTCGAACAGCGACTGCAGGATCAGGGTGCCGCCGGCGGCGAGGGTCGAGCCGAGCGCCTGGCCGAAGTTACCCGACCAGAAGAAACCGTTGGCGGTCCAGCAGCGCACCTCGTCGTCCGGGCTGAAGCCGAACATCCGGCGGAACCGCCACAGCTGGATCGTGACCCCGCGGTGCGCGTTGCGGATACCTTTCGGCTTGCTGGTGGTGCCGGAGGAGAAGAACAACACGGCCGTATCACTGGGCTGTACGGTCGCGGCGGTCGCGGTGATCAGCGCGGGATCGGTGTCCTTACCGCGGGCCAGGAAGTCGTCCCAGCTCTCGATCGCCGTTCCGGGATGCGGATCGCCCACCACGGCGGCATAGCGCAGGAACGGGTACTCGGTGGAGGCCACGGCACCGGGTTCGGCTGTAGCGAGCTGCGGTTCCAGGCCGGTGAGCACCTCACCGAAATCTGTTTTCGCGACCCGGCGTTCGAACAGCAGCACCGAAACCCCGGAGATCCGGAGCAGATGATCGAGCTCCGGCTGCGTGGAGAAGGTGCTCAGCGCCACCGCGACCCCACCGGCCAGCGAGGTCCCGAAAACCGCGGCCAGCCATTCCGCGCGGTTGGTCATCAGCACCCCGACGCGGCTGTCCTTGCCCACCCCGCATGCCCGCAGTGCCCGCGCGACCTCGTTCGCCCGTTCCCACAGATCGGCGTAGCTCCATTCGGTCCCGTCCTCCGGCGAGACCAGCGCGGTGCGCTCGGCGTAGGACTCGGTGACCTCCCGGAGAAAGCCCGGTAGCGTGAGCGTGCCCAGACCGGGCTCCTCGGCGAGGGGCGGACCGGCGACGACAGCCGCCGTATCGGGGGTGGGCTCGGTACCGGTGCTCATCGCCGGTGTCCTCTCTGATGGTGCACCGCACGCGGTGCACGAATGGTGCTGTCGAGGGGACCGGGCACCCCATATTGCGCCTGGCCCGTGGTTCTGTTGTCCGCCCCGGGCCTCGGTGTATCCCGTTGCGCGGTCCGGCGTTCCGCCGAATCGCCCCGGCAGTGCAGCGCTGCGGGCGGGGACCGCCGTGGTAGTGGGTCGGGGCCTGCAGTGTGCGGCCGAGTTCTCGGTCCGTTCTCTTGTGCCCTCGTGCGTCGCGCCGTGGTGCGGCGCACGAGGGTCCTCTCACAGCGGGAGTTCGACCTCGGCCGTGCAGGAAACCAGCGTGCCGCCGTCCTGGTTGGTGAGTTTCAGCTTCACCTGGACCAGCGGCACACCCCAGGTCGATTCCGGGGTCTTGTCCACGATCTCGGCGTCGAAATAGGTGACATCGCCTTCGAACGCGGGACCCCGGAAATCGGCCTTCGTGTGCCGGACCATCCCGTCGTTTCCGGCCCAGTAGGCCAGATAATCCGTGCACCAGGCGCCCATGGTGGCCCCGTACCCGTAGGCGCGGGCCATCCCCACATCACTGGCCTTGTCGGCGTCGATATGGCCGCGCGAGGGGCCGACGTACAGACCGTCACGCAACCGGGGGTCGATTTTCGCGCCCTCTTCGTCGAAACCGAAACCTTCGGTCCAGCCGGGATCCTGGTAGACCCACGGATCGTCGATCCCCTCGGGCGCGGTCCATCGGAAGGTGCCCCAGATATTGAAGAGGAATGCCCGGTACTCGGTGGTGAAACTGGCGATACTGTGCGGGCCGATCACCCGGCGCGGCAGTTTGTCGCCGACCTTCACCTCGTCGAAATGCGGTGACACTCCGAGCCGGTTCGAATGCAGCCATTCGGTGCGCAACGCGTCGACCTCGGCGAGTTCGGCGGCCGTCCACTTCTTGATCTCGCCCAACTGGTTCTCGTACATCCCGCGTTTGTTCGCTTCCTCGGCGAGGTAGCGGATCGCGGTGGACCGTTCCTTGGCGACGAGCGCCCCGTGCTGGTTGCGGTGCACGGTATCGCCGCGGGAGAACATGGTGGGCCCGGCGAATTTCGTCTCCGCCACCTTGTAGTCGTGGAACCGCCGCTCCTGGAACAGCTGGTCACCGGGCCGCACGGGGCAGCCGTAGAACCACCACTCCTCGCCGCCGAAGATCAAGTGGCTGTCCGGGATATGCCCCACGCAGGCCGGTGCCGCGCCGTGACCGTAATCGAGGGCGACCGCGATCGACTGCGGCGCCACGAGCCCGCCGTACCGGGATTCGCGGGCGAATTCCTGATCCCAGTGCAGCGGATTCGGATAATCCATCGCCATCACCCAGCGCCGGATATCCGAGGTACTGCACGGATCCCAGAGCTGGCCGCCGCCGATCGGTTTGCCCACGCGGTGTTCGACATCGCTCAGGTCGAGTTCGACGGGGGCTTCGGTCGCCTTCTTGGTCACGAGAAACTCCTGCTCAGCGGTTCACATCGACGACTGTGCGGCCGCGGACGGTGCCCGCGATGAACCCGCCGGCCGCCTCGATCGCCTCGCCGAGGGAGATTTCCCGGGCGATCGAATCGAGCACGGTGGGATCGAGGTCGCGGGCCAGCCGGGCCCAGGCGTCGAGACGTTTCTGGAGGGGGGCCATCACACTGTCCACACCCAGCAACGAGACGCCGCGCAGGATGAACGGGGCGACGGTCGCCGGGAAATCCATGCCCTGGGCCAGCCCGCAGGCGGCCACCGCGCCGCCGTAGCGGGTCTGTGCGGCGGCATTGGCCAGCGTGTGGCTGCCCGCGGTGTCCACGACACCGGCCCAGCGCTCCTTCTGTAGCGGTTTGCCCTTCTCGGCGAGTTCGGCGCGGTCCACGATCGTGGTGGCACCGAGCTGCTTCAGGTAGGCGTGTTCATCGGCCTTGCCGGTGGCGGCGACGACGGTGAAACCCGCCTTGGTGAGCAGGGCGATGGCGACACTGCCGACGCCGCCGGTCGCGCCGGTGACCAGGATTTCGCCGGCGTCCGGGGTGAGACCGTGGTTCAGCAGCGCGTCCACGCAGAGTGCGGCGGTGTAGCCGGCGGTGCCGATCGCCATGGCCTGGCGTTCGGTGAACTCGGCGGGCAGCGGGATCAGCCAGTCACCGTTGAGCCGGGCGCGCTGGGCCAGGCCGCCCCAGTGGGTTTCGCCGACACCCCAGCCGTTGAGGACGACCTTGTCGCCCGCGGACCAGCGGGAGTGGCTGCTGCTGGTCACCGTGCCGGCGAGGTCGATACCGGGAACCATCGGGAACTTGCGCACCACGGGGGAGGCGCCGGTGATCGCGAGGGCGTCTTTGTAGTTGAGGGTGGAATAGGCCACCTCGATTTCGACGTCACCCTCGGGCAACCGGTTCTCGTCCACGCTGGTGAGTTCGACCTGGGGGCCGGCTTCGCCCTTGTTGATCACAATTGCGGAGAACATCGGTGATGTGGTCCTTCCTCGATCCGTTCGGATATGTGCCGTTCCAGCATCTCGAACGGCAATGGCTCGGTGGACGGGTGCCGGTCCGCTCGCGCAGTGGAGAGTTATATTCTCCAAATACAAGAATGATATTTCCACCCGTGCTTATCGGTGTCAACACCCTGGCCGGGGCGGTCAGCGCGCGGTCCAGCCGCCGTCGACGACGATGGTCTGCCCGGTGACGTAGCGCCCCGCGTCACCGGCCAGCCAGACGATCGCGCCGACCATGTCCTCGGCGGTTCCTTCGGTGGGCAGTGGAATATTGCGCCGCAGATATTCGGCGCCGCGCTCGCTGTCGTACAGGCTGTCGGTGATCTCGCTGCGGAAGAACCCCGGCGCCACCGTATTCACCCGGATCGAATGCCGGGCCCATTGCACCGCGAGCTCCGAGGTGAGCCCCGACAGGCCGGCTTTGCTCGCGGCATACGACGCCTGCGGAATACCGGGTACCCCGACGCGCCCGCTGATCGAGGAAATGTTCACGATCGAACCGCGCCCGAGATCACGCATATACGGGAACACCTGCTGGGCCAGCAGCAGCGGAGCCAGCAGATTCAGGTCCAGGGTGCGCCGGATGTCGTCGAGTGGTTCCGATTCCGCGCGTTCGGTGCCGAAACGGTTCCCCGCGGCGTTGATCAGGATCTCCGGCGGCCCCAGCCGCTCGGCCACCGCCGGTCCGATCTCGGCGATCCCGCCGGGGTCGGACAGATCACAACCCAGGGCAAATCCGCCGATCTCGCCGGCCAGCTCCGCGAGCCGGTCGCGCCGCCGCGCGACCACGGCCACCCGCGCGCCCAGCCCGGCGAGCGCCCGGCTCACCGCGGCGCCCAGCCCGGACGACGCGCCCGTGACGATCGCGGTCCGGCCGTCGAGTGTGAACGACGGCAGGGCGGGTACGGGATCGCCGGCGGTCAAGGGATGCGCCGGACGGTGCGAAGGTCCGGCGTGGTCGTGGCGCCCGGCCGGCTTCTCGCGCGGCGCCGGTGAGTCGTCTCGATCCGGTGCGGGTGCCGGCCCGGCAACCGCGGTCGGGCCCGGTGCGCTCATACGGTATCCGGCCGGCGGGTGCGAGATCCCGGCGTCGTCACGCGGCGTTGCCGGCTCCGGAAGTGACCTGCTCATGCGGTGCCCGCGCGGGTGATGATGCCGGGGAGTTCGGTGCGTACCACTTTGCCCATGGCATTGGTGGGCAGCGATTCGACGGCTGCCCAGATTTCGGGAACCTTGTATCCGGCGAGCTCGCGCCGGCAGTATGCGCCGAGTTCGGTGAAATCCACTGGGGCCCCGTTCGTTTCGATCACCGCCGCGACCTGCTGTCCAAGTCTTTCGTGCGGTATCCCGCAGACCGCGGCCTTGCCCACCGCGGGATGGGTGTCCAGGACGCGCTCCACCTCGAGCGGGTAGATATTCGCGCCCCCGCGGATGATCACCATCTTCTTGCGATCGAGCAGCGTGAGCCAGCCCGCCGGGTCGACCTTGCCGATATCGCCGGTGGCGACCGGGCCCTCGGGGGGCGGCCGGATACCACCGTCGGCCCAGTGTCCCAGCAGCGGACGCCACAGCTCGGCCCACGGTCCCGCGGTCTGCCCGGCCAACCGCAGTTCGCCGGTTTCGCCCGGTGCGAGACGATTTCCGTCGTCGTCGTAGGCCGCCACATCGTAGTGCGGCAGTACCCGGCCGCTGGTTCGTGGATGCCACTCCTCGCCGGGTGGGTCGATCGAAACGACTGTAGGGGCCTCGGTGAGTCCGTAGGTGACCCGCGGGACGAGTCCGTGTGCGGCGGCGAAGGCCGCGCGCAGGGTGTCCGGCGTATCGCTGCCGCCGCTCCAGACCTCCCGCAGCGAACCGAGGTCGAGTTCCGGGCGGGCTGCCAGATCGAAGAGCTGGGCGGGCGCGCCGTTCCAGACCGTCACGTTCCGGGTCGCGATCCATTCCGCGACCCCGGCCACATCGCGGCGGTCCATGATCACCGCGCAGCCGCCGGCCTGAGCGGTGAGCAACGTGGACAGGATGATCATGTTGAGGATGGTGAGCGGGAAACTATCGCCTTTGCGCAGATCCGGGCCCCAGCCGCGGGTCGCCACCAGGGCGGCGCCGGGCAGCAGCATAGTGCGCTGGCTGTGCACGACCGCTTTCGGCCGGCCGGAGGTGCCGCTGGTGAAGGCGATGCCCGCCGGTGCGTCGAGGCCGGTGGTCACCGGCGATGCCGCGGGGGCGTCCTGGGCTGCTGCCCACTGTGCGGGGTCCACACAGGCCGGTGAGTCGACCTGGCAGCGTGGCCCGGCCAGGACGACCTTCGGCTCGATCAGATCGTGCAGGTACTGCTGTTCGGCGGCGGCCATGGCTTCGCCGATCCCCGCCCAGATCGCACCGATGCGCTGCGCGCCGTGGAAGGCGGCGACGATATCGAGGTCGTTGGGCAGGCAGGCCGCCACCCGGTCGCCGGGGCGCACCCCGAACGACCACAGCGCCGCCGCGGCGGCATCGGCGTGCCGGTCGAGTTCACGGTAGGACCAGATGCCCGCGGCCGCTTCGATCGCGGGGGCGTCCGGATGTGCCGCGAGGGCAGGCTGGAGCACCTCGGCGACGGACGCGGGCAGGCGGATCGCCCGGCCGCCGTCGGCCGCGGTCTCCGCGCCGCCGCCGGGAACGACGTTCTCGCCATTGAAACTGGGCACCCATACTTGATATCACTATCCTTACAAAGATTCATCAGATAGCCGTCGATTTGTTCGCGCGGCCCGGTGAAGGTAGGGCGCAATGCAGCACACAGGGCCGCTGGCCGGGGTCCGGGTGATCGATCTGACCGCCATGGTGATGGGCCCGTACTGCACCCAGATCATGGCCGATATGGGTGCCGACGTGATCAAGATCGAACCCCCGGCCGGGGACAACACCCGGTACATCTCCGTGGGTCCCGAGGAGGGGATGGCCGGGGTTTTCGTGAATGTGAACCGTGGTAAACGCAGCGTGGTCCTCGACCTGCGCGAAGAGTCGAACAAGTCGGTGCTGCGCGAACTGATCGCCGAGGCCGATGTGTTCATCCATTCCATGCGCGGAAAAGCCGTCACCGCATTGGGTTTCGGCTACGAGCAGGTAGCGGCGGTGAACCCGGCGATCGTCTACACCAACTGCTACGGCTACGGCCGCCGCGGCCCCGATGCCGACCGCACCGCCTACGACGACACCATCCAGGCCGAATGCGGCCTGCCGTACGTGCAGCAGTTGCTCACCGGCGAACCGGGCTATGTCGGCACGATCATGGCCGACAAGATCGCCGGGATGACCGCCCTCTACGCGACGATGATGGCGCTGTTCCATCGCGAACGCACCGGGGAGGGACAGGAGGTGGAGGTGGCCATGTTCGAAACCATGGCCGCGTTCATGCTGGTGGAACACGCCAACGGCGCCCTGTTCGATCCCCCGCTGGGTACCGCGGCCTATCCGCGGGCGGTCACCAGCGAACGCACCCCGTACCGCACCGCCGACGGTTACATCTCCGCACTGGTCTACAACGACAAACAGTGGAACGCATTCGTGGGCGCGGTGAAACCGGACTGGGCCGGACCGGAACTCGCTACGCTCGCGCAGCGGGCCGCCCGAATCGGCACTGTGTACGCCCATCTGCGCACGACCTTCCTCGGCCGCACCACCGCCGAATGGCTGGACCTGCTGAATTCCCTTGATATCCCGGCCGCACCCGTGCACACCCTCGACGACCTGTTCGACAACCCCCAGCTGACGGCCACCGGCTTCTTCGAGACGGTCGAAACCCCCACCGGGCCCGTACGTTTCCCGGGGCCGCCCACGTGGTTCTCCCGCACGCCGGGACGGGTCGCGGGGCCTGCACCCAGGCTGGGTGAGCATACCGACGAGGTTGTGCACAGTGTCGCCGGCGCCGCTGCCCGAGCCGTGGGGGCCGCCACGCAATCCTCGGCGCCCGGGGTGGCACAGGCAGGCGGCCGGCCGGTCGAAGCGCTCGAACCAGGGTCCGGAGGGACAGCCGAAGCCGTACCGGCCGGTGCGGCGCATCCAGGGTCCGAAGCCGATCCTGTCCAGGCCGGGCCGGCGACCGGGGATGCGCCCGAAGCCGGGCCGAGGAGGCCGGGTGCCGCCGAAACCGTTTCCGGCGGTGCGGCACACCCGGTGACGGGAGCTGCGACCGACACCGATCCTGTGCAGGCCGGCGCGGAAGAACCCGGTGCCACTGCTCGGCAAGTGAGATCCGTGGGGGCCCGGGTGACTCCCTCGGATCGGGGCGAGCGCCGATGACCACGATCGAAGCCGCCGAACTCGACCTGCGCCGATACCTACGCGCGGGGGACCGGATCGTAATCGGTCAGGCCTGCGGGGAACCGACCACGCTGATCGAGGCACTGATCGCTCAGGGCCGCGATATCGGTGGGCTGTCCGCCTTCGTCGCCACCAGTTTCTCCGGAATCTTCACTCCGGAAGCCGTCGAATCGTTCGCGCTGTCGAGTATGGGTGCGATCGGTTCGCTGCGCGCGCTCACCAAGGCGCACCGGTTGGGGATCATCCCGTGTCACGTCAGCCGGGTGGGTCCGATGATCGATGACGGAACCCTCGGCTGCGATGTGGCCTTCGTCCAGGTAAGCGCGGCCGATGAGAACGGCCGGCACAGTTTCGGGCTGATCGGCGATCACACCCGGGCGGCCGTGGACCGGGCGCGAGTGGTGATCGCCGAGGTCAACGATCAGGTGCCGTGGACCCCCGGTGAAGGTCTGCACGCCGACGAGATCGATTGCGCGGTCCGGGTTTCGCGCCGCCCGGTCCAGGTTCCGCCCGCCGCGATCGGACCCACCGACGAAGCCATCGCGAAATACGTCGCGACCTATATCGAAGACGGCGCCGTGCTGCAGGTCGGTGTCGGTGCCGTCCCCGACGCCGTGCTGCGTTTGCTGGGCGACCGCCGGGATCTCGGTGTCCATTCCGGGATGATCGGCGACGGTCTGGTCGACCTCATCGAGGCCGGGGCGGTCACCAACGCGCGCAAGCAGATCGACCCCGGGGTAACCGTCACGGGTGCGCTCATCGGCACCGACCGGCTGTACCGGTTCGCCGACCGCAACCCGCAGCTGCGGCTGTGCGCGACCTCCTACACCCACGACGCGGCGGTGCTCGCGCGGCTCGACCGGCTGGTCACCCTCAATTCCGCGATGGAAGTCGATCTCACCGGACAGGTGAACGCCGAGCAGAGCGGTCCGGCCTATCTGGGCGGCACCGGCGGCCAGGTCGATTTCGTCCGGGCGGGCGCCCGCTCGCGCGGTGGGCATGCGGTGATCGCGCTACCGGCGACCGCGAAAGGCGGCACGGTGAGCCGGATTACCGCCCAGCTGTCGGGGCCGGTGACCACGGCCCGCAGCGATGTCGACGTGATCGTCACCGAATTCGGTGCCGCCGAACTGGCCGGGTGCTCGCTGGCCGAACGTACCCGCCGGCTGATCGCCATCGCCCATCCGGATTTCCGGGAAGACCTGGACCGGGCCGCTTCCGAGATCCAGCGAAGAGGATTCTGAATGTCCGACGCCGTACTGTTCGATGCCCGCCCCGACGGCATCGCGGTGATCACCTTGAACCGACCCGAGCGGCGCAACTGCCTGGACAAAGATATCCGGGCCGGCCTGTTCGCGGCCTGGGACCGTTTCGAACACGACCCGTCGCTGCGGATCGCGATCCTGACGGGCGCGGGCAGTAAAGCGTTCTGCGCGGGCGGGGATCTCGCGGAAATGGTCGAAACCCGGATGGCCGAACCGCCCCGCGATATGTTCCCGCTGCCCTACGACACCATCGAACTGTCCAAACCCACCATCGCCGCCGTCAACGGCGCCGCCTTCGCCGGCGGCTGGATGATCGCCCAGGCCTGCGATCTGTGCGTGGCCAGCACGACCGCGACGTTCGCGGTCACCGAGGTGAAGGTCGGCCGCAGCTCGCCCTGGGCGGCGCCGCTGATCCATATGATCCCCCAGCGGATCATGATGGAAATCCTGCTGACCGGTGACCCCGTCACCGCCCGGCGCGCCTACGAGATAGGCCTGGTCAACCGCCTCGCCGAACCGGACGACCTGCTGGATACGGCGCTCGAACTGGCGGGCAAGATCTTGGCCGGCGCACCCTTGTCGGTACGCGCGGCGCGCGAAACGGTCATGCTGGCAACCGAGATGAGCCGGTCGGCGGCGCTGGAGGCAGCGCGGCACGCAGCGTCCCGGGCTTACCGCAGCGCGGACGCTCAGGAAGGACCCGCTGCCTTCGCGGAGAAGCGGAAACCGCGCTGGACAGGTCGCTGAACTGCGGACCCGTGAGCCGGTGTTCCGCGGCGGAATATGCGGGCTGATCGAAGGATTCGGCGGTGGCGAGGACGGGCACTGTTGATGCGCCCGCCCTCGTCACCCGATGGATACCCGTTCAGCCTCCGTGTTCCCCGGTGGCCGAGCGGGTGTCTCGGGACCGGCTCAGGGAAGAACCTGCGGCACCACGGCAGGGTTCACGGCACCGACCAGCGCACCGATGAGGCCGCCGAGGATGGGGCCACCCGAGCCGGTGGCCGAACCCACCGCCGAGCCGATTCCCGCGCCCAGCGCCGCACCGTTGAGCACCGGATCGGGGTACTGCGCGCCCGGGTTGGTGGTGTGCTGCGGGGTCTCCAGCGGAATACCGGCGACGGGGGCGGCAACCTGCGGAGAAGGTACCGGAGCGGTGTGCGCGGACGCGCTGCCCGCAACAGCGGCCGTAGCGAGGAGCGGGAGCGCCGAGGCCACGACAGCCTTGGCTACAAAATTCGAGAACATTGCTCGCCTTTCGAACGAGTTCGGAAAGATTCTCAGACTAGCCTCGGCGGTAGGCAATTTCCAACGCTGAGGAAAAGAGCCGACCGGTAAGCCGAATTCCGATGTGCCGCAATTCGGATACATGGTGGCAGCCGGGATGATTCCTATGTCTCGTCGACGATTTTGATCGCCCATTCGGGGCAGGCGTCCTTGGCGGTCTGCACCGCCTCGGTGAGGTCTTCGGGGATCTCGGTGTCGATGGCCTCGGCGTAGCCGTAGTCGTTGAGCGTGAAGACTTCCGAGCACAGGGTGGTGCAGATTCCGTGACCTTTGCAGGAATCCGCGTCGACGATCACCTTCATGGGTCAGCCTTCCGTCCGGTCGAATTCCAGGTGCAGTTCGGTGATTCCGCGCAGGATGAATGTCGGCAGATAGGTGTATTTGCGCTCGTCCGCCGGGCCGTGCACGCTCTCGTCGATCCGGATATCGGTGGTGCGTTCCAGCAGGCGTTTGATCGCGACCTTCGCCTCCGCCCGGGCCAGCGGCGCGCCGGGGCAGGTGTGGATACCGCGGCCGAATGCGATATGGGAACGGGCGTTGGCGCGCTGCGGATCGAAGGTGTCCGGGTTCTCGAAGCGGCGGGGGTCGCGGTTGGCGCCGCCGTTGGCCAGCATCAGCACCGTACCGGCCGGAACCTCCACGCCGCCGACGGTGGTGTTCTTCTTCGCCATCCGGAAATCGCCCTTCACCGGGCTTTCCATCCGCAGCATTTCCTCGATGAAATTGTTGATCCGCTCGTGGTCGGCGCGCAGCCAGCGTTGCAGTTCCGGGTCTTCGGCGATCATCTTCAGCGACGAGGACAACAACCGCACGGTGGTTTCCTGGCCTGCCGAGAAGAGATTGGCGGCGACGCGCACCACATCCAGCACCTCGGGTTGGCTGCCGTCGGGGAAGGTGGCCTCGGCGAGGCTGGTGAGCACATCGTTGCGCGGGTCGGCGCGGCGGTCCTCGATATATCCGGAGAACTTCCCGTAGAGGAACTCGATCGGGTTGTGCGACATCCCGCCTTCGCCCTCGGTGCTGCCGACCGTTTGCTTGCGGTGCGGGTCGCGCTGCAGGGCATTGAGGAACTCTTCCTGATCCTCCGGCGGGACCCCCAGCAGGTCGGCGATGATGTAGAGGGTGAAGGGGCCGGCGAAATCGCGGATCATATCGCCGCGACCCGCGGCCAGGTACTCGTCGAGCACCTTATCGGCCATATCCCACATCGCCTCCTCGTTCTCCTTGAGGCGTTTCGGGGTGATGAGCCGCATGAGCAAGCCGCGGTGCGCGGTATGGGTGGGCGGGTCCAGCGTCGGCAGCTGATCGCTGAGCGGCAGTGAATCCCGGTGTTCGGCGATGAGCGCGTCCACATCGGAGTTCTCGTCGATGGGAACCGGAAAACCGGGGAACGGACCGGTGACCGAAATGCAGGACGAATACTGTTCGGCGTCGTTGAGGACTTCCAGCGCCTCGTCGTAGCCGGTCACCATCATGACGTTGTGGTGCTTCTCCCGGGTCACCGGGCACTGGTCGCGAAGAGCCTGGAAATACGGGTACGGATCCGCGATCAACTCCTGTCCGAGGAAGAAGTCCAGATCCTGGAAGTTTTTCACGTGACGGTTCCCTTCGCTCCGCCGGCTCCCGCCGCCACGAGCAGCTCCGCCGGTTGACTTCCGCATTTGAGAATATAACTCTCATCTGTGAGTATGAGATTTCCACACGGCGTGCCGTGCGTCAACCGGAGGACCGGAGAACATGACCCTCGATCTCACCGCTGACCAGCGGCTCTTCCAGCAGACAGCCCGGGAATTCCTGGCGGAGACCGTTCCGGTGGCGACAGTACGCGCTCTCGGCGAGGCCGAGACCGGATTCGACCGTGACTGGTGGCGCTCGGCCACCGAACTCGGCTGGACCGCCATGCTGGTGGCCGAGGAACACGGCGGCGGATCCATCTCCGGGCGGCCGCTCACCGAGTTGTCGCTGGTCGCCGGGGAACTGGGCCGGGCGTGCGCGCCGGGACCGTTCGTCACCACGAACGCGGTGCTGGCCGGGCTGGCGAGCGCCGGTGCCGGATTCGGCGACACCATCTCCGGGATCGCCGCGGGGGAACTGGTCGCCTCCTGGGCGGTCTACGAACCGGGCCGGGGGATGGAAGTGATGTATCCGGGCGCGGACGGGCACGGAGGTCCGGGTTCGGCGGACTCGAGGGTCCGCGCGGTCCCCGAGGGGGACGGGTATCTGCTCAGCGGGATCAAGGACCGTGTCGAATCCGGTGACCAGGCCGATGTGTTCCTGGTGACCGCGCAAGGCCCGGACGGTCCGGTGCAGATGGTGGTTCCGGCCGATACCGCCGGGGTGACCGTGACGCCCACCTGGACCCTGGACCTGGTCCGCCGCACCGCCCGGATCGAATTCGACCGGGTCGCCGTACCGGCCGGTGCCGTCGCGCACACCGGTGCGGAAGCCGCGGCCGCGGTGCGCGCCCAATTGCACACCGCCGCGGTGCTGACCGCCGCGGAAGTCGTGGGCGCCACCGATATGGCCGTCGAGGCGACGCTGGGCTGGCTGGCCGACCGCTTCACCTTCGGCCGTCCGCTCGCGTCCTATCAGGCCCTCAAACACCGGATGGCCGACAACAAGACCTGGCTGGAGGCCTGCCGCGCCACCGCCGCGGCCGCCGCGGCGGCCTGCGACGACGATCCGGCGACCGCGGACGAAGCCGTGAGCGTCGCGAAATCCTATGTGGGCGCGAAGGCCCCGGTGATCGGCCAGGACTGCGTGCAGTTGCACGGCGGTATCGGCGTCACCTGGGAGCACGACCTGCACCTGTACCTGCGCCGGATCGGGCTGGGGCGTGCGCTGTACGGCACGCCCGAAGAGCATCGCCGCCGGATCACCGACCTGCTCGTCGCCGCCGCGTAGCGACGGAACCCCGTGGAAGGCAGTACGACCATGACCACCGAGATGGAACCCGTCGCCGAATTCCGTGAGCGCGCCCGGATCTGGTTGCGCGAGAACCTTCCCCCGGCCCCGCCGGAACAGGGCCCGCCCGAGAGCAAAGAAGAATGGGACCGGATCCGCGAACTCCAGCGGATGCTCCACGACGGCGGCTTCGCCGGGATCTGCTTTCCGAAGGAATACGGGGGGCTCGGACTCACCCCGGAACACCAGCAGGCGTTCACCAAGGAGTCCTATCCGTACGAGATGCCGGTGCACCTGAACGTGCCGACGCTGGCCATCTGCGCGGCGACCCTGCTCGACCTGGGCACCGAGGAGCAGAAACGCGAACATCTGCCCGCGGTGCTGCGCGGCGACGAACTGCTGGTGCAGTTGCTGTCCGAACCCCGCGGCGGATCCGACCTCGCCGGGCTCACCACCCGCGCCGACCGCGACGGCGACCGGTGGATCCTCAACGGATCCAAGATCTGGAGTTCGGGCGCGTACGCCGCCGACTACGGCTTGTGCCTGGCCCGCACCAACTGGGAGGTGCCCAAACATCGCGGCCTCACCATGTTCCTGGTGCCGATCGGCGCGCCGGGCGTCACGGTGCAGCGGATCAAACAGGTCACCGGGTCCACCGAGTTCTGCCAGGAATTCTTCGACGATGTCACCCTCGGCGACGACGCGGTCGTCGGCCAGGTGGACAACGGCTGGGAGGCGGCGTCGCGGCTGCTCTACCACGAGCGATCCGCGATCGGCGGGACCTCGCCGTACACCAGCGGCGCCCGCCCGCATATGGGCGGCGAGGAGTCCCCGGTGCTGGAGATCGCCCGCAAGCTCGGCCGGCTCGACGATATCCGGGTCCGGGAGGATATCGGCGAAGCCCGGGCCATGACGGTCGTGCGTGACCAGCTGATCGCCCATATCACCCGCAGCATCATGTCCGGTGAGCTGCCACCGGCGGCCGGTTCGATCACCCGGTTGTTCAGCGCCGAGAATTCCTGGCTGCAAACCGATATGGCGGTCAAGGTCGCCGGCGCGGACGCCGCGACGCATGCGCCCGGCGACCCGCTCGACACCGCCAAGATCGGCACCGATTTCCTGTTCCGCGCCGCGTGGAGCCTGGCCGGTGGCAGTACGGAGATCGCGCGCACTGTGATCAGCGAACGGGTGCTCGGTATGCCCCGCGAGTACGCCGCCGACCGCGACGTGCCGTTCAACGAGGTGAAACGGGGCCGGTAGGTGTACCGGAACCCGACGACGCGGAGGCTTTGATGCGGTTCATCTTCCACTACCCGGAAACCGGCGGTACCGACGGCGATGTGCTCGACGCGGGTCCGCTGGGCAAGGTCGCGGTGGCGGCCGAACAGGCTGGATTCGGCGGGTTCTCGTTCAGCGAGCATCCGGCTCCCGGTGCGCGCTGGCTGGGCGCCGGGGGACATCAGACGCTGGACCCGTTCGTATCGCTGGGTTACGCCGCGGCGGTGACCGAGCGGATCAAGCTGATCACCTATCTGTCGGTGGCGCCCTATCGCAACCCCATGCTGCTGGCGAAAGCGGCGGCGACACTGGACAAACTCTCCGGCGGGCGGGCGATCCTGGGTATCGGCACCGGCTACTTGAAGGGTGAATTCCACGCCCTCGGCGTCGATTTCGACGAGCGCAACACGCTGTTCGACGAGGCGCTCGAGGTGCTGCCGCTGCACTGGAAGGGCGAGCCGTTCAGCTACACCGGCAAACATTTCAGTGCCCGCGAGGTCCAGGCCCGCCCGACCCCGGTCCAGCAACCGATCCCGATCTGGATCGGCGGCAATTCGGCCCTGAGCCGGCGCCGGGTCGCCCGCGCCGCGAACGGCTGGATCCCGATGTCGGGCGGGGCCGAACTCAGCAGTACCGCCCGCACCCCGGAACTCGGCGGTATCGAGGAACTGGGCCGCAAGATCGCCGAGATACGGGCGGCGGCCGCGGACGCCGGACGCACCGGCCATATCGACCTCGTGTACTCCTACAGTCACGCCGGTCTCACCGGACCGGGGTCCGATCCGGGCCCGCACCGGGAAGCCCTGGCGGAACTGGAGCGCGCAGGTGTCGACTGGATCGTCGTCTCCACACGCGCAGGCGTGCACGAAACTCTCGACCCGGACGCAACCTTCGATTTCCTGACGGATTTCGGTACGACCTACATCTCCCGGTAAGGACACGCGAATGGGCTGGTTCGAGCAACACGGCGGCCTGGCGGGCACGGTCGCCGTGGTGACCGGTGGCGCGGGCGGTCTGGGCCGGGCGATCGTCGAAGACCTCGCGGACAACGGCGTCCGCCCCGCCGTACTCGATATCGATCCGGCGGCCGCCGGGGAGTTGCGCACACTGCTGAGCGACAAGGGTCAGGACGCGCTCGTGCAGCACGGCGACGCCCGCGACCCCGCCGAACTGTCGGGCCTGTTCGATACCGTCCAGCAGCGCTGGGGCCGCCTCGACACCCTGGTGAACGTGGTGGGCGGCACCTTCCGCGCCCCGTTCACCGAAACCCGCCCCAAAGGCTGGGACGCGCTGTTGCGCACCAACCTGTCGCATGTGCTGCACGCCTGCCACCTGGCGGTTCCGCTCATGCGGGCCGGTGGCCGCGGCGGCAGCATCATCAATATCAGCACCATCGAAGCGCACCGCGCCGCACCGGGTTTCGCGGTGTACGCGGCGGCGAAAGCCGCGGTGGAACAGTTCGCGCGCACGCTCGCGATCGAGGTCGCGCCCGACGGAATCCGGGTCAACAACATCGCCCCCGATTTCGTCCCCACCCCGAACCTGGAACGGATCGGCACCGGCGACAACGCCATGCTGGATCCCGAAGGGGTGAAGGTCGCCATCCCCATGGGCCGCCCCGGCCGCCTGACCGATATCTCGCACTGCGCGGTCTTCCTGGCCTCGCAACTGTCGGCGTACATCACCGGCACCACCCTGCACCCCGACGGCGGAACGCACGCCTCGGCCGGCTGGTTCAACTGGCCGGCCGAAGGCTGGGCCAATCACGCGCCGCTGCGCGTGCTGCGGGCCGACGACGCGGCCCGGTCCCGGGAGAACTGATCGCGCCGCTCCGCGGCAGCGTGCTCGGGCCGCATCTGCCGTGACAGTGATTGCGGCGTTCCCGCCGTGATCAGTCCGGATCGGGAGCGTTCTCGAGCCGGTCGCGGGGGATATCGGCCAGGGTGCGCAGGGCGCTGAGGAAGGCGCGGCGGTCGGCGGTCGGGAGATGCCGGAGCACCTGCTGCTCTTCGCGGTTCTGGATCTCGGCCTGGGCTCGGGTGACGACTCGGCGGCCTTCCGTGGTGAGTTCGAGCAGCCGGGCGCGGCGGTCGGACGGGTCGGGGGTGCGGTGCAGGAGTCCGCGTTCCTGGAGGTCGTCGAGGACCGCGATGATGCGGGTCTTGTCCGCGCCGATCTCCTGGGCGAGCACACCCTGGCCGCGGGCCGGGCCCCGGCTCAGTGCGACCAGGACGCTGTAGGCCCACATGCTCAGCCCGTACGACTCGAGCACCGGGCGTTCCATGGCGATGAGCGTGCGGGTCAGCGGTGCCAGCATTGCCGCGAGGTCCGGACGGTCCGTGGATCCCATGGGCCGAATTTACCGGGCAGGGCGCTGCGCACCGTCGCCGCTGCCGGACCGGCGGAAAATAATAAGCGTGGACATATGATAAGCGAGTGCATACTATTTCCGGTATGACCAACGAGGACCTTCGCGAGCCCGACCGAACCGCCGTGCTCGCCACCGTGAAAATCGCCGAATTCGTGACCCCGGACCTGCTCGATCGCCCGACCCCCTGCGCCGCCTGGACCGTCGGTGAACTGCTGGCCCATATGGCCGCCCAGCACCGCGGTTTCGCGGCGGCCGCGCGAGGCACCGGCGGCGACCTCACGCTGTGGCAGCCACGCCCGCCCGGCCCGCACACCAGCGCGGAATACGCCGAATCCGCGGCCGAGGTGCTGGCCGCCTTCGCCCCCGCGGATGTGCCCGATCGCCCTTTCGCGCTACCCGAATTCGGACCCGACGTCACCGTGCCCGGACATCAGGCCATCGGCTTCCACCTGGTCGACTACGTCGTGCACGGCTGGGATCTCGCGCGTGCCATCGGGCAGGACTACAACCCGGAACCCGCCTGCACCGAACCGGCGCTGCGGATCGTCGAGCGGATTCCCGACGGTCCCGAGCGCGACGACCCGCACTCACCGTTCGCGCATGCGCTCCCGGAATCCGGTACCGGTCCCGCGCTCGACCGGATCCTGCGCATGCTCGGCCGCTCCCCGAATTGGCCCGAATCGCAGTGAGCGGGTAGGGCCTCCGGCCCGGCGTTCTCGTGGTTCACGGCGTGCTGCCCGACGGCTGATTGTGGAGGTGAGCGCCCGGCGTATGGCCGAATGTTCGGCGGAAGATGTCGATGAACGCACTGGCCGAGGACCAGCCGCAGCGGTGGGCCACGGTGGTGACCGGAGTCTTTTCGGCCAGCAGGATCAGCGCATGATGCAGGCGCAACTGGGTGCGCCATTGCGGAAAGGTGAGCCCGAGATCGGTGTGGAACAGTCGCGACAGCGTGCGGGCGCCGGCCCCGACCGCGCGCCCGAGTTCGGCCAGCGTGCGGGTATCGCCGGGATTGTCGATCAGCAGGTCGCACACCGCGCGCAACAGCGGCGCAGTGGGGGTGGGCAGGTACAACGGCTGCTGAGGCGACGCCCGGAGCTGATCGAGCAGTACCGCGCGCAGGCGAGCGTGTTCAGGGCTGTCGCGGAGGTCACGGGTGTAGGCGATGATCAGTTCGCGCAGCAGCGGGCCGACCGCGAGCACGGTGGGGGAGGTCAAGCCGAGTGGGTTGTCGGTGGCCGGTAGGCCCACCAGATGCAATTCCAGTTCGCCGTAGGCGCGGTGCGCGTGGACGGTACCGGCCGGCACCCAGAGGGCGTGGGTGCCGGGAGCGACCCACGTCCCGGCGCCGGTGGTGATCGAGAGCACGCCGCGACCGGCGTAGATGATCTGGTGGTCTGCATGGTGGTGGGCGCCGATCCGCTCGCCGGGGGCGAGCCGCTGGGCGCGCGTCGGCGCTACCGGCTGTGGGCGGATTTCCATTACAAGTTGGCAGTTTATCGGAAGCGCGTCACCCGCCCGGCTCGTGAACATGGAACCCGTGCGCCGAAACTCCCCGATTCTGCTGCTGTCCACCGGTCACGCCTGCGTCGATGTCTACCAGGGCACGGTGGCCGCGCTCGTACCGTTCTTCGTCGCCGAACGCGCCTACACCTACGCGGCGGTGTCGGGGATCGTGCTGGCGGCGTCGCTGCTGTCGTCGGTCGTGCAGCCGGTGTTCGGTGCGCTGACCGACCGGTGGCCGATGCCGTGGCTGCTGCCGGTGAGCACCGTGCTCGCCGGCGCGGGGATCGCGCTGAGCGGGCTGTCCGGATCGTATGCGCTCACACTGGTATTCGTGGGGATCTCGGGGATCGGGGTGGCCGCGTACCATCCCGAGGCCGCGCGGATCGCCCGGGTCGCGAGCCGGGGCAGCCACACGGCGATGGCCTATTTCGCGACGGGCGGCAATATCGGATTCGCGCTGGCGCCGCTGCTGGTCGCGGGCACGATCGCGGTCGGCGGGTTGACTTGGGCACCACTGCTGCTGATCCCGGCGCTGGCGGGCGCGATGACGACCGTTCCGGTGACCCGGGCGCTGCGACGGCACCGGGCTGCCGGTGGCACCGACCGCCCGCCCGCGGGGAGCGACGATATGCCGTCGTTCGTGCGGCTGTCGCTGGCGGTGGTGTTCCGCTCGATCGCGTTCATCGGCTCGAGTACCTTCCTCGCCCTCTTCATCGGCGACCGCATGGGCGGGAACGCGGCCGCGGGCACAGTGGCGCTGTTCGTGCTCTACCTCGGCGGCGTGCTCGGATCGGTGCTGGGAGGGCAGCTGGCCGCCCGCTGGGACCGGGTGGTCGTATCCCGCTGGTCCTACGCGCTCACCGCCGTAGCGCTCGCCGGGGTGGTGTGGATTCCGGGCCCGGCCGTCTACCTGTTCGTGGCGATGACCTCGGCCGGGCTGTATGTACCGTTCTCCCTGCAGGTCACGCTCGGCCAGGACTATCTGCCCGCGCGGCCCGGCACCGCCGGCGGGATCACTCTCGGACTCACCGTGAGTATCGGCGGTCTGGCAAGCCCCGTGCTCGGCCGCCTCGCCGACATGACGTCTCTGCAGGTCGCGCTGATGCCGCTGATAGCGATGCCCGTGCTCAGCGGGCTGCTGTTCTGTACACTGCGCGATCCCGCCACCACCCGCAGCACCGAACCGGCCCCCGCGGCGGTATGACCTCACCGCACCCGCCGTGCCGGGTGGGCGGGCTACTCGCCGGCCGGAGCGTTCGTCGTGGAATGTGCGGCACTGCTGTCCGCCCCGAGACCGGCGAGCAGGTGCAACCCGTCCTCGGTCGGACTACCGGCGGGTGCGGACAGCACCAGCAGCTCCAAGCCCGATTCGTCCGGCAAGGCGAAATTTTCCTGATGTAGTTCCAGCAGCCCGACCAGCGGATGCCGGAACGCCTTGCGTCCGTGCGTCCGGGCGCGGACATCCGCGCGCGCCCAGAGGCGGCGGAAACGTTCGCTGCCCATCGCCAGCTCGCCGATCAACGAGACCAGCTGCGGGTCGTCGGGGAATTTGCCCGCGGCCAGCCGCAGATGGCCGACCGCATCCAGCGTGCAGGTCTCCCAGTCGGCGTACAGACCGCGCTCGGATTCCTCGAGGAAGATGTGCCGGGCGGTGTTGAGGCCCGGTATCGGCCGGCCGTACAGGAGCCCGGCGAGGCGGTTGCCGGCGAGCACGTCCAGCCGGTGATTCATGATCAGCGCTGGTGCGTCGGCGACCAGGTCCAGGACGCGCAGCAGCTCCGGCCGGATCTGCCCACCCGGTGTCTTCGCGCGGCGGCGGCGCCGGCGGGCGAGCCGGTAGAGGTGCTCGCGTTCGGTCTCGTCGAGGCCCAGCACGCGGGCGAGCGCATCGAGAACCTGTTCGGAGGGCTGGGTCGCGCGGCCCTGCTCCAGGCGCACGTAATAGTCCACACTGACGCCGGACAGGTGTGCGACTTCCTCGCGGCGCAGTCCGTCGACCCGGCGGTGCCGCTCGGCAGGGATACCGACAGCCGCCGGGTCGACCCGGGAACGCCGGGTCCGCAGGAAGCCCGCGAGATCGTCCATGCCCCCAGTATGGCCACGCGGTCGCCGGCGAAGGTGGTCCTGCCGATACCAGGAAGCCCGGTCCGTGGGTAGCGCCGCCCCTGAACGGCGGGCGCCGCGGCGCCCAGGATCGAGGACATCCCGATCCGAAGGAGTTCAGATGAAGACACTGATCGTGTATGCCCACCCGGAACCGGCGTCGCTCAACGGCTCGCTGAAAGACCTCGCGGTGACCACGCTGGAGCAGGCGGGACACGAGGTGCGGGTGAGCGATCTGTACGCGATGAACTGGAAGGCGGTCGTCGACGCCGCCGACTACGGCCCCGCCGCCTCGCGGCCGCTGCAGGTCGTCCGCGATTCGGGCCGGGCCTTCGATACCGGGGCGCTCGCCCCCGAGGTCCGCGCCGAACAGGAGAAACTGCTGTGGGCCGAGACGATCATCTTCCAGTTCCCGCTGTGGTGGTACTCGATGCCCGCGATCCTCAAGGGCTGGGTGGACCGCGTATTCACCTACCACTTCGCCTACGGCGTCGGCGAGCACAGTGACACCAAGTACGGCGAACGCTACGGCGAAGGCACCCTCGCCGGCCGCAAGGCGCTGCTCTCGGTGACCATCGGCGGCCTGGAATCGCACTACGCCGCGCGCGGGATCAACGGCCCCGTCGAGGATCTGCTCTTCCCGATCCACCACGGCATCCTCTACTACCCGGGCATCGAAGTATTGCCGCCGTTCGTGTCGTACGGCGCCGACCGCATGACCGCGGCGGACTATCCGGACCTCGCCAAGGCATGGGAACGCCGTCTGCTCACCCTGGAATCCACCGAGCCGATCCCGTTCCGCCGGCAGAACTTCGGCGACTACGAAATCCCCTCGCTGCAACTGAAACGGGGCCTCGAACCCGCGGGCCGCACCGGTTTCGGTCTGCACGTACGCGGCGACCTTCGGCGGTGAGCCGCCGCGCCCTGCCGTGATGAACACCGGTGCCGTCGGTAGAAGTGTTATGAGGTGATCGGTCGGAGGCCTCGCGGCTCACCGATCGTTTTCGGAGCTCGGATGACCGGGTGCCGGCTCGGAGTTGGAGCTGTCGGCTGCTTCGCTGGCGGTACCGAGTTCTTCCGACCACAGCTGTGCCCATGCGGTGAGCGGTTGGAGGAGGTCGATGAGCTGCCGGCCGGTTTCGGTCAGTACGTATCCGGTGGCCGCTCGCGCGACGATGCGTACTTCGCCGAGTTCGTGCAGCCGGCGGGTGAGCAGGCTCGACGATATGTCGTCGCAGCGGGAGCGGAGCTCACGGAAGGTCAGTGGCTGCCGGGATCGGTGGAGTTCCCAGAGGATGCGTAGCGCC
Organism: Nocardia sp. CA-290969; assembly: GCF_050936135.1. Lineage (NCBI taxonomy): Bacteria > Bacillati > Actinomycetota > Actinomycetes > Mycobacteriales > Nocardiaceae > Nocardia > Nocardia sp. CA-290969. The sequence goes on along the minus strand of NZ_JBNJNJ010000001.1, from coordinate 4,039,916 downwards.
CACCGTCGGCCGAGGAGATCGAGCAGGGCCATGACCGGACGCCCGGTCGTCGATCCGCGGACCTTGTTTCCCGCCCCGGGCCTGGGCACCTCCGGCGGACTCAAGCCGATGGCCCCGCCGGCGGGGACTGTTCGAGTAGTCGGCTCATCGCGCGGATCGCCTCGCGGAGAGCGGAATACGGCCGCAGGAACAACGTGATGTGAGCCAGCTGCCCGGCTTCGTCGCGTTCTTCGTGCAGGATCCCCTGGACTTCGTCCCGGCCGACGCGCGCCCGGAACCGGTACACGTTGTCGTGGTCGAGGCTCCACCGGCGGACCGGAACGGGTTCGTCGAGCACCCGCGAGATGAGGCCGAGCATATGCCCGACGGTCGAGCGGCCCCGGTAATCGGCGACCGGACTGGAGAACACCGCATCCGGCGCCAGAGTCTCGATCAGGGGATCGGTATCGCCATCGCGCCAGGACGTGAGGACGGGGGAGTCTGTCATGCCTCTATAATAGAGGCAAGGGCAAGTGGGCATATCGCGGCCAGGGGTTACGGAAGGGCCCGCTGTTCAGGAAGGCCCGACGGCCGCGTGGATTGCGGGCGCGAGGAGGCCGAGGTCGCCGCCGAGGCGGCCGGCGAGTTCGCGGGCCACCGCTACATCCTTGCGGAGGAACTCGCCCACCGATTCGGAGAAAGCGGCGACCGAACCCTTGGCCGCGATGCTGAGCACCGCACGGCTCGAACTGCTGGCGTGGGGGAGCGCCGCGAGGACTTCCGATTCGGCCAGACCGAGTTCCCCGGCCAGCCGGACGGCTTCGGTGACCAAGCCGATCTGAGCGGCGAACAGGGCGTTGTTCACCAGCTTGACCCGCTGGCCGTTGCCGAGCGCGCCGACCGGTAGCACCGGATCCGCGTAGGCCGCCAGTACGGGCCGGGCGCGGCCGGCCGCTTCCGGACTCCCGCCGAGAAACACCGTGATCGCACCGTCGGCGATATTGTGCGGGCCGCCGCTGACCGGGGCGTCGACCACATGATGGCGGGTCGTGGCCGCGGCGATCGCGGTCGCGGTATCGGGGCTGCCGGTGGTGTGCAGGATCAGGACCGCATCGCGCGGCATCGTCTCGAGCAGACCGCTGCCGAGGCAGACCTCACGCACCTGCTCATCGGTGAAGACACAGATCACCACCGCCTCGGCATCGTGGCCGGCCTCGGCCGCGGAGCCGACGGCGGTGGCGCCGACACTGTTGATCGCTTCGCGCGCGGCGGGTTTACGCCCCACCGCCCGCACACTGTGCCCGGCCGCTACGAGGCGCCGGATCATGGGGACGCCCATCCGGCCGGCGCCGACGAATCCGATACGCACTCGGTTCTCCTTCGAATCGTGGGACGCCGGTTTTCCGCCGGCCGAGCGGGACCCGCTGGGTGCGCGTCCTCGCGATCGCCCCGGGTTGTCCGGGAATCCGCTGGTTCAGCGCGGTTTGCCCATGAGGGCGAGGGTCGCGTCGGCGGTGTCGAGCACCGCCCCGGGGGTGACACCGGCGGCCGCGGCCAGTTCGCTGATCAGCCGGACATCTTTACGCAGCAGATCACCGGCATGTTTCGCGATCTGATCCAGTGATCCGCCGCCGGCCAGGATGCGGCCCAGCGCGAAACTGTTCCCGCTGCCGTTCCCGATCACCTCGCCGAGCCGCTGCGGGCTCACCCCGAGCTGTTCGCCGAGTTCCAGCGTGCTCACCGCGGTGGCCATATGGGCGGTGAAGAGCAGATTGTTGAGGAGTTTGGTGGTCTGCCCGGCACCGACATCGCCCAGATGCACCACCGGGTTCGCGTAGGTGCCGAACACCGGCAGGCAGCGGTCCAGGGTATCGGCGTCGCCGCCGGCCATCACCAGCAACCGGCCCGCCTCGACAGCCGGGGCGCCGCCGCTCACGGGTGCGTCGATCAGTGAAATGCCTTGCTCGGCGGCTTTGCCGGCGAGGTCACGGCAGGTGTCCGGATGGACGGTGCTGTGGATCGCGATCACCGGCCGCTCGGTACGCCCGGCCGCGGAGGCGGCGAAGCCGGCGAAGATACCGTCCTCGCGTTCCAGCACCTCCCGGACGTCGGCGTCACCGACGACGCACAGGCACACCAGATCGCTGCCGGCGGCCAGCGCGGCCGGGCTCTCGGCGATCTTCGCCGCGGTATCGGCATAGGGTTCGACCGAGGCGGCGCGGCGCGCCCACAGCGTGGTCGGGTAGCCGCCTTCGACGATCCGGCGGGCCATCGGCCCGCCCTGGCTGCCCAGTCCGATGAATCCGACGCGCATATGATTTTCCCTTCGAGCAGATCAGGAGTCGGCGTTCGCCGAATCCGGTTGTCCGGCGTCGGGCCGCCAGAACACGGCCAGCAGCCCGGCCGTCGCGAGAACCCCGACGATCAGCGTGATCAGGCCGCCGGCCCAGCCGGTGATCTCGATACCGGCGGCATGATCCACCGACAGCCACCCCGGCCCGAGAATGCCGATGGCCACGCAGACCACGCCGAGCACCAGCACGTATTCGTAGCCGTCCTTCATCACGAAGAACCCGTTCTTGCGGTGCGCCAGCAGGGCGGCCACGAGCATCACCGAAACCACCGCCGCCGCGGCCAGCGGGGTGAGCAGCCCGAGGACCAGCAGAACACCCGCCCCGATCTCGGTGATCACGCTCAGCCAGGCCTGGAGTACGCCGTTGCGCAGCCCGAGGCTGCTGAACCAGCGCCCGGTGCCGGCGATCTTGCCGCCCCCGATCCAGTGGTTCACGCCGTGCGCGATCATGGTTCCTCCCACGACCAGCCGCAGCAGCAACAGTGCGATATCGGTGACGTCCATGGGTTACCTTTCCGGCGCCGCGGCGCCGCCGTCGAATTGCAGGGTGGGACCGGAGAATTCGCCGGCCTGCCGGGCGAGGAGGCATTCCTCGGCGAAGGCGAGCACGGTGAGGTGATACGCGGGCGCCGTATGGCCGAGGCTGATGTTGTGCCCGGTATTGGGTTGCCGGTGCACCACCACCCGGGGAGCGGCGGTGAACAAGGAACCTACCGCTGTCATCTCCTCCGGGTCGTTGCGCCACACCCGTTCGTGTTCGCCGAGGGTGTAGCGCACCGGGATCCGGATCCGGGGTGCGAGGCCGAGGAAATCCCGGGCGGCCCACTCGTGCAGGGCTTTCGCCTCGATCGCGGACCCGCGCGCGGCCACGGTGCCGCCGCCGAGGACGTCCTCGGGATAGAGCCGCTGCGGGCTCCAGATCAGTTTCCCGACCCCTGCCGGGCGCTTGCCCGGTGCCCGGTTCGCCCCCCACAGCAGCTCATGGGCGACCGGCTGATGCTGCCGCCCGGTTCCGGCCAGCTCCAGCCCGAGCAGGCCGGCGCCCCGGTCGTCGGCCGCCATGCGCACCGCCAGCTCGCAGCCCGCGGAATGCGCGAGCAGGAAAACGCCGCCGCCGCGCGGCAATCCGTCCAGCAGCGCGTCGATCGCGCCGTACATCAGATCCACGCGCCGCCGCGGATCCGCGAGCCGGTCGGCATAGGGCCCGGAACTCTGGAAGCCGGGCCGGTCCAGCGCCAGCACGGTGTATCCGAGTCGCTGCGCGGTGCGCATCAGCGAGAATTCCGGATGCCCCGGACAGTCGAAGTAGCGGGCATCGACCGCGCCCCCGTGCAACGCGACCACGACCGCGCGCGGTGCGGGCGCCTCGGCCAGCAATCCGGATACCGGAATCCCCTCGACCTCCGGTACCTCGGCGACCACCGGCAACGGGCCGGTGGAATCGGTGGGGGCGAGATCGGAATCGGTCAGCGTCATGAAGTACTCCGCGGCGATACCGCGCGCATCAGGATGCGCTCCGCAGCAACATCGCACCGCCCGGGGTCAGGCCGCCGCTGGAAACCACCGCGACCTTCGCGTCCCGGACCTGGCGTTCCCCGGCCGTCCCGCGCAGCTGGACGATCGCCTCGTGCAACAACCCCATTCCGTGGGTGCGTCCGTGCGACAGCTGCCCGCCGTGGGTGTTCAGCGGCAGGATGCCGTCGCGGGCGATGTTCTTCCCGCCGTCCAGGAAATCCTTGGCCTCCCCGATCTTGCAGAAGCCCAGGGCTTCGATCCAGGACAGGCAGTTGATGGTGAACCCGTCGTAGAGCTGCGCCACATCCACATCGTCGGGCCGCAGATCGGTACGGGTCCACAGGTGGGCGGCCGGGCCGAGTACCTGCGGTTCGTGGGTGACGGTGCTCTGATCCCATTCGATCCGCTCGACGATCTGGGTGCCCACGGCCGCCACCTCGATCCCGGGCACCGGCAGGTCGGCCGCCGCATCGCGGGCGGAGACGATCACCGCGACCGCGCCGTCGCACGGCACATCGCAGTCGTAGAGACCGAACGGCGTGGTGATCGGGCGCGCGGTCAGGTAGTCGTCCATGGTCATCGGGTCGCGATAGACCGCGCTCGGGTTCAATGCGGCGTTCGCGCGCTGGTTCAGCGCGATCCAGCCCAGTGTTTCGCGGGTGGTGCCGTAATCGTGGAAATGCCGCTGTGCTTTCTGCGCCAGCGTATGCGCGGCCGAGGTGGAGCCGAACGGATGCATCCAGCTGCTGGTGCGGCCACCGCCGGACACCTCGATCGTGCCGCGTTTCATCAGCTCGTTGAAGGTGGCTTCCCAGACCGTCCGGAAGCACAGCACATGCCTGGCGAGCCCGGCGTGCACGGCGAGCATGGCCGCGATCACCGACCCGCCGGGCCCGAAGGTCTCGATACCGCCGTTGTGCCAGGTCGGCCGGATACCGAGCGCCGCTTCGAGCGCGGTGACACCGCCCTCACCGAAACCGCCCAGGTTGCCACCGCCCGGATACGAGGACAGGCCGTCGATATCGTCGAGCGTCAGCCCGGCATCGGCCACCGCGCGCTCGCAGGCGTCCACGGTGAGTTCCAGTGGCGGCCGCATGAGCCGCCGCCCGATATCCGACATCCCGATACCGGTGAGGACCACACTGTCCTCGAACTTCTCGCGCCGCAGCATCGGCGCCACCCGCTGTCCGAAGTCGGCGGGCGCGATCTCGTCGACCGGCAGCGGCGCCGGTTCCGGTTGCTGCGCGGCCGGCCGGAACAACGGCAGCCAGACGTCGTCGTCCTGCTGGAACACCACCTCGAGCCGCATACCGAGGACGAGGGCGTCCGGGTCGCAGTCGACGATATTGGTGGTGAGCCGGACGCGCGGATCGTCCTCGAGTGCCACCGTCGCCACCACGTACGGCGGCGGCAGGCCCGGCAGCGCGAAACGGTGGTTGACCGTGAAGGAGGCAAGCGTCGCAGTCCCCGACACCACGCGCGGGCCCAGATCGCGACCCCGGCAGTACCGGCAGATCGGCTGCGGCGGATGGATCAGCGCCGAACACGCCCGGCACTCCTGGATTCGCAGCTGCCCGTCGGCGCCGGAGGTCCAGAAGAATTCGGTGTCCAGGGACAGCAGGGGGAGCGGTCGCCCGGAGCGGGGTGCCGGATCGTCACCGGTCGTCGATGCCATATCGCCTCCTCGTGCCGCCGGCCGGTGCCCGTCCGGCGACCTCTGTGTCAGTATTCCGCGCCCGCGGCGGGTGGCCGGTCGCCACCCGCCGCGGGACGGGAATCCGTTGTGGTCTGCCTCGATCCGCGTTGTTCCTAGATCTGCGCCGCGTCTTTCCGGATGGTGACCGGTTCGGCCAGACGCTGTTCGTCGCAGACCGTCTGCAGTTTCTCGAGGGTTTCGTCCAGCCCCGGCCCGAGCGGTTCACCCGGGGTGAACGTGGCCGGGAGATGGCGCATCCCCTGGATCACCGCGATCGTCTCGTAGTGCACCGTTTCGTCCGGGATACACCGGAAATCCGGGATGCGGTCCAGCACCGCCAGCAGCATCCGCTTGTACACCGCCCGGGCCACATTGGATCCGATACAGCGGTGGATGCCGAGCCCGAAACTGAAGTGCCGGTTGCCTTTGCGGTCCAGTACGACCGAATCGGGCTGTTCGAACACCGCCGGGTCGCGGTTGGCCATCGCCCAGGACAGCCACAGCCGTTCCCCTTCGGCGAAGCGCGCACCCGCCAGTTCGACATCGGCATTGAGGGTTCGGCCGTCACCGGGCGCGGGTGTGAAATAGCGGAGGAATTCCTCGGTCGCCGAATCCAGTAGTTCGTCGCGTTCGCGGCTGAGCATATCGCGTTCGGCGGGATGCTCGGACAACCATTCCAGTGAATGCGCGGTAAGTGCGGTGGTCGTATCGAATCCGCCACCGATCAAAAGCCCGAGCATGCCCAGGATCTCGATATCGGACAGCGGTTGCCCGCCGAGCGTCGCTTCGGTGGCCAGCGCGTGGATCAGGCCCGGCCGCGGGTGCTCCCGGATCTCGACGAGGTTGGTGTACATATCCAGGCCCATGTCCTGGTGCAGTTTGTGCACCCGCTCGTATTCCGGGGAGTCGGGTGGTGTGTAGACCGTGGCGTGTGCGGGTTCGCTGTAGACCGCCCAGTTGCGCAACGGAATTCCCAGCATGGCCAGGGTCAGGACCGCGGGCACGATATTGGCCAGATCATCGACGAAATCGATCCGGCCGGTGGCGATCTTCTCGTCCAGTGCCGCCCGCACGAGCTCGTCGACGAACGGAATCCACCGTTGTACCGCGGCGGGCGACAGATAGGGGTTGAGCACCGAACGTAATTCGCGATGCTCGGGGTCGTCCATTTCCAGGATGCCGTTGCGGATGGCGGCCTGGTTGGTCGACGGGATGGTGATGCCCTGGTACCCGCGCCGTACGCCCTCGACATCACGGTCGTTGGAAACGTACGGGCAGCGGGCCAGTTCGAAGACTTCCCGGTTGCCCGCCGCCACCCAGTAACCGTCGTGGTGGTCGGTCCAGGCGATCGGGCAGTGCTGATGCATATGCTCGGTGATCGCCTGGAACGATTCCCGGTATCCGGGTGCGTACCGGTCGAAATCGAGCTGGGGACGGCGACGGTCGGTGGGATCGGTGGCGGACATCGGATGCCCCCTCGTATTACTCGGTGAGCGAGATGGCGCGCTCGGGGCACGAATGCACGGCTTCGCGCACCTGGTCCTCTTGGTCGTTGGCTACATTCTCGTCCACCGGCGACGAATGGCCGTCGATTTCGCTGAGCTCGAACGCTTTCGGCGCGATCATCGCGCAGAGCGTATGACCCTGGCAGCGTTCCTGATCGACATGGACCTTCACGGTTGTCACTTCCCTTCGGGTGAGATCGGCGGATACCTGGGGCTGATCAGGTGTTGCGTCCGCCGTTGACGCCGATGATCTGGCCGGTGATGTAGCCGGCCTCTTCGGAGATCAGGAAAGCGCAGGTCGCGGCGATATCTTCGGGTTTGCCGATACGCCGCACCGGGGTGCGCTGGATATGGTCCTCGACGCTGCCGCCGAGCAGCCGGCGTTCCTCGGAGCGGCGCAGCATCGGGGTGTCGATGAACCCCGGCGGTACCGCGTTGACGGTGATCCCGGACGGGCCGAGTTCCAGTGCCAGCGATTTGGTGAGGCCGTTGACCGCGGATTTCGACGACACATAGTGCGACATGAACGGCTGGCCCGAATGCGCGCTCGACGAGGAAATGTTCACGATCCGGCCCCAGCCCGCATCGAGCATATCCGGCAGCACCGCCTGGATCGTATGGAAAACCCCGTGCAGGTTGACCTCGATAACCCGTTTCCATTCGGTGAAATCGATGTTCTGGAATCGTTTGAATCCGTCGACGCCGGCCGCGTTCACCAGAACGGTGACGGGTCCCAGCTTTTCGCGGACGGTGGCCAGTGCCGCGGCGATACTGTCGGGATCGGTGACGTCGGCCTGGTAGGCGGAATCGTCGTCGGCGGAGGCGTTGCGGTCGAGGGCCGCCACGTGGAATCCGTCGCTGCGCAACCGCTGCGCGATGGCCAGTCCGATGCCCGAGGCGCCGCCGGTGACAACTGCGGTTTTCACGCTTGCCTCTCCTCTCTCGCGCCCACCGGCGCAAGAACATGCATTCCGAATACGAGAACCGTACTCTCGTGCTGATCGGCTGCGCAAGATCCGGTGGATCCGCGTGAACCGGTCGCTGCGCTGCGGCGAACCGGATAGTTCCTGCTCATCGAATCGCCCGCGCGAGCACACTCCCAAATGTACTATTCTCCTGAAACGAGAATGCTATTTCCACGAACTTCGAGGAGGCGGGATGTCAACGCAGGAAGAGGCGGTGACTGCCACCCAACGGCTGCTCATCGACGGGCAGCTGATCGAGACCGGGCGCACCCTGGCCTCGCTCAATCCCGCGACCGGTGAGGTGGTCGGCCACGCGCCCGAGGCGGGTATCGCCGAGGTGGACGCCGCTGTCGCCGCCGCCCGCCGCGCGTTCGACACCACCGACTGGTCGACGAACCACGAATTCCGGGCCCGCTGCCTGGACCAGCTGTATCAGGCCCTGCAGGACAATGTGGAGCAGCTGCGGGCCCTGATGATCGCCGAGGTCGGTGCGAGCTTCATCCTCACCAAGGGCAACCAGCTCGAAACGCCGTTCGAGATCGTCAAGTACTACGCCGGCGTGCTGAAGGACTACAGCTGGTCCGAGGACCTCGGCCCGGTCGAGATCCGCGGCGCGCAGCATCAGCGGTGGGTCGAGAAGGAAGGCGCCGGGGTGGTCGCGGCGATCGCGGCCTACAACTACCCCTACCAGCTGGCCTTCGCGAAACTCGCGCCGGCGCTGGCCGCGGGCTGCACGGTGGTGCTCAAGGGCGCCCCCGACACCCCGCTCATCACCCTGGCCCTGGGTGAACTCATCGCGCAGCACACCGATATCCCGGCCGGCGTGGTGAACATCCTCGCCGGTTCGGAAGTGGCCGTCGGCGAACGCATGACCACGCACCCCGATGTGGACGTCGTCTCGTTCACCGGTTCCACGCCGGTCGGCCGCAAGATCATGGCCGCCGCCAGCGAGACCCTGAAGAAGGTGTTCCTCGAGCTCGGCGGGAAATCCGCGGCCATCCTGCTCGACGACGCCGACTACAACCTGGGCGCCATGTTCGCGGCCTTCAGCATCTGCTCGCACGCCGGCCAGGGCTGCGCCATCACCACCCGGCTGCTGGTACCGCGCGCCGACCACGACAAGGTCGCCGAACTGGTCGCCGCGAATCTCGCCAACATCACCTACGGCGATCCGGCCGACCCGAAGAACTACATGGGCCCGCTGATCAGCGAACGCCAGCGCGACAAGGTGCACGGCCTGGTGGAGCGTGCGGTCGCGGCCGGCGCCACCCTGGTATGCGGCGGCGAGAAGGTCGACCCCGGCTACTTCTACAAGCCGACCCTGCTGTCGAATGTCGACCCCGACAGCGAGATCGCGCAGGAAGAAGTGTTCGGCCCGGTGCTGGCCCTGATCCCGTACGACGATATCGACCACGCCGTCGCGATCGCCAACAACTCGATCTACGGCCTGTCCGGTGGTGTTTTCGGTGCCGACGCCGAACGCGCCCGCTCGGTCGCCCGGCGTATCCGCACCGGCACCTTCAGCATCAACGGCGGCAACTACTTCCACCCCGACGCGCCGTTCGGCGGCTACAAGCAGTCCGGTGTCGGCCGCGAGATGGGTGTCGTGGGGATGGAGGAATTCATGGAGACGAAAACCATCGCCGAGGTGGTGGCTTCGTGAGTAAACCGCTGGAGGGGATCACGGTCCTCGAGGTCGCCATGTACGGCTTCGTGCCGTCGGCGGGCGCGGTGCTCGCCGACTGGGGTGCGAACGTGATCAAGGTCGAGCACGCCGTGACGGGCGACCCGCAGCGCGGGTTGCGCCAGATCGGCAAATTCAAGGTCGAGGGCGATCCGAACCCGAATATCGAACACGCCAACCGCGGCAAACGCAGTATCGGTATCGATATGTCGGTCGAGGGCGGTCGTGAGGTCATCTACGAACTGGCGAAGCGCGCGGATGTGTTCCTCACCAGTTTCCTGCCGTCGGCGCGCACCAAATTCGGGATCGACGTCGACGATATCCGGGCCGTGAACCCGAAGATCGTGTACGCCCGCGGGAGCGCGCTCGGTCCGCGCGGTGTGGAATCCGACCGCGGCGGCTACGACATGACGGCCTTCTGGTGCCGGGGCGGCGTGGCCGCCACCATCACCCCGGAAGGTACCGACGGGATGATTTCACCGCCCGGGCCCGCCTTCGGCGACACCATCTCCGGCACCAATCTGGCGGGCGGTATCGCCGCGGCCCTGCTGAAACGGGAACGCACCGGCGAGCCGTCGATCGTGGATGTCTCGCTGCTCGGTAGCGGGCTGTGGTCGCTCGGCCACACGGTGGCACTGTCGGCGTATCAGGGCGAGCCGATGATCGCCCCGCCGCCCGGAACACACGGTGCGATGTCGAATCCGCTGTCCGGCCTGTACAAAACAGCCGACGACCGTTATCTGTCGTTCGTCATGCTGCAACCGGGCAAGTTCTGGGCCGATGTCTGCCACCACATCGACCGCCCCGATATGGCCGAGGATCCCCGTTTCGCCGACGCCGCCCAGATCGCGGCCAATACCGACGCCGGCGTGGAAATCCTGCGCGAGGCGATCGCGCAACGCACTCTCGCCGAATGGACGAAGAAATTCGCGACCCTCAAGGGTCCCTGGGCCCCGGTCCAGGATTCCCGTCAGGTCGCCGACGATCACCAGATCCGCGATAACGAATACATTCTCCCCGCGGGGGAATTGGAACTGGTGTCGAGCCCGGTGCAGTTCGATGTCACCGCACCGGAACTGCGGCCGGGTCCGGAGTTCGCGGCCCAGACCGAAGAAGTCCTGCTCGAACTCGGCTGGGACTGGGACCGCATCATCGAGTTGAAAACCAGTGGTGCCGTGGCCTGAGCCGCTGACGCGGACGACGATGTGGTGCCGGACCAAACCCCGGCACCACATCGATCCGCCCCGGATCAGCCCGGGGTGCGTTCCGGTGCGAGTGCGGGGCCGTCGATTGCGCACTGCGGCAGGCAATCGACGGAGTCCAGTGACGGTGCGTGCCGGGGCGGGCGAAGCAGCACCGCCGCGAGTAGCGCCCCGGTGAGCAGCAGCCCGGCACAGATTCCCATGGCGACCGCGAAACCCGCATCGAAGGCCGCGGGATCGTCCAGCGAACCGGAGATACCGGCCAGCCCCGGCAACGCCGCCACCGCGAGCAGCTGCGCCGTCCGGGCGACGGCATTGTTCACACCGGAGGCGATGCCCGCCTCGGTTGTCGCCACGGCGCCGAGCACGGCCCCGGTCAGCGGCGCGACCAGCACGGCGAGCCCGAGGCCGAATACGAGCACACCGGGCAGTACATCCACCACGTAGGCCGCGCCGGGGCCGATTCGCAGCAGCAACACCAGCCCGGCCGCCGCGACGAGCGGCCCGAACGTCAGCGGCAGGCGCGGGCCGTGTCGCTGGGCCCACCGTCCGGCCGGCGCCGAGAGCAGCAACATCAACAGGGTCACCGGAACGGTCGCGGCACCCGACAGCAGCGGTGAGTATCCCGCCACCAGTTGCAGCTGGAGTACCAGCAGGAAGAACACCCCGCCGAGCGCGGCGTAGACCGCGAGCGTCACCAGGTTGGCCGCGGTGAAGACCCGCGAGGCGAACAAGGAGGGCGGAACCAGCGGATGGTCGCTGCGTACCTCGATGACGGCGAAAGCCGCCAGCAGCAGAAGGCCCGCTACCACCAGCAGCGGATCTGAATCGATCAGCCCGAAGGTCAGCGCGCCGAGCGCGACCGCGATCACCAGCGCGCCGGGTAGATCGAGCCGGGTCGCGGCGTTCGGGTCGCGACTCTCCGGTACGTGCCGCAGCGAGACCAGCACCACCACCAGTACCAGCGGCACATTGATGAAGAAGATCGACCGCCACCCCGCCGCATCGATCAGCCAGCCACCGAGAAATGGCCCGAGCGCGCCCGCCACCCCGCTGAAACCGGACCACAGCCCGATCGCCGCGCCCCGGTCGCGATCGTCGATGGACGCGGAGATCAGGGCGAGACTGCCCGGCGTGAGCATCGCGCCCGCCACACCCTGCAGGACCCGGGCGGCCACCAGCATTTCGATGGACACCGCCGCGCCGCACAGCACCGACGCCAGCGCGAAACCCACGGCGCCGGCCACGAACACCTTGCGCCGGCCGAAGCGGTCGCCGAACGAACCGCCGAGCAGGATGAACGAGGCCAGTGTCAGCGTGTAGCCGTTCAGCGTCCACTGGAGTCCGGCGACATCGGTCTCCAGCGCCTCGCCGATGCGGGGCAGGGCGATATTGACGACCGTCGCATCGAGGGAGGCCACCGACGAACCGAGAACCGTGGCGAGCACGATCCAGCGGCCGGACGCCGACCGGAGCCGGGGCAGCTCAGCGGTACTCACCCAACCGAAGATAGGGGATCCCGCGGGTCCGGCCGGTTCGACACTCGGCGCCGCGGTAGCCGGATCACCGGCAAATCCGCGCCGGCGGGCGGGACGGTGGCGTCACAGCCGCACGCCGGCGGATCACCGGCCGCGGCGGCAGGGGGCCAGGCGGCACAGCCGTATGCCGGCGGATCATGGGCGATCCCGCGGCGGCAGGTGGGCAGGCGTCACAGCCGCACGCCGGCGGTCTCGGCGGACCGTGTATCCGGCCGGACCATGAGGTGTGTCAGCCGGCCGCCGCCAGGAAGTGGTTGTCGAGCAAAGCGGCGTAGTCGGGCAGCGCAGTCGAATCCTGGAGAGATCCCTGTGTTTTGGCCCATTCGGCGAGTTCGGTCAGTTTCGCGGCGAGATCCGGTTGTAGTTGCATGGTGAAATCGAACTGCGGCAGGACCGTGCGCAGGAGTTGCGGGTCCAGTTGCGTGGCCGCGGCGACGGCCGCCACCGCGGGATCGGACAGGTTCGTCAGGTCGTTTCCGGCGTCACCGAGCGCGGCGAAGAATGCCGTGAGCGCGGGGCCTTTCGTATCGATCGCGGGCTGGGTGGCCAGGTACAGGCTGTGCTGGCTGTAGCCGCCGCCGGCGAGTTCGACCGCGTCCTCGCCCAGGGCCTGGATCACCTGCGCCTGGTAGGGCTGGAAGATCGATACCGCGTCGACATTGCGCTGGGTGGCCGCGGTGACCGTCGCCGACGGTGCGACCTGCACGAGGTTCGCCTGTATCGACCGGTCCGACAGTGCGTCGACGGCGAAATACGCCGCGCTCGTCCCGATGGGTGTGCCTATCGACTTTCCGGCGAGATCGTCGATGCTGTCGATTCCCGCGCTGCGGCGGGCAACGATCCGCGAACCCTCCCAGCGGGAGCCGTCGCCCACGACGCGCAGTGACGGGGAACGGGTGAGGACGGCGGAGGTGGGCACATCGGCGGCCGTCGCGATATCGACCTGGCCCGCGGCGACCGCCTGGAGTGCCTCGATTCCGGAGGGGAAGTTCACCACCTCGACCTCGACACCGTGCTTGTCGAAATAACCGCTCTGGTCGGCGACCGGGATCTGCGCCCAGGACGGGTCGACGACGAAACCGACAGTGAGGGTGTCGGAATCGCTGCCGGTGTCACCGCAGGCGACGACGGACAGGGTGACTGCGGCGGCCGCGAGCGAGGCGGACAGCAGCCGCCGGAGACGAATCTTCACGATGAGGGACTTTCTGCTTCAGGGGTGGTGCGCGGGGACGGCGTGGTCGATACCGAGTTCGTGATGCAGCGATTTCCGGATCTCGCTGTAACCGGGCCGGTCGGCGAGTGCGTCGGCGGGACGCGGGCGGCCGAGTGGGTTGGTGATGCGGTGGGCGATGCGGCCGTCGCGCAGGACACTGACCGTATCGGCGAGCCGGATCGCCTCGTCGATATCGTGGGTGACGAAGACGACCGTGCGGTGCAGGCGGGTCCACAGATCGATGAGCAGGTCCTGCATCTTCAGACGGGTCAGCGCGTCGAGGGCCGCGAAGGGCTCGTCCATCAGCATCACGGTGGGCTCGCCCGCGAGCACGCGCGCGATACTCACCCGCTGCCGCATTCCGCCGGAGAGTTCGGCGGGGCGCCGGTGTCCCACGTCCGCGGCGAGTTCGACTAGTTCGAGCAGTTCCGGCACACGGCTGCGCCGTAGCCGCGCCGGCACACCACGGGCGCGCAGGGCGAATTCGATATTGTCCGCCACACTCATCCACGGGAACAGCACATCGCGCTGAAAGGCCATCCCGCGGCGGGGGTCCGGTGCGACAACCGGTTCACCGTTATCGGTGATCGTGCCCGCGGTGGGGGTGATGAGCCCGGCCAGGCAGTGCAACAGCGTCGACTTCCCGCTGCCCGAGGCGCCGACGAGGACGGAGAAGGAGCCGTCCGGAATCGTCAGATCGATCCGGTCCAGCGTCGGCCGCGGTTGTCCGGGGAACCGAACGACGAGGTCGTTGATTTCGAGTGGCATGTCATTGCTCCTTGCGCGCCCAGCGGGTGACCGGTGCCGTGCTCGACGCGATCACGAGATCGCAGAGGGCGCCGATGATTCCCAGCACGATCAGGCAGGCGATGAGCCTGTCGGCTTGGGAGAACAGCTGTGCCTGATAGATCCGGTATCCGAGACCCGCTGTGGTACCGGTCATCTCGGCGACGACGATGAGTACGAAGGCCATGGCCGCGCCCACCCGGAGACCGGCGACGATATCGGGGGTCGCTTCCGGCACGACGATCCGGGTGAGGGTCTGCCACCGCCCGGCGCCGAGGCAGCGGGCGGCGCGCAGATAATCCGCCGGTGTACTCGCCAGTCCCGCATGGCTGTTGATCCAGACCGGGACGAACACACCGAGGGCGATGACGAGCGTCTTGCTGCTCTCGCCCAGCCCGAACCAGAGGATGGCAAGGGGTACGAGGCCGATGGTCGGGATCGGTGACAACAGGCGCAGGACCGGCTGCAGCAGCTTCCGTCCCGCCGCGGTATTCGCGGTGACCACGGCGGCGGCGATACCGGCGACCGCACCGCAGCCGAATCCCGCGAAGGCGCGCCGCAGGCTCGCGAAGATATCCTCGGTGAGCAAGCCCTCGGCCGTCATGTCGTATCCGGCCCGCACGATCTCCGGCACGCTGGGAAACAGCTCGCGCGGGAACTGGCCACTCGCCACGACCAGGCTCCAGACGATCGCGGCCAGCGCGAGCCCGGCCACGGTCCAGCCGAGTGCCCGCAAGCGTGCGATCCACCGCCGGACCGTGCGTCCGGTGCTCTTCGGGCCGGGGTCCGGCGGAGCGCCGGACGAGGGTGAGATCCCGGCGGTCGTGGCTCGTACGCTGATGGTCACGTCGGCGAACCTTCCTGGGAAAATCTGGGGGACAAGGGTTTACGTATTCGGTGATATGCCGACGGGGCGCGCCGCGGCGCGCGGCGTATCCGCCGGAACCCACTCGAAGGGCACCGACTGGGCCCGGTAGACCAGAGGTGTCAGCGTGAGCCGGTCCACTCCCGGCACCCGGGGTTCGCGGACCTCGGGCTCACCCGCGACGCCGTAGCCCTCGTAGGGACTGTGGTACTCCCACACCACGTCGCCGTCCGCGGTCACCTGGAAGAGCCGCCCCTGCATGCCCTCGGTGATCAGCGTGTTGCCGTTCGGCAACCGCTGCGCGTTGCTGACGAAGGAGCTGAAGAACGTCCAGGACGGCCGGCCGGAATCCTCGGCGGTGTACTGCCAGACGATCTGCTCGGTGGCGGGGTCGATCTCCAGGATCCGCGAGCCCGCGTAGATCCCGAGCGCCGCCGGCGGGTATCCCGCCCCGCCCTGGTTGTCGAAGACGAGGATATTGCCCGCGCCGGGCAGGCCCTCGGCGATCATATGCGGATTGTGCTGGCCGGAGATCTGATCCAGCGGCCGCGGCACCTTGTGCACGTTGATCCGCTGATGCTGGGCGCCCGCGAGCGCTTCGAAGTAGGGGCCGAGTTTCCAGACGACAGCGCCGGAGGTCTTGTCGATCAGGGCGATGATATTGGCCTTGCGGAAACTGACGAGAACATTGTCGGGATGGAACACACTGCCCGGGTCCCGGTCGTACCAGCGGTTGGGGCCGAGGGATTTCGCGCTGTTCATCTCCAGGTACCCCCACGGGTCCTCCGGATCGCGTTCCGCTGTTTCCCGTAGCGCGGCCCAGCCCGCCGCGGAGAACCCCAGTTCGCCGAGGTGGTCGCCGGCCAGCCACTGCCAGACGATCGCACCGTGCTCGTCCACTTCGACCAAGCCCTGATCGCCCACGGTCGCGTCGGTGAGACCGGGGACGACCCGCGGCACGGTCACCAGCAGCAGCCGGTTGCCGTTCGGTAGCAGCTCCCAATCGTGGTTCTGCCGAGCCGCGCCGCCGGGGGCCTGATGTCCCCATTCCCAGACCCGTTCGCCGGACCAGCTGAGCTGACCGACCGTCCCGTTGGCGTAGATCCCGCCGCGTGCGTCACCGCTGTCCGACAGCTGGACCCCGACATCCCCGAGTCGCCCGCCGTTGAGCGCGGGATCGATGAGGCGCGGCGGCACACCCGCGAACGGCCATTCGTGGACCACGGTCCCGTTGAGGTCGATGAGCCGGGTGACCGCGTCGGCTCCGGTGAAGAGAACGTAACTGTCGTAGGCGTTCTCGGGGTCGCACCAGGTGACGCCGGTCGGTCGTGTGTATGCCATGCGTCTACTCCACCCTTCGCTCGTTACACCCGTGGGTCCTGCTCGTAACGGGTCTAATCGATTAGCGTAGGGATGCCGCGACCGCGGGCACAGTGTAAGAATCGGGGCGAATCAAACCCTCCGGCAGTGCAGTGCCCGACGACCAGACTGGATCGATCGTGAGTGTCAAACGCCCCACCCTCGCCGATGTCGCCCAACGTGCCGGCACGTCCACGGCCGTCGTCAGCTATGTGATGAACAACGGGCCGCGCCCGGTATCGGACCGGTTGCGGGCCAAGGTCGTCGCCGCGGCCGACGAGCTGAACTACCGGCCCGACCGCAATGCGCGGGCCCTGCGCCGGCCGCGGCGCTGGCGCCAGATCGGCCTGCTCGTCCCGGATATGACGATGCCGTTGTTCGGCGCGTTCGCCGGCCGGGTCGAAATCGAGGCGCGGGCCCGGGATCACCTGACGATGATCGGGAACACCGGATTCGACCCCGAACGGGAGCGGGAATTCGCCGCGGCCTTCATCGATATCGGAATCGACGGACTGCTGGTCGTCGGTGCGGTCGACGCGCCCGGGACCGCCGCGATCTGTGATCGGGCCAGAATCCCGGTGGTCTGGGTGCACAACAGCCGAGGCATGATCGACTCGCCGATCGTCGGCGCCGACCACCGGGCCGCGGGCCGGCTCGCGGCACGTCATCTCACCGCGGCGCACAGTTGTGACAATCTCGTCTTCGTCGGCGGTTTCACCGAGGACACCGTGCACCACGGCGACCGGGAAACCGTCGCGCAGCGATATGCGGGATTCGCCGCGGCCGCGGGTGCGGACCACCAGGTGGTCCGCACCGATCTGACGGCCGAAGGCGCCTACGCCGCGGTGCGCGGATTCCTCCGAGAAACCCGGCGGCCGCCCGGCGGAATGGTCATCGGTACGGGCGGCCAATCCGCGGCCGCGATGCGCGCGGTCACCGATGCCGGCTTGCGGATACCGGGCGATATCCGGATCGTCGGTTTCGACGCCGATACCGCCGGTGTTTTCGGGCAGATCACCCTGACCTCGGTCCGGCAACCCATCGGAGCCATCACCCGCGCCGCATTGGACCGGTTGCTCGGTGACAATGCCGAGAGCGAGGCCGCGGCACCGGCGCACCTGGAGGTCGCGTTGGATACGGGTGAATCGTGCGGCTGCGGAACCGGTTCCGGCCCGGCCGCCGTCGGCCACGGTGCGCCCGTCGTGCCGGAACGGACCGGGCCGGCGGACGGGGATCAGGCCGCCGCGGGGTCCGGCAGCCGATGCGGTGAACCCTGTTCCGGGGTGGCGGAAGGTGTCGCTGCCGCGCCGACCTCGACGTGATCACGGCGATCCGCTGCCGGGTGCTGCCGCCGAGCCGGCAGCGTGCTGCGTAGATTGGCGTGGTGCCGAACGAATTGATCATCCACCTGCTGCGCGTATCGGACATACCGGCATCCGACGCGCCGATCGCCGTCGAGTCCGTGCACACCGACGGTTTCGTGCGATGCGCACCGGATGAGGCAACGATGCTGCAGTTCGCGAACACCTTCCATCGCAACGAAGCCGAACCCATGGTCGCGCTGATACTCGATCCGGCGAAGATCGGCGCGCCGGTCCGCTTCGAGGAGGCGAGTTTTCCGGGCACGAACGGCGGCAAACGGCCGATTCCCCATGTCTACGGACCTGTCGAGCGCTCCGCGATCACCGAAATCCGCTACGCGCGACGCGATGTCAACGGCACCTACATCAGCCTCGACCGCCGCCCGCCGCTCGTCGAATCCCTGGATCTGCTGCCCCATCCCGAAGGCGGATGGTTCCGCGAAACCTGGCGCAGTACACACACATTCACCCCCGCGGGCTACCCCGGGGCCCGCACCGCGGGGACCGCGATCTACTACGTGCTGGGACGCGGCGAGCGGTCCGTATGGCATCGCGTCCGCTCCGACGAACTATGGCTGTGGCATGCCGGTCTCCCGCTCGCCCTGACCCTCGGCGGCGACGGGCCACGGCCGGAGTTCGCGGAGCGTCACATTCTCGGCGGTGACGTGCTCGCCGGTCAGCGGCCGCAATTGCTGGTACCGGCCGGCCGGTGGCAGAGCGCCGAACCGCTGGCGGGCGCGGCGGACGAGGTCCTGGTCAGTTGTGTCGTATCGCCGGGCTTCGATTTCGCCGATTTCGATTCTCCGCCCGGATCGTCCTGAACCCGGCGCTGTGATCGCTCGGTCGCGATCACCGGTTTCGTTCCGGCCCGGTCGCCGCCGGGGCCGGAGCCCGGCGGCGCTCCGCAGTGAAATCTATTCCGGGGTGGCGGAAGGAGCTGCTGACTCGCCGACCTCGACGGGATTGGCCGGGTCCGCACTCCACTGCGACCAGGAACCCGGGAACAGCGATGCTTCCCGCCCGGCGGCGGTCAGTGCGGCGACGGCGACGGCCGCGGTGACCCCGGAACCGCAGTAGACGACCATCGGCTCGGCGCCGGTGGCCGCCGGGAACCGAGTCCGGACCTCGTCGTCCGGGCGGAAGCGGCCCGATTCGTCCAGCAGCGACGTCGCGGGAACATTGGCCGCGCCGGGAATATGCCCGGCCACCGGATCGACCGGTTCGTTCTCACCCCGAAACCGTTCCGGTGCGCGGGCATCGACGAGGGCGCCGCGGGCGGCGACGGCGCCGAGCTCCGCCGCGGTCACCACCCCGCGCGCACCGGCATACAGATCGTCCACGGTCACGGTGACATCGCCGGGAGCCACCTCGGTATCGCCGGTGTCCAGCCGGCCGCCCGACTCGCGCCAGGCCGCGAGTCCGCCGTCCAGGATGCGGACATCGGGCAGTCCGGCGGCGGTCAGCACCCACCAGGCGCGGGCCGAACCGGCCCGATTCCAATCGTCGTAGACCACGACCGGGGCGCCGGCGCGCACACCCCAGGCCCGCAGGTTCCGCTGCAGCGCCGCCCCACCGGGCAGCGGGTGGCGGCCGCGGCCCGGTACGGAGTGGTCGGACAACTCGGTTTCCAGGTCGACGTAGACGGCGCCGGGAAGGTGGCCGGCGCGATAGTCCGCGCGGCCGTCCGGCCGGTCGAGCCGCCAGCGCACATCGAGCAGCGTCACCGGCTCGCCCGCCGCGATCGCCTGCGCCAAGTCGCCGGCGGTGGTGAATACCTCGGCACGAGTAGTCATCGAACAGCCCTCCACCTCACGGGTTCACCGTCTCGAATCCCCGGTCGGCGATCACGGCCGCCGACGGCGCAGTGAAATGGTAGCTGTCAGCTGCTTTCGCAGCCGATTCCGTTGCCGTCACGGTCCAGGTCGTAGTCGTCGGGGCCGATCACCCGGACCCGTCCGGTGTAGGCGGGGCCGTTGCCGCTGCCGCCTTCGCAGTCGGCATCGCTGGTGATGGGGACGCAGGGGTCGTACGAGGCGTGGCACCCGGCGCCGGGCTGGGCGGCGGCAGGCTGGGCCGCGACGATCGTGCCGGCGGCCGCGCAGGCGAGGGCGGTCGCGCCGAGGAGGGCGAGGGTTCTCATGGCATCTTCTTTCAGGGGCGTTGACAGGCCTGCAGCAGCTTCGCACGGCAAGTAGCCGCCAGGCGACAGTTTTTGTGGAAAAGTGACCTATAAAATTCCCCGTTATCGAATGCATACGGTTTTGCCCGGTCACCGCTATTGCGCGGAACAGCAGCGCGGGCGAGGGTGTTGTTCCGGCGAAATCCCCGAGGATCTGGAGGTCGGCCCATGGCAACATCGCAGGTCAACGAACTATTCGACCCGGCAACGGAATTCGGCGCCCGGGTGGCCGACAGGCTGGAACGCGAAGAGATCATCTGGCTCACCACCACCGGTCCCACCGGCACCCCGCAGCCGAACCCGGTCTGGTTCCGCTGGGACGGGAAATCCTTCCTGATCTTCAGTCAGCCCGACCGGCCCAAACTCCGCAATATCGCCCGCAACCCCCGGGTGGCGCTGCATTTCAACAGCACCGAATCCGGCGGCGATATCATCGTGTTCGGCGGCACCGCCCGGCTCGAACTGGGCCCGGACGCCGACGAGACCGCCGCCTACCTGGAGAAATACCGAGATGGGCTGGCCGGACTGTCGATAACCGCCGACCAGTTCCGCGCCGACTACTCGGTGCCGATCCGAGTCGTACCCGACCGCCTCCGAGGATTCTGAACCGCCGGGCCTGCCGCGCGACCTGCGCCGAGCCCACTACAGCCACTCGGATTGCCGAATCGTCAACGAGCCGACGGTGCACTCAGAACTGCAGATCGGACCAGGGAATGGAGATCGGAAACGGGTGGGCGGCCGTGACGGCGTCGGAGTTATCCGGTGTCCATTTGCCGATCAGCCGGTAGTCGGCCGGATACAGCGGCCGGACGCCGGCGGGAAGTTCGTGCGTCGTCTCCCGGGCGTAGGCGCGCACGGCCGCGATGGCGCTGCGCTCCCGGTGCAGCTCGACCTCCCAATACCAGGGAATGCCGGCCTTCGCGTATCGGGCCCGTTTCGCGTCCATATCCGTCTGCGTATTCGACGGCGACAGCACTTCCCCGGCGAGGAGTACATCGTCGGCGCGAAGGTCCTGATAGGGCTCGGGCAGACAGCGCGCGACGAGGAAATCGGGGGTCACGAAATCGGACTTTCCGGTCCGGCCGAAGAAAATATCCGTCTCGGTGTGCACCCGCCAGCACTGTTCGGTATCCCGGTCCATCTCACCGCGAGCACAGCCACGCAACGCGCTCCACAGCAGGTTGGTGAATTCCTGATGCTCGGCGGGCCCCCGCCCCACCCACACCACCCGGCCGTCCCAGAGTTCGATCTGCTGGGCGATCCCCTCGGGCAACTGCTCGAGTCCCTCCCAGGTCATGAACTCCGGGAGGTCGGGACGCTCGACCGAAGGGGTGGGCATGGGTTTCATGGTATGCGCGGAGTGTGGCGCTCGGCGCTCCGGTGGTTTCGAGGTGTTCCCCGCGGAGGTCAATCGCCGCAGCGTCCCATCGCGGGAAACTGAGGTCGAACCGTTCGGCAGTGCGCGTTGTAGCGGGTGGCGATTGCTTCGGCCGTCCGGCGGGCCGCGTCGCAGCCCAGTCCGTCGATGCTCACCCTGATCAAGTGACCTTGCAGTCTGTTCCCCTCGGCGTCTTCAACTGTGGCGTCGGGGTCGGTGGCGAGGGTGATCCCGCAGTACTTCAGGCCGGTCGCATGCGAAGTGAGGCGGCTTTCGACCGCGGGAAGCCCGGCAACGGTGATACGGGATTCCTTGTCGGAATAGCGCTCGGTTTCCAGCGCTTTGCTCAGGTAGTCGTATGAGTAGGTGATGTGGCGCGTTTTCGTGTGATCGGTGCCTATCGCGAAATGGCACTCCCAACCTACGGGGCCGGGAGAGAAATACAGAGCCGGCGAATCGACGGCGAGAGTGCCCAGGACGGCACACGGGTCGAGAGTGGCCAGCGGGTGGTTCACCTGCGCGTGCGCGGGAAACGGGGGGTTCTCGGTGAACGGCGGCGACGCCGAGCGCTGCGGTCTGGTCGCCGTCAGTGGTAGCCCGGCCTCGGCGACTGTCAGGGCCGCAGTGCACAGATCTTCACGAGCCCCGGTCTGGGACGCGGTGAGCTCGCCGGCGGCGGAGACGGTATAGGACAACCCCACCTTGCGGGCCTCGTCGAACGGGATATAGGACGTGCACAGGTCGGGTGTGGCGCTGAGCCGGACCGGGGTTCCCTCGACGGGTGTCCCGTAGTCACCGCCGGTGCTGCCGATTCGGACCATGATCTCCCGGATCCGCTGGGGACCCGCCGGTGGGGAGAAGTGGACTGTGCAGGTTCCGTAGGCGCCCTGTGTGCCGATGTGGTCGGCGGTCCCGATGCTGGAGATCGCACCGATATCGAGGTACCCGCAGGGATCCACGGTGCTCATCTCGGCTCGGTAGGCGAGCGTGTCCCGCTGCTCGGCCGTGAGAAAGTCCGGATAGGGCAGGGTCGAGAGCGTGGTCGGGCCGGCGGACTCTGCGGGTGTCGATGGAGAGGTGCATGCCGTGGCGCCGAATGCCGCCGCGAGGGTGAGGCCGGCGAACGTGATCCTTCCGGTCCGCGGTTTCCTGCCGTGTATCGCTGTGCCCGGAATCCGGACTGCGTCGCCCGCGATTTTCCTCCGGACGAAAAGCCGTGACCAGCGAATAGGCATGTGCCCCCCTCGATTCATTGCAACTGAGCATGATCATCTTACGGTCGGTGTGGCGGTACGCCTCGGCGAGGCGGAGTCTGATGGACAGTGGGTTCTTGCCCGGCGCGTAGCGGCGGACGGAGGTCGACGGAAGCCTCGGCGATTCGGAGGCGTATCGGTTTTCGGCAGGTCTTCGGGGCTTCATACGGTCGCCGAAGTCGGAACCAGAGGCGGTGCGGGCGCGTCCGATACAGTGAGGCGTCGTACGGAAGGGCGGGCGAACAGTGGATATCGGGCAGGGGCAGGCTGCCGCGCTGTGGGAGCAGGCGGGGGCCGGGACATTCCGGATGGAAGCGGGGGCGGCAGAGCGGTGCGCGGACGTGTTCGTGCGATTCGCTGACAGCCTGGGTGATGAGGTGTTGAAAGCTGACGACACACGCCAGGCTGTTGGGTTCGGCGGGTTCGATTCGGCAAGCCAGCTCGAAACCCGGTTCTTGGAGAAGGGCGGAAAGCTGAAGGAAGCATTGATCGCGCTCCAGGAAGCCGCATTGCGCATGGCGGCGGCCTATTTGCGTGCAGGGCAGCTGTTCGAGGAAGCCGATGATATGAATCGCCGGGCGTTGGTCGTGGCAGGGGAAGGAGCACCGGAATGAGGCGGAACCTCGGAGGCATTGTCGGATTGCTGGCATTGGTGATGGTGTCGGCCTGTTCAAACGATGCGGAGCCGGCCGGAACGGGGTCGTCGGCTACCCCTGTGGTGGATGAAACCGCAGCGAATTCGCGGCCGACGCTCACCGCGCCGAGCTTGCAGCCGCCCGCTCAGGAAGGACGCCGCGTCAACAAGGACCGCCCGGACGTGGTATTCGACCCGTGTACCTGGATCAGGGACGAAACGATTCGGGAGGCCGGATTCGATCCGGCATCTCGCGAACGTGGAGAAGATTTCATCGCGGAATGGACCTTTCTCATTTGCCATTTCGAATCAGAGGTGCTCGACCTTTCAGTGATGTCCGGAAACGTGACACTGGAGGAAGAAGTCCAGAAGAGCCAGAAGACCGGACCATGGCAGCAGCCGATCAAGGTCAATGGCCGAGACGCAACTAAGGGGGTGGATCCCGAGCATCCTGATGTCTGCGAGGTGAACATTCGCACCGCGGTCGGTGCGGTTTTCGTCAACCAGATGCTCAACCTCGAAGGGCGGGCCCAAGGCTCCGATCCGTGTATGGGGATCGAGAAGACTGCCGCTCTGATCGAGCAGGAAATCGGTGAGGAGAACTGACGATGAGCGAAGAACCGCAGGCAGAGTTCCCGGTATTCGCTCCCGAGAACTCGCAGGCATTGATCGAGGCCCAAGAGGCGCAGATCCTGGCTCAGCAGGGTCGTGACGGGGCCGCGAGTTCCCAGCGTCATATCACCCATGATTCGCAGGATCCGCCGTACATCACCGCGATGGAGCATTTCGAGGGCTTGTCGCATGCGGAGATCTACGACAAAGTGGACGCGATGAATGTCCGTGCCATCACCGAGTTGGGTGAAACATGGCGGACAATCGCGACCGGTCTGTCGGCCAAAGTTCTCGGTTCTCGGCTCGCGCTGAATCGCGCACTCTCCGAAGGCTTTTCGGGTGAATTCGCCACCACTGCGGCAACCGCGGCGGAAACGTTCTTCGACGGCGCCGACAATTTGCAGCGTGCCGTTTCGGCGATCGGGTATCGGGTCGGTTCGGTGGCGGCTGGCGCGGATGCGGTGCAGTTGTCGGTGCCGCCACCGCCCGTGCGTGCTGTGCCAACTGAGGGGCTGCCCGACGATGCCGAACAGGTCGCGACTGTCCTGTTGGGCGCGGCCGCACCGTCGTCGGAGGCCGACTTCGGACGGCAGCAGGAAGAGCAGCGCCAGGTCGCCATCGGCGTGATGAACTCGATTTACAAGCCGACCTACCAGCCGGCCGGAGAGGGCGTGCCGACATTCGTCCCGGTGGACACGCCCGGGGAGGGACCCGCGGGAACGAACCCGCCGGGCACGTCCACCACCAACAGCGCGGGCACGCCCGGAAACACCACGGGAGCGCCGGGAAACCAGCCCACAGGGGAGCAGCCCGGACAGCCGGGTACGGAAGAGCCGCAGGCGACCACCGCCGCCGGCGCCGAAACGCCTGCCGGTAATCCGGCAGGCCAGCAGCCCGCCACCACACCGTCCACTACGACGTCGGGCGATACTCCGCGCGGTGCTCCCACCGGTACACCCACGGTCCCCGGAACCCCGTCGCGTCCCGGAAGCCCCGGTGTACCCAGTGTTCCCGGTTCGCCCGGCCGTCCAGGAACACCACCCGTGCCGGGCCGCAGTGTTCCGGGCGCGCCGGGAACCACACCCGCTCCGGGCGGCACCACGGCCGCTCAGGCAGCACGCGCGGGACGGCCCGCCGGTATGGGCGGTATGCCGGGAATGATGTCCCCGGGGGCCGCCCGGCGGGGTGAGGACGAGCAGGACCACAAGATCCCCGACTACCTGATCATCGACCGGAGCGAGGAACTGCTCGGCCCGGAACAGCCGATGGTGCCGCCGACCATCGGCGACGATGCGGCGGCAGCCGAACCCGCGAGCGATCGGGGCGGTCATCGGTGAGATGGGAGTTCACCCCCGATGAGTTCATGCACGTCTGGAATGTCACCGATCGCGACCGCTACCCGTTCCCGCTGAGCGTGGTGTCGGCTGCCCGCTGGGAATCCGACTACGACCGGCTCGCCGCCGAACTGAATGCCCGCCTCCCGAAGAATTCCGACCCCGACCTCGACGCTGCTCTGCGGGTGGCCGCCGCGCCGGAAACGACTGTGGCACTTTCTGGTTCGCGGGACGATCCGATTCGCGCCTACGCCGCCATCGACGGCACCGTGGGTGTCGCCATGGTGCAGCGACCCGGCCCCGATGCGGAAACCGGCGGCACGATTGTGCTGCGGGCCGGGACACCGAAGGTCGTTCCGATGATGGTGGACGCAGTGCTCGGCGATGTACCGAAAGGATCCGGGCCCTCGTTGATCGACGATATCGACCGGATGCGGGAAACCGACGGTATGTGGATCGGTTCCACCCCGCAGGTCCCCGACCGCATGCGCCGCATGCTCCGCGCACCCCGCACCGGCTCGGGGCATATCGAGGTGCGGCGCGGGCTCCACGACACACGCCCTTTCCCGCCCGGCTATCTGAGCTGGTTCGATATCCGCGACGACGGACGCTACGTCTACCGGCACGAATACCGGGATTTCCGGATCGACCCGGTCTCGACTGCGGAGCTCAAACAACTCCTGGCGAAACTGGTCACTCCGGCCTGAACTGCTGCGGCCCGGTACCAGCCCCAGCGATGACCGCGGACGCGGGGTACGGCGAATATCCAAAGGGTACGGCGGGTGCCTGGCACGGCGTCTGCCCGCAGCGCCCCGCGCTCCACTGCCTGATGACGCAGAACCGCATTCGCACAACATCTTCCGCTCCTGGGGTTAGTCTTGGCCTACGCCCGGCACAGGGTCCGGCGGGGGCACATGGACGGTGCCGGACCCTGCCGCAGCAGTTTTGATGCTGCGGTGGCGACGCTCCTCGAAGGTGAGTCGAGGAACGGCCTGCGCCGGGCGTTTCTCCAGTAGATCGGACCGGCAGGTGTTCGCGCCGCTCCATCGCCGGGGAAAAGCCGTGGCGCGGAGACATTTCCACCACGGCACCTTCCATATCGAAACGATCCAGTTAGCGAGGGTAAATACCGTGGGTAGTGGGTCCATGCTTCCCCGCCGCGCGTTGGGGCGGCAGCTTCGCAAAATGCGCCTCCGGGCGGAAATGACACAGGCCGGTGCCGCACGTGCGGCCGAAACCTCACCGCAGACCTACGGCCGGCTGGAAGACGGCCTCAAAACCAAGGTCACAGATCTGGCGATGAACGCCCTGTGCAACGCGTTCTCCAGCACCGATGAGGAGCGGAGGACGGTCCTCGATCTGGCCCGGGAGATCCGGTCGTCGATGGGCTCGGACGGTGGCTGGTGGCAGGCGTATGCGGAGGCCGTACCGAGAACTTTCAACCACTTCATCGGGCTGGAAGAGTCCGCGATCCATGTCTTCTCGTGGCAGGTGGCTCTTATACCCGGATTGCTACAGACGCGGGAATACCGCCGGGCACTGCTGTGGGCGGAGTATCCGGAGATGCCCACCCGTGAGGTCGAGTTGACTCTTGATCTCGTTGTGCGGCGGCAGGAAGTGTTGAACAAGCAAAGCTTTCACTTCGAGGCGGTAATCGCCGAACATGCGCTGCACACCATGGTGGGCAGTCCAGCAGTCGTTGCGGACCAGATGTCACACCTCTTGGCGGCTGCGGAACGCGAGAATGTCACGCTGCGGATCGTGGGCAGGCAGTCCCGGGACCCTATCGGGCTGATCGCCGGACCATTCGTCCTGTTCGATTTGCCGCCTATGCCGACCTCCCGGATGCGTCAGCCGTCGGTAGCATATGCAGAAGGCTACTTCGGCAGGGTCTATATAGAGCGCGAGGCCGAGGTAGCGGTGTACACACGGGCTGTCGAGAGACTGCGGCGAGTGGCGCATTCGGAGGATGAGGCCAGAGGCCTGGTGCTCGGCGCGTTGAAGGAGTGGAACCGATGACCGACCTACCTACCGCACGCTGGTTCAAGAGCAGCCGAAGTTCCGGACAGCAGGATTGTGTAGAGGTGGCATTCCTCGACGGCGGGACAGTCGGTGTACGCGATTCGAAGAACCCGTCCGGCCCGACGCTGGCATTCGGCCCGGCCGAATGGGACGGATTCGTCGCGGCACTCGCCTCTGCCCGATTCCAGCACTGACCGGCGCCGACAGGCTTGATAGACGCGAACACGACATCATCCAGATCGAACTCGGTGTGCGGCGGCCGCACACCGAATCGCTGTCGACCAGCGCACCCGTGCGGACGGCGCTGGTCGGCAGGTGGTCACGGGTGGGTCTGCTGTGCGAGAGCGGCAGCTGGTGAGTCTGAGGACCACTTCGAATAACCGCAGGATTCCCGGCGGGCCGCCACCGACAGCCAGGGAAATCCAACGCGCAGGGCGGTGTCGAACACCCGGTATGCTGCGCGAATGAGTTCACCGCGGGCTCGGGTAGCGGAAACGGGAGGGCTTGTGAGGTACTTCAACACCACCGGGCCGTGCGATGCGGAGCTGCACTATATGTTGCCTGCGAGCGAACGGCTTCCGGATGCTCGCCGCCATATTGCCCGCGGCCAGTATTTTGTGGTGCACGCGCCTCGCCAGACCGGAAAGACCACCTCCCTTATCGAACTCGCACATGAGCTCACTGCCGAAGGCAAGTACACGGCACTGCATTTCAGCTGCGAACCGGGGAGCACGTTCGGGGACGACGTTGGTGCCACAGAGCGTGCGCTGCTCAGACACATCCGCGAGATGACCAGGATCAGGGGGCTCCCCGCCGACGAGCTACCACCGGCGCCGTGGCCAGCGGCCGAACCCGGATATGCGCTGCTCTCGGCACTCACCGCCTGGGCCGAACGATGCCCGAAACCGCTGGTGCTGTTCTTCGACGAGATCGACTCTCTGCGTGGCGAAAGTCTGATCAGCGTGCTCCGCCAGCTGCGCACCGGCTACACCACGAATCGCCGCGGATTCGTGCATTCGATCGTGCTGTGCGGGCTACGGGATGTCCGCGACTACAAGGCCGCGGCCGGCGGCGATCCCTCCCGGTTGGGCAGTGCCAGTCCGTTCAATATCAAAGTCGACTCCATCCGCATCGGAGATTTCGACCGCGACGAGGTCGGCGCCCTCTATACCCAGCACACTGCCGACACCGGGCAGGAATTCAGCCCTCGTGCAACAGATCTCGCCTACTACTACACCCAAGGCCAGCCCTGGCTCGTCAACGCCCTCGCCGCCGAGGTCGTCGACAATATGCGCATCGAGACCACCATCACCGAGGACCACATCGACCGGGCCGAAGAACGCCTGATCGTCGCCCGAGCCACTCACCTGGACTCCCTGGTCACCAAGCTCGACGAACCCAGGGTCAAGAAGGTGATCGAACCCCTGCTCGCCGGAAACAACGTCGACAGCGCCCTCGACTTCGACGCCGCCCGCTCCTATGTCGCCGACCTGGGCCTCATCGCCCGCGACAACCCCGTGCGCATCGCGAATCCGATCTACAACGAGGTCATCGTCCGCGTCCTCGGCTCGAGCATCGAAGGCAGCGTCACTGCCGAACCCGCCCGGTTCCGGCTCGACGACGGCCGTCTAGACGTACACAAACTGCTCACAGCCTTCACCTCGTTCTGGAAAGAGAACGGCGAATTCCTTGCGTCCCGGCACAGCTATCACGAAGTCGCCCCGCAACTGGTGCTCATGGCGTTCCTGCACCGCATCGTCAACGGCGGCGGATACATCGCCCGCGAATACGGTGTCGGCGCCGGTCGCATCGACCTGCTCATCCGCCAGCCCTACACCGGCCCCGGCGGGGTGCGTGCCGAGCAACGCCTCGCCTTCGAACTGAAACGCCGAGCGGACAAAGAAGGTGACCCCCTCGACAAGGGCCTGACCCAACTCGACGCCTACCTCGACCGCCTCGAACTCGACACCGGCGTTCTGGCCATCTTCGACTGCCGCGAGAAAGCCGCACCCATCACCGAGCGCACCCGGATCAGCGAGGTCACCTCCCCTGCCGGGCGGCTCATCACACTCCCGCGCGCCTGAACCCGCAGCCACTCGCCGAGCGCTCCGACCGACGTCTTCCGGACCACACCGGGCAAAAACAGTCGGCAAATTGTTCGCACCCGAACAGACGAAACGCTCGGCGGGGTCATCCAGTCGATCAACGACTCGGTGGTCGCGACCGCCTGACGCGGCAGCTTCTCGACGCC
Organism: Nocardia sp. CA-290969; assembly: GCF_050936135.1. Taxonomy (NCBI): domain Bacteria; kingdom Bacillati; phylum Actinomycetota; class Actinomycetes; order Mycobacteriales; family Nocardiaceae; genus Nocardia; species Nocardia sp. CA-290969. The sequence goes on along the minus strand of NZ_JBNJNJ010000001.1, from coordinate 4,010,232 downwards.
TTTCGGTATCCCGGGGTTGTGGGTTGGCGCACGCTGTGAGCTTTCTTGCTGCGCAACAGATGGATCGGCCAGTACGCTGCAGGAGTTATACGGGGCCGTATAACTACAGGAGGTCGGTATGGCACTCCCACCGGGGCAGCGTGCTGTCGAGGGTTTTCCGCGCTTCGGCACCCATCTGCATCGTCCGCCGCCGGCGGTCCCCGACAATCCGGTGATCGAACTCGCCGGCGTCCTGACCGAGCCGCGCACGCTGCCGGTGGCCGACCTCGCCACCATGCCGAGACGGGAGATCGACGCCGATTTCCACTGTGTCGCGGGGTGGTCGGCGACGGGACTGCGTTGGGAAGGGGTCCCGTTCGAGACGTTCTATCGAACGCAGGTCGAGCCGCTGCTCGAACCCGGCGCGGTGATCGGTTATCTCGTTTTCGAAGGTCTCGACGGCTATCGGTCCGGCGTAGCGATCGACGATGTCATGGCCGAGGATGTGCTCATCGCCGACCGACTCGACGGACGGCCGCTCGACAGCGATCACGGCACACCGGTGCGGCTGGTCAGTCCTGGTCAGTATGGCTACGTCAATACGAAACACCTCTGCCGCATCGAATTCCACACCTCGCAACCGCCCATCTCCGACCGCTGGTCGCCGCTCGCTTCGCACCCGCGAGCGCGGGTGTGGCACGAAGAACGCCACCGTTACCTCCCCGGCCGGGTCGTGCGTCCGGTCTACCGGGCGCTGATCGGGCCGATCCGCGCACTGAGTGCCCGCGGCAGCCGCGCCCGGCCGCGCTGACCGCCGCTCTGTTGAGGATCCGGCTCGCCGATCCCACGACGGCCGGATTCATCGATTCGGCGTGGTGGCCGGGTCGGGAGGTGGGCCAGTTCGGCGTCGCGGATATCGGGGGCGCGGTAGATGCGGTAGCCCGTGGCGGTACGTTCGGCGGCGGGGAGAAATCCGTTGACCTCGACAGCCTTCGGGCGGTTCACTGGCTACCTCGAGGCCCGGCCGGTCACTCTTGCAGACCAACCTGGGCGAGATGTCGGAGTTGCTGCGTACCAGCTATCTCAGGATCTACTCGGGCGGGAGCAAGTACAAACCGTTCGGGGTGAGAACTTCGTGGCGCTCGACAACCGGAGGCTTTCTGTTGATGAAAAAGAGCCTTTCGGGGCCGGTATACCGCACAGTCTGAACGGGTGTTGCACCGTCCATGAAGAGGTACACCCCTTCCGAAGTTCCCTCAGTCCACCCGACTTCAGTGCTGAGCCCATCCCAGCAAATGGAACTACTTCCCGCCCAGGAATTGAGCATATCGATGGTGGCATGGTCGGGAACATCGATCATCCGGTCCCAGCTCCCTTGCCAGCCCGCGACAGCTGTGATGGCGTCTAGCGTGGTGGGCTCGGACGCTGAGGCGGCCCGATCTGCCTCGGCATTGAAAGGTTCGGCAGGGACCAGTACTTCCCTAGAGGCCCAGAGGTCGAATTCGGTTCCGACGCATGGGGTGTCTTCGCTCGGGCCCGTCCCGAGTGCCTCGCGAACCAACGAGCAGCCGCTCGCGAGCATCGAAATGCAGGTTATGACCGCAACAAGCGTGTATTTTCCCTTCATCTCCTGGCCTAATCCTTCCGAGGGAGCGGTATGTCTACACCCGAGGTCTGCTTTGTCCCGGTTTCGGCCACCTGGTTGCTCCAGGTGATAACCGGGGTCCCTTCAAGGTCTCCAGTTGGCGGCGCAAGTACAAGTGCGTTCCCTTTGTCTATTTCATTCTTGATAAGTTGCTGCAATTCCTCTGGTGAAGCATCTGGGTTGGCGGCGCCTATCTCTCGTCCGAGTTGGTTGTTGAACAAGTCCATCGCTTCGCGATTCGGCGGGTTGCCGCCGCTCTTTTCGTGAGAGATACCGTACATCTCGGTCCACTCGGGGCCGAATCGTTGCGCCATGAGTGCATTCCAGTATGCGTGACGGAACGCATCACCGTGGCCGTCGTCCACAGATTGTGGATAGACCTGGATTGCAGCTTCTTGAGCTTGCTGCGTCATCTCGAACTGGTCGACGATTCCGGCGTAGTCCTTCTTTGCGAGCAGCATCGACATCACGGCGATCTCTTCGGTGCTGAGCATCTGCGGTTGCAGGCCCGGCTTTATGCGCTGGAGTGCTTCGAGTTCCAATCCGGTCGGCCATAGTTGCAGATCGCCGACCGATGAGTCGGTCTGGTAGTCCTCGAGGATCCTCGCAAGTTCCGGGTCGCTCGGTTTGGCGACGAGGGCGGTTTTCACGGAGTCCGACAGCTTCTCGAGTAGAGTTGCGAACTTCGCCCCGCCTTCCAAGTCCGCTTCCAGGATCTTGGTGAGTGCCCCTTGTATCGTGATTTCGTAGGACATTTCGGCGGATTCTTTAGCGGTAACAGCGGCGGGCCCGAAAGGGAAGAATTCTGTCGCTATTTCCCAGTTGGACCGGCGTGAATCGACGGTACCGTCATGGTTGACGTACAGTTCCCAGCGGGATGACTCGACCTCTTCTTTTGTGTCCCGGATGGTCTGGATTTCGGGGGCGATCGTATCGGCCAGACGGGTGGCCAGTTTTGCCATTTCATCGAGGATGTCGGCGGTGTTGAAGGTGTCGTTGCGGTCGATCCGTGCCCGATCGCGGCGGCGGTTCCGGCTTCGCTGTCGAAGAAATCCTGTGAGGTGTCGATCTTCTTCGACGCTGCCTCGGCCTCGCGATCCACGGTTTGGGAACATTGGGTCATTTTGAACGCGGTGTCACGAACGTGGTGAATCTGCCAGCTCAGTACTTCATCGATGGTCAAGGGTTTCCGGCTCATCGGGGTCCTGTCTGTTCGAGGCCTTCCCCGGCGCCCTCTACATTGCTGGCAATATTCTGATCGGTGGCTTCGAAAGAGGCGGCTTGCCGATCGAGTTCGTCGGCGAACCAGGTCTGCCGGCCCGCGTGATACTGCACAACCCTGTCCATGGCCTTGAGCGATTCTTCGATTTTGACTGCGAGGTCGGAGTTGTCCATTTGGTCGCGGGCGGCATCACGGCTTGCTTTCGCTATCGGTGCCACGCCGTTGATGGTCGTGGCGTGCGCCCGGAGTTCGACGGCCAGTGCTCGCATCTTGGCGGGGTCGAGATTCGTCATCAGCGCAGGTGGTTTCGTTCGGTGGCACCTTCACCGGTGCCGTTGAAAGTCCGCTCGGCCGTTGCCGTAGCTTCCGCTAACGCCTACCGGTGGGTATCGGCGATGACTTTTGCCAGGTGGTCCGGGCCGTCGTCCATGGCGTAGTCGGCGAGCCAGATCTTGGTGATGCGGCCCGCTACATCGGTTTCGATGTGGACGCTGCCGTCCCGAGATCGGATCGAGCCGCGGATTTCGGCCAGTTTCGCGTTGATCCGGGCTATCTCCGCGGCCCGGTCACTGCTGTTCACTCGTTCTCCCCTTTGCCCCCGGCGAACCGCGCCACTCGGGTGCCGTCCAGTTCGGTCGCGAACATCCTTGCACACCCGGTTCGGGAGCTGCGGGGCCAGAGCGGCCCGGGGCGAGTGGCGAGGGACGAACCGGACAGCCGTAGGCGCGGAGTGGATTTCGCGGTAACTGTGGAAAGACGCCCCGCGGAGGGAGAGTCACTGTGGTCGAGGTGACATCGCACCGGTACGGTTTTCAGTTCGGCACCGTTCTCGCCAGAAGGAAGTGGCGTGTGGGCTTCGACGTGCGCCCGGTGAATTTCGAACTGTACAGACTGGATGCCGGGCAGGCGTGGGGTTATCCGCCGGACGAGCCGTGGCAGGTTGCCGAAGCGGAACTGTGGGCCGGCTCTCGCGATTGTCACGCGCCTGTCGTGATCGAGGCGACCGCGGGTGAGGTGGCCCTCTGGTCGAGGGCGGAGGTGCGAGCGCGCCGGGGGCTCGGTGAGGCCGCGGCGCGGCTTCTTCGGGATCATGGACTGCATATCGCCGAAGCGAATGGCTGGGTCTCGGTACAGCGGGTAATCGGGTGGCGAGCGGCGGGGCGCCGGTTGAACTACCGCGGATTGCGGCGGTCGTTCGTCGAATTCCGAGAGCGGGTGCGGTACCTCGACGAGGAATACCGGCCCGTCCGAGAGGCGATCGCGGCGCGGCTGCAGGAGCGGGAAGCACGCCGGCGTGCGGCGGCTCGGGAAAGTGCCGAGCGGAGTGCCCGGGAACTCGAACGGATCCGGGCGGTGTCGGCAGCAGCCCGGTGGAGTTACCGCATCGACGAGCAGGAACGGGTGGTCCACGTTTTTCACGCGGACGATTCGTCGCTGAGTACTCGCGCGTTGGCGGAGAAGCTGCAGGAAACCTACGGTCGCGCGGGCGGCTATACCGTGGGCTGGGATGACAACGACCGCCGGGAAATCGAACGGGAAACCGGCGTAACTTTCGAGTTCTGGTGGCGGGCAGTCACCGCGAGCCGATGGGCTGATTCGCGGCATATCCCGAGTCCGCGGTCCGCGAACCGGCACACCACCGCACATACCGGCTTCGGAATCGACAGTGGAAGCGGCGGCCACGGCTGCGGCGGAGGCTTCTGAACTCCGCGCCGCCGGCTGTGGAGGCCGACCGCAGAGGAACGGCGCCCACCGAGCAGTGGTGTCGCGGTGAGAAAATGGGTACGTCCTCGGTCATTCGACCATCGCCGACGCGTGCCGCCCGGTGCCACGGCTCCCGGCCGGATGCACGGCCTCCTGAGGGCAGGGTTCCGGATGAGGTGTGGGCGGTGCGGCCGCGTCGGGGAGAAGGGGCAGGTAACGACCGAGTAGACCGGCTGCTTTGAGCATCGCGACGCCCCGTGCGGTGAGCTTGTGCTGCCAGCCGTCGAGGGCGGCGGCCAGTGCTTGGGTGCCGCCGGCTGTGCGGATCTGTTCGACCACGGTGGCGATATGGGACAGCGGGTAGCCGCCGCGGCGGAGTAGGTGGGCCAGTTCGGCGTCGCGGATATCGGGGGAGCGGTAGATGCGGTAGCCGGTGGCGGGGTCGCGGACGGGGGTGAGGATGCCGGCGGTTTCCCATTTGCGCAGGGTCGCGGGGGTGACGCGGAGGTGGTGGGCGAGTTCGCCCACGGTACGGGCGGCGGGGGTCGGTGCGCCGGTCGTGGTGGTGGGAGACTCGGTGGTGAGGTGACCGATCGCTTTGCGTACCGCGTCGAGGGTTTCGCGGTCGCGGAGTAGCTGCTGGTGGCCGCGGTCGATGAGTTCGAGGGCGTGGTCGAGTTCGCCCGCGTGCAGTTCGGTCATGATGTGGCTGGCGAGGGCGTGGTCGTACGCGGCGACGAGGGACAGGTAGGCGCGCAGGGCGGCGGCGTGGGCTTCGGTGTAGATGCGGTAGCCGCTGGCGGTGCGATCGGCGGCGGGGAGGAATCCGTCGCGTTCGTAGTTCCGGACGGCCTGGGTGGAGAGGCCGTGCTCGCGGGCGAGGTCGGCCGGGCGGAGGGCGTGCATCGGTTTGAAACTCCTACTGATCGAACTGGTGTATCTCTCCGAAAAGTATCAACCGAGGTTTCAAAGATACGATTCAAGAAATGACCTTCGATACACGGACCCTCGGACTCGGCACCGCCGAACTGCTGGGTTTCGGGGAACCGACCCACCTGGAACCTGCCTTCGCCTGGACCCGCAACGACCTGTTCGCCGAACTGGCCGGCCGCTTCCGGTCCATCGCCCTCGAAACCGATCGCGTGGCCGCACTGGCCGTCGACGAGTACGTCCGGCACGGTGCCGGCACGCTCGAAAGCGCGATGGCGGAAGGCTTCTCGCACGGCTTCGGGGAGCTGGACGCGAACCGGCAGTTGGTCGCGTGGATGCGGGAATACAACGAGCACCGCCCCGCGGAGGAGCGGCTGGCATTCCACGGATTCGACGCATCCCTCGAGACCATGAATGTGCCCAGCCCGCGCCGCTACCTCGAATACGTACGCGACTACCTGGGCCTCGACTACGACCTGGCCGCACTTGCCGGCGCGGACGACCGCTGGCACCGCACCGAGGCGGTGCTGGACCCGGCCGAATCGCCCGGCGCGACCACCGAGGCAGCAGCTCTGCGTGGGTACGCCGACGAGATGGACATCGACCTCCACACCCGGGCGCCGGAGCTGATGGCGAAAACCTCGCGCGCCGACTGGTTCCGGGCCGAAACTCACCTCCGAGCCGGTCTGGGTCTGCTGACCTACCACAAGCAGGCGGCGTCGCAGGCCGAACAGGAGGCGCGGTGGACCCGCATGTGCGCCACCCGCGATGTGCTGATGGCCCAGAACCTTCTCGATATCCGGCGTATCGAGGCCGGGCGCGGCGCGACGCTGGTGTTCGCCCACAACCTGCACCTGCAGCGCAACCGGAGTCATATGCGGATGGGCGAGATGAACCTCGACTGGTACAGCGCGGGTGCGATCATCGGGTCGATGGTGGGTTCGCGGTACTCGGTCGTCATCGGCAGTCTGGGCCGGGACGAAACCATCGGCCTGCCGGAACCCGCGGCCGGCACCTACGAAAGTTTCCTGCAAAGCAGGATCGCCGCCCGGGATTTCATCGGGCCCGGCGAGCTTCCTGCCGCTGCTCGGCGAACCGACCACACATCCGCCCACGGCTACTTTCCGCTCGACGGCGCGACGGTACAAGCGGCCGATGCGGTCCTGCACATCCATGACGGTGCCGTCATCCGAAGTTCGGGCCGGGACGAAGTGTCGGTCGAGCGGCCGGCGAACGCGGATCGCGGATAGTTCCCGGCAGTCCCTCGTTCGCTACGCGAATCGCCCGGCGGCGACCCCACATGCCCGTCCTTGCGCGCGGCCGTCGAGTGGGGCTGCGCGCGTGGGAGTAAAGGCGGCCGGGTGTACCGGGACGCGGGCGTGTGCGGCACGACCATTGTCGTGGTCGAACCCACTGCCGCATGCCGGGAACTCATGCGCCTGACCAGCCCGTCGTGCGGTTTGCCCGGGCTCGGGATATGTCCGGCGGGCCGGCCGGCGCATCGTGGCCAGGGTTCGGAGTCGGTCGCTGCTGGTGGTTCAGCGGGCGAAGGTCGCGGCGTGGGCGGCGGCGACCAGCCTGACGAGATCGGCGGCCGCGGCGTCGTCGAGGACCGCGAAGGCCGGGGCGATGAGTTGGTCGGTCACCGCCTCGGCCTGTTTCCAGGCGGCGCGGACCTCGTCGGTGATCTCCTCGAACGGCTCGGGCCAGCCGTACCAGCGGGCCTGCCCGGGGCCGTCGTTGAGCGGGGAGCCGGAGATCAATACGGCCTGCAGCGGGGTGATGCCGGAGGCGCGGACGGCCAGCAGGTGCAGTCCGCCGCGTAGTTCGCGCAGCACGTGGGCGAGTTGCATGACCCGGGCGCCCGGATCGGCGGGCAGCGGCATCGCCCGCCAGCCCGCGAACAGCGGCACCCCGGCGGGATCGGCCGCCGCGGCCACCGCTTCCAGCAGCTCCGCGAGCCGCGGCGCTTCCTCGAACGCACCGAGTTTGCGGCGGCCGAACTCCTGGCAGGCCTGTGCGTAGCGTTGCGCGGCTTTCTCGGCGGGCATCGGCACCGATTCCCATGCCGTGCGAACGGAGTGCCCGGGGAAGAACCCGAACGCCGCGGTGACCACATCGGCGTCCACCTCGCCGAGCACCCCGCCGCGGCCGCGGGTGTAGGGGCCGAAGAATTCGTCGATACCGGTTTCGGCGGCGTAGGTGCGTGCCTCCCGGGAGAACATGAACCCGCCGCCGAGTTCCTGGATATGCCTGTTCACTGTGGCGCCGACCGACATTCGGGTTCCCTCTCGTCTTGTTGCTCGCAGTCACCGTAACCGGTTCTTACGGTGTATGGAAGGGGCTCGCGGACCGCGACGCATCCACGCCGTCCGCCGCGCGGGGGCGGGTCGCGGTGTCACCGGTTCGGGTACCGCCCGGCTCAGACGAGGGCGGCTCGGGTGTGCGCGTAGGCGATGACGTCCTCGGTGTAGGCCGACGGTTCGCGGCCGGCGGAACATGCCCGGAGTTGCCGGACGGCATCATCGAGTTCCGGTCCGGGGCCGCGGCCGGCGAGCAGGACGACGATCGTCTCCCAGGTGCCGATGTGTGGATCGGCTTGCGCGACGAGTTCGTCGAGGTAGCGGTCGGGTTCCACGAGTTGGAGCGCGCGGCGTGCGTAGGCGTGGATCCGCCGGGGGAGTTCCGCGCGGACGGCGTCGAGATCCGCCGGCGGGACGTGCCCGTCCGGGCCGGAGCGCAGGCACCACGGCTCGCCCGCCAGGCCGTGCGTGGGGAGCAGGTCGGGGCCGGTGGCCTCCTCCGCCGGGATCGGCGGCAGGCCCAGCCGGGCATTGCGCCAGTTGCCGAAATCCCACCAGGCGGCCGGGGTCGCGCTCAGAAACAGATCGAATCGGAGCACCTGTTGTCCGTCGGCCCAGGTGCGAGTGGCCCGGGTACGCCCGACCGCCGCGACCCCACCCGGCTCGACTCGCACCCATCGGGGATCACTCCCGTCGAAACCGTACGGCTCCAGCAACTTCTGCGTTTCGCGCAGCAGGCGGCGTAGCGCCGGATCGGGTTTGACCATCCCGGCAGATTATCGAGCCGGTCCGACAGGTTCACACCGCCCGGCCGGATACGCCACCGCCCCCGGGCTCTTCTGGAGCCCGGGGGCGGGGATCGGCGAATGCGAGAGGGCGGATGAGGGTTGCCCCCTCGCGCGCGCTGATCAGCTCGCGTGCTTGGCGGCGTAGCGGTCCGCGTACTCCTGGCGGGTGGTGGTGGACAGGTCCACATCGGCGGCCTTGGCGCGCAACGCGCCGACCGTGGCCTCTTCGCGGGTCTGGTGGGCGAAGGGATCCCAGTTCAGCCAGCGGCAGGCGTTCTGCCAGGTGATCTTGTCGATATCGGAGTCGTCGGCGCCGGCCCCTTCGAGTTCGCTCAGCACGAACTCCGGGGCGCCCGGCCACAGCGAATCCGAATGCGGGTAATCGCATTCCCAGGCGATGTTGTCGATACCGATCTCGTGGCGGAGTTTCAGCGAGGTCGGGTCGGTGACGTAGCAGGCCATGACATGCTCCCGGAACACCTGGCTCGGCATTTTGCCGCCGAAATCGCGGCGCAGCCAGCGCTGGTTGGTGTAGTGCCGGTCGGAGCGGTCCAGGAAGAACGGAATCCACCCGACGCCGCCCTCGGACATCGCGACCTTCAGCTTCGGGTAGGTGCGGAAGGCCGGACCCCACAGCAGATCCTGGACGCCGATCAGGGAAATGCTGGGCGCGAGGACCATGAGATTGTCGATCGGGGCGTCCGGTGCCAGTTTGAGTACGCCGAAGCCCTGCCCGATATGCAGGTTCATCACGGTGTCGTTGTCGCAGAGCGCCTGGAACACCGGGCCCCAATAGTCCATATCGTGGTAGCTGGGCAGGCCGTCGATATGCGGCAGCTCCGGCATGGTCACCGAACGGCAGCCCTTGGCGGCGAGACGGTTGATCTCGTTCACGGCCAGCTGCGGCTCCCACAGCGGCAGGATGCCGATCGGGATGAACCGGCCGGGGTAGGCGCCCGCCCACTCCTCGATATGCCAGTCGTTGTAGGCGGAGATCATGGCGACGGTGATCTCGTCCATTCCGCCGCGGCTCAGATGCCCGGCGCTGAAACCGGTGAAGGTGGGGAAACACATGGAGCCGAGGACGCCGTTGGCGTCCATATCGCGGACCCGGTCGTGGATGTCGTAGACGGCCGGGCGCATCTCGGCGTAGCCGGCGGGATCGTAGCCCCATTCCTCGGGCGGCCAGGAGACGACCGCGTTGAGGCCGGTGACACCGGTGGGCCGGTCCCGGTAGATCCAGCGATCGATGCCGTTCTCGTCGACGACGACCTTGGGTACGTACTCGGCGTATTTCTTCGGCACGTGGTTGTCGAACATATCGCGCGGTTCGACCACGTGGTCGTCGATGCTCACCAGAATCATGTCGTCGATATTCACCGGACTCCTCGCTGTTCATGGTCGACGCCGGGCGCACCCGGACCGAATGAGATCGAAGATCTCTGTAAATGAGAATCGCGCTCTCTTTTCGGTTGACGATACACCTTTCCCGGCCTCCCGGTCGAGAAGATCGAAGGTTCCGGATTTGCCGCTGTCGCCCGGCGGACGCGCTCGCGAACCCGAGGTTCCGGACCGCAGGCCGAGCCCGGCGCACGCGCGTGTTCCGGGCCGTTCGACGGTGAAGGTGACGTGCTCCGGTTATGTGTCCGGCGCGTAGTGAACCGGTTCGCCCGCGACGATCGTGGCGGTTACGAGTGAGCGGTCCGGGACGTCGATCTCGGCCGGCGGAAACCGCAGTAGTACGAGGTCGGCGGCCGACCCCGGCGATACTGTGCGGGAAATCGCGGGTTGACCGGCGCGGCCGAGGAACAGTGATATCGCCTGGACCAGCGTGAGTTCTTCGGTGCCGGCGGATCCGGGCCGGGGGCCGATTGCCGCGCGCACGACCCGCCAGGGATCGGGATCACCGAAGGGTGCATCGGTTCCGGCCGCGAGCGGCACCCCCGCGGCCCGCAGCGACCCCAGCCGCCACAGATCCGGCCGGTCCTCGGCCGCGATCTCCTCGGCGTATTGCGTGGCCCGCTCGACCGGGAAATGAGGCTGCGTCACCACGGTCACCCCGCGGTCGCGCAACCAGGCCATGATGTCGGGTGAGATCAGGGCGCCGTGTTCGATCCGATCCCCGGGCACGACCCCGGCGGTATCGAGGGCGGCCATCGTGAGCGCCAGTTGCACCCGGGTCACACAGTGCACCGCCACCGGGCGGCCCTCGGCATGTGTCGCACGAATCCGGTCGGCGAAGTCGCCCAGATCGGGCAATGTGGTGTCGTCGAGCAGGAATTTGGTGGCGCCCACAGTGAATCGGCCGACAGCGGGCGGCGTGATCCCGGGTGGGGCCATACACCGCAAGCGCTGGCGGATCGTGGAATTCGCGACCAGTTGCGCGAAATCGTCGATATCGGGTTCGGTGAGATTCGGAGTGGCGTCGGTGTATCCGGTGATCCCGGCCTCGGCCGCCGCCGCGCTGATCGCACCGAGATCGGAAACCGTCGCGGGCACACGGTTTCCGAGCCAGGAATCCATCCGCCAGAGCCGCCCGGTCGGGCGGCCGGTGCCATCGCGTTCGATGCCGTCGAGCGGGCAGTCCGCGAGAGCGACGGCCCGGCAGGCCGCCGAATTCAGTACCCAGAGGGCGCCTGTGCGGTGCTGAACCCGGACCGGTCGGTCGGGCACCAGGCGATCGAGTACCGAACGATCCAGCGCGCCCGCCACCGACTCGTGGTATCCCACGGCGCGCAGCCAGCGCTCCGGCGGCAGGCCGGTATCGGCCCGGCGCAGGGACGCGGCGAAATCGGCGGCGGTATGCACATGCGGTGGCCCAGCCCGTACCGAATCCCGTTGCGCCGCCAGCGCCCGTAGATGGATGTGGTGATCGTGGAAACCGGGTAGCAACCAGCCGCCGCGGGCATCGATATCGTCCTCGCCGGGTAGCGGCCGCAAACCGGTCCCGCACTCGGTGATCCGCTCGCTGCGCCACCGCACATCGGTGTGGGCGCTGCCGAAAACCGTGGCGTTGCGGATCAGCACGGCGCCGCGCCCGCCGCACCGGAGGAACCACCGGCGTCGCCGCTCGAGTCGCCGGCCGGGCGAGAACACGCCCCGGGAGTTGTGTCGAGGGAACGCTCGCCCGCACAGGTGTGCGAGCTTTCGGATGGACCAGCGGCGCCGGTGGAGCCTGGGCCGCCGGGAGGCACGAGGCCGGCGTTCGCGCCGGCGCTGTGATCTGTGCCCTCGGCGGAGAAGGGGTTTTTGCCGAGTACGCCGGGGCTATCCGAGGCCCGGGGTGGGAGTACGGGCTGCCGGTCTCCGGTATTCGCGCAGTGCACAACCCAGCCGGTGTGGGTCCGCGTGACCGGATGCGGTCCGTGGTCGAGCGGGGGAGCAGCGGCGAATGCCGCGGCAGTATCGCGCATCGACAGGTCGAGTAGGACGCCCCCACCCGCCGCGACGGCGGCCGTCACCGCGAGGGCGCCGCAGACACCGGAGAGTGGGTCGGCGACGGCATCCGCGCAGAACACCGGGCCGCCACCGGCCCAGCCGACCAACCCGCCGGCCACCGCCGCATCGTCACCGAACGCCACCCGCATCGGCTCGGTGCGCCCATATCCGGTAATGCTCAGCCACACCTTCCCAGGACGGTGCGTGCGCTGTTCCGGGCCGAGACCGTATTGCGCCAGCGCCCGCGGCCGGGACGCCTCTAGCACGATATCGGCCCGGTCCAGGAGTCCGGCCAGTTCGCTGCGCCCGGCGGTGGACCGGAAATCCACGGTCCGGAATTCGTGGCCGTCGTGCAACCAATCGAAGAAACGCGCATCGGCGCGGGCGCCGTCGGGGCGGTGCGGGCTTTCGACCTTCACCACCTCGGCTCCGGCCGAGCCGAGGATCCGGGCGGTCAGCGGGCCGGCCCACATCGAGGTCAGGTCCACGACGAGTTTGCCGGTCAGCCCGGTTGGGGGTGTGGGATCCGCGATTCGCGTTACCCGCCAAGGTATGGGTGTGCGGGCTGGATCGACCGGCAGGGCCGCACCGGGGACGCCCAGGAGCTGCGCGCGGTCGGCCAGATCAGCGGCCGTCATCGACTGTGTCGCGTGGGCCAGTACGTCCCACGGATCGCCGGGCCGGTCGTCGCCGACGATGGCGGGGACCGAGGCGATATCGTCGGGCCGGGACAGCGTGACCGCGCACCATCCGTCCGCTGCCCGAAGTAGCCGGGTGGCGCCACCGGCCGACCGGCGTCCGGCCCGCTGATAGCCCGACCACGCGGCGCGCAGACCGAGGACAGTCGCGGGATCGAGCGCGACGCGACGGCCCTGGCATGCGGTCAGGCCTTCCAATGTGTGCAGCACCGTCCCGAGCAATGCGTAGGTGCGGGCGGGGGAGACATCGGGCGGTCCGTCGGCGGCACCTGTGAGGTCCATGGCACCGGACGCGGCCCAGGCCAACGCCGGGCACCGCGCGTCCGGCGCAGCCGGGGAATTCGCCGGAAAGCCGTCGAGTCCGCGGAGCCAATCCCGAACGACACCGGTCGCGGTGACCGGTACCTTCAGTCCAGGGCGCCACCGGGCGGGAACCCATTCGGCACGGGTTGTCGCCGCAGCACCCGGGCACCTGCCGGGGCCGTATCGCGCGGGCTCCTCGCCTGCCTCCTCGCCGGCGGATGCGGCGCCGCCGGGCGAGGGCCGATCGACAGTGGCTGAGGCGGCGCGGTCGGCCGTTCGGCAGCCGTCCGCCGGGCATGATTCCAGTACGGCGTCCCTGGTGTGCAGGTACCGGTCGCGGGGCCTCCCACCGGCGGTGAGATCCGGCTGTCCGTGGGTGAACCGTTCGTCCGGACGGGTTGCCGATGGCGCGGACGGCGTACCGGCAGTGGAGGATTCGCTCATTGCGCTGCTCCGGCGATCCGGTCCACCAGGCCCCAGCGCAGCGTGGTCTCGGCGTCGATGCGGCTGCCGGTGAGCATGAGCCAGGCCGCCCGCCAGCGGCCGATGCGCCGGGTGACGCTCACCGTGCCACCGGCGCCCGGGATCAGTCCCATCGCGACCTCGGGGAAGGCGATGAATGTGGAGGGGGCGGCGACGACGGTGCCGCCGAATGCGGCCATCTCGGCGCCGGCGCCGATACAGCCGCCGTGCATGCGGACGGTGAGCCGGTCGGCGATGCGGTCCATCACCCGCCACGGCGCGCGATCGAGCCGGGCGAGGTAGGCGGCCACCGGATCGTCGGAGGTGCCGAATTCGGCGAGGTCGCCGCCGCTGCAGAACGACGGCCCCGCGCCGGAGAGTTCCACTTCGGTGATTGTGGGATCGAGTTGGGCGGGCAGCAGCGCCGCGAGGAGGTCTTCGCGGAGCCGGAAGCTCAGGGCGTTGCGGCGCCGGGGATGGTCGAGTACGACCGAGTACCGGGTGCCGTCGCGGTGCGCGCGGACGAGGTCGCCCGGCGGCGGGGCGACCGGGCGGGCGGTGCCGCGGTCGTCGAGCCAGCGCCGGAATTCCCGGCCGGCCAGCAGCATCGAGAACACCGCCGCCTCGGCAGCGAGACCGTCGGTGGTATCGAGCCCGGGGGTCTGCCGAAGCAGACGTGCGCAGGCGATCGCGGCCTGGGGATTGTGTTGCACCGCTGCCCAGACGTGGCCGACGGCGGTATCGAGATCGCCGACCACGACGAGCTCAGGCCATTCGGCATATTCGGCCCGGGTGAGGGTGAATGTCAGCGCGCGCACGAGGTCGCGCAGGCGCGGCTCCGGTGCGCCACCCAGCACGCCGACGACCGGTGCCACGGATTCCCGGCAGCGTTGCGCGAACCGCGTGATCTCGGCCGGCTCGGATTCGCGCAGACCGTCGAGATCCAGCAGGATCAGTGGGCGTGCCGGAACCCCCGCCGGGGAGAGTTCGAGTTCCAGCGCTACCTCGAACTCGGCCGCGGACGTGAACCGCGCGCCGTCTCCGGCGGTGGGTTCGGTGCTGACGGTGCGGCCGCTCATTTCTGCTTTCTACCAGCCGCGCTGTCCGGGCGGTCGGACAGCCGCCCGATCAGCGCAGCCGATGGTCAGCGCAGCTGATCCTTCTGCACTTTCCCGGTGGCGTTGAGCGGCAGTTCGTCGAGGAACACCACCGAGCGCGGCACCTTGTACCCGGCCATGCGTTCCTTGCTCCACGCGATCAGTTCGTCCGCGCCGACCTCGCCGCGGGCCACCACGAACGCCTTGCCGACCTGACCGAGCCGTTCGTCGGGCACCCCGATCACCGCGACCTGGGAGACCGCCGGATGTTCCAGCAGGAACCCTTCGATCTCGGCCGGGTAGGCGTTGAACCCACCGACGATGTACATATCCTTCTTGCGCCCGATCACCTTCAACCGGCCGCCTTCGTCGAGACTGCCCAGGTCGCCGGTGTGCAGCCAGCCGTCGGCGTCGATGGCGGCGGCGGTGCCCTCGGGGTCGTCGAGGTAGCCCTGCATCACGCTGTAACCGCGGATGAGTACTTCCCCGTCGTCGGCGATACGCAGTTCTATCCCGTCGCAGGCAGTGCCGGCGGTGGTGGCGATCTGTTCGAAGGTGTCGCCGGGCCGCGACGCGGTGGCCGTGCCGGCTTCGGTGAGACCGTAGCCGGTCATGATCGACTGGAACGGCAGTTCCTCGCGGACCCGCCGGATCAGGTCGACCGGGATATCGGCCGCCCCGGTG
Source organism: Nocardia sp. CA-290969 (assembly GCF_050936135.1). Classification (NCBI taxonomy): domain Bacteria; kingdom Bacillati; phylum Actinomycetota; class Actinomycetes; order Mycobacteriales; family Nocardiaceae; genus Nocardia; species Nocardia sp. CA-290969. The sequence goes on along the minus strand of NZ_JBNJNJ010000001.1, from coordinate 3,994,979 downwards.
ACCGCGGCCCGCAGGGACGAAATATCGCGGGTGCCGTCGTATTCGAGCAGGGAGTGGTAGAGCGTCGGCGGGCCGGGCAGCATGGTGACCCGTTCGGTTTCCACCAGTTCGAGCACCTTGCCGACGTCGAAAACCGGTACCGGCAGCATGGTGGCGCCGCGGATCAGCGACGAGACGATACCTGCCTTCAACCCGAAGGTGTGGAAGAACGGATTCACCATCAGGTAGCGATCGCCCTCGCGGAGATCGGCCAGATCGCACCATTCCGCGTAGAGCCGCAGCGTCTGCAGATGGTTCATCATCACGCCCTTGGGGCGCCCGGTGGTGCCCGAGGTGTAGATGATGTCGGCGATATCGGTGCCGGCCACCTCGCGTTCGAACGGCGCCCCGCTGCCGAGGAAATCCGATTTCAGGTCGAAGACCGGTACGCCGGGCGGCGCCGGATAGTCCCCGCCGAGGAACCCCTTCTGCACCAGCAGCGCCTTGGCGCCGCTGCGCCGGATCACATCGGCGGCTTCCTCGGCCTTGAACCGGGTGTTCACCGGGACCAGCACGCCGCCCGCGGTGAGCAGTCCGAGTGCGGCGACGATCCATTCCGCGGAGTTGGGCGCCCAGATGGCCGCCCGGTCGCCCTTGCCGATCCCGGCGTCGGCGAAGGAGCCCGCGGCCCGGCGGATCCGGTCCGCGAGTTCTGTGTAGGTCAACCGCAGGTCCCCGTCCACCACCGCTTCGGCGTCACCGAAGCGGTCGGCGGTGGACAGGGCCAACTGCGGAATGGTTTCCCAGGTCATCCGTCGGCTCGCTAGACCTTCAGCAACCGTGAGAGGTTGCCGCCCATGATCTTGGCCTGCTTCTCCTGCGGCATATCCTTGATCTCGTTGATGTAGCGCGCCGGCTCGGACAGGCCCTCCGGGTGCGGCCAGTCGGAGCCGAAGAGCACATGGTCTTCGCCCATCACCTGCGAGAGGCGTTCCAGATCCTCTTCCCAGAACGGGCTGACATACAGGCTCCGTTTGATGGCCTCGACCGGATCCTGGAAGCCGAAGCCCTCCGGGGCCTTCTTGTAGACATCCGACAGCTGCTGCAGCAGCGGTTCCAGCCAGGCCGAACCGTTCTCGATCACGGCGATCTTCAGATCGGGGAAGCGGTACATCGCACCGTGGCACACCCAGGACGCGACCGCGTCGGTGACCGGGCGCCACTGGTTGGTCATCGCGAAGGTGTTGGTCTGGAAGGGGAGCATCTCCTTGTCGCTACCGTCCCATTCGGCGTCGTAGCGCGAATAGCCGCTGTCCGAGGAGTGCATGGTGACCAGTACGTCGAGTTCCTGGACCCGCTTCCAGAACGGATCGAACTCCGGCAGTGCGAACGAACGCATGCCCTTGTAGCCGGGCACCGGGGCCGGGCGCACCAGGATGGCCTTGGCGCCGTGTTCGACGACGGCCCAGTTCAATTCGTCGATCGCGCGTTCGACGATCGGCAGGGTGATCACCGGGACGGTGAAGATGCGGCCGGAGTGGACGAAGCTGCCGTCCTGGCCCCAGTCGTCGAGCATCCAGCGGTTCAGCGATTCGATCACCGCGTGGATCAGCTCGGGATGGTGGCGCATCCGCTCCTCGACCAGGCTGGCCAGGGTCGGGAACATGAGCGCGCGCTGCAACTGCAGGTCGTCCATCACCTGCAGGCGTGCCTCCGGGTTACGGAAGGCGTCGATCGCCTTCATCGACTTGCCGAAGATCTCGCGCCGGCTCTTGCCCTCGGGGTTGCCGTGCTTGAAGTAATCCTCCATCGCGCCCGGCCGGGCCACGACCTCGAAAGTGGGGTTGGGGATGTACTCGCTGATCTGACCGAGGACCGCGATCTTGGTGCGGCCGTTGATCTCGACGTACTGGATCGCGCCGCTGTACTTCTCCGGCAGGTGCCGGGTGAGCGCTTCCTTGGTCTCGTAGAGGTGGTTGTCCGCGTCGAAGAGCTGGTAGGGCAGATCGACCTTGCTCATGGAATCCTCCTTGGCTATTTATGAGAATCGTATTCTCATTGTGGTTCGGCCGCAACGGCCTCGTTGCCGGTCGCGGTGGCGTCCTCGCGTGCCGCGGCCAGATCCCGCCGGATGGCGAACTTCTGGATCTTTCCGCTGGGAGTCCGCGGGAAGTCGGGGACGATATGCAGTTCTTCCGGCCATTTCTGCTTGGCGAGCCCGGCTCGTTCGAAATGGGCACGCAGGGCGTCCAGGTCCGGTTCCGGATGGCTGGGCAGGCACCGCACGACCGCGGCGGTCCGTTCACCGAGCCGCGGGTCGGGGACGGCGACGGCCACCCCCTCCGCTACGCCGGGCAGGGTGAGCAGCACCTCCTCGACCTCCAGCGCGCTCACGTTCTCGCCGCCGCGGATGATGATGTCGGATTTACGGTCGGTGATGGTCAGATAGCCGTCGGCATCGAGGACGCCGATATCGCCGGTGTGGTACCAGCCCTCGGAATCGAAGGCGCGGGCGGTGAGGTCGGGATCGGTGTAGCCGAGGCACAGATCCGGGCCCCGGCTGATGATTTCGCCGTCGTCGGCCAGCCGGAATTCCACCCCGGGCAGTGCGTTGCCGTCGGTGAACATCCGCTTGTCCGCGGGTGCGGTGGCCAGTGAGCCGGTGATCGACGGATGTTCGGTGCTGCCGTAGGAGCGGAAGACGGTGATGCCCAGGCTCTCCAGCCGCTTGCTCACCGCGGCCGGGACCGCCGCGCCGCCGAGTCCGGCGTAGCGCAGCTGCGCCAGGTGGGCGGGTTTGTAGTCGGGGTGGTCGAGCAGGCTGGTGACGAAATAGCTGACCCCGCCGCCGACGCAGATGTTCTCGGTTTCCATCAGTTCGAGCACCCAGCCCGGATCCCAGGTATCGAGCAGGTGGATCGGCGCGCCGTCGAGAACGGGGATGAGCAGGGCGTTGAGCATGCCGATGAAATGGCCCACCGGCGCCGAGGTGAGTTGATCGCCGCGATCGGGCGGGTACATGCCGGCCAGCTGCCGGACCTCGTAGCCCAGGGTGTTGTGGCTGTGCACCACGCCCTTGGGTGCGCGGGTGGTGCCGGAGGTGAATGCGATACAGGCGGGGCTGTCGGGATCGGTGGTCAGGACGCCGGCCAGCGGTTCGGGGTCGAGCAACTCCTCGAAATCCCGGCCGACCACACCCACCACCGGGACCGCGGCGCACAGTTGCGGGTCGAATTCGTTGTAGCCGAAGCGCTCACAGGTGATGAACGCCTTCGGCGCCACCGCGCCCAGGATGTAGCCGAGCTCTTTGCGGCCGTAGAAATGCGCGATGGGTACGACGGTGGTGCCCAGCAGCGCGGACGCCCAGTAGGTGGCGGCCGCCTCCATCCAGTTCGGGAGCTGGAAGGCGACGATATCGCCGGGGCCCACGCCGCGCCGGCGCAACCCGGCCGCCAGTCGCCGGGCGATCAGTTCCACCTCGGCGAAGGTGCCGGTGTACGGGCGGGTCCGGGAATGCACCGTGAAGATCGCTTCCGGTGCCTCGGCCAGGCTGCGGGCCAGCAGTTCGCCGAGTGTCTCATCGGCCCACCAGCCCGCCTCGCGATAGCGAAGGGCCAGTTCGGGGGGAACTTTGCGCATATATCGAACTCCCGATCCGCGCGCCGGAAACCAGCGGGAAAGTATATGGTTCTCTAGTCAAGAGAATCATATTTCCGTCGAGGAGAACAAGTCGTGATCGAGCTCGAAGTAGCGGACGGTCTGGCCGTCGTCACCATCAACCGCCCGCACGCGCGCAATGCCATCGCGCTCGACACGATGGACGAGCTGGACTCCGCGATCGACGGGGCGGCCGGCGCGCGGGCGCTGGTGATCACCGGCGCGGGCGACAAGGCGTTCGTCTCCGGCGGCGACCTCAAGGAACTCGCGGCGCTGCGCACCCACGAGCAGGCGGCCGCGATGGCGAACCGGATGCGGCAGGTATGCGATAAGCTCGCCGGCTTCCCCGGGCCGGTGATCGCCGCGCTCAACGGGCATGCGCTGGGGGGCGGAGCGGAGGTCGCCGTGGCGGCGGATATCCGGATCGCGGCCGACGATATCAAGATCGGTTTCAATCAGGTCGCGCTCGCCATCATGCCCGCCTGGGGCGGTGCCGAACGGCTCACGCGGCTGGTCGGGCGCAGCCGGGCGCTGCTGCTGGCGGGGTCGGGGGAGATTCTCACCGCGCCCACCGCGGAACGGCTCGGGCTGGTCGACCGGGTACTGCCCCGGGCGGAATTCGAAGCGGGCTGGCGGTCGCTGGCCCGGGCGCTGGCGAATCCGTCGGCGGGTGAGATCAAGCGAGTGATCGACGGGGCGAGCCCGGAAGAAGCGGTGGATGCCTTCGCGAAGTTATGGGTGTCCGACGCGCATTGGGCGGCGGCGGACCGGGTTATGAATCGCGGTAGATGAACCGGCCCCCGCGCCGCCCGGCGGATACGGGCCGTTCTCGCTCCGTCGCCGCGAATGCGGCCGGATCGGAGGTGGCGGCGCGCTCGGGAATATGCCTACGGGCCCGGCTCGAGCAGGTCGATCTCGCGTTCGGCGAACGCGAAGGTTTCGGCGTGCCCGGCGGTCATTCCGAGGGCCTGTTCGAGGACCACCATCCGGGCCGCGCTGGTCATCAGCACCGACAGCACCTCGGCGGGGAAGCGGCCGGTATCGACCCCGTACCCCTCGAGCATCCGGCCCAGCGCCTCGGTCTGGGCCGCGCGGAACTGTTCGGAGTACCGCACCACCTCGGCGCGGATGGCCGGTTTGTGATTGGCCAGGGCGACGAACTCCATGGTGAACCGGGCGGCGGTGGCATCGGTGCCGAAGGCCCACAGCGCGTGCAGCGGGCGGTCGGATTTCAGGACCTGCGACAGCGCCTCGAGTCCCTGGTCGGCGCGGCGGCGGAACATCTCGAGGAACAGTTCGTCCATCGAGCGGAAGTAGTAGTGCACCAGCTGTGGTTTGAGGCCGGCGTGTTCGGCGATGCGCCGGGAGGTCACGGCCGCCCAACCCTGTTCGAGCATCAGCTGTTCGGCGGCGTCCATCAGGACACCGCGGTTCTTGGCATCGGGTGCGCCGAGCCGGCGGGGTGTTGACATGGTCGTGTCTCCTCCTGGATATCCGCGCGGCCGTGGTGGTCTCGAGATCACCGGGGATGGTATCCCGCCACCAGCGACTGTTGACGTCCGCGTGCCGCGCATGCTAAGCATGTGCTCAGCATCACACCTGAGCGGTCGCTCAGCAAGGGTCGTTCCGGATCGGCTCCGGGCAGTGGCGTCCGTGGGTGAGATGTGTTCCGGCGCAAGGCATGAGAGTCCAGCGGGTGGTCGCGAACGATCGCCGCGCAGGACCCCGCTCATGCCCGATGGACAGGGAGGTTGCCGTGGGCGTACAGGGCTCCTCCACGCGCCGCGAGCGGCGTATTTCGGCGGCCCGAGTGGGCAGCTGGACGGCCGAGCCGTATCAACCGGTGATCCGCGGTTGACAACAAGACTCTGTTGATATCAGGAGGTTCCCGTGACCGATTTCGATACGGTCGACTACTTCACCGACCCCGCACTGGTGCCCGACCCGCACCCCTACTACGACCATCTGCGGGCAAAATGCCCGGTGACCAAAGAGCCCAACTACGGGGTGTACGCGGTCACCGGCTATCAGGAAGCCAACGACGTCCTGCGCGATTCGGACTCCTTCTCCTCGTGCATCGCCGTGGGCGGGCCGTTCCCGCCGCTGCCGTTCACGCCCGAAGGTGACGACATCACCGCCCAGATCGCCGCGCATCGCACCGAACTGCCGATGTACGAACATATGGTCACCATGGACCCGCCGGAGCACACCGATGCCCGGTCGCTGCTGAACAGGCTGCTCGTCCCTTCCCGGTTGAAGGAGAACGAGGAGTTCATGTGGAAGCTGGCCGATAAACAGCTCGACGAATTCATCGACGACGGCAAATGTGAATTCCTCGGCGCCTACGCCAAGGTCTTCACGCTGTTGGTGATCGCGGATCTGCTCGGTGTTCCCGAGGAATATCACGAGGAACTGCGCATCAACCTGGCCGGTGGGCCGACCGTGGGTTCGATCGAGAAGGAGATCGTGCCCGTCAACCCGCTGGAATGGCTGGACAACCTGTTCAGCGAGCTGATCTCCGACCGGCGGCGCAACCCGCAGGACGATGTGCTGACCTCGCTGGCCGGCGCGAAATACCCGGATGGTTCGACACCTGAGGTCACCGAGGTCGTCCGCACCGCGACCTTCCTCTTCGCCGCGGGTCAGGAGACCACCGCCAAACTGCTCGGCAGTGCCATGCAGTTCCTGATCACCCGCCCCGACCTGCAGGACGTGCTGCGCGCGGACCGCAGCAAGATCCCCGTCTTCATCGAGGAGACCCTGCGGATGCAGGCACCGGTGAAGAGCGGTTTCCGGCTCGCGAAGAAGGCCGTGGAAGTCGGCGATGTGCCGCTGAGCGCGGGCGATCTGGTGATGGTGTGCCCCGGTGCCGCCAACCGTGACCCGCGGCGTTTCGAGAACCCGCACGAATTCGATCTCGACCGCCCGAACTTCCGCGAGCACATGGCTTTCGGGCGCGGTGTGCACACCTGCCCGGGCAGCCCGCTCGCGCGGGTGGAGGGCCGGGTCTCGCTGGAACGGATCCTGGATCGGATGCTCGATATCCGGGTGGATCCGGAAAAGCACGGTTCCGCGGACAATCCGGTGTTCCAGTTCGAGCCGACCTTCATCCTGCGCGGCCTGACCGAACTGCACATCACTTTCACGCCGAATTCCTGAAAAAGCGTATCCAGCAACGCAAGCCGGCAGGTTGCGCTGCCGCAACGAGAAATGAGGAAGACATGACCGGACGGGTCGAAGGAAAGGTCGCGTTCATCACGGGCGCGGCCCGCGGCCAGGGCCGCAGCCATGCTGTGCGGCTGGCCGAAGAGGGCGCCGACATCATCGCCATCGATATCTGTAAACCGATCGAAACGGCCGAGATCCCGCCGGCGACACCGGCCGACCTCGCCGAAACCGCGGAACTCGTCAAGGCCACCGGCCGCAAGATCGTCACCGCCGAGGTCGACGTCCGCGACGCCGACGGGCTGAAGGAATCCCTCGCCGAGGGGGTCGGCAAGCTCGGGCGTCTCGACATCATCGTCGCGAACGCCGGTATCGCCAGCGGCGGCGACACCCTCGCCGAGACCGACGAGAACGTCTGGCAGGAAACGATCGATATCAACCTCAGCGGTGTGTGGAAATCGGTGAAAGCCGGTATCCCGCACATCCTCGAGGGCGGCCGGGGCGGTTCCATCGTGCTCACCAGCTCGGTCGGCGGTCTGAAGGCCTACCCGCAGACGGGGCACTACGTCTCCGCCAAACACGGTGTCGTCGGCCTGATGCGCGCCTTCGCGGTGGAACTGGGCCAGCACATGATCCGGGTCAACTCGGTGCACCCCACGCACGTGAGCACCGCCATGATCATGAACGAGAAGACGTTCCAGATGTTCCGCCCCGATCTGGAGAACCCGACCGCCGACGATATGGCGCCGATCTGCCAGATGTTCCACACCCTGCCCGTGCCGTGGGTGGACCCGATCGATATCAGCAACGCCGTGCTCTACCTGGCCTCCGACGAAGCCCGCTACCTCACCGGCGTCACCCTGCCGGTGGACTGCGGGTCCATGCTCAAATAGAGACGCCGCTCCGGTGTAACCGGCCTGCTCCGGCCGGTTGCACCGTACGGCCCCCAGGGCCACTGGCCCGGGAGGAAAGTGCCATCGCGATGGTGCGAGCATTCGCGCCGGAGGCTACACACGGGCGGCTCCCGGAGGGCGTCCACCCGCTCTATCCCGCGAACTATCTGCTGGCCGGTAAGTGGTCGCCGGACGGTTGTGAGCGGATCACCATCGACTTCCCGTTTGCGATCGACATCCCGTGGTCGGAGCTCGAGGAGTTCTGACGTCGGCCGCCGGTGGTCAGTCGTGGGGGAGGGCGCGGCGTAGTTCGGTGACTGCCATCCGGGCCGCTTCGGCGATGGCGGCGTCGACGGCGGGCAGGGCCGGGTCGGCGCGGGCGGCGCGGGTGAAGACCGCGACGGCGACCGGATATTCGCCGGGGAATTCCACCACCGCGACCTCGTTGCGGATGATGCCGATGGTTCCCGTTTTCCCGGCCACCGAGACCGCGCGATGCGGGAAACCGGCGGCTACCCGATGCGGCCAGACCTGGCGGCGCATCACCGAACGCGCGAATTCCGTCTGTTCCGCCGACAGCACCTCACCGCGCCACAGTGCCGACAGCAGCCGGGTCATCTCCTCCGGCGTGGTCGCGCTGGTGTACGCGGGATCGTAGGCGGCGACCGTCCACGCCTCGTCGTTGTCGGCCAGCGCCGCGAACGCCTCCACCGTGCTGTGGGTATCGGTATCCGCGACGAGACTGCGCTGGATATCGGCGGTACCGCCGACCAGCCGGGTCCGGGTGAGGCCGTGTGCTGCCAGCAGCTCGTGTACGTCGGCGAGACCGATTTCGCCCAGCAGCAGATCGGCCGCGGCGTTGTCGGATACCGTCATCATCGAGGTCGCCAGGTCGCGGCGGCTCATGGTGACCGGGTCGTGCAGGGCGGAGATCCCGGTGGGCCCGGGGGTGCATTCGGCGGGGACGAGGGTCAGCCGCTCCAGCGGATCGACCCGGCCCGCGTCCACCGCGCGGCAGTACGCGAGCAGCAGCGGGAGTTTGTACACCGACGCCGTCACCACGCGTTCGGTGCCGCCGATCGACACCTCCTCGCTGCTTCCGTCACACCGGCGGGCATGCAGCCGGCCGGTGCAGCCCGCGTCGGCGAATACCGCGCGAATCCGGTCCGTGGCGGTCACCGCAGGCGTTCCCGGTAGAGCACACCGTCCAAGGCGTTCGCCTGCTCCTCCGCCCCGGCGCGGTGGATCACCCGGCAGCGCAGCGCCACCGCCTGCGGCGCCATCCGTAACCAGGCGACGCCCGGCAGATCGGACGGCGGGGTCGTGGTGAGACCGAAACTGGTGCCGGCGGCCACCGCCGCGAGCACCGACCGATCGTCGTGGACGGTGACAGTCGGTGCGTCCAGGCCGCGTTCCCGCAGCAGATCCCGGACCGTATCGGAGGCCGGGGGATTGGCGGCCCGCGGGTAGGCCGCGTACGTCAGGTCGGCGAGCATCGGGAACACCGGGCGCTCGGTCGCGGCGCTGCGATGCTCGGCCGGGACGACGATCCAGCGCGGCAGTTTCACCACCGGCCGCGCTTCCACGCCCTCGACCAGCGCCGGATGTTCGATCACCGCGACATCGCACAACCCCGACCGCACGGCCGATACCAGGTCGACGGTGGCGGCAACCGTGGTGGAGACCGCGTCACCGCCGTTCTTCTCGGTGCGCAGCGCGGTGACACACGCCGTGAGAAGCCGGTCGGGGAGCGCGGTGGTCGCGCCCCAGTGCACGGTGCCGCGGGTGCGGGCGATGCGCTGGGCCTCGGCCAGCAGCCGCTGTGCGTCGTCGACCAGCAGCCGCGCCCGCGGAAGTAGTTGCCGGCCGGCCGCGGTGAGCACCGCGCCCTGCCGGGTCCGGTGGATGAGTTCGACCCCCAGCTGCGACTCCAGCCGCCGCAATCCCTGCGAGAGTGGCGGCTGGGTCATATCGAGAACCGTGGCCGCCCGCCCGAAATGGCCCTCGTCCGCGATGGCGACGAAATAGCCCAGGTGGCGGATCAGGTCCATAGCCATATTGAACCAGCGGGCCGACGGGCCGCCGTCCAACTGCGGTTTCAGCGGCTCCATCGCGGACAGAAACCTGCTCCGAACTGCTTATATATCGAATATGAATCGTGCGCGGGAGTGTCGGATATTGGCGGGCATCGGCGCGCCCGTGTGTGCTGCCGATGTGAAGCCGAACCGATCCGTATTCCGTATCCCGGCCGGTCGCCGGTCGCTGGCGGCCGTTGTAGCGGTTACCGCGTTCGCCGCCGCCGCATGCGGTGCCGATCCGGACACCACGCCGGCGACGCCGATGAGCCCACCGCCCCTCGTCGAGCTCAGCGACACCTTGATGGTCCTCGAAGCCCGGCACAACGTGATGTTCGGTATCGCCGCCTACAGCCCGACGGGGGCCCGGACGTTCGAATGGCACGCCGGGGACCGGTTCGCGCTGGCCGCGACCTTCAAGGTGTACGCGGTCGCCGCGCTGCTGCGGATGGCCGAACGCGGAGAAGTGGATCTCGCCGAGCGGGTACCGATCCGCCCCGAGGAGCTCGTGCTCGGGTCACCGGTCACCCACTACCACCGGGGCGAAACCCTCAGCTGGTACGACCTCGCCCAGGCCGCACTCGTCCGCAGCGACAACACGGCCGCCAACCTGATCCTGCGCCGTATCGGCGGTCCCCCCGCCGTCACCGCATTGGCCCGGATGATCGGCGATTCCGAAACCCGGCTGGACCGCTGGGAACCCGCGCTCAACGAGGCACTGCCCGGCGACACCCGCGACACCACCACTCCCGCCGCCTTCGCCGGCGGATTGAACCGGCTGATCCTCGGTAACGCGCTGATCCCCGAACACCGGCGGCTGCTCACCGGCTGGATGCGCGCGAGCGTCACCTCCGGCGAACGGATGCGGCAGGGCCTGCCCATCGGCTGGGCCGCCGCCGACAAATCCGGCGCCGGCGCCTACGGCACCGTGAACGACGCCGGGGTGGTGTGGAGCCCCACCGGTACCTCGGTCGTGCTGTCGATATTCAGCCGCTCCACCACCGGCTATCCCATGGCAGCCCCCAGCAACCAGGCGATCGCCGACGCGACAACAGCCGTGCTGAAAGCTGTGACGAGCTGACGCCGGCCAGGGCGCCCCGCGCGAAGCTCGTGTAGAGCAGGAAGTACCCGAGCGATTCAGTTGCGACGTGCGGTGATCGGACTGTTGCTGGGGTCACCGCCTCAGCGTAGGAGTCGGCCGCGTGGGAGGCAGGACGCCCGCCGCGGATCCGGCGGGAGCGCCTCGGCACGGCGGTGGCCGTTGCCTGCCGCGCCCGGTTCGAACTCAGGCCTGCACGACGAGCCCGACCGCGGCGGCGAGGGTGGGCGCGAGGTCCAGCACTTGGGCAGGGGTCACGAGTGCGCCGCGTAAGGACTCCACGCCTTCGGCGATACCGATGCTCTGCGCACGCCGGAAGTCGACCTTCTTCAGTTGCGCGTTCCGCACCATCAGCGCCGAGATCTCGGAACCGGGAAAGCTTACCTCCGACAGTTTCGCGTTCCCGAAATCCACATGGCGCAGTACGCAATCCACGAATTCGACCTTGGTCAACCGCGCGTTGCGGAAATTCACCGAATCCAGTTTGCAGCCGTGGAACACCACCCGCCGCAGTTCGGCGCCGCTGGCTTCCACCCCCGACCACGCACCCTCGATGAGTTCCGCGTCCATCCACGCGGAATCCGGCATCTCCGTCCCGGTGAACCGGACCCCGTGCAGCCAGCAATCGGTGAAGCGGGCACCGCCGCCCACCCCGCCCGCGACGGTCACCGACCGGAAGGCGCACTGACCGAACAGGGTGTTGCGGAGATCGGCGTCGGTGAAGACCACGTCGTCGAACCGGGCACAGTCGTACTCCCGGTCCACCTCGAGGCCGGCGGCGGCCGGCTCCAGCCATTTCGCGAACGACAGGTCGGTCAGTTCCCGGGGCATCGCACTCCTCACCAGGTCGGCGTCAACGGGTCCCAGTGTGGACCATCGTCCTCGACGCCGCGCCGGCCGGCGCCCGTGACCCGTCCGGTGACCGGCCGCGCGCTGTCGGCCGCTGACCGCACCCCTGACGACGACGCCGGCTTCCGTGGCGGGGAGGATCAGTGCACCGGCAGCCGGACCGCGGTCGAGCCGGCAGCCGCGGTGAGATGCCCGCGCAGCGTGGTGGTTTCGTAGTCGGCGCGGAACAGGCCGCGCGAAACCAGCAGCGGAATCAGCTCGTCGGCGATCACCTCGAGGCTGTCGACGAGGATATCGGGCTGCAGGTTGAAACCGTCGCACGCGTAGCCGCGGTACCACTGCTCGATGCGGTCGGCCAGTTGTTCCGGGGTGCCCACGAAACCGCCGTGCCCGGACCCGGAGTACCGGGTCTGGCGCAGGTACTCGCGGACGGTGGGCCGGGTCTGCCGGATCTGTTCCAGAATGGATTCGCGGAAACCGATACTGCCGGTGAAGATTTCCGGGTCGGCGGGGCCGCGCAGAACCTCGTCCGGGAACTGCTCGTCCGGATCCAGGGTGCCGACGTCGACGCCGATGGCGTGGGACAGCCACGCCGCCGAATACGCGCTGGGGCTCGACTCGTACAGCTCGTCGACGCGGCGGCGGGCCTCTTCCTCGGTGGAGCCGAGGGTCAGCAGCAGGCCGGGCATGATCGCGACGTCGCGGGGGTCGCGTCCGGCGCGCGCCGCACCGTCCTTCACGGTTCGGTAGTGCTCGCGCGCGGTCTCGAGGGTGATCTCGGCGGTGAAAACGCCGTCGGCGTAGCGGGAGGCGATATCGCGGCCACCGGGGGAGCCGCCGGCCTGGAACAGCACCGGCATACCCTGCGGTGACGCGGGGGCGCGGAATTCGTCGTCGTAGTCGAAATGGGTGCCGTGATGGCGGACCCGGGCACCGGTTCCGGCTGCCGACCACAGGGCGCGGGAGAGTTCGGCGAATTCGGCGCCGCGTTCGTAGCGCCGGCTGCGGGGAATCACCTGCTCGAGGCCGAAATTGGCTGCGGAACGGTCGTCCCGGGTGGTCACCAGGTTCCAGCCGGCGCGGCCGTGGGAGACGTGGTCGAGGGTGAGGATCCGGGCGGCCAGGTCCACCGGGTCGTTGAAGGTGGTGGACGCCGTGGCGATGAGGCCGACGTGTTCGGTGCTCCGGGCGATATGGGCCCAGGTGACTGCCGGGTCGAGCCGGATGGGGTTGGCGTCGTAGGCGGGATCGCCGAGACCCAGCGCGTCGGCGAGGAAGACCGCGTCGAGCCGGGCGCGTTCGGCGAGCCGGCCGATCCGCTCCCAGTACGCGGGTTCGACGAAATCCTGGGTTCCGAGCAGCGGTGAGCGCCAGGCGGCGGGGATATAGCCGTAGACGAGCACATTGACACCGAGCAGGACGTGGCCGGTGCGGGGTTCGGTCATGCGGTCACGCTCCCTGGCCCTGCGGGCGCAGGAAGGAGTTCGATCCGCCCGCCGGTGGTGTGCCGTTGACGTAGTAGTCGCCGAGTACGCGTTCCTTGAACACGCGAGGGTTGTGCGAGGCGAGGGTGCGGGCATTGCGCCAGTGCCGGTCCAGGCCCGCGCCGACCGCGGTCGCGGAGGCGCCGAGGGCATCGAACACCGTCCCGGTGACCTCGAGCGCGGCTTCGATGACGACCGTTTGCGCCTCGTGGGTGCGCACGGTCGCCTGGACGAGCGCCTGCTGTTCGGCCTCCGCGTCCTGCAGGAAATGGGCTTCGGCGACGGCGTCGAGGGTGGCCGCCTGTTTTTCCAGCGCCGCCTCCGCCGCGAACACCCGGGTGGCCAGCACACCGATACGCTGCTGGAGTAGGGGGTCGCGGGCGGGTACCTCGTCGATGCCCAGCGGATAGTTGCGGGGCCGGCGGCGCAGCGCGGCGGCGCCGTCGCGGAACGCGGCCCGGGCGATACCGGTGAGTACCGCCAGCAGCGCTGTCTGATAGAAGAGCCCCTGATAGGCGAAGCGTTCCTCGGCGGGGAACAGGCCGTGTTCGTCGACCACCGCGTCGCGGTAGCGGGCCGATCCGCTGGCGGTGGTCTGCTGGCCGAAGCCGGCCCAGTCGTCGACGAGCGTGACGCCGGGCTGATGCCGGGCGACGAGCACGGTGATCAGGCGGTCGTCGGCGTCCTTGCCGATCACGTCGAGCCAGTCCGCGTAGAGGCTGCCCGTCGCATAGAACTTCTCGCCGGTGACCCGGGTGACTCCATCGACGGTGCTGATCCGGGTGCCGATATCACCGAACTTCGCGTTGCTGGCCTCGGTCCAGCCGCCGCCGACGAACTCGCCGCGGCGGAACCGGTCGAGCCAGATCTCGGTGGCCGGATGCTCCGGTGCGTTCAGCCGGTCCTCCACGAAGGCGAGATGGTTGCGGAAGATATGCGCCACATTGGGGTCGGCGGCGCCGAGATCGGCGAGCAGGCGGAACAACTGCTGCAGGGTCGCGCCGTCGCCACCCAGTTCGCGGGGGATCCGCAGCCGGGAGAATCCGGCGTCCACCAGCTGCCGGACCTGTTCGTAGGGGAATTCGCGGGCGCGTTCCCGGGCGAGGTTGCCTTCGCCGATACGGTCGAAGACGGGTTGATAGGTCGCGCTGAGGGATTCGTATCCGGCGTCGGGGGCCGCCAGCAGCGATCGGAGGCCGGTCGAGGTGGAGGCTGTCATCGGGTTCCTTCGGTAAGTCGGTGCACTGCGCGCGGTTTCAGCGGTAGACGGCGGGTGACGGTTCGGCGAACGCCGGTGGGGCGCCGGTCAGCAGATCGGCGGGCGGCGCCAGGCCCAGCACGGTCCGCAGGGTCGCGTGGGTGTCGAGAGCGCCGGGTCCACCTCGGTCCGCTACGAATGCGGCCGCGGTGCGTAGCAGGTCGGTGGCGGTTTCGGCGGGGGAGCCGCCGGTACCGGTGCGGAACAGGATTCCGTGGGCGCCGGCGGTCAGGAGGCCGGTGGCGGTATCGATATCGGCGGCCTCGCCGACGAGGACCGTGGTGCCGGCTTCCAGGGCGGCGGTGACGGAATCACGATCGGGCCGCCCGCCGAGAACGGTGAGATCACCGGGGCCGGAAGCCTCCGATTCCGGACCGGTGATGTACCGGGCGAGAACCGGTGTGCCCTGGGCGGAGGCCGGAATGCTGAGCGGTCCGGCCGTGCGGGTGACGCCCCGGTGGTCCACCCGGCGGATCAGGTTCGACCGCACCAGGATTCCACTGTCCTTGTCGCCGATGATGCTTCTGCGGGGCCAGCTCTGCCACAAGCCGATCAGTGCGCTGGCGGTATCCGCGGTGGTCTGCGGCCCGAGTTCGGCGCTGCTGCCCAGACCCGCTCCGCTCCAGGCATCGCCGGTACGGCCGCGGGTATCGCGGCTGCCGAGCAGGATTCCGGACCGGCCCCGGGTGAGGTGATCAAGCGAGAGCGCCCGCCGGGCGAGGTTGTAGGGCAGGTCGATATGGGCGGCCGCGGCGAAGAGTACGGGCGGCCCGCCGTAGGTGGCGAGTGCTGTGGCCAGGATGCTGGGGTCGAGATCGGTGGCGGCGGGTACGGGGCCGGTGAGCCGGTCGATTCCGATCACCGCGAAGGCGGCTCGCTGCCGTTCCCACGCGGTGCGCAGGGTGCTGTCGGCGAGGATCGCCGCGGCTTCGGCGGTGGTCACCGCCAGGGCGAGGATCGGGGTGCCGGAGCGTGCAGAGGTCATGCCGCCTGTTCTTTCCGTCGGCCGAGATCGGCGTCGAGCAGTGCGCGGGTCTCGGCGGAGCGCGCGCCGTCGTAGAGGAGTGCGGTGGGGAATTCGTCGACCAGCCGGCCGCCGGTGAGTACGCCGATCCGGTCGCTGACCCATTCCACGAGGCCCAGATCGTGACCGATGAACACACAGGTCAGGTTCAGGCGTTCGCGCAGTTCGAGCAGCAGGTCGATGATCTCGGCCTGGGTGGAGACATCCAGCGAGGAGGTGGGCTCGTCGAGGACCAGCAGACCGGGTTCCAGCGCCAGCGCCCGCGCCAGGCAGACCCGCTGCGCCTGGCCACCGGACAGCGCATGCGGATACCGGTCGGCGAAACCCGCGGGCAGGCCGACGAGCGTGAACGCCCGGGCCACCGCCTCCGCGGCCTGTTTCCGGTTGTGCACCCGGCCGAAGCGGTACAGCGGCCGGGCGATCTGCTCGCCGACCCGCAGCGCGGGGTTGAGCGCGCCGACCGGATCCTGGAAGACATACTGCAGCCGCGATCGCAGCGCACGCAGCTCGTCCGGTGCCGCACCCGTGAGCCGATTCCCGGCGAAGCTCACCGAGCCCGCGGTGGCGGGCAGCAGTCCGCCCAGCACCCGGCCGAGAGTCGACTTCCCGGAGCCGGACGGCCCGATCAACCCGTAGATTTCGCCGGGCCGCACGGTGAGGGATACGTTGTCCACGGCCATGAATTCGCGTCCGGTGAGCCCCGTTCCGAAACCACCCACCCGGAATCGTTTGGAGACCGAATCGAGCCGCACGACCGGTTCGGTGTTCCCTGCACTGGTCGGCCGCGCGGGCGCGGGCAGTGTGGGCGCCGACGGTGCGGGCGCGGGCAGTGCGGGCGCGGACAGTGTGGGCGCCGACGGTGCGGGCGCGGACAGTGTGGGCGCCGACGGCGCGGGTGGCGACGCCAAGCGCCGCGGCCCGTCCCAGTGCGGGAGCGTGGCGCGTTTGCCCAGGCGGGGCACTGCGTCGAGCAGGCGACGGGTGTACGGGTGATCGGGTGCGGTGAGCACCTTCTCCCGGGCCCCGGTTTCGACGATCCGGCCCTGGGCGAGCACGGCCACCCGGTCGGCCAGATGGGCGACCACATCGAAATCGTGGGTGATCAACAGCAGCGCCGAGCCCGTGGCGCGGGTGATATCGCGGAGCAGATCGAGGATCTGGCGCTGGACGACGGTATCGAGCGCGGTGGTCGGTTCGTCGGCGATCAGCACCAGCGGTTCGGCCAGGGCGGCCAGCGCCAGCGCGACCCGCTGGCGCATTCCGCCGCTGAGTTCGTGCGGGTAGCAGGCCAGGACGCGGTCCGGACTGTCGAACCCGACCTGTGCGAGCCAGCCGGCCGCCAGTTCGCGCCGCGCGGAACGCCGCAGCTGCGGGCGATGGTGGACGATGATCTCGTCGAACTGGGCGGCGATCCGGTGCGCCGGATCCAAGGCGCCGAGCGGGTTCTGGAACACCATGCCGATCCCGGACCCGCGGTAGCTGCGGAGCCGGCGGTCGGGCAGCGCGGTGAGCTCGACGGCCTCGCCCGTCCCGGAATGGAAGCGGACGGCGCCGCCGGTGATCCGTGCCTCGCGCGGCAGCAGGCCGATGATCGCGGCCGCCGTGAGGCTTTTCCCGGAACCGGATTCCCCGACGAGGGCCAGTACTTCCCCGGCGGTGAGGGTGAACCGGATATCCGCGACGGTCGGGTCGCCGGGCCGATCGCCGGGGAAGGCGATGCCCAGGTTGTCGACTTCGAGGACGGTGCGGGTTGCGGCACCGGCGTCGCCGGGGCGGAGGTGCGGTGTGGACAGCGCGGTCATCGGCGGCTTTCTCGGGTGCGGGGATTCGACAGATCGTGCAGGGCATCGCCGAGCCAGTTGAAGGCCAGGGCGACGACCACGACCGCGAGACCCGGGGTCACCGCCACGTGCATATGCCCGGACAGCACGACCTTCGCGCCGGACGCGATCATCTGGCCCCAGTCCGGGGTCGGGGGCTGCACGCCGATCCCCACCGCGCTCAGGCTCGCCGAGAACACCACCATGGTGGCGACCATGCCGGTGCCGTACACGACGATCGCGCCGCGCGCATTCGGCAGCACCTCGCGCACCATCAGCTCCCACCGGGTGGCACCGAGTGCGGTGGCGGCCTCGACGTACTCCCGCCGTACCTGCTGTTTGACCTCGGTGAACACCACGCGGGTCACATAGGGGACCACGGTGAACACGATCGCCGCCACCACGACCACCGGCCCCGGGCTCAGGACGGCGGCCAGCGCGACCGCGACCAGAATCACCGGAAAGGCGAACAACATGTCCACGACCCGCATGACGGCACCGCTCACCTTCGGGCCGGCGAAACCGGCGAGCAGCCCGGCCCCGGACCCGGCCACCGTGGCCGCGGCCACCGCGAGAACCGCCAGCAGCAGCGAGGTCCGGCCACCCCAGAGCAGCCGGCTCAGCAGATCCCGGCCGAGATCGTCGGTGCCCAGCAGATGCCCGGCGCTGCCGGGCGGCAGGAATTTCGCGGCGGGGTCGGTCGCCAGCGGGTCGTACGGCGCGAGTACCGGTGCTAACAGAGAGACGACCACCACGGCCCCGATGAGTACGGCGGCGGCGACGAATTGCGCACTGTAGCGCCGCCCGCGGTCGCGTTGCCGGTCGGCGGTCAGGGGCGCGCGGGATACCCGGACGGAGACCATCACACGCCTCGCAATCGTGGATCGAGTGCATCGACGATCACATCGGTGACGAGGTTGACCAGCAGATAGCACAGCGCCACCAGCACGATCCCGCCCTGGATCACCGGATAGTCCTTACCGTTCACGGCATTGACCAATTGGGTGCCGATACCGGGCCAGTTGAACACGATTTCGACGAAGAACACTCCGGTGATCAAGGTGCCGATTTCGAGGCCGGTGATATTGACCAGACTCGGCAGGATATTACGGAAGACATTCTTGCCATATATCTTTCGCTGCGGTAACCCTTGCGACCGAAAGGTGCGTACATAGTCACTGCCGGTTTCGCGCACGATGCCGATGCGGACGAACCGGGCCAGTACCAGCATCGAGATCAGTGCGGCGGATATCGCGGGCAGCACCAGATGCTGCAGGAGATCGCCGAATCCACCGCCGCCGCGGGACTGCATACCGCCCACCGGCAGCCAGCCCAGTTGCAGGGCGAACACGCTGATCAGCACCAGCCCGAACCAGTACACCGACAGATTGCTGCCGATCTGGGCCACCAGCATCACCGCGCGGTCGGCCCAGGTGCCGTGCCAGATCCCGGCCACCGCGCCGATCAGCGTGCCGAACACCAGGCACACCACGGTCCCGGCTGCGGTGAGTATCAGTGTGTTGAGGAAAGGCGGGACGAGGATATCGAAAACCGGCGTGCCCAGGGTCAGGGACAATCCGCCGCCGTCGGCGGCCAGATTCTTCAGCCAGACGAAGTACTGCTCCCACAGCGGGCGGTCCAGCCCGTAGGTGGCGCGTAGTTCGTCGAGCTGTTGGGGGGTGAACCGCAGGGCGAACTGATCCACCGGGTCTCCCGGGGTGAGCGCGCCGAGCAGGAATGCCAGCACCGAAACGAGGAAAAGGATGGGCAGCACATTGAGGACGCGTAACCCGATATGACGCAACCGGTTCATCGGGTGCCCGATAACCAGACCGGGGACAGGTCGTACCAGTTCGTAGCCGGGAATACGAAACCTTCCACGTTCGGACCGGTCGCGTAGTAGCGGTTCAGGTTCACCGCCGGAATCACCAGCGCCTCGTTCCGCAGTTTCTCCTCGGCCTGCTTCCACAACCCGATCCGCGCCTTCGCGTCAGGAGTGTGCAGGGCAGTGTCGATCGCCGCGGTCACCTCCGGGTGCTCGGACGGGTCCAGGCCGCGGTTCTGTAAACCGGTGTACCCGTTGTGCAGCCATTCGGCGTTCGTCTCACCGAACTCGTCGATACTCAGGCCGTCGCCCGGTTGCGGATTGCGGATGCGCGACGAGTAGTTGACGCGGTCGAGGCTGACGATATCGACCTCGACGCCGATCTCCTTCAGATGAGCCTGCAACCATTGGCCCACATTCTCGTTCGCCACATCGATGACGAGGCCGAACCGGAGTTCGCCCGGGCCGAAACCTGCCTCGGCGAGCAGCCGCCGGGCCCGGTCCGGGTCGTACGGGAAATCCCGCACCGCCGGGTCGAAGGCTTCGTTGCCCGGCGGCAGGAACGAGTACTGGGGTGTGGCGTACCCGTTGTAGACCTCGTCGGCCAGGGCCTCCCGGTTCAAACCGTGGATGAGCGCCTTGCGCACCCGGTCGTCGTCGAACACGGGATTACGCCGGTTGAAGGAGAAGTACACGAGTTCGGCGCCCGTGCCCTCGGGGACCTCGAAGCCCGCGTTCTCCAGGGATTCGACATCGTCGGGCGGGACATAGCTGATGAGGTCCACTTCGCCGTTCAGCAGGGAGGCGACCCGGGTCTGGTTGTTGGGAATCACCCGGAAGGTCAGCGTATCCAGGCGTGGTCGCGTACCCCAGTACCCGGGATTGCGTTGCAGCACGAGGCGATCGCCGATCGCGCGCGAATCGAACCGGTACGGCCCGGTGCCTTCGGGATGTTCGGCGAAACCGTTGTTCCCGTACTTCTCCCACACCGCGGGGTTTCCGATGGGGAGTGTGTACATGGATTGCGCCAGGATGCGCGGGAAGCCGAGGAAGGGTTTGTCGAATTCGAAGGTGTAGCTGTGTGTTCCCGTGGGGCGGGCAGCGCGCAGATTGTCGAACCACACCCGCACCCGGCCCGCGCTCTCCTCGTCGAAGAACTCGTAGGAGCGATCCCAGACCCGCCGGACGTTCTTGTCCAGCGCGGCCGCGTCGAACGGCGAGCCGTCGTGGAAGGTGGCGCCTTCGCGGAGCCGGAAATTCCAGACCCGGCCGTCGGCACTGTGCTCCCATTTCGTGGCCAGCACCGGAACCAGGCCGGGTACGCCCGTCGTGGTGGTCAGGTCCTCCCCGACGAGCGGTTCGAAGATATGGCGGGATACCCGGTAGGTCTCCCAGAAGACCTGCCGGTGCGGATCCAGCCCGCGCGGTTCCAGATACAGGCCGGTGATGAACTCACCGCCGTCCACCGGGGTACCGCCGTTCCCGCCGGCCGAGCAACCGGTGAGCAGGACCACGGCTGCCAAACCTGCCGCGATGAGGGTGTAGCGCTTGTTCCTACGCACTGGGCCGCATACTTTCCGTCGGTAACGAAGACTTCCGACGCAGAAACATAGGACGATCTATCCGGGCGCTCACGGCATTGGCTCAGCGTGATTCGTTTCCGGCCGGTTTCCGCCGGTACCTGTGCATCTCGCGACCGAACTCGATGCTCGGCCGGCACCCGGCGAGAAAGGGATTCATCATGACCGGCACCCCCGCGCGGGCCCGCAAGTACAGCTCGGTGGCCGGCGCCGCCGTCCCGTTCGGCGAGGGGATCCGCATAGCTCCCGGTCTCGACAAAGAGGCCGGTGCGGCGATGAGTGCCTACACGGCGTTCTTCGCCGCGGGGGCGTGTGCCGACCTGCCTGCTCCCTACGCGGAGGTCTGGGTGGTGCTCAGCGGAGCACTCCGGGTGGGCGAGGGCAGCGATGCCGTAACCCTTCGCGCGGGCGACTACGTACACGTACCGGAGCAGGCGCCGGGGGTCGTCGAGGCGTTCGAGGACACCACGATGGTCTGCGTTTCGGTACCCGCACACTGAAGTGGACACTGCCGACCTCGAAAGCCGCCGGGGTGCGGGGTCTGGACGCCGACCTGGCATCGGCTCAGGGAGAGCCGGCTGCTTCGGGTTCCGGTGCCGTGAAGTCCGGTCGCGGGGTCGCCGCTGCGGGTTTCCAGCCGAGCGCCGGGGCGATGAGTTCGACGGTGTCGTGCAGGATCTGCTCGTAGTCCTCGCGGTGGAATTCGTAGGGCAGTTCGAGGCGCAGTTCGGTGGTGTGGGCGAGCACCGGGTCGGCGCTTAGGCGTTCGACTATCTGCTCGGCGGGGCCGGCCAGATCCGGGGCGAACAGGATTCGCCGTTCGCCTTGCGGAGCGAGGGTCCGGTCGTGCCGGGCGGCCGCATACTGCCGGTAGCGTTCCCGGGTCGCGCGGCCGGCGCTGTCGAAGGGGACGAGCACCCTGCCCACCGCCACCCTGGCCGGCCGGGACGGATCGATGCGGCGGCGGTAGTCGTCGATCAGACTCAGCTGGGTGGTGGCAAAATCGTCGCTGTGCTCGCCGAAGACGATGTTCCCGGTGAGCAGATTGAGGCCGGCCTCCCCGGCCCAGCGCACCGAGCGGGTACTGCCGCCGCCGTACCAGAGCCGGTCGATCAATCCGGGGCTGTGCGGTTGCAGGCGGGGGCGCTGGGTGTTGCCGGGGGAGTGGATCACCGTATCCGGGCCGCCCAGGTAGTTGCCGCGCAGATTGTCCATCAGCCGGGCGATCCGGCCGTAGGACAGGTCGTAGCTGCGCCAGTCGCCGTCGAAGACGAGATCGCCGATCAGGTCCGCGTGCGGCGGGGTGCCCGCGCTGAAACCGGGTTGCAGCCGCCCACCGGAGAGCACATCGGCCATCGACAGATCCTCGGCCAGCCGGAACGGGCTCTCGTAGCCGATGGGGATCACCGCGGTTCCCAGCTCGACCCGGCTGGTGCGCTGGGCGGCGGCGGCCAGGAACACCGCCGCCGACCCCACGCCGTGCTCGAGATGCCGCTGCCGGATCCAGGCACCGTCGACACCGAGGCGTTCGCCGTATTCGAACAGCCTCAGGGTGTCCTCGAGCCCGGCGGCGGGATCACCGTCGGGATAGTTGCCGGGAGTGAGCAGCGCGAGTTTCGTGATCGACGGTTCGCCGGCGGCCATCGGCTCAGCCGCGCTCGTAGGGGATCTTCTCGCCCGCCTCGATCGCGACCGGCAGCCGGTTCTCGGCCGGGGGTAGCGGGCAGGTCGCGAGATCGGTGTACGCGCAGGGGAGGTTGACCGCGCGGTTGAAGTCCAGGGTCACCGAACCGTCGGATTCGGGTGGCGGTAGCTGGAGTACGCGGTTGGCGGCGTAGGTGGTGACACCGGAGGTCGCGTCGGTGAACAACACCGTCAGGTGCCCCGGTGCCTTCCCGGGAAACGCGGTGAGGCGCATTTCGTGCCCGTCCAGTTCGAACTCGATCTGCCCGGGTGCGTCGTAGACGTGCTCGAGTCCTTCCACCGCGGCGCCCACCGTGGTCGGCCGCGGCTCCGCGAAAGCCGTGTACCGCCCGCCGACCACCCATTTCGGATCCGGAGCGTAGGCGGGGGTGCCGCGGAAACCGGTGCGCAACGGATTGTCCGGGTGCCGCGGGCGGACGATATCGTGTCCACCGCGTTTGGCGACCTCGATCACCGCGTCACCCCAGACCGCGTTGATCCCGCTTCGTTCCGGGATGACGCCGAAGCGATGGGTGCCGCGGACCGCGTTCCCGTCGATCAGCAGCTCCTCGTCGTCGTCGAGCACCACCGTGACCCCGTCGGGTCCGGTGGACCAGGCACCCGGCGCGCCGGGGAACCGCTGTGGTGCCGCGGTGAGCCAGTGCAGGCCGGTGACGGCCAGGAAGCCGTGTGGATCGGCCAGGTTCGTTTCCTGCTGCCGATGCCAGTCCTGCCATTCGGCGGTGAAGGTATCGGCCGAGGTCGCGGCTGTCGTCATGGATATTCCCTCCGAATCGGGGGCGAGACCGTGCTGCGATCATCCGCCGCGGTGGCCGAAGGAGAAACGTTTCCGCTCGGCCTGATTCTGTGCCCGCGGGCGCCGGGCACCGAACCACACCATCAGCACCAGCGTCGCCAGATACGGTGCCGCGTCCGAGACCTGCATCGGCAGGCCCACGGTTTGCAGGCGGAAACCGAGGGCCTGGGTGTAGGCGTAGCAGGCCAGCGCGAGCAGCAGCGGCCCGGCGCGGCCGGCGGTGAGCAGCAGGGCCAGCACGATGATCCAGCCGCGCCCGGCGGACATGTTCTCCGTGAACAGGGCGACCGCGCCCAGTGACAATTCGGCGCCGGCCAGACCGCCCAGGATCCCGGAGAGCACGAGGGCGGCGAAACGGTAGCGGTCGGGCCGGACACCCAGTGAGCGAGCGGCCTCGGCATGGTCGCCGACGCCGCGCAGCCGGGTGCCGGCGATGGTGCGGTGCAGCACCAGGTGGGTGACGGGGACCGCGGCGAGGGCGAGCAGTCCCAGCGGGGTCAGCGCGGCGAGCGCCGGCCCGATCCCGGGAATCCCGGCGGCGCCGGAAAACCAGTGCGGCAGACGCGCCAGATCGGGGCTCTGATAGGTGCCGCGAACCCCGAACAAGGCCTCCAGCGCGAACGTCGTCAACCCGGCGATGAGCAGGTTGACCGCGGACCCGAGGATCAGCGGATGCCCGTAGCGGGTGACGGTGCCGAAGGCGAACCCGGCCGCGGCGGCCGCACCCGCGACGGCCGCGGTGACGGCGCCGAGGAAGGCGCTGCCCGTGTAGGCGCTCGCGGCGACGGCGGTGAAGCAGCCGAGCAGTAGCAGGCCCTCGAGGGCCACGTTGAACACGCCCGCCCGGTGACAGATCAGGCCACCGGCACCGAGCAGCAACAGCGGCGCCAGCGAGCGGACGACGGCGGCGAGCACCTCGGGAGAGATCAGCAGCGCGAGGTTCACCGGCGCACTCCCCAGCGGCGGGTGAGCACAGCGGGGGTCAGCTGCAGCGATACCAGGAAAACCACCAGCGCCTGCACCACCGTGGACACATACGACGACAACCCG
Organism: Nocardia sp. CA-290969; assembly: GCF_050936135.1. Classification (NCBI taxonomy): domain Bacteria; kingdom Bacillati; phylum Actinomycetota; class Actinomycetes; order Mycobacteriales; family Nocardiaceae; genus Nocardia; species Nocardia sp. CA-290969. The sequence continues at coordinate 3,970,721 of NZ_JBNJNJ010000001.1, read as the reverse complement.
TAATCCCGTTCGAGCTGTGCGGCGCCCACCCCCAGCGCGGTGAACAGGAATCCCGCGACCACCACCGCGACCGGGCTGGTGCGCGCCAGCAGCACCACCAGCAGGGCGGTGATCGCGAACCCGGTGCCGTCGAGTCCGCCGTCGATGAGCCGGTAGTGCGAGCCGAGGACGACCAGCACCCCGACCAGCCCGGCGACGGCGCCGCCGGTGGCCATATTCACCACGACCGCCCGGCCGGTGCGCACCCCGACGCCGGCGGCCAGCCGCGGGTTGAGGCCGATGAGCGCCGTCTCGTAGCCGATCGGCAGCCGGTTGTTCACGAATACGCAGACCGCGAAGACGGCGGCGACCACGAGCACCGACCAGTTCACCCCGGCGCCGAGCAGCGTGATGACACTGTCGGAGCCGAACAGTGATTCGAGAAGATCGTGCCGCCCCGAATCCCGGGGCGCGAGCGCCGGCAACCGGCGGTCCGCCGGGATCGGCGCGGTGGCGTCGCGTTTCGATCCCGGATCGGCCAGCACGGTGTTGATCAGGTAGGAGGTGAGCGCGATGATCGGGAAGTTGAGCAGCAGCGAGGTCGCGAAGACCGGTGCCTCGAACCGGGTGAACGCGAGCGCCGACGCGCCGGCCGCGAGCGCCCCGGCGGCCGCGGCCGCCACCAGGGCAACCACGATCGCGAGCCGGCCGGGGCCGGGCAGCGATAACGCCACCACCGTTCCGGCCAGCCCGCCGGCGACGAATTGCCCGTCGCCACCCAGATTGAACTGCCCGGCCCGGAAGCAGAACGATAACGCCAGCCCCAGCCCGATCACCGGGATCGCCTGCTGCACGGTGGTCACCAATCCGGGACCGGTCAGTGCTGCCTGCAACATCGTCCGGTACACGGTTCCCGGGTGATACCCCAGCGCGGCGAACAGGCCGGTCATGATGACCGCGGTGGCGGCCACCGCCAGCCCGGTATCGCACGCGCGGACCCGGAGGTCCGGGTCGGCGAAGACGCGGCGCAGACCCGTCCGGCGCGGAGCCGGTGGCCGGGCGGTTTCGGTGGTGACACTCATCCGGCCACCTCGGCGACAACCGAATCACTGTCCGGCACAGGAACTCCGGGAGACCGTCCACCGGACATCAGGATCCCGATCGTTTCCGGGTCGGCGTCGGCCGCATCGAGTTCGCCGGTGATCACCCCGGCGGAGAGCACCAGGATCCGGTCGCTGAGCGTGCGCAGTTCACCCAGATCGCTGGAGATCAGCAGGACGGCACCGCCACCGGCCCGGTATTCGTCGAGCCGTTCGTAGATGAATTCGACCGCGCCGAGATCCACACCCCGGGTGGGTTGTTCGGCCAGCAGCAGCCGTGCCGAATGGGCGAGTTCCCGGGCGACGACCAGCTTTTGGGTGTTACCGCCGGACAGCGAACGGACCGGGTCGGCCGGATCGGCGACCTTGATCCCGAACCGGCCGATCAGCTCACGTGCGTGTGCCCGGAGCGCGCGTGGTCGCAGAATGCCCCGCACCGCCAGCGGCGGACGGCGGTGAAATCCGGCCGCCAGGTTGACGGCGACGGAACCGTCCGGGGCCACCCCGTCGCGGTTGCGGTCCTCGGGGATATGCGCGAGCCCGCGCCGCCGGCGGCCGCCGTTGTCCAGACCGGTCACCTCGGCGCCGTCCAGTTCGACCGATCCGGCGGCGGGCGCGTGATGTCCGGCCACGACGGCGGCCAGGGTCTCCTGGCCGTTGCCCGCGACCCCGGCCACGCCGACGATCTCACCGGCGCGCACCGTGAGCGAAACACCGTGCAGAGCACCGGGACCGGAGGAGGTCCGCACCTCGGTTACCCGGAGCACGGGCTCCCCGGGCGGGCCGGGCGCGCGCCGGGGTCGCAGGTCGACCCGGCGGCCGGTCATATGCCGGGCCAGTTCGGCGGTACCGGTGCCGGCGACCGCGGATTCGAAGACCTTCCGGCCGTCGCGGAGCACGACCACCCGGTCGGCGACGGCCATGACCTCGTCGAGTTTATGGGTGATCAGCACCACCGAGCGGCCCTGCGCGGTGAAGGTGCGCAGCACCCGGAACAGCGCACGGGTCTCCTGCGGGGTCAGGACACCGGTCGGTTCGTCCAGGATCAACAGCTCCGCCCCGCGGTAGAGCGCCTTGAGGATCTCGATCCGCTGCAGCACCCCCACGGGCAGATCCGCGACCGGTTCGTGCACCGGCACCTCGAGCCCGTGGGCGGCCGCCAGCGCGGTCACCTGCCGGACGGCTTCGGCGCGGCGCAGGACACCCCAGCGGCCCGGTTCGGCGCCGTAGCAGATGTTCTCGACCACCGACAGTTCGCCGAAGAGCTGGAAATGCTGGAACACCATACCCAGTCCGTGCGCGATGGCCGCGGCCGCCGAGGTGAACTCCACCGGCCGCCCGTCCAGCACGATCCGTCCGGAATCGGGATTCACCAGGCCGTACAGGATGGACATGAGGGTGGTTTTCCCGGCACCGTTCTCCCCGACGACGGCGAGCACCTCACCGGGGCCGAGGGTGAACGAGATACCGTCGTTGGCGAGCACCGGGCCGAAACGTTTGGTGATGCCGTCGAGTTCGAGCGTGGGCACGCCGGTGCCTATTCGCCGGGTGCGCGGACGGTGACCCGGCCGGCGACGATATCGTCGCGGGCCTGCCGCACCCGCGCCACGATCTCGGGATGGCCGAGGACCGCGCATCCGCTCGCGGCGGCGTCGTCGGTGAGCGAGGTGACCGTCGATCCGCCCTCGGCCAGGCCGTACGCCTTGGCGGTGCCGCCCGGGACACCGTCACGGATGGCGGTGAGCAGGTCCAGCACCACCGTGTCGATACGTTTGATGGCATTGTCGACGATCCGGCCCGGCGCCAGCGGGCACTGGTTCACATCCACGCCGTAGGCGGACACCCCGGGCCGAACGCCGGCGGCCTCGAAGATCCCGCCGTTCCCGCCACCGGTCACCGCGTACACCTGATCGGCGCCGGCGTGGATCGCGGTGAGCGCGAGTTCCTTGGAGCGGGCCGGGTCGCCCACCGCATTGTCGCCGCCGACGAACAGCTGGGTGTCGCGGATGGCGGGGTTCACGCTGCGGGCGCCCTGCGCGAACGCATCCGACCAGCGGTGGAAGAACGGGGAATCCCGGGCCGCGACCGTGGCGATATGGCCGCTGCGGCTGAGCAGGGCGGCCTCGACGCCGAGCAGATACGACGCCTCGTGCTCCTGGAATGTTCCGCAGCGCAGATTCTCCGGAATCGGATCGGGGCAGGAATCGATGAGCACGAACTGCTGGTCCGGGTACTGTTCGGCGTATTCGACCACGAGATCGTCGAATTCGTAGGTGATCAGGACGATCGCTTCCGGCCCGGCGGCGATCGCGGCCTCGATATTGGCGCGCCGGGACTGTTCGTCCTTGCTCTCGTAGGTGCGCGCGCCACCGCCCAGGGCGGCCGCGGCCGCCTCGGTGCCGGTGCGGCCGAGCTGCAGGAACTCGTTCTGGCCGATCGGCGCGTTGGTGATGTAGACGAACGCCGGGGAATCGGTGTCCGCGGTGCTGCCACCGCAGGCCGTGGCGGCGGTCACCACCGCCGCCACGGCGCAGAATCCGGCGAACCATCGGGTGGTGCGCATGGTTATGTCCTTTCGGCCCGGGCCCGCTCGGCGGCGAGGCTGTTGAGGAAACTGCGGGGTGCGGCGCCGTTCACCGTGTAGTCACCGAGCAGTGATGCCTTGTAGGCGGCCGGATTGTGCGAGGAGACGGTGCGGGCATTGCGCCAGTGCCGGTCGAGCCCGGCGGCGGCACGTACCGCGGTGGCGCTGCCGGCGTCGAACAACCGCCAGGTCACGGCACCGGCTATTTCGGTGTTGACGACCTGGGCGCCGCCCGCACCGTGCCGATCGACCGGCGGCCGGACGGCGACCACCGGGGGTCCCCGGTCATATCTGCCGCCGCCGATTCCCCGGCGTACACCATCTACACCTCGGGCACCACCGGATCACATAAAGGCGTGGTGATCGGACAGCGCGCCATCACGAACCAGATGACCTGGCTGGCCGCAGAATTGGGTTTGGCGCCGGGCGCCCGGATTCTGCTCAAGACCCCGGCCGGGTTCGACGCGGCCCAGTGGGAGCTGCTCGCGAACGCGGTCGGAGCCACCGTGGTGGTGGCCCCGGCCGGGACCCACACCAGCCCGGAGGGCATTCTCGACTACGTCCACCGGTACCGGGTCACCGTGTTGCAGTGCGTGCCGACCGTGTGGTCGGAGCTGGTCACCCTGCCCGGCCTCGCCACCGCGACGAGCCTGACCACCGTGGCCAGCGGCGGGGAACCGCTACCGGTACCGCTCGCCCTGCGGCTGCGGGAGACGTTGCCCGGCGCCCGACTGATCAATCTCTACGGGCCCACCGAAACCACCATCAACGCCACCTGGTTCGACTTCACCACCGCCGACCTCACCGGCTCGCGGGTGGTCCCGATCGGGCGGCCGGTACCCGGCTGCCACACCGTGGTGGTCGATCCGGCCGGTGCGCTCGTGCGCGACGGCGAGATCGGTGAGCTGCTCATCGGCGGCGTACAGCTGGCAGCCGGTTACCGCGGCCGGCCGGAGACCACCGCGGAGAAGTTCCGCACCGCGGCCCTCGACGCTGGTGCGCCCGAACGCCGTTATCGCACAGGTGATCTTGTGCGTCGTCGTGCGGACGGGGTCCTGGAGTTCGTCGGCCGCGACGACGAACAGGTGAAGATCAACGGCCACCGGGTGGAGACCGGGGAGGTCCGGGCCCGTATCGAACAGCATCACTGGGTGCGCTCGGCCGCGGTGGTGCCGTGGCTGCCCGAACGCGGCGGGACCCGGCTGGCGGGCTTCGTCGAGCTCGACCCCGAGGAGGCGCCGCTGATGGATCAAGAGCTGGCGGGGCGTCACCATCGGTCCAAATCGACGCGCACCCAGGTGACGGCGCAACTCTCCGCTCTCGGGGTCCGGGAGTTCGGGCACGACGCGGGTATCGCACTACCGGGTGCCGAGCCGCGCCCCGAGGTGCGCCGCCGGGTCTTCGCCCGCAAGACCTATCGGACCTTCGACGACACCGCACCCACCCTGGCCGAGGTGACCGCTCTGGTACAGGGCGCAGCGAACGACGTGACCCGTGCCCGCCGCCCGCTCACCCTCGCCACCCTGGGCGCGCTGCTGCGCTGGCTGGGACCGTTCCACAGTCCCGACCGGCTGCTGCCCAAATACGCCTACGCGTCGCCGGGCGCGCTCAACGCCACCCAGGTGTACGTGGAGGCGCGGGGCCTGCGAGGGTTGGCCGACGGTGTGTACTACTTCCATCCCTTGCGGCACAGCCTTTTCCGGGTGGCCCCGGCCACCCGTAGCGGCGTGCACCTGCACCTGGTGGGGCTGGCCCGGGTGATCGAATCGGTGTATTCCACCAATGTCCGGGAAGTACTGCATTTCGAAGCCGGCCATATTCTCGGCGTCCTCGACGAGGCCGGCGCCGAATACGGCTGGCAGCTGCGAACGGTGGTGGCGGAACTGCCCGGCGGGGTGCCCGAGGGCGAACTCACTGCCACCGTCGCTGTCGATCCGCAACCGAGTACCCCGCGGCCGCGCTCGGAAGTGCAGGCATTGATCCAGGTCCACGGCGATATCGGTAGTACGCCGCAGGGGATCTACCGGCTCACCGAATTCGGTTCGCGGCGGCTCACCGAGCACAAGATCGAACGGCGCCATGTGATCGCCATCAACCAGCGCTCCTACGATCGGTCGGCCTTCGGCCTCATCCTCACCATCCCCAGGGACCGGGGGTGGACGGGGTTCACCGAACTCGGCCGGGCCCTCGCGCATCTCCAGCAGCGCGGTACGCGGGCGAATCTGGGTCTCATGTCGGCGGGGTACGCGTCACTGACCGGGCGCCCGCTGCCTTCGGCCCGGCGATTCGACGAACTGTTCGCCGAGACGCCGCTTGCCGATTCACTCACCTACTTCGTGGTTGGCGGCCGGGTATCGGACGCCCAACTGGCCGGTACCGGCATGGCCGAGGACGCCGTGCACATGGCGGGCCCGGAAGAACTGCTGATCGCCGATCTACACACCGTGCTGCCCCGGGCCATGGTGCCCGCGAAGATCCATGTGGTCGACCGGATACCGGTGTCGCAGAACGGAAAACAAGACCGTGCGGCGCTGACCGAACTGGCGGCCCGGCTGGACCGGGCGCGGCAACGCAACACCGAACCACCACGTACCGAACGGGAACGCGAGGTCGCGCGGATCTGGTCGGAGATCCTCGGCTACCGGCCCGTGTACCGCGACGACGACTTCTTCGACCAGGGCGGTAATTCGATCTCGGCGCTGCGGCTGCTCCGCGCCCTCGAACAGCGACTGGGCGGCACCCTCCCGGTGCAGACCGTGTTCCGCACACCGACGCTCGCCGGTCTGGCCGCGGCGACGGCCGAACACACCGGTGGCGCCGGGCAGCTCGCGGCCACCGGCCCCGGCCGGGCGGTTCCGCGGCCGCCGGAGTCGCCCGGAGTTCGCGGGTCCGGCGACGAGCCCGCGGTCCCCTCGCGAATTCTGCGGCTGGCCGGGACCCCGGGCACCGGCACCGCCACCACGGTGATCTGGCCGGGACTCGGCGGATACCCGATGAGCCTGCGCCCGCTCGCGCGGGAACTCGCCCAGCCCGGGCAGGTGGTGTACGGGGTCCAGGCCCGCGGTCTGAACACCGGTGAGCGGCCGCATACGGAGATCGCGGCGCTGGTCGCCGACGATGTCGCGGAACTGCTCGCGCTCGGATTGCCGGAACCGTACCGGATCGTCGGATACTCGTTCGGCGCGCGGATCGCCGCCGAGGTGGCACAACAGCTCACCGGCGCCGGCCGTCGCGTCGACCACCTGGTCCTGATCGCACCCGGTTCCCCGGTGATCGCCGGCCTGCCCGAGGACACCGGTGACGCCGACTACCGCAACACCTATTTCAAACGGATCCTCGCCTCGGTGTTCTGCGGTAGTACCGCACCGCCCTACGCCGCCGACCTGGACACCCGCGTGACGAACCGGCCGGAATTCCTCGACCTGATCGCGGCCCGCGAACCCGCCTTCGGCCGCGACCTGGCCGAACGGATCGTCACCGTGGTCGAACACACCTACCGGCTCCGGGACCAGCCCACCGGCGTGGAACCCGACCTGCTGGATCGCAGCATCTTCCTGCGCGCCCGCGGCGACGGCCCCTCCTTCGCCGATGTGCCGGTCCCGCCGCTGCGCTGCCGCACCCGCCCGGTCGGCAATCTGCCCTACCACCACTACGACATCCTCACCGCCGGAGCACTCGATATCGCGGCGGCGGTGCTGGAGCACGACCTGGAACAGGAGTTGATCTGAGATGCCGCATGTAGAGATCTGGCATCAGCCCGCCGAGCTGTCCGAGCAGGCCCGCCGCCGGCTGGAAACCGAGATCGTCACCGCGGTCGCCCGAGCCTACGGCGTAGCCGAGGGCGTCGTGTCGATCGGCACGGAAAGTGTTCCCGCACAGCAGTGGGACGAGCAGGTGTACCGGCCCCGGATCAGCGAACGCGGTAACACCGCAGGCAACCGGCTCCTGCGGTCACCGGACTACTGATGGCGGCGGAAACCGGAACCTCCACGGGCATCGCCGCACCGGCCGCGCTCGGCGCCTCGGTCGCGGCCGTCACGGCGGTGGCGTTGAACCTGCGGCCCGGTGTGACGACCGTGGGCCCCGAACTCGACACCATCACTACGCATTTCGCGGCCGGTGCCCGCACCGCCGGGGTTGTCGCCGCACTGCCGGTTTTCGCGTTCGCGCTGGTGAGCCTGGCGACCCCGGTCGTTCTCGCCCGGATATCGGTCCGGACGGGATTGTTCTGGGCACTCGCATCGACCGGCGTGGGCTTGGCGGTACGGCCCTGGGCCGGGCCGGCCGGCTTCGTCATCGCGACCTTCTTCGCCGCTGTCGGCGCCGGTCTGGCGACGGTACTGCTCCCGGCCCTGATCCGGAGCGCGGGCAACACCCGAATCCTGGTGACCGCCTTCACGACCGCGCTCCAAGGGGGCGCGGTACTGGGGTTCGCGACGGTGGTCCCGCTGTCCCAGTGGCTCGGCTGGCAGTGGGGTCTGGCCCTGTGGGCGGTCCTGGCGCCGGTCGCCGCGGCGACGTTGTGGCGGGGGCAGCGCGGCCCGTCACCGGTTGCTCTGCCCGGCCCCGTCACGGCCACCGATCCCGTGCGCTACCTACGCCGCACCGAATCCATCCGGCTGGCGATCTTTTTCGGGCTGCAGGCATTGGTCGCGTTCGTGGTGATCGGCTGGCTGCCGTCGGTGCTGCGCGACGCCGGGCAGACCGCGGCCGCCGCCGGTGGCTATCTGGCGTTGCTGACCTGCGTCGGGTTGCCGGTCAGCCTGCTCGTCACACCGCTGGTGGCCGGCTCGGCCCACCCGTCGCGGTGGCTGGCCGGTTTCAGCGCGTGCAGCGTCGCCGGGATCGCCGGTTTCCTCGTCGCCCCCGGGGCGGCACCGTTGCTGTGGTCACTGATTCTCGGGGCCGGTCTGTCGGTGTTCTCGCTGGCACTGACCGTGATCACGCTGCGCGCCGGATCCACCGGCCAGGCCGTGCTGCTGTCCAGTGCGGTGCAGGGCACCGGTTACCTCGTCGCCGCTCTCGGCCCCTACGCGTTCGGGCTGCTCCGGCATACCGGCGACGGCTGGACGGTACCGCTGACCGCCCTCCTGCTCACCGCACTTGCCCAAACCGTATTCGCCGCGACCGTCGGCGACACCACCGAGGCCCATTCGGATAACGGTGCCCAGTCGGACCGCAGTGCGCCCTCGGACCACAGTGCCCGCTCGGACCGCACTGCCCACTTGGACGACAGTGCTCATTCGGACGACAGCGCCCACTCGGACCACAGCGCCCATTCGGACGACAGACAGGAGTTCCGTTCATGACGAACCCGACACTCAGCGCGGTCGCCGATCTGCTCGACGACCGCAGTTATCACATCGAATTCAACGGTCACCTCACCAATCACGTCAAACACGCGGTGATCGCGCTCGCCGAGATCGGCGCACCGGAAGGCCTCATCCGTGCCTACTACACCGAATACGCCCGGCTCACCGCCTACGGCTTCCCACTGGAGCCGAAGCGCACCTCGAGCCAGGTGATAGATGCGGACAACTGGCGCGAATACGTCGGTCAGCGAGTGCATTTCACCGCCTACCACGAATTCTTCGATACCGAAGTACGGCGCCTCGGTATCGACGGCGCACTCGCCACCTACGCCCCCGAACTGCTGTCCGGCTGGATCGGTGCCTTCACCCACGCCACGATCCATCTCGGCTGGGCGGTCTGGGCCGGCCACCCCGGCATGACCGCGGAGGCGCTCGCCTACCTCACGTTCTCCGCCGTGCCGGTAACCCCCGGCGACCGCACCCCGAGCCCGTACACCGCCGCCGCCGACCCCTGGGAATCGCTGGTCCGGCTGAGTGCGGGCTGGGCGGACGATCCGGATTTCCGGTCCGCCGTCGAACCGGTGATCGAGCACACCGACACGGTCACCGAATTACACCCGGAGCTGCGCCGATCGGGCCTGCAGGCCAGGGTGGCCGCGATCGCCGCCGCCGATATCCCCGCCCTCTCCGACACCCCCGCCTGGGTTCGCGACGGAACCGATCGGCGCGAAGAACTCCGCCGGGCGGTGACCCTGCTGTACCTGGCCGTCCCCGGTGATTTCGTGGTCCTGCACCTGATCACCTCGCTGTTCGCCCTGGAGGTGATCACCGACCGGCTGGGCTCGCCCGCCGAGCGGGACCGCATCCACGACCTGTTCTGGGCGGGGCTGCGGATCATCCTCGCCGCCGAAACCAAGATCCCCGACCCACGCAAACTGCGCGCCCTCGCCGATATCTACCGGGACGAGAGTCCAGACTCCGGCGAACTCCCCGCGGCCGAATTCGAGGTGACCGCCCGCCGGGCCTGGCTCGAGGACGAAGAACACAACCCCAAACTCGTCTTCGTCCTCCGCCAGTGGTGGGGCGAGGACCGCTGGCCCGCCTACCGGCACGCCGCCGCCCAGTTCACTCGGACACCCCTGCTCCCACCCAGCTTCGACGAACCCCCGACCGACCAGACAGGAACTCCGTCGTGACCCATGTGCTCCCGAATTCCCTGCGACACCATCTGGAGGCGCGCTACGGTGCCACCGCACCCGACGCCGACGGCACCGGTAACGCCACCCTCGAGGTGCTGCTCCGTCACCGCACCGTGCGGCAGTACCTACCGGGTGAGATCAGCGAGAACGAACTCCGGCTGATCCTCGCGGCCGCCCAATCGGCGTCGACCTCGGCGAACTTCCAGTTCACCAGCGTGGTCGTGATCGACGACCCGGCCGTTCGCGCCCGGCTCGCGGAACTGGCCGGCGGCCAGCAGCTGATCCTCGACGCCGCGGTCTTCCTGGTATGGGTCGCGGACTGGTCCCGCAATATCGCCATCGCCCGGGAACACGGCCACACCATCGAAGCCGCGCACTACCTCGACAGCGCGATCTCCGGCATCGTCGACGTCACCCTCTCGGCACAGAACGCCGCCGTCGCCGCCGAATCCCTCGGCTACGGCATCACTTTCGTCGGCGCCCTGCGCAACCGCATCGACGAGGTGATCACCCTGCTCGAACTCCCCGAATGGACCTTCCCGGTCTACGGCCTGGCCGTCGGCATCCCCGACCCCGACGAACCCGCCGGTATCAAACCCCGCTACAACCAGAACGTCGTCGTCCACCGCAACACCTACACGCCCCCCGCGGACGCCGATATCGCCGAGTACCTCGACCGCATCAACACCTACTACCGGGAACAAGAGCTACCCGCCGACTGGGTGAAGAACCGGCTGGCCGGTCGCATCTCGACCAAGGAGAGCCTGCACGGCCGCCAGGGCATCCGCACCAGCTTCGGCAACCAGGGCTTCGAACTCCGCTGACCCGCGCCCGCCACCGGCGCGCCGACTCGACAGCTGCACCGGCGCGAGGGCTCCCGGCCTGTCCCGATGAGGGGGACAGGCCGGGTACCGCGAGCAATTGTCAATAGTTGTGGATGGCGGCTTACGGGATGGTGCGTCCGGGGAGTTCGGTGAGGGCTTCGGCGGCAGAGGCACGGACGGCGGCGTTGGGGTGGTCAAGGAAGGTTTCGATTGTCGGCCGGGCGTCCGGATCGTGGGTGCACGCGAGGATCATGAGGGCGTAGTCGAGCAGGGTCGGCGGCATCGCGCCCAGCAGGGCGCGTAACGGCTCGAACAGCTGCAGGCTGAAGCAATAAGGGCCGAAGGCCTCGGAGATGGCGTTGAGAGCGGCTTCCTGCACGGAGGGGTCGGTCTCGGTGGTGAGAAGTGCGACGAGGCGGCTGACGGCTGTTTCGGCGTCGGCTTCGTTGAGCACGGCGCGGCCCAGGAGGTCGGCGAGATATTCGACAGCGAGGTCGCGGTGGCGGGGGTTGTCGTGGGTGATGCCCGCCAGGGCGGCCTGTAGCGGGTTCACGCGGCCACCTCGTCGTTGCGCTCGATGAGTTTCCCGTTGCGGAAGGTTGCCCCAGCGCGGACGAGGGCGACCAACCCAGGCGCGTTGACCTTGCGCCACCGCTGCTCGGCGGCCTGAATGAGCTTGAACACCATGGCGAGCCCTGCCGCACGAGAGCCCGGCCCCTTGGTGACCTTGCTCCGCAATCGCACAGTGGCGAAGGTAGATTCGATCGGATTCGTCGTTCTCAGATGGATCCAGTGCTCGGCCGGGTAGTTGTAGAACTCCAGCAGCACGTCGGCGTCCTCGACGATCTTGGCGACGGCCTTCGGGAACTTCGCGCCGTAGTCCCGCTCGAACGCCGTGATCGCGAGGCGGGCCGAGTCGGCGTCCTCGGCGTTGTAGATCTCCTTCATCGCCGCCACCGCGCCGGGATGGGCCGACTTCGGCAGCGCGGCAAGGACATTGCCCTGCTTATGCCACCAACAACGCTGTTCCTTCGTCTCGGGGAAGACCTCGCGCAGCGCCTTCCAGAACCCCATCGCGCCGTCGCCGACCGCCAGGACCGGGGCACGCATGCCGCGACGGCGGCAGTCGCGCAGCAGGTCGGCCCACGACTCGCTCGACTCGCGGAACCCGTCTGTCAGCGCGACGAGCTCCTTGCGGCCGTCGGCGCGCACCCCGATCACCACCAGCAGGCACAGTTTCTCCTGCTCCAGCCGGATTCTCAGGTGGATGCCGTCGACCCACAGGTACACATAGTCCACTGCCGCCAGGTCGCGGCGCCCGAAGGCGCGGGCCTCGTCCTGCCACTGCGTGGTCAACCTGGTGATCGACGCGGCCGACAGACCCGCGCCGGTGCCCAGGAACTGCTCTAGCGCCGGAGCGAAGTCGCCCGAGGACAGGCCGTGCAGGTACAGCAGCGGCAGCACCTCGCTGATCTGCGGCGATTTCCGGCACCAAGCGGGCAGAATCGCTGAGGAGAAGCGCAGGCGCGCACCGGTTTCCGGATCGGTGCGCTTATCGTTGACCCGCGGCGCACGCACCTCGACCGCACCCGCTGCGGTGAGCACAGCCCGTTCAGTGTGATAGCCGTTGCGCACCACCAGCCGCCGCCCATTCTCGTCGACCTGGTCGGCGAACTGCTCGACATAGGCGGCGACCTCGGCCTGCAACGCCGCGGCCAGCATCCGCCGAGCACCCTCACGCACGATCTCGTCGATCGGCGAACACGACTCGCCGCCCGCCACGCCGTCCCCATTGGAGCTGGCGCCGCCGTCGATTACCTTGAACATCCGGGACGTACCTTCCCGCCCGGCGTTGGCGCGCCGGACTGATCAGATCCTTGGCTTTCAGATCATCCAGGAAGGTACATCCTCCCCGGTCATCCACAGGTTCTGATCATTGCTCGGTACCGCTCATTCGGCCGCGACCGCCGAGCCCACGTTCGCCAGCCCGAGATTCTCGCGCAGAGTGGTACCGGTGTACTCGGCCCGCAGCACCCCACGATCCTGTAGCAACGGCACCACCCGGTCGACGAATTCGTCCAGACCCCACGGCACCAGATGGGAGCCGAGGATGAACCCGTCCGAGCCGTCACTCTGGACGAAGCTGTCGATCTGTTCGGCGACCTGCGCGGGTGTACCGACGAGCGGCCCCCGCTCGAACTGGTCGAGCACCACTTCCCGCAATGTCAGTTTCTTCGCCTCGGCGACCTCGCGCAGCCGCCGCACCGTGGCGAAGCGGTCTTGATGCACGAACGCGCGCCCCTGGATGATCGGCGGGGCGTCGGGATCGGGGTCGATATCGGGTACCGGGCCTTCCGGATCGTAATCGGACAGATCGCGATTCCACAGTTGTTCGAGCAGGATCAGCGCGGTCTGCCCGGTGACCTGTTCGTTGCGGACGGCATGGTATTTCTCCACCGCTTCGGCCTCGGTATCGCCGAGCACGAAACTCGCCGACGGCAGGATCTTGATATCGTCGGCCGCCCGCCCCGCTGCCACCGCGCGGGCCTTGATATCGCGGTAGAACTCCGCCGCCTCCGGTAGCTGTCCGTACGGGGAGAAAATCGCATCGGCATTGGCGGCCGCGAAATCGCGGCCCTGCGGTGACACCCCCGCCTGCAGGATCACCGGCCGGCCCTGCGGGCTACGTGGCACAGTGAACCGGCCGGAGATATCGAACTGGGCGCCGCCGAAGGCGAACGCGCCGGCCTCCGGGCGGGCCGTGAACCGGCCGGAGGCCTTGTCCGCGAGCACATCGCCGTCCGCCCACGAATCCCAGAGTTCACGTACCGCGGCCAAGGTCTCCGCGGCCCGCACGTACCGGTCGGCGGGGTCGAGGAAGCCGCCGCGGCGGAAATTTCCACCGGTGAACGCGTCGAAGGAGGTCACCACATTCCACGCGGCGCGCCCGCCGGACAGATGGTCGAGACTGGCGAAGCGGCGGGCCAGCTCGTACGGCTCGTTGAAGGTGGTGTTGATCGTGCCCGCCAGGCCCAGATGTTCGGTCACGGCGGCAAGGGAGGCGAGGACGGTGAAGGTATCCGGGCGGCCGATGATGTCCTGGTCGAAGATCTTGCCCGCGCGTTCGCGCAGGACCAGTCCCTCGGCGAGGAAGAAGAAATCGAACCGGCCGCGTTCCGCGGTGCGCGCGGTGTGTTCGAAACTGCTGAAATCGATCTGGCTACCGGCCTCGGGATCCCACCACGCGGTGTGATGGTTCACGCCACCGAGGTAGGCGCCGAGAATGACCTGTTTCCGGGGAGTACTCATGCTGACCTCGCTCAGGCAGTCGCGTAACGGTTGGGCACGGTGGTGGGCAGGCCGAGCAGCGCGCGCAGGGGCCCGTCCGGGTATCCGGTGCGGAAGACGCCGCGGCGCTGGAGTGCGGGAACCAGCCGGTCGGTGATCGCGGCGAGGTCGTCGACCGCGACGCCCGGCCGCAGCCGGAACCCGTCGACGCCCCGCGCGGCCCAGTCGACGAGCAGATCGGCGAGGTCGTCGGCGCTGCCGGCGAAGATCGCGGCGTCCGAGACGAATTCGGCTCCGGCGGTATCGTCGAGCCGGGCCAGGCGTTGCGGTCCGGTGGTGTCGGCGGTATCCAGGAAGACCACCAGATCCGCATACGTCCGCAGTGGTTCCCCGGTCCGCCCCACCGCGTCCGCGGCGGCGGCGACTTGTTCGAGTATCGCTTCCGGTCCGGTATCGCGCGCCGGGGTGACGAAGACGAGATCTGCACTGCGCGCCGCGAATTCGTAGATCAGCGGTGCATGCGCGAGTGCGGTGACCACCGGCTGCCCCTGCGGCGGCCGCGGGGTGATCGACGGCCCGCGGACGTCGAAGTAACGCCCCCGGAAATCGATGTAGTGCAGCTTGCCGCGGTCGATGAACCGCCGGGTGGCAACGTCACGGATCTCGGCGCCGTCCTCCCAGCTGTCCCACAACCGCCGGACCACCTCCACGGCGTCGGCCGCTTCGTCGAACAAGTCCCGGACGAAATCGGGGAACGTGCCGGTGGCGTGGGCCTGCGCGAGTTCGGCGCCGGTGAGTTCGGGTACGGTGCGCCGCCCGAAATGCGCGGCCTCCGCGGCCGTGGCCGAGACCCGGGCCTGCCAGCCCGCCCGGCCGCGCGAGGTGTAGTCGAGGGTCGCGAGCGCGGTCGAGACATGGAACGGTTCGGTA
Organism: Nocardia sp. CA-290969; assembly: GCF_050936135.1. Classification (NCBI taxonomy): domain Bacteria; kingdom Bacillati; phylum Actinomycetota; class Actinomycetes; order Mycobacteriales; family Nocardiaceae; genus Nocardia; species Nocardia sp. CA-290969. The sequence goes on along the minus strand of NZ_JBNJNJ010000001.1, from coordinate 3,955,505 downwards.
TGGGTGGTGGTGATCGTCGGGATGAGGCCGATATGCCGGGTGACCGGCGCGATCCGGGCGGCGATCAGATGGGCGTCGATCCGGGCCCGCACGCGGTCGGCCGGTCCGCCGTCGGCGGTGCCGCGGTCACCGGGAACCGCCAGACTGTCGTCGATGCTCACGAAGTCGAGCAGGCCGCGCTGCGCGGTCGTGGCGAGGTCGGTCCAGTAGCCGGCGGTGAAGAGTTCGGCCGGCCGGGAATTCGGCTCCCGCCACGCGGCAGGATGCCATCCCGCCCCGTCGAGCGCTACGCCGACATGTAGTTGCTGCGCCATGGTCTCCCGTTTCCTGTGCGTCCGCGAGTGGTGTACGGGTGAACGCGGGGTTCGCCGGGACACGGCCGGCTTTGCGGGGATCGGCGGGCCGAGCGGATCGCCCGCGGCTCGTCGCGGCGACGTTCCGCTCACGCGTCAGACCTGGTAGGGGAGCCACCGAGGATCTCCGAGCTGCTGCTGCGGAATTCCGGGCAGCCGGTGTCAACGATTGGGATCAACCCGAGCCGGCCGGAATGCGCCGGCTCCACCCGGCGGCGATTCGCCGGATGCCGCGGTCGCAGGACGGCGCCGAGCGCCTCCCGCAGACGCTCACGTCGCTGCCGGCGAAGGGGCGTCCCGCCCTGTGCCGCCAACGGTGCTCGGCCACTGCTGTGAGCCGGACGAGCGCGCCAACCCGGTGCGGGCCTTGCCCACGGCGACTCCGATGCGACCGGCGAGCACGCCCACGGCGGCCCGCGGGCGACCGGTGGGCATTCGCACGGCGGTGCCGAGGTGGCCGAGCATGCGGTGGGCGGGCCGGCCGCCCGGATATTGCCGACGCTCGATTGGACTCACGCTGAACATGAACGGCGACAACGAACTACCGCGGCGCCTACATTCGGCTCACCATCCGCAGGGACCAGGGGGCGAGCCGCACCGGCCGGTGCCGCACCCCGATATCGGGCCGGTACCACCACCGAGCCCGCCGGAGGACTGATCGTGTCATGAACACAGTCGCAACGGTCGACGACGACCCCGCTGCGGCGGTCGACGAGACCGCCCTGCCGGTGGCGCGGCGATGGCATCCGTGGCGGTGGGCGGTGTCGGCGGTCGCGCTGACCCTGGTCGCCCAGTTCGTGCACGGGCTGGTCACCAACCCGGGCTGGGACTGGCCGACCTTCCTCGAGTACTTCACCGCGGACGCGGTGCTGAAGGCGCTGCGGGTGACCGTGGAGCTCACCCTGTACGGCACGTTCTTCGGATTCCTGCTGGGTGTCTGGCTCGCCATCGGGCGGCTCTCCCACAATCCGGTCCTGCAGGTGATCTCGTGGACCTACATCTGGGCGTTCCGGTCGATCCCGCTGATCGTGCAGCTGCTGTTCTGGTTCAACCTCGCCTACCTCTACCGAACCCTGTCCCTCGGAGTCCCGTTCGGTCCCGCGTTCGTCACTTTCGACGTGAACGGTGTGATCAGCGGCTTCGCCGCCGCCGTGATCGGGCTGGCGCTGCATCAGGCCGCCTACGCGGCGGAGATCATCCGGGCGGGCATCATCTCCGTCGATCCCGGCCAGGTGGAGGCGGCGAAATCACTGGGGCTGCCGTGGCGGCGGCAGTTCTTCACCATCGTCGCGCCGCAGGCGATGCGCGGGATCCTGCCGAACGCTGTCAACGAGGTCATCAGCCTGTTCAAAGGCACCTCGATCGTTTCGGTGATGGCGATCGCCGAACTCTTCTACCAGGTCCAGGTGATCTTCGGCCGCAACGGCCGGGTGGTGCCGCTGCTGATGGTCGCCACGGTCTGGTACATCGTGCTCACCACCATCCTCACGGTCGCCCAGTACTACATCGAACGCCATTTCGCGAAGGGCAGCGAACGCGAACTACCGCCTACGCCGCTCCAGCGAGTCCGCCGGAAAATCGCCGAGATCACCGCGGAGCGCCGGTGAGCAGTCTGTTCGGCGCCGAACCAGGGGAGTGGAGATGACCGGGCCCGGCCAGTCACCCGAGTACGCCGTCGAATTACGCGGCGTCCGGAAATCGTATTCGGGCACCGAGGTATTGCGCGGAGTCGATCTGGCCGTGCGCCCCGGCGAGGTGACCGCCATCCTCGGACCGTCCGGTTCGGGGAAGTCCACGCTGCTGCGCCTGATCAACCACCTGGAGAAGGTCGACGCGGGCACCGTGCGGGTGGGCGGCGAACTCGTCGGCTACAGCCGCAAGGACGGCAAACTGCACGAACTGCGCGAGCGGGAAATACTGCGGCAGCGTTCCCGGATCGGCTTCGTCTTCCAGAACTTCAACCTGTTTCCGCACCTCACGGTGCTGGAGAATGTCGCGCTGGCACCGATCTCCGCGCAGGGCCGCCCCCGGGCCGAGGCCGAAGCGGCCGCCACCGAACTACTGGAACGGGTCGGGCTCGGGGACCGGACCACCGCCTACCCCCGGCAGCTGTCCGGCGGGCAGCAGCAGCGGGTCGCGATCGCGCGGGCACTGGACCTGCGGCCGAAGGTGATCCTCTTCGACGAACCCACCTCCGCCCTGGACCCCGAACTCGTCGGTGAAGTGCTCGACGCCATCCGCGGTCTGGTCCGCGACGGCGCGACCCTGGTGATCGTCACCCACGAGGTCGGGTTCGCCCGGGAGATCGCCGACACCGTCGTCCTGCTGAATGCCGGCCGCATCGTCGAACAGGGACCACCGCACCAGGTGCTCGACAACCCCGGCCACCCGCGCACCAAAGCCTTTCTGGCGCATGTGCTCTGAGCGGCCCTCGCCCGAGCCACCGATTTCGGAGAAGTGAAGGACAACCCCCATGCGTTTTGCCCGAACCGGCCGGCGGCGCGCCGCACTGGCCGCCGCACTCACCACTGTCGCGCTGGTGACGGCCGCCTGCGGTGGCGGCGGAGAGGTCGGTAACGAGGTCCGCACCGCCGACGGACAGGTTTTCGACCTCTCCCCGGAACAACCGACGCGCGTGCGCACCGGCAAGGTCGACGCCATCGCCGCCCAGGTCCCGCAAACCATCCGGGACCGCGGCACCCTGGTCGTCACCGGTTCGTCCACCACCGGCCCACCGCTGCGGTTCTACGCCACCGACGACCGGACGATCGTCGGCTCGGAAGTCGACTTCGCCTACCTGGTCGCCGATATTCTCGGACTCCGGCTCGACGTCCGCGCGGCCGACTGGTCGCAGAATTTCGTGAAGATCGATTCCGGCGAGGTGGACGCCTTCATCTCCAATGTCACCGTCACCGAGGAACGTAAAGAGAAATACGACTTCGCCACCTACCGGCTCGACAATATCGCGCTGGAAATCCCCGAGGACGACGACTGGACCTACACCGACCGGAAATCACTGGCCGGTAAACGGATCGGCGTCGGCAGCGGCACCAACCAGGAACAGCTGCTGGTCGAATGGAACGAAAGCAATATCGCCGAGGGCCTACCCGCCATCGATATCGCCTACTACCAGCAGACCACCGACTACTATCTGGCGCTGTCCTCACACCGCATCGACGGTTTCCTCGGACCCAACCCCGTAGCCGTCTACCACTCCGCAACTTCCGGTGATACGAAGATCGCCGCCACCCTGTCCGGCGCGGGCGAGGCGTTGCAGGCCGAGATCGCCGTGACCACCAAGAAGGGCAACGGCCTGATCGGCGCGATCCACCAGGCGCTGCAGTACGCCATCGACAACGGCACCTACCAGCAGGTCATCGACCGCTGGGGCCTGCAGAGCGAGGCCGTGCCGCAGTCGCGCATCAACCCGCCCGGACTACCGAAACAGCAGGCCTGACCGATGCGCCGCATCCACCACGTAGCCCAGGACGACCCGCTCGCTGCCCCGCTCCTCACCGAACTGTCCATCGAATACAGCACCCGCTACGGCCGCACCGCCGCCGAAATCCGTGACGAATTGGCGACCTACCCCGCCGCCGAATTCGCGCCTCCGTCCGGCGGGTTACTGGTGGTGACCGAGCACGGTGAACCGGTGGCAGGCGGCGCCTTCCGCCGCTACGACGCGAACACCGCGGAGCTGAAACGCATCTGGACCGCCCGCGGCCACCGCCGCCGCGGCCTCGGCCGGCTGGTACTCGCCGAACTGGAAACCGAGATCACCCGCCGCGGCTACCAGCGCATCTACCTCACCACCGGCCCCCGCCAGCCCGAGGCGGTCGCGCTGTACAACGCCGCCGGATACACGGCCCTGGAGCGCGTGATCGAGCACGAGGTCGGGCGACTACATCCCTTCGAGAAGCAGCTGAATACCGGTGCGGCCCCCCGGTCAGGCGGCACGAAGGCCTACACGTGAGACGATCTCGATCGGCCACCCTCGGACCCGAACTGTGACAACAGATGACGGGAGGATGCCTGGATGGCCATCGCTGATTCAGAATGGACTGCTGGACAACGAATTCCCATCGATGGACACTAGAGCAATCTGCTATCGATGGGGTGAATCGAATGGTCAGAACCCACACCGTTGTCGCCGGTGAAACGTTGCCTGCCCTCGCGTTGCGCTACTACGCCGACGCCGAACTCCAGCGGCTGATAGCCACGGCCAGCGGGATTCCCGACCCCGACGCCGTCGGCGTGGGGCAACAACTGATAATTCCCGACTTCGCGAGATACACGACCCGCTCCGGAGACACGCTGTCCGCCTTGGCGGCACGCTTCTACGACGACCCCTCGCTGTCCGCACTAATCGCCGCGGCCAGCGGAATCACCGAACTCGAAGCCGTTGCCGGGGAGCAGCATCTGATAATCCCCGAGCTCACCAGGTGCACAGTTCTCGCCGGGGATACGCTGTCGGCCTTGGCTGCTCGCTTCTATGGCGATGTCTCGTTCTCCCCGGTGATCGCCTCCGTCAACGGCATCGCCGATCCCGACTACATCGACGCCGGGACCGTACTCACCATATTCGTCGGGCGCAGTGACGGATTCGGACTGACGATCGTGGATCGCAACGAGGACGACCCACGCATGTGGTACTACCGGTTCCAGAGCCAGGCGATGGGCTGGAACCCCGGGGTCAACGTCCTGCTTCCCGACGGCTACCACACCAGCGGACTGAACTATCCGGTCCTCTACCTACTTCACGGCGGCGGCGTCGACCAGGACTTCCGCACGTTCGACTTCCTGGGCATCCGCGAATTGACGGCCGGAAAACCGATCATCGTCGTCATGCCCGACGGCGGCCACGCGGGCTGGTATTCCAACCCGGTCGCCTCGTTCGTCGGCCCGCGCAACTGGGAGACGTTCCACATTGCCCAGCTGGTTCCCTGGATCGACGCGAATTTCCGGACATTCGCGGAGTACGAGGGGCGCGCCGTCTCCGGGTTCTCGATGGGCGGCTTCGGTGCCCTGAAATACACGGCCAAGTACCCCGGCTACTTCGCTTCGGTCAGCGCCCATTCCGGCCCCGCGAGTCTGCGCCGCGATTTCGGCCTGGTCGTTCACTGGGCAAACCTGTCCTCGGCGGCTGTGGAATTGGGTGGCGGCACCATCTACGGCGCACCGTTCTGGAACCAGGCCAGGGTCACCGCCGACAACCCGGTGCAGCGTATCGACAGCTACCGCAACAAACGGATCTTCCTGGTCGCCGGCACCAGTCCGAGCCCGATCAACTGGTTCGACAGCGTGAACGAAACCCAGGTGCTCGCCGGCCAGCGCGAGTTCCGCGAACGCCTCGGCGACGCCGGAATCCCGCATGAAGCATACGAGCCGTCCGGCGGTCACGTATTCCGGCCCGAACTGTTCACCGTCGACCTCGACGGCATCATCGCCCGGCTGCGACCAGCGGCTCCCGTGTAGTGACCGGGTGGCCCTCCCGCTCGAGTGGCCGGCGGATGCGCCCGCTGCATCGCGAGGGCACGGACGGCCCCCATCGGTCGCGCGTTCACCGTCGTTCCAGCGCGTCCGTGCGTGAGCGCAGGAACGGGAGCATCTGGACGAGAAGCGCTTCGGGCCGGTCGAGTGGGATGATGTGACCGCAGTCCGGGATCACGTGGCCGGTGAGGTCATCGGCGACCGTGCTCAGCTGCCGGTGCAGGGCGGGGCCGACACTTCCGGCGCCCAACTTCACCGGCCCGCGCAGGGGGAGTGGGCCCGGCCGGGCTACCTGTTCGTCGAGCCTCGTCGTCACGTTGCGACCCTCGATCTGCTCGACGACGCCGAGACCGTAGCTTTTGCCGGCGCTGTCCGCGCGTCGATCGGTGCCCTGCGCCGGGTTCTCGAACCCGCCCACGTCTTCGCGTTCGTGGCGGGTCTGAGCGCGGCCGGTATTCACCTCCACCAGCATATTTCTACCCGGTCGTCCGATATCGCACAAAATGTGCCGTGGCACGATGCCGATTCTGCGGGCGCGCCGAAGATCCCGACATCCGGGCTCGATGCGTTGTGCGCCGAGCCGGCGTCCGCGTTCCCGGGCAGCACGTAACCGAACCCGCGCGCATTGCCGCTGTAAACGAGTATCCGAATGTGAGCGTCGATTCGAACCGGCGACATTCCGCGATCGGATACCGGCCACCGGTCGAATACGAATACGAACACCTCTACCATCAACAGACCATCTCGGCCGAGGTGGCCCGAACTGAGCAGGCCGCCTTCTGCGGTCTATCCCACGAGTCGTGGTCCAGCAAGTGCCGACTTCCGGCCTGTACCGCGTGGTCCGGATTCAGTGTTATGGAGATACTTCTGCTGTTGGTTCGGTGGGGATGGCCGGTAGCGGTGCACACCAGGTCTCGCGGGCGAAGCAGACGGAAGCCACCCCGGCCGCGGAAACCCCGGCCATGAGTGCCAGTGCCCATCCCCAATCTGCTCCGCTGTCGATCACCAGGCCGAACAGTGGCTGTAACGCAGCAGATGCGGCGAAAACGCCGGCATTGAGAACCGCAAGCGCCGTGGCGGCTATCTCGGCGGGTACGGACTCCTTCAAGGCTGCGAACGATATGGTTACCTGCGAAGCGGCCGCGCCGACAAGGGCGTACAGGCCCAATCCCTGCCAACCGGCTTCCCAGGGTAACGCGGCGAGTCCGACCCAACCGAGTGCGGCAATACTGCTGGTCCCCAGCAGAAACGGCTTGCGGCGCCCTACACGGTCGGACCACACGCCGATGACGAGACATCCCACGCCGTAAACGGCCAACGCGCCGGTGGTGTATGCCGCCGCGACCGTGTTGGACAGACCGCGGGTTTCGGTGAGCAGCGGAACGCCCCACAGTCCGGCGAAGGCGTAGAAGGTGCCGTTGGTGCCGAGGGTTGCCAACAGCAGCGGCCACAGTTCACGACTCCGAAGCGCGGTACGCAGACCGCCCCAACTGCTACCGCGGTGTGCTGTGGGTTCGGCGGTCGCCCATGCCGGCCGGTTGCGTACCACGACCGCCACTGCTACCGACAGCACCAGTCCGACCATTGCGGCGACCGAGAAGATCTGCCGCCATGTGAAATGCTCCAACAACCATGCTGTGGGTGATCCGGCAACGATGGCGCCGCAGGTCGCCAGCAGCATGGTGATGCCGGTGACCAGGCCGTAGCGTTCGGGGCGAAACCAGGCCGCATTGTATTTCATGATGCCGACGAACACCACGGATAGGCCGGCGCCGGTCAGCAACGGTCCCGCCGAGGCCATGGCCAAGCTCTCGGCCCCCGCGAGTACGAAGGATCCGGCGGCAGTTACCAGCGAGCCGACGGTGACGCACCAGCGGGTGCCGTAGCGGTCCACGAGCATCCCGGCCGGTATCTGTGCCGCCGTGTACATCCAGAAATGCCATGAAGCCAAGGCACCGAGCGCTGTACCGCCGGCGTCCAGGTCGGCAGAGAGTGCCTCCGCGGAGGTTGCGGGAGCGAACCGGTGGAAGAAGCCGAGCAGGAAACAGCCTGCGAGCATCGACCACCCGGCCAGACGGAGTATGGGTGGGCTAAGCACTGAGAACCTGATCCAGTATCCAGTTGTCGAGCTGGTGCACGACATGTTCCTCCGGTAGATAGCAGCCCGGTGCGGAGGAATTGAGGCCCTTTTGCTGGTGCTCGGTGATCCAGTCGTCCTCTTCGATGACCTGATCGAGACGCTTGTAGTAGCGTTTGGACACTTCGTCGAAGTCGGGTCGTGCGATGGTCGAAGCGGGGAATGAGTATCCGACACGCACCCGTGTGCGGGTGGGTGAGTCCGGGATCTTGTGGATCCACCACATCACGTCCTGCGCGGTAACCAGGAAGAACCCGGGCAGAAGGATCGAGAAGTGGGTGCCTTTGGCGGCCTTGCCGGTCAAACCCTTGGCATGGGGAAATCCGGTGCCTCGCTCTTCCGGATACAGGGCCGGGGTGTGGTCGGACTCGTGGTAGACGCCGATCCAGTTGCCGGCGGAAGCCGAGACGGTGACAGGTTGCTCACCGATCGAACCGCGGTGGATGTGCTTGGTATGCAGGGTTTCCATATCTACCTCGACATACAACTTCCAATTGGAATCGAGGACATACTCTCGCTGGCTGACCGGGACCATCTGTGCTGTCTTATGTGGGGCGGCGACCGCGGTGATGAAGTTGCCGAGGTACTCGTCCAGAGTGAGTGAATTTGCCACATCTCCGAGATGGGCGAAGATCAGGCCCTCGCGGACTCCGCACGGCACCATGAGCAGGTCCCTGCCGAGCTCTCCGAGCTCGTCGCGTCCGTAACGGTGGAGGCCAGGGGCATGCCTGAGAACACCGTCGAGACCATACGTCCAGGAATGATAAGGGCAGCGAAAGCCCCGACAGGTTCCTGCCTGTTCGTCGATGATCAACGATCCGCGGTGGCGGCAGGAATTGCGAAACACCCGAATCTCGTGGTCGTCGCCGCGTACAACCAGCAGCGGCTCATCCAGCAGGCGCAGCGTGAAGTAGTCGCCAGGTTGCTGGATGGACGAGGCGAGTCCAGCGAAATGCCAAGCTGGACGGAACATGGTCTTTAGTTCCCGTTCGAACCAAGCCTGGTCGGTGTACACCGAGTGTGGCAAGGTGACAGCCCGATCCAGTGGCAGACGAGTTCCCGCGTAAAGATCAGGATCGAAAATACTTGCTGCAGTGTGCATTATGAAATCCCCCAGTCAGGACCATCCTTGGTCCAGAACGACGCTAGTAACGATGGCGGTGGAGAGTCAAGATCGGTACTACGACGAATTGCTGGGGTTCGCAGTCTATTTGGTTAACAAACCGTAGCTCGTTGTTGTCGTGGCGATGGACGACTTCGGACCGCTGCTCATCGCCTGCGATGCTGATCGAGGTCAGCGGCGGAGGACCTTCCGGGCCAGCCAGTTGCCGAGGAATTGGATGCCCTGCACACCGGCGATGATGAGCAGGGTGGCTACCAGGGTGACCTCCCAGTCGAAACGCTGGTAGCCGTAGACGAGGGCGAAATCGCCGAGGCCGCCGCCGCCCACCGTGCCCGCCATCGCGGACATGTCGACGATGGCGATGATGATGAAGGTGTAGCCGAGGATCAGCGGGCCCAGGGCTTCGGGGATGAGCAGGGTGAGGATGATTCGTAGCGGTCCGGCGCCCATGGCGCGGGCGGCTTCGATCACGCCGGGATCGACCGTGACCAGGTTCTGTTCGATGATCCGGGCGATCGCGAAGGACGCGGCCACGATCATGACGAAGGCGGCCGCTTCGGTGCCGATGGTGGTACCCACGACCTCCAGCGTCACCGGGCCCAGGGCGGCGAGCAGGATGATGAACGGGATCGGCCGCACGATATTGACGGCCACGTTCAACAGCCAGTGGATCGGGGCGTTGGCGAGCAGGCCGCCTTTGCGGGTGGTGTAGAGGGCGGTGCCGAGGAACAAGCCGATGAGCCCGCCCACCACGAAGGTGAGCAGAACGAGGTAGACGGTGGTGCCGATGGCTTCGGTGAGCAGTGGGCGCAGTTTGTCCCAGTCGGTCTGCATGCGGTGTTCTCGCTACCGTTGTCCGAGTTCGGTGATCACCTTGTCGACCGCGGCGTCGGGTCCGTCGAGAGCCAGGGTGATACTGCCGAAGGTTTTGTCCTGCAAGGTGCTCACGCCGCCGTACACCACTTCGAAATGCACGCCGGACTGTGCGGCGGTGGTGAGTGCGGGGCCGATACCGCGGGAGTCGTCGATATCGACGGTCACCAGCCGGCCCCGGTGCAGTTCGCCCAACCGGCGCAGCTCGTCGGGAGCGGGCCGGTTGTGCAGGACGGTGTCGACGAACGAGCGGGTGGGCGCCGAGCGCGGGGCGGCGAAGACGTCGAAGGTGTTCGCCAGCTCCACGATCCGGCCCTCGGCCAGCACCGCGACCCGGTCGGCGACCGCGCGGATCACATCCATTTCATGGGGGATGACCACGATCGTGACACCGAGTTCGGTATTGATCTTGCGCAACAGGCGCAGCACCTCGCCGGTCGTTTCGGGGTCGAGCGCGGAGGTGGCCTCGTCGGCCAGCAACAGCGCGGGGGAAGTCGCCAGCGCCCGGGCTATCCCGACCCGCTGTTTCTGCCCGCCGGAGAGCTGGTCGGGATAGCTGCGGGCCTTGTCGGACAGTCCCACGAAGTCGAGGAGTTCGGCGAGCCGTTCCTTACGTTTCGCCCGCGGCCACCCGGCCACTTTCAGGGGGTATTCGATATTGCCGGCCGCGGTGCGGGAGCGGAAGAGATCGAACTGCTGGAACACCATGCCGATATCGCGGCGCAGCTGCCGCACCCGGGCCTCCGGCACGCCCGTGATCGGTGCGCCGGCGATCTCGATGGTGCCGCTGGTCGGCTTCTCCAGTGCGTTGATCAACCGCACGAGCGTGCTCTTACCGGCCCCGGAATAACCGATCACGCCGAAGATCTCGCCCTGCTCGATCCGCAGGTCGATATCGGCCAGTGCGGTCTGCTCCTGCTTACCGGTGCGGAAAACCTTGGTCACCGACCGGAATTCGACCGCGGGAACGCTCGCCGGGCCGCCCGGTTTGCCGCTCACTGCCCGTCGCGGATGGTCTGCTGTACCCGCTGCAGGATCGGCGCGAGCTCGGCGCCGGTGCGGCGCACCTCCACCGAGGTGCCCTTGGAGGATTCGGCGACCGCCTGCTGGACCTCGGGGTCGTGCCAGATCTCGACGAGGCGCTGGTAGGTCGGATTGTCCTTGTCCTCGGCGCGGGTGACGAAGGCGTTGATATACGGTTCGGCGCCCGGGCTCTCCGGGTCGTCCTTGTAGAGCGCGGAGAGCGGGTCGATACCCGAGCGCTCGAGGAATGTGTTGTTGATGATCGAGGCGTCCACCGATTCGAGTGAGAGCGCGGTCTGCGCGGCATCGACGGGGGCCACCTTCACCTTGGATGCTCCCCGGTCGATATCGGCGGGGGAGGGGGCGAGGGTGTCCGAGGACAGTTTCACCAGTCCCGCCGCCTCCAGTACGAACAGCGCCCGGGCCTGGTTCGACGGGTCGTTGGGGACCGCGATCTCCCCGCCCGGCGGGATATCGGCCACCGACTTGTGTTTCTTCGAATACAGGCCGAGCGGCACGATCTGGGTGGCGCCGATCGGGGTGAGATCGGCATTGTTGGCGACGTTGTACTCGCCGAGGAACTGCAGATGCTGGAACAGGTTGATATCGATCTGCCCCTGTGACAGCGCGATATTGGGCTGGGAGTAGTCGGAATAGTTCGTGATCTCCAGCGTGATGCCCTGCTCCTGCGCCTTCCGCTCGAAGATATCCCACTCGGGACTGCTTTCGGTGGTGCCGATTCGCACCACATCGCCGGACCCGGAATCACCACCGCAGGCGGTGAGGGTCAGCGCCGCGGCCACCAGCACAGCGGGGATCGTCAGTAACCGAGGGAATTTCAACCCGTGCTCCCGAATACTCGTGGCGATATCGTCGCGGTAATCCCAGCCGCCTGCCCGGGTGGCGGCAATGGTTCGGATAGTGCTGAACCAAAACCTGGTTCGGTCCGCGGGTCCTCGCTATTTTGCGCAGAACCCGGGGACAGGCAGCCCAGGGGCGCCTTGCGTACCCGCGATGTTGCCCGCCGGACCCCGGCCACGCCTGCGTGAGCGTGCCGCAGTACGGCGCCGCCGTGCCCCGGCACGGCGCACACCGGGTTCGGCTCGAGTCGATCAAGATCGGCGACCGGGCGGGCGCCGGTTGTTAGCGTGGCTCGAATGGACCTGGAACTGGATGGGAAACGCGCGATCGTCACCGGCGGCAGCAAAGGGATCGGGCTGGCCGTTGCCCGTGGGCTCGCCGCCGAAGGGGTGGATGTGGTGCTGGCGGCACGTTCGGCCGAAACGCTCGAAACCGCGGCGCGTGCGGTGGCCGGTGAGTCGGGACGGCGGGTACTCGGCGTGGTCACCGATACCGGTGACGACGAGCAGGTCCGAGAGCTGGTTCAGCGCACCGTCGCTGAGCTGGGCGGAGTGGACATCCTGGTCAATGCGGCGGCGACACCGTGGAGCGCCGGGTCGGCCGCGGGTCTCGCCGACACCACCGACGACGTGGTGCGCCGGGAGATCGAGATCAAGGTTCTCGGCTATCTGCGGACCGCCCGCGCGGTGGCGCCGCATTTCGTGGCGCAGGGCTGGGGCCGGATCATCAATATCAGCGGGCTCGGTGCCCGGCAGGCCAATTCCATCGCGCAGACCGTCCGCAATATCAGTGTGTCCGCGGTGACCAAGAATCTGGCGGACGAACTCGGCCCGCACGGCGTGAACGTGACGGTCGTGCATCCGGGGCTGACCCGGACCGAACGCCTCACCCAGCGGTTGACCGCACAGGCCGCCGAATCCGGAAAGCCGGTCGCCGAACTCGAAGCGGAACTCGCGAAGAACACCGTGGGCCGGATCATCGATGCGCGGGAGGTCGCCGATGTGGTGACCTTCCTCGCCTCACCGCGCAGTATCGCGATCACCGGCGACGCCGTCGCGGCGGGCGGCGGTGTTCCCGGGCCGGTGTACTACTGACCGATATCGGTCGCAATTCACGCTCCGGCCGCCCGTGGCGGAACCAGGCGCAGGCCGGGGGCGGCCGCGGCGGAGCGGTCGAGGAGCCAGATCGCGAGGCTCTGGTCGGCATCGTTCTCCAGTATCTCGACCGGGACGTCGACGGCGCCGAGTTCGGGATGGTCGAACCGCAGGACCTTGGATATCGGCAGGCCCGCGCCCTGTGGTCGCCAGCGGGCCGCGAAATCGGGGTTCCTGCGCAGCGTGGCGATGGTGTCGCGCAGGACCGCGTCGCCGGGCCTGCGCAAGGTGGCGCGGCGCAGCAGTTCGGCGAAGGTATCGGCGGCACCGGCCCAGTTGTGCAGCATCCGCCGTGCCTGCGGATGCGAGTAGACGTAGTGGGCGAGGTTCACGTTCTCCCGCTCGTCCAGCAGTCCCAGCGGGCGGGCGAAATCCTCCCACGCCGAATTCCAGCCCAGTACATCCAGCCGCAGGCCGAGGACGAACGCCGGGGTGGGGTCCAGCGACCGCAGCACCGTCTCCATCGTCTCCGATACCTGCTCGCGAGCCGGTGCCGGTTCCGGACAGCGGGCCTCGTGGCCGCTGGTCATCGCCAGCCAGCCGAAAACGCTGCGTTCCCCCTCGTCGAGCAGCAGTGCCTGGGCGAGCGCCTCGATCACCGCGATCGACGGGTTGGTATCGCGACCCTGTTCCAGCCGGGCCAGATAGTCGGCGCTCACTCCGGCCCGGACGGCGACCTCCTCACGCCGCAGGCCCGGGGTGCGGCGCCGGCCGCCGCTGGGCAGGCCGAGATCGGCGGGACGCAGCTCGGCGCGGCGTCTGACCAGGTATTCCGCGAAGGCGTTGCGGGTCATTCCACCATGGTGCCGTGCCGGGGCGAGGCCAGCCACGCCCTGACAGTGCGGGGATAACCAGGGTCTGGCCGGCGGACCGCGGTCCGGAGATGGTGGGTCTCATGACGACAACACCGCATACCTCCACCACGACCCTGCGCGCCGGTTCGTGGGCCCTCGATTCCGCCCACTCGTCGGTGGCCTTCAGCATCCGTCACCTGGGCATCTCCAAGGTGCGCGGCCGGTTCGGCCGCTTCGACACCCGGTTCGAGGTCGACGACTCCGGCGCCGCCACCCTCGGCGCGACCATCCACCTCGATTCGTTCGACACCGGCAACCCCGACCGCGACGCGCATATCCGGGCCGCCGACTTCCTGGACGTCGCCAACCGGCCGACCCTCACCTTCCGCGCCACCGAACCGGTGCGGATCGCCGAGCAGTTCACCGTCACCGGAGAGGCCACGCTGGGTACGCTCACCGCGCCGGTCACCCTCGTGGTCGAATGGGGCGGGGTCGGCGATTTCGGTCCCGACGGCGAACGGCACGCCGGGTTCTCGGCGACCGGCACCATCAAACGCTCCGATTTCGCCGTAGGCGCCGCGCTACCCGGACTGTTGAGCGATACCGTCCAGATCGAACTGGAGATCCAGCTGATCGAACCGCGCTGACCGGCCGTGTCACCACGGGGCCTACTGTGTCGACCCCGGTGCTCCCGTCACGAATCGGCGGTCCGGCACCGGGGTCTCGGCGGCGGGTCATCGGCGGTCGAGCAGTACCCGGGACAGCGAATCGAGTGCGTAGCCGATGATGCCGATCACGACGATCACCGCCATCACCTGGTCGTAGGCCAGCTGGTCGCGGGCGTTGAGGATCTGGTACCCCAGCCCGGAGCGCACACCCAGCATTTCCGCGGGTACCAGCACCACCCACGCGATCCCCAGCGCCACCCGGAAACCGGTCTGCACTTGACCTCGGATCGCGGGCAGCACCACCGACGACAGCTGTTCGCGCCGCGACGCCCCGAACGAGCGGGCCACCAGGAGCAGTCCGGGATCGATCGCCCGCACACCCGCCGCGGTGTTGAGCACGATCGGCCAGACCGACGCCGCCGCGACGAGGAAGATCACCGGCTGATTCCCGATCCCGAACAGCGCGACCGCGATCGGCGCCCAGGACAGCGGGGAGATCATCCGCAGGAACTGCACCACCGGGGCCACCGCGTGCTCGGTGGCGGCGTGCAGGCCGAGCAGCAATCCGAGCGGGACGCCGACGGTGACCGCGATCAGCAGTCCCACCAGCAGCCGCCACATACTGACCGCGATATCGGGGAGCAGGACGCCGCGGTCGAACAGTTGCGCGGCCGCGCCGGGCACATGCTGCGGCCCGAATTCGCGCAGTAGCGAGCCGGGCCCGGCCACCAGATCGGTGAGCACCCACCACAGCAGTACCGCGAGTGCGACGGCGGCGAGCCGGGGCAGCCAGGTGGGGGTCCGGGGCCGGGTGACGACGGTGTTCACGATGGGTCGATCTCCTCGATACGGGTGAGCCGGTCCGGTAGCCCGAACGCGGCCGGGCCGCCCGCCCGGTCGAGTGCGGCGCGGACGAAGCGGTCGTCGACGAGCTGTTCGTGTACCTGGTCCGGGTCGAGGGCGGACAGGAAGCGGGTGTCACCGTCGACCACGGTGTCGTGCATGGCGGCGACCAGCGCGGTGGTGAAACTCGGAAAAGGGAAGGGCTGGAAGCCGATCCGCTGCGGGCGCCACTGCGGATGGCGGACCGGTAGCTCGTCGGAGTAGGTGAGGGCCTTGGTGATCGCCGGTAGCGGCTGCGGCAGATATCTGCCCGCCAGCTGTTTCGCGGCCGCGGGCCGGTCGGCGCCGATCCGCTGCTGAGCGGCGACCACCACATCGGCGACCGCCTGCGCGGCCGCGGGCCGCCGGTCCACCAGATCCTGCTGCACCACCAGCGCGCAGCAGGCGTGGTCGCGCCACAGGTCCCCGAGGAACCGGTGGATGCGGCCGACACCCTTGATTTCGGCGGCGGCGTTGAACGGGTCGGCGACGGTGAACGCGCTGATCGAACCGTTCGCCAGCGCGGGAACCATATCCGACGGGCTCATCACCACCAGTTCCACCGTGCCCGCCGACCGCGACGCCGAACCACGGATCACCGGCCGTAACCCGTTCGCGCGCAGCAACTGCTGGATCACGATGTTGTGGATGGACCACCAGAACGGGATCGCGACCTGGGTTCCGGCCAGCTGCCCGAGTTCGGTGATGCCGGGCGCGACCGTCAGCGCCGATCCGTTGGTGTGGTTCCAGCCGAGGATCCGCGCCGGCGCGCCGAGACCGAACTTCAACTGCACCGCCATCGGCATCAGCAGATGCGCGATATCGACCTGCCGGGTGAGGAACGCCTCGGCCAGCGACGCCCAGCTGCGGAACAGCACCGGTTCGGCGAAAGCAACCGGCGCACTGCCCCGTTCGGCGACGAGTAGCGGAGCCGCGTCGGTGATCGGCAGATAGCCGATGCGGAGCCGTTCACCGCCGGTGCCGCGCCGCTGCGCCGCGGCCCGGCCGAGATCGGCCATCCCGGCGATACCGCCCGCCGCGACCAGTCCGGCGCAGCCGCAGAGCAGTCCACGCCGCGAGATCGACGGCCCGCTCATACCGTCACCGACGAATCCCGGTAGCGGTCGATGATCCGCTGCCGCAAGCTGTCCCGTTCCCCGCTGTCACCGAGCCCGGTGAACTCTTCGCGGACCGTTCCGCCCGTTCCGATGAGTACGATCCGGTCACCCAGTCGCAGTGCCTCGTCGATATCGTGGGTGACCAGCACGGTCGTGCAGCCGATATCGCGCACCAGATCGGCCAGCCAACCCTGTAGATCCGCGCGGACCGCCGGGTCGAGCGCACTGAATGGTTCGTCCAGCAGGAGCAGCTGAGGTCGCACCGCCACCGCGCGGATCACCGCGACCCGCTGCGCCTGCCCGCCGGAGAGCTCGTCGATGCGGCGGCCGGCGAGACCGCCCAGCCCGAATCGTTCGAGCAGCCCGTCCGCGTAGCCGGGATCGAAACTCGCGCGGTGCCGGGCGAAGCGGGCACCGAACCGGACGTTGTCGCGCACCGTGAGCCACGGCATCAGCAAAGGCTGCTGGAAAACCATTCCGATGGCAGGGCTCGCGGTCGTCTCGGTGCCCCAGGTGATCTCCCCGGCGTCGAGCCGGTCGAGTCCGGCGATCACCCGGAGCAGGGTCGATTTCCCGCTGCCACTGGCGCCGAGCACCACGAGCAGTTCGCCCGTACCGATCCGCAGGTCCACGCCGTCGAGGACGGGTTCGCTGCGGCCGGAATAGGTTTTGCGGGCATCCGCTAGTCGTACTGCGACAGTTCCCACCGCAACTGGCCTTCCGAAGGGGATTGGACGGGGAGGAAGGCGGCTTCCCGGAACCGCCGGTTGGTGCCGCAGCGCAGGGCGTAGCCGGCGCCGCCGCAGAGCGTGGATTCCAGCCGGGTTGCCTCCACCGCCAGCCGGGCGGCCGCGAGCCGCAGCCGCAGCAGCTCCGCCGGTGGCGTCGCGTGGGCATCGGCGGCGTGGTCGTAGAGGCTCTGCCGGGCAGTGGCGTAATGGTCGGCGAGGACGCGGTATTCGTCGCGGAACTGGGCGCCGAGCCCGTCGAGGCGGTTACCGGACTCCCGTATCGCGGTGCCGGCGATACCGGTGCAGAATGCGGACTGCAGCAGCAGGAACACCGGCCGGATCGCACCGCAGAAGCCGGGCAGATCCGCGGTGACGAGCTGATCCGGGCGAACCTCGACCTGTTCGAAGGTCAGTGCCGTGGAAGCGGTGGCGCCGAGGGCGAGCAGTTCCGGCGCCGGGCGGATGCGCACGCCTTCGGTATCGGCGTCCACCACCCCGACCCGTCCGCGTCCGTCGCTGCCGCGGAACGGGAAGACGATCACCGAATCGCGGAAAACATTGGAGGCCCAGGCGATCGGTCCGCAGATCCGCTCTCCTTCTGCGTCTTCCGCCTGTAACGGCAGCTCGCCGAGTCCCGCCAGGTGTTTGAGCGCGGCGGCCATGGCGGTGACCCCGATGCGCCGGCCGGAGGAGAGTTCGCCGAGATACCGGTCCCGGACCGGTTCCGGTGCGCGCCAGAGGTATTCGAGCGTCATCCGCTGAGCCCAGAGCGAGAAACCCGCCGCCAGGCTTTCCGCCGCGACCTGCTCCACCACCTCGGTGATCTCGCGGATATCCGAATCGCCCAATCCGGCCGACAGCAGACCCCGCCCGCCGATTTCCCCGATATCGGCGCGGATATCGGTACGGCCCTCATCGAGGTCGGCGGCCCGGTCGCGGACGAATCCGGTGACGGCGGACAGGGCGGTGACAGTGGCGGTCATATCTGCGGATCCGCCAGTTCGTGCAACCGGTCCACCGGGGTGTTCACCGCGTCGCGGGCGCGGCGCACCGCGGCCTCGTCGGGCGCGTCGTAGAAGCACAGGCATTTGTCCATGTCCTCGCGGACGTAGGTGCGCAGGAAACTCACCTCGGGCACATCGGCGTATTTGGGTGCGTTCGCCTTCTTCCGCGCGAGGTAGGTGTCCATATCGATCTCGGCGGGAATATCCCATTCGACGAGGTATCCCGCGGTGGGCCGGGCGGCCTTGATCGCCGCCAGCTCGGCGCCGACCAGCCGGACCTGATGCGGGCCGTCGACGGTGACCGCGAGTACTTCGGCGGCGGGCAGCTCGGGCGCACGGCAGCCGGCGAATTCGGTGATCGCGAAGATACGTGAGGCACCGCCGGTGACCTGCGCCTCGATCAGCGCCCCGCCTTCTTTCTCGGCGCGCGCGCCGAATTCTTCGATGGTCCGGTTCGCGGGACCGGTGGGTACGAGCTCGTACAGATACAACGACATGGGCAGCTGCCTCCAACAGTGGAATCTGCGAATGGACGCGACCGCTCGCGGCGGCCGGTGGTGAGAAGCGCGAAAGCGAGGACCCGTGGATACGAGCCGGATCAGCGCTGGTGACGACAGGCAGCGGTGGCCACGCGCACGAGGTCCACGTGCAGGCGGCGGGTGAGGTTGCTGCGGGTCACGGTTCAAGACTAACGGTAGACAGAACGATCTGTCTATAGGTGGAAATGGTTATGGTGGGGGCGTGGCCACAACAACGGAGTCGGCGGTGTCCTCGGCGGACCGCCGCGGCAAACCCACCCCGGCGCAACGCCTGCTGGACACCGCGACCACCCTGTTCGCCCGGTACGGTATCCGCGCGGTCGGTATCGACCGGGTACTGGCCGAGGCCGGGGTGGCGCGGGCCAGTATGTACTCGGCCTACGGATCCAAGGACGCACTGGTCATCGCCTATCTGGAAAACCTCGATCAGCGTGATCGCGCCCGCTGGAGCCAGGCTGTCGCCGAGGTGACCGATCCGGGCGACCGGATCCTCACCTTCTTCGACCTCGCGCTGGCCTCCGCCCCGTCCCGCGGTTTCCGCGGCTGCCAATACGCCAATGCGGCAACGGAATTCCCGGACGAGCCGCTCGCGCCCGTGATCGCGCACCGCCGCTGGATGCTCGATACCCTGACCGAACTGCTCGAGGCCCGGGGCGCCCCCGAGCCGGCTGCCCTGGCCCGTCGTATCCAGCTGATCTACGACGGTGCCCTGGCCGGTTCCAAACTCGAGCATGCGATCGAGCCACTACAGATGGGCCGGGCGATTGCCGCCGGACTTCTCCGGGAGAGATGACGCGCGCACGGTCGCCCGGGACCGGAAAGTAGATCTTCTGCGGTCGGTCACGGGGACGCGTGGGCGGTGTAGATGTGCTGGGCGACCTCGTCGCGCATGGCGGTGAAGCCCGGGTCCGCGCGCAGTGCCGGGAACGGCGCGTCGCCGAGGCCGGCTTTGAAGGCGGTGGGACGGTCGTAGATGACGCGTCCCGGCCGGGTGCCCATGACCAGTACCCGGGTGCCCAGCAGGAGCGCCTCGTCGATGCTGTGGGTGACGAACAGGATGGTCTTGCGGCGTTCCCGCCACAGCGCGAGCAGCTCGCCCTGAAGGTTCTCCCTGGTCAGGGCATCCAGAGCGCCGAAGGGTTCGTCCATGAGGATGATCCGCGGATCGTTGATCAGGACCCGGGCGATCTGGGCGCGCTGCTGCTGGCCGCCGGAGAGTTCGTAGGGGCGGCGGCCGCCGAGGTGGTCGAGGCCGACCATGGTGAGCAGCCGGTCGGCCTCGGCCGTGCGCCGGGCGCGGGCGATGCCACGGATCTTCGGGCCGAATTCGACGTTCTGCCGGACCGTCAGCCACGGATACAGGGCGGGCTGCTGGAACACCACGCCGCGCTCCGGGTCGGGGCCCGTGACCGGACTTTCCCCGACGCGCACCGTGCCCTGCGTGGGCTCCAGGAACCCGGCCAGCAGTTTCAGCAGGGTCGTCTTCCCGCACCCGGAAGGCCCGACCACACAGACGAATTCGCCGCTCTCCAGGGTCAGATCCGTCGGCGCGAGCACCTGGGTGGGGCCGTCGGCGCCCGGATAGCTCTTGGCCACCCCCGTGAAGGTGACCTGGTGGGCGGTTTCGCTCATTGCGCGGCCCGCGCCGCGTCCGGGTAGAGGGCGGCCCGGTAGTCCTGTTCGCTGCCGACCGCCTCCACACCGCCCTGATTCAGCAGGAACTGTGCGGTACTACGCAGGTTGCCGGCGAATTCGCCGCCGAGATAGCGCGGTCCGGCCTGCTCGGCGGCGGTGGGATAGGTGTATCCCGCGAGCTGCGGCAGCGCCTCCTGCGGGTCGATACCCAACTGCGCGCCCACCGACACGGCCGCGTCCTGCGGGTTGTCGCGCAATTGGCCGATCGCGTAATTCTGGACCTTCGCCCAGACGGCCGCGAAATCGCTGTGCCCGTCCAGGAATGCCGTGGTCGCGGCGGCGACATCGAAGGTGGCCGAGCCCGCGGCGGCGGTATCGGCGCTGGAGGCGATGACGGTGCCGCCTGCTTCGATGAGCTTCGGCAGCGTCGGCGCCCAGACCCAGGCGGCGTCGATCTGGTTACCGGTCCAGGCGCCGGGGATGGCCTCGGGCTGCAGGTTGACCAGGTCGACCTGACCGGTCAGCCCGGCTCGGTCGAGCGCGGCCAGCAGACTGTAGTGCGCGGTGCTGCCGAACGGAGTCGCGACCCGTTTCCCGCGCAGACCGGCGACCTCGGTGATCGGTGCCTTGGCCACCAGTGATTCCGATTCCCCGATCACATCGTGGATCCACAGCACCCGCACCGGCAGGTTCAGCGGCGCCGACACCGCCTTCGTGGCCGGGCTGGACCCGAGCGTGGCGATATCGACACTGCCCGCACCGAAGGCCTGCACCACATCGGCGCCGGAGGCGAACCGGCTCCAGGTGATGGTCGCGTTCGGCAGGCAGGCCTCGAGCAGGCCGCGGTCCTTCACGTACAGATCGGCATTGGGGATCGCCTGATAGCCGAGACGCGCGGTGGCGGTGATCCCGGTATCCGGCTCGAACGGGCAGGTCGCGCCGTCTTGCGCACCGGTGTCGCCGCGCCCGGATTCCACGCATCCGGCGGCGGCGAGAGCCAGCAGCAGCGCCAGAACGGTACGCAGTGTGCGTGTCATACCTTGCCCTTCCAGGGAACTGCCGCGTCACCGGCGAGTTTGATGATCGAATCGAGAACCAGTGCCGCGCAGCCGATCACGATGATGCAGGCGATGGTCAACGGAGTATCCAGCTGCGTTCCGGAGATATAGGCGAGCCCGCCGATACCGGGTATGCCGTTGTTCAGTTCGGCGGCGACGACGGTGGTCCAGGCGAAGGCGGTGGCGATGCGGATACCGCTGATCACTTCGGGCAGGGTCGCGGGGAGCACGACCCGGAGGATCACCTGTCCGCGGCCGGCGCCCAGCGACCGGGCGGCGTCGAGATAGTCCTGCCGGACCCCCGCGACACCGTTGAGCGTGGCGATCGCGATGGGCGGGAACGCCGCCAGGAACAGCAGCCAGATCTTCGACACATCGCCGATACCGAACCAGACGATCAGCAACCCGATGTAGCCGAGCGGCGGCAATGCGCGCAGGAAGTTGAGGATCGGTTCGGTGATCAGCCGGACCGGCGCCAGCATGCCCATGACGAATCCGATCAGCGGTCCGGCCACAACTGCCAGCCCGACCCCCACGCCGATCCGTTGCAGGCTGGCGACCAGATGCTCCCAGAGGTAATAGTCCTGCGCGCCGATCACCATCCGGTCGACACCGGGCGCGATCGGATGCCGGGTACTGGCCCGCACGAACGCATCCCATACGGCGCCGGGCGACGGGAGATACAGCGGATCCACCAGTCCGGCCGCGGTCACCAGCACCCACAGCCCGAGTACCAGGGCGAGCGCGCCGAGCCGGGTCAGTGCGGGACGAACCAGTGCGCGGAGATCATGCCGGGCCGCCCGCTCCGCCGGCTCGGTGGGAGTCTGCGCCGGCATAGCCGTGGCGGTCATCGTTCACACCACACAATTCGCCCCGAGCCGGCCACACCGTTCTCCATACTTCCGCCCGACCAGGGCTGCCGAGCCGACCAGCGGCGATCGGCACGAGGGGCGACGGTACCGGCACGGTCCGGTAGCGGGAAGAGTTGGACGCGCCGTGAGCGAAATCCACCGGCGGGCGTGGACTCAGCCCCGCCTACCGCTGATCGAACCCAGGAAACGCCAGGTGGCGCGCTCGTCCTCGGGTCCGCCCAGGTCTGTCTGGGTGATGAGGAATTCGGTGGCACCCGCGTCCACGTAGCGGCGTAGCTGGGCCTCGACCTCGGCTTCGCTGCCGGTCACCACCAGGTCGGCCGCGGTGGCGACACCCTCCCGGTCCAGCACCGACCGGTAGGACGGGATGGCGTCGTAGAAGGCCATCCGTTCGGCCGCCTCGGCGCGGACCCGATCGGGGTCGGCGGTGACCACCACCGCGACCCCCGTGATCACCCGGGGCCGGGGACGACCGGCGGCGTGGGCGGCCTTCTCGACCCGGGGCACGATATCGTCGCCGAGGGCGCGCGGTCCCGCCAGGAACGGGACGATTCCGTCGGCAAGTTCGCCCGAGACCGCCAGCGCCTGTGGCCCCATGGCGGCGACGACGATATCGGGATTCTCGCCGCCGGCGACAGCGGCCGGGAGCCGTGGGGCGGCCGTGACCGTCTCTCCGGTGAAATCGACCGTGCCCGTGGTGAGTACCGAACGCAGGACGGTCAGGTATTCGCGCAACCGGCGGATCGGGCGGTCGGTGGGAACCCCGAACGCCGGTTCTTCCAGGGCCCGCGCCCCGAGGCCGAGTCCGAGGGTGAAACGCCGATGACTGGCGGCGTGGGCGGTCTGCGCTTGGCTCGCGACCACCAGCGGGTGCCGCGGATTGATCGGTACCACCGAGGTGCCGACGTATAACCCGGGAACCGCGGCGCCGACGACGGCGGCGACGGAGAGCGAATCGAAATCGAAACGCTGCGCGAACCAGGCCCGGTCGATCCCGGCGCGCTGCACGAAACGCGCCCGCTCCAGTAGATCGTCGACGGTGTTGGCCGCCGTGGGGTCGGGATTGAGCGCGATACCGATCGGTGCGGTGAGTGCCATATCCGCCGCAACCGGTCGCGCGGCGACCCGTATTCCGGCCCGGGCGATTGAACTCGGACCGAATCCGAACAGCGACAGGCGCGGTGATTTCTGCTAAGCGATCGCCGCCACCGGCGGGGATTCCGCCACCGAATGTCCTCGCCCGGACCCGAGTCCGTGCGGTGCGGGGAGCAGGAATCACTCTGAGCACAAGCATTTCTCGCCGGCGATTGCGGGCATACCGTCGTTCGGTGGCATCGCGCAGCATCCCCCGGCGGCATTTGAAGACGGTTACCGGAGTCAGCGGAGGGACCGATATCTACGCGGCGGCCGTCGACCCGGCCCGTTCGACACTCGATACCGCGGTCGCTGTCGCGAAGATCGCCGAGGAGCACAAGTTCGATGCGCTCTTCGCGGCCGATCTGCTGAGTTTCGGCGCGCAGGGCGCGATCGGGGCGCAGGAGCCGCTGATCTACCTCTCGGCACTCAGCGCGGTGACCTCCCACATCGGGTTGATCGCGACCGTTACGACCACGTTCCACCACCCGTACAACCTCGCGCGATTGTTCGGCACGCTCGACCATGTGAGCAACGGCCGCGCCGCCTGGAACGCGGTGACGTCCTCGCTGGGGGAGGAGAACTACAGCGATCTGGAGTTGCCGAGCCCGGAGGAACGGTACGCCCGCGCCGCGGAATCACTCGAGGTGGTGCACGCCCTGTACGACTCCTGGCAGCCGGGGGCACTCACCCCCGACGGCCGTGGCGGTGCCGCACTCGACCCTGCGCTGGTCCGGCCGATCGAGCATCGCGGCCGCTACTTCACCGTGCGCGGACCACTGAACATCCCGCCGTTACCGCAGCGCCGGCCGGTTCAGTTCCAGGCCGGTCAGTCGGCCGGTGGTGTGGAACTCGGTGCCCGTTTCGCCGAAGTCGTTTTCACCTCGCTCACCACGCTCGACGATGCGCTCGCCTATACCCGCAGGATTCGTGCCCGCGCCGCGGAACTGGGACGCGCGCCAGGGCTGCCCTACATCTTCAGTTCGTTCCATGCCACCTACGGAGCTTCCGAGGCCGAGGTCGCGCGGCTGGTGCGTGAACAGGAAGAAAGCTTCGATCTCGAGGCGGGGCGGCGGCTGCTCGAGGATATGTTCGGCGGCGGTGTGGACCTTTCCGGTCTCCCGCTGGACCGCCCGATCCCGGAGACTCTGCTGCCGGAGGTGGGTTCGGTGCACCGCAGACGCGGCCGGGTGGAGATCTTCGCCCGGCTCGCCGCCTCGGGACGCACCCTGCGTGAACTCATCCTGGAATCCCGGCACACCGGCCACTGGTCGGCGGCGGGCACCCCGGAACAACTGGCCGACACCATCGAGGAACGCTATCGCGCAGGTGTTCTCGATGTCGTTTCCCTGGGCGGCCTCGACGATCCGCGCACGCGCGATTTCGTGACCAACGGACTCCTTCCGGAACTACGCCGCCGGGATATCGTCGGCAACGATTACCTGGGCGCGACGTTCCGCGACAATCTCGAACTGCCACCACTGCCCGCGCCCGCCCATGAACCGGTCGCGGTGTCGTAGGCTGCCGAACCCGGACCCGCCCGGTGTCGGCCTCGCTTGCCGGGATCGGAACCGTGCCGGGACCCGCCTGCCGACGGCATCGGGTACCCGGCGGAGCCCGGCGATTGTCCGCGGTGAGCAACCGCGGTCGTCGCGTACCGGCCGGGCGGCCCTTCACCTTGTGGCGCGTCCTGTCACTGCGCGCGCCGAGTGGGCCACAGGGTATGACTGTTCGGGTGCCCCGCCCTGCGCCTGCCGCCGGGTTCGCGGCGGCGAGCGGCACCGACCCCAACCAGACAGTGGAGTGCTGATATGCCCGTCGATATCGAAAGCCTGACCGACCCGGCGGACCTCTGGGCCGCGCAGCAGGTGTTCCGGACCGCGATGGTCGGGGTGCCGCTGCTGGAACGGGAAGTCGGCGGCGAGCTGAACGAACCCGGCCGCACGTTCGGCGCCCGGATCGGCGGCGAACTCGTCGGGACCGTGAATTCGTATACGAGCTGGCTGGTCGTACCGGGCGGGCAGCGGGTACCGCATGCCGCGGTCACCCATGTCGGTGTGCTGCCGACGCATGCCCGGCGGGGAATCGCGTCGGCGCTGCTGCGCCGTCAGCTCATCGATATCGCGGAGCGCGGCGAGATCGTCGCGACGCTACGAGCCACGCAGGGCGGTATCTACGAACGGTTCGGCTACGGTGTCGCCGGCTCGGCCGCGCGGCTGGAGATCGATCGGCGGCGGGCCCGGTTCCGCGATACTGTGCCGGAGTCGGGTCCGGTCCGGTTGCTCGCGCCCGCCGACGCGTGGGAGGTGCCCGCGAAGATCTACGCCACGGCCGGGGTGTCCTGGGTCGGCGCCATCGACCGGCCGCCGCAGTGGTGGCGGCTGCTGCAGTCGAAGGGCGACTCGGGGCATGTGGCGGTGCACGGTGAACCCGGCGCCGAGGACGGTTTCGTCCGCTATCACGGCGCCGCCGAATCCGCCGGGTGGCCACGCAGCCCGCACCGCACGGTGGTGGTCGACGATCTGGTCGCGACCACGCCCGCCGCCTACCTGGGGCTCATCCGGCATCTGCTGGCCGCCGATATCGTCGATTCCGTGGTGATCCCGATGGCGGCGCCCGATGCGCCGCTGCGGCACTTACTGACTGACGAGCGGGCGGTCACCGTCACCGATATCCGCGACGAGACCTGGTTGCGGGTGGTCGACGTAGCCGCCGCGTTGCAGCGCCGCGCCTACAAACCCGGGCCGCCGGTGGTCTCGCGGTCACGGATTCGCTCCTGCCGGCCAACAACGCGACCTACCGGATCGCCGAGGACGGCGCGGCGGCGACCGACGCTCCCGCCGATCTCGGCACCGATATCGCCACGCTCGCCGCCGCCTACCTCGGTGGCACGCCGTGGCGTCATCTGGCGCTGGCGGGCCGAGTGGTGGAGCACCGACCCGGTGCCGCGGCCGCCGCCGATATGTTGTTCGCGGTGGACGATCACCCGTTCAGCGGAACGTATTTCTGACGGTATGTCCTCGGGCGTCGCCGGTTCGGGCCAGAGCAGGGTGCGAAGGCCGGTTCCCGGCAGCGGCGCAGGTGGCCGGCACAGGAAACTGCCTGCACCGAACGTGCCGCCGAGGCAATAGTCCGGCCGATACGTCCCGCAGCCGTCCGAGGGTCCAGCGGGCATTCATCTTGTGCGTCGGGCCGGGCCGGGAGGGCCGGCTCGGGGCGGGTGCCCGCTGTCCGACCTGCGCTTCCCGGCGCGCGCTGATCTCGGCAGACTGACCCATTTCCCAAAAGGAGAATGATATTCTCCTCTGCATGGGCGAAGGTGTCCGTGCATGCTTCCGGACGGCACCGAAAGTGCTCGTGCTCCTGCGGATACCCCATGCTCGTACCTATCCTTACAAAGATTGCAATACTTATTGCGCTTGTCTGGATGGAGCGTTAGATTCCTTACAAAGTCCTCGACATCGAGGCGGATCAGCGCTATCGGCCGGGTCGGTTGGGAGTCAGTCGGAATGTTGCAGCAAGAGGCTCGCTATCAGGGCGGTCAATCGATCGGGCTCGCGGCGGGCTGGAGTCAGCGGCGCGTCACGCCGCCGAGCCGGCTGTTCGGGGCCAATGGGTTGCGGACCGGGCCGGACGGGCGGATCTATATCGCCCAGGTGACCGGTAGCCAGATCAGCGCCCTCGATATCGATACCGGCGCGATCGAAACCATCAGCGCCAAGGGCGGCGACATCATCGCGCCCGACGACTGCGCCTTCGACCCCGACGGCAACCTGTACGCCACCGAGGTGATGGACGGCCGGGTCAGCGCCCGCAATGCCGACGGCACCACCCGGTTGCTGCGCGCGGATCTGCCCAGCGCCAACGGCATCACGGTGTATCAGGGCCGGTTGTTCGTCAACGAATGCCGGCCGGGCGGGCGGCTCATGGAACTGCCGCTGGACGGTAGTACGCCGCGCATCCTGCTGGAGAACCTCGAACAGCCCAACGCCATGGAGGTCGGGCCCGACGGGTTGCTCTACTACCCGGTGATGGGTCTCAACGAGATCTGGCGGATCCATCCCGACGGTGGCGAACCGGAACGGGTCGCGGGGGATCTCGGCGTCCCCGATTCGGTGAAGTTCGATCCGGACGGGTACATCGTCTCCACGCAGGTCGCCTCGGGTCAGGTGCTGCGCATCAACCCACGCAACGGCGAGAAAACCGTCCTCGCGCAACTGAACCCGGGCCTGGACAACTGCACGCTGGTGAACGGCCGGCTGTTCGTCTCCAACTTCACCGGTGAGATCACCGAAATCCGGTCCGACGGCACCACCCGCACCACGCTCCCGGGCGGCTTGAACTGGCCACTCGACCTGACCGTCGGTCCCGACGGCACCCTGTTCGTCGCCGACGGCACCTACTTCTACTCGGTCGGCCCCGACGGGCTGGAAACCCTGGGCATGCTTTTCAGCCCCGGCTACCCCGGTTTCGCGCGTGGTGTCACCGCCACGGGGCCGGGGGAGTTCCTCGTTGCGACGGCGGGCGGGCAGGTCGCGCGGTGGCGGCCCGCGAGTGGGGAGAGCGAATTCCTCGCCGGTGCCGAGGCGCCGCTGGATCAGCTGTACGGGATCGAGGCCGGGCCGGGCGGGCTCATCGTCACCACGGAATTCGGCACCGGCCG
The DNA here is from genome assembly GCF_050936135.1 of Nocardia sp. CA-290969. Taxonomy (NCBI): domain Bacteria; kingdom Bacillati; phylum Actinomycetota; class Actinomycetes; order Mycobacteriales; family Nocardiaceae; genus Nocardia; species Nocardia sp. CA-290969. The sequence continues at coordinate 3,927,393 of NZ_JBNJNJ010000001.1, read as the reverse complement.
GGTACTGGGCGTGCGCGGTGACGGCGGAGTGGATGTACTGGCCTCCGGGCTGGACAAGCCGATCGGCGTCGCGTTCACCGGGGACGGGACCTGCCTGGTCGCCGAATCCGGTGCGGGGCGGATCGTCTCGGTGCAGGCCGGGGCCGTGGACACCGTGGTCGACGGTCTGGACACACCGCAGGGCATCCTCGTCCGCGGCGCGCAGCTGCTGATCGTCGATTCCGGGGCCAAGAACCTGGTCGCGGTCGATCTGGAAACCAAGGCGCGCGAAGTACTTGCCTGGAATCTGCCGGTGGGCGCCCCGCCCGGGGTGACACCGAAGCCGCTGTTGGGTATGCCGCCGTTCTCCGGTCCGCAGGGGCCGTTCGCGGGGATCACCGCCGGACCGGACGGAACCCTGTATATCGCCGCCGATGCCGAGGGCAGTGTGCTCGCGTTCCGGAAGGACGGGTGAAACCGACATGACAGGTGAATTCTTCGGACTCGACGGGCGCGTGGTGATCGTGTCCGGAGCGGGCGGCGGCGGTATCGGTACGGCGGTGACGCGGCTGGTCGCGCAGGCCGGGGCGACCGTGCTGGGGGTCGGCCGGGGCGCGGAGAATCTGGCGAAACATGTGGAACCGCTGGCCGGGGAAGGGCTGAAGGTCGTTCCCGTCCAAGCCGATGCCGCCACCGACGAAGGTATCGCCACCGTGCTGGACGCCGCCCGGAAAGCCGACGGGGAGCTGTACGGGCTGGTCAATATCGCCGGTGGCGCCGCACCCGCCACCTGGATGCCCGCGACCCGGGTGACCCGCGCGGACTGGCAGGCCCTGTTCGCGCAGAACCTCGAATCGATGTTCTTCATGAGCCAGGCCGTGGCCGCCGAGATCAAAGCCGCCGGCCGCCCGGGCTCGATCGTCTCGCTGTCCTCGATCAGCGGGATGAACACCGCGCCTTTCCATATCGCCTACGGCACGGCGAAAGCCGCCCTCGTCGCAGCGACCCGCACGCTGGCGGTCGAGCTGGCGCTCAGCGATATCCGGGTGAACGCGATCGCGCCGGGTGTCACCGAAACCCCGGCGTCGGGAACCTATGTCGACGAAGACCCCGTCCGCGATCGGACCGCGATCGCCATGGGCCGCCGCGGCCGGCCGGAGGAGCAGGCGGGGGCGGTGCTGTTCCTGCTCTCGCAGCTGTCGTCGTACATCACCGGGCAGACGATCCTGGTGGACGGCGGGCTCAACTTGAAATGGACGCATCTGGGCGCAGACAACACCTCGCTGTTCCTGAAGGACGAGGGGTTCCGCGCCGCAATCACCAGCTAGCCACCGATATGTATTGCACCGACACCGACTGTCCCCGGACCCGGGGTGGGAGAACGCAATGAGTGAGACCGTCGATATCGCCACCGACACCGAACCGCTGTCCGCGCCGATGACGATCGGGGTGGAGGCCTACCTCAGTCCCGAATACGTGAAGGCCGAACGCGACAAGTTGTGGCGCAAGGTCTGGCAGCAGGTGGGTCGTGTGGAGGAGATCCCGCGGGTGGGTGACTACCTCACCTACGAGATCCTCGACGATTCGATCATCATCGTGCGCACCGCCGAGGACAAGATCCGGGCGTATCACAATGTCTGCGCCCACCGCGGGCGCAAACTGGTCGACGTCCCGCCGGGGGAGCGTAACGCCAAGGGACAGAAGAAGCAGTTCGTCTGCGGCTTTCACGGCTGGCGTTACGACCTCGAGGGCCGCAACACCTTCGTGCCCGAACGCGAGGACTGGCCCTGCGGGCTCACCGAACGCAACGACGGCCTGGTCGATGTGCACGTCGACACGTGGGGCGGCTGGATTTTCGTCAATCTCGATCCGAACCCGTCGGAGACGCTGCGCGAATACCTCGAGCCGGCCGCGACCCATCTGGACCCGTTCCAGCTGGAGAACATGCGGTACCGGTGGCGGCGCTGGCTGGTGTTCGACTGCAACTGGAAGGTCGCGCTGGAGGCCTTCATGGAGACCTACCACGTGCCCTACACCCATCCGGAGTTCATGAATTTCGGCATGTTCCTGGGGTGGGCGCGGGCGCAGGGCAAGCACAGCAATATCGGCTACGACGCGCCGAAGGGCCAGGAGGAGAGCCAGGGCAAGATCCGGCTCGGCCACGGCCCCGACGCCCGCAAATCCACCATCGAACTGCAGAACTTCACCTGGGAGAACGCCAACACCAACACCACCTGGACCATGGTGGAGGCGGCGCGGCGGCTCACCGAGGAACTGCCGGAGGGCACCCCGGCCCCGGAGGTGATGCAGCACTGGCTCGCCTCGGCACGGGCCGCCGACGAGAAACGCGGCGTCATCTGGCCGACCGTGACCCCGGCGCAGGTGGCCGCCGCCGGTACCGCCTGGCAGATCTTCCCGAACTTCCAGATCGGGCACGCGGTGAACAATATGCTCTGCTACAGCGCGCGACCCTACGGTTACGACCCGGACAAATGCATTTTCGAGGCCGCGGTCTACGAGCTGTTCCCCGAAGGCGAAGCGCCGGAAACGGAATGGATCCACACCCCGCAGGACGATCCGGGCTGGCGCACCGTGCTGCCGCAGGATTTCGACAATATGGCGGCCGTCCAGCAGGGCATGAAAACCGCGGGTTTCAGCGGCCCGAAACCGAATCCGTACCGCGAGCGCAGTGTGGTGAACCTGCACCACAACCTCGCGAAATACATGGGCACCGGCGCACCGCGTGACCTCACCTGATCCCGGCACCGCCGGCCCTATCACCACCGAGGAATCTTCAATGAACAACTGCGCACCCACGCAGACCCCCGAGGTCGACCATATCGCCCTGCGCGCCAAATACCTGGCCGAACGCGATAAGCGGCTGCGACCGGAGGGGCAGCAGCAGTATGTGGTGACCGAGGACGGGTTCACCGATTTCTTCGAAGGCGACCCCTACACGCCGTACACCCCCCGGGAACCGCTGAACGAGGATATCGATGTCGCGGTCCTGGGCGGCGGCTGGGCCGGACTCACCACCGGCGCCCGGCTCACGCAGGCCGGGGTCGAGGATTTCCGGGTGATCGAACTGGCCGGCGATTTCGGTGGCGCCTGGTACTGGAACCGCTACCCGGGCATCCAATGTGATTCCGACGCCTACTGTTATCTGCCGCTGCTCGAGGAAACCGGCTACATCCCGACCCAGAAATACGCCTACGGCGACGAATGTTTCGAGCACGCGCAGCGGATCGGTAAACATTTCGGGCTGTACGAGAAGGCCGTCTTCTCTACGATGGTGAAATCGCTGGAATGGGACGAATCCATCCGGCGGTGGCGGATCGGCACCAACCGCGACGACGATATCCGCGCCCGCTTCGTGGTGATGGCGCAGGGGCCGTTCAACAAGCCGAAACTGCCCGGTATCCCCGGGCTCAACGATTTCACCGGCCACACCTTCCATTCGGCCCGCTGGGATTACGAGTACACCGGCGGTGATATGCGGGGCGGGCTCACCGGGCTGGAGGACAAGAAGGTCGCGGTGATCGGCACCGGCGCCAGCGGCATCCAGATCATTCCGCATATCGCGCGTTCGGCCGAGCATCTGTACGTCTTCCAGCGCACGCCGTCCTATATCAACGAGCGCGGGAACGTGCCCACCGATCCGGAATGGGTGAAAACCCTGCAGCCGGGCTGGCAGCTGGAGCGGCGCCGCAATTTCCACACCGCGGCCTTCGAGGCGTTCGCCCCCGGCCAGCCGGACCTGGTGTGCGACGGGTGGACCGAGGTCAGCCGCAACACCCAGGCCTATCTGGACGAGAACAACCTCTGGGCCGAGGTCACGCCGGAGAAGTTCGTCGAGATCCGGGAAATCCAGGATTACCGGGCGATGGAACGGGTCCGGCAGCGGGTGGACGCGATCGTGAAGGACCCGGCGACCGCGGCGGCGCTCAAGCCGTATTACCGGTTCCTGTGCAAGCGGCCGTGTTTCAACGACGAATACCTGCCCACCTTCAACCGCGACAACGTGACCCTGGTGGACGTTTCGGCGACCAAGGGTGTCGAGCGGATCACGGCGAAGGGCATTGTCGCCGACGGGGTGGAACACGAGGTCGACTGCATCATCTTCGCCAGCGGTTTCGAGATCACCACCGAACTGGACCGCCGCTACGGTATCCACCCGTTCGCCGGCCGCGACGGGCTCTCGCTCTACGAGCACTGGGCGAACGGCTACCGCACCCTGCACGGCCTGACCAGCAACGGGTTCCCGAACCTGTTCTTCACCGGATTCATCCAGGGCGGGGTCACCGCGAGCACCACCGATATGTTCGACCAGCAGGCCACGCACGCCGCCTACATCATCGGCGAAACGCTGAACCGGGGTGCGCAGACGGTGGAACCCACGCCCGAGGCCGTCGACCAGTGGTGCACCACCATCAAGGAAACCGCGGTCGACAACAGCAACTTCCAGCGTGAATGCACGCCCGGTTACTACAACAACGAGGGCGAACAGAACATCCGGTCCCATCTCGGCGAACCGTACTGGCCGGGTTTCTACGCCCTCGAAGAACTGTTGCAGAACTGGCGGGACAGCGGCCGCCTGGAGGGCTTGGCGCTCGGCGAATGACACGCCGCGGCGAAGGGTTAGGAGAAACGTTGTCCGAAATGCGGTTCGACGAACGGGTCGCGGTGATCACCGGGGCCGGTCGCGGCCTGGGGCGGGCCTATGCCCTGCTGCTCGCGGCCCGGGGCGCGAAGGTCGTCGTGAACGATGTGGGCGGCAGCATTCCGGGCGGCGACAGCGATATCGGGGTGGCCGGTTCGGTGGCCGAGGAGATCACCGCGGCCGGCGGGCAGGCAGTGGCGAGTGCCGATTCGGTGGCCACCCCCGACGGGGGACAGGCGATCGTGGCGCAGGCGCTCGACACCTACGGCCGCATCGATGTGCTGATCCACAACGCGGGCAATGTGCGCTACGCCCCGCTCACCGAAATGAGCTACGAGGATTTCGATTCCGTCCTCGATGTGCATCTGCGCGGCGCTTTCCACGTGGTGCGCGCCGCCTTTCCGGTGATGAAGGAAGCCGGATACGGGCGGGTGGTACTCACCTCCTCCATCGGTGGCCTCTACGGCAATCAGAATGTCGCGAATTACGCCGTCGCCAAGGCCGGTGTGATCGGACTGTCGAACGTCGTCGCGCTCGAGGGCGCCGAATCCGGGGTGAAATCCAATGTGATCGTCCCCGCGGCGGTCACCCGGCTCGCCGACGGGCTGGACACCTCGAAATATCCACCGATGGAGCCGGAACTGGTGGCGCCCGCGGTGGGCTGGCTGGCGCACGAATCGTGTTCGGTCAGCGGTGAAATGCTGGTGGCGCTCGCGGGCCGGGTGGCGCGGGCGTATATCGCGGAAACCCCCGGCGTGTATCAACCGGAGTGGTCGATCGAGGACGTCGACGCCCGGATCGGCGAAATACGGGACAGCAAGGATTCATGGCTGCTGCCGGTCGTTCCGTCGGCCCACAGCGACCATATCGGTCGGAGTTTCGCAATGGCCATGGGAGGAAAGTGAGTATGGCGGTCAAAGTCTACGAACGGATTCTGGATCTGTTCGAAGCCGAGGGAATCAATACGATCTTCGGCATCCCCGATCCGAATTTCGTGCACCTGTTCCACCTCGCGGACGAACGCGGCTGGAACGTGGTGGCCCCGCACCACGAGGAATCCGCGGGGTTCATGGCCGAAGCCGTCTCCCGGATGACCGGTAAGGCCGCGGTGTGCATCGGCACCCTGGGCCCCGGTATGGCGAATATGGCCGGCGCGATGATGTGCGCCAAGGTGGAGAATTCGCCGGTGATCTTCCTGGGCGGGCAGCGCGCCCGGATCACCGAACAGCGGGTGCGCCGCGGGCGGATCCAGTTCGTGAAACAGTCCGGCCTGCTGGAACCTTCGGTGAAATATGCGGCGAGTATCGAATACGCCGACCAGACCGACGAGATCATCCGCGAAGGCCTGCGCAAGGCGCTGTCGGGTGTACCGGGCCCGGTGTATATCGAATACCCCTCGCATGTGATCCAGGAAGAGCTCGACGTTCCGGCGCCGCTGCCGCCACACCGCTACCGGCTGGTCGGCCAGACGGCCGGCCAGGACAAGATCGACGAGGCCGCCGAGCTCATCCGGCAGGCGAAGCAGCCGGTGCTGCTGGTCGGGCACGGGGTGCACACCTCCCGGGCCGGCGCGTCGGTGAAAGAGCTCGCCGATCTCATGGCCTGCCCGGTCGTGCAGACCTCCGGTGGCACCTCCTTCATCGAGGGCCTGGAAGACCGCACCTTCCCGTACGGTTTCTCGCCGTCCGCGGTGGAAGCGGTCGTGCAATCGGATCTGTGCCTGGCGATCGGCACCGAACTGGGCGAACCCGTCCACTACGGCCGCGGCCGGCACTGGCTGGAAAACGAAGCGATCCGGAAGTGGGTGCTGATCGAACAGGACCCCACCGCGATCGGGGTCAACCGCCCCATCGACGTACCGCTGGTCGGTGATCTGCGCGCCGTCGTACCCCAGCTCTCCGCCGCCCTGAAGGACACCCCGCGCACCGCCACCCCGGAATTGGCCCGGTGGATCGAACAGGACGCCACCCGGCTGGCCGAACTCGCCGAATCCGCGCCGTCCGGCAGGTCCCCGGTGCATCCGGCCCGGCTGGTCGTCGAGGCCACCAAGGATTTCCCGGCCGACGGCATCCTGGTCCGCGACGGCGGCGCCACCACGATCTTCGGCTGGACCTACACCCAGTGCAAACCGCACGATGTGATCTGGAACCAGAACTTCGGGCATCTGGGCACCGGTCTCCCGTACGCGGTCGGCGCCTCGGTGGCCGACGGCGGCAAACGCCCGGTGCTGATGATCACCGGCGACTCCTCGTTCCAGTTCCAGATCGCGGAACTGGAAACCGCGGCGCGCCTGAATCTTCCGCTGGTCTGTGTGGTCGCCGTGGACTACGCCTGGGGGCTCGAGGTCGGTGTGTACAAGCGCACCTTCGGTCAGGGCTCCCGCGAAACCGCGGTGCACTGGAGCAAACAGACCCGGCTGGACAAGGTGGGTGAAGGCTTCGGCTGCTACGGCGAATACGTCGACACCGACGCCGAGATCGCCCCCGCCATCAAACGCGCCTTCGCCAGCGGTAAGCCCGGCGTCATCCATGTAGCGGTGGATCCGAAGGCGAACTCCGAGGAGATGCCGAGCTACGACGAGTTCCGCACCTGGTACGCGGAAGGAATGCAGTGATGCGCGAATACCTGAAGTTCTATATCGGCGGTCGATGGGTCGACCCCACCGGAAACGAGACCTTCGACGTGGTCAATCCCGCCACCGAGGAGGTGTGCGGGAAGGTCGCGGCCGGTTCGGCCGCCGATGTGGACGCGGCCGTCGCCGCGGCGCGCGCGGCATTTCCGGCGTGGGCGGCGAGTACGGTCGCGCAACGCCTGGACCTGTTCCGTGCCATCGGCGCCGAATACCAGAAACGCACCGGCGATCTGGCCGCCGCACTGACCGAGGAGATGGGCGCGCCCGCCGGGTTGGCCAACGGTTTCCAGGTCGACCTGGCGGCCGGGCATCTGCAGCAGGCGATCGAGGTCCTGGAGAACTACCGGTTCGAGGAGCAGCGCGGCGCGACCCTGATCGTCAAGGAACCGATCGGGGTATGCGGCCTGATCACGCCGTGGAACTGGCCGATGAACCAGATCGCGGTGAAGGTTTTCCCCGCCCTGGGCACCGGGTGCACGATGGTGCTGAAACCGTCCGAGCGCTCCCCGTTCACCGGCCAGATCTTCACCGAGATCCTCGCGGCCGCCGGTGTGCCGGCCGGTGTGTTCAACCTCGTCCAAGGAGACGGCCCGGGTGTCGGCGTTCCGCTGTCGTCGCATCCGGAGGTGGACATGATCTCGTTCACCGGATCCACCCGCGCCGGGGTCGATATCGCCCGCAACGCCGCACCCACGGTGAAGCGGGTGACCCAGGAACTGGGCGGTAAAGGACCCAACATCATCCTCGACGACGAGGATTTCGCCACCAATGTCGGTGCGGGTGTCGGCAATATGATGGGCAACTCCGGCCAGACCTGCAGTGCGCCGTCGCGCATGCTGGTTCCCAGCGCACGGATGGAGGAGGCGATCGAAGCCGCCCGCGCCGCTGTCGAAGGAATCACCGTCGGCGATCCCACCGGCGAGGTAGCGGTCGGTCCCGTGGTCGCCGCCTCGCAGTTCGAGAAGATCCAAGCACTCATCCAGAAGGGGATCGACGAAGGCGCCACCCTCGTCGCCGGCGGTACCGGCCGTCCCGACGGGCTGGAGAAGGGGTACTTCGTCAAACCGACCGTCTTCGCGAAGGTCGGCAACGAGATGACCATCGCCCGGGAGGAGATCTTCGGCCCCGTCCTGGTGATCATCGGATACGACAGCATCGACGACGCCGTCGCGATCGCCAACGACACCGAGTACGGCCTCGCCGGGTTCGTCGCCGGCCGCGATCTGGACCAGGCCCGTGCCGTCGCGCGGCGCCTGCGGGCCGGCTCGATCGGTATCAACGGCGGTTTCGATTTCGCGGCGCCGTTCGGCGGATACAAGAAGAGCGGCAACGGTCGCGAATGGGGCGACGCCGGCTTCGAGGAATACCTGGAGGTCAAGGGCATCCTCGGGTATGCGCCCGAAGCGGCGCAGGCGTAGGGAAGACCCGAGGTGAACGCTGTGTCCGAGGAAGTCCGGGCGATTCTGGCCCACGCGCGTATCCGGGACTGCCTGGTCCGGCTCGCGCGGGGCGAGGACCGCCGCGACGCCACCCTGGTGAAGGATTCCTTCTGGCCCGATGCCACGGTCGATTTCGGAATTTTCGACGGCACTTTCGACCAGTACCTGAACTGGGTGATCCCCGGCTCGCCCGCGGTGGTCTCGACTCAGCATCTGCTGGGGCAGACCTCGATCGACCTGCGCGGCGACAATGCGCTCACCGAAACACAGGTGATCGCCTACCACCGGCTCGATACCGGCGCCGAGCACCGCGATTCGGTGCTCGGCGGCCGCTACCTGGACCGGTTCGAATTCCGCGACGAACGGTGGCGGATCGCGCAGCGCATCATGCTCTACGACTGGGCGCAGGATCAGGGTGTTTCGGCGGACTGGTCGCAGGGTGTACTGGGTGCGCCGCTGCGCGACCAGCGGTTCGTCGGGCGCGCACACGGTGATTTCAGCGAAGAATTCTTCGGCGGGTAGGCGAGATGGGTGCATTGTCCGGCCGGGTCGCCGTGGTCACCGGTGCCAGCCGCGGAATCGGCAAGGGGATCGCCCTGGCGCTGGCCGAGCACGGTGCGACGGTCTACGTCACCGGCCGGACTGTGTCGGGTGGCGAACACCCGCTCCCCGGCACGATCGGCGAAACCGCGGCGGAATGCGAACGGCGCGGTGGCCGGGGGGTCGCGGTCCCGGTCGACCACGGTCGCGACGACGAGGTCGCGGCCCTGTTCGACCGGGTCCGTGCCGAACAGGGCCGACTCGACATCCTGGTGAACAATGCGTTCTCCCTGCCGGAGGATCTGACCGATCCCGCACCGTTCTGGGAGAAACCACTGTCGAACTGGGAAATGGTCGATATCGGTGTCCGCTCGAATTTCGTGGCCGCCCGGTACGCCGCCGCCCTGATGGTGCCGCGGGAATCCGGTCTCATCGTGGCGATTTCCGGTTACACCGGAATCGCCTACACCTACGGTGTGGTTTTCGGAACCGCCAAATCCGCGGTGGACCGGATGGCCCGGGATATGGCGGTGGAGTTGAAACCGTTCGGTATCGCCTCGATTTCGCTGTGGCAGGGTCTCACGATGACCGAACGGGCCGAACGCAATCTCGCCACGGTCCCGGGACTCGCCGGTCAGGCGGCGACCACCCCCGCGCACGGCTGTTCCCCGGAATACCCGGGCCGGGTGATTGCCGCGCTCGCGCAGGATCCCGCCCTGATGCGTCGTACCGGCGGGACGTTCATCACCGCGGAACTGGCCGGCGAATACGGCATCACCGATATCGACGGCCGGGAGATCCCGTCGCTGCGCGAAACCCGTGGTGCACCGATCTGGGCGCCGATTCCATGAAGACTGCGCCGCAACGATATTCCGAGGAACTATGAGCACCGTCGCAGACCAGCAGGCCAGACTCGCGGCCCTCCTGGACCGCCAGGATATTCTCGACTGCCTGACCAGGTTCAGCCGTGGAATGGACCGGTTCGACCGGGCACTGTTCCTGTCGGCTTTCCATCCGGACGCCGAAATCGCCGCCGGTGATTTCGTGGGTGGACCGGAGGCCCTCTACGACTGGGCGTCGGCCATGCACGAGAGCGGCCAGTACGCGACCCACCACAATCTGCTCAACCACACCTGCGATATCGACGGCGATACCGCCCACACCGAAACCTACTACCTCTTCGCGGCACGTAATCGCGACGACAGCAACTGGCTGGCCGGCGGCCGCTATCTGGACCGCCTCGAACGCCGCGCCGGGCAGTGGCGGATCGCGTTGCGCACCAATGCCGTCGAATGGTCCGGAACGGTGCCGACGATGCCGATTCCGTTCGCCGATATCCCGGATATCCACGCCAACGGTGTGCCGTCGCGTGGCCCACAGGATCCGTCCTATACGCGTCCGCTGCGCAATATGCGCCGGCCCAATATCCCGAGCTGAACACAGGGAGTGAGGAGACAATCATGCCGGCGGTTGCCACCCGGGAACTGAGCGAGAAAGTGGGCGTCGAGGTTCTCGATGTCGACGCCGAACGGTTGATCACCGATCCCGACCTCCCGCGGATCTGCGACGACCTGCTCGAACGGTACGGGGTGGTGCTGTTCCGCGAATTGCACGCCACCGACGCGGCGCAGGTCGAATTCGGCGCGAAACTCGGTGAGCTGGCGGTTTTCCCGCAGTTTCCGAACAAGAACGTGATGGAGATCAGCTTCGATCCCGCGAACCCGCTGGCGCCGTATTTCCCGAGCAACGATTACTGGCATATCGATGGCTGCCTGGACCGGATGATCGCCAAAACCTCGATCATGAGCGCGCGGGTGATCACCGCCCGGGGCGGGGAAACCGCGTTCGCCAGTACCTACGTCGCCTACGACGAACTGGACGAGCGAGAGAAGGAACAACTCGCCGATATCAGGGTCGTCCACAGAATGGCGCGGGTACAGCGGTTGAGCCATCCCGATCCCACGCCCGAGCAGATCGCGGAATGGGAGCGCCGCCCCGCTCGCGTGCACCCCCTGGTGTGGCAGCACGAATCAGGCCGCCGATCCCTGGTGTTCGGTGCCACCGCCTCGCATATCGAGGGCACCGATCCGGCGGGCCGGGAACTGCTCGACGAACTGGAACACCGCGCGACCACCCCCGACCGCGTCTACACCCACACCTGGTCGGTGGGCGACATGGTGCTGTGGGACAACACCGGCCTGGTGCACCGGGCCTGCGAATTCGATCGGTCCGAACCGCGCCGCATGGCACGGTCGACGGTACTCGGATCGGAGCCCATCGCATGAGCGAGTCAGGCCCGGAGGCGGTAGCGGAGCGTGACCACGCAGGGCCCTCGCTCGTGCGCGATGGACACAGCATGAGCGAGTCGGGCCCGGAGGCGGTAGCGGAGGGTGACCACGTGGAGGGGAGGGAGATGGAGCGGATCCCTCCGCTGAAGCCCGCGGAATGGTCGGCGGAACTACGGGCGTTCTTCGCCGATTTCCGCAGCCGGGTGCACCACGGCGGACCCGCGCCCGCGAACACGCGTTCGGGTACGAACCTGCTCGGGACGTTGGCCCGGCATCCCGCGTTCACCATGGCGTTCCTGCCGTTCAACGGGCACCTGCTCTACGGGACCGCCCTGTCGGACCGGCAGCGCGAATTGCTGATCCTGCGCGTCGCCCATCTGTGGGACAGCGAGTACGAATGGGCCCAGCATGCCGTACTGGGTGGCAATGCGGGTCTGACCGACGAGGAGATCCGCCGGGTCGCCGCCGGTCCCGCCGCCGCCGGCTGGTCGGCGCTGGAGGCCACCTTGCTGCGGGCCGCCGACGAACTGCGCGATGCGGGCGTGATCGGGGCGGGCACGTGGCGGGCGCTCGCCACCGAATTCGACGAACAGCAGCTGATGGATATCGTTTTCACGGTCGGGGCGTACGCGATGCTGGCGATGGCGATGCGTTCGTTCGGGGTCCGGCCGGAGCCCGACCTGGAGCCGTACTTGCCTGTGCGACAGTGAAATCGACGGTCCGGCCACGTAGTGGCCGGACCCGTGAGCGAGATTCGGAGCAACGATGAACGATGAGAACGTAGTATCCGGGTACCGGGACCGCCCGGATTACCGGGTCGACCTGCTCGCCCGTACCAACACGATGACCGCCGCCGTCGACGGTACGGTGCTGGCCACCAGCGACGAAACCCTGCTGGTGGACGAACAGGACCACGGCCTGGTCGTGTATTTCCCGCCGAGTGCGGTGAACCTGTCCCTGCTCGAACCCGTGGACCTGCACACCGTGTGCCCGTTCAAGGGCCAGGCGTCGTATTGGTCCCTGCCCGGCAGCGACCGGCCCTGGATCGCCTGGACCTACCCGCGCCCGCATCCCCCGGTGGCGCGGCTGGCCGGGTATATCGCCTTCGACCAGTCCGCCGTCCAGGTGACCATCGGTAGCGGCCGGTACACGGGGGTCCGGGCATGAGCGGGTCGGGCCCGGAGGCGGCAGCGCAGCGTAACCACGCAGGGCCCCCGCTCGTGCCCCATGGGCACAGCATGAGCGGGTCAGGCCCGGAGGCGGCAGCATCCTCGATGGCGCGGATGGTGGATATTTTCGATGTCCGGCCCGATCCCGTTGTCCCGGCCCGGTATCTCGGTGACAGCGACGGCGGCTCCCGGCGGGTTGTCGACGGCAGCCAGATCCTCGGGCAGAGCATTGTCGCCGCGAGCAAGGCCCTGCCCGGCCGGACCGTCCGCACCGCGCATGCCCTGTTCGTTTCCGCCGCCGATCCCGATATCCCGCTGGACTTCACCGTCACCACGATCAAGGCCGGCCGTAGTTTCGCCAGTGCCACCGTCACCGCCCGGCAGGAACTGAAGGTCCGCACGAGTTGCACGGTGCTGCTGGATATCCCGCAACCCGATCTCGTCCGCCGCGACGAACCCGCCGGCCTGCCGGTACCCGGCCCGGCGGACGCGATCCTCGCCGACAGTCTGCCGCTGCCGGGGCGGGAGGTCCGCATCGTCGGCTGCACCGATATCAACGATCCCGAGGAGACCGGCCCGCCGGTGGTGGACGCGTGGGTGCGCTACGACGAGGTGCCCGCCCGCGACGATCTGCAACGCGCCGTACTGGCCCATTTCACCGGGCATCTCGGGATCTCCACCGCGTTGCGACCGCATGCGGGGCTGGGTACCGCGCAGGCGCATCACACCCTGTCGACGGCGCCGATGGGTATTTCGGTCACCTTCCACGACCCGGTGACCTGGGACGGCTGGCTGCGCTACCACCACGAGGCGACCTTCGTGGGCGCGGGTTCGGCGCATATCCGCGGTCAGATCAGCACCGGCAGCGGGCGGCTCATCGCCTCGTTCACCCAGGAGGCGATGATCCGCGCCTTCGAACGCGGACCGGTCACCGATATCCCGAGCGAAGCGCGGCTGTAGGTCAGCGGCGGATGCCGTGGGCGCCGCGGATCGCCTGCTGGGCCATGGACGACGAGGCGTTGACGATGCCGTCGTCGAACCGGTCCAGCAGCAGTGCCTGGGTGGCCGCGAGATGCGCGCACGCGATATGTTCGGCCGCCGAGGCCTGACCGGAGGCGATATCGTCGACGATCTTCTGGTGGGTGCGCACCGCGGCCTGTGCCTGTTCTCGCGAGGGGTATTCGCCGCGGCCGGTCAGCGCTTCGGCCCAGGCCTCCTCCTGCGCCGACCACAGCGCGACCAGACTGCTGACCACATAGCGGACCGTCGCATTCGGCGTGAACGAGACCACCAGATCGTGGAATTCGCGCGCGGTCTGGGTGAAGGCGACTCCGTCGTCCACGAGGTCTCGCGATTTCTCGATGTTCTCGGTGAGCACGGGCACCACGGCTTCGAGGCGATCTTCGCGCCGCGCGCATTCGGCCGCGCACATCGGTTCGAGCATCTGCAGGCCGGAGGCCAGATCGCGTAAGGTGACCCGCCCGCCCTGCAGGGCGAGCCCGAGATGGTAGGCCGCCGAGGTCTCGTCGGGCCGGTGCACCTCGGCGCCGCCGACATTGCCGCGGCGCACGGTGACCAGGCCCTCGGTTTCCAGGATGCGGATGGCCTCGCGGATCGACGGGTAGGACACCCCGAATTCCTGGACCAGTTGATCCTGGGTGGGGAGGCGGTAATCGTCGGTGCTGTTGAGGATTCGCGTGCGCAGTTCCGCCGCGACCGTCTGCGCCACCCGATGCTGGGTGACCCGCCCACGCCGCGGGGCCGTCACGACAGCCGCTTACGGCCGGAAAAGTGCACCATACCCGCGAGTTTATAGCGAAAGTGCTAGCCCATCAATAATTGCAATATTTAAAAGGACGGGCCACCTCTTCGACGGCGCCGCAGGTGGACCCGGTGGGGCCGGGGCGCCGGCCGCGCCGCCTCAGGGAGTCGCCGGCGGGCGGGGTGTACGACGCAGAACCGCCACATAGGCTTCCGCGGCAAGCCGTTGAACTCCGCGGCCGATCGGGCCGCCGAGGCGGGTGTACCAGGCCGCGGGCCGCGAGAACGCGGTGACCACGCCGTACACGGCCGATGTGGCCGGGTCGTATTCGACCGCGAACAGTTCCTCACCCGACTCGGGATGACCGGGCAGCGTGCCGTAGGCGAACCCGCGACGGTCTTCTTCGTCCAGGACGTACACCACCCGGCACGGTGCGAGCACGCCGAGCCGGCCGAATCCGAGCCGGACCGTGACGCGCGCTCCCGGCTCGGCCCGGGGTGCCTGCGCGTCGGCCAGCAGGTGCAGGCCGCGCTGCATCCGGTAGGCGAGAACGGCATCGCCGAAGCGCTCGAAATCGGCGCGTCCGTGCCCCAGCCGCCGCCGCACCCGGACATGGTGGTAGCCGGCCGGCAGCGCGCCGCGGGTGGCGCCGACCTCCGCATAGGTGAAGGGCGGTTGCTCCGCAGAACTCGTCACGACACGATTCTCCCGCGCTACCTGTCGTCAACAGCGGCAGGGTGCCACGGAAAGCGGTAGACCTCCGGCGTAGCCCGGTTCCGGTCCGCTCGTGCCCGCCGTGCCGGGACCGCGGCCGTCCGCGCCCTCAGGTCCGGTCGACCTTGAACTGGTTCACCGGTCCCTTGTCCATCCGGACCTGCACCCGCCCGTCGGGCTGGAGGGTTACCGCCGGACGGTGTTCGGAGAAGCGGCGACTGTAGAGCTCGAGGCGTTCGACGAGCACACCGTCGGGCCGGTTGTAGACGATGCCCGGCACACAGGTGAAGATCCAGCTCGATTTCTTGGCCTGGTCGGCGGGGATCGTGACGGTATCCGCACCGTTCTCGATCGACAGGGTGACCCGGTACTTGTGGAACGACCCGGTGCCGTTGTTGATCGCCGAATACGCCACCGGCACCACTGCCACGATCTCCGGTGCCGGCCGCACCTCGATGATCTCCTCGGTCTGCCCCCCGCCGCGCCGCACATCGCCGCGGCCGCGGTCGCCGAGATGGCGCACCAGATCACGGAACTGGGGGTTCGCCGGAATCCCCGCCGCCGGAAAAGTCGCCACGTGCACGACTTCCCCGCTGCTCAGAACCACCAGCGCGTAGGCCTCGTAATCGGTACCGCTGGCCCACGCGACCCGCAGCCGCACCATCGGCGCCTTCTCCAGCAGCACCGCCGGTGCACCCTTGGTGAGCGTGACGGCGCCTTTACTGAAGTTCACGCCGGGCGCAGAAGCCGCGGGCGCCGGCGCTCCTGCCGGGGCGATACCACCCGACCCGGCCGCGGGGCTGTACGAGGTGGGCGGGGGATATTCGGCCGCTGCCGGCGGAAGACCGCCCGGTGGGGGATATCCCGGCGGGCCGGGAGGAGGTGGATAGCCGGCGGTGGGCAGCGCCGTATCCCCCGGTGCGGACGGGTGCCCGGACGCGGCCGGAACGGGTGGGGCCGGAGAGGGCGTGGGCGGAACCGCGGCCGCCGGTGTGCCCGGATCGTCGACGGTGATACCGAAATCGGTGGCGAGACCGGCCAAACCGGTGGCGTACCCTTGGCCGATATTGCGCAGTTTCCAGCCCCCGCCCCGGCGATACACCTCCGCGAGCTGGACCGTGGTTTCCGAGGTCAGTCCGGTGATGGGCAATTCGAAGCTGCCGCCGCCCTCCTCGGTGACCCGCACGGCGAGCGGGATCGCGCCGAACGATCCCGTATCCACGGACGCGGCGACCACCAGCCGATGCGTACCGGCCGCGACCACGGACAGGTCGATCGCCAGGGCACCGTCCACCAGTCGTACCGCGGAATCCGGTGAGACCGGCTGGTTGTAGAACACGAAATCGTCGTCGCTGCCGACTTTGCCGTTCTCCCGCAGGCACAGGGCCGTGAGGTCGATTCCGGCCGGGCTCGCCGTTATTCGCAACCGGCCCCCGCGTAGTGCGGTATTCGCGCCCTTACCGATGGTCTCGGACATCCGTTCCCCTGTCGTTCGTCGCGTCGCCACCAGCGTAGGGGCGGCGCGGCGGGCGGGGGGAGGTGTACCGAGTTCGGGTCGACGCGGGCAGGCCCCCGTCGGTACGACAGCGGATTCGGATCGCCGATCGTCCGTCAGTGATGGTGATATTCGTGGACGACGGCGTGCCCGATCCCGCGCCCGATCATCCATTTGTTCACCGGAACGGCCACGACGAAGGCGATACCGAGCGAGAAGGCCAGCGAACCCCAGAACAGCAGGCTGGTGATGCCCGCTGCCATCGCGCCCGGGATCACCACCATGATCAGGTTGTCCACCAGTTCCATCACCGCGATGGAGACCGTATCGGCGGCCAGCGCCACCCGCAGCGCCCGCCGCAGCCCCACCCCGGCGCGGAGCACACCGCGCATGGTGAGCGCATAGCCGAATACGAAGGCCAGCACGATCGACAGCGCGACGGTCGCGGCATTGTGGAAACCCGCGGCCGTGCCGATGACCATGCCGAGTACCTCACCGATGGCGCACCCGGTGAGACAGTGCAGGGTCGCCGAGACGGCGGGTCCCCAGCCGCCGCCCGCGGAGTGTGGCGGTTCCGCGAGCCCCGGATGATGCCCGCTCATCGCCGGAAGCCCGGCGTCGCGTACCTCCGGTCGGCCATCTGCGCTCCTTCGGCTCGAACTGACCCCGGTCCGTCGTACCGATTCTGCCGATCCTGCCACTGTGCGCCCGGATATGTCCCGCTTCCGGCGCGGCGCGGTGCGGGCCCGGCGAATCCGGGTCCGCACCGGGGATGGCTCGCGCCGGCGCCGGTCAGGAGCTCACGCCGCTGAGTTCGTTCGGGATATCGGGCAGCGTCGCCGATCCGGTGATCGCACCGGTGGCCAGGTCGATCCGGTGGATCTGCTTGGTGGCCGGGTCGGAGACGTAGGCGATGGAGTCGCGGACGAACAGGGCGGGCCGCGGCTGCTGCCAGTCGATGGGCTCCTGCCACGGATCCAGGACGTCGATGGTGCGGGTCACGGTGCCGGCGACCGGGTCGATCACGTGGATGGCGCCGTCGGTGCCGAGGACCAGCGCTTCGCCCTGCGGGCCACGCGCCAGGGAACGGAACGTGTAGCTGGTACCCAGGTCGACCAGCCGCAGTGTGCCCTTCTCGGTGTCGATCAGCGAAACCCGTTCGGGGCGTTCCAGTTCCGCGTGCTCGTCGGTTTTGTAGTCACCGAGCACGATGGGGGACACCTCGCTGCCGGCCTGATTGCCGATCCGGCCGTAGGAATCCGGGCTGCTGATCTTGGTCAGCTTGCCGTCGCGGTAGACCAGGACGCCGTTCTCGCAGCCGACGACCAGGGTGTCCCCGGCCGCGGTCGCCTCGCCGTGCACGCCGGGGCATTTCTCGTTGCGGGTGATCTCCTTGCGCCCGGCATCCAGGATCGCCAGCCCGGCCCGTTCCTCCTCGGTACCGAGGGTGACCGCGAGTTCACCGCTTTCCAGTTCCACTGCCACACCGTGATGGGGTGCGGCGGACTGGTATTCGGTGGTTTCCGGTTTTCCGGCGGCGAGTTCGGCGGGGTCGAAGGAGATCACGGTGCCGGTGCCGTCGGAGAACAACACCGTGCGCCCGGCGTGCCGCACGACGTGCCCCGGTTTCGGCCCGGGGAATTCGATACCGGTGAACCGTGCCCCGGCCGCGTCCAGGACTTCGAAACCGTCGGCGGTGGAGACGATGACATGCCGGTCGTCACCGGCGGGATTGACCCGGTTGAAGCCACCGATCTCCACCCCGCCGCCCCGTTCCAGCGTGGTGCCGTCGAGCAGATGGATACCGCCGTCGTAGGTGACGGCCAGCGGGTCGGCGATCGATGTCTGTTCGTCGGAATCGCCGTTGCCGCAGCCGCTCAACGCGACCACCGCGGTGAGCAGACCGGACAATGCGACGGCCCGTTTCGGGCCGGACCGAGTGTGCATACTGTTCCCTCATCTTCTTCGTGCTGCCCGCGGCGGCGGTCCACCGCGGGTGGTGCGGGGTCAGGCGGGCGCGAGGCCTGCCACCATCGCCGTGGTGTTGGCGCGCATCATCTCCAGGTAGGTGGCCGCACCGGCACCGGGCGCGGTGAGCGATTCGGAATACAGGCCGACGATCCGCACCCGGACGCCGGCTTGTTCGGCGAGTGCCTGCGCGAGACGGTCGGGCCGCGCGGAATCCACGAAGATCGCGGGCACCCCGGTGGCCCGGATGGCGGCGGCCAGGTCGGCGAGGTCGGCGGCGCTCGGGGAGGCCAGCGTGGTTCCGCCCGGAATCACGGCGCCCACCACCTCGAATCCGAAACGTTCCGCGAGATAGCCGAATACGTGATGGTTGGTGACCAGTTTGCGCCGCTCGGGCGCCACGGTGCCGAAACGCTCGGTCATCCACTGCCGCAGCGTGTCGAGTTCGGTGAGATAGCGCCCGGCGTTCGCGCGCACGGCGGCGGCGTCGATACCGGGCACCGAGGCGATCACCTCGTCGCGGATCACCTCGACCGCCGTGTGGACCCGCTGCGGGTCGGTCCAGAAATGCGGGTCCGGTGCACCGGCGGCATCGCCGGACCGGTAGGGGAGCGGATCGATCCGGTCGCCCACCGACAGTTTCGGCACCCCGGCTTCGGCGGCTGCCGTCACATGCCGGGCCAGGCCCTCTTCCAGGCCGAGCCCGTTCTCGACCACGAGATCGGCGTCGTCCAGCACCGCGGCTTCCTGCGCCGACAGCGCGAAGGAGTGCGGATCGGAGCCCGGTGGCATCAACACCGTCACCGGTGCCGTATCGCCGACCACGGCGCGGGTGATATCACCGAGGATATCGGTGGTCACCACGACACCGCCGCCGCCGGAATCGGTGATGCCGCAGCCGCTCAGCGCGAGTACGCCGGCGACGAGGGCGGCGCAGATACGGGTGATCGTGCTCATCGTCCGGTCTCCACCATCAGGTCCGGTTCGATATCGAAGGGGAAGGTGCGGGCCACCCGCAGGTCGTCGGCGTAATCGATCTCGTGCACCTCGCGGCGGGCCGGGTCGTTGAGGTAGGCGCGCTCGGAATCGACGAGGAGAGCCGGGGCCGCGGCGGGGTCCACGGGTGCGGGGAGTACGCGATTGTGGGCGGTTTCCGCGCCGGTGTCCGGATCGTAGGCGTGCAGTACGCCGTCCGGGGTGAGCGCGAGGATCGCGGTATCCGCACCCGCGGTGGTCGCGGCGATCACCGGCCCTGTCTCGATGGGCCGCCAGGTACGCCGGGCGATATCGAGTACGAGCACCCGGGACTCCCGGACGGCCACCAGCACATCGCTGCCCGGCCGGTGGAAGAAATCGCCCACGCTACCGCTGGTCCCCGCCGGGTACGGCAGCTTTTCGGCCGCGAACCGGTCGTCGCGTTCGGTTACCAGCAGGGCGCCGTCGGCGCAGGAGAAGACCGCGCCGCGCCGGGTCACCGTGTATCCGCCCGGGTCGCGGCATTCCGGTGTCAACGTCTCGACCGGCCGGTTCTCCCGGCTGCGGACTTCGATGCGCGCGGAATCCGGGGGCGCGACCAGTAATTGCCCACCGTAGGGAACCGCGACCCCGTCCACCACCGGGCCGGTGCGCAGCTCTCCCTCATCGAGAGCCGCGCGGTCGGCCAGGACGGTCGACCCGGTATCGAGTGCCGCGGCGGCCACCACGGGATCGCTGTACGCGGACCGGACGGCGCCCTCGGCGACGCCGACCCGGCGTGGCTGCGCCCGGTAATAGTGCACGTGGTCGCCGTGGTCGACCACCCAGCTACCGGTGTCCACCACGGTGGTCGCGCCTCCCGCGGCGAGATAGGCATAGCGCCCGTCCCCCGCGATCCCGCCGACACCGGGGACCGAATCCAGCTCCGTGACCTCCTCGGTCACCAGATCGAGGAGCCGGACCGCGCCGGAATCCCGATCGGCGACCACCAGCCGCGGTTGCGCGCTCGCGCTCTCCTCGGCGCCCTCCACATACCCGTGCGGCACCGATTCGGCGGCCGGTTCCGCGCTTCCGCACGCGGCGACCGGAACCACCAGCAGCCCGGAGAGCACCACCCCCGCAACGGTTCTCGGTGCCGCCAGCCGTCGGGCGCCGCGGAACGTCCGGCCGCGGCCGGCCGCCGAGCTTTCGGACCGGGCGCCGTTCGTATCGGTTTTCGCGGATACCGGGTTCGCGGGGACAGCCTCCGCCTCGCCCGGATTCCGGCCCGGTTCTTGCACTGTGGAGACGCCCGAGCCCTCCTCGGTCGGTCCGGATACCCCCGGCCCGGAGTTGCCGCCGTACGGTCCGGGCTCATCGGGACCACCGCCGCTCGCCCCCTCGTTTCCGGTGCGTGCCCGCACAGCGCTGCGGACCCGTGCCGTCAGGGCGGAGAGGAAGAAGAATGCGACCGCGATCGCCGCGATGGTCGCCCCGGCGGCGGTCCGCGCGTACCAGGAGACGAGCAGCCCGAGCACGGTGGACAGTACGCCGAAACCCGCTGCCAGCAGCATGATCCGGGGGATCCGATGGCTGAAGTAGGTCGCCGCCGCCGGGGGAGCCACCAGCAGACCCAGCACCAGCAGGGTGCCCACGATATGGAACGACGCCGCGATCGCCAGCGTGAGCAAGGCCAGCAGTGCGACCTGTGCGGCGCGTGGACGCAACCCCAGCGTATGGGCGGTCCGCGGATCGAAACTCAGTGCAACGAACGCGCGATGCCCCACCACCGTGATCACCAGCGCGACCGCGAGCGCCACCAGCAGGAACAGCAGATCACGCGGGCGGGTGGCGAGCACGTCGCCGAACAGGAAACCGGTGAGATCCACCGCGAACGATTGCGATCTCGAGATCAGGATCACCGCCGTTGCCAGCATCCCGACGAACAGCAGTCCGATCCCGGTATCGGTCGACAACCGGCGGTTGCGGCTGAGTACCGAGACCCCCGCCGCCATCGCCGAGGCGCTCACCAGTGCGCCGATCAGCAGGTTCCCGCCGAGCAGTGCGGCCACCGCGACACCGGGCAGCATCCCGTGCGCCATGGCCTCGCCGAGAAAAGCCATACCGCGCACCACAACCCACGTTCCCGCGAGCGCACACAGGCAGGAGACCAGCAGCCCGCCCCAGAGGGCCCGTTGAACGAATGAGACCTCGAACGGGGTGAGCAGCCAATCCATGATCGAAGACTGTAAACTGAAAACGATTGTCATTACAACTGGGTTGCGGGAGTCACAGTATGCGCGCGGCGGATATCGAAATCACCGGACTGTCGGCGGGATACCGGGACAACCCGGTATTGCGCGAGGTCACGGCGACTCTTCCGGGCGGCCGGGTGACCGCGCTGATGGGTCCCAACGGGTCGGGGAAATCCACGCTGCTCGCGGTGCTGGCGGGCATCCTGGCGCCGGCGTCCGGATCGGTCGCCCGGCCCGGGGGCCACCGCCCGGCCCTGGTCGTGCAGCAGCAGTCGGTTCCGCCGACCTTGCCGATCACGGTCGCCGAAACCGTGGCCATGGGCCGCTGGGCGCAGCGCGGTCTGTGGCGCCGGCTCACCCGTGCCGACCGGGCCGTGGTCGCGGACTGCCTGGCGCGGATGGATATCGCCGATCTCGCCGGCCGCCGGCTCGACACGCTGTCCGGCGGGCAGCGTCAGCGGGTCCTGCTGGCCCGCGCGCTGGCGCAGCAATCGGATCTGCTGCTCCTGGACGAACCGAGTACGGGACTGGACGCCTCCGCGCAGGAAGCCATCGGCGCCGCCGTCCGGGAGGCCGCGGCGTCGGGGGTCACGGTCGTGCACGCCACCCACGACCTCGCCGATGTACGGCACGCCGACCACTGCGTGCTGCTGCGAGGTGGGCGCGTGGTGGGAGCGGGCGAACCCGAGGCTGTTCTCACCGCGGTCGCGTAAACCGCGGCTTCGCGCGGTTGGACTGCTACGGCCGGACGAGCCCTGGTGCGACGGTGAGAAGATCCTCTACTGTTTGTCTCACCCCGCGCCCATAAGCGACGACATGGAGGTCGGATCGTGGACTCCTGCGAGCCTGCCGTCGTGTCCCGCGACGCCGGAATCCATCGATGGGAGCCGTAGTGCAGAACAGACCCACGGCAGCGGAGCTGCTGGAATCACTCGCCGAATTGCTGGAGGACACGTTGCTGCCGGCGCTGCCCGCCGACTTGCAGCATCGCGCGCGGGTCGGCGCGAATCTGGCCCGCATCCTGGGCCGCGAGGTCGAGTTCGGACCCGCGGCGGCCACCCGGGAGAAGGAACTGCTCGAGGCGGTTCCGGCCGGTGACGAGGAGGCGCTCTGGCAGGCGCTGACCGAGGTGGTGCGAGCCGATCTCGCCATTGCCAAACCGGGCTACGACAGCTGGGAGGGCGAATGAGCGACGCCGGCCCCGCCCGCGGCCTCGCCGATTTCCTCACCGGCGAACTCGGTGATCAGGTCACCATCTCCGATCTCCGGTTCCTCTCGGCAGGAGCCCGGCGGCGCAATATCGCCTTCACCGCGACGGCCGGCGATACGCCGCGCCGGCTGGTCGCGACCGTGGTTCCGCCGGCTGTCGAACTCATGCCCGTCGGAGCGGAAGCCGGCGTCCGGGAGCTGGCGCGCGCACACGGGGTTCCCGTCCCGGCGGTCGTCGCGACCTGCACCGATACTTCCTACGTCGGGGAACCGTTCCTGATCTCCGAACATATCGACGGCGAAACCGTCCCGCGCCGGGTGCTGCGCACGCTCGCCGCCGCGGGGAACGCGGAACAGACGGCGCGGCAGTGGGGCGCGGCCATGGCCCGGCTGCACGCCATCGACCCGGCGCGGGCACCGGAATCGGTTCCGGCGGCCGGCGCCGACCCCGCCGCCGAGCACCTGGCCGAGGTCGCGGCGGTGGTCGGGGAGTTGCTGCCCGACCGGCCCGTGTTCGCCCTCGCCCTGCGTTGGCTGGAGAAGCGGCTGCCGGGCCCGCCGCCGCGGCCCGCGCTCGTGCACACCGATATGCGCAACGGCAACCTCATCGTCAGCGCGCAGGGTTTGCGGGCCGTGCTCGACTGGGAGGGCACCCAGCGTTTCGGCGACCCCATGCGCGATATCGCCTGGCCCGCTCTGCGGATGTGGCGGTTCCGCGAGGACGCGCAGGAGTTCGGCGGTTTCGCCGGCCGCGACACGTTCGTGAGCGGCTACGAGGAGGCGGGCGGCACCTTCGACCTCGACCGCTTCCGCTGGTGGAAGGTGATGGGCACCCTGTACTGGGGTGCCGGCCTGGCCCAGCAGGCGGCCGCGCATCTGGACGGCACCGTCCGCGATATCGTCATGGCCGCCAGCGGGCGCCGGGTCTCGGAAATCGAATGGGATCTGCTCATGCAGATTCGCCCCACCGCGAAAGCATAGGAGTCATTGTGGATTTCGAGTTGCCCGCCGAGCTGCGCGCCTACCTCACCGAACTCGACGAATTCATCGAACGCGAAATCGAACCGCTCGAACGAACCGACGACAACATCCGGTTCTTCGACCATCGCCGTGAAGACGCCCGCACCGATTGGGAGCGCGGCGGCCTGCCCAGCGCAGACTGGGAGGAACTGCTGGCCGAATCCCGTCGCCGCGCCGACGCCGCCGGCCACTACCGGTACGCCTTCCCGAAGGAATTCGGTGGCCGCGACGGCACCAACCTCGGCATGGCCGTGATCCGGGAACATCTCGCCCGGCGCGGGCTGGGCCTGCACTGCGACCTGCAGAACGAACACGCGATCGTCGCCAACAACGTCGGCCTGCTGCTGATGCTGGAATACGGAACACCGGCGCAGAAAGAGCAGTGGGTCGACGGCCTCGCCGCCGGGACCCGGTTCTTCGCCTTCGGTATCACCGAACCCGAACACGGCTCCGACGCCACCCATATGGAAACCACGGCCGTCCGCGACGGCGACGACTGGGTCATCAACGGCACCAAGACCTGGAACACCGGCGTCCATATCGCCGATGCCGACCTCATCTTCGCCCGCACCTCCGGAAACGCGGGCGACGGGCGGGGTATCACCGCGTTCCTGGTCCCCACCGACGCCGCGGGGTTCAAGGTCGAGGAATACCTGTGGACCTTCAATATGCCCACCGACCACGCCCGCGTCTCGCTCACCGATGTCCGGGTCCCGGATGCGGCCATCTTCGGGCAGGAAGGCCGCGGGCTGGCGGTGGTCCAGCATTTCTTCAACGAGAACCGCATCCGCCAGGCCGCGTCCAGCCTCGGCGCCGCGCAGTACTGCGTGGATCGCGCGGTCGCGTATGCCAACGAACGCAAACCGTTCGGCAAACCGCTGTCGTCCAACCAGGCCATCCAGTTCCAGCTGGTCGAACTGCACACCCAGTGCGAGATGCTGCGCGCCCTGGTGCACAAGACCGCCTGGTCGATGGACAAGTACGGCACGTTCGCGGTATCCGAGCAGGTCTCGATGTGCAACTACTGGGCCAACCGGCTGTGCTGCGAGGCCGCCGACCGGGCCATGCAGGTGCACGGCGGCCTCGGCTACTCCCGCTACACCCCCTTCGAACACATCTACCGCCACCACCGCCGCTACCGGATCACCGAGGGCGCGGAGGAGATCCAGATGCGGCGGGTCGCCGGCTACCTGTTCGGCTTCATGGACCGGGCCGTGGTCAAGGGCGTGGGAACCGGCGCCCCCGGGGCGCATTAGCAATCGGCCGGTGCTGCGGGTACGACCGCCGCGACAGTGCGGGGGACACCATCCCGGCGCCGCCACGCGCCCGCCTCATCGGCAGGCTTGCCACTGGTGGGCCTCCGGTTCCGATCCCGGAAACGCTGCTCGGCCGGCTGGATCGAGCGGCGCGGAGTCGACAAGCCCGCTCGGCCCGCGGTGAGTCCTGTGCTCGGTCGCGTTGTGCGGCGGACGGCGGTGGCGTCGGGCCCGCTACCGCCCCGGCGGTAGGAGCGCTGAGACCGGGAGATCGCCCCCGTCGTGGGCCGTGACCTGCGAGCGGACGAACCGGGTAGCGTCGGATGCGGCCCGCGGCGGTGGGTAGGAGCGGAGGTACGAGGATCGATGAGCGCAGAACCGGGCAGGTTGCTGGTCGCCAATCGCGGCGAGATCGCGCTGCGGATATTCCGCGCCGCGCAGTCGATGGGGATCGCGACGGTCGGGGTGCGTTCGCAGGACGACGACGGCGCGCTGCACGCGCAACGGTGCGACGACCTGGTGGTATTGCCCGGTTCGGGCCCGGCCGCCTACCTCGATATCGATGCGATCGTGGCGGCGGCCGGTGAATCGGGGGCCACCGCGATCCACCCCGGCTACGGATTCCTCTCGGAGAGTGCGCTTTTCGCCCGTTCCTGCGATAAGGCGGACCTCACCTTCGTGGGGCCGGCGGCGGAAACGCTGGAGCTGTTCGGCGACAAGGTCCGCGCGCGGCAGTTCGCCGTCGACCACGAGGTCCCCGTCCTACCCGGAACCACCGGCACGACCTCGCCCGCGCAAGCCATCGAATTCCTGGGCGGGCAGGACGGCCCGGTCATCGTGAAAGCAGTGGCCGGGGGCGGTGGTCGCGGGGCCCGGGTGGTGCGTTCGGCCGAACAGCTACCGGATGCCTACGAGCAGTGCCGGGCCGAGGCGATGAGCGCATTCGGCGTGGGGGACCTGTACGTCGAACGGCTGCTGACCGGGGCCCGGCATGTGGAAGTCCAGTTGGTGGGCGACGGCACCGGGGCAGTCGTACACCTCTGGGATCGCGACTGCACCCTGCAGCGCCGGCACCAGAAACTCGTCGAGATCGCGCCGAGCACCGTACTCACCGGCGACGCCCGGGACCGGATGCTCGCGGCGGCCGTACGGCTGGGGCGCGCCGCCCGGTTGCGGGGTGTCGCGACGGTCGAATTCCTCGCGCTGCCGGACGGGGCTTTCTATTTCCTCGAGGTCAACCCGCGACTGCAAGTGGAGCACACCGTGACCGAAGAGGTCACCGGCGTGGATATCGTGCACGCTCAGCTGCGGCTCGCTGCCGGGGCCACCCTCGCCGAACTCGGCCTCGACCAGACGACGATCGGCGAACCGGCCGGGTGCGCGATCCAGATCCGGGTGAACGCCGAAACCGTCCGGCTCGACGGCACTCTCGCGCCCGCCGCGGGCACCCTCAGCGGATTCGACCTGCCCACCGGCGCCGGGATCCGCGTGGATACCGCCGGTCGCACCGGAGCGCCGGTCAATCCGCGGTTCGACACGCTGCTCGCCAAGATCGTGGTGCACGACCGCGAGGGTTTCGCCGCCGCGCACCGGCTCGCCGGCCGGGCCCTGCGCGAAACGGTGATCACCGGGGTGCCCACGAATCTCTCCTTCCAGCGGGCGATCCTGACCGATGCGGCCTTCGCCGCCGGCGATGCCGATACGACCTGGGTCGATCGCCATCTCGTCCAGTTGGCCGCGCGCGCAAAGGAACTCGAACAGCAGGCGTCCCCGCAGGCCCGGCGGGGTTCTGCGGCCCACACCCCGGCCGGGCCCACCGGCCACCGCGACGCGAACCGCGCCGCGCGAGGTGCCGCGCCGGTTCCGGTTTCCGCCGGGGACGATCACGCGGTACGCACCACCACCGCGGGCGTCGTCGTGGCGATCGAGGCCGAACCCGGCACGGTGGTTTCGGCCGGCACCACGATCGCCGTGGTCGAAGCGATGAAAATGCACCACCCGGTGACTGCCGGTCGCGCCGGGACGGTGGCGAACGTCGCGGTCGATATCGGCGATTTCCTCGCCGAAGGGGAAACGGTCGCGCTGCTGGACCCCGCGGCCGGGCCCGCCGAATCCGGCCGGAGCACCGAAACCGCTGCCGACCCGGACCACATCCGCCCCGACCTCGCCGCGCTGCGTGAACGCCGCGCCAAGCTCCACGACGAAGCCCGCCCCGAAGCGGTCGCCAAACGACACCGCCTCGGTATGCGGACCGCCCGCGAGAACATCGCCGCCCTCACCGACGACGGACTGCTGGTGGAATACGGCGGCTTGGCTGTCGCCGCCCAGCGCGGCCGCCGCGACCTCGCCGACCTCGAGGCCCGTACCCCCGCCGACGGGATCGTCACCGGCCTGGCCCGTATCAACGGCGACCATTTCGATACCGATCGCAGCACATGCGCGGTGCTCGCCTACGACTACACCGTTCTCGCCGGCACCCAGGGCTATTTCAGCCATCAGAAAACCGACCGCCTGCTCCAACTCGCCCGCACCAGCGGCTATCCGGTGGTGCTCTTCGCCGAAGGCGGCGGCGGCCGGCCCGGCGACAGCGATCCGCCGATGGTCGCGGGACTGCATTACCCGACCTTCGCGGCCATGGGCGCGCTGAGCGGAGTCGTGCCCACCATCGGGATCGCCGCCGGCCGCTGTTTCGCCGGTAACGCCGCCCTGCTCGGTACCTGCGATGTGGTCATCGCGACCGAGAACTCGACGATCGGCATGGCCGGCCCGGCGATGATCGAAGGCGGCGGTCTCGGTGTGTACGCACCCGAAGAAGTCGGGCCGATCGAGATGCAGCGCTACAACGGCGTGGTCGATATCGTCGTCGCCGACGAGGCCGAAGCCACCGCGGTCGCGCGCCGCTACCTATCCTACTTCCAGGGCCGGATACCCGGCGGTGACGTGCCCGACCAGCGCGTTCTGCGCCATCTCGTCCCGGCGGACCGCAAACGCGTCTACGACATCCGCGCGGTGCTCGAGACGTTGTTCGACCGCGGTTCCGTGCTCGAACTCCGCCGCGATTTCGCCCCCACCGTGCTCACCGCGCTCGCGCGGATCGACGGCGCCCCGGTGGGAGTCGTCGCGAACAATCCGGCACTGCTCGGCGGCGCGATCGACGCACCCGGCGCCGATAAACTCGCCCGCTTCCTGCAACTCTGCGACGCCTATGGGCTGCCCGTCGTATCGCTGTGCGATACACCGGGTTTCATGGTCGGACCCGATTCCGAAGAGCAGGCGGCCGTCCGGCATTTCCCGCGGCTTTTCGTCCTCGGCGGCCATCTCACCGTGCCCATCGTGACAGTGGTCCTGCGTAAGGGGTACGGCCTGGGCGCCCTGGCGATGGCCGGGGGCGGTTTCCACAACACGAATATGATCGTCGCCTGGCCCACCGGCGAATTCGGCGGTATGGGCTTGGAGGGCGCGGTGCACCTCGCCTCCCGCGACGTCCTGGCCGCCATTCCCGACGCGGACGAACGCGCCCGCCGATTCGACGAACTGGTGGCCCTGGCCTACGCGCAGGGCAGCGCCGTCAACACCGCCGCGCACCTGGAGATCGACGATGTGATCGACCCGGCCGATACCCGCGCAGTCCTGGCGGCGGTGCTGCTCTCCCGGCCGGGCCCGCCGCGCGACGGCTGGCGCAACAGCGCGCGCAGCGTGGGAATTGATACTTGGTAGGTGATCGCGGCCTATGAGCGAGTCGGACCCGGAGGTGTAGCGCAGCGTAACCACGAAGGTCCCCGGTTCGTGCTCGACGGAAACCGCACGAGCGCAGCGAAACGACTCCCACCCGCCCCGATCCGGCCCCTTGCCGTCGACACCGAACGGAGATCCTGTGACAAGTCCAGCGGTACGCATCGAACGTGACGGCCCGGTTTTCACCGTGATCCTGTCGCGACCCCACGCCCGCAACGCGGTGGACGGCCCCACCGCCGCCGCCCTGTTCGACGCCTTCACCGAATTCGACAACGACGACTCCGCGTCGGTGGCCGTGCTGTGGGGTGAAGGCGGCACCTTCTGCGCCGGCGCCGACTTGAAATCGGTGGGCACCGACCGCGCCAACCGCCTGGCCCCCGACGGCCCCGGCCCGATGGGCCCGAGCCGGATGCGGTTGAGCAAACCGGTGATCGCCGCGGTCGCCGGCCACGCCGTCGCCGGCGGTCTGGAACTGGCGATCTGGTGCGATCTACGGGTCGCGGCCGACGACGCGGTATTCGGGGTGTTCTGCCGTCGCTGGGGCGTTCCGCTCATCGACGGCGGGACCGTCCGCCTACCTCGCCTGATCGGTACGAGCCGGGCCATGGACCTGGTCCTCACCGGCCGCCCTGTCGACGCCACGGAAGCCTTGGCCATGGGCCTGGCCAACCGTGTCGTACCGGCCGGCGAGGAACGCGCGGCCGCCGAACAACTCGCCGCCGAGATCGCCCGCTTTCCGCAGACCTGCGCCCGCCAGGACCGCCTCTCCCTGCTCGAACAGGACGGTATGCCCGAACAGGAGGCCCTCGCCAACGAATGGGAACACGGCATGATCTCGTTCACCGCCGACGCCGCTTCCGGTGCTCAGCGTTTCGCCGCCGGTGCCGGCCGCGGGGGCACATTCGCCGACCTCGGCTGACGGCCCGTGTTCGGTGCCGGAGGATCGGCTGTGGCCTACAGCGTCCGCGCGGTCAGTTCCACCATCCGTGCGCTCATCGCCCTGCCCGCGGCGTGCAGTGGCTCGGTCGAACGCAGGGTGCGGCTCAGCACGAATGCGCCTTCGAGGGCGGTGAGGGTGCCGAGGATCAGCTCGCGGGCGGAGTCCTCCGGTAGGCCGCGGCGCACGAAGTAGGCGGTGCCGTCCTCGATCCAGGACGTGATGATCTCCGCGGTGACCTCGCGCAGGCCCGGTTCGGCGTCGGCGATCTCGCCCGCGACCGTGCCGACCGGGCACATATTGATCCAGCCGGTCTGCTCGATCTGTTCGGCGGCGGTGGCGAAGGCGGCGGGGATCGCCTCCTGCAGGTCGGCGTACGGGTCGAGCAGCAGCGGGATCAGCTGCCCGTAGGCGACGCCGGCGTCCCGGAGCGCGGTGGCCGCGAGCTCGGGTTTTCCACCCGGAAAGTGGTGGTAGAGCGACCCCATCGGCGCGTTCGCGGCCGCGCTGATCTGTTTCACGCTGGTGCCGCTGTAGCCGCAGGTGCGCAGGAGTTCGATCGTGGCGGTCACCAGCCGATCGCGGGTGCCGGTGGTTGACATCTTCTCGGTCACCGTTCCAGACTAGAGCAATCACTCTAGAGCGATCGCTCGAAAGGGGCGCACCGATGCCGACAGTAGACATACCCGCAGGTCGGATGCACTATGTGGCAGACGGTGACGGCCCACCCGTGGTGCTGCTGCACGGCCTGCTGATGAATCACACGATCTGGGACGAGGTCATCGGCCTGCTGCCGCCGGGGTTCCGCTATATCCGGCCCGACCTGCCGCTGGGGGCCCACCCGATCCCCCTCGCACCGGGCACCGATCTGAGTATGCGCGGGCTCAACCAAGTGGTCGCGGACTTCCTGGCCGCGCTCGACCTGCACGATGTCGTACTGGTGCACAGTGATTGGGGCGGTGCGCTGTTCCTCACCGCCTACGGTCTCGACGAGCGGGTGGGCCGGCTCGTGGTACTGCCGTGCGAGGCGTTCGACAATTTCCCACCCGGGCTCCCCGGGAAGATGGCGACGGTCACGAGCCGGATCCCCGGCGGATTCACGCTGGCGCTGCGGCAACTACGGGTGCCGTGGCTGCGGCGCACGCCGCTGCTCTTCGGCTGGATGGCCCGTAATCCGCTGCCCGACGACCTGGTGCGCGGCTGGACCGAACCCGGTCTGCGCGACCCGGCCATCCGCCGGGACCTGCTCGCCTACACGCGTTCCGGATTCCCCGCCCGCGAACTGATCGCGCACACCGAGGAATTGCGCCGATTCCGCGGCGACGCGCTCATCCTGTGGTCCGCGGCCGGCAAGGTGATGCCCCGTGCGCACGGGCGGCGACTGGCCGAACTGATTCCGGCGGCCCGGCTCGTCGAAATCCCCGACGCCTACGTGCTGTCCATGCTCGACCAGCCGGCGGCCGTCGCGAAGGCCATGTCGGAGTTCCTCCTCACCGAACGCACCGAAACCGGCACATGAGTTGTCTCGGCGGTCGGCACCGAGCCCTCAGGCGGGCAGCTTCGGCGCGACCTCGGCGGCGAACAGTTCCATCGTCGCGGCCGCCTGTTTCGCCCCGACCATGAAGATCACCGCATCGATACCCTGCTCGGAGCGTTCGCCCAGCCGGTCCACCAGCATCGCCGGGGTACCGACGTAGCCGTCGTCGAGTCCGAACGCCTCCGCGCCGTAGTGGCGCCGCGCCCGGGCCTGCACCTCGGGGAGTTCGCGTTCGTTCTCGGCGATCGCCAGAATCGCCTGGTGCGAGCGGCGGATCGAGGCCGGGTCGCGGTCGATCCGGGTGCATTCGGCATCGAGCAGTCCGGTCAACCGCCGGTGGTCGGACAGACCGTAGGTGGGGATGTTCCAGACATCGGCGTAGCGCGCGACCAAAGGCAGGGTGTACTTCGGCCCCACGCCGCCGATATGAATCGGTGGCCGGGGCCGCTGTACCGGACCGGGCACATTGGGGATATCGCTGACCTGATAGTGCTTGCCGTCGAACGAGGTGCGTTCGCGGGCGAACATCGAGGTGATGATCTCCAGCGCCTCACCCAAGCGCTCCGCGCGTTCCCCCGCCGCGCCCCAAGGGAGTCCGGACTGCCGATGTTCCGTAGCGATCGAACCGCTACCGAGCCCGAACTCGAGGCGGCCGCCGGAGATCACATCCAGCGAGGTCGCCATCCGGCCCAGCACCACCGGGTGCCGGAAGTTGTTGCACAACACCAGCGCGCCGACCCGCAGGGTCGTGGTCCCGGCGAGCAGCGCGGTCGCCGTGGTCCACGCTTCCAGCGACGGGTGTTCCGGCAAACCGGGTGACCACAGATGGTCGAAAAGCCAGAAATTGGCGAATCCGGCACGTTCGGCCGTTGTCGCCAGTTCGAGCAGCGGCCGGTATTCCGGTACTAGCTGCGGCACATAAATCCCGAACTCCACCGCTCGAAGCTAACAGCGCGGTACCCGGCGGGTTGCCGGTTTCGCCGCACCCGCGCCGGAGCCGTCATTGCGGGAAAAGGGTCAGCGCCTGCGCCATCACGTCCCGGGCGACGCCGTCGGTGGCGGAGGTGACCTCCACGGCCGGAATGCGCGGAACTCCCTCCGTGCTGTCCAGCGGTAACTCCGGCCCGACCTGGGCGTGGTAGATCGGGATGCTGGGGTCGTACAGCGAGGTCGAGCGGTAGACGGTGCGACCGTCGAATTTTTCCTCGGTGCCGCGGGCCCGCATCTGTTCGGGGACGCGGTACGCGTAGGTCACCGTGACGGTTTCGTCGCGGTATCGGAACAGGCATTCGGTGAGCCGGCGCTGATCGGTATCGGCGGTGCCGGCCAGTTTCGCACGCACCGCGCACGGGTCGGCGCCGAGGAGAACGGTGTCGACAGTGTCCGGCGACGTGCCCTGGCCCGGTGATTGCCGCCAACGTTCGATCATTCCGGGGAGCAGACCGTCGGCCACGGCACAGGAATCGCGGTCCGGCACGGCGATGCCGAGGTAGAACGCGGCGCCCGCCGGAAAGCGGGCGGTGGCGCCGCAGGCACGCGGATCACCGTCGCGGACGGGGACGAGCAAGGCAAACACATCACCGAGCTGTTTGCTGGTGCCGCGATTGGGGTTGAGCGGCGGCAGCAGTGTCGTATGCCAGGTCAGCGTGGATTCGCCCGCCGGGCCATCGAGGACGGCCCGGCACGAGTCGAGTCCGATCGCGACCTTCCGGATATCACCGAGGCCGAGGTCGTCGAGGGTTTCGCGGGGGAGTAGCGCACAGACATCGAGCTCGCGGGTGGCCTGGGCCACCGCCGCCTGCTGCTCGGGGGTGTCGGCCGGTGCCGACCAGAATTCCGGCGGCGGGCCGGGTTTCACCGGCGCGCCGGCAGAACCGGCGCCGGTGTCGGTACCCGGACCGGTCTGGTCATCGCAGCCCACCACGGCGAGCAGCGCGGCGGCGACGAGTACGAGTATGCGTTTCATCCTCACCCCTGGTTCTCCGGTGTGTACCGAGCCGGGCCCTGGCGTGTGCCGGTGCCGGGCGGCGGTGTGGTGGCCCGGCCGCGCACCCATTTGGCGGCGAGCGGGAACACGAGCACCGTCGTCGCCCCGGCGGCGACCAGCGTCGACGCCATATTCGCGGTCATCAGTTCGCCTCGCACCGCGACCTGGGTGACCGCGACGATGATCGGTAGTCCGGTCGCGGCGTACAGGGCCAGCTGGACCCGTTCATGTGGGAATTCGAGATTGGCGCCGTGCGGAACGAATCGTTCGCTGAACCAGACCGTCGACCCCCGGGCGAATCCGATCGCGAGGACGAACAACACCCACATCAGGGGTTCGTCGGCGACCGCCGCCGGGTCGATACCCATACCTGAGACGACGAAGAAGATCGGTATGAGCAGGCCGTATCCGATGGTTTCCAGCGAATCCTGGATTCCGGGATGGGTTTCGGCGACCAGCCGGCGCAGGATGAGACCGGCCGCGAATGCCCCCAGCACCACATCCAGATCGAAAACCTCCGCCACGGTCATCAGGATCAACAGCAGCAGGAACACCAGCCGCACCGGGAGCCGGGTGGTGCCGGTCGCCAGCGTCGCGATCAGGCGTTCGGCCCCCGCGTGGCGGTCCAGGATCCGCTGCGGAACCCACAGCAGAACACCCGCGGCCGCCGCGAACAGCAGCAGGACCACCAGCGAGGCCAGCAGGTTGTGCCCGGTCAGCAGGATCGAGATCGCCAGGACCGGGCCCAGTTCGCCGACCGCGCCGTGCGCCAGCACCGCGCGGCCGAGCGGCTGGTCGAGTACACCGTCTTCCTTCACGATCGGCAGCAGTGTGCCGAGCGCGGTGGAACTGAGGGCGATGGCGACCGCGATCAAGGCGGTGAATCCGGCGTCGGGCGCGGCCAGCCACACCAGACCGAGCGCCAGCACGAGCCCGACCAGCCAGGTCACCCAGGCGGTGCGCCCGGGTTTGCCGCCGAGCAGTTTCGGGTCCAGTTCGTAGCCGGCGAGCAGGAACAGCATGCCGAGCCCGAGTTCGCTGAGCAGGTCGACGCCCCCGGCGGTACCCGCCAGGGCCAGGGCGTGTGGTCCCAGGGCCACACCCAGCAGCAGAAGCAGCACCACATCGGGGATCGCGCCCCGCAGCAGCCGGGACAGCAGCGGCGCGACCACCGCGGTGGCAGCGATCCAGAACAGCGATACGATCGCCGACGGATCCGTATCCACGGACGCCGCCCGAATCGTCATTCGATCATGGTCGCATCGGTTCGCCGCGGCTCGCGGCGCCGACACGGTGAACGAGTCCTACCGTTGCCATACGAGGTTCAGGCTCGCCCGGTATCCCAGGTGGCGATCGCCCAGATGATGACGATATCGAGCGCGATGATCAGGATCGACCACAGCGGGTAGTAGGGCAGCCAGAGGAAATTCACCACGATCGACAGCGCGGCCAAGCCGATGGCGGTGATCCGCGCCCAGGTCGCGCCCGTCATGAGCGCGAGCGAGGTGAGGATCAACAGGATGCCGAACACGATATGGACCCAGCCCCAGCTGGAGAGATCCAGTTCGTAGGTGTACTGGGGGCCGGCGACGAACACCTCGTCCTCGGCGACCGCGGAGATCCCCTGGAACAGGGTGATGAAACCGGCGGTCAGCAACAACGCGGCGGCCGCGATGGTGGCGCCGCCGGCGAAGGCCTGTTTCACCGGCTGTTCGTCGGGTGCCGCGTGCGCTCCGGCGGGGCCGGTTCCGGGAGCCTGCGCTGCGGGTTGGGTGGTCATGTGGAACTCCCTTCGGGACGGGAGGGGCCACACCGGACCCTGCGAACTGATCGCCGATGACGCCCTCATACGCCGCACACTTCGATTCCCTTGTTCTGCACGGTGAGTATGCCACCGACCAGGTGGTAAACCGTCGAACCGAGCGGTTTCGGTGCCGAGTCGCGATACTTCTGAAAGATTTCCGGCAGGTTGTCGATCCGCCGGTTCCGCGTTCGACCTATGGGTGAAAGGGTCCGGACGGGGCCCGACGACAAAGGGAGACCAGACCATGAAGTACATGCTGATCATGCGCGCGACCGACGAAGCGTTCGCCCAGATGGGCGATATCGATTTCGAGCAGATGCTGGAAACCGTCGGCCGGTACAACGACGAACTCATCCGGGCCGGCGTGTTGCTCGCCGCGGAAGGTCTCGACGATGCCGCAGAAGGGGTGGTCGTCGACTATTCCGCCGAGGATCCGGTGGTCACCGACGGCCCCTACGGCGAGACCAAAGAACTTTTCGGCGGCTTCTACATTCTCAACGTCGCCTCCAAGGAAGAGGCGGTGGAATGGGCCAAACGGATGCCGATGGCGGGCCCGGGCTTCAAAACCGAGATCCGGCGGGTCAGCACGATCGACGAGTTCCCGCAGGACAATATCTGGATTCAGAAGGAGAAGGCCTGGCGCGAGGCCACCGGCCAGCTCTGAGCGCGGCCGACGATGGCCGAACACGAGGGCCGCGACGCGGTCGCCGCGGTGTGGCGGATCGAATCCGCGCGCATTGTGGGTGCCCTCGCCCGCTACACCGGTGATTTCGCCCTCGCCGAGGACCTGGCCCAGGAAGCGCTGGCCGAAGCCCTGGTTTCCTGGCCCCGGGAGGGGGTGCCACGGAACCCGGCCGGCTGGTTGCTCACCGTCGGCAAGCGGCGCGCCATCGACGGTTTCCGCCGGCGTGCCGCCCTCGACGACCGCTACGCCGCTCTCGCCCGCGAACTGGGCGAGGGCGGCGTAGCCGCGGGCAGCGATCCGGCGCAGCAGGCTCGGACGGCGGGCGCGGAACTCTGGGATCCGGACCGGATCGATGACGATGTACTCGCCCTGATGTTCATCTCCTGCCACCCGGTGCTGTCGCCGGAGGCGCGGGTGGCGCTCACGCTCCGCGTGGTCGGCGGCCTGACCAGTGATGAAATCGCGCGCGCGTTCCTGGTCCCGACGGCGACCGTGCAGGCGCGGATCACGCGGGCGAAGAAAACCCTGGCCGCCGCCCGGGTGCCGTTCGAGGTCCCGCCCGCCGCCGAGCGGCCCGCGCGGCTGGTCTCGGTGCTCCGGGTGGTGTACGTGATCTTCACGGAGGGGTCGTCGGCCAGTTCGGGCAGCGATCTGATCCGCGTCGATATGGCGGCCGAAGCACAGCGCCTGGCCCGGGTGCTGACCAGGCTGGTCCCGGACGAACCGGAGGTACACAGCCTGCTCGCACTTCTGGAATTGACCGCCGCCCGTTTCCCCGCCCGCACCGGAGCAGACGGTGCGCCCGTACTGCTGGAACACCAGGATCGGCGCCGCTGGGACCGCAGCGCGATCGGCCGGGGCCGTGCCGCGCTGGCGCGCGCCGGGAAGGCCGGACGCGGGCTGGGTTTCTACGGTCTGCAGGCGGCGATCGCGGAATGTCACGCGGTGGCGCCGTCGGTCGCCGAGACCGATTGGGACCGCATCGTGCTGCTCTACGAAGCGCTCGGCCGGCTGGCGCCCTCCCCGGTGGTCGAGGTGAACCGGGCGGTGGCGGTATCGATGGCCGAGGGCCCGGCTGCGGCGCTGCGGATCGTCGACGATCTGGTGGCTGCCGACGCGTTGCCGAATTCTCATCTCCTACCGAGCGTGCGCGGGGAGCTGCTCGCCCGCCTCGGCCGTGCGCCGGAGGCGCGCATCGAACTGGAACGCGCGGTGTCCCGGTGCGGTAACGCGCGCGAACGTACGGTGCTCGAAGACAAGATCCGACTACTCGACCCACCGACCGGCGGCCGGTCGGCACCGCCCGCCGATGGCGAATGAGAGCCGCCCCATCCACCGGTACCGCGCCGCGGGATCAGCCGGTGCCGACCGGGGCGCCGGCGCGGACCCGTTCCGCCAGCTGAGTGGGTACGTGGTCGTGGCGCAGGTATCGCCGGGTGAAATGCGCGACGCCGTGCGTGAGCGAGCGCAGATCCACCGCGTAGCGGGCGAGTTCCAGCTCGGGTACCTCGGCGCGGATCAGCGTCCGCCCCGCGTCGGCCGGTTCGGTGCCCAGGATGCGGGCCCGGCGCACCGACAGATCGCTCAGCGCCGCCCCCAGATGTTCGTCGGGGACCCGGACCGTCACCTCCGCGATGGGTTCGAGCAGATCGATCCGGCCCTGGGCCGCCGCATCGCGCAGGGCCAGCGCCCCGGCGGTCTGGAACGCGGCATCGGAGGAGTCGACCGAATGCGCCTTACCGTCGACCAGCGTCACCCGCACATCGACCAGCGGGTATTCGGTCGTCACGCCGCGCGCGGCCTGCGCCCGCACACCTTTTTCCACCGAACCCACGAACTGCCGCGGTACCGCCCCGCCGACCACCTTGTCCACGAATTCGATCCCGGAGCCCTCCGGCGCCGGTTCGACCTCGATCCGGCAGACCGCGTACTGCCCGTGCCCGCCGGACTGTTTCACATGCCGCCCCAGCCCGGCCGCCTTACCCGCGAACGTCTCCCGCAGCGCGACCCGGTACTCCTCGATATCCACGGTGACCCCGAACCGGCTGCGCAACCGTTCCAGCGCCACATCACGCTGCGCTTCCCCGAGCGACCACAGCATCAACTGCCCGGTGTGCTCGTTGTTCTCCACCCGCAGCGCCGGGTCCTCGGCCACCAGCCGGGCCAGGCTCTGCGACAGTTTGTCCTCGTCGGCCTTGCTGTGCGCGCGAACGGCCGTGGGCAGCAGCGGGTCCGGCATCTGCCACGGTTCGATCAGCAGGGGAGAACCGATGCCGGACAGCGTATCGCCGGTTTCGGCATGCCCCAGTTTGGTCACGTAGGCGATATCCCCGGCGACCGCTTCGTCGAGCGGGCGCTGTTCCCGGCCGAACGGCGCGGTGACACCGCCGATCCGCTCCTCCGCGTCGTGGCCGGCGCCGGGACCGTGCCCGCAGATGTGCACGGTGTCGTCGGCGTGCAGCGTTCCGGAGAACACCCGCACCAGCGACACCCGGCCCACATACGGGTCCGAGGAGGTGCGGATGACCTCGGCCGCCAGTTCGGCCGCCGGATCGCAGCGCAACGCGACGGGCCGGTCACCGTCCGCCGTATGCACGGCGGAGACCGGGTGCTCGGCGGGAGTAGGGAACCCGGCGGTGACCAGGTCGAGCAGTTCGACGGTGCCCAGACCCTGCCGTCCCTCGTCCGCGGCCGGGGCCGCGAACAGCACGGGATGGAAACTGCCGCGGGCCACGGCCCGTTCGAGATCGGCCACCAGGGTGCTGAGCTCGAGTTCCTCCCCGCTCAGATACCGGTCCATGAGGGTTTCGTCCTCGCTCTCGGCGATGATGCCCTCGATGAGCCGGTTCCGGGCCGTTTCGACGAGCGCCGTATCGTCCGGCGAGCCCGGTACCCAGCGCCGCTCACCGGTCGAATAATCGGCCACCCGCTGTTCCAGCAGTTCCACCAGCCCGGTGGCCGGCCGGTGCCCGTCGGCGGCGGCGGGCCCGTACACCGGCAGATGCAGTGGCAGCACATTCTCGGCCGAACTCCCGCCGAGCAGCGCCTGGCAGGTCTGCGCCATCTCCTCGAAGTCCGCGCGCGCCGTATCCAGATGGGTCAGCACGATGGCCCGCGGCATCCCGACGCTCGCACATTCCTCCCACAGCGCCCGGGACACCCCGCCGACCCCCTCCACCCCGTCGGCCGCCGAGACGACGAACAACGCGGCATCGGCCGCCCGCAACCCGGCCCGCAGTTCACCCACGAAATCGGCGTAACCGGGCGTATCGATCAGATTGACCTTCACACCGCCCCACTGCACCGGGACCACCGACAACTGCACCGACCGGTGCCGCCGCTGCTCGATCTCGTCGTAATCCGACAGCGAAGTGCCGTCCTCGACCCGGCCCACCCGGTTCACGGCACCGCAGGCCAGTGCCAGCGCGTCGACGAGTGTGGTTTTGCCGGCTCCGCTGCCCCCGACCAGCACCACATTCCGGATATCCACCGGCCGCGGCACCCCGTTCGCTCTGTCCACCATGACTCACCGTCCTCGGGAATCGGAACGCGGTTGGTGAAATCTTCCCACCCGGACGCGCCCGGGTCCACGGGCCGGGCGCCCGGCAGGGGCGAGGACGTATCCGTCGGTGACCGCGGCGACCCGTCGAACAAGATCGGCGAGGAGGCGCATCGGCGGGTCGGACGATGTTTATGAGCTGGATAAATAGCGGTGTAACATCACTGAGGGAAATTGTGATCTACCTCCCGATGGCGCGGACGTGCGCCCTGAGCAGAGGAGGTACATTGTCATATCCTTCCGGCGAGCAGCAGGGCCACCAACCGCCACGGCAGACATCGAGATGGCCGTGGATCGTCGCTG
The DNA here is from genome assembly GCF_050936135.1 of Nocardia sp. CA-290969. Lineage (NCBI taxonomy): Bacteria > Bacillati > Actinomycetota > Actinomycetes > Mycobacteriales > Nocardiaceae > Nocardia > Nocardia sp. CA-290969. Next base: position 3,887,506 of record NZ_JBNJNJ010000001.1, on the reverse strand, counting down.
GGGTCGCGCTGGTATTCGTCCTCCTCGTCGGCGGGTGTGTCGCGGCGTACGCGATGCTGGTGAACGAGGCGGACGAACAGGTCGAGGGCGACATCACGGTGACCTACCGGGTCGACGGGACAGCCCCCGCGTCCTCGGTGACCTATCTGGGCCCCGACCTCGGCATGGCCCGGGAAACCGGGGTCGCCGTGCCGTGGAGCAAGGATGTGACGATCCAAGGGTGGGGCAAGATCGTCTCGCTGACCGCGAACAACGGCCCCGACGGCGGCGACATCACCTGCCGGATCCTGGTCGGCGGGAAGGTGATGTCCGAACAGACCTCCAGCGGCCCCTATGCCTCGGCGAGTTGTTCCGGGGACGCGGGGGAGCAGTAGCACCGGCGGTTCCCGAAGTCCGGCCGCCGCCGCGGAAGCGGTCCGCCGAACCGCTCCGGGCGCTCACCCGAAGCGGCGCCGCAGTTCGTCCTTGCGGATCTTGCCCGTCGCATTCCGCGGGATCTCGCCGAGCACCACCATGGACTTCGGGATCTTGTACTTGGCCAGCCGGGGCGTCAGGAATTCGACCAGTTGCTCATAGGTCGCGGTGCCGTCCGGACCGAACGTCACGGCGACGCGCCCGACCTCACCCCATTTCGGATCCGGCACCGCGAACACCGCGCAGCTCTCGATCCCGGGCATCTCGAGGATCGCGGACTCGACCTCCGCCGGGTAGATGTTCTCACCGCCGGAGATGATCATGTCCTTGAGCCGGTCGACGATGCGGACGAAGCCCTCGTCGTCGGCCACCCCGATATCACCGGACCGGAACCAGCCGTCCTCGGTGAACGCGGCCGCGGTGGCTTGCGGGTTGTTCCAGTACTCCCGCATGAGATTCGGGCCGCTGATCTGGATCTCGCCCCGTTCACCGGCAGAGACAGGCCGGTTGTCCTCGTCGACGAGACGGACATCGGTGAAGAAATGCGGGACACCCGCCGTGCCGAGTTTGCGTTCGGCATTGTCGGCGGTGAGCACCAGCGTGCTGGGACCGGCTTCGGTCAGGCCGTACCCCTGGCACATGGTGATACCGCGGTCGGTGTAGGTGCGCAGCGTCCGCGGCGGCACCGGGGCCGCCCCGACGAGGATCCGGCGCAGCGCGGACAGATCGGTGTGCGACCACCGGTCGTGCGCACTCATCCGGTCGAGCATGGTCGGCACGGCGAACGCGTAGGTCACCCGTTCGCGCTCCATGGTCGCGAGCACCCGCCCCGCATCGAAACCGGTATCGATGATCACCTGCCCGCCCGTGAGCAGGGTGGGCAGCGCGACCATATCGAGTGCCGCGGTGTGGAACAGCGGTGCGTAGACCAGGGCGGTCTCGTCGCTGCGCAGATCGAGGTCGAGGACCGCGTTCAGCACGGCGAAAACGATATTGCCGTGGGTGAGTACGACACCTTTGGGCCGGCCCGTGGTGCCGGAAGTGTACATGATGAAACACGGGTCGTCGTGGCCGACCGGCTCGTCGATCCGGTCCCGGGCGGACCGCTCGATCAGCTCCTCGTAGCCCGGGGTCGCCCGGCCGTCGTCGCCGCCGTCCAGCAGCACCCGCCGGTCGACCGCTGCCGCATCGGCGGCCGGCACCGCGACCGCGGCGAATTCCGCGGAGTGAATCACCGTGCTCGCTCCGGAATCCCGGAGTACGTACTCCACTTCGCCCGCGGTCGAGCGGGCATTGAGCGGGACGAAGGTGGCGCCGAGCAGCCCGCAGGCGAACAGGGCTTCGAGATAGGCGGGGTGATTCGCACTGAGCAGCGCGACCCGATCACCCCGGCGGACACCCAGCGTGCGTAAACCGTGCGCCAGCCGGGTGACCCGGTCGTCGAGGTCGCGGTAGCTCGTCGGTACTCCGGCGAAGGTGATCGCGGTCTTGTCCGGGCACAGCCGGGCGCGGCGCAGGGGCCAGGAACCGGTGCCGTGGTTGCGCATGGGACTCCTTCGGATGCCGGGTGATCGACCCGGGTGTGGCAGGTCCGGATTGTGGGCTGGGGCTACTCGAAGAAGCGGTAGACGGCCTCGGCGACCACCGCCGGGCGTTCGGCACCGTCCAGCTCGATCCGGGCATCGACGGTCACCTGAACACCGCCCTTCGGCAGTTGCTCGGCCTTCTGCAGTGTGGCGTTCAATCGGACGCGGCCCCCGGCGGGAACGGGATTGGTGAAACGGACCTTGTTCAGGCCGTAGTTGACCGCCATGGTCACACTGTCGACCTTCAGCACCTCGTCCCACATCGGGATGATCAGCGACAGGGTCAGATAACCGTGCGCGATCGGCCCGCCGAACGGGCTCTCTGCCTTCGCGCGTTCGGGATCGACGTGAATCCACTGGTGATCGCCGGTGGCGTCGGCGAACGTATCGATCCGGTCCTGCGGGATCTCGATCCAGGAACTGGTGCCGAGGGACCGGCCTTCGAGTGCGACGAGGTCGGCCAGCGTGGCCACATGGGTGGTGGTGCTCATGGGGTTTCTCCAGTGTTCGGAAGTCAGCGGGTGATGCCGAGCGCGCGTAGGGCGTTCTCTTTGAAGATCAGTGGTTTCACCTCGGGCTTGATCTCGAGGTGCGCGAAATCGTTCATCCAGCGGTCGACCTGGATGACGGGGAAATCGGAGCCGAACAGAACCTTCGACCGCAGCACCGTGTTCGCGGCCCGCACCAGTTGCGGCGGAAAGTATTTCGGTGACCAGCCGGACAGGTCGATGTAGACGTTGGCCTTGTGCGTGGCGATCGCGATCTGCGCGTCTACCCACGGCACCGCGGGATGCGCCAGGATCAGCGTCAATTCGGGAAAATCCGCGGCGACATCGTCGAGCAGCATCGGATCGGAGTAACGGAGTTTGATGCCGTGCCCGCCGGGCAGTCCCGCGCCGATTCCGGTCTGCCCGGTGTGGAAGATGGCGGGCACCCCGGCTTCGGTGAGCGCCTCGTAGAGCGGGTAGAAGGCCGGATCGTTCGGCTCGAACGCCTGCATACTGGGGTGGAATTTGAAGCCGCGCACGCCGAACTCGGCGACGAGCCGGTGGATCCGGCGCACCGCTGCTTTCCCTTGCCAGGGATCGACGGATCCGAACGGGATGAGTACATCGTTGTGTTCGGCGGCCTTCTCGGCGATCTCCTCGACCGAGTTCGGTGCGTGCCCGCTGCCGGCGGCGGCGTCCACGGTGAACACCACCGCGGCCATCTTGCGTTCGCGGTAGTGGCCGGCGATCGAGTCGATGGTGGGGGTGCGTTCCGCACCGGATTTGAAGTATTTCGCCGAGGCCGCCATCAGCTCGTCGTCGAGGGAGCGGTGTCCGCAACCGTCGATTTCGACGTGGGTGTGGATATCGAGAGCTTCGATGGTGTCGAAGTCGATACCGTATTCGTAGCGTGTGGTCATCGCGGGTATCACTTTCCGCCGGTCAGTTCGGCGGGGAACTCCTCGCCGACCGACTCGCGGTGCCCGGCCAGTTCCGGCCATGCGGCGGCCAGGTCTTCGGCGCTCCAGCCCGCGTCGTGGTAGGTGATCGCGCTGAGCGCGGGATGGGTCCACAGGGCGACCCGGTCGCCGCCGATGGCGAAGGCCTGGCCGGTGATCTCGGCGGCCTCGTCGCTCGCCAGGAAGGTGACGATTCCCGCGGCGTCGCCGGTGGTGCCCATACCGATATCGCGACGGATCAGCGGCGGCAGGGTGCCCGTCTGCTTCATCTCCTCGATATAGGGCCGGAACAGCGGAATGGTCTCGGTCATCGCGGTGACCGCGACCGGGCAGACGGCATTGGCGGTGATACCCGCGCGCTGGAGTTCCATCGCCCAGGTGCGGACCATGCCGACGATGCCGGCCTTGGCGCCGGAGTAGTTGGTCTGCCCGAAGTTCCCGCGCTGGCCGGCGGGGGATCCGACGCAGATGAGGCGGCCGCCCTCGCCCTGTTCGCGGAACCGGAGCACGGCTTCGCGGGCGCAGGTGAAGGTGCCGCGCAGATGCACGGAGATCACATCGTCGAAGGCGTCGTCGCTCATCTTCCAGAGCACGGTGTCGCGCAGGATGCCGGCATTGGTGACCATGATGTCGAGCCGGCCGAACTCCTCGACCGCGGTGGCGACCAGCCGCTGCGCGGTCTCGGTGGGGCCGACCGGCGCGACGACGGCGACCGCCCGGCCGCCGGCTTCCTCGATCTCGGCAACGGCTTTATCGGCTGCTTCGGCGTTCACGTCGTTGACGACGACCGCCGCGCCGTGCCGGGCGAGATCTGTCGCGTAGGCCAGGCCGAGGCCCTGTCCGCTGCCGGTGACTACGGCGACCTTGGTGCTGAGATCCACTACGTGCTCCTTCGGATTGTGGTGCCGATAACAAGGAAACATCTATAGTTGAAAAAGTCAATTATTGATTTCTGCTAGCCTATGTCCGCTATCACCGCAGGCTGCGGCACGGGGTGCGATTCGGCACCTTCGCTGCTGTGGCCGCTGTCGTCGGCGGGTTACCGCTTCCGAGGAGGCTCGATGAACCAGTCCCAAGGTGTCCGGCTGATGGACGACCTCGGCTTCCTGCTGTCGCGGGCGGGAGGTCTCGTGGCGGGGGCGGTGAACAAGGCGCTGGTTCCGATCGGGTTGAAGGTGCGTCCCTACTCGGTGCTGGTGCTCGCCGGAGAGAACCCGGCGGGAGTGAACCAGCGGGCGGTGGCGCTCACGATGGGGCTCGACCCCAGTCAGATCGTCGCGCTGGTCGACGAGCTCGAAGGGCGGGGCCTGGTCGAGCGGATCGCCGACCGGGCCGATCGGCGCAACAAGCTGATCGTCACGACCGAGGCCGGCAACCGGTTGCTGGACGAGGCGCGCGCGCTCGTGGCGGAGGCCCACCGCAAGTGCTTCGGTGACTTGCCGGAACAGGTGCTCGACGATCTGCGCGAGGCGCTGCGGGTTCTGGTGTCGGCGGGCTAGAGTCCGGTTCGACGCCGGGGTTGCCGGAGTGTCCGGTTCCCCGGGATGGGGCGTTTCGCTACCGCCGGCATTGCGGCGTGTATATGGTCATATTCATGACGCATGCAGAAATTATGCCTAACGACCTTGCGTCGTCGGTGAAACCACAGAGCGTTCTGCTCACGGTCCTGGGCCGCTACGTCCTCGATCGCGACATGGTGGTGAGCACGACCAGCCTGATCGATGTCCTGGCCTCGATCGGGATCGGCGAGCACGCCACCCGCTCGACCCTCAATCGCATGGCCAAACGCGGGCTGCTCACCCGGCATCGGGCCGGCCGCAATGCCTATGTCGCACTGACTCCCCGGCTCACCGAGATACTGCGCGACGGCCATATCCGGATCTGGCGCACCGGTGCCGTGGAGGCGAACTGGGACGGGTCGTGGACCATGCTGACCTTCACCTTTCCGGAATCGTGGCAGCGTCAGCGGCACGATCTGCGGGCGCGGCTGCAATGGGCGGGTTTCGGGTCGATCCAAGGTGGTCTGTGGATCGCGCCCGCCGGCACCGACGTTCGCGAGGTGCTCCGGGGTATCGAGGGCGCCGATCGGGTGCGCGTGTTCCGGAGCCGGGCCGACGCCGAGACCGATATCCCGGGGATGCTGCGCGACGCCTGGGATATCGCCGGGATCTCCGCCCTGTACAGCGATTTCATCGAGCGCTGGAGCGATCCGGAGCGGACGCGCTCGCACAGCGCGCTCGGCGTGCAGTTGCTGCTGGTGACGGAATGGCTCGAGGTGATCCGCCAGGATCCCCGGCTGCCGCTGGAACATCTGCCCGCCCCGTGGCCCGCGGCGCCCGCCCAGCGGTTGTTCCACGACCTGCACGACCGGCTGGACGCCGTGGCCCGGGGTGAGGCCGCGCAGCGGCTGGATCTCCGGTCGCCGGAATCGCTACCGCGCCGCTGATATTCGTCATTTTGTTGACGGTAGAACAAAATAGATCTAATGTTGGCCAGGTCACATCGGATGCCCGGCGGCGCTCGTCCACTGGCCCGAATCGTGCACATTCCATTCGGCCCATCACGTGAGGGATTCGATGAGCTTCACTCGTACCAAGGCGTTTGCCACCGCCGTCGCGTTATCTGTGCTGGCACTCGCCGGCTGTACGTCGATCGACGAGAAGACCGCGCAATCCGAACAACTGTCCGGCCCGGGCGCGAACGCCGGCGTGCTGTACGACCAGTTGCCGCAGGCGATCAAGGACAAGGGCGAGATCGTCTTCGTCGGCGATTCGCATCCGCCGTACCGCACCGTCGGGCCCGACGGGCAGACGGTGACCGGTATGGACCCCGATATCCAGCAGGCACTGTCCGGAGTGCTGGGCATCCCGATCCGGATGGAGGTCTCCAGCGGGCTTCCGGCCATGCTGTCGGGGATGCTGTCCGGCCGGTACGACGCGTTCAACGGCCCGGTGAAGGCCACACCGCAGCGCCTGGCCGAATTCGACGGGGTGCAGTGGCTGACCAGCCGGACGTCGTATCTGCTGCCGATCAACGGTGGTATCGGCGCGCAGAGCACCGCCGATCTGTGCGGGACCCGCACCGCGGGCGTGATCGGGTCGATCACCGAGGAACAAGCCGCCAAACTCTCCGGCTGGTGTGAGAGCAACGGCAAACAGCGCCTCGAATTCGTCGGCCTCGCCGATACCAATGCCACCCTGCTGGCCGTCCAGTCCGGCCGGGCCGATTCCGCGGCACTCACCCAGAGCGGTGCCATCGATACCGCCGCCGCGCAGCCGAATACCTGGCGCGCCGTCGCGCAGACCGAGGAGCAGGGCGCCCGCGCCGATCAGCTGGTGCTGCTCTCACCCAAGACCAACAATCTGGGACCGGTTTTCTACGAGGCCTTCAAGCTGCTGTTCGCCGGCGGGCAATACGCCGAACTGGTCGAGAAATGGAATCTCGCGGATATCGCGATCCCGGAACCGGTCCTGAACCCCACCGCGACAGCGTGACCTGCGACCGGCCGGCCGTCCCATGTTCGACAAACGAGGAAAAGCGATGACCGCATCCCTGACCGAGCGCCCGTCGGCGACCGTCACCGCCGCCGCCGACGATGTCTCCGCCGCCCGGCCCCGCCTGCGACCACTGCGGTGGATCGTCTCGGTGATCCTGCTGGTGCTGGCCGCGCAGCTGGTCAATTTCGTGGTGACCAACGAGCGGTTCGGCTGGGATATCGTCTGGGGCTATTTGTTCTACCCGACGGTCCTGAAGGGCCTGGCCATGTCGGTGTTCATCACCGTGGTCGGGATGGTGGTGGGCTCGCTGCTGGGGGTGGCGATCGCCGCCGGCCAGAACAGCGATTTCTGGCCGGTCCGGCTGGTGTGTCAGGGGTATGTCGGTATCTTCCGAGGTATTCCGCCGCTGGTTCAGCTGATCTTCTGGTTCAACCTCGCCTACCTCCTGCCGCAGGTGTCGATCGGCATCCCGTTCGGCCCGACGTTCGCCTCGTGGTCGTCGACCGAGCTGATCAGCCCGCTCACCGCCGCGCTGATCGGGCTGAGCCTGCACGAGGCCGCGTACATGTCGGAGATCATCCGTTCCGGTATCGGCGCTGTCGACGCCGGACAGCGGGACGCGGCGATGGCCATGGGCTTCAGCCGCTGGCGGACGTTCTCGCGGATAATCCTGCCGCAGGCGATGCGGGTGATCGTCCCGCCCACCGGCAACCAGTTCATCTCGCTGCTCAAGGGCACCTCGCTGGTCTCGGTTATCGCCATGACCGACCTGCTGTTCTCGGTACAGCTGATATACAACCGCACCTATCAGGTGGTGCCGCTGCTGATCGTGGCCTGCCTCTGGTATCTGGCCGTGGTCACGCTGCTGACGTTCTTCCAGCGCCGGCTCGAACGCCGCTACGGCCGCGGTGAGCGCCGTGACGAGCGCACCGGCAGCGGCTGGCGTAGTGCGCTGGGCCGGGGAAAGAAGTCGCGGTGAGGCGCCGACGCTGCGCTCGCCGCCGACCGCATGTACTGCCCTCGAAGGAGGCACTATGACCGAGCAGACCCCTACGCCGCTGGTGCGGGTGTCGAATCTGCGCAAGGTTTATCACGGCCGGCCTGCACTGGACGGTGTGGATCTCACTGTCGCCGAAGGCGAGGTCGTCGTCGTGCTCGGCCCGTCCGGGTCGGGGAAGTCCACACTGGTGCGCTGTATCGACCAGCTCGAGAAGATCGACGGCGGCGCGATCTACCTCGACGGTGAACTCCTGGGATTCGCGCACAAACACGGCGCCCTGCGACCGCTGTCGGAGGACGATATCGCCAAGCAGCGGCGCCGGATGGGCATGGTCTTCCAGCAGTTCAACCTGTTCCCACATTGGACGGTGCTGCGCAATATCACCGAGGCCGCGGTGGCGATACACGGAATGTCGAAGGACGAGGCCCGCGAGCGGGCCGAAACGCTGCTGGAGAAGGTCGGCCTGCCCGATAAGGCGCACGCCTATCCGCGACAGCTGTCCGGCGGCCAGCAACAGCGCGTCGCGATCGCCCGGTCGGTGGCCACCCGGCCGCGGGTGCTGTTGTTCGACGAGCCGACCAGCGCCCTGGACCCCGAACTGGTCGAGGAGGTGCTCAGCGTGATCAAGGATCTCGCCCGCTCGGGTTTGACGATGGTCGTGGTGACCCACGAAATGGAATTCGCCCGCCAGGTCGCCGACCGCTGTGTGTTCATGGTCGACGGCAAGGTTGTCGAACAGAACACCGCGCAAGATTTCTTCGAGCGACCGCAGACGCAGCGATTGCAGCGGTTCCTCAGCCGATTCAACGAATCCCGCAAGGGTGGCCGGGAACTCGTCGAGGAGGTCCGGTGAGCGGCACCTGCACGATTCTCGCCGTCGGGGATCTCGTTCTCGACGAACCCGATCCCGCCGCGTATTTCGTGCCGAGCGCGGAGTTGCTACGGGCCGCCGACCTCTCGATCGGGCATATCGAGGTCCCCCATTCGACCAGTACCGTCCAGGCGAGTACCGATGTCCCGGCCCCGCCGGCCGATCCGGCAGCGCTCGACGCCGTCGCCGATGCGGGATTCGATATCGTCACCCTGGCCGGTAACCATCTCTACGACGTGGGCACCGACGGTGTGCTGGATACGATCAGGTACTCGCGAGCAGCCGGCCTGAAAACCGCGGGTGGGGGAGCGAACCTCGCCGCGGCCCGCGAACCCGCCGTCCACGAGGCGGGGGGACTGCGGATCGGGGTGCTCAGCTTCAACTGTGTCGGCCCGCGCGATTCGTGGGCGGCCTCGCAGAAGGCCGGCGCGGCCTACGTCAAAGTGCTCACCCATTACGAACTCGAATCGGCCACCCCCGGCGGGCCGCCCACGGTCTACACCTTCGTCGCTCCCGACAGCCTCGCCCGGATGAAATCCGATATCCGGGCACTGCGCGCGGAGGTGGACGTGGTGGTCGTCGCCCTGCACAAGGGGATCGGCCATACACCGGCGGTCCTCGCCGATTACGAATCGCCGCTCGCGCAGGCCGCGGTCGACGCGGGAGCCGATCTGGTGATCGGGCACCACGCGCACATCATGCGCGGGATCGAAATGTACCGCGGGAAGCCGATCTTCCACGGACTCGGCAACTTCGTCACCGTGACGCATGCGCTGACCCCGGTCGGTGGCGATTCCGCGGAACGGCGGGCCTGGGCGGCACGGCGGCAGCAGATGTTCGGATTCGTGCCGGATCCGGATATGCCGTCGTATCCCTTCCACCCGGAGAGCCGCAATACCGCGATCGCGTCCTGCACGTTCGGCCCGGCGGGGATCGTCCGCGCCGGGTTCGTGCCGTGCTGGATCGACGACGACGCCCGGCCGGTCCCGTTGACACCGGGCGACCCGCGCGGCGGTGAGGTCGCGGACTACATCGAAAAGATCACCCGGGCGGCCGGTTTCGATACCGAGTTCCATCGCGACGCGGATCTCGTCACGGTAACCGCGCCCCACGAACAGCAAAGGACATTGTGATGGCTCAGCGCCCGTTGGAAGGCAAGGTCGTGCTGGACCTGACCACCGCACTGGCCGGCCCGTACGCGACCCTGCTGCTCGCGGGGCTGGGCGCCCGGGTGATCAAGATCGAGAATCCGGAGCGGGGCGGTGACGCGTCCCGCAACAACTCCCCGTACGTCACCCGCGACGGGCTGTCGATACGCCGCACGAGCGACGAGGACATGTCGGTATCGATGCTCTCGCGCGGCCGGAACAAGGAGTCGATCACCCTCGATCTGAAGCAGCCCGCCGGGCGGGACGTCTTCTTCGACCTGGTCGCGCACGCGGATATCGTGGTCGAGAACTACAGCGCCGGAGTCACCACGCGGCTGGGAATCGATCACGCCGCGGTCGCCGAGGTGAATCCGAAAATCGTCTATACCTCGATCAGCGGGTTCGGCAGCCAGGGCGGGCCCGGCACCGGCAAGGCGATGGATACCATCATCCAGGCACTCAGCGGGGCCATGTTGACCGCCGGCAGCCCCGGCGACGGCCCCATCCGGTTCGGCCTCCCGATCGGTGACCTCCTGGCCCCGCTGTTCGCGGTGATCGGCACCCTGTCGGCGGTGATCCAGGCCGGGCAGACCGGGCGCGGCCAGCACGTCGACGTCTCCATGCTGGGTGCGCTGACCTCCCTGGTCGCCGCCGAACCCTTCGACGCCTTCGAGATGATCGGCTTACCCACCCGCACCGGCGATATGGTGCCGCGGCTGGCGCCGTTCGGGATCTTCGAGGCCGCCGACGGATACTTCGCGATCTGCGGTCCCACCGACCCGTTCGCGCACGGGGTACTCACCACCATCGGCCGCCCCGACCTGATCACCGACCCCCGGTTCGCGAAACGCGACGGCCGGGTGCACAACGCCGACGAACTGCACGCCATGATCTCGCAGTGGGCCGCGGACAAACCGGTGGCCGAGGTGATCGCCGAACTCGAGCGCAACGGCGCCCCCTGCGCGGAGGTCCGCTCGCCGCGGGACGCGGTCCGCGATCCGATCGTGCAGCAGCGCGGGGAAGTGGTGCCGCTCAGCCACCCCAGCTACGGCGAGGTCGTGGAACTGTTCGGCAGCGGTCTGCCGATCAGCATGTCCGAGAGCGACACCAGCCTGGACCGGCCCGCACCCGCCCTGGGTGAACACAACACCGATGTACTCGGCCGGCTCCTCGGCTACGACGCCGAGCGGATCGCTGCCCTCGCGGAAAGCAAGGTGCTGTGAACGTCGCGGAACGGGTCCGGGAGCTCCACGATTCCAGCGTGGACCGGGCCGCAGCAGGGCTGGGGATCGCTGGAGAACCCGCAGATCCACGCCCGGTGGCCGGTGTGGTCGCCGGCGAATCCGAACCCGCACGCGCCGGCTCCGGTCGCCCGGTGATCGGGGTGGTCGGCGGCGATGTGCCGGTGGAGATCATCGAGGCGTGTGGTGGGCGCGCATTCCGGTTGTCCGCCGCGGAGCGTGAAGCGGGCGTGGAGGCGGTCGAATTGCTCGGAGCTGCCGTCGATTCGGTATTCCACTCGATTCTCGACCGCATACTCACCGGTGAATTCGGTTTCCTGCGTGCACTGGTCGTTTCCCGCGACTGCCAGGGATCGCTGCGCCTGTTCTATGTGCTGCGGATGCTGGCGCGGCAGGGTCGCACGGTACCGGAGGTCCATCTGGTCGACCTGCTGCACCTGTCGCGGGAGTCGACGCGCGACTACAACGCCCGCCAGATCGCGGCGCTGGCCGAGGTCGTGGCCGGCTGGACCGGAACCGCACTCACCGAGGCCACGCTCTACAAGGCACGGGAATCGCGAGGGCAGCTGGCCGGGGCGTTGCGTGACCTCCGCGCCCAGCGGGTCGCGGGCGCCGTCCCCGGTGCGACCGCACTGCGCCTGTACGCCCTTGCGCAGACCGAGGCGCCCGCCGACTCGATCGCGTTGATCGATGCGGTGCTCGAATCGGCCCGGCCGGCTGCGCCCCGGGAACCGGACCTGCACTCGGCCACACGTGGTACTGCCGACAGCGCTGGGTCCGCGGGTCGGCGGGCCGGAGCTGTCGGCCCGAGCGAGTCACCGGCCGAAGGTAAGCCCCGTGTCTTCCTCACCGGGAGCACGGTCGATCAGGTTGCGGTGTACGAAAAGCTCGAAGCCGCCGGCGTGCTGATCGTCGGTGAGGACCACAATTGGGGCGATCCGGTCGCGGACCTCTGGGCTGCGCCCGCTGCGGCCACCGAACCGGCGGCTACCTATACGGCGATCGCCGAGCACCGGTTGCGGCTCGGTCCGATGGCACAGACGTCCGGATTGTCCGATCGCGCCCGTTTCAGCGCGGCCTGCGCCCGCCGCTGTGCCGCCGAGGTAGTGCTCTCGATCGGGCGCCACAACGATCCGGCGCCCGGCTGGGACCGGCCGGGACTCATCCGGGAACTGGGATCGGACCTGCGGGTGGCGGCACTGTCCGTGGCCGCCCACACCTGGTCGGCGGACGAACTCGGCGCCGCCGTCGCGCTGCTGATCCGGGAAGATTGCGAGGCTACGGCACGATGAACGCACCACACACCGCACCGAATACCCGGGTCGCTGCAGTCCCGCCCACCCGGCTCGCCGCGGCAACGGCGGCGACCGCGTATCAGAAGCAGTGGTTCGCCCGGATGCGCGAGGAGGTGGCCGCCGGGGCGCCGCTCGCCCTGGTGAACGCCGACGCGCCGCAGGAAATCCTGCGGGCCATGGGAATCCCGTATGTGGTCAACCAGTGGTGGGCGTCGGTCGTCTCGGCCAAACGCCTGGGCCCGGAAGCGCTGAACAGTATTGCCGCGCAAGGCTATCCCGACGATTCCCTGCAATACGACGCCATCGGTCTCGGATCCATGGACCTGCCGGCCGAGAAGGCGCCGTGGGGCGGCCTGCCCCGGCCGGATTTCGTGATCGCCGAATGCAGTGGTGACGCCACCCGCAAGGTGTTCGAGCTGTGGGCGCAGCATCCGGAGACCGAATTCTTCCCGTTCGAACGGTCCTCGGCCACCACCGCACCGGACAACTGGTGGCAGATCGTCCCGCACCACTGGGACCGCGCCTACGCGCAGGACCGGCTCGACCTGATGACCAGCGAGAACTGGCAGCTCGTCGAATTCCTCACCGAGCGCACCGGGCGCACCTTCGAGATCGACCGGCTCGCCGAGGTGATGGTGCTGGTCAACGAGCAGGCCGAATGGAACAAACGCACCCGGGACCTGATCGCCGCCACTCGCCCGGCCCCCGTCTCCCTCAACGACAGTATCCCCGCGGTGATGATCCCGCAGTGGCATCGCGGCAGCGAATGGGGGCGGGATGCGGCCCGCGCGCTGTACCACGAGGTCGAGGAAGCGGTGCGCGACGGCCGCGCCGTATATCCCGGGGAGCGGGTGCGGCTGATGTGGATCGGGCGCGGGCTCTGGTTCGATCTGGGCCTGTACCAGCGGTTCCAGGAGAAATACGGCGCGGTGTTCGTCTGGTCGATGTACCTGGCGATCGCCGCCGACGGCTACGCCCGCTACGGCGACGACCCGATGCGCGCCCTCGCGGCCCGCTTCGCCGGATTCACCGACCAGCTGTACACCCCGCCCATGTCGGCGCAGTGGTACGTCAAGGAAGCGCGCAACCACGGTGTCGACGCGGTCGTCCACCTGGTGGCCGATGACGTCCCGGGGTCGGCGTTCACCACCGAAGCACTGGAACACGCCGGTATCCCGGTCCTGGAGATCAACGCCGACAACGCCGATTCCCGTGGTGGCGCCGCGGCGGCGCTGGAAACCGCCATCGGCGATTTCCTGGAGCGGCGAGTTCTCGGCTGACCCGCCATGGCACCCCTGCTACCGCCGCCGCTGCGCCGGCGGAACTTCCTGCTGTACTTCGCCGGGCAGATCTTCTCCAACACCGGAGTCTGGTTCCAGAATCTGGCGTTGAGCCTGTGGATCGTCGAGACCACCGAGAGCGCGCTGGCACTGTCGATGGTGGCGGTATGCCAGTTCACCCCGATGCTGCTGCTGTCTGCACCCGCCGGAGCGGTGGCCGACCGATTCCGGCCGCGCGCCATCTTGTTCGTCACCGCACCGCTGATGATGCTGTGCGCCTCCGCCCTGGCCGTCGCCGCCGCATCGGGACACGACGAACTGGTCACGCTGCTGGGGATCATCGCAATCAGCGGAGTCGTGCAGGCATTCGATCGGACAGCCGGACAGGCGTTCCTGTACGAACTCGTCGGTCCGCGTGAACTCGGTGCGGCGGTCTCGCTGAACACCGTTGCGCTGTCCGCGGCACGGTCGCTGGGGCCCGGGCTGGCCGGCCTCACCTACGCGGCAGCGGGTGCGGCGACCTGCTTCACGGTGAATGCGATCACCTACTCGAGTGTGCTGCTCGCACTGTGCCTGATGAATCCGAAGGCGTTCGCGGAAAAGCGGGTTCGGACCGCAGAAACCGACAAGAGCGCGGTGCGGACACTCCTCGGCGACCCGACCCTGCGGCGCCTGTTCGGTACCAATATCGCCGTCACGGTTCTCGCCATGAACTTCATGGTGGTGGTCACCGCCATGGTGACCATCACCCTCGACGGCGATCCGGCGCAACTGGGCGCCACACACGCGCTGAACGCGGTGGGCGCGGTGATCGGCGGACTGATCATCTCGGCGATCGCGCACCGGGGCACCCGGGTGGTCGCGCTGTCCACCGCAACTCTCGGGGTCGCGCTGGGGGCGGCGGCGTTCTCGCCGAATCCGCTGATATTCCTGCTGCTCTCGCCGCTCATCGGACTCGGCCTGGGCGCATTCCAGAGCTCCCTCAACAGCACGGTGCAGATGCTGAGCCCGCCCGGGCTGCTCGGGCGGTCCGCCGGGCTGCTCACCATGAGCAGCGTCGGCGTCGCCCCGGTCGGTGCCGTGATCGCCGGTTCGATCATCGACAGTTCCTCGGCGCGGGTGGCGTTACTCGTCGGCACCATCACCTGTTTGGTGTGCGGCGCCGTTCTCGCCCGCGGCGGCGACCGGACACCGCATCCGGCGCCCGAACACTCACCGCTGCTGCGCTAGTCGCCGCGGTGTGCAGGCGAGTTCTGCTCGCCGTGACAATTCAAGGAGATACCTATGTCCAGAGCTCGCTGGCTGGTCGCGGGTCTCGTCGGCCTCCTGGTCGTCGCAGGCGCGTTGTTCGCGGCGGTCACTCGACCGGCCGGAACCGATTCCGCGCGCGCCGGTTTCGCCGACTACACCCCCGGCAAGCAGTACACCGAGGCGACCACCGAAACTTTCTACCTTCCGATGACGGACGGGACCCGGCTGGCGGTCCTCCTGCACCGCCCTGCCGTCGGCGGCCGCGCTGCCGACGGCAGGTTCCCGGTGATCTGGCATCACAAACTGGATATCTACCCCAGCCCCAAAGACGGGGTGGGACCGCGGGAAGCGGGCTATTCGAATCTCACCGCCCTGACCGAACACGGATATGCGATCGCGCAGGTCGCCCGGCGTGGGAACGGTCAATCGTTCGGGGTACGGCGCGGATATCACGACCGCGTCGAGGCGCAGGACGCCTACGACGTCACCGAATGGCTCGCCACCCAACCCTGGTCGAACGGGCAGGTCGGTATCTACGGGTGTTCCAACACCGGCGACGCGGCAATGCACGCGGTCTCCATGCGACCCCCGCATCTGAAAGCCGCCTTCGCGGGTTGCTTCTCGTGGAACAAATTCGACGCCATGCGGCGCGGCGGGATCGCGGCGCAGTGGGGGTACGGGCCCACCCGCACCGTCGCCGACGATATGACGGTCACCCCCGTCGCCGGCGACGAGGACAAAGTGCTGCTGCGGCAGGCCGCCGAGGAACATCAGAAATCCACACCGCTGGCGAAGATGTGGGCCGGTATGCCGTACCGGGACGATTTCTCCCCGCTGGTCGGCTCCCGGTTCTGGGCCGAAGGCAGCCTCAGCACCTACGCCGCACAGATCCGCGAATCACAAGTACCGCTGTACATCGTGGGCGGGTGGCGCGACGAATTCCGGGACCAGGGGATCGTGACCGCACTCAACACTTCGGGTTCGAAATTGCTGATCGGCCCCTGGTTGCACTGCGAGAACCCCGGTCTCGCGCTCGTGCAGGAAGCACACCGGTTCTTCGACGAGCATCTGAAAGGGATCGACACCGGCCTCGACGAGGAGCCACCGATCCGCTACGCCACCGTCTCGGATATCGACAACCCCACCGGTGCCATCGATTGGCGTACAGCGCAGGCCTGGCCGCCCACCGATTCGGGTCTCACCGATTTCACGCTCGGCGGCGACGGGGTACTCGGCTCGGCCACTCCGGGCAGCCGGAAGTTCACCGTGAACACGTCGGTCGAATGCCCCGAGGCGGGCTCGGGGTCGACCGTCCAACCGTGTCACACGGCAGGCGAAGGCACCTCGTACACGAGCGCACCCCTCAGCCGGGATACCGAAGTGACCGGTACGCCGATCGCGGCTCTCACCGTCCGGGCCGACCGCAGCGACGCCCACCTCTTCGCCTTCGTCGAGGACGTGGCACCGGACGGCACGGTATCGGTCGTCACCGAAGGGCGGCTCACCGCCTCGCTGCGCACGGAAAGCGAAGCACCGTACGCTCTTCCGGCCGGAGTGCCGTACCACCGTTCGTTCCGCCAGGATGCGCAACCGCTGACCCCTGGGGAGGCCGTACGGATGCGGTTCGACATTCTGCCCCTCTCCTACATCTTCCGCGAAGGCCACCGGATGCAGATCACGGTGACCGGCTACGACCACCGGGAAAGCATCCCGCTACCCGACGCCCACGGATCGAAGATCGAGGTCGTCTCCGATCCGGCACACCCGTCGCTGGTCCAGTTGCCCGTCGTCAAGTCCTGATCACCGCCCCGAAAGCCAGGAGTCATCCATGAAATTCTCCCGAAGCGCCGCCCTGCTGTGCGCATTCGCCGTGACCGGTGGTCTCGCGACCGCCTGCGGCACCGGCCAGAGCACGTCCGAACCGGCACCGGCCGCGACAGCCAATGCCCGAGACGACTACCACCCCACCGTCCGCGAGGCCACCGCAGGACTGGACGGGCACACGGTATACCGGCCCGCGGACCTGGACGCCTTTCCCGACGGCAGCGTTCCGATCCTGGCCTGGGCCAACGGCGGCTGCCGCACCAGCAATATCCCCGCCACGAGCTTCCTGACCGGTATCGCCGCCCAAGGCTACATCGTGATCGCGAACGGGGCACCCGGCGAACACCCGATCGAACAGCTCCCCGACGACACCCTCGCCCGCCCCGACCGGCTGACCGACGCGATCGACTGGGCCACCGACCCTGATACCGGCGGCACCCAGTTCGGCGGAAAAGCCGATACCGGCACAATCGGGGTGATGGGCACCTCGTGCGGCGGTGTCGAAGCGCTGCTCGCCGCATCGGACCCGCGGGTCGATTCCGTGGCCGGCCTGAACACCGGCTTCTTCCCGCGCAAGCGGTTCGGGTTCGAACGCACCGAATTGAGCAAGATCGAGGTACCGACCCTGCTGTTCAACGGCGGTGACAAAGACCAAGCTCAGCAGAACAGCGTCGACAACTTCGAACTACTCGACACCCCCGCAGTCCTCGTCGCCCAGGAAACCGCCGGCCACAGCGGCCTCACCTACGGCCTGGACGCCGGCGACACCAGCGGCCCGATGCTGATCGCCGGATACACGATGGTCACGGACTGGTTCGACTACACCCTCCACGGCAACAAGGACGCCGAAGCGCAATTCGCCGGCGCGGACTGCGGCCTGTGCACCAAACCCACCTGGACGGTACGAACGAAGAATCTCTGACCATCCGGCTACGGATGACGGGCTTCCCGGCCGTCGTAGGCTGAAGCCCACAGGCGAGGAGAGGAGGCGAGGTGGCCCGGACCACGAAGGAACCGGTAACGGTGGCCGAGGTGATGGCGGAACTTTCCGCGCTCGAGGACCCGAAGATACGCGCGGTGAACGAGAAGCACGGCGACGACCACGGCGTGAATCTCACCAAGTTGCGTGCTGTCGCCAAACGGCTGAAAACGCGGCAGGACTTCGCCCGCGAGCTGTGGGCGACCGAGGACACCGCGGCACGACTGCTCGCACTGCTGATCTGCCGCCCGAAAGCGTTCGACCGGGACGAACTGGACGCGATGCTGCGGCAGGCCCGAACGCCCAAGGTGCACGACTGGCTGGTCAACTATGTGGTGAAGAAGAACCCGCACGCCGAGGAGCTGCGCCTGGCCTGGTTCGCCGATCCCGACCCGGTGGTGGCCAGTGCGGGCTGGGCGCTGACCTCCGAACGTGTGGTGAAGAAACCCGAGGGCCTCGATCTCGCGGGTCTGCTCGACATCATCGAGGCGGAAATGCAGAACGCTCCGGACCGTCTGCAATGGGCCATGAACACGTGTCTCGCCCAGATCGGGATCGAGCATGCCGAGTATCGGGCCCGGGCCCTCGCCATCGGCGAGCGCCTGGAGGTGTTGAAGGACTACCCGACTCCGCCGAACTGCACCTCACCGTTCGCGCCCACCTGGATCGCCGAAATGGTGCGCCGCAAAGCGGGCGCCTGAGTCGTTGCGGCGGCGCCTGAGGACGGGCCCGGTGGTCCTCGACCTGACCTGCTCCCGGCCGGTGTCACGGTGTCGTGCGGCGGGAATACCCAGGGCAACCGGTCGGCTGCGCTGGCCGTGCAACACCGGACTCGCGATGCGCTGCGGTGTTCCCGCGGGCGCCAGGGCGGGCACCCGACGCGCGATCTCCGCGACGACGCTGTGGCTTCCATCCGGGCGCGCGCTTCCGATGCAGTAGTGAATGCCCACGCCGAATGCCAGGTGGTCCTGGATATCGGGTCGATCGAGCCGGAATTCGCCGGGGTCGGCGAAGCGGTGCGGGTCGCGATTCGCGGAGCCGACCAGCGGCAGGACGTGCGCACCCGCGGGGATGGTGGTTACGCCCGTCAGCAATTCGGCTGGAACGGGAAACAGACAGGCTCTGTTCGTGGCGCGGGTGGTCCCACGCGAGGCGTCGGCGGAGGGGGCATCGTTGTCTGTTCGGTGGCCGAGCCGTTCTGCGGTTGACCGGTGGTTCCCCGGGGCTCGGTCCGCCCGTTGCCGAGTTGGGCCAAGAGCCAGATCCCGGCGGCGAGGACGGCGATCGCCGCCAGCGCCGCGGCGGTCTGGGGCTGGATGCGGCGCCGGCGTCGCGAGCCTGCGGCCGGCTCCGAGTCCGAGGGTGCGGACGAGGCAGTGGCAGGTCCGGGGGCGGCCTGAGCAAGCGATGTTTCGGCGACCGGTGGAGGAGCGGGATCGGTGGGGGCGGAAACCTGGTTCCCTGTGTAAGGCGGTATCGGCCCGGCGGGCTCTGCTCGGGCGCGGCGTGGCGTGGGTCCCGGGGGCACCGATGGGGTTCCGGCGCCGGGTGTGCGGGGTGGTGCGGACGGTGGCGGCGGGACCGCGGCCGAGGGAGCCGAAACCTCGGGCGCCGGCGCCACCCGGGCTGATGGCGGGGAAGCCGGCGCCGCCGCTTTCGCGGGCTCACCGCGGTCGGGCGGCGCGGCGGACCGGGCGGGGGCATCGAGGGGGAACCCTTCGTGGGCCAGGTCGGCGACCGTGGTGCTGCCGCCGTGCTCCAGGGCATCGACCAGCGCGTACGCCTGTTCGGCGGTCCAGACGACCGCAGCGCGGTGATGGGCTCGGTGGAACCAGGCGCGCAGCGGGTTCTGGTTATTGCACACCAGCACATCACAGCCCTGCGGCGCCGACTTCTTGTCCAGCCGTAACGTCGTCTCACGCGGCGGGACCACCACCACGAGACCGCTGACGAATGTGGGCCCGCCGGCGCGAGCGGCCACCGATTTCAGTTTGAAAACCGCTTCGCGCACCTGATCGTAGGGCGTGGTATCGCTGTGCCGCACGCTCACCGGATCGCCCTCGAACCCCGAAACCGTCCACCGGCTGTTGCTGGTGCAGTGCAGAACACCCCCGCCGACCTCGGGATTCACCCCCTTGATCTCACACACGACGGTGGTGTACGGCGTGATGATCACCAGATCGACTTCCTGCCCGGCCACGAAACAGTTCGCGATCGCGACCCCGGGAACCCGGTAATCGTCCTGCCATTTCCGTAACCAGGCGACGACCCGCTTCTCCGCACCCGATCTGAGCTTGTCGGCGATGACGAGCACCGAACCGACCCCCTCCCTTCGCTGGTGATGTGGCCCACCTTAGCCGCACTCGGCTCGCTGCTTCGAGAGTCATTGTGGCCGAGGGTGTTCCCTGGCTCACAGTGGCACATCTGCGTCAGTGTCCGACGCTTACGTTTGCGGTGGTCGGACGGTTGATGCGGCTGCTCGATTCAGTTGGCCGCGCGGGGGCCCGGTTCACCGCTGGCGCGCGGCGATCCAGCGTCCGGTCGTGGGCAGCGCGGCCAGTACACCGGCCGCTGCGGGACCGAACGCCATAGAGCCGGACACGAACAACTGCAGAACGAGAATATCTAGTTCGGAGATACGGTTGATCTCGATTGCCATCCGGACCAGCGGCACGAACGCGGCCAGCGCGCCGACCGCACCGCCGATGACCAGCAGTACCCGGCCGAGCTGGGTACGAGCGAACAACAATCCCGAACCGGCGAGCAGGAGAGCCCCCGTCACCGCGAACACCGGCACATACACGAACACAGTGGGGTCGAGTGCGATGGCCGTCGGCATCCCGTCGTTCAGTTCATCGACCGTCTCGACATAGTTGCGCCACGCGAAGTAGGAATTGACCGCCAGCACGGTTGCGACGATTCCGCCGAGCAGGCCGATGAGGGCAGCCGCCAGCGCAGTCCCATTGTTCGGTGCTCGTGGCGAAAGACCGAGCGGTGCAGGGTGTCCGGAGCCCGGTGGCGGAGCGGGGTAGCCGGCATTGTTCAGCGGACCGGTCATACGAACCCCCCATCAGTCTGAGCCCACCCTAACGCATCGGAATCCAAGTCAGGTCGCATACGCATCTCGAACCGCGCGACGAAGCGCAGCTCGAGGGCGGGCGACAAACGTTTCCAGCAACCGGCTGGTGGCTCGAGTGGCGGTCGTCAACATGTTGCATCCTGGAGGCTATGGAAAAGTTTGCGTAACTGCGATTTCTGGTAAATCGGCTCGTAACGGACGCCTACCCCGGCTCGATGTGCGTGTGACATAACTCCTTTCCGCGCCTCGATCGAAGGTGAAGTCCGTGACGTCTGTTTTGTTGTCCAAGCGGTGATCAGCCTGTCCAACGATGTCCCGGCCGCGCCCGGTGAACTGCCGGTGGAGGTGGACCGGCGCAAGCTGGCGAAAGTCGCACTGCGGCATCTGTCGTGGGCGGAGGTTGCGCACGAGGCCCGCATGCTGCTGACACACGGCGGGGTATCGAGGACGGCCTGGAGGTGTGGCTGCTGGGTGAGCTCCTCCGCTATCTCGAACATCCCCGCTCAGGGGCGCGGGAATTCGTGGACATGGGCAGGAATTGGGTGGCTGTCCGCGACGCGGTGGTCGGCGGAACCCTGCGCGCCGGCGATCAGAAGGCGGCGGCGGTCGCCGAGAGGTGGGTGTCGCTGTCCCGGCACCTGGCGTTGCGGCTCACGGCCGAACTCGGCGTGACGGTGAAGAACATCCTTCCGCGGCGGTTTGCCAACGATCCCGCTGCTCGCGATGCGGCCTTTGCCGGCAGGTTGGCCGCCGAAGGGGTGTTCGAAGCGGTGCTGCGCGTCCCCGACACCGTGGGCGATCTGGTGGTGGTAGCCGATGTGCGGACGAACAAGATACTGTGCCGCTCTACGGTGGCCGCCCCTGATGAAGGGACCTCCTTCCGGCGATTGTCCTGGCTGCTCAAACAGCTCGCCGACGCACCGGGTGCGGTACGGATCGAGGCGGTGTACTCGGAAGACGGAAACGAGGCGTGCGAGTATCTCGAGGCGGTACGTGCCGAACCCAAACTGCTGACCGGCGGCCGTTCCGGCCAGATCGCATCGTTCACTCTCGAGCAGAGCTTCCCGATGGGTAACCGTCGATCGGGGACTGCCTCGAGCTTCATCACGAGCGTGACCGGCGCGGTCGACGCGTTCTACGGGAGCGTGTTGCAACCGCTGCGGGCGTGGTCGCCCGCAGCGCCCAAACAGCAATCGGAGTCATCGGCACCCGTTGTCGAACCTGCCAGTGCGTAAACAGTAGGGTCTGTTCGCTATTCGCCGAAGCCCGCGAGGGCCGCGGCGAGGGTTTCGGCGTCGAGGGCTTCGAGGGCCCGGTCGCGCACATCGGGGCAGGTTTGCGTGGTGACGGTGTCGACGAGGCCGGTGTCCTGGAGGACTTCGTCGTTGAGGCCGTCGTTGCGTGCGGCCCAGTTCTGCACCGTGCCGTTGAAGGCCACCCGGGCCGCGACGGGGCCCCAGGTCGTGCCAGGTGTCGATTTCGCTGCCATGCCTTCGAGGCCCCGGCGATGCCTCCTATCAGGGCAGTTGGTGTCGGGTATTGCGGAAGTGCCTGACTGTGCGGTATTCGAATAAGAAGAGGAATCTACGATAGAGAGAGTGATATTTCCGAATCAGGAAGCATCGTTATCGGTGGCGCTGACACTCCGGCGTGTGACCGGCTTCCCGAGACCCATAGAGAAGTGAGCCGACCGCATGCTGTTCGATATCACCGATGACCAGGAGTTCTTCCGCTCCACGACCGCGAAGTTCCTGGCTGCCCGTGTCCCGCAGGAGAAGGTTCGCGAGTTGCGCCACGACGAGCACGGGTTCGGGGCCGAGTATTGGCGGGGTGGAGCCGAACTCGGCTGGACATCCTTGCTGGTCGGGGAGGAGGCCGGCGGCGGATCGATCAGTGGGCGGCCGGTTGTCGATCTGACGTTGATCGCGTACGAGTTCGGGCGGCATGCGGCGCCCGGGCCGCTGGTGCCGGGGAATATCGTGGCTGCCGCGTTGGCCGAGAACGGTTCGCACGCGGAGGTTCTCGCCGAATTGCTGTCGGGTGAATCGATCGCGACCTGGTGTCACGCCGAGGCGGCACCGCAGCGCGGGGTCGGACTCGAGATACGGGTCGACGGGGACGAGCTGGTCCTCAACGGCGGGAAACAGCCCGTCGAGTCGGCTGGGGTGGCACGGTATCTGCTGGTCACCGGGCTGTGCGAGGGTGGCCTCACCCAGGTTCTGGTGCCGGTGGAGAGCCGGGGAGTCACCGTGACGCCGCTGCGCTCGCCCGACCTCACGCGCCGGTTCTCGGCGGTCGCCTTCGATGATGTCCGGGTTCCACGCAGCGCGCTGGTGGGTGTGCCCGGGGCGGCGGCGGAGCAGATCGCGCGGCAGGAGCAGATCGCGGTGGTCGTGCAGTGCGCCGAAACCGTGGGGGCCATGCAGACCGGCTTCGAGATGGTGCTGGACTGGATGGCGGACCGGTATTCGTTCGGGCGGCCGCTGGCGTCGTACCAGGCGCTGAAACACCGGACGGCCGATCTCAAATCGTGGCTCGAGGCGGCGCACGCGATCGCCGACCGGGCCGCCGCCGCGGTGGGCGAACAGTCCCCGGAATCGGATGAGCTGGTGGATGTGGCGCAGGCGTTCATCGGCCACTACGGGCCGGAGCTGCTGCAGGACTGTGTTCAGCTGCACGGCGGAATCGGGCTGACATTCGAACACGACCTGCATCTGTTCCTGCGCCGGGCCACCGTCAACCGCACGCTGTACGGCACACCGGCCCAGCACCGCCGGCGTATCGCCGACCGGCTGATCGAACAGGATGCGGCGAGCGCGTCGGACCCCGGAGCCCTGGGGCAGGATGATCGCGGGGCACCGGATCCTTCGGAGCAGGCGCGCGGCGTGGCGGCGCCGGAGGGCGAGCCCGGCGGAGCCTTGCCCACTCCCGATGAGTCGGCGAGTCCCTCCGGCGGGACGGTGGTCGCGGAGCGTGATGACCCAGGGCAAACGGGCCTGGGCGATCGGCCGGGAACAACTACAGAACCCGAGGCCGTCGAGAGTTTCCGACTGCGGGCGCGGGCCTGGATCCGGGCGAACCTGGGGCCGTACCGGCCGGAAGCCGTCGCCGGACTGCGGAAGGTTTCGCGGGAAGAGGAGTTGGCGGCAGTCGGCAACGACCGGCGGCTGCAACGCAAGCTCTACGACGCGGGGTTCGCCGGGATCGCGATACCGGTCGAATACGGTGGTCAGGGGCTCACGGTCGCGCATCAGCGGGCGTTCACCGAGGAGATGGCCGGTTTCGAGTATCCGTCGCGGTGCCAGGTGCCCACGCTGTCGCCGTGCGCGGCGGTGCTGCTCGATTTCGGGACCGAGGAGCAGAAGCGGCGCCATATTCCGGCGATGCTGCGGGGCGAGGAGATCTGGATGCAGTTCCTCTCCGAACCCAGCGGCGGCTCCGATGTGGCGGGCGCCGTGACCACCGCCGTCCGCGACGGTGCCGACTGGGTGCTCAACGGCGCCAAGATCTGGACCACCGGCGCCTGGTATTCCGATTGGGCGCTGTGCCTGGCCCGCACCAACTGGGATGTGCCGAAACACCGCGGGCTCACGGTGTTCATCCTGCCCATTCACCAGCCGGGGATCGAGGTGCATCAGATCGAGATGCTCAACGGTGCCCGGGAATTCTGCCAGGAATTCCTCACCGATGTGCGGGTCCCCGATTCCGACCGGATCGGCGAAGTGGACGGGGGCTGGACGGTCGGAACGCGGTGGATGTCGCACGAACGGCTGCTGTCGGAATCGCCGTATGTCACGGTGCCCGCGAAACCTGCCATCTCCGACCGGTCGCCGGTGGAGATCGCCTGCCGGGCCGGCACCATCGACGAACCGGGTGTGCGCGACCTCATCGGCGAGGACCGGATGCTCGATATCGTCGGCACCGCGCTGCAGCGACGGCTCGGGATGGGGATGGCCACCGGCCGGATGCCCGAACAGTCGGCCGGTATCGGGCGCCTGTTTCGCGGTATCGCCGAATCCCGCCGGGCAACTATCGAATTCGAGGTCGCCGGGGATGCGGTATGGGACGGGGAGTTCGGCGATACCGCCGACGTGTTCCTGATGCGGCAGGTGAGCTGTATCGGTGGCGGAACCACCGAAATGGCTCGCAATGTGATCAGCGAACGAGTGCTCGGGATGCCGCGGGAAGCGCGCTCCGATAACAATGTGCCGTTCCGGGAGGTGCCGCGGGGTGGTCGCCGGACCTGATCGACCGGCGCACCGGTATCAGACCCTGATGGTGATTTCGCCCGGGTTCGTGGTGATGGTGACGACCACCGTGCCGGGGCCGGTGTCGGCAAGGGCGCGGTTGTAGCCGTGGTCGGTGGGGAAGGGGCCCACCGGGGCGGGGACCGACGAAACGGCGACCTCCGTGGAGCCGGTGGCTCCCGAATCGAGATTGCGCCAGGACACCGTGGGTGTCACCACGCACGACGGGTCCTGCCGGTCGGCCCGGAACAGTACTGCCACCGCGACACCGAGGACATTGGCCGGTAGTGGCGCCACGGCGACCGCGGTGCGGACGGTGCCGGCGCAGCCCGGTGCCACGTCCACCCGGGCGTCCTCGAAATCGGCGGCCGTCTGGGCACCTGCGGGCGCGGCGACCGGGAACAGGGCGGATGCGGCGAGGGCAGCGAGGGCCAACGGCCGCAGAAGCATTCGCAAAGAAACTTTCCTCTCAAAGACGTTCGCGCGCGGGTTACCCCTCGCAGCGGTCAGGGTAAACCCAAGGCCTGCGCTCGGGCGGGGAAACGCATAGGCTCGTGCGCATGGGACTCGACGTATACGCGGTCCGGCCGAACCAGGGCCGGGTTACCGATATGGCGGCCTTCGAGCAGCTCCAGGCGATGCCGCCGGAGGAACGCGGGGAATTCGGGTGGTTGCATCCCGACGATCTCGAACCGTTCGAGGAACTACCCCGCGATTTCGCCGAGGGCGGATTGTTCTGGCCGTCGGACGGCGATCCGACCGGGTTCCGCGGCCAGGTGTACGAGAAATGGGTGTCCGACGAGTTCGGGTTGAGCCTGTACGAGGTACTCGACCCCGATGACGTGCGCGGTTTCCTCGAACGACTCGACGAATGGTTCACCCGGGTCGAAACGGGGGATGCGGCGGTGCCCTTGTTCGGCGATGACAGCGACGACGGGCACGCGCTCACCCGGGTGCGGTCGCTGGCGGCGTACCTGCAGGCCGTGACCGACCAGGATCTGTGGTTGTTCCCCGACTACTGACCGGCCGGCGCGGCGGGGAGAGTGGCGCCGGCCAGCAGCGCCAGGCGGCTGGCGGTGCGGTGGATATCCGGGGGCAGCTGATCGCCGGCGAGGCATTCGTTCAAGGGCGCGCGGCCGATGAGGGTCAGCGGGATCTGCCGGTCGCAGAGGATATCGACGAGGTTGGCGAAACGTTGTACGGGGTCGCGGTGGACGGTCGCCAGTATCGGGAGTCCCGATACCGTCCACCGGCGGTACCGGTCGGCAAGGTGCAGATAGTCGATGGTGGAGTAGGGCCGGTCGCACAGATCGGCGAAATCGAACCAGATCGTATCCCCGCGCACGGCCAGCGCGGTGACGGAGCGGTTGCCGGCGCCGACCCGATGGCGTTCGCCGGGTTCCGGTAGGCGTAGATCGGCGGCCGTGAGTTGCCGGGCGTCCCCCGGCCACAGGTAGCGTCCCAGTCCGAACCCGGCCGCCGGCGCCGGGCTGTGGCGCCGGTAGTCGGACGGACCCGCTACCTCGACGATGTCGAGGGCATCCTCCAGCGCCGCGGCCACCGGTTCGATCAGATGATGGAACAGCGGGTTGGGCAGTAGTCCCGACGGCGGATAGTTCGACGTGGTGACCAGGGTTATCCGGCGGGCGAACAGCGAGTCCACGACCTTGGCCAGGATGGTGGCGTCGCCGGGGTCGTGGACGTGGAATTCGTCGAAACACACCAGGCGGGCGTCGCCGAGGAGGTCGTGCACGGCGCGCTCCCCGGCCCGCGCGACGTCGCGGTGGGCGGCGTAGCGGGTGTGGAATTCCCGGAAGAACTCATGGAAATGGATCCGCCTTTTCCGCGGGGTGGGAACGGCTTCGTAGAAGGTGTCGACCAGCCAGCTCTTCCCACGCCCCACCGGGCCCCATACGTACGCGCCGCGCGGTGGTGTGCTGAAAAGACGTCGCCGCCCGCATAATTCGGTGCCGAGGCGGTCGAGACGAGCGGCGGCGACACGTTGTGATTCGTCGAGTGCGAATCCCGCATCGCGCGCCGCCGTCGCGAATACCCCGGCCGCCCAGCCTGTTCCCGCCACCGCGCACCTCCCTGTGAGCCTGCGGTCAGCCTGACAGCCGGGGTCCCCGGAACCCAGAGACGAGGGGCACATGTGAAAAGAATCGCGCCGGGAACCGGCCGGCGGACCTGCGTGGGTGACGGTGGCGACTCGCCGTGGTATGGGGAGGGAACGTCGTGCGCCACTGTGGTCGTCAGGGCCGCCCGCGCGCCCACACGGTCGAAGCGGACCGGACGGGACGGAGTGGTCAGGTGAGCGCGCCGCAGGTTACGCGGCCGGGGTGAGGGTGTAGTCCTGGGGTTCCAGCCGGCGGACGCGGCGGCGATAGCGGGTCACCGTGCCCGGCCAATTGTTGGTGATTTTCCCCGCCGCGTTGCGATACCAGCTGGAACAGAAATTCCACGGGGTGCGCTCGAGGCGTTTCTGCAGCGCCTCGTTGAACGCACGCTCGGTGTCGGCGCGGACCTCGAGCACGTGGCCGGGTCTACCGGCGAGCAATTGCACAGCCTGGCGGATATACCGGGACTGCGTTTCGATCATGTAGATGATCGACCCGACCCCCAGATTCGTATTGGGTCCGTACACCAGGAAGAAATTCGGGAAATCGGGCACCGTCATCCCGTAGTAGGCGTGCGCCCCGCCGGCCCACGCCTCGGCCAGTTCCCGCCCGCCGCGGCCGCTGATCCGCATCGGCCAGAGGAATTCGGTGCCCTTGAAACCGGTGCCGTAGATGATCACGTCCGCTTCGTGGAGCACGCCGTCGCCGGTGCGCACACCCTCGGTGGTGATCTCGGTGACGGCGGCGGTGGTCACCTCGACATTCGGCTGGGTGAGCGCCGGGTAGTAATCGCTGGAGAACAGTGTGCGTTTACACGCGATCGGATAATCCGGGGTGAGTTTCGCGCGCAATTCGGGATCGTCGACGTTCTTGCGCAGATTCCGTTCCGCCAGCCGCGCCACGAGCCGGCTGATGATCGGCAGCTCCACCAGCCCCAGCGAGGAGACTTCGGCCGTCAGCCACCAGCCGAGACGCTCCACCAGCAGCATGCCGGGAATTCGCGCGAACAATTTGTGCTGCACCGGCGAATAATCGGTATCGAATTTCGGCAGCACCCAGGCGGCGGTGCGCTGGAACAGGGTGAGGTGGGCGACCCGCGGCTGTATCTGCGGTACGTACTGGATCGCGCTCGCGCCGGTGCCGATGCACGCGACGCGTTTGCCCGCGAGCTCGACACTGTGATCCCACATCGCCGAATGGAACGCCGGCCCGGCGAAACTCGCCACGCCCGGGATATCGGGCAGCTGCGGGCGGGACAGCTGGCCGACCGCGGAGATCAGCACATCGGCGGTCCGGGTGGCGCCGTCGGCGGTGTGTACCGTCCAGCGGCCGGTTTTCTCGTCGAATACGGCCTCGGTGACCTCGGTGCCGAACTCGATGCGGTCGAGCAGATCGTGCCGGCGCGCGACCCCGCGCAGGTAGTCGTGGATGGCGGCCTGCCCGGAGTAGCGCTGCGGCCAATCGGGCTTCGGTTCGAACGAGTAGGAGTACAGCGGTGACGGCACATCGCAGGCGGCTCCGGGGTAGGTGTTCTCCCGCCAGACCCCACCGAGATCGTGGGCTTTCTCCAGGATGGCGATATCGTCGACGCCGTGGCGCCGCAATTCGATCGCCACCCCGATACCGCCGAAACCGGCGCCGATCACCAGCACCGACACCCGGTGTGCCCCACTCATAGCTACTCCTGTCCATCGGACCCGGGCGTCGACTCCGGTGCCGGGCTGCCCGACCGCCGTCGCCGGGGCCGGCCCGCTCATGCCCGGTCGTGTCCAACTGTGGCCCCTCTCACTGTAGGTCTGCGGTGCGGGTCGGGATCGATACTTTCGGCCAACCGGCCGGGGAACGGGTCGAACTGCGGAGCAACCGGTTCGACGCCCGATCCGGGGCCGGACCCGCATGCCGGCAGGATCGATCGACTCCCTCACGTGCGGAAATGGCGTTGCCGACGCTTCGGTGCGGTCGATAAGGTGTCGCGGTTTGCCCATCCTCATCATGTGAAGGAGTTTCGACACCCGATGGAACCCGTAACCGAACGAGAGATCAGAGCGTCGTTCGTCAACTGCTCGAAAGGAGACGCCAAACGCCTCACGGTACCGGCCGACCTGGACACCCGCCCCTGGGACGATCTGGACTTCCTCGGCTGGACCGACCCCGGCCTGCCCGGCCGCGCCTATCTGGTGATCCCCGAGGCCGATGGTCTCGCCGGTATCGCCCTGCGCTACGAAACGGGCGGTCCGCGCCGATCCCAGATGTGCACGATCTGCTCGACCACCCACAGCAACGGCGGGGTCGTACTGATGACCGCCCGCAAATCCGGCGAGGCCGGGCGCCGCGGGAACACCACCGGCACCTACATGTGCGAGGACCTGTCCTGTTCCCTGTACGCCCGGCGTAAGAAGACGCCGACGCTGGGCCGCGCCTACCGCGACGATTTCGATACCGATGACCGGGTGAGGCAGGTCGGGCAGAACGTGACCGCGTTCCTCGGCCGGGTCCGCTCCTGATCGTCACCTGAATCGAGCACGAGAGAAAGAGGTTGTGGCCGATGCGCCGATACTCGAGACCGAACCCGCGGCATGATCCGGATCCCGCACCACGACGGGATCCGGTCATGCTCGCTTCCTCCCCGGCCGGGACGGTCCGGAACGCCGGCCCGTGCCGGCCGGGGAGGAGGCCGGCCGGTCGTCAGGTGGGGCCCGGACCGGAATCGCCCGAGCCCGCGAGCAGTGCGGCGATAGCGGCGTGCCCGTTCTGTATCGATGTCTCCCCGCCGCCACCGGCGGCGTCGGTGTAGCGCAGGGTGATCCGTTCGGTGCCGTCCCCCGCGGGAGTTCGCTCGACCGTGTACGCGCGCCCGCTCCAGCCCGGCTGATCGGCGAGGACGGCGACCAGGTCGGCGTTCGCGAGCCCGGCAGCGATCGTCGCGGCGGTATGCCCCTCGTGGTCTGTGCGGCGGGGGTCGGCGCCGTGGGCCAGTAGCGACCGGACTATTCCGTAGCATCCGCGTCCGGCTGCGCGGGTGAGCGGTGTGCCCGCGATATTCGGGTCGGCGCCCGCCGCGAGCAGGAGATCGACCGTTTCGAGGTGCCCGTTGCTCGCTGCCCACAGCAACGGCGGTGTCCCCGGACCCTGCTGCTGCGGATGCGGTGGCTCGCAGAGATCGGGGTCGGCACCGGCGGTCAGCAGTGCGGACACGACGCCGACATGATTCCAGCAGGCCGCGGCGCACAGGGGCAGGCCCTCCTCGACGACCGCGCTGGGCCGATTCGGGTCGGCACCGTGTGCCAGCAACAGGCGAACCAGGTCCGCGCAACCGTCGACCGAGGCCTGATAGAGCGGTGTGGTGCCCTCCGCGCTCGTCTCTTCCGGCGACACACCGGCCTTCAGCAGTGCGCCGGCCGCCGCCCGGTCTCGCGTCTGTACCGCGTTGATCAGGTTCGTCACCGCTCCATTACAGCCCTGGTGTCAACCGGATTCGGTGCGGGCGGCCGCCGATCGACCACCGGCGATCGGGGGCGATGCCCCGGGTTCCAGGCCTGGACGACGGGTGACCCGATCAGGTCGGCCGGTGGCGGTTCGGCGGCCGGCGTATGTCCTACCGTCGAAGGATGATGGATTCCGAACCGGCGCGTCCGCCCGCGGAAGTGGAACGTTATCTGTCCGAGCTGGTGCGGCGGGTGGCAGCCGTTTACCGGGACCGGCTGGTGAGCGTCGGTGCCGTGGGGTCGCTGGCGCTGGGCGACTACCAGCACGGGCGCAGCGATATCGACGTCATGGTTGTCGTCGACCCCGCGGTGCCGGGGCGATCGGCGCACGAACTGGCGGAAGTGCTGGCGCATCCCGGGTTCCGCTGCCCCGCGGCCGGGCTGGAACTGGTCGTGTACGACTCCGCATTCGCCGCGGGGGGTGCGCCGGACGCGGGGTATCTGCTCAATCTGAATACCGGGCCCTTGTTACCCGCCGTGGCGGATTTCGAACCGGCCGGCGCACCGGGCTTCTGGTATGTGATCGATCGGGCGATCGGGCACCAGAGTGGATGGACGCTCGCCGGCCGCCCGATACGGGAGGTGCTGGGCGCACCCCGGCGGAGCGACCTGCTGGCTGCCGTTTCGGCGTCTGTGCACGAACATGCCTCGGGAGCAGGGCATCTCGCGGACAACAGGGTGCTCAACGGGTGCCGGGCGGTGTGCTACTGCCGCACCGGGCGCTGGGTGTCCAAACGACAGGCCGGACGATCGATTGCCGCCGCCGAGAACAATTTCCGGGCGCTGGTGGAGCAGGCGCTGCGGAGTTTCGAACGGCCGCGCCGGGGCGCGCTTGCCCTGCCCGCGGACGAGGTGGACGCATTCCTGTCGTTCGTGCGCCGCAGCGTCGACCGGGCGTCGGCCTGATCGACCGCCGTCGGTTCGGTCGCCGCGGAGCCGGGACAGTGGGCAGTGCGGGACAGGTGCGCTGCCCACTGCCGTGGTGGCCGGAGCGGGAGAAGGCGGACCGCCCCGGCCGGCTGCCGGCCGGTGGTCAGCTGATGCCGACACCGAGTCCGAATGTGACGGACAGCCACTTCAGGAACAGGTCGAGGCCGACACCGACATCGAGTCCGAAGGAACCCATGGGTCTCACCTCCTTCCGGGATCGAAACCTTCCAGCGATCCTTCTCGCATTGGTCTTATCGCTGGTCAAAGCCATTCCGCTACACCTTGTGCGGGGACGGTGTGCGTTGCACCGCGTAGGCAGCGAGGCGGCCCGTAGATATATGCCTTGACAAGAATATTCCTTATGGGGAATTATCGGTGCCGTGGCACGCGATGTATTCGAGGTTCTCGCCGATCCCACCCGGCGGCGGATTCTCGACCTCCTGCGCGACGGTGAGCGCACCGTCGGCGATCTGGTCGGGGCGCTGGGCACCGCGCAACCCAATGTGTCCAAACATCTGAAAATGCTGGATGCGGCGGCGTTGGTGCGGGTCCGGGTGGACGGCCCGCGCCGCCACTACGCGCTCGACTCCGGCCGGCTGCGGGAGATCGATGCGTGGCTGGCCCCGTTCCGCGAGATGTGGGCCGACCGGCTCGACGATCTCGAAACCTATCTCGACACCCTGCCCGACGAACCGGAGGAGTGAACGATGCGAGACCTTCGCAACGGCCTCCGCGAACCCCTGTGAACCTGTACCGGAGGAATGACATGACCGGAGTAACCCAGCGACTCGGCGAGGTACTGCGCGACGGTGATCGCGTGGGCACGCGCTACGAACGTATTCTGGCGCATCCGCCGGCGAAAGTATGGCGTGCGATCACCGAATCCGATCATCTCCGGCACTGGTTCCCGGCCGATATCCTCGGCGACCGCCGGGCCGGTGCCGAGGTCCGGTTCCGGTTCTGGCCCGAGGCGGTGGAACAGGCCTCGGCGGAACTGACCGAGATGGACATCGACCTCGAGGATCCGGAACTGCCCGGCCGGATCCTCACCTGGGAGCCGCCGCGCGTGTTCGAATTCCTGTGGGACGACGAGCATCTGCGGTTCGAGTTGTTCGCCGAGGAGCCGGGCACCCGGCTGGTCTGCACGGTGTGGTTCGGTACGCCCGGCCCGCACGGACTGTCCGGAACTGCCGCCGGATACCACGTCTGCCTCGACGAACTGGTGGATTCCCTGGACGGCCGGCCGATCGAGATGCCCGACCCGGACGAGGTCGCGGCCCTGCGCCGCCGCTACACCGAGGCCGTCGACGCGACCCCGGCATGAGCGAGTCAGGCCTGGAGGCGGTAGCGCAGCGTCACCACGCAGGGCCCTCGCTCGTGCCGCGATGAGCACAGCATGAGCGAGTCGGGCCCGGAGGCGGCAGCGGCCGGTCAGCCGATGTGGAGGAGGGTGCGGCCGAGGGCGGCGCGCGCTTCGATGGCGGCGTGCGCCCGGGCCGCCTCCGCCAGCGGGTAGGTCTGGCCGACGACCACTTCGATCGTGCCGGTCGCGACCGCCTCGAGGATGCGGGTGGCGTACGCGGCGCGGTGGTCGTTACCGGTGTTCAGGTCGTGCAGACCTACCACGTCGACACCGCGTTGCCGCGCACCGTCCGAGGCTTTTCCGGCGAATTCGCCCGCGGCCGCCCCGTAACCGATGAATCGCCCACCGCTGCGGGTGATCGCGAGGGCGGCGTCACCGAGTTCTCCGCCCGCACCGTCGAGCACCAGGTGCGCGCCCCGGCCGCCCGTCGCGGCCAGGACGCGGTCGGTCCAGCCGGGTTCGGAGTAGTCGATCGAGGTATGCGCGCCCAGGCGTTCGGTGAGCGCGAGTTTGGTCGCGCCGCGGGCCGCCGCGATCACCCGCGCACCGGCCTGCCGGGCCAATTGGATGAGCAGGGTGCCCAGTCCGCCGGCCGCCGCGGTGATCAGCACCGAATCGCCCGGCCGCACGGCGGCGCGGTCGAAGACGGCGAGCGCGGTGTGCCCGTCGTGGACCAGTGCGGTCGCTTGGTCGAGGCTCACCCCGGCCGGCACCTCGGTGATCACATCGGCTCCGGCGAGCGCCTGCTCGGCGTATCCGCCGAGGGGTAGTCCACCGCCGATTCCGCTGGCCGCGGTGCGGGCGGCGACGCGCCGGCCGACCCAGCCGGTGTCGACACCGGCCCCGACCGCGCGCACCGTACCGCCGATCGCGCCGCCCGGGATGTACGGGGGCTGCACCGGGAAGAAATCGGTGCCCCAGCCCGACCGTAGCCGGGTATCGAGGAACATCACATCGGCGACGTCGACCGTCACCAGCACCTGGCCCGGTCCGGGTTCCGGTGCCGCGACCTCCCGTAGTTCGAGCACCCCGGGTGCGCCGAATTCCTCGACCTGCACTGCCCGCATGATGAGCCTCCTCGGTTCGTTGTCCGCGGACCAGTCTGAAACCTCGATCTATGTTGAGGTCAAGTCCGGCGGCGATCCCGGCGGAAATCTGGTTGGATTCCGGGCAGGAGGGAGATCGAGATGCGCAACGCCGTCCGGGCCCGGTGCCGGGGGATCGGGGTCATGGCCGCCGTGTCGGTACTCGTGCCGGGTGCGGTGGGTTGTGAAACGACCGCGGCCGCACCGGAAACCGTAGTCGTCGAGGTACCCGGACCGGGGATGCCGCTGCCCGTCGCGCCGTGGACGGCCGCGCAGCTGACCTACCATCCATGCGTCGTACTCGAGGAGTCCGAGCTCACCCGATTCGGGTTGGAAACCCCCGGCCGTGCGAGTACGCCACCGCAACTGCCGAACTGTTATTGGAACGGCCGCGACGGCGCCGGCCGGTCCTACACAGTGAGCTTCGTACCGGACCATGACGGCAACTACCAGGTGTCCGAAGACGTGTACCGCGAGAAGAGCCCGGACGGTACTCGAACGCTCGCCGTGGCGGATCGGCCGGCCTTCCTGTTCATCGACGATGCGGTACAGCCGCTCGGCTGCACCGCGTACGTCTCGGTCCGCTCGGGCGGGCTCCTTCAGTTTTCCGCCGACTACGACTCCGCCGCGGTGATCACTCCGCAGGACTGCGACACGCTCGTCGAGATCGCCACCCTCGTCGCGGGGCGAATGCGGTGAGCGGCGTCGGCGGATCCGGGGGAGCTGCTGTGCCCGCACCGAGGCGGCTCAGGACGAACCCCACCCTGCGGCTGCACACGATCGTGCTCGCAGCCTGTGCGGCAAGCACACTCGTCGTTGCGTGCGACACCACTCCGCCTGCCCCGGCGACCACCGTCGTGGTCCCGGTGCTACCACCCGTTCCGGAGCGCCCGTGGACGGTCGGCGAACTCACCTATCACCCGTGCGCGGTGCTGGACGGCGAGGACACGGCCCGGTTCGTCCTCGGACCGGAAGGTGTGCCGGATACACCGCCGAACTCGCCTCCGGCGTGTAGCTGGCATTCCGTCCAGACCTCGCCGTCCGGGTCGTTCACGGTTCGATTCGCGCCTGACCGGTTCGACCACACCGACAGTGAACATCGGGGCCCGGCCGCGCAGCAGATCACCGTCGGCGGTGAACGCGCCGTGGTGGAACCCGGTGACCTCCACGCCGACGGCACTCACAGTGGCTGCGGTGTGTCCGTCCGGGCGGCGTCGGGCGGGTCGTTCAGTGTCTCGGTAGCGGCCGGTGGGGTCCGCTCCGGTGTGAGCTGGGACCCCTGTCCGAAGGCCGTCGATATCGCCACGGTTATCGCCGGCAAGATGGAGTGACCGCGGTTCGGTCCGCCGGCCCTGTCGGGAAGCACCTGGCGGCTTGCCGGAAGATCTACCGGCCGGGCGGCCCCGTGGGGATGTGGCACCTCGGGCGGTCGAGGCTCGGGCGGATCTGACGAATTCGTGACGTCGCCGCCGTGGCTCTCCCGTCCCGGGCGGGGCAGCGGGCAGGATCGGTGCGGTGCGAGTACTGCTGACCGGCGCGGCCGGGTTCATCGGTTCCCATATCCATTCCGCGTTGCGGCGGGCGGGTCATGAGGTGGTGGCCGTCGATCTCATGCTGCCGGCCGCGCACGGTCCGGATGCCCGGCCGCCCGAGGGGGTGGGCCGGGTCGATATCCGTGATCCGGCGGAGCTGGACCGGGTGCTGCGGGGTGCCGATGCGGTCTGTCATCAGGCGGCGGTGGTGGGTGCGGGGGTCGACGCACAGGACGCCCCCGCCTACGCGGGGCACAACGACTACGGCACCGCGGTACTGCTCGCGGCGATGGACCGGGCGGGCTGCTCGCGGCTGGTGCTGGCGTCGTCGATGGTGGTGTACGGCGAGGGGCTGTATCGCGGACCGGAGGGTGTCGTCGCCGTGGATGCACGGCGCGGCGAGGATCTGGCGGCCGGCCGATTCGAGCATCGGTCCGGCGGCCTGGACCTCGCGTGGGCGCCGGTGCCGGAAGACACGCCCCTGCGGCCGCGCAGCCTGTACGCAGCGAGCAAGGTCGCGCAGGAGAACTATGCGTCGGCCTGGGCGGCTCTCACCGGTTCTTCGGTGACGGCACTGCGATACCACAACGTGTACGGGCCCGGAATGCCGAGGGACACACCGTATTCCGGAGTCGCGGCGATATTCCGGTCCGCGCTCGCCGCCGGCCGTGCCCCGCGGGTTTTCGAAGACGGCGGCCAGACAAGAGATTTCGTGCACGTATCCGATATCACCGCCGCCAACCTGGCGGCCCTCGAAACCGGACTACCCGGGTTCGTACCGCTGAACATCTGCTCGGGCCGGCCGGTCACCATCGGACAGGTGGCCCGGACCCTCGCCGCCGCGCACGGCGGTCCCGAGCCCGTGATCACCGGCGAGGTGCGCCCCGGCGATGTCCGGCATATCGTCGCCGACCCCACCCGCGCCCGGGAGATACTGGGATTCACCGCGCAGCTCACGCCCGACACAGGTCTGGCCGAATTCGCGACAGCCCCACTGCGCCCGGCCGCGGCACTCGGTGTGCCTATCGGCTGACCCGGTACCCCTGCTCCCGCTATCCGGCGGGCAGCCGGATCTCGAAGCGGCAGCCGATTTCTCTGTTGGTCGCGGTGATCGCCCCGCTGTGCGCCTGGACCAGGCCCGCCGCGATGGCGAGACCCATCCCGCTGCCCGTCGGCACGCCGTTGTCCGCCACCGGTGAGCGGGCCGCGGTGCCGCGGTAGGCGACTTCGAAAATCCGGGGGAGATCGGTTTCCGCGATACCCGGACCCGAATCGTCGACCCGGGTCCAGATATGCCCGTCGTCGCGTCCGGCCGTGATCACGACTTTCCCGCCGGGCGGTGTGTGGGCGATGGCATTGGACACCAGGTTGGCCAGCACCCGGCCCAGGGCGTGGTCGTCGGCCGCGACGGGGAGCGGGGCCGGGGGCTGTTCGGCGGTGAAACCGATGCCCGCCCGGTCGGCGGTGGTGCGGTGTGCGGCATAGATCTCGTCGATGAGTTCGCGCAGGTCGAGCGGTTCGAGATCGAGATGCAGGGCGCCCGCGGAGATCTTCGACATCTCGAACAGATCGTCGACCATCCGGGACAGCCGCCGGGTTTCCCGTTCGATCTGCCCGGCATAACGCGCGATATCGGCGGGATCGGCGACGACGCCGTCGCTGAGCGCCTCGGTCATGGCCCGGATACCGGCCAGCGGAGTTCGCAGATCGTGGCTCACCCAGGCCACCAGTTCCCGGCGGGACTGTTCCGCGGCGCGTTCCTGTTCCCGGATCTGCTTCTCCCACACTGTTTTACGCGCCTGCTCACGGCCCAGCAGGATGGCCGCGGGCACGGTGACGGCCGCCACCAGCAGCAGTACCAGGGAGGTGCGGCGGAACTCCTCGGTGAACATCAAACCGCTCACACCGGTGATACCGGCCAGGGTCGCCAGCGTCGGGATGAGCACCAGCACCGCCATACTCGCGGTGAGCGAACGGTCACGCAGTGCGCGCAGGGCCAGCGCGCCGGCCAGTACCACCGGTAGCGAACACGCCAGCGTGTAGCCGACGATCTCGAGCAGGTTCTCAGGCATCCGATGGCTCCCCGGCGAGCTCCGCGCGGCCCCAGGCGTAGCCGCGACCCCAGACGGTATCGATCCGATGCCGGGCACCCAGTTTGGCGCGCAACCGCTTGATGTGCACGGTCACCGTCGACAGATCCCCGAAATCCCAGCCCCACACCTGTTCCAGCAGGCTCTCCCGGCTGAACACCCGCCCTGGATTGCGCAGCAGGAACACCAGCAGATCGAATTCGCGGGGCGTGAGGGTGAGCGCGGTATCGCCGGCGAAAACCAGCTGAGCGGAAGGATCGACGGTGAACGGACCGTCGCGCAGTAGCTGCTGGTCCGGTGCCGGTTCGGGCCGGGAGCTGCGCCGCAGTACCGAGGCCACGCGCAAGGCGAGCTCGCGGGGGCTGAACGGTTTGGTGACGTAGTCGTCGGCGCCGGCCTCCAGGCCCAGGACCCGATCGTCCTCGTCACCCAGCGCGGTGAGCAGGATGATCGGCGTATCCGGCCGCTGCCCGGCACGCACCGCCCGGCACAGGTCGATTCCGCCGGGTTCCGGCATCATCACATCCAGGACCGCGAGTTCCACATCGTCGGGTGTGCCCGTGCGGGCGAGCACGGCGTGGGCGGCCCGGCCGTCACCGGTTTCCACGACCGTGCGGCCGTCGCGTTCCAGATACCGGCGCACCACCTCCCGGACCACCGGGTCGTCGTCGGCCACGAGTATGCACATCGGATCGCCCTCACCAATTCGTGAACAGTAGATGGACCAGCACCAGCGCCCCCGCGGCCTGCACCGCCAGCCAGGGCCGCGCCCGCGCGTACGGGAGGTAGGCCGTCGCGGCGAGCAGCCACATATCGAACGGTAACCAGATCCGCTCGGTTTCGGCCTTGCTCAGGCCGCTGATATCGGCCGCGGCGATCGCGCACAGCGCCCCGGCGACCAGCAGCGCCGCCGGTTCGCGGACGCGGAGGCGGGTGAGTGCGCGGGGCAGTGCCGCCGCCGTCGCCAGGCCCACCACGCACACGGTCGCCGCGAGGTTGCCCCACCACCAGTACCCGTACGGACGTTCCGTCGCGATGCCCTGGTAATACCGTTCGACCACCAGGTGATAACCGTCGAACCACCAGAACCCGGCAACGGTGAACGCGGCCACCACGAGCAGCGCGCCGAGTACCGCCGGAAGCAGCGGGCGTGCGGTGCGTCCCGCCACCAGCACGGCCACCGCTACGAATCCCATCAACACCAGCCCGTAGTTCAGGTAGATCCCGAAACCGAACAGCATCCCCGCCGCCCCGGCCGTAGGTACCACCGGCCCGGCCCGGGTGGCGAGGGCGAGGAGGGCGACCGCCCACGCCGTCACACCGGCGAACACGGCGTCGGCGGAGACCGCGATCCAGATCGCCGCGGGGGCGAGGACCAGGAACGGCAGCGCGGTGCGCGCACGGTCTTCGCTGCCCAGGGCGCGTAATGCCACCGCGACCGCGATCGGCGCGCTGCAGCCGATGACCACGCAGACGATCCCCGCCCAGGTCGGACCGCCCAGTCCGAGACGGTCGAGCAGGGTGAAGAACAGCAGCGCTCCCGGCGGATGACCCGACACGTGGGTGGTCCAGGAATCGGGCTGCCCGTCCAGGATCCGGTCGGTGAAGGTGTCCAGCATCAGCGGGATATCGCTGACCCCGGGCACCTCCGCGAGGTATTCGTGCCCGTCGGCCAGCCGCGCGGTGAACCCGCGTTCCCAGCCGTCCACCAAGGCCAGCGCGAAGGCCCAGGCCAGTGCGGTCACGTACCCGGCGGCGAGCAGTGCTCGCCAGCCCAGTCGCCGAGCCACCGCGGGTCCCCGGGCGACCACGGCCGCAGCCAGCGCGACCGCCGGTACGGTGCCCCAGCCGATATGCGGCGACCACCAGCCGAAGATCGGTGCGGCCCCGGCGAACAGGCGCTCCCGCCAGGATTCGCTCGCGATTTGCGGAACGGTGAAGGCGGCGAGCACCAGCAGCGCGGCGGCACCCGCGCCGAGCAGCTCACCGCGAACCCGGGGGCGGGCCGCGGTGATTTCGATCGGATCCGGCACAGTGGCCACCCTAGGCCCGGACACCGCCGGTCACCGTGGATCCACGTGGTGGCCGGACACGACGTCATCGTTTTGTCACAGGTTTCCGGCCGGTTCGGGCTTAGCGTGGCAGCCATGGCGACAGAGGACAGCGCACCGGCCGGTGTCACCGTAGTGATCCCGTGCCGCAACGAAGCCGAAGCGTTGCCGGGCGTACTGGCCGCGGTCCCGGCCGGTTACCGCGCGATCGTGGTCGACAACGGGTCGACCGATACCACCGCGGCCGTCGCGGCCGAGCACGGCGCGCGGGTGGTTTCCGAAACGCGGCCCGGTTACGGTGCCGCCGTTCAGGCCGGTATCGCCGCCGCCGGTACGGAACTCGTCGCGGTTCTCGACGGTGACGGGTCGATGGACCCGGGCGAACTACCCGGACTGGTGGCCGCGGTCCGCGGGGGCGCCGATCTCGCGGTCGGCCGCCGGCGAGCCGTCACCCGGGGTGCCTGGCCGTGGCACACCCGGCTCGGGAACCGGGTCGTCGCCCGGCGGTTACGCCGGCGCTACGGGCTGCCCGTGCACGATATCGGTGCGATGCGGGTCGCGCGGCGGGCCCGGCTGGTATCGCTGGGCCGGTTGCACGACCGCTTCGGTTATCCTCTCGAGCTGCTGGTCCGGGCGGCCGCGGCCGGGTGGGCGGTCCGCGAAATAGACATCAGTTACCGCCCCCGGACCGGTGGAGAATCGAAGATCTCCGGGTCGGCCCGGGGATCGCTGCGCGCGACTCGCGACTTCCTGGCGGTGCTGCGATGAGCCGCCCGGCGCCACGCCCGGCAGACGCCCGAGCACGGGACGCGGCCACGTGCGCTGGGGCAAACACGGCCCGGCGGCCCGCGGCCGATACGCCACCCGGGCACGGGTGTGGGGAGCGGGCCGAACACGAGACCGCACGGGAACGGCACGCGTTCCCGAGATCAGAGGAAGTACCCGATATGCCGATTCCGGTGACTGTTCTGATCGTCGCCAAGGCGCCGGTCCCCGGATTCGCCAAGACGAGGATGAGTCCACCGCTGACCCCGGTACAGGCGGCGCGGCTCGCGGCGGCCGCGCTGCTGGACACGCTCGACGCGGTGCGTGCCTGCCCGGCCGCCACCCGGATGGTCGCGTTCACCGGTGATCTCGCAGGAGCGGAATACGGCGGGGAAATCGGCGGGGCGCTCGCCGATTTCGAGGTCGTGCGCCAGCGGGGAAGCGGATTCGGGGTGCGTCTGGCGAACGCGCACTCCGACGCGGCGCGCGCCGGGCTACCGGTTCTGCAGATCGGCATGGACACCCCGCAGGCCGGCCCCCGGCTACTCACCGACGCCGCCCGCTCGCTGGCCGCGGGCGCCGAGGCACTGCTCGGCCCGGCCGCCGACGGCGGGTGGTGGGCGCTGGGGCTTTCCGATCCCCGGGCCGCGCGGTTGCTCACCGACGTACCGATGTCGACCGGCCGCACCGGTGCGGTGACCAGGAAGGCGCTGCAGGACCACGGCTACCGGGTGGAAACGCTGCCGACGCTCGCCGATGTCGATTACTATGCCGACGCGCTGCGGGTCGCCGCCGACTGCACAGGCCGGTTCGCCGCCGAGGTCCGTGTACTCGACGCGGAACGGGTCACGCGGTGATCAGGTGGTCCGGGTCTGCGCTCGGCGACCGGCGCGTGCCGCGATGATCGGGCGGTTCGATCCGGCGCTCACCGGCGGGGACTGCTGGGTACGCACCGCCGACGGCGACCGCACACCCTTGCCGACCCGCCGGTGGCTCGGCGGCGCCCGCGTCACCGCGGCCGACAGGCGTGTCGATTCGGCCCTGGTGAGCTGCTGCGACGGTCCCACAGTCGATCTGGGCTGCGGCCCCGGCCGCCTCGTCGCCACCCTCTGCCGCAGTGGCGTGATGGCGCTGGGCGTGGATATCTCCCCGACCGCCGTCGCGGTCACCCGCCACCGCGGCGCCCCCGCCGTACCCCGCGACGTCTACGGCCCTCTTCCGGGTGACGGACGCTGGCACTACGCACTGCTCGCCGACGGCAATATCGGAATCGGCGGCGACCCGCACCGGATGCTGCGCCGGGTTGCCCGGCTGCTCCGGCCGGGCGGCGTGGCCGTCGTCGAATTCGCCCCTCCCGGAACAGGAATCAGAGTCCAGGACATCCGCCTGGAAACCCACGCCCACGCCGGCGACTGGTTCCCCTGGGCCGAAGCCGCTATCGATCACGCCGCAGCGCTCGCCGCGGAAACCGGATTCGGCCTGCTCGGCACCGCCGAGGTGTCCGATCGCCATATCGCCTGGTTACGCGGACCCGCACAGAATCCGCTGATCACATAGCCGGTGTCGTGCGTTGTCGAGTCCGAGCGGTGATCGCGGCTCGTCGTGCCGGCAACCGGCTACCAGATGACCGGAAGCCGTTGCACGCCGAGGACACCCAACCTGTCCGGGCGCATCGTGATCGTGTCCGCCGGAACGGCCAGTCGCAGCTCCGGGAACCGGGATATCAGGGCGGGCAGCGCGGTGCGGATTTCGATCCGGGCCAGCTGCCGGCCGAGGCAGTGATGGATACCGTGTCCGAAACCCAGGTGTCGCGCCGGGTTCCGGCGCAGGTCGAAACGGTCCGGATCGGCGAACACGGCGGGGTCGCGGTTGGCCGCCTGCAGGGAAAGTGCCACCGTCTCACCGGCCGCGATCACCTGTCCGTCGAGTTCGACATCCACCAGCGCGGACCGGGTGGTCGTGTGGACGACAGTCAGGTAGCGCATCAACTCCTCGACCGCTCGATCGGCCAGGCCCGGTTCGGCGCGTAGTGCGGCCAGCTGTTCCGGGTGGCGGAGCAGCGCGAAAGTGCCGAGGCCCAGCGTATTCGCCGTGGTCTCGAAACCGCCGATCAAGAGCAGGAGCGCTACTCCGGTGAGCTCACTGCCCGAAA
Source organism: Nocardia sp. CA-290969 (assembly GCF_050936135.1). NCBI lineage: Bacteria > Bacillati > Actinomycetota > Actinomycetes > Mycobacteriales > Nocardiaceae > Nocardia > Nocardia sp. CA-290969. The sequence goes on along the minus strand of NZ_JBNJNJ010000001.1, from coordinate 3,844,777 downwards.
GGTCGGTGGCGGCCAGATCGCTGAGCAGGTCTTCGGCCGGCCGCGCTCGTTTCGCGGCGACCAGGTCGCGGATGTACTCCTGTGTCTCCTCGACAGCGGCGAAGGAGCGGTCGACGGGCATGTCCGGATCGTTGAACGTGGTGACCAGGCCGGCGATCAATTGCCGGAACCTATCTCGGTCTGACTCGGGCACGCCGAGTAGTTCGCAGATCATCGTCGCCGGCACCGGCGCGGCGAACGAGGTCATCAGATCCGCCGGACCACCGGCTCGTTCCATGGCATCCAGGTATTCGCCGCTGATCCGGGTCATGCGCTCGGTGAGCCGCCGCATCCGCCGGACGGTGAATCGGTCGGTGAGCAGCTTCCGGTAGCGGGTGTGCTCGGGTGCGTCGAGATTGAGGAAGTTACCGGGAGGTGCCGGGGGAAGTGGGCCGAGGTCGGCCAGGGCGGAGTGCATCAACTCGGGCCGTGCGCTGAAGCGGGGATCGGTCAGGACGGCGCGCACCGTGCTGTGCCCGGTCGCCAGCCAGCCGTGGTGACCGTCCGGAAAGACCATGCGGATCAGCGAGTTGTGTTCCCGGAACCGTGCCGATTCGACGGGTGGGTCGAAGGGGCAGCCGGGAGGCCGGGCGGTGGGCAGCGATACAGCGGTGGTCACCGGCTCGGTCATCGAGTTCCTTCCGGCACAGGATTCAGCATGAGCTGAACGCTAGGTTGCATTCAGAAATGACTCAACGGAACGCCTCGAGGATCTGACAATAAGCCCAGGTAAAGGACCGCTACGCCGATGCAATGACCCTGCCGCCTAACGCAACGAACAGAACCCGATGTGCAATGGGATGGTGCTGAACGCATACTGGCACGACGGACCGAAGGGAGAAGGGCACCCATGCCCGGCGGCAGACTCACCTTGCGTGAACGGGAATGTATCCAGTCCGGACTGGCCGAGGGTCTGGGCTACACCGAGATCGCGCGCGGGCTCGGGCGACCGGCGTCGACGATCGGCCGGGAGGTCGCGCGCAACGGCGGGCCCGGTCGTTATCGCGCCGAGCGGGCGCACCGGGCCACCGCTGTCCGGGCCCGGCGAAGCGGAGTGACTGGGCCGCAACACTCTTCGCCACCGGAAGTCACGGCCGGCAACGAGGCGCTACGCGAATTCGCCACGCAGTTCACCGAATTGTTCGTCTACGACGGGATGCCTCGCATGCAGGCACGGGTGATGACCTGCCTGCATCTCACCGACTCCGGTAGCCTCACCGCCGCGGAATTGGTCCAGCGGCTCGGGGTGAGCCCCGCGTCCATCTCCACGGCCGTCCGCGCGCTCGAGAAACGCGACCTCCTCCGCCGGCAGCGGACTGCGCGCCGCGACCGCTACTACATCGACGGCGACACCTGGTACCGCACCACGCTGCAACTCGCCCGGGCCGCCGAGGAACGGGTCCGGGTCGCCCGGATCGGAGCCGGAATACTGGGTGCGACAACATCTTCGGGTGTCCGGCTGAACGAGATCGCGGACTATCTCGACTACCTCGGCCGGGAGATGGTCATGGTCGTGGAACGGTGGCACATTCGTGACCAGCCGTAAGGCTGTTCGATGGGCGGTCAGCTCGCGGAATCGGTGTCGGGGAACCAGTTGCCGTGGAAGCCGGTGGGGACGCGGACGCCGAGATGGATCGCCGCGAGCGGGGGAGCGGCCGGATCAGCGGCGTCGAGAATTACGAGGTCGCTCGTGGCGGTTTCGGCGCGGAACACGAACAACAGCAGATATCCGGCGCCGGTGGACGAGGGCACGAATACCGCCTCGCCGGGCTGGTCCGCACCGAACTCGTGGGTGCGGTGCCGGTTCGAGGTCATGTCGTAGCCGGTGAGGTGATGTGACCCGACGGCGTACACGGTGGAGTGCGGCAGGCCGGTCGAGGCGTCGTCGATCCGCGGGAACTCGATACTGCGGTCGTCCAGTGGCCGCTCGGTGATCCGGTCGCGGGTGAGGTCGATCGTCCATTCGTGCAGGGTGCCGTGGTCGTCGAAGGCCGAGCTGGAACCGACCCACATCGATTCGTAGCGCACCGCGTGCAGGGTGATCACGCCGCCGGTATCGAAGGCGTTCGCGACGTGGAAGACGTAGCACGGCGCGATCTCGAACCAGCGGACCGCGGCGGCCGGATCGTCGCGGCGCAGGACGCCGATCCGGGCCCCGTAGCCGGAATCCCAGCGATACGGCATCGTCCCCTGTAGTGCCAAGTCGAGGCTGAACACCACCGGTAGGTCCAAGAACAGGACGTACCGTTCGGTGATCGCGAAGTCGTGCATCATGGTCAGGCCGGGGACGTCGATCGGCTGATCCACCACGAGAGTGCCGCCGGCGTCGGCGCGGTGGTAGCGCACGTGCGGGGCGGTGAGACTGCCGTAGCCGAAGAAATGGAGTTCGCCGGTGGCGGGGCAGGTCTTGGGGTGGGCGGTCATCGAATTCGTCAGGGCGCCACCGAAATCGTAGACACCGAGCGTGTCCAGTTCGCGGTTCACTTCCCAGGGCAGTGACGATTCGACGAGCGCGAGCAGATGCCCGGCGTGACCGACGATATGGGTATTGGCATTGGCCACGTGCAGATTCCGGCTGCCGGTGGCCGGATCGTAGAGAGGAGTGGGGTCGCCGTCGAATGTCGTGGTGCGCACCCAGCGATTGCGATACCACTCCGCCTTGCCGTCGCGCAGCCGGACACCGTGCAGCATGCCCTCCCCGAGAAACCAGTGGGGTGAGCCGTCGCGCGGGTTGGGGCCGTTGCGCAGGTACCGGCCGTCGAGTTCGGCGGGGATCCGGCCCGTCACTGGGAGGGTTCCCACCGTGACTTCACGGTCGACCGGGGCGAAGTTGCCTGTCAGATGGCCCGTCGAGGAATCGGTGTCGTGCGGAAGCTGCATCGGATCGTACCTTTCGGACGAAGTGGAAGCGCGCCGATACCTACCACTTTGTCATGTCAGTAGTGACATGACAAGAGTGGGATATCATCGCCGCATGAGTCTCCGCTTCGCCGCGCTCGGTCTTCTCGCGCAAGAGCCCGGCAGCGGTTACGACCTCCTCAAACGTTTCGAGATCTCGATGGCCAACGTATGGGCCGCCACCCAGAGCCAGCTGTACGGTGAACTCGGCCGGCTCGAGCGTGAAGGCTTGATCGAGCTCGCCGCCGAAGGCCCGCGCCGCCGCAAGATGTACGCGATCACCGACACCGGCCGCCAGGCGCTGCGTGACTGGCTCGCCACCCCCGACACCACCCCGACGAGAAGCGGACGCCTGCTCCGGGTCTTCCTGTTGTCGGAGGTGGAGACCTCGGAAGCGATCGAATTCTTCACCGATATCCGGCACGAGGCCGAGGCCGGACTCGCGCATCTGACCACGCTCCTGGAACAGATCGACTGGGCCGGCGAGCCGAACGAATTCGGCCGCATCGCCCTGGAACACGGGCTGCGCCACTACCGGATGGAAGCCGAATGGGCGCGCTGGGCCACCGACCGGCTCACCGCCCGGCGAGACGCGGCCCGCTGAGGTTCGCCGGGCGGGTCAGAAAGCCAGCGACGACCAGGGGACCTCGATCGGGAACGGGTACGGGAAAGACACTCCGGCGACGGCGTCAGGGGTCCACTCGCCTGCCATCAGGTAATTGGCCGACCGGAGCGGACGGACCCCCGGTGGAAGCTCGGCGTGGCCGATTTCGAGGATGTACACACGCAGGGCCGCGATACCGGTGAGATCCTGCCGCAGTTCGACCTCCCAATAGGAAGGAATGCCACCGCCGGCATACCGCGCCTTCTTCGTTTCGATATCGCCCGGGGTATTCGACGGCGAAAGCACCTCGCCTACCAGCACGGTATCGGTGGCTCGAACATCCGAACCCGGCGGAAGGCAACGGTGCACGAGAAAATCGGGAGTGACGAAGTCGGACTTTCCGGTGTGCCCGAAAAACACGTTGGTCTCGAGGTTCACCCGCCAGCATCGCTCGGTATGTGACGACATATCACCACGAGCACACCGTTCGATTTCGTTGGTCAGGCGCCGCATCGCCGTCTGATGTTCTCCCGGCCCCCGCCGCAACCAGACCACCCGCCCGTCCCACAGTTCGATCTGCGCGGCGGTCTCGTCGGGCAACCGCTCGAGTTCTTCCCAGGTCAGGTACTCGGGAAGATCAGGACGATCGGCGTCGCGGGCACTCGGCATGACCATACGCTCATGCTACAAGCAAGTTCGGCCGGTCCCGGCGCTGACCTGCGGATTTCGGAACAACCTGGCGCGAGATCCGCGCTTCTCAGCCCGCGGAGCCGGTTCGCCGGCGTTCCAGAGCCTCCCGGATCAGTCCGCGAGCTGCCTCCCCTGCCAGCGCCTGGGCAGCCAAGGTTTCGAACGCACGCGCGTACAGGGCGATCTCTCTCGGCTGAGTGATGGTGAGTTCCGCCGTCGTGTTCTCCACCATGACGCGGCGGTCGTCGAACATGATGAAGTTCGAGATCGGTACGCGATAACGGGTAGTGGCCGGAACGATGCCGAAGGTGACCCGCGGCATGCTCGAGACCGCGAGCAGACGGTCCAGCTGACCGATCACGATGTCGTCGTTGCCGACTGTGGTGTGTAGTGCTTGTTCGGCGATGACGAAGTGGAATCGGTGGTCTCGGCGGTACAGGATCTGCTGGCGCTCCATTCGTTTGGATACGCCTTCGTCCAGGTCGTCCGCTATGCGGTAGAACTCGATGACGTTGCGGAGGATCTCCTCGGCGTATTCCGCTGTTTGCAACAAGCCGGGTATCAAGAACGGCTCGTACCAGCGCATGAACTCGGTGTCCGCTTCGAGTTTTACCGAGAGCTGTTGTCGCCGCTTGGTGCCGGCGGCCAGCACACGGCGCCATTCGAGATATGCGGCGTCGATATTACGGAGCGTGGCAACCAAGTCGGGCACTTGGTCGTCCGCTCCGGTGAGGGAGCACCAGAGTCGTATATCGGCTTCGGTGGGCTTGGTCTTGCCGTATTCGATCTTCGGTACGCGGGTCTGATGCCAGCCGGCCGACCGGGCGAGTTCGGTGCCCGACAGGCCGGAGCTGAGGCGAAGCTCTCGGAGCCTGCCCCCGAGAGCTTCTTTGGCCTCACGAATCGGGCCGGTCACCGAGTCGTGTATTCCGGCAACGGGACAGCGATGGACCAGACTCGCTCTTTGACCCGCCGCACATGATCGACGATCACGGGGTCGGTGGTCACCGCTGCACCGGCCCAGCGGCCGGACGGCTCGAACACGGTGAATGCCAGAATCTCGTCATCGAACAACCACCAGTCGTCTTCGGTGAGCACGGCCGGGTCGATGAGGTGCCGGGAGACATAGCGGACATCTTCCCCTGCTTCGGCATTGAACCGGGCGACGTCCTTGGCGAACCGCGTGTAGTCGGTGTGCGGCACCGAGACAACTCGGGTGCGGTTGACCGCGACCCCCCGCGCCGTGGTCTCCCGGACATGCGACAGCCAGGGCTGGAACCAGCCGTAATCGTCCGGTTCCCCGGCGAGGAACCGCCGGAACGGCTCTGACTCCTCGGGGGTCTCGTAGGTGTCCTGGACCTCGAGGTGGAACGCTTCGTGTTCGGACTTTCGGAACAGTTCCTCGAACGCCTCACCCTGCAACAGCAGCATTGCCGTAGAAGCTCCTCTCCGACTTCGGCACTTCGACAGCCGTTTCGTCCGCGTAGATATCCATCTGCGCCAAGGCTTCCGGGTCCGACACCGGCGCACCGGACAGCAGGAACGTGCCCCGGCCGGTGTCGGTCAATGTGGTGCCCACGAATGTATCCGGTTCGGCGTACCCGAGCAGCAGGTGCGGTATCTCGACCATTCCGGGCCGGTCGGTTTTCCAGCCCTGCACCAGGTAGGTGCTTCTGTCGGTGGCGTAGAGCGACGGGCAACCGCCGCCGGTTGTTCCGCCTTTGCCGAGAAATCGAATTCGCATGATCGGATCCCCTGTCGGTGGTAGGCGCACTTATGCGCGCTGCCCTCGAAGTATCTCCCAAAAATTCCGTCGTTTCTGCGGTTCAAGAGGATTCGAGCATTTCTCGGCATAAGCATGGACCGGTCGGGCAGCCCGCTCTTAGCGTCTCTCTCAGCCGCCGCGCCGGGTGCCTACATCCTCGGCGCGGCGAGCAAACCATCGACAGACGTAAGGGGCGGTCGTGTTGTTCTCGGTGCAGGTGAGTTGCTGTGGGACACAGTGGTTTTTGTACGCACCGGCGTTCGGGGTGTGCCGGTTCGTAGCGGACCGGAAGGCGATCCGCGCGCAGGCGCACGAGATGATCGCGCAGTGCGGTGCCGCTCCGGCGGAGTTCGAGGTCGATTTGGAACTCGGGCGGGTGGTGGACAAATCCGAGATCATGAGTTTGCGGGCGCTGATATCCGAGAGTTGAGCCGGAGCTCGTTCGTCGAAGAAGTGAACGCGGGCAACCGTGGGCGCTCGGGTCAGGACGAGCTCTGGCGTCGTTGGGCGAAGCAGGCGTGGTAGAGGGCTCGGACTTCCTGGGCGAGTTCGTCGACCGGGCCGTCGGTGACGGCGCCGGGGACGATATCGCCGATCGGCAGGGCGGCGACAGGGGCGGCGGGGACGTCCCATTCCTGGAGCCAGGCCGAGAGTTGCCGGGTCGAGGTGGCGTAGACGATGCGGCCGAGGCCGACCCAGCCGTGGCTCGCCGAGCACATCGGGCAGTGTTCGCCGGAGGTGTAGACGGTGGCGGTGGCGCGTTCCTCCGGGGGCAGGTGGGCGGCGGCCCAGCGGGAGATCGCGAATTCGGGGTGCTGGGTGGGGTCGCCGTCCTTCACCCGGTTGCGGTCCTCGAACAGGACGGTGCCGTCGGCGGCGACGAGCCGGGAGCCGAACGGTTCGTCACCGTCGGCCAGCGCTTCGCGGGCCAGGTCGACGCAGCGGCGGAGGTGGGTCAGATCCTGTTCGGTAACGGTCATACGGATATCCTCGCCGATCCGGAGACGCGCGTACGCAGCGGGAACGATGCCGTGTCGGAGCCGGCGCACCGGCCAACGCCTCGCGGCCGGTCGGCGCCGCCCGCGAGGAACTTCCCCTCGCGTGGGCGTCAGGCGGCGGCCGCACGTGCTGATCGCCCCTGCCGATCGGCGAATCGGGCATCAGTGCGCCTCTCGGCGAACAGAGGCCGTCGTGGCGAGCGGCTGAACAGAAGAGGCCGGGACCGTTTCGCCGGTCCCGGCCTCTTGTCCAGCTGATGTGCAGTCGCGGACGGTCAGCGCGTGGTTTGCGCGACCGACTCGCCGGCCGGCGGTGCGGGTGTTTCCGCGGTGGTGGACTCTGTGGTCCGGGGCACGGTGGTGGTGGGTGTGGTGGTCGGCGGCGCGGCCACCTCCGTTGCCGGGGCGGCAGTCGTCGAACTCGGGGCGTCCGTTGCCGACGACGGCGGCGCGGTTGTCTGCTCGCCGGTCGCTTCCGGTGTGGTCGTGGCAGGGGCGGTGTCCGTGGTGGTCGGGGCTGTCGTGGTGGTACCGGTGGTGGTCGGTGCCGTGGTGCCGGTGGTGGATGTCGGCGCGGCGCCCGTGGTGGTCGGCTCGGCGGATTCGGTGGCCGCGGCCGCCCGGTAGGCGTCGTCCAGATCCTCGGGGGTGGGGGTGGACTTCGTGTTCACCGGTTCCCCGGCCTGCGCCTGTTTCGCCAGGTGGGTGAGCCAGGCCGCCGCGTATTCGGCGGAGGTCAGCGGCTTACCGTTTGCCGGGTCGGCGTCGCGCCAGTAGTCGAAGTGGTGGCCGGTGGCGTTGGGTCCGAGGGTGAGGTTGTAGGGGTCGGAGAGGATCACCGGGATGGTGTTCTGGTTGGTGACGATCAGCCCGACGATCTCGTTGAGCACCTTCTGCGGCAGGTAGGCCAGGGGAGCCATCTCGTCGGTGGAGATGGCATCCGCGGGATCCTCGGATGCGGGCGGGGCGGCGCCGGGTTCGTAGCCCGGTTCCGAAACGCGCAGCAGGACTTCCAGGAACGTTTCGTCACTGGCCATCCAGTTCGGCTGGGACCGGATATCGGCCAGCGCGAGCAGCGCGACCCGGCTCAGCACGACCGCCACATCCTGCCCGGTGGCCGGGGTCAGGCCCTCACGTTCCAGGGCGTCGACGTTCATCTGCCGCGCCACGTTCACCACCAGTTGCAGCAGCGCGATGTTCTCCGGAGCCGCGCAGGTGAGGTCGCCGTCGGAGCAGAACGAGGCGATCTTGCCGTTCAGTGCGCCGAAATCGCCGCCGGTGTCGGGCAGCGCGCCCTGGCCGGGGACCGGGTTCTTCCCGTTCTGATACGCCTGGTCGAAACCGTCCGGGTTGCCGTGTGGGTTCTCGGCGCCCGGGAAGGGTCCGTCGCCCGCGGCGCGGCCGGCGTCGGCGAGGATCACCACGCCGGTGACCTTGTTCGGATCGACGATCGCGTAGCTGCCGTCCTGCGGTTCCTGATGCCCGATCTCCATCGCGACCCGGCGCACCACATCGGCACCCTCGCTGTAGCCGACGATGGCGAACCGGGTGTCCGGGCAGGCCTGGGTGATCTCACGCATCACCTGCTGGGTGTTGGCGACGCCGGTGGTGACCGCGTCCTCGTAGGTGGCCATATCCGCCGGGTAGGCGATGTAGACCGCGGCGTAGGAACCGGCCGCCACATCGTCGGCGGGTGCGTTGACCACCGGGTCGACCCACTCGCTGCTGTGATCGCCGGACAGCGCCGCGGGCAGCGGGTTACCGTTCGCGTCGACCAGCAGTTTCGTGGTGCCCGCGGCGGGTGTGTCGCCGCGTCCGGCCACCGAGATGGTGACCATATCGTGGCATTCGGTGACCGATGCCTTCAGCTGCGTATCCGCCTGCTGGGAGGGGGCGGTCACCGACCAGGTGGCGCCCACCGCGGCCACCACACCCAGCGCCGCGGGCGCGGTGATCGCCGCGGCGAGACGGTGCTGGGTCCACCAGGCCCGGTGCCGGGCGAGCCGGCTGCGTAACCGCAGAATCCAGATACTTCGGAAAGCCATGTCCCGTGCTCCATTCCAGAACTGTCCAATGGACGGACTGGCCCCCCGACGGGCCGTTACGTCACCGGAGACGTCGCGGCCGGGGAATGCGGCGTTACGCGATCACTTCGGGTCGAGGGCGCCGCCGTGGTATTCCACGCTGGGACTCCACAGGAAGAAACTGTCGATCCCGGCCCGGTAGGTCGCATCGATCTGTGCCCTGACCTGTGCATCCCCATAGTCGACGCCCAGGCTGAAATCCTGCAGCCACGGGATCACCGTCGCGCCCGTGCCCTTGGTCACGGCTTGGAAATCGCGGAGCGAGGCGGCGACGATATCGAACGGCTGGGCGTTCGGATTCGCGACACCGTATTCGCCCGGACCCCAGTGCGAGGGGTAGATCATCGGCGCCACGAAATCCACCTGCGGGGCGATGAGCCGGATATCCTGCGCGATCTGATCGGGCCGGGTCGCGGAGATGCCGTACACCGCGGCGCTCTGGTGGGCGCCCGCCGCGTGCACCGGATCGCGGCTCTGTGCCAGGAACCCCGCGACCGCTTCGGTCGCGGGTCCTTTCAGGCCGGCGAACCGCATACTCGACAGGCTGCCGTCGGGGCGGCGGACGTAGTCGTACATGATCCCGTCGAAGCCCAGTTCGGCGGCCTCCACCGCGAGCGCGATGTTGTAGCCGCGGACGTCGGGATGGGCGAAATTGGTGAACGCGATCGCACCGTAGTGGCTGGAGTACGGCTGCCGGGCCGGGTTCTGCACCACCCAGTCGCGGCGGCCGTGGTGCCAGGCCCATTCGGCGAGGGTGGGATCGCGGAAGGCGACGATCCGGCCCACCACCTGAACGCCCATCTCGTGCAGTTGCCGCAGGGCCGCCCGCGCGTCGTAGATCGGAGAGGCGGCGCCGGTCGTGCGGGCCAGCGGTACCTGCGAGGCGTAACCGACGACACCGTCCTCGTCCTTGATATCGAGCTGCACGGTATCGATGCGACCCTGCCGGGCCAGGTCCAGCACGGCATCCCGCATCGGGGCGTACGACCAGGCGTGCGCGGTGACGTGCACGGCCCGCATCCGCGGCAGATCTATCCCGGTGGTGAGGGCCTGGGTGGTGGCATTACCCGCCGCGTCGACGGCGACGACCTCCGCCCCGGTGGGACTGTGCGGCAGTTCGCTGGTGAAGTTGCCGTCCGGGCCGGGTGTCACGGCATGCGTACCGATCGAGACCTGTCGCGCATCGGGTGCGCGGCCGCGCACAGTGACCGGATCGCGATAGGAGGCGACCTTATCCGGTTGTGTCACTTCGAGTTCCGGCGCCGCGGTGTCGACGGTGAAGGTCGCGGTGGCGCCCGGTCCGTCGCGCAGCCATCCGGTGATCCCGCCGGGCGGGATCTCGGCGGTGAAGGTGTGCTCACCGTCGGCGAGACCTTCCGGCCGATAGAGGACGGAAGTACCGTCGACCCGGCCCGCGACGGGCGAACCGTCCACCGTGAGCTGCACGGCGTGCGGGTCGTGACCGGTGGCGTCCACTCGCAGAGTCAGATCGCGCAGCGCCGCGGCACCGACGGGCCCGTCCGGCAGGCCGCCGATCGGCAGATCCGGCGCCGGGGAACGGCCGGCGCCGAGACCGGCCGATACCAGCAGAACAACGACGACGACACCGAAAACAAGGGCTGCCAACCGTTTCCGGTCGGCGGCCCGGACCCGCACGAGCACAACACACCAACTTCCAGAACAGCTTCCCGCCCACTATGGGTGAGTCCGCCCGGGCCCCGATCTGTTTCGCGGAGATGAACCGTAAATCGTTGCCGGCACGTAATATCCGGGCGATGGTGCGGTACCCGGGGAAGTATGTTCGGGTGGTCGCGGCGGCACTGGTGTGCGCGGTGGCCACGGCCTGCGGAACAGCGGGGGAGCCCGCCGCGGCGGAACCGCCCCCGAGTAGCTCGGTGCCACCGCCCGCGCCGCCCGACCCCGCGGCCGTCGGTGCCGACGAACTGGGCGAGGTTCCGATCCTCATGTACCACCAGGTGACCGCCGGCCCGTCCGGTGAATACGACCAGAGCCCGGCCGAGTTCCGCGCCGAACTGGACCGGCTGTACCGGGAGGGCTACCGCCCGATCACCGCCGCCCAGTACATCTCCGGCGAGATCGATATACCGGCCGGGACCCATCCCGTGGTGCTCACCTTCGACGATTCCACCGGCAGCCAGCTGCGCTTCACCGCCGCCGGCGAACCCACCCCGGACTGCGCTGCCGGGGTGCTGGAACGATTCGCCGCCGAACACCCGGACTTCCCGGCCCGTGCGACCTTCTACGTCAACAACGACCCCTTCGAAGCCGACCCGCGCGCACTGCCCTGGCTGGCCGGACACGGCTACGAGATCGGCGCGCACACCGCCACCCACCCCGACCTGGCGGGCCTGGACGCGACCGGCGTGCAACGTGAGCTGGCACAGAACGTCCGGGCGGTCACCGCTGCGGTACCGGGTGCGCAGGTCCGCACGATGGCGTTACCGCTGGGCAGTTCCCCGGCCGATCCCGCGCTCGCACTCGCCGGGACCTGGGGCGGCACCGCCTACCGCTTCGGCGCCGCGATGCTGGTCGGCGCGAATCCCGCGCCGTCCCCGTTCGGCCCGGTGGATCCGGTGGCGGTGCCCCGGATCCGGTCCGGGCTGGGGGAGGTCCCGTTCGATTCCGCCTACTGGCTCGACGTGCTGGCAGCCGATCCGGCCCGCCGCTACACCTCCGACGGCGACCCGGCGCGGATCTCGTTCCCGCGCACCTCGGCCGACCGGCTCGCCCCGCGGTTTGCGGATCGAGCGAATCCGTACTGAAGGCTTCGGGCGCGAAATATTGCCCGGCCCGCGATTCCGCCGCCGCGCAGGCCATGCCGGCGCCGAAGGCTCGCCGTGCGGCGAGCGCGGTCAGTCCGGGAGGCGGCGCATCTCGATCACTGTGAGACCGAGATTGTCGATCCGCGCCAGGATGCCGCGTACCCCGGTCGGGTCGGTGACCGGACCGGCCAGCACAGTGGTGCCCTGGGTATGGCCGCCGGTGAGTTCGGGGAAGGCGGCGAGCGCGCGTTCGGAGAGTTCGCCGTCGATGGTGAACTGGTATCGCATCGCCGTCTCCTGCCTCGTCCGGACCGGGCCGCGGCGGCAGGCGTCGCCGCGTCGGAAAGAAGTGTGTTCCGTGGTCCCGGGGCCGCACATCGTCCGCACCGGGTGAAACCGGCCCGCGGCGGGTCAGAGCAACCCGCTGCGCCGCGCTTCCTGCAGCGTTTCCATCCGCGAACGGGTGCCGAGTTTGGCGTAGATACCGCGCAGATGCGTTTTCACCGTATTGATCGAGACACTGAGATCGTCGGCGATGTGCTGGGTCGTGCGGCCCGAGGGCAGCTGCTGCAGGATCCGCAGCTCGGTGGCCGTCAGCGGTGGATGCTGGACCCGCCGCCGCGACCGGTGCCCGGCCCGGACACTATCGGCGAACGCGCTGCAGTGCCCGAAGCAGCCGGCGTAGTAGTCGAGCAGGTCGACGGTGCCGGGCACGTCGAAGAACGGCCGGGCGATCCGGTGCGTGGCACCGATCCGCAACGCGTTGTCCACGGCTTCCCGGGTTTTGGCGTCGTTACCCAGGTGATGGTGGGCGCGGGCATACAACAGCCAGGCGGTGATACGGGCGACCGGATGCGTGGCCGGCTGCGTCAGCACCGGTTCCACCTGGCCGATCACCGCGTGGTGGTTCCCGCCGATCGAGGTGAGCGCGGCGGTGGACAGCACGGTGTCGGGGGTGATGCCCAGCACGGTCCGCCCGCGTTCCACCAGCCGGCGGGCGGCGGCGGACTCGTTGGCGCCCAGCAGCGCCCACACCGCGGCACTGAGCAGGCCACCGCCGAGCACCGGGGCGGGGTCGGCGTCGAGCAGCCGGCCGATACTGCGGCGCAACCGGTCGACGGCCGCGCTGCGGTCGTCACCGCATTGGCAGTCGAGCAGGCTGCCCACCACATGCGGTAGCCAGCCCGCTACCGGGCCCGGCGTACCGTCGCGCCGGATGTGCTCGGCGCACAGGATCCGGATCTGCTCCGGTTGCGGATCGGAGCCCTGCAGATACGCCCCGTACGCCTCGAGTGCGGTGGCGTGCACGGTTTCCGGGAGGTCGAGCAGGTCGTGGTCGCGGGCGATGGCGCAGGCCCGTTCGGCGCGCTGGCGCATGGTGGTGATCGAACCCGCCAGCCCGGCGGTGACGGCGAGCCGGGTCACCGCGATCAGCCGCAGCCGCGGGTGGCAACGGGACCGGGTGCGGCTCAACGCGATCCGCAGCCGTTCCTCGCCGCGGGCGAGTTCGCCGCGTAGCGCGAGCGCCGTGCCGGTGGTGACGGCGAGGTAGCCGTCCAGGTCGGGGCGGTCGGCGGGGGGCATCCGGTCCGGGAACACGATCGGCTCGGTATCGGCACCGGTCGCCACCGCCAGTTCGGCGTCCACGGCCGCGGTCAGGGTTTCCAGGCGGTAGGGGCCGGCCACGGAATGCGGGTCGTCGTCGGCCAGGATCCGCGCACTGTCCCGGTAGGCCTGCGCGGTACCGCTGCCGCCGTGCAGCAGTGCGTCGGTGGCCTGCAGCAAGCGCAGGAACGGATCGGTCAGCACATCGGGGGCCGCGGCGGCCAGCGCGTCGAACAGCGATTCCCCGTGGTCGGCGAACACCAGGGCCAGCGCGTTCTCCGCCAGGAACGACCCCAGCGGACGATGATCGGGTACCGCGAGCAGATGGGTCAGCGCGGCCTGCAGTTCACCGGTCGCGGTGAGCCGGCGGGCCGCCCGCAGATGCAGATCGGCGCACAGATCCGGGCCCAGCCGGTTCGCTTCGGCCAGGAAATAGGCCCGCAGCATCGGATGGTAGGAATACCAGACCTTGCCGCCGCGGGAGAGCGAGGTCATCGGGAAATTGATCCGGTCGAGTTCGTAGAGCAGATGCGCGGCCCCGCCGCCGACCAGATCGTCGGCGAGTTGTTCGGTGAACTCCTCCGGCACGCTGGTGCAGGTGAGGAAATGCCGCAGGGCGGGGGAGAGGGTATCGATGAGTTCCCCGACCAGCAGGTCGGCGAACGCGTGCGGCGGCCGGGCGAGCGCGGTGAGCGCGTCGGCGTTCTCGCTCGGACTCGCGGTGAGATAGATCGCCGCGATCCGGACCAGCGCCGCCCACCCCTCGGTGAGGTTCATCAAGGTGTGCAGCGCCTGCGGGTCGAGGCCGCAGTCGTGCCCTTCGCACAGGCGGGCGGCCTCCTCGGCCGACAAGGCGAGATCGTGCGCGCTCCAGCGGGTCAGCCGGGACTGCAGTTGCAGCAGATGCCAGCGGATCGGCGGTTCGAAACGCGCGCAGACGATGGTTGTCAGAGTCGGCGGCGCGTACTGCAGGAAGTATTCCAGGCCCGCCAGTGCGAGGGGATCGGTGATGAGGTGCGCGTCGTCGATCACCAGCACCGTCGGCTCCGCACCGGCCGCCAGGGCGGTGCGGATCGAATCCGCTTCGCCCACCCCCGCGGCCGGCTGCCCCGATCCGGCGGCTCGCACTCCCAGCCGGGACCGCAGCTCCGGCCACAGCGCGGTCTGATCGCGCACGGTGAGCCAGGCGATCCGGGCGTCCGGCCGGACGCGCGGCAGATGCGTTGCCGCCCAATCCGCCACCGCCACGGTTTTGCCGACCCCCACCGCGCCGCAGACGAGCAGGACCCCGCCGTGGCGGCGTTCCACGACGGCGTCGAGGCCGGCATGCAATCGTGGCCGCGGCACCGGGTCGAAGGGGAACACCGGGATATGCGACCGCGGCCGGGCTCGCGCTATCGGGCGGCCCGTCGGATCCAGTGTTGGCGAAGTGGTCACGGTGCCTCCCGAAGAGAATTCCCGAAACAGCACTAGCACGCACTGGGCCGGAGCCTACCGGAGCGGAGGGCACCCTCAGCGGCACCTGAACCAACCTGTTACCAGCGCGTATCCGGGAATATTCATCCGGATCGGGTGAGTCGCACCGCCGCCCGCCCGCCCTAGCGTGGAGTGGATCCCCACCCCGGGGACGGATGGATCCGACGTGAGCGAGGTGCACCGTGTCGTTCTGGGAAGCGCTGTGGCTGATTGTCGTGAGCTTCGCGTTCATCGCCTATCTGCTGCTGCTGTTCTACATCATCGGCGACCTCTTCCGGGACCGGGAGACCTCCGGCTGGGTCAAGGCGATCTGGGTGGTACTGCTGATCGTGCTCCCGCTGCTGACCTCGCTGGTCTACCTCATCGTGCGGGGTAAAGGGATGACGCAACGGTCCATGACCGAGGCCCGGCAGGTGCAGGCCGCGGAGCAGGAATACATCCAGCGGACCGCGGGTACCAATCCGGCCGCGCAGATCTCCGAGGCGAAACGGCTGCTCGCCGAGGGCACCATCACCGAAGGCGAGTTCGAACGGCTCAAGGCCAAGGCCATGGCGTGACCGACGGGTCCCCGCAGGCACCGCCACCCGCGGCGCCCGGGTCCGGGCAGTGGGCGATCCCGCGCGGTTTGATCGTGCTGCTCGTCGCGGCGGCCACAGTGGTCGCCGTGACGGGCGCGAAGGCGTTCTCCGGTGTGCTGGGCCCGGTGTTCCTGGCGTTGATGCTGACCATCGCCGTGCAACCCATCCAGCATCGGATGCAGCGCCGTGGGCGGCCCGCCTGGCTGGGCATGCTCGCGGCGCTGGTGGTCGTTTATCTGATTCTGCTCGGGCTGGTCGCCGCGCTGGCCGTCTCGGCCGCCCAGCTGGCCACCGCGCTACCGGATTACTCCGACCGGTTCGCCGATCTGCTCGGGCAGATCCAGGACCTGCTGGCGCGATTCGATATCGACCAGGAACGTATCGATCACGCGCTGAGCGGAATCGATTTCGGCAAACTGGTGGAGCTGTTCGAGGATCTGCTGCGGGGGCTGGCCGGCAT
This sequence comes from Nocardia sp. CA-290969, assembly GCF_050936135.1. Taxonomy (NCBI): domain Bacteria; kingdom Bacillati; phylum Actinomycetota; class Actinomycetes; order Mycobacteriales; family Nocardiaceae; genus Nocardia; species Nocardia sp. CA-290969. The sequence continues at coordinate 3,828,797 of NZ_JBNJNJ010000001.1, read as the reverse complement.
CTTTTCCAACTTGGTCTTCGTGGTCACGCTGCTGCTGTTCATGGTGTTCGACGGGATGAGCATCGGCCGCCGGATCGGTGTCCTGCGCAGTATGCGGCCCGATATCGCGCAGGCGCTGGAGTCGTTCACCGCCGGCACCCGCAAATACCTGATCGTGTCCACCGTGTTCGGCCTGATCGTGGCGGTGCTCGACGGTGTGGCGCTGTGGTTGCTGGCGGTGCCGTTCCCGCTGCTGTGGGGACTGTTGTCGTTCATCACCAACTACATCCCCAATATCGGTTTCGTCATCGGGCTGGTGCCGCCCGCGCTGCTGGCGCTGCTGGACAGCGGCGTGACCAAGATGATCTGGGTGATCGTGCTGTACTGCGTGTTCAACGTGATCGTGCAGTCGGTGATCCAGCCCAAATTCGTGGGTGACGCGGTGGGGCTGAGCGTGACGATCACCTTTCTCTCGCTGGTGTTCTGGTCGTGGGTGCTGGGCGCCCTGGGCGCCCTGCTCGCTATTCCGCTGACGCTGCTGGCGAAGGCACTGCTGTTCGATATGGATCCGTCGACCAGATGGATGGACGTGCTCATCGGGGAACGTGTCCCCGACCGTGCCCGGCGGCCCGGCGCCGAAGCCACGGAGCCGGGGGAGCCGGGGGGGAAGCGCCGGTTCACCCGGCCGGGGTGAGGCGAGACCGCACCGCGACCGGCGACAGTCGTAGTGCTGCGCCCGGAAGGAGTGGAGATGACCACCGCAGAGCAGTACACCGCCGCGACCCCCGTGCAGTCACCGATAAAACCGGGTTTCGCGTCGGCCACCTCGATCGCCGCCGCGGTCCTGCTGCTCACCGTCGGCGCGTTGTCCCTGTTCGAGGGGATCGCCGCGGTCGCGCGCGACGACCTGTTCGTCCTCGGCGGCGCCTACATCTACGAGCTGGACGTCACCACGTGGGGCTGGATCCATATCGTGCTCGGCGCGTTGCTGATCGCCGCGGCGCTGGGCCTGATGACGGGGAAAACCTGGGGCAAGGTGCTGTCCATCGGCTTCCTCGCGCTCGCGATCATCGCGAACTTCCTGTGGCTGCCGTACTACCCGTGGTGGTCCACGCTGGTCATCGCCCTGAGCGTCGTGGGGATCTGGGCGATAGCCACCTGGCACCCGCAGCCCTGACGGCGGCTCCCGCGACGAACGCGGCGCAGGGCCATTCACGAGGAAGGGCACGGTGAGTTGTGAGCGACCCGGCTACCCGGCCCGGCGGAACCTCCGGCGACCTCCGGGCCCTTGCCGCCCAGCTGTTCCCGTCGCTGCACGGTTATCGGCGTAACTGGTTGCGCCCGGATGTGGTCGCCGGCCTGACGGTGTGGGCGGTGCTGGTCCCGGAGGCGCTGGCGTACGCGACGATCGCGGGTGTTCCGCCGGTGGTCGGGTTGTACGCGGCGGTCCCTTCGCTGGTGCTGTACGCGCTGGCCGGCAGCTCCCGGCAGCTGGTGGTGGGCCCGATGTCGGCGACCGCGGCGTTGTCGGCGGCTCTGATCACGCCGCTGGCCGGCGCCGACGGCGGCCGCTATCTCGCGCTCACCACCGCACTGGCGCTCGCGACCGGCGTGGTCGGGTTGCTCGCCGGTCTGCTGCGCCTCGGGTTCATCGCCTCGTTCATCTCCGAGCCGGTGCTGAAGGGTTTCATCATCGGCCTGGCGCTGGTGATCATCATCGGCCAGGTGCCGAAACTGTTCGGTATCGAAAAACACGAGGGCGACTTCTTCGAACAATTATGGGGCGTGCTGACCGGTCTCGGCGATACGCAGTGGCGCACGCTGCTGGTCGGCGGGCTGAGCCTGCTGCTGGTGCTCGCGGTGAAGAAATGGCTGCCGATCGTCCCGGGGGCATTACTCGCCGTACTCACCGGCATCCTGGCCGTGGCGCTGTTCGACCTGGACGACAAGGGGGTGGACATCGTCGGGCCGATCGACTCCGGCTTGCCCGTTCCCGGATTGCCCGGCGGCGTGGCCTGGCACGACTACGTCGACCTGCTCGGGCCCGCGGTCGGGGTGCTGCTGATCGGTTTCGCCGAAGGGCTGGGGGCGGCCAAAACCTACGCGGCGAAGGCCGGGTACGAAATCGAGCCCAACCGAGAGCTGTTCGGCCTCGGCGCGGCCAACCTCGGTGCGGGCTTCTGCGCCGGGATGGTGGTCAACGGCAGCCTGTCCAAAACCGCGGTCAACGGGGCGGCGGGGGCGAAAACTCAGGTGAGCGGTCTGGTGGTGGCGGCGCTGACCGTGCTCACCCTGCTGTTACTCACCGGGCTCTTCGAACAACTGCCCGAAGCCACCTTGGCCGCCGTGGTGATCGCGGCGGTGGTCGAACTGGTCGATATCGGGGCGCTACGGCGGCTCTACCGGGTATGGACGCAATGGCTGGGCAATATCTACGGCCACGCCGCCCGCGCCGATTTCCTCGCCGCGATCGCCGCGCTGCTGGGTGTGCTGCTGTTCGACACGCTTCCGGGCCTGCTCATCGGCGCCGGGGTCGCGATAGTCCTGCTGGTGTACCGCGGTTCCCAGCCGCATATCGCGGTTCTCGGACCCCGCGACGGCCTGTGGCTGGACGTCCACCGGCACCCGGGGCTCGCCCCGAAACCGGACCAGCTGGTGGTGCGGGTCGAAGCCGGGCTGTACTTCGTCAACGCCGACCATGTGCGGCGCCGGATCGAACAGTTGTGCACCGAGCACACCCGGCTGGTCGTACTCGACGCCGAAACCTCCCCGGCCATCGACTTCACGGCCGCGTCCATGCTGGTCGATCTGCGCGACAGCCTCGCCCACCGCGGTATCGAGTTCCGTATCGCCCGCTCGATCGGCCAGTTCGGCGACGAACTGACAGCGGCCCAATCGGGAGCCCACCGTATTCCGGTGTTCGCCAGCGTCACCGCCGCGACAGCCGAACCACCGCGGGCAACGGGGCGAGCTGATACGCGCTGACCGGCGGCCGCACCGGATCCGGTCGGGCGGAGAGCTGCCCAGCCGGTGGTGGTGCCTGCTCCGTTGGGCGATCCGCCGGCGATGGGACCGCGTCGCTGTCCCCCCGGGGCAGTTCCGTCCCACCCGGCACTCTCGTGGCGCCGGTGGCGTCGGGTCAGCGGCGTGCGCGGCGCCGGATCAGCAGACCTGCGAGCGTGCCGACGAGGAAAAGGACCAGCAGGACCAGCCACATCGGCGAGGTGACGGTGACGAGCAGGAAGTTGATATCCACCCGGTCCCGGTTCTGGACGATGAACACGACGGCCAGCACGATCAGGACGGCGGCCAGCCATTGATTGAACGATATGCGCGACAGCAGGGTCGGTTTTCGCGCGTTCTCGGTGGTCATCGGTGTCCTCCGAACAGTCGGCCGGCGATGTACCCCGAAGTCTGCCGCGCCGGTGGCCGCCGACCCTCACCCTCGGCGGATGAGTTCGGCCTTCGCCCGGGCACGGCGGCTCTGTCCGCCGGCGCCGGTCTGCTCCGGTGGGGCCACCGAGCCGTCGCCGCGCTCGCCGCCGCCCGCACCGAAAGTGGTCGATTTGCTGTGCCGGGCAGCACGCGACCGGTTTGTCCCGGGACGGGGACCGCCCTGCGCACTGATTGCGCGACACGCATAATTCACCCGCCTCAGGTGATACCTCCGGCGCCGGGCGCTGGCTAGCGTGAGAAACGCCGGTACACCCGTCCTGCCCGGAAGACTGCCCGGCGAACGGGTGCTCGAACCTCCGCGCCGTGACCGCTTGATCAGCCGAGACATCGCAGAGTGAGGTAACGATGACCATGCAGGTGGACTTCGACGACACCACCGACTTCGAGAATGCCGACCGCGGGTTCATCGCCGAACTCGACCCACCGGTGGTCAAGGCCGCGGACGGACGCGTGGTCTGGGATACGAGTGTCTACGGATTCCTCGCCGGTGACTGCCCGGACACGGCGAACCCCAGCCTCTGGCGGCAGGCGCAACTCTGCAACAAGCAGGGGCTTTTCGAGGTCACCGCGGGGATCTACCAGGTACGGAACTTGGATCTGTCGAATATGACCTTCGTCGAAGGCCGCGCGGGTGTCATCGTGATCGATCCGCTGATCTCGGCCGAGACCGCGGCCGCGGGCCTGGCGCTGTACCGGGAACACCGTGGTGATCGCCCGGTCACCGGGATGATCTACACCCATTCGCACGTAGACCATTTCGGCGGTGCCCGGGGAATACTGCCCGAAGGCCATCCGCAGGTTCCGATCTTGGCGCCCGAGGGTTTCCTCGAGCACGCCGTCAGCGAGAACGTCTACGCCGGTAACGCGATGAACCGCCGCGCGGTCTTCATGTACGGTGCGGCGCTGGACAAGGCACCCGACGGGCAGATAGGTGCCGGCCTCGGCATGACGACGTCGACCGGGACGGTCACCCTCATACCGCCGACGGTCGACATCACCCGGACCGGGCAGGAAGAGGAGATCGACGGCGTCCGGATCGTCTTCCAGCTCACCCCTGGTACCGAGGCGCCCGCCGAGATGAACTTCCTGTTCCCGGATCAGCGCGCACTCTGTATGGCGGAGAACGCGACCCACAATATGCACAACGTGCTGACGCTGCGCGGTGCGGTGGTCCGCGACTCACGGGTCTGGGCGCGGTATCTGGACGAGGCCATCGCCCGGTTCGGTGACAAGGCCGACGTCGCCTTCGCTTCCCATCATTGGCCGACCTGGGGCCGGGAGAACTGGACGGCGTGGCTGGCCGGGCAACGGGATATGTACGCCTACCTGCACGATCAGACACTGCGCTTGACGAACCGGGGGCTGACCGGGCCGGAGATCGCCGAACAGTTCGAATTCCCGCCCGCGCTGGACGGTCTCTGGGCCAACCGCGGTTACTACGGCTCCACGAGCCACAACGTCAAGGCGATCTATCAGCGGTACATGGGCTGGTTCGACGGGAATCCCGCCCACCTGTGGGAACACCCACCCGCCGAGCTGGCACGGCGTTACGTCGCCGATTACGGCGGTATCGAGGCGATCGTCGACAAGGGTCGCCGGTACGCCGCCGACGGCGATCTCCGCTTCGCCGCCACCCTGTTGCAGCACGCGGTATTCGCCGAACCGCAGCACACCGGCGCCAAGAAGGAGCTCGCACAGGTCTACGACCGGCTCGGTCACGGCGCCGAGAACGGAACCTGGCGCAACTTCTTTCTGGTCGGCGCCCACGAACTGCGTACGGGCCCGAGTCCGACGCCCACCAGTACCACCGGCCCGGGAATGTTGAACGTCCTGTCACTGGACATGATCGTCGACTCGCTCGCGGTTCGAATCGACGGCCTGCGCGCGGCCGAGTCCGATTTCACCATGGATTGGGAGCTGACCGACGAGGACCGGGTACACCGCCTGACCCTCTCGCACGGCGCCCTCACCCACCGCACGCCCACGGCCGACGTACCGGCGCCGGGGCACGCCGACCTGACCTTGACGATGACCAAGGCACAGCTGCTGACGGCCCTGGGCGGCGGTGGGTTCGAGGGGATCACCATGAAGGGCGACGAAAGCCTGCTGCACACCTTCATCGGCCTGCTCGATACGCCTGATCCGCAATTCCCGATCGTGACACCCTGACGGCCGGGGACCTACTCCCGGAAGCGGTGGCCCATCCCCGGCTCGGTCAGCAGATGCCGGGGATGGGACGGATCGTCCTCCAGTTTGCGGCGTAACTGCGCGAGATAGACACGCAGATAATGGGTTTCGGCCTGATACGCCGGACCCCACACCTCGCGCAACAGTTCCTGGCGGCCCACCAGTTTCCCGCGATTGCGCACCAGCATCTCCAGTACACCCCATTCGGTGGGGGTCAGGTGGACCTCGGCCCCCGCCTTGACGACCTTCTTCGCCGCCAGGTCGACGGTGAACGAATCGGTGACCACCACCGGTTCACCGGGGTCGGCCGAATCCGCGGCCCGCCGCAGCGCGGCGCGCAGCCGGGCCAGGAATTCGTCCATGCCGAAGGGTTTGGTGACGTAGTCGTCGGCGCCGGCGTCGAGCGCGTCCACCTTGTCCGCCGAATCGGTGCGGGCGGACAGCACGATGATCGGCACCTTGGTCCAGCCGCGTAATCCCGCGAGCACTTCGATCCCGTCGATATCGGGGAGACCGAGGTCGAGCACCACCACATCCGGTTTGCGTTCGGTCGCGGCGCGCAGCGCTCCCGCACCCGTCGACGCGGTGACCACGTCGTAGCCGCGCACCGACAGATTGATCCGCATGGCCCGCAGGATCTGTGGTTCGTCGTCGACCACCAGCACCGTGGGCTGTTTCGCTGCGTGCTCGGGCGCTGCGGCATTCACTGCGATACCTCCGTGGTCGGCGTGTCGCCGCGGTCGGCGACCGCGAGTTCGACGGTGACGGTGAGTCCCCCGCCGGGGGTGGGGGCGGCGCTCACCGAACCACCCATGGCGAGGGTGAAACCGCGGACCACCGAGAGTCCCAGCCCGAGACCGCTGGTGTTGTCCCGGTCGCCCAGCTGCTGGAACGGGTCGAAAACCCGTTCGGCATCCGCGCCGGGTAATCCCGGCCCGTGGTCCACGACCCGCACCAGCACCCGGCCGTCCACCGTGGCGGCATCGATCAGCACCTCCGATTCCGCGCCGTAGCGCAACGCATTGTCGACCAGGTTGGCCAGGATCCGTTCCAGCAGATCGGGGTCGGCCGCGACGGCGGTCGCCCCGACTTTCACCCGTACGCGGTCGAGCGCGCCGCGGCGCGCCCCGCGCGGGCTCACCCCCACGCTGACCAGCGACCGGTGCACCACCTCGTCCAGATACACCGCCCGCAAACGTGGCCGCACCACGCCCGCCGCGAGCCGCGAGGAATCGAGCAGATTACCGACCAGCGCGGTGAGCTGATCGGCGGATTCCTCCACGGTGGCGAGCAGTTCGGCGCGGTCCTCCGGCGAGAACTCCACATCGTCGGAGCGCAGGCTCGACACCGCCGCTTTCACCGCCGCCAGCGGCGTGCGCAGATCGTGGCTGACCGCGGAGAGCAGATCGCGGCGTAGCCGGTCGGCCTCGGCCAGCGCCGCGGCCTGGTTCGCTTCCTCGGTGAGCTGCTGACGCTGGATGAGGCCCACGGCCTGGCCCGCGACCGCTTCGAGGACACGCCGGTCGCGGGCGCGCAGCGTCGGGCCGGACAACAGCAGCCAATAGTCGCCGTCACCGATCTCGACGGCGGTATCGGCCGTATCGGCGCGTTCGGGGGGATCGGTGCCGACCGCGGCGAGCACGCCGCGGGCGCGGTGGCGCAGGCTCACCGCGCGCTGGCCGTAGGTCTGGCACAACCGGTCCAGCAGGGCGGTCGGGTCGGCACCGCGCAGGACCGAACCCGCGAACAAGGTCAGCAGTTCGGCTTCCCGGGACGCCTGCCCGGCCTGTTCGGCGCGGCGCGCGGCGGTATCGACGAGCACCGCGACCGCGACCGCGACCACCAGCAGCAGCACCGCGGGCAGGAAGTTGTTCGGCTCCTGGATGGTGATGCTGTAGCGGGGATCGGTGAACAGGACGTTGAGCAGCAGCCCGGCCAGCAGCGCGGCGGCGATCGCCGGCAGCACACCGCCGAACAGCGCGACCGCCAGTACCGCCACGAAATACAGGGCGCTCTCGCTGACCAGGTCGAGGTAGCGGTCCAGCCAGACGGCCAGGATCGCCGAGATCGCCGACGGCACCGCGAACGCGGCCACCCAGGCCGCCATGCGGCGCAGCTTGGGCCGCGGTTTGCGCCGGCGCCGGCGCTGCCGGGCTTCCTCGTGGGTCACCATGTGCACATCGATCGTGCCGGACTGCTGGACCACCTCCGCGCCGATGCCCTCGTCGACCATCCGTGCCCAGCGTGACCGCCGCGAGGTTCCCAGCACCAGCTGGGTGGCGTTGACCGTTCGCGCGAAATCCAGCAGCGCGGTGGGCACATCATCGCCGACCACGGTATGCAGTTCGGCGCCCAGATGAGCCGCCAGTTCGCGGACCGCCGCCATCTGCGGGGCGGCGACCCCGGTCAGCCCGTCGCCGCGGACTACGTGCACGACGAGCAGTTCGGCACTGGATTTGGCCGCGATCCGCCCGGCCCGCCGCACCAGGGTTTCCGATTCCCGGCCGCCGGTGACCGCGACGACCACCCGCTCGCGGGCCTCCCAGGTGGCGGTGATCCGGTGATCGGCCCGGTATTTGGCGAGCGCGGCGTCCACCTGGTCGGCCAGCCACAACAGGGCGAGTTCGCGTAGCGCGGTGAGGTTGCCGCGCCGGAAGTAGTGCGCCAGCGCGGCGTCGGCCTTCTCCGGCGCGTACACATTGCCCAGGGTGATCCGGCGCTGCAATGCCTCCGGGGTGATATCGACCAGTTCGATCTGGCCGGCGGCGCGCACCACCGCGTCCGGCACGGTTTCGCGCTGGGTGACCCCGGTGATCTGCTCGACCACATCGTTGAGACCCTCGAGATGCTGGATGTTCACCGTCGACACCACATCGATCCCGGCGGCGAGCAGTTCCTGGACATCCTGGTACCGCTTGCGGTTGCGGCTGCCCGGGGTGTTGGTATGCGCGAGTTCGTCCACGAGCACGAGGTCGGGCCGGCGCGCCAGCACCGCTTCCACATCCAGTTCGTATTGCACCGTGCCGCGATAGGAGATCGCGATCCGGGGCAGCTGCTCGATACCTTCCAGCAGTTCCGCGGTCTGTGCCCGGCCGTGCGTTTCGACCACGGCGGCCACCACATCCTGGCCGCGGGCCAGCCGGCGATGCGCCTCCCCGAGCATCGCGAACGTCTTACCGACCCCGGGGGCCGCGCCGAGATAGATGCGCAGCTCACCCGGGGTGCGGTCGGCGGGCGTGGTCACTCCCGCATCATGTCATCGTGCACGGTTCATGCACCGCCCGCGGTGCCGGACACCGGGTAGCGGTGGTCCAGATCGAGATTGAGCTCGAGCACATGGACCCGCGGTTCCCCCGCGAAACCGAGTTCGCGGCCGGTGGTGTGGGCGGCCACGATATCGCGCACCGCCGCGGGGTCGATACCGCGGGCCGCCGCCACCCGGTTCACCTGGATCTCGGCGTAGGCGGGGGAGATATGCGAGTCCAGACCACTGCCGCTGCTGGTCACGGCGTCCGCCGGAACCGCCGGCGGGGCAGGTGCGTCCCCGGCGACCGGCACGATCCGGCCGGTCGAATAATCTTCGCCGTAGCGGGCGCACTCCACCGGTACGCCCTGGTATTCGGCGCGGAACACCGGGGCGGGGCCGCCGGCTCCGGCCGGGCACGGCTCGTTCACGCTGACGACCCGCTCCGCGAGCACCGAACCGTCCGCGGCGCGGGGCCCCATGACCGAGAGCACCGCCCCGACGCCGCTCGCCGTGCAGAACGGCCGGCTGCCGTCGACCCCGTCGCGCAGGCCGATCTCGTGGCTGCGGGTGCAGACCTGGGTGAGCAGGCTCGGTTCGAAGCCCGCCGATTCCGGATCGGTACCGGCCGCGAGCAGGGCCGGGTCGGCCGGGGTGTCGACGATGTTCTCCGGGCCGAGATTGGATCCGCCCGAGGCGAGGCCGTCGTAGCCGGCACCGGCCGCCGAGGGCCGGCTCTGGAAGTACCACGCGATCGGGTCGCCGTTCGCGTCGGTGAACGACTGGCCGATCAGGGAACTGCCCACGACCCGGCCGTCGGCTTCGATGAGCGAACCGTGCGATTTGTCGTGCAGTCCCGGCAGCTGGCCGGCCACCCAGACGAGGCCGGGGTAGGCGAAACCGGTGATCAAGGTCAGGATCAGCAGCGCCCGCAGGGCGGCGAGATGCTGACGGATCAGATCGGAAACAGGCATATCAGGACATCCCGGGGAGGTATTGGATCACGAGGTCGATGAGTTTGATGCCGAGGAACGGCGCGATGATCCCGCCCAGCCCGTAGATCGACAGATTGCGGCCGAGCAGCTTGGCCGCACTGCCCGGCGTGTACCGCACACCGCGCAGCGCCAGCGGGATCAACGCCACGATGACCAGCGCGTTGAAGATCACCGCCGACAGGATCGCCGATTGCGGACTGGCCAGCCGCATGACGTTCAGCAGATCCAGACCCGGGAACAAGCCCACGAACAGTGCCGGGATGATCGCGAAGTATTTGGCGATATCGTTGGCGATCGAGAACGTGGTGAGCGCCCCGCGGGTGATGAGCAGCTGTTTGCCGATTTCCACGATTTCGATCAGTTTGGTGGGATCGGAATCGAGATCGACCATGTTCCCGGCCTCTTTGGCGGCCGAGGTCCCGGTGTTCATCGCGACCCCGACATCGGCCTGCGCCAGCGCCGGTGCGTCGTTGGTACCGTCCCCGGTCATCGCGACCAGGCGCCCGCCCTGCTGTTCCCGCCGGATCAGGTCCAGTTTGTCCTCGGGTGTGGCCTCGGCCAGGAAATCGTCCACCCCGGCTTCGTCGGCGATGGCCTTGGCGGTGCGCGGGTTGTCGCCGGTGATCATGACGGTGCGGATGCCCATCCGGCGCATTTCGGCGAACCGTTCCCGCATCCCGTGTTTCACCACATCCTTCAGGTGGATCACGCCCAGTACGCGGGCCGCGCCGTCGCGGATCTCCCCCACTGCGAGCGGGGTGCCGCCGGCCGCGGAGATCTCATCGACCACGGCGCCGAGTTCGGCCGGGACCGAACCGCCCTGGGCGCGGACCCATTCGGCGACCGAATTCGCGGCGCCCTTACGGAGCTGGACACCGTCCACATCCACCCCGGACATCCGGGTGGTCGCGGAGAACGGCACCCATTCGGCGTGGGCGAGTTCGCCCGGGGTGCGTTCGCGCAGACCGTAGGTGTCCTTCGCGTACACCACGATGGACCGGCCCTCGGGGGTCTCGTCGGCGAGGCTGGACAATTGCGCCGCATCGGTGAGTTCTTGTTCGCCGATCCCGGACAGCGGCACGAAAGCCGCGGCCTGGCGGTTGCCGAGCGTGATGGTGCCGGTCTTGTCCAGCAGCAGGGTGTTCACATCGCCGGCCGCTTCCACGGCCCGGCCCGACATGGCCAGCACATTGCGCTGCACCAACCGGTCCATCCCCGCGATACCGATGGCCGACAGCAGCGCACCGATCGTGGTCGGGATCAGACATACCAGCAGCGAGACGAGCACGATCCCGGTGATCCCGTAACTGCCGAGCGCCAGACCGTCGGGCACACCGGGATTGTTGTCCTGGGCGAAGATCGCCAGCGGCTGTAGCGTGACCACCGCGACCAGGAAGATCAGGGTGAGCGCCGCCAGCAGGATGTTCAGTGCGATCTCGTTCGGCGTCTTCTGCCGCGCCGCGCCCTCCACCAGCGCGATCATCTTATCGATGAAGCTCTGGCCCGGCTCCTGGGTGATCCGCACGACGATCCGGTCCGACAGCACCGTGGTGCCACCGGTGACAGCGGACCGGTCGCCACCGGATTCCCGGATCACCGGTGCGGATTCGCCGGTGATCGCCGATTCGTCCACCGAGGCGATCCCCTCGACCACATCGCCGTCACCGGGCACGACCTGCCCGGCTTCCACGACGACATGATCGCCGCGGCGCAACTCCGGGGCCGGCACCGATTCTTCGGCCGGCGCGGCGCCGGGGGCCCAGTCGCGCAGCCGGCGTGCGACGGTATCGGCCTTGGCCTTGCGCAGGGTGTCGGCCTGCGCCTTACCGCGTCCTTCGGCGACGGCTTCCGCGAGATTGGCGAACACCACGGTCAGCCACAGCCAGGCGACGATCGCCCAGGCGAAGAAACTCGGGTCGGCCACGGCGAGCACGGTGGCCCAGACCGCGCCGATCTCGACGATGAGCATCACCGGATTGCGCCACAGCGTGCGCGGGTCGAGTTTGCGCACCGCCTGCGGTAGCGAGGTGAGCAGCAGTTGCGGGTCGAGCAGGCCGCCGCGGACCTGGCTCTTCATGCGTTGCGAACCCGCCGGTACGGGGGTCGATTCGAGGGTGGGTGCGGACATCAGTGGAGCCCTTCGGCGAGCGGCCCGAGCGCCAGCGCGGGCAGGAAGGTGAGAGCGACCAGGATCACGGTGACACCGACGACCAGGCCGACGAACTGCGGCCGATGGGTGGGCAATGTCCCCAGCGAGGCCGGGGTGGTGCCCTGTTTCGCCAAGGAGCCGGCCAGGGCCAGCACCAGGATCATCGGCAGGAACCGGCCGAAGACCATGGCCAATCCGAGCGCGGTGTTGAACCATTCGGTGTTACCGGTGAGCCCGGCGAAGGCGGAACCGTTGTTGTTGCCGGCGGAGGTGAACGCGTACAGCACCTCCGACAGACCGTGCGGCCCGGAATCCTGGATCGAGGCGCGCTGCCCCGGCATGGCCATGGCCAGCGCGGTACCGCTCAACACGATCACCGGGGTCACCAGGAAGTAGGCGGCGGCCAGTTTGATCTCCCGGGGCGTGATCTTCTTCCCGAGATATTCCGGCGTGCGCCCGACCATCAATCCGGCCACGAATACCGTGATCAGCGCGAGAACCAGCATGCCGTACAGACCCGACCCGACCCCACCGGGCGCCACTTCGCCGAGCTGCATATTGAACATCAGCATCATGCCGCCGAGGCTGGTGTAGGAATCGTGCATCGAATCCACCGCACCCGTGGACGTGAGGGTGGTGGCGGCGGCGAAGGCCGCCGAATTCGCGACGCCGAAACGCTGCTCGACACCCTCCATCGACGCGCCGACCGCGGCCGGCACGGTGCCGTGGTGCTGGAGCTGGAAAACACTGACCAGTGCGACGCTGACCAGCGCCAGCACACTCATGACCGCGGCGATCGCATATCCCTGCTTCCGGCTGCCCACCATGCGGCCGAACGTGCGCGGCAGCGAGAAGGCGATCACCAGCAGCAGGAAGATCTCCAGCCAGTTCGTCCACGCGGTGGGGTTCTCGAACGGGTGCGCGGAGTTGGCGTTGAACGGCCCGCCGCCGTTGGTGCCCAGATCCTTGATGGCTTCCTGACTGGCGACGAGCCCGCCGGGCAGGGTCTGCTGCGCGCCACCGAGCGTGGTCGCGACCTGATCGTTGAGCTGGAAGTTCTGGATCACCCCGCCGGCGATCAGGACGACCGCGGCCACCGCGGATATCGGCAGCAGGATACGTAGCGTGCCGCGTACCAGGTCCACCCAGAAGTTGCCGAGCGTACCGGCGTGGGCCCGCGCCAGCCCGCGGACCACCGCCATGGCGACCGCCATCCCGACCGCGGCCGAGACGAAGTTCTGCACGGTCAGCCCGGCGGCCTGCGCCGGCGGCCCGAGCGTGGACTCACCCGAATAGTTCTGCCAGTTCGTGTTCGTGACGAAACTGATCGCGGTGTTCCAGGCCGGCGCCGCCGACATCGGCGTGGCCGTTCCGTCCGGGAAGAGGGGCAACCTGTGCTGCACCACCAAGAGGACGAACAGGAAGATCACGCTCACCGCGGAGAAGGCGAGGGCGCTGCGCGCGTACCCGCCCCAGGTCTGCTCACGGTCGGGATCGGCGCCGACGAGCCGGTAGATCCGCCGCTCGAAACGGGAATGCTTCGTGCCGGTGTAGACGCGGTACATGTAGTCCCCCAGCGGCACATGAACCACGGCCAGCGCCGCCACCAGGGTGCCGAGGAACAGCACACCCGCCACGGTCGTACTCACTCAGAACCTCTCGGGAAACAGCAGGGCGGCCACCAGCAACCCGGTGACCAGGACAGCCAGGACCAGGCCCACGGCATTGACGACGTTCACAATCGCTCCACCATCCGCTGCACGAACCCGAGCACACCGAATACCGCGACCGTGACCACGAGATAGGCCAGGATCGACACGTACGCCTCCATTCCGAAACCCGGGGCAGCGCGACACAACCGGAGCGGCTGCGGCTGCCCAACCGGGTCGAAACTACGAGTCCCGCACCGCGGCGCCGCGCCCGTTGACGACTCCTTTACGCCCTGCTTCCGCGCCTTGACGCCTTCCTTGCGCGCGGCCGGCGATAGGTGTGGTGCGGACCGTTACGAGATCACTGCTACGGCGCGCCGGCACGGCCGCGCGCCTCGCGCATTCATCCGCGTGCCGCTCCGCGGCCGAAGGGAGAAATCCGAGCTCAGGCGCGATGGTGAGCGCGAAGTCGATGTCAAGCTGTATCCGGCGAATCGGCGCACGAACGGAATCGAGAGCGCACGCTTGCGGGAAGGCTTCACGCACACCGATGTCCGTCCGGCCGGTTCCGCCCGGCCCCGCACCCCGGAGGACTGTTCATGCACCCGTTCGCCTATACCCCCGCGGAACTGGCCGATGCCATCATCCTGGCCGTGCGCTGCGTGCTGCACGTGTACTCCTCGGGCACGCCCTGCGTCCCGGTCTGAAATCCGCGTACCGTCCGTCTCGTCGCATCCGGTGCGGGCGGCGGGCCGGGATCCGGCCGCCGAACGGGCGGGGACGAGTCGGTGCGGCCGAAACGAAGAGCCGGACCCGCGGTGGCGCGGATCCGGCTCGGAGAGTTCGGGCGGCAGTGCGGTTCAGTCGGCGGCGGCCGCGAATCCCGCGCGCAGATCGGCGAGGATATCGTCGATTCCCTCGATACCCACCGCGAGCCGCACCAGCCCCGGCGTGACCCCGGAACTCAGCTGCTCCTCGGGCGTGAGCTGGGAATGCGTGGTGGACGCGGGGTGGATGACCAGCGAGCGGACGTCGCCGATATTGGCGACATGGCTGTGCAGGGTCAGCGCGTCGACGAACTTCTTGCCCGCGTCCACCCCGCCGGCGAGTTCGAAGCCGACGACCGCGCCGGTGCCCTTCGGGGCGAGCTGCTTACCGCGCTCGTACCAGGGGGAGGAGGGCAGGCCCGCATACGACACCGAGGTGACCTCCGGCCGCTCGGTGAGGAATTCGGCCACGGCCTGCGCGTTCTGCACATGCCGTTCCACCCGCAGGCTCAGCGTTTCCAGGCCCTGGCTGATCAGGAACGCGTTGAACGGGGCGATGGCGGCACCGAGATCACGGAGCAACTGGACCCGTGCCTTGAGGGCGAACGCCGGTGCGCCGAGGTCGGCGAAGACGGCGCCGTGGTAGCTGGGGTCCGGTTCGGTGAAACCGGGGAAACGCGGCCCGTCGTCCCCGCGGACGGTCCAGTCGAAGGTGCCGCCGTCGACGATCACTCCGGCGATCGCGGCACCGTGGCCGCCCAGGTACTTGGTGGCCGAGTGGACCACGATATCGGCGCCGTGCGCGAGCGGCTGGATCAGATACGGGGTCGCCACCGTGTTGTCGACGATGAGCGGGACACCGGCGTTGTGCGCGACCTCGGCGACCCCCGGGATATCGAAGATATGGTTCTGCGGATTCGACACCGTCTCCCCGTAGAACGCCTTCGTGTTCGGGCGGATTGCGGCGCGCCACTGGTCCAGGCTGTCGGGATCCTCGACGAAGGACACCTCGATGCCCAGCTTGGGCAGGGTGTAGTGGAAGAGGTTGTAGGTGCCGCCGTAGAGCCGCGGGCTCGAGACGATGTGATCCCCGGCGCCGGCCAGGTTCAGGATCGCCAGCGTTTCGGCGGCCTGCCCCGAGGAGAGCAGCAGCGCGGCGACCCCGCCCTCGAGCGCCGCGATCCGCTGTTCCACGGCGTCCTGGGTCGGGTTCATGATCCGGGTGTAGATATTGCCCGGTTCGGCCAGCCCGAACAGCGCCGCGGCGTGCGCGGTATCGCGGAAGGTATAGGACGTGGTCTGGTAGATCGGCAGCGCGCGGGCATTGGTGGTGCCGTCCGGTGTCTGCCCGACGTGCACCTGTTTGGTCTCGAAGCTCCAGCCGGCACTCGGGTCGGCCGGGGGCGTGGACTCGGTCATCGCGAAATACTCCTGAGGGTCGGGGAAACAGCCGATCGCGCCGGGTAACGCGACGAATCCCCTTCGGGCACACGCGTTCCGGCCTGCCGCGGCCCGTGCACCGCTGCGGCCCGCCAAACCTAGGGCGTTCCGTGGTGCACAAACCACAGTTTTGTTCGTTCCGATTCCAACTGTGCCGTGCCGGAGCGGTGGATACCAGGGTTCGGCGTTTTCGGGTTCGTATGGCGGCCGCCGCCGAACGCCACGCATTTCTTAGACAAATAGCTGATTATGTCTTACCGTTACGACATGAAGGGTAAGACGTATCAGGACGAGGCGTATTTCGAGCTGCGCTCGGGGGAGACATGGCGGTCGCCGTGGGCGATGTACGCCGCGCTCCGGGAGCACGATCCGGTGCATCGGGTGGTGCCGGCGCAACGCCCGGACAACGACTATTGGGTGCTGACCCGGCACGAACACGTGTACGCGGCGGCACGCGATGTCGGCACCTTCTCCTCCGGCCAGGGGCTGACCGTCGAATACGGCGAACTCGAGCAGATCGGCCTCACCGCCAACCCGCCGATGGTGATGCAGGATCCGCCCGAGCACACCGAATTCCGCAAACTCGTGGCCCGTGGTTTCACACCCCGGCAGGTCGAGGAGGTCGAACCGGTGGTGCGCCGGTTCGTCCGGGAGCGGCTGGACCGGCTGGCCGCCCACGGCGGTGGCGATATCGTGCTCGACCTGTTCAAACCGCTGCCCACCATGGTGGTCGCCTACTACCTGGGCGTTCCGGAGGAGGACCGGCCGCTGTTCGACGGCTGGACCGACGCCGTGGTCGCGGCGAGCACTCAGCGCACCGAGGACGCGCAGGTGGCGTCGATGCAGATGCTGGGGTATTTCGCCGAACTGGTCAAACGGCGGCGCACCGACCCCGGCGACGATACGGTGTCGCTGCTGGTGCAGGCGGGGATGGCGGCCGACGACTCCGATGTGGACGGGCTGGTGCAGATCCTGGCCTACACCTGGACCATGGTTACCGGTGGTAACGACACCACCACCGGGCTGCTGGGCGGTGCCGTGCAGTTGCTGCAACAGAACCCCGAGCAGCGGGCCGCGCTCGCCGGGGACCCCGAACGGATCCGGGTCGCCGTGGAGGAACTCGCGCGGCTCACCTCGCCGGTCCAGGGACTGGCCCGCACCACGACCCGGGATGTGGAGTTGAGCGGCCGGACGATCCCGGCGGGCCGTAAAGTGCTCTTGGTGTACGGCTCGGCGAATCGCGACGAACAGGCCTTCGGCGCCGACGCGGCGGAACTGGACATCGACCGCAACCCGCAGCGCATCATGACCTTCGGGCACGGCCCCCACCACTGTCTCGGCGCGGCCGCGGCCCGGATGCAGGCACGGGTGGCGCTGGAGGAACTGCTCGACCGCTTCCCGGACTACCGGGTCGATATCGACGCCGTCACCTACGCTCCCGGCCCCTATGTCCGGCGCCCCACCGGCGTGCCGTTCCGGTGCACGGCATGAACGAGTCAGGCCCGGAGGCGGTAGCGCAGCGTCACCACGCAGGGCCCTCGCTCATGCCCGATAGGCAGAGCATGAGCGAGTCGGGCCCGGAGGCGGTAGCGCAGCGTCACCACGCAGGGCCCTCGCTCATGCCCGATAGGCAGAGCATGAGCGAGTCGGGCCCGGAGGCGGTAGCGCAACGTGAGCACGCAGGGCCCTCGGCCCCGGGGGTGAGGGACGCCGTATGAGCGGTGACTGGCTGGCGGGCGGGCGGACCGAACTGGCGGCGGAGCGGATTCTGGATGCCGTGCGGACGCTGGTGATCGACAAGGGCGCCGGGACCGTCGGGATGGCCGAGGTCGCCGAGGCCGCCGGGTGTTCCCGCGCGACGCTCTACCGGTATTTCGACAGCCGGCAATCGCTGTATGTGGCCTTCGCCGGCCGCGAGGCGACTCAGCTGATCGAACGGGTCTGGCGTGACCACCCGCTCGACGGCCCGGACCGTGCCGAACGCCTGCTGGACGGTATCGCCGCCACCCTGGCCGAGACCCGTAAGACACCGCATCTGGCCGTCTGGTTCGAACCGGCCAATGCGGGAATCGTGGCGCGGCTGGCGGATTCGTCGGCGGTGATCGACGCCCTGGTGACCGCGTTCGTCACCCGGTTCCGGCCCGAGCTGTCGTCCGCGGCGGCGCAACGGCTGGGCCGGTGGGCGGTGCGCATCATGGTGTCGCTGCTGACGCTGCCGCCCGCGGACGAGGCCGAGGAGCGGGCGATGCTGCGCGATTTCCTGCTGCCGTTCCTGCTGGATTCGCGGCTGCCGGTCGACTGAGGCCGGTCAGACGAGTTCGACTTCGCCGGCCAGCCAGCGGTCGCCGACCCGGTCCATGGTCATGATGATGCGGTTACGGTCGAGCCGGGGCTGCGGTGTGGTGGTGTTGGTGATCTCGGCGTCGACGAACAGCAGAACCACCACCCGGTCCCGGGACGCGGATTGGACGCTCGCCGCGACAACTCTGCCTTTGCTCACCGACTGCGCCTGGGCGAGCAGCGGTTTGAGCTGTTCGGCGGACCGGCTGTACATATTCTTGAACTCGCCGGTGGCGCCGTCGGCGATGGCGGCGAAGTCCGCGTCCATATGTTCGGTATCGATACTGGTCAGCGCGACCGCGTACTGCTGGGCCGCGGCCAGGGCGGCAGTGGCCGCACGGTCGGTATCGCGACGGTCCTTCCATTCCCAGCCGAGGACGCCGGCCAGGCCGGTGGCGGCGATCAGCAGCACGGTGAGGACTCCGGCGAGGATGCGCGCGGGCCGGCCGGATACCGTCGTTCCCGTGGCGGACAGGTCTGTGCCGGGCCCGGTTCCGGCGGTGCGGTCCGGTGCCGGTGTGGCGGTCTCCGGATCCGGAGTGGCTTCATCCTGGGATGTCACTGCTGGCTCCTCAGTTGGGCGGCACATAGGTGGGCGTATACGGCCCGCCGTACGGGGTCGGGATGGTGAGCGGCCCGGTGGGGGTCGGGTCGGCGGTATCCAGCGGGCCCGCTCCCGGCGGTACCACCGGTAGCGGGTTCACTCCGGGTGGGCGCGGGGCGTTGCGCGCGCCGCGGGGCAGCAGGGTGGGATCCGGGTCGGTGCAGTCGGAATACAGGTATGGCTCGGGATAATCGGGGATGGGGCCGGGCGCCCGGGGGACCGCGTAATCACATTGGTAGCGCGGGTAGATACTGGCCAGCGCCCAGATCTTTCCGTCGTGGAAGGCGGTGGCCATGGCGTCGAGGGCGGAGCCGGTGCGCTGTTGCGGGAAGAAGAACTCCTCGAAGGCCGGTACTCGTGGGTTCGCCATCTGCGCGACGGTGGTGAGCTGGCCGAGTAGCTGCACCATGGTCGGTCCGTTGTGCGCCATCAACGTGTCGATCGCCGCGAGAGTTTCGGGTGTGCGTCCGATGAGGTGCTCGAATCCACCTGTCATGGCGGCGATTCCGCCCATGGTTGCCGACAGATCGGCCGCGGTGTCGCGCAGTCCGGGCGTGGTGTCGGCGACCGTGGTGAGTACGGTCCGGCTGTTGTGTAGCAGGCGCACCGTTTCCGGCAGGACTCCGTCCAGCGCGGAGATCATGAAGAAGCCACCGTCGATGAGGGCGGCCAGTTTGTCCGGCCCCGCCTCGCCGACACCCAATTCGCCGGAGATCGCCCGGAGCTGATCGGGATCGACCTGCGCGAGGATGCCGGACAGTCCTTCCAGCATGGTGGACAACGGAACCGGGCTCGAGGTCCGGTCCTGGGTCACCACCGCGCCCGGCGCGAGGAACGGGCCGCCCTCGGTTTCCGGCAGGAAATCCAGGTACTGCTCGCCGGCGGCCGACAGGGCAGCGGTGCGGACCCGCCCGGTGGCCGGGATCCGGATCCGTTCGTCGACGGCGGCGACCGCCACGACCTTGCCACCGGCCACTTCCACCGAATCGACCTCGCCGATCCGCACCCCGCGCAGCGTGACGTCCTGGCCCGGCAGCAGCCCACCGGATTCGCGCAGTTCCACCCGGATCCGGTACTGCCCGGCGAACGGATTCATATCGAGCGCACCGAACAGCAGATATCCGCTGCCGGTGAGCAGCACGAGCAGCAGGCCCAGCAGGGATGTCGTGGTGCGGTAACGCCGGATCCGGCCGACCGTGCCGACGAGGAATTGTGCCGGGCGTTCGGCCACGGCGCCGCGGCGGCTCATCGCGGGGGACCGTTCAGTCGTCCGCCGAGCCGCCCCAGCATGTACTGGAGCGATCCCACGAAGGCGGTCCAGTCGGTGGCGTCCGGCAGGCGCGCGCCCGGATCGCCCGGGAAGTTGGGATCGGGTACGGCACCCAGCGCGAGTTGTGCGACATCGATATCGGCATGCGCCGAGGACCCGTTGGTGACTTTGAGGACGATCGACAGGATGTCGTTGAGTGTGCCGAGGTCGGCTTCCGGATTCACCGCCGCGGCGTTGAGCCCCGCCGCCAGACCGTTGATATCGGCGACCATACTGCCCTGGTTGGTGCCTTGGATCGAGGGGAACCGGGCCAGTTGCACGGTGATGGCGTGCAACCGGTCGACGAGGGCGATGAGCGAATCGGTTTCCGCGCCGAGGACCTGCGTGGCCGGTTGCGCCGCGGCGACGGCGTCGCCGAGGGCGGTGTGCTGGGTACCCAGGGTGGTACTCAACGCGGCAGCGCTGGTGAGTATCGCGTCGATCTGCCCGGAGCGGGCGGTCAATGTTTCCAGTAGTTGCCGGGTCCGGTCCAGGACCGCGGCCACCCGGTCGCCGCGGCCGTCGAGGTGTTCACCGAGCGCCTGGGCGACTTCGGTGAGGTTCTTGATCGCCCCACCGTTCACCAGCAACGACGACCTGCTGAGGACCTCTTCGATGGTCGCTGCGGCCGAGGTCGACTCGATCGGGATGGTCGCGCCTTCGCCGAGCAGACCGCCGTCCGGGGGCGGGGACTGCGGTGCGGCGAGTGCGATGTACACATCGCCCATGGGGGTCGCCGACCGCAGTTCGGCGGTCGTCCCGGCCGGAAGTTGCACCTCGGGCCGGATCCGCATGGTGACCACCGCGGTGTAGTCACGCGCCACCATGGATTCGACCAGGCCGATGTCGGCGCCGTTGAAGCGCACCTTCGCCTGCGCCGGCAGATTGAGCGCGTTGGCGAAGGTCGCGGTGAGCGACCAGGAGTCGCCCGGAACTCCGGGTGCGGGTAGCGGTAGCTCGTCGAGACTCGCCGAGCAGCCGGTGGCCGTGGCTGTCGCGACCGCCGCCACGGCGAGGAATCTGGTGAATCTGCCCGGAGTCATCGGGGCTGTCCCTCCGCCAAGGCCTGCAGAATCGCGGTGAGACCGAAATCGGGTCCCATATCGCGCATGGTTCCGGTATCGCACCCGAGTTCGGTGAGGTGCAGCAGATTGCACACTTCTTTCACCATCTGCCCGTCGAGCAGGAACTTGTTGAGATCGAACGTCACGCGCAGGGCGCCGGCGTTCTGGTCGATGGCGTTGTAGGCGTTGTCGACGACCAGCGGGAAGACGTCGAGGAATTCGCCGATGTTCACGTGGTAGTCGGCCAGTGCACCGGTGATGGTGGTCGTATTACCTGCGAGGGCGCCGAGTGTGTCCTGGTTCTGTTGCAGCAGTTCGGTGACCGTGGTGATGATCCGGTTCAGCCGGGTGCCGGTATCACCGGACCCGAGGCCCTGCGCGGCGAGGAAATCGCTCAGCCGGTGCACACCGGCGCCGAATTCGCGCAGCGTCGTATCGTTGCGGTCGGCGGCGGCGACCAGTTCGTCGAGGTTTGTCACCACCGCGGTGATCGCGTCGCGGGTCGCGGCGCCCTGATCGCTGCCGAGCTGGAGTGCCCGGGAGAGTTCCCCGAGCGCGGTGCGCATCTGCTCGCCGTGGCCGGCGGTGACGCCGGTGCCGAGGTCGAGCAGATCGCCGACCGGGCCGTTGCCCGCACCGTCTCCGCCGAGCGAGTTCGCGAGTTTCTGCACCATGGCCAGCAGACTGTCGAACTCGACCGGAACCCGGGTGCGGTCGAGACCCAGCACAGCGTCGCGCGGCAGTTCGGGGCCGCCGCGGTACACCGGGCTCAGTTCGATCCGGCGGTCGGTGAGCAGGGAATCCGAGACCGCCACCGCCAGTACATCGGCGGGCAGCCGGATCGAACCGTCGACGCGCAGGTCGATATCCACCCCGGTTCCGCCCGGCCGGATCCCGGTGATCTCGCCGACCCGCATACCCAGGACCGACACCGCGTTGCCGGGGTAGAGGCCGTTGGCGTTGGCGAATCGGGCGGTAATGGTGGTGTCGGGCGTGCGGAGGCCGGGAGCGCTCGCACAGCCACCGAACCCCACCCCCAGCACCATGAGGGCGAGCACGACGCGGTGCGCCAATCGTTTCATCGGCAGTCCTCGTAATACGGGGCCTTACCCAGTTGGACAGCACGCCCGCTGAGGGCGCACATGAAGGCATCGATGAACGCGCCGTCGGGGGCGTTGGCCGACAGTTCCATTCCGGTACCGGTGGCATTGGCCCACAGCCGCCAGGGCACCGGCAGGACCTGGAGGATATTGCGCAGCAAGGCATCGTTATCGGCGATCAGCTGCGTCATCGCGCGCAGATCGTCGAGCAGTACCTGGATCTTGCCGCGTTCCCCGACAACGATCGGTTCCAGCTCCCGCACCAGATTCGTGGTCGCGTCGAGAAGCCGGCGCAGCGCCGCCTGGCGGGCCGCGATCTCCTGGAGAACGGTGCGGCCCTGGCCGATCAACGCCCCCAGATCGGCCTGCTGGTCGCGCAATACGGTGGTCACCTGTTCGGTGCTCTGCAGCAGCGCGCCGATCTGGTCCCGGCGTTGCGCTATGACACCGGCGACGGTCTCGATGTTCTGCAGGGCTTGCGGGACCAGTGGGGGCAGGCCCCGCAATTGCTGCGCGAGTGCGGTCATCGACGTCGCGACCCGGTCGGCGTCGACCCCGGCGAAGGTGGTGGTCGCATCCTGCAGGGCGGTTTCCAGATCGTAGGGAACGCTGGTATGAGAAAGCGGGATCAGCCGGTCGGGCAGCGCGCCGATTCCGGTGGACCGCAACTCGACATACCGCGTCCCGAGCAGGGTGGTGAGTTTGACCGCGGCCCGGGTGTCGGCCCCCAGCCGGACGGTGGGGTCGACCTTCATCGTGACCGATACGTGTTCGCCGTCGAGGCGGGTGCCGGTGACCGTGCCGACCGGGACCCCGGCGTAGGTCACCGAATCGCCGGCGGCGATCCCCGCGGCCTGCCGGAAATGCGCCCGATAGGTGGTTTTTCCCAGGTGCAGGGAATTGACGAATACCGTGACCAGCAGAACCGCGGCCACCACGGCGACCGTCACGATCCCGAGGCGGAGGGGTCCGGTGGCGCGGTCCGCCGTAGCGCGCCGCGGGCGGGCCGGTAACCGATTCCGTAGTGCCGCGATATATCCGCCGGCCGTGCGCAGTGTCGACTTCATCTGTCCTCACCTGCAGATCGCGGAATGCTCGACCCGGCCGCTGGGCGTGGCGAGCGCGAGTATCTGGGCAATGAGCGGGTCGAAACCGGGCACCATGCTGAACCCGATATCGCAGACGTAGGCATTGATATAGGCCCCCTTGTCGACGATTCGGGCGAGTGCCTTCAGCATCAGTGGCAGGTTGGCGCCCAGATAGGCGAACTTCGGTTTGTTCTCCAGGAAATGCCGCGCGAAACCCGGTTCGCGGGTGACGAAATGGGCCAGCGCCGGGGCTGCGCCGCCGACCACCTGCGCCGCCCGGTCCAGGACGACGGCGATATCGGTGGTCTGCGACAGCAGGGTGTCGCGCCGGGCGTGCAGGCTGTCGAAGATCTTGCGGGTCTGCGTGATCGTGGTCTGCAGTTCGCCGCTGTGCCGGGACAGATCGGTGAGAACCCGGCCGAGATTGTCGATGATCGAACCCAGCACCTGATCCGGGCCCGCGAACGATTCCACGAGCGCACTGGTTTCGGTGATCAGCGCCAGTAGCGCCCCGTCCTCACCTTGTAGCGCCCGGATCAGCGCGGCCGTGATCTTGTCGATATCGCCGGGGTCGAGCATGCTGAACAGCGGCTGGAAACCGTTGAGCAGGCCGGAGATATCGAAGGACGGTTCGGTGTGCTCCACCGGGATGACCGCCCCCGGTCCGAGCGGTTCGGGGCTGCCGAAATCGTCGGGCGCCAGTCCGAGGTATCGCTGCCCGATCAGATTCTGATAGGTGATCGTCGCGAGGGTGTTGCCGTAGAGCGTCTGATCCCGGGTGACCTCGAAACGCACGCGGGCGTGCGTCCCGTCGACAGCGATCGAATCGACGCGCCCCACCTTCACCCCCGCCATCCGCACATCGTCACCGGCACGCAGACCCGACACATCGGTGAACACAGCTTCGTAGGAATGGGTTTCCCCGGCCACGCCCCGCTGCAGGGTGAGGTACACCATCCAGGTCAGCGTTATGGCGACGACCAGGAAGAGGGACAGGCCGAGTAAGGGTTTGCGGTAGCTCATCGCGGCCCTTCCGTTGTGGCCGGTACGACCGTGACCTCGTTGCCGCGCACCAGTGGCCCCAGCAGCAGCGTCGACAGATCGTCGGCTTCGGTACCCAGCACCGTGGTGACCTTCTCGCGTTCTCCCCGGCCGCCGACCGCCCCGGCCCCGTACTCCGCGCTCGCGGGCGTGAACCCGCCGGGAATCACCGGCGCCGAACCGGCCGGGCCGGTCGCGCAGCTGGGTCCGGCGAGGTTTCCGTAACGGGGACAGTCGGCGCGGGTGTACTGCTTGTGCGGGGTGAGTTCGACGATGACCGCGGCGGCGGCGCTCTGCGTTCCGGGTTTCCAGATCTCGGTCCCGAACTTGCGCGAGAGCCGCGCCTGCGAGGTGGTCATCTGAACGAAGTTCTGACTACCGCGGGCGAGTACATCCAGGACCGGCGCCATGCTGCCGGTGATATCGGTGAGGGTGCCGGTGTGATTGCTCAGGGCGGTTCCGATACTCGACGTGGTGACCAGGCCGCCGGACAGCAGAGCGGCCAGCTGCCCCTGCTGCTGGGCCACGACACGCATCGGCCCGACCGTATGGTTCACCGCCTGCAGCAGATCCGGCGCCGACGACTGCAAACCGGCCAGTGCCTGCGCGAGCGCGTCGATCGTCGACGGGCCCTGGCCGGGTGCGGCGAATTCGCCGAGCGCCTGGGCGATCCGTTCCAGCTGGGCACCGGCGCGCACCATCTCCGCGCCGCGACCGCTGGTCGCGCGCTGGACCGTGGCCAGGATCCCGACCGTGGGGTCGGTGGGGGAGCGGCCGGCGGCCGCGGCGATCCGGCTCAATGCGGTCAGCGAGGTCTGCAGCTGGACGGTGGCGAGGCTGCGGTCCTGCGGTATCTCGGCGTCGGGGCGTAGCGCGGGCGCCGAGCCGTTGTCCACCAACTGGATGGAGGGAACGGCGAACACATTGCTGGGGACGACGCGAGCGGTGACCGTTGCGGGGATTCCGCGCGCCTGTTCCGGCCACAATTCGATCCCGATCCGGTTCGGTCCGCCGCCGGTGCCGGGTGTGACCTCGGTGACGAGGCCGACCAGAACACCACGGTATTTCACGTCGGACTTCACCGGCAGACCGTCCCCGATATCGGTCATCAGTGCGGTCACCGGCACCGTGGTTTCGAAAGCGCCTTGTGAGCGGGCGATCCCGGCGGCCACCAGGACGGCGGCGGCCAGCGCGAACCCGATCCCGCGCAGCAGAAGTTTCCAATCCGGCAGGTTCCGGTCGTCGGCTTCGAAAGGACTCGGCATCTCAGGCCCCCTACCCGCTGATCCGTGAACCGGAGTCGAAACCCCACAGCGCCAGGGTCAGCAGCAGATTCACCGAGATCATCACTGTGATACTCGCCCGCATGGCCCGGCCGGCCGCCACGCCCACACCCTGCGGCCCGCCCGCCGCGTAATAGCCGTAATAGCACTGCACCGTCGTGGTGATGACCACGAAGACCAGCGCTTTGAGCAGCGAGTACAGGACATCGGTACCGCCGAGCACCAGATTGAAGTAGTGCTCGTAGGTTCCGAACGATTCGCCCCCGGCCACCCAGACGAAGAACTCCACCGCCAGATAGTCGGCGGCCAGCGCGGCGACGTACAGCGGTACGACGGCGATCATCGATGCGAGCAGCCGGGTGGACACCAGATACGGGATCGGCCTGATCGCCACGGCGTGCAGGGCGTCGATCTCCTCGGCGATCCGCATCGCGCCGAGCTGGGCGGTGAACCGGCAACCCGCCTGCGCGGCGAAGGCGATGGAGGCCATGATCGGCGCCAGTTCGCGGGTGGCGGCGGTCGCGGCGATCATGCCCGTGGCGGGTTCCATCCCGAGCAACTTCAGCGCACTGTGCCCCTCGATCCCCACGATGGCGCCCGCGGCGGCCCCCAGCACGATGATGACGCCCGCGGTTCCGCCGCCGACGACCAACGATCCGTTGCCCCAAGTGACATCCGACAGGATCCGCATCGATTCACGGCTGTAGTGGCGCAGGGCCACCGGGATCGAAACGACCGCGCGCACGAAGAACGTGATCATATGGCCGAGCGTGATGAACAAGCGGCCGCACCGGCGGACCAGCGCGATCGGCCGCGCGGTCCCGGGAAAATGGTAGGTCGCGGCCATCAGAGTGTCGTCCTCGGGAAGAGAATCGTGTACATCTCGGTGAACCCGACGTTGACGACCATCAGGAAAATGATCGACGCGACCACCGTGGCATTCACGGAATCGGCCACCCCGCCGGGCCCGCCCCGGGTGCTCAGGCCTTTCTCGCAGGCGATCACCGTGACGATCACACCGAAGACGACGGCCTTGACCATCGCCAGATACAGGTCGCTCGCGGTGGCGAAGGAGGAGAACGTGGCCATGAAGCTGCCCGGGGTGCCCGCCTGCACATAGACGTTGAACAGATATCCGGCCAGGAAGCCGATGAAGCAGCTCAACCCGGTGAGCGCCGCGGCGACGACGATCCCGGCGGCCAGCCGCGGCACCACCAGCCGGCGCAGTACCGAAACACCCATGACCTCCATGGCATCGATCTCGTCGCGGATGGTGCGGGCGCCCAGATCCGCGCAGATCGCCGAACCCACCGCCGCGGCCATCAGGATCGCGGTGACCATGGGCGCCGATTGCCGGATCACGGCCAGCCCGCTGGCGGCACCGGCCAGCGAGGTCGCCCCGACCTGCCCGGCGAGTAAACCGAATTGGATGGACAGGGTCGCGCTGATGGGCAGCGCCACCGCGACGGTCGGCAGCCAGGAGGTGCGGACCATGAACGCGGCCTGGTGTACGAACTCGCCTACCGGGAAGCGGCCGGTGGCCAGGTCGGCGAACAGATAGCGCAATGCTTGCCGGCCCATGAGTACCTGGCGTCCGAGAGTTGCCAGCGCGGCAACGGGATGGCGCTGCAGGTAACCGCGAAACCATCCGGTGATCTGCTCGGTCGCTACCGGTTTGTTGTCGTCGAGGGTTGGTCCGATGCTCATGGAAGAC
This sequence comes from Nocardia sp. CA-290969, assembly GCF_050936135.1. NCBI lineage: Bacteria > Bacillati > Actinomycetota > Actinomycetes > Mycobacteriales > Nocardiaceae > Nocardia > Nocardia sp. CA-290969. The sequence goes on along the minus strand of NZ_JBNJNJ010000001.1, from coordinate 3,801,388 downwards.
CTCCGCCCACCCGCTGGGTATCGAGCTTGCGCTCAGCGGCGTTGGAGGCAGGCTAACGGATCCGGAATGGCCGTGCTAGCCGAACGGCTAGAAAAAAATTCCTATCCGGAATCGGCCCACTCGACGGTTTGTCGTGTGGTAAAAGCCTGCCTCCCAGAAGAATCGGAAAGTAGGGGATCGACAAAGTCCGCTCTCCGGGTTTACAGTCGTTCTAGCCGTTCGGCTAGGTGTGGTGGAATGGCGTGATATGCCGTGTCCGGCACCGCATCCGGTGCCGGTCCGGAGTGAATCGAGGGGCGATGCAGATTCCGGCCGAAACGGCGGCGGGCACGGAAACCACGTCCACCGCGGATCTGGAGATCCAAACGATCAGCCTGTGGACCGGGCCTGTGGCCGGCGCCGTCCTGCTGATCGCGTTCCTGGCCTTCCCGGGATTCTTCCCACCGATGTCCCCCGACCTGCCGGCGGATCGAGTGGCAGCGTTCTACGCCGACAATCAGGCGCTGATCCGGTTCAGCATGATCACCTTCAATCTCTGTGGAATCATGCTGATTCCGTTCTTCATGGTGATCGTCGCGCAGATGAAACGAATGACCACCCAGAGTCATGTGTTCGCCTACTGCTATTTGACCGCGACGGTCAGCGGTGCGACGATTTTCGCACTCGCCGATATCTGCTATCTCGCCGCGGCTTTCCGGCCCGGCCGCGACCCCGAACTGATCCTGCTGCTCAACGATATGGCCTGGATCATCTTCATCGCCCCCGTGGGCATTCTGGTAGCACAGAATCTGCTGCTGGCCGCCGCGATCTATTTCGACAACGGACCGGACCGGATATTCCCGCGCTGGGTAGGCCATTTCGCCGTCGGCACGGCCGTGGCGATGGCCCCCGCCACCGCAGCGGCCGTGGTGACCAGCGGTCCGCTGGCCTGGGACGGGATCATTTCGTTCTGGCTGCGCAACGGTGCGTTCGCGGTATTCGTCGCGGTGATGTTCTTCGTCCTGCGCGCCGTATTGCACCGGCAGGCCGCCCAACGGGATACCCCGCGATGAAACTGCTGCAACCACTCCTCGAGAGCACCGCGCACCGGCCGCTGCGCACCGCCGGCGCGAAGCCGGCCGGGAAAAGGGATGTCTGGCTCTGCTTCGCTATCGTTCCGGCGTTCTACACGGCATTCGGTTTGATCTTCGTTCTACTCGCCCGGGTGATGCCCCCGCCCCGGCCCGATACGAATCCGGCACAGATCACCGAATTCTTCGATACGCACACCGTCACGATCCAGATCGGTTTCGCGATCCTGCTGCTCATCGTGGGCGGAGCGGGAATATCGAACGGAATCGTCGTCTATCACATGAAGCGGATGTCGGCGGGCTCGGTGGGCGCCTACATCTATATGGGCGGTATGGCGGTGGGTGCCCTGCCCGGCTGCCTGCTTGTGGCGTTCTGCTTCCTGGTCGCGGTGTATCGCCCCGATCGCGATCCCGAAATCCTGGCCCTGCTCTACGATCTCGGCCTGCTCTCCTATGTGGGCTCACTCGGCTGTTTCACGACCGCGTATATCGGATTCGCCCTCGCTATTTTCTACGATCGCCACAACATATTCCCCAAATGGCTCGGCTACGTGACCATCTGGCAGGTTGTGACGGAAATACTCGCCACGCCGGTATTCATCTCCACGGCCGGGCCGTTCGCCTGGAACGGTTCGATCTCCTTCTGGATGGGCACGGTTGTTTTCGGGTTCTGGTTGATGTGTGTCATCACGTTTCTGCGAAAAGCCGGGCAGAGGCAGCCCGCCGGCGAACCACCGCTGCCGTGACGCCCGGGGCCCGGAACCCACCCGTACGAGAGGTGTTCGCGATGACCGATATCGACCGGTCCGTCACGGAAACCGCCCCGGCGGGGGCGCGTCCCCCGCTGCCCGGTGACGGGCATATGTGGGTGATGGTGCTCGGTGACCTGCTGATCTTCGGCGCTTACTTCGTGATCTTCATGGTGCATCGCGCCATGGCACCGGACGAATTCCTGGCCGCGCAGCAGCATCTGAACCTCGATCTCGGCACGCTCAATACATTGGTGCTGCTGGCCAGTTCGTGGTTCGTCGCGCGCAGTGTGCACGCGGCCCGGGCCGGCACCTACGAGCGCGCGCTGCGCCTGGTCTACGCGGGTGCCGCCTGCGGGGTGCTGTTCATGATGATCAAAGCCTTTGAATGGTTCGCCGAGGCCGGTGCGGGCCGTACCCTCTCGTCCGGCGAGTTCTTCACCTTCTACTACATGCTCACCGGTGTTCATCTGTTCCACGTCGCGCTGGGCTTGCTGATCCTGGGAGTCGTGGTGCGGGAACTGCGCTCGCCGCGCCGGCGGCGGATATCGGTAACCGAATCCGGGGCGATCTACTGGCATATGGTCGATCTGCTGTGGATCGTCATCTTCGGCCTGCTCTATGTGATGAGGTGAGGGCAGTGCTCCGATTCGTTGCCGCGCGCGCGACCACCACGGTGTGGTTGCTGCTGTCCGCGATCACCCTGCTGTCCTGGGCGCTGGCCCCGGGTCACGGCACGGCGCCGGTATCGGCGAGCACGCCGATCACGGTGCTGGTCATCGTGCTAAGCGCTGTCAAAGGCCGGCTGATCGTCCGGTACTTCATGGAGGCACGTACCGCGCCGCGCTGGCTGGGGCTTGCCACCGATGCCTGGCTGATCGTGCTGTGGGGTGCGGTACTGGGAATCTATCTGTGGTAGCGCCGATGACCCGGTTTCAGTCCGGCAGATCGAGCATTCGCTGGGTCAGGTGGATCAGCGTCGCCCGCAGCGTCTCGTCGTCGATATCGATGACCAGCGGGTTGATCACCGAGCCGCCGATCGCCGCCGACAGTACGGCCGCCGAGACCCGGGTGAGGGTGTCGTCGCCGTGCCGCTCGTCGAGCAGCACCGAGTACAGGCGGTTCAGGAACTGCCGGAACGGTTCGTGCTGACTGAGGATGCGGGTGATCACCGGATCGTTGGTCAAGGTGCTCACCCAGCGCCGGCGGGATACCGCGAGCTCGATGACCTGATCGAGCAGCACCTTGCGGGCGCGGGCCAGATCCGGTTCGGCCTCGGCGGCGATCAGCCCGTCCTCGAGGATGGCCAGCTCGTTCGCGGTGACCGCGACGACGATCTCCTCCTTGGTTTTGAACTGGTAATACACCGCGGCCTTGGTGACACCGACCGCATCGGCGATCATCTGCAGTGATGTTCCGCTCACCCCGTACACGCCGATCAGGTCGAGCGCGGCCGCCATCGTCCGGCGCTGCGCCGCGGTCCACGGAATACTGCTGAATGGCCGTTGCGGCGGGCTGTCGGCGAGCATGCAGCCAGGTTATCCGACCCGGCCCGAGCCGACCGTGGTGTCGCAGACCTGCGGTAGTTTGGCGCCATGAGCGCGCATTCCGGTCTCGATTTCCCACTGCTGCTGGCAGACTTCCAAGGGGAGTTCCTCGCCTCGATTCCCGACGCCGATCCGTCGGCCACCGTCCCGGCATGCGGCACGTGGACCGTACGCGAACTCGTCGAGCACCTCGCGTTCGTGCATCACTGGGCGGCTGCCAATGCGCGCGACCAGAAGGCGACGCGCCTGGGGGACGGTCCGTTCGACCTCGCCGATCACTATGCCGCCTGCGCCACCGAACTGCGCGAAACCCTCGCCGAACTGGACCCGGCGGCGACCGCCCGCGTCCTGGCGTACCCGGAACCGATGGCCGAGGGGCCGGTGTCGTTCTGGCACCGCCGGCAGGTCCACGAAACACTCGTCCACGGTCACGATCTGCGCGCCGCCATCGCCGGCAAGGCGGCGCTCGGGTCGATGCGCGCGGTGCCCGAGGTCTGGGCGGACGCGGTGGACGAAGTGGTGACGGTGTTCTACCCCCGCCAGATCGGTATCGGGCGGATGGCCCCATTGGCGGCCCCGCTCGCGCTGGTGGCCACGGATCTCGACCCCGCTCCCGGATGGGTGCTCGGTGGCGTGGGCAGCGATATCGACGAGGTGCCGCTGCGGGTTTCCGGTTCCGCCGAAGGTCTCGCGCTGCTCTTGTGGGGCCGTATCACCGTCGACGAGGCAGGACTGACCGTCGAGGGCGACCGGGCCGATATCGACGCGATGCTGCGGGAGCCGATCGTTCCCTGAACCCGCCCGGCATATCCGACCGGCCCGGGCATCGCACTTCCTCCCGCTAGGCAAGTTCGGCGAGGCTGCGGGACCAGCCGCTCAGCCGGTCCGGATCCACCCGGGTGCCGGCGGACAGGTCCGCGGCGAGGACTTCGTGCCCGAGCCGGCGGATACGCTGATGGCGGGTCCAGTGCGCGCGGGCCCATTCGGGTTCGTTGTGCGCGGCGTCGATCGCGCCGAGAGTCGAACCCATCAGTTCGAATTCCAGTTCCCGCCGGGCTCCGGCCGCGTCCGGGCGCTGCACTGGCGGTAGCGACAGCAACCGCAGTATCCGCGCGACCACCTCGAGTACCCGCTGATCGTTTCGCAACAGCACCCGCCGGTGCGCACGGCGGTCGATCGACCACAGCACCGCCAGGCCGATCACTACACCGATCACGCTTTCGGTCAGCCGGTCCCGGATCACCGGGAAGATATCGCCGTAGTGCCCGCCGCCGCCCATCAGCAGCGCGAGCGGGGTGATGAAGACGACCGCCAGCCCGTAGTTGCGCGCGACGAATGTTTCGATCGCGAATTGCAGCGCCATCAGTACCAGCACCAGCACCCAGGCGCGCGGCTCGAGCGCGTAGAGGCCGGCGAACAACACCAGCCCCAACGCGGTACCACCGATGCGGTGCACCCCGCGGTAGGTCCCGCGCATCCGGTCCGGGCCTTGATGCAGCAAGACCGTAACGGTGAGCACCGCCCAGTCCGGACGCCCCAGGTCGAGCGCGACCGTCAGCCCGCCGGCCAGCAGCGCGGCGATCGCGATCCGGTTCGCCGAGACCGCGGCGTGGCTGTCCGGGGACACCGACCGCAACAGCCGGTACCGCAGGGCCGGGCGGGGTGTCGGGGCGGGCCGGCCGGTATCGAACAGCAGATCGGATTCGTCGTCGCCCGTATCGCCGCGATGCAGCGCCGCGGCGAACGACCGCTGGGCGCCGGTGAGCTCCTCGACCGCGCGGTCGTTCGGCGGCCGCCGGGCGTCGTCGAGCAACGCCCAGGCCGTCTGCACCTTCATGGCGGTGGCGTAACGGGCGTCGGTACGGTCGATGCCGGGGTCGAGAGCGGCGAAATCGTGTACCGCGGCGACGGCGACCGCCACCGCGCGCTGTTCCGGAGCGCTGTCGCGGGTGAGTGCCGCCGATATCCCGGCGAGCAGCGCACTGATCCCGCCGATCGCCGTCCACAACGCCACCTCATCGGGTGGCACCCCGTGACCGGTGATGAGCGCGCCGACGCCGGCGGCGAGGACGAAGAAGAATCCACCCGGCGGGCCCAGGCGCAGCGCCGAATTGACGAAGGTGCCCGCCACCGCGACCGCCGTCATCAACACGACCAGTACGAGCTGCCACCACTGCGATCCGCCGCCGGCGATCCGCCCCTCGATCAGTTCCCCGGCCAGGCCGCCGGCGAACGCCGACACCGCCAAGGCCACCGCGGCCGCGCCGATCACCCGCCACCGGCGCCGGTAGACCTGACCCTCACCGAAGATCACCGCCAGGGCACCGGTGGCCGCCATCAGGCCCTGCTGTTCGTGCCCCAGCGCCACCGCCAGCAGTGCGGGTGCCCCGAATGCCACCGCGGCCCGGGCGGCGCCGGGAAACCGGCGGCCCGCGGGCGGTAGACCGAACAGCACCGACCGGGCCGGTGCGGGAGACGGTATCTTCGGGCCGTCCGGGGCAACCACTCCACCGCCTCCTAGCAGTTCACTCCTCGGTGACGAACCCGTTCGCGACCATCCAATCCCGCGCGACCTCCGCCGGTTCGCGCCCCTCGACATCGACCTGCCGGTTCAGCTCCGTGATCGATTCGTTGGTGAGCAGCCCGGAGATGGGGGCCATGAGCGCGGTGACCTCCGGGTGCGCGTCGGCGAATTCGGCACGCATCACCAGCGCAGCATTGTACTTCGGGAAGAAGGCACGATCGTCTTCCAGCAGCACCAGGTCCAGGGCGGGGATCCGGCCGTCGGTGGCGGCCACCGAACCGAACGCGCATTGGCCGGCATCTGCGGTGGCCTGGAAGACGACGGCGTCCTGCACGATCCGTTTCTGCACCCGGCCCTCGTCGATCCCGTAGGCGCGGGCCATCCCGGGGAACCCGTCCTGGCGCACATTGAACTCGGTGCCCACACAGGTCGCCGCCGCGGCCGGCTCGGTCGCGACGAGCTCGGCGTACTCGGACAGCGTTGTCACTCCGGTTTTCTCGGCGGTGCGCCGGGCCGTCGCCAGCGCGTAGGTGTTGTTCATCGGCGCCATCGCCGCCCACACCATCGCGTGCTGCGCGCGGTCGGCCTCACGTACGGCGTCGAACTGGCCCTGTTCGTCGGGAACCGGTTTCTCGTTGCCCAGATAGTTGACCCAGCCGGTGCCGGTGTAGTCGTAGGCGATATCGATCTGACCGCTGAGCTGCGCGTCGCGCAAACTGTTCGAACCGTGGATATCGGTGAGATCGCGGACCTCGGCCCCGGCCGCGACCAGCGCGAATTCGATGATGTAGCCGAGGATGTGCTGTTCGGTGAAATCCTTCGACCCCACCGTCACCGCGACACCCTGCAATTCGGGCACCGGCCGGATACTGCCGGGACCCACCCGCAACGGCACCGCGCTCCCGGCTTGCAGCCCGCAACCCGCCACCAGCACAACCCCCGCGAGCAACACCGCCCATATCGCGCGGCGGAGAGCCGGCGTACGCTGCGCTACCGCCTCCGGGCCCGACCCACTCATGCTGTGTCGATGGGGCATGAGTGGGGGCCCTGCGTGGTGACGCTGCGCTACCGCCTCCGGGCCCGACCCACTCATGCCAGCCCCCTCGGTCCGAGGAGGCGTTCGGCGACCGCGCCCAGCCAGTCCACCAGCAGTGCCAGCGCCACGGCCAGCACGGCGCCGACGACGAGCGTGACATTATCGCGCAGTTTGTACCCGGTGTCGATGAGAATGCCGAGTCCACCGGCGCTGACCAGGAAAGACAGCGTGGCGGTGCCCACGGCCAGTACCAGCGAGGTGCGCAGGCCGGCCAGGATGTAGGGCACGGCCAGCGGGAACTCGATGCGGCGCAGCACGGTGGCCGGCGACATCCCCTGTCCGCGTCCGGCGTCGATGAGCAGCGGATCCACCTGCTGGTAGCCGAGGATGGTGTTGCGCAGCACCGGCAGCAGCGAATAGAACGCGATGGGGGCGACGCCGATCCAGAACCCCGTGGTGCGGGTGACCAGGTAGAACAGCACGATCAGCCCGATGGCGGGGGCGGCGGCGCCGATATTGGCGAGACCGATGAACAACGGCGCGAGCCGGCGGTAGCCCGGGCGGGTGAGCAGGGTAGCCAGCGGTACCGCGACGGCGACCACGATCACCACCACCGTCGCCGTGATCACTACGTGCTGCCAGGTGACGGTGACGAGATTGCTCGTGTTCAGGCTGGCCTGCTGGGTGACGGTGAGGTCGCGTCGCAGCGCCCACACCAGCACACCGACGGTGAGGAGCAGGACCAGCACGGGTTGTACGAGCAGCCGCGCACCGTCGGCGCGCCGCAGGGCCGGCGGTGTGGTCGTCTCGGGGGCGGCCTGCCCGGTGATGGCCGTCATGCCGGCGCTTCCGTCGCGACCGGGTCGCTGCCGTGCTCGCTGCGCAGCGCCTGCAAATGGGCGACCAGGGTGTCGATCGTGATCAGGCCCGCGTATTCGCCGCGCGGCCCGGTGACGACGCCGGTGGCGTGGTGATCGGTGAGCAACGCCTCCAAACCGTCCTGCAGCGTCGACGCCATGGACAGCGTTTCGCCCAGCGGCGTTCCCGTCTCGCGGACCGATCCGGCGTGCGCGAGCTGCGCGGCGGAGATCCAGCGCACCGGCCGGCGGCGGGCGTCGAGTACGAGGCCCCAGGTCCGGTCCGCCACCGCGGCGCGGGCGGCTTCCACCGAATCGTCCTCGGTGACGGTGGGGCAGTCGCCGAGGACGACGTCCCGGATCCGGGTCAGCGTCAGCTGTTTGAGGGAGGCGTCGCCGCCGACGAACCCGGCCACCGTGTCGTCGGCGGGGTCGGCCAGGATCGCGGCGGGCGTGTCGTATTGCAGGATGCGCGACCGGTCGCCGAGCACGGCGATCCGGTCGCCGAGTTTGACCGCCTCGTTGAAATCGTGGGTGACGAACACGATCGTTTTGCCCAGTTCGGCCTGTAACCGCAGCAATTCGTCCTGGAGCAGGCCGCGGGTGATCGGGTCCACCGCGCCGAACGGTTCGTCCATCAGCAGCACGGGCGGGTCGGCCGCCAGCGCGCGGGCCACCCCGACGCGTTGCTGCTGACCGCCGGACAACTGCCGCGGGTAACGGCCGCGATAGGTGTCCGGGTCCAGGCCCACCAGTTCCAGCATCTCGTCGGTACGGGCGGCGATCCGTTTCCGGTCCCAGCCGATGAGGCCCGGGACGGTGGCGATGTTCTTCGCGACCGTCATATGCGGGAACAAACCGGCCTGCTGGATCGAATAGCCGATACCGCGGCGCAGGCGGTCGGGATCCATGGCGGCGGCGTCGCGGCCGTCGATGGTGACGGTGCCGGAGGTGGGTTCGATGAGGCGGTTGATCATCCGCATGGTGGTGGTCTTCCCGCATCCGGACGGCCCCACCAGGACCACGATCTCACCGGCCGGGATCGTCATCGACACCGCGTCGACCGCCGGCTGCCGCTGCCCCGGATAGTGTTTGGTGACCGCGTCGAGCACGATCTCGACCCCGGAGACCGCCGGGTCGGCGGTGGTAGCGGAATCAGGCACGAATCCCCCTCGGAATGGTGAAACGGCCGACGAGCAGGAAGATCCCGTCGAGCAGTAGAGCGAGTAGAACGATCAGCACGGTGCCTGTCAGGGCCTGCGGCACCGCGTTCGGGCTGCCGAGGCGGGCCAGGCCGGAAAAGATCAGGTTGCCCAGGCCGGGACCTTTGGCGTAGGCGGCGAGGGCGAGAATGCCCATGATCAACTGGGTGCTGACCCGCATCCCGGTGAGAATCGACGGCCAGGCCAGCGGGAGTTCCACCGTGGCCAGCACCCGCAGCCGGTTCATCCCGACCCCGCGCGCGGCATCGACCACCGCCGGGTCGACCGCGGACAGGCCCACCAAGGTATTGCGCAGGATCGGCAGCAGCGCGTACAGCACCAGCGCGATCACCGTCGGCACCACACCCAGCCCGAAGAGCGGGATGAGCAGGCCGAGCAACGCGAACGACGGCACGGTGAGGATGGTGCCGGCCGCGGCCGTGGCGGCGGCGGAACCGGCCGGGCTGCGGTACACGAGCACCCCGATCAGTACCGCGACCACGGTGGCGATCACCAGCGACTGCACCACCGCCGAAACATGCAGATAGGAATCCACGAAGAGCTGGTGGCGCCGCTCCACGACGAAGGTCCACAGCGTATCCAGGGCGAGACCTCCAGTTGTCCGGCGCGGCGCGGCTGTCGCCTCACCGCGGCCGGACCGGTTTCCGGCGCGGCGCGTCGCCGGCGAGAGCACAGGGGCGGGCGCCGGCTGTCGCGTGGCGCGCGCAGCGGAGCCCGCGCGGGGAGTACCCGACCGTGACCGGACCGAAACCCGCCCGAGACCCGCGCCGCACTCCCGGCGTGACTACCGCCGCGCCGGGTACGGGGGCGGGCTCACCGGCCGTCGTTGTCCGGGGATTCGGGAGTATCCGGGCGCCTGCCGGTGAAGCGCCGGTACCCGACGACCGCGGCGACCACGAGCGCGATCCCGATGATCACGAGTATTTCCATATCGGGCGCGTACCCGGCGCCGGGCCGCCGAATCAGGCGCCGGCGACCACCCGGACCTGCGCCAATTCGGGGTCCGAGGCGTCGGGCACGTTCATCCCGCGATCGTGGCCGGTGCTCAGATACTCCAGGACCCCCTGCTCCAGGCGCTCGCCCGGGACGACCACCGGGATCCCCGGCGGGTAGGGCGTGAGCTGTTCGGCCGCGATCCGCCCCGCCGCGGCGCCGATGGGCACCATCTCGGTGGGTCCGAAGAAGGCGTCACGGGGCAGCATCGTCGTCTCCAGCAGCAGCTCGTCCGGGCCGGGCACCCGGATCTCGCGCGGGGTATCGCTGGGCCGGGCCTGCGCCCGCCAGGCGTGCATCGCCGAGATCAGGGTGCCGATCGATTCCGTGTCGTCCGCGAGCGACAAGGTCGCCAGCAGCCGGCGATGATCGCTGAGACCGAGGTCGATCCGGCAGTGGTCGCGCAACCAGGCGTCGGCCTCGTAACCGCTGACACCCGTTTCGGAGATATCCATCAGCACCTGCAGACGATCCAGATCGTGCGAGGCCTCCACCCCGAGCAGTTCGTCCTCCATGACGCGGATACCCGGTATCCGGTCCAGTTCGGTGCGGGCACGGCGGGCGGTGCCGAGCGCACGATCGAAGATTTCGCGGCCGTGCTGCACCATCTGCCGGCGCCAGCCGTCGAGTGCGGTGTAGACGAGCACGTTCGGGCTGGTCGTCATCAGCAGGTCCGCGCAGTGCCGCAGCCGTACCGGGTCGACGAGATCGCCCTGCAGGTGGAACACCGAACCCTGTTCGAAACCGGCGCCCATCTTGTGCACGCTCACCACACACACGTCCGCGCCGACATCCATCGCCCAGGTGGGCAGGTCGGGATGGAACGGCAGATGCGCACCCCAGGCTTCGTCCACGATCAGCGGTTTCCCGCGTTCGTGGCATACCTTCGCGATTCCTTCGATATCGGCGCAGGTGCCGTACGGGCTGGGGCTCACGATCAGCGCGCCCGCGGCGTCGGGATATTTCGCCCAGGCGGCACGCACCTGCTCCGGCGACGGGGGATGGGTGAAATGGCGTTCGGTATCCCAGCGCGGTGTGATCCAGCGCGGCAGCACCCCGGAGAAGATCAGGCCGGCCACGATCGACTTGTGACAGTCGCGGGCGACGAGCAACCCGCCGTCGTGTCCGCCGGCGACCGCCATCATCGCGGCCTTGACGGAGAGGGAACTCCCGCAGGTGGAGAAGAACGCCCGCTCCGCGCCCACAGCGTCGGCCATGAGCTCCTCGGCATGCGCCAGGAATCCGCCCTGCGCCAGCCGGTCGTCCAGTCCCGGCGAAGCGAGTACGTCGGCGGCGAAGGCATCCCGGCCGATCACCTCGAGGACGCGTTCGTCCACTCCCCGTCCTTGCCGATGACCGGGCGGGGTGAACCCGTAGCGGCCGAGCCGCTGATAATCGGCCAGCGCTTCCAGCAGTGGGGCCCGGGACTGATCGAGACCGTCCCGGGCGCCCCGCTCAGTGCCCACGCGGCTCCCGCAGCGTCGCCCCTTCCCCCACCTTCACCCGGCGATGCTCGAGGACCACGAGCCCGATACCGGCCACCAGGCACACACCGGCGCAGATTCCGGCCACGACGGCCCAGCCCTCGAAGCCGTAACCGGCGGCGGTCAGGGTCAGGGCCACCAGCACGAGGCCGAGGGCGGTCAAGATGATGCCGGGCCAGTTCCGGGCGTCTTCGATCGATTCCCCCGCATGCGAACGCGTGGTCCGCTCGGTATCGGGAAAACGGTGCTCATGCGGCTCGCCGCTGGGCTGCGGCTCGTGTCCGGCGACCATGGTCATGTCCTTTCCTGTCGAGCTTCCGACCAGGGACTTCGGCCCGAATACCCGCTCACCGGCGGTTGAACCACCGGCCGCACGAGACCGTTGCCACCTCAGATGGGGGCGGGCCCGGGCGGTGCGGGATGCGCTGGATCGGGTACCGGCGGCCGGTCCGGGCCGGGGCCCGGGACGGGTGGTGGCCGGCCAGGGTCCGGCGGCGGCACAGGTGGCGGTACCGGCGGCCTGCCCGGGTCCGGTGGGACGGGCGCGGGCGGGCGGCCGGGATCCGGGAACGGGGGTGGCGGCGGATCGGGAACAGGCGGTGGACGACCTGGATCCGGCGGCGGGCGATCGGGATCAGGCATCGGTGGCGGCCGGCCGGGTTCGGGCGCAGGGGGTGGCTGCCCCGGATCCGGCGGGGGAGGCGGCGGCGTGGGTAACGGCTCGGGTTCGGGCGGCGGCTGCGGCTCGACGTCACGCATGATCGTCCTCTCGGGTTCCGGCAGCTCAGGAGCCGGCGAGCCGGGCTGCGGCCGGGGTGCCGGGGCCGGTCGGCGGTCAGCTCAGGCGCTGGGCGAGCAGGGCCTTGGCCTGCTCGGCGCCCTTCTGGCTCTCGTGCTGGGCACGCTTGAAGAATTCGGCGACTTCGGTATCGCCGGCGCGTTCGGCGTCGTGGCTGTAGACCTCCATACGCAACGCGTTGCTCAGGCATGCCTCGGTGAACCAGATGAGGTTGTAGTCCTTGTCCATGGTTCCGGTGAACTGGCCGGTTTCCTGCTGGATGCTCATTGCGGCCTCCTGTTCGACGATGCGCGCCCGATCCGGGCGCCGACGGTGTTCGTTCCCGCCATCGGCGCGCTACCCGGCCGTGTGATCGGTAAACCGGGCGGCGCGCTCGATCGATGCGGACCGGCTGCCGCGCCGGTTACTTCCGGCTGCGGGCGGTCGCGCGGCGGTTGGATTTCTCGATCGCCGAGACGAGTTCGTCCTTGGTCATTTTCCACCGGCCCGTGATATCGAGCCGGCCCGCGATGTCGAGCAGATGTTGTTTCGAGGCGTTGGCATCGACACCCTCGGCCGTCGCGCCCTCGGGATTCGGTCCGCCGCTCGCGGCGCGTTCGTCCGACGGGCCCCGCTTCTTCTTGGGCTCCCAGTGGTCGCCGACCTTCTCGTAGCTGTGTTTGAGCGCCTCGTAGGCCACCCGGTGCGCACGCTGCTCGCTACCGTAGGTCTGCATCGCCGAATCGTGGGCTTTGGCGAAGGTGCGTTGTGCCTTCGCGTCCGAACGCTGCAGGGTGCTCGGCAATTCGGACTTCACGGCGGTCCCGCGACCGGTGGTTTTCGGCATCGCCTGGCTCCTTCCTGATATCGGCTGTGGTCCGGGCCTGCCCTCCGGCCTGCCCGGGTAGGAGGCGGCTACCCGTTCCCACAGACCTGAATCCGGACCGCCGCCGGAAACCGCGGGCGGTCGTGCCCGCTGGATATGCTGCGCGGAAAGCCCACCCAGCGAACGGACCGGAAGGCCTCCATGCCACGCACAGCGACCGCCACCACCGTCGACCACGCCGCCCTGCTGGAATTCCTGCGCACCCGCCATCACGGCGTACTGGTCACCACGCGAGCCGGCGGCTCACCACAGATGTCCCCGGTGACCTGTGGTCTCGATCCGCAGGGCCGGATCGTCGTCTCCACCTATCCCGGCCGCGCCAAAACCCGCAACATCCGGCGCGACCCCCGGGTCTCGATCTGCGTGCTCTCCGACGACTTCGACGATGCCTACGTCCAGGTGGACGGGCGCGGCGAAGTGATCGATATGCCCGACGCCGCCGACGGCCTCGTCGACTACTACCGCGGCATCGCCGGCGAACACCCCGACTGGGACGAATACCGGGCGGCCATGGCCCGGCAGAACAAATCGCTGATCCGGATCGCCATCGAACGCTGGGGTCCGATCGCGACCGGCGGTTTCCCACCGGAACACGCCCCCGTCGACTGAGTCGCCCGCGGTAAGGCGAGAACCCGAGCGGTATCCTGCCACGGCACCGAAGCCGCCGCCGCGATATGTCCATCGCGCAGCTGCGCGCCACGTCGGGTATCCGGTGAACCAGGTCCACCCGGCGGCAGCGGCTGCCGGGGGCGAGGCCGCCGGCAACGGCTACAAGGTGTACGTGGACGGTGGCGCCCAGCTGCTCGCGCCCGGACGGAGATGCGTGCTTGCCCTGCGCGGCGGCCGGTCGACCTGGTGGTAGCGCCTCGATCGCGGTGTTCCGGCCCGCAGTTCGAATCTCGCGGGTATTCGCCCGGCGCCCCGGTACCGTCGCCGGGCTGAGGGACTCCCCGGCGACGACCGGCGGGCGGCTGCCGATCGCGCGGCATACCGCCGGTCGTTCCGCACCGATGCACGCCTTATGCCGGCAGCGGGCCGCCGACGCCTGGCCGCGGCGGAATTCAGGAGGCCTCCGCTCCGATACGCAGGCCCGCCGCATGCATGGCGGCGGCGTCGGAGGCGACGATGACCTCGGCGAATCGGGAGCGGTAGTCGCCGAGGTCCGCGCCGACCGACCCCACCACCGCGTACACCGGGGTGGTGCCCGATCGCGCCAGGATCGCCGAGATGATCTTCCCGGCGCGGGTCTGCCCGTCGAGGCGGCCCTCGCCGACCACCACCGCATCCGCCTGCGCGACCAGCGCGTCGAACCCGGCGGCATCCAGCACGTATTCGGCGCCCGACCGTAATTCGGCACCGTACTGCGCCCACATCCCGCCGGAGAAACCGCCGGCCGCGCCGGTGGCGTCCACTCCGGACGGGTCGCGCGGCAGGCGGCGCGCGGTATCGGCCAGCCGCCGGGTCAGCAATTCCACGGTGGCCGGATCCGCACCCTTCTGTGGTCCGAAAACCCGGGCCGCATCGACGTACCGCGTGGTGACATCGGTGAGCACGGTGATCGACGCCTCGCCCAGCCCGCCGCCGTCCTCGATGGCCGAGATCGCGCCGGCACCACCATCGGTGGTCGCCGAACCCCCCGCCGCGACCACGATCCGCCGGGCCCCGCGCCGCGCGGCGGCCGCGATGAGCATCCCGGTGCCGTAGGTATCGGCGGTGACCGGATCACGCGGGCCGTCGTGCGGTGTCGTGATTCCGCTGGCCGCGGCGATCTCGACCACGGCGACACCCTCGTCGGACAACCCGAACGTCGCGGAACAGGGCGCGCCCCACGGATTACGCGCGGTAACGGTCACCGTATGCAGACCGAGCGGTTCCCGCAGGACGTCCAGGGTCCCCTCGCCGCCGTCGGCCACGGGGAGCCGGATCGCCCGGCCGCCGGCTTCCCCCACCCCCTGACCGATGGCCTCGGCGACCTCCACCGCGGTGAAAGTGCCTTTGAAACTGTCCGGAGCGATGAGCACCGTCACGACTGCGTTCCCTCGTCCATCGGGCCGCGATTCCCTGATACACCCATGGATGCGACTTTAATGACCGGCCGGTATCGCATCGCAGTCGGCCGACCTCGCCGCTGTCCCGCCCGCGCGGCTTCGCGGCCGATTCGTCTTCTGTTGTCCACGGGGCCGGATCGTCCGCGTGCGCGCCGACCGGCCGCACTCGCTGAAAGCCAAAGGGTACCGACCGTTTCGTAAGAAAGAATTTCTGGCAAATCAGTGGCCGGTTCGGCTGCCCGATCGGTGTGGATATATGCTGCTGAGCCGATATTTCGCGGAACACCAGGTGATAGGCCTAGACCAAAGTCCTGTGATGATTCGGCATGAGTGATAACTCCGACTGTGGCACAATACATTTCGTGTCTGGGCGGGTCGGCGGCAACTCTACGGCAACAGTTTTGTTGCCGGAAGAGGTGGTCGCAAGTTCCGGCTCTGCGGGGACTTCCTGCCGTGTGGCCGTAACTCGCTCCCGCACTCCCTGCGTGAAAACGACCGGTGTTCGGCGGCTATCGCCGCTGCGTGCCGGGGTAACCACCTCCGTCGGCCGGGTGGCGGAACCAAACCCCGTAAAGGTGTGTGGTGTATTGGCCTCTTGACAGGTGATCGTCCGGCTTCCCCGCTCCGCGCCGTCCAGATGGCGCGCACAAAGACGTGTCGTGACCGTCGGTCCCGGAGCGGTGGAGCCGGCCGCGATGACCGTATGCCCAGCGGTGGGAACCGGTGGGATCGGTAGTGAGTAGGAGACGAAAATGGAACGCACATCGCTCGCCGAGCTGATTCGGCACGGAAGCCCGGAGATGCACCGGCAGCTCCAGGAGATCCTGAGTAATCCGGACTTCGCCGTTACGGAACAGCAGAGCCAGGAGCAACGGCGTGCCAATGCCTACGACCAGCTGAAGTACCTGGTCAGCAAGTTCGGCAGTACCAGCACCACGGCAACCGATCTGCCCGCCCTCTTCGCTGTGTTCGACTGGTCCGCGGTGCTGGCGACGGACCTGGTCCCGCTTATTTCCGGGCACTACAACCTGGTGTCGGGCAGCCTGTCCACTCTCACCGATTCCGATACCGCCGCGCCGTACCTCCAGGATCTGGACAACGGCTCCAGTATCGGCGTCATCCTGCTGACCGAGTACGGGTGCGGGTCGAATATCCAATTCATGCAGACCACCGCGACCTGGGACGGTGACGGGTTCGTCATCAACACCCCGAATCCGCGGGCGCGGAAATTCATGCCCTCGGTGGGTATCCCGGTCTCCCGGGTCTGCATCGTCGCGGCCCGCTTCGTCGACGGCGCGGGCGTCGACCAGGGCGTGCACCTGTTCACCGCGCGACTACGCGACGCCGACGGCGAACCGGCCCCCGGCGTGACGATCACCCAGCTCGACCATCAGCCGCTGGTCGTGATGGACAACGCGATCATCAGCTTCGACAACCTCCGGGTCGATCGCGCGGCCTGGCTGAGCAATGATCTGGCCACCATCGACGACAACGGCGTGCTCACCTGGCGCGATGAGGACAGCCGGCGGCGGTCGTTCCCGTCGGCGATCAGCCAGCTGACCGTCGGCCGGATGGCGCTCGCGTCCTGCTTGAACGCGTCGGCGCGCGCCGCGCTCTACATCGCCTTGAACTACGCCACCAAGCGAGTGGTGCCGATGACGGCGGTCGACCATCCGCTCATGGTCGATATCCCCCATGTTCGGGACACCTTGCTCACCGACCTGGCGGGTACTGTGGCCCGGACGATTTACGGTAACGAGGTCAAGACCATGCTCGCGGGCAGTGATCTGACCGATCGCGATACCGTCGTGACGGCGATGCTGGCCAAGTACTTCATCCAGCTGCATGCGCTGGACACGGTCACGCACTGCCGTATCAAGATGGGTGCACAGGGCATGTTCAGCGCCAACCGGATCGCGAACTACCTCGGCGTCTGTCACGCGGCCATCACCGGCGAGGGCGACTGTGCCGTCCTCGGTTCCGTTGCCGGACGAGCACTGGCCAAACAGTTGCTCGCCACACCGCCGCCGGCGCCTGTCCTGCACGATCCTGCCGACACCGGGGACCGCGTGCGTCTGTTGAGCGCGCGCACCGCGACGATCGCCCACGAAGCACGGCCGCACCTGGAGACTCCGGGACTCGAGGACCGGCTGGCGGTTATCCCGCACGCCCTCGACCTCGCCGACGCCTATTGCGCCGAAGCAGCCCTGCGCTTGCTCGACCGGCACGCCGAGTTGCCCGAAATCGCCGCTGTGCGTGATGTTTTCGCGCTGCATTATCTCGACCAGCACGCCACGTGGTACCTCACCCACGGTCTGCTCGATATCGCGGGCGTCGAGAAGACGAAGCAGGGGCTGCGCCGGGCCATCGACCATCTGGCCGCCAACCTGCCAGCGCTGCTGGACGCGTTCGAATTCGACGACGAGATCCTCGACGCTCCAGTGCTGTCGGACGATCTGCCCGGAGCGTGGAACGCCCGCTTCACCGAGCCGAGCCGTCGCTGACCGTAGCCGGAAGGCCCGGCGGGTCACTCGACAGGTGAGCCCGCCGGTATGTCATCGCATTCGGCGCGGCCCCGGGGAAGATGCTCTGCGCCTCTTCCCCGGGGCCGCCGGCGTATCAGCTGTTCACCGGGATACGGGAGTGAACGGCCGGGACGGTTCGAAAGTCACCGGCAGGCTCGCCAGCGAACGGTGGAACGGACCCGGCCGCCATACCAGTTTCTCGGCCGGGCACGCGAGCCGGATTTCCGGCAGCATATCGAGCAGCTGATCGATGGCGTTCTGCGCGACCGAATACGCGACCGACCGCGCGGGGCAGGCATGTGGCCCGGTGCCCCAGGCCAGGTGCGAGCGGTTGTCGGTGAAATTACCGGCGATCTCGGGGTCGTTGTTGCAGGCCGCCATGCTGGTCACCACCGGCTGATGAGCCGGCAACCAGACGTCCTCGACCAGGATGGGCTGTGGGGGATAGGTGATGAGGAAATTCGCCAGTGGCGGGTCCTTGAAGAGCAGTTCGTTGAGCGCGTCGATCGTCGTCAGCGCCGCCTCCCCGCCGAACCGGTCGTCGCTCAGCATCAGCAGCAGCGTGTTGGCGATCAGGTTCGCCAGTGGTTCGATTCCCGCACCGTAGATGGGGACGAGCTGGTGGACGAGCTCCTCGTGGCTCAGTCCGGCCCCGTGCTGCAGTAGGCGAGTGGCCACGTCGTTGCCCGGTTGCTCCCGCTTGAGCAGAATCAGGTCCGACAACGCGCTGACGAACATCTGATTGCCTTCGCCCGTCGGGTCACCTTCGAACATCGTGGCCATACCCTGGCGGACCCGGTTCCCGATTTCCGCCGAACACCCGACCATGCTGTTGAGGTAGGCGAATGTCACCGGAACGGCGTACTGGCTCACCAAGTCGGCCTGTCCGGTTTCACAGAACGAGTTGACCTCCGGAACAGCGATCCGCTCGATCTCGGTGTGCAGGTTGTACAGATCGATCTCGTTGATGCTGTCCACGGTGGCCCCGCGGTAGCGCAGATGTTCGTTTCCCGCCGTGCGCAGTGCATTCGGGCGGTACTGCATCATCGATTTCACCGGGCACGCATCGGGGACACTCTGCTCCCAGGTGCGCGGATCTGCCGGGAAATGGGCGGGGTCGTTACCGATCCGCACCGCGGTCCGGTAGCCGATCACCAACGTCGCGGGGACGCCGGGCGCCAGTTCCACCTGCGCCAGCGAACCGTGCCGGGCACGCATCGACGAGTAGGTCCGGTGCGGGTCGGCGGCGAAATCCTCCATGTACAGCGGCACCCGGCCCGGGTCGTGGATGGTGGGTACCGGCTGGTTACCGGCGTACCGGGGTTGGTGGTGTGGTGATTCGAAATGTGTGGTCAATGCGGGGACTCCAGGTACGTAACAGGATTACGACGAAAATGCCGAGGTCTCGGGCGTCTGGCTGCGCTGGCCCGTGGCAGCGTTATAGCTTCCGCCGGCGGCGGGTAGGGATTGCCTCCACACGAACTCGAGAGGATAGTTCGCCGGAAGGCATATGCCTGTACACCTGTGGACGGTTTCCGCCGTTCATACGGCGGAAACCGGGACGGCTGCGAATGCGCGACCGGTGTCTGCGTCCGGGTACCGCCGGGCGGTCGATACCGCCGGTCCCGGCCGGTTCCTCCCACCGAGGCATTCGCACACAACAGGTTCCACGTCGGAGCATCATACTCACAGCCCCGCGGTGCGGCAGCCGGAACGGCGGCGCCGGGTTCCCCTTATCCCTTGGCGGCCAGTCCGTTTGCCGGTGACCGGATCTTGTGGACCACGAACAGCGGTGTGGCCGGGAGGAGAACCGCGGCCCCACCGGACGAGCCGTTCGTGCCGGGTGCCCGCTGTCGTCAGCCGGCGGGGAGCAGGGCCGCGGCCCGGTCGGCGATCGCGGTGCCGACCTCGGTGGTGGTGGCGTTCCCGCCGAGGTCGGGGGTGCGGGGGCCGCCCGTTGCCAGGACGTCGGTGACGGCGCGGTCCACCGCTGCCGCGGCGGCGTGCTCACCGAGGTGGTCCAGCAGCATAGCGCCCGCGAGGATCTGCGCGACCGGGTTGGCGATACCCTGCCCGGCGATATCCGGGGCGCTGCCGTGGACCGCCTCGAACATCGACGGTGCGTCGCGCTCGGGGTTGATATTGCCCGAGGGAGCCAGGCCGAGACCGCCGGTGACGGCGGCGGCCAGGTCGGAGAGGATGTCACCGAACAGGTTCGAGCCGACGATCACGTCGAGCCGGTCGGGATGCAGCACGATCTCGGCCGCGAGGGCGTCCACGTGCATCTGCCGGGTCTGCACCGCCGGGTATTCGGCGGCGATCCGGTCGAAGATCTCGTCCCAGTACGGCATGGAATGGATCAGGCCGTTCGATTTGGTCGCCGAGCACAGCCGGCCGGTGCGCTCACCCGCCCGTTCGAAGGCGTAGCGGATGATCCGTTCGCAGCCGGCGCGGGTGAACACCGACTCCTGCAGTACGAATTCCTCCGGCCTGCCCGGGTTGTGCTTACCGCCGATCTCGGAGTACTCGCCTTCGGAGTTCTCCCGCACGATCAGCAGGTCCAGGTCGGCGGCGGTGCGGTCGCGCAGGGCGGATTCGGTGCCGGGCAGCAACCGGACGGGACGCAGGTTGACGTACTGGCCGAAGGCGCGGCGCAGCGGAATCAGCAGCCCCCAGAGCGAGATGTGGTCCGGGACGCCGGGAAAGCCGACGGCACCCAGCAGGATCGCGTCGAACCCGGCGAGGGTCTGCGGGCCGTCCGCGGGCATCATCGCGCCCGTGCGCAGATAGTTCTCGCAGGACCAGTCGAATTCGGTCCATTCGATCCCGGGCAGCACCCGGTCGATGACCTTGACCGCCTCGGCGGTGACGTCGACGCCGATGCCGTCACCGGGGATGGTCGCGATCCGATATGAGCTCACAGGGGCACTCCGATGTATTTGATCTCGAGGAATTCGTCGATACCGACCAGACCGCCTTCGCGGCCGAGTCCGGATTCTTTCACCCCGCCGAACGGCGCGGCCGGATTGGACACCACGCCCTGGTTCAGGCCGACCATGCCGGTGTCGAGCGCCTCACAGACCCGCAGGCCGCGGCGCAGGCTCTCGGTGTAGACGTAGCCGACCAGGCCGTAGGGGGTGTCGTTGGCGCGGTCCAATGCCTCGTCCTCGGTATCGAAGGTGGTCAGGCAGGCGACCGGCCCGAAGACTTCGGTATGGCAGATCAGCGCGTCGTCGGATACGTCGGTGAGCACCGTGGCCGGATAGAAGTTGCCGGGACCGTCGACGGTTTCGCCGCCCAGCAGGACCCGGGCACCGCGGGCGCGGGCGTCGGCGACCAGTTCGGTCACCTTCGCCACGGCATCGGCATCGATCAGCGGTCCGACGACGACTCCGGGTTCGGTACCGGGCCCCAGCGGCAGTTGGGCCATCCGAGCCGTGAGCCGCTCGGCGAAATCGGTGGCCACGTCACGGTGGACGAAGAACCGGTTCGCCGCCGTGCACGCCTGCCCGATATTCCGCATTTTCGCGGCCAGCGCGCCCTCGACGGCCGCGTCCAGATCGGCATCCTCGAAAACGAGGAAGGGGGCGTTGCCACCCAGTTCCATGGAGGTGCGCATCACGGTGCGCGCGCACTGCTCCAGCAGCACTTTGCCGACCGCCGTCGATCCGGTGAAGGACAGTTTCCGGGAGCGCGGATCGAGAATCAGCGGGGTCATCAGACCTCCGGGATCCGAGGTCGTCACGACGTTCACCACGCCCGAGGGCACCCCGGCCCGGTCCAGGATCTCGGCGAGCGCCAGCGTGCACAGCGGTGTCTGCTCGGCGGGTTTCACGACACAGGTGCAGCCGGCCGCGAGCGCCGGGCCGATCTTGCGGGCGCCCATGGCCATCGGGAAATTCCAGGGCGTGATGAGCAAGCTCGGACCCACGGGCTGTTTGGTGACCAGGAACCGGGAGCCGCCGCCGGGCGCGGGCATGTAACCACCGTCGAGCCGGACGGCTTCCTCGGCGAACCAGCGGAAGAATTCGGCGGCATACGTGACCTCGCCGCGGGCCTCCGCGAGGGGTTTGCCCATTTCGAGGGTGGCGATCAGCGCGAGGCGATCGGCATCGTCGAGCAGCAGGCGGTGGGCGCGCATCAAGATATCGCTGCGCTCGCGAGCGGGGGTCCGTGCCCACGCCGACTGAGCCGCCGCGGCGGCATCGAGTGCGGCCATACCCTCTTCGGGTGTGGCGTCGGCGACCGTGCGCAGCTGTCGCCCGGAGGCCGGATCGACCACCGGCATGGTGGCCGTGGCCGGGCGCCACCGGCCCCCGATGAAGAGGCCGTCGGGTACGGACTCCACGGCAGCGCGTTCGGCGTCGGTGAGTGTCTCTTCGGTG
The DNA here is from genome assembly GCF_050936135.1 of Nocardia sp. CA-290969. Lineage (NCBI taxonomy): Bacteria > Bacillati > Actinomycetota > Actinomycetes > Mycobacteriales > Nocardiaceae > Nocardia > Nocardia sp. CA-290969. The sequence continues at coordinate 3,779,283 of NZ_JBNJNJ010000001.1, read as the reverse complement.
AGCACAGCGACGGCTCCTCCCTCTCGGCGCCCGGTCATGCGCTGGGCTGAATTGTCGACAATCCTACAATAGGGGTCGACTCGATCGGGCCGGTTCCGGGGTGCGGACACTCGCCTCCGGTGCTCGGCAGCGGCCCCTACCACCGTGTCAAATGCCAAAAGGTTCCGCTCCTGTGCCGGCGCCGGGCTACGACACCACGCCCACACGCTGAGCCAGCCGTCCTCGTCCGCGCTGGGGCAACCTTCCGCAACGGGAAACTCATCGAGCGCAACAACGAGGTGGCCGCGTGAACCCACTACAGGCCGCGCCGGCGGACATCACCCACGACAACCCCCGCCAGCGCGACCATGCTGTCGAATATCTCGGCGACCTCCTGCGCGGCGCCATCCTCAACGAAGCCGACGCCGAAACAGCTGTCAACCACCTCGTCGAAGTTCTCACCACCGAGACCGACCCGTCCGTGCAGGAATCCGCTCTCAACGCTATCGCTGAGGCCTTCGGCCCTTATTGCTTCGGCCTGCCGCTGTTCGAGCCGTTACGCGCCCTGCTGGCCGCGATGCCGCCGACCCTGCTCGACCGTCCTCATGATCCTCGCGTGCACCCACGATCCGGACGCCCGGCCGATAATCGAAGGCTTCCTCGACCACCCCAACTCCGCCGTCCGTGCCTCTGCCGCCTCAGCCCTCACCGAATTCCCCGGACGCATCGTCCCGTAAGGGGTATCGAGACCGGCCCAGGGACGCCGCGAAGTGGTGCTGCCCGCCCTGCCACTGCTGATCGAGCTGCTCGGGTGTGCATGGCGCGTATTCGGCCGGATGCGGCGGTAGCGGGCCACTACGCGCTGCGGCCGCCGAGGTAGCGGGCGAAGTGCTGTTCGATCGCGCGGTACAGCATGATCCGGTTCTCCGGGTTCTCGAAGCCGTGGCCCTCGTCGTCGGCGACCAGGTACTCGACCGGGACACCGCGCTCGCGTAGCCGGGCGACGATATTGTCGGATTCGGCGCGGACAACGCGGACGTCGTTGGCGCCCTGGGCGACCAGCAACGGGGTGCGGATCTTGTCGACCATGGTGATCGGGGACCGGGCGAGCATATCGGCTTCCTGCTCGGGGATTTCCGGGTCGCCGACATAGCGGTACCAATTGTTGACGCTGAGGGCCCGGGCGAACGGCGGCAGAGTGCGCAGGAAGTTGGCGAGGTCGGAGACGCCGACGTAGTCGACGGCGGCGGCGAAGCGGTCCGGCGTGACGGTGACACCGACGAGGGCCGCGTACCCGCCGTAGGAGCCGCCGTAGATGCCGATGCGGTCGGGATCGGCGTAGCCGCGGTCCACGGCCCAGTCGACGGCGTCGATCAGGTCGTCGTGCATCGCCCGGGCGAATTCGCCGATCGCGGCCGTGACATGGCGTTTCCCGTGGCCGAGCGAGCCGCGGAAATTCACCTGCAGTACCGCGTAGCCACGGTTGGCGAGGAACTGCGCGTCCGGGCTGTAGCCCCAGGAGTCGTGGTACCAGGGCCCGCCGTGCACCGCCAGCACCAGCGGAAGGTTCCGCGGCTCGGCACCGACCGGCAGGGTGAGGTAGCCGTGCAGGGGCAACCCATCGCGGGCCGGGAAACCGACGGGTTGCATGCGGGCCAGGGTATTCGGGTCGCGATCGGGGTAGGCACGGAAAAGCAACCGGGCCTCGCCGGTGGTGTGGTCGTAGAACCAGGTGACGCCGGGGTCGCGGTCGTGGACGAAGGTAGCGATCCAGCGCTGTCCCGAGTCGTCGCCGGACAAGGTGCCGAGCACGCCGTCGGACAGTTTCTGCAACTGGGCATAGATTTCGGCGAATTGGGGGTCGAGGACTTCGATATGGGATCGGTCGGCCACGAAGCGGGCGGCGAATAATTCGCCGGTACGCCGATAGGTGTGAACCGGAGGCGGGAGCACGCCAGGCAGCATCATCCCACTGATATCCAGGTCGTGGCCGTCGACCGCGGCGACGACGGTGTCCGCCCCGGTCTCATGGTCGATGCGGACCAACCGCAGGTCGTCGCCGTCCCGGAAGGACCCGACCAGCAGGCCTTTCCCGTCGGCGGTGACCTGCTGAGGGTAGACACCCATCGGATGTTCGGCTCCGCCGAGCCGGCGCAGTGGCCGCCTCTCTCCGGTGGGGTCGATCGCAGAGATCTCGACGGTGCCGTCCGCGGCGAGCACGGTGTGGAATACGGGTTCACCGCGGCGGTCGAGCAGGACGGCGGCGGTCGGATCGTCCTGTTCGAGATGCAGGGCGGTTTCGCCGGTGGCGATGTCGATGCGGAATGTGTCGAAGAACAGCGGGCGCCGGTTCATCGTGACCAGCACACTGCCGGGCACCGACGGCAGAGGTTCCGCGCCCAGCACCCGCGACCCCGGATCCATCGGAGTGAGGTCGACGGCGGGCGCGGCGGGGTCGTCGAGGTCGACGCGGAACAGGTGCCAGTCCTCGTTGCCGTCGGTGTCCTGCAGGTAGAGCAGCCAGCGGGGGGCGTCGGTCCAGTAGTAGGTGGTGATCCCGCGTCGGGTGTCGTGGGTGACCGGGACGGCATCGTCATGGGCCTGGTCGACGCCGCGGACCCAGACGTTACGTCGCCCCCGGTGTGGGGCGAGGTAGGCGATGCGGGTGCCGTCGGGGGAAATCGAGGGGTTCGCGAACTGCGGGTCGGCGAAGAACCTTTCGATATCGATCAGCTCAGGCCGTTGGTCGGTCGGGTCTCCGGTCATGCTCGGTCTCCAGTTCGCTCGGTTCCTGCACTCGATTACGTATTGATCGAACACTGTGCCGCAGCGGCATACTCAAGCCCGGGAGCCGGCCGCTACCCGGATGGCTTCGCGGCCCGCGCGACGCGCCCGGGCTATTGGGCGCTGCTCTCCGGCAGGAGGACGATTGCGGCTTCGGAGATGCGCGCTTCCAGGTCCCGGTGGGCCGAGGCGGTCTCGGACAGGGGGTAGGTACGGATCGGGCGGTTTCGAAAAGCCCCGTCATGCCAGGCGGCGAAGAGCTCGCCGGCCGCGGTGAGCACCGTGGCGCGGTCGGGTAGGTACTTGGCGGCCGGCGACTGCGTCGGGGTGATGCCCCTGCGCTTCAGGTCCGCGGTGTCCAGCTCCGGTGGCCCGGATGCCGCACCGAGAAGATCGAGGGTGGCGCCGTCGCGGAGAACGGACACCGCCTCGGCGAAGGTAGCGCGACCGACGGTGTCGTAGAACACGTCCACGCCGGAGCCGAGCTCGTCGATCGTCTTCTGCAGCTCGTCGGTACCGGCAACGACGACGTGCTGCAGGCCGAGCGCACGTGCGGCGGAAACACGAGGGGGCGATGAGACGAGCGCGACGACCGTCGCACCGAGATACTCGGCCCACGGCGCGAGTACCGAGCCGACCCCGCCGGTCGCCCCGCTGACCAGGACCACGCTGCCGGGCTCGACGCGGTACACCCGGTGCAACCGTCCCCATGCGGTGAGCCCGTTGGCGAGCAGTGCGGCAGCTTCTCGCGCCGGGATGTCCGCGGGAAGCGGGATCAGGTCCGCCGCGGCGATCAGGCGCTTCGCTGCGTAGGCACCGGGTGAGAAGTAGTAGCCGACGCGGTCGCCTGCGGCGACCAGCGACACCTCGGGACCGACCGCCTCGACGACACCGGCGCCTTCGCCGCCGAGCACGGCGGGTAGAGCGCGGAGAGGGAACGCCCCGCTCCGAAAGTAGGTATCCACGAAGTTGACGCCGATGGCCTCGTGGCGCAGGAGCACCTCTCCCACACCGGGGTTGCGCACCGCTTCGGTCTCGTACACGAGCTGGTCAGGGCCACCGTGCCGGTAGAGCCGCACCACACCACTCACAACCGCTCCTCTCGAAATTTGCCGTCCGCCGGACATAGATATTTCCGTCTCCTCGTTCGCGCCCCGAGCGGGGCACCGATCAATGCCCAGAAGTCGGGCGAGTCTGTTGCGGGTGGGCGGGGTCCGCCTCCCGAGGTGCGGAGGTCAACGCTTCCGCTCGGTGGCGATGATCTCGCGGGCACGGGGGGCTACCTCGCCGCCGAATAGTTCGAGGGCGCCCGGGTCGTCGGAGGCGAGGATGAAGCCGGAGGTCCCGTGGGTGAGGGCGATCTTTGCCACCTGTTCGGCCCACTGCTGCGGCGGTCCGTCGAAGAGCCCCCTTCCGGACGTTCGGAACTGCCCGGTGATATTGAGGTACCGGGTGATTGCGGCCGGGTCTCGGTTCGCGGTGGTCGCGGCATCGTCGATGCGCTCGTTCATCGCGGGCAGGGAGGCGAGCCCGTCCGGCAGGTTCGGAAGCCCCGGAATCCAGCCGTCGGCGAGGCGGCCGATCAACCGCAGCATACGGGGCTTGTACGCCCCGATCCGGATCGGTATCGGGTGGGCAGGAGCGGGCCCGCGCTTCGCGCCGTCGACGTGGTGAAACCCGCCGTCCACGCGCAGCACGCCGGGCTCGTCGACTGCCCAGATTCCGCGCATGATCGCGATGGCCTCCTCTAGGCCCTGGAGGGCCTGGCGCGGTTCGAGTCTGCGCCCGCCCATGGCGGCGATGGCGTCCCAGAACGCGCCGGCGCCCAGGCCCATCTCGACGCGGCCGTCGCTGAGCAGGTCCAGGCTCGCGGCGGCGCGGGCGAGGACCGAGGGCGGGCGCAACGGCAGGTTGAGCACGTTGGCGCAGATCCGGATTCGCTGGGTGCGTGCGGCGACGAAGGACATGAGCGTCCAGGTGTCCTGGAAAGCGGACTGGTAAGGGTGGTCCTGGTAGGTCACGAGGTCGAGCCCGGCTCGTTCCGCGACGACCGAGAGCTCGACCGGACGCTGCGGCGGCTGCGCGGCCGGGGTGACGAAGCAGCCGAAGGTCGGCTCGTGTCCGTAGTCGGTCATCGTGTGCTCGCATCCGGGTGGTGGGACGGGGTGGCGGAGAAACTGTCGGCGAGGACGCCGTCCGGGTCGCAGGTCACCGAGCCGGGCGCGGTCCGTGGCGGTCAATCCTTCGAGGCGCGTTCGGGCATCGGACTCGATTCGAAGGGTAGAGGTCATAGGTCGACCGCGAATCGGTCACCGGATCCGCCACTCTCCCGAATCGTCGAAAGCTCGAGCTCGGCGCGGGCAGCGAGGGACTGGCCGACCGCAAGTTGCCGGGCCGCAGCACCGAGCTCGAGGAGATCGCCACGGTCATCACGTTTCTGGCCGGAAACGACGCCGGTGTCGTCCGTTCGTGGGAGCCCCGTTCGATCGGACTCCCTGCCGTTGCGGCGCCCGCGGGTCCCGTCCGCAGGTCGGCGGTGGGCTGGGTTCGCGACCCGTCGGGCTTTGTACCCGACTTCCACGCCCACCGAAGTGCTCTCACAGGCACAGATCTGTCGCGCTGGAGGACCCGGGTACTTGACTGTGCCCTTACGGCATGGTTTTCACTCGCGACGTTCCAACGGACTCGAGCCGGAAGAGGTCGCTTCGATGCGTTCGCCAGGACCCCACCATTCCCGTGAACCTTCGGTGCCGGTTAACCCGGTGCCGCCCAATGTTCCGGGACGTGAGCCGTACTCGCCTGCGGCCGACAGCTCCCGGCCGTTCGGTGCGCATGTGCGGATGAGCTGGTGGAAACCGCTCGTGCTCATGATCGTGGTACCGGTGATCCTGGTCGTACTGCAGGTGCTGACCTACCAGGTCGTCGGCGTCATCGAAGGCAGCGACGACCCGATGTCGGCCACGATGACGCCGTTGAAGTTCCTGGCCATCAATCTGAGTGTGGGCGCCACCGGCGTGCTGGTGGTTCTCCTGCTCGCACGGATGAGTCAGGTGCCTTGGCGCACTCTGGTCAGCTGGCCGCGGGCGTTCGACATGCGCCGCCTCGTACGGTACCTGCTCGTCGCGGCGTTGCTGGTGGGTGCCGGGCTGGGAGTTGTGGCGCTGTTCGCGCCCGAGTCTCCGGGGTGGACGGCGTTCGGCGTGAGCGGCACAACGGTCGCGATGCTGGTGATCGTTTTGTTCACCACCCCGCTGCAGGCCGCCGGCGAAGAGCTGATGTGCCGGAGCGCCGTTCTGCCCGCTGCCGCGTCCTGGGTACGGTCGGTCCGCCCGGCCCTGGCTGTCGGGATCGTCGCCTCGGGCCTGACCTTCGCCGTGATCCATGGCTCGGCCGACCCATGGCTGTTCGGCTACTATCTCCTGCTCGGAATCTGCACCGGGCTGATGGCGGTCATCAGCGGCGGTGTCGAGGCGCCGGTCGCGTTTCATGTCGCCAACAATGTCATCACGACAACCGTCAACACGCTGATGGCGGACGGTGCGGCCTTCTCCATCGATCGTTCCACCGACACCGGGGATGCGTCCTTGCTGATTCTCGCCGCCGTCAACATCGGTATGGTCGTGTTCGTTTGGGTGCGTGAGCGGCGAGAGCGGATTATGCGGTAGCCCCTCAGGAGGCCGTCGACGCTCGTCCGCCCAGGTGTCGGGCCAGGAACCGTTCGAGGGTGCGGTACAGCTCGATATTGCTGTCCGGGTTGATGAACCAGTGGCCCTCGGCCTCATTCAGCAGGTACTCGACCTCGGCGCCGCGGGAGCGGAGTGCGTCGGCGATGCGGTCGGAGTGGCGCCGGTGGACGCGGACGTCGTTGGCGCCGTGGATGAGCAGCACCGGTGCGGTGATGTCGTCGACCCGGGTGATAGGTGAGCGGGCGAACATATCGGCTCTCTGGCGGGGGTTATCGGGGTCGCCGATGTAGCGCAGATAGCTGTTCTCGACCGAGCGCCGGGCGAACGGGACGACCGACTCGACGAGGTCGACGAGGTCGGACATGCCGGTGTAGCTGATCGCAGCGGCGAACCGATCGGGAGTGAAGGCTGCTCCGACGAGTGCGGCGTAGCCGCCGTAGGAGGAGCCGTAGATCGCGACGCGGTCCGGATCGGTGTAGCCCTGGTCGATCACCTGGTCCAGGGCGTCGATGAGGTCGTCGTGCATGCGTCCGGCGAACTGGCCGATCGCGGCCTGGGTATGGGCCTTGCCGTAGCCGGCCGATCCGCGGACGTCGACCTGCAGCACGGCGTAGCCACGGTTGGCCAGTAGTTGCACTTCGGGGTCGTAACCCCAGCTGTCGCGGTACCAGGGGCCACCGTGTACCAGCAGCACGGTGGGCAGCTTCCGGGGTTCGATCCCGGTAGGCAGGGTGAGGTGGCAGGGCAGAGTCAGCCCGTCGCGGGCGGTGAGGGTGATCGGGGTGACCGGGGCCAGCCGGCCGGGGTCCAGGTGCGGGAACGGCCGGAACAGGCGGCGCGCCCGGCCGGTGGCGTGGTCGTAGAACCAGGTGACTCCGGGATCGCGGTCGTGGGTGAAGTCGACGACCCAGCGTTGCGCGGTGGAATCGCAGGACACGTGGGCGAGGTCGCCGTCGGACAGCTCCGCCAGCCGGGGCAGTACCGTGGCGAAGTGCGGGTCGAGCGCGTGGATCTCCTGGCGGGCACCGAGGTAGCGGGCGCCGAGTAATTCCCCGGTGCCGGGGTGCAGGATCAGCGACGACGGGAAGCGGGGGTCGGCCTCGGGGCGGGGGGTGTCCAGGTCGAATACGGGGTGGCTGTCCACCTCTGTCTGCTCGCCGGCCGACAGGTCGAGCCGGACCAGGCGGGTGCGGTCCGAACCGCGCGACGAACCGATCCAGAGTCCGGTCCCGTCCGGAGTGAGAGCCGCTGGGAGGACCCCGAACAGGACGTCGGTGCCCGGGAACCGGGCGATCGGTCGCCGGCGGTCGCCGTTCGTCCATTCCGACAGAATATGGTCACCTCCCTCCGCCATCGTGAAAACCAGCACACGGTCCGGTGTGTGCAGCCATTGCACGACATCGCCGGGGTTCTCCGCGATCGAGGTCAGCCGGCCGGTCGCCAGATCGAGTTCGAACAGGTCGGCCAGGTCAGGGCGCCGTTTGTTGAGGTGGACGAACGCCGTCCCCGGCCGGTCCGGTGGAAGCTGTGCGCCGAGCAGCCGCACACCCTCGAAGGGAGTCAGGTCGATCGCGGACTCGTCGGGCCGGCCCGGGTCCACGCGGTGCAGGTGCCAGTTCTCGTCGCCGTCGGTGTCCTGCTGGAACAGCAGGTAGCGGCCGTCGACGGTCCAGAAGAAAGTGTCGATGTTGCGCCGCGTGTCGGAGGTGACGCGCCGGGCGCCCGAGGCATCGACGCCGGGTACGTCATCGAGGGCGGCCCAGTCCGAATCCACCTCGCGCAGGAACACATTGAGCCGGCCACGCCACGGGGCAAGGTAGGCGACGGTCCTGCCGTTCGGGGACAGCCGGGCGCGGCTTCGGGTCGGTGGACCGAAGAACTCCTCGACGGCGATCAGTTCCGACGGGGATGTCATCGACAGCCCTCCAGGTCGACGGGTGTTCACTCCCCGAGTACAGACCCTGACGTCGCGGCATGCTCGAGTCCGCCCGGCGTGATCTCGGTCAATGGGTCCGAAACAGGTGAGGTCACGAGCTGGGACGTATGTCCTCATCCTCGCTCGTGGCGCTCCATTCGACGAGGGGGTGCAGAACACGCATCAGGTCGGCGCCTCGTTCGGTGGGCCGGTACAGGATCTGAACCGGTGTCGTCGGCACCACGACTCGCTCGATCAGTTGGTGGCCCTCGAGTTCGCGGAGGCGCTGGGACAGTAGCTGATTCGAGATCCCGGTGATCCGTGAGCGGTAGTCGACGAACCGGCGAGCCCCCCGCATCGCCGCCAAGAGCACCGCGGCCGTCCACTTCTTGCCCACGAGTTCGACCGACCGCTGAAAACTGCGGCACACGCCGTCGTCGATGTGCTCGTAGATGTCCGGCCGGTTCTGGCCCGGGGGAGTGAAGGATTCGCCGGACGGTGGGGAACTGGCCATGCGGCAAGAATACCAGAGCGAGTCATTTTTTATGACTAGGTCACATCCCGCTTGTTGTCCGTGGCCGTTGGTGTGCACCCTTCTGTCATGAATGCACGCCCTGCCCGTCACGGTGCGCTGTGAACTACGGACACCGGCTGAGATTCGGGCTGCGCCTGCCCGCCGACACCGGCTGCGAACCCGGCCGTCCGGTCGAATGGGCGAGCCTGGCCGAACAACAGGGGCTGGATCTGCTCGTCGTTCCGGCCGACACCACCGAGGGCTCCGGCCTCGACCCGTGGACCGTGTCGTCGTGGGTCGCAGCGACCACGAGCTCGCTCGGATTGTCGGTGGAAGCAAAGCCCACCCGTCACCCGGCGATGCTCGCCCGGGCCGTCGCAAGCCTGGACCACCTCACCGAGGGCAGGGTCGATCTGACTCTCCCGGCGGGTCCGGCATCGGCCGGCTCCGGGCCGATGAGCCCGGGGCGCGAGGCGCGGTGGCCGGCCGACGATACCGACGCGGCACTCAGCGAAGCGATTCATGTCGTCCGCGAGCTGTGGAATGTCCTCGACCGCGGCCTCGGCCGATTCGCCGGCCGGTTCTACCACCTCGCGGGGGCGCAGAAGTCGGCACCCGCGCACGACGTGCCGATCGTCGTGGACGGCCAGGGCCGAAACGTGTTGCGGCTCGTGGGAAAGCAGGCTGACGAATGGTCGACGAGCGGGTGGGATATGGCCGCTCTCGCAGCGGGCAACCGGGCGATCGACGAGTCGGCGCGGGAGGCCGGCCGCGATCCCCGCGAGATCCGCAGAAGGGTCACGATCCGAGGTGACTTCGGTGAGCGCACAGGCATATTCACCGGCACTGCCGCCGACTGGGTGACCGATCTGCTGCCACTCGTCGTCGAACACGGAGTGGGCACCGTTGTGCTCGACACCGCCGATCGAGAGGTCGTGGCCATGTTCGCGACCGAGGTCGTTCCCGCCCTGCGGGCGGCCACGGCAGCAGCCCTGCCGCGTGAGTGGCCGAGCGCACGGGTCCGCCGATCCGCGGCGCTCGCCAGGCGTCGTCCCGGGATCGACTACGACGGTGCTCCAGGGGAAATGGCCGAGGTCGTCGAGCCCGGAGACCTGGCCTACGCTCGGCTGCGGTCCGGATACCTGCGGGGCGGCGCGCCCGGGATCATCTTGCGTGCCGAGACGAACGAGCAGGTGGCACAGGCGGTAGCGTTCGCCCGTCGGCACCCCGGTGTGCCCCTGTCTCGCCGCAGTGCCGGGCACGGGATCTCCGGACGTTCCACCAACGACGGCGGGATCGTCATCGATGTATCGCTGATGAACACGATCGAGGTGCTCGACGAGAAGACGCGGCGAGTGCGCATCGGGCCGGGGGCGCGCTGGGCCGAGGTGGCGGCCGCGCTGGAGCCGCACGGGTGGGCGTTGAGCTCGGGCGATTACGGCGGGGTCGGAGTGGGGGGCCTCGCGACGGCGGGGGGAATCGGGTACCTCGCGCGTGGGCACGGGCTGACCATCGACCGCCTGCGGGCCGTGGAGATCGTGCTCGCGGACGGCTCGACCGCAAAGGCCGGCGATTCGGAGAACTCGGATTTGTTCTGGGCTGTTCGGGGCGCGGGCGCGAACTTCGGGATCGTCACCGCCTTCGAGTTCGAGGCCGACGAAGTCGGGGCGGTCGCATTCGCCCAGATCACTCAGGACGCGAGCGACCTCGAACGCTATCTCGTCGAGTGGGGTCGCGTGGTCGAGAACTCACCCCGGGACCTCACCAGCTTCGTTATCGTGCCCCCTCCGCGGGCCGGCCGACCGGCCTTGGCGCTGAGTCGCACCATGGTCGACGCCGCGGATCGCGAGACCGTTCTCGCTCGGCTGGAGCCGCTGGCGGCGATCTCGCCACTGTATGCCCAGGACGTCGTCATCTCGTCGTATGCGGCCGTGATGGACAACGCGAGCGACGACGCACCGGTTTCGCACGGTGAACCGGTCTCCCGCAGCGGTCTGCTCCGGCACATCACCCCGCAGTTCGCCGCGGTGGCTGCCCGCGTGCTCCGCAGCGGCGCGATCGGATGGTTCCAGCTCCGCTCGGTCGGCGGGGCCGTCGCAGATATCCCCACGGATGCCACCGCCTACGCCCACCGCGACGCGAACTTCTCGCTCGTGGTGATGGGCGGTATCGACGAGGTGGTCGACGAGGCGTGGGACCGCCTGCGCCCCTTCCTCGATGGTCTCTACATCAGCTTCGAGTCCAGCCTCCGGCCCGGACGTCTCGCCGAGGCATGGCCCCCACGAACTCTGTCCCGGTTGCGTGAACTCAAGACCGTTTACGACCCCGAGGGTGTGTTCGGCGACAACTTCGCCCTCACTCCCGCGACGAATACCCCAGGAGGAAGAGACCGATGACCGACTACGGCCACGCCCTTTGGTTCGGCAGTTTCGTCACCCCCGCCGCCCGCCCGCCGCAGAAACCGGTCGAGCTGGCCCTGACGTCCGAGCGGGCCGGGCTCGACCTCGTCAGCTTCCAGGACCACCCGTACCAGGCGGCGTTCCAGGACACCTGGACCTTGATGTCGTATGTCGCGGCACGCACCGAACGGATCCGGATCAGCGGCAATGTGCTGAGCCTTCCGTTGCGCCCCCCGGCTGTGCTGGCCCGCGCCGCCGCGAGCCTGGACCGGCTCACCGGTGGACGGGTCGAGATGGGTATCGGTGCCGGTGCGTTCTGGGACGGCATCGTCGCGATGGGGGGCCGGCGGCTTGCCCCCGGAGACGCAGTACGGGCGTTGGAGGAAGCCGTCGGGGTGATCCGCGGGGTGTGGGCTACCGACGAGCCAGGCCCTCTCGAATTCCAGGGAGAGTTCTATGCCGTGGCGGGCGCGAAGCGCGGACCCGCACCCGCCCACCCGATACCGATTCGTATCGGGGCCTACAAGCCGCGCATGCTGCGACTGACCGGCCGGATCGCCGACGGCTGGCTGCCTTCGCTCGGCTACCTGCCCGCCGGCCCCGCATCACTGGCCGCGATGAACGAGCAGATCGACGAGGCCGCATCCGCCGCCGGTCGCGAGCCCACCGCGGTGACCCGTGCGCTCAACCTGAGCGGCCGATTCACCGGCGCCGGCGGCGGCATGTTCGAAGGAACTCCCGGTGACTGGGCTGAACAGATCGCCGATCTCGCTCTCCAGTACGGAGTTTCCGGATTCATCCTGGCCTCGGACGACCCTGCCGATCTGGACCTTTTCGGTCACGAGGTCGCGCCGCGAGCCCGCGAGCTCGTCCGGTCCGAACGCACGGCGTGACGAGGTGTGCCCTGGCCAGGACGGTGGCGCAGCTCCCACCGCGGGACCGTCGGCGGAATTGTATGGGCGGCGGCAGGAAACCGCGGTTCTCGACGAACTTCTCTCGCGGGCCCGCGACGGGACCGGTGGCGCGCTCGCGCTGTGGGGCGAGCCGGGTATCGGAAAGTCTGCCCTGCTTCGATACGTTCACGAGCAGGCCGCGGATTTTCTCCGGCTGAGCTATCAGGCCACCCGGCCCGAGTCGGATCTGGACTTCGCGGGGCTGCACGGACTGCTGCGGCCGGTGACCGATCGCGTCGAGTCGTCGGTGGCGGGTCGAGCTGCGTCATTGCGGGATGCGCTCGGATCGAACAGTGGGCCGGTGAACCGGCTGCTGGTCGGCTCGGCCGTGCTCTCATTACTCGGCGGGCTTGCCGAACAGCAGCCGGTGCTCGTCGTCGTGGACGACGCGCAGTGGCTCGATCAGGCCAGCGCGCTGTGCCTGGGAATCGTTGCCCGACGAGTCTGGGTAAATCCCGTGGTGGTCGTGCTCGCCGATCACAGTGACCCGGCTACCCGGCCGTGGGAGGGCATACCCGACCTGCGGGTAGCGGGCCTCACCGACGAGAGCGCACGGCAGCTTCTGGCGACCGTGGCGCCCTACACCGACGGGCCGACGGTTCAGCACATGGTCGAGCAGTCCGGCGGCAACCCCCTGGCGTTGGAGGAGCTGGCCGTGCTCGAGGGTGTCCGTGACAACGCCGAGTGTCGGCAGGATTGCGGGCGGCGACTCGTCGGGCCCCGCCTGCAGCGGGCCTTCCGCGCGGGGATCGAGGCTCTCAGCCCCGCGGCTCAGCTGCTGACGGTGCTCGCGGCGGCCGAGGACCACGGCGACCGGCTCACGGTGCAGCGAGCCGGTTGCGCTTCGGGGGCTGACGAGGCCGCCTGGGAGGAGGCGACCAACGCGAGCCTGCTCCACGTCGCCGGCAACCGAGTCGGGTTCCGGCATCCCATCGTCGGCACAGCCGTCTACGAGGGTAGTGGTCCCGCGGCACAGCGACGGGCGCACCGCATATTGGCCGCCGCACTACCGGACGACGCGGAGAATCGCGCCTGGCACCTCGCCGCCGCGGCGCATGACCGCGACGAGGACGTCGCGATGTTGCTCGAACGGTCCGCGGAGCGCTCCCGGCTCCGCGGGGACACGACCGCGGCGGAACGGGCGTTGCGCCGGGCCGCCGAACTCTCGCCTGCACCGCTCGACGCGTCACAACGGCTGGCCGCGGCGGCCCGGGTTTCGTGGGATTCCGGGCGGGTGGCCACCGCTGAATGCCTGCTCGATGACGCGCAACGGCTGGCACCCGGGGCTCATATCGCCCGGCGTAGCCGGGGCTTGCGAGGTGTCATCGAACTCGCCCGAGGAATGCCCGAGCTGGCGCATCACTACCTGATCACCGATATGGCCCGAGTCGCGGATCCGGACACGGCACTGGAACTGGGCACGATGGCCATGCGCGCCGGTTGGTCGGCCGGGCGTAGCGATCTGCAGGCCCGGGCGGCCGAGCTGTCGGTCGGGCTCGACACAGCGAATCGGGCTGCGTTACCCGCCCTGCTGACCTGGTGGAGTGACGACGTACCGGCCGCCCCGGCAGCGGCTGCTGTGCCCGATGCCGAGGATATGGTCGCGCGGGCCCGGACCACGATGTTGGGGTTGCTTCCGCCGGCGCCGCTCGGACTGGCCTGGGGTATCGACAGGCCGATGGGGGATGCCCTGCGCCGCCGAATCGCGTATCTGCGGCGCACTTCCGAGCCTGCCCGACTTGCCGGCGCGCTGGCTCGGACCGCGATGCTCGACAGCTTCGCCGGTCGCTGGGCAGAAGCAGAATCCTCGGCGACCGAAGGGCTGGGGCTGGCCGAGGATATGGGCGCCGATCACATCGCCTCCCAGTGTCGCAACTGCCTGGGTTGGCTCGCTGCCGCACGTGGTGACGAGCGTCTGGTCGCCGAGGTCACCGCCCGTACGCTGGATACTTCACTCCCGCAGGGTGTTCGAGCGTTGAGCGCGGCCGCCTACTGGAACCGCGGGATGGCGTTGCTGTTCCACGAGCGTCCCGAAGATGCGCTGGAAATCCTGATCCGGCTGGCCGAGCCGGGGCATGACGCGGCGCACTCGACCTATGCGCTGTTGTCCGCTCTCGACACCGCCGAGGCGGCCGCGCACGCCGGAAGACACGAGATCGCGGAGGAACGGGTGCGGGCACTCGAAGCCTGGGCGCGGCGCACCGGAGCGCCATGGGCTCGGACCGCCGCGCATATCGGTCGAGCGCTGCTCGGCGGCCCCCGTGCCGAGGGTGCCTTCCGGGCCGCGCTGGACGTGCCGGATGCCCGGTCGTACCCGCTTCTGCACGCTCGCGCGCAACTGTTCTATGGCGAGTGGTTGCGGCGCGACCGGCGGCGGACCGACGCACGTATCCAGCTCGCGGGCGCCGCCGCGGTGTTCGATCGGCTCGGGGCCGCGCCGCTGCGCCGCCGTGCCCAGCGCGAGCACGATCTCACCGGCCCCCCGGGAAGCCGGGTCAGCCTGGATGTCAGGGAGGTGAACCGACTCACCGCCCAAGAGCAGCGGGTCGCCCGATTGGCTGCCGAACAGCTGACGAATCGCGAAATCGCCGCCCAGCTGCGGATCAGCCACCGAACGGTGGGCCACCATCTCGGCAACGTGTTCGCCAAACTCGGCATCGCCGCGCGGACGGAGCTGAGCTGCGCCCACGTCGGCTGCGAGTCGGGGTGAGCGCGGGCACGCGGCGGCAAGCCGCGCAGGCTGCCGACGGCGGCGACGACGGGACGCAGCCACCACCGGGACCCGTGACGACACTGAGCGGTGCGACGGGCGAACACGGCCCTGTCACACCGCTCCGGTCGTTGAACTGTTCAGGACGGCGTCAGGTCAAGAAGACCGGGGGGTTCTCGCCCCGTAAACGGTAGTCCGGTCGAGGGCGTTCCAGCCGGATCGACTCCAGCACGGTGTATGCGTGGTACTTGGTCTGAGTGGTCGCACCCGCCAGACGTTCCCACCAGAGTTGGCCGTTGCTGGTTTTCTTCTCGAGGACGTGCCGGGTGGTGTAGTTCGCCATCGAGTTGATCCAGTTCTCGGTGCCGACGAAGATCCTGTCCCAGCCTGTGCTGCTGACGATATCGGCCAGCGCGTCCGAGCGACTGAACTGCTCGACCGCGGCCGTCGCCCCCGCGAGTACGTCGGCGAAGTACTCCACGCACAGTTTCACCTGTTCGTAGGTGCCGTAGTGCATATGGTGCCCGCCGATGAAGAAATCGAAGTCGTATTCGAGAATCTGCGAATGCGCCTCGTACCAGCCGGAAATATTCTGCGAGGCATCACAATGCATGAATGTGACGCTGCCCGGACTCACGATGTCCACCGCGGTGAGCACCTTCTGCTGCGGCGCGTAGATGAAGATATTGCCCGGGCAGTGGTTCTCACCCTTGTAGGAAAGATGCAAGCTCACCCCGCCGACAACGAGCACGAGCTCATCATCGAACGTTTTCGTCGGCAGCGGACGCTTAGGGTCGGGAAAGCGTTCCAGCAGTTCCTTGGTGATGCGGTGGGCGACGATCTCGACGTCGGGACCGAAAACGGAAGCCGCCCCGATGTGATCGGCGTGCCAGTGGCTGTAGATCACGTGGGTCACCGGTTTGTCGGTGACATCCTCGATCGCCGCCAGCATGTTCTCGCCCAGCGTCGGCGGCGCGTCGATCGCGACCACGCCCTCTTCGGTCACCACGAATCCGGCGTCATAACCGGCGCTGGTGACCCAGTAGAAACCGCCGCGCAGTTCCTCGACGTGGTAGCCGTACTTTTGAAAGTGCTCACTCTCGAAATAGGGAGGGTAGTACCCCTGAGGGTCCGGCGGGTCGTCCGGACCGACTCGCGGGAACCCATAATTGTCGATCCCGTAGAAGCCCGAACTGTTGTCGACGTTGATGGGTTTCTGACTGTTCTGGCACATTCGGAGAGATGCCTTTCCCTTGTCTTCTCTGGTCGTGAAATATCGGAGCGCTGCGGGCGCTCGGCCGGCCGGCCGGCTATCCCGCGGACGCGAATCGAAGAATCGCTTTGGTGACGCGACCCGAGCCTGCGTCCTCGAACGCGGTGTTGATATCGGCGAAGTCGTAGAAGGACAGCAGCCGGTCGATCGGGAACCGGCCGGCTCGATAGAGTTGGGCAATTTCGTTGATCAGCAGCGGAGAGACGGCGTCGCCCTGGATGATGCCCTGCAACGATCGGCCGAGCGTGAGCCGGCCCGCGTCGATCACCGCGCCCGCGCCTTCGTGGAACGCCACGAAGCCGAAACGGCCCATCGGCGCCAAGGCCCCGACTCCGGCGTCGAGGTTTTCCTTGCGGCCGCTGGTGTCGAGGATGTACTCCAGGCCGCGTTCGTCGATCGCGCGCAGCGCGCCGGTCAGATCCTCGACTCGGCCGGGGTCGACACAGTGTGTCGCCCCGAGTTCGCGCGCGAGCTGCAACCGGCCGGCGTCGACGTCGACGGCGACGATGGTGGTCGCACCCGCGACGTGCGCCGCCATGACTGCTGCCAGGCCCACGGCACCCACGCCGAAAACGGCGAAGGAGGCCCCCACGGGAACAGCGAGAGCCTCGAGTACGGCTCCCGCGCCTGTCTGCACTCCGCAACCCAGCGGAGCCATGACCTCGAGCGGCAGGTCACGGGGGACTTTGATCGTATTCCGCTGGTGGGTCAGGGCGTACGAGGAGAAGGAGGACTGGCCGAAGAAGTGGCCGTGGGGCTCAGGGCCGCGGGCGACGTGCAGGCCGTTCGAGCCATCCAGCCGGGCACCGGCGAAGTTGGCCGCCCAGACGTTGTCACAGTAGGCCGCGTGCGAGGAAAGGCACGGCTTGCAGTGGCCGCACGAATGGTAGGAGAGGACGACATGGTCGCCGGGCCCGACGGTGGTGACGGCGGCCCCCACCCGCTCGACAACTCCCGCGCCCTCGTGCCCGAGCACCACCGGTAACGGAGTCGCCATTCGTTGCGCACGCACGTGTGCATCGGTTGCGCATATTCCGGCCGCGACAATGCGGACGAGTACCTCGTCGGGGCGCGGGTCTTCGATCTCGATATCGCGGAATTCGAACGGCCCGTCCTTGATTTCCAGGACCGCGGCCAGTGCGGACGTCGTCATATGTTGTCGGCCTCTTGCGCGGCGCCACCGGCGCCGAGGTGGCAGAGGACAGGAATCACAGCTACTCCCAGATCGAGTTCCCGTGGCCGCAGGGGGCCTTTAACGTGTCCGAATTTACTTCGGCCACCAGCACTTTCGGATCGGTCGCCATATCGGTCACAGTCCGATATCCGCCGGATGTGTTTTCCGAACCCGGACGGTCTCGCGCCGGTCGCAACCCTCGAACGAATCCGTTGACGAGGCCCTCGGCGGCGGGTAAGTAGCAGAGGCGGTGTCGACGCGCGGCCGCTTATCGCTGTCCGGCCCATGGCGATCGACCGCGCTGTTCGGTGCGGCCGAGAGCCGCCCGGACAGCGCTGTACCGGTTTGCGCGGCTCGTTCGATCCGGGCGATCAGGCGGCTGTTGTGGACGGCGTGGCCGAATCGGTCCGGCGCCAGTGCCTCTCCCGGGTTTCAGAGATTGGAGTTCATTCGGTCGGGGCGGGACAGATGCTGCCGATGACCTGTTTCAGCGGCCCGTCTGATCGCTTCGAGCACCCGGTGGCGATCGAGTGCGACCGCGAAGTCCGGCGCATTGGCGGTTCCGTCGCGGAGGTCGGCGGCAAACTGGGCGTAGAGGCGGGCGACCCCCGCTGCGGGTGCGTCGAGTTGCAGGTCGGGAGCCGCATAGGCGGGGGGGACCTGTAGCACTTGGACAGGCTCGCTGCCGCGGCGCAACGTGATGGTGAAATCGGTGAAATGGATGTAGCCCGACGCCGACTCCACACGCAGACTGCCCTCGGTGCCCTGGATCTCCCATACCATCGCCGAGCCGGCAGACTGCCCGGCGCTGTAGTGCAGCGACGTGACGATCGCGCCTTCGAGAACGCCGGCGACGACGATCTCATCTGGCGCGTCCCTCGGCAGCGTCGCGCCATCGGAGAGGCGGACGCCGTCACCGCGCTGGTTGGCCACGACGGCGGACAGACTCTCGAACGTGCCGAGCACGCGCGCGAGCGGTTCGAGCCCGTGGCCGAGCATGATACTCAGCAGCGTGGCGCCATGCTTTGCGCGAGCCATATACTCGACCGGCGGGTCATATCGGCCGACCCACATGTCGTCGGCCAAATGCGCTCGGATGCTCGTGCTGAGCGGCTTGCCGATCACGCCTTGCGCGATGAGGTCGCGAAGGAAGAGGATCGGCGGGTGCAGGCCGCCCTGCAACCCGACAACCGTCCGCAGCCGCCGCTCGCGGGCAAACCCCTCCAGCGCTTCGGCTTCCGAGAGGTTTCTTGCGAGCGGCCATTCGCAATAAACCATCTTGCCCGCGGCCAGCGCGTCGGAAACAATCTGCTTGTGCTCCGGCACCTTGACCGCAACCACCACCAGGTCGACCTCCGGTCGCACGACCAGAGCCTCATGTGTGTCGAAGGCGAGATCGGCGCCCAGTCGACGAGCGGTCGCGTTCGCGCTCTCCATACGAGTCGTACTGACGGCGCGGATCTGGAACGCGTCGAGCGCCTGCAGCGCCGGGACGTGAGCAATTCCGCCCCAGCCCCGATCGGCACTGGCCCCGATAAGGCCGACGCCGATCCGGGTATTTGGTGAATTCGTCATATAGGGCGCTCCTGCCTTGTGCAGCCCCGGCAATGCTCCCCGGGCTGCGTCACGATGATTCGTTTCCGGACAACGGCGTGGGCACTCGGGCTCACCATGGCGAGCGAGCAATTATTGCCGTTCGCGTAGCGGCCGCGGGGTTTGAGCCCGAGTGACCCAAGCGCAGGTTTTACACGTGAGCCCAATGGGCCTCGAGTTCGCGCGCGACATCGGCCGGACGCTCTATCATCGGCCAGTGCGAGCTGCGCAGCTTGAAGACGGCACGTGCGCGTGTGGCATTACCGAGTTCGTCGGCGAAGCGGTGCGGAAGAAACGGATCGTCCAGGCCCCAGATCACCAGCGCCGGCGCGGTCACATTGCTCAAATCTGGCTTCCACTCCGCCCCGACCTCGATCGCCGAACGGTAAAGGGCGAGAATGCTTGCCCTCATAGTGGCATCGAGATGCCGGACCGATTCGTTTGCCGCGTCGCGCGGCATCTGCGCCTCGTTGAGGCTTGCTGCGAACGCCTCGAGGTCGAGGTCCGCCATCCATTGCTCGCCCTCGCCTGGCGTTTGCCAGATCTTGGCAAGATAGTGCCACGGATACTCCGGATCGATCGGCCCGCTGATGCCTGTCCATGTCCGCACCAGATCTGGTCGGATAGACGCGAGACGGCCCGTCAGCAGAGACCCCCAATCATGACCGACCAGGTCGACGGGTTCGCCGATTTCTTCGATCTTCTTGATAAGCCAATCGAGATACTCTTCTTTCGTCGACGTGAATCCCACTGGTAGGGGTACGCCGAACCCGGGGAGATCGATCGTCACGATATCTTCGCGTTGAAGATAGGAACGGACGGTGTCCCAAAGCCGGTGGGTATCAGGTACACCGTGGACGAGGACTGCAGGCATTTCGGATTCTCCAATTGATTGTTGTCGTGGTCGAATGGCCGGTCGGCCGAGTCGGGGAAGGAGGATGACTTTGCCCTTCAGCGGGTCCGAACCTATGTCGGCCGCCCGTGCCCGCGGATCGGTCGCCGTATCCGTCACGGCAGTAATGCACGGTGTCGCGAGGTGCGGTGGCGTCAGTGCCGGACGCCGGTCCGGGCGGCTTGTTCGACTCGGGCGATGAGACGGCTGTTGTGGGCGGCGTGCTGGAAACCCGGGGTGTGGTGGGTGCCGTTTGTGATGTCGCGGGCCAGGCCGGCGTAGACCTCGCCGACGTTGATGGAAGCGCCCGTCCAGATGTTGGCGGCGGTGGGTCCCGCACCGGTGGCGACCGGGCGGTCGGGCGCGGTGAAGTCGACGCTCGACGAGAGGGTGAGGTCGCCGACCTGAACGCCCGCGGGGTGGTCGCCCGTCAGCTTCAGCCGGCCCTCCGATCCGCGTACTTCCAGACTGAAGTGGGCGTCGGAGGCGGGCACGCCCGCCAGGATCTGCACCCCGACCGGCGCCCCCGAGGAGGTCTTGGCGATGGCGTCGAGGTGATCCGGGACCTCGCGGACAGATATCGCGCCGGTGTCGACCAACTTCACCTGGGGCCAAAGGAGTTCGGTGCGGGCGTCGATCTCGGTGATGTCGCCGAGAACGGCCTCGACCACATCCAGGACGTGGCCCGCGGCAATGGTGAGGAAGCCGGCTCCGGACGCTGCCTTGTCGAAGTACTCGTACGCGCTCACCGATTCCGGGCCGTTGCCGAAGGTCGTCGCGGCGACTCGCGCCGAGAGCAGCCGCCCGAGCCGGCCCTCAGCGATGATCTCCGCCGCGCGGCGTACCGAGGGGTTGAGTCGGCCCTGCAGGCCGATCGCGGTGTGCAGCGAGCCTGCCGCCTCGGCCATTTCTTCCGCCTGCGCGACGGTCGAGCCCAGTGGCGACTCCGAATACACGGCCTTGTTCGCTGCGAGCGCCGCCAGCACGAGCTCGCGGTGAGCCGGCACCTTGACCGCCACGGTGACGAGGTCGATCGACGGATCGCCGATGAGCTCGAACGGATCGGCGTACCAACGTCGGGCGCCGAACGCCTCCGCAGCGCTGCGAGCGCTCCCCGCATGCCGTGTCGCCACGGCCGCGAGTTCGAACGCCGGCTGGGCCGCCAGCGCGGGGATATGCGATGCCCCCGCCCAGCTCGCCTTCGTGTCCGCACCGATGATGCCGACACGAATCACATTGCTTGCCATGATGTAAAGCTCCATTCATCCATAGACAAAATCTGGGGCGACCTGCCGGCGCGCTGCTGACTACCTGGGCCGCGAGCGCTGTACCGGAAGATCCTGCGCGGCGACCCCGCACCGCACGTTTTTTCAACGGTCGACGGCGGCCATGTCGGGCTCCGCATGGCGGTCACCGGACGCAGGTGGCAGGTTGTTCAGCCGGGCGATCTGATCGGCAGTGAGCCGGATACCGTCGGCGGCGCTGTTTTCTTCGAGCCGGTCGACTCGCTTGGTCCCCGGGATGGGTGCGATGCCGTCGCCCTGTGCGAGTAACCAGGCCAGAGCGACCTGCGCAGGTGTGGCAGCGATGTCGTCGGCGACTTCGCGTACCTCGTCGGCGATACGCAGGTTGCGCGTGAGGTTTCCGCCGGTGAAGCGGGGATTGGTGCGACGCCAGTCGGCGGCGTCGAGGCCATCGAGGGAGCGGATGCGACCGGTCAGGAAGCCGTGCCCCAGGGGCGAGTAGGGGACCAAACCGATCCCGAGCTCACGCAACGTGGGTAGCACTTCGATCTCGGGGTCCCGGGTCCACAGTGAGTACTCGGATTGGACGGCTGTCACTGGATGAACCGCATGGGCCCGGCGGATCGTCGCCGCGGCGGCCTCGGAGAGCCCGATGTGGCGCACCTTGCCCGCGGCTACCAACTCGCTCAACGCTCCCACTGTCTCCTCGATGGGAGTGCCGGGGTCGACCCGGTGCTGGTAGTACAGGTCGATGTAGTCGGTTCCGAGCCTGCGCAGCGACCCGTCGACTGCTGCGCGGAGGCTGGCCGGAGTGCTGTCCGGGCCCGGACGGCCGGTGTGCGAGATCAGGCCGAACTTGGTCGCGAGAACGACGTTGTCCCGGCGGCCCTTGACGGCGCGACCCACCAATTCCTCGTTGATGTAGGGCCCGTAGACCTCGGCGGTGTCCAGATGTGTGACGCCGAGATCCACGGCGCGCTGAATGGTACGAATCGACTCGGCCTCGTTCCGGCCGGCGCCGGTGTAGAACGCCGACATTCCCATGGTTCCGAGGCCGATGCGCGAGACCTCCATCCCGCCCAGCGATGTGAACTGCATCGGGTTGTCCCTTCCTGGATCCACTCGCACGTTCCGCATTTCGATGCGAAACCGATCTCGGCGCCGCCGACAGACGCGTGACGGCTCCGGTGACACAGAGCACCACCGACGGTTACGTGATCAGCCGGCAGCGCGAAGAACTTGATGCATCAAGAACTACACACTTGAACTTGACCTGTCAAGAAGTCCGGTTAGGCTGGCCGCATGGCGAGTACGGCAGCTGGCACGAATGGACAACGGGGCCGGCGTCCGCGGAACGCTCCGGCGACCGCGGGAATGGCGGCCGAAGAAAATTCCGGCGCAGGGGAACCCACTGAACCGCATGCGGGAACACGATGGCTGAACCATGATGAGCGGGCGGCGTGGCTGGCCAACTCGGCGCTCATGATCAGCTTGCCGGCTGCCCTCGACGCGAGGATGCAACGCGAGGCCGAGCTGACCTTCTTCGAGTACATGGTGCTGTCGGTCCTGTCCGAACAGCCTGATCGCACGCTGCAGATGAGCGATCTGGCCGCGCGGACCGCGGCATCGTTGTCGCGGTTGTCGCATGTCGCCGCGCGGCTGGAGAAGCGCGAACTGCTCACCCGGGCCCGCGTTCCCGGCTCCGGCAGACGCACCGTTGCAGTGCTCACCGAGCCCGGTTACGACGCGGTTGTGGCGGCGGCTCCGGGTCATATCGCCGCGGTCCGCGAATACCTGATCGACCAGCTCGAGCCGCACGATCTGGCGGCACTGTGCCGCATCGGCACCGCGGTCGCCGCCGCCCTCGAGCGCGAATAACTCGACGCGGCGTCTGCGGCAGTGGAGGCGCGGTCATGACGACACGTGAAAACGATCGGTGGATAGAGGCCGGGGCGGCGTGTGCGCCGGGCAGCAGCTGTTTGCCGGATCGGATCCGAATTTCACAGCCGACGCGTGGGGCGGTCCCATTATCCGGGTGCGATGGTGTGTGCCACTACCTGGACGGCGTGCTGATCATGGCTGTGTGTGCCGTGGCCCTGAATTTTTCCTGCTTCTCTTCCCGGCAACGGGAATCGGCACGGCAATAGCTTCAGTACTGTTAACTAATCCGTTGCCGGGAAGAGACCCGGCGCTTGCGCCGGCGGCAGAGAATCTCTCTTCGTAGCGGGAAATGAGAGAGTGCGGGTGCTGGATGGTCGTCGGTCACGGGGTGGATCAGAGTTCGTATCGCCATGAGGATCTGCCCGATGGACGAGGACGATTCGGACGGTTCGGCGGCAGATATGTTCCCGAGGGACTCATGGCCGCGTTGATCGAACTGGACAGCGCCTACGAACAGGCTCGTGCCGACGCCGGATTCGTCGATGAGCTGGCCGAATTGATGCGGGCCCGGGTCGGGCGGCCGACGCTGCTGCACGAGGTACCGCGGTTCGCGGCGCGGCTCGGGGTGCCGGGGGTGAAGGTTTATCTCAAGCGCGAGGATACGGCGCACACCGGGTCGCACAAGATCAACAATGCGCTCGGGCAGGGGCTGCTGGCCAAGCGGATGGGTAAGCGTCGCATCGTCGCCGAAACCGGTGCGGGGCAGCACGGGGTCGCGGTGGCGACGGTGTGCGCGATGCTCGACATGGCGTGCACCATCTATATGGGCGCCGACGATATGGAACGGCAGCGGCACAATGTGGTGCGGATGCGACTGCTCGGTGCCGACGTGCGAGCGGCGGAAACGGGGAGCCGGCGGCTCAAAGAGGCGATCAGCGAATCCGTTCGCGACTGGGTCGCGCATGTGGACAGCACCCATTATCTTTTCGGCACGGCCGCCGGGCCCGCTCCCTATCCGCGGATCGTGCGGGATTTTCAGACCATCATCGGAGTGGAGGCGCGGGCGCAGATCCTGGCCGCGGAGGGGCGGCTGCCCGATTACGTTCTCGCGTGCGTGGGCGGGGGAAGTAACGCCGTCGGCACGTTCCATCCGTTCGCCGCCGACCCGCAGGTGCGACTGGTCGGTGTGGAAGCGGCGGGACACGGGGTCGGCACCGGTGCGCACGCGGCGTCGCTGAGCGCCGGGTCGCCGGGGGAGATGGACGGTAG
Organism: Nocardia sp. CA-290969; assembly: GCF_050936135.1. Taxonomy (NCBI): domain Bacteria; kingdom Bacillati; phylum Actinomycetota; class Actinomycetes; order Mycobacteriales; family Nocardiaceae; genus Nocardia; species Nocardia sp. CA-290969. The sequence goes on along the minus strand of NZ_JBNJNJ010000001.1, from coordinate 3,755,017 downwards.
CTTCAGCTATCTGCTGCAGGACGACGACGGGCAGATCGCGGTCACCCACAGCGTGGCCGCGGGCCTGGACTATCCGGGAGTCGGGCCCGAACTCAGCTACCTGAAGGAGACCGGCCGCGTGCAGTACGCCGCCGCGACCGACGCGCTGGCCCTGCGTGGACTGCGGCTACTCAGTCACAGTGAGGGAATCATCGCCGCCCTCGAATCCGCCCATGCGGTGGGCTACCTCCTGGAGGTTGCCGAGCGAGGCGAGTTACCGCACGACTGCGTGGTGTTGCTCTGCCTGTCGGGCCGCGGGGACAAGGATCTGGAGGTCGCCGCGCAGCGGTTGGGTCTCGGCTGATCGCGCTGTGCTGTACACCGGCCGTGGATATCGCGCCGGGGTCAGGCGGGAGTGTGCGCGGTGCCCTCCCCGGTACGGGCGATTCTGGCATGTGCGGGTGGGCTGCCGGGATCGGAGACACGTACCGGCTCCGGTAGGGCCGGCCAGTAGTGCTCGGTGAACAATCGGGCGACCAGTTCGCCACGACTGGAGACCTCGACCTTCGCGAACACCGCCTTGATGTGGTCGCGGACCGTGTGCGGGGAGAGGAAGAGCGTGCCGGCGATTTCGGCGGTGGTCAGGCCCCGCGCGATGAGCTGGGTGACCTGGAGTTCCCGGGAGGTCAGGCCGTGTGCTTCGGCGATCAGCGCCGCCAGGTCGGCGGGTGTGGCGGGTTCGATGATCAGGGCGACCGGGCCGGGACCCGAGTCGCCGCCGCTGAGGCTCGAGGCGTGGCAGGACAGCCAGCGGCCCTCGGTGTTGCGGATGCGCAAGCGGGCGTTGCCGTGGTCGAGGCCGGCGGCCAGCGCCCACGCCTGCAGGACCGCGCCGACAACCCAGATCGGAAGTCCCAGCCCGAGCTTCGACGGAACGGACGGGCCCGCCGGTAGCGATGCGAGGTGTTGCCGGGCTTCCTCGTTGATCGACAGCGCGGCGCCCGACTCGTCGAACAGGATCAGGCCGGGGGCGGGCGAATCCGTCTGCGTCGGCGCGGGGGCCGGCCTGGCGAAACCACGCAGTCGCTCAGCCAGGGGTTGCGAGAGTTCGGCGAGCAGGGCCACCTCGTCCGCAGCGAAGTCGGCGGTGCCGCGGAACAGGCTGACCAGACCCCACGGCCGGTCGCCGATCCGGAGTGCCACACGCAGTTCATCGTGGATACCCTGGCCGGCGAACAGCCGCCGGAAGCGCGCGCTGCGCGCCGGGAGATCGCCGGTGGCCGCACGCAACCCGGCCGCCGGGACGAGTGCGCGCGTCAATTCGCGGAAAGGTACGACGTTCTCCTCGAGGAGTTCGCTCGCCCAATAGTCGGCACATCCCTCACCGGAGCCGAGATTCTCCACCAGCATCGGCGCCGTGATCAGACCGGTCTCCGGATCGGCCGCGGTCCACACCGCCGAATCGAACGGTACGAGCCGGCGGATTCCCGCCGAGATCCGGCCGAACAGGTCGATGCTGTCGACGGCTCGGTCGGCGGCGGACAGTACGGATACGTGTGCCTGGTTCATAGGTTGCCTCCGCGTTCCAGCGTGCCCGCGAGGCGGCCCGGCGCCAACCCCTCATCCGGGGGGGGTCGGTCCTGATCACGCACCCACTCACGCGGGATGGTTCCCGGTCGTTGCGTCCGCGAATGTCGATGGCAGACGAACGGAGAGGGAAATATGGATATCGCAATTGTGGGTGGTGGTTCGGCGGCGGTTGCCCTGCTGGACGCACTGGCAGTATCGGCGGACGAATTTGCGGACCGCCCGGGGTCGGTGACTGTTTTCGAGCCGTCGCCGCAGCTGTGGCGCGGCCGGCCCTATGCGGCGGACCTGGACTCGGTGCTGGTGAATTCGATACCCCGGCTGATGTCGATCCGGAGCGGGGACTTCGGCCACTACAGCGGCTGGCTCGGCGAGCGCAGCAGCGGCCACCTCGACCAGCGACTCGGGGAACCCCTCGTGCCGCGTGGGCTCTACGGCGAGTACCTGGTGGACTCCGCGGAATGGGCCCTGGCAGCACTGCGCGAACGGGGGTGGAGTTGCGGCGTTGTCCTCGGTCCGGTGACGAATATCGTTACCGCAGGGGACGGGTTCGTACTCACGACAGGCGACGAGCAGCAGCATCGGGCGAGTCGTCTGGCACTGTGTGCAGGCGGCGGGACATCTCCGGATCCGTACGGTCTGAGCGGCCTGCCAGGATATATCCACGACCCATACCCGTTGGCCCGCACCCTCGACGAGATCGCGCCCGAAAGTGCGGTATCGGTCGTCGGCAGTGGACTGGTGGCCGTCGATATCGTCGTATCGCTGGCCGCCCGGGGGCATTCCGGCCGGATCACCCTGCACTCCCGCAGCGGAATGCTGCCGCACGTCTGGCAGCGCCCGAACCCGCGAGTCTCCCGGCACCTGACCGGCGAGCGGATCACGGGCCTCTACCAGGAACAAGGATTTGTCACGGTCGATGACCTCGTAGACCTGGTGCGCGCGGAAATCACCGGCGCCGGGGAGAGTTTCGACGACTTCGCGGCGGAGATCCTGGATACGAGCGAGGATCCGGTCGCCCGGCTGCGGCGGCAGATCGGCGCGATCGACGATCCCCGGATCGGCCGGCGGTTGCTCCGGGAGTCGGCGCACCAGTTGGGCGCCTCCGTGTGGCCGCTCCTGCGGGAGACCGATCGAGCCAGGTTGCGGAAGTACTTCCGCACGGTGAACGCCGTCGCTTCGCCGATGGTCCCGGTCAATGCGCTGACCGTCCTGGACATGCTGGACACCGGTCGTCTCAGGCTCGCTCGCGGGGTGCGGGCCGTCGAGCCGGTGTCCGGAGGCTTCCGGGTTCACGACGCCACCGGCACCGGTACGGCGGATACCGTGATCAACGCGGTGAACCCGGCACCGCAGGCGGTTCCGGCCGCGGCGCGCGGGCTGGTCGATTCCCTGGTGGACGCGGGCCTTGCCACGCGTCATCCGGAGGGCGGGATCACTCCCGCCGACCCTCGGGTGCACATTGTGGGTGATCTATCGGGCGGCGGTTCGTTCATGACCACCGGCATCCCCGGGATTGCGGGCCGCGCGGCCGTTACCGCCCGGGCGCTGCGTGGCGGTGAACGACTCGCCACGCCCGGCGGCCGCACCCGCCTGCCGGCATGACCTCGATCACAGCGAAGCGGTCCGGTATGTGAGGCCGGGGCACGGAATCGCCGGTTTCGGCGGCTTACGGCCACTTTTCGCCGGCGTCCGGGAATAGCGCGGTGCGAAAATCGATTGATCCCATGAGTAGCCGTAGGAAAGACTGGCGCGTCACCGATGAGCCGGGCGGGTCGCCTCCGTCTGCTCTCATATGTGGCCCGCGCCCGGTCGACGACGATCGCCCGGGGCCGCGCACCAGTTCGTTCCCGACCCCGGAGGTAGCCGATGCCCGCACTGAAGTCTGTTCGCCGGGCGGGCGGAGGTACCCCGGCGGTGATCCGGCTGCTGGTGATCGCGACCTTCGTGGTGATCCTGAACGAGACCATCATGATCAACGCGATTCCGCGGCTGATGAACGACCTCGAGGTCACCGAACGGGCCGCGCAGTGGGTGTCCACGGCGTTCATGCTGACCATGGCCGCTGTCATCCCGGTGACCGGCTGGTTCCTGCAGCGGGTCACGACCCGGCGGGCCTACGCGCTGGCTATGGGGATCTTCCTCGCCGGTACGTTGCTGTCCGCGGTCGCCCCGTCGTTCGCGGTGCTGCTGGTGGGGCGGATCGTGCAGGCGGGCGGGACGGCGGTGATGATGCCGCTGCTGATGACCAGCTTGATGACGGTGGTGCACGAACGTGATCGCGGCCGGGTCATGGGCAATGTCACCCTCGCGATTTCGGTGGCGCCGGCGATGGGCCCGGTCATCTCGGGCCTGGTGCTGCAGGTCGCGTCGTGGCGGTGGCTGTTCGTCCTGGTGCTGCCGATCGCAGGGGTGGTCACCTGGTTCGGCCTGCGCAGTCTGGAGAACGTCGGTGAACCGGAAGCCGGCTCGATCGACTGGTTCAGTGTGGTCTTCGCGGCACTCGGTTTCGGCAGCCTGGTCTACGGGCTCAGCCAGTTCGAGGCGGGCAGTGTCACGACCCCGGTGCTGATCACCGTGGCCGGGATCGTCCTCATCGGATTGTTCGTGGCCCGGCAGCTGTGGTTGCAACGCCACGGGACACCGCTGCTGGATCTGCGGGTTCTGCGGGCGGCCACCTATGCCAAGGGACTGGTTCTCATGGCGGTGGCGTTCCTGGCAATGCTCGGTTCGATGATGCTGCTGCCGCTGTACCTGCAGAATCTGCGCGACCTGTCGCCGCTGCTCACCGGCCTGCTGGTGATGCCGGGCGGGCTGGCCATGGGCCTGCTCGGGCCGGTGATCGGCCGGCTGTTCGACCGGTTCGGCGGCCGGGTACTGGTGATCCCGGGCGCGATCGCGATCACCGCCGCGCTGGCGGGCTTCACCCTGATCTCCATCAGCACGCCGTACTGGCAGCTGCTCGCGCTGCACATCCTGCTCATGATCGGGCTGGCCGCGGCCTTCACCCCGGTGTTCACGCTCGCGCTCGGCGCGCTGCCGGAGGATCTGTACTCGCACGGCAGCTCGATGCTGGGCACTCTGCAACAGGTCGCGGCGGCGCTGGGAACCGCGCTGGTGGTGACCGTGATGGCCACGCGGGCCGGCGCCCTCGAAGACGACGGCGCCGATCCGGTGTCGGCGCAACTGGGCGGGATGCAGTGGGCGTTCGCGGTCTCGGCGGCACTGTCGCTGGTCGTGATCGTCATGGCGATCCTGTTGCCGAACCGGTCGAGCGCACCGGACGAGGACGGCCTCGACGAGAAGGCCGACGCGGAGTTGGTGCAGGCCTGATAGTCGCCGTTCCGGCACATTTTCGGCACCGCCTGTCATATTCTTTGGCGACAGCCGGATCGACAGTGACGGAGATGGTCATGGGGACACTGGACGGCAAGGTCGCGTTCATCACGGGAGCCGCTCGCGGCCAGGGGCGAAGCCACGCGGTGCGGTTCGCCCGGGAAGGCGCCGATATCATCGCCGTCGACACCACCGCGGACGCGAAGAGTGTGCCCTACCCGTTGGCGAGCGCCGAGGATCTGGCCGAAACGGCTCGCCTGGTGGAAGGCGAAGGGCGCCGGATCCTCGCCCGCGACGCCGATGTCCGCGACCTCGCCGCGCTGACCGCCGCCGTCGGCGAAGGGGTGAAAGCCTTCGGCCGGCTCGATATCGTGGTCGCCAACGCCGGGATCTCCAGCCCGGCGCCGACGCTGGGTATGAGCGAGGACACCTGGCAGGAGATGATCGATATCAACCTGACCGGAGTCTGGAAATCCTTGAAGGCCTCCGTACCGCACATCATCGAATCCGGGCACGGCGGTTCGGTGGTCATCACGAGTTCGGTGGCGGCCATGGTGGCCCAGGAGAACATCGCGCACTACTCCGCGGCGAAGGCGGGGCTGGTGAGCCTGATGAAGGTGCTGGCAAAGGAACTGGCCCCGCAGAACATCCGGGTCAACACCGTTCACCCGGGCACAGTGGGTACCGATATGGTCTACAACGAATCCACTTACCGCCTGTTCCGGCCGGATCTGGAAAACCCCGGCCGGGCGGATTTCGAAGCCGTCGCCGGGGCGATGAATCGCTTGCCCGTGATCGCCCTCGAACCCGAGGACATTACGGATACCGTGCTCTTCCTGGTATCCGATGCCGCGAAATACATCACCGGCACCACCCATGTCGTCGATGCGGGGAACGCGCTGTAGTCGTAGACCCGGGTCCCGGGGCCCGGATCTGCACCGAGCGTGGGCGTTCGGCCGCCGTAGGTCACCGGTGGGTGCGAGGATGGGTCCGGCGAACTCGCTCGACCGATTGTGGAGAGGCGGAAAGTTCATGATGGCGAAGAAGTTTCGGCGGAGCGCCGCGGCGGCGTGCGGTGCGGCGGCAGTGCTGGCCCTGCCGCTGCTGTCCGCACCCGCCGCGAATGCGGCGGTGGCGCCGATCATCACCCTCGCGGTGAGCGGTAAACCGACCACGGCGTCGGGGGATACCGTGCCGACAGGGTGCGGTGTCCGGCTGGACGCGACCGTCACCCTGCCCGACGGCAAACCGGTGGAGACCGGAACGGTCCAGTTCTTCAACCGCGTGCCGGGCAACGGCGATGTGTTCCTCGGGAAAGTACCGGTGTTGTACGGCATGGCGAGTGTCACCTGGACCGCGAGCACGGCCGGCGCGAACGGGCTGAGCGCGGCCTACTCCGACGGCCTGCCCGATTACCTCCCGGTGGCGACCGGAACGCAGGTACTCGCACGACCGGGACTCCAGGTCGGCGGACTGTGTCTTTGACGGCGGGATTGCCGCCTCGGCCACCCGGACTCCGGCAGCCGGTGCGCGGCCGGGGTACCGCGGCGGCCCCTCACCGCCGCCGCCGGGGCGCGGCGTAGATTCGGCGTATGCCCAGGGACGACAGCGCCGCGAACCATCAGCCGCTGCTGGTGCTGGTGAAGATCACCGAGATCCTCGATGCCTTCTCCCTGGCCCGGCCCTCGTTGACGCTCGGGGAGATCCAGCAGGCCACCGGTTTCCCGACCTCCACCGTGCAGCGGCTGGTGACGAATATGGTCGCGCAGGGCCTGCTGGATCGCGCGGGCGACCAGATCCGGATCGGGTTGCGGATGAGTTATTGGGCGGCGACGGCGGTGAAAGGGCTGGACCTGCTGTCGATCGTCGACCCGGTACTGCGCGAGATCCGCGACGAGACCGGTGAAACGGCGTGCGTGTTCCGCGCCGAACACGGGTTCCGCGTCTGTGTGGCCATTGCCGAGACCCGGCATGCGCTGCGCCGGGACATGTACGTGGGCAAGATCATCCCGCTGTATGCCGGTTCGGCCGGCCGGATCCTGCTGGCCTGGAACCCGGACCTCGCCGAACAGGTGCTGGCGGCGCCCCTGGAACCACTCACCGAAGGTACGGTGACCAGCCCCGCCGAGTTGCGCGCGCTCATCGCGCAGGCGAAGGCCGACGGGTATGCGATCAGCGCCGGGGAACGCGAGGATTCGGCGTCCGGACTGTCGGCGCCGATCTTCGACGGGTCCGGAAAAGTGGTGGCGGCGTTGACGATCAGCGGTCCGACGATCCGGATGCCGCGACAGCGCTGTGAGGAGTGGGTGGATCTGCTGGTGGGCTATGCCGAGCGGGTCACCCGCACCCTGGGGGGCCGGATCCCGGCCTGACGGCGCGGGTCCGTGCTCAGCGGGCCTGCGCCTCCGGGTTGACCGGGTACGGCGGCAGCTCGCCGCGTACCATCGCGACCGCGTTCTCCGCACACCGGCGGGCCATTTCGGCGCGCACCGGGACGGTGGCGCTACCGACATGGGGCAGCAGTACGGTATTCGGCAGTTCGGCGAGCCCGGGTGCCAGCCGCGGTTCGTCCTCGTAGACGTCGAGTCCGGCGCCGGCGAGGGTGCCGTCCCGCAGTGCCGCCACCAGTGCCTGCTCGTCGACGATCGGCCCGCGCGCGGTGTTGATCAGGATCGCGGAGGGTTTCATCGCATTCAGTACCGCGGCGTCGACGAGGTGGCGGGTCTGCTCGTTGAGTGGGACGTGCACCGAGAGATAATCGCTGGTCGCAACGAGTTCCGGCCAGGACACGTGCCGCACCCGGCCCGCGAACTCCCCGAGTTCCTCCTCGCTCACCGCACGATCACCGGGCGGCCGCGGGCAGAACACGACCGTCATCCCGAAGGCGAGGGCGCGCCGGGCGGTGGCGCGGGCGATCCGCCCGAAACCGGCCAGGCCCAGCGTTTTCCCGCTGACATCGTGGCCCAGCAGCAGTTCCGGTTCCCAGCCGTGGAACTTCCCGGCCCGGACGAAGGCGTCGGCTTCGACGGCCCGGCGTGCGACCGCCAGCATCAGCAGTACGGCGATATCCGCGGTGGCGTCGGTGAGCACACCCGGGGTGTTGCCGACCACGATGGAGTTCGCCGTGGCCGCCGCGATATCGATATTGTTGTAGCCCACCGCGAAATTGCTGATGCCGCTGATCTTCGCGCGGTCCAGCAGGGCAGCATCGAACTCGTCGCGGAGCTGCGCCACGACTACCCGGTAGTCACCGGAGGCGCAGGCGTCCGCCAATTCGTCGTAGCTCATCCGGTTTCCGGCCACCCGCACCGTTCCGGCGGCTTCGAGCAGCCGCATACCGGGGTCGGGCAGGGGAGTGGTGACCAGGAAATCGGCGGTCATGCGATGACCCATTCGAAGGCGTGCGCTTCCGACCGTGCGCCCTGTGCGGCTTTGGAGCGGTTGGGTTCGCCGAGTTCACTCAGCATCCGTTCGCTGATCCCGATCATTCGCGCCAGCGTTTCCGGGGTGAGCCAGTCCGGGCGGGTGGCGAACAGGATGTCCTCGCTGGCGGTGTTACCGCTGGCGCCGGGCGCGAACGGGCAACCGCCGAGACCGCCCAGGCAGCCGTCGACCATCCCGGCCCCCGCATCGATCGCGGCCAGTGTATTGGCCACACCCAGGCCCCAGGTGTCGTGGCCGTGGTAGACGATGCGCCGGTCCGGGGTGGTGGCGCCGACCGCCTGGATCAGCTGCCGGACCTGCGCCGGGACGGCCTGGCCGAGGGTATCGCAGATGACGATATCGGCGGCGCCGTCGGTACGCGGGTCGGTGGCGATACCCAGTACCCGCTCGGGGTCGATCGTGCCTTCGAAGGGGCAGGTGAACGAGGTCGCGATACAGAGCTGGATGGTTCCGCCGCAGTCGCGGGCGAGTTCCACGGCGCGCGGCATGGCGGCCACACTGTCCTCGGTGGTGCGTCCGATATTGGCTTTGTTGTGCGAATCCGAGGCGGAGAAGCAGTACTGGAAGTTGCGTGCGCCGGCCGCGGCGGCCTTCTCGATATGCCGGGGCGTGGCGACCCACACCCAGCATTTGGCCAGTTCTTCGGGGGTGAGTTCGGCGATCACGTCGAGGGTGTTGGCCAGTGGTGGTACCAGGTCGGGGCGGGCCATGGACCCGATCTCGAGTTCGGGTACGCCCAGGGCCAGCAGTTCGCGGGCGATTTCCACCTTGCGTTCGGTGGGCAGCAGTTTCCCGGTGAGCTGCAGGCCGTCGCGCAGTGTCACGTCGCGCAGTTTCGCGGCGGGTGTGTAGGTGAAGGTCATACGGTAACCCCTGTATCGGAAGTGCCTGTGACGGTGTCGATTTCGCTGTCGGTGAGGCCCAGCACCGAAGCGAGTACCTCGCGCGTGTGTTCACCCAGGTCCGGTCCGATTGTACGGATCGGCAACGAGGCCCCGCCGATCACCGGGACGATGCCGGGGAAACCGACGGTGGCGGGTTCGGCGGCGCCGGTGTCCACCGGGAACTGCTGGATCATGTTCCGGGCGGCGTACTGTTCGTCGGCGCAGATATCGGCCGCGGTGTAGATCGGGCCCGAGGGCACACCGGCCTCGTCGAGCAGTTTCAGGGCTTCCGCGCGGTTGTGCCGGACGGTCCACTCCGAGATCGCCGCGTCGAGTTCCTCGCGGCGGTGCCAGCGTCCGGCGTTGTCGCGCAGGTCCGGATCGGCGGCGAGATCCGGCCGCTCGATCAATTCCATATAGCGCTGGAAGATCCCGTCGCCGTTACCGGCGATGATGATGCTGTACCCGTCGCTACACGGATAGGCGTTCGACGGTGCGATACCTTCCATCCGGCCGCCCACCCGCCGCCGCTCGACCCCGTAGGCCAGGTAATCGGGGACCAGTGATTCCATCACCGACAGGATCGACTCGTTGAGCGCGACGTCGATGATGCGTTCGGGCAGTGGGACGGGGGTGGTACTGCGTTCGCGCTGGAACAGCGTCATCACGGTGCCGAACGCGGCGTAGATCCCGGCAATCGAATCGCCGATGGAAACCCCGGTGCGTACCGGCGGCCGGTCGGGATCGCCGACCAGTTCCCGCAGGCCACCCACCGCTTCGGCGACGGCGGCGAAGCCCGGCCGGGCGGACTGCGGGCCGGTCTGGCCGTAGGCGGAGATCCGGGTGATCACCAGGTCCGGGTTGACCTGTTGCAGATCCTCCGGGCCGAGCCCCCATTTCTCGAGTGTTCCGGGCCGGAAGTTCTCCAGCAGGACATCGCATTCGCGGACCAGATCCAGCACCAGCCCGCGGCCGGCCGCGGTTTTCAGGTCCAGCACGATCGACTTCTTGTTGCGGTTGATCGTGCGGTACAGCATCGACGTATCGCCGTCGTAGAGGCGCCACCGGCGCAGTTCGTCACCGGTGACCGGCCGCTCGACCTTGATCACCTCGGCGCCGAAATCGGCGAGCATCCGGCCGGCGGTCGGTGCGGCGATGTAGTTGCCCAACTCGAGGACGCGGATACCGGCGAGCGGGCGAATCTCGGCGTTGCTCATATCTTCCTAACGTTGCGGGTTCTACAGGACCAGGCTCAGCGGCATGATGAGCAGGATCGCCACCACCGAGGCGACCGAGACACCCACCGAGCAGGATTTCAGGGTGCCGCGGGTGGTCTGTCCCATCAGCGACTGCAGCAGCCAGAAGGTGTTGCTGGTGACATGCACGGCGAACAGCGAACCGGCACCGGCGGCCAGCGCGATCAGGACCGGATCGATCCCCAGGGCCGGGGCGACCGGGGCGAGGATGCCGGCGGCGGTGATCGCCGAGATCGTCACCGAACCGACCGCGATATGCAGGACGGCGGCGATCACCCACACCATCAGCAGCGGTGCCGCGGTGCTCGCGGTGAAGTATTCGCCGAGGATATCGCCGAGCCCGATGGCGGAAATGGTGGCGGCCAGCGAGCCGCCGACACCGGTGAGGATCAGGATCTGGCCGCTTTCGCTGAAGCCGGTGGCGATGGAACGCTGGATGCGCTCGATCCCGACCGCGCGACGGCCGACGAAACTGGTGCCGAGCAGGCCGATGAGCAGGGCGATGACCGGTGTCGAGAGGAATTCGACCACCGGGTTGTGCACCTCGGCGACATCCAGGATCGCGCCGACGGCGATGAGGATCAGCGCGGTGGCCAGCGGCGCGAACAGCAGTGCCAGGGGAGTTTCGGTGCGGGTCGCGGCCACGGTCTTGGTGGTCACGCCACCTGTTCCGGCCGCGGAGTCGTCGTCGGCGCCGGAGTCGGGTTCGAACGGAAGCTGCTGTTCGTCGCGCTCCTCGTTCCACCAGCCGCGGTCGAACAGGAAACACATCACCGCCACCGAGATCGCCACGGTGGGGATCACCAGCAGGAGCCCGAAGAGCAGCATCTTGCCCAGCGGCACACCCAGCAACCCTGCCAGGGCCAGCGCACCGACACCGGGCACGGTCAGCACGATGCCGCATTCACCGCCGATCGCCAGGGCGGTCGCCATCTTGGCGGTGCCCTTCTTCTCGATCTTGGCGGCGGTGCTGCGGGCCAGCGGCGCCGAGATCACCATGAGCACGTCGAGGTAGATCGACTGCAGGAAGGTCGCCAGTGTCAGCGACATCGCATAGGGCATACGGTTCGCGCCCAGCAGGCGCACCAGCGTCTCGACCAGCCGCTGAATGGCGCCGGTCTCCTGCAGCATCGCGCCCATCAGCACACCGAAGGCGACCAGCAGGCCGACCTCGGCCATGATGTCGCCGAATCCGGTGCTGATGGTTTCGACGGTTTTCGCGGCCCCCAGTCCGGAGGTGAGCCCCAGATAGGCCGCGCCGATCACCAGCGATACCGCCGGGTTGAATTTGAACCGGGTGATCAGCACGACAACGGCGAGGATCGCCGCCGCCGTATTGAGCATCGTTGCAAGGTCTGACATGTGCATTTCCCATCGAGTCGCACTCGGGTGAGCGCTGTCCCCGCGCCGTGCGCGGCAGTACGCCGTGACTCAGGCCACAGCAGGCTCATATTATGAGCAGAGACTCACAATATAAGCAAGACGCCGGAATGTGCGTGCAGGGGGTCCGGTCGCCACCCCAGGCCGGGCACACTGCATGTCGCGCGGGGACCTTCCAGGGAGGGGCCACTAGGGTTACCAGGCACCCGCAGTGATTCTGTATGCGCTGGGCGTCCCATATCGCGCTGGGGCCGTCGCCGGCCGCGCCGGTCGGCAAATTTTGCGACTCGTGTGAACCGATCGACTTCAGGAGTCGATATGCCGATACGTGAAAAAGCCTGGCCCGCCGGTACACCGTGCTGGGTGGACTGCCAGGTCGACGATACGAGCAGTGCGCGCGACTTCTACGGCGCGCTGTTCGGGTGGGAGGTCGCCGATACCGCACCGGAGGCCGGTGGCTACCTCATGGCGATGCTGCAGGGCCGGTCGGCGGCCGGGATCGGGCCGAAACCGCCCGGTCAGGTGATGCAGTCGACATGGACGACCTACCTCGCGAGCGACGATGCCGACGCGACAGCGGCCGCCGTCGGGTCGGCGGGCGGGACGGTGCTGGCGCCGCCGTTCGACGTGATGGATATCGGCCGGATGCTCGTTGCCGCCGACCCCACGGGGGCGGTGTTCGGGGTCTGGCAGGCGCGGAAACACTTCGGTGCCGGAATCTACAACGAGCCCGGGGCGTACTGCTGGAACGAACTGCACACGGCGGGCTACGAACAGGCCCAGGGCTTCTATTCGACGGTGTTCGGCTGGCATTTCACCGAGGTCGGGGACGGTACGGACATGACCTACGCGACCTTCGCCCTGGAACCGGGTGGGGAGCCGGTGGGCGGCCTCAACGATTCGACGCGGACGCCCGGCTCCGGCCCGGCGTACTGGCTGGCGTGGTTCCAGGTTTCCGATACCGACGCGGCGCTCGACAGTGCGACGCAACTCGGCGCGTCCGTGCTGGTGGGAGTCCAGGACAGCCCGGTCGGCCGGATGGGGATACTGGCCGCGCCGCAGGGCGAGGCATTCGGCGTCATCGATATCGCGCAATCGGCGGACCAGTCCTGAGCGAAGGCCCGGCCGGCAAGACTCAGCAGCCGGGCATTCGTACCGGTCGGCGGCAACCAGGGTTACCCGCACCCTGGTTGCCGCCGCTGAAGGGGCCCCTCAGTGGCCGCCGGGTCTGCCGAACGGTGTCGTCGCAGTATGTAGATCGGCTCGGCCCCAGCTCCGACAGAAGCGGCGGGGCCGCGTCGATACCGAGCTCATGCCCCGTTGGTACCGGGGCGTTCGGTCCGGTCGATTCGCTCGTTGATGGGGTTCGTCGTCTCGGATCCTTCTTGTCGGCACTGCGTATCACCACGGTTTTCTCGCGCTGTGCGGGATACTGCCTCGAAACTCACTGCAACCCAGCAAGGCTGGCGGCGCTCACTGCTGCGCTGGCGGCCAGAGCGACGTCAATATGAGGTCCAGTTCCACAGAGTATGGGTTGTGCGGGCCGAAAGACCGTCTCGTAACGCCGAATTCCGTCTGGAGTTTCTGTTGTTCCTACGACCTCGGCGACCCGAGTATTTCTCAACTGCCTCCGGGAGCGGCCGAACACCCACACCAGCCCCGCAATAACCCCGGTCAGCTGACAATCGGTGGTGGGTTTGCCTGGCAGCTGAAGGACGGTGACCGAACACCATTGCGGTGCGCGATTTCGGCTATCTTGGGCGCGAGCTCACTGTCCGATGGCCGGGCAGGAACGCTATCGAAAGCGGGGTGGCCAGTGGGGCCGGAAGTTATGGCGGCGGCGATGGCGGCAGCATCGGCGGTATCGGCCGGTTTGGCGGCGGGGGTGAGTGAGACCGCCGCCTTGGCGGTGGGTGATGCCTACCGAAAGGTGAAAGACCTGCTGGGCCGCCGGTACTCGTCGGTGGATGTGGGGGTCGTCGAGTCCCGCCCGCAAGTATCGGCACGTCAGGTGGTGCTGGCCGAGGAACTGGAAGCCGCTGGTGCGGGCGCGGATCAGGAACTGGCCGCGGCCGTGCAAGCGTTGCTCGATGTGATCGAGCGGCATTCGCCCGAATCCGCGACGCTGGTGGGGGTTCGGCTGGAGCGGGTGGAAGCCGGCCGGGTCGAGGTTCGTGGGATCCGCGCCGCCGGTGCCAGCGGTGTGATCGCCAAGGACGTGAAAGCCGGAGGGGAGTTCTCGGTGACCGATGTGCAGGTGGTCTCGGAGCCGCCCCACCCTCAGTAGGCGCGGCGGCAGCGCGGCCCGCGCCCGCCGCGCCGGCCACCTTCTCCGCGACCGGAGTCGAGGTCGGCGGCGATTTCACCGCCCAGATCACCACCCGGGTGGTGCAGCCACCCGCGGAAGCCTTCCGGCCGATGGCCGAGGTCGAGGCTCCGCCCGGAATCGACAACATAGCATCGCGTCCGGGTGAGTTCGTCGGCCGCGACACCGAACTCGACACGCTCACTACGGTGTTCGCCGGACCGGGGTCAGCGGTGGTCGCGGCGGTGCATGGGCTGGGCGGGATCGGCAAATCCACGCTGGTCGCCCACTGGGCTGCGACCCGCCCGCACGGGTTCGCGCCGATCGTGTGGATCACCGCCGACACCTCCACCAACCTCACCACCGGCCTGGTCGAGTTCGCTACCCGGCTGCAGCCGGTACTCGCCGAAGTGGTGGAAGACGAGCAGCTCGCCGACCGCGCTCTGCAATGGCTGGCCACCCACACCGGCTGGCTGCTGGTCTTGGACAATGCCGACGACCTCAACCTTGTCGCCCCGGTGCTGGCCCGCGCGGGGAACGGGGGGCGGGTCGTGATCACCAGCCGCCGGGCCACCGGCTGGCAGCCTGGTACCACGATCGTGCGCCTGGACGTGCTCGAACCCGCGGAGTCCATGCGCCTGCTCACCGCTCTGCTCCACACCAACGGCCGGCGCGACACCGACGGCGCCGCTCAGCTGTGTGCCGAGCTCGGGCATCTGCCGCTGGCGATCCGGCAGTCAGGGGCGTATCTGGCCCAGGACCCGTTCCTCACCCCCAGCGACTACCTGCGACTTCTGGCTGAGCACCCCGCCGAGACGTTCGGGCAGGGCGATGTCGATACGGACTCCGAGCGAACTATTGCTCGGATCTGGCGGATCACTCTGGACCGCATCGCAGAAACCGACCCCGCGGCAGTCGACCTGCTACGCACTCTGGCTTGGTACGCACCCGAGTCCATCCCGCTTGTCCTCTGCCACGAACCGGGTCTCGACCCACCGAAGCACCGCACCGCACTGGGGCTGCTGTCGGCCTACAACATGATCACCCCCGACCCTGCCACCGGCACGGTATCGGTCCATCGGCTCGTGCAAGCCGTGGCCCGCACCCCAGACCTCACAGACCCACACCGCCAACCAGACACGATCGAACGCGCCCGCATCCGCGCCACCGAAACCCTGTACTCCGCCCTGCCCGACCGTGAGGATCCGGGCATGTGGCCGACTTGGCGGACCTTGCTGCCCCATATAGACGCCCTCACCAGTCGCACCACGAGTGGTTCGGACAGCGACTCCACCACGGTCGTTGCCGTGGTGATCCGCAACCACACGGGGGTGTTCCTGTACGGGCAAGGCCTGCACGCCGGCGCGCTGGACCACCTCCAGCACGCCCTCACCGACTCGGAGCGGGTTCTGGGTGCCGAACACCCCGGCACCCTGGGCACCCGCCACAATCTCGCCAGCGCCTATCAGGCGGCGGGCCGGGTTGCCGAGGCGATCCCGCTCTACGAGCGCACCCTCACCGACTCCGAGCGGGTACTGGGTGCCGAGCACCCCGGCACCCTGGGCACCCGTAACAATCTCGCCCTCGCCTATCAGGTGGCGGGGCGGGTTGCCGAGGCGATCCCCCTCCATGAGCGCGCCCTCACCGACCGGGAACGGGTTCTGGGTGCCGAGCACCCCGACACCCTGACCTCCCGTATCAATCTGGCCAGCGCTTATCAGGATGCGGGGCGGGTTGCCGAGGCGATCCCGCTGTTGGAGCGCACCCTCACCGATTCCGAGCGGGTCCTGGGTGCCGAGCACCCCGATACCCTGGGCTCCCGCCACCACCTCGCCCTCGCCTATCAGGTGGCGGGGCGGGTTGCCGAGGCGATCCCGCTCTACGAGCGCGCCCTCACCGACCGGGAGCGGGTTCTGGGCGTCGAGCACCCCGGCACCCTGACCTCCCGTAACAATCTCGCCCTCACTTATCAGGTGGCGGGGCGGGTTGCCGAGGCGATCCCGCTGTTGGAGCGCACTCTCACCGACTCCGAGCGGGTTCTGGGCGTCGAGCACCCCGGCACCCTGGGCACCCGTAACAATCTCGCCCTCGCCTACCGGGTGGCGGGGCGGGTTGCCGAGGCGATCCCGCTCTACGAGCGCACCCTCACCGACTCCGAGCGGATCCCGGGTGCCGAGCACCCCCATACGCTGACCTCCCGTAACAATCTCGCCGTCGCTTACCACGCGGCGGGGCGGGTTGCCGAGGCGATCCCGCTGTTGGAGCGCACTCTCACCGACCGGCAGCGGGTTCTGGGCATCGAGCACCCCGACACCCTGGGCACCCGTAACAACCTCGCCTACGCCTACCGGTCGGCGGGGCGGGTTGGGGAGGCAGTCACGCTGTTCGAGCGGGCTCTCGCCGATAGCGAGCAGATCCTGGGATCCGAGCACCCGACCAATGGTGTGGTCCGCACCAATCTCGCCACAGTACGGCAATGGGCGCGTTGAGCGTCGAGACCTCACCGACGCATCCATGTACCTACCGGACCTAACCGGCGCCCACCTCGGGGCGCGAATCTGTATTCGGTGAGTGCGCACGCTCACCGCGCTCGTCCAGGGCCCGAACTCGATCCGATTTGCGACCGTCGGCTCCCCGCCTGGGCACGTACCTGTGAACTGCGGCTCCCAGGACAGCGATCCGCTCGCGAAGCGAACGAGGCGCCGATACACGCCGATTTCGCAATCGTCGGGCGTTCGCGTCCCTGAGAACATGGTGGACGAGGCGCTCGGTCGTCGGTTTTCTACGGTTGTCGGCGTCGATCGACCACGAGACGAAGGTGACGTGTGCGATTCCGGCGAGCATCGAAATGCTGAGCGCGCCGAGGGCTATGTGTCCCCACCACATGGCGCCTCCCTTCGCTCTGCATCCCATCGGTGACCACGCGGGTAGATCCGGCTCGCAGTGATGAGTGCGGCGTTGTCGGTGATGATGTGGTGGATATCGTCGGCGTGCGCCAACCACTCCGGGCGTCGAACCGGTGTCCTCGACTGCGATTCGAGGTGGCCCGCACCAGGCGCTCGCTCAGTAGACCGCTCCCGCAACAGGATTGGGAAGCCGGAAACCGGATTTTCCAAGACACGATTCCGGAATTCCTGCACAATCATTGCGAGGCTGAGGTTTCTGTGTGCAGCCTTCCGTGTAGGGGCTTCCAGAATTCACACTTCCTGTTAGCAAAGGCAAAGACATGGCCAAAGGATCGTCACGTACGAACGCGTCCACGCTGCCCAGACGGGCGCTGGGCCGCCAGCTTCGCAAACTCCGTGAGCGGGCCGGTTATACGCAATCGGCAGCGTCCCGGATCGCCGAGATATCGCCCCAGTCGTACGGCCGCATCGAGGACGGCTGGCAGACGAAGGTCACCGACTTGGGTCTGAACGCGCTGGCAAACGCCTACGAGGCCACCGATGAAGAGAGGCGGCTGCTGCTCGACCTCGCGCGCGAAATCCGGGAGGCCACCGCCTCCGGCGGCGGGTGGTGGCGGGCGTACGCCGACGCGTTGGTGTTGGGCTTCGATCACTATCTTGCTCTGGAGGAGGCGGCGAACTGGGTGACCTCCTGGCAAACCACCGTGGTCCCCGCGTTGCTACAGACCCGTGAGTACCGGCAGGCACTGACGTGGGCAAACAACCCTGATTGGTCGCCGGAGAAGGTTGAGCGCACTCTTGATCTCGGGCAGCGGCGGCAAGCCCTTCTTGAACGTCCGGGTTTCCGGTTCGAGGCTCTGCTTACCGAGGCTGTTCTCCGGTATACCGTCGGAAGCTCGTCCGTGATGGCCGATCAGGTGGAACATATGCTGTCGCGCTCGGACGCGCCGAGTGTGGAGATCCGGATTATTCCGAACACCGAAACCCGCCCGGTGGGTTTGATATCTCGTTCGTTCGTGCTGTTCAGCTTCCCGCCGCTGCATGCCTCCAAGCTCCAGGAACCGCCTGTGGCCTTCATGGAGGGGTTCACCGGCGACCTTTACATCGAGCGTGACACCGAGGTTTCGAAGTACGCGCGCGAAGCCGAGCGTATCCGGCAGGTAGCGTTGTCGCCGTCGGCATCCAGGGATCTGATGCTGCGGATTTCGAAGGAGTGAAGAATGATCGACCTGTCTCAGGCCGAATGGTTCAAGAGCAGCCGCAGTCAGGGAGGGAGCGACTGCGTCGAGGCGGCCCACCTGAGTGAAGGGCATGTCGGCGTCCGTGACTCCAAGAACCCCTCCGGGCCCGCGCTGGTGTTCACCCCCGGTGAGTGGGATGCATTTCTGGCCGGCGCCAAAGGCGGCGAGTTCGACCGTCCCTGACTGCGCGAAAGACCGGACCCCCGAGCCCAGCGCCACGCTGAACTCGGGGGTTTCGTCATGGTTGGCTCATCCGGTCTGTTGCATCAGGTGGCGACCTCGCGCCGCAGTCGCGCCACGGGCTCGGCGGAATGCGCGCAGACTTCCCTCCGGGTTCGGGCGGGACTGTTGTTATGCCCCGTCGTTCTCCCGGCGTTCGGTCCGGTCGATTCGCTCGTTGACGAGCTCGTCGTCGTCGGCGGGCGGTTCGGGATCGTGCCATTCCTCGGCGCGGCTGGACCGGTTGCCGCGGAGCGTGCCCTCCAACTCGTGGGCGAGCTCGTCGTCGCGCGCCGGGCCGTGCTTACTGCTTCCTCGTTCCATGATTACCTCCTGCCTCGGGCGGCGGGGTTCAGGTGTGCCGCAGCAGGGCGCCGACGCCCTCGCTGGGGGCGATCTCCTCGTCGACCGGGGTGATCGTGCCGCCGCGGACCAGCACACCCACCGGTAGTGCTTCGTCGGCGCGGCAGGTGTGCTCGGATTTGTCGGTGAGGGCGCCGAGCGCGCCGGGGTCGCGGACCGGTTCCGGGTCCAGCCGGACGGTGCGGTCGCCCAGTGCTGCGGCGTTGATCAGCAGGTTCTCGGTGTTCGCCGCCAGCAGTGCCGATACCGTCGCGGAGAGCCCGGCGACCGCCGGACCGTCGTCGCGGCCGCGGGCCTTGTCGAACCGGGCGACTGTCTCCGCACGCCGCTGCCGTGCCTCGGCGGCAACGAGTTCCCGTACGTCGGCGGCGAACTCCTCGGTATCGGTCCCGGCGGCGCGACCTCCCGATTCCACTTCCACGACCTGCGCCGGAATCGACCCGAGTGCCCGGCGGACCTCCGCGCGGGCGGTGACATCGCCGGCCAGCACCACCACCCGCGCCCGGATCCGTTCCGCCAGGCGTTTCAGTTCGGCGGCGATATCGGCGGCATTGCGCCGGACCTTCTCCTCCACGCGGCGCTGCATCGACAGATGCGACCAGCCGCCGCCGTGGCGGACCTTGTGGATCGGATGGCCCTCACCCTCGATGGTTTCGCCGACCACATTGCCGTCGTCGTCGACCCCGTACATCTCCGAACCGACCTTGTCCACGACGGCCACCGCGTGCGGAACCTCCTCGGTTTCGTACTCGATGAGCGGCAGCAGATAGGGCAGGGGCGAGACCCGGACGATCTCCGGCTGCACCGGATGGGGTAGCCGGCGGTCGATCAGCACCCGTTCCGAATCGGCGATCAGCACGCGTCCGGCGCGGCCCGGCTCGGGCGGGCTGCCGGTGACGGCCGCCGCCAGCGATTCGATCATGCGGTCCGTGGCACCCGCGGCCTCGAGGCGTTCGGCGAGAGCCCGCCAGCGCAGGGCGCGCTGCTGTTCGGCGTCCTCGGTGTCGTGTTCGGCGTCGATGTACAGCGAGGCGAACGGACCGGGTCGTTGCGCTATTTCTCGAATACTCATGCCAGTCACGTGAGGGCGCTTACCCGGCGCGGCCGGATCGAATCGCGGAGCCCGGAATCGATCTCGGCCGGGCCGGGGCTGCCGGGCGACCGGAGGTGTCAGGCCGCCTGCGGAGTCAGTTTGCGCAGCGGCTCGTCGAGTTCGGCACGGAAGAAGTCCAGGAAACCGTCGGGGTCGGGGCCGGCGTTCTGCATCACGAGATGGTCGAAGCCCGCGTCCACGAACGGCTGGGCGACATCGAGGTAGCGCTGCGGGTCTGGCCCGCAGGCGAACTTCTCCAGGATGTCCTCCTCGCGGACAGTGGCCGACGCGGCGGCGAAGTTCACCGGATTGGGTAGTTCGCTCATCACCTTCCAGCCCGTCATCGCCCAGCGTGAGGTGTCGTGCGCGGCGCGGGCCGCGGTGTGCTCGTCGGGCGCCCAGGCCATCGGGACCTCGGCGTAGCGCGGTCCGTCACCGCCCGCCTCGCGGTAGCCGGAGACGAGCTCGGGCCTCGGCTCGGTGGCGAACAGGCCGTCACCCAGTTCGGCGGCGATCTCGGCGGCCTGCCCGCCGCCCGCGGCGACTGCGATCACCGGCGGTTCGTCGGGCAGGTCGAATATCCGGGCATCGGAGAGCTGCAGGTGGCGGCCTTCGTAGGACTGGTAGCCGCCCTGCCACAGCAACCTGATGATCTCCAGGGCTTCGCGCAGCAGCGCGTGCCGGCCGGCCACATCCACCGGGAAACCTTCGCCGACGATATGTTCGTTGAGGCGTTCCCCGGCACCTACACCGAGCGTGAACCGGCCCTCGGAGAGCAGCGCCACGGTGGCGGCGGCCTGGGCCACGATCGCCGGGTGATACCGCACGGTCGGGCAGGTGACGCCGGTGGCGAGCCCGATCCGGTCGGTTTCCGCGGCGATGGTGCCGAGCACCGACCACGCGAACGGTGAATGTCCTTGATTGTCCAGCCAGGGGTGATAGTGGTCGCTCATCTCGACGAAATCGAAGCCCGCTTCCTCGGCGCGTACGGCCTGGCGGACCAGTTCGCGCGGCCCGAAGGCTTCGGCGGCCAGCTTGTACCCGATCTGCATGGTTCCTCCGAAAGCTGTAGTGGCGGATGCGCGCGGACGGAGTGCGCGCGCAGATACCGGACGTGTGCGCGGTACCCGGGCGCCGGTGGGCGAAACCGCGCCGCGCGGGTCGGAGGTCTGCGGTAGGCGGCAGCAAGACCTGGCCGGGGACGGAGGTCTGCGGTAGGAGGTAGCGAAACCCGGGGCCGTGGGTCAGGCGGCCGCGGGGAGCCGAGCCGGCGTCCTGGTGACCGTGGCGCCCGCGGCCGCGGCGAGACGGCCGAAGGCGATGGCATCGTGGATCGCCGCGCCGCCGGGGTCGTTGTTGAAATAGATGTAGATGTCGTGATCGCCGGGCCAGGTTCCGGCGAGTCGCTCGACCCAGGTACGCAGGGCCTGCCGGCCGTAGCGGGGCGGCGGATTCGCGCGGCCGTGGTGCAGGCGTAGATACCCCCAATCGGTGGTCCGCCAGCACGGTGTCACCGGGCGAGAGCCGGCGTCGGCCCAGCACAGCCCGGCATTGTTGCGTTCGAGCACCGTACGCACCGCCGGCGTCCACCACGAGTCGTGCCGGGGTTCCACCGCGACCCGCACCCCGGCCGGGAAACAGCGCAGGCATGTTTCCAGCAGTTCGGCATCGGCCCGCAGGGTGCCGGGTAGTTGCAGCAGGACGGGGCCGAGCCGGTCGCCCAGCCCTTCGGCGTGACGCAGCAGCCGCGCCACGGGTTCGGCGGGTTCGCGCAGTCGCTTCATATGGGTCAGGAAGCGGCTCGCCTTCACCGCGCAGACGAAATCGGCGGGCGTGCGATCGTGCCAGGACGCGAAGATTTCCCGGCTGGGCAGGCGGTAGAAGGCGTTGTTGTTCTCGACCGTCGCGAACTGGGCGGCGTACTGCTCCAGCCACAGCCGTTGCGGCAGGCCGTCCGGGTAGAGGACCCCGCGCCAGTCGCGGTACTGCCAGCCGGAGGTCCCGATATGCCACGGCATCGCTATACCCGTCTCATGCCGGGGCGAGGTCGGGTGTCGGGCAACAAACCCCGGTCGGTCCTCGTCATAGGGGGCGACTACCCCGGAACTCGCCGCTCATTCCGGGGCTTGGCCACGCTGCCCCGGTCGCTGTGCGCGCGGTGGCGAATAGCCGTGCGCGACGGTCAGGGTGTCGCCGGGCGGTCCAGCCAGCGCAGCAGGGCCGCCGTGACCTCGGTGGGGCGTTCTTCCATGAGGAAATGGTCGGCGTCCACCCGGACCAGCTCCGCGCCGGGAATCCGGCCGGCGAGTTCCTCGGCGGTGCGCATCGGGATGGCCGGATCGCGGGTACCCCAGATGACGGTGGTGGGGCAGGCTATCTCGCCCAGCCGCGCACCGAGTTCGGGGCGCACCCGCACCTCGTACCCGGCGAAGAAATGTGTGTACCACCGGCGCCCGGCCGGGGTACGCAGGAAGCCGAGATACCCTTCCAGCTGCTCGCGCTCGAACGAGCCGTTGCGCAGATAAGGCGCCAGACCGATCCGATGGACCAGGTACACCGGTGGTGTGACCAGCAGGCGCCGGGTCGCGCGGTGCCGCGACCCGGCCGTGAACGCGCCGAACAACAGCCGGTACGGCAGGGTGAAGGTACCGTGCGCCCGCGAATTCAGGATCGCGAGCCTGCGAACGCGATCGGGATGGCGCTGGACGAAGCCGAGTCCGAGGAAACCGCCGTAGTCGTGGCAGGCGAGGTCGGCGCGGTCGAGGCCGAGGGCATCGAACATGCGCGCGATCCGGTCGACTTCGGTGTCGTAGTCGCAGGACAGTCCGGTGTCCCGGGACGATTCGCCCCAGCCGGGCCAATCCGGGGCGAGCACCCGCCGCCGCGCCGACAGCGGGCCGATCTGATGCTGCCAGGCCAGATGCGATTGCGGCCAGCCGTGCAACAAGACCAATGGGTCGCCGGTGCCCGCCTCGGCGTAACACAACCGGGCACCGTCGACCGTCGCCTGCTGCATCGTCACCCCCGGCTCGATCCGGTCTGTGGTCATCTCCGCCCTGCCTTCCTGCGCGGGCCACCCGGCCGGTGGAGTCCCGGCGGCCGCAATCGTGTCGTGTTGCCGTGTGCTGGTTCGTTCCGACGGCGGGCTGCGAACAGTGCCGCTACTCGATCCCGCGCCGGTATCGTCGCGCGTATGACGCGGGCGGCACTTCCGGAAACGTGCGCTGCGCCG
The DNA here is from genome assembly GCF_050936135.1 of Nocardia sp. CA-290969. Taxonomy (NCBI): domain Bacteria; kingdom Bacillati; phylum Actinomycetota; class Actinomycetes; order Mycobacteriales; family Nocardiaceae; genus Nocardia; species Nocardia sp. CA-290969. Next base: position 3,731,792 of record NZ_JBNJNJ010000001.1, on the reverse strand, counting down.
GCGAGTACGGCGCGGCTGTGGGTGCGCCTCGGTCACGCCGTCTATCTCGGGCCGGGGCTGGGACTCGACGCGCATTCGACGGCGATCCCCGCACTGGGCGTGGGTATCGACGCGCCGTTCCGGGTGCGGGTGGACGGGCTCCCCGATATCACCGCGCGCAGCTTCCTGTTCCGCGCCCGGGTGACCCATCATTTGGTGGAAAACCGGGGCCGCATGCTGTTCTGTTTCTTCGACCCGACCAGCACCACCCTGGCGCGCTGTCTGGGCGGAATGACCCGCCTGGCCGAAACCTACCCGTACGCACACCACCGCGAGGCCGAGCTCATCGCCCTGTGCCGGGAACCGGAGCCGGATATCGAACGGCTGCTCGACCTGGCCAGTATCCCGCTCCCCACGATCCGCGACCACCGCATCGCCGCCGCCGCGGCCGCGATCCGCGCCGACCCCGCCCGGCCGCATCGGGCAGCCGAAAACGCCTGCGCCGCAGGGCTTTCCACGTCCTACTTCTTACGGACCTTCGCCGCGCAGACCGGAACCAGTTTCCGCCGCTACGTCCAGTGGGCGCGGATGGTGCGGATCGCCCGCTCCTACGCCGCCGGGCACGACCTGACCCGGGCGGCCGCGGACGCCGGCTTCGCCTCACCCTCGCATCTCAGCGATACCTTCCGGGCGATGTTCGGGCTCACGCCCACCGCGTTCACCCGGATCGGCGGGGATCTGCGCATCATCGAACAATGACCGGACCGCGGTAGCGGCCGGCGCCTATTCGCGGACAACCTCCACGGGGTCGCTGAGTGCCTGCGCCAGCGCCGACTGCTGTGCGGCGCCGGCGGGTGCGATGGCCTCGACCGCCTTTGTCGTCTCGGTGCCGAGTAGCGAGACCATGTGCTGGATCCGGCCGATTCCCGATGCAAGGAGGCCGGCCGCGTCGAGTAGCTGCGCCGCACCCGCCTCGGCGCGCCCCGGAATGTCCTCGGCGAGTGCGCTGCCCTGGTCGAGTTGATCGGAGATCGAGGTGAGCCGGGCGGCCAGATCGTGTAGTGCGGTGCCGAGCCCGGTATCGGATTCCGTGCCACCGGGGGCGGTCAGATGTGTGGTCGCCTGATCGGAGATATCCCGGGCCGCCTGCAGTTGGCCGATGACATCGGCCAGCAGGGCGTCGCCGGCGACGGGCAGCCCACGGAGCAGGGGCAGGATGCGGTCGAGCACATCGGTCGTCGCGGCCGCCGCATCCCGGGCCTGGGTCGTGGTGATATTCGTGGCATCGAGGGCGGTGGCCAGCTGATCGGCCTGTCCGGCCACGTCTCCCAGCGTGGACGTGAGGGTGTCGATGGCCGAAGTCAGTTGTGCGACACCTGTTTCGGCGACCTCGACGAGGTCGAGCAACTGTGCGGATCCGGCGTCGAACTGTTCGGTGCCGGCCACCGCGGCGTTCAGTCCGGCGCCGAGCAGCTGGGCGGTGAATTGTGCCGAGGAGATATGGGTCCGGGCGCGGGCGGTGGCCTCCAGGGCCGTGGTGATCCCGGCGGCACCGATCTGCCGGGTGACGGTCGCGATGGCGCCCTCCACGGTGCCGGTATCGGCGTCGTCGTGGAGATCGACGGTGAGCCGGGCGCGGCGGGGTGCGTCACCGGCCAGGGGCGCCATGGCGTCGGTGAGGTCCGCGGGCAGGGTGATCACCGCGGCGTAGTCGCCGGTGTGGGCGGCGCCGGCGGGCAGGGTGTGCCAGTCGTAGCCGCCGGCCTGCTGGACCGCTTCGAGTACCTGGGCGCCGGTCGGGCCGGTATCCGCGTTCACCAGGGCGATACCGGTCGGCGCGGTGGTGGCGCGGGTGCAGGCGGTGGCGCCGGCGGCTCCGCCGACGAGGACGACAAGGGCCAGGGACGCCGCCCGGGCGTGGGTTCCGATCACGGCGCGGACTCTACGGTCGGTTTCTGGCGGAACCACCTGTCTTCCGGTGAGGATTCGGTAAGGATCGCGGGTCCGGATCGGTCACCGCCCCGCCGGTCGGTGGACCGCGCTGGTGCGGCGGTGAGCGGCGGAGATCGCCCGCAATTCCGGTTGCGGGGAAAATTCCGATTCCCGCCTCCACAACCAAGCGCTTGCTAGAATTCGGCGATGATAGCGACCGTCGTCTGGGGCACGGGCAATGTGGGCCGGGCCGCGATCCGCGCGGTGGACGCCCACCCGGACCTGGCCCTCACGGCCGTACTCGTCCACGACCCCGCGAAGCGCGGGCGGGACGCGGGCGAGCTGGCGGGCCTGGACCGCACTCTCGGCGTCGCCGCCACCAGCGATATCGACGCCGTTCTGGCGAGCGCACCCGGGGCCGTGGTCTATGCCGCGTCGGGCGAGATCCGGCCCGACGACGCGCTCGCCGATATCGTCCGCGCGGTCGGTGCCGGTGCCGTGGTGGTGACACCGGCGTTGTACGCCCTCTACGACCAGCGCAGCGCACCGCCGGAAATCCGCGACCCGGTGCTGGCCGCGATCGAATCCGGCGGGGGATCGCTGTTCGTCTCCGGGATCGACCCCGGCTGGGGCAACGATGTACTGCCGGTACTGATCAGCGGCCTCGGCAGTGTCGTCGATGTGGTGCGCTGCCAGGAGATCTTCGACTATTCGACCTACGACCAGCCCGATTCCGTCCGCTACCTGGTGGGCATGGGCCAACCCATGGACCAGGTGCCGCCCATGGTGGCGCCCGGTGTGCCGACCATGGTGTGGGGCGGGCAGGTGCGGCTCATGGCGCGGGCGCTGGGGGCCGAGGTGGACGAGATCCGGGAGACGGTGCAGCGGCTCCCGCTGGAAACTTCGGTCGAGACCGCGACGATGGGGAGTTTCGATGCCGGAACCCAGGGCGCGATGCGGTTCGAAGTGCAGGGCATCGTGGCCGGGGAACCGCGGATCGTGGTCGAGCACATCACCCGCATCCACCCGGACTGTGCGCCGCAGTGGCCCGCGCCGCCCAACGGTTCCGGCGCGCATCGGGTGATCATCGAAGGACGCCCCCGGATCGAGGTCACGGTCGAGGCCACCGACGAGGGCGGTAACTACGCGGCCGGTGGCAACGCCACGGCCGTCGGGCGTCTCGTCGGCGCGATCGACTGGCTCGTCGGCGCCGCGCCCGGCCTGTACGACGCATTCGATGTACCGCTGCGGCCGGCGGCCGGCAAGCTCGGAAGGAACACCCATGCGCGTTGACATCCCCGAAGGCAAGGACCCCATCGGCTACGTCTGGGGTGAGATGGTGCCCGGTATCGGGCTCGCCGCCTCGAACTTCTCGCTCGCGGTCTACGAGCACAGCACGCTCGGACTGCGCGAATTCGAGGCGGCCCGGCTGCGCATCGCGCAGATCAACGGGTGCGTCTTCTGCCTGGACTGGCGCACCGAACGCGACGGGCAGAAGGTGGAGGAGGGGTTCGCCGACGCGGTCACCGAGTGGCGCACCACCGAGGCCCTCGACGGCCGCGCCCGCCTGGCCGCCGAATACGCCGAGCGGTACGCGCTCGACCATCACAATCTGGACGAGGACTTCTGGTCCCGGATGACGGCACACTACAGCCAGGCCGAAATCGTGGAGCTCAGTATGTGCCTGGGCTCGTGGCTCGCCTTCGGCCGGCTCAACCATGTACTGGGTCTCGACGCGGTATGCGTCCTGCCGGGGCACTCCGGCGGTACACCGGCCGCCCGGCCGGGCGCCTGATCCACCTTCTGTCGAACTCACCGCGCTGGGTACGCGCGCGGTATCGACACCCGTGACCGTATCGCCGAACTGACGGACCCTGTACGTCCCGAGCGAACCCCGGTCCGCTCGGGTGGACACCTATCTCGCCGACGCTCCGGCCGCCGGGCCGCTGATCCGGCAGAACGGCACGCTGGTCGTTCCGGTGGGCGGCCGCCGAGAAACTCGGCCTCGCGGACACTTTGCGCGATGCCGGCAGGGGAGCGCCGGCATCCGCGACTCCTGACACTGGTACGGGCCTGCAACTGAACCGAATCGGTCCCGGGCGGTTCGCGCCGATCGTTGCCCGGCCAGGGGTGTCGTGCGTACCGAACGGGGTAAGTCGCCGACCCGACCGTTCGAAGGAGTGCCGATGCGTGTAGTCGTGACGGGGGCGACAGGCAATGTGGGGATCGCCGTGCTCGACGCCCTGGCCGCCGAACCGGAGGTGACCTCGATCGCCGGCCTGGCCCGCCGCCGGCCGGACCGCGAAAAAGCCGGGGTCGAATGGGTGAGCGCCGATGTGCGGCACTCCGATCTGGAGACGCTCTTCCGGGGCGCGGACGTGGTGATCCATCTGGCGTGGTCGTTCCAGCCGACCCGGCAACCGCTCGAGACCTGGCGGACGAATGTGGGCGGTACCGAACGGGTGCTCGAGGCCGTGGCCGCCGCCGGAGTGCCGGCGCTGATCTACGCCTCCTCGATCGGTGCGTATTCACCCGCCACCGGTGACGACCCGGTCGACGAGACCTGGCCGACCGAAGGCTGGCCCGGCGCCTCGTACATGGTGGAGAAGGCATACGTCGAGCGCCTGCTGGACCTTTTCGAACACCGGCACGGCGAATGCCGGGTGGTGCGGATGCGGCCGGCGTTCCTGTTCCAGGACGCCTCGGCGAGCGAACAACGCCGTCTCTTCGCCGGGCCGTTCGTCCCCAACCGGCTGTTCCGTACCGGCCCGCTGCCGCTGCTGCCGTACCCGCGGCGGCTGCGATTCCAGACCCTGCACACCACAGATGTGGGCCGCGCCTACGCGGCGGCGGTGGTGCGTGACGTACACGGTGCGTTCAACCTCGCCGCCGACCCCGTGCTCGACCGGGCCGAGGTGGAACGCACGCTGGGGGTGCGCACCGTCGCGGTCCCGCAGCGAACTGTCCGCACCGCAGTGGCCGCGGCCTGGCATCTGCATCTGGTCCCCGCGAACCCGGGACTGTTCGACGCACTCCTACACCTGCCGGTGATGAGCACGCGGCGCGCGCGAGCCGAACTGGACTGGACCCCGCGGATCGCCGCCACCGATACATTGCGGCAGTTCCTCGACGCCTTCCGCCGCGGCGCCGGCGGCCCGACTCCATCGCTGGCCGCCGAAGCCGGCGGTACGGCGCGCCACCGCGAGATCTCCTCCGGAATCGGTGCTCGCGATCCGGTCGACGAATAACTGTGTCACCGTGCCCGGACCGGGTAGCCGCAGCCCATGGCTACTATCGCTCCACTACCGAAAGAACGTATCGGCGCGCCCCTGCGCGCCGTCGTGACCGGCTCCGATTCGGGGATCGGCCGGGCCGTCGCGGTGGCGCTGGCCGGCGGCGGCGTCGATGTGGGTATCACCTATCACTCGGACCAGGCCGGGGCCGAGCACACCGCCGCCCTGGCCCGCGAGCGGGGTGCGCGAGCCGCTGTCCGCCGCCTCGACCTCGGCGATCTGCCGACCAGTACCGCCGCGATCGATGAACTCGCCGAGGAACTGGACGGGGTGGACGTGCTGGTCAACGCCGCCGGAACCGGGTCCGCGCAGAAGGCGATGGATATGGATTTCGACACCTGGCGGCATGTGCTGTCCGTGGATCTCGACGGTGCTTTCCTGTGCACCCAGCGCGCCGCCCGGCATATGATCGACGCCGGCCGCGGCGGCCGGATCATCAATATCACCAGCGTGCACGAGCACGCGCCCAAGGTCGGGGCGGCGCCGTACTGCGCCGCCAAAGCGGGTCTCGGCGCGCTCACCAAGGTGCTGGCCCTGGAACTGGCCGAACACCACATCACCGTGAATTCCGTGGCGCCGGGCGAGATCTCGACTCCGATGACCGGCCAGGAGGACGCCGATCCGAGGGAACACCCCAGGCCGGGACTACCGCTGGGCCGGCCCGGTCACGCCGACGAGGTCGCCTCGGTGGTCGCGTTCCTGGCCACCCCGGCGGCCGGATACGTCACCGGCGCGTCCTACGTCGTCGACGGCGGCATGCTGCTCATGGGCCCGCAAACCAGTCAGCTGGTCGGCGACGAGAACTGGCGCCGGCCGGATACCGCACAGGAGGTGGCAGATGCCTGATCCCATCACTCCCGTCGTGCGCACGGCCTTCGATACCGGTGCCCGGGTACGGCATGCCCGGTTCTTCCATCCGCGGGGCGTACGCCTCACGGGCCGGTTCCGTGCGGAACCGGAATTCGCCCCGCTGTTCGGCACCGGCGACCGCGCGGTGATCGCGCGGCTGTCCAAGGGCACGGGCACACCCGGCGGCCTGCCGGATATCCTCGGTCTCGCCTTCCGCGTCCTCGACCGCGACGAGCACCCCTGGGATTTCGCCCTCGCCACCACCGGGCGCGGGATGGCGGGCCGGTTCGTCGTCACCCCGGCACGCGGCTGGTCCCATGCGCGCTACGGTTCGCTGCTGCCGTACCGGTTCCCCGATACCGGCCTACGCTGGATCTTCGCCGATCCGGCCGGATCGCCTCCCGGGAGCGCGTCGCTGGCGGAGCTCGCGGAGCATCTGGACGACCACCAGGTCGATTTCGATATCACGGTGGCCGGTGCGCGCGGCCGCGGGCAACTCGCCGGTGAGCTGGCGTTGCGGGCGGCCGATCCCGAGGAACATCGCACCGATTTCTTCGACCCGATGCTCAACCATCCCGCCGACGTGGAGCCGGTCCCGCAGGTGGTGCAGCGGATCCGCGAGGCCGCCTACACCGGGAGCCGCCGGGGCCGCGGCGCCGAGGACCCCGAGACCGGCCGGGCGGTCGGCACACAACCCTGAACCGGCCGAATTCGGGCGCGGCCTGTTTCGACCGCGCGCCCGGGGCAACCCGGCGACCATGAACGGAACCGAAGATACCGGTCAGGAATCCGCCGAGGTGTCGGAATGGGCGAGCGTCCCGCCGACCGAGGAACAGCTGGACGAAGACGAACTGGCCGCCGACCCCTTGGAAGAAGGGATGGACCCGCCCGACGACTGGTCCGCGGCCGACCGCTACGCCACCTCGCCCCGCGAGCAGCGGGCCGGCGAATCACTCGACGAACGGCTCGCCGAGGAACAGCCCGATATCGCCCCGGAGGGACAGCGGTCGGGCGCGGCACCCGACGCCCCACCGCGCCGCCACTGAACCGCCCGGGTAATTCAGTGGTGGGTCCAGTCGGGCTGGTGGAAATGGGCGACCCGGGCCGCCTCGGCCGGCGTGCCGAGCAGGACGGCCTCGCGGAACTGCCACAGCATGGCGCCGGTGGGTGCGTGGATGGTCATATCGGGTGCCAGGCGCATCTGCAACAGCCCGGTCTCCGGGATCGCCGGGGCATCCGCCGGACCACCCCGGTGCACCCAGTGCGGCGTACCCTCGGCGGCCAGGCTGTGCAGGTCCACGAAATGTACGGAATGGACCTCGTCCGGGTTCGGGTGCAGATCCGCGATATCGGCGAGCGTGGTGACGATGGGGGTGATGGCGAAACCGGACGCTGCCGGGAAATCGTCGAGAATGCCGAGCGTATCGGCGGGATCGGCGATGAGGCCGAGCTCTTCGTGCAGTTCGCGGGCCGCCGCGCGTTCCAGGGTTTCCCCGCGCTCCACGCGTCCGCCGGGCAGGCCCCACTGGCCGGCATTGCGACCCCGGTAGGCCCGTTTGATCACGAGCACCGCGAGCGCTCCGCCGTTGTCCACCACGCACAGCGCGACGGCGGCGCGGCGCGTTGTCGCCGCATCCGGCATCGCGATCCGCGGGAACGCTTCCAGCCGGGTACGGGCCAGTGCACGGAACTCTTCGATACTGTCGGGGACCCGAGGTCCCGGGTCGGCGGCCATGAATTCGATCATGCCCCATCCGTGACCGCCCCGGTCCGGGCGGTCACGGATGGCGGGATCTTGCCCGGTCGCGGCCGGGCCCGCCGGCCGCTGACCTGACCCGGCCCCGCGGAGTCCGGCCGCCGCTGCGCGGACGGGGCGATCCGTGGCCGGCGGGCCGTGTGGATCGTCCCTCGCGGGGTATGCGGGAAAGAACCGGCGGGTCACAGAACGATTGCGCAGCACCTCTAGACTGACGCGGTTGGTGCGTTGCGTTCTAGGCTGGAATCGGACGGCTTATGCCCTGGCATTAGGGAGCACATGGATATCGCGGAGGCGCCGCAGCCGGAATACCGGCAGGCCCGGTTTGCCGATCTCGAGGACATCGCGGCGATCGAAGCCGAGGTCTTCGCAGAGCCCTATCTCTACCTGATGTTGCGCCAGCTTTTCGATCTGCACGGCCGGGAATGGCTCGTCGCGGAAATGCAGGGAACGGTCATCGGCTACGCGCTCACTCTCGAAAAAGACGGGCGCGCACTGCTTTTCACCTTCGCCGTGGCCAAACGGTATCAGGGTGCGGGTTACGGGAGGGCCCTGCTCGACCATACGTTGCACGTATGCCGGGAACTGGGCACCGAGACCGTCTGCCTCACCGTCCGGCCGGACAATCATCCGGCCGGTGGCCTGTTCAAACAGGCCGGTTTCGATTTCGTCGAACACCACGACACCTATTTCGGTCCGGGTGAACCGCGCGACGTCTACGAATACCACCTGCGTCCCTGATCGCTACACTGGCGTCATGGGCGATATCTCGCCGTTCGTGGCGTCGGTGTCGACCAGGATCGCAAGGCACGCAGCGGCTTACACGGCACAGCTCGATCGGCAACAGCATCCCGGCCGGATGGTGTTGGACGAATTCTCCACCCACGTCGAGGCGGTGCTGGACGATTACGATCCACCGAGTACACGACGCCGGCACTCCGACAGCCTGGTGTTCCCACACCTCTATGAGGCCGCGCGGCATCCGCCCGCGGACGAGGAGGAATGGCGGGTGCCCAGCGCCGTGATGGCCGCGCTGCTCGCTGCGGAAGTGGAATTCCGCGGGCCACTTCGGCTCACCAGTCGGCAGAACACCCTGCTGGCAGAGGAATACGAACAGATCGGCGCGCAATTGACGGTGGCCCGGCTGCCCAGCCACGCGGCGCTGGCGTACCGGCGGGCGATGGCGCTGTACCGGGTCAACGAGGACAACGAGTCGGAGGATCGGTGCGGCCTGCTGCTCGCCCGGGCCGAAACGCGGTCACTGCCGGTAGGTCTGCGCCGGTGGGCAGGATTCGGCTCGGATGTGCTGTGCGGGCACGGCTACCGGCCCTCCTGGCTACTGGGATGGGTGGTCGCGCAGATCTCGGTGTTCACCGGGATCGCGCTGGTGTTGCCCCTGGAACAGGAACCGGGCACCACGATCTATCTGGGTGTGACGAGCTTCCTGAGCCCGCCGGGGCAGGAGGACACCGCGGAACTGTCCGGTGTTGCGCAGACATTGTTCGTGGTGGAGGGATGGACAGGTGTCGTCTCGATGTCGGTGTTCTTCGCCCTGCTGGTGCGTAAATGGTTCCGGATGTGAACGCCGGCTACCAGTCGGCGTCGAAAACCTTGTGTCGCAGGGCATGAAGCGTGCCCACCGCGATATTGTCGCGTAACCGGCCGGCCAGCGTGGTCCATTGTTTGGTGAAGCCCGGATCGTTCTGGAAGTCCTTCCACAGGGCACGCAGTACCGGTGGGGTATGGGCGCCCGGCATCCACAACCCGGTCAGATGTTCGAGGGCGGGTGCGAGGATATCCATCCGCTCGCGGCTGTGCGGTGGGTAACGGTCCGCTTCGTCGAGTGCGTCGGCCAGCACCGTCAGCAGCCAGTCGTGTGCCGCGAGATCCTCGCAGAATCGCTGTGCCGCAGCGATATCGGATTCGTCGCGCAGGAGCAGCCGGACCGATCGGACGGTATCGTCGTCCAGATGCAAGGTGGCTGCGGGACCGGCGCTGCCACCGATCCGCGCAGCCCAGCGCAACCTGGTCGTCCCGGCCTGTACCGGCGGATTCTGGTCCAGCCGGGGGTCGGCGCGGACCCGGGCGAGCTGACGTTCGCTGATCGAGGCCAGGTCGAGATGTTCGGCCCGCGGCGGCTGCGTGAGATACGTTTCGGCGAACGCGTTCCCGGCGGTTTCGCGATCCGGAATCCGGGTGATGGCCTCGGTGACGCCCTTCTGGTTGATGTAGTGCGACCAGGTCTGCCGCCGGCGTTCCGCAGCCCGCAGGATCCGCGTGTACGCCGAGGACTGCAGCACCCGGCCGCCGGTCAATGCGATGCTCGTGGCCACGGTGCCCACGATCCGCGCGGTGTCTTCGCCCAGCGGGAGGTCACAATCGACGCCCACCGCCGTGGTGGGGGAAATCCCGAGCGAACCCGGACGCTCCCGCCAGCGCACCGCGCGACCCGGCATGAGCGCCAGCAATTCTCCGGCCTCGGCGCGGGCCAGCGCGGCCGCCGAGGGCAGGAGACAGGTGCGCACCTCGCCGAGGACGACGAGGGGCACGGCCGACACCATGTCAGGACCCGTCGAGCAGTAGGTGCGAGAGCCGCTCGCTGATCTTGCGCGCTACGGTTACCGGGACTTCTTCGGCAGCGCCCGCGGCGATGGTCTGTTCGACCACATCGTCGTCGAGATCCAGATGGTCGAGGACCAGCCGCACCGCGTGCTCGATACCGATGTAGCGTTTCGGCAGCATCGACAGCGTCTGATAGGCCGCGAACGGCGCCGCGCCCGGCTCGAGTTGTATCACCGGTGGAACCTCGTGCCAGCGACGTGGCCAGGGTTCACCATGCCACTGCTGGGGCTTCGCGATCGCGGCCCCGTGGTAGCGCAACATCCCGAGGCGCAGCAGATGCCACACCGCGGCCAGGAACGGGCACGACCACCGGGTCACCGTGCGCCCCGCCACGACGTGATTGCTCCACAGTTGCACATCGAGGAAGATCGAATGCTCGCGTCGGCCGAATTCCTCCGGCGGCTGATAGGCACGGCTGCGCATGGCCTGCGCCTGTTCGTGATCGGAGGAGCGGCGGCCGTTGCACAACCAGCCCGATTCCGCAGTGGGCGGGCGTCTCCCGGTATCCGGGGGCGACGGTTCGGCGACGATGCGTGCGGCCACCATTTCCGCGACAGGAATCGGCTCGCCCGCCGGCACCCCGTCGGCGAACGGCGAGGCCTGCCAGCATCCGGACTCGCGGGCGAGATAGTCGATGGTCAAACCGGATTCGGCGGCGGCGCCGAGCAATTTGCCGAGCACTTCGGCGGGATCGGTATCGGGCTGGAAATAGTCGTCGATGAGATAGCAGGTGCTGACCCGGACGCCGGGACCGAATCGGACCCGGGCCGATTCGACGAACGCCGACACCAGCGGGACGATGCGGCGGAACTCGGCACGCACCCGGTCGGGGTCGCCGATGATGTCGTTGAGATAGAAATGACCGACCTCGATCGACAGATGCGATAGCGGTACCGGCTCGATCCACGGTTGTTCGGTGGCCTCGCTGTAGGCCTGACCGTCCCGTATCACAGCCGCTCCCACGTGGCGATATCGACGAGCCGGCGGGCCAGCTCGGTGTAGGCCAGCGCGGTTTCGGGATTGGCGATATGGGCGTTGACATCGCTGTCGAGGATCAACTGCTCGCGCCACTGCAGCACCGGTTCCATGGGGGTGGCGCCCAGAACCGCTGTGGAGCCGAGCCCGTTCGCGGTGGCCAGCCGGCGCAGCGCCACATCCTGTTCCTGCAACCAGGCGGCCTGGGCCGCCCGCTGGGCGGTCGGCTGCGAATGGGCGGCCGGGACGGCGGTGCGTACGTAGCGGGTCGAACCGAGCAACTCTTCGGGATCGTGCCCGCACACCGCACCGGTCTGCAACAGGCCGTGCGGGCCGTGCACGAGTCCGGCCGCGGCCAGGATGTGCTGGCGGGTCCAGCGATGGAAGATCAGCCAGCGGGAAGTTCGGCGGCGCAGCTGCGGGAGTCCGGTGGCCTGCAGCGCGAGCTCGAGCGCGACCGAGCGGCCCGCGCTGAGATCGACGAACACCACCCGGAACTCCTGCTCCAGCGCGACCAGCAGTTCCGCGCAGCGCGTCACCACGGCATCGCTGGAGGTCAGGAATTCGGCGCCGCCCTCGTCCCCGGGGAACAGGACGAGCCGTCCGGAGCGGGGGCCGATCCGCTTGAGTTCGGCGCGGTCGGTGGCCGTGCCCACATCGACCCGGGACACCGTTCCGCTCTCCCCGAGCAGGTAGGAGTGCACCCCGCCGTCGGCGATACCGCGTTCGACCGCGCTGATCTCGAAGAGCGCGCCGGCGGTGGGGGAGCCGAAATCGAAGTCGACATAGGCGACGTTGCGGCCGGCCGCGCACAGCCGGTAGGCAAGATTACAACTGGTCACCGAGCGTCCGGTGCCACCCTTGTCGGACGTGGAGAAGATCAGCACCTACCCCGCCTCACCGCGTCGCATCCTGGCGTGCGTACGCCAGTTCGTCGAGCTGGATCAGGGCCTGGGTCGCCAGGCTGTAGGCGGTGCCCGGGCGCTCACGCAGAACCGTGCGGGCCCGGTCCAGCGACTGCCGGATACGGTTGACCGCGGCCTGTTTCGGGGTCAGGTCGTCGCCTTCCACCTCGAGTTCTTCCTGATTGAGCAGATGCTCCGCCTCGCTCATCAGGTCTATGGCGCGGGCGACCATGCTGACCGGGGCCAGCGGTGGTTCGCGGAAGGTGTCGTAGGCGATCACCAGGCATTCCATCACCCGTTCGGTGACGAACCAGGACGGCCCCGCGGGTGCCGCCGCCGCGGGACCGAGCAGGGCGACCGGATCGTCCCACAGCCCGGCGTACGCTCCCTCCCGCACGACCCGCCGATCCAGATGGTCCATGGCCGCTTCGGCGAGGGCCATCAGCTGGTCGCGGGTGGCGACATCGGTGCGCAACCGGGCGGCCTGCAGACAGCGTTTCAGCATCATCGTCACGAAATCGGGCACGTACCAGTGCAGTGGGGATCCGCCGCTGACGTCCTCGCTACCGGAGAGCCCCAGCCGGACCCCGGGATAGTGCAGGACTGCGGCGGCGTCACCGGCGGTGAGCCGGCTGGTGATCCGGCCCCGGCGGGCCAGCTGGTCGAATACGGCGACCGTCCGCGCGAGATCCTCGGTGCTGTCCCGGTAGACGAGGTCCTGGATGAGCATCGCGGTGACCGTGAGGCTGAAATAGTCCGATTCCTCACCGTCGGAGGTGCGCCACGGAATGTCCTCGAGCGGCCACCGGCCGCTGCCGAACTGGGCCACCGTCGCCCAGTAGTTGCGGGCGAGTTCGAATCGCAGCTGCAGTGCGTCGGCGAGTTTGCGCTGGTCGTCGGTGAGCAGATCGAGTTCCCGGATGCGCTGGGAGGACAGATCGCTGATGCCGTCCAGCGCCACAGCCGTGAAATACAGGTAGGGACGGGGTTCGGCGTGTCCTTGGGCCCGGCCGACCCGGCCCGGGACGAATTCGATGGGTTCGGCGGTGCGGACGATACCCCAGCCCCAGCCGCATTCGAAGAGTCGCTTGTCGTCGGCGACATCCACCTCGCTGGCCTGGCTGAGGCGGACCTCGTTCGCCGCCTGCACGCGCAACCGTTCCAGCCGGGCCGACAGCCGGCCGATCACCTCGTCGGCCGGTGCGTGGTTCTGGTTGATCATGTGCAGGATGGCCTGTCCGGCCTCGGATTTCGGCTCCGGTGTGTGGATCACGAAGCTGCGCACCAAGCCGGCCATCGCCGCGGTGAGCCGCAGACCCACGGCGTCGATCACCTGCGGTATCCGCTCGCTGAGCAGACGGGCCTCCCGGCGGACCTCACCGCTGACGAAGCGCTGGTAGCCGCGCAGGAAGCGGAGCGCCGCGATACACAGGCTCAACGACATCGAATACGAGTCGACCACCTCGAGGTCGCGCTGTTGCTCGGTGAGCGGCCGGTCGTCGGCGGTGTGCAGATAGCTGCCGGCGGCGAAGAGCGGTTCGCCGCCGGGCCCGGTGTAGCGCTGGAGATAGTCCTCGAGCAGGCCGACCAGAACACCACCGATCCGGGTTTCCTCGCCGAACGGTTCGAGGGCGAGCCGGGTATCGGTGGCCATATCGTTGGGTTGGTCCACGGCGAAGGTGCCGAGTTCGGTGGCCGGATACAGCAGGCACAGCAGCTGCTCGGCGTCGCTGATCGAATTCGACCCGTCCCGTCCACCCCAAATCCACGTCTCGTCGCGGTAGGAGCAGGCGAGTACGGCCTGCCACAGATCCAGCAGTTGTTGCCGCGGCCTGATTCTCATCTCTGCCCCTCGCCCCCGCGTCCGATCGGCCGCGTCGACCTCTGATACCTAGAGTGTGCCTCGAATTCGTTCGCAAGGCCAAGGAAACGGCGAGTTCCGCGGTTGCCGTGAAATAGCCTGCCGGGCATACTGTTCCGGCGTCCGTCCAGGTCGGGAGCCGAGATCGGGACACGCCACGCCGGATGCCGGTTTCGGCGCCGCTGCGGCCTTGCGCGTGCCCGGAGCCGCAGACTGATCGGTCATGGATCAGTTGGTGCTGACGTTCGTCATCCTGTTCGCCGCGGTTCTCGCCGAGGCAGTGGGCCGCCGGATCGGCGTGGCCTCCGCGGTGCTGATGACCCTGTTCGGCTGCCTACTCGCGCTGCTGCCGTTCGTGCCCACGGTCCGGGTGCCACCGGATCTGATCCTGCCGCTGGTCCTGCCCCCGCTGCTCTACGCTGCCGCACGACGGACCTCCTGGCGGCAGTTCGCCGAGAACTGGGAACCCATCGTGCTGCGGGCGGTGGGTCTGGTGCTCGCCACCGCGGCGGCGGTCGCCGCGGTGTTCCACGCCTGGTATCCCGCGCTGCCGCTGGCCGCGGCGGTGGTGCTCGGTGCCATCGTGGCCCCGCCGGACCCCGTCGCGGCGACGGCTCTGGCCGGCCGGCTCGGCTTACCGCGGCGGCTGGTGGTGGTGCTCGGCGGGGAAGGCCTGTTCAACGATGTCACCGCGATCGTCGTCTACTCCGTCGCGGTCCAAGCGGTGGTGACCGGGCATTTCTCCGCCGCGCACGCGGGCCTCGAATTCGTGGTCTCGGCGGTGGTCGCCGTGGCCGTCGGATTGGCGCTGGGACTGGTGGGCAGCAAACTCACCCGCCGGCTCGCCGAGCCGACCTGGCAGGTGGCGCTGAGCCTGCTGTTGCCGTTCGCCGCCTACGGGTTCGCCGAATCGTGGGGTGGGTCGGGCGTACTGGCGGTGCTGATCTGCGCGCTCTACCTGACCGACGCCGCCACCGAATTCGGCGATACCGGCTACCGGGTGGTCGGCGATTCGTTCTGGGATATCACCGAACTGCTGATCAGCGGATTCGCCTTCGGGCTGATCGGCCTGGAACTCAGTGCCGTGCTCGCGGCGACCGGTGACGAATGGCCGCAACTGGTCGGCGGCGCCGGCGCGGTCCTGGCCGTTGTCGTGGGCCTACGGCTGGCCTGGCTCATGCTCACCCTGTGGTTGCGCGGCAAACGGTGGCACGACGACGAGGCCGACGAACCGTACACCTGGCGGGAAACCGTGGTCACCTGGTGGACCGGTATGCGCGGGGTGGCGAGCGTCGCGCTGGCGCTGGCCATCCCCCTGCTCACCGAAGCGGGCGCCGATTTCCCCGGCCGCACCCAGATCCTGTTCACCGCGTTCACCGTGGTCCTGTTCACGCTGCTGGTACAAGGTCCCACATTGCCGCTGATCGTCCGGCTCACCGGCGTGCACGCCGATACCCGGGCCGAACGCCGGCTGGAACGCCGGTTGTGGGAGCGGGTGGTCGATGCGGAACTGGCGCGCCTGAAGGAACTCGCCGAGGCCGAGGACATACCGGACGAACTGTACGAGCGCCTGCGGGAAGGAGTGCGGCAGCGGACGGCCCGTGCCGACCCGGAAGCGGCCGGCGAAGAGGCACGGGCCCAAGCCGAACGGAGTGAGCGGATGGCCGCGACCGTCAAACGGGTCAGAGCCGAACTCCGGGAGGCCGGGCGGCGCGCGGCGATGGACGCACGTCGCGAACCAGGTATGCCGCCCGATCTGGTCGACCGCGTCACCCGGCGGCTCGATCTCGGGCCCAAGTAGGTCAGCGCAGCGCGGTTTCGCGGATATGGGCGAGGTCGTCGAGAAATTCCGCGTAGGCGGTCTTGCGGTCGGGGGCGCGCAGCACCGACGAGGGGTGCACCGTCGCGGTGACACCGTAATCGCCGCGGTCCACCACCTGTCCGCGCAGTTCGCCGACGGTGGTGGCCGGCCCGAGCACCGCCTTGGCCGCGACCGCGCCCAGGCAGACCACCAATTCCGGGGCCACCAGCTCGAGTTCGGTGGCCAGCCACGCCGAGCACGCCACCACCTCGGTGCGGCTCGGCTGCTTGTGGATGCGGCGCTTCCCGCGTTCGACGAATTTGAAATGTTTCACCGCGTTGGTCACATAGACCTCACCGCGGTCGAAACCCGCCTCGCCCAGCGCCCGGTCCAGCAGCCGCCCGGCCGGCCCGACGAAAGGCAGACCGGCCGTATCCTCCTGGTCGCCGGGCTGCTCACCGACCAGCACCACCCGGGCGTCCGCGGGGCCTTCGCCGAAAACGGTCTGTGTCGCGTCGCGGTACAGGTCGCAGCCGCGGCAACCCGCCGCGGCCGCCCGGACGGTGTCCAGATCGGCCTCGGCGGGTACGAACTGCGCCGCTCCCACGGGCTTCTCGGCCCGCCGGGAGCCGCGCGCGGTGGTGCTCACGGGCTACGACCGGCCCAGCGCGTCGGCGAGTTCGTCCTTGCTCATCTTGGAACGGCCCTTGATACCGCGGCGCCGGGCTTCGTTGTACAGCTGGTCGCGGGTCTGCCCCTTGGGGCCGCTGCTGTGCGACCGTTTGCCGCCGCGCCGCTGCGGTGAGGTATCGCGGGTCGACGACCGGCTCGCGGTTTTCGACTGGCCGGATTGCGCGCGATTCTTGTTGACCGTGCGGGCGGCGATCTCCTTGGCGCGTCCGGTACCCGCGCCCCGATCCTGCGCCGAATCCTTGATGTGCTCGTACTGCCGTTCCTGTTTGTCGGTCCATTCCTTCGGCATGACACACCTCCTGTCTGCGGCAGGTATACCCGCACGCGACCGTCGCAATCAGCCGGCCCGATCGTCGCCGGAGCCCCCGGTCAGCGTGCCGTGGTGCTCGCGCATGGCCGCGACCACCGCCTGCAGGACCCGGTGCGCGGCGTGCAGATCGTCGGTCGGCAGGGCGGCCATGGCGGCGCGGGTGCGCCGGCCGAGCGGGTGGAAGAATTCGCCGGCCACCGCCATCCCGTGCTCGGAGTAGTGCAGGAGAACGCGGCGGCGGTCGCGCGGGTCGGTTTCGCGGTCGATATGGCCCGAGGCGATCATCCGTTCGACCAGATAGGTGATCGCGGCCGGCGACAGACCCATGAGATCGCGCAGTTGCCCCGCCGTGAGCGGGCGGCCTTCGGCGTCGGCCGTCGCGATATGCATCAACGCCCGGAAATCGTTGCTGCGCAACGCATGGGAATGTGCGAAGAGGTGGGCGATCTGCTCGGAGATCGCGGTGAGCGCGCGGATATCGGTGGCAACGGCGGTCTCGGCGGTTGCGCGCGTCGCGGTCTCGGCCGGCTCGCCTGCTGGTGTCACGCTCGGGTGTCCTTCCCTGGTCGGTCAGCGCACCGAGTGTAGTCGCCGTTTGCGGATTATTTCAGTTTCTGAAAGAGTCGGCCGGGTGAATGCGTGGGAGCGTTATGCCGCACTGGTCACCGGCCGCCGTTCGTGGTGGCTTCTGCTCGTCGTCGTCGCTGCGGCCTGCGGCGCGATTCTCGGTGCCGGGAGCAATGACGATGCCGGCCGGGCACCGTCCTCGCTCCCGGAGTCATCGGAATCCGCGCAGGTGAAAGCCGCAGTGGCCGAATTTCCCGGGGGAGCCGACGCACCGGTCATCCTGGTGATCAGCCGTGCCGACGGCGGCACGCTCACCGACGCGGATACGCGGGCGGCCGAGGCGGCCGTCGCGACCATCACGGGCACGGACGAAGCCGGCCCCGGACTCGTGGTCGCGCCCGACGGCAAAGCCGCGCTGGGCCGGGCCACCGTATCGGCCGAACTCAGCGGCGAGGCCCTCACCGAGGAGATCGGCCGTCTCCGCGACACGGCGGCGCAGCGGACTCCGCCCGGCCTGGTCGTGCAGATCACCGGCGGTCCCGCCTTCGGCGCCGATATCGCCGATTCGTTCGCCGGCGCGGACGTGACGCTGCTGGCGGTCACCGCGCTGGTGGTCGCCCTGCTGCTGATCGTCACCTACCGGTCCCCGGTGCTGTGGCTGCTGCCGCTGCTGGTGATCGGTCTCGCCGACCGGACCGCCACCAGCGTCGGTACCGCACTCGCCGGCCTCACCGGCCTGAGCTTCGACGGCTCCACGTCGGGTATCACCAGTGTCCTGGTGTTCGGTGCGGGTACGAATTACGCCCTGCTGCTGGTATCGCGCTATCGCGACGAACTGCACCGCTACGCCGATCATCGCCGCGCGCTGCGGGAGGCGGTGCGCCGCGCCGGCCCCGCCATCCTGGCCAGCAATATCACCGTGGTGCTCGCCCTGTGCACCCTGTTGCTGGCGACCCTGCCGAATACCCGGTCGCTGGGTCTGATGGCCGCGGCCGGATTGCTGGTCGCCGTGGTGTTCGTGCTGGTGGCGCTACCACCGGCGCTGGCGCTGTGTGGCCGGAACGTGTTCTGGCCCTTCGTTCCCCGGCTGCGCGACGACGACATCACCGACCACGGCCTCTGGCATCGAATCGCGACCCGGGTCGTCGCCCGGCCGGTGGCCGTATCGTCGGCCGCGATCGTGGTATTGCTCGGCTGCTGCGCCGGACTCCTCGGTGTGTCCATCGGCCTGTCGCAGACCGAGCAGTTCCGGGTGCAGGCGGAATCGGTCGACGGACTCGACACCCTGGCAGCGCATTTCCCGTCCGGATCCTCGGATCCGACGATCGTGCTCGCCCGTGCGGGCACCGCGGACCAGGTGCGCCGGGCGCTGGCGACGGTACCGGGGATCTCGGCCGCGAACCCCGCCGGTAGTCACGCGGGTACGGACCGGTGGACGGTCACCCTGGATGCCGCACCGGAATCCGCGCAGGCCTTCGGCACGATCGAGCAGATGCGCTCGGCGCTGGCAGCCGAGCCCGCGACGGCGGCGCTGGTCGGCGGCAGCGACGCGCAGGCCCTCGATACCCGCGACGCCGCACGGCGCGACCAGTTCCTGGTCATCCCGCTGATCCTGGCGGTGGTGTTCGCGGTGCTGCTGGCATTGCTGCGCGCCCTGCCCGCCGCGGTGCTGCTCATCGCGGTCACCGTACTGAGCGCCCTGGCGGCCATGGGCCTGGGCAGCCTGGTCGGTACACACCTGTTCGGGTTCCCGGCATTGGACACCACGACACCGCTGTTCGCGTTCCTCTTCCTGGTCGCCCTGGGCGTCGACTACACCATTTTCCTGGTCACCCGGGCCCGTGAGGAGACACCCGGCCACGGAACCGTGGGCGGTATGGTCCGCGCGGTTTCGGCGACGGGTGCGGTGATCACCAGCGCGGGCATCGTCCTCGCCGCCGTGTTCTGCGTCCTCGGCGTGCTACCGCTGATCACGCTCACCCAACTCGGGATCATCGTCGGTATCGGCATAGTCCTGGATACGTTCCTGGTGCGTACCGTGGTCATTCCGGCACTGTTCGCTGTCGTCGGCCCGAAGGTGTGGTGGCCCAGCACGCTCGCCCACAAGTGAAACAACCCTGCTTGACACCTGTGAGGTAGGTAAGGCTAACCTGAGGCGATTCAGGTTGGTTTCACAGGCAGGACGGTAGCGCCCATGGCGACGAATACGCGGGTACGGCGGAGAACGCGGAACTTTCCGCCACGGCGATGGGTCGCCGCCGCGGCCATCGGGACGCTGGTCCTGACCGCCGGCTGCTCGTCCCGGGACGAGCAGACCGACACCGGCGCCGGTGCGGCGGGCGCACTGACGGTCGTCGACCAGCGCGGCGAAACGGTCACGCTGGACGGCCCGGCCGGCAAGGTCGCCTTCGCCGTCATGCCCGCTCCGTCGATCTTCGCCGCGGTCGACCGGAGTTACGACCGGATCGTCGGCATCAACCAGTCGACCCTGGTGGCCAACCGCGGTGGCATGTTCGCGACCATGTTCCCCGCGTCCACGGAATCCGCCGTGGTCGCGGGCAACGATTTCGTGCCGAATACCGAAACCCTGCTCCAACTCGACCCCGATGTCGTGATCCAGTGGGGCGACCGGGGTTCCGAGGTCACCGCGCCGATCGAGAACGCCGGTTTCCCGGTGGTCGGCCTGGAGTACGGCACGCAGGAGGATCTGGAGGCATGGATCACCCTGTTCGCGCAGATCGCCGGAAAGCCCGAACGCGGGCAGCAACTCGTCGACTGGCAGCGGGCCGAACAGGCCGAGATGCGCGCCGAGGTCGCGGCGCAGCCGGGTCCCCGGCCGCGGGCGATGATCCTGTCCCGCACCGGTGACACCTACAGCACGACAAGCGCCAAGGGCTACGACGGATTCCAGTTCGACCTGGTCGGCGCGGAACTGGTCACCGAAGGATTCACCTCCGAGTCCGGCCAGGTGGGCCCCGAACAGATTCTGGCCTGGAACCCCGAGGTCATCATGCTCAGTGGTTTCGACCAGAGCACGCCCGCCGATATCTACGCCGACCCGCGGCTGGCCGGGGTCAGCGCCGTACAGCACAAGCGCGTCTACAAAACACCCCTCGGCGGCTATCGGTGGCAGGTGCCCAGCGCCGAATCCCCGCTGATGTGGGAATGGATGCACCGGATCCTGTACCCGGGAGCGCGCGACGGTGCCCTGCGCGATGATATACGCGCCGCGTTCGACGATCTGTTCGCCTACGACCTCTCCGAGGACGAGATCGATCAGGTGCTGCGTTTCGATATGAACTCCGGTGCCGCGGGTTATGACCAGTTCCGCCGTTGACCGCGCGGCGGTACCAGAGGTCCCGGTATCGCGCCGCCGCACCGTGTTCGACCACACCGCCGTGCCGGTCCTGGGCTTCACCGCGGTGCTCGTGGTGGTGGCACTCGCCGCGCTCGCGATCGGCCGCTACACCGTGCCGCCGAACGAGATCGTGCGTATCCTGCTCGGCCAGTTCCTGCCGCTCGCACAGACCTGGTATCCGCAGGAACAGACCGTGATCCTCGAGGTGCGACTGCCCCGCGTACTGCTGTCGATACTGCTCGGGGCCGGTCTGGCGCTCACCGGCGCGGTGATGCAGGCCGTGTTCCGCAACCCGCTGGCCAGCGCGCAGGTTCTCGGTGTGTCGTCGGGCGCGTCGTTCGGCGGGGTGCTGGTGCTGCTCGCCGGATTCGGCGGCGCCGCGCTGGTGGGCGGGGCCTTCGCCGGCGGCGTGCTGGCCCTGGCCCTCGTGGTCGCCATCGCCCGCGCGGTGCCGGGGGCGCCGCTGCTGATGATCATTCTCGGTGGCACGGTGGTCGGCGCCATGTTCCAGGCGATGGTTTCGTTCATCACCTATATCGCCGATCCCTACAGTGAACTGCCGTCGATCGTCTTCTGGCTGATGGGTTCGCTGGCGACCGCGAGCTATACCAAGGTGCTGACCGCCGCCGTGCCGATTCTGCTGGCGGGTGTAGTGGTGCTCGCGCTGCGCTGGCGGCTCAACATCCTCGCCATGGGCGACGAGGACGCGACCGCGCTCGGGATCGAGCCGCGCCGGATGCGGACACTGCTGCTGGTCTGCGTCGCCCTGATCACCGCGGGGTCGGTCTCGGTGGCCGGAGTGATCGGCTGGGTGGGCCTGGTGGTCCCGCATCTGGTGCGCATGCTCGTCGGCACCGACAACCGGCGGGTGCTGCCGGTGAGCGCACTGCTCGGCGCGGCGTATCTCACCGCGATCGACACCCTGTCCCGGAGCCTGACCACCGCCGAGATCCCCATCGGAATCCTCACCGCGATCATCGGTGCCCCGTTCTTCGTGATCCTGCTGATCCGCAACCGTTCCCGGCTGTGGGGTAGCGATGCTTGAGGCCCGCGCACTCTCGTTCCGGTATGCGGCCAACCGGCCGTGGATCTTCCGCAATGTCTCGGTGCGCGCCGAGTACGGCGAGGTGCTGGCCGTACTCGGACCCAACGCCCGCGGCAAGACCACCATGCTCAAATGCCTGGCCGGGCTCCTGCGCCCGGTCGCCGGGACCGTCGCGGCGAAGGGCCGGGTCGGTTATGTGCCGCAGAGCCATTCGGTGGTCTTCGCGTTCTCCGTGCTCGATATCGTGCTCATGGGCCGGGCCCGCACGGTGAAGATCTACAGCAGCCCCACGGCGGCCGATCGGGCCGCCGCGCGGGAAGCGCTGCGCCGGGTGGGTGCGGACCACCTCGCCGACCGCGAGTACACCGGACTCAGCGGCGGCGAACGCCAGTTGGTCCTGATCGCCCGGGCCCTGGTGTCCGAGTGCGACATCATCGTGCTCGACGAACCCGCATCCGCGCTGGACCTGCGCAACCAGGCCCAGGTGCTGGCGGTGCTGCGGACGCTTGCCGACGACGGGATGTCGGTCGTCATGACGACCCACCACCCCGATCACGCGCTGCACGTGGCCGAACGCTCGATGCTGATGGTCGACGCGCACGACCGGCGTATCGGCCCGACCCGGGAACTGCTCACCGGCACGCTGCTGAGCGAGATGTACGGCGTCCCGATCGTCACCTCCGATGTCGAAACCCCCAGCGCGACCAGACGCCTGGCGGTCCCCGATTTCGGGCGGGGGATCGCATGACGGTGCTGAAAGCGGTGATGGCCGCCCGCGACCCGGCGTTCGTGGACGGCTTCCGCGAAATAGACCTCTACGATCTGCCGGCCGCCTGCACCGGGGAAGTGACGGGTATCTACCTGACCGGTGACGCCGATCAGGAATTCCTCACCGAACAGCGTCCGCTGCTGGACTCTTTCGTCGCCCGCGGCGGTCGGGTGCTCGTCAACGGGCATGTCCAGCGGATCTTCCTCGACGGGCTCACCCGGTGGCGCACACTCGACTTCCGCAACCCCGCGGATCTGGCGCTGACCAGGGTGAGCGATCACGCCGTGTGGGCCGGGACCGACCCGGAACGCTTCCTGTACAACACCGGGAGGCCCGGTCCGGTGCCGTTCGCGGAGCTGGAACGGATCGGGGTCGCCGGGTTCTACGGCCGTGGCTGCTATCTCGACCTTCCGGTCGGGTCCCGGGTGGTCCACACCATCGGTCGCACGGCGGCACCGATCGACTACGAGTACCGGCTCGGTGACGGCCGCGTACTGGTGCACGGCGGTAACGATCTTCTGCAATTCGCCACCGCCGCCCGCGGCACCGGACATATGCGCGGGCAGATCCTGCGCTGGCTGGCGGGAACATGAGCACACCCGCCACCACGATCGCGTTCCTGCACGGCGGCAGCCACGCCCAGCTGGCCACCCTCGCCGATCCGGCGCTGGCGCCCTACCGGATCCACGGTATCCATGTGCGCACCGGCGCGATCGCCGAACTCGCCGACGCCGAGGTGATCGTGGTCAGCGACCGGCTGCGCACCGACCTGCTCCGCCCGTGGGCCGGCCCGATCGGCGCGGCGCTCGACCGGGGCGCCACCGTGCTCGTCTTCGGTGAGAATGCCGTAGGAACGTGGTTGCCCGGTGTCCGGGAGGAAAGCCGGCCCACCGTGTTCTGGTGGTGGCGCACCGGCGAGGACCACCGGCTGCGGCTACGGGCCCCCGAGCATCCCGCGTGGGAATTCTTCGCGCCACGGGCCGTCGTCTGGCACTACCACGGTGTGCTGGAACCCCCGGCCGGTGCGGTGAGCCTGGTGGATCTGCACACCGAAAACGGCGACCGCGACGGTTCCATCCTCTACCTCGATGAATCGTCCACTGCGGGCAGACTGCTGGTCACCACGATGGACCCGGTGTATCACCACGGCTCCGGTTTCATGCCGGGTGCCACCCAACTCCTCTATTCGACGCTCTACTGGGCCACCGCCGGAAGAAGGAAACCATGCTGACCGTCCTCGAAACCGGTGTCCCGGTGCATATCTCGTACGCCGACCTGATGAAATACCACGGACCGGGGTTCCCCGGTGGCGTCGCGCACGCCTACTGCGCCATGCGGCACGCCGTAGCGGTTTTCGGCGAGGTCGAACGGCGCGAGGTCACGGTCCGGACCGCGTTTCCCGGGCCGGGCGGGCGGGACGCCGTCGAAATGGCGCTGCGGGCCGTGACGGAAGGCCGCTACACCGTCGACCCGGAGCTGGCGGCGACCTCGCGCGGCGCCACTCTCGCCCGGTACGTCTGGGAATTCAGCTATCGCGGCCGGACGGTGCCGCTGCGACTGCGGGACGCCGGATTCGTCACCGCCGAATTCATCGCGCTCGGCGGGAAAACCGAGCGGACCGCCGCCGACGAGGCCCGGCTGACAGTGCTGAAGCAGGAGATGGCCGATCGGCTGCTGGCCGGGGCCGTGGGCGAGGTCTACGAGGAGATCCCCGCGCCGACACGCTGACCGGAGCCACCTCGGCGCCCGGGCGGCGAACTAGGGTCGGAACCGCCGGGTGAGACGCGGGTCCCCCGGCCGGGTTTTTCCCGGTGCCCGCACGGGTACGCGGTCACCGTCAACCGGTTCCGAAGGAGGGGCGCATATGGCTGCCGAAGGTGTCGAGGGTTTGCGGACAGTGGTGCTGGACTGCCCGGACCCGTGGAAACTGTCCGAGTTCTATCTCGGCCTGCTCGGCGGGGAGATCGTGCGGCCGGAGAGCGACGACACCTGGGTCGCCATGGTCGACCCCCAGGGACGCCGCCTCGCCTTCCAGCTCTCCCCGGAGTACCGGCCGCCGCGTTTCCCGGACCCGGCCGGATCGCAGCAGTTCCACCTGGACATCCTGGTCAGCGATGTGGAGGTGGCCGAACCCGCGGTCTTGGCGCTGGGCGCCACCCGCATCCAGGCCACCGAGACGTTCCGGGTGTACACCGACCCGGTAGGACATACCTTCTGCCTGGTCTGGCTGGAGTGACCGGCCCCGCGGTGGCCCTGTTCACCCGGGATCTGCGGGTGCGGGACAACCCGGTGCTCACGGCCGCGCACCGCGCCGGGGGCACCGTGGTCCCGTTGTTCGTCCTCGACGAGGCCATCCTGGCGCGCCGCGAATGCCCACCCAACCGCGCCCATTTCCTCGCGACAGCGCTGAGCGAACTCGATACCGAACTCCGCGCGCTCGGCGGCCGGCTGGTCGTACGCTCCGGTGACGTGGCCGGACAAGTCGCCCGGGTGGCGGCCGAGACCGGGGCCGCGACGGTACATATCGCCGCGGACGTCAGCGCCTACAGCCGTGGCCGCGAGGAGCGGCTACGGCAGCGTCTGGCCCGGGACCGGCGCGACCTGTGCGTGCACCAGCATTCGGTGACGGTGCTCGCGCCCGGTGAATCGACACCGGCCGGCCGCGACCACTTCGCCGTATTCACCCCGTACTTCCGCCGCTGGACCGCCGCGCAACGGCGCGCCCCGCTACGCGCCCCGCACCACCTCGAACTGCCCGCCATCGACTCCGGAACCCTCCCGCGGCCCGGCGACCTCGCCTCCGGAGACCGCTCACCGGACCTGTCCGTGGGCGGCGAAACCACGGGCCGGAAGATGCTACGCACCTGGCTTTCCCGTGGAGTCACCGAATACGCCCGGGACAGCGACGACCTCGCCGCCGACGCCACCTCGCACCTGTCGCCCTACCTGCACTTCGGCTGCCTCTCACCGGCCGACCTGGTGCGCCGGACCGATGAGTCGACCGCGGGCGGCGCGGCCTTCCTCCGGCAACTGGCCTGGCGGGATTTCCACCACCAGGTACTCGCGGCCCGCCCCCGCGCGGCCTGGCACGACTACCGCGACCGCGAGATCCGCTGGCGCACCGACGAACAGGCGGTGAGGGCATGGAGCGAGGGCCGCACCGGATACCCGATCGTCGACGCCGGAATGCGTCAGTTGCATGCCCAGGGCTGGATGCCGAACCGGGCCCGGTTGATCGCCGCGAGCTTCCTGACGAAAACCCTGCGCGTGGACTGGCGCATCGGCGCCCGGCACTTCCTGTACTGGCTGGTGGACGCCGATCTGGCGAACAACCAGCTCAACTGGCAGTGGGTCGCGGGCACCGGGAACGACACCCGGCCGAACCGGGTACTCAACCCGCTGCGCCAGGCCGAACGCTACGACCCCGACGGCACCTATGTGCGTCGCTGGATACCCGAACTGGCACACCTGGAAGGCCGGGCCGTGCACCGGCCGTGGCGCAGCCCGGTCGAGAACTATCCGGCCCCGATAATCGAATGCCCGGGCATGTAGTACATGCCCGGGCAGGTCGAATTGCCGGTGACTAGCGGCGTTTCGCGGCGTCCGCCTGCTTCTTCCGGTACGCCTTCTTCAACTGCGCACGCTGCTTGTCCAGCTGTGCCCGCTGCTTCTCCAATTGAGCCCGCTGCTCCTTGACGACGGCCGCCAGTTCACCACCCCGGTGCTTCGAGTAGTCGGCGAGCCCGGCGGCACGGTGTTTGGCGGCCCCGGTCAGTTCCGGGCCACGGGTCTGCGCAGCTTCCGCCAACTCGCTGCCGCGGTGCTTCGCGACATCGGCCAGTTCGGTGGCCCGGCTCTTCGCCGTATCGGCCCATACCGGCCCGCGCGTCTGCGCGGTGTCGGCGAGCTCACCACCACGGTGTTTCGCGGCCTCGGCCAATTCCGCGGCGCGGTTCTTCGCGGTCTCCTTCCACACCGGGCCACGGGTCTGCGCGGTATCGGCCAGTTCACTGCCGCGGTGTTTCGCGACATCGGCCAGCTCGGCGCCCCGGTGCTTGGCGATATCCGCCCACTCCGACCCGCGATGCTTGGCGGCTTCCGCCCAGCCCGGGCCGCGCTCCCGGGCGACTTCGGCGAGCTCGGCGCTCTTACCGGCGACGGTGCCCGCGAGCTCCTGACCCCGGCTCGCCGCGGTGCCCGCCAATTCCTGGCCGCGCTCTGCGGCATGCTGCAACTGGTGGCGCACGGCCTCTCCCGTGCCACCACCAGTCGACACCCCGACCGGCAACGCGCCGCCGACCGTGGCCGCGGCCCGGCGCGCGGCCCGGCGGCCCCGCCAGCCCAGCGACGGCTTACCCGCGGTATCCGCGGCGGCGATCATCAACCCGCCCAGCAGCCCCATATCCTTCAGGAACGCCGTCCGCTTCGCGGCCTTGCGTCCGGGGTCGGTCTCGGCCCAGAAATTCTGTTCGGTGACCGTCGCCGGCACCACTGTCGCCGCCAGCAGGAACGCCGCCGGTCGCGGTGCCTTTCCCAGCGCCAGCAGGGTGCCGCCCGCGATCTGGACGGCCGCGGTGACCTTCACCAGCAGATCAGGGTCGGAGGGAAGGGACGATGCGACATTCGACGGCAGCGTCTCCTGCCCCTTCGCCACCAGGTTCGACGCTTCCTCTACCCGTGATTGCGGATGCATCAAGGTATCGACGCCGTTCGCGACGAATGTACTCGCCAGCAGCGGCCGGGCAAGCCGACGTATCAGCATGGTGTGCATCCCTTTCCTCGGTGTATCGCATCTGTCACAGCCGGAAACCAGGGGTGGTTGCCCAGCGTACTGGCGATCTACCCGACATTCGGTCCGGGAAACAGGGCACGGCCCCGCGTGTCGCGGCATCCGGTCCCCGAGGACCGGCCGCACCCCACTGCGGGGACCCGCATGGCCAACATCACAGACCGCTCGCACACCCACGTCGGCGGGCCGGGCCGAACCCGGAATCGGCACGCGCCACGGAGGATTCGCCGAACCGCCGGCTGCCGGTCCGGAGCAGCTCCGAGGTATCGGCCGAGAAACTCCGTGCCACCGCCGACGTGTATGCCTACCCTCGGAACCAGCGCAAACACCTACCTCCGCGACCCGCTCGACGGCTGCCCGCGGAGGGGATGGCGTCGTCCCGGGGGGAAGTCGCACGAGCCGCGCCGCCGGTCGTGACGACGCATTTGTCGACAACAAGCCTGTGACCGAAAGGACACGCAACAATGCTTTCCGCGATCCCGGATCGTGAGGCCACCGATATCGCGCTGGGTCTCGCCGTTCGAGCGCCGTCGGTCCACAACACCCAGCCGTGGCGTTGGCGGCCGACCGCCACCGGGATCCAGCTCTTCGCCGATACCGGCCGCCACCTCACCGAAACCGACCCGTTCCAGCGGGCACTGATCATCAGCTGCGGCGCCGCGCTGCACCATCTGCGTATCGGACTGTCCGCGCTCGGCTGGTCCACCACCGTGGAGTACTGCCCGGACCCCACCGATCCGACGCACCTCGCCACCGTGTACACCACCCGGCAGCGCCCCACCTCCGCCCAGATCGACCAGGCCGCCGCGATCCTGCTGCGCCGCACCGATCGGCGCCGCTACCTGCCCCGCCCGATCCCGGCCGGCCACATCCGGGCCCTGGCCACCCAGGTCTCCGCGTTCGGCGCCGCCGTCCGCCAGGTACCCGACCTGATGCTCCCGCGTCTGGCGAACCCCATGCGCCGCGCGGCCGACCTGCACCGCACCGACATCGGTTACCAGCAGGAAATCGCCCGGTGGAGCGGCCCAGGCCGCAGCGTCGACGGTGTGCCGTCCCGGAACGCGCCCGCGCCCCGCCGGGCGGGGGAGATCCCGGTACGAAGCTTCGCCGCCCCGGCCCTCCTGGATCCCGCCGACCGGCCCGACGGTGCGCACTGGCTGGTCGTGGGCACCCCGCGTGATGATCGCCGCGCCCAGTTGCGCGCGGGCGAAGCGATCAGCGCACTCCTGCTGACCGCGACCGGACTCGGCCTGGCGACGAGCCTGCAGACCGAACCGCTCGGCATGCTCGACTGCCGCCGCGAGATCCGCACCGGGCTCCTGCACGACTGCGCCCACCCCCAGGCCATGGTCCGGGTCGGCTGGACTTCCGGCAGCGCGGGACCGCTCGCCGAAACGCCCCGCCGTCCGGTGGAGGACGTACTCGCCGCCTGACCGGGGATGCGGCACAGCCCTCCGCGGCCGACTGCGGACAGCCCGGCAAGGTCGGAACAACACTTTGTTGCGGATCCCGGGCCGCGGATCAGGGTTGGGCCGCCACCGTCGCATGTCGGTATCTCCTGGGCTGGGGGAGAGGGCCGCCTTTCGGCAGGGATCAGCTGGGATATCGGCCGGGTCAGCGCTGGCATTCCGGAGAGGCGACGCGGGCCGAAGGGATGGCAAGTGTCAGCCCGTGGGCCGGGCCGAAGGCGGCTGCCTGCCCACGGCCTTCGGATAGCCCAAAGGGTTCGTGCTCGATTATCTGCCGATACTTAGATATGCGCATCTAACTATGTCACTGAATTGTCGGAGGTCGGTGCCAAGATCTCGACCGTGCGGTGGGCAGTAGCAGAGTCGGAGGATGGGGGTGCCTATCTCTGTCCGCTCGGCCCGGACGGGCGGCCCGCCGGTGCGGTGATCCGCGAGCGCTCGCTCGCCGAGGCGGTGCGGTCACATCCCGAGGTCGAGCGATGGGTGTGGCGGTCCACCGCCGGTATCTACCGGCCGCTACTGGCGGCGGGGGTGCGGGTCGAGCGCTGCTACGACGTGGAGGCCGCCGAGGCCATATTGATCGGATACGAGGAGGGGCAGGCGGGGCAGCCCCGCTCGCTGGCGGCCGCGTGGGCTCGTCTGCACCACCTGCCTGCCCCGCCCGACGCCCCCGCGCGGGCCGCCGAGATCCAGCCGTCGCTGTTCGAGTCGGGTCCGGTTCCGCTGCCGGCCGGGGTGGACGAGTTCACCGCCCTGCTGGAGGTCTACGCCGGTCAGCTCGCCCGGACAGCGGCCACCGAACATCCGGAACGGATGCGGTTGCTGCTGGCCGCGGAATCGGCGGGCATGCTGATCGCGGTGGAGATGTCGCGGGCCGGGATACCGTGGCGCGCCGATATCCACCGGGAAATGCTGGACACACTGCTGGGCGAGCGTTACCCGGGCGGCGCGGAACCGCGCCGGATGGCGGAGCTGGCCGACGAGGTGTCGCGCGCTTTCGGCGCCCGGGTCCGCCCGGATCTGCCCAACGACATCGTCAAGGCCTTCGCCCGCGCCGGAATCCAGTTGTCCTCCACCCGGAAATGGGAGCTGCAACGTGTGGAACATCCGGCGGTGGCCCCACTGCTGGCCTACAAGACCCTGTACCGCCTGCACACCGCCCACGGCTGGTCCTGGCTGGAACAATGGGTGCACGGCGGGCGTTTTCGCCCCGAATACCTGCCCGGCGGAACGGTTTCCGGCCGCTGGACCACCAACGGCGGGGGAGCGCTGCAGATCCCGAAAGTGATCCGCCGGGCCATCCGTGCCGACCCGGGCTGGTGTCTGGTGGTCGCCGATGCCGACCAGCTGGAGCCACGCGTACTGGCCGCCGTCTCGCGCGATCCCGGACTGATGGAAGCCGCGGGCCGAGGTGAGGATATGTACGCGGATCTGGCGGCCCGCGGCTTCGGCGGCGACCGCGCGCAAGCCAAACTCGCTCTGCTGGGCGCCATCTACGGCCAGACCTCCGGCGACGCACTGACCCATTTGGCGGGTCTGCGTCGCCGCTACCCGGCCGCGGTGGCCTACGTCGACGAGGCTGCGCGGGCCGGGGAGGAGGGCCGGCTGGTGCGTACCTGGCTCGGGCGGACCTGCCCGCCGGTATCCGTCATAGCCCCGGAACAGCAGGACCTTTCGGGCGAGGACCCCGGCGCGTACGGCACTACTTCGGCGGCGCGTGCCCGCGGCCGTTTCACTCGTAACTTCGTAGTGCAGGGCAGCGCCGCCGAGTGGGCCCTGCTCGTCCTTGCGGGCATCCGCCAGGCGCTGTCCGGCGCCGGTCTGCGCGGCGAATTGGTCTTCTTCCAGCACGACGAGGTGATCGTGCACTGTCCGTCGGCAGAAGCGACCAGGGTTGTCGAGCTAATCGCCACGGCGGCGGAGAACGCGGGCCGGCTCACGTTCGGGCCGACGCCGGTGCGGTTCCCGTTCACCACCGCGGTAGTGGAGTGCTACGGGGACGCCAAGTAATGACCTGCGCTCGCCGGCCTGGGCAGCAGTGAATCATTCCCATCGCGCCCGGGTAGGCCGGGTAGCCGCCGGCACCCGCGACACGGTGAAATAATCACCGGTGATCCTGCTGCCGTGTCCACCGCGTCATTCGCCCGGTAGCGGCGTACTGCCACCCGCGCCGTAATTCCCGGGCTCGCCGAGCACCTCCACGCCGTGCCGGAAAGCGACGTAGTCCTTGATCCGCCGCGCCAATGGGCTCGGGTTCGGGTAGTACCAACCGGCGTCCGGCTCCACCGCAGCGCCGACGGTCACCGTGTAGTAACGCGCCACCCCTTTCCACGGGCACAGCGATTTCGTCCCGCTGTCGCGGAGATACTGCCGTCGCAGCGATTCGGGCGGAAAGTAATGGTTGCCTTCCACCAGGACCGTGTGCGGGCTTTCGGCCAGCACCACACCGTTCCAGACCGCGCGCATCACGACGGTGGACCCCCTTGATACCCGGTGCGGGAAGGGTCACCGGAGTTCAGGGCCGCGGCGGTTTCGCCTCTGCCACCCGAATCCCGCACCACGCGGAACGCCACCTTGTAGACGGCGGTGGCCTCGTCGACCGCGCTGGGGGAGACCCGCGCAAGCGGTACCGGGGCCGCGATCAACGGTTCGTGATCGGGGACGCCTCCGGCTACTCGGCCGGTCGGCAGCCAGGGGAACCGGCCCCGTTCCTCGCCGAGTACGGCGTACTTGCCCACGTCGTCCAGGCGATTGATCGTCGGAAACGACCCGCCCGGCCCGCTCACTTCCGCCATATCTCAACAGTAACCACGGCGTCGTCGGAGGAAAACGGACGCGGCCGGCGCGATGACACGACTAGGGGATGGCAGGCGCGGCTGTGGCCGGCTTCGCTGTGTCGTGGCGGCGGCACCTGATACGAAGGATCCGAGACGCTCGAATCGACCGTGGTCGTTGGACGTTCGTCGAAGAGTCGACCCGTCCGCTCGCCGCCGAAATTCTGCACCGATTCGCCCGGCCTTTTCCCAGGTGAGGCCCGCGATTTTGCCTCATCCGCCCGATCGGATACTCTAGCTGGGCACACCGGTCCGGGTGGCGGAATGGCAGACGCGCTAGCTTGAGGTGCTAGTGCCCGTTATAGGGCGTGGGGGTTCAAGTCCCCCTCCGGACACCAGTGCTAACCACAGCAAGCCCAGCGCTCACCTGAGCGCGGCGCTGTATGGGTTGGTATCGAATCTGTACTTCCAGGGCTTTGTACAGCTCCATCTTGTCCATGGGGTCGCCCGCATCGAGTCGGGCACGGATATCGCCGTGTGAATCGATGATTCCGGCGAGTTCGCGCGCGGTTACCTGTACCGGTCTCGGTATGGTGTCCAGCTCGACCTGCGCGGCGGCTCTCTCCGCCTGTGCCGCGTTCATCGCGGCCACCAGGGTGCTGGGATCGATGCCGGCCTCGATCGCCCGGGTGTACCGCTCCAGCTTCTGGTTCGC
Organism: Nocardia sp. CA-290969; assembly: GCF_050936135.1. Lineage (NCBI taxonomy): Bacteria > Bacillati > Actinomycetota > Actinomycetes > Mycobacteriales > Nocardiaceae > Nocardia > Nocardia sp. CA-290969. The sequence continues at coordinate 3,699,330 of NZ_JBNJNJ010000001.1, read as the reverse complement.
CTCCGCGATCCGTGCCTTGATGATGTTGCGGCGGAGATCGCTGTCGTCGGTGTTGTGCGCTTCGAGCAGGAATTCGAGGGTCTGCGCCCGCTGCTGCTTGCCGAACAGATCGGCGAGCCACCTGTTCAAGGGGTCGGCAAGAGTGAGTTCGCGCAGGTTCACGGTTTTGGGGTGTTCGGCCGATACGGGGCTTCCGGGTGCGAGGGTTTTCGAGTGGCATCGGTAGTAGATGCCGCCGCGGATGATGCCGGCCTGCATTTTCCGGCCGCAGATATCGCAGGTGATCAGCCCACGCAGCAGGTACGGGCGTGTCGTGGTCCTGGATCGGGTGTTCCGGGCGCGGTCACGGTTGCTGGCGCCGGCCCGGCTACGCCGGATCAGATGGGCTTCGGTGAAGGTCGCGACCGACACAATGGCCGGGTGCGCGGGCCGCTTCGACCGGATCACCCGATCGGCGGTCGCGCGGACGAATCGGATGGCGTAACCGGCGGCGACGTCGTCGGGGTCGATCAGTTCCTCCTTCTTGGCCCAGCGGCCGAACACCGCGTATCCGGTGTAGCGCGGGTTCTGCAGGATCGCGGCCACGGTGGAGGCCTGCCACCCGTCGCCGGAGCGGTGCCGGTTCTGGCCCGGGCGGTGCGCGCTGGGGCACGGGATACCGTCGCGGTTGAGCCGCGTGGCGATCGCCTTGTCGCCCTGGCCCTCGATGTACTCCCGGAATATCCGCTGAACCACGGGCGCCGCCTCCACGTCCACAGACAGAATTCGCAGGCAGAGTCCGTCGGCGGCGCGGTTCGGGTTCGGATGCGGCGGGCCGTCGACGACGACGTACCCGTAGGGCGCCCGGCCACCCTGATGCCGCCCCTCGTTGAGTACCTGGGCGTCCATGCTGGCGCGGGTTCGCTGCTGCACGTGCTGGCGTTCGGATTCGCTGAGCCCGCCGAGCATGGACATCATCATCGTGTGGGTGGCGTTTCGGGCGTTGTACATTCCGCCGAGCTCGGGCACCCAAACCTCGACGTCATAGGCGTGGATGCGGGGCGCGATCAAGGAGAACTGGTTGCCGAACCAGCACCGGGTACCCTCCCCGACCACGATGGCCGACCAGCCGCGGTCCGGCCGCTTCAGATCGGCCAGTAGCCGGGAAGCTTCCGGCCGGCGGTCCCATGGCACTGAACGGGACTGTCCGACATCGAAATACGTTTGTGTGATAAGACCGGGTGCGGCGAATTTCTGGGCGTTGCCGAACTGCCAGCCGTAGGAGGTTTCGGGGTCCTGGTTGTCCTCGGTGGAGACGCGACCGTAGAACGCGAACGTCTTGCTGTCGTCTATCTCGGCGTCGGCGACATCGATACCGAGCAATTCATCCAGGACAGCCCAATCGTTCGAGTCGCTCGGCATCGATTCACCTTCCTTCATGCGGCCTGTTCGCCGGCTCGGTCGTTGTTCTGAGCAGGATCCTAAGAAGTATCTTCGCGGCGGCAGGGTTGAGGACCGGCGGATGATCCGGAAGAACCACCTCTACAGCTTCCGGAGCCGGGCCCGGCTTTCCCTGGCGTTTCCCGGCTTGTCCCGGGTGGCTGTCTGGTCTCATGGGCGTCGGCCTCGCCCGGGCGGCTCCGGCGATCTGCAGGCTTGTGTATGGTCCTCGGCCTGTCTACCGGTTCCGGCCCGGTCACACAGGCGGGCGAACATCCGGTTGACGTTGCGAGGCTTGATCGGGCGCCTAAACGCAGTGGTGGACACCAGCCTGGAGTCGTGCCACCCATCACCGGCGGCGAGCCGCTGCTCACCCTGTAGGCGCTGGTGCTCGCGCAGGATCGGAACCAGCGGCGCCGACGGCGGCAGGGTAGCCTTCGAGCCGTTGGTCTTGACCGGGGTGAGCTGCAGGCTGCCGTTGATCCGGTGCAGTGCCCGCTGGTGGACGCAGTAGCGGGAGACCCGCAGCGCGTCCGCGGCTTCTTGGACGGTCATGAACGGATGCTCGGTCATCGCGGCCCGGCTACCGAGTTCGTCTGGGCTGTACCCTGCGGGGGTGTTCTCGGTGGTGAACGGATTCCACGACTGTGGGTGTCCCGGCGTCGCGGCGGGCGATGCCGGGTGCACCGGCCGAGGCTGCGGCGCAGCAAGTGGCCGGATGAGGACGTCACCATGGTGGGCGAGACGGAGGACACCGCGAGCGCCGTCGATCGGACTGGCCGCCACGGAGCGGGTCTTGCGGCGGGATCGAGTAACTCGATACCGGGGGACTCCATCGGCTCCGCGGAGCCGATGGAGAGAAGGAATCAGGATCATCTGCATGCGGCAGCCGCCTTTGCGTGCTGTCCACTGACCTGTCCCGATTCCATGAAAACCGAACCGCGGTACCGACGCCATATCCCTGTGTACGCGCCTAGCGGCTAATCCCCGGCGGGTAATGCCGTCATCGCAGGTCACATCCCGTGATTAGGGCCCTGGCAACTCGTGCAGAACACTTCGGCGACACGGCGTGTCGTCTGAGGGGCAGGGCGATCGCTCGCTTGATCTGCTCCTACCCGCGGCATTCTGAATCAGTCCGAGATTGCGCCTCGTCCGAGTGCGGACCTGAACACGTCTCTCGTGCTCCAAGTATGGCGACTGTGAGGTTCGGTCGTCGGCTGCCGGCACGGTCCCAGGATGTGAGTGCTGCTACTGTGCCGCGTTGGAGCTTGGGTCGGGCAGGGTTTGGTCAGTGGAGGTGTTGGCGCGTGGCGCGCAAGGTTGTTGTCACTGTGATCGACGATGTGGACGGTGTGTCGGTCGCGACCGAGACTGTCTCGTTCGGTATCGACGGTGTCGGGTACGAGATCGACTTGTCGGAATCGAACGCGCGTGAGTTGCGCGCTGGTTTGGACAAGTGGATCCCGTTCGCGCGCAGGGTCGGGGGGCGGGATCGGCGGACCACCGCAGTTTCAGCGGGGCGGCAAAGGAATGCCAGGGCGGTGCGGGAGTGGGCTCGCCGCAACGGTCATGATGTGCCGGAGCGTGGTCGGATTCCGTCCGCAGTCCTCGAGGCGTATCACCGCGCGGTGAGTTAGTTCCACCGGAGGGGTGCTCCGCGAGAATCTTGAACCCATAGGCGCTAGTCGGCGTAGACGGCGGCCGTGGTTTCTACGTGGGTGACGCGATTACCCATCGGTGATGCACGACTTGCGGTTTCGGTCCAAGCTAGCGGTGATTGTCTATGCGGTACTGCTGAGCGTCCTATGACTCATTGTTGCAATATTGCGTTCGAGATATTGCAACAAAGGGGATTCGGTGAGCGACCGGGTCAGTTGAGACGGGCTGGGTGTTTTTGTCAGAGAAGAGATCGATCATAGTGACGGATAGCCATTGAGTATTGCCGGTTCAGAAGGGGGACGCCTGTATCGCCGCTTGTGGAGTGGTCGGCTGCGAACAGGGGCTGTCGGCGGCGCGGGGGTTTGCTGATCGATGACTGCCTACTGCCCAGTTCTGTGGCGGTGAGGCGGCCGAAGGCTGCTGGTTTCGCAAGTGTGTTTCAGTCAGCTGATGTGTGCTTCACAGCGGCTCGCTGATTGGTCGGGACTGGCTTGGGTCGGTAGTCGGTGCCGCGCGGTGGGACCTGCCAGGCGCCCTGCGGTTGGAGTTCAGCGGCCTTGCTTGCGTTTGGCTGTGTCGTTTTAGCCGGTCGATCGGTGAACTCAATAGTACGGCGCCCGAACTCGAGGAGACGGTTTGCCGGATCCCGGCTCTCGCCATTCGGCAAAAAAGCTTCCTGCCAGCCCCCTTGGCTCCGATGCCGGTGGGTTCTCACTCGGGCCACTTATCGCGAAGTGCCCGGAAGTGTCCCGAGCCGGCCTCGCGGAACCGGCTCAGGACAGCGGTGTCGGCTCAGGTGGGATCGGGCCCGTTGTAGGGCATGGGAATCAGGGTGATGAGGGAGACCTCGGGGAGGCGGCAGACTCCGGCTTTCGTCATCGTGAAGGAGGTCGACTCTCCTGTTGTGGGGTGGCGGCGGTGGAGTAGATCGTCGGGAGAACGGCCGTAGGCGACGTCGATGGTCGATGTCCATCGGCGGGTGAATTCGTCGTGGTGGCTGAGTTTCCGGAGGAGCTTTTTGGTTTGTCCGCTGTCGCGGTAGCGGCCGGCCAGTGCTCGGGTGATGGCCACGGTATGGGCGGCTTCGCGATCGCGGTCGGGCGCTGAGTGCGCCGCCGCCGGTTCGAAGATCCAGGACAGCAGCGAATCTGCCTCCGCGAGCCCTGGCCACGCGCTGTGAAAGCTCTCGTTGCAGGCCAGGATGTTGTACAGCGGATCGATGTAGGCGCCGAGTACGCCCTTGGCCTCGAGGCCGTCGAGGTGGGGTATCAGGCCGATGTGGTGCTGTAGTTGGGCGCCGAGCTCGCCGGTGGCCGGCAGGTAGTGAGCGGGTTCGCGGAGCTCGCGTAGGTGTTGGGCTTGTTGGCTGTCGAGGCCGTAGGCGTCGATCATCCGGTCGAGTATCGCGCTGGTGGGGACGCGCATGTTGTTCTCGATGTCGAAGAGGTAGGACTGGCTGACGCCGTGTGCGCTGTAGGCAGCGCTACGGCTGAGTCCCAGTGTCTTGCGGATGACGAGGCACGTGTCACCCAGGTTGGGTGGCAAGACTAGTAGTTTCGGCGCGGTCCTTAGAGGATGTGCAGCATTCCTGGGCAGCACAAAAATCCCCCCTTTCTATGCGTCTCCGGCACCAGCGTGTGCGGAGTTGCGGTTGACTATCTCCCCGAGTCGATTCATTTCCTACCAGAGACCGTAAATGTCGGCAAGTGGATACGTTTCCTGTTGGTCGCGGTGAGATAGCCAAGGTGTAGGGGGTGTGCTCGCCCGTGCTGCTGCGGCTCAGCGCTTCCACGCAAAATTTTTTATTCACGCAGGCTGCGTGAATTCCTTCCGAAACCGCTGGACTTGTGGGTATCAGCAGGTCACCTGCAGCGCGTATACACAAAAAACGGAAGGTCAGAACCCTGGCGCAGCAGGGGGATCGGTGGTTTGGATGGTGGAGTAAGACCGATCTCCGGAAAGGAAAACAACATTGGATCCGAGCATCATGATGGGTTGGGTTAACGACGGCCTGATCTTGGCATCGAACGTTTTGACAGTCGCGTCACAAGCGCTGTGGCTCATCCTGACATTCGTCTGATCAGAAAACTCCCCGAGTAACTGCCTCCCGGCTTCCCCGGCCGGGAGGCGCCCGGCGGGAAATTTCCCGCATCCATTTATTTCCCCATTCTTTTTGCCTTCATGACGAAGGGTGTATACGGCATGTCCAAAACGGTGAAACTCACCGATCACCACAAATACCGACTCGGTTGTGGGCGCGCGCGCCGCAGCGGCAGCATCATGCTCGCCGGGGCGATTCCTGTCGCGATGGCGTTGGCGGCTCCTGGCCTCGCGCACGCCGGCGATCATCCCGCGGCGATCGCCGACCAGCCCGGGGTGACCAGTCCCGAACAGCCTGGCACGTCCGCCGCACCACCACCACCGCCGGCCCTCGCTCCGGCGCCACCGGTGTACTACGAGCAGCCGCCGGAGGTCCGCAACGCGGCGCCGTCGCGACCCGCTCCACCACCGCAGGAACCGGTGGAGCCGGTCCGGGTAGAGGACCTGCATCTACCTGAACCTGTGGCGCCGGTTGCGCCGATCGAACCGCCGGACAACACGATCCGCATCGGTCAATGGCAGGCGCCGAGCCCGGACTGGCTGGCGCCCGAAGCCCGCGACACCATCAACAACGTTGCCGCTACCGCAGAAGCCCAGGTCGCTACCGCGCTGGACTCGGTCGGGATACCGGCCGGCCGCTCCGACCGGGTCTCTGGCGCCACCATGGCCGGTGCCGCGGTCGGCGGCGCCGCCGGAGCAATCGCTGCGGGCGTGCCCGCCGCAACGGCTGGAGCCATCGTCGGCGGGCTGATCGGCGGCACCATCGGTGGAATCGCCGGTGCCGCGATCGGGACCGTGGTGCCGGTCCCGGTGGTCGGCACCGTCACCTCGGGAGTCGCCGGCACCGCACTCGGCGCCGCGGTCGGCGCGGCCGTAGGCGCCGTCGTCGCCGGTGTCCCCGCCGCCGCGGTCGGCGCTGTCGCGGCGGGCACCGTGGGGGCCGGATTCGGGGCCGGCGTGGGGGTCGGACAACCGTGAGCCGCGCAACCACGAAGGCCCGCGCCGCGACTGCGGTCACGGTGACGGCAGTGTTTGCCGCACTCACCGGCACTGCCGCCGCGGCAGCGGAACCTGCCAACGCAGGGTGTGCGCCGCTGCATGTCCTCGGGGTGCAGGGCACCGGCCAGTCTTCACCGGTCGCGGACCCGTCCGCTGACACCGGAGTGGTCGGAGCTTTGGTAGCGCCCGTCCTGGCCGCAGCCCCCGCGGCAGTGGACCGCACCTACATCCCGTACCCGGCCGGTTTCGGCGGCGCAGTACCCGGCGGCGGCACTGCACCGTATGCGGTGTCGGTAACCGAAGCCCGCCACCGCCTTGACACCGAAATCGGCCGGATCGCCGCCGTCTGCCCGGACACTGCCTTCGCGGGCGTCGGATATTCACAGGGCGCGCAAGCCTTGTCGTGGCTAGCACACGATATCGGCGCGGGAGCGGGCCCGGTGCCCCCCGACCGGATCGCCGGGATCGCCCTGTATGCACACCCCGACCGTGCACCTGGGTCACCGGTTTTTCCGGGCCGACCCGGAAAAACCGTACCCGACCCAGCCCCGGGCACCGCGGGTGCCGCGGTGGCAGGGGTACGGCTGGCCCCGTCCGCGCCAAACGGTGAAGGGATTGCAGGCGGGGCAACACATTACGGTGGGCTAACCGGCCGGGTCGCCGACATTTGTGTCGAGGGAGACCTCGCATGCTCGGCCCCCGACCACGCGGCGCTACTGAGGCTCGGGGCGTTGATCGCGGCCCAAGCAGACCTGCGCGACCCAATCGCCGCGGTGAACTCCGTGGGCGCGGTGCTGTCCGCCGCGCTGGGGCAGACGTGGACGACTGTGCTGTTGCAGGATATCCGCCTCGCCGACGGGACCGTGATCTACCGGCCGGAAAAGACTTTGGCGCAGCGGCTGATCGATGCCGCCGACCCGCGCCAGCGCGAACCGGCACTGGCCGGCACCGCGGCCGCGAACGCCCGCTGGGGCGCGGTCGTGGCCACGGTGGCGGCGAACCCGGTCGCCACCCTGCCCGGGCTGGCCGCCGATCTGGCGGCGGCGTGGGGACAGCTGATCGCCGACAACGCCGCCCTGCTCGACCCCGCGGTGTGGATCCGTTACGGCGACACCGTGTCCCGCCACACCGACTACGCGGTCGGTGGGCATCTGAATTCCGGGATCGCGTGGCTGACCGCCCTGGCACACGATCTGCAAGGGAGCCGAGCATGACTCTCGACGACCGACCTATCGACGCGTTCTACGCCGCCCCCGCTGTCGGATTCGACGTGCGGCCCGGTGCGATCTTGCGCTACCGCTCCACTATCGTGCCCATGCTCGGCATGCCCCATCAGGCCTGGCAGGTGGTGTATGCGACCCATACCGGGCGGCACGCCCCGATCCCGGCCTCGGGCATCGTGATCGCGCCACCGAGACCCGGCGCGGATTCCGCGGTCGCGGTGTACTGCCCACCGTTCCGTGGGTTGGGGGGTCGATGCGCGCCGTCGCAGCTGTTCACCGATCCGCAACCTGATCCGGATCTGCGGGCGGTTACCGCAGCGCTGGAGCGGGGTTGGATCGTCGCGGTGCCCGACGGGCTGGGCCTGGGCTTGACCGGTCTGGGACCCCACACCTTCCTGGCCGGTACCGACGCCGCCCACAGCGTGCTCGACCTCGCCCGCGCCGCACGCACGATCCCGGACCTGGACGCCGCCGGAGCGCCGTGCGTGATCTGGGGATACGCCGACGGCGGACGGGCCGCAGTGTGGGCCGCGGAAACCCAGCCCCGTTACGCCCCCACATTGGACCTGCGCGGTGTCGCCGCCGGAGCAGTCGTCACCGACCCCGGAAGTTTGGCAGCCCGCCTCGACGGCGGCCCCTGGTCGGGCCTGGTGCTGGCCGGGCTGATCGGGCTGAGCCACGCCTACTCGTACTTGCGTGTCGACCGTGTGTTCAGCGGCGCCGGGACTACTGCGATGGCGAATGCCTCTGGTTCGAACGCCGGCGAGATCCTCGAGGGCTACCGCGACCAGTGTGTGACGGCCTGGTGCATGCGCCCGGACCCGTGGAACGACCCGCCGTGGCAGTTCGTGCTGACCGCCGAATCCGCCGGCGCCCAAGTCCCCACAGTGCCGGTGCACCTCTATCACGGCCGAAGCGACGGCCTGATCCCGGTGGAGATGGGACAGCAGCTCTACGCCGAGTACCGCCTCATCGGAGCGGAAGCGACCTGGCGCGACTACGACACCGGTCACATCGGTGCTGCGGCAGCCGGCGTCGGTGATGCCCTCGACCAACTCTCCGACGACCTCAACCACCTGCCCGGACAGCCTCGCCGTCCGTCGGCCTGACCCCTTGGGAAAGAGGTGACACCCGATGAGTCCCAACATCCCCTCTACGGCTGTGCTCTGGATGCTGCTGCGCACGGTCCTGGTCGTGGTGGCCGCTGTCACCGTGACCGCCGCGACGGTGTCGGCAGCCCCCACCGATACGAACGCTGTCGGCGCACGGTGCCCGAACCTGTATGTGCTCGGCATGCAAGGCGACGAGGAATCCTCGCCCGACGCGCCGACCGACAGCGATAGCGGGGCGCTGGGACGGATGTTCGGGCCGCTGCTCGCCGATTCCGGCGACACCGTCCAGCGCGCCTATATCCCGTACGGCTACGACTCCCACGGCACCGCCCTGCCATATGAACAGGCCACCGCCGCCGCGACCGAGAACCTGCTCACCCGGGCGAGCGAAGTCCTGGACCGCTGCCCGGACACCAAGATCGCCGCCGCCGGTTATGCCCAAGGCGCGGTCGCGGTCTCGGAATTCGCCCACCGCATCGGCCGCGGCGACACCACCGTGCCCGCTGATCGGGTCGCCGGCATTGCGCTGCTGGCCCACCCCGGCCGCGCCCCGGGCACCCCGATCCTGCCGGGCCGCCCCGGCGACACCCGCCCGGCGGCGGCGCCGGGCACGACTGGACAGGCAGTCGCACAGATTTCCCTGCACAACCCGACCCTGACCGGCGGCGGTATCGGCGCCCGCGGCCCGGCCGGCGACTACGGCGCATTGACGGGGCGGGTCGCGGACCTGTGCGTTCCCGGCGACGCGACCTGCGACACCCCGGTCGGTGGAACCCTGGCCACCACGATCACCAACATCGCCGCCCGCTCGGACCTGCGTGACCCTGTCGCCGCGATATCCACGATCGCACAAGCACTCTCGGCCACGGTGTTCACGACCGCGGTGGACGTGGTCAACGAGGACTTGACCGGCACCACCCTCGACGCACTGTCCTACTCCCCGCAAAAAACTGTCGGGCAACGCCTGGCCGAAGCGTCGGCTCCCGGCGCGCAGCTACCTGGACCACACGAGGCGCTGGCCGCACTACTCAAACTCGGCGGCATCGGCCTCAACGCGGTGATCACGGTGGCCCGGACGGTGTTCACTCCGGCCACCATCGCCGAACTGGCCACCGTCGGGATGGCCAATCCTTGGGCGGCGGCCGCGGTCTTGGGCACCAAACTTGCCGGCGCGGTCGTGCAACTCATTCCCCCGCAGACTGCGAGCCGGTGGGCCAACGAAGCCTTCGACGCCATCACCACCAACATCACGGACCAAAGCGAGCTCTACCAGGTCGCCAGCACCGCCGGCTACAGCGACACCGTCGGCCGCCACGGCTCCTACCAGACCACCACTGCTAGCGCCGCCATCGGCGGCGTATCCCCTCTCACGGCCGTCGCCAACTGGTTCACAGCCCTGGCCACCGACCTCGCCGCGGCAACCCCCACACCCCAAGCCCCCGCTCCCACCACCACGACGTCGGTGTCCCCGGCGCCGGCGGCACCCGGACGCAGCGGCGGCCCCTGAACCCCTTCGGAAGGACGCAACCCGAGTGGAGTTGTACCCGATCCACTGACCTGTCCCCTGACGTCCTTCCGGAGGGCCCGATCCAACATCGCAAGGAGGTGAACAGCATGCCCACCGGCAGCCACACCGAGCCCGGCACCGACCACGGGTGGGGCTGGCTCGATACCACCGACCCCATCCCACTCGCCCATCGGCACGAAGCGAACCCGGACAACCCACTCGACACGGCGACGGCCGAGCCACCCAGCCCGGCCTCACCACCTGGACCCGAAACGGTCGCCGGCTTGGCGCACCGCATCCCGGCCTGGGCCCGGATGGCGCTGGCGGCCAGCCTGATCGGATCGGTGATCCTGATCGGCGGCGGGGTACTCACGCTGCGCGGCGGCACCACCGCCACTCCGGAACTGCCCACCGTGTCCGCCGCGCCGCCACCCACGCTCACCTCTGCGACACCCTCCACGGCCCCCGCGCACCCTGAGGCATGCCGTGGACTGACCGGCGATCTCGTCACTGACAGCGACGGTGACGCCGCCACCGTGACCGGGGTGATCGCGGCGTTCGAACACGCCTACTACACCACGCGCGACGCGGCGGCGGCGCTGCGCCTGACCGGTCCAGAGGCCGGGTTGGACCCGCACATGCTGGCCGGCGGGATCGCCTCCATCCCGGTCGGTACCCGCCACTGCGTCGCGATCACCCCGGTCGCCGACACCGCCGCCGAGGTGCACCTGGTCGAGGTACACCCCGGCGGGCAGCGCCGCGACTACCTGCAGGTGATCAACGTGCGCCGCGACGGAGGCCGGATGCTCATCACCAACATCCAGAAGCGGGGCTGACCGCCATGACCGGCACCGGCGCCCTACAAACCCGCCCGCCCCGCCGTCCCGGCCGCGGCCTGGACCGGGGCACCGTCACCGCCCCACCCCCGCAGCGACAGGCCCCGGTGCGCGAGAAACCGTTGCCGGCCACCGGCCCCCACGCGCCCCTGTTCGCCGTGCTCGGCGCCCACGGTGGCGCCGGCACGTCTACCCTGGCCCGCTGGTGGGCACCTGCGGCCGACACCGGCCTAGCGTGGCCTGCCAGCCCGCGCACCACCCAGCAGGTCGTCCTCGCTGCTCGCCTGTGTATCCCCGGCCTGACCGCCGCGGCCGATCGGCTGCGTGAATGGCACGCCGGCCTCGCCCCCGACGGGGTCTCGGTACTCGGGCTGGTGCTCACCGCTGCCCGGCCAGGTGCCACACCGGCCGCGGTGCGCCGCTACGCCGCCACTGTCACCGACCTGGTTCCCCAGGTGTATCGCATCGGCTGGCACGACGAACTGGTGCTCCGGGAACTCGACGAACTCGCCTTCTACACCCCGTTCGACCCGGCTCCGCCGCGGCGGGCCCGGTTGACCGACACCGTGCCCGCCGACGTCCACCGCGCAGGCGCCGACCTGATCAGCCGGCTCGCCGCCATCCGCACCGAGGCACCGCCCCCGCCCCGTGATCATCAGGAGCACCAGATATGACCACGATCGCCGCGGTTGCAGTATTCGCTCAGCAGATCCACATCACCCCGGTCACACCACCGGGCTCAGGTCAGCTGGTCAACCTCGTCAACTACCTGTCGTGGCTGGTCATGCTCGCCGGTATCGCCGCGTTGATATACGCGGGCGGCAAATTCGGGTGGGAACGCTGGCATGGCGGTGCGGTCGAATCCCCCAAGATCATCCTCGCCGCGCTCGTCGGCGGAATCATCGCCACCAGCGCCGGGGGAATCATGAACGCCGTCGTCACCGGAGGCGGCGGATGAGACTCGCCCGCAGCGTCGCAGCAATCGCTTCCTCACCGCGTCACAGGCCGGTCAGCGCGCCCTCGGCCTCGGACGTAAGCGCCGATTCTCCAAGGACTCTCATGATCACCCACCCTGACCTGCACCAGGCTGCCATCACCACGGCGGACGGTGCCCGGCTCTCGGTCTCACGCCTGGGACCAGAAACCGGTCCGGCTACCTTCGTCTATCTCCACAACCCGTTCACCAGTCCCGGCTACTGGGGGCCGCTGACTGCCCACCTGCACACCCAGTTCGACGGACGCATAAGCCAACTCACCTACCACCAGCGCCCAGCCGATCACACCACCAGCGGCTCGCTGGCCGCCTGCGGTCCGGGCGACCTCGATGCGGTCCTGGATCAGGCCGCAGGAGCGATTGTCGTGGTCGCACACTCGGCCGCGGCCCGGCTGGTGCTGTCGTGGATCGGGAAATATCCGCGCCGGGCCCGCACCATCGCGGGCATCGTGCTGCTCAACCCAGCGCTCGAATTCCCCAAGATCCCTATCGGTCCCGCACGGCGGGTGCAAGACGAACTGCTGAACCACTTCTACCGGACCCCCAGGGACTCGGGGCGGCCGTGGGGCGGAGTGAACGACCGGCTCGCCGACCGTGTCCACGTCAACCACGGGGCGTCGGTGGCGGTCACCTACGGCACCCCTGCGTTGACCGACACGACGCTCAGCGTGTGGCGCTGCATTCCGACCTGGATGCTCACCGGCACCCTGGACCCCTTGATGCCCCCGCGCCGTTGCCTAGCCCTGGCCGAGCGGGTATGGGCCGACCACGACTGCGTGCCCGGCGCCGGGCACTCCCTGCCCTACGTCGACCCGCGTCGGGCGAGCCAGCCGATCCTGGCCGCCCTCGAGGTCGCCTACCGCACCCACCTCCAGGACGGAGGCGAGCCATGGTGACCGCGAAACCGCTACCCCCGCAGGTGCTCACTCCGATCACCCAGCTGCTGGGCTGGCTGGCCTGGTGCGTGCTGCTGGCGTGTATCGCCCGCCTGATCTGGGTCGGCGGCCAGCTCTGCGTGCGCCTGTACCGCGAAGAAGGCATCGAAGGACTCCTCGGCTCCCTGCTCGGAGCCGTACTCATCGGGTCGGCCAGCGCCATCGCGATCGCCGTCCTGCCCAACGGATAGGAACACGCCACCATGACACGCCGATCATTGCGAACTCTGGTCACCGGAATGCTGTGCGCGGCAACACTGGCCGCCTGCAGTGGCCCTGATCCCGGACCGGTGACCGCACCACCGACCTCGGAGGTGCGGTCACCGAGCAGCCTGCGCTGGGAGATCTTCCACGGCGTCGACCTGCCGATCGCCGACCAGGGACCGAACCGCATCGACGGCGCGGTCGCGACCGGCTTCGACCGAAACCCGGCGGGTGCCGCGCTGGCGGCGATCCACGCCAGTGTCCGCATGACACTGGCCACCGATACCCAGTGGCCACGCGTAGGGCAGCAGATGCTGGCACCCGGACCGGGGCGCGACGCCTGGGCCACTACCCGGGCCCAGATCTCGATCACCGCCCCGATCACCGAGGGACCGCCGAAGATCCTCGGCTACCGGATCACCGCCTACAACGACACCGCCGCCGACGTGCAGATCTACGCGATCCATCCGGACAACTCCGCCACCCGCCACAGCACCTGGGTCGTGTGGCACACCGGCGACTGGCGACTCGAAGTCCCCCACAACCCGACCGAAAGCCCGGTCACCGCCATCACCGCCCCACCCCACGACCTGACCACCCTCTCCCCACGCCGATGAGGAGCAACCCACCATGACATCGAAGCGCCTGCTGATCGCACTGTCGAGTTTCCTGGCACTCGTCGTGGTCGGCGCCTTCACCTGGACCCTCACCTACGACGATCCACACAAGACCCGCACCGACACCGCCTCCACCCCCACCGAACACGACGCGACCGCGCCGGCATCTTCGGGCAGTCCTGAGCCGGCGACGCCGTCCACCGAGCCTCCGACGACCGACCTGTTCGGCAATCGCCTCGAGGTCCCGGCCCATTCCGCCGGAGTTGTGGTGGCCCAGACCCCGGCGGCGCGTCCGGATCCGGTCGGGACCGACTATCTGACCGCGGCTCCGGCAGGGTTGCGGTGGCAGCGGATCTGGGGTGGCGCGGCGGCCCCGATATCGAGCAGCGACGGCCCTGCCCAGATCATCAATGGCATCGCCACCGGGTTCAGCCGGACCCCGCAAGGTGCAGCGTTGGCGGCGGCGGATGCGCTCGCCCGTGCCCTGGCTGCACCGGAAGGGACGTGGCAGCAGGTTGTGGCGGAGCGTTTCTTCGGCGGCGGACAACCCCTGCTCGACCGGTTCGCGCGATCCCGCGCTGGCACACCTGAGGCTGCCGGCTACGTCACCGTGCCAGACGGCGTCCGAGTCCGGCCCGGCTACCAACCCGACCTCGCCGTGGTCGAATTCGCCCTCGAAGGCCGCGACGGCTACGCCGTCTCCACTTGGCCGATGGTGTGGGTCGACGGCGACTGGAAGGTGCGGGTCGACAACCTCGAAATCCTCTGGGGCCCAACCGCACCGGTCTACACGCTCGCTGGATTCGGATCCTGGAAGGAGTCGCGGTGACCACCTCGCTCACAGGAACTACCGCCGTCGGTGTGGGGCGGACACAGCTTCCGGTCCCCGATGTCTGTGACTTGCCCGGACTCCCGGCGGTGGCCTGCGACGTCGGCGGCGCGGTACTACCCGAGGTCGCCACCTCGGCGATGGAGAAGTTGGCCGGGGAGTTCGTCGAGGGATTCGCTCAGGTGGCGCGCGTTGTACTGACCTGGTGGACGGCGTTCCCGTCACCGGAACTGACGACTGCCGGAGGCGGACCCGGCACGGTGCTGGCCGATATCCGCGGCTACACCACCGAACTACAGGTTCTGCTCCTGACCGCGGGAATCCTGCTCGCCGCAGCACGTTTGGCGTTGGCGAAGCGCGGTGGAGTCGCCGGTGAAGCGCAGGAGACCTTCGTGATGCTGGTCCGCGCTGTCTTCGCATCCATGCTGTTCGCCGCAGTGATCACCGCCGGAACCCGGGCCGGAGACGAATTCTCCAACTGGGTCATCTTCACCTCCACCCGCGGCGATTTCGACGGTGCCATGAAACGGCTGACCGAGATACAGATGACGACCGGTAGCGCCGGATTGGGCACGATCAGCATCGGCGTCATGCTGATCCTCGCCTTGCTGGGCATTATCAGCATGCTGGTGCAACTGGTCATGCTCGTGACCCGCCAAGTGCTGCTGATCGTGACCGTAGCGGTAATCCCGCTGGCTGCCGCGGCATCCGGCACGGGATCAGGGTCTCAGTCCTACAAGAAGCTGCTTAGCTGGTCGCTCGCGTTCGTGCTGTGGAAGCCGGTGGGAGCACTGGTGTATGCAATCGCGTTCACCGCCGCCGGCCGCAGCGGAGATCCCCATCTGATTCTTCTCGGGCTGCTGCTGATGATCCTGTCGGTGGTCGTGCTGCCGGCGCTGATCCGGTTGGTCGCCCCGGCAGTCTCGGTTCTCGGCGGGGGAGGGGGCGGGGGCGCCGCGCTCGCCGGAGGCGCAGTCGGCATCGCGATGGCATCCACGGGTTCCCGGTCCAACGGCCGCAAGGTCACTGAAGGGGAGAACTCCCCAGGAAGAACGCAGGCCAGTGGTGGCCCAGCCTCCGGCACCGGTGGCGGAGGCGGTGGCGGGGGTCGCCCGATGGGCGGCGGCGGTGGCTCCAGTGGCCAGGGATCGGGTGGAGCAAGAGCCGGTGGTGGCGGTTCGGGTGGCGCGCGGCCCTCAGCCGGGCCTACCAGTGGTGCCCGATCCGGTAGTGGAGCGAAATCACCCGCTGCGCAGCGCGCAGGCGCGGCTGGGTCTGCGAGGGCTTCGGGTGGCGCGAGCGCCGGTGCCGGTGTGGCCGGGGCCGCAGTCATGGCTGCCCAAGTTGCGACGGATGCAGCACAGCGAGGTGTATCTGCGGTCGATTCCCATACCCGCGATGCGGCAGGGGATCAGTGGGATCCGAATGCATTGGGGCCAGGGGAGGTGCGGCGGTGACGACCCGCGTGTACGGGCGATGGGAGAAACCGCGATCAGCAGGGTTTTTCGGGCTCACCTGGGGTGTGTCGCTGCTCGGCCTGGGATTGATCATCACGGTGATGGTCGCGTTCATGCTCACCCGCTCCCTGCTGGTGGCCGGGACCTTGCTGGCGGTCGCGGTAGTGGTGTTCGCCCCGCTTGCGGTTACCCGGGGCGGCCGTACCGGGTGGGAACTGTTGCTGTTGCGGGTCCAATTCGCCGCCGCGCGGGCGCGTGGTGAGCACATCTATCGAGCCGGTCGCTTCGCGAAGATCCCGGGTATCGCGAAACTGCCGGGGTTGCTGGCTGACTCGCGACTCGCGGAATACGAGACCCCGGGCGGGAAGCGGTTCGCGATGCTGCATATCCGCCGCAGCGACCACTACACGGTAGTGCTGCGGGTGGTGCCGCGCGGCAAGGAGCTGGTCGATCAGGACCGGATCGATGCGTGGGTGGAAGGCTACGGCCAGTTCCTGGCCGCCCAGTCGCGCGGCGGGGAAGTGGTCGCGGTGACCGCGGTCCTGGAGAACGTGGTCGAGTCCCGGCTCAAACAAGCTAGGGAGGTCGCGCGGCTGGTGCGCCCGGACGCGCCGGAGTATGCGCGGGCGGTGATGCGGGAGGCCGCCGCCGATACTGGCGGTGTCGGGGTGCGGACCGAGGCTCGGGTCGCGGTCACCTACCGCGCGATCGGGCGGGGCCGCATCCGCCGCGACACCGCCGAGCAGGCCCGCGAAATCGGGCAACGCCTCCAGGGCGTGCTGTCCCAGCTCGCGCGTGCCGGGCTGCCGGCGACCCCGCTGCAGTCGTGGGAAGTCCTGGGGCTGGTGCGCACCCGCTACGACTTGGCCTCCCAGCGTGACGTGGAAGCCGCAGGTCCCGCGATCACCGACACCCAGTCCTGGGACAGTGTGGGTCCGCTCGCTCACGTCGACCGCTGGGACCATTACGTGCACGACGGGGCGCGGTCGATTACCTGGGAGATGGACGCGGCCCCGCGTGGGGCGGTGATGGAAAACGTCCTCGAGGAGCTGTTGCGTCCCCGCGCGGATGTGCCTCGTAAACGGGTTGCGATCGTCTACCGGCTGCATTCGGCGGCCGAGGCCACCACGTTGGTGGATTCCGATTTCCGGGACGCGGTCGCCGCCGAGCAAACCGAACGCGGTATTTCCTCGGCCGCAGCACGGATAAGGGTGGGCAATACCAGTGCTGCCCGCGATGAGCAGGCCCGCGGTGCCGGGCTGACCCGGTTCGGGCTGCTGGTTACCGTGACCGATCACCTCGATGCCGATCTGCCCGGTATCGAGGCCTCGGTGCAGGGTATGGCCGCGGCGTCGCGGCTTGGGGTGCGCCGCTGTTACGGCAGCCAAGCCGCAGCGTTCGCGGCCTCGCTCGGGATCGGGTTGGTACTGCCCGAGCATTCTTCGATTTCCAAACAGGTCTCGGCATGACGGTCATGAGACGAGCGAAGTCGCCGCGACCGCCGCGCACCGAGGTTCTCTCGGGGGTGCGGGTCCTCACTGCGGTAGCGCGGGCGGAAGCCGAAACCGTCGCAGGCCGGCCGGGGATCCGCGGGTGGTGGGCCCGGTTGAGGCTGTCGAGCGACGACCATCGCCGCGCTACTGCCACCGGTCGGGAGCAGCGCACCGCTGTCGACGGCTTCGAACGGCCGCTTGCCTCGGCGACCGACCGTGGGTTCGCCGGTGTCGGTGGGGGCCGCGCGTCGGTGGTGTCACGTATGCCGGAGTGGCGGTCGACCACGGTGCAGGTGGCCGGGTTGTGGCCGTTCGCGGTCGGGGCGAGTGCCCCGACTGTTGGCACCCCGGTCGGCACGCATTACATCACCGGCGCGCCGGTGCATTTCGACCCGATGTCGTGGTTCCTCAAGGGGTTCATCACTTCCCCGATCGCGTTCGTGCTGGCGTTGAACGGGTTCGGGAAGTCTTCGTTGATCCGGCGGCTGGTGACCGGCGCGGTCTCAGCAGGGGAGACCGTGCTGTGTCTGGGGGACACCAAACCCGACTACCGCGACCTTGTGGAGCGTATCGGCGGCCAGGTGGTCGAACTCGGGTACGGGTACGGGACCATCAATCCTCTCGATGTCGGGGCGCTCGGGCAGATTCTCGACGAGCTCCCCGATCCCGACCAGCAGCGCCGTATCGCCGCGCGGGTGGAGGCCGGGCAGGTTCAGATCGTTGCCGGGTTGATCGAGCTTGTGCGTGGCTCGCGGGTTGCCGACTACGAGGAGACCTTGCTTGCCGCTGGTCTGCGTGAGTTGTACGGCCCCGATGGCGGTTTCACCCACGATCGGCCGCCGCTGCTGGCCGATCTCCTCGTGGTCATCTCCGCCGGCGCGGAGCGGCTTCTGCGGTTCGCTGAGGAGGATGACACGGCCGCTTACAGGGCGAGTACCAAAACGTTGCGGCGGTCGCTTCGGGCGTTGGTGGAGGGTCCGTTCGGGGCGGTGTTCAACGGGCACACGGCTACCCGCTTGGATTTGGCGTCGCCGGCGGTGTGTGTGGATGTGTCACGCATTCCGGAAGGCGACACCAAATTGCTGGCCGCGGTCCTGATGGTCTGCTGGTCCGACGGGTTCGGTGCCGTCGCGGCCGCGCACGCTCTCACCGACGCCGGGCTGGCACCGCCGCGGGTGTTCGAGGTCGTCATGGATGAGATCTGGCGGGTGCTGGGGGTGGGGGAGTTCATGGTTGACCGCGTCGATGCCCTGACTCGGCTCAACCGGCCCCTGGGCACTGGGTTGGTCATGTGCTCGCACACCATCAAAGACTTGTCCGCGTTCGACTCTTCCGCTGCGCAAGCCAAAGCGCTCGGCTTCTTCGAACGCGCCCGCGCCAAAATTATCGGCCCCGTCGGCCCCGACGAAATCGAGCGCCTCCGCGGTGCGGTCGGCATCACCGACACCGAAAAACTCTTGGTCACTTCCTGGGCCGCGCCGCGACCACCCAGCGACGACGACCTCGACCCTACCCGGGGCGACACCCCGCCCGGGGTCGGGTGTTTCCTGCTGAAAACCGGGGAATCCGGTGAACCCGGACTGCCCTTCCGGATGGAATTCACCCCCACCGAGCGCAGCGCTGACATCCACAACACGAATCGGCGGTTTCAGGATCTGCCCGGCAACGGGAGCGGGTGAACCGGATGGACGCGACGAAAACGGTGGTGGCCACTGCGGTCGGGGTCCCGGTGGCGGTGCTGCTGCTGTTGATCCTGCTGGTCGCCGTCGACGACCCGGTCACCTGCGCCATGGCCCCCTCCGCCGCAGCCGGGATGGGTGGAGGAACCGGCGCGTCGGTGGCCGGGCTGTCGGAATCGCAGCTGCGGCTGGCCCGCGACGGTGTCGTCATCGGACTCCGGCGCGGTATGCCCGAGACGGTGATCGTGGCCGAGTTGGCTGCCCAGGCCACCGAGTCGAGCTTCCGCAACCTCGCCAATGCCACTGTTCCGGAATCGCTGACCTACGCCAACGACGGGGTCGGCTCCGATCACGATTCCGTCGGACCGCACCAGATGCGCGTCAGCGTCTGGAGTGAGGTCGGTATCGCGACGTTGATGAACCCGATCTATCAAATCAACTGGTTCTACGACCAAGCCGCCACTCTCGGTGCCGCCGCGACACAGATGTCACCGCCGGAACTGGCGCAGGCGATCGAACGCTCGGCCGCGAACGCCTATGCCGGGCAGATGGATCTGGCGCGGCAGCTGTATGCGATGTTCGCCGACCTCGACCCCGGCCCGGCCCCGCCAGGTTCGGATAGCGGCATGGTGGCGGGGTGCGGGCCCTCGGGCTCCGGGGTGCCGCTGACCGGGCAGACCTCGGCGTTCGGGCAGGCGGTCATCGACCACGCCGACGACTGGATCGGCACCGACTACGTCTGGGGCGGCGGGGACGTCCATGGCCCCACCGGTGGTGGGTTCGACTGCTCCGGACTGACCCTGTACGCGATCTACCACGCCTCCCAGGGCCGGATCCGGCTCCCGCACTACACCCAAGCCCAACAGGACCACCCCAGCGCGCAACCGGTCCCGTTCGATCAGAAGGCGCCCGGGGACCTGATCTTCTTCACCGTCCCCGGCGAATCCGATTCCCACCATGTCGGCATCTATTACGGCCGCGATGAACAAGGCAGAGATCTGCTCCTGCATGCCCCGACCACAGGTCAAAAAGTCACTGTGACACCACTGTCGGCGTGGGACGGAGAACGCATGGACGTGCGCCGCTACAAAGCTCTCGAGTTCACGAATTCCGGAGCACCCGAACCGACGAACCCGAGCGGGGTGGCGCCGTGAGCAGTGTATTCGATCATCGAGTTCCCGAATCCCGAGTGTTGCTAAGGGTCGTTTGTGGCGGTGAGGTCGGGGTGGTCGACAGTCTCAGCGTAACGGCCGGCCGCCTTGATGCTCAGGCCGAAGAAGTCGGCGAGGCGGCGGACGTCTCCTTTGGTGGCTTGAGCCTCGTCGAGGATGCGATCTTCGCGGAGGGAGGCCGCGGTCAGGCCTGGTCCCAGGGTGAGCCAGATCCAACGGGGGCCGACGGGGCCGGTGTGGGTGGCCGTGCGGTAGTGGACGAACAGGTGCGGATTGGCCGTGTTCGGCCAGCGCTGTGCTCGGTGGTCCAGGTACCGGGAGACCCGTGTTTGCACTGGCTGCGCCAGAACGATGCTTCGCCCGTCGAGATAGAGGCGGCCGTCGCGGTGTTCGGTCAGCGTGAGCTGCCTGATCGTGCGGGTGGGGAGGCCGTGGAAGGCGATGAGCGCTGCAATCGCTGCTTGCGCGGGGTTCTCGGAGTTGAGGGCCGATCGCAGCGGTGCGAGGTCGATGGGCAGGGGCTGGCGGGATTCCTTCTCGCCGGTCCTCACTCGGGTGGTCGGGTCGGTGAAAAGTATGCCGTGCGTTTTGAGCAGGCCGAAGATGGAGCGGAGTGCCTGTCCGGCGTGAGATCTCGGGGTGCCGGATGCGGGCAGCGCGCAGAGAACGTGGTCTCGGGTGATGTCTCGGAGGCTGGTGTGGCCCTCGTCGGCCCACCGTCGCAGGATGGGCAATGCCCACGACAGATTGGACCGGATGCTGCGGTCGGATCGAGGGCGTCGGCGAGGTTTCGGGCTGCCGTCGCGCATGATGCGGAACCAGGTGTCGAGCTCGGAGGCCATGGCCTCTGGCAGTTCGGCGAGTTGCCGCGCAACCCATCGGTCGACTGCGGGTATGCGGTTGTCGTTCAACAGTTCTGCGTCGTTGAGGACGTAGAGCACTGCCCAGATGGGCAGGTGGAACTGACGGAGTTGTTCGACGGTGCTGGCCTTGATCGGTTCGCTGCCGTGGCGGACGCCGAGCACGATTCGCAGACCGACGCATGTGGTCCTGACCAGCGCCGGACTCCAGCCGAGTTCGGCACCAAGAATGTGGGCCCGATCCTCGATCGGCGCCGCGAGCGTCTGATCGGCGCGGCGATGCAGACCGGCGCGACCGTGTGCGACGAGGTCGGGGTCGACGGGGAACAGCGCGAGCTGATCCGGATGGTGGTCGGTGGCTTCCTCGGGAACCGTTGCGTGCGAATCAGTTGGCTTGCGCCGGGTTCGGGGTCTGCGGCCGGTGTGTGTCCACCTGTAGGCGAAGAACAGCTGCCAACCCTGGGTGAAGGCGGTGTCGAAATCGAGGCGCTGTCCCTCCGGACGGTTCCATCCCGCCTGTTTGAAACAGAGCCGGCATACGCCCCAGTTTCCGAGGTGGAGCATGCGTTTGCAGCCGGGACAGGTTCCGGTGCTGGGGTTGGTGATGCGGTACTGCGAGCATCCGCGGCACAGCCACTTGAGGCCGCGGGTGGCTCCCCAGGCGAAGCAGTCTCGGCAGGAGTCGACACCCGCATCCGGGCTGCCGGCGTGGCAGCGTCGGCACAGGCCGTTGGTGTAATAGCCGCTGGTCGCGCCGCAGCGCAGACACGGTGGCGGGGTGACCGGGCCACCGGGCCAGCAGAGGAAGCAGTACTTGACAGTGCGCATGGCGATGGGCCGATCACCGCAGACGACGCACATCGCCTGCCCTCTCGGGGCCTTGGCCGGCGCCTGTTTGCTGATCATGCTGGGGGAGGGGTTCGGTTCCTGCCCAAACGCGGTGTCACTCGCGGTGCTTCGGTGGCCGCGTTCGCGGCGGCCTTCGTGGAGGGGCGACGTGCCTGCACACGCTCGGGTTGGCAGATCAAAAGCTCCGCGGGTGAACAATCGAGTACTGCGCAGATCACGTCGAGGTCGTCGAGCCGAATCGTTGTCGGCGTGGTCGTCCACAGCGCGGACATCTTTCCGGCGCTGATTTCCAGGCCGTACTCCGCAAGCCGCCGGCGCATCTCGGTCGACTTCCAGATTCCTCGCTCGGCGGCCTTGAGTCGCAGGTTCCATTGCATCGGTCTAGCTCCCGGTTCCGGACAGACGGGCTGCGACCCGTTCGTTGGCTTGCGTCCATGCCTGCTCGATGTGGTTGTCGTGTACGTGGATGTAGCGGGTGGTCGTCGACAGCCACGAGTGGCCGAGCAGTTCCTGGATCGCCTTCAGGTCGAGTCCACGCAGGTACAGCGACGACGCGCAGAAGTGGCGCAGCCCATGAGGAGTGAGCTGGCCTTGTTGCTGGGGCAGCCACTGGACTATCGCACCGGCGAAACCGGTACGCAGCGCATTCGCACCGACACGACGACACCTTCCACTGCAGATATCGCGTCGCTCGCTCGGGAAAAGCGGCGCATCCGGATCGTCCCAGTCATCTCCGAACTGGTGACGCACGTCGGTCAGCCACCAATTCAACAGGTCGGCGACCGAATCGATCGCCGGAACGAGGCGCGTCTTCGGGCCGCGGCCGTGACTGCCTTTACCGAAACGCACATGGAGTTTTCCGATCTCGCCCAGGTCGGGGCGCCAGTCCCGGATGTCGAGCGCGGCGGACTCACCGATCCGCAAACCGAGACGCCGCCACAAGGACGCAGCCATATAGTCACGCGCGGCGGGGAGGTACTTGCGAGCTTCTGGAAGCGCTTCACGCCAGCCTGCGAACAGGGTTTCAACCTCATCGGCGCTCGGCGGCACTCGCGGAGCGAGCGGGTAAGGCTTGTTCGGAGTGTTGAACTCGTCAACGGGCTGGCTGACCACGTAACCGGTGAGTTCGTGGATATCGCCCTGGTGACGCGAGACCAAGAACTCGAAGAACCGGCGAAGTGCAATAACCTTGCCGAACAACGTGTTCGGAGCGCGTTGCTTGTTTCGCTGCCAGGCCAGATATCGGTCCACGTCAGCGGATTCGACGGTCCACACCGGGCGGCCGACGAACCGGATGAACTCGAACAACACCTCCCGACATCGGCAAACGTGCCCATCGGAGATGCCGCTGGCCGCCATCGCCAGCGCGAACTGATCCACCAGCTCTTGCTCGAAGTCTTCGAAGTCCTGGTCGCTGCTCAACTGCCGCGGCGAGCGAATGGTGCGCACAACAGCCAGCGACATACCGGATCTCCACTTCAACAAGGCCAGAGAAACGCCGAGGATTTCAATGATTGTTCAGGAATCCCGACAGAACGTCAATCCCTTTCCGGGCTGTCGCAAACCCGGGTTGACCTGCCTACCAGCGCGAATCACGAAAAACCGGCGGGGCAGGAACCGGAGAGGTGTCAGACAACCCCAGCCGGCGGCGGCAGCGGAGAGGACCCGGAGCTGGGGCCGCAAGGACGGCAAGCATGAACGAAACCTCGAAACCGTCGTGGCGGTACCCGGATCGCGGGGCCGTGACTCCGGAGATGGTGGTGCGAGTCCGGCTACCGCAGTTGCATACCTTCACCCGTACCGCCCAGTTCGACCAGGTCGCGGCCGCGCACAGGTTCACCGATGTCCGCGCGTTCAACCGGTTCCTCGACGCGCTGCTCGATATCGGCGGCATCGACTACGACGGCCTGCGTCAGCTCGAAGAGGCCCACCGCGGGGCGGCGCAGCGCCTGGCCGAGGCAGCACGGCGCGGGCCGCGGCTGACGGTGTGGTCTGCGGCGACACTGACCGCCTTCACCCTGTGCCGCGGCGATGGGCAGGTCATGTGGCGGGACCGATTCCCCCTCGCCGTGGGTGGGATCGAAGCCGCCCAAACCTCGGCACTGCACGCGATCTGGCTCGCCGGGCGAGCACGCGAATACCTGGGCGCCGACGCGGCGACCGTGGACCTGCGGCTGGCGCGGGGCCGCGGCCTCGACGAGCAGGTTCTGCGGCGTGAAGCGCTGGCCGCGGCGCTGGTACTCGACGCGGTCGTGGTGGCGGTGCACAACCCGGCCGCCGAGCACAGCACCGAGGTCGAGGTCGTCGACTGGCGCTCCACCGACCTGTCCACCCTCCGATCCCAGGACTCGCCATGAAAACCACAGCCCTCGCTGCTCCTGCCATGATCCTCGCCGCGCTCACTGCCACCGGATGTGGCGCAAACCCGGCCACCGACCATTCGAGAACCGCCGAAGGGTGTGCCGCCGCCAGGTTCACCGCACCCTACGAGCAGATCGACCCGTGCTCGGCCGAATTGGTTCTGCAGGCGGCGGTGGCCGCGACCTTCCGCTACCGCCCGGCCGATGACCCGGATCCCCGTGCTGCGTTCGCGCGTGCACGACCTGTCGTGCAGGACCGGTTCGCCGAGCAGGCCGATCCGGCTGCCGCAGTGTGGGCGCCGATCACCACCAGTCAATGGCAGCGATGGCGGGACCAGCAGACGCCGGTCACCACGACCGTCCACATCACCGGTGACGACCATCCGCCCGACACCGCCGCGACGACCGATCGTGTCCTCGCTGTCCGCATACAGCCGGCCCATGAGCCGGCGGTCGCGTTCACCGTCTACGCCAACGCCACCCGCTCTCCCTGTGGACCGTGGCTGTTGTCGGGGCTGGGGGTGCAGTCATGAGCGGGGATCCGGTGGAGGAATCGGGTCAAGCGATCCGCACCGGATTCATCCAGTCCATGCAAACCGCGGCGATGATGACGAACCTGCTGCAACGCCGCGGCGGTGAAGCCCGCTCCCGCACCGAATCCGACCAACGCCTCCGCCACGCCGAGGCCAAGGAATACCGCTCCTTCGTCGAGCACCAGCTGCGGATGAACACCGGTGTGGAGAAGGCCTCAGACGAGCACGCGCTGAACCAGGCCCGGCTCACCGAGGTCCACGACCGCAACAGCCGCGCCGAGGACCTGTTCGACCTGGAAGCCCAGTTCAAAACCGAGCAGATCCAGCGTGCGAGAACCAACCAAGCCAATCGGGAAGAGTCCGAGCGCGTCGCCGGCGACCAGAGCCGCGAGCTGCATCAGGCGCGGATGGACGGCTACACCCGCCGCGAGATCCACGACAACACGCTGCACGCGCTCGACGTCGAATACAAACAACTGCTCATCGACATCCGCCGCCGCGCCGCCGGATTCACCGACACCCTCACCGATCCCGAGGCAACCGGCCCTACCGAGGCCGCCGACACCCCCGGAGCGACGGGAGGCACCACCTCGGGTGAAGGGCCGACCAGGACGACACAGGACGGAGCGGCCGATGCCTCCGGCGCGGCAGGGGCTACCGGTGCGGCCTCCAGCGGTAGGGGAGCGGGCACCACGGCGGCGACACAGGAACGGGAGGCGGTGTATCGGCGGGTGTTGGCCGAGGTGTATCGCCGCAAGGCATGGCTCACCGGTCTGCTCACCGACAGTGGGGACATCGGTGCCGCGGCCGCCTCGAGCGCGGCGTTCGCCGCCGCTACCGGGGCGGCCGGGCTCTCGGAACAGCACGCCGCCCATGCGGACGCCTACCGGCAGCGATTCAGCGCCGATACCGGCATGGATCCCCGCAACCTTCACGACGACGGGACGGGAGTGGGCAAGCCGGACGTGATCGATATCGATGCGGCGGATCTCGAGGTCGTCGACGTCGAAATCACTGGGGCTGGGGCTGGTGGTGTGGACCCCGGCGAGGTGTTCGCGCTGGCCAAGGAACTGACCGCCGGTACCTATCTCGAACACGCCGCCGGACTTGGCCCGGCACCGGTGACACCGGATTCGGTGCCGGTGGCCGAGGTCCTCGACGCGGCGGGTCTGACCGAGCTCTCCGCCGGTGAACTCCGATTCGACTCCGGTCCCGAACCGCACACCCCGGCGGGCCCAGATCCGGGACCGGACATGGGGCGCGAGCGGTGAACACCTCCGGCCGCAACCACAGCACAAAGAAGAGGAAGGAAGAGAAGTGACGACACCTGATTGCCCGGTTCCGGACCGGGTAGGGGCGTGGCAGGCGGGAATGCTCAGACGTGTGCAGCGGCTGGCGACCGAGCACGCCCGCATCGAGCGCGCCGGTGAGCGGGTTTTCGACCGGCCCGAGGTCGACGGGCCTCCGGTCGAAGCGTGGCGCAATCGTCTCGAGGAATTGACGACGCAGCGGGAGCAAGCCGAACATGCTGCCTGGACTGCGGGGGTGCCGCTGCGGTGGATCGCCGCGGCCCGCGAACTCGGCGCCACCGGAGCACTGCCCAGGGATAAGATCCCGGCCCCGGATATGCCGGCCCGCGACAACCAGCTTCAGCAATGGTGCGTGGACATGCTCGCCCCCGACCTGTGGCAGATGCAGCATATGGCGGCCCTGTCCGCAGCACACACCGACCGGGTCGCCGCAGGCCGTTGGCCCTACCGAGTGGACCCGGTCGCGGTGGACCGGTTCTCGGCGAACATGACCGCCTTGCACGAGCGGATCACCGCCTTGTCCGAGGCCGCCGCGCTCACCCGCGACGAAGGTGCACAGCTGTGGAGCTCGATGGACGTGCACCGCTTCCACGCCGCCACCGTCAGCGGCCTCACCGATCATGAACTGGCCACCTCGTGGCATCGATGGGCTGCCGCCGACCCCGTCGGCAAACCGCCGTATCTACCGCAGCGCCCCCCAATCACGTCGGTGGAGTGGGCGCGGCCCCCGCTGCCGCAGCAGATGGTGGACCGCGCGGCGTTGACGATGCACACCGGATTCAGCGACCCGGCAGTCGAGCATCTGGCTCCCGACGGCGGCGGCGCGCAGATCGGTGCCGCGGTCGAGGCGATGACACCGGATGGTGCCGGGTCGGAATGGGACACCGACCCCGACCCCACCGCCTCGACACCGGCCGGGCCGGGACCCGAGCACGGCCTCGGTTATTGACCCGCTGACGACACAGCGACAGCACACTCTCCGAACTTCATTATTTGCGAATGCGGTGACCATCACCGTTTGTGGCCGCGGGTACCGGCCACGATGGTCCACCCTCGACCACATCTTTTCAGGGGACATCCGAACACTCCCGGCCGCAGCACTTTGCGCGGGCCGGTGGAGCGCACCTCATGACCACGAGGAACGAGAAACGATGTCCGACACTCCTTTCGACAACCAGCAACCGGCCGGACCGGACCGCGAACAGCAGCTGCGCGAGCTGTATCAGGTGGCCGCGATCCCGTATGCGCTGCGCCGCGGTCCCATCGACCACGACTACCGGCTGCAAGCGCGTCAAGACAGCATCCACGCCGCGTGCCTGCGTGAGGTCCAGAACCTGTCCGCCCTGCGCGCCCGCCTGAGCCGAGGCCTGCCGTATCTGGCATTGACCGAGGTCGAACAAGCCCGCCTGGACCTGACGTACAACGCGCTGAACGGGGCACGCCTGGCAGCTGACCGCGAAGGTGTCCCGCCCGCTGACATCGACGCGTCCGAGGCTGCCGGCACCACAGGCACCCCGTGGGTCCACGGTCCCGGCCACCCTTATCTGGGGCGGATCGAACAACTGACCGAGGAACTGCGGCAGGCGCGCGACCTGATCGACGCTCAGCAGCACACGATCGCCGAACTCGGAACGCACACCACTCGCGACGCCCAACGGATCAGCGAGCTCGAACAACTCCTCGTCCGTGAGCACAGCCACCTCACCCAGGCATGGTCGGTGATCCAGGACTACCGGTGGGAAACCGGCATCGAACGCACCTCGGCACCGCTGCCGGACTGGATGAATGCTCTCCGTGAACAGGCCGCCGAAACCCATATCGATACCGACCCGGCCCCCGCAGAGTCCGGGCAGGAGATGGGTGCGGCGATCGAGGCGGTCGGTGACGGCACTGGTGCATGGGTCACCCACGACGGGACGCCGGCACCCGGTCGGGTCCCGGGTTCCGGGTCCGGTCCGGAGGTGGGACCGTGAGCAGGTTCTCCTCCATGACGGGGATGACAAACCCCGCCCACTACGCCGGACTGGGCGCTGTTCAAGCCCGGCTCCGCGCGGACTTCGCCCACTACTGGCTCACCCGCGATGTCATTCCCGACAGCGCCACCCCGCAGATCGCGGCCGAGCGGACCGCGACCGCCGAAGGGCTGGCCGCGACATGGAAAACCCACCCCAAACCGCATCTGCGGGCGGTGTGGCAGCAACTGCAAACCACCGCGGACCGCTGGAAGCACCGGCCAGAGGTCACCCGCCGAATGTACGAGCAGCTCACCGCCGCCCTGCCACCCGGTCGGCACGAGAACGACCCGATTTGGCGCACACTGCGCGACACCGGCCTGATCACCGAACGCCTCGACGCCGGCATCACCGGATCCGGACAGGACCAAGCCCGATGGTATCCCCACGACCCCACTCGGGCGCCGGGACGAGAGCGTGCAGCAACCCGGCAGAGCGAACCCGCGCCGGTCGCCGATTCCTCCGAGCGGGCAACGGCGTTCGACCGGGCCCTGGGCGGACGGGCGAAGCATCTGGCGAGCATGGTCGAGGTCGAAGCGGTCATCGCCCGCACCGACGCGTTGCTCGGCGAGGAGGGAGCGCGCGGGGATCTCGACACCGGCGCGGAAGCCCGTGCCGCACTGCTGCCCGCCGAGCGGCGCACCGCGCCTATCACCTACGACTACGGCGGCGATATCGAAACCGTCGAGCGGCAGATCGCCGCGCTGCGGCAACTGCAGGACCTGACCGCCGAACACACCCGCCTGGCCGGACGCTGGGAAGGCACCCTCGATGCCGACCAGGACCACATCGGTCGCCTGGAATCGCTGATCGCCGCCATACGCTCGGCGCGGACCGCGGCCGCAGGCACCGGCGCCGCAGACGCCGACATCGACGGGGCCTACCACGCCGGCTTGGACGGCGCCTACTGGAGCGACCGGCCGGGCAGCCCCGGGATGGGCCGCCTCGCCTACCTGATCCAGGAACGCGACAACGCCCGCGCCAGCACCGCCGTCCCGTCCTCCGAGAGGGCGGTCGAGCCCGCCCTCACAATAGCGACCGAATTCGGGGTCGCCGCCGACAGAACGGACGGGGGAGGGGCGGCGATCAGCGACGCCGTCGATGCGGCGTTCCCCGACCTCGAGCCCGGCAGCGAGTTCTGGGACGACACCGACCTAAGCGAACCCCGGCCACCCGCAGCGTTGGGCCGCGAGGTCGACCTCCACCCCTGACACCGGCTATCGAACCCGGAGGGCATCCGTGTTCTCGACAAGAGAAACCCGCCGCCGCACCACCCGCGGCATGGGCGAAGAAACCACCCTGCTCGCCCTGGCCTTGGCCCTCGTGCTTGCGGGGCTGGCCGCCTGGGCGGCGCTGAGTATCGGCAACGCGGCGGCGGGGCGTCCGGTCACCGCCAACCCCGCCACCGCCCTGGCCGAAATCGTGTTCGGGCAACGAAGCTGGCCGTGGCAGGCCACCATCGCCGGCGCGGTGTTCACCACCGTCGGTGTCACGGCCGCCGTCGTCGCCCGCCGGATATGGGCCGGCGGCAGCGAAATCGACGCCGCGGCGCGCACCATGCAACGCCCCAGCGATATTCGCATCGCCCGAGTCCAAGACAACCTCGCGGCGAATCTCCGTCTGCTCCGTGACGCCGACGCACACACCCAAGCGTTGCCCGGGCCCCCGTTGGGGCGCACCGTGATCGGGGGCATCGAGTTGCATGTGCCTGCCGAACTCGGCGTCACCATCGCCGCGGGCACCCGCACCGGCAAAACCATGGCCTGGGCTATCCCCGCCGTGCTGGCCGCGTGGGGTCCGTGCCTGGCCACCTCGAACAAACCGGACCTGTACCGGCACACCGTCTACGGGCGGCGCCAGCGCGGCCGGATCTGGGTCAGCGACCTCCAGGCGGTTACCGGGCAAGTCGTCTGCGGGTTCTGGGTGAACCTGCTGGCCGAGGTGATGGGATTGCCCGCTGCCCGCAAACTGGCCGGGTTCTTCGTCTCGGCCTCCACGGGCACCGCCGCCCAGGCCGCGAACGCGCGCGTCGACTCCTATTTCGACGGCGGCGCCCAAGAACTACTCGCCTTGTATATGTTCGCCGCCGCCATCGCCGGCGGAGATCTCCTGCATGTCGCCGAATGGCTCGGCCACGACCAAGACGACACCCCCGCCATCATCCTGCGCCACCACGGTCACCATCGCCCCGCCGACCGGATCACCGAATGCCAAGGCCTCTACGCGAGGCAACGCGACGGCCTCTACGACATGGCCAGAAGGTTCCTGAACGTGCTCTCGGACATGGGGTACGCGCAGATGGTCACCCCACCACGCCGCTGCGACATCAAAGCCACCGAAGAAGCTGATCCACAGTCCGGGGAGACAATGACCGCGATCGAACGCATCGAGCTCGCCCCCACCCACCAGCTGCCGGAATTCTCACCGCGACAGTTCGTCACCTCCACCGACACCCTCTATGCGCTATCGATGGCCGGTCACGACAGCGCCACCCCACTCACCTCCGCGCTGGTCGGGCAAATCCTGGAAGCCGCCCTCGACACCGCCCGCGCCCGCCCCGACGGCCGCCTGCCGGTGCCGCTGCTGGCCGTACTCGACGAGGCCGCCAACTGCGCCCGCATCGGCGAACTCCCGAGCTATTACACCTACGCCGGCGGCTGCGGCATCATCCTCATCACCATCCTCCAAGTCCTCGAACAGGGTGAAGACCTGTGGGGCGCGAACGGTTTGGCGACGATGCGCGCCCAGTCCATCGAGGTCTACGGCGGCGGTATTGCCGCGGTGGACTATCTGCAGCACTGGTCACAGATGACCGGCCCGCACGACGTCGCCGACCGCTCCCGCAGCCACGGACACCAAGGCACCCAACGCAGCCTGTCCTGGCGCTCCGAACCCATCCTCGACATCTCCCTGCTCGCCGCCCTCCCGAAAGACCGCGCCCTGGTCCGGCTTCCCGGCCACGGACCGGTCTTGGTCCGCAAGATCTGGTGGCATGACACCGACTACGCCCCCGACATCCGCACCTCTCTGGCCTCGTTCGAGAAAGCTGATGAGGCCCCGGCGCTACCCGAACCCGGGGGTGAGCCTCGGTGAGCGCATCGAGCTCGGGCACCGGGAAACGGCCCGTGCCGCCGGTGTTCCAGCATTTCACCGACTTCGCCCACCGGTGGCTGTTTCCCACCATCAGTGTGCGGCTGGCCGAAGCCAACCGCGAGAACACCTACACGTGGTGTCGGCAGTGGTGGGCACATCGCCCCGTCGCGGTCCGCATCGCCCACCTGCACGCCGCGTTCGAAGCCACCCGCCGCTCCGGCGCCGGCACCGGCGTCAGCACCCTGCTGACCGCCCACATCGACCCGCACATGAACTACATCCTCGACGCCGCCAACGGACCCCTGCACCGCTGCACCCGCACCCGCCACCTCGACACCCCAACCCTGCCCTTCGACCCCGTCCCCGACCACTGGTTCCACCGATCCACTCCCACCTCCACGACCGGCGACGAAGGCGGAGAGCAGCAGCAGAAGAAGGCACCTCGCTACTCCCACCACAGTGACTTCGTCGAGGAGTGGCTGCTGCCGGTCACCGCCGTGCGGATCGCCGCCGACCACCGAGAAGGCCACTACACGTGGTGCCGGCAATGGTGGCGCCACCAAGCGGTCGTGGTCCGCTTCGCCGCCCTACACGCCGCGTTCGAAGCCGCCCTCACCTCCCCGGACAAAACCGCCATGAGCACCCTGTTCATCCGCCACATCGACCCCCACATGAAATACATCCACGACGCCGTCAACGGGCCCCTGCACCGCTGCACACCCACCCGCCACCTCGACCCCGGCACCTTGTCCGCCGCACCGATCCCGCCGGCCTGGTTCGCCACCGACACCACCCTCGACCGGCTCGGCTTCGGCCCCGACTTCCGCGCAATGCGGCCATAGACCGGAGCCCCTACGATGCCCCCGATCCAGCCCACCCCAGCACAGGCGAAAGTCCTGCGCTGGTTACAGAACCAAACCGTCACCGCGCGAGAAATGCGGATACGAGAAACCGAACGCGAACGATCCGGTGAACCACCCGCACCGCAGGTGTACCAGAAGATGCACCGCAACGCCGTCCTACGCCGCCAACTCCAAAACGCCGCCCTCGCCGGCGGTGTCCCCCAAACGTGGCTCGACCACGTCCGCGAACGCGCCGGCAAAGGCATCCGATGGCGCCCGGAGCTGTACCTGCGCATCCCCGAACCCGTCGACCGCGACCACCTGCTGGCCGTCCTCACCACCGACGTCCACCGGCTACGACAACACATCGCCACCGCGGTCGGCTACGCCCACATCGGCGCCGCCCGAGAAGCCGGCACCGCCACCTCCTTCGACCGCAACCTCCGCACCCTGTGGGCCCGCACCGCCGCCGTCACCGCACTACTCACCACCGACACCGACAAAATCGAGCAAGTGTGGGGTCACATTCCCGACTGGAAAACCGCCGCCGCCTCCACCCTCGCCACCACCGGCCCCGAGACCCTGGCCCAACGCTGGCGCAGCCTTGCCCGCGAAGACACCAGCAGCCACAAACACCAAGCCGACGTCCTCGCCGCCGCAGGACTCACCACCGATAACGCACCGATCCCGACCCCCTCGACCCTGGTACCTCAACTCCGAAGCCTCCTGTACTACGAGGAAAGCCTGCCTCCACACCCGGGGCAGCACGTGGGCCACACAATCGACGCAGCCCTCGACGCCATGCATCCGTGCAGTGCGGACGACTCTTTCAACGCGCCGGCGACTGACCAATCAGCTTTTGGAGGCCCCTACCCGACGGGCAGCTGGGTCGCCGACGCCGAACCGATGCCCGACCACCAGGGACCTTGTGCCCCAGACACCGCATACGACCTATAACGCATCTTTCACCAGAGTTCGACAGCTATGAGCCGCGTCTACTCAGCGCCGGGTAACGCACACGTCCGCCGCGATACGCCCTTGCCGAGCAATTACCGCACTCGCCCAGCACCAGGTCGCTGCGCCGAACCGCTCACCGAGCAAACCGAACTCGAAAACAACGATCTTCGCCTGTGGAAACGGATTGCCACCGGGGAGTTCCCGCCCTTATATGCCGCGCTTCGACGATGAATTACGGAGCCGCGCAGCATGGCGGCGCGCATGGATATCCTCGATCGTATGGAGTCCGCCACTGCCGCTGACCTCATCGGCACGATTACTCCCATCGATGACCTGGAGCGGCGACATATCGAGCAGACCCTGGCCTGGCTCGAGCGGACCGACGATGTGTATCGCCGCTTCCCGCCGGCGACACCATCACCGCATCTGGTGGCCTGTGTGGTTCTGGTCGACCCTGTCGAACGTGGAATCTATCAAGGGCGACACCGCAAGTCAGGTCTGCACCTGCCGATGGGCGGACATCTCGAACCCTTCGAGCACCAGCTGGCGGCAGCGCGCCGGGAAGCCCACGAAGAACTCGGGCTGGACCCGAGTTTCGATATTGTCGGGGACCGCCCGCTGTTTCTGACCGTCACAACAACCATCGGTCCGACCGGCGGGCATATCGACACCTCATTGTGGTTCGTCGCACGCGGTCACCGCGACGAACAGTACGAGCTGGATCCCGATGAGTTCGACGGGGGCCAGTGGTGGGATCTCGACCCCTACGGAATTCCGGACTCGGACCCACATCTGGGACGGTTCCTGCACAAACTCGATAGCGCGCTGCGCCCCGCCCTCGCGTGACCGGCACACTGTTGGTGATCCGCGGCAACTCTGCCTCCGGAAAATCGACCACTGCCGTGACGGTCCAGCGTCGCTTCGCCCACGGAACATGTGCGGTGGTGTCACAGGACGTGGTGCGTCGAAACATCGTCCGCGAGCCGGACGAGCCCGCTGCGTTCAACATCGATCTGATCGAGCAGATCGCCGGATTGTGCCTGGCCCGAGGGATGGTGGTGATCGTGGAAGGCATCCTCGACGCCAATAGATATGGAGCGATGCTCGAGCGGCTCGCCGGCACGGTGGACTCGGCCCTTTTCTACAGCTTCGACCTCTCCTTCGCTGAAACACTGACACGCCATGCGGGCCGTCCTCAATCGGCGACGATCCTGCCGGAACAGATGGCCGACTGGTATCACGGGTGGCAGCCGCTGCGATTCGTCGATGAAATCCGCATCGACGCCGCCTGGACACTCGATTCCCTATCAGACCGGATCTACCACGATATCCAGCGATGGCCAGTGCCCTCTCTTCGCCGACGAGAAGACGAGACCGCCGGGAAAATCGGCGACCAAGTCGAGGAAAATGGCGGCGGCGGATTGCCGACCAACCAATGCGTGAGTCATGGACCTGGCTCGCCGGGCACCGTCCCAGGCGGGTCGTCGGATCGGTGAGGTCCAACTCGGAGCTCTGGATATAGCGAACTAGGCTGACATGCTTAGGCGGGCCTTGTGCATGGTGCAGGCGGTGGATCGGGAGGAAGACAAAGGATGCTACGGGCGGTTGTTTTCGATGTCGGCGAAACCCTCGTCGACGAAACCCGTGAGTACGGTACCTGGGCAGATTGGTTGGGTGTGCCACGTCACACTTTCGCTGCCGCGTTCGGTGCTGTGATCGCCAGTGGCCTCGACTACCGCGAGACATTCCAGATCTTCAAGCCTGGGTTCGACCTCGACCGTGAGCGGCAGGCACGCGTCGATGCGGGCAAGCCGGAGTGGTTCGGCGAGGATGACCTGTATCCCGACGTCCACCCCGCCCTATCCGCGTTGCGGGATATGGGTGTGTGGGTCGGTGTCGTCGGTAATCAGACCAAACGCGCGGGCGGGCTGCTGCGTGGGCTCGATCTTCCCGCCGACTTCATCGCGACGTCCGATGACTGGGGTGTGCAGAAGCCGGATACGGCCTTCTTCGACAAGGTGGTCGAGGTCGCGGCGTGCGTGCCGGATGAGATCGTTTATGTCGGTGACCGGATCGACAACGACATCACCCCGGCGAAGAAGGTGGGTATGCGTACCGCATACATTCAGCGCGGCCCTTGGGGATGGATCCACCGCGACAGGAAAGATGTTGCTGAACTGTCGGACTGGATCATCCATGACCTCACCGAACTCCCCGGCATCGTTGCCGGTTCTTGACGGGTCGCAGGTGATCATGATTCACGGTCGTTAGCGGACGATCGAGTTGACGGTGGTGTGCCAGTCGTACAGGCGCTCGTCCAAGGCGCGTACTTCGGGTAGCGAGTCCCATTTGCGGAGTTTCTGCCGGACCGCTTTGATGCGGTCGAGGGTGGTCGCGTACCAGTGTTCTGCGAGGATATCCAGCGCTGCGCCCAGGTAGGTGCATGCTTGCTCGGGCGCTTTCTCCAGCACGCATGCCGCGGCTGCATCGGCGAGATAGACCGACCGCTGCTTCTCGGATTCCGGGGGCAACTCGTCGAGTACCTGTTCGAGCGTTGCCAGTGCTTGTCGGCCGTCACCCGTGGTGATCAGGGTGTTTGCCTTGAACCCTGCAAGGCGTGTCGGTGAGAACCAGTCCATCCAGGCGGGCGACGGTGCTTGCGCGGGGTCGTGGAGTGCGTAGTTCTTTTCGGCACGTTCGAGAATGCTGACTGCTTGGCGTGGGTTTCCGAATCGGGTTTCGGCTTCCGCTTCCACGGCATCCAACCATGCGGTGATTTCATGGTTTGCCTGGCCTCTGCGGGCAAATGCTCGTGCTGCGCGAATGCGTTCGCGTGCTTCGTCTGCTCTGCCCATGTCGCCGGAGAATGCCGGAATGAACGCCATATGCGCGAGTACCGCCGCGCCGAGCAAGGCATCACCGGCCTCGTGCGCAGTTTGCAGAGCGAGCACGAAGCTCGATTGCGCGTCTTTGGGTTGCTGAAGGTCGAAGAACTCCAATCGGCCGGACAGCAAGCTGGACTCCGAAACCGATTGAGCCATTACGGTTTTTGCTGCACCCTCGATATGAGCGAGCAGCTCTTCCCCCAGGCGTGCGTGGGTGGATACGGAGCGTTGTAGCTGGCTCGCGGGCAACGACCAGTACAAGTGCCGATGCGCGACCGTGATCGCTCTGTACTCGTGGGCGACGGTCGCCGGCAGAGCAGTAGCCGAGCCGGCTCGACGGTATTTCCTCGTCGAGCCGGTGGCACCGTTCGCCCGTGCGTCGGGCGTTGTTGCCGCGTCGTCGGACCAGGGTGGAACGAATCCGAGCTCGGTCACAGGACGTTTGAACAGCGCTTCCAGCGCGGCAGCATATTCCGGGTTCGGCCACGGTGGCTCCGACGATTCCCAGCGCCGTACTGTGCGGCTTGCCACTTCGATTCTCAATCCGATCTCGCGGGCAACAGTGGTGAGTGCATCTGCCAGCGCCGCTTGGGATCGATACCCGAGAGCTTGCCGGGCTGCTCGGAGGGCGGCGTTTCCTGAGTTCACCATACGGGCGATCATAGTCCGCTATTGGGCATCTGTGGACACGTGTGCCCCGTCCTGAGGCCTTATGAAGTCCTCTTGTATGTCCTTTTTTCGGACTTTAGTGCAGGTCATGCTGGTGTAACGGCGGACATCAATCGATGCGTGGGCGAGTGGCCAGGTTGATCTTCCGCCACCATCCGAGTGCGAGAGGGACTATCTGATGCGGACCATCCACCCAGTCCGAGGTGTGGCTCAACTCGTTGGACCACAACTGTCGTTACCCATTCACCTCGGTGTCCTACCCCACATCCCAATATCGACTGTCAGTGAAAACTCCGGACGGTGTGCCCCCCGCGTCGGCCCTCGACGACCGGACTCTTGGGGAACTCGACCCAGTTCCGGGAAAGCTCCCGCTTTCGGCTCGAGGCGGTCGATGAGTGCCACGCCCACTCCGGAGATAGTCGCTCCCTCCCCAGTCGGTACAGATATCGCGCGAGCCAGCATCCCCCGGGTCTACGACTACAGCCTGGGCGGTAAGGACAACTACGCCGTGGACCGCGAGGCTTTGGGGACGGTGCTCCAGGTCGCGCCCGGCCAGCGGGAGGTGTCGTTGGCGAATCGCCGCTGGCAGCATCGGGTGGTCCGGTACCTGGCGGAGCAGGTCGGTCTCGAGCAGTTCCTCGATATCGGCGCCGGCCTGCCGAGGGTGGGCAACACCCATGAGATCGCGCAGCTGGGAAACCCCAGGACGACAGTCGTTTACGTCGATAACGATCCGGTGTGCGCGGCGCATGGGCGGGCGCTGCTCGAGCGTAACGAACGCACCCATTATGTGCTGGCAGACTTCCTGGACGCGGGCACACTGCTGGGAAACCCGGCCGTGACCCAGTATTTCGAGCTGGATCGCCCGATCGGCGTCCTAGCCTGCGGGGTGTTGCAGCATATCGGCGATGACCTGGACCCGGCCGGGGTGATGGGTGAGCTGATCGACCGGCTGCCGGTGGGTTCGTATGTGGCTGTCTCGCATTTCTATGACCAGGGGGAGGAGCACCCGGAAATCCATCGGGTAGCGCGGGATTTGGAGGCCGCGTTCACCGACGGGGTGGGGTCGGGCTGGTATCGCACCCGCGAGGAGATCCTCGAATTCCTCACCGGTCTGGAGGTGGAGCCACCCGGGTTGGTCGAGCTCGACGATTGGTGGCCGCTCGGACCGCCCAAGCCTGAGTGTGAGCGGTCGCCGGAGGAACGGACGATGCGCGGCGGGTTGGGGTGTAAGCGCCCGCCGCTGCTCCGGCTGGCCCGTGCCCGACGTGGGGCGGCGGACTGAATGCGGAATCGAAGAAGCAGGGGAGAAGTGTGGTGACGAGGTCTGTCGGCGCTCGAGCCGGCCAACCGGCGGTGCATGGGTCGCCGGTCGATCGGGATAGCCGGGTGGTGCCGTTGTATACGGCTGGGTTCGCTGCCGATCCGGTCCGGTTCTATCGGGAGTGGCGGGCGGAGTTCGGGCCGCTGGCGCCGGTCGAACTGGCCCCGAGTGTCGCGGCGACGCTGGTGATGGGTCATGCAGAGGCGCTGCATATTCTGCGGGGCCCGGAACGGTTCCCACCCAGCCCGGGCGAGTGGCTGAAAAGAGTACCGGCTGAGTGCCCGGTGCGGCCTGTGCTGGGATCGGGCCCTTCTCCGGCCCGGACGTCCGGTGTCGAGCATGCTCGGTACCGGGGTGCGCATGTCGCGGTGCTGGGCCGGGTGGACCTGCATGCGGAGAAGGCGGGGGTGGAGCGGGACGCGGTCATGCTGATCGAGCAGTTCTGGCATCGCGGTGAGGCGGAGCTGCGTGCCCAGTTCGCGGCCCCGCTGGTGTTGGCCGCGGTCAACCGGCTGGTCGGGCTGCCGCAGCAATGGCCGGGTGAGGTGGCGCAGGCGATCCTCGGATTGACCGACACCGCGGATGCCGCGGCGGCAGCGTCGGGTCGGCGACTGCTGGAGTCGGTGCTGCATCGGGTGGTAGCGGATAAACGTGCTGTCCCGGGCACCGATCTCGCGTCGTGGCTCCTGGCCCACGACGCGGGGTTGTCGGTGGACGAGGTGGTTGCGCAGCTGTTGCTGATCTATGACATGGCGGTGGAGCCCACTGTCGGGCTGATCTTGAACACGGTGGCGTCGCTCGTGGCCGACGACCGCATGGACGCCGCGTTGGATGGCAGCCAGTCCACGCGGGATGTGCTGGATGCGGTGCTGTTCGACAATCCACCGCTGGCGCAGTGGTGTGTGCGGTATCTGCAGGTGCCGCAGTTGATCGGCAACGTGTGGCTGCCCGCGCACCAACCGGTCGTCATCGGCCTGGCCGCGTGCCACCGCGACCCCGCCATCGCCCGCGGGGATCGGCGAGGCAACCGCTCGCATCTTGCGTTCGGGGCCGGGCCACACGCCTGTCCGGCCTCCGATCTGGCCCGGTTGATCGCCGCGGCCGCGGTCGACCAGCTGCTGGACGCGGTGCCGGATATGCGGCCGGCCGCCGAGTTGGTGTGGCGGGCGGGCCCGTTCCACCGGTCGGTGACCGCGCTGCCGGTGCGGTTCGCACCGGCCCGGCCGCTGCCGCACTGACCCTCCCCTCGTACTCACCGCCCACCCGCTCTGTCGCTTTTTCGCCTTGTTGCGCATTTTGTGAGGACACCAGAAGATCATGGTCACCCAGCAGTCTCGGGCCGGTAGCCGTTCGATCGAAAGCCTCGGCCCGAGGATCAAGCTCTACACCCCCGACTTCGCTGCCGACCCGTATGCCGAGTATGAGCGGATGCGTGCGGGTCGGCGAACGCTCGCTCCGGTGGAACTGGCGCCGGGGGTGCCCGCGACGCTGGTCGTCGCGTATCACACCGCGATCCGGATCTTGAACGATCCCGAACGGTTCCCCGCCGACCCCAGGGTCTGGCAGAAGAGCCTGCCGACAGATCACCCGCTGCGGCCCATGCTGGAATGGCGGCCCAACCCGTTGCGGACCGCCGGTAAGGAACATGCCCGCTACCGCGAGGTGCTCAACCACGCGCTGGCGGTGGTCGACCTGCACGCGGTACGCGAGCACACCATCCGGGTCGCCGCCGAGCTGATCAACCGGTTCTGCGGCGCCGGAAAGGCGGAGTTGATCGAGGACTACATCACCCCGGTCGTGATCACCGTGCTCAACGAAACCGTGGGCTGCCCACCACGCATCGGTGTCCGGCTGCGGCCGGCGTTCGCGGCGATGTTCGAAGGCGTCAACACCGACGAGGTCAACGCACAGGTGGCCGCGGGGTTGTTCGAGCTGATCGAGTCCAAACGCCGCCACCCAGGCCGCGATATCGCCTCACGGCTGGTCCACGAATGCGACGGCCTCAGTGATGAGGAGCGGATGTCGCAGCTGGTCACGATCTACTCCGCCTGTATCGAACCCGTACGGAACCTGATCGCGAACACGATGCGGCGGATGCTGACCGACCCCCGCTACCGGCCCGACCCCACCCAGTACACGCCACCGGTCCGCGACGCGGTGAAGGAAACCCTCGCCAACGACCCGCCCATGGCCAACCTCTGCAACTCCTACCCACGACAACCCGTCCTGATCGACGGAGTGTGGCTACCCGCGGACCAGCCGGTGCTGGTCAGTATGGCCGCGTGCACCACCGACCCGGCGATCGTCGGCACCCGAGGCTGGACCGACAACAACTCTCATCTGGCCTTCGGTAGCGGCCCCCATGCCTGCCCACCGATCGCTCGCCAGATGTCGGAACAGCTTGCGGTGGAGGCGATCGCCCAGTTCTTCGACGCCCTCCCCGAAACCGAACTCGCCGTCCCCGCCTCTCAGGTTCCCTGGCGGCCCGGACCGTTCCACCGAGCACCCGCAGCCGTGCCCGTCACCTTCCCACCCACACCACCGCTGACCGTCACCGCTCGTCCCGTATCACGGAAATGAGTTGCCCACGATGACAACAACTCTCGACCAGATCACCCCGATCGGATATCACGGTGACGAACCCACCGTGGCCGCGCTCCGCGATTCGATCTACGGCCTGCACCTGACCACTCACCACACAGCCCGCGACATCATCCTCCGCCTCGGCGATGTACCTCAGGATCATCTGACCTACGCGATGGAAGCCGACCTCGGCCCGACCCTGCTGCGTCAGGTGATCGCTGAGGTCGGGATCCCGGCGCGCGAGATCGCCGCCGACACCCACCTGCGGGGCGCGCTGGGCGACTGGGCCGCGGTCGCCGCACCCCACTTGCTGACCGTGTGGACCGGGCATTTCGATCTCGCGATCGGTGCGATACTGGCCCACGGCACCGGCGCCCCATATCAACAGAAGTGTTTGGCCGAGTTGGACACCGGGACGGCGGTCGGCGTCTTCGCGCTGACCGAGCTCGGGGGCACCAACGGCGCCGACCAACAGATGGAAGCGGTGTGGGACCGTGATGCGGACGGGTTTTGGCTGTCCACCCCCACCCCGGGGGCGGTGAAAGGTCCCCCGAACCTCGCCGACCCCACCGTCGCCAAAACGGTGGTGTTCAGCGCACGCCTGATCGTCGACGGCCGCGACCAAGGGATCTTCCTGTTCCTGTCCCGCCTGCGAACTCTCGAGGGCGGGATGGCCGAGGGTGTCGAGGTCGGGGAGATGTCCAGCAAACTCGGTGCCGCCATGGACCATGCCTGGGTCCGCGCCGATCGGTTGTTCGTTCCCCGCCAGGGCTTGTTGGCGGGACAGTGGGCCACGATCACCGACGACGGCGAGTTCCGCTGCGACGAACCCGATGTGCGGCAGCGCTGCCAGCGCTCGATCAGCCCGCTGATCGGGGGTCGCCTAGATCTGGCCACCGCCAATATCGCCGCTGCCCGCGCCGGCGTCGCCGGCCTGATCAACTACTCCCGGCAGCGCCCGCACGGTCACAGTGACGTTTTGCAACGTGACCTCGTCACCTCCGCCGCGCACGTCTACGCGGGCAGTGTGCTGGGTCGGCTGGTCCGCGACCTTTCCACGCAACCCGCCCAGCGGGACCGGTTGCCGCTGTGGATGATGGTCGTCAAACCTGTCCTGACCACCATCGCCGAGAAAGCCCTGCGCACGTGTAGCGCACGCGCGGGAGCCCAGGGTCAGCTGCGCTGCAACTACTACCCCGACTGGAACGCCAACGCCACCGGCTCCAAAACCGCCGAAGGCGACACCCAAGTCCTGGAGAAAGCCGCCGGACGCACCCATCACACACTGTCGACAGTCGAACTGCCTGGCAGCCCGAACGTGTGGCCGTGGTGGCTCGACATGATCATCACCCGCGAGACGACCCTCGCAAGCGACCTCTACACCGCAGCCG
The DNA here is from genome assembly GCF_050936135.1 of Nocardia sp. CA-290969. NCBI lineage: Bacteria > Bacillati > Actinomycetota > Actinomycetes > Mycobacteriales > Nocardiaceae > Nocardia > Nocardia sp. CA-290969. The sequence goes on along the minus strand of NZ_JBNJNJ010000001.1, from coordinate 3,657,427 downwards.
GTCGCGACCAGGACGGCGACGAATACGAACCAGAAGGCACCGCGCTGGGGATCGACTCGACGAGGGTCGACCTTGCCCGCACCACCGGTGTCAGGCTCGTGGTGACGGCCGCGCTGATCGCTGCGGAGCAGGCCTGCGACCCGGGAGCCGCTACCGTGGCCCGAGCGTGTGCGGCCGTGGTGGCACTCACCTACCTCGACCGGCACAGCGGCTGGTACAACGCCCACAGGCAGCAGCCCCCGGACCACGCCGAGAAAACCCACGACGAACTACGGCGCAACCGGGTGATCGTGGCCGCGAACCAGACCGTGATGGCCGCAGCATTCGATATCCCCGAACTTCCCGCCGCCCCGATGTTCGCCCCGGACTACCTGCAGGCATGGAGCCACCGGGCCGGCTGGGACGAGCACACGTTCGTGGCGCAGTGAACACACCCGCCGCTCGCACCGGAAGCATCGACTGTGACCGATGGCGGTTCTGGCACGACGACTGCCGCGAAACCGAACCCACCTTCACCTGCTACGAGGAGGCAGACTTCGTCCGTCGACAGCACGGCGGCCACGGGGCCGAATGCGTGCGATTCGCTGCCGCGATCGCATATCTCGACGGTCACACCGACGACGACTACGAATAGCTCAGGGCAATGATCGTGCGCTCGCTGGCCATGCACCAACTCCTGCACCACACCCGTCTACCGGACCGAGCCAGACCGGTATCCCTCGTTCCAAGCGCGGCATCCCGACCGACTCAGCCCCCCAGATCGACATGTCCAACCATCGGCCCCCGGCCGTCACGACCAGCGTGAATGGAAACGCGTGTATCAGGGCATAGCAGATTGTCGGCGCGAACCGCCCAGCAGGAAACTGAGCTGAGTGGGACCACTACGGCTCGTTTCGCGGCCATGATTCTGGTGAGCAAGCGATGGATATCGTCTCGGTAGTCGAACTCAATTTTGGTCACTGATATTCGTCGGTGACCAAGCCGAAGTTCATCGCCCAGCGCCAATCGACTGACGCGCAGCCCGGTGCGGCCGAGGTGCTTGTGGCTGATTTTGGCGTAGAACTGGGTCGACTGCGGCGAGCGGTGGCCGAGCCATGCCTGCAGCTCGAACAGGGTCATCGGGTCTTTGGCGTTGTAGAGCTGGCTCGCGATGGTCGATCGGGCCCGGTGGCTGGTGATATTGCCGCGGACGTCGGCGGCCGGGACTCCGGCTTTGCGGCAGAGCATCGGGATCACGGTGTTGTTGATGTAGGCCGAGGATATGCGGCGGGCGCGGACTGCGAACAGCAGATCGGCGTGTTGTCCGGTGCGGCGGTCGACGAACGGCGGCTGCTCGGGCCGGTTCGCCTGCCAGGTGTCGATGGCCTGGCCCAGGATCGGGTCGACCGGTTTGGTGAATGCGGTGCCGGTCTTGTGGGTCGGGACGTCGAGCATGCAGACCGCGTCACGGGCCAGGATCTGTTGGGAGTCACCGGGAATAGGCGTCCCGTTGTGCTGCCAGCGGATGCAGCCGATGCACAATCGCGCGATCTCGTCACTGCGTTGCCCGGAGAACAGCCAGGTCAGGGTGACCGCCCGAACCAGCTCGATCGGATAGAAGTTCCCGGCCTGGGACTGGGGCAGGTCATCAGGAGCCAGGTTCAACCCGGCCCAGATCAGTTTCGCCCAGACATCGTCGGCGATGATGCGGGGATCGGGGCCGAGTAGGGCGGCGATGCTGCGTGGAGTGGACAACGCCCGGTTCGGGTCGAAGCGCCGTGGCAGCCACTCCCATTCCTGACAGTCCCGGAAGAATCGGCGGACCGCAGCGATTTGTCCCGCCTTCGTAGAGGCTTCCAACGGTTTGCCGAGGCGGTCGCTGAGTCCGGTGGTGCGTTGGACGTAATCACCGACCTTCATCCGGTCCAGCGCCGCGATCCAGGCCGCGCAGGTCTGTCGCGTCCAGTCGGCCGGATCGGCAGCCTTGGGATGTTCGGCCTCCAGCCAGCGCCCGACCCGCAGCAGGGTGGAGCGGAATCCGCCGCGGACCCGGGGAGTCAGTGTCGAGGTGTCATGCCAGCGATCGACCCATTCGGCCCATTTGGGTGCGCCGCCAGTAGCCCGGGGTGAGCGCCGCCCGGTGAGTTGCTGCGGCGGATCGCAGTAGCCCAGTGCGGCGACCGCCCGCTGCATCGCGTGCAGTGTGTTGCCGCGAGCCGCAGGTAGCAGCCGTTCACGACGGATCCACTCGAACAGTTCGGTGTTCAGCTCGTCGAGGTGCGGGCTGCGGTTGAGCAGCAGCACCTGGCAAGCGACCCCGGGCAGCAGTCGATCATCGCCGCGGCCCAGCTGATAGCCCCACCCGGCCAGCACCAACCGGATCCGGCCGATCTCACCCTCGACCAGGTCACGGCCGAAGATGTTCTCGGCCAGCGTCACACGGCTGAAGCTGCCAAGCCGATAGAACGCGGTGAACCCGCCGAGCAGAAACGCGTGCGTGGCCAGATATGGATGCACCGCATCGTCGGCCCAACCCGGGGTCGTGGCCCGGAACTCGTGCAGGTCTGCGCCGATCAGCGCAGCCTACTGCTCGTCTGTCCATGACCAGAACGACGTGCCGGTCTGCGCGCAGTGCAACAACACCACCGCGGTCGCGTCCAGCATCGCTCGCCGCCGGTGCGGCGTCCGCGGTGCCTGGACTGCAGCAGTGGCGTCGTCCAATGCCAGCAGCAGTCGACGGATCTTCGTCCACCCTCGAGCGTCGGGGTCGTGGCGGGCCAAGCGTCGCAGGTTGTCGACACCGAGCTCGGTGATCGCATCCTTCTCCGCCACCCGCAGCACAGGTGTCACGTCGTAGCGGCCGGGATCGACCGGTGACCGCCAGCGCAGATCGTCACCGGCCGAAACCGTGGCAGGGACGGCGCTCACCGCGCCGCCACCAGGTCGGTGCCGGTCAGGGCCTCGATCCGCCAGGCATGGATGTGGTCCATGCCGCGGGCGAGCTTGTCGGCCAGATCCCGGCCGGACAGGTGGATATACCTGAGCGTGGAGTCGGTTTGCCGGTGTCCGGCGAAGGCGGCAATCGCATGCACTTCCCACCCCATCCGCGCCAAGTCCGTCAAACACAGATGGCGGGTCGTATGCGTCGAGAACTGCGAGACCCCGGCGGTGATTGCGATGCGCCGAACCACCTTCGACCACGTCCACAAACTCAGCGGCTCACCACGATTACGGCGTGACTCGGATAGAAACAACGGTCCGCGGGCCCGGCTGATCGCGGACCGATGGACCAGATACTGCGACAGCAACACCCCGGTGGACGCCGAATACGGCCACACACTCGAGCCGGTTCTTCGTCGTCTCCGCCCGCACCCGCAACGTCCGATGAGCAGGATCGAGGTCGTCGGTGCGCAACGAACACAGCTCCTCCCGCCGCAACGCCGCGTCGTAGGCCAGCGCCAACATCAGCCGGTTGCGGATGGGCTCACGCCGCGCCACGTCCAGGACCTGCATCCACTGCTGCTCGTCGGGAATCCACGGCAGCTTCGTCAGCCGAGGCACCAGGCCCCGCACCATGCCGCCGGCCCGCCGGCCAGGCGTGTACTGGCCCCGGCCTACCGGATTCGACTGCCGCAGGCCCTCTTCCATCAGATAGTCGTAGAACAACCGGACCGGCACCAGCCGCTGCTGGATCGTCGCGTTCGCCAAACCCGAACCGGAATCGAGCGACACTACGTTCCCGCCGTGGCGGTGTGGACGAGAAGTCCACTCCCGCACAAACACTGCGACATCGGCACGGGTCGCGGTCACCGGATCGACCTGTTCGCGCTCGCACAGCAGCAGATGCTCTGCCAGCCCGCGCCCATAAGCGTCGATCGTGCGCGGCGCCCGCCGAGATCAACCCAGATGCCCAGCCACACCGCCGCTTGCTCGTGCCGGCCCAACACCGGCCACTTCTCTGTCAACGCCACCGCGACGCCCAAGCCCATCTCCCAAGTCCGTGGTCACCCGGACGACATGATCACCGCCCGGGCCAGATTCCAGGTAACTTTTAGGTTGACGTGGCCCTCGACCGGGCCACTGCTCCAGGGCAACGTCAGACCAGCGGTGACCGCGTCGAGGTCGCGACGCAATCCGCGCACGAACGAGTGCAGGGCGGGCAGATCGTCGGCGTCGACGGCGGCCATCCAGCGTTCCAGCTCACGGCCCCGACGGCCGGCCATCATCTCCGCGAACGCCCGGACATGACCGGACAGCGCGGTGAGTTCACTGCTCGTGGCCAGGATGGCATCGAGCCGCTGCCGATCGCCAGCATCGAGACGGGCGGGATCGCTCATCATCCAGCTCACCACACGACGAACCGACGGCGGTTTGCGTGCCGGGCGGGGAATACGGCCGGTGCTGCGGAAGGGGTGCAGGTAGTTGAGCACGATCTTCTTGCTTCCACGATAACCGAGTTCGGAGATCTCGCCGAAGAGCTGGTGGCGTTGGTGCAGCCTTCGTTCCATCGCCGGTGCAGGTAGGGTTTGAACTCGTCGAGCAGACCAGCACGGCGACGGGTGCCGTTGTTGACCAGTAATTCCTCCGCGCTGGAGGCACGCGCAAAACGGCGAACGGTTCCCCGGGCAAGACCGAGCCGAACCCCGATGGCGCGGAGACTCGCACCGTCGTCGAGCAGTGCGTGGACCGCAGCGCGGGACCAACTCGCTGAGTTCCGATGCGGACCGTGCGGCTTCAATGTGAACTCGAGCGGCCATGACCCCTTGCCGCGGGCCCAGTCGGGATAGTCACGGTCGAATCGTTCCCGGAGATCGTTGTCGATGTCATCGGGATAGCGCACCGGGCGGGTTCCCCCCAGTTTGGTGGCGCGTTCAGGCGGAATTAGATGCTCCTGAGAAGGGAATCAGGTCACCGACCGCGCCCGCCTCGCCGGAACCTCATCTCGGCGCTCTCGAAGCGCAACTCCCGCTGGCCGATGCGAAGCCCGCCGCCATCACGGCCGGCAGGTCTGCATCTGGACCTCGAAGGTTGCACGTCTGCATAGTTCGTGACCAGGCGTACCCGGCATCATTTGTCTTGCGTGGCGTCGACCTGCGCCCCCGCCTCTTGATCCGCTTCCTCGTATTTGACGAGTGCCATGGGAATCTGCGCTGCGATGAACTGCAGTGCATTCATCCCGATATCCAGTTCCTCGGCCAGCGTGCTGCGGAAAGTGTTCCACGCTTCTACGACTTCGTCGGGGCCCAGTTCGGAATCTGTCAGGGACGCTTCTATATTCGTAACGTGCTCGACCGCTTCCGTGAATACGTTGAGTGCGTTGCGGATAAGCTTTATCGGTTCTTCGAGTTCGGTGCCGATGACGGCGATTTCATCGGGTTCCCGTTGTGCGGGCACAGGAAAAATCTCCTCCCGGCCGGGAGTCACCTCACCGGCCCGTATTCGTCGGCAACCACCTAGCTGGTCGCACATGGCGTCACTCCACGTACTGGTTACAGAATATTGAACTTTCGACAGCTGAGAAACGGCCCGTGGAAACAGAACTCGGGTGGCGGAAAGTGCGCCGCGCACAATTCGGGTGAGGGGCGTCCCAGTTGGGTGTAATTCTTTGTGAGGCTTAGTGTGATCGTAGTCGACAGGCTTGCTCACGGCATCTGACCGACGTGCCATTCTGGGAGTTGGCTCGGATGGATACCAGGAGTGCCAGCGCACCGCTACCTCTTGATACCACACGCGACCGGACATCCTTGGCCGGCGTGAGACGTTGCTCGTAGCGGTCGAAGTTCATGAGAGTGCGACCAGTGGGCATTCCCACCGCGGCGATGCAATTCTCGTGGAGGCGGGGCTCCGGTTGATGCAGAACAGGAAATCCGAACTATTCGCCATCCGCAGACCTGAGAATCCGGCGGCGACCCACTAGTCCGGGAGAATCCCGTAATAGTCTTTGTAGAATGGCTCGTGTTCCCATTTGCTGTCTGCTATGCGATCCACTGCCTCTTCCTCGGAAATAGTGCCCGCATGGTAATCCTCGAAGATCGCGGCGTTGAGCGGATCATGAATACTTGCGATGCCGTCTTCGCGGGTTTCATAAGATTCCTTGTGCGCAATTCCTATGTTTAGGTCGGCTCGCGCTTCGAGCTCAAGTCCGTGCCGGATCATTTTCTCGTTGTAGTCTGAGGGTGACTCGCCCCACTCCCATGACGGTCTGTTCATGCGCGTAGCGTCTGGGTCCAAGGCATGCCCGACCTCGTGGGCCAGGGTCGCAACAGAATCTGGTCCAGGATTGTTCTTGTACTCCGAGTCGAGTAGGATCCGGTCGTCCAGGCCGGGCACGTGACTCCGACTGTGGAACTCGCCGAGTATACTGTCCGGCAAATCGCTGTACTCGATTCTTGTGCCTTGCGCATACAGATGCCGGAGCTGGTCGGAAAGTGTCGGGGACGTGGCGATAGCACGATATTCCACCGGATGTAGGACTGCTTCGCCCATATCGTCCGACGTGCCGGCGATATCCACCGGATCGATATCCAGTTGCCGGAGGTGTCGGCGTGCGTCGGCGATTGCTCCGACGGGTGGGCCCGCACTCAGAAGTTTCCATAGGTAGGCGGCTTCTTGTGGACTGTTGGAGCCGGCCAGCAAACTTTCGAATTCCGCCTGCTGGGTCGCCGGGAGTCTGGTGAAAACATCCGCTGCCCGGGTGATCTCGGCGGGGCTGCATATTCCGGCCACCAGCACCGCCGTGGGTACTGCGCCGCGTGGGGCGTATGCGGCGACTACCGCCGCGAGCGGGTCGATTCCGGCGTTTCTCAGTGACCGTGCCCGGGCTTGTTCGGCGAGTCCGGTGAAGGTGTGGATGAAGTCGGCCGCCGCGTCTTCGGCTGCTCGTGCCGCACGCAGGCGTAACCGGCATCCTTCGAGGGCGAGTTCACGTTCGCGGTAGCCGCCGATCAGGTCGGCGGTCGATGTTGGACTTGCTGCGTACTTGATCCTGCTCTGCGTGTCCGCAATTGCCGTCAGAGCTTCAAATAGATCCGATTGGCCGTGTCGATCGCCTCGATGGGCTTCGGTGAGTTTCTCCGCCCAGGTCTCCATCGCCTGGTTCGCGGAGAAGTAGATGTTCGCGATAACGAGCAAGTAGCCGGTGAGGCTTTCCAGACCCTGTACTGCATTCTCCCCGGCGGCTCCGCGCCACCCCGAAGGGACTGATCCGGCGGCGATATACGCCAAGTTCTCCTCGTCGTACATTGCAGTCTCGGCCAGAAGGCCGTATGCGAACGGCACGGCGGAAAATGCAGCGGGGTAGCCGAATGGCGAGGCTACGCCAGCAGCCGCTGTCACGGCGTCCGTTAAGGCAACTCGGTCCAGTGCATACCTCGAGGAGGTGATCGTTTCGATCACTTCAAGCAATTCTTCCAATGCCTGCGATGCGCTCGTCACGGCTCAGGTTTCCCGGGTCATCGGACTTGGCTTGTCGGCCATAGTAAGGTCATTCGGCTGCGGCTGTTGTGCGGCCACAAGAAGTAAATCCTCTCTGCCCGGGAACCGCCTCTCCACCGCGGGTGTCGGTTACCGCAGCGACCCAGCGCACGCGGCAAAAGTATCAACTGGATAAATTGTACTGAACTTGCGAGGGCTGGGAAATGGGCCGGCGAGCCAGAATTTGAGCGTCGGGCTGTGCCCCGGACACAATCGAATGTTCGGGTCGGCAGTTGTCCGAGGGCCGGGCCCGGTTCGCCTCGGCGGAGCCGGCACAGGCCACTCCGCGTTCTGCGATCCGGGAGAGGAAGCGGTGGATCGGTGAGTCGGCGGCCGTGCGGATGAGGCGTGGGAGGCGGCATGCCGGGCCCGGGTTGGTTGCGGCATCGAGTCGGGCTGGAATAGGGACCCCGCTTGGTCCGGTCCGGCGACGTTCTGGGATTGTGCACGGTGCACGGTCGTCCGGGGTGAAGTTTGGCTCGGTGGCATATGTTTCAGGGGAGTGCATTTCAATACTCTTGACGCATTGCGTTTTATGGAGGTGGAATGAGCGCTCGGGTCCGATCTGTTCATTTCGGTGTTCGTTTCCACGGAATTCGAGTGTTATGACCTCGACAGTCAGTGCTGGCTCGAGTCGGTCGGCGCATGTGGACTACGGTCGCGCTGCAGCCGGTGATCCGCGTCGCGTGAGTTCTGTTGCGTTGCCGGCCGTCGCGGACCCGGAAGCGGTCGACGCGTCGGCGAGCGCCGATGGGACGGATTCCCCGGACATACAGTTCACTTTGAGTGGTGGATCGGAACCCGAACCCGCCGCGTCCGAGGATCCCACGGAGCGGGGCTGGCAACTGCTGGAGACGGCCGCTCGCGAGATGGCTACCCGTGCGCCCGCCGGCTGGACTCGGATGGATGCCGTATTCGCGTTGACCGTGGCCGCCGAAACCGGTGTCATCTACTCCTCGACCCCGGGGCATACGGTGGCAGCGGTGCCTCCACCTGCGGTGCTCGAATCCATCCGGCGGCATCGGACGCTGTCGGCCGAACTCGGTGACGGGCCCTGGTGGCGGTTGCTGCTGTCGGTGACCGCTGACGGCGGGATCGAGGTCGAGTACGACTACGGCAGCGAACCGTTTCCCGACGGCCAGCGTTTTCCGCCCGAGGCGTACCGGGCGGATCTGGACGCCTTTCCGCGCGCGGAGCTTCCGGTGTGGCTCGCCGCCTACCTGAAACACGATAACCGGCAGTTGCGTTCCCCGGCGCGGGCGGTGACCGAGGCGGCGGCCGATCGGGATGCGGGCGTGCGCAGCGACCCCAGCGGGGTCGATCTTCCGCCGTTGTCCCTGCTCACAGCTCGATGGGCAATTCTGGCCGCCGCGTTCGCAGCCGTGGGTTCGCCGTGGGGCCCGCGGGTGCTGCCCGCGTTGCGCCGGTTCGAGGGTGCCCAGCGCAGCGGATCGTCGTTGTATTCGCTGTCGGGCGGGCGGGCGGTGCTGTCGGGCGGGGTGTGGGACGCACCGGAACTCGACGAGACGTACAACCGGGGTGCTGCTCTGCCACGGCTATATCGTGGGGCGCCGGAGTGGGTCGCCGAACCGGTGCTCAACGATCGGGCGGCCCACGGCACGCTTACCTTCTGTTACTGGTGGGACGGCGGACGGTGGTACCGAGGGGAATCACCGCCCGCGCACGAGGTCGCGGTGGCGCTGCCCGGGGTGTGGGACTCCGGCACCGTCATCGCGATCATCGACGAACTCGCCGACGGGCAGGACGCCCGATCCGGTGCTGTAGTGGATCTGGTTACCGCCGCCGAATCCGGGGCCGTGCCCCGGCCGGCGCTGGCCGCGGTGTTCCCTGCGGCCGGTACGGCCGAGCTCGACGCGGCCTACTACCAGCTGCACCTGGGCGGAATCGCCGCCGCGCCGCCGCTGCCCGAGCAGGAAGCGCTCGGCCGGGTCGCCCAGGAACTGACCTCGAGTGGGCTGGATCTGTCCGGCTATCCGGTGGCCGAGCTCCGGGCGGACCGGCTCACCACCGGCTGGATGGTGTATGTCCCGGTCCCACCTGGGGAGTTGGCTGTCGGGCGGACGATTTTCTATGTCGCCGACGACGGTGTCGTGGAATGGTCTTCCTCCGCGGTAGCTCCGTCCCAATACACCATCGAGTTCGAACAACGGTTCCGAGCCCGCAGTCGGGCGCTGTTGTGAACCGCGACAGACGCGATTTCTGGAGGAGTGAAAAGTCGTGGGTGCACAAGCTTTCGAATTCGACAAAATGGGATTTCTCATCGCCGCCGGTGCCGTCGACCGGCTCGCCGAGGCGATCGACGAGGTGGGCAAGACCCTGCAGGCCGCGATGGACAACTACCACGGTGCCTGGGGAAACGACCAGATCGGCGACACGTTCTACAACGGAGTCGGTGATGAGGGTGGTGGTTACGCGGAGAATTCCGCTCATCTGATGGAAGGAATCCGGGCCACCGCCGAATCGGCGACCGGTCTCGCCGCCGGGATGCGGTATTCCGTCGTGCCCGAAGCCCAGGGGATGGACGAGAGCAACGGCGCCGGTTTCGGCGGCTGAACGGAAGCGGGCAAATGCCGAACGAACAGGTCAAATCCCAATTAGCCGCCGCGCTCGACGGTGCGCAGGAGCAGATTCGCGCGCTCACCCGGATTCAGCAGGAGCGGGCGGTGCTCACCGCCCGTGCGCAGGCCCGCGGTAAGAAGGTCACGGTGACGGTGAACGCCGACAATGTGGTGGTCGATGTCGAATTCGCCGGCGATATCGCCGATCTCGGCTACTCTGAGATCGCTCGCGCGGTGGTCGAGGCGGCTCGGAAGGCTTCGGCGGAGATCAGCCGGAAATCCGCGGAACTGATGACGCCGTTCGAGGCGCAGCGAGCCGGGATGCCCAAGTTGACCGATCTGCTCGCGCAACTGTCGATCGACGCCCCGGGCCTGGAGATCCCGGAAGGTGTTGCGGCGCCGCTGGAGTCACCGCGAGTCAGGCGGCGGCGGCAGTTCTCCGACGGCAGCGCCGCACCTGGATCGGCCGAGGACAGCAGGCGGGGCCGCCGCGGCTCGATCACCGAAACCGGCTGGTGAGGCCGGAAACCCGCTGATGGTCTGGGAACTGCCCGCCGAGCTGGAATGGCTCAAATGGCTGGTCGGGATGGAATGGCCGGCCGGCGATCAGGACGAGATGTGGTCACTGTCCGACGTTTGGAACAGTGCTGCCGACCGGCTGGATGAGATCGCGGCCGGTGAACTCCTCGACGCCATGGACGCGGCGCTGGCCGGCGCCCCGCAGGGCGATATGCGGGAAGGTTTGCGTCAGGCTTTCGAGTCTCTGCGCATGCCGGGGGCGTCCCCGGAAAACGATGCGTCTCTGGAGACCCTCGCCGCCCATTTGCGGCTCACCGCGGACGCGGTATGGGACACCGGTACCGAAATCGAATATGCCAAGCTGATGTTCTGGACGACGCTGGCGTTGCTGGCTGTCGAAATCGTCTTGGCACTGGCCGCGGGGCCCGGAGCGCCGGCGGTGCAGGCGGTGGCGATCGGGCTGGCCCGAGTCGTCACTGTCGCGATACTCCGCCAGTTGTTGCTGAAGATCGCTGGGGCGGCCGGGCGGATGGCCGGTCACCGGCTGCTGAATTTCAGTGTCCGGACTCTGCCGAGCTTCGCCGTTCGGCACGCCGCGATCGACACGGTGCTCGGTGTCGGTCAGGACTGGGGTGTGCAGGCCTGGCAGGGGGATCGGCGCCGGCACGGTATCGATCCGACCCAGCTCGGGATCACCGCGATCAGTTCGGCGGCCGGTGGTATGGCGGCCGGCCCGGCCGCGGGCTGGCTCGGCGGGCAGCTGGCCCGGCGGTTCGGGGACGGTGTGCCGATGCGGCTGGCGAACGGCGTGGTGACGGGTGCCTTCGCGGGCGGTGTGGGGGGCGCGGCGGGACTCGGTGCGGCCATCGGCACCCAGGTCGGGATCGATCTGCACAGCGGCAAGACCTGGGACGAGATCCGCGCCGGGACCCTGTCCCGGGACACCTTGGCACCGCAGTTCAGCCCGTTGATGATCAGCGGTGGTGCGCTCAGCGGTGGGGCCGAGGGGCTCGCCTCCGGGATCGGGCGGTCGATTCCGTGGGGTGTGAACGGCAGGAACTATCAGGACAAATGGGGGAACTTCACCTTCGGTGACCGGCTGGCGAACGCGACTTTGGGGGACTCCGCGGGCGGGCCTGGTATCGGGTCCCCGGACGGTGGTATCGACGGTCCGCCGGAGACCGCGGGATATGAGGGTGAAGCGGTCGAGGAGACCGATGCCGGAGATACCGCGGCAACCGGCTTCCACGACCCGGCGGCGCATTCCGGAGCAGCTGGGCCCGCGGTAACGGCTGCGGGTGCCGATGACGACGCAGGCGGTAGGGCGGCATGGGCCGGTAGCGCCGTAAGCGCCGATGATCCGGGATCCGCCGAGGTCGCGGCCGGAGTTACTGCGGGCGACAACACTGCCGCCACGACGGTGGGGGCCGCTGCCGAATCCGGAGCCGAGCCCGGCCGCGCGGGCTCTGAACGCAGCGCGGACTCCGTGCCACAGACGCAACCGTCCGCCTCCTCCGGTGGGGGCAGCGGGAATTCGGCCGAATCCGATGGTGCGGAAGGAGCCCGGCAAAAGGAATCCGCCCTGCCCGCACGGGGCCTCCCGGCAGGGCAATCCGATTCTGCCGCAGCGGAATCCGGGCCCGGGCGATCGCCCACCGGGGCCGTGGGCTCGCACGCGGGCGCATCCGACGCAACGGTACCGGATTCCGAATCCCGTGACCCTGCGCTTACGGTCCCGGATCCGGAGTCCGGTACCGCCACTGTGGGAGCACAGGATGGGCAACCCGGCGCCTCGGTATCCGCGGAAGAGCCGGCGGATCAGCTCTCGGGCGTCGCGCCCGCAGTAACCCCCGCTGCGGGAACCGGCGTGGCGGATGCGGGGCTGCGCCCCGGGAATGTCGCGGGAGCCGATGCCGATCCCGGAGGGAGACGGGCCGAGACGCCCAGGTCCGTGGCGACGTCCGTCACGAGTACTGCTGCTGCCGCGGCTTCTGGGTCCCCGGCGGGTGCCGGTGCGGCCGCATCGCCGGGGACCACTTCGGTGAGCCGTCCCGGCCTGGCGTCGGCCGGTGTCCCGGCGACGGTGGCCGGCGAATCACGGCTGATAGCCGCTACCGGGACTCCGGGGAACCGTGCCGGTTCGGCGGCCGGTGGTCCGGGATCCGCCGCTGCGGACCCAGGACCGGCGAGTCCGTCCCCGGCCGCGCCGAGCCGGCCGGACGGCAGTGCGCCCGGATCCGACGGGCAGTCCACCGATCTCGCCCCCGGTACGAATCGGCACCGGGGCGCCCTGCAAGCACAGGACGACACCACCAACAATTCCGCCGGCTCCAGAGAACCCGGCGATTCCGGGATCATGCTACCTGCCACCTTTCCGGCGGCAGCCGAACCGGCCGGTAACGCTTCGCCGGCGGAGCGGCCGGGCCCCGCATCGACAGCCGACCGCAGCTCTCGCGGGCACGACTGTGCGGTGGCGGCCCTCGCGGAGATCGCCGTGGGAACCGGTAGCACGGTGATCCGGATTCCGAGCCGGCCGGTCGGTCCCGAGGGAATGTCCCAGCAGGAACTCGAGGATGCGGCGCGCAGCCCCTTGTTCGAGTTCCCACCCGGCGCCGAGGGCAGCCCCCGGCATCAGCCGATAGCCGACGAGCTGTTGCGGCTGGCCGCCGGACAGGATCCGCGCTCTATCCTCATGGGCCGGGGCCCACGGGCCCTGGTCGTGGACAAGTACGCCGGAACAGCCGACGGGGAACCGGTGGGCAGCCACGCCTACACGATGACCGTCCGGCTCGACCCGGAAACCGGAGAACACTACATCGAGGTATCCGACCCGTCGAAAAACCGGAAACGCCGCTTCCCGCCGCTGCCGCCCCGCGAGGTCGATTCGGTCTCGGCGGTGCTGTACGACGGCGCCGGACGGCCGGTCCGCCCGGACTGGCTCGATGCGCGGGTGCGCCCACTGGCCGAGCACCTCCGCAGTATTGACGAGCGTGCCACCCCAGACGACCCCTATCTCGCCGGGCGTAAGCGTGGTGAGTCTCCGGAACGGTTCGCCGCCCGTACCGAAGCCGGTCGGCTCGATATCACCGGGCAGCTGGCCGCGCAGCGCGCGGCCTATCTGCGCGAGCGGGCAGAACACGCGTTCACCATGGGCGGCACAACGGCGCTCGGGCAGCACAACGAGGTGGCGGCCACCGCGCAGTACGAAGCCGACCGGCTCCGGCAACTGGCCGACGCCAAGTGGATCGAGGCCGGGCGTGGCGGAAGAGGGAAACGTCCTACAGGAACCGGCTGGACGACTTTTGTCGAACTGGAGCCGATGCATGGGGTGCCCCTCCCTCTCCTGCTGAGGGCTATGGTCCTGTCCGCGGCACCGCCCCCCATCGTGCACGAGGACGAGGCGGCAACGGCAACCGAATCGAAGCCGCCCGCGCAGGCAGCCCTGAGTCTCGGCGCCGAATCCGGGCCGATCGCCGATACGCCCGGCGACGACGCCGATCTCGTAGGTGCCCTTGTCCCCGCGGACCTGGCGGTCATGGCCGCCGCTCCCGGCATACCGTCGGGGAATTCGTGGGCAGCGATTCCGCCCGCTGAACGGTATGGACCGGATATCTCCGACGAATGGTCGGCGTTGCTGGATTCGGGTTCGTCCCAGCTGGAGAAGAATCGCGCGATCAGCGCTCAGCTGCAGACCCGGCTACGTGAAATTCCCGGTCACGAAGAGGTTGCGGTGAATCTCGCCGACGCTCGGTTCACGCCCGAGGTGCTGGCCGAGTTCGCCCGCGCATGGGTGCATTTGTTCACCGAGTATCCGGATGTGCGGATTCCGGCGATCGAGCCTTCCCTGCTGGACAAAGACCAGGCGGTCCAGGCATTTGCTTCCGATGATCCGGGGATCCGGCGTGTCGGGGAATCCGCGTCCGGCCAGGAACCACCGCATGTGGTCTCGATGTTCGTGAATTTCCGTTTCTTCATGGAACCGGGTGTATTCGAGCCGGAATCCAGCACGGCATCGACCCCGCAGGATCCGTACGGTGACTACTTCCTGGAACATGTGAACCGCGCTGTGGACGCGGGACTCGTTCCGGGAAGGGTGCTGGATCGTCCAGCGTACGCGATGGCCGTGCTGGCGTTCGGTGCCGCACTGGATGTTTCGCGCGGACGGATGGCGCATCCGGCCGTGGAGGCCGTGTTGCAACAAAGCTTCGCCGCCTCGGGTCGGGAACCGCAGCACGGTCCGGAATTCCGGCGCTGGCAGGGGGACGAGCTGCCGTTCGCGTTCGATCAGTCCACCGGTGTGCTGGACATATCGCGGGCGCTGGGTGCGGGTCTGCTTGCCACGGAGCTGCCGAATCCGGCGAGCGAACCGCTCACCCGGCTGGCCGAGCTGCTAACCGCACAGGACGGGATCGCACCGCGGACCACTGTCGCCGCCGATGCCGATCAGGTGGTTCTGCCCGAACCCGGTAATGCGGGATTGATGCCGCACACGGTGATCGATGACGTATGGGCACCGGCTTCGGCATACTCGCGAGCCGAGTTGACGACTGCGCAGGAGATCGCGACGCATCTGCAGAATGTCCTTTTTCGGGAAACCGGCCGGTATTTCGCGGTGACCGGTTTCGATCCCGATCTGGACCTGGATGTGTTGCGGGAATACGCCCGGACGGTGGCCGAGAATCTCCAGGATCTGGTGGCCTTCGATGTTCGCGAAATCGCGATCCTCGATACCGGAGAGTCCACCGGCAAGCGGGTGATGGGGTTTGCGCGACGCGGCTACGACGCGGGGGAGAGCTCTCGGCGGTTCGAGGTCGAGCATCCCGAGGGACGCCCGGTCCGGCTCACACATACCGAGAAGCTGGTGCTGGACCGCACATACGCCATGAATGCGGAGAACTTCTGGCGGGCGATGAATGTCTCGGTGGATGCCGGTTTCCACCCGGCCAGCGGCCGGGACCGTCCGGTGCGGGCGACAGTTCTGCACGAGCTGGGGCACAGCGCCGATTTCGCGGGCCACGGGGTGGCCCGGAAGCTGATCGGCAATGCCCTCCTCCGGCACTACATGACGAAGCGCCTGGGCCCGGCAACGGTTGCAGGCTACGAGAATTGGTTGAAAGACCAGCTCAGTAACTACAGCCTTCACCCGGATGGACGACTGAACCCCGGGGAAGCCATCGCGGAGGCTTTTACCGACGTCCGCTCGCAGGGCTACGACAACGTCAACGATGCGGTACGGATCATCTACGACGTGACGATCCGCGCCGCTGACGATTCGTTGCCGGGCCGGGTGCGCCGGTTCGTCGACCGGCAGCGATTCGGTACCTCCGGATATCAGACCCAGCCCGTCGACGCGATCACCCGCCGTAAGCTTTTGTTCCCCACCCACCTCGTAGACGGCGCCGACCCACAAGGAATTGGCGACACCGACAAGGCGGGCATCGGCCCCGGCGCGGTCGCAACGACCGATTTCGTTGCCGCGGTACCAGGTGTGCCGGAGCCGGAACGGCGGTCTCCGACAGACTTCGGGGATCCCGCCGAGGCAACGGCGAACACAGCGGATTCCCTGGATGCCGCATCACGGAGTGTTCCGGCCGCGTCGGGTGATCGTCCTACACTGATCGATTCGACCAGCCGGATACGTCCCGGAGCAGATACGTCCGCAACAGAAGGGCAGGGCAGTGCCGGACTTCCAGTGGGAGACCAGGGAACAGGTGGCGCAGTATCTCGCGGCCATCATGGATCCGGACCGGACCTACCGGATTCACGAGAGCAGCAGGGCGTGGGTCGCGCAGCCGATACTCACCCAGCGCGAACTGGACCGGGGGATGGATATGGGCCTGGGGAACTACGTGGTGAACAAGCAGACGGGCGTGGTGACGGCTCATCGCAGCCTGCCGCCGGAGGTGATCGGGGCGGAGTACGACGAGGCGATCCAGGACGGTACGCCGGTGATGGGCGCGCAGGTGTACCCGCCGACGCTGCAGATCCGCTGCAGACGGACGGTAGAGACGGAGACCGAGATCGAGTACCTGGTGCGGGGGACGTCGCTGACCGGGCCTCCGGAGCATCCGCCGATCGAGCAGCGCTTGACGATCAACAAGACAACCCTCCGCAGCCGGACCGATCCGCAGATCCGGCACCCGGCGAGCAGTTACACCCTCAGCTGGGCGCAAGCCCGCAGCGCAGCGGACGGGATCTGGCCAGAGAGCGGAGAGTTCCGGGTCTAGACAACGGGGAGGTCGTGGCCCCGGCAGCGACCGAGGGACCACGTGCCGCGGGCGAACTGTCTCTGCCGGCTCGGATCGGGCGCTCGGAACGGCTCGCCTATCGGATATCGGCGCCGCTCGGCGCCGCTCCGACCACAGTGCCGGACGCCGATGGTGTGCAACGGTATTCGGTGCACCGTTACCGCGCCGACGATGGTGAGGGGGTGCAGCTGGTCACTGTGCGGGCGTTCCTCGATGTCAACCGGGCGAAGGCTGCGGACCGTATCCCGGTCGTCGAGCAATTGGCCGACGAGGCGCTCGACACTGTCCTGAACACCGGTCAGCAGTTGCGTTCTGGTGATCGGCTGGTGGTAGACGTGGTGTTCACCGACGATCCCGCCACCGCTGATACCAGTATCCCGTTCGGGGCCGACGCGCGTGGCTCGTGGTCAGTGCTCGACTCGCCCGCAGCAGTCGCCGAGAGCATCCGGCGCCTGCTGGGCTTGCCTCCCGGTGAGCAGGGGGGTGCGCTCACATCCGCGGATCTGCAGCAGATCAGTCATGAGATCGCGCTGGCCAACACCGGCACCCGCTTCCCCGATCTGACCGAATACCGCCACACCGGCTCGAAGCGCCTGGATGAGCTGGAAGACCCAGAATTACTGTCGACATTGCAGGAGGCGCTACTCCGGGAAGACCGCAACGGGTACCAGGTAGGCACGGCGAACCCGATGAACCATCCCATCGCGACGCTGATCAATCCGGGCTATCCGACACGAGGCCGGACCACCAACTGCATGGATTGTGCGATGTCGGGGTTGTCCTCGTTCTTCGGTCAGCCGCAGGTGGCCCACGCGGAGCTGCCCGAGACCTGGCGGTCCGCACTTATCGACCTCTTTTACCCGGTGCGGACCATGATCGACAGCGATCGGTGGATGGGGTCATGGGTGGGTGGTCGCTTCGCCGACCACCGCGGCGGCCGACCACCGTTGCCGATACCCGAGCAGCTCCAGCAGCTCCATGATCAGGTCGCGCGTGCCGGTGAAGGCTCTGCGGCGCTCATCCGCGTCGATTGGCGATGGGCCGCCCACGCGACGACGATCGTCTACCCGATCGGTGCCGAGGGGCCCGTGTGGTGGGACCCGCAGTCGGGTAAATGCTCGGAGAGCCCCCCGGAATACCTGGCGAAGTACGCTCGGAAGTTGCAATCGATCATCATTCCGTTCGACGCGGTTCCGCGCAACGATACCGGCGAGATCGCCGAAGGCCGACCGAACAGGACAGGGACCGGCGGGTCTCAGCGGCTGGGGAACCAGGGATTGGAGGGCATACCGGGTGATCCGTCGCGGGCCGAGCCGACGCCGGGCCCCTCTGCCCGGTCCGTCCAAGCCGAAAACGGACCAGAACCGGTCGACAATGGTATTGTCCCGCAGCGGCTGGATTCCGTGGCTGCTCGGCCGCGCCCGACTGAGCCGTCCCTCGGTGACGACATCGACGATCTGATACCAAGCGAAAATGCGGCCAGGGGCTCGAAACAGCCGACATTCCAAGGTAATGCGGGTCGGAATGAGCATGTCGAGAGTTCGTCTGCCGGGCGCGTGCAGGAGGATCCAGGCGAACCCGAAGATGGTCCGGAGACTCCTGACGACGATAAGGACGGCGAGCCCGGTGGCGCTGGTGGCGTCGTCATATCGGGCGGTCCTGGTCTGGTTGGGCCGGGCGGTGGTGCGGTTGCGGTTTCGGATTCAGCTGGTGATGACGAAGGCTCACCGGAGTCCGGTTCGGCCGGGAGCGAAAGGCGTCCCTTCGGTGGTCGGGAGTCGAGCGATGATCCGAAGGAAGTAGCCTCCGCCCAGTCTGTCGAGGTGGAGTCCCCGCCGGGCTTCCCGGGTACGACTGCAGCCGACATCGTTCCGGAGGGAGGCATCGGCTTCTTCCCTGACACGGCGGCGGGCGCAACCCGGTCGGAGCGTGACCTGTTGGTGATTCAAGACGACTCGGAATTCCAGGTCCGCGAATTGCTCGAACTGACCCCGATGGGCAAAGCCTGCCTCGCTGTCCTTCGTCGTGCAGAACGCCGGGTCACCATCGAATTCGTCGAGCACCGCCGCGCTGGGGCGGCGGAGGATCCGCACGCTCGGCTCGATATCCAAGTCGCCACGACGAACACCGGTCTGCTCGCTCAGTTGCGCGATCTGGCCGGCAAGGTGGTGCGGGCGCAACTCGAGCTGGACGGCAACGTTGCCGATCCCCTCCGGGTGAACGAGGACGATTACGTCGCCGCGCGGGCCGGCGAGGACGCCTTGGTCGACGTATTGATGATCACCCTGGTCGCCGAGTGGCGCCGCGAACGCCTCCAGATCTCCGGGCCTCCCACCACGGGCCGTTATTCCGCGGCCCGGCAAGCCTACCTCCTGTCCCAGGAAGACAAGGACGCCGCGCCCGAATACCGGGCGCGAGAGGCAAATGAGCGGGGTGTCGCCGCGCTCCGCCGGCATTATTCCGAATCGGACGCAGCCGACGGATATCGCCAGGAACACCGGCTCGCGAACCACCGCCGGGGAACTGCGCCCCCGTCCGCGGAAGGATGGCAGCGTCCGGTCGACGCGGATTTCGATCGCGATATGCGTGGCGCCTTGGCCGAACTGCGCGCCCTCGAGCGCCACAAGGATGCCGCGCATGCCGAAGCGCTGCGACTTGCCACGGATCTCGGAATTCGCGAGGAGGGGGCGGCCGCGGAGCTACCGGATCAGCTCGAGATCGACGCCGCGCTCGAGCGGATACCGGCCGAGCTGGTCGCAGCCGAATCCGCCGAAGCCGCCGCCGATATCCGGCGTCGCCGCCACGGCCTGCACCGGCTCATCGACCTGTGCGACACATACCGCCGCGATACGAACGAGCGACGTCGTGTCCACCGTTCAATGCACGAAATGGCTGCCAAGGTGGTGCTGGAATCGAGGCTGGCGGAGCTGGATGTGCCCCCCGATGTGCTCCATACCGAGGCCGCCGCGCTCATCCCGGCAACCGATGGGGGGCTGGATCGGCTGATGATCGTGGCGCGCCGCGGTGATCACGAGGCAGCGCGCGCGGCAGCGCTCGCTGAGTTCGGCCTGGACCTCGAAGCTGGAGGCTTCGTCTGTGAATACCTCGAGGTCGAGGTCCTGGACAACGCGAACGCCGGGCTGATCCGAGCCTATGAGGTCACCGAACTGTCTCCCGCTGATCCACCGGACGAGCCGACCTTGTCCCGGTCCGCGGCACAGCAGAATGTCGATCGGGAAACTTCGCGGTTGAAGAATCTGCTGAACGAGTTGACCCAGGACGTGCAGGGCCTCACAGCAGACGGTGTTGCCGAGATGCGGGCCACCGGCGACTGGATCGACGAGATGTTCGGGAACCACGGCGTGGTGACCGTATACGGGTCGGATGGCGAGGTGGATCAATACCATCCCGCGCAGCGCCTGCTGCGGCTCGATCCCGGAGGTTCCGATTTCGACCAGATGATGGCAATGGTCAAGACTGCGGCGTATCTCGCCGGATCACCGCCGCCGCGCGACCGTCTCCTGGTGAAAGCCTTGGTGGACGACAAAGAGAGCTTCGTCGAGAGCATGCACGAAGAGCAGGCGGTGATCGAGAACCGGGCGATCCGCGAGAAACTCGAGATTCGGGCAATCCTGGAAATGCGGCCGGATCTGCTGCCCGAACTGGATGTTCCCCCGCCCGACAAACTGGAAAAGACATACACCGAAACTCTCGAGTTGGCGCTCGCTCTGGGTACCGAATTCGAAGAGGCACACCTGAATGCGGGCGACGCGGTCTGGAGCGTGCTGCGGGACGAACCGGCCACCAACCGCCTGACCTATGCCGAGTTCTACGGAGCAGCGTGGGACTTGGTACACGGAAAGGATCCGGATCCGGGCCTGCAGGACCCGGAAGCCCAGAGCCGGCTCCAAGTCCTCGGCCTGACCCTCGCCGACCTCGCAACCGCCGGTCTACCGCACTCACCGGAGAGCCTCCCCGATATCGAAGCGGACCGGCTGCTGGGTGTGGAGGGTATGGGGGACGACTGGTCGACGTGTATGTCGATCGACGCCGTGGTCGCCTTGTGGCGCAGGAAGTTCCCGGAGATCCGGTTGCACGGTTTCGGACCGGACCTGAGCGACGACCCGATCCCGCCCCGGAGCCGCGATGCCGGCGATCCCACGAACTGGAGTGCGGCGGTGGTGCGGGCGGCCGCGAGGTCTCTCGAGCACCAGTTGGACGACGAGGTCCTGCGAAAGCAGGTGCGGGCGTTCAGTGTCCTGGATCTGGGGCCGGGGGTGCTGGGTGAGTCGATCCGCCATGTCGATCCGGTGACGAAGGAGGAATACACCGAGATCGCGCTGGGCCGGGAAGTGGCCGCGAACGCGCTGCGGGCGCGCCGGCTGGTCCAGGCCGGGGTGAACAGGGGCTTGTTCGTGCCGGGGTCCGAGGAGCAGCCCATCGATTCGATCATCGGGCACGAAGTGGAGCACGCACGCGAGCACGCGGGCGGGAACCGGGCGCGGGAGGTAGCGGAAGATTTCCTCGGGAATATGGCCGATGTACTCTCCGGCCGGTGGGCCGCCGATGTCGAATCGGGTAGGCGGGACCGGGGCCCCGAGGCACTGAAGGTGTTCGAGGCGGTGATCGAAAAGCTGGGGCTGGTCGCTGATCCGGACATCGGTTACGAGCAGTGGCTGACGGAGTTGTCGGGCTACAGCCGCGACCCGGGCGGCGGGGCGCTCCGGCCCGGTGAGGCTTTGGCGGAAGCCGGGAACCGGTATCGGCGGGCGGCGGAGCGTGGCGAGATCGCTGAGCTGCCGGTGCCGGTGCTGCTGCTGAACCATCTGCTGACGGAGTTGGCCGAGAACTCCGAGTCGCCACTGGGGAAGCCCGCGACCTATATCGCCGCCAACGCGCGCCACCCGGATATCACGCCGGCCGAGCGGCTCGCCCGAGTACGGGCCGTGCTCAGCCATCCGAGGCGTTCGCATATTGGTCCCTGGGCCGACAAGATCCTGCGCGACCGTCAGGTCCGCATCGAATACCGGCCGTACGGGAACCGGGAGTACTTCGAGTACGACCCGGACGCCAACACCCTGTACCTCTCCGACCAGCTGTCCGAGGGTGAGCAATTGTCGGCGATGATGTACGCCGCGACCCTCATCGAAGCCGCTGCCCAGGACGCCCCGGCCGGCTCCCTGCCGGTGACCGGGCGCCGGTCATCTGTCCCCGCCATACAGAACCGGGAAGCCCGCGCCCACGTCCGTCGGTTTCTCGGCAATCGGCAGTTGCGCAAGGCAAACGTCGACATCCCGGAAACCGGGCTCGAATCCCTGTTCACCGCAGCTTTCGACACCGAACGAGACCGGCTCGCGACCGCCGACCCCCACCGCACTCCCGCTACTCTGGACGCACTCGCCACGCTCGCCGGCCTGCGCGCGATCCGCGACCGGATGACCGACCAGCAGACCCCCACCGCCCGCGCAGAAGCCTCGCAGCCACTGCTTGTGCAGCCCAGACATTTTCCCCTGCCAGGAAGCTTGGACCGGAGAACCCGCCCGCACACCGCCGAGGCCGCCGCGGAACTCGACCGAATTGCCGAGTTCGCGGGGGTCCAGGCTGACTGGGCCAACACCATGGTTGCAGGTCTGCGTGGGCTCGAGCATCCTCCCGGGCCCGCCGATTGGGAAACTGCTTTCTGGAAAGTTACCGAGCAGCGGGCCACGGCAACCGCCTCGGAGGCTGGATCGGAGGCTCTCTCCCAGCCGATCACTGGGCGCCGCAAGACCAGATTCGGAATGATCTCCTACTACGGTGACGGCTCGGTATGGGATCCGGTGACGCAGCAGGAGCTGCAGTTGCCGACCTGGGCGCAGGAAACCTTCGCCGCCGCCGCCGGCGAGCGGGCCCAGCTGCGGTTCCCCGCCGAGGGCGTCAGCGGAGACATCCTGGAAACCCGAGTCCGTCTCACCGACGGCACGACCGCTCTCGGACGATCACTCGTCCGCGGTGAAGCCGCCGAACGCCTCGCCGAGGAGTCCCGGCGGATCATTGCGGAACGGGCCGAACGAGCAGGGGTAACCCCCTACCAGTGGCCGCCTGTGGCTCCTGACGATGTGTTTTCCGTGACGTCCGTTCCGGCAGAACGCGCGCGAATCCTGCACGACGCGTTCACCCAGCTTGCCGCGCCCGGCGAATTCACCACAGCCACCTGGGCGGATATCGCCTATAAACTGTTCCACGCACCGCAGCGGAAATCAGGGTCCGATGCAGTCATCCGCTCGTTCATGGCTGCCGTCGGCGTCCACTACCTCGGCCGAGTTCCTGATTTCCCCCATGACATCGATGCACTCGCCTTGGTGACGAGCCAGAGCGAGTTCATCGCCCTTATCGTCGCGCATGACAACATCAACGTCGGGTCCACAGTTTTTGGTCCAGACTCACCACAACCCGGGAGGCAACAGCGGCCGCACGTCGACGCCGTGCCGGGACCTGACGGCGAGGACGATGATCCGGTAGGCGGATATGAGAACCTGTACGGATCGGATGGGGACGGCGTCCGGGCCTGGTTCGACGAGAGCGGTGTGCTGCGGGCCGCGTTCCGGCTCGACGGAAGTCGGCGGGGTCCGGAGATGGTCGCCGATGTGCTCCGTGATTACGGACTTCTGTCGACGGAGTTTCGGGTCGAATGGACACGGGTGGAGGGTGTCGCCGACGACCTCTCGCCCACCGACGACATGGGTGCGCCCCTTTCGGGAGCCGGGATCACTGCGGCGGTGGCGAACAGCGAATTGGGCTGGATTGCCGGTGACTACGGACTCCAGCCGATCCAGGTCGTGCACAACGACTCGACGGGTGGGGCCACCACGCGAGCGGTCCACTTCCGGCGGCGTGAGATACCCGGGTCGCGTTGGAAAGTGCGCGGACCCGGCTTCACCAGCGCCAGTGATCCGAATGATCGAATGGAGGTTCCTCTCGATGACCCGGATGGACGGTCGAAGAATCTCCGTGCCACTGACACTGCGGCCGCCGGCGAACCGGGTTCGGTGGGCGATGAAGCGCCCCCCGTTGCTGTCGATTCGGAGGGGCCACAGCCTGAGCTGGTACTTCCGGACACTTGGCGACCGGCTCGGGGTAAGGACCTGCGCGCCGTTGTCGCCGCAGCCGATATTCCGCCGGCACCGAACTTACGACCAGGCGATCCACAGGGCGATTCGCAGTTACGTGAGCTCGCCGATCGTCAAGGATTCACCGGTGTTCCCGCTGTGACGGATTCCGATCGGGTAACTGCTGTCGTCGAGTACGGTGCTGTCGAGTTGTTCCGGGGTGTTTCCAAAGCGGAGTACGCCCAGGAATTTCTTCGCGGAGCGTTCTATCCAGGCGTCGGCGTCCTCGACGGAAATGGAAAAAATTCCTCCGACGATGGAAATGGAATATATGCTTCCACCTCCCGTGAGGTCGCCGAGCTGTATACCGGCGGAAGCCGCGATCGACTGATAAGATTGGCGCTTCCGCTGGGGGATGTCAGGACTACAACCAAGGAAAAACTGGAAGCCGAGCAGACAGCTTTTCTGGAGGAATTGCGGGCGGAGCGCGATCAGCTTTCGGGCGAATTCGATCGCTTTTCCGAATTGTGGTGGCGGGAGCAGCTCTATTCGGATCTGGGGCGATTCGCCGTCGCATCCGGATATGACGCCTATCGCATAAGCGGAAAGGGGCCGGATTACTGGGTGATCGTGAACCGGACCGCTTTGGTGGCCGAAGATATCCCCCCGGGCAGTGACGACGACCTGGCCGAGGTTCCTCAGGCGCTCATGCCGGAGATGAGTGGTCCGGCCCCGGCCGCGTTGGAAGCCGGCACGCGGCTGGGTCCAGATCCCGGAGACGACAGTGTGCCCGGGGGCAGTGAAAACCGTGACCGAGAAATCAGAACCGCAGTTGGTGAGTTGGAAGGTGCCCGTGCTCACCCGGCGACGGTATTCGCTCTGGGTTCCGGTGCCCGTATGTCCGAAGCGGTCTCCGACGATGATGCCGGTATGTCGGCGGTGGGATCTGTATGGCCGGATCCCATGCGTTTCGGGGAGAACGCTTGGGGTTCCTGGCTGCGGAAGGTGATTCAGGCAACAGGCCTGACCGTGCCGGAGTTCGCCGAGATAATCGGGTTCGCGCCGAGAACTGTCCTCAATTGGGTGTACGGAAATCTACCGCCGGGTTTGCCGTTGCTTCGCGCTATGGTGAGAGAAGTCGGTGTGCCGCAATCTCTTCTGCAAGAGGCCCTCAACCATTTCAAATTCTCGAACGAGACTGGAGAGCTCGACCGGTCGGGGAATGTGGAGATCGGCCATCCTGCGTCGGTGGATTTGGTGGTGCCCGAGTTCGAAGGTAAGAATTTCAAGACGTGGCTCGGGGAACTCATTCAGGCTCTGGGGTTGACCCAGATGGAATTCGCCCTGTACCTCGATGTGAGTGAAGTTGCTGTCGTTCACTGGCTGCGCGGTCCGGACAAGCCCGATCTGGATTCGTGGCGTGCAATTCATTACAATATAGGCGTTTCGGCGGAGGTGTTGAACGAGGCATCTGAGAGGTTCGGGCTCCGGCACCAATCCGGTGCATACCGTGTGGTCGATGTAGTTCTCGGTGATCCTGCGTCGGTGGATTTGGTGGTGCCCGAGTTCGAAGGTAAGAATTTCAAGACGTGGCTCGGGGAATTCATTCAGGCTCTGGGGTTGACCTGGACGGAATTCGCCCTGTACCTCGACGTGAGTCGCTCTTCGGTCAAAAACTGGGTGCTAGGCAGACATAAGCCCGCACTGGAGTCGTGGCGGGCTTTTCATGAGCTGATCGGTGTCTCGGCGGGCACGCTCAACGCAGCTGCCCCGAACTTCGTCCTCTTGGATCAAGAGGGTACCCCCTTCCATGTGGTCGATGTGCGGGGCGGCGATTCGGAGCGGGCCGACTCCGGCGGGTCCGAGGGGTCCGATGGTCAGATGTCGGCATCCGGGAGCAAGACAAATTTCCAGCGCATTCCGAAGTCCTACGATGCCGGCCCGACCTCGGAAAATTCTGTGGCCGAAGTGTTGTGGGAGCTGTACTGGACCCAGCGGCTGCACATGTATATTCCGGATCGAGGAGTATTTCCTGAGCTAATGCGCCGGCAGACAGCGGAACGACGGGCCTCGGATCCCACTGGCTACGAACAGGACGCGGCACGGATCACGTCGATCCTCGCCGACTACCGCGATTGGTTGGAAAGGCAGCTGCCCCCCGATCGCGGTTATGTCTTCGTGGATCGGGTGGGTACGACGACCTGGGCGGATGCAGGTGGCCTCGATATCCGCGCGGCGTTGCAGACCGCGCGCACCTCCATACCGGACCAGGGGAACCCGGTGGAACAGACATTGAACAAGATTGCCCGGCGTGATCGACAGGTCGGGAGAACGCGGAATCTCGCCGCTTCCCTGGCTCCGGCTGTTCCGGAATCAATGCTCGAGGTTTCATTGTGGCCGGTTACCGACTCGGAGAAGAACACCGGGAGTGACCTCGGGGGTTCGGACGGCGATCCGGCAAACCCGCGGCTGCTCACCGAGAGTGACGAAGTAGATCAGGACGGATTCGGCGATGACGCCGAGACGCCTGAGGGTAACGACGGCAACCCCGGTGGTGTCGGCGACAGTGGTCCAGGCAGCGCAGACGGTGCCTTATCGGCCCACGGCGGCGAACCCGGTTCAGGGGGTGCTGAAGCGCCCACCGTTGCTGTCGAATCGGAGGGGCTGCAGCCTGAACAGGTGTTGCTCCCGGACACTGCCTTGGTGGCCGAAGGTTTCCCCCCAGCCAGTGGCGAGGACCTGGTCGATGTTCTTCATACGCTCGTGCCGGAGATAAGTGGTCTGGCCCTGGACGCGTTGGAAGCCAGTATGCGGCCAGGTCCTGACCTTGAAGGCGACCGGGTGCCCGGGAACACTGAAAACCTCGACCCTGAAATCAAATCCGCAGTCGGTGAGCTGGAAGCGGAGCTGGGGCTGGGCACTCGGGCTCACCGTGCTCTGGAGGCAAGCCTGCTGATCGAGCCAAAGTTTCTGAATCCACTCGTCCTCGATAGCGATCAGCATCCCGAGTTGAGGTTCGGCAGCCGCGATTGGGCAGGCCACCTGAATGCGCGAATTCTGCTGCGGAACTACGGTGACGCGGACCTGACCGTGGAAGTGATGGTCGAATTGCATCGGTGCCTGGCTCACTTCTCCAAACCTGTAATCGGTGGAGTCCTGGCGGATGGCAGGCGCCAAGCTGGGCACTCACATCCGTTTACTGACGAGGAGAGATCCATCGTCGAGGCGAATCCATATCTGAAGCTCATCGAAGCATCCGATCCCGGGAACGGGGTGCCCTTCCGTTATGCCGCGATCGAATATGGTGTCTCATCTGCTGAGGCGAAGCTGGATGAACTGGAGCGGACGTGTAGCTGGTACAACGATGCTCGCCGCAGGCACATCACAGACCCGTATCGTCTAGCTGCCGTGCTCCAGCAGCGTCTCGTTTCCATCCACCCATGGCACGACTTCAGTGGCCGCTTTTCGCGGTTGTTGATGAACTGGTCATTGGAGAACAACAGACTCTCACCAAGCGCGCTTGCGGACTTCGACAAGGATCTGTTCTCGACACCCGCAGAATGGGCGGAGGCAGTTCGTGCCGGTAGCGATCTTTTCCGTGAGCGGGCGAAGCGGCTCGAACGCCTCGGAGACACCGCTCGGCCCGCGGCGGTGTTCGCGCTGGATTCCGGTGCCCGTTTGTCCGAAGCGGATTCCGACGATGGTGTCGCCATATCGGATGGTCCTCGTCCGGTTACGCCGGGCAACGATGTGGCGGCGGTACCGGATTCGGCTGACGGTGACCCAGGCTCACAGGAGTCTGGTACTGCTGGGGTCATAGGGCGCCTTGCTGGTGTTCGGGAGTCGATAGGTGACACGGAAGGTGTAGCCACTGCCTATCGGGCAGTGCCGTTGGCGCCTCCGAGCCAGCCGACCCTATCGGTGGATCCCCGAGTACCCGGCTTTGCCGAGGGGGCAGATCAGTACAGGGCAACCGTTGCCGCCAGCGGGGCTGCAGGAGCCGACGATGATGCGTTGAATGTGCCTGCGACTGCGCGCGATGATGAATGGTCACAGGTGGAGACCCTCGATGGGTTCGTTGCCATGATGCGTGCCAGGTTCAAGGGATTCCAGTTGCGAGGACTGGGGGGAAAACACAGTGATGCTCCCATTCCGCCGTTCGTCCACGATCTCAGCGATTCGTCCGAACTGAATATCGCCGCGTTGCGGGAGTTCGCGCGGCTGTTGGAGCAACGCCTGGCGCAGACACGCCTGCTGGTTCCAGGACTGGATGTACGGGGTTTCGGGGTCCGGGATATGGCTGTGGGCTGGCTGAGTGCGGCGCAGCGCGCGTTCGACCTGAAAACTGGGAAGCCGTATACCTCCGAGATCACCCTGAGCCGGGTGGTCGCGAAGAGTCCGCAGCTACTCCGGGATCTGACCGCGGAAGGGGTGGATGACGGCTGGTACCCGCCGGATGTGGAACTGCGGCCGATGGACGAAATGGCCGGGCATGAACTGGGCCATGCACTCGAACACGCCGGCGAAGGACAGGCGTCCGCCCGTGCGGCGGGCTACCTGGCATGGGTGGCCGAGCAAGAGGGGGCCGATCTTCAGGAGTGGCTGAGGGAGTTCACGAAGAACAGCCGCAATGCGGATGGCTCCTTGCGGGCGAAGGAAGCGTTCGGGGAGGTCCATGCCCGATACCTGCGTGACGGTCCGGGTGGAATGCCACGGCCGTATGCTGTCCTGCACGAACTGCTGATTACTCTGGCGAACGATCCGTCGTCGCCGTTGGGTGACCCAAAGACCTTCGGAGCAGACCGGCGGGAACCGGTAGATGAGGAATCGGCACGCCCGGTAACCGACGGTCCGGATCCGATGGCGGCGCCCCTGGACGACCCCACACATGAAGGCCGGTTCCCTCGCCGACGGATCGACGGTCCGGATTCCTCGGCACCGGACCCCGCGGCCCGGTCGGTCGGTACACCGGAACAGCGTGAAGAACTCGCCGCTGCGGACCCCGGAGTGTACGGGCCGCAGGGCGATCTGGAGAACCCGCGGCCGCTCACCGAGGAAGATGCCGAGCGGCTGGAGTTGCTCGGGGACAAAGCCTTGATCAATCCTTATAGCCCGCGCGCCCGGGATATATTCCAGGAGATCTGGGCGGCCCTGTGTGGCGCGCACAGGCCGGTCACAGCGAAGCGGCCGAAGCTGGTGGTGGTGATCGGGCAACCCGCCGCCGGCAAAACCACATTGATGGAAAGTCTGATGGCCGGCTTCGCGGAGGGCGAGGGCGCGGTTCCGATCAACGCCGACAGTTTCAAGGACTATCACCCGGATTACGACAGATATGCGCGTGCCGACGACCTGGCTACCGGCCATTTCCCCGCCGACAACGTGATCGTTTCCTGGCGAAATGATCTGGTGGACGCAGTCATCGAGAATCGTTTCCATGCGGTCATGGAAACTGCGGTGTCCAGCCCCGAGCGCACCGCGGCGTTGATCGAGCGGTTCAAAGATGAAGGCTATGACGTCGAACTCCAATTCATGTCGGAGTCGATGCCGGTGAGCCGGCTGTCGATCATCCGTCGGTTCGTCCAGATGCGTCTCGACGGAGATCCGGGCCGTATGGTCGACACCGGCACTCACGACAAAGGGTTCTGGAACACCGGCGAGCTGCTCTACTTGCTGGAATCCGGGGAATACGACCTCGGTGTGAGCAAAATCGGGGTCAGCAACCGTGCCGGTCCACTCCTGGACGACGCATCCCCCGGCGACGGCACCTTCAAAGCCCTGCGTGCCCTGGTCGCGGGCCGCACCGTATTGACTGCCGAGGCGTACCGCGAACTCATCGCGGACCTGGCCGACCTGCGTGCGATCGTGGAGGAGGAGCGGGACAAAGCGGAGAACGAACCCGCGCAATGGGAACCGCTCCTCGTCGAACTCGATGCGATCGCGGAACTTGCGGAATCGATGGAGCCGGCGGAGCCGGATCCGAAAGTCGGCGTATCGGATACCCAGGAGTCGGAGGAGGGGTCTGGCGCCGAGCCAGCCAGGTCAGCGGACAGCGTGGGAAACCTCGGCCTGGATGCCGAACCTGAGCACAGCCGTGGTGAGCATGCGGTCGTCACGGATCTGGGTGGTTCGGGTGCCGGCGCTGATGCGATACCCCCGGTGCCGGGGGAATCGGATGGGCCGCTCGATGATTCGGGTGTGTCGTCAGGTGACGATGTGACGGCAGTTCCGGACTCGGAGGTATCTGCGGCCGCGTACTGGGATGCGCGGTGGGCGTGGGTCGAACGGGAACTGGACGACCTGGACTACTGGATCAGGCATGAGGTAGACAACGGCGAACCCGGAAAGTATCTGGCTGAGCTGCGGCAGCAGATCGAGCTGCTGTCCGCGGAGCGGAAAGCGGACGCTCTGGCATCAATTCCCGAGACAAACCCGAGTTCGGCGAATTCGGGCGAGAAGCGTCACGGCGATCAGGACGGCCGGGGGAGCGGTGCGTTGCACCGGCTCGACCAGCAGGAGACTGTGTTGCATCCGCCCGTCGACTCCGGCGTGATGGAGCCGGTCGCTGTCCCCGCAACCCCGCAGGAAGTGAATGCGGCACAGTACGAGTCCGAACGCACGTGGGCCGCGATGCGGGCCAAGCGGCGGTTTTACCTGGATGAGCTGGGTAAATCGGCACCGTACGACGAGCTGGAGTCGAATGTCGAGGTGCAGGTACCAGGCTCGGCGTTCACTCTGGATCTCGCGGACCACGGAACGCGGCACGGCGTTATCGTTCTGACGCTGGCCGAAGCGACGAGCGCAACGGCGTTCCGGAAACTGCACGCGGCGGAGTACCTGGTCCGGCAGGGTTGGTCGATCTCGACTGTTGTGCTGGCCGAACCGCATCAGCGCAACCAGCGTCTGGAAAGCCATGTCGGTAGCGATGCGGCTGCGGAAATGCGGCGTCTGCGCGACAACAGCGCCTCCTCGCACGAGTTCCCGGGCTCCTTCGAATTCACAATTCGTCCCGCCGAGATTGTCCGCATCGGTCTCGACGATCGAACGTCCGATGAGCTGAAGCGATGGGATACGACATACGACGAACTCGTTGCTGCGTTGCATACCACGCGGAACCCCGCCGCACGTGCTGCCCTGGAGGCGCGTATCGCTCGTCTCCTCCTCGAGGTGTACCCGGACCCGGCCGTGGCGGCGACCGTAGCCCGCGAACTCGAGGCCACGGCCGACGACAGTGGTTCGGACCAAGGGCTCAGCGATGGCCCGGGCTACGAAGTCCTGCCGGACGATCTCCGGCAGGAGGTCGAGGACTGGGTGAACCGGGACGAGCCGGCCATGAAGAAGGACTTCGAGCACCTGCACAGGAACCCTGAGCTGTCCTGGCAGGAGCACGAAACGATCGATTTCTTAGTACGGGAGCTCGATGCCGCGGGGCTGGAACCGAAGATCTGGAAGGACGACGACGGTCGGATAGTCACCGTCACTTGTGATATCGGTCCCGAGGACGCCCCCCTCGTCGGGTACCGGGCCGATATAGACGCGCTACCGGTCCGGGAAGAGAGCGGCCTGGAGTACGCCTCCACCGCCACCGGTATCGATGCCAACGGTAACGAGAAGCCCGTCATGCACGCATGCGGCCACGATGTGCACACCACCATCGCGCTGCACGCCGCCAAGGCGGTGAAACAGATGGAACAGCACCTCGACGTGCGGGTGCGTTTCATGTGGCAGCGTGCCGAAGAGGTCGGTACCGGGGCGACGGCGCTGGTAAAAGCAGGCGCAATGGAGGGCGTCACCGATGTGGCGGCGATGCACACCGATTCCACGTTGCCAGCCGGGACCGTCGCTGTTCTCACGGGGGAGATGAACGCCGCCGCTATCGGTGTCGAACTGGGTGTGGACGGTCTCGGCGGTCACGGTTCCCGTCCCGGCGAATCCGACAATGTGCCGAAACGCCTCGGTGAGCTGCTGACCGGTCTCCCGGCCTTGGTTCGCGACCAACTGCGGAGGTTGGGCATCATCGGGCGGAAATCCTTGCTGGCGATGTCATTCGGCGCGGCACATACCGGGTCGACATTCAATGTCATCCCCCCCAAGGGCAGCTTGCTCGGCGGTATCCGCCTCTACAGCGAAGAACTGTACGACAACGGCGACATGCGCACGTTGAAGGCCACCGTACGGAAGTGCGTCACCGCGATACTCAGCAATGCTGACCTCCCGCCCAATTCCGAACTCGGCTACGACCTGACATTGAGGGAGGTCGCCCCGCCGGTCCTGAACCACCCGGAATCAGCCCAGCAGATGCGCGCCGCGGTCGTCGACGCGCTCGGGCCGCAAGGTCTGGGCACCCGTCTGCCGTCTCCGGGCAGCGACGACTTCGGGGTGCTGATGAAGAAGTGCGGGAAGGGGGTGTACGTAAATATCGGGGTCGGGTGGCCGGACAGGCCGAATTTCGACATCCACGACCCGAGGTATGCGGCGAACCCGGCGGCGTTGGCGGTCGGGGTCAAGGTGATTACGCACCTCCTCCTAGGCCGGAATCCGGGCACCACGCCACCGCGAGCCGACGCGCCACCTGCCGACGGCGGCGCACCGGGTTCACCTGGTGATACCGCGCCCGCCGAAAGCGTCGAGTCGGACGATGCCGCTGAAGTACCCGCGGACGTGAGCTATTCCGGTGGGGCGGCGAGCCTGCGCGAGTCGGACGCCGGGGCGGGCTCGCGCGATCCGGATCAGGTGCCGCCGAGGCCGGGACGGTTCACTCCCGGAGAGGACGCCGAACGATACGGTGTGCCGAAGCCGGACGAGTGGTCGGACTCGACCCCGCAGGACGTTGTCGATCGGTTGCACGAGCGGCTGCGCAGTATCGCCGGCCGCGATATCGAGTTGGCCGGGTTGGTCCGGCCGGGTGTCACCGACGTGGCGGTACAGGAATTTGCGCGGGCCATGGTCGACCGGTTCACCAACGAGCCGGCATTGGATGTGCGGAAGATCGTCATCGACACCACACCGGACCCGGATCGCATCGATGTGACCACAGGGATCGATAGGGATACCGGCAAGCGGTATGTCGAGTCGCTCGTACTCGATGCTCGGCTCTTCGAACCACCCGCGGACAGCTCCGGCGGCCCGACGCCCAGTGGTGACCGGTTCCTCGAGCAGATCACCGATCCACGGATACTTCCGTCGGCGGTGCACGATCGGCCGGCCTACGCGCTGATGGTTCAGGGACTAGCGAAGGCGGACTTCGAGCTGAACGGCGAGATGGCCGGACTCGTTTTCGATCAGCATGCCCGGCATTACTACCGTGACAACACTCCGGAGTCGCCCACTCAGGAGGGTTTTCGGAAATGGTTGACCGTCACATTCACTGACGATTTCGGCCGGATCCGTGCGACCCGGCCGTCGACCGCTTTCATCCATGCCTGCACAGTGGCGGCGGTGCACGGAGTGGACAGTGATCGGGTCGGGCCGGCCCAACGGTTTTTCTACAATCTCTGGAAAGCCCAAGATGGGGTGAAGCCGAGAACGCTCGGCGAGAAATACGAGGAATCCGTAGCGATTTCGCCTATGACATCGGCACAAAAGCTCGGTGTGCCGGTTCCCGATGAATGGTCCGAGCTTTCTCCTCCGGCAGTCGCGATCGAACTGGAGAAAATGATCAGGGCGGTGCACCGGCGTCACCGGAATTTCACGGTGCGTGGTTTCGACCATCCGGATATCGATCCCGAAGCAGCACGCGAGATCGCTCGACGCCTGATCATCCGTATGCGGGAGAATCCCCGTGCCCGCCTCAGCGGCATCAGTATCATCGGCGCCGATCCGGTCACAGGCGATGCCTGGGGAAGGTTCGATGCCAAAACCTACCGTGCTTCGAGGACGTACCGCGATTCGACCGGGCGCACTCGTAAACCGTCGGCCGAGATATTCATCAATCTGGATACTGTGAAGAATCCGGGGCGATTGTGGTGGGATGCGCAATCTGCTGCTCACAGCCGGTTCCGCGTGCAGTGTGCCGCGGACCGCCCGATAGGCACCCTGATCGACCACGAGTTCGGGCATGTGCTGGCATTCGATCGTGGGTGCCTGCCGGAAAAGCTGGCATCGAAGGTGCTGCTGCACTACTACATGGCGAACAAGCTCGGTAACCCGGATATTTCGAGCTTCCAGAAGTGGTTGCAGGATCATTTCGTCGGGTACAGCTTCGAAGCGGACGGCAGATTTGATGCGCGGGA
This sequence comes from Nocardia sp. CA-290969, assembly GCF_050936135.1. Taxonomy (NCBI): domain Bacteria; kingdom Bacillati; phylum Actinomycetota; class Actinomycetes; order Mycobacteriales; family Nocardiaceae; genus Nocardia; species Nocardia sp. CA-290969. The sequence goes on along the minus strand of NZ_JBNJNJ010000001.1, from coordinate 3,623,312 downwards.
GGCCGTAGCCGAAGCGTATGCGCAGGCATTGAACGAAGAGAATGTGAGCGCGCCGGTACAGCTGCTACATGATCTCGTGGTCCGGACATCCCACTCGCGGAATGCGCCGTGGTCGCAGCGGGTCACGGTCATCCTGGATTGGCTGGGGTATCGGTTCCCGCTGTACAACCTCGACACCGAAGCAGTGGTCGCACCCATGCCTGCGCCGACGGAGTCCGATGTGGGTGAATCCTCCGACACCACAGGCACCGACACCGATTCGGTCCCGCCGGCGGTGGGGCCGGACGAATTCCGGACGCTTGTATCCGAGCCGGCCGTGCAGCGCCGTGCCATGGACCGTTTGTTCGGGCAATACGCCGGCCCGAAAGGCGTAGGCGAATACCAGGCTCTGCAGCTGAAACATACGGAGAAATTGCGGCGATTGGACGTGGCCGGGTACGACGCACTCGGTCGGGAGCTCGCGGAGATCAGAGACGGTTTCCGGCAGTGGTTGCGACGTCAGCTGCCCGCCGGGTGCTTCCACGCCGACCTCGAGCTGAGCGTCGAGGCTGCGATCATTCATGTCGCGAGTCGTACAGATCGTCGCGGGTCTGGTGAGCTCAATGTGGCCGAACAGGCGATTTGGTTGGCTTTGGTCGAGTCGGTGGCAGCCCGGACGCGCCGGAAAATCGGGTCGGCTACAGCGCCGGATGCCGACTCGGCGGTCGACGTGCCGGACGGCGGTCGACCGAGGGACAATCTGGTAGGCGCCACCGCCATCGACGAATTACACATCCGCAGGGACTCTTGGACCGCACCCCGGTACGCCGGTGATCCGCGTTTCGCGCACGAGCATGCCGAGCAGGAGATCCATCTGGCCGCCACGCTCTACCACCGGCCGGAGGTTCTGACCGCCGCGCGAGCCATGCTGGTTCATCTGCGCGCTGTGCTGCACGAGTTGTATCCGAACGCGAGCGATGCGGAGATCGACAACGCCTTTTATGCACCGGAGAATGCGACCGCAGGCGGCATGGTGTTGCGGTCGGTGCCACTGGAAGTGCTTCTGGCCGAAGGAAATCTGCGTGAAGTGATGGCGGCGGTGCTCAATGGCATGATCCGCAGCCGGGAAATACCTGTTCCGTCGGGAACTACTCTTGACGAGGGTATTGCCGCGCTCCTCAATCGGGAAGATTGGGAAACAGAGGCGCACCGGCTAGGGTTCGATGTCGAGGCGCTCGGCAGGATGCGGACAGAGATCACCGGCGGAGATCCGGTTGTGATCATCGCCGAAGATATCTACACCGAGCACACTGCGCCGAGCGATCCGGACCGCGATGCCGTTCTCTCCGAGCTCATTCACTGTTATGAGGGGCGGAAGCGGCGATCGGAGCCGGACACATTGCCGTGGTCACTCACTGCGGAAGACTTTCGGGCGCTCGGAATGCCGCTGTCGGACCGGGAATGGGCGGCTCTGCCCAGCGATCGGGTCATGCTTTGTGATCCGCGAACGAATACATATCTCGGGATTCCACGCGATTCCGAAGGCTGGGTGGACACCCAGGAGCTGAAGTCCCGACTCATGGAAGTGTACGAAACTCTCCGCGGCGTGAGCCCGCAGTACCTTCAGGATTCGCACGGCACCCTGGTACGAGACGCTGACGGCAATGCCGTCGTGACAGGGGTCGCACTCTTCCACGAGGTCGGTGCCGAGCAGGATCTCACGAAGGTGAGTGACCTGGAACCGGAGCGCCTCGAAGTCCTGCTTCCGTGGCGTCCGGGCATGGCCGGTATCGAATTCGATAAGGACCACCAGTGGTCCTATCGCGTTAACCGCGAGCACGGAATCGACACTATGTCAGGGGTTGCCGGCACCGGGTTGAGGATGGCCGCACGTTTCCGATGGCTGCAGGCGCCCAAAGTATTCGAAAAAGATTTCGCCGCAGCCATTCTGGCGTCCCTGATGCCGCAACACCACACGCTCTACGAGGTCGTGCGTGGTATGTACACCGCCGGACTCGATCTCCGGCTCGGTCTCGGCCTCAATCCTGGTGCAGTGTTCAGTCCGATAACCGACCCCCCGGGCGCCCTGGGCACACAGTTGCACGATGCGGTGTACGACGCCCTCGGTGTGCGTCCCCTGAATTCTGCCGACCGGTACACAGATCGCCAGGGCGAGCAGGTCGAGGACGACTGGTGTGACGTGCCCTTGTTCGGCATGCGGGATGCCTACGCCGAGATGCTGCACGACGCATTCCCCGGCGCGGAAATCGAGCTGTTCGGCTTTCCTGCGCAGCACCATACGCTGCCGGACAGTGTGGTGCCTACGGCAGGAGGAACCGGCGCCGAGCAAGCTGGTCCGACGATATTGGACGAGGTGGTATTGCGGGATCTCGCCCGAGGACTCCAGGACGGTTTCACGGAAGCCCCGAATGCTCGAGTGGTGCCCCAGCGGATCGGATTCGCCGATCTGGGCCGGTATCGGATGGCGGGAACCGAATTCGATATCGACCGCCATGGCCGCAAGTACGTGAAAACGATAACGTTCAATACCCGGTTCGTGGCGGATGGCCGGCGGCTGGCGGAGTACATGGACGAGCAGGTCGAAGCCGGCCATTTCCCGGAGGCGTATCGGGCCCGTCCGGCCTATGCGCTGGCCATGCACGAGGTGGGGCATGCCTACGAAGTGGCCGGTGAGTATGAGGCCCGCGAGCTGATCGTCACCATGATGGCGGACCATTTCCAGAAACTGCTGCGGCGTGAGCAGCGGTGGTGGGCGAGGCTCACACCGGACGAGCGCGCGGCGCAGGCACGGCGGTGGTGGAACAAACTGTCCCGCAAACAGCGTGCGGAGCGGGAACAGCGTTGGTGGGACGAGCTGCCACCCGGTGGGAAGACGGAGCTGTGCCGGGACTGGGAGGCGCTCGGGTCGCGCTGGCGGGAGGGGCTGAGGCTACAGTGGTACGAGGACGTACTGCCGACCCGGATCGCCGAGCACGGGCAGCATTGGTGGCGGCAACTGTTGCCCGGCTACGACCTCGATCCCCGTGAAGGTGAAGTCGGTGCCTGCGAGTACTGGCTGGTGAGTACGCATTCGGGACATGTCGTTTCGCCGGAGAAGGTGTTTTTGTGGGGCGAGAAGCTCGCCGGGGACTTCTCTGTGGTGAAAGTGGCCGAGCGGGTGTACGTCGATACCGGGGTGGTGGTAGAGGTCGGCGATACCCGCATGGGCCACGATCTGCTGGTCCAGCGGGCATCCGAAGAACAACGGGCCGAACAACCCGGCATGCCGAGCCGGGACGACCGGTACGGGCGGACGTTGCCACAGGTGGTTGCCCTCAGAAAGGTGTTGACCGAGCACAACCTGGGGGCCGAAACCATCGAGTCGATTTGGCGGCATTTCGGTGAGTTGTCCACGGCTGATGCGAGGGAAGCCTTTATCGCCGACGTTCGCGCCGATATCCACGGCACTCTCGAAGTGCTGTTGCACAGTGCGAAATACCGGCTGACAGAGGATTCCCTGCAGAGAATTTTCGACAACAAGATCGTGCCCGCGTTCTTCGAGGGAAGGAGTGCGGTCGAGGACGGACCGCCTCGGGCGGTGATCCTGATAGCCCAGACCGGGGCCGGAAAATCGACCCTGACCGCGCATTGGGCCAACGCGTTCGGCGCCCCAGGGCTGGTGCATCTCACCGCCAATCAGATGTTCGAATTCCATCCCGAATATGCGGCGCTGGTGGCGAGCGGTGTCCTCAATCCAGCGCACCCGATTGTTCCGGAGGCGGCGGCCTGGTTTGTCATGGCACTCGAGTACGCCATCGACCATGGGTACAACGTGGCGGTGGAGGAGACATTCGGGTCGCCGGATGGTGCTGCCAAACTGGTCAGGCAGTTCATAAGGCGGAATTATCAGGTGGATATCGAGGTTCTCGCTGTTCCCGGCCAGGTCAGTAGGCTGTCGATGATCCTGCGGGTCGTGCGTGGTGAGGATGTCTACATGCCCCCACACGTCCATGATCGGAGTTTTGGCGACAGCACCCGCCTTCCCGAGTATTTCGAGACCTTACGCGATGCGGGGGATACCCGGCTTCGAATCCATACGAGAGCAGGGCAGGTATTCGACGAATCTCAGGTTTACGATTCGGCGGCCGAACTCGTCCGCACGCTCCGGGACAGCTATTGGGGTCCCGATGGGCGACGCAAATTCCTCACCGATGTTCAGCAGGCTCGTGCGGAGATCACAGCTGCCGAGCGGGCGGGTGCACTCGGCTCGGACGTAGCGGTCCAGCTGTTGAAGGAGGTCGACCAGATCGAGGCGGCGGTGGACCCGGACATTTCGGCGGCCGCCTACTGGAATGCGAGGTGGGCGTGGCTCGATCGGAAACTGGATGACCTGGACTATCGGATCACGCTCGAGGTCGATAACGGCGTACCCGGAATGCAGCTGGCTCAGCTGCGACAGCAGATCGAGCTGCTGTCCGCAGAGTGGGAGGCGGACGCGCTGTCATCAATTCGCGACGCGAGCCCGAGTTCGGCTGATTCGGACGAGGAGCGTCGCAGCGATCACTCCTCCCGGCGCAGCGACGCGTTGCGCCGGATCGACGAGCTGGAGACTGCGTTGCGTGCGCTCACCGACTCGGTTGTGGTGGAGCCCGAGGCTCCCGGTGTGCGGGAGCATGGCGGATCTGACGGGATCGACAACGGTGCACCTGGACATGATTCCGCCGAGCATCGAAGTCGGGACGCCCGCGGCGGCTATACCGACTCCGCGGACGGTCCCCGGAACCAGTTTCGGCGATGGTTCGACAGGCATCTCCCTCCTGTGCTGCAGGACCTGTACGAGCAGGTGATGGGCGTCTTCGACCACGCGAGGAGGGACGAGGCGGAGATCGTCGAGGACCTCCTCGCCGCGGCCGACGCGGCCGACGCGGTTGCTGCAGCGAGGGGCGAGGTCGATGACGCAGCAGGCGAATTCCTGGCCGGAATCGCCGAGATTTTCCCTGGCTCGGCGGCAACCGAGCGAGACCGCGCGCGCGGGCCGCATGCCGATCCGGAACTTCCGGGTGAACCCGCACAGGAGAATGCGGGTGCCGACGCGACAGAATCGGCGGAGAAAGAAGTCTCGGGATCTCGGTCTGCTCCCGTTTCGTTCGCCGGCGACCCGCGGACCTCCCGCACAGACAGGCCGGAATCCGGCCCGAGCGGGCCTGCCGGTTTGCCGGATCCGGCCGAAGACAACAACAGTTCAGCGGCAGAAGGGTCCGCTGAGGGCCGCGATTCCGACGAGAGCGACCGGCACCTGATGGCGCTGGAGGCCATCGCTCCGGGAGGACCTGTTCACCCTGGAATGAGCCTGCTATCCGCTGTTGCCGCCGGTCGGACGGATGGGTCAGGCGGTTCGTTCGGTGCGGTGATGCTCGGATGGGACGCCCTGCGGGACGCCGCGGATCGTGTGCATGAGGCGCGCACCGAGGCTTGCGCAGTGACCGGAATAAAGGACCGGCCGGCGATGCAGGAGTTGGTGCGGGAGTCCCGCGGGCTTGTGCATGCGCTCGATGCGGCGCGGCGGGTGTATCGGGATCCGGCCGCGTCGGCGGCCCAGCGGAAGTCGGCGGTCGAGTACGCCGATGCTGTGCGCGGATGGCTGAAAGCCTATTGGGCCATGCCTTATTCCATTCGCGCCCAATTACATCGGGCGGGCCTCATCGCGAACCTCGTCGAACCCACCACGGCCCATACCTTGGCCGAATTCCGGCGCGCACGTGTCGCAGTCGATGTGGCGCGGACGCGACTGATGCCCGGAGGCGATTCCGGAGCGGAGCCGGTCGATATGCGCGTCGGCGGTGTCCCGGAGAACGGGTTGTCCCGTGACCTCATGACGGTGGCTCTCGACGCCCCGGAGCCGCAGATCTACCACCTGCTGGGCCGGACCGCGACCGGCCAGGAGATCCTGAAAATGCTGGGTGAGAACCGGGTTCGGGTCGAGCTCACCGAATTCGATCCCGGCGAGGGCGGATCGGCTCTCGGCGTGTACGATTCGTCGTCGCAGACAGCACGTGTCTTCACCACGGGGTCCGGTCTGCTCACTCAATTGACGACCCTGGCGCGTCTCGCAGTGGAGGCGGATAAGCGGCAGAAGGGTCTCATTCCCGACCCGCTGGCGATGAAGCGCTTCGAGTACACCGCGGCCTGTATCGACTTGGACCACGCAGCAGAAATGCTGGTGATCGAACTTGCCGAGGAACTGACCGCCCAGGGTTATCCGGTCGCGGAATTCGCGTCGGCGAACGCCTACTATGCCGGGATCTCTGCGTACTACGCCGAGGCGGGTGAGGGCACCGAGTCTGCTGAACGCCGCGCGGTCCGGGCGCATGAGCGTGCTGCCGGTAAAGTGCGCGATCTGCTCGAGGCCCAACTGGCCGATGAGTACCGCATGACCTGGAGGGAATATCGGAATCAGCGCCCGCCGGAATCCGCCGACGGCTGGCAGCAGCTCCCCGAAGCAGGCTACGACGAGGCGCTGCGACGCACCATGCTGGACCTGAAAGCCGCAGATCTGCGGCGGCATGCGGCCGGTAAGGAGGCGGTACTGCTGGCGGGGCATCTCTCGATCACCGAGAATCCGCTCGGCTCCGATATCCAGCCGGCGATCGACCGGGCAGTCTTCGATACCGAACTCGAGCTCGTCACCGCCGAATCCGCCGGATCCACCGAAGCGGCTGCTCGGCTGCGGCGCCGCCGCCACGAGCTACACCGGCTGGCCGACCTCAGCCACACCTACCGCTGGGCGCTGTCGGAATGGCACGGTATACGGGACCACGCCCACACGCTGGCGGTCGGGCATGTGCTCGCGACGCAGGTGGAGGGTGAGCCGATCAGCGATCATGTCGCCTGGGCGGAAGGACGGTCCGGCCGGCCGGACCGGCTCGTGGTCGTGGCGAGCAAGGGTGGGCACCACCAGGCCCTCAGGGAAGTCACTACGCGAAGCCACGCCTTCGTGTCTGGCGATGACTTCCATACGGAGTACCTCGAAGTCGAGATCGCCGATGAGGGGCTGGTCCGGGTCCGCTCGATCGAGGAACCGTCCGCCCCGGTTGCCGCGCGCCAGGATCAGCGGGACACGGTATGGCCGGGTGCGGCGCAGCAGTACGTGGATCGGGAAATACAACAATTTACAGAGCTGCTGGCGAGCACCGAGATCCCCGCAGCTGCCGTGATGACCCTGCGGGAGAACGAGGTCCGGATCGAATACCGGTCCCACGCCATCCACCGGTACTATCCAGCGCAACGGCTACTGGTAATCGATCCCGGCGCGTCCCCGGCCGAACAGATGCTCGCCCTCGTAGAGGCGGCCGCGCATATCGACCACGACACCCGCACTACCGACGAGGTAGTGCGTTTCCTGCTGACCGCATCTCGCGACGAATTCATCGTGGACATGCTCGACCGGCAGGTAATGCCGAAGTTCATGGCGATCCTGGCGCTGCGCCAGTGGCGGCAGGCATTCGGTACGGACGGGCCGGACGGTACCGGGCTCCCGGTTCTCCCACTGGAGCGGGTGTATACCAAGGCATACTCTCCGGAGTCGGCCGCGACGAGCCCACAGGAAGCGCACGACAACGGTTTGGCGAACATACTGCGCGAACTCACCGCACTCGAGATCTCACCCGGCCGGACCTACAGCGAGTTTTTCGGTGCCGTATGGGATTACGCGCACGGTATGACATCGGATCCGGGCCCCGCGCTCGAGACCGACGAGGGACGTAACCTCTTCCAGGCGGCCGGCCTGACCGGCGAACCCGCCGTGGACCGTGCTCGGCTCGCGGCCACCGAGGACGATCTGCTGGACATACCCGAGGAATGCCGAAGCGATTGGTGGTCCGAGGCCACCACCATCGGGGATCTCGTACCGAAAATCCGGAAGAAGTTTTCGAATGCGAGGCTGTGGGGGTTCGGGCCGGAACTCAGTGATCCGCCGAGGCGGGGCGAGAAACCGGATACCAGTGATCCAGCGGAACTCAGTGTCGCGGCGGTGCGGGATTGGGTACGGAATCTCGCGGCAGAGCTGGCGGCGACGCCGGCGGCTGATGTGCGGGGGCTCAGCGTCCGCGATATGGCGGACGAGGAGGACGTCAAGGAATTCAGTGAGGCGATACGGGCCCTCGACACCGAAACCGGTAAGCAGTACACCTCGGAGATCATTCTGAGCCGGGCGGCGGCGCGGAACCCGTTGTGGCTGCGGGACGCGATGGAGCAAGGCGTCGCCCTCGGGAAGCTGCCGCCCGGATCCCAGATCCGGTCGATGAAGAAACTGGCCAGGCATGAGGTCGGCCACGCGCTCGATCACGCAGGCGGATGCCAGGCATCCCTGAGGGCAGAAGCGGAACTGATGGATGCAGCCAGGCGGGAAGGCGCCGACTACCAGGCATGGCTGCGGATGCTCTCGCCGTACAGCACGAAGAAGAACCCGGACGGAACACTCTCACTGCGGGGCCCTGAGGCGGTGGCAGAGGCGTACTCCCGGGTGCGGGCTGCAGAAGGATCGGAAGAACCGGTCCAGGTGCCACAACCGGTTCGAGTGCTGGCCGAACTGCTGGAGTGGTACGCGCCATCCGCTGTCACATCCGGCGAGCCACCTACCCAGGGGTCATTTGGGGCGGTGCGGGATTCGGGGGATGGTTCTCGTGATGGTGAACGCGATCTGATGGGGATCCGGGCCGATCCTGAAGAAACCGGAGATGAGCCTGGTAATGAAGCTGATTCCGCAGCGCGACGCCCTGGCGAACCAGGGCGTGAGGACGGCAACGTATCCGAGACTTCCTCCAAATCACTCGAGGGATACCACGCTTCCGGACCCTCGGATGGTTCCGACGACGTGCAACCGTATAGCGAGGGAGATGCGCGTTCGCGCAGTCGTGCTCACTATGCGACTGTGACACCCGGAGTTGAGCCCAGCAAGCCACTCGGGATGTCTACGGAGCTCACTTTGGGCACGGGCGGACTGCTCCTGGACCCTGATGATGAGCCGTACACCTCCTGGGCGGATGAGGCCTTCGTGATGAACGCGTCGGGGAAGTTCATGACCGTTCAGGCTGACCCCGGTCACGCAGAGCTCCTTGCGCAATATGCGGACTCCGATGACCCCGCTGACGAAGTCGCGGGATTCGGCATGTGGCGAGTGATTGCGGGAGAGTTGGCAATGCTGTGGCCAGACGGCATGATCCGATTCGGCAATGCCATGCTCGATCCGCTCTATGCCGCGCAAGTACTCGACGAGCTGCAGCGCCATGGTGCCGACCTGTCGGACACCGATTGCCGGTTCAAATCACGCGGTGCGCTGTGGGACCCGGAGGTTGAGATGCCGACGGCCGACCAGGTCATCAGCGAGGGCCAGGCTGCCCTACTGGCGGACATCGAGTCCGGAAACGCGGGACTGTTCGACGGATTCGGCCCGGGATTCGCGATCCGGGCTGAGGAGGTCGAATCCTTGGACCGGGTGATCCGGGTGACGTTGGCGATCGTACCGGTGCGAGGTGAGCCGGGCCGGGCGGTGGTGGAGTTCAGTGGCCAAGCCGGTGTGCGGTATGTAGAAGTAGAGCCAGGTCCCGAACCGGAGCGGGTGCGCAGGGCGCTGGATGCGTTGGACGGAAAGTTTGCCGAGTGGTTGGGGTATTCACCGCTGGGACGCGATGCGTCGCAGAGAGCCGACGAGGGCGGTGAGCCGCGCAATGTGGGGGATGTTCGGACCGCGTCTCTTCCCACAGTCGACCGGGGAATACCCATACCCGAAGCCTTGGACGCCGGTGCCTACGGCGACAGCCTGGTGGGTGAACCGGAAGTTCGTGAAGCCGGAACAGCAGACCAACCTGCTGGTGTCGGCTGGATGCCGGGGGCGGTCGAGGTGCCGGCGAACGGGCAACATCCGGGAGACCCGAAATACACCGATTTGCCGGGAGCGCCAACCACTTATGAGTGGATGGAGGAGCAGGATCCGGCGCAAGTCGGCCGCATGCTGAAAAGGTTCCTGCACCAGACCCTGCTCGATTCCCGTGGTGTCGAGGTGCTCGGGTTCGAACTGGTTCCCCGGGAATGCGTGGCGATAGTTCGGGACTACGCTCGGGCGATCGCCGACTACGTCCAGGACAATCGGCATTCCATTCTCCAGTTGGTCGGCTTCGCTGAGAAAGGGCCGGTAGGGGTCGACCCGGCGAGGTGGAATACGGCCTACGCGGTGACAACAGGAAATGCCGATCCGTTGACCCGGGAACGGACTCGGGCGGCCATCTGGTTCAACGTGGAACAGATCTCCGACCCTGAAGAGTTCCAGAACAAGGTTCGCGAAGACGTTGAGCGTGGTTACTGGCAGGAGGGTGCAGCAGCGCAGGCCGCATACGCGATCGGGTGTCATGAAGTCGGACATGTCCGAGAATTGGATAACTTCACAATGGCGCTCGACGTGGCGCCGAGCAACGTGAATTACCACTTCCTTCGTAACCATCTGGGTCGGGCGACCGATATTCACCGTTCGCTGTGGTTGTCCGACAGTCTCCCGCGCAATGCTGTGACGCATACGGGTGAAATAAAAATCAATGAGGCATTGGCCGAGAGTGAGGCCGAGCTGGCGACGGCCGAGCGCGGGAGAATCTCTGATCTCGTCCTGTTATTGGCAGAGATCAATGTTGCGCAGGACGGAAACGCGCCGAAGGTTGTCGACCGTGATGTCAAGGGGCCGGTCCGGGCGCGCGGCGTCGAGTCCTCATGGCAGCCCAGGGAGCCCGATGTGCGCCCCTCCGACGGAGATATTCCACATTCGGAGACTCATGCGGAATGGGCAGGGCTGAGCCCGGAAGCGGCGGGAACGCAGTTGGTTGCCCGGCTGGAGACGATGCTCAGTACTGCCGGTGTGGAAGTCTTCGGGTTCGACGATGCGGACCTGGATCCGGGCATCGTCTCCGAGTACACCAGGGGACTCGCCGATGCCGTCGGTCATCTCGGAGAACGTGGAGTCCGTCCGACGATTTCCCAGGTCGGGTTCGGTCCTGTACCGGAGGGTATGCTGTCCACGGCACACCCGACCGGCGACGGAATCCGGATAACATTCAATGCCGAATTCGCGCGAGATCCGGTCGGATACCGTGATGCGGTAGCCGGGCAATACGCCGGGTTCGGCACGCGTAGCGCGTATCGCACGAGCCCCTACGCAACAGGTATCCAGGCGATCGGGCAGGCCATGGTGCACGGCGTGAACCGCGGAATCGCTCAGAACATAAAGCGGTTCCTGAGCTTGTATTACCGGACTCGTCCCGAACCGTTGGGTGAACTGAGCGAGATCGGGCTTCTCGGCTGGCTCGCCGAACATTTCAGCGGCTTCGCCTTCACGCCGACCTCTTTGTTCAACGCCTACCTCGGGCCTGTCGATGCCTTCACCGAAGTAGTTCTCGATGGGATCGGCCGGGTAGGGGAACCGGTTCGACTGACATATGAAATGCTCATGGGGCTGGACGATCAAAAAATCTATCGGCTGCTCGGATGGTCGCCGGATCCGGATCGGCCCATCCAGACCGTGCCGGTGAACCCGGAGTACCTGGGACCGGTCGCCGCGGGCAGTGAGGGCGGAGAGGATCCGGGCGAGTCCGCCGTGCCCGGCCCGAACAGTGTGGGGGACAGCCGTCAGCAGCTGGAAACCCATCCGCAACAGCGTCCGGAGTATCTGGGTGCGCCGGTCCACGTGCAGGTTGAGCGGACCACCGCACCCGGTGCCGTCGACCAGGTGAGCCGACCCGACTCTCCGAAAGAGCTCGGGTTCGATTCGCGGGACGCGGTAGCGACCGGCCCGTTCGCCGGACTGGATCCACTATCGGCTCAGCAGCAACTGAATCGGCTGGTGTACGAGGCCACTTGGCAGTCTGTGGAGGTGTACGGGCTGGATCGCGAGGGGCTGTCCGAGGAGCGGGTCCGGGGCCTGGCGCAGGCAACCCTCGACATATTCAGGTTGCTGCCGACCCTGGATATTCAGCGGGTCGGGGTCGAGCAATCCGAGCGGTTCGCCGGTAACGCCGAGAATCGGTTCGTGGCGATGATTTCCGTGCCGGATCCCGCGAACGGGCAGATTCGTCACGAGCTGGTCTTCAATGCGAAGTACTTCCGGTCGGCACTTTCCGATGGCGCTCCAGAGGATTTGCAGGAGTTCGCGTGGGCGATGGTTCGGTCCGGCCGGTATCCGGCAGCGGTGGCCAATCACCCGGAGTATCTGGCGGTACTCCACGGGTTCGGTGAGAGGATCGGATATCGCGATCCCGCGGCGGCCGAGAAAGCCTTGAATCTGGCTCTGGGGAGTTTCTACCTTTCGAATACCGAGGCGCAGCAATACGGATACGGCGAGTGGCTACGCCGGACCTTTCCCGGGTATCTTCCGCAGCCTAGCGCCGAGACGGGGCCGCTTACCTCCGTGCCGCCGACGGTGGCCATGGGGGTTGCGTTGGTCGAGTTGGGTGCCAAGGGGTTCGCCGCGGCCGCCGAACCGATGCAGATGATCTACGATGTGCTGACCCAGCATATGCGGGGATGGCCGCCGGACCGTCCCGGAGGCGGTGCCGATACCCCGGAGGGTCCGAGGAGGCCGTCCGACCTGATTCCCGGCGCTGCGGACGCCCTGGACCCGGAACCCTCCGGCGGACGGGGCGATCCGGAGTTTCCGACCGGGTCCGGGGAGCCCGAGCGGCCCGCGAGCCCCGACTTCCGGCCGGTCTCGGACCAGACCAGGCAGCCGGCCGTCGCGGTAACGCGCCTTGCGCTTCGGGCGTTCTCCGGCCCCGGGGTGCCGGTGGAGTTCGACCCGCGATCCGGTGGCGTCAGCCCCGGCCTCGCCGCGGTGGGGAAGCCGGCCGGTATGTATGCCTTCCTGGGCAAGGTCAAGGTGGTGTTCTATCGCGAGCCCAGCGGATTGCTGGCGCTGCGGATCGGGGATCAGCGCATCGCGTGTACCGCCGAGGTAACTGCTCACTGTATTCCGGTCGGTCGGCGACAGAGCCGATTCGTGGTTCTCGAGGCCGGGACAACCATACTGGCGAATCTGACGTACGAATCTCTACCAGAGCTCGATCTCTGTGCCCACATCAGCAAGGTCCTGGCCGACCCCGACCGGCGCGACAAAGAGTTCACGTGATTCCGGGCATCGCGCCGGCCAAGGAAACGACAACGATTCGAGGAGCATCGATGAGGCTGAACCATCCCACCCGCGAGGAATTGATCCAGAACTTCGACGCCGAACTCGAGTCGGTGTGCAGTGGCGGCGGACTCCGTTCGGAAACCGGGCTGGACATGGAAACCGACGAGGCACTGTGGGCGATAGCCCGCGCGTATCCGGAGGTTTCCGACGAGTTGGTCGAGGCTGCGCGGCAGGCGTTCGCCGGCCAGCTCGACGGGAGCAATACTGTGCGGCACCGGGAGGAGCTGGCCCGCCAGCTCGAGGAGATGCGGCGTATCCGGGACGGCGAATGATGGAGTTGCCGGTATGGACCGCCGCGGAATCAGTCGAGGTGACCGAAGGATTTTCCAGAAAATGTCACGCCGGGCGGCGGCCGGAATCGCGGGGAGAATCACCTGGAAGGTGAAGGTCGCTGATTACATCGGTAGAAAAGCGCATTCTGCACAAGCGAGCTCCGAATCCTTGGGCTCCTGGGCCGTTTCGGTCAATTCTTCATGCCCGTAGCGTGACGATCGGGTGGATCGTTGGGAGTACTCCGATATGAATATGTCCTTCACGCTCGGTGGCGACCTGCCGGTGAATCGGATCGGCTACGGCGCCATGCGGTTGTCGGCCGTACCCGAGCCCGGGATCGAGTCGGCGGAATGGCCTGTTTGGCGGGCGCCGGACGACCGGGCCGCGGCGATTGCTGTGCTGCGCAAGGCCGTCGAGTCCGGGGTGAACCTGATCGATACCGCGGATTCGTACGCGCTGGGAGAGAACGAGGTGCTGATTGCCGAGGCATTGTGGCCGTACCGGGATGATGTGGTGATCGCTACGAAGGTCGGCTCGGCCCGGCCTTCACCGACGGAATGGGTACCGGTCGGAAATCCGGCATACCTGCGGCAGCAGGCCGAACTGAGCTTGCGCCGGTTGCGAGTCGACCGGATCGACCTGTTGCAGTTGCATCGCGTCGACCCCGGCGTGCCCCTGGCCGATCAGGTCGGTGCGTTGCATCAGTTGCGTTCGGAGGGCAAGGTCCGTCATATCGGTCTGTCCGAGGTATCGGTCGATCAGCTGCGTGAGGCCGAACGGATCACCCCGATCGCCAGCGTGCAAAACCTGTATAACCTGGCGAACCGTGGTTCCGACGAGGTCGTCGATTACGCGGCTGAGCGGGAGATGGCATTCATCCCGTTCTTCCCGGTCGCCGGCGGCGCGCATACGGGACCGGGCAGCCCGATCGCCGCCCTCGCGCAGGAAATCGGCGCCACTCCCGCACAGACCGCTCTGGCCTGGCTGCTACACCGTTCTCCCACAATGCTCCCGATCCCGGGTACGACCTCCTTGGGCCATCTGGCCGAGAATATCGCCGCGGCCGAATTAGCGCTGACCGACGTGCTATTCGAGCAGTTGTCGTCCAGTGTGTGATCTCCCGGCGCCGGGCATCGGCGCTATCCGGCGGATGCGCAGCTGGGCCGGCGACCAGGCCGTGTCTCCCGATGATCTGAGCCGTTCGAGGATGAGGGCCATGGTGAATCCCGCGCGGTAGGTCACAATCATCGTGTGGTAGCGGATCGCGACTCCACGCCAGTGTTCGGTCTTGTCGAATGCGCGTTCGGCCATGTTGCGACGCTTGTAGGCGACGGTTGTGTCGTGGGGTCCTCCGCCGAGTGAACCGATACCTGCTCGAGCCCTGCCTCGAGCAGCGGCGAATCCTCAACCTGACCGGACTTCAACAGCATGGTCAAACCCCGGCCGCCACCGCCGGTGGTGGTGTGGGTGTTGGTCGGCGGTCGATCGATTCGTACTATCGGGAGACACGAACTGGTCCGAGGATGGAAATTGTCGGGGCTCCTTCCGGCCTGGGCCGGGTGAAGCCGCTCGAAGCGATCAGAGGCGGGCCGTGCAGGGGGAGGCGTCGGGACCGGCGCGTGACCGCCGTCGTGAGATCGGTGTAGTCGTCGACCAATTCCGCAAGGCGATACCATGCGGTGTGCACGATCGGGGCGGATGGCTCGGTGTTCATCAACAAGTGAAACGCCCGAACCTGCTGAACGGCGATCCGGTCGATCACGGTGCCCAATGACTCGAAGTGCAAGGTCGCCTCCGGGTGAGCGAGCGGTACATGCTCGACCACCCAGCGATCTGCCTGCAGCGACAGTTGTGCGCGGGATGTGTATTTCGTGGAGGTTGGGCCGCGGAGATGCTGCTGGTGCAATTGCCCGAACTGGTGGGCGACCGAAGCGAGTGGGTGACGACCTACGTGTTGGCCCCGGATGGCCGACAAGAGTGCTTCTCCAGTGGGGAACAACGAATCCAATGGATCGGTGAGACGGGTGGCCCGTAGGATGGGAGGGCTGGAGGGCATCTCGGTCACCTCCGTGCGGTCGGGAGTTGGCGGCTCGCGGTCGATGAAAGGTCAGCACCGGCGCCGTGATGTCGTGGTCATGTTCAGATGAACAGCATGGCAATGCCTGCTCCGGTGCCGAAAAGGATTACCACGGCCCGGAATATGCTGGGTCGTAAGCGGTCGGAGATTTTCGCGCCGACCATCCCGCCGACCAGGCATGCGGGTCCGAGCACGGCGACAGACCACCATTCGACGGGGCCGAACAGCGCCACGGCCGCGGTCGCGGTGGTCGACACCGTCAAGGTGAGTGCACTTTTGAGGCCGTTGAGCCGGTTGATCGAGGCATCGATCCCGAGCGCGAGCGCCGTCAGCAACACGATGCCCATGCCGCCGTTGAAGTACGCGCCGTAGACCCCACCCAGAAAGACTCCTGTGAAAAGCCTGAGCCGGGAGTCACTGCCCTTCTCGGCGAGCCATCGCGAGATCATCGGCTGGGCAGCCAGCAGCGCCGTCGCCATCAACACCAGGTAAGGCACAAGCGTAGCGAAGACCTCGGGCGGCGCGGCCAACAGAGCGATCACACCGCCGAGCGCGCCGGCGGCGCCGGTGAGGACCAATCCCGGTAGCAGACTACGGTATTCGGCCAGCCGCGACCGCAGGGCGGCCGCACCGCCCAGGTATCCGGGCCAGACGCTGACGGCATTGGTCACCGTCGCGGCGACCGGTGGCAGGCCGGTGGCCAGCAGCGCCGGAAACGACAGCAAGCTGCCACCACCGGCGATGGCGTTGCAGAAACCGGAGCCGAAACCGGCCGCCAGCAGCAGAACCACGGTCAACGCGTCCATGGCTATCACACCCGCCCCAGGATGTGGCGCGCGAATTGCGTATCAGCGCCCGCGCCGAAGTCGGATCGGCGCACGGCGCCGTGTACCCCGCGCACCTGGTCTACCGCCTGAGAGATGGTGAAATCGGCGGCGGCGCTGAGATACAGATACGCCTGCCGGCGGTCGGCTTCGAACAGTTCGGTGACCAGGTCCACCGCATGGCCGACACATAATTCCAGTGCGGTGTTCAGGTCGGCGTGCATTCCGGTGGGGATCAGCAGCCCATGGGCGGCGGCAAACGGGCCGACCCGGCTACCGAACCCGCCGGCGACGTCGGACGCCGGGATCACGTCCACGGTCAGGGTCGCTCGCAGCGGTGCCTCGAACGCCGTCAACGCGACTTCGCCGTCCCCCTGGGCGAAATGTGGATCGCCGATATAGAGCAGGGCGTCGGGGACCTGGACCGGGAGGAACAGGGTCGCACCCACGGTGAGAAGTTTGATGTCGATATTACCGCCATGGGGTCCGGGCGGGACGGAATTCACGCGGGTCCCGGTGTCGGTGGCCACGCCGATGATCCCGAGGAACGGGGCGAGCGGGAACACGGCGTTCCCGGCCCGGCCGGTGGGGTCGAGTGGCAGGACACCGAACCACCGGTCCTCGCGCGCGTGGACGCCGCAGAACTGTCCGTAGTCGCCGTCGAATCCGGGCCGGCCGGCCAGTACTCCGTGGCCGTGCCGGGTCGACACCACCCCGTATGGGGCGCGCATGGTGAGATCGTCGATCCGGACCGCCAGCAGATCTCCGGGACGCGCACCGTCGATCGCGATCGGACCGGTGACGATATGCGGACCGGCATCCGGTTCGTGTCGCCGCCGAGCCGCCACGGCAATCGTATCCTCGAGCACCTCTGTGTGTGTCACACCGTGGTTTCCGAAGTAACGCAACGGATCCGAGCCCTGGTCTTCGAGCATTCCCTCGTGACTGATGGTATCGATCACCACCCGCGACCCGGGTGCGATCGTGGCTACTGCGGTATCCGTCCGGCCGGGCAGCCGGCCCCAGAGCACCTCGCCGGGATCCACCGGCACATACACGGTGCCGGGGGCGATTCCCGAGCCCGGCTGCAACGCTGGGAATGCGGCGGTGTAATCTTGTTTGGTCAGCGGATTCACCGTGACCTCCTCATTGATTGAACTGGCCGGTGCATCGAGAGCCGACAGCTGTCACCGTCCGCTCGGGACCTGGCCCGGGTGGCCGATGTCCTCGAAATGGGCCCGATACGCGGAGAACGCCGTTGTTCTCCACTCGCACACGCCGTTGTGGCTGCGGGCCGGCCGGTGATCGATGCGCCGGGGCCGAGGTGGATCGTCAACAGGGGATGCTGACCGATCCGAGGTGGGTGAAATGTGCTGCGATCGTTGTTCCGGGTGCTGCCGCAATCGCATCTGTCATACCGCCGGTCATGACTGTCCAGCCCGCCTCGATCACGTGGCCGCGTTCGGCGAGCGAATTGGCGGCCATTGCCAATGCCTCGGCGGGGTGTCCCTGGACTGCCGCGCCCACACCCATTTCGGCTATGTTTCCGTTGATTTCGAGGACCGAGCCCTCCAGGCGAAGGTTCAACGCAGCGGGATCCAGTCCGACCGGTCCGGTGACGTAGTATGCCGAGGATGCATTGTCCGCGATGACATCCGGCAATGTGAACCGGAAGTCCAGGAATCGGCTGTCGATCACCTCGAGACCGGCGTAGACCCGATGCACAGCGGCCATGGCCGCGGCCGCTGTGACTCCGGGCCCGGCCAGCCGTCGCCCCATGACGAAGACGATCTCGGGTTCGATCCGGGGATGGATCAGCTGTTCGCGTGGCAGCGGTGTGCCGGCGGGGAGGACCATCGCATCGGTGAGCCAGGCAGTCAGCGGCGCGGAGACCCCCATCTGGCGCTGTTTCGCCGGCGAGGTCAGCCCGAGTTTGACGCCGACCACGGTTTCGCCGCGTTCGATTCGCTGGCTGAGCGCCTCGTCCTGGATCTGGTAGGCCAGCTCGGTATCCATTGCGGGGTAATCGTCGGTGAGCGGACCACGGGCGCTGCCCGTGAGCTCCGCCTGTAGCATTTGGTCTGCGATCGCGTCGATCGGGAGCGAAGGTTGCCCGGACCCGTGCGATCGGTCGTGCTCTGTCGGCATTGGGGTCTCCTGACTGGTCGGGAATTCTGTCGGGGCGGGCATCGATGCGCCTAGACCGATCGGATCTGCCGTTGGAATTCGGTGCGGTCCTCCGCACCGGAGATATCGCCGAGGTCGGCGTATTCGGCCGTCTCGGCTTCCAGGTCCACCACCAACATGGCCGGCCCGCGGGCTGCCAGTAGAGCATCGATGGCTTCCCCGGGGGACAATGCGGCGTCGTCGGCGCCGGTGCGGGCCGTCCAGCCGATACCCATGGCGGCGGCAACCTCGTCGAGTCGCAGCCGGTCGCCGGCCGGGATGGCCTGCCCGCCGCCGGTCTCGTAGCGGTGGTTGTGGAAGACGACCATGCGGAGGTTCTCCGGTGCCGCTTGGGCCCAGGCCAGCAGCGCGCTGAGGTTCATCACCAGGTCGCCGTCCCCGACGAGCAGGACGATGTCGTTCCGTGGCCGCGACACCGCGAAACCCAGGGCGAGGCCTGGGGAGAGCCCCATCGGATCCGCCGAGTAGTAGGTCGGTGTCGGGGAATTCAGGGCTCGCCAGGTAAATGTCGTCGCGCCCATTCCGCAGATGACGATATGCTCGGCTCCGAGTCGCCGGGAGACCTCGCCGGCCAATTCACTTCGCTTCATATGCATCGCCTTCGCCCAGAAGTGATCGTCGGCTGCACAGGACCGCGACCGGTCGCCGATACAGCCATGCTTGGTTCATCGCCTCGCCGATGATGTGGTCGTCGCCGTCACCGGTCAGGCGGTGATACGGCATGCCGACGGCATTGAGTACAGGTTCGGTGACCTGACCCTTATAGGCCTGATAGAAGTACCCGTCGTCGCGTTCGCCGCGAGCCACCGCCAACGCCAGAAATGGCAATTGATGGTGCAGTGCGTACC
Organism: Nocardia sp. CA-290969; assembly: GCF_050936135.1. Lineage (NCBI taxonomy): Bacteria > Bacillati > Actinomycetota > Actinomycetes > Mycobacteriales > Nocardiaceae > Nocardia > Nocardia sp. CA-290969. Next base: position 3,603,899 of record NZ_JBNJNJ010000001.1, on the reverse strand, counting down.
CCGCCAAACCGTTCACCGACAACAGCAGGCCGGAATTCTGACAGATGAGAACGCTGCGCTTGCCCGCCAGTGCGGCGCCTGCGCAGACGGCCGCGCCGTCGTCCTCGCGCGCGACACGAATGTGCCGGATGCCCGGTTCGAGATCGACTCGGTCGAGGACGGCGCCGAGCCAGCTTTCCGGCAGCGTCGCCGCCACCGAAATACCAGCGGTAACCAGCTGGCCGACTATCGCCTCGGCCCGGGCTGTCGTTGCGGAGTTCGGCATGATTTTCCTTTGCTTGCGGAGCCCCATATCGGAAACTCGGTGGTTCGCCGGTGGGGACGGACTCTATTCGGACGTCATGCCGCCGTCGATCGCGATGGTCTGACCGTTGATCTGCGCGGCATCCTCCGAGGCCAGGAAAAGCGCCAGCTCCGCCACTTCCTCGGGGGTGGTCAACCGGCCGCTCGGGGTCATCCGCAGCATGGTTTCGAGGCTTGCGTCCGACTCTGCCAGGAGTTCGGCCGCGCGCGGGGTGAGCACCGCGCCCGGTGCGACACAGTTGGTAGTGATGCCGAACGGACCGAATTCGACCGCCAGCTGACGTGCCAGGCCACTGTGCCCGGCCTTCGCGGCGGAGTACGCCGAATGTCCTTCGAGAGCGATGATTCCCGCGATCGAGGAGATATTGACGATTCGCCCGTAGCGATTCTCGACCATTGCCGGTAGCACGGCCCGGGCCATGTACACAGCCGTGAGCAAATTGTCGTCGATTTCGGCCCGCAGGTCTGCTGCGTCTTTCGAAAGGAACGAACCGAAACGTGACCCGCTCCAACCACCGGCATTGTTGACAAGGATCGCGGGAGTTCCGAGTTCGGCGACAGCCGGGCCGACTGTGCGCTGAATGGCATCGAAATCGGTGAGGTCGGCGGTCAACACGGTGGGAGCATGTGACGCGATGCCTTTGATTTCCGCACGGAGAGCCGCGAGCTTCTCCTCACGGCGGCCCAGAAGGACCAGCCGGTACCCCAGAACGGCGAGGCGTTGTGCGATTGCGCTGCCGATCCAGCCGGACGCTCCGGTGACGATAGCGACTCGTGCCTGTTCGGCCGATCGTGAATCGTTTGCTTGTGACATGTCAGCTCTTATCGATGTGGTCGGAATGGGAGACGGCCCGTGATCCGAGATCGTGGGTCCAGATGAACTCATCGACGACCCGTGCCCATTCCTGGGGCCGGAAACGCGTCAGCGCGAACCGGGCCGACGGGGCTATCCACAGTAGTGTGGCCGAGGCCCGGGTATGGATCTCGAGTGCGTGGGCGATCGGGTGGATCGGGTCGTCGTCGTCGCCGCGGGTCAGGAGAACGGGCATACCGAGGCGTTCGAGATCTTGGCGGAAATCCAGGAACTCCTGCAGCTCTCGTGACTGCCGCAGACGCAGATAGGTCGAGGTGACCGCTTCCCAGTCGGCGCCGTGCCAGCGGCGCAGCGTCTCGGCCATCCCGGGGTCGCGGTCGGGACCGAAGATCTGATCGATCAGTTCTTCCCCGGCTGGTTCGGCGAATACCATCGGGGCGTCCAGGGTCAGCGTCATGACGCGGTCGGGGTGATCGAGCGCGAAGCGGGTCGCGATGCGCGCGCCGAGGCTGGTGCCGGCCAGGTCCACGCGGTCGAGCCCCAGGTGGTCGAGCAGAGCGAGGAGGTCCTCGACCCAGTCGGTGGGGCGTAGGGAGTCGATCCGGCTGCTGCGTCCCATACCGCGGAGGTCGGGCCGCACCACCCTCCGCTTGCGGGCCAGCGGACCGGCGCAGTCGTCGAAACAGACACTCGAACTGGCGGCGCCGTGTAGAAGCACCAGCGGCTCGCCGCTTCCTTCGTCGTGGTAGAAGAGCTCGACGGCATCTCGGGCCAATTTCGGCATCGGTTCACCTCTTTTCGCGGAGCTGCCCGAAATGAGAGACGGTAGTCTCCAGGAAACGTCTGAGCCGATGGCAATCGGCGACGTTCACCGCGTTCATTCCGAACGGATCGTTTTCGACATATTGTGGCAGCGGACTTCTCGGCATTCCGACCCGCGCTGTGGGGATTCCCCAGCTGCGGAGTAGGTTGGCATCGGAGGCTCCGCTGAGTGCCTCCGGGCGGTTCGCCGGCGCGTCTTCGAGCTCCGCCCAGGCATTACGCGCCGCCTCCATGATCGGACTGTGCTCTGGAGTCGTGCTGGGCGGCAGCGTCGCGATCGTCTCCAGGTGCCAGCCGACCGCCTCGTCGGCCAGCAGATCACCGACTACCTCCCGGACCTGCCGGTCCACCGCGGCGACTGTGCGCTGTGGACCGACGCGGACATCGATACGCAATTCACAGGTCTCACCGACGAATGCGCCCAGTTCCGGCACACCGGCCCGGATACCGCTCACCGCGCCCTGCGGTGCGACTGTGCCGGAATGCTCTGTGGCAGCGTATTCTTCGAGCCACTCGTCGAGACCGCCGGCGAGTCGGCCGGCGATCGGGATGACATTGCGGTACGGCGCCGAATGCCGGAAGCCGACATAGGATCCGAGGGTCGTGAGCGTCAGCCGGAACCATATGATGCCGGCTTCCTCGTGTGACACGAACCATCCGGGCTTGCAGGCGAGTGCCGCGTCCGCGCTCAGACCTCGTTGCAGCAGCCGCAGGATGCCCGAACCCAATCCGAATACCGGTGATTCGCCGTCACCGAGAGACGGCACCGACCCACCGCACAACGCGATCCGCACATCGCCGGCATTCCGGCGCGATCGGGCGATATCGATCGCCGCACCCAGCGCGGCCGCGGCGTATCCCTTCGGGTTCTCCGCACCCTCACCGAGGATCCATCCCTGGTTCTCCCGTGGATGCGACCACTGTGCGCGCATCTCCCGGGTACCGAACCAGGGTGCATGATCCGGATCCGGTGTGCCGCACAAGGTATCGATGGGCGCGTACAGCAGTACCGACGGCGCGGTGTGGTCGGTACCGGGTACGGTGAGCACGACGCTGGCGGAATCACCGGCGCCCGTGTCGAGCCGGCCGCGGATGCCCCGGTCGACGGCCCACTCCGCGATCTGCTCGGCGAGGGCGCGTTCGGACCCGGTGGGGCTGGCGGTCGCCAACAGCATCAGCAGCAGCGACCGCGTACTGTCATCGGTGGCCGGCGCGGACATCAGGCGGTTTCCTCGTCGGCCCACGCGTGCGCGGGGGTCTGGATCTTCCCGCCGCGGTGGCTCACCAGCCGACGCCACGCGGTGATCACCGCGTCGGGCCCGTACAGCCGCTCGTTCGCCCATCCTTCGCCGCGATCGTAGAACTCTGCCATGGCCTCGCGAGCGAATACGTCGTCGTGATTGAACTTTTCGGGCACGTCGTTGAGCCACGACCCCTCGAGCTCGGCGAAGAACTCCTGACGCTGCGCTTCGGTGGTCAGACCACGTTTGGCCCAGGTCATCATGTACCGATGCCGGCCTCGGTCCACCGGGATGAACCACTCGAACTGCATGATGCCGGGGGCGGGGAACGGGTCGACGGTAACGCCGGCGGGCAGCCAGATACTGACGTCGGGAACCATGCCCTCCATGGCGCCGGGATCACCCGGCCGGAACCGCGCTCCGATCGAAACGCCCTCGGCGGCAACAGCTTCCCATACCTGGGTGCCGCCGGCCCGTTCGATTCGCACACCGATCGGGCCCTCCTCGGGATCTACAACCTCCATACCGTTTCCGCGCTTGATGTTCGTATTGCTCAGCACGGTCGGCACGCGGTTCTCGATCACCAGTTCCGAGTTGCGGTGAATATAGGCGTGTCCCGGATCGAACGCATTCTCAGCGGCGATGCGCCAGTTCGAATTGACAACCTTGCTCCAGCCGAACGGTGCGACCGTCAGATCTGCCTCCAGCAATTCGGGCTGGATATCCGCGGCGAGCGGCGGTGGGTCGTCGTCGCCGATATACACCCAGACAATTCCCGCCAGTTCCTCCGTGGGATAGGAATGCAGCCCTATTCTGCCGATGTGCGGGCACTGGGGATCGGTGATCACCGTGGCCAGCTTGCCGTCCTCGATATTGTAGGTGAAGCCGTGATACCAGCAGGTGATCGTGTCGGCTGTGTAGCACTCGGGGCGAGCGGCGAGCGTTACACCGCGATGCCGGCAGCGGTCCTCGACGGCGTAGACCTTACCGTTGACCCGACGGAACAGGATTCTCTCGCCGAGAAGGACTTCTGTGCGGATATTGGAAACCTCGTCGCCGTGGTGGTCACTGATATCCGCTTCGGTCAATTCGGCACCGAAAAAAGCCGGGTACCAATGATCACGAAAGCCCAGTTCGGCCTCGATGTAACGTGGCCACGACGAGGGTTTCGGCTTCCTGGTATTCGGTGGGGTGTCGATCACTTCGCTCATGGTGGGCTCCGTAAGTTGTTAGGCGGCCCAGGAGGGCCGGATGTGGCTGATGGTGGCTTGCCTGAAGTGGCTCACAAGGAGTGGCCGTCCGACCCTCCGGGGCGCCCTGGCTGCTGATTGAGATATGTGCGCGGAATGTGGTCGCTGATTACGGAGACGACAGCGGGGTGCTCCTCGGACCGAACCTGTGCCGTAACAAGCGAGGAGAGTTGCGTGACCCCACCACGAGCCCGAGCGTGGGCCGGTATCGATGCCGGTAAAGGCCACCATTGGGCAGCGGTTGTCGATGACACCGGCGCCACCTTGTGGTCGAAGAAGATCGACAACGACGAGACCGCGATCCTGACCGCGTTGGGCGAGATCCTCGCCCTGGCCGAGGAGGTGTCCTTCGCTGTCGATATCTCCGGCACCGCCTCGGCACTGCTGCTGGCCTTGCTCGCCGCGCACGGCATCTCCGCGGTCTATGTGCCCGGCCGCACCGTCAACCGCATGTCGGGCGCCTACCGGGGCGAAGGCAAAACCGACGCCAAAGACGCTTATGTCATCGCTGAAACATCCAGACACAGAAACGATTTCGCCACGATCGACGTGCCGGCGCAGCTGGCCGCCGACCTCGCGTTGCTGACCGCGCACCGCGCCGACCTGGTCGCGGACCGGGTCCGCATGATCAACCGGCTGCGTGATGTGTTGACCGGGGTGTTCCCCGCCTTGGAGCGCGCGTTCGACTACAGCGCCCACAAAGGAGCGTTGGTGCTGCTGACCGGGTATCAGACCCCGTCCGCGATCCGCTGCCGTGGGCACACCCGGTTGACGGCGTGGCTGGCCAAACGTGGTGTCCGCTCCGCGGAAACGGTCGCGGCCACCGCGATCACGGCCGCGGCCGCCCAGCAGACCACCCTGCCCGGTGAAGCCGTGGCCTCCCAGATCGTGGCCGAGCTCGCGCGCGCGATCCTGGACCTCGACGACCGGATCAAACGCCTCGAGACCCAGATCCGCGACACCTTCCGCACGCACCCCCAAGCCGAGACCATCGAGTCCCTGCCCGGGATGGGCCCGATCCTGGGCGCGGAACTGGTCGTCGCCGCAGGCGATCTCGGGTCCTACGCCGATTCCGGGCATCTGGCGTCGGCGGCGGGGTTGGTGCCGGTCCCGCGCGATTCCGGTCGACGGACCGGCAACCTGCACCGCCCGAAACGCTACAGCCGGCGGTTGCGCCGGGTGTTCTACCTGTCGGCGCAGACCAGCATCATCCGCGACGGGCCGAACCGGGACTTCTACCTCAAGAAGCGCAGCGAAGGATGCCTGCACGTGCAGGCGGTGATCGCGTTGGCACGCCGGCGGGTCTCGGTGTTGTGGGCTTTGCTGCGCGACGGACGGGCGTTCACCCCCGCTCCACCCGTCACGCTCGCGGCTTGACAACTTCATTGAGACTCCTTATTCGGCATGGGCCGGGTGGGTTTCCGGCGTGGGCTTGTACGGTCGATGACCCCAGAGGCTCGGTGCGTCATATCGGGGAATCGAGTGCGGTCCGGGATCGGCGGGCCGGCCGCCGCAGCCGAATTCGATGACGACCCCGCCGGGCGCGGATAGGTAGAAGGAAACAACCTCGTCGTTCGTGTGCCGGCCTATGGTGGTGACCAGCAGGTCGCGGTCGAGACAGGCGTCGTAGGCCTTGCCGACCTCGTCGAGCGAGTCCACTTCGATCATGATGTGGGCCAGGCCGCGGGTCGGCCCGCCGTCGGGCAGACCGGCCACCGCCAGCACATGGTGACGGTGGTGCGCCAGCAGGAAGCTGACGTCGACGGGAACATCGCCCGGCTCGAACGGGGTCGCGCCCATGGTGAAACTGATGCGATCGCTGATCGGCAGCCCGAGCCCCTCACCGAAGAATTCCTCGGCTTCCGCAGGGTCTCCGACCAGCAAGAACGCATGTCCCAATTCGGGATGGCCGAGCTGGCTCGGGAGGGTGCGGAGGCGACGGTGCGGGCCGAAATAGATTTCGTGCCGGTAGCCGAAGGGATCGTCGAAGGACCACAGGCCGTCGACTCGCCGAGACTGCCGGACGGTGTCCGGCCCCGGTACGACCTCGATACCGAGTTCGGTGAGTCGACGTACTCTGTCGGTGGCCGTGGCGTGATCCGGGAACTCCCACCCCAGGAACCGCACATCGGTTTCGGGTGAGCGCTCGAGAAATATGGCCGGCCGGTCATCGTCCAGAACGATCTGTGCCGGCATCGGTCCGGTGGGCTCGCGATATCCGCATTCCAGAACCTCGTGTGCGAACGGCGCCCAGGCATCCGGGTCGGGCACTGCCAGACCGAGGTAGCCGAGTCGTAATGGCGTCATGACTGTGGCCTTTCCCTTGTGATCTACCTAACCATAAGTCAGGTTTTGACCCAGGGTCAAGAAAAACTTTTGCGGCGGTTCGGCGGGTGGGCTCGACACCCGCTGACGCCACGGGTAGCTGTTGACGTGGTGTGACGCTGCGGCGCAGGGCGTCTCGCGGTGGCCTTGAAAACGACTGCCGATCGACGGTGGCGCCCAGTGCTTGACTTGCGGTCTAAAACTGACTTAAGGTGCAAATGTGCGGTGGGTCACTTCCTCGGACGAGGTGCAGCCCTTCGCGTAATCCGAGGAGGTCTGGGACCCCGGCTCGCAGCCTCGATCGAAGCCGACCGGCTACCAGCCCTGCACGTGTCGGCGAGCGAGGCTCGGTGCCCTGGTTTCGGTAATGGAGAACGATCCCATGGTCTCCGTCTTCAGATATGGCTGCGGATGCGTCTCCACGTAGGTTTCCGCCGCCGCAAGAAACAAATGGATCGAGGCCTCGATGTACACGACTTATCTGGTGATCATCGCCATCACGGTTTTCATCAACGCCGCCATGGCCATCGCCGATCTGGTCGATGCCGAATTCGTACAGAAGACTTCCGGCGAGGTCGGCTTGCCGCCCTCCTGGATACCCAAGCTCGGGGTCGTCAAGCTGGCCGGGGCACTCGGACTCCTCGTCGGCGCGCTGGTTTTCCCGATCTTGGGAATTGCCGCAGCCGCCGGTCTCGTGCTCTTCTTTGTGCTCGCGGTGGCAACACATATTCGCGCACGGGTCTTCTACAACATATTCTGGCCGCTCGGTTATCTGGCTTTCGCTGTGGCCTCGTTTGTTCTGGTCACGATATATGCCGATACCGAACCGCTAATCGGCTGATATTCATTCCGGTGCGGACGGCTGATCGCCGTCCGTTCGCAGGACACCTTCGAGTAGGTTTCTGACAACCGATTCGACATAGTTACGCGACGGTGCCGTGCCCACAGCACCGACAATATCCGGACGGGGTCGCAGAATTGCATCGACTGCGGCCCCGAACAATATTGCCACCAGGTGATCGGCAAGTTCCGATCGGAGGCGCGCCGGCACCTCGGCGTAACTGTCGACAATCGCTTCGACGTGCGAAATCCAGCTTTTCTGGAAGATCTCGTGCCGGCTCTGAATGCGTTCACTGCCGTGAAATGTCTCGGTGAAGGAGACCCGTAGGAGCTCGCGGTGGTCGAACAACTGCTGCAACGCTTCGATCGAGCTCTCGACCAGTGCTTCGAACAGGCCCAGTCGCTGCCACGCGGTACGCCTGGACTCCAGCACGTCCATGTCGAAGTACCTGAACTGGCGAATGAGAACTTCTTCCAAAAGTTCACGCTTCGACGGGTAATAGTGATAAAGCGCCTTCGGCGTAAGGTCGACTTTTTCGGCTACATCGGCCAGGCTCGTACCTGTATAACCGGCAGTTGCGAAGAGTGCTGCCGCCGCGTCGAGAATTGCCTCGGCCCGTGCACGCCTGCGCCGGTGCTGTGGCTTTGTCTTGTCGTTGTTGGGCATCGCCCATGAATCCTACTTCATATTCGCCGGTGTGGTGTCGGCCGTGTGGTGTGGAGCAGTGTGTTCCCGGTCGGAGCCCCTGCGGTGCCGCGACGACCCCCGGATGCATTGTATTACTCTGGTACTCATGGGTACGACACAGCCGCAGGATCATGTCGACGGGGTCATTGCGGCGTGGTACGCGGAAACGCCGACTTTCGACCGCACGGTGAAGCAACTGGCGATCAGGTTGCCTCGGGTCGCCCATTATCTCCGTCGCGCGCAGCGCCACGAACTGTCCCGCCACGACATGGAGGTGTGGGAGTTCGAGGTGCTCATAACGCTCCGTCATGTCGGCACCTGCACGGCGGGTGACCTGCTCAGGCGGCTCGGAGTCACCTCGGGCGCCATCTCGAACCGATTGGCGCGGCTCGAGAAGCGAGGCTGGATTCAACGTACGATGGATCCGGCCGACCGCCGGCAGGTACTGGTCACCCTTACGCCCGAAGGGCTGACGCGCACCGACGAGATGCTCACGGTGACAACACATGCGGACGAACGGCTGTTCGGATTTCTCGATTCGGACACCCGCGTTCTGCTCAACGATGCGTTACGGGCCATTCTGCTGGCGATCGAAGGTTCTCCGGTGGGGGACGAGGACGCACCGCCTGCTGAGCGTTTCGATGTCGACAATCTCGAGGGCGGTCGGTTGCTGGCCGATGATCTGTAGCTCGCCCCGCGGGGGGCCCTATGGTTCTTGTCAAGGGGCGGCCGCTGCGGGGGTTCGGTAGGGCTCTTTGGACTTGAGCATGGCGAACAGTACGTCGCAGCGGCGGCGGGCGAGGCAGATGAGAGCGGAGCTGCCGGGCATCGAGGTCAGGACCCGGGAAAGAGGGTGCGCATCGAGCATCTCCTCGATATCGGCGGCGATCGTTTTCCGCTGCTGAAGAACAGCTTTGAGTTGATCGGCGAGTTTCGGCAGAACGACTTCGGCGGCCTTGCTGCCAGGGACGACGACGGTTTGCGCGGGCAGGGCGGCCAGGATTTCCTCGACGAGTCGGGCACCCATGTGGGGTGCGTGTTTGACCGCGATGCTGGTGAGTTTGCGTCGGCCGGCGGCCTGGATGCCGGCCGGGCCGCCGCAGCGCGAGAGGATCTCGAGCACCGCCGGATGCGCGACACGAGGACCCAGGACCCGTTCCAGGGCCGGGTGGATGCCGGTGAGCAGGCCTCGGATCCGGTTGCTGGTGCGGGTCGCTTCCCCGGCCAGGTCGTCGTCGAATCCGACCAGAACCCCGAGCTCGGTCAGTGCTTCGTCTCCGGTGTCGACGCGGCGCAGCGCGTGCGGCATGGTGCGGGCGGCATCGGCGATGATGTGGGCGTCGCGGGCGTCGGTTTTGGCCTGACCGGGGTAGAGGTCGGCGATGCGGCGCATCGCCAGGCCCGGCAGATAGGCCACGTCGTGGCCGCAGTCGCGGGCCACGGTGACCGGCAGGGCGCCGATCGTGTTCGGCTGGTCGACCACGATCAGCAGCGGCCCCCGAGTCGCGAGCTGGTCGAACACCGCCCGCAACCGGGCCTCGTCGTTCGGCAGCGCCTTGTCGAACAATCGCTTACCGGCCGGGTCGAGCCCGACCGCGTGATGTTCGCCTTTGCCCACGTCAACGCCGCAGAACACGGCACAGCACTGTGTCACCCTGCTCGTCCTCGTCGCATCGAAACGCCTCCGGACGGTCGCCGACCAGCGTCGACGCCCGGCACCCACGTTACGACGAGACCTGTATTCGGCCCTGCCCCTATCAGCGGTCCATCGACGCCACCGGCGCCCGGCGACACCACCCCCCGGATCATGAACTCGACAGGGGCAAGAAGTCATACCGGGCCCGGCGGCCGTGGGCCCGGTTCCGGGCCCACGAAAAAGGTAACGGGGGCCATTCGGACGCCCGGGCAGCATCATGTCGAGGCTACCGCGCCCGGGAGTTGTTTCCGCACAGTCTGATCTGGTCTGCGAGGGGTGCGGACGGGGTATTCACCGGTCTTGCCCGGTGCCGGTACATGATCAACAGTAGGACAGGGCTTGCGCTTTCTGTGAACATTAAGTACCTTAACGTTGAGGTAATTACCACACAGCCCTCTTGCCATCGGCGACCGCGGCAAACCTCCCTACGTATATAGGACGTGCCCATGTCCGTTCTCCGCAGCAATCATTCTTTCCCGAGCCCGATTCCCGAGATGGACGAGCTCCTCGGGAAGGTCGCGGATAGCCTCGAAGAAGGCACCGTACCGGCCCGGATATTCAATGACCCACAAGTGCATCGGCTGGAGATGGAAAGGATCTTCACCCGCTGCTGGGTCTTCGTCGGCCATGTGTCCGAGATAGCGTCGCCTGGCGATTACATGCTGCGCTACATCGGTCAAGACGAGTTCATCGTCACGCGGGACGAAAACAATGAGATACATGTCTTGTTCAATCGATGCGCGCACCGGGGAAGTCCCATCTGCCGGGTCGAGAAGGGCAACGCGACCCATTTCCGGTGCCCGTACCACGCGTGGATCTACAAGAACAACGGTGAGTGGAACGGAGCACCACTGCGAGCGCGGGCCTATCGGAAACTCGATCCGAAGGAATGGGGTCTGCAGGCTGCGCCGCTGGTGGACACGGTGCACGGCCTGATCTTCGCCTGCCTGGATCCGGAGGGCCCGACCCTGCGCGAGTATCTGGGTGACATGGCCTGGTACCTCGACGTCATCTTCGGATTGTCGCCCGAGGGCATGAGTGTCATCGGCGAACCGCAGAGATGGCAAGTCCCCACCAACTGGAAGATGGGCGCCGACAACTTCGTCGGGGACTCGTATCACGTTGCCTCGCTCCATCGTTCGATCGAGGAAGTCGGAGCGTTTCCGGATATCGACGTCACCGGCGGCAACGGCCCCGGTAAGCATGTGTCCTTTCCGCAGGGGCACGGTCTGCTCCTCAATTCCGGGTATCTGCCGGAACCCTGGGACAAGGGCGGTTTCCCGCCGGAGGTCTCGGCCACGTTCGATCTCGACCGGCTGACCCCGCTGCAGCGTGAGTTCGTGGCCGAGCATGCGGTCACACACCTGTTGATCTTTCCGAACCTGGCGTTCCTCCGGGTTCCCGCGGTCACCGCCCCGGGTGAGATGCCGGCGGTCTTCACGCTGTTGCGGCAGTGGCAGCCATTGGAATCCGACCAGGTGGTGAACTGGAACTGGATGCTGCGCTGGAACTCCGCGCCGGAAGAATTCAACGAGACCGGTTATATCGGAGGCCTGAGCCAGCACGGACCGTCGGGCATCCTCGAACAGGACGACGGGCTCGCCTGGTCCGGCGCGCCGGACGTCGGCCGGTCGGCATTCGCACGGAAGCGTGAAGTCAAGTTCAACTATCAGCTCGGCTTCGACGGGATGAGCGATTATTCCGTCGATACCGAATATCCGTACCCGGGGACGGCGACGACGACGATGCTGGGTGAATTGCCACAGCTGACCATGTACCGCCGGTGGCTGAAAGAGATGGTGCGCGCATGAACACCTCGCCCGCGGAGGTCGACCGGACACAGTACGACGCAGGATTGAACGCGGTCTGCGCGGCATTCCTGTACCGGGAGGCCGAACTGCTCGACCGCCGGAAATTCGACGACTGGCTGTCCATGCTGCACCCCGAACTGATCTACGAAATACCGGTGCGGGTCACCGTGGGTGCCGAAGACCTGACGAACGAATTCCGTACCGACAGCGTCCACGCCCGTGATTCGTATCGTTCACTGGAGATGCGGGTCAGGCGGCTGCAGACCGAGCACGCGTTCGCCGAGAACCCGCCGTCACGCACGTCGCGGATGGTCACCAATGTGCAAAGCGATGCCCGGGACGACGGCGATGTCGAGGTGCGGAGCAAGTTCCTGATGCATCGTTCCTACGGATCGTCGACGAACTACGAGTTGATCGCCGGTGATCGCCACGATCTGCTGCGCCCGGCAGGGGCGTCGTTCCACCTCGTGCACCGAACCGTGTACCTGGCCCATACGACGATCCCGACAATCAATTTGGGGGTGTTCCTGTGACGGCATTCACCGTGACCAATGAATTCGCCGAGGTGAAGGTATCACTGGTGCGTTACGGGAATGGGCACCGTGTAGAGGTGCGGTCGGAACGCTGGGGGACCGCGGTCTGGTTGGACGCAGTAGAACTGGAGGCATTGACATGGCAACCCACAGCCCATTTCTCGGCGCTCTTGGAAGGATCGGTGCGGCCATGAGCGGGCGTCGGCTCAGCGCATTGCCGGCACGATGGAGCGGAGCGGCGTCGTGAGCGGCGAGGTCGAGACGCGGGCCGTTTCGCGCGACGGATCGCTCGCTGGTAAGAGCGCTCTCATTGTCGGTGGTGGAACGGGTATCGGATTGGGGGTTGTCGACAGGTTCCTGAGCGAGGGCGCTTTGGTGACGGTCCTGGACTACTCGAAGGACGCGATCGAGGCATTGTCCGAGCGCCGCGACCCGGCGCTGCGGGCGGTTCTCGGCGATGCCCGCGACATGGCCGCCAACATATCCGCTGTGGACCAGGCGATCGCGGCGTTTTCCGGGATCGACACGCTGGTGGTCTGCGCGGGTATCACCGACCATTTCACCTCGCTGGCGGACCTGCCCGTGGAGAGTTTCGACAGTGCGTTCCGGGAGATCTTCGATATCAATGTGAAGATCGCTCTGCTCGCGACCAAGGCCGCGTTGCCGGCACTCCGGGAGTCGGAGGGAACCATCGTCTACACGATTTCGAATGCCGGTTATCTGCCCGGTGGTGGCGGACCGCTGTATACGGCTTCGAAATTCGCGGTGCGCGGACTGGTTTCGCAACTCTCATACGAGCTGGCGCCTGCGATCCGGGTCAATGCGGTGGCGCCGGGCGGTACCGTCACGCCGCTGCGTGGCGCGGAAGCATTGGGCCTCGACCAACAGCGGCTGCGTGATGTGCCCGATATCGCCGAGATGATCCGGGCGGTCAACCCACTGCATGTTGTTCCGGAACCGAGTGACCACGCGTGGGCGTATCTGTTCCTCGCCACGAAATCGCGTATCGCGGCGGTGACCGGCTGCGTGATCCGATCGGACGGCGGGCTGGACAGCCGAGGGCTCATTCCGCTGGACGGCGCGATCGGCGCCGGTGACATGTAGCGGCATTCGTTGTTCCGGCCGCGGTTGCGGCTTCTGTAAATCACTTTTCGGGGGGCATTCGAGAGGAAATTTCCATGTTGATCAGCCAGCTCGCGTATGTCGGCGCAAGCACCACGGATCTGTCCGCGTGGCGGGGTTACGGCACCGAAGTTCTCGGACTCGAGGTCGCGCCCGACAGCGATGACGGCCTGCTGTACCTGCGAACCGACGAACGACATCACCGTCTCGGTATTCATGCCGGAGATCACGACGACGTGTCCTATGTCGGGTGGGAGGTCGCCGACCACAGCACCTTGGAGGCCGCGGCCGCGAGCATCGAACGTCGCGGTGTGACAGTGCATTCGGGGAAGCCCACCGAGCTCGCCGACCGCCGGGTCCTGGAGCTGGTGTATTTCGACTGTCCGTACACCGGTGTGCGGATGGAAATCGTCGTCGGCCACGAACACGTGTTCACACCACGGTTCAAGCCGACCCGGGATCTGGCCGGTTTCCGTACTGCCGAACTGGGAATGGGGCACGTCGTGCTGTACACGGCGGATGTGCAGGTCGCCGCGGAGTTCTACCGTGACAGCCTCGGGTTCGGAATATCCGACTACGGCGTCATCCCGGGCGTGGGTCCCCTTGCCGCGTTTCTGCACTGCAACCCTCGCCATCATTCGCTGGCGTTCATTGCGAATGACAAAGCGCCCAGGAAGATACAGCATGTGATGTTCGAAACGCGGACTCTCGACGATGTCGGCCTCAGTTACGACCTGTGCCTGGAACGCGAAATAACCGCGACATCTCTCGGCCGCCACAACAACGACCGAACGTTCTCCTTCTACTTCCGCAACCCGTCCCAGTGGATGTTCGAGTACGGCTTCGAGCCGCGCACGATCGACCCGGACAACTGGACCACCGAGCATTACCTGCTCAAACCCGGTAATTCGTGGGGACATGCCGGCTTGATGAACATGGTCTAGCCCTCGGGCAGACGGTGTCGCCGACGACTCGGGAGGAATGACAATGCGGTTTGCGCAAATATATACGGCCCGCGGCCTTCGGACCCACCTTCGAACCGCGGCCGGCGGCTACATCGATTTAGGCGATGCCGCGGACGACGAAAGTCTTGCCTCGCTGAACGGCCTGATCGATGGGTACCCGAGCCTGGCCGACCGGCTCGGAGAGCTTCGGGAACGCGCGGGATCGGATATCGACGAATCGGAGTTCGGCCCCGCCGCCCCGAATCCCGGGCGAATCCTGTGCGTGGGCCGAAACTATCGTGAGCACGCCCTCGAGGTCGGCGACATCGCGTCCGCGGCGGACATCCCCGACTGGCCGGAGACGTTCGTTCGGGGTGCCGATAGTGTGGCCGGCCCCTACGCGGAACTGGTCCGTCCCGCCTTCACCTCCTGTCTGGACTTCGAAGGGGAGCTGGGCGTGGTCATCGGCCGGGACTGCCGGTATGTGCGTGCCGCGGACGCCCTGGAGGCGGTTTTCGGCTATACGGTTCTCAACGATGTGACGGCGCGCGACTGGCAGCGGGCCGGGCTGCAGTGGACACCGGGAAAGAACTTCGACGCCTCGATGCCGATCGGGCCGGAGATCGTCACCGCCGACGAGGTGGACGTCACCGATCTGCGGTTGACCACCACGGTCAACGGTGTGGAGATGCAGTCGGCGAATACGGCGCAGATGATGGTCGGAGTGGCGGAGACCATCGAGTTCTTCTCCTCGTTCACGACGCTGCGCCGAGGCGACGTCATTGCGACGGGAACTCCCGGTGGTGTGGGCTTCGCGCGGAAGCCGCCGCTGTACCTCGGGCCCGGTGACCGTGTGGAGGTGGCGATCGAGGGCATCGGGGCGATCCGCAACCTCGTGGTGGCGGAACAAGGCGCTCCCGTGGACTGGCCCTGGATCCCGCTGGTGCGGGAGGCGCATCCGGCGCCCTGACTTACCAATGGAATCGGTGTGTTCGAGGAGGAACATCATGCCGTCGATCGAATACGATACGCGGACCTGCCAGGGCTACGGCAACTGTGCCGTCAGCGCGCCCGACATCTTCGGAGTGGACGACAACGGTCTGGTCGTCGTTCATCAGGCCGAGATCGGTGAGGGCGATGTCGGCCGGGTGACGACCGCGATCCGCAGCTGCCCTGTCAACGCTCTCCGGATCGGTCACTCCTGATGGCTCGCGTGGTGATAGTGGGGGCGGCGCTCGCCGGAACCCGCACAGCGCAGGCGTTGCGTACCTCGGGATTCGACGGCGAGATCGTAGTGCTCGGAGCCGAGCCGCATCCTCCGTACGACCGCCCGCCTCTGTCGAAAAGTTTTCTCCGCACCGCGCCGACCGGCCGAACCGATCTCGACCTCTTGGACTCGCAATCCTGGAAGTCTGCGGAAATCGATCTCCGCCTGGGGACTGCGGCCGTGGGCCTCGACGTCGCCGCGCAACGTGTCCGCACCGAGCAGACCGGTATCGACTACGACGTATGTGTGGTGGCGACCGGAGCCGCGGCGCGGACCACCGGGTGGTCGCCGAGCTCGCACGTGTTCAGCTTACGGACGGTGGACGATGCGCTGAAACTGCGGACGAGGCTGGCCAGAGGTGTGCGGCTAGCGGTCGTGGGCGCCGGGTTCATCGGCTCCGAAGTCGCCTCGACCGCACGGGAGATCGGGTGCGAGGTTACCGTGATCGATCCTATGCCGGTGCCGCTGTATCGAAGCCTCGGCCCGGATGTGGGCGCTGTCCTGGCCCCGCTGCCGCAGCGCTTCGGTGTCGAGACGCGGTTGGGGGTGGGCGTGGACGCGATACGGGACTCGCGCCGAAGCGCCGAGCTGGTCCTCACCGACGGATCATGTCTCGAGGTGGACATCGTGGTGGCGGGTATCGGGGCCGTACCGAACGACGCCTGGCTGACAGGGTCCGGTCTCGCGGTGGCCGACGGCGTGGTCTGCGACCGGTTCTGCCGGGCCGTGGGCCGGGAGGATATTTTCGCGGTCGGTGATGTTGCGAGGTATCCACATCCTGTCTCCGGGCAGCTCGTCCGATCGGAGCACTGGACCAACGCGATCGAGCAGGCCACAGTTGTCGCGCACAATATTGTGAACCCGGACGATTTGTCGGCGTATCGACCCACGGACTATGTCTGGAGTGACCAATACGGCGTCAAACTACAGTTGTCCGGCGACGTGGCGGGGAGCGCTTACCACGAGGTCGTGGGCACGCTGGATTTCGCGGGTGAGCAGCTGGGCGCCGCGATCCTGTGTGCCGATGCGGAGGATCGTTTGATCGGCAGCGTCACGGTGAATCGGCCGCGAGTATCGGTTCAGGTACGACGGATGATCGCGCAGGGGATGCCCTTCGCATCGGCGCTCGAATCGGTACGCGAATCCTGTGGCGAGCGAACAGTGGTATGACCACAATGGATGAAGCCGACGGAGATACACCGTTCTTCTGCCAGATAAAAATTGTCGCCTCGGACCTTTCCCGCTCGCTCGAATTCTACCGGCTTCTGGGCGCGGAATTCGAGGTATCCGGCGGCCATGCGGCGGCGACACTACCGAACGGTACAGTATTCGAGATAGATGAGGCGCCGGTCGTCGCCGGCTGGGACTCCGGTTGGAACGGAACCACCGGGGGTAGCACGGTCCTCGGATTCTCTGTCGGCACAAGCGACGCCGTGGATCGCCTTCATCGACTACTTTCGGGTGCCGGCCGGTGTGAGCATCTGGCACCGCACGACGCCCCCTGGGGGCGGCGACTGGCCATCGTCGACGACCCGGATGGTAACCCGGTGGCAATCATGGGGCCACAAAGCCCCGAAGCGCGCCCTGATCCGGTCGGGTCAGGGGTGAATTCAGGGTGAATCCGGATCCGGCCGGTCGGGTCCGTCGGCGAGAGTGAAGACGGTTTCGGTTCCGTGCCACGGCTGGACGCGGCCGCGCGGCCCGCATGGGTCACCACGAGTCCTGGACTCGTGGTGAAGGCCGCGGCCCACATGCCGGCGCCGGACGCCGACCCCGTGCCCGACGTCTGGAAGGCGATACACGGTGACTGTTGATCTCGGCGAAGCCCCCCGCGCGCCAAGGGAACTTACGGTACGGTCGGTGCCTTTGTTCTTCGTGCTCACCTTCGCGATCGGATGGGGTGTGCTGGCACTGCTGTTCCTGTTCGCCGACCCGATCCAGGCGGTATTCGGACCGATCGGCTACCTCAACCCGGTGTTCATCCTGGCCGTGTACTCGCCTGCCATCGCCGGTCTCATGATGGTCTGGAGATGCTACGGCGGCCGGGGAGTGCTCAGCTACCTCCGGAGGTTCGGGCTGTGGCGGATGCCGGCGATCTGGTGGGTGGTCCTGGTGGCCGGCGTGCCGGTCGGCATGTATCTGAGTGCGGCACTGAACGGCACGCTCGGCGAGTTCCCGTTCTCACCGTGGTATGGGGTGATTCCGGCGCTGCTGCCCGCACTGCTGATCGGACCGGTGGAGGAGATCGGCTGGCACGGGGTGGCTCGCCCGTTGCTGCAGCGCAGGTTCACGCCGCTGACCGCCGCGCTGATCGTGGGTGTCTTTTGGGGGCTGTGGCATCTGCCCGCCTTCGCGCTCGGCGGCACCGAGCAGAGCGCCTGGTCGTTCGGCCCGTTCTTCCTGGGCGCCATCGCGCTGTCGGTGATCATGACTCCGATGGGCAATGTCTCCGGCGGCAGCATCCTGATCCCTGCCCTGTTCCACTTCCAGTGCAACGGCCCCGCCTGGCCCGATGGGCAGCCGACGGCGAACTATGTGTTCGCGGTCGGGGCGGTGGTGGTCGTGCTGCTGAACCGACGGGCCATGCTGAGCCGCGACGGGGCCGTCACGGAGATTCTGCTCCCGGACCGGTCACAGGCCCCGGTATAGGTAGCCGATCCGCAACAGTTCTACTACCGAACAGCGCTACATCGGTCAACCCTGCGTTTCGGGAAGCGATGGGAACCACGAGGCATCTGGAACCTCTGCCGGGGGAGAACAGTTCCGTCTACCCGGCACCTTCGTGCCGGATCGTGTGGCCGGCTGTCGATGGAGCGGTGGCTGTCCAGCTGGACAGGAGTTTCAGCCGATGGCGGGTTGCGCCTCGCGGCCGGTGCGGCGCGCGGTCGCGTTCGGAGTGGAATCTGCGTTATCGGCCCAGCGTGGACAGGTGGTCGGCGAAGGACTGTGTGAGGCCTTCCAACGCCGCTTTGCCCTTGGTCGCGTCGGCCAGGGGCGAGCGGCCGATGATCCCGTCGGCGGTGGATTCGGTCAGGCCGGCGATCGGGAGGTGGGTGCGGGTCGCTCGCGTCGTGGTCGGCGGTGCGGTAGGTGTCGGGGACGAGGTCGCGGGGGGGCAGAAGCGGGGAAGTTTCCAGTTCACCGCCGAGCATGTCGTCGTGGCCGGTGGTGGCATGCCGGCTGCGCGGCGGACGGCGTCTCAGTCGGCGCGGCCGGGGAACGAGTCACAGATACACGCATTTCAGGGTGGGGTGGATTCAACGCGCCAGCGCAACATCGGGCGGATTACTCCTCGGTTCCCGCTCGGCCAACGACAAGCCCGGTGGGGTCGACTCGCCCGATCGTCCGCCGGCGGCGAGGGCCTTCTTGATCCACCGTCTCGTGCTGCACATCGACCAGCGGGCCGATCGCGCGGGTAGCGGCATAGGTGGGATCCGTGCTCATCGAGCCGTTCGATAGCCAGACACACACGGCTTCTCACGAACCTCGGGCGGATAATGCATCGACCTGATGGTGACCATTTTCCTTTACGAAGGAAGGGCCCTGCCCCGTGACGGTTCAGGTCCGCCCCATCGCGAAAAGCGCCGTCGCGGCATGTTCGGCGAAATCAGCGGCATAAGTCGGGATCTCCCGGCCGGCACCCAGATATCGCCGGATCATCGCGTACGGCAGATCGATCACCGCGAGTAGTATCCGATCGGCCGCGTCGGGAGCGGTATCCCTATCCCCACAGTCCTCGACCAGCGCGCTCAGCCTCTCGTACAGCATGGCGTTCGCCCGGGCATTATCGATGCACGCCTGCTCACTCCAGCTTCTCTCGTCCAGCTCCCGCGTGCCCACCAGCAGAACACCTGCGTCACGAGGATTGCGCCGCGCCCACTCCAGACTCGCGCGGGCACCGCGGCCGACCGCCTCCCCGGGTGTTCCGGGACTTAGCGCCGCGAACAGGTCGTGGTGGAACCTCCGCAGGGCACGCGCCCACAACGCGGCCAGCAGTGCCGGCCGATCCGGAAAGCGGTGATACACCGACCCGCTCGGCGCACCGGCCGCCTTCGCCACCCCCGACATGGTGACGGCGGCCGGCCCGCCGGCGGCGAGGAGATCGGCCGCCGCGTCCAAGAGTCGGTCGGTGTCGTGCCTCGATGGTCTTCCCATGCAATAGAGGATATGCTCTAATATCTTTTAGAGAAAAATCTCTAAAAAGCCGCGGGCCGCGCCGACCATCACCGATCGGACTCCGGCGGACCTCGCACCTGCCCGCGCATCGACAGACGCGACACCCACCTCCAGAAAACGAGGACCCGAGCCATGGCCGATCTCAATATCCATCGTCGGCACTTTCCCGTGCCCGAAAGCGAAGTAGGTGCACTACTGGACAGCCTCGCGGGAGAGGACGACGCACTCTGGCCGGTGCACAGCTGGCCACCGATGCTGTTCGACCGGCCACTGGGCGAAGGCGCCGTAGGCGGGCACGGCCCGATCCGGTACACCGTGGAGTACTATGTGCCCGGCCGCTGGGTGCGCTTCCGCTTCACCGGCCCCCGCGGCTTCCACGGCTTCCACGAATTCACCGTCCGTCCCACCGACGACGGCACCGAACTGATCGACCTGCTCATCATGGACGCGCGCGGCCCCGCCAGGCTGACCTGGCCGCTGGTCTTCCGCTGGTTGCACGATGCCTGCCTGGAAGACAGCCTGGACCGCGCCGAACAGGCTCTCACCGGCACTGTGGCCCATCCGGCCCGATGGAGTCTCTGGGTTCGCCTGCTGCGCCGGATCGCCGCGTACGCCCTCGGCCGCACATCGGCCGCGAAGAGTACTGGCGCATACCAGCCTGTGTGATCACGCGATTCCGGTGAGGCGCCCGCTGTGAGGGAAGGGACACGTTGGGGGTCCGCTATCGGCAGCCAGCGCCTTGCCGCCGTCGGCGCCATCGTCGTGCGGGGCGCCGGTCGGGCTATTCGGGACCACCGCGGCGAGCGCGGACGGAAATTTGCCGTCGTGGCGTCGGCGGCGGCAACGCTGAGGCGCGGGTCGTCGTAGAAATCGATCTGGCTCACCAACTCGAGTCAGCACCCTGACCGCCCGCTCCCGTATCGTCTCGCTCGACGGAGAGACTCTGTGTCGGAGTGGAATCCGGCCTTGCCGGCGAAGCTGCGGATTATCGACGACCGCGTGCACCACGCAGCCCGTGCCGGCGCACATCCCGGCGGCCGGAGCGGGTATCCGGCGGGTTCGCTCGTATTTCGGTCGGTGCGGTGACCGCGGCGCGAATATCGTCGCCCCTGCCTTCCTTGCCGGATTTCACTGTCGCGTCAGTCTTGCAGTGCTTTCTGTAAGAGCGTCGCGAGCTGCTCGCGCTCCTCGGCGGTGAGGTTTGCCGCGGCTGTCCTCGGGAGAGCGAAGGACTCCTCGATCTCTGAATCGAAGTCTTCGTCATCAGCCGACCTGTGAGACTCGATATCTGTTCCAGCTGGGCGTCCTGGATTCCCGATGGTTCGGTGAGGTCGTTGTCATGGGTCTCCCAGGATCCGGCGAACACACTGCAGTGTCGTTCCGGTGCTCGGTCCGGCGGTGTTCGCAGTGCTGCAACGAGCTTGCGTTCACGGTCACGATCCTGGAGGAAGCAGTCCGGATACTCAATCCCGTTCTGCCGGTCCGCCCGTGCGTCGCGGTCCGCCACTGCCGCCGACGCCGCGGTGGTCGACGGATCGCGGCGTGTGTTTCTGATCATCGCCGCCGATGCCGTCCACGCCGAGGCCCGCGAGTAGGCGCAGTCCGTCCTCGGCGGGGCTGCCGGGGGCCGCGGACAGCATCAGCAGTTCCATACCTGTCTCGTCCGGGAGGGAAAAGTTCTCCTGGTGGAGTTCCAGTTGTCCGACCATGGGGTGCTGGAACCGCTTGAGGCCGTGCGTGCGGGCGCGCACGTCGGCGCGGGCCCAGAGGCGGCGGAAGCGCTCGCTGCCCATCGCCAGTTCGCCGATGAGCGAGGCCAGGCCGGGGTCCTCGGGGTATTTTCCGGCCGCCAGGCGCAGATGCCCGACAACATCGAGGGTGCATGTCTCCCAGTCCCCGTACAGCCCGCGCTCGTCCTCCTCGAGGAAGATGTGCCGGGCGGTGTTCAGACCCGGCATCGCCCGGCCGTAGAGGAGCCCGGCCATACGGTTTCCGGCGAGCACATCCAAGCGGCGGTTCACGAGCAGTGCAGGTGCATCGGTGACGAGGCCGAGGACGCGCAGCAGTTCCGGCCGGACCCGGTCGACCGGTGCCTGCACACGGCGGCGGCGCTGCCGGGCGAGGCGGTGGAGGTGCCCGCGTTCGGTCTCGTCGAGGCCGAGGACGCGGGCGATTGCGTCGAGGACCTGCTCGGAAGGCTGGGTCGCACGGCCTTGTTCCAGGCGTACGTAGTAGTCGACGCTCACTCCGGATAGGTGCGCGATCTCTTCGCGGCGCAACCCCACTACGCGGCGATGCGTGTAGGTGGGGATGCCGACGGCCGCGGGGTCGACCCGGGAACGCCGGGTCCGTAGAAAGCCCGCGAGGTCGTCCATGCCCCCAGTATGGCGGCACCAGTGCCTGTGAAGGTGGCCCTGCCGATACCAGGAAGTCCGTTCCGATGGAAGAGGAGCCCCTGAACGGCAGGTGCGGCGTCGCCCAGGATCGAAGTCACCCGATCCGAAGGAGTTGCCATGAAAACGCTGATCGTCTACGCCCACCCGGAGCCGAAGTCGCTGAACGGCTCGCTGAAGGACCTCGCGGTATCCACGCTGGAGGCCGCCGGGCACACGGTGCAGGTGAGCGATCTGTACGCGATGAACTGGAAGGCGGTCGTGGATGCCACAGACTTCGGTGCCGACGCTTCGAGCCGGCTGAATGTCGCGCTGGCCTCGGGCCGGGCCTTCGACGCCGGAACGCTCACCGCGGACGTCCACGCCGAGCAGCAGAAACTGCTGTGGGCCGACACCATCATCTTCCAATTCCCCATGTGGTGGTACACGATGCCCGCCATCCTGAAGGGCTGGGTGGACCGGGTGTTCAGCTACCACTTCGCATACGGGGTGGGCGAGCACAGCGACACCAAGTATGGTGAGCGCTTCGGCGAAGGAACCCTCGTGGGGAGAAAGGCGCTGCTGTCGGTGACCGCCGGCGGACCGGAATCGCATTACGCCGCGCGCGGTATCAACGGTCCCATCGACGATCTGCTGTTCCCGATCCAGCACGGCATCCTCTACTACCCAGGCATCGAGGTGCTGCCGCCGTTCGTGCTGTACGGCACCGACCGGATGACCGACGAGAACTACCCGGCCGTCGCCGAAGCATGGAAGCAGCGCCTGCTCACCTTGGAATCGACAGAACCGGTCGCATACCGGCGGCAGAACTTCGGTGACTACGAGATCCCCTCGCTGCACCTGAAAGAAGGACTGGAACCCGCGGGCCGCACAGGTTTCGGACTACACACGCGCGGCTGACCAGGAGAAGTTTCCCGTCACTCCGAAGTCGTCGACTCGTCGTAAGTGGGTGCCGGAAGATCGCGGTGCGCTCGAATGTTGCTGCTCGCATGAAGATCGATGAGGCGCCAGAATCAGCGGTGTGAGTGCAAGATCGTTGTGGCACCAGGAGAAGGAAGACGGGATTGTTCTGGTCGCTTCGGGGATGGGTTCGGCGACTACTGCCAGTCCACGGTCCACCGGGTCCTCGTCATCCGCACATTGCTGGAGTCCGGGCTGCCCGTCCGCTGATCAGACGACTCCTGCCCCGCCTCGGTGACGGCTCCGAGGCCGTCATCGAGGCGGTGTGCACGGAGTTCTTGCAGGAGGTGCAGAGCTATCACGATCGTGTAGCCGTTCTCAGCGATCAGCAAGCACCACTCGACGCCTACTCGAGCGAGGCCCGCCGTGTTGATTCCAGGCCGCCGCTCAGTCTCGACATAAGTGTCGATATCCTACGTTCGTAGCTCAGCAGTACTACACGAGATCGATTTCATCGTCGGACCGCCAAGAGATCGCCCGATGGCATGATCGATTCGGCCGCTGTGCCCGCGCCCGGATCCGTTGTCCCCCTGCGGAATCACGCTGTGGCCCACTTTCGGTGGAGAGAGTAGTGCCCTCGAGCCACCAACGGCGCGGGGGTGAAGCCGTTGGGGAAACCCAGGTAGCCGGCAGCGGAAAAACTACTGGTCGCCTACGGGGAGGTCCTACTGGCATCTACAGGCCTCAGAACGGGCCCGTTGATATGCCTGTAACGGCATACCTCCACCCGATATCGGCATTTGCCATGCACAGGTGTGATGGTTGACACTCGGCTTATGGCAAGTCTTCTCAGAGTTCGGTCAGGCGGTGCTATCGGCGCTTCGGTACCTGGTCGAGCTTCATCCCGGGCCTGTTCTGAGATGAGGCCGGCGGCGCACCGGTTCTCGTAGATTTCGCCACTGGCTGCGGAGGTCCATGCCGTCTGCCTGTATACGTTTACCAGTTCGTCGAGAATGTGATCTCGACGAGCATCTCCACCACATTGATCGGTCCATCAAATCATTTTTTACCGGAATCAGTCTCATGGCCAGGACGATCGGATCGCACCCGACAACCACCGAACTCGCACGAGCCATACGCCGGCGGGAGGTCATTTCTATCGAGCTGATGGTACAGGCGTTGCGCAGGATTCGCGCCCGCAACGCGATCCTTGGCACTGCTGTCGCTGACAACCTCGTTCAATTGGTTGGTTTACCAGTGGATGAAGGTTTCATTTGAAGCAGAAAATGGGGATGGGGAAAATAGCGAAAGCCTGCAATGATCCTTTTGAAACCGATCGGTTCCGGCGGGCTGTAGATGGAGGATGAAATGGATATCCTATGCCATAAGTGCGGGTGCGTATTTCGTAGCAGATACGATCGCTCTCGCCATATATGTCCGGCTGAACATCGCACTACCGCGCATTCCGGCAAAAGGTTCGTACCTCAATCTTCTGAAATGACCCCGGAGGATTGGCTGGCTGTTGCCGGTTGGCTCGACCCAAAAAACAACGTTCTCAAGGGCCGAGTCGGCTCAGAGTGATCGGCGAACTGTTTCGTAGCCGGTAACGACAGCAACAGACTCGGGCTTGGACCGGGAGGGCATCAATAGCGCTGCTCAGGGGATCAACGACGCTCCCCGTTCCCGGTTCTGACCCGAAGGCGCCGATAAGCCGTGCTGGGCGGCATCGGTCAGCGTGATCGGCGACTCCGGAATCAAAGGACGTCGTCAGATACGAGCCGACCGATGAAACGGGCGGGCGCGCGTACCGCCGGCCGGAGCCCGCAGATGGCGATACCGCCGCTCACCGTCGGGATCGGAACACGATCGCCGCGCGCCGCCCCCGCCGCGGTGGTGGTCATCATCGCCGCTCGTCGCCGCGGCCACGAACAGTCACCGCGGCGACGGGTTTAACCACTGGCTGAACCGACGACTCGGAAGGGACGTGGATGACGAACGTGGAGGCGGCACGGACCGCGCCGGCTACGAGCGGCGGGCGGCGCGCCTGGTTGGGTCTGGCCGTACTCCTGTTGCCGGTGTTGCTGGTGTCCATGGATAGGTCGGTGTTGTTCCTGGCGTTGCCGACTCTCACCGCCGATCTCGATCCGAGTGCCGCCCAGCAGTTGTGGATCCTCGATATCTATGGGTTCCTCATCGCCGGGCTGCTGATCACCATGGGCAATCTGGGTGACCGGGTCGGCCGCCGCGCCATCCTGCTCGCGGGTGCGACCGTATTCGGCACCGCCTCGGCGATCGCGGCCTTCGCGCCCAGTGCGGCGGTGCTCATCGCGGCCCGCGCGTTGATGGGAATCGGTGGCGCCACGCTGCTCCCGTCAGGCTTGGCGCTCATCTCCGATCTCTTCCCGGACCAGCGGCACCGTGCGCGGGCCATCGGGATCTGGACAGCAGTTTTCGCGGGAGGCTCGGCCGCCGGTCCGATCATCGGCGGAACCCTGCTGCAACACTTCTCGTGGGGGTCGGTGTTCCTGATCAATGTGCCGGTCCTGCTGGTGCTGCTCGCGTTCGGGCCGCTGCTGCTGCCCGAGCACCGGGCCGCCGCGCTGGGACCGCTCGATCTGCCCAGCGTGGCACTGTCCATCGGCGGCATCCTGCCCACGGTATACGCGGTGAAGCACATAGCTGAGCACGGGCCCGGTATCGAGGCCCTCGTCAGTGCGTTCCTCGGCGCGGCGGTGCTGACCCTGTTCGTCCGCCGGCAGCGGCGACTGGCCCACCCATTGGTCGATCTGTCGCTGTTCACCCGTGCCCAGTTCTCGGTCGCCATCGGGTCGAGTACCGCCGCGATGATGTCGCTGGCCGGGCTCGGCTATCTGAGCAGTATCTGGTTGCAGTCGGTGACCGGACGGGACCCGCTGCAGGCGGCCGTGCTCGGTATCCCCATGGTGACAACCGTGTTCATCTTCTCGGTGAGCGGATCGTCGGCGGCGCGGCTGCTGGGGGTGCGGTGGGCGTTCGTCACGGCACTGGTGACGGCCGCGGTCGGCAATCTCCTGATGCTCGGTATCGGCGCCGACGGCGGCGTGGGCTGGTATGTGGCTGGGTCGGCAATCGCCGGTATCGGCTACGGCATTGTGTTCACGCTGGTCTCGGAGGTGGCGGTGGCCGCGGTTCCGCCGGAACGGGCCGGTTCGGCGGTCGGTATCTCCGAGACCAGTTTCGAACTCGGTAATGCCCTGGGCCTGGCTTTGCTGGGGTCGCTCGCGGCGCTGGCCTTTCGCGCCGGCGGTGAGTTCGCGCCGACTCTCGGGGAAACGATCCAGCGTTATGCGCTCGATCCCGGACTGCTGGCCGCGGCACGGCAATCGTTCGTCAGCGGCGCGCACGCCTCCATCGCGACCGGCGCCGGAGTGCTGTTGCTGATGGGGGCCATCGCCTTCGTGGTGGGCCGGGGCGATCGCCGGGCCGGATCGCCGGCCGACGACCGGTGAGGGTGGCTGGTGGCCAGCCGACCGCCGGCCACTCTCGATCACTTCTACCTCTGCTACTGCACGCAGCCCGGAGGCTGTGGCATACACCTTCTCGCCGAAGGTGAGGCGGTCCACAATCGTCACGGAGGATCGGGCCGGTGAACGTTTTTGTTCCGGAGCCGAAACTGTCGTTGGCGGCGATCGCGACCGAGGTCTTCTCCTCTAGTTCGGTGAGAACTTGGAACAGCAGCTCAGCGCCTCGTTTGTCGAGTTCCATGTCGCCGAGTTCGTCGAGTAGAGAAGATCGACCCGACCGTAGCGGGCGACGGTTTCGGTGAGTTGTTCCCCTTCTACGGCATCGACGAGTTTGGCGGCGAGAGCGTACTCGACCCGGAATCCGGCCATCGCACAGCGACGCCGAAATCAGTGAACACCACGCCTACCCGCAGGCCACGTGCCGTCGAGTGTCGTGAACAACCGCGGTCGAAGATCGCGGTCGAATCATTGACCGTAGATATGCACAACTATTAACGATATTCGGATAATTCATGCTTGAATAGGCATACAAATGACCGTGCGGAAGGCTACATAATGAACCTCCCCAAACTGCTCGACGGTAGGTTGAAGATCCGCCACCTGGTGCTGATCGACGCACTCACGCGCCAGGGCTCGGTCGGCGGAGCGGCGGTCGAGCTGCATGTTACGCAACCGGTAGCTACGCGCGGGCTCCAGGAAGTTGAGGAAATTCTCGGCGTTGCGCTCTATGAGCGCGGCCCGCGAGGTATCAGCCCGACTATCTTCGGTCAGGCCTTTACCGAGCATGCTCGTGCCGTCCTGGCGCAGCTGAATGAAGCCGGACGTCACGTACTGGAGCTTGCCGACGCCGAGCGTGGCACGGTGTCCGTAGGCACACACCTGGCTGGTTCCAGCGTCCTCCTGCCAATGGCGATCGGGCTGCTCAAGCAAACTCGACCCTCACTTACAGTCATCGTGCGCGAGGGGACGCCAGAGGCTCTGCTGGCCGAACTCGAAGCCGGGCGAGTAGACGTAATCGTGGGCCGCCTCACGTCACCAACGACCGAATTTATTTCGCGTAGAACGCTTTACGATGAAACAGTCCGGCTATGCTGTCGCCCGCAACATCCACTGGCCCAAATTCTTGATGTTCCGCTGGAAGGCTTGACCGCGTATCCGTGGATCTTGCCCGGTGTCGAAACGTCGCTGCGCCGTGAGCTGGAAGAGTTTTTCGTCAGACGCGGCCTCGATTTACCACGCAACCGTGTAGAAGTGACGTCATTTCTCACGGTGCGGAAACTGCTGATCGAGTACGACTTCATTGCCGCGTTACCGAGCTTTATAGCCGCTGAGGATTCTCGACTTCGTGCGTTGGCCGTTCCCTTGGACACGGTCGGGCACAGTGTGGGAATCACCACTGCGGCTACACGAGCGCTGAGTCCATCCGCCGTGGCGTTGATCGATAGTCTCGAGACCACCGCACAGCATATCGCAATCCCTGATTAGAGCAGCCTGCCTCCCACCGCTCACCACACGCCCTCGGCGCATACATCTGGTTCCTGTGTTCGGGCTAGTACCTTGTCAGGCAACGTTGGGTAGGTAATCCGGGCGGCGGATTGGGGAGTTGACTGCGAACTCTCGTTTGGGTCGGGCGTGCTGTTTGCGCCAGCGGATGCAGGCGCCGATCGCAGCGTCCTGGTTTCGCGGCTGATGTCAGCGATCTTGCTGGTGGCCAGCACGTCTCGCAGTTTCGACAGGCTCCATGTCGAAAACGGATGGCCGAGTTTGCGGGGCAGCACCGGGCGATGCAGGCGATACGCTCACGCGTCGCCCGATCCACCTTGCTCGGCCTGCCCGGGTCCAAAGCTTCGAACCCCCGCTCGTTGAAATCGTGGATCACTTGGCGCACATACGCTTCCGACACCTGCATCAACCGGGCGATCGCCGGGACCGGTTGATGCTGTGCCGAGGCCATCACCACGATCGCGCGCCGTGTCCTGATCGGCTGCCGGCTCGTCTTGGTGATTTTCTGCAGGCGGCGACCCTCGTCCGGGGTCACCTCCCGCACGAACACTTCCGGTTTCCGTGCCATCGACACCACCTCCACCAGCAGCATCACCGACAACAAGCAGCGGCTCAAACCGACACCCGGATTACCAGCGCAACCTATCTGGACGGGGCACTAGCTGTCGATGAATGCGCGCGGCTCTTCATCGGGTGTCTCGGCTCCTCGTCCGGTTCTTCTCAGATGTGCTTGACGCTGCCGCCGTTCACGGGGAAATCGGACCCGGTGATGTAGGACGACTCGTCGGAGACCAGAAAGGCAACGGTGTTGGCCACGTCCTCGGCGCTGCCGGGTCTGCCCAGGGTGATTCGGCGCTCATTCCGGACATAGTTCCCGATTGCGGACTCGACATCGGTGCCGTGGCGGATCGCGAGCTGCTCGGCGAACCCGCCGGGCACGTCCCACAGTGGCGTCCTGATCGATCCCGGCGACACAGCGTTGACTCGGATGCCGTCAGCGCCGAGCTCCTCGGCAAGCCCGCGGGTGATCGCCAGCAGGCCGGCTTTGGTCGCCGCGTAGTCGATCCAGTACGGATCGACTACGCGCGCTGTCGACGAGGACATCATGACGATCGATGCGTAGTTGGACTCCCTCAGCAGTGGAATGCCCGCGCGCGTCACGCGGACCGCGCTCATCAGGTTGATGTTCCACAGCAGGGACCAGTCGTCATCGGTGATCGACTCGAACCCATCGCGTGTCGGTGCTATGCCGACGTTGTTGATAATCACGTCGAGTCTCCCGTGAAGTTCTTTCACACGCTCGACGAGCGCTGCGCATCCCTCAGCTGTGGAGAGGTCGGTGACGACCCCGGCGACCCTGGCCAGAGACTCAGGAAACGGTGTCAAGTCACCCGATACGACGTGTGCGCCGAGGGCGCTCAGCTTACGGACCGTCGCCTGTCCGATACCTGATGATCCCCCTGTGACGATTGCTACTCGACCGGTCAGATCGGTCATAACGAATCTCCTCATAAAAGTGCTGCGTAAGAGAGTCTTCAGTGCCAGATATCGAGGATGCCGCGAGTATTCTTGCCGCTCGGTATGTCGTCGTACCCATCATTGATTGCGCCCAGTGGAAACCGGCGCATCGACCATCGGTAGCGTCCGCTATCGCTTCGCATTGCGAACACGTATATCGAGACGGGGCAGAGCGAGGGCGCCGGCGTGATCGGGTGGAGATGGACAGCCTGGTTACGCCGGCAGGTTCACCGTGCGACGGTCGCGCCGACGGTCGGTGCGGCGCACCGCGACGCGTTCCCAGGATTGCGGAGCGAGCACGAGCCGCGCCGTGCGTCCCCCACAGCTGTTAGTCCTCGAGACTTACCGCCACGTGCTTCGTGCCGGTGAACTCATCGAGGCTGGCACCGAACTCGCGCCCATACCCGGATGCCTTGAAGCCGCCGAAGGGCAGCTCCGTGGCGACCGCTGAGTGGGTGTTGACCCAGACGCTGCCGGCCTTGATTCCCCGGGCCAGCCGCAGAGCTCGTGCCACGTCGCGTGTCCACACCGACGCGCCGAGTCCGTAGCGGGTGGCGTTCGCGCGCCGGATGACCTCGCTCTCATCGCGGAAGGTCTCCACCGTCTGCACAGGGCCGAAGATCTCCTCGCGGGTCATCTCGTCACCTTCGCGCAGGCCTGTGACGATCGTGGGTTCGAGGAAGAAGCCGGCCAGCCCGGCCGGCCGGACGCCGCCGGTCACAATCTCGGTATGCGACTCCCGGCGCTCCAGGAACCCCTCGACACTCTCGCGTTGCCGCGCCGATACGAGCGGGCCGAGGGTGGTCTCCGGGGACCGTGCATCTCCGATGACCAACGTCCGAGCACGCTCGGTCAGGTGCTGCACGAACTTGTCGTGCGCACTCTCCTCAACGAGTATCCGCGTCGCAGCAATGCAGTTCTGCCCCGCGCTGTAAAACCCTAGCCCCGAGATCGTCTCGGCGATCTTCTCGAGATTCGAGTCGGCGAACACGACAACCGGTGACTTGCCTCCGAGCTCGAGAACCGTCTTCTTGAGCGTCCGGGCCGCCATCTCGGCAATTCGCTTCCCGGTCTCCACTGAGCCGGTGAAGGCGACGGCATCGATTCCGGGATGCTCGAGCAGCGCCTCACCGGTCGCCTGCCCTCCCAGCACCACGTTGAGCACCCCAGGAGGCAGGATGTCCGCGGCAAGCTCGGCAAGGCGCACAGCGGTCATCGGGGTATTCGGTGCCGGCTTGAGGACAACAGTGTTCCCGGTAGCCAACGCGGGCGCGAGTTTGGTCAGCGCCAGCAGCAGCGGGTCGTTCCACGGGGCAATGCAGCACACGACCCCCAGTGGCTCGCGTCGCACCATCGACGTGCACCCGCTGACGTATTCGTCAGCGACGGGGGCGCCCACGACGCGCGCGGCACCTGCGGTATACCGGATCACGTCGACGCCCCATGCCAGATCCTCGCCGTATAGGCCGACCGGCAGGCCGGCGTTGGTGGATTCGAGATCGAGCAGGTGGCTCAGATCGTTCTCGACCGCCTGCGCAAGCGCCAAAAGTGCCCCGGCACGATACCCGGGCGTCTGTCCACTCCAGCTCGCGAACGCGTCCTGTGCTGCTCGTACCGCGACGTCCACTACATCGGGGGCCGCCGACGGTGCGTGCGTGATGACCTCGGCGGTCGACGGGTTGACGATCTCGAGAAGGTCGTCGCCACCGAGCATCTTGCCGTCCACAAAATGCTTCAACTGCATCTGTTTTCATCCTTCGTTGTTGTCGGTTTTCGGCACATCTCGGTGGATCCGCGACGCTGCCACTCCACCACGATGCGAATATGCTGGCTGATAGGTGCCAGGTCGCGGTCACTGGTCTCTCGAGAGGATTCCTGCTTCGGCCGCCACTACCGCACCGGCGTCGTATTCCGGTTCGGGCTGCAGGGAACTCTGAATCCGGTGCGCTGTCGCTCGGCTACTGAAGAGCGCCACTGCCAGGCCTACACCGCACCACAGCAGCCCCCAGGTCGCCGGACCGGTCAGGATACTTTCCTGGGCGCGTAGATTTGCCAGTAATACGAGGACGACGCCGACTCCACCAAGGGTGAGTAGTGCGAACATACCAACCGCAGCGCCGGTGCGGAACTGGGTGAAGGAGTGACGGATGCTGGCGACCTGGACGGTGAGATAGGTGACGAGCAACGCGACCGACCCGATTGATGCGAAGTAGATGAATGCGTCGATCGCAGGATTGCCCGTCCCCATGTCCGTGAAGCTCGTTGCCCAACCGAGGGTGTTGCATGCGGCATTCAGAACAAGGACGGTGACGATAGCGTTGGTCGGCACACCCAGCTTGGGGTGGCTCTTGGCGAGAGCCTGCGGCCCGATACCGTCACGTGCGAGAGCGAAGATGATGCGGCCGGCGGCCGACGCAAGGGCAAGGTTTCCGGCGAACGCGGAGATGCAGACGGTGATGACGATCGCGATACCGAACCCGGTGCCGAGGTAGCGGGTGCCTAGGTCACCGAGTGTGCTACCAGAGCTCTCGAGGGCTTCCAACCCTGAGGCGTCGGTGCCGAATCCGCAGACCAGCGCGGTCATCACGAAGGTGTAGAGCAAGCCTACGATGACAACGACGCCTACCAGGGCGAGAGGGATGTTCCGCCTCGGGTTGGCAGTCTCTTCCCCGAGCGCGGCGCCGGCCTCGAATCCCGCCCAGGCGAGGAATCCCATGACCCCGGCGGCGAGAAGCGCGGAGGGAGCTATGCCGTCCAGATCGAGTGTCGATGAGAGATCGATGCCGGTCGACGGGGCGCCGCCCTTGGCGAAGACGGCGATCGCCAGCACGAGCGCCAGTCCGACGCCGAGTAGTTCGCTGATCAGCAGTACCCGGGCGACGGTCGACGTTCCCGCGAACGCGAGGGTCGCAGCGACGACGACGCAAAACAGCGCAGGCACGATCCACGGTAGCTGGAAGGCCGCGGCTCCCTGAATCTGCTGAAGCAACGAGTTGAACGTCGCCGCGAAGATGCCGCCGCAACAGGTGGCAAGTGCGACGTACGCGCCGAGGATCGCGAGGCCGCTGAACATGCCACTGCGTGGGCCGATCGCTTTACCGACCAACCCGTAGACACTCCCCATGTGAGCGGTGTGTCGCGACAGGATGGCGAACCCGAGCGCAATGAGGAGCACCCCACCGGCGGCGCAAGCAAACGCGACCGGAACGGCGGCTCCGATGTAGCCGGCGATTCCCTGGGCGTTCCCCGACAGGGCCATCATGGGGCCGACCGAGGCGAGTGACAATGCCATGACTTCCCATGGTCGTAGGCTATGAGATCGTTTCCGCGATACGCCGACATGCTCTTCGTTGGGCACTTGCTTACTCCTGGATATTGGCTGCGGCTCCCTGAACGCCATGATCATCACGATTCGACTCCGGATCGGACTCGGGACTTCGGGGTAGTTGTTGGAACCCTTCCGAATGATTGGGAACCTGTCCAATGCCGAAGTGCGGTCTTGACATGCCGTTTGAGGCATGGCTGGCGCCAGAGAGCAATACCGGATCGGTCCGAAAACCTCTCGCCGGCGCAGCATGGCGGTGGGACGCGCTGGATTCGGTGATCACACTGCGCTGAGCAAGCGGCACCGCGACCATTCAATGAGCGGATGACGCCCGAGACTGCGAAAATCGCCAAGCTCGAAATGGCCATTCGACTTTGAAATGTCGGTCGACTACTGACTGTATGTCTCGCTCCGCTGCCGGGATGATCCATAGGACACCCAACGTTCCATGGGCAATGCCCTTTCAAGCATAGGTACGCCACGGTTTGGCATTTGTCAGGCATACATCACGAACTCGATGATTGCTGATATGGCAGATACGGTCCAATACTGGGTGCGCAATTTTGTCGACGGCGCATACACCGAACCCAACGAAACCTCGGGGTACGACAACATCGATCCGGCGACCGGGGCCACGCTGGGCCGCGTGCACGCGGCCGACACGGCGTTGGTGGACCGTGCCGTCACTTCGGCACGCCGCGCTCTGACTTCGTGGGCGAAGACTCCGGTCGCCGAGCGGGCCGCGCTGCTCCGCCGAGCGGCCGACCGCATTGAAGAACGCTTCGAGGAGTTTGTCGCTGCGGAGGTCGCCGACACCGGCAAGCCGATCACCCAGGCGCGGTTACTGGACGTGCGCCGCGCACCGCAGAACTTTCGCAGCTTTGCCGATATTGTGGCTGCCGCCGGCCAGGAATCCTTTATCACTGAGACCGGAGACGGTCGGCGCGCCCTGAACTACGCTGTCCGCAAGCCGCTGGGCGTGGTGGCCGTGATCGTACCCTGGAACCTACCGTTGCTACTGCTGACCTGGAAGGTGGCCCCGGCCCTGGCATGTGGGAACGCGGTGGTGGTCAAGCCCAGCGAGGAGACTCCCTCGACCGCGACGCTGCTCGCCGAGGTGCTCGCCGAGGTCGGCCTGCCTGCCGGTGTCTTCAACGTCGTCCACGGCTGCGGCGGTGTCGGCGAGTTCCTAACCCGGCATGCGGGCATCGACGGTGTGACCTTCACCGGTTCGTCCGCCACCGGTACGCGGGTAATGAGCGCCGTAGCGCCGCGTGTGCGGCCCGTGTCGTTCGAGCTCGGCGGTAAGAACGCCGCTGTGGTGTTCGAGGACGCCGATCTCGACGAAACCCTCGACGGGCTGGCACGGTCCGTCTTCACCAACACCGGACAGGTGTGCTTGTGCACTGAGCGAGTGTACGTCCATCGCGACATCTTCGACGAAATCGCGAATGGATTGATTGCGCGCGCGTCGGCACTGACCCTGGGCCGGCCAACCGACGACGCCACGACGACCGGCCCGCTCATCTCACAAGCGCATCGTGACAAGGTGCTGCGCTACTTCGAGCTGGCCGAGCGCGAGGGCGCGGAGTTGCTGGTCGGCGGCGGGGTACCCGACCTCGGCGCTGAGCTGAACGGCGGATTTTGGATCGAGCCGACGCTGTGGACCGGGCTGACCAACGACGCCACCACAGTGCGTGAGGAGATATTCGGCCCCGTCGCCGCACTGATTCCGTTCAGCGACGAGAACGAGGCGATTGGACTGGCCAACGATACCGACTACGGGCTGGCCGCCTCGGTGTGGACCAATGATCTGCGCCGTGGGCACCGTGTCGCACAAGCGATGAACGTGGGCATGTCCTGGGTGAATACCTGGTTTCTGCGGGATCTGCGGTCACCGTTCGGCGGTATGGGCCTTTCCGGCCTCGGGCGCGAAGGCGGTGCGTCGTCGTTGCATTTCTACACCGACCCGACGAACGTGTGCGTGCAGCTGTGACTCGGGCAGCAACCGATGCCGCGCAGTCAGCATTCCTCGACGCCACCGTGCGCCGGCGCATCGACGCGGACCGATCAACACTGGCCACCGCTCCGCAGATAGGAGCGGGCACCCACGACACCTCGTCGCCGGCGTTCGCAGATAACGTGACCGCTGGAGAGCGCGGCGCGCACCGGGTCGACCTCGCGCTGTTCGGACAAGGTCCTGGCACCTGGATGGACCTCACCGAGGCCTTCGTCGCCGTCGTCGAGCCAAGCAGCCGGCATAGCGACTGCGTCCGGTTCGCGCTCGATGATGTCGCCGCCGACGTGATCCACCCGCCGCGCCTCGAGCCGGTTCAGGTCGATCACAGGACGTGGATGCTGAGATCGGCACGGGTGTACTTGAGCTTATTACTACATGTCGAGCGAGCCTCCCGGCGATTCGGCCTTGACTCCTGCAGCACTCTTCGCGGGGTCGGCGGCCGCCGCGACATCGTCGGAGGTCAGGGAGACATGGTTATCAGCATAGCCGCGAGCATGCAGCAAAAGGCGCAGACGCAGTTCCGTACGACCGAGACGGTGTCCATACCATGAATCACCCACCGGTATTCGAATTCCTTGCGCGCCGCCTGGATGACGCGCAGATCCACCGCACGGAGACCTCGAGCCTGGCAGACGACTTCGAGCTGGACGTGAACGATGCCTACACCATCCAATCACTCCTCATCGATCGCCGCGAGCGGCGGGGTGAGACGGTGATCGGAGCCAAGCTCGGGTTCACCAGTAAGGCGAAGATGGCCCAGATGGGTGTCTCCGAGGTGATTGTGGGCCGTCTCACCGATGCCATGCGTCTCGCCGATGGAGACGATGTCGACCTGACCCGCTTTATCCACCCGAGGATCGAGCCGGAGGTCGCTTACCGTCTCGGCCGCGACGCCGGATTCGACAGCGATCTCGTCGAGTGTGTTGACGCCGTGGCGCCGGCGGTGGAAATCATCGATTCCCGCTACCGGGACTTCCGGTTCACCCTCACGGACGTCGTCGCCGACAATACCTCGGCCGCCGCGTTCGCCATCGGCGACTGGCAGCCGCTGCAGCCGGTGGGCAATCGCGCGGTCCGATTATCGGTGGGAGCCGACGAGATCGTCGGCTCCACCTCGGCAATCCTCGGTGACCCTGTGCATGCTTTGCACGCTCTGGGCCGGGTGTGTCGGCAGCGGGGATTCACTTTACGCGCCGGGGACGTGATTCTCGCCGGCGCAGCAACGGCCGCACTACCTCTCACCGCCGACGGCGCCCGTTGCGAAGTGGCCGGCCTGGGTACGGTCGCCGTGAAGGGAGTCCGGCCGTGACGACCATCGGAAGGGTCATCGACGGGTTCGCCACGCCCCGTGGGCGATTCCCGCATGTGAAAATTGCCGGTGACCTGATCTTTGTCTCCGGTACGAGCGCTCGGCGTCCCGACAACAGCTTCGAGGGCGTCGAGGTGGACGAGCTCGGCACCACGAGCCTCGACATCCGTGCACAGACTCGCGCCGTGATCACTAATATCGCCGCGATTCTCGGCGAAGTCGGTGCCGATCTTTCCGACGCTGTCCAGGTCACGACCTTCCTGGTCAATATGAACGACTTCGGCGGCTACAACGAGGTCTACGCCGAGTACTTCGACGAGACCGGACCCACGCGCACCACGGTGGCTGTGCACCAGCTGCCCCACCCGCACCTTCTGATCGAAATTCAGCTCGTCGCCACTCGGCGAACGACCCCTCTGTGAACGGAGATAGGTCAATGACCACTATCCTCCCGCCCGTCATCGACTTCCAAAGGTGGATCGACGAACACGCGCACCTTCTCAAACCCCCGGTGAACAACCGGTCCATGGCCCTGGGCAAGGACTTTATTGTGCAGATCGTCGGCGGCCCGAACCAGCGGACCGATTTTCACATGGATCCGTACGAGGAGTGGTTCTACCAGATCAAGGGCGATATGTACGTTACCCTGATGACCGACGACGGCCCCACCGACGTGCATATCCGCGAGGGCCAGGCGTGGCTGCTGCCGCGTGAAATCCCACACTCCCCGCAGCGGCCGACCGAGGGCTCTATCGGCCTGGTTGTCGAGCGGGTTCGCGAAGAGGGTACCTTCGAAAAGTTTTTGTGGTTCTGCGCCGAGTGCAATGCCCCGGTCCACGAAGTCGAGCTGCAGGTGCGCGACATCGTCGCCGACCTGCCTCCGGTGTTCGAGGAGTTCTACAACAACGTACGTGCCCGCGAGTGCTCCGAATGCGGTGCCCTGCATCGGGGCCGCGCGTGAGCGACGCGCCGGAGATCATCGACGTCCACACGCACTACGTCCCAAAAGGCTGGCCCGATATAGAGGCCCAGGCTGGGCCGGATGCACCCTGGCTGCGCATCGAGAGCGAATCCGAAGCGATGATGATGATGGGGCAGAAAGAGTTCAGACGCATTCGGTCGAACTGCTGGGATGCTGAGGAACGGCTGCGAGATATGGATGACGATGGTGTACGGCTCCAGGTCGTTTCCCCCACACCGGCTCTCTTCCATTACGGGCGGACTGGATCGGATGCCGCGAAGATCGCGCAGATCTTCAACGACCTGGCACTCGACATCG
The DNA here is from genome assembly GCF_050936135.1 of Nocardia sp. CA-290969. Lineage (NCBI taxonomy): Bacteria > Bacillati > Actinomycetota > Actinomycetes > Mycobacteriales > Nocardiaceae > Nocardia > Nocardia sp. CA-290969. The sequence goes on along the minus strand of NZ_JBNJNJ010000001.1, from coordinate 3,566,317 downwards.
TGGCTCCGGCACCGGACCGACTCATCCCCTTTTGCCAGGTTCCTCTGCAGGATCCGGATCTTGCGTGCAAGGAGCTCGATAGGTGCTTGGACAACGGTCACCGCGGTGTGGAGATCGGTAACCATGTAGGCGACCGCGACCTCGACAGTGAGGGCGTGGTGGCATTTCTGCAGCACTGCGCGCACCGCGATGTGCCCGTATTCGTGCATCCATGGGACATGCCCAGCTCACCGCGCCTGGACCGGTGGATGGCGCAATGGCTCACAGCGATGCCCGCGGAGACGCATCTGTCGATCCTGGCCATGGTGCTCGGCGGAGTGTTCGACCGTGTCGACGAGCGGTTGCGGATTGCGTTCGCGCACGGTGGCGGGTCGTTCGCGTTCTGGTTGGGCCGCATGGATAATGCCTGGCACAACCGTAACGACGTGATCGGCACCTCGCAATTCCCGCCATCGCACTACACGGGCCGGTTCTATGTCGACTCGGTGGTATTCGACGACCGGGCACTGCGCCTGCTGGTCGACACACTCGGGGCAGCAAACGTTCTCGTGGGTAGCGACTACCCGTACCCGCTGGGTGAGCGGCCGGCCGGCAGTGTCGTGGCGACCAATCCGTGGCTCGACGAGCGGACTCGCGAGTTGATCACCAGCGGCAACGCCCGCCGGTTCCTCGGGCAACAGGGACCCGGCAGCTGATCATCGTCATACTCCTACCGGCTAGGTTCCGTGACGAGGAAGTGAGGGCGGCCCCTTGGGGTCGCCCTCACTTGTTTCGCAGCCATTGGCCGATGGCGGCGACTCGGCCGGGCGGATGTGGTATTCGATGTGGTGGATGCGGTGCTGTGCGCGGGCAGGCCGGTGTGATCACCGGCGGAGCTGTCGTTGATCGGTGAGCATCGCCGCCGACAGGCCGGCGTCTGGCACGACGGCAGCTGCCGCCACGCGCACCCGCGTCACATCATGCCGGTCTATTTCCATTGGCGGAGTTTCTCCGGATTGCGTACTACCCAGATTCGGTCGATGCGGTCGTTGTGGACAGTGAACGAGATGACGGCAAGGACGGCAGCGGTGGTGCCGGAGCGGGCGACGAGTCCGGGTTCGCCGTTGACCGAGGTGTGTTCGAGGACGAGGTCGGGTTGCCGGTCGAAGACTTCGAGCAGGAATTGTGCTACGGCGTGGGGGCCGGTGATCGGTTCGGGTGCTGCGGTGACGAGTCCGCCGCTGTCGGTGATTGCGGTGGCCTCGGGGTCGAGCATTCGGAGCAGGTCGCCGAAGTTGCCCGATTCCCATGCGGACTTGAAAGTGGTGACGAGTTCGGTTGGTGGGCGCCGGGCGGTTGCGTCGGTTCGGGCGGCGTGGATCCGGTGGCGGGCGGAGGAGGCGAGCTGCCGGCAGGCGCCGGTGGAACGGCCGACGATTTCGGCGATTTCGCCGAAGCGGTACTGGAAAACGTCGTGCAGGACGAACGAGACACGTTCGGCCGGGGTGAGTGTGTCCAGGACCAGCAGTAGGGCCATGGATACGGATTCGTCCATCGTGACCTGGTCGGCCGGGTCGGTGAGGTCGGCACTGGAGCGCTGGCTGGTCCAGCGGTCGGGGCCGGGAAGCGGTTCGGGTAGCCACTCGCCGACGTAGCGTTCGCGGCGGGCACGGGCCGAGCCGAGCATGTCCAGGCAGATGCGGCCGGCTGTTTTCAGCATCCAGCCGAGAGGGGAGTCGATGTCGTCGCGCTGGCGTGGGCTGAGCTTGTACCAACGGACATACGTTTCTTGGATCGCATCCTCGGCGTCGGTTACCGAGCCGAGTAGCCGGTAGGTGAGGTTCAGCAGTGCGCGGCGTTCGCCTGCGACATCGCGTAGTTCCGCCGGTACTTCTTCGTCACTGGGCATCGGTCCTCCACTCGAATGGATCTACGACAAGTAGACGACGCAGGGGCAGGGTATGTCAGGCGACACACCAGACGTTTTTCTTGGCTGTGTCGTCCTTGATGCGGGCACCGATTCGGGACACAGCCCGATCCCCGATGAACAGGAGATTCTGATGACCGCGACGTTTATCAACATCATCAGCGTGGATCCGGCGAAGCAGCAGGAGGTCGTCGACATTCTGAGTCAGGGGACCGACGACCTGATCCGGCATCGGCCGGGGTTCGTCTCGGTCACCTTGCTGGCCAGCGCGGACGGGTCGAAGGTGATCAATATTGCCGAGTGGGAGAGCCCGGACGCCGCAAAGGCGACCCTTGGTGATCCGGCGGCGCAGGAGTTCGCGAAGAAGGTCGCGGCGCTCGGCACGCCGGACCCAGGTGTGTACAAGAAGGTCGCGGACTTCACTGCGGATCAGGCGTAGGCGAGCGCTCGATGAGTGCCTCTGCGCCGGTGGCGTTCGCTTCCCGCGCGGCGCATGCCGCGCAGGAGGCGGACTCCCGCTTCCACGCAGCCGCTTTCGTGAAGCGGTCGATCAACAAGGTTTTTCCTACACACTGGTCGTTTCTGCTCGGCGAGATCACCTTGTACAGCTTCGTTATCCTGTTGCTGTCCGGGGTGTATCTCACGTTATATTTCGATCCGTCGATGACCGAGGTCGTCTACAACGGCACCTATACGCCGTTGCGCGGTGTCACCATGTCGCGGGCCTATGAGAGTTCGCTGGAAATCTCGTTCGATGTGCGGGGTGGGCTGTTCGTGCGGCAGGTGCACCACTGGGCCGCGCTGTTGTTCCTGGCGTCGATGATCTTGCATATGATGCGGATCTTCTTCACGGGTGCCTTCCGTAAACCCCGGGAAACGAACTGGACCATCGGTTCGATCCTGTTGATCCTGGCCATGTTCGAGGGGTACTTCGGATACAGCCTGCCCGACGATCTGCTGTCGGGTACCGGGTTGCGGTCTCCGCTCGGCGGGATCACGATGAGTGTCCCGGTAATCGGTACCTGGCTCCACTGGCTGCTGTTCGGCGCCGAATTCCCCGGCAATGTGATCATTCCCCGGCTCTATATCGCGCATGTGCTGCTGCTACCCGGTTTGATGATCGCATTGATCGGCGCACATGTGGCGATCGTGTGGTACCAGAAACACACTCAGTATCCCGGGCCCGCCCGTACCGAGAAAAACGTGGTCGGCGCTCGCATCGTGCCGGTGTTCGCCCTCGATCAGGGCGGGTTCTTCATGATCACGCTCGCGGTTGTCGCCCTCATGGGCGGCCTGTTCCAGATCAACCCGATCTGGAATATGGGGCCCTACAACCCGGCGCATGTGTCGGCGGGTTCGGCTCCGGATTTCTACATGATGTGGACCGACGGTCTGGCCAGGCTGTTGCCGGCATGGGAGATCTACCTCGGCCCCTATACGATCCCCGCAGCATTCTGGGTGGCCGTGGTCATGGGACTGATATTCACGCTGATCATCGTCTACCCAGCGATCGAGCGGCGGCTGACCGGTGATACCGCGCACCACAACCTGATCCAGCGGCCACGCGATGTGCCGGTGCGGACCGGTATCGGCGCGATGGCTCTGACCTTCTACATAGTGCTCACACTGTCGTGTCTCAACGATATCATCGCGTTCCAGTTCGACATCTCATTGAACGCGGCGGTGTGGGCGGGCCGGATCGGGCTGTTGGTGGCACCGCCGATCGCTTACTATCTCGCGTACCGATTCTGCCTGGGCCTGCAGCGCAGTGACCGTGCGGTGCTCGAACACGGTATAGAAACCGGGATCATCAGACGCCTGCCACACGGCCAATACCTCGAAGTCCATCAAGCGCTGGGACAGGTCGGCCCAGACGGTGTTCCGGAACCCCTGCCATATCAGGGAGCGCCGGTGCCGAAGCGGATGAACCAGCTGGGCACCGCGGGTCGGCCCGGGATCGGTTCGTTCTTGATCGCCGACCCGCCCGCCGAGGCAGCCGCCTTGGCACAGCAAGAGCGCGACGCTGAACACGTGCAACTGGCCGCATTGCGGGGTGTCCAGGATCGTGTCGGCGAATACGATGTGGGGAGCCGGTAGTGCGGCTGCGAATCCGCACGCGGCGCGCCGATAATGGGTATGGGCTGCTGGTGGCCGCGGCGACAGTCCGCACGCATCAGCAGGCCATGGTTGTCCGGCGTCTCCTGCGGAAGAGTGGTGTCCGTGCAACCTCCGGACCGTCACCGTCTCCCCGAGCCTGGGGCGGATGTGTCGATGTCCTCGTCTTTCCCGAGGACGCCTGGCATGCCTACGAAATACTGTGCCGACACACCCGCTGACGATCCGACCCTTCGGGGATGCGCTGGCGGGTCGCACCATAATTGTGGAGCGACCCGCCAGCGCGTGTTCGGGATGCGTGTCGGCGCGGGTCGTTGCTTTGCTTGCGGCGAACGTGTCACCGGGCATTCCATGGTTTGTTCAGCCCCGCGAAACTCCCCGGCGAGCATCCCCGGGCCGCCGCCTGCGGGACCGTCGTATAGCAGACCGTGATCCGGTCGCTGCGGTGCGCGTGAGGGCCTGATCGGCGGCTCCGGACAGGATCGGACTGCACCGCGCGCTGACCGCGTGCCGGTTGCGCAAGGTCAACCGGAGGCCCTTCTGCCCGATATTTATGACCGTGCAGGTCGCGATCACGCTTACCGAGTGTGAGAGTCGATGCGCGTTTCGTCGTAGCGATTGCGCTCTATCAACACAAGGTGCAGTCCGATGGTTTATGGCACTGGCCTTCAGAACTCCACGCTCAGGTCATTCGACGACGAAGGCATGCAGAGGTCGTGGTGCGCTCGAGGCATCCCACAGGGTATCCAGAAGAGCTCGGGATAGAGGAGACCAGTCGTTGCGCGTGTACACCGCCAGCTTCCGTATGAGTGGTTTTCATACGTGTTTGATCAAGTGATGGAGATCTCCGGGAACGGCGGAAATGGGTAGCATTGTCGGACCCAGTCCGCAGGCAGCGAATCGAGCCAGCGCTTCGAACTGTGCCGAGTGTACAACCGTCACCGAGTGTTTGGTGGCCGAGCTCGAGCGGGTGTTCGCTGCGGTTGGTGGGCCACCGAAAGTGTTGCGGATGGACAATGGTCCGGAACTGATTTCCGATGCCCTGCAGCAGTTCTGCACCAACCGAGTCGGGATCGTCTACATTCCGCCCGGAACGCCGTGGAACAACGGCTTCATCGAGTCGTTCAACCGGCGGCTACGCAACGAATGCCTCAACCGCAACCATTGGACCAGCCTGCTCGAAGCCCGCGTCGTGATCGGCGACTTCAAGACCGACCACAACCACCGGCACCGGCATTCGGCGCTGGGTTATCTGACCCCGGCCGAGTACACTGCCCGCTGCAGCCATACTCATCACCCCGTGGTCTGCAGCATCAACTGAATCTGGATCGAATCGACCCCGGACTCCAACACCGGGTGGTCGCATCATCGGGGACCGGTCACAACCGTCGCGACGATCGCCGGCGTCCAAGCGCGGGAAGGCAAAGTTTACCGGACCGCCATTCATTCCAGGCCACAGCGTTCGATTCACGTCCTGGGCTTTCACCGACCGCGCCCGCAAGTCCGGTCTGGTGCCGTCGATCGGGTCGATCGGCGACTGCTACGACAACGCCGTGCGGACCCGATCGACTACGAGGTGACACAACCGTTCACCCAACCCCGTGGCCTGAGGCCCGGTATCTCGACTCCACGAAACCGGGGGAACATCACGATGTCACTCATCCGTGCCCCAGCCCTTCCTATGTCGAGAGCGTCCGGAGCCCAGCGAGCCGCGCCGGGCCATAAGCTACGGCGCGCTCAGCCCCTGGTTGACCGCTCTCCGGTGCCGCAGGTGATTCGCCGGAGCTCGCGCTCCGGCGCTGATGGGCATCAATTCACCGGTCTCGTAGTAATTGCGGCATTCCGCCGAGTGGCCTTCGTCCTTCAGCTCATGGCGAGCGCACTATCCGAGCCTCGGTTGTTCGGCGTCGAACGGTGCTTCCGGTGCGCGAGTGTTTCTTTGGACAGGAAGACCGCCAGTGCCGAGACTCCGATGAGACCGATGAAATACCACGCGATGCTGTTCGTTCCGCCGTCGCCGAGATCGAACAGCCAGTCCGCGATCAACGGTGCGGTGCCGGCGCCGAGAACGGAGCCGAGTTGAAAGGTTACCGAGACACCGGTGTAGCGGTCGAGAGTCTCGAACTTCTCCGCCAGAAAGGCGCCGATCGGACCGTACATCGATGCCTGGATGATCGGGTTGCCAACAACGAATCCGAGTGCATACAACCAGTAACTTCCAGAATTGAACAAGGCGAACATCGGAAATACCAGCGCAACAGAGACGCCTGCTCCGGCCAGCATGACAGGGCGGCGCCCATAGCGGTCGGAAAGCCAGGCGAACAACGGAATAGCAAAGATGTGCAGGACGCTGGAGAATGTCAGCATGTACAGCGCCTCCTGGCGTGAAACGACACCTTGCGCAGCGACATAGGGCACCAGCCAAACCGCGAGTAAGGCCTGCATGAACAGTGGACCGGCCGTGGCGAGAATCCCGTACAGACTCGACAACGGATATCGCCGGAGTACACGCAGGATCGGTACGCCGGTACGTATTTCACCAGCGCGACGCGCTTCGGAGAAGTAGGGAGATTCGGTCACTCGGTAGCGCATGTACAAGCCGACGATCACCAGCACGGCCGACAGGAGGAACGGTATGCGCCAGCCCCAGCTGAAGAACGCGTCGTCCGGCAGGCCCGCGAAGAGCCCGAGGACGAGAGTAGCCAGTACTGAACCTGCGGGCCCCCCGGCCACGGCCACCGAGGCCGAGAAGCCCTGGCGGCCTTGGTCGGCGTGCTCGGCGGCCATCAACGTAGCACCGGCCCATTCTCCTCCCACTGCCAGGCCCTGCACGATTCGCAGCACTACCAGCAAGATGGGCGCGGCGATCCCGATCGTCTCGTAGGTCGGCATGAGACCGATACACACAGATACCAGGCCCATCACCATGAGCGTGATCACGAGCACGCTCTTGCGTCCGATCTTGTCACCGAAATGCCCGAACAAGACTCCGCCGACCGGGCGGGAGATATAGCCGGCGAGAAGAACCACGAAAGACAGGCTGGAACCCAGCGCGAGGCCGATCGTCTCCGGGAAGAAGAGCGCCGGAAAGACCAATCCCGCGGCGGCGCCGTACAGCACGAAGTCGTAGTATTCGACCGTCGAGCCGAGGAAACTGGAGATCAGCGCTCGTCGCCGGTCCTTTTGTGACAGGGAATTCACTGTTGGGCTCGACGATGCGAGAATTTCTTTCATAGCGGTCCTCCGGGCCTGGCGTGACATTGCTCCAGCTATGGGCTAGGTCACGACGGTAGGCGCGTACGGTGACGAACCGAAGGTTGCGTGCTGCCGAGCGGAACGCAGACCGCCGACCGGCGTACTGCCTGACCGGCAGCCCTCGACCCGAGTTCGCTCGAACGGGCAGGAGTAGCGTGGATGATGTCTGGGGCGAGGTGTTCGCCGAGAATGACATGATGCAGATCAAAAGTGACGATAGGGCGAGCGAGAACGAACTCGTCGCACGCAACGTCCGCCGCTACCGACAGGAACGGGCTATGTCGCTCGGCGCGTTGGCGAGAAGGTCGGGACTATCGAAGCAGACACTGTCGAAGATCGAGCAGGGCGTCGGCAATCCGACGGTCGATACGCTTGCGTTGCTCGGGAGAGCCCTGGATGTCTCGGTTCGCCAGTTGCTGACCGAATGGGGCACACCGGTCTATGTGCAGCGCGCGGCCGAGACCTCCTGGCGTCAATTCGACGATCGCGCGGAGCGATTGCTGGACGAGGTCTACGGCTCGGGCTACTTGCGGACGCTGATCCTGCGATTGGAGCGGACTAGAACCCCGCCGCGGGTCGTCGCTGCGCACACCGCAGGCACACTGCACCACCTGTACGTAATCACAGGGAAATTGCGGGCTGGTCCGGTGAACGATTCCTTGGACCTGGCGGCGGGTGATTTCGTCCGGTTCCCGGGCGATATCCCGCATAAGTATGTCTGTTTGAGCGATCGGGTGGTTGCCTACATGGTGACTACGGTTCCGCAGGTCCGGCAGTTCAGTACAACGGTCGTCGATGCCGGTTGAGCAGGAACAACCGACCACCGGGCCGCCGAGGGGATCGGCATCGAGTTTGTGTGATGGCCAGTCCGCGTCGGTTTCCCGGCTTCGGGCATCGGGCACCCTCGATTTCTGCCTCGCTACATGGACCTCGGAAGCGGTCGGCGGCGCGCACGGATTTGCTCGACATCGAGGCCATGTCACTTTTAAGTGACATCTTGCCACCCTTGACGACCACCGCGGGCAGCGGCATCATTATTTCGCCCAGGTGCCGAGCTGTTGGACTACAGGTGACAGCGCAGGTTCGGGCAGGAGGGAGCCGTCATGACAAGGTCCATCCCCGAACCGCTTCGCGATGATCGCGCGGCAGTCGACAAAGCGATCAGCCTGCTCGCGGCATTCGGTCACGAGTCGAGCACCGGTATCGGAGTCAGCGAACTGGCACGCCGGGCCCAACTCAGCAAGTCGACAGCCCATCGGGTACTGGGCGTGCTGCAACGCAACGACATAGTCGAACGGTTCGGGACCAACTATCGCCTCGGCAGTCGACTACATCGGTTGGTGCAGCCGGTGTGCACGCCGGAAAACGAGCGTATACGCGACCTGATGCTCCCATTTCTGACCGAGCTGTACGAAGTTACTCATCAAACAGTGCACCTGGCGGTGTTACACGGAACCGATGTCGTATATCTCGCCAAGCTCTATGGCCACCGCTGCGTCCCTACGCCATCCCGAATCGGTGGCAGGCTGCCCGCGCACGCGACTGCCGTCGGCAAGGCCCTGCTGGCCTACCGCCCTGTCGCGGCCGGCTGGGCGCTGAGCGTGCCACTTCCATCCCTCACGCCCAGAACAATCACAGATGTCGCACAGCTGGAGTCGGAACTCGGCACCATCCAGCGCCGAGGTGTGTCGTTCGACGCTCAAGAAGGGCAGCTCGGGCTCGCCTGTTTGGCAGTGCCGGTGTTCGATGGGCGGGGGCGGGCGATTGCCGCATTGTCCATCTCCGGCAAGGCCGGTCACCTCGATGTGGGCGGTCTCGAGGCCCCGCTGCGCCGAATCTGCGCAGCAGCATCTCGAGTATCGACACTGGCAAATCTGGACAACATAACCCGCATCTCGCCGCGCGAAACAATCGTCATGTGACGATCTGCCTCCTACCTTTGGGGGGGGACCGCTTCGCTCTCGCCATGCCGAATGCGCTTCTTTCCCAATGGGCGGCCTGGCGCGTAGCAGCGCACTGCCGCCGGCGCGGTGTCGATCCCGGCCGCAGTCGGCCGCCGGACTCGGCGATGCCATGACCCGAGGGGATACCGCCCCGGCTGATCGGTTTACGTGACGGTCGGCGCACCTCGACCCCACCGATCCGCCACAGTCCAGCCGTCCCGCCGGGGGACCGGACATGGGAGCCGGGCATCGACCTGCCTTCGCGCCGGGACGCCCACTTATCGCAGAGTCGACATCGACCGCACCTCTTGACTGCCCTGCGCAACGGACCTATCGTTCAATCAATCAATCAATCAATCGACTCGGAAAGGTGTTGGGTAGATGCCGCAGAGCGTTGCCGACCATCTCGCACCACGAACTCGTGTTGTCGAGGCCGGTGGGATCCTGACCAACGTCCTCACGGCCGGATCGGGCCGCCCGATCGTGCTACTGCACGGGTCCGGACCGGGCGTCTCCGCTGCAGCGAACTGGTCCGAGGTGATCCCTGCACTCGCCGAAGACTTCCAGGTGATCGCACCCGATATTGCGGGCTTCGGGGCCTCGCTGGGGCCCGTGGGCACCACTTATGGAATCAAGCTCTGGGTGCGGCAACTCGTGGAGTTGCTCGACGCACTCGAAGTACCCTCGGCCACCCTGCTGGGCAACAGTTTCGGTGGCGGGCTGTCTCTCGCCGCTACCCTGAAGCACCCCGAGCGAGTCGATGGGCTGATCTTGCTCGGCACTCCGGTCGGAACCTTCGAGATGACCGAGGGTCTGCGGTCCGGATGGCACTACGAACCGGACGAAAGCGAAATGCGCCGGATCCTGCAGATATTTGCGCACGATCCTGCCCTGGTCACCGAGGATATGGTCCGTACGAGGTACGAGGCCAGTGCTCGCCCCGGAGCGCAGAATGCCTACCGTCGCCTCATTCCCGAACCCGGTCCCGAGGGTACACCGGTCAAAGGCGTGCCGGAGGAATCACTACAGACCATCACCCAGCCAACACTCATCTTGCACGGGCGGGAGGATCCGGTTATTCCGGTCGAGCTGGCCTGGCGCGCCGCGCATCATATCCCGAATGCCGACCTCAAGGTGTTCTCGAAGTGTGGCCACTGGGTGCAATTGGAACGCAGCAGCGAATTCCTCTGCGAAGTACGCGAATTCCTGGGCAGGTTGTGAGATGAGCCGATCAGGAGTGGATAAGGCACTGTACGACCTCGTCACCGGCAAGCAGGCACGCAACAGCTTTATCTCCGACGCCTCCGAGTTTCTCGACAGGTACCGGCTCGATCCGGACGAGCGCTCCGCGGTGGACAGCATCGACCTGCCGGCACTGCGGCAGCACGGCGCCAACCCCATGTTGCTGTGGGGACTCTGGATGACCTTCGGTGATCGCAGCCTGTCCGGCTATCTGTCCGCACTCGAAGGCAACAAATCCCTCTCGATTCCGAAGGACCACAAGAATGGCTGAGTTGGTAGGCGGCTTCCTCGTGCCACACGACCCGATGGTCATCACCGATCCGACGGCAGTGGCCGATGCTGTCCGCGAACGAATCTCCGAGGCATACGCCGAGGTCGCACGGCGGGTCGCGGATCTCGGCGCCACCACATTGATCATTATCGGCACCGACCACTACCTGCTCTTCGGACCCGGCTGCTTGCCTCAGGCGCTGATCGGCAGTGGAGATATCGAGGGGCCGATAGAACGTCTTCCGGGTATGCGCAAGCGGCAGTTACCGGACAACAAGGCATTTGCGCGTCATCTGGTACGTCACGGACATCGCACCGGTATCGACTGGGCGGTGGCCGATTCACTGACAGTCGATCATTCGATCGCGATTCCGTACTTCCGGATCGGCGCCGAAACGAATATTCCGGTGATTCCGATCTATCTGGCCTGCGGCGTCGAGCCGCTGGTGCCGCTGCCGCGGACCGCGCAGATCGGACAGAACCTCAAGGCCGCCGTCGAGAGTTGGCACGAAGATGAGCGGGTGGTCGTCATCGGAAGCGGTGGCATCAGCCACTGGGTCGGCACCGCCGAAATGGGTCGGGTAAATGTGCAATTCGACCGTATGATCCTCGATCTCGTCGCAGCCGGAAAAGTAGCGGAGCTGGTCTCGTTCAGCGATGAATACATTCTCGAGCACGGCGGCAACGGCGGCCTCGAAATCCGAAACTTCGTCGCCGCTATGTCCGCGCTGGGACCATGCACCGGGGAAATCATCGCATACGAGGCGGTACCGGAATGGATCACCGGCCTCGGCTTCGCCGAACTCATCCCGTATCGGGACGTCGGACGGATCGCCTCGTGACGACCGGCGCAACCGTCTCGTGCGCGCTCGGTCCGGTCGACGTACTCGACGGCCAGGATATGGTGCGGATGACCCCGGAAGGGTGGCCACCACTCTTGATCTACCGGGTCGACGGAGAAATCTACGCGACCGCCGATACCTGCACCCATGCCACCGCATCGCTGTCGGAAGGCGAACTGGAAGGTCATTCGATCGTTTGTCCGGTGCACTGGGCGGAATTCGATATCCGAACAGGACAGCCATTGTGCTTTCCGGCAACCAAAGCCTTGGACACCTATCCGGTTTCGGTCGAGGGCGGTCAGATCTACGTTCACCGGAGAAGAAACAGCAACGGAAGTGACGAACTATGATTAAATCGGTCTCGGCAGCCGTCGATGAGGGATGGTTGCCGCGCGAGATTTTCTGGTCGGAGGAGATCTATCAGCTCGAGCTCGAGAAGATCTTCGCCCGTGCGTGGCAGTTCGTCGCGCACGAGAGTCAACTCCCGCAGTCCGGCTCGTTTCTCACCACCAGGATCGGTGAGGACGAGGTGATCGTGGTTCGTGATCGCGACGGCCGGGTGGGAGCTTTCCTGAACAGTTGCCCGCACCGCGGAAATCGTGTCTGTTCGGCGGAGGTGGGGGTCGCGCGCGGATTCGTCTGCAATTATCACGGCTGGTCGTTCGGGCTCGATGGGTCACTACGTGGTATGCACGAGTCGGATTCCTATGACCGTGAACCACGGTTCGATCGATCCAGGATGGGCCTGACACCGGTGGCCCGGATCGATAGCTACAAAGGTCTGATCTTTGCCACCTTCGACCCGACCGCACCCATACTCGCCGAATTTCTGGGCGATTTCACATTCTACTTGGACGTCATACTCGACAACGACGCCGGCGGGACCGAATTCATCGGCGGCTGTATCTCATCGGTCCTCGGCTGCAATTGGAAGTTTGCCGCCGAGAATTTTGCCGGTGACGCGCTGCATGCGGGGTGGACACATGCGTCGGGAGCCGAGGCGATGCTCGGCGGGCCGGTGGCTGCACTCGGCGACGAGGCCAACGAGAGCTACCACGTCAATGTGAACGGCCATTGCTGGGAATTCAATCTCGACGGTGTAGGCAATGCGGCCACGCTCGGTGACAAACGCATCATGAGCTATCTTCGTGACCATCGGTGCGATTTCGAAGCCCGTCTCGGAGCGACGCGGGCGAAGATGGTGGGGTCGGTCAGCTCGGCGAACGTCTTTCCCAACTTCTCGTTCCTGCCCGGTCAGAACACTTTCCGTACCTGGCAGCCGCTCGGCCCGCACAAGACCGAACTGCGGACGTGGGTCCTGGTGAATCGCAATGCTCCGCCAGAGGTCAAGGAGGCATGGAAGAAGGGTGCGATGCTGACCTTTTCTCCCACCGGGGTATTCGAAATGGACGACGGCGAAAATTGGGAAGGTTCGACACACAGCAATCGGGGGTTTATGACCCGTCGGCAGCCGCTGCACTACGGACTCGGCCTGGAAAGCCGACTGGATCACCCCGAACTCCCCGGGAATGTGTACCGGGGACAGATCAATGACGCCAATCAACGAGCATTCTACCGGCAGTGGTCGAAGATGATGAACTCGACCGACTGGACGGATCTTCTGGAGAAAAGGGATACACGATGACACCGGCCGGCCCGAAACGGGTCGAACATGTCGATACCGACCTCTACCTCGAGGTCATCGCGTTCGCGGCACGGGAAGCGCGACTCCTGGACGAAGAACGGTATCCCGAATGGTTGGCACTGTTCACCGAAGACGCAACCTACTGGGTGCCGGGCATCGAGAACCGCGGCCGCCACGACCGATCCGGAACCCACGCACCGGAGCGGATGGCGTACTTCGACGACACCGTCGCCGATCTCCGACACCGAGTCAACCGATTCACTGCACCGACGGCGTGGGCCGAGGACCCGGCGACCCGGCATTTGCATGTTGTTTCCAATATCGAGGTCGAATTAGGCGACGTACCGGACGAACTGACTGTGCGCTCCGTTTTCGTAAATTACCGCGGCCAGGGCGGCGCCGACTCGGCGACCCTCTACGGCCGACGGATCGATCGGTTGCGACGCATCGACGGTCAGCTACGCATCGCGGCGCGAAAGGTCATGCTCAATCACGCGACCTTGCCCGCCAAGAACATCAACACCTTCTTCTGACAGGACACCTCGAATGGGACGACTGGAAGGTCAGGTCGCGCTGGTCACCGGGGGCGGTAGCGGCATAGGACGCGCCGTGGTCGACCGGTACGTGCACGAGGGCGCGAGCGTTGTCGTAGTGGAACGTGAGAAGCGGCTCGCGACAATGGTCGCGGACGCACATCCCGGTCGGGTTGCCATCGTAATCGGCGATGTCCGCGATCCCGCGACCCACCTCGCAGCCACCGAATGCGCGCTCGACGTGTTCGGGCAACTGGACACCTATGTCGGAAATGTCGGTGTGTACGACTTCGGCGCGAAAATCCACGACCTGGAGATCATGGAGCTACCCGGCAATTTCCACGAAATCTTCGCCACCAACGTACTCGGTTATCTGCTCGGAGTGCGCGCAGCGATTTCGGCCCTGCGCAGCAGCCGGGGCTCCATCATTCTCACCAGTTCGTCGAGCGGTTCCTATGCGGGTGGTGGTGGCGCACTCTACGTGGCATCCAAGCACGCCGTGGTGGGGCTCATCCGGCAGTTGGCCTATGAACTCGCACCGGACGTGCGGGTGAACGGCATTGCACCTGGGGCGACCCGCACCCGCCTGACAGGGATCGGAGACCTCGGTGGCGGTCGGCGCCTGTCCGAGGAGACGCGCCTGCTCGACAGCATCGTGAGGTCGATTCCACTGGGATTCGTGAGTGAGCCGGTACAACAGGCCGGCCTCTATGTTTCGCTGGCCTGTCCCGAGGACACCGGCTTCGTCACCGGCGCGGTGTTCCCGAACGATGGCGGGTTGGAAGTTCGCGGGCGCCGGACCGCTTCCGGTCCGGACAGAGAGGAACAATGATGACAACGCCCCCGGAGAGAGTGGTCATCGTGGGCGGCGGCCTGGCGGGTCACACTGCTGCCGTGACGTTGCGTAGGTGCGGGTTCCAGGGGCAGATCAGCCTGATCACCCGGGAATCCACCGAGCCCTACGATCGACCGCCGCTGTCCAAGGAGCTGCTGGCAGGGGCGGTAACTCGTCCGACGTTGAGCCCGGGCCTCGGCGATCTGGAGGTCGAGCTGCAGACCGATACCGTCGCGGTCGGCATTCGGCACGGCGAAATCCTCACCACGGCCGGGAGACTTCCCTTCGGGGCCGCCATACTGGCACCCGGTCTGCGGGCACGGCGATTGCCCGGCGAACTCGGTGCACCAGAGGCTCGGGTGCTACGCACCTTCGACGACGCCGTCCAGCTGCGCACCGAACTGACTGCTGATCGGGCCATCCTGATCGTCGGCGCGGGCCTGATCGGGGCCGAGGTCGCGACGGCGGCCGCCGCGGCCGGTTGCCGAGTGACCGTCGTCAGCCCGGAGTTCGGACCCGCCCTGCCCGGACTCCCCGATACGGTCCTCGACGAGATCCGCGGCTGGTACGACGAGTGCGGGATCCAGCTCACCGTCGGGGTGAGCGCTCTCGAAACCAATTCCACCGGTGTGCTTCTGAGCGATTCTCGTGTGCAGGCCGCCGACCTGGTGATCGTCGCGGTCGGTGGGTCGCCCGCGACATCGTGGCTGGACGGCTCGCCGGTCACCCTTGATCGGGCAGCGTTCATTACCGCAGACGAATACCTGCGCACCAGCCTTCCCGGCGTCTACGCGGCAGGCGACGCGGTCGCCTGGCGCTCATCCCGATACGAAACCGATATGCATCTCGAACACTGGCATCATGCGGCCGAGTCCGCACAGGTCGCGGCACGGAACATCCTCGGCGCCGCCGAATCCTACGATCCACTGCCCTACTTCTGGTCCCATCAACTGGGACACAGCCTGCACTATATCGGCCGTCACAGCCGCACCGATACGGCCGAGATCCGCGCGGATTTCCGCTCCGGGCGAGCAGTGACCTGGACCCGCGGCGGGCACCCGACGGCCGTGTTGGCGCTCGACGCTCCGCATCTCGTCCGCCGGGCTCGCAAGACGCTCGAGTCGGCAACTCGACCGGAAGCCGGTGTGGTGCGTTGATATCGAAAAGTCGACAGACCTTCGCGGAGCTCGTCGGGTCGCTGCGGATCCCCGTCATGGCGGCCCCGATGTTCCTCGTCTCGGGCACCGAACTGGTCACCGCCGCCGCGCGTTCCGGAATCATCGGTACCTTTCCCGCCGCCAACGCACGCACGATCGACGATCTGCGTGTCCTGATCGATGGCATCACCGCCGGCTCCGGCGGGGGCACGTGGGGAGTGAACCTTATCGTGCACCGCACCTACGATCGGCTCGACGCCGAACTGGAGCTCCTGCACGATGCCGCACCAGCCCTCGTGATCACCGCGCTCGGCAATCCCCAGCGCGCACTCGCGGCCGCGCATGGCTGGGGTGGCCTGGTCCTCGCGCAGGTCAACACACCCGAACAGGCCCGGCGGGCCATCGCCGCCGGCGCGGACGGTGTCGCGGTGGTCTGCTCGGGGGCTGGAGGGCATACCGGTATGTACAGTCCCTTCTCGCTGATCACCGCGATCCGGGATTTCTGGGACGGACCGCTGATCGCCGGTGGCGCGGTGTGTTCGGGTGCGGGCATTCTCGCCATGCAGGTCCTGGGCGCCGATATCGTCACCGTCGGTACGCGACTGCTCGCGACCTCGGAAAGCGCCGCGGCCGAGGGCCACCGCCGGATGGTGATCGACGCGACAATCGCGGATATCACCACCTCGGACAAAGTGACCGGTGTTGCTGCGAACTGGCTCACCGAGAGCCTGCATCGGCACACGTCGGCTTCCGGCGGACCGACCGGCATCGACTTCTCAGGCGCTATCTCGGAATCCAAGGCATGGCGGGATGTGTGGTCGGCCGGTGAGGGTGTCGGCGCGGTCCGTGGCCCGGAATCGGTAGCGGAGGTCGTGTCCGTACTGTGCGCCGAGTACGAGGCGGCGTCGGCGCGTATCCGGCCGGACTCGGTGCCCCGGTTCACGGGCTCCACCGCGCACCTTTCCACCTGATCATCATGCAGGGAACTGGACAAGATATGTATCCGCTTTACTGGAGGTTGTTGTGGGCGCAGTGACTACCGAGGAAATGGCCGGCCCGAGACGAGAATCGTCCGGGAGCATGGTCGAATGCCTGCGTCGGGCGATGATCGAGACACCCGACCGGGCCGCGATCGTATCCGGTGACCGAACGCTGTCATACGCGGAGCTGGGCCGATCGGCGGCGGGTCTCGCGCGCCGTCTGGCCGGGTTGATCGCTGATGGACGCCCGGTCGCGGTAGTTATGCCGAACGGCCCCGAGCTATCAGTCGCGATTTTCGCCGCCTGGCTGACCGGTGCGCAGGTGGCCCTGATGAACCCGGCCTTTACCGACCGCGAGATGCGGCTTCTACTCGAACGGTCCGAGGCCAATCTCGTGCTGGCTGTGGCCGGTGCCGCAGATACAGCCGCCGCCGCGGCGGAGTCACTCGGTCTCGAGCTCCTCGTGCTCGGCGAAAACGATCTGGTCCTCGAATCGTGGTGGCGCGACGAAACACTCACTATCGACGTGGGTCAGCTGCCGCCGCCTCACCGGCTCGCGACAATGATGTTCACCGGTGGTACCACCGGTGTTCCGAAAGGAGTCGATCACACCCACTACACATTGATGCTCACCGTTCGTGGCATGGAGGAGTGCTGGCCGACCAGGTTCGGCGCCGAAGTGTGGCTGAACGTGGCGCCATCGTTTCACATCTGGGGGCTGCTGATGGGCATTCTCAACCCTGTCTACCGCAACGCGACCGTGGTGACCTATCGAAGGTTCGATCCCGGTTCGGTCGCCGCGGCGATTCGAGATCACGGTGTCACCGTCTTCGGCGGCGGGCCCGCCGAGATCTACGCCGGTCTGCTGTCGACCGATCTCGTCAATCGCGTGAATCTGTCGACCCTCCGTATCTGTCCCGGCGGTGGGTCGAGATTCTCAGGTGCATTGCACGATCGCTGGTTGCGTCGAACCGGCGTGGAGATTCGCGAGGCCTTCGGGATGACCGAGCTGGCACCGATCGCCTGTAATCGTTCGGACATGCCATCGCGGTTGGGCTCGGTCGGTGTGCCCGCCCGCTCGGTCGAGGTGCGGATTGTCGATCTGGAGGATCCGAACCGATTCGCAGCCGCGGGCGAATCCGGCGAGATACAGGTCCGAGCGCCGCATATGACCGTCGGGTACCACGACCCGGCGCAGGGCGACGGAGCATTCGTCGATGGCTGGCTCAATACCGGGGATATCGGATATCTCGATGAGGACGGCTACCTTTTCATTGTCGACCGCAAGAAGGACATGATCATCGTCGGCGGATTCAATGTTTATCCGCGCGAAATCGACGAGACACTGTGCCGGTATCCGGGGATCACGGAGGCTGCCACGGTGGGCGTACCCGACCACCGGCGCGGAGAACGTCCCGTCTCGTTTGTGGTCGCCGACCACGGTGTCGTTCTGGACGAGACGGCGTTGGCCGACTATTGCGCAGCTGACCTGGCGCATTACAAACAACCGCGGGAAATCCGAGTGGTAGATCAGTTGCCGAGGACGCCCGCGAGCAAGATCGACCGAATGGCGTTGCGTCGAATCGTGGCCGATACGTGACAGGGCAGCTACGGCCGCTCCGCTGGTCCGGTGGACTCGCGAGATCATCCGCAGGTTAAGCTGATGACTTCGAATTCGGAGGCGCTTCGTGGGAGGCCTTGACGTGATTGCGCCACTGCCGGCCGAAAGGGAGTCGGCCTGGGAAGACAAGCGGCGACGTATCCTCGACGGTGCTGCGGCCGTCTTCTCCTCCCGCGGGTACAACAAGGGAACAACGAAGGAGATCGCGGCTCAGCTCGATCTCAGTCAGCCGTCCATCTATCACTATGTCGGATCGAAGGCAGACCTGCTGCGCGAAATTGCGCAGCAGGTGGATCGAGATATGACGACCGCGTTGCACGAAGGCTTGGCGGAGGGCGACGATCCGATCACCCAACTGCGCGCGATCATCACACGGTTCACATACGCGGTGGTCGCGAACCATCTCACCTTCGCCGTATATCGCAGCGAGCAGCGCTGGTTGGAGCCGGCAGTGGCCGAGGAGGTGCACCTCCACGAGCGTGAATTCGTCGCTACCGTTCGTAGCGTCGTCGAGAAGGTCCAGGCGTTGGGGCAGCTCCCGGAAGCACCGTCGTCGGTCTTGACCTTCGCCATTCTGAATATGGTCAGCGAAAGCCATCGCTGGTACCACGAGGAAGGCTCATTGGATCCCGCATCGGTCGCAGACGCCTACTGCAAACTCATCGGGCTGCCACCGCGGGGATGACGGCGCCGCAGGTATCGGAGGCGGTCTTCACGGTAGCGGCGACAGAACGCGGGTGGCGGGGTATGTATTCGCTTCGATGCCGCCGGGCAGCGTCACCCACTCAGCAAACCGGACCGATATGCCCGGTATTCGGTTTGTGCATCGAACATGACGAAGTGCGGACCAATCTGGCCCGTGGACCCGTTTCGCGGTGAGCTGCTGCTGGCCAGCGTGAGTGTTGCCTACGACCACCAGGTCATCGGTCCTCATTCGCGGTGGCCTCCTTCCGCGATAGTCGGCGATAGTCGGCACGTTGTCATCCTGCGGTCCGGTGTTCAGCCTGGCCGTGTTGTTCCTCGGGCCCTCGTCGGCAGGCTGCTGGAGTGCCGTTGCCACGGGTTCGGTCACGTGCTGGGTTTGCTCCGGCGATTCGGACTCCGGGGAGGCCGGACCCGGCACTCGCCGAGGTGCTGATGCCGGCGAACAGGTCGTCACGGCGTGTGCGCGCCGCCGCGCGCGCGGCGTAACAATCCGGGGTGCCGGGCCAGTGCGGGCCCGAGACGCAGCATGAACCGGACGGTCACGGGGAGCGGGCGAAGATGTGGTCGCAGCCTGGTGATCCGATCCTGCTCGTCGAGATCCACGATCAGCGCATCGGTCAGTTCGGCACGACCCAGCCGTGCCGTGCCCAGCACGGCCCGCTGCGAACCGGCGCCTATCGGTTGCGCCCAGCGCGGATCGCGCAGCATCCGGTAGATGATGCCCAGGAGTATGCCCAGATCGTCACGTCCGCGGAAGACCATGCCCGCGAACAACGGAGACCGCAGCTCGGCATCCGGGGCGAGCTCGCGGACCATGCCGTCTACATCGCAGTCATGGGTGGCAATCAGGAACCTGCTCAATGCATCGCTCATGGAACAAGACACTAGGAGAGTCGCTTGCTAAAAACAATGGACTAGCCTGGGTTGGTGCCAAAACAATCGCTCGGCAATATGGCCTGCTCGATCGCCCGGACGGTGGATGTGATCGGCGAGCGCTGGACGCCGCTGATCCTGCGTGATCTTTTCGCCGGAATCACCCGGTTCGAAGATCTGCGCCGGGACATCGGTGTGGCCCCCAATGTGCTCGCCGACCGGCTCCAGCGGCTGGAAGAAAGCGGCGTTATCGGCCGGCGCCGGTAGCCGGAACGTCCGGTGCGGCTGGAGTATCACCTGACCGACAAAGGCCGCGATCTGTTTCCCATCCTGGCTGCCATTGTGGCATGGGGTGATCGCTGGGCCGGCCACGAAGAAGGGCCTCCAGCGTTGTTGATCCACGAGCCCTGTGGGCGACCCGCCAGTGCCCGTACAGTGTGCAGCGAGTGCAGCGCGGACCTGACCGCCGCCACAGTCAGCGTGGCGCGCGGGCCGGGTGGGCGAGCCGGTCCGGGCACCGCACTACTGGGCGACTTTCTCGGCGCTTCCGAGAGGCGGCGGGACTGACAGGCGCGAGGATCGGGCTGGTCTCCGATCGGCGGCGTTCGCTGTGGACCGGAAAGCGCCGGTCCACCGGCAGAGTGAGCGGCGGTCTCATTTACCGCACGGTCACCGCATCGGGCGGAAGACCTCGTGTCCTGACCGTGCCGAAGGGAAACGAAGCCGGCCTGCTGCCCATCGGTCACGGCACACAGCGCACGAGTGCCGGTGTGGACACCACCGATGCGGTCTGTTATCGCGAGTGCGGACAGAGTTGCGTCACGGGCGCGTGCGCTGTCTCGTCTATTGGACGAGAGGGAAAAAGAAGCCCGAGTCCAGGAGACGATATGTCCACCACTGAACAGATCACGGACAGGAACGCCGTGCGGGCGACCACCCTGAGACCTGTACCCCAATTACCGCCGAAGGAGGCAGCGGTCGGGCTTTCGGCGGATCGGATATCCGCAGAGATCGTGCGATTCGGTACGGATCTGCGGGCACGGGAACACGAGATCGCCGCGAAGCTGACCGGCCGGATCACCCAGGAAGTCGATTACGGTTGCAACGATCCTCAGCTGGCGGAACTACGTGTCGCCAGTGGTCACGCGAATGTGGCGACGATGATCGAGATCTTGGCCAATGATATTCCGGCCCACCGCCTGCAGCCGCCGATAGCGGCGTTGGAATACGCGCGCCGCGCGGCGCAGCGTGAGATACCCTCACATTTTCTGGTGCGATCGTACCACATGGGGCAGAACTTGATGATGCGGATCTGCCACGACGAGATCGGGCGGCGAAACCTGTCTGTCGATCTGGGACTCGCCGTTATCAAACGCCTCACCGATATCGTCCACTCGTATGCCGACTGGATCACCCAGTATGTATTCGAAACCTACGAGGCCGAACGCAAACGGTGGCTGAATGTTCAGGGCAATGTTCATGCCTCGACGGTCCACACGCTGCTGACGGCGGTGGCGCCGGACCAGGTGGGATTCGAATCGGAGACCGGTTACCGGCTGGACCGCACCCATCTCGCGCTGATCGGATGGTACACCGGCAAAGACGAGACCGAAGCGCTGGCCGTTCTGGATACCGGTATCACGGCAGCTGCTCGCGCGCTGACCAGCGATGGTCCTCCGTTGAGCACTGCGATCGATCGGCACACCATGTGGGCGTGGTGTGCGATCGACGGCGGGCCCGCCGACGGCTTCCAGGACTCGAGTGTGGCCACGGGCCTGCCGCCTGGTATGCAGTTGGCGATCGGACTACCAGGCTATGGTGTCGACGGATTCCGCCGTTCGCATCAGCAGGCCTCGGCCGCTTATCTGGTCGCCACGGTCCCGGATCGCCCGTCCGATCATCGGGTTACCCGGTTCGGCGATCCCGGTGTCGCGGTGGTGTCGCTGCTGGCCAAGGATCTGGCCGCCACCTGTGAATGGGTGCAGGAGACGCTGGGTGAACTCGCCGAGAACACCGAGCAGGCGGCGATGTTGCGCGACACCCTACGCACGTTCTATGAAACGGGGGAAAGTCATGTGCACACCGCACAGAAGATGACCTTGCATCGCAATACCGTCAAATACCGTGTCACAAAGGCTCTTGCAGCCACCGGTACCGGCGCTGTGTCGCGCGAAAGTCTGGATATCGCACTCGCTCTGCGGATCTGTCGCTTCTTGGGTGCGAAGGTACTCCGTTCACCGTGAACGAGCGGATCCCCCGGCTTCGGTGACACCGATATCCGACCGCGGTCAGGTGTCGGTGTCGAGTACTCCGGCCGTGCACTGAGGAGCTCGCAGGCACCCTCTCGCAGATCATGATCGAGCACGGGCCCGTTGTGCTGAGCGGGGGCACGGTGATCGACTCACCCACCCCGGGTGTGACAGCAACGGTCCCCTGGCCCGTTTCGTCATTCCGGCCACGGTTGTGCCCACCGGTCGGTCGGTGACCCCGGCGCCGATGGAAGATCTGGAAGGCCTGCAGGGTCTCGCGACTTCGCTGGCGGTGTTCCACCTGTTGACAAGGCGACCGATCACATCGGTCCGGAGAAGACGCGATTGGTTCCGAAAGTGTGCTCGTCCGTGCAGGCGTCGAGCCACCGGAGGACCCGGATTACTCGGCAATGAGTTCTGCCCCGCATCAGTTGTCGACTTCGCCGACACTGCTGATTCGGGCCGATGCATCTCGATTCCGGCGAGCCGCGGTGGGACCGGTGGCAGCCGGTTCAGCGCGAGACGGAGGCCTCCGAACTGCCGGAAACTTCCCGGTGAGACATCGATCGTCGGCGTGGTGTTCGTCTGAGCAGGTGAGTCGACGCCGTCGGACCCATCGTCGTCGGGCCTGAGCTCGGCGGTGTGATGCCCGACGGGCGCTGCTCGATGGTGATCGAAATGAATCCTTATGTGCGATGCGCTGCAGTACAACTCGTCTGAATATGCACCGTGCACTGACCAGAAATGGGGAGTTGGGTGGATTGGTGGTTGGGAGAATGGAAGGGATACCGGGCACCGTTTCTCATTCGGAACGCGTTGGAATACCGGCATTTGGGTCGGCAAGGCGGACCAGCGGCTGGTTCCGGGGTTGATCGGCGTTCGGATGCAGATCGAGACGGAGGCAGGACATGGCGCAGGCCGTTCCCATCCCT
Organism: Nocardia sp. CA-290969; assembly: GCF_050936135.1. Classification (NCBI taxonomy): domain Bacteria; kingdom Bacillati; phylum Actinomycetota; class Actinomycetes; order Mycobacteriales; family Nocardiaceae; genus Nocardia; species Nocardia sp. CA-290969. The sequence continues at coordinate 3,543,214 of NZ_JBNJNJ010000001.1, read as the reverse complement.
ACCGGCATGGCCGAGGCGGGCACTACGGATCCGGGACCGGTTCCGGGTGGACCTGGTTGGGGCGTGCTGAAGGAGATGGCCGGCAGTGGTGGCCTGACCCTGGAAGTTGACCCGGATAGCTTCAAACTTCTGGCTCGTGCAGTGGACGACACTCGTGCGCGGGTGGAAGCCATTGCGGACAGAGTGCATCTGGTCGACGACCTGCCGCCGCTCTCCTCGCTGGAGTCGGGTGGGAAACTGTCCCGGATGTACAACAAGCAGGCAGTTGACCTGCGGGATGTTCTGAAAGGGTTCCGGAAATTCCTGAACGGAATGCTCGACACCATTCAGGCCGCGGGGAAGGCGTACCGTGCCGACGACGAGAATTCTACTTACACGTTCAAAAGGTTGCAGAATTCGGGCGCGCTCACCGAGTCGCGGCCGGACAGTGGCGACGGAATGCCGGAACCGTATATCAATCAGTTCGGAAGCGCTTGGAACACATTCCAGTTATCCGATGAGCAATTGAAGTTGCCGAACGGGACCACGGCGGCAGTCGACTCGACGGCTATCGCAGAAAATTTCGACCCTGAAAATCCGAGCCATCTGGCGTATGCCCAGTACGTAACACTCGAGAATTATCTGGGGGGTGGGACCGTTCCGCCGCCGGTGGCGGCTTTCCGGGCAGGCAACGACTGGAGATGGTTTGCCCGCGAACTCGTGGAGAAATTCAGCGACTTGAAGTGGGAGTTCGACTCGATAGGTGGCCGTTGGCGAGGAGCCGGAGCCGAGAGTGCGAAACGGTTGCCTGAGAACTTTGCCAACCTAGGCGAGGATCTCGCCGCCCGGATGAACGATGTCGGCAACAATCTTCTTTTTACCTCTCACTGGCTTGCTGGTACTCACAACGTGCTGCAGGAAGGCCGGACGGCCGCGGTGATGGCCACCAACTCGTATACCTACACCGCGGAACAGGTTACGCAGATCGAGCAAGAAACGATGCGCAGATACGGGGCTCGCGCCATGGAAGTGGCGTATATATCGGGACTGGAGGCGAGCTCCGAGAAGATTGCAGATCTCACTGCTTTCTTGCCTGCGACCTCGACGACCGTGCCCGCCGGCGGAGCCGGTCCGGACCGCGACACCGCTGGATCCGGACCGAAATACGTCGATGAAAGCGGGAACCCGGTGACGGTGGACAACGACGGGAACGTGGTGGCCCCCGCGGGAACCGACAATCCCGGGTCGGAAGCGACGCAGCAGCCGCAACCCGCGCCGCCCGGGGCGCCGGCGGATGACGGGAAGTTCGGTGATCCGGACAGGATTCGTGGGATTCCGCGACCTGATCACCAGGGCGGCGACGGAAAAGCCGGGGATGGTGGCAACGCGGGCGATTCCGGGAACGGTTCCCCAGGTAGCAGTCAACTGGCGCCGCCCCCACCCCTGGGGCAGCAGGCCGGGCTCGCGCAGGCGCTGGGCCCGGCCCTCCGTTCGGAAACGGGCCTGGATATGGAAACCGATGAGGCGCTGTGGGCGATAGCACGGGCGTATCCGAATGTTCCCAGTGAACTCGTGGAGGTGGCGCGGCAGGCATTCGACGGCCAGCTCGACGGGAGCAATGCCGCCCGGTACCAAGGAGGAGCTGGCCCGGCAGCTCGAGGAGATGCGACGTATCCGGGACGGCGAATGAGCGAGTTACCGGCATGGACCGATGCGGAGGTCGCGGAGTTGGCGGCCGGGCTGCGTTCGCTGGACTGGTCGTGGCAGATGGCCGAGGCGGAGGTGCTGACCGCGGTTCTCGGTACGTCGTCGGGATCGGCCGGCTGTGAGTTGCCCGAGCTGCGCTGGCCGGGGGCAGAAGCCACGCTGATCCTGCGTGACCTGACGGGTGCGGTGATGTTTTCGCTGGTGGCCAACTCCCGGCTGTCCGAGGAGGACGAGCTCGCCGAGCTGTACGAGGGAGGCGAAGCGTGACCATGGTGACAACTGAAACCGCTCCGGTGCAGAATGTTTGGAAGTTCACCGGCCTCGAATTCTTCGCGCTGTGGTCCCGGCTCGATCGCGGTGGCTTGCCCTTCCCCTTCTTCTACACTGCCGCGACCCACGACCCCGCGAAATTTCACGCCGATCGAGCGCGCACGCATGCGGAGTTGACCCGCCGGCTGGGTCACACATTCGATACCGCGCTTGAAGCGATGGCGCAGCCCGATATCCGGATTACCGTGGACGGTATGGGCAGCCGGGCCCCAGCGGATCCCGAACTGCTGGTGCGGCTGTCCGGCGTCCGCCGCGGTGTACGCGGATATGTGATCCATCAGTTGCCGGGGGAAACTTGCTGGCATAGTGGAGGATTCACCATCACCGAATGTGACGCGCTGCACCTCGCCGACACTCTGGTAGCGAAGATGCCCGAATATGCGGCCGGAACGCGCGCCGATACCGTTCTGCCGGGCGACCAGACCGATACCGAGCTCGACTACGACCCTCGCCGTTCCCGGATCCGGGATTACTTCACCGAATCGCCCGGTGCGCGCGCAACCGCGTTCCTGGCGGCGCCGCTGGTCCGCGCGGGGAGTATCGAAGTCGAGCAGGGATACTCGGTTTTCGGTCCGCGCGGAATCGCCCGCTACCGCATAGACTGGCGTGATCTGGAAGACGACGGCCGCTACATCGTCGACGATCAGGTCGCCCGGTCTGCCGACAGCCGGTTTGCTGTGGCCGCGGTGAATTCGAAGATCGCGGCGGTAATCCAGTCGATCAAGAACGAACCGCAGTGAGCAGCCTCGAAGTGCCACTTCAAATGAGGAGTCGCCACTTCGACCGACAATCGACCGCGGTCGCGGTGGGCCTGCCGCATTGTTGGGAACTGAGCCGAATTGTACTGGATGGGGCGGGTTGTCACGCGGCATCGTTTCTTGTCGGTGGAAACGGCTGGCACCAAGGGCTAGTATCCATCCCGCTGACCGAATGCGACCGCCGGGGTGAATCATGGGAACCATAGTATCGTTCAAACGTGTATCCGACGCACAACTGGCAAAGATAATCGCCGATCCGGACAATTACTGGGAAGTCGTCGACGACCCAGACAGCGCCGAAACGGATGGCTATCTCGACAAAGCCTGGTCCGACCTGTCCGAACTCCTCATGAGCTCCGGTACTCAGATAGACCTCGGCGCCGACGGCGAGCTGATCGACGGCTCGGAGGATCTGTTCTCTTGGTCGCCTGCGCTGGTCCAGCGGACTGCGGAAAAGCTGCGTGACACACCTTTCGCGACACTTGCCGCGCACTACGAGAACGAACCCGTCGACGAGGATGACCTGGACTACTTGCACGAATACTACGAAGTGCTGGTGAAATTCTTCGGTTCAGCCGCTGCCGCGGGTACCGCGGCGGTGATGTCCATGGGTTGACCGACTGCTGACTTCGATCGCCGGGCCGTTCAGCCGTTCCCCAGGATCCGCAGTTGTGTTTCAGGGTATCCGGCACGAGGTTGTCGATGCCGAAGAAACGCATGCGGGTCCAGCGGTGTCAGCACTCGGGCATCCACGGTTACGAACGCGGACGGTCATCCGTTTCAGCACACAGGATTCTTCCTGGTTTCGCCGGTCATCCGCGATCGGGAAATGTGCCAGAAGCCCAATATGGGCCAAACGATTTGTGCACGATGAATACTTGTGGCGGGCATAGTCGCTGTGTATCCGGCGGAGTAGTGGGAGGTTCTCAAATATGGGAGGCGCCGAATTTCGGGGTGGGTATTCTGGTGAGGTTGTTCTCCCGTTCCGGGACGCTCGGCGGAGCCGAGATAACTCGGTGACTACCCCGAACGGGAATGTGTCGATCGGAAGGGAGCCTCCGATGTCCGGGGAGAATCAGTGGGAAAAGCTCCGTGACCGGGCGGCCGGTGGCGGATTCGCCTTCGATACGAACGCCGGTGTGGACGCGGCCGGATATTGTGCGGATCTGGCGAATGTCTACGTGCTCGTGGAAAACGGTATCGCCGAGGTCGAGAATGTCCGGGGGCTGGGGCATCTCCCCGGTGCCGAGCGGCTGGCGGACAAGCTCAGTGAGTGCGCGGGCGATTTCCGGCAGGTGCTGAAGGAGCACAAGCGAATCGTCACCGATCTCGGCATCGCGTTCATCCTGGCCGATAAGAAATACCAGGGCACGGATTCGGATGCGGCGCGCCGTTTCCGCGACCTCACGGGTGACAGTACCTCGCATGCTCCGCTCGAACATATCGAGATGGTCGAGGACGGTACCGGGCGCTGGCGTCCCGATTACAGCGTCCCGACCGAGTGTGTCGATCCCGACAGCAAGTACGGCCCTCCGGAGGGCCTGGGCAAATCGCGAGGGGTCGAACGGCAGTCGCTCGGCATCAGTGTTCCCCCGGCGGTAGGAATGGGTTACAACGATCTGTGGCGCCTCGGCCAGGCATTGTCCGGGCACACCGATTCCCTGGCGATGAAGGGCACCGGCTGGAACCGGATGAGTTTGCAACTCGAGACCGGCTTCTCCGGCTTCGACCAGAAAATGTTGCGCCTGGTGGAGAACTCCGACCGTTGGAAGGGGCAGGGAGCCGAGGGCGCTGCCCTGGCCGTCCGGTCGTATGTGAACCGGGGACAGAGCCTGCTGTCCGCGATGTCGTTGCTCGGTGAGAACTTGCAGGCGGCGGCCGTCTGGACTTATCAGACCGCGGCGTTCATGCCTGCGTTCCAATGGAACGAGCAGTCGGTGTACACGGTGGACTATCAGCGGTACCAGTGGGAAACACTGTCGCTGGCCAGGACTGCCTATGAAAACTGGTACGAACCAGGAATCCACGCCGCGGCCGCGGCTGTTCCGGTAATGCCGAGTCCCATCACCGGTACGAGACAGGCGAACGGTGCCGGCTCGGGGAGCGGCGATACCGGAGGGAACGCGGCCGGGGGCTCCGCGAACGGATCCGGCGCCGCCCCTGCCGGTGCCTCCGGTGCGGTGCCGGGCGGTGCCCCGGCCCTGCCGGCCGGTACAGGCGGTGCCCCGGCGCTGCCCACCGGTTCAGCCGGTGTCCCGACACCCGGGCTGCCCACGGGCGGGCAGCCCGGTGCGGTACCGGGAGCCCCGAATCCGAAACCTGGGCGGCCTGCGCCGGACCAGCCGCCGGGTTCGGAGTCCCCCGCCCAGCGGGAACTGCAGGCCATCCGGCGAGAACTGGCGACCACACGCCGTGATCTGGAACTGGCGCAGCGGCAACTGGAAGCGCAAGTGGTGGGGATCTCGAAGGACCAGTGGAACGCCTCGAAACTATTGCGGGCCCAGGCGCAGCAGCAGCAACAGCAGGCCGCAATGCAGGCCATGCAGCAGGGACTGTCGGCGGTCGGCCAGGCTCTGCCGCAGCTGTCGTCCGCGGCGCAGCAGGTGATGCAACAGTTCGCCGCCAACGGCCCGGGTGGGCTGGCGCCGGCCTTGCAAGAGGCGGCGAAACGGTATCATTCGGCGTTGGACGAGATGGGCAAAGCGCTGGGCGGATCCGGCGCGGGTGGGAGTTCCGGGGCAGGTCTCGGCGCCGGGTCGAAACCGCCACAGCTACCGGCTGTGGAGCAGGCCTCGCGACTCTTCCCACGCGCGGCCTCGGCGGGCATGGCCCATGGAATGAGTACCTCGGCGGTAACCGCGGGACCGAGCAGGATGCCGATGGGCGGCGCCCCGATGGGCGGCGCCCCGATGGGCGGCGGTGGTGGCGGCGCGGGGGCTGGGACCGGCCAGTCGCAAGGGGAACACAAGCCCGCCGATTTCCTGGATACGGACGAGTGGCTCGAGGACGCGATCGGGGAGCATCCGTTCGCGGTACGGCCGGTTCTGGAAACCTGACCGGAGTAGGCACGAAATGGAACGGCCGGCCGGGTCCCTGATCGGATCCGGCCGGCCGTTGTGTGTGGCGGTGCCGTTGTCAGGCGAAATCGGACAGGTCCTGGTAGATCTTGCTGTCGGTCTGTTTTGCCTTGACCAGTGCGTCTTCGACGCCGCTGCGCAGGTTACCAAGCTTCTGCATTGTGTCGTTGAGCTTCGTCTCGACCGCATTCTTGTAGGCGGCCTCGAACCCGGACTGAGCCCCTTCGCCACCCATGGCGTTCAAGAAGTTGGTCTTGGCCACGCCGAGCGCTTCGATCTGTCCCTGTATCTTGCTGCCTTCGCTGTTCAAGGTATCGACCAAGGCCTGCATGGCAGCCTCGTCATACAAGATCTTGTCGTGGTCAGCCATAATCGTGCTTCCTTCCGGGGGGAGTGTATTCATGGGGTGTGGTGTCGGGAGCAGGTCACAGGCTGGTGTATTTGGCCGGGCTCTCGTAGCCACCGCCGGGGATGAAGCCGTCCTCATCCATACCGACAATCGACTCGGTCGCCTTCTCGACGGTTTGGGTGAGCGCGTCGAGTGTCTTGTTGAGCTCGTCGGACTCGATGCTCCATTCCTCTGAGGCGCGGGTGAACGAATCGTTCCCGGTTCCTTTCCAGCCGGCCCGGACGGTGTCACTGGCATCGTCCACAGCTCGGACACTCAGCCGCAGATCTTCGATGGCCTGATACATATCACCGGTTACGGTGGTGATCAGGCCCAACTCGACCGAGGTTGCTACATTTGCCATTGTTCGAATTCCTATCGTGAGGTTGTCTTTTCCACCGCGAGCACGGGAGGCCGCGGCGGCGGATCGGTGGTTGCTACCTCAGGGGGTTACGGTGCGGTCCACCTCCCCCCGGGCAGGCCTTCGAGCAGCGTGGCGATCGCCTGCGTCACCCGGTGGTCGGTGCCCGTTGTGACCGTCGACCAGATCCGCTGATCCGGTGAAACCATGGGCGCCGCGACGAGCCGGCCGCGTCCGGTGTCGTACACCGCGACCGCGCCCGGAGCACGGGTGGCGACACCGTAGTCGTGGCTGTAGGCCACGATTTCGGTGACGCCCCGGCAGGAGGCGAAGGCCGCCGCGAGCAGGGTGGCATCCCGGTCCGCGACTCCCAGTGCATAGAAGGCGTCGGCGAAATCGCCGGTGCCCTGCGCGGGATCGAGGCGTTCGGCCAATTCACCGGCCGGCGCGTTGAAACCGGTGACCTCGGCCGGTTCGGCCGGGCCGAGCGCCGCCAGCAGTGGCCGCGCGAGCGCGCCCGGGGAGCCGTCGCACCAGATGTACCCGATCTCGAAGATATCTCCGGTGCGAACCGCCAGGGCGTGCTGCCCGGCGCGGCCGGCCAGACAGAAGCGCAGTGTGCGGCCGGCGGCGAAACTGCGGGCCACCAGTTCCCGCTCCGGTTGCGCGAGCACGGACAGCGCTTGCGCCACTGCGGGTTCCACCTCACCTTCGTCGTCGAGGATGCCCGCGGCGGTGAGGTCGGTGACCGCGCGCTCTCGCATGGCCTGCCATTCGCGGTAGGAATCCTGTCGAGGTCCGGCGCCGAGCACCAGCGGCAGGGTCTGGACGCCGGCCCGCTCGGCGACGGCCAGCAGCGCGTCGTTGGTCAGGATGGTCATGACGAACTCCTGGCGCGCCCCTCCGGCGCGGGGGCGGGTTCGACACCGCCGAGCACGGCCGGTGCGGCGCGCAGTTCGTTCTCGGCACCGAGATGATCGCCCCCAGGTCCGGCGAGACCAGCCCGCGGGAACCGTGCTGCCTCCGTGGCACCGGCTACGCCGCCGGCCGCCGCGCCAGGCGCCACCGGCATCGCTCGCGACGAAGTAGTCTCCGGCCCGAGGCCACCGGAGTATGGCACCTTAGCCTGCCCGCTGGCGGATTGGGTGTAGATCGGTGCCTGGTAGGCGCCCGGAACCCGCGGCGCCCTCGCGGGCGGATTCACGCCGAACCGGAGCCCCCGGAATCCCGCCGGAACGCCACCGCCGGCGGTGGGTGTGGTGCCGGAATATTCAGCGACCGAAGCTGGCTCGGCCACGATGACCGGGGGCTCGGCCTGCCGCCAGGCCAGAGCGAGTGGTTCGGTTGCTTTCTCGTAGGTCTCCATGACCCGGGAGGCCACGGCCTGTGCCATATCCGAGTCCCGGTCGGCGTCGTCGGCGACAGCCCGGACAGCCGCACCGGCTATATTGCCGATCGATTCGAGCATCCGCTGGACCTGCTGGATCTGCTCGATCTCGGCGGTATGCGGCATGGCCAGCCGGGCCACCTCATAGGCCCCGACCTGTGCCTGGAACAGTGCCGCGTTCGCCGCGGCGGCCTCGGTGGTCTCGACCAGCCAGTCGCGCAGCGCCGAAACACGTTGCAGGAGATCGCTACTGTGGCGCGAACCCCATGCCTCGCGTACCTGGGTGACGACTTTCTCGTACTCCAGCACGGCCGTGCCGAACGCTGTCGCCAAGCGTGTCCACGCCACTGCGGCCTCGGCCATCGGCAGTGTGCCCGGCCCGGTGGCGAGCTCGCGGGCCAGCCGGGCGGCGGGGCGTGCGGGCCACACGACACCGGTGAAGCCGGGTTGGGGCGGTTCGATCATCGCTGTCGGAATATCCTTCGCTCGTCGCGCCTGGTGCGGGCCACGATCACACCTGTCTGCCGAAACCGGCGGCAGCCTCGGTTTCGGAATCGGCGAACCGGTCGACTGTCAATCGCAGCGCGGACGCGAATTTGCGCATTTCGTGCACACCGGCGCGGGCGCTGGTCAGATAGGACAGTGCGACGTCGTTATGGGTCTGCGCCGCCCGGCCCGATACCTCGTCCGCTCCCGCCGGCATCACGTTCAGTGCCTGCTGGACTGCTGCCAGATCGGCGGTGAGCCGGTCGGCCAGGGCGTCCAGCCCCGATGACGCCCGCCCGGCCGCGCCGGGGTCGAACCGGACCCCGTCGAACACCTCACCCGTATCGTTGTTCATAAGACCTTCTTTCGTGCTGGTCGCGGTGGTGCGTCACAGCGTCAGCGCCTTGTCCGGTGAGGGCTCCGAAATCGGCTGCGTCGCACCGATTACCGGCACCGACGTATCGGCAGTGGTTCCGGTGATCGCATCGCCGTAATCCGCGGACACCCGGCCCCGGGCCGAGCTGTCGCTCGCGGACGCACCGTCCCGTGGCATGCCCGCACCGCCACCCATCGGCATGGGCCCGGTGCCGGCCGGGCTCGACGCTCCCGCAGCCGCGGGTGACGACGATCCTGCGTACGATGCCGACGTGTTCGAACCGGGACTACCTAGCGCCCCCACAGCACCCAGCGGGCCGGGCATTGCCGGCTTGGACCCCGGGAAGGTGCCGAGCGGAGCCGGCCCCACACCCACCGGACCGAAACCACCGCTGGCGCCTGCACCGCTCGGTGCGCCCGTGCGCGCCTTCCCGGTCTCGTCGGTAAGCGGCTTCGGGGCGGACAGCGCGATATTCGCCGGCGCGGGCCCGCCGAGCTCCTGCGCGGTCCGGCTCGCCGAACTCACCAGCGGCGCGACCATCCCGATCAATTGCATCAGCTCGGCGGGATCCGTGCTCGCGGGCGCGTCTGTGATCTTGATCTTCATCCCGGTTTTCGCCAGGGCCGCCCCCTCTGCGCCGAGTTCGCCTTTTGTCTTCACTGTGATCGCCAGCGCTTCGGCTGCCGCCTCGATCGCCGAGGCCACCAGATACGCCGCCCCTGGCCCCGAACTCGCGTAGAGCGGCGCGAGCGCCAGTTTCGCCGAGAATGCACCGATCACCACAGCAAGTTCGGCGCGGCCGATCGCCACACTGGTCGCGCCTTTGAGGAGATGGGCCTTTTCGCCGATACTCTGCGCTTCCAGTGCCGCGGCGTCGGCTCGAGCCTGCCCGGCCTTTTCCGCGGCGCCCGTCGCGGCCATGCCCTGCCACAGGGCCATCACCGCTTGCAAGGCGGATGTCCCGGTCTGCATTGCGCTCTGTAGCACCGTCGACATCTGCGTCAGCAGCTGGGCGGGATCGGCACCTGCTGGCGCCGGTGCGGCCACCTGATCCCCGGCAATTCCCGGGGGCGGCGCCGATACGCCCAGTTCCCCACTGCCGAATGCTGCCGCCAGGTCGGTGAGCGGGCGCATGAGCGCGGTCAGGTCGAGCGCCGGCAGCGGCGGCAACCCTGGTAGCGCGTCGAACGCCGGAAGCTCCGGCAGGTTCGGCAGGCCCATACTGTTCAGAATGTCGTTCACCGGCATATCGAGCAGGGGGGCCAGCGCGCTACCGCGCAGCTCCTCGAGTAGAGCCGGATCGAGGGATGTGGCACTCGGCGGCTCACCCCCCGGCATCGGCGGGATTGCGAACGGGCTCATGTTCAGGGATGTACCGCGTCGAATCCGGCCCCATTACCGCTGTCCATGGCCTCGTAACTTCCGGCGGCCCGATGCACGGCGAGGGCGGTGGCCGCGTGCACGGCAGCGAGTTCGGTCGCCGACGCCAGATGATCGGCCTGCGCGCAGGCGAAGAGGGCGAGGAATTCCTGGCCGATCAGCCCGAATGCTGGCGCTGCAAAAGATATCGTCGCCACCTGATCCACGGCGGCGGTAGTGGCAATTCCGGCGGCCATGGCGGCGGATTCGTTGCCGTATTGGCGAATCGCATCCGGAACGGCAGAAATTCCGTTCATAGCTTTATCCAATCCTGATGAACGAGGCAGTATTCTATCTGAACACGGCCGCAATCGGTGTCTTCATTCGTTGGTAATCAGTTGCGGTGCAATGTGTATCGATGAACACTCGGCGCCAGCTGTGCCGGCACCTGCGCTCGTAAGCATAATGAATCCGCGGCTGTCGGGTATCGAATTATTGGCATCGCGTGAAAAGTTGGTTTACCGGAAACAACGTGATCGGTATTGCCTTGTCGGTTATGCACAGACGCGATCAACTTGCCGATTCGTGACGATCCGTGCGGTAACGTGGCGCGAGCGCGGACCGCCGATCCGGCCGTCCGGACGAGCCCACCGACCGCCTTCGTTCTCCAGTTCGAAATGGACAGTCTCGGGAGGCCGGAGTCAGTACCGTTGTTGATCGAATCGTTGGGAGTGACTCATGAAAACGTCGTTCTTGCTCGGTGGCGACCTGCCGGTGAATCGGATCGGGTTCGGCGCGATGCGATTGACGGCGTCATTCCAGGCGGTGGGCCGCGGACGCTTGGCGGGCGCCGGAAGACCGGGCCGCGGCGATTGCTCGGCTGCGCAAGGCCGTCGAATCCGGGGTGAACCTCATCGATACCGCGGATTCGTACGCTCTCGGAGCCAACGAGGAGTTGATCGCTGAGGCCCTGTATCCGTACCGGGAGGACGTGGTGATCGCCACGAAGGTCGGTCTTGCCCCGTCCTCGCCGACGGAATGGGTACCTGTCGGCAACCCGGCATACCTGCGACAGCAGGCCGAATTATGCTTGCGGCGACTGCGGCTCGACCGGATCGGCCTGTTGCAGTTGCATCGTGTCGACCCCCCGGTTCCCGTGGCTGACCAGATCGGTGCGTTGCACCAACTGTGTGTGGAAGGCAAGGTTCGCCATATCGGTCTGTCGGAGGTGTCGGTCGATCAGTTGCGCGCGGCCGAACAGATCACCCCGATCGCCGTCGTGCAGAACAGGTACAACCTGGCCGACCTCGGTTCCGAGCCGGTTGTCGATTACACCGCCGGGCGCCGGATCGCGTTCATCCCGTTCTTTCCGGTGGCCGGTGGTGCGCATGTGGGCCCGGACAGTCCGCTCGCCGCCCTCGCCGAGGAGATCGGCGCCACCCCCTGCACAGACCGCGCTGGCCTGGCCGCTCCGCAGATCGCCCACGATCCTGCCGATCCCGGGAACGACCTCGGCCGACCATCTGGCCGAGAACATCGCCGCGGTCGAAACAACACTCACCGACGAACGATTCGAGAGGTTGTCGGCCATGGCTTGATCGGCGGGTGGCCGAATCCGGCAGCGGACAGCGGCTCCGCCGACCGGTGCGCATCCGCCCAGCGACTGCCGATCCGTGCATCTCGATATGTGCATGGAGCACGAAGTCCGCGCACGATTCTGGCCCGCAGATCCGTTTCGTGCCGAGCGGCTGCTGGCTAGCCTGATATCGCCAACTACCCGCAGGTCATCGGTCCTCATCCCTGATGACCTTCTTTCGCGGTGGCCGGCGGAACAGCGAACCGCCGGCCACCGCCTTCCCCGGAGATCGGGCCCGATGTCTTTTGCTCTGTATCGTGTTCCACGACCCGCACGTGAGTTGACGACCCGGTCCGTACCGACGTTCTTCGCCCTCACGTTCGGGATCGGGTGGAGTTTGCTGGCTGTGCTGCTGGTGTTCACAGAGCAGGTCGAGGCGGTCTTCGGCGCGGTGTCCTACTACAACCCAGTGTTCGTCCTGGCCGTGTACTCGCCGACCATCGCCGGCCTGGTCCTGGTATGGCGTTGTCACGGTTTGGGTGTTGTGCTCGGTTTCCTCCGGCGATTCGGGCTCTGGCGGATGCCGGCCATCTGGTGGGTGCTGTTGGTACTCGGTCCGGCAAGTACCTGAGTGCTGCGCTCAACGGTACAGTGGCCGAGTTCCCGATCTCGCCGTGGCACGGTGTTTTCGCGGCCATGGTCCCGGCTTTGCTGATCGGGCCGGTGGAGGAGATCGGCTGGCACGGGGTGGCCCGGCCGTTACTGCAACTGCGGTACACGCCTTTGACGTCGGCCTCGATCGTGGGCGTCTTCTGGGGATTATGGCACCTGCCCGCATTCGCGCTCGCCGGGACCGAGCAGAACGCGTGGTCGTTCGGTCCCTTCTTCCTCGGCGCGCTGGCGTTGTCGGTCCTCATAACGCCGCTGGGTAATGCCTCCGGCGGTAGCATCCTCCTCCCGGCGCTGTTCCATTTCCAGGCCAACGGCCCGGCCTGGCCGGAGGGTCAGCCGTGGGAGAACTATGTTTTCGGAATAGCGGCCGTGCTCGTCGTGCTGCTGAACCGGAAGCGATGCTGCGCCGCACCCGGGACCCAGCGCTCACCGAGGTGCTGATGCGGGCGCAACGATCGTCAGGCGTGCGCGCCCCACCGCTTGCGCGCCGTACCCCCCAGGTTCCTGGGCCAATGCCGGCCCGAGACGCAGCATGAACAAGGTGGTCGCCGGTAGAGGGCGAAGATGTCGTTGCAGCCTGGTGATGCGGTCCTGTTCGTCGAGATCCACGATCAGCGCATCTGTCAGTTCGGTGCGTGCCAGCCGCGCCGTACCCACCACTGCCCGGTGGGAACCGGTGCCGATCGGTCGCTCCCATCGTGGATCGCGCAGGATGCGGTAGACCGTCCCCAGCACCACTTTCGCGTCATCGCGTCCACGGAAAGTCATGCCGCCGAACAGGGGGACCGCAGCTCGGCGTCGGGGCCAGCTCGCGGACCATGCCGGCGATATCGCATTCATGGGTAGCGATCAGGAATCGGCTCAGCGCATCACTCATAGAACGTGACGTTAGACGAGTCGATTGCTAAAAACAATGAACTAGTCTGGGGTGATGCCAAAGCAATCATTCGGCGATATGGCGTGTTCGATCGCCCGGACCGTGGATGTGATCGGTGAACGCTGGACCCTGCTGATTCTTCGTGACTTGTTCGCCGGAATCAGCCGGTTCGAGGACCTGCGCCGCGACCTCGGCGTAGCGCCCAACGTCCTCACCGACCGGCTCCAGCGGCTGGAGGAACACGGCATCATCAGCCGGCATAAGTACCAGGACCGCCCGGTACGCTTCGAGTACCACCTGACCGGCAAAGGCCGGGATCTGTTTCCCGTTTTGGCCGCGATCGTTGCGTGGGGTGATCGCTGGGCCGATCACGAAACGGGTCCTCCGGCGCTGTTGATCCACCAGCCCTGCGGCCGACCTGCAGGCGCCCGGCCTGTGTGCAGTGAGTGCGGCGAGGAGCTGAGCGCCGATACTGTCCGTATCGCGCCGGGTCCGGGTGGGCGGCCAGGTCCAGGCACGGCCTTATTGGGCCGCCTCCTGTCCAGATTCGAGAGCTCGCCACTCGAGAAGACTTCGGTATCATCGCCGCCGCATTCCGTGCCGACTCGGCCCTCTGCTCGATAGCGAGCGTGGTGGCCTGGCCCCTTGCTCTGGCGCGACCCCGGTTCCGAACGGTGGAGTGCTGCCCGACTCAGACGGGCGGTCGTAGCACTGTGCTGCCGAGGAACCGGCAGACCCGCAGGGCCAGGGCGATATCTATGCCTTCCGGTGCGCTGCCGCCGGACGGAGTGGCGGCCAGGGCCTTGGTAATGCGATATTTTACGGTGTTGCGGTGCAGGGTCATCTTCTGCGCGGTATGGACATGGCTTTCGCCGGTTTCGTAGAAAGTGGCCAGGGTTTCACGCAGTATCGCGGCGTGGTCCGTATCGTAGGCCAGCTCTCCGAGCGTCGCGCGGATCCATTCTCGGGTGGAATCCAGATCGTCGGAAACCAGCGAGACCATGGCCACACCGGGGTCGCCGAACCCGATGACGTGGCGGTCTGTGGGTACACCTGGCATCGCGGACACCCGGTGCGCGGCCGCGGCCTGCCGGTGGGAACGGCGGAAGCCTTCGGTCTGCGGGCCCGGTAGCCCGATGGCCAGGCGCACATTCTTACCTGGCAGGTCGGCCGACCGCAGCCGACCGGTGTCGGGGGTTGTATGCTGGTTGAACGGGAACCATGCCCACAGAGTGTGCCTGTCGATCGGGGCGATCAAGGGTGCATCGCCACACCCCAAGGCGCGGGCCTGAGCCCGGACACAGGTATCGAGGACAGCTGGTGCCTCGGACCTGTCCTTGCCGGTGTACCACATGATCACGGCCAAATGGGTGCGGTCCAGCGCGTAGCCCGTTTCTGCCTCGAACGCCATGGGATCGGGGGTCGAGGCCGACAGCAGTCTGCGCACGGCGGTGGAGTGCGTTGTGCTGGAGACGCTCGTCAATTGCTTACGCTCGACCTCATAGGTTTCGAAGAGGTACCGCGTAATCCAGTCGGCATAGGAATGGATGAGCTCGGTGAGACGTTCGATGACGGCCAATCCGAGAGCGCCGGGCAGGTTCCGTCGTCCGACTTCGCTATGGCAGATACGCATCATGGCGCCCTGCCCGAGATGGTAGGAGCGCACCAAGAGGCTGGACGGAATGCCCCACTGCGCCTCGCGGCGGACACATTCGACCGCGGCTGTTGGTGGCTGCAAGTGATGGATGGGGATTCTGTCGGCGAGCATATCGATGGCGGTCGCCATATTGGCGCGGATACTTGCGGCCCGGAGGTCGCCCAGCCCCGGGAGGCCACTGGGGTCGGGAACCTCGTGGACTATGCGGTGCGTCATCGCTTCAGCGAGCTCCGATTCCCGGGCGCGGAGCGAGGCGCCGATCTGTGCGATCAGTTCGGACACCTGGTGGCCGGGTGCCATTTCCGGCGGTTTCGGCCGAGGGCGTTCGATTGGAATGCTGGTCATCGATGCAACCTTTCATCGCACCCGGTTATGCTCGGCTCGGGTTCGCGGTCATCGGACGCGGACGCGGCAGCGGTGCGATCGCGCAGATAATACCGTGAGGTTTCGATGCATGCGAGCTCGTGCGACATTGCGCCGAGATTCGCTGCGATTTCCGCGGACACGGACACGGTGGCGCGTGACCATTGCGCGCAACCGGGCTTCGAGCAGGGGCCGTGCGCGGTACGGCGGACGCGAGCAGCGGGTACGGCGCGGTGCCGAGCGCCGTCACGGTCCACCGGGCAGGACCGGCGGACCGATATAGTTGAATGCGGGCCCGATACGCGGAAGACGCCGTTGTTCTCCACTTGCACACGCCATTTGTGGCTGCGGGCCCGCTGTCGAGCGATACGTCCCTGCCGGACCGAATCCTCAACACTTGATGGCGACCGAGCCGAGATGGGTGAAATGAGCCGCGACCTTGGTCCCGGGCGCCGCCGGGACCGCGTCCGTCATACCGCCGGTCATGACTATCCAGCCCTCCTCGATCGCGTAGCCGCGTTCGGCAAGTGAGTTGGCGGCCACCTCAATTTTTCGTGAGGGTTTCGGCTGACCTGGTGGGGTTTGAGTTTCTGTTTCCGCTGGTCGGGGCGGCGTGAGCCGCCCCGGCCAGCGGGTGGGCTGCCGGGTTCCACGGGCCCGGAATGGTGCGCCTTTCTGATTCGCAGGGACGGTAGGTGCTGGTCAGGGGGAAGCGATGCGTATGAATGCAGTGGCAGCGAGGCCGGTCCACGGGTTGTGAGTTGACAGCCGCAGGTGGACTCGCCTCGCGTGACGGGCGAGGCGGGCGGGGATCGAGAACAGCCGTAGCCGTGGTGTTTTCGCTTCCCACCAGGTCGGTGACCTCGGCGACCCAGGCCCCGTCCCGGACGTGGCCGTCGCCGTCGAGGGCCGGTATCCAGTCGTCGGGATCGAGACCGTCGACAGCGGCGACGATATCGTCGCTGAGGCCGAACCCGATCGAGTACTGGACTCCGCGGCGGTGGCAGTAGTCGAGGAATTCATGAGTGCCGCCTCCGGAATCGGCGCGGACCAGCAGTTTGCGTCCGACCCGCCACCGGTTGACCTGTGGTATCTGCGTCAAAGCATCAGCCAGTAGCTGCTTGTGGTCATGGGCGGTGTTGGATCCGGCGTTGCCGGGCCGCAGCGTCACCGCGGCCGGTTCCCCGGTTCCGGTCCCGCCGTGGTCGATGAACGCCCACAACGGGTGGAAACCGAATCCTCGTTTGAACGTCGGTGCTGCGTGTTGTTTCTCTGAGTGCGCCTCGATCAACGTGGCGTCGACATCGATCACCAACGGCGCCGCGGCATCGGCCCGATGGCCGGGCGCTTGCGCGCCGGGCCGGCCGATTCCCATGCTCGTGCCCTTGCTTGCGCACGAGCCGAAGCGATAGCCGACAACGCTTTCGGCGCATCCGCTGCCAGTGTCGTGATCAGTCGTGACACCGTCGGATCCAAGGCCACCACACCGAAGAGACCGGGCTCGCCACGCAGCAACGCAAGATCGGACACGCAATCCCCGCCGAGCGCGAGCATGACCGCCACATCGGTGGCGATCTTCCCGGGATCGTGAAGGGCACCAGGCTTACGCCACAGCGACAGATTCTCGGACAAACCGCTGGCCAAACCGGTCTTTTCTGCGGTCCGCAACAGCAACCCCGCCCCGGCCTGCGACACCACCGCCGACCCGCCGTCCTCGATTTTCAGCGACGGATACCACGACATAGACTTACTCACCGAAAAGGTGCTCCTGCAACTACATGATTCGACCCTAGACAAGCCGAATTATTGCAGTTCAGGGCACCTTTTCTCTAATTCCGGCACAACGTGCCGGAATTAGCATGAACGCGCGAGGCTAACATGGAGTCCTCCTGGCTGTGTGGGATTCGGGTGAGCCGGACATCGATCCACTACCTCCCTCGGATGCGCCGCTGGAACTCGGTGCGGTCTTCCGCACCGGAAATATCACCGAGGTCGGCGTATTCGGCCGGCTCGGCCTCGAGGTCCACCACCAGCATGGCTGGTGCGGGGGCAGTGAGAAAAGCGTCGATGGCGTCCCCGGGTGACAGTGGGGCGTTCCCGGCGCCGGTGCGGGCAACCCAATTGATCCCCATCGCTGCGCCGACCTCATCGAGCCGGAGCCGGTCGCCGGCCGGAAGGTGTTGCCCGCCCCCGGTTTCGTAGCGGTGATTGTGGAAGACGACCATCCGGAGGTTCTGCGGTCCCGTTTCGGACCAGGCCAGCAGAACGCTGAGGTTCATGACCAGATCCCCGTCTCCGACGACCAGGACGATATCGTTCTGGGGCCGCGACACGGCGAAGCCCAGAGCGAGGCCGGGGGAGAGCCCCATCGGATCTGCGGAGCAGTAGGTTGGTGCAGAGGAGTTCAGCGCTCGCCACGTGAAGGTTGTCGCACCCCATCCCGCAGATCACGATATGTTCGGCTCCGAGCCGGCGAGAGATCTCGTAGGCCAATTCACTTCGCTTCATATGCACTGCCTTCGCCCAGGAGGGATCACCGGCTGCACAGCACCGCAACCGGTCGCCGGTACAGCCAGGCTTGGTTCATCGCCTCGCTGATGATGTGGTCGTCGCCGCTGCCGGTGAGGTGGTGATACGGCATTCCGATGGCGTTGAGCACCGGTTCGCTGACCTGACCTTTATAGGCTTGACAGAAGTACCCATCGTCTTGTTCGCCGCGAGCCACTGCGTTTGGCGGCCAGTGCGGCACCGGCGCACACGGCCGCGCCGTCGTCCTCGCGCGCTACACGAATATGCCGGATACTCGGTTCGCGATCGACTTGGTCGAGGACGGCGCCGAGCCAGCTTTCCGGTAGCGTTGCCGCCACCGAGATACCTGCGGAGATCAGTTCCGCGACGATCGCGTCGGCCCGCGCTGTGATTGCGGAATTCGGCATGTTTTCCTTCGCTTTCGGAGCCCAGGTTACGGAAATCCGAGGGCTCGCCCGTGGGATGGACTTTTATGCGGACGTCATGCCTCCGTCGATCGCGATGGTCTGGCCGTTGATCTGCGCAGCATCCACCGACGCGAGGAAGAGCACGAGTTCGGCCACTTCGTCGGGCGTGGTCAAGCGGCCACTGGGAGTCATCTGCAGCATCGTATTGAGGCTAACATCAGAAGCGGCGAGGAGCTCGGCCGCGCGGGGGGTGAGAACGGCACCCGGCGCCACGCAGTTGGTGGTAATACCCATCGGCCCGAATTCGACCGCCAGCTGCCGAGCCAGGCCGCTGTGCCCGGCTTTTGCCGCGGAGTACGCCGAATGCCCTTCCAGGGCGATTATCCCGGCGATCGATGAGACGTTGATGATACGTCCGTATCGATTCTCGACCATTGCCGGTAGGAAGGCCCTGCTCATGAATACCGCCGTGAGCAGGTTGTCGTCGATCTCCGCGCGCAGGTCGACGCCGTCTTTCGACAGGAAGGATCCGAAATGTGACCCGCTCCAACCTCCCGCAGTGTTGACTAGTACTTCGGGAATTCCGAGTTCGGCTACGGTCGGGACCACTATCCGCTGAATGGCATCGTAATCGGTGAGGTCGGCGGTCAACACTGTCGGGGTATGGGTCGCGAAGCTGTCGATTTGTTCGCGGAGAGCGATCAGCTTCTCCTCGCGGCGCCCCAGCAGGACCAGGTGATAACCCAGATCGGCGAGCTGTGGTGCGACCGCGCTGCCGATCCATCCGGACGCCCCGGTGACGATCGCGACGCGCTTGCGTCGCACCGGCGGCGAATCTGCTGTTTGTGACATATCAACTCTCATCCGTGTGGTTGTGGTGTGCGAAGGCTCGTGATCCGAGGTCCTGCGACCAGATGAACTCATCGACGACCCGTGCCCATTCCTGGGGCCGGAAGCGAGCCAGGGAGAAGCGAGCAGAAAGGGCTATCCACAGGAGAGTGGCGGCTGCTCGGGTATGTATTTCGAGGGCGTGGCCGATCGGGTATTCCGGCTGGGGCGGAACCACCGGGGGGCACCTTCCTCAGTGGTTCCGTTGGCACCCGTGACGCGGTGGATCGAGTGTATCAGCTGATATCGGCCGTCGGTCGGCGGGCGCATCTGGCCCCACACGATGCTCCTTGGGGACGCAGGCTGGCGGTTGCCGATGATCCGGACGACAACCCGGTCGCCATCATGGGTCCCTCGAGGCACGGCTGAGGCGACTGCCGCGCGACCGCTGGAATCCGAGCCGGTACACGAGAATTGTTTGAGTGTTATGGATCACATGGATCAGACATTTTGCCGAGCTGCGTCGTCTTATTGCGAGAGTGGCCGGGACAGGCCCGGCTCGTGGCGAAAGGAGCCTTCATGACCCCCTGTGAAGGCTGTGGCCGCCCTCAACCGTCGAGGATCGGCCGGGCCAGTCGGTTCGGCCGGTGGAAGGTTTCGTCTGTGCAACTCACCTATTTGGTGGTGACCACCTTGGTCATCGCCATCAATGCCGGTATGGCCATCGCAGATTTCGGGCGCGCGAAGTTCGTTCTGGCGAACTCGGCCGAAGTGAATGTTCCGAGGTCCTGGCTACCCTGGCTGGCCACCGCAAAAATGGCGGGAGCGCTCGGCTTGTTCGCCGGGTTACTCGGAGCGAGGCCGGTCGGCATCGCCGCGGCAGCAGGTCTCGTTGTCTTCTTCGTCGGCGCCGTCGTATTCCATATCCGGGCACGTGTGTACTACAACATCGCCTTTCCCGGTGTCTACCTGGCCGGTGCCGTTGCGGCGCTCGCTCTCGCTGCAGCGCAGTGAAGAAGCCGGGACACACGATCAGTTCCGGGCCCGTATCGAGAGATGATTGCCGGGGCCGGATCTATCGAGCGGTACCGATACTTGCGGTCGGCGTCGCTGATCCGGCCCCGGGTACATGAAACCGGTTCACCGTGCCGCTGTGACCAGGAGAACCAGCCTCGTGAACCCAGAATGCTCGGTGACAACTTCATCGTCGTATAGGAAGTCGACTGCCTCACCCGTCTCGGTGAGCGTTCGGACGGCCTCTTCCGGGGGTCGGCCGCCGGCCTGATCCGGGGCGAGCGCGGCGATAGCGACATCGTGTTGACCGGCAATGTGTCCGGTTTCGGCCGGGTCCGGGCACATGGACGACTGTGGGCGCGAAATAGGCCTGCCCACGGGCATCTTCGGCCGGAGCATATCCAACTGGCCCGAAGCGGGTGTTGCGTTCATGGGTGTGGCGGAGCCGCTGTACACGACAATGATGTAGCGCACTCAATGATCGTTTTGTCGTTCGGTACGAGACACATAACCGCCGGCCGACGTTCAGAAGGGGTGAGGAGCGATGGCCCTCACCGGTGCGGATACCGGGACGTGCCGCCGGGTTCTGCCGGGTGGACGTACTCACTGGGCTGCCTCGTCCGGGGTTTTGTGCGGCGTGCACTGGGAAGTCGGCAGATGCTGGTTTGTGGGCCCGTTCCCTGGCGGAATGCTGGTGGTTAGTCTGATCATATCGCCGACTACGGAAGATGATGAGGGTCGTGTCCGGAGCCGTAGAATATCTGGTTTGGCGCCATCGCGCGGACGATAGGCCGTGCGTGGCAGACCGCCGTCGGGAGTGGACCTATCGCGAGTTCGCCGAACGCATCGACGCCGCGGCCGCGCAACTGGCCGCCGTGGGTCTGCGTAGGGGAAGTGTGATCGCGATCCGAATGTCGAACTCTCTCGAGTTGCTCGTGGTTCTGATGGCTGTCTGGCGCCTCGGTGCGGTTGCCGCGCCGATGGATGCGGCGGCCGACCGGAATCGTGTGGAGAACGAGATCAGGGCCGTCGGTGCGGTTCTGGTGCTGGACGATCTGCCGCTGCCCAGCTTGCCGCGACGGCGGGGTGGAATTCCCTGTCTCTCGGTCGAATCGCTGGCCCGGCGGGCGCCTGCAGGCTGGATTGCCCCGCCCGGGCCCGGCGTCGACGATATCGCGCTCGTTTATGTACGGGCTCGTGGTAGCTCCGCGTGCGAGGAGATCTCGCACGCCGATCTCGGCCTGCTGGCCTGGCAGACCGTCCGACATCTCGATCTCACTGCGGCCGCCGTTTGTTCGATAGCCTTGTCGCTGGTCCGTGCCGATGTCATCGCCATGAATTTCCTACCGGCGATCTTGACAGGCGCACGGGTCAGGTTGGTCTCCGACGGTTGGTGTTCACTCCAGGTGGAAACTGCCGGCCCCGCGTTGAAGCGGGCGAGACTCTTGCTTGCCGAGAAGCTCCCTGGTCCCGTGGAAAACCTCGTTTCGTGACCGAACCGACAGGAGAAGAATCCCGGCAGGTGACCGTTGGGTGCCCCGCATCGCTCGATGAGCGCTGGAACATGTCGTCAGCAGCGGCCACGTTTAAGTTGCCGGCGGTGTCGGGTTGGTGGTTGGGGCGGGCAAATGTGATCGCCAGTGAATGGGAGCGGCCCCGTGTGGCTTAGCGCGAAATGATAACTCCTGGTTTATCAGTGGTTGTCGCGACCATGGTCGCCCCAAGGGGTTCGTCCGCCGATATCGTCGAGTTGTCTGTATTTGTCATGCTCGGCTCACAGCCGATCGCCGACACCGTGTTCGGCGTACGCGTCTTCGCGCAGCGACGAGCAGTGGGCTCGGCAGCGGCGATCATTGACTCCCATCGGTGCCGACCGCAGAAATCGTGCCCGCAGTGTCACGTGAACAGGATACTGGTAAGAAGGTCGGTGGCGACAAACGCCAATCGCCACCGACACCATGGGTTTGTTGCCGGCGGGCATGCTCACCGCCGGCGCTCACAACCGGAATCCGGCGGCGGGCAGCCCGACGATCCGAATGCGCGGTCGACCGGGACATAAGCCTCGCAACACCCCCATCTCACCGATTCTCCCACGTGCTCACTCAGGGGCCGGACAGGTCGGTGCGATTATATTTCCTGTACCGGCCACGGTGCCGCTATTGAACGCGTCATTACATAACAGTGAGGTCGCCACGCCCTTCATCACGCGTCGACCTCGGCCCGATAGTGACAGTCGGAACAGCGACCATCTGCCACCACATCAATAACGGCGGTTATCTCCAGTGACCGAGCTTTTCCGGATTCCGCATGACCCAGATGTGGTCGACACGGTCCCCGCGGGTGGTGAACGACAGCACCGCGAGTACCTCCCCGGTGGCCGCGGAGCGCGCAGTGAGACCCGGTTCGCCGTTGACGTCGGTATGCTCGAGGACGAGATCTGGTTGCCGCTGGAAGACTTCAAGGAAGAATTCCGCGACCGCAGGGGCGCCGGCGATCGGTTCCGCCGATGCGGTGACCAGTCCACCACCGTCGGTGACGGCGGTGGATTCGGGGTCCAGGACACGAAGCAGGTTTTGCACCTCGCCCGATTCCCACGCGGCCTTGAAGGTGGCTACCAGTGCCACGGGTGGGCGTCGTTCCGCGCTGCCGACGGGGGTACCGTGGATGCGCCGTCGCGCGGAGGAAGCGAGCTGGCGGCAGGCGCCAGGGGAGCGGCCGACGATCTCGGCGATTTCGTCGAATCGGTAGCGGAAGACATCGTGGAGGACGAAGGAAACACGTTCGGCGGGTGTCATCGTATCGAGAACCAGCAGCAGCGCCATAGATACCGATTCGTCCATGGTCACCTGATCTGCGGGATCGGTGAGCTCGTCGCCGGATTGCCCGCTGGTCCAGCGGTTCGGGCCAGGGAGCGGTTCGGGTAGCCACTGCCCGACATACTGCTCGCGGCGGGCCCGCGCCGAGCCGAGCATATCCAGGCAGATCCGGCCGGCCGTTTTCATCATCCAGCCGAGCGGGGAGTCGATATCGTCGCGCTGCTGCGGGGTGAGCCTGTACCAGCGGAGATAGGTTTCCCCGATCGCGTCCTCGGCGTCGGTGACGGAG
The DNA here is from genome assembly GCF_050936135.1 of Nocardia sp. CA-290969. Taxonomy (NCBI): domain Bacteria; kingdom Bacillati; phylum Actinomycetota; class Actinomycetes; order Mycobacteriales; family Nocardiaceae; genus Nocardia; species Nocardia sp. CA-290969. Next base: position 3,519,978 of record NZ_JBNJNJ010000001.1, on the reverse strand, counting down.
CCCAGCAGCCGATAGCCGAGGTTGAGCAGCGTCCGGCGTTCATCGGCCACAACCTGTAGGTCGGGCGGAATGTCCTGTGCACCGGGCATCGGATCCTCTTCTCGAATCGGTCCCATATCAAGTAGACGACACAGCGGGCAGAGATGTCAGGCGCGACGCGCCACCAGACATTTTCGGGTGCTGCGTCGTCCTTGTATCGGGACCGATTCGGGAGAGGGCCCGATCCCGACGAACAGGAGCCGCTCATGACCGCGACCTTCATCAACATCATCGACGTCGACCCGGAAAAGCAGCAGGATGTAATTGCCCTGCTGACCAAGGGCACCGAGGAGGTCATCCAGCACCGACCCGGTTTCGTTTCGGTGCGGGTTCTCGCCGCCGCCGACGGGTCCAAAGTGATCAACATCGCCGAGTGGGCGAGCCCAGAGGATGCCAAGGCGACACTCGGTGACCCGGCGGCTCAGCAGTTCGCGAAACAGGTCGCTGCGCTCGGCACGCCGAATCCCGGGGTGTACCGACAGGTTGCAGAGTTCACGGCGGATCAGCCGGAGGACGGCGCTCGATGAGTGCTGTGGCGCCGGGCTCGTCTGCCTCCCGCGTGGCGCATGCCGCGCGGGAGGCGGATTCCCGCTTCGCGATGGCCGCATTCGCGAAGCGGTCGATCAACAAGGTTTCCCACTCATTGGTCGTTCCTGCTCGGCGAGATAACCCTGTACAGTTTTGTGATCCTGTTGCTGTCCGGGGTGTATCTGACGCTGTATTTCGACCCGTCTATGACCGAAGTGGTCTACGAAGGGTCCTATGTGCCGTTGCGTGGCGTCACCATGTCCACGGCGTACCGGAGTTCGCTGGACATCTCCTTCGACGTACGAGGCGGACTGTTCGTCCGGCAGGTCCACCATTGGGCGGCGCTGCTGTTCGTGGCGTCGATGATCCTGCATATGATGCGGATCTTCTTCACGGGCGCGTTCCGCAGACCCCGAGAAGCGAACTGGACCATCGGCTCGGTACTGCTGATCCTGGCGATGTTCGAGGGTTACTTCGGCTACAGCCTGCCCGACGACCTGCTGTCGGGTACCGGGTCGCGGTCCCCGCTCGGCGGTATCACGATGAGTGTTCCGGTGATCGGCACCTGGTTGCACTGGTTGCTGTTCGGCGCCGAATTTCCCGGTAACGTGATCATACCCCGGCTCTACATCGCGCATGTATTGCTATTACCCGGGGTAATGCTTGCGCTGATCGGCGCACATGTGGCAATCGTCTGGTACCAGAAGCACACCCAATACCCAGGACCGGCCCGGACGGAAAAGAACGTGGTCGGCACCCGGATCGTTCCGGTGTTCGCCTTCGACCAGGGTGGGTTCTTCATGATCACCCTCGCCATGGTCGCGCTGATGGGCGGTCTGCTGCAGATCAATCCGATCTGGAATATGGGGCCCTACAACCCGGCTCAGGTATCAGCGGGATCGGCGCCGGACTTCTACATGATGTGGACCGACGGCCTGGCCAGGTTGTTACCCGCATGGGAGATCTATCTCGGTCCCTACACGATTCCCGCTGCCTTCTGGGTCGCAGTGGTCATGGGACTGGTCTTCACCCTGATCATTGTTTACCCGGCGATCGAGCGCCGGCTGACCGGCGACACCGCGCACCACAATCTGCTTCAACGACCGCGGGATGTACCGGTGCGCACCGGCATCGGCGCAATGGCGCTGACCTTCTACATTGTGCTCACCCTTTCATGCCTCAACGACCTCATCGCGCTGCAATTCAACGTCTCGTTGAACGCGACAGTGTGGGCCGGTCGGATCGGTCTCCTGCTGGCACCGCCGGCGGCCTACTACATCGCCTACCGGTTCTGTCTCGGCCTGCAACGCAGCGACCGGGAAGTACTCGAACACGGTATCGAAACCGGCATCATCAAACGCCTGCCGCACGGCGAATATCTCGAGGTCCACCAGGCGCTCGGGCGGAGCGGCAGCGGTCACCCGGTCGCACTGCGGTATCAGGGCGCGCCGGTGCCGAAGCGGATGAATCGGCTCGGCGTCGGGGGCCGGCCCGGCATGGGCTCGTTCCTCACCCCCGACCCGCCGACGGAAAGCCGCGGCCCTGGACCGGCATGAGCGCGACGGCGAGCACACGCAGCTGGCGGTCCTTCGGGCAATTCGCGACCGTGCCGCCGATGACGAGACCAGGAGCCTTTGATGTGGCGCCGAGTCGGTCGGGGGCGGTGTACTACCGGATACGGCTTGCTCGTCGCCGCCGCTACCGTCGGTACCGGCCAGCACGCGGAAGTGGTCCGGCACATTCTGCGTGAGGCCGGTGTCCGTTCCACGTTCGGTCCTGCGCGAACACCCACCGCTTGGGGTGGGCGGGTGCAGGTACTCGTCTTTCCCGAAGATGCTCAGCACGCGTACGAGGTTTGTGCCGTAACAGTCTGATGTGGTACCCCGGGGGCGATATCGATGATGCCGGTCGTCGCCCGGGTGCAGCCACAAGTGCGTGAGCGGATCTTCGGCCCAGCGAAGACCGTCGCAGAAGCTCGAATCCACGAGGTGATATGTCCACAACCCGGCAGATCCCCCACGATCGCGTGGTGTGGGTGTCCAGGTGGACGACAGCGCCCGCCGACGCAGGAACTCTCCACCGTAGGGCAGCGGCGAGATTCAGCTGCTCAAATGGAAATCCTTTCTGCTGCGATGTGCATGTTGCACCAGTTTTCGTTGCGGTTCTGGTCAACCGGCATATTTTCTGGTCGCGAAACGCTGGCTAGCCTGAGTAAGCCTGAGTGCGCAAAGTGGAAGGTCGCTGCCATGATCCGGTCCAAATCCGAATTGCCTCGGAACGGGGCTTCGGCCGAGCTTTCCGCCGGACGGATATCCGCCGAGGTCACCCGCTTCGGCATGGATCTACGGGCACGCGAATCGGAAATCACCGCCACGCTGACTCAACGGATCACCCAAGAAGTCGATTACATTCGCGATGATCCTCAATTGGCGGAACTTCGTGTCGCCAGTGTTCACGCAAATGTGGCAACCATGATCGAGATCTTGGCCAACGGTATTCCCGTCCACCACCTGCAGCCGCCGATCGCGGCGATGGAATACGCTCGCCGCGCGGCGCAGCGAGATATACCGTCGCATTTTCTGGTGCGCTCATACCACATGGGGCAGAACGCTATGATGCGGATCTGCCACGATGAGATCGGGCGGCGGAATCTTCCGGTGGACTTGGGCTTGGCAGTGATCGAACGCCTCACCGAGATCGTCCACTCATACGCTGACCGGATCACCCTGTACGTATTCGAAACCTATGAAACAGAGCGCAAACGGTGGATGAAAGTCCGGGGCAATGTGCATTCGTCCACGGTGCACTCGCTGCTGTCGGCGGCGATACCGGACCAGGTCGGCTTCGAGTCCGAAACAGGTTACCGGCTCGACCGCACGCATCTCGCGTTGATCGTTTGGTATTCCGGCCCCGAGGGGGAGGCCGAAGCATTGACTGCGCTGGATAGTGGTATCCAGGCGGTGGCCGACGCGGTAAACAGTAGCGCGCCGCCGTTGAGTACTGCCATTGATCGTCGCACCATGTGGGCGTGGTGTCCGTTCGACGGGCGGCCCGCGGCCGGCCTCCGGGAACTCAGCGTGACTGCCGCTCTCCCCGCAGGGGTGCGGGTGGCGCTCGGACTGGCCGGTGAAGGGGTGGACGGATTCCGGCGTTCACATCAGCAGGCCACGGCGGCCTACTTCGTTGCCACGGTGCCGGATATCCAGCCCCAGCACCCAGTGACCGGGTTCGGAGATCCAGGAGTTGCGGTGGTGTCCCTGCTGGCCAAGGATCTGGTCTCGACTCGCGAATGGGTGCAAGAGACGCTGGGCGAACTCGCTGAAAACACTGTGCAGGCCGCGATATTGCGCGACACCCTACGCACCTTCTACGAGACGGGGGAGAGCCATGTACATACCGCGCAGAAGATGACTTTGCACCGCAACACCGTCAAGTACCGCATCACCAAGGCCCTCACCGCCACCCGTACCGATGGAACACAGCACGAGAGCCTGGATATCGCCCTGGCTCTCCGGATCTGCCACTTCCTCGGTTCGAAGGTGCTCCGACCCTCGTGAAACCATGCGGTACTGCGGTGACCGGAGTGGTCCGGGCTCCGGTGCGCTCGAGGACCGGTCGATTCCAGGCCGTCGGCCCGGGAGACCTGGGTGGACTCCCTGCTGTCGATCAGTGGGGTGAATGTTTTACCGGGCGTGAACGCAACTCGGCTCGGCGATGTCGCCGGTGGCGGGTGCACAGCAGCGGCGAGAGGAATGCGTTCATCAAATCCCGCGAGTAATTGTGCGTAATGCACAATGCTTTACTCAATTTCTGGCTATGGGAGATGTTTCGATTCCTCCGTCTCGCTCCTAGTGTGAAGGTGTATTCAAATGGAAGGTTCGGCGAAATGCAGAGTGCTTTTCCGGCCCCCCGAAAACGATCACATGAATGGCGCTTCCTCGAGGCCTCGATCGCATCAGGTCCGGCACTTACTAGCACTCCCATAGTCCAGGGCGGCAGCCGGTTTTCACCCTTCGATGCGCACCTGGGACAGGGTGCGGCTGTATCGAAGCACTTCGAGGTGGGCGGTGGCTGTTCGAGCTCCGGTCCGAGTGTCTGCCGGACGAGGAACGGCGAAGGGCGAAACCATGGTTATGTGCGACGAGTCACCATCAGTGCCAGGTAGAAGTACAGACGACCGGGCGATCTCCGGGGCGCCGCCGACCACGATGCAATACGAGATCGACCGGGTGATCGCTCGGTGGCGTGCCGAGCATGAACACGAAGGGCGCCGTGGTAGCTGACCTTGCATCATTCCGGCCGGCCTCGCGGGGTAGGTACCCGACTCCGGTTTGCCGATGAAATTCGGTCCCTCGCGTTGTAAACGTTGAGGTTGGCGGCAGGAGTGACGCCAGGTCGTGTGTTCATTGAACGAGCATATTTCCCGGCAGTGGATTGCTTGTCGATCTGCTATGAGGATCTGAGCGGCCGGGGGTAGGTGACCGGCCGAGCGTTGCGCCGGTGGCCGATCTCGGACCCTCTTGGTGACCCAGGTCTCGTTCATCGAAACGACCGGCGGGGTCGGTGAGGCGACCGGTTGCGGCGCGCGCGGGCGTGTGTCCCGCGAGGTCATTGACCGGTGGCGCCAGGCGACTGGTCAATGAGTGCAGGCATTGAGCGTCGTAGTTTGCACCTCCGTCGCAGTCGTTGTGTGGAAATATTGACCATTTTGTGTTCGAGTCGGTCTGCGGCCGGCGCAGGGGTTCGGTGTGGCTTGGGGTCCGAGGCGGTGGAGGTCTGGTTCGCAGCCGTCACGACTTCCTGGATGCGCAATATACGGCGACGTCCCAAAGTGATATCAGCAAGTTCGGCCGCCGAATACCGGTCGGTGAGCTGATCGGGGTGCGCAGTGTTGTCCTGGCGGGCGATGCGGATCAGCGTTTCGAGGTCGCCATGGTCGTGGAGGAACTAACTGCCGGGGCCGGGTTGGCGTGGGGGCGACAGGAATAAACGTGGCCGGTGAGCTGGATTGTGGACCGCCGCGGGGTGTCGTTGCCTGGGGGGTGACGTAGCGGTAGGAGGCGTCCTGGCTACGGATGGAGGCGCGGGAACGGGGATTGCGCTTCCCGATGGTGGGGTCGGTGATTCTTCGGAAGGTAAACCGATTGGGGAAAAAATTATACACGTGGAGAGCGGTGTTTCAATTATTGTGCAAAATTGACGGTCGTCAGATGGATTTCTGGTTTCTATGTATATTCCCGATCAATTTCCGGCCTTGTAATATCGTGCGGTGGACATTGAGCCCGAACGACAATGCCCCAGGGAATCACAATGACCGAGAGATGTAACATGCACGCCCGGTCCTTCAGGGACGGGTCAGCGCATCAATTTCGGTTCCCCCGATTCACAGGGCGGACCGTGCGGCTTGATGGGCCGGCGGACGATCGACAGGAGTGCCCCGCTCTACGAGGAGGCCAAGTATCCGGGGTGCCGGAACCGGCCGTTCATGCTGTGTCGCTTCACTCATCCGGTGTATTCGCCGGAAAGCCTGCGAGCGGAGACCTCGTCGAGGGAGCTGCGCAGCCCGGAGACCTCGATCGCAGGGAAACGCAAGGGGTCGAAAGCTGCCACCACGCGGTTAGCGGTGGGCGCCGCGGATCTGTGCGTGAAGGGTCGGACCGCACAACGTCGGTGAAACCGGTTCATCATGCGGGGTGGGACATGTTCGCCCGTAGGCTGGAGGAGACAGCCCGCAGATATGGGCGGACATTCAGCACGGGTGGGTCGCGCAGGTTCCGGCTCCCCGATTGCGTTGGTGCGGGGCTCTAGTGGATGGAAAGCCGTGCACGTTCAGGAATGGACGTGCAGACCCAGGGCCGCTCACGGCCGCGATGTGAATGCAGCCGAGAACATACTCACGGCGGGACGCGCCGAGGTTTATGCGTTGTGGAGGGGCTGTAAGTCCCTCTGCGTAAGCGGGAAGGTACGCCCCTGTGGAACAGGAACTCACCAATACGCTGCGCAGCGGCGTGGTAGGGCTCCCAGTCATTCAAGGCTGGGAACACGTCGACGCGGTCACAAAAGAGATCACGATCGCATCCGATCTCGCTCATGTATGGGCACTCGTCCGGGACTTCGCGGCGCGACCCACCGCGGTAGGCCCATGGCCGGTCCCGCCGGATACGACCCTGCCTTGTGTGGACACCGATGCGCCTCGAACGGCGGCAGGACCTGCGCAGTTTCGCCTGCGGACCATCGACCCAGTACGTAGGCGAGTTGTTTATTCCGTATCGCTTGGCCCAGCCAGGCCACTGTACGGCAACGCTGCCATTTCGGTGGCCGCGCTCGGCGATAACGCATGCAAGATCACCTGGGCATACGATGTATCACCCGCGTCGCCGGTTGCCGAATGGGGTGAGAGCATCACACCACTGCTAGAACGTTTCACTAGGGCGCTAGAGGAACACGCGGAGGCTGCACTGGAAGGCTTACGCGAGTTTTCGACACCTCGTGGCCAGGACCGACCCATCGTGAACCTTGCGGAATCTACAGTCTCACCTTCGATCACGGCCGCTTGGCAACAGCCGACGCCAATCGGAGATTTGATCCGGTGTATCCGGCGCGGGATCCTCGCGATGGCATCACGCGCGGAGCTGGCGGCGGCACTCACGTCGCGAGGCTACGCGGTAAGCGTAGCCACGGTAGGCCGCTGGGAGACAGGCGAATCGGCTCCGCGCCCCGAAGCCCTGCATGTGATTTGTGAGCTGGCCGGGCGGTCCGAGTGGGCGCCCAAACTGATCGAACGCCTACAGCAAGCTCACCCGTCGGCCGAAACAATAGCGGACCGGTCGGTCTACCCCACCCGCGGCAGAGCCTTCCGGGCAATCCGGAAACACGTGCTCGGCATGACCCAGGCCGAGCTCGCTACAGCCCTCGCCCGAACCACCCGAATTATACGGCACTGGGAAGCCGACGATTCCCGCCCGGATCTCGACAGTCTGCAAGCCATGGGCCGGCTGCAAGGTCTGGCCGAAGACCCCAACCTGAGCGCCGCACTCATCGCCCTCTTCCGAAAAACACCGCGGCACACTTTCTCTCCGCGGTCGGTCGGCGCTGCACCCGAAACAACACCACGCCTTCCCGATCCCACCGAATTCGCCCGAGAGTACGGGGTACACCAATGGCTGGAAACCGTTTTCCTCGATCAGCCCACCGTGACCACTATGTCGGCTATGGCGGACTTGCTGGGACTCAGCACCGACACAATGCGCAATCGACTCCGTGGCAAAGGTTTGCCATCCACCATACGCGCGGCGGGTCAGGCACTCGGGCTGCCCCGCACCTACGTCGACGCCGCCATCGAGCATTTCGATGGACCAATCCCGTCCAGCACGAACCTCCATACATTTCGGGATCTCGGTGCAGTGATCGCAGCGCTACGTGCCCGGCTCCTCGGAATGGGCACCCGACTGGAGCTGGCGAAAGCTCTCGGCCTGCGTGGGTACCAAGTGTCGGCGTCTTCGATCGGCAAGTGGGAAACTTGTCGTGCCCGGCCATCACGCCGCGCTCTACACCTAATGTCTGATATCGCGGGCCGTCCGGACCTGGCTGGGCCGCTCGTCACCCATTTCTCGCGGCTCCCTCAGATCCGGCCGCCGAGCGAAAACCGGACTGGGCGATGAGCAGCCCATCGATTGTTTCCGGACGAATCCGCGTACCGGCGCGGCCGAGTACGGGCCATGTCCACGACAGCGATACTGTGCACGTTGCCCGCCGGTTTCATGCGGGAGCGCACGACCATGTAATCGCCTCGGCGACGACTCGTACGAGGACCAGCGTGTCTCTACTGCCAGCCGACCGCCGACATTGCCGAAATGTCGGCTGATCGGTGGGATCCGCCCCGGTGGACAGGGGCCGAGGCCAACCGAATGAGCCGACCTAGGGTGGGGCGCCAACGATCATCGCCGCTTTTCGGGACTACATTCGATTGAACGCACCCTCCAGAGCGGTGAGAGCCTTCTCCCACGCCCCCGGCGAGAGATTCCCGTCCTCCTCCCATTGCCGACTTGCGGTGGTCACGGCTTCCAGTCCAGCCGCCGCACCGAGGCAACCGATAAACCAAAGCGTCTGCGAAAGCTCGTTTTCCGACACACCCCCGCCCAGGATCCTTTCCCGTACCTTCACCAGGTCAAGGATGCACCGCACGGCACTGCGACTCTCGGCGGCCGTGATCTCGGCAGCGATCGTCGGAATGGGCACGAACTTATCGATTTCCTCGTCCTCGAAAAGGTATGCGAGCATCTCATGCTCGAACTTTTCGATAGTCAGGTCGCTGTTTCCATCGTAGAAGTTCCTGTCGTGATGATCGTATTCCACCCCAATTAGTCCATGCTCGGAGTTGTCGGCCATCCAGCGAGCAAGGGCGGATTCGCCGGAAAAAGCGAAAATAGATCCCTCCCGTCCCGGAAGATGGAATCCGCCACCGATTCCGTGGGCGCAGAACAAGACCGTAACATAAGTTCCCGCATCACTCACTATTTCCATCAGCACAACGCCCGCAGCCTCGAAGAACACCTCATTCCAATCATCCCCGAAGAAGAAGGAGAAATCCGCCTGATCCAGGTCGTATTTCTCCGATACGCGCGCCGACCACAGTTCGCGCGAGGCGCGAACTCGCTCGTCATGACTCACCGGGGGGTCGATAATAATGGATTCTATCTCGGCAAGGATCGCACCCCAGTGCTCATCGATAACAGCCCGAAGCGATTTCCAGCGCTCGTCGGACCAGGCTGCGATGGGGGCAGTCGAAACCTGCTCGAATTCGAGGACGATGCCCGAATCCAGAAGTGCCGGGGCAGATTCGAGGCCGAAGATCCTGTGCAGCATACGAACGAATTGCACAGCTGTAGCGATCCGGTTGGGCGCGTGCTTCCTGGCTACTGCATCCGGTATTGTTGCCAGATCCAGGTAGCGATCCGGGAAAGACCGTTGAAACTTGCTCTCCAAAGATTCATGGACCGGGACCAACTCGCTGAGTTCCGATGCAGAAAGACCGTCGATTACCTCCCCTGCGGAGCGTGGAATCAAGTCGTAGTGGCCGCTGCTGTTCAGGAAAGCCACGAGATGAGTAATGTCGGTGAAGCTGCACAGCTTTCCGTCACGTCTGAGAAACATCGATCGGCTTTTTCCGCTGTCTCGCCAAGACAGAAGAACGATAATGCGATTCTTCGTGGCAAGCTCGAGCATGAAGAGGGAGGCGTTGGCGGTCATGGGCGCAAGGCTAATGCGATTCAGAGATCATCGCGAAACGGACTTCCCTCCCCTGGTTGGTTCACATTGTCGCCGCTGCCGGGTGCGGACGACCGAAGTGCACGCCGACGCTGCCCTACACAACCTTCTCACCCGTGAGCCAGACGGTAACCTCTGTCCTGTACCGATCCAGATGCACCACGGTGAGGTCACCCCGCCTGACCTGACAGTGGGATTCGCTGCACCCGTCACCACTGACAGACCCGCCTCGTCTCGTGACGGGGCGAAACCCCGACCCCGGCATCCGTGGAACGACCCAAACCACAGCGGGCACGGCAACTCGACGTCGACCACGGTCTGCGTCCAGGTAACCATCAGCGGAGTCGGTGGAGTTGCGTGCTGCTCGCCGCAGGATTCGAGAGTTGGAAACCGAGTTGGCGGTCATCCGCCACGCTGCGAAGTTCCTCGGGGAGGACACTTCCGGCCCAAAAGACGGTTCTACCCGGTGATCGACAGCCGAGGCGGGCGCGGCGCAGTGGGGTCGACGGGTCTCGTCGACGCGGCGCATGTGAAGATGACTCAGGCCACGCTGGCCCGCGGTGCCCGGATCGACGGCTCGTAGCCGAACTGACCGGCGGGTGTAGGAAGGGCCCACCCGTTCGCAAAGACCTCGATTCCGGATCCTTTCTGAGGTCGGCTATATTTGTGAGTGCAGCTGGTTCGCTGGAGGCGGAGTCGAGGAGCCCCTGATCCGTCCGATGGTGTCGAAGCTCGGTGGTGTTCGCATCGTCGAGTGAGAGGGAACCCGGTGGGAATCCGGGACTGTCCCGCAGCGGTGAGTGGGAACGGCAGCCGTCATCCGCACTGGGCGCCTGCCTGGGAAGCGACGGTCGGTAGGACCAGCTCCGGGCCTCGAGCGCCGGGGCCGACCTGTTCGAGGTCGATGCCCATGAGTCCGAAGACCTGCCCGTTGTACCGGATACGCCGTATCCGGTGGTCGTCGCCTCGTGGATCGGGCGTACGCTGAGTGGACTCGGGCACGGGAACGATGCTTCATGGGCTCCATCAGCGTGCGCTCTGTATGGGTGGCGGTCGTTGCTGCCGACCATGGAGTTCATTGATGTCGAACCCGCACACTATTTTTTCCGCAACCGTGCTGGGGCTACCGCGTATCGGCCCCAACCGGGAGCTCAAACGCGCTACCGAGTCCTACTGGGCCGGGCGCCTCGATGCCAAGGGCTTGCACGCTGTCGCGGCGGGCCTGCGCACCACGCAACTGACCGCGGCGCGTGACGCCGGGCTGGATTCGGTGCCGGTGGGCACGTTCTCCTACTACGACCAGATGCTCGACACCGCCGTGCTGCTCGGGGCGCTGCCCGAGCGGGTGTCGGGGATCGCCGACGAACTGGATCGCTACTTCGCGGCCGCTCGTGGCAACGCCGAGGTGACGCCGCTGGAGATGACCAAGTGGTTCGATACCAACTACCACTACCTGGTGCCCGAACTCGCCGCGGACACCGTGTTCTCCCTGCATCCGGAGAAGCCGCTGGCCGAGCTGCGCGAAGCGCTGGCGCAGGGCGTGCCGGCCCGCCCGGTCGTTATCGGCCCGATCACCTTCCTGAAGCTGGCCAAGTCGGTGGACGGCAGCGACCTGCTAGAGCGGCTGCCCGACCTGCTTCCCCTCTACGAGCAGCTGCTCGGCCTGCTCGCCGAGGCCGGTGCGCAATGGGTGCAGATCGATGAGCCGTCGCTGGTGACCGATCTGACCGAGGCCGAGCTGGCGGCCGTGCGTTCCACCTACCGGCAGCTGTCGCAGGTGCCGGCGCGCCCGGCCATTCTGGTGGCCGCTTACTTCGGCCGGTTGGGGGTGGCGCTGCCGGTGCTTGCGGAGACCGGCATCGAGGGTATCGCCGTTGACCTCGTGGCCGGTGGCGATTCGGACGTGGCGGTGGCGCAGTCGATCACGGACAAGCTGATCGTGGCGGGTGTCGTCGACGGTCACAACATCTGGCGGGTCGACCCCGATCACGCGCTGTCACAGCTGACCGGGCTGCGCGACGCCGGGGTGCCGGTGGCCGTGTCGAGCTCGTGCTCGCTGCTGCACGTGCCCTACAGCCTCGCGCCCGAGACCGAGCTGGACGAACGGCTACGAAACTGGCTGGCGTTCGGCGAGGAGAAGATCGCCGAAATCCGGGTGCTGGCCACCGCACTCGCCGCGGGCGAGGAGGCGGTCGCGGAGGCTCTCGAGATCGCTCGCACGGCCGTGGCCGCTCGCTTGGCCGATCCGCGGCTGCGGGTCGAGTCGGTGCGTGCGCGCCTGGCCGGACTGGACGCTGACGCTGTGCGCCGTACCCCGGCCGACGAACGTCGCGTGCTGCAGCAGCAGCGGCTGAACCTGCCGCTGCTGCCGACCACCACCATCGGCTCCTACCCGCAGACGAGCCGCATCCGCGTGGCCCGCGCCCAGCTGCGCCGAGGCGAGATCGACCAGGCCGAATACGATACGCGGATGCGTGCCGAGATCGCCGAGGTCATCGCGCTGCAGGAGGAGATCGGTCTCGACGTGCTGGTGCACGGTGAGCCGGAGCGCAACGATATGGTGCAGTACTTCGCCGAGCAGCTCGACGGCTTCGCTGCGACGATCAACGGCTGGGTACAGTCCTACGGCACTCGGTGTGTGCGGCCGCCGATCGTCTACGGCGATGTGGTCCGTCCGCGGGTCATGACCGTCGAATGGATCACCTACGCGCAGTCGCTGACCAGCAGGCCGGTCAAGGGCATGCTGACCGGTCCGGTCACCATCCTGGCGTGGTCGTTCATTCGTGACGACCAGCCGCCCGCTGACACCGCCCGCCAGATCGCGTTGGCGATCCGGGACGAGACGGTGGACCTCGAGGCGGCCGGAATCGGCATCATCCAGGTAGACGAGCCCGCGTTGCGCGAGCTGCTGCCGCTGCGCAAGGCCGACCAGGCCGCCTACCTGGACTGGGCGGTCGAGGCGTTCCGGCTCGCGACCTCCGGCGTCGCCGATACCACCCAGATCCACACCCACCTGTGCTACTCGGAGTTCGGTGAGGTCATCGGTGCCATCGCGGGTCTGGATGCCGACGTCACCTCGATCGAAGCGGCGCGCTCGCATATGGAGGTGCTCGACGACCTCAACGCGGCCGGGTTCGGCCTGGGTGTGGGCCCCGGTGTCTACGACATCCACTCACCACGCGTGCCCGGCACCGAGGAGATCGAGAAGTCGCTCGAGCTCGCGCTGAAAGCCGTTCCGGCCGAACGGCTGTGGGTCAACCCGGACTGCGGTCTGAAGACCCGCCGTACCGACGAGGTCATCGCCTCGCTGCGCAATCTCGTCGCGGCGGCCCAGGCCCTGCGCTGATGCGTGACCGGGGCGCCCGCACGGCGGGCGCCCCGGTTTCCGTGGTGTTTCCCTTCCAGTCCGAGGCCATCATTCTTTCCCGCGGACCGCGGGTTAACCCGCAATGCCGTCCGACCCGCCCTGAAGGGCGCCCGCAGCTCGGTCGGCGATGAGAGCCTGCGAACCCACTCCACGACAGTAGAGAGGTATCCGAACGTCCTCGACCGAATCGGTGTGGGGTTTGCCGGGTGTGCACTCGTGATAACGGGCGTCGTCCGAAATATGTTGGATAACCGAAGTTCTGGGTGAGAAACCCTCAGTCGTCACACCCGCTCCAGGACTCGACGCGCGAGCGTGGTGTCGGCGCCCGCACCGAAATCGGATCGCCGCACCATGCCGTGTACCCCGCGCACCTGGTCCACGGCCTGCGAGATCGTGAAATCGGCGGCGGCGCTGAGGTACAGATAGGCCTGCCGCGGGTGGGCGTCGAAGTGTTCGCTCACCAGGTCCACGGCGTAGCCGACGCACAGCTGGAGTGCGGTGTCCAGATCCCGGTGCATACCGGTTGGAATCAGCAGTCCGTGCGCGGCGGCGAAGGGGCCGATCCGGCTGCCGAAACCGCCGGCAATCTCAGCTGCCGTGATGAGGTCCACGGTGAGCGTCGCACGCAGTGGTGCTTCCAGTGCGGTGAGCGCCACTTCGCCGTCACCGTGGGCGAAATGCGGGTCACCGATATAGAACAGTGCCTCCGGTACCTGGACGGGCAAGAACAGGGTCGCGCCGGCGGTGTGGAGTTTGACGTCGATGTTGCCGCCGTGTGGTCCGGGCGGAACGGAATCGATACGGGTGCCGGTATTGGTGGCCACGCCGATGATTCCCAGAAACGGTGCCAGCGGGAACATAGCGTTCCCCGACCGGCCTGCCGGATCGAGCGGCAGGGCGCCGAACCAGCGGCCGTCGCGGTCGTGGACCTGGCAGAACTGACCATAGTCACCGTCGAATCCGGGACGGCCGGACAGCACACCGCATCCGTGTCGCGTCGAGATCACCCCGTACGGCGCGCGCATGGTGAGCGCATCGATACGAAGCGCCAGCAGGTCACCCGGCCGTGCCCCATCGACTGCTATCGGACCGGTGACGATATGCGGCCCCGTGTCAGTGTTGTGGCGACGCCGGGCGGCCACCTCGACCGCGTCGTCGAGCACCTCCGCGCGCTCCACCCCGTGACTTCCGAAGTAGCGCACGGGATCCGAGCCCTGGTCTTCGAGGATTCCCTCGTGGCTGATCGTATCGACCTGTACGTTCCGGCAGATCCGGACAAGGTGTCTGGGGTCGTCTGCCCTGCCGGATGGATACACCGATCGCCGCGCTGGCGCCGGGGTCGACCGTCGTGGACCGGCGACATCGTCGAGGTCGGCAATGCCCCTTCCGTGAAGGTTACCGCTATCGATTCCGCCCGGCGTCACATCCTCTTGTTCCGAGGCGCAGGCATGCCCTGCATGAGCGGCGGTTGCCATGTCTGACGAACGGTGTCGTGAGCCATAACTTCTGGCTATCGCAAGAGGGGATATTTCGTATTGGACAGCATGGCTCAGGAGGTGGAGAGTGTTGTGAACAATACGAAGTCACCGGCGCTGTGACGACGCCACCGCCAGGTGTGAGCGGAAGGAACCCGGATGCCCTACATCAATCACGTTGCGCTACCGGTCGATGACGTCGACCGCGCCAGCGCCTTCTACGTGGACTGGTTCGGGGCTCGTGTCGTACCGTCACCGAAGTTTCCGGTGCCGGTCGCGTGGCTTCTGCTCGGTCCGACGCAGATCCATCTAGTCCAGCACCCAGATCAGCTGTCGACGAATTATCACTTCGCCGTGTCCGTCGAGGACCGTGGAGAGTTCGAGGCGTTGTATCGGCGCGCGGAATCTGAAGATCGTCTGGATCGCGAGACCTTTCCGAACCACATTTTCGAGTTGCCGAACGGGAACGTTCAGATGTGGATGCGGGACCATGCGGGGAACGTCATCGAAGTCGACTACCCCGATATCACAGACCTGGACAGCACTATCGCGGCCGTGGCCGGCCGGTGGGTTCCCGACAGCGAATTGTCGGCCTGGAACCGGCAGTCCTCGCTGTTCATGCCGGAGCAGGCCATCCTGTCGGATCGTTCCGATGTCCGCTAGACCCGAATTCCGAAAGCCAACTGGTTGGACCGTGTAAGGAAGAAGCCAATGTCTGAGATCGTCGTAGTCGCATCGTTCACCGCCCACCAGGGAACCGAAGAGGCGGCCGAGATATTTCTCGCGGATCTGCTGGATACCACGCACGCCGAGGACGGATGTCTGCTCTACGCGCTGCATCGCGGCGTCGAAGATCCATCGCGGTTCGTGTTTGTCGAAAGGTGGGAGTCTCGTCCACTGCTCGACGCCCACCTCAACAGTGCGCACATACAAACCGCCTTGTCGAGGGTGCCCGAGTTCTTCTCGAACTCGGACATCGTTTACTATGAGGCGGTTCCAGGGGGACATTCCGACAAGGGTTCGATAGCAGGACATGCGCGCGCCTGATTCGGTCGCTGTCCGGCAGGGGCGTTGTGGGGTGCAATCCCTGGCGGGTGCCCATGGAAGCCGGCATCGCCCAGGCGCGCGTTGCCCTACCGTGTGACGGTTCTGTCAACTCTTCGCACTACATCAAGGAGATCCCAATGGGTAGCATCGCCGGTCTCGATCTCGGAGATTTCGGAATATACACTTTCGATTTCGAGTTCCAGCCCGCCGCGCAGATACGCGATTCGATTCAAGCACTGGAGGGGCAGGGCTGGCAATCGTTTTGGTTTCCAGAGCTTCTGGGGCGCGAATCGTTCTCGCACGCGGGATTCTTGCTATCCTGCACCGAGCAGATCAGGATCGTCAGTGCTATCGCCAAGATTTGGGTGCGCCCAGCCCGCTGGGCGCAGAGTTCCAGCGTCCTGCTTTCCGACGCCTACCCGGACCGGTATGTAGTGGGACTCGGATTCGGCGGCGAGCCCAAAGCGGGAACGAAACCGTTGACAGCGATGCGGGACTACCTGGACGAGATGGACTCGTTCGCCGACCCGAGTCCGGCTCCGAAGTCGCCGAGTCGTCGGTTCCTGGCTGCATACGGGCCGAAGATGATCGAGCTGGCACGTGATCGTACGGATGGTGTTCAGGTTTATCATTCGAATGTCGAGCATACGGCTCGCGCACGCGAGGTGGCGGGACCGGATACGTTCCTGGCCGTCGAGCAGACGGTGCTTTTCGAGCGTGACCCCGAGAAGGCTCGCGCAATCGCCCGCGAGCATATGGATATCTACCTCACCAGTCCGTTCAACATCGCGAAATTTCGCCGTTTGGGATACTCGGATGAAGAAATCGGAAACGGCGGCAGTGATCGGATCATCGATGACTACGTCTTTTGGGGTGATCAGGATACGATCGTCGAGAAGCTCCAACGGCATATAGCCGCCGGCGCCAGTCACGTTTCGATTCAAGTAATCGGCCTCGATCCGGGCGAGTCGGCTGTCGGACATTGGCAGCGGCTGGCCGACGCACTGTTGTCGTAGCATCACCCGAAGTCGATACCTACCCAACGATGAACGCGTGCGCGGGCCGCGGCGTCGCCGCGACGGCGTCCCTGCAGCTTTCCAGTAGCGCCCGCGTGAGCGGGGTCCATTCGCTTCGGGTATACGCAGAGAGCTCGCGCGCCAGCGGTTTGCGCATGTGTTTGACGAGGTGTTGCAGGTCCCCCGGCACGGCGGACAACGGCATCATCGTTGGACCCAATCCGCAAGCCGTGAACCGCGCTAGACCTTCTATTTGGGCCGAGTGCACCGCGGGTTCCGGGTCGAAGCCCGCGTCGCGGCATACCGCGGTGAGCAATGGCGCCATACCAGCCGTCGGCGTGGGCAGTACCCATCGGCGATCGCTGAGATCGGAAAGCTCGACGGGGCCGGCCTCTTTCAGAAGTCTGTCCCCTTCGGGCAGGAGCAGAACGAACGACTCCCAACCGAGCGACTCGATCGGGCCGTCCCACGAACCGGGCACAGGACCGATGGCCAGATCGGCGACGCCATGTCGCACATCATCCTCCATCAGATCCTTGTGGCGGTACTCGTGCAACTCGACTGCGATGCCGGGATAACGCTCACGCAAGGCACGAATAGATCTGGGTAGCAGGCCGATCGCGATCGACAGAACGGCGGCGATCTCCAGCTCGGCGGAGGTGAGATCTTGAGCCATCCGAGCTGCCCGGCGCGCCCGATTCGCGGACAGAGTCGCCGACCGCGCTTCGGGTAGAAAGGCCCGACCGGCATGGGTCAGCCGGACACCACGGTTCAACCGCTCGAACAGTGGTCCGCCCAGCTCATGCTCTAGCGCGGCGATCTGTTTGGACAGGGTCGGCTGCGCGACGTACAGACGCTGTGCCGCACGAGTGAAGCCGCCCTCGTCGGCCACGGCGACGAAGTACTCGAGCTGACGGAGGTTCACGTGCGGAAAGACTAGCTATGAATCCCCTCTATAGCAAAGAGTAGATTATCGTGACAATAGAATAGGTTCAGCAAAGATTCCAGTGCCGCGTCAAGCAACGTTGGCTAGGTAATCCGGGTGCCGGCTCAAGGAGTTCACTGCGAACTGTTGCTTCGGTCGGGCGTGCCGGTTTCGCCAGCGGATGTAGGCGCCGATTGCGGTGTCCTGTACTTGTGGGGGCGGCACCGGGCAATGCAGGCGATGCGTTCACTCGTCGCCCGATCAATCTTGCTTGGCCTGCCCCGCTCCATTTTGGGTCCAATGCTTCGAATCCCTGTTCGTTGAAGTCGTGGATCATCTGGCGCACATACGCTTCCGATACCCGCATAAACCCCATGTCTGCCGGGCCACACTCGGAGGGGAAGACTGCGCACCGTGTAGAGTCTTCGCACCAGTTATTCACATTCCCGGGAACGGTAATCGAGGTTCCGGCTATGTATCTCCCGTAGCGGCTCACGGTCGATGTAGCTACCCGTCGCGAGCCGGCCCGATGGAGGAAGACCGTGGCAGTGGCAGCTTTCTCATCGAGCGTTTCGATGAAACATGGGCGTTCCTAACGCCAGGGATCGAGGGCGAGCTTGCCCTCGGTCTTGCCCGCTTCGACTTGCTGCAGGACCATCGGTCCCGCGGCCAGTGGGTGAACCTGGGGGCTGCCTGGCGGGTATACATCGTGGGCGATGAGCGCCTCGATCTCGACGAGCACCGACTGGTAAATAGACGGGGCTGCGACCGCCAGCGCACCGATGTGCAGGCCCTTCACCTGAACCTGGTGGGTGAAGACCAGGTCGTGCGTGGTCAGGGTGGCATTGCCGGACGCCGCGCCGAAGACGACGATGCGTCCGGTGAAGGGTCTGGTGATCGATAGGCTGGTCTGGAATGTGGCCTGACCCACTGATTCCAGGACCAAGTCGACCCCACCGGTTATGCGGATGATCTCCTCGGCCAGATCAGGGCGCCGACTGTCCAAGACTTCGTCCGCGCCGAGGGCTTTTACGGCATCGTGCTTCTCTGGTGACGCCGTGGCGATTACGCGTGCACCGTAGTGACGGGCGAGGCGAACGGCAGCCTGCCCCACGCCGCCGGCGGCGGCCTGGACGAGCACGACCTCACCTGTTTTGATTTCGCCCAACGGCTTAAGCGCCGCCATGGCTGTTGCCCAGTTCAGCACCATGCCGAGGGCGGCGGCATCGTTCCAGCTGGACGGCACCGCAAGCACACCGGCGGCCGGCATCGTCATGTACTGTGCGAAGGCCCCTGGGCCGGCTCCGACCACATGAGTACCGAGCGACAGTGGACTCTCGACATCCGGCCCGACCTCCACGATCTCACCGGCGGCCTCGAAACCCGCGATATAAGGGGCCTGCGGGCCTCCTCCGTATGTTCCGTGGGTCTGCATAACGTCGGCGAAGTTGATCCCGGCAGCCCCCACGCGGATCAGGTAATCGCCGGGCCCCGGCCTGGGGCGGCGCTGATCGGTCGTGAGGATCAGATCCTGCGGTCCACGATGCGACCGCTGGATGAGTGCCCGCATCGTCTGCTCAGCGGTGTTGTTCTGCTCGTTGACTTCCATGCAGCGAATGTAGGACCTTGACACTTATGTCAAGGTCAAGCGGCCGCGGTCCGGCAGTAACGCGGCGGGCCTCGCGTAAGTAGGCGTCGAGTGCTGCCTGCTGATCGCTGAGAACGGCGATGCGAGCGGCAAGACGATTGCGATAGCTCTGCACCTCTTGCAGGAACTCTGTGCACACCGACTCGGTGTGCACAGAGCCGTCAGTGAGGCCGGGCAGGAGCTCCCTGATCAAGCGGACGGGCAGCCCGGACTCCAGCAGTGTGCGGATGACGAGGACCCGGTCGATCGTGGACTGGCAGTAGTCACGGAAACCGTTGCCGATGCGACCGGGGACGATCAAGCCTTCCTCCTCGTAGTGCCGCAACGATCTCGCACTCACACCGCTGATTCTGGAAGCCTCACCGATCTTCATGCTCGAATTAACGCTCGAGCGCACCGTGTTCTTCCGGCTGACCCGCTCCCCGTGGATGCGACCGGCTGGAATTAGAGTCCCGTTGGCCCTGGTAAGGGCCAGGAGGGACGATAGGAACCATGGCTGGACGCAAGCGGCATTCCGCGGAGGACATCGTGCGTAAGCTGCGGCGCGCCGATGAACTGGCCGCGGAGGGCTTGACCGGCGAGCAGATCGCCGCTGACCTGGGGGTTTCGGCGGCGACACTCTATAACTGGCGCCGCCAGTACGGCGGTATGGACACCGACGCCGCCCGTGAGCTCAAGGAGCTGCGGGAACAGAACGCCCGATTGAAGCGGCTACTGGCCGACGCCGAGCTGGAGAAAGACGCCCTGCGCGAAATTTCGAAGGGAAAATTCTAGGCCCGGCGGCCAAGCGACGCGCCGCGGACATGCTCCGAGATCGGATGGGCATGTCGGAACGGTTCGCGTGCAAAGTCGTCGGGCTGGCTCGTTCCACCTATCACCGGTTGCCGGCCGCGCAAACACCGGCAGACCCCGATGCCGGGACACGGTCCTGGCTGCGCAGTTATGCCGGCAAGAACCCGTGTCACGGGTTCCGCCGGGCCTGGGCAGCCCTGCGGTTCGACGAAGGCCCGGCCCGAGTCCAGGGCGACGTTCAGCGGGCTCGAAGCGTCGGAACCGAAGTCCGCCGCATCCACGACCGCCTTCCAGTTCATCGCGTACAGATCGCTCACCTGGACCTCGTGCCCGGCGGCCTCCAGCGTGGATACTGCGAGGTCCTTCAGCGAGCCGTTCAGTGACTTCGGCCCCGGGTGGGCGTAAACGATCAGCGTTTTCATCAGAACTCCTTCAGATTCGGTGCTTTCGAGTCTGGCCGGTGCGCTCCTTGCCGTTCAGGGATGCCTTTTCCGTCGGAACGGAGTTCCTGGTATCGCCAGGACCACCCTTACGGGCACCGGTGCCGCCATACTGGGGGACATGGACGACCTCGCGGGCTTTCTACGGATCCGGCTGGTTGTGCCAGCGAATTCCGGCGCCGTTTATCGACGAAATCCGACGCCGTGTGAGTCCGCGGGGCTGCGATCGTGACGGTGAAATGTGACGTCGTCTGAGACTGGGGTGGCCCGTCTGGAGCGTGCGACGACAGTCGGCCGATCTTGGCCGTACGTGTCTATCCAGAGTGCGAAGGGTTCGGGTCTGTCATGTTTTGGTGATCGGTGGCACGGCGTAGGTCTGCTCCAGCACTGAAGTGTCGGGTTCGTACATCCGCAGCACCGGCCGGAACGCGCCGGCGGGTGCGGGCAGCCAGTTCGCTCGGGCGGTGGGGTCGTCGGGCGCGGTGTGGCTGATCGTGAGGGTGAGCGCGCCGTCGGGGTCGTAGACGATGCCGGGGGTGCGGTCGCCGATCGAGTAGCGGTCGATGGGGTTTTCGACCAGGTAGAAGTCGGGGACCGAGTACATGGTGATCGACCAGAACGCGCCCACGGGCGGGGTGGGGTCCAGACGCAGGGCGTAGGTGTGGGCGCCGGTGAGTTGTTCACCGTGGTCGTCGAGGTAGGTCATGATGTAGGCGGCTTCGTAGGCGTGGTTACCCCACAGTCCGCCCTTGGCGGCGGCTGCCCGTTCGACGATCCGCAGCGTGGGATCGGTGATCTTGAATCGGGGGTCGTCGAGCGCTCCGATTTCGAAGTAGTCGAGGTTGTAGTCGAAGGCGTGCAGCGTCAGCTTCCAGCCGTTGACTTCGGGACTGGACCCGTGGGTCAGTGCGGTGTCGAGGCTCTTCTCCCCGGCGCGCAACCCGGCGCGCAGGGCGGTGGCCGTCACTTCGTCCATGGAGACATAGGGCGAGGGACCGGGGTCACCGATACCGGCCGGCGCGAGCGAATCCTGGAGTTCCCGGTCGCGTGGTGCGGGCGGGAACGCTTGCGACCACAGGCGCAGCATCTCGAGGAACAGCAGGTCCGAGTCTAGGGCGCGGTCCGGTGAAGGCAGACCGGCCGGGCGGGCGGTGGTGTCCAGCGGTGTCACGGTCGTGGCGTCCTGCAATGCGTGGACCGCGGGGAGATCGTCGTTCCCGGCGCAGGCCCACCGGCCGACAATCGAGGCGATGGTGGTCGGGAAGGTGATGACGGTGGCCTGTTCCGGGCTGTCGCCGCGCCATCCCGGTGGTACGAGCAGGAAATCCCCGGCGCCGGTGCCGGTGGCGCGGTGCCCGATGTAGGCGAAGTTGTCGGTCCAGGCGTCGACGAATTGCAGCACGTAGTACCGGCCAGCGGTGTCAGGGACGCGCAGGGCGACGGGCCCGACCGAGAGGTCGATCTGTGCCATCGAGTACAAGGTGTCGTTGTTGATCGTCACGAAGGTGTCCGCAGGCCCGGCCAGGGTCCGGGCGTGGGAGAAGGTGTTGAACGCCGCCGCCGGATTCGCCCCGACCCCCTCCCGGACATAGCGGTCGACCTGCTCCAGGTTGAACACGAGCGGAAACCCGTAGATGTAGGCGCGGGCGGCCAGCTCGGGCAGGGCTTCACTGGTCATCGGCGATCCTTGTCCTCGTCGGCGCAGCCGTACCGCGCAAGCATCGACGTGCGGGGGGCGGTGCCGCTTCACCCGGACAGGGTGATCCGGCACCGGTCGATCAATCGGTGGGGTTGCGCCATCAATCGGTCGGCCGGTCCCCGCCGCGTTTCCGCACGCCTACCTGGGATCTATCGGTGAATTTCGATGTCACCTCGCCGCGGCCACTGCTTGCGCTGTCCGGGCGAGGCGGTAGGAGTCGGTGCCGGTTTCGATGATGTGGCCGCCGAAGGTGAGGCGGTCGACGATCGCGGCGCAAAGCCTCGGGTCGGTGAAGGTTTTCGTCCATCCGGAGAACGACTCGTTGGAGGCGATCGCGACGGAGTTCTTCTCCTCGCGTTCGGTCAGTACCTGGAACAGCAGTTCCGCGCCGCGGCGGTCGAGTTCCATATAGCCGAGTTCGTCGATGCAGAGCAGGTCGACCCGGCCGTAGCGGGCGATCGTCTTGGTCAACTGTTTCTCGTCGGCGGCTTCTACGAGTTCGTTGACCAGCTTGGTTGCCAAGGTGTATTTGACTCGATGGCCTTGCATCGCGGCCTCGCTGCCCAGCGCGATGAGCAGGTGCGATTTTCCGGTGCCGGAGTCACCGATCAAGCAGAGCGGCAGGCCCTTCTTGATCCAGTCACCGCGGGCGAGGGTGTTGATAGTGGCTTCCTCGATGTTCGGATTGGCGTCGAAGTCGAATGCGCGCAACGACTTGTCGCGCGGAAACCCCGCGGCGCGGATGCGGCGTTCGGAACGGCGGCGGGCGCGGTCGTCGCATTCGGCCAGCAACAACTCGGCCAGAAACGCCCGGTAGGTCATTTGATCGCGGGACGCGCCGTCAGCGATCTCGTTGAACTGAGCCCGGACGGTCGGCAGCCGCAGCAGCCGGCATGCCTGGTCGACCGCGGCGTCGGCGGCCTGTTCGGTCATTCCATGCCGACGCGGTGAGGTGGTTGTCATGCGGAACTGCCTTTCGTCGTGGGTGAACGGCGGAGCAACTGGTCATAAGCAGCGACCGACGGGATCGGTCGACGATCCGGTGGCAGCGACGCGATGCGTCGCTGCGTCAGAGACGGCACCTGTCCCGGTTCATCGAGCTCGACGACACGGTGTTCGGCCGGAAGAGATTCGCCGACCTTGCGGGCCTCCAGCGCGACCGCGTCCGCGGTCAACGCTCCCGCTCGCAAGGCGGCAGCCAGGCCAGCGACGACTTGCTCGTGGGGAACATGGCGGTGCAGCAGCAGGACTTCGATCAGGGCGCGGGTGCCGTCGCGTTCGCCGTGCGCGCGGCGCGGCCGCCCACCAGCTCTCGTGGACCGGGGTGAACTTGCCCGCCAGCCGGGCCTGCTCGAGCGCGGTCGCCCCAGGCAACGCGCCGGGTTTGCGCAGCAGCCCTTCGAGGTAGTGGTCCAGATCCAACCGGGTCCCAGCCTTGGCCGGCAATCGCTCATGACGCGCGATTTCGGTGCGGCCGTCGAACACGACCAGGTGGTTGGCATGCAGCAAGACCCGGACCTGACGCCCGATCAACCGGACCGGCACCGAGTAACGGTTGGTGCGGACGGTGACCTGGGAGAACTTGTCGACTCGGGGTGTGAACCAGCGCCCCGTCTCGAACGACTCGTCCGGAAGCGGCTTGAGCAGTGGTTTCTCGGCGGCGAACAGTTCTCCGATCATGCGGGGCCGAGCTCCGATGCGGCGTTGTTCATCCGCCAGATCCCAGGCATCGATCATCTCGTTGAGCTCGTCGATCGACTCGACCTCGGGGATCGGGACGAAATGGTTGCGGCGAAACCAGCCGATCTGTCCCTCGACACCGCCCTTCTCATGCGCCCGCCGATACCGGGCTGGCAGTAGAACGCTTCCAAGTCGTAGTGCGAGCGAAACGCCGTCCACCGATCCGATTCCTCACGCAACCGCGCGAATCCGAGCACCCGCGACACCGCGGCACGCAGATTGTCATAGCGGACCTTGCCGAACGGCACCCCACCGAGGACCTCGAAAGCATGCGCGTGACCCTCGAAGAACGCTTCCTGCCCCGCCGACAGGAAGCAGCGATGGACTGCCTTCCCCGAGAACGACAGCCGCAGCGCGAACAGACAGACCACCAGCAATTCCCCACGCAGCCGGACCGTCACATCACCGAAGTCCACCTCCGCTTCCTCACCCGGGCGATGGGTCTGGCGGATAAACACTTCAGCCGGCCCTCGCCCGGCCTCGGCTCTGATCTGGGGCTTGCGCTCGGCGACGTAGTCACGGACCGTCTGATACGACACCCCATCCATGTCGTGCTCGTCGATCAACCGGGCGTACAGGCGCTTGACCGTGTGTTTCTGCTTCTTCGGTGCAACCAGGTCCTCCCGCAACACTGCGTCGATGAATGCCTTGAACGGATCCAGCTTCGACCCACGCTTGGGATACCGGCGACGCTCGGCCGGCCACACCGACGACGTCGCCGCCTGCACCGTGCGCCAACCCACCCCATACTTGGCCTGCAACGCCCGCCCCGACACCCCAGCACGCGCATCTCGCCGGATCGCGGCATACAGCTCGACCTTCGACTGACGAGGCACCGGTGACCTTCTTCCACGCGAGAAACGGGATGAAGCACACGCATCCTCGCACCGCAACCAAGATCACGACGTCAAAATTCGCCGATACGAACATCTTCCGCCCCACACCGACGCCAAGATCCATCGACAGGTGACGTCACAGATCACCGATAAAACCATCCGGCGTTCCCAGGTCGCCCCGGCGGCCGTCGGCATACCCGGCGACAGGCACCGTCGGGTCGAAGGGTTGCGCCGCGAAGAGATCGCGCGCCTGTCCGGAGTCAGTGTCGACTACTACGTATGCCTGGAACAGGGCCGGGCGCCCCAGCCCTCCGAGCAGGTCCTCGACGCACTCGCCTATGTCCTCGGCCTCGACGAGACCGAACGCGGGCACCTCCACCGGCTCGCCCGGCAGCGCCGCCCGCGCGTGAAGGCTCCGAGTGGACGGGTCCGGCCGGAGCTGCTGCGTGTTCTCGACTCGGTCTCCGACGCACCCGCGCTGATCATGAACCACCGTCTGGATGTGCTTGCCGGGAACCGCCTCGCCGAACTTCTGTACGGCCGGTCGATACCCGGCCTGAACACCGCCCGGCACATCTTCCTCGAGGAAGCCGAGCGCGGCTGTACGGGGACTGGGAGGCGTGCACCCTCGACGTGGTCGGACATCTGCGCCTGGCCGCCGGCCAGTACCCCGAAGATCCCCGCCTGACCTCGCTCATCGGTGAGTTGGCGATGGGCAGCGAGCGTTTCCGCCGTTTCTGGGCCCGCGCGGACGTGCGTGCCCGCACACATGGACGCAAGGTGTACCGGCATCCCCTGGTCGGAATGCGGGAACTGCACCAGGAGAACTTCGCCCTCCCGGACGACACGGGTCTGGAGTTGCTGGTGCTATCCGCGGCCTCCGGCAGCCCAGCTGAGGACGGGCTGGGGCTGCTCGCGGGCCTCGGCGCGGACAGCACCCGCAGCGAAGATCAGAAGCCCGCGCCACGACCCGTCGACCACCGCGGTGCCGGCGGCCGTGGCAGACCGGGGCGCCCGGGCGGGCCAGTAGAAGGAGGATGAGTACCCGGACTGTTTCCCCGGGAATGTGACCGTTGATGCTGAGGCCGTTGCAGCACTGCTGTTGCAGCACTGCGAACACCACCGGGCCGAGCATCGGAACGGCACCCGCTGTGGTCTGCGGGATCCGGGAGACCCTTGACGACGACATCACCGAACTGTCGGAAAACGAGGACGCCCAGCTGCGCAGGAGGCGCCGAGTCGCACAGGTCGGCTGATGACGGCTTGTGGTCAGAGATCAGCTTTCCGTACGTCCAAGATGACTTTTCCGCGAACCTCTCGGTTCAGCAGCATTGTCGCGGCCTCATCGTAGGAGTGCCAGTCGGTACGCAGGCCCACCGGAGTCTCTAGCTGTCCCCGCTGAACCAGGCGCACGAGGTCGGTCAGGTCACCTCCGAGCGGCACAGAGATGTTGAACGTCTCGATGCGTCCGCGGTCGTGCCCGATGCGTGCCTGCTCGAAGTCGATCGTGGTCGGCTCCTTCGAGGCCATACCCACCGCCGACACGATACCGCCGTTCGAGAGCCGTTGGTACGCGTCCGCCAGCTGCTGCCCGCCGACGTTGTCCACGACCGCGTCGACCCGGCCCGCCATGGCCCGGGGCCCGACGACGACTTCCGCCGCGCCCAGCTCGAGCAACCCCTCGCCCCGTTCGGCCGACCCGACGGAGGCGACGACCTCGGCTCCGCCCAGGCTCGCGAGCTGTACGGCAAATCTGCCGACACCACCTGATGCGCCTGTGACCAGCACGCGGCGACCGAGCAGGGAGCCGAGTCGGCGGACCGCCTGGAGCGCGGTGACTCCGGCGACCGGCAATGCCGCCGCGGCCCCGAGGTCGACTCCGTCCGGAACTACCGCGAGCTCGTCGGTATCGACGGCTCGGAATTCCGCCCATGCGCCTGACCAGCCGAAGGTGACCACACGGGTTCCGGCCGGTGGACCTGAGCCGTCGGCAGCCGGAGTGACCACGATGCCCGCGGCGTCCCAACCTGGGATCGTGCCGTCGGGCAGGTCCGGCGTCCGGAACGCGACCTCACCGAAGTTGAACGAGAACGCGACGACCTCGACGAGCGCCTGTGCCGGTCCGGGCTTCGGAGGAGGCGCACTATCCATTCGCAGCATATGCTCGCCTGCTCGGTAGTGAACCAGTGCCTTCATCGTGAATCCGATCTTTCCGGTGGGGTCTGCCGTATGCCGTTCAGGCACGCCACTGCTCGGCATGCTCGACGATGAAGTCCCGGACCGCGCGCGGCTTGCTGCCCGCGACCCTCTCGACCGCATCGGTGACAGTCGCGAACGTCCCATCGTGCACCCGGCCGAACATATCGCCGACGACATCGGCCAGCCACGGGCTTGCGCCCGAAATGGTTTCGGAAAGCGCGATATCCACCGCCGAGACCTCCGCGCCGATAACGGCGGAGATGTCCGCCGCGATGACGGCGGTGGTGACCGCCTCCGGGCCGGTAACCGTGTATATCTTGCCTTGGTGGGTGACAGGGTCCACGATCGCCTGCACTGCGACGGCGGCGATATCGCGGGTGTCGACCCAGGCGATCGGCGCGCCGCCGGTGGACAGCGTGATCCTGTGCTGGCGGCGGATCGTGTCGAGGAAGTAGCGCGGATCGGTCAGGACCTGCTGAAACCACGATGGACGCAGGATCGTCCAACGGCCGGCGTTACCGGTGACGGCCGCTTCGACCCGCCGCACCCAGCCACCGGGCGCGACCTGCTCGGCGCCCTGTTCGGAGACGAGGACGATATGAGCGCCCGGCGCCGCGGCGATCAGCTGCGTGATCAGCTCGGGGGCGTCCTGGACATCGGGGCGGGCGAGGTAGATCGCGTCTGCCTCGCCCACCGCTTCGGGCCAGGTCGATCGGTCCTGCCAGTCGAAGTGGACTGTCGTCGATTCCCGCAGGCTCTGCGAGGTCCCTGCGCGGACCTCGGTGTCACCATGTTCGGCGAGCTGCGCCACCACTTCGCGGCCGGTCTTACCGCGGGCTCCGGTGACGAAGATGGTTCGGGTCATTTGATCGGGTCCTTCCCAACTGCGGGTTTGGTCGGTCTGCTGGACGACAGTCGGAGCGATGTGCGGGTGGTTTGTCCGGCCTATTCGGTGCTCTCCAACGTCGGGTAGTCCGTGTACCCGACGTGGTCGCCGCCGTAGAAGGTCTCCGGGTTCGGGGTGTTGTACGGGCCGCCGGCCTTGATCCGCACGTCGAGGTCGGGGTTGGCGAGCCACAAGGCGGCCAGGGACACTGCGTCCGCGATGCCGGCCGCCATCGTGTCCTGTGCCACGTCGGCCGTGGCAGGGAAGATCTCCATGGTCTCGTGCGGGTTCAGGATGAGTGTGCCCGGCCATGCGGCCCGGAGCTGCTTTGTCAGGTCGCGTGTGCCCATCTCGATGACGTGAAGGTAGGCGATGTCGAGTGCGGCGAGCTCGCTGAGCAGCGCGGTGTACACCGGGACCGGATCGCTCTCGACGATGCTGTTGTATGGGCTACCCGGGGAGACCCGGATACCGACGCGGCCGGCGCCGACAGCATCGGTGATCGCCCGCACCACCTCAACGGCGAAACGGACGCGGTTGGCGACCGAACCGCCGTACTCGTCGGTGCGGAAGTTGGTGTTGTCGGCAAGGAACTGGTGCACGAGGAAACCGTTCCCGCCGTGCACCTCGACCCCGTCGAAACCGGCTTCGACGGCGTTGCGCGCGGCCTGGACGAACTCCTGGACGACGCTGGTGATGTCCTCGGCGGTCATCTCCCGCGGCGTCGGGTGGTCGAGCGGGCCCTCGAAGCTGATCATCTGCTCGCCGGAGGCCACTGCGGACGGTGCGATCGGCAACTCGCCATTCGGGTACAGCGATGGGTGCGCGATCCGGCCGCAGTGGGTCAGCTGCGCCACGATGCGGCCACCTTTCGCGTGCACCGCGTCGGTAACCGTACGCCATGCCGCCACCTGCTCGGCGGTGTGCAGACCAGGAGTCAGAATGTAGCCTTGGCCAAGCACGCTCGGCTGGATGCTCTCGGAGATGATCAGGCCGGCGCCGGCCCGCTGAGCGTAGTACTCGGCGGTCAGAGGGGTGACGACACCCTGCTGGGTCGCCCTGTTCCGTGTCATCGGGGCCATCACCAGGCGGGACGGCAGTTGCAGCGCGCCCACCGTTACCGGATCGAACAGAGTACTCACGACTTCTCCTCACTGTAAGGTGCCCGAATTCGAGTTACTTGAGCAGCTCAAGGAAATCCTTGCACGATTGCTTGAGTGAATCAAGCACTACTGCCCATCTGGTCACTCGCCTGGGTGGCATACCATCGTTTTATGGCAGTGCCTTCAGTCCCCGCGAGCGCCTCGAACGATCTCGAACAGGCGATGTTCGCGTTCGTCGACGCCTACAACCAGGCGTGGGAGGCTGCGGCGAACGAGCACGGCCTCAGCACCGCCCACGCCTGCGTGCTGGGTCGGGTCGAAAACCGCCGTGGCATGGGTGAACTCGCCGAAGAGCTGCGCTGCGATGCCTCCAATATCACCCAGATCGTCGCTCGCCTCGAGGCCCGCCATCTGGTCCGTCGTGAGCCCAACCCCGAGGACAGGCGGTCGCGCCAAATCGTGCGGACCCCGAGCGGTGACGACCTCTATGGCGAGTTCGAGGACTCCTTCGAGCTCCCCAGGGTGGCCGCTGCAAACCTCACCGCGGCGGAACGCAAGCAGCTCACGACACTGCTGCGGAAAGCGCTGCCGGGTTGACGGAATGGCGGTCCGGCTCGTCGAGGAGCCGACCGCTCGAGCGGGTCTGCTGTGCGCTACGCAGTGACCGCGAACCACCTCACCTACGTCGTATATCGCACCGAGCAACGATGGCTGGAACCGTGAGTAGCGGAGGAGGTTCGAGAGCACGAGCGTCAATTCGTTGGCGCCGTCCGTAAAGTCGTCTAAGAAGTCCAGTCTGCGGGGGCGCTGCCCGACGCTTCCTCGTCGGTATTGATCTTCGCGATACTAAGTATGGTCAGTTGGTTCCACGAGGGCGGCTCGCTCGAGCCTGCAGCGATTGCCGACGCCTACTGCAAACTGATCGGGCTGCCCCCGGAGGAATAGCGTATGCGCGCGTTGACGCACCGTGCTGCTCGACACATAGACTGACAATCCATCGGGAAGCGCTACGAACACGGCCACCTCTTCGCAGCATTTCTCCAACTCGCCGCCCGAGTATTTCCCGGTGTTGCGAATCGAAACCCCGGCCGCGGCCCACACCATGAACTGCCGGTGCGCGGTAGGCACGCTCACCACCCCGAACGGCGGCGGCAGATGCCGCCACGTACAACCGCTGGCCAATACGACACGACCGCGGTGACCACAGCCCGTTCGCCGACTACGATGTGCACCGCCGTTGGCTACGCGCCCGTGGGATCGTGCCCCGCATCGCCCGTCGCGGGTTCGGGGGCCCCTCGCGGCTGGGCCGGCATCGGTGGAAGATCGAACGAACCATCGCGTGGTCGACCGGCTACCAGCGATTGACCATCCTGCCCGAGTTCACGCCCAGGTCGCATGGCGGTGGTACTTCACCAGTGGGCAAGGTCGACGATATTCGCGCCGCGGTTACCGCCCTGACCGACGATGAGCGAACCTGCCGGATACCCGTTCTGGCAGTCGCAGTGTGCGCCGGCGCGGGCTACATCGCGCACGCGGTCGCCGATGATCCGCGCCTTCGTCGGTATTGCCGGATTCTATTCCGACACAATAGGACCCCGAAGGTCGAGACACTTCTGCAGCGGGGCCGGGCCGCTGAGCAGGGTCGGCGGGAGACTGGTGTCAGCGAAACATACTCGCGGTGGCCGCGGACTCCGGTGATGTCGGCCATACCGCTGCCGGCGACGTAGGAGTAGTACGGCGCCTTCCGGGGCGCCGTGCGAACTACACCGACGGATTCGTGGTGTAATCGCCTGCCAGTAGCCGCCTGGCCTGCTGGTTTGCGGGAGCGTTCTTCGCCTCCGCCGATGTGCGGCTGAGGGTGTATGCGGCGATCCGGCGCAGCAGGCGGACCCGTACGCTCCATCGGGCCGGCCGGGCCACGGCGCCGGTGAGGGTCCGCTCGGCGCGGTCGAGGCTGTCTTCCAGGCAGGCATCGTGCAGGCAACGGAAGATCAGCGGCCAGGTCAGCCTGGCGGGTCCGTGCGCGTCCATGACGAGCTGGTGGGTCAGTTCGGTGCCGTCGGGGGTGGGGTGGACGGTGAATTCGTGGAAGCCGTTGAAGCCGCGGGGGCCGGTGAAGCGGAAGCGGACCCACCGGCCGGGCACGTAGTATTCCACGGTGTACCGGATGGGGCTGTGTCCGCCTGCCGCGCCTTCGCTCAGTGGCCGGTCGAACAGCATCGGTGGCCAGCGGTGTATGGGCCAGAGCGCGTCGTCTTCACCGGCGAGGGTGTCCAGCAGTGCGCCTACTTCGCTCGCGGGCACAGGCAGGTGCCGACGGTGAATGTTGAGATCGGCCATGATGGGGTCCTCGTTTTCGGTTGGTAGGCGTCGTATCTGCCGGTGGGAGGGAAGTGCTCGGTCTGCCGGGATGCCGGTCGGCGGTGGCCGACAGTTCTGTTTTAGAGAGTGTTCTCTAAAACGAAGTTAGCATATTCTCTACTGCATGGGAAGACCGCCGAGGCACGATACCGACCGGCTCCTGGACGCCGCGGCCGATCTTCTCGCTGCCGGCGGGCCGGCTGCTGTCACCATGTCGGGGGTCGCCAAGGCAGCAGGCGCGCCGAGCGGGTCGGTGTATCACCGCTTTCCGGATCGGCCCGCGTTGCTGGCCGCGTTGTGGGCGCGTGCGCTGCGGGGATTTCACGACGACCTGTTCGCGGCGCTGAGTCACGGGGAGTCCTGGGAGGCGGTCGGCCGCGGTGCTCGCGCGAGTCTGGAGTGGGCGCGGCGCAATCCCCGTGACGCGGGTGTTCTGCTGGTGGGCGCTCGCGAGTTGGACGAGCGGAGTTGGAGTGAGCAGGCGTGCGCCGATAATGCCCGGGCGAACGCCATGCTGCACGAAAGGCTGAGCGCGCTGGTCGAGGGCTGTGGCGATACCGCTCCCGACGCGGCCGATCGGATGATGGTCGCGGTGGTCGATCTGCCGTACGCGATGATCAGGCGATATCTGAATTCCGGGCGGGAGATCCCGGCCCATGCGGCCGATCTTGCCGAACACGCTGTGACGTCACTTATCGCCATGCGTCGGACCTGAGGAGCAGTGCAAGACAGTAAAGCGAGATCGGTCTCTTTGGTATCGCGCTATGTCAACGCAATCAGCGGCAACTAATCATGTTCGGTGCGCGTCGCTTCGAGTTGTGCTGGTAGCAGCAGGTTGGTGATGGGTGGTCGCTACGACCCTGTCGACGGCTCGTCTTGTCAGGTAACTACCCGTATTCCTCTTTGTAGAAATCGTCTTGTTCCCATTTGTAATCGACTATCCGATCAATCGTCTCATCCTCGGAAATGACGCCCTGATGGTACAGGTTGAAAATGCGCTCTTCGTTCTCTGAAAATCCTGTAAGGCCGGGTCCGCCACTTTCAATTATTTCGTTGGACGAAATACTTCTGTTCATCTCGGCCCTAGCTTCCCATTCGAGTCCGTTCTGGATTTTTTTCTCACTGTATTCGGCGGGTGACTCGCCCCAATCCCGGGGCGTGAGGTCGGGCAGCAAGATTTCCGGATCGACGGCGTGCCCGACCTCATGAGCCAGGATCGAAACGGAGTCCCGTCCACCGGTGTTCTCGAACTGTGAGTCGAGCTGGATTCGGTCGTTCAGACCGGGTAGGGCACTCAGCTCTCGATACGCACCGAGAACACCGGGCCGCAGGTCGGCGTAGCTGATTGTGGTGCCTTTCGCATACAGATCCCGGAGCTGGTCGGTCAGTGTTGGAGACATGGCGATCATTCGATAATCCTCGGGCTGTAACATCGCTTCGCCGACATTGTCGAGAGCGCCGGCGATATCCACAGGATCTATGCCGATCTGCCGGAGCTGCGTGTTCGCGGCGACGATTGCTTCGACGGGTTCGCCCCGGCCCAGCAACTTCCACAGACACGCAGCTTCCTGAGGACTGTTCGAGTCGGCGAGCAGTTTCTGGAACTCGGCCTGTTCGGTTGTGGGGAGCGTTGCGAATATTTGGGCCGCGTGGGTGATCTCGGTGGGGCTGGATATCCCGGCCACCAGTACCGCGGCGGGTTCGATACCGCGTGGGGCGTAGGCGGCGACTACCGCCGCGAGTGGATCGATTCCGGCGTTTCGTAGTGCTCGTGCCCGGGTCTGCCCGCTGAGTCCGGTCATGGTGTGTACGAAATCGGCTGCTGCTTGTTCGGCTAATCGTGCACCTCGTAACCGTAGCCGGCAGCCTTCGATTGCGAGCCGGCGTTCCTGGTAGCCGCCGATGAGATCGGCGGTCGAAGTCGGGTTTGCCGCGTATGAATTTCTGGCCTGCGCGGCGGCAATCGCTGTCACGGCCTGCGCAAGGTCCGATCGTCCATGGTCATCGTATCGTTGGGCTTCAGCGAGTTGCTCGGCCCAGGTCTCCATCGCCTGGCGTGCGGAGAAGTAGATATTCGCGATAACAAGGTGGTAGCCGGACACGCTCTCCAGAGCTTGTACCACGTTCTCCCCGGCCGCTCCGCGCCAGGCCGAGGGAACCGCTCCAGCGGCGATATACGCCAGATTCGATTCGCCGTACGTCGCAGTCTTGGCCAGTTGCTGATACTCGCGGGCTAAACCGTCGTGCGCGATTGTCGCCCCGGAAAGTACCCGGGGAAGACCGGCGGGTGGAGCCACCCCTACGGCCGCTGCCACAGCGTTCGCCAGGCCTGCCCTGTCCAGGGAGTATTCCGAAGAGGTGATCAACTCGATCACCTCCAGCAGATCTTCCAATGCTTGCGCTGCGGTCGCCACGGATCAAATACCCCGGACCGCGGAACTCGGCATTGCGGATCCGGTACTTGCGGTACCGCCCGAACGCTCACCATTGCACATACCTGGTGTCATTCGTCCTGCACTCCACCGACCTGCCCCTCCGCCACCTTGTCCGCCACTGCGAATTCGATGAGTGCCGCTGGAATCCGTTCTGCGATGGATCGGAGCGCGTCTATCCCGACATCCAGTTCCTCGGTGAATGCGCTGCGGAAGGCGTTCCACGCTGCTACGACCTCGGCCGGTCCCATATCGGAATCCGTGAGAGCCCCTTCGGCGTGCACAACACGCTCGACAGCTTCCGTGAGTCTATCCAGTGTGTCGCCGATGATCCGCATCGGTTCCTCGAGCCCGCTGCTGACGACGGCAAGGTCATTCGCATCCCATTGTGCGGGCACGGAAACGCTCCTATACAGCCTTGGTCACCACCCCGGCCCGCGGTCGTCGGCAATCGCAGGGGTCGTCTGCACGCGGGGCCACGTGGCGGACGTGTATCAGAATATTGGATCCTCGGCGGCTGAGGAATAGTCCGACAGGTCATGATTCGACCGGCGGACAGTGCATCGCGCACAATCCGGGTCAGAGGGCGTCTCGCGGAGGTGTGATTCGCTGTCAGTCACAATGTGACCCGTGGTTGTCACTCTTGGACAGAGGTGGACTATCTATGCAGGGCTCGGGGATCGACTTTTCAATCAACCGCCACCAGTAATTCGATGGGATTCCGGATCGCCTTGGCCGACAGTGAGCGCGACCCGCCGACCGGCCACCGGCCGACGCCAGACGGACGGGGCAGTGGCCGGTGCGGGTGCACCGAACCTCCTGCCGGGTGGATCGACCCCGGCTGACCGTCCGTGAGTGCAGGCTTGCTGGTGACCCTCACCCGGTCGGCGATCTCGGGCACGCGGGAGATGACAGCGGTGAGGTTGGACATCGGACCCAACCCGTTACCTTTTTCGTGGGCCCGGAACCGGGCCCACGGTCGCCAGGCCCGGTATGACTTCTTGCCCCTGTCTTGTCCATGATCCGGGGGGTGGTGTCGCCGGGTCCTGATGGCGTCGACAGACCGCTGATGGGGACAGGGCCGCTGGTAGGTCTCTTCGTAACGTGGGTGCCGGGCGTTGACGCTGGATCGGCGGCCGTCCGGAAAGCGTTTCGAGGCGATTGAGGACCGAGCAAGGTGACACAACCTTATGCCGTGTTCTGCGGCGTTGACGTGGGTAAAGGCGAGCATCACGTGGTCGGGCTCGACCCGGCCGGGAAACGGTTGTTCGACAAGGCACTGCCGAATGACGAGTCCCGGCTGCGGGCGGTGTTCGACAAGCTCGCCACCCACGGCCGGTTGCTGATCGTGGTCGATCAACCCAACACGATCGGCGCCCTGCCGGTGACCGTGGCCCGCGCCTGCGGCCACGATGTCGCCTACCTGCCCGGGTTGTCGATGCGCCGCATCGCCGACCTCTACCCAGGTCGGGCCAAGACCGATGCCCGCGACGCCCACATCATCGCTGATGCCGCGCGCACGATGCCGCACACGTTGCGCCGGGTGGATATCGGTGATGACACTCTGACCGAGCTCGGTGTTCTGGCCGGGTTCGACGACGACCTGGCCGGCGAGGCGACTCGCACCAGCAACCGCATGCGCGGCCTGCTCACCAGCGTCCATCCCGCCCTCGAACGAGTCCTCGGCCCGAGAATCGCGCATCCAGCAGTGCTGGAAATTCTGTCGCGATGCGGCGGCCCGGAAGGGATCCGGGTCGCTGGCCGACGCAAGCTCACCGCCATCGCGACCAAACACGCGCCCCGCATGGGCGGCCCGGCTGGTCGAGGAGATCCTGGCCGCGCTGCCCGCGCAAACCGTCATCGTCCCGGGCACGATAGCCGCGGAGACGGTCCTGCCGAAGCTGGCCGATTCGTTGAAAGGGGTGCTGCTGCAGCGCAAGCAGATCGCCGATAACATTGAGGAGATGTTCGCCGATCACCCTCTTGCCGAGGTCCTGAATTCGATGCCCGGCATCGGGGTCAGGACCGGCACCCGCATCCTGCTCGAAGTCGGAGACGCCACCGCCTTCGCCTCGGCCGACCACCTTGCCTCCTATGCCGGCATCGCCCCGATCACCCACCGCTCCGGCAGCTCCATCCGAGGCGAACACCCCGCCCGATCCGGCAACCACAAACTCAAACGGGCCTTGTTCCTGTCCGCGTTCGCCGCGCTGCACGACCCGGCCAGCAGCGCCTACTACGACCGCGAACGCGCCGAGGGCAAGAAACACAACGCCGCCCTCATCTGCCTGGCCCGGCGACGCTGCGACGTCCTCTACGCCATGCTTCACAGCAAACAGCCCTACCGGGCACCGGCACCCTCAGCGGCTTGACGAACACCATAGGGACACCCCCCATTGGATCGGGCCGGTGGTGGTCTCGCAGAGTTCGACCACGGCGGCGATCATGCGATCGAGGCCGCGGATGTGTTCGAGGAAATCCTCTTCGTGTTCTGGAGACAGGTAGTCGGTGTCGAGGAGGAAGCGATCTTCGCCGCCCAGATCGAAGCCCGGGATGATGACCGCAACGTCGTTGCGGTCGAGCAGGTTCAGCGCGTGGCGGGCCAGCTGGGCGCGGCGGCCACGGGTTTCGTCGGCGGTGACAACGACCAGGTTTGACACCACCCGCGCCGCGGCAGCCAATGCTACGAGACCTCCTGGCTGCCAACCGATATCGGATCGAGGATCACCAACTCGTTGGCGGTACCGGCGGGTGGTGGTGACCGGTGGCCGGACGCGGATAGGCCGGGAATAGAAATTCTCGGAGCTTCTTCCAGTGTGGGCGCGTGAAGCTGCCCAGGTGATTACGGACGGGCTGTGCAGGGGAGGCGTCGGGACCGGCGGGCGACTGCGGTCGTCAGATCGGTGTAGTTGTCGACCAATTCCGCGAGGCGATACCAAGCGGCGTGCACGATCGGGTCGGACGGTTCGGCGTTCATCAACAGGTGAAACGCCTGAACCTGCTGAACGGCGAGCCGATCGATCACGGTCCCCAATGATTCGGAGTGCATGATTGCCTCCGGGTGCGGGGGCGGTACATGCTCGACCACCCAGAGATCGGCCTGCCGCGACAGTTCGGCGCGGTCTGGGTATGCCGGGCAGGCTGGGCCGTGGAGATTCTGCTGGTGCAGTTGCCCGAACCGGTGGGCGATCGACGTGAGTGGGTGAGGGCCGACGTGATGGTCCCGGATGGCCGACAGCAGTGCTTCTCCGGTGGGGAACAACGATTCCGACGGATCGGTGAGACGGGTAGGCCGTGGGATGTGAGTGCTGGCGCGCATCTCGGTTACCGCCGTCCGGTCAGGAGTTGTCGGCTGGCCGTGGTGAGCACCGTGGACCGGGAGGGTAGGGCTTGGGCGGTGGTCGGGGGCCAGATCCAGTACCAGGTGAGGGGCTGGTCGGACATCGGCAGCCACACCTGCTGCCCCTCCGTCAGCACTCGCACCCCCGCACGGTGCAGCGCCGTACGGGCGGCGGTACCAAGCGTGCTGCCCGATCCGGGACCGACAATGAACACCCAGTCGCGACGCGGCCGATGATAGGTCAGCACCGGCGCCGTGATGTCGTGGTCGTGTTCTTGCCGGACCGCGGTGCCCACATCCGGTGGCATCACTACCGCACCCAGCGATCTGGACGCGGTCACCGCGACCCGACCGAACCTGCACGAAACCGGAAATCCCATGCCGCGATAGACGTGCGCCACCTCGACCGGGGTGTGACAGTTCTCGAACATCACTCCGCCCTCCGATGGCGCCCGCTGGTGGACACCAACAGCCGAGGCCCCGATACCGGCTGCATCGAGGCCGCCATGCGACGTCCGCGGGCCGCGCCTGCGCTGAACGCCACGATCGGGCTCGCCACCGAACATGTCCATCGTGCGATCACAGCGACATCCCTGCCCAGGCCAGCGCACGCGCGGCGAACCCTTCCTTGCGGGGTGCCGGGAACTCCTTCGCTGCCATACCCATGACCTCCAGCACGGTCAGCCCCAGCAGCCCGGCGTGTGCCCGCAGCGCCGCGATGTCTTCGAGGGCGAGCAGGGACGCTTCCGCTTGGGCGCGTGACAGTGTCCGGCCGGGCAGATAACTCACCACCCATCCGTCGTTCCCGGTTGCTCTGGCGTGGTGTTTCGTGTGGTCGCTCAGCATGAATGAGTTGTTGATGACGCGCACGGTCATGACCGCCTCCTGCCTCGATCGAGTGGCTCCGGATGGGCCGCTGATTCTTGATGTGACGAATCGATTTAAACTTAAATCCAAATATAACGCTATGGTTGCGGCGAAGTTCATGCGGTAACTTGTCCGCAGGTATCCGGCAGCTGGGAGAGGACGACATGCGCGACGAACGTTTCGACCCGTCAGCGTTGCGTTTCCTGGTCGGCCACGATCTGCGTTCAGCCCGCGAACAGGCACGGGTCAAGCAGGCCGAGGCCGCCAAACACATCGGCTGCACGCCGGCGAAGCTCAGCTATATGGAAAGCGGCAAAACCCAGCAAGCGCCCGACGAAGTCGCTGCACTCCTGCGCTACTACGGCGTCAAGGTCGAAGACGTCGACCGAACCGTCACACTGGCCGGACGCGCCGACCACGGCACCTGGTGGGCACCCTTCGACGAGGTGCTGCCGGATTGGTTCAAGACCTTTGTTGGTTTGGAAGGTCTGGCGACCCAGCAATTCGAGTACGCCGACAAAGTCTTACCAGGACAAATACAAACCCCGGACTACGCCACCGCGCTCCTGGGCGACAGTCTCCACATCCCCGCCATGGACCTGGCACAATCGGTCCGCGCCCGGATCGCCCGCCAACGTTTGTCCGGAACCGACAACCCCCTTCAGCTCAGCGCCGTAGTCGAAGAGGCAGCTCTGGACCGCCCCGTCGGCGGCCCACGCGTCATGCGTGAGCAACTGGAACACCTGCTCACATTGATGGACCAGGACAACGTTCGGTTCCAGGTCATCCCGACTCAGGTAGCGGTGCACGACGGGCTTCCCGGCTCGTTCATCATCCTCAACTTCGCCGAAGCCCGTGGCATCGCCTACGTCGAGTACCACACCGGCGCCCTCTATCTCCAGGATCAGCCGCAAGTAGACTTGTACACACTGGCGGCCGACCGACTGCGCCAGAAGGCGTATACACCCGAGGAAACTGCGGCAGCCATCGAGCGCCGGATCTCGCAGTTCAAGAACATGGAGTAACAATGACCACCCAGATCCGCCGCGGCTGGCGGAAAAGCTCGTTCAGCAATAATGGGGGCGCCTCGTGCGTCGAGGTCAACCTCATCGGCGACCACGTGCTCATGCGCGACAGCAAATACCTTCGGAACCCGGAAAACGACCCTGCTGCGCAGCCAGTGATCTCGATACCAGCCGGTCTTTGGCCCACCTTCTGTGGCCACTCAACGAACCGAGCCGCACACGATGCGTCCGACCTGCCGATAATCCACCACCGCGACGACGGCTGGGTGACCGTCAGATGCCGCGCTACTGCCGTCGCGTTGGTGTTCACCCCGGACGAATGGGCCGCCTTCGTCGCGGGAATCGAAGCCCGAGAATTCGAGCTCATTGCCGCGTAAGGACTGGAACGCCGGCGCTGCTACTAACCATTGATGATTGAGGTCGCGACGGTATAACCCTTCGAGTCGCGCCAGAGTTGGTTCGGATGGGCAATGAACCATTGTTCGATGTCGGTGGTGATGTCGGTGAGGATCTGAACGCGGTGCGGGGAGTCGGCTGCGATGCCGCAGAAGGTGAACAGTGCCTCGGCGAACGCGATCAGCGGCGCGGGTTGGTCGAAAACCAGCGCATTGTCGTGGGCTTCGATCGTTGTATTGCCGAAAACGTCCTGCATCATGTCGGATAAGTTCTCACTGGTTACGGTGTGGTTGATCATTCCCTGCGGTGGGGTGAGGCCGTAATTGCGGGCATGCGCGGCAACAAGTTCGTGTGTGCGATGACAGGCTCCGGCGTGATTGACGGTGACGGCGACCATCCCGCCGGGCCGGGTGATACGCCGGAACCCCGAGAGTGCGACGAGTGGGTCCGTGACGTGGTAGAGCATATGCCGGGCGGTGCACACGTCGAACTGGGCGTCCTGTAGCGGTAGTTTTCCGGCCTCGCCGTGGATCGCGGTGACCCCCGCGACCATGGCCGCGGCGGCGACCATGGTGGGTGAGGTGTCTACGCCGACGAGGCGGCCGGTGTGGCCTGTTTCGCGGAGGTGCGCGAGGAAACCTGCGGCGGCGCACCCGATATCGGCGAGGGCCTCGCTGCCGGTGAGACCGAGCGCGGTGAGGACGGCGGCGACGGGGTCGTCGGGGTTTTCGGAGTGGCGCTGGTGGGTGGCGATGCGGACCTGTAGGGGAGTGAGGTCGGCGTATTCGGTGTCCAGCGAGGGGCTTGTCATCGGTGTCCTGTTGGTTCGGTTACCGGTGGGTGCGGTGGAATGTCCAGGCGTCGGCGACGATATGGGTGATGTCGGGTTTCTCCGGTTTCCATCCGAGTTCGCTGTGTGCCAGGTCCGAGGATGCGTAGAGGGTGGCGGGGTCTCCGGGTCGACGTGGGGCGATCTCGACGTCGAACTGTGTTCCGGTGACTTCGCGTACGGCCTGTACGACTTGAAGGTTGGAGAAACCGATACCGTTGCCGAGGTTGTAGATATTGTGTTCGCCCGGCTCGATCGCGTCGAGTGCTAGCAGATGGGCGCGGGCGAGGTCGGTGATGTGGATGTAGTCGCGGACGCAGGTGCCGTCGGCGGTGGGGTAGTCGTCGCCGAACAAGGAAAGTTTGTCGCGGTGGCCGAGTGCAGCGTCCAGGGCGAGGGGGATGAGGTGGGTTTCGGGGTCGTGTCGTTCGCCGATCATGGTGCCGTCATCGCACGCGTGGGCGCCGGCGACATTGAAGTAGCGCAACGAGGTCGCGCCGAGGGTGCCCGTGCGGGTGTAGGTCGCGATGGCGCGGTCGACGGCGAGTTTGGTGTCGCCGTAGGTGTTGACCGGGCTGGTGGGTGAGGTTTCGGTAAGCGGCAGTTCGGTCGGCTCGCCGTACACGGCGGCGGTGGAGGAGAACACCAGTTTGCCGACCTCGGCGGCACGCATGGCGTCGAGAAGGGCTAGCGAGGCACAGGTGTTGTTGTCCCAGTGCCATTCCGGATGCGTCATGGATTCACCGGCGGCGATGAGGCCGGCGAAGTGCAGGACTGCGTCGAAACCAGCTTCAGGGGTGAGGACATCGGCGATGTCGTGGACGCGTAGCCGCGCGAAGACCACGCCGGAGGGGATCTGTCGGTCGTCGTTGCGGGAGAGGTCGTCGATGATGACGACCTGGTGGCCGGCGTCGCGTGCCATGCGAGCGACGGTGGCGCCGACGTAGCCTGCACCTCCGGTGACCAGCAGTTTCATACAACCTGCACTTTCATCGCCAATAGATGGTGGTGAATGTCTTGTTTATGGCGGCGGAAGTAGTCTTCCGGGCTGGGCTGTATGTGGGTTCCGTCCCAGCCGGTGTATTCCGCCCACGCACGGTGTTTCACCGTAGCCAATGCCCGCGGGTCGCTGGTGACGAGCCATGCGTCAGCCATTGTCCGCGCCAGCTGATGGGCTGCCTGGTGGTGGCGGGCGACGATCCGCCCGCTGCTTGTTGTGGCGTAGCGGCTGTAGTTGACCGCGTCGGCGCGCCGTTGCCCGAATTCGGTATCGAAACGCGCCAATGCTTCGGCGAGATAGGTCCAGAATCGCCCCGGGGCCATCGGAGGCTGCGACGGGTCCCGGCGCCAGCGCAGTTCTGCTCTCATCCGGTCCGCGATCGACCGTGGCATGCGCTTGAAGTCGTGGTGCGCGTAGGCGCCGTCCAGCATCGCGGTGGCGCGCAGGATCTTCATGCACAGCCGGTTGGTCACGAGGTGGTGTTGCGCAGTGTCTTCGCCGTTGAGCCACGAGTCGTGCAGCCCGCACCAGAAATATGCTTGTGTGTAGTAGAGCAGGATCTCGTAGGCGTCGCGGGGGTCCAGCTCGACAGGGGTATGGCCTGGGAGACCGGTGTCGGTGAGTGCTACACCGAGATTCTTGAAGTCGTAGCCGAGCGATGTTTGGATGCGGCGGTAGCCGGACAACGGCAGAACCATGAGATCGACAGTCGAAAAGTATTGTTCGGCCAACTCGGCCAGCTCCGTTACCGGCATCGATGGCCGCTGCCCGGAGTGGACGTACAGGAAATCGATATCGGAGGCCAGCACGTGCTGCTGGTCGTGCCGCACGAATGTCGGCTCGCCGCGGGCGAGGGAACCACCGACAATCAGCCAGTCTTCCGGTGGTACCCGGCGGCCGAGCGACAGGAGGCGGTCCGCGATGTCGGTCGCTAAATCGTCGAGTTCGGCGGAATCCGCGAGGCGCCGCACAATGCTGTGGCGTATACCAGTGGCCAGCACGATCAGTCCTCCGGTTCGATAACGGGCAAGGGCCGCGCGGCCGAGGCTGTGACCGGGTTCTCGTCGTCTTTGTGGACGATGACGAGTGGGCAGTACTTGCCGCAGATCGTGCACGGTGCACCGTCTTTGAGTCCTTCGCGGATGAACGCCTGATCTGCCAGGTCCGGGTATAGCGCCAGCTGGGCCTGCTCGGCCCAGGAGTTGCGGCGCCGGGACTGCCCCATCGCGCGTTGCCGGGTGGTCTCGGATTTCTTTCCGCGAGCCAGCTCCAGTGCAGTGATCGCGACCCGTGCGAAGCGGATGGCTTCGGCGGTGTCGGGTGCGGTCGGCATGGCGTAATGCTCGTTGTGGGTGATGGAGGCGAACATATCGCCGCCGCACTGGCCGGCGGCGAGGATGCCGAGCGTGTTGACGACCTGGTCGAGCGTGACGGCATTGTCGATCACCATGGGCCCGGCCAGCCACAGCGGCGCACCGCCCAGGGCTTCCTTGTAGGCGGGGATGAGCTCGGGGATCAGATGGAGGGGGATGTGCCCGCCGCTTTCACACAGCACCTGCACGCCGCCGCGCAGTATTTCGGCGCGAAGCTGGGCCAGCAGTCGCAGCTCCATCCACTTCAGTTCATGGTTGGCGGCGTCCGCGGTGCAGGCAGGCCGGAAGATATCGCCGAGGTCGAGCACGACCTCGCGGCGCCGGCAGATCTCGATGATGCCGTCGAGGTGCTCTATCAAGGGGTTGTCGCAGTGCTGTATCCGCATGTAGCGGTCGATCAGGCCGCCGCCGCGCGAAGTGGTGGGCACGATGCGGGTCGATTTCTTCATCGCCTCGGATATCGCCGGGGTGATACCCATATGGACAAGCACGTAGTCGACCCCGGTCGCCAATCCCATCTCGAATCGCTCGAGGAACTCCGCACGACTCATGCGCCGACGGGGATCGGTGAACAAGTCATAGGTCAGGCATGCACCGAGCGGAACTCCCATGACCTCTTTGAGGTCGGTCCGTAGCGCGACACCTTCCGGGTTGGTCGTGAGGTCCATGACGGCATCGGGACGTGCGGCGAGGATGACGCTCATCGTGTCGATGACGGCCTGCCGATCGGTGTCACGCGGCCCCAACCCGATCAGCCCGCTGATCTTGGGCCTGGTGCCGGTGCCGACAAGGAGGGGTTTGAAGTTCTCCATATGTCTGCTGGCTTCGGACCGGAGAAAGACCATCGTCCCGTCGGCTATCGAGCGGGCGGCTTCGGCCGGGTTGATTCCTTCCTCTCGGCAGGTTTCGGCGAATTGGGAATCTGTTTCCGGTGTGAGCATGACGGGCTCACCTCTCACTCGAATGGACCTCATCGCCTCTGGTGAGGTCGGTGCCGGAAACGACAGGTTACGATGCTCGGCCGTCGGCGACGAGGAGTCGCGTACTCGTGATCAGCATCGTCGGTGAGACCGAAAGTAGATACCGCGGTCCTGCCCTAGTTCTGCTGTAGTCCTGCGCGGTGGTGTTACGCGGCAGCGTTGCCTGACGCTGGCTCGCGTCATGGATTGCAGTCTGGCCGTGGTGTGCGCTCGCTGAGCAAGGATGAGCAGCCGGTGACCAGGGGCCGATCAGGCGGAAGTCGAGTCCGGATGCGGGAAGGCCTATTCCAGGGAAAGGGCGTAGACAGCTCGGTCTCGGCCCGGACCTTTGAAGTCGGCAGTCACGGAGATCCCATCGATCTCCTTGTCGCCCTCG
The DNA here is from genome assembly GCF_050936135.1 of Nocardia sp. CA-290969. Classification (NCBI taxonomy): domain Bacteria; kingdom Bacillati; phylum Actinomycetota; class Actinomycetes; order Mycobacteriales; family Nocardiaceae; genus Nocardia; species Nocardia sp. CA-290969. The sequence goes on along the minus strand of NZ_JBNJNJ010000001.1, from coordinate 3,475,992 downwards.
AGGTTCTCGAGCCCCAGTGCGATCCAACTGGAGTGTGCTGCGTGGTTTTCGGGTTCGGACGTCAAGTACAGCCGCGTGCAACCCCATCCGGCAGCTCGCGATCGCACGGCACCGAGAAGCGTTCGTGCGATGTTGCGGCGGCGGTAGTTCGGATGAACCATCACGTCCTGGACGTACACGTCGGCGGGGTCGTCCTGGCTTCGGAAGGCGATGACTGCGCCGGCGATGTTCCCCTCGTCGACTGCCACGGGGCAGGTGGTTGAAAACAGCGTCGCATACAGCCAGTAGTCCGACAGGGTGCGCGCGCTGATGTAGGGCTCCCCGAGCTGCATGAGCTGGCGGACTTCGCCGATGTGTTCTGGCTGTAGCGGCGTGATGATCACAGATGCTCCTTGGCGCGGATTTTACGGGCTAGGGTGGCCAGCTGGCCGGCTGTATCGGCGGGCGCGACAGCGTCGGCAATGCTGCGGCCGATGATGGCGATATCCCATTCGTCACTGCTCAGCGCGTCGTCGCCGGGGCTGAAGCCGCCGGAGACCGCGACGGGCAGCTGGCTATATCTGCGGGCCGCGGCGGCGGTGGGCAGGGGGTGGTTACTGCCGACACCGAGGTCGATATTGGTGGTGACTACGAAGCCATCGATACCGGCGCGTTCCATATCTCGCAGCCAGGCCGGCGTAGCGTGCTCGGGTGTGGCATCGAGGGTGAGCGCGACACCCAGGCGCCGGGCCGCCGCGACCGCGGTAGAAACGCTGGCCATCGATGCAGGACCGATCAAGAGGATGACATCAGCACCCGCTTCAGCGGCGAGTTCGACCTGGTCGCGGCCCCAGTCTGCGGACATCATCTCCGCGACGACGGCGGTGTCCGGCGCGCACTGCTTGATCGCTTCGATCGCTGCGACGCCCTCTCGTTTGATCAGGGGATCACCGACCTCGATGAAGTCCACGCCGGCCTCGACAGCCACGCGGGCTATCTCTGCTGCCCGGTCGAGCGAATGAACATCGAGCGCTACTTGGAGCGAACGACTTCCGCGGCGCCGTCGGTACCACTCCTGAATGCTGGGCGTCCCGGACTCACGTCGCCGTCGGACTGCTTCGGCTTCGCGTGCAAGCAGCCAGTGAGAGGACTCCTGACCGCAGCGGACCAAGACTTGCTCACTCTCGGGCGGCAATGTGATCCAGCCCGAACGCACTTCCTTGAGAAGCCCGATCAGCCCGGAATTTTCCCGAAACGATGGATCCGGAGTGGTTGTGCCGCTGAGCAAATGTATTCGGGTAATGAGCTTCGCAACGTGTACCGGGGGTCTGAGCCAGCTCTTATCAGCGGAGATGATGGCTAGGACTTCGCCCGTGACCGCTGGATCAGGCACCGGGTTCTGCCGTCCGGTGGCGACCGACTGGAGTGCTTGCTCCCGTACATGCCAGTTGTTGTCGGTGAGCAGCAACCGAAGGACACGACGAGAAGCGTCGATGTCGAGGGCGCTGACCGCCCTGGCGAGGCCCGCTCGCACTTTGTAGTCGTAATCACCTGCGAGTTGCTCGATCAGGGAGTTCACCTGTGTTGGGCTGAGCGTGCCACGTCCCGGTAATGATTCGGCGAGGGCCGCGCGTACACGCCAGTCCAGAGCATGCACGAGTCGGTGCAGGAGACCGAATGGGTCGTGGCCCGCATTGGTGAACAGGTCGAAGTAGCGGGCGAGGAACGCCGCTTCCGCAGGGCTGTCGAGGTCGATGCAGCTGACGATTCGAGTGCTGATCTCTACGTTCAGGACCTCCTCGACATGTCTGGCGATGGAGGGCCAGATCTGTGAGCCGTGAGTGCGTAGTTGGTCGACCACCCAGGGCGCGTGCTTATCGCCAAGGATTTCCGGGAGGCCCGGTGTGGCCAGCACCGCTTTGATCAGTGCCTGCGACTGGGCACAGCGGTGCGCAGAAGAACGAATAGCGTCTTCTGCCAGTACGCCGTTGGTCGCCATCGTCTCGAGCAACATCGGCAGCGCTACGTCCATCGTGATCGATGGCGCCAATGCGATCAGTTCGATGAGGTGGTGCGCACGGGAATCGAGTGCACACACCACAAAATCGAACACATTGCGCGCCGCGGCGGACTGCGACGCGCGAACAGCCAGTTCGTTGAATGCGATGACGGTGGCGGCGGATCTCCCGGTCTCTGCCAACCGGTCCGAAATCCAGGTAGCAAGGAAGTAGACACGGAAGATATCGTGGGCGAAACGGATACCTCCGTCGGGGTCCCGCTCCACGAAAAGAGGAGTCGGCTGCGGAGGCTCGGCGCGGTAATCGGTTTTCTGGTAAGCGGTGGTCAGAGACGGCGGAATCGCGTTCGGATCCAGTGCACGAGCTACCTGTATGAGGCTCTCGATGGACGGCTCGATGGGTTGGGCGTTGCGGCTGAGAACAGTCCGCACGCAGTGGTCGACAAGTCGGAACCCATTCGCCGGACCATCGGGGAGACCTTCTTGGAGAGGCTCTCCTGCACTGTGAAGCATCTGCGAATACAGAGGGATAGATGCCAGGGATTGCAGCGGCCCCGGCAGGTGCGAGAACGGTATCTCACGCTCGCGGCGCGTGCGGTCCCACCATTCGCGTGTCTCGGTCATCGTCCACGGTGCCAGGGTGTACGAAGCCGCCGGTGATGCGCTTATGTGTCCGAATGTAGAGGCCGCCAGGATCGGAAAAGGGGAGAGGTCGAGGTCGGGCGGTGTCCGGACGACGAGGACAAACCGAAGGTGGTGCGAGTCTGTTTGGCGCAAGATGCCATCGACTTGGCGACCGACGAAGGAAAGGTGCTCCGCCGAAGAGATGCCATCGATGACGACAACGCAGGGGGATTCGAGCGCGCCGACGACGCGCTCCAGAGTGAGTAACGCATCGTCGCCGCTCGGTAACGAGGCGTATCGCAGGACTTCGGTAGCCAGGTCTGTTGTGGGCAGGACCCACGTCTGGCAAAGGTGAAGTTGGAAATTCACCGTTTCCCGGCATTCGCGAACCAAGTGTTGAGAGAGACAGGTCTTTCCGCTACCCACACCGCCCGCGATGACGAAGGCCCTCGTCGTGGAGGTGAGGAATTGGCGAAACGTCGCGACTGCGGCGTCGTCGACTCGATACGGTGCCTCCATGAGGACCGTGGTCGCTGTATCGAGGAGTGCCATCGTTCGCCGCCTGGACCGGAGTCCGAGGTCAGGCTCGCTGGTCACTGGCTGGTTCGGAATCGTTCCTGTTCCAACGGGATTGTTTTCCGCTTCGGGCTGGAGGATGAACTCGAACCTGGCTATTACGTCCGGCTCAGATCGGGCGAGTTCGGTATCGAGAATCTGCTGAGTCTCATAGCGTAGCTTGGCTTCGATCCCGCGCCGTTCCCAGTTGGAGACCGCTGCATCGTTCACCCCCAGGTGAGCAGCGAACTCGCGAACGCTCATCCTTGTGGCCTCACGCAAGGCGCGGGCCTCGTATCCCGTCCAGCGGGCCACCACTGACGCCATCGACCCCGTTCATCCCCTTATCGGTCGCCACTCAGACTGTGCATCGGCACTCGGTCGAACACGAGAGTAGGACAAGTCTAGGGCAGCGGCTCGTGTTCGCGAATCTTGTGCTCTGCCAGCCTGAATCTGCCTCAGCCGGTACGTCGAAAACCCCAGCAGTCCAGCCCTCACGACGACGGCGGCGCCACGTGTACCACAGGGGGACACGTGCATTCGACTTCTATGTATGGCTTGGAGTGTTGTGAACAGGTCTCTCGCCCGTCCACCACAGACCCTACCCGGGGGATCGGGGATTGCGCAGGGCTCGCCGATGGCGCCGGACGGCCGGGCGGTGCCGCTACAGGGTGCGGCGTTCGCTGCTGATCCGGATCGCTCCTACCAGCAGATGCGCGAGCAGTTCGGGCCGTTGGTCCCGGTCACGCTGGCCGACGAGGTGCCGGCGACGCTGGTGACGGGATACGGCAAGGCGCTGGCCATCCTGCGTGACGAGTTATATTCCGCCGACCCGCGGGCCTGGCGGAAACAGGTGTCGGGCGAGTGCCCGGTGCGTCCGGGCCTGGAGTGGCGGCCGACCGCGGCGCGCAGTTCCGGTGCCGATCACGCCCGGTACCGGGGCGTGGTGGTCGATGTTCTGGGCGGGGTGAACCTGCACACGGTGCGGGCCCAGGTGGAACTCGCCGCGGTCGGGCTGATCAACGCGTTTTGTGAAGGTGGGCAGGCTGATCTGCGCTCCGAATACGGTGTGCCGCTGGTGTACGCGGTTCTGGGCCAGATCCTCGGGGTACCCGAGGACGCGAGTGCGCACCTGTATCAGGCACTGACCGAACACACGACCGCGACCGAGGCCCAGGCCGCAGAGCAGGGATACATCCTCGCCGCCGCGGTACTGCACGAGGTGCTGAGCCAGAAGAGAACCACACCGACCGACGATGTAGCGACGCGGCTGATACAACATCCAGCCGACCTGACCGACCACGAGGTCGTGCGGCAGCTGGCGGAGTTCTACCTCTCCGGGGCTGAGCCGACCATCTCACTGCTGGTGAATACGCTGCGGCTGTTGCTCACCGATGAGCGGTACGGCGGTGATGTCCTGGGCGGGGCGCTCGGGGCTCGCGAAGCGGTCGAGGAGACGTTGTTCCTCGACCCTCCGGTGGCGAATGGGTGCGTGCGTTATCCGACCGCGCCGCGGCTGGATGGGGTGTGGCTGTCCGCGCACCAGCCGGTGGTTATCGGTATTCGGGCGGCGAATGCGGATCCGGCCATTCACACCGGCGAACGTCACGGTAACCGTGCGCATCTGGCGTGGGGTGCGGGGGCACATCAATGCCCATCGAGTGCTCTCGCGCTGCTCATCGCCTCTATCGGGCTCGAACAACTCCTCGATGCGCTGCCGGTGATGCAGCTGGCGATACCCGCCGAGCAGCTGAGTTGGTTTGCGACCCCATTCCTGCGGGCGTTGACCGCGCTGCCCGTGACGTTCACCCCCGCACCGCCGCTGAACCTCTCGTAAGGACAATTCTCGTGCAATCTCACTCGCTGCACAGCAGTGCCCCCCAAGTCTCCACTCCGCAGTCGTATCCCTCGATCGAAGACCTGGGGCCGCACTATCGCATGTACGACGCCGCGTTCGCCCAGAACCCGCATGCGGTCTACCAGCGGATGCGTGCCGGTGGCCGATCGCTGGTTCCGGTGCTGCTGGCCGAGGATGTTCCGGCGACCCTGGTGATCGGCTACGACACCGCGAAGCAGATCCTCAACGACGATGACCGGTTCCCGGCCGATCCGCGGACGTGGCAGAAAACGCTGCCGGACCGGCATCCGCTTCGGCCGATGATGGAATACCGGCCCAACCCGCTCCGCACCACTGGGGACGTGCACGGCCGATACCGCAAAGCACTCAACGCCGGGTTGGCGGTGATCGACCTGCATTACGTGCGCGCGGCCGCCGAACGCACGGCGATCCCGCTGATCAACAGCTTCTGCGGGGACGGCAGCGCGGACCTGATCAGCCAGTACCTCGCCCCTTTCTTCATCTCCGTCCTGACCACCGACATCATGGGCTGCCCGCCGGAGCTCGTCGATTCGGTCCTGACCGCCACTGTCGCGATGTTCGACACCGATGCCACCGTCGATGTCGAGGCGATGCTGGGCAGTGCCCTGGGTGCGCTCATGGATTCCAAACGCCATCTCCCGGCCGATACCGATGTCACGGCCCACCTCGTGCACACCGCTACCGACCTGTCGAACGAGGAGAAACAGCATCAGCTGGTGACGCTGCTGACCGCGGGCATCGAAGTGCCGCGCAACCACGCCGCCAACACGATCCTGTTGATGCTCACTGACCCCCGCTACCGGCCCAACCAAGAAGGTTTCGCCCCGCTGGTTACCGATGCGATGGTCGAAAACCTGACTACCGACCCGCCGATGGCCAACTACTGCATCACCTACCCCAGAGCCCGGACGCTCATCGACGGTGTATGGCTGCCCGCGAACCAGCCCGTGGTGATCAGCATGGCCGCGGCCAACAACGACCCCAAGCTGCGCCGCGACACCGACAGCGACTGGGACTACGGCGGCGGAAACGGCTGGCACCTCGGCCGCGGAGCCGGCCGGCACCACTGCCCGAAAATGGCCTACCAATCCTCGGACCTCATCGTCGGCGAGGCGATCGGCCAACTCTACGACGCAATACCCGATATGCAGCTGGCCGTCCCGCGTGAGCACCTCACCTGGCGCCCCGGCCCCTTCCACCGCGCGCTCACCGCCCTGCCCGTCGTGTTCGCGCCGACATCGCCCCTTCCTGTCCTGTGGCCGTCCGTCCGCCCGTAGCCCGGCACCAGTCCCAATGATGTGCTCGGTTGAGCACCACCGAAACGAGCTACCCGACATGACAACAACACTCGACCAGATCAGCCCCATCGGATACCACGGCGACGACCCCACCGTGGCCGCACTACGCGACTCGATCTACGGCCCGCACCTGGCGACCCACCACAAAGCCCGCGAGATCATCCTCCGACTCGGCGACGTCCCCCAGGACCACCTATCTTATGCACTGGAGGCCGGTATCGCCCCGGACCTGCTGCACAGGGTGCTGTCCGAGGTCGGTGTCCCTGCACGCGAGATCACTGCCGACGCTCACCTGCGGGGTGCGCTGGGCGACTGGGCCGCGGTTGCCGCGCCGCACCTGCTGACGGTGTGGACCGGGCATTTCGACCTCTCGATCGGCGCGATAACGACCCACGGCACCGGCGCCCCCTACCAACAGGGGTGCCTGGCCGACCTCGACACCGGCGCCGCGGTCGGTGTCCTCGCCCTGACCGAGCTCGGCGGCACCAATGGCGCCGACCAGCAGATGCAGGCGGTCTGGAATCGCGACGCGGACGGGTTCTGGCTGTGGACTCCGACGCGCGGGGCAGTGAAAGGCCCGCCGAATATCGCCGACACGACAGTGCCGAAGATCGTAGTGTTCAGCGCCCGCCTGATCGTCGAGGGCCGCGACGAGGGTGTGTTCCTATTCCTGTCACGCCTGCGCACCCTCGACGGCGGATTGGCCGAGGGTGTCGAGGTGGGCGAGATGTCCAGCAAACTCGGCGCCGCCATGGACCACGGGTGGGTACTGGCCGACCGGCTGTTCGTGCCGCGGGAAGGTTTCCTCGGCGGGGAGTGGGCCACGATCACCGCCGAGGGCGAGTTCCGCTGCGACGAACCCGATTTGCGACAACGCTGCCATCGCTCCATCAGCCCACTGGTCGGTGGCCGTCTCGACCTGGCCACCGCCAATATCGCTGCGGCCCGCGCGGGAGTCGCGGGTCTGATCAACTACAGCAGGCAGCGGCCTCACGGTCACAGTGACGTTTTGCAACGTGACCTGGTCACCTCCGCTGCGCACGTCTACGCGGGCAGTGTACTGGGACGGCTGGTCCGCCACCTGAGCGCCGACTACGCCTACCAGGACCGGCTGCCCCCGTGGATGACGGTGGTCAAACCCATCCTGACCACCATCGCCGAGAAAGCCCTGCGCACGTGTAGCGCTCGTGCGGGTGCCCAAGGACAACTGCGCTGCAACTACTATCCCGACTGGATCGCCGGCGCTCGCGGTTCCAAAACCGCCGAAGGCGACACCCAAGTCCTGGAAAAGGCCGCCGGACGTACCCATCACGCCCTGTCGACGCTGAAGCTGCCCAGCACCCCGGCAGTGTTGCCGTGGTGGCTCGACATGATCATCACCCGCGAGACGACCCTGGCCACCGACCTCTACACCGCCCCTGGCGTCGAACAGGCGGGCGAAAAGTACGAACCCGACGGCACCGCCCTGGGGATCGACTCGACCAGGGTCGACCTCGCCCGCACCACAGGTGTCAGGCTCGTGGCGACCGCCGCGCTGATTGCCGCGGAGCAGGCCTCCGACCCGGGCTCCCGCACCGTGGCCCGAGCCTGTGCGGCGGTGGTGGCACTCACCTACCTCGACCGGCACAGCGGCTGGTACAACGCCCACCGGAACCAGTCCCCGGACCTAGCCGAGGAGATACACGACGAACTGCGATGCAACCGGTTAATCGTCGCCGCGAACCAGATCCTGCTGGCCGCCGCATTCGATATCCCAGAACTCCCGGACGCTCCGATGTTCGCCCCCGACTTCCTGCAGGCGTGGAGCGACCGAGCTGGGTGGGACGAGACGAAATTCGCTACCCGATGACTCCGTACCGTACGCGTGCGGGGATGGCCGATTGTGATCGGTGGCGATCCTGGCACGCCGACTGCGGCGAGGGGGAGCCTTCCTTCGCCTGCTACGAGGAGGCGGATTTCGTCCGTCGGCTGCACGGCGGCCACGGGGCGGAATGCGTGCGATTCACTGCCGCAGTCGCCTGGCTCGATGGTCAGTCCGACGACGACTACGCATAGCTTGGGGTTGCGGAGATGATCGTGCGTTCGCTGGCCATGCATCAACTGCTGCACCACACCCGTCCGGGCTGCTGCACGGATAGGTGACATCGATCTGGCTTGCCGATAGGCGAGCCTGGAAGGATGTCACTGTGCCCAAGCCCTATCCCCAGGAGTTCCGCGACGATGTTGTCCGGGTCGCTCGCAACCGTGAGGACGGCGTGACGCTGGACCAGGTCGCGGCCGATTTCGGGGTGCATCCGGTGACGCTGTCGAAATGGATGCGTCAAGCCGACGTCGATGACGGGACTAAGCCGGGGACCAGCAGCGGCGAGTCCGCTGAACTGCGCGAATTGCGGCGCCGCAACCGCCTGCTCGAGCAGGAGAACGAAGTGTTGCGCCGTGCGGCAGCGTATCTGTCGCAAGCTCATCTTCCGGGAAAAGGCTCTACCCGCTCGTGAGCGAGCTCGCCGCCGACGGGATTCCCGTCGTGGTGACGTGCCGGGTCCTGCAGCTTGCTCGACAGCCTTATTACCGCTGTTGAACAGCCCAATCATCGACTCCGAACTCGTCGAGGCATATCGGTCGAATGCCTTGTTCGACGCCCATCACGATGACCCGGAATTCGGGTATCGGTTCCTCGCCGACGAGGCCGGTGTCGCGGGTGAGTCGATGGCAGAGCGGACCGCCTGGCGGATCTGCTCGACCAATCGCTGGTGGAGCCGGTTCGGCAAACGCCGACGCGGGAAATCCGGGCGGCCTGGTCCGCCGGTCGATGACGATCTGGTCCATCGTGTGTTCACCGCGAAGGATCGGAATCGGTTGTGGCTGGCCGATATCAGCGAACACCGAACCGGTGAAGGCAAGCTCTATATCTGCGCGATCAAAGATGTGTTCTCCAACCGGATCGTGGGCTATTCGATCGACTCGAGGATGAAGTCCCGGCTCGCGGTCACCGCGTTGAACAGTGCTGTCGCCCGCCGTGGTGAGGTCGCCGGCTGCATAGTCCATACCGACCGCGGGTCGCAATTTCGTTCCAGGCGTTTCGTTCACACCCTGAACCGGCACCGGATGGCCGGGTCGATGGGCCGCGTCGGCGCGGCCGGTGACAATGCGGCGATGGAAAGCTTCTTCAGCCTCCTGCAACGCAACGTGCTGGACCGGCAGCGGTGGGATACCCGCGAACAACTACGGATCGCGATCGTGACCTGGATCGAACGGACCTACCACCGCCGACGCCGCCAAGCCCGCCTGGGCCGGTTGACCCCGGTCGAATACGAAGCGATCATAACCCCAGCAGCAGCCGGTCAGGCTGCCTAACCATTGTCACCTGATCGTGCAGCAGCCCCTAGTGCCGACCGAACGGATGTACTTGCTGAGCCTGGGCAGCCAGCAACAGGACTCCCACATCCACTGGCAGATCGCGCCCTTGCCGCCCGGGGTGCCCTACTCCGACCAGCAACATCACATCCTCTCTCCCGGCAACAGTGCTGTGCCCTGGACCTATGAGCAAGCTGTCGGGCTGGCCGATCAGATCCGCGCCGCGCTGGCCCGGCCGCAATGAGCCCGGCCCCTGGGCCACACGCGCATTTTCCTGCCGCACCCGCATGGGTAGGCAGAGCCCTTCAGGATGGTAGGGCGGAATGTGGCCGGTCGGGGTGACCGTGGCTATCGCTGTGGCGTGACGCCGCTGAAACAGTTTCGGCCGGACCCGGCTCGGGGCGCCATCGGCCACGGTGAGCACACGCGCCAACGGTGGAGCGGTCCTGCCTGCAGGTGGGCATCGACAGCCCGTAGTCAGCGCGACAGCGGAAGTTCCGGGCAGTGTGCCAGGTGTTCGAGGGGGACGGTGATCGAGTAGGGGCGGCGTAGCGCGTCTCGGGCTCAGAGCAGGTGAACGTAGGCGGTGCTCTGACCGACAATGCCGGGGTGCTGGTCGACCGGTACGACACCGAGTTTGGTTTGCCAATGCCGGGAGAGTTTTTCCAGGGTTTCGAGGTGCTGCATGGGTTCGGCGGGTTCGGGCAGCGGAGGAGGGGTCCAGTAGTACGAGGCCGTTGTGGCCGGGCGGCATGCGGTGGATCACTTCGGCGACCATCGCACGCCGAGGTCGTGGCCATGGAGTGGGTCGAGCACCGCGGCGGACAGGACCAGAGCACGGCGTCGGTGACCGGCTCGCGGAACTGGTTGGCGACTTCGGGTGCGATCGACCCACTGTCGAAGACGAGGCAGAACTCGCTGGCTTCCTGTGATTAATCGTCGAGTTCTTCGTTGGGAAACGAGCCCTCGCCGAGCTGTACGGTCAGGAATTGGCAGCAACCGACATAGATTCGGAGTAGTGGAGCTGGTCGGTCTCCTCGGCCGACATGAGCAGCTGCGTGTACCAGTCCAGCAGGAATCGCTGTCGATCTCATTGCCGCTGCGGTAGCGCACCATCGGGCCGTGCAAGGTTGCCACGTCCGACCCCGCCGCATCAATCACGGTCGCCAGCTCTCGGGGTTGTCGGAGCACGCAGCCCAGCTCCACTACACCATCGTCGATGTCGGCCTTTCATCGGCAATTGTCTCAGGTGTCGGTGGCGAGCAAGGGATCATAAGCCCAGGTCGGCTTCGGGGCTGCGCGCGGTGCGGGGCTCGGGGTCGTAGCGGTCTGTGGCGTCAGGGCCGATCGGTTGATGCCGCCGCCACCGTTGTTCGGCTGCGTGCTGGCGGGGTGACAGCGCGGCGCGCCGCTGTTGCTCGTCGTGCAGCTCGGTCAGTTGGTGTTCGATGTCGTGGGTGCGGTCCCGGATTTCGCGAGTGAGGTCGGCGTCCTTGTCGATTCCGGCGGTTGGGGGGATTCGATTGGCGGCGGGGGCGGGCTGGGTCAGGACGTTGTCCCAGCGTTCGGGCGGTCCGGCCAGATGCAGTGCGTGGCGGTGGGCGGTGCGGGCGGCGGTGCGGGCAGTGTCACGGGCGTCGGCGGCGTCGCGCTGTGCGGTGATGAGGGTATCGACGCGGGTGCGCAGGGCTCGGCGGTCGGCCCGCTTGTAGCTGGGGGTGTTGTTGAGTTCGGTGCGGGCGGCGTGTAGAGCGCTGCCGGCGGCGTGGACGGCGCGGTCGGCAGCGGCGAGGTCCTGGCCGGCCGTGCGGGCAGCGCGGATCGCGTCTTGGGCGGTGTAGTGGCGGCGTTGGGCTTCGGCGGTGCCGGCGAGACTGCTGGGCCGGGATGCGGGCGGGTTGAACACGTCGGTGTCGGTGTCGGTGAGTGCGAGACGCTGCTGCAACGCGTCGATGCGATCGCTGAGTTCGGTGTCGGTGAGCGCGAACAGCGGATTGTCGGAGGCCGTATCAGGGGTCGACGGTTCGATATCGCTACCGGGCTGTGCATGTGTGTGCTGTGTTTCGGCGGCGCGCGGTGCGGGGTTTTCCGGCTTTCGGGGATCTTCGGCCGCGTCCAGGCCGCGGCGGGTGACCCAGTCGCTGAGGGTGAATCGGGCTGAGAGTGATAGGCGAACCCAGTCACGTCGAAGGAAGGCCAGCGCCTCGGTGGGTGTGCGGGTGCCGGCGATGTGGGCGGCGCGGGCGGTGATGCGTTCGTCAGGATTATGAGGGGGAATGCCGGTGACGCCGGTGTCGCGGCAGTCACCGCAGAGCCCGTCGTCATGGGGTGTGTCGGAGGTGGTGTGGTCGGGTCGCGGCCTGTGGTCGGCGAGAGCGCGCTCTACTCCGCATTCGACGCAGGGTAGGTCGCGCAGGGGTTCGAGCAGCATTCGCTCGTGGTCCCCGCCGCTTCCGTACGGTGCTGGGTCGTGCAGCGGCGGCAGGCTGAGCGGGCCGTCCGGTCCCTGCCGTCCTCCGGGTTCGCGGTCGATGCGGCGGTCTCCGGACCAGCGTGCGGCCACCGCGTCGGGCCGCTGCGTGCGGTCATCGGTTTCTTGGGCGGGCGGGATGCGGTCGCCGGCCCAGGGTTCGGTGAGGTCGGGCCGGTGCTGGAAGTAGCGGTCGGTGCTGCTGGGGCCGGTTCGGTGCGGGTCCGATGGGACCCTCCTGGTCGGGTCTATCCAGCGGCGGTCGTCGCGTGGGGGTTGCCAGCCGTCGTTGTTGCGGTCGTGGCGGTAGAGCCCGGGGTCGGTGTCGGGAGTGCAAGCTTCGATGACCGCGCGGAGTTCCGGGTTCTGTTCGGCCGCCCATTTCAGGCGGGCGCGGGCGATAGGGAAGGGGCGGGCGCGCAGGGTTGCTTCCACTTTCCGGATGGTGCGGCGATGCTGTTCGGGGACGTCGTCGAGTGCGTGGGCCGCTGCAGCGAGGTCACCCGAGGCGAACAGTGCGGTCACCCGGCCGACCTCGTCGGGAAGCCCTGCCTGGCCGGGACCGGTGGCCGATTCTGCTGGGCGTGTGTGTTCGGGTTCCGGTGCGGTGTTGTCTGATGGGCGGGGGTCGTCGACCATAATCTTCTCCGGTTGCAGGTCGTCGTGGTCGTCGGAATCAGGGAAGGGGACACCGGTCTCGGTGTGGTCCGGTGGCGGTTCTGTCGGGCCGGGGTCGTCCGGGTCGTGGTCGTGGAAGCGGTGATCGGCGCCGGGCCCGGTCCTTGTTGTGGCGTGCGGGCCGCGCGGCGACGCGTCCTGTCGTGCACCTGCGGAGAAGTGGCCGGTGGTGTCACCGGCGGGGGTGGGCCGGAGCAGCAACTCGATGCGCCAGGTGAGAGCGGTGACCAGGTCGGGCACCAGCAAGGCGGGTTCGGTGCCGGAGCGGGCGGCGGTGAGCAGGTCGTGGGCGGCCGACAACAAGTCGGAGGCGGTCCAACCGGTCCCGGTGCCGCGGTCGATAGCGGCGATCAGGCGCGGCCATCCGGCATCAGCGCGCACCGCGGACGCGACCTGCTCGCCGAGAACATCGGTGAGAACGTGGTTCCAGTCCGGGCTCAGACCGGAAGCACCTGAGGACTCGGAGACGGTGGTGTCCAGATCCAGACGTGACCACAGGGCGGCAGCCGGCATCTCGTCGGGCAGCGGACCGGCCGCGGCTGCCGCGGTGAGGAAGGACTCGATATCGATGCCGGCGCGGGACGCGGTGTCGAGGTTGGCCGCGACCACCGGCCAATACGGGTCGCTGGTGAGGCGGGGTTCGATCTGTTCCGCCAGCGGCGCCCACCGCCGGGATGGCGTGCTGATGTCGCCGAGCGCACCGGCGACCCGCTCATCGAGCACCTGCTGATGCTCGCGCTCGTTGCGGGCGAAACGCACCGGCCCAGTGGTACGCGGATCGGTCTCATCGACGTGCAACGCGGCCCGCCACACCGCCAGATCCGCCACCAACTCAGGGGCTGTCGGCAACAATGGCCGCGCCCATGTCGGCGCGGTTGCGGTGGTCCAGGCCCCTGCGTAGGTGCGGATCCGGCGTGCAAGATCGGCCACGATCCGGCACCTGGCGCGTACATGATCGGCCACCAACGAGTCGGAGAACGGCCCGGGCGGCAGGCCGATCCACGGCAACGGACCCGCCTCGACCGACCCGGTAGTGGGAGACAGGCGCCAGTGCAACACCGCGGCGACATCGTGCGCGGAGTCCAATTCCCGATCGGCCGCAGCCTCCAACAGGGCATCAACGGAATCGGTTCCCGATAGCGCAAGTACCGCCAACTGCTGGCGCAGGACCGGGTAGGCGGGGGCATCGGTGAGGTTCGGGTGCACGCGTTCGGCGGCGGCGTCGATGCGCGCCAGACCTGCTGTGCCGAGGGTTTCCTCGGCGTCGACACCGACGGTGTCGAGGTAAATGTCGAGAGCGCGACCGATCCGACGGAGCGGATCGGTGGCATCGCGCAGCATGGTGTGCGCGGATTTCTGTGCACCGTCGCGGGAGAGGATCGCCAGTAGATGCTCGACGGCGGTGCGCGGATACACCGCGGCGTAACTGAAGAACGAGCCCTCCGCACCCTGCAGCGCAGTCGGAACATAGGCATGGTTGCCGTGCAGGCCCCGGGTAAGCGCCACATACAGCTGCTGTCGTGATTCGCTGCCGGTGAGCGCGACATGACACGTATCGGCGGTGATTCCCTGCGCCGAATCGATCGTCGTCGCATACCCCAGCCGCACCGATTCGCGCACATACTCGCCCGGCAACCACACCTCAGGCCCCGCCGCCCCGCCCGCGCGGCGGTGAGTCGCGCTGAGACTGCCGTCGGCATGAACGGCGGTGACGGTCCAGGCGTAGCCGTTGCGCACCCAATCGCGTTCCCCGACCCGCAACCGGGGATTGTTGCGGCGCGTACGGATGACGTCGCTGACTGAGGCGCGTAGGCCGTCAGCGAGGACACATTCCGCGCCCGGATCGGTGCCGGCGCGGGTGAGGCGGTCGGCGCGGGCGCGGGCGTTGAGCGCGGCCACCACCTCGTGGGTTCCAGCCAGCATGATGGCGTCGCGGCCAGCGCGGTGGTCGGCGATCCAGGCGGTATAGGCGTCATCGTGGGTGGCGCCGGTGTGCCCGGCGTGGATGCGGTCGTTGTCCAGATACCAGCCGAGCGCGGCCGCATCCCCGTCGCGCAGTCGCAGACTCGCGGCGGATTCGGCGCGGGAGGCAAACCGCACCACATGCGTCAATGTGAGCGTGTGTTCGGGTGCGGTGGCGGCCATATCGGCGTCCGCGCCACCGGCACCGATCGCCGGGAGTTGGCGGTCGTCGCCGATACAGCGCACCGTCGCCCCCTGGTCGGTGAGGAACTGCAGCAACCGCAGGCGTTTGAGGTTGCCGACTTTGACGTGCTCGTCGATGATCACCAGCGTGTCCGCACCGATCTGCAACACCCACTCCGGTAACGGCGGCGGATGCAGCCGATAGGTGACGGGATTATCCGGCCCAGGGGTGTGGCGGGACAGGACGTCGAGGAGTTTGTCGACTGTTTCCACCCGTGCCCCGATGGAGTCGGTCAGCACCGCCGCCGCCGACGCGGTGGGCGCCAGCCCGAGCACGGTGCCGCCGTCGCGGCCCCAGGCGTCGGTCAGCACTTGCATCGCCGTGGTTTTTCCCGACCCTGCCGGGGCGTTCGCGGTCTGCACGCGCATCCCCGAGGTAGCGAAACCTTCGATCACCGCCACCTGCCCGGCATTCAGTGGCCGGTCCGGATTCGCCTCGTTGTAGCCGCGCACCGCTTTGGCGACAGTGCCCAGCGACAGCTGGCGCCCGCCGGCCTGATTTGCCAGCGCAATCAACGCCTTCTCGGTCGCTAGCACATCCGCGGAGGTGTAAAGGCGGGTACCGGCTACGGTGTGCACACCGTAGCCGTCTCGCCGCCGCAACGCCGCCGGCAGATTCCCGAGCACCGGCTGATCGGCGATATCGGGGTCGTCGACAGCGATCGCCCGCGTCGGGGACAAGGCTTCGGCGAGTACGGTTTCGGCGGTGTGTGCCCAGTCGCGACCCGCGATTTTCCCGCGAAGCTGGCGTTCGATTTCGGCCCGCACATGGTGGGTCTGCCAGGTTGAGCGCTGTTCGGAAACCACCTTGAGTACCCGTTGCGCGGTCGCAGCCACCTGCGCGGGCGTCAACGGCGGTCGTACCGGGCGTAGCGGATTGAACACCGTACGTAGCATCTCGGCGAGCGTCGCCCGCCCGCCCAGCTGTGCGAGCGCCTCGGTGCGCCAGTCGCGGCGTTGCTCGGCCCGCGACTGGGATTCGTGTTTACCTGGGCGGGTTTCCAAGGTGGCGCGGTCGGCCAGCCCGTACATTTCCGTGGCGATCGGCTCGCGGCCGTGCGTGCGCTGGAACGCCGCGGCCAGTTCGGCCAAGCGCCCGGTGATAGCGGCATCGCGACGCGACCAATGCGCAATCAACTTCACAGGGATGCCGACGATTTCGCGGATCGGGCGTTTGGTGGGGTCGCGGCCGGGCCGTTCGGCGAACTCCACACCCACCGTGTCTTGTAGGTGGTGTTCGAGGCGGGTGTTGTAGATCTCCGACACCGTGACTACGACCCGGTAGACCGCGGCACCGTCGAGGGTGCGCCAGCGGCCATCCGCAGTGCGGACCCGATTGGCGATCAGCACATGCGTGTGCAGATCCGGATCCCCGGCGCGGCTGTCTCGGTGGGTGAACCGGGCCGCAACCAGCCCGTCGACATCGACCTGCCGCACCCCGTTGCGACCCAACCGGGTGAAGGTCGCGTGCTGTTCGAGCCAGTCGAGCGCGTCGTCGACCGCTGCCTGATGCGCGGCCTCGATCTTCTCGGCGACTGCTCTGGGTGCCAGCGCCCACAGTGCCGACACGCTTTTGACCGGAGAAAAGGTGATGTCGAATCCCGCGACCGCGGTGGTCAGCCGCGAGTTCACCGCTACCCAACCGGATAGTTCCCGATCGTTGAGTGGGGGCCGACCGTACTGTTCGGTGAACATGTCGGTGGCCACCAGGGTGCGAATCCACTCCCGTTCTTCCTCGGGAATCGGTTCCTGCGGGTCTGCTCCGCGCATCGAATTGTAGGATTCGAATTCTTTCCGGCAGCGTTTCCGGAACTCGGAAACACCACCATAGAAGCGAAACGGATTCCCTAAACGCGATTCTGTTTCGGCCTTTTTGGTTGCTTCTTGGTGGGTGGCGCCGAGGCGGATCTGCTCGGCATAGACCTCTTTCTCGATGAGGTCAGCGTCCGGGTGACGACCCAACCCGAACAGCGATTTCATCTGCTCCTCGGCGACTTCCTGCCCTGTAGACAGACGCAACGCACCCAAACCCTTGCCGTGCCAGAGGCCCGCGGACTCCCCGTGCGCGGAATAGTAATCAGACAACGGCGACCGCCCGCGTGACGAGGAATCATTCGCGGCAACATTCCGTAGGTAATAGAGATAGCCATTGCCTGCCGCAACCTTGTGGATCGTCGCGGTCATATATTCAGTGAGCGCCCTTGCCTGCAAGTTGACAAGGTTCGAAAATCACGCAAAAATCGGTAAATCGAACAAACCCCCAGGTCGTTATCTGATTGCAATCCTGAATGCAAGAGGTCTGCTTGTTGAAAATGTGAGTGGTGGGGGTGGAGTGGGGGGAGAAGGGGTGGTGTGGTGGTGAGTGCGTGAGGAGAGGGGAGGGTGATGGTGTGTGGGAAGTGGTGGATGGCGGTTGAGGGGTGGGTTGGGGTTGCGTGAGTGCTCGCGATGGTGAGGTGGGTGGTCTCGAGTCGCGAAGGCGCGCGGACGCGCGACGGCGTTCGGCGAGTGCCGACGCGAGGAACGGATCTCGGATAGGCGAGCTCGGACGGCGGAGAGTGTGCTGCCGGGCAGGGCGGCCGACTGCTGCGGCTGCCCTGCCCGGCCTGGTTCTGGTCAGCGTGTTGTGGCCGTTGTGGTGTCGGGGGTGTGGGTGGAGGTGATGAGTTCGGGTCGGCGGTGGAGTTCGGCGGTGAGTGCGGTGGTGAGTTGCTCGCTGAGTGCGTTGTCGTGGCGGGTGCCGTCGCGTCGTATGGGGAGGCGGAGGGTGAGTGCGCCGAGTTCGGTGAGGTCGATGGTGACCGGTTCAGTGATGTAGTTGCCGAGGCCGATGCGTTCGATGGTGTGCTCGAGTTCGTCGCACCACCGCTGGTCGCTGCCGTATGCGCGGAGTGTGGCGATGAGTGTGCGCCGATGGTCGTCGACGGTGGGGTTGCCGGCCGGCGGGTAAGGGGTGTCGAAGTCGCCCCACTGCTCGATGATTGCGTCGCGTTCGATGGTGTGCGTGTCGTCGGGGATGAGGGAGAGGGGAGTGTGGCCGAGGCGGATCGCGGTGATGGCGGTGTCGAGGTGGGTTTCGATGAGGTTGCGGATTTGGGTTCCGGCTCGGTAGGTGTCGGGTTCGCCGTTGTTGCCGGTGAGGACGTCGATGGTGGCGGTGCGGGGGAGCGCGGCGAGGAAGTCGCTGAGGTCGATCGAGAATGTTTTGCTCTCGCGGGGGATCAGTGCGGTGAGCCCCACATGGTTGAGCGCTTCGCGGGCATAGTCGCCGTAGCCGACTCGTTCGTTGTGGCGCAGCAGTCGGGCGACGAGGATCGCGTTGTCGGTGTCGATGTCGTTGACTGTGGGTGCGGACATGAGTCTCCCTCGGTTTATTTGGGGGTGGAAGGTATGGGCGGGGTTGGCGCATACCGGGAACACGTCGGATGGCGGTGACGTGGAACCGAAGAGTGCCGGGATGGTCGCAGTGGTGGTTGCCCTGCGTGATAGCGATGGGTGGTTTCGGTTTCAGGGTGTGCGGAGCGGGATCCAGCCGTGGGAATCGCAGGCGTAGTGGCGGCCGTTGATCGCGACGATGTCTCCGACCGAGAGGGAACGCAGGCCGCTGTCGTACCAGGCGGAGGTGTGCGCGGTGTCGCTGGGGAAGTTCGGGTCGGGGTGGTCGTTGAACATGGCGAAGACGCGTTCGAGGAACTCGGTGTCGGAGGTTGTGGCGCCGCCGGTCAGGGTGCAGGTGTGGGCGAGGACCAGATGATCTTCGGGGCGGTAGTAACCGAGGCGGCCGGTGGCGTTGCAGAACACCGAGACCTCGGCCGTGCGGGGTTCGGAAGCGGGAGAGGGGAGTGCGCACGACGTCTCCAGAGCGTGAGGCGGGGCAAGTGGAGGTCCGGTCCGCCGCAGGAGCTCGACACTGCGGCGGACCGGAGAACGGGGTGATGCGAAGGGCAGGATCAGGCGGCGCGGCCCGGGCGGTCGCGGGGTTCGACGACGCCGAGGTCGATGCGGCACTGCGTGCAGTAGTTGTCGGCATGTACGACTCCGGTGCGGGCGCAGGCATCGCAGCGGCCGATCCGCTGCCCGGCCCCGAGCGCGGCGGGCCGCCGCCGTCGCGGCGTCGCCGGGCGGGCGGTGCGTGTGCGGGCGGGCTGATCGAGATGGGCGGCCATCCAGCGGGTGATGAGCCGCCAGGTCAGGCCGGAGTTGGCGGCGGCAGCGCGGATCCGTTCAAGTATGATGCGGACCTGCCCGGGGTGGGTGGCGGCGATGTAGGCGCACCGCGACTGGACGAACTCGTGTGTGCCCCATGGGCGGGGCAGTTCGGGTATGCCGGGGTGGCCGTCGGCGCGGCAGACGTCGCAGAGCCCGTCGTCGCTGACCAGTCGCCCGTCGCGGGAGTGGATGGCACGGCGGTCGGCCTGAGGGCGGTCGATCCAGCATCCGACGCACGGCCACCCGAGGTAGGGCACCATCGCGGCGAGATCGTAATCCAACCCCGAGCCCTCCCAGGTGAGCTCGGGGGTATCGAGGTCGCTGTAGGGCAGGAAGATGTCGTAGTCACTCGGCGTGGCGAGCCCGGTACGTCGAGCCGCGAACCGGGTCTGATCGATCGGGCTGATCCGCGCCCGCCGCACCGGCCTGCGCCGCTGGCGGTGGGCGGGTCCGTCGGCGGGTCCGGTGTCGACGCCGTGCTCGCGCAGGAACTGCGACGCGTCGGCGTCGAGCGCGCTGTGCCGGCCGGACCGGACGCGGTCGACGGAATTCGCTTCGGGGTCGAGGAGGTCGCGGTCGCGATCGGTGTATGCCTCGGCGATGTGCAGGAAGTAGCTGCGGTCCCAGAGCTGGGCCTGCACATGGCTCCACACCAGGTGTGCGGGTTTGCGCGGATCCGCGGCGGGGTTGGCGTCGCGGGGTTCGGGTTCGGTGTCGATCGCGAACAAGCGAGTGGCGGCGTAGGCGGCGAACTCGGCGTCGCGGCGGGCCGCGGTGCGGCGGTCTCGGTCGCGATGACGCAGGCTTACCCGCTCGGCCGGGGGCTGGGGTGTGCGGGCGCGGCGGGCGGCGATGGCCTCGGGCCGCAGCCGCGCGGCGTCGGTCTCCCGCGACGGGGTCGCGGTGAGCCGGTCGCGGTAGCGGTCGCGGCGCTCGCGCAGCGAGCGGGTCACCCACTCGGCGGCCTCGATCGACACCTCGTGGGTCTCGGGCATGCTCGGGATATGCAGGCCTGGGTCGGAGTCGGTGGTCAAATCGATGACCATGTCCCGCCACTCCGGGCGGCTCTTGGCCATCCACCCGAGTTTACGGGCGGCCACCGGCCACGGCTGACGAGACAACAGGTCGACGACCCGATCGAGGAACTCGCGCTCAGCGGTCGTGGCAAGGGCGAGGGCAGCGCGGAAACGTTCACGAGCCTCATCCGGGTCCACCCCGAGCAGAGCACCGACCTCACACAGCGCGTCAGTGAAAAGCGAACCGGTGGTGCTGGCCTCGGAGGGGCGGGGCAGGTCGACGGTGTCGGTGGTGGGTGCAGTGAGTGCAGCGGTCATGACGATTCCTTTCGGTCGGAGAAAGACGACACAGCCCCGTACCGGGAGATCTCGTGCACGAAACGCACGAGCCCCGGAACGGGGCTGGGTGGCTGGTCGGCTGACCCGCCTGAGTGCGACCCGACCGGGGTGGGGCCCCGACACGGCGCAGGGAACGCGCCCCAGCGGGCGGCATCGAATTTCCGCGCACGCGCATACCCACTGGCGCGGGAGTCGGAGACGGGGCGCCGGGGAAATTCGATGGTGACCGGGCGCGGGCCCGCAGCCGTGGCGGGGCCACACCCCGGTAGCACTCAGCCAGGCGGGGCAGTCGGCCAGACAGCCAGCCCACCCCAACGCAACCATCCAGCCGAGCCGGGGTCAGAACCCCGGCTCGGCACCCCACGGGTCGGCGCTGCCCGCGCCGGCGGCGACCAATTCCCGCGCCGTATCGTTCTCGCCGCCGCTGGTCCCGGTGGGTTCACCGGTGTTGCGGCGCGGAGCGCGCTGTACTTTCGCGGTTGCGAATTTCAGCGAGGGGCCGATTTCGTCGACCTCGAGCTCGACCGTGCTGCGGTTGTGTCCGTCGGGGGTCTGCCAGTTGCGTTGCTTCAGTTTGCCCTCCACGATCACGCGCATTCCGCGGCGCAGGGTTTCGGCGACGTTCTCCGCCGCCTCGCGCCACACGGTGCAGCGCATGAACAGCGCGGTGCCGTCCTTCCACTCGTTGGTAGAGCGGTCGAAGACCCGCGGCGTGGACGCCACGGTGAGGTTGCAGACCGCCACCCCGCTCGGGGTGAAGCGGAGCTCAGGGTCTGCCGTCAGGTTCCCCTTGATTGTGATGATGGTGTCGTCGGGCATAACAGGTGACCTTTCGTCGTCGGGTGAACCGAAACCCCGTACAGCAGGGGAGATCGGTGTACTAGGAGGCGGATCGAGTACAGGGCCGTGCCACGGCGGCTCACCGTCACTGGCCGACATCGGTCGCGGCACCGGGCAACCGGTGCCCGTTGCCGACCCTGTACCTCGGGTGGTTCGAGCCGTCGCAGAGCGAGCGGGCCCGGATCACCTGAGCGCGGAGACAGCCGAGGCGGATTTAGTCGGTCAGGGTGTCGAGGATGTGCTGGATGTCGGTGACCAGCTGGGCGCGGCCGTCGCGGATCATGGTGTGGCAGCCGGTGGATGCCGCCGAGTTGATCGGCCCCGGGACCGCGAACACGGGCCGAGCGAACCGGCCGGCCCACCTGACGGTGTTGGCCGACCCACTGCGAATACCGGCCTCCACCACCAACACGCTGCGAGCGAGCGCGGCGACAAGCCGGTTCCGGTCGAGGAAATGCTGCTTGCGGGCGACCACACCGGGCGGGTACTCGCTGACCACCAAACCCGATTCGGCGATCCGGTCCAGGAGGCGATCGTGCTGCGCGGGATAGGGCCGGTCGATGCCGCAGGCCAGCACCGCCACCGTGGTAGCGCCGACAGCAAGAGCCGCCCGATGCGCCATCCCATCGATACCGAACGCGGCACCGGAGACGATGGTCCAACCGCGGGCGGCGAGATCGCCGGCGAGTTCACCGGTCACCCGGTCGCCGTAGCCGGTACTGCAGCGCGAACCGATCACCGCAATGGAAGACTCGACCGCGGCATCCAGACGTGCAGGTCCCCGCGCCCACAACGCCACAGGATCACGGCCGGACGACTGCGGCGCAGCGAGCACCGTGAACCGATCTTTCGGCCATTCCGCGTCGTCGCGGGTGATGAGGCGGGCACCGATCTCGGTGGCGCGGTCGAGGTCGTCGGCCGCGGCCTGCCGCACAGTCGGCGGCACACCGAACACGCCCGGATCCTCGAGAACCCGAGCGACAGCCTCATCCAGGGCATACGCGCGCCACACCTGCTGCGCGGACGCGGTACCGGTGAGCGCGGCCCGCGCCAGAATCGCCCACGGCAGGCGACGCGGATCAGCCATGACGAATCACCCCGACGGCGCGGGGATCGGGCACGGCAACGGACATGACAAGGACCTCCTACAAACCAGGGAGCGGGAACGGCGACAAACTTCGAAGAGGAGGTCGCCGGGGCGCGGCGGCAGCGTTGAACTGGGCCGCGGTGTTGAACGCAGAACCGGTGAACGCGATGCCGCCGACACCCGCGGGTGCCCCGGCTGTGTCCGCGGCACGGCGGGTGTCGACCTGCCGGATCGAGCCAGCCGGAATGGCCGTCCTTACGCGGCGGCCACCAGGTCGCGGCCGCGGAGGGGATCGGCGGCGGGGGAGCCGGTCGCTACGGGCGGCCGGGATTCGGGCCGATGGGTGCGCAGCCAGGCGGCGATGCGTGCGCGGTCGGGCAGCGGGCTGCGGCGAGCATGCTCACCGAGCAGCGAGACCACGCTGCCGGGATAACGTTCTGCCAGATGTGCGCAGAACACCTCGACCAGTTCGGTGTGGCCGTGCCCAAAGGGGTGCGGGGGCAGGCCGGGGCGGCCGTTGCTGCGGCAGTGATCGCACAACCCGTCGTCGCTCCGGCGTTGCCCGGTGACCGGGTCGATCGGGCGCGTATCGGCGAGCGAGCGTTCGATGAAACACCACACGCATCGCCAGCCCACGACCGGGGCAAGGGCCGAGGCATCGATATCGAAAGGATCCTCGCCACCGGCCGATACCGGGTCACGGTGCAGCAACGCTTCAGTGAGCAATGCAGCGAACTGCTCCGGATCCTCAGCCCCCACGCTGCCCGAGTCGGTGAGTCGCTGCCAGAGTGCCGACCAACGCTCCGCGCCGGCGCGAGAAACCTGGGTTGAAGCAGAAGTTGGTCCGGTGGGGTAGAGCGTGTCGAGAACCGCAGCGGGAACAGGCATGACAAATCCCTTCCAGGAAAGAACAAACGGCTGAGGAAGTCGCAGCGAACCAGGGATCACCGGCGATCGGCCGACAAGCGGAATCCTGGGTCCGGGACCGTAGAGCTAAGGGAGGTACGAAGCGGCCGCCGCGGCGGCCACGGTCGGGGTGCGCGCGGAATTACCGGTGGGGTGGGAGGTCATAGACGGTGACGGGAATCCCGCGGCGGCACAGACCGTGGGTGATCAGGGGTTCGATGACAGCCCACTGCCCTCCGGCGAGGCCGGTGCCTATCCGTGGCATATGGATCGAGGCGTCGAGGCTCGTGGCATAGTTGCCGAGACGGGTCAGGCAGCGGTCGAGGGCGTCGTAGCGGATCGGGATAACCGAGGAACCGGTGCGGCGGATGCCGTGCTGGGCGACCATGTTCGCGACATACAGCCCGTCGCCGACGGTGACGAGCTGCACCGCGCCGAGCGCGAAGTCGTTGGTCACACGGTGCCGATGCCAGTCCCGGTAGCAGTGTTCGGGTTGTGGCCAGCGCCGCGACACCGCCAGAACGAAGCCGCGGCCCCATCGCCCTTGATCGTTGACGATGTGGGCAATGATTCGGGGGCCGACACCAGTGGGCGCGGTGGCGTCGCCGGAACGGTGGGTGATCGTCGGCTTCGTCACGGTCACTCCTTTCTTGCTGGGCGCCCCAGTGCCAGGATCTCGGATCCGTGCGCCCGATCCCGGCGGGAGCGATGGCACTGGTTGATTGAGCAGATCGTGGCGGTCAGCGCCGGAACCGGAAGTCCAGTGCCGCCCTGATATCAGAGTCGGTGGGTTGCCTCCCGGCGCGCAGGTCACAGATCGTCCACGCGACCCGCAGAGCTCGATCAGCACCGCGGGCTGAGACACGGCCCATCCGGAGCGCGTCTTCGAGTGGGGCGGTTGCCTCGGGCGAGAGCGGGACCCGTCGACGCAGGACAGGACCGGGAACTTCTGCGTTCATGTCATAGCCGTCGGCGCGCCAGCGTTCGGCAGCGCGCCGGCGCGCCACGAGCACCCGCTCACGCACGGCGGCGCTGGTGTCCGGGTCGCCAGCGGCTGCGGTGCTGCCGGTGAGCGGGTGTGTCGGGGCTACCAGGTCGACGCGGTCGAGCAACGGCCCCGCCAGTCTCCCCAGATACCGGCGACGGGCCAGCGGCGCACAGACACAGTCGGTCTCGCGTGCCGACCCGCACGGGCACTTAGTCGCGGCGAGCACCATCTGGAAGCGGGCGGGGTAGCGGACGAGGCCGTCGGGTCGGGCGAGGCGCACTTCGCCGTCCTCGATCGGCGCGCGCAAGGCCTCAAAGACTCGGGTACTGAATTCGGGGCACTCGTCGAGGAACAACACGCCTCGATGCGCTCGGGCCACCGCCCCGGGCCGCGCGGCGACAGTGCCACCGCCGATCATCGCACTAACCGACACCGAGTGATGCGGCGCGATAAACGGTCTCGTCGACAGGCTGAGGTGATCGTCGTCGAGAGTGCCAGCGAGCGACTCGATCGCGGTGACCTCCAGCGCTTCGTCGGTCGATAGCGGTGGCAGCAACCCCGGAAGACACTGAGCCAGCAGTGTCTTCCCACTGTCTGCGGGGCCGATCAGCAGAAGGTGATGTCCACCGGCCGCCGCGACCTCCAGCGCCCACCGCGCCTCGCCCTGACCGGTGACACGACGCAAATCGCCCCGGTCACGAGGCGACACCGGCGCGCGGTCGGTGGGGCGGGTGAGCGTGCCCTGGCCGCGCAGCCACGCCAGGACCTGGCGCAGTGTGGCCGCGCCGAGCACCTCGATCCCGGTGACCAGGCGTGCTTCGGGTAGCGCCGCGGCGGGCACCACCACCGTGGTGTACCCGGCATTGCGAGCGGCGAGCACCGCGGGCAGGATCCCGCGCACTGCCCGCAGTCGGCCGTCGAGGGCCAGTTCCCCCAACAACACCGGCTCGGGCCGGCGCGCTGAGGGAATCATGTTGCCCGCAGTCAGTACCGCTGCGGCCACCGCGAGATCGAGAACGCTGGAGGGCACCGGCAGCCGAGCCGGTGAGAGCGTGATGATGACTCGGCCGTCCGGCCACGCCTCGCCGGAATTGAGCACGGCGGCGCGTACTCGGTCCCGGGTTTCCTGCCAGGCGCTGCCGGGCAGGTCGGGCAGGTGCAGCGACGGTAGTCCACGGCCGAGGTCGGCCTCGATGGTGACAATATGGCCGTCGACTCCGCGAAGTGCGATCGAGACTGCGTGTGCGCGGGTCATCTAGAACACCGCCTTGTGGTGTTCGATGCGAGGGTCGCTGTCGGTGCCGGCCACGACCGTGACCACGTCGAACCGGATGCGCTGCCAGGGACCGTCGGAGTCGGTGAGCCACAACAGCGCGAGCCGGCGGATCCGCCGGCGTTCGGTCGGCGACAGCAGCGCATCCGCCATGTTGCCGCCGGGTTGGGCAGGCTCGGCTGGCGTGGTGACAGTGACGAAGGCGGTGGTGCCCGCGTCGCGGGTTATCAGGTCGAGTCCGCCGTAGCTGCACTGCCAGTCACGGGACACGATCTCGATCCCGGCGGTCTGCAGAAACTGCTCCGCGAGATCCTTTCCGGTCGCGGGCAGTTCGCCGGTGGATTGTGGGGCGCGGGGATTATCGGACACAGCGCACCACCACGGTGGGAATCGTCGTGAGTAAAGACATGGCAACCTTCTGAATAGGGAGAGGGGGAACAGCACTGGCGGTGATTGCGGACCGGGGTTTCGCCGGCTGTGTCGATGCTCTGCGCCGATGGCCCGGACCGCGGAATGTCCGGGCCATCGGAGCGCACGGCTACGTCGGTGCGCTCAGGCCGTAGACGCTCACGTCGTCCATGGGCCGCGCGGTGAATTGCTCCTGCATCCACGTGGCATCGCCGAGCCTGGGACTACGCCTGTGCGGTGTCCGGCTCAGGTGCGGGCAGCCGGACCCTGGTTATTCGGCGGCGGGCATTGTGACACCGAGTTCGGTAGCGGCGTCGCGCCCGCAGCGGGCGAGATCCCGCAGTCGTTGCGGGTGTATCCCTGCTTCCAGCGCGACGTGCAGCAGTCGTGCCATCCGGTGTCGCGGATCGGCGTCGAGCGCGGCATCCAGGGCGATCCCGGCGAGCGGGCCGTCGCCGCGGACGTAGGCGAAATAGCCTAGAAGGGTCGCGGCCTCGGCCCGATCCTGGCCAGGCAGCGTCCGGGTCAGTTGTGCCCAGAGTTGTTCGGCGGCGTCGGCGTGCGGGCTGTCGGCGAGCGCGAAGAGCGCATCGCGCACCTCGTGATCGTGCAGGGCTACCGCGATCTCCGCGACTGCACGAGCCGGAGTCTGTTCACCGCGTTGCTGGCCGCGGATGTAGCCGAGGACTGTATCGAGTTGCGATCTCAGATAAAGCGTGTGATCGTTGCGGGCCTCGGCTGCGTGGGAGCGTCGGTTCGCCCGGGCCACGGCATCGGCCAATTCCGCCGACACATCTGCCTGCATCGCGGGGTCGGGGGTCACCTGTTCGGTGAGCGCGCTACGGGGGCGAGAGCCTATCGGTCGCCCGTCGAGCACGCGACCGAAGGTCACCAGGGAGGTGCCGGGGTCGAGAACGTGCCCGCTGTGTTGCGGGCCGCGCAGGCTCCACCACGGTTGTCCGGCAGCAATGGCCGGGACCGCCCATGCTGCTCGGACCGGAACACCGGCGGCCGCGAGCCGGTGCTCCAGATTGTCGAGGACCGGCTGCGGTGGCGGCGCCGCGGATTCGCCTGGCGGCTGCGCGGTGTCGTCGATGACGACCGCGAGAACCCCTACCACTTCGGGGCGCGCGCAGATCCGGGTGGCGGCCGCGGCGAGAGTCGCCGGATCGGCCGGGTCGCCGGTGTCTCGGTGATACAGGTCGAATCGGATCACCAGGTCGATCAACGCCTTGCCGGGTTTGCTGTCCGCCGCGCGCAGGACGGCAACGGCCAGGGAGCGTTCAGGGAGGAACCCGAGCATGGCCGGCAGGGCAGCGATGAACTCGCCCGGATCGTCCATGCTGGCAGGGGCGTGATCTGCGGGGTTCAGACCTGCGGGCCAGGTGTTTGCGGTGTTGGGATCGGGCTGTGCGGGCGTCATGGGTGAACTCCTGTCAGAGGGGTGAAGGTCGGTGGCCCCGCCAGGGCCACGGAGCGGCAACAGCCGATCGGCCGGCCGCGCCGGACGTTCCCGGCGGGCGGCAGGTGGCCTGACTGTGGTCCCAGTGGAAGTGGCGCGGCCTCAGGGCCAGTTGTGGCCCGACCGCTGCAGTGCGTGCGCAGGCGGGAATGCGGGGACGGGTCAGAGTCGGCGGGGGCGGCGTGCGCCGTAGCGGAAGCCGCTGGTGATGGTGCGGTCCACTTCCCGGGTGGTGAACCGGTCGATGCCGATATGCGGTGCGGCCGCCGCCGACAGGACGGCGCGGGCGTCGTGTTCGTCGAGTTCACCGCCGGCGACGAGCCGGCCCAAGGTCAGCGCCGCGTGGAACAGCCTGGTGTTACGGGTGCCCGGTGCCGCGAGGGCAACGGCGTCGGTTTCGCGGGCCACGATCGCCTCCAGCAGAGCCCGCAGCCGTCCCCGGCTGTGGCGGGGCGCGACGTATAGCGGTGCAGCTGGGAGTGGGGGTGGTGAGGGTGTGAGTCGGTCGATGACGGTGGCGGGTAGGTCGGCGAGCGGGTGCGGGCGCAGGATGCGGTAGTGACCGCAGGCGGTGACCGAGCCGGGGGCGACGATGTAGCCGCCGTGGCCGCGGGTGTCGATCCCGGGCCCCAGCCGCGCGACCGTGCATGGCAGCCGCAGCGACGGCGGCGCGCGATAGTACAGATGCCAGCCCCCGCCCGGGGTGGTGACCGTGAACGTGTCCGGTACCGGTTCGCCCAGGACTGTGGCGAGTTCGTCCAGTGCGGCGTCCAGGTCGGTGACCGGGGGTTGTAGGTGGTCGGCGTCGAGATCGACCACGTGCAGGCCGGCGGGTTCGGTGGCGATCCCGATGTTGTAGGTAACCCGGCGCCACCAGGTGCGCAGCAAAGTGTCGTCGGTGCTGGCGCGAGTCTGCCAGCCTTCGATCGCCGGAACTTTCGAGCCTGGCCGCAGCGGGAACACCGGCCAGCCACGTCCCGCAGCGGCCAGCGCGGCCGCCTGTACGGATTCGAGGTCAGGACCACAGGACATTGAGGGTCTCCGGTACAGGGCACGTCGGCGGGTGCGCGCGTGCACGAGGGGAAGGACAGGTGTCGGATGCCGGTGCGCAGGCGGGTGCTGGCGCACCGGCATCACGACCCAAGGGGGTTATTCCTGCCCGGTCGCCTCGATGTCGGGACCGGTATCGAGATCGATGTCGTGGTAGTCGAGTTCGCCGGTAGCGGCGAGTTCGACCGGCGTCAGGCTGTGCCCGAGATCTCGGAGGAACGCCAAGTAGTGGCGGGTGCCGCTCACGGTCCAGCGCCAGCAGTCCTTCTCGACACGCTGCTCGTGGGCGCCGAGCACTAAGGCGAGGGTGATGACCTGGCAGCGCGCGGGTTTCGCGGTGACCAGCATTTCCGAGAGGGTGTCGCGGCCGCCGGTGACTCCGAGCAGTTCGCGGGCGCACAGGTCGGCCTTGTAGCCGCCGAGCAGGCTCGGCTCGCGCACCAGAGAATCGGCGATGAAGCGCGAGGCCTCACCCGGCAAGGTTTTGCGCGCCAGCAGCGCCGTCACGAACGCGATGCGCGCAGTCTTGGCGGCCGCGCCCTGCTTGTTGAGCTCGCGCACCTGCCGCCGCGCATACCGCTGCTGTTCCTGCTCCCGGGCATGATCGGCGGCAGCATCGCGGGCCGTGGCGGCGCGGGAATCAGGATCGGCGCCGGTGTCCGGAATGTGTTCGGGTTCGGGGGAGGGCGGGTAGTGCCAGCCGGATTCGCCGACCAGCTCGGCGGGCAGCAGATAGTCGACGCGCCAGTCGGTGCGCGCTTCGATGCTGTCGGCGTGGCGCAGCCCCTCGGCAGGAGCCGCCTCGGAGTTGCCTTCGGTGTCCCAGTCCACCTCGTCGTGCTCGACGCGGTCACCGGTGACGCGGTCCACGACCAGCAGCTCGTCGCAGGGTTCGCAGTGCACCAGCCACCCGGCCGGGTTGGCGTGCAGGCGTTCGACCGTGGCGGGCCGGCCGTCGCTGTCGACCACATCGCTGGCGGGAACGAGGCCGGTGGTGTGGTCGAGCAGGATCCCGAATCCGGCCTCGGCATACGGGCGGGCCGCGGCAAGGCGCGCCCGTTGTTCGGCGCGGTCTTCGGCGATGCGCGCAGCGGTATAGGCGAACCGGTAGGGAGGACCATCGAGCAGTCGCTGGACGGCGTCGGTATCACCGACCGCGTCGTAGTCGGCCAGGAGCGCAGCCTGTTCGAGGTCGAGCTGGCCGGTGTCGAGTACCTGTCGGGCCGCGGTCGAGGACCCGACCTTGCCGAGCTGCTTGACCTGGTCGCGTTTCAACTGCAGAGCTTTACCGACTTTGGTGACCGACGTCCCCAGATCGAGAGCCAGAGTGATCCCGGCGGCGCGGTCGGCATCGGTCAACCCGATCCGTCGGTCGTTGACGGTGATCTGGCCGAGAGTGTTGCTGGCGCGCCAGCGGCGGTCGTCGATATCGACCTCGGTATGGGTCACCCACACCGGCACGTTGTCGAGTTTCAACGCTTGTGCGGTGAGCGTGCGCAGCTGACCGTCGGTCACGACGAAGCGGCCGTCGCGGGTGCGGACGGCGGTGATCGGGATACGCACCCCGTGCTCCTGGACCGAGGCGGTGAAACTGGGTTCGTCGTCCAGATCGAAATCGACGCGCACGTTCTCCCCGACCTCCAAGCAGGCCGGATCGATCATCATGGCAAACGGGGAACCCGAATCGAGCACAGCGGGTCCGGGCGCGGTGGCGACAGGGTCGCTGTGGGTGATTGCGTCCTCGGGGGCGAGGGTGAGGGCAGCGGACATACTGGGCTCCTGACTGATGAGACGGAACGGGCCGGCACCAGAGGCGCACTGCCTGCGTGGTGCCGGCCCGGGGGATTGATGTGGCGGAGGATGAAGGGGTAGGTCAGTCGGTGGTGATGTTGGCGGGATGCAGATAGCGGGCCCCGCGGTCATCGGGTTCGCTGTAGACCCAGTGCTTGCCAGCCCAGTCGGGCGCATGGTCACGCCAGCGGGTGACGGTGTCGGCGCCCAGACCGGTGACCGGGCCGGCGGCACCGAAATGCTCGGCGAGACTGAACTCGTCGCGGGTCAGGGTGTGCAGCATCAGAAGTGACCTCCTCGAGGAAACGGTGGGCGCCCAAATAGGACGTTCGGAGCTGGATATAGGAGTGCGGGGACAGCCGCTGGCGTGTCGTCAGATGAGCGTCATGGCTTCGACGGCGCAGTCGTCGAGGGCTGTGGCGCGGTCGGCGTCGGTGACGGTCTGCGAATAGCTGGTGACGGCGTTCGCGATTCCCGCGGCGGTGAGCTGGCCGCCGGCGATGAAATGCGCCAGAATCCCGCAGCGTTCGTCTTCGGTGAACCCCAACTGTTTGGACACCACTTCGATCGCCTGCTCGGGGCGGGTTACCGGTGTGGCGGCGCGGTGTTCGAGCTCATCGATCCGGGCGGCGAGAAATTCCGGGGATAGCCATTCGGCGACTTTGTCGCGGGTTTCGGCGGTCAGCACCGCCAGACGTTTGCGTTGGGTGTCCTGGGACCAGGCACCGACTCCGGTCTTCAGGCGCTCTCCGAGGTGGCGGCGGGTACTGGTGAACAGCGGCAAAGTGAGACCGTTCCCGCAGATCTGGACCACGAGCTCGGGTTTGAGGGTGACGGCGTGATGCCCGGTTTCGGAGTTGGAGAACCGGAACCCGGCGAACACGACCGGCTCACTGCCGTGCTGATACTGCTCATTGGCGCCGACAGCGAGCTGGCGGCCAGCAGCGAGGGCTCTGGCGGCGCGGCGCCGGTCGGCGGCGAAGTCCGGATGCGCGAACGGGTTGCGGTAACCGGCGAGGAACCCGGGCGCCAGCGCCCGGACTTTCGGGGAGAACACGCGGCAGTGCATCGACGTTGCCGTCAGGTCCGCCGACCGCACCTGAACGTCGGCGTCGGCCATGCGGATACCGTCGAGGACCGCGGTCAGTACATCGAGGTGATCGATTACCCCGTACCGGTCCGATAGCACCGCCCGCAGTACCCCCGGTTGTCCCGGGCGGTGGGAGGCGAACAGCCGCAGCAGGAATGTCCGCTCGTCCGGGGTGCCGGACACCATGGGATCGGTGGGTCCGTGCAGTAAGCCGTTGATGTTGGCATCCCACAGGTCGGTGCGGCCGTCGCGGCGGAGTCGTTTCAGATAGCCGGCGGGGATATCGAGTTTGGCCGCCAACTGCGCATCCGCGGCCGCGGTCGGCCGGTACTGTCCGTCGACCGTGGTCACCCCGTGCTCGTCGACCACTGGCGCCACCCCGGCTAAGTGCACCGCCCCGGCCACAGCCCGCAGGGCCGCCGCGGGGGCGATGACATCGACTTTCGCGGCGTTCTGCTCGGTGAGCAGCGCCACCAGATCTTGAAGGCCCGCGTGACGGACCTCCGTCGCGATCGACATGGCCGATTACTTCCTTCCTGGACAAGGGATAAGACACGCGCCGCCTGCCCGCGCGAAAGACGGACGGGCCGGAGACCATGGGGTGGCAGGGCGAAAACGTCAGCCCTTGTCGGAGCCGGCGAGCGGGGCCTGCACCGACCGCAGCAGCGCGGTCGCGGCGGCGAGGGTGGCGCGGGCGCGCTGTACCCTCTCGCGGGCACCCTGGTTAATGGTGATCAGGTCGAGATACTGGGTTCGTGCGTGCTGCAGCTGGGCGAAGGCTTCGTCGCGCCGCGCCCGCGCGACCCGCGGATCGGTGAGGAACTCGATGGTCAGCGCGGCCAGCAGATCAGCGACGCACCGCCGGATCTGTTCGGAAGCCACGGTGATCTCAGACGCGGTCACCAGTTGCAGGTAGCCGGGCTCGCCGAGACTGACCATCCGATACCCGTCGGTGGCATCGGAGAAATCCGGATGGAACTCCACCATGCAGCACGGATCCCCGAGAAATACTGCGCCGACGGTGAGGTCGGAGAACTCGAACCGGACCCGCGGGCGCGGTTCGACACGGTCATCAACGCGGACCTGGTACTCCTCGACCACGGCGACGACCCGGCCGGTGATCGGATAGCCAGGGGTAGGTGACAGCTCGTAGGCGGCAGCGCTGCTGGAGATGACCGCCGATGGGTCGAGACGGAACGCAGGCATGGACATCACAGATTTCCTTCCGGAACAAGGCGGCTGGGGATGACTGAGCGGTGGGACGAGGTTCCGGGCCCACCGGTGACCAGGCATGCCGACACCCTCGGCCGGGCTGTGGAAGCGCTTATTGGTGGTCGCGGGACCCTGGGCGACGCTGTGGTGCGTGGGGTTTCGAATACAGCGTGTGGCGTATAATTCACGCGGAATCCGCGCTCGAAAAGTGTTGTCAGACAGGAATGGCTTCCGCTTCATGTAGTCGTCGATGTGTCTGTGAGGGCCGGTGGAGACGGGTGTCGTCCAGCAGAGGGCGGAGGGTGCTGGTTGTCGGTGGCCAGAAGCGGCGCCGATAGAATGAGATGTGTTTCGTGATCACCGAAACCGGGGATACGGACGCTCACGTCGATATAGGCGACCAACGCACCGGGGGTGGCGGGTTCGGCCAGCCACGGGTGGTGGCGGTCTTCGTCGACCGGAGGAAGACATTGGTGAATCCACTGCACCAAATGCGCGGCGTGGGAAATTGTGGACATGGCAGTCCCTCTCCGGGTGACAGATGACAGAGCCGCGGCAGAACAACGCCGAGGCGGTCACGAGGCGTGATCAGGGCGGTGATGGTCGGCGGGCTCTGGTGCCCTCAGCAGAGCAGGTCGGCTGTGCAGCGGATGAGCGGGTTACTCGCGCTCGCACCGGATCCGGCAGGGAGGCCGGGCAGTAACCCGGGATGCTCGGGCGACCGTGGAGCGAATCCGGGCGTCACGGCCCCACGAGTGAGTCGGTCGTTACCCTCGTGCATGGCGACACCGGCGGTGCAGTGGGAAGCCAATCGATTCCAAATGGCCGAACCGCAGGGACGGACCGCGGACCAGCAGTACGACGAAATCCACATCGGACGAAAGATATTGGCGGCCGACTACTCCCGGTTACAGCTCAATGATGGGGTCCGGCCCGCATGCAGAGAAACAAATCTCCCTGCCCAGGCAGGTCGTCGCCGCGCTCGGCGGCGGCGATGGTGTCGGCCATGCTCAGACCGAGGCGGAACCGGTGGGCGATGTGGGATTCGACGGCGGCGAGTTCGGGGATCAACCGGGCCGCGGCGAACCCGAGGAATGAACAGCGTACAGCTGGAGGCTTAACAGATGTTGACCTGCGAAGACACCGGGACGAATATCCGGCACCCCTCCCGTTCGGGCCAGGCTGTAGAGGGCGGAACGCCGGAATGCGGAATGGCAGTGCCGACCGTGTGTCTGATCGTTCGGATAAAATAGCAACGGGACAGATCAGATGGCACGGGTATCCGCGTCCAAGGAGTCCGCATGCACGCAGACCATCCCCGATCATCGAAAATCAGACGTTCCCCAGAAGCCCTCGACCGTATACAACGATCCCAGGAGCGAGTCAAAGCTCGCCGCGACGCCGCGCGGCTGCAGGAACAGATCATCCTCGAGGCGGTGAAACGCTACATCGACGCCTGGCAGGCAATCAGAGTCCGGGAAGCCAAACGCGACACCGATATCGAGCAGCTCCGCCTCCGCATCACCGAAGTCGAAGCCGACGCCGCAGCCGAAATCGACCGCCACCGCATCACCCAGGCCGGCATCGCCGCAACATTGCGTGAACAGAGACAAACCGCCGACGACATCGCCGAACTCCTGGAGATCACCCCAAAAGAAGCACGACGACTTCTCGGGCTGGCCCACAACGCAACCGAACCCACCACAGCGCAACCGGCTACGCCGCCCGGACCGCAAAGCACAGGACGGAAGCAGAATAACCCGAACCCCGTTTCTCCTGTCCCAGAACCGGCACGTCATATCGGCGGTGAACCGGATGGAGCCGAACACCCGAGCCACGACAGGACGAAAACCGTGGCTGGGAAGGAATGATCGGTGATGTGGTTACCGATTCAGGTACCCGCCGGCTTTCCAGACCAGCCAACGGAACTGATCGGGAGCAACGCCTCGGCGGGCTGGGATGTCGGGCAGCGGCGAATACGGCCAGAAAGCCAAATAACAGCGATGGCAGTACCAGCCCGCGCCCCACACCGCCATCGCACGGGGACGACCCCGCATGATCCGGGCATTGTGACGCCCACGCTGGAACGAACTGCGTAGGACGAGCAGTCCCGGCAGCGAGATCATTCCGACGAACATGATCGTGCCGAGCACCAGCGATGACCGATCTGTATTGGGCGGGGGGAAGATCATCGCGGTGATCAGGATCGCGAGCACGATGGCTGGCAGTACCAGCAGTAACAGCCCCAAACCGGTGAGTCGTCCGGTCGGCTCAAGTGCAGGCGCACAGGCCAGGCTTCGAGCCAGTGCCGTGCTGTGGCTGCGTTCGGTCGTGGTGGTGCCGACCACGGGCACGAGTCCGGTGGAGGCGATGCCGACACCGGTGTAGGTATCGGTGTCGTAGCTGCTGGAGGACCCGTCAGCGCAGATCGCCGGCACGCTCTGCACACCGTCGAGTTGGTGGCATTGGGGACAGGTGATATCGACGTCCATCCGGGCGTTCCCTCCCACGCCGCGGCGTGGAGAACGCGACAGCGCTGCTGGTGACCGATCCAAGGGTGAGACCTTGAGATCAATCCAACACCGCTCTCCGGTGGGTTGTCGAGTGTGATGGTGGGGGCATCGGCCACGGGTCAGTGTCCGATCCGGACGACAGATTGATTGCCGCCCTCACCGACGAGGGCGCTAGAGGCCCCTCGGCATGTAGGTCGCGGGCTTCGCTAAGGATCCGGCTCACCGTGGTGCGGCTCCGGGGCACCCGCTGGGCGATCTGGGACGGGTTCAGGCCATCAAGGTAGTGGAGGGTCAGAATCTGTGCGACCTGATCGGGATCGCGGCGCCCCGCCGGATCGCGTGCGCACACTCGCTCCGCCACCAAAGACAGATTCTCCGGAGTCCGTTCGCCCTCTCCGGGCACTGTGCGCACAGTGCCCGGCACGAACTCGGGTGTACGCACGGCGGGTTCCGGGGGTGTACGCACAGTGTCGAGTAGGGATTCAGATGTTCGCACGGCGGGTCCCAGGGGTTTGCGCGTGTCGTTCCGCTCGTCCGCACAGGCCGTGCGTTCGCCCGTGGTGCCATGATGATCGAGCGCGGCGACCTCGTTCCTAGTGCGCACGGGAGGAACCGGTGCATTGGTTGCTTCGTCGTCAGAGGTGGGGGAGCGGGCCAGAGACAGCAGCGCGACGGTTGCCTGGCCCATGGACCCCTCGATGATGACGGGCCAAAGCCAAGCTTCTCCCGGTGGAATCCCGGCGATGATCGCCAGCGACCGCAGTGCAGTGAACGACAACCAGAATGCGCCCGCCGCGATCAGCACGGTCATGGCGGTGGCCAACCGGTGGGTGCCGCGAGCGTGGGCGTGCGCACGGGAAAGCACCGAAACCCCGTGCACGGCCGCGAGCAGCGCTAACGGTGGGATGACCGCTACGACCGCGGCGATGGCGGGCACCTGTGTGTCGTGGAGTACGGCTTGGGTGGCGTTACCAGTGACGCTGACCGCAGCGGCGGTGATCAGAACTGCCCAGAAGAAGGTGTGCGCACGCGGGCCCCGTGCGGACACCGCCGACGCAGCGCGGCGACCAGGTGTCGTGCGGTCGACATCGAGATCGGCCATGGTGCGTGAGACTCCTTCCGTGCAGCGGAGGGCGAAGGGACGGGATTTTTGTATGGAGTGACATGCGGCGAGAAGATCTGCCGCCCACCACCTCGGGCACAGGCGAGCTGAGCAGCGCGCCGGGGTCTCAAACCACGCGCCGAACGGACGCAGGTCTTCCAGATCAGCTTTCTGGAATTGGAAAGTGTAAATACCGGTTGACGAAGATCAAGACCGCCGAACGCGAGCTGCTGATCTCCGAATGGCTGCGCGCCAGCAATGTGCAGGCAGACGAACCAGCCGAAATACAGACCACTTTCGTCATGGTCGACGACTGTCCGGTGGTCTTCTGGGGAGAACTACCCGAACACCGCGGCGGTACTGCCGCCGAAATCGTCGGCGCCCTGCGCGCACTCCCACGAGCCTAGGACAGCCCTGCTGGGGGTACCCGTACGCCGGGAAACGTCTCACAGCCAAAGCTGGGAGACGGCATCCGGCATGCTCGGCCTCCATGGCAAGCCGCGATCGGTCAGCCGCGAGAATTAGGCCGCGATGTCGCGAGATCGGATGGCGTCGGCCAAAATCGAGCAGTGAGTGGGTGGATGAGTGCCGTCGGTGTACCGGTACGTAAGAGGATCAGGACAACCCATCATGGCATCGGCTGGATCGGGCTGCTCCCCGCGGTCGTGTGCGCGTTGGTTGCCGGTTCGGCTGTAGCCAGCGCGGCCTATTGGCTACTGCGGTGGATCACCCCAGTCGATACCAGCAAGCTCGCCGCCGAGATCGACATAACCCGAGTGGCCTTGACCGTTGCGTCGGTGTAGGCGGGGTGGTCGCGTTAGTGATCGCCTGCCGCCGACAGCGGGCTCTGGAACAGAGCCGGTTCATGGAACGCTTCGGCGCTGCTGCAGCTCAGCTCGGCGCGACCGACGTCGCTGTTCGGATCGCGGGTGTCTATGCGATGGCCAGAGTGGCTGATGAATCCGACGGGTTGCGCCGTCAGCAGTGCATCGACGTCCTGTGCGGGTACCTGCGCTTGCCCTACGACACAGAACATGGCGCCAGTGGCCGGACCAGGTTCGTAATCAAAGCACCCCGCGTTGAGCATGGGCGGGTGCGGGGTGAGACAGAAGAAACAGTCGAGTACCGACAGAACGACCGTGAGGTACGCGCGACCATCGTGCGTGTCATCGCTGATCACTTACGGCCAGATGCAGAGTACAGCTGGTCACTCAACAACTTCGACTTCCGGACTGCTCACATGGAAAACGCGGTATTCGACGATGCCACCTTCGCTGGTACCACCCGGTTCGACGATGCCGCCTTCGCTGGGCCCGCCCGGTTCGACGAGGCCACCTTCGCTGGCAGGACGCTGTTCGCTGGAGCCGCCGTCGCTGGCGCTGGCAGCACCGAGATCGACGTGACTAGCTTGCCTGACTTCCTCCAGCTCCGACTGACCACTTTCGCCGGCCCCACCTGGTTCGACAGGACCAGCTTCGCCGGCGACACCCAGTTCAGAAGAGTGAATTTTGAAGCGAAGACCGATTTCACGACAGCTGACTTCGGTACTGGTCTGATTGATTTCAGTGCGCCTCGTGGCTGGGGTCCCCCCGCACCACAGTTCGCGTGGGATTCAAACGAAGTGGAAAAGCCAGAGAATGTGAAGCCGCAGGAATGGCCGCCGCCGTGACCTCCACGCGGGATTCTACGTAGGCAGTTGCTCTAAATCAACCTGTGGCCGACCGCGTCGAAGTGGGCAGTTCAGCCGACGCGGTGGGCGAGTCGGAGTACGGCCGCTATCCTTGCCGCGACGTCCCTTGACCACGAAAGGCGTTGTTGCAGTGCCAAAGAAGATCACCATCATGTTCGATACCGAGCTGGACCCGGAGCTGTACTCCGATATCGCCAACACACTTTGGATGCAGGTAAGCGCCATGAGCGACCGTGGGAAGCGTTACGGATTCCAGCTCATGCCCGATGGCGACGGCGAGCTCAATAAGAGGATGAATGCTGACTGGGATGAGATCGGTGAGAAGTGGCGCTGGGGTGGTGGCCGGTAAGGAGCCACTGGACGTGATACGGCAATTGGCGAGGACGATTAGATGTGTTCACAAAATGATCTTGGGCTCAATCGGTTCTAGGACATCCCGGCATAGCGCGGATCCATCCAGTTCGGCTGGTGAGGTGGACTCTCTGGAAAGCGTATCGCCGCGGTCGGCCAGGGCGAGGTCGGAATACACCCCCGATTGGCGCAACATACCGTGGGTGACGTTTCGCCTGATCAGCTGGCCGAATCCAGGGACGGAGCTCCGAGGGGTCGGTGACACCGCGTGTGTATAAGGGGTCAGATGATCTGACGCGTAAGGGCTCGAATCCCCTTGTCAAGGTACAGATCACCGCTGAAGTCCGGCGATCAAAATCTGGATCGGCAGACCCGAGCGCTGAAGGCGGCCGGGTGCAAGAAGACCTTCGCCGACAAGAAGTCTGGCAAGGATGCCGAGCGCGAACAGCTTTCGGCGTGCCTGGATTACATGCGCGCCAGCGACAGCCTCGTCGTCGCCTCCCTCGATCGGCTCGGCCGCTCCCTGCAGGACCTGATCTCGATCGTCGCTGACCTGCGGCGCCGCGGTATCGGGTTCCGGTCGCTGCACGAAGCACTCGACACCACCACCCCCGGCGGCCGCCCGGTGTTCCACGTCTTCGCCGCGCTGGCCGAGTTCATCCGCGAGCTCATCGTCGACGGCACCCACGAAGGCCTCGCCGCCGCTCGGGCCCGCGGGCAGGGCATCGGCCGGCCACCGGCTATGAGCGAGGAGCAGATCCGGCAGGCCCGCGCGCTGCTGACCCGGCCGGATGAGTCGGTGTCCTCGATCGCGCGGCTGCTTGGGGTCTCCCGGACCACGCTTTACAAGTACCTGCCCGAACTCAGTAACGGTGGTAGCCAGCGGCCCGAAACGACGATTAGAAACTAGCTCACCTGTACAGAGGAGTCTTTTGAACGAGTTCGGTTCGATCGTGAGGTCCTTCGTTGCCGCGGCTTTCGCGAGGTTACGGGCCGAAAACGCAATCCCTACGTCAACCTCTCATCGGCACCTACAGCATGGGCTTGATTTCGAGAGCCAGCCGATCCAAGACCTCCAGGAATATGAGCGCCTCGCTGAGGCG
This sequence comes from Nocardia sp. CA-290969, assembly GCF_050936135.1. Classification (NCBI taxonomy): domain Bacteria; kingdom Bacillati; phylum Actinomycetota; class Actinomycetes; order Mycobacteriales; family Nocardiaceae; genus Nocardia; species Nocardia sp. CA-290969. Next base: position 3,436,503 of record NZ_JBNJNJ010000001.1, on the reverse strand, counting down.
ATCATGGCTCTAGGGCCCGAGGGGTTGCCCATGAAGGGTGACCTCGTTGGGCCTGAGTTCGCAGTGTCACTTCTGGTTTTCGGTTTCCTGGAACTGTGCGTACAGAGATGTTCCGACGCTGACGCCTACGATCCGAACAGCGAAGAAGTCTCCGATTCGATTGCTCAGTTCGCCGAGGTCGTGTCCGGTTGCCCCTACGACATGGTTTTGGCACGTTATGTCTCGCACCTCGTGCCAGATGGGGAGCTAGAGATCAACGGTGTCACCATCGTCCCTGACAAGCGACGGGATTTGACGTATCGAATCCTGAAAGAGATCCCTGACGCCGACCATGCCTGGAAGCGCTTTCTTGCGACACCGGGCCGACGCCCGCATGCGCTGCTGATTGTGCGGAGGTCCGTCTCAGGAGTCGGCTACCACGGTGAGGGTGATTTAAGGAGGCTACTGGACCGGTTTCAGTTAGGAGTCTGCCTGCTGACCGGCGCCAACGTCCTGGGCATGTATCAGGTATCCGGGTCAAGTAGCCGTATCTCTGGTCGGCCGGCCAACCTTGACCACCTGGCTCGAAACACCCACACCCCGTTGACACGGAGGACCGCCCGTCTCGACGGCACAGAGGGATCTGCACTCGCGGCCCTCGGCAACCTGATCGCCACTGCCGAATCCAAGACGGGCAGCAGGGACCACTGGCTGAGTTCTTTCAGGGAAGCGCTCAAGAAATTCGCCAATCTCGATGACACGACGTCGTACAGCGAGCAGCTGGTGGACCTCGCGACGGCACTGGAGGGGGTCATACTGGGCACCAATGAAGGCGAGGGATTGACCTTGCGGCTGTGCACCCGAGTGACCGCTCTGTTGGCACACGAAGACGACCCGGCGCCATCCCTGTTCGAGGACCTCAAGCGGCTGTACGGTTTCAGATCGACCATCGTCCACGGCGGCGAGGCACCACTTAGAACGCTGCGCAAGGATCTGAAGGCAATGGAGTGCGTGGCGAGCGTAGCGGGGGAGGAGAACGAACTCATCCAGCTGGGCTACGCCGTCGACCGGCTACGAGACATTGTGCGGCGGGCCATTCTCGCCCGCATCTGCTTAGCCGCTGGCGACGAACCTCCTTGGCCCTTCAAGGAGAAGGGCCAAGAGAAAGTCAAGGTCGATACAGCCCTGTCCGATGACGCCACCCGTGCAGTCTGGCGGTCGCACTGGCGCGACATGTTGGCCTCACTAGGTGCAGGCGCGGCAGCCAGCCGGTCTCTCCCCCCTGTGGTCTCTGTGAGCGCCGAGGACCGGTAAGGGTCACATACCTGTCGCTTTCGGCGGTCAGACAAAACTGTCAGGGATTCGTATCGCTGCTGGGGTTGGCCTGAGTGTAGCGACCACACGGTCACCGAAGTTCGCCTTGCTGTCGTTGCCGATAGTTACGGCGGCTCACATACGGGATGCCGCGCTCAAGGGTGTTATGCATACGGTGGGGGACGAACCCCTCCGGCCATTGTGTGCTCTCGTCGTAGATGACTTCGGTGAGTTCCGCCTCGCTCGGGTCTGCGCCGGTGAGGTCCGTCCTACCCAGCTCCGCCCCGCCACGGACCTGATGCTCAGCTGCTGCCGTCTCGGCACATCAAACTGATATCGCTGCTGGTCAAGCCATATGTGTTGTTTTTCGCCGAAACTACTGGAACCCCACGAGCTCGACGACCTGTGCGACGACTTTGAGGCCAAGCTTCACGGCCTGCACACCCCCGCGAGGCGCGCACCCTGCACAGGTGGCGCCAGGCTACCTGGCAACGCTCCCGGACCCGGTCGCGGACTCAGGCGAAACCACCGCAGTATGCTCGGCACCCCCGCCCGTGTCAACGGTCCGATCAGCCTCGCCGATGCCGATGCGCAGTCTCTCCTCAATCCGCTGCGCCAGCAAAATCACCGCCTGCTCGAAGCGAATGCCCAGGATGTCGGCGTGAGCCTTCGCCTCCGCGGTCTTGGTGCGCATGAATTCCGGGTCGCTGACCAGCACATCCAGCATCATCCCGGCCAGTGCCTGCTCGCGGGTCAGTGGCCGATCGGGCATCCAGCTCAGCCGCCACCCCATGGCGTCGGATTCGTTGTCTCGGTACGCGTGTTCGGGAGTGACATCACTGGTGATCAGCCAGTCGGTCACCATAATGCTGGCGTCGATGTGTGTGGCTCGGCTCGGCTGCACCGCGAAATCCAGCGAACGCTTGAGCTGTGTCAGGCCGATCTCGACGTCGTAGTGGTAGTCGTCGTCGGTCTCGGCGAGGTAGCGGTCCAGCTCCTGGAACGCGCGGCCGGCAGTGACAGCTCGAATTCCGGGATTTTCTTCTGTGCTCATGCTGTCATCCCCTCTCCACTGCCCGCGTCCGGTGCGCCCTGCCCTGGAACAGCCGACGGGGGCAACATCCGGGGCGAGAAGTACATGCGGAGATCTTCATCGTCGACTACCTGCTGAATCTTCTTGCGTGCCCGGCTCTTGTGCGAGAACACCGTCCCCACCATGCAGCCGAGGACTCCGGCAATGTCTGCGTCGCGCAACCCTATCTCCCACGCCATTACAGCCACCTGATATTCGGTCGCGGTCAATGTCAGCGACAGCGCATACCAGAAACGTTTCAGCGCATCGGCACTGAGAACTTGTTCGGCCGGCCCCGGCTCACTCGTCGCCGCTCTCTCGTCCAGTTGGAACGAGTCATCGAGAGAAGTGCCCAGCCCCATGCCGGTGTGTTGTCGTCGCCAGACATCGATCACGCGGTGGTGCGCAATTCTCATGATCAGCCGGACGGCCCGGTCGGCGGAGGATCCGGCGAAGTCTCGGTCGAACTGCCGCCATACTGCCAGGAACACCTGCTGGACGACCTCGTCGGCTTGATGGCGGTCACCGTGGAAAGACTTGAGCGCGAACCGGAAGACTGCGGGCGCATGCCGACGGAACAGATCGTCGAATTCCTCTTCGCCGGAGGATGGTTGACCGGTCATTGTGCTGAGTTCTCCGGCACCGGGGTCAAGGAGGTGACCTCTGCAGGTCGAGCCTGCTCATGCCCGACCTCGACGACGAACACGGTTTCCGATCTGCCACGACGGACGGTGCTCCGGACCACGGTGCCGGCGGGTGATTCGCGCACGATCATCCGGGTGCTGAAGTGCCGTTGGCATTCGCGCAAACACCCGAACAGCAGGTAGAGGACTGCCATAACCAACGGCGCAACTGCGGCCCATAGTACCGGGAGACCGGCCATGGCACACCATATCTCGGAGAACCGCAAGAGCAATTGTCAATAGTTGTGGATGGCGGCTTACGGGATGGTGCGTCCGGGGAGTTCGGTGAGGGCTTCGGCGGCAGAGGCACGGACGGCGGCGTTGGGGTGGTCAAGGAAGGTTTCGATTGTCGGCCGGGCGTCCGGATCGTGGGTGCACGCGAGGATCATGAGGGCGTAGTCGAGCAGGGTCGGCGGCATCGCGCCCAGCAGGGCGCGTAACGGCTCGAACAGCTGCAGGCTGAAGCAATAAGGGCCGAAGGCCTCGGAGATGGCGTTGAGAGCGGCTTCCTGCACGGAGGGGTCGGTCTCGGTGGTGAGAAGTGCGACGAGGCGGCTGACGGCTGTTTCGGCGTCGGCTTCGTTGAGCACGGCGCGGCCCAGGAGGTCGGCGAGATATTCGACAGCGAGGTCGCGGTGGCGGGGGTTGTCGTGGGTGATGCCCGCCAGGGCGGCCTGTAGCGGGTTCACGCGGCCACCTCGTCGTTGCGCTCGATGAGTTTCCCGTTGCGGAAGGTTGCCCCAGCGCGGACGAGGGCGACCAACCCAGGCGCGTTGACCTTGCGCCACCGCTGCTCGGCGGCCTGAATGAGCTTGAACACCATGGCGAGCCCTGCCGCACGAGAGCCCGGCCCCTTGGTGACCTTGCTCCGCAATCGCACAGTGGCGAAGGTAGATTCGATCGGATTCGTCGTTCTCAGATGGATCCAGTGCTCGGCCGGGTAGTTGTAGAACTCCAGCAGCACGTCGGCGTCCTCGACGATCTTGGCGACGGCCTTCGGGAACTTCGCGCCGTAGTCCCGCTCGAACGCCGTGATCGCGAGGCGGGCCGAGTCGGCGTCCTCGGCGTTGTAGATCTCCTTCATCGCCGCCACCGCGCCGGGATGGGCCGACTTCGGCAGCGCGGCAAGGACATTGCCCTGCTTATGCCACCAACAACGCTGTTCCTTCGTCTCGGGGAAGACCTCGCGCAGCGCCTTCCAGAACCCCATCGCGCCGTCGCCGACCGCCAGGACCGGGGCACGCATGCCGCGACGGCGGCAGTCGCGCAGCAGGTCGGCCCACGACTCGCTCGACTCGCGGAACCCGTCTGTCAGCGCGACGAGCTCCTTGCGGCCGTCGGCGCGCACCCCGATCACCACCAGCAGGCACAGTTTCTCCTGCTCCAGCCGGATTCTCAGGTGGATGCCGTCGACCCACAGGTACACATAGTCCACTGCCGCCAGGTCGCGGCGCCCGAAGGCGCGGGCCTCGTCCTGCCACTGCGTGGTCAACCTGGTGATCGACGCGGCCGACAGACCCGCGCCGGTGCCCAGGAACTGCTCTAGCGCCGGAGCGAAGTCGCCCGAGGACAGGCCGTGCAGGTACAGCAGCGGCAGCACCTCGCTGATCTGCGGCGATTTCCGGCACCAAGCGGGCAGAATCGCTGAGGAGAAGCGCAGGCGCGCACCGGTTTCCGGATCGGTGCGCTTATCGTTGACCCGCGGCGCACGCACCTCGACCGCACCCGCTGCGGTGAGCACAGCCCGTTCAGTGTGATAGCCGTTGCGCACCACCAGCCGCCGCCCATTCTCGTCGACCTGGTCGGCGAACTGCTCGACATAGGCGGCGACCTCGGCCTGCAACGCCGCGGCCAGCATCCGCCGAGCACCCTCACGCACGATCTCGTCGATCGGCGAACACGACTCGCCGCCCGCCACGCCGTCCCCATTGGAGCTGGCGCCGCCGTCGATTACCTTGAACATCCGGGACGTACCTTCCCGCCCGGCGTTGGCGCGCCGGACTGATCAGATCCTTGGCTTTCAGATCATCCAGGAAGGTACATCCTCCCCGGTCATCCACAGGTTCTGATCATTGCTCCGGCCGGGAGCGTCTCTGTCAACGGGTCGACTGCCTGCGGAACAACTTCAGATGCGGATGCGAGGACCGAGTCCAACGGATCGATTGCGGTCAGTTCAATCTCTTCAGCCAACGGACTACCTCCCGAGTACAGCGTCTTTCGACGCAGGTCACCACACTCGTTCTACCTGGACGAGGACGATATCGGGCGAGGTTTCGGAAACAGCCGAGCGGCAATCAACCTGTCAGGCGACTGCGACGAACAGTACATCGGCCGCTGGGACCATGTCGTCCTCGGACGCGAGCGATGTGAGCGAACATCAGCCGGTGTCGAGAAGTCCCGGCGTGACTTCCTTCCAGAGGATTGCCAGATGCGTCAGCGTTTCCGCAGGTCGATCTCTGTGGATAGCCGCTGTATCCCCCTCCGGACACAACCACTCTTTCGTGTCACGCGTTCTACCTGCGGTTATGTGTGTGGGTAGAGGGAAGCGTTGAGTCGGATGGAAGTAAAACTGCAGGTAGGGGCTTGTGGGGGTTCGATTCGGGCTAATCTGAGCGGATGCTGAGAAATCGGCAGGTTGGCGTAGCGAATCGCCTTCGCCGTATTGCGGTGTTCCCCTGGCTTTGGAGGCGCCGTCGTTGGGGCATTTCCTCGCTTCCTGCCACTCCGCTCAGAAGGTGGCGTCATGCAGCGCGGTGAACAGCCAGCGACTCTTCGGTCGACTAGGCTGCGTTTCATAAGCCCGATGGTGTGGGGACGGAACCCGTTGTCCGGGTTGAGAAGTTGGCTCCTCTCTGGTCAAGCCTCGGCCAGCAGAGAGGTACCGGCATCTCGGAGCATGACCCGGTAGACGACGTCGGCGAGCTGGCGTTTCAGGCATCGCAGGGCTTCCTTGTGACCTTTCCCGGCGGCACGTTTGCGCTGGTAATAAGCGCGTCCGACGGTATCGCGTCGGATCTGGGTGATCGCGATGACATGCAGGGCGTAGTTGAGCTGACGGTCGCCGGCGCGGGAGAGCCGGTGTCGGCGAGCGTCTCCGGAGGACACTTCGATCGGAGCGACACCGCCATAGGAGGCGAACGCGGCAGCGGATCGGAAGCGGCGGATGTCGCCGGTGTGCGCGAGGATCTTCGCGGCTACCACGGTGCCGACACCATGGATGGTGGTGAGCTGGGTGCGTGATTCGGTGACGACGGCGTGGAGTGAGTCGGTGGCGTTGTCGATGCGGCGATCGAGCCTGCGAAGTTCGGCGACCAGGTCGACAGCAACCTGGCGGAGAGTCCGGCCGTAGTGTTCACGCGGACGCACCGACCGCAGCAGCTGCGCCGCGGCCTCGGCGGTGAGCCGTTTCGGCAGCCCCGCGGGTACCAGTTGGACCAGCAGGCGGTGCAGTCGGTTGGCGGTCTGGGTGCGGGTGCGGATCAGGTCGTCGCGGTATTCGGTGAGCGTGCGCAGCACCTGGGCGGTCGGGTCGGTGCGCATGGACTGCAGTCCGGTGCTGTTGAGTGCGGCGATGCCGACCGACAGGGCGTCGGCTTCGTCTGTTTTGCGGCCGTGGCCGGTCGAGAGCATTCTGACCCGGTGGGCGAGTTTGGCTGGAACATCGAGGGTTTCGATACCGTCGATGGCCAGCTTCTGCGCCAGGGGCGCCCCGAGCCCACGAGCTCCTTCGATCGCCCAGATCGCGTGGGGCCAGGTTTGGGCGAATCGGCGCAGCTGCCGATAGCCGGTGCGGTTGACCTCGACACGAACAGAACCGAGCGGCCGGCACTGTTGATCGACAACGACTGCCGTCCACGATGCTTTGTGCGGGTCGACAGCGATCACGACCTGATCGGTGGGAATGGTTTTCGGCATGACACCTCCAGGAGGACCTACGAACGAGCGGGGTTCCAACGAGGAGGGCAAACCAACTTCGGGCGGTGCAGACCTCTCTCGAGCCACTCCCTGTCGGCGGCCACGGCCGGGACGCATGCCGTTAGAAAGTCAACCCCGGAGGTGACAGGTGTTTCCCGAGCGAACCCGACCGCAGCCTTGAAGATCATGGCTGCAGACCACGAACTCCGGCCCCAATTCAACAAGTTGGTACCTCTCTGCTGGCCGAGGCTTGACCAGAGAGGAGCCCTTAAATCCACAGTCCCGTTTCTGAAACTGTTTGTACGCGATCTCGCGCCGAGACTGCGGACCCTGCAGCGAGTGGAGGATACGGCTGCCTCCGTGAGCTGGTCGTGCGCCGCCGGTGGGCAGGTGGTTGCATTTCTTGCCTTTATTCATCGATCGGTGATGCGTGATGGCGGTGTGTCCTGTAGCCGGTCGGCACCGGCATCGCCAATATCCACGTCCGGATACCGACAGCGGCGGAATCGGGCGGCTGGCTGGTGACGCCCGAACAGACACAGGCCACCCGCTCGATCCTCGGCGCCGATCGCTGGCTCGTCACCGAACAAGCCGTGGCGATCGGCGGCGATACCGGCGATCGACTTTGGTGTGCGCACGCCCACCTCGCGATGTACTCGACGCTGCCCAACTACCGGAACTCGTGGCTACGCCAAGGTTTCGACGACTCCGACCTGGTCACCGGCGGATCGGACCGGTTGGCCCGCGCACTGGTCGGCATGGGTTCTGCCGACGACGCGGGCCGCTGCGCTCACCGAACATCTCGAGCCGGTGCGGACCACGTCGTCGTTCAGGTCCTGGCGGACACACCGTTGACCGACCAGCGCTCGGTTGCCAATGGTCGACGGGCCAGATAACCGCGCTGGATGGCAGCACAGCCACGGGCCGCCGATCTCCTACCCGGAGAGAGGTGGTCGGCGGCCCGTAGTCGCGGGGTCAGTGGTGTGCGGCGCGATTGATCGCGACGGTCTCGTCCAGCGAGGGTGCCGCGGTGAGGCTCGCGAATTGCTCCCCGAGCCGGTCACGAGTGCGGGGAGCTTCGTCCTTGTCGGCCGCTACCAGGGCCCGCCGCAACTCCGCGGCATCCAGTTCCGTGCAGTAGGCAGGCGTCCCCGGCTGTTGCCGCCACGATTCGGCCAGAACACCGGCATCGACGGGATCGAAGCCGGTGTCGTCGACGAGTTGCATGGCGATCCGGCGTGCTCGTTCCGAATCGGCGGCAACGGGGATGGCGATGCGGCCGGGTGTTCCGGCGGGTACTCCCTTGGTCTGTTGCGTGCCCGCGAGTGCGGCGTTCCACGCCTTCACAATCGGTTTGCCGAGCTGCTCGGCACTCCACACGCTCTCGACCTGCCCGTTGTCCACCGCCTCGACGTGGCCGTTCATGACGGGATAGTAGTTCGACGTATCGACGATGACGGTATCGCCGGAGACCCCGGCGAGGACGCCGGCGAGCTCGGGCTGCTTCGCGAACGGGATCGACAGGATGATGACCTCGCTGTCGTGGGTCGCGGCTTCCAGGTCGACTGCGCGAGCGCCTGCCGCGCGGACGTCGGTGGCGACGGCATCCGGCCCGCGGGCGTCCGCGATCAGTACCTCGTGTCCGGCCTCGCTGAGCCGGCGTGCGATATTGCCGCCGATGGCTCCGGCGCCGATAACGGAAATCCTCATATCGTGTTTCTTCCCTTCTATCGTGTCCGGATAGCTACATGTACAGCGCGCGGCTGAGGCGGACGCCGTACTCCGAGCCGGGGTTCGTTGTCCCGTCGCCGAGCCTTTCGACGATGGCGGCGACTGCGAGATCACGCCGCTTCGGCAACCGTGCTGCCTCGGCGCTCGCCAAAGCGGCCGGCATCTCGTCGCGGGTGAGATCCGTGCAATAAGCCGGCGCCCCGGGCTGCTGGCGCCAGGATTGCGCCAGCGGTCCGGCATCGAATCCATCGAATCCGGTGTCCTCGACCAGCGCCATCCCGACCGCGCGTTCGCTGTCGTCATCGGCCGCCACCGGGATGGCGATTCGGCCCGGGGTCCCCGCAGGTGTGCCCTTCAGGGCGAAGGAGTCGGAGCCGATGGCGTTCCATGCCTTGACGATCGACCGGCCGAGCTGTTCTGCGGCCCAGAGGCTTTCGACCCGGCCGGCTTCGATAGCCGCGATCTCGGAATCGCGCGCCGGATAGTAGTTCGAGGTGTCGATGACAACCGTCTCGGTGGGTACATTGGTGAGCAGCGGCGCGATGTCGGGAATGCGGTTCAGTGGGATGGAGAGGATGACGACGTCCACACCTTGCACGGCCTCGGCCGCGGGCACCGCACGTGCTCCTGTGGCAAGGACCGTGGGGTCGATCGTTTCGGGCCCGCGCGAGTTGGCCACCTTGACATCGTGTCCGGCCGCGCCCAACTTTCGACTGAGTGTCTTACCGATATGGCCGACACCGAGAATGCCGATCTTCATACAGAACTCCTCGAGTTGTTCATCGTTTTCGTTCATCGGTTACGACGGCCCCGAACTCGGACGTATCCCCGCGTAATCTCGCGTATGTCCAGGCAGGAATGCCGCGAGGGCGAGGCCCAGCAGCGCCGCCCCTGCCGCGATCAGGAACGAGGTGCGGAAGCCGTCCAGCGTGGGTACCTCGGTGCTCCCTATGCGCTGCGCCGTGCTAGCGAGGACGACGCCGACGACGGCGCTGGACATCGCTGTGCCGATGGCGCGCATCAGCGAGTTCAGCCCGTTGGCCGCGCCCGATTCCGAAGGGTCGACGGCGCCGAGGATGAGCGCGGGCATCGCCGCGTAGGCGATGCCGACGCCACTGCCCGCGAGGACGGCGACGATCACGATCTGCCACACGGCGCCCAGCAGCGCTGTGCCCGCCAGATACGCGACAGCGAGCAGTACGAGCCCCGTCATCAGCGCGACCTTCGGCCCGCGCGCGGCCGACATCCGGGCGGCGAGTGGGGAGGCAATCATCATCGCGAGGCCCATATGAGCCGCGCAGATGCCGGTGACGACCATCGACATCCCCAGCCCGTACCCGGTGGACTCGGGCAGCTGTAGCAGCTGCGGCAGGACGAGTGTCACCGCGAAGAACGCGAGGCCGGCGGTGATCGCGGCCAGGTTGGTCAGCAGGACCTGGCGGCGCGAGGCAGCGCGCAGGTTCAACAGCGGGTGCTCGATGCGCAGTTCGAAGAGGCCCCACAGTAGAAAGGTCACGATGCCGGCGGCGAAGAGTCCCAGCGTGGTGGCGCTTCCCCAGCCCCAGTCGGCGCCCTTGGAGATGGGCAGCAGCAGGGCGACGAGGCCGAGGGTGAGCCCGAGCGCGCCGATCACGTCGAAGCGGCCGGGGGCGCGCTGCGTGCTTTCGGGGACGACGGCGTAGATCGCGGCCATGGCCACCGCTCCGAGGGCGGCGGCGCCGAAGAACAGCCAGTGCCAGTCGACGTTCTGGGCGACGAGCGCGGCCAGCGGTATGGCGAGCGCACCCCCGACACCGAGAGAACTGCTCATCAGCGCCATCGCCGATCCGTGCCGCTCGGGCGGCAATTCGTCCCGCATGATGCCGATGCCGAGCGGGATGGCGCCCAACGCGAAGCCCTGCACAGCGCGGCCGACGATCATCGGCATGAGGTCCGAGGTGAACCCGGAGATCAGCGAGCCCAGCACCATCAGCCCGAGGCTGACGAGGACCAAGCGGCGCTTGCCGTAGAGGTCGCCGAGGCGCCCGATGACCGGGGTGGCGACGGCGCTGGACAGCAGTGTCGCGGTGATCACCCAGGCGGCGTTGGATGTCGTGGTGTCCAGCAGTCGCGGGAGGTCGGCGATAACAGGGACGAGCAGGGTCTGCATGACGGCGACGACGATGCCGCTGAAGGCTAGGACGGGGACGAGCCCGCTCCCTGTGGGAGTTCTGGCGGTGGGGGAGGCCGATATGGCCGATGCGGACACCGGGGCGGCACTCTGGGGCGGCTCGTCGTTGCGGAAGGTGCCATGGTCGGTGGCGGGCGGGGCTTGAACCATGCGGGGGTCCTCCCGGGACGGCGCGAATGGTCGGCCGTGCTGCGCCTTGTCGCTGCCGGGGGTGACGGTGGGCAGGTGGTCGAATGAGCGTTTCATGGTGGGGGTGTCCTTGCTGCCGGCGCCGATGAAGGCCGTGGGAGATGCGTTCTGCGGCGGCCTGTGGTCAGGCGGCCTGCGTGCTTGTACATGCAGAAGGAGCGCTGGCGGGTAGGGGAGGGGCCGCGGGTCGTCCGCGCCGGCCCGGCCGGTGGGGTGGTCATGTCCGGGCCGGCTCGGTGAGGCGCGGGTCGAGGCCGTATTGCTCATGGGCGCCGAGGTTCTCGCGCAGGGTGGAGCCTTCGTAGTCCTCGTGGAACAATCCGCGTTTCTGCAGGATCGGGACGACTTGGTCGACGAAGGCGTCGAAGCCGTCGTGGAAGCCGTCGAGAGCGATCGAGAAACCGTCGCAAGCCCCGGCCTCGAACCACTCCTGCATGTGGTCGGCCACGTCGGTGGCGGTGCCTGCGACCACCGGGTGGTAATCGATCACACCGTGGGCGAGCACATCGCGCAGAGTCCAGCCTTCCCGGGCGACTTCCAGGGCGCGGACGGATCGCGGGTCGCGCGGGCTGGGCACGGCGGCGGCCAGCTGCTGCGCGGTGAGTGGCTCGTCGAGTTGCTCGGGGCCGAGCGGGAGGCCGAGCATGGCGCCGAGGTAGCGGACGCGCTGCCCCAGATCGACGACCTCGTCCAGGAAGCGGCGCCGCTCCAGAGCGGATGCGCGGGAGGAGGCGATGGTCGGCATGAAGCCGGCGAGCATCTTGACCTCGCCCGGGTCGCGTCCGGCGCGCTCGGCGGCGTCCCGCAGGGCCTGGCGCTGGGCGCGGGCATCCTCGATGCTGTACGGGTTGGCGTAGACGCCGCTGGCGTAACGGCCCGCGATCTCGAGGCCGTAATTGCCGCCGCCCGCCTGGAAGATGACCGGCTGACCCTGTTCGGAGGGCGGGATGGGCAGCGGGCCGCGAGCGGCGACGTGGCGGCCCCGTAGGTTGATCGGCTGGATCTTCTCCATGTCGGCGTACCGCTTGTTCTCGACGTCGAGCAGCAAGGCGTCCTTCTCCCAGCTGCCCCACAACGCCTGCACGATCTGGATGACCTCGTGGGCACGTTCGTACTTCTCCGCACGCGGCGGGACCGGGCTGCCGAAGTTCGCCGCGGCAGTGGGGTCGGAGGTGGTCACCGCGTTCCAGCCGGCCCGGCCGTGGCTGATCACGTCCAATGCCTTGAACTGACGGGCAAGGTTGTAGGGCTCGCTGAAAGTGGTGGAGGCGGTGGTGACCAGGCCGACCCGCTCGGTCTGGCGCGCGAGGACGGTCAGCAGCAGCATCGGGTCGATCGCCTGGCGCGGTGCGTGGTGGGTGAGGTCCATGTCCAGGACCGGGGTGTCGGCAATGAACAGCAGCTGAATCTTGCCGCGTTCGGCTGCCTGCGCATAACGGACGAATTGGTCCATGTCGGTGTAGCTGTTCAAGTTGGCGCCCGGCAGCCGCCAAGCCCCGGGCTCGGCCCCGTAACCGCCGCTGAACTGCATGCCCAGGACCATCTGCCGGCTTGTCATAGTTGCGCCTCCAAACGAGGTGAAAGAAAAACGGAGGAAACCTCCGTTCGCTTGCGACAATACGGAGGAAGCCTCCGATTTGTCAAAATGGTGGAATCTACCAGCAGGAGGAGCGCGGGACGGATGCCGCGCGTGTGGGGGCGGCGGGGCGCAATGCGGTATGCCTCAGGGAAGCAGCCGTCATAAGGGCCGGGTGTAGGACGCACTGCGCGGGTACCGGCAGGCTGCTTGCATACGGCGGCACGGCAAGACCGCTTGGTCACAGTGTGGGAGACCGCGCGCTCTTCGTGGTCGTGTTCGGTGTGTGATGTCTTGGGGGTGCGTGTGACATCCCGCGGGGCCGGTCGGCGGCGGGCGGGGCGCGATTCACCTGTACCACGTCCTGCAGGATGGCAGTCGCCGGGAGGGTGCGAAACACTCGGGGACGCTGTCGTGGAGACAGTGCGCCGCCGCAAGAGTTGCCGTCAGTCCCGGATTCCTGCCACTTCGACCTCGATGGCTTCGATGCGGCCTGTGGCATCGAAGCCGTTACCGAGGCGTTCGGGGCTTGTATCGGAGATGAGTAGGTAGAGGGTGCGCATCTGCGGTCCACCGAGTACCGCATCGACTGCGAAAGTACCGCCGTCGGGATACGCGGCGTCCGGCTCGATCCGGATGACGTCGGTGACCTCGCCGCCTTCGCGGACACGCCGGAATTCACCGATCCATGGGAAGGCTGCCCATACCGCGCCCTCGCTGTCGATGCCGATGCCATCGATGGTCTCGGTGTCCGGTGACCCGAATTCGGCGAACACGCGCTGGTCGGTCAGTGTTCCGTCGTCGGTCACGGTGAACGCGGTGAGTCTTGCCTGTGGCGCCCGGAACGATTCCGCGACGACCAGGGTGCGCCCGTCACCGGAGATGGCGATGCCGTTGGGGAATATGAGATCCTCGCCGCCGGTGTCGATCCGGCCATCGGGATGGCGGATGATCAAACCCACACCGATCGGCTCGGTTCCGAAAACATAGCCCTGTGGACCGATATAGGCGCGGCCCTCTCGGTCCACAGCCATATCGTTGGGATGGAACGCGACCGGCGCCAGGTCGGCGAGCTCCTCCAGTCCGCTGCTGCCCACGCGCAGGAGCCGGCCGTCGTCGATGGAAACGACCATCGGCGTCCCCTCCGGATCGAAACCCAGGCCGGAGGGCCGCCCGGGCACCTCGGCGATATCCTCGACCGGTCCGTCAGGCACAAGGCGACAGATCTTGCGTCGGCTCATGTCCGAAAACCACAGTGCGCCACGGTGCCAGCGTGCGCCCTCGAGGTAGCCGAGACCGCCCTGCGCCACAACACGGCGATCTCCAGCGGGCAGGATCTTCGGGGAACGACTCATTGAACTCTCCTTGATGAAACTGTGATTCCGGGCGCTGGGAATGAGGACTGAGTGACCAGGGCGCCCAGCGATTTACGCCTTCTCGGCCTGTTTGCGGTAGCCGCTCGCCAGGAGCGTGCGGAGGCGGTCGAGCGAGTCTTCGTCGGCGCCGTTGCCCTTGATCCAGGCAATGGAACAGGCTGCGAGGAACAGGTCGAACCCACGTACCGACGCGCGTACGAGCCCGGCGTTCTGCGCGGCTTCCACGTACTTGTCGGTGGCGTTGGTGAATATGTCGCAGGGGATCGTGAGCGGATTGTCCGGATCCTGTGCCTGGGCTGCGGTCATGAGGGGGTCCGGGAGCCCGCTGAAGGCGCTGAAGTATTCCTCCATCGCACGCAGCCACTGCTCCAACGCCTCACCGGCATCGTCCAACTGCTCGATCTGCGCTCGGCGGGTCACCAACTCTTCGGAGCGTGTCTGCAGCACGGCCGCCAGCAGCGCCTCCCGGGTGGGGAAGTGCCGGTACAGGGTGCCGGGTCCGACGCCCGCCTCCTTGGCCACCGCCTCGAGCGAGGTGCCGACCCCGTGCCGGAGGAAGTGACGCTGCGCGGTCTCCAGAAGGGCGGCACGGTTGCGCTGCACGTCCGCGCGGGGCTTGCGCTCCCGCTGTTCACTGGCGTTCATGTGCCCTCCTACCTCCGGCGATACTGCGCTCAATCAAAACGGATGCGACCTCCGTATGAATTCGAGCATAAAGCGGAGGTTGCATCCGGTCAAGTTGTGGGCGGGTTACCGAGGTTCTTACCGTGGGCCCGGGCAGGGTTGTTTTCTGTCCGCCGGACCTGGTGGTACTCAGGAACGAGGCGTGCCAGGTTCCGGCATCCCCCGGACGAACGAGCCCCCGCCTGAACCCGGCAAACAACCCAGCTGCTCGCGGCGGCGACTCGTGCACGCGGTACGTGGCACTCCCGGTCTGTCCGGGGACCCAGTCGAGCGGGCTCGGGACTTTCGAAGCCCCCGGGCGCGCTGGTAATTGGACGAGAAGCCGTGTCGGTGCCAGTGCCCGGTATCGGCAGGTGCGGCTTTGTGCCTACACTGCCGGTTCGACCAGGACGCCCATCGCCTCGTCGAGTAGTTCGGACAACGGTGTGGCTCCGCCGCCGGTCGTCCAGGCATCGGTTGCGGCGTCCAGGCAGGACATTGCCGAGCCTACGAGGGCGTGTGCGCGAAGTTCGCCCGGGGATTCCGAGTCGCCGCCGAGTCGGTGGGCGATCTCCGGCACCAGGAGGCTGTGCCAGCCCTGTGTTTTCTCCCATTGGCGGGTCATCAGGGCGCAGGCGTCATTGAGCAGCCGCATCAGGTTCACGAAGGACCGGGGATCGTCGGCCGCCGGTTCGGTGATCACATCGAAGGACCGGCGTAGCGCTTCCCAGGGGCGCTCATCGGCGGGGCGGGCGGCGAGCGCAGCGACGATCCGAGGACCGAACTCGCTCATCTTGCCGAGGATGAGCTCCTCCTTGGAGCCGAAGTATCGGAAGAAAGTGGTGCGCGACAAGCCGGCCTCAGTGGCGATCTGCTCGACCGTCGTCTTGTCGAAGCCCTGCTCGGCGAAGAGCTGGAACGCTATCTCGATGACCTCTTCGCGCATCGCGGCTCGTGTCCGCTCCCGCAGCGTGGAGCGCGCGGTCCTGGATGTCTCGGCCATTCGGTGAGTGTAGTACAGGGGTCACAAGTGGTACGCAGTTCCATATTGGTATACAGTTCCCTCTGTTGTCTTTGTATCCCCATCGAGGAGTGCTTCCCATGAGCAAGATCTGGTTCATCACTGGTTCCTCCCGCGGCTTGGGCCGCCGGTTCACCGAGGCCGCGCTTACGCGGGGCGACAAGGTCGCCGCGACTGCCCGCGACACCGACGCACTGGCAGACTTGGTTACCGCCCATGGCGACGCGATTTTGCCGCTGCCACTGGACGTCACGGACAAAGCCGCCGTGACCGACTCCGTCAGGCGTGCCCACGAACACTTCGGCCGCCTGGACGTCGTCGTCAACAACGCCGGCTACGGCCTGTTCGGCATGGTCGAAGAGCTGACCGAAGACGATGTCCGCGCCCAGTTCGAGACGAACGTGTTCGGCACACTCTGGGTCGTCCAGGCAGCACTGCCCTATCTTCGCTCTCAGGGCGGCGGCCACATTATCAACGTGACCAGCCTGCTCGCCCTCGCCGCCTATCCGACCACCGGCGGCTATACCGCCGCCAAGGCTGCAGTCGAGGGACTTTCGGACTCCTTGGCCCAGGAAGTGGCGCCCTTCGGTATCAAGGTCACTATCGTCGAGCCCGGGCCCTTCGGCACCGAGTTCAACGCGTCCTCAGCCCATTCCGCACCGTTGCCGGCCTACGACAGCTTCCGGGAGACGGTCCACGCCGGCTTCGCTACCATCCCGAACCCCGACCCGGCGGGCGTCGGCACCGCGCTGCTGAAGGTCGTCGACGCCGACACTCCTCCCTCCCGGATCTTCTTCGGTACCTTCCCCCTCCAGATCGTCCCCCAGCTCTACGCCGACCGGGTCAAGGGGTGGCAGGAGTGGGCCGAAGTATCCGCCGAGGCCGAGGCGGGCCAAGGGTGACCGTTCGCCGACCGGGCAGCGGGCGACCGGAAATTTCGTGGACGTGATCGTCTTCCGGTGGATTCGCGGCGGTACCGAACCATGCGGTGTGTTTCCTCCCGGCTCGGATTCAGAAGCCGAGGCTGCGGCCGATCATCTCCTTCATGATCTCGTTGGAGCCCGCCCAGATCCGAGTCACGCGGGCATCCTTCCATGCGCGGGCAACCCGGTACTCGTTCATGTACCCGTACCCGCCATGGAGTTGGACACACCTGTCGAGTACGCGATTCTGGACGTCGGCGGTCCACCATTTCGCTTTGGCGGCGTCGATATCGGTCAGCGATCCCTCGGTGTGTGCGGCGACAGCCGAATCCAGGAATGCCTGGGTCACGTCGAGTTCGGTCGCCATTTCCGCGAGGATGAATTTGTTGTACTGGAAGGAGCCGATCCGCTCGCCGAATGCTTTCCTCTGGGCGGCGTATTCGAGTGTTTCGTCGAAGATGTATCGAGCGTGTGCGAGGTTGCTGACCGCTGCGTTGAGCCGTTCCTGAGGCAGCATCTCCATCATATGTATGAACCCGCGGTCGACTTCTCCGATGACGTTTTCCGCGGGAACGCGGACGTCGGTGAAGAACAGTTCCGCGGTATCCGCTTCCGGCTGACCGACTTTGTCGAGCCTGCGGCCTCGGTCGAAGCCGGGCATGCCGGCTTCGACGGCGAGCAACGTGATACCTTTTGCGCGTTTGTCCGGATCGGTTTTGGCTGCGACCACGACCAGGTCGGCGTTGTATCCGTTGGTGATGAACGTTTTCGATCCGTTGAGGATCCAGTCCGATCCTTCGGCGCGCGCTGTTGTCGTGATGCCACCGAGGTCGGAGCCGGCTGCGGGTTCCGACATCGCGATCGCCGTGACGATCTCTCCCGAGCAGAAGCCCGGGAGCCATCGTCGTTTCTGCTCTTCGGTCGTGAGGTGAACGAGATAGGGGGCAACGATGTCGGAGTGGATTCCGAAGGCCGATGCCATCGCGACGCTGACCCGCGAGAGCTCTTCGGTCAGAATCGCGTTGAACCGGAAGTCCTCGGCGCCGCCACCGCCGTAGCTCTCGGGGACCTCGAGGCCGAGGAAGCCATGCCTGCCTGCCTCTCGCCACACATCACGAGGTATGTATTTCTGCTCGATGATCTCGTCGTGCCGGGGAAGTATCGAACGGTCGACGAATCTGCGAGCCGCGTCAGCGAAAGCGTGGTGGTCCCCACCGTATAGAGACCTGTTCAAGGAATGCTGCCTCTCCTGTGCGAGTGGGTACTGCGGGTCAGGCCGGGTGGCGATTCGTTGCGGTACGTTCGGTGACGTTCGCGAGCCGGAGAATCCGCGCGACCTCGGCGGCCCGGTAGGCCCTGAGGTCGACGTCGCTGGTATCGCTGGGGTAGCCGATTTCTTCGATGGCGCCGTACGGGGTGTCGTGCACCACCCGAAATGTCTGGCGAGCAAGCGGTTCGGCGCTCCGCCGGTAATTCACGATATCTGCGATCGAGACCCAATTCATCCGGTGCTCCGCGGCGAACGCGCGCGACTGCGCCGGTCCCGCTATGCCGGTGGGTTCGGTATCCGACACGAGCGCCGCCAGCGCGCCGGCCTCGTGCAGTCCGGCGGCACGCAACAGGTCGACGGCCGCCTCCGCGGCTCTGCGCCGCCCGAGCACTCCGTTGCTGTGAACGAGAACAGGAACGACATGGCCGGGACGGGTGAAGTCGGTGGGGTCGCTCGCGGGGTCGGCGAGCCGGCGAACAGTCGCTGCCCGGTCAGCGGCGGAGATTCCCGTGGTTACGCCCGACGCGGCATCGACCGACACGGTGAAATCGTGTCCGGAGGCGGGAAAGGTGCCGGACAGCAAGGGAAGACCGGCGCGCGCACATATCTCGTCTGTGACTGCGGCGCAGACGAACCCGGCCGTATGACGAACCATGAAGGCCACGTCGTGAGTAGTGGCCTTCTCTGCTGCGACGACGAGGTAGCCGTCAGAGCCCTGGCTTCCGTACCCGACGAGGACAACGGTTTTGCCGGCGGCGAGGTCGGCGGCTGCACACTCGACCCGGTGCATCCCATCGCTCACGACATGCCCTCCGTTCTTCCGTGCGATATCGATCGAATTCTGGTCATCGGGTGCGCCGTGTCCTCACGCGAAGAGTGTGACCGTGTCGGCGACACATACCGGCTTATCCGACCCGGCACGCTCGATCGTCACCCTGATCAAGGCGGAATGGCCCTGCCGGGTCCGATCCACCGATACGATCTCTGCGCCGGCGCGGACCTTGCTCCCCGCCGGAACGACGGAGGGGAATCGGACCTTGTTCAATCCATAGTTGATGCCGAGCGAGAGCCCCTCGATCGAGAAGATCTCTGCCATCAGCCGTGGGATCAGGGATACGGTGAGATATCCGTGCGCAATGGTGGTGCCGAAGGGCCCGCGTGCAGCCGCTTCCTCGTCCACGTGAATCCACTGTCGGTCGCCGGTTATTTCGGCGAACGCATCGATCTCTTGCTGCTCGATCGATATCCAATCGCTGAATCCCAGATGCGTTCCCGACGCTTCGCGCAGCTCTTCGATCCCGTCGAAGACTTTCATATTGATCACTTCCTGTCATATGAGTCGGACCGCGGCGCCCGGCTTGTCGTTCGCTGCCGTATGTCAGCGGCCTGTGTAACGGGGTGCCCGCTTCTCGAGAAAGGCCGAGATGGCTTCGTGGGTGTCCAGGGTCGTGAAGTTGTGTTCCTGGAAGACTGCTTCCCGGTCCAAGGCCGCTCCGAAGCTACTTTCGAGCGAACTGTTCAGCAGATGTTTGGTGCGTGCCAGGGCGATCGGCGGCAGTGCTTTCAGCTTCGCCGCCCATGTGTCAACGAACGCGGCGAGATCCTCCGGTTCGACGACATGGTTGATCAGGCCCAGCTCGCGGGCCTCCGTCGCTGTCAGCATCTCGCCGAAAAAGGCGATTTCTTTGGCGCGATGCAGACTGAGCGCCTGCGGCAGATGCCACGAACCTCCGAAATCAGGGGACATTCCACGTTTGATGAAGATCTGTGAGAACTGTGCGGTGGAATCGGCCACGGCCAAGTCGCACGACAAGACCAGGTTGAAGCCCGCGCCCACCGCGTACCCGGAGACCGCCGCGATCACGGGCTTGTTGAGCCGTCGGATCGCCAAGCAGGCATCGTTGACGATCTGCATCGGGGCAAGAGGAAAGAGATCCTCCGATGAGTCGCCCAGTTCGGCCCCCGATGAGAAGTTCCCATCGGCTCCCGTCAACACGACCACGCGGTCGTCGGTGTTCTTATCGATCTCATGAAGGGTCTCTTTCAGATGGACCCATTCTTGCGATCGGAGGCCGTTCCTGGTTGCCGGGCGATCGAAGGTCACAGTGACAGTTCCCGCCTCGCGCTGGACACGAATACTCGACTCGAGTGAGGTCATCGAACGACCTCCACCGACTCGCCATCCGATGGCGCGGACGCTCGGCCTTCGGGCGTCCGGTCGTTCGTTGCCGGGCCCACAGCATCGGGCGAGCGCATTTCGACGCGGTCGCCGATCCGGACGGAGTCCGCGTCCGGGGTGGTGAGGCGGGTCAGAACCCGACCGCCCTGGTCGAGATCGACATAGGCGACGGCATACGGCGCCAGTGCGTTGAATTCGGGATCCGGGTGTGCACGTACGACAGTGACCGCGTACACGGTTCCCGGCCCGTTGATCGGTGAGCTCGTGATCGACAGTGATCCGCATTTCGAGCAGTGCCGGCGCGGATAGGTGAAAATGTGGCCGCAGTCGGCGCAGCGTGAAAGCTCCGACCCGTCCATCTCGGCGGAAAAGTATAGGCCGGTCATTACGCCCTCCCCAGGACTACGGTTCCGGATGCATGTCGTGATCCGAGAAACCCGCCGATTCCGTTGCAGACAGCGAGTTCGGCGCCGGGCACCTGGGATGTCGATGAACCACGCAGCTGCCTGGTGGCCTCGATGAGCAAGAAGAGCCCGCGCATCCCGGGATGGGTCGACGAGAGCCCGCCGCCATCGGTATTGACGGCCGGCCCGCCCGCGGAGTCGAAGTCCAGGACACCGCCGGCCGCGTACTCACCACCGGCTCCCTTGGGGCAGAATCCGAGGTCCTCCAACTGGATCAAGACAGTGATGCTGAACGAGTCGTAGAGCATTGCGACATCGATATCTCCCGGACGTACTCCTGCCTGAGTGAAGGCGCGACGACCGGACTCCGCCGTGGCCGAGCTGGTCAGATCGGTGCCGGCCTCGGCAAAGGAAATAGCTTCGCCGGTACCGAGCACCTCGACACCGGGGTGGCGGCAGTTGGCGAGTATGTCCTCCGACACGAGGACCACCGCGCCACCGCCGTCTGTCATCAAACAGCAGTCGAGTAGCCGCAAGGGATCGGCGATGGGACGAGACGAAACCACATCGTCGATGGTCAGCGGCCCCCGGGCTCTCATCGACATCGCCTCGAGCCCATCGGTTGCGAGTGGGTTTCGCAGGGCGTGCCGGCGCGCGGATACGGCGACGGATGCCAACTGTTCCGGTGTGGTGCCGTAGTCGTGCATATGGCGCGAGGCGACCATCGCGTAGCTACCGACCAGTGACAGGCCCTGGGGGCGTTCGATCCGCTCTGCGGGCGTTTCCTGAGCTCCGATGCTGGTGGGGATACCGCCCGACCTCGATTCGCTGCGGAGCGTGGAGCCGTAGGTGACAAGCGCGACGTCGACGAGGCCGGCCTCGATATCCCGCTTCGCATGACCGATATGAAATTCGTAGGAGGCCCCGCCTACGTTCGTCGTGTCGATCACCTTGGGTCTTATTCCCAGGTACTCGGCCACGCCGAGCCCAGCGAGAGAGGTCTCGGACTCACCCGCGTCGTAGAGACCGTCGACCGCAGACCACGGGAGTCCCGCATCGGCCAGTGCCTCGGCTGCACACTCGCCTTTGATCTGATGTGGTGAGTGTCCGGGTGCGACTCGTAATGGGAACTCGTGGATACCTGCGATGAAAGTGCGACGGGGCACGGGAACGCCATCCTCTCTTTCGTGGTTCGCGTTCGTATGGAGACATCGATGCGCCGGGGTCCAGCACCGCGCTGATCGATTCTGCGAAAGCTCTGGCCTGACCGGGCCTCTTGGAGTATCGTACTGTTTTAGTACGTTTCGCGCAAGCCTCGATAGCGGCAGCTATGAGGGTGGATCGATGGGTTCGAATATGACGCTTGACACATCGGGGTTCGAGTGGAAGTCTCGGCGCACCGGTCGCTCATCCGAGCGCAACCCTTTTCGGGCCGCAACGCAATCAGGACGAATGTCGAGCCTTGGCCGGTTTATGCAAATCTGCAGCAGAAAAAGACATGCGAGGACCCCATGAACAATGAAGTTTCGCGGCACCGTGCCGACCGGGAGCCGGACTCGGGGGAGGTGCTCGATGCCCTCGTTGTCGGCGCCGGTGTTTCGGGGATATATGCCCTTTACCGGCTGGCCGAACAAGGGCATTCCGTGCGTCTGGTGGAGCGCGGCTCCGGCGTGGGTGGTACCTGGTTCTGGAACCGTTATCCGGGCGCTCGCTTCGATTCCGATTCCTATTCGTACGGATACTTCTTCTCCGAAATCCTGGCGGATGAATGGCGATGGAGTGAGCACTATGCCGGCCAGCCGGAGGTGGAACGCTACTTCAATTTCGTCGTGGACCGGTTCGGGCTGCGTGACAAGATCCAACTGAATACCACCGTCGTCCGGGCACGATTCGATGCCGAGAACAACGTCTGGGTCGTGGGGTACGCGGACGGGCAGGAGACAGCGGCCCGCTTTCTCGTGCTGGCGACGGGGATGCTCTCCGAGCCCTATGTTCCCGAGTTCGACGGGCGGGACGATTTCCATGGTGTGATGGTGCATTCGGGAGAGTGGCCTGCGGAAGGGATCGACCTCGCCGGCAAGCGGGTCGCCCTCTTCGGCACCGGTTCCTCGGGTGTTCAGCTGGTGCAGGAAGTGGCGCAAGAGGCGCAGTCCTTGACCGTCTTCCAGCGCACCGGCCACTGGGTCACACCACTGCACAACCGGCCGTTCACCCCTGAAGAGCAGGAGGAGTATCGGAAGAACTTCGCGGCGGTGCACCAGCAGCGGCTCAACCACATCGGTGGCTTCTTGCACGAGCCCGAGTTGCGTCTCACATTCGAGGTCTCCGAAGAAGAGCGGCTGAAGAAATACGAAGAACTCTACAATTCCGGCGGGCTGCGCATTCTGTCGTCGGCATTTGCCGATACGCTCTCCGACCCAGCCGCCAATAAGGATTTCACCGAATTCATCGAATCGAAGATTCGCGCCACCATCGACGACCCGGATCTGGCCGACAAGCTGATCCCGAAGGACCACGGGATAGGTATGCACCGCCCGCCGAAGGGAACGGGGTATTACGAGACCTATAACAACGACCACGTCGAGCTGGTCAGTTTGAAGGAGACCCCGGTTGTGCGTTTCACCGAGACCGGTGTGGCCACAACCGACCGCGAATTCGAATTCGACGTCATCATTTTTGCCACCGGATTCGAGGCGTGGCTGGGTGCGTTGAAGAAGATCGACATCCGGGGTAAGGGCGGTCGAGCTCTGATGGACGCTTGGTCGGACGGCCCACGGACCCTCCTCGGCATGGGGGTGCCCGGTTTCCCGAACCTGACCTTCGTGGCCGGCGTGCACAGTCTGGGTGGCAATCTCCCGGCCTTCAGCGAGGTGCACGGGGACTGGATCGCCGACCTGATCACCTACGTCAAACGGCACGGTTATGCGCGCGTCGAAGCGACGGACGAAGCCGCGGCCGAATGGACCGACCACGTCTACGAAACGGCGAAGCCGGTCCTGCTCGCGAAGGGGTCCTGGTATCAGCGCGGCAATATCCCGGGGTCCGACGGCAGGATTCTCACCTACTACGGCGGCCTGGACAAATGGCGGGAATGGGCGGCCCGCGTCGCCGCCGCCGGATACAAGGGTATGGAGCTGGAGTGAACCGCGGCGCCGCTGGTCCACGGCTTGCCGGGTTGTTCGATGACACTGAGACGTTGGTGATCACCGGCGCGGGAGGCGATATCGGATACGCCGTCGCCTCCGGGATGGCGTCTCCACAAACCCGGGTACTGCTCGTGGATGTGGACCTGCCGAAGCTGCGTGCGGTGGAAGACGCCCTCCGGGGGATGTACCGGGAGATCGCCGTTGTCGAATGCGACGTATCGTCCGAGTCCGGAGTCGTTCACTACAGCAACGTCGCTCGAGAGTTCGGTCGTGGGTCGGTCGAGCGATTCTTCAACAATGCCGGGATCATCGGGGCGATAGCGCCGTTGACCGAGTATCCTGCCGAAGTTTTCGAACGGGTCCTTGCGGTGAATGTACGTGGGGTGTTTCTCGGGCTCAAACACATCGGGCCGTTGCTGAAGCGTGGTGCGGCAGTAGTGAATACATCCAGTGTCGGCGGGCTCACCGGACAGCCCGGTCTGGCTGCCTACGTCGCATCGAAACATGCGGTACTGGGTTTGACCCGGACGGCTGCCCTGGAATGGGCGGACCGCGGCGTCCGCGTCAACGCGATCTGCCCGGGCCCGGTTGCCGGGCAGATGATGGACGCGCTCTTCGAGGGACTCGATCTCGACCCGGACGACCGCGCGGCGGCGGTGCCGATCGGCAGATTGGCCGCGCCGCAGGATATCGCGGAATCGGTCGCCTTCCTCATGAGCGCGGCCGCCGATCACATCACCGGCACCACGATCACGGTGGATGGCGGACGTCAGGCGGGATGATCCGAGCCGGGATATTCGGCGCCGCCGCATAGCGAGAGGTTTCTGAGAAATGTTCATCGAACATTACGAGTACCAGGTGAATCCGGGAATGTGGGACCAATGGGAAGAGTTCATGGTCGAACACGCCGTCCCCTACCAGCAGAGCTGCGGGATGCGGATTCTCGGGCTCTTCTGGGCCGACGACGATCACACCAGGTTTGTCTGGATGCGATTGTTCGACAACGAGGAAGAACGGGTTCGCCTCTACGCCGCGGTGTATGAAAGCGAGCACTGGCAGCAGAAAATGCTTCCCGAGGTCCGCAGGCTCGTGGTGACCGGGAGTAGCCGGACAACGCGATTGGTCCCGTTCGCCGGCCACGCTGCACTCGACCCCGAATGGGTGGGATGACGATGCCGCGGTTCGAGGGCAAGAGCATCCTTGTCACCGGTGCGACCGGAGCCATCGGTACCGAGATCGTCCGGCGCCTCGCCGGCGAAGGCGCGCAGGTGATCATCAGTGATGTCGACGAGACCGCGTGCGAGCGAGTTGCTGCGCGCGTGGACTGCGAACCTATTGTTCACCGGCTCGATGTGACGACAGAGCAGGCGTGGTCCGAGGCGGTCGCGGAAATCGAATCTCGGTGCGGTGGTCTGTACGGACTCGTCAACAACGCGGCGGTGGCGACGCCGGAATCGGTGGTCGACGAATCGGTGGCAGGCTGGAACACGGTGATCGGAATCGCTCAGACCGGTACCTGGCTCGGCATGAAGCACGCGGGTGCGCTGATCGAGCGGAGCGGGGGCGGTGTGATCGTCAATGTCTGCTCGATCCTCGGGACTGTCGGTGTGCCCCACAGCTTTGCGTATCACGCCGCCAAAGGGGCGATCCGTGGCATGACGAAGAGTGCAGCCGTCTACTGGGCGAGTGCCGGTCTGCGGGTGAACTCCCTGCATCCCGGCTACATCGGCACACCGAGAATGCTGGAACGGCTGGACGATCCCGCATTTCGGGAGGTGACCGTCGCCAGGACCCCGATGGGCAGGTTGGGCACGCCGGCGGAAGTGGCCGATGCTGTGGCGTTCCTTGCGGGTCCGGAAGCCGGCTTCGTCACCGGGGCCGAGCTCTACATCGACGGTGGGTTGACCGCGCAGTAGACGTCGTCGCGAAACGGTTCGCGATCGGAAAATTCGTTCCGCCCGGTGGGTTTCGCCTGGCCGAAACGACATACAAAGGAGAATCATCATGCCCGAATTGCAAGGCAAAGTCGCCTTGATCACCGGTGCGGCGCGCGGTCAGGGGCGTGCGCATGCTGAGCGGCTCGCGGCCGAGGGAGCATCGATCATCGCCCTCGACTTGTGCGGTCCGTTACCGGCCAGTGTCAAGTACCGTTCGGCAACGACGGATGACCTCGACGAGACGGTGCGCCTGGTCGAGAAGCTCGGCGGACGAGTGCTGCCCGTCGTCGCCGATGTGCGAGATTTCGACGGGATGAAGTCGTCCGTCGATGTCGCGGTCGAGGAGCTGGGCGGCCTGGATATCGTCATCGCGAATGCGGGAATAGCCGTAGTGTCGGAATGGGACCGAATCACCCCGAAGGCGTTCCGAGATACCGTCGACACCAACCTGATCGGTGCGTGGAACACGGTGATGGTCGGCGCGCCCCATCTGCAGAAACGATCCGGCGGATCGATTGTTCTGGTGAGTTCGGCCGCAGGGGTTCGTGTTCAACCGTTCATGGTCGATTACGTGGCGAGCAAGTATGCCGTGACCGGGATGGCCAAAGCCTTTGCGGCCGAACTGGCCAAGGACAACATCCGGGTCAACAGTATCCATCCCACCGGTGTGAATACCGACATGGCCACGAATCCGAGCGTTCAGGAAATCTTCGCCGCGGCGATCGAACGAAACCCTCGCCCCGCCAGCCTGTTCACGAACATGCTCGCCGTCGATTTGCTCGAACCCAGCGATATCACCGATACCGTGCTCCACCTCGTGTCCGAACGAGCGCGGTTCGTCACCGGTCACGCCATGACCGTCGACGCCGGAATCACCTTGCACTGATCGGCCGCCGCGTCGCAGGGATACCGGACGCGGAACGCTTCTTGTGCGCCGAATTTCGATCAATCGGCCGGCGCGCGGACGCCGGCTTGGCTGCCCACTTCCGCGGCCGCGTATCGGCGCGCCGCTCGTCCACTGATCATGGTCGCATGTGCTGTCGCACATCTGCGCCCGGCGCTGTCCTCGACGACCACTTCCACGTACTTGGTCCGGAATCCGCTGGGCAGAAGCAGTCCCCGAATTGTCAGCGGAAGGTGGGCGGGTGAATGGAACTGAATATGCAGGGAGCCGGTCACCGGTACATAGTCCGGTGCCGACGCCCGGGCGGCGACAACGGCCATGATCTGGTCGGCTGCGGCGGCAATAATGCCCCCGTTGACGGCGGAGTTGGCGTTGAGTGGCAAACCGCTGTCTTCCAGTGCGAATTCCGATTGCTCGGGCGCGACCGACAGACATGTCAACCCGATCACACTCATGATCGGTTGGGAATTCGCCCACGAAACCCATTCCCCTTCCGTGTCGTTCGCTGATGGAGACCGGCGGTCGAGGGGGTGGCTGGGCGGGAAGTCGGCCATGATTCGGGTGGTCCTATCGACTGGGCGACGTACGGATACATTGCGAACGAAGGATGCGGCGGGACGAATTCGGCTGATTCCGCTCACGGACCGCCCGCCCGTCGATGCTAACCGTACCGTAGCCGTACGTTAAGGTACGATCGCCGTGAGGGTGAATGTGGGAAGCCGAACCGAGGGGACCGGACGATGACGCAGGCAGCAGTCGGCAGGCCGCGGGGTGCCGGTTACGACCGGCGGATTCTCGAGGCCGCGGTGCGCGTCTTCGCCTGCCGTGGCTGGGAGAGGTTCACCTTCGACGCGGTGGCCTCGGAAGCCGGGGTGGGCAAGCCCGCGCTGTATCGGCGGTGGGATTCGCGTATCGAACTCCTCCGCGCCGCGACCACCCAACTCGTGGACCAGACCGCCGTCGACCACGGGTCGCTGCGTGCGGATATCGAGGACTATATCCGCCGGTTCTTCGATTTCATGATGACCGATTCCGGCCGTGCCTGGCTCCGGCTACAGGTCGAGTTGCCGTTTCAAGAAGAACTGCAGGTCATTTCTCGTGCCGATCTGCTGCATCCCGCCCAGGTAGAGTTCGAGGGGATCACCTCGCGTGCCATCGAGCGGGGGGAGATCACCGACGCCCCGCCGGTGAAGTTCCTGCTGGAAACGATCGGCGGTCCCATCGTGATGCGGGCGATTCACACCCCGCCGTCGAAGCGGGCGAGATTGACCTCGCAAGAAGAAACGTACGTGGGTGAACTCACCGACTGGGTTCTTCGGGCGCTGTCGGAAAACGGGTCGTCCTGACTTTCTGCCGAGGCTTCGGCGCATTCTGTTCGACCCTACTGACCCCACGCATAATCCGCGTTCAATGGTTGACAACTACTACGACCGACCGTAACGTACGCAACTAGTACGAAATGATCGTCGTCACACCTGCGCCTGGTGTAGGCGGCCGCAGTGTCCCAACGCAGGGAGGTTGTTCCCATGGTCAGTCCCGAAGCTGTCGAGTTCGTCGAGAGTCTGAAGCGGCACGGTGAGCGCATGGTCGCGGTGGCGGGTCTCTCGCTCGATGATCAGCGGGTGGTCGCGGAGGGTTTGCAGGCCATGACCGGCCCTGCTCGCGGGGTCGCCTTTCACGATGCCTCGACGGACACGGTTCCCGGCGTGTGGGTGCGGCCCGAGGGTTCCGATGTCGTGGAAGACGCCGCGATCGTCTATGTGCACGGCGGCGGATACGTGTACGGCACCCCCGTGGGGTATCGCAACCTGGCGGGGCATGTTGCGAAGGCCGCCGGCGTTGCCGCGTTGATCCCGAAGTATCGCCGCGCACCCGAGCATCCTTTTCCAGCCGGTCTCGACGATGTCCTTGCCGCCTACCGTGCACTGCTCGAGCGCGGTATCGCACCGGAGAAGATCGCGTTCGTCGGCGACTCCGCCGGCGGCGGTCTGGTGCTGGCCACGCTGCTGAGAATCCGGGACTCGGACCTGCCGATGCCGGCGACCGCCGCGTTGATGTCTCCGTGGGTCGACCTCGAAGCAACCGGAGCCTCGATGGTCACCAATGCCGGTGTCGACCTGCTGGCGAGTGCTGAGGGAATGCGCGCACTCGGATCCCTGTACGCCCCGGGCGCCACCGGCGACCCGATCGCCTCGCCGGTGCTGAACGACTACTCCGGTCTGTGCCCGCTGTTCATCCAGGCCGGCGGTCACGAGGCCCTCCTCGACGACTCCACCCGAGTACGCGACAAGGCCATCGAAGCGGGGATCCCGGTCGAATTCGAAGTCTTTCCGGAGATGCAGCACGTCTTCCAATTGGGGGCCGGACACGTGCCGGAAGCGGATGAAGCGGTCGCAAAGCTGGGCGCTTACGTCCGTACCGTACTGGCCAAGTATTGATACGCGACGAGCGTCGGAGATACATGATGAACGACGGCTCGAAGAGGCCGCTGTCCGGAGTCCGGGTAGTAGAAGTAGGTGTCTGGCACGCCGGGCCCGCGGTGGGTGCGATCCTCGCCGACCTCGGTGCCGATGTCGTCAAGGTCGAAAGCCTGCGCGGCGATCCGGAACGCAAGTTCGCCGCGTTCGCGCCGATGACCGACACCCGGGAGATCGACACGGCCGGATGGACCGTGATGTTCGTACTCTCGAATCGTGGAAAGTGTGGCATCAGCCTCGATTCGAGCTCTCCCGAGGCGCAGGAGATCATCCACCGACTGGTCGCCGATGCCGATATTTTCCTCACCAACTTGCGCGGTCCGACGCGGAGAGAACTCGGAATCGACTACGCGACTCTCGCCGGTGTCAACGCACGGATCATCCATGTCAACGTCACGGGCTTCGGCGATCGAGGGCCGCTCGCGGACAGTGGTGCTTTCGACAACGTAGGTCAGGCGATGTCGGGAATGATGCTCGCTGCCGGCGCCGGCCATCCGCAGCCGCTGAATGTGATGGTGATGGATCAACTGGCCGCCATCGTCGGCAGCCACGCGGCCGTCACGGCTCTCGCGGCACGCGAGTTGCACGGCATCGGCCAAGAAGTGCACACCTCCCTCTACGGAGCAGGTACCTGGCTGATGTACGCCAACCTCGGGTTCACCGGAGCTCGCGGCTTCGAAGTCTCGCTGGACGGCAGCCGGACCACCCGGTCCCCTTTGCGAAACCTCTACAGGTGCGGAGACGACAGATGGGTGATGGGCACCAATCACCCGGAGCAGGAACACTGGGCGAACTTCTGCCGAGCACTCGGATGCGAAGAATTGATCGATGATCCGCGATTCGACACGGTCGAATCGCGACACGACCATCTCGAGCACCTGTATCCGATCCTCGACAGCGTGTTCCGGTCGAAGCCGCGGGACGTCTGGCTTCGGGAGCTACGGTCCGCGGGCCTGTTCTTCGCCCCGGTCAACGGATTCGCCGATGTGCTGGCCGACGAGCAAGCCCAGGCGAATGGATATGTGACGACCGTGGAGCATCGACAGCTGGGAAATGTGCGGCAGCCGGGCTACCCGATCCGGTTCGGGGCCTTCGACGCGGGTCCTGCCGTACCTGCGCCGATGCTGGGCGAGCATACCCGGGAGGTGCTGGAATCGTTGGGATACAGCCACCCGCACATTGACCACCTGGTCGAGTCCGGCACGGCAGGGGAGTGGCGATGACCCGGTCCGAGACGCGGGCGTTGTCCGGCGTGACCGTCCTCGAGGTGCGAAGTATCGGTCCGGGACCGCTCGCCGGAATGTTGCTGGCCGATATGGGAGCCGATGTGATCCGGGTGGATCGTCCTGGTGCACCGCAGCGTGGTGCGTCGGATCGAGTGGCCCCGACCCATCGCGGTAAACGCTCGGTAGCGATCGACCTGAAGACGGACAAGGGGAGAGATCTGCTGCTGAAGCTGACCGAACGCGCCGACGTCCTGATCGAAGGTTTCCGGCCCGGTGTGATGGAACGTCTCGGCGTGGGGCCGGACGAGTGCCTGCGCAGGAACCCGAAGCTGGTGTACGGACGCATCACAGGCTGGGGCCAGGACGGCCCATTGGCCTCGGCGGCGGGCCACGACATCAACTATGTCGCCCTGAGCGGTGCCCTCGACGGAATGGGATCGGACCCTGCGGGCCCGCCGGTTCCAGCGGTCAGTTACGTCGGAGATTTCGCCGGCGGAACCATGTTTCTCCTCTTCGGTGTCCTGTGCGCGTTGCGGGTGGCCGACCGGACCGGCGTCGGTCAGGTGGTGGATGCGGCCATGGTGGACGGTGTGGCCGCCCTCAGCGCCCCGTACCATGGACTTCGCGCCGACGGAAAGTGGCATCTCGGCCGGGGGCGGAATGTGATCGACGGCGGCGCTCCCTACTACCACGTGTACGAATGCAGTGACGGGCAGTTCATCACGAATGCCGCCGCTGAACCCGAGTTCTATGCGCAGCTACGGTCGGCTCTGGACCTCACCGACCCGGTCTGGGATCGGCAGAGCGATGAGGACAGCTGGACGGTCCAGTCGACGCGGCTGGCCGACCTCTTCCGAATGCGGACGCGGGAGCAATGGTGTGACCTCCTCGAAGGAACAGATGCGTGTTTCGCGCCGGGCCTGAGTCTGGAGGAGGCACCGCACCACCCGCACAATGTCGCCCGCAACACCTTTACCCGGGTGGATGACGTGGTCCAACCGTCTCCGGCGCCACGGCTGAGCCGCACACCGGGCGCGATCGATGCCAGACCACCACTGCCCGGAGCGCATACTCGCGAGGTGCTCCGTGAACAGGGCTTCTCGGATAGCCGGATCGACGAATTGATGGCCGAGGGTGCCGTTGTCGCGAGCCGGGAAACAGCGGTGAAATAACGTACCGAATTGGTACGCATGGAGAGGAGTTGTTGACGTGAGGATGCGTGTCGACGGGGCTTCTCGCGCAGCAGCGGATCGTTGCCGCACGATTGCCCTTGTGATACAAGCATGGTCGGTAAGGGGCGCGCGATGGTGACCCGGGAGATGTTGAGCCGGCTGGTCGAATCCGACCCGGCCTTCGAACTCGTGACGGAGAAGCGCGGCGGTCGGACGCAAACGAACTACGGGAACGTGGCCGGTTCCCTGCGTGAACTCGCCGCGAACCTCTCTTCGTTCGGCGATTCGGTGGCGATCAAGGTCGAGCAGCGATCGGTCACCTATGCCGAGCTGTGGGGGGATATCGTTGCCGCCGCGCACTGGTTCCGAGCCCAGGGTGTGGGCCCCGGCGAACGAGTCGCGATGCTCGCCCGCAACGGCATCGAGCTCTCCGTGGCGTTCTGGGCCTCGCAAGCCATCGGTGCGGTTTTCGTGCCACTCAACACGTCCTGGACCGCGGCCGAGGTGCACTATGCGTTGTCCGATTGTGACCCGACCCTCGTGGTCACCGCCGCGGAGCTGTACGACCGGATTCCGGACGAATTCCGGGGCAGGGTGGTTGCCATCGGCCCAGTCGGGGCGCGTGCTCGCGAGGTGATCCGGATCTGGGAGGACGTGGTAGCCGGGCGTCATCATCGTGATCTACCCGAAGCTGCCGTTGCTTCGGATCACCCGGCCACGATCGTGTACACCTCCGGTACCACGGGCCGCCCGCGGGGTGTTGTCCACACGCACGGTAATCACTGTGTGGCAGTGTGTAATTCGAGCATCACCGCTGCGGCGG
The DNA here is from genome assembly GCF_050936135.1 of Nocardia sp. CA-290969. Classification (NCBI taxonomy): domain Bacteria; kingdom Bacillati; phylum Actinomycetota; class Actinomycetes; order Mycobacteriales; family Nocardiaceae; genus Nocardia; species Nocardia sp. CA-290969. The sequence goes on along the minus strand of NZ_JBNJNJ010000001.1, from coordinate 3,404,353 downwards.
TGCAGCTTCTGTTCGGTCCCCCGGCAGCGGCTGGGGACCGAGCTGCCGTGTTGCAGGTGCTCCCGTGGTTCCATGTGGCGGGACTGGGCGCTATGTACACCTCGTTGCTCGCGGGCGTCGAGAATGTCGTCATGCCACGCTGGAACGCCGCGGAAGCGGTCCGGATCATCGGCGAAGAACGCATCACTTCGCTGGGCGGGGTACCGACGATGCTCGGACAACTGCTCGTCGAGGAGAAGCAGAACGGCAACGCGGATCTCAGTTCGCTGCGGATGGTCTCGTCAGGAGCGACCGCGGTGCCCGCCACTCTCGTCCGGGCCGTCGAGAACGGGGTGGGGCGGCAGGCGACGTTGCTGACCGGCTACGGCCTCACGGAGACGACCGCGAGTATCGCGCTGAGCGTGGGGAGTGATCTGTTCGAGAGGCCCGAGTCCGTCGGCTACCCCTATCCGGTGAATGCCGTGCGGATCGTGGACGACGACGGCAAGCACGTGCCGGCGGGGCAGATCGGGCAGATCTGGGTCAGTGGACCTACGGTTGCCCAGGGCTATTGGCGCGACCCGGAGGCTACTCGCGCTGCATTCACCAACGGCGGATTCTGCACAGGAGATCTCGGCTATGTCGACCGGGACGGATACCTGTTCATCGCGGGACGGATCAAGGATGTGATCATCCGAGGTGGAGAGAATATTCAGGCAGCCGAAGTGGAGCAGGTTGTGGCCGAACTCGAGCCGATCATGGACATCGCGGTGGTGGGCCTGCCCCACCCGTCGCTCGGTGAGGAGGTCGTTGCGGTGATCGACGTCTACCCAGGTGCATCGATCACCGATGCCGAGATCGATGCGCATTGCCGAGAGCGGCTCGCGAAATTCAAGATTCCCTCGCGATACATCCGCGATGTGCCCATTCCTCGGAACGCGACCGGAAAATCGCTCAAGCGCGTATTACGAGAGTCCTTGATTTCCGATCCTGCCTGAGTAGACGCTGGGGCGCCTGTCTGATTCGAATTTGTTCCGCTCAAAAGATGTTGACGGGTGACGGGTGGCCAAGTATCGTACTAGTATAGTACGTAATATCGAGGTTCGAACTTCTTCGAAGTCCTTCGCCTGTGGCCCGTTCCGAGGGCCGATTCAGCCCTGCCCATCGAGACCCGGGCGTTCAACCGACAACGTGACTGGAGATAGTTGTGAGTAGTACCCGTACTGCGATCGTGACCGGGGCCGCTCGCGGCATCGGAGCCGCTGTGGCGCTGCGGCTGGCCTCGGACGGCTATGCGGTCGCCGTGGTCGATCTGGATGAGACCGCGAGCGAAGCAACGGTGGAGCAGATTGCTGCCGAGGGCGGACGCGCCGTCGCGGTCGGGGCCGACGTGGCCGACGAGCAGCAGGTGCGGGCGGCTGTGGACCGGGTCCGCTCCGAACTCGGAGCGCCTGTCGTGCTCGTCAACAATGCCGGGATCATCCGCGACAACTTGATGTTCAAGATGACGGTCGAGGACTGGAACGCCGTGATGTCTGTGCACCTGCGGGGCGCATTCCTCATGACCAGGGCGGTGCAGGCGGACATGGTCGAAGCGAAGTTCGGCCGGATCGTCAACATGTCGAGCACCGCCGCGTTGGGAAACCGGGGCCAGGTGAACTACTCGGCGGCGAAGGCCGGTCTACAAGGCTTCACGAAGACCTTGGCAATCGAACTGGGTAAGTTCGGTGTCACCGCCAACGCCATCGCGCCCGGGTTCATCCGGACCGATATGACCGCGGCGACCGCCGCGCGAATGGGGATGGATTTCGCCGACCTCATCGCCGCCGGCGAAAAGGCCATTCCCGTCGGACGGGTCGGCGAACCCGAGGATGTGGCCCATACGGTGTCGTTCCTGGCGAGCCAGGATGCCGGATTCGTCTCCGGACAGGTCATCTACGTGTCCGGTGGGCCGCAGGGGTGATGACGATGACCGACACGATCACTGCCGGCCGCTTCCGGCAGGTGCTGGGCCATTACCCGACAGGCGTCGTCGTGGTCAGCGCGGCGATACCCGGCCGGCGGCCTGCCGCGTTGACCATCGGGTCCTTTTCCTCGGTGTCACTCGATCCGCCATTGGTGGCCTTCTACCCGGACAAGGCATCCTCGAGCTGGCCGGAAATTCGTGAACAGCAGCGCTTCTCCATCAATATCCTGAGTGCTGGGCAAGAGGACCTGTGCAAGCAATTCGCGAAAAAGGGATCCGAGAAATTCGCCGGTGTGTCCTGGCGGCCCGCTGATTCGGGCTCGCCGATCATCGATGGTGCGGCCGCATGGCTCGATTGTGAATTGTACGACGTCCAGGAGGCCGGCGACCACTATCTGGTCTTCGGTCGGGTAGTGGCGATGGACGCCGCACCGAATCGGCCGCCACTACTGTTCTTTCGCGGCGAATACGGAAGCTTCACCCCGTCGTCGCAAACGGCGGAGACCGCACCGGAGGTCCCCGGGATCCCGACCGCCGCCGGGACGAACGAGGGAGTTGCCTGATGGACGGGCTCATGCAGGATTATCCGCTGACGATCGACCGCCTGTTCCGACGCGCCGAGGACTGGTTCGGACACAAGTCGATCGTATCGGTCGAACCGACGCGGGAAGTGGTGACCAGCTACCGGGATTGGAGCGCCGGAACGAGAAGGCTTGCCGGCGCGCTCGAACTTCTCGGGATCGCACCGGACGCCCGGATCGGCTCGTTCGCCTGGAACTCGGCACGGCATCTGCAACTGTATTTCGGGGTACCGGGCACAGGCAGAGTCCTGCACTGCATCAATATCCGTCTGTCACCGGAACAGGTGGTCTTCGTCATCAACCATGCCGAGGACGAAGCCATCTTCGTCGACCGGTCACTGGTACCGGTACTCGGTCCGCTCCTCTCACGGTGCCCCACCGTGCGCCATGTCATCGTGATGGAAGATGCGCCGGGAGCCGACGATGTTCTCGACGGTATCAGTGCACAGGTGCACCGATACGACGATCTTCTCGCTGCCTCGCCGGAGGGGGATATGCGCGTCACCGACGAGAACTCGGCGGCGGCGATGTGTTACACGAGTGGCACGACGGGAGATCCCAAGGGCGTTGTCTACAGCCATCGGAGTGTCTACCTGCATACGATGGCGGCGAGTGCCGTCGGGACACTGGGCATCAACGAAGCCGACCGTGTACTTCCGCTGGTGCCGATGTTCCATGCCAACGCCTGGGGTATCCCGCACGCCGCGGTCGCGCAGGGCGCGGACATCATATTGCCCGGGTCCGATCTGAGCGGTCCCCGGGTGGCCGACCTGCTGGTGAACCACGAGGTCACGATGACCGCGGGGGTGCCGACCCTCTGGACGGCAGCGTTGCCGCACCTGCGCGACCGGGACACCAGTTCGCTTCGTCTCATCGCTTGCGGTGGAGCCGCCGTGCCGGTCGCGCTGTCGGAGTCCTATCGGAAACAGGTCGGTCTGCCGCTGCAACAGGCCTGGGGGATGACCGAGACCAGTCCTCTTGCCGCGGTGGGACGGTTGGACCGATCGCATACCGAACTCGACGAACAGGTACAAGCAGACCTGCGAGCCGGGGTGGGGCGAGCGACGCTCGGTGTGGAGGCGCGTCTCGTCGAACCGGACACCATGAACCCGGTGCCGCACGACGGCGCCACCACCGGCGAACTGCAGGTGGCCGGACCGTGGATCGCCGGGGGCTACTACCAGGGCAGTGGCGACGACGAGGGGTTCACCCCGGATGGCTGGCTCCGGACCGGCGACGTCGCCACCATGGACGGCCGGGGCTGGATACGACTCGTCGATCGCACCAAAGATCTGATCAAGTCCGGCGGGGAATGGATCTCCTCGGTCGACCTCGAGAACGAGTTGATGAACCACGCCACCGTTGCCGAAGCAGCCGTGGTCGGCGTGCCACATCCGCGCTGGACCGAGCGTCCGCTGGCCTGCGTTGTGCCGGCCGCCGGGGCAGCTGTCGATACGGATCAACTGATGGCGCATCTGGCTCACCGATTCCCCAAATGGCAACTGCCGGAACGAATCGTGGTGGTAGACGCGATCCCGAAGACCAGTGTCGGGAAGTTCTCGAAGACGCAGCTGCGCGCGCAATATCGCGACGCGTTCATGGTGGAGGGGTAGCGGCCGTGCCGATATCGAAACAGGTCACGCTCGCTCGCCGACCGGAAGCGCATGTGGACTCCTCGGTGCTGCGCATCGACGAGGTCACCGTCAGCGAGCCCGCCGACGGTGAGGTACTGATCCGCAATCTCGTCTTTTCGCTGGATCCCTACATGCGACCGCGCATGGACGATGAAGCGTCCTACATCGAACCGTTTGCCGTCGGAGCCCCACTCGAAGGGGGTGCGGTCGGGGAGGTGATCGCGTCGCGGGTGCCCGGTATCGAAACCGGCTCGCACGTCATACACATGGCGGGTTGGCGGGAGTACGCACTGCTGCCCGGAAAGGCCGTGCGGCGCCTCGAGCCCTCCGATCACCCGCTGTCATATCACCTCGGAGTGCTGGGTATGCCGGGATTGACCGCGTACGCCGGCCTGGTCTCGGTTGCCGGTCTCGGGCGTGGCGAATCCCTTTTCGTTTCGTCCGCGGCGGGAACAGTGGGCAGCCTCGCGGGACAGATGGCAAAGCTGCTGGGCGCAGGGCGGGTGATCGGCAGCGCGGGCTCGCCGCAGAAGGTGAGTTACGTCCGAGATGAACTCGGCTTCGATGCGGTCATAGACTATCGGGCCACTCCGATCATGGACAGTCTCGGTCGCGCGGCGGCCGATGGCGGTATCGATGTCTATTTCGACAATGTCGGTGGCGATCACTTCGCGGCCGCGCTCAGCCACCTGAACGACTTCGGTCGCGTGGTGATGTGCGGAACGATTTCCTCCTACGACGATCCCGCCACCCGGACGATTCCGGGAAATTTGTTCGACATCGTCCGAAAGCGTCTGAGAATCGCGGGCCTGTACGTCAATGACCATGTGGCCACCGCGGGTGATTTCTCGCGCGATGTCGGGCAATGGCTCCGGGACGGGAAGCTCGAGGTCCGGGAAGTGAAATTCCAGGGACTCGAGTCCGCTCCGGAAGCGTTTTTCGGATTACTGCGCGGTGACCACACCGGGAAAGTGCTCGTGGAGTTGTAGCCGATTCGGCGACACGAGCCGGCACGGCTCGAATCAGAATACGTAGGACGCGAAACAGAAATCAGGCGGGCAATGAATAAGCAACTGATGTTCAACATCTTCACCATGAACACCGTCTCTCATGTCAACCAGGGCATGTGGCGGCATCCCGACAACAAGACGGTCCGCCACAACGAACTGGCCACATGGATCGAACTCGCGCAGCTGGCCGAGCGCGGCCTGTTCGATGCGATCTTCCTGGCCGACGGTGCCGGACTGGGCGGCGACTTCGGCGGTGACTGGGCCATCTATCCCGAACGCGGCCTCATGTTCCCGATCGGTGATCCGCTCATGGTGCTGCCGGCGATGGCACACGCGACGGAGCATCTCGGTTTCATCGTGACGAGCGCGCCGATCCAGCACCCCCCGTACTCGTTCGCACGGTCCATGGCGACCTTGGATCATCTGTCGGGTGGGCGTATCGGATGGAACGTCGTCACCAACGCCTCGGCCAATGCGCATCGCAACGTCGGCCTCGACGGTCTCGTCGAACACGACGAACGATATGCCATCGCCGAGGAGTATCTCGAGGTCGTCTACAAGCTCTGGGAGGGCTCGTGGGATGAAGACGCTGTCGTCATGGACGTGGAGAAGGGGGTCTACGCCGATCCCGCCAAGGTGCACAAGATCAACCACGAGGGCAAGTACTTCCGCTGTGAGGGCCCCTTGCAACTGGCCCCGTCACCGCAACGGACGCCGATGCTGTTCCAAGCCGGCGGTTCGGAGGTCGGACGGAATTTCGGGGCGCGCCACGGCGAGGGGATCTTCCTCATGGCCGACACCCCGGCCGATGCCGCACGTGTCATCGACGATATGCGCCGGCGTGCGACCGAAGCGGGACGGCGTGCCGAGGACCTGAAGTTCTTCCAGGGACTCACTTTCGTCGTCGGCTCGACAACGGAGGAGGCCGAACGCAAGTGCGCCGAACTCGACGAATACCTGGATCCGACTGCGGCGATGGCCTATCGCGGCGGGTTCATGGGCATCGATTTCGCAAATGTCGACCCCGATACCCCGTTGCGTGAGCTGCTCGAGCAGGCGTCCGGGGTGCAGGGGCCGCTGAAGCTGTTCATCGACAAACAACCGGAGGGGTCCGTTCCGACGGTCCGTGATCTGTCGGCCTTCTTCAATGCGAAGTACCGCGTGGTCGGCACGCCCGAGTCGATCGCCGACGAGCTTACCGAGTGGGCGGCCGTGGGAGTCGACGGCATCAACATGATTTCGATCATCACGCCCGGGACCTACGCCGAATTCATCGACCATGTGGTGCCGGTACTGCAGGAGCGTGGCCTGATGAAGCGCGAGTACGCGCCCGGAACGCTGCGCGAGAAGATTTCCGGTACCGGCAACGCTCGGCTCACGGTGCCCCATCCCGCCGCGCACCAGCGCAATCGCTGAGGCACAGTTCGACGATCAATGGAGGAGTATTCGGCATGAACGAAATCGGAAAGCGGTATCACGAAGGGCCGTACGAGTACGCCCGGGAATGGGATTTCCTGATCGACTTCCGAACTGACCCCGAGTTGGTGGCCCGACTGCTGCCGGATGCGCTGAAGCCCGATCCGGACAGTCGCGGATGGCTGCGGGTATCCCATCACAAGACCTCGTCCTTCGGGCCGTACATCGGTGCCTACATCGGTGTCTACGCGCGCCACGACCAGACGCCGGTCCGGTATATCGCCAGTGGTCTCAAGACCGACTTCATGGGAACTATCGCGGCCAGGGAGATCTGGGGCCTGCCCTATGGGCTCGGCACGGTGGACGCGGGATGGCATGGCAGCACGTTCCATTGCTCGATCTTCGGGCACTCGGGCGCCCAGAACGCCGAGGTCTTGTTGCAGACCAAATCCCGTCAGAAGGAAGCAAGGCCGGGCGTCGCGGCGTGCTACACCTCCGAGCTCCGAGACCACTGCGGGAATCTGCTGAAAACACAGTTGCTGAAAGCCCAGAACGCCTACGACCTGGGCGGAGCCGATGCCTGGGACGCATCGGCCGGCGTGAAGCTGTACCAGGGGACTGCGATCGACGACTGGTCGCTACTGCCCGTCGGTGACGTCGTCTACGCCGAGTACCGGACAGGAGGCAACAGCAGCCTGGCCATGGCCGGGGTCCTGGCCGAGTGGTGACAAGCTGGATGTTTTGTCGGAACCCTCATGGCGCGGCGTTGTCACGACTTCAGTACAACAGTACGGCGACGCAGGCCAGGATCTCGACTGACGCAGTGCCAGCGGACAGAATCGGGACGAGCACGGTGTCCGGCAGGGCCCGGCCCGCGTCCATGGCCGACCGGATCCGCCGCCGGTGCAGGTACGCATATGATGCCACCATCAGCGAGAGTGCCAGTCAGCTGATGGCCAGGATGGCGCGGATTTCGGTTTCCCAATGCTCCACGACCATGGTGTGCGCCGCGACTCCGCCGGCCAGTAACCCGAGCGCGGTTCGGATCCACGACAGGTAGGTTCGCTCGTTGGCGAGGGTGAATCGATAGTCGATCGGCGTCTCACTGTGGTCTGTCTGCTCGCCGTTGTCGCTTTCGCCGATATCTCCCCGGGGCGCGCTCATTGGGCCTTTGCTCTGCAGGACAGCATCGGCCAGGGCTCGCCAAGCCTCGGCGGGCGGCTCTCCCGTCTTGCGCAGCACCTGGATGCGGACGTGGTCGGCCCCGGCATCGAGGTGCTGCCGCGCCCTCTCCGCGATGTATTCGTTGGAACGCCAGGCCACTGTCGCATCGACCAACCGGTCGCTGCCCCGTCGGCGACGTCCGCCTCCGTGAACCCGAGCGTCAAGAGATTACACGTGTAGTTCGGCAGACCCAGGTACAGCTCGAGCCCGGCACACGCGATCCGGCGTGCACGCACGGGGGGCTTGCTCGCGAACGACCTTCAACTCCGGCACCAGCAGCGCATCCGGTCCCATCAGTTTCCGCGCATGGGCCGTGTGGTCAACCGAGTGGCTCGAGTTCGCGGCCGTAGCGACGGCTTCGCTCGATGTCCCGTGTCCGGAAGGAGTTGGACCAGATACCGACCTTGCCGAGGTAATCGAACCTGTTCTCGTATTGCGACATTTCAACCGTCGAATTCTCTGTCGTCCGTTGTGTCGCGAAGTGTCGGCGGATGTACCTGGCGGCGCGAATCTCCGACCCGGGACACGGGTTGGCGGGTGTGTCGTTATCGTTCGAGCGCCGCATGGGAGCCGACCGTCCTGCCTCGGCCGGCCGAGCGTCTGTAGAGCAGGCGTGGGTAGCAAACCGGCTGAAATGTGGATGATTGTTACCGGGATGTCTTGTATCCGACCGGTTCACTCCTCCATGCTGATCGCCCGTTCTCCGTGACGTCCGAGCGTCCCCCAGGTAAAACGAATACACCGGTATTTGAAGCGCCAGTGCCCGTCGTCCAGACACAGCACGTCCTGGTAGTGGCCCATGCACTCGATCTCGGCATCGGGTGTGAGGATCCGGAAGTACGCACGTCCGGACAACTCGGTCGTGCCATGGTGCTCGACCAGGACGTTGAACGTGTCGTGTACGTATCCGGTCCGTCCCGCGGACCTCTCGAGGAACATTGCGACGATGTTCTCGCGCCCGACTGTGCGGGACGTGGGTACGAAGCCGGCCGGTTCCAGCCGCTCGCCCCTCAGCTCGGCGTCGGGCGTGAAGCATGCCGCGAGGGCATGCGAATCCCTCCCGTCGACAGCGTGGCAGTAGCGGGCGTACAGGTTGGTGACCTCGAACTGGGACTGGGCCGTTAACATCGACGCGGCTACTCCTTGTGTTGTGGGGTGCGGAATCGTGCAAGCCGGCTGCGCTGGAGATCGCTGGATATCGTTCGCCGTTCGAGCGCCGACAGCCTGGGCTGTATCCCATCCCTTGCGGGTTGGGTATTTCATACCATAAGAGTACGTTATCCTTGCGTGACGAGGCGGTCAATTGCTGGCTCCTGCACCGTTCGGTCGTGCTCAACCTCGACGGCGACTCCTACCTCCTCCGTGATCACAACGCACGTTCGGAGAAGCTCCGTCGAGCCACCAACGGGAGCCGACAACCGCTACAGTGAACGCCGCACACAGGTGGGGAAGTCGGGACACCCGAGCCCCCGTACTCTTCCGGCACCGACAGGCCAATGACGCCTGCTTTCGCAGCTGCTCGCCAGGCGCTGCGATCGACGAGCCGCTCGCTCCCAGCGATCGTAGTGCGGCTCCACTTCCCGCGCTAGGATTGTTCGGACTGTTTCCCGGTAGGCTTCGTGGTCGGCGACGAACAGTGTGTGTTTCGTGATCTCTCAGGCATCGACAAGGGTCAGTAGTCCGGCGAGTCGTTCTGCGATCAATGCCTCGGCGTCGGAAACCATTCGCTCGACGAGATCGCCGACGGTAGGAATGTCGTGGATGATTCCCTGCACGGTACCCACCGTCCAGATGCCGGCTTCTGGATCTCCGTTCTCGTACACGAGGCGGCCACGTGCGCCGGCAACGAGTTCCCGAACATCGTCGAACTGCGCACCTTTGGCGAGAAGGTCGACAACCTCTCTGCTGACACCGTTACTGGCGACACGTGCGGTGTTACGCAGCGGTCGGAAGATCAGCTCGGTATCGGTTTCGCTCGCAGCGACGATGGACTCCTTGATATTTCGGTGAATCGGGGACTCTTCTGTGCACATGAAGCGGGTCCCCATGTTGATTCCATCTGCACCGAGGGCGAGCGCTGCGACGAGCCCGCGCCCGTCGCCGAAGCCACCCGAAGCGATCATAGGGATGGTGATGTGCTCGGCCGCCGCCGCGATCAGGACCAGGCCGGGAACGTCATCTTCACCGGGGTGCCCTGCGCACTCGAACCCATCGATGCTGATGCCGTCGACACCAATGTCTTGCGCCTTCAAAGCATGCCGAACGCTGGTGCATTTGTGGAGCACTTTCACCCCGGCCGCGTGAAAGTCGGGAAGGTGCGGCACCGGGTTCGAGCCCGCGGTCTCGACGATCTTGACGCCGGATTCGATGATCACTTGCCGATATTCGTCATAGGGCGGCGGCGTGATGGCCGGCAGGATGGTCAGATTGACGCCGAATGGCTCGTCGGTGAGCTCACGAGCCCGGGCGATCTCTTTCGCGAGATCCTCCGGAGTGGGCTGAGTGAGCGCGGTGATCATCCCCAGAGCACCCGCGTTCGCGACTGCAGCGACAAGTCCGGCCCGGCCCACCCATTGCATGCCGCCCTGGACGATGGGATGTCGGACGCCGAAGGTCTTGGTGAATGCGGTGCTGATCATGGGTCCATACCTAATTTGGTGACTTACCAGGAGTTCGCCGGTGTCCGGCCGTCACACACTGATGCTCACCGAGTTTTCAGATGCACTTTCAGCAGTACGGATGGTGCAGTACTCCTCGAGATCGGCGGTTTCACGCCACTCGCGCAGTTCGTCGCCGTAGTGCCGAGTCGATCCCGCATAGACATCGGCGGCCTGTGGACGGAGACCTTCACGAAGCTTGCCGTCGTTGTTCCAGTAGTTCGGGGTACACGACTTCTGGAACTCTTCGTCGTACTGTGACCGTTGCGCGACGACCGACGCCCAGTACTCTTCGCCTTTCTCTCTGACCTCGAAGACGTCGGCTCCGCGCTCTTTGAGCTTCTCGAGGATTCCAACGACGTGCTCAATGTGGGTTTCGGCGAGCTGCGTGTAATTGGGGCCGGCGGAGGAGTGCCGGCCGTTGCCGATGATGTACATGTTGGGAAAATTGTGCACGCAGGTGCCGTGCATGGTCCGAACCCCGTTGGCCCAGTAGTCGTCGAGTGATACGCCTGATCGTCCGACTACGTCGAAACCGCCTGCGCGGGTTGGCGTCGTCATGGAATCGAAACCGGTTGCGTAGATGATGACATCTACCTCGAAGTCGCGATTACCGAAGTGCAGCGCGTGCTCAGAGATGCGCTCGACACCGCGCCCTTCGGTGTCGACCAGCTCGACGTTCGGACGATTGAAGGCCGGGTAGAATTCGTCGTTGAAGGTGGGTCGCTTGCAGAATCTGTGGAAGTAGGGTTTGAGCGCCTCTGCGGTCTTGGGGTCCTCCACGGTCTCCTCGACTCGTCGACGGACCCGCTCCATCTCCTCGACGTCGATTGCCTGGACGATCTTGGAGTACTCCTCCATATCCACGGAACCATCCGGTCCGACCTCGGGGGGCGGGTTGCGGAAGATCCGGGCCCAGTTGTCGTTGACCATGTTCTCGTCAGTGGGGATGGCGAAGATCTGCGCCTCGAAGTTGTGCCTGCGCTCGGCCTGCCATTCCGGGTGGCGAGCAACGGTCTGCCAGGTCTCATGGTCGGTGTGCTGCTGATTGCGTTCATCGACAACAGACGGGGTGCGCTGAAAGACATACAGCTTGCCTGCGCTCTCGGCGAGCTTGGGCACAGCTTGGACCGCGGTGGCGCCGGTGCCGATGATGGCAACTCGTTTGTCTACGAGTTTGGTCAGGTTCCCTGTTGGGTTCCCGCCGGTGTACTCGTAGTCCCACCTACTCGCGTGGAAGGAGCGCCCCTTGAAGGTTTCCACGCCCGGGATGGCGGGCAGGTGCGGGCGGTGAAGAAGGCCGCCCGAAGCCAGCATCAGGTGTCGCGAACGGATCTCGTCGCCTCGGTCTGTCTGGACAATCCATCGAGCAGCCTCGTCGTTCCAATGCACGTCGATTACCCGGGTTTGGAACAGGGTCTTCGCCTCTAGACCGAAATGCTCAGCCAGCTTGCGGATGTAGCCCCGGATTTCGTGGCCGGGCGTGTACTTCTGCGATGGCACATAATCAACCGTCTCGAGCATGGGGAAGTAGATGTAGGACTCAGTGTCGCAATGGATTCCCGGGTACCTATTCCAGTACCAGGTCCCGCCGTAGTCGGCCCCCTTCTCTACGACCAAGTAGTCGTCGAATCCAGCCCCCTGCAGGTTCGCCGCCATTGTCACGCCGGCGATCCCAGCCCCGATCACCAAATGGTCGAGGTCCTTTCGGACTGGCTCGCGAGGAGACGGATCCGGCGCAAAGGGGTCGGCCGCCCATTCGGATTCGTCCTTGATCGTCGTGTAGCCGGTTTGAACCACGGTGCGCTTGTCGCGCTCCTCGAGGTACTTCTGTTCGAGCTCTTCGAGCCCGGCCCGGCTCATCTGCGGCGTGTTCTGATTCATTGACTGCCTTTACCTCGAGAATGGAATGATTTGGTCTGGCGGGCGAGTTGTTCGGTGTTCGCGATGCCGCGCCGATCGCCGCGGCGGGAACATCTCAACGGTGAGTTCGACGACCGGCTTCCAGTGATGTACTTGGTGCGTGCTCAGGTGCGCTGAGCGAGTCGTGGCCCTCTCGCGCCACAGACCGTCCCCGTGCACCCCGTCACCGGTGATGAAGGCGACCTTCCATTCCATTCGTGTCATATCGATACCCTGAAACTCCGGTTGGTGACCGGAATCATATCGTACCATCGGCGTACGATACACCACTTTTTGTTTGGACGTCGAAACTCCCGCACTACGGCGCCGGCCAGGGCCGGTAGCCCAGTGGCTGTTGCCGACCGATCCATAGCGGCCTCCGAGTTGTGTACCGGGTGTGTCAAGGTCACGCGGAAAGGAGCTAGCGTGCGCCCACAACCGTTGCCATATCGTGCGGGTCTACCGCGAGCGCTTCCCGGTAATGCGGAGTCCAGGTCTGGGCGGGGTAACCCTGCATGCATCGATTCGGTATCGACCAAGCGCGAATCGTAGACAAGAGATGCCGGCGATGACGAACTTCGCGGGGGCGAGAGCATCAGCTCACACCATCACCGGCAACTCGTTCGGTCGGTGGCCTTGGCCCCAGGCTGAAGGCCGAATATTTGATCGAATTGTCGACTACGGCAATCACGGTTACCTCGACGTCCTGAACGTATGTGAACGCTATCGCGTACTCTCGACGACTATTCGCGATGGGTGTAGCGCCGTCGGGTGGTTGACGGGCGCGCGTTATCGTCTCGGATGTGTCATGAAAGGCGTTGCAGGGAAGCGGGATTCGGAAAGGTGCAGGATCCCGCAAGAGGTGGGCCTACGCGGGATGTTCGTCAATTCCCTGGTCGTCACAGTATCGTACTGATATAGTACGTTTAATGCAAGCCTTCCGGGGGTGACAGGAGCAGGGCGCAGGTCGTAAGAACGGAATGTGGCTCTTGACACGTTGCAACTTCAATGCGACTGTCTGCTGGGCCGGTCGCGCGTCGGAGCTCAATAGCCTTCTCTAGCAGACGAAGTCATTCTCTCTTCTCTTGACTGCGATAAACCTGAGCGAAGAACGGGGAGGTAGTCAAACATGGCTGAGATAGCCATCTGAACACACGACAGCACACCCAGAAGGCGGATCGTTATGACGCAACCAACTACCTCGAAGGGCAAGCCAGTGCGGCTGGACTTGGATGAAACACCCGAAAACGCTGTGACTGCCCGGCAGTATGCCGGCCTGGCCGCCGTGGTCTTGGTCAGCGAATTGACCGCAGCATCGTACCTGCTCGTGTCGACTGCGCTTCCCGGGATCGCTGTGCAATACCAGACCACCCAAACCGCGTGGGTGCTGACTCTGCCTACCCTTGCTACGGTAGTCGCCCTGTGCTTCCTTGGGAAGTTGGCCGACATGCGGGGGAAGCGGCTCATTCTGATCGCTGCAATTGTGCTGGCGACTGTTGGCGCCGTCATGTCTGCTCTGGCACCGAACTACGCCGTTCTCTTGGCGGGTCGAGCCTTGTCCGGTCTGCTCTACGGGGTTCCCGCGCTAGCCTATTCGCTCATCCGAGACGTCTTCCCGAAGCGAATGGTCGCCTTCGCCACCGCTCTAACCTTCGCAGGCGTGGGCCTCGGTTTCGGGTTGGCCCCGTTCCTCTCCGGGTGGTTGGTGGACTCCTTCGGTGTGTCGTCCGTCTTTTGGTTCATGGTGATCTATCAGGCGGTTTGTGCTGTCGTGCTGCTCCTGACGGTGCCTGAATCTCCACTCCGCCTCCATTCGAAGCTCGACTGGCCGGGAGCGCTCCTGATCGGCATCGGCAGCGGAGCCGTATTGTACGCCCTCGGGCAGGGCTCGCAGTGGGGCTGGAGTTCAATGCGCACCATCGGCCTGTTCGTGGTGGGCGTCGCGTGCTTCGCGGCATGGTTGTGGTGGGACAAGCGCTTCAGCTATCCCCTCATCGATCACGCGCTACTACGCAGCAAGCCCATGTGGACTACGGTGCTGACGGCGTTCTTCGTCTTCGCTGTTTTCGCTACGATACCTGCGATCGTGCCTACCCTTCTGCAGACGCCCAGCACGATCGGTGGAGAGATCGGCTTCGGTATCGATGCGTACGGTGTGGCGTTCTTCCTCGGACCGATGGGGCTGGGCTTGATCGTTGGGGGCCTGACCGTCGGCGCGCGGGCGCGCCACTGGGGTATCCGGACACCTATGATCGTCGCCTTCGGCTTGTTGGCCGTAAGTACCCTCGGCCTGGCCTTCCGGCACAGCAATTTGTGGGAGATCGTCGTGTGGCTGGTGATCTACGGCCTCGCTATGGGTGTTGCATACGGTGGCTACCCGAATCTGGTGTTGCAGGCATCGCCGCCAGAAAGCCAGGGCATCTCCGCAACGTTCGTGGTTGTGATCGGCAACCTCGGTACTGGGCTCGTCACTCAGCTGACATTCGTGGTTCTGGCCGATTACCTCATTCCAGAGAGCGGGGGCGCGTTCTTCGAATCCCAGGGGTACACCATCGTGTTCGGGGCAACCGCAGTCTTGGCAGTGCTCGGTCTCCTCTCCGTACTCCTCCTCCCTCACGGCCGACGCCGCGATGTTCTGGAAATGCGTGCCGGCGAAGAGGATATGGCCAAGGTCGCGGCGAATCAGTAGAACGAGGAGACGGTGAATGATGAACGGCACTGTCGGCGCTGGCGCCCAGGTCGGGTGGCCCAGGGGAATCTCCCCCCTGGGCTCCCACAGATCCGGGCGTAACAGTTTCCCGTTACCCGGCTCCCGTCGTTCTGTCACCAGGCGGTAGTACTGTATCCAGCCACGTACGACCTGAGGTAAAGCGCTGATTCTGCTCGTCCGGGCTCCGGCTTTTTCGCCCGGAGGGCGGGGTCTTGCATTAACCGTACTGTAATCGTACGATACTACCAGCGGTCGACAAACCGGCCCCCGACAGCCTCCGGAGTTCTTCTGGATTCGGCTTCTGGACAACCCTCGGACGAACACGAGCTCTGATCTCAACAATAGGGAGGGCGCTCCATGCCCCCGTCGCGCATTTCATCGTCGGAATACACGAGTTCGAAAATCGGATCGAATCTTGCGCGCCCACTCCGGAACAAGGCCGAGAGTGCCGCCGTCAGAGTGCCCCGGGCCGAGTCCGAAATCGTGTCGATGGCCACCGACCGCTACCCATGTCGCCTGTAACCGTGACCGGCGGCCGGTATGACGCACGAAAGGGTCTGTATGAGAGAGCATGCGCTGGAGGTGTTCGCGACCGGACACCAGTTCCTCGAAGCGCCCCGCTGGCATGCAGGCCGGCTGTGGGCGAGTGACTTCTTCGCCGAGCGCGTTCTGCGTTTCGACGAGTCCGGTGCGGCCGAGACGGTTGCCGAGGTAGCAGGTTCACCGTCGGGTCTCGGGTTTCTGGCAGACGGATCGATTCTGGTGGTATCCCGGCTCGATGCGAAGGTGCTGCGTATCGATACAGCGGGCGCGCTGTCGGAGTACGCGGACCTCAGCGACATTGCCGGAGGACCGGCCAATGACATGCTGGTCACACCGTCGGGACATGCATACGTGGGCAATTTCGGGTTTTCGGCGGGCGACGACCCGAAACCGACCTCCCTCGCACATATCGATCCGAATCGGGTTGTCAGCAGAGTCGAGGGAGACGTGGGGTTTCCCAACGGGATGGCGCTGACCGACGACAACCGCCTGTTGGTCGCAGAGACACTCACACACCGCATCACGGCATTCGACATCGCAGCGGATGGTTCACTGACGAGGCCGCACCTCTGGGCGCAGCTTCCCGATACCTACCAACCCGACGGCATCGCCTATGACACCGACCGAGGGGTGTGGTTCGGCAATGCCATGACTGTGACCGCGGACGCGGGCTTCTACCGCGTCGAGGAAGGCGGGGAGATCACCGACAAGATCCCTGTCGCGGGAGCGTGGGCCGTTGCCTGCGCATTCGGCGGTCCGCACTGTTCGACGCTGTATCTGACTTGTAATGCGACCGACGAGGAAAGTTTCCGCAACAGTTCCTCTGCGGGCTATATCGCCACCGCTCGTGTCGGGCGCGCTGGTTTCGCGAGCGAGCACGATCCCCGATAAACACTCGGACGATCCGGTCTGTCGGACTGGATCGCAGACAGGACTTTTTGTGAATTCCACGATCTCCACTGCGGGACAGCCCCTGATCGATCTCACCATCGATGGTCCTGTCGCCACATTGACACTGGACAGGCCGAGAAAACTGAATGCGCTCTCGTTCGATACTTTCACCGAGTTGCGGTCATATCTCTCGGTTCTGAAGTCGGACGACGCGATCTCGTGCGTTGTGTTGGCCGGTGCCGGGAAGGCGTTCAGTGCGGGACATGATCTCGATGCTCTTCGAGTCGGGGATGTCACGGAGGAAGAACGTCTCTTCGAAGCGGAGACACTCGATCTGTTGGAGCAGTTTCCGTATCCGGTCATTGCGAAGATCCAAGGTTACTGTTTGACCGGAGCCCTGGAGCTCGCCCTTGCCTGCGACATCCTGGTAGCAGCCGACAATGCGGTCTTCGCCGATACACATGCAGAGTGGGGGCTGACACCTGTCTGGGGGATGTCGGTGCGCTTGCCGGAACGGGTCGGACGAGCTCGCGCGAAGGAGCTCTCGTTCACCGCCCGCCGGCTCACCGGCGCAGAGGCAGCCGCTATCGGACTGGTCGAATACTCCGTGCCATTCGAGAGTCTCGATGCCACGGTCGAGACGGTGGCAGGCCGGATCGTAGGTAATTCCCGGTCCTCGAACCTCATGTTCAAGCGGCTGGTGAACGGTGTGGACCACGATGGAGATCTACGGCAGCGGAAGCTGGACTATGAAAGGAGCCTACCCTTCGGTGCCCCTGCGGATTCGACCGCGAGGCTGATGACCACCGACTGAGCTCCAGGTATCGGCCGAGCCTCCCGAATCTGCAGAAGATGGATGGGCATCACGATGGGAAATCTCTCGAATGAATGAGCAAGAAGGGCCTCTCCTCGAAGTCCGTGATATCGGAGTGAGATTCGGGGGAGTACATGCCCTGTCCGCGGTGTCGTTTTCCGTTCGAGCGGGCGAGGTCTGCGCACTGATCGGGCCGAATGGTGCCGGGAAGACCACACTGTTCAATGTCATCTCCGGTGTGTACCAGTCGGATTCAGGAGCCGTCCGGCTCGATGGCCGGCCGCTGAACGATTTGCGGCCGGACCAGCGCGCATCACTGGGCATCGCGCGGACCTTTCAGAATGTGGCGCTTTTCAACGGTATGACGGTAATGGACAACGTTCTGGTAGGAGCCTACCGAGCTCATCCGGAGGACGGTTTTCTGCGCGGTGCGCTGCAGCCGAGGAGTACTCGCCGGCGTGAGCGGGAATCGCGTTCCGAGTGCCTCGAAATTCTGCAGCTTCTCGAGATCGAAGAGTTCGCGGACAGAGATGTGGACGGTCTGCCATTCGGAACACTCAAACGAATCGAGCTGGCCAGAGCGTTGGCGGTTCGTCCGCGCCTGATGCTGCTGGACGAGCCGGCCGCCGGGCTGACCCATTCCGAGGTCGACGAACTCGTCGAACTGTTGAAAAGGCTCAAAACATCCCACCACCTCACGCTCCTCGTGGTCGAACACCATATGCGGCTGGTGATGAATCTGAGCGACCGAGTAGTAGCCCTGAATTTCGGAGAGACCATGGCCAACGGAACACCGCGCGAGGTGG
Organism: Nocardia sp. CA-290969; assembly: GCF_050936135.1. Lineage (NCBI taxonomy): Bacteria > Bacillati > Actinomycetota > Actinomycetes > Mycobacteriales > Nocardiaceae > Nocardia > Nocardia sp. CA-290969. The sequence goes on along the minus strand of NZ_JBNJNJ010000001.1, from coordinate 3,386,220 downwards.
CAGCGGATCCGCGTGTCATCGCCGCATACCTGGGAGTCGCGGGATGAGCGCCGTGTCAGGACTCGTCCTCGACAACGTCGACGCCGGGTACGGTCCGCTGCAGGTGCTACGAGGGGTATCGCTCGAGGTGGAGCCCGGCGGAATCACTACGCTCCTAGGGGCCAACGGTGCCGGAAAGTCGACTCTGCTTCGTGCGATTTCCGGGCTCATCCCGGCCCACGGCGAGATCACGCTGGGTGGTGTGCGCCTCAACGGGAAGAGCCCGGAATCCATCGTCCGTCGTGGTGTCGTCCAGGTTCCCGAGGGGCGCGGAACATTCCCGAACCTGACGGTCGAGGAGAACCTCCGTGTAGGCGCGATGAGTGTGCACCGGTCGAAGGGCAACATCGGCATGGAGAAGTGGCTGACTGTATTTCCCCGGTTGCGGGAACGCAAGAGCCAACGGGCCGGGAGCTTGAGCGGCGGCGAGCAGCAGATGCTCGCGATCGCCCGCGCGATGATGTCGCAACCCGCGCTCCTCCTGCTGGACGAACCGTCGATGGGCCTCGCACCGAATATCACCGCGATGGTCTTCGAGCAACTCGCGCAGATAAATCGGGAGGAGGGTGTCGCCATCCTCGTGGTCGAGCAGAATGCGAATCTTGCCCTCGGAATCGCCACGAACGGATATGTGATGGAAAACGGGCGGATTGTCGCCGAAGGTTCCTCGGAGGAATTGCTCGCCGACAAGGCCGTCGAAAACGCCTACTTACAGGTTTAGGGCCAGCGCTGTGGATATTTTCGTACAACGACTTTTGGACGGCGCTGCCAACGGTGCCATCTACTCGATGATGGCACTGGCCATTGTTCTCGTCTTCATCAGTACAGGGACGCTGAATATTGCCCTCGGCAGTATGGGGATGTTCTGTGCCATGACCGCGTGGTGGTTGTGGAGCCCCGACCATGCGGGACTGCCCCTGTGGGGGGCATTTGTGGTGGCGGCCTTCCTGGGATTCTTCGGCGGCGCATTCCTCGAGCGAGTTTTCGTTCGGCCGGTGGAGAAGGATCGGGATCATCTGCGGGTGGTCATCGTCACCCTGGCGTTGCTCCTGGCGCTCGAATCGGCCGCCGGGTACCTCTTCACAGTGGATGTCGTCCGATTGCCTTCGTTCCTTCCCCGGGGATATGTGCAGGTCGGCGGTGCCCGGTTGGACTACGACTCACTGACCTTGGCCTGTGTGGCGGCCGTGGTCGCGGTCCTCATGTATCTCCTGTTCGAGCACACCCGGGTCGGCCTGGGTATGCGGGCGTCGGTGGACAACCCGGACTCGGCAAGACTGTCCGGCGTTCGACGCAACCACATGCTCATGCTGGGTTGGGCCTTGGCCGGTGCCCTCGCGGCGATAGCCGGCCTGCTGATCGCGCCGACCACTTTGGTGAGCACCACCATGCTGAACAACGCCCTGTTCCTCGGTTTCGCCGCCGCAGCCCTCGGCGGATTCACCAGCCCGTTCGGTGCCATGGCAGGAGGTATGATCATGGGCCTCATCGAGACTCTCGGCCCCGGCTATATACCGTTCATCGACAACCAGTTGTCCTTGCTGCCGGTATTCGCTCTCATGATTGCGATTCTCCTGATCCGCCCCACCGGATTGTTCGGTCGCGCCGAAATAGTGAGGTTGTGATGTTTCGAAAACTGATGGGTAGTTTCCCTGTAATTCGAGCATTCGCAATCGCCTTGGTAATTGTAGGTGCGGCGCTTCCCTTCACGGCGGAATCGTTCACTCTCATGCAGTTCAGCTATGTGCTCCAATTGACACTGGCGGTATTGAGTTTGAACCTCCTCACCGGGCTGGCCGGGCAAATCAATCTGGGGCAGGCGGCCTTTGTCGGGCTGGGTGCGTATACCGTGGTGATCCTCAACAGCACCTACTCGCTCACCGTGCTCTCGGCAAGCGTCGTCGCAATCGTGGTCACCGGAGTGGTCGGCCTGATCGTCGGGCTCCCCTCGCTCCGGCTGCGCGGCCTGTACGTGACATTGACTTCGCTGGGTCTGGCCATCATCTTCCCGGTGATCATCCAGGCTGCCCGGGAACACACCGGGGGCACGGCGGGGATGGCGTTGGCGACGCCGGTGACCGCGCCGGCGTGGACGGGCTTCGACGACACACAATGGGTGTATTCGGTGTCCTTCGTTGTCACGGTGATCTGCTGCGTGCTCGTGCGGAACCTGAAGAACAGCCGAATGGGCCGAGCGTTGCAGGCTTCTCGAGACCACGAGACCGTTGGGCAGGCATTCGGAATTCGCCCCGCCACGATCAAGTTGACCACTATTGCCATCAGTTCGGCGCTGGCGGGGGTTTCCGGCTGCCTCTTCGCAATGCAGCGGCAGTTCGTGAGTCCGGGCGACTTCACCCTGGTACGCGCGATCGACTACTTCGTCGGGATGGCGCTCGGCGGCTCCGCCTCGATCCTGGGTGCGGTGTTCGGTGGCGGGTTCCTGGAATTCGCCCCGCGGTGGATCAGCGACGCCGGTTTGGCGCCGGTCCTGTCGCCGCTTCTGTATGCCGTCATTCTGTGGCTCGTCGTGATCTTCCTGCCCGGCGGGGCGAGCGGCGCATGCCGAGCCCTGATCGATCGGGCGACGAACCTGGTCGTTGCACAGTTCGCAGCATCGGGACCCCGAACTCGAAGCGGCACGGGCACTTCGGAGAACTCCGCGGCCGTCGCCGAGCAGGAGCCGGCAGAAACCGAGGAATTCGACTCGGATGGTGACAAAGCAAGGAGCAGTTGAGTGTTCGAAGCAACCAGGTTGGCCCCCATCGTGGGGGCAGTGATGCTGACGCTCGTGGCGGGCTGCACCACGGGCCGGGTCGATGGTGTTGGCGCCGCCGCCGAGATCAACGCGAGCATCTGCCCACCAGAAGCGAAGCAGCCGATAACCGGGGACACGATCGAAGTCGCGACGTCCGGCCCGCTCTCGGGCTCGTACGCGATCATCGGCCAGTCCGCGCTCGCGATCAAGGCATATTTCGATATGCGCAACGATGCGGGCGGTGTCCAGACGGTGGACGGCCCGAAAAAGGTCGACGTCAAGGTCTATGACGACCAGGCTGTCCCCAGTAAGACGCAGAGTGCGATCCAGGAGGCGGTGGAGCAGGATCATATCGATGCCACGGTCGGGTTGTTCGGCGGCGCGGCCAATATGGTTGTCGCACCGTACTTGGAGAAGAACTGCGTCGCACAGGCCTGGCATCTGACAGCGCTCGAGGCTATCGCGCACGAGTATCCCTTCGCGGCGACACTGTCGACGTATTCCGACGAGGGGCAGGTGCTGGCGAAGTTCCTCGCGGAGCGGGAACCGGATGCCCAGGTTGCGGTCCTGGTGTTGAACGACGATCCCGGAATCGAGTCCCTCGAAGGGTTCAAGGAGCAGGCCGAAGAGCTCGGCATCGAGGTAGTGGCCGAAGAGACGTACGAGGCGACGGATACGAGTGTCAAATCTCAGATGACGACGCTGGCTGCCTCGGGCGCGACGGTCTTTCTGAACCTGTCGGTGGCGAACGTCTGCACTCAGGCGATGAACGGCGTGATGCAGAGCAGTTGGCGGCCCACGGTCTACTTCAACTCGCTGTGCAACGAGGTGAGCCTCTTGGCGGCACCCGATGCGGCGAAGGGCCTGACCGTCTATCGGAGCCAGTACCTGGAGAACCCACATGCGGATACTCCCGCCATGCAGGCCTACCGCGACCTCATGACAGAAAATGGCCTGGAGGTCAGTACCACGTCGCTGCTGGGCTACAACGCGGCGATGATGGCGGAGGCGACGTTCACCAACGCCGCCGAATTGAGCCGAGTGGGCATTGCGGAGAGCGCGAACAACCTCCCGGTCGATCCGCCCGACGGGATCGGATACCTGCCCTATGTTCGGCTCCACACCAAAGCGTCGGGCGCGGCGCTCGAGGCGTATGCCGTCGGGCAGTGGGATCTGTCCACGTCGTCCTTCGCGAACAACCTCACCGAGCCGATACCGGTGAGCTGATCACGGCCCTGCGAGTCCGGCTTGCAGGAGTCGATCGATGGAGGCGGTGCTCGCGGGCGTGCCGTTCATCGGCCGAGCAGAAACGTGGTCAGCGTTCGGCCGGGCGAGTAACACACGGGTCGAGGCCGTACTGTCCCGTGCCCCGTGTCAACGATTCAGGATGGGAGGATCCATTGACGTATATCGTACTAAACAAGTACGTTACTAATTCAGCTGAGCACCAGGGATGGGGTAGGAGCGACGTGGGACGCATGGACGGCAAGGTGGCGTTCCTCCTGGCATCCCGCCGATCGCGGCCGAACGTCTCGGATCTCTGGAAGCACGCCTCGCCGAACTCGGTGAGTAGCAGCTTTCAGTCGCGCACGATCACGTTGGCAAGTCGCTCGGGGTGTGCAGCTTCGAAAGCCGGGCCGTTCTATTGACCTATCCGTGCAGCAGCCCCGTTCGTAAGCGATCGGGCTGTTCATTCAGATCGTCGAATGACGGCGTCGAGTGTTGTGCCGGTGCATCCCATTGTCAACCGCAGCAACGAGTTCAGCCTTCGCCGCGTAGGTGAGCAGCTGGTGATCGGATCGATCCGCGGATCGCGGGGGCCTACCGCGTCCGGGACGGCGGATTGAGCTCCGGCCGGGGCAGCGGGTCCGGCTGGAACGCCACGAAGTGCGAGGAGTCGGTGCCGTTGTCGGCCGCGCGTTTATTCATCTCCTGAGGACTCGTGCTCGGCCAGGCGCCGGTGCTCAGGCGCTGGTCCATCGTCTTGATCGATGCCACCACCTCGTCCGTGGTGAAGCTGCAGTGTCCCGGGGCGGACACATAGGTCTGCCTGAGTAGCGCGGTATCGCCGTTGGTGCGGACCTTTTCCGCGTAGCCTGATTCCAGGCTGGTGAACACTGCGTCGTCCCCGGTGGTGTGCACGGTCAGGATCGGTACCTGCGGGGAGCCGGTCGGGGCGTATTCGTTCATCTTGGCGATCGCCTGCGGGTCACTGGGTTCGACCCTGGGGGCGGTCCGGAGCGCGTCCAGGTCGTCCTCGATACTCAGCCCGGCCTGCTTGTAGAGCGCGTCGACCTGGGCTTTGGCCCCGTGGCCGAGACCGCTGAACAGCTCGCGGTAGTCCACTCCGGTGTTCCAGGAGAACGCCCCGCCCACCTTGGATTCCATATCGGCGCGCACCGCCGCCTGGAACAAGGTGAACGTGGTGCTGAGACTGTAGTACTGGTTGAGCTCCTGGGCCGCGTGGTCGGTGCTTGCGGGCTCGGACGTTTCGGGCTGCGACCATGTCGGCAGGGTGGTGAAGGATGCCGCGAGCGCGAGCCTTGCCCGGCCTTCCGCCGTCTGCTGTGCCTTCTCGACGAGCTGTTTCCAGTAGCTCTGGGCCGAGGCCACATCGGTGATGCCGATGAGCGGGACGGTTCCGGCGGGGTCGAGCAGGGTCCGCAGGGTGAACGCACCGTCGAGGTAGCTGTTGAACCACGGCACTGTGCCGGCGACGCCGGGGCACATCGCGATCGCACCGTTGATCTTGTCCGGGTATCGCTCGGCCAGCAAGGAGGTGATCTCCCCGCCCATGGATTCGCCCCAGGCGATGACGCGTCGAGGCGAGGTGACCTGTGCGGCGAACTCGTCGAGCGTGGCGATCTGGTCGCCCAGCGCGTTGGGCGTCTGCCACCCGACGCCGGGGTAGGACCCACCGGCGAGGGCGTACCCGTCCGCGAGCAGTTCGCTGCCCACCTCGGCCGAGCCGGCGTCCCGGGCCGGGTTGGACGGTCCGGGGTTGTAGCCATGGGAGTAGAGCAGCACGGTGCCGTTCCAGTTGGCGGGCACTTCGAACAGATAGGTGGATCCGTCGGGCAGCGTGCCGGTGATCTTGCGGACAGCATCATCCGCCGTCTCAGCGCATCCGACGCTACTGCCGGCGAGTGCGACTGCTGTGATGGCGGCCGCAGCTGTGATGAGGAGCTTGTTCTTGGCTCGCATCGGGAAAGACCTTGCCTTCTCTGAACTATGAGGGATTTGGGTTGCCGGTGGTGCCGGCGGCAGGGGGTTTCGGTTTCCGCTGCCGGGACACGCATGCATACGTCGCGGGTTACCACTGCCGGGCCAACTAGTGAGACGACGACCAGGTTGGTGCTACGTCACGGGGCGGAGGAGTCGGAGGCGGCGTTCAGGGCCGTGGCCTGCGTCGGTCCCGAGGTTGCCGCCGAGGGGCGGCCTGGGCAGTCGCGACAGGTGATCACTCGTTCGGAACCAGGGTGTATTTGGTGGAGAGGAATTCGTGAATGCCTTCGAAGCCGCCTTCCCGGCCCAGGCCCGACTGTTTTACGCCACCGAACGGTGCTGCGGCGTTGGAGACGACGCCGGCATTCAGGCCCATCATGCCGGTCTCCAGCTTGTCGATCATGCGGTGCCCGCGTGCAAGATCCTTTGTGTAGACATAGGACACGAGGCCGTATTCGGTGTTGTTGGCGAGGCGGATCGCTTCCTCCTCGGTGGCGAAAGTGGCGATCGCGAGGACCGGGCCGAAGATCTCCTCCTGGAGGACGGCGCTGCCGTCGGCGATACCGGTGAGGACCGTCGGCTGATAGAAGCTACCGGGGCCGTCGACCTTCGCGCCGCCGGTCAGTAGCACCGCGCCGCGGGCCGTCGCGTCGGCGACGAGTTCGGCGGTCTTGTTCACCGCGTCGTCGTCGATGAGGGGGCCGATCGTCACGCCTTCCTCGGTGCCGCGGCCCAGCTTCATCTCCTCGACGCGCTCGGTGATCCGTTTCGCGAATTCGTCGGCCACGTCCTCGTGCACGATGAACCGGTTCGCGGCTGTGCACGCCTGGCCGATATTGCGGAACTTCGCCGTGAGCGCTCCGTTCACGGCCTTGTCCAGGTCGGCGTCCCCGAACACCACAAAGGGCGCGTTGCCACCGAGTTCCATCGATACACGCAGGACGTTCTCGGCGGCTTGGGCGATCAGTTGGCGGCCGACCTCGGTGGAGCCGGTGAACGACAGCTTGCGCAGCCGGGGATCGGCGATGATCGGCGCCGAGACACGGCGCGACGACGCGGAGGTGACGACGTTGACGACACCGCTGGGCAGGCCTGCCTGCACGAGTAACTGGGTGAAGTAGAGCGTGGTCAGCGGCGTCAGCTGCGGGGGCTTGATCACCACCGTGCACCCGGCGGCGAGTGCGGGAGCGATTTTGCGCGTTGCCATCGCGAACGGGAAGTTCCACGGCGTGATGAAGAACGACGGTCCCACCGGCTTCTGAGAAACGATCATCTGCCCAGTCCCTTCGGGATTGAGCCCGTATCTGCCGTGGATGCGCACGGCTTCTTCGCTGAACCAGCGCAGGAACTCGCCGCCGTAGGCGACTTCGCCGCGCGCCTCGGCGACGGGCTTGCCCATTTCCACCGTCATCAGCAGGGCCAGATCTTCGCTGTGCTGTTGCACGAGTTCCCAGGCGGCGCGCAGGATGTCGCTGCGCGTGCGGGGCGACGTGGCCGCCCACGGCTCCTGTGCCGCGACGGCGGCGTCGAGCGCGCGGACCGCGTCGTCGGCGGTGGCGTCGGCCACTTCGCGCACGGTCCGGCCGGTGGCCGGGTCGCGCACCGGGAAGGTGCCGCCGCCGGTGGCATCGATCCACTCGCCACCTATGAACAACTGGTGGGGGGCGGCGGAAAGCAGTGTGGTCTCACGTTCGGTCACGACATTCACTCCTGAAGCGGTTGTCTAGGACACGGCTCGCGGGGCGCCGCTGCGCGCGGACGCTGCCGCCTGCGGACGGCGCACCGTCCGGGTCCTTTCAGTAAGAAGTACGGGGAGCCTGAGCCGTGCTCGCGAGGTAGGTTCCGGCCAGCTCCTCGGAGGCGCGCGCGAGCAGCGCCACATCGGCTCCGACGAGGACGAACCGGGCTCCGGCTGCGGCGTAATCGCGCGCGGCGACCGGGTCGAAAGCATTGACCCCGAAGGGTTTTCCGGCCTCGGCAATGCCCGCGAAGGCACGCTTCACCGCGGCGACGACCTCCGGGTGGGTTTGCTGCCCGATCAGTCCCATCGAGGCGGCGAGGTCGCTCGGTCCGACGAAAACACCGTCTACGCCGGTTTCGGCGATCGCGCGGGCGTTCTCGACACCCTCGGCGGTCTCGATCTGCACGAACACGGAAACGTGAGCGTCGTCGTCGCGCAAGTATCCCTCGACACGATTCCACCGTGCCGATCGGGCGAGTGCGCTGCCCACACCGCGCACCCCCGCAGGTGGGTACCGGGTCATCGCGGTGATTGCCTTCGCCTCCTCAGGCGTAGAGATCATCGGCACGAGGATGTTCTGTGCGCCGAGGTCGAGCACCTGTTTGATGATCACCGCGTCACCCGCCGGGACGCGCACAACCGGCGTGGACGGATAGCCCGACACGGCGTAGAGCTGCGCGAGTACGGATTCCAAACCGTTGGGCGCGTGCTCCATATCGATGAGCAGCCAGTCCAGGCCCGCGCCGGCCATGATCTCGGCGACCACGGGGGAACCCGAGCAGATCCATCCGCCGTAGAGGGTGCGGTCCGTGGTGGCCAGCCGGTCGCGGAAGGTGGGGGTCAGGCGAAGCGGCACGAGATCGTTCCCATCGGTCCGTAGTCGGCGAGCACGGTATCGCCCTGTTCCACCCACATCGGGCGGGTGAAGGAGCCGGCCAGGACGATCTCGCCGGCGTTGAGGCTGTCGCCGTGCCGGTCGAGTTTGTTCGCCAGCCACGCCACGCCGGTGGCGGGGTGGTTGAGTACCGCGGCGGCGACCCCTGATTCCTCGATGGTTTCGTTGCGATACAGCAGGGCCGAGACCCAGCGCAGGTCGATATCGCCGGGTTTCACCGGATTCCCGCCGTACACCAGTCCACCGAAGGCGGCGTTATCGCTGATGGTGTCGACGATCGTCCGGCCCGGTAGTTCGACCCGCGAGGACAGGATCTCCAGTGCCGGCACCACATACTCACTCGCGCGCAGCACATCGAAGATCGTCACATCGGGCCCGCGCAGCGGCTCACCGAGAACGAAGGCGAGTTCGACCTCGATCCGCACGTTGGAGAACTGCGCGTGCTCGATGACCGCGCCGTTGTCGAATACCGCGTCGGCGAAGATCGCGCCGTAATCGGGTTCGGTGATACCGGTGGCCGCTTGCATGACCTTGCTGGTGAGCCCGATCTTGCGGCCGACCGGCCGGCGACCGGACGCGATACCGCGGCGGCGCCATTCGTTCTGCACGGCGTAGGAATCCTCGACGGTCATCGCCGGGTAGCGCCCGGTCAGCAGCGGTACCGTTGCGCGGTCGCGTTCCGCGGCGGCCAGTTCGTCGGCGATCGCCGTGATGGTTGCGGCGTCCAGCGCCATCGGAAATCCTTCCTGTCGGCCGGTCCCACCGCGGCGGGACCGGCCTCGGTCGTCAGAGCTGGTGGCCCAGTTTGTATTCGCCCTTTTTCCAGTCCGGAAGATCCTCGTCGCCGGGTTCGCGGGTGTAGGAGAATCCGTCGGCTCCGATGGTGACCTCGAGTTCGCTGGAATCGGTTCGCGACACGACCGGTTGCGGTTTGCCGTCGAGATCGAGTACGAGCGAGGCGTCGGTGTACCAGGACGGGACGACCGGGGTGCCCCACCAGTCGCGGCGCTGGTTGTCGTGCACGTCCCAGGTGACGACGGGGTTGTCGGGGTCGCCGGTGTAGTAGTCCTGGGTGTAGATCTCGATGCGGTGGCCGTCGGGGTCACGCAGGTAGAGGTAGAAGGCGTTGGACACGCCGTGGCGACCGGGGCCTCGTTCGATGTGATCGGACAGGCGCAGGGCGCCGAGTTTGTCGCAGATCGACAGGATGTTGTGTTTCTCGTGGGTGGCGAAGGCGACGTGGTGGAGGCGCGGGCCGTCGCCGCCGGTGGTGGCGGTGTCGTGCACGGTCGGTTTGCGGCGCATCCAGGCGGCGTAGGTGGTGCCGGCTTCGTCCTGGATATCCTCGGTGACGCGGAAGCCCAGATCCTGGTAGTGCTTCACCGCGCGGGGGACATCGGGGGTGACCTGGTTGAAGTGGTCGAGGCGGACCAGCGCACCGGGTGTGTAGAGGTCGTAGCGCCAGGCGAGCCGCTCCACATGCGCGGTGTCGTAGAAGAATTCGTACGGGAAGCCGAGCGGATCGACCACGCGCACCGAATCGCCGATGCCCTTGGTGAAGCCGTCGGCCCGGCGTTCGGTCCGGCAGCCGAGCTCGGTGTAGAAGGCGACCGCCCGACCCAGATCCTCGGGGGTCCGCACCCGGTAGGACAGCGCGGCGAGCGCTGCGACCGGGCCCTTGCGGATCACCAGGTTGTGATGGATGAACTCTTCGAGGGTGCGCAGGTAGACCGCGTTCTCGTCCTCCTCGGTGACGGTCATCCCGAGGATATCCACGTAGAACTCGCGGGAGCGGGCCAGATCGGTGACGACGAGTTCGGCGTAGGCGGCGCGGACGATATCCGGCGGCGGCGCGGTGGGGGTGGCCACGGGGTCGTCGGCGTGGATGGGGGCTTCCTGGGTGACGAAGAAGCCGGAGGAGGTAGGGGTGCGTTCGGTCATTGCTGCTGCCTTGGGGTGAGTACGGGGCGGAAGAGGTCCGGGGCGAGAACTCACGCGGACTTGCCGAAGGTGGGGTTGTGCACCTTGCCGAGGGTGATGTGCACGGCCTGCTGGTCGGTGTAGAAGTCGATGGAGCGGTAGCCGCCTTCGTGACCGAGGCCGGAGGCCTTCACCCCGCCGAAGGGGGTGCGCAGGTCGCGTACATTGTTCGAGTTCAGCCACACCATGCCCGCCTCGACAGCCTGCGAGAAGTTGTGCGCGCGCTTGAGGTCGTTGGTCCAGATATAGGCGGCCAGACCGTATTTCACGCCGTTGGCGAGTTCGAGCGCCTCTTCGTCGGTGTCGAAGGGGGTGATCGCGACGACCGGGCCGAAGATTTCTTCCTGGAAGATCCGGGCGTCGGGTTTCACATCGGCGAAAACGGTGGGGCGCACGAAGTTTCCGGCCGGGAAGTCCGCGGGATGGTCGCCACCGGCCACCAGGCGGGCCTCGCCCTTGCCGATCTCGATATAGCTGACGACCTTGTCGTAGTGCTCGGGGTGCACAAGCGCGCCGACCTCGGTGGCTGGGTCGTGCGGGTAGCCGACCTTCACCCGTTCGGCCTGCGCGGCATAGCGTTCCACGAATTCGTCGTACACCTCGCGCTGCACCAGGATCCGGCTACCCGCGGTGCAGCGTTCACCGTTGAGGGAGAACACACCGAACACGGTGGCGTCGATAGCGGCATCCAGATCGGCGTCGGCGAACACCACGGCCGGGGATTTCCCGCCGAGTTCCATCGACAGGCCTTTGAGGTAGGGCGCGGCGTTGCCGAAGATGATCTGTCCGGTGCGGCTTTCGCCGGTGAACGAGATGAGCGGGACGTCGGGGTGTTTCACGAGCGCGTCGCCCGCGTCCTCGCCGAGACCGTTGACCAGGTTGAACACACCCTGCGGGAGCCCGGCTTCCTCGAAGATGCCCGACCACAGCGACGCCGACAGCGGCGTGAACTCCGCGGGTTTGAGCACCACGGTGTTCCCGGTGGCCAGCGCCGGGGCCAGTTTCCAGCTCTCCAGCATGAACGGCGTATTCCACGGCGTGATCAGGCCCGCGACACCGATGGGTTTGCGGTTGACGTAGTTGATCTGGCGGCCCGGCACCTTGTAGGTGTCATCGGCCTGCGCGACGATCAGATCGGCGAAGAAACGGAAGTTCTCGGCGGCCCGGCGCGCCTGCCCCAGCGCCTGGGTGATCGGCAGACCGGAATCGAAACTCTCCAGTTCGGCCAGGCGGGCGTCGCGGGATTCGACCAGATCCGCGATTCGATTCAGCACCCGCGAACGCTCACGCGGCAGCATCTTCGGCCACGGCCCCTCGGTGAACGCCTTGCGGGCCGCGGCGACGGCGCGATCGATATCGGCCTTCTTACCCGCGGCGGCCTGCACATACGTGTCGTTGGTGACCGGATCGAGCACATCGAAGGTCGCGCCGTCGACGGAATCGACGAAGGCGCCGTCGATGTAATGGCGGATACGGTCGGGTAGGTCAGCCGGTACGTGGTGCTGTGGCGACACGCTGTCGGCCATGGCTCCTCCTCGCGGTAGGGAAAAGTGACGGTTCGGTTCAGTTGGGGTCGGCCGGGCCGGCGTGGCGGTCCGAATCGCGCTGGGCGAGATAGGTGTTCATCGTTCGCCAGCGGTGTTCGCGGGCGGCCAGCTCGATTTCGAGCGGATCGGCCCGTCGGCGGATGAGATCGATGATGTGGTCGTGCTCGTCGACGGACTCGTGGGCGCGCTCGGGCACGAAGGCGAAGGTGGAGTCGCGCACGCCCGACATCCGCATCCAGCCCCGGCGTACCAGGTCGAGAATGTGCGGGTTCGGGCACGGTTCGAACAGCGCTGTGTGGAACTGCTCGTTCATCACTGTGAACAGGCGCGGGTCGAAGTCGTCGAGCAATTCCCGCAACCGGCTGTTGAGGACGGCGGCCCGGTCCAGTTCGACGGCGGTGAGATGCGGGACGGCCAGCGCCGTGGCGATGCCCTCGACGACGCCGAGAGTCTGCATCGTGTAGACGTACTCGGCTGGGTCGATCAGGGCGACCCGGGCGCCCACGTTGCGCTCGAACTCGACGAGTCCCTCCGCCTCCAGCCTCCGGATGGCCTCACGCACCGGTACGACGCTCATGCCGAGCGTCTCGGCTATCGATCCGAGCACGAGCCGGTATCCCGGCCCGAACCTGCGGTCGGTGATGCGTGCGTGGATCCAGTTGTACGCGCGTTGGGATTTGCTGGGGGTATCGATCGTCTCGGCCACCATGGAATCATGCCTTCGCATCGCCGTGTGCCTTCGCATAGCGCTCCCGCCATTCGGCGTTCATCGGGAACAGGCCGTCGATCGGGTGTCCCGCCCCGACTTGCTCGGCGACCCAGGCGTCCTCGGACTCTTGGGCGAGGGCCGCGTCGGCGACTTCTTCGGCGAGCGCGGCCGGGATGACGAGGACGCCGTCGTCGTCGCCGACGATGACATCGCCGGGAAGCACCGTCGCGCCGCCGCAGGCGATGGCGACATCGACGTCCCACGGAACATGCTTGCGGCCCAGTACGGCCGGGTGCCCGCCCTGCGCGAACACCGGGATACCGATATCCGCGACCGTCGCGCAGTCGCGCACGCCGCCGTCGGTGACGATGCCCGCCGCGTTCCTTGCCCTGGCCCGCAGCGCGAGGATGTCGCCGAGGGTTCCCGACCCGCGTTCGCCGCGGGCCTCGATAACTATCACCTCGCCGGGGGCGACGGTGTCGAAGGCGCGCTTCTGCGCGTTGTGGCCGCCGCCGTGGCTCCGGAAGAGGTCCTCGCGGTTCGGTACGAACCGCAGAGTCTTCGCCGTGCCGACCAGCTTCGTCCCGGAACGCAGGGAGTGCACACCGTCGATCGAGACATTGTCCAGTCCCCGTTTGCGCAGCGCCTGAGACAGTCCTGCCACGGGGGCCTCCAGCAGTTTCGCCCGGAGTGCGGGGGAGAGTGCCGAAGACGGCGGCTCGGTGCCGGGAAGGCTTGCGGCCGTTCGTGATCCCCACGCTTCCACACGCTGCCGGTCGTCGACCGAAGGCAGCGAACCGAGCGTGGGATCGAATACGGCGGAGCTCTCGACCACGCGGCTCACGAGGCGCCCACTGGTGGGCGCGCCCGCCGCGCCCGGGGCATCGACTTCGACCTCGACCATGTCGCCCGGTACCGCGACCGACGATCCGGCCGGGGTGCCGGTCAGGATGATGTCGCCGGTCTCGAGCGTGAAATGCTGCGACAGATCGGCCACGAACTGCGCGAGGGGGAAGATCAGGGCCGCCGTCGTGTCGTCCTGCACGAGTTGCCCGTTGTGCCAGGTGCGTACGCGCAATGCCGCCGGGTCGATTCCGCGTGCGTCGATAAGCTCCGGACCGAGTGGTGTGTAACCGTCGCGGCCCTTGTTGCGCACGTTCGAGCCTTTGTCGTTGTCGCGTAGGTCGTAGAGCCCCCAGTCGTTGGCGGCGGTGACCCAGGCGACGTGCGACCAGGCATCCTCGAGCGAGACGTGCCGAGCGGGCGTGCCGATGATGAGGGCGATCTCGCCCTCGAACGCCAGCAATTCCGTCCCCGCCGGCCGCTCGATATCGGATCCGGAACTCGTGACGGAACTCGCGGGCTTGAAGAAGTAGGACGGCGCGGCTGGTCTGCGCCCCCGCTGCGCTGCGCGCGACTCGTAGCTGAGGTGGACCGCCACGATCTTGCCGGGTGGAGCGGGCAGGGCCGCGAACCGAGAATCGGCAGTCGGCGTATTGATCGGAGCTCCTTTGCCCATTGTCATATCTGAAATCGTATATCATTATTATTCGCGTCGCAAAGCTGTTGTGAGGACGGACTCACCTACGGCGTCACAAAGGAGTGTCAATGTCCGCGAAACTTCCAACCGCCGGCTCGGCCACGCAGCCCGGCACGGCCGCTCCGGCCGCAGATCGCACACGCGTGGCCTTCGCCACGGTGATCGGGACCGCGGTGGAGTGGTACGACTATTTCGTCTACGCCTCGGCCGCCGGGCTGGTGTTCGGCCAGTTGTTCTTCGAACCGGCCGGTTCCGGCTTCGGGACGATCCTGGCCTTCCTGACTGTCGGCGTCAGTTTTCTGTTCCGCCCGCTCGGCGCGTTCCTGGCCGGGCATTTCGGCGACAAGATCGGTCGTCGTCCGGTGCTCGTGGCAACGCTCATCCTGATGGGCCTGGCCACGGCGCTGATCGGCCTGTTGCCGACCCACGCCTCCATCGGCATCTGGGCGCCTGTGCTCTTGGTGCTGCTGCGGATCCTGCAGGGTATCTCGGCGGGTGGCGAGTGGGGCGGGGCCGTTCTCATGGCGGTCGAGCATGCGCCGTCGGCCCGCCGTGGTCTCTTCGGCGCCATGCCGCAGATCGGCGTGCCGATCGGCTTACTGCTGGCCAGCGCCATGATGGCGACGATGGACGCGCTCTTCCCCGGTGATGCGTTCCTCGACTGGGGTTGGCGTATCCCCTTCCTGTTCTCGGTCGTGCTGATCCTCGTCGGCGCATGGGTGCGCCGCAGCGTCGAAGAGAGCCCCGTATTCACCGAGATCGCCGAGCGCAAGGAGCAGACCAAGGCGCCCGTCGTCGAATTGTTCGCCCGCTTCACCCCGCTGGTACTGCTGTCGGCGCTGGTCTTCGCGGGTAACGGTGCCGTCGGCTACATGACGACCGGTGGCTACATCCAGGGCTACGCCACCAATCCGGACGGGCCGCTGGCGCTCGATCGCGGTGACGTCCTGTGGGCGGTGACCGCGTCGTCGGTGAGCTGGCTGATCGCCACTTTCGCCGCCGGATGGGCATCGGACTTCCTCGGTCGCCGGGCCACCTACCTCATCGGCTGGTGCTTGCAGGGCGTCTTCGTGATCACTCTCTTCCCCCTGGTGAACACCGGTGACGTCCGCTTGCTCGGTGCCGGGCTCGTGCTACTCACGCTCGGACTCGGTTTCACCTACGGCGCGCAATCGGTGTGGTACACCGAATTGTTTCCCGCGTCGGTCCGGTTCTCCGGAGTGTCGATCTCCTATGCGCTCGGCTCGATTCTCGGCGGCGCCTTCGCTCCCACGATCGCGCAGTGGATCCAGCAGTCGACGGGTTCGTCGGCGAACGTGGCCTACTACCTGCTCGGCATGACTGCGCTCGGCCTGGTCGGCACCCTGCTGTTGCGCGACCGCAAAGGCATCGAATTGCGTCCGTTCAACCAGGCCGAACAGCAAGCGGGGATCTACGCCTGGGAGAAGTCACCCGCGGCGGGTGACCGGTTGTATGAGAGCCAGGTCACCCGCTACGATCGACAGTGAAATCTATATGAGAATTCGATGTTCCATTATCGAACAAAGCCCACTCGACTCCATGGAGTGAGGAGATTCCGTGCAGTTCCATCACCACGGCTACGTGTCCGGTGACCCACGCATCCAGCCGCCCGCCGGTTTCGGCATCGATCGCCCCGCCGAGCTTCCCGACGAGGTGGACGTGCTCATCGTCGGTTCGGGCCCGGCGGGCATGATTGCCGCGGCGCAGTTGGCACAGTTCCCGAACATCAACACCCGTCTCGTCGAGCGCCGCCCCGGCCGGCTCGAAGTCGGGCAGGCCGACGGGATCCAGGCCCGCAGCGTGGAGACCTTCCAGGCATTCGGCTTCGCCGAGCGCATCATCGCGGAGGCCTACCGGATCACCGAGATGGCGTTCTGGAAGCCCGATCCGCAGAACCCGCGCAACATCGTCCGCGCCGCGCGCACACCCGACGATGCGACCGGAATCAGCGAGTTCCCGCACCTCATCGTCAACCAAGCGCGCGTGCTGGACTACTTCGCCGAGGTAGCGCGCAACGCGCCGACGAGATTGGAGCCCGACTACGGCTACGAGTTCGTCACCCTCGCGGTCGCCGAGGAAGGCGAGTACCCGGTCACGGTGACCCTGCGGCACACGGCGGGCACTCTGGACGGCCGTGAGCGAATCGTGAAGGCCAAGTATGTGATCGGCTGCGATGGGGCGCGCAGCAAGGTACGGGAGTCCATCGGGCGTCGATTCGTGGGCGCGCAGGCCAACCACGCGTGGGGTGTGATGGACGTGCTCGCCGAGACCGACTTCCCGGACATCCGCACCAAGTGCGCCATTCAGTCGCACGACGGCGGAAGTATCCTGCACATTCCCCGTGAGGGCAACTTCCTGTTCCGCATGTATGTGGATCTCGGCGAAGTCTCCGAAGACGACAGCGGCAAGGTGCGGGAGACCTCGCAGCAGGAGGTCGAGGAGCGCGCGAACCGGATCCTGCACCCCTACACACTGCAGGTGAAGCACGTCGCGTGGCGCAGCGTCTACGAGGTCGGACACCGCGTGACCGACAAGTTCGACGACGTGCACCCCGAACATTGCGGAACCCGTACTCCGCGGGTGTTCATCACCGGCGATGCCTGCCACACCCATTCCGCCAAGGCAGGCCAAGGCATGAACGTGTCCATGCAGGACGGGTGGAACATCGCCTGGAAGCTGGCGCATGTGCTGGACGGCCGTGCACCCGAAGCGATTCTGGACACCTACTCGGCCGAACGTCAGGTCATCGCGCAGAACCTCATCGACTTCGATCGGCAGTGGTCGGCGCTGATGGCGGCCAAGCCCGAAGAGCTGGAGGACCCCACCCAGTTGGAGGAGTTCTACGTCAAGACCGCGGAATTCCCCGCGGGTTTCATGACGCAGTATGCGCCCTCGATGCTCGTCGCCGACGCTACGTACCAGGAGATCGCGACCGGGTTCCCGGTCGGCAAACGTTTCAAGTCGAATGTCGTGACACGGGTGTGTGACGCGAACCCCGAACACCTCGGCCATCACGCGACCGCCGACGGGCGCTGGCGTATCTACGTCTTTGCCGACGCGCCCGCCGCCGGTGAGCCGTCGAAGACCACCGACTTGGCCGAATGGCTGCGCACCGCACCGGATTCGCCGCTGCTCGCCCACGCTCCCGAGGGGGCCGACATCGACAGTTGGTTCGATGTGAAGGTCATTTACCAGCAGGATCACACCGGCGTCGACCTCGGCAAGGTGCCGGCGGTGTTCCTGCCGAAGGTCGGACCGTTCCAGGTCACCGACTACGAAAGGGTTTACGCCGCACACCCGGCTGACGACATCTTCGCCGCCCGTGGTGTCTCTCGCGACGGCGCGGTGGTCGTGGTGCGGCCGGACCAGTACGTCGCTCACGTGCTGCCGCTCGACGCAAGGCAGGAAATCGCCGCCTTCTTCGGCGGGATCTTCGTGCGCCGACTGAGCTCTGTCTGAGCGGCCGGCGCCCGGATGAGGGGTGTGGGGCGTCCAGTGCGGGCGCCCCACACAAACCGGCTCGAGCCGCGATCAGCCGCCGAGCGCCCGGGCGACGGCTTCGGCCGCCGCCGTGAGACGGTCGGCGATCTCGGCCTCGGGCAGGGGAAGGGAGACATGGATGGCCGCGATCGAGGCGGCGGGTTGACCGGGCACCACGAGTGGGACGGCGACCGACAGCAGCGACGGCACCACTTCGTCGTGACTGATGGCGAACCCGCGCGCCCGGCTGCGGATCAACTCCTCGTGTAGCTCCCGGGGCCACTGCTGTTCCGGCAGTTCGAGCAAGATCGCCTTACCCGGGCCGCCGCGGGTCAGCGGGTGCCGATGGCCGGGCCGGTAGGTGACAGCCACGCTGTGCTCCGGCGCGGCGCTGGTGAGAGTGACGGCCTCGTCCCGGTCCAGCCGCACGGCCAGCAGGCAGGTCATACCCAATTCGTTCGCCACCGCCCGCAGTTCCGGCAGCGCCACCTGCTGCAGGTCGCGCGAGACGCCGGAAGAGAGTGCGGCCAGGCCCGCGCCGAGCGTGATCCGGCCCGACGGGCCACGCGCGATCAGGCCGTGATCCTCCAGCGTGCGCAGCAGCCGATAGGCGACCGACCGGTGCACACCGAGCGATTCGGCGAGTTCATCGATCGTCAAGCTCCGGCCTGCGGCGGCAAGAATCTCCAGGAGGCGGATGCCGCGGCTGAGAGTTTGCGACCCCGAAGGTCCCGGCTTGTCACGCACAAGAGCGGCCCCTTCCTTCAATCCACACCTATCAGGCGAAAGCTCGATAATAGAACATGGAACTCACTATGCGATCGTCTGGGTGCGGGTGTGGGGCAGGTCGTCGCGGTATTCGGTGAGCGTGTGCAGCACCTGGGCGGTTGCGTCGGTGCGCATGGACTGCAGTCCGCTGTTGAGTGCGGCGCTGCGGTGATACTCGGCTCGCAACGATAACAGGCGCGACAGAGCGATCCGCTCGCCGCCGTTGACGAAGTCTTCACCGAGGGTCTCGAAATCGACGGCGTTCCACCCGACTCCGACGCCCAGTCGCAACCGTCCACCACTGAGCCGGTCGACTTCGGCAGCTTCCTAGGCCACCAGCACCGTCTGTCGTTGCGGCGGGATGATCACCCGGTGACCAATTCCACCGACCGGGTGACCCCAGCAAGAAAGCCGAAAATCACCAGCGGTTCGCTGAAGGTGGTGTGCATGTCGCGTCGAACCCGCCGCCTATTCCGAATCAAGCAGGCGCTTTCGGGCTTTTCTGGAAGCGGTTTGCAGATCAGGGTGGCGGATATCGCGGTCAGAGGCCGCCGAGTGAACGATAGGCGAGCCGATCCGCATAAAACGATCCGAGCCACAGTTCACCACCGACCTGTACGGCGCTCGCAGTACCGGGGAAGTCCGGCGTTGTCGGCCCGCTCGCCAGTTCCGTGGCGATCATCGTCGTCGGGTCGATCGTATCGACCTTGTAGCCGCGAGAGCACTCGAGCAGACTGAATTCCGTTATCGGCGTCCCGCCACAGGAAGGCTCACCGTCGATCATCCCCGCCGTGATCAGCCGATTGTCGGCAGTCCAGTGCATGTTGTCGGGCACGAATCCGGCAAGCTGCGCGAAGCGGAGCGGCGTGCCGGGATTGTTGCGGGCGAACTCGACAACGCGTCCTTCTCTCGGCGCCACGACGTAGAACTTGCTGTCGTCCGGGGAAGTCTCGATGCCATTGTTCCCCGGGAGCTCAGTGCCCGGGAGCGCCTGGAACGCGGTCGACCCAGGCGCCCACATGTAGACGGCGCCGGTGTTCTCGCCGGCGATCGCATCGTCGAAAGTCTTGCCCGGCATGTAGGGCACCGTGGCCAAGATGGTGCCGTCATGGAAAGCGGCGACGCCGTTTCCCTTCAGACCCTCCGGCATGAGCACGCACCCTATCCAGGTTGCGGACGGCGCGGCTCCGCGTGTGTCGAGGTCGAAGACCTCGACCGATTCACGGCCGCCGTGGTTGATCGCATAGACGGTGTATCGGCCGCTTTCGGTTTCACGGATGCTCAGGCCGTGCAGGGCGGCCTGCGCGGGATCCAATGGGGCCGGGCAGCCCGCGTACTTCGCCTGGTCCGGTTCGATCTTCGAGGCCCCGGCCGCGTACAGACTGCTCACGGTCTTCCCGCGGCTGTCGACGAGGTGCAGGCCGCTGCCTGGCTTCATTCCGCTGGCGAGTATCCATTCGCTGTTCGGCACCAGCACCACGTCTTCCGGATTCTCGACCCCGCAGATGAAGGTCAGCCCGTCTGACGGCGCACATGAGTCCGGGTCAGAACTTGTCGGCGCCGACTCGGAGGAGTTCGATCCGCAACCTACGACGGCGATCCCCAGCAGGGCGCCGATAAGAATGGTGAACAAGCGTTTCAACTGCCCAGCCCTTTCATATTTCCCATGTCTCAGGCGGCTATAGCGCGGAGTGGTGAACAATGCTGTGTGAGAGGGGTATTCGGCCGATGTTGTAGCGGGCGGCAGGGTGCTCGGTGTCGGGGTATCCGAAGGAGATGCCGAACAGCAGTTTCATCTCAGGAGGCAATCCCAGCAGAGTGCGGGCCTGTTCTGCATACGAGCCCAGCATCGTCTGCGGCACACCGGAAAGCCCGTTGGCGACCAAAGACAGCAGGAAGGTTTGCGCGTACATCCCGATGTCGGCGGCGACGCGCACATTGTCCCCGACGCTCGGCGCGAACAGAAGTGCCACGTGCGGTGCGCCGAAGAACGACAAGTTGCGCCTGAGGCCATCTTGCCGCCGATCGGTATCGTCGCGAGGTATGCCGAGGGCCTGGTAATACGCCGCGCCCTGGGCACGGGCCCGCGCCTTATACGTAGCGTCATAATCGGCAACCGCGAAGGAGAAGTCCTTCGTATCGACCCCGGCGTCGTAGGCGGCGGTAATCAGCCGGCTGAACGTGTCTTTGGCCTCGTCGGACAGGATGTGCACCTGCCACGGCTGGGTATTGCAATTCGACGGCGCGTGCTGGGCGGCGTCCAAAACTTTCGTCATGACATCGCGGGGAACCGGTGTCGGCAGATACTGGCGCACCGACCGCCGTGTTTTGACGACGGTGTCGAAGTCGGCCATAAAAACACACTCCTTGGAACAGTTGGGATCGGATCGGCGAAGCTCATGTCCGAGGCCGAGATTCAGATGAATACCGCACGGTTGATGCGGACAGCTTGTTCGAGGGTCGACCGCAAGTCCCCATCGATTCGTTCGGCGATGACGGCTGCCGCCAAATCGCGGCGCGTCGGCAATCTCGCTGCCTCGGCCGCCGTCAGTGCGGTCGCCATCTCCTCGCTGGTGAGGTCGGTACAGTAGCTGGGGGCACCGGGCTGCTGGCGCCATGATTGCGTCAGGGTTCCGGCGTCGAATCCATCGAATCCGGTGTCTTCGACCAGTGTCATGCCCACCGCGCGTTCTCTCTCCTCATCGGCCGCGACCGGTATGGCGATACGTCCGCCGGTTCCCGCGGGCGTGCCCTTCCGGGCGAGTGAGTCGGCCCCTATGGCGTTCCATGCCTTGACGATCGAACGGCCGAGTTGTTCGGCAACCCATTGACTTTCGACCTGGCCGCCGTCGATGGCCTCGATCGCGGAATCGCGTGCCGGATAGTAATTCGAGGTGTCGATTACGATCGTCTCGGCGGGCACGGTGGCGATCAATGGTGCGATCCCGGGGAGCCGATTCAACGGGATGGACAAGATCACGACCTCGACATCCTGCACCGCGTCGGCAGCGGAGACCGCGTGCGCACCCGAGGCAAGCATGCCGGTATCGATGGTCTCCGGCCCTCGCGAGTTGGCCACCTTCACATCGTGTCCGGCCGCACTCAACTTCGAAGTCAGCGTTCTGCCGATAAATCCGGTACCGATAACACCTATCTGCATGCGGAAACTCCTACTGTCATTCACCATTTCATTCAACGCAGACGCTCGTGCTGCATGTCCGGTCAGGCTCGGCCTCCATGCGCATCCCGCGCTCCAGCCGGCATGCTGCACGCGCATGGCCTGCCGTCTTGCATCACACCCGGAGGTGAAACGGAGGTGTCGTCCGTATTTGAACAGCATAAAGCGGAGGGGGTATCCGGTCAAGCCGGCGCCGAAAGCTCTCCACCACCGCCCTTTCTCGGTCGAGCCGCCGGTCCGCCGCCGGTAGTGCGCTATCACATCAGGCGCTGGCTCGCGATGTGGCACCGAAGCGGGAGTCGTCCGATGGAGGCAGTGCTCGCGCGCCTGCGGATCTTCGGCCGAACTGAAACGTGGTCAGTGTTCGGCCGGGCGTGTGACTCGCGGGTCGAGGCCGGACTGCTCGGGAACGCCGAGGTGGTCGCGCAGCGTCGTCCGCCCGCCCGCCGTGAGGATCACCCGCTGCCCTTGTTTCGACGGCGGAATGGGCAGCGGTCCGTGGGAGGCCACGTACTCGCCTTGGAGGTTGATCGGCTGGAGCTTGGCCGGTCGATGAACCGGTCGGATTGCCGGTCCTTGATCCATGCGTCCCTCTGCCGGCTGCCCCAGAGGGCCTGGGCGATCTGGATCGTCTCGCGGGCTCGCCGGTACCGGTGGTCGCGTTCGGCGACCGCCTTACCGTAGTTCGCGGCCACGTGGGGATCGCTCGTAGTGACGGCGTTCCACCCGGCGCGGCCGTGGCTCATGATGTCGAGAGCTTTGAACTGCCAGGCGAGGTTGATTGAACGGCGCCTGAAACGTTGTGGAGCCAGTGGCCACTAGCCCGATCTGCTCGCGTGCCGCACGATGGCGTCTATGTCGGCGTAGTCGCGAGGATCGGTCTGCCGCGCCCGTCACGCGGCGGGTTGCCCGCCGTAGCCGTCGGCGATAGTTATTCCGAGAAACCTCCTTCTTTCTGTCATTTTTCCTCCAGATCGGGCCGCCGAGATGTCAATGTCTCTCGACCAACGCGCCACCGGCTACCGGTGGATCAGGGTAGGAGGAATAGCCGTTCGTTCGCCATCCGCCGCAGTCCCGCAGTGCTGCCGGATACCACCCGCACGGTATCGAAGTAGCAGTGGTGCCGTTGTTCCTGGACGAACACCAGCGCGGCGGTGAGGCAGGCGGTGAAATGGAACTGAATCCCCTGTAGCGTTGCGCACAGATGTACGTCCGGTTCGTCCGGCGCCGGCGAACTTACAACGGTGAACGCGGCTGCGACGCCGCCTGCCGTTCTACCACCCATCGCCATCACTCCGTTCGGAACACATCGAGAAGATCGGCCGTGCTGCGGCCTGAACCCTGTCGAGACCGGCACGGTCGTCGTGCCACCCCACGACCTTCCCAAAAGGCCGGCCAGGGCGGCATGGGGGAAACCCCTACGATGGCGCGCCGGCCTGGCTCGGGTGTCTCACCCTGGCTGCTGCCTCGGCTACCGCAGTCGTGCGTATGACTGCCGGTAACCTGGCGGTAACCTGGAAGAGTCGATAGGAAATGATGCGCTGAGGTCCGGATCACGCGGGTCCGCGACCGGCTCCGGTGTATCTGTTACTGAGAAGGTGCTGGCCACGATCGTTCCCCAGCGGGATAGTGCTCAGGTGTCGCGATGATCCCGAGCGTTACTGGAGAGGGTCCAGCTAAGAAGCTGGTCGGAAGAACATCCGAGCTGGCCGATATGGCGGACGCATTGGCTTGCACCCGGACAGGCTCCGCGCTGGCTGTGGCCATCGTGGGTGAGCCCGGTATCGGCAAGACCTGCCTGCTCGGCGCGCTGTGCAGGCAGGCGGGCTCGGCGCGTTTCGGGGTGTTGGCGGGGCGCGGGTCGGAGTTCGAGGCGGAGGTGCCTTTCGGCTTGGTGATTGATGCCCTCGACGAATACTTCGCGGGGCTGGAAGCCGAGGTCGTAGCAGACTTGGGACCGGGCCTCTACGCCGAACTCGCCGTGGTCCTGCCGTCTCTGGCGGGACGCGGTGATCGGCTTGCCGGCCGATCGGAAATCGCGCGGTTCGAGTTCTATCGTGCGGTTCGCGCCGTCTTCGAACGGATAGCCCGAACTCGGCCGCTGGTGCTGGCGCTCGACGATGTGCACTGGGCGGATCCTGCGTCCGTGGAATTGATCGGCTACCTGTTGCGCCGCCCGGTGCCGGGGATGCTGGTGGCGCTGAGCTATCGGCCACGACGAGCGCCACGGTTGTTGCTGACCGCGGTCGAGCAGGGTGTCCGCGACGGTGTGCTGCACGAACTCGGGCCGGCGCCGCTGACGGTCGCTGAGGCTGCCGAGTTGCTGGGGCAGCGACCGAATTCTGCCACGACCAGGTCATTGCATGCCGAGAGCGGTGGGAATCCTTTCTACCTCGAGCAGTTGGCGCGTATCTCGCACGGTAGGCCACCGCCGCCGATACCCCAGGAGCGGCTGACCAGTGAACATCGGTCCGATATTCCCGATGCCGTGCGGGCGGCCCTCGGTGAGGAGCTGGCGGTCTTGGGTTCCGATACCCGGGAAGTGCTCCAGGCTGCGGCTGTCGCAGGCGATCCGTTCAATGTCGAACTGGTCGCGCAGATCTCGGCCGCCGACCAGACCACAGTGCTGGAACACATCGATGCTCTCGCCGCCGCGGAACTGGTATGTACGACCGATGTGGCGGGCCGGCTGCGGTTCCGGCATCCGATCGTACGTCGCGTGGTGTACGACGGTGCGTCGCCGGGCTGGTTGTTCGGTGCCCACAGGCGGGCGGCGGACGCCCTGGAACGGTCCGGTGCACCGCTCGGCCTCCGGGCACATCATGTCGCGCATTCGGCTACCACCGGTGATAAGCAGGCAGTAGCAGTACTGACTGCCGCTGGGGAGGCAGCGGTTCGGGCCCCGGCGGCAGCTGCCGACTGGTTCGCGACCGCGCTGCGGCTTCTGCCGGAGAGCACCGAGTCCGAACGGCGCCTGCACTTGACCATCTCACTGGCCGATGCGCTCGCCGCCGCGGGACGTCTGCGCGACAGTCGTGCAGTGCTGGAAAGCGCGCTGAAATCTCTTCCCGCCGATTCCGCGGCCGTCCGAACGCGGATCATCGGCATGCTGATCCGAGCCGACCACGGTCTCGGACGCGCCGAGGAGGCCCGGAACCTCATCACCGCCGCCCTCGGGCGGGCACCTGCCGGCAGCGTCGACGCCGTGACACTGTCGTTGGATCTCGCCGAAAACCACTTGATGATGGCCCGGTGGGTGGAGGCGGTCCAGGTCACTACGGCAGCCCGCAGAGAAGCGAAGGCGCTCGGTGATCCCACCCTCGGGCTCGTCGCGACCGCGGCGGCTGCCTGGTTCCGCAGCCTGCAGGGCGCCGACTCCGCGACCCAGGACCTGATCGACGAAGCAGCTGTGGCGATTGATGCCCGTGACGTCGACCTCACACCGGCGCTGGTCGCTGCGCTCGCTGATCTGACCCTTGCGGAGCTGGCGATCGATCGCTTGCGCGAGGCCGATCGTCATGCCGAACGCGGTCTGCGAGTGTGCCGCACCGCCGGCCACGGGTACCTGCACGGTCGCTTCGCACTCGCTGCGGCCACGGCGAAACTGTTTCTGGGCCAATTGTCGGCGGCCCGATCGGCTGCAGAGACCGCGGTCGAAGTCGCGGTACTGCTGGACAACGACCAATTGCTCTCGGCGGCAGAAGGTATGCGGTGCTGGATCGAGACCGCCCGGGGTGATCTGCCCGAGGCTTTGGCGGCGGGGAATTCAGCGGTCCATGCGAGTGATCGCCGGCCGAACGCACTGTTCGCATGGGTTGCCCACGCATGTTACGGCGAAGCGCTCATCGAGGCAGGCGAGTTGGATCGCGGTAGTCATGAGATCCGGTCGATAGGAGGTCCCGGACTCGCTCACATTCCCCCCAGCACCCGCTCACTGTGGCAACGATCGCTGGTCACAGCGGAGCTGGCCGGGGGCCGGATCCATGCGGCTGAGGACGTAGCCCGGCATATGGACGATGCCGGGTCGGAACTGAACTCCAACAAAGGCAACGCAAATTACGCTTGGGCGCAGATCTATCTGGCAAGGCACGATTTCCGATCCGCCGCTTTGGCCGCGCACCGCGCCGTTCGGTGCTTCGAAGACGCGGAGATGCGGGTATGGGGTGGCCGCGCACGGTTGGTGGCAGGACGTGCACACGCCCTTGCCGATGATCGTGCTGCCGCGGTGACCGAACTGGAATTGGCGCACAGCATCCTGCACGATGCCGGGGCCGAACGGTGGCGTGACGAAGCAGCCAAAGAGCTACGGAGTATAGGGATCCGCGTGCGACGCCGGTCTCTCGCTGTCGAGCAGGCAGACCCGTCGATACTGAGCGATCGTGAGCAGGGTATCGCCGAGCGTGTTGCGCAAGGTTATACAAACCGCGAGATCGGCGCCGAGCTTTTCGTCAGCCCCAAGACCGTCGAGAAGCACCTTGCCCGGGTATTCACCAAATTGGGTATCACTTCTCGCGCCGGTGTGGCCGCAGCGCTGGCCCACCACCAGAAGGAGCCTCGTCAACACTGAACGCCGTGCGAAAATTGTCGGTGGCGCGAGGACGTCGGGATGCTGATCTGATCCGCGGTCTTCAGGCCAACAGCCGATGCCGCCAGTGCTATGCAATCCCCATCGAGCAGCCCTTGGGCGGGTCGACACGATGCTGCAGTGCCGGCGCCTCAGGCGATTTCTCTCCTCGGGTGATATGCCGGGTACTGTCCTCTACTTGAGATGCAGGACGAGTTGCCTGGTGAGCGCGTGGGCGTAGTGGTCGATTCCCCCTCCGGACACCAGTGCTAACCACAGCAAGCCCAGCGCTCACCTGAGCGCGGCGTTGTATCGGTTGGTATCGAATCTGTACTTCCAGTGCTTTGTACAGTTCCATCTTGTCCAGGGGGTCGCCCGCATCGAGTCGGGCGCGGATATCGCCGTGTGAATCGATGATCCCGGTGAGTTCGCGCGCGGTGACCTGGACCGGTCTCGGTATGGTGTCCAGCTCGACCTGGGCGGCGGCTCTGTCCGCCTGTGCCGCGTTCATCGCTGCGACCAGGCTGCTGGGATCGATGCCGGCCTCGATCGCCCGGGTGTACCGCTCCAGTTTCTGGTTCGCTTCCGCGATCCGTGCCTTGATGATGCTGCGTCGGAGATCGCTGTCGTCGGTGTTGTGCGCTTCGAGGAGGAATTCGAGGGTTTGTGCCCGCTGCTGCTTGCTGAACAGACCGGCAAGCCACCTGTTCAAAGGGTCGGCAAGGGTCGGTTCGCGCAGGTTCACGGTCTTGGGGTGCTCGGCCGATACGGGGCTGCCGGGTGCGAGGGTTTTCGAGTGGCACCGGTAGTAGACGCCGCCGCGGATGATGCCGGCCTGCATTTTGCGGCCGCAGATATCGCAGGTGATCAGCCCCCGCAGCAGGTAGGGGCGTGTCGTCGTTCTGGATCGGGTGTTCCGTGCGCGTTCACGGTTGCTGGCTCCGGCCCGGCTACGCCGGATCAGATGGGCTTCGGTGAAGGTCTCGACCGACACAATGGCCGGGTGCGCGGGCCGCTTCGACCGGATCACCCGATCGGCGGTTGCTCGGACGAATCGGATGGCGTAACCGGCCGCGACATCATCGGGGTCGATCAGTTCCTCTTTCTTGGCCCAGCGGCCGAACACCGCGTATCCGGTGTAGCGAGGGTTCTGCAGGATCGCGGTGGATCGCCAACGCTCGCGGTTCTAAAACCGCCGAAGGCGACACCCAGGTGTTGGAGAAGGCCGCCGGCCGCACCCACCTAGCGCTGTCGACACTGAAACTGCCCGGCACCCCGGCCAAGTGGTGGTGGCTCGACATGATTACCGCCCGCGAAAACACCCTGGCCACCGATCTCTACACCGCCACCGGTCTCGAACAGGGCGGTGCGGAATACGAACCGGAAGGGACCGCGCTGGGCATCGATTCGACCCGGACCGACCTCGCCCGCACCACCGGGATTCGGCTGGTGGTCACCGCCGCCTTGATCGCCGCGGATCAGGCCACCGACCCGGCCGCCGCCGTCGCCCGCGCATGTGCGGCGGTGGTGGCGCTGACCTACCTCGACCGGCACAGCGGCTGGTACAACGCTCACCGGCAGGAGTCCCCGGACTTGGCCGGGGAGATTCACGACGAACTGCGGCGCAATCGGGTGATCGTGGCCGCGAACCAGACCGTTCTTGCCGCCGCGTTCGATATTCCCGAGCTGCCGGGCGCGCCGATGTTCGCTCCCGACTTTCTGCAGGCGTGGAGTCACCGTGCTGGGTGGGATGAGCACACGTTCGTGGCGCAGTGAACGCTCCCGCTCCTCGCATCCGTGCCGGGATCGCCGATTGTGATCGCTGGCGTTCCTGGCATGCCGACTGCGAGGTCGAGCCTTCCTTCGCCTGCTTCGAGGAGGCAGATTTCGTCCGCCGGCAGCACGGCGGCCATGGGACGGGATGCGTGCGATTCGCCGCCGCGATCGCCTGGATCGACGGTCAGACCGACGACGACTACGAATAGCCCCGGGATAAGGAGATGGTCATGAGATGAGGTTCCCTCGCTTCCTTGGAGGTGAGGTTCCCCCGCTTCCTTGGAGGGCTCTGAGCATGGTCCGATAGGGCCAGGAAGGGAGCCCCGCGTAGCAGCACCGAAGAAATACCCGGACGAGTTGAAGGCTCGAGCGGTCCGGCTGTATCTGGAGTCGGACCCGAAACCGACGATTCGCAAACTCGCCCAGCAGTTGGGGGTCCATCATGAGGCGCTGCGGAACTGGATCCGCCAAGCCGATGCCGGGCAGCGACCGGAACCAGCAGACGCCGATCTGGCCGAGGAGAACAAGCGGCTGCGTAAGCAGGTGGCCGAGTTGGAGCGGGTGAACGACATTCTGCGGTCGGCGAGTGCGTATTTCGCCTCGGAGCTCGGCCAGACCCGGAGGTGATCGTGCGGTTCGTCAAGGACAGCCGGCACCCGGTCGAGCTCGTATTGCGGGTGCTCGGGATTGCCTCGTCGACCTATTACTGGTGGTGCAAACGCCTGGAACGGCCCTCGTCGCGGCAGATCGCCGACGAAGCCTTGCTGGCTGAGATCGTCGATATCCATACCAGCTCCGGCGGGACCTATGGGTCTCCGCGGGTGCATGCGATGCTGGCCCGTTGTGGGGGTGGGCTTCTGGATCGGAGTTCGGGTCGAACTGGTCGACGGGCGCAGTGTGCGAACCTCTGCACCGTCGACGGGGGTGGCTGTCGAGCGTCATGGTGAGGGGGTCAGGAGGTGCCTGCGTTGTAGAAAAATGAACAAACGTTTACTGTAGTAAACATGCGTTCACACTCCGATGATCGCACCGCCCGAGCCAGGATCAGGGACGAGGCGTTGCGGCTGTTCGCCGACCAAGGCGCCGATGCGGTGACTGTCCGGGCGGTCGCGTCGGCTGCGGATGTTTCTCCGGCGCTGGTGATCCGGCACTTCGGTGCGAAGGACGGTCTGCGTGCTGCGGTGGACGATCACGTGGCAGGCGTGTTCGAGTCCCTGCTCCAGCAGACGGTGCTCGCCGATGAGGTCGGTCCGTTCGCGCCCGGGGCGGTCCCGGCGCTGGCGGCGCAGGTCATCGGTCGGCTACCACCCGGTTCGCCGGTCCCCGCCTATCTCGGGCGCATGCTGCTGGAAGGCCGGTCCGCGGGTTCGGCGCTGTTCCGGCGCCTGTACACGGTCAGCCGCGACGTGCTGGCGGAAATGGCGGAGAAAGGGGTCGCCGACCCCGGCGAAGATCCGGCCGTTCGTGCCGCGTTTCTTCTGGTCAACGATCTCGCGGTGTTGATGCTGCGTCCGCATATCGGCGCCGTTGTCGGTGTCGATCTTGCGACGGAGCAGGGAATGCGGCGCTGGGGTGACGAGGTGTTGTCCATCTACCGGTCGGGGTTGGGAGGTTGCGCCATAGAGGAAGCCCGGTGAACGGCCGATCACGTCCCACACCCACCCACGAGCGAGGAACTCATGTCTGTCTCTACGACTCTTCCGACTCCGGTCGCCGACGCCCTGGTCGGTATAGCATCCCGAGCACTACGCATCCGATGGCTCATGCGCGCACCCGTGCGAATGTACCGGGCACGCCTGGGGTTCCTGTTCGGTTCTCGCATGCTGATGCTCGAACACACCGGACGGAAAACCGGCGCCCGCCGCTACGTCGTCCTCGAAGTCATCGACCACCCGGATCCGGACTCGTATGTGGTGGTGTCCGGTTTCGGAACTCGCGCCCAGTGGTTCCGCAATGTACAGGCCGATCCCGGGGTCCGGGTCTGGATCGGTGGCCGGCGGCCTGCGGAGGCGTACGCGAGCTTGCTGAACCCTGACGAGTCAGCGGCTTCGCTGCACGCCTACGTCACTCGGCACCCCCGTGCCTGGGCCACCATGAAACCGGCGATCGAAAGCACCCTTGGTGCGCCTATCGACGACCGTGGTACCGGGCTTCCGATGGTCCGCATCCGACTTACGCGAGAATAAGGGGACCAAGCGGCATATCACCCACCGTGCGGACAGGCGCTCCCGTGCGCGTACATCGGCGCCGCCCCGGGGTGCTTGTGACTGTTCGTTCGCTTCCGCGCTACGGCCCGGCGCGGTGGTCCTGCGTCTGGGTGCCTGGAGTTTCGGGGGAGGCGCAGCCGGGTAACGCGCCTGCACTGTCGCGACAAGTGCTCGGCGCGGCGCCCGGTCACGTTGCCGGGCCCCGGCGCGGTGGCGAGCAGATCGGTCCGGCCAAGAGGGAGGCGAGAGATCCCGCGACGGGCGGGACGCTGCTCAACGGTCTCTACGACGCCGAACTCGGGCCACGTTCCGGTGGTCGCCATCGTAGGCCTGAAACGCTGCCGCACTCGAGGAGCAACTCCTGCAACGCCTGGTCGAGCACCGTCGCCGACAGGCCACCACTCCCGCCCTACCTCAGTGAGAGCTGAAGCTGGAGACCAGTCGGCGCCGACGATACGCCGAACTGCTCCTCGGTCAGCTTCGTCCAGAATTGTGTGCGGTGTACAACCACCCTCGGGCAGGAATCCGCACGAGGTCGGTCTCATGCGGTCGAAGCGCCGCTTCGACGGCGGCCTTCGCTTTGCGTACGGCCGCCGCGTCGGCGCCCGCAACGAGCGAGCGTAGTTGGGCGTCGAACAGGAATTCGGTCGCATCGCGACAGTCTCGGCCGAGGACAGCCGGGGTCTCGAAACCGGTCACGGTGACGGCCGCGAAGCCCGCGGCGGTGAGTACGTCACAAACCCGATCGGGATCGGCGAAGTCGGTGACGCCGGGGTCGATATCGGCGAATCCGGGAGTCGGCAAATATTCGGCCGGCGCCGCGAAGATCGCGGCAACGGAATCGGCCGGCTCCCTGTGACAGGCGAACACGAGCCGGCCTCCTGGCCTCATAGCACTGGCAATGTTGGTGAACGCGCCGACTGGGTCGTCGAAGAACATCACCCCGGCGCGGCTTGTCACCGTGTCGAATCGCTCCTCGGTGAACGGGTAGACCTGTGCGTCGCCCTGCTCGAACGTGACGTTGGTGAGTTTCTCGGCTTCGGCGATCTGTTGTGCGCGGGCAAGCATCGGCTCCGAGAGATCGAGCCCGACTGCCTCGCCACGGTGGGCCATCCGGGCAGCGGTGCGGGTGGTCTGTCCGGTCCCGCAGCCGATATCGAGCACGCGGCTGTGTTCGCTGAGCGCGGCGGCTTCGAAGAGATGCTCGTCGTAGCCGCCGGCCATGGTGTCGTATCGGGCGTGGTGTTCGGCCCAGTGGTGTCCGTCGGCTCCGTTCCACACCTCGAACTGCTCGGTGTTTCTGATGTTCCCCACAGCGATTCTCCTTGTGCAACGTGGTCGTTCGCACCGACTGTGTCGCGTGGATCTGCCGAACCGGTGTCGGATGGCTGTCACCGATCCCGATCGCGAGCCTGGATAATCGTGGTGTGCGCATCGAGGTCCTGGGTCCGCTGCGGGTGGTCGCCGACGACCGAAGCATCGGTGTCGGCGGGGTGCGGTCGCGAGCGCTGCTGATCCGGCTGGCGCTGGATGCGGGCCGTGTGGTTTCCGCGCGGACGTTGATGGAATCGGTGTGGCCGGAAGATATTCCGGATCATCCGGATGCCGCTCTCCATTCGCTGGTGGCGAGGTTACGGCGGGCGCTGCCCGAATCGGCGATACTTCCTGCGGGGAAGGCAGGGTACCGGCTGGACGTTCCCGCCGAGATGGTCGACGCCGTACGTTTCGAGCGGCTGGCCGAGGAAGGGCGCCGCGCCCTGGGGGCCGGCTGCTACGGCGCAGCCCAGGAACTGCTCACCGAGGCGGTGGGGTTGTGGCGGGGCGAGCCGCTGGCTGATGTCGCTCATCTGCCGTTCGCGGCCGCGGTGGCCGCGCGGCTGAACGAACTGTGGTTGGCTGCCACCGAAGACCGGTTCGAGGCGATATTGAGCGGGTCGTTCCCGGAACGGGCCCTGGTTTCGGTGGAGCTGAATCAGCTGGTTACCGCCAATCCGCTGCGGGAGCGTTTGCGCGCCCTCCTCCTCCGTGCCTTGGTTGCGGACGGCAGGCAGACGGAGGCGCTGTCCGTATACGAGGACTATCGGGCCGTGCTCGCAACGCAATTGGGTACCGATCCCGGACCGGAACTGCGCGACCTGCACCTGCGAATACTGCGCGGAGACACGGAATGGTCGCACGTCCGCGGAAACTTGCGGGCGCCGTTGACAAGTTTCGTCGGCCGCGAAGCCGACCAGCGTCAGATCGGCCGACGGTTCCTGGACCATCGGCTGGTTACCTTGGTCGGGCCCGGCGGCGTGGGTAAAACCCGCCTCGCCACAATGACCGGCGCCGAGCTGGATATCCCGGTCTGGCTGGTGGAGCTCGCTCCGGTAACCCGTCCCGGCGAGGTACCCAGCGCGGTGGTGGCGGCCCTCGGCCTGCGGGATTCGGCGGATGCGATATCTCGTCTGGTCGACACGCTCGCGAACCGTGAGACAGTGGTCATCCTCGATGGCTGCGAGCACGTGGTCGGGGCGGCGGCACAGCTGGCAGCAGAGTTACTCGGCCGTTGCCCCCGGCTCCGAGTACTGGCCACCAGCCGCGAACCGCTCGGCATCACCGGCGAGGCATTGTTCGCGGTAGCGCCGCTGGAAGCGGTTTCCGCGGCGCAGCTGTTCTCCGACCGGGCGCGCGCCGTGCACCCCGATTTCGTGCCGAGCGACGATGTCGATCGGATCTGTCGCCGATTGGATTGCTTGCCGCTGGCCATCGAGATGGCCGCCGTTCGCCTGCGATCGATGTCGATCGAAACGCTCGCTGCCCGGCTGGACGACCGATTCCGGCTACTGACCGGCGGTAGCCGCACCGCTCCTCTCCGGCACCGGACACTGCGGGCGGTGGTGGAGTGGAGTTGGGACCTGCTGACCGACACCGAACGCGCCGCGGCGAACCGGGCAGCCGCCTTCCCCGGGAGCTTCTCCGGTGAGGCCGCCGAACACATCGGCCTCACCGCAGACATCCTGCATGCCCTGGTCGATAAATCGTTGCTGGAATATGCGGGGGGCCGATATCGAATGCTCGACACCGTCCGCGAGTTCGGTGTCGAACAGCTGGCGGCGACCGGCCGCCTGGCCGCCGCGCGCTCCGCCCATGCGCACTATTTCCTAGAGCTGGCCGAACAAGCAGAACCGCACTTGCGCGGTTCCGGACAACTCCCGTGGCTCGCCCGCCTCGATGCGGAGCGGGACAACATGAACGCGGCGATCGCGTTCGCCGTGGACGGCGAAGATACCGATACCGCCGTCCGATTGGGCGCCGCACTCGGTCAGTTCTGGACCGTTCACGGCGATCACGCGGAAGCAACCCGGAAACTGCGCGAGATCGTTGCGATGCCCGGCCATGCTGCGACCGAGGCACGACCGCGCGCGATCGCCGCCTACCTGCTCAACGCGACCTTCGCGGGCAGTCTCGCCGACGCCGCGGCCACCGTGGAACGCCCCGGCTCCGCGCATGATCCGACCGCTGGTTTCATCTGTGCCCTGCTCGCCCTCGCCACCGGCAACATCGATGAAGGATTGGCAACGCTGCAACCGCACTTGAAACACCCCGATCCGTGGACACGAGGGATGCTGTGGTTCACGCGTTCGCTGTTGCACGGGGCAGCGGGCCGGGCCGGCGCCGGCCGGCTGGATATCAACGCAGCGGTTGAGGGGTTCCGCGGTTGCGGTGAGAGATGGGCGTTATCGCTGTCGCTGATGTCGCTGGCGAGTGCGTTGATCACTGCCGGCGAAACCGTCGAGGGCCTGGCCGCGCTGGACGAGGCGGCGCTGGTCGCCCGCGAACTCGGTACCCACGACGGGCAGCAAGCCTGGCTGGCAATGGTTCGCATCGACGCCGGAGACGTCGATAACGCGCGCGAGCAATTGTCAGAGTTTCTCGCCCGGGGCACCGCTGCGCATGAGATCACCCTCGCGCGGATCTCCCTCGCCGACCTGGCGCGCCACAACGGCGACCACACCGAGGCGAAGCGGCACCTCGACTATGCCGCGGACGCCACCGATCCGCCCGAGCGCGCCTTGTACGCGGCCGGTGCGGGATATCTCGCCGTGGCTACCGGCGATTTCATCGCCGCCGCGCGCCATCTGCGCGAAGCGCGAGACATCGCCGTCGGCCTGCCCGATATGCCGATGGCGGCCCATGTGGCGGTCGGGATAGCCGACCTGGCCCACCGGCGCGGCGAGCCCGAGCGGGCCTCGAAGATTCTGGGCGTGGCCCACGCATTGCGGGGCGGCCCGAACTCCGGTAACCCCGACGTCGCGCGGTTGGCGAATGCCCTGCGCGGATACCGAGACCATTATGAGCGTGGATGCAGCCTCGACCCCGCGACCGCACTCGCCGAGGTCCAGGCGTATTGACCGCGCCCGCCGTCAGGGCTGCGCCGCCTTCTCCCGTTTCGCCACGTACTCGGCGCGACAGCCGCGGCAGCAGAATGCATACAGCTCACCGTCGATCTCGACGGTGGCGGTGTTGTCGTCCAACGGTACGAGCACTCCGCACATCGGATCCTTCAACGCCTTGCCCGTCTCGAGATCGTCCCGGTACGGATCGCTCAGCATCTCGACTAGGTCCGCTGACCTCACTGTCTTTCCGAGCATCCCGATGCTCCCTTCCGAGACACCGAGGACATGTACCTGCACCGTCGGACGCCGGTAGGGTAGCTCCCGGTCGGCGAACTCGTCGGAGACGATGCGTGTCGCGTAGGAGATCAACGTCTCGCTCATATCTTTGCGCCACGGCCCCGGAACATGAATTCGGACCAGGCAGTGCGGAGGGTCCTGCTCGGTGAGGGCATGCTCTCCGGCGACCCAGATCTGCGGCTCATGCACCACCACCTGGAACATCGACGCGAATACGGCCGCCGAACGAGGCGCCATCTCCTCTCCGCCGCTGCCGGGTTCACCCGCACCCAGTTCGTGGATCGTGCCCAGGCGCCGGGCTACCCGCTGCCGTTGTGCGGGGTCGAGCGCACCTTCGGACAAGAACAATTCGATGAACATCATCGTCGATCACCTCCCCCCGCAGCATTTCGAAGCAGCCTGCCGGATCGCTGTCGAACCGCTGTCATCGGCGATGGCTGGGCGGGGTTCTGCGTAGCGGATCTGCCCGGATCGGGATGCAGCGGTCGAGGAAGAGGCGTCCGATGGTATCAGTTGTCAGGTCGTGATGCCGGAAGTCAGTGCGTCGATGATCAGATCGAGTACCTGGGCGTACGCGGCGCCGAACTCTTCGGCGTGCATGACCAGTAGGAGTGCACTGCGAAGCGTGTCTACCACCACCCAGGGGTCATCCCCGGCGATTTCACCGATGCACTTGTTTGGCCGCGATGAATTTCGGCAAGCTCGGCCATGCCGTTGTTGCCTGCGGCGGCAACCGCTTCCGGAGTCAGTTTGCGTTGCAGCAGAGCCATCTCGTCCGGGTGCGACATCAATCTGCGATACAGCGGATCTTCGTCCTGCGCATCTACCACTTGCCTGTGGGTAGCGGCGCAACGCATCGACGGTGTCGTGTCCCTGGTGCAACCCCTTGTCGATGGTTACCTCGCGTACGCACTGCTCTGGTCCATCTCCGCCCTGGCCATCGCCGTCACCGTCGGCTTCAGCTCCACCGAACAAGGTGTGGTGAGGAACAGACGAAACTCCCCGCGCAGGGGCGGCTCGGGCTCACGCCTACGCCCGGCGCTGGAGAACGTTTCAGCTGAGCCGGGCATGGTAGGTCGCCATTTCTCGATGCTCGGATCTGGGAAGGGCGTTGATGGTTGCCAGGCCGGCGAGGTGGTGGGTTTCGCCAGTGCGCAGAACGATGGTGTGCTGTTGCCGGGCGTCGGCGAGGTCGACATGCGTTGTGGGTCCGGTTTCGGCCTGAGGTGCGTCGAGTGCGATCGAGACGTGATGGGTGCCGGGGGCGAGTTGTATCCACATCCGTGTCCAGCTGGCGGAGATGGCAACACCGTCGATGGCGACACGAGGCGGCGGTATCCAAGGACGCCCGCCGGGTACCTCGGCTTCGCCGATGCGGATGACGCGCCAACGCTGCAGCGGGTTCAGTCGCCGCCCTTTGCGTCCGGCGGCAGTGGCCGATTCTTCGAGGGTGTGGGCGGTCAATTCGTAGCGGAGGTGCAGGCAGAGCGCGGACCATCCTGGTGCGGGACGAGGAGTTACGGGCTCGTCGTAATCGATGACGTGCACATCCGGCCGAGTCGATGGGCCCGGAGGATCGGCTGCCGGTGGCGGAGCGGGTGACCGGAGGGCATCGGCAACCGCGCCGGCGACGAGTACCAGACCACCGCAAACACCCGATACGATCGCACCATAGGTGATGAGCGTTCCGGTCGAGACCAGGTCCTCGAGCGGGGAGTCCAGTAGTTCCGCGGTGATACCGAGCAGGGCCAGCACCGCAACGCAGGCCAGGACCGCCCGCACCACCGCGGTGACCCGACGGTCCGCGGCGGTGAATTTCGCCGGCGGGGAGGTGCCGAACCACACGCCCTCGTACAAGTCCGCGTCCGGCTCCCGGAACCGGTGCGCTCCATTGCCGAGAACGCTGGAGAAGTACAGGGTGACGGTCTCGCCTTCTACGAGGTCGAGGCGGCGATAGCAGCGCGAGTGGCTGCCGGCCACTGCAACGAGGTGCTCCCCGGCCGCGATGGCGATCCGGGTGATGCCCCATCCCCACGACGCGGGGTACCCATCGACGTAAACCACCGGCACGTTGGGCCGGGATACCTGCAGATCGACGCGCTGCGCCCGCGACGGATAGGAACTGTATCCCGTGTGCACCACCAGCGTCGCGGTGCCCGGATCCGCGGGAGCCGCCAGTAGCTGCCGAGGCCACGCTGCGGCGTGAACGGGCACGCGCGCGGACGGGTGTGGCCGTACATGCCAATCGCGGAACGGTGGAAATGGCTTGTGGGTCACCAGTCGCCGCAGCACAGGAATTCGTGTCCGGACCAGCATGGCCGTCACGTACACGGTGCTGGTTGCCAGGACAATCAGAGCCATCGGGGTGTTCACGTGCCGGTGTCCAGTAGGCCTGGAGCCGTGGAGAACGCCTGTGACACGGTGGACTCGCACAACTGCGTGCGTAGCACGGTTGATTTTCGCAGGATTCACCCGATTGTTGGACCATACCCAATCCGCGCCGGATCGGGTGCCGACCAGGCTTCCCGGCACGCCAGCTCCGAGCCTGCCCCACCGGGCGGTTGGGCGCAACCCGAACGCCCTGGTGGCCGCAGGAGTGTGGCACCGGTGTTCGCTGGATTGGGTTGGTAGTGCTTGATTACCGGTCTCGGCTGTATTGGTGATTTCACCGTTCGCGGACGACTCATTCATCGCCGTCTCGGCGCGTATCTCCATCAGGGGGAGGGATTTACATACCGACGGACCACTGCCTATTGTACCGTTAGATGACGGCATAATCTCTGCGCTCGAACTCCTGATTCATCTTTGGGGTGCGGCCGGTGTCGCTACGACGGAAGTAGGTGGGTATGTCTCCCAACGCAATTGGTTTCGCACTGTTGTTGCTGGGTGTGCTGATGTTGATTGCCAAGATCGTCAGGGTCAAGTGGCGATTGGCGCAGAAGTTGTTCATTCCCAGTTCGATCATCGGCGGGGCGCTGGCGCTGCTGATCGGGCCGGATGTGTTCGGCCGGATCGCAGGGTTGTTCGGGACCGACCGGTTCGCCGAGTCGGGGTTGCTGACTCCGGAGATCATCGAAGTCTGGAAGACGCTTCCGGGTCTGTTGATTTCGCTGGTTTTCGCCGGGTTGTTGATGGGGCACAAGCTGCCGTCGCCGCGGGAAGCGTTCCGGGTGGCCGGTCCGCAGATCACCTTCGGTATGACGGTGGCCAGTGGCCAGTACGTGTTCGGTCTGCTGCTGGCGATTCTGGTGCTCGGTCCGGTGTTCGGGCTGCCGGCGATGGCGGGCACGCTGATCGAGATCGGGTTCGAGGGCGGGCACGGCACTGCCGCGGGTATGGCCGGCACGTTCGAGGAATTCGGTTTCCCCGAGGGGCAGGACTTGGCGCTGGGTCTGGCAACAGTGGGCGTTCTGTCCGGCATCATCTGCGGGATCGCGTTGATCAACTGGGGTGTGCGCACCGGTAAGACCACCGAATTGCGTGCTGACGCGCAGCCTTCGGTGGCTGAGCGTGCAGGTCTGGTGGAGAAGGAGCGGCGTCGTTCCGCGGGCACGCTGACAGTGAATCCCTCGTCGATCGAGCCGCTGACCCTGCATTTCGGGTTGCTGGCGGTGGCGGTGCTGATCGGGTGGTTGATGCTGACCGGGCTGCAGTGGGTGGAGTCCAAACTGTGGGCCGAGAGCTTCGAACTGTTTGCGCACGTGCCGCTGTTCCCGATCGCGATGATCGGCGGGATCATCGTGCAGGGGTTGATCCAGGCGTTCGACCGCGAGGAGATCGTGGATGTGCAGATGATCGAACGCTTGCAGGGCTTCAGCCTCGACGTGCTGGTCATCGCCGCGCTGGGCACCTTGTCGCTGACGGCGATCGCGGCGAATATGGGTCCGTTCATCCTGCTGTCGGTCACCGGACTGGTATGGACGGCCGGTGCGTTCATTTTCCTGGCGCGCCGGATGCTGCCGGACTTCTGGTTCGAACGCGGCATCGCCGATGTGGGCCAGGCCATGGGTGTGACCTCCACCGGTCTGATCCTGCTGCGGGTGGTCGACCCCGACCTGAAAACCCCCGCGTATCAGGCATTCGGATACAAACAGCTGATCATGGAACCGTTCTTCGGAGGCGGCCTCGTCACCGCCGGCGCTATTCCCATCATCGCCAACTTCGGGGTCGGCTGGCTGCTCGCCGGAATGCTCGCCCTGTTCGTCGGCGCGCTCGCCGCCGGGCTGCTGTACTTCGGCCGGCGACCGGTTGCCGCTGCTGCCGCGGAACCGGCACCGGTGACATCCTGACCAACGGGATCTGATCTGCCCCGGCGTGAGACTCGCGCCGGGGCAGACGGCTTCCGGACCGGACAGGGGATAGCGGTCGTCGATGCTGCCGGACTCCGAGTCCCCTCGCAATCGGACGCCCTCGCTGTGTCGGCGGAACCTTCCGGCGGCCGATAATAAATAGGTGCACCAGCAAAAGCCCTCTCCTGGGCGAAAGGACGCCGGTGCCCTGCTGGTGATGTGGTTGATATGCCTGCCCCTCGCTTGGTTTTTCGGGCATCTCATCAAAGACATACCGATCCGGGCCGCCGTAGTGGTGGCCGCCGGCCTCGACTGGGCCGGCGAGCGGGGCACCACCACGATCACCCGTTCCGAACTCGTATCCGAAGGAGGCGGCCGGGGCGGCAGTCACCGGACCACCTACTGCTTCGGTGATTTCACGCCTGCGGGGCAGCTCCCGCCCCGTCGTGATATCAGAGTTCACGTCGAAGGTCCCTGCGAGGCGGGTCGTGTGGTGCCGTCCCGGCTCGTAGCGGGCGACCCGGCCAACTGGATCGATGGAACGGAGCAGGACCAGGTCTATGCCGGCGCCGGATGGGTTTCGGCGATGTTCCTCGGGGTGTTCATGGGGGCTTTTCTGCTGCTCGTCGGGGGGATTCCGATCGTGTGTGCTGTTCTGTTCCCGGTGATGTTCCTGCGGAACCTGTACGACAGGGTCCGCAGGAACCGCTGACCCCGCGCCGGATGGTCAGATGGTGTCCAGATCGCGCTCCCGGAAACGGTAGGCGCCGACAACAGCGGCTGCGGCGGCCAGGACGGTCAGCACGATCAGCGCCGGCCAGCGGAGCTCTTCCATCGGGATGCGGGCGATGTGCTGGAACGGGGACAGATCGTGGATCCACTGCGGCAGGTTCATGATCGGGCCGAAGAAGCCGAGAATCAGGGCGAACCCGAACAGTGCCCAGGTGGCGCCGATCGCCTGCGGGAGGACGCCGTAGAGCAGGGCGGCGATCGCGAGTACCAGCAGCACCGCGGGCGCGAATACGAGGTGGGAGACGAGACCGTCGACGACGTAGCCCGCGTCGCCGACCGACAGCGCCAGCGCAATTCCGAGGGCGAGGCCTGTCGTGGCGAGCAGGGTGAGCGCGCCGAGCGCCGCGACACCGATGTATCCGGCGAACCAGACGACCCGTCCGGTCGCGGTGGCGAGCACCGGTTCGGTCCGGCCAGCAGTTTCCTCCGTGCGCAGGGATTGCACGGCGAGGATTGCGAAAACCGTGACCAGCAGTGCGTCGAAGAAGGCCATGGTGCCGAGGTATCCGTCGAGCATACGGCTCGCGTCGCCGCCCATGACGTCGATGACCTGGTCGGGAAGGTCATCGAAAGAATCGACGATGGTGTTGCCGATCCCGCCGTAGAGCGCTCCACTGGCAACCAGAGCGCAGGCCCAGCCGATGAGCCCGGCCCGCTGTAGTCGGGCCGCCAGCGCCACCGGTGTGGCCAGCCAGCCCGGAGCCTCCCGGTGGCCGGGGCGTGGCGGTACCAGCCCGGCACCGAGATCGCGGCGCGAGGAGAGGAGGTAGGCCACCGCGGTGACTACCAGAACCAGCGCGACCGATAGCAGCAGCGGCCACCAGCGGCCGTCGGCGTAGGCGCGGGTCTGCTGTGACCAGGCCAGCGGGGACAGCCACGACAGGGCGCTGCCGCCTTCGCGGATGGCATCGCCGGCGGCGCGGATGACGTAGGCGATGCCCAGTGCCAGACCCGCGAGTCCGGATGCGGCGCGGGAGTATTCGGTGATCTGCACCGTGACCGCGGTGATTGCGGCGAAGACCAGACCCGCCGCACCGACACTGGCACCGAACAGCAAGGCGTCGGAGGTGTCGAGTCCGGCCGCGGCGAACGAACCGGCGATCAGCAGTGTCACCGCGAGGTTCGCGATGACCGCGATGACGAGTGCGGCGGTGAGCTGGGCGTGGCGTCCGACGGCATTGGCGCGGACGAGTTCGGCGCGTCCGGTCTGTTCTTCGACGCGGGTGTGCCGGGAGACGAGCAGGATATTCATCAGCGCGGCGAGCAGCAGGTAGTACAGGCCATAGACGGCGACGATCACCGATTCGATGGTGGGGTCGGTCAGGCCGTAGCCGGGCCCCGAGATCAGGGCGCCGACAACTCCCTCACTGAACTGGCTGACAGCCCGTAGGTCCTCGGGAGTTGTGTACACCTGCTGCAGCGCCGAGGCGTAGTAGACGCTCATCAGCGTGATACCGAGGACCCATGCGGGGAGTTTGATCCGGTCCCGTCGCAGATCGAGCCGTACCAGGGCGCCGGTACCGGCCAAGGTGTCACGCCACGTGGTCTGCCGCGGATCGATCGGAGCCGCGGCGGGCGTGCCGGAATGTATTGCCGTGGTCGTCATTCGCCTGCTCCGTTGCCCGCGGCGGCGAGTTCGTCGCCGTAATGACGCAGCATGAGCTCTTCGAGCGTGGGCGGATGGCTGGTCAGTGCGCGAACGCCCGCGCGGCTGACCGCGGCGATCGCGGCGTCGAGTGCGTCGGTGTCGACATCGAAACGGACCCGGCCGTCCTCGGTGCTCACATTGTGGACGCCGGCCAGCGCACTCAGGTCCCCGATCGGGCGTTCGGTCACGGCTTCGACCGTGGTGCGGGTCAGATGCCGGAGCTCGGTGAGGGTGCCGGTCTGCACGACCCGCCCGCTGCGGATGATGCTCACCCGGTCGGCGAGTTTCTCGACCTGCGCCAGGATGTGGCTGGACAGCAGGACCGTGCCGCCCCGTGCCTTCACCTCGGCGACCACATCCTGGAACACCACCTCCATAAGAGGGTCGAGTCCGGCGGTGGGTTCGTCGAGCAGGAACAGATCCGCGTCCGAGGCCAGTGCCGCGATCAGCGCGACCTTCTGCCGGTTGCCCTTGGAGTAGGTGCGGGCTTTCTTCGTCGGGTCCAGGTCGAACCGTTCGATCAGCTCTTCGCGGCGGTTCGTGTTCACCGCACCGCGTAGCCGGGCGAATACGTCGATCGCCTCACCGCCGGTGAGGTTCGGCCACAGTTCCACATCGCCGGGGACGTAGGCCAGGCGACGGTGCAACGCCACTGCGTCCCGCCACGGGTCACCGCCCAAAAGCTGGACGGAGCCGCTGTCGGGGCGTAGAAGACCGAGTAGGACCCGGATGGTCGTGGTCTTACCGGCCCCGTTCGGTCCGAGAAATCCGTGGACCTCGCCCCGGCGGACATCGAGGTCGAGGCTGTCGAGCGCGGTGGTGGGGCCAAAAGTCTTGCGCAATCCGGAGATTGCGACGGCGGTATTCATACCTTTCAGCGTACATTTCTTTCACAAATGTGTGAATAGTTTGAAGGCTATGATGTAACTGCATGTGTTCATAGGGGTAGAGGAGGTCTGTGTGGACGAGCGGGACCAGCAGGAGCAGGCGGTCCTGCGGTTCGTCGAGCAATTCGCGCTGTTGCTCGCGGACTCGGGTACACCACGGATGGCGGCCCGGGTTTTCGCCTACGTCCTCGCAGACGATGCGGAGCGCTACACCGCCCAGGAGCTCTCGGCCGGGCTGCAGGTGAGCCCGGCCGCGATCTCCGGGGCGGTTCGCTACTTGGTGCAAGCCGGACTGCTCGGCCGGGAACGCGAACCCGGCGCCCGCGCCGACACGTATCGCGTCTACGACGAGGACGTCTGGTACGCGATCACCATGCAGCGGCAGGAGGCGCTCGACCGGGCCTTGCGGTTTCTCGGTGACGGTGTCGAACTGCTCGACGCCGCCCGTCCCGGTGGTCGCCGGGTCCGTGAGACGCTGGAGTACTACCGGTTCATGCGTGCCGAACTTCCCGAGATGATGAGCCGCTGGCAGAAGCACCGCCGCGAGGTGTTCCCCGACTCCGACTGAACTGCACGCCGTCTTTTGTCGCTTGGGGTTCGAACCTGTGGCCTGACGTTGCGTCGGCGCCATTCCGGTGGGGATTTGCGTCGGTTCTTTGGGGGTGTGACACTGTGCGATCAGGTTGCCATGGTCGGTGGCCAGGCATGTGGCCGTCGCATCTTCGATACCGAGGTAGTAACTGACGTGCGCTGGTGTCCGGGTGGATAGACCGTGCTGTAGAGACTGCTGATCCCGGCCACCCAGTGGCCATCGGCTCGCGTCTTGGTCGCGCCGCGCTAGTCGACCAGGTCCACCTACTTTCCCCGCTGAACTCTTCGAAGAACGCCCGGCCGGCCATCTCTGCATCCACGGAGTTGCAGTCAATCCAGTAGAACTCCCTGGTGGCCGAGCGTCGGACGGATGTAAGTGTGTCAGGGCAACTCCTATAATCGGCCACCGGTGTCGCAAACAGCCGTGCCATCGCGGTCGAGCCGCCAGTCTCTGGCTCACTGGCGACAGGGCGGGGACTGCTATTGCGGGATGAGGTGCAGGCGTGGTGTGTACCGCTGAAAGGTCGTGGACAGCAGGCCGGGCCAGGCGTGAGCCTGCTGCCACTCGTCGCTGTCGGCGAGGGTTTTCGGTGGGTTGTCGATCGCGGTGTGGTGGGCTTGGGAGCTGGTCCACAGGGCGTGGTTGTAGATGTGAATCCCATCGAGGCTGACGTAAAAGTTCGCCGAAATCATGCCGGGTGCGGGGCGGGCCTTCTCGCCGGCAGCGAACATGGTGTCCACCAGAGTGTTCGCGCGGTCGATATCGGGGCCGTCGAAGACGCGGGTGACGAACACGATGCATCCGGTGTTGTGAATCGGCTCATGGGTGGGGGTGCTTCGGTGCAACCGAACTGGGGTGACGCCGAGGCGGTGGATGCCGGGTTCGGCGGTGTCGACGTCGCGTTTCCAGGTGAGATCCTGGCCGGTGGCCGCGTTGGGGTCGGTGGTTTGGGAGACATGCAGCAGGTGGTGGCCGTCGTCGCAGGCGAGCACGGAGTAGGAGGCCAGGCCTGGGCCGGGCCAGGGCCGGGA
Source organism: Nocardia sp. CA-290969 (assembly GCF_050936135.1). Classification (NCBI taxonomy): domain Bacteria; kingdom Bacillati; phylum Actinomycetota; class Actinomycetes; order Mycobacteriales; family Nocardiaceae; genus Nocardia; species Nocardia sp. CA-290969. The sequence goes on along the minus strand of NZ_JBNJNJ010000001.1, from coordinate 3,341,880 downwards.
CCGCCAGGCAGTGTGGATGGCGTCGATGGTGGCGTCTTGGTGGTCGGGGCCGTCAACCCGCCATAGCCCGAACAAGGCGGTGGCGGTGGTCGGGGCGGGAATGGTGGTGTGGTGCGGGGTCACTGGGTGGCTCCTCGTGGTGATGCGGCGGTGGGCCGGAGCGGACGCTCGGATGTGGCGGGGTGAGACGTCGGCCACCTTCTGTCCGTCCGGTTTGCAACTCTCCCCCAAGGGGAGAGTACTGTCGTGCTGGATCGAGCGAACATCGATCCCCACATGGGTGCGGCACTGTGGCCGCGCTGAGGTGGTCCCCGGTGTGATCGAGCAGATACTCGACGCCTCCCTTTTGTCTTCCCGTTTTGTTCCGGCCGGTGAGCCTGTGGCTCGTCCGGCGGCGCCGGCGTGCGCCCATATCCTGGACAGGAGTCTTTCCATGGTTTCCGCAACTGACCGGCCCGAGGTGGCCGAGGGTTCGGTGTGGGCGGCGCTGCGTAGTCCGAAGCGTCTGCGTATCGAGGTTTTGGCCGGGCTGGTGGTCGCGTTGGCGTTGATCCCGGAGGCGATCTCGTTTTCCATCATCGCCGGGGTGGATCCGCGAGTCGGGTTGTTCGCCTCGTTCACCATGGCGGTCACCATCGCCGTCGTGGGCGGGCGCCGGGCCATGATCTCCGCGGCAACCGGCGCGATCGCGCTGGTCATCGCGCCGGTTGTGAAAGAGCACGGTCTGGACTACCTGATCGCGACCGTGCTGCTGGCCGGGCTGTTGCAGATCGTGCTGAGCGTTGTCGGGGTGGCCAAGCTGATGCGGTTCATCCCGCGCAGTGTGATGGTCGGGTTCGTCAACGCGCTGGCGATCCTGATCTTCACCGCCCAGCTCCCGCACCTGCTCGGAGTGCCGTGGCTGGTGTACCCGATGGTCGCCGCCGGCCTCGCGGTGATGGTGTTTCTGCCCAAGCTCACCACCGTGATCCCGGCGCCGCTGGTCGCGATCGTGGTTCTCACCGCGGCGACGATGGTGTTCGCGCTGAACGTGCCCGATGTCGGGGACGAGGGTGAACTGCCCTCCAGCCTGCCGTCGTTGTTCCTTCCGGACGTGCCGCTCACTCTGGACACGTTGAAGATCATCGCCCCCTACGCGTTGGCGATGGCGTTGGTCGGGCTGCTGGAATCGCTGATGACCGCGAAACTGGTCGACGACATCACCGATTCGCAATCGGACAAAACCCGCGAAGGCTGGGGCCAGGGCGTGGCCAACCTCGTGACCGGATTCTTCGGCGGCATGGGCGGCTGCGCGATGATCGGGCAGACCATGATCAACGTCAAGGTATCCGGCGCCCGCACCCGCCTTTCCACCTTCCTGGCCGGGCTGTTCCTGCTGATCCTGGTCGTCGGATTGGGCGGGCTGGTCGCCCAGATCCCGATGGCCGCACTGGTGGCCGTGATGATCATGGTGTCGGTGGGCACCATGGACTGGCATTCCCTGGCGCCGAAGACGTTGCGGCGGATGCCGATCGCGGAGACCACGGTCATGCTGGTGACCGTCGGTGTCACCGTGGCCACCCACAACCTCGCCTACGGGGTGATCGTCGGAGTATTGGTCGCGATGGTCGCCTTCGCCCACCGGGTCGCGCATTTCACCGAGGTCGAGAAGGTGCACGGGGCCGATACCGACGCCGACGGCGATATCGACACCCGCGTGTACACGGTGCGAGGGGAGTTGTTCTTCGCCTCCAGCAACGATCTGGTCTACCAGTTCGACTACGCCGGGGATCCGCACAATATCGTGATCGATATGTCGGATGCACACATCTGGGACGCTTCCACCGTCGCCACGCTCGACGCGATCACCACCAAATACGCTGCCAAGGGCAAGCATGTGGAGATCATCGGCTTAAACCCGGCTTCCGAAGCCCGCCACGGTCAGCTGTCCGGGCACCTCGCCGGCGCGCACTGACCGATGAACAGCACGACTGGCGAAACCGGCTTCCTGCAAATCGGCCAGGTTGCCGAACGCACCGAGCTGTCGATCAAAACGATCCGCCACTACGAAGAGGTCGGGCTGGTCACCCCGTCGGCGCGTTCGGCCGGCGGGTTCCGCCTCTACACCACCGCGGATATGGACCGCCTGCTGGTGATCCGGCGCATGAAACCTCTCGGGTTCACTCTGGCGGAGATGAAGGAACTCCTCGACGCGTTCGGGGTCCTCGACGATCCGGCAGCTACCGGTGAACAACGCGGGAAGGCCACCGAATTTTTGCGGCACTGCCGGGAGCGGACCCGCGACAGTGCTGATCGGCTGCGCCGGCATCTTGCCTACGCCGAGGAATTCAGCGACTTGCTCGCCACCCGCTCCGGCTCGCCGGAATCGCCCTGATTGGTTGCGGCGGCATCGCTCCCGGTGTCCGTGGCCGCGGCCGCCGCGCCGGTCGTGGGAGCCGGGATATGCAGTCGAAGAGTCCGGCCAGGATGGCGGTCGCGATCCCGGCGGCGAGCAGTAGCCGGTGGTGATGGAGGTGGCAGCCGTGAGTGGGCCGAACACCAACTCTTCGGCGAGGATGCGGTTGTATCGCTCGACCTTTCCGTTGTGCCGTGGCGTGTAGGGCGTGATGCGTTGGCCTCTGGGTCAGCAGTGCATTCTTGTGCGTCATGGAATGGTTCTTCGACCCCCGAAGGGGGCCTACGCCGGGAGCGATGTTGAAGGCACGAGCGCGAGTTTTCCCACTGTGGTGCGTGCTTCGAGGTCCTGGAGTGCCTGCGGGCCGTCCAACAATTCGCGGGCTGTAGGAGTGCCTGGGCCGAGGACCCCGCTAGCGATGAGGCCGAACATCTCCGCCATCACCTGGCCGAAGATGCGCGGTGCGGCCTGGATCAGAATCCCGATGTTCAGCCCGATGAGATGGACTTGGTGCTTGTAGACGAGGTCCCAGTTGGTGATCGAAGCCTCCCCGCCAGCGAGGCCGAACACGACGACGCGGCCAGTGACCCGCTTGGCGGCGGCCAGGCTCGCCTCGAAGGTGGCGCCGCCGACCGACTCTAGCACGAGATCGACGCCCAAGCCGTCGGTTAGGCGAAGGACCTCGGTAGCAAGTTCGCGGCTGCGCGAGTCCAGGAGGTGGTCCGCGCCCAGCTCCTCGACCACCTCGTGCTTATCGGCGGACGCCACGGCGATCACCGTCGCGCCATAGTGCTTGGCGAGCTTCACGGCCACCTGCCCGGTTGCGCCGGCGGCCGCGTGGATCAGAACCGTCTGACCCGCTTCGAGCTGCCCCAACGGTTTCAACGCAGCCAATGCGGTCGGCCAGGACACGACCAGCCCGAGTGCCTGCTCGTCGGTCCAACCGGGCGGCAACGGCACAATCCCTGCTGCCGTCAGCACGGCGTACTCCGCGAAGGCCCCTCCCATGATTGTGACGCCGATGACGTGAGAGCCGAACTCGACGCCGGAAACGCCTTCGCCGAGCGCCACGACCTCGCCCGCAGCCTCGATGCCGGCCACGTACGGCGGCTGCGGCCCACCTGCGAACACGCCATGGGACTGCGAGATATCGACGTAGTTGACGCCCGCCGCCCCGACCCGGATCAGAACTTCGCCTGGGCCGGGGGCCGGAACCGGCGCATCAGGTACCAGGCGAAGACTCTTGGGCCCGTCCAAGGCCGACTGCTGTAGGGCGCGCATCGTTGCAGGAATGCTCATGACCATCCGATCCGGTTTGTTTAGTGATTGACAAAATAAACCTTGTCACGGAGCCCGAGGCCGGTCAAGGTAATGTTTATCGAACGACAAACAAAGTGGGAGGCGCACCGGTATGGCCAGTCGCGGGAGGCCGCTCACATTCGACCCCGACACCGCCTTGCAGCAGGCGCTCGAGGTGTTCTGGGAGCGCGGCTACGAGGGCACCTCACTCAGCGACCTGACCCGGGCGATGGGCATCGCCTCGGCGAGCATCTACTCCTACTTCGGCAGCAAAGAGAGCCTCTTCCGCCAGGTCATGGACCGCTACGGAGCGTCCGCCGGCGCACCGCCCCGCAACGCACTCGACGAGCACTCGGCCGTGCGAGAGGCGATCCACGCCATGCTGCGCGCGACCGTCGACCAGATCACGCGGTCCGACGCTCCGCACTACTGCATGCTCATCCTCGCCGCACCCACGGGCGCGATCGAGAACGAGCCCATCCGCGAGTTCCTGGCTGACATCCGGCGGTCCCAGTTCACGGCGATAAGGGACCGGCTACAACGCGGGATCAACGACGGCGAGCTCACAGCGAGCGGGGTCGACATCGACACGGTCGCCCGCTATTACGCCACTATCGTGCAGGGTCTCTCGATCCAAGCCCGCGATGGTGCGACGCGCGCCGAACTGGAAGACGTCGTCACGGGCGCGATGGCCGGATGGCCCGCGCTCACAGGAACCCTGTAGACGCTGTCCTGTGCGCGCTTGGGTGCGTGCCGACCGCTCCGTCGAGGCTCCCAACATCATCCGATCATCTGCCAGGCTTGCGCAGTTTCAACGTTAGCGCTCAGCGGCAACTGTGCTGATTTGGATTCATGCCTGCGTGAGGGCGTAGAGCAGCTGACGTAGGGCGTTCGCGTCCTTGTGGTCGTCGCGCCAGATGAGTCTCAGTTGGAGAGGTGGCGGGTGGGACGTCGAGCTGGGCGAGGCGTCGTGAGCCGAGGTCGGCATGAACCGTGAACGTGGGCAACAGCGCGATCCCGCGGCCGGTGGCGACCCATTCGCGGACCTGCGCCAGTCCGCCGACGGCGGTGAGGTCTGTGTCGGGGCCGAGCCAGCGTTTGGTGGCCATCCAGAAGGAGCAGCGCGATTCCCGGCCGATGAGGCCTCCTGTTTGCTGGATCTCCTGCATCGTCACTGCGCGACCGAGCAGCGGATGATCCGGCGGCACGACGACGGTCATAGGGACCTCGCGTACGTCGAGGTACTCGATCGCCGCGGCGGGGTGGGCGAATCCGAGGTCACCGACATGCTCGCCGACGTCGAGGAGCACGGCGACGTCGATCTCGCCGTGGTCGAGCGCTGCAAGGAGCCAGATTCGGTCGGGATCGGGGCGTAGCTGCACGTTGAGGTCTGGCCGCGCTCGTCGTAGGTCGTCCAAGACCACGGGAAGGAGTGCGTCGGCGATCGAGGCCTGTGCCCCCACGGTGAGTCCTGGCGCGGCGTGGAGTCGCTCGGCCGCGACGTCGAGGGCCTCGAGCGCCGCGCCCGCAGACGCCAGATAGGCCCGTGCGGCTGCGGTGGGACGCATGCCGCTTCGATCGCGGGTGAACAACGAGGCCCCGAGGTCGGCCTCGAGTCGGCGAATCCGGTCGGAGACCGACGACGGTGCCAGGCTCAACGCGGCTGCGGTCCGGTTGACGGTTCGATGCCGGACCAGCGCGATCGCGGTCCGCAGCTGGTCCAAGTCCACGGAACCACTCTAGGCGGGTGTTCGGATATTCCGAATGCCGGTGCGGTTTCACCGGTCGAACCGAGGGCACGGAAAGCGGAGGGTCTCGTCTCGACGAAACCGTCTCATCATCGAGGAGATCCATGCCTGGCCTCTCAACCCGTTCAACCGAGCTTCCCCAGCGTCGACCAACACCTCAACTCGTAGGCATATCGCTGGCCTACTTCATGGTGCTGCTGGACACAACCGTGCTCGCCGTGGCCGAGCCCAGCATCATGTCCTCCCTTCACACCGATGTCGTCGGGGTCGGGTGGGCGACCATTATCTACACGATGGCACTGGCGGCCGCTGTGGTCTTCGGCGGCAGCCTGGCCGATCGCTGCGGGGCCTACCGGGTCTTCATCCTCGGACTCATCGGCTTCGGCGTTGCATCTCTGGGCTGCGCGCTCGCGCCCACCCTCGCAGCGCTGCTGGTCTTTCGGGCGCTGCTGGGGCTGTTCGCCGCAGCCATCATCCCCAGCTCCCTGAGCCTGATCGCCAGCTTGTATCCCGACCCGGCGCGCCGCGGTAGCGCGATCAGCGCATGGGCAGCGATCAGCGGTGTCGCGATGGCCGCCGGACCCGTGCTGGGTGGCTGGCTCATCGCGGCTGATGGTTGGCGGTCAGTCTTCCTGATCAACGCGCCCCTGGCAGTTGTTGTCCTGGTGCTTTGCCGCACATCGATCGCCGGCACGCGGCACGCACGGGAGATCTCCTGGCTCCCACACATCGGGCTGGCGGCAACGCTGACCACCGCAACGCTTGCCATCACCCAGGCCGGCCAACGCTCCTGGCTCCTGGCGGCCGTCTTCGGTTTGCTCGCGGCCGGCCTCACAGTCGGCACCACGGCGGTCGATCGCCGCTCGCCGGCACCGTTGGTTCCAGCTGCCCTGCGTCGCAATCGCGCGGTGTGGACTGCGTTCGGCTGGGGTGCCGCGGTCAACTACGCCCTGACGACCGTGATCTTCTCCATCCCGCTGCTGCTCGACACCACAGCAGTAGGGGCCGGAGCGACACTGTTGCCGATGACTTTGCTGGTCGCAGTGAATCCACTGCTCACCGGGCGCATCGTCGCCGCCCACGGGCCACTGCGACCGATCCGCATGGGCTTCATCTCCTTCCCAGTCGGGCTGTGCCTGGTCGCGGTTGCGATCGCCGGCCATCACCAGCCGCTCGTCCTCGCCCTCGGGCTGCTGCTCTCCGGTCTCGGAGTGTCATGGACCCTGCCTGCGCTGGTCGCCTTCGCGGTCGATCACGCCGATCCCGAGGCCACCGGATCGGTCGGTGGCATCCTCAATGCCACAAGACAGGTCGGCGCCACCATCGCCGCCGCCGTCGCCAGTGCACTCCTGACCCAAAGCCATGACGACATCGTCGCGTTTCTGCCATTCGTCGTCGCCGCGGCAGTCTGCGTGGTGGGCCTCGCGATCGCCGCGACCCAGCGGGTTGCCCGCGCGAGGAGGCCAGTCCCGAGCGGGCAAGCGCAACGGGCAACCCGGCATGACTCACGCCAACGCGCCGTGTCGCTGACCCTGCCCGACATCACCACCCCCCACCGGCCGGACCAGCACCGGAAACCCGACATCGTCGTGACCCGCGTCCCGGACGCTACCGCCCGGCCTCGGTGGAGCCTCGGTGGGCGGGCACCAGCACCGCGGCGGCCGCAGCCGTCACCATCACCACCGCGATCGCGGCGAACGCCCGGTTGTAGCCGTCCAGGGTGCCCGGCGCAGCCACCGTGATCAGCACCGCCAACCCGAGCGCGGCCCCGATCTGCTTGGTCGTGTTCATCAACCCCGACGCTGCCCCCGCGTCCTCGGAGGGGACTCCGGAAGTAACGGCGGCAGTGATCGGGGTGTTCAGCAGTCCGGCCCCGATGCTGAACACCACGGCCGGGCCCAGAATCCCGGCCACATACCCGCTGCCGGGATGCAGCTGCGCCTGCCATACGAACCCGGCGGCCGCCACCAGGGCACCCACCGCGATCAGCGTCCGGGCGTCTATGAGCCGCATCAGCCACGGCGTCACCCAGACCCCGACCACGATGGTGACCACGGTGTGCGGCAGGAACGCCAGGCCGGTCAGCAACGGGCTGTATCCGAGACCGGTCTGCATCGACAGGGTGAGGAAGAACCACATCGGATTCAGACACGCGCCAGCCAGCAGCAGGATCAGGTTCCCGGCGGTCACCGACCGAATCCGCAGCAACCGCACCGGAAACAACGGCGCACGCACCCACTGTGTCTCCACCAGAGCGAATCCCACCAGCAGCAATACACCCACACCGACACCGGCCACCGTCGGCGCTGCCGTCCAGCCACGGGCCGCGGCCTCTCCGACCCCATAAGTCAGAGCCGCGAGCCCGCCGGTGACCAGCGCCGCCCCCACCACATCCACCCGCGGCCGGGCCGCGGGCCGGGCGGCGGTGATCACGCGCAGCGCCATCACGGCAGCGATCACACCGATCGGGACGTTGATCAGCAGCGTTGCCCGCCACGACCACCACTCGGTGAGCACGCCGCCGAGCAGGTTTCCCGCCGTGCCGCCGGCCATTCCGAGTGCCGTCCATATCGCCAGCGCCCGGGTCCGGCCCGGACCTTCCGTGAAAGTCGTGGTCAAGATCGCCAACGTCACCGGCGCCAACGCCGCCGCACCCATCCCTTGGACCACCCGCGCACCGATCAACCACGCCCCGGTCTCGGCCAGCCCACCGGCCAGGCTCGCCGCGGTGAACAGTCCCAGCCCGGCCAGCAACATCCGCCGACGTCCGAACAGGTCGGTCAGGCGCCCACCCAGCAGCAGCAACCCGGCGAACACCAGCGCATAGGCATTGACCACCCACCCCAACCCGACCTCACCCAACCCCAGCGACGAGCGGATCGAGGGCAACGCCACGTTCACCACCGAGATATCGAGCACCACCATGAACTGCGCCACACACACCACAACCAGCACCGCCGCAGCTCGCACCGGCCCCGCAGGGTCTGCCGCCGTGTCGTCCGGGTCGAGTCGCATACCCGCCACCTCCACACTGATACAGATGTACCGTATACACTTGTATCAAGTTGTGGAAGTTAGGAGGGAATCGGGTGCCCAGGACCGCCGACCACACCGCACGCCGCACACAGATCGCCGAGGCACTGGTGCGCGTCGCCGCCCGCGACGGCCTGCACGCGGTCACCATGCGCTCGGTCGCCACCGAAGCGGGGATCTCGCTGCGGCTGGTGCAGTACTACTTCCGCACCAAAACCGGACTGTTGCTCGGCGCCTTGGAACACCTCGAACAGCAATCACACCAACGCTGGGCCCAACGCCTAGCCGGCCTACCCGACCCGCCGCCGCCGCGCGCGTTCGTCGAAGCGTTCCTCACCGAAGCCCTGCCCACCGATGAACCCAGCCGGGTCTTCCATCTGGTCGGCACCTCCTACGCCATGCTCGCGCTCACCGATCCCGACCTGGATACTCCGTCCTTCGCCGCCGGGATTGACCGCCACCGAACACAACTCGCCGACGCGCTTACTCGCGCTGCCGTCTACGGTGAGCTCGCCCCCGGGATCGACCCGCAGCAGGAGGCCGCTCGGCTGGTCGCCCTGGCCAACGGGATCGGCACCAGCGTGCTGGCGGGCCAGCAGACCACCGAGACCGCAGCTGAGCTCCTGCGCTACCACCTCGATCAGCTTTTCCCGCCACAATGAACCGCTTCGACACCACGCAGCGCCTGCTGTACCCCCAGAGAAATGCCACGACCTTCATCCGGCCCTCACCGGGCTATGTGGCGACGGTATTCGAGCCCGAGACCGCCGCCTGCCTCGAAGACGATCCGGTCGTATTCGATCACGAAGCCGAATATCAGCGGTCGTAGCAGCGGCGGAGCGGCCGGTTCGACCGCCACGATGTGGCCCTGTGCCGTAATCAGGATCCGGGCATATCGGAAATAGCCGTCAGCGCTGGTGACCTGCCACGACAACGGGTGGTCGACGCTGGTCGCGAAGGCGAACGCGGCGCCACGCTCGTCGCAGAGCGCGAGACCGAGGCGGGGAGTCATTCGCCGTTCGCGCAGGATTGCCCCCGCGTAGGTTCCGTTCGCGTAATAAAAGTAGCGGGCGGCAGTGCTGTGGCGGATATGCAATGCGTCCGTGCCCGGCTCCTCCAGGACCGCGAGTCGATAGCCGATTCGGCGGCCGGTCCAGCGCGGATGTCCGTCGGCGTCGGTGATCTCCGCATCGCGTACGAGATACAACTCCTGGCCCGGCCGGAGACTTGTGGTGAAGTCGCGGGTCCTCCGGTGGGCGCGGGCGCGGCGCAATCGCGCGATCGCCCAGCCTGCCAGCACCATCGCATACACGGTCGGTACCGGTGCGAGCTGCCAGACGAGCGTCGACGGGGTATCCAGGTATGCGCCCCAGATCGGCCCGACCAGGACGTCGAGCCGGTGTCCCTCGTCGACTCCGCTCGCTCCGGCGATTCTCCCGTCGCCGACGGTACCGTCCGGAAAGGTCCACTCGCCCGAGCAACCGGCGGGTCGCACGCTGGTGCAGTGGTCTACCTCGGCCACGACTGGCCGGCCTCGAGTGAAGTCGTAGATCACTGATATCGCGTAGGCAGTGCTGGCCGCGAGGATCGCGGCCAGCACTGCCGAGGCGGTCCAATTCGGCGTGCTCCGGCGCCGTCCGGCCGGCCGATCCGGTCTCACAGTCGTCCGGTGAGATCGTCCACCAGTGCCACGACACCGGCTGGATCGTCGTCGAGCGCCAGGTGGCCACAGCCTTCGAGTACGCGTAGTTCGGTTCCGAGCAGGTCACGGACGGCAGGTCCGAGATGGCCGGGTGGCAGGAAGATGTCGTGGGAGCCGGTGGCCACCACACAGGGCGCCGACCGGCAGCGGTCGAGCAGCGTGTGAGCCAGAGGAGCAGGTGCCAGGGTGGTCCGGCAGTAGCGGGCGACCAGGGTCATCCACTCCACGAGATGCGGTGACACGGGCTGTTCCGGGCTCGTCATCAGGCGCAGGAGGCGGTGTGTGCGGTCTGGTGAGGGCGCGGCGAGCCAGGCCAGGGTTGCCGCGAGCAGGCGTGGCGGTACCTTCAGGCGCACGAGCCCGGCCGGCGCTACGAGTACACGGCCGGCGACTTGTTCGGGTGGGCAGACCAGGGCGATCGCGCCGCCCAGTGAATGCCCGAGCAGTACGGCCGTTTCGGGCACGGTCTGTTCCAGCACCTCGCCGAGCCACCGCCCGTACCAGGCCATCCGGTCTCTGCGCGGCCGCTGTGACGTGCTCAGCCCGGGTTGCCCTGGTACATCCATGGCGATGACTCGGTAGCGCGCCGCCAGTTCGGCCAGAAAGGGGAGTGAGGCAGCGGTGTTCATATTCGTTCCCGGGACTACCACAACAGTGGGCCCCGACTCGTGTTCATGGCCCAGCGCCACGACGCGGGTGGGTCCGGCCGATGTCGTGATGGTCCAGCGCCGATGGGCAATATTCCATTCCTGTAGTTGCTCGGTGCACCACAGACCGATCACTTCACCGCTGGGGATGTTGATGTATGCCGATCCCATCGGCCGAGCCCCCTTTTCCGATGTGTGACGGGCTTCGAATGAGGACGGCATGGTCAGGAACCTTGCTGGTAGATATCGGGGATGCCGTCGTTGTCGTCGTCCCGGGTTTCTTCTTCGTCGATGCGGCGGTAGACGCGGTTACGCAGGCGGAGCACGATGGTGGCCAGCAGGGCGGCGGTCAGGGTGCCGGCTAGGACCCCGATGCGGACATGGTCTTCCCAGCGCGGTTGGTCGGCGAAGGCGAGTTCCCCGATCAGCAGTGAGACCGTGAATCCGATCCCGCCGAGCAATGCCACGCCGGTGACGTCGATCCAGCTCAGGTCGGAATCCAGCTCGGCGCGCGTGAGTTTCGCTGTCAAGAAGGTCGTGAGCAGAATTCCGAATGCCTTACCGGCCACCAAACCGACGACGATGCCGAGGGTGACCCGGTCGGTGAGTGAATCGACCAACCCGTCGAGCCCGCCGATGGTCACTCCGGCGGCGAAGAACGCGAACACCGGCACCGCGAAACCGGCGGTCAACGGGCGGATCCGATGCTCGAACCACTCGGCCAACCCTGGGTCCTTCGCCGACGGATCACCCACCCCGGACCGGGTGGTGAGAACGGGCACAGCGAAGCCCAGCAGGACCCCGGCGACGGTGGCGTGGACGCCGGACTCGTGCACCAGCCACCAGGTCGCCACCGCCAGCGGTACCAGCACCCACGGCGAGCGGATCCGGCGCTGGACCGCGAAGGTGAAGGCGGCGAGGGGGAACACAGCCAGTCCCAGGTAGGGCAGGTGCAGTTCGTCGGTGTAGAAGAGCGCGATCACCGTCACCGCGAGCAGATCGTCGACCACTGCGAGGGTGAGCAAGAAGGTGCGCAGAGCGGTGGGGAGATGAGAACTGACGACCGCGAGGACGGCCAGTGCGAAGGCGATATCGGTGGCGGTGGGGATCGCCCAGCCCTTGACAGCGTCGCCGTTGCCGAGGTTGAACGCGAGGAAGATCAGCGCAGGGCCGACCATCCCACCGACTGCCGCCACCACCGGCAGCGCCGCCCGGCGCGGATCACGCAGGTCCCCAGCGACGAATTCGCGTTTGAGCTCGAGACCGACGACGAAGAAGAACACCGCCAGCAACCCGTCGGCGGCCCACGTCTCCAGCGAAAGGTTCAGATGCAGGCCCGCCGGGCCCACCTGGAAATCGCGCAGCGCCTCGTAGGCGCTCGACCAGGGGGTGTTGGCCCAGATCAGCCCAATGGCCGCAGCGATGATCAGGAGCGTGCCCCCGGCGGTTTCGGTGCGCAGAATGGCGGTGATCCGTCGGGTCTCGGGCCAGGAACCCCGGGCAAATAGTGCGGGACGGGGTGGCGGTGAGCTCATCGGCGCGGGTCATCTTTCGTCGGCAGCGACCCCGGCCCAACATGGACCGGGTACGCCGACCAGACTTCCCGGCTCTCCTGCTGTAAAGATGCCGTATAGACCGCTGGAAGCGCAAACGCGGCCGTTCATCAGACGTCCGCCATTTCCCACGGCTGGCAGCGCTGCAGCTCTCGAAACCTGTGGGCGGCAGCGATCAGTTCGGTGCGGGGTGGTCGGCGGTGTACTGCTCGCGCCAGCGGTCGATCAGGGGGACGAGTTCATTGAGCATAAAGGTGTAGAAGTCCTGCATTTCGTGCAGGCGCCGTGCGGTGACGGTATCGGGGCCGGTGGCGTCGATACCTTCCTGCGCCGAGTCGCGCATGGTGGCCAGCAGCGTGTTCTGCTGTGACATCAGCGCTGCCCAGGCGCCGGCTCGGAAACGGTAGTGGTCGCGGCGGCTGCCCGGCGCGGGCACGCGTTCGATCAGGCCGACCGGCATCAGATGTTTGATCGCGGTCGATACCGCACCGGAGCTGATCGACAACTCCGCGCACAGATCGGCGGCGGTCATCGTGTCCTGCTCGGTGTAGAGCAGCGCCGTCAGTACGCGTGCGGTCGACCGTTGCATCCCGCCGCCGGCCGAGAGTGTCAGGGCCAGTTTCTCCGCGGCTTCCCGCAATCGCTCATTGGTTCCCATGCTTCCAACGTATCAGTACTGCGAAAATTCTGAGTATTTACAAATCTCTGAAAGCTCGATACATTCTGTCGCATGGTGAAAGCAATCGAGCTGAACGGGCTCACGAAGACCTACGGCTCGTCCCGAGGTCTGGTCGAACTGTCCCTGTCGGTCGAACGAGGCGAGGTCTTCGGATACCTGGGCCCCCAACGGCGCCGGAAAATCCACGACCATCCGCCTGCTGCTGGACCTCATCCGCCCGACCGCCGGGACCGCCCGGGTCCTCGGCCTGGATCCCCGCGCCGACGCGGTGGCGTTGCACGAGCGGATCGGTTATCTCGCCGGGGATTTCGTTGCGCCCGGGCGGCAGAAGGTCGGGGCCGCACTGCGCTTCCTTGCTGCCTTGCGCGGGGGAGTGGGTGCCGATCGTATCGACGTCCTGTGTGAGCGGCTGGAACTGGACCAGACCAAGCAGATCTCGGCGCTGTCGAAGGGCAACCGGCAGAAGGTCGGGCTGGTGCAGGCATTCATGCACGAACCCGAACTGCTCATCCTCGACGAACCCACTTCCGGCCTGGACCCCTTGGCGCAGCAGATCTTCCTCGACATGGTCACCGAGGCCGCCACCGGCGGGCAGACGGTGTTCATGTCCAGTCACATCATGAGTGAAGTCGAAGCAGTGGCCGACCGTGTGGCCATCATCCGCGAGGGCCGGCTGGTCGCTCTCGATACCGTCGCCGGATTGCGCGCCGGCGCGGTTCGCGATGTCGAGGTCACCTTCACCGGGCCCGTCGACACCTCTGCCTTCACCGGTCTGACCGGGGTGGCCGAGGTGCGGTTCGAGGGCTCGACGCTGCGCTGCCAGGTGACCGGCAGTCCCGATGCCCTGCTGCGTGCCCTGGCCGGTCATCACGTTGCGGGTCTGCTGGTCACCGAGCCCGCCCTCGAAGATCTGTTCCACAGCTATTACACCGGAGAAGTCGATGCTGCCTGATATCTACACCCGGACCCTCACCGATAATCGCCGCGCGCTGGCGGCCTGGTCTATCGGTACCGCGGCGGTCGGCCTGATGTATGCCGCGTTCTACCCGCAGATCGGCGGCAGCGGCGGTATGGCCGAAACCGTCCAGAACTACCCCGAGGCCATGCGCGAAGCGCTCCGGATGCAGGACATCGGCTCGGCCGCCGGTTACCTGGGGTCGACGGTTTTCGGGCTGCTGCTTCCGCTACTGGTCATGGCGTTCGGGGTGACTTTCGGTGCCCGCGCCGTCGCCGGCGACGAGGAAACCGGCTACCTGGACCTGCTGCTGGCCCATCCGGTCGGTCGGACCCGGCTGGCTGTGGAGCGGTTCGCCGGGTTGGTCACCGGTGCGGTCGCCATCGCGGTGCTGGTGTTCGCCGGCATGCTGGCGATTAGGTCCGGCGCCGAGCTGGAATCGATCGGCATCGCCGAGTTCGCCGCCCAGTGTGTGCAGTTGGCGTTGCTCGGCATCACCTTCGGTGCACTGGCCGTCGGGCTGGGGGCGGCGCTCGGCAAACGCGGCCCGGTGCTGGGTATCTCGGTGGCCATCGGCGTGCTCACCTATATCGCCGGCAACCTCGCTGGAGTGATCGGCGCGGATTGGTTGAAGTATCTCTCGCCGTTCCACTACTACATCGGTAGCGAACCACTGCGTAACGGAATGCCATGGGCCGACGCGGCGATTCTGCTCGCGGTGAGCATTGTCCTGGTAGCTCTCGGGTTCTTCCGGTTCAACCAGCGGGACCTGCGCTCCTGAATTCCATCCGCCCGAGCCCCGCGGCTACCTGAGCCGCGGGGCTTGCCCACGTGCGGCGGCGTGTTCAGGTGAGGTCGGCGAAGCGTTCCACTTCTTCGATGCGGCCGGACACGATGAGCACGTCACCGGCGGCGACCACGGTGTCGGCGGTGGCGTAGGTGAATTCGCCGCCGCGGTGTTTGATCGCCACCACGGTGATGTCGAAATGCTGGCGCAGGCCGCTGGCCGTCAGCGTTTTGCCGATACTGGTCCGGGGTGCGCTGGTCTTGGCCATGGCATAGTCGGTGTCGAACTCTATGTAGTCGATCATCCGGCCGGTGACCAGATGCGCAACACGTTCACCCATATCGTGCTCGGGCAACACCACATGGTGGGCGCCGACGCGTTCCAGGATCTGGCCGTGGCGGCGGCTGGTGGCCTTGGCCCAGATCTTGGGGATCCGGAAATCGGCCAGTAGCGAGGTGGTCAGGATGCTGGCCTCCATATTGGAGCCGATCCCCACCACCGCGTGGGGAAAGTCCGGGACCCCCAGCTGTTCGAGGGCGTCCATATCGGTGGTGTCGGCGACCGCGACGTGGGTGAGCTCGTCGGAATACTGCTGAACCAGAGTCTGATTGGAATCGATTGCCAGCACTTCCGAGCCGTGGGTGACCAGCTCCCGCGCCAGTGCACTGCCGAACCGCCCAAGTCCCACCACCACGACCCGGGTGCCCTGTTTACGCGGAGTCCTACCCGACAATGGGACGCTCCTCGGGCAGTTCGTAGCGCCGGCCGCGGTCACGCAGCGCCAGCGCGGTGGCCAGGGTGATCGGGCCCAGCCGCCCGATGAACATCAACACGATCAACACGATAAGCCCCGGACCGGGGATATCGGCGGTGATACCGGTCGACAGACCGACTGTCCCGAACGCCGACACCGCCTCGAACAGCACCGCATCCAGGTCCATCCCGGTGATCACCAGCAGGGAGAGCGTGCCGATCACCACGGCACCGACACCGAGCAGGGCCACCGTGATCGCCTGACGCTGCACCGGTGCGGCCAACCGCCGCCCCATCACATGCACCGTCGGCTCGCCCCGCACCTCGGCCATGATCACAAACGCCAGCAACGCGAACGTGGTCACCTTGATCCCGCCGGCAGTACCCGCACTGCCACCACCGACGAACATCAGCACATCGTTGACCAGCAACGTCGCCGAATGCATGGACCCCACATCCAGCGAATTGAAGCCCGCGGTACGAGGCGTGAGCCCGTGAAAGCCACCCACCAGCAACTTGTGCGTAGTACCCAGCGGCCCTAAAGTGCCCGGATTCGTCCACTCGAACGCGATCACCGCAACCACCCCCACCGCACTCAGCAGGGCGTAGGTGACCAGCGTGATCCGAGTGTGCAGCGACCACCGCCGCCATTTCTTGCCCGGTATCCGTTGCCGGCGCAGTGACCGGGTGACCTCGAAGATCACCGGAAACCCCAAGCCCCCGACGACCAGGGCCAGTGAGATCGGCACGATGATCCACGGGTCGGTGGCGAACCCCATCAGACTGTCCGAATACAGCGCGAACCCGGCGTTGTTGTACGCCGACACCGCGTGGAACACCCCGAGATACACCCCGTGCCACCCGCGCTGGTCGTAGCCGATCATGAACCGCGCCGCGAGTGCGACCGCCACCAGCGCCTCGACCAGCAGGCTCATCCGGATGACCCCGATGACCACCCGCCGGCTTTCTCCCAGCCGCACCGTTTTGGTTTCCGTTTGGGCGATGAGCTGCATTCGCAGGCCCATTCGGCGCGCCACCAGCAGGCCTAGCAGTGAGGCCAGGGTCATGATCCCGAGCCCGCCGATCTGGATCAGCGCGAGGATCACCAGTTCCCCGAACAATGACCAATGACCTTCGGTGTCCACGACCACCAGCCCGGTCACACACACCGCCGATACCGCGGTGAACAACGCCGTGACCGGGTCCGTAAAGGTTCTTGACTCCGACGAGATCGGGAGTATCAACAGAAGGGTGCCCACCACGGTGGCTGCGCCGAAGCCGAACACCACCAACCGTGCGGGATGCCGCGGTTGCCGCAACCAGCTGCCGAGCCGGCGCGCCGCCGCGCTGCCGGGCAGCGTGCGAGCAGCGCCGGGGGGCGTGCGTGAAGTACTCAGGGGCATTCCTCGGGCCGGGCTGGGCGGCATGGTGGCCGCCGCCGCTGACGGGTGGACCCGCCGGAAGCTACTGCCATCCCTGGGTGAGTGCAAGACTGCTGGCCCACCGTGCCGGGCGCGCCACGCATGGGCCGCAATTCGGTGGTGCCGAGCTGCTACCGTGTTCGGCGGTGTGCCGGGAAGCCTGGTCGGTGAGCATTATCGTGCTGCGACCAGGGAGATACCGTGAACCGCTGCTGTACGGCCCGCCCGTACCACTCGACCCGGCCGGGCTGGACAGCAAACGGGTCGGCCTCGCGGTGATTTTCCCGGCACGGGCGCCTGCCCGCTCCCGCGCGGCGCGGGCCGCATCCAGGTTGGTCGGGATCGTTCGCATCCCCGAACACACGCCCAGCCCCGTTCGCGCGATCGGCCTGCGCCTCGGGTACGCACTCGCCGCCCTGGCCGCCACAGTGCTGGTCGTCTACCTCGGACGAGAGGGCTACACCGACGCCGCCGACGGTAAAGTTTCGCTTCTCGACTGTGCCTACTACGCGACCGTGTCCCTGTCGACCACCGGCTACGGAGACATCGCGCCGATCACCGATCACGCGCGTCTGGTCAACACCTTCGTCGTCACACCGCTACGCGTGTTCTTCCTCATCGTGCTCGTCGGCACCACCCTCTCGGCGCTCACCGAGAGCTCCCGCCAAAACTTCCGCATCCAACGCTGGCGCCACCGCGTCCACGACCACACCATAATCATCGGCTACGGAACCAAAGGGCGCACCGCCGCCCAAGTCCTGCTCGCTGCCGACATTCCGCCCACCTCCATTGTGGCAATCGATCCCAACCCACTCGCCATCGACGCCGCCGCCAGCCACGGGCTCGTCACCCTGCACGGCCCCGCTACAGCGGACACCCTGCGCCTGGCCTGCCTCCCACGCTGCCGATCGGTCATCATCGCCACCGACCGCGACGAAACCACAGTGTTGGCTACCCTCACCGCCCGCCGGCTGGCACCTCGCGCAACCATCACCGTCGCCGCCCGTGAAAGCGAAAACATCAATCTCCTGCACCAGGCCGGAGCCAACAGCGTGCTCACCTCCTCCGAAACCGCCGGACGACTCCTGGGCTCGGCCACCCACCACCCGCACACCGTCCAACTCGTCGAAGACCTCCTCACCCCCGGCAGCGGATTCACCCTCGCCCAACGCTCGCCCCACCCCCACGAAATCGGCCACGACCCCCGCACACTGCCCGACCTCGTCGTCAGCATCGTCCGCGACCAGCACCCACACCCACTCGACACCCCCGCCACCTACACCATCCGCCCCGGCGACCAACTCCTCTACCTCCGGCGCATCGCCACCCCCGCCACTCCACTGCCACCCCGCCGCGGTCAGCCGTAGCCGGCCACACACGCGACGCCGGGTTTCCGAGAAGGCCGTTCCGGCCGTGTGGCGCGGATACCGGGTGCGACCGGTCAGTGCAGTCCACCTTGGACAGCTGTACCCCAAAAATTTCAGTAGGTATTGAAACATTTGATACAATCTGCTGTGCAATCACTTTCGTGACAGGAACGAGCGGAATGACCTCCTCCCCGCAGCGCACGGCACGGCACGAGTACGCCGACGAGATCGGCTTGTATTACGAGGAACGCGGGCTGCCGCGCATCGCGGGACGCATCCTGGGCTGGCTGCTGGTCTGTGAGCCACCGCATCAGTCCGCCGACCAGCTCGCTGCGGAACTGGGGGTGAGCCGGGGCTCGGTCAGCATGTCGATGAAGCTGCTCCGCGCCAACGAGGTCATCGAGATCGCCGCCTTTCCCGGAGACCGCCGTACCTACTACCGGCTGCGCGCCGGCTTCTGGCTGGAGGAAGCGAGCCAGAAGGCCCGCCAAGCCGCCGAATGGGTCAAAGTCGCCGAGCGCGGTCTCGATCTGCTCGCCGATTCCCCACCCGAATCGCAGCGCCGCCTGCACGAAGCCCGCGAGATGTATTCCTTCCTTGCCGAGCAGTACGCCCGGATCGAAGTCTTATGGCACGAACGCCAGGCGAACGCATCGGACCGTCCCTGATCGAGATCGGAACAACGCCAGTCATGAGTCACGTCATCGAAATCGACGGCCTCACCTTCACCTATCCCAAATCTGCCGAGCCGGCAGTCTGCGGTATCGATGTCACCGTCGAGACCGGGGAGATCTTCGGTTTTCTCGGTCCGTCGGGTGCCGGGAAGTCCACGACGCAGAAGATCCTCACCGGCCTGCTGACCGGCCACGGCGGCCGGGTGTCGGTGTGGGGCAAGGAGCCCGCCGCGTGGAAATCCGAGTACTACCAGCGGATCGGGGTGTCGTTCGAGCTGCCGAACCACTACCTCAAGCTCACCGGGCGGGAGAATCTGGAGTTCTTCGCTTCGCTGTACGAGGGGCCGACCGAAGATCCGATGCAGCTATTGGAACGTGTCGGGCTCGCCGAGGCCGCCGATACCCGGGTTGCCAAGTACTCCAAAGGAATGCAGATGCGCCTGGTATTCGTTCGGGCCCTGTTGCACCGCCCGCAATTGCTGTTCCTGGACGAACCGACCTCCGGGTTGGACCCGGCGAACGCCCGGATCGTCAAGGACATCATCACCGAACTACGGGCCGACGGTCGCACGGTCTTCCTGACCACCCATGACATGTCCACCGCCGACCAGTTGTGCGATCGGGTGGCTTTCGTCGTGGACGGCAGGATCGCCGCACTGGCCTCACCCACCGAACACAAACTGTCCCGCCACCGCCGGCAGGTCACCGTCACCTACCGTTCGGGCTCTGCTCTGGAACACAAAGACTTTCCACTGGACGGGCTGGGTGACGACGCCGCCTTTCTCGCACTGCTGCGCGAGCAGCACATCGAATCGATGCACAGTCAGGAAGCCAGCCTCGACGATGTGTTCATCGACGTCACCGGCAGGGGCCTGAAATGAGCGCTTCCACCACATTGCGGCAGGCCTTCGTCCTCGACCTGCGGCTGCAGGTCAAGTACGGCTTCGTCTATGCGGCCGTGTTCTCCGCTCTGGTATGGGAGGTCTTCCTGTATCTCGTACCCGCCGATCTTCATCCGGTGGTGCTGCCGTATGTCGTCTTCGGTGACCTCGCCATCGTGGGATTCTTCTTCATCGCCGCGGCGGTGTATTTCGAACGCGGTGAGCGCACCTTGTTCGCCCTGCTGGTGACACCGATGCGGTTCCGCGACTACTACACCGCCAAACTGGCCGTCCTGACCCTGTTGAGCCTGCTGCTCTCCCTGGTCATCGCGATTTCGGGGGTCGGCGCGGACTTCGATCCGGTGGCGTTGACCGTCGGAGTCGTCCTGTGCACGGTGCTGTTTTTGATGGGCAGCTTCGTCTCGGCTACTCCGTTCGAGAACGTCTCCGAATGGATCATGCCCTCCACGGTGGTTCTCACGGTCCTGTCGGTGCCGCTGTTGAACTACTCGGGACTGTGGAACAGCTACCTGACCTACCTCGTGCCCACCCAGGGCCCACTCATGCTGCTCGGCACCGCTTTCGACCAGGCCACACTGGCACCGTGGCAACTGGCCTACGCCACGATCTACCCGCTCGCGTCGATCGGTGTGCTCGGTGTGGTCTCGGCCCGCATGTTCGATCGGCACATCGTCGCCTCGCAGGGAAAGGAATGACATGGCCGCTGTAATGGCCGCCTACGGCCGCAACGATCTGCGCAACATCCGCCGCGACACCCTGCTCATCGGCGTTTCACTCGGCCCGCTCGGCTACGCACTGGCCATGTGGTTCGTCCCGGCTCTCACTCGCTACCTCGATCAGCAGCACAATTTCGATCTGTTGCCCTACCACACCATCATCGTCTCCGGATTCGTGTTGATCGCCCCCTGCGCGGTACTCGGCTTCATCTGCGCCATGATCCTCATCGAGGAAAAGGACCAGCGCACACTGGCCGCATTGCGGGTGACTCCGGCGCCGCCCATGAGCTATCCGCTCTACCGGGCAGTGACGACTACCCTCGCCACGGCGGTATCGCTGACCGTCGCGTTGTGGCTCACCTTCCTGGTACCCGCCGATCTGATCCTCACCGCGATCCCCGTCACCCTCCTCTGCGGAATGAACGCGACCCTCATCGGCCTGATGCTGGCTGCCCTCGCCCGGAACAAAGTAGAGGGAATGGCCCTTGTGCGCGGGCTCGGCGGTGTTCTCGTCGGACTGCCCCTGATCCCGTACTTCTTCGACGACAACCCCTTCATGCTCCTGTTCGGGCTGTTGCCGACCTACTGGCCGGCCAAGGCTTACTGGGAGGCCGCCGACGGCGGCACCATGTGGCCGTACATCCTGATCGGCGCCGGCTATTGCGGCCTGCTGTGCTGGTGGTTTCTTCGGCGACTCGGACACCAGAAATACTGAACGTTTCGGTACTAGGTACCGAAACGGCGGAACAGGCCGATATCGGCCGGTTCGACGCGCCGAGGACGGGCACAGCGGTCACCGAGTGGTGAGTCAGACGCGGCGCGGCGTGGGAACCGCCGCGCTCCGCAGGATAAGCAGTAGGGCCAGTATCAGGTACGCTCCGGCAATCGCGAGGTTGAGCATGCCTTGGCCGGTCTGGCCCTGCTCGAAACGGTCGAGCGCGGCAATGGTGATCACGCCGGAACCGAAGAGGTAACCGACCGTCAGAGCGGGTACGGCGATGCGGATGGGGAGCACCGCGCCTACCAGGAGCAGCAGTGAGAACGCGGTATCGGGAATGGCGAGCTATGCCCGCACCGCTGTGGCGGCGACTCACTGCACCGGACGGCAACCCCATCTGGGCGTGGCAACCACCGGCTCTGCCGGCCGCGCCCATTCGGTGAACTCGGCGGGCCCGTTCACTGCCTGCCTTCTCGTTCGTCCTCGAAGTCGATACACTTGTATTGTTTGCGATACAAGCGTATCGTCCGGGTATGGATTCGGTATTCGGCGCCCAGGGACGCGCCCCGCAGGACCTGACGGCACGGGCCCGGATCAGAGACGCCGCCTTGGAGCAGTTCGCCGAACACGGCGTGAAAGGCGCCACGATGCGAGGGATCGCGGAAGCAGCCGGTGTGTCACTCGGGCTCGTGCAGCACCATTTCCGGACCAAGGACGTGCTGCGGCAAGCCTGCGACGATGTCATCGTCGAGAAGTTCCGCCGGGAGCTCACCCGTAGCGCTGCCGAAGACACCCTCGGCACACCGGGCCCGATGACCGACCTCTACACGACCAGCGGGCCACTGCTGCGCTATCTCGCACGGGCGATGATCGACGGTTCGATCGCGGCGGCCGAGGTATTCGACGAACTCACCGCGGGTGCCGAAGATTTCCTCAGCCACACCTGGCCGGACCGCTTCCCGCCGGGCTCGGCACGGGTCCGCGACGCAGCTTCGGTGATGGCCGCCATGCACAGCGGCACAGTCGTACTCCACGATCACCTCGCCAGGCGATTCGGCGTGGACCCGCTCGACAGTGCACATGCGACCCGCATCGGGGAGGCGATGCTGGACCTCTACGCGGCCATGGGCGAATTCGCCACCTCACCGACCGCCCGACGAATCCGGGAATCCACCGCGACATATCACGACAACCTCGGCCACCACCCCGGAGGGCAGCAATGACAATGCAATCCATCGATCACCTCACACCTCTGGCGAAAACTCTGCTGATCACGTTGAAAGGCCGGGCCCTCGACAGCGCGGAGAAGAAACCCATCCTGAGCGACGACCTGGCAGCCGACCTCGTCCGCCGGCTCGACTACGACCTCGACACGGTCAAGCTGACACTCGGCGTTCCGGCCGCGATCGCGATACGCAGCAGCATGCTCGACCGAGCCGTTCGCAACTACATACACGATCACCCCGACGCCGTGGTTGTCGAACTCGGCTGCGGCCTCGAAACCCGCATGAACCGCCTCGATCCGCCCGAAACCGTCGACTGGTTCGACATCGACTTCCCCGAGGTCATCGAGCTACGGAAAGCCCTGCTGCCGCAGCGAACCAACGCCCACCAGATCGGCATCTCACTACTCGAGCCGACCTGGACCGACACGATCCCCGCCGCCCGCCCGACGGTCCTCGTTGCCGACGGAGTGCTCGGATTCCTCACCGAATCCGACAACAGACAGATACTCACCCACATCACCGATCACTTCACCGGCAGCGGCGAGCTGGTCTTCAACGCCTACACCAAACTTGCCGCCCGTATGAACGGCCGCTACACGAAGGTCGTGGGAATGCCCGCCGACTATCGCGGTTTCGGAATCAGCGAGCCACGCGACGTTGTTGCCCTCAATCCCGGACTCACTTTCGTCGAAGAGCAATTCGGAGACGCCTCCCCAGAAGCCGGGCAACTCAACATCGGCTACCGTCTCCTCGCCGCGCTGTTCGCCCGCTGGCGAGCACAAGCCCGCCGCGGCGTCTGGGTGGTTCGCTACCGCTTCTGACCCGAAATCGACAACTCCTCCTACTCCGCTTGTTCAGGTGGTTCCACGCCGGCGGAGACGCGCTTTACTGCAGGGCCTGGTAGCCGCCGGTCCTGGCGCTGTGCGGGAATTGGTTTCCTGGCGGTCTGTGTGGGGACGCCGAGGTTTACGCGAAGGCTCGAGTCTGGTGCCCTCCCGCCGGCGCAGCCCTATCCCGGATCTCGATGTGCGGCGATCAGTCGGCGGTCAAGCCGGTTGGCGTCCATGAGCGTGGTCGGGTAGGCGGCGTCCGGGCCGGATCGATCGGCGCTCGGGGAGCTCCTTCAGCGTGCAGCAGGATCAGTGCGGGCTTGGAGTCGTCGCCGGCGGGCAGGTACCGGGTCCGGTAGGGCCTGCTTGGATGAAGCCCTGGCTGAATTCGACTTGGTTCAGGTCGTCCCAGACGCTGGTGTAAGGCCGTGTCACGGGTTCTCTCCCTCGACTGTTGCGATGCCGGAGGTGGATGTGGCGTCGTCGGCGGTGACGTGCGGGACGGCGATCGGCACGGCCTTGGTGTTGTACTGCGATGCGATTGTGTCGGTCACATTGTGTCCACTGGCCGCGGATCGGTCGAGAATCATGGTGAGCGCGTTCTCGAGGCTGGTGAGTGCTTCGGTGTCGTCCCAGATCGGGGCGCTGTGCCGCCAAGCGATGTAGCCGTCGGGACGCACGAGCAGAGCGCCGGCTTCGTCGATCTCACGGACCTGCCGCCAGTAACCGTAGGGGTCGATGGTGCCGGGCTCGCCGACAACGACGGTCCGCAGGTACGGAACATCGAGCTTGGTGGCGGCGCGTTTCCATGCCTGGCCGCCGAGGCCGGTGAGTAGGGTCATCTGTCCTTTGCCCGTGATGTCGAGCGTGGACACGCGGGTGCCGTCGGCGCCGACGAGCCACGCATGGGGGAGCTTCGCGCCGGGCCGGGTGGTGGCCTGCAGGTACAGCTCTCGGTCGCGCGGCCACACCTCGTCACCGGCGTCGGCGTCCTGGACGATCGCGGACGAGGTGTAGCGCTGGTTGAGTTCGACGCCGTGGGCGTTGAACTCGGTGTTCTTGATCTGCAAGGCCTCGTACAGCCGCTCGCGCAGAGCAACACCCTCCGGAGATGGTTCCTTGAGCTTCTCGAGCCCGGCGGCGACCGGGTCGGCGCTGTCGTTGTCGAACCATTCGCGCAGCCCGCCGTAATCCCTGCGGGACTGGTTGGCTCGGGCGACGATCTGTTTGCCGACGGGGACGCGTTCGGGGGAGTAGGACTCGAGCAGTCCCGGCCCCGCGTAGCCCTTGACGACGTACGCGATCTTCCACGCGAGGTTGAACGCGTCCTGCATCGATGTGTTCGACCCCAGCCCACTGGTTGGAGGATGGCGGTGCACGGCGTCACCGCCGCAGAACACCCTGCCGGACTGATAGTGCTCGGCCCACTGCTGATTGACATACCAGAAGGACCGGGACACGATGTCGATCTCCAGGTGCGGGTCGCCCACGAGGGTACGGATCTGTTCGAGGACCACGTCATCGGAGACATCCGGTTGTCCCTGCGTCATGTCGAAGCCCCAGCCGGCGATCCACTGATCCCATGGCCTGACAGCCCGGAGCAGGCCCATCCCGATTTCACCGAAACCGGCCTTCGAGTTCATGATCCAGTGCAGAATGCTCGGCCGGTGCGCGACGTACTCGCTCAGGTCGGCATCGAACCGGATGTATGCGGTGCCGGCGCGGGCGAGCTCACCCTCGAACGGAAGGCCGATCTCCTCGGCGACTTTCGACCGGGCACCGTCGAATCCGAGCAGGAAGCGCGCTCGCTGTTCGAACTCGGCCCCGGAGCGAACGTCCCGGAACCGGACGGTCACGCCGTCGTCGTCCTGGGTGTGGCCGAGGTACTCGGTGTGGAAGCTGATGACCGCGCCGCGCTCGGCGGCGTTCTTGATCAGCACCGGCTCCATCAGCGGTTGCGGGATGTCGAGCATCGTGCAGGGACTACCGGACAGGTAGTCGCCGTAGCGGAGGTCGCCGGTGCCCCAGGTCTGCATCCGGACGATCTCTTCTCCGGCGAGACTGGTGGTGAACAGTGTGTCGCCCATCTGGTCCCACGGCGTCGCATACTTGCGGGCCTCGTCCTCGACGCCGAGATCGCGCAGGACTTCTACCGCACGCTGGTTGGTGATGTGCGCGCGGGGCGAGTTCGCAACCCAGGGAAACATCGAGACGGCGTGGACGCGGATGCCATAGGTGGCAAGGGCGATAGCCGCAGTGCCACCAGCGGGGCCGAGTCCGACGATGACGACATCGGTGTCGTAGCTGCCAGGGGAGTGGGCGTTCATTTCTGTCATCACTTCACTTATCGAGGACACGCACGGGATCTGCGCTGTCCATGTTTGTAACCGGCGAATCCGGAAGTCGTCGGTGTGCGGGGTGGAAGCTCCTGATCTCGAACGAGTTGGCGTGCAGTGCCCTTCCAACCCGGGTGACCGACGAGCAAGATCACCGAGACGATCGAGATCGCGGAGACGATCAAGCGGTGGCCACGTTCGAATTGCTCGAGTTCGTCGAGTTGGCGAGGGTGGGTGGCGCCCATGCCGAGCCGACCAGATGCGTGAGGGTGAAGCTGATCGACATCCCGCTGTAGTCGACATCGGAATCGAACGCCATCGAGTACAGCGAGCTGGTGACATCGGCCGCCGGTGGCATCGCGATGCCGAACACCAGAGCTTGGGTGAGCAGGAAGGCCCACAGGTTACCGGTGTTGACCAGGGCGAACGCGGGTCCGATCGCCACGGGTCTTGCATGTGTCCGGTGCGTCTGCGCGGAAACTCCTACCGTGACATCACCTCATCCGAGACACCGCTCCACCCGGTAATAGGCGGATAGGCGTGGGGATCGCAGAGGATCTCCACCAGGGTGGGTTTGCCGGATGCGACCGCCTTTGCGAGCGCATCACCTACCTCGTGCGCATCGGTGACACGGATACCGTCTGCGCCGCACGCCATCGCGATGGCGGCGTGATCCACTGTGGCGAAGTCGACGGCGCTGGTGTACTCACCGAACTGAACCAACTCCACGTGCTTCTGAAACCCAAGGATGCCGTTGTTCAGCAGCACAACAACCACCGGAAGGTTCTCTCGCACTGCGGTTTCGAACTCGGACCACACATGCCCGAAACCGCCGTCGCCGGTGAGGCAGAGCACGTTCGAATCAGGGCGAGCTACCTTGGCTCCGAGTGCCAACGGCATACCCCAGCCGAGGCCGGCGAGTCCACGGGGGGAGAGAAATCGCTGTCCCGGGCGGCGGGAGCGAAGGTAGTTTCCCATCCAGATGCTGGAATAGCTCGCGTCCGCAGTCACGATGGTTTCGCCGTCCTCGAGCAATTTGTTGATCTGGTGGGCGACGAGCTCTGGGCGTACAAGTCCTGGGCCGGGTGTGACAAGGTCGTTGACGGCGTTGACGTGACGGGTGCGGGCCTCAGCGATCTGCTGACGAACCGAACCCGCGCCGGCCTTCCGCTTGCCGAGGTCCCGGTCCTCGAGTGCTTCGAGGAGGTCGGTCAGTGCAAGCCGCGCGTCTCCGACGACGCGGATCGCCTCGTAGTTCCGGCCTACTTCATTCGAGTCGACGTCGATGTGGACGATGCGAGTGTTCTCGGAGATCAAACTCCACGCATCGGTCCCGTTCTCATTGGTACGGGTACCGACGAGGACGAGAACGTCAGCATCGGTGACCATCGACCGCAAGTGGTGGGTGGCGCCTGTGGGGCCCATGTAATTACCGACGACTCCCAGCGACAGCGGATGCCGCTCGTCCACGGATCCCTTACCCATGTTCGTCGTGGCGACCGGCAACGATACGCGTTCCTGCAATTGCGCGAGAATCTCGGCGGCGCCGGACAGATGGACTCCGCCGCCCGCCACGACCAATGGCCGTTCGGCAGCGGCGATCGCGTTGGCCGCCTCCTCGATTCTGTCCGCTGCGGGCCGGACCGGATCGAGCGGAAACCGTCCGAGCACTGCTGTCCGGCGTCCGGTGTTGGCGGCCGGCTCGAGCAGGATGTCGCGGGGCAGCATGAGTACTGCGGGGCCTGGACGCCCCGATGTTGCCGCAGTGACCGCCATGTCCACGTAGTCGTCGACACGGGCCGGATCGTCGAGGACCCGTAGCCACTTGGAGCACGAGCGGAAGAGGTCGGTGTGGTCGAATTCCTGGAATGCGTTACGGTCGCGGTTGCCGCGAGGAACGTCCTGTACAAGCGCCAGAACCGGAACAGATGCTTTCGTCGCCTCGGCCAGGGGCGGGACGAGCAGAGTGGCGGCAGGCCCATTCTGCGCCGCCACCACCGAGATTGTATTGGAGACGCGAGCGTACCCATCCGCCATTGTGCCAGCGGCGTTTTCAGTACGGTACGCGATCTGTCGGATCCCGAACTTCGGGGCGGCCAGCATCAGCGCGGACGGCAGACTCTGGCCGAAGATGACGGTGATGCCGTGCCTCTGCAGGGCGGCCGCCACAGCTTCTGCGACCGTGAGTGAAGGTCGGTGAGGTTGCTCAGACACGTGATTGCCCTTCGTCAAAGTTGTCCGGCGTATTGCCTGCACTCAGCCTGCGGCAGCATTCCCCGCGGCGTCCAATAGGACTCTTTGCGATCGCGAGAAGCAATGTTTATCGTCGTGGGTGTGAATCTCCGGCGGCTCGAGTACTTTGTGGTGCTGGCGAGGGAGCTGCATTTCGGTCGCGCCGCCGAACGGCTGCACCTGGCTCAGCCGGGACTGTCCCAACAAATCAAGGTATTCGAGAAAGAGTGCGGCGTTCAGCTGTTCGTGCGGAGCTCACATGGTGTACAGCTGACCGAGGCCGGGCAGGTACTGCTCGATGAGGGGCCGGCCATCCTCAGCCAGGTAGAGCGCACCCTCGACCGGGTACAAGCGGCCGGACAGGGCCACACCGGCTCTTTGCGGGCCGTCCTGACCCGGTCGGTTGCGTTCGGTCTGCCCGACACGATCGTCACGGTCTTCCGAGAACGCCATCCTGCCGTGGAAGTCACTACCGATGTCGCGTGGACCGCTCGAAACGTGGACATGCTCCGTGCCGGTGAAGTGGACGCAGCCTTCGTCCGACTCCCTCTTCTCAATGCTTCCGACCTGGGAATACTGGTGCTGGGAGACACCGAGGCGGTGGTGGCGTGCCCCGCCGGTCACCCGTTGGCGGCGAAGCACCGAATCGAGCGCGACGACCTGCGCGACCAAATCCTCATCAGCTGGCCGCGAGCACAAGCACCCGGGTATTTCGACGAAATGCACCGCGTCATCTTCGGTGGCACGCCTCCATCGAAGGTTCTGTGGGAGCCAGACCCCGAACACCTGCTCGCTGCCGTCGACTCCGGTCGCGGAGTGAGCGTCGTCGACAGCGAGCGGGCATCGACCCTGCGTTCCGATCGCGTGGTCATCCGCAAATTCGCTTCGCCGACACCGAGGTTCGAATTCGGGGTGGCGTGGAATGCGCGCAGGGAAGAACCAGTGCTGTCCGCTTTCCTCCAAGTGTGCCGCGAGCTGTCGGGCAGCGGCGATCACTAACGCTTATCACCGAGCGTCAGAGTTGTATTGGACGCAGATCTTCACGGCGTGATGCCCTTGGTGCATGGAATTCAGCGATTGCAGCGGAGGTTGTACGTCATGAAGGTACTGGTCATGGGGGGTACTCGATTCGTCGGGGTCCTCGCTGTACGGCGGTTGCTGGACGCCGGACACGAGGTGACGGTGTTCCACCGCGGAAGCCGTCAACCCGACTGGACCGGACACGTGCGCTCCGTCCTCGGAGACCGCAACAACCCCGCAGACCTGGCTGGCTTGGCAGCGGGCCGCTTCGACACCGTGCTGGATCTTTCCGCCTACACCGGCGACCAGACTGCCTCTCTGCTCGCAGCCCTTCCGGATGTCGGACGCTGGGTGCACTGCTCAACCGTGAATGTGGTGCGGCCGAGCCCCGTTCTGCCGTGGCCGGAGGAGATCGATTACGGCCCGCACGCCCTCTGGGGGGACTACGCGATCGACAAGATCGCCTGTGAGCGCAGCATCCAGAACGCGCGTGCAGGTGCACACTCGGTCATCATTCGCCTACCCCTGGTCCTGGGACCACTGAACTTCATCCCCCGCGAAGAATTCGTCCTCAACCGAATCCTCGACGGTGCCCAGATCCTGCTGCCCGGGGACGGGCAGGCGGTTCATCAATACATCTACCGAGACCACGCAGCCGAGGCGCTCGCCCGCGCTGTCGACCTGCGGGGAAAAGGATTCGACGTATACAACGTCGCCTCCAAGAGGTGCAACACCTCGCTCGAAGGATTTGTGGACGTCTGCGCCGAAATCCTGGGTCGTCCGGCGGACACCCGCACCGTCGGCGGTGGCCCGACAGGAGAGGACCGAGCCACCTTCGACAACGCTGACTGCGTGTTCCCGTTCAGCAACGAGAACACAATCTTGGCGATCGACAAGGCGGAGCGGGCCGGTCTGGTGTCACCGTTCATGGACATCCGGGAGATGATCGCCGCCGCATACGACGCCCTCCTTACGCACCCCGAGCGCCGGCAATGGACACGCACCGACGCTGAACAGCGGGTTCTCGCGCGACTGGACACGGTGGAGGCCAGATCGTGACGGCGCTCGGACCCACCCGGGCTTGCGAGGTCGGCGAGCACACGCTCAATGTCGTCGACGTCGGCGCCGGACCTGCAATCGTGCTGCTGCACGGGGCGGCACCCGGAGCCTCCGCGGCAGGTACCTGGACTGGCCTCGCGCCCCTGCTCGCACGATCGCACCGGGTCATTGCGCCCGACTTCCTCGGCTTCGGCGGCTCGGACAAACCGCTCGGCCAGCCCTACGGAGTCGATCTGTGGACGCGGCAGACACTGGCACTCGCCGACACCCTGGACCTGGAGCAGTTCAGTGTTGTCGGAAACTCGCTCGGTGGCCGCGTAGCCCTGCAACTTGCGCTGGATGCGCCGAAGCGGATCGAACGGCTCGTGGTGATGAGTACCCGCATCGCACCCTCCACATCGCCGGCGCAGAAGTTACTGCGGGACTATCGGCCTGACCGCGACTCGATGCGAGAGCTGTTGCGCGAGTGCTTCGCCTACGACGCGGATTCCGTCACCGACCGACTGGTCGAGGCACGCTACACACTCAGCGCCCAACCGGGTGCGCACGAGGCGATCCAGACCTTCTTCGGCGCCGGTGGATCGGCACCGGAGGAATTCGAGCGTGACGTGTCCACAATCCGACATCAGGCACTGGTACTGCACGGTCGACACGACAAGGTTGTGCCCGTGTCGAACGGCATCCGCCTAGCCGAGTTGATGTCCCACGCCGAACTGCACGTCTTCGCTGACGCCGGCCACTGGTTTCCCGCCGAGCGTGCCCACGAGTTCCACTCCCTGGTCACCGAATTCTTCTCGGGAAAACCCGCCCACACGGAAGCAGCTGTCCTGCCCGGCTGAGCCAGGAGGAGCGCCGCCGCCGGCTACATCTCACGCACAGGAGTCCACCATGGACCTCGACGCTCGCAGTACCGCCATCGTTGCCATCCATTGCCAAGGCGACGTGGTCGACCCGACCGGAGCGCTTGCCGGGCTGTTCTCGCAACAGATCCGGGAACGAAACGTGATCGATCGAATCGGCACGGTGCTCGACGCGGGCCGTCGGACGGGATGCACGGTCGTCTACACCCGAATCGCCTTCCGACCCGGCTACTCCGACCTGATTGCCAATTCCCCGATCCTTACCGAGATTCCCAAGCTGGGATGCATGCAGGACGGGTCATCGTCGACCGAAATCATCACCGAACTCGAGCCAAATCCCACCGACATCCTCATCACTCACAAACGCGTCGGCGGATTCACCGACGAGCTGCACTCGGTGTTCACCGCACGGGGAATCACCACAGTGTTGTTCAGCGGCGTCGCGACCAACGTTTCGGTCGAAAGCACCGCCCGCGCGGCCACCGACCGTGGGTACCGAGTGGGCATCATCGACGACGCCTGCTCGGCGGCCACACCCGAAGCACACACCGCCGCCATCGCGTCCCTGAGCGTGCTCGCCACCATCACCTCCGTCGACGAGGTCATTAGATCGCTGACTGCGATCGCACGGCGTTGACGCATCACCACATCGAACTACCGCCAACGGCGGTCGCAGAAACTACAGGAGTAAGCCATGACGACATTGAAGTCGGGTGCCCGTCTTGCCGGCGTTGCCCTCTCCCACAGTCCACAGATGCTGGCCGACACCGAGCATTCGCAGGGCCTCCAGTTCCGTGCCGCGATCTCCGCCGCGGCACGCGCGACTCAGGCCTACGACCCCACCCTGGTCGTCTACTTCGGGCCCGATCACATGCGGGCGCTGGCCGGAATCGCGCCGGCTTTCACCACCGTCGAACAGGCGTCGGGCTACGGCGACTGGAACACCGCGAACAGTCGCTACGACATTCCCGCACAGCTGGTTCGGGATTACGTCCAGCACTCGACAGCCCGCGGCGTCGAGGTTGCATTCGCTCATGAGCTCAAGCTCGATCACGGTTTCAGCCAATCGACCACTGACCTGTTCGGACGGCTCGACGCGGTCCCGATGCTCCCCATCATCATCAACTGCATCGATCGCCCCTTGGCCGCCATGTCGCGGGTCATCGAACTCGGACGAATCACCCGTGAGTTCCTCGACACCGCCACCTCTGCGGACGACCGTGTGCTCGTGATCGGCTCGGGCGGACTCTCGCACTCACCGCCCTCCCTCATTCCTGGAGCCGACAAGCTCCCCGAAGCGGAACGCCAGGCGCTGATCACCAACAATATGGCCAAAGCTATCGATGCCATCCGGCCCGAGTGGGACAGACACATGTTGTCTCTCCTCGCCGACGGCGACCTCGACGCCATCTCCCGGCTGACGCACGACGACATCCAGGTAGCCGGCACGGGTGCACACGAAGTGCGGACCTGGGTCGCTGTCGCTGCCACTGTAGGCCGGCCGCTCGCCACGGTGGGATACGAAACGGTCCCCGAGTGGATCACCGGCATGGGTATAGCGGCGGATCAGGAACTGGCTGTCGAGGCGAGCGTGGTGGCATAGTGACCGATACCTCCACGACCCGATTTCCCGCAACCAGCACCGACATGACGAACGCCACGATCCGTGCGGCGGCGGCGGCAATGTCAGTGTGGTCTGCGACGTCCCGGGAAGAACGATCGACTATTCTGCGTAGACTCGCCAGCGAACTCGCGGTGTCGTCAGATGACCTCGTCCCGATCACCGACGCCGAAACCGGTCTCGGTACAGGACGGTTGGTCGGTGAACTCGCTCGTACCGTGCACCAATTGCGTATGTTCGCCGACGTTGTCGATGAAGGCGCCTATCTCGAGGTGACAATCGACCATGCCGATCCGACTGCACCAGTCCCCATTGTCGGCGACATCCGTCGATGGCTGGTTCCGCTCGGTCCGGTCGCGGTGTACTCCGCAAGCAACTTTCCCTTGGCCTTCTCCGTCCTCGGAGGCGACACCGCCGCCGCCCTCGCCGCCGGATGTACGGTGGTCGTCAAGGCGCACCAGGGCCACCCCCGGACATCCGAACTCGTGCACGAGATCGCGGCTCGCGTATTCCGGGAAGCCGGGATGCCCGAGGGTGTGCTCGGACTCGTTCACGGACGCGACGCCGGTCGCACACTGATCTGCCACCCCGAGATCTCGGCCGCAGGTTTCACCGGCTCGGTCAGCGGGGGACGAGCTCTGGCCGACCTCGCACATGACCGCCCCCATCCGATTCCCTTCTTCGGTGAACTCGGCAGTCAGAACACGCTCGTCATCTCACCCGGTGCCGCCGAAACGCGCGGCGCCGATATCGCCGAGGGGCTGGCGGCATCAGTACTTCTCGGCAACGGCCAGTTCTGCACCAAACCAGGACTGGTACTTCTGCCGAACTCCGCATCGGGTCAGCGGATCCTCGAGCACCTCGCCGACAGCATCCGGACCGCATCCGTATCCCGACTACTCACCACCGCCATACAGGACGGCTTCATCTCCGGAAGTAGGGAACTGGAAGGCTCCACCGGTATCAGGCTCGTTGCCCGCGGCAACAGTGACGCCGTCGACGGGCTCGCGCCCACGCTGTGGGAGTGCGCACCCGAGCACCTCGACGGAGTCGCCCTCGAAGAATGTTTCGGACCGACAGCCGTTGTCGTCCAGTACGGAGACGAGGACGAACTTCTCGGGCTTGTACGAAAGGTCCCGCCCGCGCTGACGGCGAGCTTCCACACCGAGACCAGTGAACAGTCGCTGTCGAAGGTGCTTCTCGGGACGCTGACGCCGAAAGCCGGCCGAGTAGTTGCGAACCAGTACCCCACGGGCGTCGCCGTCACCTGGAGCATGCACCATGGTGGTCCTTCCCCGTCGACCACCGACTCCCAGCACACCTCCGTGGGCGCCACGGCGATCCGCCGGTTCCTGCGTCCCGTTGCGTTCCAGAATGTCGACCCTGCCCTACTGCCGGACGAGTTGCAGGATACGACCGAACTCGCGGTCCCACGCCGGGTCGACGGAGTACTGATTTCCTGACCCGAGCATCTCCGACGCTCAGCATCGCCGAGGTTACCGGCGATGCTCACTATCGGCCTCGTTGCGCGCCGAGCACCACCTTTATCACCGCACCGCGGAATCGATACGATCCGCGCTTCGAAACGGGAACGACATGACAGAATCCGTAATACCGTCAATTCCGATGACTCGTAAGGCCACGTCGCCGCTGCGGGTGGCGATGGCGAGTTTTATCGGTACGACGGTCGAGTATTACGACTTCTTCATCTACGGCACCGCTGCAGCGCTGGTATTCCCGAAGCTGTTCTTCCCGGACGTAGC
The DNA here is from genome assembly GCF_050936135.1 of Nocardia sp. CA-290969. NCBI lineage: Bacteria > Bacillati > Actinomycetota > Actinomycetes > Mycobacteriales > Nocardiaceae > Nocardia > Nocardia sp. CA-290969. Next base: position 3,307,584 of record NZ_JBNJNJ010000001.1, on the reverse strand, counting down.
CTCCGCGATGGGGGTCCTGCTCTCGTTTGCGACGTTCGGCGTCGGATTCTTGGCACGGCCTCTCGGCGGGGTCGTGTTCGGGCATTTCGGTGACCGGCTCGGCCGGAAGAAGATGTTGGTGATTTCCCTGGTCGGCATGGGCGCGGCGACCATGCTGATGGGAATGCTGCCCGACTACGCGCAGATTGGGATCGCCGCCCCCATCCTGCTGACGATGCTCCGCTTGGTACAAGGCTTCGCTGTCGGCGGGGAATGGGGCGGCGCCACGTTGATGGCCGTCGAGCACGCCCCGCAGACCAAGAAGGGATTCTTCGGATCGTTCCCCCAGATGGGTGCTCCCGCAGGCACGAGCATCGCAACCCTGGCGTTCCTCGCGGTCTCCCAACTTCCGGACGAACAGTTCCTTTCCTGGGGTTGGCGGCTGCCTTTCCTGTTCAGCGCCGTTCTGATCATCATTGGTCTGGTCATCAGGCTCTCCCTCGACGAGAGCCCCGACTTCACTGCCGTTCGCAAACGTGATGCTGTTGTACGCGTGCCCTTTCTCGCCGCAATCAGCAGGCATTGGCGCGAGATACTTCTGGTCGCAGGAACCTATCTGAGCCAGGGTGTATTCGCCTATATCTGCAGTGCCTTTTTGATCTCGTACGGGACGACGGTGGCGTGGATCAGCCGGACGGCCGCCCTCTCCGGGGTATTCGTGGCCGGCGTCGTGGCCGTGATTTTGTACCCGATATTCGGCGCTCTCTCCGATACGTTCGGCCGTAAGACGATGTATCTGTTCGGGGCACTAGCGATGACAGTGGTGATCGCGCCCGCCTTCGCTCTGATCAATACAGGGAAGCCGTGGCTGTTCATGGCCGCTCTCGTGTTGGTTTTCGGGATCGCGATGGCACCGGCGGCCGGCGTCACCGGATCACTGTTCACGATGGTCTTCGACGCGGACGTGCGCTACAGCGGCGTGTCGGTCGGCTACACCCTGTCCCAGATGGCCGGCTCAGCCTTCGCCCCGACGATTGCAGCCGCACTGTACGCCTCGACCAAGTCCAGTGACTCGATCGTCGTCTATCTGCTGATCGTCTCAGCGATATCCGTGACTTCGGTGATTCTGCTCCCCGGAGGCTGGGGGAGGAAAGGCGCCGCGCAACAGCGTATGAAGGACCGCGCCGTGAGTCCAGCCCCATCATCGGCCACCCCGGCTGCCGTTGAACGCACCGAGACTTGGACTACCGAACGCAACGGAGCCGGGCCATATTGAGGGCCAACCAGATCGGCTTGTCAACCCTCTCGAAATCAGTTCACTTGATGGTTGTTCAGTCTGCCTGGCTGTCGCCCCGCATGGAGGGCATAGTGTCGATTTCGGTGTTGCGGAGCCGATAACGGTTGCCCTTCAAGGTCGCTGAAGACGTCTCCCCAGCGGGAGAACGCAAGAGGCGCGGTTGGCTGATAAGCAACGGTTATCGCCCGCCCGCCAATGACTATTGGACCGAGGTGAGGTCCACATCACAAAATGGCAGTCGCGCTGCTTTCCGAATCCGGTTTCACAGGACCGCAGCTCGCTTGTGCGGCCGTCCGCGCTCGCCGCTACTACGCGCAACGCAACCAGTCGTCATCGAATCAACGCCAGAGGAGTACCTAGATGGGTTACATGCACGCCGCTCGCCTGCACGACGTAGGACGGCCTTTTCAGATCGACCAAGTTCCCGTTCCAGAGCCGGGACCGCGCGACGTCCTCGTAGAAGTCAAGGCCTGTAACGTCGTTCCGAACCTGCGAAACGTCGTTACCTCGTGGCCGGAATGGTTCCCCTACCTCCCCCTTCCAGAGTTGCCCGCGATCTTCGGACTCGACGCAGCGGGAGTGGTGTCCCAAGTGGGTTCCCAGGTTCGCAACGTGAAGATCGGGGAGCGGGTATACGTCAACCCGGGGCGTCACTCTGGTGACTCCTATGCGTCGAGGGCCGGTGACCCGCTCAACGATCCCAGCTTCACCTTTCAGGGCTACTTCGGATTCGGCGCCGACTCGCACCAGATTTACCAGGATTATCCCCACGGTGGGTTCTGTCAGTACATGAAGACGCCCGCAGACGGATTGGTCACATTGCCAGACTCCGTTTCATTCGAGCGGGCATGCCGGTTCGGGTACTTGGGCACTGCGTACTCTGCGTTGCGCAAGAGTGATGTACGTGCGGGCACCTCGGTTCTGATCAACGGTGGTACCGGAACCCTGGGTGTGGGGGCGGTGCTGAATGCCCTCGCGATGGGCGCCAGCCGGATTTTGGTGATGGCGCGAAATCATGACCTTCTCGAACGGATCCGGCAGTTGGATCCCAAGCGGGTTCGCGTTCTCGTCCACGGGGGCCGTGCCGTACCCGAATGGGTTCGCGAGCATACTGATGGTCTCGGAGCGGACGCCTTTGTCGACGCAGTGGGGCCCGGTGCTCCGCATGAGATCACACTGTCTGGTATCGACTCCTTGCGTCGTGGGGGCCGGATGGTCGATATCGGCGGCATGTCGGAGGAGTTGCCGTTGAACATGTTCAAGTTGATGTGTTTCCAGATCAGTGTCATCGGATCCAACTGGTTCAGTGTCGCCGAAGGACAGGAGATGGCACGGATGGCTGACGCCGGCACACTGGACCTTTCGGTGTTCGAACACGAGGTATTTCCGCTGTCGCGGGTCAACGAGGCACTTGCAGCGGTGGAGAGTCGAAATGGTGGTTTCACCAACGTGATCGTCAACCCCGCTTCAGCGAGCATGGATACCGCGCGCGATCACCACAGCGTCCTCGCTGCGGGTGACTGCGGAGCCGCCACGACGCCACGCTCATGATACGACAACACCGACGGGCGAATGAGCACACCGAGCATTGCGTTGCTCGGATAGTGCGACTGGATCGAGGTTGTCGAACCAAGCGAACACGGTCTCGGTGGAGTCGACATTCCGTTCAGTTGTACCGAGATGAACAATTTCCGCCGTTGACGGATATTCCAGTCTCGGTGTGGAACAACAACATTGTTGGCGGCCAAAATCAACGTCGCTCGACTTTGCATGAAACACTGGGTCGTCAATCGTCGCACGCGTAGCGGCTCCATCATCAACACCAATCCCGTCACCGGGCTGTGCTGCAGGCACGGGCAACTCTTTGCGGCGCTACCAGAGCGGTTGGAAAGGATCTGGTGGCTGGACGGAAAGATCAACCTCACGGCCCGATTCCGAAGGCTGTATCGAGCGACCCGACTACAGTGCCCGCCTCACACACTGAAAAGACAAGACGATGACAGCAGCTTCCATTCTTCTCGCCTCCGTCCCGACCCTGCTGTGGATCGGAAACAAGCAGGTGTCAGGATCGACAGGCGCCACGTTCAAGGTGGTCAACCCTGCGACCAGTGAAGACTTGGCGTACGTCGCCGACGCAACCGCCGCGGACGGCGAAGCCGCACTCACCGCTGCCGCCGCGGCCCAGCCCGGGTGGGCCGCGACGTCGACCCGCGAGCGTGCTCAGATCCTGCGCCGGGCATGGGAGCTCCTCATCTCACGGCGCGACGAGTTCGCATTGTTGATGACGCTCGAGATGGGTAAACCTCTCGATGAGAGCCGCGGCGAGGTCGACTATGGCGCCGAGTTTCTGCTCTGGTTCTCGGAAGAAGCCGTCCGAGTATGCGGGCGTTACACACAATCGCCCTCGGGCGCCGGTCGTATCCTCGTCACAAAAGAGCCGGTCGGACCGACGCTGGCCATCACCCCGTGGAACTTTCCTTTGGCGATGGGAACACGGAAGATCGCACCCGCATTAGCTGCCGGCTGCACTGTGCTCATCAAACCAGCCGCCGAGACTCCGTTGACAATGCTGCTGCTCGCCGAAGTGCTCCGCGATGCCGGATTGCCTGATGGTGCGCTGTCAGTGCTACCGACCACACAGCCAGTAGCGCTGACCGGTCCGTTGATTAGCGACTCGCGCCTGCGCAAACTCACCTTCACCGGCTCAACGGGAGTTGGCAAGGTACTGCTCAGGCAATCCGCCGACAGGGTTCTGCGAACCTCGATGGAACTTGGAGGTAACGCACCATTCGTCGTATTCGACGACGCAGATATCGATGCCGCCGTTGATGGTGCGCTGGCAGCGAAGATGCGAAATATCGGCGAGGCTTGTACGGCCGCCAACAGGATCTATGTCGACAACTCGGTGCGCACGGAGTTCAGCGAGAAGCTCACGGAGAAGATGGCGTCACTGACGATCGGTCCCGGCGAAGTCGATGGCACGCAGGTCGGGCCACTCATCAATGAGAAGCAACGCAACAATGTTGCCGACCTCGTCGCGGATGCTGTCGCCAAGGGCGCCGTTCTCGCGACCGGAGGGTCCAGCATCGGCACGTCAGGCTACTTCTTCCAACCCACCGTCTTGACTGACGTCTCCGCCGACGCCCGCATTCTCAAAGAGGAGATCTTCGGCCCTGTCGCGGCAGTCACCGGCTTCGACGGTGAAGCCGAGGGCATCGCCGCCGCCAACGACACAGAGTGCGGACTAGCCGCGTACATCTACACTCAGAGTCTTGACCGAGCTTTGCGCGCCGCGGCTGCGATCGAATCCGGAATGGTCGGAGTGAATCGTGGCGTTATCTCCGACGTCGCTGCACCGTTCGGCGGCGTCAAAGAATCCGGTCTCGGACGTGAAAGCGGGATCGAAGGCATCGATGAGTACCTCGAGATCAAGTACATCGCCCTTCCTTGATGCAGGTGCAGGAGGCAACCGGACTCCCCCAGGATCCACGTCGCTGGCGACGAAAGTGGTTGTGATGCTGCTGATGCGCGAACGGTTCGTCGTCGACGATATTCCCACATTTCGCCCGCACCTATTTCGCCGAACAGCCCTGAGCATCCCCTGACATTCATGAGGAGTTGGATCCACCATGCGACTTGCCACCCTTCGCCGCGATGGCACCACCACTGCCGTGCGCGTCGATTCCGATACCACTGCGTCGGTGATCGACGGTTACACCGATCTGTCCGAACTGCTCGCGAACCCGGAATGGCCCACGATCGCCGAGCAAGCGGCTGGGGCGACCGTGGACCTCACCACCGCCGACTACGCCCCCGTGGTACCCCGGCCCGGCAAGATCATCTGCGTCGGCCTGAACTACGCCACCCACATCAAAGAGATGGGCCGCGACCTGCCCGAGTACCCGACCCTGTTCGCCAAGTTCGCCGAAGCCCTCACCGGCCCCTACGACGACGTCGTCGTCCCCTCCTACGCTGCCGCGCAACTCGACTGGGAAGCCGAACTCGCCGTTGTCATCGGCAAGCATGCCTACCAGGTCGCCGAATCCGACGCGGATACCTACATCGCGGGCTACTCGGTGATCAACGACTACACGATGCGCGACTACCAGTGCCGCACGTTGCAGTGGGACCAGGGCAAAACCTTCGAGAAGACCAGTGGCTTCGGCCCATTCCTGTCCACCGAATATACCCTCGGGACGCGGGTCGAGACCCGGCTCGAGGGCGAGGTCGTGCAGTCGGCCACCACCGACGACCTGGTGTTCGGTCCCGCGAAACTGGTCGAGTACATCTCACATATCGTCTCGCTGCGATCGGGCGACGTGATCATCACCGGCACGACCGGCGGTGTCGGGCACGCCCGCAAGCCACCGCGCTACATCGGCAACGGCGAAACCGTCGAAGTGAGCATCGAAGGCCTCGGCACGGTACGCAACACCACCATCGTCAAGTAGGGCCCGCGCCGTGCAATACCACGGGCTGGACCTGTCCGAACGGCTGTGATCGCGCGGCGAGGCACGGCACACTTCTCCCAGTGCGTGGCCGACCTGCACGCCTGGACCTATGCCTGCCTGCTCGCCGTCGTGCTGACGGCAATGCTCCTCCCGCTGATCTGAGCAGCGATCGGCCCGCACCCGTTCAAGGCCGGGACCCGGGCGGGATCGATACATAGTTTCCCGCCGAAGCCCAGCACTCGTGCCCGTGTTGATGCGGCCGTCACCGCTGCGGCGTCGCGACCGTCGACGCTGACTCCGTGGACCGGCGTGGCGAGCCCGGCGACCCGCGAAGCAGACCAGAGTCGAACGGGCATTCAGCAGCGCTTTATCGGTCTCATCAGGGCCGATGTCCACGGCGAAACCGAAGCCCTTTGCGCCAGTGGATGGCTCTCGCGGACAACGACACTCAGTCGGATGGGCAGTACGGGGTGAGTGGTCACGGCACGGCCGGCGTGTGCTTTGTGGATGAAACAGTCGTCGAGATGTCCGTCCAACAATTGCGATCGCAGTGCAGCGGGCTCGGCTTCGACGAGGTCGATGCTCAATGCGGGGTGGAGAACTTCGAGGTCTTCGACCAGTCGGGGCACCAGCCAGACGCGGCGATTGGGCCAGGTTGGAGGGCGCCGCACCGTTCGGGTGTGTGCCGAGGCGCCCGGTCGCCTCGGCACACACCATCGATCAGGCTTGTATGACGGTGGTCACCCCGAAACCGGCGATGAATTCCGGGATCGGCCTGTAGTAGCTGAAGGTGACGTCGTATTTACCGATCGCGGACAATGCGGCATACCCCGCAACCCATGTCCTGACCTCGTGCGCCGAATGGCCCGCCACCTCCTGCATCCAGACCGGTGTCCAGCTGTCGATCGGCGTCAGATCTCCGGAAGCGAGGATATCCATCAGGGCTCGATCCCATTCGGGAGCCAGGTCCATGATGTCGGCCTCACCCCGGGCAAAGGCTTTCGCGGTTTCGATAGTGCGCTGCTGGCGGGCAGCCCGCGCTGCCGGCGACAGGTTGCGCCCTGCCCCGATGAGGGTTCTGCGCTGGTCGTCGGTTGCTGAATCCAGCCGGGGAACGGGCGGGTCGTGCGACAGGCCGCCGGAGGCGATGAACAAAATCCGTTCGTCTCGCTGCGCTGCCCAAGTGCCCAGCAGCTCACCCAGGCGGCGAACCCGTGCCATTGGGGTTAACGGTGGCGCGGCAGCGTTGACGAAGATCGGGACGACGGGTTTGGCGGTGATGTCGCCATATACGATTTCCATGGGCTGCACAGCGCCATGGTCGACCTCCATTCGGAGGGAGATCGAGGTGTCGACCCCACCGGCCAGGATCCACTCGGCGAGCGAGCGGGCGGTGTCCTCGGGGACGTTCAGGTCGCCTGCTTGGCTGCCGAAGTCGCCGACTCCGGAGGCTGCGAGCGCGACGCAGAACGGTGGCATCAGTTCGTAGAAGAAACCGTTGTAGTGGTCCGGCGCGAGGTTGACGATCAGGTCCGGATCGAATTGCTCGACGAATTCACGGGCAGCGGTGAAGGCGTGCTCGATCTCAGCGGACACCTCGGGTGCCGGCTTGATCTCGTGGAGTAGCGGGCTGTGCGACATTGCCAGCAGCGCGGTTGTCATGTCGGCTCCTCTCCGCAGGTCGTCCTGCTCACCGGTCGAGCAAGAAATCGAGGTGGATGCGGTCGAATGTGGTCGTGTCCTCGTACTGTGGCCAGTGACCGCATTCGTCCATCACCTCGAGGCGTGCACCGGGGATCAGGTCTGCGATCCGGCGAGCCTCATCGACCGGGCCCGACGGGTCTTTTGTCGTCCACAGCACCATGGCCGGGACCGATATCGATCGCAGTTCGCCGTCGGAGATCATGTTGCGCTTCCGGATCACCGGATCCTGGAGTGCCATGTTCATCTCGCAGGCTTTCAGCCAGCCCGGCTGTTGAAAAATGGCCTGACGGGTGCGGATGAGATCGTCGGTGACTCGGGCTGGGTCGGCCATCAGCCATTCCAGGCGTGCTCGCACCCGCTCCCAGGACGGGTCCTGCGCTGCTTCCATCGACAAGTTGTAGATGCGGGCCATGACCTCGGGGTTGGCCATGGTTCCGCCCATCGTGTTGAGCACCACGCGCTCGACCCGTCCGGGGTGGTCGATCGCCAGCCGCGCCGCTGTCCAGCCACCGAGTGACTCCCCGGAGATCAATGCTTTGTCTACACCGATCGCGTCCAGGAAACCGAGCACGTGGTCGACGTAGTGCTCGATCTCGAGGGGGTGGTCGGGCTTGTCGCTGTAGCCGTGGCCGATGAAGTCGATGGCCCATACCGAGAAATGGCGGGCGTGGGAAGCCAGGTTGCGCGCGTAGGCTTCCGCGTGCCCGGTGATGCCGTGCAGTAGTAGCAAGGTCGGTGCGTCCGGTGGACCCGCGTGTAGATATCGCGTGCGATATCCGGCGGCGTCGAGAAAACCCTGCTGGAATTCTGTGGCGACGAGGTCGTCCCAGATGCTGGTATAGCCAGGGGCTGTCATGACGTGACTCCTTCGGTGACCTGGGTGGTGTCGAGAATGTGCGGCTGTCCGCTGATCGCGGCGAAGTCGTGATCAGCGCTGATATGGCGCGGATCTACACCGAGGATGGTGTGCAGTGCCTCGGTCAGAAGGTGCAGAGCGGTTTCGGTGTTGTGGACTGCGGCGCGGTGGCGCCAGGCAACGCATCCGTCCGGACGAACCAGTAGGGCGCCGGCCTCGTCGGCTTCGCGTAGTCTCGCCCAATCGCCGTACAGGTCCTGACATTCGTCATTGCCGATGATCACGGTGCGCAGCCACGGAACGCACAGGGTTGTCGCGGCGTCTTCCCACGCGCTGCCCGTCAATCCGGTGACGAGGGAAAAACGGCCCTGACCGGTGACGTCGAGTGTGGAGACGCGCCGCCCGCGACTGTTCACCAGCCATGTATGCGGGATCTTGGCTCCGGGCCTGGTTGTCGCCTGCAAGTACAGCTGGGGATCGCGTTTCCATGTCTCGTTGCCGTCCGCCGGGTCGTCCACGACGGCGGATGAGGAGTAGCGCTGGTTCAGCTCTACGCCCTGAGCGTTGAATTCGTAACTCTTCAGATCGAGCGCCGCCACCAACGCCGCACGAGCTGCTGCGCCTTCGGTGCTGCGTTCGCGGATGCGAGCCAGGCCCGCAGTAAGCCCAGGTCCGTCAGGCACGGCGCCGAGAGCGGCCCGTAACGGTGCGTAGTCGAAGCGGGACTGATTGGCCCGTTCGACGATTTGCTTGCCGACCGGGCCCCGCTCGGCGGTGTACGTGTCGAGCAGACTCGGTGCGGCCCAGCCTTTCAGGACGTAACCGAGCTTCCAGGCGAGATTGAACGCGTCCTGGACCGAGGTGTTCGATCCCAGCCCGGACGAGGGAGGGTGACGGTGTACGGCGTCACCACAGCAGAACACGCGACCACGTCCGTAGCTGGTGGCGTAGGCCTGGTTGACGTACCACGGTGACACCCATTGGATCTCGGCATCCAGATGTGGGTCGCCGACGAGCCCACGGATCCGCTGCAGTGCATTGTTGTGATCGAGATCGGGATCGCCGGCGGATTTGTCGAAACCCCAGCCCGCCATCCACTCGGTCCAGGGCTGTACTGCGCGCAGGACACCGAGCCCCAGCTCTCCGTATCCGGTGTCCTGGTTCAGGACGTAGTGCAGTACCGCCGGACGATGTGCGACATAAGTACTGAGGTCGGCGCGGAAGTATGCGTAGATCTGTCCGGCGCGGGCATGCTCGCCGACGATCTTCAAGCCGATCTTCTGGGCGATCGCGGACTTTGCACCGTCGGCGCCGATGAGGTAGCGCGCTCGCCGCGACCAGACGTGCCCGTCGATTCCGTTGCGGAAGGTGACGGTGACCCCGTCGGCGTCCTCGCTGTGATCGAGATACTCGGTGTTGAAGGAGAACTGGGCTCCTCGGGTTGCGGCTGCGTCGACAAGAATGGGCTCGAGCTGCGGTTGGCCCAGGTCGAGGAGCGGGCACGGGCTACCCAGCAGGTAATCGCTTCGCCGATGATCGCCGGTGCCCCAGGTACGGAGGCGCGCGACCTCCGGGCCGGTGAGGCTCGTGGTGAAGGTGGTATCACCGATCAGCTCCCAGGGTGTGGCTTTCGCGCTGATGTCGGCTTCGACGCCGAGGTCACGGAAGACCTCGTTCGCGCGCTGGTTGATCACGTGCGCTCGGGGAGTGTTCGCCAGCCAGTTCCAGCGGCTGACCGCGTGGACACGCACCCCGTAGGTCGCGAGTGCGAGCGCTGTCGTGGCGCCGGCCGGGCCGGTTCCGACAACGATGACATCGGTATCGGGTAGTTCGTCGGTCATAGTTCTATTCCTTTGCGGTAACAGGAGCCAGGGTCGCCGCATTCGGCTGCGATCCGGGGGAGGCGAATGGCGTCGAGGGTTCGCCGGGAGTGTTGGGGAGTTGCGTGTTCGCTTCTTCTCTTTGACGGGCGGCTTCACTGCGTCCCCACGGCCCTCCGACGAGTAGCAGCGACACGATGGAGATGCCGGAGACTCCCAGCAGGTAGAGCGCCAGTCCGACGGTGCTCGAGGTCGCGGCGAACAGCGTGGTAGCGATGAGTGGAGCGAACGCGGCGCCGCTGAGCTGGGCGAGGGTGTAGCCCAGCGAGACGCCGGTATACCGGACCTCGGGGCCGAACATCATGGCGAACAGCGACCCGGTAGCTCCGCCGGCCGGCGCCATCGCGAATCCGAACATCAACATCATCGCCGCCGCGAACGCGACGGGCGAACCGGTTTCGATCAGGGCCAGCATCGGTATGACCGCTACCGCCATCGCGACAGCCCCGACGGTGTAGGTGGTTCGACGGCCGATACGGTCCGACACTGCACCGAACACCGCGTACAGTCCCGTCGCGACGACGGCGGCAGCGAAAACGCTCAGTAACACCGAAGTCCGTTCGAGGCCGTGCTGCGAAGTCCCGTAGGAAACCAGATACGACATGCAGATATAGGCGAAGATTCCTTGGCTGACGAAAATGCCGGCCACAAGAAGGATCTGGCGCCACCAGTCACGGACGGCGGTCTTCGCGGGCAGTGCAACCTGTGCTTGCTGTTGTCGAACTCTGGTAAATGCCGGACTCTCGGCAAGCCGCAGCCGGATGGCCAGACCGAGGACCACCAGTACCGCGCTGAACATGAACGGGAGTCGCCAGCCCCAAGACAGGAACGCCTCATCGGAGAGTTGCGCGACGAGCAGAAATGCCAGGGTGGCGATGGCGACGCCTGCCGGCGACCCCATCTGGGCGAAGGCGCCGTAGAAGCCGCGCCGATGCGGTGGTGCGTGTTCGACGGCCATGAGTGTGGCCCCGCCCCACTCACCGCCGACGCAGAATCCCTGTACCAGGCGTAGCAGTGCCAGGCATATCGGCGCGGCGATACCGATAGTCGCGTAGGTGGGTAGCAGGCCCATCAGGAATGTCGCCGCCCCCATGCCGATCAGAGAGGTGACGAGCATCTTCTTGCGGCCGACGCGGTCGCCGAAGTGGCCGAAGACGATGCCGCCGACCGGCCGAGCGAAGAAACCGACACCGAACGTGGCGAACGACAGCAGTGCGCCGATCAATGGACTTTCGCCGGGAAAGAACAGGGTCGGAAAGACCAATGCCGCGGCGGTGCCGAAGATGAAGAAGTCGTAGAACTCGATACTGGTGCCGATGAAGCTGGCCGAGGCGACTTTGGCGGGAGTGCTGCCGGTAGTGCTGGATCGAGACATGAGTTGCTCCGTTGCAACGAGGGAGAGAAAGGTGCGAGTCGGGGTCCCGCGGCTGCAGGCGCGGGAGAAGCCCCTATCGGGAGCTGATTCAGAGGGCGTCGATAATGGCGGCGACCACTCGGGCGGTATCTGCCGAGCCTCCGATATCACGCGTAAGGATTCCGCCGCCGAGAGCGGTATCGACAGCCTTGTGCACCCTGGCGGCATCATCGTGAAGACCGAAATGCTCGAGCATGAGCGCGCCGCTGAGAATCGCTCCGATAGGGTTGGCCACTGCTTGTCCGGCGATATCGGGCGCGGAGCCGTGGACGGGCTCGAACATGCTGGGGAAGCGACGCTCGGGGTTGAGGTTCGCACTGGCCGCCAATCCGAGGCTGCCGGCGAGAGCCGAGCCGAGGTCCGACAGGATATCGGCGTTCAGGTTGGAGGCGACGACTACGGACAACTCTTCAGGATGCAGGACGAATTTGGCGGACATGGCATCCACCAGCACTGATTCGGTTTCGACATCGGTGTAGTCGTCCGAGACGCGTGTGAAAACCTCGTCCCACAGAACCATGCCGTACTGCTGGGCGTTGCTCTTCGTCACGCTGGAGACCTTGCGATGCGGCCGGGTACGTGCAAGGTCGAAGGCGAACCTCATGATACGTTCGCAGCCCTTTTCGGTGAAAAGTGCTGTCTGCAGGGCGACCTCGTTTCCAGGGCCGCGTGCGGCGAGATTGCGGCCACCGAGGCCGGCGTACTCGCCTTCGCTGTTCTCCCGAACGACCACCCAGTCGAGATTCTTGTCCTCTGCACCTCGCAGCGGTGAGGCCACCGCCGGGTGAAAGCGTACGGGTCGCACATTCGCCCACTGATCGAACCCTTGCGTGATGGCCAGGCGTAGCCCCCACAGACTGACATGGTCGGGCACATCGGGCCAGCCGACCGCGCCGAAATAGATCGCGTCGAAATCCCGGAGGCGATCGAGTCCGTCTGTGTCCATCATTCTTCCCGTGGAGCGGTAATACTCACATCCCCAGGGGAATTCGACCCATTCGAATTGGTATTCACCGGATGTTGTCGCCAGGCGGTCGAGGACGGCGCGGCCCGCGGCAACCACCTCGGTTCCCACGCCATCGGCGGGGATGCTCGCGATCCGGAAGGTTCGGTGAGTGCGGGTCATGGCGTCGATCACTCCTTGCGTCATCAATCGGGAATGATGCGAGTGAACCAAGCCACAGATGGGGTGGTCCAAGACCAGTTTCGGATCGCGCGGATAGGAGATGCTTATGGCTGCACTTCGGCGGCGTCGGCGGAGTCGATCGAGGTACGGAAATAATCTGCCGGCCGATAGGCACGGGCTTCGGCGAGAAACGCCTGGGCAGGCGCGGACAGTACGCCGTCGCGGGCGAGCAGCACGACGCTGAGCCGTGCCGGAAGGTCCAGTTCGGCGATCCTTGCTCCGGCCCGGCGGGCCATCGGAGCCCATGCCGAGGGGACAATCGCCAGGCCTACACCGTCGAGTACCAACGGCAACAGTGAGGTCCTATGTGACACCTCGGCGACGATGTGGACATCGGCGTCCTGGCGCAGCAGATCATCGACGATTCGTCGCATGAGTGTTCCGCTGCTCGGAGACTCGATCACATCCGCCCCGGCCAAGATCGCCGGGGACACCACTTCTCCGTCCGGAATATCGGCCCAGGGTGCCCCGATCACCGAGAACGGCTGGTCCTCCAGTAATAACGATGTCAGCCCCGGCTCTTCAATCGGCCCGGTAACCCCCACCAGCCCCAACTCGTATGCACCCTGTTTGAGATGAGTTATCACCTCTCCGGGAGCGAACGCGCCCCCCGCTCTCAACGCGAGGCCGGGATGGCGTTTCCGCAGTCGGCGGGTGAGCGTGGCCAGCGGCTCGATTCCGGGAGCCGGCATGGTGACGAGCTCGACGGTTCCGCGCAGCAGGTCATCGACGGACTCGACCGCTTCCCGCGCTGTGCGCAGACCTCGCATCACGCTGCGGGCAGGCTCGACCAAGGCCGAACCGGCGGGACTGAGTACCACGCCCCGGCTGAGCCGGTGGAACAGTTTGGCGCCGAGATCTCGCTCCAGGCCGGCGATCGACTGCGACAGTGACGGCTGTGCGACTCGTAGATGTTCGGCAGCGCGACCGAACCCACCGTGGTCGACGATAGCGAGGAAGTATCGTATTTGTCGGATATCCAAGGTCCTCACCTCCCTCGATAGGAGGAGCCTACCGGCGTGGCATCAGCGCTGCGCTGGGTGACCTCAGCGAAACCGGGATCAGCGATGAGCGGCGATCGATTCTCGACCGATCCCGGCCGGTTTCGGGCGCGGCGAGGGACACCGTTCTGGGAAAGGCCACGCTGATCTTGCAGGCTTTCACGATCGAGTCCACAACCCTGACCTTCGCGCAGGTACGTGATAGGAGCGGCCTGCCCAAAGCCACGACGCATCGGTTGCTCACAGATTTGGTCGGCGTCGGGCTGCTCGAACGTAACGGGCCGCGCTATCGGCTGTCCCGGTTGGTATTCGAGCTCGGGTTGCGCGCTTCCGCCGAGCGCAGCCTCTTCCCGATCGGCACCGGTGAACGCAATGGCACTTCTAGACGTCTAGCATTCTAGTTGCTAAGGTGCATTGTGCACGTAACGGACCATGTGAGAGCAGCTCTGAGGGCCCGTCCCGCCGATGCGTTTGTGGCACCCGCCGTCCGAGCCGGTATTGCCGTGGGTGTTCCCCTGTTTTTTGCCCTTGCGACGGGCTCGGCGATGTGGGTTCCATATCTGGCGCTCGGCTCACTGGCCGCCTTGTACAGCAAGAACGACCCGTACCGGCGCCGTGCACAGGTGCTGGCATGGGTGGGGGCCGCGCTTGTCGCCGCGGTTGTACTCGGGGTTTGGTCGTCGTCCGTGCTTACAGATCACCATGCCCGGCTCATCGTGGTGGCCGTTTTCGCGGCACTGGCGAAACTGCTCTGCGACGTGGCTCGATCCGGACCACCAGGTGGGCTGATCATCGGGTTCGCCTGCGCGACCACCGCGTTCCTTCCACCCCCGGTGCCCTCTCTCGCCGTCGTCTTCGTGGCTTGTCTATCGGGTGCAATGTTCGCGTGGTGCGTCTGCATGTTCCCGTGGCTCTTCGATCCACACGGGCCCACCCGGGTTGCAGTGGCGCGGGCGTTGCGCAACGTCGCGAAACTGTCGCTTCCCGCAGCGGACGACGGGCGTGCCAGACAAGAGGCTGCTCTGCAGATCTATACCGCGTGGACGGCGCTCTCGGCCTCGGCTCGTCGGCGTCCGCAGTCGCGGCGCACGTTGGCAGTCATGACCGCACGAGCGGAGAGTTTTCTTCTCCGATCGTGCCCGGTGAGCAGCCAGGAGTGTAGGGAATTGCTGAAGATGGCCTCGCACATCCGGTTCTCGCCGCGGCTGACGTTCCTGCCGACACAGAGCGAACGCGACGAGATCGAGGGCCTCGCCATGGAAGCGAGGGCAGCTGCGGCCGCGCATCGCATTCGCTTCTCGGCGTTTCGCGCGATTCGGGCGGCATGTCGTCCGTCCTCGGCGGAGATGCCCGGCGCAGCGCGGGTTTTCTGCGGGTGCCTTCTGGCCGGCGGTGTGGCGCTGGCGGTCGGCGCCGGGCATTCCTACTGGGCTGCGGTGACAGCCATAGCGATTCTGCAGGTATCGAGTCGTACTGCCAGCCTTCACCGGTTGATCCAGCGCATTGCGGGGACGATGGCTGGCCTGGCCATCTGTATGGCTGTTATGTCCTCGGTGTCCTCTCCATTCGTTCTTGCGGCGGTGATCGTTGCCTGCATGGTGCTGGGTGAGATGCTTGTCGTGCGCAACTACGGCTACGGCATGATCCTGATTACCCCGACGGCGATCTTGCTGGTCACCCTCGCGACCCCAGGTGATGCGTGGGTGATGACGCGCGACCGGTGGGTGGACACCCTCATCGGAGCGGCGGCTGGCGTTGTCTGCGCGGTTGTCGTGCGTAACCGCCGCGCATTCGCCGTTCTCGAGCAGAGTATGCGGCGGTGCCGGAACGTCACCGAGACCAAATCACCGCCACTGGATGACGAATCCAGATGGCAGCTCGTGCTCGAGCTCGGTTCCCTTCGTGCGGCCTACGAAGTATCCAAGGGGGAATACCCGGCTCGGGATCTGCCGACGGACGAACTTCTTCGGATCGAGCGGCGCGGACACGAATTGCTGGCGAGCTCGGGCTGAGGTTCTTCTACCGTTCGGCGGCACAATCCCGCCGAACGGTAGAAGAACCGCTTTTCACCGGCTATCGGAACGGGGTCTGCGCCGCAGAGTCAACGGTCTCCGTGCTGTCAGTGGTCTTCTCATCGTCACGGGATACTGACGAAATTGGTGAAACCGCCGTGCCGTTCCGGCAGGTCGGCGAGTGCCTCGTTGATCTTCTCCAGTGGAAACCGGTGGTGCTCGAGCACCGAGAGGTCGAGGATGCCGGCCCCGATCAGATCGGCCATATCTTGTGCCTCGGCGGTGGAGAACCACAGGCTTCCCAATACGCTGATCTGCCGGCACATCAGCGAGAACATATCCAGTGGGGGGCGTTCCATCATGCCGCCGATATCGACCGCCACTCCGCCACGGCGCAGGGTGCTGACCGCGTCGAGGAAGGATTCGGCGGGTGCGCCGGGACCGAGTGCGTCGATGACGATGTCGACGCCGTCTCCACTGTTGTGTTCGTGCACCCAGTTGCGCAGATCGTCGGTTCCCGCAGGTAGGACCTGGATGCGCTGGGGGTCGATCGCGCGTACCTCCTCGAGCAACGCCGCATTGCGGCCGGTGCCGAAGATGCGGGTGACGCCCAGAGCGAGCGCGCTGAGACAGGTCCCCAGGCCGAGTGTGCCTGAGATACCGTCGATCAGGACGGTGGTACCCGGTCCCGCTCCGGCCTTCCGCAATGCGGAGTAGCCGGTCCCCAGGTAGCCGAATCGCGCTCCTTCTTCGTAGGTGACCGAGTCCGGTAGCTTCACCAGGTTGCGTTGTGGGGCGGTCAGGTACTCGCTGAGGCCGCCATAGGGATAGGCGTCGAACATGGTCCGGCCGTCGGAACAGAACGAGAAGTAGCCCATGAACGTGTATCGATCGCAGTTCTGGTCTTTTCCCTGTCGGCACGCGCGGCACGCGCCGCATGACAGGCCTGGGTTCACATAGACGCGGTCCCCGACGGTGACATCGGTGACACGAGTTCCGACAGCAGTGACGATGCCTGCCGAGTCGAGGCCGAAGATCGCGGGAAGTTCGGGTAGTGGCAGGTAGGGGAACCATTCGTGATAGGTGGCGAGGACATTGCTCAGGTTGGGTACGACGTTGCATGCCTTGACCTGGACCAGCACGTCGGTTGCGCGCGGTTGGGGGATCGGGATCTCCTCGATCTTCATCGGCTCGTCGATGTGGTGCAGGCGAGCTGCGCGCATGGTGGCATTCATTGAGAGGCGAACTCCTTGTGAGCGGGTCGTTCGGGTATCTGGTGCCGGGAGGGCACGGGGCGGAGGTGCGAGTGGCGGCTTGGGGCCCGATCCGGGCTTGCGTACCGCGTTCGGGGCTACGGTCAGGCGGGTGTCCTCGTGACTGCGGTGGTGAGCGCGGTGCGGATTTCGTCGACCGTGGCGATCTCGCCGAGCAGGGCCAGTGAGTCGATACTCGCCGCGTGTGCTTCGGGGGTGGCGGCCGAGCAAGCATCGGCCGCGATCACTACGCGATACCCGAGATCGCTTGCTACTCGCGCGGTTCCTTCTACGGACGCGTTGGTGGCCACGCCTGCGAATACGAGCGTGGTGAGGTTCCTGTCGTGCAGGATGGTGTCGAGGTCGGTTCCGGTGAACGCACCGATCCGTTGATGGGTGACAACGATATCCGCGGTGCGGGGTGCGAGCGGCTCGACGATCTCGGCGAGCTCGCTTCCCTCTTTGAGGCATCCGGTCTGGGCAACGATGCCGAGCAGCGGCGAGTTGACGTGAAGGTCGGAATGATCGGGTTTCCACGCGACGCGGGTGTAGACCACAGTGCCGCCGGCGTCGCGGACTGCTTCGGTGATGGCGGCGACGCGTTCGACAATGTGGTGTTCGGTCACCTGCTGGTGGAAAAAGTCTGCGAAGGCGCCGGTAGGCCCGACGATATCGCCTTGGCAGTGGACTGCGATGACAGCGGTGGTGCGGGGATCGAGTTCCACGGAAGCTCCTGTGGGTGCGGGCCGGGTCAGGCGTGGGCGAGGATCGAATGGCCGACGTCGTCGATATCTCGGGATGCGGTGGCAGGGTTGGATAGGAATACCTGAAGGATGTCGACACCGGATTCACGCATCAGAGCAGCCTTTTCGCGTAGTTCGGCGGGGGATCCATAGAGACACCAGTAATCGACCAGTTCCTTGGTGATGATCGGGCGATGTCGCGGATCGAGTCCGCGCAGATACCGAGCCCAGACATCGAGGTAGTGCGGTTGATCAGAGGCCGCCGGATCGCCGAGGTACGCCTGGGCCGCGGTGATGGAGGCGTCGACGATGGGATCACCGAGTTCTTCTCGATGCTGGTTCATCAGCCCGGAATTGGTGATGCACGAACTTATCGGGCCTGAGCCGAAGCCGTTGGTGACGCCGTCCTCCCAGGTTTCGCCGTTGCGAAGCTGATAGAACCACGACAGGGAGACGAGCTTGACCGATCCGGGTGAGCGGCCGGCGTCAGCGACCGCCTTGTCGAGTTCACGCCGGATCAACCGGATCATGTCGGCATCGGGGCCCAGGCAATAGACGACCGCGTCGGCATACTTGGCGGCTTCCCTGAGCCCGCGCGGCCCGCCTGCTGCTACCCAGATCGGGATATGGTCGGTGACGTTGTAGTACCCGCTCTGCCTATCGAGGAATTCCACGTCCCGGGTTTCTCCGAGCCAGTGGTGGGCGATGCGGCGCCCGGCCATCAGTTCTCGCGCGACCTCGACGGCGTCGGAAAGTTCGGATATCTTCGCCGGCCGGTTCCCCATCGACCGAAGGGCGTTGTTGGCTGTGCCGATTCCGAGGAACGTCCGCCCCGGCGCCAAAGCGTTGAGGGTGGCCATCGAGTTTGCGGTGACCGGGGCGATCCTGGTCAGGGGGTTCGTCACCATCGTCCCCAGCGCGATGGAGCTGGTCTGCTGCGCCGCGAGAGCAAGGAACTGATATGGGTCGCTGAACAGCAAGGGGCCTTCGCCGACACCGAAGTGGGTGATCCCGAGGTCCTCGGCTTGTTTGACCATCGCCACTTGGTCGATCTTGGCGCAGGTGCCGATGCAGAATTCCATGTGCTTCTCCTTGCTGTGTCCCGCAGAGCGCCGGCGGGTGTATATCGGTCGGCTGTTTCGGGACGGCCGGTCGGCTGAGAGGTGGTCGGGACCGCCCCTCGATGGGCTCCGAACGCGCTGCAGGTCGAACTCCTGCGCCTCGGATTCGTTTGTGGGTCAGGCCCTTACTCGTGGTCCGGAGGTGATGCAGTCCGGTAAACGAGCCCTAAGCCCATCCGGTGGAATGCTAGCGTTCTAGAGATGAATATAGTCGAGGGTGACCCACACCACAAGTACTAGAATGCAAGCATTCTGTTGAAGGACCCGGGACCGGGTGACACCGTGACGGACAACCGAGAGGATGTATTGATGAGCGTCGCCTATGACGGTGCGGGGCTGGGTGACGAGGCGGCCAGTCTGTTGGCCAACGCGCGCACTTCCGGAGCTCGTTTGTCGTCCGCGCTGTACGACATCCTCAAGACGCGCCTGATGGAGGGTCGTTACGGCGCCGGGGAGAAGATCGTCGTTGAGTCGATCCGGCAGGAGTTCGGGGTCAGCAAGCAGCCGGTGATGGATGCGCTACGCCGGCTGTCCAGCGAGAAGCTGGTTCATATCGCACCCCAGATCGGCTGCGAGGTCGTCTCGTACAGTCGGCGCGAGGTCGAGGATTTTTACACTCTGTTCGGCGGTTTCGAGGGGACGATCGCGGCAGTTGCGGCTACCCGCCGGACCGAGACACAGATGCAGCAACTGGACCTGATCTCAGCCCGCATCGACGCACTCGTCGGATCGGGCGATCCCGACGTCCGAGCCCGTGGCTACCGCGTCCATAATCGCGAATTCCACGCGATGATCCACGCTATGGCGCATTCCCGGATCATGGCAGAGACGAGCCAGCGGATGTGGGATCTCTCGGATTTCCTCATCAACACCACCGGCATCCCCAATCCGTTGGCGAGTGCGCTACCCGAACGTCAGCACGATCACCGAGAGATCATCGAGGCGCTGCGCAACCGGGACGGGGCTGCTGCGCGTAGCGCGATGGAACGCCATATCGTCGGCACCATAGCGGTCATCCGTGACGAAGCGGGGGCCGGCAGCTGATGTCATTCAGCCGGGCCGTCTGCAGCAAAGGACGAGGAAGACCACCCGCCTCCCTCGTCCTTTGTGCAGTCGGGAATGCCTCAGCTGTCCCTGGTGGAAACGGCTGTGGTGATCGCGAATCCGGCAATCCACTCCGGGATTTCGCGATAGAAGCTCGAGGTGACCCGATACGGCCCGGCCGCCCGCATGGCCGCGTACGCAGCGATCCAGGTACGCACCTCATGCGAAGAATGCCCGGCCTGCTCGACGAACCAGTCGTTTGACCAGCCGTCGAACTGTTCGAGGTCACCGGAGGCGAGGACATCGAGCAAGTGACGGTCCCATTGCGGGTTCAGCGGTTGGATCGTGCCGAGGCCGGCGGCGAAGTCGCGGCCCGCGGTGATCACGCGCCGTTCGCGGGCGTCGCGCTCCGCGGCGCTGGGATTGCGCCCATCGATCAGTCTTTCCCGAACTTCCGGGGGCGCGCTGGCGAACTGTGGAACCGGGGGATCGTGAGAGAGGCCGCCGGAGCCGACGAGCAATACCCGCTTGTCGAGGTTCGCGGCGGCCCGGCCGACCGCCTCACCGAGTAGACGTACCCGATTGACCGGACCGAGCGGCTCGGCGACGGAGTTGATGAAGATCGGTACGGTCGGTAGCGCAGTAATCGACCCGACCAACAGTTGCAGCGCTTGGGCGAACCCATGATCGACATGCATGCGTTCGGAAAATGCGATATCGACGCCGCTGGCCAGGGCCTCCCGGGCGACGGCGTAAGCGGCAGCGCGGTCGACATCGAGTGGGCCCGCTTCCGTTCCGTAGTCACCGACCGACTGGGCCGCCGCACCGACACAGAACGGCGGCAGCAGGTCGTAGAAGACGCCGTTGTAGTGGTCCGGGGCGAAGATCACGACCAGGTCGGGGGCGAACTCGGCAATGAACCCGCGCGCATGCGCGAAAGCGGCGTCGACGGCATCGATCACCTGCTGGTCCGGGTCATTGCGGCCCATCAAAGGGGAATGCGACATCGCGCACAGCGCTACGGGCATCGTTGTTCTCCTTGCATTGCCTCGTAGCCACGACCGCCCGCCGCAGGCGTGGGCGCGTGAACGGGGGAAGGACTCAGAGGTGGTTCATCGGTGGAGTACCGGCTCGGCGGGTGGTGTCTTGCGCGAGGGCACGGACACCACCCACGGCCGTGTCACTTACGGTCGAGCAGGAAATCCAGGTGCAGTTTGTTGAAGGTTCCGGCATCTTCGTACTGCGGCCAATGTCCGCAGTTCTCCATGATTGCCAGGCGCGCACCGGGGATGTGCGAGGCGATTCGTTTGGCTTCGTCGACCGGTCCGGAGGGGTCCTTGGTCGTCCACAGCACCATCGCCGGCGCGGTGATCCCTTCGAGCGTGGCGTCGGTGATCATATTGCGGGCACGGGTTACCGGATCCTGCAATGCCATGTTCATCCGGCATGCCTCGAGCCAGTCGGGCTGCTGGAAGATCGCCTGGCGGGTTTTGATCAGATCGTCGGTGACCATGGCCGGGTCGGCCATCAGCCATTCCAGGCGCGCCTTGACCCGTTCCCAGCTCGGGTCTTTCGCCGCCTCCATCGACAAGGTGTAGAGGCGCTCCATCACCTTCGGGTTGGCCATCGTGCCACCCATGGTGTTCAGCACGATCCGCTCCACTTTCTCCGGGTGGTCGTGTGCGAATTGGGCAGTGACCCAACCGCCGAGGGACTCACCGGAGAAAGAGGCTTTGTCGACTCCGATCGCGTCCATGAAATGGAGAACATGGTCGATATAGTGCTTGATCTCGAGGGGATGGTCCGGTTTGCTGCTGTAGCCGTGGCCGATGAAATCTATCGCCCATACCGAGAAATGCTCTGCGTGCACAGCAAGATTGCGGACGTAAGCTTCGGCGTGGCCGGTGATGCCGTGCAGGAGGATCAGTGCGGGCTTGGAAGTATCTCCCGAGTGCAAGTACCGGGTTCGGTACGGGCCGGCCTGGAGGAAGCCTTGGCTGAACTCGACCTGGGCCAGATCGGACCAAACGCTAGTGAACGGTTGCGTGCTCATTTTCTGCTCCTTGCTCATGGAAAACGGATGCTTCCGCGGCGGAAGCCTGGGCATCCTCGGCATCGAGCGCTCGGTCGAGGATCGAGGACAGCGCGTTGCGCAGCTGCCCGGTCGCGTTGTGCTCGTCCCAGGTGGCAGCGCCTTGACGCCATGCGACATAACCATCGGGACGCACGAGGACAGCACCGGCCTCGTGTACCTCACGGACCTGAGCCCACGCGCAGTAGGGGTCCTCGGTGCCTTTCGCGCCTACGACGACCACATCGAGGAACGGCAGCTTCATAGAGTCCGCCGCGGCCGTCCAGGCGGTGCCTGCGAGCCCGGTGACCAGGGTGAATCTTCCCTTACCGGTGACATCGAGGGTGGAAATCCGTCGACCCTGCTCATCGACCAGCCAGGCGTGCGGGATTTTCGCGCCCGGACGGGTGCTCGGCTGTAGATAGAGTTCACGGTCGCGTAGCCACTGCTCATCTCCGGCGTCGGGATCAGGGATCACGGCCTGCGAGGAGTAACGCTGGTTGAGTTCGACGCCTTGGGCGTTGAACTCGTAATTCTTCAGCTGCACCGCCTCGACCAGCGCCTTCCGTACCTCGACACCGGCCGGGCCGGGATCGCGGAGTTTGGCCAGCCCCGCCGCGACCGGGTCGGCCTGGCCTTCGGTGCGGAAGCAGGCATTGAGCGGACCGTAATCGATTCGGGACTGGTTGGCGCGAGCGACGATCTGCTCACCTACAGGCTGACGTTCGGGAGAGTAGGACTCGAGCAGGCCCGGCCCGGCGTAGCCCTTGATGACGTAGGCGAGCTTCCAGGCGAGGTTGAACGAATCCTGGATCGAGGTGTTCGATCCGAGACCGCTACTCGGTGGATGGCGGTGCACCGCATCTCCGGCGCAGAACACCCGACCTGACGAATAGGTCTTGGCGTAGGCCTGATTGACATGCCAGGTGGAGGTGGAGCGGATCTCGATCTCCAGCTCCGGATCACCGACAAGGGTTCGAATCTTGGCGATGACGTACTCCGGGTCGAAATCGGGTTCGCCGTCGTCCATGTTATAGCCCCACCCTGCGATCCAGGTGTCCCAAGGACGGATGGCGCGCAGCAGCCCCATCCCGATCTCACCGAAATTCGCGCTGGGGGTCATGATCCAATGCAGAATGCTTGGCCGGTGCTCCACGTATTTGCTGAGATCCGCCTTGAACAGGACGTATGCTGTTGCGGCCCGGCCCATTCGACCCTCGATCTCGAGCCCGATCTCGTCGGCGATCGCGGAGCGTGCGCCGTCTGCGCCGATGAGGTATTTGGCGCGGACGCTGTACTCGCGGCCGGTCAGTAGATCCCGCAGGGTGGCGGTGATGCCACTGTCGTCCTGGACATGGGAGAGGTATTCGGTGTTGAAAGCCGATGTCGCTCCGCGTTCGGTCGCGTTCTTGAACAGCACGGGCTCCATGTAGAGCTGCGGTATGTCGAGTAGTCCGCACGGGCTGCCCTTGATGTAGTCGCCGATACGATCGTCGCCGGTGCCCCATGTGCGCACGCGGGCGATTTCGTCGCCGGCCAGGCTGGTGGTGAACAGCGTGTCACCCATCAATTCCCAGGGGGTGGCGTACTTCGCGGCTTCTTCTTCCACGCCCAGATCACGCAGTACCTCGACAGTCCGCTGATTGGTGATGTGGGCTCGCGGGGTGTTCGCCAGCCAGTTCCACCGGTTGACCAGGTGGACCTTGACGCCATAGGTAGCCAGTGCAAGCGCTGCGGCGGATCCGGCGGGGCCGGTGCCGACGACCAGAACGTCGGTCTCGAATGTGGGGGTCTCGTGGTCGGTCATATCGGTAATCACTTCACTAGTCGAGGGTTTGCAGATCAGTGGCTGTGCGTGCCAGAGGCGAGCCAGGGGACGCTGTGCTTGCGGGCGGAACCGCTACCGAAGAAGCCGTCTGATCCCGGATGAGCTGGCCGGCGGCGCCTTTGCGGCCCCAACCGCCCGGCAACAGGATGACGGAGATGATCGAGATGGCCGATACAACCATCAGGTAGACAACGATGGCGTCGCTGGACTGTGTCGACGAGTAGAGAGCTGCGGCGATCGTCGGTGCGAACGCGGAGCCAGCGAGCTGGGACAGGGTGTAGCCGGTCGAGACGCCGCTGTAGCGGACGTCCGCGTCGAACACCATCGTGAACAGAGATCCGGTCACGCCCGCGGCAGGCGCCATCGCGATGCCGAAGATCAGCACCTGGGCGAGCATGAACAGCCAAGGGTTGCCGGTGTTGATCAATGCGAACGCAGGCCCGATGAGCACGCCCATCAGCACGGCGCCGAGCAGGTACATGGTCTTGCGGCCAAAGGTATCGGAGAGCGATCCGAATACCGGATAAAGAACCACCGCGAGGAGGCCGGCCACGAAGACGCCGGCCAGGGCGGACGTGCGGTCGATACCTGCGACGCTGGTGCCGTAGGAGACGAGGTAGGCCATGCAGATGTAAGCGAAGACGCCCTGGGACAGGTAGGTGCCCGCAACCAGCAGGATCTCTTTCCAATGCTTACGAAACGCCTCGGCGATCGGCATCCGTACTACGGCGCTGGTCTCCTTGACTGCCGCGAAGTCCGGGCTTTCGGCCAGGGATAGGCGGATGAACAGGCCGATGATGATCAGGACCGCGCTGAACAAGAACGGCAGTCGCCAACCCCAGGAGAGGAACTGCTCGTCCGGTAGCTGGGATACGGCGAAGAAAGCCAGCGTGGCGATACTGGTGCCGGCTGGTGCGCCCATTTGGGAGAAAGATCCGAAGAACCCTTTTCGTGCGTTGGGTGCGTGTTCGACCGCCATCAAGGTCGCTCCGCCCCATTCGCCGCCGACGGCGAACCCCTGCACCATGCGCAGTACGGTCAACAGGATCGGTGCGGCGGCCCCGATGGTGGCGTAGGTGGGCAACAAACCCATCAGCATCGTTGCGACGCCCATCCCGACCAGTGAGAACACGAGCATCTGTTTGCGGCCGAGCCGGTCTCCGAAGTGCCCGAATACGATGCCGCCGAGTGGGCGGGCGATGAACCCGACGCCGAAGGTGGCAAACGAAAGCAGGACCCCGATCGCGGGCGATGCGTCGGGGAAAAACAGCTCCGGAAACACCAGCGCAGCGGCTGTGCCGTAGATGAAGAAGTCGTAGTACTCGACTGTGGTACCGATGAAACTGGCCATCGCCACCCGCAACGGGCTCGTGCGTGCCGTCGAGCCGGCGTTTTTGATGCTCACGGCAGGATCGCTCCGATCCGCTCGCCGGTCGACCCGATGAACGTCAGGGCCGATGAGGAGGAGACGGTCATCACGGCCGCTCCTTTCTGCTGGGACTGCTACGTCGCAGTCACTGGAATGCTAGTCGTCTAGTAGTTAAGCTAGCGCGGCCAGTCGAGTGATGCAAGTCTCTTCCGGAGGGCCGGCGGGGCTGGGTCACTCTGCCGCGGTGCGTCGGGCCCGCGTGAATATGCCCGGAATATGGGTGTCGGGCGGAGGTGGCCGACATCAAATGCTCCTACAACACCCCGAATATACTTCGCTGGAAAATTAGGCTGGCACGGGAGGGTCCTGGCGAGGGTCACGACGCTCGACCGCCTCGTTTGCCGGGCCGGTAGCAACCGGATCGATTAGAGGAAACGCCACTGGGATCCGTCCCACCAGAGGTCCGTGTCGAGTCCGGCTTCGGCCGAGATCTCCTGGACATATGTCCCGACTTTTCTGCCGAGCTCGTCATCGCCGTAGATCTTCGTGACACTGTCGGCCTCGATATGAGCCGGGATGAAACCCGCCGAGTGCACCCCGGCGCGACCGGCGGCGATCTGCGCCACCATCGTCATGCGCGACTCGGTCGAGAAGGGGTAGTTCGTCACGGTGCCGTCCGGCACGTTCTGGGCCAGGATGGGGGAGCGGCGCGGTGGAGTCCGGTTCTTGCCGGAAGGTTTCTGGGGGTCACCGTCGTCGGGGTACGCGGTGATGAAGTGATTGACCCCATGAAAAATGGGTCTGCCGTGATAGACCTCGACGCCGCGCAACATGTGCGAGTGGTGGCCGATGATGACATCGGCCCCGGCATCGATCGCCGCGTGGCAGAGTGGTCGCTCATAGGCGGCGAGTTCCGCTCGCGTGATGATCATGCCTTTGTGTATTGCCACGCAGACCACGTCGACCTGCGATTTGAGGGTGCGAATGTCGTGCTCCATCTCGCGTAGCGAGTCGGGGTCGACGAACGTGTAGGCAGTGCCGTGGCTGCCGGGCGACGACAGTTCGAGCTGGTAATGGGTCAGGACGCGGATCGGGGCCCCGCCCGCCTTACTGAGCGTGGCCCACGATTCTCGCGGCCCCACCGAGTTGTAGCTGAGGAACCCCAGCCGGACGCCCGCGCGGTCGACGATCACCGGACGGCGAGCTTCGTCGATAGTCAAACCGGCGCCGACGGTGACCATACCGCTCCTCTCGGCGGCGTCGATCGTGTCGATGATTCCGTAGGGTCCCTGGTCGAAGGTGTGGTTATGCGCGAGGGTGAGAACGTCGAACCCCGCAGTGGCCAGCTGACCGATGTTCTCGGGAGGACATCCTGGGGCCGGGAGTTCCGAGGAACAGACCCAGCCCCGGTTGGTGTGCGGCCATTCGAGGTGGCCGACCGCGAGGTCGGCGTGGTTCAGAACCTTCGAGATGTCGGTGAGGTGCGGGCGGACATCGTCGAGGCCGAGAATGAGATCCCCGACGAAGACCACCGACACCGCCGCCCGGTCGTGTACCTGGGTGTTCATCGCTCTCCATTTCCTGGGTAGTGGGGCGCCGGGACGCTCGCATTGTTCGAACACGGCGCCGGCCGTTTGCCGGTGAAGGATGAGATGCCGGCCGAAGATTTGAGATTTCCCCTTCTCCTCCGCGCTACCAGGCCACCGCGGCGGCGGCATCCGCCGGGTCGGTGAGGAGTCCGTACTGCATCATGAGGTCGGGAACGCGCTGGACTTCGGCGTGGCTCAGGTCGGCGACGTAGTCCGGTACGGCCACCCGTGAGGCCTGCTCCTCGTCGAGGCCGGTGTAGGTGGGGAGTACTTTTCGGACTTTCTGTTCGTTGCTGTTGGCAAGATCCACCGCTTCGGCGAGTGCCTGCTGGAAAGCGTCGCGCGTTCCAGCATGCTGATCGAGCCACCGCTCGGATGCGGCAATCGCTGCACTCGGCAGATCGTGGGTGACGCCGGTGAATGCATCGTGGATACGCACCAGGCCGGCGTCCTCGGCTTGCAAAGTCAAAGGCGAGTTCACGAAGATGAAGTCAACCTGCCCCGAGGTGGCTGCGGAGATCAGGTTGGGGAGCGGGACCTGTACTTTCTCGATATCGCCGGGTGAAAGATTCACCTCGTCCAGTGCGGCGGCAGTTGCCAGCTCGGCCACCGAACCCGATCCCACGATCCCGAAGCGCTTGCCTTTCACCTGCGACAGATTCGTGATTCCGCTGTCAGACGCGGCGTAGAGGCCTGCCTCCTCGGACGAGGAGATGCTGATCGGTGTCGCTACCGCGAGCGGCAGATTGTTGGCTCGGCCGGAGAATAGCGTAACCAGATTCACGATGCCGAGATCGGCTGAGCGGGATTGGAGCGCAGCCGCCACGGCCGAGCCGCCTTGCCCTACCGATAGTTCGACGTCGAGGCCGTGCTCGGCGAAAATACCTTCTTGTTCGGCAAGGTAGAGCGGTGCGGCATCCACCACGGGGTTGACCATGACGCGTATCTTGCCGGGGCCCCCGGGGGTTTCGGGGCCGCCTCCCGAGCATCCGGACAAGGCGAGAACTGCGGCAGCCAGAATGCCTACAGTCGTCATGATGGGGCGATATGTCATCGCGAAGCACCTTCTTTGGTCTTCTCTGCCAGGATCAGTTGATGTACTCGTGAGCGGGACGTGAGGAACTCGGGCCGGGATTTGGTTGTCATCTGGTCCCTCGGATAGGGGAGGTCGATCGATAGTTCTTCCAGCACAGTCGACGGCCGGCGGGACATCACCAGGACGTGATCGGACAGGAAGACGCTTTCGTCGATATCGTGAGTCACCGAGACCACGCTCATGTCCCGGGATTCACGAATACGCAGAGTCAAGTCCTCCAGCTCGGCGCGGGTCTGCGCATCGACAGAGGCGAAAGGCTCATCCATGAACAGCAGCCGCGGTTCCGTGATCAGCGCGCGGGCGATCGCGACGCGCTGCTGCATACCACCCGACATCTGCCACGGGTATTTCTTTGCCATATCCTGCAATCCGACCAAGTCGAGTGCATCCATGGCGAGCGTGCTGCAGTCGCGGCGTGAAAGTTTCGAGTTCTTCAGTGGAAAAACGACGTTCGCAAGCGCAGTCAACCAGGGATAGAGTGATCGGCTGTAGTCCTGGAAGACGACGCTGATTCCTTTGGGGACACCGGAAATTCGCTGTCCGTCGAAATGAATGTCACCCGAGGTCGGTGTCAGCAGGCCGGTGAGGCACCGGAGTAGTGTCGTCTTGCCGGCGCCGGATGGTCCGACTATGGCCATGGCGTCCCCGGCGTGTAGCGCGAACGATACGTCGTCGATGACGTGCAGGGCGCCCGCGCCCTTGCCGAATGTGTGCGAGAGCTTGCGGACATCGAGAATGGGCTCGGGGTCGTGGCTATTCACTGACAGATCTCCACTTCTTGTGCCATCCGAGCAGGAGATCTTCCGCCAGAATGATGAGCGCATTGAGCAAGAGGCCACAGACGGCCAGAACGGACAGAGTGGCCCAGAGGCCTGGAACGTCGAAGGTCGACTGGTAACGGGCGGCGAGCGCCCCCAAGCCACCGCTACCACCCAGCATCTCGGCGGCCACGGTCATGATCAGTGACAGGGATAATGCAACCCGAAGACCGGCGAAGATGTTCGGCATGGTGGCGGGGAGCAGGACCGACCACAGCCGGGTTGCCCGGGACTGACGTGCGACTCGGTAGACGTCGACGTACCGAGGTTCGATCCGGGATACTGCCGCTGCGGTGTTCAGCAGGATCGGCCAGACACAGCCCACGGTAACCACCGCGATACGCATATCCGTGCCCAGGCCCATGATCGTGATGAATATGGGAATCAACGCCACGCCGGGGATGCTGCGCAGTAGTAGGAAAGGGAGAGTGGAAATCTCGTCGATGGCCCGGACCGAACCGACGAGCACACCGACCCCGATACCGACTACGGCCGCTATCAGCCACGCCAGTCCCGCAGTGAGGAAGGTCTGCCCGATCGCCGTCAGCCCGCCATCGGAGAGGGCGGCGCGCGTGGCTGTCCCGCCGAGCCATTCTTCGTGCAACCGCTCGACGATCTGTTGCGGCGTGGGGAGGAAGAACAGGTCGGCGTGCTCGGCATAGGCCTGCCAGGTCGCGAGCACCGCGACGATGACCACGGCGGCACCGACTGCACCCGGCAGCGCGCGAACGATGCGGGTATTCACGGGTTTCTCCTTGTAGCCCACGGTGTGAGAGATCGCGCGATCACATCGCAGGCCGACCCGAGCGCGATGCCGAGTAGGCCGGCGACCAAGGCGGTACACCACAGCACGCCCATATCGCCCATACTGGTCGCGGTGATGAGAACGCCACCCATTCCACGCTGGGCGGTCGATAGGTATTCGGCGGCGATCACGATGACAAGGGTCAGTGGGACCGCGGTCCGGACGCCGGTGAGCACCGACGGCAGGAGCGAGGGCAGCACAACCCTGACGAGCCGGCTCAGGCGTGAACAGCCCATTGCCCGGGCGGCGTCCAGTGCCACCGTGTCGACGTCTCGCACTCCGTAGGAGGTGTTGAAGAGAATGGGCCACCAGGATCCGAAGGCCGCGATGGCGACTTCCATGGTCACACCTTGTCCCAGCATAAGAATGGCAACCGGGATCAAGGCGAGTGCGGGGATCGGTCGAATGACCTCCAGCGGCGCGCCGAGTGCGGTCGCCAGGAACCGGCTCGATCCCATGACCAGCCCGAAAATCACTCCGCCGACCAGTGCCAGCGCCACCGCGACTGCCACCGAGAGGACGGTTTCACCGACGGCGCCGGCGAATCGGTCACCTGCGACGAGTTCGAGTGAACCCGCCGCCAGCTCCATGAGGCCCGGGACGCCCCAGGAATCCTTGCCCCACACCGACGCGGCCTGAACGAGCGCCGCCAGTAGGCCGAGGCCTACGAGCGCCAGTGTAATCCGGCGCGTCCGCCCGGGGATTTCACGCTTCGAGTCAGTCCGATTGCGGCTTCGGGCGCTGCCGGTGGGCACGGTCACAACATTCATCGCTGCTACTGAGCCGGTACGACGGCCAAAGGTGTCGAGGACGGACCGAACTCCAGCCAGTCGGCCATTTTGACCTCGCCGGCCAGCTCGAACGAGTCGGTCTTGGAGAGCAATGCATCGACGGCGACCTTGAGTTCCAGGCGGGCAAGGGATGCGGCCGGGCATCGATGCGGACCGCGCCCGAACGCGATGTGCCTGTTCGGCATTCGATCCATATCGAACTCGTGCGGGCGCTCGAACACATCTTCGTCGCGGTTCGCCGAGGGGAAGATCATGGTGATGGGTTCCCCCGCGGCTATCTTGCGGCCACGAATCTCGACATCGTGCTTGGCTGTCCGGGCGAAGACGCGATAGGGGGCGTACAGCCGGAGGAACTCCTCCAAGGCGTCGGGAATGCGGTCGGGGGTCGAGCGTAACCGATTCTGCAACTCCAGATCCCGGGCCAGATGCGTGGCGATGCTGCCGAGCACTGCGCCCGGCGCGGCTTGGGAGGCCGAGAGGAACTGACGAATACTGGCCACCACCATGTCCTCGGGAATGGCTTCGCCACGTTCCCCTGCGAGCAGGAGTGCCGAGACGAGGTCCTCATCGGGATCTTGCAGGTCCTCTCGGCGAACCGCGACAATTTCCTTGGCGATGTCGTATAGGCGGTCGCTCGCCTCGACGATCCGCGGCTTGTCCATAGCCGTCTGAGCGCGGTAGTACTGCACCTGGACCTCACGCGAGCGCATCATCATCTCCATCGGGAGTTTGAGGATGAGCCCGAACGCACGGGCCGCGAAGTACTCCGCGAAGTCGAGCGTGAAGTCGAACTGTCCGCGCGCGATCAGTGGATCGAGTAGTTCGTCGGCGTATTGCCGTAGCTGCGGCTCCAGCAGGCCCGTGCGGCTCTTGCGGAATACCTGAGTGACCGGATTTCGGTAGGTTTCGTGCTCGGGGGGATCGAAGTGCAGGGGCGGTCGCTTGCCACGGTTGCGTGTCGCGGGAGGGACGACGTTCTTGTCGGCGGTGCTGAAGGTCTGGTACTCCGTTTGCACCCGCACGATGTCCTCGTACTTGAACAGCGCCCAGAATCCGCCGAACGCTTCGCTGCGCGCTACCGGGCACTGCTTTCGCAGCTCCTCGTAGTAGACGTGCGAATTGTCGAACGTCTCTTTGTAGTGAGGGTTGAACTCACTGACGGCTTCGGACTGAGTCACTGTGCCTCCCAGATCTTTTGCGGTCCACGGTCGTGAGGCGACCGCCGAAGGGCGCGTGATGCGCTTCACAGAAGGATCACATACAGCGTGACGAACGTCAACCGCTATGTGATTAATGGGGTGGTGGGCCTGGACTGGAGAAGCGAAAGGCACCCTGTAAAGATGAACCGCATGGAGGCGATGAACGGATCGCAGCAGTTGCTGATGTCGATCCTCGGCAGCTACTTCATGGGGGTGAACTCCGTGATCCCCTCGAGCTTCTTCGTATCGGCCCTGGGGGACTTCGATCTCAGTGAGACGGCGACCAGGAATGCCGTGAGCCGTGCAGCGAGACAGGGATTTCTGGTGCCGTCACGGCACGGTCGCCAGACCTTCTACGCGCTGTCCGCCACCGCCCACGAGCGGCATCAATACCGTTTGAAGCAGATTGTCGACTACGGTCGTGAATCGCCTTCCTGGGACGGCCAGTGGACAATCGTCACCTTCTCGGTCGAGGAAGCTCAACGCAACCTTCGGCACCAGCTCCGCCAGCATCTGCGTCAGCTCGGATTCGGGCTGCTGCACGACGGTGTCTGGGTGGTACCGCGTGCGGTCGATCAGGGCGCGCTGTCGCATCTGCTCGCCATCGGAGTTCCGAGGCTGACAGTCTTCAGCGGACCGATGAAAACAGGAGGATCTCCTGCCGGCGATCCGATGACGGCGTTCGCGGTGGAGGAGATGCGAGCGAAGCTCGAGGTGTTCAGTAAGCGAGCGGCCGATATCGTGGATGCGCTGGAGAACGACTCGATCCCGCCGACGATCGCGCTGCGGTTGCGGGTCGAGATACTTCGCGACTGGCGTGTCCTGGGTGACAGCGACCCGAAGTTGCCCGGAGAATTGCTGGGCGAGGATTGGCCGCTGCGCACTGCCCGAGGCTTGTTCGAGAGGGTGTACGACGAACTCGCTCCCGCGGCGGAAGAACGCCTTCGTCGCCATTTGAGCAGCTGTGCGCCTGAACTGGTGGAATCGATCGGTTCTCTGAGTACCGCCGAGGTTGCCGCACTGGAGCTGGCGGACTCGGTGACGTAGGGATCCGCCGACCTGTGATCGGTCGGCGGATCCCTGGACTGCTCGCAAAACCGCAGGCACTGCCGGGGCCGAGGAGCAGCCGACAGACCCCTGCGTTCAGGGTGCCGTCACCGTGCGGCGACGGTCGTTACGCCGAATCCGGCGATGTACTCCGGAATCGGCCGGTAGAAGGTGTACTCGGTCCGATAGTCGCCGGCGGCCGCCATCGCCGCGTAGGAAGCGACCCATGTCCGGACCTCATGGGACGAGTTGCCGGCCACTCGCGTCATCTCCTCTGCGGTCCACCTCTCGACCGTGTCGAAGTCGCCGCGAGCCATCAGATCCATGAATCTCTTGTCCCATTCCGGTGCGAGTGGCTTCGTGCCCTGGCTGCCGGCGGCGAACTCCTGTGCGGCGGTGATGACTCGGTCCTGCCTCGCCTGGCGACCCTCGGGCGACAAATTACGCCCCGCCCCGAGCAAGTTGTCGAGCATCTGTCCGTCAGCGGTCGCGAGTTGGGGTACCGGGGGTTCATGGGATAGCCCGCCGGATCCGAGGACCAAAACCCTCCTGCCTGCCAATTCTTCGGCGACGAATCGGCCCACTGCCGTACCGAGACGCCGGATCCGCCGCATCGGGGCGAACGGGGGTGCCACCGCGTTGATGAATATCGGGATGACCGGCTTGGCTGTGATATCGCCGAAGAGGATCTCCAGCGGCTGGACAGCACCGTGATCGATACTCATCCTCATCGACGCGGCGATGTCGATATCGGCGTCGAGAATGGCCTCTGTCAGTTGCCGGGCAACCTGGGTATCGACATCGAGTGCCCCGGCCTGGCTGTCGAAGTCGCCGATCGCGGTGGCTTCGTGGCCGAGGCAGAACGGCGGCATGACGTCGTAGAAGAATCCGTTGTAGTGGTCAGGGGCGAAGTTGATCACCAGGTCGGGATCGAATTCCGCCGCGAACTTCCGGGCCGCACCGAAAGCGGTTTCCACTTGCGCCTTGACATCGGCGGGCGGATCCACGAACTCGAGCAGGGGAGAGTGCGACATTGTGATTGCGGCAATAGGCATAGCCATGGTCCTTTCGGTCGGATCAGGCCCCGAGAAGGAAATTCAAGTGGAGGCGGTCGAAGGTCGCGGTGTCCTCGTACTGCGGCCAGTGACCGCAGTTCTCCATAACGGCGAGCTGAGCGTTAGGGATCAGCGACGCGATGCGCCGGCCCTCGTCGACCGGACCGGACGGATCCTTTGTCGTCCACAGCACCATGGCCGGGACTTGGATGGAGCGCAGTTCGTCATCGGTGAGCATGTTCCGCTGTCGCACGTCCATCTGCTGGAGGACCATGTTCATCCGGCAGGCCATTTCCCAGTCGGGCTGCTGGAAAATCGCCTGTCGCGTTTTGATCAGGTCCGCCGTCACCATCGTGGGGTCGGCCATGAGCCACTGCAACCGGGCCTCGACTCGCTCCCAGCTCGGATCTTTCGCGGCTTCCATCGACAGGTTGTACAGCCGCTCCATGACCGCGGGGTTGGCCATGGTGCCGGCCATGGTGTTCAGCACGATCTTCTCGACGCGGTCGGGGTGCTGGGCTGCGATGCGGGCAGTCACCCATCCGCCCAGAGATTCGCCGGTGAAGTAGGCCTTCTGGACTCCGAGTTCGTCCATGACGGAGAGGATCTGGTCGACGTAGTGGTTGATTTCGAGGGGGTGCTCGGGTTTCGTCGAGTATCCGTGACCGATGAAGTCCAGCGCCCAGCACGAGAAGTGCTCACTGTGTGACCGGAGGTTGCGTACGTATGCTTCGGCGTGCCCGGTGATGCCGTGCAGCATGAGCAGGGTCGGCTTGGAACGGTCCCCGGCGTGCAGGTACCGGGTGCGGTAGCCGCCGGCCTCGAGGTAGCCCTGCTCGAAGGGGAGTGTGGCCAGGTCGGACCAGACGCTGGTGAAGCCGTTGGTGGTGCTCACGAGATGAGTTCCTTACTAGCGGAGGGAAGTTCGGTGCCGAGTACGGTGGACAGCGCCTGTCGGAGCAGCTGTTCCGCCTCGTCGGCGTCGTGGGGGGCACGGGTGCATCGCCATGCGATGTAGCCATCGGGCCGGACGAGTAGCACGCCGGCCTCGTCGAACTCGCGTACCGAGTGCCAGTCTCCGTACAGGTCTGCGCATTCGGGTGCACCGATCACGACTGTCCGGAGGAAGGGGGCAGCCAAACGATTCGCCGCCGCAGCCCAGTCCGCTCCGGCGAGACCCGTGACCACCGACATCTTGCCCGAGCCGACGGTGTCGAGTGTGGAGATGCGCCGCCCCTCGCCGTTGACCAGCCATGCGTGTGGCAGCTTGGCCCCCGGGCGGGTGCTGGCCTGCAGGTACAGCTCGCGATCGCGTGGCCACTGCTCAACCGGCGACGACGGATCCGGGATCACGGCCTTGGATTCGTATCGCTGATTGCCCTCGACACCTTGGGCGTTGAACTCCGAGTTCTTGATCTCGAGTGCACGGTAGAGCGCGGCACGTGCAGTCGCCCCTTCGGGGGTGTGCGATCGGAGCTTGGCCAGGCCGGCCGCGACCGGATCCTCTGCGCCATCCACGTGGAAGGCCGCTCTGATGTGCGCGTAGTCCTTGCGTGACTGGTTGGCGCGGGCCACGATCTGCTCACCCACTGGCACTCGTTCGTCCGAATAGCTGTCCAGGAGGGAGGAGCCTGCCCAGCCGTGCACGGCGTATGCCAGCTTCCACGCGAGATTGAACGCATCCTGCATACACGTGTTCGAGCCCAATCCGGAACTCGGTGGATGGCGGTGTACGGCGTCACCTGCGCAGAACACCCGTCCCCGGTGGTACAGCTCGGCATGCTGCTGGTTCACGTACCACGTCATAGTGCGGGCGACGTCGAATTCCAGTTCGGGGTCGCCGACAAGAGTGCGGACCTGCGACTTGATGAATTCGTCGCTCAGATCGGGTTCGCCCTCGGTCACATCGAAGCCCCAACCCATGATCCACTGATCCCAGGGACGGATCGCGCGGAAGGTGGCCATGCCGATCTCACCGAAAGACGCCGTGGGATTCATGATCCAGTGCAGGATGCTCGGGCGGTGTGCCACGTGGGCGGAGAGGTCGGCGTCGAAGAGGATGTACACGGTGCCTGCCCTGGCCATCTCGCCGACAATCGGAAGGTCGAGCTGTTCGGCGATCGAGGAGTTGGCGCCGTCGGCGCCGACCAGATAGCGAACGCGTTGAACGAACTCATGTCCGTTCCGGCGGTCGCGTAGCGTCACGGTGACACCGTCCGAGTCTTGCTCGTGTGAGAGGTACTCGGTGTTGAACGAGACCCGGGCGCCGCTGGCTGCTGCATTGCGGACCAGGATCGGTTCCATCACCGTCTGCGGAACGTCGAGCATGCCGCAGGGACTCGCCTGGAGGTAGTCGCCGTAGCGGCGGTCGCCGGTTCCCCAGGTACGGAGCCGAGCTATCTCCGGGCCGGTGACGCTCGTGGTGAACATCGTGTCGCCCATGTACTCCCAGGGAGTGGCCACGGCTTTGACTTCGTCTTCCACCCCGAGATCGCGAAGCACCTCCATCGCACGCTGGTTGGTGATATGGGCGCGTGGTGTGTCGGCGAGCCATCTCCATTTGGTGATCATGTGCACCGATACGCCGGCTCGTGCGAGTGCCAGGGCTGTCGTGGCTCCAGCGGGTCCGGTTCCGACGACGAGGACATCATCGTCGTACTCGTCCTTCATGGGATCTCACTTCCTAACTACTTTTCCAGAAAAATACTAAACTAGTTTTCCAGCGAAGTGAAGTAGCTCACCAGGAAAGTAAACTGTGGATGTGGATACGATCGAACAGGCGCGACGGCAGTGGGCGCTGCGGTTTCCGGAGCTGGATGTGCGGCCGCTGGACATTTTCGGGCGGGTGCGCAGGATCGGCTCGGTGCTCCAGTCCCTGTCCGACGAGGTGCTCGAGTCGTACGGAATAACCCGCGCCGACTTCGACATCTTGTCGGTTCTCGGTCGGTTCGGGCGCGCGATGACTCCCACCGAGATCGCCGCGGAGACGGTGACGTCCGCCCCGGGCACAACCAAGCGGATCAAACGGCTCGTCGATGCGGGCCTGATCGTCCGTCTTCCCAACCCACAAGACGGACGAGGAGCGCTCATCTCGCTGTCCGCGGAGGCGGAGGCGTTTCTCGAGCCGGTTCTCCAGGCCATATCGCGACTGGAAAATGAGTACCTGGCGCAGTTGCCACCCGGGGCGATCGACGCACTACGTGTGCACCTGACGTCCCTGTTGGAATGCCTCGAAGACAGCGAGCGCGCCCTCCGTGTCCTCGGCACCCGCTCCTGAGGGTTGTGAACATCGTTGCGGCGGTTCACTGCGGAGGATCGGTAAAAGGCCGCGGAGGGGCGAAGGCTGAAATGTTAGAATGACAGTTATGTGGGAGCTGTACGCGCTTCGTGTCGGCGAGTCTTTGGCTCCATGTGAAATGCTCAGCCACGGTGCGGGCGCGGAATTGCGCGTCGCGCCGATCGTCGTCTGGGTGTTGCGCCGCGGCGGCACGATCATCCTCTTCGACACGGGCGGGCCGACCGCGGAGGAGGTCGCTCGGAGTCGGCCCGGGCTCGTGTACCGCCGCACGAACGAGGAGCATCCGATCCTGGCGCTCGCCGCTCTCGACGTGAAACCCGACGACGTCTCGCTTGTGGTCTGCTCGCACCTGCACTGGGACCACTCGTCGAACAACGACCTTTTCGAGCGGAGCAGACTGCTGGTCCAGGATTCGGAATGGCGCGCCGCGCAGCAACCGCCCGCCGGTCACGCGGGTGCCTACGGGTCGCCGGATGACGAAAGCCCGCCGGGATGGTGGCGGGCACGATCATCGACCGATCGTGTCTCCGGCGACGTGGAGTTACTGCCCGGCGTCGAATTGCTGCACCTACCCGGCCATACGCCGGGTAGTCAAGGGCTGGTGGTGGAGACGACGCAGGGCGCCGTCTGCCTCGCGGGTGACCTCGTCCCGCTGGCAGCGAACATGCGCTCCACCCCGCCTACACTTCCCGGCATCACCAGCTCGCGTGACGCCGCGGTGGCGAGTCTTCGCGCAGTCGGTAGGCGCCGTGCGAAAGTCATGGGTTCCCACGATGATTCGATTTTCACGGGCGGAGCGACGGTCGCGAAGATCGCCTGAGGCCGCGGACGGTGCCGGGCGAGCACGTCACGCGATCGCGGACGCCTCGATGAGGTCCGCGATCGCGCGAACATGCGCGGTCATCAGCTTCCCGGCCCGGGCACTGTCCTGCGCTTCCAGCGCGTCCACGATCGCACCGTGGTCCTTGTGCTGCCGGACGGCGCCTTCCCGGACCTGGTTCATCTCGGGAAGCGATCCGAGCAGGAAATCACTCAGATCCCACATACGCTGACTCTGGATGGATATGAGCCGGGAGTTCGCGAGCTGGTGGACGCGGGTGTGGAACTCGCGATTGGCTCGACGCAGCTGCGCCCCCTCGACCTCCCGGTCGAGAAGCGCACGGATGGCCCGGGCATCTTCCGGCCTGCAATTCTGGGCGGCTGCTTCGGCGGCTGCACCTTCGTATCCCGCCAGGACGCGATAGAACATCACGAACTCCGCGCGCGAGTACTCGGCGACGATGGTCCCGATCTGAGGCTGGATATCGAGCAATCCATCCGCGGCAAGGGTCCGGACTGCTTCGCGCACGGGCTGTTTGCTCGACCTGAACTCGACGGCGAGCTCGTCGATCGGAATCCTGTCACCGGGTTTGTAGTGACCATCGAGGATACGCTGTTTCACCTGCGCATAGACACGACCGGACAACCGGCCGGCAGTGGAGACGAACTCCGTGGGCATCGACACCTACCTACCGCCGTGATCGCGTTTTGTCCGGACGCGCAATTTTACACCGCGCCGGCTTCGCGCAGCTCACGCAGCCTGCCCGCATCCAGACCGAGCAGTTCGGTCAACACGGAGTCGGTGTGCTCACCAAGCGCCGGCGGCGTGCGATCCAAGCCGATCGTGGCGCCGGAGAAGGAGATCGGGATGCCCGGACCGTGCAGCGCGATCTCCTGCGGATACGCCGGATGGTCGAGGCGTGTGGTGTCGCCCCGCCGGACCGCCGCTGCGTCCGCTACCGCAGTCTGGGGCTCGCGCACGTCACCGGCCGGCACACCGAAGGTGTGCAACTCGGCCACTGCTTCGGCGGTGGTGAGTCCGGACGTCCACTCTTCGATCGCGGCATCGAGCGCCGTGGAGTTCTCGACACGGGCGTCACGAGTGGCGAAACGAGGGTCCTCGACGAGGTCGGCCTGCCCCATCGCGGCGAACAGCCCGCGAGCGAAGGCATCGAGTGGCGCGCAGATCACTACGTGTCCGTCCTTGGTCCGGTAGTTGCCGAAAGGGGCCAGCCTCGGCATGCTGGCCCCGGTCCGGAGCGGGATTCCGAGATGCTCCATTGCCGCCCACGGCTCGACCGACACCAGAGATGTCAGCGCGCCGAGCATCGACACATCCAGGTGCTGTCCGACACCTGTCCTGCGCGCTTGATGCAGAGCAGCGAGCACACCGATCACCCCGAACAGTGGCGCCGCGA
Source organism: Nocardia sp. CA-290969 (assembly GCF_050936135.1). Taxonomy (NCBI): domain Bacteria; kingdom Bacillati; phylum Actinomycetota; class Actinomycetes; order Mycobacteriales; family Nocardiaceae; genus Nocardia; species Nocardia sp. CA-290969. The sequence continues at coordinate 3,268,440 of NZ_JBNJNJ010000001.1, read as the reverse complement.
GGTCGGCAATGGGAAATCCGACCCGAACCGGATCGTCCTCCGGCGTGCCCGAGGTGAGCATCGCACCGCTCATCGCCTGGATGATGGAGTCCATCGCCTTGGCACTCGAGGGCGCATCTGATCCGAAACCGCTGATCGAGCAGTAGACCAGAGCAGGATTGACCGCGCGCACCGCGTCGTAATGCAGTCCGAGCTTCTCCATGGTGCCGGCGCTGAAGTTCTGGACGAGTATGTCCGCCTTCTCGGCGAGACCGAGCAGTAGCCCTTTGCCTTCGGCGGACTTCAGATCGATGGTCACCGATTCCTTGTTGCGCATACGGCTCATGGCTGCCAGGGACATATCGTCGGGGTGTTTCCGACTGAGCGCGACGCCGTCCCTGCCGCAGTACGGCGAGTTCTCCCGGGCGGCGTCACCGCCTCGGGGGTTCTCCACCTTGATCACCCGGGCGCCGAGGCCGGCCAGTAGCAGGGTGGCGTAGGGCCCGGACAGGGCGAGTGTCACGTCCAGGACGACAACTCCTTCCAGCGGTCTGGGCGCGGACTGAGGTCGGGCGCCCGTGTCGGTTGGATGAGCCATGCGTATTCCGTTCTCTCGGGCTGGAACGGGACGGGGGTCCCGTAAGTGAATGGGTACGAGCAGCGACCGTCGAGGCGACTGGCCGTTTCCGGGTGTCTGTGGCCGCCGAGCTCCTGGGAGGGGATGAGCTCGGCGGCCGCAGTGGGTGGTCGAACGGTGTCAGCGCGTCAACAGTCTGTTTTCGATGAACTCCTCCATCGCCTGGTGCTGTGCGTCGGCGTCCCAGAGGCGTTCGTCGACCGTGTTGGCGTGAATGACATGGACAGGCACACCCGCGCGTTCCAGAGCCAGCCTGGAGAAGTTGGCCGCCGTAGCCTGGGCGCGGTCTCCTTCCGAAATCAGAAGTACGGCACCGTCGATGCGGAAATCCTGGGCCTTCTGGACCACGTACTCGTTCATCCAGCCCGGTAGGTGTAATTGTTCGTTCACGCTGAGGTGCCGGGCGGCGAGCGCACGGAACGGATCATCGTCGAAGTAGCGGCGGTAGCCGTCCGCGACGAAGTCCGTGTACATCGACCAGACGAATACTGCTCCGTACTTCTCCTCGAACGCGCGATAGAAGTCGGTATTGAACCAGAGGCCGTTGTTCAGCCACATCAGGCGGAGCTTCTCACCGGGGCAGATGGCCACGCCGTCGTCGATCCGGGCCCGCACCTCGGCCTGATAGGTGCGGGCGTGGTCGATCGACCACTGGGATCCGCGGTGCCACGTCGGGGTCATGACATTCGGGAGCTGGTCTTTCAGCGAGACCGGCAGACGCTCGGCGGTGGCGATCAGGTCGGCTGTCTCCCGGACGATTTCGCCCAGTTCATTCGTCAGGTGCATCTGGTGCCGCAGCTCGGTGTAGTCGAAGGTCTTGCCGCTCAGCGTCTCCAGCACCCGGACCAGGCTCTCCAGCTGGTCTACCTGGTGGTCGAGCCGGTCGGAGCCGAAAAACTGTTCCCAGTCGTGCTGATTCGCGTTCCACCAGTTGCCGCCGAGCTCGGCTACGGAGGTGCAGTCGATGGCGTAGTGGGGGACACCGAACGCATTTGCCCACTGCTCGAAGATGCGCTGACTGAAGTCGCCACGAAACCGGGACAGCAGGAGCAGTGGAGTGGGCAGGCCGCCGTACGGTGCAGCTGACGGATCGTCGTCGAGCGTGCTGAAGAGGGGAAGGCTGACATATCGGGCGAGGCGTTGGTGATATCCCATCCGGTTGGCCAGCTCGAAATAGCGCGGCGAGAGCTTCTTCGCCGCGATGATGCTGGAATACCAGACAGTCGACACCGCCGGTATATCCATCACGTGGGCGATCTCCAGTGGTGCGGCACCATCGGCGATGATGTATGGCTCGCCGTTCTCCATCGAGCGCCGGCGGAAGTCGGCAAACCACGCCTTCTGTTTCTCGGCCGCAAGCAGGGAGCTGTCGAGGCGGCCGGGCACCTGGCGCGGAGACAAGGTATCGGAGGTCATGCGGTCATCTCCTCGGGGTCGAACGCGGTGGTAGTCCCGGCCGTACCCGCGGCCAGGCTTTCGACGAACGGCGCGAGTGCCGTCCGCAGGCGCTGGGTATCGGGCTGGAAGTAGGGCTGATACGGGAGATAGCAGGAGTGAACGCCTGCCTCGTCGAGCAGCTTCTTCTGCGCCGGGTAGTCCCAGCCGAGGGTGTCGTCATTCTCTTCGAGGAAGAACACGACACCGTCGACTCCGGCATCGGCCACCATGTGCATGAAGATTTCGTCCTGGCGGCTCTGGGGGTAACTGCGAGCGCTCGGGCTGTCGAACTGGTAGTGATGGGTCAGGGCTTCGATCGGTCCGCCATCGCCTACCTCGATGGTGTGATCGAATGCGCGCTCGCCGGTCGGATGGTCGTCGGCGACGATGGACGCTCCCAGTTCCTCCAGGACGGTGTAGACCTCGAGCGAGTCGTGCTGGGTGCCTTTCACCATGATGCGCGGCCCGTGGGTCCGCCCATTCGCGGGGGCGGCGCCGCGTTCGCGAACGAGCGCATCCACGGCGTCCGCATGCTCGCGCGGATCCATGCCGCCGACGGCTCGCGCCGTGCGGAGCAGGTCGCTGCCGCTGACGACGTCCGGGCGGTTGCGGCGCATGTCGTTCAGTTCGCGCAGTGACCGGCGGCTGCGATTCACGGTTTCGATTCCGCTGCGGAGATCGTTCTCGCCGACCGGGCGGCCGCTGAGCTCTCCGATCCGGTGCCGGAGCGCTTCGACCTGTGCGCGTACGTAACGACCGCTGTGCCAGAACGGAGTCTGGAGAACGTCGAAGAGGTGGATGGCAGGAAACCGGCGGTCCGGTTCCCATTTCCGTGCTTCGAGTAGGTAGTAGTAGAGCTGGAGGTACGCCTCCGTGCTTCGCGGTATCACCAGCAGGTCCAAGAAATCGAAGTCGCCTTCGAGGATTCTCGAGAAGATGCTTCGGACGTGACCGTCGTGGAAGTCTTCCATATAGGTATCGCCGGCCACGGGTGACCGATCAGGTGCACCGCGGACTTCGAATGCGAATGCGCCGGCTGCGGCGATCAGTTCGCGGGGAACGTTGTTCGATACGTAACCCACCACCACACCACCGGAGTCGTGGTGACGTCGGGCGGCGAGTTCGGGCACGGTCCACGCTGTCGCCAAGGCGTCCGTGGGGGGTTCGACCCGTTCAGTCATTGGACTTTGATCCTTCCGCTAACATTCTAACATTACAGTTAGGAGATGCAGGTATGTCCGAACCTTCGTTCGAAGACTCGTTCCGCCGGTTACTCGGCGGTCGGCCCGATATGGCGGTCACACTCGGCCTCGCTCCGGTGCGGGGCGACGACCACGAGGTGGTGCTGAGTATGGAGTGGCGTCCCGAACTCGCTCAGCCCACAGGAGTGTTCTCTGCCGCGTCGCTGTTCGGGTTGGCTGATATCGCGGGGACTTTCCTGGCCATGCGTTACGTGCGAGAGGGATTTCCCTTGGCGATCACCTCGTCGGTGCATCTTCTCGGAAACACGCGCAGCGGGACAGCGCTTGCGACCGCTCGACTCATCAAGGCCGGCCGCACGGTGATCCGGACCGACACAATGGTCACGGCCGGCGATGTCGATCTGGCGTCCGTCCAAACCACCTACCTGAACCCGTCGTAGTCGAAGTGCCGTCCGCGGAGATGGGGTTGCGCTTCGAGGACGGCCCTCGTCCGGGTGCTTCATGCCGGGGCCTGCGCAGCGGGTTCCGGCCGCTCGTGCTGGTCGCTCCGGTGCCGGGCGAGGAAGGCTCGGAGGCGGTCGCTGCGTGGATTGCCGAAGAACTCGCCCGGCCGGCCGGTCTCGACAACCCGGCCGTCCGCCATGAACACACAGCGATCGGCAACCTCGCGGGCGAAACCCATCTCGTGGGTGACTACGACCATGGTTCGGCCGCGGTCCGCGAGCCGTCTGATGACAGCGAGCACATCTCCGACCAACTCGGGATCGAGTGCACTCGTGGGTTCGTCGAACAGCAGGACGCGTGGCTGGGTGGCGATGGCTCGGGCGATGGCCACCCGCTGCTGCTGGCCGCCGGAGAGCTGCCGCGGATATGAACGTTCTTTGCCGGACAAGCCCATCTCGCGCAGGAGATGGTGGGCACGCTCTTCCGCCTCGGCCCGGGGGTGCTTGTGTACTCGTATCGCGGGCTCGGTGATGTTGCGCAGCGCGGTCCAGTTGGGCACCAGGTTGAAGTGCTGGAACACCATCCCTATGCGCGACCGCTGTTGTGCGATGGCACGCTCGCTCATCGGGCGCAGCCGCCCTCGGTGTTCCTCGTAGCCCAGGAGCTCGCCGTCCAGGGTGACGCTGCCGCCATCCAGACTCTCCAGCATGTGGATGCACTTGACCAGGGTCGACTTACCCGAGCCGGACGGACCGAGAACCGCCAGTACTTCGCCGTCGTGAAGATCGATATCGACGCCGTCGAGCACGGCAACGGCGCCGAACGACTTCCTCAGGTTGCGCACCTGCAGCACCGGGCGCGTGGTCGGGCCGTCCAACGGGGAAGCGGCGGAGCCGGTTTCGGATTCGGTCAACGTGCTTGTCCTTTCATCAGACGACGTACGCTGCGGGACGGGGTGTTCGCGTGCCCCTGTCCGAACCGGATCTCTATCCGCCGCTGGACCGCGGACAACAGGGTCACGACCGCGAGGTACCAGAAGACGGAGACGACGAGCAGCGGCACCACTTCGTAGTTACGGTTGTAGATGAGCTGAACCGAAAGCAATAGATCGGTCATGCCGATCACGCTCACCAGGGATGTTCCCTTCAGGAGGCCTATGAGCTGGCTGCCGGTCGGTGGGATGATCACGCGCATGGCCTGTGGCAGAACGATCCTGCGGAACGCTCGTCCGCTCGTGAAACCCATGGCCTTGCCGGCGTCCGTCTGGCCCTGATCCACCGACAGGATGCCCGCCCGAATGATCTCGGCCATATAGGCCGCCTCGTGCAGCGACAGGCCGATGATCGCGGCGACGAAAGGCGTCATGAACGTATTGGTGGCGCCGGAGAAGACGACCCCGATACCTGGGATGCTCAGTTCTACGGAGGGCACAAGGTAGGCGAGATTGAACCAGAAGATGAGTTGTACCAGCGGTGGCACACCCCTGAACACGGTGACGAACAGCTTCGACACTGCGCGGGCAACTGTGACCTCGCTGAGCTGGCCGGCAGCGACCACGACACCGAGCAGGCAGCCGGCGGTCATACAGATGGCTGTCAACGCGAGTGTCATCCACAATCCGCGGAGTACGGCAGGGTCGAACAGATACTCGGCCACCGTGGGCCATCCGAACTTCGAGTTAGTCGCCGCGAAACGCACCAGGAGTAGCGCGGCGACGACGACGAGGACGGAGGTGGCGATCCGCCAGGGATAGATGCGGCGTTTGGCCTCGGCGATATCCACAGGCAGGGCTGCTGCCGTGCCCGCCCCGGCGACCCAGGGGGGCACTGCGCTTGCGCTCTTCATTCCGTCTGCCCTGACATGGGGTTCAGCTGCGGGGCATCGATCCGCTCGTTCTCCAGGCCCCACTTCTGGATGATCTCGTCGTAGCCGCCGTTTGTGAACAGCCGCTGCCATGCCTCGAGCAGGACCGGGGCGAGGCCGCTTCCCTTCGGAGTGACGACGGCGTCCAGGAATACCTGGGCGCCCTGCTCCGGCCCTTGAGTCACATAGTCGTACTTGTCTTCCTGGGCCCGGATCAGGTCGAGCGCGGCCGATTCCGTCATCGCTGCGATATCGATCTGATGGGAGGAGAGCGCGAGCACCGTTGTGCTGGTGTCCTTGAGCGGCATGGCCTCCGGTGCTGCACGTCCCTGATCGACACACCAGTCACCGAGCTTGGGCAGCATGTCCTCCACGATGTTGCCCACACCGTGGCCGACCCGTTTGCCGCATACGTCGGCGATCGTCGAAACTCCGGTATTGCCGCCGGTCTCGTAGAGATAGCTGATGCTCTCCTGGAGCCAGGTCACCATGTCCAGAGCTTCTTCACGCTGTGGTGACACTGCGAGTGGGCCGTTGTATGCGTCGTAGCGGCCGGAGCCCAGCCCGCTGAGAATGGCGGGCAAAGAGGCCGCGGACTCGAACTTGACGGGGATCCCGAGTTCGCCGCTCAACGCATCCCATACGTCCGCATCGATCCCGGTGATTTTTCCGCTCGGTTCGACGATTCGGTATGGGGGATGGGCATCTGCCGCAACCCGAAGCTCGCCGGCGTCCCGAATCTCCTGCGGGAGCTTGGCGAAGAGGGTGTCGCTTCCGCCGATCGGCGGCGCAACATTGTCCTGCGCGGTGGTTGCGCAGGCGCCTAGCACCGCGACGGCTGCGGTCAGCGACAGTCCGGTGCGGACCAATCGAGACAGGGCATTTCCCATACTGATTCTTCCTGTGCTGAGGCCCTTCGATGTGCGCGTCCGAGTCATGGCGCCCGATGGCGGGGACGCAACGGCGTGCGCAAGAACCTGATGAGTGATGCACGTCATGTGGTGTGCATCACAAAGATGCTAACATGTTAGTATGTTTGTGACAAGGGGCTTCCTCGGGACTCCGCTGTGGCTACGCCGAACCTGGACTTCCGGCAGCTGGGATCGGCAGAGTCCCGCGCACTCGTGAAGCTGGCAATTGCCAGCGTCTGACGTCGGTAGCCATGTCGTCGACGGCTGTCTTTCCCGCATACCCGGCAGCGGATCGGTACATCTTCTCGAACAGTTCAGGCCAGTCGTATGGGTTCTCGGGGGAGCCCGGTGGTGATGCGGACGCCTCGACCTGCGTTCCGTTTCGCAGAGTTACCTCGACGCGGGCGGACAAGCCGTGAGCGAATGCACGGTCCTGTTCCTCTCCGACCAGAACATTCGTGTTGGTGGCGATCCGGGTCACCTCGGGAATCTCGAATGCGGAGCGTTCCAGTAGGTCGTAGTGCGAAGGATCGTTGCCGCCGAGTGCGATGGCCATGGCCGCGGTCACGTGCAGGCTGAATTGCGCCTCTGTCAGGCTTCGAGCTCGAGGCCCCAGGTGCCCACAGTGTGCGGCGGTAGTGCGGTCGGTATAGATGCGGACGCTTTCGACCTCCTCGGCGCGCAAACCTTGGGTTCGGAGCGTGCCCATCGCTGCGAGGGCTGCGTGGTTGCCTGTGCAGGTGCTCCAGGCTTTGATGCCCAATCCGTCGCAGTGCCAGGTTTCGCCGAGGCCGTCTGTGAGACGGTCGAGCTCGACCCGCCGCCCGCCGAACGACCTCGCGAACCCTCGGTCACCTTCGATGGGATGACCGGGCCCGGTAGCACCCAGCTGGGCGAGTTCCGCACTACGAATACCCGCGGCCGCGGCGAAGCCGGCATGCAGTCGCTTGACCTCTCCGCCCGACCGGGTGAACTCGGTCGTTCCCCCTGCCTGCGCAACAGCGAGGCCGAGGGCATGCCGCGTCCGAGTGGCGTCCAGCTGCCACAGCCTGGCAGCTGCAGCTGCAGCGCCGAGCGGGCCGAAGCTGCTGGTGACGTGGAAGCCGCGGTCCTGAGTGATTTCGGGGGACATCGCCAGCCCTAGCCGAATGGTCACCTCGTATCCGACCGCCAAGGCGGTCAGCAGGTCCCGTCCGCGTCCGTCGATCTCCTCGGCTACCGAGATTCCGGCGGGTACGACGACACAGCCGGCGTGGACGGCGGCCGGAACGTGGTAGTCGTCGAGTTCCAGTCCATGCATCGCGGTGGCATTGACCAAGGCTGCCGGTCCCGGACGCAGCCGAGCGGCGTGGCCGATGATCGCGCTGTGCCCGGCCGCGCTCTCCCGCCGCGCGAGCGAGCGTGCGGCTTCGGTCCACGGTCGCGTGCTGGCCGCCATCATCGCCGCAATTCCGTCGGCGGCGTGCATCGTCACCTTGTCGATCACCGCCGCCGGCACATCCGACCATTTCGTGCCGGCGATGAAATCGGCCAGCTCGGCTGTGACCGGGGCCGTCGGCGAATGGGTCACGACTGGGCCTGTGCGCTAACGGCTTCCGGCCGGACGAAATCTCCGTCCGTCCGGAACTCTGTGCTCAGCCCGGCCTGTCGGGTGACGGTTGTCATGTAGTCCACGACATCAGCGAAACGGGGATCGGAGGGTGCGATCTGTTCGGTCTGGGAGTTGTCGTTGATCCACCCCGGGAAGAACCCGTAGTCGGTAAGACGGCCGTTTGTGATGACGAACTTCGCGATGATCGTTTTGCGGGAGTCCGGGGGGAAGTTGAAGGTCGACTCGTAGTTGGGAACCCACTCGGGGTTGAGGGCCAGAATCTCCTGAAACGATTTCGACGCGACATGCTCCGGAGTGATCCTCGTGTCCATCGCGAAGTTGGCCAGGCTGTAGAAGATCGGAACACCCTTGTAGATCTCGATGCCCTTCAGGATGTGTGAGTGGTGGCCGATGACAATGTCCGCGCCGGCATCCACGGCGGCTCGGGCCACGTCCCGCTGGTAATCGGCGATCTCGGCGGGAATAAAATGGATGCCCCAGTGGAACGAGGCGATGACGAACCGGCCTGCCGACTTCTGCCGGGCGATATCGGCGCGCAGCGCCGCGAGATCGTCACGATGGGCGAAGGTGTGAATGCGCGCCGGCGTACCGGGCTGATCGTGCTCGACCTGCTCGTAGACAGTGAAGGCTCGCATCGGAGCGCAGCCCGGCCGGTTCTCGGTCGCCCAGAAACTGTGGGGAAGGATCGAACTGTACGAGAGCACCGACACCTCGCCGCCGGAGGCGGGTAGGACAGCAGGTTGTCGTGCTTCGTCGATGTTCGCCCCCACCCCGACAGGGTGCAGGTGCGCAGCACGCAGGTTTGTGATCGTCTCGAGCATTGCTCGGGCCCCGAAGTCCATGCAGTGGTTCCCGGCGAAGGAGATCACGTCGAATCCGCTGTCGGCCAGTGCTCGAGCCGCCGCTGGATCACCTTTGACCGTGTGACGCACCTGAGGTAACCGTTCCCCGCTCTCGGCCAGTACGAATTCCAACTGGCCGAAGGTGATATCCGCGGCGCGGAGCAGTTCTCGGGTCGGCTCGAACAGTTCTCCCGCATCGTCGCGGTCCGGGCCGATATCGCCCACCGCGAGCACGACCGCGGTGCCGTGGTGCTGTTGTTCTGCCGATCGGGTCATCTGATGTCCTTCGTTCTCGATTGGTCAGGGCATGCCGGTCAGCGGGCCCATTTCCTTTGCCGGTATCGCCATGAGGCGGATTTCTGCGCTCCTGAGGGAGCGGACGTCGGTGGAAAGTGCTGGTTCGTATTCGTCGAGGAGTTGCCGGAACCGGAGGTCGGCGAGTTCGGCCAAGCCGTCGTAGATGCCCACGAAGATGTCGCGGGCCTGTCGTAGCGGCCACTGGGGTGGCTGGATCTCTGGGGGTAGGAGTGGGTCGTGATCGGGGAAGAACCGCCACTGTTGCATCACCCGTGCCCGCTGGACTAGTGCTTCCGCGGCACCGACCGTGCCGACGTCGACTCGCTCCAGCAAGGGGGCGAAGGTGGTGATGAAGCTCTTGTAGCGTTCTTCCAGGTGCTCGAACGAGTAGGCGCGGATGGGGTCACCGAGCCCGAAGTGTTCTTCGATGCGGGCGCCGGCGATCACCGTGGCCTTCTGCAGTTCCAAGGACTCCAGAGTGGCCTTCAGCGGCGTAGGCGGTGGCCCGGGCCTGACCCAGACGCCGTCGTACAGAGTCGCGAATCTCATCGCGTCGAGGCGGTGCCGGATCAGGTGGCGCTGCGAGCGATTCTTCTCCGCGACGGAGAACATCACGATCGACCAAGTGCCGTCCCAGGTTGTGGCCCGACCGCCGAAGTCGACGATTTCACTGAGTCTCTCGGCGTGGTGCTCGTGTGCGCTGTCGGAGAGCCGGTAATAGGTCGACCGGCCGGGCTTGCTCACCTCGAGTAGTCCGCGTCTGGTCACCCGGCTCAATCCGTTGCGGGCCCCGATCTCGGTGACGTCGAACTCCTCCAGGAGGCGAACGAGAAATGCCGACGGGATCGGCTTGCGCTGCCCGAAGAAGTAGGTGCCCAGCAGGGTCACCAGGAGGTCCTGCGAGCCCGCGTGTTCTGCCACGGTCGATTCCTCTCTGATGTCACGCCGTCCCGGTCGATGCCGGCACTTCGTTCCTGCTTAGTGGAGGTGTAGTGGACAAGATGGGACGGAGGGGTGCGGACGTAGGTGGCACGGATGGTGCCGCTGGCAGATAGGTAGGTGACGCAGCTCTCAGCACCCGGAAAAAGAATCGCACCTGAAGTGTCGAACGTCAAGCAAGGTGACATTTGCGGTTCGTTGCGGCCGCCGCGACATGGTGTCTTCCCTGGTGAACTGCGGTTTACGCAAGAATATTTGTCATGACACTTGACGACCGTTAGGGAGACTGCGAATATATGCTCATCTCGGCGTAATCCACGTCACATCCCCATTCAGGAGTACCCATGCCGAATTCGAGAACCCGCTTCGCCATCGCCGGCGTTGCTGCTGCGGTTGCGGTAGCACTGACCGGCTGCGCGAGCACGAACGCGGGGGAGGACCCCGACGAACTGAGGGTCGGTTTGTTCTCCAGCGACGTAACCTTCGCTGCTTTCTACGCCGGGACGGGTGAGGCGGGCGCGCTGTCCGAGGTCCTCGAGCGGCGCGGGATCGAACTTTCCATCGAGACGATTCCCTCGGGTTCCAACCTGGTGGCCGCGCTGGCGGGTGGCTCCGTCGACATCGCTATCCTGCCCGGCAGCTCGGTTCTCGGAGTGAACGCGCAGGGTGGTGCGCTGGTGCCGTTGATGAACATGTTCGACGGCCCTTCTCAGCAGGTCATCGCCCGCAGCGCTCTCCAACGGGAGAACAACACCGACGTGGCAAAGTTCGATCGCCAGCGCTGGGCGTTCACCCGCGTCGGCTCGATCTCCGAGATCAGCGCTCGCTTGACCGCCGAGGATGCGGGTTTGGTATGGGAGGACCAACAACGCATGCCGCTGGGAAGTGGGTCGGAAACCCAGGCGATGCTTGCTTCCGATCGTGCCGATATCCTGTCCACCTCGCCGGCGAACTCCGCGGAAGCGGTCGAATCGGGCACGGCCTACTTGGTGTCCAACCCGCAAGCAGACGATTCGCTGCCGATCGCGCACCAGCTCAACTCGGTACTCACCGCATCACCACGCTTCCTGCAGCGCCATCCGGACCTCACCCAGGAAGTCGTGACATCGATCGTCTCCGAGCTGGCCGAGATCAGTGCCTCGACGTCCGCCGACGAGGTACTGAACGATATGCCCGCAGGGTTCAAGGAGGCCGTCGGGTCGACCTGGAACCGGCAGTGGGAATATTCGCAGTCAGGCTTCACCCGGGCCACGGGGGGCTTCTCGGCGGAGGAGATCGAGCAGACGGTCACCGGCGCGAAATTGGTCGATGTCGTGCCGGACAGCTACGAGCCCGAACCGGGCACCTTCGACAACAAATACGTACTAGAGGCATACGGCCGGCTCGGCGTGCAAACGCCTGCAGGACTTGCGTAGTTTTCGCGATACGAAAGGTAAACCATGTTCTCCACCCGCGAATCGAGCGTTGCTGAGCGGAGCGAGGCGAGCAGCACTGCTGCGATCGAACTGCGCAATCTCACGCAGGCGTACGCCACAAAGAACGGAGTCCGGACCGCGGTCCAAGATGTCAACCTGTCCATCGGAGATGGTGAGTTTGTCACCATTGTCGGTCCATCGGGATGCGGCAAGTCGACCATCCTGTACATGATCGCCGGACTGCGTCCACCGCACTCAGGTGAGGTGCAGGTGCTCGGAACCTCGGTCGGCGCGCGCCAGGGCCCACATCCCGACGTCGGCTTCGTGTTCCAGCGTGATGCACTACTGCCTTGGCGGACCGCCGTGCAGAATGTTGCGCTCGGCCTCCGTTATCGTGGCACGCCGAAGAAGGAAGCCAACGACGAAGCGCGTGGATGGCTCAGCCGAGTCGGTCTCGAAGGGTCGGAAAACTCCTACCCGCACCAGTTGTCGGGCGGAATGCGCAAGCGTGTTGCGATTGCTGCCAGTCTCGTGCTGCGACCGCGAGTTCTCCTCATGGACGAGCCGTTCAGCGCGCTCGATGCGCAGACCCGCAACCTCATGGAGAACGACCTCTTGGCGCTTTGGGAGGAAACACGCCAGACCGTCGTTTTCGTCACGCACGATCTCGAGGAGGCAGTCGGCCTCGCCGACCGAGTCGTCACGATGACACGCGGGCCCGGCACAGTGCTGACAGATCGCACAGTGCCGATCGACCGCCCGCGCAACCTGCTCGAACTGCGGTTCGACAGCGCGTTCACCGCAATACACTCCCAGCTCTGGGATGACCTGCGAGAACAGGTCGTCCTTCCCCGTACGGGCGGTCGGTCGTGACCGTAACCACCGCCACAGTTGTTGATTCCGGGGAAGCCTTGAAGGCGACCCGGAGGTCCTTATGGATCCCCGCCGCTCGGGTGCTCCTCTGGGTGGTACTCCTCGTGGGTTGGCAGGCGGTCGTGAGCCTGTCACCTGCTGCCGAACCCCTGATCGGGTCGCCGGCCATGGTCGCGGAACAGATCTTGTCCTGGGTTGCCGACGCGCAATTCTGGAGCGATGTAGTGGTGACGCTGACGAATGCGGCGATCGGTTTCGTGGTCGGTGTTTCGGCCGCGTGCCTGTGCGTCGCGCTGTCGTGGCCGTTCGCGCTGGTGCGCCGTTTCCTTTCGCCATTTCTCGTCGTAGCCAACGCGATTCCGCGGATCGCGCTCGCGCCGCTGTTCATCCTGTGGTTCGGAATCGGGACGACGTCGGCCGCGCTGTTCGTAGCATCCCTCATCTTCCTGATCGTTTACCTCAACGTGTTCAACGGTCTGTCGACGATCGACCCTGTCTACGCCGAGAACGCGCGGATCCTCGGTGCCGGCGGCTCCGCCTTGGCGACCTCGGTGTACATCCCGGCGGTGACCGGGTGGCTGATGACCAGCCTGCGATTGGCTGCCATCTGGGCCGTCCTCGGGGCAGCGGTCGCCGAGTACCTCGCCGGGTCGGTCGGGCTCGGGTCCTATCTGTCCCGAGGCAACATTCTCGGTATGCCCGAACTGCTGGTTTCAGCTGCCGTGGTGATCGCGCTCATCTCGCTCGCAGCGGACAAGGCATTGTCCGTCCTGGAACGGAGGTACACCCAATGGCGGCTGTTCTGACCGAGAACCGCAGGGGAATTCGGACCGCGGCCCTCGTCGCTTCCCAGATCGGTTTCGTGGTTGCAGTACTGCTGGGCTGGGAGTGGTCGGTGCGAGCCGGTGTCATCGACTCGTTCGTGGTCGGGACACCATCGAAGATCCTCGACACGCTCACCGGGTGGCTCACAGACGGCACTCTTGTCAGCAATACGTTCGTGACCGTGTTCGTTACCGTCGCCGGGTACCTCGCGGCCCTGATAACGGGAATCGTCATCGGCACGATCGCAGGCACTTTCGACGCGGTGAACAAGGTCATCACGCCGTTCGTTTCCTTCTGGCAGGGCTTCCCCCGGCTGGTGTTCTACCCTTTCTTCGCGGTGGCACTGGGATACTCGGTTGGTTCCCGCATGGTCCATGTCGCCTTCGTGATCGTCTTCGTCATCATCGTCAGCACGGCCGCGGGTGTGGCCGATGTCGATATCGATGTGCGGCACCATGCCCGGATTCTCGGCGCGAATCGCTGGCAGGTCATCAGAGATACGCGGCTGCCCGCAGCGGTGATGTGGGTAGGCACATCCGCGCGTATCACCTTCGGTTTCGCAATCCAGGCTGCCATCGTTGCCGAATTCACCGGGGCGAGTTCAGGGCTCGGGTATCTCATGGTGCGCGGCCAGAACAGTTTCAACGTGAATATGGTCTGGGCGGCGACCGTGGCAGCCATTGTCGTCGCGGTGGTGGTGGACCAACTCCTGCGGCTGGTCCAGGAGCGGTTCTCGCGATGGCAGGTGACGTGACGTAGCACCGGCCGCGGCCCATGGGAATGCCCCGCGTAACCCGATGAGGGGGTGACGCGGGGCATTCTTGTGGCGGCCATGGGCTCAGCTTGCCCGGGCGTTCATCCTGGTGGCGGGCTGCGGAGTCAACTGCCGGCGAGATTGTGGACGCATCGTCCGAGGGCCTCCCGCAGGTCGGCAACCGCCGCGGTGTCGAGCCCGTCGAGCATCTTCTTTTCGACGGTGTCGGCTGCTTGTTCGCACTTGCGGAGGGCGTCGCGCCCTGCGTCGGTCAGATAGTTGCACAGAATGCGCTGATTGTCCGGCTGTGGCCGACGCTCGACGTAGCCGGACCGGACGAACCCGGCCACCATGACCTGCATCGACTGTGCAGTGACGAAGGCTCGGCGGGCGAGCTGGGCCGAGGACATCCCCGGATGTACACCCAGAATGCTGAGTGCGGCGTATTGGGGTGTCGTGAGCCCATGGTTCCGCAGTCCGTCGTCGAGGTCGCGGCGCACCGCGGATTCGAGGCGTTTCACCAGGTAGGTCACGCGCGGTCCCGTGGCAGGGTGAGCGCCGAACTCCTCGTCATCCGAGTCTCCGTTCACGATTGACAGGTTATCAGAGTCACTGATATGTTTCGATATCAGAGATTCTTACATGCCGGGGTGGTCCTCGTATCGAGCACCCGGCCGGCGACCGTTCCGAGTTCCTCAGGGAGAACTGATGACCATCGACACCGACAACGAGCCGTGGGGTAACACGGTCACGGTTGAATTCGACGAACACCGCATCGCGTGGGTGAGTCTCAATCGGCCCGACAAGCGCAACGCGATGAACCCGACGCTGAACCGGGAAATGTTCGCCACGTTGGATCGTCTCGAGGACGACGAGCGGTGTGCGGTGGTGGTCCTCACTGGTGCCGGTGAAGCGTTCTCCGCGGGCATGGATCTCAAGGAGTACTTCCGGGAAACCGACGGTAAACCGCGCGCTGTGCAGCACCGGGTACGTGGCGAGGGCACCAACTGGCAGTTCCGCAAGCTGTACAACTTCACGAAGCCGACCATCGCGATGGTCAACGGCTGGTGCTTCGGCGGTGCCTTCGTCCCGCTGGTGTCCTGCGATCTGGCAATCGCCGCCGAGGACGCGACCTTCGGGCTCTCGGAAGTCAATTGGGGTGTCACCCCGGGCAATCTCGTGACCCGGGCCCTCGCGGAAACCATCCCCACTCGCGACGCGATGTACCACATCATGACCGGTGAACCGTTCGACGGCCGCCGCGCCGCAGAGATGCGACTGGTCAATGAGGCCGTACCAGCGGAGAAGTTGCGCGAACGCACCATCGAACTGGCCCTGAAACTGACGTCGCTGAGCCAGTGGGTGGTCCGCTGCACGAAGATCGGCTTCCGGCACTCGCGCTTGATGTCGTGGGAGGCGGCCGAAGACTTCCTGTACGCCAAGCATGACCAAGCGATCCTGTTCGACGCCGACGCCCGGGAACAGGGTATGACCGAGTTCCTCGATACCAAGACCTACCGGCCCGGTTTGGAGACCTACTCTGATCAGGAAGCACGCCGATGACCAGCACAACTCACGCCGTCACGGTGAACTTGCATATCGGTGGTACTGCGACCGCCCCGGAAAACGGACGCTTTTTCGTCAAGTCTCAACGCCTGACCGGACGCGAAATCGCCCGGGTAGCCGCCGCAACAGCCCCCGACGCCATCCGCGCCGCAACCGCTGCGGCCGAGGCCGCCCCCGCATGGGCCGGGCTGGCCCCGGCCGCCCGCCGGACGATTCTCGAACGCGCCGCCGAACTGCTCGAGCAACGGAGCGCGGAGATCGCCGCGACGATGGGGCAGGAGATGGGCGCGGCCGCCGCGTGGTGCGGCTTCAACGTCAAGCTCGGCGCCGGCATGCTACGCGAGGCCGCAGCCCAGGTCTACTCCACTGTCGGGCAGGTGATTCCGTCGGATGTGCCGGGGATGACCGCACTGGCCGAGCGCAAGCCGCTGGGCGTCGTCGTAGGAATCGCGCCGTGGAACGCCCCGATCATCCTCGGAGTCCGGGCGATCGCGATGCCGCTGGCACTGGGCAACACCGTCGTGCTCAAAGCGTCGGAGGAAACTCCGGCCACCCACGCGGCCATCGTGCAGTGCCTCGTCGACGCCGGCGCCCCGGCCGGCGCGGTCAACTTGATCACCAACGCCGCCGAGGACGCCCCCGAAGTCGTCGAAGCACTGATCGCGCACCCGGCCGTGCGGTGCGTCAACTTCACCGGCTCGACCCGCGTCGGACGCAGAATCGGTGAGCTGGCGGGCCGGCACTTGACCCGCTCGGTGCTCGAACTCGGCGGCAAAGCACCGTTCCTGGTGCTGGCAGACGCCGACCTCGACGAAGCCGCCGCCGCCGCATCGTTCGGGGCGTTCATGAACCAGGGCCAGATCTGTATGTCCACCGAGCGGATCATCGCCGACCGTGCGGTGGCCGCACCCTTCGCCGCGAAGCTCACCGCGCGCGCCCGGGCGCTCGTTGTCGGCGATCCGCAGGATCCGGGGACCCAGCTCGGTCCTCTCGTCCACGAGGCCGCGGTGGACCATGTGCATGCTTTGGTCCAGGACGCAGTCGCGCACGGTGCGACGCTGCTCACCGGCGGTGAACCCGATGGTTTGTTCTACCCGCCTACGGTGCTGAACCGAGTCGGATCCGATGCGCGGATCTACCGTGAGGAATCCTTCGGCCCCGTGGCGCCGATCATCGTTGTCGACGGTGTGGACGAAGCGGTGGACGTGGCCAATGATTCGGAGTACGGGTTGTCCGCTGCGGTGTTCACCGCCGATACGGACCTCGGGCTGCGGGTGGCCCGCCGGATCGACTCCGGTATCTGCCATATCAACGGAGCAACGGTCCACGACGAGGCACAGATGCCGTTCGGCGGTGTCAAGGCCAGCGGGTACGGCCGGTTCGGTTCGCAGGCCTCGCTCGAGGAGTTCACCGAACTGCATTGGGTCACCGTCTCCTCCGAGCATCGTCATTACCCGATCTGAGTGGAGACATTGCGATGACACACAGCACTGCCCCCGCGCCGGGCGACAACCCGTTCGCAGCGATGGTGCCCCGGTACGGGGAGCTCATCGAGCGTCGAGCCGAACGTCAGCCCGACCGGGTGGCAATCGTGCACGAGGACCGGTGCTGGAGCTACGGCCATCTGCGTGATCGCATTCACGCGGCGGCGCAGTTCCTGAGCCGGCGCGGAGTCGTTCCGGGTGACCGCGTGGTGTGCTTCTCGGAGAACCGTCCCGAAATGCTGGTGGCGCTCTACGCCTGCTCCCGCCTCGGGGCCGTGTTCGCCCCGGTGGGGGTCGCCTCCACCGTCGAGGAGCTCACCCATATCGTCGACGACCTCGACGCGCGGGTGGTGCTGGTGTCCGCAGAGACGGCCGATCGCCTCGCCGGCGATATCGGTCCCAACACTGCGCTGTATCTGCTCGCACCCACTAGCGGCACCTCGCTGGACGTGATTCCGGCGGGTGCCGACACGGTGGTGGACGTCCATCGGTCCGATCCCGAAGATCCCGCCTTGATCGTCTACACCTCGGGTACCTCGGGCCGTCCCAAGGGGGTGATCCTCAGCCATCGGGCGCTGTGGTTCAACAGTCTCAACACGCTCCTGGGTCTCGATATCGTTTCCGACGATGTCACGCTGGTGAACACGCCCCTGTCCCACACCGCCGCACTGAACACGTTGGCAGTCAGCACGCTGTACAAGGGCGGGACGGTGGTGATCGATCGCGGTTTCGATGCGCGCCGTTGTCTCGACCAGATACACCGGCATCGGGTAACCACGATGTTCGCGGTGCCGTCGATGCTGGCACTGATGGCTCGGTCCGAGGGGTTCGACCTCGCCGACCTGACGAGCTTGCGGTGGGTCCTCGGCGGTGGGGCGCCGATGCCTCCGGCGTTGGTGGCGACGTGGTCCGGTCGAGGGGTGCCGGTACTGCCGAGCTTCGGCATGACCGAGGCAGGCCCGTCGGTCAGTTTCCGCAGGCGCGACGAGGGCTCGTCGAAGTCAGGATCCTCGGGACCAGCGGCGCTGTTGACCGATCTGCGCATCGTCTCTCCGCAAGGTATCGACTGTGCTACCGGCACGGTCGGGGACATCTGGGTGCGCGGCCCGAACCTGGCCTCCGGATACTGGCGCAACACCGAGGCCACCGCGGACGCCTTCGCGGGGGAGTGGCTGATCACCGGGGATCGCGGATACCTCGACGAGGACGGTGACCTGTGGGTTACGGGGCGGTCCAAGGACACCATCATCACCGGCGGTGAGAACGTCGATCCCGCTGAGGTCGAGCACCTGATCGCCCAGTATCCCGGGATCCGGGAGGCAGCCGTGGTGGGAAGACCCCACCCGGTATGGGGCGAGGTGATCACGGCCGTGCTCGTCACCGACGTCGAGGTCACCCTCGAGGATCTGCGGCATTTTCTGCAGCCGCACTTAGCGAAGTTCAAAATCCCGCGCGCAATCGAGACACGATCGGAGCTGCCGCGCAGCGCGGTGGGCAAATTGCTGCGGCGCGCACTGGCCGAGCCGACCGAGAACACACCTTGACCGAGAAAGCGCACACCCGATGAGCATTTCCGTACCCGAAAAAGGATCCGGCGGCGCGCTGCGCGTCGTCGTCGTGGGCGGCGGCATCGGCGGCCTGGCGGCTGCCGCTTTTCTGCACAGAGCCGGAATCGATGTCGCCGTGTACGAGCAGGCACCGCAGCTCGGTGAGGTAGGAGCCGGCTTGGTCGTCTCCCCGAACGCGGTGCGGCTGCTGCGCCGGCTAGGTCATCTCGACCGATTCCTCGACACCGCCGTCGAACTCGAAACCGCCTGGGAATTCCGGCGCTGGCAGGACGGCTCGGTACTGTCGTCCGAGCAGATGAGCGGACGCTGTGCCCAGCTGTACGGTGAGAACGCGTATGTCAGCCATCGTGCCGATCTGCTCGAAGCCATCCGGGCAGCGGTACCACCGGGCCTGCTGAACCTCGGCAAGCGTTGCACCGGAATCGATGCCGGAACCGACAAGGTCGGCGTCCATTTCGAGGACGGCACCTCCGTCGAGGCCGACGTCGTCGTCGGTGCCGACGGCGTACACTCGCCGATCCGCGGGCACATCACCGCGCCCGCTCCCGCGACCTACTCCGGTATGTGCGCATTCCGCGCACTCGTTCCGGCCGAGGCCGCCCCCGAGTTCAGCCGCCGCCCCGTGCAAACGTTGTGGATCGGGCCCGATCATCACCTGGTGCATTACCCCGTCTCGGGGGGACGCAAGATCAATATTGTGGCGTTCGCCCCCGCCGGGGACTTCACCGACGAGTCCTGGAGCAGCCAGGGCACCGTCGAGGAGTTGCTGGCCGAGTTCGACGGCTGGGACCCGCGCCTGCTGAAACTGATCGAGAACGCGGGTACTCCCGGCCGATGGGCCCTCCTCGACCGAGCCCCGCTGTCGCGGTGGACCCGCGGTCGAGTGGCCCTGCTCGGCGATGCCGCCCACCCGATGTTTCCCTTCTTCGCCCAGGGCGCAGTGCAGGCCATCGAAGACGCCGCCGCGCTCGCTCAATGCCTGGCCGGCGAACCGGAAAATCCCGAGAAGGCTCTCTCTGTCTATGAACAACTGAGGATCCCCCGGGCAGGCCGATTGCAACAGCTCAGCCACGAACGCAAAGACATCAACCATCTGCCCGACGGTGCCGACCAGCAGCGGCGAGACGCCGAACTCGGTGCGGGAGATGCCCTTGTACGCAGTGGATGGATCTACGGCTATGACGCCGAAGCCGCAGCCCGGGAGGCACTGGCACAATGCTGACCTTCACCCACCGGACCCTCGGTCAACGCGTGCTCTTCGGCGAGGGACAGGCAGCCGATCACCTCCTTGCGGAAGTGAACAGGCTCGACGCCCACGCGATCATGATCATCGCCGAAGCGTCCGACCGCACGCGGGCAACGCAGCTGGCTGCTCGCCTGCCCCAGGCGTTGATCTATGACCGCGTCGCCCCACACGTTCCGCTGGAGACAGCCCAACACGCCCGGCGCTTCAGTGCCGAGCACGGAATCGACCTCGTGGTCAGCATCGGCGGCGGGTCGGCAACGGGACTGGCGAAAGCGGTCGCGCTCAGCACCGGTATTTCGATCGTGGCGATTCCCACCACTTACGCGGGCTCCGAAGCCACGAACGTCTGGGGCCTCACCGAGAACGCGCGCAAGACCACCGGCGTCGACGATCGAGTCCTGCCCGTGACAGTGATCTACGACGTGGCCCTCACCTACACTCTGCCGGTAGAACTGTCGGTGGCCTCCGGCCTCAACGCATTGGCCCACTGCGTCGATTCCATGTGGGCGCCACGTACCGACCCGATCGATCAGGCCATGGCCACCGAAGGCATCAGGGCGCTGAGTACCGGGCTGCCGGCAGTGAAGAAGGATCCACGCGACCGCGCGGGACGTGAACAGACCCTGTACGGGGCATACCTGTCGGCGGTCGCGTTCTCTTCTGCCGGTTCCGGTCTGCACCACAAGATCTGCCATGTGCTCGGCGGCGCCTACAACCTGCCCCACGCGCAGACCCACGCGGTGATCCTGCCCCATGTGCTGGCATACCTGGCACCCGCGGCTCCGGCCGCGGCAGAACGAATAGCCGCCGCATTCGGCAGCAGCGACGCCGTCGCCGGGTTGAATCGGTTACGAGAAGTACTCGATGCTCCGCTGGCTCTCGCAGACTACGGGTTCGATGCGGCCGCGATCGACGAGGCCGCGCAGCTGATTCTTCCCGTCGTGCCCGAGAACACGCCACGTGAGGTCAGTGCCGACGATCTCGCGCGGTTGCTGCGTGCCGCCTGGGCAGGCGACATACCGACCTCGGAGGTGAAGCCATGACGACCGATTCCGGCGCCGAGCAGAGCCGGCGGGAACAAGATCTCACCGACCGGGCGGTGGCGAGCTTCGACTCGTGCACCGACCCGCGTCTACGGCTGATCATGCAGTCTCTGGTACACCACCTGCACGCCTTCATCCGCGAGGTTCGTCTCAGCGAGCAGGAGTGGCAGACCGCGATCGAGTTCCTCACCGCGGCCGGGCACATCACCGACGACAGGCGCCAGGAATTCATCCTGCTCTCCGATGTCCTCGGCGCCTCGATGCAGACCGTGACAGTCAACAACGAGGCCTATGGCGACGCCACTGAAGCCACGGTATTCGGGCCTTTCTTCGTCGAGGACGCACCCCAAATACCTATCGGCGGCGATATCTCCGGCGGCGCTCCAGGAGAACCGTGCTGGGCCGAGGGCACGGTGACCGACACCGAGGGCAACCCCGTCGCCGGCGCTCGCATCGAGGTGTGGGAGGCAGACGAGGATGGCTTCTACGATGTGCAGTACGACGACGGGAGAGTCGCCGCACGCGCGCATCTGTACACCGACGCCGAAGGCCGGTACGCATTCTGGGGGCTGCGGCCCACCCCGTACCCGATCCCGCACGACGGTCCGGTGGGACGGATGCTCGAAGCAACGGGGCGTTCCCCGATGCGAGCCAGCCACCTGCACTTCATGGTCAGCGCCGAGGGGTACCGCACTCTCGTCACGCACATCTTCGACCGCACCGATGCGCTCCTCGACTCGGATACGGTCTTCGGCGTACGGGACTCACTGGTGAAGGATTTCGAATCCATGCCCGCCGGCACCCCGACTCCGGATGGACGAGATCTTTCCGGAGCTCCCTGGACGCGGGTGCGCTTCGATATCCGGTTGGCACCGGATACGGCCGCCCCCTCGGCGATTGACACCCCTCGCTGACACCGGCGGCACCAACCGCTCCTTCCTGCACAAGTCTCGCAAAGCCCGAGCGCTCGTCCGGCTCGGTGGACGAAAGAAAAGGCCGATGAGTCACTACCACAGCAATATCCGGGATATGCAGTTCGTGCTGTTCGATCTGCTCGATGGCCGGTCCCGCTACGGCCACGCACCCTTCACCGACGTCGACCCTTCCGCGGCCACAGCGGTTCTCACCGAAGCGGCACGTTATGCCACCGACCGGCTCGCCCGGACCTTCTCCGACACCGACCGGGACCCGGTCACATTCGATCCGGCAACCCATAGCGTGCGATTGCCACCGGCATACCGCGCCGCGGCCGCCGAGTACCTCGAATCCGGCTGGCTCGACCTGGACCTACCCGCGGAGATCAGCGGACAGAACGCTCCGCCTACGCTGCGGTGGTGTGTGACCGAGCTGATGCTCGGTGCGAATCCGGCAATCCCGCAGGGCCTCAACGTTGTCCCTCAGGTCGTCCGGCTGCTGTGGCAGCAGGGCAACAAATCTCAACGGCGGCTCGCCGAACTGATCCTCGAACGCCGCTGGATGGTCACCATGATGCTCACCGAACCCGACGCGGGCTCCGACGTCGGTGCCGGGCGCACTCGCGCCGTGCCGCAGCCGGACGGGAGCTGGCATATCGAAGGCACCAAACGATTCATCACCTACGGCGATCATGATCTGACCGACAACATCATCCACCTGGTCCTGGCGCGGCCGGTCGGCGTCGAAGGGGCTGGTGGGCCCGGCACCCGCGGACTGTCGCTGTTCGTGGTCCCGAAATTCCATTTCGACCCGGAAACCGGAGAGCTCGGTGACCGCAACGGTGTCGTGGTCACCGGGTTGGAACACAAGATGGGCCTCAATGGCAGCCCGACTTGTGAGGTCGAGTTCGGGGCCGACTCACCGGCAACCGGGTGGTTGCTCGGTGACACGCATGCCGGACTGCGGCAGATGTTCGAGCTGATCAAGCATCTGCGCATGCTGGTCGGCGTCAAATCGGCCGCCGCGCTGTCGACCGGCTACCTCAACGCCCGCGAATACGCCACCACCCGGGTACAGGGACGCCGCCTCGTCGGCGACACCGCCGACCCCGTGCCCATCATCGAACACCCCGATGTGCGCCGGTCCCTGATCACTCAGAAGGCGTACGCCGAAGGGATGCGCGCGCTGATCCTCTACACCGGCTCTCAACAGGACCAGGTGGAGGCCGCACGCGCCGCCGGCGAAACGGACCACGACTCCGACGCATGCCACCAACTCTTGCTCCCGGTCATCAAGGGATACTGCGCCGAGACTGCCTGGCGGGTCCTCGGGCAGGAGTGCCTGCAAGTGTTCGGTGGCTCGGGATTCCTCACGGATTATCCGCTCGAGCAATACGTTCGCGATACCAAGGTCGACTCCCTCTACGAGGGCACGACCGGAATCCAAGGCCTGGACCTGTTCTCCCGGAAGATACTGCGCGACAACGGTGCCACCCTGGAACGCATACTGGGGGAGATGGTCGAGACCACTAGGGCGGCTGATACTCGCTTCGTTCACGAACGAGCCATTCTCTTCGCCGCCATCGAATCGGTGCGCGGCATGGTCGCCCTGCTCACCACCCGCTGGGGCAACGACCGCAACGACACCGAACGCGAACTCGCGGCACAGGACACCACCCGCCTACTGCTCGCGCTCGGCGACCTGCTGTGTGGCTGGCTGCTGCTGCGCAGTGCGCAGATCGCTCACCGCCGGCTCGACAACGCCGAAGACGGTGATCGCCCGTTCTACCAGGGCAAGGTCGAAGCAGGCTCCTGGTTCGCCCGAACAGTGCTCATCGGCCTGCCGACCACCTTGCAAGCGATGCAGAACACCACCGGCGAGCTGCGCGACCTACCTGCTGGGGCATTCTGAACCCCACCAGGCCGGGTCCCGAACGTGCTCGGACTCAGCTGTCGGCCCACGGCCTGGGCAGCCGCGGAGTAATCGGGTTTGCCGGTGTGGTGTTGTTCAAGGCGTAGGTCAGCCCCCGAGCTGCCGACTGAACCAAGAGCGTCATTTCGCGTAGATCCCGGGTGCGCGGGGTACCCAGGATCGATACCGCCGCCGGCCCGATCTCGGGCGGGCCGGTGACAATGGCAGCGCATGATGCCGATCCCGGAGTGAACTCCTCGACGGAGGTCGCGCTACCACTGCGCCGCACTCGGGCGATCTCGTGCCGCAAAGCGTTGGGGTCGGTGATCGTCTGAGCGGTGTATGCCTTGAGCGGCTTGCCGAGGATCTCCCGCTCCAGGTCCGGCCCCGAATATGCGAGTAGAACCTTGCCGACCGCGCTGGCATGTAACGGCAAGCGGCCACCGGCCCGGCCGACGGGCGGAACGTCTCGCGTTCCACTGATCTTCTCGACCAGAATGGCCTGGGTACCGTCGAGCACCGCGAGCAGTACGTGAGCGTGGGTCATCTCCCACAATCCCTGCAGAAACGGCAATGCGGTTTCGCGCATGCCGTAGGTGCGGGTACTGCGAGCGGCGACCTCCCACAGCCGCACTCCCACGCGGTAGTTACCTCGGCTGGTCCGTTCGAGGCCGCCCCACTCGACCAACTCCTGAATGAGCCGGTGCACCGTGCTGGTAGGCAGCCCGCTGGCGCGGGCGATCTCCGACAGCGACCATTCGGTGCGCTCACCTGTGAATACCTCCAGGATGGCGAACATCTTGCTGGTCACCGACCGTCCCGGCGAAGTATTGCGGCCCGACATGGTCCTCCTTCGCAGCCGATACAACCAGTTTCCCACTGGACAGAAATCCTATGGCAGCGATCACATCAGAGAGTCTTATATAGAACAAGTCGGCAGCGACGCCGTCTCATGAATTTCCAAGGAGTAAACACCATGGCAGGAACCATGCTGGCCGCTCGGATGCATCACGTCGGGGATCCGATGAGTCTCGACGAGGTGCCTGTGCCCGAGCCCGGGCCCCACGACGTACGGGTCTCGGTCCGAGCCTGCAACATCGTGCCCAACCTGGCCAACATTCTGCAGAACTGGACCACCTGGTTCCCGCAGAATCCGCTGCCCGCGCTGCCGGCGATCTTCGGACTCGACCCCGCAGGTGTCGTCGACTCGGTCGGATCGGATGTGCACGGGTTCGCCCCCGGCGACCGTGTGTACGTCAACCCGGGACGTTACTGTGGTGACTGCCTGTCGTGCCGCCGGGGCGAACACAACGACTGCACCAGCTACGCGTTCTCCGGTTACTTCGGCTTCACCGCCACCGCGCCGCGCCTGCTCGACCGCTACCCCTACGGTGGTCTCGCCGAATACATGATCGCACCCCAGTACTCCCTGGTGAAACTGCCCGACAGCATCTCGTTCGAACAAGCGGCCCGATTCGGTTACCTGGGAACCGGATACGCCGCCCTGCGCAAAGCCCGCGTCGGCACCGACACCACCGTCCTGATCAACGGCATCAGCGGCACACTCGGACTGGGCGTTGCCCTGCTGTCCCTGGCGATGGGCGCGACCACGATCCTGGGCACCGGCCGTGATCGCGACCTGCTCGCCCGAGTCGAGGCGCTGGCGCCCGGCCGGATCCGAACCTTCTCCACTCTCGACGGCGCCATCGATTCCTGGGTGCACCGAACCCTCGGTGGTGGAGTCGATGTCCACATCGACGCGCTTGGCCCCGGCGCACCGCACGAGCCTTTCCAGCAGGGGCTGAAGTCGCTGCGCCGCGGCGGGCGCGCCGTCAACATCGGCGCCACCGCCGGTGAGGTGCCTATCGACGTCCATCACATCATGGACCAGCAATTACAACTGCTGGGTTCCTGCTGGTTCTCCGCCGGCGAAGGCCAGGCCATGGCCGCGATGGCCGACGCGGGGCTGCTCGATCTCTCGATCTTCGAACACATCATCTACCCCCTGACGAAGGTCAACGAAGCCATCGGCGGCGTCGCCGCCCGCAACGGCGGATTCAGCAATTTCCTCATCACACCGGCCGAGCGGTCAGGCCGATGACCGAACAGCAATCACCTCTTTCCCTCACCCTTTCCCGTACAGCTCTGGTCAACGTTCACTGGCAGCGCGACATCGTCACAGCCAGCGGCGCCTTCGCGCCCTTCTTCGCCGAGTCCGTGCAACGCCACGATGTTGTCGCCACCACCCGCAGACTGCTCGACAGCTTCCGTGCGGCCTCGGCGCCCGTAGTATTCGCCCGGGCCGCCTTCATCCCCGGCTACCCCGAGCTGATCCTCAACACCGGCCTCAACCAAGCGATCGTGGATCTGGGTGCACTCGTCGACGGCTCACCCGGCGCACAGATCATCCCAGAGCTGGCCCCGCTGACCGACGAGCCCATCGTCAGCCATCCCGGGACCTCAGCCTTCGCCACAACGCCCTTGGACTCGATTCTCCGCCACGCAGGGGTCGACACCCTCGTCTTCACAGGCGTCGCCACCAACGTCACCGTCGAAGGCACCGCCCGCAGCGCGACCGATCTCGGCTATCAGGTCGTGATCGCCTCCGACGCGTGTGCCGCCGCCACCGACGCCGCGCACGACGCCACACTCGCCACCTTCGAACTGCTCGGACGCGTCGCGACCACGGGCCGGATCATCGAGGCACTCACCGACAATGGGGAATATGTCCCTGTGGGAAGGTCGCGCTGAACAGTCCCGTCGTCGACTGCTCGGGCAGGCCGACTCACCGTCTGAACCTGTTGTGTCTCCCGGGCAGTTGACGGTCATCGGCCATACGGTAGGTCTCTGACCGATCGGTAGCGAAAATAGCTCGGCGCGCCGGAAACCGAACTGTTTGTAGTACGCAATACTGGCTTCGAGAGCGAAGACGAGGTACGTGCGGACGCCGGGGATGGATTCAGCCGATCGGTGATCAAGCGGGCGGCATAGCCTTGCTCGCGGGAACTCTGTTGGCCTGGCGCTGTTTCAATCGACGGCGTCGCCGCCGAAATGAGCCTGAAGGCTGCGGCGCTTGCCGCGATTCCCTGTGTGTCGCAAGTGCATATGGTGTTGGTCTCACGACATGGCGGAGGTAGCACTCATCGATCGATGGTCCCAGGTCAGCGAAACCCCACCGGTCATATACGTGAAACAGGATCAGGTCCGCCTGTATGCCCAGTTCACCGAGCTGCGCGATGCGCCGCTCCAGATTGCGGAAGTACCCGGCCTCGGATCGTTCCAGGTCGAAGGTGCCGCGGCGTACGCTTGACGGATGGCGAAGACGCCTTCTCGGGTTCGGGCCGAACCCGAGAAGGCGTGTGCGCTACCCGGATGAAGTCGATTGTGCCGCGACCATTTCGACGTCGGTCAGACGCCGTTCGGTGCCGGGTACCTCCCGTGCTGGGCCGGTCACGGTCACCGATACCTCCTGGACCACTTCGGTCAGTGATCGTCGGACGCTGACCCGTAGTTCACCCGGTTCGACGATGCGCCGTCCATCCCGACCGGTGAAGGAGAACTGGCGAGGAGGCACGTCGAAACCGACTGTCGCCGTCTCGCCTGGTTCGAGCGCTACGCGCGCGTAACCCACAAGCTGGGCGAGCGGCCGGGTGACAGAGGCGACCGGATCGTGGACGTACAGCTGGACGACATCCGCCCCCGTGCGCTCGCCGCTGTTGGTCAGATCGATCGAGCACTGGATCGGCTGTGTCGCGTCAACCTCGTTGCTGGTGAATTTCAGTTGCCCGTACTGGAACTCGGTGTAGCTGAGCCCGTGTCCGAATGGCAGGGCGGGGGTAGGGTCGACAGAGCTGATCTGACTGTAGGCGGGCTTCCCTCCGAGGATCGGGTGGAGGTAGCTATAAGGCTGGACGGTGCCCGGTCCCGGCAAGCTCATGGGCAGGTGGCCCGACGGGTTCACCGCGCCGCTGAGCACGCCGGCGATCGCGCCCGCGCCTTCCTGCCCAGGGAAAAATGCTTGCAGAACGGCGGAGGCGTTGTCGAGAATCTGCGAGATTTGATAGCCGCGTCCGGTCATCAATACAACGATGGTGGGGGTGCCCGCCGCTAGGACCGCACCGGCGAGTTCCTGCTGTGCACCGGGAAGGTCGAGGGTGATCGAGTCGGAACCCTCGCCCGAGGTGCCACCACCGAACATCTCCGCCCTGTCGCCGAGGACGAGTACTGTCAGGTCTGAATCCGCTGCCAATGCCGCCGCCTCGGCAATGCCGGTACGGTCGTCGTCGTTGACGCCGGTACCGTGCGCATAGTCGATTACAGCACAAGGGAATTCGCTTGTTATCGCCTCGAGGACCGTTTTGGCATCTACGCCCAGCGGAACCTCGGGATACTTCTGTAGTAGGTGATTGGCGAAGGTATACCCGCCGAAGAGGGCTGTAGTTGTATCGGCGTTCGGTCCGATGACCGCGATATGCTGCGAACTGGCGGGATCGAGGGGGAGAACTCCGTCATTGCTCAACAGAACAATGGATTCTTCAGCTATGCGCCGCGCGATTGTCTGCGTGGCGCGGTTGTCGATTTCGATCGGCCGGCGAGGATCTGGATCGTAATCATCGTCCAACATGCCCAATTCCGCCTTTTGCCGCAGCACGCGGCGAAGAGCACGGTCGACCAGCTTCTCGTCCAGGCCCCCGTTTTCGATCATGCGGACCACTGGATCGAGATATGCGACGCCTTGTGGCAATTCGACGTCGATACCGGCGGCAAGCGCTTGCGCCGCCGCATCCTCCAGGCCCGCGGCGACGCCGTGGTAGGCCTGCAGGAATACGACGCTGAAGTAGTCCGCGACCACCGTGCCTGTGAAACCCCAATCGTCGCGCAGGATTTCGGTCAGGTAGAACGGGTCGGCCGTGACGGGGACCCCGTCGATCTCGGCGTAGGAATTCATCACCGACCTGGCACTCGCGTCCTTGATCGCGACTTCGAACGGAGGTAGATGTACGTCTGCCATCTCGCGCGGCCCAGCGTGGACCGGTGCGGTGTTGCGTCCACCGCGCGAGTTCGAATAGCCGACAAAATGTTTGAGGGTAGCGATCACGCCGGCGGACTGTAAACCGCGAATATAGGCCGCACCGATGGTGGCGACAACATGGGGATCCTCGGAAATGCACTCCTCCACCCGTCCCCAGCGCTGGTCGCGGATGACGTCGAGAACGGGTGCGAGGCCCTGATGTATGCCGAGCGTGGACATGGTGTTGCCGATGCCGCGTGACATCTCCTCGATCAGGTCAGGGTCGAAGGACGCACCCCAAGCGGGGGGTACCGGGAACATCGTTGCCTTCCACGCGGTCAGGCCGGTGAGGCATTCCTCGTGGACGATGGCGGGGATGCCGAGGCGCGTATTCTCGCGAAGCCAACGCTGTCGGGCAATCAACACCTCACGAGCTTCATCCGGCTCGACCGGGCGGGAACCGTAAGGGCGGGTGATCTGACCCAGACCGTGCTGGGCGAAGTCTTCGAAAGCCGCCCTCTCGGTGTGCAGGAGATCCTGCCCGGGTGCGACCGGGGGGCCGACGGTCTGCCAGAAGCCGACGAGTTGACTCAGCTTCTCGCGCAACGTCATTCGATCGACCAGGTCGTTCACACGGTCGGATAGGTCATCGCTGCGGTAGTCGCCGGGCTTGTCGTGGTCAGTCATCGGTCCTCAATTCCTTCACTGGATGTAACGGGGAGTCGGTACCTGTCGATTGATGTGGCTGCCGGTCTCGGCTGTATGAGGCGTACTGCGTGGCAGTGCTCCGGTAGCGGCGGAGCACTTCCGGTGCCGGCGGTGTGGTGAAAATCTGGACCTCCGACAGTGCCCAATTCGGTGGGCGGGCGCCGCCCAGCAGCGTCCACGCGGCTTGGCGGGCCGCGCCGTCGGCCACGTACTCGCCCGGCGGCGGTACATCGACGGGCACCTCGCGTACCGAGGGAGCGATCTCACGGACCGCGGCCGATCGTGCGCCTCCTCCGATGAGGGCGACGCGGTCGACGGGCACCGGTCGGCGGCGCAGGGATTCGGCCGCGTCGGCCATGTGACAGACCAAGCCCTCGACAGCCGCGCGGGCATAATTCGTTCGTGTCATCGTGGACGTGGTCATCCCGGACAACGAACCTGTCGCATAGGTGCGCCCCACCAGTGTTCGGGGTCGATCTCGGTGCCGGGTGGATGCGGCGCGCTGCCGTGGCGCACCAGTAGACCCGACTCTGCTTCACGCACGACGACTTTGCATGACTGGGTGGAGGAGTCGACCCCAGCGACCAGCATCGGAGTGGGGTTCATCAGCCGAGCAGGTGGTCGATGGCCAGTTGCTGCAACCGCACGAATCCGAAATCGCGTTCTGCGGCCTTGTTCGGGTCGAAATCTTCGTCGGTCGTGAGGAACTCGGTGATCGACTCGTCATTGCCGAGTGTCGGTTGCGCGAGTTCGAGGAGTCCGGAGTAGGTCATTGCCTCCTGCACTCGCGGGTCGTCGCGGAAGGTGCGCGCCTTCTCCGTGAGCGTCAAATACGTCGAGATGCAAGCTTTCGCTGATTCCCATACACCGGTCATGTGTTCGGTGCGGGAGGGTTTGTAGTCGAAATGCCGTGGGCCGGTGTACCGAGGTCCGTCGGGATGTGCGGGAAAACCGTTCTCGAGCAGGTCGACGGTGAAGAACGCCGAGATCAGGTCGCCGTGGCCGAAAACCAGGTCTTGGTCGTATTTGAGGCCGCGTTGGCCGTTGAGGTCGATGTGGAACAGTTTTCCACTCCACAGCGCCTGCGCGAGTGCGTGTGTGTAGTTGAGGTTGGCCATCTGTTCGTGGCCTGTCTCGGGATTCAGGCCGACGATGTCGTCGTGCTCGAGCTCGGCGATGAACGCGAGCGCGTGCCCCACAGTGGGTAGCAAGATGTCTCCGCGTGGCTCGTTGGGCTTGGGCTCCAACGCGATTCTCAGGTCGTAGGCCTGTTCCTTGATATACGCGGCAACGGTGTCCACGCCCTCTCGATACCGCTCGAGGGCGGCGTAGAGGTCTTTCGATCCGTCGTACTCGCTGCCTTCGCGGCCACCCCACATGACGAAGGTGCTTGCTCCGGCCTGGGCAGCCAGATCCACAGCTCGAAGAATTTTCCGGAGTCCGAATCGGCGAATAGCGCGATCGTTTGCGGTCAGCCCGCCTTCCTTGAAGACCGGATGGCTGAACGTGTTGGTGGTGACCATCTCGATTGTCAGGCCCGCGCGATCGGTCGCCTGCCGGAGGCGTCGCACGATCCGTTCCTTCGTGGCGTCATCGGCGTCGAAGGGGAATACATCGTTGTCGTGGAACGTGATTCCCCAGGCTCCCAACTCGGCCAGCCGTTGCGCATAATCCCATGGTGCGAGCGCCGGCCGGGTCGCGGTGCCGAACGGATCGGCTCCGGTCCATCCGACAGTCCACAGGCCGAACGAGAACTTGTCCTCTGGCGTGGGTTGACGGGTCACGGGGATTCCCTTCGTAAGGTCCGGGTGCTCACGCTCCAGTGAACTAGCACGAGATAGTAGCAGATCAGGACCTGTTCCACACGGGCATCGGACTGGATGGGTGTGCGCCGGGCCGCTGTTGGGCTGGCCCGGTCTCGCCGCGGGACTGAGCACCCACGACGGAGAGTTGCTGTCGGCCGGAGTCGCTGCCGCGCAAGATACACCGCCACCAAACTTTGACATCGGCTTCAGCGCTCGGCACAGGATCTTCACAACGACCGGTCAAGCCCACCGATCAGACTGCCGGCCTCGGCACCGGACGGTCCAATCCACTTGTCAGCCCGACCAGTTCCCCGGAAACGCGACCACAGTCTGTTCGGTTTCGGGTCGTCCAATTTCGGCATAGCCCGGCGGGCGACAGCCCAGGGTGGTTCCCCTACGCGATGGCGGCCTCGCCGACTTCGGCTTCGTCCAGACGTTTGATCCGGGGGATCAGCACTATGGAGATCAACACCACCACCGCGAGTCCGGCTACAAAGTAAAAGGCGTTGCGGTATCCCGCGTCGCGATAGAACTGGGTGCCCTGCAGCACCGTGCCGCCGCGAGCCATCACAAGGAAGATGACCTGTGTGACCACGGCGGTCACGATGCCCTGGACCATGCCCTGCATACCATTTGCCAGGGCCTGTTCGTGCGGGCGTACCGCTTCGATGATCATGATCGGCGCGAGGGCCGCGGCGATACCGATACCGACAGCGACGACTGTGCCGGTTACTGCCAATTGGCTCGGCGTGTAGTGATACTGCGCCATCAACAGGTAGCCCACGACGGTCGCGGACGCGGCCACTGCCAGGAGGAGTCGGGTGTCGATCCGACGTGCGAGAAACCCGGTTAGCGCGGCGGCGACGAGAATGATCACGCTGGCCGGCGCCCCGATGACGGCCATTCTCGTGGCGGTGTAGCCGAGACCGTCGGAGGCAGTGGGTATGGGCGGCATCAGGGCGAGCAGCTGTGTAATGGTTCCCGCGGTGAGTACGGTGCCCGAGAGCAGCGCAGTGACGGCGAGAACCGACCATACCTCGCGCCGCCGTAATAGGGACGGCTGGAACATCGGTTCGGATACGGTCACTTCCACGATGAGGAAGGCCACCAAAGCCAGCACACCACCGAAGAGGAACGCCAGCGTCGCCGGGTCGGTCCAGCCCCAGGACGACCCTTTTCCGACTCCATAGAGAACGGCGGTCAGCCCGCCTCCGAGCAGTAGGCCGCCCGACCAGTCGAAGGTTCGGTTCGGATTGCGCACTGGGCTTTCCGGCACGAACAACGCGAGCATCAGCAGGCTGACTGCCGTTGCCGCGACCAGGAACCACAGCACGCCGCGGAAGCCATGGTGGTCGAGCAGCCAGCCCGACAGGAACGGACCACCGAGTGCCACGAGCCCGACCGCGCCGCCGATCATGCCGCTGGCGGGGCCGACCAGGCCACGTGGGAAGACATCGCGTGCGATGGCGAAGACCAGCGCTCCCATGCTCAGGTAGATTCCGCTCAGGGCTTTTCCGGTCAACAGGAGTGCATAGTTCGGGGCCAGCGCGGCCAGAAGATCGCCCACCAGTCCGGTGGCCGTCACAATGATCATCACTCTGCGCTTGCCGAACAGGTCGGCCGCCTTGACGACGAACGGCATCAGGAATGTACCGACCAAGGCCGCGCTCAGGCTGAACCACGCGATTTGTGTTGTCTGGAAATGGATGGCTATCTGCGCTTGGGCGTTCCCGGCGAGTAGTCCGATGACCGAGAGCAGTTGGGCGGGCCAGATGAGAGAGATCAGCAACAGGGCATAGCGGGCGTTGCGGCCGGTGCCGCGACTTCCGTGCGGTTGCGTTGCGGTTGTGGTCACCGACTTGCCTTTCGATGGTTCGAGCGTGGCAATGACGGATGTGTCGGCCGACATTGCGACATAATCCGAGGGTGTCGGCTGCCGTGCGCGCGCAGCCAGGTCTGCCTGCGGCGACCGGTACGCGATGTGATGGCGCTGGGGGAGCCGGGATTCGAATTCCGGTCTCCGCCGGGCAGTTGCCACCCGGCGGAGACCAGCAGGTCAACCGCCGGAGCCGGCGGAGGAACCACTCTTGAACCCGTCGGCCGATCCCGAGGGCAGCCGCAGGTTGGCATCGGGCACCCCGGTGCCGTTCCCGTCGAGTAGTCCGTCCTGACCGGCGTACGGACTTTGTCCTGGAGGGGCCTGAATGGTGAGCAGGTATTTCCAGCCGGCGTCGGCCAGTGCCGCCCCGCCGCCGATCAGCAGGCCTGCGACGCCACCTGCTCCGGCGAAGGCGCCGATGGCGGCAGGCGCAGTGGCCAGGCAGGCGGGCCCCACGAGCAGGCACGAACCCAACCCGATTACTGCCCCGATTCCGGCCCCTATCACAGTGCCCGCGAACCCGCCGACGCCGAGATTGCGACCCAGGTCACCGGATAATTGGTTGAGCGCCAGCTGATCTTCCATCGGGGAGGCCACCGGCGCTAACCCGGCTCGGTGCACCCCCGTGACATCCGGGCTCAGGGTCAGCGTGCGCTGGTCCGCGGAGATCTGCTGCCCGATCCGGAACTGCTGGTTGTTCACCTGGAACGTCAAGGGCAGTTCCGTGAGCATCTCTCCCCGCGCGCCGAGAATCTGCACGGTGCGGCCGTCGGGGCCGGCGGCGAAGGTCGCCCCATTGAGCTGGGTGACTACCGAACTGTCCGCGATTGTGGTGCGAAACTCTGGTGGCAACGGGGGCTGGGACTGTGCGGGAAGCGCCGTGACGGTGAGCGCGCCGATCGCCGTCAGAGCGGCTACCGCTGTGCACCGGACCGGTCGGCCGCGTCCGGTGGCCATCACTGCGGTGTTCCCGGTGCCGGAGCGCCCCCTGGTTTGCCCTGTGTCTGCTCGGCATATTTGCTCGTTCCAGGTGGCGCGTTGAGCGTGGTGACGTATTCGAACGCGGCCGCGGCGGCGGTGGGGCCGCCGGCGATGATCAGGCCGGCGATTCCGCCGACCCCAGCGGTGAGGCTCATGATGGGCAGCACGGCGACGATACAACCGAGGCTCAGGGCCACACATGCGGCGCCGGAAAGCACTATGCCCACTCCGATTCCCGCGATCGCGCCGATCGCGGTGCCGACCAGCGTGCCGAGGGATGTGCTGATACTGACGGCATTGATGAGGTCGTTCATCGCCAGCTGGTTCTCGAGTGGTGAGGCCACGGGGCGCAGCGCTGCCCGGTTCAG
This sequence comes from Nocardia sp. CA-290969, assembly GCF_050936135.1. Lineage (NCBI taxonomy): Bacteria > Bacillati > Actinomycetota > Actinomycetes > Mycobacteriales > Nocardiaceae > Nocardia > Nocardia sp. CA-290969. Next base: position 3,233,925 of record NZ_JBNJNJ010000001.1, on the reverse strand, counting down.
TCCGCTGGTGTCGGGCGTGATCGTCAGCGTACGGCCGTCGTCGGAGATCTCTTGCCGGAGCGCAAGCCGTTGTCCGTCCAGTGAGTAGGTCAGTGGGAGGGTATCCACGACCTCACCGGCGGTGTTGCGGACCGCGACGGAGGCGCCGGCGTGCTGCAGGGAGAAGGTGCCCTGGTCGAGAGTGGTGACCACCGATTTGTCGACCAGAGCGGCCTGGTAGGCAACCGCCGCCGCGGGAGTGGGATTCGGGTCGGCGGATGCGGTGGACATGCCCACCACAACGGCCGTGGCCGCGAGTGCGGCGGTGAAAGTCGAACGGCAAATTCTCATCGAACTTCCTCATCGAAGTGGTACGCATCACTGCCCGGCGGCAGTGAGATGTGCGTCACTAGCACGAGGCAGTACCGTATCTCACAATGCTGATGCTGTCACGTGCTAGTCGAGACCTCTTTCCTGTGAGTGCACCTCCGTCTGTGAGTGCACCTCCGTCGGAGGCGCTGCGGCGGGACTGTCCGCCGAGTGCGGACTGCGGCACCCTGGATTCGTGGCCCGTATCGCTCGGTTCGAGCGTTATGGGCGATGTCGAGCCTGCTGCGGGGTGCTTGTGCGGTCGGCCTGAAAGCCCCGGCGGTCCGTGCGGGTTTGCTACGGTGACTAGCACGAGATAGTCGAGAGGATTCGAACCTTCATGGACAAGACCGAAGAGGCGGCCACCGCGCCGGCCCTGACCCTCGCGCAGAAGATCGCGGTGGGCTCCGGAGCATCGTTTTGGCGGACCCGCTCGGTGCCGGGGATCCGTTCGCTGATGCTTACCGATGGTCCTCACGGATTGCGAGCCCAGGGGGAGCGGGAGGATCATCTGGGTATCGGGGCGAGCCGGCCGGCGACATGTTTTCCGACCGCAGGTGCTCTCGGCTCCTCGTGGGATGTCGATCTGCTCGCCGCAGTGGGCGCCACGATCGGTGCCGAGGCGGTCGACCAGAATGTCGATGTCGTGCTCGGCCCCGGTGTAAACATGAAGCGAAACCCGTTGTGTGGACGCAACTTCGAATACTTCAGCGAAGATCCTTTACTGGCGGGCAAGCTGGCGGCCTCGTGGATCCGCGGGGTGCAGTCGTCCGGCCCCGGCACTTCCCTCAAACATTTCGCCTTGAACAATCAGGAAACCGGCCGCATGACGACCGACGTGCGGGTGGACGACCGTGCACTGCACGAGTACTACCTGCCTGCCTTCGAAATCGCTGTGAAAGAGGCCGAGCCCACCACGGTCATGAGCGCCTACAACCGGGTGGAAGGCGTGTACTGCAGCGAGAACGAGCGGCTGATCACCGAGATCCTGCGTCGTCGGTGGGGGTTTCGCGGGACGGTCGTGACCGATTGGGGTGCGATGAACGACCGGGTGGCCGCCTATGCAGCGGGTGTCGACCTGGAGATGCCCGGTATCGGTGGCGCTTCCGATGCCGAAGTGCATGATGCGGTTACCGCGGGACGGTTGAACGAACAGCTTATCGACGAGTCGGTGGAGCGGATGCGTCAGCTCGCCGCGCGCACCGTGGGCCGCGGCAGCTCTGAATCCGGTGACCTCTACGAACGGCACCACGTTCTGGCCCGCCGGGCAGCCACCGAGTGCGGCGTACTGCTGAAGAACGAGAATCATCGGCTTCCACTGGCTCCGGGCATCCGGGTGGCACTGCTGGGCGAACTTGCCGAGCAACCCCGGTATCAGGGCGCCGGCTCCTCCCGAGTCACGCCGACTCGGGTAACCCGGATGCGCGAGAGTATCGCCGAACACGCGGAAGTCGTATACGCGGCAGGCTACCGGGCGTCGTCGGAGGAACACGACGCGGCGTTGCTGGCCGAGGCTGTACAGCTGGCGGAGTCCGCGGAAGTCGTCATCGTCTGCGCCGGGCTCACCGAGATCTCCGAGAGCGAGGGTTTCGATCGCGAACATATGCGTATTCCGGCCGGCCAGCGCGCCCTGCTGGACGCGTTGGCTCATCTTTCGGACCGCGTTGTCGTAGTTCTCACGGGAGGCAGTGCCGTCGAGATGCCGTGGGAAGCGAGCGCCGCGGCAATATTGCACATGCAGCTCGCGGGCCAGGCGGGCGCGGCGGGCGCGGCGGATCTGCTCTTCGGCAGGGTGAATCCGTCCGGCAAGCTCGCGGAGAGCTATCCACTCCGCTACCGCGATGTCGTCAGCAGCGGATACTTCGGCGTGCGCCCTGAGCAGTCGCCGTACCTGGAGAGCATGTACTGCGGATATCGGTACTTCGACAGTGCGAAGGTACCGGTTCGGTATCCCTTCGGGTTCGGGCTGTCCTACACGACATTCGAGTATTCGGGGCTGAGGGTGACGACCCACAGCGACCACCGGGTAGAGGTCGTATTCACTGTGACCAACACCGGTGACCGAGAGGGGGCCGAAGTGGTCCAGCTCTACGTGTCGCCGCGTACCGGCGGTGTCCACCGGCCGGCACAGGAACTGCGGGCATTCGCCAAGGTTGCGGTAGCGGCCGGTTCGGCCCGGGAGGTTTCCCTGCACCTGGACCGGCGCGCGTTCGCGCACTTCGACCCGACCGGACAGGACTGGGTTGTGGAGCGGGGCGAGTACGAGTTGCGCGTCGCGGCCAGTTCGCGGGATATCCGGCTCACCGAGGTAGTGCAAGTCTCGGGCGTGGAGCCGCGGCCGTCGACAGCGGCCGAGTGGTATCAACGTCCGGCCGGAGCACCGACACTCACGGACTTCCTCACGGTGCACGAGCCGTTTCCGCCGGTCGCCTCCCCCCGCAGAGGGGCCTTCGACCTCGGCAGCTCGCTCTTCGACCTGAAGGACGCCAGTCCTGCATGCCGCGTCCTGTTCCGTGGGGTGGAGCGCACAGTCGCCCGGCGCGCCGGCGTCCGTGTCGACTACGACGATGTGCATTTCAGAATGCAGATGCACTCCGTCGCAGGGCTGCCCCTGCGCAACATGGCACGAATGAGTCAGGGGACGATGTCGCCACGCCTCGCCCAATTCTTTGTCGACAGTGCGAACGGGCACACAGTGCGCGGGTTGTGGTCCCTGCTGCGGGGCGGCCCGGCGTGAGTTCCCGATCGGCGGGTACGCGGCCACCCGCTCCGTCTGGTGCGATGGGCGGGTTCTTGCAGTCCCCGCTGTGGGATTCGCGGGTGCGGTCTCGGGACGTGGGTCGCTCCGAGGCGTGGATCGGCTACCTGCTGGGACCGGCCGGGGCGCTGCTTCTCAACGCTGTGCTGGCCACCTATCTCAACGTCTACTACACCGACGTGCTGGGGTTGACCTCCGTCTGGGGCGGCACATTCCTCGTTGTCCTTCCGGTGCTCGCACGAGTGGTCGATGTGCTGACCAACCTCGCGATGGGGTATTTCATCGACCGGACTCGCACGCCGCAGGGCAAAGCGCGTCCGTACCTGCTGTTGAGTGCACCGCTGCTGACGCTCACGGCGATCCTGCTTTTCACGGTCCCCCGAGCCGGAGAAACCGTGCAGGTGATCTGGATCTTCGTCTCCTACAACCTGTTCTATGCACTGGCATACACGCTGTTCAGCATGAGCCATGGCCTGATGGTGCCGTTGTCGACGAGGAACATGGAGCAACGCGGCAAGCTCTCGGTCTTCGTCCAGATTTCCACAATCGCGGTTTCGGGCATCTTCGTGGCGCTCGTTTTCCCGGCGGTGATCTTGCCGGTGATCGGCATCGACCAGGGCCGATGGATCGCGGTGATGAGCGTGTTCGCGATCCTTGCACTTCCACTCACCCTGCTGCAGTACTACTTCACCAAAGAACGAATCAGTGAGGAACAGGACTCCGGCGAGGAGCCGATCGGGTACGCGCGGCAGTGGCGGGCGATCGTAGGCAGCCGCTATCTCGTTGTCCTGTTCGCGGTCGTGCTCCTGAACACCTTCACCCTCGGCGTGCAGAACATCGCGCTGGTCTACTACAGCAACTTCGTGCTCGGCACCTACAACGACGGATCTACCCAAGCATTATTGGCCGTGATCGGCGGACTGCCCATGGGGATCGGGATCTTCGTGGTGTGGCCGTTGGCAAAACGACTGGGCAAACGCAACATCACCAGCGCCGGCGTCGTCCTCACGCTCCTGGGCAGCGCGATATGCCTGATCGATCCACACGATATGGCGACCGTGCTCGTCGGGCAGTTCGTGAAGAATGTGGGTAGTCTGCCGATGGCCTATGTACTGCTGGCCCTGTTCGCGGACACTCTCGACGACCTCGAATGGCGCAACGGCTTCCGGCCCGACGGGGTGGCCATGTCGGTGTTCAGCACCATCGGTATCGGTGTGGTCGGGCTCAGTACCGGTCTGTTCAACGGGCTGCTGGCCGGTGTCGGATACTCCGCACCGCATGTCGGCGAAACGGGGGAGCTGATCAGTCGGCAGTCTCCGGAGGTCCAGGACATGATCACCTTCGCGTTCCTCGGACTCGGCATCGTCACCGGTGTCATCATGCTCGCCCTGCTGGCTTTGCTGAACGTGGAAAAAGGACTGCCCGAGAAGCAGGCCGAGATCGCCGCCCGGCATCCGGACCGAAACGAAAGTGAGTAGATATGTCCAACATCGAGGTGATCAAATGACGACCGCGTCCGCAGTGGGCCGGCCGGGTGTCTTCGTGACGCCGGATTTCGATCTTGGCGAGGCAGGGCCCGCACCGTACTTCCGCCGCGAGTTCGACATCGCGCACCGGCCGGAGCGTGCGATCCTTCGTGTGACGGCCATCGGTCTGGTCGAACCGCATCTCAACGGCGCTCGGGTGGGCGATGAGGTGCTGGCTCCCGGATGGACCGCCTATCGCCATCGTGTGCAGGTCTGCACCTATGACGTCACGGACCTCATCGAGCCCGGAAAGAATGTGGTCGGTGCGGTCGTCGGCGAGGGCTGGGCGGTCGGCCGGGTCGGATACGACGGACGGAACCACCACTACGCCGACCGGCCGGCCCTATTCCTCGAACTGGAACTCGACCACGGTGGGCACCGCGAGACCATCGCTACCGGTCCGGAATTCACAGCCGCCACCGGTGCGGTGACAGCCCATAGCCTCTACGACGGCGAGACCCACGATGCCCGGCTCGAACCGAGTGGTTGGAGCACACCCGGATTCGACGCCAGTGGCTGGCATCCGGTGACCGTCTTCGACTGGAGTACCGACACACTGGTCGACCCCATCGGTCCGCCGATCCGCCGGATCGAGCAGCTCGCGCCGATATCGGTGACAGCCCGTCCAGGCGGCCGCTACCTCGTCGACTTCGGCCGGATCGTCACCGGTTGGACACGGCTCACCGTAGAGGGCGCCACGGGAACAACGGTCACACTCCGGCACGCCGAGGTGCTGCGCGACGGCGAAATCGACACCGCCACATTGCGGACCGCGCGGGCCACCGACCGCTACGTTCTGCGGGGAGAGGGCATCGAGACGTGGGAACCACGCTTCACCTTTCACGGTTTCCGCTACGTCGAGGTCGACGGATGGCCCGGTGAGCTCGAGCCCGAATCACTGGTGGCGGTCGTTGTGCACAGCGAGATGATCCGGACCGGCTGGCTGGAGACCTCCGACGAGCAAGTGAACCGCTTGTACTCCAACGTGGTGTGGTCGATGCGGGGCAACTTCGTCGGGGTCCCCACCGACTGCCCGCAACGTGACGAACGGCTCGGCTGGACCGGTGATATCCACGCTTTCGCGCCGGTGGCCGCCTTCCTGTACGACGTGCGCGGCGTGCTCGGGTCGTGGCTCGCGGATCTGGCGGCCGAGCAAGCGCATCAGGGGGAGGTCCCGTTCGTGGTTCCGGATGTGCTCGATACTCCTTCGCCGCAGACGGCACTGTGGGGTGACGCCGCAGTCGGGGTGCCCTGGGCACTGTATTGGGAGTACGGCGAGGTAGAGATCCTGCGGCGCGCGTACCCCTCGATGACGATGTACGTGCGCGATGTGGCGGGACGCTTGGACGCGAAGGACCTGTGGAGTTCGGGATTCCAGTTCGGTGACTGGCTCGACCCGGACGCCCCGGAGGATCGCCCCTCCGAAGCGAAAACCGACCGGCACCTGGTCGCGCAGGCATACTTCTGCCGGGCCGCCGGGCAAATGGCGCGCACCGCCCGCATTCTCGGCTTCGATGCCGACGCCACGGAGTTCGAGGAGCTCGCCGCCCGCGTCCGGGCCGCTTTCCGGCGCGAGTACGTCACCACGTCCGGGAGGGTTGTCGGTGAGACAGCGACCGCCTACGCACTGGCTGTCGCTTTCGAACTCCTCGACGCGGATCAGCTCGGCCGCGCCGGCGACCGGCTCGCCGAGATCTCCGCGCGGAACGGATACCGGATCTCCACCGGCTTCGCAGGTACACCACACGTACTGCCGGCCCTGACCACGGCCGGCCGGGCAGAGGACGCATATCGCACCTTCCTGCAGACCGAACTGCCGTCGTTCCTGTATCCGGTGACCATGGGCGCCACGACGATCTGGGAGCGGTGGGACGCCATCCGCCCTGATGGCAGCCTGAACCCCTCCGGGATGACCTCGCTCAACCACTACGCCTACGGTGCCGTCGCCGACTGGATGCACCGGACCGTGGGCGGGCTCGTAGCCGTCGCACCCGGATATCGCGCGGTGCGAATCGCACCACTGCCCGGCGGTGACCTCACGCATGCGACCCTGACCCACGACACCGCCCACGGGCGCTTCCGGGTCGCCTGGCGGATCTCCGACGGTGTCATGTCTGTAGCGGTAACCATCCCGGAGGGAGTCGATGCGACAGTGGTGCTGCCACATGATCCCGAGGGCCGGGTCGTGACCGTGGACGGGGGCGAACATCGGTGGGAATACAGCCTGCCACATGCCCCCGATGCACCCGGATACACGATGGATACCCCGCTGCGGACTCTGGCCGACGACTCGCAAGTGTGGGCCGCCCTGACAACAGTGTTCGGTAAGCACTTCCCGGGCGTGCCGATCGACGGCAAGGCTCCCGAAGCCGCGGCGATCTCCCTGAACACGTTGCTCGAGTATGTCCCGGGTGCCTCGGCGGAACTGCAGGCCGATCTCGTGGCGGCGCTCGGTCCCGGTGCCGGCGGGAGCCAGTGATATCTGCAGACCGGCAGCTAATTCTCGCCCGAAGAGCCCGCGTTAATAGGTAGAAGCCTGATTTGCCGACGTAACAGCAGGCCACGCCGAGGGGCGATGCTATCTGCACGTGCTAGTGTCCGGAAGGCTGGATCGTGTGACCATCCGGCGCTTCGGGAGGTATTCGGAATGCCGACGACCAAAAAACGTGTGACCGCCGCCGATGTGGCCCGGTCGTTGGGTCTTTCGCGTGCCACCGTCGGTTTCGTTTTGAACAACACGCCGGGACAGACCATTCCGGAGGCCACCCGCCGGCGTGTGCTCGCCGAGGCCGAACGACTCGGTTACCGGCCGAACGCGGCGGCCCAGGCGCTGCGACGAGGCAGCACCCGGCTGGTGATGCTGCTGCAACCGGACTGGCCGGTCGAGACCAGCATGTCCGAGTTCTTCGAGGAGGTCTCCTACCACCTCGAGCGAGCCGGATACACGCTCGTGCCCTACACGCGCCGGGCGGGTGACCGCGCGCGGCCGCTGTGGGAGGCGCTGCATCCCGACGTGATAATCGGGCTCGGGGAGCTCGATGAGGCCGAAGTGCGCTCGGCACACGAGAGTGGGGTGCGTACGGTTGTCACTGCGCCGCTCGAAGCATCGGCGGCGGTGGCTGCCGCCGGAGCCGGTCACCAGGTCAGGCACCTGCACGAACGAGGGCATCGTCGGCTGGCCTACGCGCTCCCGGACGACCCGCGCCTGGCCGACCTGGCGGCGACCCGTCTCGCCGCCGCACGGGAAACGGCGCGCGACCTCGGCCTGCAGCTTCCGGATGCCCGGCAGGTCGGTAAAGCGGGTGAGCGTTCGGCTGCCCAAGCGGTCGAACACTGGCGGGACAACGGAATCACCGGGGTGATTGCGTACAACGACTACACCGCCGCGTTGGTCGCCGGAGCCGCCTTTCGCGCAGGGATCGGCGTACCGGCCCCACTGGCAGTGATCGGACACGACGACACCCGGTTCAGTGAGGTGTTCGTCCCCGCACTGTCGAGCGTGCGCATGGAAATGGGTGGGCTTGCCCGCTACGTCGCCGAACTTGCGCTGCACGGCGCCGGGTACAGGACAACGGCTCCACAGCCCGTTACGCCTGGGTTCATCGTTGTCCATCGCGAATCCACTTGAGTCGCGTTGCGGCGGGCAATCCCGTCCTCAAAGTGCGGTCGACCCCGACTGTGATCGCGGGTGTTGGGCTGGATACCCGGCATCAGGTCGGGCTGTTCTGGTGGCTCGACATCGCCTCGTTCACCGATTACGGGTGATGTAAAGCGTTCATAGCAGGTTTCGGCGGCTTCGACTATGAAGTGCCGGCCGGAAACGCTGATATCCGTACTTGATGCGGAGGAGCTCATGAGTCCCGACAGGGATGCGCGATGCCGGTCTGGAGTCGGATCGGTCGGACGTGGATTTGATGGCTCTCCTGCACGTGGAGACGATACTGCCGGCGGCGCTCAGCGGACCCGGTCCGCTGCGTGGGCACCCGCGATCCGGCCGAACACGATCGCATCAGCGATATGGAAACCGCCGTCTTTTGCCCAGCTGTAGGTCGAGCTCACGGTGCCGGCCGCATAGAGACCGTCGATCGCTGCGCCCGACCGGGACAACACTCGCGCGTGCTGGTCGCGGCGCGGGCCGCCATTGGTCCACGCCAGGACAGGTGCACTCTGATAGGCGTAGAACGGGGGCGCGGTGACCGGAGTGAGAGTCGCCGGGGCACGGCCGAAGAGATCGTCCCGTCCTGCGGAGCAGGCGCGGTTGTACTGGTCGACCGTGGCGGTCAGGGTGGCCGGGTCCACGCCGATACGGCCGGCCAGTTCCGCGAGGGTATCGGCGCGATGAATCCACCCGGCGGCGATCTCCGCACTGTTGTCCGCACTCCACCGGTACCCGTCCATCAGCACGTTCCAGCCGACGGCCATGACCTCCGCGTCCGGGCTGATCGGGCCGGCGGCCCGCGTACGCTCGTCGAAGACGACATGCATCGGCTGCTTGGGGTGCAACTCGTAGCGGCCGTCGATCAGCGCTTGACCGTGACCGCTGGGGACACATTCGTCGACGAACCGGCGGCCGTTCTCGTCGACCCAGACATAGCCGCGGGAGTACAGGAACATGGCGAAGAATCCGTGTCTCGATCCCGGCCGGGCGATTCCGTTGACCGTCATCATATTGTCCATATGCCACAGGTCCGCGCCCACTTGCTCGGCCATGCGCAATCCGTCGCCGGTCGCGGCGGTGCTGCCCCATACCGGTACGTCGTGTAACCCGAGATGGGTACGCACGAGTTCTGGATCGCCTTCGAAACCACCGGTCGCCAGGACGACGCCGCCACGTGCCGTGATCCGCCGGCCGGCGGCGGTGACCACGCCGGTCACCGCACCCGTGGCAGGATCGGTTGTCAGTTCGACGGCCGGTGTGTCGTAGCGTACTTCGATGTCGCGCTCGTCGAGCGCCCTCGTGAGCGCACCGAACAATCGCCCGTCGCCGAGTACGCCGTCGACGCTTCGGTAGCCGCCGTAGCAGTCGCTCCCGTCGAGTTCCGGATATTCTGCGGTATAGGAGCCGTTCGGCAGGACCCGCGCTCCGAGCGACTCGATCCACGACGTGACCTCGCGTGTCCCGGCTGCCCATGCGTGCACCACGGGCTCGGGAACCGGCCGGTCACCGCACAGTGCGCGAAGGTAATCGGCCGCGCCGTCCGGATCGTCGTGGTGGAACCATGCGCCGCCGGAGACGCGGGTGTTCCCACCCGCCTCCGCGGGGCCCGTCTTCTCCAAGACCACTACGTCGGCGCCGGCTGCATGCGCGGACAGTGCGGCCGCACACCCGGCGGCGCCTATCCCCACGACGATGACGTCGACCTCGTCGGCGCCATCGGGATCGCGTGCGAGCCGGTCGCTTTCCCGAACAGGATTGGGATGCATTCGTCGTCTCCTCGTCAGTCCACCGCCGGCTCACCCGAGGGGCCTTGCCCCGGAGCCGGGTCGGACAGTATTTGTCCGGCCGGGCTGCAGAAGCGACCTTTTCCACTCATCGGGAGAAACGGTTCCCGAGTTCGGGCATCAGCGGTGGCCCGGGCCCGGGAATGGACTCGTTCTCCGTGTGGTCAGGGTGGGTGCCGGTCGAGGTTAGGCAAGTAGCCGCCATCGATTCACTCAGTCGATAAGGGATGAACACCGGACTGCCATCGACTGTCCCCGGTGGCGCGCCGGCGAAGTGCCCGCAACCTCTGTCGGGCCGATCCAGCGTGCGCTGGCTTGGTGATTTCCGCTGGGCGGGAGTGGCGATGGTCTCTTCTGCGGAGTCGACTTAACGTCGGTATCGAATCGTCCGGAATGCCTGTGCGTCCGACCGAATCGGTCGACGAGAGAAACGGCCGGGCGCCGCAGAACCTCCGCGCAGGTGCGGAAGAAGAAGGGAACGTCACCACCGGAGTCCAATAGTTTCAACCCACATAGTCGCGGTATCCGCCGCCGGGATGCCGGGCGGCGGGCCTGATGTCCGGCGCGGAAACTCGCCGTATTTATTGCACCGATCGCCGACATTCTGTTCGGAGATCGAGGTCGCTTCGTCACCCGGGTTCCTTAATCGATTCGGGACATTTCGCGCCCGCGTTGTCGGAATTTCGCGCGTCGCGCGGCGGAGTGAACTTCCCATATTTTTCCGGCGACAGTCCGGAAGGGCCTGCCGATGCGGGCATGTTTCGATCGAGATGAGGGAATACAGATGACAGCAAACGTCCCACGTCACCCACTTTCCTGCGGCGTCCGTCGCGGAATGCGTTTGAGCGGAATGAGTGCGGTATTCGCCGCTGTCGCCGTCCTGTCCGCCGGCCACGCCACGGCCGATACCTTCGTGCCGTTGCCGGATGGTCACGAGGTCGCCCCCGGGGCCACCCTCAGCCGCACCGCCGAACATGCCGTGATTTCCCCGTCTATGGCCGCTAACGGGGCAGGCCGGGTGGTCTGGGTGTCCGGCGCGGTCACTGCCGATGTCACCAATACGCCGACGGTCGAACGTCCGGGTCCGTATTCCACGCCGGAGAACTGGCCGGGGACGAACAATTCGTCGACCCATGGTGCGTCGCAGGTGAGCACCGGCTACATCGTCGGTTGCCAGGTAAGTATCGGTGACAGTGCCATCACCGCGGGGCTTTCCGGCAATGTCAACACCAACGGTGCCGGGTTGAGTGGTTCGGCCGGTATCCAGCTCGGCCCCGGTCAGGTGAAATTCGTCCGGATCGGTTTCAAGGATATTCTCCGTCCCGGTGTCTACAGCCTCGGATACCGGGATTTCGAGATGGAGATCCAGGGTTGCGGCGGTTACGCGCAGGCTCGTGCCTATACGGTGGTGGAAATCATCGGGGAGAATTATTCGAAGACCACTCTCTACGGGGCGCCGTTCAGTATCGGATGAGCGAGGTAGATATCCGACCGTCACCAAGTCATGAAACCCGGAGAGGTATTTCGAAATGATGGATCACAGGAAACTCGTCCGTTCGGCATTCGTGGGGGCGGCAGCGGCGGGGTTGATGACCATCGGTGTCGCCGCCGCCGACACCTTCGTCCCGTTGCCCGGGGCAGCGATCACCGAAACGCTCGGTGACGGAACAGCTGTCACGGTGCGCATCGTCGCTGAATCGGCCACGATCAGCCCGTCCATGGGTGCCACACCGCTGCACCGCAACGCGTGGGTGTCCGCGAGTGCCCAGTTCGAGCTGTCGGGGCCGGCGCGCTCGAAGATCAAACCCGGCTATGTGGTCGGCTGCCAGGTCAATATCGCCGGAGGCGGTGCCAACAGCGGCGCGAATTACAGCCAGGATTGGGCCGGGCAGAATCCGTCGGCCGGCGGGAGCCTCGGCGGGAATCTGAGCCTTGGTCCCGGGCAGGCGAAGAAGTTCTACCTGCTGGACCTGGAAGCCCCCGATGCCTTCGGCGCGGAATCGCATCGGCCCTTCTCCTCCCATGCCGCCACCAACGGGAGCGTGAGCTGGCGTAACAGCACCATCGGCCTTTCCGGTTGCGCCGGCTATGCCCAGGCGAGGGCATTCGCCGAGGTGGAGGTGGAAACGGCGACGGCCAAGGAAGTTGTCACCGTCTGGGGGCAGCCGTTCAGCCTCGGCTGAGCCACCGGAACCCGAGTTCCGGGGAATCGGGACTCGGGTTCCGAGCCGTGGTCACCCGGAGCCGACGAGCTCGCGATCAGGTGTTTCCCGAATCCCGGTAAGCAGTCTCCCGCTCGGAGACGCCGCTGGCGAGGGCCTGCTCGGCACGGTTCTGTGCGCGCACACCCCCGCGGTCCTGTTCGTCGCGGGTAATGCCGGTACGAGTACCTCGGGCATGAGGACCCACGACAAGCAGTTCGGTCTGGTGACCATGTGCGTCGGTGGTGGTCAGGGTATGGCGATGATCCTCCAACGCCTGAGCTGATCCGGAGCGCCGGACTCGTGTCCGGTTCGTGGTGTTCCGGTCGCCGGGAACTACCGGGAGACCGCCACGGCGGTGGAGCATGATGGGTTGGAAGCCCGCTCCGCCAGGAGGTGCAGCGGGGTGGATGTCGTGATCGGCTCAGGAGGTCTTCCGGTATGCGTGGAATCAACCATGTTGTCCTGTACGTCTCGGACCTCTCGCGCAGCCTCGACTTCTACGAGCAGGTACTCGGATTCCAGCGGCTGCCCGGCGGGTTCCCCGGTGGCGCGTTCCTACGGTATGCCGGTTCGGCCAACGACCATGACCTGGGGTTGTTCGAGTCCCGGCGTACGGCTGTGCCGGCACCCGGATCGATCGGGCTGTATCACGTGGCCTGGGAAGTGGACACGCTGGCCGAGCTCGCGGCGGCGCGCCGGAGTCTCGCCGATGCCGGAGCGCTGACGGGCGCGGGAGATCACGGATCCACCAAGGCACTCTACGGGCGCGACCCCGACGGTATCGAGTTCGAGGTGTGCTGGCTCGTCCCCGATGAACATGTCGAGGAGGCGCTCCGGGGCGCCTCGATGACCGCGCCGCTGGACATCGGGGCCGAGATCGAGCGATACGGTCCGGACACTCCGGGCGGGCTGCGCACGGATCCGGCGGTATGGGCCAGGGTCGCGGCCGCGTACTCCGCTCAGCGCTGAGCCGGGTGCGCCGATGAGATCCGGCCGTCGGTACCGGGCCGTACCGGGTTGAGCCGGGCGCACTGCAGCGCGGTCCGCCGACGTGCCGGCTGAAGCTATGTGCACCTTGATAGATAGACTGCAGGGAACTCGATGAGCCGGAGGTAATCCCTGAACCTTCCGAGCTCGGCCGACGTCCCGAACTCCGCGACCGGTCGGTGCGGACCGCTTCCGGCTGCTCTCCGGCAAGAACTTCTGGGCAGACTCGGGACTATCCGCAGCTCGGTATCCGTTCGGTACGTATGGCCGACGGGTCGCACGGCCTGCGGGCGCAACTCACAAGGCCGGTGGCGAGTAGGCGCGAGTTGTTCCTGCCCAGATCGTTCGACGCGGCGGAAGTCCGCGCATCACTCTCGCCGTCCGGCGCAAACTGACATGTCAACGCTACGGGCGGGCGGGAAAGAGGAACGCCGCCCGAATTATCGCCGGAATTCTCGGATGCCGTCACGACAGCTGGTCGGCCGGCTTCGCCTTCTCGGTGGTGCTCACCAGTGGGCAGCGGTGCCGGTGAAGATGCTTGCCGCGCAGAGGTTGCAGTGGATGCACAGCGATTCCGTCGAAGACTCCGCCTGGATGCGGTTGATCAGGTCGGGTTCCCGCAGCAGTGCCCCGCGCCATCGCCACGAACTCGAACCCGTCGTCCATCGCGGCCTTCATACCGGCGAGGTCGGTGATCCCGCCGAGCAGCACGAGCTGGAGGTTCACCGCGTCACGGAACTGGCGAGCGTAGTCGCGGAAGTAGAGCGGTTCGTAGGGGTAGTGCGAGAACACCAGGCGGCCGAACAGCTTCATGCCCAATTTGACGATGCCGCGTTGGGTTTCGGCCATTTCACGAATCGGTACGTCGCCCCGGAACAGGTACATCGGGTTGAGCAGTGAGGAGCCGCCGGTCAGCTCGAGTGCGTCGACGTGGCCGTCGCGTTCGAGCATTTGCTCCGCGCGGCGCGCCAGCGACCCGCCCCATGAGTCCTTGCGCCGGTTGATCTTCGGGCTCAAGAACGAGCTGGCCAGATAGTTGTGCCCCAGGTGTACTTCGACCGCGTCGAAGCCCACCTCGATCGCGTACCGCGTCGCCCGCGCGTGGTCCTCGATGATCCGCCGGATGTCGGCCTCGGAAGCCGCGCGATCCCAACTCATCGACAGCGGATTGGGTCTGGTCGACGGGGACAGCGACGGCAGGCCGTTCGAGCGCGAGTTGGCGACCGGACCGGCATGCCCGATCTGCGCCGAGACAGCGGCGCCGGTGGCGTGCACCGCTTCGGTGAGCCGCTGGGTCCGGCGCCACGCGGTGACCGCGGACTGGGCGGGCGCGGGAATCCGGCTCAACGTGCTGGCCCCTGGCGCCATCCTGACGCCGCTGCTGGAGAAGCAACTCGCCACACCCGCCGAAGCGGCCGCCATTCGCCGGTTCCCGGTACCGATCGGCGGTTTCGGGGACGCCGGCGATCTGGCGGAATGGGTGGTCTTCATGCTGTCCGACGCTGCGCGCTTCCTCTGCGGCAGTGTCGTGTTCGTCGACGGCGGCAGCGACGCCTATTTCCGCGCCGACGATTGGCCGCGTGCGGTCCCGCTGCGGCGGCTACCTGCCTACCTGCGGCGTTTTCGCAGCTAGGGCGTCGGGTGATGCGTTTAGCGAACCCGGTGACACCCGGCCACGATTATCCCGGTGAATGGGAAGCGATCGTCTGAGTCGGGTCGTACATGAGTCCATAATTCTCCGCCGCATCGATAAGTGATGTGGACCACGCGAGGACGTTGTGTGTATCGGGAACCACCTGGTGTGCGGCCTCGCCTTCGGAGAGGAGAACCCGACCATGGGACTTGGTGGTCTGAGCCGGCACCGGCGAGCCGTCGCCGGTATGGGCGCCGCGGCGCTGGCGATCGCGCTCGCCGCGTCGGGGTGTGCCGGCGGCGACGAAACGAACAACAGCGCGGTGGCCGGGGCAGCGACCACCGCGCTACCCGACGAACCGGCCACCGGGACGCCGGTGCGGATCGGCTTCGTATCCACCGAGGGTGGTGCGGTGGTGTCGCTCCCGGAGATGCGTGAGGGTGCGGAGGCCGCCGTCGAGTATGTGAACAAGAACGCCGGCGGTATCGCGGGACATCCGGTCGAACTCGTGGTTTGCAAGCAGCAGGAGGAGCCGACCTCGGCCACCAAGTGCGCCAACGAATTCGTCGAGCAGAAGGTGACAGCGGTGCTGTCACCGGGCACCTCCCAGGGCGGAACCATCCTTCCGATCGTCGCCGGCGCCGGTATCCCCTACGTGACCCTCAACGGCGTCTCACAGCTTGAACTGACCTCGCCCGATTCCGCGGCGCTGTCGGCGGGTCTGCCCGGCACCATCACCGCGATGGCGGCGGCGGCCAAGGACAAGGGCATGAGCACGTTCACGCTCTTCGCGAGTGACGGCGGCGGCCTCGGCGCCCTGGCAAACGCGATGGGTGCGCCGCTCTTCCAGGCCGCGGGGGTGAAACTGAACGTGGTGCCGATCCCGCTGGGCGTGCCGGACCCCACTCCGCTGGTGACTTCCGGGCTGTCCGATAAGCCGCAAGGTGTGAGCGTGATCGCCGACGCGGCGACCTGTGCCTCGGTCTACAAGGCCATCCAGACCACCGACCCGGCGGTTCAACGCGTCTACATCCCGACCTGCCTGGCCCCCGATGTCATCGACATCCTGGGCGTGGACTCCATCGAGGGCAGTATCGGCATCACCGCGACCGACTATCTGTCGGACCGCCCCGATTCGGTGCTCTACCGCTCCGTTCTGCAGACCTACGCCCCCGATGCGGCGGTGGCGGGTGCCGCCTCCTCCGGCTACCAGGTCGTCATGGCGCTCGCCGCGGCCACCGGCAACATTCAGGGAGACGTCACGCCGGTGAGCATCAAGGAGGCGCTGCGCACCGCGAAGGCCGTGGAGATGCCCGCGGGCGGCGGTATCACCTTCACCTGCGACGGCACCGCTGTACCGCAGATGCCGTCGATCTGCTCGCGCCAGATGCTGATGGGTGAGATCAATGACCAGGGTGTGCCGGTGAATCCGAAAGTGACCGGATAACCCGCCCACCAGCGGTATTCCGGCCAGGGAGATCAGTCATGACAGACCACCTTTCGTATCTCGTGCTCGGCCTCGGAAACGGGGCGGTGTACGCCGCTCTCGGGCTCGCACTCGTGATGACTTTCAAGAGTTCGGGGGTCGTGAACTTCGCGACCGGCACGGTGGCGCTCTACGCCGCCTACACCTACGCCCTGTTGCGGACCGGTGAGTTGCTGGTGCCGATACCGGGATTGCCCCCGACGATCGACCTCGGTGGGCCGCTCGATGTGGCACCCGCCATGGCGATCTCCCTGGCTGCCGCCGGTGTCCTCGGCGTGCTGTGTTACGCCTTGGTCTTCCGGCCCATGCGCACTGCCCCGGTGGTGGCCAAGGCCGTCGCCTCCATCGGGTTGATGATCGTGATCCAGGCCGTGATCGCACAACGGGTGGGAACGGGCCTGGTCTCGGTCAAACCGATTTTCGCCCTCGACACCTTCTCGCTGGGTGACCACCTGGTGCCCACCGATCGTGTGCTCCTGGCGGTTTCCATCATCTGTCTCGCGATCGTGGCCACCCTCGTCTTCCGCTACACCCGGTTCGGTACGGCCACAGAGGCGGCGGCGGAATCCGAGAAGGGCGCCTACCTCACCGGCTTGTCGCCGGACCGGATCGCGTTCGCCAACTGGGCGTTGTCGTCGGTTGTCGCCGGGCTGGGCGGTATTCTCATCGCGCCGCTGGTGGCGCTCAATCCCGTGGCGTACTCCCTGTTCATCGTGCCGGCGCTGGCGGCCACGCTGGTGGGCAATTTCGCCTCGATCTGGTTGACGGTGGCCGCGGGCATCGTTATCGGCGCCCTGCAAGCAGAAGCCACCAATTTGCAGGGACTCTATGATTGGTGGCCGAGATCCGGTACAGCGGAGGCGATCTCACTGCTGTTGATCCTGATCTTCCTGGTGGTCAAGGGACGCCCGCTGCCCGATCGGGGTTCGGTGATCCACCGGACGCTCGGGCGGGCACCGCGTCCCGACCACATCCTCGTTCCGGCACTGTTCTCGGTTGCTGTAGCCGTGGTCGCTCTGCTGGCCACCACCGGCAGTTATCGTGCCGTGCTCGTCAGCAGCATCGTTTTCGGGATCCTCGGGCTCTCGCAGGTCATCGTCACCGGCTACGCGGGTCAGGTATCGCTGGCGCAGCTGACGCTGGCCGGGGTTTCGGCCTATGCGTTGAGCGTGCTGAATCAGCACCTCGGCATTCCGTTCCCGTTCGCTCCGATCATCGCGGCGCTGTTCGCGACCGTGGTCGGGGTCGTCGTGGGACTGCCCGCGTTGCGAGTTCGCGGGCTGCCACTGACGGTGGTGACGCTCGCCCTCGCGGTGTTCGTGGAGGCGTTCTGGTTTCGCAACCCCGAGCTCAACGGCGGTGTGCAGGGCGCTCCGATCGATACACCACGGCTGTTCGGAATCGACCTCGGCATCGGGGCGGGTGAGGCCTACCCACGCATCGCATTCGGCCTCTTGTGCCTTGTTGTCCTCACTGCCGTCGGACTCGGTGTGGCGTGGCTGCGGCGCAGCAGCCTCGGCACCGCCATGCTCGCGGTGCGGGCAAACGAGCGTTCGGCGGCGGCCGCGGGTATCGATGTGTCCCGCACCAAATTGATCACTTTCGCCCTCGGTGCGTTCGTCGCCGGCCTCGGTGGTGCCCTGCTCGGGTATCAGCAGATGCTCGCCACGCCGGAACCGTACGCGGTGTTCCTCGGGATCTCGCTGTTCGCTGTCGTATACGTCGCGGGCATCACCTCCATCACCGGGGGAATTCTCGCCGGTGTGATGGCGCCCGGTGGAATTCTGTACCTCCTGGTCGACCGGTTCCTGCACGTGGGTGATTACTACGCGGTTCTGAGCGGCATCCTGCTGGTGGTCACCGTGCTGGCCAACCCCGACGGGATCGCGAGCAAACTGCCGCGGATCCCGTGGCCTGCCGTCCCACGTCGCGGGGCGGCGGGCATCGAGGCGACGGAGCCGGTGGCCGGCCGGACGGTGGCCGACCGTTCCGAACCGATCCTCTCGGTCGAGGGGGTGAATGTCACCTACGGTGTGGTGAAGGCCGCCACCGATGTCGCGTTCGAGGTGCGGCCCGGTGAGATCGTCGGCCTGATCGGACCCAACGGCGCCGGTAAGACGACCGTTATCGACGCGATCACCGGATTCGCCTCGGCCACCGGGTCGGTGACGCTGTCGGGCCGGTCGCTCACCGGGCAGCCTCCGCACGCCCGCAGCCGGGCCGGACTGGGGCGCAGCTTCCAGGACGTCGAGCTCTACGACGATCTCACGGTCGCCGAGAACGTCGGGGTGGGCGCGGCCCGGTCCGGCTCGGAGCTGCCCGTCACGCGGCGGGTGAGCAGGACGCTGGCCGTCCTCGGCCTGAGCGAACTGGCGGACCGGGAGGCGGGTCTGCTGTCCCAGGGACAGCGGCAGCTGGTGTCGATGGCACGGGTTCTCGCCGCCGACCCCGCGGTCGCTCTGCTCGACGAACCGGCCGCGGGTTTGGACAGCGCCGAAAGCCGTTGGCTGGGCGAGAAACTGCGCGCAGTTGCCGCCGACGGCACCGGTGTGTTGCTGGTCGACCACGATATGGAACTGGTGCTGACAGTCTGCGATCAGGTCATCGTGCTCGATCTCGGAACGGTGATCGCCACCGGTACACCCGCGGAGATCCGCGCGAACCCGGAGGTACTTCGCGCCTATCTCGGCGTACCGGCCGACTCGGAGGCTCTCGACGCGGGGGCTGTCCCGGAACTGCATGCCCGGCCGCTCACTTCCCCGGAGGTATCGCGATGAAAGCGCTGGAATGCCGAGGCGTGACCGCCGGCTACCTGAAAGAACGCCCGTGCGTACGCGACGTCGACCTGACGTTGCAGGACGGCGAGATCACCTGTCTGCTCGGGCCGAACGGCGCAGGCAAGACGACACTGTTGACGGCCCTGGCCGGGCTGCTTCCGCGTACCGAGGGTGAGCTCGTCGTCGCCGGTCGTGCGGTCCGCGGCGGGCGTCCCCGGGACGCGGTCCGTTCCGGGCTGGTGCTGGTGCCCGACGACCGGGCCCTGTTCCGGCAGCTGAGTACGAAGCAGAATCTTCTGCTCGCCGTCGGGGAACGTGCGCGGCGAAAAGCCGGTCTACGCGAGGTACTCGAGTATTTCCCGGCGTTGGAGAAGCGGCTGCCGGTTGCCGCCGGCCGGCTGTCCGGCGGTGAGCAGCAGATGCTCGCCATCGGGCGGGCGATCCTGCAGCGGCCCGCGGTGCTGGTGATCGACGAGCTGAGTATGGGATTGGCTCCCGTGATCGTGACCGAGATCCTGGATGTGCTGAAGAAGCTGGCGGCCGCGGAGGGCACCAGCGTGCTGTTGGTGGAACAACATGTCCATCTGGCTCTGGGGGTCGCCGACCGGGCCGCGGTCTTGGTACACGGACGGATCGCCGACCGGGCAAGTGCCGCGGAGTTGCGGGACGATCCGGAACGGGTCGAGCGCGCGTACCTGGGCGCGGAGGCGGTCACGCGCTGAATCTCGGGTGGAGAGAACGTAGGGCGAGTCGTCGGGTTGCCGCGACTCGCCCTACGTGTTCGGAGCGAGATCAGCTCGGCGCCGATCCTTGCTGCTGGGCCCGCGCGCACCATTCGAGTTCGGCCGCGCTGAGTGTGCCCAACTCCATCGCCCGTCCGATCCAGGCGGGCACGAGTTCGTTGAATTCGGCGGGATCGTAGATGTCCTCCTCTTTGGAGAACTTCCCGTGCCCGGCGTAGGTGAGGATGCTGATGTTGTCCGCCCCCATCCGGGCGCCGTCCCCGGGATCACGCATCAGGTTGTTCAGCTTCACCACGATCACACCGTTGACATCGTCGATCAGGTGCCAATGGACGGGGAACGAGGTCATCGCGGATCCGGGGAACTGGGCGAGAGTCGGTTCCACCCACGCCCAGATGGCGTCGTGACCTTTCAATACGCCGACCATCTGCTCGTGGTACTCGGCGTCGGGTGTGAACAGATCGACGAATTCGCGCCAGCTACCTTCGCCGGCGGCGGCTCGCGCGACCGTTGTCTCCCACGTCCGGAACGCCGTTTCGAGTTCTTCTCTGGGCCAGGGTTTATTCATATGCGGACGCTAGCGAGGTGACCGTCCGGGAAGCGCCGGAGATGTCCACTCAGCGGAATTCCCGGCCGCTGGGCCCGAAATGGTACCGCCGCCGCCCGGCGGATCGTGGGGAAGGTCGGCTCACCGCGGGGGTGTGGCGGCATCGATACCGTCGAACAGCATTCGCATACCGCGTAGCAGGAGGCGCTCCACCTCCGCGAAATCGCCGGAGTGGCCGGCGTCGACCCAGTGGATGTAGGCCTGGCGCATGGTCTGCATCGCCAGCTGCGCGGGCAGCTCACGGACGAATGGGTCCTGACCGAGTTCGAAATGCCGGTCCAGGAAGCGGGTGATCTCTCCGTACAGCCCCTCACCCCACTCCAGCCACCGCAACCGGTACGGCGGCGTATTGATCATCAGCTCCATGAATTTCCGGTCGAACTCGGGTACCTGGCGCCGATGGACCTCGGTGGTGAACGCGTGCGCGAGGACTTCGACCGGATCGGACTCGGCGGATGCCGTCCGCAGGATCTCGACGATCAGTTCTTCGCTCTGCCGGAACAGTGGGGAGAGTACGTCCTCCTTCACCGGGAAATGACGGTGGAAGGTGCGTGGCGAGATGCCCACGATCTCGCAGATCTGCTCGACCGTGGCCGAGGTGTTGCCGTCGGCGATGAACAGGTCCCGTGCCGTGAGGGCGATGGCCCGCCGCAGTTCCTCCGCCCGGCGCTCGGTGAGGGTGGGGCGAGCCGACTTGGCCACCGGACCTCCCTTTTCCTGCTCCCGTGCGGGTTCCGCGGCGATGCTGTTCGAGGGCACCGCCTCACGATCAATATCGTCAGGATATGACATTACGGCAGAACCTGCCAAAGGCGAGCGGGAACTCGGAGCTCCCGGTCAACGGAACGTAGCGCCGTCGGCCGGTCTGTCTGCTGATTTCATGCCACCGTACCGCTGGTGTCCGATCGATACGAAATGCCGGTGCGAGGCTACCCGGGCCGGAATGCGATCCCACGAACGAGAGGTCGACAGATGAACCATGAAGAGTCACTCGCCGGACTGGCGGAGCGGGTCCAGCGCCTGGAAGACGAACTGGCCATCATCCGGAAGCTGACCGCCTACGGCCCGCTCGTCGACGCGGGGGAGGCCGACGCGGTGGCGGCGCTGTGGACCGAAGACGGTGAATACGACGTCGAGGGCTGGCGGATGATCGGACGCGCCGACCTGCGGACCATGGTGCGGTCCGAATCGCACCAGGACATCATCACCGGCGGCAGCGCCCACTTCTTCGGTCCCGCGCATATCGAGCGTATCGAGGGCGAGGAGGCCACGGCGGTATGCGAATCGATCCTGGTCCGCAATGAGGACGGCAGGTTCTACATCTGGCGCGCTGGTGTCCATCGGATCGAGTTGCGCCGGACCGACGAGGGCTGGTGCGTATCCCGGCGGGTCACCCGGCCGTTGAACGGTAGCGTCGAAGGGCGCCGCCTCTTGACCGGGATGCCCGCCTCGGCCGCCGGTGCGGGGACGGACAGGCCCGGGCGGTGACGGCGGTGCGGATAGGCCTCAACAGCCCTGTGGTGACCCGTTTCCCTGGTGCGCACCAGCCGTGGGAGAGGACGGCGGGTATCGAGGAACTCGCCCGGATCGCGGTGGCCGCGGACCGCGCGGGATTTCACCACCTCACCTGCAGTGAGCATGTGGCCGTCCCGGCGCCGGTGGCCGAGGTCCGCGCGAGGAATTCGAACTGCTGGACGTTCCGTTCGACGATCGGGGCGCCCGGGCCGACGATGCGCTGCGGGCGTTGCGGGCCGCGCTGTCCGATCGGCAACCGCGGTATCACGGTGCCTACTACGAGTTCTCGGGCATGATCGTCGAACCGCATGCGGTACAGCCGCGGGTGTCACTCTGGGTCGGTGGCCGTACCCAGCGGTCGCTGCGCCGGGCCTGTGATCTGGCGGACGGCTGGGTTCCGTTCGGGCTGAGCCTCGGCGAGCTGGGCGCGATGCTGAACCGGCGTCCGCTGCCGGAGGGGTTCGACGTCGTGCTGTCCGCGGGAAACATGGACCCACTCGGTGACGCCGACGGGACGCGAAGGACACTCGAGCGGCTGGTGCGACGATCATCGGCTGCGGCATGGAGGCGAGTTCGGCCGATCACTACTGTGAGCAGCTCGGCGCACTGGCCGAAATCCGCACTCGTGAATTCGCGGAGGCCGGGCAGGACTGATTGCGAAACGATTCTGCCGGCAGGGTGCGGTGCCCCATTCGTGCCGCACAGCCGGCTCGGTGCGGGATGGCGGCCCGGACTCTGTTCCGGCGAGCGGAGAACCACAAGGCCTGTGGGCATGATCGGTCGAAATGCCGCGCCTCGATCAGGGACTGATCTCACTGCCCACCGATCCGGCGGTTCGATCGGGTGACACGGTTCAGCCGGGGCTCGCCGCGAATCGGCCGAAGGGCAGGGGATTGGCGAACTTGGCGCGCAGCAGGCCGCCGATTTCGGCGATCGCGAGTGTCGCGCGTGCCGAATTCTCCGGCCGCATGAGAAAGCCGTGCAGCACGCCGGGGTACCGCGTGACAGTGGTCTGCACTCGCGCATCCCGCAACCGGGCGGCGTACCGCTCGCCCCAGTCCCGGATCGGATCGGCTTCGGCGGTCACCACGATCGCTTGGGGGAGGTCGGACAGGTCTTCGGCATAGGCCGCGATCCGATAGCAGTCGTGGGGCCCGTCCGCACCGGTGTCCGCGAGTTCGTGCAGATAGGTGATGTCGTCGCGGAGCAACATGGGAGCGTCGGGCATGGATACGATCGACGGCGCGCCCATATCGCGGTCCAGCCCTGGATACATCAGCACCTGGCCGAAGAGCGCGGGCCCGCCGCGGTCCCGGGCCAGCAGCGCGACGCCGGCCGCGAGACCGCCGCCCGCGCTGTCGCCGAGCACCACCAGGCGGCCGGAATCGATACGCAGACGGGTCGCGTTCGCCGCGACCCAGGCGGTGGCCGCGTACGACTCCTCGATCTGCACCGGCGCTCCCCATTCCGGCGCCAGCCGGTAGTCGACGCCGATCACCGTCGCGCCGGCGGCGGTCGCGATCTGCCGGGCGAGCGGTTCGAAGGACGTGTTGGAGCCCATCGCCAGACCGCCACCGTGCAGGTGGACGACGGCCGGGGCCGCGGTTTCGGTGGTGGGCCGGTACACGCGAAGGGGAATGGGTCCGTACGGCCCGGGCACGGTGTGGTCCTCGACTTCGGCCATCGGAAGGGTCTCGGCCGGGGGTTTCATCGCCTCGACCCCGGCGCGAACCTGTTCGATACCCCGGGAACGCATCGACGGCATCGGTCCGAGGGCGTCGATGCGCGCCTGGACATCGGGATCGAGCGGGGGAACGGGCACGGTCATCTCCTCGGAGTTCACGAACGGGAAACGGGGGTGCCGGCCATGATCGCCGGCAATCGCGCCGCCACTCGGACCGGTCGATGCCATCGTCGGCCGGAGTGGCCGCGGGTTACTCGGGCCGCTCCGCCGCGGCGGGCGAATCAACCTGTGCCGAAACGCGTTCCACGCGGTCGGTCCACAGTTTCAGCCACTCGGGGTGGGGGAAGATATGGGTCTTGCGTTCCGCCATACCGCGCACGACGAGTTCCGCGATCTGCGAAACCGGCATCCCCTCCTGTTCGATGGTCCGGTCCACCTCCGCCTGATGTTCGATCAGGGACGGATCGGCGACAGCGCGGGGGATATGACCGGCGGGCGCATTGCGTTCGTCGTGCCGGATGGATGTGGCGGTGTAGGCCGGGCACAGCACCGCGACCCCGATATGCGGAAACTCGCTGGCCCATTCGAAAGCCAACCCTTCCGACAGGGCCACCACCCCAGCCTTCGAGACACTGTAGGGCGTCAGGTATCCACCCGTCAGGAAACCCGACATCGATGCGGTGTTGACGATATACGCCTCATCCTGGGCGGCCAGGATCGGCTGGAAGATCCGGCAGCCGTTGATGACACCCCAGAGGTTCACGCCGAGCGTCCATTCCCAGGTGGCGTGGGGGATGGTCGAAAAGTGCTGGGCTCCGCCGACTC
Organism: Nocardia sp. CA-290969; assembly: GCF_050936135.1. Classification (NCBI taxonomy): domain Bacteria; kingdom Bacillati; phylum Actinomycetota; class Actinomycetes; order Mycobacteriales; family Nocardiaceae; genus Nocardia; species Nocardia sp. CA-290969. Next base: position 3,209,390 of record NZ_JBNJNJ010000001.1, on the reverse strand, counting down.
CGGCGTTGTTGCACAGCACGTGCACCGCGCCGAACCGGTCCATCGCCGCATTCGCGAGCGCCTGCACCGAATCGGCGTCGGCGACATCGGTGAGCACGCCGAGAACTTCGCCGAGCGTGGACAACTCGGTCACCGCTGTCTCCAGATCGCCGGCGTCGTTGTCGGCGACGACGACCTTCATACCTTCTTGGAGGAAGCGGGTCGCCAGCCCTGTGCCGATGCCGTTCGCGCCTCCGGTGACGACCGCGACCCGGCCCGTCAGCTCACGCATGGGTCACTCTCCTTGTGTGGTGATGACATCGGCCGGTCCCCAGTACGCGCGCATACTGGTGATCAGCCCCTCGTTGTTGAACGTCATCACATCGATCGGCTCGATGGTGACGATCCGATCCGGCAGGGTGGTGACAACCCGCATGTGGAATGCCGCGCTGTTCCCGGAGACCCGGCATGTGATCAGTTCCGCGGCGGTGGTGACATTGTCGAGCGCGCTGTAGAACGTCGTGATATCCGCGCGCCCGGTCCGGACCTCGCCGCCGACCGGGTCTTCCAAGGTGGCGGATTCGTCGTACAGTGCCCCGATTTCTTTCCCCGTGCCCTTTCCCAACAGGGATACATATTCGGCGACCGTGGCGGCGATCTGCGCGGTGGATGGCATCGGATTCCTTTCTCGACGGCACCGTCGGCCGCCGCGACAGACCTATGTGACCGCATCGGGTCCTCGCGTGGCTGCCGCTGTTCCGTCAGATGGGAAGTCGGCGCCGGACCGGCCTGATCCCGCTGACCGGAAACAGCGCCGGACGATATTTCGGGCACGGCTTATCGTCCGTTGCGCCGGCAGTCGGAGACCTACATCACGACGGGCGCCCGATCGGGGTCCCATACGTGTTTCGGTGCCGGCGCCGGCGCAGTTTCCGCGGTGTCGTCGGCCCGCTGGGTGCTGCCGGCGGACCCTCGTCAACACCGTGGAATGTCGCAGTTCCGCGAGCGCGTGCCGGGTGGCGCAACGGCCGGAACCCGGGCCCATCTCGTCTCAGGAGGACAATCGATGTCCGATCCCTCATCCCGGCTCACCACCGGGAGTCACGAAACCACGCCGGGGTTCCGATCCCCGGCGCTGATCATCGCGGCGCTGATCCTCGCCGAATGCGTGAGCGCCTTCGAAGCCGGCACGATCTTCATCGCATTGCCGCGATTCGCCGAAATCTTCGGGGCGCCGGCCTCCACAACGGGGTGGGCGGTCACCGCCTTCATGCTCGTCGCGGCGGCGACCGCCATGGTCGGCGGTCGTCTCGGTGATATGTACGGGCGCAAACAGGTTCTCATCGCCGTCATGCTGATCTCCGTGCTCGGCTCGCTGATCAGTGTGTTCGGCGATTCGATGGCCGCGATCATCGTGGGGCGCGGCGTGCAGGGGGCCGCGGGCGCGATCCTGCCGCTCTGTTACGGCCTCGCCCGCGAGGCCTTACCGGCCGAGAAGGTATCGATCGCTGTGGGATTTCTCAGCGGTGCGGCACTACTGGCTGGTGCGGGTGGTTCACTGCTGGCGGGTGTCCTGCTCGATATCGCCGATTGGCATATGATCTTTGTCGTCGCCGCTGTCCTGGCCGTCGTGGCGTCCGCGGTGGCCGCGGTCGTGTTTCCCGGCTCGCATACCAGGTCGGCTCTTCCCCGGTTCGACTATGTGGGCGCGATTCTGATGACGCCGGGCCTGCTCGCGTTGCTGTACGGCATCACGCAGGGACCGAAGTGGGGGTGGACCAGCCTTCCGGTCCTCGGTCTGATCCTTGCCGGGCTCGCGATCCTGGCCGTGTGGACCTTTTGGGAGCTGGGGCGCAGCGAACCTCTGGTCGATCTCCGGGTGCTGGCGAGCAAACGAATGTTCCTCAACCTGATCGCGCTGTCCGTGCTCGCACTCGGACCTGTCGGTGCGGTGCAGATCGTGACTCCGATGATCCTGCAGTCCCCGACCTCGTTACCCGTCGGACTCGGAATGTCGGCGACGGTCACGGGTCTGGTGACCGGTATCGCGGCGCTGGTCGGTTTCGTCGTTTCGCCGCTGGCCGGAGTGGTCGCGGGCCGATGGGGTGGCCGGTCGGCCTTCCTGATCGGGGCCGCCCTGTTCGCCATCGCCAACGTCATGATCTTCGTGGGGCACAAATCTCTACCGGTCATGATGGGTTCTGTCGGAGTCGCGGCGGTCGCCACGGCCTTCGCGTACACCGGCTACCCGAAGATCGTCATCGAATCGGTTCCCGACAACGTCACCAGTGTCACGACGGGAATCCTGAGCACGGCCCGGCAGGCATTCTCGGCGGTCGGTGTGGCCATCGTATCCGTCATGCTCTCGATCTCGACGGTGCCGGGGAGCACGGCGCCCACGTTGTCCTCGTTCAACCTGTCGGTGGGCTGGTTCATTGTCTGCTCGCTGATCGTGGCCGCCGTCTGCCTGTTCATCGGCAGGCCGCACCAGCAGACGAAGCCGGCCGGTGATATCGCGTCCGGAGAGGAAGGTAGCGCGACATCGGCGGCATACGCCTGACCGAGGGGCGCGTACCGGTCCCAGATCCGGTCTCGACGTCGATGCGTAGGAACGACCGGCCGAAATCCCCGTACGGCGGGGTGCTGCGAGTGCCCCGCCGTACGGGTCGGCCGCGGGAGGGCCGCGTGAGCATCCCTCCCGTTCATCGGGATCGACGGCCCGGATCCGAACCGACCTACCCCTACGATCCGATCGTGACTTCTTCGTCCGATTCCGTACGCCATGGGCGGGTGAAACCCGATGCCGAGGCCGTCGCCGATACGGTGAACCGCTACACCTACGCCCTCGACCGCCGGGACTGGGACCTGCTCGACGACGTGTTCACCCCGGACGCCGTGGCCCGCTACGGCGCCGCTGAGGCGCCCGCGGTCCGCGGGCGTGCGGCGATCGTCGCGATGATCCGGTCCTTCCTGGATCGGTGCGGGCCCTCCCAGCACCTGCTCGGCAACCACGTCATCGATATCGACGGCGATACCGCCACGTCGGTCTGCAAAGCCCGGGTGCTGCATATCGGCGCCGGCGAGAACGCGAACATCACCTACGAATGCGCGGGTGAGTACCGGGATCGGCTGATCCGGTCGGCGCGGGGCTGGCTGATCGCCGAACGAACCTTCGTGATCGATATCGAGTTGGGCGACCGCCACGCGGTTCTCGGTAGCTCCGCCGGGTAGCGACAGCGCTCCCGCACCGATTCCGGTTACCCCCGGCCTCCCCGGCGCTCGGGAGTCGTCCCGTTGTCGCGGTCCGTTCACTCGTACCGCGGAAGAAAGGAAATACACACATGCCCGGTCCTCGATTCGCCTTCACCAAAATTCTCGTGAACGATTTGCCGGCCCAATTCGATTTCTACACAAAGATATTCGGACGGGTGGAACGAACTCGATACGAATTCGACGACCGTCCCGATCCGCTGGCCGAGATCATCATGACGTCCCCGGACGGATCCGAGCAGTCACTGGTGTTGTTGCACTACAAGAATCGGCCCGCGCCGGCTCCGGGCTCCGCGGTGATCGGTTTCGAGGTGCACGGTCTCGATGACATCGTGCGCCGGGCCGAGGAGGCCGGGGGTACTGTCACCGAACCGCCCACCACGATGGCGGACGTCGGTATCCGCGTCGCCTTCATCGCGGATCCGGAAGGGCATGTGCTGGAGCTGTTCGAACGCCTGTGACGAGAAGTCTCACTGCGGTCGGCCGGCCGGGCCGCCGTTCTTCTCGCTCAGCGGGAGGCACGGTGGTATCCGCAGCTTCGGCGGCTTAGCGTCGAAAGTGAAAAATCCGGACCGCGCGGGGGCGCCATCAGCAGTTCGGCGGCACGCATGTGAGCCGTGCGGAACGCGGGCGCGGAAACCCCCGGCCGTCTCCCTCCGGCCGGCCCGGCGTAGCGCAGCCGCATTCCGTCGCGCCGGCCGCGCCCGCCCGCACTCTCCGGTCGCGGCGTTGTCGCGGCATCGGGATCGAAGGAAGAAGGAACATCATGACTGCCACTCTCTCCCCGTCCGGTCGGCATCCGCTCGTTCCGGTCGCGCCGCCGAGCGTCGTCGCCGACCTCTACTCGAGCGCGGAGGTCGCCGCCCTGTTCGGCGTGATCGCCGAGCACGGTCCCTGGCCGCTGATCCTGGCGCATCATTTCTCCTCGACCGAGGAGTATCTGGCCGTCTCGGGTGGGGCGAACCGCCGCCCGGATGCGAAACTCTCGGACTTCGCCGCACCGGTGTTCCGTGGCTACCTGGCCAAAGAGGGCGTGGCCTTCTACGACGAGATCCGCGATATCTACCTGAGCCGGACCCTGCTGGAACACGCCAAGAGTGTGCACGGTGCCCGCTACGGCATGGCGCATCACATGCTGTTCAACATGGCGGTGCCCTCGCACAGTTTCGATGCGGGCCATTTCGACAGCGGCAACTGGCGGGGAATGAGTTCGGTGGACACCCCGATCTGGCTGCTCAGCGTGATGGCCAAATCGGGCCTGTTCGACGCGTGGGAGGTCAAGACCTCGCAGGTGATCACCTACTTCTACGATTCCGACCTCGATGGTGGGTTCACCTACTGGCCCGACGGCCCCGACCGCGCGCCGCGGCGGCTGGCCGCGCCGTTCTGGAATACCGCGGTGCTGTCGGACAACTCGAAGATGTATCACCGGCGCGAGGCCAACGGTCCGCGAGATCGCCGCGATATGCCGGAACTGGAGATGCATACGCGGCTGCACGGCGAGAACGGTGCCTGGGTGGTGCGCAACGGTGATACGGAAATAGGCCGGTACACCGACGGTGACGTCCGGACCCTCTTCCACTACACCGCGCTCGTCTTCGACGACCGGCACGACGCCGACCGCTACCTCGATCACACCGACGACCTCACCGCCGACAAGGTTTTCGATATCCTCGGTGACGATTTGACCCGCCGCGGTATCGAATTCGAGTTCCCGGCCGATCCCATGACCGACCGCGATTTCATCGCGTTGCTCACGAACACTTACGCCATGGCGCCCGCCCAGTACCCGGCCGACGCTCCGCTCGACATCGGCTGAACGAAGGCTCGTCGGGCAAGTTAGGTCGCCTGCGTTGTGAACAGCGTCGTCGCCACCATAACCGATCTGTTACCCAGCGCGCTGATCGTTCCGGCGGGTGGGTGGCCTCCGCGCCGTAAGGTCATTGCCGGCGAGGCCATCTCACGCTGCCGGCAGCCGTGGCCAGACCATGGAACGTTGTCGTTCTCGCCGGGCTCTACTGCGGCGATATCGCTTTTCCGGGATCGGTTGTCGTCGAGACGGCGCTGATATCGCTGTTGTTACTGCCGGTGTGGACATCCTTCGTGTTGTGCGAACCGGGGTCCGGCCGGTACGCCGGCCGGAGGCTCTCCCGCTCGGCGGGAACGCGACGTTCGCGGCGAGAACCCGGCCTTACCCTTCCGTCTACCCGAACCCGTGTGCTCGTCCGGGACGAGACCCGCGCACGGGCAGGACGCCACCTCGTACTGGAACAGGTGGCGGAATCGAACGAAAGGGAAATCGTGTTCGAATTGGACGGACGTATCGCTCTGGTCACCGGTGCGGGGCAGAGTGTGGGCGAAGGAATCGCGACTGTGCTCGCGCGTCAAGGGGCGACGGTCGTGGTGAACGATCTGTTCGCCGAGCGTGCGGAACGGGTCGCCGCGAGCATTGTCGCGGAGGGAAACAAGGCCGTCGCCCGGGCTTTCGACGTGACGGACTACCAGGCGACCGTCGATGCCGTGCGATCGGCCGAGGCCGAACTCGGCCACCATGTCGACATCCTGGTCAACAACGCGGGAATCGCCGAGGAACGGGTCATCAAGCCCTTCCGCGAATTGGATCCCGAGCAGTGGCCGCCGTCGATCGACCTGAATATCTACGGCGCGCTGAACTGCATCAAAGCGGTCATCGACGGTATGTGCGACACCGGGTGGGGCCGGATCGTGCAGATTTCGTCGGGGGCGGCGCGCACCGGGCAGAACATCAACTATTCGATGTACGCGACCGGTAAAAGCGGTATCGAAGGGTTCATCCGTCATCTGGCCGCCGAAACCGGCCGGTACGGGGTGACCGCCAATATCGTCGCACTGGGTCTGCAGGCCAATCTGGTGCACAAGATGCCACCGGAGCAGATCGAGCAGCTGATCGCGGGAATTCCGATCGGACGGCTGGGCGACCCGCTCGAGGTGGGGGCGTTCTGCGCGTATCTGGCGTCGCACGAGTCCGGTGGGATGACCGGGCAGACGCTGGACTTCAACGGCGGATCGCAGACCAGATGATCCCCGGGCCGAGCGACCGCTCCCGCTGAATGGGAGGCCCGCGTCACTGCCCCGACCGGGGCTTTATCGTCCTCGCAGACCAAGTCGTTGTGACCCAGTTCACGCGAGCCTCCTGCGCTCACGAAGTCCGGTTTCCGCGGTCGGCGGAACCGGCGAGACCGTTCGACATTTCCCGGAAGGCCCCACACCATGACGAATCCAGTTGAGACCGTTGCCGCCGCCGTCACCGCCGCCGGCGCCCCGACCTACGAGGCCCGCAAGATCTCGAGTGGATACTCCTGGCCGGAGTGCCCGCGGTGGCACGAGGGCACTTTCTGGTTCTCCGATATGTACACCGGCACACTGAAAACGCTGGACGCCGACGGGTCTGCGACGGTGGTGGTGGACGCGACCGGGCGCGCCGCCGATACCGACGTTCCGATCGTGCTCGGCGGCTTCGGCTGGTTGCCGGACGGGCGGTTGATCGTGGTGTCGATGCACGAGAAGCTCGTGCTGGTACACGGTGGCGGAGCACCGGACGATCTGAGCGTGTACGCCGATATCTCGCAGTGCACCCTGGCAGCAGCCAACGATATGGTGGTCGACGCCGACGGCCGGGCCTACATCACCCAGCTCGGCTTCGATCTGTTCAAGGGTGAGGAGCCGGTGGTCTCCCCGCTGATCGTGGTGGATCCGGACGGCACGGTCTCGACACCCGAGAAGGTCGATCCGCTGATGTGCGCCAACGGGATCGCCATCAGCGCGGACGGCACCAAGGTGTACACGGCCGAAGTGATGGCCTTCAAGATCACGGTGATGGATCGCGCCGCGGACGGCACGCTGTCGAACGCGCGGGAATTCGCCACCTGCCCGTTCATGCCCGACGGGATCGGTCTCGACGCCGACGGCGGGGTCTGGGCGGCCATGCCCGGTGGTGGCTACGTCGCGCGCTTCACCGACCAGGGGCTCACTCACGCGGTGTCTCTGCCGCTCGAGAACGGTATCGCCTCGGCCTGCCTGCTCGGCGGACCCGACCGCAAAACCCTTTACCTGACCGCAGGTTTCGAGGTTTTCGACTTCGAGAAGTCGGCCCGGGAAGCACAGGGCACGATCTGGGCCGCCGAGGTCGAGCACTCCGGTGGCACCACCCGCCCCTGACCCGCCCGCAACGTAGAGAAACTCTGAGGAAATCATGGCAACACTGGACTTCTCCGACCGCGTCGTCATCGTCACCGGCGCCGGCCGCGGTATCGGCCGCGCCCACGCCCTGCTGCTCGCGTCCCGTGGCGCTTCGGTGGTGGTCGGTGATCTCGGCGCCCGTATCGACGGCTCGGGAGTCGACGGCGACAACCCGGCCGCCGAGGTCGTCGCCGAGATCACCGCCGCCGGCGGGAAGGCCGTCGCCTGCACCGGCGACGTGTCCACCGAAGCAGGCGCTCGTGCGCTGGTCGATGCGGCGGTCACCGCCTTCGGCGGGCTGACCTCGGTGGTCAACAACGCCGGGATCGTGCGGGCGGCTCCGTTCGCCGAGGTTCCGGACGAGGAGTACCAGCGACACCTCGACGTCCACTACTTCGGGTCCCTGCGGGTGATCCGCGCCGCCTGGCCGCATCTGCTGGAGGCGGAGTCGCCGCGCATCGTGAACACCATTTCCCAGGCGATGCTCGGGAATCCGGGGATGGCGCACTACGGCGGTTCCAAAGGCGCGCTGTTCGGTCTCACCCGCAACCTCGCGCTCGAGGGTCTGGAGGCCGGTATCAAGGTCAACGCGATCGCGCCCGGTGCCGGTACCCGGATGGCCGAGGCCGCCGCGGACACCCTGTCCCCGGAGGTCATGGAGTACATGCGCACGGCCTTGCTGCCCGAGCACGTCGCGCCCGTGGTCGCATATCTGCTGCACCCGTCCTGCGAGGTCACCGGGGAGGTGTTCAACGTGGCGGGCGGCATCGTGAACCGGCTGGCCCTGGTGAACACCGTGGGCATCCACGATCCCGGTCTCACCGTGGAAACTGTGGCCGACCGGTTCGACACCATCATGGCGATAACCCCGGAAGCGATCCCGCAGCTGGTCGCGCCCGCGCAGCTGCCGGCCTCCTGACCCACCTCCCACAGCCCCCATTGGAGCGAGCCGATGAGCACAACCGAGACGGCCGGAAAAGCCGTGAGCACCGAGTATCCCTTCGCGCCGGTGCCGCCGGACGAGGCGCTGAACCGCTACCACGCCATCGCGGCCGAGCGGCCGATGACCAAGATGACCATGCCGTTCGGTGGCGATGTCTGGGTGATCCACCGCAACGCCGCCGCCCGGGAAATGCTGAGCGACGGCCGGTTCGTCCGCGAACCGTTCCGGACCGGCGAACGGGTGGTGCCGTATTTCGTCGAATTCCCGGACTTCCTGAAGACCACCCTGCAGTTCGAGGATCCGCCGCATCACACCAAGCTGCGAAAGCTGGTGCAGCGCTCCATTTCCCCGAAACGGGTGAAGGCCATGCGGGATTCCGCGGTGGAATTCGCCAACCACCTCATCGACGAAATGGTTGCCAAAGGCGCGCCGGCGAACCTCGTGCACGACTACGCGGTCGCCCTGCCGATCCAGATGCTGGCGAACCTGCTCGGTGTGCCCCCGGAGGACAGGCCGAAGTTCCAGAAGTGGAGTTCCTCGACACTCGCGGTGGCGAATATGCCCGAGGAAGAGGTCGTGGCCAACATGACCGAACTGGTCGTCTACATGATGGGCCTGATCGAGGAACGCCGTAAGGAACCGCGCGAGGATCTGCTCAGCGATCTGGCCAACGCCCGCGACAAGGACGACACTCTCACCGACGGGGAGATCCTGCCGATCGCGCTTGTCCTCATCATCGGTGGATTCGACAATACGGCGAATTTCATCTGCGCCGGCGTGCATTCCCTGCTGAGCAACCCCGATCAACTCGAGCTCTTCCTCGCCGACCCCGACGGTCTGGCGCCGACGGCGGTGGAGGAGGTGCTGCGGCACGGCCGGATGGCCGTGGACGGGGATATCGCCGGTGGTGGTGGACTGGTGCCGTTCGTGGCCACCGAAGACGTGGAAATCGACGGGCATCTCATCGCGAAAGGGGAGGCCGTGCTGGTCGATCCGGCCGCGGCCAACCACGACGGTGTGGTCGTCGACAACGACGGGGTGTTCGATATCCGGCGGGAGAACAACCCGCATCTCACCCTCAGCTACGGTCTGCACCATTGCCTCGGCGCGCCGCTGGCGCGGATGGAGATGCAGGTCGGACTCGCCGAGCTGTTCAAACGCCTGCCCGGCCTGCGGCTCGAAGGGAAGGCAGTGATCGATATGGACAACCTGACGCAGGCGGTCACCGATCTGCCCGTCTCCTGGTAGGAGCACCATGCCGAAAGTTTTCTACACGCTGCCCGGCGGGGCGGTGAAGGTGATCGACGGCGCCGTGGGCGATTCCGTGATGTCCACCGCCGTGAAGAACGGGGTGAAGGGGATCGTCGGCCAATGCGGTGGCACCCTCTCGTGTGCCACCTGCCACGTATACGTCGATCGTGGCGAGCTGGGCTATTTCCCGGATCCCAGCGAGGACGAGGACGATATGCTCGAATGCACCGCGTCGGACCGCGAGGACAATTCCCGGTTGTCGTGCCAGCTGGCCTTGGCCGAGGGTGTCGATCTGCACGTCACAGTTCCCGACGAGCAGGTCTGAGCGATGCGGGAGTCCGGAGCAGCGCCGAGTACCGAAACACCACCGCGCAGCATCGGGGTGGTGGGTGCGTCGCACGCCGCGGTCCATCTCGCGGATCGGCTGCGGGATCAGGGCTATGACGGCGCGATCACTCTCATATCCCATGAGCCGCGGCTGCCGTATCAACGGCCGCCACTGTCGAAGGCGTGGCTGAAAGGGGAGGCGAGCAGCGAGTCGCTGTTACTCCGCGATCCGGCGCACTACGCCGACAAGGAGATCGAACTGCTCACCGGTGTGCGGGCCGAACGGGTGGCCCGCACACCGGCGGGCGCCCGGATAGAGTTCGCCGGCGGCTCGCGTCCGAGAGAATTCGACCGGCTGGTCCTGGCCACCGGTGCGCGGGCCCGGACCCTCGCGCTGCCCGGCTCCGATCACCCCGATGTCGTGCGATTACGGGATCTCGGCCACGCCTGCGTAGTGGCCGAGCGGGTCCGCAAAGGCCCGATCGCGGTGGTCGGGGGCGGCTTCGTCGGCCTCGAAGTGGCCGCCACCGCGCGGTCACTGGGTGCGGAAGTGACGGTGATCGAGGCCGGGTCGCGGCTCCTGGGGCGTGCGGTAGGGGAGGTGACGGCGACGGCGCTGCTGGCGGCGCACCGGGCGATGCGGACCGATATCGTCCTGGACGCGCAGCCGGCGGCCATCGTGACCGCGGCGGACGGCGTTCGCGGTGTCCGGTTGACCGACGGGCGGGAGATCCCGGCCGCGACGGTTCTGGTCGGGATCGGGGCGGAGGCCCGTACCGAACTCGCCACGCAGCTGGGCCTGGACTGTGCGGGCGGTGTGGTGGTCGACGACCGGTGCACGGCTTCCGACGGCTGGACGCTGGCCATCGGCGACTGCACCACCCGGGTATCCCCGGCCACCGGCCGCCACTACCGGCTGGAATCGGTGGACAACGCCACCACCCAGGCGGAGGTCGCGGCCGCGGTACTGGCGGGGAGTACCGCACCGGCCTCGGCCGCACCGTGGTTCTGGTCCGATCAGGGCGATCAGAAACTCCAGATCGTCGGCCTCATCGGCGATTACACGTCGGTGGTGGTTCGCACTGATCCCGACAAGCCGCGACGCAAGGTTGCTCTGTACTTCGGCGACGAGGGCTTGGTCGCCGCGGAATGCCTGAATGCGCCGGCGGATTTCGTGGCGTTGCGCGCGGCACTGGGCCGGGGGCCCCGGCCCGGACCGGAAGCGCTGGCCGACAATAGTATTCCGCTCAAGAAGCTGTTGACACCGATTCGCAGCTGAACAGCCCTACGCCTGCGGCGGTCAGGTATCACCGTAGGTGAGGTGTAGTTCGCCGATATCGTCGGCCGCCTGCCGGATCTCGGCGCCGATCGCCGCTGTTTCCGTGGTCGACAGGGGGCGCATCAGGACCGCGGTGAGGGTCAGTGGCACCGTGCCGGCGCTGGTGCGGACCGGTGCCGAGATGGCCGCGACGGTGTGCTCCTGGTTTCCGGCGAGTTCGTCGTCGAGGAAATCGACGATCGTGAGTTCGGCGACGGCCGCGGCCAGGCGCGCGGTGATCGCGTCGAACTCACCGCTGAGCGCGTGCAGGGCGGTGAAGACGCGACCGAAGGCGCGGCTGAGTCGTTCGACGGCGTAGCGGCGTTCGCGGATCTCGGCGAGTACCTGCCGCATCCGGGTGGCGAACTCCGGACCGACCGGGCCGATTCGCTCCAGCCACGCGTCCTGTTCCGCCGGAGTGGCGAAAGCGATGAATTCCCGGCCGAACGGCGCGACGAGCGGCACCGTGAATCCCGCGGTGACCGGCTGGTCGGCGGTGGTCGAACCGGCCGTTTCGATGGCGATGAGCGCGGCGCCCTGCGGCTGGAACAGGGCGACGCGGCAGTCGATCGACGCGGCGAGTTCGCCGAGGCGCGCCCGTATCCGGCGCGAACCGGCGCCGCCCGGGCGGGCGAGCGCGGTGAGCGCCGGACCCCAGCTGTAGCCGCCGGTGTCGGGATCTCGCACGATCCAGTCGTGCCCGACGAGCGCCGCCAGGATCGCATGCGCGGTGGCGCGGCTGATGCCGAGGGTGCGTTCGATCTCGGTGAGTGAATACGACCGTTGCGGCGAGCTGCCGAGCAGATGCATGATCGCGACAACGCGATCGGTCGGCGGCGACGGAGACGAGCGTTTGGCCCGCGGCAGCGCGTCTGTTGTCATGTTCCGAACTATACGTCGGTTATTCGACACCCCGGATCGGGCGGCGTGGTTCAGCCGTTCATATCGACGAGGATCTTGCCGCATTCGCGATCGTGCTGCAGCGTGGCGAAGGCTTCGTCGATCCGTTCCAGCGGGAAGCGGTGGGTGATGAGCGGAGACAGGTCACGCCGCTCGAGCAGGTCGATCGCGTCCCGGAAGCGCGGGGGATATTCGATGGAGCCGCGGATGGTCAGTTCACTGGTGAGCACCCGCAGGAAATTGACCGGTACCGGGGTGTAGTGCACCGCCACCACCGAGATCCGTGCCCCCCGCCCGGCGTGATCGATGATGTCCGCCAGGACGGCTCCGGAGCCGGACGCCTCGATGAAACCGGCCGTGGCCGGAGCGGCCCCGGTCATCGCCGGTGTGGTGCCGTGCCGCCGGCCCAGTTGTTCCCAGACGTCTCCGGCGGTGGGGTCGATGGTTACCGCGGCACCGAGTGCTTCGGCGAGGCGGCGGCGGGTCGCCGACGGTTCGACACCCACGATATCGGTGTGGCCGCGGTCGGCGAGGGTGGCGATGGCAGCCAAACCGATGGGGCCGCAACCGAATACGGCCACCGCGGACCCTGGTTCGAGGCCGGCCTGGTCGACCGCGTGCATTCCGACCGCCAGGGGTTCGGTGAGTGCGGCGAGTTCGAAGGGTAGCTCGTCGGGAATCGGGTACAGCCGGTCGCCCGCGGCGGCGTCGCGGACGAGCACGGCCTCGGCCAGGCCGCCTTCGGGGGAGCCGTTCCCGATCCGGCCGATATCGTCGCGGCCGGGGTGGATCACCACGCGCTGACCCGGCCGGAGGTCGGTGACCTCCGGCCCGACCGCCGAGATCACACCGGCCATCTCGTGCCCGAGCGGCATCGGTTCCGGCCCGGGTCCGCCGAGGCCGCCGAGCCGGATATAGCCGAGATCGCTGCCGCAGATCCCGCACGCCCGGAGTTCGACGACGGCGTCGCGCGGCCCGCATTCCGGCAGTTCGACTGTATCGAGGCTGACGGTGCCGGGGCCGTGGACGCGAACCTGGCTGATGGATGAACTCACTACTACCTCCTGGTCGGATGCGGTCGCGACGCGAATCTTCTCTTGACGGCGAAGTTTTCGGCGGCCTATATTCGCGTCGTACTTTCGAATGCTATGTCGTATATTCGACGTCAGCAAGAGGTGGAGGGACACCTGAGATGGCCGATGCCGCCCATCCGATCGATATCGACGATCTGACCGCTCCTCGGCTCACCGAGCTCCAGCGCAACATCCTCGAATACGCCGAAGCGCACCCCGTCGACCTGGAAATCGACCGAATGGTCGAGGAAGCCGTGACGCAGGCCGGTGCCGACGATCTCGGCGCCGACGAGGGATTCGCCCAGCGACTGGCCGCCTATGTGGGCGCGGTGGAAGAAGACGAGGGACTGACACAGGCCGGCCGCCGGACACTGCGCGGGCGAGTGGTGCGATTGGTGCGCAACCGGTTGTCGCTGGTCGATCTGCTCCGACGCTATCCCGAGATCGAGGACATCCCGATCGAGAAACCGCTCATCGTCGTCGGGATGCCACGATCCGGCACCACCCATCTGGTGAACCTGATCGCCGCGGATCCGGGACGCCGGTCGCTGCCGTTCTGGGAGAGCCAGGAGCCGATGCCGCTACCCGGCGCGGGCCCCGGACCCGACGGCCTGGATGCCCGCTTCCAGCAGGCCAAAGCCCAGCACGACGGACTGGAGGCCACCTCGCCCCTGCTCGCGGCCATGCACGATCGCTTTCCCGAGGCGATCGAAGAGGAGATCGAGCTACTCGACCTCGACTTCGCGAGCTACGTGCCCGAATGGTATGCCCGGGTGCCCGGCTGGCGGGATTTCTATCTCGGCCTGGACCAGGTGACGCATTACGCGTATATGCGCAAGGTATTGCAGGCGCTGACCTTTCTGCGCGGCCCCCGCACCTGGGTGCTGAAATCGCCGCAGCACAGTGAGCAGCTCGGTGCCCTGGTGGCGACCTTCCCGGACGCCACCGTCGCCTTCACCCATCGCGATCCGGTCGCCGTGATCCAGTCGACGATCACCATGATGGCGTATTCGGACCGGCTACGCCGGCACACCATCGAACCGGATTGGCTGGTGCAGTACTGGACCGATCGGGTGCATCGCCTGCTGAGCGCCGGCGTCCGTGACCGAGCGCTCGTCCCCGCCGACCGGTGCGTGGACATCGGTTTCCACCAGCTCAACGGTAACGAGATGCCGCTACTCGAGCAGTTGTACGAACGCGCCGGAACGGAACTGACCGACGAGGCCCGCCGGCGGTTCCAGAGCTATCTGGACGACAACCCGCGTGGCAAACACGGACGCATCCGCTACGACCTGCCTGGGCATTTCGGCGTCACCGCGGGCGAGTTGCGCGAACGTTTCCGTTTCTACTTCGACGCCTACGACGTGCACGTCGAAGGCCCGGCCGCGTAGCCCGCCGGGCTGTTCGACCAGAAAGGAACCACCGATATGACACTCGATCTCGAGACGACTCCGCCGATACACCTGGACCGGCCGGGCGGCGACCGCATCGCCGCCGCCACCGCCGAGCAGGCCACCGAGGTGGCGCCGGGGATCTGGTGCTCGCCTGGTTTGAGCAACTCCTACTTGCTGACCACCGACGCCGGACGGATCGTCGTCAACACCGGAATGGGATTCGAATCCCCGGTGCACCGCGCCAATTTCGACGCAGTGGACAGCGCGCCGATCCGTTACGTGGTCCTGACGCAAGGTCATTACGACCACGTGGGCGGTCTCGATCAATTCGCGGACCCCGGCACTCTTGTCGTGGCACAGGCCGATTGGCGCCGTTGGCGCGAGGACAACGCCCGCCTGGCCGCGTACCGGGCGAACCGCAGTGCCTTCGCTTTCGCCGCGCCGGTCGCCGCGGGAGCCACCGCCACCCAGAAACGCTTCGGCAAGGTGCCCGGTCAGAGCACGGCCCGCGTCGACATCGAAGTCGATGACAGCCTGACCCTCACCCTCGGCGGCCGGACCCTCCGGTTGCTGGCCACTCCCGGCGGCGAAACCACCGATTCGCTGGTCCTGTGGCTGCCCGACGAGCGGGTATGCTTGTCCGGCAACACCTTCGGAGCCCTGTTCGGCCATATTCCCAACCTGGTCACCATGCGGGGCGACCGATACCGGGATGCCCTCACGGTGATCGAATCCATCAACCGGGTCCGTGAGCTGGATGCCGAAATCCTGCTCACGGGACATTTCGAACCCATCGTCGGCGCTCAGCGCATCCGGACCGAACTCACCCGGTTGCGCGACGCCGTCAGCTACCTCCACGACGCGGTCGTCGAGGGAATGAACGCGGGCAAGGACGTCCACACTCTGATGCGAGAGATCAGCCTGCCACCTGCCCTCGCGGTGGGGGAGGGCTACGGCAAGGTTCCCTGGAATGTGCGGGCGATCTGGGAGAACTATACGGGGTGGTTCCACCAGCGTTCGACCACCGAACTCTACGGTGCCGACCCGGCCGAGTTCAGTGCCGATCTCGTCGAACTCGCCGGCGTGGATGCCCTGCTCGGCCGTGCCGCGGAGCATCTCGACGCGGGCCGGCCGGTGCACGCGATCCATTTCGCCGAGCTGGTCACCCACGGACAACCGGATAACGGCGCCGCCCGCGCGCTGCTGGTCCGAGCCCATCGGACCCTGCTCGCGGAGAGCACGAACTTCTGGGAATCGGCATGGCTCACCAAGCAGATCGGAGCCCTCTCGTGACCGCACGCGTTCATTTCGACTTCACCGGCACCGCCGCCCTGGTCACCGGGGGAACCAGCGGTATCGGCCATGCCACCGCAGTACTCTTTCGCGAGGCGGGGGCCGAGGTCACCGTCACCGGGACCCGTCCCGCGGCCGCCGATTACGAGACCGACCTCACCGGAATCCGCTATCGGCAGCTGGTGCTCACCGACGAGAACTCGATCGCCGCACTGGTCGCCGATATCGGCTCGATCGACGTCCTGATCAACAATGCGGGCGCCAACTTTCCCGGCGGACTCGACGAACGTACCCCCGACGGATTCGATGCCTCCGTACTGCTGAATCTCAACGGTACGTATCGGCTCACCCATATGCTCCGCGGCAAACTGGCCGCCTCGACCGCCACGGGCGGCGCCAGTGTGGTGAATCTGGCGTCGATGGCGGCGCTGCGCGCGGTGCCGGTGGTGCCGGGCTACGGCGCCGCCAAGGCCGGCATCATCGGCCTGACCCGCAATCTCGCGGTGACGTGGGTGGAGGACGGAATCCGGGTCAATGCCGTCGCGCCGGGGACGATTCGGACACCCATGACGGCACCCATGCCGCCGGCGACCGCCGCCGCGGAAGTCGCGCACATCCCGGTCGGCCGCTTCGGGACCGCCGAGGAGATCGCCCCCACCATCGCGTTCCTGTGCACGGCGCAGAGTGCCTACACCACCGGTTCGGTGTTCGTCGTCGACGGCGCCTCCGATTGCCTATGACCATCCGACCGGCTGACGGCCGGACCGCGCAGGAGTCATCATGACGACCCTCACCCGAAATCGACCGCACGCCGGTCTCACTCATTTGCAGAGGCTGGAAGCCGACAGTATCCAGATCATCCGGGAGGCGGTCGCGGAGAGCGAGCGCCCCGTGATGCTGTATTCGATCGGCAAGGACAGTTCGGTGCTGCTCCATCTGGCGCGCAAGGCATTCCGGCCTTCCCGGTTACCGTTCCCGCTGCTGCATGTCGACACCACCTGGAAGTTCCAGGCGATGTACACCTTCCGTGACGCGGTGGCCGCCGAGCCGGATCTCGACCTGATCGTGCACCGCAATCCCGAATGTCTCGCCCAGGGCATCAATCCCTTCGATCACGGTTCGGCCGTGCACACGCAGATGTGGAAGACCGACGGTCTGAAACAGGCGTTGGACGAGCACGGTTTCGACCTCGCCTTCGGCGGTGCCCGCCGCGACGAGGAGAAGTCCCGGGCCAAGGAGCGGGTGTTCTCCATCCGCTCGCAGCAGCATCGCTGGGACCCCAAACGGCAGCGTCCCGAACTGTGGCGGCTGTACAACGCGAGTAAGCGTCCCGGCGAGAGTGTGCGGGTGTTCCCGCTGTCGAACTGGACCGAACTCGATATCTGGCAGTACATCCATCGCGAGCGGATCCCGTTGGTGCCGTTGTACTTCGCCGCGCCCCGGCCGGTGGTCGAGCGGGACGGCACATTGATCATGGTCGACGACGACCGGATGCGGCTGGAACCCGGAGAAGTTCCCCGGGAACAGATGGTGCGGTTCCGCACCCTGGGCTGCTACCCCCTCAGTGGCGCGATCCCCAGTACCGCGACCACGCTGCCGGCCATCGTGCAGGAAATGCTGCTGACCACCAGTTCCGAGCGACAGGGCCGCATGATCGACCACGACGGTTCGGCGTCGATGGAGAAGAAGAAGCAGGAGGGCTACTTCTGATGGCGCACACCACCGACGAACTCGTCGCCACCGATATCGAGGAATACCTGCGCCGGCACGAGCAGAAGTCGCTGCTGCGTTTCCTCACCTGTGGCAGCGTCGACGACGGAAAATCCACGCTGATCGGGCGGTTGCTCTACGACAGCAAACTGGTGTTCTCCGACCACCTCTCGCAGCTCGAACGCGACTCCAAGACCGTCGGCACCCAGAACGGCGAACTGGATTTCGCGCTGCTCGTCGACGGGCTGGCCGCGGAGCGCGAACAGGGCATCACCATCGACGTCGCCTACCGGTTCTTCTCGACGCAGAAACGGAAGTTCATCGTCGCCGACACCCCCGGGCACGAGCAGTACACC
The DNA here is from genome assembly GCF_050936135.1 of Nocardia sp. CA-290969. Taxonomy (NCBI): domain Bacteria; kingdom Bacillati; phylum Actinomycetota; class Actinomycetes; order Mycobacteriales; family Nocardiaceae; genus Nocardia; species Nocardia sp. CA-290969. Next base: position 3,191,358 of record NZ_JBNJNJ010000001.1, on the reverse strand, counting down.
CGGAATATGGTCACCGGCGCGTCCACCGCCGACGCGGCGGTCATCCTCGTCGACGCACGCAAGGGACTGCTCACCCAGACCCGCCGGCACAGCCTCCTGGTCGCGCTGCTGGGTATCCCGCACATCGTGCTCGCGGTGAACAAACTCGACCTGGTCGGCTACTCGCAGGAGCGCTTCGACGAGATCGAATCCGACTACCGCGAATTCGCCGCGGGTATCGGCCTCACCGACGTGTCCTGTATTCCCATCTCGGCGCTGCGCGGTGACAACATCATCGAGAGCAGCTCGGATACACCGTGGTACACCGGGCCCACGCTCGTCGGCCACCTGGAGTCGATTCCGGTCGGCGACGACACCAGCCGCGGCGCGTTCCGGCTGCCGGTGCAATGGGTGAACCGTCCCGACCTCGACTTCCGGGGTTACAGCGGTCAGATCGCCGGCGGCTCGGTCCGGCCCGGCGACCGGATCCGTATCCTGCCGTCCGGCCGTGCCGGGACGGTTTCCCGGGTGGTGAGCGCCGACGGTGATCTCGAGCAGGCGATCAGCGGTCAGTCCGTCACGCTCGTGCTCGCCGAGGAGATCGACGTCAGCCGCGGCGATGTCATCGCGGCCGCCGACAATCCGCCCGGGGTCGCCGACCGGTTCGAAGCGCATCTGGTGTGGATGAGCGAGCAGCCGATGCTTCCCGGCCGGGCCTACGAGATGAAACTGGCGACCGCCACCGGTGTCGCGCAGATGTCGCGGCCCAAATACACGATCAACGTCAACACCGGCGAACACACCGCGGCCCGCTCGCTGCAGCTCAACGAGATCGGCGTGTGCGATCTGCAGCTGGACCGCCGCATACCGTTCGACCCCTACAGCGCCAACCGCGATATGGGCGGGTTCATCCTCATCGACCGCCTCACCCGCGACACCGTGGCCGCGGGTATGTTGCAGTTCGCCCTGCGCCGCGCCGGCAATATCCATTGGCAGCACGTCGATATCGACAAACAGGTGCGTGCGCAGGCCAAGGGACAGCAACCCGCCGTCGTATGGTTCACCGGCTTGTCCGGCGCGGGGAAGTCGACCATCGCCAACCTGGTGGAAAAACGCCTGCACGAACAGGGGTTCCACACCTATCTGCTCGACGGCGACAACGTCCGGCACGGTCTGAACGCCGACCTGGGCTTCAGCGCCGCCGACCGGGTCGAGAACATTCGCCGGATCGTGGAGGTCGCACGCTTGTTCGCCGATGCCGGTCTCATCGTGCTGACCTCCTTCATCGCCCCCTTCCGAGCCGAACGCGAGCGTGCGCGCGAACGGATCGGCGCGGAGGACTTCCTCGAGGTCCATGTCGATGTCCCGCTCGAGGTCGCCGAATCCCGGGACAGCAAGGGTCTCTATGCCAAGGCCCGCCGCGGTGAACTGACCAATTTCACCGGTATCGACTCCCCGTACGAGGTACCGGAGTCCCCGGATCTGCGGCTGGACGCGAGTGGACCACGCACGCCGGAGGAACTCGCGGAAGAGGTGGTCGACCGATTGCGGGCAGCGGGAAAGCTGGACCCGGAAGGCCGGCGGTAGACCGGTGGACGACCACACCGTTGCCGCCGAGGCGGCCCGCCTCGCCGGTCGCCGGCTGCTCGCCGTTCGCGCCGAAGGCGGTGCCGCCGGTGACCGGCACGCCGACGAGATACTGTTCGAATACCTGCGGCGAATGCGCCCCGGCGATGCGATCCTCTCCGAGGAAAGTCCCGACGACGCCGCGCGGCTCGAGGCGGCCCGCGTCTGGATCATCGACCCCCTCGACGGCACCCGGGAATACGGTGAAGTGCCGCGCACCGACTGGGCGGTACACGTCGCGCTCGCCGTCGACCACACGCCGATGGCGGGCGCGGTGGCACTGCCGGCGTCCGATACGGTGCTGCACACCGGTAGCCCGCCGGAGCTACCGCCGCGGCCCGCCGGGCCGGCGCGTATCGCGGTCTCCCGCAGCCGGACCTCCGATCAGGTGCACGGTATCGTCACCGCGCTGTCGGCGATACCGGTGCCGATGGGCTCGGCCGGGGCCAAGGCGATGGCCGTGGTGCGCGGCGAAGTCGATGCCTACGTGCATTCCGGCGGCCAGTACGAATGGGATTCCTGCGCCCCCGTGGCGGTGGCCGCGTCGGCGGGACTCCATGTGTCCCGCCTGGACGGTAGCCCGTTGCGGTACAACCGGCCCGATCCCTACCTGCCCGATCTGGTGATCTGCCGGCCCGAACTGGCCGACACGATCATCGGCGCCGCCGGCCGAATGGGATGAGCCGGAGCGCCGAGATCGATCGGCGCGAAGGAACCTCTCGGTGAGCGGGATCTTCGGGTATCCGGACGGTCGTTACCACTGACACTGGGTCCGCCCCGCGAACAGGCACGACGACGGCTTCCGCCGGCTCCGGTACCTGCCACGACCGTCGTCCCCGACCGCGGCCCTCGAATCGGTCGCCGGTCCACAGAACAGGAGAAGAATATGTCGGATGTCGGTGTGCACCCCGAGCGGCTGGCCGCGGTCACCGAATGGGACTACGAGGCCGATGTCGTAGTCGTCGGCTACGGAGTGGCGGGTGCGAGCGCGGCCATCGAGGCAGCTCGCTCGGGGGCGGATGTACTCGTACTCGAAAGGACCGGGGGCTGGGGTGGTGCGGCGGCGCTGTCCGGTGGATTCATCTATCTCGGCGGCGGCACCGCCCTGCAGAAAGCCCTCGGCTTCGAGGACACGCCCGAGAACATGGAACGCTTCCTGATGGCCGCGCTCGGTCCGGGCGCCGACGAGGCCAAGATCCACGATTACTGCCAGGGCAGTGTGGAACATTTCGAGTGGCTCGTAGCGCAAGGTGTTCCGTTCAAAGAGGAGTTCTGGGGTGAGCCCGGCTGGGAACCGCCGGCCGATCAGGGCCTGATGTTTTCCGGCGGGGAGAACGCCGCACCGTACAACACCCTTGCCGATCCGGCACCGCGTGGTCATCTCCCGCAGATGGCCGACAAACACACGAGCGAGAAGGGTGGCGGGTTCATGTTGATGAAACCCCTCACCGAGACCGCCGAGGCGCTGGGCGTCCGTGCCGAATACGATGTGCGGCTGCAACGCCTGATCGTCGACGAATCCGGCCGCGTCGCCGGGGTGGTGGCCAAACGCTACGGCAAACCCGTGTATGTCCGCGCACGTCGCGGCGTGGTGCTGGCCACCGGTAGCTTCGCCTACAACCAGCAGATGGTCGAGGCCTACACCCCGCTGCTGATCAACCGGCCCGCGGCCGCCATCGAGGAACACGACGGCATCGGCATCCTGGTAGCCCAGGCCCTGGGCGCCCAGCTGGCGCATATGGACGCCATCGAGGTAGCGATCTTCGCCGATCCGCAGATGATCGCGCGCGGAATCCTCGTCAACGGGCGCGGCCAGCGCTACATTCCCGAGGATTCCTACCCCAGCCATATCGGGCAGTCGACGCTGATCCGCCAGAACAACGAAGCCTTCCTGATCATCGACGAATCCGCCCTCGAGGAGGCGAACAAGAGCGTGTCGAGCAGTGCGGCGATGCGCAGTGTGCCACCCACATGGGTGGCGGAGTCGGTGGCGGAGCTGGAGTCGGATATCGGCTTCCCCGCCGGGGTCCTGCAGGCCACCGTCGAGGTCTACAACCGGCACGCGAAGGACGGCGCGGACCCCCTGCTGGGCAAGAAAACCCAGTGGGTGAAACCGATCGGCACTCCACTGGCAGCCTACGATCTACGCAATCGTACGGGCGGGTTCACGCTCGGCGGCCTGCACACCGACCTCGATTCCCGGGTAATGCACGTCTCCGGCGGACCGATCCCGGGTCTCTTCGCCGCGGGCCGCTGCACGTCCGGAATCAGCGCCGGCGGCTATGTCAGTGGCGCATCGCTCGGCGACGGCAGCTTCTACGGCCGCCGCGCCGGTCGCGCCGCCGCCGGTTCCTGACCTGCACGATGGCAATGAGCCCATCCGGGCCCCGGGGATGATTACCCCGAGGTCCGGATGGGCCTTTCGGCGTCAGTGGTACGGACCCGGCAACAACGGGACGTTCGTCGGTTCAGGCTCGGACGGCGGGGGACTCCGTGTCCGCGTTGCGGGTCTCGGGACGAGCCGGTCCGGATGAATCCGTTCCGAGCAATACCAGCGCGAGTACGAGGGCCACGGTGAGAATCACGGCAACGTAGACGACCAATCCGGGCCAGTCATAGGCAGCGAAGGCGGGCCCGGCGAGCGCACCGAGCAGCGCGCTTCCGAGATAGTAGGACAGCAGATACAGAGACGATGCGCCCGAGCGGTTCGTGGTTGCCCGGCCCGGTACCCATCCACTCGCGATCGAGTGCGCCGCGAAGAATCCGGTGGTGAGCAGTGCGACACCTGCTAGAAGGATGCCCAGCGAGTTCGATACGGAGATCGCCAGCCCGGCGGCCATGACCAGGACCGCGAGGCGAAGACGGCGGCCAGGGCGGTGGCCGCTTGGAACGCCCAGCTCCAGGCCATGATGTCCAGCCCGAGCGTGGGTATCAGCCGGCCGGTCAGTCCGCCGACCGAGGTACCCGCGACGTATATGCCCATCGCGGCGCCGGTATCGCGAGCATCGAGCTCCTCGACCAGGTACGCCATGGCCACGGCGGGTATCCCCGCGCACAGCAGTCCCTGTAGTGCTCGTCCGGCCAGGAGCACTTCGAAAGTGGGGCTCCACGGAAGGAGCAGGCCCACGGCCGTGCTCGACAACGCGGAAAACGACATGACCGGGACACGCCCGAATCGTTCGGACAGCATGCCGGCCGGCACGATCGCTACAGCGAGCAGCGCGGTCGTCACCGACACCGCCAAGGCGGAATGTGTCGGAGTCACGGAGAACTCCGTGGAAAAGACCGGAAGCAGTCCCTGGACGTACCAGAGCGTCATGAAGGTGGCCATTCCCGCGGCGAACAGGGCGAGTGTCGTATGGCGGTAGGCCCGGGTACCCGCCCGGTGGCCCGGGTGGTTCGCGGGTCGGGTCATCGGTGGTGCCGCTACCGGAACCGCGCTGCCGCGAGTGCCCCGACCTCCGAGATCGCCGCGCGCGCCCGGGCCACCGACGGGGCCTGCATGGCGAAGCCGTGGCCCATGCCCGGATAGCGCAACTGGGCGGTGGGGACGCCGGCCGCGCGGAGCCGGTCGCCGTAGGCCTCCACGGCGTCGCGTAGCGGGTCGCCGTAGCCGACGGCGAGGATCGCCGGGGGGAGGCCGGCGAGGGAGTCGGCCAGTGCCGGGACACCGTAGGCGTCGTCGGACGCCGGGTCGTCGCCGAGGTAGAGGTTCTTCATCCAGTCGATATCCGCTGCGGTGAGGAACGGGGAATCGCCGAACTCGCGCATGGAGGGGCGGTCGGTGCGGCGTTCGATACCGGGATAGAACAACACCTGCTGGGCGATGGCCGGGCCGTTCTCGTCGCGGCTGCGCAGGGTGGTCGCGGTGGCGAGGCTGCCGCCGGCGCTGTCACCGCCGACGCCGATCCGGGCGGGATCCACACCCCAGCCGGCGGCGTTGTCGGTGAGCCACAGCAGGGCAGCGTAGGCCTCGTCGTTGGCGACGGGGTAGCGGTGCTCGGGAGCGAGGCGGTAGTCGACATTGCAGACGACGGCGCCGGTGGCGTCGGCGATATCGCGGGCCAGGCGATCGAAAGAGCGCAGTGACCCCATGATCATGCCGCCGCCGTGAAACCAGACCAGGGCCGGTGAGTTCTCCTGCGGGGCGGCGGCCGGCCGGTAGATACGTACCGGGATCGGGCCGTGCGGGCCGGCGACGGTGGCGTCGCGCACCGACCGCATCTGCGGTCCGGCCGGACGTTCGATCGATTCGAGCGCCCGGCGGGCGGCCTCGACGCCGAGCCGGTGCAGCGGGCCGGTCCGGTTGGCCTGTGCCTGTTCGACGAGTACGGCCACATCCGGATCCCAGATCGCCGGTGGCGCGACGGTGTTGTCGGTGGGTGTGGCCATGGTGTTCTCCTAGGTGTCGGCAGGGTCGGGCGGCCTGGTGGCGCGCAGCATCGTCCCGGTGCTGGTTTCACCGCCCTGGCGGTGCAGATTCATCAGTTCGTCGAGGCGGTCGTTGTCGTATTCGGCGAGCGCCTCGATCATCTGGTCGTGTTCGGCGAGGACGCGGGCCCGGGCGGCCGGGTCGTACAGGTAGGTCGCGTGATACGGCATCGCCAGTGTCCACAATCGCCGAACCTCGCCGACCACCAGATTCAGCGGGGACTGTTCGAAGATGGCGAAGTGGAAGGCGTGGTTGCGCAGCCGCATCTCCAGCAGATCGCCGCGTTCGGCGGCCTCGGCCACCAGCTCGCCGAGCCGCCTGATCTCGCCCAGCACCTCGTCGGTGAACCGGGGCAGCGTGGCGATGATCTCCCGTTCGAGCGCGGCCCGCATCAGATAGATCTGGTCGAAATCCGATTGCCGCAGCCGCGCGACGGTGTATCCCACATTGTGTTCGTGGTCGACCAGACCGGCGGCGGCGAGCTGGCGTAGTGCCTCCCGGATGGGGAGGCGGCTGACGCCGAGGCGTTCGGCCATCAGCACTTGGCGGATCGGCTGCCCGGGCAGCAGTTCACCGGTGACGATGAGTCGTTCGATCTCCTCGACGACCCGTGCCGCCGCTCGTTCGCCGTCGCGCCCGCGGTCTGCGGGCGCGGAGTCTGCGCTGGGTCTGCTCACGGGTTCCCGAAGATACCAGCCGCGCGCAGTTCCGCGATGCGATCGGCGCCGTATCCCATCGCGGTGAGGACGGCGGTGGTGTCGGAGCCCAGGGGGACCGCGGGGCGTGGGCGGCGGTGCCCGGATCGGCCCAGGGCGATCGGGACACCGATACCTCGGTAATCGTCGTCGTCGATGAACAGGCCGCGATGTCGTACCTGTGCGGACTGCAACGCTTCGTCGACGGTGTGCACCGGGCTCGCGGGTACGCCGGCTTCTTCGAGGCGGCGCCCCAGATCCTCGCGCGAGTATCGGGCGATACGCTCACCCAGCAGCGCGACGAGTTCTTCTCGGTGGGCGTAGCGATCGCCGTTGGAGACGAACCGGGGATCGTCGGCGAGTCCGGAAAGCCCGAGAGTTTCGGTGAGCGAACGGAATTGCCGGTTGTTGGCCGCGCTGACGAAGAAATCGCCGTCGGCGGCCCGGAACACCTGGTACGGCGCCACCGTCGGATGGAAATCTCCGGTCCGCTGCGGCACTTTGCCGCCGGCCATCCAGTTGGCCGCATGCGGGTGCAGGATGGAAATAACAGAGTCGAGCAGCGTGATATCGATCAGCTGACCCTGCCCGCTGCGGCCGCGCTCCAGCATCGCCAGCAGGATACCGCTGACCGCCATATTGGCGGCGACGATATCGACGATGGGGACCCCGACCCGCAGTGGGTTGCCGTCGGGATAGCCGTTGACGCTCATCAGGCCGCCGAAGGACTGGAGCACGGCGTCGTAGCCGGGTAATCCCCCCATCGGACCGTCCACGCCGAAACCGGTGATCCGGCAGTAGATCATCGCGGGATGGCGTTCGCTGAGCACGGATTCGTAGTCGAAACCCCAGCGCGCCATGGTGCCCGCCTTGAAGTTCTCTATCACGATATCGGCGCCCGCCAGCAGGTGCGCGAGGATCTCCCGGCCGGCGTCGGTTCGCAGGTCCAGGCTGATGTTGTCCTTGCTGTGGTTGAGGCTCGCATAGTAAGCACTGCTCGCACCGGATTCGAGGAAAGGCGGACCCCAGCCGCGGGTTTCGTCGCCGGTGGGAGCCTCCACCTTGATGACCTCGGCGCCGTGATCGGCAAGGATCTGGGCGGTGTAGGGACCGGCGAGTACGCGGCTCAGGTCCAGAACCCGGACCCCGGTGAGCACACCGTTGCCGGTGGCGGTGTCCGCGGCCCGCCATGCGGCGCGACCGTCGATGGCGGGCGTGGCGGGATGGTGTTCGGTCTGGGTTGTGACGGTCATCGATTGTTCCCTCCGGTCGCCGCACCGGTCGTTTCGTCATCGAAGCCGGTCACGAGATCCCAGACGTCGGCTCCGCCGTCGAGGATCCGGCCGGCGAGGACACCGGCCCAGTAGCGCTCCGAGCCGTACCGCTCCCGCCAGGCCAGCAGGGCGGTGGTGGATCGGCCGAGCGGATGTTCGGCGGTGAAGCCGATGGCGCCGTGGAGCTGGTGGCCCGCGGCGGCGATCTCCCGAGCAGAGGAGGAGGTCACCACTTTCGCGGCGGCGACGGCGGTCCGGGCCCTGTCGGTGCTTGTGCCGGCGTTCTCGGCCACGGCGGTTTCGGTGGCCGTTTCCATGAGGCCGGTGAGTGCGGCCATCCCGGCGAGCCGTTGCTGCACGGCCTGGAACTTGCTCAGCGGACGGCCGAATTGGGTGCGTTGTCCCGCGTATTCGACCGTCCGGTCGCAGACCGCGCGCGCTGCGGCGGCGAGCGCGACCGCGTAGGCAAGCGCGCCCCGTTCCCGGAGTTCGGTTTCGCCGGTGGCGGATACGGCATACGACTCGACCGCGGCGGCATCGAAGTCGTAGTCGGTCATGGCGGCACCGAGGAGATCGGTGCCGGGCCGGGCGCTCACACCGGCACCGGTGGGGGAGAGGACCGCGACCGCCGGGCCGCGGTCCGCAGCGACCGGGTCGAGCAGGATGACCAGGCGATCGGCGTCGGCTCCGTGCACCACCGCCCGCGCCGAACCGTGCAGAACACGCCCGCCGTCTCCGGTTTCGCGGACCCCGGCACCGGGCTCCGCGTGGCCGATCGTCGCAGTGTGGGTGCCGAGAGTGATACCGCAGCGCGCCGCGAGCCAGCCGGCGAGCACCGTGTGCTCGATGAGCATGGTCAGGGCACCGCCGGTGACCACGGCCGAGACCACGGCCAATGCCTCGGCGAGAGTGCCACCGCTGCCGTCGTGGTCCTCGGGGATACCGATCCCGGTGAACCCCGCCTCGGTGAGTGCAGACCAGACGGCACTGTCGATACCCGTGGCGGGAGTAGTGGTGTCGACACCTGCCCGCTCGATCATCGCCCGGGCCGCCGAGCGTAGTTCGGAATCCTGGCCTGTCATCGCAATCCCATTCCGCGAGCGACGATTCCGCGAAGGATCTCGTTCGTCCCGCCCCGTAGTGTGAATGCCGGAACATGCAGCATGCTGTTGGCCAGCAGGCGGGCGAACGGATCGCCGCCGGAGCGCCGGGGATCGGTACCGCAGGCCGCCCGCACCGCCTCCACGAGATCGCCTTCGAACGCCGAGCCGAGGTCTTTCACCATCGCCGCCCGCACATCGGGCCGGCGGCCCGCGGCCAGTTCCGCGGCCACCGACAGCGACATCCGGCGCAACGCCCACGCCCGTGCCGTGAGCGCACCGAGGGTGACCCGCTGTTCCTCGGTCGCACCCGAACGGCGTAGTTCGTCGGCCCAGGCGCGTAGCAGGGGCATCGTGGACAGATAGCGCTCGGGGCCCGAGCGTTCGAAGGCGAGCTCGCTCATCACCTGTGCCCAGCCCGCACCGCGCCGGCCCAGTAGCGCCTCCGGCCCGACATGCGCGTCGTGGAAGATCACCTCGTTGAAATGCGCCTCACCGTCGATACTGCGCAGTGGCCGCACCTCGATATCGGGGTGGGACAGATCCACCAGGAACTGGGAGAGCCCGGTCTGCCGGTCGACGGCTTCGCCGTCACTGCGGGCGAGCAGCACCATGGCATGTGCCATATGTGCGCCCGTGGTCCACACCTTGGTGCCGCTGATGGTCCAGGAGCCGTCGTCGTGGGCCACGGCCCGGGTACGGACGGCGGCGAGATCCGAGCCGGCGTCGGGTTCACTCATTCCGATCGCGAAGAACAGCGTCCCGGCGGCTATTCCGGGAAGATAACGCTGCTTCTGTTCCTCGGTCCCGTTGGCGAGGATGCCCGGAGCCATCTGCCGGTCCGAGATCCAGTGCGCGGCAACGGGTGCGCCGTGCGCGAGCAGTTCTTCGGTGACCACGAAACGTTCGACCGGGGACCGGCCGTGGCCACCGTATGCCGTCGGCAGCGTCATCCCGAGCCAGCCTCGCTGTCCGAGCCGGGCACTGAATTCGGGATCGAATCCGCTCATCCAATTGTCCACGGCCGGAACGAAAGTCCCTGCCTCGAGCTGTTCCTTCAGAAACGCGCGGACCTCGGTCCGCAAGGTATGCAGATCCGCGCTCTCGGTCACCGGCGTACCGGCTTCGGCGGCGGTCGTCGTCATCGGGCCGGGCCCCGCGAGGACCAGGACGCCTGGCCTTTACGCGACATCGACCACATCTGCACACCACGCTCGATCTCGAGCGCCGACGACCAGCTCACCGCCGGTGGCCCGAGCTCCAGGCGAGCACTGGTCATGATCCGCCGGCTGAGTTCGGGATCGGCGGCAGGAGTCGTGGTCAGTTCGGTGATGAGCGAATCGAGATCCGCTTCGGGGGCAGCGGCGTAAGCGAGGCCGCAGTCGACGGCCTCGGCGCCGGTCATGGGGCGCCCGCAGGCGGCGAGCGCCACGGTGCGTGACCAGCCGACCGCGCGACCGAGCAGCGACAGGTGGCCGCCGCCCGGATGAATGTTGCGGGCGAGGAATCCGCTGTCGAGTACCGACTCCGGGGTCACCACCATGATGTCGGCGGCCAGGGCCAGGTTCATTCCGGCGCCGACGGCGCCGCCGACGACCCTGGCGATGGTGGGAACCGGCAGGGACCCGACGCGTACGAAGGCGCCGTAGACCGCCGAGGTCCGTCGGACTGCCTCGGGTGAGGCCGGATCGGCGGAGGAGGTCGCGAGGTCCCGGGTATCCGCACCGCTGCAGAAGTACGCGCCGGCGGAGCGCACGACGACAGCGCCGATAGCGGGGTCACTTTCCACCTGATCGCAGAATTCGCCGATGAGGGCGGCCATCTCCAGCGTGATCGCATTCTTGCGGCGGGGGTTGTTGAGGGTCAGCTGCGCAACGCCATCAGCGAGCTCGGTCAGAACCGAGGCCTCTGGCAGAGCGCCGACCGAATCGTCTGGCGTCATGGAACAGACCGTAGCAGATTGGATCCAAAATAAAATCCAATATTGATTGACAATCCGTGGTGCTCGCCCGGAGAGTGGCAGCAGCGAAGAGCGTCCCCGGGCTCTCCGGGTGGCGGGTAGAGAGGAGCACTCGTGTTCGAGCTGAATGGGCGGACAGCCCTGGTATCCGGGGCCGGTCAGAGCGTGGGCGAGGGGATCGCGACCGTGCTCGCGCGCCAGGGAGCCACGGTGATCGTGAACGATCTCTTCACCGAGCGGGCCGAGCGAGTGGCCGCGAAAATCGTCGCCGAGGGCAACCAGGCGATCGCGAAGGCGTTCGACGTCACCGACTACGCGGCGACCCTTGCGGCTGTCCGCGCCGCCGAGTCCGAACTCGGGGGGAAGGTGAACATCCTGGTGAACAACGCCGGCATCGCGGAGGCGCGGGCCAGCAAGCCGTTCCGCGAACTCGATCCCGAGCAGTGGCCGCCATCGATCGACCTCAACATCTACGGCGCGATGAATTGCATCAAAGCGGTGCTCGACGGGATGTGTGAGGCCGGCTGGGGCCGGGTCGTGCAGATCTCATCGGGCTCAGCGCGGACCGGACAGAACATCAATGTCTCGATGTACGCCACCGGCAAGAGCGGTATCGAGGGATTCATCCGGCACCTGGCGGCGGAGACCGGCCGGTACGGGGTGACCGCGAATATCGTCGCACTCGGACACCAGGCCAACCTGGCGGACAAGATGCCCCCGGAGATGATCGACCAGATCATCTCGACCATACCGATCGGCCGGCTCGGCGATCCGATCGAGGTCGGCGCTTTCTGCGCGTATCTGGCCTCCGACGAATCCGGCGGGATGACCGGCCAGACCCTGGACTTCAACGGCGGGTCGCAGACCCGATGAGCGGCGAACCGGCACCCGCCGCTACAACCTTGTCGCTCAGCGCCCTCCGGGTCACCGACCTCGCGAAATCGACGGAGTTCTACACGGCGGGGTGTGGATTCGAGGTGGAGCGCGAGTTCGCCACGGCTCGCTTCGACGCGGTGATCCTGCGCGCCGGTCCGGCCGGTATCGAGCTGATCGCACCACGCGATGAGCCGGAGCCCCCGCAGCTCGGCAACATGTTCGTCAAGCTGGTCCTCAACACCGCGGACGTTCCCGGGCTCCTGGCCCGCGCCTGCCGGTACGGCGGTACCGAGGAGACCCCCGCGACGGTACTCCCGGAATTCGGTGGGATCACCATCGCGATACTCCGCGACCCCGACGGTTACCGTATCGAATTGGTCGGGCGGCCGGTCGAATCGGTGTGACCACTGAGCGGGAGCCGCCCCGCTCGCGGCCGCACCACTCCCTTAATGTCGCGGCGTCTCACCCGGAACGGATACAGGGAGTGCAGTCGACGATGACCTGGGACAAAACCTATGACGTAGTAGTGGTGGGCTCCGGCGGCGCCGCGCTCGCCGGAGCGCTGGCCGCGGCCCACCGCGGTCTGTCGACCTGCGTGCTCGAGAAATCCGACCGCTTCGGCGGGACCTCGGCCTATTCGGGCGGCAGCGTTTGGCTGCCGGGTAACCACGTCTTGACCCGGCAGGGCGTGGACGACTCCGTCGAGAAGGGGTCGACCTACTTCCGTGGCGTGGTCGGCGACCGGACGCGGCCGGAGGTGCAGCAGGCATACCTGGAAACCGGTCCGGTGGTCGCCGACTTCCTCGAGAACACCGTGGGTATCCCGCTGGACCACCGGCCGTTCCCGGACTACTTCGACGCACCGGGGCGCAGCGATAACGGCCGCAGTATTTTCGCCGGACCCATCGCTGCCGACGAGGTCGGCGACCGGTTGTCCGATGTACGGCCGACGGTGGCCGCCGACCAGTTCGGCGCCACCGTCGACCGGTCCACGCTGGACGGCGGTCAAGCCTGGATCGCCCGGATGGTGCTCGCGCTGGACGCGACCGGCCGCGCCGATCTGCTGTTGTCGACCGGTGCCGGCAGCCTGGCGCAGGACGAATCCGGGGCGGTGACGGGTGTGGTGGCCACCGCGCCCGACGGCACGGAAACGCGGATCCGGGCTCGCGCGGGGGTCCTGCTCGCCGCGGGCGGATTCGAGCGTTCGGCGGAGTTGCGTAAACGCTGGCAGAACATGCCGACCGCCGACTGGTCGTCATCGCATCCCGGCACCGGGTCCGGGGACGCGGTCGCGATGCTGGAAACCGTGGGTGCCGCGCTCGACCTGCTGGATCAGTCGTGGTGGTGCCCCGCGACTCTGTTCCCCAACGGGCACGCCGCCTTCACCCTCGGCATACGTTCCGGGATCATCGTCGACGGGAACGGCCGCCGGTTCGCCAACGAGATGCTGCCCTACGACCAGCTGGGGCGCGCGATGCGCGCGCAGATGGCGGCCGGCAGCGAGGAATTCTGGTTCGTCTTCGACGACAGCTCCGGTGACCGGCTCCCGGCCATCTGCGTCCCCGAACCCGACTGCGCCGAGATGACGGCAGCCGGCCTGTGGCATACCGCCGAGACCGTCGCGGACCTGGCCCGGTCGCTGGATATCGATGCGGCCGCATTGGCGGCGACGGTCGGCCGATTCAACGAACTGGCCGAGCGTGGTGCGGACGAGGACTTCCACCGTGGTGAGGATCCGTTCGGCCGATTCTTCGTCGGTGCGAGCGAACCGGCGCAATGCCTGCGGCCGCTCGGCGGTGCTCGGCTGCACGCGGTGCGGCTGGTCCTCGGTGATCTCGGCACCAAGGGCGGCGCGGTGATCGATCATGACGGTGCGGTGCAGCGACCGGACGGCTCGGCGATCACCGGGCTGTACGCGGCCGGCAACTCCTCTGCTTCGATCTCCGGTGAGGTCTACCCCGGCCCCGGCGTACCGCTGGGCTCCGGGATGGTGATGGCCTACCGGGCGGTGGCCGATATGGCAGCGCGTCTCGGTGAGAAAAAGGTTGTAGCGACCTCCTGACCCGGAGAATCCGACTGCGGGCCGCGGCACCGAATCGGTGCCGCGGCCCTGGCCGTTCCAGAAGTTCCGCCGCCCGCACGGTCGGGACAGTCGGCACGAGGCCGTCCTCGTACCCGGAGCAGCTGGTGCCGCCGGGGGCTAGTGGGACGCGAGGTCCGCCGCCACGCACCGATCCCAGATCTCGCGGGCCGCCACCCGCACCTGACCTACCAGCGTGCGGTAGTCGAGCGTGGTGACCGGTGCGCACACGGATATCCCGGCCAGGTTTCCGTAGATGTGGTCGGGCGGCCCCAGGGAGACACCCACACAACCGAGGCCGGCGAACGCCTCGCCACGATCGAACGCCGCGCCCCGGTCGCGGACTGCCGCCAGATCGTCGGCGAGCTGGGCTTCGCTCGTCACGCTCTGCGGAGTGTGCCGTACCAGCGTGCCGTCGGCGGTCCGCCGGAGCTCATCGAAGACCGGTCGCCGGCCCGACTGATCGGCGAAGGCCAGCTGTGCCTTACCCACCGCGGTCAGGTGCGCGGGTACCCGCTGTCCGACAGCAGTCGGGGTGGGACCGGACGAGCGACCGTTGACCTTGGCCAGGTAGACGGCATCGCCGCGACTGACAACAGCGAGCTGGATGGTCAGTCCGGTGCGATGCGCGAACGCCTGCATGATCGGCCGCGCGCCGTGCAACAGGCGGTTTTGATTCAGCGCGGCCTGGCCCATCTCGTAGGCCTTGACTCCCAGTTCGTAGGTCTGTTCGGGGGACCGTGCGAGCCAGCCCGTGTTCGTGAGCTGCTCGAGCAGTCGATGGACCGACGAGCGGGGCAGGCCGGTGCGTGCGGTGACCTGGGCGAGGGTGAGGGGCCCGGCCCCGTTGAAAGTCTCCAGAACCAGGGATATCCGCTCGACCACCGATACCGGCACCCCGGCAGGGCTTGACGTTCTCATTCGGCCTCCCAGCACGCATCACAACTCTGTGACAGGAATCACGGTACTACCGCGTGTGTGTGCTACTCAAAGGACCGTGTCCGGCGTCGCCACCGACGATGGCATCTCACACCCTGCGTTGCCGAGCGAGTCTCCCGATCAGCGAGACGTCTGCCCGAACCGCCGGGATCCGGACCGTAGCCTGCCGGAGACCCGAACCCGCCCATGACGCCGCGGACGGGATACGAGTGATCAGGAGAGCGGATGCCCACGAAGACCGGTGCCGACCCGACGGTGCAGACCGATGCCGCCGCGACGGAGTCGCGTGCACGCCGCGTCCGAGTGGTCGAGGTGATCGAGGAGACCGCGGACGCCCGATCGTTTGTTGTCGAGCCCGGTCGCGGGGACGCGGGGTCCTTCGACTACCGGCCCGGCCAGTTCCTGACCGTCCGTGTGCCGGATATCGGCAGTGGATCCGGCCGCTGCTATTCACTGTCGAGTTCGCCGCATACCGATATCCCGCTGAAATTCACGGTCAAACGGGTCGCGGGTGGGCACGGCTCCAATTGGCTCTGCGATTCGGTATCGGCGGGTGACGAACTCGAGGTGTTACCGCCGGCGGGTACGTTCACGCCGGGTTCGCTCGACGACCCGGTGGTACTGGTGGCGGGCGGTAGCGGTATCACTCCGGTGATCGCCATCGCGAAGTCCATCCTGTTCGGCGGTACGGGCGATGTCGTGCTGGTCTATGCGAACCGGGACGAGGCGGCGGTGATCTTCGCCGAGGAGCTGCGGATGCTGGAATCGCGATTCGGTGACCGGTTCCACGTCGTGCACGTGCTCGAATCGGTGCAGGGCTACCCCAGTCGTCGCCTGCTGTCCACGCTGCTCGCGCCGCACACGGAAAGGGCTGTGTACATCTGTGGCCCGGGCCCTCTCATGGATCTCGCCGCCCAGGTGTGTTCGGAGGTGGGGTTTCCGGCAGCTCGCGTCCATTCGGAGCGCTTCCTCTCACTGCGCAGAGACCCGTTCGCCGACGAGTCGGACCCGGCAGGCGACGATCCGGCGGACACCGGGGAGGTCGTCTGCCGGGTGCGGGTCTCCCTCGACGGCGCCGACCATCAGGTGCCGTGGACAGCCGGCCGCAAACTTCTCGACGCGCTCCTCGACGCCGGTCTCGAAGCTCCTTATTCGTGCCGGGAAGGCGCCTGCAGTGCCTGCGTCTGCTCGCTGAAGACGGGCCGGGTGAACCTGGCGCACAACGAGATCCTCACCGCGGACGATCTCGCCGAGGGCTACATCCTGGCGTGTCAGGCCGAGCCGGTGAGCGACGAGATCACGATCGAGTACTGAGTTCGGGCACACGTTGGCGCGAGCACAGAAGTGCTGCCGGAAAGCCCTTCTTTTTGTGCGCGGTTTGTCCGCGCTGCCGTGCGTGTCCGGCTCGGCCGGAAAAAGATCCCACTCAGCAGGAGATCCGCGTCACACCGGGTCCTCGGCTGCGAAGGTGGACACACTGCGACGAGTTTCGCGGTCGCAATCATTTGACCAGGAGGTATCGTGAATCCCACGACCGACACCGGCAAAGAGGTCCGTGTCATCGACACCGGCGCGCCGCCCGCGCGTTACGCGCGGGGCTGGCACTGCCTGGGTCTGACCCGTGATTTCGCAGATGGCCGACCCCACCAGATCGCCGCGTTCGGTACCGAACTCGTCGTCTTCCGCGGCGAGGACGGGAAGATCAACGTCCTCAACGCGTTCTGCCCGCATATGGGTGGCAATCTCGCCCACGGCACGGTGAAGGGCAACGATATCGCCTGTCCCTTCCACGACTGGCGGTGGCGCGGGGACGGCAAATGCGCCGCCATCCCGTATGCCCGCCGCGTTCCCCCGCTTGCCCGGACCAAGGCATGGCCGACCATGGAGGTCAGCGGGCAACTGTTCGTCTGGAACGATCCGCAGGGGAGTAAGCCGCCTGCCGAGCTGGCGATTCCGGCGATCCCCACCTACGGCGATCCCGGGTGGACGGACTGGGTGTGGAATTCGATCGAGGTCGAGGGTTCGCACTGCCGCGAGATCGTGGACAACGTCGTCGATATGGCGCATTTCTTCTACGTCCACTACGGCATGCCGACCTATTTCCGCAACGTCTTCGAGGGGCATACCGCGACCCAGATCATGCGGTCGCTGCCGCGTGCCGATGCGGTCGGGGTGAGTACCAGTACGAACTACAGCACCGAAAGCCAGTCGGACGCTACGTATTTCGGACCTTCCTACATGGTGGACAAGCTCTGGAGCGGCGGCCGTGCCGGTGCCGGTGAGCCGAATATCTACCTGATCAACTGCCATTACCCGATCACCCCGACCTCGTTCCGGCTGCAGTACGGGGTCATGGTCGAGAAGCCGACCGGAATGGACGACGCCGCGGCCGAGCAGGTCGCCGCCGCCGTGGCGCAGGGCGTCGCCATCGGCTTCGAACAGGACGTCGAGATCTGGAAGAACAAATCGCGGATCGACAATCCGCTGCTGTGCGAGGAAGACGGCCCGGTGTACCAGCTGCGCCGTTGGTACGAACAGTTCTACGTCGATGTCGAGGACATCAAGCCGGAGATGGTCAACCGGTTCGAGTTCGAGATCGATACCGAACGCGCCCTGCAGAACTGGCAGGCCGAGGTCGACGCCAACCTGGCAGCCGGGCGCAGCGCCATTCCGGCGCACCGTCAGGCCGCGTCCGCGACCTCCTGACCATCCCTTCATCCCTTCAGTAACCCGGACCAGGAGTCCCGATGTCCTACGAAGTACTCGACAAGATCGTCGCCCTCGCCGACGAGCTCCGGGCCGGCGCCGAGGAGGGGGATTCCCTCGGCCGCCTGCCCGACGATATGGCCAAAGGCCTCAAGGATGCCGGGATCATCCGGCTGTTGCAGCGTAAGAAGTACAACGGCTACGAAGCGCATCCGCGCGAGTTCGCCGAAACCGTGATGAAGACCGCGAGTTTCTACGGTTCCGCCGGTTGGGTCGGCGGCATCGTGGGTGTGCATCCGTGGCAGCTCGCCTTCGCCGACCCCAAGGTGCAGGAAGAGATTCTCGGCACCGACAGCGATACCTGGCAGGCCTCGCCGTATATGCCCGGCGGGGTCGCGGTGCCGGCCGACGGCGGCTATGTGATGAACGGCCGCTGGCAGTTCTCGTCGGGCACCGACCACTGCGACTGGATCTTCCTCGGCGCGATGGTGGGCGGCGCGGACGGCAAACCGCTGATGCCGCCGCAGGGGCTGCACGTGATCCTGCCCCGGTCCGATTACGAGATCGTGGCGGATTCCTGGGATGTCGTCGGCCTGCGCGGAACCGGTAGCAAGGACATCATCGTCAAGGACGCCTTCATTCCCGAGTACCGGGTGATGGATTCGGCGAAGGTGATGGACGGGACGGCCGCCAAGGAATACGGCGTCACCGAAACCCTGTACAAGATGCCCTGGTCCACCATGTTTCCGCTGGGTATCACCTCCGCGACCATCGGCATCTGTGAAGGCGTGCTCGCGGCGGGCGTCGACTATCAGCGCAACCGCGTGGGCGCCACCGGCACTCTCGTCAAGGACGATCCGTACGTGCTGCACGCACTCGGGGAGGCGGCGTCGGAGATCGACGCGGCCCGCCAGCAACTGCTGGCCAATGTCGACCGCATCTTCGACCTGGTCAACCGGGGCGAGGAGATCGACTTCGAAATGCGTGCCGCGGTGCGCCGGGACCAGGCCCGTGCCGCATGGCGGGCCGTCCGCGCGGCCGACGAGATTTTCGACCGCGCCGGTGGTAACGCGCTGCGGATGGACAACCCGTTGCAGCGGTTCTGGCGGGACGCGCACGCCGGTCTGCACCACGCCATTCACGTCACCAGCACCACCTATCACGCGGCCGCCATGGCGTCGCTCGGTGTAGAGGTCCCGCAGGGGCCGCTGCGCGTGATGATCTGACGACCCGGAAGGAAGACCGACAACGATGACGGAAATCAAAGCGCTCGGCTACGTAAGAGTCCAGGCGACGGATATGGACCGCTGGCGCGAACTCGGTTTCGAGGTGCTGGGTTTCGCTCCGGGCTTCGGCGACGAAACCGACGCCCTGCACTTCCGGATGGACGAGCGGCCTTCGCGTATCACCGTCGAACGCGGTGACGTCGACCGGGTGACCGCGGTCGGCTGGGAGGTCCGGGACGCGCCCGCCCTGCGGCGGCTGACCGCCACGTTGGACGAGGCCGGTTTCGCGTACACGCCGATGTCCCAGGAACTGGCCGACCGGCGCAAGGCGGAGGCCGGTATCTGTATGAAGGATCCCGGCGGCACCCCGCTGGAATTCTTCTACGGGCCGGTGCTCGAGCACAGCCCGGTGATCACCAAGTACGGCCAGAAGTTCATCACGGGCGACCAGGGCCTGGGGCATGTGGTGATGCCGACGACCAACTTCGACGAATCGTTCGCCTTCTACACCGAGACGCTGGGCTTCCTGTCCCGCGGCGCCTTCCGGATGCCTGCGCCGCCGGAAGCGGGACCGCTGCGGATCCGGTTCATGGGTGTCAACCAGCGTCACCACAGCTTGGCGATCATGCCCAGCATGGAGGGTCGCGATCCAGGGCTGATCCATGTGATGGTCGAGGTGGACGAACTCGACGCGGTGGGTCGTGCCTACGACCAGGTGATGGCCCGGGACTTCCCCGTGTCCTCGACACTGGGCCGGCATACGAACGACAAGATGATCTCGTTCTACGTTCGGGTGCCGGGCGGCTGGGATATCGAATACGGCACCGGTGGCCGGCCCGTCGACGAGACCTACTACACGGCCGAGGAGATCACCGCCGACAGCTACTGGGGCCACGAATGGATGTGGGCCCGGGAGATGAAGGAAGCGCAGCGGGCCGCGGAAGCCGGCAACGGGGAACCGGCGCGGGCCTGATATTCAGCGGTGACACACCGGCTGCAGGAGTCGGTGGTGGCCGTAGCAGTGCACAGCCGCACCACAGGTGCGGCTGTGCACGCCGGAAACAGTCGGGCTTCGAATCTCGGCACCTGGCTGCATGGCCATCACCGCCCTGATGGGGGGCGACGCGGGGAATGCGACCGGCGGGTTCTCGCCCCGGCAACGGCAGGACTCGAATTGGTCGACCGCTGGGTGGGAACAAGCGCTCGACTCGTGCCGCAGGGCCCTTACTTTGACTTCGAACACAGGTACCTCAGCGAGGGAAGTGAATGTTGTGACAACCCAGGACAGCGATTTCGACGCCGTCGTCGTCGGTGCCGGGATCTCCGGCCTGTATGCGGTGTACAAGTTCCGCAAGCGCGGGATGCGCGTACACGGCTTCGAATCGGCCGAGGGAGTCGGCGGCACCTGGTATCACAATCGGTACCCCGGTGCCCGGTGTGATGTCGAGAGTATCGACTACTCCTACTCGTTCGACGAAGAGTTGCAGCAGGAATGGACCTGGACCGAACGGTTCGCCACGCAGGAGGAGATCCTGCGCTACCTCGAGCACGTGGCGGATCGCCATGATCTGCGGTCGGCCTACGATTTCCTCACCCGGGTGACCTCGGCTGTCTACGATGAAGCGGCCGGCCGGTGGACCATTACGACCGATACCGGGAAAACCGTGACGGCCCGCTTCTGCATTATGGCGACCGGCGTCCTGTCGGCCACCAACAAACCGGATATCCCCGGCCGCGACATCTTCGCCGGCGAGACCTATCACACCGGTGAATGGCCGCACGAGCCGGTGGAATTCGCCGGGAAGCGAGTTGGCGTCATCGGTACCGGATCCTCCGGTATCCAGGCCATCCCGATCATCGCCGAAGAGGCCGAACAGGTCGTCGTATTCCAGCGCAGCCCCAATTACTCGATTCCCGCGGGTAACCGGCGGCTGTCCGACGAACTCCTGGCCGAGGTGAAGGCCAATTATGCCGAGCGGCGCCGGTTGTCCCGGATCAGCGGTGGCGGTACCCCGAACAGCCCGCATCCCAAGGGCGCGTTGGAGGTCGACGAGGCCGAGCGCCTCCGGGTGTACGACGAATGGTGGCAGCGCGGTGGCTATCTGTTCACCAAGGCATTTCCCGACCAGATGGTCAGCAAGGCCGCCAACGACACCGCGCGCGAATACGTCGAAGCCAAGATCCGGGAGATGGTCGAGGATCCGGAGGTCGCCGATCAACTGATCCCCACCGACCATCCCATCGGTACCAAGCGCATAGTCACCGACACCGGATATTTCCAGACCTACAACCGCGACAACGTGACGCTGGTGAACTTGCGGCGCACCCCGATCACCGAGATCACCGAATCCGGTGTGCGCACCGACGCGGCCTCTTACGAACTGGATATTCTCATTTTCGCGACCGGTTTCGACGCGATGACCGGTTCGCTGGCACGGATCGATATCCGCGGCCGGGAAGGCCGCGAACTGCGCGCCGAATGGTCGGCGGGACCGCGGACCTATCTCGGGCTGGCCGTCGACGGTTTCCCGAATATGTTCATCCTCTCCGGACCCGGCAGCCCCAGTGTGCTCGCGAATATGGTCCTGATGGCCGAGCAGCACGTCGACTGGGTTGCGAACTGTATGGACCATCTGGACGCGCACGGGATCGCCACGATCGAAGCGACCCGGGAAGCGGCCGACGAGTGGGTGGCCGAATGCAACGCCAAAGCCGCGGGCACCCTGTTCCCGTCCGCGAATTCCTGGTACATGGGCGCGAACATTCCCGGTAAACCTCGCGTATTCATGCCCTACATCGGCGGTTTCGGAAACTACAACGCTCGCTGCGCCGAAGTGGCGGAGGCCGGATACAAGGGTTTCGCGCTCGACGGCCGGACGGCCGGCAACTGAGCTTCCACATCGAATACTCCGGCACGAGCGTGCCTTTCCCGTACGACGAAATGTGAGGACGTGGTCGAGATGGGCGGACAACGAAGGTCCGACCTGCATCCGGATGTCGAGGCGATGCTCTCGGCACTGGAATCGTTTCCGGATGTCACCCAGCACACGGCAGCGGAGCTACGCGAGATCATCGCCTCGCGTCGCGCACCGTTGACCCGCGAACCGCAGATGCAGATCGCGCAGGACCGGAAGATCGACGGACCGGGCGGTGACCTGGCCGTTCGCGTCTACGTACCGCACGGCGGCACCGATCCACGGCCGGTCGTGGTCTTCGCCCACGGCGGTGGCTTCGTCTTCTGCGATCTCGATAGTCACGACGAATTCTGCCGGTCGATGGCGGCGGCGGTCGATGTCGTGGTCGTCTCGGTCGATTACCGGCGGGCGCCCGAGCATCCCGGACCGGCGGCACTGGAGGATATGTACGCCGCGGTGTGCTGGACGGCCGGACACGCCGCGGAGTTCGGCGGCGACCCGGCCCGGCTGGTGGTGGCCGGGGACAGCGCCGGCGGCAATCTGGCGGCGACGGTGAGCCTGGCCGCCCGCGACCGCGGCGGCCCGGCGATCGCCGCGCAGGTCCTGCTCTACCCGGTAATCGACGACGATTTCACCACCGAGTCCTACCGGCTCTACGGCGAGAACTACTACAACACCACCAAGGCCATGCGCTGGTACTGGCAGCAGTACGCACCGCACGGAACCGACAGTCCGTATCTCGTCCCGACCCGCGCCGAATCACTGGCCGGACTGCCCCGCGCGATTGTCGCGACCGCCGAACTCGACCCGCCGTGCTCGGCCGGTGACGACTACGCCCGGCGGCTCGCCGAGGCCGGAGTTCCGGTCACCGCACACCGGTTCGATGGCCTGTTCCACGGTTTCCTGACCTTCCCGTCGCTCTCGCTCACCGGCCCGGCCCGCGAAAAACTCTGGCAACTGATGCGGGATGTGCTCGCGACGTCCGAGAACTCGCCGGCCACCGATATGAGCGGAGCGGCCGGATGACGGCCACCGGAGGACGACTACCGGACCGGACGCGAACCCGATGAGCACGGAGAGGACTATGACGCAGCGATTGGCGGGCCGGACAGCCCTGGTGACCGGCAGCAGCCGTGGAATAGGCCGCGCGATCGCGCAGCGGCTGGCGGCGGAGGGCGCGACCGTCGTGGTCACCGCCCGGTCGGCCGCGGCACCGACACCGTCGGTCCGGGACGGCGAGGCCCATCTGCTGTCCGGTTCGCTGAACGAGACCGTGCGGGCGATCGAGAACGCCGGCGGTAAGGCGATCGCGATCCCCGCCGACCTCGAGGACACCGAGCAGCGTGCCGGGTTGATCGGCAAGGTCGTCGAAGCGGCCGGCGGTATCGATATTCTGGTCAACAACGCGGGGTTCGCCGATTACAGCTCGATCGCCGAGATGAGCGATGCGACCTTCGATCGGACCATCGAGCACTATCTGAAGGTCCCGTTCGTGCTCAGCCGCGCCGCGATCCCGCATATGCGCCGGCGTGGTGCGGGCTGGATCGTCAATATCGGGTCCTCGACCGGGCTCGACCCCATCCGGCCGTTCCGGGAGTACAACAAGACCTCCGGCGATGTCGTCTACGCTTCCGCGAAGGCCGGTCTGCACCGGCTGACCCAGGGGCTGGCCGCGGAAGTCCTCGACGACGGTATCGCGGTCAACGCGGTCGGTCCGTCGACGGCCATCATGACGCCGGGCGCGGCGGCACTGCTGCCGGATGGCTACGACACCGAACCGGTCGAATACCTCGTGCAGACGGTGCTGGAGATGTGCACGATGCCGGCGGCCGAGCGCACCGGGCTGGTCGCCTTCAGCCTGCACTACCCGTATGCGACGAACACTCCCGTCATGTCGCTCGACGGACGCACCGAATTGCCGCGGCGTGAGCCACCCGCCTGGGCGAACCCGAACATCAGGCCGGAGGGTATCTGATGACCACCACCGCGAAGGAACGGTTCGGGCGGGGGACCGCCGTCGTCACCGGCGCCGCGGCGGGGATCGGAAAAGGCCTGGCGCAGCGGCTCGGCGAGTACGGAATGTTCGTCGTCGTCGCCGATATCGACACCGGACGCGCTGCGGAGGTCGCGGCGCAAATTGTCGAAAGCGGCGGCCGCGCGGAAGGTTTCGGCGTCGATGTCGCGGACCTCGCGCAAGTCGAGGCGCTGGCGGCGACGGTCTTCGAGCGCTACGGCAGCGTGGAGCTGCTGATCAACAATGCCGGTGTCGAATCGTCCGGCCTGCTGTGGGACATCGACCCGCAGCGATGGCAGCGGGTGATGCAGATCAATGTGGACGGCGTTTTCCACTGCCTGAAATCGTTCGTGCCGCGGATGATCGACGCCGGTACACCGGCCTGTATCGCCAACCTGTCCTCGGTCGGCGGGCTCAACACCGTCGCGGTGCAATCGCCCTATATCGTCAGCAAATTCGCGGTACAGGCGATGACCGAATGCCTGCACCAGGACCTGTCCATCGTCGGCGCGCCGATCCAGGTCAGCGCGGTCGTCCCGCATTCCATCCGCAGCGAGATATTCCTCGCCGCCCAGCGCGCGGCGCCCACGGACAACCCCACCGCGAACGCCGTTTTCGCGGCCATGCAACGCGACAACGTCGAGAAAGGGCTCGATCCGCTCGACGCGGCCGCCCATATGCTCGAACAGATCGCCCGCGGCGATTTCTGGGTCTTCTCCGACGACGAAATGTGCACGGCTGCGGCGACCCGGCGCGGCCGACAGCTCATCGATCAGAACCCGCCCTCGAACCCACGCGATATGCTCGCCCGGATGGGCGTGCCGCTTCCGGAAGGCAGCTCATGACAGACATCATCGACGCCGGTATCGACGCCCCCGTCGATCCGGAAACCTTGCTGCACAACGCGATAGCGGAGGCCGACCCCGCCCCGCTGCTGATGTCGATGGTGCATGCGACCGGCGATATCGGCCTGCTCGAGGAATTCGGCGCCCGGCTGACCATCACCGAACCCGGCAACCATTACCGCACCGGTACCCGACCGGCCACACCGCCCGGCACCTATCCCGAAGACGTAGCGGCCGATATCCGTGCCCGTGCCCGCGAACTCCTCACGCCCGGAGTCGAGCCGAAGCTGGGGGTGCCCGACGAGGAACTGTTCGGCCGGATGGCCACCGTGTGCACCTCGGAACGAGTGGACACCGAGTTCCTTCCGCTGCTGCTGGAACAGGCGGGCTTCGAGAAGGACCGGCGCCATGTGCCGGTGACCACCGCACCGCCCACCGATTTCGAAGTCATCGTGATCGGCGCCGGAATGGTCGGTATCAATGCCGGAATCAAACTGGGCGAAGCCGGCTTCCCGTTCACCATCTTCGAGGAACGCGACGATATCGGCGGGACCTGGCATCGCAACACCTATCCCGGTGCGGCCGTCGATACCCCCAGCCATTACTACTCCTACTCGTTCGAACTCAATCCGAACTGGTCGAAGTACTACCCGACCGGCGTCGAATACCAGAACTATTTGCTCGACGTGGTCGAGAAGTACCGGTTGCGCGAGAACATCCGGTTCGGCACGCGCGTGCGGTCGGCCACCTGGTCGAACGAGGAGAACCGGTGGGAGGTGGTGACCGAGGACCGTACCGGCACGGTGCGCCACCATCGGGCGCGTGCGGTCGTCACCGCACTCGGCATGCTCAACGCCCCGAATATCCCCGACGTACCGGGTATGGACAGGTTCGCCGGCACGATCACCCACACCGCCGAATGGGATACCGATCTCGACCTGCGCGGCAAGCGTGTGGTCGTCCTGGGAACCGGCTGCACCGCGGTGCAGGTGGTGGCCGATATCGTGGACGAGGTCGAATCGCTGGACGTGGTGGTCCGCAGCCCGCACTGGCTCGTCCCGGAGAAAACCGTGGGCGGGGAGGTGCCCGACGGCGAGAAGTGGGCGATGGCCAACCTACCGTTCTACGACCGGTGGTTCCGGTTGCGGACGTACTGGTTCGCCTCGGACAACCTCTACGTACTGCCTCGTATCGACAAAGAGTGGGCGGCCACCCATCGATCGGCCTCGCCGGCCAACGATATGGTGCTGAACACGGCGCTGGAGTATCTGCAGAAGAGCTTCCCGGACCGCCCCGATCTGATCGAGAAACTCACCCCCGACTTCCGGCCGTATTCGAAGCGGATCGTGAAGGACCCCGGATTCTTCGCGGCGCTGAACCGGGAGTATGTGAATCTGCACCGCGCCGCCTTCCGGGAGATCACTCCGGACGGGGTGGTCACGACGGACGGAACGTTCATCCCGGCGGATGTGATCGTGCTCGCCACCGGATTCCGGCTCCAGTTCACCACCGCGATCGATATCACCGGCCGGGACGGCCGTACCCTGGCCGAGCTCTGGAAGGGCGGCGAGGACCCGCGAGCCTATCGGGGCGTGCAGGTATCGGGTTTCCCGAACCTGTTCATCACCGCCGGACCCAACTCGGCTCCGAACCACGGCGCCGGCCACAACATCACCGGCGAGGAACAGGTCCACTACGTCATCGAATGCCTGCAGTACCTGCTGGAGAACGACCACGCCGCTATGGACGTAACCCAGTCGGCGCAGGACGAGTACAACCGGCGAGTCGACGAAGCACTCGACGAGACCGTATGGGTACATCCCGGCGCGGAGACCAACGGGTACTACCGCAACAGCTCCGGCCGGGCCGTGGTGCCCTGTCCGTGGCGCCTGGTCGACTACTGGACCCTGATGCGGGAGCCGCAGCCGGAGGACCTGACATTCATCTCGAACGGTAGCGCTGGAAAATGACCGCCTGGAGGTCGCCGCCTTTGCTCCGGCGACCTTCCTCAGCGAATCATCGAACGCGCAGCATACGAACACATTCGCCCGGGCAGCCGGTCGGCGACGAGCTCATCGACTTTCCGCCGGCCGGCTTCGGCCGTATCGGGCTGACGATCCCTGCCGGCCGCGCGGTGGCTCCTCTCCCCGCGGCTGCGCCGGTGTCACCGAATCGGCTGTTCCGGTCATCGGGAGGCACAGACCCTGCCGATGGGGGAGCCGATACTCTCGCACCGAGAGCATACCGAGCAGGAGGAGTGGTCTCATGACAGGTGAACCCAGTAAAAAGGGGTCGCAGCGATGACCATGCGACCGCTCGCCTGCGAGAGGTGTGGCAACCGAGTGCTGGTGGAAAAGTTCAGCCCCGTCCATACAGCGGTGCAATGGACCTCCGATCCCCGGGAATGCCCGGTGATCGCGGCCCGCAGCCGGGGTATCGGCGACCGGGAACGCGAATGCGAGGTACTGCATCGCAGTATCGATCGCGCGGTGCGTGAGCAGGTACTGCCCGAATCGCGGCTCGAGCTGCCACACGGCGAAGCCATTCCCAGACTGCACTGAACTGTCCTGACCTGCACCGTCGGTAACTTATATGGCCCCGTGCTCCGTCGCGGCGGCATTGCCCGGAAGGTCATGGCCGACCGGGACTCGCTGTGCCGCTCACCGGGAGCATGCGCCGACACAGCCCCACGCCGGTGGCAGGCTCGGTAGCCATGAGCACCCCAGTCGATTCCCGAACTGTTCCCGAATTGCGTGAACTGACCACCGAGCGCGGCGTTCTGCGTTACCGCGAGGCCGGCGACGGCCCGCCCCTGCTGCTGCTGCACGGATCCGGCCCCGGCGTCACCGGCTGGCGCAACTTCGGCGGCAACTTCGCCACCTTCGCCGAGCACTACCGGACCCTGGTACTGGAACTGCCCGGATTCGGTGTCAGTGACGATTTCGGTGCGGTGCACCCGATGATGTCCGCCCAGCAGGCGGTCACCGCATTCCTCGACGGGCTCGGACTCGACCGGGTCCGCATCATCGGCAATTCGATGGGTGGTTTCGTGGCCACCGATTTCGCACTCGCCGCCCCCGGCCGGGTCGAGCGGCTGGTCACCATCGGTGGTATCGGTACCCCGGTGCTCAGCTCGCAGCCGGGGGAAGGAATCATCCGGCTCAGCGAGTTCGTCGACAATCCCACCCGTGAAGCGTTGGTGGCGTGGCTGCGCTCGATGGTGTTCGACCAGTCCCTGGTGACCGAGCAACTGATCGAGGAACGCTGGCAGCAGGCCACCGATCCGGCCACGCTGGAGAATTCGCGCCGTATGTACAGCAGTGCGGCGCTGGCGCGGATGGCCGCGGCCGCCCGCAGTGTGGACACCACACCGAACTGGGCCAAACTGGGCGGGCTCGCGGTACCCACACTCGTCACCTGGGGACGTGACGACCGGGTCAGCCCGGTCGATATGGCGCTGCTCCCGATGCGCACCCTCCGTAACGGAGAGGTGCACATCTTCCCCAACTGCGGCCACTGGGTGATGATCGAGCAGAAGGAAGCCTGGGAGGCTACCGTTCTAGCCTTCCTCCGCCGCTGACGCGGGTTCGCCCTCCGCTGACGACGCCGATTCCGGTGCCGGGTCGATAACCGGCTCCGGAATCGCGCAGAAGCTATGGCAGATACGGTCTTTGACGATTTGATTCGGGCTTTCGGGGTCGAACCACTGGTCTACCAGAGCCCAGTGCACGGGATGGTTCATATAGGGGCCGAGCAGGTCCTCGACATCGGCGAATTCCTGCTCCCAGACATGCGTCCATCGGGAAGTGCCCGCGGCACGTTCGACGCGGCTGAGTTGCCACGCCTGGATGGCCGGTATATGGCGCGGCATTTGCAGGGTCGCGTGTTCGAACCGGGCGATTTCCGCCGGTGTGGCTGCGTCGTCCACGCGTAGAAGCAGGGTGCGGTAGACCGTCGACGGGTTCGCGTCGCTGCGGCGGCCGCTGCGGCCGTCGCCGGCACGGCCGCCGGAATACTCGGCGGAGTCGATATGGTCGATGGCCGGGCATGCCATGGCTTCGTGGACCGCGTCGTGAACGGACAGCCACCCGGATTTCGAGGCGAACCGGAAATGCGCGAGCAGATCGCCGCCGTTGCGCACTCCCGGCAGTGTCCTGGCGACCAGCGGTCGCTGCGCCCCCGCCCCTTCCGCGGCCGCGGTGATGCGTTTGACGGTCATCTCCGTGGTCAGGGTGTCGGCGGGATCCGCGAGGCGTAGCAGACACGTCACCTTATACATCGCACAGTCCTTCCACATCCTCGGCGAGGCTCGCCATGGACCGGGTTCGTTCGACGATCATCGGCGCCATCGATTCCCACCACCGGGCCGGTTCGGGGTCGTGGCGGGCATCGACCGCCGCCGCCCACCAGGCTCCGGGACCGGGCACCGTCCAGGTGGCGGTGACGGTGTTCTGTTCACCGTCGATCCAGGCCGGCGGGCTCACCAGAATCCGATCGAGCGTCAGCCCCCGTTCGCGTGCC
Organism: Nocardia sp. CA-290969; assembly: GCF_050936135.1. Taxonomy (NCBI): domain Bacteria; kingdom Bacillati; phylum Actinomycetota; class Actinomycetes; order Mycobacteriales; family Nocardiaceae; genus Nocardia; species Nocardia sp. CA-290969. Next base: position 3,162,170 of record NZ_JBNJNJ010000001.1, on the reverse strand, counting down.
CGCGGTGCGTAGCCGCTGAGATAGGCGTCGATGAAGGCGCGTGCGCTACCGGGCGTGAGCACGATCCGATCGATGATGAAGATGGTGCGGTCGTCCATGTCCCGAACCTAAGCGCTACCGTCTGGGCCGGTGCCGGTGTCTCCCGGTGGTCGGGAGTTCTGACCGTGGGATGCCTTGTAGGCTGCACGATCATGGCCGCCGACCCTGATTCCTACCCCAGCCTGCCCACGACCAGTTGGGCCGTACTGGGCATGTTGTCCTTCGGTGAGGAGCTGACCGGCAACGATCTGAAGAAATGGGCGGATTGGAGTATCGGGTTCTTCTACTGGAGCCCGTCGGTGAGCCAGGTGTACGGCGCGCTGGAAAAGCTCGAGGAGCTCGAGTTGGTGCAGTCGCATGTGGTCGCCGATGAGGGAGTGCGCGGCCGGCGGCTCTACCGGATCACCGATCTCGGCCTGCGCGCGTTGCGGAACTGGTCGCGTGATGCCGAGGTCGATATGCCGGTGCTCAAACACGGTGTGATGCTTCGGCTTTGGATGGGTCATCTGCACGACCCCGATCAGTTGAAGACGATCGTGCGCAGGCATATCGAGAACCTGCGAGACCGGGCCCAGCAGGCGCAGGTGCACGCCGACCACTCCGAACCGGAACCCGGCTGGGCCTTCACCCAGATGAGCCTGCGCTGGTCGCAACGGTACTTCGCGGCGGAAATACAACTGGCCGAGCAGCTGCTGGCCGAGATCGATGAGGTGGCCGCCCGGTATCGCGAATCGGCGGTGCGCGACGAGAACGATATGCCGGTGCCGCGGCAGCCGGGTAGATGGCGCACGGTCGGCGAGGGTTCTTCCCACGACTCGTGACGACCGTGCGCCGGTTCACCCCTCGGCGAGGACGCTCGGCGCGGTGGGTAGCGCCCGCAATATGTTGCGGCGCTGAAGCGTCGGAGTGACGCGTACCCCGGCGGACACGCTGCGCCAGATTGCATTGGCGGCGAGTTGGACGGGGCTGGTCATCCGGCTGTCGAAGGTCAGCTTCGTCAAGGGCCCGCAGATCGATACCGCGGTCGTCGCCTCGCCGATCGGCCCGATCGGCGAAGCGATACACCCGAAGCCGTGTACGGCCTCGGTGCGATCGGTGGCGTAGCCGAGCTCGCGGATGCGTGCATGCTCCGGACCGCTGCCGCCGTTGAAGGCCAGGAGCGCCTTGCCGAGCGCTGTGCGCGCGGCCGGCAGCCGGCCACCCACCCGCGTGGGCACATGCGCGGCGAGCCGGCCGCCGATCTTGTCGAGATACACGACGTCGTTGCCGTCGAGGACGGCGAGGTGCACAACCATGCCGGTTGCTCGGTAGAGGTGGTGGAGGTGTTCGGCGGACGCGGCGTGGATTCGGTCTTGGTGCACGGCGAGTGAGCCGAGTTCGACCAGCCGGATGCCGAGACTGTAGCTGCGGCCTTCGCGGCGCAACCAGCGCAACTGGACGAGCCGGTCCAGCATTCGGTGGGCGGAGGATCGGGGCAGGCCGGTGCGAAGGACGATCTCGGACAATCCGAGGCTCTCTTGACCGTTGAAGGCGTCCAGAACAAGCGAGATGCGGTCGAGGATGGCGCTGGGGGTCGCGGCCGTACCGGTGTGCATCTCCTGGGTGGTGATTGTCATGCTGGCTCCCTTGCCTACCTGCGCCATCGCTCTGACATGGCTATTTCTATTAGAAATGGTGCCATAGACCCGGCGGTATGTGAAGCAGCTCACGAAGATGCGAGGTCAGGCGAGCTTCCCGCTCAATGGAAAACCCGGCCGGGGCACCGGCTCGGGCCGCTTACGTTTACCTGCACTTGTCGTCCCGATCGGAATGTGGAGCCCGGACCAGATGGTGAAGAAAATGCCCCCGTTAGTACCTGCTCACGACACGATCGTCGACCTCCTCGTCATCGGGTCGGGCACCGGTATGTCGGCCGCGCTCGCCGCGCACGAACTGGGTTTGTCGGTGGTGATCGCCGAGAAAACGGCCTACGTCGGTGGGTCGACCGCGCGTTCCGGCGGTGCCTTCTGGATACCGGGAAGTTCGATCCTGCCGGAACCGCACGAACCGGGTGTGGCGGAAGCGGCCACGTATTTAGGTGCCGTCGTAGGGGATTCGGCTCCGGCCGAACGCGGCACGGCGTTCCTGGACCACGGTGCCGACACCGTGGCGATGCTGCAGCGGACCACCCCCATGCGATTCTTCTGGGCCGAGGGCTATTCCGATTACCATCCCGAGAAGCCGGGTGGCCGGGCGGCCGGGCGGACCTGCGAATGCCGGCCGTTCGACGCCTCGATTCTGGGCGCGGAGCGGCCCCGGCTGCGGCCGGGTGTGATGGCGGCACCGATGCCGATGCCGGTGACGGGCGCCGACTACAAGTGGATGAACCTCGTCGCGCGCAAGCCACTGAAAGCGGTGCCGCGCATCCTGCGCCGGGCGGCGCTGGGGATCGGCGGCATGCTCATCGGACGGGAATACCTCGCGGGCGGGCAGGCCCTCGCGGCCGGCCTGTTCGCGGGCATCCTGCGTGCGGGGGTCCCGGTGTGGACCGAAACGAGCCTGGTGCGACTGGTACAGGAGGACGGCCGGGTCTCGGGTGCCGTGCTACGCCAGGGCGGGCGAGAGGTGACCGTACGGACCCGCCGCGGTGTCGTGCTGGCGGCCGGCGGTTTCGACCACGATATCGCCGCACGGCACAAGTACCAGTCGCCTTCGCTGATTCCGCACGCAAGCCTCGGTGCCGAGGGGAACACCGGCGATGCCATCGAAGCGGCGCAGGAGCTCGGTGCGGGCACGGTTTCCATGGATCAGGCCTGGTGGTTCCCTGCCTTCGCGCCGCTGCCCGGTGGCGCGCCCGCCGTGATGCTCGCGGAACGTTCGCTTCCGGGGTCGTTCGTCGTCGACCAGTCCGGCCGGCGCTTCATCAACGAAGCCACCGACTACATGACCTACGGCCAGCAGATACTGGCACGCGAACGCGCCGGCGACCCGGTCACGGAGATGTGGCTGGTCTTCGACCAGCGCTACCGCAACAGCTACACCATGGCCGGTGGAATCTTCCCCCGACAGCCGGTCCCGGAGGCCTGGTACGAGGCGGGTATCGCGCATCGCGCCGACGACCCGGCCGCACTGGCACAGGCCATCGGCGTGCCGGTGGAGGCGTTCACCAGCACCTTCGCTCAGTTCAACGGATACGCCGAGACCGGTGAGGACATCGAATTCCAGCGTGGCGCAAGCGCTTACGACCGATACTACGGCGACCCCACGGTGCGCCCGAACCCGAACCTGTCCGCCCTGCGGAAGGCACCGTACTACGCGGTGAGGATGGTCCTCAGCGACCTCGGGACCTGCGGCGGTGTCGTCGCCGACGAGCACGCCCGGGTGCTCCGGGAGGACGGAAGCCTCATCGAGGGTCTGTACGCCGTCGGCAACACGGCGGGCAACGCCTTCGGCGCAACTTATCCCGGCGCCGGCGCCACCATCGGGCAAGGCCTGGTCTACGGCTACATCGCCGCCCGGCATGCCGCGGCAAGTTCTGCTGCGGACACCGGAACAACTACATCCGGCGAGTAGCCGGCCGTCGCAGGACAGCGAAGTGGGCCGGAAGCGTGTTGCTCCGGCCCACTCGCGAACAGTGCGGGGGTCAGCGCGTCACATATGCGAGCCGCCGTCGACCCGGACCTCTGTCCCAGTGATGAAATACGCATCCGGTGAACCCAGCATGGCCACCACTGCGGCCACAGCATCGGGCCCGGCGAAGATGGCTCCGCCATCGAGCGGGAGGGCGGGGGAGGCCTTGGCGAACATCCCGAAGTCCACGTCCTCGGGCAGTCCGGGGCCGAGACTCTGTTTGGCTTCGCCGGTGCCGTCGGTCATCCCGGAGGAGATCGAACCGGGCTGTACGGAGTTGAACCGGATCCCCTGTTTGCTGAATTCCAGGGCCAGCGCATGGGTCATCGCCTGGATACCGCCCTTGGACGCGGCGTAAGCGGACATATAGGGGTGGGCGAAGGCCGCCGATGTCGAACTGAAGTTCACCACCGCCGGTCCCGAGCCGTTACGCAGCGCGGGGATCGATTCCCGGGTTACCAGGAAGGTACCGATGAGGTTGATGCGCAGCACCTGTTCGAAATCGGCGAGCGTGGTCTGTTCGAAATGGGCGGAGCGCAACACACCGGCCGCGTTGACGAGGGTGTCCAGCCCGCCGAGCCGCTGTACCGCTTCGGCGACACCCGCCCGCGCCGACTCCTCGTCGGCAATATCCATGGTCAGGGTGCTCAGTGCGGCGGCTTTCGCCTTCTCTGCGGTGTCGGCCAGCCCGGCCTCGCTGATGTCCGCGGCGACCACCTGCCCGCCTTCTTCCAGTATTCGCAACACGCTGGCCTGGCCGATACCCGACCCGCCCCCGGTGATCAGTACCCGGCGGCCGCTGTACCGCTGGAGAACGCCCATATCGGTTTGCTCCTGTGTTCAGGGGCGGAACTCAGTGGCGGCGCCGCCCGGACTGCCGAGACTGGCATAGCCCGGCCGGCCGCCGGTGAGGTGCTTCCGCTCAGTGGGCGCTGGCGGCCCGGAGCCGGACCCGCGGAGTGTTTCGATGAGCGGACACTCGGGAGCGGAGAAGATCGGGCGTATCGGAGGATCGGAGCATGAGACACGGTATTCCGACAGCCGAGCAGATCCGTGAGATCCCGGCCGCGCTCTCCGCGGCGGTGACCGCGCGCCAGATCGACGACAACGGCCATATGAACGTGCTGCACTACCTGGATCTCAGCTCACAGGCTGCGGACGTGCTGATGCGTGAGCTGGGAGTGGACGAGAGTTACCGGGGAGACCGCCGGCTGGGCGTGTTCACCGCCGAACATCATCTCGTCTACTACAGCGAACTACGCGCGGGCGATCCGTTCACCGTGCACGTGAGGGTTCTGGAACGCAGTGATAAAGCGATACATCTGATGACGTTCCTGGTGGACGGCAAACGTGATGTGTTGTCCAATACGCTCGAGATCATGCTGGTGCACGTCGATCTGGAAGAGCGGCGCGCGAGCCCGGTCCCGGATGATCTTGCGGCGGCGCTCGATCGCAAGATCGCGGCCGGTAATGGGCTGACCTGGCCGGCGCCGGTCTGCGGTTCGCTGCGCATCCGACGCTGAGACGGGCGGAAGCCGCGGGCCGGGGGACACGCGTCGGGCACGCCGGCGGCCGGCGTGCCCGACGATGTGGTCAGGCCGGGGTGCGCTCCACGACCGGCAGATTGCCGGAGGTGGCGGCATCCCGGATCGTCTCCTGCAACTGTGAGCACCCCGCCAGGGACGGCCCCGGCATCGGCGCCGCGCCCAGTTCCCGGCACGTCGCCAACGCCTCGGCGTTCCACTGCACGCTGGTCTGGTGCCAGCTGCTCTTACGAACCAGCAGCTCGGCGGCGCACGCCCGGCACCGCAGTGGCTGCATGGGGGTATCGAGCAGGCGATTGTCGGTACGGGCGGCAGTCATGTCGCCGAACCCGTCGTATCGGCGTGCCGAGCGAGATTCTCCTCGATCTCCCGATTCCATGCCTCCAGCGGGCGGGTGGTGTCGAGCTCGAACTCGAAACGGTCCACCATTTCGGGGCGGATATCGGCGACATCGACGTAGAACTGTTCGTACCAGCGCCGAAGCTGATACACCGGGCCGTCTTCCTCGCACAGCAGCGGGTTGTCGATACGCGCCTTGTTCTTCCAGATCTCGACATCCTGCTCGAAGCCGATCTTCACCCAGTCGCCGAGTGCGACGGCGGCGCGCATCGCCTCCTCGTCGGGCAGGCCCGCGGATTTCTCGACGATGATGCCGTACTGCAGTACGAACGATTCGGAGTCGATCGGGTAGTGGCAGTTGAGCAGTACGGTCCGCTGGTCGCCCTGCTCGTAGTGGTAGGTGAGATCGTCGATCATGAACGAGGGGCCGTAGTAGGAGGCGACCGACGAGGTGCCGAGCATCTTCGGCTGTCCCTCGGGCGCCGGGAAATCCGCCCGCGAACCGCTCTTGAAGTACTGCGTGGCGATCGGCCCTTCGAAAACGTTCTTGAAATACGTCGGCAGCGACCCGTGGATATAGAAGAAATGGGCCATATCGACGACATTGTCGATGATCTCGCGGCAGTTCGTATTCACCACCGTGGTGTACCAATGCCAGTCGGTCCACCCGTCGCTGCCCGCGCCCTCGATGCGCGGAATCGCGACGTCGTCGGTCGGCGGTTTACCCTCCGGATCGTTCCAGACGAACAGCATGCCGTCCTGTTCGAGCGTGGTCCACGCCCGGGTGCGCGCCAGCGGCGGGACACGGCGAGCATAGGGTATCTGCTTACAGCGGCCGTCCCCGCCCCAGCGCCAATCATGGAACGGGCACGCGATCTCGTTGCCTTTGACCTCGCCCTGGCTGAGATCGCCGCCCATGTGCCGGCAGTACGCGTCGAGGACATTGAGGGTGCCGTCCTCGCCGCGGAAGATCACGAGTTTGGTCCCGAAGGCCTGAATCGTATGCGGTTTTCCGGCGGTGAAGTCACGAAGCAGACCCAGACAGTGCCAGCCGCGGGCGAACCGCGTGGGCGCGGCCGCGGCTTCGATCTGCCGAACGTCCTGATCCGGTTGCGTCGTTGTCATATCGGACTCTCCTCGAGCAATGGTGTGAAAGCGGGCTGAGGCGCCGGTGAAACGGCGGCTTCCACTACTCCTCGGTTGTATCAACTGCCGAGGCGGTGAACGGGGTCACATTTCACTGACTGGACACCTCGTTTCGCGTAGGTATCTCGGTGAACGGAATGGTGGCCCACCGCGGGTCCGGATTGCTGCCACCATCGCCGGGTCCGGAAATGAGCAATGCACCGATCATCGCCGTGCGGCGTGCGGGCGGCCACCCGAGCGGCGACCGGGGCTCATCGGTTGTGGTGAGAAAGGGTTACCCCATGAGCTGGGTGGATTCAGCGGTCGAATGGGACGAACGATGCGAGGTACTGGTACTCGGTTCGGGCGGTGGCGGGTTGACCGGGGCCTACACCGCCGGGCGTGAGGGATTGCAGGTGATCGTCGCCGAGGCTACGGACCGGTTCGGTGGCACCACTGCGTATTCCGGTGGCGGGATGTGGTTTCCGGGCAACCCGGTGCTGCGGCGCGCGGGCGACGACGATACGGCCGAGAATGCGCTGGAGTACTTCCGGGCCGTGGTGGGCGACCGGACGCCGGCCGAACTCCAGCGGGCTTTCGTGACCGGTGGCGCACCCCTCGTGGAGTACCTCGAACAGGATCCGGCGCTGCGGTTCCAGGTGCTGCCCTGGCCCGATTACTTCGGCAACGCGCCGTATGCGCGGTCGACGGGCCGGCACATCATTCCGGTCCCGCTGCACGCGGAGGCTCTTGGGGAGCTGGCGGCCGAGGTACGGGCGCCGCTGGCCACCGATCGCCGGTCGGCGCCGGTACCCGAACAGCTGGAAGGCGGCCGCGCCCTGATCGGCCGGCTGCTGCTGGCATTGCGGGCGCTGCCGACCGTCGAGTTGAAACGACGAGCGGCATGCCGGGAGCTGATCCGGCTGGACGGCCGGGTGGTGGGGGCGTCGGTATCGACGCCGCAAGGTCTGCGGCGGATCCGGGCCACTCATGGGGTGCTGGTGGCGGCGGGCGGGTTCGAGCGGAACAGCCGGATGCGCACCACCTTCGGGGTCCCGAACTTCGCCCGCGATTCGATGTCTCCGTCCGGCAATACGGGCGCGGCGATCGAAGCGGCGATGGGTGTGGGAGCCGACGTGGATCTGATGAACGAGGCATGGTGGGCCCCGGGCCTGACCCACCCCGACGGTAGCTCGACCTTCTCGATGTGGTTCACCGGCGGAATCCTCGTCGACAGTGCAGGCCGCCGCTTCACCAACGAATCCGCACCCTACGACCGCGTCGGCCGGGACGTACTCGCCGCTATGGATTCGGGCCGGATCGAATTGCCCTACTGGATGATCTACAGCGGCACACCGGATCTCGCGCCGCCGGTCCTGTTCGCCGGGATACCGCTGGACGATCACGAGGCATACCGTGCGGCCGGGCTGTGGCATCGCGCCGATACTCTCGCGGAACTCGCCGAGCTCATCGGGGTGCCGGCGCAGACGCTGACCGAGACCGTGCAACGTTTCAATGCCGCGGTGGACGCGGGAACGGACCCGGATTTCGACCGCGGCGGCGAACCCTACGACCGGTCGGTACCGGGCTCCCCGAACCCGCTGGTGCGGATCGACGGCGGCCCCTACTGCGCGGCGGCATTCGGTCTGTCGGACCTCGGTACCAAGGGCGGCCTGCGGACCGATACCGCCGCCCGCGTGCTGGACTCCACCGGTGCGGTCATCCCCGGTCTGTACGCCGCGGGGAACTCGATGGCGGCGGTGAGTGGCACCGCCTACCCGGGTGGGGGTAACCCGATCGGGGCCTCGATGGTGTTCGCCCATCTCGCCGCATTGGATATGGCGGCCGCGACCGGGCTGCCGGGGATACCCGCTACCCCGCGCTCCGAACCCTCGCCCGGCGAGTTCAAATCGGCGCTGAGCCGGTTCTGTTCCGGGGTCACCATCGTGACGGCGATCGGGGAGGACGGTCCGGTCGGGTTCAGCTGCCAGTCGTTCACGTCGCTGTCGCTGGAGCCGCCGTATGTGAGTTTCTGCCCTGCGGCGACCTCGACCTCGTGGCCTCGGATCCGGGCTGCCGGCCGGTTCTGTGTGAACATTCTTGCCGCCGACCAGGACGAGGTCTGCCGTGCCTTCGCCCGCAGCGGCACCGACAAGTTCGCCGGTGTCGAGTGGACGCCGGGCGGTAACGGTGCCCCCGCCCTGGCGGGGTCGCTGGTCTCGCTGGAGTGCACCCTCGAGGAGGAGCTGCCCGGTGGGGACCACACGATCGTCATCGCGCGGGTCACCGCGGTCGGGCCGGTTCGGGAAGCCGCCCCGCTGCTGTTCTATCGGTCGTCGTTCCGGGAATTGGCATCGGAACCGGTGGCCGCCGGGGCGTACGGCGCGGATACCTGGCGCTGGGGCTGACCGGTTCGGCGGCGAGCCCGTAACCACAGTTCACCCAGAAGGGTTTGCCGCTGCCGGCGCGGAGGCCGGCAGCGGCAAACCCTTCATCGGGACGGTCGACTCAATCGGTGGCGGGTGCGTAACGGCGGGCGAATTCGTGAACCTGGGCCACCACGTGCTCGAGTTCTTCGGCGGTCATGCCGTGGCTCATTCCCAGCGACATGCCCCGTTCGAACACCTCGTCGGCGTTCGGCAGGCCGCCCTCGGGCACCCGGTATTCGACCCCGCGCATCATCGGATGCCGGGTGACATTGCCGCTCCACACGGTGCGGGTATCGATCCCCGCGGCCTCCAGGTGGCCCTGCAGGTCGGCCCGGGCGAATCCGGCGTCCTCACGGATGGTGACCGGATAGCACAGCCAGGCGGTGTGGAATTCGGGGTGCTGCCGTGGCAGCCGGAACAGCGACGGGTAGGCGCCGAAGGCGCCGTTGAAGGCGTCGAAGATCTCCGCGCGGCGCTGATAGTTCTTGTCGAGCTTGGACAGCTGGACCAGGCCGAAAGCCGCACCGAGTTCCGACGGCTCGAAATTCCAGGGCAGGACATCGAAGATGAAGTCGTTGTCGTAGGCGACGCCGTCGAGATCCTCCCGGAAGACCCGGCCGGTGCGGGCGGCCTGCGATCCGAAGAGGTGAGGTTCGGAGCGCCGGCCCCAGCGGCGCAGCATGAGTCCCTTGTCGCGGAGCTGCTCGTCGTCGACACAGACCATGCCACCGTTACCCGCGCACGTGATGATGTGTGACATCGCGAAACTGGTGACGGTGATATCGGAACGGCTGCCGGTTTTGGTGCCACGCAGGGTGGTACCGATGCAATCGCAGGAGTCCTCGATGACCTTCAGGCCGTGGCGGTCGGCGATATCGCGGATGGCGTCCCAGTCGGGGGCGTTTCCGGCCAGGTTCGGCAGCAGGATGGCCTTGGTCTTATCGGTGATCAGGGCCTCGATGGCGGCGGGGTCGGCGTTGTAGGTATCGGGTTCGACATCCACGAATACGGGGATCCAGCCGCCGCGGACGATGGGGGAGACGTCGGTGGAGAAGGTGAGTGGTGATGTGATCACCTCCGACCCCTTGGGCAGATCCAGCAGTTCGAGCGCGAGGTAGAGCGCCGAGGAACCGGAGTTGCACATCAGTCCGAGTTTCTTGCCGTAGAGGTCGGCGACCCGGGCTTCCATCTCGGCGACGTTCTTGCCGATCTTCAGTGCGTACGGCCCGCCCTGCAATACCTCCAGACAGGCGTTGATCTCGGCGTCGTCGTGGACGCTGCGTGCGTAGATGACCCTGGTCACGATAGATCTCCTTGTAGTGAAATCGGAAAGGGAAACGTCGCCTGGTGTGGCGTCTTGCCGGCTCCGGTTCGCCTGGTGAGCAGGTGATTCGGGCCGGTGCTCTCGCCGGGCCGGGAACGAACCCGCTGCGGCCGGCTTGCTCCGGCGGTCACGCTTTCGCGGTGGGGCTGTGCGTCGGCGAATGTGTCAGCCGTCTGCAAGGTGCTCGCGCAGGGTGTTACCCCGGTACGTCTTTCGCATGAGCCCGCGATCCTGTAGCCGGGGCACGACCTCGTCCACGAACTCGTCGAGGCCGAGCGGCAGGTCGGCGGGAAGCACGATGAATCCGTCGGCGGCCCCGGCCTCGAACCACCGCTGCAGGTCGTCGGCGACCGTATCGGGTGAACCGACGAGCGTACGGTGGCCGATACTGAGCCCCACCCGCTGTGCAAGCTGCCGCACGGTCAGCTTCTCCCGCAGGGCGACTTCGGTGAGCAGGGTAGGCCTGCCCACACTGGCATTGCCGGGCAACGAATCCCGCAGATCCGGAAAGGGTTCGTCGAGGTCGAACTGAGACAGATCGATCCCGCCGAAGGTCTGGTTCAGGAATTTCAGGGTGGTCTGCTCGCTGATCAGCGACCCGAGTTCGATCGCCAGCTCGCGGGCTTGTTCGTCGGTACGGCCGATGATCGGGGTGACGCCCGGCAGCATCTTGACGGCCGAGCGTTCCCGGCCCGCGGCTTCGGCCAGAGTGCGCATACCCTCGGCGAATTCGAGCGAGGACTCGATCGAATGCTGTGTCGCGAACACCAGATCCGCCACACGGGCACCGAGTTTCATCCCGGTCGGCGATGAGCCGGCCTGCGCGAGCGGGATCAGGCCCTGCGGAGAACGGGGGATGGTGAGCGGTCCCGCGACATCGAAGAATTGCCCGTGGTGATCGATACGGTGCAGTTTCGCCCGGTCGGCCCAGATCCCCGCTCCCCGGTCGGCGACGATGGCATCCGGATCCCAGCCCTCCCAGAGCGCCCGGACCACGTCGACGAACTCTTCACCGCGCGCATAGCGGTCCCCGTGGTCGGGCAGCCCGGCCGAGCCGTAGTTCTCGGCGGCGGCCGGGATCGCGGTGGTCACCACATTCCAGCCGGCCCGGCCGTCGCTGAGGTGATCCAGGGTGGCGAACTGCCGTGCGACCGTGAACGGATCGTTGTAGGTGGTCGAACTGGTGCCGATCAACCCGATGCGGTCGGTGACCACCGACAGCGCGGAGAGGATCGGCAGCGGATCGGGACGATCGGTGGCGTCGGTTTCGATCGCGGGCGACAGATTCAGTGCGTCCGCGATGAAGAACGCGTCGAAGCAGCCGCGTTCGGCGGCCCGGGCGAGATGTGCCCAATGGTCGAACGTGTGCATGCGTCCCGGGGCGGTGCGCGGCGACCGCCAGACCGACTGGCCGACGCCGACCCCCTGTGCGAATACCGCCAGGTGCATAAGTCTGCTCATGGGCTCGGTCTCCTTTCTGCGATTGCGGGCTGCCGGTGCGGATCCGGTGCTCGTGTGGGCTCGCGAAATCGGTTCGACGGCCGGGTCCCGGTCAGGGGCCGGTCTCGTTCGGTGCGTCGAGCAGGGCCAGTTCTTCGGCCGTCAGCGTCAGCGTTGCCGCGGCAACGGAATCCAGGACCGATTCGGGCCGTGAGGCACCGGGGATCGGGATGACGGCCGGTGACCGATGCAGCTGCCAGGCCAGCGCGACCTGGTGGATACTCACCCCGCGCGCGCGGGCGACGTCGGCGAAGGGCGACCCGCCGGCACCGAGGTTCTTGGCGTGCCGCATACCGCCGAACGGTCCCCACGACAGGAACGCGAGTCCATGCTTCTCGCATGCGCGGATCTCCTTCTCCGCCGTCCGCACAGCCGGTGAGTATTCGTTCTGCACCGATACCAGCGCATCGCCCAGGATGGATCTGGCCATATCGATCCGTTCGATATCGACGTTGGAGATCCCGACCCGGGCGATGAGGCCTTCGTCGTACAGTGCCCGGAGAGCGGACAGGGACTCCTCGTAGGGCAGCTGGGGGTCGGGCCGATGGTGGTGGTACAGCGGTATCGGCTCGAGTCCGAGTCGCCGGATCGACGCCGTGCAGGCGCGGCGCAGATGTTCGCAGCTGCCGTTCGTCCACCACGTATCGGTTTCGGGGAAACGGAGATGGCCGCCCTTCGTGGCCACGATGATGTCGTCGGCGGCGCCGGGCCAGGAACGCAGTGCGTCCATGAGCGCCAGTTCGTTGATGCCGTCCCCGCCCCCGGCCGGTCCGTAGACGTCCGCGGTGTCGAACAGTCGTACGCCGGCATCCAGGGCAGCGTGGACAGTGCGCCGACCGCGTTCGATATCGTAGCCGGCCACCTGGGTGATCGTCATGGCGCCGAAGCCGATGGCCGGGACCGTAAGGTCGCCGAGTTTCCGGTGTGGCAACGAAATCGCGCTCATTTGCCGACTGTCGTCCAGCCACCGTCGACCGGGAGACAGATGCCGGTCACGAAGGTGGCATCGAGGGCGAGGTGTTCGATCGATCGGGCCATTTCGTCCGGAGCGCACAGGCGGCCCAGCGGTGTCCGGGCTTCCGTGGCGGAGATGTCGTAGCCGTTGTCGATCAGGTCCTGCACCATCGGGGTTCGCGTATGGCCGGGCGCGACGCTGGTCACGCGGATCAGTGGCGCCCATTCCACGGCGAGGTTGGCGGTGAGCTGGCGCACCGCGGCTTTTGCGGTACCGTAATCGGCCTGCCGATGCCAACCGCCGTACGCGGTGGTCGACGAGATCGTGACGACCGATCCATTCTTGCCGTCCGCGAGCAGTGGCCGCGCGAAAGCGGAAGCGACGAGAAACGTCCCGAGGACGTGGACGTCGAAGAGGCGCCGGATACGGTCGGGGTCGAGTTCCAGGGCCGGGACGAAAGCCCCACGAATTCCGTGACTGGTCACCAGTACATCGGGAGCCGGTGATCCGGCGGAGGCCTGCGCGAGTGCCGACTCCACCGCGCTGCGATCGGTCACGTCCACCTGGTAGTAGTCCACTCCCTCGCGAGATTGTGTGGGCGCGCCGAGGTCGAAAACGCTGACTTTCAGATCTCGTTCGAGGAATCGTTCTACGACCGCGGCGCCTATTCCGCTGACCCCACCGGTGACGACGGCGTGGTGTGCGACCACAATGACTCTCCTAAAGGTGAAAACGGTTTCAGCACAAGGTATTCGGACATTACGGAGAAGAATTCGCCGCGCTCGGGTGCCGATCCGGGACTCGGACTCGTTTGCGGCAACAGTTTGCGTTTCGCGTTGGTGAACCGGCTTTCAGGGCCCCGGCGGGAACCCGGTACCGGGCGGCCCCTTCGGCGGTCGCGGGACAGGTCGAACGTATTGCGGGTCGAGAAGCTCGGCAACCGAAGTGTCCACAAGGCGGAACGCCGATTTCGCCAGATTCTGGATCGGGAGCGTGACTTTCGGTGTGGGCGCAGCAGGGGGAAAGTCCGCGAGAACGAGATCGGCCGCCGCGGCGCCTGTCATATGGATGCAGGGCGCCGTGGCGGCCGGTCGGGTGGTTGCCTGGTCCGGCTACCGTGCGGGTACAGCGATCGTGTCGCGGAGATCCTGGCCGCTGGTCTCTTTGATGCGGTGGATGGAGGCGATCGTGACCAGTCCGCAGCACATCGCGAGGATGATCAGCGGGACGCTGGTCGGACCACCGGCCAGCAGCGCGCTCGCGAGCACCGGGGTGAAACCGCCACCGATCAATGCTGCCAGCTGGTAGCCCATGGACGCGCCGGTGTAGCGCACCGACGTACCGAACATCTCCGACAACAGCGCGCCGAGCGGGGCGAACATCGCGGATTGGACCACCTGGCCCAGCATCATGGCCAGGATCAGCAGCGGCACCGAACCGGTATCGACGAGTGCGTACATCGGCCAGGCCAGTACCACGATGGCGACCGCCCCCGTCAGCACCACCGGCCGCCGTCCGACACGATCGGACAGGGCGGAGAACAGCGGAATGGCGACGAGCGCGGTGCTTGCGGTGAACAGGAGACCGGTGACAGCACTGGACCGTTCGTAGCCGGTCGAGGTGGCGTAGCTGATCATGTACGTACTGATCAGTGCGGTGAGCGCGAAGGGGCCGATACCGACGCCGCAGGCCAGCAGCAGGTTGCCCGGCCGGCGCAGGACCGACAGCAACGGGATCTGTGGCTTCTCCTCGGTGTCCTCGGCTGCGCGGAACACCGGACTCTCGGTGACACCGATTCGCGTGTACAGACCCGCCGCCAGCAAAACGATGCTGGCCAGGAATGGGATTCGCCAGCCCCACGACAGCAGGTCTTCCTCGGGCAGCATGGCCACCACGGCCACGACCGCGCTGGAGAGCAACGAGCCGATCGGCGAGCCCATCTGCATGACGCCGTTCCAGAAGCCACGCCTGGACGGTTCGGCGTGCTCGGTAACCATCAGGGTGGCCCCTCCCCATTCGCCGCCGATCGCAATGCCCTGGACGACGCGCAGCAACACCAGCAGCAGGGGTGCGATGATGCCGACAGCCTGGTAGGTAGGTAGTACACCGATGAGGAAACTCGCGACACCCATCATCGCCATGGTCAGTACGAGCATCTTCTTACGACCGATACGGTCGCCGAAATGCCCGAACACGATGCCACCGATCGGCCGGGCGACATAGCCGGCGGCCAGTGTGCCGAAGGCGGCGATCGTACCCAGCGCCGGATTCGAGTCCGGGAAGAACACCTTGTTGAACACCAGCGCGGTCATGGTGCTGTAGAGCAGGAAATCGTAGTACTCGATAGCGGTACCGAGCAGGCTGGATGCCGCGACCCGGCGCAGCTGCGTGGGGTCGGTGGAAACGGATTCCGGACCGGGTGCCGAACTCATGGAAGGTCCTTCCTCGGAAGTGATCAGGGCCTCATCTTGAACGGCGAACTCCGAGACGTCTGCGTTCTTTCCTGGTCAGTGGAATTCGCGTTCGGCCGCGGCAGGTGGGAGCGCATTCCCGGCAACGTTCCGGTGGTTGAGATACTCGCCCGCCGTCCGGCGTGACCGGGCTTATCGTCTTCGGCACAGCGCGGGGCGCATACCAGCTGCCCGGGCGGGGCCGAGGCTGTACGCCCAACATCATTGCCAGCAGATCAGGAAGGACAGACTCATGAGCAACGAGATACTCGAGCGGGTCCGGCCGCTGCTGCCGGCGATCCGGGAGCGTGCCGCCGAAGCCGACCGGCAGCGGCGGGTACCCGCCGAGACCATTCGCGAACTACAGGACGCCGGTGTTTTCAAACTGCTGCAACCCAAACGGTACGGCGGGTACGAATGCAATCCGGCGGACCTGTACGCGGTGGTGCGCGAGGTGGCCGCGGCCTGCCCGTCCACCGGCTGGGTGACCTCTGTCGTCGGGGTCCATCCCTGGCAGATCTCGTTGTTCGACGAAGCGGCCCAGGACGATGTGTGGAAGGAAACGCCGGATGCGCTGGTGTCGTCTTCCTATGCCCCGACCGGCACGCTGACCGAAGTCGAGGGCGGCTATCGGCTGACCGGCCGGTGGAGTTTCTCCAGTGGTAGCGACCACTGCCAGTGGGTACTGCTCGGCACGCTGTGCCCGGGTAAGAACGGCGCGCCGCCGGAGTACCTCACCGCACTCGTACCGCGCGGCGACTACGCGGTCGAGGACGTCTGGAATGTCGTCGGCCTCTCCGGCACCGGAAGCAACGATATCGTCATCCAGGATGCGTTCGTGCCCGCGCATCGCGCCTACAGTTCGCTCGAGCAGAACGAACTGCGAGGTCCGGGTCAGCAGGTCAATACTGCCCCGATGTACAAGTTGCCGTTCGGGATGGTGTTCTCCTACGCGATCACCAATGCCATCATCGGCTGTGCCGAAGGCGCTTACACCGCCCACGTCGAACGGATGAAGGAACGGGTACGCCTTTCCTACGGTGGGCAGAAAGTGTCCGGGGATCCGTTCGCGCATGTCCGGGTCGCCCGGGCCGCCGGGGAGATCGAAGCCGCTGCGCTCACACTGGACCACAACCTCGCCGAACAGACCCGCTACGTCGAAGCCGGTGAGGAGATCCCCGAACGGGTGCGGTTGCGTGCCCGGCGTGACCAGGTATTGGGTACCGAACGCTCGTTGCACGCGATCGAGATGCTGTTCGAGAACTCGGGCGGGCATTCGATCAAGCGGGACAACCCGATCGAACGGCACTGGCGGGACGCACACGCCGGAAGCGTGCACGTGATCAACGATGTCGAGCGCGCGCTGGCGATGTACGGACGCGGGGAGTTCGGCGTGCCGATCGACGAGGGAATGTACTGATGATGGGCTACGACCTCGCCCGACTTCATCACGTCGGGATCGTGGTCGATGACCTCGAGGAATCGGCCGCGGTGCTGCGGAAGCTCTACGGAGTGGACGTCGAACTCTTCGCGGAAGGCCACTACCCCTGCCTGATCGACGGGGTCCGGTACGACACGGTGCAGCGCATGGGCCTGTCCGCGGGACCCCCGTTCGTCGAACTGATTCGCACGGTTCCGGATTCACCGGTTTGGCAGCCGCGTCCCGGCATCCACCATCTGGGTTTCGTGGTCGACGATCTGGTCGCCGCGTCGGCAGACCTGGCCGCGCGCGGTGCCCCGCTGTGGATGTCCGGTGGGCACGACGGGGTATCCCCTGGAAGCGCTGTCTACCACCGGGATCAGCTCGGCCAGGTGATCGAACTGCTGGACCGGGCGACCGCGGAACGTCTCGCCGCTCGGCGGGCGTCCGCGGAGTCGGGCGGTCGGCACCGCGCCGAGTAGCGCATACCGAAAGGCAGATGGGCTCGCCGTTTTCGTCACGACAACGGCGAGTCCTTCTGTTTTCCGCTGACCGGAAAACCTGGGTGAAGAATCGGAGCTCCCGTTCCACACTCGCGGTGTCGGCTCGAACGGAAGGAATCACCGCATGCGGGAAGTCGGAGGAGATCTACTCGGTCTGAGTGCCAAGGTCGTACTCGTCACCGGGGCCGCGCATGGGCAGGGTGCCGCACACGCCCGGCAGTTGTCGGCGCTCGGCGCGGCGGTGGTGCTCGCCGACCTCGATGCGGCGGCACTTGCGCGGACCGCGGCGGACCTGACCGGGCCCCGTCTGGCGGTCGAGTTGGATGTCCGGGACGCCGGGGCATGGCGCGCGGCCGTGGACGCGGCGGTGAGCCGGTTCGGACGGGTCGATGTGCTGGTGAACAATGCCGGCGTGCTGCGCAAGGCGCCGCTCTCGGAGCTGTCGGAGGCCGACCTGCGATTCGTCCTGGATGTCGATCTGATCGGTGCGGTCCTGGGTATGCAGGCCGTGCTACCCGCGATGGGGGCCGGTGGTTCGATCATCAATATCGCTTCCACGGCGGCGCTGTCCGGCTACGGGGACGCGCCGGCCTATGCCGCGGCGAAATGGGGATTGCGGGGCGTGACGCGGTCGGTGGCGAAAGAGCTGGGCAGCCGCGGGATTCGGGTGAACACCATCTGTCCCGGTGCGATCGACACGGCCATGGTGCCGGAGGAGACCCGCAGCGGCCGGGGCGCAGTGGAGCGGTTGCCGATCCCCCGGGTCGGGCGCCCCGAGGAGGTCTCCGCGCTGGTTGCCTATCTGGCCGGTGATGCCAGCGGTTACTGCACGGGGCAGGACTTCGTGATCGACGGTGGACAGACCGCGTAGTCCGGTTCTGTCTCCGCTGTGGTTGTGAGCTGCTTTACAGCCACGTGATCCTGTGGTTACACTCACATCTGTCATAATCTGACAGATAGACAGAAGCTGACTCAGTCAGCTGGAGGTGTGCATGGCAACGGCGCGAATCGGCGAAACCCCCACGGCGATGATCGACCGAGTGGCGTCGATACTGGAAACCTTCGTCGGGCAGCGGCCCTTGACCTTGGCGGAGGTGGCGCGCTGTTCGGGCCTGCCGAGGTCCTCGGCGCATCGCATCCTGCAACGCCTCGTCGAGCTCGGCTGGGTGGAGCGCAACGAGTTCAAATACGCGCTGGGGCACCGCATGTTCGAGCTGGGTACACAGTTCACACGGCAGCGCAGTGTGCACCGGGCGGCGTTACCGGTGCTGACCGAACTGCATCGCCGGACCGGCCTCACCGCTCATCTGAGCATGCTGACCGGCGCGGAGATTCTTCACCTCGACCGTGTCGGTGTGTGGCCAGGAGATGCCGGCGAATGGGGCGTGGGGGCGCGGCAACCCGCCGTCCGAACTGCTGCGGGGAGGGCGCTACTGGCCGCTGTCCCCAGGGATGAATGGCCGGATATCGACTTCGGTGCGGCTCCCACCTGCTACACCGTGTGTTCGCCCGTCCAGCTCGACCGCGACCTGGACCGAACACGGGATCGCGGCGGAGTGGCGGTAGACGCGCAAGGGTGCGCACTGGGCGTGACAGTGGTGGCGGCGCCTATCGCCACCGGCGAGGGCGGGTACTTCGCGCTGTCCCTGTGTGGCCCGACCAAATCTGTCCGGACCGAGACGGTGATCTCCGATGTGCGGCGCGCCGCGGGGGTGGTGTGGCGCAATGCCTCTGGGATGCCACCGCTGCGCGTCCGCCCCGCCGAGGGCCGGACGGTCGCGCCCTTCACGCGGACAGCGCGGCCCGTCGGGACGGCATGGTCACCGGATATCGCACCTCTCGTCGGATGATCTGCGGAGCTGCGTGATCCCTCGGCCGCGCGACGAACGATATTCGCCGCGCGGGGCCGGTGTACGGCCGTCACAGGATTGCTCGAGCCCTATGCGGTGACCGCGTACTCGGTGGCCCCTCCGGACTCGGCTTCGGCCGGTTCGGTCGGAAAGTGGCACGCGACGTAGTGCTCTGGCCTGACCTCCCGGATCTCCGGCTGGGTCTCGGCACACAATGCGGTGGCCCGCGGGCAGCGGGTCCGGAACCTGCAGCCGGAGGGCGGATCATGCGGTGAGGGCAGGTCACCGGACAGTGTGAGCGTGCTCGGGGCGACCTGGGGGTCGGGTTCGGGCACCGCCGACAGCAGGGCGGCGGTGTAGGGGTGGGCGGGTTTCGCGTAGAGCGCATCGGGTGCGGCGATCTCGCAGATCTTGCCCAGGTACATGACGACCACCCGATCGCTGATGTTCTTCACCACGGCGAGATCGTGGGCGATGAACAGCAGGCTGAGATCGTAGCGCTCCTTCATATCCTCGAGCAGATTGAGAATCTGCGCCTGGACGGAGACGTCGAGGGCAGAAACCGGTTCGTCGCAGATCACCACCTCCGGTTCGACGACCATCGCGCGGGCGATGGAGATCCGCTGGCACTGGCCACCGGAGAACTCGTGGGGCCGCCGGTCGCCCGCCGTCGCCGGATCGAGACCGACCGATTCGAGGATGTCCTCGACCATCTCGGCCCGGCGGGTACGGCTGTGCCGGCGGGCGACTTCCAGCCCCTCGGCCACGATATGGCGGACCTTGCGCAGCGGATTCAACGAGGAGATCGGATCCTGGAAGATCATCTGGATCGGCCGGCGCACCGAGCGCAGCTTCCGTGCGGACTCGGTGGTGAGATCGGTGCCTTCGAACAGCACCTGTCCCGAGGTGGGGGGTGGTAGTTGCATGATCGCCTTGGCGAGCGTCGATTTCCCGCAGCCGGATTCGCCGACGAGGCCGAGCGTCTCCCCGCGTCGGATATCCAGGCTCACATCCGATACGGCGTGCACCTTGCCCGACTGGGCCGCGTTGTACTCGACCACGAGATTGCGGACAGTGAGCACCACATCGGCATCGTCGGGGCGCAGGTGGGCAGTTCCCGTTCCGGCCATCAGAGCACACTCCTCGAGTCCAGGGGCAGTCCGGCGGCCGAGGCGCCCGCTGCCGTATTCGTCGCCAGTGCAGCCTCGCCTTCCGGGGTGCCCGCCGGATAGAAGCACGCGACGCGGTGCCGCGGTCCCGCATCCGGCGCGGCGGTCAGGCCAGGTGTTTCGGTCAGGCATCGGGGCTGCGCGTACCGGCAGCGCGGTGCGAACGCACAACCGGGTGGTGGGTCGATGATGGTGGGCGGCCGCCCGGGGATGGCCTCCAGCCGGGTGTGGCTGGGCGCGGCCAGACGGGGAATCGACCGGAGCAGCGCCTGCGTGTAGGGGTGCCGGGTGGCGCGGAACAGTTCATCGGTCGGTGCTTGTTCGACCACCCGTCCCGCGTACATCACGGCGATCTCGTCGGTGCGCCCGGCCACGACCCCGAGATCGTGGGTTATGAGTACCATCGCCATCTCGTTCTCCCGCTGCAACCGGGCCAGCAGCGTCAGGATCTGGTGCTGCACCGTCACGTCGAGCGCCGTGGTGGGTTCGTCGGCGATCAGTAACCGTGGGGAACAGGCGAGCGCCAGGGCGATCACCACGCGTTGCCGCATCCCGCCGGAGAGGTTGTGCGGATAGTGGCCGAGCCTTTTTCGTGCGTCCGGGATACCCACCGAGGTGAGCAGTTCCGCCGCGCGCCGCGTCGCGTCGGCCCGGGACAGCGGGAGATGCCGGCGCAGGGTTTCGGTGAGCTGTGCGCCGATGGTGAGCACGGGGGTCAGCGAGGTCATCGGATCCTGGAACACCATGGCGATCCGGGACCCCCAGAGTGCGCGGGCCTCCGCGCGGTCGAGTCCGGCGGTATCGCGGCCCTCGATTTCGATCCGGGAGCCGGGGCGAACAATGCCGTTGCGCGGAAGAATGTTCATCACCGTGCGCGCGAGCACCGATTTGCCCGAACCGGACTCACCGACGATACCGAGCGTGGTGCCGGGAGCGACCGTCAGATCGACTCCGTCGACCGCGCGGACCATACCGCGCGGGGTGTCGAACCATACGCGGAGATCGGTGACGGTGAGTGCGGGTGCCGGAGGGGTTTTCCCGGCCGGGCCGGCGTGCGTCTCGACCTTGTCCAGAGATGTCACAGTGACGACTCCCGTCCTATGCGGTCCCGCGCCCAGTCGCCGGTCAGGTTGAGCGACAGCACGGTGAGGAAGAAGAACGCGCCCGGTACCAGCACGAGATACGGATCCTCGTACAGGCTTTCCCGCTCGGCCGCGATCATGCCGCCCCAGCTCGGGGCGGGCGGCGGAACACCGAGCCCGAGGAAACTCAGCGATCCCTCGGCCACCACCAGTGTCGCCGCGACGACGATCGCGAACGAGAACACCGGAAGCGCGACATTGGGCAGGATCTCGCGCACAAGGATACGAAAAGTACTCGCGCCCAGTGACTTCGATGCAGTGACGAACTCACGGCCGGCGAAGGCGATGGTGTTCGCCCGGGCGATTCGCGCGAATGTCGGCATACCGACCAGCGCGAGACCGATCACCAGTGTCGCGATGCTGGGTTCCAGCACCGCGACCAAGGCGATAAGCAGGATCAGTGGTGGAAACGCGAGAATGGTGTTGGTGCCGATATCGAATGTGACATCGACGCTGCGGCGGAAGAAACCGGCGGTCACACCGAGTACCGTTCCCACGGTCAGCGCCAGCAGTGTCGCGCCGATTGCCACGGAAAGCGAGATCTGAGCGCCGTGGACCACTCGGCTCAGCAGATCCCGCCCGAGCGGGTCGGTCCCCAATATGTGGGCGGCCTGCCGGAACGGAGGTATCGAGTACTGGTCGGTGATCTTCGCCGGATCGGGCAGCGGGAGCACCGGCGCCGCGACAGCCGCCAGCGTGATCGCGGCGAGCCAGACCGCACCGGCCAGGGCACCGAAGCCACGCCGCCGCTTGCGACGAGCGGGCGTTGCGCCCGGGGCCGGCCGGCCAAGTGTGGCTTGCGGGGTGGTACTGCCGGATTCGACCGCCTTCTCGGTGGTTGTACTCATGACGTTCTCACTCTCGGGTCGAGCACGGGGTATGCCAGGTCGACCAGCGCGTTGATCAGGACATAGCCCACGGCGACCACCAGGACGATGCCCTGGACCAGCAGATAGTCCCGGGAATTGATGGCGGTGAGGACGAGCGACCCCAGGCCGGGGAGCGCGAACAGGGATTCGACGATCACCGTGCCACCGATCAGCCGGCCCATCGAGACACCGAGCACGGTCAGCAGCGAAAAGGCCGACGGGCGCAACGCGTGGACGAACAGGATCCGGGCGGTGGGGATACCGCGGGCCCGCGCCGACAGGACGAAATCCTGCTGCAGCGTGGCGACCATATCGTTGCGCAGCAGGCGGATGAAGGCGACAGCCTCGATGGCGGCGAGCGTCGCGACCGGCAATATCAGACCGCTGAGGTGCCGGCCGAGGCCCTCGGACAGCGGTGTCCAGCCCAGTACCGGAAGTGCCTGCAGGGTCACCGCGAACACGAAGACGAGCAGCACACCGAGCAGGAAGCTGGGAATCGAGAGGGTCACCGAGCACAGGAAGGTCGTGACCCGATCCGCGATCCCGCCCGGCCGGTACCCCGCCCAGACACCGACGGGGACGGCAACGAGCAGCGCCACGAGTATCGACAGACCGGCGAGTTCCACGGTGACCGGCAGCCGGTCGAGAATGGCATCGGTGACCGGCAGCTGCGACTGCATCGAGCGGCCGAGATCGCCTTGTAATGCCGATCCCAGCCACTCGACATACCGCTCCAACAAGGGTCCGTCGAGGCCGAAGCGTTCGGCGGCCGCCGCACGCATCTCCGGAGTGGCGCCCTCGGGCAACAGGGTGGCCAGCGGATCCCCCGGGGTCAGCTCCAGTAGCAAGAAGGTCGAAATACTGACCAGCAGCAGTACAGCGGCCAGCTTCGCGAGGTACACGGCGAGTACACGTCCGGTCAACGGTCCGCCCACCGATACTGCCGGGCGCCGCGGGCACAGGTTGTCATGGTGTCCCTCATTCCTGTACCCACGCCAGTTCGGGGCGCATCCAGTACTGATAGGTCGGTTCGACTCCGTAGATGTCCGCGCGGAGGATCAGACTCGTCACAGCCGGCCGCCAGTACCGGTAGGCAGTGGTGGCCACCAGTTCCCGGATCGCCGTTTTGTAGGCTGCGTCGGCCACCGCCGGATCGTCGGCGGACTGGGCCTGTTCCAGTGCCCGGTCCACGACCGGGTTCGAATAGTGGGCCGTATTGCCGGAACCCTTGGTGTGGAACACCCGGTAGAGGTTCTCGGGGTGCGCGCCACCGAGCGCGTTGAGGATCAGATCGTACTGTCCGGAAACCAGTGCGCCGGCGAATCCAGCGCCGTCGAGTGCCTTGATCTCGAGTTCGAGTCCGTCCGCCTGCTGGAGCTGAGCCTGGAGAACTTCGGCGACGCGGGTGAGTACCGGGCTTCCGGCGGTGGTGACATAGGAGAGCACTACCTTCTCTCCACCGTGCCGGGCACGGAAGCCGTCGACGAGTCGCTGTGCGCCGGCGATATCCTTCCCGGGCCATTTCGCGGCCTCGTCGAACAGCGGCTGGCCCTCGGCGACGAAGTATTCGGCACCCTGTTCGCCGGGAAAGGCGGCCGCCCGTATCTGTTCGTTGTCGATCAGTTTTGCGATTGCGGTGCGCAAATCGGGATCGGCGAGAGCGCCTCTACTGTTCAACCGCACTCCGTTCCCGCCGAGCTGTGCGTATTGGACGACCTCCAGGCCGGCGGCTCGGGCACGGCCGGCATATTTATCGCTGACCACCACCATCACATCGACCTCGCCGGCCTGTAATGCGTTGTAGCGCTGGTCGTCGGCCGGGATCGTCTTGTACACGAATCTGTCGATATAGGGGCGGGGGCTGTCCCAGTAGCCGGGGTTGCGCTCGAGGACCATTTCGGTGCCGCGCGCCCAGGAACGGAAGACGAAGGGGCCGGCGCCGACCGGCGATGTGGCGAAGTCCGCGCCTTTGCGCTGAATGGCCGTGGGCGAACCGATGAATGCCAGGGGCTCGGTGAGCTGGTAGGGGAGCTGGTAGTTCACCTCGGGAGAGGTCACCCGCAACGTTGTCGCGTCGACAACCTGCCAGCTGATCATCTGTGCCGCGGCTCTGCTCGGGGAGAGCTGGCTCGGGTCCAGCGCGCGCTGCCAATTGAAGGCCACGGCAGCGGCATCGAACGGGGTGCCGTCGGTGAACGTGACACCCGGACGCAGTCTCAGCGTCCATGCCTTGCCGTCTTTACTGGTGAACGATTCCGCCATGCCGGGAACGATCTTCCGAGTCGCGGCGTCGTAGTAGAGCAGCGCCCCGTAGATCGCCTGGCACGGCCCTACTCCGATACCGACCGCACAGGTCACCGGATCAACCGACTGCGCTTCGGTATTCCATGCCAGCGTCACCGTCCCCCCGCGACGCGGTTCTCCGGCCGGTTTGCGTTCTACGGTGGCCACCCCGGCGCACGAGGTGAGCAGCAGAGTTGCGGCGGCCACCGCGCCCAGTGCAGAAGCCATGCGGTCTCGGATTCGCAAGGGCTGACTCCTTTGTCATGGTGTAGCGGGCGATGCCGCAGATCGTGCGCTGTCGTTCCGCCCGGGTGCGGTGGTTCGGAATCGCGCGGGACGGCTGGGCGCATGAGTGGGACGGATTGCCGGGCGGCGGCGTCTCGGCTCACTTCAGGTGAGCTGAGAGCATTACGCCATCGGCCACCGCCGGTGACCAAGAGCGTGTTCCGTTCAGCGGGAGAGAGGCCGATAGTGCGGAGGAACGGGCGTAGAGCGGTCCGGTAGCCAGAATTCCGTGGTGCGGCCGGTGTAGTGCGACGAGGTAGTCCGGGTCCGGGGATATCCGCTGTCCATTCAGTGGAAGGGCGGACAGACGCACCACCCTTGCACACGCCATGATCGACCGCGGTGAGGTATCGCCCGGTTGTGTGCCGTCTGTACGGCCGGCGAAGCGATACCGCCGGCGCGGGGCGCCGGAATCATCCGGAAATTGTTCATCGAACCGAATCGGCAGGCTATATGTTTTCGGAACGCGCGTTCTTCTCCTTCATCGATCTCACCGACCCCAGCGTGCATCGCGAATACAACGAGTGGCATCAGCTCGACCATCGTCCGG
The DNA here is from genome assembly GCF_050936135.1 of Nocardia sp. CA-290969. Taxonomy (NCBI): domain Bacteria; kingdom Bacillati; phylum Actinomycetota; class Actinomycetes; order Mycobacteriales; family Nocardiaceae; genus Nocardia; species Nocardia sp. CA-290969. Next base: position 3,136,785 of record NZ_JBNJNJ010000001.1, on the reverse strand, counting down.
AGAATCTGCTGCTGCCGGGGGTCGCCTGGGGTGATCGGTGGGCGCGGCCGGCCGAGTACGCCGCGCTTGATCGGTCGTCGTCGCAGGACCTCGCCGGTGTCGACTACGTGGCGATGTACTGGTTCCGCCCGCCCTACGACGAGAGTGTCGCGGCGTGGACCAAACTGGGTGAGGACTCGTTCCAATGGGGCCGGGGCCCGCAGCTACCGGGGGTTGTGCGGCCGCTGCTCGGATTCTTCACACCCGTCAAGGGGTACGCGGCCCAGCGAATCGGGGTGTCGGCGGATGCGCTGCCCTTCCGGCCCAACCGCGGGTTGCACCTCACCGTCACCCATTACACGGAACCGCATGCGGCCGCCGTCCACGAGCAGTTCCGCTGGGACGATCGCGTCGGTATCCCCGCGCTGCTCGACTGCCCCGGAGTGGCGGGTGCGTGGACCTTCTCGCTGCATTCGCTACAGAAACACCCCACCCTGGCGCTCGGCGCCGGGAATCGCGAATACGCGCCGGGCTCGCTCCGTATCCGGATGCTGTACCTCGACGCCGACCCGGCCGAGGTGACTCGATCGGTGACGGCATCGGAACAGAAGCTCACCGAAACCGGTTCGCCACGGCCGGCGGCGGGGGAGACGCTGTTCGACGGCCCGCTGCGAACGATCATTCCCTGGCAGGATTGGTGACCCCGCGCCCGGACCGCCGGCCGGCGATGAGCAGGCCGGCGAGTCCGGCGGCGGTCGCGGTGGTAGCGGCCGCGATCCAGAACATCGTGGTGAAAGCCGTCGCCCCGGGATAGTGCTGGGAGCCGACGGTAACGGTCCAGGTGCCCGCGGCCGCGGCCATGGTCGCGCTGGCGGTCGAGGTGCCCACCGACTGGAGCAGTGCGCTGATACTGGTGGCCGAAGCCGACTGGGTCACCGGGACCATCGTCATGATGGCAGTGGGTACGGCGGCGATCGTCAGGGACAGGCCGATACCGACCACAACGGCTCCCGCCAGCATCTGCCACGGTTCCCGGCTGAAGGGAACGCGGAGCGCGAACGCGGCCGACAGTTCGACCGCCGCGACCAGAAGTACCGGTTGCGGGCCGAAACGTGCGATGGCGCGCGCCGCGACCGGCGCCGTGGCTATGCCGACGAGCGCGACGGGCGTGAGCCAGAATCCGGCCTCCAGCACGCTCAACCCCGCGCCGAACCCCGTCGCCGCCGGTAGCTGCAACAGCTGTGTGGTGATCAGGATATTGCTGAACAGTGCGAAGCCGATGAGCAGCGCGCACAGGTTCACCAGCAACAGGGGTGGCCGCGCTGCCACCCGCAGGTTCACCAGCGGGGCGTCGGAGCGGAGCTGCAGAGGTATCCATGCCGCGAAGAGAAGCACGCTCGTTCCGGCGAGAATCAACGTCTCCCGACTGGTCCAGCCCCACTGCCCGCCCTTGGACAGTGGTAGCAGCAGCGTGACGAGCGCACCGGCGAGCACGAGGGCGCCGGGCAGGTCGAACTTTTCCCGTTCGCGCGGCGGGGACGGGGGAACAACCTTCACGACGATGAGCGTCAGCACCGACCCGGCCGAGGCCACCGCCCAGAAGATCCAGTGCCAATCCAGGAATGTGACGATCAGGCCGGACAGCGGCAGGCCCGCGGCGGCGCCGATGGCCATCGATGCGCTCATGGTGGATACCCCGCCGGGGACCCGGTGCGGCGGCAGCACATCGCGCATTGTGGCCATCGCGACGGGAATCAGCGCCAGGCCACATCCTTGGACGGCACGGGCGAGGACGAGGGGGAGCAACGCGTCACTGAGCGCACCGAGCACCGATGCGGAAACCACGAGCAACAGCGTCAGCACGATCAGGAGTTTCTTGCCGAACATATCGGCGAGCCGTCCGATCAGTGGTGTGACGACCGCTCCCGTGACCAGGGTGGCGGTCACCAGCCAGGAGGCGTTGCTCGCCGAGGTGTTCACCAGGGACGGCAGGGCAGGCAGCAGGGGCAGGACCATGGTCTGCTGGAGCGCCATCAGATACCCACAGGCGGCCAGCACCACGACGACCCCGGCTCCGGACCGGGTCGTGGGGGCGTGCGGAGGGCCGGAAAGTCGATCGGGTGAGGCTTCGGTATCCCGGATACTCACCATCGGCCGGAGCTCCGTCGCTGCGGGTGGAGGTCGAAGCGGCGGGTCGCTGGCATCGCCCCAGACTCGATCCTGTCGGTGGGCGCCGCAAGGGAACCCACCGCTGAGTGGAAACCCTGACTTTCTGTGCCGCTGAGTGGGAAGCAACCAGGGGCGACGCCGCTGATGTGAAATCTTGTGACCCGGCTCGTGGTCGTCGTGTCGACCTATGAGCAGCACCAGGGTCCGCGCGCGGGATGGGCAGCGGCGACGACGTGGTCGGCGTTGTTCAGAGCCTGATGGCGCGTCGGACCGGAACCTCGAGGAGCATTCGGTGCGCCACCCGGGCATTCGGTGAGTGCAGCAGGATGGATGGTCGTGACCAGGACCGACGAAGAGAACAGCACTGGTTTCCGGTACGCCCAGGGCGCGGTGGCTGCCGGGGGCGGCGGCGCGGATGTGCGCGTACGGATCTGGTTGTCCGGGCGCGCTTTCGAATATGTCATCGCGGCAGCGGCAGTCGGCAATCTGATCGCCGACTGGAGGCGACAGCGGTGGTGCGGGGCGATCGAGTTGTTCTCGGCTCCGACCTCGGGAGTGCCGCGGATACCGTGCGAACGGTTGTATCTGGGGAGTTGAGGCGACCACGTCGGCGGCTGTCGCAGGTGTCGAGGGGCCAGAGGAGGGACCCAGAGGAAGATGAACCTACCGCCGAGGTCGTCGCAGGCCGCACTAGGGTCAGCATCGGCCGGCGTTACCTCTGCTCGGCACGGTCAAGGCGGATCGGATGCCGGGGAAGCGGTCGGGCCGATTCCGCTCGGTCCCGCAGCATCCGATCCGGGCGATTCTGTGTTCAGCCGAGGTTATCGGTGATCACGGCGTCCGCGGACAGTGGCTGGGTCAACGACCAGAGGGTCCGGGAATGGCATTTGCTCATCCGCCACTCGCCGTCTTCGAGCACATAACGGTCGTCGTATTCGATCGCCGCGAGCGTCTGCGTCCGGGCGCGCAGATCGAGCTGGGTGAAGCGCAGGGTCCAGGACCCGACGGCTTCGGTAGCGCTGAGCAGGGTGATGTCCGGCATCATGCCGTGGTGCATATCGAGGATCCGGTGCCTGCCGTCGTGTGTGCTCAGGGCGATATCCCGGAATACCTGTGTCAGCCCGTCGGCGTCGAAACGGCCGAGCGGACCGAAATCGATATCCGCACCGGCCGTGATGAAGCACGCGCGCATGGCCGCGGGGTCTTTGGCGTCGCAGGCCCGCCAATACCGATTCTTCAGACGCTTGATGGCCTCGATGCGGTCGTGGTCGCCGGGGTCTGCCCGGCCTGCTCGGGTCTGAGCTTCCCGGTCCGCGAGGAAGGCGGCGTAGGTGGGTGCCACCACCGGGAACTCAGACGGGGCACCGAGCCATTCGCGATAGGAGGGCGGCGCCGAACCGTCGGTATCGGTGATGCCGTACTCGCCCGCGAGTTCCGATCCCCAGTAGGTGCGTCCGGTGCGCCCCAGCACTGCCGGGTCGCCGGCGAGGGCGGCGATGACCCGCCCGGTCACCACGGGGGATTCGACGCCAGGGAATACGGTTCCCGCCAATCGATCGGGATCGAGTCCGCCGCGCTGGAGTTGCTCGGTGTTCAGGACACCCATCCAGATCGACACGACCGCGACACCGTGCGGCCGGAATTCGTGCGCCATATCATGGGCGAGCTTGTCCGACCCGGCTTTCCCGGCGCCGTAGACCGGGCCGTGCACTCCTGGAAGGTAGGTGCGTGCTCCGGGGGAAGAGGTGTGCACCACCAGTCCACCGGCCCGGATCAGCAGCGGTGCCGCGTAGTAGGCGGCGACGAAGTGAGACCGGAGGCCGACGTCGAGCGGCTTCAGCTCCTCGGCCAGGGGCCGCTGCCAGAAGGGCTGGCCGGGGGAGTCAGGTGAGGCGGAGAGTGTGGTCGCGTTGTTCACCAGAACATCGAGACGGCCGTAGTCGCGGTCGATCCGCTCGAACAGTGCGCGTACCTGGTCGTCGTCCCTGTGGTCGCAGATCACGGGGACAGCGGTGCCGCCGCGGCCGGCGATATCGTCCGCCGTCCGGTGAACTGTGCCGGGCAACCCGTCGGCACTGCTGCCCTCCGTCTGCGTGCGGCCGGTGATATAGACGGTCATACCGGCCTCGGCCAGGGCGAGAGCTATTCCTTTACCGGCGCCGCGTGATGCGCCGGTGACTACTGCGACGCGGGGGCCGTTCTCGCTCACCACGTGGTTTCTCCGTGCATTCGTACCGTCCTTCCTCTGCGGGGCTTGTTTTTCGACAGCCTGCCCGCGGTGCCGGGCACCGGCCGACAGCCCTCCCGGTCAGCGGAACGGCCCGGCAACGTGACCGGAGATCTGTCGTGTACTGGAGGCGCCCTCGATACGACTACCCGTTGCTTCGTGGGTCGGCGAAACATGCTCCCGAAATGACCTACTCCACTGTCTCGGTCGGCGATCCGGCCCGAAAGGACCTGCGCGCGATGAAGTTCGACGTCATCCTGCCGGGAACCAATCACATCCCGGGGTTCTACCCGTGGTCACATGCGCTCGACGCGGACGGTTTCCGGCGGATTCTCCGCACCCTGGACGAATCGGGCTTCCATGCCGTGTCGGTCTCCGAGCACCTCGCGATGCCACTGTTCGAGGTGCCCAGGCTCGGCTCGTACTGGCAGGACGCGCTGTCGACGATGGCGTTCGCGGCCGCGGCAACCGATCGGATCGTCGGCGGAAACTCCGCCCCTGCGCTGCGCCGTGCGGCGCGGCACGACGGATGGCAACCCAACCCGACCGATTTCATGCTCGAAGAGATTCCACCACTGCTGGACTACATCCGGGAACAGCCGGAATATGCGGGCAAGGAGGAGTCCTTCGACATCAACTGGCTCAAATCACCTACCGGCGTCACCCTGTCCCAAGGCTTTGCCCGCGCCACCGCCTCCGAACTGAACGGGTACCGGGACGAGCTGATCGAGGCATACCGCGGCCGCTACCGGAAGATCGGCATCACCCGCACGGTCGCCGAACCGCCGCGCGGCGTCGGGTCGGAGCAGGAATACCTGGACTATTTGTGCTGGTTCACCGAGGAAGTCATGCCGGAGGCATGAGTACCTCCGGCCGCCACTTGATCGGCGACCCTTCGGGAAGGGCCTTCACGGACCGCGTGATGCCCGCGAGGCGAGCGGGGTGCCGCGCCGGCAGTGCGGCAGAGGCGTCCAGTCGAGACCGTCACAACGTTTTCCTTACCGACACGGATCGAAAAGAGAGGAACCTTCATGCCGACTCGGGACGCCTATCCGGCTGTAAAACAGTTCGTCGACGGGAGGTGGGTGGACGGGGACGCAGGTACTTTCGAGAAGGTCCTGGATCCAGCGACGGCGGAGACGCTGGCGAGTTATCCGCATGTCGGACTCGGGCAACTCGACCGAGCACTGGCGGCCGTTTCGCGTACCGCGCGTAGTTGGCGGGACACCCCGCCGCTGCGCCGGTCCGACATAATCCGCGGGGCCGCGCGACTCCTACGTGAGCGGGCGGATCCCATCGCGTTCGCCGTATCGAGCGAGCAGGGCAAACCGCTGCACGAGGCCCGTGCCGAAGTGAACATCAGTGCCGAGATCATCGACTGGTGCGCGGAGGAGGGCCGTCGTACCTACGGGCGAATCGTGCCGTCCGGCAACGACAGCCGCCTGATGGTCACCGCCGAACCGGTCGGCCCGGTGGCAGCCTTCACGCCGTGGAACTTCCCGGTCCTCACCGTCGCGCGGAAAGTCGCGGCGGCCCTGGCGGCGGGCTGCCCTGTCATCGTCAAAGCGGCCGAGGAAACTCCTGCGGGCGCTATGGCGGTGATCTCTGCGTTTGCGGACGCGGGCGCCCCTCCCGGGGTCGTCAACCTGGTACTCGGGGTCCCCGCCGAGATCTCGGAGCATGTGCTGTCCGCCGGCGTCATCCGGAAGGTTTCGCTGACCGGATCGGTCGGAGTGGGGCGGATACTGTCGCGGCTGGCAGCCGAGCACGACATCCGCACCACCATGGAACTCGGCGGAAACGCGCCGGTGATCGTCGAGCCGGATATCGACGTCGACGAGGTCGCGCTGCGCTGCGCGACCTCGAAATTCCGTAATGCAGGGCAGGTCTGCAACAGCCCCAGCCGGTTTTTCGTGCATGCCGCGGTGCATGACCGGTTCGTCGACGCGGTGGAACGGTTCGTTCGCGATATCAAGCTCGGCGCCGGGACGGCGGAGCGCACCTCGATGGGGCCGCTGGCCAACGCACGCCGCGTCGACTACGTAGGGAAGGCTCTGGCCGATGCGCTCGACCGGGGCGCGGAGGTCGTCTGTGGTGGCGGGATACCGGACGGCGCAGGGTACTTCGTGGAGCCGACCGTGCTGACCGAGGTCGACGATTGCAGCACCGTCTTTGCAGAAGAGATCTTCGGTCCGGTCATGCCTATCGTCCGGTATCACGATCTCGACGCTGCGATCTCCCGCGCGAACGCGACAACCTATGGCCTGGCGTCGTTCGTCTTCACCGATTCGCTGGCGAAAGCTCATCGGATGGCGCGGGATCTGGAAGCCGGAATGGTCGGTATCAACACGACTGTCGTATCGCGGGCCGAGATGCCGTTCGGTGGGATCAAAGCCTCGGGTCATGGTTTCGAGAGCGGTTTGGAAGGGGTCGATGCGTACTTGCGCCGGAAAGCGGTTCTGGAGCACGATCCCGCCGCGCCGGGTCTGGGCGTTTCGCATTGACCACACGCGGCATGCGGCCGAGACGTGAGAAATAGCCAGCAGCGCAGGAAATGGCAGCGGTTGACGTCGGCGCCGACGCTGCCGGATTTCGGAAGATCAGAGGAACATATATGTCCGTATTGAACGGAAAAGTGGGAATTGTGACCGCCGCGGGCAGCGGGATGGGCCGTGCCGGCGCGATCCGATTCGCCCGTGCCGGCGCCACCGTGGCCGTGGTATCGCTCGAGGAAGAGGAAACCCGGGAAACGCTCGCGCTGGTCGAGGCCGCGGGAGGTCAGGGGTTGGCGCTCGCCGGTGACCTCGGGGACGAGGATTTCGCCCGCGATATCGTGGACAAGACCGTGCAAAAATTCGGCAGACTCGATTTTCTGTGGAACCACGTCGGGTATCCGGGACCGGCCGCGGTGGAAGACCTCGATCTTGCGGCGTTCGACAAGACGGTCGATCTCAACCTGCGCACCGTCATGGTGACGACCTCGCGCGCCATCCCGCACCTGAAGAAGTCCGCTGACGGGAACGTGCTGTTCACCTCGTCCTCGTCCGGGTTGACCGGCTCGCCGTGGAGCCCGGTGTACTCGATGGCGAAATTCGGCGTGGTCGGGCTGATGCGAGCGCTCGCGAAAAAGTACGGTCCCGAGGGCCTGCGTTTCAACGCGGTGTGCCCCGGGGTGATGGACACGCCGATGTTGCGCGTGTTCGTCGCCCGGCCGGACGACGAGCGGGCGCGGGGTGCGGATGCCGAGGAGTTGAGCCGCAAGGCTGCCGAGGCGATACCGCTGCGCCGACTGGGGCAGCCGGAGGAGGTCGCGAATGCGGCGCTGTTCCTGCTCTCGGAAGACGCGTCGTTCATCACCGGCGTGGCCCTTCCCGTCGACGGCGGAACGGTCGCGTAAGCGGCAGCGTAGCCGAGTAGTCACAGTGTCCGTCAGCCTGCGCCGCAACTTCCCGCCCTCGGTGTCCAGCTCGACCGGATTGCGGTCCGGGCCCTTAGCTGGCATCGTCGTGGGCCGCCGTCTGACCGAGAGTGACCGATCGTGCTGAAAGCAACCAGGCCAACCGCTCAGTGGAACTGACGCGTCGACGAAGAGCGTGGGGTCGCGATGGTTTCGCCGAGGTGACCGGCGATCGTCAGTGGATCTACGTGATTCGGGGCCGGCGCAGCAGCGCTCGCCCCTCGGCGCCACGATCGCACACGGCTACCTGACGTTGTCGCTGTGCAACTTTCTGCCACAGTTATTTCCATTCGCGGTCACGGACCCGTCGCAGCGTCTCCGGTATCTGCTTCCCGGACGCGCTTTTCGACCTCGCGCCAGCGGCCCGGTACAGGAGGTGAGTACTCGGCATTCCCACTGTTCGCAGCTTTGGCGAGAGTGGCTTCGGCCGCATCGACATCCTCGATCAGCTGCTGGGCGAGGGAGCGTTCGGCGGCGTAGTGCCGTTGCGCCCCAATTCAGTACGATGTGTGAATATCCCCAGTCCGGTTGGATTTCAGCCCTGTGGGCGTCCGCAGCGGCCGCACGTTCGATTCGGCTGACATCGGCAATGTGGTCGCGCAGGATTTCCCTCAGCCGTGTCGGCGAACCGAGCCAGCGCTCCACTTGGTTGAGCCAGGAGGAGTGGGACGGGGTGAAGTGCATGTGGAAATGCCGATGTGCCGCAGGCTATTTCACGAAGATCGATGCCTTGTGGGTGCCGTAGTTGTCGCAGATCAGATGCGCACATCCAGATCGTCGGGTACCTGATTGTCGAGCCTGGTCAGGAACTTCTTGAACTCGATTGCGCGATGGATCGAACCGATCACCTGCCCGGTGGCGATGTTCGAGCAGCGAAAGGGTGGTGATGCCGTGCCGGATGTAATCATGGGTGCGCCGTTCGGGCATGCCCGGCATCATCGGCAGCACCGGCGCCGACCGATCTAATGCCTGGATCTGCCCGACCGACGACTTCGACAGCCCCGACTCCGCCGCCATGCTCCAGGGTTGCAGCACCGCAGAAGCCGCACTCGGACTCGTGGATCATTTCCTCGACCAGGTACTCGGAACGGACACAGCCGAACCTCCGACGACACGTCTCAGCGGCAAGGGTCAGCAATTACCGCGCTGATTTGTCTCAGGTGACGGGTATCAGCGAATACATCCACCAGTGTCGGCGTGGGAAGTCGAACTTGAGATTTCCCGCGTACATCTCGCGAGTTTCCCCGGTGTCGGGATCGTTCACCAGAACGGTGGGCCGGGGAATGTCTTCGGGCGCCACTTCGGTGGCCCACAGCTCGTGCCATTCCGGCGCCTGCTCGCACGTGCGCACGATCTCGGCTATTCGTTCGGGTGGGACCAGGCCGGGACCCATGATGCGAAACGCGTAGACCATCAAGTGGGTCTGGCGACGCCATTGGGGAAGCAGGGCTCGTGCCGCCGGGTGCAGCATCATCCATTCGAGGATGTTGGTGCCCGGATCGCAGCCCGGGAACCAGTGGGCCCATGCGTCGTTGGCGGCGAGGACGTCAAATGTCGGTTGCGATTGGAAGCAGGCGGGGTGCGGAATGCTCTTCAGGACAGCGAGGTCCGAGCCGAGCACGGTCTGGGACTCACCGCTGAGCGAGGCATTGAGGCGGGTCGGAAGTGTGAGGCTGATGATGTGATCGCACAGGGTCGGTGGCACGGACAGGGCCTCGAAGAGAGCGGAGAGTGCGTCGAGAGTGGGTGTGCGAGAGCCTTGTTCGATCTTCTGGATCAATCCGGGGGACAGGGCGGCCGCTTTCGCAAGCGCGGCACGCGTCATCCCTGCGGCCTCGCGGCGTTCTCGGAGATAGCGTGCGATCGTGCGATGGGCGTCGGTCACGCGAACGCTCCTTCCTCACGGTCGAAGTGGGACAAAATGGGACATCGCACATGGTTGACCATGCGCGATCCGTTCCGCAAGACTCGGATTCGGTCGTTCGACGAGGCACGACCACCGGAGAGTCGATGTTGCCGCCACCGACGACGTGCCGATCGAGGAGGGGTCGCGGGGGCGTTTCGGTGAGACAGCGTCGGCCGCTCGGCGCGCCCGGGCGGGCCCCGCTGCCGGATGAACGGATACGGAACATTCTGTTCGAACGTCATGTGTTCGGCGGGAAACGGATCTGGAGGGGACGGCACGGACGGAACTCGATACGTGCCGAAGTCATCAGCAGCGGGGTGGTTCCTGAACCCACCCGCACCCGCACACGCGTGTGATGAAAGGGCCTATCGGCCGTCTGCCGGTCGGAAAACTTCTGTTACGAAACATTATTAGCGGTCGGGAGCGTGCGTCTCGACAACCGAGCGCAGGGGAAGATACATCGTGTGGCAGTGGAGTAAGTCGGTCGCGGAGCGGGCCGCAGCAGCGGGATGGGCCGGCTGGCATTCCCGCGAACCTGAGCCGACCATCCTCGACACGCAAGACTGGAGGGGCAACGCCGATCGCCCGAGCGAGGGAATGGCCGCATCGGCCGACGTCCTCGAAATCCCGGGCACGATCGAGGTGGATCGCCCCGGCGAGTCCGACGAACCCCGCACCGCACCACGTCCCGCGGCACCCAAAGCACCCGCCGACCCGACACGAAACCTCCCACTCGACCTGAATCAACATGCCGATTAACAGATCAGTTCAGAATGAGTTTGCGGAGGCAGATGACCGCGCAAGCGAGGCTGAGTAGGGCTAGCTTAAAACTCAAGCTAGGATTGCGCAGATGAATACAGCTCTCGGGCTCTGCCTGATGCTGGTGCCCCTTATCGTCATCATCGTTTCGGCAGTAGCGTTTCGTTTCGCCGGTCCAGGCCGCAAGTCAGCGAGCACGTCGGTCTCGGCCTCGCCACGGATAAGCCAGGCGCGGCTCGACGTCGCACGGTCAGTGGCCGCCGGGATGCTTGCCCCGCGCGAGGCTCCCGATGACGAGACATTGTCGAATGTGCTGGCGTTGAAGGACCAACGCAAGCCCGCCCACGGAGTCAAACTTCTGCGCGACCGGACCGGCCTCGGTCTATCGGAAGCCAAGCGCCTCTTCGACCGACTGTGACTCGCCTGGGGCGATCCCGGCGCAGCAGACCGGGCCGCTGATCACGCGCTGGGGAAGAATACGATCTCGCCGTGAAGATCTGGATGGAGCACCCGGCCGAGGCCGACGTCGAAGCGGTTGTTGGCCACTACTTCAGCCTGCTCCGAGCTGGGAATATCCCCGAGGCCGAACAGCTTGTCGACCATGTGCCGGTCCGGCATGTACTCGAGAGTCTGTGGAAGGGTTCGGTCGGCACGAGCGCCGATGAGCAGGCGGATTGCCGCCTCGCTACCGGCGAATGGGAACAAGATTTGTCGTGGCTCGGCGAACTCGATCTCGGTGGCTTCAACTGGGGCCACACCGGCACCCATTTCTACGTCGAGGTGATCTACCAGGCGCAGATAATCGAGGTGTCACTCGGCTTTTGGGTCAAGGCTACCGATGCCGGCTGGGTCGTCGCGGGGCCGTCCACCCTCTGGTAGGCAGCCACGCCGCGCCCGGCAACGAATCACCCAGTATCGAGGACTGTATCGCCTTCCCGGCGAACCTCGACTGGTTTCAGCAACAAGCACCCGCCGTCTGAGCCCGGCCCGAGTGATCAGTGTCGGAGGATCACCGGCGGACCCGTATGCGTGGATGATTCGAGCGGGCGAGATAATTCGCCTTCGAAGGGATCGAATAGTAGCCAGCACCCACACGAAAGACCGCTCACCACTCGGTGACGGTGATCTTGCTGTCCTGCGGCGCTGCGTCCTGGGTTTCCCGGTCTCGGGGTTCGCGGCCGCGATTCGCGAGGCCTATCAGCAACGCGAGCACGACCGCGATGGCCGTATGCACTGCCACCAGGACAAGCCAGGGCAGGAAGAATCCCTCGTTGGTGAACTGACCGCGATCGCCGACGCAGTACAGGGTGAAGTTCGTCGAGGTGCCCTCGGAATCGTGGTATGTGTCGGATACGACCATCGGGTCGTTATATGGATCGGCACAGAACAGCGGTGCGATCAACTCTATTTCGCCGGGCCAGATCACCGAGGCGACGATGCTGAAGATGGCTGTCGCCGAAAGGATTCCGGCGAAAACAGCCAGTAGTCTGCCGAATCTCATACCCGCCGCACCCGAATGAACGTCCCGGTACGGTCGAATTGGGCGACAGACACGCCACGCGGTGATGTGACATTCACCGTCATCAAGATATCTCGACCGAACTTGTTGACCAATATCGCCGGTACGTAGGCATTGTCGAGTTCGCTGTGCGCCAACGCCGTATCGACGATCTCCTCGATTCGGGCGAGCCCGGAAACGTCGGCGATCGCGAATGTCTTGTCCTGCACGTCGCCCGTCATCACCTGGACGGGCGCGGGTTCGCTCAGGTCGTCCAGCGCGAAGGTGTAGTCGTCGAGCTGGTCCGGGTTCTGTGGCACCTGGATACGGAACCGCGCCACCGCGTACGGTCCCGCGAGATTCGCACCGCCATCGAGAAAACGAGTCACCTGAGCGGGCTGATCCGGCACAACCAATTGGAATCCCGATGAATTCGGGGCGGTCAGCATGACGACGCTGGCCCGGATACCGGTCGCCCCCAGCCGCTGCTCGAGTGCGCCGACCGCAGCGGCGGGCAGCGCGGTGACCAGACCACCGCCCCGCGCATGCAAGGCGCCTTCGAAATCGGCACGATCGATCGCACCGATACACCCGGTGGTCATCATGATCACGCACGTTCCCAAGATCGCCGTGCGCCGGCCCCGGATGAGCGTCATGGCTGCATGCTAGCGGTGGCGGCGGTCCGATGTGCGCCCCCTGCCGGGCCGATCGTGACGCCTGCGCCGCTGTGCTCGCGGAAGAACACTCAGACCATGCCATCGGCGACGATCCTTTCGGTCTTGTCGCGTCTCGGCTACGCCCAGCCGGTGATGATGGCGCGTCCTTGCGGGATGACGAGGTCGAGGAGTCCGGGGAAGCGAGTGTCGAGGTCGGTGCGCCGAAGTCGATTGAGTCGTCTGGTTCCTTCGTCTCGCTGGTAGATCACCCCTGCCTCACGCAGCGTCTTGAAGTGCCCACTTTGGGTGGACTTGCTGACGGGCAGCGCGAACGTCGTGCAGGCCAGTTCACCCTCGGGCTCGACCTCGGCGAGCCGCGCAACGATCGCCAATCGGACCGGGTCGCTGAGTGCTGCCATCACGGTCGTGAACTCCAGATCGTGGGCGGCTGGGTGCACGAGCTTGGTTGCAGTCCTACTGGCCATGCCTTCCACCGTACCGAATATGTTCGGGATACACGAACATCTGTTATGTTCGTAAACCATGAACATGAGGCATGGCGGCAGGGCAGACGACAGCGGCGCCCGAGATGTGGCTGAGCCTCCCGGCTCAGCAGCGTCGTATGCCCGCACCCGGCGGCCCGGTGGAACGAGCCGCCGGCGGTTCTGGATGACGGCGTATGCGCTGCTGATATTGCTGACCGGAACCAACCTGCCGACACCGCTGTACCGCAGCTACGAAACGAAGTTCGGGTTCTCGCCCTTCGTCGTCACACTGATCTTTGCCGTCTACGTCGCGGTCCTCATCCCCTCCCTGCTGGTGGCCGGCCCGCTGTCCGACGCGATCGGACGACGCCGGGTTCTGCTACCAGCCCTCGTGCTGGCCGCTTTGGGATCACTGGGGTTCGCGCTCGCCAGCGACACCGGCTGGCTGTTCGCCGCCCGGATCTTGCAGGGCCTCTCCGTCGGCGCAGCATCCGGGGCATTGACGGCTGCGCTCAGCGAACTCGAACCCACCGGCAACCGCCGAAAGGCTGCATTGGTCACCACGGTGGCGTCGGTCGGCGGCCTGGGCCTGGGGCCGGTCCTGGCCGGACTGATCGCCGAGTACGCGCCGGCTCCGGAGGTGATGCCATTCGTTGTTGAGATCGGGCTCCTCATCCCCGCGGCCGTCACGGTTACACGGATGCCCTCGACTCAGCAGGTGTCACGGTGGCGTCCTCGCCGACCTCGGATTCCGGCCGCGGTGCGAACGGTGTTCATGACCAGCGGGAGCGCCAACTTCCTCGCCTTCGCGGTCATCGGGCTGTTCCTGTCCCTCATCCCGGCCTACGTGGCGACGCTGACGGGCAGCACGAACCTGTTCCTCGGCGGAGGAACCGCCGCACTCATGCTGGCCGGCTCCGTCGCCGTCCAACTCATCACCTACGGACGACCACCACGCCGCCTTCAACTCGCCGGACTGCCGATCCTGGCGGTGGGGCTGGGTCTGCTTGTGCTGGTGGGGAACACGCCGTCGCTGGCACTGCTTCTCGCAGCCACCGTCCTCGCCGGGGCCGGGCACGGGCTGGTGTTCCTCGGCGGCCTCACTACGGTGAACAACAACGCCCCCTCCTCCAGGCACGCCGAGGTGCTCTCCAGCTTCTACGTCATCGTCTACACCGGCGTCGGACTGCCGGTCCTCGGAGTCGGCATCCTCGCCACCGCCATCGACCTCACCACGGCCATGACCTGGTTCGCCGGAATCGTCGCCGTCTTGTGCCTGCTCGTGCTCGCCGCGCTCTCGCGCGCCAACCCCGATACCGCCACAGTGCTCAGCAAATAGCCCATATCACCACCCAGGAAGGAATCGCCGACCTCCGCGCCACGGCTGGTGTCGGGTAGCGACACGTCGGGGACGGGCGTTGGCTTCGGGACCGTCGTCGTTGAGCACGGCTGGGTGAAGAAACTTCGAATCAGCCCAGGCGCGCTGGTCCGATTTCGTCACCCGCCGGGTGACACGGGGTAGTGGTGCAACCGCCCGGGATCCGGCGCTAACGCTGCGATGCCGGGGAGGTGCTGGGTCGATCCTCCGGTGAAGATTGACAGTCATCCACCTCCGGCGTGCCAGGCGGCCGCTGGTGACCGGGTCTTACCTGCCTCGTTGGAGCTCCGCTCGCATCGCATTGTCTCTGTGCCAACGGTATCGATCAGCGGCTTCCTCGGAAGGGGCCGGTGGCACGTTTCTACGACGAGGTCGCCGCTGGGATGTCGGTATCGAGTGGCTGGCTGATCGTCGGGTAGCCACGCCCGGCCGGCAACCTAGTCGTGCAATGTCCGGGACCGCCACGCCGGCAAGATGACGGCCTACGGCTGGAGTATCAGGAACGGACCCTGTCCGCGGGCGCGGTCCAGCCGGTGGAGCGGATCCACTCGGCCAGGTCCCAGGTGGTCGGCTCGATCGCCTTCACTGCTGCGAGGTCCGACGGGTATTCGGACGCCTTGGCGAACTCGCGGAACATCGCCTTGTCGAGGTCGTTGCCGAGGACGCTCAGTGGCAGGGCCTCGTAGCGTGACGGTAGCCCGGCGCGCGCGCCGAACGCGGCGGCGATCTGGGGGCCCGTTGGCTCGTCGCCGATGACCTCGATGGCTCCGCCGGGCGCGTCCGCGGTGCCGAGCAGGATCGCGGCGGCGACCTGGCCGATGTCCTTGATCGAGATCATCTTCAGGGCGATGTCGTTCGGCAGCGGCAGCCTCACCACGATCGTTCCGTCCTCCAGGCTCGGCGCCATCACGGTCGCGAAGTTCTCCATGAAGGCAGCCGGGCGAACCATCGTGGCCCTCAGGCCGGAAAGTTTCAGGTATTCCTCGATCCGGTGCTTCGAGTCGTGGTGCGGCACGCCCGTTTCGCGATCCGCTCCGAAGGCCGAGTTGAACACGACGTGTGGCACGCGCGCTGCGGCCGCCGCATCGACGAGGGCGGTGCCCACTCGGACCTCCTCCTCGACCTCCTCGAGGCTGTTCGCCTCCGGGGTCATGAAGTGGAACGCGTCGACCGCCTCCAGCGCGGCGACCGTTGACGCCGGGTCGTCGATCCGGACAGTCGCCAGCTCGACGCCTCGGGCGGCCAGCGCCTGCGCTCGATCGGACTCGGGGGTGCGGACGAGGGCCCGCACCCGCGCTCCTCGGGCCAGGAGCGCGTCGACGACCGCCCCGCCCTGCTGCCCCGTCGCACCGAAGACCGCGACCGCACCGTTTTCCCACGTGACCATGTCGTCACCTCTCGCTAGGGCATAGCATGAACCCTGACTAGTTCATGGCATGAACAATATTAGTTCATGCCATGAACTGATGCAAGGGGTGAGGGTGCCCAGGAGGACTGCGCGGTATGTCAGGACGAGGTGGACGCCGAGACGCCCGACGCGTCCACGATGGCGGTGGCCAGGCGTTCGAAGTCGCGCTGGTCGTCGGCGTCGAGGTTCTCCGCGACGTCGGGCAGACGCTTGGTGGTCTCGGCGAACACCGCCTCGGCGAGCACCTTCCCCGTGGGCGTCACGCTGAGCATGATGACCCGCCGGTCCTGCTCTGAAGTCGCTCGGCTGACCAGATGGCGCCGCTCGATGCGATCGACGAGCTGGCTCAGCGCGTTCTTGGTCATGCCGAGCGAGGTGGCGAGGTACGCCATCTGCCGCGGCTCGTCCTTGACCGCGCACAGCAGCGTGGCCTGTAGCGAAGTCAGGTCGTACTCGGCGCAGATCTGCGCGTACCTCCGCTGGATCAGGACCGATAGCCAGAAGAGCTTGTCGCCGTAGTCCACGCCCGCCGCCCCTCGTCTGGTGCCGAACGCCCAGTATACCGACACCGACCGGCCTGCCCGACCGTCCAGCTGCCAGTGAAATCCGCCTTGCCTTGCCTGGCCTGGAGCGCCGCGACCCCGCCGCGAAGTCCTCGGCGCCCGGCAAAGCCGGCCGGACTCGACGAGCACCAGGTCCGCCGCTGGACCCCTGGCGGCGTTGGCCGGTTTTCGCGATGCTCGCCCACGCTCTGCTCACCGTGATCGACGCCCACGACGATGCCACACGACCGACCCCGGCCGGTTGATCGCGTTGACCTGAAACGAATTTCAAGGCTGCTCACCAGCCTGAGTCCTGGCGCCCGCCCGCATCTTGGCCTGCCCCGCGGCCTGGTCGATCTGGCGCCGATGCCACCAGCACCGAGCCCGCACCAGCCGCTACCGACGCCAAGAAGCAACACTCGCTATAACGATCTACGGCTGAAGTACCAGGCTAGGTAAAAGCCTGCGTTCACGGTCGTCGTCGGCCGGACTCCGACCAATTCTCGGGTCTGATATTCGATGGTTTGCTCGAAAGGTCGTCACTCCAATCAAGAAGGACCCACCTGTTGTGAGGCAACCGTGCCGGCTCGAAATCAAACGAATGCGTGCCGAAATCGATATCACGGAACGATGTGTTTTGATGGAATTCAATCGCGGCGCTGCCGGAGGGTAGCGAAGGAGCCTCGTTGGTCAGCCGTTCAGGATTGTTGCCGGCGGCAAGGGCAGTGCCGCGGCGGTGTCCGCCGACCGCATAACCACCCCACAGTAACGACCTCGTACGCCACGCCTGGGAATCGACCGTCAGCACTTGGGGACGTTCGCTGCCCTTCCGCCTCGGTCGCGCGCTTATTCGGGGCCGGGTACCGACTGCTCTTGCTGATGAACCTTGTGGACCGGAAGTTGCGGGGTCATGCTGGAGGTATGCCGTCCGTCCGGCCGCGCCCTTCCCCGCCGCGGGAACACCGCGAGCAGAGGGGGCGAGAAGGCATCCGAGGGCAGCCGTTCACACACGGTGCCTGCAATTCCCGCGGATATTTCACGCCCACCATCGCGGTCGAGCCATCTCATGCCTGTTCCGGATCGCGAAGTACAGCCTCCACGACTAGGGGGTAGTGAGGTGCCAACGTCGGCGATATTGAGGACAAAGCTTCGCCCACCGGTATCTCATGGATTGTGGCGAGAGCGACTACTGCAGGAATGCTGGGACACGACGGCGTCGGTAACGATCGTCGTCGGTCCGGCCGGATCAGGTAAATCAACCCTGTTGTCCCAGGTAGCGGCGTCATCGAATCGCCCGGTCGGCTGGTATCGGGCAACCGAGGACGACTCCACCGAGGGGGCTCTCGGTAATTACCTGTCCGCGGTGGTGCGGGGTATGGGCTGCCGGCTTGCATCGGACCTGGGATCGATGGACGAGATTCTGATCGAATTGGACAAATGCGATAGTGTCGACGGATTGCTGATCATCGACGATGTGCATGAGATCGCCGGCAGCGAGGCCGAAAGAGCGTTGGCGCGTTTCGTCGCCTTGCGGCCGCCTGGTCTCCGCATACTTTTGGGATCGCGGCGCACCCCCGAAATCAACTTGCCTCGTCTCGTGGTTTCGGGCGACGCTCGGGAAATTGATCCCGACCAGTTGCGGTTCCGGTCCTGGGAGGTCGAGGAGCTGTTCGCGACCGTCTACGGTGCACCACTCGCGCCCGAATCGGCGGCCAGGTTGACACGCCGTATCGGGGGGTGGGCGGCAGGGCTGCAACTCTTCCACCTTGCGACCACCGGGCTCGCGGACTCCGACCGGCAGCGTGCCGTCCGAGAACTCACGGTGCATTCCAGACTTCTGCGCGCATATCTCGCTCGGAACGTCCTCTCGGAACTGCCGCCCGACCAGCGATGGTTCATGATCCACACGTCGACTCTGGGCCTTATGACGCCCACACTCTGCGACGCCCTGCTGGAAATTACCGGGAGCGGTCGAATTCTGCAGCAGCTGACAGACAATCAACTGTTCACCGAGTGTGATGACGTTGGTCGGACGTTCCGTTACCACGAGGTACTTCGCACCCATCTCGAGCTCGCTCTCCTCGAGCTGAAGGGCGAGACGGAAACCTGCTCGTGGTATCTGCGGGCCGCGCATCTGCTGGAGGGAGCCGGCGAGTATCGCCAAGCGGCACACGCGTACGCCAAGGCGTCGGACTGGGGGGCGGTATCGCGACTCATCCGGGAGGCAACTGCCGGCGAAGTGCCGATCGGTGACGATGATCCCTTGCTCAGCTGCGGCGAGTGGCGAACCGATCCCTGGCTGGCGCTCGCGCTGGCGCGCCTCCGCGTCCGAGAGGGAGCCGTCGGTCGAGCAGACGAGGCGTATCGGGCGGCCCGGGCCCTGCTGGACGATCCGGAGTTCGTCGGGCGATGCGAGTCCGAGCGTCTATCACTGGCCCCATGGCTTCCGGGGGCATCTGCCGGCGCACGGCCGGCAAACCACTGGCTTACACCCCTGCGCGCCGCCCTGTGTTCCGCCCCGTCGGACCTATTCGCCGCGGACCCGTCGTCGGGCTCCCCGCGGGATCGCTTCGTGAACGGCATGTGCGCGCTCGCCGCGGGCGAAATCGATTGGGCTGGAGAGGCGTTGAGGGCGGCACAATCGACGGCCGAACCGATACCGTCGATGGCGGCGCGTCTTGCCGTCGTGGTCATCGACGCACTTCGCGGCACAACACCGGATCCATCGGTCGTGCACGATCTCGCCTCGACGTGCTATCGCGAGGGATTGCCTTGGCTCGAACGTGTGTGTCGCGGAATGCAGGAGTTGCTGCTTGTCCGGGAGCTTCCCGCAGAATGGCGCGTCGATGTCTGCGCGGAGATGGTGCGTGAGTGCGAGGAGCTCGGCGACCATTGGGGAGCCGCATTGATGACATTCGGGCTCGCGCTGACCGCGCGATGTCGACACGATCCGGATGCGGCCCAGCGCTTCGGGGACGCGGCCGTCCGCTTCGGGCAACTCGGTGCCCCGGTACTCGCGGTATGGTGTCGCATCCTGGGGCTCGACGACGCCGCACCCGATAACGCTGTTCGAGCACAGCAGGCCGCCGTGGCGGCGCGGGGACTCGGGCTGCGCCGCGCCGAGGCGATCGCCCTGTCGTGCGCGGCAGCGGGGGAGCTGTCCCACGGTCGGAAACACCTTCCCTCGCTCGGCTCTCTCGCCGCGGGGACTTCGGGTGCGCACGGGAAAGTCCGGGGCACCGGGATACCCCCAGTGGGAATCTTCTGTTTCGGCGGCTACCGGCTCGAGGCGTTCGGTCGGATCGTCGAGCTCGACGGTCTGCGGCCGCAGGCGCGCACGTTGCTCCGACTGTTGTCGATGACACCGAACCGCGACTGCCACCGCGAGTCGCTCGAGGATGCGCTGTGGCCCGGTGTCCCGCACGACGCCGCATGTCACCGTTTGCAGGTCGCCGTTTCGAGCGTTCGAGGCCTGCTGCGTGCCCACGGGATGGCACTGCTGCGCCGCGACGAGTCCTATCGGCTCTGTGTCCCCGAGGACGGTTTCTCCGATGTGCTGGAGTTCGAGCGCGCGCTTACCGACGCCGCCTCGCCCCGGAAACGAACGGATGTGCGGGCCCGGGTGGCCGCGCGAGCGCACGCACTCACCCTCTACGCCGGGGACCTCCTGCCTGAGGACGGCCCCGCCGAGTTCGTCACCACCGAGCGGCAGCGACTGCGACACAGCGCCGCGGTCGCGGCCGCCGCCCTGGCCGGGGACTACCTGGTACTCGGCGACGCTGCTGAGGCATACGAGGCGGCAAGACATGCCGTGGACCTCGATCCCTACCAGGACGCGCCCTGGCAACTGATGGTGGAGATTCACGAGACGGCAGGCGACGTGAGCGCCGCCGCGCAGGTGCAGGGCGAATACCGCCGGATCCGGGCTGAGCTCGGTCTCCCGTAGAACACCTCAACCGTCGACCGCGGGGGCGGTCACCACCTCGACATGGTGGGGAATGTGCGCCGGTTTGACGGCATCGACCAGCGCATCGAGTCTGCGCTCGTCGATCGCCGAACGATCGGTTACCACCAGCCGAACGGTCAGCAGCGGATGAGGGCTACCCGGAGCGGGGGTCCCGGGTGTCGTGGACGCGACGATGCCCCCGGATTCCTCGATCTCTGGTTCGACGTCGAACACCGCGGCGACTGCCTCGCGTACGCTGCGCGCGGTGCCGCGGGCCGCCAGCGTACGTACCGCCGCCCGGATGAGGTCGCGCCGGCGTGCCTCGGTCTCGTGGCCGACGAAAGTGAGTCCGATCCACCTCGCGAGCCAGCCGAGCATGTCTTCCGGGGTGGTGGACGGATCGAGGTAAGCACCGAACGAATCGAGCGTCGCGAACACGGGCGCGAGCAATTCGTCGAACGCGGCACACAGTTGCTGGGTGTACCAATCCTGCTGATACACCGCGGGTACCGTCTCGCCGAGCGGTCGTGTCGACGGGAGTCCGTCGATTGTGCCTCTCATGCCGGCTCCACTACCTGGTGATCGTAGGAGTACACGAGCGCGTTGGCAGCAACGGGCACGATGGACACACGCTCCCGTTTCCGGGTGGCCGGATTCGCGGTGTACAGGCGAACCATTATTTCGCTCGACATGTCGATACCGGTAACGGTGCTGATCGCTGCGCCGATTTCGCCTTCCTGCACGGGGCGCCCGATCGGCCATCCGCAACCGTCTGGGCCTCCGTGAAGCGGATGCAGCACCCGGTACAGGGCGGTGAGGATGCCGGATTCGACGTGGGAGCGTACGAATCCGGGCAGCGGATGCATTCCCACCACCACGGTGACCGCTTGGTAGGTGGGGGGCTCGATCACGAGCCGGGTGCCGACGAGGCGGCGTTCGTCGAGGAACCGTCGAATCCGTTCGACGGTCTCGGCCGGCGGTGTGAGCTCCGCGAGTTCGACTCTGCCCAGTTCGTCGGAGGTTACGTGCGGCACGAGAAGTACCCGGACCACCCCCTCGGAAGCATTCTGTGCCGACAGGCAGTGCACGCGGGCGATCTCCGGAGCGATCTCGCGCGTCAGGTCCTCGAAGTCCTGGGCGGTGACCGCGCGGCCGCGCGAATGCAGGATCAGTGGCCCGCGGGTCTTGACGTCGTCGAGTGTCTCCGCGGGCGCTCCGCCGATCACCGGACTGCGATTTTCGACGCGGGAGATGTACGGCACGCTGGTCTTCAGCACGCGGATGCGACCGGTCGCGACATTGCCTTGCGCGCCGCCGCCGGTTCGATACGCCGCCATTCGCAGTGACGCGGACTTGGGTGGAATTGCACCGTACTGACGAAGCGTGCCGGCCGACTCACGCACGGCCGGCCCGAACGTCACCTCGCCGGAGACCGCGTCGACGTGAAAGACCTGGTCCCCTTCCGTCGCCTCGGCGAAGTGGTCCACATGTCGCCACATCGACTCGACATCGCCATCGACCGCGACGACGCTGCAGCCCGCCCAGGGCAGGACCGGCACATGCTGGAGACGAAAGTGCTGGGCGGCCGTACCGTCGGAGTTGCCGAGCGGCTCGTCGCGAATCACTCGGGCATGCACGATCGATGCCGTACCGCCGATCGTGCTCGCGGCCACTTTCCGTATCCGAGGAGGTTCGGAATAGGTTCTCTGGTCGGGCTCCGGTTCCCGCAGCCGGCAGCGAACCCATCCCTTCCGCACCCCGGCCAGTACGGATTCGTCGTGATCATCCGGCAGGTGCAGGACGACATCGCCCGGCTTGTTCAGGCCTCCCGTTTCGTCGCGGTCGACCGGACATTGTTTCCAGCCGCTCGGCGTCTTCGCCTCCCACACCAGAGGGGGACGCCGCGGATCGACACCGATGCCCGAGACCTCGCAGTCGATGCGCAACAACACCGCACACGAGGGCACGGCGTTGGACAGGCCGATCATCAAGCAATCTCCCGGACGGGGTGCCGGCGAGAAACACGTGAAGCCGGAACCACGCATCTCGTTGGTCCGCTCGGTCGGATCCTCGCCGACGAGTTCGACCCCGACCCACGGTGCGGTACACGGAACGATGTCGAGCTGCTCGACCGTCGTGAACACCACAGGCTCGGTGACGTCCGTGCGATCTGTGCCGACTTCGGTTTCCGCACGCACGACCACGACCTGGGATTGCGGGGCCGACAGCCAGAAGGTCACGGTTCCCTGCGCGACTCCGGGCGGTCGCCGCTCCACCCCGATCAGTTCGAGGAACTTGACGTAATGGCGATCGGGAACGCGATTCAACCGGTAAATGAGCTGGTCGACCATCATCGCGAACGTTTCGATCAGGGTGATGCCGGGATCGGAGATGTTGTGATCGGTCCAATCGGGGCATCGGTACCGAACGAGTCGGCGCGCATCGTCGACGAGCTGCTGGAAGCGCCGGTCGTCGAGGTCGGGGGCGGGCAACACGACGCTCACCTCGCCTGTTGTCGTTGTGTGGTGGGAGATGACTCTTCGGGCTCCTCGACGATCAGGTAGAACGGAAACACCAGATTGCGTACGTCGCTGCGCTCGTGAATCGAATAGGCCACGTCGATGTAGCACGTCCCGGGTGCGGCCGGGTCGAACCGAACCACGACGTCGAGCACGTCGATTCGCGGTTCCCACTGGGAGAGGGCCTCGTGCACGTCGGCGGCGATCGCCGCGGCGGTAGCTTCGTTCGCCGGGGAGAAGATGTGTTCGTGCACCCGGCAGCCGAACTCCGGGCGCATGGGCCGCTCGCCGGGAGCGGTCCGGAGGATCAGCTCGATCGCCTGCTCGATATCGCGGGATCCGGTGGCCAGTGCGATGCCGCCGACGGCGTCGACCTGGACCGGGTAGTTCCACCCGCTGCCGATGAAGTCGATGGGCATGGGCTCAACCTCCGATCAGTACTGTTGCCGCGCCGGAAACGATCGGTGCACCGCAGGCGGATAGGTCACCCACCCGCGCGGCAGGCATTCCGCCGATGAGGACGGTTGCCGATCCTGGTCCGGCGATCACCGTCGGCGGATGGACGGCGGGGGGTGGAAAGCTGCAGATATGTGGGGTCCCCACGGTCGCCGCCGGCTGACCGGCGATGAGCACGGTGGGCACCCCGGGTGGTCCGATCACACCCGGATGGCCGGTTGGGTCACCGACCCGCGCTGCAGGGGGCATGCGTCCTCCCCTCAATTGATCTTGACCGGCGTACCCGAGATGACGGCCGGTCCACCGGCCTTGAATTCGGCCGTGGTGCTGGCAGAAACCTTCACACTCGGACCGTCTGCCGCTACGCCGCCGGCGTCGACGGCGATCGAGCCGCTGCCACCGGACATCGTGACCGACCGCTTACCATTCAGCACGATCTCGGCGGCGGTGAGCGCGAGCTCGGCGTCGGCCGCGTCGATCACCACCCCGCGCTTGCCCTCGACGAGAACTGTCCCGTCGCTGTGAATTTCGACCTTGGTACCGATCTTGTCGAGGACGAGACGCAGTTTGCCGTCACCGGTCTCGACGGAAACGCCCTCGATCCGCCCGCTCTCGTCGAGCAGGTCGAGGCGGTGGCCGTTGCGTGAGACGAACGACCGCCGATTGACGGCGCCGGATCCGCTGTCGATCAACGCTGGGCCCTTCGCGCTAACCGTGTCGACTCCGTTGTACAGGCCACCGAGAACGTAGGGTCTGCGCGGATCGTGCTGCTCGAAGGCGACGAGCACTTCGTCGCCGACCTCCGGGACGACGAGCGCCCCGCGCCCCTTACCGGCGCCCGACTGCAGGACACGCGCCCAGTCGCTGACGTAGTCCGCCGACAACCACGGGAAGGTCAAGCGGACCCTGCCCTGGTGTGAGGGATCCCGCGCGTCGCTGACCTGCGCAACGACGACGCCCTGCCCGGACGCGCCGCCGGTGCCGGACGCGAGTCCGTACAGGCTGCGCTCCTGGCGCCCGGTCACCGACAAGGAGGTGGTGTACCCGCCCGCGCCGGGTTCGTACCGATGCCGTGCCGCGGTCACCAGGTACTTCCCGTCGAATGGTTCGCCCATGTTCGCCAGGCAGATCGGGGTATCGGCGCGCAGCTTCGGGTTTCCCCGTACCACGGCGTCGACTTGGGCGAAGGAACCTCCGATGACCTCAGCGAGGGCCGTGGCCGCCGAGTCGGCCTCGGGTTGGGTGCGATACGCAACGTCGGTGGCGACGTAGGTGGGGTCGCCGAAGGCCGCCGCGACCGCGGCAGGCGTAATGGTCGGCAGATCGGCGCTCTTCGTATCCGCGCCCGCCTCCGCGACGATCGCCTTCTTCTGCGACACATCCCAGCCGCGGACCTGCACCTTGGCGACCTGGTCGGCGGCTGTCACCACCGACCGAATACGGAGCAGGTCTCTCCCGAAAGTGAGGACGAGTGGATCCTGGTGGGAGGTGCCCAGCCCGTGAGGGGCGTCCGCGGCGGGTTTACGCGGCCCGAAGTCCAGTTTGTTGTCCCGAACCGCGACCTCGAAGCCGACGCGCTTGGCGAGAGCATCGAGAAACTCCCAGTCGCTTTGTCCGCACTGAGCCAGATGATCGAACACGGTGCCGGTCGATGTCACCTCGCCGACTTCCAGCCCTGCGCGACGTGCGACGGACACGGCCGCATCCGAGGCCGTCGTCTGGGTGTAGGCCGTCGTACGTTTACCGCGAAAGAGCCGATGAGCGCAGTCATACCCCCGGATCGTCGTAAACGTCCCCGTCCCGTCGAAATCGAGTTCGACCGCGGTGACTTCGCCGGACACCAGTGGCTCGGGAGTGTTGACGGCATCGGTCGTGACGGCGACCTGCACTTTCGAACCGATTTCGACCTTCGATTGCGCAAGCAGTGTTCGGTCGGTGTCGCGGAATCGGAGGCTGAACGTGTCCGGCACGCGCAGGCTCGTATCCACGATCGCGGACACGAGCAGCGCTGAGAGGTTGTTCGCCAGCGGACCGCCGTCGACCTGTACGAGGAGTCCCGAGGTTGATGTCATCGTGATCAACCGATCCGGTTCAGCAAATCCGATACGCCGGGCAAGACCACCGACTGCCCGGCGGCCACTCGCATCGGGTCGTCGATGCCGTTGTAGGCGGCCAGTGGCCGCCACAGCGTGGGATCTCCATACTCGCGATACGCAAGTAGATACAACGTGTCACCCTCGACGAGCTCGTGGACCCGACTCGGCGTGGTCGCCCCCGATGACGGATTCTGGGGGCGGGGTTCCCCTGGCATCTCCTCCAGGTTCACGGTGCAGACGGCGCGAATCGGTTTCCCTGTGGGCGAGAACAAAGTGTATTTCGCGTTCACCTGGGTGACGAAGGCGTTGAAACTCGACGTACCGCCCCACGTGAGTACCACCAGCGGCGGCATCGGTTTGGGATCCTTCTCGTCCACCGGCACACAGCAGGAGAACAGTTGCTCGACCGACTTGACGACGTCGGTGTCCTTTTTGATGGTGGCGTCGAAAAACATCTCCAAGGTGAGCTTGCACGGCTCCGGTCCGGAAAACTCGGGTGGTCCAGCCTTTTTCGTTCCTTTCGCGGGTTTCCGGTCCCACTTCGCGGACTTCGAGATGGTGATCTCTTTCGGATTGAACTGAAATTTGATTTTCCCGAGGGGGCTTCCCCGTTTGCTGCCGCCGGCCGCCTTTTCCGCCGTGTACATGGTGAGTACTGCATGGTCTTTCACCTCCGGTGGCATCACGTCCTTGCCCGCAGAGCCACCGCCGGCCTGAGGGATGCCTCCGCCACTGGCGAGTGCTATGACGTTCGTCATGGTCACCTCTTACGCGATCCGGGCAAGATGCCGTGATGGGCGATTTCGAGGGTCTCGGTTGCCACCTTGGCGGTGTCGACATTGAGACTGGGCCCCGTCCATCGGACCGGAACCACTCCCTGCAGAGACCATCCCGCGACGATCGTCCCGTCGGCCGAGCAGGCATAGATCCCGGCCGTGGTCGGTTCGAGACTATCGAGGGCCTTTGCCAGCCAGTCGGTCAGTTGCCGGCTCTGTGCACCGACCGGCCGGGTCAATTTGACGTTGGTGTACTTCATCCGGCTGGGGAGTTGCCACACCATCGTGTTGTTGCCCCCCTCCTCACGTTGTTCCATGACGATCTCGACGCCGAGCCCCTCGCAGCTGTTGAAGGCGCCCAGATCCTTGCCGTCTACTTCCACCATGAAGCACACGCTCACTGCGGGATCGTTGTTCGGCTGTGTCACCGGTTCGTCCTCCTTGCTCACAGTCTCGGATCGGAGAGCAGACCAGCACGCTCGCGGTCGAGCCAGAGTTCGGTCTTGATGCGCGTCACGATCGGTTCGTACAGACGGCGGGCGAGCTCATCGATGTCCGGGCTCGCAAGTCCGGCGGGGGGCCCCGTCGTTGACGCTGGTGGCGCAGTCCCAGGTGTGGCCGGCGCTCCGAAATCGGTGACGGACTCGGTGGGCTGGGGTCCCTCGGTCTGCCGTTGCGCCACCGGCAGCGCGTCCTCGGGTTCGTCGTGATCGCTCTCGCGGGCCACGTTCGCGAACATCTCGCGCAGCGAGACCGGTCGATCGCGGTCGATCGCAACCGTGTTTCCCGGCGGTTGCCGAACAGACGCTCCGATGCTCGGGAGCCGTTGCAGATCGTAGCGAGGAGTCGGTGGTGTTGGCGCCACGTGCGCCGCTTCGGGGGTTTCGCCGAGGTTCGGCAAGGGACCCACGTGCTCGGTGTGCGATATCGGTGCGCCGATTCCCGCGGGGACGGTCGGGACGGGAAGCGCGGAGAGCGGCGTTTCGTGCATCGGTGCTCGGTTCCCGGGCAGTGGGCGTTGTGCCGGGGGCTCGGACACAGATTCCGATGCGGTGGGACGAGCTCGGTTCGCGGTGTCTACCGTGATGCTCGCGCGCTGCGCGGAAATCCGTTTCGATGTGTCCGGCGGATCATGGTCGTGGTCTTGTCGACCGGTACGGGCCTCACCTGGTTCCACCTTCGGAATTTCGGTCGGCACCGTGCCCGGCAAGGTGATTTCAGAGGGTGAAACAACTGTGATTCCGTCGGATCGGGTAGGTGTTCGACCAGGGCTGGGCGTCAGCAACCGATTCGGGGAACGCCGCTGAACGGGCGCACCCGATGCATTCTCTACGGTGCGAGCCGGCTGCGGTGAAAGCTGTTTTGCCGGTGCCGTGTTCGAGAGCACCGGCTCGAACGATGCGGCCTGCCGCCGGTCAGGAACAGGGGGCTCTGACGATGTGGTCGTGGCGCTGACGTTCGGGGAGTCCGAGGGCGCTCGACCAGGCCGTTCGGTGACCACCGGGCGATACGGGACGTTCATCGGCGTCGGTGCTGTAGTAGCCACAACCTCGAGGGCCGGAACGCCTCCGATGGGCTCGGTGTACCGACAGGAATCGTTGTGCACCGGAGACTGACTGGGAGGGCCGGAAGGAGCAGTGACGACTGCGTTCGCCTCGGTCGCAGTGAGTCGTTGCTTCACAATCGGCCCCGGAGTCACGACGTCGCCGGTTCGCGCGGCGCTGGTGGCGGACGGCGGCGCTTCGGCGGCTTCGGGAGTGGCCGGGTCGAGCGGCGAAACCGGCACGGGCGAAGCCGCACTAACGGATTCGATTTCCAGGCCGACGCGATCCGCGGGAGCGGAATATCGATCGAGCGCCGCGGGAGCGGGTGCCGTGGGCTTGTTGCGGGGGTGCGGGGTGTCTGTCGCAGATCGTTGCACGGGAGTGTGGGGTGGGTGTTCGGCTGCGGTGGGGTGTCGGGAAGGGGCGGGAGCCGGCTCCGTGCGGGGACGTGGTGAATCCGTCTGCACAGGTGGTGTATCCGTCTGCGCCCGTTGTACGGGCATGACCGGCATCGGAGACTGCACGACCTGGGCTCCGACGGCGGATCTGCCGTGGGTGCGGGGCCGGCCCTCGTCGCCCCGGCCGAGTTGCTGTTCCCTGTCGGCTGGGGAGGTCCATGGCTCCCCGGGAGGAACACCTCCACCCCCCGATCCGTCGACGATCGGGAGGAGCAGCGGTTCTTCGAGAATGGGCGCGGTGGTCATCTCCGGCCGTGGGGCGTCTGCTTCGGCTTGTCGGGGCGGTCGCGTCGAATCCGCCTGGTGCCCTGCGGCACCAATTGTTGCGCGTTGAATCGGAGCGAACGTCCGGTGTTGCGGATGCGGTATGCGCTCAGGCGGTTGCGCGACGAGACGGGCGACAGCGGGCGCTGCGATCGCAAAGATCGGCAGTGACGCCGCTGTGTCGACCACCGGCTGGACCGGGAGGACGAGGCCGGGGTTCCGCGAGGTGGTCAAAGCTGCGGTGAAGGCGCCGAGCGGGGCGGTCGGCTGCATCGCATCGACTGCTCGCCGCAATGGAAGCAGTGCAGGCCATTCCGGCGAGAACGAGTCGTCATGACCCCTTTCCGACGGCCTGCTCGGTTCGGTCGCCCGCTGCCACGGCCATTTGATGCCCATTGTTCACCTTCTCCCGGATTCCGAGGCGAGATCTCGGACCAGCGCCAGGTACCGCTGCCGGTCGGCATGTTCGAGGTCCAGTAGCTGGTCGAGCGACCAGTGCAAGTGGTAGGCGACGTACGCGACCTCCGCATGCAGGCGTTCGGTCCCGTACGTCATGATTCCCCCAGGCGGCCCCCGGCGATGTCGACGGCGAAACTGCCACCGCAGTCCGGGCAGGTGACTCCGGCTCGGGTATGTCCGTCCTGATTGACCCGCCGATACAGGTCCTGGAGAAATGCGAGGTCGGAGGCGAACATGTTCTCCACGATCCCGGCATGCACGTCGTCGATGCCGCCGAGCCGGGAGACGACCCTGCTGATCAGCACTACCGTCAGGTAGGAGGGGTTCTCGCGCACCCGGTCGTCGCGTTGGGAGACCAGTTCGTCCCGGGCCGTGGCCAATCGCATCGTGCCATCGCGGTGCACTGTGCCGGTCGCGTCGACGTAACCGCGCGGGAGCAGGAATCCGAACTCGGTGCGCAACGCGACGCCGGCATCCGAAGCGTTGTCGGGTCGGTCCGGATCGCGTTCTGCCTCCAGCGTTCCGGAACCGTTCACCCTACGCACCGTCCACCTGGAGGCGCTCGAAGGTCAGTACCAATTTCTCGGTCATGACACTGGTGTCGCCGGCCTTCATCGAGCTGACCTCGAGGCTCTTGGGCCACGCGTTTTCCATGGTGTACCGCTTGACCGGACTTCCCTCGTAGTCGTACACGACGATGGCGCCGCCCTTACGCACGTCCTTCATCTTTCCCAGTTGAGAATCTTTGATCCACTTGTCGAATCCGTGGTCCTCGGTGAGCGGTCGGGTCAGTGTGACCTCGCCGGACTTCCACCGCCCGGGAAGCTTCTTGACGAGGTACTTCCCGTCCTTGGCCTCGTTCGACTTGTACTCGATAACGTCCTGTTCCAGCTTCAGGCCGGTGACCTCGGTGATGGACTTGATTTGGATGCCGTCGAACTCCAGTCCGAAGGAGTGGCCGACCGAGCTGTCGAATTCCGGTAGCGCCATTTCCGTTCCTCACTTTTCCATCTCGTCGATCACTCGGCCACGAGGCTGGTGCCGCCCGCGAACTGGGACAGCCGGAAGATGACGAACTCGGCGGGCTTGACCGGCGCGACACCGATCTGGCAGACCACCTCGCCGGCATCGATTCCCTCGGACGGGTTGGTCTCCTCGTCGCACTTGACGTAGAACGCGTCGTCCGGGGTGAGACCGAACAGTGCTCCCCTGCGCCACTCGTTGACGAGGAACGCGGCGATGGTCCGGCGCAATTTCGCCCACAAGGCTTGATCGTTCGGTTCGAACACGACCCAGTCGGTGCCGTTGAGGATCGATTCCTCGAGGTAGTTGAAGAGCCTGCGGATGTTGAGGTATCGCCACGCCGGGTCGGAGGAGAGTGTACGGGCACCCCATACTCGTATCCCACGGCCTGGGAAGGAGCGGATGCAATTGATACCCACTGGGTTCAGCAGGTCGTGTTCCTTACGGGTGATCTGCGTTTGGAGCGAGACGGCGCCGCGCACCACCTCATTGGCGGGGGCCTTGTGCACTCCTCTGGTGTCGTCGTTACGGCCCCAGATGCCTGCGATGAATCCCGAGGGGGGCAGATAGTTCCCGCCATCAGTGCTGACCCACGGCCAGTACAGGGACGCGTACTTCGAGTCGTAATTGACCTTGTCGGTTCGCCATTCCTTGATCTGCTGCGCGTTGAGTCCAGGTGGCGGGTCGAGGATTGCCATCCGGTCACCCATCAGCTCGCAATGCGCGATCATGGCCTTCTGCACGGACTCCACGGTGTTCAGGTCGATCGCGCCACGCTGGTAAGCCGTGAGCAAGTCGGGGACGCAGACAACGGTGATCTCGTCGATCGCTTCCAGGCCGGAGAACCCGCTGCGTTCTGCCACGTCACCGACGTAGTCCTCGGAGGTGAGCTGCGCGGTCGGCAGCAGCGCGGGCTGCGCGGGGGCGGCGAGCGTAACCTTCTTTCCGGCGGCGAAGTCCTCGACTGCCTGCCCGGCGGGGATCTGCTCGAGCTTGATCGTCGCCGATTGACCGTTGACCATGGTGGCGGCATTGGTCTTTCCACGCCCGGTGGTGACGCCGGTATACTCTTCGACGGTCTCGCCGCCCTTGCGGACGACGAGTTTGAACGCCCCGTCGGCGGATTCAGGATCGCCTGCTTGCACCTCGACCTCGATACTTCCTTCGGGCGCAGCGGGATCGACTGCCAGCACGCGGAAGTTGCCCAGGATCCCCTGAGGTCCGGCCTCGACGGCCTTGGCCGCGGGTTTCGACCCGTTTCCGCCCGTGCCGTCGCCGATCCGGACAATGAACGCATTGCCGCCACCGTTCTGGAAGTAGGCGTAGACGGAACGCGCGAGACAAGCGCCGTCGACGAAACCGCCGAAGGTGCCGGTGAACTGGGTCCAGTTACTGACCAGTGTGGGTTCGTTGAACGGTCCCTCCTCGGCGAGACCGACGAAGGCAGCGACGGCGGTCCCGACCCCCTCGATCGGCCGTGCCCCCGAGTCGATTTCCTCCACGTAGACCCCGGGCGACTGGTAGGTCGGCATAACGCCTCCTAGGACGGTGTTCGGTGAGATGTGTCGATGGTGCGCTGCTCTGACAGTTGGAGCCAGGATCGGATGCACGTATGGGTGGGCAACGCGCACTGCGCGAAGAGGCAACTCATCGATCCGTACGACCAATCGGTCGTGTGGCGGCCCCCTGACGCGCAAAGTAGATCCGTGGACCGGGCGGCTCTGGTCGGCCGCAACCCGCACCGGCCAACCCCGGGATCAGCGTTGGCCGCTCACCACCAGGTCGACCTCGACGCGGCGATTCGCCTGGTCCGCCCCGGCGCCGCCGCCGGACGCCCTGGCCCAGTCGCTGCCGTAGACCTCGACTCCGATCCGGCTCGCCGCGACACCGTGGGCGCTCAGGTAGTTCTTGACGGCATCGGCCCGCCGACGGGCCAGCGCAGCGGGGTCGGTCTCGTCCTTCGTGGCCGCTCCTCCGAGGACCACGGTGATCCCGTCCGCCTCCAGCAGTTTCGCCAGTGGCTTGGCCAGTGCAGCCTCGTGTCCCGGCGGCAGGTCGGCGCTGCCTTGTCCGAAGCCGCTGACCGCACTCTTCGCCCCGTAGTAGTAGAGCGCCTTCTGCAGGTCCGGGGTCGAAGTTTCCAGCACCGTCGGAGTTCTCACGATGGTCGAGGATCCCGTGTTGAAGAATCCGGCTTTGCGTCGTTGGATAGTCCAGCTCAAACTGCCGGACAGGAGCTTGAGCTGGGAGTTTACGTATGTTGATTGTCGCTGGTCCGTCGTGGCGGGTGCCGGTGTCGCCGGTGTTTGACCCGGTAGCTGTTGTGACGGGCTCGTTGACCACCCGCGGGTAGCTGCGGTGCAGCTGGCGCGGGAAGAGCTACGCGGTGATCTCGGCCGCGACCGGGGACAGGAACGTGGCGGTGCCAGTCGTCAGGGGGAAAGCCCGCCGTCCCGGTGGCGGTACGGCGGGCGATGCGCAGGACCCGGGTGAAGGAGATCCGGTCCAGATCCAAATCGGCGGCCTGGGCGGCTCGCGCGGACAGGGCCGAGAGCGCGCAGTGGACCAGCAGCCACGCCCAGACCTGCGGCGTAGCCGGGTCAGCGACTTCCAAGCCTTGGAGTTGGGCGCAGGCGCGTTCGCCGGGGTGCGCGGAGGCGGGCGTGGCTGGCGTTGGCGGCCTTCTGGTTCCCCGAGACGGGCAGGTAGTAGGTAGGTGGCGGTGTCGGGGTTCTTGCGTCGGGAGCGGTGCGGGATCCGGACGCCGGGGCCGGCGCCTCGGTAGCGGCGGTCGGCCAGCGGCTGCTGGCTTCAACACCGAGCAGTGGCTGGCCACCGGCTCAACGCCTTCCTCGCCGACAACAAGAATACCGCGCCACCTACTGCACCTCGGCGGACAGATCACCTACACCCTAAAAACGATCAATGTGGCGCTCGACACCCCCCACCACCCCCAAGATCACCCGAGCACTGCGGCAGCTACTCGAGGAGCTCAACACCACCCCACCCCACCCCGCATCCCCGGCGACCACCGACCTATGACCCTACAAGATCAAAGCAGCCTGACAACTTCAACTTGGTCCCTGGACATGAGCCCTTTGGGGCAACGATCTCTGCCTGCAGGATGCGCACGGTTCGCTTGCGCCCGACTGCGCCCGACGGGTTTGCTCTTCCAATGGATATCGCACGCGAGCGTCGCGAAACAGCGCGCGCGGCGGATACGTTGCCTCAGCGAACCGCCGCAGCGCCAGCGCCCCTGCTCGGACTGCAGCGTCTCGCGGGGAATCGTGCCGTCGATGCTCTGCTGACGGGCGCAATAAAGGCACCGGGCACCGGGTTTGTGGTGCAGCGCAGGGAGGAGAACAACGCCCCGCTCGCAGAGATCCAGGGTCTGCCGATGTACGACCTGTTGCCTCGATTGGCCAAGCTCGCAGAGAAGGTTCTCAGTGATGAGGAGGCCGGCGGGTTGGTCGGCGGACCCAGGCTCGTGCTCGCCATGCAGACCGTGCGCGCCAAAATGCAGCGGGATCTGGAATTTCTTCTCAGAGAAAAGAAGCGGGTCGAGACACTTCCCCGGGATCAAATCGCGGACATTGTCAACTTTCTGTGGGGACCGAACGTCGGCACGAGTACCGCGCTCGTGAACACGGATTTGGAGATGGATCCGATAATCGCGCCACCGGCCAGTGTCCGACTCCCGGGCGAGGCGGCGCGCGCTGGCGACGGCGGCATCACCGTGGACGACGAGTCCGGACCGCAAGGCATCAGCGATTTCGAAGAAGACCTGCCCGAGAATCGTAGCCGCATCAGCGGCGTTGTACTGGACCCGGAAACAAAAGAAATCATCGGGTACCGGACGTTTCATGCCGACGGAATCTCCCGACTCGTCGATCGCGAGGGAAATTTTGTCGTGGATGCCGGGGCTGCGGTCGGCGTCGAATCCGAAGGGCTCGGTCCGCTGGACTACGTTCCGACACCGTCCGGCGTCGGCAAGGGCGCCGCTGGCGTCGGCGCGAAACTGCTTGTCAAAGGCGCGCTGAAGAAGGGAGCAGCCTCTGGCGGCAAGGTGACGCTAGGCGCCATACTGAAAATGAAGAATGTCGCCAAGTCTGTCGCCAAGAAGGCGATTTCGCCCAACACGGAAGGAAAGGCTTTCATTCAGGCAATACGTTCCGGGCAACGAGTCAGCCGCACATTGTCCGTCGAGGCGGCCGAGTCTCTCGCGAAGAAATTCGACAAGGGCATGCCGATCATCGCAGCCGAAATGAACAAACGCGGCATCATCGGGCCATTCGATTCTTTCTCGGTATTCACCAGAGGCCACGGCGGCGCGTACCAGGCCCACCACATCATTGAACAGTCCGTTCTCAAGCATCTTGGGCACGACGCCCAAAAAGCCCCGTCGATCATTCTGACAGCAGGTCAGCATTCGCCGATTTCTACCGCGCTGGCTAAGAAGATCCCTAAGGACGAATTGGAGCACATGACCAAGAAAGAGATTCTCAATTTATACCGGAAGGTCTACAAGGGCATGCCGGAGTGGCTCGCCGAAGTGGAGCGGTATCTCAAATAGGACACGCTCAGCTTAACAAGGTCGTCACTGCGCAGCATCGGTGAGTCGTTCAACACGGCGCTCTTGTTGCCGCCGGCGGTCGTCGGGCTACTGCCTTCCCGTGGTGGCGGGGCTCCGTCGCCGAGGAGGTCCTCGGAACGAGCCTGGGTCGCAGTCGGTTCGTCGCCCCATTTGTTGTCGCCGCCACTCCACTGCGCCCGAAGAACGGATCGCGGTCAGCGGCGCCCTTGTCGACCTCGTTCAAGCCGGTCGACGTTCTACCCCAGATGCCAGTGGTAATCGAAGCCTGGACGGTCTGGACGAAGGCGATCGTCTTGCTGACCGCGGCCAGTGTGGAAGTCGGCGTGAACTCGATGCGGGCGTTCACCAGGCCGGGCTGCGGATCCAGCCACCACCGAAAGGTGCCGTTCGCGATCTGTCGGGCCCCGCGGCTATTCATTCCGTAACCCGGTCCACCCCCGGAAGGGGGCGGGTCGCCAGGTCGCCGCGGCTCGTATCGCTCGGATCTCGTCCATGACCAGTCGCGCTGAACGGCCGGAAGTTTTTCTGCCAGATGCCATTCCGGTATCCGGCGGGAAGAGCCGAGGCGATCGGCGACGGCGCGGTTCCCGGCCAGCCGTTGCAGCGCGAGAAATCGAGCGGCACCCGAGGCGGGCATCGACCCTCGGCTGAGTCGACGGTCCTGACGGATGTCCTGGCGGCGAGCCTCGCCGTAGAGCGGCTCACTCATCCGTCCATCGTCACACGTCTCGATCGTTGGCGACAGAGTCAGACGGGTGCCCCTTCGGACGGAACCCACTGCTCGAAGGGGCAACGAACGCTACACGGGTGGGCGGTACCCGAGTCGTTGCTTCCACGATGTCAACGGAGCACGCTCAACTGACGAGCGTCGAAAGGACAATCCGGTGCAGGAACATCGCTACGACAACGAAGAAGGCGCTCTGCGGCCCAAGTCGTCACGCATCGATGGACCGGACCGGCCGCCGTTCGCGGCCGCGGCCCTCCGGAACCGAGACCACCGGATCGCGGAGGCCGATATTGCCGAACTTCAGCGCAGCGTCGGGAATACGGCCGTCAGCTCGATGCTCGGCGACGAGCCTTCGCCTGTGCACGACGTCGTCGGGTCGGTCGGGCGTCCACTCGAACCCGACGTTCGGGCGGATATGGAATCGAGGATGGGTCACGACTTCGGCGACGTACGCATACACGACGACGCGGCCGCGGACCACTCTGCCAGAGCAGTCGATGCCCACGCCTACACCGTCGGTTCCGACATCACCTTTCAGCGCGACGCCTACGATCCGACGTCGGTCGATGGTCGGACGACGTTGGCGCACGAACTGACCCATGTGGTGCAGCAACGCAGCGGACCGGTGGACGGGACACCGGCCGCGGGTGGAATCAGCGTCTCCGACCCGGCCGACCGGTTCGAACGCGAGGCGGTGGCAAATGCGGAGCGGGTCGCCGGGCAGGCCGCAAACTCTCCGGCACCGGCTCCCGCCGCGGTTCAGCGGCAGGACGTCCCGGCCCAGGACGAGGAGGACGAAGCATCCGTCCAGGGTTTGTTCGTGCAGCGGGACGAGGATATCGAGGACGAAACCAGCTGACATGGCAACTTCACCGCCGGTGCCGAATCCGTCGATGGACGACGGCCACCTCTGCGACAACTGTGGCGCCGCGAACCCGGTCGACGCGGAGTTCTGCGCTCAATGCGGCCGGTTCATGGGGCTCAGCACAGGATCGAGCACTCTGGGCGGAAGAACGCTCGCCTCCGAAACTCCGATCGTGGCGCAATCCCGTCCGGCGGCGTCGGATGGACGATCGCGCACTCCTGCTGCCGCACCGCTGCCTCGTCCTCGGAACGACTCCACGAGACCCGGGGCGGCGCGGCCCCCACGCGTCGAGGTGCCCGCCCCGGAAGTGATCATCGATCCCGAGCACGGTGGAACGTTCGAACTGCAGGTCCACAACACGTCCTCGGTCGTGGATCGCTTTCGGGCATGCCCGATCGACCCGCCGACCTGGCTGAAGTTGACCTACCCGGAAATCACGCTGTATCCCGACCAGGAGGAGACGGCGTCGATCACGATCGTCGTGGAATCGACGAGATGGCCCGCAGCCCAACGTATCATGCTGTCCGGTCAGGTGTACTCCGATGAAGATCCGAAGGCGGCAACGGACTTCGCGATCGCGGTCACCGTACCTCCGGTCGGTGACCCGGCCGAACTGCGGGCCGAGCCGGCGCAGGTGCGGCTACGCGATGCGACGTCGGAAAGAATCGAACTGAAACTGGATAATCGCGGCAGCAACTTCCCGCAGCGTTTCGAGTTGACCGGATCGGATCCCGAAGACGTGGCAGAATTCGAATTCTCGGCCACGATTGTCGAAGTTCCGCCCGGCGAAACCCTCAGCGTGGACGTCACGCTCACTGTTCCGGCGCCGGAGGCCGGCAAGCCACTGACGCGTCGGCTCACCATCTCCGGAGCAAACGACCAAGCCACCATCGAAACGCAGGTCACCGTCGAGCAGGAAACCTCCGCGGTGCAGCTGCGACTCGACCCCACTGTGATCAAGGCGCGCGATGTTCCACACGGCGAGGGCGGGCTGATCATCGACAACCGCAGGGGAGGCGCGGACCGGCGGATCCAACTCGCCGGCCGTGACCCGGAGGGCGCGGTCCGCCTGTCGTTTCGCGAAAGCAACATCCTGGTGAGGGCAGGCACCGAGAGCAGAACCGGCTTTCGGGTCCAATCCACCAATCGACCGACGGAAGCCGAAGTCACCCGAGCGTTCACCGTCGTCGCGTCGGACGGCACCAACGAGAGCACTGTGGACGGCACCTTCGTGGAGACGACCACGCCGGCTCCGATCACCACCGCCGCGATCCGCCTCGAGCCAGAGCAGCTCAACACCCGAGACCAGATATACGGCCGCTTCCGCGCCCTCGTGGACAACACGCGAGGATCCCGCACCCTGAGCGTCCGATTGGCCGGCGCCGATCCGGAACGTGCCGTCGGATTCGATTTCGACCCGTGGATCCTCGACATCCCCGCAGGCCGGGTGTCCGAGGTCGGGGTGACGGTGTCGGCGGCACTCCCCGCCGGCGGGGAGACGCTCTCCCGGGAAATCACGGTTATCGCCGGTAACCGGGACGGTTCCGTCCAGGCTCGCGCCGCGTTCACCCAGGCGGCATCCCCCGCCCCGATCACGCTCGCGAAGATCCATCTGGAGCCCGAACAGTTCACCCTGCACAACAGCACTCGAGGGCAGCTTCGCGTCGTGGTCGACAACAAGAGCCGAGCACTTCCCCTTCACGTGCGGTTATCGGGACGGGACCCGGAACGCGCCGTCTGGTTCTCCTTCGAGCCACCCCGACTCGACATCGCAGCGGGCCAGGTGGGATGGGCGAGTGTCGCGATCAACGCCCCTCGCCCCAGAACGGGACGGCAGATCGTCCGCAACCTGCAGGTGGCCGCGGACGACGGCGATGCCATGGTCGAGGCGAAGGCAGAACTCACTCAGACGACGGCGGACTTCCTGCCGCTGATACGGATTGTGTGTACGCTGCTCGGGGGATTGTTCGCCGTTGTCGGGGCCTTCCGGCCCTGGGCGCAGGACGACAGTTGGCTGGTGCCGCTGTACAACGTGACAGATTTCCCCGGCGTCGGCGATTTTCAGAACTTCGTCGGCGAAATAGGGGATATCGAAGTCGCGGACTCCGCCACCCAGACGAGTCAACCCATCGCGCGCGCAATCGTATTGGTTCTGGCCGTGATCATGATGCTGGGCGTCCTGCGCGCAAAAGGCACCCTCACGGTGGTCGCGGCATTACTCATGGCCGTCGTTACCATCGGCTTCCTGGTGTACGCGAGCGTCGTATTTTCTGCGGCCGTGGGGGGAAGCGGGGCGGTGCTCGTGTTCGCGGGCGCAGTGCTCGGATGTGTCGGCGGACTGTGCGTACGCAGAA
This sequence comes from Nocardia sp. CA-290969, assembly GCF_050936135.1. Taxonomy (NCBI): domain Bacteria; kingdom Bacillati; phylum Actinomycetota; class Actinomycetes; order Mycobacteriales; family Nocardiaceae; genus Nocardia; species Nocardia sp. CA-290969. The sequence goes on along the minus strand of NZ_JBNJNJ010000001.1, from coordinate 3,098,240 downwards.
AGAAACCGTGAACCCGAGTTCTCATGTGGCCGTAGCAGGCTGCGGCATGAGGCGCCCGAGCTTGCGATATTCCTGCCGGACGGCCGGGAGAACGTGGGCCATGCCGATCGGCTCGCCGCTCGCCGCGGCAAGGTAGGCGGCGGTGATCGCCGCCGAGCGAATATTGCCGCCGGACATCGTGAACGATCGAGCCAGGTGCTCCACGTCCAGGTCGTCTCGGCGTGGCGCGGGCGAGTCGAAGCAGCGCAGCCACAGTGCTCGGCGCGCGCCCTCGTCGGGTGTGGGGAAGTCCACAATGGCGTCGAGCCTACGGACAAACGCATCGTCGAGGTTCGCCCGCAGGTTGGTGGCGAGCACGGCGAGGCCGTCGAAGCTCTCCATCCGCTGCAACAGGTACGCGCTTTCGATGTTCGCATAGCGATCGTGGGCGTCACGTACCTCGCTTCGCTTACCGAAGATCGCGTCCGCCTCGTCGAACAGCAGCACCGCGTTGACGCCACTGGCCTCGGCGAAGATCCGTTCGAGATTCTTCTCGGTCTCACCGACGTACTTGTCGACCACCGCAGAGAGGTTCACGGCGTACAGGTCCAGGCCGAGGGCCCCGGCGATCACTTCCGCCGCCATCGTCTTGCCCGTCCCCGAGTCGCCGGCGAACAGCGCCGTCACTCCGCAGCCCCGGCCACCTCCCGGCCGCATCCGCCAGTCGGTCAGCACCCGCTCCCGGTAGCGGGCTCGGGAGGTGAGCTCGCGCAATTGATCCCTCACTCGCGGCGGGAGTACGAGGTCGGCCCAGGACACCGCGGGTTCGATCCGCGTGGCCAGTCGCTCGAGCCCGGCCGCGTTCTGCGACCGTGCCCCCTGGCGCAGATGATTGCCGGTGAGCTGGGTACCGGTAAGCGAGGCGAATGCCCGAGCGGCGCCGATGGCTCGCACGATCTGTGCGGGTCCCAACACGAACTGGGTGGCGACGTCGGCCACGGCGCCGGCGCTTGTTGCATATTGCTGTGTCGCGTCGGCCCACAGACGTGCGCGCTCGTCCGTCGACAGCCGCCCCGACTCGATCTGCAGCGGCACGGAGTCGGACCACCTCGGATCCCAGGTGACGGTCCCGGTGAGGATCGTCGGTGACTTCAGCGCACACAATGCCCGCAGTACAGCACTGCGCTCGGTCAGCATGTCAACCGGTGTCACGACCACCCCGGAGCCACGTAGCAGTCCCTCGCGGCCGAGTGCACGCACCGCTGCTACGGGGTCACCGTGCCCGACCAGGCGGGCAGCATCCACGCACAGTGCGGGGTGACCCGACCGCTCGAGCGCCGCCACGGCGACCGCCGCACCGGCACAACCGACCGACTCCCGAATGTAGACGCATCGCTGACCGGCTCCTATCGACCGCGCGACCTGTACGGACTCCGCCGAATCGTATCCCCGTGCGTCCGTCGTCAATCCCGCGAGCTCCGAATCCCGACCGTCGTCGCCGAGCAGGTGTTGCGTCACCCGATCCGGAACCCGCAGCCCCCGGGTGAGAAACGGTCGCTCGCCGTCCTCGATCAGGACGAGCGCGTTGTCGACCAACGGGGCCCCGGGCGCGAGCCGCGTCCGGTGCGCGGCCACCACCGGGGACAGGTCGAGCAATTCGAGGACGAGGCCGACCGTGGCCCGCCGGCGGGTGACGTCGTCGTTGAGATAGCCGTACAGCCGCTCGAACCGGGAGTCCAGATCCGGCAGCAAACAGATCAACAGGGCGTCGGCGTCGAGGTCGGACAGCGCGGCGGCGCGGGCGAGTCGGCGCAGCCGGAGTTCGGCGCCGGACGCCTCGGCGATATCGGCACGCTGTTCCAGCGTCGTGCGCGACAACTCGTCCGGAGGCGGCGGCGTGGGCGACGCTGCGAGGAGGGCGACAACAGATTCATCGCTCAGGTAGAGGCCCCGAAAGGGATCGTCGGGGGCGGGGTCGCGACCGCGTCGGTGCGCAACCACCGTGCGCACGCGCTCCTCGATCAGCGCACACCGGTCGAGCAGATAACGCAGGCTCGTGTCCGAGGTCACTGGGATCGCCTCGGCTTGCGCCGGGACCTGCGGAGTGTGAAGGTGGGCGTCGACGTGTCGTCGGTCAGTGTCTCGAGACCCACCGGACCGTCGGCGGGACCACCGTCGCCGCGACGCTCACGCCTGCGTTTACGTTCTACCGGAGCCGAATCGGCAATCCCCTCGGTGGTCAGACGCGGAGTGCGCAGAGCCGGGGGCGCCGCCGGAAGTGCCTGACCGGTCTCCGACGGAACGCTGACAACGACGTCCAGAGAAGGCTTCAACTCCCCCCCGAGTGCGGTCCATACGTCGGCGAAGGAGCGGTCCTCAGGCGGTGGTAATGCGACCGTGACCGGCACAGGCAGCGCGAGCGTGGCGAGCGAACCAGTCAACAACTCCTGCGGCAGAGCCTCATGGCGGAGAAGACACACCAGGAGACGCCCGAGCAGGCGGTGTTCGTCCTCGGGCCGTTGGGTCCACGCAGCAACAAGATAGGACAGCTTGAAGTAACGCGGCGGGGAATGCCTGGCACGGACGCGTCTGTCCTCGTACTCGTTGACGAGCCCACGCTGCCGCCGGCGCAGGTCTTCTCTGATGTCGTACAGGTACACGTCGATCGTCGGCCCCGTGCGTCGGGCCGCCCAGTCCTTGGTCGGGGCGTCGAAGACAACGTCGACTTCCGCCTCCTCAACCGATTCTTGCTCGATCAATTGTTTCAGCGCGTCATCGACCTCTGATATCACGGCCACCACCGTCCCATCTCAGCGGCAGCGAGCGAAGAACGCCAGGGCCCGACTTTTGGGCGGGTATCGGTACCCCATGGGCCACCGCCGCCTCAGATCAACCCTTCGCGAACCGCGTAGGCGACCGCATGCGACCTATTGCGAAGCTGCAGCCGAGTCGTGATGTCGTGCAGCACGTTCTTCACAGTGCGCTGGCTGTAGCAGAGCTGCTGCGCAATCTCCGAGGTGTCGTGTCCGTCGGCGACCAGGCGAAGAACCTGAACCTCCCGGTCCGACAATCCCGAGAAACACAACCCACGCGGGGAGAGAACCCGTCGTTGCAAGGCGCCGACCTGCCCGAGCAACCGCCCGAGCAGGTCAGGTGGAACGACGCCTTCGCCGGCAATCACCTTCTGGATCGTGCGCACCAGCAGGTCGGGTGTCGCGTCACCGCGACGGAGCAGACCGCTGACACCGCCCTCCGCGGCTGCGACAAGCGTGGCATCGTCGATCACACGCAGCACAAGGAGGACGCGCGGCGAGAAACCTCGTTGGAGAGCATGCAGGGTTTGCATTGTTGCGTCATCGAGGACATCCGCAGCCAAGACGGCGACCTCCGCCGACTCCGGGTTCGAGCCCTCGACAACGACAACCTCACTGCGCATCCGCAGCTGACTGATCACGCCGGCCTGAAGAATCGAGTCGTCGGCGTACACATAGACAGGCACTCGGGGTTGCATTTTTACTCCCGACGGGAGGGATTGATGGGCAACAACAACTGTCCGGATGACGCTCAACAATGGCTCAACAAGCGAATCCACGCGCTCAACACAGAAGGCTGGTCACGAAGTACCTCTCCCACCAACATCAGTGACGGGAGTGTCCGATTAACGGTGGATCCGATCTCGGCGTTGGTTAGTTACCGGTCGGGGTGATCCGGCCTTCGAAGGTGATCGCGAAGGCGTTCAGCGCGGGTTTCCACCGCATCGCCCACCGTTTCTTACCACGGCCTGTGGGATCCAGGGACCGGGTCACGAGATACAGGCACTTCAACGCGGCTTGCTCGCTGGGGAAGTGCCCACGGGCCCGGACCGCGCGTCGATAGCGGGCATTGAGCGACTCGATCGCGTTCGTCGAGCAGATGACACGTCGAATCTCGACGTCGTAGTCGAGGAACGGAATGAACTCGGTCCAAGAGTTCTCCCACAGCCGCACGATCGCCGGATACTGCCCGCCCCATTTCGCGGTGAACTCGGCGAACCGTTCCTTGGCGGCGGCCTCGGTCGGTGCGGTGTAGACCGGCCGCAGATCTTTGCTCATCTGGTCCCAGTACCGGCGAGAGGCATACCGGAACGAGTTACGCAGCAAATGGATGACACAGGTTTGCACGATCGTGCGTTCCCACACGGTGTTGATCGCTTCCGGCAGCCCTTTGAGCCCGTCACACACGGCGATGCAGACGTCGGCGACGCCGCGGTTCTTGAGCTCGGTCAACACTTGCAGCCAGTATTTGGCGCCTTCACCGCCGTCGCCGGCCCAGAGCCCGAGGATGTCGCGCTCCCCGGCGCAGGTAACGCCGATGACGACATAGATCGGGCGGTTGGCGACCTGGCCATCGCGGATCTTCACATGCACGGCATCGATGAACACCACTGGATAGACCGGTTCCAGTGGCCGGTTGCACCAGTCGGTCATCTCGGTGATCACCTTGTCGGTGATCTTGGAGATCGTGTCCTTCGAGACCGAGGCACCATAGATATCGGCGAAGTGCGCCGCGACTTCACCGGTGGTCAGTCCTTTCGCGGTCAAAGACAGCACGATCTCGTCGATCCCGGTCAACCGGCGCTGCCGTTTCTTGACGATCCGCGGTTCGAACGAGGAATCGGTGTCGCGCGGGACCGCGATCTCGACAGGACCGATCTCGGTCAGCACCGTCTTGGAGCGTGTGCCGTTGCGGGAGTTGCCGGTTCCCCGCCCGTCCGGGTCGTGTTTCTCATAGCCGACGTGCTCGGTCATTTCCGCTTCCAACGCGGTTTCCAGCACGTTCTTGGTCAGCTGGTTCAGCAGCCCGTCCGGGCCGAGCAGCTCGACTCCCTGCTCTTTGGCCTGCGCAAGTAGTTGCTCGGCCAGCTTCTTCTGATCCACCGCATCCACCACGGATTCGAGTGTCTCCGACATCAATCGATCCTTCCTGCCGAGCACACAGGCCCGGCCGTCGGACCGAGATCAGATCCACCGAATTTCAGACAGTCCCTCAGTGACCCGGCGCCGGGACTGTGGATTCAAGGGTGCTCCGGCCTGATTCTCTGACCGGATGGTCAGCGGGAAGGGGGCCCCATGTGAGACACGCTCTTTACTTCGTTCCTGCCCGCTGAATGCTGTTGGCCTTTTCGGGCAGCGCCGAGGGCAGCGATTGCGAACGGACCTTGAAGCCGGGCGCGAGGAACCCTAGCGTGATTGCTGCTGGGCCCGAGGGGAGAGTCCTCCCCTGTGTTGCGGTCTTCTAGGGGTGATCGGCGATGCATGACAGAGCTGCGGAAACCTCCGATGGGCTGCGGCGGCCAAGCCGTTCGAAACCGGCCGCCGCCCAGGCTCCGGCCGCCGGCCTGCTTCCGGCCTGCCCGGCCCCCACTGCCCGGCATCCGGTCACCGTCCCAGCGGCGGCCTTGCGTCAGACGATCCAGACAGTGGCCTCGCAGGCCGGTAATCGGGCTACCCAGCACGCCGTGTTGGCTGTGCAGCGGGAGACTGCACAGGACGTGATCACCCGCTACAGCGACTGGGGTGGCCTGAGTGTGCGGGAGGGGGCGCTCGGACAGTACCTGGGGCAACGAGCAAAAGCGGGGGATTACGGAATCGTCACCCAGGTGATCCACGCAAACGAACTGCATTCCTACGACAAGGACGACGTGGCTGTGGCCACGATGAAGCAGTTCTCCGTCCCCGACGTGATCACGATGGCTCGCAATCAGGCCGCTGTGCAGATGCTGCGGCTGCTGAAGAACGAGATGACCGATTGGTGGAGTTGGCGAATCACCGATGAGGAACGCCGACTGGGCGACTTGATCGGCGCGGTACTCGATGACCCGGGTGCCCGGGTTATCTGGAACCGGGCACGGATTTTGGAGATCAAGAACTCCGTCGCTACCGACCTGGAGGCGCTGGCGCAACTCTACGACGATGACTTGGTCGTCGATGACGGCACGCTCGCCGGCCGCACTTCGGCGGTCCTCGGTGTTACGGCCAGTCTTGTTGTCCCGGGCCTGCAGACCGGTATCGAGTTCGGCGATACCGGTTTCGCTGGTGACCAGAACCCCGGCGGGGCCGGCTTCCGGGACCCGCACCCATCCAGCCGTAACCAAGTGGGACATTTCCTCACCGCGGTCGGTCTGCAGTTCTCTCCAGATCTGGTGTCCAGGCCGATCCCAGGGATCGGCCTGGTCCGCGCAACTCTTGGGGTACCGACCGGCAACACGGTCCGGGAAATGATCCAGGCCCCGGCCGCCCTCAGCGACGAAGACGTTGCGCTACGGCTGACAATCGGCCACGAGAAGGCCCCGGATCCACCCGGCGGGATGGCAACGGCTGTCAGCATCCTGTTCGCCGGATTCGATGAGCGTTTCGGACCAGCCCCGGAGGACGAGACCGAGGACCAGCGCGAGCGGAGGGTTGCTCAGGCGATGATGGATGAGACCCGTCGCCAGGTGATCGCGATCATCCAGGCATTTCGGGCACAGTTCGAAGCCTGCAGTGACGCCGACGTCGCCGCATGGAACAAGGCGATCACCGCATCCGGGCTCGGTGACACTCTCGACCTGGGTGCCGCCGATCCCGAGCTGCAGCGGATCAGCATCGTCTTTGCGCAGCGCGGCAACAGCATCCAGGATCTGCGGCTGAGCCTGGTCGGGTGGCGGCTGGGGCAGCTATTGCGCAGCAACGCATTCGGCAATGACAGGAAGCGGGTCGCGGCCTGGTTGCGTACCAATCTCGGGTGAGCTGGGGTTACACGCCGACCTTTCCGGGCGCTGCTGCCCGACCGATCTCGGGGGTTGAACCCGAAGTGTCGGGCCCTATCTTCGAGGAAGCTCCCACAGTGGCCTTCCATTGCTCTCCGGTGTCACCACCGGAAGCTTTCTACGCCAATAAGGCGCTTCTGCAACCCAGACTCTCCCGGTGACTGTGTCGAGGACTGCAAAGGTCGTGGTGTTCTCGGTCCCACAGGCGGCGATCTGAAAGCGGCCGATGTGTGACTCATTGGATTGTGCGCCGTTCATTCGGTCTCCTCCTGTGCGCCTTCTGAAAGATCACAGGTCCGCCTGGTCGACTACGGAGGGTGATCCTTCTTTCCAGGCCCGTTCGGGCCCTGCCCGATGGCGCCTCGGCGTGCCATGGTTGGTCATGGGAAACGTCATGGGAAATATTGTGGCCGGGGGAGTTGCGGCGCGCAGGCACTGCTGGGCACCCATTCGGGCACATTCCGCTGCCGCTTTCACGGTGTGGTTCGGAACCGTGTGCCGGGCATGAAGAAAGATAATCTTACCTGGGAGAATGCAGATTGCTCTCCTCCCGGCAGTGATCACGGCCGTGGTGGGGGTCCGCGCCGCCGGTCGACCGGCGCTCGAAGCCCTGGTCGAATATGTGGGATCTCAGAAGATCCTGCTGGTACTTGTCGGGCGACCGTGAGACGGCCCCGTGGCTCACAAGATCGGCTCCTTGGGCTCTGCCGCCCTGATGGGTGCCGTGCGGTGTTCGAACACGCGCGCCGCGAGCCACACAACGACCAGGAGGCCGGCGATGCAGGTTCCGAGGGCGACATGGTAACCGGTCTCGAACGCGTTGCTTGCTGTCGCCTGCATATGTGGTGGGAGCTCGTGGAGGTTCCCCGTCGCAATGGGCCCGGAGGCAGTATGGGTTTGCCCGTATCGCAACGCGCCCATTTATGTTGGGTGACTGCGCGCCAATGGCCCCGACCACGAGTCCTACCGCCGCACCGAGCCGGCGCGCGGAGGTCAGCACCGCCGAGGCAGCACCCGCGACCGGGTCGGCGACGTCGCGCATGGCGACGTTCGTGATTCCGGGAACCAGTAGCCCGAAACCGAGGCCAGCGACCACGTACCCAGCGGATGCAACGGCGAAGGGGGTGGTTGGCGTCAACGTGCTCAGCGCTGCGACCGCGACCGCTCCGGCTGTGCAACCTGGAGTGACGATGGCTCGCAGTGTGAAGCGCTGGCTCAGTTCCCGGCCATCCGGTCCGCGAGGAGGAACGGGAAGTTCATCAGTAGCCAGGACAGTCCAGCGCGAAGCCGGGTACTTTCTGTATCTGTTGCCGCCTAGCCGCGACGGTCGTTGCGTAGCCTGTCGATGGCGTGTGCGATCCATGTCGCGCGATCGGCGCCCGGTAATTGCCGCTGCTCGAACGCGATGAGTCGTTCGGCCGTCGCGTGGCTGCCCAGCACCATCGTCAGCAGCAGCCGGAACTCGTTGGCCTGTGCCGGGGGAGGGCTCGGGGCCGTGACGGGCGCTTCCGCTGCCGGCGCTGCGGCGAGTGGTGAAACCGGTCGCGCCCCTGGTCCGGCGGAGACTCGGTGCTCCCATACTTGTGCCTCGTTGATTTGCCCGTCTGCCCGAAGCAGTGCGGCAAGGGCGGATATTGCGCCGGAATGGCCAGCTACAGCGGCTTTTCGGAGCCAGATCTGGGCGTCGACGAGGTCGCCGCCGTTGCGGTGTCGGCGCTGCCAGCGCTGCAATACGCCTTGGCGGGCGACTCCGTCCTGGATCATGCGACCCAGCGTGTACATGGCGTGCGGGTCGCCGGCATCGGCAGCTTTGCGATACCAGTGCCGCGCCCCGGTCTCATCGCCGCATTCGAGCAGGGACGCCGCCAACGCCGCCATCTCTTCGCGGGATCTCGCCTCGGGCGGCTCCTCCCTGTGGGCGATGGGGGCGGCGGCCGGAGGAAGCGACGGTGGGCCGGCCGGAAGCGAGGCAGCGCGCGATTGTGACCACGATGTCGCCGGCCGTTGGTTTGCGAGGTGGCGAGCAGTTACTGCCAGGTCTTCGGAGTTCAGCGGCCGGTCTGTGCCGTCGATGCGCAGCCGGGCAGCTGTTGCGTCGAGTAGCTGGAGCGCGCTGTGCGGGCGGGGCCCGGCCAGGTAGTGATCGCTGAGCTCAACCGCGGCGATCGCGGTGGTCTCGGGGATCTCCACTCCGTGGTAGGCCGCGTAGGTCGGCGCGAGCGCGGCCAAGGCTTCGACGGCGTCCTGCGTCGACAGCGACGTGATCTCGACCGGGACGAAGATGCGGGTCAGAGCGTCGTCGGCCGCGGTGAGGCCGGTGTAGTGCGCTCGGGTCGCGGCGGCAACCAGACGCAGCGCGGGACGGCTGTACGCGGGCGCCAGGATGTCACTGACAGTGGGGGTGAATTCGGCTGCCGCGGTGGCGACGGCAGCGAGGTCGTCGATGAAGACGACCGCCTGGCCCGCACGGTCTTCGACGTCGTCCAGGACAGTGGTGAGCAACTCGTCGAAGGCGCTCCGCGAGCGGGCGGCCGTGATCATTGCGCGCACGTCGACGCGCACAACACCGTTGTCGCGCAGCAAGTCCGGTGCCTCGTCGGCAGCGATGCGCTGAGCCAAGCCCGAGACAATCGCCGTCTTGCCCACGCCGGGGTCGCCGAGTAGCACGGCAGCGTTGCCGCTACGACGTGCCCACACCTTCGCCAGTTCCAGGATTTCGGTGTGGCGGCCGACGACCGGGTCGAGCTGATCCAGGATGGCGAGTTCGGTGAGATCAGTGCTGTACTTCGCCAGCGGGCGAGTATCGATGTCGGAGTGCGTGTGGAGCTCCGGGTCGGCGGCCGCGCCGGCGGCGAGCACCGCTCGTAACAGGTGATAGGAGGCGCCGTTCTCGGCGAGCAGCCGTGCCTCGGTGGTGCTGCCCCACGCCAGGCCGATAAGGAGATGCTGGGCAGAGACTGCGGCTTCGCCGCGCTCGTCGGCCAGGCGCCGCGCCTGTGTGCAAGCCGAAAGTGCAGCTTCGTTCAAGCGTGGGATGACACTCGGGTCTGCTGCTTTCCGGACCTGCGCGGCGATCGCCAGGGCGGCGCTGCGGACCTTCTCGGGGTCGGCCCCGAGTACCCGCAGCAACACGGCAGCGCCGCCATCGGCCTGGCTCAACAGTGCGGCCAGTAGGTGAGCAGATGTCAGCTCGGTGGCCCCGGACGAGCGCGCCGCCTTCAACGCCTCTGTCAATGCCGTATCGACGGCGCGGGCCGGGTTGAAAGAGTTCACGGTTTCCTCCGTTTCGCGTTCACCGGCGCCTGCCGGGGGAGACGAGCTGCGGCCACAGTCGTGCCCGGCGGGATCAGATCGACAGCAGCGGCAGGACGACCCAGAACGAGAGCAGGATGCTGATCGATATAAGGAATGCGATGGCTGCGGGCCTGTGGAACAGCGGCTTGCCCGGATCCATCGGCCGACCCGGCATACCCGGAAACGGCGCGGCGAGCTGGATGATTCGCGAATGGGCCGATGCGTTGGACAGTAGTGTGAACAGGTTGATGAACAATGACAATGGACCCCACCAGCCGAGCCAGGCGCTTTCGATCGTCATCCGGCGCAGCGTGGCCAGGCCACAATCGCGGCAGAACGGCCCCGGCATCCGCACGAACTGCATCCACAGCACGAATCCGCGATGGCTGCGAATAGTAACCGCAGCGGCCGGAACAGCGCCGCAGTGCAGACAATACAGCATCTGCTCTGATGTGGCGGGCGGTAGCGCGGGCTGTGGTGGCGTGGCCGTTGTCGGGCGTAGCTCGGCGTCGATGCCGGTGAAGGTGCCGCCCAGGACATCGGCGTGCACGATGTCCAGCAGTTCACGGTGACCCAACCCGTCGTGCAGGACCTGCGCTGCGGCAGTGGAACTGTCGGCGAGCAGCCCCAGCGCCAGCATCCCCGCCGGGACACCGTGCAAGTTGTAGTGCTGAGCCAGTTCGACAGCAGTCCGCAGAGCCTGGGCGCAAGTATCGGTGAGCCGGATACCCGCCCAATGCGCCGTACTGCGGGGCGCCGGGTCCACCGCGACCTTCCTGGCAAGACTGTTGCAGTCCCCGCAGTGCAATTGAATCCGCTCCCAGCTGCCTGGAGTATCGACCCGCATCAGCGCCACCAGCAGACCGCGGGTATCAACCGGGAGCGAGCCGGCCTCGGACTTGGCTTGCCACAACGCGTTCACCACTGTCGGGTGCAGCGGCAGACCGACCAAGATATCCGACGTCGCCACTGTCTCTCCTGAGTCTCGGGCTCACCGAATGCGAGCGCCCCTGGGCCGGGTACAAGTATCTACGTTTCGGATGACCGAGGCCCACGCCCGGCTGTCCGGTGGCCGCACCCAATGGCGGATTCGTTGTCCTCCTCGCCGCGGACATCGTTCTCACCGCGACGTGCCGGACAGCGCCCGGGCCCGCGGACCGCCTGCCTCCGTCGCCGGCCGACGGCCGCGGATTCTGCGGACCAGACAGAGGAGGACCGACCGCAGGGCCTCGGCCCGACGGCTGGAGGGGACGAACATCTGCTGTTTGAGTCGCGCGGTGCGCTGGTGCTTGGTGATGAACGGACGCAGGCCGGTTTCCCAGGCGTCCAGCGCGGCGGCGAGGTCGTCGGGGTGTTCAAGCAGGGCCGCGCTCAGTGCGGCGCCGCCGCGCAGCGAGGACGTGGCACCCATGCCCGAGTAGAGGTTCATGCACCACGCCGCATCCCCCACCAGCACGGCCCGGCCCTTGCTCCACCGTGGCATCCGCACCTGGTGCACCGAGTCGAACAGGTGGTCAGGGGCCTCCTCCAGGGAGTCCAGGACGTGCCGCACCACGGGATCGTCCATTCCGGAGAAGACCGAGCGCAGCCGCTGGACCCGTGACCCGCTGAACTGCTCCTGGATGTCCGTCGTCCGGTACGTCAGCAGCGCGGTGGGCGCGTGGTCGGCGAGCCCGAATACCCACACCGCCCGCTTCGCGCGCGCAATGATGATGCTGTCACTCGCCTCGTACGACGGCACCTGCTCCTTCAGTTGGAAAGCGCAGATCATCGCGTTCCACGTGGTCAGGTAGTCCTCGTCCGGACCGAACACGATCCGGCGCACGCTCGAGCGCATCCCGTCCGCGCCGACGACCATGTCGAAGCTCTCGTGGTACTGCGCACCGGTGTCGGCCTTCTCGAGCAGAACCTGCACCGCGGCAGGACCCTCGGTGATCGCGACCGGAGTGGTCCTGAACCGCACCTCGACGCCGGTGATGCTCTGCCACAGCGCGGCCTCGATATCCCCGCGCAGCACCGCTGCCGGCTCCCCGGGCTGATCCAGGAATCCCAGAGCCGGCCTGCGCCTGCCCCGGCGATCCACCGACCACGAATTCGCGCGGGCCGTCCGTTGCGGGTTGCGGGTGTGCAGGTGGTCGGCGATGCCCAGGTCGGCCGCGGCCTGCCGACCCTCCGGGAACAGCCCGACGAAATAGCCCCCGGTACGCCGCTCGGGCGCCCGTTCGACGATCACCGGCGTCCAACCGGCCCGGCGCAGCCCGATGGCCGCGGACATCCCCGCGATCCCGAGCCCGACCACCAACGCCCTCTTCCGCATGGCCGTCACCGCGTCGCGCCGTACGGGGCAGCGGCCACCGCCGCGGTGAACTCCGCTGCCAGCCGGCGGTGGACGACCCTGCGGACCAGTTCGAGAATGCCCGAAACCAGCACCTGGACCGGGCGGCTGGACGGGACGAACCGCTGTTGTTTGATCCGTGCGGAGCGCCGCTGGCCGGTGATGTAGGGACGCAGGCCGGTTTCCCAGGCGTCCAGCGCGGCGGCGAGGTCGTCGGGGTGCTCCCGCAGGGCCACGCCCAGTGCGGCGCCGCCGCGCAGCGAGGACGAGGAGCCCATGGCCGAGTAGGTGTTCATGCACCAGGCCGCGTCCCCCACCAGCACGACCCGTCCCGTGCTCCACCGGGGCATCTTCACCTGGTGGATCGAGTCGAACACGTGGTCCGGGGCCTGCTCCAGGGAGTCCAGGATGTGGCGCACCACGGGGTCGTCGTCCATCCCGGAGAAAGCCGCGCGCACCTGCTCGATCGACGGCCCGGCGAACCGGTCCGGAATATCGTCGGTGCGGTAGGTCAGCCATGCGCAGGGCGCGTGGTCGGCGAGTCCGAACACCCACATCGCACGCTTGGGGCGCGAGACGATGATGCTGTCGCTCGCCTCGTACGAGGGCACTTGCTCCTTCATCTGGAACGCGCAGATCATCGCCTTCCAGTTCGCCAGGTAGTCCTCGTCCGGACCGCACACCATCCGGCGCACACTCGAGCGCATCCCGTCCGCGCCGACCACGAGATCGAAGTCCTCGCGGTACTGCTTCCCGGTGCCGGTGTCCTCGAGCAGGACCCGCACCCCGCCGGCGCCCTCGGTGATGTCGACCGGAGTGGTCGCGAACCGGACCTCGACCGCGTCCTCGGTCCCGTTGCCGGTGATGCCCTGCCACAACGCGGCCTCGATGTCGCCGCGCAGCACCGCTGCCACCCCGCTGGGCGCGTCCAGCAATCCCAGAGCCGGCCTCCGCCTGCCCCGGCGATCCACCGACCACGAGTTCCCGCCCGGTCGCCATTGCGGGTTGCGGGTGTGCAGGTGGTCGGCGATCCCCAGGTCGGCCGCGGCCTGCAGACCCTCCGGGAACATGAAGATGAAGTAGCCCCCCGTCCGACGCTCGGCCGCTCGTTCGACGATCACCGGCGTCCAACCGGCCCGGCGCAGCCCGATGGCCGCGGACATCCCCGCGATCCCGAGCCCCACCACCAGTGCCCTCTTCTGCATGGCTTTCCTCTCTCCGATCACGTTCTGATGGATGGACGGCTCAATCCGGCACGACGACGACGCGGCTGCGGCCGGTGTGTGCCCACGCCTCGCCGACCCGGCTCAGCGGGAACGCGGTGTAGGGCAGCTGCAGGGACCCGTCGGCGAAGCGGGCCATGACCTCGGACGTCTCGGCGAGCATCTCCTCGGCGGACCGCGATCCGACGCCGCTCCCGGTGACCCGGATCCGCCTGCTGCGCAGCAGGTCCGCGGGCAGCGACGCCGCCAAGCCCGCGAGCGAGCCGATCTGCCGCCCGGTGGTCAGCCCGCGAACGATGTTGTGCAGGCCGGCACTGACGAGGTGCAGCGGCTCGTGACCGGGTGGGAGCGTCGGCTCGGGGAAGTCACTGCAGACAGGTGACATATCGGGGGTGGTGACGACCGCAGCACGCATCAGATACTCCTTAACTAAGTTCAACGCTGCAATCAGCGTCCCTTAACAAAGTTAAGTTGTCAATATGACCATGGGCATCACTCGGGAGCGGATCATCACGGCGGCGCTCGAACTCCCCGACGACCAGGGCATGGACGCCCTCGAGTTCGTCAGGCGGGGGACCCGTGACGGCGATGTCGAACGGTGGAGGAAAGATCGACGACCATGGGATCGGACATTCTGCACTGCAGGCTGTTCCGGCGTCCGTTCGACGCTTCGCACGGCTGGACTCGCGCCGGGCAGCTCTCGGTCCGGATCGAGCGGGGCGGCATCGCCGCCGTCTTGACGGAAGTCGGCTGGCGCGCCGAGGACGGCGCCGATACTTCCTTGACGTTGCCGGAGCTCATGGGGAGCTACCGGTCACCGGACGGCGAGGTATGGGAGCTTCGCGGCGAGCCGGCGCCGGGCCGGGTGGGCGAGCTCGCGGATCCTGTTGTCTACCGATTGTTCGAGGGCGACAACGAGCAGCCGCTGGCACAGCACCCGCAGAATCCGCTGCGACTGCTGCTGGACACCGGGCAGGGGCATCCCGTCCGGCTGTCGTGGCGGTCGGCCGGCGGGGAGAGCGGACACGTCGTCTTCGCGCCACCCTTTCAGGACGGTCACACCGCGAAGGTGGCCGACATCCAGGCCACGGCGGAGCATCCCGAGGCCGGCGAGGTGGCTCGCAACCTCCTCGACGGCTCGATGGCGACCAAGTGGTTCGCGCCGGTCCCCAGGGCGGACCTGGTGCTGCGGCTGACCACGAAGCGCACAGTTGTCCGTTACGAGCTGGACTCGGCCGACGACGCCCCGGACCGGGATCCCGGCGACTGGGAACTGCTCGGCTTCTGCGACGGTCACTGGCTCGTGCTCGACGAACGCCACGGAGAACGATTCGGCGGGCGGCGCACGTCGCGGACATTCACGGTCGCCCGGCCGCGCACCTGCGAACGGTACTGGCTGCGGATCCTCGGCAATGCCGGGTCGCCGCACCTGCAACTGGGTGGACTGCGGTTCTTCACGGCGGAAAAGCCCGAGCCGCCACCGAAGTTCCTCGGCTGGTATCGCCGACCCGGCGAAGCCGCCGTCCCGCTGCACGGATTCCTGGTGCGGCAGGAGAGGGCGACCACACCGCTGCCACCCGGTCCCGCCGAGGACGCAGCCGAAGCGGTACCGGCGGCTCCGCCGCAATGGCAGGACTGGATCACCGGCTACAGCGAACAATGGTTCCGGACGGCGAGCGAGGAAGACCTCGAAGTCGCCGGGCTGCCACCCGCCGGGCTCGTCCGGCCGCCGGCCGGCATCACGGCGATCGAGCGGGCCGAGGCCCGGCTGGGGCACCGGCTACCCGCGTCGCTGCGGTCGTTCTACCAGGTCACCGACGGCCTGCTCGAGGCCGGAGCGTTCGGCGAGCAGGTGTGGTCGCTGGCCGAGCTGGACTGGATGCGGGAGACGAATGCCGATCTGCTCGACCTCTGGGGCCTGTTCGTCGAGGACTCCGGTCCGCAGGCGCGGGCGTTGCAGATCGGTGCGAACGACGACGGCGACTACTGGTTCCTCGACCTCGCCGACGTCCGCGACGGCGAGTGGGCCGCCTACACCTGGCATCCCGCGCAAGGCGCCGACCCCGTACGTCACGACAGCTTTGCCGCCCTGCTGGCCGATCAACGAACGACCCTCGAACGGCTCCGCGCCCACCAGGGCCGTCCCGCCCACCCGGAGGGCGCCGGCGTCTTTCTCGCCGAGGGGCGTCGCCTGGCGCTGGCCGGTGACGTGGTAGCAGCGCACGAAACCCTGAACCGCGCGATGGACGCCGGTTCGGCGGTAGCGGCCTATCTCGATGCGCAGGTCCGGCTGTTCGCGTTCCCCGGCGACTGGTACGAGGCAACCCTGCGCGACATACTCGGCAACGACCACGTGATGGCGGCCATCGACGACGATCACCTCCGCGGCGACCTCATCCCGATGTACCTGGCCCTGACCCGGCCCGATCAGGTCAGGCCCCCCGCCGCCTGGGCGCGGTGGCTCACCTCGTTCGTCCCCCGCCTCGCCGCGCGACCGGACCGGCCGGCCGGTGACGACGAGCAGGACGACCGGGCATGGGACGCCTTCGCGGCGACACTTGCCGGCGATCCGGTCCCCGATCCCGGGCCCTTCGGCCGCGCCTGCGCCGTCGCCCGGGAACTCGTCGAGTTCGGGCGTCCCGACGACGCCTGGACCGAACTGCGGAACGCACTGCCGTCCTGGCAACCGGATTCGCCGCTGCGGGTCATGCCGACCGTCCTGATCGCCGACCCCGCGTTGCGCACGATCATGACCCCGGAACGCCGCCTGATCGCCGCGATCACCCGCCGGAGCTCGTGAGTGACACTCCCCGCCGGCCATCGGCGGCGGTGAACCGGGACAATCGCCGGCGGGTCAGGCCGACGGCGAGCAGGGTGGCGATCGCCAGCGTGGTGGTTGCGATCGCGATGTAGCTGTACACGCCCGTCGCCGAGTTCACCGCCGTCCCGTCGATGATCGTCCGGGTGGACGAGAGCACGGCTGCACCCACGAACGTCATGACCACCGAGCCGACCGCGCCCACGACCGAGACCATGCTCGAGACCGCGGCCTGGCGATCGGCCGGCACGAGCGACCCCGCCAGGTTGAAGCCGGTGGTCAGGAGCGCACCCATTGTGCACTGCAGCAGAAAAGAGCAGGCGATTGCGGCGGGCAGCCACGAGGCCCCGGTGAGCATCCCGGCGGCGCCGGCGGTGCCGACCGTCGTGGCGCCGGCCAGCGTGGCCGCCGGTCCGATCCGGGTCGCGAGCCAGCCCGAGAGCACTCCACCGACGACAACCCCGACGGCGGGAATCCCGAACAGCAGCCCCAGCATGCCCTGGGCGTCGAGCCCGTAACCGAGCTGCTGCTCGTGTGAGACCTGGGCGATCAGGCTGAGGAGCTGGTCCATGCTCTGCGTCGCTCCCGTAGCCAGCACGATGACGAGCAGCGTGAGCAGTAGGGGCCGCCCGAGGTTGCTGATGTCGATCACGGGATCAGCGGTCCGCCGGGAGTGCCGTACCCAGTACGCCAGCGTGATCAGACCGGCGCTGAGGAGGGTGAACGGGATAAGACCGAACCAGCCGATCTCCGGCCCCAGGCTGATATAGCCGAGCACCGCGGTCAGGCCGGCGCCCAGTAGGAGGGCCCCGCCGGCGTCGAGCCGGCCCGGCATCCTGGTCGTGGAGTCGGGGATGACGACGCGCACGGCGACGGCGGCGACGGCGCCCAGTGCGGCTGCCGTCACGAAGATGACGCGGAAGCCGAACTCGGCAACCAGATTCTCGTAGAGGAAGGCGGCGCCGAAGTTGAGCACTGCGGTGCCGGTGGTGACGATCCCGACCGCGGGCATCGCGATCCGTGGTTCGCAGAGTTCGCGGACGATCGTGGCGGAGAGGAAGACCGACGCGATGACGGCGCCTTGGGCCAGGCGTCCGAGGGTGAATACCAGCAGGTTGGGAGCCATCACGCAGAGGACGGAGCCGGTGCAGCCGAGCAGCAGCGTGATGATGAGCATCCGGCGTTTGCCGCGCAGGTCGGCGCTCCGGCCCAGCAGCGGGGCCCACAGTGCACCGGCGAGCACCGCGCTGGAGCTGATCCAGGCCGCCTGATCTGTCTGGAAGTGCTCGAGCATCTGCGGGAGGAAGAGCAGCGGCGCCACGATCACGGTATCCGCCATCAGGTTCCCGACGAGGAGTGCGGCGATCTGTGCGGCGAGGCGCTTGTTCCACCGTCTGTGCCGTGTCGTGCCAGGTGGCAGGCCGGTGTCCGGCGTGGTGTTCACGGAAGCTCCTTTGCGATGGTCGGGCCGTTTCAGCGCTGCCGCCACGGTCCGTTCCCGGGTGATTCCCTTCCCCAACGGGCATACCTTAACTAAGTTAAGGAGCGGTGGCAATCAGTCGACTGAACTTAGATAAGGAGAATGTGGTGCGGGCAGCAGTCATCACCAGGTCCGATGTCGCGCCGGTGCGCACGGAGTTCTCCGGCCCGAGTCCGTAGTCGGGCCGGCCCCACTGCGCCAGTGGGCGCGGGTCTGCTCCGCGGCGCGATCAACGTCCGGCGAGTGGGAGAAGATCACCCACCTCGGGTCGGAGTGCCCCTCCGGGGGCCTGAACCCCGTACAGCCGCCTGTTGTGACGGGCGGATCGGCCGACCGGCCGTCACAACAGGCGGGTCGCGAGTCCGTCGAGGAGAACGCCGAGCTGCCGTTCGAACCTCGGGTCGCCGTCGTCGCGGAGATGTCCGGCGGCCTTGATCAGTTCGGCCCCTTCGCCGAGCCACGCATCACGTCCGGCGAGCGAGTATCGAGCGGGGTCGGCGCCGGGGGACGGGCTGCGCTCCTGCTCTTCGATGACGAAGCCGACCACGAAGGCGGTGACCAGGTCGAGGGTGTCGTCGGCCTCGGGCAGTGAGAACCCGGCCGCAGTCAAGCGCTCGAGCCACGATTCTTTCGCCTTCACCACTTCGGGGTCGGCGAAACGCGTGCCGCTGAAGATGCGCGCCCCATCCCGGTGCGTCAGATACTCCGACCTCAGGACGCGGGCGTAGGCGGCTATGTCGGCACGCCAGTCTCCGCCGCGCGGGATCGTCGCGAGGGCGTCGGTGACGCGTCGCATCACGAATGTGGCCATCTCGTCGAGGAGTTCCTGTTTGTTGCGGACGTGCCAGTACAGGGCGGGGGCCTTCACGTCGAGCCGGGAGGCGAGCGCTCGGACCGTGAGGGCGTCCATGCCCTGCTCATCGAGCAGTTCGAGTGCCGCCGTCACGATCTGCTCCCGCGTGATTCCTTTTGCCACGGTTGACACTTTAACAAAGTTAAGGCACCTGTCGGCATCAGGGATTAACTCGGTTAAGGAGTCATCTCATGCGTGCTGCAGTCGTGGGCGCCGGTCCTGCTGATCCTGTTGCATCTCGTGCAGGGTTTCGGCGCCGGAGGCGAGTAGGTCGGCGCCGTGGTGCAGTCCGTCGAGCACGGCGACCAGCGACGGCGCGGACCGGCCGGTGCATGGGCCCCGGCCGGTTTCGCGCTCTACCGCGCTGCTCGCGTGGACCGGCCACTGGTGGCCGTTCGCCGCGTACCTCTGATCGGGACGGTAGTCGAGCCGCGGACCACCCTGATCGTGCTGTTGTATCAACCTTTGGGCCAAGTCGCGCTCGAACCACCGAAAGCAGGTTCGGGTAGGTTTCCCGTCGTGGTCGATAGTTTTGGCCCGTACCGGCTCGAGGAACTGCTCGGCCGCGGGGCATGGGTGAGGTATGGCGGGCCTACGACTCCGAGCAGCAACGTGAAGTCGCGCTCAAGGTGTTGCCGGCCGTACTGTCCGGTGACGCCGAGTACGTGGCCCGGTTCCAGCGGGAAGCGCGAGTCGCGGCACGGCTGACCGATCCGCACATCGTCCCGATTCATCGGTTCGGGGAACACGATGGCCGCCTGTTCATCGATATGCGCCTGATCCATGGTTGGGATCTGTCGCGAGTGCTGGCTGCCGAGAGGGCGCTGGCACCGGCACGGGCGGTGGGGGTCGTGGAGCAGGTGACATCGGCGTTGGACGCTGCGCACGGGGCCGGGTTGGTTCACCGTGATGTGAAGCCGGCGAATGCGCTGCTGCCCGCGCGGGGTCCGGAGTTCGTCTACCTCGTCGATTTCGGGATAGCGCGGGTCGTGGATGCCGATACCCGGTCGAGATTGACGACGACGGGGGACACCATCGGCAGCCTCGAGTACATGGCTCCGGAACGGTTCGGGGCGGGGCCGATCGACCGCCGCGTGGACGTGTATTCCTTGGGGTGCGTGCTCCACGAGTGCCTGACCGGTGCGAAACCGTTCCCGTACGGCGAGTTCGGCGCACTGATCCACGCGCACCTGAATCAGCCTGCACCACGACCGAGTTCGACACATCCCGCGCTTGTCGCGTTCGATCCGGTGATCGCTCGTGCGTTGGCCAAAGACCCTGCCGACCGGTATGCCACGTGCGGGGAGTTGGCCGCGGCCGCGCGTGCCGCGCTCACGACGGCACCCACGCTGGTTCGTGGCGCGAGCCCTGCGCCGGTTGGTGCGGTGCCCGATGCGGCGCCCGCGGGCGGTTGGGGCCCTCCGAATGCTCTGGTCGGTGCTCGTCCTGACCGCACGCGGCACCGGTTGTGGGCTGCTGCCGCGCTGGTTGTCGCACTCGGCATGATTGCCACGATTACGACAGTGATACTGCGAGGCGACGATCAGGGCGGCAGTGCCGAGGAGCGCGACGTCTCCAGCCGGCCATTCGTCGGTGTGATGACCGGACACACCGACAACGTGAACGCCGTCACGACCGCGCAGCGCGATGGCCGCACTGTTGTCATCTCCGGCAGCGCCGATGAATCGGTCCGTATCTGGGACCTCGCCACGGGCCGACCGGTCGGCCCGCCCCTGACCGACCAGTCGAATCGCATCCAGGCACTCGCGGTCGGGCAGCGCGACGGCCGCACCGTGATCGTGGCCGGCGGCTTCGAGGGCCTCCGTCTCTGGGACCTCGACGCAGCCATTCCCATCGGTCGCATCGCGAACGGTGAGGTACCCGGCGAACTCGGCGTGCATTATACCCAAGCACTCACCATTGCCCAGCGCGACGGGCGCGCCGTCGTTCTCGCCGGCATCTCGTCGGGAGTCGTGGCCGTGGATCTCGCCACCGGTCGGCGCCTCCGCGAAGAATTCGCGGGAACCACCGAGGGCGTGGCCCCCATGACTGTCAATATCATCAACGCCGTCGGTACTGCTCAGGTCGACGGCCGGGACGTTGTCATCGCCGGCGGCTCGGACGACATCGTCCGGGCCTGGGACCTCGCCACCGGCCGACCCGTCGGCCAGGCCCTTGTCGGCCATACCGATGACGTCGCCTCAGTCACCAGCGCTCAGCTCGATGGCCGCACCGTGATCATCTCCGGCAGTCATGACGAGACGATCCGGGTGTGGGATCTCGCCACCGGTCGACTCGTGGGCCAGCCGCTCACCGGCCATCAGAGTTGGGTCAGGGCTGTCACCACGGCCCAGGACGCGGGCCGCACCGTGATCGTCTCCGGTGCTCGCGACGGCACTGTCCGCGTCTGGGATCTCGCCACCGGCCAACCCGTCGGCCACCCGCTGACCGGATGCTCCGCCACCGAGTCGGTCACCACCGCACAGCGCGACGACCGGACCGTCATCATCGCCGGCTGCATCGACGGCACCATCCACGTGTGGGACATGCCGTAGCAGTCGCTGTCGCGTGAATGTCCGGCTGCGCTACGCAATCTCACCGTTTCGGGTAGGTTTCCGTCGTGGTCGATAGTTTTGGCCCGTACCGGCTCGAGGAACTGCTCGGCCGCGGGGGCATGGGTGAGGTATGGCGGGCCTACGACTCCGAGCAGCAACGTGAAGTCGCGCTCAAGGTGTTGCCGGCCGTACTGTCCGGTGACGCCGAGTACGTGGCCCGGTTCCAGCGGGAAGCGCGAATCGCGGCACGGCTGACCGATCCGCACATCGTCCCGATTCACCGGTTCGGGGAACACGACGGCCGCCTGTTCATAGACATGCGCCTCGTCGAGGGACGTGACCTGGCCGAGGTGCTCTCGGTGACCGGAGCGCTCGCCCCGGCCCGGGCAGTCAGCGTCGTGGAGCAGTTGGCGGCGGCGCTCGACGACGCCCACGACGCGGGGCTGGTCCACCGTGATGTGAAGCCGGCCAACGCGATTGTCACCAACGGAGTCCCGGAATTCGTCTACCTCGCCGATTTCGGCATCGCACAGATCGTGGATGCGGCCACCAGGTCGCGGTTGACCATGACCGGTGAAACCATCGGCAGTCTCGAATACATGGCACCCGAACGGTTCAACGCGCGACCGGTCGACCGGCTTGTCGATGTCTACTCGTTGGGTTGCGTGCTGTACGAGTGCCTCACGGGCGTGAAGCCGTACCCGTACGGCGAGTTCGGTGCACTCATCAACGCCCACTTGAATCAGCCTGCACCGCAACCGAGTGCGACACATCCAGCCCTGGTCGCGTTCGATTCGGTGATCGCTCGTGCGCTGGCCAAGAACCCCGCCGACCGCTATGCCACCTGCGGTGAGCTGGCCGCTGCCGCACGCGCCGCGCTCACCGCTGCACCGGCCACCGCTGCGACTGTCGTGCGTGGGCCCGGCGCGATCCCCGCTGTCAGCGGTGGCCACCCAGGCCGCGGCCGCCGCCGGCTGTGGACCGTCGCTGCGATCCTCGTCGCGATCCTCACGATCGCGGTAGGTACCACCGTTGCTTTGCGGCTCGAGGATGACGACGATTCCATCGCCACGCTGACGGGCCCCGCAGACGACGTGACCTCGATTACCACCGCCCAACGCGAGGGCCGCCAGGTCATCATTTCCGGCAGCGCAGACAACTCCGTCCGCACCTGGGACCTCGTGAGCGGCCGGCCGGTCGGCGAGCCCCTGACCGGCGACGAGGGCGTCGAAGCCGTCGCCACCGCCCAACGCGACGGCCGCACAGTCATCATCGCCGCGTGCCGAGACACAATCCGGCTCTGGGATCTCGCTACCGGCCGAGCCGTGGGACATCCGCTGACCGGCCAACGCGGTACCGATCTCGACGCGCTCACCACCACCCAACTCGACGGTCGCACCGTGATCGTCGGCGCCCGCTGGGACTACCTCGAAGCCTGGGACCTCACCGACGGCCAACCGGTCGGCACACCCCAAAAGGGGCACACCGATTACGCCACCGCCATCACCACCGCCGAACGCGAGGGCCGCGTGGTAGCCATCACCAGTAGCAGCGACAATACGATTCGTATCTGGGATCTCGCCACCGGCGACCCCGTGGGCCGGCCGCTGACCGGTCACACCGATACCGTCTACAGCGTCGCGACCGCCCAACTCGACGGTCGTACCGTCATCGTCTCCGCCGCGACCGACAAGTCGATCCGGTTCTGGGATCTTGCCACCGGTCAACCAGTCGGCACACCGATCACCGGGTCGGACGCCCTCTCGTGGACCCTGACGACGGCGCAACGCGGCGGCCGCACCGTTATCATCGCCGGTGGCTTCGACAACAAGATCCATGTCTGGGACCTCGCCACCGGTCAACCCGTGGGCAAGCCTCTCTCCGGCCACACCGAAATGATCACAGCTGTCACCACCGCGCAACGCGACGGCCGGACGGTCATCATTTCCGGCGCCAAGGATAAAACGGTGCGCGTCTGGAACATGCCCTAGCTCGAGTTCTAATCTCTGAGCTGCTGCTCGGTGATCATGGGTGAAACCCTGGGTAGATCGTGTCTTCTTGCGACAGAAAGACTTTCGGCCAGTTCTGACCAGTCGGTACTTCCTATCATTTCGGTCTCGCGCGGTCGTCGCGTGCGGGGAGCGGGCCCGGCCTACTCGGTAAACCAGGAGGTCGATGCGGCAGGACACGCGTACTCGGCGTGCTCTCATTCGTCTCCGCCTGCCGCGTAACCCGGTTCACCCTCGCACGACCGCAGCCTGATCACTCGGTACGGCAGCACCGTCAGCAGCCGAAACCGGACCTACCTGCACGTCGAGCAGGAGGGCCGACACAGTTCCGGACACCGGATACCATGCGGTGTAGGGTATTTCGCGCCACGGGTCGCGTTCTATCGCAGGGAGGTGCCCCGAGCGGGCATGGTGCCAAGCCGTCCCTTCGAACGGGCCTTCCGTCCTGCGGATTGAATCGGCCATCCCGACCTCACTGTCGTCACGGCGGCGCCGA
Organism: Nocardia sp. CA-290969; assembly: GCF_050936135.1. Taxonomy (NCBI): domain Bacteria; kingdom Bacillati; phylum Actinomycetota; class Actinomycetes; order Mycobacteriales; family Nocardiaceae; genus Nocardia; species Nocardia sp. CA-290969. Next base: position 3,074,411 of record NZ_JBNJNJ010000001.1, on the reverse strand, counting down.
AAAATATCCCTTCTATGGACGCCGGTCGTCAGGCGGCAGTCGGATTCAGCAGCGCCGCGAGGTCGGAGGGGGTGGGCATCGTCCGGCGTAGCCCGACGCGGGCGCGGCCGGTGTTGCCTTCGGGGTAGCGGCCGGCCAGGGAACTGGGTGCTGCCACGATGATCCGCACCACCTGTCCGAGGGCTTCGCGGCGGTCGCGCCGGCGTACCGCGAGAACGAGCATGGCGAGATGGTTGCGGGTGTGCAGCCATGGATCCGGCTGGGACAGGATGTGTGCGCGCTCCAGGTGTACCCACCGGATCTCGTCGGCGACCGCGGTCTTCGCGGCCTGCATTTCCTGGTGGTAGCGGTCGCGAGCGGGCGCGGGCAGGCGGGGCATCAGTGGTCCTTTCCGGTGGGGTGCTCGCAGCAGTCACAGCCGTCCGCATTGTCGGCGCCGCCCGTGAGCATCGTCGTTGTGGGGCAGCAGGTGTCGCCCTTCCAGGCGTTGAGGCCTTCTCGCACTGCGATCGCGGCGATGACCAGGGCGGCGAGCGGGTCCGCCCAAGACCACCCGAACAGGCTGTTGAGCAGCAGGCCCACCAGCAGGACCGCCGAGAGGTAGGTGCACAGCAGAGTCTGTTTGGAATCGGCGACCGCCGAAGTGGATCCGAGTTCACGGCCGGCCCGGCGCTGCGCGGCCGAAAGCACCGGCATGATGACCAGGCTCGCCGCGGCCAACCCGATGCCGATCGCGGAGTGCTGTGCTTCGCCGAGGCCGAAGAGCGCCCGGATCGAGTCGACGGTGACGTAGAGGGCGAGGGCGAAAAAGGAAAACGCGATGATCCGCAATGCGGCCTTCTCCCGTGCCTCCGGGTCGCGGCCGGCGAACTGCCACGCCACCGCCGCCGCCGAGGACACCTCGATCACCGAATCCAGACCGAACCCGATCAACGCGGTAGAGGACACCCGGGCGCCTTCGGTGAGCGCGATGATCGCCTCGATGACGTTGTAGGTGATGGTCGCGGCGACGAGCCAGCGGATCCGCCGCGCCAGCACCACCTTCCGGCCCGGGCCGGGGCCGGCGGCCACCGCGGACAGTGGGGTGGGCATGCCGAGCGGCGCCGACATCAGCAGCAGCCCTCGGTCTCGGCGCCCGGGCAGCAGGCGGGATCCACCGCCAGCACCAAACCCAGCAGATCACCCAGCGCCGCGGCGATCCGGGCATCGGCGAGTTCATAACGGCTGCGCCGGCCTTCCGGTACCGCGACCACGAGTCCGCAGCCGCGTAGACAGGCGAGGTGATTGGACAGGATCTGCCGGGTCACCCCGATCTGCTCGGCCAGCTCCGACGGATACCCAGGGGCCCGGCGCAGGCTCAACAGGATCCGGGTGCGAGTCGGGTCGGACAGGGCGTGGCCGAACCGGGCCAACGCGTCGGTGTGGACTGCGGTCTCCATGGCCCAGAACAGTACACCAGAATCTGTATTCAGAAAATAATGAACCTTCAAGATCCATGACAGGCTGGATCCGCCTCCGGTTGTGGTGTTCGTAAGTCGATGCGTTCCTGGACAGCGTGAGGTCGCCGCGGCCCAGGGCAAACAGCCCGGCCGCCGCGCAAACTCAGCGACGCCCGGCTGGCCATGGCCCGGGCCGCGCTGCGTGAGGACCAGTCCGTCGCCCAGGCCGCTGACGTGTTCGGGTATCGCGGGCAACCCTCGACCGGTACCTCGCCGAGGCGGCCGGGGCAGAGACACAGACACCGCCGGATCCGCCCGGCAGATAGCTCGGATATCCCATGAAGCTCTTCCTCGGCAGCCACCTGCCCAACTGGCTACCCCAGGTCACCGCCGACGCTCAACATAGCTGAAAACCCCGCTACCCCAACGGTGCCCGGCCATCGCCGACGCAGTTGGGGTTGACGGGTGTGGGGTGGTGTGGTTCGGTAGGATTCGGCTCGTCCGGAGGGTGGACGGGGGTCGATGGGGGTTTCGAAATGTTCTCTCCAGTAATGCGTTTCACGCGGGCAGCACTGGCGCTTTTCGTCGTGTTTGCAGGTATCGCGGCAGTGCTGGTGTCGCCATCTGTGGCGCGGGGGCAGCTGGATTGTGCGGCGGTGGCCGCGCAGATCCAGGCGCACAACGCGACGGCCGCGGCGCATAACGCCAGCCCGCCGGATCCGAACAACGCGGCAGCGGTGCAGGCCTACAACCTCGAAGCCCAGCGCGGTAACGCCGAGGCGGCGCGGCTCAACGGGTTGGCCGCACAGTGCAGGGCGCAGGGCGAGGACGTGCCCGATGTCGGTGCGCCGCCGAGCGCGGGCCCGCAGTCCCCGTCCCCTGCACCAGCACCTGCCCCAGCCCCGGCCCCGGCCCCGGCGGTTGCCATTCCCGCACCGCCTGTTCCCGCGCCCGGTACCGGCGCGCCCGGTGCGCTGCGGGCTTCCCCCGCGGCGCCGGCGTCCCCGGTGGTCAACCCGGTGCAGTCGCTGCCGGTTCGACCGAGCACTGTGGTTCCGAACCCGGGTATCGCCCCGGGCACGGCCTACAACCCGGCATCGGTGGCGCGGGTACATTTGAACGCGCCCTCACCGCTGCCCGGGAGCGCGGCAACGAACCCGCGTTTCTCGCCGGCCCCCGCCCAACCTCTGCAGGCACCTGGATTGAACACTCCGCCCGGACAGCCCGGAATGACCCCGACCCAGCAGGAATTCTTCGCCACCGCCCCGCGCCTGCTGGACGCGACCAAAGCCGTACCCGTACCGTCCACCGCCGGCGGCGGCCAGGTCTACCGGCTGCCCGATCTCACCGGCACCGGCGCGGTCTCCAACAGCGGGCCCGCGGTCTACGTCGGGCCCGGCGCCACCCGCGCGGTCGCCGGACCACTCGACACCCTGGGCCGGCCGACAGGCTCCTACGGCTACCTCGACGCCGCCGGCGCCGCGGTCACCGGCACCGGGCCCGCCAGCATTGCGGTCCCGGGTGCGGGCGGTGTGTACCAGCGGGGACATCTGTGGCCCAACCGATACGGCGGCCCCGGCGATATCCTGCAGTTCCTGGCTCCGGAGCTGGGCGCCACCAACACCGGCGCCATGCGGGTCTACGAGCGTCACCTCGGGCAGGTCGTCACCGGCGCGGTGCCGGGGGTGCCCGCCCAGAACGTCACCTACCTGAAGATCCCGATCTACATCGATGACAAGGTGATACCCGACTACTACTTGCTGCAGGCCTGGGGCGACCAGGGATGGAACCTGCCACCGACCTACGTGCAGAACTTCTGACGCCTTCGAGGACACCGAAATGAGCGCGCTCGACGAACTACAGGCCATGCTGCCCCCGCCACCGGGCTCCGGTCGCGACTTCGACTGGACCCCGGTGCAGCAGCGACTCGGCGTCACCGCGCTGCCGCAGGATTTCGAAGACCTGTTGGCCGCCTACGGTGACGTCCGGTTCTGCAACGTACTGCGCCTGTACCGGCCCAGCACCCAGCCCTACCTCGATCTCGCCGAGGTCACCCTCGCCTCCCGAGAGCCCCTGGCCAGCGACGAATTCGGCGAACCGCCCACCGATCTACCGCCCGGCGTATCCGTCGACCCGGCCAACCTCATCCAATGGGGTGGATCATTCAGCGGCGACTACTGCCTCTGGGACGCCGGCGACCCCGACCCCGACAACTGGACGTTGGTCTTCACCGATATCGACAAAATCCAGTGGGGCTTCTACTCCGGCACCGTCACAGAGTTCATCCTCGACTGGCTGCGCGGCCACACCACCCCGATCCCGTTGTGGAACCTCGACAACATCCTCCGAGGCAGCGCAGTGTTCTGCGAGTTCTACGACCCCACCGACCTCAGCGATACCGCCCTCGACCGCGTCGAGGCCACCGCCGCGCGGTAGGTGATGGAGGTAGGCCACTGAACCGGGATTGTTCAGACGACTGCTCGGCACCCGGCCGGCGTTCGGGTGAGCGTGTCCTTCCCGGCTTGCTGCAGGGTCAGACCCCACATCGATTTCACCGCAACCCATGCCTGGGCGTAGGTGCATCGGTAGGCCGCATTCGGCGCTGCCGGGCTTCCCTCTCAGTTGCCTACGATGATTGCCGCGCTCCCCGTATCTTCCGGTTCGTCGTCGGACTTTCCGGGCCCGGTGGCCGGCTAGGCCGCTGACGCGGCTCTGGCCAACGTAAACGGATGATCAAAGACGATCGGTCGGCACGTCTGCCCACTCGATTGTCGGAGGCCAACTGGCGAATTGTGATCAAAACCTGTCGATTTCCACCTTGTTTCGATCGAGAATGATGAACTCTCCCTTTTCGTCTTTTCCGTAGTTCAACCATACGGAGAGACCATTGGGCCATACGACATACTTCAGCAATTCGCTCAAATGCCTCGGTATGCGAAGGTCGATGATGTCACCGTCTGTCAGGTCGAATTCCCCGCTGAGCGGCTCGAAAATTATCGTTATTGTGGCTTCGGGGGTGGCTGAGATACCGCGATCACCGATGCCGGATAGCTCAACCATCGATGAACCGTCTGGAATCCCGAGGGTGACAGCGGGTTTCATCTCATTCTGTCGGCCCCTGGGACTACAGTCACCCTGATCGATTACGGCAGGGGTCGGAGAACAGGGGTAGCAGGTGGGTAGACGTCGTCGCCACTCACCCAGTGCTGGTGTGCTGGGTATGGCAGGGATCGCCGTATTCGTCGTCGGCGTGCCGGCGGTGCAGTTCGCCCGCGACAACCTCGCGGTCATCGTCGCCGCGGTGATCGCCGTAGTCGCCGTGCTGGTCACGACGTCACGTTTCACCCGCTCGGCCCGCCAGACCGCCGAGCGCACCGGTATCAGACTGGTGGATAATGCCACACTGGCGAAATGGAACGCGGGGACGATCCCCGCGCCGTGGACATGAGCCGAACCACCGTCGCTGAACAACACGCAGTCGATCCGCACTCCGAAGCCGGGCCCTACACGTGCTGGGTGTTCGCGTGGCGCAGCCGCAGCAGGCGGGCCGTGCGCGAAGCGGAGGACGCGGGCACTTCAGCCGGTGGGCGGCGTCCGGTGAGCCGTCTACAGCACAACGAGCACAGCCGTGCGGTACCGCCGATGCACCTCGGTGTCGGTGGTTCTCGGTAGCGTCTGGTGCTGTGGACACTGGGGAACGTATTCAGCAGCTCGCGGACCGCATCATGGTGCTGCGCGATGCCTACTATCAGGGCTCGCCGCTGGTGGCCGACGCCGAGTACGACAAGATCGAAGACGAACTGCGGGCCCTGATATCGGCACATCCCGGCCTGGCGCCCGACCCGAATCCGCTGGAGCAGGTCGGGGCACCTGCCGTGCTGCACGCCCCGGTCCGGCATTCGCGCCCGATGCTGTCGCTGGAGAAGGCAACCACGCCGGAACAGGTCGCAGCGTTCTTCGAGCGTTTTCCCGGACAGCCGGTGGTGGTGATGCCGAAACTCGACGGTCTGTCGCTGGCCCTGGTCTACGAGAACGGGCGGCTGACGCGTGCGGTGACCCGCGGTGACGGCACCACCGGGGACGATGTGACCCCGCTGGTGCGCGCGCTGGTCGACGGTGTGCCGGGCCGGATCGATGTTGCGGGGCGGGTGGAGGTGCGTGGCGAGGCCGTGATGCTGCGTTCGACGTTCCTTGCCTACAACACCGCCCACCCGGACAAACCCTTGATCAATCCACGTAACGCCGCCGCCGGGACGCTGCGGGCGAAGGATCCGGCCACCGTTGCCGAGCGGCGACTGCAGTTCTTCGGCTTCGACCTGGACGAGTCCGAAGGGCAGGCTGCGGCCGACCTCGAGGCGGGCCTGCAGGCCTTGGGAATCGCGGGGGCGCAGATGCGGGTGTGTATGGATGCCGGGCAGGCGCAGGCGGCGATCACCGTGATCGAACAGGACCGCAACGATCTCGACTACGACATCGACGGGGCGGTGCTACGGCTGGCGGACCGGGACGCCTATGCCGCCGCCGGGACCCGGTCGAGTTCTCCACGTGGCGCGCTGGCCTTCAAGTTCGCCGCCGAGGAGAAGACCACACTGCTCAACGAGGTGGTCTGGGATGTCGGCAAGACAGGAAAGATCGTCCCGGTCGCCTGGCTCGAACCGGTGTTCGTGGGCGGCACCACGGTCACCAAAGCGACGCTGGCCAACCAGGAAGTGATCCGTGCCCGCGATATCAAGGTGGGCGATTCCGTGCTGGTGCGCCGGGCGGGTGATGTGATCCCGTTCGTCGCCGGCGTGCTCGACGCCTCGAAACGCACGGGGGAGGAGCGCGAGATCGTCGCGCCCACGGCCTGTCCCTCGTGCGCGCAGCCGGTGATCGAGCAGGGCAACAGCCGGGAACTGTTCTGTACCAATGTCTCCTGTCCCGCGCAGACCGTGCGCCGGCTCATCCACTGGGCCTCGCGGCCGGCGGCCGATATCGACGCTGTCGGGCCGGTGTGGATCGAACGCCTCGCCGAAGCCGGGATCCTGGAACATCCCTCGGATTTCTACACGCTGACCAAGGAACGTCTGCTGGAATTCGACCGGATAGGCGATGTGTCGGCCGGGCGCATGATCGATTCGATCGACGCGAGCCGTGCGGTCGGGCTGCGCCGTGCGCTGATCGGGCTGGCTATTCCGATGGCCTCGGCGGGAACGGCCGCCCGCCTTGCCCGCGCGGGTTTCGCTTCCCTGGAAGATGTGGCCGACGCGGGCGAGGAACGGCTCGTGGCGGTGGAGGATATCGGTCCGAAGGTCGCCGCCTCCCTGATCGAGCACCTCACCCGCCTGCGCCCGGAAATGCAGCGACTGCGGGCTGCGGGCGTCAGCCTGGACGTCCGCGCGGAGGATCTGCCGCCGGTCGTCGCGGCCGGTGCGCCGCTGGCAGACAAAACGGTGGTCATCACCGGCGCGATCAGCGACCCGCGTTCCGGGGAGAAGGTCGCGCGCCCGACCTTTCAGCGGCTGTGCGAGAAGGCGGGTGCCACGGCAGCGTCCTCGGTGTCGGCGAACACCGATCTGCTCATCACCGGTGCGGGCGTCGGAGACAGCAAGCTGGCCAAGGCAGCGAAACTCGGCGTCGAGGTCGTGGACCAGAGCGAGATCTGGACGCTGCTGATCGCTGCCGGAGTCGTTTGAGCCCCGGCCCCGTCCCCTGCGTGGTCACCGGGTGCCAGCCGGCCGCGCAATGGCCGGCCCAGCCCCTCGGTGTGTTCGACCGGTGCCAGTCCACCCTTCCCCAGGCGGCGATGGGATCGGTGCCGCGGCCAGGTCGGCTTCGCGCGCAGTCGCGACAGCGGTTGTGGCGGCTGACCGGCACGGCACACCCCGGGAGCGCGGGCGATCAAGGCGTTCAACCACCTGTTCGCCGCGACGCGACCCTGGCCGAAGATCCCCGCCGCAGCGAGGGCAACCGGGTACTGTTCGTGTCCGGCGACGACGCCGACGCCAAGAAACTGTTCACCGAGCTGCTCACCACGCTCGGATTCGCCCCGATCGATCTGGGCGGGCCGGCCGAAGGCGGCCGGTTGTACCAGGTACCCGCCGGCCCCTTGGTCGGCCAGGACCTGCTGCGGCTGACCCCCAGTCCTGAACACCGCGGCCACAGCCCGGCCACCGCCCGCCGGGCCGGGCAACGGTTATGCCAGCTACGCCTGCACGAGCACACGGGCGGGCGCCCCGGAAGGAGTTCTGATGCAAGGAATCGATCCGGCCGCCGCGCCCAGTGGCACCGGCTGCGCCGACTGCGAGGCGCTCGACCCGCCGGGCTGGTGGTTCCACCTGCGCCGCTGCGCCCAATGCGGGCATATCGGGTGCTGCGATTCCTCCCCGAACCAGCACGCCAGCGGCCACGCCGCGGCGTCCGGGCACCGGTTCATCCGTAGTTTCGAACCGGGCGAAGCGTGGTTCTACGACTACGGCGAGCAGGTCATGTACGAAAGCGGTCCCGAGCTCGCCGCGCCCGAGCACCATCCGATCGAGCAGGGCGCGCCGGGCCCGGCCGGGCGGGTGCCGCAGGATTGGGTTTCCCACCTGCACCAGTGAGCCCGTCAGCCGCGGCCGCGGGCGGCGGCCGCGGTGAGCACGGCGGCGATCAGGCCGGGGAAGCGGGCGTCGAGATCGTCGCGCCGCAATGCGAGGCCGGCGTTGCCGGCGGGGCGGGTGGGGTAGTCGCCCTGGCGCCGCCACTCACTTGCGAAGGTCCCGATGGTTTACCTGGCTGCGGCAAAGCCTACGTCGTCGACGGGATGACGCGGCCGATCGTCGGGTACGGCATACGCGCCCGGCACCGAACGTCTGCGCATGTCGATCCAGGTCTACTGAGTTGGGGCAGCCCTCATCGGTCAGCGCGTCGAGTTCTGCCCACTCACCGCGGAACAGAACCAAGCTCACGATGTTCGATCTGTCAGCACTCTGGATCCGCACCCCGACCGGGTCTGGATCGGTAACCGCCTGGTCGAGGTCGATGATGCGCTCCCCATAGAGAACGTTTCAGAGCGCGTAGTCGCTGCTCACTTGCCGGTGGCCGAGGAGTTGCACGGTAGGCGGGATCGAGGGGAAGGAGTCTGACCTGGTGTCCTTGATGGGTGTGATGGACGACCTCGAACTCGGTGATCGTGCCGACGGTCGGCCATTGCTCCGGAGAGTCCGGAAGATGGAGTACATCCACGAATCCCCAGGGTGGCGTGCTCGTGCCCAAGTCGACAAACAACCCTATAACGCCCGGCCTAGGGATATTTGCGACCATGCCGGTCACATGTTGGCCGACCGGGTAGATCTTGCGAGCGATTTCGAGGTTCAGTTCCGTCGGGTCATGGTCGGTCATCGTTCGACCATTTCAAGCGGTTGAGCGTCCAGCTGTCAACCATGTTCGCTTTCTGCCTCAGCCTCGAGGCGATCGACGGATCCCGAGGTTGCCCGGGTCGTTGATTCCGGGCCTGTGGTCGGGGCCTTACAGCCGGAGCGCGGGGGTTTCGAGTACCTCTAGGGCTGAAGTCGCTTGATCTGAATCCCGATGGCGGGAACGTCCGCTAGGTACATGAGCGTTGACCGCTGTCTCGATCAGACTTGGTGGCTTACATAGCGGCTCGGGTCGTGTCGGGTATGGGCGGCGAAGCGTTCGGCCGCGTGACGGCGCCGGAGTCGATGCTGTTCGGGGTCGGTGAAGAAGGTCCACTTGTAGAGGTGCTGGTGGGAGCGTACAAATCGGTTGCCGCGCTCGACCTCGGCCACCGCGGTTGCGGCGACCTCGTCGATGCCATCGTCGAAGTACGCGACATCGCACGCGGTGGCATCACCACCTCGGCGGCATACTTCGGCGGTGAACCCGGCTGCACCACTGGGGCAGTCGAGTATTCGTGAACGGAGGTCGGCGTCGGTGAGGTTGAACATCGCCCGGTATTCGTCGAGCGAGCGGGAGCTGACCAGGATTTGTCCGAATCTCTCGGCCGGCGACTGTTCGTCGGTGTGGGGCATCGGCGGGTTGTCCCTTCTCTATTCCAGTGCCACCTCATACGGCGGGAACGAGCTGTCGCTCGACGAGACAGGACGAGGCCGCGGGTGAGGCGGCCACACCAGGTCTTCGGCCGCTAGTGCAGGTGCTGCCACCAACGGCGCGCGAAGATCATCACCGGTCAATTGGACCACAGGCGGTGTGTCCCTGCTCACCGGCGCCGCTGCCCACATTGCCTGAATTGTCGCCTGGTGTCCGGTCCAGAAGTACGTCGGAAAGGTCGTCCAGGAGCGTCAGCGCCCGATGTGCTGCTTCGTCGCTGCCCAGATCGCCGGCGAGAATGCGGGCCAGGGGAGGCGTACGGCGCGGAGTGGCGCTCTGCAACATCGGGGATGGGCCGATGATCGTACGTCTGCGGTCCGATTCATCGGTACTCGTCACGAGCAGGCCTCGCTCGACCAGGTCGGCGACGCATTTGGACACATAGCTCTGCGCATAACCGGTGCGGGCGACAACATCGCCGACCGTGCTGTTCGAGTGAAACATCACGTCACTGATGATCAATTCCTCTGCGGGGCTCGGCCGTACGTCCCCTGGTTCGAGCTGCACCTGCCGGGAAAGCTCGACCAATCGTCGCCCCAGGCGATGCAATCGTTGCCGGTCCACGGCTGCTAATCTATCACCAGAGATACATCTATAGAGATGTATTTTGACCATGGAGGACGCCCGGTATGCGATCGACGCGTACAGCCCGCGCCGGCATCGGTGCATTCATGCTGACGGTAGCCATGTTGGTCGGCTGCTCCAGCGGTACAACCGATCCCGCGCCCAGTGGGCAGGCGTCCGTTGGCGAACCGGTCGCGGTCCGCGAATTACCGCTGCCACCGACTGCCCCGTCGGACCGAGCCGGTTCGTGTGCGCATCCGACCGGCTGCATCGATGGCGGAGACCGTGGTATCGCGGAAGGGCCCAGCTATACCTGGGATGCCGAGCATGTCTTGCTGCCGATTCGCTATTCCGGCGCACCCGCCGCACCGGACCCTCGCCACGTCTTCAGTGGCGACCAGGTCATCGTGATCAAGACCGATGGGACCACGTTCGCCGACGGTGAAGCGTGGCGATGCCTCACGTGCGGTATCGCCGACACCGCCCGCGCCAACCGGCAGCCCGGATCCTCCGGTGCCGGTGAGATCCTCGTCGACCACCCACAGGCGTTTCGTGACGGTACCCGCATGCTCATCGGTACCAACGTGTTCGACTGCGGGCCGCACCGCTTGGTGGACACGTGTACGCCGGACAAGGCCACGGTCTACCCGATCGCGCCGCACCGGCCGGGGACGGTTATGCGGGAACTCCGGCTGCATCCGGACGACAGGCATCTGGGGTTCAGCGAACCGAGCCTGGTCAACGGGGTGTTCGTCGACCAGTTCGCGGTGATGAGCGGGCTCACCTTCAACCGGGCGGCCGCGCGCTATGAACTGACCGAGGTCCACTATCTCCTCCCGAACGCGTCCGAACCCCAGGGATTGATCGAGCCGGTCCCCGGGGAACCCGCCCGGCTACGCAGGAACGGGCCCACCGCGATGATCGGAGAGTTCCGCGGCTTCACCCACGACGGGAAGTCGGCGTTGGGTATCGGAACCTATGACTCGTGGAACTTCGACCTGTTCGTCACCGACCTGAAAACCGCTGACTCCCACAGGGTTTCCAGGGACCCCGCATACACCGACCCGTCGAGGACCTCGCCCGACGACGACTGGATCGTGTACATGGATGGCCGCGTCGGTGATCGCATGAGTTTTGCCGGTGCACTACCGGGTGTACCGCCGATCGTCGATCTGGTGAATACCGGAGCAGTCCAGTTCTTCTACAACAACGGCCACCGCCGCTTCTTTCAGCCGTATATCGCACGAATCGATGACCCCGGCAGAACTCAACAGCTCAACGCCTGCGACGATCCGACACCAGGGAGTGGAAGCGTATGCGACCCGCTGTGGAACGGTCGCGCTGATCCGGCCTGGTCGCCGGATGGAACTGCCATCGTCTATTGGCAGGCCATGGCGGTGCCGCCGGCCTGCGGCCCGGGCCAACCCACCGCACCCAGCTGTCCGGCGTCCGCCGAACCCGGCGGTCGCGCAACCCGGCTCATGATCGCCGAACTGACCGATCGAGAACCACACGAGCCCCCGCCGGTCGAATCGTTCGATATGGACATCCCCTGGGCAACCCGGGTGGAGCCCGGGCAGCCGCTATCCACCCGCCCGCACCTACCTGCGGGCACCTATACGCTCGACGGCGACGTATCGGGCAAAGCCACGGTGGTGGTCACCGAGAATGCCGGAGGTACCGCGATTTCACGAATCGATGTCGACTACGACGACTACTCCATCGACGGAGACAACGTCGTAAACGGTACGGAGTCGGCTACCGCGGCGCCCTACGCCTGGCATTCCGACGTGACGCTCAGCGGAAAGCACAGCGGATCGAGGTCCACCGGACGGGACGGTTTCGTGGTGATACCGCCGAGCAAATCCGGTGAGCGCGCCACCATAACCGGCGAGTTGATCACGGTTCTCGACGGTCGGACCTACACGTCTCCCCGCACCGGGGAATGAACCCCGTTCGACAGCCAGGGCTCTGAACCAAGCCCGGTGCCACACTCGAACTCGGCGGACCACAGACCTGTGTCCGCTACCCAGGCGGCCGGTCCTACGCGGAGCCACATCCGGCGACCGAATATCCGGAACTCGTCGGTGAACTCGCCGAGAAGTGGCGCCGGGCGGCGCGGGCAAACACGGTCTTCCCGCTCAACGATCGTCACGACCCCGGCATGGTCCCGGCCGTGGCCGCCGGCAGGGGCCGCGCACACCTGCCGAAAAAGAATCACTCTATGGACCCGGGAATAACCGATCCCCAAACGAGAATCACACTCTACTATTAGCTAGAGCGGGACTCTCGCGCTGGCGTGTGGCCCGTCCTGAACCGGTGGCTCGGATTCGCGTAGCGATCCGACGCGACGGTCCGCCGGTCACCCATCTCGGGCTATTGGAGAGTTCCCATGTCAACCATCGAATCCGACCCCGCACGCGACGACACAGGCAGATCCGACGCCGGCCGCATGGACGGCGCGTCCCGGCTACGCATCGGTGCCGTCCTGGCCGTGATCATCCTGTACACCGAGGTCGGCCCGCTGCAGTACACGATGGTGGTCGCGGCGCTGCAACCGATGACCGCCACGTTCGACTCCGTCGGCGGGAATATCACGTGGGCGCTGATCATCCTCGGACTTGTGGGTGTGGCCGCGAACCCGTTGCTGGGCAAGGCCAGCGATATCTGGGGCAAGAAGAAGATCATGCTGGTGTGCGGGATGATGTTCCTGCTGGGCAGTGTGATCTGTGCGCTCACCAGCAACTGGACCGTGTTCCTGATCGGGCGCGGGCTGTCGGCGTTCGCCCTCGCCACCCAGGTCATCGCCTTCGGCTTGGTCCGTGACCTGCTGCCGCGTAAATATGTGCCGATCGGTCTCGCCCTGATCGGCACCGGTGTCGGTTTCACCGGTGTCGTGGGTCCGCTGGTGGGTGGGGTCTTCGTCGACAGCTTCGGCTGGCGGGCGTTGTTCTGGTTCATGGCGGTCTTCGTACTCGTTCTGACACCGCTGCTGCTGGTGGTGGTTCCGGAATCTCCGGTACGGGTGCCCGACCGGGTCGATCCCTACGGCGTGGTACTGCTGGCCGCGGGCGCGGTGCTCACCTTGCTCTACCTGAACAACGGTCAGCATTGGGGCTGGGCGAGCCCGAGCGGTTTGGCGTGGCTGGTGACAGGCCTGGTCTTGCTGATGTTGTTCTTCATTGTCGAAACACGGGTCCGGCGCCCGATCATCGATATGAAACTGCTGCTCGACCCTAAGCTGGGTCTCGTCTTGTTGATGGCGGTATTCAGCATCGGCATCACGGCCGTCCAGCCGATGGCGCTCGGGTACATGACTCAGTCGCCGAATGAAGAAGGGCTGCGGCAGGGCATGGTCGACGGTGTCGTCGATCGTGCGCAGGCGAACGGTACGGATCTGCCGGCCACAGCGGTCGACGTCACCTTCGATCCGGGCTACAGCTACGGGGACGGGTTCGGCCTGCTGGAGTATGCCTTGCATATCGGCATCTGGGCCAGCCTGATCGGCATGATCGTCGGTCCGTTCGCCGGGGTGCTGACCCGGCGGGTCGGTGCCCGCATTCCGGCGATCATCGCCCTCACCCTGCTGGCAGTATCCGGTATCGGATTCGTCGTCGCGGACTACAGCTGGGTGACCTACCTCGTCCTGTACGTGATTGCGGGGGTGGCCTTCGGGTTTCTCTGGGCGGCCCTGCCCAATCTCGTCGTGGAGGCCGTCCCGCCCGAGCAGCAGGGCATCAGCTCCGGCATGCTCGGAGTCACACTGGCACTCGGTAGCGGGGTCGCGATGGCGATCACCACCGCGCTGCTGAACCACAATCCGGTTGTCGCGCATATCGAGGTCGCGGGGGAGTCGTCGACGCAGGTGGTACCGCAGGTGTTCGCCGACAGCGGCTATACCCAGAGCTTCTGGGTTGTCCTCGGGACCACCGTGGTCGCGCTGATCATCGCGGTGCTCATGCGGCACGGTCGTAAGCCGGCCACCGGCGGCGCGCACTCCTCTGTGTAGAAGGGACGCGGTGGGTGGGGTGCTGTCCTCCGCGGCGCCTCACCGACCGGTGTCGCCGCTCCAGAAGTCGTGAGCCGCCGGTCCGATACATCCACTTACTTTTCGACGGGTGGGCCACCGAAAGCGGTCAGGCAAAATGCCCACACCTGCTCGGTGACATCGTCGAAATCGGCGGGCGCGGGAGCGAACGCGTAGTGATGGAATACGGCTGTGACCAGTTGCAGCGCCAGCCAGGCATCGGTCGCCGGATCGGCGGGACGCAGCAGACCGGCTGCCGAGGCGGCCCGCAACTCCTGCTCGACAAGGTCGACAAAAGGCCGGTTGGCCTGTGCTATCTCCACCGGAAAGAGTTGGTACAGCCGCCAGTGCTCGGCAGTGATGAATCGCGACCCGAGCAGACCGCCGCCCTCGCCCCGCAGTGAACGGAGTATCTCCAGGAGGTAGAAGCGCAGCCGTGCCACCGGATCCGGTAGCTCCCGGGCGGCGGAGGCGACCTCGGTCGCCCGTTCGCTGACGACATCCTCGAATACGGCCAGCAGTAACTGGTCCTTGCCGGAGAAGTGCCGGTAGAAGGTCTGCAGGGCAATACCTGCTTCCTTGGACAACTCCTGCGTGGTGAGGGTGGCCCCTTCGGTCTGTAACAGCCGCCGTGCCGCCGCGACTATCGATCGGGCCTGCTCCCGGCTGCGCGCCCGCGACCGCTGCACCGAGCGGGAGCGTTCCGCGGCCCGATCGGCCCAGGACGGCGTGGCCGCGGCGTCGTCGGTGGACTCACCGGCAGGATGGTTCTGTGTGGGCACGACAGTGTCCTCTCGCGTCGGGCTGTTACGACGACGGTAGTACTGCGGCGGGTCCACACCCGGCCGACCCGTTTCATCCCCGTGCTGCCTCCAGTGGCCCGGCCGGCGCGTGCACGGCAGTCCGCCGCCGGCCGGGCGGGAATACCACCGCCGTGTCAGCGGGACAGCTGTCCTTCGTGGTCACCGAAGCTATTGTGTAGCTGCGATTTCCGCGAGCTCACACGCCTGACGCAGATAGCCGAAGTGGCGAGCGCCGCCCGAGTCTGCCGGCAGTTGCATTGTGCGTCGGCTGCGCAGGCTCAGCAGTCCGGCTTTGACCCGCGCGAATACCTCGTGCCAATGCAGGTGGTCGACCGAGTGGCCGGTGTGCTCCTGCCACAGAGCGATCGTTTCCGCGCGGGTGCCGAGCCCGGCGAGCCGCGGCACACCCTGACCGACCGACAGTGATTCGTCGAACAGTAGCCACCAGGCCAGGTCGGTGATGGGTCCGGCCAGCGACGCCTGCTCCCAGTCCATCACCCCGACCACGCGGAAATCGTTGTCGAACATCATATTGCCGATACGAGAGTCGCCCCAGGACACCCCGGGCGGGGACATCGGCGGCCGATGCTCGTTCAGCCAATCGAGCAGCGTGCGCACGATCTCGGGTATCTCGTTGCCGAAGGCCCAGTCGGCGTAGCGGGTCCAATACGTAAGGTGCTGTGCGATACCGGGTGCGCCGTGCTCGGGCCGGTCGAAGAAGGATACGGTTTCCATGGGCAACCGGTGGATCGCGGTGAGCTGGCGCATCGCGCTCTCCCACAGGGTTCTTCGCTGGTCAGGTGTCGCGTCGGCGAGCCAGCCGGAGGAGTTGTACGGCGGCATGCTCACCGGTACACGACCGTGCATACGGCGCATGACGTAGAAGGGCCGGCCGAGGACGGTGGTGTCGCGCTCGAACCACAATGCCTGTGGCACCCGCACTTCCGGATGCCCGGCGAGGGCGGTGAGGACGTCGTACTGCATCTGGAATTTCGGTTCGAAGAACACCTGATGTTCCGGCGCCGGTGCGATACGAACGACGAGGTCGTCTACCCGCTGCCCGGCGCGGGCCGTTACCAGAACGGTTTCGTTCGAAAAGCCCGCGCCACGAGGGTAATCGGGCGGGTCGATCGCTACCGACCCGACGCCGAGCCGATCGGCCAGCCAGGGCCGCAGCGCGGCCACCATAGCGTCGAGATCTCGGCCTTTGGAAAACAGGGGCGCATGCTCCATTGCTGTCCCGTTACCTTTCGATGGTGGGAACGCCGAATGCGGTCCGCCGGAATGACCACGGTTGCGCGGCGATATCGTGGGCATCCGCGGATACCCACGTGAACGCGTGGTGCGTCAGGCCGCCGACAGCGCAGCCGATCTTTCTGTCGTGGAAACGTCTGCCTACGGGTTGAAGGTGATGTTGAGCTCTCGTAGCCCGCGGAGCAGGAAGGTGGGTTCGTAGGAATAGTTCCGGTCGGTCGCGGGGCCGTGGACGGTGTCGTCGATGGCGATATCGGTGACGCGGTCGAGCAGCCGGTTCAGCGTGACCTGCCCCTCGATTC
Organism: Nocardia sp. CA-290969; assembly: GCF_050936135.1. NCBI lineage: Bacteria > Bacillati > Actinomycetota > Actinomycetes > Mycobacteriales > Nocardiaceae > Nocardia > Nocardia sp. CA-290969. The sequence goes on along the minus strand of NZ_JBNJNJ010000001.1, from coordinate 3,057,931 downwards.
GTGCCAGCGGCGCACCCGCGCAGGTGTGGATGCCGCGGCCGAAGGCGAGGTGCTCGCGGGCATTACGGCGGTCGAGCCGGAATTCGCCGGGGTCCTCGAACTTGCGCGGGTCACGGTTGGCCGCGGTGATGCACAGCATGACGACGGTGCCTGCGGGGATGTCGACGTCGCCGAGGGTGGTGCGTTTACGCGCGAGCCGGAAGTCGACCTTGGTCGGGCTCTCGGTGCGCAGTGATTCCTCGATGAACGGGCCGATGAGGCTGCGGTCCTCGCGGAGGATCTGCTGATACTCGGGCTTCTCGCCCAGTACCCGCACCGCCGCGCTGAGCAACTTGGTGACCGTCTCCTGGCCGGCCGCGAACAAGAACGTGGCCGGCCGCACGAGTTCGATCACCGACGGTTCGGACCCGTCGGGGTACCTCGTGGAGGCCAGAACGCCGAGAATATCGCTCCGTGGGTTCGCGCGCCGATCGGTGATGTAGGCACTGAACGTGTCGTCGAGCCACTCCAGGGGATTGGTGCCGGGCGCATCCTGGTACATCGACCCCTCGATACTGCCCGGTGTCGTTTGACCGGCCAGCCTGGCCCGGAACTCGTCGCGGTCACCATCGGGTACACCCAACAGGTCGGCGATGACCAGGGTGGCGAAGGGCTTGGCGTACTGGCTCAGGAATTCGCAACGGCCCTCGGCAAGGAATTCGTCGAGTTGGCGGTCGGCCTGAGCCCACATGAAGTCCTCGTTCTCCTTCAGCCTCTTGGGCGTCAGCAGCCGGTTCAGTAGTCCCCGGGTGCGGGTGTGATCCGGGGGGTCCATGGTCACCATGTGCTCGGAGATCCGGAATAGATGCCGGTGAGCCTCGATCTGGGCGCCGATGTCATCGCCTTCCGGCTGGAACGGCAGCGGCGGGAACGGCCCGCTGACCGAGACGGCGGCCGAGAAGTCGTCCTGGTTGCGGAAGACCTCGACGGCCTCGCGGTACCCGGTAACCGTCACGACTCCGTGGTGCGGCTCGCGGAATACCGGGTTCCGGCTGCGCAGGTGATCGAGGTACTCGTAGGGGTCCTGCGCTATGTCCGGGTCGGAGAAGTAGTCGGCGGATGCCAGGTCGCTCATATGCTCATCGGCCCTTCATCGGGATAGGTGGAGGCATGTTCATGAGAATCGCACTCTCGTTTAAAGTAGAATGATACTCTCGCGAATGGGTTGAAACCCTCGAATCGGCCGGTGACTACCGACCGGTGGAACATCGGGCATCGACATGCTCGGTCCGTGACGAGCGAGGTTCTTCATGACTGGTCGGGTCGAAGGCAAAGTCGCCTTCATAACGGGTGCGGCACGCGGGCAGGGCCGCAGTCATGCGGTGCGCCTGGCGCAGGAGGGTGCCGACATCATCGCTGTCGATGTGTGTAAACCGGTGGGTGGTAGCAGCGGCATTCCGGCGTCGACTCCGGACGATCTGGCCGAGACCGCGGATCTCGTCGAAGGCGCCGGCCGCCGCATCGTCACGGCGGAAGTCGATGTCCGGGATTTCGACGCACTACAGGCTGCCGTGGACAGTGGTGTAGAGCAATTCGGGCGTCTGGACATCATCGTCGCCAATGCGGGGATCGGGCTCGGTGGCGCGACGCTGGGCCAGACCGGTCAGCACGACTGGGACGCCGTCATCGGCATCAACCTGTCCGGTGTCTGGAAAACAGTGAAAGCCGGTGTACCCCATCTGTTGTCCGGCGGGCGCGGGGGTTCGATCATCCTGACCAGCTCGGTCGGGGGACTCAAGGCGCACCAGAACATCGGCCACTATGTTGCCGCCAAGCATGGGGTGGTCGGTTTGATGCGGAGTTTCGCAGTCGAGTTGGGGCGGCATTCCATTCGGGTCAACACCGTGCACCCGACCAATGTCGATACCCCGATGTTCATGAACGACAGCACGTTGCGGATGTTTCGTCCGGACCTGGAGAACCCCGGCCCCGACGATCTCGCCCCGGCTGCGCAGCAGATGCACGTGCTTCCCGTCGGGTGGGTCGAACCGGTAGATGTCAGCAACGCCGTACTGTTCCTTGCGTCGGACGAAAGCCGTTACATCACAGGTCTTCCCATGACCATCGACGCCGGGAGCATGCTGAAATAGCACCTCCCGTTCCCGTCGGATCCCGGCGTGACGACATGCAGGCGGGTGTCCTCGCATCCGGTGGCCGTCGAGTGCACGGTGCGGTCGGCCCTATCCGGGCTGTTTCGGTCTCGGGAGATAGCGGTCGTCTGTCGCCTCAGGATGACACCTTCGGCGACGAGGTCCTGGGCCAATTGCGACTCCTTGAACGCGCTGGTACACGTCGAGGCCGTCCAAGCGTAGGTTCGCAGGGTCACGTCACGCGGCACGGCCCTTCAGCCACTCGCGGTATCGGCGTAGTGCGCGTCGCCGCCGCAAGGTCTCCGCGAGCAGAGCGAGTTCGGGGTCGGCCCCAGGACGGGTGCGCCGACCCGCGCCGAGGCGGCGAAGCTGTTGTCGCACCCGGGCCATGCTCGTGCCGGTCAGGATTTCCTCGGCCACCGGTAGTCGGACGATGCCGCCGGTCAGCATCAGCGGCAGCGGGCTGTTCGTCGCCAGTTCTTCGGCGAGGGGGAGGAAGTATGCCTCCCGCGACCGGGTCCGCTCATCACTGGCCTGGCCGGTCATTGCGGCCGCCTCATAACTACCTCCGGAAAGCTCGATGACATCGACGCCGAGCGGGGCCAGCACCGCGATCACGGTCGCGGCGTCGGCGGCATCGAAACCGCCGCGCTGGAAGTCGGCCGAGTTGAGCTTGACCGCTACGGCGAATGCGGGTGCGACCGCGGCCCGCACTGCCCGGACGGTATCCAGGAGCAGCCGGGCTCAGTTCTCCAGGCTGCTATCCCCACTGATCGGTGCGCCGGTTGGTCAGGGGCGAGAGAAATTGGGACAGCAGGTAACCGTGCGCTGCGTGGATCTCGACGCCGTCGAATCCGGCTTCCTGGGCCCGCTGCGCCGTCTCGGCGAAGCGCGCGACGGTCTCCTCGATCTGTGATGTCGCGGACCGGGCCGCCGTCGCCACGCTGCTCGGCACGATCGGCGACGAACATCCCCTGACCGCGGTGATCCACGCTGCCGGAGTGCTCGACGACGCCACGATCGCGACCCTGACCCCGGCAAGATCGACCGCGTCCTCGCGCCCAAGGTCGCCGGTGCCCAGAACCTCCACGAACTCACCCGGGGGCACGGCCTGTCGGCGTTCGTTCTGTTCTCCTCCGTGGCCGCGACTCTCGGCTCCCCCGGGCAGGGCAATTACTCGGCGGCCAACGCGTTCCTGGACGCCCTCGCCCACACCCGGCGTGCCGAAGGTCTGCCGGCGCTCTCCCTCGCCTGGGGGCCCTGAAGCCAGGCCGCCGGGATGACCGGCGATCTGGATCAGGCCGCGATCAGCCGGGTGGAACGCATGGGGATGCGGATGCTCGACGCACATTCCGGGTCGGTTCTCTTCGACGCTGCACTCGATTCAGCCGAACCCGTGGTCGTCGCTGCCGAGTTCGAGACCGCGACCCTGATCGCACGGGCGGCCGACGGAGTACTCCCCGATCTGCTCACCGAACTGGTTCTCATCCGAACCCGCCGGGTGCCCGTGGAGCCGACCGGTGGCCGTCTGCTGGCCGAACTCGCCGCCGCACCCGAGGACAAGCGGGAGACCATGGCACTCACACTGACCCGGGAACACATCGCGGCGGTACTGGGGCTGCCCGCGGGTAGCGCGGTCCACCCCGAGACGGCGTTCAGCGAATTGGGTCTCGATTCTCTCAGTGCCATCGAACTGCGCAACCGCCTCTCCGCCGCGACCGGTATGCGACTGCCCGCCACCCTGGTCTTCGACTATCCGACCGCCGCGGCACTGGCCGGGTTCCTGCTGTCGAAGGTCACCGTCACCGCCGCGACCTCGGTGGTCGACGAGCAGCTGGCCGCTCTCCGGGCGTTCTTGGCTGTGCCGCCTTCGCGCGCCGAGCGCGATCGGCTCACCGCGGGGCTGCACGAGCTGCTGGCCGAGACGCGGGTAGCCACGGAACCCACCGTCACTCAGGAGGAGATCGCGGACGCGAGTCTGGAGGACCTCTTCGACATCATCGACCAGCAGCACGAGGGGCCGCAGCGGCGGGCGAGGGACGCCTCGGAGGCGAAAACCGGTATCTGCCGGAAGCCGTGCAGTGCGGTGGATCTGTACAACGGTTCGATCCGGAAGGGTGGCGCGGAGGCCGGCGAGATGACGGCCTGTCTCGGCGCCGCATCCCCTGGGTGTGATGTCGGGACGTCACCCAAGCGGGTGACATCATGAGCTGACCCCGGTGACCAGGGCTTGGCTACTTTCAATGCGGTGGTGGTGTGAATGTCGAGCGGCGATCTGCTGCGTGGCAGGCGTAGCGAGTGTGAATCGCTGGACCGGCTGACATCGGATGCCATGTCCGGCCGGGGCCGGGTGCTGGTACTACGCGGCGAGGCGGGGATCGGCAAGTCCGCGTTGCTGGACTACGTGGTGCGGAGCGCGGCAGGGTGCCGGATCGCGCGGGTTGTCGGTGTCGAGTCCCAGATGGAGCTCGCGTTCGCCGGGGTGTATCAACTGTGCGCGCCGATGTTGGGCTATCTCGAGCACCTTCCCCCGCCGCAGCGGGATGCGCTGTCGGTTGCCTTCGGTTCGAGTGCCGGAAGCCCGCCGGATCGTTTCCTGGTGGGGCTTGCGGTACTCGGCCTGCTGGCCGAGGTGGCGGAGGATCAACCGCTCGTCTGCGTGGTCGACGATGCGCAGTGGCTCGACCAGGTGTCCGCGCAGACGCTGTCCTTCGTCGCCCGCCGGCTGCTCGCGGAAAGGGTGTTGCTGGTCGTCGCGGTGCGGACCTCGACGCCCGGTCCGTACGATGATCCGTTTGCGGGTCTGCCCGAACTCGTGGTCGGGGGCTTGCGCGACAGCGATGCGCGGGCGCTGCTGCGCACCGCGGTCCCTGGGCGGCTCGACGAGCACATCACGGACCGGATCGTTTCCGAGGCCCGCGGTAACCCCCTGGCGTTGCTGGAGTTGCCGCGCGGGTTGTCGGCGGCGGAACTGGCCGGCGGGTTCATCCGTCCGGACACCGCGTCCGTCGCGAATCAGATCGAGCAGGGTTTCCTGCGCCGTATCGAATCGCTTCCCGACGCGGCGCAGCGGCTGTTGCTGGTGGCGGCGGCCGAACCGGTGGGCGATGTGACCTTGTTACGGCGGGTGGCCGAGCAGCTCGATATCGGTGCCGACGCTGCGCGGGTGGCCGAGTCGGCGGGGCTGGTCGAGTTCGGAGCGCGGGTGCGCTTCCGTCATCCGCTGGTGCGTTCGGCGGCCTATCGTGCGGCGGAAGGGGGCCGGCGCCGGGATGTGCACCGGGCGCTGGCCGCGGCCACCGATCCCGTTGCCGACCCGGATCGCCGCGCATGGCATCACGCCAACGCGGCGGTCGGACCGGACGAAGTAGTGGCCGCCGAACTGGAACGTTCCGCGGATCGGGCGCAGGCTCGCGGGGGTATCGCGGCGGCGGCCGCGTTCCTGCGCCGTGCGACCGAGCTGACGCCTGATCTCGGCCGGCGTGGGGTGCGGGCGCTGGCGGCGGCCCAGGCCGCTTTCGAAGCCGGGGCCCCGGACACGGCGCTCGAGCTTCTGGCGGCGGCGGAGATGGGTCGGCTCGACGACCTCCAGCGGGGCCGGCTGGCGCGGCTGCGCGCCCAGATCGTGTTCGCGCGCAAGCGCAGCGGTGAAGTGTATCCGCTTCTGCTCGAGGCGGCCGGACAGCTGGCGCCTTACCACCCGGGCCAGGCCCGGGAAGCCTACGTCGAAGCGATCGGATCCGCGGTTTTCGCGGGCCGGCTCGACGTCCACGGCGGCGTGCGCGCCGCGGCGGAAGCGGCCCGCGCCGCGCCGCCGGGACCGCAGCCGCCCCGGCGGATCGACGCGCTTCTCGACGGGCTGACCGCACGCTTCGTCGATGGTCACGACCAGGGGGCCGCGTTGTTGATCACCGCGCTCCGGTCGTTTCGCGACGAGTCCGGCGGAAACGAGGACGACATCATGCGCTGGCTGTGGCTGGCATGGCCGGCCGGCCTCGATGTCTGGGACGACGAGACCATGTTCCACCTGACCGAGGTCGCGGTGCGGACGGCCCGCGAGATCGGGGCGCTCAACTTCCTTCCCCTGGCTCTCACCTACCGCGCGGCGGTGCATGTACACGCCGGAGAGTTCGATGCGGCCGCGGTTCTGGTGGAGGAGGCCACCGCACTCACGAAGGCGACCGGCAACTCGACCCTCGGATACGCCGAAGCCCTGCTCATCGCCTGGCGGGGCGAGGACCCCCGGGCTGCCGCACTGATCGAGTCCGGCCTGGAACGGGCGACCGCCTGGGGCGAGGGGCGAGCCATCGGTTCGAGCCAGCATTTGCTCGCCGTGCTGTACAACGGTCTCGGCCGGTATCAGGCCGCCGTGGCCAGCGCGGAACAAGCCATCGAGTACGACGACCTCGGGGTGTACGACGCTTCACTCCTCGAGCTGGTGGAGGCGGGCGTCCGCGGCGATGCCCGGGAACGGGCCGCGGCAGCCCTGCGACGCCTCGCGCTGCGAGCCGAGGCGAGCGGCACGGACTGGGCCCTCGGCGTGCTGGCCCGGTCGAGAGCCCTGCTCAGCGAAGGTGATACCGCCGACCTGCTGTACCGCGAGGCCATCGAGCGTCTCACCCGCACCCGGGTCGTCGTTCATCTGGCGCGCGCCCACCTGGTGTACGGCGAGTGGTTGCGTCGCGAGAACCGCCGCGTCGAGGCCCGCGAGCATCTGCGTACCGCCCACGAGATGCTGGGCCGCTGTGGTGCCGGCGCCTTCGCCGAACGCGCTCGTCGCGAACTGCTGGCAACCGGTGAGTCGGTCCGGCGCCGGGCGGCGCAGGCGCCCGATGTCCTGACCGCACAGGAGGCCCAGATCGCCCGGCTCGCCGGCGACGGCCGGACGAATTCCGAGATCGGCGCCGAGCTGTTCATCAGTTCCCGCACGGTCGAATGGCATCTGCGCAAGGTGTTCACCAAGCTGGGTATCACCTCGCGTAAAGATCTCCGGGCGGCGCTGGACAGCTGATCGGTCGCTGTGTTGTTCCGCACTGACCCCGGTTACCAGGTTTGCCCGACGGCCCGGATCAGCAGCTCGTTGACGGCCACTGCCCGCTCCCGGGTGACGATGTAGGCGATGGCGTCCGCTACGTGTTCCGGCCGCAGCCGTTCCGCCATCGAACCTGCCGGCCGATGCGCCGCACCGTGGATGGTCTCGTGCACGGCCCCGGGGGCCACCACACTGACCCGTACGGATTCCGGTCGCAGTTCCTGACGCAGCGACTCGGTGAACCCGTTCAGGCCGGCCGCGGTCAGGTTGTCGACGGTGCCTGCCGGGCGGGCTACCCGCCCGGCCAGCGAGCCCACATTCACGAGGTCCGCTATCTGCCGCGGCGAGGTCGCGGCCGCGTCGATCAGATACGGCACGGCGGCGTGCGTCACGTGCAGGAGCGCCGACACATTGAGTGAGACCATCCGGTCCCACTCCTCGACCGGGGTGTGCAGGGCGGTATCGAGCCCCATGAGGCCGGCGCCGTTGACCAGCACGTCCAGGCGACCGAGCCGTTCGTGTGTGTCCTCGACCGCCTGGTAGGCGAGCGCCGGATCGGTGATGTCGGCGGTCACGGCGATGGCTTTGCCGCCCGACATCGTTATATCGTCGACAATCCGTTCCAGACGATCACCGCGGTCCGAGACGAGGGCGACGGCCGCGCCCGCTCGGGCCAGGTGGTGTGCGGTCGCGCGGCCGATGGCGTACCCGGCGCCGGTGACGAGCGCCGCGGACCCATCCAACGGCTGATGTGACATGTATGCCTCATTCCCTTGGGCGGAGGCGCATTCGGCGCGGACCCCAGGTCTCGAGACTCCCAGTCCCGCGTGCCCGGTCGCCCCCGGGAGACACCCTGGTCCCGGAGACCAGGGACCGGCCGCCGGCCGGAAATCCGATCGGCGCGAAGCCCCCGGCGGGGGCGGTACCGGCCGGCCGGTGGAGTGCAAACGAGGTTCTGGCGTGCGGGATGTGAGCGATGTGGCCGCGTCGGAAAACACCGGCGCCGATCCTCGGCACGATCGGCCGGGGGAGGCGGCGGGCCGGTTGTCACAAACCGGTACACCGTTCGGTCCTAGGTATGACCGAACGGTGTGGCCCCATGGCGCCGTCGATGTCTCCGGTTATCTCTCGTCAGAAGGAGAACACAATGAGCCAGATCGACATTGCACGCCCCGATGCACCGGGGTACGACGAATTGGTTCCGTCGCGTTACGCGCTTAAGGTCGGCGATATCGACGTGATGGTGATCAGCGACGGGGTGCTGCCGATACCCGCCGTGACGATGGCCACCAACGCCCCCACTGCCGACCTGTCGGCCTGGCTCAGGGACATGTTCCTGCCGCCGGAGCTGCTCGACTGGCCATTGAATGTCGCCGTGGTGCGCAGCGGTGGGCGGACCATCCTGATCGATTCCGGGCTGGGGACCGAGTTTCCGGGCTTCCCGCGGGCCGGGCAGTTGGCCGTGCGGCTGGACGCCGCCGGGATAGATCCCGCCTCCGTGACCGACGTGGTGCTCACCCACTTGCACATGGACCACATCGGCGGGCTGCTCGTCGACGGGCTGAGAGGCCGGCTGCGCCCCGACCTGCGGGTCCACCTGGCGGCCGCCGAGGCCGAGTTCTGGGTGGCGCCCGATTTCTCCCGCACCGCCATGCCGGCGCCGGTGCCGGAGGTGCTCCGAACAACCGCCTCGCGGTTCCTGGACGTGTACCGCAGCCAGTTGCGGCCGTTCGAGACAGAGCACGAGGTGGCGCCGGGCGTCATGATCCGTCGCACCGGCGGTCACACCCCGGGCCACAGCATCGTCCGCTTGGAGTCCGGCGGCGACCGGCTGACGTTCGCCGGCGATGCCGTATTCCAGCCCGGATTCGACAACCCCGAGTGGCACAACGGCTTCGAACACGACCCCGAGGAATCGGCCCGCGTCAGGATCCGTCTCTTGCGAGAGCTGGCGGCGAGCGGCGAGCAACTGGTGGCCACACATCTGCCGTTTCCGTCCGTATGCCACGTGGCGGTCGCCGGCAACGCCTTTCGTTTCGTCCCGGCCGTCTGGGATTACTGACCACACTCCGGTGCTCGGCCGAGGGTTCGCATGCGCGAGATCGTCACGGATCATTGCGAAGCCTTGTCCTGGTTATCGACAGCCGACGACTCGCCGAGACGAGGTTCTACCATGCATGCAAGTGGCGCTCCTGCCATCGAAACACTGGACGATCTCCGCCGTCACCTGCAGTGGGCGATCGAACTCGAGCATTCGACCATCCCGCCGTACCTGTGCGCGTTGTACTCGTTGGATCCTGGGCGCAATAGCGAAGCAGTGCAGGTGATCGGCAGCGTGTTCGTGGAAGAGATGCTGCATCTGGCGTTGGCGGCGAATCTGCTCAACGCGGTGGGTGGCGAGCCCAGTATCGATACACCCGAATTCCTGCCCGCATACCCGCATCCACTGCCGCACGGTGATCCAGCTGTCCAGATCAACCTGTTGCCGTTCGGTGCCGCGGCGCTCGAGCAGTTCCTGGCCGTCGAGAAACCGGCGGTAGCCGATGCGCCACCCGAATCCGACAGGTACGAGACGATCGGGCAGTTCTATGCCGCAATCGAAAAGGGCATCCGGACCCTGTGCGACACCCTCGGCGAAGACGCGGTCTTCTGTGGCGACCCGGGACGGCAACTGAACGAGATGCATTTCAGCGGCGGCGGGGGTGAAATAATTCCGGTGCACGATCTGAAATCCGCGCTGTCGGCTCTGGCGGAGATCGTCGAGCAGGGGGAGGGCGCCGCGCGGACCGAGGTGTGGGACGGCGACAAGAACATCTATCATCCCGATCGCGACGAGGTAGCCCATTACTACCGCTTCGTCGAACTCGCGCAGGGCCGCCGATTCCGGCCGGGTGACACTCCGCAGTCCGGTCCGAGCGGTGAGCCGATCCGGATCGATCCGGAGGGTATTGTGCCCATGCGGCCGAACCAGCGTACTGCCGACTATGCAGCGGGCAGTGAAATCCGCACAGCGCAGGAAGAATTCAACAACACCTATTGTCTCTTGCTCTACCTGCTGGAGGATGCTTTCAACGGCAGCCCGTCGCAGATGAGGGACGCAGTCGGGGCCATGTACGCCCTGAAATCACAAGCCCAGGCCTTGATGAAGATGCCGAGCGGTGACGGTATGACGACCGCGGGGCCGACCTTCGAGTACGTGCCACCCGAACAGCGGAACTGACGTCGTGGCTGGTCCTAATCGTCGCCGGACACACGACCGATCAGCGGATTCGAACGGAAATCGCGCCGTCTCGAGAGCGCGAACGGCAACAACCGTCACGAAACAACTGCCCGGCTTGTCCTCACTACAGGGACATATCGGTTTCGAAACAGCGCTCCATGGAAGGAATGAGCATGAAGATCGTCGTCATCGGCGGTACCGGGTTGATCGGCTCCAAACTCGTCACCCGGCTGGGTGAGCACGGCCATCAGGCGGTTCCGGCCGCACCCAACACGGGAGTGAACACGCTCACCGGGGAAGGGGTCAAAGAAGTCCTGCAGGACGCCGACGTCGTCGTCGACGTTTCCAACTCGCCGTCGTTCGCCGACGACGATGTGATGAACTTCTTCCGAACCTCCACCACCAACCTGCTCGAGGCGGCGCGCGGGGCCGGGGTCGGGCACTATGTCGCGCTGTCGGTCGTCGGTACCGAACGATTGCCGGAGTCGGGGTACTTCCGGGCGAAGGTGGCTCAGGAGGAACTGATCAAAGGATCGGGCCTGCCGTACTCGCTGGTGCATGCCACCCAATTCTTCGAGTTCGCCGGTGGTATAGCCGATTCCGCGACCCGCGACGGCGTGGTCCGGTTGTCGGGCGCGAACGTGCAACCGATGGCTGCCGACGATGTCGCCGCCGCCGTGGGCCGCACCGCCGCGGGTACGCCGGTCGACGGCACCGTCGAGGTCGCGGGTCCGGAGGTGTTCGGGCTCGACCAGTGGATCCGCACAGTGCTGACTGCCCGCTCCGATCCGCGTGAGGTCCGCACCGACCCACAGTCGCGGTACTTCGGGGCGGTACTGGAGCCCGGCAGTCTGCTGCCCGGGCGAGACGCGCAACTCGCGCAGACGCGCCTGTCGGAGTGGCTGGCGCAGCAGTGATCCGGGGCGCGTGGGCGGTACACCCCCGCCCGCGCGCACCGATCGTGATTCGAAGGGATTGAATTGATGCTCGTCTACCCCGGCGAACGTCAGGTCGCGACATCGGTACTGGTGATCGGCACCGGCGGGGCGGGCCTGCGGGCCGCGATCGAGCTGGCCGAACGCGGTATCGATGTTCTGGTGGTCGGCAAACGACCGAAGGCCGACGCGCACACCACACTCGCGGCCGGCGGTATCAACGCCGCACTGTCGACGATGGACCGCGAGGACAGCTGGCAACAGCACGCCGCGGATACGATCACCGAAAGCTACCTGCTGGCCCGCCCGGATACGGTGCGAACGGTCACCGAGCATGCCGCACGCGGCATCGACGATCTGGAGCGGTGGGGGATGCCGTTCGCTCGGGAGTCCGACGGCCGGATCTCCCAGCGCTTCTTCGGCGCGCACACCTACCGGCGCACCGCGTTCGCGGGTGATTACACGGGCCTCGAGATCCAGCGAACCCTGGTGAACCGTGCCGCGCAGCTCGGCATCCAAATCATCGACACCTGTTACGTGACTCGGATTCTGGTGCACGACAACGTCGTCTTCGGTGCCTACGGCTTCGATCTCGACGACGGCGGGCGCTACGCATTCCGGGCCGACGCGGTGATCCTCGCCGCGGGCGGGCACACCCGGATCTGGCGTCGTACCTCGTCACGCCGGGACGAGAACACCGGCGACTCGGTGCGGCTGGCGGTGCTGGCGGGTGGGCGGATCCGGGATCCGGAGCTGGTCCAGTTCCACCCTTCCGGTCTGATCGAGCCGGAGAACGCCGCCGGAACACTGGTTTCGGAGGCCGCCCGCGGGGAGGGGGGAGTTCTTCGCAACGCCGGGGGTGAGCGGTTCATGCAGCGTTATGACCCCGAGCGGATGGAATTGTCCACCCGTGATCGGGTCGCTCTCGCCGCCTACACCGAGATCAAAGAGGGCCGGGGCACGGATAACGGTGGCGTGTGGCTGGATGTTTCGCACCTGCCCCGGGAGACGATCATGCGGCGGCTGCCGCGCGTCTACCAGACGATGCTGGAACTGCAGATGCTCGATATCACCCGGTCGCCGATCGAAATCGCGCCCACGGCGCATTATTCGATGGGTGGTGTCTGGGTTCGGGCGGATGATCACGGTACCGGCGTCGAGGGATTGTATGCGGTAGGTGAGGCGTCCAGTGGTCTGCACGGTGCCAACCGGCTCGGCGGCAATTCGCTGATCGAGCTTTTCGTCTACGGCCGGATCGTGGGGGAGGCCGCCGCGCGGTACTCGGCCGGGCTGTCCGTGCAGCGGCGGTCGGAAGGCGCGCTCGCCGAGGCCCGCCGTGAGGTCGACGAAGTGCTGGCGGCGGACGGGCAGGAGAACGTCCGGGCACTACAGCGCACACTGCGCAATACGATGACCGAGCATGCCGGTGTGGTGCGCGACGACGCCGGGATTCGCGCGGGGTTGTCCGAGCTCGACGAGCTCGAGGAACGGATGGCGGATATCGGTGTGCATCCCGACCCCGCCGGTTTCCAGGATCTGGCGCATGCCTTCGACCTGAAATCGTCGGCGATGGCCGCCCGCGCCACCTTGGACGCCGCCCTCGAGCGACGTGAGACACGAGGGTGTCACAACCGGTCCGACTATCCGGAGCTCGATCCGGAGCTGCAGGTCAACCTCGTGTGGTCGGGCCCCGGCCGGATCGAACGGGAAGCGATTCCCGACATTCCCGCCGATATAGCGCACCTGATGCGCGACGTTTCAACCATCGGAAAGCTGGTCGAGTGACCAACGGCACCCGCTCCGGCCGGCTGCGTGTCCGGATGCGTGGCCGGTCGGTCGATGAACCGCATCGGGCGTCGACCGGACTCGAGTTGCTTTTCGACCTGAGCTTCGTGGTCGCGGTCGCCGCCATCGTCTCGCAGCTCGGGCATGCCGTCGCCGCCGGTCATCCGCTCTCGGGTCTGCTGCCGTTCCTGCAGGTGTTCTTCGCGATCTGGTGGGCGTGGATGAACTTCACCTGGTTCGCGTCGTCGTACGACACCGACGATGTGCCCTATCGCCTGCTGACATGGGTGCAGATGGCCGGCGTGCTGATACTCGCGGCGGGTGTGCCCGCCGCGTTCGGTCACGACGACTATCTCGCGATCACTGTCGGCTATCTGGTGATGCGCAGCGGTCTCCTGGCGCAATGGCTCCGGGCAGCGCGCGACGATCGGCCCGGCCGGCGGACCGCACTGCGGTACGCAACCGGTATCGCGGTGCTCGAAGCTCTGTGGTTGTCACGACTGCTGCTGGCCGAGCTCGACGTGTTGCCCACGACAGTGGTGAGTTCGATCTTTCTGGCACTCGCCGCCGCCGAGCTGGCAATACCGGTATGGGCCGAACGAGCCCGTGGCACCGCATGGCATCCACACCACATCGCCGAGCGCTACACCCTTTTCACGATCATCCTCCTCGGTGAGAGCGTTCTCGCGGTGTCCACCGGGGTCGCCGATGCCCTCGATCACGGCCTGCGACCGACCCTGGTGGTCACCGCGTTGTCCGGGCTGGTCCTGTTGTTCGCCCTGTGGTGGCTCTACGACCTCGAGCCGAGCGGAGCGGCATTGAGCGAACGACGGACCCGGTCGTTCCTCTGGGGATACGCGCACTACGCGATTTTCGCCGCGCTGGCCGCGCTCGGTGCGGGTTTGGAAGTCGCGGTGCGAAGCGGAGACGGTCATACCAGTGCCTCTTCACTGGTCACCGGCTATGCCGTGGCGATTCCCACCGCTGTGTTCCTGGTATTGCTGTGGGCGGCTCATGCCGGGATCGCGGCGCGTTCGCCGATTCGCACGCGAGTGCTGTTCGGCACGTCGGTGGCGGTGCTCATCGCACCGGTCGCCACTGCGGCGGTCCCGGCCTCGACCGTCGTGCTGGTCGCACTGCTCACCGCGACAGCTGTGGCGGTGACACTCGCCGCGCAGCGGGACACATCCGTGCCCGCGAGCGAACTCCCGGGGAGGGGGTGGGCGAGAACCAAGATCATCCGGTGAGCCGATTGTGCACCCCTGGCAGGGCACTTTTGCATCCGTAGCACCGCCCGAGCGCGGATCAGGTCTGCCCGACCGCAAGAATGGTCCCGATGATCTTTTCAGGATCGTCGGGACCGATCCGGTTCTGATCGACCGAGGCGAAGGCGGGCGAGGGTGGCGTTTCGAGGGCAGGCCGGGCTTGTCGGGAGAGGATCGGAATGCGCTGTCCTCGATCAGCTGGCTGCGGCTGTCCGCACCGGTGAGAGCCGTGTCCTCGTCGTGCACGGCGCACCCGGAACCGGAAAGTCCGCGCTGCTCGAGTACCTGCAGAATTCGGCGACAGGCATGCGGATGCTACGTGCGGTCGGCGTCGAGTCCGAGATGGAGTTGGCATTCGCTACCTTGCACCAGTTGTGTGTGCCGCTGCTGGATCGAGTGCAGGCACTGCCCGAACCACAGCGCAACGCCCTCGAGACGGTATTCGGGATGCGAGCGGGCACCCCACCGGAACGCTTCCTGGTCGCACTGGCGGTGCTGAGCTTGTTGTCGGAGGCTTCGGAAAGCGGCCCTGTGCTGTGTGTGGTCGACGATGCGCAGTGGATGGACCAGGCCTCGGCGCAAGTTCTCGGCTTCGTGGCCCGGCGGTTGCTCGCGGAGTCGGTCGCGCTCGTTTTCGGCGCCCGGCAGCGGATTCGGGATCTCCTCGGGCTACCCGAGCTGGAAGTCACAGGACTCGGCAAGGCCGACGCCCATGCCCTGCTCGAGGCGGCGACCCACGCCCGGCTCGATCACCACATCCGCGACCGGATCGTCGCCGAAGCCGGGGGCAACCCGCTGGCTCTACTGGAGCTGCCCCGCGAGCGCACCATCACCCAGCTGGCCGGTGGGTTCGGCCTGCCGCGGACCGATACGCTGCCCAACCGGATCGAACAGAGCTTTCTCACGAGGATCGAGAAACTGGCGGAGCAGAGTCGGTTGCTGCTGCTGATCGCCGCCGCCGAGCCGGTCGGTGACCCTGCCCTGGTGTGGCGTGCCGCGGAACGACTCGGCGTCTCGTCGGCGACGGCCCTCGACGACGAGACTGCCGGATTGCTGTCGTTCGATATCCGCGTGACCTTCCGCCACCCGCTCGTGCGCTCGGCGGTGTACCGAGCCGCCGGGGACGAGGACCGCCGCGCGGTGCACCTGGCGCTGGCGGAGGTCACCGACCCGCAGATCGACCCGGATCGCCGTGCTTGGCATCTGGCCTCCGCCGCTGCCGAACCGGATGAGAGCGTCGCCGCGGAACTCGAGCTGTCCGCCGGCCGGGCACAGGCGCGCGGCGGGCTGGCCTCCGCTGCTGCCTTCCTGCAGCGTTCCGTGGCACTGACCTCGAGTACCGAGCGGCGCGCCGAACGCGCGGTGGCGGCCGCGGACGCGAGTGTCCGGGCGGGCGATCTGGATGCCGCGCGCAGGCTCGTCGATATCGCTGAACTCGATGAGCCGAGCGAATGGCTCCGCGCACGAGCCCAGCTGGTGCGGGGTCGTATCGCGCACGCGGCGGGCTTCAATCAGGAGGCCCCGCCGATACTGTTGGCCGCGGCGCGGCGACTGGAGCCGTTCGACCCCGACCTCGCGCGGGAGACCTACCTGCTCGCCTGGGGCGCGGCGGCGTGGGGTGCCGCCGATTCCGAGAGTCTCCTGGCGATCTCCGGGGCGATCCGGGAACTCCCACCCCGCCCGGGCAGCCCGCGGCCGATCGACCTGGTGCTGGAGGGCTGCGCGCTGCTCGTCACCGAGGGGCGTGGCACCGCGATCACCGCGTTGCGGCGCGCGATGACCGCACTCGTGGACCTGCCCGTGCCGGACCTCCTGAAATGGGGCTGGGCTGGGTGCGGCCTGAGCCCGGCCGTCTGGGACGAACAAGTGATGCTCGAAACGTATGCCCGAGCGGCCGAGGTCGTGCGCACCGCCGGCATCTTGACCGAGCTCCCCATCTATCTCGCCTCGTTGGGGGCGGCGACCTCCTTGATCGGGGACTTCGCCACCGCGGCCGGGATCGTCGCCGAATCCGAAGGTATCGCCGCCGCTACCGGCATCCCGCTCGCTCCCTACACAACTCTCATACTGACGGCAATGCAGGGCGATGAGACCGAAGCGTCGGCGCTGATCGCCGCCACGATCGAACAAAGCACAGCGGACGGCCAATTGACCGGGGTCACCACAGCGCAATGGTCGGCAGCGGTCCTTTACAACGGTCTCGCCCGCTACCAGGACGCTCTCTCGGCAGCCCAGGCCAGCACCCGGATCGCCCAGCTGGTCGTCTCGGTGTGGGTGCTGCCCGAGCTCATCGAGGCAGCGGTGCGGGTGGGGGACGACAAGGCTGCCCGCAGCGCGCTCGAACAGCTGGCCGACGCGGCGGAGACCGGCGACACCGACTGGTCACACGGGATCCTGGCACGCTGCCGGGCACTGCTCGCCGACGAAACCGCCGCGGACGACCTCTACCGCGAGTCGATCGAGCGGTTGGGCCGGACATTGCTACGCCCCGAACTGGCGCGCGCTCATCTGCTGTACGGCGAATGGTTGCGCCGGCAGTCGCGGCGCATCGACGCCCGGCATCATTTGCGCACCGCCTACGACATGTTCGTCTCGATCGGCATGGCGGCATTCGCCGAACGCGCCCGCCGTGAGTTGCTGGCCAGTGGTGAGAAAGTCCGAAAGCGCAGCGTCGAAACCTCGAGCGATGAGCTGACGCCGCAGGAAAGGCAGATCGCGACGCTCGTCGGCGAAGGCCTCTCCAACCCGGAGGTGGGCGCCCGGCTGTTCCTGAGCCCGCGGACAGTCGAGTGGCATCTGCGCAAAATATTCACGAAGCTGTCGATCACGTCCCGCCGGCAGCTCGGGGATGCCCTGCTCCAGGCCGAATGACAGAGGGGCGGCGGCACGCGCCCCGCCGACCGTAGCCGGTCCCTGGTCTGCTTCGGCCAGGATGCCTCCTGGCCGGGGACATGCGGGTCCGATCACGTCGGCTCTGCGGCGTCTCACGCCCGGGAGGCGTCCGCTGGGCTCGCTGGTCCACCAGCGCTACCACCGCCGGACCGGACGCGCTCATGATGTCACCCGCGCGGATGCGTTCCTCAGCACAATTGCTGGTCAGCGTGCTGTCGCCCTGCATTTCGGATCTCGGCAGCGGCTATCGGCGCCGCCTGTCCACACCGGCAGCCCGGGGAAAGACCCCAGGGGTCACGTATCCCTGGTTCCGCGCCGCCAGGGGGTCACCCGGGATCGCCAAGGGCGCGATCGGCACCCCTGCCGGGCGACGGTGGATATGCGGCCCACCTGGGGGCCGCCTCTTCGATCGCCGATCCGAGTGGCGGTCGAGGTCCGCAGGAAAGGACGTCCGCCGTGCACTCGACGACCATTACCAACGACCTATCGGAGCCGGACCGGACGAGTCCGTCGTCATCGGAAGTCGCCGGGTACGTGGCAGACTTCCAGGGCGCTCGACCCCGCCTTTTCGGGATCGCCTACCGAATGCTGGGCCGGGCAGCCGACGCCGAGGACATCGTCCAGGACGTCTGGCTCCGCTGGCAGGGCACAGACCGCACACAAGTTCGCGATCGGATCGCATTCCTCGTGACGATCACGACCCGGGTCACGCTCAACGCGACCGGCTCGGCCCGCGCCCGCCACGAAATTCTGGTCGATCGCTGGCTCCCGGAAGATTTACCCACCTCCGAGGACCCGTCACTGACGACCGAGCGGGCGGCGGATGTCGAGCACGCCGTCCTGGTCGTGCTGCAGCGGTTGACGCCCACCGAACGCGCTGTCTTCGTACTCCGCGAAGCCTTCGCCTACCCGTTCCGCGATATTGGCGACCGGCTGGGGATATCCGAAACGAACGCCCGCCAACTCTGCCATCGGGCTCGCGCCCGCCTCACTGGGCCACGGCACGAGCACGAACCTGTTCCCCGCGCGGACCAGGACCGATTGCTTCGGGCCTTCCTCGACGCAGCGCAGCACGGCGCCATGGCCCACCTCGAGCGGCTGCTCACAGCTGACGCGCGCGGCGATTCCGCACCTGGCCGAAGACGACAGCAGAGGAACCCGTCGTGTGGACAGAGCGGCCGGGCAGACGAGGCCCTGCCGCGTCCGTCACAAAGTCCCGATGCTGCGCGGTCCAAGTTGTCATGACAGCAGAGAAAAGCACGCAAGCTCACCGCGGCCGGCGTGCACACCACCAGTGACCGCTACAGCGGCACCCTGCACGACTTCACGATGCTCAACCCCTGCGCCGGACCGCCTCGACCGCGGCGATCGACCAGGCCGTCCACGCACTTCGCTGCGCATTCCACTGACCCGAGAGAAGAGCACACTATGTCCGAGCAGAAACCGACCGTCGTCCTCGTCCACGGCGCCTTCGCGGGAATCCGCCGGTTGGTCGGGCGTCGTAGAGCGACTGCGCGAGCAGTCCTTCGAGGTCGGTGCGATCGCCAACCCGCTGCGGAGTCTGCCGAGCGACGCCGCCGACGTCCCCGTCGCTCGAGCCGCGGTGATGTGCGCGACCCAACGTCCCGGTCGGCCTGCACCGCTTCATGGCCGAGCGGGCCGGTGCGCAAGCGATCCGCGAGGTGACCGGTGCCTCCCACGCCGTCAGTGTCTCCCAACCGGACGCGGTCACCGCCGCCGTCCTCGACGCCGCGCACGCCACCTTTTCGTAGCGAGACATGTGGTTGTCAGGGGTGACGGCTGCCGCCCGGCAACCACATTGCGAGTTCCACGAGCCGAAACCAAGCGATCCTCCGACATCTGACGGCGGTCCCCGTAGTCGGAGGGCGCCGTGCATTCCAGCGCAGGTGTTGATCGTGGAAGGACGAACATGTCGAAGGAGTCGATATGAAACGCTCGATGCCGATCACGCCCGTACCGCGACTGACCGGAAAACGGGCGATCGTCACGGGAGCCAGCGACGGTGTGGGCTTCGCGCTCGCGACTCGTCTGGCAGCGGCGGGCGCGGAACTCGTGCTCCCGGTGCGGAACCAGGAGAAGGGCAGGTCCGCGGTCGACGCGATCCGGATTGCGGCTCCGGAGGCACAGGTAACACTCGAGGCCCTCGATCTCGCATCACTCGGTTCGGTCGCCGAGCTGACCCACCGCCTCCTGGCCGACCGACGCCCTCTCCATCTGCTCGTGAACAACGCCGGAGTCATGGCACCCGCGACCCGCCAACTCACCCAGGATGGTTTCGAGCTCCAGTTCGGAACCAATCACCTCGGGCACTTCGCGCTGACTGCGGGGCTGTTGCCGCTGCTGCGCGCTGGTGCGGCCAGGGTCACCACCGTTACCAGCAGCGCTGCCCGGTTCGGCACGTTCGACTGGAACGACCTCCAGTCCGAACGGAGCTACTCCCCAGCGCGTTCCTACGGTATCTCCAAGCTCGCGAATCTGGTCTTCGCACTCGAACTCGACCGGCGCAGTGCCCGGGCCGGTTGGGGTATCACCAGTACGGCAGCCCATCCGGGAACGACCCTCACCAACCTCTACGCGGCCGGGCCCAACCTGGGCCGTACCCGGCCATCACCGCAGAAAGCGGTGATGAGCACGCTGAAGCGGTTGGGTATGTTCGTCCACGGTATCGATGACGGCGTGCAACCGATCCTCTACGCGGCCATCGGCGGTGAGTCCCACGGCGGAGGCTTCTACGGCCCGAACGGCATCGGAGAATTCACCGGCAGCCCCGCCGAACTACCTGTTTATCGATCCGCAAGAGACACCGAAGCCGCGGTCGAGTTATGGGCAGCGTCCGAACAGCTGACCCGCACGAGCTTCGAGAGCCCGGTGAGCTAGCACCGGAAGCGAGGAGAATACGCATGGATCGACACACCCGGCGGACTTCCTGCGTACGGGGCGCGCCGCATTGCAGCCCGAAGATGTGGGGATTCGACCGGGTCGTGCTGGAGCTCGAGTTGGTCGATACAACGTCCACACAGACGCTTGCGGCCGATCGCCCGAGCGGGCCCCGGTCAGCAGCGTTCTCGTGGCTGCAATCCTTGCTGCGTTGCGGGGCGGTTGCGGTAGGTCTTCTCCGCGAACCCCAGAAAGTACTGCAGATCCGCGATATCGGAGACAGGGCCGAAGGAGACCCGGATCGCACCGCCGCTGGGCAACCCCAGTGCCTCGATGTATTCCTCCATGGTGGCCATGCGCGTCCGGAACAGGCGGCTCAGGACCGGCAGGGTGATCCCGAAAGCGGCTTCGCCTGCCCCCGGATTACAGAAACAGCCGGTACGCAGAGAGATACCGGCTGCCGCCGACTCGGCGGCGACCAGGCGCTCATCGACGACGACGCCTTCCGGGTCGAGAAAGTTGAACGTGACGGTGCCCCCGCGCCGCGCGGTGTCCACCGGACCGTAGACGCGGATCATCGGCGCGCCGTTGTCGTGGCGCAACGAGCTCAGCCGGTCCAGCAGCCACCCGGTGAGACAGGTGACGCGACGGCGCACCGTATCGACGCCGATCTCGCGCAGCCACTCGAGACCGAACGTCACGTCCGGGATGGACAGGAAGTTCAGTGTCCCGTCCTCGAAGGCCGACTCGTCGTCGGCCCCGACGTGCCAATTGCCCTGCAGGCTCGCCGCGGCGATGGTGCCGCCCGCGAACCACGGCCGGCGCAGCCCGGCCAGTGCGGACCGGCGCGCGACGAGACAACCTACGCCGGTGGGGTAGCCGAACAGCTTGTACCAGCTGATCGGGACGAAGTCCGGCTTCACCACGCTCAGGTCGAGCGCGTTGGCGGGGAGGTAGGCGGCGGCGTCCAGTAGTACGTCGTAGCCGCGCCGGTGCGCGAGTTCCACCCAGTCCAGGGGGTGCTGCACGCCCGTGAAATTGCTCTGTGCCGGATACGCGAACAGTCCACGACGTCCGGTGGTGCTGATGCGGCGAGGGCGCAGCGCCGCCCCGACCGTTTCGTCGGTGATGCGCAAGTCGGGTGTGTCGATCGGCGCGTACACCACCCGCGCACCGCGTGCCCGGGCGAATTCGCGGATACCGATCACGGAGTTGTGATTATCGGCGGCCACGACGTATCGCGAACCACGGGCGAACGGATACGCCTCGCCCACCAGGCGGCAGGCCGCGGAGGCGTTGGCGGTGAAAATCGCACAGTATTCCGCGGGGTCGGCATTGAGATGCGCCAGTACCGCGCGGCGGGCCTGCTCGACCGAATCGGTGGCCGCCCGGGAGGTCGGATTCTCCGAATGCGGGTTGCCGAAGCACTGTTCGGCCAGTCTGGCTTCGTGGGCCCGGTGCTGGGCGGTCGCGGCGAGCCCGGCGCCGGCGAAGTCGAGATACACCACACCACCGTCGCCCAAGTACCGGTACTCGGTGCTGCGCAGCAGATCCAACGCGCCGGTGGTCTCGTATTCGGGGTGAGCAGCCAGGAATTCCGCCGAGTCGGCGACCGTCTGCTCTCGGCTCGTATTCACGTGCGACTCCTGTCTGCGGCACTGCCGGCCGGGCACAGTCATTTCCGGTGAGTGCCGCACCAGACTCGCGCAAAACTGCCCCCGCTGCCACCGCTCGCGTTGCCGAGTGTGGGAAGAGCGCCGGGCGAGAACCTGTCACCGGTAGCCCATTGCCGACACCTCGGCCGAGCGCTACCGGCGCATCGAGGCCGACCGGATCGGGATATTCCTGCCGCTCGACAGCTTTCTTCGGGCAGGCGCCTCTGGATCGTAGGAGAGCGAGGTTGTCGTGGGCGGTCAGGGTGTCAAGGTGTGCCGGACGATGACGATGTGTCCGGTGCGGACTTCTTCCCGAGCAGACCGATGCCGAAGCCCAGCACCGTGATCCCGAAAAGGCAAAGCAGCAGGCCGCCGATCTGTGCCTCGGCGTCGGTGTCCGGACTGCGCGCGGAATTCGAGGAACCGGCGACGACAGCGGCCGGATCGACAATCGCCTGGATCCCGCCGGCCAACAAGGCGAGCGCACAAAGGATCAGGACGATGCCGCCGATGACGCGCCCGGCGGTACGGCGGGGCGGGACAGCGTCCTGGGTGTGTTCGGAGTCGGCAGACGCTGGCATGACCCCAAACTATCAGTACCCGCGCAGATCTGCGGTCTTCGACGAGTGCTCTCCCACCCGCGATCTACACTGATCCTGCCACGACACCGGACACCGACGAATGCTCGGAAGGCTGCGATGACCGCTCCCTCCGCCACCCGGATCGACCCGCCGCGCAGCGTAGCCCTCATCGGACTCGCATTCGACGGGTATGCCCGCCCGGGCAACCAGACCCTCGCCGCCACGGCGCTGCGGGCCGCCGGCCTCGGCGACATCGATTCCCCGCTCCCGCTCGACGACCTCGGCGACCTGAGACCGGCCGAGCAGTCCGCCCAACGGGGACCCAACGGCCTCCTCAACGAAGTCGCGGTCGTCGACATCCAAGGCCAGTTGGCTACGGCGGTATCCGCTTCGCTCCGGGACAGGCGGTTCCCACTTGTGGTCGGAGGTGACTGCTCCGCGCTCGTCGGCGCGGTCCGCGGTGCCCGCGACGTGCTCGGGACCGTCGGCCTCCTCCATGTCGACGGACACGAAGACACCACGCCGCTGGACGCCTCGGAAGACGGGGAGGGGGCGAACTCCGAGATCGGGATGCTGCTCGGTCTGACTGCACGCGGTGTGAACGGGCCCGTGACCACCGGCCTTCCCGCGCTGCGCCGTGAACTGCTCGCGCTTCTCGGACAGCGTGACGACGACTGGCGGCGCGAGCTGAATGTCGGGACTCTCGCCGAACTGGGGGTGTGGAAGCGCAACGCTGCCGAGACTGCCGCCGCGCCCTCGGCGTCGGGCCGAGCGGCCGTCGCACATGTGCGGAAATCGGCCCCGGGGTGGTGGCTGCACATCGACGTGGATGTGCTCGACCCCGCGGAGTTCCCGGCGCAAGGCATCGCGGGCTATCCCGACGAACCGGGCGGGCTCTCGCGTACACAGCTCACCGAACTCGTGACCTCGGCCGTCGCGGAACCGGGCTGCGTGGGCGCGAGTATCGCGATCTACGACCCCGGCCAGGATCCCGACGGCTCGGGCGCACGGTACGTCGTCGAGCTCGCGACCGCCGTGCTGCGCGCGCTTCCCCACTGATCGGCCGGAAAACGCTGCGACCGGTCCGTACCGATAGTCTTCATGACGCCGCCCGGTTGGGGCCCGACGGCGTCGGCGCGACCTTCGCCGGGCAATTGGCGGCGGCTTGCGGCGGTGTGAGCGGGCGATGACGATTCGAGGCAGTCGCTAGAGTGCGGGTCATGGGTGCATGGGGTGTCAAGGCGCTGGAGAGCGACGAGGGTCTGGAAGTGCTGGCTCTGGTCGAGGAGGTCTCCGCGGGCCGGGATCAGGTCACGGCCGATGAACTGGTGAACGCCGCCCGCGCGGAGGGGTTGCTCGGCGGCAATCCCGCCGAAGACGAGTACCTGTACGACGTGACCGCTCTGGCGCTCGCCGAGATCCTCACCGGAGATACCGCACAGCTCGGCGACCCGACGCTCGGCGGAACCGTTTTCGTCGCGACTCCCGAGGGCACCGCTGTGCTGATCGCGTGGCTGACGCAGCTGCGTGATGCGGGCGAGGAGCGCGAGTTCCGGGAACTGAGGTCGAGCGACTCGCGGCAGATCACGCACATCACTGCGGTTCTCGAAGCGCTGAGTCGCCAGCCGACGGTTGAGATCCGGTGACAGATCCCGGCGCCGGGGCCTCGATCGGGGCTCTCGCGCGCCGGATCGCGGCGGCCGGCGCACGGGTACGGGCGGTTGGCCCGCCGTCGAGGGCCGCAGGACGCTGCACACATGGTCCAGACTCGAAATATGTCGATACAGTGGATGTTCCGGGTGTGCACGGTCAGATCAGATGGGCGTCGGCGAGATCGAGGGTCAGCAGGTTGCGCCAGTCGTTGACGAAGATCGCCGAGGTCCCCTCGTAGCGCACGCCGATGAAGGGATTGGCGGAAAACATCGGCGCGATCCAGCGCAACGAGCCGTCGGCGCCGAGCCGGGCGAGCCAGCCGACGTTACCCATCCCGCTGCCGCCTCCGGTCATCCGGCCGGTGCCGTCGGGCAGACAGACATCGAAGTTCGGATACGCCTCGGCGACACCGTCCTCCGCCACCGCGAGGGCCACATCCAGTGGCCCGCCGAGCCGGAACGGAATCGGCTGTCCCGCATCGGGGTGGTAGGCACCCGGCCCTTCCACATGCAACTCCACGGCGGTATCGCCGGGCCGGTAGAGGCCGTCACGGTAAGGCATCTCGCCCGCGGCCCACAGGTCTCGATGATCATGACAGTCCGGACGGTAGCCCTCGCAGGCGCCCGGCGCCGCTCGGCCGGCCGCGGACTTGTGATGGCGGCCCACGGTGTGGAACAGGGCCGGTGTTACATATGGTCGGCGAGCCATTCCAGGATCCGCTCCGGATGACGCTGAAACCACAGGTAGCCGTCCCACCGGGCGGTGGTGTCGTGGATCCAGAACATATCCTTTTCCGCCGCCCCGATCGCGTCGAAAATACTTTCCAGGTCCGCCGGGCGGACCAGCGGATCGTCGTGGACGCCGTAGGTCAGGGTCGGTACCGTGACCGCGGGCGCCGACTCGATCGGACTGCCCTCCGCCAGCGAGACACTCGTGATCCGCTGGAATCGGCGATCGACCTCGGCGGCGTATCCGGCGAGTCCGGCACGCTCGAGTTGCTGCTCCAGGATGACCATCGGCGAAAGCAGCAGCGGCGCCACGAGGCAACGCACAGTCGCGAAGGCGCCGGGGTCGCGTTCCATGGCCACGAAGGTCGCGTGGGCGCCCATGCAGCGGCTGAACAGGCCGAGCGTCATGCTCGCGAGTTCCGGATGTCCGCGCACATAAGCCAATGAGCCGAGCACGTCACGGGATTCGAACCGCGCGTTCGACGCCAAACCGCCGTTTGCGGCCGCGCTCAGTCCGCAATTGCGGAAGTCGTACGCCAGCACGTTGTAGCCGTGGTCGTGCAGGATCTTGTAGTCGGGAACGAAGTCGACCTCGAAGTCGTTTCCCAGCCCCTCTCCCCAGGCGGACTGCCACGGTTCGAGATGCGCCGGGAAGCCGTAGCGAGAGAATCCGAACGGGTGCGCACAGATGATCAACGCGGTGGAGCCGGGGCACGGGATGAACCAGCCTTCCAACGGTGTGCCGTCGGCCGAGGGAAAGGTGATGTCGTCGAACGCGAGACCGGCATCCGCGGGCGTGGCCAGCAGCGGCGATCGCGCGGAAAAGGCAAGACCGCGCGCGAAAGCGTCGAGTGCGGTGTCGATCTGCGCATCGAGTGCGCCGTCGCTGCTCTGGGCGATCGGCTCGACCATACAAACCTCCATAGATGAGTTCACAAGGATGGGCGGGGCCGGCGGACACCGGGAAAATCACCGAAGACTTGCCTTCGAATTCGGCCGGTGAATTCCGGCTGCCGACACCCGACAACCACACGCTATGTCCGAAGAAAGGCGTGTGGAATGGCTGTCACTACCCGTCTCGTGCCGGATACTGCCACGCGCCGGCACCATCACCGGCCGGTGTGACGGCACTCGCCCGTCGACTACACCGCCCCGGCACCGGCTAGGCTCACAGTCGTATGCCGGAAACACTGGATCGCATCAGGTCGCTGATCGCGGCCCATGCTGTGGAGTCCGAACCGCGATGGTCGGCGGGCGGCATCCGATTACATCTGGCCCGCTCGCCGGGTACCCCGATTCCCCTGCTGTTCGAACCGATGCTGTATTTGGTGTTCCAGGGGCGGAAGCAGATCCTGCTCGACGACCGGGTCATCGAATACGGCAGTGGGGACCTGGTCATCGCGTATACGGATATACCGGCGTCGACGCGGGTAACCGAGGCGGCGCAGACGCGGCCCTACCTTGCTGTCGAGTTGCGACTCGACCTCGCCGTGCTGACCGATCTCGCCACGGATATGGAGCTGCTGCCGGGCGTCGAGGCCCGGGCGGTCTCGGTGCGGCCGCTGCCCGATACAGTGCTCGATCCGCTGCTCCGGCTGTTGCAACTGCTCGATTCCCCCATGGACGCGAGAATCCTCGCGGACGGGGTGAAACGTGAGATCGTGTACAGAGTATTGACGAGTCCACACGGAAATTCCTTGCTTCACCTGGTCGATGTCGACAGCGTGCTACGGCGGATCAGTCGCTCGACCGAGTGGATGCGGCACCATATCGATGCCCCGGTCGAGGTAGCGGCACTCGCGCATCGCGCCGGAATGAGCGTCACCTCGTTCCACCGGCATTTCAAGGCCGCCACCGGCACTACGCCCGTGGAATATCACAAACGAATCCGCCTGCACGAGGCGCGGCGGCTGCTCGCGGGCGAGACGGAGAGTATCTCGCGCATCGCGACAGCGGTCGGCTACGCGAGTCCGTCACAGTTCAGCCGCGACTACAAACGTATGTTCGGTATCCCTCCGGCAGCGGATCCCCTGCGCCGAAGGCCACCACGGGAAAACTCGCAGGATAATCGAGGTCGCACCGCACTCATCCGGCCGTCGGGGGACACCTCGCCGGACCGATCGCCGCCGGCCCGACCGGCGTTGGATCCGGAAAACGCATAATCGGCGATCGGATCACCGATCGCCGGTCGTGCCCATGAATTGGAAGTCGCCGGTGATAGCCGTGAACACAGACGTCCGGCGGGTCATAGAACGTCGGTGTGCCGGCCGGGGCGGAAGTGAATGCCGCTTCCCGCAGGTAACGAAGGGCGACCATATCGAGTCGGAAACGAGAAAGGAAGCCCGCTGATGAGCGACACCTCGAACAGTGCCCGCACACCTAGCCTTGCCGGTATGAGCATTCCTTCGATGGAGCTGAACAATGGAGTGACGATGCCGGTTCTCGGGTTCGGCGTCTATCAGACGCCGCCGGACGAGACGATCGCGGCGGTCGGTACGGCCCTGTCGACCGGCTACCGCCACATCGATACCGCCGCCGCCTACGGAAACGAACGCGAGGTCGGAGAAGCGATCCGCCGCGCGGCGCTGTCTCGTGACGAGGTGTTCGTGGAGACGAAGATCTGGATCACCGATTACGGCTACGACTCGACGCTGCACGCGTTCACCAAGAGTGCCGGCAAGCTCGGTATCGAGCAGATCGACCTGCTGATCCTGCATCAGGCGCTGCCGGATGAATTCGATCTGACGATTCAGGCCTACAAGGCGCTCGAGACGCTGCTGGCCGACGGCAAGGTCCGCGCGATCGGCGTCTCCAATTTCATGCCCGATCATCTGACCCGGCTCTTGGATGCCACGTCGGTGGTACCGGCGGTCAACCAGATCGAGGTGCACCCGTACTTCCGGCAGTCCGAGTTGCTCGCGGTCGACGATGAGCACGGCATCGTCAACCAGGCGTGGTCGCCGATCGGCGGTATCACCTTCTACCGCGACGGGTCCCACGGATCCACTCTCGAAGACCCGGTGATCGGGGAGATTGCGGCAGCGCACGGTAAGTCACCGGCTCAGGTGATGCTGCGCTGGCATATCCAGCAGGGTCGTCAGGTGATCCCGAAGTCGGTGACTCCGTCGCGGATCACGGAGAACTTCGCGGTGTTCGACTTCGAACTCACGGCTGATCAGCTGGTAGCCATCGATGCGCTGGATACGGGGTTGCGCGGCGGCCCCGAGCCGGAGCAGATCACCCGTGCGACCTTCGGGATCGAGATCCCCGAACCCTGACCCCGCCGGTTGCTGCGATGAAGAGTGCGCAGTGGACGTCGTTCCCGCGTACCGACGACGAAGAACCGGGCGAGTATCCGCCGCGCAGCAGCCTTCACCGCGACGGGACAGCGAATCGGGCGATCGCTTCGAGGTCTGGATGATAGCCATCGGTGGTGTCGGCGGTGAGTGCCGGTCCGTCGAGATCGACCGATTCGAAATGCTCAACCGGGTGCCTACCGCTGCGATCTGAACGGGCGGTGGTGTCAGTCGGGCACGGCGACGAACCGGCCGATCACGTCGCCGGTGGCGAGGCGTTCGATGGCGTGCGGGATGTCGTCGAAACCGATGGTGTTGGTTTGGATTTCGAGTGCGCCGGTGGCCATGTGCCGCAGGACGGCGTCGGTATCGCCCGGCCGGCCACCGCGGGAGCCGCGCAGGGTGGCGGGTTTGACGACCAGTGCGGCCGTGGAGATGGTGGCTTCGAGAACGCCGAGACCGACCTGGACGACGAGTCCGCCGGGGCGGACGGCGTTGATCGCGCCGGCGGTGGTGGTGCCGAAGCCGGCGAAGTCGACGATGAGGTCGAGGTTGTAGGCGCCGAGTTTCTGGACGTCGTCGACGACCTCGAGCACGCCGCGGTCCTTGGCGGGTGCCCAGGTGCCCGGTTTGGGGTCTGCGGCATAGACTTCGGCGCCTTCGATGACGGCGATGCGGGCGCCGGTCATGCCGAGGCCGCCGAGCCCGACGATGCCGACCCGTTGACCTTTCCGTAGTTCCCCGGCGCCCATGACCGCGCCGTAGGCGGTCTGGCCGGCGTCGGTGGCGGTGGCGGCCTGGGCGAAGCCGACGTTGTCGGGCACGGTCAGCAGTCCGTCGGCGCGGGCCAGGCATTTATCGGCGAATCCGCCGTCGACGGCCCAGCCCGGGGCGAAGTCTTCGGGACCCGCGATGACGACGCGGTCGCCGGGGTGCACGGTGGTGACGTCGGGGCCGATATCGGCGACGACTCCGGCCACCTCGTGGCCGAGGATCATCGGTAGCCCGGGCAGCATCGGGGTCAGGGTGCCGTCGGCGAAACCCACGTCGCTGTGGCAGATCCCGGCGGCCCGGACATCGATGACGACCTGTCCGGGGCCGGGGCGGGGGTCGTCGCGTTCGATCAGTCGCAGTGGTTCGCCGACTGCGGTCAGTTGCCAGGCTTTCACGATGGCCTTCCTTGCCGATTCGTCTGGTGTATCGCGGTTTTCGACATCGGCCGAGCCACTCCCCGAGGAGAGCGCGCCGAGAAGTGTCGACCAACCGGAACGCAACCGGACGTTACCGTCCGGTTGGGTTGAGTGTTGCGGCCTCTCCTCGAATAGTCAAGGCCGCAGCAGAGCCGGATTGCGGTCGTCGGCGTTCGGGTGGTGCTCGGACACTGCATACGGGAAGCCGAGGCGTCCTGGGAATCGTTGCCGGACTCGTCCGGTCTCAGTGGGAGCGTTCGATGCCCCGCAGTAGCACCTTCCATGCCTCGCGCGCGACCGGGCGGCGTTCCTCGGCGGGCGTCCTCGCGAGCAGCCCCGCGATCATGCCCACGGCGACGACCAGTTCGCGGATGTCGAGGTCGGCGCGGAACCGGCCTCGGGCCGCCGGATCGGCGAGTTTGGCGACGAACAACTCCCGTAGCGTCGCTCCCGCCGCGGCGATCCGGGGATCAGAGCTGTCCCGAGGGTCCAGTACCACCACGAACGCCGCCGACTCGACCAACTGGTCGACGACCGCATCGAGCAAGTCCTCCACGGTGGTCCCGGGCAGGCCGGCGCGATGCTCCAACTCGGCGAGGTTGTCCTCGAAAACGGCCAGAATGATGCTTTCCCGCGTCGGGAAATGCCGGTACAGGCTGCCCTTGCCCACCCCGGCCTGCTGTGCGATAACTTCCAGCGGCACCTCGGCGCCACGGGTGGCGAGCAGATCACGCGCCGCCGCGATCAGTGCGGCCCGGTTCTCCGCAGCGGCAGCCGGACCACGATTGGCCTGGCGCTGAGACGTCATGCCCGCAACCCTAACTGTCCCGCACACTCCGCAACCGCGCGCGAGCGGGTCCCGCCACCAGGCCGCGAGTTGGCTCGACCCTCAGCGGTCCCCGGCGAGTATCGGGACGAGACGGGCGAGCCCCTCGGCTCCGTGGCCCGCGGCCAGCGCACGCCGGAAGACCTGGCCCGTGGCGTCGAGTACGCCGGTGTCGATACCGTGGCGCGCGATCACCTCGCGGAGTGTCGTGAACGCGGTGTAGGCCGAGGAGATGGATGTGTCGTCACCGGGATAGTGCCCGGCTTCGACCTGTGCGGCGGTTTGCGCCGCCATATCGGGCAGCAGCGAGACCACTGCGGGGGTGAACGGGACGAGTTCGCGGCCGTTGATTCCCTCGGCCTCGCCGAGCGCGATACCCAGGGCCACCCCGACGTAGGAGAGCCAGAACATCGACACCAGCGAGGCGTCGAAGGCGGCCGCGCGCCCGTGGTCCGCACCCAGGTAGCTGCCCTTTTCGGCGAGAGTCTTCAGTGCCGGTTCCGCTGTGCGGTAACCACTTTCGGAACCCGAGTACAGCAGCAGCGCGTCCGGTGTGCCGATGCCCTGCGGCACCGCCATGACGGCGCCGTCCACGTACTCGGCACCGTGGTGGCCGGCCCACTCGGCGCGCCTCCTCGACTGTTCGGGAGTCGAGGAGGTGAGGTTCACCAGCACCCGCCCGTGCAGTTGCGCCCCCGCGTCGCGCAGGGTTGCGCCCACCGCGTCGTCGTCGAGCAGCGAGACGACGACGAGGGGAGCGTCGGCGATGGCCGCGGCCGCCGACGGCGCCCGGTCGGCGCCGAGTTCGACCAGCGCATCGGCCTTGGCCCCGGTGCGGTTCCACACGACCGTCGGATATCCCGCGGCCAGGAAGGTCTTCGCGATCGCGGAACCCATGGGTCCCAGTCCCAGGACCGCGACGGGTGTGGCTGCTGCGCCGGACATTCTGCCTCCTAATTGTTTGAAAAACTTCCAACAATAATTGTTGTATGATTCTCAAACTGTCAAGAGCTGGAGGAGGTGCGGTCGTGCCCGCCGAGTTGTCGCACCCGGATACCGCCGACCTCGAACTGGCGGCGGTCATGCACGCGCTGTCCGATCCGATCCGGCTACAACTGGTGGCCTGCCTGGCCGCCGACGAGGGCGAGAACTGCGGCGAACTCGGCCGGCACATCGAATTGCACAAGTCCACGCTCTCGCATCACTACCGGGTGCTGCGCGAAGCGGGAATCACCCGGACGACGGTCACCGGACGTACCAGGGTGATGCGCCTGCGCTACGCGGATCTGCAGGCCCGGTTCCCCGGGTTGCTCGACGTGGTGTTCCGCGCCCTGGCCGATATCGTCGGGGACGACGCGAAGTGGGCCGGTTCGCCCGAGGACCGCGCGAAACTGCTCGCGGCGCTGAAACGGCCCGTGGCCTCGCACTGATCGGGGAGGGCTTCCGGCAGACTGCACGCCATGAAGTACAGCGCCGGAGTCCTGCTGTTTCGCCGTGAGCCGGAAGTCCACGTGCTGCTGGGGCATATGGGCGGGCCGCTGTGGGCGCGTAAGGATTCGGGGGCGTGGTCGATCCCCAAGGGCGAGTACGAGCCGGTGACCGAGGAGGCCCGTGCCGCCGCGGGCCGCGAATTCGGCGAGGAGTTGGGGGTGCCGGTGCCCGACGGGGAGTGGATCGCGCTGGGTGACGTGCGGTACGGCAACAAGCAGGTCACGGTGTGGGCGGTCGAGGGCGAGCTCGATCCGGCTCGGGTGGTGCCGGGGACATTCGAGATGGAATGGCCGCCGCGGTCGGGCGAGTACCGCGCTTTCCCTGAGATCGATCGGGTCGAATGGTTCGATCTGTCCACCGCGCACGACAAGCTGATCACCGGCCAGCAGCCGTTGCTGCCCCGGCTTGCCGAGCGACTTCGCTGACAATCGCCGGCTCGGGCCGGAACCGGGTCGCACCCGTCCGCCGGCCACCGAGGCCCCAGGGCCGTGCCGGTGCCGGAGCATGCGGCGAACCCCGTCGTCGACGAACGCGGTGCGGAAAATTTCATCGTCCGTTCACCGGTGGGAGCCGCCTCCGGTTGCGTCGGAGCCCGGCGGCGGTTTCACTGGGCGCGTGAGCGCACACGAAAGTGCCTCGTCCGCCCGGTGTTCGGATGGTCGGGTTATCTACAGGCAACCATCGCTGATCCGAGGTGCGCTCGGGCGAACCGGTTCGTTCCGGCGGAACGCCCCTCACCCGGTCGAGAGCCGGCCGAGTATCTCGTCCTGTGCGCGGACAGTGGCATCGCCGGAAGGATCCGGTTCCGTTGAACTCCCGACGTCTCCGCCCGGCGGACGGACGGATCGCGGCGGGTGTTCGGCTGATTCGATTGTCAGCGTTTTATCGAAGGAATTGTCAGCGTGGCAGGTAACGCATTTCTCGAAAATTCCGAACCGGCGAATTCGGACCTGCTGACCTGGGTGATATCCGGGCACGACGCGGGTGCGGTGCGTCGTCGGGCGGCCCGACTGCGGGAGTGGGCCGCCGCGCAGCCGGCGGGCGATCTGCCGGGAATCGGTACCTCGTTGCTGCGTACCGGGGACGCGGGCTGGCGGGGTGCGGTGGTGGGCCGCGGTCCGGAAGAACTGTCGGCCGGATTGGCGGCCTTGGCCGACCCGCTGGGGGCGGCCGCCGGTGCAGTGGTGGCTCCGGGCCGGGTGGCGCGTCGGCGGGTGGTATTCGTCTGTCCCGCTCAGGGGGGTCAGTGGACAGGTATGGCCGGGGAGCTGCTGGCGGCGGGGGTGTGTTCACGGAGGCGATCGCCGACTGCGAGGCGGCATTGGCGCCTTTCGTGGATTGGTCGCTGTCCGAGGTGTTGCGTGGTGAATCCGATGCCGCTTCGCTGGAGCGGGTCGATGTGGTGCAGCCGGTACTTTTCGCGGTCACGGTGTCTTTGGCACGGTTGTGGCGGTCGTTTGGCGTGGAGCCGGACGCGGTTGTGGGCCACTCCATCGGTGAGATCGCCGCGGCGGTGGTCGCGGGCGGGCTGTCCCTGTCGGACGGGGCACGGGTGATGGCTTCGCGGGCGCGCATCGTGGCGGAGACGTTGTCCGGTTCCGGGGCGATGGTCTCGGTGGGGCTGTCGGAAGGGGAGACGCGGGAACGGCTGGCGGATTTCGGCGGCCGGTTGTTCCTGGCGGCGGTCAACGGGCCGCGGCAAACCGTGATCACCGGTGGTACCGACGCCGCGGCGGAGTTCGTGGCCCGATGCGAGAACGAGGGGGTATGGGCCAAGCGGATCGTGGTGGATTACGCCTCGCATTCGCCGGCGATCGAGGAGATCCGGGACCGGGTACTGGCAGACTTGGCGCCGATCCGGCCGCGGTCGGGTGATATCCCGTTGTGCTCGGCGCTGACCGGCGAGTTCCTCGATACCGCGGGGATGGACGCGGGGTACTGGTATCGGCAGGAGCGTAGTCCGGTGCGTTTCGCCGCGGCGATCGAATGCCTGCTGGACGCGGAGATGAACGCGTTCATCGAGCTGAGCCCGCACCCGGCTTTCCTGTCCTCGATCGAGTCGATCGCGGATTCGCTGGGGCGGGCGGATCGGATCGCCACCGTGGAGACCTTGCGCTTCGGCCGGGGCGGACCGGACCAATTCGCGACAGCCCTGGCCCGGGCCTATTGCGTGGGAATCGACATTCCCGCGGAGGTCCTGACTCCGGCCGCGGATCCGGTGGCGTTGCCGGGCTCGCTGTTCGATCTCGACGGGGCGACCGCGGGGGAACCGGATACGGTATCGCGGGAATCATCCGCGGCAGGGCCGTTCGCCACGCGGCTGCTCGCCGCCGCCGAGCGGGATCGTGACGCGCTGGTGCTGGGGGTGGTACTCGAGCAGATCGCGGGTGTGGTGGGACCCGGCGCCGATATCGACCCGGATCGGCCCTTCAGCGCGGCCGGATTCGATTCCCTCGGTGGACAACGGATACGCACTCTGCTCACGGCAGCTGTGGGGGTGGCGTTACCGGTGACCCTGGTGTTCGACCATCCCACGCCGCGGGCGGTGGCCCGGCTGATCAGGTCCCGGATCGAAGGGACAGACCCGGCGACCTCCCGGCGTCCACAGTCGTTCGCTGCTCGCGCGCGCTCCGAGGAGCCGGTGGCGATCGTCGGCATCGGCTGCCGTTTCCCCGGTGGGGTGGCATCGGCGGACGACCTGTGGGATGTGGTCGCCGGCGGGCAGGATGTGATCGGTCCGTTCCCCACCGATCGGGGATGGGATCTGGGCCGGCTGTTCGACGCGGACCCGGACACACCGGGAACCACGTATGTGCGGGAGGGTGGGTTCCTCACCGATCCAGCGGGTTTCGACGCGGCCTTTTTCGGGATCAGCCCGCGCGAGGCCACCGCCATGGACCCGCAGCAACGCCTCACCCTCGAAGTGGCCTGGGAGGCGTTGGAGGACGCGGGGATCGATCCGGCCTCCCTGCGGGGAACCGATACCGGGGTGTACGTGGGGGCGTGGTCCTCGGGGTACGCGGGGAGGGTGGCCGGTCCGCACGAGGGGTACCGGTTGACCGGTACGACACGCAGCGTCATTTCCGGCCGGGTCGCCTACACCCTCGGTCTGGAGGGCCCGGCGGTCACCGTCGACACGGCGTGCTCGTCGTCGCTGGTCGCCCTGCACCTGGCGGTACAGGCACTTCGCAACGGAGAGGTCTCGCTGGCCTTGGCCGGTGGTGTCACCGTACTGGCCGATCCCGGTTTGTATGTCGACTTCGCCCGGCAGCGCGGTTTGGCGAAAGACGGACGCTCCAAGGCTTTCTCCGGGGCCGCGGACGGGGTGGGATGGTCCGAGGGCGCGGGCCTGGTGATCGTCGAGCGGCTTTCCGACGCACGCCGCCTGGGCCATCCGGTGCTGGCTCTGGTGCGCGGGAGCGCGCTGAACCAGGACGGGGCCTCGAACGGTCTTTCCGCGCCGAGCGGTCCCGCTCAGGAACGGGTGATCCGGGCGGCACTCGCGGATGCCGGGCTGGCACCCGAGGACATCGCGGCGGTGGAGGCCCACGGCACCGGTACGACGCTGGGCGATCCCATCGAAGCGCGGGCATTGATCGCCGCGTATGGCGGTAACCGGGCCGGCCGGCCTTTGCGGATCGGGTCCCTGAAATCGAATATCGGGCATTCGGTGGCGGCGGCCGGGGTCGCCGGCGTGATCAAGATGGTGTCCGCGCTCCGGCACGAGGTGTTGCCGAGGACCTTGCACGTGGACGAACTCTCGCCCCATGTGGAGTGGGCCGACAGCGGAGTGCGGGTGCTCACCGAGGCCGAACCCTGGCCGATATCGGATCGGCCGCGACGAGCCGGTGTCTCCTCGTTCGGAATCAGCGGGACGAACGCACACATGATTCTCGAGGAGGCACCGGCTCCCGGGGACCCGGAGCCGGTGCCTGAGCGGGTGCCGTCCGGGGAGACGCTCGCGCTGCTGGTTTCCGCCGCGTCCGGCGCCGCCCTGCCCGCGCAGGCGCGACGATTGCGGCAATGGCTGGTGGACCGTCCGGAGGTCGATCTCGGCTCGGTGGCCGGTGCGCTCGCACACCGGCGCGCGCAACTGCCCTGTCGAGCCGTGGTACTCGGTGCCGGGCGCGACGAGGTACTCGCCGGTTTGGCCGAGCTCGCTGCCGGTCGTGACCACCCGGGTGTGATCACCGGGACGGCGGCCGCGGCGAAGATCGCGTTCCTGTTCACCGGGCAGGGCGCGCAACGCGTGGGGATGGGACGTGACCTCTACGCCGCCTTCCCGGTGTTCGCGACGGCCTTGGACGAGATCTGCGCGGAGTTCGAGACTCTGCTCGAGCCCCTGCCCGGCCGCGAATCCGGTTCCGGATCGTTGTTGCGGGAAGTGATGTTCACCGGCCCCGAGGCGATATTGCAGCGCACCGAATTCACTCAGCCGGCGCTGTTCGCCTTCGAGGTGGCCCTGTTCCGGCTGATCGAGTCGTTCGGGATCACACCCGATGTGGTGGCCGGGCATTCGATCGGGGAGTTGGCCGCCGCCCACGTGGCGGGCCTGTGGTCTCTGGAAGACGTGTGTGTGCTGGTGGCGGCGCGGGGCCGGCTGATGGGCGGGTTGCCCGCCGGTGGAGGCATGCTGGCGGTCGCGGTTCCCGAAGGACGGGCGCGGGAACTGGTGGCCGGGTACGGGGACCGGCTGTCGGTGGCGGCGATCAACGGACCCTCCGCTGCGGTGCTCTCTGGGGAGATCGAGGCGATCGCGGATATCGAGGGCCGGCTTGCGGCCGACGGGGTGAGAACGACTCGCCTCCGGGTCGGCCACGCATTTCATTCGGCGCTCATGGAACCCATGCTCGAGAAATTCCGGTCGGTGGCGGCCCGGGTGGAATACCGGAGTCCGTCACTTCCCATCGTCTCGAATGTTTCCGGTGAGCTCATCGGGGACTCCGCTGTGGATCCGGACTACTGGGTGCGCCACGTTCGGGCGTCGGTCCGTTTCGCGCCGGGAGTGGATGCGCTGCTGGCGGCCGGGGTCCGGCGTTTCGTGGAGATCGGCCCGGACGCCGTCCTGACGGCGCTGACCGAGGACTGTGCGACCGAGCATGCTGCCGGGCGCGATGTGGCGGCCATTGCTTGCTCCCGGCGTTCCGCCGACGAAGTGGCGCATCTCGTCCGCGCCGTCGGACAGGCCCATGCCTCGGGTGCCGCGGTACGGTGGGATGCACTCCTGCCCGATGTGACCGCCAGGCGAATTGCCCTGCCTACCTATGCCTTTCAGCGATCCCGGTATTGGCTCGAAGCGCCGTCCACCGGCCCGTCGCGGGGCTGGATGGACCATCCCATCCTGACCGGTGTCCTCGATCTGGGCGCCGGCGACGAATGGCTTTTCACCGGTGGTTTCTCGCTCGACACCCATCCCTGGGTAGGTGATCACACCTCGGGGGACACGGTGGTGCTGCCGAGTGCGGCGTTGATCGAATTCCTACTGGTCGCCGGCGGTCACATCGGCTGCCCAGTGGTCGAGGAGCTGACTCTGCTGGCACCGATCTCACCGGGGCCGGGCGATGCGGTGGAACTGCGGACCCTCGTTCGGGCCGCGGACGCGGACGGCCGGCGGGCTTTCGAGTTCTCCTTCCGCGTCGCGGGCGGAGACTGGGTTCGTAACGCCAGTGGCAGCCTGGTCGCCGAATCCACGGATGTGTCGTTGGCCGACCGTCTGCGAAACGAGGACTGGCCGCCGCCGGGAGCAGAGGCGCTCGACAGCGCCGGCATCCCGGATCAGATCATGCGCACCGGCGGCTTGCACTACGGCCCGGCGTTTCTCGGTGTGCGTGAAGCGTGGCGGCACGGTGACGTGGTGTATTCGGAGGTCGAGGTCGATACCGAGGCCGCCACCGATCTGACCCGTTTCGATCTGCATCCCGCTCTGCTGGATCTCGTGATGCATGCCGGGGTCGCCTGGCTCTATCCGGAGTCCGCCGGCCGGGAGTCGCAGACCGAGGCCGACACGGGGTGGTTGCTTTTCCGATGGGGCAACGCGCGTTTCCACCGGATGGAGGGGACGTCGTGGTCGAAAGGATCGACCCGGTTGCGGGTGATCGCGGTCTCGAACGGGCCGCGCAGTATCGCCGTCGCCGCGATCGACCCGGCCGGCAATCCCGTGGTTTCGGTGGACGAGGTGGTCGCCCGCGCGTACACCGGGGCCGAAGCGGCCGGTAGCGGGCGCCGCGGCACCGTGGCGCTCTACGCGCAGCAGTGGGAACCGATCGAGGTGCCCGCCGCGCCGGCGATGCACGTGGCGGCACTGTCCCCGCAGCCGGTACCGGGGTTCGACCGGCACCACGTGTCGATAGCGGCCATGATCGCGGCCGGTGCCCGGACCGCCGCGGTAGAGGGCGAGTGGACCGATGCCGCGGGTCGCACGGGGACCGATGCGGCGGATCCGGCGCGAACCGGTGCGGATCGCGTGGGGACGGTCTCCGATGTTCCGGATGCGGTGGTGTGGCGGTCGGAGACCTCCACCGGGAGCGCGAGTACCGGTTCGGCAGCCATCCTGGAAAGTGCATACGCCGTGCTCGATCTCGTCCAATCCTGGTTGGCGGAACCACGATTGGCCGACACCCAGCTGGTTGTCGTGACCTCGGGCGGGTTCGCCGGTGCCGGGGCCCCCGCGGGCCTCGGTACGGCAGCAGGCGCGGCGACCGCCGAGCCCACGGATGTCGAATCGGGGATGGATGCCGCCGCCGTGTGGGGGCTGGTGCGCAGTGCGCAATCCGAGCACCCCGGGCGCTTCACGCTGATCGATATCGAACCCGCGCAGCCGCTTTCGGTGGAGCACGTCGGTGCCGTCCTGGCCTCGGGGCAGCCCCAGGTGATGCTCCGCGGGCGCGATGTTCTGGTACCTCGCTTGGTCGCAACCACCGCCCCGGATACCGCTGCGCCGGAACTGACGGACAGCACCGTGCTCGTCACCGGGGGGACCGGCGGGCTGGGGGCCGTGGTCGCCAGGCACCTGGTCACCCGGCACGGGGTGCGGCAGTTGGTGCTGGCTTCCCGCCGCGGTACGGCGGCGCCCGGAGCGGCCGGACTCGCCACGGAGCTGACGGATCTCGGCGCGAGCGTCCGGATCGTCGCCTGCGATATGGCTCGGCGGGAGAATGTGCGGGAACTGCTCGACACCATCGATCCCTCCGGCCCGTTGGCCGTGATCCACACGGCCGGTGTGGTCGACGACGTGACCGTCACCGCGTTGACTCCGGAGCGGACAGCGTCGGTTTTCGCGCCGAAGGTGGATGCCGCGATCCACCTGCACGAACTCACCCGGCACCGGAATATTCCTGTTTTCCTGGCATTTTCCTCGGTAGCCGGGCTGCTGGGGTCGGCCGGTCAGGCCAACTACGCCGCCGCCAACTCCGCGCTCGACGCGCTCATGGAGCACCGCCGGTCGGCCGGGTTACCCGGGGTTTCGGTGGCCTGGGGACCGTGGGAGCAGACCGGTGGGATGACGGCCGGGTTGGACGACGCGGCGCTGGCGCGCTGGGAGCGCTGGGGGTTGGGCCGGCTCGGTCACGAAGAGGGAATGGCGCTGTTCGACGCGGCACTGCGCGGTGCCACCCGGCCGGGGCCCCTCGCCGCGCTGCGGTTCGACCGGACCGCGGTACGCCGCGCTTCGGAGCTGGATCTCATACCGGCGGTATTGCGCGGATTCGCCGGCCGGACCGGCGGCCGGAAAACCGCCGGCACCGATTCGCCGGCGGCCCGGGTGGCTTCGGCGGCGCATGAGCAGCGGCTTCCACTCGTGCTGGACCTGGTCCGCCGGGAAGTCGCCGCGGTGCTGGGGCATGATTCCGACTCGGCCATCGAGGTGAGAAAACCCTTCAGTGACATGGGTTTCGACTCTCTGGGTTCGGTGGACCTGCGCAATCGTCTGGGCCGGGTCACCGGAATCCGGCTGCCCTCGACCCTGGTGTTCAACTACCCGACGCCCGAAGCCGTCGCCGAGTTCGTGCTGTCCCAGCTCACGGCGGGCACATCCGTGACAACGCCCGTACCCGCGAAGCGGGTCGCGCCTGCCGCGCCCGCCGATGAGCCGATCGCGATCGTGGGTATGGCCTGCCGCTACCCGGGCGATGTGTCCTCACCCGAAGAGTTCTGGCAGCTGATCGCCGGGGGCACCGACGCCATCGGCGGGTTCCCGGACGACCGCGGCTGGGATCTGGGCCGGCTCTACAATCCCGATCCCGACGAACCCGGCACGGTCTACACCCGCGGCGGCGGTTTCCTGGCCGATGCCACGGTATTCGACGCGGAGTTCTTCGGTATCGGGCCCAGCGAGGCCACGGCCATGGATCCGCAGCAGCGGGTCCTCCTGGAGGTGGCGTGGGATGCCGTCCAGGACGCCGGGATCGATCCGGGATCGCTGCGTGGGCAGGACATCGGTGTTTTCGCCGGTGCGAGTGCCTCCGACTATGTCGCCTCCGTACCCGGTGAACTCGAGACGTTCCGGCTCACCGGCACCACCCAGAGCGTCCTCTCCGGCCGGATCGCCTACACCTTCGGTTTCGAGGGCCCGGCGGTCACGGTGGACACCGCCTGTTCCTCGTCCTTGGTGGCCATTCATCTCGCCTGCCAGTCCTTGCGGGCCGGGGACTGCTCCGTGGCGCTCTCCGGTGGCGTGTCGGTCTGGGGGTCGCCGTACCTGTACGTGGATTTCGCCAGGCAGCGGGGTCTTTCGCCGGACGGTCGCTGTAAGACCTTCTCCGCCGACGCCGACGGCGTGGGCTTCTCCGAGGGGGCCGGTCTCCTGGTTCTGGAGCGGCTGTCGGACGCGCGGGCCAAGGGGCGCAGGATTCTGGGCGTGATCCGTGGCAGCGCGGTGAACCAGGACGGGGCGTCCAATGGTTTGACCGCCCCGAACGGTCCTGCACAGGAACGGGTGATCCGGTCGGCCCTCGCCACCGCGGGTCTGTCCGCCTCGGATATCGATGTGGTGGAAGCACACGGCACGGGCACCCCGCTCGGCGACCCCATCGAGGTCGGCGCGCTGCTGGCCACGTATGGACAGGAGCGGGACCGGCCCGTGTGGCTGGGTTCGGTGAAATCGAATATCGGCCACACCGTGGGCGCGGCCGGTGTGGCCGGGGTGATCAAGATGATCGAGTCGATGCGGCACGGGGTGATGCCCCGGACCTTGCATGTGGGACAGCCCAATCCACGTATCGATTGGTCGGCCGGACATGTCGAACTCCTGACCGCGGAGCGGGAATGGGATCAGCGGGATCGGCGGCCGCGGCGGGCGGCGGTGTCATCCTTCGGGATCAGCGGGACCAACGCGCACCTGATCGTGGAGCAGGCACCCGCGCCGGAACCGGCCCGGGTGGGCGGCGACGCGGCCGGCTATCCGGCAGGTATCGTGCCCTGGTTCATCTCGGGCAGAACCGAAGCATCGGTGACCGCTCAGGCCGATCGGTTGCGGAGCTGGGTCGAACGGGATGCCGAGGCGTCACCGCTCGATATCGGATTCGAACTGGCCTGCCGGCGTTCGCCTCTGGAGTGGCGGGCCGTGCTGTTCGCGGACTCCGCCGATCGCGCAGGCGGTATCGGGATCGATCGGGACGGTGCGGTACCGGTGCGCGCGGTCGCGGGGGAGACGGTGTTCGCGTTCTCGGGACAGGGTTCGCAGTGGGCGGGGATGGGCCGGGAGCTGTTCGAGGCGTTTCCGGTGTTCGCGGATGTGGTACGCCGGATCTGCGCGCCGGAGTGGCTTTTCGGGCCGGATACCGAGCTGGACGCCACGGAGAACGCGCAGCTGGGGATTTTCGCGATCCAGGTGGGTCTGGCCCGGTTGCTGGAATCGTGGGGCGTGGTGCCGGATGTCGTGGTGGGGCATTCGGTGGGGGAGATCGCCGCGGCCTGCGTGGCGGGGGTGCTGTCGGAAGCGGACGCCGTGCGTCTGGTGACGGCGCGGGGCAGGTTGATGGCAGAACTGCCGGCCGGTGGGGCGATGCTCGCGGTCCGGATGCCGGCGGGTGAGGTCGCGGAGCTGCCGGACGGGGTGTCGGTGGCGGCGGTGAACGGGCCGGAGTCGGTGGTGGTGTCCGGACCGGAGGCCGGTATCGCGGAGCTGGAGAGCCGGTGGGCCGATCGCAGGCTCCGCCGGCTGGCGGTGAGTCACGCGTTCCATTCGGTGCTGATGGAGCCGATGCTCGAGGATTTCGCCGCCGTGGTGTCGGAATTGGAGTTCCGGCCCCCGCGTATATCCATGGTGTCGTCGGTGACGGGTGCGGTGGAATCGGCATTGTTCAGCGACCCCGGCTACTGGACGCGTCAGGTACGGGAGCCGGTGTTGTTCGCCGACGCCGTGGCCGCGGCGCGGGCCCGAGGCGGGGCACGGTTCGTGGAAATCGGGCCGGACGCGGTCCTGGCGAGTGCGATGGGCGACAACCTGGACGACGATCGCGGTGCCGGTGATGCGCCGGACGTGGTGGTGCTCGCGGCGCAGCGCCGCGGCCGGGGACAGGTCGAAACGCTGATCCGGACGATCGGCGAGTTGTATTGCCGCGGTGGCCGGGTGGAGTGGGAGCGGTACTTCGCGGGGTCGGGGGCGCGGCGGACGGCGGTACCGGGCTATGCCTTCCAGCGACAGCGCTATTGGCTCGGTCCGCGTGCCGCCGCCGGGACGGGCCCGGGATACCCGGTGTTCAGCGAGGAATTGGTGATCGCCTCGACGGGCCATGTGGTGTTCGGGGGATCGCTGTCGCTCGCCTCGCATCCGTGGATCGCCGATCATGTGCTGCTCGGCATGGCGGTGCTGCCCGGTACCGCGTTCGTCGATATGGCGTTGTTCGCGGGTGATCGGACCGGGTGCCCGGTGCTCGAGGAACTCACCCTCGCCGCTCCCTTGGTGCTGGCCGCGGGGGAGACAGTGCGGCTCCAGGTGGATCTCGCGGCGCCCGACGATCGGGGCGCCCGCGCGATCACCGTGTACTCCCGGCCCGAGGGCGGTGCCGAATCCGGGTGGACCCGGCATGCCGCCGGTGTGCTCGCGACCACGGCACCGGCGCACGGGGACGAGTTCGGCGCACTGCGCGACGGAACGTGGCCGCCACTCGGGGCCCGGCCCGTCGCCGTGGACGAGGTGTATCAGCGCCTCACCGAAGTCGGCTACGACTACGGCCCCACGTTCCATGCGATCCGCGCGGCCTGGCTGCACGACGGCGCGCTCTACACCGAGATCTCCCTCGACCTCGCACCGGACGCCGCGGGCTACGGCATCCATCCCGGTCTCCTCGACTCGGTGGTTCAGGGCGGCGGGATGCTGGCCCTCGACGGCGTGGGCGCCGGGCGGATGCTGTTCAGCTGGAACGGGGTGCGCCGCTATCAGTCCGGTGTGACGGCACTTCGCGCACGAGTGGCCGTCGCCGGCGATTCGTCCTGGATCCTCGCCGCTGTGGACGAGCGTGGCGCTCCGGTCATCTCCGTCGAGACTCTCGTCTATCGACCGGTCGAGATGGCCCAACTCCTCGGTGCGCGCGCCTCCCGGGACACCGGAGCGCTTTTCGAACTGCTGTGGTCCAGAACGGATTCGGAAGTACTCACAGACGTCGTCCCGGCGGTGGAACTTCTGGTCGCCGAAGCGCCGCAGGGCGATCCGGCGCTGGTGGTGGGTGCGCCGGATATCGTGATCGTCGATCTGGCCGAGCGCCTGTCGCAGAGCGAGGACGATCTCACCGCGGTGGCCGAGGTGGTGGCGTCGATCCAGGAATTCGTGAGCCGGGAGCGGTTCCTCGATTCCCGGCTGGTCCTGGTCACCCGGCATGCGGTGCGAATCGCCGACACCGTGCCGCAGGTGGCGGGCGCGGCGATCTGGGGGTTGGCGCGCTCGGCTCAGACCGAGCACCCCGGCCGGATCGTTCTGGTGGATCGTGCGGACGAAACCGAGGTCGATTGGACCGCCATCGCGCGATCCGGCCTGTCGCAAATAGTGTGGCGCGACGGTGCGATGTGGGTGCCGCGGCTCGACCGGGTGACCGGCCCGGTGACGATCGATCGGAATGATCGGGCAGGCGAGAGCGTTGTCGAGCCGCCGGCCGGCCGCTGGGGGTCGGGGACGGTGTTGATCACCGGCGGCACCGGTGGCCTCGGGGCGCTGGTGGCGCGGCACGTGGTGACGGAGCACGGCGTGCGGCAGGTGGTGGCGGTGAGCCGCCGGGGGATGGCGGCGCCGGGCGCCGCCGATCTGGTGGCGGAACTGGAAGGGATCGGCTGCCGGGTGCGGGTGGTGGCGGCCGATGTGACGGATCGGGCGGAGATGGCCGCGGTGCTCGCGGATATCCCCGCCGATCGGCCCTTGTCCGCCGTGGTGCACGCGGCGGGCGTGCTCGACGACGCCACCGTGGTTTCCCTGACCGCCGAACGCGTGGCGCGCGTATGGCACGCCAAAGTGGCGGGTGCGAGGGTATTGGACGAACTGACCCGTTCCCTCGACCTCTCGGCCTTCGTCCTGTTCTCCTCGATGACCGGAGTGATGGGATCGGCCGGCCAGGCGAACTATGCCGCGGCCAACGCGGCGCTGGACGCGCTCGCCGCCCACCGTCGGGCGGCGGGTTTGCC
Organism: Nocardia sp. CA-290969; assembly: GCF_050936135.1. Lineage (NCBI taxonomy): Bacteria > Bacillati > Actinomycetota > Actinomycetes > Mycobacteriales > Nocardiaceae > Nocardia > Nocardia sp. CA-290969. The sequence goes on along the minus strand of NZ_JBNJNJ010000001.1, from coordinate 3,013,746 downwards.
GGCGCTGTCCCTGGCCTGGGGACCGTGGTCGGCGGGCATGGGTGACCGGCTCGCCGAGGTGGACCGGGCGCGCTGGGCGCGGGTGGGGTTGATACCGCTGGATGTCAAGGCCGGCCTGGCTCTGTTGGACGAGGCTCTGCACACCGACCGGCCCGTGGTAGTGCCGCTCTGCCTCAATCCGCAGGCCTCCCACACCTATACCGGGTCCGAACTCCTGGCGGGCGCCCTGGCGCTCCCGTCGACCACACCGGGCCCCTCCGATCGAGGATCGGCGCCGGCCCGGGATTCGGGATTCGTGGCTCGACTGGCCGGCCTCACCGAGGCTGCCCGCCATTCCGCCATCCTCGACATGGTGCTGCGGCAGGTCGGGATTGCCGCGAATATCCGGTCCGCCATCGACCCGGCCGAGGAATTCACCGAACTGGGCCTGGACTCACTGGGCTCGGTGGAGCTGCGCAATCTCCTGACCGCGGAAACCGGGCTGCGGCTACCCCCGACCTTCGTCTTCGCCCATCCCACCCCGCGCGATGTCGCCGACTACATCGCCGGACATCTGGCCGCCCCGCCCGCGCCGCGGCCGCTCGATCGGCTGGACGGTGCGCTGCGCCAGGTCGAGGCCCTGCTGGCCGAACTCGCCACCGACGACGATCGCCGGGCAGCCGGCCTCGCCCTCGCACGATTCGACACCACCGCCAGAACTCATCTGGGTGACAGCGCGGAGGACGAGAACGACCTGTCGGCCGCGACGGACGAGGAACTCTTCGACTTCCTGGACCAGGAGTTCGGCGCATGATGAACACCGGCCCCGACAGTAACTCCGCCGACCGGGTGGTGGAATACCTCAAGAAGGCCACCACCGATCTCGTGCGGACCCGGGAAGAGCTGAGCCGGCTGCGGTCGGATTTGCAGGAACCGATCGCCATCGTCGGAATAGGTTGCCGGTACCCGGGTGGCGTGGGGTCCCCGGACGAGCTGTGGGATCTCGTCCGGTCCGGTGCAGACGCGGTGAGCGGTTTTCCGAAGGACCGGGGCTGGGACATCGGGAAACTCTTCGATCCGGATCCGGAGCACCCCGGCACGACCTACGCGACCGAGGGCGGTTTTCTCACGGACGTCACCGGTTTCGACGCCGGTTTCTTCGGTGTCGGACCGCGCGAGGCGAAGGTTATGGATCCACAGCAGCGCTTGCTGCTGGAGGTTTCCTGGGAAGCCTTGGAGAATGCGGGGATCGACCCGATGTCCTTGCGGGGCAGTGACACGGGGGTCTACTCCGGCGTGATGTACGAGGACTACGACCAGGTGGCCTACGGGGCCGGTGCGGTGGCCGAAGGGTATATGACGGCCAGTTCGGCGGGCAGCGTGGTGTCCGGGCGCGTGGCTTATTCCCTGGGCTTGGAGGGGCCGGCGGTATCGGTGGACACCGCCTGTTCCTCCTCGTTGGTGGCGCTTCATCTCGGATGTAAGGCACTGCGGGGCAGAGAGATATCGGTGGCGCTGGTGGGTGGGGTGACAGTGATGTCCACCCCGCGGCTGTTCATCGATTTCTCCCGGCAGCGCGCACTCTCCCCGGCAGGGCGGTGCAAATCGTTCTCCGCGGACGCCGATGGCACCGGGTGGGCCGAAGGGGTGGGAGTGCTCGTCCTGGAGCGGTTGTCGGAGGCGCGCCGCCGCGGCCACGAAGTGCTGGCGGTGGTGCGCGGCAGCGCGATCAACCAGGACGGCGCCTCGAACGGACTGACGGCGCCGAGCGGTCCGGCTCAGGAGCGGGTGATCCGGGCGGCGCTGGCGGACGCGGGTTTACAGCCGGCGGATATCGACGTGGTCGAGGCGCACGGGACGGGCACCCCGCTCGGCGACCCCATCGAGGCGCGGGCACTCTTGTCCGCCTACGGCCGCGATCGATCGGCACCTTTGTGGCTGGGGTCGCTCAAATCGAATATCGGGCATTCGCAGGCGGCCTCCGGGGTGGGTGGTGTGATCAAGATGGTGCAGGCCCTGCGGCACGAACTCCTGCCGAAGACACTGCATCTCACCGAACCGAGTCCCCATGTGGATTGGTCCGCGGGACGGGTGGAGTTGCTCCGGGAACCGCGACCCTGGCCGGCTACGGATCGGCCGCGTCGGGCCGGGATCTCGTCCTTCGGGATCAGTGGCACCAACGCGCATGTGATCGTGGAAGAGGCGCCACCGGTGCCCGCACCGGAGGGCCGGGCGGAGCCGGTCGATCGCCTCGGTACCCCGATGGTGCCCTTGGTGCTGTCCGCGAAAACCACCGAAGCCCTCGCGGGGCAGGCGGATCGTCTGCACACGTGGCTGATCGACCACCCGGAGATCGATCTGGACGCGGCCGCACGAGCTCTGGTGCACGAGCGGGCCGGTTTCCGGCACCGCGCGGTGGTACTCGCCGAAGATCGCGACGTCGCGGCGGCCGCCCTGGCCGACCTGGCGGCGGGGCGCGAGGCGACCGGTGTGGTCCGAGGGGAAGCCGTCGTGGGGGACACGGCGTTCCTCTTCACCGGGCAGGGCGCGCAGCGAGTGGGAATGGGTAAGCAACTCGCCGCCGACTTTCCGGTGTTCTCCGCCGCGCTGAACGAGCTGTGTGCGGTGCTGGATCCGCTGGTCCGGCCCGCGGAACACGCGCCGGATTCGGCGTGGTCGCTGCGTGCGCTCATGTTCGACGGCCCGGCGGAGGTTCTGGAGCGCACCGAGTTCGCGCAGCCGGCCCTCTTCGCGTTCGAAGTGGCTCTCTACCGTTTGATGACCTCGTTCGGGGTCACCCCGGACCTGGTGATCGGCCATTCGATCGGGGAGCTCGCGGCAGCGCATGTGGCCGGGGTGCTGTCGGTGGCGGACGCGTGCGCGCTGGTCGCGGCACGAGGCCGGTTGATGGGCGCGCTGCCGCCGGGCGGTGCGATGCTCGCGGCAGCTGTCTCGGAGCACCGGGCACTGGAAATCGTCGGCGACCACCCGGATGTGTCGCTGGCGGCGGTCAACGGGCCGGAGGCCGTGGTGTTCTCGGGCGCGGCGGACGCGATTGACCGCGTGGCCGAATTCCTCGGTACTGCCGGGGTGAAGACGACCCGGCTGCGGGTCAGCCACGCCTTCCACTCGGCCTTGATGGAACCGATGCTGGCGGACTTTCAGCGGGTCGCGGACCGGATATCCTATCGTCAGCCGGGGCCGGCGGTGGTGTCGACGGTCTCGGGTGCGCCGGCCTCGGTGGAGTGGGGCGATCCGGGGTATTGGGTTCGGCAGGTCCGGGCGACGGTGCGTTTCGCGGCGGCGGTGGCGACGGCACACGAGAAGGGGGTCCGTCGCTTCGTCGAAATCGGCCCGGACGCGGTCCTCACTGTGATGGCAGGGCACTGTCTGACGGTGGAGGCGAATTCTCGGGAAGAGGTGTCGATCGTTGCGGGTTCGCGGCGGTCGGTGGCCGAGACCACGCAGTTCACGAGCTGCCTCGCGCGGCTTCACGTCTCCGGGGCTGCGGTGCGGTGGGGGCCGTTCTTCCCGGAGACACCGCGAACACGGATCCCGTTGCCCACCTACGCCTTTCAACACCGGCGCTATTGGCTGGACCCGGCGGCGGGCGCGCTCGCCGGCTCGGCGGACCACCCCATTCTGACCAATGCGGTACCGGTGGCCGGGCGGGACGAGTGGCTGTTCACCGGGCGGATTTCACCCGGAATTCAGCCCTGGTGGGCGGATCATGCCGTGTTCGGCTCGGTGGTGGTCCCGGGGACCGCGTTCCTGGAATCGGCCCTTGCCGCCGGGGCGCGGGTGGGGGCACCCGTTGTCCAGGAGATGGTGATCGAATCGCCGCTGATCCTCGACGAGGCGGAGGTCGATCTCCAGCTCGTGGTGGAACCGGCCGATACTCGCGGAGTCCGACGGTTCACGGTGCATTCCCGCGGAGCCGAAGCGGACGAGTCCGCCGAATGGGTCACCCACGCGGTCGGTGGTCTGGCCCCTGGGGCGGGAGATACGGGGTGGGAGGCGCGGGTGTGGCCGCCCGCGGATGCCACGCCGGTGCCCGCCGACGCTCTCTATGCGCGGTTGGCGGCAATCGGGTTCGACTACGGGCCGGCGTTCCAGGGCGTCCGTGCGGTGTGGGTCCGTGGTTCCGAGGTGTTCGCGGAACTCGCACTGCCGGCGGAGATGGACGGCCGGCGATTCCGGATTCATCCCGCGCTGCTGGATTCGGTGTTCCACGCGCCGCTGGGGCAGATGATCGACGATGCGAGCGGTGGACAGCTCCCGTTGCCGTTCTCCTACACCGGTGTTCGGATTCACCGGAGCGAGGCCACCGGGCTGCGGGCGCGGATCGAACAGCGCGACGACAACACCCTTCGCATCGACGCCGCGGATTCCGACGGCAGCGCCGTGATATCCATCGACAGCCTCCTGGCGCGTCCGATCGATGCCCGGACCCTGTATCGAGCCAAGACCGGTGCTCAGCCGCTCTACGCGATGCGGTGGACGCCGGTGGTGGTGGACCGGGCGGCGCGGCGCAGTATCGCGGTACTCGGTGACGGGGCGATACCCGGTGCTCATTCCTACCCGGACCTGTCCACACTCGCGGCGGAGCAATCCATCCCGGGCATCGTGGTGTGGTCTCCCCCAGATCGTGCGGAGACCGACCGTGCCCACGCCGCCCGCGAGAATATCGCGGCCGCGCTGGCCGTGGTCCGGGAATGGCTGGCGGATGAGCGGAGTGTGGACTCGACATTCGTTGTCGTGACCCGGAATACGGCCCAGATGTCCGGCCGGAGCAGTGATCCGGCGATGGCGGCGGTCTCCGGCCTGATCGCCAGTGCCCAGGCCGAGAACCCCGGACGGATCGTGCGAATCGACCATGACGGCGAGACGGAACTGACCGCGCAGGTCGTGCGCGACGCCGTGGCATCGGCAGAGGGGCGGGTCGCGGTGTATTCCGATGAATTGTCCGTCCCCCGGCTGGAACGGGTGCGGGTATCGGACCCGAGCCCGGTGTCCTTCGGCACCGGAACAGTGCTGATCACCGGTGGCACCGGTGGAATAGGGGCGTTGATCGCCCGGCACGTGGTCGCCGAGCACGGTGTCCGGCGGCTTCTCCTGGTGTCGCGGCGCGGGCCGGACGCCCCGGGGGCGGCGGAACTCGCCGGTGAGTTGTCGGCCGCGGGCGCGGAGGTCCGGGTGGTCTCCTGTGACCTCGCCGACCGGGCAGCGGTATCCGAACTGTTGCGGACCATCCCGGCGGACTTCCCGCTGACCGCCGTGATCCACAGCGCGGGGGTTCTCGACGACGGCACCGTGGCAACCCTTACGGCCGACCAGGTGGACCGGGTGCTGCGGCCGAAGGTGGATGCGGCCTGGCATCTTCATGAACTCACCCGGGATCGTGACCTGTCGGCGTTCGTCCTTTTCTCCTCGGCCGCGTACGCCCTGGGCAGCCCGGGACAGGGTAACTACCTCGCCGCCAACGCCTTCCTCGACGCACTCGCCCATGCCCGGCGCGCGGCGGGCCTGCCGGCTCAGTCGCTCGCGTGGGGGCTCTGGGCGCTCGGGATGGCCGATACGGACAATGCCGTGGATGCCGCGCGCCGAGCCCGGTTCGGGCTCGAGCAGATCCCCCCGGAGCTGGGGCTGGAGCTGTTCGACAAGGCGTTGACGACCGATCGCGAGTTGCTGCTGCCGGCGGCATTCGACCTCGCGGCCCTGCGGTTCGAGGCTCCGGCGATCCTGCGTGACCTCGTTCCGGCGGCACGTAGTGAGCAGGCGAAGCCTTCGTCCGGTGCGCTCGCCGAGCGGCTGGCCACGATTCCGGAGTCCGAGCGGCACGCGGTGGTCGTGGCGGAGGTTCGTGCGCTGGCCGCCGCGGTGCTCGGGCACAGCTCGCCGGAGGCGGTGGCGCCGGATGCGTCGTTCGCCGATATCGGATTCGATTCCCTGGCCGGGGTGGAGTTCCGGAACCAGCTGGCCAACCGAACCGGTACCTCGCTGCCCTCGACCCTGGTCTTCGAATATCCCACCGCTGCCGCGTTGGCCGAGTTCGTCCTGACGCGTCTGGCGGATATCGGGCCGGCGCGGGAGCTGGTCGCGCCCGCCGCGCCCGCCGAGGGGGGCTGGCTCACCGACCTGCTCCTCGAGGCGCACCGGCGCGGTGACATATCCGCCGCGATGCGATTGCTCCTGGAGAGCGCCTCGGTGAGCAGAGACCTGGACGATACCGAGGGCGAGCGGCGGGTACCGTCCGCCGCGTTGTCGCTCACCCGGACCGATGAAGGCCCCCGGATAATCTGTGTGCCCTCGTATCTGGTGGGTAACGGGCCCGTGCAATTCGCTCGGCTGGCCCGCGAACTCGGGGACGGCCCGGCCGTATCCGCGCTCTGGCTACCGGGGACCCGGGCGGGCGAGACCGTGCCGGGGAGCTGGAACGAATTGCTGGACGATCTGGCCGACGTGACCGCAGCGACCGTCGGCTCCGAGCCGTTCGCGCTGATCGGGTATTCCGGTGGCGGAGCGATCGCCCATGCGCTGGCCGGGCGGTTGGCGGAGCGGGGACACGAACCCGCCGGTGTCGTGATGATGGATACCTATTCCCCCGATGCGCCGGATCTCGCCCCCGCGGTCCTCAACCAGGCGCTGAGCATGCTTCTCGGCCGTGCCGGTGCCCTGTTGCCCATCGACGATCGCTCGCTCGTCGTCATGGGCAGGTACGCGCTGATCAACCACGAGCGTCCCGCGCGCGCCATCGCCGCACCGACCTTGGACCTGCGGGCCACCGAGCGGATTCCGGGGCTCGAAACGGTCGACCCGATGCCGGCCTGGCAGCACAGCGGCGGGTTCGTCGAGGTCGACGCCGATCACTCTTCCCTCATCGGCGACGCCGCTCCCCAGGTTGCGGCCGCAATCCGTCGATGGCTGCGTTCCCTCGGCTTCGACACCGCCTAGCGAGATCGAATGACGTGGATGAGCAATAGATTACGAAACCAGAGGTGCACCCGTGGCTGATAACGACGAACTCCGTCGATACCTGAAGAAGACAGCCAAGGAGCTGCACGAGACCAAACAGCGGCTACGTGCGCTCACCGATAAACAGACCGAACCCATCGCCATCGTGGGAATGGCGTGCCGCTACCCCGGTGGTGCCCGGACCCCGGACGACCTGTGGCGTCTGGTGGCCGCCGAAACCGACGCGATCGGTGACTATCCCACCGACCGAGGGTGGGATCTGGATCGGCTCCACGATCCGGACCCGAATGTCGCGGGCACGGTATACACCCGCCACGGCGGGTTCCTGGAGTCCATCGGTGATTTCGATGCGGCGTTCTTCGGTATCGGGCCGCGGGAAGCCACCGCGATGGACCCGCAACAGCGGTTCATGCTGGAGACATCCTGGGAGGCGCTGGAAGACGCCGGAATCGATCCGACGGGCCTGCGCGGGAGCCGGACCGGGGTTTTCGCCGGGGTGATCCACCAGTACTACGGGCCGCGGATCGGTTCACCGGCCCTGACCGCCGAAGCGGAGGGGCATCACTATCTCGGCGGTGCAGCCAGCGTGTTGTCCGGCCGGATCGCGCACCTGTTCGGGTTCCAGGGGCCGGCCATATCGGTCGACACGGCGTGTTCGTCGTCCCTGGTGGCCATTCATCTGGCTTGCCAGGCATTGCGACAGGGGGATACGGATCTCGCGCTGGCCGGCGGGGTCACCATCATGTCGGATCCGTCGCTGCCCATCGCCTTTTCGCGGCAGCGGGCCATGTGCGTGGACGGGCGGTGTAAATCGTTCGCGGCCGCGGCCGACGGGACCGGGTTCTCCGAGGGCGTGGGCATGCTGGTGCTGGAACGTCTGTCGGATGCCCAGCGCGCGGGGCACACCGTGCTCGCGGTCGTCCGGGGGAGCGCGGTGAATCAGGATGGGGCGTCGAACGGATTGACGGCGCCCAACGGTCGCGCCCAGGAGCGGGTCATCACGGCGGCCCTGGCGGCCGCCGGTCTGCGGCCCGGCGATGTGGACGCGGTGGAAGCGCACGGCACCGGAACACGACTCGGTGACCCCATCGAGGCGCAGGCGCTGATCGCCACCTACGGGACCGAGCGGGACCAGCCGTTGTGGTTGGGGTCGTTGAAGTCGAATATCGGTCATACTTCCGCGGCGGCCGGTGTCGGCGCCGTGATCAAGATGGTGCAGGCGATGCGGCACGACACCCTGCCCCGAACGCTGCATGTGGACGAGCCGACGCCGTATGTGGATTGGTCGGCCGGCGCGGTGCGATTGCTGGAGGAATCACGGGTTTGGCCGGCGGGCGATCGGGCGAGCAGGGCCGGTATCTCCTCGTTCGGCGCCAGTGGCACCAACGCCCACCTCATTCTCGAGGACGCGCCGGCCACGGCTGCCACGCCGGTGGAGAACCCCCGTACCCGGACCGATCTCGTTCCGCTGATCCTCTCGGCCAAATCGGCCGCGGCGTTGCGAGCACAGGCGAGTCGCTTACACGAATTCCTGGCCGGCGACCCCGGACCTGATCTGTGGGATACGGCGTACTCACTGGTGACCTCGCGAGCGTCCCTGGAGTGGCGCGGCGCGGTGGTGGGCCGAGATCGTGCGGAACTGCTGGCCGGTCTGGCCGAACTGGCCGCCGATTCCCCGGATGCCCTCCGAGCGAAGGTGGAGCTCGGGAAGACCGCTGTGCTCTTCACCGGGCAGGGTGCGCAACGGGCCGGGATGGGGCGGGAGCTCTACGCGGCGTTCCCGGCGTTCGCGGCGGCGTTGGACGAGGTGTGCGCGCGGTTCGATCCCTTGCTCGCGGCGGCGGGTTTCTCGTATCAGGGGACCTTCTCCTTGAAACAGGTGATGTTCGCCGACGACACCGCGGGGCTGCTGGATCGCACGGCGATCACCCAGCCCGCGCTGTTCGCTTTCGAAGTGGCCATGTATCGGCTGTTGGAATCGTTCGGGGTGACCCCGGATTTGCTGGCGGGGCATTCGATCGGTGAGTTGGCTGCCGCGTACGTGGCGGGGGTGTGGTCCCTGCCGGACGCGTGCGCTCTGGTGGCGGCGCGGGGCCGGCTCATGGACGCGTTACCGGCGGGCGGCGCCATGCTGGCGGCCGCGATCGGTGAGGAGCGCGGGCTGGATCTGATCGCCGAGCATCGGGGCCGGGTTTCCCTGGCGGCGGTCAACGATCCGGATTCCCTGGTGTTGTCCGGCGTCGCCCCGGCGATCGACGAAATCGAGCGGCAACTGTCCGGCGCGGGCATCAGGGTGAACCGGCTCCGGGTGTCGCATGCCTTCCACTCGGCACTCATGGAGCCCATGCTGGACGAATTCCGTTCCGTGGCACAAAGTGTCCGGTATGAGACCCCGCAATTGCCCATAGTGTCCACCGTGACGGGTGACCTCCTGGGTGACGAGGCGAAGAACCCGGAGTACTGGACCCGGCAGATTCGGGAATGCGTCCGTTTCGCCACCGGAACGGCGACCTTGGTGAAACTGGGCGCGCGAACCTTCCTCGAGGTGGGCCCGGACGCGGTGCTGACCGCCGCGGCCGGTCGCTGTGTCGACGAGAACTCCGCGGTCGACGAGTCCGGTGTAGCGATGATCGCGACCGCTCACCGGCCGAGGTCCGGGCCCGGCGGGGACCGCGCGCGCGATCCGGGCGAGGGAGATCGATTCGTCGAGGCGCTGGTGCGCATCCAGACGGCCGGTGGCCGGCCGGACTGGGCGCCGTTTTTCCGCGAGCGTGGTTCGCGTCGAATCAAGCTGCCCCTCTACGCATTTCAGCGTCGCCGGTATTGGGCCGATGCGGATGCGGGCGGGCCGTCGGTCCATTCCATGGACCATCCCATTCTCACCGGTGCGGTGGGGTTGGCCGGCACCGACGAGTGGTTGTTCACCGGTCGCTTCTCCCTGCGGACCCACCCATGGGTCGCCGACCATATGTCCTACGGGTCGGTATTGCTGCCGGGGACCGCGCTGGTCGAGTTACTCCTCGCCGCGGCCGCGCGGATCGGCTACGACACGGTCGACGAAGTCTCTTTTCTCGCACCGATGGTTCCGCACGGCGACGACGACGTCGAGATACAGATTCTGGTGCGGCCGTCCGATGATCACGATCAGCGCCGGTTCGAGGTGTATTCCCGCGCCGCGGTCGATGCGGAATGGGTGGAGAATGCGACAGGTTCCCTCGCGGCGGACGCGGGAGGGGATACGGAATCGGTCGCGCGGCTCCGGGCAGAGGAGTGGCCACCATCGGGCGCCGAACCCCTGGACGGCGCCGAATTCGTCGCCCGCCTGGCCGGTGAGATAAGACTGACCTTCGGTCCGGCGTTCACCGGTGTCCGATCCGTATGGCGCCGTGGTGACGAGGTCTTCTCGGAGATCGTTCTGGACACCGACGCGGCCGTGGGGGCGCAACGTTACGACCTGCATCCGGCCCTGTTGGATATGACCCTGCACGCCGGCTTCTCGTCGGTGCTGCGGGACAAGGATCCCGACGACGACGCCGGGTGGGTGCTGTTCCGATGCGAGCGAGCACGTTTCCATCGGGAGGCGTTCGGGGAGCAGTGGCCCAAGGGGACAACCGTCCTGCGCACCGTGGCCGTGCCGAGCGGTCCCGGCAGCATCTCGGTCGCGGCGATGGACCAGGACGGAAACCCCATCATCTCGGTGGATTCCGTAACCATGCGGTCCTATGACCCGCACGAGCTCGGCGCCGGCGCGACCCCGGCGGAAGCGGGGCTGTACGAGCTGCGCTGGGAGTCACTGCCGGCGGCTTCCGAACCCCGGTCCGACCTGGAAACGGCAACCCTCCCGGCGCGTTCCGCCGAGGGATATCCGGAAGCGATCGCGGCGCTCGCCGCCGCCGATCGGGTGCCGGATGTGGTGCTGTGGCGGGCCACCGACCCGGCTGTGGCCGATGACGAGGGCGCCGCCGCACGGGCGACCGCCGCGGTATTGCGCAGCTGGCTGGCCGAAACCCGGTTGGCGCAAACCAAATTAGTGGTTCTGACCGCCGGCGGGGTGACTCTGCCCGAGGAGTCGCCGACCCCGGCGGCCGCCGCGATCTGGGGTATTACGCGTAGCGCCCAAGCCGAGAATCCCGGCCGGTTCGTACTCGTCGACGTGGATCCCGTGGAGCCGCTGGAGGTGGCTCGGATCGCGGCCCTTTCGGGAGGCGGCGAACCACAGCTGGCACTGCGTGGTGAGCGAACGTTGGTCCCGCGACTGACCCCGATGGCCCCGGACGACACCGCGGAGTTCCCGATGCTCGGCGCGGCCACCGCGATCATCACCGGTGGCACCAGCGGTGTGGGAGCGCTGTGCGCGCGTCATCTCGTGGTCGAGCACGGGGTGCGGCGCGTGGTGCTGGTCTCGCGGCGCGGTCCGGCGGCGCCCGGTAGCGCGGAATTACGCACCGAACTGGCCGAATCCGGTGCCGATGTCCGGATCGTCGCCGGTGACGTGGCCGAATGGGAGACGGTGCGTGATCTGGTGGACACCATCGACCCGGCCGCGAAACTGATCGTGGTGCACGCGGCCGGGATCGTGGACGACGCGACCATCGAGACTCTTCGCGCCGGACAGGTGGACCGGGTCTTCGCGCCGAAGGTCCGCGGAGCCCGGCACCTGGATCGGGCGACCCGCGACCGTGACGTTCTGGCCTTCGTGGCCTTTTCCTCCGTCGCCGGCATGGTGGGAGCGGCGGGGCAGGGCAATTACGCGGCGGCGAACGCCGCCCTCGACGCGCTCATGGTTCAGCGGCGTTCGGCGGGGTCGGCGGGAACCTCGCTGGTGTGGGGATTGTGGCACCAGGACATCGGTATGGCCGGCGCCCTGGATCGGGCCGCGCTCGCCCGAATGGAACGCCTGGGTGTGGGGCAATTGTCCGAGGCCGAGGGGATGCGGCTTTTCGACGCGGCGATCGCCCAGGGGGCCGCGGTCCCGGTCGCCTTGCGGCTGGACCCGACCGTGTTGCTGCGGGAGCGGGATATCGCCGCGGTGCCGGTGGTTCTGCGTGGATTCGCCCGCCGTGCCCGGCAGCTGCCCGCCACCGGTGCGGAAGGGGGCCCGGCCGCCGGGGCGTTCGCCGCGCGATTGGCCGGGGCGCCACCGGCCCGGCACGCCGGCATCGCCCTGGACATGGTTCTGGAACAGGCCGCCCGCACCCTCGGATTCGATTCGGCCGGAGATATCCGGCCGGATCAGCGCTTCGGTGATATCGGCTTCGATTCGCTGGGAGCGGTGGATTTCCGGAACAGATTGAGCCGGGTGACCGGGCTGCGATTGCCCTCGAGCCTCGTTTTCGATTACCCCACTCCGGCCGCTGTGGCGACAATGGTGCTCGAACGGATCGAGCCCGGGACCCGGCGCGCCCCCGCGCGGACAGCGCGAGTGGTGCGGACGGACGAACCGATCGCCATTGTAGGTATGGCCTGTCGTTTCCCCGGCGGGGCCGATTCGCCCGAAGAACTCTGGGATCTGCTGGCCGCCGGGACGGACGCGACCGGTGATTACCCCACCGACCGGGGCTGGGATCTGGAACGTATCTTCGATCCGGATCCCGACAACGCCGGAACCGTCTATGCCCGGCGGGCCGGGTTCCTGACCGGTGCAGCTGATTTCGATGCCGATTTCTTCGGCATCGGACCGCGCGAGGCATCCGCCATGGACCCGCAGCAGCGGATCATGCTCGAGGTGTGCTGGGAGGCCCTGGAGGACGCGGGAATCGACCCGCTCTCGCTGCGCGGCAGCGATGCCGGTGTGTTCGCCGGTGCCATCGCTTCGGGGTATGTCGATCAGGTCACCGGTGAGCTGGAGGGGTATCGGCTCACCGGCAACACCACGAGCGTGATCGCCGGTCGAGTCGCCTACACCCTGGGCCTGGAAGGGCCCACGCTGACGGTCGATACGGCCTGTTCCTCTTCGCTGGTGTCCCTGCATCTGGCGTGCCAGGCGCTGCGTCAGGGCGAGTCGTCCCTGGTGCTCGCCGGTGGTGTGAGTATCTTCGGCAGCCCTTATATCAATATCGATTTCGCTCGCCAACGCGGGCTGTCGCCGGATGGCCGGTGCAAATCGTTCTCCGCGGCCGCCGACGGTGTCGCCTTCGCCGAAGGCGCGGGCATGCTGGTGCTCGAGCGGCTGTCCGACGCGCGCCGGCGCGGGCACGACATTCTCGCCGTCGTGCGGGGCTCGGCGGTGAACCAGGACGGTGCCAGCAATGGCCTGACCGCGCCCAACGGTCTCGCACAGGAACGGGTGATCTCGGCGGCGCTGGCCGGCGCCGGCCTGGTCGCTACCGATATCGATGCGGTGGAGGCGCACGGCACCGGTACCACGCTGGGCGATCCCATCGAGGCTCGCGCTCTGATCGCCACCTACGGTCGGGATCGTGCCGAGCGGGCGTTGTTGCTCGGCTCGATCAAATCGAATATCGGCCATACCGGGGCGGCGGCCGGCGTGGCCGGTGTGATCAAGATGGTGCAGGCGCTGCGCCACGAGATGTTGCCGAAAACCCTGCACGCGGAGGAACCGAGTCCGCATATCGACTGGTCGGCAGGGGATGTGCGGCTGCTCACCGAGGCCGGCCCCTGGCAGCGCGGTGACCGGATTCGCCGGGCCGGGGTTTCCTCCTTCGGGCTCAGCGGCACCAATGCCCATCTCATACTCGAAGAGGCACCCGGTGCGCGACCGGCCACCACGGGCGAGGGTGGTGGCAATCCGATTGCTGCCGAGACCGATGTGCTGTCGTGGCACCTGTCCGGGGCCACGGAGGAGTCGTTGCGGCGACAGGCCGGCCGGCTCACGGAATGGGTCCGTGCCCATCCGGCGGCCGATCCGCGGGATATCGCGCACAGCCTGCTACGGCATCGTGCTGATTTGGAGTGGCGCGGCGCGATCGTCGGGCGGGACCGAACGGATCTGCTCACCGGTCTGGCGGCGCTGGTGGATCCGTCCGCTCGGCGGGAAACCGAGAGTGCGGACGTGGTGTCCGCCCGGTCCGCCGTCCGGCGGGTGGCCTTCGTCTTTCCCGGCCAGGGCAGCCAGTGGGCGGGTATGGGAGCCGAGCTGCTCTCTACCGGCGGTATCTTCGCGGAAGCGATCGCCGAGTGTGAGACGGCGCTGGCGCCGTTCGTGGACTGGTCGTTGACGGCGGTGCTGCGCGGTGAGCCGGGGGCGGCGTCACTGGAACGGGTCGACGTGGTGCAACCGGCGCTCTTCGCCATGATGGTGGCGTTGGCCCGGGTATGGCAGGCTGCCGGGGTCGAACCGGAGGTGGTGATCGGCCATTCGCAGGGGGAGATCGCGGCGGCCGTGGTGGCCGGTGGACTGTCCCTGTCGGACGGGGCGCGGGTGGTGGCGCTTCGGTCGCGGATCGTTGCCGCCGAACTCGCCGGCCGCGGTGGGATGGCCTCGGTGAATCTCGATGCGGACGCGGTGGCGCGGCGGCTGGCCGATTTCGGGGATCGGTTGTCGATCGCGGCGGTCAACGGCCCGGGTCAGGTCGTGGTGTCGGGGGAAGCGGCGGCTGTCGGCGAATTCGTGACCGCTTGTGCGGCCGAGGACATCTGGGTGCGGCGGATACCGGTCGATTACGCGTCGCATTCCCGGGCGGTGGAATCGGTCCGGGAGCAGGTCCTGGCCCAGCTGGAGCCGGTGCGCCCGGTGGTGGGTTCGATCCCGTTCCTGTCGACGGTCACCGCGGACCATCTCGAGACGGATGCGCTGACCGCCGGCTACTGGTATCGGGGTCTCCGGGACCGGGTGCGGTTCGCCGAGGGGATAGCGGCGGCCCGAGACTCGGGCATCAACACCTTCATCGAGGTGAGCCCGCATCCGGTTCTGACCATGGGCGTGGAGTTGACCGTCGGTTCGACCGATCAGGTGACCGTGCTGGGAACGCTACGTCGCCATCAGGGGGATATCCGGCGGATCACCGCGGCGTTGGCGGCGGCGCGATGTGCCGGTGTCGGAGTAGACGATCGGGCGCTGACCCCGATCGGCACGCGGGTGCCCTTGCCGACCTACGCCTTCGAGCACAAGCATTACTGGCTGGAACCGGCCGTGGCCGTCGATATGCGCCGGTCCGGTCTGGACGAGACCGGGCATCCCCTGCTCCGCGCCCTGGTTCGCCTGCCGGACTCGGCGAACCTGGTGTTCACCGGACGGTTGTCCGCGGCCGACCAGCCGTGGCTGGCGGATCATGCGGTGGCCGCAACGGTGCTCCTGCCCGGTGCGGCCATGGTCGAACTGGCTCTGCACGCGGGAGCGGTGGCGGACTGCCCGCGAGTGGCGGAATTGGTGATCGAGACGCCGTGCACGCTGCCTCGGGCGGGGGCGGTGGAGTTGCGTGTGGTGGTCGCGGAGCCGGCTGCGGACGGCGCCCGCGAGGTGGCGGTGTATTCCCGTGTGGCCGAGGATGGTCGGACCGCCGAGAATGATCGATCGTGGACGCGCCATTGCGTCGCGACCGTGACAGCGGACTCGGCACCGGCCGCGGCGGACCCCGAGGTGGCAGTCTGGCCGCCCGCCGGTGCCCAGCGTATCGACCTGGAGAACGCCTACACCGGTTTGGCGGAGTCCGGCTATCGGTACGGACCGGCTTTTCAGGGATTGACCGCCCTGTGGCGCCGTGGCGCGGATATTTTCGGCGAGGTCGCCCTGCCGGACTCCGCGCGTGCCCGAGTGGGTGAGTTCGGGATACATCCGGCGCTGCTGGATGCCGCACTGCACACCGTCCTGCTCGATGGTTCGGCGCGCCCGGCGGGCGAGGGCGCGATCGAGGTGCCCTACTCCTGGGCGGATGTCGCACTTTTCGCGACCGGCGCGACCACGGCACGGGTGCATGCGACCCGTTCGCCGGACGGCGTGATCACGGTCGACCTGGCGGATGCGGCGGGATTGCCGGTGGCTCGGGTGGGTGCCCTGG
The DNA here is from genome assembly GCF_050936135.1 of Nocardia sp. CA-290969. Taxonomy (NCBI): domain Bacteria; kingdom Bacillati; phylum Actinomycetota; class Actinomycetes; order Mycobacteriales; family Nocardiaceae; genus Nocardia; species Nocardia sp. CA-290969. The sequence goes on along the minus strand of NZ_JBNJNJ010000001.1, from coordinate 2,997,835 downwards.
TAGTGCGGCCGCTGTCGCCGGCCGCGCTCGCCGTGCCGACCCGGCGAACGGGCGGTGAGGCTTATGTGGTGAATTGGGTCGAACTACCCCCTCGATCACATACCGATGCCGGCCGCTGGGAGTCGGTCGACGGCACGGAAACCGTCACCCTCGGCAATCGGACGGTGGTCGTCCTAGCTCTCCCCGAACGGCCGGAGAAGCACGATGTTCCCACCGCGACAAGGGAACTCGTCACCACACTCATGTCCCGGGTACGGCAGTTGCTCGACCGTGCCGAGTCCGTGGTCGTCATCGCCCGCCACGCTGTCGCCACACGGTCCGGCGAGCGGGTGGACCCCGCCGTCGCCGCGGCGTGGGGCCTGCTGCGTGTCGCGCGGACCGAGTATCCCGGCCGGGTCCTCGCCGTCGATATCGCGGATCTCGAGGGGTACCGGCACGATGTCGAACTGGCTCTGGCGACAGCGGAGGAGCCGGAGCTCGCCATTCGGAACGGGGTGGCGTACACGCCGCGATTGCAGCGTCACGATGCGCCGGTTCCGGGCAGCGTGAACGTTCTCCTCGGCGAACCCTGGGAGTTGACGACCGGATCGGCCGGCACGCTGGCCGATGAGAATTTCGCCCTCACCCAGAGTTCGGCTGCCGCGGAGCCGCTCGGGCCGGGGCAGGTCCGCGTGGCTGTTCGCGCGGTGGGCCTGAATTTCCGCGATGTCCTGATCACCCTGAATCAGTTCGCCGAGGGGCAGGCCGGGGCGGCCGGTATCGGTTCCGAAGGTGCCGGTGTCGTCCTCGAGGTCGCCGACGATGTGACCGAATTCGCGCCGGGGGACCGGGTTTTCGGTTTCACCTCGGGAATCGGCTCCACATCTGTGACGGACCGGCGGTTGCTCGCTCATATGCCGACCGGCTGGTCCTTCGGGCGAGCGGCCGCCGTGCCTGTGGTATTCGGCACGGCATATTACGGTCTCGTGGACCTGGCTTCGGCGAAGGCGGGGGAGACGCTGCTGCTCCACGCCGCAACCGGTGGTGTCGGTATGGCGGCTATCCAATTGGCCCGCCATCTCGGGCTGCGGCTCCTGGTCACCGCCGGCCGGGGCAAATGGGATGTACTGCGTGCCCTGGAGATCGACGACGACGCGATCGGCGATTCGCGGACCCTGGATTTCGAGAGCCGATTCTCGGCGGCGACTCAGGGGCGCGGCGCGGATATCGTCCTGAACTCGCTGACCGGTGATTTCATCGACGCCTCGCTCCGGCTCCTGCCGCGCGGTGGTCGCTTCATCGAATTGGGTCATACCGACGAACGCGACCCCGGCGAAGTCGCCGCCCGCTACCCGGGCGTGGACTATCGCACGTTCACCCTGTTGAACGAGTCCGCCGACCGCCTCGGTGAGATCCTGACCACCCTCGCCGGGCTTTTCGAGGACGGACATCTCACCTCGATTCCCACCACGCAATGGGACGTACGCCGGGCTCCGGAGGTGTTCCGGTACTTCGGCCAGGCTCGTCATATCGGCAAGAACGTGCTCACCGTCCCGGCCCCGCCGATTCCGGGCGGAACGGTATTGATCACCGGCGGAACCGGTGGGCTGGCAGCTGTGCTGGCCCGGCATCTCATCAGCGAATACGGTGTGCGCGAGCTGATCCTGGCGGGCCGCCGGGGTATGGACGCGCCGGGCGCGGCCGAACTCCGGGCGGAGCTCACCGGCCTGGGAGCACATGTCGAGGTGGTCGCCTGTGACACGGCCGACCGGGCCGCGGTGGACCGGGTGCTGTCGACGATCGCACCGGAGCACCCGCTGACCGGTGTCGTCCATGCTGCAGGCGTATTGTCCGACGCGCTGTTCGCCGATATGACCGACGAGCAGATCCACGCGGTGCTGCGCCCCAAGGTGGACGCCGCGTGGAATCTCCACGAGGCCACCCGGCATCTCGACCTGTCCTTCTTCGTTCTCTACTCCTCACTCGCCGGCGTCATCGGCAGCCCCGGTCAAGCCAACTACGCGGCAGCGAACACCTTCCTGGATGCCCTGGCGCACCAGCGCCACCGGGAGGGACTACCCGCCACCGCCATGGCGTGGGGTCTCTGGCAGCAAGGTACCGAGATGACCGGTGGTGTGGGTGCGGCCGACCTGGCGCGGCTACGGCGTATGGGTTTCCTGCCCGTGGCGGAAGCCGACGGTATGGAGCTCTTCGACGCGGCGCTGGCGTCGGGTGCGCCCGGTCAGGTCACCGTCCGGGTCGACCGGTCCGCGCTCGCCGGGGCAGATCCCGCGGGCCTGCCGGTGGTCATGCGGGGACTCACTCGTCCCGCCCGGCGTCGGGCCGGTGCCGGCGTCCGGGAGGCTTCGGGGTTGGCCGCTCGCCTGGCGGGCTGTTCACCGGCGGAGCGTGAGGAGATCGTGTATTCCGTTGTCCGCGATCAGGCGGCGGCGGTCTTGGGACATGACGACGCCGAATCGATCGCCGTGGACAAACCCTTCAAGGAAATCGGGTTCGACTCCCTGGGCGTGATGGAGTTCCGCAACCGCCTGGCCACTGCCACCGGTCTGTCCTTACCCACCACACTGGTTTTCGACTATCCGACTGTGACCGCCCTGGCGGCCCGGATCCTTTCGCTGGTCGTACCCGAGGAGGCGGCCGCGGCGGCTCGGCAAGTGCGTGCGCTGCCCGGCCCGGCCCGTTCGGTGGCCGACGACCCCATTGCCATCGTCGGGATGAGCTGCCGATACCCCGGAGGGATCGAATCTCCCGGTGATCTGTGGCGAATCCTGACCGAAGGTGCCGACGTCACCGGCGATTTCCCGACGGACCGAGGCTGGGACCTGGAGCGGATCTTCGACCCGGACCCGGACGTCCCGGGCACGATATACAGCAGGCGTGGTGGATTCCTGGCCTCCGCCGGTGATTTCGACGCCTCCTTCTTCGGTATCGGGCCCGCCGAAGCCACCGCGATGGACCCGCAACAGCGGTTGTTCCTGGAAGCCTCGTGGGAGGCGCTGGAACACGCCGGGATCGATCCGCAGATATTGCGGGGTAGTGACACGGGTGTTTTCGCCGGCGCCTGCTACTCGGGCTATTTCGATCAGGTCACCAGCGACGAGCTGGAAGGATTCCGGTTGACCGGCACCTCGTCCAGCGTGGTCTCGGGCCGGGTCGCCTATACCCTCGGCCTGGAGGGGCCTGCGGTGACCGTGGATACGGCCTGCTCGTCGTCGCTGGTTGCCCTGCATCAGGCGTGCCAGGCGTTGCGCAGCGGGGAGACCTCGCTCGCCCTCACCGGCGGTGTGACCGTTTCCGCGAGTCTGCATGTGCACATGGACTTCGCCCGGCAACGTGGTCTCGCGCCCGACGGGCGCTGTAAAGCCTTCTCCGCAGGGGCCGACGGGGTCGGATTCTCGGAGGGTGTCGGCGTGCTGGTCCTGGAGCGGCTGTCCGATGCGCACCGGCTCGGCCACGAGGTCTTGGCGGTGGTCCGGGGCAGCGCGGTCAACCAGGACGGTGCGAGCAACGGACTGACCGCCCCCAACGGCCGCGCACAGGAGCGGGTCATCGCCGCGGCCCTGGCCAACGCCGGGATGACGGCGGCCGAGGTGGACGCGGTGGAGGCCCACGGCACCGGCACGGTGCTCGGCGACCCCATCGAGGCGAACGCCTTGATCGCCGCCTATGGTCGTGACCGGGACGGCGATCCGCTGCGCATCGGGTCGGTCAAATCCAATATCGGACATACGATCGCTGCCGCCGGCGTCGGCGGGGTGATCAAAATGGTTCAGGCGCTGCGCCATCGAACCCTGCCCAAGACCTTGCACGCCGCGGAACCGAGCCCGCACGTGGATTGGTCGGCGGGGTCTGTGCGGGTGCTGACCGAGAACACTCCTTGGCCGGCCGGCGGGCGAATCCGCCGCGCCGGGGTATCGTCCTTCGGGGTCAGCGGCACCAACGCCCATGTGATCATCGAAGAATCGCCGGCTCCCGACCGAGCCGCGCGGCCGGTTTCCGAGGGTGTCACCGCGACGCCGGACGCGGGCCGTGTCGATGCCGTGCCCGTGGTGGTTTCCGCCAAATCGCCGGAGGCATTGCGCGGTCAGGCCGACCGGCTCCGGAACTGGCTGCTCGAGCATCCGGACGCGGATCTGCGGTCGGTGGCCCGGACGCTGCTGGAATCCCGGGCGCGCCTGGATCGGTCGGCAGTGGTGGCCGGACGTGACCGCGATGAAGTGATTGCCGGTTTGACCGCCCTGGTTTCGGGGTCGTCGAGTCCGAACCTTGCCGGCGGTGCCCTGGTGTCCGGGAAGACCGCCTTTCTCTTCACCGGACAGGGCGCGCAACGTCCGGGCATGGGTCGTGAACTCTATGCGTCCTTCCCCGTCTTCGCGGCCGAAGTGGACAGGATCAGCGCCGAATTCGCCGCGTTGGCGGGATCGGTGGACGGTGAATCGGGCACCGGCTCGACGCTGAAAGAGGTCATGTTCGCTGCGGATTCGGCAGCGGTGCTGAACCACACCGAATGGACGCAACCGGCTCTGTTCACCTTCGAGGTGGCGCTGTTCCGGCTGTGGGAGTCCGTGGGCGTCACCGCGGATGTGGTGATCGGGCATTCGATCGGGGAACTGGCCGCCGCCCATGTGGCCGGGGTGTGGTCGCTGACCGACGCATGCGCTGTGGTGTCGGCCCGAAGCCGGCTGATGGGGGCGTTGCCCGAGGGCGGGGCCATGCTGGCGGCCGCGGTGCCGGCCGTGAAGGCAGCGGAGTTGATCGCCGGCTTCGAGGGCAGGCTCTCCCTCGCGGCGGTGAACGATCCCGCGTCAACTGTTCTGTCCGGCGACACCGAGAGTATCGCCGCGATCGAGCGGCAGCTCGTCGCCGCCGGGGTCGAGACCGACCGCCTCCGGGTCAGCCACGCCTTCCACTCGGCGCTCATGGACCCGATGCTCGACGAGTTCCAATCGGTGGCACAGCGAGTGACCTACCACGAGCCGGCGATTCCGCTGGTGTCGAACGTGACCGGAGAATTCGCCACGATCGAACTGACCGAACCCGCGTACTGGGTCCGTCAGGTCCGGTCGGCGGTGCTGTTCGCGCCCGGGATCACGACCCTGATCGATTCCGGCGTACGACGTTTCCTCGAGGTGGGTCCGGATGCCGTCCTGTCGGCGATGACCCGGGGTTGTCTGGCCGAGCGCCCCGAGATCGAGCAGAGTGTGCTGGTGGCCGCCTCCGCCACCCGGCGCGCGGCGGATGAAACGGCCCACTTCGTCCGCACTCTGGGGCAGGCACACGTCACCGGGATGCCGGTCCGCTGGGATGTGGTGTTCACCGGTCATCACGCGGAGCGGGTCTCGTTGCCCACTTACGTTTTCCAGCGCAAGCGGTACTGGCCGCGGCCGGTCGCGCCCACCACGGACAATGCCCTCGGGCACCCACTGCTGACCACCGCGGTGGCGCTCGCGGGCACGGACGAATGGCTGTTCACCGGTCGTCTCTCGCTACGCGAACAGCCCTGGCTGGCAGATCATGTGGTGTCGGGAGCGGTGCTCTTTCCGGGCACCGGGTTCACCGACCTGGCCCTGGCGGTCGGCCGCGAGCTGGGGGCCGAGTTCGTCGAGGAATTGCTCATCGAGGCTCCGTTGCTGCTCTCGGCGACCGCCGCGGTGAATCTGCAGATCGCCGCCCGCCCGGACGAATCGGGGCGGATCGGTGTGGTGATCTATTCTCGTTCGGTGACCGGCGGCGATCCCGGCGCGCCGTCCGAGTGGACGACCCATGCCACCGGAACTCTCACCGAGGCCGCCGAAAACGTGACCGGCCCGCTCGAACCGGAGTGGCCGCCGATCGGCGCCGAGGCGTCCGACACCGAGGTGCTGTACGACCGGCTGGCGGTGCACGGCTTCGGGTACGGCCCGGCGTTCCAAGGAGTGACCGCGTGCTGGACCCGCGGTCAAGAAGTGTTCGCCGAGGTTTCACTGGACGAAACAGCTGGTGGCGCAGGGGGATTCGGGGTGCACCCGGCACTCCTGGATGCCTGCCTGCACGCCGGTGTCGACCTGCTCTCCGAGGGGCTGCCCGCCGGACAGGTGCCCCTGCCGTTCTCGTTCGCCGGGGTGCGTCTGCGGCAACGCGGCGCCGTGGCCGTTCGTGCACGCGTGCGCCGATACGAGGGCGGCCGAGCGAGTGTCGAACTCGTCGACACCGCGGGCGCGCCCGTGCTGACCATCGAGACGATCGCCCTGCGCGGCATAGATCCCGCGGCGCTACCCGTGTCCGGCCCGGTGTCCCCGCACACCCCCCTGGTCATGCGCTGGATACCCGGTGTCCCCGCCCACTCCGCCGTCTCGGCCGCCACTCTGGCCACCTGGGGATCGGTGCGCGTGCCCGGTATCGACGACCACTACGCGGATCTCGGGAAACTCGTCGCCGCCGAGACCACGCCCGACGTGATCGTCTGGTCTCCCGGTGCGGATGTCACCTCGGTGCGCGATGCCGTTCATGCCGCATGGCACGGGCTGAGGTCATGGTTGGCCGAGGAACGCCTGGCCGATACCCGCCTGGTGATCGCGACCCGGCGGGCGAGCGGCCGCCACGGAGAACCGGCGGACCCGGCAGCCGCCGCAATCGCGGGAATGGCGCACAGTGCCGCAGCGGAATCTCCCGATCGGATCGTCGTAGTCGACCATGACGGGGAACTCCACGCCGATCTGGTGCACGGCCTGCTCGCGTCGAATCAGCCGCGTGTCATGGTGCGTGATTCCCATATCTTCGTGCCGCGACTTGTCCACGGCGCACCCGAGAAGTCACGTCCGGCGCCGGTCGGTGCGCTCGGCGACGGTACCGTGCTCATCACAGGCGGCACCGCGGGTCTGGGGGCGGTTCTGGCCCGGCATCTGGTCCGGGTGCACGGGGTCGGACATCTGCTGCTGGTTTCCCGGCGTGGCGCGGCCACGGACGGTGTCACCGAACTGGTCGCCGAATTGGCTGCGCTGGGAGCCGACACCAGTGTCGCGGCATGTGATGTCGCGGACCGGTCCGCCGTCGCCGCGCTGCTCGCCACGATCGGCGACGACCATCCCCTGACCGCCGTGATCCACGCTGCCGGAGTGCTCGACGACGCCACGATCACGGCCCTGACCCCCGACAAGATCGACCGCGTCCTCGCGCCCAAGGTCGCCGGTGCCCAGAATCTCCACGAACTCACCCGGGGGCACGATCTCGCGGCGTTCATCCTGTTCTCCTCGGTGGCCGCGACCATCGGTTCCCCTGGACAGGGCAACTATTCGGCGGCCAACGCGTTCCTGGACGCCCTCGCCCACACCCGGCGTGCCGAAGGTTTGCCGGCGCTGTCCCTCGCCTGGGGGCCCTGGAACCAGACCACCGGCATGACCGGTGATCTGGATCAGGCCGCGATCAGCCGGGTAGAACGGATGGGAATGCGGATGCTCGACGAGCATTCCGGACCGGCTCTCTTCGATGCGGCACTCGGTTCCGCCGAACCCGTGGTCATCGCGGCCGAGTTCGAGACCACGACGCTGCTCGCGCGGGCGGCCGACAGGGCACTCCCCGAGCTGCTCACCGACCTGGTGCCCGCCAGAACCCGCCGGATGCCTGCGGGGCCGGCCGGTGGCCGGCTGCTGGCCGAACTCGCCGCCGCACCCGAGGACAAGCGGGAGACCTTGGCGCTCACCCGGACCCGGGAACATATCGCGGCGGTGCTGGGGCTGCCCGCGGGCGGTGCGCTCCACGCCGAGACGGCGTTCAGCGAATTGGGTCTCGATTCCCTCAGCGCCATCGAACTGCGCAACCGCCTCTCCTCCGCGACCGGTATGCGACTGCCCGCCACCCTGGTCTTCGACTATCCGACCGCCGCCGCACTGGCCGGATTCCTGCTGTCGAAGATCCCCGTCGCCTCCGCGACCTCGGCGGTCGACGAGCAGCTGGCCGCTCTCCGGGCATTCCTGGCGGCGCCGCCCTCGCGCGCCGAGCGGGAGCGGCTCACGGCGGGGTTGCACGAACTCCTGGCCGAGGCCCGGGTGGCCGCGGGACCCGCGGTTACTCAGGAGGAGGTCGAGAACGCGAGTCTGGAGGACCTGTTCAAGATCATCGACCAGCAGCACGAGGGGCCGTAGCGGCGGGCGGGGAACGGCTCGATGCCCCGTCCGGTCGAGGCGGCGTCCACATGGGAAACCGCCTCAACCGATACGGGCCTCGGTCTTCACCTTGCTCGCGTACGCCGGGTGATCGACCCGTAGCGATCGCCGGGCCACCGCCTGCCCTACGTGCGGGTGGTGGCCATGGCAACCCGGCCGTCAGGCGAACGCGTTGAAACCGTTGTAGATCTGCTTGTCGTTGTCCAACGCGCGTTGCAGCGCCTCCTCGACCGCGATGGCGAGCTGATCGAGCTTGTGCAGGGTGTCCTCGAGCTCGGTGTTCACCTTGCTGTATGCCGCGGTGAACCCCTCCTGCGCGCCCGCGCTGGCCATGGCCGCGAGGAAGTCGTTCTTGGCGGTTTCGAGGGCCGTGATCTCACCCTGAATCTTGCTGCCCTGGGTCTTCAGCGCGTCGAACAGCGCATCCATCGTGGGCTTGTCGTAGAGGATGCGATCTTCTGGATTGCCGCTCATTGTCCAAATTCCTTCTCAGTCGAGCAGATAGGTGAAAAGCCGCCGGGGCGGATCAGAGGGTGGTGTAGCCACCGCTGGAGCTGGAGTAGCCCCCGCCGGGGATGAAGGAGTCCTCGTCCATGTTCAGGATCGACTTGGTGGCATCCTCGGTGGCCCTGGTCAGCTCCTCCAGCGTCCGGTTGAGCTTGTCGGACTCATCGCTCCACGCCTGCGAGGAGGTGACGAACGACGCGCTCGCGTTACCCTTCCAGCCCGCGCGGGCTTCATCGCTGGCCGAGTCCACGGCGTGCACCGACAGCCGCAAGTTCTCGATGGCCTGGTACATCGCGCCCGTGGCCTTCGTGACCAGCGGGATATCGAGATCAGTACCTACTGTTGTCATTATCGGGATCCTTTCGTGAGGTTGTATTTCCGTCGAGATCCAACGATCTCGGGCCGAGTCGGTGGTCTAGGACATCCACCCCCCAACAGGTAGCGAGTGGACGACGGCGGATACCGCCTCGGCGATCCGGTGGTCGGAGCCCGGTGTGAAGGTCGACCAGACCTGTTGGTCGGGCGAAACGCCGGGGCCGGCAACCAACCGGCCGCGCTCGGTGTCGTACACCACGACCGCTCCTGCGGATCGGTGGGTGACACCGTCGTCATGTGTGTAGGCGACGATTTCGGAGTACGCGGTACAGGTGGACAGGGCGAGACCGAACTCGATCGCTGTCCGTTCCTCGACGCCCAGCTCGTACAGCGCCTGGGTGTACCCGCTGGAGTCGGTGGCACCGTCGAGGCGCTCCCGCAACGCTGCCGCCGGCGCACTGAAACTCGTTGTCGCCGCGGGTGGGCAGGTCCCGAGCGCTTCCAGCAGTGGGCGCGCCAACGTCGCGCCCGTCGCATCGGCCCACGTCGTTCGCACGTCGAAGGTGTCACCGTCCCTAATGGCCGCCGCATGCCGATCGCCGCGGCGGGCCAGGCACGCCCGCCGGACTCCCACCCCGGTGTGGATCCGGGCCACCAGTTCACGCTCCGGCTGCGCCAGCACATGCAGGGCCGCGGCCAGCTCGGTGTCGACGTCGCCGTAGCCGTCCACCAGACCCGACCTGCGCAGTCCGGCGAGTGCCTCGTTCTGTGCGGCAGCCCAGGCGGCAGCCGAATCCTGCTGGGGCCCCACCGCGAGTACCAGCGGAAGAGTTTGCACATCCAGCAGGCCCGTCACGGCCAGCAGGCCGTCATTGGTCAGTGTCGCCATCTCGTCCCCCTCGGTAAGTGCCGCGTCACGACGCCCCCGATGCCGGGACCGGACGGGAGGTCTCGGCGGCGCCCAGCACCGGTGGTGCCGCCTGGATCCCGGCATCGATCTCCATCGCCGCATCGGTGTCCTCGTCGATGACGCCGGCCCGGCCGGGGCGGTCGGCGCCGGCCAGGGCGGATGACGGGCTCATCCCGGCGGGGAGCATCGGAGTCCCCGCCGGCTGCGCGGCCGCGGGTGAGGACTGCACCGGTACCGTCGCGGGTGCGGCAGCCGTGAGTGTCTTCGCCTGATAGGGAGACAGGGCCCGCGGCGCTCGAGGCATACCGGAACCCGCACCCATGGTCGCGGCCGAAAGCGCAGCGGATACCGGCAGCGTCGTCCCGGATACCGGAGGCGCCGCACTACTACGCTCGGCTGCCCACGCTGTACTCGACACGATTTCCGGTGGCTGCGCCTGCTGCCACGGCTCGGCCAGCGTCGCAGACGCCGATTCGTAACTGTGCATGACCCGGGCCGCGTTCGCCTTGGCGAGGTGCTGTTCGGCATCGGTATCGGCGACTGTCGCGACCAGTGGCGCGCCGAGCGCGGCCCCTACCTGTTCGAGACTCCGTATCGTCGCTGTCAGGGCCGCGATATCGGCCGTATGTGGCATGGCCAGACCGGCCACCTCGTACGCGACTGCCTGTCCACCGGCGAGCGCGGCGTTCCGCCCGGCGGCCGCGGCGGCATCGACCAGCCAGTGCCGCAGCGTCGTGAACCGGTCGATCGCGGGACCGCTCTCGGTCGATCGCCACGCCTCCCGCATCCGGGCCATGATCCGGTCGTATTCGAGCACTGCCGCGCCGAATTCCGCGGCCAGCCGCGACCATGCGGCTGCCGCATCGGTCATGGGCCGCGCACCGGGACCGGTGGTCAGATCGTGGGCGAGTTTCTCCGCGGGCCGGGCCGCCCAGATCACGCCGGTGAAACCGGGTATCGGTGGTTCGATCATCGCTGTGCTCCGCCGCTAGATCGCTGTCCTGAAGCCGCCGGCATTGCCCTCGTCCATCCGGACCAGCTGATCGGTCTGCGCACGCAGCGCCGCGGCCAGTTTCCGGATCTCGTGGACACCGCGGGTGGTGGAATCGTCGTAGGAGGTGGCCACGGCCCGCAGGGTGTCCGCCGCGCGGACCGACACCTCGTCCATACCGGCCGGTTCGACAGCCAGGGCCGGCAGATTCACCCGTAGTGCGTCTTCCAGCCGTGCGGCCAGGGCGTCCAGTTCGGTGCCGGCCTGCCGGACCTGAGGTGGATCGAATTCCATGCCGATCTCCTGTCAGAGAGTCAGTGGTTTATCCGGCGAATCGCCGCTCAGCGGTACGGACACCCGCTCGGCCGTGCCGACAACCGGCAGCGACGCCCCGTCCATCGGGCCGACGACCTCATTGCCGTGCGCTGCGTTGACGAGATGGTCGCGCGTGCCGTCCGCCGTCGACGACTCACTGCCCCGGGGGAGCCCGGCAGCGCCCAGACCCCCGCCCATCGGGAGGGCTCCGCCCACGGTGCGGGAGGCACTGCTGCTCATCACGGAAGCCGGTGAGCTGCCGGGGCTTCCGGCGCTCGCACCGGCATTGCCGCCGGCGCGCGTTCCCGGCCACGGTGCCAACGGTTGCGCGGGCGTTCCCGCGATTCCACCGCCGCCCACGATTCCACCGCCACCCGCGAGAGCGGCCGCGGGCACGCCTGCGCCACCGATCCGGGCAGCCGAATCCGCACGGTCTCCGTCGGCGATCGGCTTCACCGGGTTCAGGGTTTCCTGAAGCTTGGCGACGGATTGCGCTCCGGTGGACACCGCACCCACCACGGACGGCACGATCTGGATCAGCTGCGAAACGATCTGCAGCGGATCCACACCGGTCGGCGCGTTCGTCACCGGTACTTTCTCGCCGGTCGCCATCATCTTCGTGCTCTCCACACCCAATTCGGTGCGGGTCTTCGCAATGATCAGGGTGGCTTCCGCGAGGGTTTCGGTGGTCGCCGCCAGCAGGAACACCTGTCCGGCCCCGGTCGCCAGGAACGGACCGGCGGCGACGACAGAGGCCAGGTAGCGTGCCACAACCGCCGCCATCGCGGTGGCGCCCGTGAAGACCGACGTTGTCGCGGCAGCCGTACCGGCCGCGGTGCCGGCGCTCTGACCCGCTATCGCCACGCCGTCACGCTGTGCCGCGGTGGACTTGTTCGCTGCCGACGTCGCACCCATGCCCTGCCACAACGCCATCGCGGTCTGCACCGCGGACGCGCCCAGCTGCATCACGGTCTGCAGGACGGTGGAGATCTGCGAGAACACCTCGGACGGATCGCGATCCGCTGCGCCGGCGAACTGCCCGGTACCGAAGCTGTCGGCCAGATCGGTGATCGGCTTCGCGATCAGCGAGAGGTCCAGGGCCGGCAGCGGCGGTAGTTCCGGCAGCGGAATCTGTGCGGGCAACTGCGGCAGCGGTCCGAGACCCATATCGGCGAGAACCGCATTGACCGGGCGGTCCAACGCGGGGCCGGCCGCGCTCCGGCGCAGCAGTTCGAGCACGGTCTCGTCGATCGGTCCGCTCATACCGTTCTGCCGATCGCGCCGAATTCGGCGGCCGAGGCCTCCTCGGTCAGTTCGTAGGCGGTAGCGCCCTCGTAGGAGGTCAGCGCTGTCGCGGCATGGACGCCGGCCAGCTCGTTGACCGACCTGAGATTGTTGGCTTGCGCGTAGGCGAAAGCGGCCAGGAAATCCTGACCGATCAGGCCGAACACCGGGATCGCGGCCGCGATGAGCGCGGCCTGGTTCACTGCTCCGGCCGCCGCTGTCTCCACTGCTAGAGCAGCCGAAGCATCGCCGAACGTACGCACAACATGGGATTCCGCCACAAGATCAGTCATTTGAACGCCTAGGGGCCGGGAATTGATATTCTCGCCGATAAACGTATCCAGTCCTGGTGCGTGCCGATTACCGGGAACTTGCCGCTGATGGGAAGTTCCGTGCCTTGGGGCGGGATCGTGAACCGGTCAGTGGCCGGAGTCGTACCCCGGCATCGACTCGGCGAGTTCGGTATTGAAGGCCTCGACCAGTTCACCGCGCCGGGTGATCGCGAGATGGGCGGCCCGCCCGGCGGTCGCCACCACCACCGATTCGAACTCACTCGGCGACATTGCCGAAATCGCCGGTGCGAGAACGAGATCGCACAGTGCGCCGTTGCCGTCGACCTCGGCGGTCACGGTGCCGTCGGGTGAGGTTTCACGCACCCGGATCGCGGCGAGCCGGTCCGCCAGGTCGTGCATCAGGTTCAGCTGGCGGTGCACCCGCGCCTCCAGTGCATCCATTGCCTCGCTCATATCGACCTCGGCCGGCGCTGCGGTTCGAAATCGTTTTCCGTTTCCGTAGTCATGGCACCTCAGGTCACTCGTCGTAGGCGCGCATAATACGGCCGGCCGGAGCCGGTCCTGTCTCAGTATCGCCACTGGCGGGAATGGTGAAGCCTACCCGTGTAAAGGGCCGTGGTGAGTTTCCCGTGTCCGTTGTGAGCTGCTTCCGTCATTGTCGGCAGTTTGTTTCCCGATTCTGGGAAATCGGCTTTCAAGGGTGCTGGAAGTATTTCCGCTACCGCGTGGACGGGTGACGCGGTCGGTAGCAGATCGAACTGTGAGCGAGTGGGCAACGTGAGCGACAAGGATCCGGAACAGCCGGAGAGCGTGGACGAGCAGTCGCCGGATATCGGTTTCCGGCTCGCCTCGCCCGATGCGGGTTCTGCCGTCACCCCGCCCGGCGATACCGCCCGTCTCGATGCCCGCAACGACTCCCGTACCGGCTCAACGGCCGACCAGGCCGCTGCTCGCGAAATCGCCTCCGCTTTACGCGTTTCCGGCCCACCGGACTGGCAGGAGATGGAAGCGGTGTTCGCGGTGACCACCACCGCGGTGTTCGCGGAGGTGCGGTACACCGAAGGCACACGTTCCGTGCGGGTCCAACCCGCGCCGGAGGTGCTCGAGCAGGTGCGCAGCCAGCGCGCCCTGGCCGCCGAATCCGCCGAGGGGCCGTGGTGGCGGATGCTGGTGCGCGCGGATGCCGCGGGCGGACTCGCTATCGATTACGACTTCGGTGCCGAGCCGTTCCCGGAGGGGCAGCTTTTCGAACCCGAGGCGTACCGACTGGACCTCGACGAGTATCCGCGGGAATCGTTACCGGTCTGGCTGGCCGCTTATATCTCGCACGATGACCGGCAGTCGCGGACCCCGCAGCAGGCGGCCCGGGCGGCACGCGCCGACCGGAAGGCCGGAGTCTGGCCGGATGTGGCCGCCGGTGAATTCCCGGCCTTTCCGCAGCTGTGGGCCCGCTGGGCCTGTCTGGCGGCGGGTTTCGTGGCGGTCCGGTCGGAGTGGGGGCCACGAGTCGCGCCGGCGATGGGCTGGTTCGAGAGTTCACGCCGCGGCGGGTCGACGCTGTTTTCGCTGCCCGGTGGCCGGGCCGTGCTCTCCGGCGGGGTCTGGAATGCGCCGGCACTGGACGCCACCTACAACGAGGACGCTCCGATGCCGGAATTCTTCGCCGGCGCTCCCGGCTGGGTGGCCAATCCGGTGCTGAATCCACGCGCCGGGACCGGGTTGCTGTCGTTCGTCTATTGGTGGGAGGCCGGTCGCTGGTATCGGGGGGAGTCTCCGGATGCCGAGGACTGCGCCACGGCGGTGCCCGGAGTCTGGACGGCGGATACGGTGGCCGGGCTGCTGGCCGGATTGGCGGCGAACCCGCCCACGGCGAAGACCCGGGCCGCGGCGTCGGCACTGGTCGAGGCGGCCGAACTCGGGCTGGCCACACGCGATACCGTGACCGCCCTGTTCGACGAGGACATCTTCGATGTCGACGCAGCGGTCTATCAGCTCGACACCGCCGGTGTGCTGACCGCACTTCCGGTAGAGATGTCCGAGGAAGAAGCGGTGCACCGGGTGCGGACCTATATCGAGAGCCGGGGTCTGGATACCACCGGATATCCCCTGGACGAATTGATCGGGGAGCGCATCAACTGCGGATGGATGGTCTATGTGCCGGTTCCGCAGGGGGAGATGGCGATCGGGCGGGCGATTTTCTATGTGGCCGATGATGGGGTGCTCGAGCATTCCTCCTCGTCGGTGGCGCCTGCAGTGTTCGCGAGCGGTTTCGAGCAGCGTTTCCACGAACGGCGTGGGACGGCGGTATGAGTGCAGGGAAATGCTCCGGCGAGGGTGAGGATCGGTGATGGCGAAAAGAGTCGAAGTCGACCCGGCGTTGCTCGATAACGCGGCGAAATTGGTTGCCGAGATCGGCCAGAATCTGGCGGCGGCCCGCGACAAGGCGAACAGCGTTATGGAACACACCGACATAGCGTGTGGTACCGACCGTTTCGGTCAGGAGTTCGCCGGTGGTCTTCAGGGTTTCCGGAGTCAGGGGGAAGCGGCCGCGGACAAGTTGAACCGGATTGCGGAAATCGTCACCGGGCTCGCCGAGGATATGGGGGTGGGCCGCGGTGCGGCGCAGGCGCATATCGATACGGATGAATCGTCGAGCAGGCGGTTCGGGCGGTAGTGGTGATATCCGGTAACCATGCGGAGGAAGCCGCCGCTGCGTATGAGAGTTTGCAGCGGCAACTGGCGTTGATCGCCGAGGCGCAGCGGCAGCGGGTGCGGTTGACCGCGACGGTATCGGTGCGTGAGGGCCGGGTGACGGCCACGGTCAATGCCGATGGGTTGTTGGTCGAGACGATATTCGCCGACGATATCGATGAATTGAGTTATGCGGAGATCGCGGCGGCGGTAACGGAGGCGACGCAGCTGGCGGCCGCCGAGGTCGCGCGGAAGAACGCGGAATTGATTGCGCCGCTGAAGGGTGAGCGGGAGCAGCGGCCGAAACTGTCGGAGATCGTGCCCGGCCTGCCCGATATCGAGGCGATGATGCCGGTGGAGCCTGCGGTGCCGACAGTTCTTCCCGACCCGGAGGATGCCGAGGTGGCCGCCGACCCGGTGCTGGTCTTCGAGAATGTGGAGGAGGTCGACCGGGCCGAGGGCCGTGGTCGGAGCGATCCTCCGATTCTCGGTTCCACTTGGTGATCTGATGGCTATTACCATCCCCGCGGAATTGGCGGGCCTGCTGGAGTGGGTGGGGGGTTTCGAGATCCCGGAGGCGAATGAGGATTTCGCCGATGTGATGTGGGACGGGTTGAAGGGGGTGGTGCGGCAGCTTGTGGATGAGGAGTTGCCGCGGATCGATGCGGCGATTGCCGCGGTGGGTGCGGCATATCCCGATGGTGATGGTGGTGCGGCGATCGTCGCCCAGCTGCGGAGTGTGCGTGGGGATGTGGAGGCCACCGCGGAGGAGCTCGGTCGCCAGGCGGAGGTGATTCGTGAGTTCGGTGGTCAGGTTCTTGCTGCGAAGCTGAACGCGATTATCGGGTTGTCGTGGTTGTTGGCGGAGTTGGTGTGGGCGTCCACGTTGGGGCCGTTGGGGCATGTGACGGCGGTTGCGGCGGCTCGGTATTTCTTCCGGATGATCGGTTTGCGGTTGTCGGGGTGGATTATGGGGAGTTTGGGGCGGTTTGTGGTGGAGCGGGGGTTGCGGACAGGGTTGTCGCGCTTTGTGTATGAGGTGTTGCAGGAGGCGTTCGAGGAGGTTGTGCAGGGGACGGTGCAGGAACTGGGGGTTCGGTCGGTTCTGATTCACGAGGGGTACGAGCAGGGGTATGACGTCGGTGCTCTTGTGTCGAATGCGGGGTTGTCGGCGTTGGCCGGCGCGGCGGCGGGTGGGGCGGGTCAGGGGTTGGTGCGGGCGGTGTCGCGGTTGCCGTTGGGGGTGGATCGGTGGGGTGGTGCAGCGCGTGGTCTGTTGGTGGGGACGGGGGCGGAGTTGGCGGGTTCGTTGGCGGTGTGGGCGATTCAGGGAGGGGCGTTCGATCCGCGGATGTTGACGGGTGCGGTGGGCGGGGCTTTTCCGAGTGCGGTGTATGGGTATTACGGGGGTTCGGATTATTCGGGTCGGCCGATTACTGCCGATGATTATCGGCGGGTGCAGGTGGGGGATCCGGTGTTGGGTGATGCGCCGGTTGGTGTGGGGGGGAACGAGCAGCCGGATGGGCAGGCCGGGGGAGCGAGTGGTGTTGCCGGGCGTGGCGGGGGCGAGGGCGATGACAGTCGATGGGCGCCGCCGGGTGCGGGTAGGGCGGGGATGCCGGTGGATGCGGGGGTCGTGGACGGTGGTGCCGGGGCGGACGAATGGGGATCGTCCGCAGTGGACGGGGCCGGGGCGTCGATCGCGGCACGTGCCGCGGACGGTGACGCCGGATTCGGCAAGAATATTGTGGCCGGCAGCGAGCATTCGACGTCCGGCACCGAGCCCGGCCAAGAGAGGGGAAGCCGGCCCGGGCCGGTACCCGGCGGTGACCAGCCGGTTGCCGAGGACTCCGACACCGGTCTGCGGGACGGTGCAGGCTCGAGTGAAGCTATTTCGGGTGAGCCAGAATTCGGCGCCGGCGCGGGATCGGATGCGACTGCGCTCGGTGTGGTTGCCGGGGACAGGATTTCGGGAGACGGATCCGGTGACCAGGGCGAGCAGGCCTGGACCGGATCCGGTGACCACGGTGCGCTTGCGGTGGACGGGCCCGATTCAGGGGTAGTGGGTTCCGGGCAATCGACTGGTGCGGATTCCGTGGCCGATCGCGGGGCCGGTGCCGGTGGGGACGAAGGGGGGGTGCCGCCGGGCGATATCGGTGTGCCGCCGGGTGGCGACGGTCGTGAACCGGCAGGGGTGCTTGCGGCGCTGGCGAATACGCTTGTTGCGCGGCATCCGGGTGGGTTGGTCCGGCCTGATCTGGTGGATGCGTCCGTTATGGATATGCGGGCGTTGGAGCAGGTGTTCGACGGGAATTTTGTGCGGGCTGGTACCGAGCGTGGGGCGACGCCGCGGCAGGAGTCGTGGCGATTGCGGTTGCTGGCCGCCCACGAGGAGCGCCGGTTGGCCGGTATAGGGCACAGCATGGCGCGGGCGGTGAAAAAGCAGGCGCGGCCGCTCAATAAGGTGCGCGCTACGGTTGACCGGTTGCGCGAGGCGCAGGCGGGGTTGGCGGCAGGACAGCATCTCGGCGCGAACATCGAGGCGTCGCTGGCGGGTGCCGCGCGTTCGCGGGGTCTGGATGTGGAAGGTATGTCCGAGGCCGGTCGCCGGAGGGTGTACGGGGCGATACTCGACGAACAGATCCAGCAGATGTGGACGGAGCGGGAACAGGCCCGTGAGGCGGAGCTGGTTGCGGGGGCGCGGGCGGCCGCGGAGTTCGTGGAGCGGGGGACTCGGGAGAAAGCTCGCCTGAGGCGTCTGGCCGAGGAGCGTCGCGGTATCGAGGGGGAGGACTGGAAGAAGGCGTCGACTGCGGATCATATGCGGGAGTCGCTGGAGGAGCTCGGGCCCGGCGGCACGCTGGTGGTGGTCGAGGAGTACGGGAGTGCCGATGCGAACGGGGTGAACGCTCGCCCGTATGCGCTGTATCTCGAGGGCGATACGGTGATGATCGACGACGGGGTATCGGGCGGGCCGGTGCCGTTCGATTTCTCCCGGCCCGGTGGTGTCGAGCGGACGTTCACCGCGGGGATTCGTGGCGACGGTTCCCCGACAGCTCCGGGCCCGGAGGCGCGGGGCGGTGTGCCGCCACGGCCGGGGACGCCGGAGGGTGGGGGTGACGGAACAGCAGAGTATCTGCCGGAGTCCGTCGATAACGCGCCGCCGGCGGGGGGATCGGGTCGGGACCCGGAGCGCGCCCCGCACGAGGCACTCGCCGAAGCCGCGGCAGACGAGCTGAACGACACGGCCTTGCGTGAGTTCGTGACGACGGCTCGGCGCGAGTTGCTGGTGGAGACGGCCCCGCGTGAGCTCGTGGCCACAGCCCCGCGTGAGCTCATGACGGTCGCGCTCGACGACCCCGATCAGCAGGTCTACGACCTCCTCGAGTCCACTGAGACCGGCCGGCCCCTCGCGGCCGTCCTGCGGTCCCTGCCCATGCGGATCGAGTTCAGTGCAGCCGACCCCGCCGCCCCGTCCACGACCGGTGACTCTGCCACTGTCCCGGGACACCACGATTCACACAGTCTCGTCGCGTCCGTGTCCACCGGCGGCACCACACTGCCCACCCGGGCACTGGATCTGGCGCGAATCGCCCTGCGCGCACAGTACGAACGCGACGGCCTGATTCCCGATCCGCGCGCCGCCGAGCTCGACGAATACGTCGAAGCCATGAACGATATCGACACCGATATCGAGATGATGGCCCGCCGGCTCGCCGCCGAACTGCGCGTCGAGTACCCGGTCGACACCTTTACCGCCGAAATCGCCTACGACTCGGCCGTACACGAGATCCTCGGGTTGCCGGACGCCGGTGCGGAGCGCGCCGCGCAGGCGCACGAGGAGGGTGTCGGCGCGGTCCGCGGACTGCTCTATGCCGCGCACGCCGAGCGGCACCGGCAGGCGCACCGGGACGCGAACCGCCAGATCGATGCCGAGCGGCACGGCCCGGGCTCCCCTGAGGGGTGGGAGCGGGTACCGGGTCTGCAGGTCGACGACGCCCTGCGGCGTGCGCTGCAGGATCTGGACAGCGCCGATATCCGCCGGCACGCGGCACAGGCCGAGGCCGTCCTGCTCGCCCAGCGGCTCTCGATCTCGGAGCGTCTCGGTGACCTGACAAGCCGGCACCCGATAGATCAGGAGATCGAGCGCGTCGGCAAGCTCGAGCGCGCGGGCATCGAATCCGCCGCTGCCGCAGCCGAACTCCGTCGTTACCGGCACGAACTGCATCGGCTCATCGATCTGCACGACGAGTATCTCCGGCGGGTAGCGGAATGGCGGGCCGCGCAGCGGCACGTGGATGCTCTGGTGATGCCGAGGGTGCTCGACCTCGAAGCCCCGGATGCCACGATGCGCACCGGCGATGTCGCGCTCGTATCGGGAGATTCCGATCAGCTGGTGATCGTCGCGCGACGAGGAGAGCATGCGGATGCACTCGAGGCGGCAGCTGCCCAACTCGGTGACTTCGTCCACGACGCCGACCTCGTCAAGGTGTATGTCGAGGTCGAAGTCGGCGCCGATGGTCTGATCCGGGCCCGCAGGGCCGACTGGCCGGCCGAACGTGCCCGCACCACGCTGGATCATCTGGATCGCCTGGATCCGCCGAGCCGCCGCGACGGGTCGACGTCGGCGCAGCGGAACACAGCCCGGGACATCGACCGGCTGCTCGGGATACTTCGGCAGACGCCCATCGGTGCGGTCGTCGCCGACACCTTGCGGACCGCCGGCCTCCGGATCGAATACCGGTCCCACGCCGCCGCCCGGTACTACCCCGCGCAGGGGCTGCTGGTCCTCGACCCCGGCGATACCGAGATCGACCGGATCACGGCCCTCGCCCAGACCGCCTGGCGCATCGAACACGGCGGCCGGACCGCCGGTGAAGCACGGCAATTCATCCTGACGGCAACCCTCGAGGAATTCGAGACCGTCATGGTCGAGGAACAGGCGCAGCTGGCTGCCGTCGAGAACGTCGTGCGGCGGCAGTTGCGGGCGCTGAGCGAAACCGGCCGCGTGGGACTCGATATTCCCGTGACCCCATTGGAGCGGGTGGACACCGAGGCTCGGGCCGGCGTGCCGGCCGGCAGTGATCCGGATCCGGATGAGGCCGGCCTGGACGCCTTGCGCGACGCACTCCCCGGCACCGAGCTGTCGCCGGGCCTGACCTACCGCGAATTCTTCCGCACGGCATGGAAATACGCACACGGTCTGATTCCGGAACCGGTGATCACGCAGGCGACCGTCCCGCGCCGGGACCTGATGCGCGCGGCCGGTCTGATCGGAGTCCCCGAACTCGACCGCGCGATGCTCGCGTCCTCCGCGGACGACATCCTGGGTGTGCCGGCCGAACTGCGCGACGACGAGTGGTCCACCGCCCGCACCGTCGCCGATGTGGTCCACCGGCTGCGCGAGAAGTTCCCGGAGATCGCGCTGCAGGGTTTCGGGCCGGAGCTCAGCGATCCGGCGCCGGACGGTACCTCCGACACCTCCGATCCCGCGCTCCTCAGTGTCGCGGTGCTCCGCGATGTCGCCCGGAATCTGGAGAGTGAACTGGCGGCAGCCCCTGCGGTGGATGTGCGCGGGCTCAGTATCGAGGATATGCCCGGGCAGGGGGACCTGTCCGAGGCCGTCGGCGCGATCGACCCCGAAACCGGCAAGCAGTACACCGCCGAGATCATCCTGAATCGTGCCGTGGTCCAGAGCCCGGCGCGGTTGCGGCGGTGGGTGCGGGCGGGGGAGACCTCGCGCCGCATCGTCGGGCAGGAGCCCGGCCGCCCGGCGCGGTGGGCACCGGCCGTGAACTCCCCGGGCCACTTCGTCCCGCGGGCGAGCGAGCGGCCGGTACGGGCGGTGCTCGCGCACGAGATCGGGCACGCGCTGAACCATGCGGGTGCCGGACTCGCCGTGCGGCGGGCGGAACTGCACCTGCAGACGAGGGCGGAACTGGAGGGGGCCGACTATCGAGGCTGGCTGAAGGAGCTGTCGGGGTACAGCTTCGACCCGGACGGCTCGTTGAACGCCCGCGAGGCCGTGGTGGAGGCGTACACGTGGACCAGGGTCGACCCGGACAATGTTCCCCGGCCGGTCGCGATCCTGTCCGGGCTGCTCACCACACTCGCCGCCGATCCTTCCGCGACGCTGGGTAATCCGGCGCCGCCGGTGGCGGAATCCCAGGTGGAGGCGTGGGAGCTGGTCCGGGCGGTGGCGGGATCTGCTCCAGAGGTGTTCGAGCGCGCTCTGCGGGTGCTGCAATCCAAGCATCGCGTGGTGCTGGAGGATCTGATCGGGGCCGGACCGGATGCCCGCGGCGCGGCACAGGTCCTGGCGGCATCCCTGCCGGAGGTTCTTGCCGGGACACCCGACGGGACGACTCCGCAGCAGGTTCTCGGTGCGGTGGGCGCGCTGGCGCACACCCTCGCGCGCGGCGTTCCCACACCGGAGGAGCAGTGGCTGATCATCCGCGAATCGTGGGTGCGCGAGGACGGTACGTTCGACGCTGCTCTCGCCGCCGTCGTCGAGGAGTTGACGGGTAAGGGCCTCGAGACCGATCCGGAGGCAGTGCGTGAGCTGATGCGGCGGACCGCGATGCGTACTGCCGACGGCACGGTGGCCGAATCCGATATGTCGCCGGGCGAACTCAGGAAGGCGCAGAGCCGCTTCTACGAAGAGCGCAAGGCGATGTCGCGATGGCTCGCGTCCCATACGGAGGTGGACACGGCGGCGGTACTCGGCCACGTCCGGAAGATCGCCGGCGCGGAAACCGTCGATCGGTGGCTGGAGTCGCAAAACCCGGGAACGCGCAGATTGGTGACGGAGAACCTGTCGGCCCGTGAGGCGGGGGAGCTGGCGGGCGGCGATTCCGACGAGGCGAAATCCCGTCGCTTCCGCGCGGTCCGGGAACTCCTAGGGTTGATTGCGGCCGCCGACGGACAGGTGGCTCGTATCCAGCAGGTAGGCGCGGAGATCCCGGGGGTGGATGCAGAGATCCCGGGGGTGGATGCAGAGATCCCGGGGGTGGATGCAGAGATCCGGGAGCGGGCCGAGGCGGCGTATGGTCGGCTGCGGGCGATCGCGACCGAGTACGGGGTCGACCGCGAGGTTACCGATGTGGGTGAACTCCTCGCCGCGATCCGTGGCCGGATGGACGCCGCCGATCGGCGTGATATCGGTTCTTCTCGCCTGATCAAGGGTGGTTTGACCGATGCCGAATTCCTGGTCGAGCGGCGTGCGGCGCGTTTCCGCTCCGGGGCCGATGCGTATGAAGCCGCCATCGAATACCACTCGGGTCAGGACCGTTTGGTGCGTGCCGGGGTGCGGCCGGCGGCGGTGGGTGCGGCCGGGAGCTCGGAATTCCATAGCAGGGAATTGGCCGACGTGCGCCGGGCGGCCGAGGCTTCGGTGGCCGAGCGGCGTCGGCGGATCGTGGCCGATCTGCGTGAGCTCACCGTCTACGCCGGGGTGGACTTCGAAGGCGAGATCCGGATACGGAATGCCGAGATCCGGATACGGAACGCCGAGAGCGGGATACAGAAAGCCCGGACCCGGAAACACAATGCCCAGAAATCGAATCGGAAAGCCGAGATCAGGAAACAGAAGCGCCTGATCCGGAGTCTGGAAGCCGAGATCCGGAGCGAGAAGGACGCGATTCGGAAACTGAAGGACGGGGATTTCGAGGCGATACCCGTCGCCGAGGCCGCGCTCGAGAACCCCCGCCACCTCGACAGCCGCCTCACGACATGGATAGCGGACGAGCGTCGCGATATCGCGCTCGCCGCCGAGGACGCCGAAGTAGCCGCAGGCGCCCCGCACCGGCGCCGGATCGCCCATGCCGACCGGGTCGAACGTGCGTTGCTGCGGTTGCGGCGCGCCGATCTCATCGCCCGGGCCACCCTGTGGAAGCTGACCGATCAGGACGACGCGGCCCGCACCTGTATGGCCGATCACGAATCGAGCTGGTCAGCAGCCCATCTCAACGCCCGCGAAGCCCTGCACGCCGCGAACCTCCGCATGCGTGAAATCGCCGGACTGTTCCCGATCGGTGAATCGGCGAGACCGGGAGAGGAATTCCGGAAGAGTCTGAAGGACCGCGAGGCCACGGTGCGGGCCGGTCTGGAGGAAGCGGCCGAAGCCGCGGGCAGCGGGGGCCAGTGGCGCAGGCAGGGTCGCCTCGATGACCCTACCGGGGGCCGCGGAGCGCCTCGCGTGCTCCAGATGCAGCTGGACGAGATCGAGCGGACCCGCCGGCTCTTTGCCCAGGCGGAATACGAAGTGCAGTGTGCCGAGGTCGATCTCGCGCTGCTGGAGGCAGAGCTGCCGGGTTCGGTGAACAAGGTCTGGGATCCGCAGTTCGGGGGAATAGAGGCCGGCGGCACACCTCTGGAGCAGACCCTGGGGCGGGCAGACAGTGCGCGCAGGGAGGTGTACCGGACGGTCATCGACCGGCGGTCGCAGGCGCCTCGACGATTGGCGGAAATCGCCATCGCCATCGGATACCCCGATGAACTCCCCACCGATTTCGTCAGCGCGGACACGATGCGGGTCATCCCTGCCGTGCATCTCATCGTGTGGTTCCGAAAGCATGTCAAAGACCGCACAACTACGAACGAATACACGGCCAGCGGTGAGCATGCGCGCCAATGGGCGCTGAGCTTGGAAGCGTACCGGATCGAACGGTCGATCCTGTGGACCGCCTATGATTTCATGCGAGCGATGGCCGATAGCGACATCCTCGCGAATGTGGAGATCGGACCGATCGGCAAACAGGCCGAGGCCGAGGCCGATCAACTGCGGGCCGAACTCGAGCAGCTGATGGAATCGCAGTGGTTCCCCGACAACCTGGAATTTCTTGCCCGGGTTTCCAAGATCGACGATATCTCGGAATTCGGCGACCCGGTCGCCCTGGCCGAGAAGATCGGCGAGTACGCCGATGCGCACGGGACGAAGGAACGGCACCGTCATGTCGATCAGGTCGCGATCAACGCAATAAACGTACTGATGGATCAGGCCCAGCTGAACGGCGATATCGAGAAGCTCGAAGAACTCGAGGCTCTGGTCGAAAAGGCGTATCTGGCGGCCGAGCAGGAGGCCCGGCAACGCCTGGCGGCCGCAGAGACAGCAGGATCCGAAGCCGAACGGCAGGCAGCCCTCGACGATCTCCGGCGGGTCGGGGCCGCGGATCAGGTCGATGCGAGCCGATGGCCGTTCGAGTACTTCGGCTCCCGCTTCACCGCCGAGGACGGCGCATCCGCCGCCGTCCCGGACGGCCAGGGTTCGCAGCAGACCGCCCCGAACGTTGTGGACGGTCTCGGCAACCAGCCCCGGGAAATCGTCCGGCTCGACCTGACCCCGGAAAGCGAGGGGCTTCTCGGCCCCTTCCCTGAGTCCGGGATCGACACCCCGAACCTCACATCGGGCCAGGAGTCGCCGGATCCGTCGCAGGAGCCGGCGCCGACCGCTCCCGAAGATGCTGATACCGGCGGGCTCGACGGGACTGCGGCGGTGCCCGCCGAAGGAGTGGACACCGTCGAGGGCGGTCCGGACGCTTTGCGGGGACATTGTGCGGTGCTGCAATGGGAGCGGGTCAACAGGGGCCGGGTCGATGACAAGCTGGTCCCGGAGTTCGACGAGTCGGATGAGTTGCCGGGCCAGAGCGAGATTGCCGTGCAGCGGTCGTATCAGGCTGTACTGCGCGAGTACGGGACGGGCGAGAACACCGTGTCGGCCCTCGGGGAGATCCGGACGTTGCTGGGGGACGGACAGCATCGGGCGGAATCCGCTGTGGTGGTGGTACGACGCGAGACCGAGGACGCGCAGGGCTACGGCGGACACGTCTTCGGTCTGGTTCTCGACCAGTACGGTGGTGTGGTTGTCGATGATCCGGCCGATCCGGCAATCCACGGCCGCCGTTTCGACGAACTTGTCTCCGCGGGGTTGATCGCCGACCGATTCCCGGATGTGAACGGTGTTTTCGCGATTCTGCACGACGGCGTGGGCCAGGCGGTCGATGCGGACGGTAGCCCTGCGGAGTTGGCGGAGCCGAAGCTTTCCGAGCAGATCGTGCGGCTGGGCGCCGACGGTGCGGTTATTCGGCTCGG
Organism: Nocardia sp. CA-290969; assembly: GCF_050936135.1. Taxonomy (NCBI): domain Bacteria; kingdom Bacillati; phylum Actinomycetota; class Actinomycetes; order Mycobacteriales; family Nocardiaceae; genus Nocardia; species Nocardia sp. CA-290969. Next base: position 2,972,299 of record NZ_JBNJNJ010000001.1, on the reverse strand, counting down.
TGCGATGGGAACCTCGATCGGTAGTCCGGGGAGGGTGCGGGACCGGACACCGCTGGTCGATATCGCCGCGTGGGCGGGACAGCTGGGGGTCGACCTCACGGTGCCGCACGATGATCCGGGCCCGGACGGTCTCGAGGATACCGTCGCGGCCGCCTTCGGCGCCGAGTTCGTCCGATGCGGTGAGGCGAGAGGCGGATTCCGTGACGCCTACCGTGAGCTCGGCGAGAAGCTCCGGCACCACAATGCTGCGGCGGTGGTGTTCGACCGGTCGCGCACCAGCGCGGACGATCAGGGAAATCTCCGTATTCATCTGGTGCAGAACGTGCGCGGCATATTCCGGGTAGAGGAGATTACCGCGGGCCGGAACGGCTCGGGGGTGCTGCTGCACGATGTCATCCCCGTCGACACCTGGGAGTACATCGATGTCCGGGCCTTGATCGTGCCGGAAGTGGCCGGTGGCACGGAAATTTCTACATCTCCGGTCGGTGCGGGAACGTCGGATGACCAAGAGCAGGCGGTGGAACTCTCGGATGAGGACGCCTTCCTGGAGGCGTTGGCTATCGACGAATCCGGCCGGGATGTCCTCGAACTGCTCGGTCTCCTCGACATCACGATCGTGCATGATCTGCTGGATACGCCCGGCTATCGCGTCGAGGAGATCGACGATCCGGGCGAGCCGTCGGGTTATGGGCAGCAGAAGCAGATCGTGCTGGATGCCAGTCTCGAGCTGCCGGAGCAGATGTCCGCGCTGACCGGCTACTTGACCGATGCCCTCGCGGATTCCGGCCTGGATGACGCCGCGGTCGAGGACTGGACCATGCGGATGACAGGGGGCCCGCTCCTGGACGCGTTGCGCCACCACGAATCGGGCCGGACGATGCTCGAGCTTCTCGACAGGTTCGATATCTCGATCGTGTACCGAAAGCCTTTGTACACGGGCTTTTCCGTCGATTATCTCCGAGATCCACAGAGCACAGCCCTCCGGCGGATACGATCGACGATCGCGCTGGATGCGAGCCTGGCGGTTCCGGATCAGATCGTCGAGCTTGCCTACTATTCGATCGAAGCTGTCGAGAGTTTCGGTTTATCCGCCGCGGAAGTGAATACGTGGACCGAACCGTTGCGTGACTTCCTCCGCACCGTCTCACAAGACGTAATGTCCCGCCTGGCCGCGCCGCTGCCGGCGGAGGTGGCGTCCTCCCGAGTGACATTCGAGGCGGAGGCCGAGCGGGCGTATCACGCAGCCGTCGAGTCGGGTGTCCCCGAAGCAGTGGATCTGGTCGAACCACACCTGTGGCGCGCGGATCTCGGCCCGCGCTATCACCTGTGGGTTTCCGGCACTCCGGACCGGATCGCTGCCCTGAGCGAAAAACTGGCCGGGTTTGCCAGGGGAAGAGGGGTATTCGATCAGCGCGAGACCGCGACCGGTGCCGTGACATTGGCGATACCGTTCGCGGACCCGGTGGCGCTGGGACAGACTCTGCGGGAGATCGCCGAGTTCCGGACGGCACATCCGGACGGGTTCCTGCCCGAGGTTCCGGTGGGTGTGCAGCCGGTGCCGGACTGCCCCGGGGTGGGGTTCTCGGCGATACCGGGGGTCGATATCAGGCAGCGGCTTCGGGAATTGGAACTACTCCAGTTGCCCTACGGCGCGCAGGTGGTCGACCTTCTTCGATCGCTGGACAATATTCCGGGTGGACGCGAGCGGGCGGCGGGCGAGCGCGATGTAGTTCTGCGGGCCAGGGATCTCGACCTGCCCGCGACGGGTGGACCGGAGGTCGTGCAGGCGCTCCGGGATCTGCGGGCAGTGGATGAGAACAACCCGTCCGAGGTCGATTCCGGCCTCAGGGAGGTGTATCACTGGCGCCGCCCCAGACAGGTGAACGGTCCGCAGGCGATCGCGGTGGCAACAAACTACGCACTACACCGGTATCTGGCCGAAACAGTCTCCGCAGACCGGAATTTCGGTGACTTCCTGACCATGCTGCGAGATCACCTGTGGTTCGCCGGTATCGACCCGGCCCGGCCTCATCTCGAACTGGGTGATGCGGCGTTCGATGCCGCCGAGGGGGACGCGGCGCCGCCGCACCGCCACACCACGCTCTCGGTAGACGAACAGGCCGAACAGGTAGTGGCACGGGTCCGGGAGCTCTACTCCGATATCGATATGGAACTGCCGGCCGGGAATTCCGGGCCGGAGCGCGATGAACGTGGGCTGGCGCGAGCGTTCCGTGGTTCGCTGCACCGGTTCGGCACGTCGGACCAGGGATATCGCGATGCCTACACTGCACTCGGCCGGGAACTGCTGGATCTCGGGCCCGGCTCGACGGCCGTGGTAGCCGAACCCGCGGACAAGGTCTACGTCGTTCGAAATATCGACGGCCGGTTGTGGACCGAAGAGCCGGAAGGCAGGGTGCGCGGCACCGCGTACACCTTCGATGCGGCAGCTCGATCGGCGGGCGAGGTGCGGGCCATCCTGCTGGACGACACCGGCTGCGCGGTGCAGCCCGGCCGTGCCCGGCAGCTCGCCGAAGCATTCGCGAATCCGGCCGGGCACCGCCACGCGATCGAGCAGGAGATCAACCGGCTACGCACCGAATTCGACCGGTTGCGGGCGCATTGGGCGCCCGGAGTCTCGAGGAACTTCACCGAACGCAGGTTCCGGGAGCTCCTCGACGGAGATCCCCATGAACTGGTCGTCGCGCTCGAGCGGGTCATCCGCCGTGATCTCGGGTACCGGTTCACGGGGGATCAGCGCCCGCTCCACCTGCTCCGGATAGCCCGGCGGCTCGAGACCGCGCTGCTGGCCGTGGACGCGCGGTCCGCGGGCGAGGTGGCGCGGCCGGCGCCGCCGGAGCTCCCGGATGCCGCCACATCGGAAGTCACTCCGGTTCCGGAACCAACCGGCCCGGAATCGGCAACACCTGAGCAGCTTCTCGTGCCGAGCGGCGGAGAAACTATCCGGCAGCTGCTGCAGTCGAGGTGGGAGGGTCTGAAGTATTCCACCGACAGGGGTTCTGACTATTGGCGTCGATTGACCGGACTGTTCGACGACGACGGAACATGTGTCATCGTGGCGCTGGACCACGCTCTCACCGACGGCCCTGTCGTGCGGGACGCCAAGGAATTCAGCCCGCTCATCCGTGCCGTTCACGAGAACGGTGCGAACGGCGTGTTTCTGCATCGCGGTAATGCGTCACGGTTCGATCGGACAAGTGCGGACGGACTGGTCCTGCACGTGACCGGTGGGCCCGTCATCGGCGAGGATGTCGGCCGTGACGGACTGGTCCGCGCCGATCCGAATCACAAGGTGCTCCTCGGCTCTGCCGAAAGCATCCTCAGGGAGGCGAAGCGCCTCGACGTGGACGCGGTGAGTGTCCATGTGAATGTCGGATCGCTCGGCAACGCGGAGCAGGAAGCCGAGGTCGCGGAGCTCGGCAGGGCATTGTCCGAGGCCGATATTCCGCTGATCATCATGAGTTACCCACGTGGCCCCGGTATCTCGCCGGACAACCTCGACCACGTCCTCACGGCCGTGAGTCAGGCGGTGCTTCTGGGCGCGGATATCGTGAAAACGAGCATCCCGAAGTGGCCCGACGGGACAGTGGACACCGAGCTGGGGCCCCTCGGCGGAACGCCCAACCTCGCCGCGATGCGGGCGGTGGTCGCCTCCTCGCAGGTCCCGGTGGTGTTCGCGGGCGGATCGAACTGGACCATACCGATGGAACAGGTCGTCGCGGCCGTCCGGGAATCCGGCGCCGCCGGATTGGCCGTGGGCCGGATGGTGTTCCGCAATCCCGATAACCTCTCCCCGGGTACCGCGATGCGCCTCGTCGGTACTGCGCTACGCGGCGATACGGCCCCGCGCATACCGGACAAGGGATCGGATCCGTCGACCTGGGAATCCTGGGCCGAAACGCGGTACGACGCGGCACGCGCGGACGATACCGACGTGGGGCGGATCGCCACGTATCTCGCCGGGATCGCGGCGGACCCCGGCGCGCATGGACTCTCGCCCGAGGACGTCGCGCACATACTGGAAGTGTCCGATGTGGACACCGTGGGCGCGATCAAGAACCACTTGTACTTCACCGAGCACAATCTCATCGATGAGCGAACCGGTGAGCCCGTCGTCGCGAGGTTCCGGGCCAGCCACCTGATCGCCGAGGCGTGGCGCGATCTCTCGCTCGGCTATCCCTTGGACCGTGACACCTTGATGAGTCATGTGGGATTGCTCAGGCACGAGGTGGCCGAGCAGCGGTTCGAGGCACGGTGGTTCTCGGCATGGGAAAAGCTGCCCCCGTTCGAGATCATGCATGGGGAGGCGAACGGCGAAGCCGATTGGGAACACCGGCTGCGAGACCTGCTCCCCTCGGCGAACACCGATCCCCGGTACCTGCCCGAGCAGTCCGGCGGCCAGCTGATCGAGCCCGGCGGATCGGATCGCGATGCGGACGCCGGACCGAGTCGCATCACCCGCATCCGGGAGCTGGACGCGGAGATCCAGGAGCGTGAGGCCGAGATCCGGAGGCAGGGCACGCTGTCGTCCGGGTCCGACCTGGTGAACCGGGTCCTGCGGGTTCCCCGGTATCAGCTGCGCGAGCTCTGGCGTGAGCGTGATCAGCTCACTGATGGTCTCCTGACAGAAGTAGCCCTGGCGCAAAACGATTTTGATGCGGCCCGATCTGCCCAGGGCGAGCTGGTGGGAGCGCTCGACAAGACGCGGGAGCGGGCCGAGGCCGCATACGATCGGCTGCGGGCGATCGCGTCCGAGTACGAGGTGGATCCGGAGATCGGCGAGGTGCCGGATCTCCTCGCCGCGATCGGTGGCCGGATGGCCGCCGCTGATCGCAGCGATATCGACCACAGCGACGATCGCAAGGCCAAGGGTGGCTTGACCGATGTCGAGTACCTGGTCGAACGACGTGCCGCCCGCTTCCGTGCCGCGGCGGATATGTTCGAAGCCGCCATCGAATACCACTCGAACCAGGAGCGTGCGGCGCGGGCCGGTGTGCGGCAGGCGGCCGTCGGTGCGGCCGGGAGCCCGGAATTCCACAGCGGCCGGGTAGCCGGCATACGCCAGGCGGTCGAGGCTGTGGTGGCCGAGCGTCGTCAGCGGATCGTGGCCGATCTGCGAGACCTGACGAATTACGCCGGGCTGGACCTGGAAGCCGAGATCCGGGAACGGACCGAGGGGGATCCCGAGGCGAGGCGCGTGGCCGTGGCCGCGCTCGACGACCCCCGGCACCTCGACGGCCGCCTCACGACATGGATAGCGACCGAACGTCGCGCTCTCGCGCTCGCCGGACACGACACCGCCGTAGCCACCGGCGACCCTCATCGGCGCAGGATGGCCCATGTAGACCGTGTCGAACGTGCGCTGCTGCGGTTGCGGCGCGGCGATCTCATCGCCCAGATCACCGCATTCGAGCTGTCCGATCAGGACCACGCCGCCCGCACCCGCACGGCCGACTACAAAACGGAATGGTCGACGGCCTACCTCAACGCCCGCAAGGCCCTGCACGCCGCGAACCTCCGTATGCGCAAGATCGCCGGGCTGGACCCGCTCGGTGAATCGGACGGTCTGGCAGAGGAGTTCCGGCAGACGCTGGAGGTCCGGGAGGCCGGCCTGCGGGCCGGGGTGGGGGCCTATCTGAACGCGGGTCCCGGAAACGCGAGCAGCGTGGGCAGCGAGAGCGCGCTGACCGGAACTCGCACAACGCCCCGTGTGCTCTGGGCGCAACTGGACGACCTCGACCGGACCCGCAAGAACCTCGCTCAGGCGGAATACGCAGTGCATTGCGCCGAGGTAGAGCTGGCTCTGCTGGAAGCAGAACTGCCGGGTTCGGTCAATATCGTCCGGGACCCGGGTTTCTGGCCCGAGCCCGGCGGAACACCGCTGGACAAGGCCGTGCGGGCGGCCTGGGATGCACGCTATCCCGTGCGGGCGAACGCCGAGCACCGGCAGCGGCAGACGGCGCGCCGGCGATTCGCGGATATCGCGGCCGCGATCGGATATCCCGATGAGCTCCCCGCAGATCTCACCGGCGCAGACCCGGTGTCGGTGGTCGATGCTGCCGGGGTACTCACCGAGTGGTTCCGGACGCATTACGAAAACCGCCGGGGTAGCGGTGAATTCCGTGATCTGGAGCCGGCGCGGTTCTGGGCGCTGCGGGCGGAGGCCTACCGGATCGAGCGGGCGATCCGGTGGACTGCCTACGACTATGTGCGGGGGCTGGCCGACCTCGACAGCCTCGAAAATGTGACGATCACACCGCGCGGCACAGCGGCCGAGGCCGCAGCCGATCGGCTGCGGGCCGAGCTCGAGCGGTTCATGGAATCGCAGCCGGACCTCGGCGAACTCCATGTGCTGGCCATGATGAACGATATCTTCGAGTTCGGTGATCCGGTCGTCCTGGCCGATGACATCGGCAAAATGGCCGATTTGCGAGGTGCGAAGCGCGAGCACCGTCAGGCCGATCAGCTCTTGATCAACGCGCTGCTCGTACAACTGGATCTGGCCCATCTCCACGGCGATATCGACAAGCTCGCCGAGCTCGAAGTTCTGGCCGACAGCGCATTTGCGGCGGCCGAGCAAGAGGCCCGGCGGCGCCTGGAGGCGGCCGGGACCGCGGACGAACGGCAGGCCGCCGTCGACGATCTCCGGCGGGTCGGGGCCGGGGACCAGGTCGGTGCGCCCCCATGGCTACTCGAGTACTTCGGTCCTCGCTTCACCCGGGAGGATGGCGGGTCCGCGGCTGCCCCGGACGCGCTGGATGGTCACGGCCGGGGCCGCGAAACCGTCTGGGCCGCCCTCTCCCCGGACGGTGTGGCTCGTCTCGGGCCCAACCACGAGCCCCGAACCTACGCCTACGCCTGGTCCCCCACACCGGACCAGGAATCGCCGGGTTCGCCGCAGGAACCGGCGCCGATCGCTCCCGAAGATCCCGTCGCCGCAGAATCCGCCGACGTCCGCACAGGCGCGGCTGCCGGATCTCGATCGGCTGCTGAGCCGAGCTGGGAGCCGGTAGGCGACGGATCTGTCGCTCCGAGTGATGGGAGAGCGGCACTCGCCGAGGAACCGAAGACCCTGCTCCGAGGTTCGGGGCTATTCCCTACAGATGGCCGGTCCGGAGGTTTCGCCACGCGTTCCGCGGGCGCGGAGGGTTCGGCGCTTCAGACGGTCGTGGGCCGTGGCGCCGGCACTGTGGGGTATTCCCCCGATGGCAGCGCGCCGGTGCCGACCGGCGGGGTGGATGGCAGCGGGCCGGATCTGGAGGTGGAGCCGGGGGGCTGTGCCGAGTGGGTCGCGGAGGAGGTCGACAAGGTCCGGCCCGAGGGGGACAAACTTCCGGATTGGGCCGACGAGCGGGACGAGCAGGGACGGAAGCTCTACGGGCGAAGTGACCTCGGTGTGCAGCGGAAGTTCGAGGCCGAGCTCCGGCTGTACGGCCGGAGGGTGGAGGATCTCGGGCCCAGGGAGGCGTTCGGGCCGGAGAAAGAGGGGGCGGGCGAGCACGGGCGGCTGCGGGCCTATCAGGAGGCGGGTGAGTACCGGAACAGCCTGTGGGCGGTTCATGACGCGGTGGAGTCGCTGGGCGACGGCTGTTCGGCGGTGGTCGTCGAACGGTATGCGCAGGAGGACGAGCTCGGTCTCGGCGCGCATGCCTACCGGTTCCGGAACGAGAACGGCACGGTGCTGGTCGATGACCCGGCCGGAGATTTCCACGGTGTGCCCTTCGCGATAGACGGTGAACTGAATCCGTTGATCGATGCGGAGCTGATCGGATATCGGAGTGGGGAGGTCACCGGCGTCTGGGCGATCCTTACCGATGCCCACGGGCTGCCGGTGGATGCCGAGGGGAACCCGGCCCGCTTGACATCCGGCGAACTCGAGGCCCTCGAACCGATCAGTGAGCACGGGGAGAGCATCCATATCGGTACCACTCCGGCCGAGGGCTCCGGCTTCGCCGGCGGCGGCGGCGAGATCGGACCGGCATCGACCGCGCACGAAGCGGAAGCCGCCGCGAGTGGCTACGAATGGCTTCGGCGGAACCTGGTCGAGGTTTCCACGGGCATCTTCGAGAACAACCGGGAATTCTTCTACGACAACTACAACTCCGAGGAGGAGCCCGCGGCGGGCGTCGCGCCGAAACCCTTCCGACGCGGGCAGATCGACGAAATCCTCGACTACCTCATCACAGACGAACATTGGCTGCTCGACGATACGTCGACCGAACCGGTCCGGCGCAGGTTCACCCCCATCCTGGCCGTGTACGAGGCCGTCCGCCGCCTGATGGAAGGCGACTACGACGGTCCCTACGGGACGAAACAGCATGCCCTGGACCTGATGCTGTTCGCTCGTGAGGTGGTCGAAGAATCCCTCATGGAAGACGATCTTTTCGCACGGGAGATCGCCCTGCGCTGGGAGAACGGCGACCTCCCGTACTTCGGCGCGCACGCCGCGGCGGACGAGATCGCCGGCTGGCAGGCAGCCCGGGACGCATTCGAGAACGACCCGGATTCCTGGGAGCCGTTCGAGAACGACCGGGATTACTCATGGCCGGAGCGGCTGCTGCCGAACCTCACGAATGCGGCGATCGAAGCCACGCAGAATCGGCAGCGGCGCAGCCTGGACATCATGCGCGAGATCGCCGACGCTCTCGCGATTCCCGCCGATATCACAGATATCGTCCGGCTCGACGAACTCGTCCGGCAACGGATCGAGGCCGCGCTCGCCCGCGAGGAGGCTCCGTACGAGCGACCGCTTGTCGACCCCGAGCAGTCCCGGAACCGGGTGGGGCAGCAGCGCATTCATGACGGACTCATCGCTTTCGCGCACCGGTCCGCGGCGGCTTCCTTTGTCTACTCCGTCGCCCACATAGAAGAAATGCGCCTGCGCGGTCGCACTCCCGATCCTGCGGTGGAGCAGCTCGACGAAATGCCCCCCGGCACGCCCGAGCTGGAGAAGCGCATCGAGAACATCGGGCTGAGGTTTCTGTTCCGCGACAGGCTGTTACCGGATGATGTCAAGGCCGCCATCGACGACAGTTTCGAGAGAATGGAGCGATGGCCGGAAAGTGAGGTACGCGAACCCTATACGATCGATAGCGACTGGTTCAACCGCTTCCTCGACAATCTGGTGTTCGCGCGAACGAATTCCAGGGTCGCCACCAACGCACTCCACTGGGAGCCGCACGATCAGTGGGACGAGCGAGACCGGTACCGGCATGGGGTCTGGCGCGCCACCTATGAGCTGTGGAGTGCCTACGAGGGCACGGATGTCTCCCGCGAACTCGACGCCCGGGAGACCGAGCGCGCCGGCTCGGGTCTGGCAAAGCTGCGACGAACCGCTTCCGGCCTGGGGCTGATCCCGGACGAGATCGTTGCGCCGGGCACCGACCTCCTCGAGATCAGCCGCCAGGTGCCGGATCTGGTGAATCTCATCGAAACATGGCAAGCCGGCGAGGCGAAGGCCATTGTCGAGGACGCGAGTAGCGACTCCGAAGCGCGGCGACGGCTGGCCCGGCTGCGGGCCTACCGGCGTTACCGGGTGCGCCGCGACAGTCTGTGGGGGCAACTCCGAATCCATTCCGCTCGTGCGGAATCGGCTCGGATGCGCGGCGACTACGCGGGATTCGACCAGGCCATGGACGATGTCGCCCCGGGGTGGTCGCAGGCCGTCGAATTGATCGACGAATACTGCGAATCACTCGATCCGCGACCGACCCCAGGCCCCTATGACACGGAACCCGCCACCGGCCTGCCCTCCTACTATGACCATGCCCGTTTCCACGCCGAGTACGCGAGCTTCCGAGCCGCGGGCGCCCACATCGACCTCGGTCAGATGCGGTTGGAATTGCCCGCCGCCGGATTCGACGGTCAACCGGTGGGCGACGGTGTTCGTCTGTATGCCGCCGTGAAAGATGCCGAGCCGCCGTGCCAGGGCGCGTTGACGACGATACGGTTGCGTGGCAGGCAGGCCATGGCCGCCGTGGACGCGATCGCGGTGACACTCGGTCTGCGTCGACCCGGAACGATTCTGCCCGAATTGGGGGTACCCGACCACGAGGCTCGCACCGAACTGCGAAACAGCCAGTGGGCGGAGTCGATGCTGCCACCGCCGGAGCGTGTGCTCTTCGAAGAAACCCTCACCGAACTGCGGAGCAGGCTCGAGGAACAGCACGATCCCGATATCGGCCCCGCGCGCCGGGCGATGCTCCGCGAGATCGCCCGCTCCCTCGAGCGGGCGGTTCACGACATATATGTCGTGATGGCCGACACCGCGGCCATCACCGACTATCCCGGCCTCGGCATGGACCTCACCCGTCCCGGCGATCTCCACGACCACCGCCTCGGCGAGCGCCCCGGCTCAGTCGAGTCGGCGCTGATGTTCGAGGCGGAAAAGGTGGCACGTCGCTCGGAATCGGCCGCCCGCGAACACGCGACACCCCATGCCACCGATCTGCAGCGAATCACGCAGCGCCTAGCGGACCTCGAAGCCGGCCCGGAGCTCCGAACCTCCGATGAGGAGGTAACAGGCTCGTGGCATATCGATACCTGGGAATCCGATGTCATGCGGCGGCTGGACGCGGCAGTCGAGCGTCCGGGCACTCCGGCCGGGGTTGTCGCCGGTATCCGCCGTGACACGTACTACATACTCCTGGGCTGCTACCAGGCCCGGCGCGAGATGGCAATTGCCGCTGGTATCGAGGCCGACCTGGAAATGGCTACCGCGCAGGTGAATCAGGTGCTGGCGGTGCTGTACGGATCCGCGGTGGAGCGACGTGGTGCCGCATTGGTGGAAATGCGGTCGGGGAAGGTCGGCGAGTCGGTGGCAGATGAGTTCACCGCCGCCGAGAACGAACTGTCGCTGTTGTCTGTGCTGGCGGATCCCCGGCAGCGGGATGGTCATATCCTCGGGACCGCCGATACCGGGTGGGTCCCGAAAGGCCCTGTATATGAGCAGGATATCGCCGCGGCGTTAAGCGAGGTGATCGGACAGTTCACAGGTGATGTCGAGGCCGTCGCGGATACGATCGCCGGTTTCGCGGCCGCCGAGGTCCGGCGCGCGGACGGGAGCGAGATCGGATTCGTCCTGGACGATCTTCGCGAGATCAAGAGATACCTGTTCGTCTCCGCCACCGGCCTGGGAACAGTGACCACCTGGCTGCGACTGGCCGCCGATGATTACCCGGATGACCGGCAGCGGCTGTCCGATATCGAGTTCCTCGACCGGGTGCTGGCCGAAATCCGGTCCATGGCCGTCCACACCGCGAAGGGCGGTACCTACACGCCGGTACACACAGTCATGGATTGGCGGCCCGGGCACTATCCGGCCGCCGGCCATTCAGCGGTGGAGGATGGCCCCCGGGATGCGAAATCAGCGGTGGCGCAGTACCTCGACCTCGCCGATGACCTGAGCTCGTCAGCTGTGGCGCAGGCATTCCGGGAATGGGCGTTGGCGAGCCGAGAGCTGGACGAACCCGTCACCACCAGTGAGACGGACTTCGCGAACCGTGATTTCGGCGACCCCGACGAGCGCGACGAGTTCGTCACAGTGGTGCGAGAGCGTTCTGAGAAAGTTGCCGGCGGCCGGGCGCCGGTCGTTCACGCGACACGGGACTACTATCGCGCGCTCGCCCGGGACACGCGCCGCGCCGGTGACGACCGAGCCTCCGAGGGCGCGGTGGAAGAAGCCTTCCGGCTGTTCGGGCACGCGCTGCAGAGCGAACGTGCCCACACAGCACAGCGCCGGGCGTGGGTGCTGGCGGCGAAGATCTCCGGCAGGTTCTTCGACATGCGCAGGGGCCACAGCGGCTTGCGAGAGGACCCCGCCTCTCTACTCGCCCATATTCGCGCCTGGTCCGGCGAACTCGAAAGCTACGTGCTCATGGATGCGAGCCGCCGGAAGATCAGCGAATTCCCCACGATCGAAATGATGTATTCGGATCTCTCCGAAGTGGAGCAGGCATCGGCGCGGCGCGAGCTGCGGCATCGTGCAATGCGCGTCACGTTGTGGTTGCTGCGCGAGCATTATCGGGCGTTGTCCGAGATCTACGATCACTGGCGCGTATGGTCGCCGACGATCGTGGGGCCACATCCACTCGCGCGTGCGGTCGACGGGAAAGCCGCTCGCGAAATGGCGGGTCGACTGTCCGGCGAATTGGCGGAACTGATCGATACTCGCCGGGCAGGTGCCGTCGGCGATATGAGGTCGCTGATGCGCCGCATCGAAAAAGCCGGTCGTAGCGCGAAAGCCGGTCACCCCGCGGGAACCCCGCGGCGCGGAGTGGCCGCCAAAGCCGCCGCGTATCGAAGACTGCTGGACGAGCAGGCCGAAGAGATCGAGTCGGCGGCTTCGAACGCGCAGCGTGTCGGCCCGCTGCCCTGGGACGATCTCATGTCTTGGCGGAGTGCGTCCGAGTTGTACTGGCACCGTCGTGAGCTCGATCAGCTGATGTTCCGGGCTTTCTGCGCACGAGCCGAATCGGAGCTGCTCGCAGGGAAACCGGAACGCGCTGCTGAATTCCTGACCGAGGCTCAGACCGCTTGGAAGGATTTCCGGACAGCGGTCGGCATCCGGCGAGCCAAGCTCCAGGATGTGCTGCTCATTGTCGCGACCGAGGTTTTCGGCGGTGACGTCGTGCGTGAGCGCGGATTCGCCGACTCCGAGATTGATGTCCTGTGTCGGCGGATCTCGGTAGAGATCGGCACCCAGATCTACGTCACCACGGCGAAAATCAAGGCAGAGGCCGATATCGAGAACAGTCGGGGATCGGCGCGGTTCGGTATCGCGCAGCAGGATATCAATCGCCTGGGGGGTGGACGTTTCGCCCGGCGCACGCTGGCCCGTAGAGTTACCCGGCTGGCCGAGCTCGGTTTCGAGGCGGCTGTAGTGCACAATGAGAACTGCCGTATCGAGGTCGATCTCGACCGGCTCCGGGGAGATCTGCCCTACGCCGGGGGTGTGGAATACCGGCCAGATCCGATCGCTCCCCTCGTAGCTTCCTTGGATTCGGTCGACTCCTGGTCCTACATTCGGCTGGATGCCGCCGTGCGCAACCGGGGCTGGTTGCAAGACCATGACACGGATCCTCACGACGCCGGGTCCGGGCCACGTTATGACTCGATCGTTGCCGCGAGGTCGTCATTTCTCTACCAGGTCACGGATACCGTCAAGGAGCTCACGAACCTCGCGGACCGTGGGCGCCGCACCTTGGAGGAAGCGATACGGGCCGGTGTCCCACCTGTTCGCCGGCACCTGCTACATGAGCTGTCGCATCGGGCCGAACAGGCGGCAGGGCGGGCGAAATTCGCCCTCCAATGGTCGGAAGTGGATCGGTCTGTGCGCCAACCCGATCCGAATGTCGAATACACGGCCGTGTCGGTGAAATTCCTCGAAGAGCTCGGGGACGGCCGGGTCTTGCCCTTGTCCGATCTACGGCCGAGCCAGGTGATGGCTGGTGCCGTCGATACCTGGCATCACATCCAAGGGATCACCGCGGCGAACCTGGCGTATATCGACGGGGAATTGGAGCGCATCGAGGAAGAACTCGAGCTCGCCGGAGCCGGCGATATCGTCGAGCGGGCGCAGGCGTGCGTGGACCGGCTCGACGCCGAGCTCGCGAAACTCGACGCCGAGCTGGAGAAATCCGCGAGCAACCGCGCGGAAGCGATGGGGCGGATCGCATACCGCCAGACGTACTCGGATCGGTACCAACTCCTGCGTGAAGCGAAATACTTATTGCGCCACGCGAATTCGGCGTTGGCGGACAAGCATGCGGATATCGCCGGCGCGGGTCCCCATGAGAGCCTGGCGGATTCCTATGAGAGGGCGGCGAGTGAACTCTGGGACGTGCTGTCCGCGGACACGGAGAACCGGCGCGCAAGTGCACTGAAAGATATCCGCGCCGTGCAGCGGGAATTGGGGTTGCCGGAGAGCGGTGCGACGGTGCGAGCCGCCGCGGCCACCGTGTCGAAGTGGATTCGCGAGCAGAAAGCCCGACGGGCATTGGATATTGCGGACGGACCCGATCCGGATTTCGTGCGCGGTGTTATCGTCGGCATACTGAACGAACACTCCGACGCGACCTGGGAACTGGGCATCCTGCACGCCGACGACCCCGAGGAATCGGATGCCTCCGAGCTGCGGCTGCCCATTTTCGGCGCGCTCCGCGACTTCCCGATGGATGCCGAGGTGCAAGCGGAAGCCGATGCCGATTTCGAACGCATCAGGAACGATCCTCACGATATCGCCGCCATCGCCCGCACTATCCGCGAGGCGCGTGATGAGCGGGGCAAGCGGATCTTCCCGGGTGCGGATACCGCCGAGATCCTCGGCAACCTCGGAGACATCAAGAACCACATCTTCGGGAACGAGGATCAGCGACTCGATCCCGATACCGGGCTCCCGGAAGACGGGCCCCGCCTGGCACAGAGCCACCCGGATATGGTCACCGTCTGGGACCGGCTCGTCCGGAATACCTATGAGACGGACGAATGGGGTATCGACCTGACCCCCGCCGAGCAGATCGCGCAGCGACGCTCCGACGTGGAATTCCTCCGCCACGAATTCTATGAATCGCTAGGTCTTTTCGCGGGATGGGACCTGGAACGCGCCCACGCCGAGGCCGACCGGCTGGCACCCTGGCAGGAAACCCGCTTTGACGCCGAACGCGCGCGAGCGCTGGCCGATTCCCACTCAGCGGCTGCCACCGAGCATGGCCTGCCGCCTGCCGAAGGGCTGCCGGGCGCGGTCGACCGCACTCTGGACCTGCTGCGGCAACTTCCCGCGGGCAAGGAGCTGTACCACACAATCCGTGAGGGCGAACGGCATCCCGCGAAGGAGAAGAAGTACTCCGCCGATATTGTCGAGCGGGCCGCCGAAGGGGATGTGCCGGCGGCGGAAGCGGTCGAACGACTGGCCGAATCGGCGGCCGCGGAGGATCTGGCGGCCTCGGGGCGGGCAGCGGCGGCCCGGGTGCACGAGATGGCGCCGCTGGCGAATCTGCGGGCGCAGGCCGCCGACCAGGCTCGGATCTGGGGTGCCCGGTTCCTGATCGCAGCTCAAGCCCGGGAGGTCGGGGCGCCGGGCGCGCGTCCGCTCGACGCAACCGGTGCGGAGTTCGCCGCACTCGGGGAGAGCGGAGACAGCACTCGCGAGGCGCAGCGACGCGCCGCCGAGAGGAAGTACCACGAGTTCTTCGGCCGTGCTCTGGCCGAATCGAAACGGCACACAATCACCCCGCCCGGCCCCGAGCTGCGCGCTCGCGCCCACGAGCGCGCCATTGCGGAACTGGGCGACAACCTGTACCGGATGGTCATCGACGACGAACTGTGCGACCCGCTTCGGGACCACGCGACCTTCGCCGATTGTCTGCGCGCCCACGGCCTCCCACCGGATCTCGGCGACGAGGAAACCCGGGCCCTGGTCGAGGACCTCGTGCGCACCCTCCGGAATCCGGTCCCCGATCACGTGGGCTACCCGGCGAGGTCCGCGACGGAACTGCGGCACTGGCTGGAACAGCAGCTACGGCTCGTCTCCACCGCCGACCGGACCGTCTCCGGCTGGACTCGCTATGTTCCGGCAGAACCCGCCACCCATGCCACCATGCGATCGAGTGCGTGGGAACGGACTGTGCTCCGCCGCAACGCCCTGAACCGCGCGACTACATTCGCCGAGAAGGTCGCCGGCCTGCCCGGATCGGACGTCGACCCGCGGATCCCGGACAGCGCCGACGAACGGAACATGCTCCGCGACCGGCTGGCGGTGGCGCAGCAGCGGGTGGAGTCGGAGATCGCCGAGCACGGCCGGGACATCGGTCAGCCGGAACTGGCCCGGTTGCGCCGCCGGGAACTGGATCTGCGGCACATCCGGGATCTGCTCGCCGACTATGAGGAGGCCACGGCCGCTGCGGACAGCCGATATGACGGGGCAGTCCGGAGCGTCGCGAACAAGCTGCTCACCGAATGGACCGGCAGTATCGAAGGCGCCACAGTGCACCGGGAGCAGGTGGCGATCGTCCCCGGCGAATCGGGAGAAATGTGGATTGTCGCGAAACCCGGGGATCACCAGTGGCTCCGGACGGCAGTGGACGAACCGCCGGAGGGTACGCGGATCCGCTATTGGGAGATCGACCTTCTCGACGACGGTGCGGTGTTCTACCGGGAGATCGAGGATCCGCTACCCAACGACGACGTGCCGTCCGTGGGCGGCTGGCACCCGCATCTGGTCGATGAGTACACCGCGACCAGAGTGGACGAACTTCGGGACCAGCTGCCGCCCGACGACCCTCGGGAGCAGTTCCTCGATCGGCGGAAGACCAGCTTCGGATCCCGGCCGAGTCGTTACGAACCATCTCGGGATCTTGTCGTACTCGACGCGGGGCGGACCGATGCCCAGCTGCTGGAGGAGCTGACCGCGGCGGGTATCGCGAAGGCCCGTGCCAGGCAGGGGGTGAGTCGCGGCATCCTGCGCCGGATTTGCGGCGAACTCGGGATCTCCCCGGAGACAGATGATGTGGCCGAACTCGCAAGCCTTGTCCAACGGCAGATCGCGGCTGCCGCCGGGGCCGACCGGGCTGTCGAGCGTCCTGTCATCGATCCGGAACAATCCCTCGTCCGCGCGCGGCAACAGCGCCTCGAGGACCGCTATACGGACTTGTCCAGCGAGGCTCGAGAAGCTTTCGACAAATATCGTTCGGCTCGGAAATCCGAAATAGAGCTCCGCGGTGAAGCCCCCGGTCATGACCGGACGGAGGGACGCAAGTACACGCCTGAGCAGTACGTCGCACTCGACGCACGCACTGTTGAGCGGCTCTTGTCGGACCTCGGCCGGAAATACGGAATCACCGGGGAACAACCGTCCGAGATCGTGCAGGGAATCCAGGACAGGGTGGTGGACGCGCGCCCGGTCGAGGAGCAGCGATCGCGCAGCCGTGCCTGGGCGCGCCCGGATCTGTTCGCAGATTTCCTGGACGACTCCGTGTCCATCGGTGACCACTATCGTGCGTTCGACACCGCCGATCGGGCCGGTGACCAGGCCCGGTTCTGGCAAACGGTATACCGGGAGGCGCTGCACCTGTGGCGCGCCCACCCCACCGGGCAGGCCCCCGACGCAGACCCGAACGTGGGTGTTGCCAGGCCCGGGGCCAGTCTCAGCGCGCTGGATGCGACACGGCAACTGGCGGCGGAGAGGGCAGTGCGGAGGCTCGCCGACGGCTTGACGTTGATCACGGGCACACCTGACGGTGGTAGCCCGGGTCCGTGGCGGCTGGTGGATCTGATCGGGGAGTGGTCTGCCGCCGAGGCCGAAGCTGTCGAGCATGACGCGGAGAGCGAATCCGGATGGACGCGCCGTCGTGCCCGGGTCCGCGACGAACGCCGCTACCTCGTACAGCGCGACACGTTCTGGGCGGGCCTCCGAATCCGCTGCGCCGAAGCCGAATTGGCCCGCACGAAGGGCGATGATCCCGGCTTCGATCGCGCCATGCGGGAAATCGCCACGGTATGGACCGCTATCGAGGAATTCATCGCCCGGCGATCCGCCCTGCTGGCCGAACAACAGCGCCCCGGACTGGACGAATTCACCACTCGTTACCTGAGGTTCAGAATCGACCGCGCCGGGGTCGACCTCGAGCGTATGCGCGGGGAGCTGCCGTTCCACGCCGGAGCGTCGTCCGAGGACGATCGCTTGCTCGAGCAGGCGCTGGAAGAATCCGAGAAATCCGGGACCGCGGTGCTCCGCCTCGCCATCGAACGCGGACGGGCGGCATACACCGAGCTGGAAAACGTGGCCATCGCGATCGGTGTGTGCGAAGCGGAACTCCCGCCGGCCCCCAGAACGCTGATGACCTTCGTCGACCTCGGTGGGGATATCCGGGACTGGCTCGCCGATCGGTCGTCCTCCCGCAATAGCGCGGAACTCGACGAGATCGCCCGCACCGCCGACCGTGCCATTCACGAGTTCTACAGCGCAGCGGCTGATTTCGCGGCCGTCCGCGAAGCTCCCGCTGCGGCCATGCCCCTGGATTATCCCGGTGAACTCGACGGTTACGTCCCGGAGGGCTATCCGGGGCCTCTCGAACTGGCCATGGCTTTCGAGGCCGAGCGGCGGGTGGCCTCGGGCTCCGACCGGGACGGCCGAGACCGGGCGCAGACCGTGGCCGGCGGATGTGTGCGGATGTCCGGCGGGGCGATCAACACCTGGTACGCCCCCTACCGCGAGGGCCGGCCGCCGGTCGTTCACAATCACCCCGAAGACCCGGCCGCCGCCCCGCTGCTGCCGGGGAACGATATCGACGACGTTGTCCCGGTACAGGTCATGTCTCAGATGGCACAGGGACACAATGTGTTCCGCGGCAGGCGGCGTCCGGGACTACACGCCGTCGCGGACCTGCTGACCCGTCCGATCGAGGGAGACCCTTCCACCGCCGGCCGCGCCGGTCACGGCCGCGGGATGTGGGTCACCACAACAGCCCGCTACAGCGATACCGCGCACGCTTTCTTCGTCGTCAACGACAACGGCGCCCTCCGCCTCCTGGACCCGACCTTCGACACCGATACCGAATTCGATCCCGCCACGTACGAACCCGCCCCCTGGCTCGTCCACGGAATAGAACTCGATCCCCAGGGCTACCCGGTCGACCCCATCGTCTACGACTACGACACCCCCCTCGAATCCCCACCGAAAGACCGCACCCCCCGCCCTGGCTCGGATGTCAGCGGCAGTTCTCCCGATCCGGCCGTGAGCGCGGGCGATCCCGGTGAAGTAGACGATCCTACCCTGGAGGACTATTCGGGGCCGGCCGAGCCGACGATGGACCTCGAAGCCGAGCGGGGGGCTTCGGACGACAGTTCGGAAAGAGATCTGGGAAAGGGTGATTCCGATGGCACTGCTGGTGTTCTTCCGCAAGATCCAGGGCGATCCGGCGCAGGTCCGGTACGAATTCGGGAGGAAGCGCGATCAGTTGGATCAGCGGCTCACGATCGACAAGACGACCTGGGCGTTCCAGGACCAGGACGGCCGGACGAGGGGGACCGTGCACGATACGGCAGCCAGGACCCTGGGACAGGTGAGAACCGAGGGGACCTGGCCGGAGAACGGGGTAATTCAAGCGTAGCGCCCCAGCGGGACGCTGCTGAGGACGAAGGAGGAACTGATGGCACTGCTGGTGTACTACGGCCTGGTTCAGGACGGCGCGGAGGAAATCGAGTATCGGTTCGGGGGGACCGAAGCGATGGGGGAGCGCTTGACCATCAACAAGCGGACCAAGCACTTCGAGGACCAGAACGGGGCCTCACACGGGATGGTGGCCTCGGCGGCGGCCCGGATCATGGGGCGGCATCGGACCGAGGGCCACTGGCCGGAGAAGGGGATGATTCAGGCCTAACCGAGGTCGTTTCCGGGGCGCCCGAGCCGAGCCCTGCCCCCGATCTTCTACGCCGTGCCCGCGGCCACGGCAGCGAGTTCGCTATCGCCGCAGGTGAACTGCGCCGCGCACTCGGTCCAGGCATCCACGGGAAGGTGCTGGCCGAACTGGGTCGGCTGCGTGCCGCGCGCCCGTGGCTCGGGCCGGTGGAGAACGATTCCTGGGTTGCGCACATCATCACCGCGGAGGCCCTGGCTCATGCCCAGCGAACCTGGCGCTATTCCCTCGAGGTGCCTGAGCACGAGAGCCAGCAGGTCGGCCGCTATCGCGAAATCCTGGATAAGGCCACGACGGACGCCTTCATCGGTCACGTCATCATCAGGCCGCAGCTGCTGGCTCATACCGAGTCACTACCTCATCTGCACGGTTTGGTCGATCGCACGCCGGCGCCGCTTCTGACCCGGGTCGTCAAGGCGCTCGCGCGCAGTGGGCCAGGAGACCGGCGCGCGTATTTCCGTGCGCTCACCGTACCGTCGAACGCGGCTACTGTCGTGAAGCTTCGGCTGGACCGGGGCCAGTCGGAACTTTTCGACCTCTCGACCATCAAAATCCTCTTGGGGGCACTGTCGGGCCCGGACTTGACAACTCTGCGTAACCCGGTCCGCCGCCTCGACGACTACCACGACATAGCGAGCCTGCTCCTCGATCTTCGATCGGCCGCCGGGTTCACCAGCAATCATCAGCTCGATATGGTCGCGGGGCTCACCAAAGACACAAGCCGGAGGATCGAGAAACTCGGCCGTACTCCTACTCTGGAGGAATTGAGAAACATATTCGAGGTGCTCCACCTTCCGCCGGAGTTGGCCGATGAGATAGTTCGCCGATTTCTTCCCGGCCAGCTGAGGGATTTCCGGGCGCATGTTTCCGGTGCTGATATCAGTACACGCGGACGGATTCTTGATTTCCTCACACACGGAACGTTCACCGCGCGCCAGTTGGAGGAGTTGCTCGGCGTTTCCAGAACTACGGTGCATCGAACACTCAGGGAATTGCGAGACCGCGGTGTCGTGCAGGTGAACAACGATACCGCGGGGCATTACGTCTATGGCTTGGCCGAGGAGCGGCCCGAGAACGTGGCCGACCCACTTCCGAACGATTCAAAGCCGGCAATTGCATCCCTGAAAGCAGCTGCGCGGGAGGATAATAGCCATCTCACCGACCACTTCGGCCACCAGTTGCAGCAGTTCGACAACGCCATCCGTGCACGAATAGCCCTGCATATGGAATCGGCCGAGAAGAGTGTTGTGGAATCCCTGCGATCGGAGATTCGTGCCCGGGTCCTCGATGCCCCCGACGATGTTCCTGCACAGGAGTGGCTCTTCGCCATCATCGATCTGCGATTCACGGGAAATTCGGGCCGATGGCTGAAGTTCTACCGCGAGACCACTGGGATGGATGTGCTGCAACTCGCAGCACACGCACATGTTGGTCACAACTCGATTCGCCGGGCGGAGCGCGGTGTGATCGCAACCTTGCCGGAGATATGGTGGAAACTGTTCGGGGGACTCGGTGTCCCGGATTGGTATCGAGATCTTTTTGCGCAAGAGTTCCTGGCAGGATTGGATTCGTTCAGCCCACACCCGCGACAGCATCGCGCTCTCCATAGCCTCCTCGTCGCCCGCCGTGCTGTCAACGGTCTGACTCAAGCCGGGCTCGCACGTATCGCCGGCGTTTCTAAGCAGACCGTGTACCGAGCGGAGAATCGTCCGTCGCGGCGGGATAAGCTCGATGGCAGCTGGTTCAAACTGATGCGCGGCCTGGGTATTTCCGGCAACGATTCGAGTATCGCCGCGCTGAGGTTCTTTCCGGGACGCTTCGATTCGTTCGACATCGATCCTGCCGCGCATTCCAGAATCGGTAGCGCCGTGATCGCGTGTCGTCATCATCTGGGGCTCACACCGTCGGCTTTCGCCAAGCGTTTGGATGTCACACAGATAGCCCTCGAGCAGATCGAAGCCGATAAGGCGCTGCCTACCACTGTATTCCTGCAGAAACTTTACACCGACCCCGATCTCGGCCTCACCGAAACCCAGCGTGCAGCGGCAGAGGGGTTGCGGAGGGATGGTTCTGCCGTGGAGCTGGTGAAAACGGCGACCCACCTCGGTAATACAGATATCCTCAACCAGCAACTACGACGCTTCGAAGGTGACCTTCGTGATCGTCTCAGTGGGACCCGGATCGATGTCGATCAGGGCTGGGCTGCACTAGAATTCAGGGCCCACACTCGTCTGTTCGAAGCCCGGCACGGTATCCGGATGCGGCAGTGGCTCGAAGAAGTGGCCGATGAGGTGGCCGATTCGGTGCGGTCGGGTGAGATCACGAGCGGTTATGAGTTGGTGGCACCGGTGGAGTTCGACCGGCGCGATGAGTGGGCCAACACCTTGTACGACGTCGTCCGTACGGAGTTGGAGCGTGACCCGCGCGGTGTGGCGGCGGCGATCGGACACACTCTGTCCAGGACCGAACGGGATCGGGGTCGGGTCGGTTTCGACGTCGAGTCCGAACTCGTGCCGGTGCTGCGTTATCTGTTCTTGGATGAGCATGATCTGCTCGATGAGAACTCCGGAAGGATCACCCGCCGGCGTTTCGATGCCGATTTCCAGATCATGGAGGCGATCCTGCGCCTGATCACGGGTGAGCGGGTCTCGGATGAGTTGCGTGCCAGCGATATCCGCCTCGTCGAGCACGAGTTGCTGGAGCGGTCGCTGGGTGCGGAGGGCGACCACAGATCCCGCCACGATGCCGCGAATGCGCGGTTCGACTGGGTGGGTGAGCTCCCCGCCGACTCGGCGGAGCAGCGAAGCAGAGCCGACGAGGCGCGCGGCTACCGACTGTGGTCCGGTGCCGGCGATGGAGAGGGCTCGGAGTCCGAGTCGGACGGCGACACAGGCCCGGTCGGGCCCGATGACCCGGACAGTCCGGATATCCCACGTCCCGCCGAACACGATCCGCTGGTAGCGGCAAACCTGCTGTTGGAGCGGAACCGGCAGCGTTACGCTCTGCAGGAACTGGACGATGCCGGGGATTTCCTCGGAATGGATGTCCGGGGTGCCGAGGACGGGCTTACCGGCCTGACCGGGGCGGCACAGCGTCTGCTTGCGGAGTTCGATCTGCGGATCAGAGATTGGCGCGATGAGCTCGCGGCCCCGATGCCGGACACCGATATCTCCACGGTCGCCGATGACGGCGTCGACACGGTCGTCGATGGCTGGGCAAACCGGAAGGCCCGCAGCGACCTGTACGACACACTGCGGTGGCGCCGCAGGACCATCGAGGCGACGGCGGACTATTGCGCCGCCGAACTGCAGCTGGCGATCTGGGATGATGCCGCGCGCGAGCAAGTCGCCGACAGCGAATTCCGTCAGTGGCAGCGGCTCTGGCAGGAGGTAGCCCGGGAGCGGGCCCGTGGCGGTTTGGAACGGCTCTGCGGACTCGTCGACCACCTGCGGGAAGGGGATGCCGATCCTCAGGGGCCCGAGGTGGGCGCCGAAACACGGGTCCCGGTCGACGCGGCTATGGAATTGCTGTCCTCGGATGGTGATCAGGACAGACTGCGGCTGATCGGCGAGCAGCTGGTCGATGCGGTCACAATGCATCTGGAGCGGCGTGATCCGGCGGGCGCCGCGGCGGATACCAGGGCACACCTGTGGGAGCTGTTCGATGCGGCGATCGAATATCACAGCGGATGTGTCGATTTCCACCGCGCCGTCGAGGGCCTGCCCGGCCTCGACCGGGACAGGTCGGGATTTGTCGATGCCCCGCCCGATCGCCTCGGCGAGACCGTGGACGATCTGCGAGAGGAACTGGCGCAGGCTGCCGCCCGCGCCGCAACAGTGGCCGAAACCGATATTCGTGGGATCCATCGGAAGCTGAAACACGGCAGTCTCGGCCCCTCCGATTTCGGCGAACTGATCGCCGTGCTGTACGACGATCTCGACCCGATCGACGGACAGCCCGATGCGGACCCACTCGACGGCGAATTCGGCACCGCAGCCGAAGCCGCTGGTGATGACATCGTTCCGGCGCTGTTCGCCTGGAAAGAACGCGCAACACTGTTCTACCTGGCCCGCAGAGATGAGCTGCGGGAGCGCTTCGCCGAGGCGTACCGCCGTCATCTGCTGGCGCAGGCCGATACGATGTGGGCCCACTGGCGTGAGCACGACCCCGACGACCGTGCGGAACAGGACCCGAAGCACCCTGCTGAGCTCGACGTGAAGCAGACACGCCGGGGGGTGCTGCACCAGTGGAACGGTGTGATGCGGGAGTACTCCGCGACATGGGCCGAGTCGTGGAAGCTGATGCAGGAGCGGGGGATTGCGGCGCAGAAAGCCCTGCGTGATTACGCGGCCGAAGCCGGGCTGGTGCCTGCTGCCGACCTCGACGGGATCGACCAGGTCCGCATGCGCACCGCCCAAACCGTGAACGTACTCGAGGCCGAGGCTCGCCGCCTGCGCGCAACCCTCACCGGCGGATCCGGCGATCCGGACGAGACCTGGCGGATCGCGGAATTGGCCGGCACTCGCGATGCCCATCGTGCGGAGCAATGGGAGCTGGACCAGGTCCTGAACCGCCGCCTGGAAGTCCTCGTCCAGTTCTCGGACTATCTCGCCGCCACCGAGACCTCGAACCGTCTCACCACCGAGCTGGCAGCCGTCCGCGACCCCGCCACTGCCCGGTCGGCCCCGGGTGACTCCACGCTCTCCGGCCACCGGGAATGGGTCGAGGGGCAGATCCAGCTGGTGGCCACCGAACGTGCGGCGGCCGTCGTCCGCGCGCTCAACGCTTTCGCGGTGAGTATCGGTTACCCGGCAGGTCACCTTCCCGAACCGGAGGCCGAGGCCGGAGAGGTACGGGCGGCGGTCGCCGGGATTCGGAGCTGGTTCGAGGTGCGCCGCGACAAGCTGCTCGAGCAGGCGCACCGGGACAGGTCCGGGGCGCTGGATACGGCCGCACTCCACGAGGAGCTGGATCGGATCGAGTGGTCTCTGGGCCGGGTCCTCGTCGATCATGCCTGGGCCCGCGCCGGTGCACAGGTGACCGACACCGACTACCCCGAACCGGGTACCCATTCGCCGTTCGAAACGGCGATTGCCCAGATGAAAGAGCTGACGGTCGCTGCGAACACCGCGGCCCAGTCCCGTCTGACCGCTGTGCGCAAAGAACTGCTGCGGCTCGGTGCGCGGCTCGGCGTCGATTTCGGCACCGCCGCGCGCGCGGCATGGTTACGGACGAGCGAGCGGCTCGGCGTCGATTTCAACCACAGGCTGTGGGATCTCGACATCCTCGGGGAATCCGCACTGGTCGACAACATTCGCCGATGCCTGATATCGAATCCGGACGACGAGGCCGAGCGCCTGCTGGACCGGCTCGACGTCCGCATTCAAGCTGTCCTGCTGGATATGGCTCAGCTGCGTTCCGATTCGATCGAGTCGCGACAGGTTGCCGAGGACGAGGAACAGCAGCGGGTCGCGACGCCGCGCTACGATTCCGGGCAACCGTGGGTGTTCTTCGCACCCGCTGTCGAACACGAAACCTCCGATATACCCGGCACCGCCGAGGACGCCCTGTTACGCACCGCCTGGTTCGGGCCCTATCGGATCGAATTCCCGTTCGGCGCGATGGAATTACTGCACCGCACCCGCTCCGGCCGGGAGATCCTGGAGTTCTTCGAAGCGCACGGAATGCCGCACAATGTCACCGCTGTAGCCGACCCGGTCGAATGGGTGCTGGAGGTTGCCGGTGAAATCCAGCGGACCACGATCGCTCTCGACCCGCACACGCCGGCGGTCGACCCGGACGACTACGCGGACCGCGACGAATATGTGGCGACGGCCCTACTACAGGAGGCGACGGTAGCGGGCGCCCGCTACCGGCTGGAGGAGGAGCTCCGCGCACTCGGCTACCGGCATTTCACCCCGGACCCCAACCGAGACCTGTATCGGATCTCGTTCGAACGCGCATTCACGGCCCTGGGTGCGCAGGAACCGGATTCTGCTCGACGCGTCGCACATAGGATCGCGGTGGAACACCTGGCCACGCGGCTGGGCCGCGCGGAGGATCTCGGCCGGACCGGCAGGCAGCGGCACGGCGAGTACTGGGACTCGGTGCGGTCGGTCCGCACCGGTACCTACTATGTCCCGGCGGACGAGAAGGTCGCCGGGGACTTCCGGGCCGCGGCGGCCCGCCTGCGTGCCGCCGGAGCGCAGCAGCGCACCCACGCTGCGGAGCTGACTCGGGCCACCCGCACAGTGCTGGCCTATGTACCGGAGCTGGCCGGGGGACCGCTGCCGGACCTGGAGCGGGATGCCGCGGCCGCCCGGCTCGAACTGTCCGCGCGGTGGACCGAAACGACCACTGCCCGCGCCGGGGAAGAGCTCTCGCCGGAGGGGCGGGAGTGGCTGGACGGCCGAGAGTTCGATCTCACGGTGGCCCAGGCGCTACTGGATATGTATCACGGGGAGCCGGGCCGGGATCAGCGGCGGAAGCCGATCGACGGTCTGCTGCGGGTTGTCGGCACGGAACTCGGAAAGGTCGAAAACGACTGGCATACAGCTTCTTCAGGCCGTGTGGTCTCATTGCGGCGGCTGGAGCACAACCTGCGGCGCATCGTTGATCTCCTCGACGAGGAGACCAATGCCGCGGCGCGGGTCTGGACATTGTGGTCGGAACTGGACGTCGCGGCGGCCAGGCAGTTCCGTGACGATCTGACCGCCGGCGAATCCGGCCCGGTCCGGCTGTTCGGGGATCGGATCGCGGTCCTGGCAGACAACGAGATTCTGGTGGTGGCCGCGCCGGGCGAGCACGAACAGGTAGTGCGTTCGACCCCTGGACTGGCCGAGATCCTGAACCATCGTGATGCGCGGGTCCGGAATTTCACCGTCACCGTATCCGAGGACGGCGTGATCGAGCGCCGGTCCGGTGAATTCGACGTCCCCCGGCCGGCTCGGGTGAACGGCGTCCAACCGCAGAATTCGGTGTCCGAGGCCGTCGAATCCCGGGTTTTGGTGATCGAGTCGCTGCTGGAGCTGACCGACGCCGGTACTCAGGCACTGGCCACCCTGCGGGAACGGGGTCTGCGGATTGTCGTGGACTCCGAGCCGGGAGTGCGTTTCGAACCCGGCCTGAACCGGATCGTCGTGGATGCCGGCGCCGGGTATATCGAAGCGGCGGCGCGCGTTGCGGGCTGCGTCGTTCATGCCGAGCGAGCAGGTGATCGCGCCAAGGCCGGCGGCCCGCTGAATCAGGATCGGGATCGCTATCGTGGCGCGGGCGGCCGCGCCCGGTACAACGCCGAAATGCTGGATATCGATGGATGGGCGCTCCAGCGGGAAATCACCGTCCGGGCCGAACTGCGGGAGGCGGCGAGGATCGGCCGGTTGCCCGGCCCGGCACCATCGATGACCCCGCAGGAATCCCGCGTCCGGGCGTTCGCGGAATGGTTCGAACGGGAGACCGTACGGAAGAATCCGGAGCTTGCCGGTCCCGGGGCGGATCCGCAGGCACTGCTACGACTGCGTGACCGTGCCGCCCATGCGCTGATCATGCAGTTCATCGCCGGTCACCGGCCGGTGCAGGGCGGACACACTCACGAAGAACTGCACGGCGTCGAATGGGACGCCTCCCACGGCCCGGGCCGGACAATCGAATCCGGGCGCCTGCCTGGAATACCGTCGGTGTACCTCAACAATTACGGAGATGATGCCAAGTACGGCGTCTTCGGCGAGGTGAGTCCGAACGGCGAGTTGTCGGTCCAGATGCTGGCCGGGGACCACACCCCCAGCGGCCGGGTGATGGCCGCCGATCTCGCGCGGGCGCTGGGCGACCAGGTGGTTGCGTTGCGCGACCAGTGGACGGCCGACAGCGGTTTGTTCGACAACCTGGACACTTTCAACGCCGCGGTACAGGATGGCTTCTCCGAGGAGGAGGCCGCGGCCATGACCGCTACGGGCCGGATCGCCGCCGAGTACGGGTTCACCGAGATCGAGATTGCCTCTGTCGAGCCGCGGTTCGCCCCGGGCGAACGAACCTCGGTCGTCGTGTATTTCCGTCGCCCCGCAGACTACGTGCCGGAGACCGTCGCGGCCGCCGAATTCGGTGATCCGGCCACCGTCGCCTCGACCGGCGAA
The DNA here is from genome assembly GCF_050936135.1 of Nocardia sp. CA-290969. NCBI lineage: Bacteria > Bacillati > Actinomycetota > Actinomycetes > Mycobacteriales > Nocardiaceae > Nocardia > Nocardia sp. CA-290969. The sequence goes on along the minus strand of NZ_JBNJNJ010000001.1, from coordinate 2,944,740 downwards.
ACCGGTGGTCGTGACGACTCTGCGGCGAAACCGGATACCCACGGCGGCGACGCGAACATCGCCGCCGACGAAGAAGCCCAGCACGCGCATCGGCGGCAGGCTCTGGACGCTTATCGCGCGAACGCGCGCCGGGCGCGGGAACTGGGAGTCGATCATGACTCATCGGAACCCGGTAATGCCTTCGCCGCGGTCACCGCCGCGAACGAAGAAATCCTGAATGCACAGCGGCGGCGGGCACTGGACGCCTACCGTGAGAGCGTCCGCCGCGCCCGGGAGCTGGGAGCCGAGGTCGACGGATCGGAACCGTCGGGGGTGAAGCGCCTTGTCGACGAGGTGAGTCTGGATATCGATGACTGTGGGTTCCGGATAGTCGATGAACTGCGCTGCCTCGACGATCCCGAGGCCGAGATCCCCACTGGATTGATCGAGCTGCAGACCCATCGCAAACTCGCGGACTTTCGCCGGATACGTCGTACAGCGATCAATTCCGCGCTCGAATACGCGACGGCCGAAGCGAAACTGGCCAGGTCGCGCGGTGATGACGTCGCGCTCACCGCGGCCGAGAGCACTCTGCGCAACGTGCGTGAGGTCGCCCGGCAGGTGGCCTGGCAAAGGCTCGAGGGCGCTCGCGGTGACCTGCTGCGAATAGCGGATCAGCTGCAAGACCTCCATCTGATGAAGCCGGAGCCGGAGCAGGCGAAAGCTCTGCGCGACAATATGCTTGTTCTCCGGGCGGAGATCGAGAAGGCCTTGGACGAGTTGGCGGGAATGGCCCACTATGGTCACCCCCTGTGGCAGCCCGCGGTGCTGACTGCGATCCGCCAGACGATGCTCGGTGCCGCGATCGAATACCACCGAGGCTGGGCCGATCTCGCCCGCCCGATGGCCGAAGGCTCCGACGGTGACATCCCCCAGCCTGATGTGGGGTGGAGTGTGGATCGGCTGGTGCTACGGTCCTCGCTCGACCAGGTGGAGTCCTTGGAGCAGGAGGCGGGATCGGTTACAGCCGTGCGTCGTGGCCTGGCCCTTCGCGATGTGGGGAATATCGCCGCAGCGCTCCGATTGGACGACTCGGGAACCTTACCCGAGCTGCTGTCGCGGCTGGCGGACTGGCGAGCGATCTGGCCCCTGCACCGGGAAGAGGGCAGCAGCCCGGACGAGGCAGCCCCACCCGGCTGGAACGCCCGCACCGAACTGCACCGCCACGCCCTCAGCGATGAGGTAGGACGCCTGGCCGCCCGCGCCGAGCGCGATTACCTGGTTGCCGGAGCGTCCGAAATGGTGCGGCTGGGACGCGACCCCGGCCCGGCGATGGACAAGTTCCGGTCCGCCTGGCTGGACGCACTGGCGCAGGCCGAGTCCCGGAAGGCGGCGGCCGAGGAGACGCTGCGGCGGATCGCCATCGAACGAGGCGCGATTCAGGGGGAACAGCAAAGCGTTCCAGCCTTGGCTGCGGTCATTCAGGAGCACTTGACCGAGGAACACGACCTGCTCGGCCCCGGGCTCGCCGATCGGCTGCACGGCAATCGGATAGCGAAGGACCGGATCGATACCGCGCATGCCCGGTTCGAGTATCGCGCCGCCGAACAGGATATGGCGCGGCTTCGCGCCGAGATGATGCTGGCCGGAGGGGATTCCGGCGCGCTCAGGACCACTCCGGGCAGCCTGACCGACAAGGAGATCGACGACGCGAACGATACGGTGTCGGAGTTCTCCACGACCCGGATGAACGCCGCGCTGGACACGGTGCTGTCCATCGGCGCGGAGATCCGGATCGATGACCTCACCGGCCGCGGCGGCCCGGCCCGGATCGTGAATCCGCTGATGCAGGTCCTCGGCACACTGGAGTCCGCGGCCGATAGGGCCGAGCGGCTCCGTGCCGATCCCGCCCGGGATCCGCTGGTGTCGATCGCCCGGCGGCAGCAGGTGTATGAGACGTATCAGCGTGCCTGCCGTGCCGGTATCGACTATCTGGTGGCCTTGGCAGACAGCCAGGTGAACAAGGATCGGATCGGCCCCGAGCCGGGTAAGTCCCTCCATGATCACGCGATGACATTGGCCGGCGAAATCAGGATGCGCGCGGCAGAATTCGCGGCGAAATACCGGCGCACGCTGGATCTGGACCACCATCAGACGCCGACTGGTCTCGGTGCGCACTGGCTGTCCTGCTATTCCACGCAAGCCAAGGCTGATTCGGCCTATCTGCGGGCCGATATGGACACTCTCCGCGCGGCCGAAGCGGAACTGGGTGAACTGCTGTCCCGCCCCGGCGTCGAGCCACCGCCGCAGCGGGGATGGCTCGACTTCGCACTCGACGATCGGGTGAAACCGGAGGAGCCGCACCTGTGGCAGGCCTGGGCGGAGCGGCAGTACGAGCTCATCCGCGACCGGATGCGCGCGAACCCGGACGACCGGGCCGATATCGACGCGATCGTCGGCACCCTCACCGCGGCCGCGGTGGTACGCCACGACGGCACCTCGTACACGCACGAGCAGATCTCGAGCATCTTCACTCACATTTTCCTGTCGAAGCATCTGCTGCACAACGATGACGACGAACTGTACGAGGACCATCTCGACCCCGATTTCCAGCTTCTCGAAGCGTTGTATGAGCTCATCGCGGGGCGCTGGAATCCGAGCACGGCGGCATTACTCGAGCACGAACTGTTCGAGATCGAGCGGGACCCACGGACGGACCAGCTCGCGCGTCCCACCGCGCCCTGGCGCGATATTCATCGCGGCGCAGAGAATGCGCTTCCGAACAATGGATCCGATTGGATCGCCGCACTGTCCGTTCAAGAACGCCGCGACCGCGAACTGGGTTTGGCCACCTACGGCCCGATCCGCTCGGGTGCCGACGACTCCGGACCCGCCGGCGAAGCCTCGGAGCCGGGCGGCGCCGTATCGGGTCGCCACGGACGTGAAGCCCCCGCGGTCGACCTGCTTGTGACGTCTGCCGAATGGAATCTGCTGGAGCTCCTGCGCCATGGACCGAGAAGTGTAGAAGACGCGGCGGCGCAGACCGGTGCGTCGAAAAACCTGACGCTGAAAGCGCTGCGACGGCTGGAAACCCAGGGCTTCGTCGAACACAGGAGCGGCGGGTCGTCGAGCACATACGGCCTGGCCGAGCCGCCGCCCGGAGTTCGCGTAGTCGACTCCCTCGTTCCCCGGACTCGCAGTACGAAGGTGGCGGCACACAATTCGCCCGGCGACGTCCTCGTCGCACTGCTCACCGCCAGGGGATTGTCCGCGAAAGTCTTCGCCGACATGGTCGCCGACCCGGAAATTTCGGAAGCCCTCATCGTGGCGGCGCAAATGAGCAGTCGAGAAATCACTGCCGGGCGCTGGCGGAAAATACTGCTCGCGCTGGATGTCCCGCAGTCGGATCGAAATCTTTTCGCACGGAGATTCATCGACGGGCTGGAATCCTTCAGCGCCACCCACGGCGCGCACAATACGCTCGGCAGCTACCTCCTTGCCTGCCGTCTCGACCGGGGAATCGCCCAGCATCAGGTGGCCGAGCTGATCGGCATTCCGCCCCGCAAATTCGCACGCGCACTGACCAGGCAGAGCTGGCGGCCGAGGGATCTCGAACCCTGGGTTGCCGACCTGGTCCGGGTGCTCGCGAAGCCCGAGGACCTCGCCGCGGTCGCCGCGAGATTCTTCCGGGAGCGACCGGACTTGTCCGATAGCCTTCTCCCGGTCGAGACCGGAGCGGGCGACAGTGCGGCGGCCGACACCGTAGCGGACAATGCCGCGTCGGCCGGTGACGGTGCAGTTGACGTCGGAGCGGCCGATGACAGTACGGCCGACGACGGGGCGGCTGAGGAGCCCTGGGTGCCCGCACGGCCCGACGATGTGGAGTGGACACCGAAAACCGCGCACCTGGTGGATCCGGGCGATATCGGCCGCCTCGCGGAGGTGATCAGCAAGAAACCCTCCGATCCGTCCCTGTGGTACGCCTGGTCCCAAGAGCAGTACCGGCTGATTCGCCTCTGGATGGCGGGGAGTCCGGAGGCCGAGCTCCAAGAAATCGTCGCGAACCTCGCCGGCGTGAAGCGCAAGGAGGGGCAGCCGCCGTTCACACGTGCGGATATCGAACAGGTCCTGACGTATGTTTTCGTGGACCAGCATCGGTTCGAGACCGCTGACGGAGCCGCCCACTACGGTCATTTCGACTGCGATTTCCAGATCGTCGAGGGTATTTACCGAATGATCCTCGGTGACTGGAACTCCGACGAGGTGGACCCTGCCGTACTGAAGGCCGGCGATATACGGCTGATCGAGCACGAGATCGGCGAAATAGCGTTCGCCGAACAGTATCCGCACGAGCCATGGGAAGAGCGGCACCGCCGCGCCAATTCGCGCCTGAAGAGCGGGCATTCCGATTGGGAATACGGCCTGATGACGGTGACAGGCTTGGTGCCGATGCGTGGTCAACGCGAGGACTATGTGCACCGATTCGGTGCGATACGTTCGGGCGCGGGCCGCAGCGAGGAGCGGCCGGAGAACGACCCCGGCATTCGGCCCGGCCCACACGTCGCAGCTACCTCCGAGTCGGCCGGTGAAGCGGCGGAGTTCGACGTGGTGTCGACCGCGGTGGCTCACCGCGGGTCCGGGTTCCGCATGATGAAATATCGGGTTCGCATGCCCGATGGGACCGTCCATCCCCGCGATGTGCTGGATGTGCCTGCCACGGTGGCCGTCCTTCCGGTCGACCGGCAGGGTCGTGTTGTGCTCAGCCCCCGCTTCCGGGCGGCGGTCGACGATGTGGTCCTCGAACTGCCCAACGGCGTGGTCGCCGCCGACGGTGATGTGTCGGTGATTGCACGTCGTGTCCTTGCCGAGTACGGGCTGGAGACCGGCGCGGCCTTGTCGTTGGTGTCGGATGTAGTGCGCAGCGGTGGCAGTTCGAATGCTGTCACCCGCGTCCTGGTGGCCCGGGACGTCGATGATCTCGAGGGTGGTGACCCGCGACCGGAGATGCTGCGGATCCCACTGACAGAGGCCGTCTCCCTGATTGCGGGCGCGGCGCTCGTGGACACCGCGGCAGCGGTAGGGGTCTTGGCCTTGGTGGGTGAGATATCGGGCGATATCCGGCTGCGCCCGGCCACGGACCCGCCGCTGAATCCGCTGCCCGCAGCATCGGGCGCGCCGCCGGTCGACAGCACCCGGATCTTCGGTGCGCAGCCGCTGCAGCGCGGCGCCGAGGAGACGGTGTGGTCGAGCCCGTTCAACGAGGTGCGCCGGCTGGAACTGCACACACCGGACGGGGACGTGGTGACCCAGGACGTCATCACCCGTCATCAAACGGTGCTCGCGATGCCGTGGGATGAACGTACCGATGAGGTTGTCCTGGTCCGCCAGTATCGGGCGCCGCTGGGTCGCTGGATCTACCAGCTGCCTGCCGGCATGCTCGACAAAGCGGGTGAGGACCCGCTGACGGGTGCCCGGCGCGAACTTGCCGAGGAAGCCGGGCTCGCCGCCCTGCAGTGGAGCGAGCTCCTGACTGTGGAGCCGCTTCCTGGAGTCACCGACGAGCATCACCGCATCTACCTGGCCCGGAACCTGTACGGGATCCCCCGTCTGGATGCGGGCGAATCCGATGAGATCGGGATGGGGCAGATACGCGTTCCCGTGGACGAAGCGCTCGCCATGGCATTGCGCGGCGAAATCGAGGACGGCCCAGCCGTTATCAGCCTCTTGGCACTGGCTTGCGTCCGGACGGGCCGGCTGGCGCCACGGGTTGTCGTCGAGGCAGGCCGTCGGAGCGCAACCGCAGACAGCGCCGGCCGCGGCGGCGACTCGGCAGCTGACGATGCCCTCGGCGACCGACGTGCTCGTGACGTGCCGGCAGTGGAGTCCACCGGCGGACAACCAGAAGCGGCCGTCGATGTGGGCGAACTGCTGCGGGCGGCGCATCAGGGCGATCAGCTCGCCCTCGCGCGGTTGCTGGCCCATTTCGTCCCGGAGGTCTACGGGAAGTTCGAGCGCAATTACCCCGAGGGTGATCCGTGGCTCGCCTACGTCCTCACCATCGACACCCTGCACAGTGCCCTCGATGCTGCTCTCGGTCGCGAACTCGGTGCGGATCCGGAACAGGACTTCGACATGGCGTGCGCCGAGGCCATCCGCACCACCCCGGCCGCAGCAGCCCTGAAGGCGCGCCTGCTGCGCGATAGCCGCGCTGCGTTCGCGGGCCGGGCAGATCTCCGTGAGCGCATCGAGAGCTCCCCGCCCCATATCGTCGCGCGGGCGATCCGCGGGATCACCGACCAAAGTGATGTGGGCCTGGACATCACACAGCTCGAAGCGCTGCTCGAGCACATCCGGAGCTTCGGGTCCACGCACCGCAGCCTCCGCACCGATTTATCTACCTACCCCAACCTGGGAACTCTCGTCGCCGACCTGCGCCGGGCCAGCGGTTTCACCACACAGACCCAAGTGGATCTCCTGGCCGGTTTCCATGCGGACGCGACACACATGCTCGAGAACACGAGCCGCGGTCGGATCGATGTTGTCGCCGGGATATTCGAGCTGGTGTCGCTGCCACGACCACTGTGGGATCTGATTGTATGGAAGTTCGCGGGTGGACAACCGGATTCGTTCAGCACATCTTCCGCGGCACATACCTCCTTCGGCAGCTATAGCGCCGCCTGTCGCTGGGCGGCTCGGTTGCCCAGCGATAATTCGCGACCGATGTCCCAGCAGGAACTCGCAGATCTGCTCGGCGTCGCGGCCCGCACGATCCGGACACTGGAAGAAGCCACCAAGAGGGCGCAGGCCGCGGTCCGCCCTGAGTTTCGCGAAGCCCTGTACCGGGCTCTCGGTATAGCCGAAGCCGATTGGGAAGCAGCGGAAAGGCTGTTCGAATCCGGCCCGGATATGGCCCTGGTGAAGGGGCGTATCGGTCAGGACACGACGGCGCAGTTCACCGCCCGGCTCGCTCGGCAGATGTCTCTCTTCGACGAGCGAATCCGCCGGCGGCTGAAGCTGAAGCTGGATACCACGCGGGTAGTCGTCCTTCGCCCCGCCCGCGAGCAGGTCTATGCCCAGGCCGAGAAGGGCATCGCGGCCGCGCCCGATGGAATGACGGTCGGGGAATGGCTCGACCGGATCACCGATTCGGTGGCCGATCGGATCCTCCGAGATTCGGCGCCCGAGAGGCCGCCGGGCCAGGAAGACAATCAGCCGTCAACTCGCACGGAGTCTCAGGAGGATCGTCGATTCGACGAGCGCGATATCGCTCCGGCAGCACAGACTCCCGAGCCCGTCCATTATTCCGGGAAAACCGAGGCCGAGGCAACCGATCGGCCGCTCACCACATTGCAGAGGCGAATCGTCGCGGCTTTGGATGAGCACGGGGAATGTACTCTCTCGGATTTGAAGCGCCTGACCCGCGCCGCGTCCCAAAGACTTCACGAACCGCTTCGAATACTGCTGGATCTGAGAATCGTGGAGACGGTAGCGGACGGTGCGCGGACCCGCTACCGCCTGCTATCGGACGCCTGGGACAAGGCACCCCTTGTCGCCGGCGGGCTGACAGAGCACGCCGAGGTGCCGCTGTCGAACCGGCCGGCAGACCGGCAGGCCCGGATCGCCCGTCTTCTGGCCGATCGTCCGATGACTGTGTCCGAACTGTGTTCCGTACTCGGGGTATCGGATGACACTGTCCGGCTGGGACTGAAAGTATTGGGCGAGAAGGGGGTTGTGGAAGTTGCCGGGCGAAGCACCTCGCTGGGCACGCCGTTCGTCTATCGCTTGGCCGGGGAACTGCCGCCGGAATTGCGGGCGGAAGAACGTCCGGAGCCCGACGCTACCCAGGGCTCTGATGAGGGCGGCGACCCAGGCCGCGGCGGTCTCCCGGTGCACCCTCAGGCACCTCCGCAGCAGCCCGCTGTCTCCCGCCTGACGATCCCCCCTCAGCTCGACCAGTACTCGACGTCGATGCCGTGGCGAGAGAAGGAAACCGGTATCGGAGCCTGGGCGATCGAAATCCTCGGGCGGCACGGTGTGGCCATCGAACTCGGCTCCGGACCCGACGCCCGGGTGGAGTATGCCGAGGGGCGCCGAATCGAGCAGGGGCCGGCGGTCGGATACGACCCGGTGCGCAACACGGTCACCCTGGATGCCGGTGGTGACCCTCATCGGCACGGCCGAATCCTCATCGTCGCGGCGCGGATGGCCGATCAGCTTGCCGGTGGACAACTCGCACTGGATCCGTCGAGCGCCGATCGTGCCGGATCCGTCGACCGGATGCTGGATCTGCTGGCCGACGCGTATGCATTGTCGTATCGCGCGGACCTGATCGCCGACGTCGAGTACGAGAGACTCGGTCTCCCGTCCTACCGCACGATCGAGGCAGCTGCCGACCCCTACGATCCGCTCGCACAGGCCTACACCGAAGCGTACGAACGCGCCTTCGCCGTCGCGTGGAAGTTCTACGAACAGTGGAGTCGATGTCGCCCGATGTGCCACGCGGCCGCGCACCGTGCCGGTATGCGTGCGGTGCGGCTGTCGCTCGACATACTGGGGCCGCGCATCGATGGCCGCGATCTCAGCGCTCATTACGTGGCACTCCGGGAAAGCGAACACGGACACCCCACAGGGGAGCCCGCGACTCCGGAATCGCGAGCCGACAGCTCGGACGCCGCAATTCAGGGCTCTCCCGAGTGGCTTGCCGACGCCGTCGCCGGTCTGCAGGCCAAGCGGGCGCGCGGCGTGTTCGTGGTCGAAGGCGTTCTGGAGGAGATCTATACCGCGGCGCATGCGGAGGCCGTGCAGGCACAACCGCAGAACCCGGACCTTCCGGCACCGGAGATCCTTGCGTATCGAGCGGTGCAGGATTTCCTGAGCAAGGAAAGCTCGGATATCCCGGAATCGGAGCTGGCCGCGGTATTGCTGGACGTGGCGGATGCGGTCGATCAGCTCGACGACCCCGCGTGGGGTGGGCCCCGCGCGCAGACCGTCGAGCCGGCTGCCGTTTCCGAGGGTTCAGCAGCCGTGCGTGGAGCGGGCGATCACCACATCTGGCGCGCTGTGCAGGATCGGTTCAAGGAGATCCGCAACGATATCGGACCGGATGCGCGGCCCGGCCGGGCCGGTGGCGGGCCGCAGATCGCCTCCGACAACATCCTGGTGGAGCACCATCGCCCGGACTCGCTGCCCTATCTGCGTGTGATCGCGCGGCCTGGCGAGCATTACCGGGTACTCCGTGAGTTGTCATTGTCGGGCGGCGACTACGCCGATGTGCTGTGGGACGGGTCCCACGAGATCGGATATTGGGAAGCCACCCTCGGTGCCGGCAGCGAGCTGAATCTGCGGCCACTGTCCGCGGCCGAGGCCGAGGGGCGGTACCGGGAGCCGACCGGGTTCGCCGCGGTCGACCGGCTCGTGGAGCATTACCTGCGCCTGCGCCGGGATCAGCGCACGGACCTCGGTTTCGGTGAGTGGCTGCACCAACTCGGACCGGACGCGTTCCATACCGAGGATGACGGGAACCCGCTGCCCGCGGGCACCCTGCGCCGAGGGTTTGTCGAAATCGGTTTCCGGCGGGCGCGCGCGGAGCAGACGCTGCGCGGCGAGGTATTCGACGATACCCATCCGGTGACAATGGCCTATGACCTGCACACCCGCAAGGTGCCGCTGCCGGTCGATCCGGCCGGGGCACATCGCCCGGAACACCATCGCCTGGAAGTGTTCGCCGTCGGCCCGGCATATCTGTCGATCCACCTCGAACCCGACAGCGCCGGCGGCTGGCGGGTACCCGCTCCGGTCGGTGCCGGCAGCCTGGCCGATATCGCCGATGCCGACGACGCGGTGGTCGAGGCCTACGAGAACCACACCGATCGCGAGTATCAGGGAGAGCCGATCGGAAACACCTCCGATACGCTCGCCGGCTACTTCGAGGGCATGACAGCTTCGACCCCCGAGGAACTGACCGCGCGCATCGCGGCATTCCTCGGGAACTCGGCCACGGTGTCGGCTACCGGCTCGGCACAGCCCGCCACAGATCCGGACCGAGCCCGTCGCACGTCACGGCCGATGATCGATTCCGGTTCGCGTCAGGTTGTCACGATCACCTTGCCCGAGGACCCGGGGGGTGGTGGCGAGCGCCGCCGGGATGTCGGCGATGCGAAGGAGCCGGAATCCTCGGCAGGCACATCTCCGGTTCCGGAGGGGCGGGGACCCGCTGATTCGGCCGGTGCGGCGGCGGAGTCCGGCGCGGCGTCGGCCGAGGTGGCTCACGAGTCCAGGGTGCCGGTGGGTGATCTGGACGAGGTCAGGGGCAAAGATTTCCCCGCCGGTGCCGAGGGCGCTGTTGCGGGAAGTTCCGCAGCGGACGGTCTTCCACCGGAATTGCATCGAGCGGTCTCGGTGGTGCTGGCCCGTCATCAGGGGCTGGATATCGATCTCGAGCCCGTCGGGCCGGACCGGATGACGCCGGAACGGCTCGCCCGGGAGCGCGGTACCGCGCTGGCCGCGCTGTGGGCATGGGCCGGTGAACACGGTCGGGTCGACGAACTTGTCCGGCACTATCCGGGTATCGGTCGCGGGCTTGCAGAAATCGGCTGGCTGGATGCGGCAGCGGCACGGAGGATTCTGCGGGACAGGATCCATGAGCTGTCGGCGGGTGATCCGGAGGATCAGGCCGAACTGGGCGGTCTCCGGTTTGCCGAGGGATTGGCCGACGATGTCACCGGCCTGCTCGATGTCATGGCCCGCAACCACGGGTTCACCCCTGGGGCGCGATTCCTCGCGGCGCGGCACAGGCCCGATGTGTTCGAGGTGCCGGGATGGACCTCGCGCGGACAGGCGCAGATATCGTGGGCGCTGGGCGATCCGGTATCGGCGGAGACGGTGATCTGGTATCGGTCGCGGGTCGACCCCGGTGCCGGCAGCGGTGAAATCGCCGGTGATATCGGGGAGTACTTGCGCGGTCTGGAGCCGGACGACTCCGCCGCGATGATCGTCGTCCTGGATTGCGCCCCGTCGGAGGATCACCTCACCCTCGACCTCCGCTACCGCGTCGACGGTGGCCGGGCGCGGGCCGATGCCGACGATATGGCCGAACGGATCATGCGGGCGGGCGTGGTTCGACACATGATGGGGGCCGGCGAGCCGGGGTCCGGGCAGCGGCCCCGGGTGCTGCTGGTGGGCCGGGGTGCGGCGGTGGACGCGGCCGAGGCTGTCGGGTCGGTCCCGGGAGTCGGCGACTATGTCGACGGTGATCCGGATATCGGGGACCCGCTCTCGACCGCCACCTGGCGACCGGATGGGTCGCTCGAGACGGTCGCGGAGGGGTCGGTGGCCGCCGCTCTGGTGGAGTTCGGGCAACTCTGGCCGGCCCCGGATGCCGATGCGGTGCGGACGCTGGTGCAGCGGTACGGACAGGGGGTGCTCGTGCAGCTCGCCGACACCGAACCCGGCCTGATCGCCGGCCTCTCCGGTGTGTCCGCCGACATCCGGCACCTGGCGAATATCCTTCTGTTGCAGCGTGACTCGGGTACGGGCGCGGATACTCCCTTCCCTGAGGCGGCCGTCGGCAAGAGTGCCGAACTGCGGCGGCTGACCCGGGCGGCGCAGCGACTGCCCGAAGCTCCGCGGGTCGCCGTGCTCTCCCTGGACCGGACCGACCACGGGATGGACGGCGCCGATATCGTCGCGATCGGTGATATCGAGAACGCGGCGCGGATCCGCGTGGTGTCTCGGCACACGCGGGCCGATCCGGCGGCGTTCACGGCTATGGCCGGGCGCGCCCTACATGAGCACGAGAAGTTGATCGCCGGTCCCGGTCGCACCGAACCGGTCGCCACGCTGTTCTGGGTGGGCGCCGATCTCGAGGTGTGGCGTGCGCAGCTGGCCGGTATATGCGACAGCCGGGTCCATGCCCAGAGTGCTGGTGGCCCGAATATCCCGGAAATCGACCATGTTCTGTTCGGTCCTCAGGAGTTCGCCCGCGAGAAGCTGGAACCGTTGCCGTCGGACCCGGGGTCTCATCTGGCCCGGTTGATCTACCTCGGCCTCGAGCAGCGCATGCAGATCGCGGGTACCTTGAGTCGCCTGTACGGTGAACTCCCGGACGGGGAGATGCGGGAGGCGCTGGCGGCGGCATACACCAGGGAGCTGCGCCGGGTGGCTCGGCAGCGCGGTGTCACCGAGGCCGATCTCGATGATCCGCTCCTGCACAAACAGTGGCTTGCCGATACCTCCGGCGAGACCGTCGTTCCCGCCGACCAGCAACAGTTCGTGGTGCTGCGCAATGTGCACAGGGCGCTTGCCGAGTACGACCAGTGGGATACCCGGATCTCTCAGGTGAGTGCGCTGAGCGCGGCGCTCGGCCAGGCGTGGGAGCAATTCGAGATCGGTGCCGATATCAGGGCAGAGTTCGATCTGTTGTCGGGGCTGTCCCGGCGGCTGGACGAGGCGGTCGGGGCGTGGATGGCGCGTGCCGAACAATTCGATTCCGCGGTATCCGACCCCGGAACCATAGCCGGACAACGGATTTCCCCGCCCGATTTCGGTTTGGATCCGGGAGTTCGCCGCTGGACCGGCACGCAGCTGAACGAGCTCGATGCCCGGGCGGCCCGAGCCAAGGCAGAGCTGGCCTTCTACCTGGACGAAAAGTCGGCAGGCTATTCGGACGAGGATTTGGAATTCGCGGTCGGACTCGGCCTGCTGGGATCGCAGGACACGGCCGACGTCGCGGATCCGGGGGAGACCTACCAGTTCACGAAGGTCGCCCTCGACTATCTGCAAACGACCCGCCTGCGCGCGCTGGCCGATCGGATCGACACCGAGGATTTGCAACTTGCGCAGCTCGGCGATTTCAACGATGCGAGCCTGGCCGCGCTGGTCGCGCTCGCGCAAGCCCGGCAAGCGGCGCCGGTCCAGGTGCTGGGTCCGCAGTTGCGGCGGCTGCACCTGCAGGTACCCGATCCGGAGTCCGCGACCGGGGAAACGCCGGAGCGGCTCGCCACCGCCGCCGAGTTCAACCGGATTCTCGGCGTGGAGCGCGATATCCAGGAGCAATGGGTGGCAGCCAAACAGCGCTACCTCGACGCCTGGACCGCACTGGCCCGGGCCTATCCTGCCGAGGCCGAACGGGTCGGCCGATTGTCCGAACCCGCCGTGCTGCGCGAACTACGGGGCCCGGACGGTCTCGACGATTCACGAAATCAACTCTTGGACCGGCTGGTCGCGGCCGCCGACGAGTTCGGCCGATACCAGGGCATGCGCCGCCGGATGCAGGCCCGGGCCGCGGCACTCGAGCCGTGGGCGCGCACCCGCCAGGAGCTCGGTGACGCGCTGACCGCGCAGTCGGCGGTAGTCGGGCAATTGTGGGCCGCGGCCGGTATGTCATCAATGCGGCTGCGTGATCCGGCCGACCAGGTGGTGGCGTCCGAATGTCTGCTTGCCGAGCGAACACAGCGGTTGCACGCCGTCTCACCGGATACGCTCCCGGACGATCCCACCACCGAGGAAGTCGCCGCACTGGCACCGGAGCTGGAGAACCTGCTCATCGGCCGCGATTTCCTGGCCGCCCACCGGCTGGTGGAGGCTGTCGCGGAGCTGGCCGATATCCACGATCGCAGCGCCGTTGCCGACAGCACAGTGCATCAAGGGCTCAGCGAACTGCTGGAGATGGCCGGTGACCAGGGTGGTTACCGACCGGCACCGACCGGCCCCACGGACGGGATCGTTCGGCGCACACCGCCGCCGCCGCCACCACCGCCGGCCGGGCCGGCTCCGGCGGTCGGTGACGGCAGCGCCACCCCCGCACCTCCCACCGCGGCCTTCCCGAAGATCTGCGCGGTGGACGCACAGTCCTTCGTCGATCTGCTGCTGAACCGCGCCGGTCCGCCACTGCCCTCGGTATTCGGCACCAATGCCGCAAGCCGCGGTATCCGTGCCAACGGCACCGATCCCCGCGCTATCGCCGCGCGATACCGGGCGAATTGGAGCCCCGGCGGTTTCGCCGATATCGACGAGATGCGCGATGTGGCCGCGGAGGGCGCGGTGGTGCTGGGCGGGGTCGATACCGATTCCGCGGCCCACGCGTTCGTCCTGCACCGTTGGGCCGACGATCGGGTCTGGGTACACATCCTCGAGAACGGGGTCCGCCTCGATGCGCCGGTAGGCGAATGGACACCCCCGCCGGGCCGGCTCTACGGGATCGTGCTGGATACCGAGGTGGGCCCGGACGGTGTGGTGTCCTATACGCCACGGCACCGGATCCGCGAGGGTGACCAGCCCGCCGGTGTCGCCGGTGAGAATTATCCCCGGCATCGGCTGGCCGGCGAATCGGCCGGATGGGACCGCGATGCCGGAAGCCAGGCTCGGCGCCGCCTGGTCCACGAAGAGCTCGCCGCGGCGGGGCTCGATCTCGCGGATCTGCGGGTATCGACGGATACCACCGATTCCGCCGAGGTCCGGAACCGGATTCGGCGGACTGTCACGTTTCTCGACGGTGCGTCGGCGGAGTTCCGTGAGGCGCTGTCCACCGAATTCCCCGAAGTGGCAGGGCAGTCCGATATCGTCCCGGCGCACACCCGCGATCTGTGCAATCGGCGGATCCTCACCGAGCAGCTGGCCGAGCTCCGGGCACTGTCGCTCGCCGCCGACGGGCGTGCGGAAATCGAGGCGCATATCGCCGAATTGCTGACTGTCCGTGACCTGGTCCGCGACCTCGCCGATCCGCTCATGCGCAAGTCGGGTTTCCGGGCGCGGCTGCTGGCCTTCCCGCAGCCCGGGCAGCGCGGCCCGCTGATGCTCGAATTCGGGGTCGCGGCCGATATCGCCGCCGAACAGGTGATCACCTACGTGCCCGGCCATACCGTGGACTCGGCGGCGGCGCGGCGTGCGGTGCGTGCGGCGGCGGCATTCACCCTCGAAGCCAATGCCGGTGGGCGCCCGACCGGTGTCACGGTCGTCCTGCGCCCCGGATCTGCCGACACGGAAATGGTTGTCGAGCAGGTGGTGGGCCGGATCGCCACCGTCGCCGCGGCCCGTGGCCTGCGGTCGCCGGAGCTGCCGCAGCCCCGGTTCGCGATCGTGCATCGGGGTGACGGACGCGAGATCGGGGTGGAAGTCGCCCGCCGATTCACCGAACCGGCCGTGGTGAGCCGGTCGGCCGAAGATCGGAATACCGTACCGGCGCAGAAACGGTCGCCACGAAAACAGCCGGAGTTTCGTCCGTTCGTTCGCAAGCAAGAATCACCGGGGCCGATCGGAAGTCACGGCGGCCGGACGTTCGAACTCGACCTCATCTTCCTGCGGGACGCGGTCCTCGTGACAGGCACGACCCCGGTACCTTCCCTCGGGTCCGAAGATGACACGCAATCAGCCGAACTCGTGGCGGATCTGGACAAGATCGAGGCGCTGAAGGCCGTGGCGCAGGCGCTGATGGAATACTGGGGCGGCCGCGCGGGCAAACTGGGTGACGATCCCGTTCTCATGCGCCGTGTCGTCGAGCTGGAGACGCTCGCCGCCAGGATCTTCGAGGCCGAGGCGGCCACCCTTCGTGGGCACAACTCGGCGGGGCGGGTGTCCCGGCCCCACGAGGTGGATGGGCTTCGAGACGAACTCGCGAACCGAGCCCGCGAGACCTTGGAGTGGGCCGCTGAACGCGGATACATCTGGCAGCTCGGCGATTTCGCGCCGGGCCGGGTGCTCGGGCCGGTAACCCAGCGGCTCGCCCATGAGTTCACGCGGCGGCTCGCGGATTTCGCGCCTCCGGATATGCCGCCGGACGGGTGGGCGCACCGGAACGTGGCCGCATTCGCCGATCGGCTGGAGCAACTCCGCCGGGACCGTGACCTCCTGGCCGGGCAACTCGCCGCGCTTATCGGCTATCCGCCGGAACTGCTGACGCCGGAGCATGTCGCGGTGCTCGCCGAGCGGCTGAGTCGTCCGGCCGGCGCCGGGCATCTCGAAGCCGACCGGTTGCGTCGCCTCGACCGTGAGCTGGCCGCCGGTGCGGCCCACCTGGCCGATACGACACGCGCCGAAGGCCTCGCACTGCTGCACGGCGCCACGGTCTGGACCCGGGCCCAGTTGGCTGTGCTGGATAAGCAATCCCGTGGTTTCCGGGATTTGGCACGCGACGCGTGGGGTGTCGGTGACTACGACTTCACCCAGGAGCCGACCGACCTGGACCGGCTGCGGGAACTACGCGGGCGACTGGATCCGAAATCTGTCCCCGGGCTCGCGGCAGACGAACACAGAGCGATTTCGGGGCAACTCGATCTGCTGATCGGTTACGCCGAAACCCGGCAGATCCTGGCTGCCCGCGAAACCGCCCTGGTGGAGCTCGCCGGGCAGGTGGAGGACCTGGCAGGGCGGTACTTCCAGGCGCGCGCCGCGGACGCTTCGGGTATCGAACACGGCGAGGACGGGCGGTCGGCCGGGATAGAAGCGGGCTTGGACCACCTGCTCGGGCCGGTGCTCGAGGCCGTGCGTACCGCCGGACAGCCGCTGAAGCTGCCGCCGGCAACGCCCTCCGAGAACACCGTGCCTTCGGTTCCACGACCGGTGGCCGATGCTCCGCGGCGCCCGGTATCGACTCGACCGGACCGCGCCGCCGGAAAGGAGATCCGGCTCGCCGACGATGGTGGGAGCGAGCTGCCGGCCGATTCTGCTGCGCCGAATTCCGGTGAGCCCGGGTGGCGGGTTCGGCGGGTGCGTGAAGAGGTCGAGCTCGCGCGGGCGTTGTATCACGATCCGGAGGTCAGGCAGGCCGCGGTGGCCGTGCTGGAGCGCCTGCGTGCGGTGCTGATCGAGATGCATGCGCCGGACCGGACGCCGGAGCAGATCGAGCGGGTCGAGGACGCGTTCTACGCGGTCGGGGGAACCAAGGGGCACGGGCAGGTGCCGCGGTCGGTGTCGTTGGACGAGCTGGTGGCGACCGGCAATGTCCGGGAACTGATGTGCGCCGTGCAGTATGCGATGTGGTACAGCGCGGAGATCGATCCACCGGCGGGACCGACGCTCGACCACGGTGTGACCGAGCTGCTGAACCGGGCCGACTGGGCGGAAACGGCTGCCCGGCTGGGACTCGATATCGACGCGCTGGGTGCGATACGCGCGCGGATCGTCGGGGCAGACCCGCTGGGAACGGTGGAATGGCTCGAGGTTTCCGAATCCCACAAAGCGGTGCACGACGACAAGGAACTGCCATTCCAGGAGGAGCGTACGGCGAGCGAGGCGGACGAACGAGTTCCCAGTGAGCGCTGGCAGGGACGCCGAGTATGGACGGTCCAGGATTGGCAGCTGCTGGGGATGCCGTTGTCGTCCAGAGAGTTCGCGGCGATCCCGGGCCCCCTGATCGCGCTCGAAGTGACTCGGCTGGAGCCGGGCGACCTGGAGTTGCCACGAACTGCCGACGGGCGGGTCGACGAGGACGCGCTCGAGGATGCCCTCCGCGCCGAATTCGAGGCCGTCGGCAAGAAGTTCCGTTTCGCGCTACCGCTCTACGAGTTCGACGACCAGACCGGCCGCCGGGTGCGGGATGCGAACGGGAACGCGGTGGTGGCCTTGGTGCGGGTCTACTGCGAGGATCGGGAGGTCACTCCGGAGGAGGCGCAACGGCTGGATCCGAACAAGTATGCCGTGCCGCTACCGGCGGACAGGGCGACTGTCGGCTCGCTCGCGGTGGATATTGCCCGGGACGGGGAATGGTTCCGCTCGACCGCGGTCGAACGGGGGTTCCCGGTGGTCTCGGCGATTTCGGGGACGGCGGGCCGGTTCGCTTCGCGTTTCGTGTGGTTGAAGCCGCCGGGGGTTTCGGATACCGCCTACCTGGGTGCGGTGCTGGGTTTCCTGATGCCGGAGCATCATTCGCTGTACGAGCTGGTGCGGGCGATGCAGCGGTTCGGTCTGCAGGTGGTGGACCCGGCGGTGTTCGAGACGGCCGATCCCGTGGATTCGCTGTATCGGGCGGTATTCGACGCGTTCGGCCTTCCGATGCCGGAGGGCGGTGCACGGATCCGGCCGATGCCGGAGGATCGCCGTGCGGCGGCCGGTGTCGCTCCCGGCGACCTGCCTCCGGCGGCGGAAAGTCCGTGGGACACCGGGGATGCCGAGGGGCCGCAGGAGCGTCCAGCCGATATCGGCGACCCCTGGACGGTGATGGAGGGTTACGCGCCGGCACCCCTGAACGCCGACGAGCAGTCGCAGGTAGCCGAAGTTCGGCGCCTGCTCGGCGGGACCGGGCCGGTGTTGCCGCTGCGGCACACCCACGTACCGGACCTGGCGCTCGTCGCCGAGGCCCAGCCCGACCTGATCGCCGCAAGGGCCGGTATACCCGGCGATCTCCGCGACCGGGCGAATCGGATACTGCTGCACCGGGAGCTGGCTGCCGAAGCGGCCGCCGACCCGGAACGGGCCGGTGGGCGGGCGCACGAGTTGCGGCGAATGGACCGGGCCGCGGCGTGGCTGCCCGGTGATTCGGCGGTCCGGGTGCTCTCGCTGGACTTGCACGGAGACGGCTCCGACCTGGTGGTTATCGGAAATATCGAACGGGCGGACACGATCGTCGTCGATATCTCGCCCGGCGCCACGGATCCGTCCGTTTTCGCGGCGGCGTCGCGGCGTGGACTGGAGCACTACGACAGGATGGCCGCCGATCCCGGTGACGGGCCGTCGCCTGCCGTGGTGTTCTGGGTGGGAACCGATATCGGCATCCTGTACGAGGAGCTGTCGGCGATTCTGGAGGCCCGGGCGGTCGACGCGCTCGACGACGGCGCCGACGGCCCGGGTGTGCCGGGCGACCTGCGGTTCTCGGTCGACAGATCCCGGCCACTGCCCGGCGATTTTCCGGAACCCGGGCTGTTCCAGCTCTTCACCGCCGGTCTGCGGGAGCAGCTGCGGCTGGGATTTCAGCTGGGGTCGTACCTGGACGCCAACCCGGAGCTGGGATCGTTGCGGCGTTCGGAATGGGATCGCCTCCACGGTGAGCTGCTCCCCGAAATCGCCCGGCAGCTGGGAGTTTCCGAGAGCGATCTGCGCGATCCGGTACGGATGGACCAGTTGCGTCGCGATGCCGCGGACAACCCCGCCGGCGTCTCACCCGATCAGCTGGATTTCTTCGCGTTGGACAACCTGCGCACTGCGGTGGCGGAGCTCGAGCGGTGGCGCACCAGGGCCGAGCAGGTGATCACCCTGAGCCGGGCGCTCGCGACCGCCCAAGCGCACTACACCGCCGGGTTCTATACCCGCGCAGAACTGGAGATGCTCGGCGACCTGGCCGCGGAACTGGATCGGCAAGCCGGGGATTGGTTCACCGCGAGCCGGGAGCTGCAGCGCCCACCGGATCCCGGGACGGTGGCCGGCCGGCCCCTCCAGCCGGAGGTTTTCGGTCTCGACCCCCATGCCCGGCGCCAGACCAGTGCCCGGCTGGCCGCTCTCGAACAGGCGGTCGAGCTGAACCGCGAAATGATGTCCGTCTATCTCGGGCATGCGATCTCGGACGACGAGCTGGCGGCCCGGGTCGCCGCGCGCGACGTGCGCGGGGACCTCGACGCCGGACGTCCGCGCCGGTTCCGTGATCCGGCCGTGGCCTACCTGCAGGCGTCCGAACTGCTCGCTATGGCCCGCCGGGCCGAAGCCGCGGATCTGATGTTCGAACAGCGCACCGCCCTGATGGACGCGAGCCTGGCCGCCGTCGAGCGGATCATCGCGACCCTGCCCGAGCCGCCGGGCCTGGGCCAGGCATTGCGAGAGTTGCGGCAGCGCTTCGCGGCGCCCGGCGATCCGCTACCGCCCCCCATCGAGGACGCGGCCTTCGAACGAGCTACCGAAGTACTGGAGACCGCACACCGGCATTGGACCGAAGCCAAACAACATTCCCACGATGCCTGGAAGGAATTGCGGGGGTACCCCGACAACCCCGAACCCGGCCGGTTGGCCTATTTCGCCGACCTCCGCGCGGAGGATGCCCCGGATGACCTCGATGACGCGCACGAGGCCCGGCTGGACGCCGCCGCCGCGGCGGCCGATGTCTTCGCGGTCGCGCAGCTGCTGCTCGCTCGCCTGGACGAGCAGGCGAGCGACCTCGAGCGGCTTGCCGAGGAACGTAACGCCCTCGCCGGAACGGACCAGCAGACCGATCGCCGGGATGAGATCGCCGCGCTGGATCGCGCTATCGCTGCCGGATTGGCCGAACTGATCCGGATCGCCGAACATCCGGGCACCCCGGGCATCGCGGCCGAACCGGCCGACGCGGAACCATCTATCCCCGCCGTCGGTGACGGCAGCGCGGTACCGGGCCCCCGAGCGAAGGATATTCCGAAGATCTGCGCGGTGGACGCCACGGCGTTCATATCCCTCCTGTTGGGAATCGGCACACCATCGATACCGTCGATTTCCGGGGCCACCGCTGCCGGGCGGCAGGTCCGCGAAAAAGGAACGAGTCCAGTCGAATTCGCCGCGAATCTCGGGGCGAACTGGCGTACCGGCGGTTTCGGCAACTTCGCGGAGATGCGCGCCCGCGCCGAGACGGGCTCCGTGGTGGCAGGTGCGGTCGACACCGATACCGACGCCCACGTGTTCGTCCTGCACCCGGGGATCGGCGGCGAGGTCTGGGTGCACACCCTCGTCAACGGCATCCGGACCGATATGCCGCTGGCGCAGGATTGGATGCCGGGCGAGGGCAGGCTGTACGGGATCGTCTTCGCGGCCGAATCCGACGCGGACGGTGCACCCGCCTACACCCCGGAGCATCCGATCATCGCCGGCGACTACCCGGTGGGGGTCGAGGGGTACGACTTCCCGCGCCATCGCTTGGGCGGAGAAACCGGCGATACGATATCCGACCCCGCCGATCCCGCGGCCCGGCTGCGTGCAGCCCTGACCGCGTTCGGCCTGAACGATATCGACGACCTGCGGATTCCTGCCGGTCCCAACTCGTCGACCGAACAACCACCGGGTCGGGCGGCCGAATTCCGCGCCGACGGCGATGGCGCGTCGCGGAGGGAGCCGGACCGTGCCCCGATCGACGCCCGCAACGTCATGGGAGGTGCTTTCGATTCCCCTGCCGCGGAGTCGGATGCGAGCGATGGACCGTGGGGCCGGCTGGGTCGAGTGGCCGCGTTCTGGGCGGGTGCCGATATCACTGTGCAACTGGAGCTGGCCCGTACCCGTCCCGAATTGTTCGGGGAACTCGATATCGTGCCGCCGGCCAATCGCGATCGGCACAATCGCCGGTTCTTGCGACAGGAAATAGCGGAGTTGCGCAGTCGTATCGGTCGGGAAGGGAGGCGGGCCGCCGCCGCGGATCAGTCGCGGTTGAGTGAACTACAGGCGATTCAGCGACTTCTCGATACGGTGGTCGCCACCGAATCCGCGGCGGGCGGGTTCCCGGTTCGGCTGCTGAACCTGCCGGGACCGGACAATCCCGGACTGCTCGTGCTCGAATTCGGCGATACGACCTTCGCCGCCGAACAGATCATCGCCGCTGTGCCCGAATCCGCCAAAAGAGTCCTGACCGGCGGGCTCGCTACTGCCGTGCGCCGGGCGGCGGAGCTCACGCGCGAGGGGAATGCCGGCGGCCGGCCGGTGGCCACCGTGCTGGTGTTCCGCTTCGGACCCGAAGCCGCGGGGGAGGCCGGAAGGCAACGCGCGGCCGAGACGGTGGCCCGGAGAGTGATCGCCGTGCAGGCGGTCCGCGAACATGGGACGCCGGTGCGGAAGAACCCCGGGTTGCGGATCGTGGCCGGCGGCACCGACGGCGCGACGATGCGGGCGGCCATCGCCTCGCGACTGCCGGGAACCGTTGAGATACAAGAGCTCACGACGGCCGGCCGGGTATCGCCCTCCGCGTCACCGACTGCGCATCGGGATACAGCGCCGGGCAGCCGACCGCGACAGTGGCCCTGGCCGTTTCGTAGAACGGCAGATCGGATTCGAACCGAATCGACATGCCGGGCGCTGCCGTGGCTGAATCGGACTGTCTACCAGGTGCGTTACGCGGGTCCCGACGAGGACGGCACTCTTCGCGACGACGACAGTACTTTCCTCGAGGACCTGGACGATGCCCGCAACTTGCGCCTTCCGGTCGCCTCGGACGATCAGTTCGACGAAATAGAAAGCTTGCGCGCGTGGATCGCGGCGGAAGATCAGATTCCGCCCGTCACCGCGGACTCGCTCGCCGGGTCTGCTCAGCGGAATATCGCCTGGCGCTTCGACGAACTCGCCGACCGTGCCGAAGTCATCTATCAGGCACAGACCGAGTATCGGGTGCTGGGCAGTGCGCACCAGGAACTGCGCGCGGAACTGGCCGGGGAACTGAAAGAACTCCGATCCGAATTCGCCGAGCAGCTGGAGCGGATTCTCGAGTTGGCCGCCGAATACGGCATTTTCCTCGGTGAACCGGTGAAACTGGGATCCGGCCTGGAGGGGCTTGCCCGCGAATCAGCGCTGCTGCGGCTGAGATCCGATGTTTCGCTCCCGGTCGACGGATCGAGCCGCGACGAGCGAGTCTTCTCCGCCCGGAGTGAGCTGCAGGCCCACCGGGACAAGGCCGCCGCCGAGCTGGCACCGAAACTCGGTGTTCCGGTGCGCTGGCTGACGCCGGAACGAGTCGCCGCGCTGGTTGTCCAGTTGGGTCAGGTCCATGATCCCAATACCCACGACGCGGTGATGCTGGGCGATCGGGATCCGGAACTCGCGGTGCTGGCACGATTCGCCACGGCCACGGATCGGATCATCGGTATCGGCCGGCTGCGATCCGCCATCGCCTGGGCCCGTGCACAGGTCGATCTCGCGGACCGGCGATTCATCGAATACCGTGACACCGCAGCCGAATCCGAATATCCGGAGCTGGCCGGCGTGGAGATCACCGATGTGGCGGCGCTCCGCACGAGTGCGGGCGCGCGTCCGCGCCGCGGTTCGGCCGATCAGCCCACCCTGCCGGAGAAGCTGCTCGAATTCGCCGAGTACCGGATACAGTGGTCGACCCGCGAAGCCGGGCTTTGCGATCTCGCCGAGACACTCGATCTGCGGGCCACGGAACATGTGCGGCGGTCCAGGTCTTACCTTCCGCCCGCCGGGGAAGAACACTGGACGGCCGACCTCGCCAGGATCGACAAGGCCTTGGCCGCCGGTTTCGACAGCGATATCGACCGTCTGCTCGCCACTACGGAACCGGTCGGCGACCTCGCCGCATACCGGTCACCCGATACGGAACCCGATTTGGACCGGACCGATCTCCTCTGCGTCTACCGGGCTCGGGATGTGGCTTATGCGGCGCTGGGGCTGGCGGTTCCGGAGGGGCTTCCGGCTCCGGTGGCGAGGTATTCGGGGATCGACGGCGAGCGGGCGCCGGAGGTCGTCGGTGCCGATTGGGAGCCCGGCGGCTGGCCCGATCCGGGTGCGCTTTTCGAGCGGGTGCGGACAACCGGTGACGCCGTGGTGGCCACGGTCGGCTATCGGGCTCCCTACCGGGTCGGCCGGGTGGGATCCCATGCGGTGGCGGTGTTCCGGGATGGTCCCGAGGTGAAGGTCGTCGATAACGGCGTCGAGATGAGTTTCGGTCAGTGGGTGGCCGGCGGAAAGGATAAGTGGCGGTCCCCGCAGATCTTCGGGATGGTCATCCATCCGGGCGGAACTCCGGGCACTCCATTGGTCGACGGGAAATCGCAGGCTATCCCCACCCGGGACTACTTCCCCGGAAACATCGGCGCCGGTGAACCCCTACCGCGGGTACCGAGGGCCGGCGACCCGGATCCCCGTGGATGACCAACTCCTGCGCAGACCATCGGGAAACCACGCAGCAGATACTGACCTGCCATGACATGGTCAACCGGCCACGAAGCCGAGGAACTACGCCGGCCGCCGACCGCAGCGTCGCGGGCGTCGGCGGGAACTACGGCAATGTCGTGCTCACCGAGTTGCGCGCCATGGTCGCCGGCGGATGATCGCGAGGGCCCGATCACCGACGTTCGTCACGGATCGCGGCCACCACAGCGGCCGTCGCGTCCGAGATCGCGGCGGACAGCCGCGTGCGGTCGGCCGGTGTGGCGACGAGCGGATCGCTGAGCGGGATCACATAGCGCCCGTCCTCGCGCAGATCGCGCCAGTCGAGCCCATAGTGGCAGATCCCCCGTGGCCCGAAGCGGGAACAACCCTGGACCACCGTGATCCTGCCCTGTCCGGTGGCCGGGGTGTTCCGGAACTGTTCGGCCAGCTCCTCTTCGGAGTCCTCGAAGGTGCCGGTGACCGCCGAGCGGCCATAGTCATAATCCATGGTGGTATCGGCGGCCGGTGAGCACAGTATCGTCGCCCCCCGGGCACCCGCTGCACAATCCGGAAGTTCGGCGGCGACCAGATCCGACAACGCCAGCGGGTCCACTTCGCTGATCACGTAACCACTGCTGTGCCATACGGTTTCGCCGGGCAACTGTTTGACCAGGTACCCGGCGTTACCGCGCCGCACGCCCAGCATCCGGATCCGGCCGGCGGGATCGTGGGGATCACCGGTCCAGCCGTGCGCGACGATCCGGATATCGGGCCGGGCAATGATCTCCAGCGCCCGCTCCACTGCGGGGTCCGAACCGGTCCGCAGCTGTTCCCGGACGGTCTGTTTCTCCGCCAGGAAATCCTCGTAGAGCGGGGTGCGGCTGGTGAAGACGAACGGCTCGGGCAGCAGATCGGCCTGATCCCGTTCCCACGCGACCACGAATTCGAGGTCGGACAGTTTCCAGGTACGTGTCATCCCACTATGGATCTGGTGAAGGTGGGACCCTCTCCCAGTGCCTGGTCGAGGTGCTTCTTGGACCTGAGGTATTTGGCCCGGTCGTGATCTTTGTCCTGCTGCCCCTGATTCCCGCCGGCCGCGCCGGGACTGCCGGGGGCGCCGTTCATCGGTGTGGTCGGTCCCATTCCAGCGGCCGCCGCCCGGGCGCCGGCCAGCGGGCCTTCCAGGGCCGCGCGGGGGAACAGTGCGGGGCTGCTCCGCAACCCAGGAGCGGCGGGACTGGAACCGCCGGTTCCGGTGCCGCCGGAAGCTGCTCCACCCGCGGACAATCCACCGGGCCGCGGCCCACCGGCCGGCGGCATGCCAGGGGGCGTGGGCACCCTCGGCATACCTCCCGGAAGAGAGGTCTGCTTTGCCGCCTCTTCCGCGGCTGATCGGGCGGACTGCAGACCCTTGCCCGCGAGGTCGGCCAACGGGTTGGCAGGATTCGCGGACCCGGCGGCGGAGCCGCCGGTGGGAGGAAGCGCACCGGTGGGCGTGGGCGTCTGCGGGGCCGCGGAAGCGCCGGTAGGACCGCCGGCTCGTGCACCTGGACCGAGCGGGGCCGGCCCGGCGGGTATATCCGGTACACCGTTCGGCATCGGACGTCCCGGCGCGATCGGCGCGCCGCCGCTCGGGACGGAGGTCCCCGAGCCGGACGGGCCGGTGGTCGATCCAGCGGGGAGTGTCGCAGGAGGTGGGGTGTCACCCCGAGCGGGTGCGGTGGCGGCGGGCAGTTCGTTGAACGCCGGGAGGTATTCCGAGCTGTTCTGTACGCCTACCACATAGTTGTTCTCCATGTTCTGGCGGTGGATGGCGAGTTGCCGAGCGATATCTGCCTCGGTCGCCGTACGGATCGACGATCCCCCGCCCGTCAATCCACCCGAGCCACTATAGGGATCGTAATGAGCATAAGACTGCCCTGGATCGTAATAGCTCTCCGGCGGTTCCGGAGTATCGGGCATTCCCTTGGCGGTGTTCTTCAGCCAGCGGGAGGCGTAATCGAGATTCCCGCTGAACGCTTCGATCCGGAGGATGAAATCCCGGGCGCGTGCGTGATAGTCCTGCACAGCCGATTTGGCTGCTTCTGCGCCCGCACCGTCCCACTCGCCCTCCGGCACCTTCGTCAGTCGAACGGCCAGGCCTTCGACCGATTTTCCCATTTCACCGGCCACCCATTTCCACATCTCGGCCTGGTGGTAGACGGGTTTGACTGCCTTTTGGGTCGAGACACCCAGATCGTAGAGGTCACGCCACTGCTGACTATACGGATTCTCCGTGGCGCCACCACTTTCCAGCGTCTCCTGCTGGAGTGACTTCGGCCGCGCCTGGTTGGAATCGTCGAAGTAGAGCATGTTGTCGTTCACGTTCGCGGGGCGGACCAGCTCGCTTGCCTCGATCGGTTTTCCGGACTTCTGGCCGGCATCATCGGCATCGGTGACATCACGGGCCCCCACGGTGGTGACTTCGGTATTCGAACCCTTGCTGAAGGTGGCCGGTTCGCGACCCTCGTTCGGTGGTTGCCGGGAAAATTTTTCGGGTGCGGCCGACGCGGTCGGTGGCCGGATACCGGCGAGCGCAGCGCGCATGGCCTGCCGGGACGGGCCGGGGAATTCCGCTGCCGACCGATCGTCGGAAGCGAGGTAGTTCCGGCCGGCCCATTTGAAGGTATCGAGCATTTCGCCCAGTACCGTCCGGAAACTGTCCATCACGGAGTCGATGGTGTTGGTCGTGCCGTTGAGCTGGTTCGCCAGATACCAGCCCGACGGGAGGTGGCTGAGTTCGCTCAGGCGGCCCATATCCTTGATCGCCTGCCGCAGCGCGCCCACCGTGCCCATGACCTCGGCGCATTCCAGGGCCGCGGATTGCGCGGCGGCCGGATGGAAAATCACCCGGCCTTTCGATGCCTGCGCCGCGACCTTCTTCCAGGGATCCTGGTCCGTCGCCCGGACGAGCGGGCCGACCGACAGGTCCGGGGCGCCGTGGTCATCGGGTGTCCGCATCGTGCCTCCACGCGTCGGCGCGCGGCCGCGGTGGCGACCGGCGGCGTTCCTCTCGTATCGCCCGCTCATCCTGGCACGTCAGGGGCGCGTGGCCCGGCGCCCGGCTTCCCCATGCTGGAGATGATCCGGCGGCGGCAGTGATTTGCCCGCGCCCGGGAAATGACGGTCTGTCGAGACTTCCGGTACGGCCGACGGCTCAGAACCACTCGCCGGCAAGAAGCTCCAGGGAGCGCTGCCGCACGGCGGGGTCGTAGGCGTAGGTGACGGTGATGAGCTCGTCGGCGCCGGTGCGCTCGACGAATTCCGCCAGTTCCCGCACGACCGTCCGCGGCGCGCCGACTGCCCTGATACGCAGCATCGAGTGATCCCGGCCGCCCTGGGCAGCGAGCTCTTCGGGGTCGATCGGTGGCTGGAGCTTGCGGCGCCGGCCGCTGCGGATATCGAGGAACATCTGCCCGAGCGTGGTGAACTCGCGCTCGGCTTCCTCGTCCGTCGGCGCCACCATGACATTGATGCCCGCCATCAGGTAGGGCTCGGCGATCTGTGCGGTGGGTGCGGAATCGGAAAACGTGTCCCGGTAGACCCGGACGGCCTCGTCCAGCTGATCGGGCGCAAAGTGCGAGGCGAGGGCGAAAGGCAGGCCGAGCTGCCCGGCGATGGAGGCCCCGTTGACGGTCGAACCCAGGACCCAGATGGGGACCTCGGTGCCCGCGGAGACAGCGGAAACGATCGGGGCGCTGCGGGCCGTTCCGTCCGTGCCGAACCAGCCCTGCAGATCGAAGATGTGCTCGGCGAAGGCCTGCGGTTCGCTGGATGACCTGTTCAGCGCACGAGCGGTCATCATATCCGTGCCCGGGGCACGGCCCAGGCCCAGATCGATCCGGTCGCCGTACATACTGGCGAGGGTCCCGTACTGCTCGGCAACCATCAGCGGCGCATGGTTGGGGAGCATCACACCGCCGGATCCCACGCGGATCCGCTCGGTGACCGATGCGGCCTGGGCGATCAGCAGCGCTGTGGCGCTGGCGGCCAGGTTGGCGGTGTTGTGATGCTCGGCGAACCAGAGCCGCCGGTAGCCGAGCCGGTCCGCCGTGCGGGCCGCGTCCATCGAGGCGGCGATGCCGTCGCGGGCCGTTGAGCCTTCGGGGATGGAGACCAGATCGAGAATGCTCAGTGGCACGGACACTGTCGCAGGTTCCTCACGTCGACGTCGATGAATGCTGCCGGGTCAACCATCGGAACCGCGGGTCTATTCCTGCCGACGGACGAGGCATGCGCGCCTGCGCGCCGGTGACCGGCCTGGTCACCGCGCCGGCGGCCATTGCCGGCCCGGTTTGCCGAGTGACTTCCCCGACATCGCCGGAGCTCCTCGAGAACTGAATTAATATTCAGGTGGTGAGCACTCCGTCGCCGGATACGGCGATTCGATCGGATTCGCGTACTTCACCCGGACCGCTGCGGGCACTTGCGATCGCTACGGCGATCGTCGTCGTGCTGCTGGTCCTCTTCGCTGTCCCGTGGTGGACGTTGGTGATGTCCGGAACTCGGTGGCCGGCACCCGTTGTCGCACTGGGTACAGCGGCCTTCGCGGTCACGTTGGTGGCCTTACCCGTGACACTGGTATTGAGCCACGGCCGTCGCCATCTCGACTGGGCAGGCATCGTCGGCGACTCCATCCTGGGAATCGTCTGGGTGCTCTTCGCATGGTCGGTGATAGGCACGGTCGCGCGGTTCGTTCTCGCCTTCGCCGGTGTGGAGGACCCGCTTCGCTCACGTTCGGTGGCCACCGCCGTGGTACTCGTCACCGCAGTTCTCCTGCTGTGGGGCAATCGGGAGGCCATGCGAATTCCTCGGATAAAGCATGTGGACGTCACCCTGCCACGACTCGGCCCCGGGTTGGACGGCACCCGGGTCGTCGCCGTCACCGACACCCATTTCGGTCCGATCAACCGGACGAAGTGGTCGCTCGGGGTTGCCGCGGCCGTGAACGAACTACGTCCCGATATCGTGGCCCATGTCGGAGATATCGCCGATGGCCCCGTGGAGCGACGACGTGGGCAGGCGGCCCCGCTCGCCACCATGCAGGCCGGGCTCGCCCGGGTCTATGTCACCGGCAATCACGAGTACCTCGGCGAGGCGCAGGGCTGGCTCGACCACATGGACTCGATCGGCTGGAAGACGCTGCACAACGAGCATATTGTCGTCGAGCGTGGCGGCGACCGTCTCGTACTCGCGGGTGTCGACGACGCCACTGCGAAGTCGGCGAAACTGAGTGGTCACGGCGCGAACTTCGACGATGCCCTGGCGGGAGCCGATCCCGGGCTGCCGGTGCTGATGCTCGCGCATCAACCGAAGCAGGTTGCCGAGTCCGCGGCTGCCGGTGTCGACCTCCAGATCGCCGGCCATACCCACGGCGGGCAGATCTGGCCGTTCAACTTCCTGGTCCGCCTCGATCAGCCCACCGTGCACGGATTGAGCCGGCACGGTGCACGGACCCAGCTGTACACCAGCAGGGGCTCGGGTTTCTGGGGTCCTCCTTTCCGTATCTTCGCGCCCAGTGAAATCACGGTGATCACGCTTCGTTCCGTTTCTCCCGGCACTGTCGTCTGATCCGCCGGACCATTGCTCGCCGCTTCGCCGAAGGGCGCCCGCTGACACGAGTACGCAGGCCGATATCACCGCCGGTCGGATTCGGTGAGCCGCGGACGGATTCTTGTCGTTGCCGGACCCGGTTCAGCCGGTTGTCCAGAGACGTAGTTTCTCCGGGTTGCGGATTGCCCAGATGTGGGTGATGCGGTCGTCGGCGATGTCGAAGGCGTAGACCGAGACGATGGTGTCGCCGAGCCGGGCGGCCAGGCCTGGTTGACCGTTCACCGTGCGCTCCATCAGCGTTACCCGGGGACCGCGGGCGGCTATGTCGATCCACGCCCGGGCGATGTGTTCGCTGCCGGTGATCGGGTCGCGGAAGGCCGGAGCGAGGCCGCCGCTGTCCGCGGTCGCGGTGGCGGCCGGGTCGAGCAAGGCGATCAGGGCCTGCATATCGCTCGTCTCCCAGGCCCGTTTGAAGTCCCGGACCACCTCCGCATGCTGTGTGCTCGACGGGCTGCGCGCGGTATCGATGCGGCGGCGGGCGCTGGAGGCGAGCTGGCGGCACGCGGCCGGGGTACGTCCGACGATCTCGGCGACCTCGGCGAAGGAGTAGCGGAAGACGTCGTGCAGGACGAACGATACGCGTTCGGCCGGTGTCATCGAATCGAGGACGACGAGGAAGGCCATGCCGATCGATTCGTCGAGGGTGACCCGGTCGGCGGGATCGGCCGCGGTGGTGCCGTCGAGCCATTCGGACCGGCCCGGAAGCGGCTCCGGAATCCATTCGCCCACATAGCGTTCCCGTCTGACGCGGGCCGAGCCGAGTAGGTCGAGGCAGATCCGGCCGGCGACCGTCGTCAACCATGCGCCGGGCGCCGCCACCTCCCGCCGTCGCGGTTCGGGCAGCGCGTACCAGCGCGCGTAGGTCTCCTGCACCACATCCTCGGCGTCGGTCAGCGAGCCGAGCAGCCGGTAGGCGATATTGATCAGCTGACGGCGTTCTCCGGTCACCTCGGGCGGCTGCGGATCGGTCACGGATGGCTCCTTCGGTCTGCGCACTCACTGATATCCACTCACCGATATCGACGAATCGGCGAGCCGATCTGTGAGGCGGCCTGACATTCCGGGTGGCTGTGTCGTCGGAAGGTGGTAGCGCTTTCGATCGAGCAGGAGTTCCGTAAATGACCAAGATCGGCATCATCCTCGGCAGTACCCGGCCCAACCGTAGGGGCCCGCAGGTCGCGCGGTGGGTTATGGATACGGCATCGCGGCGTGGCGACGCCCAGTTCGAACCGATCGATTTGCGCGACCATCCGCTTCCGCATCTGGACGAGCCCACCCCGCCGATGTTCGGCCCGTCGGCGCATCCGCATACCCGCGCGTGGGCCGAGCGCATCGCTCCGTTCGACGGCTTCGTCATGGTGACCCCGGAATACAACGGCGGCGTCCCCGGGGTGTTGAAGAACGCCATCGATCATTTGTGCGGAGAATGGACCGACAAGGCGGTCGGATTCGTCTCCTACGGCGTGAGCGGCGGCGCCCGCGCGGTGACGCAACTGCGGGTGGTGTGCGGGACACTGGGTATGGCCGATGTGAGCCGTCCGGTGGAGATCTCATTGCTCACCGATTTCGAGAACCACACCACCTTCACACCGCGTGAGCACCACGTGGCCGCCTTGGACAAGACGCTGGATCAGCTCATCGCCTGGAGCGCCGCCCTTGCGCCGCTGCGGGCCGGGGCCGAAACCGTTTCCGCCGGTTCGTGAGAGATTCCCGAGATGACCGAACGCGATGACCACCGCTCACGCGCCGGCCGCATCCAGACGGATGAGGCCGAGCTCCGCCGCTGTATCGACGAGGTGATCGCAGGGCTGCGAGCCAAAGATCTCGAAGCCCTGAAGCGGCTGTACGCCCCCGGCATCGTCTCCTTCGATGTCGAACCGCCGCTCCAGCATGTCGGGATAGCCGCGAAACTCGCGAACTGGGCGAAAGTCTTCCAGCTCTTCGAGACAGTGGCCTATGAGGTCCGCGACCTGACCTTCGCCGTCGGCGGCGACGTGGCGTTCGGGCACGGCTTCGCGCGTCTGCGCGGCACGCTGAAGAACGGGACCGCGGCGCCCGGGATGTGGGTCCGGGTCACCTTCGGAATGCGCAGGATCGACGGCACCTGGTTGATCGCCCACGACCAGGTCTCGGTGCCACTCGACATCACGACCGGCAAAGGCGTGGTCGACCTCGAACCCTGACAGGGTCCCGGGGTTCACGACGGGCGGCCGCAACCACGCGGGCCGGGCCGGGCTGTGATCTGTGCCATGCCCCATCACGCCGGTTCGGGGGCGCTCGTCCAACAGATGCCATGTTCACTTGATCAGAAAGTCTGTGCCATGACATCGAAACCGGCATTCAGAAGGTTGGTCGCGCTCGCCGCGGTGCTGGCCGGCGTGCTCGCGGTTCTCATCGTGCCGGCCGCTTACGGTGAGCCGCCGGCCTCGGATTACCGGTCGCAGTACCTGTCGCGGGTGGAATCCCACTACGTGGATACCGGCCTCGCTCGCTTTCACTACACCCGGATGGGGACCGGGTCGCCCGTCGTGCTCGTCGCGGGCCGGGGTTTGTGGGGGTACTCCTGGCGCGACGTGATCCCGGCGCTGGCGGCCGAGCACACCGTCTACGCTGTCGACCTGCCCAGCCAGGGATTCACCGAGCTGCACCGCGGCGACTTCGCCTACGATCTGCCCGCGATGTCGCAGGCGCTGGTGAGTTTCCTCGACGCGGTCGGCCTGCGGCGCACCGCTCTGGTCGGCCACTCGTGGGGTGGTGCCTGGAGCCTGTACTTCGCGGAGCGGCATCCCGAGCGTGTCGAGCGGCTGGTCCTGCTCGACTCGCCTGGGCTCGATGCCGAAAAAGCCTCTGTCACACCGTTGTTCACCACGCCGCTGGTGGGCGAACTGGCCACGAACCTCACGACCCGGGCGTTCTACGCCGACAATATTCGCGGTACGTTCCAGAACAAACACCTGGTCACCGATGAAGTGATCGACGAGTTCTACGCGCCGTTCTCCCGTCCCGCCAACCGTGCCGGATTTCTGTCGTTGTGGCGCAACCTCGACTACCGGCTCACCGATGCCGGACTGGAGCAGGTCACCGCGCCCACTCTCGTGCTGTGGGGCGGCGCGGACAGTTGGCTGCCCGCATCCCAGGCCGGTCGCCTGGCCGAACGCATCCCGGATGCCACCGCCGCGGTCCTCCCGGGCTGCGGGCACACCGTGCACGAGGACTGCCCGGCGCAGGTGAACCCGCTGCTCGCCGCATTCCTGCGCTGAACCGCGACGATCTTCCGGAGAGCGGGCGGCTCGCGGTAACGACCCGTGGATCGTGAAGCGCCACCGCGCCCGCTTGCCGGGTGTCGCGGACGGCTGCCGGTGCTCGGACGGCGCGCTGGTGTGCCGCCGCTCGTTCAAGTCAACACCCGTAGGCCAACAGCTGTTGACTTGCGGGGATTCGCCCTCTACCGTCAATGCCAACAAGTGTTGACATCTAGGAGTTGTCATGACCAACCACAGCGCAGACGTCCTGATCGTCGGGGCCGGCCCGGTCGGCCTCACGGCCGCGGTCGTGCTGAAACAACTCGGCCACGACGTGGTGATCGTCGACCGGCAGGCCGCGGGCGCCAACACCTCCCGCGCGGCGGTGGTGCATCCGCACACCCTGGAAATACTGGAGCCCTACGGCGTGGTACCGGCCCTGGTGGCCCGCGGAGTGCACACCCCCACGTTCGCGATCCGCGACCGGGACCGCCTGCTGATGGCGGTTCCGTTCAGCGAACTACCGACCGCCTACCCGTACACGTTGATGATCTCCCAGGCCGACACCGAGAAGTACCTGCTGGACCGGTTCACTGCGCTCGGTGGAACCGTCACGCGCCCGGTGACGGTCACCGGGATAGCGCAGAACACGGATTCGGTCACCGCGACGCTCGCGGAGGGTGAGCCGCTGCGGGCGCGCTATGTGCTCGCCGCGGACGGTATGCACAGCCTCGTGCGGGAGCAGTCGGGTATCGGGTTCGCCGGTGCCGCCTACGCCGAATCGTTCACCCTCGCCGATGTCCGCCTCTCCGGCGGCGTGCCCACCGACGAGGTCATCCTGTACTTCTCGCCGGCCGGGCTCGTGGTGGTGGCGCCGCTGCCCGACGATATGTTCCGGATCGTGGCGACCGTCGACGAGGCACCGCACGATCCCGATATCGCGTTCGTGCAGGGGTTGCTCGACGAACGTGGCCCGCAGGCTCATCCCGTCGCGGTCGAGGACGTGGTGTGGGGGTCGCGGTTCCGGGTTCACCACCGCATCGCCGATACCTTCCGGCACGGCCGGGTCCTGCTCGCCGGAGACGCGGGGCATGTGCACTCACCGGCCGGTGGGCAAGGGATGAACCTCGGCATCGAGGACGCGGTCACGGCCGCGACAACCCTGTCCCGTGTCCTGGCCGGCGAACCGGAGACCTTGCTCGACGACTACGCCGAAAGCCGGCATCGCACCGCGGCGGCAGTGGTCGCCATCGCGAGCCGGCTCACCGATCTGGCCACCGCGTCGGCGCGGGTGCGGCCGATGCGTAATACCGCCATGGCCCTGGCGGGTAAAGCGGCACCCGTGCGAAACCGGCTGGCCTGGCGTCTGTCCGGACTCGACCGCCGCTGAGAACACGGCCGCCGTAGATCGCCGACCGACGACGTCGATAGCCGAAAAAGGATGATTGGAGCGCGACCATGCGTATTGTCAACGAACATCTCAACCCGAGCCCGGCGGCCCTGGTGGCACCGAGCGACACCGGATATCTACTGCTCGCGGCCGAGGTCGATCGGCGGCCGATGTTCCTGCCCGGCAGCCGCGCCAAGGCGCGCCTGATCCGCGAGGCCGCAACCGCCGCCGCGGAGCTCGAGGGGAACCCGGAGGTGGTTCGGGCCAACGTATTCCAAGGGTTTGCCCACCTGGTCTTCGGTGAGAACCACCGGCTGCTGCGCCGCGCGGTCGCCGCGGACCGGCTGCGCCGGGCCCGCTACGACGTGGTGATCCTCGTCGAGGTCACCGATCCCGCCGCGATCGATACGCTGCGTACCGGCGACCGGTACCGGCGACTGGCGGGCCTTGTCGAGGCCGGGGCCCGGCGCACTTTCGAAGTCGCCGCCGCCAATCCGCGCAATATGGGCGATGTCGACGCCGGGCGGCAAGGAGTGTTCCTGTTCAACTTCTTCTACGGGCAGGAGGAAAAGGAACTCGTCCCGGTCTGGGAGTACACGGCGGGATGGTGGGCGGTCAACACCGGATTGGACAACTCCCGGGTCATGCAGCCGCTCCCCGGAGAACCACGCGACTACGGCATCATCAACCACTGCCGGTGGGACCGCCTGCGCGACGTCGCCCCCAAGATGATCTTCCGGCCCTCGTTCCGGCGGTTCGTCCTGGCCAACTTCGCCGCCAACAACATCTCGGCGCAACCCGCCCTCTATCGGCTGGTGTGATGCGCTACCGGGCGACGACCGGGTCGCATCGGTGGATTGTCCGCGGTCCGGACTTCAGGCAGTTGTCAACGACCGTTGGCCTACACTCGTTGGCATGAGAAGGTCATCGACGGAAACCAAGGCGGCCATCCTGTCCGCGGCCCGGGAACGATTCGCCGCCGACGGCTACGACCGCGCCACCATCCGCTCGATCGCCGCCGACGCGCACATCGATCCGGCCATGGTGATGCGCTATTACAGCAACAAGGAGGGGCTGTTCGCCGCGGCGGTCGAATTCGACCTGGAACTGCCGGATCTGGCCGCGATCGAGCGAGCGCGTGTCGGCGCCGCGGTGGTCACCCACTTCCTCGAGCGCTGGGAGCGCGATGAGGCACTGCTGATCCTGTTGCGCGCCGGGGTCACCAATGAAGCGGTCGCCGAACGGATGCGGTCGATCCTGGCCGCGCAATTGCAGCCCGTGATCGCCCGGGTGAGCGACGACCCCGGCGACGGGCCGGTCCGGGCCGCGCTGGCGGCATCGCAGATTCTGGGTATGGCACTGTGCCGGTACGTACTGGCCTTCCCGCCGCTGGTCGCGATGCCGCGCGAGGAGGTCGTCGGCTGGCTCGCCCCGGTCATCCAGGCCTACCTCACCGGTGAACGCCCGAACCCGGACACCGGCGCCTCGCCGGGACCTCGCACGCCGGAGCCCGCCGCTGAACCGCTCCGATGACGGCACCGACGCGGGGGACCCGCGGTGGCGCACAAGTGTTCGGACGTATTCGCCGGATGCCGCGGCCGGTCACGAGGCACCTGCGAGGTGTATGGACCGCCCGGCCGGTTGAGCAGTGCGTAGTTCCGGCCTCAGTCGTGTGACATCCGGAACCGTCCGATCACTTCCTGCACCTGTTGGCGGTCCCCGTTGCCCGAATCCAGCCGTTCGACGGCTCGCAAAACATCCCTGAGCTTGGCCATCTGCCGTTCGACCTGCTCGTTGTAGGTGGCGATCGCGCCCAGGATCTCGTCGACCTCGGTCGCCACGTCGCCGGCGCCCAAGTCGGCGAGCCGGTCCCGGATCGCGGTCAGGTCGCCCTCGCGGGCGAGTAGTTCGGCAGGCTTCTGCCTGTGCAGGTCGTTCACGGGAGTACCTCGTTCATCAGTCGTTGCGGGGGCGCAGCGCCTCGGGTTTGTGCACGGCGTCGCGACCGCTCGCGGCGCGGCGCACCCGGTATTGCGGGTCATTTCCGGATGCGCGGACCGTACGGCCGGCCGCTTCGGTGTCGGCGGTGACGGCGTCCTCCCACTCGCCTTCGGCGGTGCTGCCGCGGCCGTTCCATGGAGGCTGCCTCCTGCCCCGGTTCATGCTTCGTGTCAGCGGCTTACCCCGGCGAAGAGACGGGAAACCGGTAGCCCACCTCGCGTGCCGCCGCGCGGAATTGCCGCGAGCCCGGCGTCCTCGAGGATGCCGGGCGCAGCCGGACTCAGAACGAGAAGCGGTTCAGCATGTCGTATCTCCCGATCGGTGTCGCGCGTAGGCACCGGACCACGACCCGCAACGGCCTGGACGGGATCCGGCCGGCGTCCGCCAGGCTCGAATCGCTTTCCAGGAAATGCAGCCGGGGATTCCACTGCTGGAGTCGCCGCGGATCGCGGATACCCCAGGCGATGATGCCCTTGGTGAAGACCTTCGACAGGCGGGCTCCGATCGGCGCCACCGTATCGAAGAGGAGTTCACCACCGGGGAACCGATCCGTCAGCTGCTGTAGCAGCGTGCGGACCTCGGCCTCGCGCAGGTACATGAGCAGGCCCTCGGCGATGATCAACGTGGGCCGATCGGCCGGGATCTCCGCTGTCCAGCCGGGGTCGGTCACGGAGGTGCCGATCATCCGGTAGCCGTCCCGGTCGTCGTCGTAGAGCCGGCGGCGGAGGTCGATGACGTGTGGTTGGTCGATATCGAACCAGCGCACCTCCGGCGGCGGCCGCAGCCGGAACGCCCGGGTATCCATTCCGCAGCCCAGATGGAGCACCACGGCGTCGGGGTGGCGGCCGAGGAAATCGGCGGACCAGGAATCGAGCCGGGCGGCCCGCAGGGCGACCAGCCACTGGTTCACGCCGGGCCGTATCGTGCGGCGTATCCGGTCCCAGTCGTAGTCGATCCGGTCGACCACGTCGGCTGCCGCGCGGTCACCGAGCACCGAATGCGGGGACCGGCTGTCGCAAGCCCGCAAATACAGGGTGCAGAGATTGGTCCACTCCACCGAACGCCAGCCGACCGCGCGGAAATCGACCTTGTCCGACCGGCTCATCGCCTCCTCCTCGTTCGACACGTGTGCCGCGTGCCCCGATATGAACAGCCGAAACATCACACGCCGCCGATGCCCGGGGTGTGGCGCACCCACCGTTCTGATGGGACCTCGATGGGATCCGGGTACGCAGTGTTTGGGGGACCCGGTTGCCGGACGGATCGTGAGGTCCGCGGACCGCCTAGCGTTTGCGACCTCGGGCCGGCTTCTTCCGCGCGGCGATCGGCTTCCCGGCGGGACGCGGCCGCTTGCCCGCGGAGTCCGGCTTCCGGGGGGCCGGCTCGGTGACCTTTCCGGTGGGGGAGCGGGAGCTGTTCTCCGAGCGGCCGCGCACGACGCCGATGAATTCCTCGACCGAGCCGGTGGTCCGGGCAGCGGGCCAGGCGAGGGCGATTTCGGTGTCGTCGGTGTCGGTCACCGTGCGGTAGACGAGGTCGCGCCGGTGGTGCAGGCGGGCGATCGAATGGGGCACGATGGCGACGCCGACGCCGGCGGCGACGAGTTCGATGGTGGCCGCGACGGTGTCGATATCGGCCGTGTCTTGCAGGCGCTCGTCGGCGAGGTCGGCCATGGCGACTTCGTCGAACGCTGCGATCGCGTGATCCTTGGGTACCACGACGACGGGAAGCTCACGGTAGAGCGGGATCGCGTTCATACCGTCGCGGTCGATCGGCAAGCGGACGAAGCACATATCGACCCGGCCCTCGCGCAGCGCCGGTTCCTGCTCGGCCTGGGTGACAGGCACCAGGTCGAGCGGGGTATCGGGGAATCGCCGGCCCCAGATCCGCTCCCACTTGGTGACGGTGACGCCGGGCACGAAACCGACCCGCAGCGTCGCGGGGGCCGTGTCCGCCGCGGTACCCGCTTCGTTCTCCGTCCGCGCGATGAGGTCGCGTGCCTCCCGCAGCAGCTCCCGTCCCGCGTCGGTGAGCTGGGTCGGCTGCGCGCCGGGTACGAACAGTTTCGTACCGAGCTCGGTCTCCAGCTCGATGACCGTATGACTGAGTTTCTGGCGGGAGATATGCAGGGCCTTCGCGGCGCGGGCGAAATGCAGTTCCTCCGCGACGGCGGCGAACCAGCGCAGGCGCTGCACATCGATCGAGGAGAACCGGCTCATATCGGCAAGGGTATGGCACCGCGGCGTCCGGCCCGGCTCGGCGGCCCGATACGCTGTTCCGGTGAGCCCGGACCGGAAACCGCAGACGATGAAGCCGCTGACCGCGGCGAACAAGCTCGGCATCTATCTGCCGGCGGCTCCCGAAGAGTTCCGGAACAGCCCGATTTCCCGGGCCGAGCTCGACGAGCTCCGCACGAATCCCCCGCAGTGGCTCACCGAGCTGCGCCGCACCGGACCGTTCCCGCGCGATATCGTGGCCCGGAAACTCGGTATCTCCAACAGTGGTCTGACCAGGGCCGGAGTATCCGATTCGCTCACCGCCGACGAGATCGCCGCGCTGCTCGCGGATCCGCCGGAGTGGCTGATCCGCGAACGCGAAAGCTATGCCGCCGTGCGCGCCGAGGAGGAGCGGGTCCAGGCCAAGGAGGCCGAACGCCGGGCAGCGACCAATCGGCCGGCCAAGAGCAGGTAGTTCTGTCGCGCCGGCCGGACTCGTGCCGGTCCGGGACCGGATGGCCGGCGCCGGCTCCTCACCGCTGTGCCGCCGCCGGTGGGCGGCGAGACGTTCCGGCGGGACCTCGCCGCACGAGCCGGACGAGGTCGCCGGCGGGCCCCTCCAATTGACGCGGTGGCCGCCAGACGGCCCGCAGGGTGCGGTCGAGGCGCAGGCCTTCCACTTCGACGATCTTCAGTTCGCCCGACTCCACCTGCGCCGCGACCGCCAGCGTGCTCAGGACCGCCGGCCCGACCCCGCCCAGGACACTGGTTCTGATGGCGGCACCGCTGCCGAGTTCGAGCAGCGGGGCCGCCCGCTCGTATTCGTGCAGAGCCAGGTCCAGTGTGGTCCGGGTGCCGGAGCCGGGCTCACGGACCACGAGCGGGGTGCCCGCGAGTTCGGCGATCGACAGTGGACGTTTGCGGCGGGTCCACGGATGATGCGGGTCGACCACGACCACCAGCCGGTCGGCGGCGACCGCGATACTGTGCAGCGCCCGGGGCACGGCCGGGGATTCGACGAACCCGATATCGCACTGTCCGGCGATGACGTCGTCGCACACCTGCACGGAATTGCGCACCTGGAGGTGGATCGTGACGTCCGGAGCCGTCCGCCGGAACTGCCCCAGCCATGCGGGCATCAGATGTTCGGCGACGGTCATACTCGCGCTCACGGTGAGCTCCGCGGCGCGCTTCTCGCGCATCCCGGCGGCGACGTCGAGCAGTTGCCGGGCGTCGTCGAGAACTTTCCTGGACCAATGGGCGATCACCGTGCCCTCCGGGGTCAGCGTCGAACCGGTGGGCTTGCGCTGTAACAGCGGGGCACCCACCTGTGCTTCGAATTTCTTGATCGCGCGACTGGCGTTCGGTTGCGCGATACCCGCGATTCTGGCGGCCGCACCGAGGCTTCCATGATCGTCGACCCCCACGAGTAATTCCAGAATGCCGAGCTCAGGCCATCCGGTGGACATGCCCGAACTATATGGCACGATCGAGGTACATATCAGATTGATATGTACCGATAGCGGATTGCCGGCTACCGGGCGAGGACCGGGCACAGCAGAGTCACCGGTATGTCCAGGACTGTTCGACCCGCTCCGAACGTGTCAACGGCGATGCGCCCGGAAGCCGGTCGCCCGCGCAGTGCGGGCACGGTGGCCGGTATCGCCCTGTGCGCGGCCGCGGCGGCGGCGTCGATGGGAATCGGGTACCTGTTGCCGGCGGTGAGTCCGCTCCTGATCGCCCTTGCGCTCGGCGCGTCGACGGCGAATCTCGTCGCGGTGCCCGGCTGGATCCGGCCGGGTCTGGACTTCTCGGCCAAGCGGCTGCTCCGGATGGGTGTGGCGCTGCTCGGCCTGCGATTGATATTCGATGATGTGCTCGGCCTCGGCTGGGGCGTGCTCGCCGTCGTCGTCGCGATCGTCGTCCTCGGGATCGCGGGCACCCTGTACGCGGGCAAGCTGCTCGGGCTGTCGTGGTCGCAGCGGGTGCTCATCGCCTGCGGCTTCTCGATCTGCGGCGCCGCGGCGGTCGCGGCCACCGGCGGGGTGATCGACGCCGAGGAGGAGGAAGTGCTCACCGCGGTCGCACTGGTGGTCGTCTTCGGAACGCTGATGATCGCCGCCGTTCCGCTCCTTGCGCACCTGCTGGGTCTGTCCGGATGGCAGGCCGGAATGTGGGCGGGCGGCTCGATCCACGAGGTCGCCCAGGTAGTCGCGGCCGGCGGCATCCTCGGTGGTGGTGTGCTCGCCGTCGCCACGGTGGTCAAGCTGGCCCGTGTCCTGATGCTGGCGCCCGTAATCGCCTATCTCGCTGCCCGCCGGCGTCGCATGACCGACCGGGCCGATACCGATACCGGGCAGCCACCGCTCATTCCGCTGTTCGTCCTCGGCTTCCTCGGGTGCGTCACCCTGCGCTCGTGCGGTCTCCTGCCCTCCGGCCTGCTCGACGCGGCTCAGTTCGTGCAGGCCACCCTGCTCACCTCGGCGATGTTCGCGCTCGGGATCGGTGTACGAGTATCGCTGCTGCGTTCGGTGGGGCTGCGCCCGATCGTGCTGGCTACTCTCTCCACTGTGTGGGTAGCGTCCATCGCGCTGGTGGGTGCCTTGCTGGTGTCCTGAATATCCGATGGCCCCGGGTCCCGTGGACTCCGACAACCCCGGCGCGGTCACAACACTTTTCAGCGCGCTGCCGACGCGAACGGTTCGGGGACGCACTGAGCGCAGAACTCCGGCCCCGGCGCGACAGAGCGATCAGCAACGCAATGCCGCGCCGGGGCCGTGGTTACCGCGGAACGATCAGTCCGCGTGCGTCGCAGAGCCCAGCAGCTCCCGGATGCGGTTGGCGACCCTGATGAATTCCGGCTGCTCCATGGTCGAGGCGTACTCCCGGTGCGCCGGCAGGTCCACGTCCAGCAATTCGACGATCCGGCCCGGCCGCGGGCTCATCACGACCACCCGGTTGGCGAGATAGACGGCCTCGGCCACCGAATGGGTGACGAGCAGGACCGTGGTGCCCGTTTCCCGCCAGATCCGGTGCAGCTCGATATTCATCCGTTCCCGGGTGAGCGCGTCGAGTGCGCCGAACGGCTCGTCCATCAGCAGCACTTCCGGTTCGTGCAGCAGGGCCCGGCACAGCGAGACCCGTTGCTGCATTCCGCCGGAGAGTTCGTGCGGCAGGGCGTTCTCGAAGCCGGCGAGCCCGGTCATTTCGATCAGGCGCGCGCATTCGGATTCGGCCGTCCGTTTGCTCATACCGCGCATTTCGGCTTGGAGCAGAATGTTCTTGCGTACGGTCCGCCATTCCAGCAGTGCGGCGCGCTGGAAAACATAACCGATATTGCGCTGCGGCCCGCGTACGGGGGCGCCACCGAGTTCGACGCTGCCCCGGCTCGGCTGGGTGAGGCCGGCGACGACTTTCAGCAGCGTCGATTTTCCGCAGCCGGAGGGGCCGACGATCGAGACGAATTCGCCACGGCGTACCTGCAAATCCACATCGTGGAGCGCGGTGACCTCGCCGCGTTTGGACGAGAACCGTACGGTCAGGTCGGTCACCGCGACCGCGGTGTCGGTGCGGGCGAGAGTATCGGTGGGTGTGCTCATATCGTCACCTGTTCCGGTCACGGCTTGCTGGTGGGTGCGAACTTCGATTCCCAATACTTGGCCGGGTCCTCGGCCTTGTCGAGAAGCTTCGCATTGCTGAGGACCTCGACGGTGGCGCGCCAATCGGTCTCGGAATTGGTGCCCGGCGCCTTGCCGGCGGTTTCCGGGGTGCTGAGCAGCGGGATGGTCTGCTGCCACTGCTGGAGCAGGACCTCCTGCGGCGGCAGCTGCGGATCCTTGCCTTCCATCGCCGCGACCGCGGCCTCCGGGTTCGCGACCGCGGCGGCGAATGCCTCGCTGGTCGCATCCACCATGGCCTGGACGAGCTCGGGCGAGGATTCGATGGTGGCCTGGTTCGCGATCAGGCCGTTGCTGAAGAAGCTCAGGCCCTGGTCGGAATACCGCAGGTAGCGGACTTCCCGGCCGCTCTTGTTCGCGATGGTCGGGCCCTGGTCGTGCGCGAACCCGATGAGCCCGTCGACGCGGCCGGAGAGCATCGCCGACATCTTGCCGGCCGAGTCGAGGCTCTGCTGGGTTACCTGATCCGCCGGGACGCCCGCTTTGTCGAGGTAGACGGGGAAGGTGGTGGTCGGCGCGTCGCCCGCCGAGACGGCAATGGTCTTACCGGCCAGATCTGCCGGTGTGCGGATATTCGAATCGGCGAAGACCTGCACGGCCGACGGCGTGGTCTGCAGGAAGACGCCGACGCTCTTGATCTTGACGCCCTTGTCGATATTGCTCAGCACGGCCGGGGTATCGGCCCAGCCGAAATCGGTCTGCTTCGAACCGGTGGCCTGCGCTGTTTTCGTGGAGCCCTGGCCGGCCGAAATCGTGAGATCGATGCCGTGCTCGGCGAATATGCCCTCCTGCACCCCGTAATAGAACGGTGCGTGCTCGCCGTAGGGATACCAGTTCAGCATCAGCGATACCGCGGTGGTCTCCCCGTCGGTGCCGGGGTTCTTCGCCGCCGTGCCGCCGCCCCCGCAGCCGGTCAATACCAGGAGCGAGGCGACCGCGGTGGCGGCGATCGTCGTGAGTGTGCGAGTTCGGAATTTCATGCGGGTTCTCCAGCTGTGGCACTGATAAGGGATATTCGGCGGGCTCAGGCCGCGCCCACGGCCGAGGCTGTGGAGCGGCGCGAGGCGTGCCAGGGAATGAGGAACTGTTCGGCGATTTCGATGATCGCGAACAGGATGATGCCCAGCAGGGACATGATGATCAGGGCGGCGAACAGCATCGCGGTGTCGATATTGCCGTTGGCTTGCAGAATCACGTAGCCGAGCCCTTCGTTCGCGCCGACGAATTCACCGACGACAGCACCGGTGACCGCGAGCGTGGCGGCGATTTTCAGGCCGGACATCAACTGCGGCAGCGACGCCGGAAAACGCACCTTCACGAAGGTCTTCCAGTTGCTCGCGCCCATGGTGGAGGTGAGTTCGAGTATTTCCGGATCGACCGAACGCAGCCCGGCCATCCCGGCGATGACGATCGGGAAGAACGCCATCAGTACGGCGACGAGGATTTTGGGGCTGGTCCCGAACCCGAGCCAGACGATGAACAGCGGCGCGATCGCGATCTTGGGTATGACCTGCGCGAAGAGGATGAGCGGGTACATCGTCCGCTCGACACCGCGGGAGTAGATCATCACCAATGCGACGGCTTCGCCGACCAGCGCGGCGATAACGAAGCCGACCACCGTTTCGTAGGTCGTCACCCAGGTGTTCTGCAGCAGATAGGCCGAGTTGTCGGCGGCGGTGCGCCAGGTATCGGCGGGCGACGGCAGAATGTACGCCTCGACGAGCTCGAATTCGGTGACGGCCCACCATGCGACGACGAGTACCGCCACCAGGGCGAGCGGCCGCCATACGGTCGACCACATGGTGGAGAGGGAGGGGAGTTTCCGGCGCCGAGTGCGCACGGGTTGCGTCGCTTTCGGTGCGGACGAACCGGCCTCGACGGACGTGACTACCGCCATCTGGAGTCCTAAAGCTAGTAGTGGAGCGGGGTTCGCACTACACCCGCCGGGAATGCGCTTTCCGACGCTGGGACCGAGGCTAGTGTGACCGGACGCACAGTGTCAAGGGTTTGGCGTCGTCGCAGGTCAGGACCGGCGCAAAATGCTGCTGTCGCGCAGGATCACCCGGCCGGGCACGAATTCGTGGGTATGCGCGGCGGTCGCGGAGTCGTCGAGTGCGAGCGCGACGGCGCGTTCGCCGATCTCGACCAGCGACAGTGCCACCGTCGAGAGGCCGGGCACATGATCGCGCAGCGTCGGGATATCGTCGAACCCGGCGACGCAGACATCGTCGGGCACCGTGAGGCCGAGTTCCCGCCACGCCGCGATCGCGCCGATCGCCATCACGTCGCTGACGGCGAAAACGCAGGGTGTGATGCCGCCGGCCTGTCCGGGCCGCAGATCCAGTGCGGCGGCCAGGCGGCGCGCGGCGCTGAAACCACCGTCCCGGGAGAAATCGCCCGCGATCTCCACGAGCGGTGTCACCCCGTGCGTCGCGAGCGTTTCGACGAAGCCGTTGCGGCGGTCGACAGCGGTCCGGATATTGGCCGGACCGCCGAT
Organism: Nocardia sp. CA-290969; assembly: GCF_050936135.1. Taxonomy (NCBI): domain Bacteria; kingdom Bacillati; phylum Actinomycetota; class Actinomycetes; order Mycobacteriales; family Nocardiaceae; genus Nocardia; species Nocardia sp. CA-290969. Next base: position 2,900,329 of record NZ_JBNJNJ010000001.1, on the reverse strand, counting down.
AACGGCGAAGTCCCGGTGGCCCTGCTCGAGCAGGGCATGTGCCAGCTGCGCCGAGGCCACCTGGTTTTCGGGCTCGACGGCGGCGCCGAACGGCAGTGGCTGCCCGATGACGACCACCTTGCCGTTGTTGTCCAGGTACCGGGCGCAGTCCTTCTCGAGATCGCGGTCGAGATCCCCGCTCTGGCGTGAACCCGCCAGGATGATCGCATCGGCGCGGTGCGAGATGAAGGTGCTCACGGATTCGCGCTCGATATCGAAATCGCGTTGCGTACTGGACAGCAGGACGAGTTTGCCGGCCCGGCGTGCCGCCGCCTGAACGCCCTGCACGATCGAGGAGAAGTAGGGGTCGGCGATATCGTGCACGACGAGTCCGATGAGCCCGGTCGAGGATCGCGCGAGGGCCTGGGCCTGGGCATTCGCCACATATCCCAGTTCGGCGGCGGCGGCACGAACCCGATCGGCGACGCCTTCGCCGGGAACCCGTGACGAGCCGTTGAGCACGCGGGAGGCGGTCGCCTGGGATACCCCCGCCCGGGTCGCGACATCTTGCAATCTCACAGCCGCCATGACTTCGTGCCTCGTTCTCTCGTGGGCGTGGGGTTGACCGGAATTCGGGACTAGCATAGCTTGGAAAGCGCATTCCGACGCTGACCAATCCACTCGGCAGGTGCGGTCTCCGCACCGTTCACGACCCGTTCCGCGGTCGTCGGCCCAGCAAATCAGAAGAGGCACCCAGCCATGCCCGATTCCACTCCGCAGCGCACGCTCCGCATCGCCATGAACGGCGTCACCGGACGCATGGGCTACCGCCAGCACCTGGTGCGCTCCATCCTGCCGATCCGCGACAGCGGCGGGCTGTTGCTCCCGGACGGTACCCGTGTCCAGGTGGAGCCGATCCTCGTCGGCCGCAATGCCGCCAAGCTCGCCGAGCTCGCCGAACGACACGGGGTCGCCGAATGGAGTGTCGACGCCGCCGCCGTCCTCGCCGATCCGTCGATCGATATCTACTTCGACGCGCAGGTCACCTCGCGCCGTGCCGAGGCGCTGGCCGCGGCCATGAAGGCCGGTAAGCACGTCTTCACCGAGAAACCGACCGCCGAAACGCTCACCGAGGCCGTCGAACTCGCCCGGGTCGCCGCGAACGCCGGCGTCACCGCGGGAGTCGTGCACGACAAGCTCTACCTACCCGGCCTGGTGAAGTTGCGCAGGCTCGTCGACGAAGGTTTCTTCGGCCGGATCCTCTCACTGCGCGGCGAATTCGGCTACTGGGTCTTCGAGGGCGACGGCCAGCCCGCCCAGCGGCCCAGCTGGAACTACCGGGCCGAGGACGGCGGCGGCATCGTCGTCGATATGTTCTGCCACTGGAACTATGTCCTCGAGGGCCTGCTCGGCAAGGTCGAGGCGGTCACCGCGAAGGCGGCCACCCATATCCCCACCCGATGGGACGAACAGGGCAAGCCGTATCCGGCCACCGCCGACGATGCGGCCTACGGGATCTTCGAGATGGAAAACGGCGTGATCGCGCAGATCAACTCGTCGTGGGCCGTGCGCGTGTACCGGGATGAGCTGGTCGAGTTCCAGATCGACGGAACACACGGATCCGCCGTTGCCGGCCTGCGCAAATGTGTCGCCCAGCATCGCTCGCACACGCCCAAACCGGTGTGGAATCCGGATCTCCCGGTGACCGAGCCGTTCCGTGACCAATGGCTCGAGGTGCCGGCGAACGCGGAGCTGGACAACGGATTCAAGCTGCAATGGGAGGAATTCCTCACCGACGTGGTGAACGGGCGGCCGCACCGCTACGGGATGCTTTCCGCCGCCCGCGGCGTACAACTGGCCGAACTCGGCCTGCGTAGCTCCGCCGAAGGCCGCCGGATCGAGATCCCGGAGGTCACGCTGTGACCGCGGCGTCCACGGGTGTGTCGGTCGTACTGCCCACCGGCGGCCGGTTCGAACCGTACGTTCTCGGCGCGCCCGGCGCGTGGACCCGGCCGGCGCGGCCGATCGCCTCGCGCACGGCTTTCGCTGCCGCGCATGTGATTCCACGCGCCACGGCCGACAACACACCGGGTGCTCCCGCGGATATCGATTGGGACGCGACCCTGGCCTACCGGCACGAACTGTGGTCGTACGGGCTCGGTGTCGCCGACGCCATGGACACCGCACAGCGCGGCATGGGTCTCGACTGGCCGGCGACCGCCGAATTGATCCGGCGCTCCGGTGCCGAGGCGGCCTCGGCCGGTGGCAGGCTGGCCTGCGGAGCCGGCACCGATCAGCTCGACCTCGCCGGACTCCCCTCCGGACCGGCCGGCCTGGCCGCGATCGTCGACGCCTACCGGGAGCAGATCGACGTGGTCAGGGGTGCCGGTGCCCAGGTGATCCTGATGGCGTCGCGGGCACTCGTTCAGGTTGCCCGGTCGGCCGCCGACTACGTCTGGGTCTACGAGAAATTGCTGGCCGGTGTGGACCGCCCGGTGATCCTGCACTGGCTCGGCACCATGTTCGATCCCGCGCTGCACGGATACTGGGGCAGCGACGATATCGATACAGCCACCGAGACGTTCCGGACGCTCATCGAGAACAACCGGGCGAAGATCGACGGAGTCAAGGTCTCGCTGCTCGACGCGGCGCACGAGATCGCCTTGCGCCGCGCCTTGCCCGCGGGCGTGCGGCTGTATACCGGCGACGATTTCAACTACCCGGAGCTGATCATCGGTGATGCGCACGGGCACTCGGACGCGTTGCTCGGTATCTTCGCGGCGATCTATCCGGCCGCGTCCACCGCACTCCAGGAACTCGACAACGGCAACGCGACCCGTGCGTCGGAAATACTGCGCGCCACACAAGAACTGGGTCGGCACATCTTCACCGCACCGACGTACTACTACAAGACCGGGATCGCGTTCCTGTCGTGGCTCAACGACAGGCAGCCGGGTTTCTCGATGGTGGGCGGCCTGTCCACGGGCCGGTCTGTGACCCATCTGGCCGAACTGTTCCGGCTCGCGGACAAGGCCGGTCTCTTGTCGGACCCGGAACTGGCCGCGCACCGTATGCGCCTCTACCTCGAACTGAACGGATTGACCTCATGACTTCTGTTGCGGCACAGCCCAGTGCCTATGATCTGTCCGATCCGTTCCGGTCGCTGTCGCTGAATACGGCGACGACGAAACGGTGGACCCTCGCCGAGGCGGTGGACGGTGCCGCCCGGGCGGGGCTCGGCGCCATCGGTCTGTGGCGCGATCGGGTCGACGAGATCGGTGCGGCCGCCGCGGCGAAGATCGTCGCCGATGCGGGGTTGCGGGTCTCGAGCCTGTGCCGCGGCGGCTTCCTGACCGAGCCGGGCGACGAACAGGCGGCACTCGACGACAACCGCCGTGCCATCGACGACGCCGCGACCCTGGGCACACGGGAACTGGTGATGGTGGTGGGCGGTATGCCCGACCGCGACCTCGCCGCCGCGCGGGCGCGAGTGGACGAGCGGCTGGCACTGCTGGCGCCGTACGCGGCCGAACGCGGGGTCCGCCTCGCCCTCGAGCCGCTGCACCCCATGTTCTGCGCCGACCGGGCGGTGATTTCCACACTGGCTCAGGCATTGGCGATGGCGCAGCCATATCCGGCGGACACCGTGGGCGTCGTGGTCGACACCTTCCATATCTGGTGGGATCCGGCCCTGGAAGAACAGATCGCCCGGGCCGGCGCCGCCGGGCGGATCAGCTCGTACCAGGTGTGTGACTGGCTGAACCCGATGGCCGCCGATCCGCTGCTGTCCCGCGGCATGATGGGTGACGGCGTCATCGACTTCACGGCTATCGGCCGGTGGGTTCGTGCCGCCGGGTATCGAGGCGAGGTCGAGGTCGAGATCTTCAATGCGGCTATCTGGGCCGGCGACGGCCGGGAAGTGATCGAGACGATGAAGCAGCGCTACCGCGACCTGATCCTGCCCGCCCTGGTGGACTGAGCCGCCGCGACCGCACCGATCGCAGAATATGGGGCACTAGCGCCAGACGTCTCATATGCAGCAGACTGGGAACCCCACCGCGCGGCACCAGGGCACCGGTGGCAGAGGTTCAGGAGATGGCGAGTCGATGGTCTACGGCGAAACTGATCAACCCGCGGAGCCGAGCGCCCCCGCCGGTATCGATATCGAGCGGGTGACCGGCTGGTTCGCCGAGAACGTCCCCGCGGCCGAGCCGCCGCTGCGGTTCGAGCTGATCACCGGCGGCCGGTCCAATCTCACCTACCGTGTCTACGGCCGGTCCGGCGGCCGCTGGGTCCTGCGCCGGCCGCCCACCGGACATGTCCTCGCCTCGGCGCATGATGTCGTTCGCGAGTTCCGGATCCTCGATCTGCTCGCCGGCGGCCCGGTTCCGGTTCCCCCGGTGCTGGGCTGCTGCACCGACCACGCCGTCACCGGCGCGGATTTCTACGTCATGGAGCATGTGGACGGTGTGGTGCCCGATATCGGCACCGCCGCCGGGATCCCGCGGGGGAGTCGCGCCGCCGCTTCGCGCAATATCGTCGATACGCTCGCGGCCGTCCACGCTGTGGATACCAGCACCGGGCCGCTCGCCGAGCAGCGGCGACCCGGCAGTTATCTGGAACGTCAGCTGCGCCGCTGGCACCGTCAGCTCACCGCCGGTGGCGTCGGGCCGGGACCGCTCTGGGAGGTGCACGATCTGCTCACCCGGCGGATGCCGCCGGAGCGCTGGACCGGGATCGCCCACGGTGATTTCCGCCCGGGGAATCTGCTGATCGGGCCCGACGGGACCGTTCGCGCCGTACTGGACTGGGAGCTGTGGACCGTCGGCGACGTCATGGCCGATATCGGCTGGCTCACCGCGGCCTGGACCTCGGCCGAACCGTTCGGCTGGGCCCCCGACCCCGCCGAGGGCTACCTCGATATCGATGCGGTGCTCGCGCGCTACGCCGGAACCACCGGCCGGGCCCTCGACGATCTGCCCTACTACCAGGCCTTCGCGCTGTGGCGGCTGGCGGCCATCGCGGAAGGAGTGGCGGCGCGTTTCCGCGCCGGGGTGATGGGCGAACAGGATATCGATGTAGCGGACCTGTCGGAGCGACCTGCCCGGCTCGCCGAATCCGCGCGGGCGGTACTTCTCGGCTGACCGGCGCCGGCCGCTTCCGGTTTCCGTCGGCGGAATCGAAGCGAACGCACTATTGCGACCGGAATAGTGAGAAGCGCGAGGCTCTATTTGCCTGTGTATCGATATGCGGAATCCGAATAAGTCTGTCCACCGGCCCGGAACCGCAACCCGTATTCCGGCGGAATATGGCAGACAAAAGTCCTTCTCGTCGGCGCGCGGCTTCGTGCACCGAAGTGAAACCGCTGGTGCGAACGGCGTTTCGATGCCTGGGTTGCGCCTGCGGGCCAGGCGTGGGCCCGGAATGCCTTGCGGAAACCCGGAATTGGATTCGCACTCTCGCGAACCGGCCGGGCCGGAACTTCCCATGGCCCCGCGCGGGCGCGCAGTGGCGTATCGCACTACTCTCTCGGTTGCGGCCGATTCGCCACACCAATAATGTTCCGACACAGGAGATGTCCCAAGTGGGACAACTTCTCGGATCTGTCGCTGTTGCTGTCATTGGAGTTCCCGGCATTGACCAAGTCCCTACCGTCGTCCGAAACCGGTACCGCCGGATGCCCGTACTCCGCACCCCGACCGGCCGGCGCGCCCCCGCGCGTCCCCCTGTACACCGAGGAGTACGCCGCCGACCCGCATCGCGTCTTCAGTGAGATGCGTGGCCGCCACCGGACTCTCGCGCCGGTGGAGCTTGCCCCCGGTATCCCGGCGACCTTGGTGATCGGTTACCACACTGCCATCCGGATTTTCAATGATCCCGATCATTTCCCGGCCGACGCGCGCGCGTGGGAGAAGTCCGTCCCGGCCGACCATCCGCTGATGCCGATGATGGCCTGGCGGCCGAACGTGATGCGCAGTACCGGTCCGGAACATATCCGGTACCGGGAGGCGATCACGGCCGCGCTCGACGGGGTCGACCTTTTCTCCATGCACCAGAATGTCGAGGCGGTGGCCACCCCGCTGATCAACGGCTTCTGCATGGACGGCGAAGCCGAACTCATCTCCCAGTACGCCTTCCCGCTGACGTTCCAGGTGCTCAATGCCATGCTGGGCTGCCCGCTGGAGCTCGGGCAGCGCATCGCCGCCGGTATGGCCGCCATGTTCGAAGGTGGCGCCGCCGCCACCGACGCCGACGCCAGGATCAACGAAGCACTGTTCGAACTGGTCGCGCTCAAACGCGCCGAGCCCGGCCGCGATATCACCTCCCGGCTGCTGGCCCATCCGGCCGGGCTGCAGGATTCGGAGATGGTGCACCAGCTGGCCGTGCTCTACGGCGCGGGGATCGAGCCGCTGACCAATCTGACGGTCAACACGCTGCTGCTCATGATCACCGACCCCCGCTTCACCGGCGAAACGTCGTCCGGGGTGGCCCCGACGACCCGGGACGCACTCAACGAGCTGCTGTACACCGACCCGCCGATGGCGAACTACTGCCTCAGCTACCCGCGGCAGCCGATCATGCTCGACGGCGTCTGGCTGCCCGCCGATCAGCCGGTGGTCATCGGCATGTCGGCCTGCAACAACGATCCGGCGATCCATTCGGGCCAGTACACGGACAACAACGCACATCTGGCCTGGGGTTCGGGACCGCATACCTGCCCGGCGCGGTCGATCGGCTATATGGTCGCCCAGAACGCGATCGATCAGCTGCTCGACGCGCTCCCCGAAATCCAGCTCGCCTGCCCGGCCGACCAACTGCGTTGGCGCCCGGGTCCTTTCCACCGCGCGCTCTCGGCGATGCCGGTGAAGTTCCCGCCCTCTCCGCCGCTCGGTCTCTGACGCTGCCGCGGTGTGGCCCACGGTGGCTACGCCGCGGCCATGCCGCATGGGTGCGTAGAATCTACCGCACGAGAATCGTTGTGCCGGAACATATCCTGGAATCGTTGCGTAGATCGTAAAAAGCGTCGGTGATGCGCAGGGGGCATCGCGCTGTACCAGGGTTTGTCCTAGACTTATTTCTAGCGCTAACGAGTTCAGTTCCCGTACGACCGCTCCGTATCCGCATTCTCACCAACCACCTGCCGGCCCATCGGTTCGGCAGCGCATCGGCAGCACTATCGATTTCCGACAGTCTCGACTCGCCGGTGACATTCAGCAGCGTGCAAATCTGCCGCATCGCACCGAGGAGGATGTTGTGCCTCAGCCCGTTTTCTTGGACGTCAGGCCAAGCAAGGAACGCATTTTAACCCGAGCATTCGAACTCGCGCAAGAGGATCCGGCATTGGCCGAACGATTGATGCGCGTGAACGAAGTGGCCCGGGGGATCCGCACGGTGGAGGTCTGGGTTACCGACGCCTGTAACCTGCGGTGCAAGGGGTGCTGGTTCTTCGAACACGATATGGACAAGCAGAGCGTCGAGATCCGTGATCTGGACACCATCCGCGCGTTCGCCGAAGACCTGCGCGACAACAAGAAGATCACCAGCACACTGCTGATCGGCGGCGAGCCGGCCCTGGTCCTCGATCGCGTCCGGGTGTTCGCGGAGACGATTCGCCACGTCACCGTGGTGACCAACGGGACGCGCCCGATCCCGTACGACGGACTGGAAGATATCGCCATCGCGGTGTCCCTGTGGGGCGGCGGACCGGTGGACGACGAACTGCGCGGGCACGGGGTCAACGGCCGGCGGATCAACGGTCTGTTCGACAAGGCGCTGCGCACCTACACCGGCGACCCGCGCGCCACCTGGGTGTACACGCTCAGCGAGGCCGGGATGCCGTACCTCGAACGCACCGTCGAGGCCATCGCGGCCAACGGTAACCAGATCAACTTCGGGTACTACAGCGACAACGGCACCGATCCCACCGCGCGCCTGGCCAACGAAGAACGGGCGATCGAGGAAATGACGCGGATGCGCGAGACGTATCCCGAAACCGTTGTCGGCGATCCCTATTACTACCGCACACTGGTCACCGGCCACACGCACTGGGGCACCTTCGGCCGCGAGACCTGCCCCAGCGTCAGCAACGACCATCCGGCACATGCCCAGCGCCTCACCGAAGGGCATCCGATCGTCGGCCGTTTCAACGCCTACCGCACCGACCACAGTGTGCAGTACTGCGCCACGACCGGCGACTGCGACAACTGCCGGGACAGTCAGGCCGTGTGGAGTTGGCTGCTGGTGAATATGCACCGGTTCCTCGGTGATACCGGCATGCTGAACACCTGGGTGACGCTGGCCGAGGAGTTCTACCGCCAGTACTACTGGTCGAGCTACCATTCCGCGCGTCAGGCACCCGCCGAATCGGCCATCGGCGCCTAGCGCCGGGCGACAGTCCACCATGGCAGCACTGTCTCTGGAGAAGGCACGGCTGTTCGCCGATGTCCTTCGTGGTGACCCGGGCGCGCGGATCCTCTGGGCCCCGCCCGGGTCCGACCGGCATCGGCAATACGAGAAGGTCCGCGCCCGCGGTGCCCTGGCCGGTAGTCGTCGCGGCCTGCTGTTCACCGCCTCGCACGCGCTGAGCTACCAGGTGCTCACCGGGAGCGACTTCGGTCCGGCGCCCATCGGGGCGTCGGCCCGCCGTCGCAACGAAAGCGGTGACGTCACGCTCGTACACCCGGTGAACGACTCGTTCCTGAAGCTGGAACCACCCCGGCACACGGAACTGCGATCGCTCGTCGCGCCCACCTTCCATCGGCGCGAACTCGGCGAGCTCGGACCCCGGATCGAGAAAATCGTCGGGCAATGCCTCGACGAGCTTCCCCGCGGCCGGGTCACCGATCTGGTCACCAACTATGCCGAAGCCGTTCCCATGGCGATGATCTCGCATATTCTCGGGCTTCCCGATACGTCGGCCCCACAGTTCGCGGCCTGGGGAAATGTGCTCGCCTCGTTGCTGGACGGCGCCCGGACAACGCGGGAACGGCAACGTTCCCGCGCGCTCGTCACCGAGATGACCACGTACTTCCGGGAACGTCTCGGCGACGCCGACCCGCAGGGAGTCGGGCTCATCGCCGGACTGGCCGGCCAGTGCCCTGCCCGGCTGACGCCGCGCGAGGCCATTGCCACGTGCAGCATGCTGCTGGTCGGCGGTTTCGGCACCACCACACACCTGCTCGGAAACACCCTGCACACGCTGTTGCGGCAGCCCCACCTCCGGCCGGCCGACGGGGATTACACGGCGGTGATCGAAGAATCCCTGCGCTACGACGCACCCGTGCAGTACGTCGTCCGGGTCGCCAAGACCGATACCCGGCTCGGTGGCCGGGAGGTCACCGCGGGAACGCCGATCGTGGTGCTGCTCGCCGCCGCGAATCGCGATCCGGAGATCTTCACCGACCCGCATGTCTTCGATCCGCAACGCCGGGAACCACATCGTCATCTCACCTTCGGCGCCGGTATCCACTTCTGTATCGGCGCCGCGCTGGCCCGCGCGGAAGCCGCTATCGCCGTTCGGCAGTTCTTCGAGCGCTATCCGGACGCTCGTCTCGCGGGCAAACCGACACCGGTGCCTTCCCGCGCGTTACACGGATTGCGCCGGCTACCGGTCGTCCTCGAAGGCTGAGCGAGCGCATCGGGTTTCACCTGCGTGTCGGTGGCCCGGTTCAACACAGAGCGAGCGGTGGCCTCCGACGGACCGTCATCACCTCGAAGTGCCGAGGGCCCGTAGCCGCGCTGCCGGGAGCAAGGGGCAGGGCGGCGAACCGGGCCCCGTCACACCGGTCGGCTGTCACGAATTCGGACCCTCTGGTCCACCGTGGAAAGACCTCACCGTCGAGCGCGGACTCGGGTACCGGTTCGCTCGCCGGTAGCGCTCTTGCCAGCGGGTTCGAAGTTCTTCTGCGATTTTCCGGCGGCGCAACGCTAGGTAGAATATGATTCTACTTACAGCGCGAACATGAATCTGTATTGGAAGAATCCAATTCTCGGCATGCTCGCGTCAGCCCGCATCAGACCGTGAATCGCGAGCCGGGCACCCCACGGGTGCCGGGCCGAACGGTCGCGCGCTCCGGAAAGGCGAAGGTGGATGATGTTTTCCATCGTGAGGCGAGTGGGCCGAGGTCTACTGGTGGTCCTCCTGGTCACCCTGGCAGTTGTGGTGCTGCTGAGTTTCGCACCGGGATCGGTGGCGCAGGTCATCCTCGGCGACGCGGCCACGCCGGAAGCCGTTGCGGCGCTGAACAGCAAACTCGGCCTCGACGAGCCATTGTGGGTGCAATATCTGAACTGGGTCGCAGGCGCCGCCCAGGGTGATCTGGGCACCTCACCGCTCACCGGACAATCGGTGACGACGGCGATCACCGAGCGATTGCCGGTGACGTTCCAACTGGCCGCGATGGCACTCGCCATCGCACTGATCAGTGCGGTTTTCCTCGCCGTGATTTCGGCGATGCGGCCGGGAAGTCCGGTCGATCGGGGGACTGCCGCGCTCTCCTCCGTTTTTCTCTCGGTCCCCGCGTTCGTCGCCGGCCCGATACTCATCTACTTCTTCGCGGTAGAGCTGGGCTGGCTTCCGGTGACCGGATGGAACCGCATCGGCGACGGCATCGGGCTGAACCTGCAGTCCGCTCTGCTGCCGGCCGTCGCGATGGCGCTGATGGAGATCGCCGCATTCCATCGGCTGCTGCGCACCGACCTGATCACCACGCTGCGTGAGGATTTCATCGGGGCAGCCCGCGCCAAAGGGATGAACGAGTGGTACGTGATGTTCCGGCACGCGCTGCGGCCGTCGTCGTTCTCACTGATCACGCTGGCGGGTATCAATCTCGGGCGGTTGATCGGCGGGACGGTGATCGTCGAAACGCTGTTCTCGCTACCCGGTCTCGGCCAGTTGCTCGCCTCCTCGATCGTGTCCCGGGACCTGATCATGGTGCAGGGAATCGTGGCATTCATGGCGGTCGTCTATGTCGTCATCAACATCCTGGTCGACTCGAGCTATGAGCTGATCGACCCCCGGGTCAGGAAGGTGGCCACGGTATGACTCGAGCCGATGTGCAGGTCGAGCGTAAGCAGCGGATCGAGGCGCCGGTGAAACCGGAAGTCCCGCGGGTGCGCAAACCCCGCTCGATACTGGTGTACCTGTCCTACGCCTGGTTGATCGTGATGATCTCGGCGGCGATCTTCGCCGATCTGCTGCCCTTGGCGTCGTATTCGATCCCCGTGGGTCCACCGCGGCAACCTCCGCAACTCGGATCGCTCGATCTCCTGGCCGGCACCGACAATCTGGGGCGGTCGATGTTGTCCCGGTGCGTGTACGGCGCCCAGGTGTCGTTGCTGATCGGCACGGTCGCGACCCTCATCGGGTCGGCACTCGGGTCGAGTATCGGGATGCTGGGCGGCTATTTCCAGAAGCGGACGGATGCGGGGATCCGGTTGCTCAGCGATACGATGCTGGCCTTCCCGCCGCTGATCCTGCTGATGGCGCTGACCGCGGTCTTCGCCCCGGGATTGGGCACCCTGATGGTCGGCCTCTCGCTGATCATCATCCCCTCGTTCATCAGGCTCGCCCGGGCGAACACGCTGACGTGGACGGCCCGGGAGTTCGTGCTCGCCGCCCGGAACATGGGTGCCGGGCACGGCCGGATCCTGGGCCGGGAAATCCTGCCGAATGTGCTGCCACCGTTGCTGGCGTATCTGCCGATCGTCATGGCGGCGCTCATCGTCGCGGAAGGATCGCTGAGCTTTCTCGGGCTCGGCATCCCGCCCCCGACACCGAGCTGGGGAGGCATGATCTCCGACGGCAAGGACAGTCTGGCCACCGCACCGCATCTGGTTTTCGTGCCCGCCGCAGTTATCTTCTGCACCGTTTTCGCGTTGAACCAGGCGGGTGACCACCTGCGTGGCCGGTTCGATCGCACGATGCGTGACTGACGCCCCGCCCGCTCCCGAACTGCCATCCCGTGTCAGCACCGAGGTACCGAATGATGATCCGACGCTGTTGTCTGCTCGTCGCAGCTCTTGTCTGCCTGGCATCGCTCCTGACCGCGTGCAGCGGTGCCAACAGTGAAAAGCCGGCCGGCAACGTCCCGGTTCCCGGCGGCACCGCCCGCATCGTCCAGATCACGGAGCCGCGCAGCCTGGACCCGGCAACGCTGAGCAATCAGTGGGTGCTCAATGCCGTGGTCGGCAATGCCTTGTTCGGAACACTGATGGTCGATGATCCGGAAACGGGTGATCTGCGATTCACCATGGCGCAGAGTTTCGCCACTCGTGACGGGGGTGCCACGTTCGAGTTGACGTTGCGCCCGGATCTGCGGTTCTCCGATGGCAGTCCTTTGGACGCGGCGGCGGTGAAATACAACTGGGACCGAATCAAGGACCCCGCCAACGGTTCGGCCTACCTCCAGGAAGCATCGATGGTGGCCGCGACCGAGGTTGTCGATTCCACCCGGCTGGCGGTGACGATGGCCGAGCCGGTGCCGAACTTCGCGGAGGCGGTGTACGGCACCTCGCTGAATTGGATCGCTTCGCCCGCCGCACTGGGGGCCGGCAGACAACAGTTCGACGCGCATCCGGTCGGCGCCGGCCCTTTCACGCTCAGGCATTGGGCACGCGGAGACGCCATCGAACTGGTGAAGAACCCGCAGTATTGGGATGCGCCCAAACCCTATCTCGACGCGATCACCCTGCGCACCAACGGCGATACCGCCCAGCGGATCAACACCTTGATCAGCGGGGGTGCCGATCTGGTGATCGAGACGAACCCGGCGAGCCTCGCCGAGTCGCGCGCGGCCGGATTCCCCACCGGCACAGTGCCGTTGCACGGCGGCCAGACCCTGACCATGAACACACGCAGGCCACCCTTCGACGATGTGCGTGCACGCCGAGCGGTCGCCGCGGCGATCGACCTCGAGGCGATCAACGTCGCCGTCTACCACGGCGAAGGCCGGGTCCCGAAGAGTCTGTTCGGTGAGACTTCGCCGTTCCACACGGGACTGCCGCTCCCGCAGCCGGACCGGGAGACCGCGCAACGACTCTTCGACGAGCTGGCGGCCGAGGGTAAGCCGGTATCTTTCACCTTCACCAGCGGCCCCACCGCGGAGATCAGGGCACTCGCGGAGAACGTGCAGGCGCAACTGAGCGCGTTCGGCAATGTAGAGGTCGCTGTCACGGTCGCGGATATCACCCGGGTGGTGGAACTGCGCCGGACGAACGACTTCGATATGACGACGAGTTCGGCGAACTTCACCGATCCGGAACCGGCTCTGTGGTCCGCGTTCCACCGGAACTCCCGGCGCAACTTGTCCGGGATAGCCGACGCGGAGTTGAGCCGGGCACTGCAGGACGGCCGGACCGGGACAACGAGCGGGCAACGCGCAGATGCCTATCGCCGGGTGCAGGAACGGCTGAACGCACTTGTCCCGGTGATCTTCCAGGTCAGTAATGAGCCCAGCGTCGTCACCCGCAGAAACGTCGGTGGTGTCGTGCAGTACGGCTACGGGTCGCTCCTACCGGAGGAACTCTGGGTCGAGAACTGACTGCCGCAACCATCCCCGTCACCGATTCACTCCTCGCTTCTCCTTCGAGAGGAACAATGATGTTCCGAGCAACGCTCTTTCGTTCGATCGCCGCGTGCTGTACTGCCCTCGTCCTGGCCGCCTGCGGCGGGACCGGAGCAGGTACGGGCACCGGCCCCGGTGGTGATCCGGTGGCCGGCGGTACCGCACAGATTCTCCAGATCAGTGAACCCCGCACTCTGGACCCGGTAGCCCTGGGCAATCAGTGGGTGATCAACGCGCTACTCGGCAATGCCCTGTACGGGACATTGCTGGTCAACAACCCCGACAGCGGCGAAATCGAATATTCCATGGCGACCGGTTTCGCCACACCGGACCGGGGCACCACGTTCGATTTGACGTTGCGGCCGGATCTGCGGTTCTCCGACGGGACCCCGCTGGACGCGGCGGCCGTGAAATTCAATTGGGATCGTTTCGCCGACCCGGCCAACGGATCGTCCTATGTCGAGGATGCGGCGGTGATCGCGGCGACCGAGGTCGTGAACCCGACCACGCTGCGAGTCCGAATGCACCACCCCATACCGCATTTCGCCTACACCGTAGTGGAGAGTTCGATGAACTGGATCGCCTCACCGAAGGCGCTGCAGGCCGGGCGCGCGGCCTTCGACAGCAACCCGGTGGGCGCGGGCCCGTTCACCCTCCAGCGGTGGGCCCGGCAGGATGTGATCGAGCTGGTCAAGAACCCGCAGTACTGGGATGCGCCGAAACCGTATCTGGACCGGATCGAGCTGCGCACCTCCGGTGACTCGGTTCAGGGCTACAACACGCTGATCAGCGGCGGTTCCGATGTGATCATCAGCTCCAACTGGGGAAGTATCGAAAAGCTGGCGAATCAAGGTTTCCCGACGGCGGTATCGCCGCTGCACGGCGGACAACACCTGTCGATGAACATGCGGCGCGCGCCGTTCGACGATATCCGGGCCCGCCGGGCGGTCGCGGCCGCCCTCGACGTGAACGCGCTCAATCTGACCATCTACAACGGAAGCGGGGAACTCCCGACCACCCTGTTCCGTGACTCCTCGCCGTATCATGCGCCGGATCTGCCGCTGCACACGCACGATCCGGTAACCGCGCAACGGTTGTTCGACGAGCTGGCGGCCGAGGGCAAGCCCGTGAAGTTCACCTACACCACCACCGCGCAGACGGAGAACAGGCTGCTGGCGGAGAGCGTTCAGGCTCAGCTCAGCGCGTTCGGCAATGTCGAAGTCGAAGTTCGGGTCATCGATATCATCGACCTGATCAAGCTGCGCTATACGCACGATTTCGACGTGATGACCGGTGGTGCGTTCTTCATCGATCCCGAGCCGCGGCTGGGGACGGCCTTCTACGGGGATTCGAGCCGCAACACCGCCGGCATCGACGACGAGGCCCTGAACGCGGCACTCGATACCGGCCGGACGTCGACGGATGTGGCGCAGCGCAAGGCGGCCTACCGGACGGTTCAGGAGCGGCTGATCGATCTGATGCCCGCCATCTTCTACACCCGCACTGTCGCGGGCGCGGCAACCGGGAAGAACGTCGGCGGCCTCACCATGTACGGCGCCGGCTCGGTCCGGCCGGAGGAGCTGTGGATCGCCGAGTAGCGGGCACGATCCGAGGAGAGCTGAGAACCATGAGTGCTCAACCGAATCTGCAGGTGCGGAACCTGCATACCTATATCAGTACCGAACGCGGTGTCGTACGAGCCGTGGACGATGTGTCCTTCGATGTGGACCGCGCTCAGGCCCTCGGCGTAGTGGGCGAATCGGGCTCCGGGAAGTCGGTGATGGCCCGGGCGATCATGGGACTGCTGCCACCGCGCGCCGGCTGCTCCGGTGAGGTGCTGTTCCAGGGCCGGAACATCCTCGCGCTCTCCAAGAAGGAGAAGCTCGATATCTGGGGAAAGCAGATCGCCATGGTCTTCCAGGACCCCGGACGGTCGCTCAATCCGGTCGTGCGCGTCGAACGCCAGCTCACCGAGGGCATGCGCAAACATCTGGGCACCGGCCGTTCCGAGGCGCGAAGTCGCGCGCTCGAGCTCCTCCGCGAGGTCGGGGTCCCGGATCCGGAACGCCGGCTACGCAACTACCCGCACGAGATGTCCGGGGGGATGCGGCAACGAGTGATGATCGCCATCGCCCTGGCCTGCGAACCCGACCTGCTGATCGCCGACGAACCGACCACCGCTCTGGATGTGACGATCCAGCGGCAGATCCTCGACCTGCTGCGCCGCGTGCAGCGGGACCGGGGGATGTCGCTGATGTTGATCAGTCATGACCTGTCGGTGGTCGCGGGGCGCACCGACCGGGTCTCGGTCATGTACGCCGGGCGGCTCGCCGAATGTGGCGCGACCCGCCAGGTCTTCACCGCCCCTCGCCATCGGTACACGCGGGCTCTGATGGGCGCCACGCCGACGATCGAACACCAGCGGTACGCGCCCCTGCGATTGATCGAGGGCGGTTTGCCGGATCCGGCCGCACCGCCGCCGGGCTGCCGGTTCGCGCCCCGGTGCAGTCACGTCGCCGATGTGTGTCGCGAGGATCCCGGTCCGGCGTTGACCGAAATCGCCGCGGACCACCTGGTGGCGTGCGCGCATCCTGCTCTCGAACCCGTAACAGCCCGTTCGGAATCCGGTGGTGATACCCATGGCAGGTAGCGGAACCGCGCATCTGCGCGACGAGGCGGCGCTGCTCAGTGTGCGCGACCTGGTGGTCGAGTACGACACCGACGGCGGGACCGTTCAGGCGGTGTCCTCGGTGAGCTTCGACGTCCTACCCGGCGAGACCCTCGGAATCGTCGGGGAATCGGGATGCGGGAAGTCCACGACCGGCCGGGCCGTGCTCCGGCTGGACAAGCTGACCTCCGGCCGGATCGCCTTCGCCGGCGAGCAGATCGACGAGGCCGACGGCCGCCGCATGCGTAGTCTGCGGCGGGAGATGCAGATGATCTTCCAGGATCCGGTGGCCTCGCTGAATCCGCGCAGACCGGTCCGCGAGATCGTGGTCGAAGGTTTGGCCGTTGCCGGGAAGCCCGCGGCCGAACGCGAGTCGACCTCCAAGGAAGTGCTCGCGAAGGTCGGGATAGACGAGCGGCTCGCCGGCTCGCTACCTCGGCAACTGTCCGGTGGTCAGGCCCAGCGTGTCGCGATAGCGCGGGCGCTGGCGGTCGATCCCCGGCTGCTGATCTGCGACGAACCGGTATCCGCGCTGGATGTCTCGGTGCAGGCGCAGATCCTCAATCTCATTGCCGAGCTCAAGGCCGAATACGACCTGACCGTGGTGTTCATCAGCCATGATCTCGGTGTCGTGCGCACGATCAGCGATAACGTCATGGTCATGTACCTCGGCAAGGTATGCGAATTCGGCGATGCCGTCGAGGTGTACGACCATCCGGCACATCCCTACACGAGGGCGTTGCTCGATTCGGTACCGCTGGCCGACCCGGACGAGGGTTTCGCGGGGCCGGCGCTGGCCGGCGATATTCCCTCACCACTCGCGCCACCCCGGGGCTGCCGGTTCCGGACCCGCTGCCCGCACGCCCAGCAGCTCTGCGCAGAGGAGGAACCCGAGGTCCGTGAAGTCCGGCCGGGGCAGTACGCCGCCTGCCACTTCCCGCTGACCGAAGCCTGAGTCCGAAGCACACGTAGTCTCGCGCGGTGTGCTCTCATATGAGTTTCGAGAACCCTCCCGCGGAGCCTCACGAGGTCGTGGTCGAGACGTTGGAGCGGGCTCTGCGTGACCGCACGGCCGCGGGGGAGGCCGCGACTGTGCTGGTCGGAACCGCGTTGTACGACGACGACGTCGAGTTCGTCGAGCACTGGTGTGTGCAGGTCGGGACACGGGCTGCGCCGGGGAGCCCGTTGCTGGGGCTGGCCGGCCTGTGCCTGGGACACACCGCTCGGCGGTTCGGGCGTCTCAGCGAAGAAGCCGTCGCACTGGCGAAGTCGCTGGCGGCGCGTGCCGAGGCCGATCCGTCGGACGTGGACGGCCGGGCCGTCGACGGGTATGACGACGTCCGGAGCTTCCTGCACCTGTGGTGAGCGGCCCCCGGTCCGGTCGGGTGGCGTTGCCTGCCGCGGCACCCGGCTGTGCGTGGCTACGACACGACCGAAAGAGGGCAGCCACCGCTCTCCCCACTTTCAGAATGCGGTCTGGGCGGGTCGGTCGTGCCTTCCGTCCACGATCACACCGGCGGCCGCCTCGAGTGGTTTCACAATGGTGGTGAAATCGGAGTCCGGGCCCTCGGACGCTGTGGTCGCCTCCCATTGCCGGGCGACCGTTTCGGCGAGTTGGGTCGGAGTGCCCAGCTTCGCGGCCTCGTCCAGGTAGAGCCGGACGTCCTTGGTCATCAGTCCCGTCGCGAAGCCGAAGTCGAAGGTGCGGGGGAGCACCGCGCGGGGGAACTTGTCCCGGCTGGCGTGGGTGGCACCCGAGCCGGCGTTGAGCACATCGATCATCACGGTGGGGTCGAGGCCGGCTTTCACACCCATGACCATCACTTCGGCGGTGGCGGCGAGGGTGGCGGCGGCCATCAGGTTGTTGATCAGCTTCATCGTTTGCCCGGCACCGGGCTCGGTGGCTACCAGAAGCGGCCGGCCGAGTGCCTCGAGAAGTGGTGTGGTGGAGTCGAACTCGTCCGCCGGCCCGGAAGCCATGATGGCGAGCGTGCCGTGCCGAGCCCCCGCGACACCGCCGCTCACGGGACAGTCGAGCATGGCGATACCGCGATCGGCCAGCATTGCCGACAGCTGCCGGGCGGCGTGCGGGCCGATGGTGGAGAGTTCGACGAGCCGGCGCACTCGTGCGCCGTGGATGATGCCCTCGCCTCCGGTGGCGACCTCCAGCGATGCCTGCGGTGTCGGCAGGCTGGTCAGCACTGTCTCGACACGGTCGGCCACGTCCGCGGGGGAGGACGCGGCCACGGCGCCGAGCGTGACCGCCCGGTCGATCGACTCGGCGCGGGCGTCGAACACCACGAGCCGGTGGCCGGTTTCCCGTAGCCGGGCGGCCATCGGGAACCCCATGTTGCCCAGGCCGATCAAGCCGATATCCATGGTGCCCACTAGCCGTTGTCCGTTTCGGCGAGTACCTCCCGGGCGATCCGGAAACTGTCGACGGCAGCCGGAACACCGGCGTACACGGCGACCTGTAGCAGTACTTCACGGATCTCGTCGCGGGTCACACCGTTGTTGAGCGCCCCTTTGACGTGGGTGCGCAACTCGTGCGGCCGGTTGAGTACCGAGAGCATGGCGAGGTTGAGCATCGAACGAATCTGCGGGGACAGGCCGTCGCGACCCCATACCGCTCCCCAGCAGTACTCGGTGACGAGGTCCTGTAGCGGCTGGGTGAAGTCGTCACCGGCGGCGTTGCGCACGTAGTCCGCGCCGAGTACCTGGGTGCGGATCCGGCGCCCGGTGTCGTAGGTGTCCTGGTTCATGAATGTTCTTCCTGCCTGTCGCGGGGCGGGTGGCCGTGGCCGGGGATCAGTTCCATGCCTCGTCGCCGGCGATGGTCGTGCGGTGCATGGTCCGCTCGGAGGCCGGATCGTAGGGCAGGGCCCGGTGCAGCATGCCGGTGTTGTCCCAGATCACCAGGTCACCGACCGACCATTCGTGGGTGTACCGGAAACGCTCCTGGGTGGACCACTCCAGCAGTTCGTCGAGGAGTTCGCGGCTGCTGTCGGGGTCCATGCCGACGATATGGTCCGCGGTGGCGCCGATGACAAGTGAGCGCCGGCCGTCCCGGCGCCGCCATACGAGCGCGCTCTCGTGGGTGGGGATCCGCCGCCATTGGGCGAGTTGCTGTTCGGTGGGGTCGGGGTGCACCGCGCGCTGCGCCGCCTCGAGGCTGTGGACCACACGCAGGTCCGCACAGCGTTTACGTTCGGGCTCCGGCAGGTTCTCGTAGGCAGCGTAGGTGCTGGCGAATTCGGTACCGCCGCCGATCATTGCGACGTGCCGCGCGGTGAGCATGGTGGCCTTGGCCGGTATCCGGTTCGTGGTGTCGTCGATATGCCAGCAGAACGTCCCTTTGAGGTACTCGGCGGTGGGGTTCTTGCCGGGATCCAGCGACACGGTGAAGATCTCCCTGCCGCCGGGCGCCAGCACGGTACCCAGCTTGCGACTCAGCTCGAGCTGAGCGGAGTCGTCGAGATGGGCACCGCGAATCAGCAGTACGCCGCGCCATCTGATCGCCTCCCGGATCCGGGCGACGGTGGCCTCGGACAGCAGATCGTCGGCATCGATCAGTTCGGCTCCCAGTTCGGGGCTCAAAGCGACTGTTTCGGTCATCGGAACATCTCCTGACATTGTTGTGCGCCGCTTCTCTCGCAGCGGCGGATGCGGCCGGTCGGTGCGGGGCGTGGTCCGGATCCCGCCGGGGCGCTCACAGTTTCACCACAACGGTTTTGGTGGCCGTAACCGCGTCGAGGGCCGCCAGGCCTTTTTCCCTGCCGTACCCGGATTTCCGGAAACCGCCGAACGGCAATTCGACACCGCCGCCGGCGCCGTAGGTGTTGACGTAGACCTGTCCGGCGACGATCTCGGCCGCCAGCCGGTGCGCGCGGGAGAGGTCCCGGGTCCACAGCGCCGCCAGCAGGGCGTACTCGGTGCCGTTGGCCAGGGCGAGTGCTTGATCCTCGTCGGCGAAGGTGTTGACGGTCAGCACCGGTCCGAAGATCTCCTCCTGTGCGATGGCGGCCGCCGGATCGACCCCGTCGATGAGCGTCGGTGGGAAGTAGCACCCCTCGGCCAGGTGGTCGTCGGTGGGAACCGCTCCGCCGCAGCGGATTTCTCCCCGGGTGCGCCCGGCCACGAGTGTGGCGACCCTCGTCTGCTGCTTACGGGAGATCAGGGGTCCCAGGCCGGGATCGTCCCGGCCGGGACCGATGGTGACCCGCGCGAACCGCTGGAGCACCTTGTCCACCAGCGCATCGTGCACCGATTCCTCGACCAGCAGCCGTGAACCCGCCGAACAGGTTTGTCCGGCGTTCTGCAGGATCGCCCGGGTGACGAATTCCGCCGCGGTATCCAGATCGGCGTCGGCGAAGACGATCTGCGGGGATTTACCTCCCAATTCCAGGACGGCCGGAACCACGCGCTGTGCGGCGGCCGCGGCGACCGCCGATCCGATACTCGTGGACCCGACGAAACCGAGGAAATCGACGCCGGGGTGAGCAGCCAGTGCGGCACCGGCCTCGGCACCGATCCCGGTGACGACATTGAATACGCCCGCCGGGAGGCCGGATTCCACGGCGATCCGGGCGAGCGCCACCGCGGTGCGCGGTGTTTCGTCGGCGGGTTTGGCCACGACGGCATTACCCGCGGCGATCGCGGGCGCCACGGCGCGCGCCATGAGCTGGATCGGATAGTTCCACGCGACGATATGTCCGGTGACCCCCAGCGGTTCTCGGCGGGTGTAGACGTGCAGGTCATTGCTCAACGGGATGGCCTGCCCGTAGTAGGTGTCGATCGCGTGCGCGTAGAAGCGGAAATACCGGGCTGCGACGGTGACGTCGGTGCGGGCCTGGCTCGCGGGTTTTCCGGTGTCCTCGCACTCGTACCGGGCGAGCTCCGCACGGTGGGTCTCGATGGCGTCGGCGATCCGGCCCAGCACGGCCGACCTGTGTTCGGGTGCGGTGGTTCGCCACCGGCGTTGTGCGCGCCGGGCCGCCCCGACCGCTCGGTCCACCTCTTCGGGTCCGCCGCGTGCCACCGGCCCCAGGGAACGGGACGTCGAGGGGTCGATGTTGTCGTACACCTCGGCGGAGGACACGGCGGCACCGTCGATGAACGATTCGGTAGCAGACATGGGGATTCACCTCGCGACTCTGCGCTACGGCCAAGAGATCTGCGCGGCCGTCACCGTGCCGAGGCCTACGCTATAAGTATCCGTAGTCGTATATTTATGTCAAGTGCTGCGATTGCGCTCGACGAGCTGGCGGGCGATGACGGTGCGCTGAACCTCGTTCGTGCCTTCGCCGACGATCATCAGCGGTGCGTCGCGGAAGTACCGCTCCACGTCGAATTCCGTGGAATAGCCGTATCCGCCGTGGATACGCACCGCGTTCAGGGCGATCTTCATCGCGGTCTCGGAAGCGAACAGCTTGGCCATCCCCGCCTCCATATCGGCTCGTGCGCCGGAGTCGTAGCAGCGCGCGGCGTAGTGCACCAGCTGGCGCGCGGCCGTCAGTTCGGTGGCCATATCGGCGAGGTAGTTGCCGATCGATTGATGCTTCCAGATGGGTGTGCCGAAAGACTCGCGTTCCTGCGCGTACCGGATCGAGTCCGTCAATGCCGCGCGGCCCACCCCGAGGGCGCGCGAGGCCACTTGGATCCGCCCGATCTCGAGTCCGCGCATCATCTGCCCGAACCCGCGGCCCTCGATGCCCCCGAGCAGTGCGCCGGCGGGCACCCGGAAATCGTCGAAGGTGAGTTCGCAGCTTTCCACACCCTTGTATCCGAGCTTGGGCAGATCCCGGGACACCGTGAACCCCGGCCCGGGTTCCACCAGCAGGACGCTGATGCCGCGGTGGGCCGGGACCGCCGCCGGATCTGTTTTGCACAGCAATGCCACCAGGCCGGATCTGCGCGCATTGCTGATCCAGGTCTTCGACCCGTTCACCACGTAGCCGTCACCCTTGCGGCGGGCCACGGTGCGGATGGCCTGCAGATCCGAACCGCCGCCCGGTTCCGTCAGCGCCATCGTCGCCCGGAGTTCGCCGGTCGCCAGCCGGGGCAGATAGCGATCGCGCTGCTCGGCGGTTCCGTAATCGAGCAGCAGTTTCGCCACCACCGTATGGCCGCCCATCGCCCCGGCCAGGCTCATCCAGCCGCGCGAGAGTTCCTCGGTGACCAGCGAATAGCAGGTCGTGGAGACCTTGCCGGCGCCCCATGGTGGCGGGATCGCCAAACCGTATATGCCGATCCGTTTCATCTGCTCGATCAATTGCTCCGGATAGATATCGCCCTGTTCGAGCCGGTGTACCACCGGTTCGACCTCGCGGTCGACGAACTCCCGCACCACGGCGACGAATCCGGCCTCGTCCTCATCGATTCCGTAGCCGTGCACGGCCTCGCGGGTCATTTCACCGCCCATTCGGTGCGGATCAGATCGCGGCCGTGCGGTATGGACCGGGAGGTGATGCCGGTGCGGAAATTCTCGGTGGGTGCGACAGCCCCGGCCTCGCCGCGGACGACCCGCAGCGCCTGTTGTTTGAAGACGCGGGCGGCGTGACTGAGCCGGTGTGTGGTGGATTCGGTCCGGTCACCGAATTCCTGGGCGTACTGCCGCCCCCAGATCGAGACTTCGATCGATCCGCGGTCGAAGCACTGCCGAACTCGTCCGCGCAGCCCGGCCTCGGTGGCCATCAGCGCCGCCGAAATCGCCACTGCCTGCGGCTGTGGTCCTCGGTGCCGGTGGGTGAGTGCGGAGTCCAGATCGAGTGCGTCCGCGCCCAGGATCCGGGCCGGCCGCGGACTGCCGAGGTCGCCGGCGACGACCGTGACCTCCCAGCCGGCCATCGAGAGATCGAATATCCACCCGCCCGCGGCGCTCACCGCATCGTCCATGCTCGTCCCGAGCACCACCAGTCGCGGACGCAGGGCCTGGCGAGCCGGGCTGTGGAGGTACGCGAGGGTGGGGATCTGCGCCACCTCGTCCTGCGGCAGTGGGAGCGTCGAAGCGGACGGGGTCATGATTTCTCCCTCGTTGTGCAGCGGCCGGAACGGCGGGGCCGGAGAGCGGTTCAGCTAAAAGTATCCGGAGTCGTATACTTTTATTGTAGGGCCCGGACCGCGAGGGAGTGATGGTTTTCGGGCGATGTTTCAGCGGGGCGTCGCACCGCGGAGGAACAGCCGGACGGCATGCCGGAGATGGCGTTCCTCCTGTTGCTTCGATCGGAAGAGGCCGAAATCGGCCATCCGGCCGGGAACCAGCTCCACCATCGCCAGGAACTGTTCGGCGGCCAGTTCGATATCTTCGACATCGACAGTGCCCTCGGCGGTGCCGCGGCGCAGTACCCCCACCACCGCCCGTTGCCGTCCGGACCACATCATCGAATCCGTGCTGACCGCGAATTCCGGAAACCTCGCCGATTCGTTCATCGCGATCCGCATCAGCCGGACATTCTCCGGGTCGAGTGCGCGGTCGAGGGCCACCCGCCCGATCGCGAGCAGCGCTGTCTCCAGGTCCTTGTCGTCGACGGCGGGATCGTCCCCGGGCGAGTCGTATTTCGACAGCGCCCACGGAATGACATCGGCGAACACGGAGCGTTTGTCCGGGTAACGCGCGTACAGCGAACGTTTCGTGATCCCGGCCTTCCGGGCGATGGCCTCCATCGTCGCGCCGTCGTAGCCGGACTCCAGGAATGTGGCGACCGCGGCCTCGCGGACTGCCTGGTTCAGCTTCTTGGCCTCGGCCTGTGTGGGGCGGCCGCGTCTCGTCTCCACCATGGGGGCAGCCTATCGTCCGGCAGGGATATAATATCCTTCACAGTATACTTATTTCCGAGGCCGTTCCGCTCCGCCGGTGCGGTATGTATTCCCGCACCACCCGGATCGGAGTGCCGATGACGATTCCGCCCACGACCGACAGCGCGGGGCCCGGTGCGCGGCCCACCGCCGCGGAGATCGTTTCCGGATTCGACCTGACCGGCCGCACCTGTGTGATCACCGGGGCCTCCGCCGGCCTCGGCCGGGAATCCGCTCGCGCCCTCGCCGGCGCCGGTGCCCACGTCATCATGACCGCCAGGCGTGATGAGGCCCTCGAGGCGGCCGTCGGCGGTATTCGCCGGGAGATACCCTCGGCGCGGCTGTCCACCGTCGTCCTGGATCTGGCTTCGCTGGACGGAATCCGGGTCGCCGCCGCACGCATTGCCGAACTCGCTCCGGTGGTCCACGTGCTCATGAACAACGCCGGAGTGATGTTCACGCCGTTCGCCCGCACCGCCGACGGGTTCGAACTGCAGATCGGCACGAACCATCTGGGCCACTTCGAACTCACCCGATTACTCCTCGACCGGTTGCGTGCGGCCGAGGGAGCCAGAATCGTCAACCTCGCCTCGGAGGGGTATCGGATCGCCGACGTCGACCTGGACGATCTGCACTGGGAGAAACGGGACTACGACAAGTTCCGTGCCTACGGCGCCTCCAAGACCGCGAATATCCTGCACGCCATCGAACTCGACCGGCGGCTACGCGATGACGGAATTCGCGTCTGCGCGGTGCATCCCGGCCGGGTCGCCACCCGGTTGGCCCGCCATATGACCCGAGACGATGTTGCCGCGATACCGGTCGAGCGGGCGGGTCCGCCCCGCCGGTCCGATCCCGATCCCGGCATTCTCACACCGCAGGAAGGTGCGGCGACCCAGGTGTGGGCGGCCGTGCACCCGAAGCCGCTCGGTCTCGACGGCGTGTACTTCGCGGACTGTGCGGCCGAGCCCGCTGTCGCGGGCTATGCGGTGGACGCCGATCGGGCCGCGCAGTTGTGGGAGCTCTCCGAACGGCTGTGCCGGTAGGCGGTTCAGCGCGGCCGCAGGCCGTCGAGTAGCAGACGCACCATGAACAACACGCGCTGCTCGAGTTGTCCGGCACTCGGCGCGCGGCCCGCTTCGATACTGCGGACCTGGGTGCCGACGACCATGCTCATGAACGCGCGCGCGGCGAGATCGGTATCGGTGGTGGTGATCCGTCCGGCGGCCGCCGCGCGGTCCAATACCTCGGCGACGAATGCGACGACCGGGCCGGTGTTCAAGGTGTTGCTGAGGGTGAAGATCTCGGGGAAGCGCACGTTCTCCAGGGCGAGGATCCGGTGCAGCCGGCGGCCGTTGGGGGTCATGGCCTGATCGATCCGTAGGCGCGCGACCGCCGCCAGTGTTTCGGCCAGATCGCCGTTGTCCAGGCTCTCCAGGACTTCTCGCGGTACGGCCTGTGCTTCGATCGCGCGCCGGACGGCGGCGAGGAACAAGGCGGCCTTGTCGGTGTAGCGGGCATAGACGGTGCGCTTGGCCATATGGACCCGGGCGGCGATTAGCTCGATCGTGGTCTGGTCGTAGCCCCGTTCGAGGAACAGGTCCAATGCGGTGTCCAGCAGTTCGAGCCGTCGCGCACGGGCCTGTTCCTGTGTCGGACGGCCGGCTCCCCGCGGCCGCTTGCGCCCTTCGCTCGTCGTCTCCACGGACGTCAGTTCACCGCATTCGGGCCATGGGTGTCGAGCGGGGTGCTACATTAATGACACCTGGCAGGTGCTATTAATCGCGGGGGATACGTAATTCTCGAAGGGGTGGCCCATGATTCCGGCCATAGAACGACTGACCGAGCTCGCCGATGATCCGAACCGGTTCGATCACTCCGCCGCCGAGTTGCGCGACGTGCAGATCGCGGCACTGAATGAGCGGTTCCAGCAGCGGCGGGAGCGCATCGGGCTACTGAAACACCGCGCGGACGAAGCGGGCATCACCGAGGTCGGCCGGTTCGAGGATGCGGTCGCGCTGTTGTTTCCGCATTCGGTCTACAAGAGCTACCCGGAAAGCTTCTTGACCGAGCACCGCTGGGATCGGCTCGGGAAATGGCTGGGCACCCTGGCCGCTCACCCGATCGCCACGATCGAGACGGGGGATATCGACGGAATCGATCTGTGGATCGAGCGGCTGCACAATGCCGGCCACTACGTGTCCTGTTCGAGCGGGACAACGGGTAAACCGGCCATGCTGCACGCGTCCGAGGCCGATATGGCCTGGTCGCGTCGCGATACCGTCAACCTCTTCGCCTGGGGCTCCGGTGTCCGGCCGGCCCGGGACAGGCGGATGATGGGGCTCGGCATGACGGCGGCGGTGCCCAAGAACCTCGTCATCGGCAAGGCGCAGCAAGAGGCCTACGGTGATCCGGACAAGGAACTCTTCCGATTGCCGATATCGCCGCTCACGGTCGAGGCGATGACCGGCCAGGTGCGGTTGCGCCGCAAGATCACCGACGGCACTGCGGCGCCGGAGGAGCTGGCCGCCTACGAGCGGACCTCGGCGCAACGCCGGGCCGAACTCGACCGGGCGCTGATCGCCGGCGCCGAGGCGATGATCGAACACCGCGCCGAAAAGCTGTATATCTCGGGCTTGTGGAACACCCTCTACCAGGTGGCGGCGCTGGTCCGGGAGCGCGGATTCGGGGCCGCCGATTTCCATCCCGACAACTGCATCTATGTGGGCGGTGGCCTCAAGAGGGCCCAGCTCCCGCCCGACTACCGCGAATTCGTGTACGAAACGTTCAATATTCCGCCCGGCCGGGAGTTCCAGAACTACTCCATGCAGGAGCTGAATTCGGGAATGCCGAAGTGCCGGGGCGGGAATCGCTACCACGTCCCGCCCTGGGTTGTGCCGTTCGTCCTCGACGAGGCGGGCGAAACCCTGGTGTCCTCCGGCGCCGGCGAGGTGGAAGGACGGGCGGCCTTCTTCGACCTGTCGCTCGACGGACGCTGGGGCGGAATCATCACCGGCGACCGGATCGTCCTCGATTTCGGGCCGTGTGCCTGCGGTGACGAGGGCGCGTCGATCGCCGACGCGATCGTCCGCTACGCCGATATCGCCGGCGACGACAAGATCGGCTGCGCCGGCACCGCCGACGCCTACGTACGGGGGCTCGCATGACCGCCATCGAATCGCCGCAGGCCGCGGCGCTGTCCGCACCGTTCTTCTTCCGTGGCGAGGTCGTCGAAGGTACCGATGCCGTACATCGATCACGGGACCTCGGCGTTTCCTTCACGACGCCCGGGATCGAGCTGGATCGGGCCGTACCGTTACGCAGTGAGGTTCCCCCGCTGCTCGACGTACCGTTGGACGATATCGTCGATTTCCTGGTGGAGACCGGCCGGCGGATCCGCGATCCGCGCAACCCGTTCGTCCGCGACTGTATCGACCGGATGTCGGCGACCCACACCTTGCCCCGCCCGCTACTCGAAGCGCAGGTGGCAGGTGCCGCCGCCTATCTGGACAAACGACTGCTGCACGCGGTGGTCGAACAGAACTTTCCCGATCCGGGAGCGTTGGACGGGTGGATACCCAAACAGGATTTTCTCGGCCGCAGGAGTTTCGTCCGCGCCTTCGCACCCCGGCTGATCCACGTGCTTCCCGGGAATTCACCCGGGGTGGCCGTGAAATCCATCGCCCAGGGTGCGCTGGTGAAAGCGATCAACCTGTTCAAGATGTCGTCCAGCGACCCGTTCACCACGGTGGCCGTCCTGCGTGCCATGGCCGATATCGATCCGGAGCATCCGGTGGTGCGGTCGATGTCGGC
Organism: Nocardia sp. CA-290969; assembly: GCF_050936135.1. NCBI lineage: Bacteria > Bacillati > Actinomycetota > Actinomycetes > Mycobacteriales > Nocardiaceae > Nocardia > Nocardia sp. CA-290969. The sequence goes on along the minus strand of NZ_JBNJNJ010000001.1, from coordinate 2,872,510 downwards.
CGTCTACTGGCGTGGCGGGGACGCGGCCGTCGAGCGAATACTCTTCCGTCCGCAGTATTTCGACAAGATCGTCGCCTGGGGTGGCGGCGAGGCCATCGACAATGTCGCCAGATATCTCGGCCCGGGATTACAGCTGGTGTCGTTCGATCCGAAGACCTCGATTTCGATGATCGGCCGGGAAGCGTTCGATACCGAGGAGACGCTCGAGCGTGCCGCCGGGCTCGCCGCCGAGGACGTTATGGTGCTGAACCAGGACGCTTGTGTCGCAAGCCGGTTCGTCTTCCTGGAGGCGAACGAGCAGGACGCGGACCGATTCTGCGACCGGCTGTACCGGCGGATCGCCGAACGCGCGATCGCGTCCGGTGGTAACCGGCCGCTGGACGCGGAGCTGAAGGAACAGATCCGCACCCTCGTGCTGCTCGACGACGAGTTCCGGGTATGGGGCAAAACGGACGGTACGGGTGTGGTGATCCGCTCCGGTGCCCCGGTCGATTTCCATCCGGTCGGCAAGACCGTCGATGTGGTTTCGGTGGAATCGCTCGACGAGGCGATCCGCCATGTCACCGTCGCGACCCAGACCGTCGGATTTTTTCCCTTCGACCGGATGCCGGATTTCCGCGATCGGCTCGCCGCCGGGGGTGCGCAGCGCATCGTCCGCCTCGGGGAGGCCGGTCCGAGCACGATCGGCAACCCGCACGATGCCATGTATCCACTGCATCGCTTCGTGCATTGGATGGTTCACGAGGACGGAACAGCGGCGGTATGACGAATAACGCGAAACCGGCTCCATTGATCAGAATGTGATTCTACCCTGGGGTAGAGCCACATTCCGCGCTCGTAAGGAGTTGGCCCAGTGCGCCCATCGACCATCTACGACGTCGCGACGGCGGCGGGCGTTTCCGCCTCGACGGTTTCGCGCGCGTTCTCCCGGCCGGGACGCGTCAGTGCCGGAACCGCCGCACGGATCCATCGGGTCGCCGCCGAACTGGGGTATCGGGCGAACACGCTCAACGGTGCGCCGGTGAACGGCCGGACCTCCGCCGTAGCGATGGTGGTACCGGACGTGACGAGTCCGGTGTATTTCGGTCTCATCCACGGGTTCGAGGCCGCCGCGACGAGCGCCGGCTATACGGTTGTCCTCGCCGATACCCGGTGGTCCACCGCGCAGGAACGAACGGTGCTGGACCGGATTCTGCCCGCCGTCGACGGCCTCGTGGTCACCGGTTCGCGGCTGTCCGACCGAGCTATGCGGGCGGCCGCCGGGCACCGGGCCTTGGTGACGCTCAACCGGATCGTGCCCGGAACGCGCACGGTTCTGGTCGATACCGCGGCCGGGGTGGACGCGGCGCTGCGGCATCTGGCCGAACTCGGGCACCGTTCGGTGACCTATGCCGGCGGGCCGCAGGCGTCCTGGGCCGACGGTATGCGCTGGCGTTCACTGCTGGATACGGCCCCGCGGTTCGGGCTGAAAGTCTGCCGGATCGGTCCGTATCCGCCGACCATGGCGGGCGGTATCACGGCAGCCCGGGAACTGCTGTGCGATCGGCCCTCCGCTGTGCTGGTATTCAACGATCTCGTGGCGATCGGCATGCTGCATGCCCTGAACGAAGCCGGTGTCGGGGTGCCGGACGAGCTGAGCGTCATCGGTTTCGGGAACGTGGTCGGATCCGATTTCTGTACGCCGCCGTTGACCACGGTGGGGGCGCCGATGCGAGCGATGGGTACCGCTGCCTTCCGGCAATTACACCGTGCGATGAACGGCGAGGCGATGGATACCCAGGCCATCGTCTCGCTGACCGCGCGCCTGGTGGTGCGGGGATCGACCGGAGCCGTGCCGCGGCCCCGGATCCGCCCGGTGGCCGGCACCGCCCGCCCCGAGCGTGCCCGGTGCCGTGCGCCGAGGGTAGTGGCAGCCGAATCCGGATAGAACGGCCGGGCCGGCACGTCCTTCCGCCCGGCCGTTCGAATGTTCCGGCGGTCAGCCGAGAGAGAAGGGTTGTCCCCAGAGCGTGACGATCTCTTTGGCTTTCGCGGTTTCGACATCCACCTGGACGAACGCGCGGGCCTGTGCGTAGCCCGCGCAGCCGGCGAGACCTATGGTGCTGTCCTTCCAGGTAACGCTGCCTACGGGGGACTTCGTGCGGTTGAAGGGCCGATGGCTTTCATCCCCGAAGGCGTCCGGGGTTTCGAGATCGAGCAGATAGAATTTCTTGGCCTGGCCCGGGCCCAGGGTGAGATTGCCGCCGGTACTGGTGGACAGATCGGGCGTCTCGCTGCCGGCTCGCTGGGTGGCGCCGGCCCCCGCGTTCACACCGCCGCCGGCGATATTGACCTGGCAGCCCACGACATAGCCGGGGCGGATGGACATGCTCCGGGGTGGCTGCGATGTTTCGGCGCCGGCGCTGCCGGAGACCCAGGTGTTGCGGTGCAGGGGTGTGGAACCCAGGGAGGGGCTGATCACGGCGGATTCCCCGGTGAGGCGGACGGTGACGGTGGTGCCGTCGCCCAGGGTTTCGGTGATCTGACCGCCCGGCAGGGGAACGAAGGTATCGGCATGGGCCGGCGCCGGCAGCAGTGCCCAGGTTGCTGTGGCGAGCAGAGCGCTGCCGGCGGCCGCGACCATGGTGCGGAGGGTTTTCGTGGTGTCGATCATTGTCGGTGAACCTCGTCGTTCTGATGGAATCGGCTGTGCGGGTGAGGGCGGAAGGCTCAGCCGATGCTGAACGGTGCTCCGTAGAGGGTGGTCTTCGAATAGTGGTCACCGATGATCTCGATGACGGTGTAGGAGCGGGCCTGGGCGTAGCCGCCGCAGCCTTGGATCTCCATTTCGTAGTCCCGGTAACCGAGGGTGTATCGGCCCGGGGCGGGGATGTCCTTGATGCCGATCTGCACGAATTTCACTTCGCCCGGCCCGACCTGGACGCCGGCGGAGCCGCTGACACCCATCTGCGTCGTGGAGACACTGGCACTCGCGCCGAGCGAGAACGCCCGGTCGCCGATGCTGACCTGGCAGCCGACGATATAGCCGGTGTTGACCTGGGATACGCCGTGGGTGGACGAGTTGTTGGTGCCGGGAATGTTGTCCGGGGTGCTGTAGGGCCCGGGTTCGGCGAGGGGGGTCTGGGTGACATCGGCGGTGATGGTGCCGGACACCCAGGTGACCCGTCCCGCGCCGTTGGCGGCCATGGACGGAGAGACCACGGCACTTTCCCCGGTGCGGGTGATGGTGAGACCGGGCCCGGTCTGGGTTCCGTCGGGCAGCGGTACGAACGCGTCGGCGGTACTCGTACCGGTGGCGAGCCCGAAGGCGGCCGCGAGGGCGGCGAGACCGGTGCCGGTGCGGGTGAGTGCTGCGGGCGCGCGGAACAGAGTGGTGCGTGTCATCAGATGTCCTCATCTCGAATTACCTGTGCGGGGCATGCACGTGTTCCGGTGAGCGAAAGTGGAGGTAGAAGCCGGAACCGGGGGCCGGAGTGCCGTTGTCGGTGATGCCGGTCACACAGTGGGGTCATGGTTCATCACCGGCGGGCGGGCGGGCAACCGAATTGCCATGAGTTGCCGTGGCGACCGTGGTTCGCCGTGGTGGACCCACGGTCGTCCCCCGCGGCCGGCACCGATTCGCCTCGGTAATCCGATATGGCGGAAACGGGAATTCGCGTACAAAAAGCAGAATGACGTTCTACTCTGGAGTAGAGCCGCGTTTCGCGTGCTCGTGGCCGGGCCCCGCCCCGGTTTTCCGACGGCCCCTGTTCTCCGGCAACGCCGCGGTACGACACCGGCGTGCGCATGCCGGGTGGTTGGAGTTTCACCATGCGCACGATTCCCCCCGAACTGGTACGACAGTACGAAGAGCAGGGGTGGTGGACGCGCGACAGCCTGGGCGATCTGCTCGCCCAGGGTCTCGCGTCCGCGCCGGACACCAGCTTTCGCGTCCATTCCGATATCCGGCCCTACTCGGGCACCTTCCGGGAGGTCGAGCTGGTGGCACGCCGGTTGGCGGCCGGTCTGCGGGATCGCGGGGTCGGGCCCGGGGATGTCGTCGCGCTGCAGCTGCCGAATTGGATGGAGGCCGCGGCCGCGTTCTGGGCGGCCTCGCTGCTGGGCACGGTCGTGGTGCCGATCGTGCACACCTACGGGTCGCGGGAAGTCGGCCATATCGTGGAAACGGTGCGGCCCAAGGCATTCTTCGGCGCCGAACGGTTCGGGAACCTGGTGTACGACCCCGCGGTCCACGCGAGCGTGCCGATCGTGGGTATCGTCGGCGGCGGCGATCCCGCGCGCCGCTTCGACTCCTTGCTCGCCGACGAGCCGTTCACCGGTGTGGCGCAGGTGGACCCGGCCGGCCCCGCGGTGATCGCCTTCACCTCGGGTACCACACGGGTGCCCAAAGGGGTCGTCCACAGTCATCGGACGCTCGGCTGCGAGACCCGGCTGATGCCGCAGCGCTATCCCGCCGATCTGGGGCCGATGATCAACGCCGCGCCCATCGGTCATTTCATCGGGATGCTCTCGGCCCTGCTAGTGCCGGTCCGGGAAGGTGTCTCCATCGACCTCGCCGACGTCTGGAATCCCGGGCGCATCCTCGAGGTGATGACCACCTACGGCGTCAGCCTGGGCGGTGGTGTGCCGTACTACGTGACCAGTCTCGTCGACCATCCGGACTGCACCCGGGAGCATCTGGCCCGGCTGAAGTATCTCGGTATGGGCGGCGCCCCGGTCGCCGCCCCGGTGGCCGAGCGGCTGACCGGTATGGGGTTGACGGTCTACCGCTCCTACGGCAGTACCGAGCACCCGTCGATGACGGCATCGCATTGGACCGCACCCGAATCCAAACGGCTCTATACCGACGGGACCCCGCAGCCGGGAGTCGAGATCCGGCTGGCCGAGGACGGCGAAATCCTCAGCCGTGGACCGGATCTGTGCCTCGGATACCTCGACGAGACGCTGACCGCGACGGCGTTCGACGACGAGGGCTGGTACCACACGGGTGATATCGGAACCCTCGACGGCGACGGCTATCTCACCATCGTCGACCGCACCACCGACCTGATCATCCGCGGCGGGGAGAACATCAGTGCGCTCGAGGTCGAGGAAGTATTGCTGACGGTGCCCGGGGTGGCCGAAGCCGTCGCGGTCGCCGCACCCGACGCTCGGTTGGGCGAACACGTCGCGGCGGTCCTGCGGCTGCAACCCGGTATCGCCGCGCCGCTGCTCGAAGACCTGTGCGCCTACTTCGCCGACGCGGGCCTGGCGAAACAGAAGTGGCCGCAGGAGATCCATGTGGTCGACGATTTCCCGCGCAGCCCCAGCGGCAAGGTGCAGAAGTACAAGATCCGGCAGAACCTGGCCGCCGGCCGGTCCGAGCCCGGTACCGCTGCCACCGGTGCGTAACAGGCGAAGTCGCGGGGTATCGAGCGGATCTCGATACCCCGCAACTCGCGGTCGTGTTCAGACTCCGAGGAGATCGAGGCTGCCGTGCCGGGCGACCGCCGTGGCGAGCCGCCCGGTGAGATGCTCGATGATCGGGCGGTCGACCGCGCGGGTCATCGACCACAGGTAGAACCCGTACGGCAGGTGAGCCCGGTACATCCACCAGGCGTGGTCTCGATCCGGCGGTTCGATGCCGTACCCGGCCAGCCTGTCGAGGTAGTACCCGAGCAGGTCGCGTTCGGAACCGGCGAGTTCGCCGGGGTCCAGGACGGTCGCCAGATGGTAGGCGACGTCCTGGGCCCAGTGGCCGCGCTGGACAACTTGCCAGTCGATGAGACCTGCGCTGCCGTCGGGCATTTCATAGATGTTGCCGGTATGCAGATCTCCGTGGACCAGGCACCGTTCGGACGCGGTGCTCAGGACATCCATCGCGGCCATGGCCGCCAGCAGCCGGTCCGCGTGCCGGACGTCGTCGGGAATGCCGGCGGCCCGGCCGTCGTCCAGCAGCGGCTGCAGCTTTGCGGGGGTCATATGGCCCGCGAGCGAGGCCAGCCGCGGCGGGAACATCTCGTATGCCGCCTGCCGGCTGTCCCAGGTCGCCGCGTGCAGGGCGGCGAGCTGGTCGAGGGTACCCGCGGCCCGCTCGGGGCTGTAGCCGGTGAGGGGATCGAGGAACCGGGCGCCCGCCTCGACGAGATCGTGCATGAGCACCAGGGCGTGGCCGGTCGTCTCGTCCACGGCGGCATGTACGCACGGCGGTGTGCGCACCGGCAGCCGCGGCGCCAGCAGCCGGTAGAAATCCGCCTCGGCGCGGGAACCGCGCCGGCGTTCCGGGTGGAAATAGCCCTTGGCGCACAGGGCCGGGGGAGCGCCGGTGGGCCGGGAGTAGGTCAGGCGGAAACGGACCTTGGTGGCCACCGTTTCGATCCGCTCGACCACTTCGGTGGCGATCGGGACCACGCCGGGGCCGGTATCCAGCACCGCGGTGAGCCATTCCGGAGACAGGACGACCGCTTCGTCGAACGGGGCGGGCCCGGTTGCCGCCGTCACAAGTTCTCCTGCGGTTCGGGGATTCCCACCAGCTCGCACGCGTGCCGCAGAAACGAGTATCGCCGCGTGCCGGTGTCGACCGGTGGCAACCGCAGGACGCGCCGGGTGCGCAGGCTGAGCAGGCCGGCTTTGAGGCAGGCGAACACCTCGTGCCAGTGCAGATCGCCGGCCCGGAGCCCGGTCAGCTCCTGCCACAGCTCGATCGTCTCGGCCCTGGTACCGAGGCCGTCGAGCCGCGGGACGCCCAGGCCCGTGCTGTGGGCTTCGTCGAACACCAGCCACCAGGCGAGATCGGCGACCGGCCCGGCCAGCGAAGCCTGCTCCCAGTCCATGACCGCGGAAACCCGGAAATCCGGGCCGAAGGCGATATTGCCGATCCGGGCATCGCCCCACGACAACCCCGGTACCGAGCCGGCCGGCCGGTTGTCGGTGAGCCACTGCAGCAGAATGCGGACCGTATCCGGAACGTTCTGCTCCAGAGTCCACTGTGCGTGCGCGCTCCAGTAGCCGAGTTGCTGCTCATCGCCGGAGATCCCGTATTCGGGGCGGTCGACGAAAGCGACGGCGTCGACGGGGACCCGGTGAATCGCGGCCAGCTGGCCCATCGCGTCCTCCCACAGCGTCCGCCGCTGCCCGGGGGTGGCCTCCACGAGGAACCCGGCCGAGTTGTACACCGGCATACTCACCGGCACCGAGCCGGAGACCCGTCGCATCAGATAGAACGGCCGGCCGAGCACCGACGGGTCCTCCTCCAGCCACAGCGGTTCCGCCACCCGCACGGCACTGTGCCGCCGCAGGGCGACGAGGATATCGTGCTGCATCCGGAACCTCGGATCGAGAAACATCTGGTACTCCGCCGCCGGCGCGACCCGGAGCACCACCTGTTCGGTTCCGCGCGGGGAGTGCACCCGGAGGAAGACGGTCTCGTTGGATACTCCGGCACCCTGCGGATAGGCCGGATCGTCGACTTCGACGGCGGTGACCTCGGACCGAGCCGCCAGCCACGACTGCAGGATCGTGGCCGTGGTGTCCAGATCACGGCCTTTGGGAAAAACCGGCGCTTGCTTCATTGCTGTGCCCCGTTACTCATCAGGTGGACGACCGCCGAAAGCGGTCGAACAGAATGCCCACAATTGTTCGGTGACGGCTTCGATGTTCTCGCGCGGCGCGTACGCGAAATGGTGATAAACCGACATCACCAGGTTCACCGCCAGCCAGGCGTCGGCGGCCGGGTCGTTCGGGCGCAACAGTCCCGATTCGGCCGCTGCCCGCAGTTCACGCTCGATCAGTCCGGCGAACGGCTGATTGATCTGCGCCATTTCCTCCGGGAATATCTGATAGAGCCGCCAGTGTTCGGAGGTGATGAATTTCCGCTGGGTCCCACCGTCCTCGGTGCGCAGCGACCGCAACGCCGCGAGGATGTAGAAACGTAAGCGCGCCACCGGATCCGGTAATTCGCTCGCGGCCGCCGCCATCTCCGCCATCCGATCGGAGATCACATCCTCGAGGACGGCGAGGAGCAGATGGTCCTTACTGGGGAAATGCCGGTAGAAGGTCTGCAGGGCGATCCCCGCCTCCTTCGACAATTCCTGGGTCGTGAACGCGGACCCCTTCTCCTCGATCAACCGCTGCGCGGCCGCGACGATCGCCTGCGCCTGCTCGATGGTGCGAGCCCGCGATCGGCGTACCGACTGCGATTGATCCGCGGCGCGATCGGCCCACAGGGGCGGCGTCGTGATCGGGGCGTCGGGGCGGGCGGGTCTCTTGGGAGTGGACACGCCTGAAGTCCTATCACGACGGGGTGAGCACGACGAGCGGGATAACCCGGCTGGTACGCGACTGATAGACGTCGTAGTTGGGCCAGTATTCCGTGGCGAGCTGCCACAGGCGCGGCCGCTCCGCCGCGGTGGCGGTGCGCGCCGTCACCCGGACCCGCTCCGCTTTGATCTGGACCTCCGCCACGGGGTTCGCCCGCAGGTTCAGGTACCACGCCGGATGCGTGGCGGCGCCGCCGGCCGAGGCCACGACCAGATAGTCGGCACCGTCGCGGCCGTAGATCAGCGCCGACGTCCGCGGCCGGCCGGATTTCCGGCCGGTGGTCGTGAGCAGCAGGATATTTGTGCCGTTCCAAACGTATCCGACCTCGCCGTCGGTCTCCCGGTAGCGGGCGACGTGGCCGGCGCCGACCAGACTGAGGTCCGGCGGCCGGTACTCGGGCTCGTTCATCGACTCTCTCCTCTTTCCAGGACCGGGGTTCAGCCGAAAACCACGGGGATCTCGGTGGGCCCGCGCTCGTACATGCCGATGAAGCGGGTGGGTTCGGCATCCGGGTCGGCCCGCAGATTCGGCAGCCGGTCGAGCAGTGCGCCGATCCCGGTCGTCATCTCGGCCTTCGCGACATGCATGCCCAGACAGGCGTGGGCACCGCCGCCGAAGGCGAACGAGGGCCGCAACCGCCGGGTGATGTCGTATTCGTCCGGGTCGTCCCAGCGTGCGGGGTCCCGGTTCGCGGCCCCGATGCACAGGTGCAGCACCGATCCCGCGGGCAGGTGCACCCCCTGCAATTCGGTGTCCTGGGTGACGTACCGGGAGAACATCGGATCGGTCGGTGTCCAGCGCAGGGCCTCGTCGATGGCCGGTCGCAGCAGCGACCGGTCCGCCGCGACCGCCGCGAGCACCTCCGGCCGCTGCAGTAGCGCCGTCAGCGTGATCCCCATCTGTTTCCAGGTGGTACCGGATCCGGCGGCCAGCAGCAGGACGACGAACGAATGGATCTCCGCATCGGTGAGCCGCTGCGTTGTCCCGTCCTCGCCTTTCAGTTCGGCCTCGACCAGCACGCTGATCAGGTCGTCGCGCGGCTCCTTGCGGCGCTGCGCGACAATCGGCCGGATCAGCTCCACCACGGCCTCCGGCCGGCCGAGCGCCGCCCGGAACTCCAACGCCTGCTCGACCGGCACACCGAAGCTGCCGGTGATCGTCAGGACCGGGATGGCCGCGCAGAAATCGACGTTCAGTTCGGCGCGGCCGTCGGCGGCGAATCCGTCGATCAGCTGGTGCACGGTCTGCTCGATCCAGTTGCGGATCCACCATTGCGCCTTCGCGGGAACGAAGGACGGCTGGACCAGTGCCCGGTAGCGCCGGTGCTGGGCCCCGTTCATCGAGATCATGCTGTTGAGAGCGTCGAGTTTGCCCTTGTTCGGGTCGACCGGTGCCGGCGCGGAGGCGAACAGGTCGGGGTTGCGGTAGGCGGTATCGCAGGCGGCGAAACCGAACGCCGAGAAGTGCGGGCGGTCGGGCTGCGGCAATCCGCTGAATGCCGCGGGGCCCGGGTATCCAGTCAGTTCGTGCACGATACCCGGGTGCACCTCGGCCTCGGCGCGGAGCCGATGCCATATCGGATAGGGGTCGTCGCGGTACCCGCCGCCCGTTTGGGCCAGGTAGGCGCCGCGTAGGTCGAACAGTTCGCGTACGCGGTCGCGATCCAAGGTTTTCGCCGGACTCATTCGTTCACCTCGCCACATAGCCGCCGTCGACCGGAAACAGGACTCCGGTGATATTCGCGGCGCGATCGGATACCAGGAATACCGCTGCCTCCGCGCAGTCCTCCGCCGTGATCGGGCGGCCGAGCGGATGGTTGGCGGCGGTGCTCTCGGCCAATTTCGCGGTCGTCTCCGCGCTGTTGTCGAGCCCGCCGGCCGCCATGAAGCCGGTATAGGGCATGCCGGCGGGGCAGAGGGCGTTGGCGCGGATCCCGAAGGGCGCACCCTCGATCGCCACCGCCTTGGTGAGCTGGTGGACGGCACCTTTCGTCGCGGCGTAGACCGCGCCGCCCCAGGCGACCAGGCCCGCGACCGACCCCGTGTTGAGGATGACCCCGCCACTGCCCTGCCGCTTGAACTGGAGTACGGCATACGTGCAGCCGAGGAACACCCCGCCGATGTTCACCGACACCAGACGCTGGAAATCCTGGTAGGTGTGGTCCTCCAGGGCGGCACCCAGGCGCGGTGTCGGGATGCCCACATTGTTGAAGACGATATCGACGTGACCGAACCGGTCGGCGGCGGTGGCGATCATCGCGGCGACATCCTGCTCGTGCGTGACATCGGTGTCGACCGCGACGGCCACCCCGCCCGCGGCTTCGATCCGGCGGGCGGTTTCCTTCGCCTGATCGAACCGGATATCGGCGCAGACGACCGAGGCGCCTTCCTCGGCGAATCGCCGGGCCGAGGCGGCACCGACGCCGGATCCGGCGCCGGTGACCACCGCAATTTTTCCTTCGAGCAGCACGTGGCTCACCCTTCTCGTTCGATAGTGTCGACGTCGGTGATCGCCAGGCTCAGTGCCCCGGTCGGGCAGCTGTCCACTGCCGCACGCACCTCGTCCAGCGGATCGGCCGGCGGATCACACAGCACCGCCAGCCCCTCGTCGTCCTGGGTGAAGCTGCCCGGTGCGTAGGCCGCGCAGACCCCGCAGCCGAGGCAGCGTGTCCGATCGACCTGGACACTCCAGCCCGGCATCTCAGCCCGCTGCCCGGACCGGCGGTTGCGCCGGGGTGAACCGGTAGAGCCGCTCGGCGTTGCCGCGCAGGATCTTGTACTGCGTCGTCTCCGGCAGATGATCGATCTGCTTTTTCACGGCGTCGATGCAGTTCGGCCACGTGGAATCCGAATGCGGGTAGTCGGTTTCGCACATGATGTTGTTCTCGCCGATTTCGGCGATACTCGCGATCCCGTGCGTGTCCTCGATGAAACAACCGAAGATATGGTCGCGGAAGGTCTGGCGGATATCGAGGGTATCGAGATCGACGCCCTGACTCCCGGCGTGATCGCCCCAGTTCATGCCGCGCTTCACCCAATGCCGCTGTTTGTCCAGGACCTGCTCGGCGCGCTCCAGGAAATACGGTATCCACCCGATCTCCCCCTCGGACAACGCGATCTTGAGGTTGGGGAAACGCTGGAACATCCCGCTGAACAACCAGGACAGCATCGCGCCGGAGGTCCGGGTCGCACCCCAGGCCAGGTTCGCCAGGAACGGCGCGTCCTTCGAGATCTGCGGAACCGTCGAGGACGAACCGACGTGCATGGAGACCACCAGGTCGAGATCGTTGGCCGCGGCCATCACCGGGTCCCAGTAGCCGCTGGGATCGTGAATCGTCGGCAGGCCCAGCGGTGCGGGATTCTCCGAGAAGGCGAATGTGGTGGCGCCCTTCGCGGCGCAGCGTTCCAGCTCCCGCACCGCCAGCTGCGGATCCCACAGCGGGATGAGCACCAGCGGGATGTACCGGCCGGGTGCCGCGCCGCACCAGTCCTCGATCACCCAGTCGTTGTAGGCCTTCAGGCAGACCAGGCCGAAGTCGCGGTCACCGGCTTCCATGAACAGCTGGCCGCAGAACCGGGTGATCGTCGGGAAACAGAGGGAGGCGAGAATTCCGGCCCGGTCCATATCCTCGATCCGCGCGACCGGGTCGTAGCATCCCGGTCGCATCTCGCTGTAGGACAACGGTTTCGGGCTGAATTCTTCTTTCTCCTTGCCCGCTACCGCGCTCAGCCCGGAACTGGGGAAGCGTTTACCGTCGTAGACCCAGCAGTCCACGCCGTTGTCGTCGAATTCCATATGCGGTGCGCGATCCCGGTCGGCGCGCGGGACGCGGTCCACCCACAGGTTCGGCGGTTCGAGAATGTGGTCGTCGACCGAGATCAACCAGTCGAGTGCGAGGTCGGTGGGCATGATTACTCCTTCGGGACTGCCGGCCATTCAGCGGAGTTCGCCGATGACGAGGTGTTTGACTTCCTGGAAGGCCCGGATCCCCTCCGGGCCGCGTTCGCGGCCGAGGCCGCTCTGCTTGTAACCGCCGCTGGGGGCGTAGGCGCTGAACAGCGCGGTGTTGACGTTGACGGCGCCGGTGCGCAAGCGGCGCGCGATCGCGGTGGCGGCGGCCGGGTCGGTGCCGTACACCTGAGCGGACAATCCGTACGGGCTGTCGTTGGCGATCCGCACGGCGTCCTCGGTATCCCGGTACCCCAGCACCGAGAGGACGGGGCCGAAGATCTCCTCCTGCGCGGCCGGGTTGCCGTTGTCGGGAACGTCCAGCACGGTCGGCTCGAAGTAGTAGCCGCGTGGATACGCCCCAGGCCGGCCGCCGCCCTGGACGACGGTCGCGCCCTTGTCGACGGCCCGGGCGACGATGCTCTCGCAGCGTTCGCGTTGCGCGGCACTGATCAGCGGGCCGATCGTCGTCGCCGGATCGGCGGGGGCGCCGACGACGAGACCCGCGTAGGTCCGGGCGACGATCTCGAGCACTTCGTCCTTGTGCTCACGCGGCACCAGCATGCGGGTCGCCGCCACACAGGCCTGGCCCGCGGTACCCGCGACCACGGCCGCGGCACCGGCCGCGACCCTGCCGACCGCGTCGGCGAGGTAGATCTGCGCCGATTTCCCGCCGAGTTCGAGCGCGACACGTTTGAGGGACGGCGCCGCCTGCGCCATGATGCGCCGGCCGACCGAGGTCGATCCGGTGAACGACACCATATCCACGGCGGGATGAGTGGTGAGCAGTTCCGCACCGGCGGAACCGGATTCGACCACGACGCTCAGCACACCGCGCGGCAGCCCGGCCGCGTCGGCGGCGGCGCCGAAGACCAGTGAGGAGATCGGGGTGAGCGGACTCGGCCGCAGGATCACCGAGTTCCCCGCGAGCAGTGCGGGCACGATTTTCTGCAATGCCATGATCAACGCCGCGTTGTACGGGGTGATCGCCGCGACGACGCCCACGGGTTCGTACCTGCGGACGCTGAGTGCCACGCGCCCGCGCAGGAGTTCGTCGACGGGTACCGGATTCGGCTCTTCGTGCGGCAGCGAAAGATACAGGTCGATCATGCCGCGGGCCATCGCCAGCCCCGAATGGAACTGGGAGCGTTCGGCGAAGATCCTCGGCTGCCCGGCCTCGGCGACCATGGTCGCCACCAGCGGCTCCCGCACGGTCTCGAGATACGACAGCATCGCGCGCAGCACCGCGGCCCGTTCCGCGGCGGGTGTATCCACCCATACACCGCTGTCGAAGGATCGGCGTGCCTCGTGTATCGCGCGCTCGACCTCGCTCACCGGGGTGGCCGGGATATCGGCGAGGTGCGATTCGTCGGCCGGGTTCTCCACCGCGAGGATTTCCGCGCCGGATATCCGGTCGCCCGCGATATACGAGCGTTGTTCGGTGAGGATGGTGGACATGGCATCGGTCTCCTGGCTGCGGTGGCGGGGCGTGGGTATCGGGTGTTATCCGGGTTCGGTGCTGTAGGCGACGACACCGCCGTAATGCGGCGAGGAGTGGCAGGCGAGGGCGGTGGTCACGCCGGCGCGGGCACGTTCGCCGGCGCGGCCGGCCAGTTGCAGATAGCACTCGAGCATCTGCGGAATACCGTGCATACGGCCGTTTCCCAGCGCGCCGCCGCCGGAGAGCACCGGGAGGCCGCCGGGCAGATCGCTGTCGATACCGCCGTCGCGGACGAACCGGTGTGCCTCGCCGGGCGGGCAGAAGCCGAGGGCTTCGAGCCAGAAGTACACGAAAGGCGAGAAGCCGTCGTAGAGCTGCGGCAGATCGATGTCGCCGGGACGCCGGCCCGTGGCCTCCCACAGGCGCCGGGCCGTGACCTCCCCGCCCGCCATGATGTCGTCGAGCGGCCAATGCAGCGCGGTGCGGTGTCGCGGTGGCGGGCTCTGCGCGTATCCGGTCACATACACGGGCGGGTGGGGGAGATCCCGGGCGCGTTCGGCGGAGGTGAGGACGAAGGCGGCCACGCCGTCCACCGGCAGATCGCAATCGAGCCGGCGAACCGGCTCGCTGACCATCGGCGCCGCCAGGTACTCCTCGGTGGTGAGGGGTTTTCCGTACCAGTACGACCACGGGATACGCGCCCCGTTCTTCCGGGCCTCGACCACGACCTCGGCCAGGGCGCCGGGATCGGCGCGGTACCGGTTCAGGTACTCGGTGTAGGGGAGGGCGATCATCGGCAGCGGGCCGGCGAAACCCTGGGGCAGCGTCCATTGCTGTGCGCCTTCGGCCCTCGTGACCGGATTGTCGTGGTAACCCCCGGCCGGGTTGTGTAGCGCGCGATGCAGGACGACGTAGTCGGCCGCGCCCGAAACGATCGCGTTGACCGCCAGTGCCACGGCGCCGGGGATCTGGCCGATACCGGTGAATCCGGCGACATACCGCGGTGAGCCACCCAGCCGGGCCGCCAGCCAGTCCGCCGACACCGTGCTGATGCCGTCGGTGACCCGGTGCCCGCCGGCGGTCGGGAACAGTGCGGAGGCGACGAATCCGTCGATCTGTTCGGGCCGCAAACCCGCGTCGGCGACCGCCGCCCGCGCGATCTCCACGGCGAGCGCGCCCAGTGGCCGGTCACGCCGGCGCCGGATGCTGCTGTGCGCGTATCCGGCGATCGCCACGCGGCCGCCGCCGCGGAACCGGCCGGTCACGACGGCCGCCGCGGTGCCACGGTGAACGCCGGGATCGCTGTGCCCGCCGCGATATCTTCGAACGCCACCTGGACGGCGAGCCCTTCGGCCAGTTCGGTATCGGGTCCGTCGAGCAGCCGTCCGATCATCCGGAGACCGGGTTGTTCGTCGAGTTCTATGTCGACCAGTAGATAAGGCACTTCACCGGCGAAGCCGACCGACGAGGCCCGGCGCACGATCGTCCAGGACCGGACGACACCCCGGCCGCTGACCCGTTCGAAGCGATACGCGGGATCGGTGGTGCCGCAGTGTGAACAGGTGAGACCGGGCGGGATATCGAACCGGGCACACCGCGCGCAGCGGGCGAGAGCGAGTTCGTGCCGGGCCGCGGCGGCCCAGTACGGCGCGGAGAGGTCATCGGGCACCGGGAGCGGGCGGGAGGTCGTCACGGGACCACCCCGGCGTCCTTGAGTTCGGTGATATCGGTCCAGGTGTAGCCGAGCTCCAGCAGCAGCGTCTCGGTGTGTTCACCGTGTTCGGGTGCCCGCCGCAGCTCCGGTGGTCTTTCGTCGAACTGGACCGGTCCGGTCGGGAGCCGGTACGACTGGCCGGTTTCGGTTTCCACGACCCCGAGATAGTCGTTGGCCAGTACCTGGGGGTCCGCGAGCAGTTCCTCGACCGACTGCACCGGAGCCCACGGCGCGTCCAGCCGCGCCAGCAGCTGCTTCCACTCGTCGAAGGTGCGGCGCGCGAATTCGGCGTCGAGTTCGGCCACGCATTCGGCGCGGTGCGCGGCCCGCGCTCGCATATCCGTGAAGCGCGGATCGTCGCGCAGGTCGGGTCGCTGCACCAGGTCGCAGAACTGCGCCCAATACCGGTCGCCCTGCAGGAAGACGAGCTGGATATGACGGTGGTCCTTGGTGCGGTAGGTGCCCACGAGGGGATTGACCGGCGTCCCGCGCCCGGACACCGCCACGGGGGAATTACCGGCCAGCGCCGCGAGTACATCGGAGGACAGCATCCACATGGCGGTTGCGAGCAGCGAGACATCGACCACCGATCCGCGGCCGGTGCGGTGCCGGCGCAGCAGGGCGGCCGCCATCGCGAAGCCCAGTGCCATGGCGCCGTTGCGGTCGCCCATCGCGCCCCGCTGGCTGATCGGGTACTCGCGGTCGAGCGGGGTGAGAACGTGGGCGGGCCCGCCCTGCGCCCAGAAGGCCGAGGAGTCGTAGCCCGGTTTCCCGGCTTCGGGGCCGCGGACGCCGTAGCCGTGACCACGGGCGTAGACGAGCCGGGGGAACCGCCGGGTGAGTTCTTCGGCATCGAGCCCGAGCCGGCGCAGCGCCGCGGGCCGGAAGTTCGTCAGGAACACATCGGCGGTGGCGAGGAGTTCGTCCAGCAGCTCCCGGCCCCGGTCGGTGCGCAGATCCAGCGACACCGAGCGTTTGCCGCGATTGGCCAGGGCCACAGAAAGATTCACCCCGCCGCTGTCGGAGCCGATGCCCTGGGTGGCGAGATTGCGATACGGGTCGCCGTCGGGCCGTTCCACCCGGATGACATCCGCACCCCAGTCCGCGAGCAGTGCACCCGCCACGGGGACGAACACCCATTGTGCGAGTTCCACCACGCGTACTCCGTCGAACGCGCCACTGTTCATCTCGCACCTCCGCCTATGTAGAACGAGAATCTACCCAAGTGTAGAACGGGATTCTCATTTGCGGAGCGGAATGGCCTCGATCGGACTCAGGGCATTTCGAAATCAGTGGGCGGCAAGGCTTCCGGCGCCGCTGACCTGCGCGGGGAGGTTGCCACGCACCGCACCGGAGGTGTGCCGAGCCGGTGGTGGGCCGGCCGGATCGGCCAATGGGTCCCTGGTCGTGTGCGGGGATCCCGCCGCTGTTATCGGCCGGTCGGCGATCCGAGAATGCGCGAGAGCTCGCTGAGTAGTTCGACGGTCCGCTCGGCTGTCGCGGCGCCGAGTTGCTCGGCCAGCAGGACGTCGATCGTGCGGCCGGTTCGCTCGTCGATCGTGCGCAGCAGTAGTCCGGTGGGGGAGGCGATCGTCCGGCGCCGGTCGGTCGGATCGGTGGTGGTCTCCACCAGGCCGCGGTCGCCGAGGCGTGCGATGGTCGTGGAGACGTGGCTCTGGACGAACCCGGTGCGCTCGGTGATCTGGCGCACCGAACTTCCCGGATGCTCGAGTATGTCGTCGAGGACGGCGAGTTCCCCGGGGGAGGCGAAGGATTCGTCCGGGTTGAGGCTGGCCTGTTTGGCGAGCTCGGTGAGCTGCAGGATCAGGCGGTGGAGCTGCCGGACGTTCATTCGATGAGGATATCTGTGACCGATGCATCTATGGCAGATGCATCGGTCACAGATAGAGTGTGGGCGTGTGGATCGCGAAACGATGGCTCGCTGTACCGGTCGTGTTGTGTGTGGTGGCGGGTGTGGCCGTAGCCGTCGACGCTGCTCGATCCGACCCGGACCCGAGGGCGGATCAGGCCGGGCGGGTGCCTTGCGCCGCGCAGGCCGAGCCCATGTGGGTCACCGCCGAATGCACCGACCCCGAATACGGAAACCCGGTGATCGATCGGGAAGAGGATCTGACGAATCCGGTGGCCGTCCGGAAGGTGTCGGGGCATTTCTCGGGTACCGATAAGCGGTTCGTCATCCAGCTGCCGCCGAAACAACAGTGGCAGGGCCGGTTCTATCAGTACGTGTACCCGCTGATCGACGAGAACGTGGACCCCGAGCACCTGGCATTCGCCGTGGCCAGCGGCGGCTACAGCGTGCAGACCAACGGTGGCGCGGGGTATCGGGTCGACGCCGCGGCCGCGAAGTTCGCGCGGACGGTGGCCGCTCGGTACTACGGGACCACGGACCGCATCTTCGGCTATATCTGGGGCGGTAGCGGTGGCTCCTATCAGACGATCGGGGCGATGGAGAACACCATCGGCGTGTGGGATGGTGCCGTGCCGTTCATCATCGGGACCCCGTCCTCCATACCGAACAATTTCTTCGTCCGCGCGCTCGGCGCCATGGTGCTCGCCGAGGAAGCGCCCCGGATCGCCGATGCGGTCGCGCCCGGCGGGAGCGGTGACCCTTATGCGGGCCTGGACGAGACGGAGGCGGCGGTACTGACCGAGCTGCTCCACGCGGGCGTGCCGCTGGCGGCCTTCGAGGACTACGAGTACGTTCTGGGCCTCAGCGGTGCCGGAACTCCGGCGGGGCCGTCGGGGCTGCTCGGTTTCGGTCCCGCGGTACGGCAGCTGGATCCCACCTACGCCGACGACTTCTGGCATCGACCCGGCTATCTGGGAACCGAAGCCTCACCGCTGGGCGAGATCGTTCGTGCCGGGAAGATCGACGAAACCGCCACCGTCACCCGGGTGGAGCGCAGTGGCGACGACACGGCGCGCGTTTTTCTCGACAGAGTTCCCGCCAACCGGCACGGCACCGCGGTCGACCTCACGGTCGGCACGTCCGGTGCGCAGGTGCAGGCGGCCACCCTCGATGCGGCCGGCGGGTTCGTCACCGTCTCCGGCTCCGCGGAGACTGTCGCCGGTCTGGCGCCGGGCACCGAGTTGCGGCTGGACAACCTGTGGTATCTGGCGCTTCCGTCCTACCCGCGTCATCAGGTGCCGGCCGACCGGGATTACTACGCCTTCGACCAGTACCGCCATGCCGATGGCACCCCGATCCATCCGCAGCGCCCGGTCACCGCCGACAGCATGTTCGCCACCGGCACCGCGGGCGGCGGCACCTACACCGGCGAGATCACCGGCAAGGTCATCGCGGTCGGCAATCTCCTCGATGCCGACGCCTTCACCTGGGACGGCGACTGGTACCGCACCCGGGTGCGCGACGCGCTCGGCGACGATTACCGGGACAGCTTCCGGCTCTGGCTCAACGACAACGCCGACCATGTCACCCCCGGCGCCCGCGCCGCACGGCTGATCGACTACACGGGGATACTGCAACAGGCGCTGCGCGATGTCGCGGAGTGGGCCGAAAACGGCCGCGCGCCCGCCGAATCCACCTCGTATCAGCGGGAGGGGTCGCAGATTTCGGTCACCGCACCGGCTGCCGACCGGCACGGTATCCAGCCGGTGGTGGATCTCGACGTCGAGGGCGGTGACCGGGTCGAGGTCGCCGCCGGGCAGCCGGTGACCTTCCGGGCACGCGCCGCGGTCCCTCCGGGCACGGGCATGATCGTCTCGACGGAGTGGGATTTCACCGGAGAGGGGCGGTTCGTCGCCGAATCTCCCGCCCGGCAGCCGGCCGCCACCATCGAGTCGTCCCGGACCTTCGCCTACGACCGGCCGGGCACCTATTTCGCGGGGGTCCGGGTGACCTCGCAGCGCGACGGCGATCCCGGCAGTCCGTTCACCGAGGTTCGGAATCTCGACCGCGTCCGGGTCGTCGTGCGCTGATCGGCGAATCCGCCGGCGCGGTCCGGACGATCGCCACCGCGCCACCGGGTCAGCGTGGCGACGCTGCTCACCGGCGACCGGTTACCATCGCGCGGGAGCCGGGGCTTCCAGGGACAGCGGGCGCTGGTAAGACAGGTCGGATTCGTCGCGGGTGCCGACGGGATAGCCCGCCTTCTTGAAGAAGCTCGATTGCAGCACCGACGCGTCCGCCGCGAACATCGTCTCGACAGTGGAGCGCCGGACCGCGATGCGCCACCGGCCGTCCCGGCGTTCGAGCCGGTCCAGGTAGCGGCCGGCGATCACCTGGGCGCTGCGGCCGTCGAGCCCGAGCAGCACGACGAGGACATAGCTCTCCGCGTGCGCGGTATCGCCGTCGATCTCGCAGGTATGTGTCGTGAGGTGGTGGGTGTGCACGCGGGAGGTGGCCGCATGCGTGCGATTGGCCCATTCGGCGTATCCGGGGCCCGGGTTCACCGCGGCGCCGTGCTCGTCGACTCCGTCGGGGTGATAGGCGGCGGTGACGAGATCGGGGTCGTGGCGGTCGCAGCCGCGCGCATGTCCCGCAACGCAATCCAGAATCGCCGTCCGATCCATCAGGTACCGGACGTCCCGTTGCAGGGCTGCCAAATCGCTGTCGGTGGTCATATCTCTCCTCGGTGCCGGATGGCGAGACAGGGTCGGCCGGACATCGGCGTGGGGTTCACCTCTCGCGCTGTACGATCGTACAGCGCGAGAGGTGAGAGGATGGGCGCCCACCGGGAGATGAGGAGTCGGGCATGGCGGCATCGGCACGGCGTACCGGCACCGAGACGTCGCACACCAGGGGGGTCCTACTGGACTGTGTGGAGCAGTTGATGCTGGAAGAGGGGTACGCCGCAGTGACGTTCCGTGCGGTCGCCGCCAAGGCCGGTGTCACTCCCAGCTTGGTTCAGTACTACTTCCGCACCCTCGACGGGATCTTCCTCGCCGCCATCCGCCGCTACACCGAACGCAATATCCGGCATCTCACCGAGGCTTTGGAGGCTCCGCCCGACCGGTTGCCGCGGGTGCTCTGGGAATACAGCCGAACCGAAGCGGCCAGTGCGCTGACCACCGAGTTCATGGCGTTGGGCAACCATCGCGAATCGGTTCGGGCCGAGATCGCCGAGGCGACCGAGCGGGTACGAAAACTCCAGCTCGACGCCCTCTCGCAGGGAGCCGGCGGACGCGGTTCACCCGGGGAACTCACCCCGGGCGCACTGCTGCTCCTCATCACCGGTATCCCGAAATTCCTCTTGCTCGAAGAAGGTATCGGCGTCCACACCGCCCATCGGGAGCTGATCGACGCTTTCGAGAAGTACCTGGGCCCGGTGCCCGCGGCCGGCGAGGAGAGCAGGTCCGCACGGTTGCGCGGGCGAGCCTAGCGGTTCGGCCGGGCGCCTCGTCCGAAGGTGATGTCGGCATGCTCGGGATCCCAGCGATTGCGGAACACCACATCCTCGAGCGGCCGCCGGCGCACGGGTCCGTGCTGCCCGCGCGGCCAGCCGACGACGATGTGCCCGGCCAGAATCCATTCGTCGGGAACGCCGACCGACTCGCGCAGGATCTGCCCGCCGTCATAGGACGCCCAGCTCGTCAAACAGGCTCCCAGCCCCTGCGCACGCGCCGCGAGGTAGAAGTTCTGTAAGGCGGGATAGATCGAGCCACCCTGCAGGAACTCCGAGGAGAAGTCGTTCTTGAACGCGGTGAACAGCACCGAGGTGTATTCGCCGGCTCGGTCGTGCAGTTCATAGGTGGCCCGGTTGTTGCGCGCGGCGCGGCTCTGATCGTCGTCGGCCGGTCTGGACATCCCGTAGATCGATTCGATCGACCGGAGGGCGATCCGGGCCGCCTGCGCCACCGCCGCCCGCTGTTCGGGTGCGTCCAGCACGACGAAACGCCACAGTTGCGCGTTGGCGCCGTTCGGTGCCCAGGTCGCCGCCCGCAGGCAGCGCGTGAGCGTGGCGTCGTCGACCGGTTCGTCGGTGAATCGGCGGATGGACCGTGCGGTGGACAGCACTTCCCAGACATCGGTACTCGGAGAGGGCATTCCATTGGTCTACGTGACGTACGCGGAGATGTCGAGAGCCGGAGGTGCCGGGCCGGGCATCTCATGGTCCGGCACCGCATCGGCGTCCTGGACGTGGACGGCGCGAACGGACATCGAGCCCGGACCGTGCAGTAGCATCCAGCGCGCGAGGCCGGATTGCGGTACCGGCGTTCGCATCCACGGGATTCGAGGAGGACTTGTGCAGCTGACGGGTGTCGGAGTATGGAGTTCGCAACTGCGCTACGGTGACGCGGCCGAAGCCGCGGACGCGGCGGCCGAGCTCGAGGAGCTGGGCTACAGCGCGATATGGATTCCGGATGTCGGCGGCCCGGTGTTCGACTCGGTGGACAATCTCCTGGGTGCCACGAAACAGGCTGTGGTCGCGACCGGAATCCTGAACCTGTGGATGCACGAGCCGACCGACGTCGCGGCCCGGTACGCCGCGCTGACCGGGACCTACGGCGACCGGTTCCTGCTCGGTATCGGCGTGAGCCACGCGCCGTTGATCGATGCCGGTGATCCGGGCCGCTACCGGAAGCCGCTGGCGGCCACGCGGTCCTATCTCGACGCCTTGGACGCCACCGATACGCCCGTTCCCGCCGGGTCGCGGGTGCTGGCCGCGCTGGGACCCAAGATGTTGCAGCTCGCGGCGACCCGCGCCGGCGGCGCCCACCCGTACCTGGTCACGCCCGAGCACACCGCCACTGCCCGGGCCGCGCTCGGTGACGGGCCGCTGCTGCTGCCCGAACAGACGGCCGTCCTCACCACCGATCCCGACGAGGCGCGGGCGATCGGTACCGAATGGCTGCGCAGCTACCTCCAGTTGCCGAACTACGCGAACAACATCCTGCGGTCGGGTTTCACGCCGGAGGATGTGGCCACCGTCAGCGACCGCCTCTTCGACGCGATCATCGTCTGGGGCGACGAGGAAGCCATCGTGCGCCGGGTGGCCGAGCACCGGGCGGCCGGCGCCGACCATGTCTGTGTGCAGGTGCTGGACGCGGACCTGCAGGCGTTCCCCCGCACCCAGTGGCGCCGTCTCGCCGCGGCGCTGGCCTGAGCCGGCGGCCGGTGAGCGGACGCGGAACGTCACGCGGTCAGGTCGCGATTCCGTCCAGGACGGTATCGGCGGTGATGGGTAGCGCACGCACCCGGACCCCGGTGGCGTGATGAACCGCGTTGGCCACCGCGGCGGCGGCGCCCACGATCCCGATCTCACCGGCGCCGCGTGAGCCCATCGGATTGGTGTGCTCGTCGACCTCGTCCAGCCAGATCGCGTCGATGTCCTGCACATCGGCGTGGGCGCTGATGTGGTACGAGGCCAGGTCGTGGGTGACGATATGGCCGAACCGGTGGTCGCGCACGCTCTCCTCGTGCAGGGCACCGGATACGCCCATCGTCATCCCGCCGATCAGCTGTGAACGCAGCGTGCGCGGATTGATCGCCCGTCCGATCGAGAACACACCGAGCATGCGGGGAATCCGGATCTCACCGGTGAACCGATGGACCCGGGCTTCGACGAACTGGGCGCCGAAGGAGTGCAGCGCGAATTTCCCGGCGTCCGGATTGTCCGCCGCCTGCGCGCTGCTGCGTGCGCCGGCGGCCGGGGTTTCGCCGTGTTCGCGCCGGAACGTCCGCGCGGCGGCGACGACGGCCGAACCCCACGAACCGATTCCGGTGGACCCGCCCGCGACGCTGGCCTCGGGCAGATCGGTATCGCCGATCCGCAGCCGCACGGCGGCGGGGTCGCAGCCGAGTGCGTCGGCGGCGATCTGGGTCAGTGCCGTCCAGGTACCCGTTCCGATATCGGCGGCTCCGATCTCGACGGTGTAGCGCTCGTCGGCACCGAATTCGATGCGGGCGGTGTTCCCGGGCATCGCCATCGCGGGGTAGGTGGCCGCCGCGACCCCCGTGCCGATCAGCCAGTCGCCGTCGCGGCGGGCGCGCGGGGCCGGATCGCGCCCGGCCCAGCCGAATCGGCCGGCCCCGGTGCGCAGGCATTCGGTGAGATGGCGTCCCGACCACGGCCGGCCCGATTCCGGATCGGTTTCCGGTTCGTTGCGTATCCGCAGTTCGATCGGGTCGATACCGCAGGCCACGGCGAGTTCGTCCATCGCCGATTCGGCGGCGTACATACCGGGACATTCCCCGGGTGCGCGCATCCAGAACGGCACCGGAACATCCAGCGCGACCAGGCGGTGCGAAGTCCGCCGGCTGTCCGCGGCGTACATCGTCCGGGAAGCCACCGCGGTCTGCTCGGCGAATTCCTTGACCTTGGCAGTGGTTTCGACGACCTCATGGGAAAGCGCCGTCAGCCTGCCGTCGCCGTCCGCGCCGAGCCGGATCCGCTGGACGGTCGGCGTCCGGTAGCCGACGAGCGCGAACATCTGCTGCCGGGTGAGCGCGAATTTCACCGGCCGGCCGGCGCAGCGGCGGGCGGCCAGCAGGGCGAGCACATTGTGGGCGTGCGGTGCGCCCTTGGCGCCGAAACCGCCGCCGACATGGGGTGCGAGCACCCGCAGCTGATCGGGTTCGAGCCCGAACAGCGGAGCCAGTGTCGACCGGACGGTATGCACCCCCTGGGTGGAGTCGTAGAGCGTCACCTGCGGACGCCCGGTGGATTCGTCCCAGACCGCGATACAGGCGTGCGGTTCCATTGGATTGTTGTGCTCGGTGGGTGTGGTGTAGGTCCGGTCGATACGCACCTGCGCCCGGGCCAGGCCGGCGTCGATATCACCGTCCGCGGTATCGGTCGGGAAGGTGGGGTTCACCTGTTCGGGTGCGTAGCGGGCGGGGTCGTCGGCGCGCAACTCGGTGTGGTGGGGTTCGGTCCGGTAGCCGACCCGCACCAGATCGGCGCCATGGCGGGCGGTTTCGGCGCTTTCGGCGAGTACCGCGCCGATCAGCTGCCCCCGGAAATGCACGCGATCGTCCTGCAGGATGCTCAGTTCGCCGTCGGAAGTGTCGGCGAGTGCGGGGGAGTCGAACACCGTCAGTACCGCGACGACGCCCGGGAGTTGCCGCGCGGCCTCGGTATCCATGGCGCGCACCCGGCCCCGGGCCACGGTCGACTGGACCGGGTGCAGATACAGCGGGTCGGGTACGGGATGTTCGACGGCGTACGGCGCGGTACCGGTGACCTTCGCGTGGCCGTCCAGCCTGGTCAGCGGCGTACCCATCGATTCGGCGGGAATCAGTGTCATCGCTGCGCCTGTTCGGTGAGGGTGTGCAGGGTCGATACCAGGGTGCGGCGGGCGAGTTCGACCTTGAACTCGTTACCGTCCAGCGGCCGGGCGTCGGCGAGTTCGGCGTCGGCGGCCTGTGCGAACGTCTGCCCGGACGCCGGTGCCGCGGTGAGAACGGCCTCGGCCCGGTGCGCCCGCCATGGACGGTGCGCGACTCCGCCGAACGCCAGCCGCGCGGACCGGATCACGTCGCCGCCGGATTCGAAGCTCAGTTCGGCCGCCACGGAGACCAGTGCGAACGCATACGAGGCGCGATCGCGGACCTTGCGGTAGTCGGCCACCGCGCCGGCCGGCGGCGGGGGGATCTCGACCCCGGTGATCAGCTGACCGTGCGTGAGGACGGTATCGCGCTCGGGATGGTCGCCGGGCAACCGATGGAAATCGGTGACCGGGATTCGTTGTTCGCCGTCGGTGTCCTCGATCACCACCCGGGCGTCCAGCGCCGCGAGCGCGACCGCCATATCCGACGGATGTACCGCGACACAATGCTCGGACGCCCCCAGGATGGCGTGGTAGCGGACGTACCCGCCGAGTGCCGCGCAACCGCTGCCGGGTTCGCGTTTGTTGCACGGGGTCGTCACATCCTGGAAGTACACGCACCGGGTCCGCTGCAGCAGATTGCCGCCGGTGGTGGCCAGATTGCGCAACTGTCCCGAGGCACCCGAGAGCAGGGCCCGCGACAGCGCCGGATAGCGGGCCCGGACCACCGGATGCGCCGCCAGATCGCTGTTGCGCACGGCAGCACCCACCCGCAGCCCGCCGTCCGCGGTGTCCTCGACCGCGTCCAGCGGTAGCCGGCTGACATCGACCAGCAGCTCCGGGGTGGCGACACCCAGCTTCATATGGTCGACCAGATTCGTCCCGCCGCCGAGGAACACCGCCCCCGGGCGTTCGGCCACCGCCGTCACGGCCTCCCGGGTACTCGTCGCGCGGCGGTATTCGAACGGGATCACCGGGCGGCCGCCTGCCGGATCGCCGCCACGATATTCGGATAGGCCGCGCAGCGGCACAGGTTACCGCTCATCCGCTCCCGGATCTCGGCGCCGGAGAGCTCCGCGGCGGCCGTGAGGTCGGCGGTGACGTAGCTGGGATTTCCGGCCTTCGCCTCCGCCAGCATCCCCACCGCCGAACACACCTGCCCGGGCGTGCAGTAGCCGCATTGGAATCCATCCTGGTCGAGGAATGCCTGTTGGACCGGGTGCAGGGTGTCGCCGTCGGGTAGCCCGGCCGCGGTGATCACCTCGGCACCGTCGTTCGCGGCGGCGAAGGTGAGACACGTGGTGGCGCGGCGGCCGTCGAGCAATACGGTGCACGAGCCGCACTGCCCGTGGTCGCAGCCTTTCTTGGGAGCGGTGACACCGAGCTGCTCACGCAGCGCGTCCAGCAGGGTGGTGCGGTTGTCCACGCGCAGCGTCCGCCGCTGCCCGTCCACGTCCAGCGCGATCTCGCTGTGATTCTCGGCAGCTGTCATACGCGCCGGATACCCCGGGTTCATTCGCCAAACCCGGGAACGGCACAACGGGCCGATGCCGGATCGGCGACCGGATGGATCGGCCGGTCGAGATCACGAAGCCGCGCGCCGCTGCCGTGGCGCCGCAGCGCGACGATCTCGGCGGCAATGGACACCGCGGTTTCCTCCGGGGTGCGCGCACCCAGGTCCAAGCCGGTCGGCGCGGCGAGCCGCGCGAGCTCGGCCTCGGGAACACCCGCGGCTTGCAGCCGGTGTACGCGGTCGGCGTGGGTGCGCCGGCTGCCCATGGCGCCGATATAACCGGCGTCGGTGCGCAATGCCGCCGCGAGCAACGGCACATCGAATTTCGCGTCGTGGGTGAGTACGCAGATCGCGGTGGATTCGGTGACCGGTGTGTCCGCGAGGTATTCGTGCGGCCGGCGCACGACGATCTCGTGCGCCGCCGGGAAACGCGCGGCCGTGGCGAAGGCCGGCCGGGCGTCGCAGAGCGTGACCCGGTAGCCGAGGAACCGCCCGATTCGGGTGAGCGCGGCGGCGAAATCATCGGCGCCGAAGACGAGCAGGCGCGGCGGTGCGGGAAAAGAGTGGACGAATATTCGCAGGTCCGCTGTGTTTTCGGGACCGGGCAGGTCGAACAGGCCGGTGGTGTGCGGATCGGTCAGCGCACGCACCCGGCCGAGCGTGGCCGTCGCCGCTGGGTCGGCGTACCCGGCGGCGGCCGGAATCAGCGTATGCCGGGGGACACTGTGGCCGGCGCCGGCCAGGATCGTTGCCAGCGCGATCGGCTGCCCGTCGCGCAGCGCTGCCCGCAGGGGAGCGAGGACCGCGCGCAGCGAGCCGTCGACGGGTTCGAGATAGACATCGAGCCGGCCGCCGCACGGCAGCCTGGGGGCGGCGAATTCACCCGCGTCGCCGTCGTACCGCAGCTCCTCCGGAGTGCCCCGGCGAATGACCTCCTGCGCCCGCGCACAGATATCGCCGTCGACGCACCCGCCGGAAATACTGCCCACGACACGACCCGATTCCGAAACCGCCATCGTGGTTCCCGGCGGACGCGGCCGCCCGGACGAGCTGTCCACCACCCGTGCCAGCGCGGCCCGCGACCCCGCCCGCGACCATTGCACCACCGCGTCCCAGGCGTCGTTCATCGCCCGGGCGCAGCGACCGGGTGACCCGTGTCCAGCGGGAACGTGGCCAGGGCCGTCGGTGTGTGCAGGACGTCCGCGTTCGTGTCATCGCTCATGCTCGCGACTTACCCACCGGCGCCGCCGCTATGCGCCCGGCGAGTGTCCGGGCGCCGGTGCGCCGCTACGATTCCGCCGGCCGCTCGGCGCAGCACCGGTGCCCCCACCACATCAGCGGCGGGATCCGTCCCGCGGCGGCGGTACTAGCGGGCGCTGATGCCGTCGGTGAGGATGGCGGCGAGTTCGCGGTAGGCGGCGGCGTCGTCGAGTCCGGTGGCGGCGCGGACGCCGCCCTGCTGGACGCGGACCATCATGGTGGCGGCCAGATCCGCCGCGAACGCGGCGTGGACGCCCCGGAATTCGCCGGTGGCCACACCGTCGTCGATGAGTTCCTGGACGCGGCGGGCCGCCATGCGGGTATTGCGTTCGTAGACCTCGCGGGCGGGAGCGAAGGCGTCCAGATCGGTCATGAACCGGCCCGAGGCGACCGCCAGCGCCGCGCCGACCGCGGTGAGATAGGCGGCGATGCGCTCCAGTGCTCCGGTGCCCGCGGCCACTTCGGCTTCGACGCTGTCGGTGGCGCGTTTGAAGAAATGCACGGTGGCGGCGGTGACCAGCTGTTCTTTGCTGCCCGCGAGGGTGTAAAGGGTGGATTTGGAGCAGCGCAACCGCGCGGCGACGGCATCGAGGGTCAGGTGCGCGAACCCTTCGGCGAGGAACAGTTCGACCAGTTCGTCGAACAGTTCCGTGCGGCGGCGGGTCGCGAAGGTCGAACGCTGCTCCATACGGCGCATAGTACTGCGGAACGTCTTGCAGTACTGTTTGGCGAACAGTACTGTGACGAGGAGCAAAGTACTATTCCGCGTATTCCCGGAGGATCTTCCTGTGGCTGTCGATCGACTTCTGCCCACCGACGAGGCACGGGACCTCATTCGGCTCACTCGCGATATCGCCGACAAGGTGCTCGCGCCGATCGTCGACGAACACGAGAAGGCCGAGACCTACCCCGAGGGCGTGTTCGCGACCCTGGGGGAGGCCGGGTTGCTGAGCCTGCCGTATCCGGAGGAGTGGGGCGGCGGTGGCCAGCCGTACGAGGTGTACCTGCAGGTGCTGGAGGAGATCGCCGCGCGCTGGGCCGCGGTCGCGGTGGCCGTGAGCGTGCACAGCCTGGCCTGCTATCCGCTGATGACGTTCGGGACCGAGGAGCAGAAGCAGCGCTGGCTGCCGGAGATGCTGGGTGGCACCACGGTCGGCGCCTACAGTCTGTCCGAACCACAGGCGGGTTCGGATGCCGCGGCGCTGGCTTGTAAGGCATCCGCGGTCGACGGTGGATACCGAATCGACGGGGCCAAGGCGTGGATCACCCACGGCGGTATCGCCGACTTCTACAACCTGTTCGCGCGGACCGGCGAGGGCTCCAAAGGTATTTCGTGTTTCCTGGTGCCGAAGGGCACCGAGGGGCTGAGCTTCGGTAAGCCGGAGGAGAAGATGGGCCTGCACGCGGTGCCCACCACGTCCGCGCATTACGACGGCGCGTTCGTCCCCGCCGAACGGCGGATCGGTGCCGAGGGTCAGGGGCTGCAGATCGCGTTCAGCGCGCTGGATTCCGGCCGGTTGGGGATCGCGGCGGTCGCGGTCGGGCTCGCTCAGGCCGCGCTGGACGAGGCCGTGTCCTACGCGCAGGAGCGGACGGCGTTCGGCCGCAAGATCATCGACCACCAGGGTCTGGGTTTCCTGCTCGCCGATATGGCCGCCGCGGTCGATTCGGCGCGTGCGACCTACCTCGACGCCGCTCGCCGCCGCGATGCGGGCCTGCCGTATTCGCGGCAGGCGTCGGTGGCCAAACTGGTCGCGACCGACGCGGCGATGAAGGTCACCACGGACGCGGTGCAGGTACTCGGCGGCTACGGCTACACCCGCGACTTCCGTGTCGAGCGGTACATGCGGGAAGCCAAGATCACGCAGATATTCGAGGGCACCAACCAGATCCAGCGCTTGGTCATCAGCCGCCACCTCGCCGGCTGAGCGGCACCGGCAGGTTCGCGGCGCACCCCGGGAGCCGGCCCGGCGTGCGGGCCGCGAGTGCGTCGACGCGGTGTGACCGGGGCCCGGCCCGCGCGACCGGTCCCGAATTCCGGCTCGGGCAGCGCTTCTACTCGATGATGCCGGGCTGGCGATCGGTCATCTGTTGTGCGGGCTCGTTCCGCAACCGCGGCAGCAGGACACCGAGGGCGACCATGCCGGCGCCGAGCCCGAAATGCAGCCAATTGTCGGCGGTGTCGAGCGGTACGAAATTCGCGTCGCTGTCGTAATCGATCAGCAGGCCGTAGAGCCACAGGATCAGGTAGATCACGCCGCCGGCGATCAGGTAGGCGCGGGCCGCCGAGGCCCGCGTCCCGGCCGCCAAGCCCGCGATACCGAAGGCCAGGTGCACGAGGTTGTGCAGGATCGAGACGTTGAACAGGCCGAGCAGTTGCGCGCCGGAGTGGTGGCCGGCCCATTCGAGGCTGTCGTAGTCCGTGGTGATCCCCGGGATGAATCCCAGGATCGCCACGAGCACGAATACCGCGCCGACGGCCAGGGCGGCGAGTTGAACCGGCGACCGGGCGGCTCGGGGGGAACTGATGCGCTCGGACACTTCTCTTCCTCCTCCACCCGGTGCCCACGCGAGACCCTCCCGTGTACCGGCAGCCGGGACACGGTGGCGTATGCCCGGCCGCGTCCGCGGCAAACCACCCCGCCGACCTGGTTTCGAGCCGATTTCCTGCGGTGATCCGCGCCGCGGCACGGACAGGCGCCGTGGGCGGTCAGCCGCCCCGCTCGTAGAACGCGCGGACGGTGTCGACCGTATCGGCTTCGGCGGGGGATTTGTCGTCGCGGTAGCGCACCACCCGGGCGAAGCGCAGCGCCATGCCGCCCGGGTAGCGGGTCGAGGTCTGTACCCCGTCGAAGGCGATTTCGACGACCTGCTCGGGCCGCAGTCGCACGACGTACCCGTCGGTGGGGCCGTCGGCGAGTTCGGTGAAACGTTCGGTCTGCCACTTCAGCATGGCGTCGGTCATTCCTTTGAAGGTTTTGCCCAGCATCACGAACCCGCCGGTGACCGGGTCCCGTGCGCCCAGGTGGATATTGGACAGGGTGCCGGTGCGCCGGCCGGAACCCCATTCGACGGCGAGCACCACCAGATCCAGGGTGTGGACGGGTTTGACCTTGAGCCAGCCGGCGCCGCGGCGGCCGGCCTCGTACGGCGCCGACGGAGATTTCGCCATGATGCCTTCGTGTCCGGCGGCGAGCGTGCGATCCAGGAATCGTTGTGCCGCGGCGGCGTCGGCGGTCACCAGGCGGTCGACGCGCTGGTCGCGGGGGACGAGCGTGTCGAGCGCGGCGAGCCGATCCCGGGTGGGCAGGTCGAGAAGGTCCTGGCCGTCGAGATGCAGCAGATCGAAGAAGAACACCGACAGCGGTTCGAGATCGCCCGGAACCCTGCGGCCGAACCGGGCGGCGGTGACCTGGAAACGATGCGGCCGGCCGTCGGGTCGTAAGGCGATGGCCTCGGCGTCGGCGATCAGATCGGTGGCAGGCAGGGCCAGGGTGGCCGCTACCACCTCGGGAAGCCTGGCGGTGACCTCGTCGAGACTGCGGGTATAGACCGAGACCTCCGAGCCGGAGCGGTGGATCTGCACCCGCGCGCCGTCCAGTTTGGCCTCGAGCACGGCGGTTCCGCCGAGTCGTTCGAGGGCGTCGGCAACTCCGGTCGCGGTCTGCGCGAGCATCGGCCCGACCGGCCGCCCCGCGCTGAGCCGGAACTCCGCCAGCGCCGCCCGGCCCCCGGTGAGCGCCGCGGCCGCGACGGCCGGCAGGGCGCCTGCCAGCATTGCCGCGCGCCGGACCTCGGCGGCGGGTATCCCGGCGGCCTTGGCGACCGCGTCGGCGAGCACTCCCGCGAGCGCGCCTTGGCGCAACTCGCCGCTGAGCAGGCGGCGCAGGAATGTCTGCTCGAGCTCTGAGGCAGTGGTGAACAGGTCGCGGAGCAACTCGGCGCGTTCGGTGCGGGAGCCCTTCCCGGCGACCGCCCCGATGCGGGTGAACCGCGCGTCGACCTCGGCGACCGTGAGCGTCGGCGCCGGGGCCGGCGGCGGCAGCGACCGCAACGCCGCCCAGCCCACACCGATCTGGCGTTGCGGCAGTTCACCGGACAGCCAGGACGCCGTCACCGCGACCAGTCGCGCGTCGCCGTCCGAGGCGCTACGCCTCAGCAGCGCGGCCAGACGGTCGGTCTTGGCGCGCCGTGCCGATGCCGAGGCGATATCGGCGGATGCGGCGGCGACCTCGGCGAACTGCACGTCAACAGCCTGGCACGCGCACCGGCGTGGGGCAATGAGCGCCGGTGTATGGGGCACACGGTGCGCGGGCCCGGCAGCGTATGTCCGGTCGGCGGGTACCCACCGTGCCGCCGGAGTACCGCCCACGCAGGCGCCCCCTGTCCGGCCGCGCTGATTCGCGCCGCTCAGCACTCACTCTGCGCCGGGACGCCGCGCAGCCGCTCGTCCAGCCAGAGCACGGCTTCGGGATAGCCGAGGCCCGCCGCGATGACGTGTTCGCCGGGCACGCTGCGGTAGACCGCGGTGACACCGAGCGCGCACTGTTCGAGGTAGAGATTGCGGGCGCCCTCGGCCGGAATCCAGAACTCCTGTTCACCGTTGTAGATGTAGAGCGGAGTCGCCGATGCGAGACCCGCCATCCGGGTCACCTCGTAGACATCCCGGGCCAGCGGCGAACGCAGTGGGTCGGTGATATTCGCGGCGATATCGATCGGCAGATGCAGGATGCCCGGCAGCGCGAAAACGCTGATGCACTGGTCCTTCATCGGCGAAGTGCTCACCCACTGGGCCAGGTTGTTCATCCGCGCCAGCAGCTCGGGCCGTTCGCGCGCGATACCGAACACGGCGCCCATGAACACACCCGAGGCCAGATTGGCGTTCATGCTGCGCGCCAGGATCTCGAAGTCGGCGGGCACTCCGCCGAGCGCCGCACCCGCCAGTGCCGGTGCGAGTTCGGGGGCGTAGCTCCCGATGAGTTTCACCGCGCCGTGGGTGGCGATCGCGCCGCCGGAATAGCCGGTCATCGCGAACCTGCTCGCGCCGAACTCCGCCGGCCGCCAGCCGCGTACGGCGCGTATCGCATCCAGTACCGCGTGACCCGCGACGTACGGTTCGGCATAGGCCATCAGCGGACCCTCATGATCCGGGATGAGTACCGCGTAGCCGCGTAATGCCGCGAGGTGGGTGGTCGGCGGGATGAAATCCGTGACCGCGGTGTCTGCCGAGAAGCCGTGGGCCAGTGAGTAACTCGGCGTGCAGTGCCGGCCGAGCGCATCGATCGGGAGGTTGTTCACCACCACCGGCCGCGCCCCCGGGACCGGTGCGGCGGTCGCCGGAATCACCAGGGTGGCCGTGGCGAAGGACGGCCGGCCGTGCGCGTCGGTGGTCCGGTATTTGAACAGCATCGCCTGCCGGATCGGTACGACGACCAGCGGTGCGGCCGAGGCGGTGATATCGCGGACCTCGAGCACCGCGCCCGGGGCGAAGCCCGCGAGGTTCGCCGGCCACCGGTCGAATATCGGATCGCCGACCGGCGCGGGCAGCACCGCCTGCCGCAGCGCGGCCAGTTCCGGTGCCATGGTGGGGGCTTCCTCCGTCTGTACCGGCTTCGGTGCCGGCGCGATCGGCGGTGGGGGGATCACCCGGTCGATCAATTGATGGATTCCAGGCAGGATTACCCCGCTCGTATCCGCGGGTGGCGGGAATACCGGCAATCCGGGAATCGGGAGGCCGGGCAGTGCGGGTGGCTGGGCGGCAGCCTGCCCGGTGAGCAACAGTCCGGTGATGAGCAACGCGAGTGCGCCGGCACGGAGAGATTTCATGGCACACGCCCTTGGGTGCGAGGTAGATATGGCACCCGAGGAGATGCGGGATTCCGTCCCCCGAAACGTCCCCTGTTGTACCGGGGCCAGGGGCTCAGAGTACGTGACCGGCAGTCTGTTTCAGTATTACGTCACAAGATTGAGACGAGTTGCTACTGATCCGAGACAATCGGGTGGGTCGGTAGCGGGTGTCGGGCGGCGTAGCGAGGTGGTCGGCGATATATCGGCCCGCGCCGGTGTCCTGACTATCCGGTGGTCGGCGGCCGCCCGGTTCTCTCATTCGGCGTGCTATCTCCTGCGGAGTGGCCGGTCGGAGATCGCATACGGACGGCTCGTATCGCTGCCGAAGTACTCACCGCCGGCCTGCCTGGGGGTTCGGGATCGATGCCCGGCAATGTGACCCACAATTCTTTCCGTGTTCTGTGGTGTACCCATGGGGCGGTTTCCTGTCCGGGCGCTCCCGTTCTCGACCGGTGCTCGCCGCCGCCGTCCGGCCGCATGCCTGATACGAGACGTTCTACGTCGGCCTTCTTGTCAAGCGCATGGAACTGGTTAGCCTGGACAACTGTCTGGTACAGCTGGTAAGTTATTGAGCATTCCACTGGAATGTGGAGGCCAGGAGTCACCGGATTTCGGCGGTGATCGAGCTCAATGAGGAGTGGCGGCATGGATGGACTCAGCAGGCGCGACGCGTTGAAGGCCGGTGGGGTGGCCGGGGCCGCCGGGGCGTTGGCGGTGGTGGCGGCGACGTCTACGGGGCGGGCGCAGCCGTGGACGTGGTCGCCGGAGGGATCGGTCGCGGGTTCCGGTGCCGGCGCCGACCCGATGACGGTGTGGGATCCCGAGGCCGACGAGTTGGTTGCCGGGCTGATCGATCGAGGTGAAGTCCCCAGGGTCAATGATCTGTTGCGGACCTGGACACGAAACGGTCAGCCGTTGCCCGCCGGATTACCGCCGGAGTTGCGGGATTTCATGGAGTACGCGCGGCAGCTGCCGCAATGGACCGATCCGGCGAAGCTGAACACCGCGATCGAGTTCAACAAGAAGCGCGGCCTGTATCTCGGTGTGCTGTACGGGTTCGCCAGCGGCATGATGAGTACGGTCATCCCCAAGGAGGCCCGGTCGGTCTACTACTCCAAGGGCGGTCACGACCTCGAAGACCGTATCTCCAAAACCGCCAAACTCGGCTACGACATCGGTAGCAACAATGCCTACGCCCCGGACGGGGAAATGGTCGTCACCTGCGTGAAAACCCGTTTGGTGCACGCGGCTGTGCGGCACCTGCTGCCGCAGTCGCCGCACTGGGTGCATTCGGCCGAGGAAAACATCCCGATCAGTCAGAACGACATCATGGTCACCTGGCACAGCCTGCCCACGACCGTCATGAGGCATCTGACGTCCTGGAAGGTGCCGATTCCGGCGCACGAATCGGAAGCCTTTCTGCACTCCTGGCAGGTCGCCGGTCATATGCTCGGCGTGCGGGACGAATACATCCCGAAATCGTGGCCGGAGGCCAACTCCCAGGCGGCGCAGGTGCTCGACCCCATCCTGATGCCGACGCCCGAGGGGATCAAACTGGCCGATCGGCTGCTGAGCCTGGGCGCCAATATCGACCTCACGATTCTGACCAAACCCGTCCTCGGCGCGTTCACCCGCTTCCTGCTCGGCGACCGGATCGCCGACGGCCTGCACATCCCGCGCGAACCGGTCTGGGATCCGCTGCTCCGGTTCAGCTGGGGCCCCTTCATCGCGGTACGCGAGGGCATTCTCACCACTGTCCCACCGGCGGCCGACCCGTACTGGCTCCTCGACGAGTTCCTCCGCAAGGCCGCGCTGATGTATCTGTCCGAATTGCGGATGCCGATCAGTATCGAGATCCCCACCATGAACCGCGATATGAGCGTGCCACCGCGCTGAACCATCGGAAGGTGGTGAAACCGTGTCGTATCGTTCGTCTTCCGAATCCGCGTCCGCCCGGGACGCGCACCCGCCGATCTACGACCGGATCGGCGGCCGGGAAGCTCTCGAGACTGTGGTCGAGGACTTCTACGCGCGTGTTGTCGCCGACGAGGTCCTACAGCCGTTCTTCGCCGGTATCAACATGTCCCGGATGAAAGGCCGGCAGGTCGAATTCTTCGCGGCCGCCCTCGGCGGGCCCGAACCGTATGTGGGTGCCCCGATGAAACAGGTACACCGGGGCCGCGGTATCACCCGCTATCACTTCGACCTCGTGGCCTGCCACCTCACCGATGCGCTGACCGGCACCGGAGTGCCGCCGGATCTGGTGGCCGAGATCATCGCCGCGGTATCCCCGCTGGCGGGTGAGATCGCGGCGGATCCCTGAGCAGAACCCGCACACCAACGCCTTCGTCCGCGAAGGTGCCATCCATTCACTATCAAGGAGCGCGATGACGCCCACCACTGTTCGTCTTGCCGTCGCCTCGATCGCGGCGGTGAGCCTCGTCGGCGCCGCGGCCGGCGCGACGGCCCAGCCCGGTCCGACCCCGGCGGTCGCGCCGGTAGCCGAGGGCGAATCCGGAACCGGCTCGTCGGCACTGGATTCCGGGTCGGCCGCCGCGCGGACGGCCGGGATACTCGTCGGCAACGGCGACATCATCGGAATCATCGTCCTGCTCGGCGTCACGCCGTTCCAGATGCTCACCGACGGCGTCTGCGATCTGGCCACGATGTCGGCGCTGCCGAGCCCCTGCTCCCCGGGGCGCGCCCACTACACGTCGTAGAACCGGGTGGCCGCGCGGCAGTCTCTGCCGCGCGGCCGATTCGCGTCCCGGCGGGCTCGGCGCCCGGGTTCAGCGGGTGGCGATAATCGCCGACCCGTGACCGAACAGCCCCTGATTCACCGCGATACCCGCGCGGGCGTCCTCCACCTGGCGGCCGTCGGCGTCGCCGCGCAACTGCCAGGTGAGCTCGCAGACCTGCGCGATGGCCTGGGCGGGAATCGCCTCACCGAAACATGCCAGCCCGCCACTGGGATTGACCGGTATCCGGCCGCCCAAGGTCGTGGCGCCGCTGCGCAACAACTCCTCCGCGCCGCCGGTATCGCACAGCCCGATGTCCTCGTACCAGTCCAGTTCCAGCGCGGTGGAGAGGTCGTAGACCTCGGCGAGGGACAGATCGGCGGGGCCGATACCGGCTTCTTCGTAGGCGGCGTGCGCGACGGCGGAGCGGAACTCCCGCGGCGGCGGTGCCACGGCGACGGCGGAATCCGTCGCGAAATCGGGTAGATCGAGCACGGTTTTCGGGAAGGTCGGCGTGACCGTCGACAGCGCGCGGATACGGACCGGATCGGTCACACCGTGCCGGCGCGCGTACTCCATCGAGGTCAGCACCAATGCGGCACCGCCGTCGCTGGTCGCACAGATATCCAGGAGACGCAGCGGGTCCGAGACGATCGCCGAGGCGGCGACTTCTTCGGCCGATACCTCCTTGCGGTAGCGGGCGTACGGATTGTTCAGGCCGTGCCGGGCGTTCTTCACCTTCACCGCGGCGAAATCGTCGAGGGTGGCGCCGTGCAGCGCCATCCGCCGGCGGGCGTAGAGCGCGAAGTAGATGGGGTTGGTCGCGCCGAGCAGATGGAAACGCAACCAGTCGGGATCGTCGCGGCGTTCCCCGCCGACCGGCTGGAAGAAACCCTTCGGGGTGGCATCCGCACCCACCACCAATGCGACGTCGCACAATCCGGCGAGGATCTGGGCGCGGGCGTTGGCGATGGCCTGGGCGCCGGAGGCGCAGGCGGCGTAACTGCTCGAGATCCGCGCACCCGACCAGCCCAGGGCCTGGGCGAATGTCGCGCCGGAGACGAAGCCGGGGTATCCGTTGCGGATGGTGTCCGCGCCGGCGATATAGCCGACGTCGCGATGATCCACCCCGGCATCGGCCAGCGCCGCGCGCGCCGCGACCAGCCCGTATTCGACGAAATTACGTCCCCATTTGCCCCACTGGTGCATACCCGCGCCGAGGACGGCGATATCGCGGTCGTTCGCCTCAGGCATCGATCGGCCTCCACATCCACACCGTGTGCTCGGCTTCCTCGTCTTCGTACAGCACGCCGAGGGTCAGTTCGACCGGCATCCCGACGGCCAGATCGTCCACGGTGAGACCGCGCACCACCTGCCCGAGGATCACCATCTGCTCGACCTCGAGTTCCACCGCCGCGACCACATACGGCTCGAACGGGTCGGGCGAGACGTAGGGCGGTGGCGGCTTGTACCGGGCGTCGGCGTACGACCAGATCCGGCCGCGGGTTGAAAACAGGTATTCGGCGAGTTCGGAGCCGTCCTTCGGGCCGGAGCACTGCGGGTTCCGGCACGCGAGGGTGTTCCGCGGGAAGTACGGCGTGCCGCAGGTGGTGCAGCGGCTTCCCTGCAGGCGCACCGTGCCGTCGTCCGCGGTGAACCAGTCGGCCACGGCGGGGCGTTGTTCTTTCTGCACCCCTCGACCGTATAGGAACACGTTCTATTTTGGGTCGGGAATCCCCTCCTCGGCGCGCCCGGCGAGCCTCCACACCGTTCGATCGGCCCGCACCGCTCGGCCGCGGGCGCGGTCGACCTCCGCTACCCACCCTCGGTCGCTACCGGGCGTCGCGCTGCCGCGGGGAGGCGGTCCTGTCGCGGCCGGCGTTGCGCGCGGTGCCCCGGTGTGCGGGCACGGTGGCCGGGTCCTCCGGCCAGGCGTGTTTGGGGTAGCGGCCGCGGAGGTCGGCGCGGACCTGCGGCCAGCCGGTATGCCAGAAGGAGGCCAGATCCGAGGTGATCGCGACCGGGCGCCCCGCGGGTGAGAGCAGATGCAGTACGACCGCGACGCGACCGTCGGCCACGCGCGGAGTGCCTGTCCAGCCGAACACCTCCTGCACCTTGACCGCGAGCGTGGGCGGGTCGGCCGAATAGTCGAGCGGGAGCCGGCTGCCGGACGGGACGGGCAGGCGCTCCGGGGCCAGCTCGTCCATCCGGGCGGCGTCCGGCCAGGGCAGCAGACGGCGCAACGCCTGCCCGGTGTCGATACGTTCGAGATCGGCGCGGCGGCGGGCGGCGGTGAGTTCCGGGCCCAGCCAGACGCCGGCGGCGGCGAGCAGCGAATCATCGTCGACCGGGGGCCAGGGGTCGCCGAGGGTGCGATGCAGGAAGTCGAGGCGCCGGCGTAGCGCGGTCGCCTCGGGATTCCAGGTCAGCAGGCCGAGGCCGGCCGTGTCCAGCCCCTGCCGCACCGCCGCCGCGAGCTTACGCGGATCAGGGTCGCGAATGGCCTTCTCCGACAAGGTGAGAGCGCCCAGCCGCTCGACCCGCCGGGCGACCACCTCGCCGTCGGCCCACGTGATCTCCTCCACGGTGTCGAGCAGGTTCGATGCGGCCCGCCGGGCCAATTGTTCGTCGGCTGCGGCGGCGAGCCGGATATACCCGTCGGAACGGCCCGGATCACGGGTCGCGACCCCGACCGCCAGCCACTCCGGATCGCCGGTCCCGGAGCCGGGTGGCAGCGTCACCGCGGTACCGCCGGCCATCAGGTAACTCGCCGAACCCGGGCCGCGTCGTCGGGCCAGCCGCTCCGGATATGCCAGTGCGACAACGAAAGCCGGATCGTCGGCGCCGCCGGATCCGTCGACCGACCGGGCCAGCCGCTCGACCTCACGCCGCCAGCGCTCCGGCCGCTCCCGGCGCAGCACACGCAGACCGGCGAGCAGGTCGACGCCCGCCGCCAGGGTGTCGTCGTCGAGGACGGCGACCACTTCCGCCGCCGTCCGCGCCCCGACCACCTCGGCCCCGTCGAGCAATGCGCGCGCCAGCCGCGGATGCAGTCCCACCCGGGCCATCCGCCTGCCCCGCTCCGTCACCACACCGTCTTCACCGACAGCGCCCAGCGCGCGCAATACCTCGCGTCCGGCGGCCAGCCCACCGGGCGGCGGTGCGTCCCACCAGCTCAAGGCTTGCCCGTCGGCGGTGCCCCAGCAGGCCAGTTCCAAGGCCAGGCGCGTGAGGTCGGCGGTCCGGATCTCCGGTTCCGGATAGGCCGGCAGGGTGGCGTGTTCGTATTCCGGCCAGCATCGCCACACCCGCCCGCGCGCCTCCCGCCCGGCGCGGCCGGCCCGCTGGTCGGCCACCGCCGCCGAGACCCGGACGGTCGCCAGGCCGGACAACCCCCGGGCCCGATCGATACGCGGGACCCGGGCGAGGCCGGAATCCACCACCGCACGCACACCCGGCACCGTCAGACTGGACTCCGCCACCGCGGTGGACAGCACGACGCGCCGCCGCGAGCCAGGCCGCAACGCGGTGTCCTGCTGGGTGGCCGGCAGCCGCCCGTGCAGCGGCACGATATCCACGCCGTCCATACCGGTCAGAAGCGCTGCGGTCCGGCGGATTTCGGCTGCCCCCGGCAGGAACACCAGGACGTCGCCGTCGGTTTCGGACAGCGCGGTCCGGGTGGCGCGCGCGACCTGCGCCTCGATTCGTTCGCGGGGCAATGCGGGGACGTAGGCCGTGTCCACGGGGTAGGTCCGGCCCTGGACCTGGATCACCGGTGCCGGGTCCGGTGTGCTCAACAGCGCCGACAGGCGTTCGGCTGCGACGGTCGCCGAGGTCGCGAGCACCTGGAGATCCGGCCGTAACCCGGCGCGGGCGTCGAGCAGTAACGCCAGCAGCAGATCCGCGTCGAGATGCCGCTCGTGACATTCGTCGAGCACGACGATATCGACCCCGGCCAGCTCCGGATCTTCCTGTAACCGTCGTACCAGCAAGCCGGATGTCACGACCTCGATCCGGGTCGCCCGCCCCACTTTCCGGTCCCCGCGCACCGAATATCCGACGGTGCCGCCCACCGGCTCGCCCAGGAGTTCCGCCATTCGCGCGGCCGCCGCCCGGGCCGCCAACCGGCGGGGTTCGGCCACGAGCACGCGCCCCGCGGACTGTGCCGCCAGCACCAGCGGCACCAGGGTCGTCTTGCCGGTTCCCGGTGGCGCGACCAGCACCGCGGTCTTGTGCTCGGCCAGCGTCTCGGCGATATGCCCGGCAACACCGCGGACGGGAAGATCGGGAAGCTCGTTCGGTTTCATCACCACCAGTTTGAGCCTGCGGTCCCGAACCGGGTCATCGGGTACGCGTGCTTCGATGTGGTGGAGCCGGCCGGTCAGACCAGTGGTTTGCCGAGCGCCCGGCGCCTTCTCATATCCTCGAGGTGCCGGTTCAGGGGATACAACCGCCACTGTTCGGGGCCGGCTGCCGTGACAACTCCGATGGCGCGCAGGGCCAGCTCGAAGGCGCGTTGCCGGCGCGGGCCCCAATCGAGGCCGAGTTCGTCGCGGAAGCGTTGCGGCAGGAACCCGGTGGTGAAGAACCTGTTGAGGCGGCGGAAGGCCAGTTGCTCGAGCCTGCCGTAGGGGCCGAGGTCGACGACCTGGCCGAGGAGATAGGCCTTGACCTCGTCGTCGAGGGAGATCTCGGCGCTCTTGCGGTCCCAGTACTCGGCGAACGCGGCGCGGTCGGCGGGCCACAGCTCCGGGGGCATCTGCAGGGTGGTGCCGAACCGGGCCGACTCGCGGTACAGCTCGTCGGCGTCGGCCTCGTCGAGGGGGCCGTAGAGGTAGTTCAGCGAATCCACGACGCCCCGGTAGATACACGCGGCGACCCAGAGCTGCAGTTCGGGGTCGAACGCGTTGTACTTCACCGGGCTGTCCGGGCGGGACCGGACGTGACGGTGGGAGGTATTGGTCGCGGCGCGATAGGCCGCACGTTCCTCCTCGGTGCCGAGCATGGCGACGGCCAGGTAGGTCAGCGTCGTACGGCCGCGTTTGCGGGGGTGCAGATCGAATCGGCCGCTGTCGACGGTGCTTTCGACGACACCGCGGCCGACCGGGGCCAGGCTCAGCTGCATGATGACGTTCGCCGGGCCGCCGAGCAGGGCACCGGGGCCGGCCAGGTTCTTGCGGCGTGGTGCCGGATCGGGCTGCCGCGGATGCGACTCCGTTGACGCTGGGCGGGACATATCGCCTCCATGCACAGATGAGAGAGTTACTACACCATTATCTCACATGCTGCGCGGGATTCCCAGCTTCGACCATCCCTCCACATGCGGTGATGACGTACTAAGTGACTGCCGATTCTTACCTCGGACAAGCGGAAGGGCCGGGATTACCCTTCCCGGCCCCTCCTGGTGAACGAGTGGGATTCGAACCCACTACCCTCGGATTAGAAGTCCGATGCTCTACCACATGAGCTATCGTTTGCCCCACCTGTGATCGCCGAGTGCGTGAGTGCGAGTCATGGTGAGTATCCCCGCGCGTTGCCATTACGCCACAGCGGCAGGAAGAGCCGCCGCCGGGATTCGAACCCGGATATCGGGGGTGCATCGCAGCACACCCACACGTCGTGCGATCGATGGAGTTGTTGAACTTGGAGCAAGAATCTGAATCTATCGGCAGACTCTGACAGCGACTGCCGTGGTGTCGATGTGAACTTCAGTTTCAGCTTGTGCTCCATCCCCCCGGAGGGGGAGTCTGTGGTCTCGGCTACCCGAACAGGTAGCCGAGAACGGCCCGGCCCGGCTCGGCGTCCGTGACGGGCGTCGAGTTCGCCGTCTCCCGGGCGAACCGTACCGCGTCGAGCAGTTTGCCGAGGCGCTCGTCGATATCGCCGACCTCCTTCGCGGGCAGGGCGCCGGAGAACTTCGTGGTGGTCCAGCGACCCACCACGACATCTTCGTGGTAGACCTCCACCTGCGCCGGGTGCTTATCGGTGGCCGGGGCGAGGACGTGGTTGCGCGGCACCTTCTTGGTGCGCACCGTCTGCGCCGGCTGGGTGGCGTAGCAGTCGGTCACCTCGTCGAAAGACCAGGTTTCGGCCGGATCCAGGGTCGGCAGCTTGGCGACGAACTTCTTCAGTTCGCTCAGCTGCTTCTCCAGGAACAGCAGGTAGGTGACCGGCAGATCGCGGGCGAGGGTGGTGCCGTCGACCACCAGGTCGGCCTTCGCCGCGCAGTTGGTGGTGTCCTTCGTCGCGGTCACGTCGAACAGCCGGGTCAAGGTGTTCTTCATATCGGCGATCACCTCGCGTGCCCGCACCTGGACCCGCTTCGATTCCGGCGGCAGTTCCTCGCCCATATCGTCGAGCGGACGGTACGTGCGGGAGATACCCGCGAGCAGATCGGCCTTGCCCACCCGCTGGTAGGCGGCCGTGATATCCGCGGACGCTTGCGATTTCGCGCCCTTCTCGATGGCGATGAGCTGATTCAGCTTGGTGGACAACGGTTTTCCCTCCTCCGGTCACCTCGTCGCGACCCGGGATACCGTATCCGGGCGCCGCCGGCGCCGGCCACCGATTTATTCGCCGGTCTCCGCCGCCCGCGGGCTCAGGAGGCGAGCCCGGAATCGCGTATGGCCTCGGCCAGCGGTTCCAGGACGGCCGGGTCGTGCGGCGGCGGGAGATAGATGATCGCGAGTTCCAGGCCCTCGGCGCCCAGCGCGGCGGCCCACTCGAGCAGTTCGCCGTAGCCTTGCGTGGGATCGAGCCGATTCTGCGCCGAGAGCAGAATCTCCTTCGGATCGCGGCCGATATCGGCACAGTGCGCCGCCAGCACGTCGCGTTTGCGGGCGAAATCCGCGACCGTTCCGGCGACGAAATTCCAGTGCTGGGCATAGCGGGCGGTCGTGCGGAGGGTGCGTTTCTCACCGTTGCCGCCGATGCAGATCGGGGGATGCGGGCGTTGCGGTCCCTTGGGTTCGTTCCGGGCGGCGGTCAGCCGATAGAACTTTCCGTCGAAATCCGTGGTCTCCTGGCTCAGCAGCCCGATGAGCACCTGGCAGGCCTCGTCGAACCGGTCCAGACGTTCGGTGATACTGCCGAGTTCGATGCCGTAGGCGCCGGATTCCTCCTCGTTCCAGCCGGCGCCGATACCGAGTTCCAGGCGGCCGCCGGAGATGATGTCGAGGGTGGCGGCCATATTGGCCAGCACTGCCGGATGGCGGTAGTGCACACCGGTCACCATGGTGCCGAGCCGCAGTCGCCGGGTGGCCTGGGCCAGTGCTGTCAGGGTGGTCCAGCCCTCCATGCACGGCCCGGTGGGGTCGGAGAAAATCGGATAGAAGTGGTCGAAGGTCCAGCCGGATTCGTAGATCTCGATATCGTCGGCGGCCCGCCAGACGGCCAGCATATCGGCCCAGGTGGTGTCCTGCGGGGAAGTCTTGAACGCGAATCGCATGGGGACAAGGCTAGAAGTTGGAGTGCGCTCCAGGTCAAGAATG
Organism: Nocardia sp. CA-290969; assembly: GCF_050936135.1. Classification (NCBI taxonomy): domain Bacteria; kingdom Bacillati; phylum Actinomycetota; class Actinomycetes; order Mycobacteriales; family Nocardiaceae; genus Nocardia; species Nocardia sp. CA-290969. The sequence goes on along the minus strand of NZ_JBNJNJ010000001.1, from coordinate 2,829,009 downwards.
TGGGCAGCGCCGCCGCGGCGTGTCGCGGGCGAACTGCGGTCGGGCGATATAGCCGGTTCCGGCCCGGCGTCGCGACACGCCGGGCCGGAACCGCCCGGAATTTGTTGCGGCAAGGGAGATCCCGTTTCCGCGCGCGCGGCGAGCCCGTACGCTGGTCCGGCAAGCATGGGTCAGTGTGGGAGGAAATGCGTTGGGCCGCAGAGAGCCGCGGGAAGAACGGGACGTGTCGCCGGAGAACCGGGAAACCGTCCGCAACAACATCAAGAAGGAACTCGGCATCCCCGGCGCCTTCGACGACGCCACACCCGACGACTTCGCGGCGTGGCTGACCCGGGTCGAGAACATGATGGAGATCGTCCCCCGGGAGAACCGGCGGCCGTTCGAGGTCACCGACAGCCGCGGTGTGACCGACGTGGTGGGGGAGACATACACGCTGCGCCGGCTCGCCGATATCCGCAAGGAACTACAGGCCGAACTGCGGAATTCCACGGCGCGGCGCGAGCTCGATCAGATCCAGTACGTCGCCGAGTCCGCGATACACGACCCCGTGGCGCGGCAGATGGTCGCCGATCAGATCCAGCGGGCGCAGGACGTGGTGACGAAATCGTCGGTGACCGAGGACACCCGGGACACCGCGCTGGAGATCGGGTTGCAGAACGTGGTCCAGGATCTGAAGGAGCGGCGGTCGAGGATGCGGTGGTCACTGGTGCAGCGGGAACCGATCGCCGTGCTGATCGGCGCCTTCCTGCTGGTCGGGTTCAGTGTCGTGATGGTGGTCGCGATGTTCACGGATACGCAGGTTCCCGACCTCGTGATGAACCTGATCCTGTTGATTCTCGGGTTCTTCTTCGGACAGTCGGCCGTGGCCGGGCGGGGCGGCCGGGAGGAGGGCTGAACCGGCGCCCGCTGGCACCGGCCGTGCGCTGCGGATAGCTTCATTGCATGCAGGACCCCCTCGACGACCTCCGCTTCGCCCATGTCCTCATGGATTCCGCGGCCGCGGCGAGTTTGGAGCGCTTCAAGGCCCTCGACCTCGTGATCGAGGCGAAGCCGGATATGGACCTGGCGCGCGATGCCGAGACCGAGGTCGAAAAGCTGATCCGGGGCCAGCTCCAGCGTTCCCGTCCACGTGACGCCGTGCTCGGCGAGGGTGAGGGCCTGGACGGCACCGGGCCGCGCTGCTGGGTGGTCGACGCCATCGACGGTCTCGAGAACTACGCCCGCGGCGTGCCGGTGTGGGCCACGCAGATCTCCTTGATCGAGGCATCGGCGGGCGGCTACCGGCCCGTCGTCGGTGTGGTGTCCGCTCCCGCGCTGGGCCGCCGGTGGTGGGCCGCGCAGGACCACGGCGCCTTCACCGGCCGCAATCTCTCCTCGGCGTCGCGCCTACGAGTGTCGGGTGTTTCGAAGCTGCCGGACGCGTCGTTCGCCTACTCGTCGCTCACCGGCTGGGAGGAGCGGGGCCGGCTCGGCGGCCTGCTGGCACTTTCCCGGGAGGTGTGGCGTACGCGCGCGTACGGCGACTTCTGGCCCTACATGATGGTCGCCGAAGGGGTGGTCGATATCTGTGCCGACCCGGAACTCTCGCCGCTGGAAATGGCCGCGCACGCCGTCATCGTCACCGAGGCCGGTGGCGCCTTCACCGGCCTCGACGGCAGCCCGGGCCCGCTCGGCGACAGCGCGGCCGCGTCGAACGGTCTGCTGCACGACGAGTTGCTTGCATACCTGAACGACCGCTTCTGACGCCGCCCGATCGCTGCCCGCGAGGTGCCGGCGGGTCTACGCCGGGGAGCCGAGGCGCGGCCATAGCCCGGACCGCCACCAGCGCAGCCACACCCGTGGGGGCATCAGGGCCGGGGAGCGACCGGACGGCCGGACACCGGCGCCGGGGCGAACCGGCTCGCCGGTTTCGGCAGCCCGAGATGGTCGCGCAGTGTGCTGCCGGCGTACTCGGTGCGGAACAGGCCGCGCCGGCGCAGGAGCGGCACCACGGTTTCGGTGAAGATCTCCAGGCCGCCGGGATAGTAAGGCGGCATCACGTTGAAACCGTCGGCGGCACCGGAACGGAACCATTCCTCGATGGTGTCGGCCACCTGTTCCGGGGTACCGGCGAAGACGCGATGTCCGCGCGCTCCGGCGAGCCGGTGCAGCAGACCGCGCAACGTGGGACGCTCACGGCGGACGATACCGGCCACGACCTGGCGCCGGCTCGCGCTGTTATCGGTGACATCGCCCGCGTCGGCGAACAATTCGACCGGTACCGGTTCGTCGAGACGCAGCCCCCGCAGTGATTCGCCGGCCAGGCTTTCCAGTTGGGTCAAGCCGTATTCGGGCACGGTCAGCTCGTTGAATTCCCGCTCCAGCTGTTTCGCTGCTGTTTCGGTGCCGGCGATGAACGGACTGATCCCGGGCAGGATTTTCACGTGGTCGGGGTCGCGGCCGAATTCGAGCGCCCGCCGTTTGATATCGGAATAGAAGGCCTGGGCGTCACCGAGCCGCTGATGGGCGGTGAAAATCGCCTCGGCATACCGGCCGGCGAAGGCACGGCCGTCGTTCGAGGCGCCCGCCTGGACCAGTACCGGATAGCCCTGCGGGGTGCGGGCCGCGTTGAACGGACCGCGAACGCGCAGATGCTGCCCCGCGAAATCGATGGGGTGGATCTTGTCCGGGTCGGCGTAGCGGCCGGCCGCACGATCCAGCAGGACGGCGTCGTCTTCCCAACTGTCCCACAGTGCGGTCACCACGTCGACGAATTCGCGGGCCCGGGCGTAGCGTTCGGCGTGATCGGGATGGCGGTCGAGGCCGAAATTCGCCGCGGCCAGGTCGGTGCCGGTGGTGACGATGTTCCAGCCGGCGCGGCCGCCGGAGATATGGTCCAGCGAGGAGAAGAGGCGGGCCAGGTTGTAGGGCTCGTAATAGGTGGTGGAGGCGGTCGCGATCAGGCCGAGGTGGGTGGTGGCCGCGGCGATGGCGGTGAGCAGCGTGATCGGTTCCAGGCCGGGCGCGGCGTTGTAGGCGACGTTGGTCCGCAGCGCGGGACCGTCGGCGAAGAACACGGCGTCGAACGTCGCCGCCTCGGCGGTGCGGGCGATCTCCTGGTAGTAGCGCACGTCGTAGATGCGGTCGGGGCGGCTGTCCGGATGCCGCCAGGCCGCCTCGTGGTGGCCCGCGGGATAGATGAACGCGTTGAGACTGAGCCGTCGTGGTTCGGTCATCGGTGTGCTTTCTCTAGTGGACCGGTTCGGCGGACACGCCGAGCGCGGTGAGGAGTTGTTCGCGGTAGCCGAGGAGGGCGGGGTCGCCGTGGCGGCGTGGTCGGGGCCGGTCGATGGACAGGTCGACGGCGATCCGCCCGTCCTCGAGGACGAGCACACGGTCGGCCAGCAGTACCGCTTCGTCGACATCGTGGGTGACCAGCAGCACCGCGGGCCGGTGCCGGGCGCATAGATCCTCCAGCAGGCGGTGCATCCGGATCCGGGTGAGTGCGTCCAGGGCGCCGAACGGTTCGTCGGCGAGCAGCAGCGACGGTTCGCGCACCAGCGACCGTGCCAGGGCAACGCGCTGCTGCTCGCCGCCGGAAAGTTCGCGCGGCCAGGCCCGCTCCCGGCCGGCGAGACCGACCTCGGACAGGGCTGCGCGGCCGCGTTCGGCGGCGCCGGCACCCGTGAGCCCGAGCGTCACGTTGTCGAGCACCCTGAGCCAGGGCAGCAGCCGGGAGTCCTGGAAGACCACCGAACGTTGTTGCGGCACGGTGAGTTCGCCGTCGCCGTCCACGTCCCGGTCCAGTTCGGCGAGGGCGCGCAGCAGTGTGCTCTTACCCGAACCGCTGCGGCCGAGCAGCGCCACGAATTCTCCGCGGGCGATATCCAGATCCACGCCGCGCAACACGACCCGCTCCCCGAATCCACGCCGAAGTGCGCGAACCCGGACCACGCTCAATCCGCCAGTGTCTGCCGCCATGCCAGCGCCTTCCCTTCCAGCGCGCGGACCGCGAGGTCGCCGAAGAGGCCGAGCAGGCCGTAGATCACCAGCCCGACCACGATGACATCGATTTGACCGTAGGTCCGGGCCTGGGTCATCAGATAACCGATACCGCTGGTGGCGTTGACCTGTTCCACCACCACCAGCGCCAGCCAGGAGATGGTGACCGCCAGTCGGAGACCGGTGAAGAAGCCCGGCAGGGAGCCGGGTAATGCGACCCGGCGGACGAAGCCCCATCGGGAAAGCCCCACGGTCTGCGCGAGTTCCACGTAGCGTGCGTCGACTCCGCGCAGGTGCGCGTGAGTGTTGATATATACGGGCACGAACACGCTGGCGGTGATGACGATCAGTTTCATCTCCTCGCCGATACCGAACCAGACGATGAACAGCGGAATCAGCGCGAGCGTGGGAATGGAGCGTTTGATCTGGACCGGGCCGTCGACCACCGCCTCCCCGAGGCGGCTGAGACCCGAGATCAGTGCGAGGACCAGGCCGATCGCCACCCCGAGCGCCAGCCCGGTCGCTGCGCGTTGCAGCGAGGTGAGCAGGTTGGCGCCGAGGGTACCGTCGGCGGCGAGTTCACCCGCGGTCCGGGCCACATCCCATGGGGCGGGCAGTGTTTCGGGGTCGAGCGCACCGGTCGTCGATCCGGCGACCCACGCGATCAGCAGAAGTGCGGGGCCGAGCGCGAAGCCGAAGGGAATCGGGCGTCCGGGTCCGAGCCGGATTCCCGCGGACCGGCGGGCCGGGCGCGGCCTGGCGGCGGCCGCGGATTCGGGCCGCGCGTCCGCGGCGATATCGACGGTGGCCACTACGGTTTCTCCTGTTCGAATCGCGCGCCCACCGCCGGAACGGTCTGGGCGATCACCTCGTCGAAGCGCAGATCGAATCCGTCGGCGGCCTCGACCTTGCGCGGCAGTTCGCCGGCGGCGTCGATGATGTCGATGGTTTCCTGCTGCCGGTCGATCAACCTCTGGTCCAGGCGCGGAAAGGTGAACTCACCGAGTGAATCGACGATTCGGCCGGCGTCGTCGGCGCTGAGCTTCTGGTTCTCGACGTAGTAGATCCGGGCCCACTCGTCACGGTGGGTGTTGGTCCAGTGGAAGGCCCGCACGAATGCCGCGACCAGTGCCCGCAGTGCCGCCCCCTTGGCCGGGTCCTTGGTCGCCTCGCGCCGCGCGTAGAGGTAGCCGAGTCCGTAGTAGATATCGTGCGCCTGCGAATCCGGGATGACGCTCGCGCCCGGTGTGCGCAGGAACCGGGTGAGCCTCGGTTCGTTCAGCGGAGCGATATCGACCTGTCCGGTGCGGACGGCGTCGTTGAACTCGGCCAGTTGCAGCCGGACGAGCTCGACATCTGCGGTGGTCAAACCGGCCCGGCTCAGTGCGCGGAGCACGGCGGCCTGCTGCGCGGTGCCCTCCGCGTAGGCGATCTTCTTACCCCGCAGGTCCGCGAGACCGGTCGCGGTGATGCCTGGCGCCACGGCGAGTTTGATGCCGAGCGGGTCGGTTTGGTATGCGGCGATGATCGGCACATCCTGGCGCGCGGCCAGCGCGTGGATCGGCGGGACATCGCCGACCGGCGCCACGTCGGCGGCGCCGGCCCGGAATGCTTCGAGGATTTCCGGTCCGCCGATGAAATTGGCGAATTCCACCTCGAACGGGAGTTTGCCGAGTTCACCCGAGGCGCGTAGCGCCGTCTGGAACCGCTCCTGCTGGTCGGCGATCACGAGCGTGGTTCCGGGCGGAATCTCGGTCGGCAGGGGAGTGTCCGCGGCGGTGCCGAGGTCGTCACCGCTCGCGCAGCCCGTCAGTACCGTACAGACGGTGATGACGGCGGCGAGTGCTGCGGACGATCGGTTTCGGAATCGCCGCAGGGCGGGGGAACGGCGTTGCTGCATGGCCGAATTAGAGCAACGCAGCCGCCCTGCGACAACGGTATCTCGCGCCGTGATCCGAACTGTGGCGCTTCGGCTTCCGGGCTCGGGCAGGGCTCATGCGGGCCCTGCCCGAGCGCTCGGTCCGCGCCGCCGAGCGGTGCAGAATCGATGCCGGTCACGGACCGTGCCCGTTCCGGCCGCGACGGCGGAAATCGATCCGATGGGCTGCTACCGGGCGCCGCGCCTGGTGTGGCGGGGCTGTCCTTTTCTGGTGGTGGCGGCCACGCGCGGAGGCGTGGGGCGCTCGGGGAAGCGCCGGCGGTTGTTCGGAATCGGATAGGTGCTGGGCGGCTTTCGCATACGTAGCCCCTTTCGATGCGGCGGGAGCGGACCCGGTGTCCGGGCCATCCGGACTTGACCGGATCTTTTGTAGTACTCTGATCGGAGTGATTTGAACTGTAGTACTACGAATGGAGTGGTGTCAATGGTCCGCACTAATCCCCAGCGGCGCCAGGCGTTGCTGGACGCATCGATCGAGGTCCTCGCCCGGGACGGGGCCCGCGGGCTGACCTTCCGGGCAGTGGACAAAGAAGCGGAGGTGCCGCCGGGCACTGCCTCCAACTACTTCGCCAACCGCGACGACCTGTTGGTCCAGGTGGGTCACCGGTACTACGAGCGGCTGATCCCCGACGAAACGGTCATGGCGAAACTGGGCGGCCCACGGTCGCGGGAGACAGTTACCGAACTCATGTCCGAAGTCGTCGGACGGGTCAGCCGATTCCGCACCGGCTATCTCGCGCTCCTCGAACTCCGGCTGGAAGCCACGCGCCGGCCCGACCTGCAGGCCCTGCTCACCGAGCGGGTACGCGCCGATCTGGACTTCAATATCCGCAACCATATGGAGAACGGGATGCCGGGCGACGAGAACACGGTGATCCTGCTGTTCCTGGCACTGAACTGGCTCATCCTCGAACGCCTCACCCTGCCCGGTGTCTTCACCGAGGAACAGGCCGGTGAACTGGTACGCATGGCGGTCGAGCGGGCGATCCCGGCGGAGGTGTCGTGAAGCCGAGGCTCTCGGCCAGCGGAACTCCGAACCCGGTGAGTCCCCGCACCTGATTTCATGCCACGGTACCGCCGATGCCGGGTCGGTGCGGCCGCCCCGGCGGCGATCGACGGCGCCGGATTGCGCTGGTCCGCGAGAACGAGAGGTCGAAACATGGTCGATGGTGTGCGATACGGGACGGATGCGGACAAGGGCAGGTGCGCACAGGGTGCGGGCGCACCCGGTGCCCGGCTGCCGATCGGTGCTCCGGAAGGCGGCCGGGTATGAGCGCGGACGAATCGCTTGCCGGACTGGTGAGGCGGGTACAGCGCCTCGAGGACGAACTCGCCGTTATCCGGAAGCTCACCGCCTACGGACCGCTCGTCGATGCCGGTGCGGCCGACGCCGTGGCGGAGCTGTGGACCGAGGACGGTGAATACGACGTAGAGGGCTGGCGGATGGTGGGGCGCGCCGAGGTTCGGTCGATGGTCCTGTCCGACGCGCACCAGAACATCATCGGGGGCGGCAGTGCCCATTTCTTCGGCCCACCCCATATCGAACGTATCGAAGGCGACGAAGCCGAGGCGATCTGCGAATCGATTCTGGTGCGGCACGAGGACGGCAGGTTCTACATCTGGCGGGCCGGGGTCCATCGAATCGAGTTGCGCCGCACCGCCGACGGCTGGAGTGTCACCCGCCGGATCACCCGCCCGTTGAACGGCAGCGCCGAAGCCCGCGACCTGGTCGCCGGGCGGAAATAGGTGAACACGGGGACGTCCGGCCGTCGGGCGACGCTGTTCGACGCGCCGCCGCGGACGGTCCTTACCGGTCGTCGCCGGCACCGTGGCGGCCGTGGTTCACATATGTGAGCCGCCGTCGATGCGGACCTCGGTGCCGGTGATGAAGTATGCGTCGGGGGAACCCAGCATCGCCACCACCGCGGCCACCGAATCGGGGCCGGCGAAGATCGCGCCGCCGGGCAGTGGCAGGGACGGGGTGATCTTGGTGAACAGCCCGAAATCGGCGTCCGCGGGCAGACCCGGCCCGATGCTCTGCTTGGCCTCGCCGGTGCCGTCGGTCATCCCGGAGGAAATCGACCCCGGCTGCACCGAATTGAACCTGATGCCCGCTTTGCCGAACTCCATCGCCAAGGCGTGTGTCATCGCCTGGATACCACCCTTCGAGGCGGCGTAGGCGGCCATGTAGGGGTGGGCGAACATCGCCGACGTGGAACTGAAATTGACCACCGCGGGACTTTTCCCTTCGCGCAATGCCGCGATCGACTCCCGGGTCACCAGGAATGTGCCGACGAGATTGATCCGCAGCACCTGCTCGAAATCGGCGAGCGTGGTCTGTTCGAAATGCCCCGACCGCAGCACGCCCGCCGCGTTCACCAGGGTGTCCAGCCCACCGAGGCGCCGCACCGCGTCGGTGACTCCGGCGCGGACCGACTCCTCGTTCCCGATATCCATCACGACCGTGCTCAGGCGCTCCCCGGAGTCCTGTGCCCGGTCCACGGTGTCCCGCAGCCCGGCCGCGCTGATATCGCCGGCCACCACCTGGCCGCCTTCGGCGAGAATGCGCAGCACACAGGCCTGACCGATACCGGAGCCGCCGCCGGTGACCAGTACGCGGCGACCGTCGTAGCGCTGAAGCTGTGACACGGGAATGCCCTCCTGTCTTCGATGGCCCGCACCGTCGGCACCGGCCGGGATATCCATCGTCGAGGATCGTCCGGCGCGGGCGCGGCAGGGTCCGGTCATCCCACTGAGCGGGTATCGCCGGTCGGGAGACGGCCACCGGCAATGTGCCTAAGATCGCTTCGGTGACGATTTCCGACCATCGCTCCAACCGGGCCGCGCACAGTTCGCCGGCCGATCTCGACGGCCCGCGGATCCCCCTGTACGTCCCCGAATTCGCGGTCGACCCGCACCGCATCTATCGCGCGATGCGCGAACAGTACGGGTCCCTGGTTCCGGTGGAGGTGGCGCCGGGCGTGCCCGCGACACTGGTGATCAGCTACTACACGGCGCTGCGTATCTTCAACGATCCGGACCATTTTCCCGCCGATCCGCGCACCTGGCAGCGCGATATTCCCGCGGACTGCCCGGTGCTCCCGCTCATGCAGTGGCGGCCGAACGCGCGACGCAACGACGGGACGGTGCATACGCGGTATCGGCAGGCCATCGTCGCGGGGCTGGCCGAGGTCGACCCGTTCGGCCTGCACGAGACCGTGGAGAAAGTCGCCGTCCCGCTGATCAACTCCTTCTGTGGCGACGGATCCGCGGATCTGATCCGGCAGTACGCCTTTCCGCTCACCTTCGCCGTCCTGAACGCGATGCTGGGTTGTCCCACCGAGATCGCGCAGCGGGCGGCGGCCGGGTTGGCCGCCATGTTCGAGGGCGTCGGGGCCGAGAGTGGTGCCGCGGCGCTCATGAAAGCGCTACTGGAATTGGTCGAACTCAAACGCGCCGAGCCCGGTGACGATGTGACGACCCGGATGATGCGGCATCCCAGTGCGCTGACCGAGCCCGAAATCATGAACCAGGTGGGCACCTTGTACGGGGCCGGTATCGAGCCGCTGCAGAACCTGATCATCAACGCGCTGCGGTTGATCCTGACCGACGAGCAGTTCGGCGACAGCGCCGTCGGCGGCAGCCTGTCCACCCGGGACGCGCTGGACGAGGTGTTGTTCAACGACCCGCCGGTGGCCAATTTCTGTTTCACCTTCCCCAAACAGCCGATCCTCATCGACGATGTCTGGCTGCCCGCCCATCAGCCGGTGATCATCAGCATGGCCGCCTGCAACACCGATCCGGTGATCGGGACGGATCAGCATGCGGGCAACCGTGCGCATCTGGCGTTCGGTGGCGGGCCGCATGTGTGCCCGGCCAGTTCGCTGGCGTACCTGATCGCACAGGACGCCATCGATCAGTTGCTCGACGCCCTGCCGGATATCCGGCTCGGAGTGCCGGCCGGTGAGCTGACCTGGCGGACCGGCGCTTTCCAGCGGGCCCTGACCGCGCTGCCCGTGGTCTTCCCGCCGTCGCCCCCGCTGACGCCGGTGTAGCGGTCAGGTGTCGCGCAGCCGGGCGACGTGGGTCAGCCAGTCGTCGACCACTCGGTCGGCCACGGTCGGATCGGTGCGCAGGAGCCGGGTGAGCTCGAGTCCGCGCACGAGCGCCATGAGCGATTCGAACGCTGTGCGGGCCGCGTCGGGGTCGGCGATGCCGGCATGCTGCTCGAAATGGGCCCGCAGTGCGGAACCCAGCCGTTTCTCCGCCGGCCGGAGTGCCGCGCGCAACTGTGGGTCGGTGCGGGAGGCCGCCCACAGTTCCATAGCCGCCTGAAAGGGCGGGCCGGTCATCGCCGACCGGATCGCGTCCACCATCCGCGGCAGCGCTTCGGGGCCATCACCGAGCCCGGCGACGCGGTCGCCGAAGTCGTCGAGGCGCCGGTCGGCGATATGGTGGATCGCGGCGACCAGCAACTCCGATTTCGACGTGAAATGATGGAGCAGCGCGCCCCGCGAAACGCCCGCTTCGTCTTGGATCCGCTGGGTGGTCGTTCCGGCGTAGCCGTTGTTCACCAGGCACCGGATCGTGGCGTCGAGCAGCGCCTCATGGGTTTTCGCGTGCTGTTCGCGGCGGGTGCGGCCGCCGGTACGCGGCGCGGAGTCCTGCCGCTCCGTGCTCGCCGAGCCGGTGGCGCGTACCGGGTTCCGGCTCACAGCGGCTCGAGCTCGCCGGAGGCGATCCGGTCGCGCAGCCGGAATTTCTGGAGCTTGCCCATCGCGTTCACGGGGAAACTCTCGGCGATATACCAGGATTTGGGCGTTTTGTGCGGGGCCAGACGTTCCCGCAGGTAATCCTGTAGCTCCGCGGGCGCCGGGGCCGGATGCGCCGGGTCCGGGCGGACCACGGCGGCCACGGTCTCACCCCAGGTCTCGTCGGGCAGGCCCAGGACGACCGCAGCTATCAGCGCGGGGTGCGCGGCCAGGGCTTCCTCGATCTCGCGGGGATAGATGTTCTCGCCGCCGCGGATGATCATGTCCTTGAGCCGGCCGGTGACGCGGACGTATCCGCGGGCGTCCATCGTGCCGAGATCGCCCGTGTGCAGCCGGCCGTCGGAATCGATCGTGCGTGCCGTCTCGCCGGGCATACCGAGGTATTCGATCATCTGCTGGTATCCGCGGGCGCAGATCTCGCCCTCCACCCCGAGCGGCTGCACCGCACCGGTCGCGGGATCACGGATGGATACCTCGACGCCGGGAAGCGGCCGGCCGGCCGTGAACAGGTTGTCCTCGCGGCTGTCGGCGGGGCTGGTCTGGCAGACGACCGGGCCCAGTTCGGTCTGGCCGTAGACCGCGCTGGTCGCGGCGCCGCAGGCCTTCGCCCAGCCGTCGACGAGGGCCGGCGGGACGGCATCGCCGCCCGACATCACCACCCGCAGCGCGCCGAGATCGACATCGGCCAGTCGCGGGTGCGCGAGCAGGGCGTGCAGCATGGCGGGCACACCACCGAAGATCTCCGCGCGGTATTCCTGGAGGGCGGCCAGCATCGTCGTGGGGTCGAAGATCTCGCCGAGGACGAGCGTGGCCCGCTGATACACCGACCCCAGCGCGGCCAGGCCACACCCGGCGGTATGGAAGAGCGGCAGCGCGGTGGCGAACGTCGCGCCCGCGGGTGCGCCGCAGCGGTCGCGGACGAAGGCCGCGTTGGTCACCATCGATCGGTGGGCGAGGACCGCCGGTTTCGCGCGACCGGTGGTGCCGGAGGTGAACTGGATCTGGGTGGCCGACCGCGGATCGACAACCGGTAGCTGCGCGCGCTGGGCGGTACCGCGGACCTCGTGCAGCCACCCCTCGAAGGCAACGGCCTCCCGGACCCGGGGTACCGCGGGCAGCACGCTGCCGATCTGCGCGGACATATCGGTACCGCGGAAGCTGTCGGTGTAGAACACGCCGGCGGCCTGCGAACGGTCGAGCGTGTACTCGAGTTCGGGTCCGCGCAGGGCGGGATTGGCCGTGACGAGTACCAGCCCGGCGAGCGCGGCACCGTATTGGAGTACAAGCCATTCGGGGACGTTCGGCGCCCAGACCGCGATATGTTCGCCCGGCCGGAACCGGGCGAGCAGCCAGGCCGCCGCGCGCTCGGCATCGTCGCACAACTCGGCGTAGGTCCAGATGCGGGCACCGCGATCCGGTGCCACGGAGACGAGCGCGACCCGGCCTGGTGCCGCGGCGGCCGCCTGCCGCAGCAGTTCACCGACGGTGAGTTCGAGAACGGGCGCGCTGGTGTCGACCGGCCATATGGATTCGGTGAGCGTATTCATCCGCGGCCGGCCGCCTGCTGTTCGAGTTCGCGTTTCATCTGCTCGATCTCGTCGTCGGCCGGGATATCGCCGCCCCCGTCGGGGATGAACCGGCCGGTATCGCGCCACTGGACCGCGGCGTCGAAACCGTGTTGCTGCGCGAAATCGACGAACCAGCGGCCTTCGGGGGAGTGCCGGGTGATGCCGTCGAAGAGGATGGCGAGGTTCTGCGTGGACTGCAGGCCCATGTTGTCGTAGGCCTGGTTGATCATCATCTTCTGCATGACCAGCTGGTTGGTGGGCACGCCGGCCATCCGGTCGACGAGTTCTTCGACCGCGGTATCGAGCTCGGCCGCCGGTACCGCGTCGATGACCAGGCCCCACTCCCGGGCCCGGACTCCGTCGATGGTGTCGCCGGTGAGCAACATCCGCTTGGCGCGTTCGGCGCCGAGACGGTAGACCCACATCGCGGTCGTGGGGCAGCCCCACACCCGCGCCGGCATATAACCGATCCGCGCGTCCTCGGCCATCACGACCAGATCGCAGGACAGCGCGATATCACTACCACCGGCCACGGCGTAACCGTGCACTTTCGCTACGGTCGGCTTGGCCGAGCGCCAGAGCGAGAAGAAATGATCGGTGCCGGCCTTCATCATCCGGAAATCCTTGATCGGATCCCATACCGGGCCCTGATGGTCGACCCCGCCTTCGGCGTAGAGCTTGAGATCGTAGCCCGCGCAGAAGGCGCGGCCCGCCCCTTGGAGCACGATGACGCGGACCGCGTCGTCGGCATTCGCGGCGGCCACGGCCGCGCCGATCTCCTGGGCCATCTCGGCAGTGATCGCGTTCAGCCGCTCCGGGCGGTTCAAGGTGAGGTAGGCGCGATGGTCGCGTACTTCGTAGGCGACCGTGTTTCCGGCGAAGGTCATCTCGGCGTTCCAATCTCGGCGGCGACGGTGCCCACAGTTTCACAGTCCGATTGGACTGTCAATGGCGCGGCCGATCGCACCGCATCCCCGTAGCGGGCGGCCGAGCGCAGTGCTTCCGCCGAGCACCGCGCTGCGCAGGGTGGAGGCTGCCGGCCGGGCCGACTGCGTGACACAGCATTGCCGGTGACCCAAACTGAAAGGGTTTGGATATGCGGGAGGAGAGTCCTCGTGGCTACTCGGTATACATCGGCGCTCGAGCGTGAGATCACAGATATGCGTAAGCAATACGAAACTTGGGTGCGATCCGGCGAACCGTGGTCGTTGCGGGAATTGTTCAGCACGCCCGACTGCGATATCGCGGACTACTGCGCGCAGTTCCGGCCCAGCGAGTTCGGTGCACAGGCCTGCGACGAGGTGGAACGGTACTGCCGGGCGCAAGGGATCTGGCTGGAGCCCGCCGGGGCGCACTACAACAGCATGACGCCGTATCTGCACCCGAACCCGATCAGCGGGCAGCGATTGACCGTCATCGGGTTGTTCAACGCGATCCTGTTCTGGCTCAACGACACCGTGGGCCGCGAGAAGTACGGCCACCTCACGGAGGCCGGACAACGCCGGGCGCGAGACGAACTCGAGCGCTTGTGCCGCCTCCTGGAGACCCGGACCGCTTCGGCGGATACCACCCCGGTCGAGGCGGCGACGGTCGAATTCCTGTCGCGAACCGATGAGCTGGCGGACCCGCGGTGGCTGGCGGGGTTCCTCGATTCGACCGTGGAACATCTGCGCACCGCGATCCGGGACCAGAACGCCCGGGCACGCGGTGATCTGCTGACCGCCGGCGAGTACATCGATCTGCGCGCACAGGTCTCGGGAATGTATCCGGCCATCGCCCTGTGCGAGTTCGGCCGCGACAGCTACCTGCGTGAGGAGCAGCTGTCGGCGGTGGGCCTGACCGCGGACCTACGCCGATTACGTCTGCTCACGGCCGAGATCGGGGCATTGATGAACGATATGTTCTCCTTCGAGAAGGAGTGCATCGCGGACCGGTCGGACTTCAATCTGATCCCGGTCTGCCTGCTGAACACCCCGGGCGCGACCCTGGCCGACGCGGTACGCGACGCCGGCGCCGTGGTGCGGGACCGGATCGCCGAGTTCCGCCGCCGGCACGACGCGCTCGTCGACCGGAGCCGCGAACCCGCTCTCGCCGATACCGGACTCGGCGCGCAACTGTCCGAGCATCTCGCCGACCTCACCGCGTGTGTTCAGGCCAGTTGGGTGTGGCAACTGGAGACGACCCGGTACAAGGGGAACAGTATCTTCACCGAGAACCACCCCCATCCGGCCGCAGCGCTCGCCGATGAGCAATGATGGTGATCATCCGGGTAGCGATGGTGCCGCAGGGCAGGTGAGCTTTCGGTGCTTCGAGCGGGGTGGTGACGGACCGGTCGACGAAGGGGCGTGATGAACGAGGCGGAGCACGGTGAACTGGTTCGATCGTGGTCCCGGGCATTACGCGCGACCGGCGGCTCCGCTCCCTCCGAGGAGGATCTCGAGCGGTTGCTGTACTGGCTGGTGCACGACCTCGAGCAGGCGCTCACCGCGACCCCTTTCGATGCCTACGCCGGCGCCCGGGTCGGTGCGGCCCTGGCGACCTCGGGCCTGAACACCACCGACGTGGTCGCCACCTCCGCCTCCGTTCTATGGTCGCTGCCGGGGCCCGGCGCCGATCCCGACAGGCTGCGGAGAATGGCGGTCCTGCTGGCGAAACTCGGGGAGGGATTCGGGGCGCAGCAGCTGATGCGGTCCGTCCCACCCGGCTCGCCCGAGGACGAACAACGTTCGGACGAGCGTTTCCGGGTGGTTTTCGACAATGCGGCGGTGGCCATCGCGATCGGCGACACCAACGGTGTCCTCCTCGATGTCAATCAGGTTCTCGCGGAGATGATCGGTGTTACCCCCGACGAACTCCGCGGTATTTCGGTCTACGATTTCGCCCACCCGGAGGATCGGGAGCGGATCCGCAAGCTGGTCTACGAACGGCTGGTACCGCACAAACAGGGCGCGGTCAAACTGGAACAGCAGATCGGCCGTGCCGACGGCAGCTACGGGTGGGCCGCCTTCACGATCACCTACGTCGAGGGGGGCCCCAGCCATCCGAACTATCTGCTGGCGGTCGGTGAGGATGTCACCGAACAGCACCGGATGCGGGAGGAGCTGCACCGCCAGGCGCGGCACGACCCGTTGACCGGCATCCCGAACCGGCGCCAGCTGCTGGAGCGGCTGGATTCGCTGATCCGCGACGCGGAGCCGCAGGCCCGGATCGGGTTGTGCTTCGTGGACCTGGACCGGTTCAAGCACATCAACGACCGTTTCGGCCACAGCACCGGCGACAAGGTCCTCACCGCCGTCGCCGGCCGGTTGCACGACAGTGTGGCCGAGTTCGGCGTCCTGGTCGCCCGGATCGGCGGCGACGAATTCGTGACGCTCGTTCCGCCGCCGGTCGACGACGACCGGATGATCGAGATCGCCGATCGGCTGCTCGGCGCCTTGGCGGACCCGGTCGTCGTCGGAGAACACCGGCTCCAGGTATCCGCGAGTATCGGCGCGGTGGTGACCACGGTCGCGGGCGGTCAGGCGGAGGCCCTGCTGGACGCCGCCGATACCGGGCTGTACCACGCCAAGAACAGCGGAAAAGCGCAGTGGGTACTGCATACGCTCCCGGTCGACGACGGTTCGGAGCCGGACACCGGCGACGGGGCAATTCCCACTCCGTAGCCGGAGTCAGGCGCTGTCGGCAGGGACGCCGCCGGCCAGGACGGACGGGCCGTACCGTGCGGCGATGAGGGTCCAGGGGTCGGCGTACGGGCCGCGCCGTTCGACACGCCGTTGCACGGCGAGGGCGGTGCGCAGCACGGGACGCAGCAGTGGTCCGGCCAGTCGCAGGGCGGCGCGGCGGAAGCGGGGCTGGGCCGCGGCGACCCAGGCGACGGTATCGGGCCAGCTGTGCTGCTGGAAGTCGAGGAGGGCTTGCGATTCGGTGGTGTCGAACCAGCCGGTGAACGCCCAGCCGCCGTCGTCCGCCGGATCGCCGGGCAGGCTCGCGCCGGGGCCGAGCCGGCCCAGGCCGACGGCGTCGAACATGGCGTCCTCGACGTCGCGGTGGGTGTGCAGGTAGGAGTCGTCACCGCCGATCAGCAGTACTTTGCCGGCGATGGTGTCGCGCCGGTCGACGCCGTTGGCGAACGCCGTCGCGACATCACGGGCGTCGACGGCGTGCAGCCGGTTGTCGCCGGGGGTCGCGCGGATGAGGACGAGATGGTCGCGGTTGATCCCGGCGGTGGTGTCCGGCGACAGTACGCCGCCCAGCCGCAGCAGGGCGTAGGGCAGGCCGCTACCGGCGATCACGTTTTCGGCCAGCACCTTGTCCTCGCCGTACTGGTCGATGGGGGCGACCGGTGTGTCCGGGGTGATGCGCTCGGGGTAGCGGTGGGGATTGCGGGAGCCGTATACCGCGGCGCTGGAAGCGAACAGCAGCATGGGCGGTTCGGGCAGTGCGCGGGCCGCGCGCACCAGGTTCTCGGTCCCGCCGACATTGATCCGCCGGGCCAGCCGCGGGTTGCGGTAGGACGCGGGGGAGAACATCGCGGCCAGGTGGACGATGGCCGCGGGCCGGTGCTCGCCGACGAGTTCGGCGATGGCCTCGCGATCGAGGAGATCGGCGAATACCGTGTGTAGTTCCCCGGCGCCGGCCGGATCCCACGCGACGGCAGCGGCGGCGTCGGTGCGCAGATCGGTGGCGACGACCGTACGGCCGCGGGACAGCAGGATCTCGGTGACACGTTTGCCCACCTGGCCGAAGGCGCCGGTGACGAGAACGGGGTTGTGCATATCGCCTTCTTTCGGCCGGGTGCGCGCCGGGGCCGGGACCGCCGTATTGTCAGGGCAGTTCGATCACGGACAGGTACATCTCGAGGATCGGCCGGTACAGGTCGAGGTCGTCGAGTTCGCTGCCCAGGATCACCGAGTCGCTGGTGGCGACGAGAATATGCGCGAAGGTCAGCGGTGGGATGAGCAGTTTCCCGCCGACTCGCTCGAGGTTCTCGGCGACGAACCGCCCCAGCTCTTCGGCCACCTCCAGACGTTTACCGGCGACCCTTTCCCGGGCCTCGGGGTTGCGCAGCAGATACAGGGTGAACTCGTGGCCCAGGGCGGCGTGTTCGGCGCCCCGATCGCGGCTGAGCTGACGCCAGCGCTGGGCCACCCGGTCGAGCTCGCGCGGACCCACCGCGGTGACGGCCGCGAGAACTTCGGCGAAATTGTCGAAGTAGCGGCGCCAGTACCGGTCGCTCACGGCGAGGAAGAGTTCTTCCTTCACGGCGAAGTGCTTGTAGATGGCGCCCTTCGTATAGCCGGCCGCGTGGGCGATGTCGTCGAGGGTGGCCGCGGCGAAACCTTTTTCGGCGAAAACCTCCTCGGCCGCGTCCAGTAGGAGGGAACGCGTGCGTTCGAGCCGCCGCTCTTTCGTCCACCGCTCAACCACGGTAGCGATCCTAACATGAATCTGGGAAACCCATTGTCCGAGCAGATACTCATTGGTATCTTGACCGTTATCCGGATGCCGGACGATCTCCTGCCGAGGGCGGGATTTCCTCTGCGGCGCCGGTGGTTTCGAGTCCATCGCGGCCGATCGGTCCTGTCCGGACCGGGGTTGCGAGCGCTGCACGACACACAGGCAGAGGAGACAGTTTCATGAGTGAACTGTCGAAGAAGAGCACGCCCACCGTCACCGAATCTCTCGGCGCAACAGCCGCACTGGGCGCCGGGAACAAGCCCGCGAGCAAAGCGGTCCTGATCTGGGCGGTGATCGGCGGACTGATCCTGGCCCTCCAGGTGTACGTCTGGATCAGATGGATCACCGGGCCCTACTTCGAACGCGTGCCCACCGGTCCGAGCGATCCGCCGATGCTCATGAAGACGATTCTGAGCATCTGGACGGCCGGCGTCCTGATCGGTTTCCCGTTCGCCATCTACTGGTGGCTCATCCGGCCGTGGCGCCGTGAGCGCCGCATCACCCTGGACGGCATCCTGCTGGTGTCCATGGGCCTGATGTTCTTCCAGGATCCGTTCCTGAACTATCTGAACACGTGGTGCACCTACAACACCTGGATGTTCAATATGGGTTCGTGGGCCCCGTACGTTCCGGGCTGGAACTCGCCGGAGGAACCGGGCGCCCAGGTCGCCGAACCACTGCTGATGAACATCCCGGGTTATGCGTGGGGCGTACTGCTGATCACGATCGGTGTCTGCTGGTTCATGCGCAAGGTCAAAACGCGCTGGCCGGGAATCAGCAACCTTCGCTTGGTCGGCATCACGTTCGCGTTCACGTTCGTCCTCGATTTCGTGATGGAAGCCTGCATGCTGCTGCCGCTGGGGCTCTATACCTATCCGGGCGCGATCCAGTCGGTGTCGTTCAACGCCGGTCACTACTACCAGTGGCCGATCTACGAGGGCCTGATGTGGGGTGCGGTCCAAGCGGGGCTGGCCTGTCTGCGATTCTTCACCGATGATCGCGGGCGCACGATCGTGGAACGGGGGCTCGACCAGGTCCGGGGCGGTATCGTCCGGCAGCAGCTGGCCCGGTTCCTGGCGGTGTTCGCGGCGGTGAGCGCGATCTTCTTCGTCTTCTACAACGTCCCCGCGCAATGGTTCGGCCAGCACGCCGACCCGTGGCCCGCCGATATCCAGCAGCGGTCGTACTTCATCGGCGGCATCTGCGGTGAGGGCACCGACAAGCCCTGCCCGCATCCCGATCTGCCGATACCGACCCACGAATCCGGCTACATAAACAAGGACGGTGAGCTCGTTCTTCCGGAGGGAGCCGAGGTCCCGGAGATCGTGCCGTTCGAGCGGGGGAACTGATATGCCGGCCACAGCTACGGCCACGAGCCACCCCGATACGCGGGCACCGTTCTATCGGGCGGTCGGGGACGAAGTGGAGGTGTTCCGGGCCGCGGCCGGCCGCGGGCTCCCGGTGCTGTTGAAGGGCCCCACCGGTTGCGGGAAAACGCGGTTCGTCGAGGCGATGGCGCACGAATTCGGCCGCGAGCTGATCACGGTCGCCGGTCACGAGGACCTGACCTCGGCCGATCTGGTGGGCCGGTTCCGGCTCGAGGGCGGCGAAACCGTGTGGGCCGACGGACCGTTGACCCGGGCGGTCCGTTCGGGCGGTATCTGCTATTTGGACGAGATCGTGGAGGCGCGTCAGGACACCACGGTGGTGATCCATCCGCTCGCCGATCACCGCCGGGAACTGCCGATCGACCGGCTCGGTGTCTCGCTGCCGGCGGCGCCGGGGTTCCAGCTGGTGATCTCCTACAACCCCGGCTACCAGAGCGTTCTGAAGAACATCAAGGAATCCACGCGGCAGCGGTTCGTCGCGATCGAACTCGGCTTCCCACCCGCCGAGGTCGAGACGGAGGTCGTGATCCGCGAGGCCGGAATCGATCGGGAAACAGCGAGTGCCCTGGTAGGACTGGGTAACGCCATCCGTGGCCTGGACGGTGCTCCGCTGCGCGAAGCGGCCTCGACGCGGATGCTGATCTCGGCCGCAAGCCTGGTGGCCGAAGGGCTGAGCCTGCGCACCGCGGTCCGGGCCGCGGTGGTGCGGGCATTGTCCGACGATCCCGATATCGTGCGCGCCCTGGGCGAACTCGCGGACGCCGTTCTCCCGGTGTCATGACCGCGGCAGACCAGGCGGGCCCCGAACAGTTCCGGCTACTGGCCACCCATCTGGCCGGCCGGGCCGTCGCGGTGGCGACGGCACCGGCCGGCGAGCCCGCCTACACGAACGGCACAGTGGTGTTCGTCTCGGCCGGTCGGCCGCTCGCCGCGCAGCGCGGAGAAGTGGTGGTGCAGAGTGCCTTGCTCGGTGCGGGCAGTCTCGACCGGAGGCTGGTCGGCGGGCTGCGCGCCCGGCCGTCGGTGGCGCGTCGGTACCTGGCCCTCGAGGGTCGCCGCGTCCTCGCCGGGATCGCCGGCCGGGTCCCGGTCACCGCAACGCTCGGCCCGTATGGCGAACCGAGTACCCGCAGTGCCGCCGAGTCGCTCGCGGTGGCGAAAAGCCGGGCGCGCGTTGTCGATCCACCCGAATGGTTCGGAACCATCGCACCCGCCCGGCTGCTGGGGTCGGATCCCGGACGAACCGGTAGGGCGACCGATCAAGACCTCGCCGCGGCCTTCGACGGCCTGGACCGGGACGAGGACGGGGACGAGGAACCCGACGAGTCCGGTGGCAGCCGCGTCCTCCGGCTGTTCGACAATCCGGTGTTCGATTCGCAGGTCGCCGGGAATCTGCTGCGCAGAATACTCGGCAGTTCGCGGGGAACCGGGAACGAGTCCGCGGGGGCGCAGCTCCGGGCTCGTTCGCTGCGCCGGGGGCGGCCGGGCAGTGCGGAGGCGCGCCCGCTGCCCACCCGGATCGAGTTCGTCGACGATGACGCACCCGCCGCCGCCCTCGGGTTCGGCGGGGCGCTCTATCCGGAATGGGATGTCCATACCCGCCGCTATCGCCCCGACTGGTGCCGGGTCCTCGACTTCCCGCTGACGGTGGAGGCCGATATCTCCGCCGCCGCGGTCGCCCACGACGGTGTGCTGGCGCGGCGCTTGGCGCGGGTCGGGCTCGGACCCAAGGTCCGGCGGGGACGTCCCGAGGGAGACGAACTCGATCTCGAGGCAGCGATCGATCTGCTCGTGGACCTGCGCTCCGGTTACACACCGGCGGAGAACGTGTATCTGGAAACCCGCAAACTCGACCGCAACCTCGGGGTACTCGTACTGGTCGACGCCTCGGGATCCACTTCCGATGCCGATCCGGACGGTCTGGCCGTACACGAACACCATCGCCGGGCAGCCGCCACCCTGGCCGCCACGCTGGAGGAACTCGGCGACCGCGTGGCGGTCTACGCTTTCCGGTCCGAAGGCCGCGGCGCGGTGCACCTACCGGCGATCAAAACTTTCGGGCAACGCTTCGGTGCCGCCGAGCGGGCGCGACTCCAGCAGTTGCAGCCCTCCGGCTACACCCGCCTGGGAGCCGGGATCCGCGGTGCGGGAAGGATTCTCGACTCCCAGGCCGGCACGCCGTACCGGCTGCTGGTCGTCCTCTCCGACGGCGTGCCCTACGATCACGGCTACGAGAGCCGCTACGCGGAGGCCGATGTGCGCAAGGCCCTCGGGGAACTCCGCGACGACGGGATCGCCTGCCTGTGTCTGTCCCTCGGCGCGAGCACCGAAACCGACGCTCTCGACAGGGTATTCGGCTCGGCCGGCCACGCGAACGCCGCGGCGCTGTCGGAGCTGAGTCCGCGAATGGACGAATTGTTCCTGGCGTCGCTTCGTGAACTGAGCGCGCCGAGAACACGCGGCAGGTAACCGAGCACCGAGGACAAGACAATGTTCGCCGATATCGGTGCTACGCGACCGATATCGATTTCGTGTCGAGGAACCCTGCCAACCCCTCCCGCCCGAATTCCCGCCCGATACCGCTGGCCTTGACGCCACCGAACGGTGCGTGCGGATCCATACTGTAGGCCTGGTTGATCCCGAAGGTACCGCTGCGGATCCGGTGCGCCACCGCCAGGCCGCGGTCGATATCCGGTGTCCACACCGACCCCGACAAGCCGTATTCGGTGTCGTCGGCGAGTTGTACGGCGTGGTCGAGGTCGCGGTAGGTGAGCACGGTGAGTACCGGGCCGAAGATCTCCTCCCGGGCGATCCGCATGGTGGGGTCGACGTCGGTGAACAGGGTCGGGCGGACATACCAGCCGCGTTCGAGGCCGGGTGGCGGCTGGGGACCGCCGCTGATCAGGCGGGCGCCGTCGCCGATGCCCAGGTGGATGTAGTCGCGGATACGCTGCCGCTGGCGGGCGGTGACGACGGGGCCGATCCGGGTCGATTCGTCGGCGGGGTCGCCCACCGTGAGCCGGTCGGTCATGGCGGCGATCGCGTCGACGTATTCGTCGTGCCGGTGCCGCGGCACCAGGATCCGGGTCTGGGCGACACAGGCCTGGCCGCCGTTCATCAGCGCGGCCACCTGGATGCCGGCGGCGACCTGTTCGGGGTCGGCGTCGTCGAGTACCACCGCCGCCGATTTGCCGCCCAGTTCGAGGCTCACCCGTTTCAGGGCGGCTCCGCAGGTCGCGGCGACATCGCGACCGGCCGCGGTGGAGCCGGTGAAAGACACTTTGTCGACATCGGGATGCCCGACGAGGTATCGGCCGGTATCGCGATCGCCGGGCAGGATGGAGACGACACCGGGCGGAATCTCGCTCTCCCGCACGAGCTCGGCCATGAGATAGGCGTCCAGCGGTGTCTCCGGTGACGGTTTGAGTACGACCGTGCACCCCGCCAGCAACGCGGGGACCAGTTTGGCGACGACCATCAGCATCGGCATATTCCACGGGGCGACGGCCCCGACGACCCCGACCGGTTCGTGCCGGACCCGGATATCGCTGCCGAAGTAGCCGGGCCGCGACTCCTGCCACGGGAAATCCGCGGCGAGATCGGCCAGCGCCCGCATCATCACCCCCGGCAGCCGCGCGTGCGCCGAACGGGAGAACGTGATCGGCGCACCCATTTCCGCGGTGACGAGCCCGGCGATCTCCTCGACTCGTTCTTCGTAGCGGCCGGCGAGGTCGCGCACGATCCGCACGCGCTCTGCGGGATCGAGCCGCGGCCACGGACCGGTGTCGAAGGCCCGGCGCGCGGCCGCGATCGCGCGATCGATATCGGCGGGTGCGGGTGCGGCGATCCGCGCGATGGGTTCCTCGGTATGCGGGGAGATCACCTCGAAGGCGAGGTCGGATCCGGGTGGCACCCAGTCACCACCGATGAAGAGATTGTCGTACCGGCGCATGGAGTTTCCTGTCAGGCTGTGTGCACACTGAGTTCGCGGAGCAGGCGGACGGTGGGCGGTGGATCCGATTGCACCCCGATCGGTTTCGACATCTCCCCGGATCGCGCCCGCTCACCCATCCGCGCCCGCACGGCCTCCAGATCGTCGGCTTCGATCTCGTAGAGCGCGATGAAGCTTCCGTCACCGGCCACCGGTTCCAGCCGGCGAGCCGAGACTATTCCCTCGATCTCGAGCATTTCGCCGATATGGGTTCCGGCGTACCAGCGGTGGTATTCGTCGATCTCTTCCGGTGAGCTGGGCCGGGATTCGACGTAGAGGATTCCTTTGGGCACCGTATTTCTCCTTCGAGCAAACAGGTTCAGTTCGGGGTGGCCGGTTCGTTCTTGTGGACGACGCCCTCTTTCATGACGAAGCACACGTGTTCCAGGGCGGAAATATCGCGGGTGGGATCGCCGGGGACGGCGATGATATCGGCGAGCAGACCCGGCGCGAGCCGGCCGCGGTCGTCGGCGTCGATCAGTTCGGCGCTGGTGACGGTGGCCGCGCGAATCGCCTGTACGGGGGTCATCCCGCGATCGACCAGCGCCCACAGTTCTTTGGCGTTCTGCCCGTGCGGGACCGCGGGCGCGTCGGTGCCACAGGCGATCCGCACCCCGGCTTCGATGGCCTTGCCCAGCATCCGGCGGGCCTTCGGGAAGACCTGGGCGGCCTTGCGTTGCAGCGCCGGCGGGGCCTTGGAGGTGTCGAGGCCCTCGGACAAGTAGCTGGTGGGGACCAGGAAGGTGCCGTGGTCCACCATCATCTGCACGGTGTCGTCGGAGGCCAGCGACCCGTGTTCGATACAGTCCACCCCCGCCCGGATACAGGCGCGGATACCGGCATCGCCGTGGGCGTGCGCGGCGACCTTGATCCCCGCGCGATGAGCTTCGTCGACGATGGCGGCGAGTTCTTCGTCGGAGTACTGCTGAGTTCCGGGCGCGGTACTGTGCGACATCACCCCGCCCGACGCGGAGATCTTGATGACCCCGGCGCCGTATTTGATCTGGTACCGGGTGGCGGCGCGGACGGCGGACACCCCGTCGGCCATCCCCTCCTGCACCGACATCGGCATGATGTGCGGGGCGAGTTTCTGGAACATGGTGGGGTCGAGATGCCCGCCCGTCGGGGTGATCGCATGCCCGGCGGATACGATGCGCGGCCCCGGGAACCAGCCCTGTTCGATGGCGCGGCCGAGATCCACGTCCAGTAGGTAGCCGCCGGTTTTCACCATCAGGCCGAGATTGCGCACTGTGGTGAAGCCCGCCATCAAGGTGGTGCGTGCGTTGACGGTGCCACGCAGTGTCCGGTAGACGGGATCGTCCTGGACCCCGTGCATGGGGTTCGGCAGCCCGCTGGGGTTGTCGGGCCCACCGATGAGCAGGTTGATCTCCATATCCATCAGACCCGGCAACAGGGTCACATCACCGAGATCGAGTTCGGTGGCGCCCTCCGGTACCGCGGGTGGGTCGATCGCGTCGATCAACCCGTCCCGCACCACGATCGCCGCGGGGGAGCGGACGACACCGGCGTCGATATCGACCCAGCGTGCCGCCCGCAGCACGGTCGCCGCGGCGCTCACGGCGCCGGCTCGATCACACAGTCCATCGACGCCTGGCTGGCATCGGGTATCCACGGCTGGTTCCACACCTCCACCGGGAAGGACACCATGATCATCGAGTACAGCAGGCGCAGCAGATTAACCGCGTCGTCGGGCATATCGTCGAGGCCGACTCGGTCGAGGTAGGTCAGCGCGGCCTCGGCACGCGGGGTGATCGCATCGTAGAAGCGCTGCATCTCTTCCATCGAGGAGGCCAGGCGTTTGGCGTAGCGTTCGCCCTCGGTGGCCAGGCACCAGTCGGAAAACGGTTCGAGATCGGCGAATTCGGCCGGCAGTGCGCTCATCGCTGGGCCGCTCCTGTCTGCTGGTTGCGATGGTCGTCGACCCATTCGGCCGCGGTCTTGTGCAGGTGGCGGAGCAGGATCTCCTGATCGCACAGCGGGAAACGGGTCACCGCGCGGGATTCCAGGGTCATCTGCGTCGCCTCGAGGGTGCTGGCGTCCTGCAGGCCGTATTCCTTGAACGTCACGGCCGTCATCTCGTGCGCGACCCGATCGCGCGGTGTGCGGGCCGGTGCGAAATACAGATTCCCCTCGAAGATATGGGTGTTGTACGAGGTCGGCCAATAGTGGTAGGTGAGATACCAGCCGCTCGACCAGATCAGGATCACGAAATTCGGGAACAGCTGGAACGAATCCAGGCCCCACGGATCGCATTTCGCCGGATTGACCCCCGGTGGCAGTTCACCGAGGTCCGGGACGTCCCAGGGTCCGAACAGCCCACCGCGGGTGATGTCCTCCATGGGCTTGCGCATGGAGGGGTCGAGTTCCCAGGTCACCACGCCCGAGGTGCTGACCATCCGGTGCGGCCCCTGCAACTGATAGTGGGGTGCCTCGAAACCGGCCGCCTGCGCGGCCGCGGAATAATTGTCCGGCGACTGATTCCCGTGCAGGACCGCGGCATGGTAGAACTCCGCGAACGCATCCATATAGAGCTTCCAGTTCGCCGCCACTTCGGAACGGTAGGAATACCGTTCGGTGAGCTGGTCGAACGGGTAGCCGTCGAGATCGGTGATCATCGGGCCGAGGAATTCGCGCAGCGACTGTTCCGGTTCCGGCGCGAGATTGACGAAGATGAATCCCGCCCATACCTCGCAGTGCACGGGCGCGAGACCGTAATCTTTCTTGTCCAGGTCG
The DNA here is from genome assembly GCF_050936135.1 of Nocardia sp. CA-290969. Lineage (NCBI taxonomy): Bacteria > Bacillati > Actinomycetota > Actinomycetes > Mycobacteriales > Nocardiaceae > Nocardia > Nocardia sp. CA-290969. The sequence goes on along the minus strand of NZ_JBNJNJ010000001.1, from coordinate 2,803,159 downwards.
AAGAATTCGCCCTCCTGCTGCACGAAGGTCAGTTCGCCGTCGAGCCCGTACCGCCAGCCGTGGTATTTACAGGTGAACTGGCGGCAGGTCCCCGAAACCTCCTCGCGCGGTAGTTCGTTCCATACCAGCTTGTTTCCGCGGTGCCGGCAGATGTTGAAGAACGCGCGGACCTCTTTCTGTTTGTCCCGCACCACGATCACCGAGGTCCACGCGGCGTGGATCTCCTTGGTGAAATAGCTGCCGACCCGGGGCAGCTGTTCCACCCGGCCCACATTGAGCCACGCCTTCTTGAAAATGGCCTCGCGTTCCAGTTCGTAGATCTCCGGCGAGATCGAATCCTCGTAGGACATCGGCGCGGTACCGAGTTCGGGATAGTGTTCGGTCCAGCTACCTTCGGCGGGTTTGGGCCAGCGCGGCATTGCGTGCTCCTTGCGATGGATCGGTAGGGCTGTGTGTTCGGCTACTGGATCGGTTCGTCGCCCAGAACAGTGGTGCGCAGCATTTCGCGGGGCGAGTCCTGCGGGTAGGGCGCGGCGCGGTGGATGACGCCGCGGTTGTCCCAGATCACCGTGTCGCCCACCGACCAGGTGTGCCGGTAGACGTATTCGGGGGCGGTGCAGCGCGCGAGCAGATCGTCGAGCAGTGCGCGGCCCGCGGCCCGGTCCATGCCGATCACCCGGTCGGTGGAGGTACCGAGTACCAGCGACCGCCGGCCGGAGCGGTGGGTCCAGACCAGCGGATGCTCCCGGGTGGGCCAGTTGCGCCAGTGCTCCAGTAGCCGCGGTGAGGGGTCGGGGTTCAGCGGGCGTTGCGACGCTTCCAGCGAATGCAGTACGCGTAGCCCTCGGAGCCGCTCCTGCTCGGCCGTCCCGAGGCGGTCGTAGGCCCGGTAGGTACTGGCGAATTCGGTTTCCCCGCCGCTGGTCGCGACCGCTTTCGCCGACAGGACGGTGGCCATCTGCGGGTAGGTGTCGTCCTTGGGGGTGCAGCCGTCGATATGCCAGTCGAAGGTTCCGCGCAGATAGTTCGCCGAGGAGTTCTTGCTGGTATCGAGGCTCACCCGGTAGATCCCGGGCAGTGGGTGGTGACCGGGCGTAGTGTCGATCTCGCCGAGTTTGCGGCAGAACGCCACCTGGGCTTCCGGCTCGAGGTGCAGGCCCCGGAAGACCAGGACGCCGTTGGTCTCCAGGGCGTCGAGGATCAGGCCGGGGACGGTATCGTCGGCGGCCAGCCGGTCGGCGTCGAGTCCGGTGATCTCGGCACCGATCTCGTGGTTCAGTTTCTCGACGGTGATGGTGGTCATGGTCGCTCCGGGGAGGGTCTGTGGGTGTGCGGGTGGGTCACGGCCATGGCTCGCCGATCCGTTCCAATTCGGCGTCGGCGCTGTCCACCGGGCGCGGTTGCAGGAATATCTCGACCGCCATCGCCACCAGGGCCAGCGAATAGATGAGCTGCAGCAGATGCAGTACCTCGTCGGGCAGGTCGTCGAGAGGGAACTTGTCGCAGTAGGCGATGGCTTCCTCGAGCCGGGGGAAGAAGGCCGCGTAGAACTCGTTCAGCTCGTCCATCGAACTGTTCATCCGGCGGTCCCAGCGTTCGGTTTCGGTGGCCAGGCACCAGATCGGGGCGAACCGCTCGAATTCGGCGAATGCGGGTGGCAACATATTTCCGGCCATCGGATTCACACCCTCACCCGCGCGTCGCGATATTCGCCGACCCAGTCCGCGACGACCTTGTGGAAATGCCGGACCAGGATTTCCTGGTCGTTGACCGGATAATCGGTGATCCGCGCCGTGCGGTAGGCGGATTCGAGCGCGGTCTGTGTGCCGGTGAGCATCCCGGCGTCCTGCAGGGCGAATTCCTTGAATACCACCGAGGACACCTCGTGCTCCACCCGCTCCCGTACCGTCCGGGCGGGCTGATAGCACAGGACCCCTTCGAAGAGATGACTGTTGTACGAGGTGGGCCAGTACCGGTAGATGAGATACCAGCCGCGGTAGAACAGGATCTCCAGATTGGGGAAGATCTGGAAATTGTCGATACCCCACGGCTCCACCCGTCCCGGATTGATCCCCGGCGGCAGTTCACCGATATCCGGGGATTCCCACGGGCCGACCAGTCCGCTGCGGGTGACCCGCTCGATGGGGTACATGAACTCCGGCGGCAGGGTCCAGCGACGGGCGCCGCCGGTACTGACCACCCGGTGCGGGCCGTCCACCTGGAAATGCGCGCATTCGAAATTCGGCTCCGGATTGCGCACCGGACCCGGCACCTGCTGGGAATGCAGGCCGGGGACGTGGTAGTACTCCTGGAACGCGTCGGCGAACAGTTTCCAGTTGCTCTGGTTCTCGGCCCGGAACTCGTACCATTCGGTCATCCGGTCGAACGGGTAATCCTCGAGCGCGGTGACCATGGGGCCCAGGAATTCCCGCAGGGTCTGCGGTGGCTCCGGCGCCAGATTCACGAAGATGAAGCCGGCCCACACCTCGCAATGCACCGGCGCGAGACCGAAATCCGATTTGTCGAGGTCGAAGAATTCGCCCTCCTGCTGCACGAAGGTCAGCTCGCCGTCTATGCCGTACCGCCAGCCGTGGTATTTGCAGGTGAACTGGCGGCAGGTACCGGAGGTCTCCGCGCGGGGGTCTTCGTTCCACACGAGTTTGTTGCCGCGGTGCCGGCACACGTTGTAGAAGGCCCGCACCTGCTGCTCGCGGTCGCGCACTACGAGCACGGAGGTCTTGGCGATATGGATTTCCTTGGTGAAATAGCTACCGGTCCGCGGAACCTGCTCCACCCGGCCGATATTGAGCCAGGCCCGTTCGAAGATCGCTTTCCGCTCCAGTTCGTAGAACTGCGGTGAAATCGAATCCTCGAACGACACCGGGCCGGTGCCGAGGTCGGGATAGTGCTCGGTCCAGGTGCCTTCCGGTGGTTTCGGCCAGCGCGCCATGGTCAGTCCTCCCGTACGGGTTCGTCGGATGTCGCCGCGGAGTCGGTGGGTGGGTCCGGTTGCAGGTCGACACTGTTGAACACCAGCGCCAGGCACAGGTAGGAACCGATCACGAAGAGCAGTTCGAGCATCTGCCGGGTGTCCAGATGTGCGGTGAGCGCGGCCCAGGTGGTGTCGCAGACCCGATGCCGGTCGAGCAGTTCGTCGGCGGCGGTCACGACCAGCCGGTCGGCGGTGGGCCAGTGAGCTGTTTCGCCGCAGGCGACGTCTTCGATGGTGCCGGCGGTGACGCCCAGCTCACGGGCCATACGGGAGTGCTGATCCCATTCGTAGGCCGAGCGGGTGCGCCAGGCGACCCGCAGGATCGCGAGTTCGCGCAGCCGGGGGTCGAGGGTGGCACGTTCCAGGAGCAGGCCGTTGTAGGCCAGCCAGGCGCCGCCGAGTTCCGGATGATGCCCGAATATCCCGAGGATATTCGGCAGCGGGGGTGTGCCGGGATCCCCGGACAGGTACCGGTCCGCGCGTTTCAGCCGGCCGCGCAGCATGTCTCGTCCGTCGTCGGTCCAGTCCGCGGCGGGTAGCGGGGCGAGGCGGGGATCGGCGGCCGTCATATGACCGCTCCACCGTTGACGCCCACCACCTGCCCGGTGATGAACCGGGCATCCGCCGAGCAGAGGTAGGCGCAGGCCGCGGCGATATCGTCGCCGTCGCCGAGATAGCCGACCGGGATGGCCCGCGCCATCGTCTCGTTGTCGGGGAGGTTGCCCGCCGCCTGGGACGCGCGTGACATCGGGGTGTCGATTCCCGACGGGGGAATGGTGTTCACCGTGATCCCGCAGCCGGCGTATTCCCGGGCCAGCGCCTTGGTCATGGCGATCACGGCGCCCTTGGACGCCGTGTAGTGGACCATTTTCGGCGACCCACGCTGGGCGCTGGAGGAGGAGATCGTGACGATCCGGCCCCAGCCGGCCGCCACCATATCCGGTATCACCGCCTGTACGCAGTGGAAGGTGCCGGTGAGGTTGACCTCGATGATCCGGTTCCAGGATTCGATCGAGATCTCGGTGAACGGCTCGAAGGCGAAAACCCCGGCACTGGTGACCAGTACCTGCACCGGACCCCATTGTGCCCGCACCTTGTGCAGGGCGTCGTCCACGGCCGTGCGGTCGGTGACATCAACCTCGCAGCCCATCGCGACCCCGCCGGCCGACTCCAGTTCCGCCGCGACGCGGTGCGCTCCGGCGCCGTCGCGGTCGAGGACGGCGATTCGATCACCACCGGCGGCGAGCCGCCGGCAGATCGATGCACCCATTCCGGATGCGCCGCCGGTCACCACGACGACCCGGCCCGCGCCGTGGGGGGTGCGGTCGCCGTCCTGCTGCAGGTTCGCCGGGGGACTGCTCATCTCGAAGCTCCTCGTACTGCACGAGCGTGTGCGGGTGGGTGCGTACCGGGAACGGCCCGGTATATCGGCGCCCACTGGGGCCCGCCTGTGGCGGCGCACCGCGCTGACCATTCGGCGTTTAACCGACTGCTTAATTAAGCAGTCGGTTAAAGTTATACGGAGAACGCTTCACCGCTGTCAAGACCCGAAAGGCCGCCGGCGGCGGCCACTTCCACCGGTCGCAGGACCGGGTCGCCGACCTGCCGAAACCACGGTGCGGTCGCGCTTCCTAAGATCGAGACGAAGGCGGGCACAGGGGTCGCGGTGGTTCCGAGGAGGTCCCCGCAACAGTCACCACAAGGAGGTGCCATGGGCGAAAACCGGGCGTCGGTGCCGGCCGGCGCCGAATCGGACGGCGAGAGCCTGTCGACCAGGTCGGCGCTGCTCGACGCCGCCGAACAGGTGATGCTCGAGGACGGCTATGCCGCGGTCAGTTCCCGGCGCCTCGGTGCGCGCGCCGGCGTGAACCCTGCCCTCGTCTACTACTACTTCGGCAATATGGACAGCCTGTTCGTGGCACTGTTCCGCAGGGGCGCCGAACGCAGCTATCAGCGATTGCTGGCGGCCGCCGACGCCGAACAGCCGTTGTGGGCGCTCTGGGACGCCATCCACGATCAGTCCCGCACCGCGCTGACCATGGAGTTCGTCTCCCTGGCCACCCACCGGCCGTCCATCCGCTCCGAAATCGCCCAGTCCTCGAAACGATTCCGCGAACTGCAGCTGGAGCTCGTTTCCCGGGCCTTGCGCGGCCGCGACCACGACCGCTGGAACCCGGTGACCTTGGTGATGCTGATGTCGAGTGTCTCGCGTTTCCTGCGGATGGAGGAAGCCTTCGATATCGATGCCGGGCACGCCGAGATCACCTCGGTGATCGAGGATTTCCTGACCGAAGTCGAGGGAGTGCGCCGCGGTCCGTAGCGCGCCGCCGGCGTCTTCTGCCGATCGGCGCGACGTCAGCGCTGCGGGAACGTGGTCACGACGGTGAGCGGAACGCGGGTGTCGCCGGGCCGGGCATCCAGCCCGATCAGGGCAACGATATGCCGGCCGTCGGGGCGTTCGTAGCCGAAAGCCCATGCATCGGAGGGGACAGTTTGTGGCGCCATGGTTCGCCAGCCCCGTTGCCCCACCAGCTCCGCGTCCAGTTCCCGCCGCAGCGCATCCGGGCCGGTTTCGGCGGTGAGGGTGTAATCACCGACCTCGAGCCGCTCCCGGCCGAACCGCTGTGCCAGCGCGTCGAACACGGGCCCCCACGCGCGTTGACTGCGGCCGGCGACGGCATCACCGAACGAATACTCCGGCGGCTGTTCGACACCCGCGGGCCACGTGGGCATCGTGGGCTCGGGCCGATCGACGCAACCGGGAACGGCGAGAAGCACGCCCACGAGCAGAAGACCGAATACCCGGCCGGCCCGAGGCTGCGCGGGCAGCTGACGGCGAGTGCGCACGGACCACCGCCTTTCTGCTGTTCCGCGCGGAAACCGTTGTCCAGCACAGTCAACCGCATCACTGCGGACCATGGCTACCCCGTCGGCCGGAGCCTGTCACGGATTCCTCGGCCGCAGGTTTACTACTTCATGTAGTAGGAGCTAGGATTCGACCGTGCCTCCGGATACGACCCGCGTACTGCGTGGTGTATCCGTGGGCGCGTTGTCGTCCTGTGTCACGGTCGCGGGCCATCGTGCCGGTGGTGGGGCGCTCCCCTCCGAAACCGCCGGACTGCTGATGCTCATCGTCTGCTCGGCTGCCGGGTGTGTGGCCGGCGCGGCGCGCGGACCTTCTCGTTCCCGGTTGATGGCCGCGCTCGTCGGCGCGCAAGTACTCGGGCATCTCGCCTTGACGTTCGCGGATCTCCACCGGCACGTCGCCGTCGTGGACGAGCGCATGCTCGGCGCCCATCTGCTGGCCGTCGTCGCGGGTGCCTATCTCGTGCACGGTGCCGAGCGTGGTATGCGATGGGCGGTGTCCGCGCTGCGGCGAGCGGTCGCGGCAGCGATGCGGATACCGGTGGATCCGGCGCTGTGGGCGCCCGGGACGCCGGTGTACCGCGCCCGGGTCACGCTTCGTCCGGTCGACCTCTCCGGCGCCGGGACGCGCGGACCTCCCGTTACGGTCTGAGCCGGCGTTCGCCGTCCCGCCGATCCCGGCCGGGATGCCGACGCCGCACCGGCTGACCACCGGCTGCGGGCGGAAAGGCCGCGACGCGCCGGGCGCCACCGCGTGGAACGCCCGCAGCCGCTGCGGGTCGCGGTACCCGGTAGCCGCGGTGACGCGCGGCCGGCCGATTCCTGTCTCGCCGAGCCGATATCGCCACGATCGATACCGGTCGGGTCAGAAGTTTGCGCCCTCGGCCCGTACGGCCGCGCGTAGTTCGATGCCCGCGTATGGGCCGTCCGCGCGCCGTTCCGCTGCTCCACGGCGGCGGCCGGGGCCCCACCCACCTCTTATCACCTGGAAGTGACCACAATGAGAATCTCGTACCGACGCGGCGCCCTCGTGGCGCTGTCTCTCGCCACCACACTGGCGGCGGCCTGCTCGACCGGCCCCGCGGAACCCACCGGCCGGCAGGCCGATTCGGTGCTCGTCCACGAACAGTGGGTGAAGGCCGCCGATTCCGGGATGACGGCGGCTTTCGCCGAACTGCGCAGCACCGCCGATACCGCGGTCCGGGTGGTTTCGGCGTCGTCGCCCGCCTCCGCGCGCGTCGAACTCCACGAAATCGCACCGGGGGCCGCCGGTGCGACGGTGATGCGGCCCAAAACCGGTGGTTTCGTCATCCCCGCCGGCGGTACATACGCCCTGGTCGCGGGCGGTGATCACGTAATGCTCATGGATCTGCTCGCCCCGCTGACGCCCGGGGCGGAAACCGAGATCACGCTCGTCTTCGAGGACAGCTCCAGCACGACGTTCACCGCGCAGGTCCGCGATTTCGCCGGTGCGCAGGAGAATTACGAACCCGGCGGCCACGATCCGGCCGGCCCCGTCAACCCCGCACACAGTGGCTGACCGCGCCCCGCGACGAGCAACGATGAGCCGGCGGCGGTTGCTCGGTTCGAGCGCCGCCGCGGTCGGCGCGGTGGGCGCCGGCGCGGGGATCTATGCCGCCACGGCGAGAACGGCGCCCGCCACCGGCGCCGAGACCGTGGCCTGGGACGGCCCGCACCAGGCCGGTATCGCGACCAGCCCGCCGCAGGCGCACGCGACCCTCGTCGGGCTCGACCTGCTACCGAAGGTGGGTCGCGCCGAGTTCATCGGCATCATGAAGGTCTGGACGGCTGATATCGCCCGGCTCACGCAGGGCAGGCCGGCACTGGCCGATACCGAACCCGAACTCGCCGCCACGCCGGCGCGGCTGACGGTGACCATCGGGTACGGCCCGGGCGTTTTCGAGGCGATCGACCGGCCGACGGCGGCGCCCTCCTGGTCGGCGCCCCTCCCGGCGTTCACCATCGATCGACTCGATCCGGCGTATACCGGCGCGGACCTACTCCTGCAGGTCTGCGCCGACGATCCGGTCACGGTCGCACACGCGGTGCGGGTGCTGGTGAAGAACGTCCGGTCACTGGTCACCGTGCGGTGGACGCAGCGCGGGTTCAGACGGGCCCGGGGCACCGAGGCGCCGGGCACGACGATGCGCAACCTCATGGGGCAGGTCGACGGGACGACGAATCCGGAGCCCGGCACCGCGGCCTTCGACGCCCTGGTCTGGGACGACGGCTCGGAACAGGCGTGGCTGGCCGGCGGGACCTCGATGGTGCTGCGGCGGATACGAATCGAACTGGATACCTGGGACGAGCTGGACCGGCCGGGCCGCGAGATCACCGTCGGCCGCACACTGGACAACGGCGCACCGCTGACCGGCGTGCACGAAAGGGACGAACCCGATTTCACGGCGACCGACCGCAACGGCATACCGGTCATCTCGCCGGGTTCGCATATCGCCCGCGCGCACCATACTCACGAGGGTGAACGAATCTTCCGGCGCGTCTACAACTACGACGATCCGCCGGGGCCGGGATCGGTCTCGAATTCCGGGCTGCTGTTCGTTTCCTTCCAGCGCGATATCGGCACCCAGTTCCTGCCCGTTCAGCGGCGACTCGACGAATTCGACGCGCTCAACGAATGGACCACCCCCGTCGGCTCGGCGGTGTTCGCGATCCCCCCGGGGATCGGGCGGGACAGCTATATCGGGGAGGGACTGCTCGGCCGCTGACATGGTGGCACGGCGCCGGTTCGGTTCGGCTAGGTCAGCTCCAGCAGGCCGCGGGCATCCCAGGGCATGGGGCCGGTGGGGAAGCCGAACCGGACCATCCGGTGCGGTGGCGCCGCCTCGAAATGCGCGACCGCGGGTGGCAGGAATCCGCTGAGCATCTTCTCCAGCAGGGTGTTCAGTCCGGAGAGCCGGGGCCGTAACCGGACCTGCCAGCAGTCGACGCTGCCGGCCGGCACCTCCACCGTGGTCCGCTGCTCGACCCTGACGCTCAGCGGAACGTGCACCGAGAAGGCCAGCCAGAGCGGGATGTGCTCCTCGACGCCCTCGGCGAAGTCGAGACCGCGCAGCAGGGTCAGGCCACCCGCCAGCGGCATGAGGCCGGTGGGGAAGGGGGCGATCCCGCCGCCGAATTGCAGGTGACTGGTGCCCAGGAAATTGGCCTCCTCCCGGCTCACCACCGCGGTGCCGGAGCGGGTTTCGGCGCGATACTCGGCTGCCAGCAGGCGGCCGCCGATGCGGTGGAACCGCTGCTCGACGGTGATCGTGAACTTCCCCGCGCCGGGGCCGACCTGCACGATCGACCGGTAGCCGGCGTCGTCGTGACCGATGGCGCTGACCAGGTCGAAGGTGGGCGGCCGATCCGCGATACGCACCGTGTAGACGGATTTCTCGCCGTCGGGGATGCCCGGATCGCGGAATATCGTGTCGATCAAGGTCGTCCCTCCTGAGCGGCGGCTTCGAAGACGGCTTTCAGCGTCCGGACATACCGTTCCACGGATTCGTGTGCGACCGGGGTATCCGGGTAGATGGCGCTGAGCGTGGTCTCGGTCGCCAGCCGGTTGATCCAGATCAGTACCTGTTCGGACGCGGCGCGATTGGCGTAGAGGCCGCAACCGGCCGCGTCGAAGAATTCGTTGCCGAGCAGTTCGCGGGCATCGACGTAGGAGATCATCGGACAGGACCAGCCGGGTTTCAGGTCCAGATCGGAATCGGCGGGCAGCAGTTCGACCACTCGCTGGAAGGAGGTGGGCGCGAGCCGCAGCCCGTTCTCGTAGGCGTGCTGGGCGAGCTTGACCGCCCGGTCGAAGGAGGTGCCGCCCAGCGGGAACGCCACCGGGAGCAAGGTGACGTACCAGCCCACCGAGGCGCGTTCCTCCGGTGTACTGCGCGTACTCACCGGTGTCATGCCGAAGTAGTAGTCGCTGTCGGCCAGTTCCCGTTCGGTCAGCGCCGCCGCCGCGAAGATCCCGCCGACGAATTCGGCGCCGTTCGCCCGGCAGCGCCGCTCGAACCGGAGTGCGGTGGTTTCGTCGAACAGCGTCACCGTGCGGTGCGCGCTGCGGTGGTAGACATCGGTGCGTCGACCCAGGTCCAGCGGGAACGCCGGCAGCCTGCCGTCGTTGCCGCGGATCAGCTCGAGCCATTTGCGTACCCCGGGCGAGGTGAGCGACATCCGGCCGGTGTAGGCCCTTTCCACGGTGCAGTAGTCCAGGTAGCTGGCCGCGGGGGACAACATCTCCGGGGCTTCCGGCCAGACCTCGCGGGTGTAGAGCAGGGCGAGGTCGAAACCGGACAGGTACTGGCCGAAACCGTCGGTGTGCAGATGATCGACCGCGAGATAGACCGTGGTGGAATCGGCGCGTTCGATCGTCCCGAAGGTGAAACAGTCCCAATCGAACGGGCCCGGGGTGGTTTTCTGTACGTGCTCCCGGACGGTGCGAGGGTCGTCGACCTGCCCGCAGTCCACCGGTACGAACTCGACGTCCTCCTCGGGGACCAGGTGCCGCTCGAGCGCACCGTCCCGGGAGATCCGGAACCAGGTCCGGAAGGTGTCGTGCCGCAACAGGAACCTGTTGATCGCGCGGGTCATCGCGTCCCGGTCCAGGTCACCGGCCGGGATCTCGGCGGTGACCAGGCAGAGGCCGGAGTAGCGGAATTCCGCCGCGGCGTGCCGGTCGGCCAGCCGCAGATATTGTTCCTGCTGATGCGACGGCGGGGCCGGGTGGACCGGTGCCCGCCGGGCCCGCGCCACCGATTCCGGTGACGCCACCCAGCTGGTCAGCCGGCCCGGCGCCGGCTCCCATTCGTCGATCAGGCCGAATTCGACCATGGTGCATCCTCGTTTCGGCGGCTGCTCGTCACGATGTGGCCCCCACCGGTACGGGTTCGGCCGCGCCGTCGGATGCCGCGATGAGTGCGGCCGGATCCGGTGCGGACGGCCCGGTGGCGGATTCGGCGGCCAGGATCAGCTCGGCCACCTTCGGTCCGGCCTGCTCGAGGCTGAAGGACCGGCCCATCTGCAGCGACATCAGGTCGATACCGAGCGTTTTGGTGACCCGGGCCCCGAGTTCCACCGCCATCAGCGAGTCCAGCCCCAGCTCCGGGACGGGCACGGTCATATCGATGGATTCCACCGGGACACCCATGACGACCGCGAGCTCCTCGGCCATCTTGCGGGCCACGAACGCGCCGCGTTTGCCTTCCTCGATCGCGGCGACCTCGGCGCGCAGTTGCGCCAGCTCCGAGGTGTCCTTTGCGGAGACCTGCGCCAGTGCCATGGTGCGGCCGGTGCGGGTGAGCTGCGGGAAGGTGCCGGTGAGTTTGGCCCAGTCGGTCGGGATGATGCCGGCTCGCGGAATCCCCAGGCGCAGAGCCTGTTCCAAGTAGGCGGTGGCATCGGCCATATCGATCGGATCGAAGCCGACCAGGTCCAGATATTTGACCGCGGTCTCGTCGGCCGCCATCCCGCCGGTCGCGCCGGAGAGATGACCCCAGCCGACGCACAGCGCCCGCTCACCGGCCGCGGCCCATACCTGCGCCATGGTTTCCACGGCGATATTGGCCGCGCAGTAGTTGTACTGGCCGTAGATGCCGTACATGGATCCGCCCGAGGAGCACAGCACGAACATGTCCAGGTCGATCCCGGCGTCGGCGACCGCCCGGTGCAGTACCCGGGCGCCGTGCACCTTGGGGCGGTACACGATATCGAGCTCCCGGAAGGTCATGGCCGCCAGCCGGTTGTCGGCCACCGACCCCGCCGCGTGGAACACCCCGCGCAGCGGATGCTCCGGGCCGTGCGCGTGCGCCACGATCGCGGCGACGGCTTGGGCGTCGGTGATATCGGCGCGTTCGTCGATCACCTCGACACCGGCCGTATGCCAGGCCTCCAATTGCCTGCGGGCCTCCTCGGTGGTGGGGCCGCTGCGACTGACCAGGACCAGCCGCCGGACCCCGCGCAGCGTCAGCCAGCGTCCGATGGCCATCCCGAACCCGCCGAATCCGCCGGTGACGAGATACGTTCCGGTCCCGTCGAATTCGAGCTGCGGCAGATACGGCCGCACGGCGGGCAGCGGGGAATCCATCCGCAGCGCGATCCGGCGCAGGCCGGTCGAGCGAATGGTTTCTTCGAACGCGTTCGCCACCTCGCCGGTTTCGAACAACCGGTACGGCAGCGGCCGGTAGGTGCCGGCCAGCACCTTCTCGTAGACTCGCTGCAGCAGGGTGATCAGCCGGTGCGCGTCCACGGCGACCAAGCGGTCCAGGTCCATCGAGTAGTAGGCGACGTTCTTGTCGAAATTGGCGAGTTCCAGCAATCCGCCGGTGTAGATATCGGCCTTGCCCACTTCGACGATGCGGCCGAATTCGGCCACGGCATGGAAGTTCTGCCGCAGGATCTCGCCCGGCGCACTGCTCAGCACCACCTCGGCGCCCTTGCCGCCGGTGATCTCCAGGACATCGTCGACGAAATTCAGCGACCGGGAGTCGATCGCGTGATCGGCGCCGAGCGAGAGCACATGCGCCCGGCGTTCGTCGGTGCTCGCGGTGCCGATGATGCGGGCGCCGCGATCCTTGGCGACCTGGATGGCGGCCGTACCGACCCCGCCCGCGGCGCCGTGGATCAGCACCGTCTCACCCGGTTGCAGCCGGGCCAGATCGTGCAGCGCGTACTCGGCGGTGCCGAAGGCGATGGTGCTGGTGCAGTAGGCGGGGTCGGCGTCCGCGGGGAGCGGGATGGCCCGCGCCCGGTCTACCACCACGAACCGTTGCATCATGCCCTTGGCGGCGATCGCGACCTGGTCGCCCACCGCGATATCGGTGATCTCCGGGCCGACCCGCACCACTTCGCCGACACCCTCCATACCCGGGACGGTGCCGAAATAGGTGGGGGAGAGTTCGCGTTCGCCGAGCAACCCGATCACCTTCAGCGGATCCTTGTAGTTCAGGCCGATCACCTTCATCCGCACCTCGAGCTGCCCCGGTCCCGGCTCCGGCCGCGGGCATTCCCGCCAGGCCAGCGCCGACAGCACCCGGGTGCGCGGCATCTCCAGCTCGAAGTTGGCTTCCGGATCGGTGAGCGGGGCGGCGGTGTCGAGGGCCTCGAGGCGGTCCGGCAGTGGTTTGGTGACCACCGGCGCCCAGCGGCTCCCGCCGCGCAGCGCCACTTCGTCGGTGTTGTCGCTCCAGAACGCGCCGGGGACCGCGAGTTCGGTGACCAGCGCGGCGGTCTCCGTCTCCGGTTCGACATCCACCAGCCGCCAGCGCAGCGCGGTCTGCTCGTTCAGCAGTACCCGGTGCGCGCCGGCCAGCGCGGCCTGTGCCGGATCCGGCGGGGCGTGATCCGGCACCGCGAACGCCAGTTCGGTGACCAGGGTGGCGTGGCACGCACCGTCGTCGAACACGCTTTGCGGGGACTGCTCGGTGCTGCTCTCCGGGTGGGCGAACGCGTCGATCGCCACCGCGACCTGTTCGAGCGTCCACAGATCGGCGATATCGCCCCCGCCCGCCACCACGATCACATGCAGCCGTGCGGCCTCGTCGTCTTCGGTGGCCGCCAGCGTCGCGGCCAGACCGGCCGCGGGCTCTTTTCCGGGCAGCCCCGCCAGATGCAGCCGGGCACCGGGGATCGTTTCGGCCAGCGCCTCCGCGCGGCTGTTGCTGCCGCCCAGCGCCACGACGACGGTGCTCACCGAATCCTGCGGCAATGCGGTCGGATCCAGCGGATCGCGCTGCTCCATGGTTTCGACGTAGTAGAAGTCTGCCATCCGGCGCAGCGGATCCTGGCCGGGCGTGAGGGGGCCGATCTGCAGGCCGCTCAACCGCATCACCAGGTTGTGCTCGTCGTCGAGCAGATCCACATTCGCCCGTAACCGGGCCGCGGGATCGCGCCGGGCGACGACGGTGATCCGTTCGGGCAGCGGCGCGACCAGGCGCACGGCGCCCACCCCGACCGGTACGAGGGTGCCCTCGTCCACCCGGGATTCGGCGAACAGCATGGCCGCGGTCTGCATGGCGGCGTCCACGACCGCGGGATGCGCGAGATGACCGGAGCCCGCGGCGATACTGCCGTCCACGGTCGCCACCACCACGTCCTGACCGGCGCGTGCGGTCAGCACCCGCTGGAAGGACGGCCCGTACTGCAAACCGGCCGCAGCCAGCCCGGTGTAGAACATCGCCGGATCGACATCCACGCCGGCCTCGATCGCGGGAACCTCGACCGCGGTCTGCTTATGACTGGCGGTCAGCGTGCGACCCGTCGCGTGCAGCGTCCAGGCGGTGCCGGTGGCCGACCGGGAACGGATCAAAAACCGGCCGCTGGCCTCCTCCACGGTCAGCGAGACCAGCGGAACGTCCGGGGCGCCCATGATCAGCGGGGCGACGAACCGCACCTGCTCCAGCGCGACCCGTTCGACGCCGAGCCGTTTCGCGGTCGCGCTGAGCGCCGCGTCCAGATACGCCGCACCGGGCATGATCTTGACATGGTCGACGACGTGATCGGCCAGCCACGGCAGTAGTTCGGTGCCGACCTGCAGCAGGTAGTCCGGTTTGCCCTCGACATCCGGATCACCGAGCATGGCGTAGCTGCCGGGGGTGCCCAGCCGGGCCTGCTCGAACAGCGGCAGCGGTGCGTGCAGCCGGGTGCGTTGCCACGGATACCGCGGCAACGGCATATGCGGGGTGGCGGGTTCGTCCGCCGGGAACAGGGTGTCCAGGTCCAGTACCCCCGCGCCGTACAGGCCGATGAGGGTGCGCCGGACGCTGTCGGAGTCGGGCTGCCGCCGGTCCAGCGTGGGGACCGTGGTGCCGTTGGCGTCGGCGGCCAGCAGGATCTCGCGGATATTTCCGGACAGCACCGGATGCGGGCCGACCTCCAGGAATACCCGCCGCTCGCCGACCATCGTGGTGATCGCCTCGGCGAAACGCACCGGTTCGCGCACATTGGCACACCAGTACTCGGCGTCCCAGTCCGGACCGGTCACCTGCGCACCGGTGACCGAGGAATACAGCGGAACTGTGGGAGCCTGCGGTTCGAGGGTCCCCAGTACCGCACGCAGCTCGTCGAGGATCGGGTCCATGAGCCGGCTGTGATACGGCACCTCGACCCGCAGCCGGCGGGCGAAAACACCGTCTTCGGTGAGCTTCTCGGCGATCTCGTCGAGCCGGTCGGCGTCGCCGGACAGGGTGAGCGAGGTCGCGCTGTTGATCGCGGCGATATCCACGCGGGGGTCGTCCCCGGTCAGTTCACGGGCCTGCTCGGCCGGCATACCGACCGCGAGCATGCCACCGGACCCCGCCGTGGTGGCCTGCAACCGGGCCCGATGGTAGGCCACCAGCACGGCATCGCGCAGGGACAGCATGCCGCTGATATAGGCCGCGGACACCTCGCCGACACTGTGCCCGACGATCGCCGCGGGTGCGATCCCGTAGCGTGCGAGTTCACGCACCAGCGCCACCTGCACCAGGAAGTTCGCCGGCTGCGCGACCGCGGTCGTGGTGACCCGCGATTCGTCCTCCGGTTTCAGCAGTTCCTCGATGATCGACCAGCCCGCGAGCGCGCGGAACTCCGCGTCGATCTCGGCGGCCGTCTCGGCGAAAACCCCCTCGGTGGTGAGCAGTTCGCGCGCCATACCCCACCATTGCGGGCCCATGCCGGAGAAGACGAACACCGGTTCGGTGGTCCGTGCCACGAGGGTGCGCACCGCGTCCCGGCCCTCGCCGCCGGCGAACTCGCGCAGCGCGTGCACCAAGCCGGCGGTGTCGCCGAGCAGCATTCCGGTGCGGTACGGATGGTGCGCCATCCGCGTCCACGCGGCCTCCGCGAGCCGGGCCGGGTCGGCGCCGCCGGTGATGAGGTCGGCGAAGCGGCCGGCCAGCGCGCGGGCCGCGCCGGTACTACGCGCCGAGATCGGCAACACCCCGTGATGCCGAGGCTCCCGCGCCGGTTCGACCACCGTGACGGGCCGGTACTCCTGCAGGATCGCGTGCGCGTTGGTGCCGCCGTAGCCGAAACCGTTGACCGCCACGGACATCGGCCCGGCCTCCGCGGACAGCGGCTGCGCCTCCGTTTGGACGTGTAGACCCAATTCGTCGAACGGAATATCGGGATTGGGTGTGTCGATCCAGCCCTGCGGCGGGATCGTGCGATGCCGGATGGCCAGCGCCGCCTTGATCACGCTCGCGATACCGGCCGCGGCCTCGGTATGCCCGAGGGTCGATTTCACCGAGCCCACACCCAGCGACTCCGCGCGCCCGGCGGGTGCCCCGAAAACCCGGCCCAGCGCACGCAATTCGACCGGATCACCGACCAGCGTGCCGGTGCCGTGCGCCTCCACGTAGGTGATGGATTCCGGCGCCAGCCCGGACCGGGCGCAGACCGCCCGCGCCAGCGACTCCTGGGAATCCACGTTCGGCACGGTGATGGCGGTGGTGCGGCCGTCCTGATTCGACCCGGTCGCCTTGACCACCGCGTAGACCCGGTCGCCGTCGCGGACCGCGTCGTCGAGCTTCTTCAGCACCACCATGCCCGCGCCCTCGCCACGCCCGTAGCCGTCGGCGGAGGCGTCGAAGGATTTGCACCGGCCGTCGGCCGCCAGGAAGCCGCCCTTGCACATGAGCACGAAGGTTTCCGGCTGCAGCATGACATTCACACCGCCCGCCAGCGCGACCTCGCAGTCGCCGTTCGCCAGTGCCTGGCAGGCCAGATGGAACGCGACCAGCGAGGACGAACACGCGGTATCGACCGTGATCGCAGGCCCCACCAGGTTGAGTGCGTAGGCGATCCGGTTGGACAGCATCGTGTAGGAGGCACTGGCCGGCGTATGCATGTCGGTGTGGAACAGCGCGGGCCCCACCACGCCGATCACCGACTGATCCACCACGAAGCCACCCACATACACCCCGACCGAACCGCCGGCCGCGCGCCGCGCGATCCCGGCATCGTCGAGGGCCTCCCAGGTGACCTCGAGCATCAGCCGCTGCTGTGGATCCAGAACGGTCGCCTCACGCGGAGAGATACCGAAGAAATCGGGGTCGAACTCCCACGGGTCGATCGTCATGAACGCGCCGCGTTTGGTGTAGCTGCGGCCCGGCGTGCGCGGCTCCGGGTCGTAGAAACGGCGGTAATCCCAGCGATCGGCCGGCATGTCGACCACACCGTCGCGTTTGTCCACAACGAAGTCCCAGAAGGAGTCGGGTGAGTCGATCCCGCCGGCGAATCGGCAGCCGATGCCGATTATTGCGATATCCGGCATACACATCCTCCAGAGTCGGAAATGATTGAGCACCAGCGGATTACACGCAACGAGTGAACTGTTCCTGCGAGGCCGGCGACGGCGCCAGCGTACTGGCTGTCACACGAAGTCCGACATGCTTCAGGGTCACTTCACAACTGAGTGCGGGCGCATTTGTGGGATGTCGAACCAGCCGGTATACCCGCTGTGGGACACCTCGTGTTCACCTATCTTCGGAGGGTCCGGCGGTCTACGCCGGACCCGGATTTCTCGCTCGGGAGGTTATGTGTCCGGCTGGATCGACCTGGTCGTCCGCCGCCGGTTCGTCGTGATCGGGATGGTCGTCGCGGGCCTGCTGGCCCTCGGTGGATACGGGCTCGGCGTGCACGACCGGCTCGGGGTGAGCGGCTGGGACGATCCGGGTTCGGAATCGGCGCACGCCCTGCGGTTGAACACCGAGGCGTTCGGCCGCAACCACGTCGCCGACGTCCTACTGGTATTCCACGCCCCCGCGGGCGAGACGGTCGACGAACCGGAATTCGCGGAAACTGTTGTCGGCCACCTGAACAGCCTGCCGCGGCGCTTCCCCGGGGAGATCGAGAAGATCAACGGCGCGTACTGGCCCACCGAAACCGGGCCCGCCGTACCGGATATCTTCGGCACCGGACAACGCGACCACGCCTTCGCCTCGCTCGCCATTCGCGGCGACGACGACACCACGGTGCTGGGCAACTACCGCAAGGTCGCCGACCGGCTCACCATACCGGGTATCGATATGGAGGTGGCCGGCGGGCAACCGGTCGCGCTCGCGCTCAACGACACGATGGCCCACGACCAGCGACGGATGGAGCTGGTCGCGGTCCCGGCGGTGGCGGTGCTGCTGTTCTTCCTGTTCGGTGGCGTGGTGGCCGCCGCGCTGCCGCTGATCGTGGGCGGGCTGACCGTGCTCGGCGCCTGGGGGATCGTCCGGCTGCTCACCCACGTCATGGAGGTGAATTCGTTCGTCTCGCCGGTGGTCTCGATGATCGGGCTCGGCCTGGCCATCGACTACGGCCTGTTCATCGTGAGCCGGTTCCGCGAGGAGCTCGCCGCGGGATACGACCCACCGGACGCGGTGCGCCGCACGGTCGCCACCGCGGGCCGCACCGTGCTGTTCTCCGCGACCATCGTGGTGGCGGCGGCCGGCGCGATTCTGGTGTTCCCGCACGGGTTCCTGCGCTCGTTCGCGCTCGGCGCCATGGTGACGGTCGCGCTGGCGGCGGCCGTTTCGGTCACCGTCCTGCCCGCCGTTCTCGCGGTCCTCGGCCGCCGCGTCGATCTTCTGGGGTTCAACCGATTCCACGCCCGCCGCGCGAACACCGACCAGCGGGACAATCCGTGGGGCCGGATCGCCGGCTGGGTGATGCGCCGCCCGGTACTCGTCGCGGTCCCGGTGGTGGCGATCCTGCTGCTGCTCGTCGCCCCGGTGCGCGAGGCGGCGTTCGGCGGTATCTCCGAACGTTTCCTGCCGCCGGACCATCCGACCCGCACCGCGCAGCAGCATTTCGACGAGCTGTTCCCGCTACGCCAGATCAACCCGGTAGACCTCATGGTGATCACTCGTGACACCGGCACCATCGACGAGATCGCGGACCGCGCGAACCGGGCCCCCGGCCTGAAAGCGCCGTTCCCGCCGGCCCTGCAAGCCCCGGGACATCTCGGCGTCTTCACCACCTCGACGGTGGTCCAGGACGCACACGACGCCGGTGAAACCCTCGACTATCTGCGCACCATGCCGCTACCGAAAGGTGCCACCCTACTGGTGGGCGGGCAGCCCGCGGTGGAACGCGACAGCGTGGACGCGCTGCTCAGCCGGATGCCGTACATGGTCGCACTGGTCTTCCTGATCACCACCGCGCTCATGGTCCTCGCCTTCCGCTCGGTGATCCTGCCGCTACAGGCGGGCGTGCTGAACCTGCTCGGCCTGGGCGCCACCCTCGGCGTGCTCACCTGGATCTTCGTCCAAGGCCACGGCGCCGACCTGCTCGGCTTCACCCCGCAACCGATCATGGTGCTGGTGCTGGTGCTGATCATCTCGGTGATCTACGGCCTGTCCACCGACTACCAGATATTCCTCCTGGCCCGCATGGTCGAAGCCCGCGCGGCGGGTGCCTCGACCACCGAAGCGGTACGCACCGGCATCGCCCGCACCGGCTGGATCATCACCGCCGCCGCCCTCGTCCTCCTGGTGGTCTGCGGCGCCTTCGCCTTCTCCGATCTGGTGATGATGCAGTACATCGCCGTCGGCATGGTGACCGCTCTCGTCATCGACGCCACGATCCTGCGCATGCTCCTCGTCCCCGCCACCATGAAGCTCTTCGGGAGTTTCTCGTGGTGGCCTTCCGGTCTCGCGCACCGCCCGCCCGGCACCCGGCACCCGGAACCCGAAACCGACGACAGCACTACCGGAGTTCCGTTGTCCCTCAGGGAGACCGAGGAGCCGTTCGCGGAGGCGAGCAGACGGTAGGCGTCCGGTCCGGTGGTGGACGGACTCGGCGGTCACCGCCGCGACGAGCAATCGCGGCAGATACCCGGAGCGGTCCGGTGTTCGGAAGCCGGTACGGCAACCGCCCCCGATCTCGAACCGAGATCGGGGGCGGTGTGCTTTTCGTGAGTCTTCTCAGCGAGCCGGTGACTCAGCGACCGGCGAGGACTGGTTCCTTCGCGGCGTCGCGATCCGCGGAGTCGAGCCGCTCGGTGAGCCCCTCGCCTTCGATATCGAAGGTGGGCACCAGCGGCGCCAGCCATTTCGGCATCCACCAGATCCGCTCACCCACGATCAGCATGAATGCGGGCACGATGAGCATCCGGACCAGGAACGCGTCGGCCAGCACACCGACCGCGAGCGCGAACCCGACCGTTTTCAGGATGACATCGTCGACGAGCGCGAACCCGGCGAAGACACCGATCATGATGATCGCGGCGGCGACCACCACCCGGGCGCTGTGCGTGAACCCGTCGATCACGGCCTGCCGCGCGGGTGTGCCGTGCACGTAGGCCTCGCGCATCCGGGTGACCAGGAAGACCTCGTAGTCCATGGCGAGACCGAACAGGATGCCGGTGAGCAGGATCGGCAGGATGAACAGTACCGGGGCGGTGGTGTCCAGGCCGATGAGTTCGTTCAGCCAGCCCCATTGGAAGACGGCCACGGTGGCACCGAGGGCGACACCGACCGAGAGCAGGAAGCCCAGTGCGGCCTTGATCGGCACCCAGATCGAGCGGAACACCGCGATCAGCAGGAAGATCGCCAGGCCCACCACCACGGCGAGGTAGAGGGGGAAGACCTCGGTCAGCTCGTCGGCGATATCGACCCCCACCGCGGTCTGGCCGGTGACCAGGGCACGGGCACCGGTCTCCGCCGGGAGATCGGCCAGCGCGGTGCGCAACTCGGCGACGAGATCCTTGGTGGCCTGATCCGACGGACCCGAGGCGGGGATGACGGTGACGGTGGCGAAGTCGACGGCCGCGAGCTGCTGGGTGAACGCCTGCCGGGCCTGCGGGGTGTCGGCAGTGATCGCCGGTACGACCGTGGCGATATCCGAACCCGCACGGCCCGCCATGGCCTGCAGCTCGTCGGTGGCAGTCTGCACCGCCGCCGCGGGGTCGGCGGCGTTCGCGGTATCGACGACCACGACGAGCGGGCCGTTGGCACCGGCCCCGAAATTGTCGGCGATCAGGTCGTAGGCGACGCGGGCGTCGCTGCCGGCCGGTTTGCTGGAGTCGTCGGGCAGGGCGAGCTGCATGGACGCCACGGGCACGGAGGCGAGTACCGCCAGCGCGATACCGCCGGCCAGAGCCGCCCATTTGTGCCGGGCGATGCCCTCGACCCAGCGCCGGCCGTGGGTGCGCGGCGCCGTCTCGCCGGCCGCGTTCCGCAGATAGCGCGGCTTGCCCTTCATGACCTTGTCGCCGGCGAAACCGAGGATGGCGGGCAGCAGGGTGAGCGAGATGAGGACGGCGATCGCGACGGTGAAGGCACCGGCGAGACCCATCTGGGTGAGGAACCCGATATTGCATACCGCGAGGCCGACGAGAGCGATGACGACGGCCGCTCCGGCGAATACGACCGCCGAGCCGGCGGTGCCGACCGCGCGCCCCGCCGCTTCCTCGAGCGAACGGCCCGCGCGCACCTCGCTCTGGTACCGGGACATGATGAACAGGGCGTAGTCGATACCGACCGCGAGGCCGAGCATGGTGCCCAGCGCGGGGGTGGTGGACCCGAGTTCGACGAACCCGGTGAGGGTGGTGATGGCGAGCATCCCGATACCGACCCCGACCAGCGCGGTGAGCAGCGGCATCCCGGCCGCCACCAGCGAGCCGAAGGTGATCGCCAGCACCACCAGCGCGACCGCGATACCGATCACCTCGGCGAGCGGCATCTCGAACTCGGTGAGCGCGTCACCGCCGATGGCGACGTTCAGGCCGGATTCCTCGGCGGCGTGCGCGGCGCGCTCGAGGGCGGTCCGGTCGGCATCGGCGAGTTCGGCCGACGTCTTGGTGTAGGTCACCGCGGCGTAGCCGACGCGGCCGTCGGGGGAGATGGTTCCGCCGGTGAACGGATCCGTCACCGACTGCACATTCTCGGTGGTGAGCCCGCGCACCGCGGCGGCGACCGCGGAGTTGTAGGAGGGTTCGGTGAGTGACCGGCCCGCGGGCGCCTCGAAGACGACGCGGGCCGTGGCACCGTCGGGGGACGCCTGTGGGCTGCGCTGTTCGATCAGTTCGAATGCCTGCGTGGATTCGATACCGGACAATTCGAATTTGTCGCTGGTCTTGCCGGAGAGGGTCGTCGCCCCGATCGCCAACACGGCCAGCAGCACTACCCAGAATGCGGCCACCGCTTTGCGATGGTTGAACGACCACCGGCCGAGCCGGAACAACTGCCACGCCATACGCTTCCTCCAAGCGGATTATGTGGACCCTGTGGTCCGGTTATGCTCCAGGGTAGGAGCAAGCGGACCCGAGGGTCCACTTCGAGGAGGAAGATGTGGAGCAACTCACCCGGAGAGCGATATGAGACGTGCGTCTCACGGTCGATTACGAAGGGCCGCTGCCCATCTCGCGCAGGAGGAACCATGACCGGAAGGGCGTCCGCGAAGCAGGACCCCGCGTCCGCCGGCGACCCCAGCTGGGCGGGCCGGCGCGCGGATGCCCGGCAGAATCACGAGCGGGTACTCGCCGCCGCGATCGAGGTCTTCACCGAGAACGGGCTCGAAGCCACCATCCCACAGGTCGCGGCGCGGGCCGGCGTCGGCAAGGCGACGGTCTACCGCAGCTACCCGACCAAGGCCGATCTGGTGCGGGCGCTGGCGGAGATGCATATCGACTGGTTCCACCGGCTGGCCGTCACCGCGGTCGAGGCGGCGCGGACCGACGCTTACCACGCGCTCGAGGAATTGCTCGAGCGGATCGCCACGCGCTTGGCCGAGGACCGGCTGATGATCGAAGTTCTCAGTGGTGTCGAGGGGTTCGGTGACGAACGCCTCGAACAGCATCTCGAACAGATTCTGGCACTGGGCCGCGCGCAGGGAACGCTGCGCGACGATGCCACCGGCGTGGACGTCCAGATCCTGGTCTCCGGCGTGGCGCGCGCCCTGCTCGACCTCGGAATCCGTGATCCCGAGGTTTGGCGCCGCTACGCCCGTCTCGCCTTGGCCGCCTTGCGGCCCGAACCGGTGCCGGGCCGGGCGTAACCGGACCACTTCACCTTCCGGGCCTCGTCGAAGAGGGCGGGGGCACGACCGCGACCCCGACCGGTGCACCCGCCGCACCGCGTACTCCCCGTCGCAGTGCGGGCCCGGCGTATCGGCCGGCGAGTCGATCCTGAACGCCGCCCGGTCCAGCGGCTCCGTGCCCCGCTCGCGGGCAGTCCGGGGCTGGGGCGGGCGATGGGGTCGACGGGATATGGACAGGAGTACAGCCGGTTGTCCATCGGGTCGGCTACGGTGTGCGTAGCGGGTTGCCGGGTGCCGTGCCCGGGTGCGTAGGACGAGTGACCGAGGTGGTCGACGATGACCGGATTCGCCGGAACGGACGAGCGGGTTCCGTGCGCTGAGGCATGCGGGCCCCGATGACGAACGCCGGGCACAACAACGCGGCGAGCTACAGGCTGGTGATCGGCGCGAGTGGGTTCCTCGGGTCTCATGTGACCCGCCATCTGGTCGAACAGGGCGAGCGGGTCCGGGCGATGGTGCGCGAGACGAGTTCTTTGCGCGCCCTCGCGGGTTCGGACATCGAACTGGTCACCGGGAGTATCGAGGACCCCGAAGCGTTGCGAGCCGCGATGCGCGGCTGCGACATCGTGTACTACTGCGTCGTCGACGCGCGGCCCTGGTTGCGCGACCCCACACCGCTGTTCCGCACCAATGTGACGAGTCTGCGGACCGTACTGGACGTGGCGGTCGAGGCGGGGCTGCGGCGTTTCGTGTTCACCAGTTCGGTCGCGACTCTACCCATCGGCGATGGTGTGCTGGACGAATCATCCGGCCCGCACAATTGGACCCGCGCCGGCGGAGCGTATGTCCGTGCGCGGGTCGAGGCGGAAGACCTCGTCCTGCGGTACGCGCGCGAACGCGGGCTGCCCGCCGTGGCCATGTGCGTCGCGAACACCTACGGCGAAGGCGACTATCTGCCCACGCCGCACGGCGCGTTCATCGCCGCGGCCGCGCGCGGCAAGATGCCGTTCTACGTACGGGGCGCCGGGGCGGAGGTGGTCGGGATCCGCGATGCGGCCCACGCGCTCGTGCTCGCGGGCGAGCGCGGGCGGATCGGGGAGCGCTATATCGTCTCCGCGGGCTACCGCACAACCCGCGAACTGCTCGACCTCGCGGCATCCGTGACCGGTGCCGCCCCACCGAAATACGGGATACCGCGCAAACTGCTGCCGGTGGCCGGCCTCCTGGGTGAGCTCTACGCGTGGATCACCCGCCGCGATATCCGCGTGACCCGGGTGACGATGCGCCTGATGCACATCATGACCCCGCTCGATCATTCGAAAGCCGAACGCGAACTCGGCTGGCGGCCGAGGCCCATCGAAGACGCGATCCGCGAAGCCGCTGTCTTCTTCACGACTCGGCGGCGTCGCGGTACCGGAAGTGCCGAGCCCGCCGCGGCGCCGCGGGCGCACACCGACTCGGTGAACGGGCCGGACGACAACGCCGCGCGGTGATCGAATCTCCGAGTGCGGCCGACCGGGATTGCGCTGCACCCGGACCGCGGCGGGGATTCCGCGGTCACCTGCCGGGGCACATCGTCGCCGTATTCGGCGGTGACCCGCGTCTGATGGGTGGGTACGGGCGCCGATTCGAGGTTGCGGCGGGCTTCGTTACTCCTCGGTGAGTTTCCCGGCGGTCATCCGCCATCGTCGGGTCGCGCGGACGGAATCCAGCATGCGGCGGTCGTGAGTGACCAATATCAGTGTGCCGGTGAACGAATCGACGGCCTGCTCGAGTTGTTCGATGGCGGGCAGGTCCAGGTGGTTGGTCGGTTCGTCCAGGACGAGCAGGTTCACGCCGCGGGCTTGGAGCAGCGCCAGCGCGGCTCGCGTGCGTTCGCCCGGCGACAGGGTGTCGCAGGGTCGGTTCACGTGTGGGCCGCGGAGACCGAATTTCGCGAGCAGGGTGCGCACCTCGGCCTCGGGCCAATCGGGCATGGCCGCGCCGAAGGCGGCGGCGAGGGTGGCGGCGCCGCGGAACAGCCCGCGCGCCTGATCCACTTCGCCGAGGTGCACGCCGGAACCGAGCCCGGCCGTCCCGGTATCGGGGGTGAGCTTGCCGAGCAGCAGTGCGAGCAGAGTGGACTTTCCGGAGCCGTTCGCGCCGGTCAGAACAATGCGGTCCGCCCAATCGATCTGGGTGGTGATCGGTCCGAGGGTGAACTCACCGCGGGTGACCGTGGCATTGTTCGCCGTCGCGACCACCGAACCGCTGCGCGGGGCCGCCGCGATCTGCATGCGCAGCTCCCACTCCTTGCGCGGTTCCTCCACCACCTCGAGCCGTTCGATGCGACGCTGCGTCTGGCGGGCCTTGGCCGCTTGTTTCTCGGTGGTCTCGGCCCGGGTCTTGCGGCTGATCTTGTCGGAATCGTTCTTCGCTTTGCGGCGGGCGTTGCGCACACCGGCTTCCATCCAGTTGCGTTGTTTGACTGCGCGGGCTTCCAACGCCGCTTTGGTATCGGCGAATTCGTCGTAGACCTCGCGCGCGTGCCGCCGCGCGATCTCGCGTTCGGCCAGGTAGGCGTCGTATCCGCCGTCGTAGAAGCCGATCTGCTGCTGGGCGAGGTCGAGTTCGAGGACGCTGGTCACGGTGCGGGCGAGGAATTCGCGGTCGTGACTGATGACCATCAGTGGCACCCGGATACCGCTGACGAAGCGTTCGAGGCGCTCGAGACCGTCGAGGTCGAGATCGTTGGTGGGTTCGTCGAGCAGCAGAATATCGAAGCGCGACAGCAGAACCGACGCGAGACCGGCGCGGGCGGCCTGTCCGCCGGACAGGCCGGTCATCGGCGTCTGCAGGCCCCCGGCCAGGCCGTCGAGCAGCCCGAGATCGGCCGCGACCTCCTCGGCGCGCTGTTCGAGATCGGCGCCGCCGAGGGCGAGCCAGCGTTCGAGTGCGGGGGAGTAGTCGTCGGTGCCACCCTCGCCGAGACGTTCGGCCGCCGCATCCATCACCTGCTGGGCGTGCGCGACCCCGGTTCGGCGAGCGAGGAATTCGAAGACGGTTTCGCCGGCGCGGCGTTCGGGTTCCTGGGCCAGGTATCCCACGGTGGCGTCGGGCGGGCTCAGCGTGATCCGGCCTTCGCCCGCGGCGCCCTCGGCGAGCATCCGCAACAGGGTCGATTTACCGGCGCCGTTGACGCCGACCAGTCCGATCACATCGCCGGGCGCGAGGGTGAAATCGAGGTCGGCGAACAAGGTGCGTTCGGCGTGTCCGGCCGCGAGTCCGCTGGCCTGCAGTGTTGCACTCACCGGCCATATTCTGCCTTCATCTGCGCAAACGCCGCGATGCGCCCCGGGTAACCGGGTGCGGATCGGTTGCCGCCCCGGGGGATCGGCGGGCGGCCGGCCTAGGCGGGAAGCGGGAAAATAATTACACTCGGCGGCAGGATCCGGTGCCACAGTGCCCGCGATCCGGGTGGGTAGCAAGCGCAAGCGTGGATCGGCCAGAACGGGAAACGCTCATGGGCAACGAGGCTCCGGACCGCCCCGCCGCCGGGCCGGCGGACGAACCGATAGGTGATCGCAGCACCACCACCGTGTCGTCGTTCGTCGCCGAACAACGCGAGCGCGGGGTGGATCCGGCGTTGCTACTGGATACCGATTTCCTTCTCGGCGGCGCCGAGTAGTTCGCTGGGCCGGATCTCGAAGGCCCGGCAGATCCGGTACATCTGCGCGATGGTCATGGCCCGCTCACCACGTTCGAGCCGGGCGATGGTCTTCTTGTTGTACCCGGTCTTCTCGGCCAGTGCCTCCTGGCTCCAGCCCCGCCGGGCTCGTATCGCCCGTACTTCCGCGCCCAGCGCCGCGTCCAGTCGCGCCTGTTCGCCGGTCGGTTCGTCCGGCTCCGCGGGCGTCGCATCCATGTCGACCATTCTCGGGATCGCACCCGGTCTGATCAAGTGCCCGATTGTTTCGGCGTGGTGTCCGCCGGCCACTGATGGAAGGTGCCGAATACGGCCTTAATGGGACCGAACGGGGTTGAAAAGAGACCGTTATAGGCCTACTCTGAAGTAGAGCGGTTGCCTATCACCGCAGCTCGCACCGCGAGAGCGAGCGCAGACGCAGGCGCCCGCGGAAGGGAGATCCGATGAGCTGGACCGGAGATCCGGTATGGCTGGCCGATGTGCTCCGCGCCGCCGGCCTTCCCGTCATCGAACACGACGGCTGGCGGCAACGCGGGCACGGCGACTTCCTCGATATCCGCGGGGTGCTGTGCCATCACACGGCCGGTGGCGGACCGAACGACTGGCGGGTGGTCCAGGACGGCCGGCCCGGCCTGCCCGGCCCGCTCGCGCAACTGGTCCTCGAGAAGGACGGCACCTACCGCGTGATCGCCGTCGGTGTCTGCTGGCACGCGGGTCGCGGCAGCTGGCCCGGCTGGCCCACGGACAACGCGAACTACCACACCATCGGTATCGAAGCCGTCTCCCGCGGCACACCACCGTGGGATTGGACCGCGGCCCAGCTCGACGCCTACGAACGGGGCTGCGCCGCCATCCTCCGTCGCATCGGTCGCGGCGCGGGCGATTGCGTCGGGCACCGCGAGTACTCCAGTGAAGGAAAAATCGACCCGGCGGGCATCGATATGAACGCCTTCCGCCGGGCCGTACAGGCACACCTCGACGGAAGGGGCGGTGGCATGGCGTTTCTCGAAGAGAAGATCACCAACTATCACGGGCAGCAGGTCACGGTCGGAACCCTGCTGCACTACCTCGACAAACACGCCGGACTGGCGCTCGACCAGCTCGCCGGATCCGGAACCGCCCGCGGCGCCGATTTCCCCGGCTGGGATTTCCTCGGTGACCGGACCACCGCGGAAGCGCTGGGCGCCATCGGCGCGGCGTTGAATATCCCGGGGTTCCGTGATCCGGCCGCGAACCGCAGCGATCGGGTGAATGCGCCCGCCCCGCGGACCGACTGAACGTATCCACGCCGCAGTATTCTGGCCGGGCCGGATTTCCGCCTCCCGAGAAATGGGTCCATGCCATGACAACACTGTCCGAGAAGGCCGCCGCATTCCTGGAACTCCATCGGCCCGGTGATCCGGTGATCCTGCCGACGGTATGGGACGCCTGGTCCGCGCGGCTGGTCGAGCAGGCCGGTTTCGCAGGCGTGACGGTGGGCAGCCACCCGCTCGCCGATTCGCTGGGCAGATCCGACGGCGAAGGTATGTCGTTCGCGGAGGCGCTGGGCCGGGTGCGCGAGATCACGGCCGCGGTGCAGATCCCGGTATCGCTGGATATCGAATCCGGGTACGGACTGGAGCCGAAACAATTGGTGGACGGGCTGATCGAGGCGGGGGTGGTCGGCCTCAACATCGAGGACACCGTGCACAGCGAGGGTGGGCGGCTGCGTGAAGCGCAGGAGCACGCCGATTTCGTCGGCGCTCTGCGCCGGTCCGCCGACGACGCCGGGGTGCACCTGGTGGTGAACGCGCGCACCGATCTGTTCCTGCGCGGTATCGGTGCCGACGCCGACCGCCTCGACCGCGCCGTGGCCCGGTTGCGGCTGGCCGCGGAAGCCGGCGCCGACGTGCTCTACCCGGTGGGCTTCCACGACCCGGAGACGCTGCGCCGCCTGTGCGACGAACTGCCGCTGCCGGTGAACGCCGTCGCCTTCCCGGAAGAAGGGGATCGGGGCGCACTCGCCGCAGCCGGGGTCGCGCGGGTCAGTTTCGGCCCGTTCCTGCAGCGGGCGCTGACCGGTACGGCCACCGAGCTGCTGGAACGCTGGCGCTGATCCGGTCGGCCGGAGTCCGCACCGACAGCCCGGGGGGCGCCCCGGACCGGCGAGGGATCGCCGGCCCGGGGCGCCCTGGTCAGGTGGAGCATGCCCTCATCGCGCGCTCCACCCGCCGTCCATCGTGTAGGCGGCGCCCGTGACCATCCCGGCCTGCGGCGACGCCAGCCAGCTCACCAGCGACGCGACCTCCACCGGCTCGACGAGCCGTTTGATCGCGCTCTCGGTGAGCAGGATCTTCTCCAGCACTTCCTGCTCCGGGACGCCGTGCGCCGCCGCCTGATCGGCGATCTGCTTGTCCACCAAGGGGGTTCGCACGTACCCGGGGTTGACACAATTGCTGGTCACTCCGTGCGGGCCGCCCTCCAGAGCGGTCACCTTCGACAACCCCTCCAGCCCGTGTTTGGCCGTCACGTAGGCGGCCTTGTACGGGGAAGCGCGCAAACCGTGCACCGAGGAGATATTGACGATCCGCCCCCAGCCCTGCCGGTACATCTGCGGTAGCGCGGCGCGGACCAGCAGGAACGGTGCCTCCACCATCAGGGCGAGCAACTCGCGGAACCGCTGGGGCGAGAACTCCTGGATCGGGCTGATGTGCTGGACACCGGCATTGTTGACCAGGATGTCGGTGTCGAGTTCCAGGTTCTCGAGCGCCGAGACATCGAGCAGGTCCACGGTCCAGGCGTGGCCGCCGAGTTCGGCGGCCACCGCCCGGGCGCCGGCCTGGTCGATATCGGCCACGGTCACCGTCGCGCCGCGCGCCGCGAGCGCGCGGGCGCAGGCCGCGCCGATCCCGCTCGCACCGCCGGTCACCAGCGCGTTACGTCCCGCGAGTTCCTTCATCGCACAGGCACTTCCGGGCTCGCCGGGAGCAGGCTCTCCGCGTCGTCCTGGTCGACCTTCTCCAGGCTGAGTCCCTTGGTCTCGCGGGCGGCGAGTACCGCGATCGCGCTGACCGCCGCCGCGCCGGCCAGGTACCAGGCGATCGGTACCGCGGAACCGTAGGTGTCGAGCAGCCGGACGGCGATGATCGGCGCCAGCGACCCCGCCACGATCGAGGTGACCTGATAGCCCAGGGACACACCGGAATAGCGCATCCGGGTGGGGAACATCTCGGCCATGATCGCGGGCTGCCCGGCGTACATGAAGGCATGGAAGACCAGGCCGATGATGATGGCGGACACGATGATCAGGTTGTTACCGCTGTCCATCATCGGGAAGGCGAAGAAACCCCAGGTGCCGGCGGTCAGCGCGCCGATCAGGTAGACCGGCCGGCGGCCGAAGCGGTCGGCCAGACGGCCCACCAGCGGGATCACCACGAAATGTACCGCGTGTGCCGCGAGCAGCCACCACAGGATCACCGAGGTGTCGGCGTGGACCTCCACCTTCAGATAGGTGATGGTGAAGGTGACCACCAGGTAGTACATGATGTTCTCGCCGAACCGCAGCCCCATGGCGGTGAACACCCCGCGCGGGTAGCGGCGCAGTACCTCGACCACGCTCAGCGAGCCGGCCTTGATCTGCTCGGCTTCCTGCTGGGCCGCCACGAAAATCGGCGCATCGGTGATCTTCGTGCGGATGTAGTAACCGACCAGCACCACCACCGCCGACAACCAGAACGCGACCCGCCAGCCCCAGCTCAGGAACGCCTCGTCGGACAGAGTCGTGGTGAGCGCCAGCAGCACCACGGTGGCCAGCAGATTGCCCGCGGGTACACCCGCCTGCGGCCAGCTCGCCCAGAAACCGCGGCTGCGATTCGGGCTGTGCTCGGCGACCAGCAGCACCGCACCACCCCATTCGCCGCCCACCGCGAAACCCTGGATGAAGCGCAAGGCGACCAGTAGCGCCGGCGCCCAGTAGCCGATCTGGCCGAACGTCGGCAGGCAGCCCATCAGGAACGTCGCGCTACCGACCAGGACGAGACTGAACTGCAGCAGCTTCTTCCGGCCGTATTTGTCGCCGTAGTGCCCGAACACCACACCGCCCAGCGGGCGCGCCGCGAAACCGACCGCGTAGGTGACGAAGGCGGCCAGGATGGCGTCCAGATCGCTGGTGCCCTCGGCGAAGAACACCTTGCTGAACACCAGCGTGGCGGCGGTGCCGTAGAGGAAGAACTCGTACCATTCGACCACTGTGCCCGCCATCGACGCGGCCACCACCCGCCGCAAACCGGACGTGGTGCCGGAATCGGCGCCCGCCGGGGCGGCCGGGACGGACCCGGCGCTGTGCTCCCTCATCGCACTTCTCCTTCGTGCCCGGGGCCGCACATCATCGGTGATGTGACGGTCCCCACATTATTCGGCTGAACCGAGTATTGGTGCAGAGGGATTACGCCGCAATGACCATTTGTGCAGGAGCTCTGTGCGAAAATGCAGATATGAGCGCCGCTTTATCGGGCCGTCCCAGCGCGGACGACCTTCTGGTTCTCCTGGCGGTCGGCCGGTCCGGCCGTTTCGTGACTGCCGCGGATGTCCTGGGTATCAACCACACCACCATCTCGCGCCGGATCGCCGCCCTGGAGCAGACCCTCGGCGGCCGCGTCCTGACCCGCGTGACCGGCGGCTGGGAACTGACCGAACTCGGCAAGGAGGCCCTGGCCGCGGCCGAGGCGGTGGAATCGGCGGTGAAATCCCTCGCGACCGGCGCGGACGGGAACCGGACACTGGAAGGCGTGGTCCGGATGTCGGCGACAGACGGTTTCAGCGCCTATATCGCCGCGCCCGCCGCCGCGCGGGTGCGGCGGCAGCATCCGGATATCTCGGTCGAGATCGTGGCCACCACCAGGCGGGCGTCCCGCCAGCGTTCCGGCCTCGACCTGGAGATCGTCGTCGGCGAACCACAGGTGCGCCGCGCCACGGCCACGCATCTGGCCGACTACCGCCTGGGCCTCTACGCTTCGCGCGGCTACCTGCGCGACAACCCGGCCCCGGCGTCGATCGATGATTTGGTCCGGCATCCGCTGGTGTATTTCATCGATTCCATGCTCCAGGTCGACGACCTCGATCTGGCCTCCGGCTTCGTCCCGGCCATGCGCGAATCCGTCACCTCCACCAATGTTTTCGTGCATGTCGAGGCGACCCGCGCCGCGGCCGGCCTGGGGCTGCTGCCCTGCTTCATGGCCGACCGCCATCCCGATCTGGTGCGTGTCCTGGCGGATTCGGTGGCGGTGACCCTCGGTTACTGGCTGGTCGCCCGGGCCGAAACCCTGCGCCGGCCGGAGGTCGCCGCGGTGGTCGCCGCGATCCGCGCCGTGATCGACGCCCAGCGCGACAGCCTGCTCGGGCGAGTATGAGCCCGCGGTGCGGTATCGGCCGGCGCGTCGCAGGTCCGCGGACGATCACGGTCGGTCATCGGGGGTTCGCAGCACGCGGGTGTGCAGCGCCAGATAGAGCAGCGCGGCGTCGGCGGGCACGGCGAACAGCTTTCCGGTGAGCCGTTCGATCCGCTTGAGCCGGTGCAGGACCGTATTGCGATGCAGATGCAGGCGTTCGCCCACCGCGGAGGTGGAACCGCCGAATTCGAACCAGGCCAGGGCGGTATGCGCGAGGAGTTCGGCATCGCCGGGTTCGAGCCGATCGAATGCGGCGAGCACCTCCGCGAAGACATCCGCGGCCAGGGCGGGATTCGCGGCGATCAGGACACGCTCCGGCGCGGAGGCATAGGTGTGGATTCCGGTATCCGCCGGGCGCGTGCATCGGAACGCGAGACGCGCTTGGTCGAGTGCGGCGGGTGCGGCCGCGAAATCGGTGAACGGCCGGCTCGCACCGGCTCGTGCCCGCACCGACCGGAGTGCTCGATCGAGTGCAGCCGCCGAGCCGGCGACGACCAGGGTGACCCGGCCGTCGCCGACGACGGCCGATACGGTGGTCACTCCGGCCGTGGCGGGATCGGCATCGCCGACCAGCAGGACCGCGGTGGCTCGGGCCGGCAGCCGCATCCTGCGGACGAGTTCACGGCGCTGTTCGGGCCGCAGGCCCGGATCCAGTAGTGCGCGCAGCAACGCCTGATCGGGCGGGGCCGATCCGGCGGCGGCGACGCGCCGGTAGGCCGCGCCGGCGGCCACCGAGTAGTCGTCGACGGTGGCCCACACCAGCGTGGACAACCGCGGAAGCGCCGCCCGGTCGCCGGGTCCGGCGTATTCGACGATGATCTCCCAGAACACCAATCCCGCGACCCGGAAGGCGTGCAGCAGGCTCTCCAGCGGGATACCGCGCTCGGCCTTGAGCCGCCCGGCGCGGCGCGCGGGCTCGAGCTCGTACGGAATCTCCGCGAGAGCGTCCAGCCAGGCCGCGCAGCTGTCGGCCACCAGCGTGAACAGCTCGTCATGCCCGAGCGCCACGGTGTCGTAGTCGGCGTCGTCGTGCTCGATCCGGGCGGTCACCCGCTCGGCGATCGCGGCCGCATCGGCCCGGAGCGCACGCAGCAGGCGGGAGGTCTCGAATTGTGTGTCCTGGCTCACTATCGCTCAACCTAGTGCCGGCAGTGCGTGTGCACAACGGAGCCGCTCGAAGTGGGGGCGTTTGCCCATCGCCACCGGGACGAGACCGCTCGATACTTGTCCTCATCGCCGTCCCCGGGGCATTCAATCGATCGGAGTTGCCATCGTGACCAATACAATTCGTGAACTGTTCGAGCGCTACCACGCGTGCTGGGCCGCCCGCGACCCCGACCGCATCGTGCAGCTCCACACCACCGATTCCGTATTCCACCTGCATTCGGGTCAGGAACCCGCCCGGGGCCGGGCCGCTATCCGCGAAGCCGCCGCGGGCACCTTCGCACTGGTTCCGGATCTGACCTTCGAGCAGCTCTCGCTGCGCGTCGGCGCGGACTTCTGGGTCGTCCGGTGGAAGCTGACCGGGACCTCGGCCACCGGCCGGAACGTCAGCGTGGACCTCGCGGATTTCGTGCTGGTCGAGGACGGTGCGGTCAAGGAGAAGCATTCGTACGTCAACGGGGTCGCCATGCAGGCAGCTCTGGCGTGACCGCCCACGCGGCGGTGGCCGGGTGCGCTCGGTGACTCCGCGACACCGTCGAGTGATTCGTGGCCGGGGCCACGACCGCATACGCGCGCCGGGTCAGACCTGTGCGGTGGGCAGCGCTGTGAGTAAGTGCGCGAGCGCGGCGCGGGCGGCTCGGTGCTGTTCGGAACGCCGGCGCTCCTCGGCCCGGAGGCTCTCGCCGGCCCGGTCGAGTGCGGCGCGGACCTCGGCCAGCTGTTCGTCCCGGTGAACCGCCGCGGCCCGGGCGGTCCTACGATCCCGGAAGTAGTTCCACAAGGGAATTGTTGTGCCGAGCGCGGACAGCACCGCCACGAACCACGGGCCGAATACGGCCACGACGGCGGCGAGGCCCGCCAGTGCTCCGGCTCCGAGGGCGTTTGCGGTGGTCGACGGCGTATCGGCGAGGTAGTGCGCCATGATCCGGTGGTCGACGACGGCGAGTTGCCTGCTGTCGTATCCCGCACTCGTGACCTCGATCGTCACGCCGCGGCGTTCGATGGTGGTGACCACCGGGTCCGGCGCGGTGGGGGTCTCGGTGAGACGCGCCCGCAGCAGCGGAGTACCGAGCCGGAGGGCGAGTTGGCGCAGCGGCACCGGCGTGGCGGGATCGAACAGATCGCGGCGGATCAGCTCCGCGACCGTGCCGGCGGCCGCGGCCCAGCTCGGTGCCGAGTGGCGTAACTGCCCGCCGGGCAGGTGCAGTGCGTCCATGGCGTCCGTCAGTGGCCGCTCGCCGGGGCTCGGCTCCTCGACCAATTCCTGGAGGAGATCTCGCCAGTACGGGTTGTCCTGCGCGGTGAAGGTTTCGGTTGCGCCGGCGCCGGCCGTGAAGTGGGTGTGCAGTGCGGTGACGGCTTCGGCCCTGGTCGAGGCGGCGGCGAAGGTATCGATCGCACGGTCCCAGGCCGCGAGTTCGCCGGCGTCGAGGGTGGCGGGGTCGAAAGACGCCGCGAGGTGGTCGGCCAGCTCCGCGGCAGCGGCGGGGCCGAAGGCGCCGCGGGCCGTGTGCTCCCACAGGGCGCGCCAGCCCACCGCGACCCGGCCCTCCTCGGTGTGGCCGAGGCCGACCGGCCGGGACAGCAGCCGGGGCACGGCCGCTTCGGTGAAGGCGGGCAGGTCGAAGCACAGGCCCACGGCGAGGGCGAACAATTCGGTGCGGATTTCGTCGCGTTCGTGCGCCGCGACGAGCCCCGGGTCGGCGAACGGGTCCCCGCTGGGCCGGTGCCCGCGCGGGACGAGCGGCAGGGCTGCCCGCGCGGCCGGTGGCAGCCAGTAGCCGGGGACGTCGGCGACCTCGGGTAGCGGGACGGGCCGGTCCTGGGCGAGAGCCCGGAAGACCTTACGGATTTCCGCACGAGCCCGGTATTCGTCGTATTCGACCAGTTGGAAGCGCAGCTCGGTCCACTCCACGACCGCGCCGATCCGGTCGGTGATCGCGTCGATCCGGGAACCCACCTGCGCGAGGTCGTTGCGGAGCTCGGCCTGTTCGGTCGCCACACGGTGGGCCAGGTCGCTGCGCGCCCTCCGTTCCGAGCCGAGTTCTTCGTCGAGCTCGTTGATGACCCTGGCGTTCTCGCCGTCACTCGTCCACCAAGGGTTCACACGCGACATTCGAATACTCCGGAGCAGAACGGGTTTTCGGGCAACCTCATTGTGCCGGTACCAGCACGCCGGGGTGTACCGAAGCACGGCCGTACTCGGCGGCCGCGGCCCGCGGGGCACGCGGCGTATTCTGAGGACGCTCGTCGGCACCGGCCCGCTGCTCAGTGTGGCCGGGGCGTACCCGGACCCGTCACGGCAGGTCCGGGCGGGCCCGCCGGATACGACATCCGTGCCGGGTCCTCCGCATCCACCGAGCAGAGGAGCAGCTCATGTCCGGCACCACCGCACCGGCGCTGTCCACCACGCTGGTCGTCGACTTCGACGAGGCCGTGCGGCGCACCCGCGCCGCGCTGGCCGACCAGGGGTTCGGCATCCTCACCGAAATCGATATGACCGCTACCCTGCGCGCGAAACTCGGCTACGAGATGGAGGACTATCTCATCCTCGGGGCCTGTAATCCGCCGTTGGCGCATCGGGCGGTCGAGATCGATCGGCAGATCGGACTCCTGCTGCCCTGCAATGTCGTCGTGCGCCGGGATCCGGACGATACCGGCGCGGTACGCGTCGAAGCGATGAACCCGGATGTGATGGTCCAGGTGACCGGTGAACCGGCGCTGGAATCCGTCGCCGCGGAAGCCGCGACGAGGCTGCGGGCCGCCATCGATGCCCTGCGGGGCGACAACTCCTGACCGGCCGAACGTGTGCCGCGCCGGGTAGGCGGGCGTCGTAACGGTGCTCGCGGTCCGGTGTCACCGGACCGGCTGCGTCAGAGGTTCCAGTGGTAGCGGCTCGTGGGCACCAGATCCAGGTCCTTGTCCGCGCCGAATCGCGCGACGCTGGCCAGCAGTTCGGTGATCCGGCGCTCGAGCTCGTCCTGGTCGCCGCGGCTGCCGTAGAACAGATGCGGGTCGGTCATCGCGCCCATCGGGAAATGTTCCTCGACGATGGCCGCGACCTCCGGAGCGGACGGGGTGAGCACCTCCTCGACCGTGTTCTGGACATAGCCGGTGGTGTTCTGCGTGCGGATGGCGATCGGCGTGTGTTCGACCAGCCAGTACCGCAGGTAGTCCGCCTTCGACATCGAGGCGGGCCTGCGGAGCAGAGCCAGATTGACGAGGGCGTCGCTGCGCGTGCCGTCCGGTACCGGTGGTGGGTCGAGGCGGACGTGCTCATGCACGCGGTAGGCGTGTGCTGCCGGTTCGCCGGCGATCCGCGCTACCGCGGTGACGGCCGCGGCAGGGTCACCCTCGGTCCAGACCGAGACCAGCGCGGTGATCCGTGCGCCGGGACCGAATCGCATCATCGCGGGCGCCACCTCGGTGTCGTCGAGGTGCACCTGCACCGCGGTCGCCCCGCCGGCGGCCAGCGTTTCCCGTAGTTCCGGTGCGCGCAGCCGGGCAGCGAGTCCGGCGCCGTGCAGGGCGACGATCAGCTTCGTCATGGCCGAAAAATAGCACGTGTTCTAGTTTCGTCGTGCCGGATCCGCCGCAGGCCGGACTCGGGAGACCGGTTCGGCTGACCGGGAGGGTATCGCGGGCCGCCCGGTCACCGGGAGAACGCGGTTCGCCGCGCCCGTGCCGAACCTAGCGTCGCGTACATGAATGCGGTGAACAGCGGAGGTGCGCGATGACGCGCCTGGTGGATCGAGTGGCGGTGGTGACCGGCGCGGCCGGTGGAATGGGCCGGGCCCACTGCCGGAGACTGGCCGAGGAGGGCGCCGATATCGTCGCCCTCGACCTCGCCGGGAACGCGGCCGGGTTGGCCGCCGCGGCCGAGGAGGTGGAACGCAGTGGGCGCCGGTGTATCACCGGATTCGCCGATGTGCGTGACCCGCTCGGCCTGGAGGAAGCGGTGAACTCGGGGGTGGTGCAACTGGGCCGCCTCGATGTGGTCGTGGCCAACGCCGGTGTCTACGCCGATCTCGCGCCGGCCTGGAACCTGTCCGACGAGGCGTGGCAACGGGCCCTCGATATCAACCTGACCGGTGCCTGGCACACCGTCCGCGCGGCCGGCGCGCATCTCGGCGCGGGCGCCTCGATCGTGATCGTCGGTTCCACCAACGGCGTGAAGGGTGGCGCGTCGGCCGCCCACTATTCGGCGAGCAAACACGCGGTGGTCGGTCTGGCCCGGACCCTGGCCAATGAGCTGGGGCCGCGGGGTATCCGGGTCAACACCGTCCATCCCGGGTCGGTGGCCACGCCGATGATCCTGAACGACGACGTGTTCGCGAAATTGTGCCCGGACCTGCCGAACCCCACCGAGGAGGATGCGGCGCGGGTGCTGGCGCAACGCACGATCCTGCCGGTGCCGTGGGTGGAGCCGGTGGATATCAGCAATGCGGTGTTGTTCCTCGCGTCCGACGAGTCCCGGTACATCACCGGAACCGAACTCGTGGTGGACGCCGGACTTACTCAGAAGGTGTGAGATGGGACGGGTTTCGGGCAAGATCGCGCTGGTCACCGGGGCGGCGCGGGGAATCGGGCGGGCGCAGGCGCTGCGATTGGCACAGGAGGGCGCCGATATCGTCGCCGTCGATATCTGCGGGCCGGTGGAGACGGTGATCATCCCGCCGGCCACCCCGGCCGACCTCGCGGAGACGGTACGCGCGGTCGAGCAGACAGGAGCGAGAATCGTCACCGCCGCGGTCGACGTCCGCGACGGGGCGGCGCTGCGGGCGGCGACGGATGCGGCGGTGAACGAGCTCGGCGGCCTGGACGTGGTGTGCGCGACCGCCGGGATCACCTCCAGCGCACCGGGTCTGCAACTGACCGAAGAGCAGTGGCGGACCATGCTGGACGTCAACCTCACCGGTGTCTGGCAGACCTGCAAAGCCGCCGCACCGCACCTCATCGCCCAGGGCAGCGGGTCGATGATCCTCACCAGTTCCATCGCGGGGCTGCGCGGATTGGTGGGCGTGGCCCACTACACGGCCGCCAAACACGGTGTGGTCGGGCTGATGCGGTCGCTGGCGCAGGAACTCGCGCCGCACGGGGTACGGGTGAACTCGGTGCATCCGACCAATGTGGACACTCCGATGATCCAGAACGATATGGTCCGCAGATCGTTCCGGCCGGATCGCGAGCACCCTACCCGCGAGGAATTCGCCGAGGCCGCGACAACGATGAATATGCTGCCGATTCCCTGGGTCGAGCCGGTCGATATCGCGAATGCCACGTTGTTCCTGGCTTCCGAGGAGGCCCGCTACATCACCGCAGTGACGCTGCCGGTCGACGCCGGTAGTACCCAGCGCTAGAAAAAGGCGCGGTCGCCGAAGATTCGGCGACCGCGCCCTGATCGCAATACCGAGTGGCGGGCCGCCGAGCCCTCGCGGCTGTCGCCAGGGGGACAAGGCTTAGTGCCCCGCCCCGGACGGTCAGTCCTTACGGGTGAGGAAGGCCAGCACCGCGGATTCGAACGCGGCCTTCTGCTCGATCATCGCCCAGTGCCCGCAATCGGGGAACACATGCAGTTCGGCGCGCGGGATCGTGCGCATCGGGATCAGTGCCATATCGAGCGGGCTCACCCGGTCGTCGCGACCCCAGGTCACCAGGGTGGGCGCCTGCACCTTGTGCAGCATGGCCCACGGCGGTGGCACGTCCGCGGCGTCCATGGCGCGCACCATCGCGGTGAACGCGGCCCGGCTGTACATGCGGCGCGCGCTGTCGAGCGTGGCCGGGTCGGTGGCCTGGGCCCAGCGGTCCTCGATCATCTCCTCGGTGACCAGCGCCGGGTCGTACACCATCGAATGCAGCCAGGCGATCAGCCGTTCCCGGGTGGGGTTCTCGGTGAAATCCTGGAGCAGCCGGATGCCCTCGCCGGGGCCGGGGCTGAAGAGGTTCTTGCCGATCCCGCCGATGGTCACGATCTTGCCGACCCGCTGCGGATGGGCGATCGCATAGTTCAGCGCGACCCCGCCGCCCATGGAGTTACCCACGATATCGACCCGGTCCAGCCCGAGCGCGTCCACGAACCGCACCACCGAATCCAGCGCGGTGACCATGGGATGACCACCGAAATCGTCGCTGACCCCGAACCCCGGGAACTCCAGGATCAGGCAGCGGAATCGTTCGGCGAAGACGTCGAGATTGCCGCGGAAGTTGCGCCACCCGGTGACGCCCGGCCCGGAACCGTGCAGCAGCAGTAGCGGCGTACCGGCGCCGGCTTCGTAGTAGCGCAGCACGCCGGCGTCGGTGCGCACCTCCCGCAGCGGATGCGTGGCCCGGGATTCCGATGTCATCGTCGACCTCCATTTCGGCGTATTTTCCGACCACGCTGCCAGGTCCACGGACGAGCGCGTCCGCTATTCCCGGTGAGCGGTCGCGGGGAACGGTTCAGCCGAGGTGGCCGGGAACGGGTTCGCTGCGGCGTTCGTCGGTGGGCAGCTCGCCCTCGGCCACGGCCCGCTCGATCGAATCGCGCAGGGCCGCACACGTCGGGATCCACTTGCTGGGCTCGCCCAAGGCCGCCCGCCGGGCGAATTCCGGGCAGGCGGATTCGGCATCGTCGAGCCATTGCACACTGGTGTGGCTCGGGCTGTACTTCTCGACGAGTACCCGGTTTCCGCAGTTGCGGCACTGAATCTTTCGCACGGTCACTCCTGGGGTCGCCGGGCGCGGGCGGCGCGCTTCGGCGAATTCGCGCGGATGCGCCTCGAATCCGCCGTATTTCATCGGTTGCAGCAACCGGATGGGCCCTGCCGTTTTCAGCATTTCCGCGGTCGAATCCGGGAGCCTGCCCAGCTTTTCGGCTTCCGGGCCTTGTTCGCGCAGCTGATCGGCGATCGCCGCGAGATTGTCGAGAACTCTGCTCATCGTGGAGGTTTCCTTTTGTGAAGTGCGCACGGCGATACCGGAGCCGTGACGGTGGTGACGGTCAGGCGGTGGTGTCGATGACGGCGCCGCGGGCGATATTGTCGGCGACCTCCGCCTCCCAGCTGGTGACGGCCCGTTCGGTGGGCCCAGGTCGGTTACCTGCGCCGGCCCTTCGACGACTCCGGTTTGCACCTAATCCCCGTCGGCTCGGAACCGAAGGTCGCCTGTATGCCGGCGACCCATCCCCTGGCCGCGCGCCCGGAACTCACCCGCGCCGACCTCGACAGTCAGCGCGTACTCGATCTGCCGACACGGCGGACCACCACCCTCGAGGAGAAATTCGAACTCATCGCGTCCGGACACGGCATCGGGCTCGTCCCGCACAGTGTCGCGCGGTCCTACTCCCGTCCCGACCTGGTCCACGTCCCCGTCACCGACGCGCCCGAGGTGCAGACCTGCCTGGTTGTCGCCACCGACGGGCCCGGCCCACTCCTGCGCGACTTCCTGGAGATCGCCGCAGCGGCACTACGGCACTGAGGTGCTGCGTGTCGGCCCACCGCCCGCACCGTGGGGTGGCGCGCGAACTGCTCCGGGCGCTCGATATCGCCCGCCGTGCCGGACGGTTCGCATCCCGGCGGAAACGTGCGGCCGGCGTCAGCCGGTTGCGAGGGCGAAGCAGGCCGAGGCGATCAGCAGAAGCGCGGTGATCGCGAGGACAGCGCGGGTGGTGTAGACATGGCGCATGGCGGCCCCGTTCAGACGAAGTCGAATCGTTCGGTGTGCAGGTGCTCGGCGGGAACACCGAGGGCAGCGAGGGCATCTTCCACGGCGGTGACCAGCGGGCCCGGGCCGCAGGCGAAGTACTGCCACCGGCGATAGCCGTCCGGTAGATGCCGGGCCAGCACGGCGCGGTCGAGGTAGCCGTGATCGCCGGTCCAGCCGGTGGGCGGAGTCTCCGGGACCCGGACCACCGTGAGTTCGAGTCGTCGTTCGAGCGCCCGGATCTCCTCGTCCATCGTGGCATCGTCGAGCGAGCGGACCGCGTACAGCAGCAGGACCGGCCGGCGGTCGGCGCGGTCGGCCATGGTCCGCAGGATGCTCACCATCGGCGTGATCCCGATACCGCCGGCGATCAGCACGAATCCGGGACCCTCGTTGCGGTCTGGGGTGAAGACGCCGTGCGGCCCCGAGACGTAGGCCCGGGTGCCGGGCCGGATATCGCCGACGGTCGAGGTGAAATCGCCCAGCGCCTTGATCGTCATCTCGACGCCCGGGGTGTCCTCGGCGCTGGAGGAGAAGGAGAACGGGTGCGCGGTGATCGAGAACGGTGTGCGGTCCACCACGAGCCACCCGAACTGTCCCGGCTGGAAGCGAAACCCCTTGTGGCCCACCGGTGTCAGCCCGAGAGTATGCGCGTCACCGCGTTCGGCGGTGACCCGCTCGATCCGCCAGGGCCGCCGCAGCCGCAGCAGCGGCCCGACCACGCGCACCCACACCAGCAGCAGGACCAGGGCGAGCGTCATCACCGCCCACAGCCATTTCTTCCACACTGCGTCGAGGTAGTAGTCGACGAGGATCATATGGGCGAGCGCGAACGCGACCACGAGCACGGACAGTACGCCGTGGCAGATCTGCCAGATCTCGTACCGGATGCGCAGCCGTTTGCGCCACACCGAGGTCGCGATCAGGATCAGCAGCAGCACGGTCGAGGCGACGGCGAACCGCGCCCGCGGCGGTGCCTGCGCCAGGTTCAGCAGGCCGATGATGTCGGTACCGGCGAGCTGCAGCAGTACCGGATGGGCAAGGATGAACGCCAGCGCCACATAGGACACCTGCCGGTGGAATTGCACCAGAGCGTCCTCCCCGAACGGTGCCGCGACCGCCCGGAACCGGGCGACCAGCGCGAACTGCAGCCCCAGCATCGACATGCCGACGAACCCCAGCGCGACCGAAAACTCCGTCCAGAACCCGCGTTGCGCGTCGGCGACACCGATCGCGGCGAAGATCAGCGGGACGATCGCCGCCGCGAGATACAGCCCGGACCAGGCGAGCCCGCGAGCCATCAGCGACAACGCATCCTCCTGGTGGTTCGGCTCGGCGATATCTGCGAAAACCGGGATCAGCTGCGCGGAAGTCTAGGCGCGCGAGTGCGGCCCACCGGTGTGCCACGCTCGGACGGCGACCCGGCTGTTGTGAAACGTGTTCTAATTTTTTCGGTGAGCGTTGCTGTACACGGCTGGGTCGACCCGGCTTTTCCGGGGAGTCCGCGACCTCTTCGCCGCGAATCTCGCCGACGGCCGCGCCCTGGGTGCGGCGCTGGCGGTATTCGTCCGCGGCCGTGCGGTCGCCGACCTCTGGGGTGGAATCGCCGACGACCGCGCCGCCCGGCCGTGGGGAACGCGACACCCGTGCCCCACGTTCTCGTGCACCAAAGCCGTCACCGCCACCGCGGTGCTGCTCGCCGCCCGGGAGGCGGGCGCCGACTGGACCGACCGCGTGACGACGTGCTGGCCCGAATACGGTGTGTCCGGTAAGGAGACCACCACCCTGGCGGATCTGCTGAGTCACCGCGCCGGGCTCCCCGCGTTCGACCGCCCGGTGACCGCCGCCGAAGCGGCCGATCCCGCGGCGATGGCTGCACAACTGGCGGGGCAGGTGCCGCTCTGGCCGCCCGGTACCACCCACGGCTACCACGCCCTGACCTACGGCTGGCTGGCCGGCGAATTCGTCCGGCGCCGGACCGGC
Organism: Nocardia sp. CA-290969; assembly: GCF_050936135.1. Taxonomy (NCBI): domain Bacteria; kingdom Bacillati; phylum Actinomycetota; class Actinomycetes; order Mycobacteriales; family Nocardiaceae; genus Nocardia; species Nocardia sp. CA-290969. The sequence goes on along the minus strand of NZ_JBNJNJ010000001.1, from coordinate 2,760,396 downwards.
GATACGGCCGGTCGCCCGCCGCCGGCTGGGCGCAGCACTGTGGATCGGCGTACCGGCGCCGGTGATCGCGCGGGCGGCGCGCGTGCGGTTCCCACCGGAGAACGAGCGGCGCTGGAGCGACCGGGCACCCCTCGATGCCGGCACCGTCGCCGAGATGGCCGAGGCGTCCGCGGATCCCGGGTCCCTGGTGACACGTGCCTCGGTGAACCCGGCCGGCTCGTACCACAAACCCGAGGTACTCGCCGGTGGCTGGCCCGGATCGGGCCTGGTCACGACGGCCCGCGCGCTGGCCGGTTTCTACCGCGACCTGACCGCGGGCCGGTTGCTCCCGGCCCCCGACCTCCGGGCCGCGACTGCGGAACAGGTCCGGGGCCGCGATGCTGTGCTTCTGCTGGAGAGCGCCTTCGGCCTCGGCTTCATGCTGCACTCACAGAATTTCGTCCTGCCCGCCGCCGCCCGCGCCACCGCTTTCGGGCATCCCGGCGCGGTCGGGGTGGGCGACCTCGAACACGAGGTGGCGTTCGCGTTCCTGCCGAACCTGCGCCGCGACTGGCTGGCCGGTGACCGCCGCGCCCACGACCTGATCGAACAGGTCTACGCCGCGCTGTGAGCGGTCAGGCGAAGCGGCGGACGAAGGCGAGGCCGGTCTCGGCGACCTCCCGCCACCCGCTGTCGATGGTGACTCCAGCATCCGCCGCAGCCTCCTGCCGAATATCGAGACTGCTGTCCACGCCCGCAGCAATCGGCTTGGGTACAACCATGCTGCCGGAATCTGCATCCACCTGAGAAGAGTAGAGCGTCCGGGCCGGATCGGGCGGTGCTTGCCCACCGCAACGGCACGCTGAGCAAAAGCCGCTCACCTGGGTTCTGCCGGAATATCCGGAGCCGCCGACGCCGCGGCCGCACACAGAGTACAGCTCGCGGAAGCGGGACGCGGTGTGCCGGCGAGGCCGGCCGTGTTCAGGCGGTGGCGAAGGCGGCCAGCTGCACCGCGACCGGTTCGGGTGCACCGTCGGAGGCCGGGTGGGCGGCGGTGAGAACGTCGAGGTGGTTGTACCCCGGCAGGGTGATCCGGGTTTCGCGTCGGCTGCCGGATTCGGGGAGCGGGAGCCCGCCGCTGCCCTGGACGGTGAGTACCGGGCGGTCGGTGAGCAGGTCCGGGTAGAGGTGGTGCGCGGTGACCGAGGGGGCGGTCCGTTGCTGCAGATCGAGGGCCAGCCGCGACGGGAAGTACCACTCCGTGAAATCCAGCGGCGGTTCGCACAGATCGCGGGCCAGTTGCGCGATGGAGGTGACCTCGCTGCCGGGGTCGGTGAAAGGTGCTGCGGTCGAATGCAATTCATTGTGGTCCAGCCACCGGTAGACGGTATCCGGGTGGTGCCGGGCAGGGGAGACCTTGGGCGCGTTTCCGAAGAAGCCGAGCGCGAGCGGGCTGCGCGCCAGTGCATCGGGGAGCGGGAAATCCTTGGGCGCGACGGGCCCGCCCGCCGGGAAACCCGCACTGGCCTGGAGAAACCCCAGCGGCTGGGAATTGTCGTCGAGCAGTGCCCCGAGTACCGCCTCGTTACTCGCCTGCAGGGTCCGGGCGTCCGGTATGCCGGTCAGGAACGCGGCGGCGTCGCGGGAGAGCAGGGTGCGCAGGGTGGCGGTGATATTGAGATTGTCCGGCAGCCTGCGGACGAGATCGTTCACGCCGTCGGGAGAGAGCCGGGCGGCCAGGCCGGCCAGCGCGAGCAGATTGGTGGTCTCGGGGTTGATCACCGCGGGGAACCGCAACACCGGCAGCGCGGTGTCGAGCCGCAGCGACAGCTGTTCCAGGGCCCCGGCCAGGGGTGCGGGCACGTCGGGTAACTCGAATCCGCGCAGCCCCAGACCGGGCCGGACCACCGAATCGAGGGCGAAATAGCCGCCGCACTGGTTGTCGCCGGTATCAGCGGTGGTGGCCGGATCGCCGTCGAAATCCCAGCCGGCGAAATAGCCGGTGAGGAAACCGCCCAGGGAATGGCCGCCGCACAGGACCTTCCGCTTGCGTACCCCGGCGTCGGGCAGTTCGAGGCGCAGCAGGTCGTATTGGTCGCGCAAGGTCTGGGCGAGTCCCTGATCGCGCAGCCAGGCGGTGGCGGCGCCCTCGGCGTAGCCGGCGAACCGGCGGCCGTCGATCTCCGCGCCGCCGAAGTAGTAGCCGGTCGCGGTGTCCAGCGAGCCGGTCCGCAACGCCGCCTGGGTACCGGTGTGGTCCTCGAGACAGTTCGACCGGCGGTCCAGCGCCCAGAACTCTACGTGCTGTCCGGATTGCGCGGCGGAACCGGCCCGCGCCTGGGACGTGTCACAGCCCCGGCAACCGGATGTGGCCGGCGGCGAACAGGTGGCGCCGGCCGGAGGTGACGAAAGGCCCGAGGTGACCTTCGGTGACCGGGAGATCGGGTCGCGGGCCGCCTGGATCAGCGCCGCCACGGGCCGGCTTCGGACCGTATTCGCGACCTTCGGCATGGCGGCGTGCGGGCACTTCCGAGCGCGGCACCCGCCCTCCGAGTGGGACGGCGGAGGCCCGAATCGCGACCGCGGCCGGTCGGCGGGCATTATCCGATGCCCCGTGCCCCTTGTCATGTGACGCGCCACTGGTATGGTCGGATTCGTTCCGACACGGGGTGCTCCGCACAATGCGGGGCTGAGATCACACCCGAGAACCTGTCCAGGTAATGCTGACGAAGGGATGTCTTGGCTTTGCCCGCGCATACCACCGAATCCGGCGGATTCACCGAACAACTCTGGGACCGGACGAAGGATCTGCGCGCAGCGATCGACGATCTGGAATTTCTCCGGCTGCTCGGCGACGGCACCTTGCCGCCGGAGGTGTTCCGTACCTATATCGAGCAGGATTCGCTGTATCTCGCCGGTTACTCGAAGGTGCTGGCGATCCTCGCCTCGAAATCGCCCGATGTCCGGGCGGCGCAGTTCTGGGCGACGTCGGCCGCCACCGCGGTGTCGGTGGAATCGGCGCTGCACGACGAACTCCTCGGCTCGGGCCTGCTGCCCGCCCGGGCGGGCGAGCCGCAGCATTCGCAGGCCTGCCTCGGCTACGTCTCCTATCTGATCGCAACCGCCGCCACCGAGTCGTACGCGGTGGGCGCGGCGGCGGCGCTGCCGTGCTTCTGGATCTACGCGGAGGTCGGCCGGGACCTGGCCACCCGCGCGGCCGCCGTGCTCGCCGCCGATCCCGATCACCCCTACGCGCGGTGGGTCGCGACCTACGGCGCCGAGGAATTCCAGGAGTCCGCGGCTGCGGCCCGTGCGCTGGTCGACGCGGCCGCGGAGTTCGCGAACGATCGCGAACGTGCGGCCATGGCGACGGCGTTCACCGTCGCCACTCGGTACGAGCTGATGTTCTGGGACACGGCCCTGCATCCGCAGCCGTGGCCCGCGTCGTGAGCGGCCGCCTGCGCCGGTCCCTCGCCGCGGTCGCCGTCGTGCTGACGGCGTTGTCCGCGCTCACCGCGCTCACCGCGTGCACCGCGGGGACCGGTGACGAGCAGACCATCCGCTTCGCGCTCGATTGGACACCGAACACCAACCACACCGGCCTGTTCGTGGCGCAGCAGCGCGGCTATTTCGCCGAGGCCGGCCTGGACGTGGAGATCCTGCCCTACAACAACACCGCGGTCGATACGGTGATCGACGCCGGCAACGCCGAATTCGGGATCAGTACCCAGAATTCGTCGACCTTCTCGCGGGCGTCCGGTGGGCGGACGCTCTCGGTGCTCGCGCCCCTGCAACATTGGGCGACCGGTATCGGGGTGAAGGCCGACCGGGCCGATATCCGGAGCCCGAAGGATCTCGACGGTAAAACCTATGCCGGGTTCGGTGATCCGGGCGAGGTGGAGGCGTTGCAGCAGGTGATCCGCAACGACGGCGGCACCGGCGAATTCGATTCGGTCACCCTGGGAACATCGGCCTACGAGGCCGTCTATTCCGGGCAGGCCGATTTCACCGTCTCCTATCTGGCCTGGGAGGGTATCGAGGCCGAACACCACGGCACACCGATGAAGTACTTCCGCTACACCGATTTCGGTTTCCCGGACGCCTACGCCATCGTGATCGACGCCAACGAGGACTGGCTGGCCGCCAACCCCGACCGTGCGGCGAAGTTCGTGCGGGCGCTGCAATGCGGCTACCAGGTCGCCGCCGACGATCCCGACGCGGCCGCCCGGGATCTCCTCGCCGCCAACCCCGGAGCGTTCCCCGACGAATCGCTGGTCTTCGAGAGCCAGCGCATGCTGGCCGGCCAGTTCATGAAGGATCCGGCCGGGCGGGTCGGCACCCAGACCCGCGAACAATGGGCCGCCAGTTCCGGATTCCTCTACGCGAAGGGCCTGCTCACCGGACCCGACGGGGCCCCACTGGCAGCCGAACCCGACTGGTCGACGTACTTCACCGATGACTATCTCGCGGGCCCTTAACAAGTCCGGGCACGAGGATTCCGCGAAGCCCGGCATTACGGTGGCGCGCGGCGGGGTCGGCCGGGTGCTGCCGGCTGCCGCGACCGTGCTGGTACTGGTCGTGCTCTGGCAGGCCTATGTGGCGATCAGCGGTATCCGCCCGCAGGTGCTGCCGTCCCCGGCGCGGGTGCTGCACCAGGGCTGGGCGCACCGCGCCGAGATCGGCACCCATGCCGCCGCCACCGTCCAGGTGACGCTGGCCGGATTCGCCGTCTCGCTGACCCTCGCCTGGCTGCTGGCCGTGATCGTGGACTTCTCGCCGTGGCTGCGCCGCGCCTTCGTGCCACTGTTCGTGGCCTCCCAGACCCTGCCGATCATCGCCATCGCGCCTCTGATGATCATCTGGTTCGGCTTCGGGTTGCTGCCGAAGGTGCTCGTCGTCGCGCTGGTCACCTTCTTCCCGATGGCGATCGGCCTGATCGAGGGCTTCGCCGCCGCGGATCGGGAAGCGGGGGCGCTGCTGCGCAGTATGGGGGCTTCCCGTGTGCAGGTGTTCCGGTATGTGCGCCTGCCGTCGGCGGTCCCGCGGTTCTTCACGGCGTTGCGGATCGGGATCACCTACGCCGTGGTCGGCGCGGTCTTCGCCGAGTACGTCGGGGCCCGCCGGGGTCTGGGAATCTATATGAGCCTGCAGAAGAATTCGTTCCGCACCGATCTGGTGCTGGCGGCGGTTTTCGTGACCGCGTTCCTCAGCGTCGCGCTGTACCTGCTGACCTTCGCGGTCGAACGGGTCGTCGCGCCGTGGTCGCGCGCGGAGAACAGGAGTCGCCGTGGCCGATGAACCCGGGCACCGGATCGTCGTCGAGGCCCTCACCAAATCGTTCCCGCAGCCCGGCCGGCGGCGGATGAACAGGCAGGTGCTGGGCGGGGTCTCCTTCACGGCGCAACCCGGCGAGTTCGTATCCGTCATCGGCCCGAGCGGATGCGGTAAGAGCACGCTGTTCAATCTGCTGGCGGGCCTCGAGACGCCCGACGCGGGCACGATCCGTTTCGGCGCGGGCGACGCCGGGCCGGTGCCGGGCCACTGCGCCTATATGCCGCAGAAGGATCTGCTGTTCCCGTGGCGTACGGTCCTCGACAACACCATCCTGGGCCTACAGGTGCACGGGGTCGGGAAGGCGGAGGCCCGGCGACGGGCCCGTGAACTGTTCGAGGTGTTCGGGTTGTCCGGGTTCGAAGACGCCCGTCCCGCCCAGCTCTCCGGCGGTATGCGGCAGCGCGCGGCGATGCTGCGGACGGTTGTCCAGGAGCGCGAATTGCTGTTGCTGGACGAGCCGTTCGGGGCGCTCGATTCACTGACCCGCACCGAGATGCAGGCGTGGCTGCAGAGTGTGTGGCAGCGCTACCGGTGGATGGTGCTGATGATCACCCACGATATCCGCGAGGCCGTGTATCTCTCGGACCGGGTGATCGTGCTGTCCGGCCGGCCGGCCACGGTGCGCCGTGCGGTGCGTGTCGATCTGCCACGCCCGCGCGATCTTTCGATGATCACGGATCCCGGGTTCGTCGCACTGGAACAGGAACTGCTCGACGTGCTCACCGCGGAAACGGCGGGCTAGGGGCGGGCGGCGTCATCCGCGCGAAGTTTCCAGTGCCCCGCCCGCGGCGCGCCATTCGATCAGCCCGCCCGCCATGTTCTTGGCGTCGAAGCCGTACTCGATGAGCAGGTTCGCGGCCCCGTAGGAGCGCAGGCCGCCGGTGCAGAACGTGATCAGGAGCCGGTCGTCCGGCAGATTCTCGCAGCCTGCCGCCAACTGTTCCAGGGGCAGGTGAACGGCACCGGGAATATGGGTGCGGTGCCACTCGAACTGCCGGCGGACGTCCACGATCAACGCGCCGTCGCGGACGGCGCCGACGGCTTCCGCCGCGGAGAGCGAGGGCGCGCGGTACAGGTAGTGACGGATGCTCATGGGGTCGGTCCTTTCAACCTTCAGCCTGGCTGAAGCCTAGCAGTTCTTTCAGGCAGGCTGAAGGTCGCATCGGTCAGCAGCGAACAGCACCGTGGCTCACGGTGCTGTTCCCCGGAAGGCCTCGGCCAGGGCGGCGCCGACCTGTCGCTGGACAGGATCGGCCGCCGGACCGAACAACCGCTCGTCGACCTCCGCGACCACCTGCCGGGCCTCGTCCAGCAACCGCAGCCCCGCGGAGGTGAGTTCGATGGCCGAGGCGGAACCGGCGCGGGCGGTGCGGTCGCGGACCAGTCCGGCGGCGGCGAGTGCCTTCACGGCGGTGTGCACACTCTGCACACTGATTCCGGACATCCGCGCCAGTTCGCTGAACGACGCACCGGGGATACCGGAGATATGGCCGAGCAGGCCGAGGCGCCCGACGGTCAGGTCCAGCGGCGCCAGACCCGCACTGAGTTCGGCTTCCACCCGCCGGGCCAGTGTCAGCACGATGATCGAGGCGCTGGTCGCCGGGGGTGTCCGGTCGTTGTCGGTACTCACCGGTCCAGTTTCGCGCACCACGGCGGCAGCGCGGGCCGGCGGGCGCGGGTCGCGTGGATGTCACCCTTTCGCGTATCCGCCACGGGAAAACGGCGAAATCGTATACAAGTTCGGCCTGTGGGTAATTCGAGAATAGATTCCGTCGCAGAATTCGACCGTTTCATCCGTCGCGTAGCGATTCGACGGTCATTTCTCGGATCGAATGGCAAACGCCGATGACGAACCGGATTACGAGTTGTTCTCGCCGCTCGGGTCGTTATAAAGGCCGCGATACGACTAACGATTTCGGTACACGGGACTTCGCCTGCACCGGCCGAGATCACCCGATGTCACGCCGCAGTTCGCGGACCTCGAACGGTCGCCGCGAAAGTTAGTTTGCACGACCGTTGTTGCCGGAATCGGGGGCCTGACGGCAGCGGTTCGGAGTGCTAATCTGCACACGTGGAATTCCCCGGAAGCGGGGTATCCCGCAGTGGCGGAAGCCCGGTCGCGAACGACTGTGCGGCATCCATTGAAAGGTGTCGATGATTCGACGGGTTTCTCGTTTCGCAGTTTGCCGGAGCACACATTTCTTCGCACGAAGAGAGGAACTATCATGAGCGCGATAATCGGTCTCGGCTCCGCCGCCGCCGGTGCGGCAGTCAGTGTGGCGTGGGCGATACTCGGCCTCATCCTCTGACAACGGCACGGCCGCGCCGGCGGAAGGGCTCACATGGGCGGCGGTTCGACGTCACAGGCGCCCCGCCGGCGGGCGTGTGCGGCCAGATACTCCGGGTGATCGCTGCCCAGGGTTTCGAAATACCGTTCCAGCGTGTCGGATTCCAGGGCATCGGCGTCCGCCACACGACCCAGCGCTCGCAGGTCGAGCGCCAGATTCACCGCCGTTTGCAGGGTATAGGGATGGTCGGCGCCGCGGATCCGGCGTGAGTCGTCGAGCGCCGCGGTGCCGAGTTCGACGGCTTCCGGGATCCGGTCCAGACCGGCCAGATCGGAAGCCGTGCCGGTCCGTGCGGCCAGGGTGTACGGATGATCGGCGGACAGCCGCTCGGTGAAAATACGCTCGGCCTCCCGGTCGTGGGTCAGCGCCTGCTCGTAGTGCCCGGCGCTGCGCAGTGCGGCGGCGAAGTTCACCGCGCACGCGGCCGTGTACGGGTGGTCCGGATAGCCGTCCGCGCAGCGCGAATACGCGGCGGCCGCGTGCTCCAGTGCCTGTTCGGTATCGCCGGCGACGCGATAGTCGTTGGCCACATTGGTTTGCGCGGCGATGGTCTCGGGATGCCCGGGTCCGTAGACCTGGAGGTGGTTGGTGAGCACGAGGCGCTGGGTTTCCAGAGCCTCCGGGTAGCGCCCCGCCTTACGGTAGGACACGCCGAGATTCTTGCGGGCCCGCAGGACGTGTTGCTGCCGGGGGCTGCCCAGCAGTTCGAGGAAGTCGGCGACCACCCGCTCTTGCAGGACCACCGACATGGCGGCGCGGCCGAGTTCCCGGTGGTTACGGGCGACGTTGTTCACACAGTGCAGCCGCAGGATTGCATCGGCGGCCGGCATCGGATCGTTCTGGAAACGTTCGTAGTTGGCGAGATCGAGCCGCATCGCCTCCGCGAAACGGCCCATCACCCGATAGGACACCGCGAGGTTGTGGGCGGCGCGCATCGTCTCGATATGGCCGGCGCCCAGGCATTCGACCGCCCAGGCATATGACTGCTCGTTGAATTCGACGGCCCGCGCCCAATCGCCCGCCATCCGCGTACACGCGGCGAGCAGGTCGGTCGCCCAGATGTACTCCTCGGGATAACTGACCCGGATCTGCTCGACCCCGTCGCGTGCCGCCGTGGCGGCCGCCCGCGCACGGTCGAGGGCGCCCAGCTGCCACAGGGTGTTCCCGGTGACCACCAGGATCCTGACCACGCCGATATCGGTTTCCCCCAGCCGTTGCGACCATTCCGCGGCGGCGCGCGTGCCCAACCCGGCGGCGGCGGTCAGTTCGCCCTGGTTGCGCAGAGCCGAAACGACCCGGCGGACCAGCTCCGGCAGCTGTGCGCACGGGTCGCCCGGTTGCGCCACCCGCTCGCAGGACAGCACCTCGGTATGCATGATCTGCTGCCACAGCCACAGGTACCGGCCCCACAGCGCGGGCAGGTCGCTGTGCTGCGGATCGGCGTCGCACAGCACCCGGTGCGCGATATGCCGGTTGGCCTCGGCGACGTCCTTGGGCAGGAAATCGTGGATCCCGTGCCAGGGCACGGTATGGACCCGCAGCGCCCGGCCGCGCTCCGTCAGCGGGTCGACGCAGTTCTCCGCCACCGAATCGCGGACAGCCAGTGCCAGCACATTGCGCCGGCGATGCTCGTTGGCCAGCGCATCGGCGAGCGGTTCGGGCAGGCGCAGGCCGGCCCGGCGCTCCGAACCGGGGAGCTGGGAGGTCAGCAACGCGATCGAGATCGCCTGCCCAGGCGCGAAACAAGCCACCAGCCGCAGCAGTTCGCCGGCCGCCCACGCATCCGAGCCCGCCGGTTGGTCGAGCAGGGGGCGCAGCGAGTCGCCGATGATGGACGCGGCCCGCCGGTACGACCCGGCCAGTTCGTCGTCGAGGGCCGCGAACGGCGCGGGTTGCACCTTGTGCAGCAGGGCCTCGTCCACGGGTTCGACTCCGCGGGAGCCGCGATGGGCCAGGGCGTTGAGCAGAACCGGGCTGCCGTCGAGTGCCGTACTGAACTTCCGGGCCAGTTCCGCGGAGATATCGGGCAGATGCCGGCGCAGAAAGTCGGCGCCCTCGGCGACGGTGAACATCGGCACCCGGACCTGCTGCGGCGCCGCCCAATCCGACACTTTGGAGGTCAGCAGGATATGACCGGTCCCGTCCCAGGGCACCATCTCCGACAACAGGGCCGGCTTCCGCGGCAGCAGGAATTGGTCGCCGGTCCGGTGATGATCCGGGGTGACGTTGTCGTAGACGAGCAGATATCGCTTGGGGGAGCGGCGCAGCGCGGCGACGACCTTGGTGTGCCGGGTAGCCCGGGGCAGCGGTTCGGGCAACCCGAGCGGTTCGGCCAGTTCGCCGAGCTCGGTGCGCATCACGGCGCCGTTCTCCCCGGAAATCCAGGCGATGAGATCGTATTGCGAGCGGAAGCGGCGCGCATAGGCCGTGGCCAGCCAGCTCTTCCCGCTGCCCGCCACCCCGGTGAGCACCGCCGCGCCGCTCTTGTCCAGCGTGTCCCGGATCGTGGCGAGTTCGGTTTCCCGGCCGTAGAACCACTCCGGTTGATGCAGCGGCAGGGTTTTGCTCTGGTAGTCGAGGAACATCTGCTGATTCGGGTACCGGATCGGCATCCGGCCGGCCCGGCCCAGGGTTTCCGGGGCGGCCGGCGGGTTCTCCGGCAGGCCGAACGCACGCAGTACCTTCGCCCGGGCCTCGGCTTCACCGGGAAAGAGCCGCAGATCCACCGCCGCGATCGGCTCGGCTGCGGCCGGTACCTCGGCGGTGGCCACGATCACCGCGAGGACACCGTCGGGGCCGGTGGCGTATGCCGCCCAATCCTCGGGCGCTGCCCCCGCGTCCCGCATGAAGTTGTCGCTGATCACCAGGGCGAGCGGCCGGCCGCCGTCGCGGGACGGCAGACCGGCGCCCGGATCGATACGCAGCAGCCGGACGGCGAGCCCGGCGTCGGTGGCGACCTGCTGTAACCACATTCCCCACACCGTGTCCTCGGCCGCATGGGCGACGACGATCGGCTCGGCCGTGGCCGGCTCAGGGGGCGTATGTGTCACGTTCGCTACTCCCGTCACACTGTTCGCGCGGCCGGGCGGCCGCCGGAATCGGTTGCGGCGGTCTGCCGCATGAAGGTCACGAAACGCCGGCCGGCCGGGGTGAGCCGGCCGGAGCCGAGCAGGATGTCGCATCCGGCGAGGGTCTGCCGGCGCACCGGCTCGGCGTCGGGTACCGGTGTCGAGCCGGTGCGCCCGGCGGCCAGCCGCAGGAATCGGGCGACCGCCAGATGCGCGTAGCTACCGTGCAGCAGCGCACTGGCGGGCCTGGGCTCGCGGCGCCACGGTGAGGGCAGATCGGCCGGACCCTCCACGGCGATCAGCGGTTCGATCTCCATCAGCACGCCGAGCTTCGAATGCTGGAATTCGTGCAGCAGCCCCGTCGCCACCCGGACCGCGTCGGCCGGCCGGACCATGGCGGCGGCCCCGAAGGAATCGGCGAGGGTCGAGGTCACGAACGGGTACGAGGCGCTCGCGCGGGGAAGCACCGCCCTGATCCCGCGGGCGAGGGGGCCGGCGAGGCCGGGGACGACCTCGGCCAGCAGTGCCATCGCCGCGCCGAACACTCGTTGCCATTCGTCGAATTCGGCAGCGTCCCAGGGTGTCCAGCCCGAGCTGCCGTCCGGGATATCGGTCTCCGGCCAGGCCGAAGGGGTCGGCGGGAGATCGTCGAATTCGATATCGACTCCGCCGCCCGGCAGCGCTGCCGTCAGCCTGCGGATCGGTGTCCAGCGGTAGCCGTCCAGCAGTGGAGTGCCCCGCCCGTCGTGGCGGACCCGCGGGGGAGCCGTTGCCGGACCGGTCCAGCAGCCGAGGCCCGGTAACACCACCGCGTCGCCGACCCGCGGCAACTCCAGCTCGAATTCCAGACCCGCCCGCACCGCCGCCGCGGCGGCGAACGAGGTGAGGTGGGCCAAGGATTCTTCGGCGACCGGATCCCCGCCCGCACCGACGGCGCAGACCGCCACCCACGCACCGAATCTGTGATGACGCAACATCTCCCGCACCACTTCCGGCGCACGCCGTTGTACGGCGGCCAGCAGGTCGAAACCGGCGCGCGCCGACCGGCGCGGGGCACTGTCGTTCCCACCGCGCAGCGCGGCGGCCAGGAACGCCAGATTCCGGCTGACCCGGGCCCGTTCCAGCAGCGGCAGGACCCCCGGTGGGTCGGCCAGGGCGGCCAGGGCATCGAGTTCGGCAGTGGACACCCGCAGGACCTCACCTCGGCCGCCGCGCCGGGCAGAGTACGTCCCGGTATTTTCCGGCAGCACGATCACGACCCGCCGCCCGCACTGTGACCGGCGAAAACTATTCCGACCGCGGCGCGGCGGTGCAAGGCGATACGCACCGCGCGGTTCACTTCGGGCCGGTGTTCGTCGAGCAACTCGTCGAGCGGCAGATCGGCCAAATCGGGTAGGCCGGGCGTGATCTCGGGCTCCAACTGGCACCCCTCCCCGGATGAGCCCGGCCGATCCCGGCGACGGGACCGGATTCCGCCGATGAGTCGATTCGGCCCGGCTCTCCTCCTCATGTCATCTGCATTCAACATAACCGAATCGATCAACTGCCGGAAACGCGGCGGAGTCCGGGCGGCCTGCTGGCTCGGGAACAAGGTGATGTCCCGGGTGCACGCCACGGCGAGGGCCACCGCGACGAACAGTCCGGCGGGCGGTACGAGATACCCCGCGATCTCCACCGCGAAAACAGACGCGGCCAAAGGAGTTCGGACCGCCGCTCCCAGACAGGCCGCCACCCCGGTGATCGCGCATGCCGCGGCGGGACCGGGTTCCAGGCCCGCCGCGACGGCCAGCCGCCAGCACGCCGCCCCGGCCGTCCCGCCGATCACGATCGCCGGTCCGAACACCCCGCCGACCCCGCCCGCGTGCAGCGTGACGGCGGTGGTCGCGATCTTGACGAACGGCAGGGCGAGCAGCAGCCACAGCGGCAGCGCGAGTACCGCGGCCGGCGACAGTGCCAGTGACACCGTGCCGTAACCGGTACCCAGGGCGGCCGGTACGAAAATCCCCACCGTGCCGACGAGCGCCCCTGCCACCGCGGCGGTAACCACGGGCCGCCGCCGCGCCCGCCGCAGCAGCCGGCCGGTGCGATGGAAGGTCACCACGTAGAGCCGGGCCAGTAGCGCACAGACCAGGCCGACTCCCGCGAGCACCGCGGTCGCCACCGGATCCAGGAGCGCACCGAAATCGACGATGCCGAACATCGGGTTATAGCCGTACACGAGGACGAAAACACCGAAGGCGATCGGTGTGGCCGGTAAGGCATAGAGCAGTGCCCGCGGGCGTAGACCACGCCGGCGCAGTAGTTCCGCGCTCAGCAAAGCGCCGCCGAGGGGCGCCTGGAACAGCGCACCCACCCCCGCACCCAAGGCGGCGGCGACCACCATGCTCGCGTCGGCCTCGGTCAACCGCAGGCGCCGCGCGATCGCGGCCCCCAGCGAAGCCGCCACCTGCGCCACGGGCCCTTCGGTACCACCGGAACCACCGGACCCGAGAGTTACCGCGGTACCGGTCAATTTGGCTGCCGCCCCGCGCACGGTGAGCCCGTCCAGGGACCGGGAGTTCACCGCCCCGATCACCCCGTCGGTTCCGTTGACCTGGGGCCCGCCCGCACGCGACAACAGCACCGCGGTCACCATCCCCGCGGCGACCAGCAACGGCACCAGCAGCGCACCGCGGCCCTCGAGCGGCCCGGCCGGTGCATGCCACAGCCCGTCGGCGACCGGTTCGAGCGGGAGTACCGAGCCGAGGAGAATATCGGTGGCGAGTTCGAGCAGCCCGCGCAAGGCGACCGCGCCGAGCCCGGCCGCGATCGCGGCGAACAGCAGTGCCGCGCACAGCGTGCCCCACCGGCGACCGGTACCGGGGTACTCGGTCATTGCCGGTCGTCGCCGGCGGAATCGAGCCTGCGGCGGGCCTCGGCGACGGCGGTGCTGTGCGGATCCGCCACCCGGGACAGTACTTTCCCGAGTTCGAGGGCGAAACCGACGGGCAGCGCGCCGGTTCGGACAGCGCGCACGGCGCTGTCCACCGTATCGAGCAGCGCCGTGGCGTCGGCGGCGTCGGGCAGCCCGGCGACCGCATGCCGGAAGTATTCGACGATACGGTCCGGAAGCTCGGTGTTCGGGGTCGCCGACAGAGCGGTGATATCGAGATAGGCTCGCGCGATCTTGAACATCAGCACGGCCGTGTGCTCCGGTGCCTCGCTCTCCGATTCGGCCGCCGCGAGACACAGATCGACGGCCTCCCACGCGTAGAGCGGATCCCCGGTGACCTCGCAGCGGCGCAGCAGGGCGTCGGCGAGCCGTTCCGACAGTTCGGCGCGGCCGGGATCGCCGGGTTCGGTGACTTCGACGGCGGAGCGCAGCACCCGGGTCGCGTCGGTCAGGTAGTCGGCGCCGCCCACGACCTCGAATCGGTGCAGCAGCAGTCCGCCGAGTTCGATCATCGTCGCGGTACCGGCTTCGGTGTCCGCGAGTTCGACCAGTGCCGCCTTACCCACCGCGATCGCTTCGTCGAGACAGCCGGGATCGCCGTGGGCCTCCCAGCGGGTGCGCAGCAGTGTGGTGAGCGCCGTCAGCAGGCCGGCCCGTTCCGGGTGCCCCATCGGAATCGTTTCCAGAGCGTTCCGGCACGCCGCGAGCGCGCGATCGGCCTCGCCCCGCTGTATCGCCTGGTGCGCGGCGCGGACGAGGGCCTGGTAGTGCTGTTCGTCCTCGGCGCCGGGAGGTTGCGCCGGGGGATCGGGGAAATTGGGGGCGATACGGCGCAACGTTTCCGGGGACAGGTACGCGAACGGCGAACCGCCGGCCGAAGGCTGCGATACGACTGCGCGGAAAACCCGGCCCGGGACGTCGTAGTGTTGCGCCACGAACCGCGACGCCGCCGCCAAGACGTCGTCGGCTTCGCTGCGCGGAATGGCATCCCGCAGAATCTTGGCGACCTCGGGCCGGAATGCGAACACCCGGCTGTCCTCGGGGATGCTGTAGGGCGGCGCGGAGCCGGTGCCCGCATCCTCGATCAGCCCGCCCGCCAGTACCTCGGCGAGCACACTGCGTTTACTGCCCGGCAGCACCGCCTGCTGGACCAGCCGCATGATCGGCGGCAGCAGCGGCACCTGGGCCAGGCTCGCGGCCAGCCGGAACGCTTCGGGCGAGGACGCGGAACGGAACCGCCGCACTCGTTCGAGGGCGTTGTGGCCGAGTTGTTCGTCCTGCCGGACGGCCAGCGGCCGCGGCCGCTCCTGCGCCGGCTCCGGTACGCGCAGCAGGGGGTACCCCGTCGATCGGCGTTCCCCGGAGAGCAACTGGGCCCACGGCCGGATCCAGCCCGGTGTCAGTTCGAGCACCGGCACGGGTACGACGGCGGCGTCCGCCGGGGTGATGAGCCGCAACGGGGACGGGCGTTCGGGGACGACGGCGGTAACCCGGCCGTGACCCCATTCCAGGCCGGTCCGCCGCCACAGGTTGCTGGGCAGCGGCTGGACCACCGCCACCGGCGACTGCGCGGCCAGGCGGGCCAAAGCCGTTGCCGCCGCGCCGGATACCCATGCGTCGCCCAGGCAGGCGGAGAACACCATGACCACGCGGCGGCCGGTCGGATCGGCCAGCGCCGAGAGAGCGCGGTCGGCGGTCCCCCGCGGATTCATGGCCAGCCGTGGCGCGCCGGCCGCGTCTTCGTCGAGATACCAGACCGTGACGCGGCGGAACCCGACCGTGTTCACCAGGTTGCGCACCGCCTCGGCCAGCCCACTCCACGCGGCCATCGACGAATGCCGGTCGAAAACCAGGGCCGCCTCGCGCTGCCGCACCGTATTCGCCGTGGTCATCGGCCAGGCGACGGCGGTGCGGGCGGTCCGTTCCACGGTCGCTTCCTCGTCGAAGACCCGTTCGTGCGGGTCGGCGATCCGGCGTGCCAGTGGCCGGAGCTCGCCGAGGACTTTCGTCTCCGAATCCAGTGGTGAGGGTGCGGGGATATCGGCCTCGAAACGATACGGCCAGGCCGGGGCATGGCCGGGCGGCACCGGCAGCGCCATATCCCGAGGCAGGACGTGCTGCGCGACGCCGGGATCGAGTGGGTCCGGGGCGGGGCCGATCTCGGTATCGGGCGATGCCGGTTCTTCGGCGGGCGCGGCGGAATCCGGCTGGTCCGAAATATGTTTGGCGAGCCAGAGCGCCTCCGCGACCGTACCGCCGTCGACATCGAGTCCACGGAGCGCGTCGAGGAGTTCGGACAGGCTCGACATCTCAGCCTCCGGAGTCCGTGGGTTGCATCAGCCGCTCGGCCAGGCGTTGCCGGTCCAGCCGGTCCGCGCCGTCCACCCGCCCGGCCTGGGTCAGCACGTGCAGCGCGATCAGCAACCGGTCGGTCGGCAGCGTCCCGAGTTCACTGCGCCGACGTACGAAATTGTCGATTATATCGCTGTATTCGTCTACCGCGGCACTTCCCAGGTGTGCGGCGACCACCCGTTCCAATTGCGCGCGTTCGGGTTTCTCCAGCCGCAGGTGCAGACAACGGCGCAGGAACGCGGGCGGGAACTCGCGCTCGCCGTTACTGGTCATGATGATCACCGGGAAGGCATTGCATTGCACGAAACCCGCACGGACAGGGACCCGTTCGCGGCCCTCGTGGGTGAAGACCTCCACCTCCGGCCGATGGGCGCGGATCCGGCGCAGTTCGTCGATCTGGTATTCGCCGTTCTCGAAGACGTGCAGCAGATCGTTGGGCAGATCGATATCGGCCTTGTCGATTTCATCGATCAGCAGGACCCGCGGCCGCCGGTAGGGCAGCAGCGCCGTGCCGAGCGGGCCGAGCGTGATGTAGTCGGCCAGATCGGCCGCCCCGTTCGCCTCGGACCGGTTGCCGGGCAGCTGGGCCTCTTCGAACCGGCGCAGCGCGTCGTAGTGGTACAGGCCGTCGCGCAGGGTGCTGCGGCTGGTGATCGGCCAGTGCAGTACCGGCCCCAATCCGAGCTCACGGGCGATCAGGTAGGCCAGCGACGATTTACCCAGCCCCGGTGCGCCGGTCGCGAGCAACGGTCGCCGGCACAGCAGCGCCGCGTTGATCACATCGAGATCGTCGGAACGCAGCTGATGGGCGCCGATCCCGTTGCGGCCGAGTTTCCGGTCCATCTGGGCGGGCTGATCGGGCTGCGGTTGCGGAGGTGGAACCAGGGGCTGCCCGGTGAACGTGCGCGAGATCATCGGTGGCGGCACGGCGTCCCAGCCGTCCGGGCGCGGTTCCCCCGACCCGTGGAACACATGCCACGTCGGCGCGGTCATATCAACTCCCTCGTTGCCCCGGCCCGGCGAGCGGAGGACATAGTTTGCTTTCCCCGGGTCTGTCGATGATGCAGACGATCTTGCGCCAGAATTCGTCCCGGTCCCCGGAACCTGCGTGTTGTAGCTGTTCACGCCAGATCGCAGCGTACCAATCCAGCGGTGAGCGGCGGCCGATCCGGGCGGTCATGTCCGCCCGGAAAGCCGTTCCGTCGCATACCGGGCCGCCGTCGGGATGCTCCGCGCAGCCGTCGGTATGCCAGAGGGTCACGGGCAGCGCGTTCGAACCGGCTGCGGTGAGCACCGCGGTGGTCGGTGGCTGGGATACGCCTATCCCGGCGGGCGCGTCCTCGGTGACGAACAATTGTTGCAGTGCGGCCAGATCCCGGGCCCGTGCGTCGGCACAGCCGAACCAGGCCAGATCGTCGGAGTCGCTGTCGCGCAGCCGCTCCCAGCGCCGGTCGAGATCGGCCAACTGCTCGGGAGTCTTCTCCCAGGTGCTGCTGCGCCGTAGCCACATCATGAACTTGCTGAACGGGCGCTCCTGCGAGCGGCGCCATTCGTAGAGTGGCTCATCGGTCAGGTACTCGTCGGGCAGGGCGATGACGAGCTCGACGGCGTGCGGCGGTTTCGCGATTTCGCCGAGCGCGTTGTCGAGAGCCTGTTTTAGTACCTGTTTGGCCTGGTCGTAACTATCGCACCGGTCCGAGGGCCCCGGTGTGATGATTTCCCGCCCGTTTCTCGTCGCCACTTCGTAGCGGTGCGGAACCGGCGAATCAGGGGTCAGCCGCGGACCCTCGTCCGGCACGATGATGCCGAACAGGGTGGTCGTCTCGGCCGATTCCCGGGGGGCGGACATGGGCGTCCGTTCGAGTTCCCGGCGAGTGGAATGCTCCTTCTTCTCGAATTCCAGGTATTCCCACGGCAGAAGAATTTTCTTGGGGAGGTCGTCGAGCCCCTGTGCCACATCGGGCGGAACCGGGAAATAGCCCGGAGCGAGGCGGCAGAACCGGGACAGCTCCATCTTCCAGTTCTGGCTCTCGGTCCCGATGTATTCCACCAGGTCCCGCGGCGTGAGCAGGCGGTCCTTACCCGGGTCGAGCAACGAGTCCCGGAACAGTTCGCCCGCGAGCTCCCGCAGGGCTTCCCGGAGCGATTCCCGGTCGGCTGCGAACGGAATTCGCGCCAGCCAGCCGTGTGTTTCCACCATCCGCCGGCGGGTCAGGCCCGCGTTCTCGTCGACGTGCTTCGCGGCCAGCCGGTCGACCCATGCCTGCTCGTCCCGGTGGTACGCGTCGTGCGCGGTGACGATTTCGGCATAGAGTTGCGCGCCCCGCAGGCGCAGGCATTCCAGCAGGCAGGAGATTCCGCCGCCCTGCGTGGTGCTGACGTTCTCGCTCGCCTTGAACAATCCGACCACGCCGCCGTAACGCACCGACCACACCGGTGCACCGGACATACCGGGGACCACCGGCCGGGAGCCGTCGGCGGTGAAGAACAGCGGTGGCTGCCTGTCCCGGAACCGGTATCCGTGGTGGACCTCGAGAAACCGTTCGTCGGGCCGGCTGGCGTTGAGCGCGCAGACGAGGAGTTCGTCGCCGTATCTCAGCACCGGCTCGGCCATGAGGACGCACGGTGCCGCGACACCGTCGTGCGGATCGAGCCGCAGCACGGCGAGATCGTCGAAACCCCAGGCCGATCCCTGCGTCTGCTGCGGTGAGGCGGCCACCACGGCGGCACCGCAGGTGCTGCCGTCGCCGAAGGCGAGTCGTAGTCGGGGCCCGGCCGGAACCGCCACATGTGCCGCCGTCACCGCGTAGTGCGGTGTGATACGGAAGGCGGTGCCGATCGGCGCGGCATCGTGCCGATCGGCCGACACCGTGGCGGTCGCGGCCTTCAGCAGATCCTCGATATCGGCGTGTACCGGCACGGCAGCGTTACCCCCTCGGCTATCGGTCGGTGGAGGTGGCGGCCGTGCCCCAGTCGAGCTTCACCTTCAGCGAGGCCTTCGCCCCACCCGAGGCCAGCACCGCGACGACCTTGCCGGCGTCGAGCGAGAGTTCCAGGCCGAATTCCACCGAGACCGTATCCGGTTTCAGCCCCCGCACACTGCCGTGCACCGCGGCGGCGACGCTGCTGATCGTCGGCCCGAGGCTGTCGAGTTTGAAGCGATCCCGCAGCCCGACGTCCACACCGGTGGAGGTGGTGGCCTCGTCGTCGACCCGGGCGTAGATGACCACCCCGTCCGGCATTTCCACGCGCTCGATATGCGTCATGGCTACCCCCGCTCCCTGTTTCGCCGCAGAACCCTACAGTAAACGCCGGATATACCGCACGTTCGCCGAACGTGCGGATCGCGCGCAGGATCCACTGCCCTCTTCCATCCGGAGCATTCGCACCCTAACACCGAAACATACTGAGCGGCAATCATTCTGCGGTAAGGAACAGGTTTCGGCCGCCGGTCCGCTCGGCCCGGATGCCGTGCCGGCAGGGACTATCGGCGCAGACCGGCTTCGGCCGCACCGGCGGTGAGGGCGTCGAGGCCGAAGGCTTCGACGGGGCCGAGCGCGCCGGTGTCGCGGAGGCCGCCGTCGAGCGCGGTCCGCGCGCCCCACGCGAGGATCGCCGCGGTGAAATCGTAGGGGTCGCCCAGCGACAGTGTCACCGACGCCGAGACGCGGCCGGTGGCGTCCGAAACCTCGGCGACAGCCCATGATTTCGTGCGGGCACGCGACGCGGGGCTCGGGCCACCGGTCGAGCCCTTGACCAGCCGGGTCAGCGCCGACTCGGCCAGCTGCCGCACCGGCCGGACGCGCCCCGCCACACCGGCGGCCAGGGAGGCGGCCTGCAGGCCGCGTGCCGCCGGCCCGGGCAGGCCGAGATAGACGTTCGCGTCACGCAACCCCGGATACGAGCGGACGAGGGCCAGATGTTCCGAACCGGGCACCGAAGCGCCCGTGAGGGCCCGGCCCGCGACCTCGAACGTGCGGATCCGGGCGGCCGTCCGTTCCCCGGCGACCCGTCCGCCACGAAGAGCGAAACCCTCCTCGAACACCATGCCCGCCATGGACGCCCGGGTGCCGCCGCTGGTGCCGGGGCCGTCGACGAAGTAGCCGATCTCCGCGCGGACGGAATCCGGCGCCTCGGCCAGGGCGAGACCGGCCGCCAGATTGCCGGGCACGTAGTCGAATCCGAACGCGGTGAGCAAGGCGACGCCCGCGCCTCGTGCCTCGGCATCGTGGTCGAACACCGTGCGGATGAACGGGCCTTCCCCGGTGGAGTCGAAGTAGTGCGCACCGGCCGCGAGGGCCGCCGCCAGCGCGGGATTGCCGTACCGCAGGAACGGCCCCACCGTCGTCACCAGGACATCGCCGCGGCCCAGCAGCGCGCGGATCGAACCGGGGTCGCCGATATCGGCCACCGCGGTCTCCGCGCCACCGAGTCCGGCGGCCAGTTCGTCGAGCGCGGCGGTGTTACGGGCGGCGAGTACGGGCGCGGCGCCGTGGCCGATCAGGGCCTCGGCGATCAGGCGGCCGGTGTACCCGGTGGCCCCGAACAGCACGATTTTCGGCATGGCTGGTACTTCCGTTCGTCGGTCGGCGTGACGACATCGTTGTCGCAGCCGACCCTACGTCGTGCGGGGAGTACACAGCGCGTTGCCCGGCCGGGTGACCGCACCCCGGGGTTTATTCGGGTAGCGGGTGGGCTTCGAAGAAATCCCAGATCAGCCGGGTGGCGTCGATCGAGGTGGTGTTGGTGCCGACGAACAACTCCGGGAACGGGAACCCGGTGCTGCCGGGCCAGACATGGCCGCCGCCTTGGATGGAATACAACTCGACCTCCGCTCCCGCGGGGCACGGGTAGCTTTCGCGGACGACATCGGGTGCTGTCTGCTCCCGGTGGGCCGCGGTCTCGCAGCCGTTGCGCCGCGCCCATCCGGCGACGCTGTCCGGAACGCTCGCGGGGCCCGGCCCGTCGACCGCGGGGCCGTCACGTTCGGTGCCCACCGCGGATCCGGTGCCGTCGGGGGAGGGCAGCAGACGGGCGTTGGGCCCGGGACCGCCGGTGTAGGCGATGATCGGATCCGCGGTCCCGTGGAAAGCGATGACGGGCATCGGGCGGGAAGTGTTGCACCAGGCGAAATCCTGTACGCCCGCGACCGGTGCGATCGCGGCTACCCGGTCGGAGAGCTGGCAGGCCACCGAGGAGGTGGTGAACGCGCCCATCGACAGGCCGGCGACGAAGATGCGCCGGGTGTCCACGCACAGGGTCGAGCCGACGTGATCGATCAACCGGGCGATCCAGTCGATATCGGCGCTACCGGGCTGGAAATTCCAGCGCGGCAGGCCGGGTTCGTCGATCTGCGGTGTGACGGTGAGGAAACCGTGGGTGGCGCCGTAGCCGACGAACCCGGTGGAGGCGCGGGCAATGGCCGCGGGTTCGATGTAGCCGTGCAGATCGAGCACCACCGGCAGGGGGCCGGGCGCGGCGGGCGGGACATCCTGGATGTAGGTGCCGGATCGTCCGGTCGTCGCGAAATGCTCCACGGTGCTGCCCGGCGCGGTGGGTGCCGCAGTGCATCCCGGTGAGGGTGCGGCGGGCACGCCGCCGGCGTTCGCGGTACCGGCGAACAGGCCGGCCGGTGTGAGTGCGGCGAAGACCGCGGCTGCGATCACCAGTGCTCGAACGGATCTGCCCCGCCGGGTTCGACCGGGCCGGGTTGCGCACCCCCGAGGGGCGGGAACGATATTCCCCTTCATGAAATCAACCCTCTCACAGGGGCGGGCCCTGGTGACCCCGTTCGGTCGAAGTGACGGGCCGGGTACGCCGCGAACACTGTTCATGCCGTTCGTACCGGTTTCGCCGAGGCGCGCGTCGCGCCCGAGCCCGGGCCGCCGCCGACATTAGGCTGACCGCGCGTTGGGACCGCTGCCGAACCGAACCGAACGAAGGCGAGAAGTCATGCGCGTCGAGGCCGAGCCGGTCCCACACCGGCGCCCGCGGATCCGCTGCTTCCGGCCCCTGATGACACTGCTGCTGGCAAGCGCGGGATTGGTGGCGCTCATCGCCCCGGCCGCCGCGACCACCCGGCTGGACCAGGCGTGCGGAACGCCGCTGTCCGCCGGTGCCGTGCACGATATCGCGCGGCTCTCCGATACCGCGACGCTGACCGGAGATTCACTGCAGCGCCTCGAACAGGCGGTGGAACAGCACCGCCGGATCACCGAGATCCTGGTGCGGCACCGCGATCGGCGCGGCCTGTTCGCCCTCGGCCTCGACGCGGTCGAGCGGTCCGCCGTCATGCCGCTGCAACGGAATCCGGGCGCGTTCGACGATCCCGAGTTCGCACACCGGATCAGTCTCGATCTGCTGGAGCGGTTCCTGCGCAATCTCCACGCCGAATTCACCGGCGGCGTCGCCGAACCGCAGTGGGCGCACTACTTCGCGCTGACCCGCGATTGCGGGCAGTCACCGGCCCGGGTGGCGATGGCGGGCTACAACGCCCATCTCACCGTCGACCTGGCCTATGCGGTGGCCGCCGTAGGCGCCACACCGGCCGACGCGCCCGACCACTTCCGGATCGTGGATGCCATCGCGACCCAGGGCCCACTCATCGTGGCGGAGACGAAGAACGTCTACGGTGCCGATCTCGGCCCGCTGTGGCGGTTCTACTTCCTGGGTGAAGGGCTCGACGCCGTATTCGGTGCCGGGGTGGGCTCCGGTGCCCTGTTGCGGTTGGCCGACGCGGGGGCGAATGTGGTGATCTTCGGCAACGGCCTGGCGTTGCAGGATCCGGCGCTCGCCCCCGCCGCGCGGGCCGAGATCGACGCGCTGTGGCGCAGCGCCGATGCCGCATTCGTCGTACTGTCCGCCAACGGCGGGCTCTGAGATCTGGCTCCGCTTCCACGTCGGCAAGGCGATGTGGCTGTCGGTTCCGGCTACCGGAACGGTTCAGCGGGCGTGCGGTCCCTCGTCTGCCCGCTCCGCCGCCCCGCGCAGGGTACGGAACTCGGTCGCCAGTGCGTCGAGCGTGTAATGGGCGTTGAGGCCGCTCGGGTTCGGCAGGACCCAGACCCGGGTGTCGCCGATCGTTTCGGACTGCGGCCCGACCCCTGTCCGCGGGCGGCCGAACGCGGTGCGATAGGCACCCAGTCCGAGGACGGCGAGGATACGCGGGCGATACCGGAGCACCCGGGCGGTCAGCGCGTCGCCGCCGGCGCGGAATTCCTGGGCGGTCAGCTCCGCCGCCTTCGCGGTGGTACGCGGCACGACGTTCGTAATCCCCAGGCCCAGTTCGAGTAGCTCGTCCTGTTCGTCGGGACGGAACAGCCGCGGCGTGAACCCCGACCGGAACAGTGCCGGCCAGAACCGGTTCCCGGGCCGCGCGAAATGGTGGCCGGTCGCGCCCGACCACAGCCCGGGATTGATACCGCAGAACAACACCCGGAGGTCCGGCGCCAAGACGTCCGGAATGGTCTTCCCCTCGGCGGCGGCCAGGTCGGCCGGGGTGGGTCGGAACGCAGCGGGTCGGGCCATCCGTCCAGTCTGCCAACTCCCGGGCCGCCGGACGCACGCCGGGGATAGCGCGTATCGGTGCCGGTACCAGGCGGCTTCCGGGCAGAGCCCGCAGGGCGGATTTCGCGCGACCCGGCCAACCGGGACCGCGACCGGCGCCCGAGGCGATGACGACCTCCCGATCCGCGCAGCGCGGCCGATCCCCTTTTATTCCACGTCACGGGCCCGGTGCGGCAGGTGACCGACGCCGCGTCAGCCCAATTCGAGACTGCTGCCGTTCACGTCGGGTGGTGCCGGCGCGGGCGGCTCGGTCGCGGCCGGGGCCGGCAGCGCGGCGTCGGCGCCCACGCCTTTCTCCGCGGCGGCGGTGCGGATCGCGTCCACCACCAGCAGCAGCGCGGCTCGCCGCGCCGAATTGGTGCGGTAGGCCAAGGACACTGTTCTGGTGAGGATGTCCCCGAGCGCGATGATGTCCACACCGGGCGGTCGCAGGGCCAGGCCCAGGTCCGACACCAGTGTCACTCCCAGCCCGGCCGCGACCATCGCCATCGCGGTCGCCTGCTCCTCGACCTCGTGATCGATCCGCGGCACGACCCCTGCGGCTTGGAACGCCAGCCGCGCCGCCTGCCCGAAATGCGAGCGGGCCGGCGCGAGGATCCACGGATGCTCGCTCAGCTCCGCGAGCGTCACACTGGCCGCCGGCACCGCCCCCGACGGGACCGCGGCATGGATCCGTTCGACCGCGATCACCGCGCGCTGCAGGCCACCGTCCCAGGTCATCGGGTAATTGGAATAGTCGAGGACGAAGGACAGATCCAGGGCGCCGTCGCGTACCGCGGCGGCGGTCGCCTCCGGGGCGAGTTCGCGCGTCCGCACCGTGATCCCCGGGTGGGTCCGGGCCAGCGCGGTGAGTGCGTCGGGCATAAGACCGGAGGCCACCGACGCCCACACACCGGCCGTGAGCGTCGCCGTCACCGATTCGCCGGCATCCTCGAGGGCCTGGGTCGCGCGTTCGACCGAGGCCAGGATCTCCTCCGCGTGCTCGGCGAGCAGCACGCCGAGATCGGTGAGCTGCACCCGGCGGCCACGCCGTTCGAACAATCGGGTCCCGACATCGCGCTCGAGCTGCGCGAGCTGCTGCGACACCGCCGACGCCGTGTAGTGCAGGGCGGATGCGGCCGCCGTGACCGTGCCGCGTCGATGCAGCTCGCGCAGCATGCGCAGGCGAGGGATCGACAAGTCCATACAACGAGCCTAAGCGTTGTGCAGCAACGGTGAACACCGCCGTGAACCAACCGTAAATAGACGGGCGAGCAGGTACGCCCGCACAGTTAGGGGATCGGGCACACGTCGTGGCCGGGGGACGAAGAAGTCCGGACGGAACATACGCGCGCCGGGCTGCCGCATGTGGTGGCAACGGCCGAGTACGAAGAGGAGGTGGTTCATCGTGACGGCGATCGACAACCCTATGGGAAGTACCCCGCACGTGACCGCGCAAACCCTTCCGGACATTTCCGTGGCGCCGGCCGTCGCGGCACCGGTGGCACGCCGGACCGAACCGTATATGCGCCTGCAGTGGACGGATTCGCTGACGGGCGCGATCGGCTACCTGGTCGTGCACACCCTGCGCGCGGGCCTGGCCACCGGCGGGACCCGGATGCGGGCCGGTTGCACCCTGCGAGAGGTCGAGGATCTGGCCCGCGGGATGGCCGATAAGACCGCCACCTTCGACCTGCCGGTAGGCGGGGCCAAGGGTGGTATCGATTTCGACCCCAAGGATCCGCGCGCCGTCGGGGTGCTGGAGCGGTTCTGCGAGGCCATGCGCCCGTGGCTCGACGCGCACTGGGTGACGGCGGAGGACCTGGGTGTTCCGCAGCATCTGATCGATGAGGTCTTCGAGAAGCTCGGCCTGGGGCAGAGTTACCACGCCGCGATCCGGCGCGCCGCCGACCCGGACGCCACTTTGGAGCGGGTCCGCGACGGGCTGAACGCGGCGGTCGACGGCGGATTCCTGCTGGGCGATGTGATCGGCGGCTACGGGGTAGCGCATGCCTGCCTCGCCGCCGCGGTCTGGCGGGGCCGGGCGCCCGCCGAGACCACCGTCGCGATCCAGGGCATCGGCACCATGGGCGGCGCCGCGGCCTACTACCTGCACGAAGCCGGTATGAAGGTCACCACGGTCGCCGATGCCGCCGGCGCCCTGTACTGCGCGGACGGGCTGGACATCCCGGCCCTGCTGGAGCTGCGCGACGGTTTCGGCGAGGTCGACCGCACCCGGCTGCCCGCCGGTGTCGAAGAGCTGCCGCGCACCGCGGTGCTCTCCGCCGAGGTGGATATCCTCGTCCCGGCGGCGATCTCCTACGCGATCACCCCGGACAACTCGTTCGATATCCGGGCCCGCGTCATCGTGGAGGCCGCGAACGCCGCGACCACCCCGGAGGCGGAGGCCATGCTGGCCGCCCGCGGTGTCCCGGTGCTCCCGGATTTCGTCGCGAACGCCGGGGCCGTGGCCTGGGCCTGGTGGCTGCTGCTCGGCGAGGTCGACGACAAGCCGGAGAACTCGTTCGACCGGCTGCGTACCACCATGCACAGCAAGGTCGCGCAGTTGCTGGCCGCATGGGCTGAAGAGGGGATCACGCCGCGGGAGGCGGGTCACCGCCTGGCCGACGAACCTGCGCCGGTCGCCGCGTCCGGTCCGGTCGTCATCCCCTGAGCGCAGGCGTCCGCCGCGGTTCGCGGTCGTACCGGGCGTCGTGCGATCACCTCGCGGGGTGACCACGGCCCGGTGCGGATCGCGGCACGCGTCGCTGCCCTGTTCTGCCGGAACCTGTCGGTCCCGCGGAGTACGCTCACACCCGCCCGGGTGGCGGTGACGACAGGGAGGTACGTGGTGGACGTACTGCTCGGAATCGGAACGCGTAAGGGGTTGTTCCTGGCGCGCAGCAAGGACGGCCGGTCGAACTGGGAGGTCGGTGAGCCCCAGTTCGCCGTGGCCGATGTGAAAGCTCTGGCGATCGATACCCGGCGCGCGACGCCGCGCCTGCTCGCGGGCGTGCTGGACAGTCATTTCGGGCCGACCATGGTGTCCAGTGACGACCTCGGCACAACGTGGAGCGAGCCCGACGATGCCCCCCTCGCCTTCCCCGAGGACACCGGCGCGGCCCTGCAGGGGGTCTGGCAGATCGCGCCCGCCACCGCGGCGGAACCCGAGGTGGTGTACGCGGGCGCCGAACCCGCGGCGCTGTTCCGCTCCACCGACGGCGGCCGCAGGTTCGAGCTGGTCCGCGGCCTGTGGGAGCATCCGCACCGGCCCGAGTGGATGCCCGGCGGTGGTGGGCTGGCATTGCATACGATCCTGCCCCACCCGGACGATACGCAGCGGATGGCGGTCGCCATCTCGACCGGTGGGGTCTATCAGAGCGCCGACGGCGGCGCGTCGTGGCAGCCCACCAACAAGGGCGTCACCGCCGATTTCATGCCCGGCGAACTGCCGGAGTGGGGGCAGTGCGTGCACAAGGTCGCCGTAGACGCCGAGACGCCGAGCACCCTGTACCTGCAGAACCACGGCGGAGTGTTCCGCAGCACCGACGACGGCCGCAGCTGGCAGTCGATCGACGGCGGATTACCGCCCGCCAATTTCGGTTTCCCGATCGTCGCGCATCCGCGGCGCCCGGGTGTCGTCTACACCTTCCCGCTGGACGCGGAGATGGAGCGTTTCCGTTTTCCGCCGGACGCCCGGTGCGCGGTGTACCGCAGCGAAGACGGTGGCGACACCTGGACGGCGCTGACCGACGGGCTCCCGGAGCAGCCGTTCTGGGCGGCCGTTATGCGCGACGCGATGTGCGCGGACAACGCCGACCCGGCGGGTATCTACTTCGGTACCCGCAACGGCGAGGTCTACTGCAGCGCCGACGAAGGCGACCACTGGCAGCTCGTCGCGGACAAACTGCCGGACGTGCTGTGCGTACGCGCCGCGGTCGTCGGATAGCGCCGTGGCCCGGGTCCATCTGCCGTCCATGTTGCGCACCTACGTCGACGGCGAGAAGGAAATCGATATCGGCGGGGCGACCCTGCGCACCGTGCTGGACGCCGTCCGCGAGCGGTCGCCGGGGCTGGAACGCCGGTTGCGCGACGAAAGCGGTGAATTGCGCCGCTACGTGAACTTCTATGTCGGCGACGACGAATGCCGCACGCTCGCGGGACAGGACACGCCGGTCGGCGCCGATACCGAGATCATGATCATCCCATCGGTCGCCGGCGGGTGATCGTCGCGGGCTCGGCTGATCGTGTGACATCGCGGCGGAACGCCGGCGACCGTCGCGTGCGCGAATGACCCGGCCGACCAGCGTACCGGAGCTGTACTCAGAAGTCCCGCAGACGTGTTCGCGTAGGAGGTGCCATGCGTATCGGCGTGCCCAAGGAGCTCAAGGATCACGAGTACCGAGTCGCGATCACGCCGATCGGCGTTCACGAACTGACCGCCCAAGGTCATCTGGTCGATATCGAGAAAGGCGCCGGAGTCGGTTCCTCTATCGCCGACGCCGAGTACGCCGCTGCCGGCGCGCAGATCGTCGACCGTGCCGAGGACGTCTGGGGTGCGGCCGATCTCGTGCTCAAAGTGAAGGAACCGATCGCGTCGGAATATCCGCTGCTGCGGGCGAACCTGGTGCTCTTCACCTACCTGCACCTCGCCGCCGACCGGCCGCTCACCGATGCGCTGCTCGACCGCCGGGTCACCGGTATCGCCTATGAGACCGTCCAGCTGCCGTCGGGCGTCCTGCCGCTGCTGTATCCGATGTCGGAGGTCGCCGGCTGCCTGGCTCCGCAGGTCGGCGCTTACTCGCTGCTGAAAGCGCGGGGCGGGCGCGGGGTGCTGATGGGCGGGGTCGGGGGTGTGGCCAATTCCCGGGTGGTCATCCTCGGCGCCGGGGTCGCCGGGCAGAACGCGGCCAATATCGCCCTGGGTATGGGTGCCGACGTGACCCTGCTCGACACCGACCTCGACAAGCTGCGGATGTCGTTCTGGCGCTACCACAATCGGGTGCACGGGCTGGCCTCCTCGCGGCTGGCCGTCGAACAGCAGGTCGAGGCGGCGGATCTGGTGATCGGCGCGGTGCTCGTTCCGGGCGCCTCGGCCCCCAAGCTCGTCGGCAACGATCTCGTCGCGCGGATGAAACCCGGCTCCGTGCTGGTCGATATCGCCATCGACCAAGGTGGTTGTTTCGAGGATTCCCGGCCGACCACACATTCCGAACCCACCTTCCCAGTGCATAATTCGACCTTCTACTGTGTGGCGAATATGCCCGGCGCGGTGCCGAACACCTCGACCTACGCCCTCACCAACGCGACGTTGCCCTATACGGTCGCGCTCGCGAACAAGGGGTGGCGCCGGGCGCTCGCCGAGGACCCGGTACTCGCCAAAGGTCTCAACACCCATGCGGGTGCGATCACGAATGCCCCGGTGGCCGAGGCCCATCAGCTGACCTCGGTCGCCCTCACCGAGGTTCTCGATCGCCGGGACGGGAGCTAGCCGGATATGCCCGCGCGAGTCTTCCGGCGCGATGGCTGTCCGCGCGCGCCGGGTAGGGTCGCGGCGGCAACCGGATCCGGCGGCTTCGCTGCCGGTGTACAGCTGAGCGAGGTGGACTATGGTGCTGTCGACTCCCTGGTCACGGGATATGGGGTTGCGGGCGCCGATAGTGAACGCCCCCATGGGTGGGGTGGCGGGTGGACGGCTCGCGGCCGCGGTGACCGCCGCCGGCGGTCTCGGGATGATCGGTATGGGCAGCGCGGGTACGGTCGCGGCGTTGACCGGTGAGCTGGAACTGCTCGGCGAAGTCTCCGGGCCGTTCGGAATCGGCTTGGTCGACTGGGTGCTGGCGCGGGAATCCGGTTTGCTCGATACCGCGCTCGCCGCGCGGCCGGCCCTGATCTCGATCGGCTTCACCGATGACTTCGACTGGGTGAACCGGTTGCACCGGCACGGAGTCGCGGCGGCGACCCAGGTCTACGACGCCGAACAGGCGCGCCGCGCCGCGGATGCCGGGGTGGATGTGCTCGTCGCCAGGGGCGCCGAGGGCGGCGGCCACGGGGAGCCACTGCTGGGCACCCTGCCGCTGCTGGATGCCGTGCTGGACGCGGTCGACGTACCGGTCCTCGCCGCGGGCGGAATCTCCACCGGCCGGAGCCTGGCCGCCGTACTGGCCGCCGGTGCGGCGGGAGCCTGGATGGGCACCCGGCTGTCGATATGTGCCGAGGCACTGACACCGCCCGGCGCACGTGCGGCCCTGGCCCGCGCGACGGCAACCGATACCGTGGCCACGCGCGTTTTCGATATCGCCCAGAACCTGACCTGGCCGGCGCGGTTCCCGTCCCGCGTATTGCGCAACGACTTCACGCGGCAGTGGGCGGGGCGCGAGGCGGATCTGGCCCGTACACCCGCGGCTCATGAGTCGGTGGCAGCCGCGATGGCGGCGGACGACCCTGATATCGCACCCGTCGACGCGGGCCAAGGCGTGGGGGTGCTGGTGGAGAGTGCTCCGGCGCGGGCGATCATCGATGACCTCTGTGCGACAGCGCAGCGTTGCCTGCGCGGGGTCGGCACGAACCGAGGTCGGTGATCCGCCTGCCGGAAGCGGCTCAGGTGGCCGAACCCGCGGCCGCCCCGGTCGCCAGGTCAGGACCCCACCGGTCCAGCGCGGTGTCGAGATCGAGGGGATGGGTGCCGACGTCGCCGGCGGGCCAGTCCGGCCGGGGCACCCGCCACAGCACCTCGAATTCGTTCCCGTCCGGGTCCTTCGCGTAGAAGGATTTGGACACACCGTGGTCCGAGGCGCCGACCAGGGCGTTCCGGGACTTCAGCCGCTCCCCGGCCGCGACGAGCTCGCCCAGGGTGCCCACTTCCCAGGCCAGGTGGTACAGGCCGACCTGCCCGCGGTGCGGGCCCGGCGCGTCGTCACCCAGTGCGAACAGGCCCAGGTCGTGGTCGTTATCGCTGCCGGCCGCCCGCAGGAAGGCCGCGCGGCCGGGATAGAGGTGTGCGACCTCGAAGTGCAGGGTGGCGGTGTAGAAGTCGACCGCGCGGCCGACGTCGCGGATATAGAGGACAGCGTGGTTCAGCCGGCGAACAGCCATGACGTGACCTCCTGGGCTTCCGGGTACGCATCGACGGTACCCGGCGCGCGATCAGCAGGTCACCTGCACATCGGCGGCGGAATCGAACGAGACGTGGACGTGGTCGTAGTGATTCTGCGTGGGGCTGCCGCGATCCTCCATGTACGACCAGCCGTTGCCGTCGTTGTACCGCTGCTGCCAGATCACGTAGGACACCCCGAAGCGTTCCTTGTTGGCCAGGACGAACTCGGCGATCGCGTCGCCCTGGGCCGGATCGGCGGTCATGAAATCGAGCGCGAGACCCGCCCCGTGTTCGCCGTCGTACCGGCCGAGGGCGCCGCCGATATCGCCGACCCCGAACGTTTTACCGATGAGGTGCCCGACCTGCGCCACATGTGGCTGTGTCCCGGCGAGTTCGGTGGAGCAGGGGATCGGTGGCGGTGCGAACCGTTTGAGATATCTGGGCGGTTCGGGCGGGTTGTCGATCGCGGCGGCGACGGGCAGCGCCTGCTGCGCCGCGGGCGGGTCCTGCTGGGCCTTGTCCATGCCCGCGGGTACGGCGGAATCGGCCGCCGCGGCGGCCGGTTGGGTGTTCGGTGCGGGGCGGGAAGTGACCGTCAGGACGATGGCCGCCGTCGCCGCGATCGCACTCCCGGCCAGGGGAGCGAGCCGCGGGGCTCGGGCCGGTTTGCGGTGTAGACCAGGCATAATGGTGACCACTCGTAACGCTCGGAGACAAGATCACCGTTAGATTACGAAATGGTCGCCGCAAAGTCACGACGCTGGCGCACTTGGGCCAGTTCACCGCGTGGCTGGGCCGGTTTCACCGCTTGGCGTAGTCGGCGGCCCCCTGCCAGTCGATCATCACGCAGGGCTCGTCGCCGACGGTCCAGGCGTCGTGTCCGGGCGGGACGATCATGAAATCGCCGGGCCCGTATTCCTGCTTCTCGCCGTCGTCCATGACCACCGTCAGGTGCCCCGAGACGCAGTAACCCATATGGGGCGCCTGGCAGCTGTCGGTTCCGGCGATGGGTTTGACATGTTCCGACCATTTCCAGCCGGGTTCGAAAACCGCTCGGCCCACCGGGCCGGTGTCGAGCTCTACGAGATCGAGCTTGCCCTTACCCGCTTCGAAGGTGCGGGTTTCCTCGGGCGAATCGAAATTCTTGCGTACCAAACCGGACATGACGGTTCTCCTCGGTACTGCGATCCCCGCCCACCTGCGGTGCGCCTCACCGGCCCACCTGAACACCATGATCTGGATCACACTCTACTTCGGTGAGTGAGCGGGCGGCAAGGCGGCCGGAGAATGCTGCCGGAGCCGGCCGCCTTGGTTCCGGCCTACCGGTAAACCGGATCGAGGGACGTGCCGGCCGGCCGGTCCGCCGAGGCCAGGGGGATGGGCTCGAACATCGCCGGTTCGTCCTCGGGGAACAATGCCGTCGGGCCGTAGATCCAGTCGGTGAACGAATAGTCGTGCACGTCCCGTGCGCGCAGCAGCACGTTGCGCTGCCGGCGCGGCACGCCGTCGAGATGCCACAACTCGCCCCATGTCCGAGCCGTCAGGACCACCCGGCGGCAGTGTTCCGGCCGGACCGCCTCGTACGCCGCGAGCGCACCCGGCCAATCGATCACACCGTCCGCACCGCGCAGCCGCCGCGCATGTTCGGCGAGCACCCACCCGTCCTCGATCGCCATGATCGCGCCCTGTGCCATGTACTGCAGCGGCGGATGCGCTGCGTCGCCGAGCAGGGCGATCCGGCCGTCGACCCAGGTGTCGATCGGGTCGCGGTCGTACATCCGCCACCATTTGTCCCGCCACATATGCGGCAGCCGCTCCCGGACGAATGCGCAGGTCGCGGTGAACGCGGCGTCGAGTTCGTCCGGTGTGCCCCACTCGTCGAGCCCGGCACGTGCTGCGGGGGATTCGAAAACGGCGACCTGGTTCAGCAGATCGCCGCCGCGCAGTCCGTAGTGGACGAAATGGCAGCGTGGGCCGACGTAGACGACCACCTCGGACAGATCGACCGGCCCGTTCACCTCCGTCATCGGCACCGTGCCGCGGTAGGCGACGTAGGCCGAGGACACCGGTTCGTCGTCGGCGAAGAGTTTCCGGGCGACGGAGTGCAGGCCGTCCGCCGCGATCACCACGCTCGCCTCGTGCGCCGCGCCGGTATCCGTTGTCGCGGTGGCCTTGTCCCCGGCCTGCGTATACGAGGTGACCCGTTGTTCGGTCAGGAGTTCGACACCGGATTCCCGGCACGCCTCGAGAAACAGGGAATGCAGATCGCTGCGGTGGATGACCATGTACGGGAAGCCGTACCGCCGCTCGAGGTCGCGCAGGTCGAGTGCGGTGAGATCACTCCCGTCGACCGCGTCGCGCATCACCATCCGGTCGGGCACGACCCCGCGGGCCTTCGCCTCGGTGAGCAAGCCGTAGTCGTCGAGGATGCGCGTGCAGTTCGGTGCGAGCTGAATACCCGCGCCGACCTCACCGAACTCCTTGGACCGCTCCAGGACCCGCACGCGCAGCCCGAGCCGCGACAGTGCGAAAGCGGTACTCAGACCGCCGATTCCGCCGCCGACGACAACGACGTCCGGGGTACTCATTCTGCAGCCCTCCTCAGAGCCAGGGGCCGAGGTCGGCGACCTCGGCGAGAGAGTGGGGACGCCCGGCGAGGTAGGCGGCGACTTCCGGAAGCGGCCCGCCGGGTACTTCGCCGAGACCGCGTTTGCCCTGGATATCGGCAACGAGTGCGGCGAGGAAATCATCGGGGAGATCCGCGAAGGTGGTGCCCGTGCCGAGGTCGACGGCATGGACACACACCTCGCGCGCCCGCAACCACGGGATCTCCGTGGCCGGGACGGTCCGGCCCTGGGCGGTGACGATGTCGGTACGCCACTGCTCGCCGGTCAGGGCGTCCATGGCGACACCCAGCTTCCGAACCGACGCGTTCAGCCAATCCGTGAGATCGGTCGCGGAACGCTTCGCGCCGGCTTCGATATCGGCGGTGCGCTGCTGCGCCGAGGCGTACATGGGGGTGCGCTCACCGGTGCGGGCCCAATGCACCAGATTGCCGAGTGCGTCCGCGTTCGCGGCGACGTGCGCCACCAGGTGTTTGCGGGTCCAGCCGGGCAGGGCGCACGGTTGTGTCATGGTGTGTTCGTCGAGCCGCGCCACCTGTGCGGTGAACAGCGCCGTACCGTGCTCGACCCACTCGAGCGAATCCGCGTGTGTCCGTGCGCTCACGACGCCGGCACGACCTTGTTGCTGCATTCCCCGACACCCGAGATCCGCGTGACGACCGTTTCGCCGCCCACGAGGTACACCTTCGGGTCGCGCGCGTGACCGACCCCGGCCGGAGTCCCGGTGGCGATCAGGTCGCCCGGGTTGAGCCGGACGACGGTCGAGACGTACTGCACGAGATGAACGGGATCGAACAGCAGCGTGCCGGTGTTGTCGTGCTGCATCACGGCACCGTCGATCAGCGTCTCGACCTCGAGTGCCGGGCGGACACCGCCGACCTCGTCGGGCGTCACGACATACGGGCCGACCGGGGTCGAGGAGTCCCAGATCTTGCCCTGCGTCCACTCGATGGTCCGGAACTGCCAGTCCCGCATCGACACATCGTTCATCACGGTGAAGCCCGCGATGGCGTCGGCGGCCTGGGCCTCGGTCGCGCGGCGGACCGGTTTACCGATGACCACCACCAGCTCGACCTCCCAGTCGAGCGCCTCGGTTTCGCCGGGCTTCACGATCGGGTCGTTCGCGCCGATCAGGCTGTCGGCGAACTTCGGGAAAAGTGTGGGGTAGCTGGGCAGTTCGCGGCCCATCTCCTTGATGTGGTCGGTGTAGTTGTGGCCGACGCAGATCACCTTCGACGGGTTCGGCACCACCGGGGCGAAATCGGCGCCCTCGGCCGGCCGGGTCGCGCCGGTGGCGTCGGCGGCGATCGTGGCCCACTCGTCCTGTGCGAACAGCGCGCCGAGATCGGGATAGCCGAGATCGACGAGGGTGTCACCGTCGAGACGGACCGCGCGGGTGCCGCCGTCGACGCGGAGGGTGGCGAGTTTCATCGGGTGATCTCCTGACGGTTGAGCTGCAATGCCTCGAATACGGGGGCGTCCGAGAAGCGGAAGAGGTCGAGCGCGCCGGAATCGGAATCGGTGGCCCCGGCTTCCGATTTGGCGGTGAAGGGCGCCCACGACGGGACGACGAACAGGTCGCCGCGGGTCACCGACCAGGTTGTGTCGCCCACGGTCACCGTGCCGGAACCGTCGAACACCTGGTACACCGACGACCCGGTTTCGCGGACCGGGGCGGTTTCCGCGCCGCGCGCGATCCGGTGGAACTCGGCGCGAATGGTCGGCAGAACGTCGGCCCCGTTGTGCGGGTTCGCGAACCGCACCGCCGCATGCCCGGGTTCGACGGTGCCGCCGTACCCTTCCTGCTCCAGCAACAGCTGATCGTTGAGCGCGGCATCGGTGTGCTCCCACTTGTAGGCCAGCAGCGGCGATCCCGGCGCCACCGCACCCACCGACAGCGGCCGCAGACCCGGATGCCCCCACAGCCGCTCCGACCGCGACCGCTGCGGCGTGATCCGCTCGACCGCGCCGATCTCCGCCCGTCCGAACTGGAAGAACTGCGATTCCACGACGTACTGGAACGGGATGTCCAGCCCGTCGATCCAGGCCATCGGCTCCGCGGTCGCATTGTGGTGCGCATGCCAGTTCCAGCCCGCCTGCGGCAGGAAATCGCCGCGGCGCATCGGCACGGCATCACCCGCTGCTGCGTCCCCGGTGCCGCCGACCACGGTCCAGACACCCGAACCCTCGACCACGAACCGGAAGGCGTGCTGGGTGTGGCGGTGCTCCGGGGCGTCCTCACCGGGCATCAGGTACTGGATCGCCGCCCACAGCGTCGGCGTCGCGAACGGCCGGCCGCCGAGCGATGGGTTCGCCAGGGCGATCGCCCGGCGTTCGCCGCCGCGGCCGACGGGCACGATATCGCCGGCTTTCGCGGCCAGACGGAGCAGGTTCTCCCACCGCCACACGTGCGGCACCGCCCGCGAGCGCGGATGCGCGGGCATGAGATCGCCGATCTCGGTCCACAGCGGAACCAGCAGCTCCTGCTCGAAACCGCGGTACAGCTCCTCGAGCGCCGGAGTCACCTCCGGCTGATTCGGCGCGGCGACCGCTTGTAAGCGGACGGGAGTGTCAGTCGTGCTCATATCGCCTACAGTGGCGCATGCCGAGTAGGCAGAACACCAAATTCTGGAGAGCAGAACCAGCGGATGGGTAACACGGAACCGAAGAACCCGCCGGCGTATGTCGTCACCAGCGCCGATCACGCCCTGCGCGCAGCGGTGATGCTGCAACTCGAGGGCGGGTTGACGGTCAGCCAGGTGGCAGAGCGGCTGGGGGTGGCGCGGTCGACGGCGCATCGCCTGCTGCAGACCTTGGTGTACCGGGACTTCGCGGTACAGGACGAGCAGCGCAAGTACTACCCGGGCCCGGTACTCGAACTGGCCACCCATTCCCAATCGCGTACTTCGCGGCTGCGCGCCGCCGCGCTACCGCATCTGCACCGGCTGATCGACCTGGTGGGGGAGTCGGCGAACCTGACGATCCGGACAGGGGACACCACGCGATTCATCGCCAGCGTGGAATGCCGGCAGGCGCTGCGCGTGGGCTCGCGCGAGGGGATGGTGTTTCCCGCGCATCGCACGACCGCGGGCCTGGTGCTGCTCGCCGACCTCGAACCGGACGAGGTGACCGAACTCTACGACGAGCGGCGGTTCGCCGAGCGCGCGGACGAACGGCCGGACCTACCGAGCCTGCGCGCCCAGCTCGGCCGCGTCCGCCGCGCCGGGTTCGCGCTCAACAACGGACTGTCCGAGCGCGGAGTGGTCGCTGTCGGGGTTCCGGTGCGCGACGCGGCCGGTGTGGCGGTGGCGGGCCTGTCGGTGTCGATGCCGTCGATCCGCTACGACCGCAACAAGCTGGCCGCCCTGGTCGCCACCCTGCACCGCACCGCCGGTGCGATCGAAGCGGATCCCGGCAGCGAGTGAGCCCCGTCGGGCGGTCAGTCGCGGAGGCGGTCCGGCGGCGGGGCGTCCGGAGTGCGCTGTGCGGGTCGCCGGGTCGCCGACACGATCCGGGCGACGAGCTCGTCGAGGCGGTCGCGGTGGGTCCCGGCCCAGTAGACCCGGTCGCAGCCGGTGCACCGGCGGAAGGCGTCGTGATGGCGCCGGATATGTGGCGGAAGCCGGTCGGCGACCTCGGCCTTGTCCACGTCTTCGAGGGCGGCGCCGCAGCGCAGGCAGCGGGTGAGCGGGGCCAGGCAGCCGGACAGGTCGAGCCGGTCGATCACCTCCACGACCTGATCGACCGGGTGCTCGGCGCGCACGAAAAGTCCGTGCGTGACGATGCGGCGAGCGAGCAGGCCGCGGTCCCTGGTGAGCAGGATCCGGTGGTCGTCCACGGAGATCTCCGCGAGTCGTGCGTCGCCGGCCGCGAACTCACAGCGCACATCCAGGCCCATCAACCGCAGCAGCCGAGCGGCGCCACCGAGATTGACGTCGACGAGTAGCCGCGGTTCCCGGAGCGGATGCGGCCGTACCCGGGTCAGTGCCGTGATATCCAGACTTTCGAACACGGGATAGACGGCGAGCCGGTCGCCGGGACGGGGCCGGTGGCCGAAGCCGACGGATTCGCCGTTCACCAGCAGGAGGTCGACCTCGGTATGCGGGATACCGGCCGCCTCCACCACATCCTTCACGGTCTGATGGGACCGCACCGGCCGCCGCAGTACCGCGAACCGCGAGCGTGGGGGCAAGAAATCGTTCAGTTCCGCGTAGACGCGGAGTTCCAGACTGTCCTGCCCGGTGGCGATCTCGTCGGTGTGCGTGTTCACGATGAACTCCGTGCCGGTACCGGCTCCACTCGTAGATACTGCGCAATTTCGGAGTTTACCGGTCCGGCCGCGCCCCGGAGACAGCGGTGAGCGCACGAGGCCGTCGACTACGGCACGGCCCACCACGGGAACACGCCTGTGCCCGAGGGCGGGGAAGGCATCGTGGGCCGAGTGCGCTGGCCAACGCCCCGAACAACTGGGGTGACGACATCGGAATCACCAACTTGAGTTGCTACAGCGACGGTCTGATGGGCTATCGCACCCCGCCGACCGGTTCCCCCGGCTGCACGAATTCGCGCTGCCCCGCGGTGTACTCCGGTGCAAGGCGACCCCCGAGGTCTCCACCGAACCCGACGATCCGAGGTTCGGGCCGGTCGGTAAGCAGAGCATTGTGGACACCGGTCCGCTGAATGCGAAGCGGATGGAGACCATCGACGACGATATCGCCGATGCCACAGTCGATTACATCAAGCGGCAGCACGCGGAGGGGAATCCGTTCTTCGTCTGGTGCAATTTCACCCATATGCACCTCTACACCCATGTGAAGCCCGAGAGCCGCGGCCAGGCCGGGCTGTGGCAGTCGTCCTACCACGACGCCATGATCGACCACGACAACAATGTCGGCACCGTGCTCGATGTGCTCGACGAACTCGGTATCGCCGAGGACACCATCGTCATCTACTCCACCGATAACGGCCCGCACCGCAACACCTGGCCGGACGGGGTATGACCCCGTTCCGCAGTGAGAAGGACACCAACTGGGAGGGTGCGTTCCGGGTCCCGGAAATGATCCGCTGGCCGGGGAAGATCGCGGCCGGCTCGGTGTCCAACGACATCATCCAGCACCACGATTGGTTACCGACGCTGCTGGCCGCGGCGGGCGAACCGGATATCGTCGAAAAACTGAAGAAGGGTCACTTCGCCGGTGCCGACGGCAAGACCGAGTACAAGGTGCATATCGACGGTTTCAACCTGCTGCCGTATCTCACCGGCGAAGTCGAGACGAGCCCGCGACGCGGTTTCTTCTACTTCTCCGACGACGGCGACCTGATCGCCATGCGGTTCGAGAACTGGAAGGCGGTCTTCCTCGAGCAACGGTGCCCGGGCACCCTGCAGGTGTGGGCCGAACCGTTCGTCCATCTGCGGCTGCCCAAGCTCTACAACCTGCGCACGGATCCGTTCGAATTCGCCGATATCACCTCGAACACAAGTACCACCCGGGCGCGGACGCTGCAGATTCCCTTCCCGAGTAGTACCTTGGCCACTTCGTGTTTGCGGAGGTCCAGCTCGGCGCGTTTTTTCAGCGACAGCTTCTCTTCCCCACGGGCAGTGCGGATATCGACGGCGGCGGCAGACGGTGGGATATGGCCAGGGCTGCGCGGGGATGATGCCGGCCGTTCGTCGGTCACTGTGATTCCGTGATCTGTCACCAGTTCCGCGAGGCCACCCGCGTAGCCTTGGCCGACTGCGATCGGGCGGCAGGCATTTCCGATCTGCCCGGGTCGCGATATCGGCGGCCCGGTTCGCCAAAACTCCCTGAGCCCTCTGCGGTGAGCGCATCGCTCCGATATCCCACCCTGTACCGCGACCGGATCCGTGCCGCTCGGTGTGGCCGAACCGTGGGTTGCGACTATCCGCTGCGGATGGTCCGATGAGCGGCGATGAATTCCGCACCTGACCTTTCCGGACGCGTCGCCCTCGTCACGGGTGTGAGTCGTCGCGGCGGTATCGGCTACGCCGTCGCCCGCCGTCTCGCCGCCCGCGGCGCTCACCTGTTCCTCACCCACTGGGTTCCGCACGACGACACGCAACCCTGGGGTGCCGATGACCTCGAGGCCGTGCGGGCAGGCTTGTCCGCCGCACCCCGCCTCGCCGACCTGAGTATCGATTTCGCCGACCCCGCCGCCGGGCAGCAGGCCGTCGACACCGCGGTCGCGGAATACGGGCACGTCGACATCCTGGTCGCCAATCACGCGCGCAGCGGTGGAGACGGCACCCTGTTCGAGATCGACGCCGCCACCCTCGACGGGCACTGGGCGGTGGACGCCCGCTCGGTGCTGCTGCTCACCCAGGCGTTCGCGAAACAGTACCGGCCCGAACGCGACGAGATCACCGACCGGGGCCGGGTGATCTGGCTGACCTCCGGCCAGCACCTGGGCCCGATGCGCGGCGAAATCGCCTACGGCGCGGCCAAATCGGTCCTGGCCGGGATGACCGCCACGGTCGCGGCGGAACTGATCGAACGCGGCATCGTCCTGAACACCGTCAACCCGGGCCCGGTCGACACCGGTTTCCTCGACCCCCGCAGCACCGATCTGGATCAGGACTTCGTCGACGCGGTCCACGCCGCCTTCCCCCGCGGCCGCGCCGGCACCCCCGATGATCCGGCGCGGCTCATCGAATGGCTGGTCTCCGACGACGGCCGCTGGGTGGTGGGTCAGGTGATCGATTCCGAAGGCGGATTCCGCCGCTCCCGGTTCTGACCCGCCACCGCCGCCGTCAGAGGTCGGCGAGTCGCGGCACGACCGGGGCCACGCTGTCGATCCAGGCCGCCGGCGACCCACCCGGCGGCATCACGATCGCGGTATGCACCCCGAGGTCGGCGTAACCGGCCATTTGCCGCACGAAATCGTCGAGCGCGGCCGGGTCGGGGCTGCCCGCCAGTACGGTCTTGCGGATCCGCTCGTAATCGGTGCCCACATCGTCGCAGTGGCGGCGCAGCACATCGAGTTTGTGTGCGACCTCGTCGGTGCTCGAGGCGAACAGGTTGCAGGCGTCGCCGTAGCGGGCCACCAGCCGCAGGGTGCGTTTCTCCCCGCCACCGCCGATCAGCACCTTCGGCCGATGTAGCGGCTGCGGCGCGCACAGGGTCTCGGCGAGCTGGTAGTACTTGCCGTCGAACGGCCCGTTGTTGTCCGGGTCCCACATCTGCGCGCAGATCCGCAGCGTCTCCTCCAGCCGGTCGAACCGCTCGGGTACCGGCGGATACGGCACCCCCAGCCCATGGTGTTCGCGTTCGAACCACGCCGCGCCGATACCCAGCGCCGCCCGCCCCCCGGACAGGACGTCCAAGGTCGTGACGGTTTTGGCGAGCAGCCCCGGATGCCGATAGGTCACTCCGGTGACCAGCAGCCCCAGCTCGATTTCGGAGGTGTGCGCGGCCATGAACCCGAGACTGGTGTAGCCCTCCAGCATGTTCGCTTCCGCGGGCAACCCCGTGGGTTCGATCTGGAAGAAATGGTCCATGAACGACAACCAGGTCGCGCCCGCCAGTTCGGCCGCCGCGCCCACGCGCGCCAGCTCCCCGGCTATCGCGGGTGTGCCGCCGTCGATCTCGAAGATCGGTACGTGTATGCCGAGTTCCATACGTCATCCCCTTGTGATGGTCGGTGATCGGTCGCTCACACGCTACGACCTGGAGAGCGCTCCAGGTCAAGACGAACCCGGAGTGTCCCGAACCGAAGGCGGCCGGCTCCGGCCCTTCAGCGGCCGATCGGTAGGTCGCCGGGTCTGCCGGAGCTCGAGGGCTGCACCCGCGAGCTGCGCTCGGCTACCGGATGCGAGGAGTGATTGCCTCGCCTAAGGAATTAAGGTGGTAGGGGTGAACAGCGCGCAATCTGTCGGTGACGGCATCTACCGGATCCAGGTTCCGATCACGGACAACCCTCTCGGGCACACCCTGGTGTATGCGCTGGAGTCGCCGGGTGGTCTGGTGCTCGTCGATGCCGGCTGGTACGACGACAACGCCTGGGAGGGGCTCACATCGGGGCTGGAGATGATCGGCCATTCGGTGGCGGACGTCGAAGGCGTGGTTGTCACCCATTTCCACCCGGACCACAGCGGCTTGTGTGGTCGCGTCCGGGAAGCCTCGGGTGCGTGGATTGCGATGCACGAAGCGGATCATGAACTGTTCACACAGATGTCGGCCGAGCGGGATACCGCGTGGCTGGACGCTCAGGTCGCGAACATGGCCCGCGCCGGCGCCGGCCGGGCCGACCTGCAGGCATACCGGCACGCCGAGACGGGGGAGGTTCCGGTGGGCCGGGACTCGGCCCCGGATCGCACTCTGGCCGACGATGAACGCATCGCGTTGACCGGTCGCGACCTGCGCGCGGTGTACACCCCGGGCCACACTCCCGGCCACGTGTGCTTCTACCTCGAGGACGCCGACGTGATGTTCACCGGCGACCATGTCCTGCAGAAGACGACACCGCATATCGGCAATTACCTCTACCCGCTCGAGGAGCGGGACCCGTTGGCCCAGTTCATGGATTCGCTGCGCCGGGTGCAATCGATGAACGTCACCCGGGGGCTGGGCGCTCACGGGCTCCCCATCGGCGATGTGGCGGGTCGCGCCGCCGAATTGATCGACCACCACGAACAGCGACTGGAACACTTGTCCAAGGCCTTCGGTAACGATCAGCTCACGGTGTGGCAGGTGGCCGAGCGCATGCAGTGGTACAAGCCGTGGACGGACCTGTCGCCCATGGCCAAGACTATGGCGCTGTCGGAGGCGGCGGCGCACCTGCGGCACCTGGTCGCACGCGACTCGGTCGCCCCGGTGCCGGGCAGCGAGCCGGCCCGTTACGCCCGCCGGTAGGCGGAGCCGCACCGCTCGGCCGGTGGGCCGAGCGGTGCTGTCGGGTGCCGGTCACTACAACCCCGTGGCCGCGGCGCTCCGGTCCGCCGGCCGGCTGGTCTTCGCTCGAGGTGGATCAGCGGCGATCCCGGGCCGGGTGGCCCGTTGCCGGTCAGTCGTGGTCGACGGTGCCGAGAACTTCACCGGTGTCCGCATCGATGGTGACCTCGAACTCCACCCCCTGTGGTGTCACCACCTCCACTTCCCAGGCCGCGACCCGGTGTTCCGTATCGAATTCCGCCGACACGGCCCGGCTGCCGGGGACCGCGGCCACCGCGGCGTCCATCGCCTGCTGCCGGTCGATTCCGGGAGCCGATACCAGGCTCCATTCCACTGCCGGCCCGGCGGCCGCGGCGATACGCTCGTGCGCTCCCGCTCCGAGGGCTACCCCCGAGACGGCGAGGCAGGCGCCGGCCACGACGGCCGCGACCGCGACGCCGACGAGGAGCCGGCGCAGCCCGGCGACCGCATTGCGAATAATTGTTCCCATGGTGAAAACTCCTGTGTAGGTGAGTGTCCTGGATGCGTTCACCACTGTGGCAAAGCGACGCTGAAGACGACCTGAAGCGACCTGAAGATCGTTTCAGCAAAGTTCTGTCACTCTGGGACGATGCGTCTGCTGATCGTGGAGGACGAGAAGCGTCTCGCTCTCACCCTGGCAAAGGGCCTGTCCGCCGAAGGTTTCGCCGTCGATGTCGTGCACGACGGGGTCACGGGGCTGCACCGCGCCACCAGCGCCGACTACGACCTGATCATTCTCGACATCATGCTGCCCGGAATGAACGGCTATCGCGTGTGCTCCACCCTGCGCGCGGCCGGCGACGAGACCCCGGTCCTGATGCTCACGGCCAAAGACGGCGAGTACGACGAGGCCGAGGGACTCGACACCGGTGCGGACGACTATCTGCGCAAACCGTTTTCGTATGTGGTGCTGCTGGCCCGTATCCACGCGCTGCTGCGCCGGCGAACTCGCGGCGGTGCCCGGACGCTGCGCATCGGCGACCTGATCGTGGATCCCGGCACTCATACCTGCCGCCGCGGCGACTGCGATGTCCCGCTCACCGCCAAGGAATTCGCGGTGCTCGAACATTTGGCGATGCGGGCGGGTGAGGTGGTGTCCAAGGCCGATATCCTGCGCCATGTCTGGGATTTCGCCTACGACGGCGACCCGAACATCGTCGAGGTGTACATCAGCACTCTGCGCCGCAAGATCGACGCACCGTTCGGCCGGCGCAGTATTCTGACCGTCCGCGGGGCGGGCTATCGGTTGGCGGGCGATCGTGGCTGAACGCGCCCGCCGTACGCGGTCACGGTGGAGTTCGGTCCGGGCCCGCACCACCACATCGGCCACCGCTGTGGTGGCCGTGGCGTTGACCGCCGCGGGTCTGCTCGTGCTCACCTCGCTCCGGCACAATCTCGTCGACAGTGCCGGTGTCCAGGCCGAGAACACCGCCCGCCAGATCGCCGGTCAATTGGAACGCGGTACCGGCCTCACGGCTCTGCGCTTCCCCGACCCCGACGACGAACCGGTACAGATCGTCGCCACGGACGGTCACGTGCTCGCGGCCGAGGGTGAACTCCTCGGCCGGGGTCCGATGGCGGACTTCGGACCCTATTCGACCGCGGCGGACAGCGGCGAGGAGGACGACGACGGCGAGGACGACGACGCTGAGGACAACGAGGACAACGAGGACGACGAGGACGAAGACGACGGGGAAGTCGAAGCCGACGCCGGTGAGAACAGCGCGCCCGCGGCCGGTGCCGGCGCAGCGCATACCGCTTCCGGGCCGACGGTAGGTGACACCGCCACCCCGGTGCCGTCGAGCACCGAGGCGATCCTCGGTGATGCGCGGCTGACCGTCGGTGATGCGTCGGCTCCGGAGAACTAC
This sequence comes from Nocardia sp. CA-290969, assembly GCF_050936135.1. Taxonomy (NCBI): domain Bacteria; kingdom Bacillati; phylum Actinomycetota; class Actinomycetes; order Mycobacteriales; family Nocardiaceae; genus Nocardia; species Nocardia sp. CA-290969. The sequence continues at coordinate 2,716,320 of NZ_JBNJNJ010000001.1, read as the reverse complement.
CGGGTCGCCGCGCTCGCGAGCACTGCCCCCGGCGGCAGGCCGGTCACCATCTATGCCGGCGCCTCCCTCGACACGGCCGACAGCGCGGTCGCCGACGCCCGGCAGGCCATGCTCCTCGGACTGCTGCCGCTTCTCGTCGTGGTGGCCGCGGTGACCTGGCTGGTCACCCGCCGCGCATTGCGGCCGGTCGAGGCGATCCGGAGCGAGCTCGCCGAGATCATGCACGGTGATCTGTCCCGCCGGGTACCGGAACCGGCCTCGCGGGACGAGATCGCCAGACTCGCGGCGACCACCAACGACACGCTGGCGGCGCTGGAGGAAACGTCGGAACGGCAGCGCCGGTTCATCGCCGATGCCGCGCACGAGCTGCGCAGCCCGATCGCCAGCCTGCGGACCCAGCTGGAAGTCGCGCAGGCGCATCCGGGACTGCTGGAGCTGGACGGATTGCTGGGCGACACCGTCCGTCTGGAACATCTGGCGGCCGACCTGCTCCTGTTGGCCCGGCTCGACGCCGGTGAGAAGCCTCGGACCGAGCGGATGGACCTCGCGGCCTTGATCGCCGGCGAGCTCGCCCGGCGCGTGGGCGACCGGGTCCCGGTCGAATCCGAGCCGGCCGCGGAATCGCTCCCGATCACCGGTAGCGGTACCCAGATCGCCCGCGTGCTGGGCAATCTCGTCGACAATGCGCAGCGCCACGCTGCCACGGTGGTCCGGGTGACACTCGGGCAGGCGGCCGGCCGGGCCGTCCTGGTGGTGGCCGACGACGGCCCCGGCGTGCCGGCAGCCGACCGGAATCGGATCTTCCAGCGTTTCGTCCGGCTCGACGATGCCCGCAGCCGCGATGAGGGAGGCGCCGGCCTGGGCTTGGCCATCGTGCGCGATGTCGTCGAGCGCCATGGTGGCGAGATCCGTGTCGAGGACGATGCGTCGGGGGGCGCGCGATTCGTCGTCGAGCTTCCCATATGCCGGTGATACGCGATCCGGGCTGTCGCGCAGGCCGAACGCACGGTCGGCCTGCCGCGTCGACCGTGCGTTCGGCCGTACGGACCCCCTGCGCTCCACTACCTCCGTGTCGGTCATGTGTGGTCATCGGCAAAAAGCGTCGGATAAAGTTGACATGTCGGGTACTTCCGACATAATTTGAGGTCGTGGCCCACGATGAGGTGTTTCTCGCGTTGTCCAACCCGGTACGCCGGCGGTTGCTGGAAGTGCTCGCCGACGGCCCGCGGACGGCCGGAAGCCTGGCCGGGCTGTTCGAGCTGAGCCGCCCCGCGGTAGCCGAGCATCTCCAGGTGCTGCGGCGAGCCGGGCTGGTCCGGGACGAAGCGGTCGGCCGGCACCGGTGTTATCACCTGATCGCCGCCCCGCTCGCTGAGGTCAGTGCGTGGGTCCATCCGTTCGAACGCTTCTGGCGCAGCCGGTTGCGCACACTCGCAGAGCTCGTGGAGGAAGAACCCGTGAACAGTACCGACGCCGATCATCCGACCATCTCGCTGGACCAGTTCATCGCCGCGCCGCCCGCGAAGGTGTGGCGGGCGCTCACCGATCCGGAACTGCACGGGAAGTGGTGGGCGCCCGGCGATATCGCCGCGACCGTCGGCCACCGCTTCCACCTCGAGATGCCCGGCTGGGGTTCCATTCCCTGCGAGGTCGTGGAAGTCGACCCGGAACGCCGCTTCGTCTACACCTTCAACGAGAACTGGACCCTGGCCTGGCAGTTGACACCCCAGGACAACGGAACCCTGCTGCACCTCGACCACTCCGGTTTCGACCTCGCCGAGCACAAGAGCCGCGACGCCTACGGCCGGATGGGTCCCGGTTGGCGTGACAAGGTCCTGCCCGGCCTGGCCCGGCTCGCCGAGGGTCTGCCGGACTGACAGCGTCCGGCGGCCGCGAAGCTCGCCGGGGATCGCAATCGGGCAATGGATGCGCACTGCGGCCGGGTGCCGCCGGATCGGCGACAGAACGGATACTCGCCCCCCCTTCCCGCCTATCGGGGGAGGGCAGGCCGAGCCGACGGCGAAGCGCGAGATGGCCGAGTCGCCGGTGATCGGGGGAACGGGGGAGCGGCAGTGCTCCGTTCGCCGAGCGGATAAGTGGCACTCCGAGAACGGGCTGCCCCCGGTACGGTTTGCCGTCGGGCCATGAGCTCGAAACCGGTGCCGCGAACACGTCCTGAAATAGTTGGCGATACCTAGATATGCGCATCTAACTATGTATCCTCATCTGCCTTGGCAGAGCTACCCATTCGGAGTAAACGCTGAAATCAATCAAAGACAAGGACAGATACTTCTTCGTCGCCGCGCAGATGACCGCGAGCGGATCATTCGAATCGGGGTGATCCCAACCGGAGTATCCACTGGGCCGGGTGGCGCAATGGCCGTGAACTGTCCCGTCCACGCTGGTCGCGCGATCGGTGACCCGGCGTATTGCGGACCCGCATCTGCGAACCGGTTCGGCGCCCGCCGGGAAGTACCGGGGAACGCCGCTATCGTCACCGTTCATGCAGGTCAGCGAGATGAACAGCGAGCGGGCGGGCGGCGGGGCGACCGTCCGCCGGCTGCGTGCGGACCAGGCGAGGCGGGTCGCCGATATCCTGCGTCACCAGATCCACGCGGGAACCGTCGGCGATACGCTGCCCGGGGAGCAGCAACTGGCGGCGGAGCACCGGACCTCCCGTAATACGATCCGGGACGCGCTGGCTCTGCTACGCGACGAGGGGCTTATCGACCGCGCACCCCGGCTCGGCACCAGGGTGGCCGCCCGGAAATTCGATCACGGCTTGGATGCGCTGCTGGGGCTGCAGGAGACCTTGGAGGGCCGGGGTACGGTCCGCAACGAGGTGCGGGCGGGTCAGCCGATCACCGCACCGCCGGCGGTCGCGCGGCGGCTCGGACTCGCGCCGGGCGAGCAGGTCGTGTACCTGGAACGGTTGCGCTATCTCGGCGACCGTCCGCTGAGCCTGGACCTCACCTATCTCGCCCCCGAGATCGGTGCCCGCGTCCTCGACCACGATCTCGCCCACACCGATGTGTTCGTGCTCCTCGAACAGCTCAGCGGACAGTCCCTCGGTTCTGCGGATCTGACGGTGGAGGCGATTCCCGCCGACCGGCACACCGCCGCGACCCTCGATGTCCCCGACGGCGCGCCCCTGCTGATGCTCGAACGCCTCACCCGCCTCGACGACGGCACACCCGTCGATCTCGAATACATCCGGATGCGCGGTGACCGGATCACGCTGCGCGGCAGCCTCTCCCGCGCGATCCCCGAATGGAAGGTCCTGTAGATGGCTCTGGCGAACCAGCGCACCGATATTCCGGTGACCATCGACGAATCCCTGTGCATCGAAGGCTGCACCCTGTGCGTCGAGATCTGCCCGCTCGACTCCCTCGCGATCAATCCGGACAACGGTAAAGCGTTCATGCACGTCGACGAATGCTGGTACTGCGGCCCCTGCGCCGCCCACTGTCCCACGGGCGCCGTCACCGTCAACATGCCGTATCTCCTGAGGTAGAGACCCATCATGTCCACATTGAAACGCCTGACCGCCGTGCTGGCCGCCGGGGCGCTCGCCCTCACCGGGTGCTCGCTGGAAGACGCCACCGCCGGCGATACCGTGCGCGTCGTCGTCGGATACCAGTCCAAAACGATCAACACCGTCACCGCGGGCACTCTACTGCGCGCCCAGGGCTATCTGGAGCAGCGTCTGGCGCGGCTCACCGAAGAGGGTGGGCCGGCCTATGAGGTCGAATGGCAGGACTACGACACCGGCGCCCCGATCACCGCGCAGATGGTGGCGGAGAAGATCGATATCGGGTCGATGGGCGATTACCCGCTGCTGATCAACGGGTCGCGTACCCAGGCCAACGAGCGCTCCCGTACGGAGTTCATCTCGGTCACCGGCTACAACCCCAAGGGTGCGCTGAACATGGTGGTGGTGCCGCCGGATTCCCCCGCGACGGGCCTGGCGGACCTGGCCGGCAAGAAGGTTTCCGCCAGCGTCGGCTCCGCCGGGCACGGCACATTGGTGCAGGCACTCACCCGCGCGGGGATCGACCCGGTCAGCGGGGTGGAGGTGCTCAACCAGCAACCGCAGGTCGGGGCGTCGGCCCTGGAATCGGGTCAGGTGAGCGCGCTGTCGCAGTTCGTGGCCTGGCCGGGCCTGCTGGTGTTCCAGGACAAGGCGAAACTGCTCTACGACGGCGCCGAACTGAATGTTCCGACGTTCCACGGTGTGGTGGCCCGCAAGGATTACACCGCTCGGCATCCCGAAGTGGTCGACGCGTTCCTGCAGGCGCAACTGGACGCCACCGAATTCCTGTGGCGGGAACCGCTGGAGGCGGCGCGGATCGTGGCCGAGGGTTCGGGCCTGCCGCAGGAGGTGGTCTACCTCTACAACGGTCCCGGCGGCACCTCGTTCGACACCACGCTCAAACCGAGCCTGCTGGCGGCGTTCAAGGACGATGTGCGGTATCTGAAGTCGATCGGTGATTTCGCCGACCTCGACACCGGCGCCTTCGCCGACGACCGGTTGATCCGCGCCGCGTTCGCCGCCCGCGGCCAGGACTACGAGAAGGCGCTCGCCGACCCCGCCAACCGCACCACGGGGTCCGGTACGGAATTGTGGCTGGACGGGCAGGACACCACCCGGCCGGCCGGTGATCCCACCGAACTGCTGCGCGCGGTGAAAACCGCGCGGGCCCAGGGGCAGACGGTCCGCGCCGCCTACATCGTGGATTCCGAACTGGGCACCCGCTGGTTCGCCGACAAGGCCGTGTGGTTGCGCGACGGGGACACCTACCGGGCGTTCACCACCCCGGCGGCTGCCGGTCGTTACCGGCAGGCGCATCCCGCTGCCCAGCCGGTCGGCTACGACCAGGCCGTCGCGGACGTCCGGTCGTGACCGTCGCCGCTCCCGCCGATGCCGGTGCCGCCCTGCACAGCGACCGCTCCCGTGCCCGGCACCGCACCCGCTCGGTGTGGCCGGACCGCGCGCTGCGGGTTGTTTCGGTGGCCGGTGCCGTACTGATCTGGCAGTTGCTGACCGCCGCCGACGTCCGGCTGTGGCTACGTTTCGACACCCTGCCCACAGTCACCGAGGTGGTCACCGCGTTGGGCCGCCGGCTCGGTACCGAGGTCTACTATCTGGATCTGGCGCAATCGCTGATCCGCATCCTCACCGGTTTCGCCGTCGCCACTGTGCTCGGCGTCGCGAGCGGGATCGCGCTCGGCCGGTCCCGGTTGTTCGCCGGGATCCTCGGCCCGCTCACCGAACTCGCCCGGCCCATCCCGGCGATCGCGGTGGTGCCGATCGCGATCCTGCTGTTCCCCGACGACGAGGCCGGCATCGTGTTCATCACCGGCTTGGCCGCCTATTTCCCGATCATGGTCAGTACCCGGCACGCGGTTCGTGCCCTGCCCACCCTGTGGGAGGACTCGGTGCGCACCCTCGGGGGCAACCGCTGGGATGTGCTGGTCCGGGTCGTGTTCCCCGGGGCGCTGCCGGGGATATTCGGCGGGCTGTCGGTCGGTCTCGGGGTCGCCTGGATCTGCCTGATCTCCGCGGAGATGATCTCCGGGCGGCTCGGTGTCGGCTACCGCACGTGGCAGGCCTACACCATCGTCGACTATCCGGGGGTGTTCGTCGGGATCATCACCATCGGTGTTCTCGGGTTCGGCACTTCCGCGGCGATCGAACTGCTCGGCCGCCGGGTGACCCGCTGGCTGCCCCGGGGAGAGGGGAACAGCCGATGACGATACGCCCGTGCCCCGGCGCCCGCCGGATCCCGATCACGAACTCCGCAGAAAGGACGGTACTCCGGTGACCACCACTCTCATACCGCGCGAGGCGGAGCCGGAAACCGGGGAGCACGGCATGGCCCTGCGCCTGGACGCTGTGTCGCTGTCCTATACCGGCGGCCCGGTGATCACGAACCTGTCGCTGGACGTCCGGCCCGGTGAAATCCTGGTGCTCACCGGTCCTTCCGGTTGCGGAAAGTCCACGGTGCTGCGCGCTCTGGCCGGGCTGCTGGCCCCCGACGCGGGCCGTGTGCTCGCCGACGGCGACCCGGTGACCACCACCTCCCGTGACCGTGCCGTCGTGTTCCAGGACAACGCGTTGCTGCCGTGGCGCACTGTGCGGGCCAATATCGAACTCGCGCTGCGGTTGCGCGGCGAACCGAAGGCGGGGCGCCGCGCGGCCGCCGATCGGTGGATCGAGGAGGTCGGGCTCACCGGTTTCGCCGATTTCCTGCCGAAGAGCTTGTCCGGCGGTATGCGGCAGCGCGTGCAGCTGGCGCGTGGGCTGGCCGGCGCGCCGCGCGCGGTGATGATGGACGAACCGTTCGGTGCTCTCGACACCCCGACCCGCGGCACCATGCAGCGCCTGCTGATCGAAACCTGGCGTACCCATCCCACCACCGTCGTGTTCGTCACCCACGACGTGGACGAGGCGTTGCTGCTGGGCGACCGGGTCGCGGTGCTCGGGCAGGCCGGGGATCCGCTGCGCGCGCTGGTCGATATCCCGAATCCGCGCGAAACCGCCGACCGGCGCGCTGAGCGTGCCCGAATCCTGGAGGCTCTGTCGTGACCGCACCCGCCCTGTTCACGGCGCCGGATCTCGCCGATACCGTCCGTCTCGACTGCGATGTGCTCGTCATCGGTGGCGGCACCGCGGGCACGATGGCCGCGCTGACCGCCGCCGAGCACGGCGCGAACGTGCTGTTGCTGGAGAAGGCGCATGTCCGGCATTCCGGGGCGCTGGCCATGGGGATGGACGGGGTGAACAATGCGGTGATCCCGGGGAAGGCCGAACCGGAGGATTACGTCGCGGAGATCACCCGTGCCAACGACGGGATCGTCGATCAGCGAACCGTGTACCAGACCGCGACCCGGGGTTTCGCCATGGTGCAGCGGCTGGAAGGTTACGGCGTCAAGTTCGAGAAGGACGAGTACGGGGAGTACGCGGTGCGCCGGGTGCACCGGTCGGGGTCGTATGTGCTGCCGATGCCCGAGGGCAAGGATGTGAAGAAGGCGCTGTACCGGGTGTTGCGGCAGCGTAAGAACCGGGAGCGGATCCGGATCGAGAACCGGTTGATGCCGGTGCGGGTGCTCACTGCGGGCGGCCGGGCGGTGGGCGCGGCGGCGCTGAACACCCGCACCGGAGAGTTCGTCACCGTCGGTGCGAAAGCGGTGATCCTGGCGACCGGCCCGTGCGGGCGGCTGGGGTTGCCGGCGTCTGGGTACCTGTACGGCACCTACGAGAATCCGACCAATGCCGGTGACGGTTATTCGATGGCCTACCACGCGGGCGCGGAGCTCAGCGGGATCGAGTGTTTTCAGATCAACCCGTTGATCAAGGATTACAACGGTCCCGCCTGTGCGTATGTCGCGAACCCGTTCGGTGGTTACCAGGTGAACGCGCAGGGCGAGCGGTTCGTGGATTCCGACTACTGGTCGGGGCAGATGATCGCGGAGGTGAAACGGGAGATCGATTCCGCGCGCGGGCCGATCTATCTGAAGGTTTCGCATCTGCCGGAGGAAACCTTGAGCACTCTCGAGGGGATCCTGCACACCACCGAACGTCCTACCCGCGGTACCTTTCACGCCAATCGCGGCCACGACTACCGCACCCACGATATCGAGATGCATATTTCCGAGATCGGTTTGTGCGGTGGGCATTCCGCGTCCGGGGTGTGGGTGGACGAGCACGCTCGCACCACTGTCCCGGGTTTGTATGCGGCCGGTGATCTGGCGTGCGTCCCGCACAACTACATGATCGGCGCCTTCGTTTTCGGGGAACTGGCCGGTGCGCACGCTGCGGGGACGCTGTCGGAGGTGCCCGTCCCGGAGGCTCTGCCCGCGGAGCAGATCGCCGCCGCCCACGAATTCGTCTACCACCCGCTGGGTAACCCGGACGGGCCGCCGCAGCCGCAGGTCGAATACAAGCTGCGTCGTTTCGTCAACGATTATGTGGCGCCGCCGAAAACCGCGGCCAAACTCTCGCTGGCGGTAGAGACCTTCGAACGGATGCGTGGCGATCTCGCCGAGATGGGTGCGCGCACCCCGCACGAATTGATGCGCGCTGTCGAGGTGTCGTTCATCCGTGACTGTGCGGAGATGGCTGCCCGCAGTTCCCTGACCCGCACCGAATCCCGGTGGGGTCTCTACCATGAACGCGCCGACCTGCCCGAACGCGACGATCAGCAGTGGCGTTATCACCTCAATCTGCGTAAACGCGCAGACGGGGAGATGGAGTTCGTGAAGCGGCCGGTCGCACCGTATCTGGTGCCCGTGCCGGGGCTCGATGATCTGCCCTCGCTGGAGGATCCGGTTGTCGTCGCGTCACCCGAGCTCGTCGGGCATCGTCGCGCACCCGATACCGCGACCTCGCCGGCCCGGGTCCCGGCCACCGAATCCACGCCGGCCGCCTCGCCGCGGCTGGTCGCGTTGCTCGCGCTGGACGCGCCCACAGCGGCCGAGCTCGCCGCGTACCTGGGCGATACCGACGAACGGGTGCGGGTCGCGGCGATCGCGGCGCTCACCGAGAACACCCCCGACGGTTACGTACCGCTGCTGGTGCGGTCCCTCGACGACCCGGCGGCCACGGTCCGCGCCGCCGCCGCGGCCGCTCTGCGCGAACTGGTGGAGGTCCTGCCTTCTGCGGACGGTCTCGCCGACCGGTTGGGTTCCGGCGATCCGGTCGTCCGCGCCGCGGTCGTCGACCTGCTGCGTGCGCTGCGCGCCGGTACGGCCGCCGATTACCGTGCGGCGCTGGATGATCCGGACCATCGCGTCCGTATCGAAGGGGTGCGGGCGCTGGTGTCGCTGGACGACCGTGACGCGATCGCGGCCGCCGCCGCCGACCCCAACCGTGAAGTGCGGATCGTGGTTGCGCAGGGCTTGGCCACGATCGGCAACGGTGGCGCCGATATCGTGCGGGTGCTGTCCGGTGACCGTGATCCACTGGTGCGGGCCGCGGCATTGGCGGCATTCGCCGAAACCGGTGCCGAGGCTGCCGATATCGGCACCTGTGTCGCCGCCCTCGGCGATTCCGCCTGGCAGGTCCGGGTCGGTGCGGCCCGGGGCCTGGCCGCCGCCGAGCCGGATACGGCGATTCCCGCGCTGTCCGGGGCGCTCGCCGACCCGCACCTGGATGTCCGCAAAGCGGTGGTGCTGACCCTGGCGGCCTGGAATGGGTACGAACCGGCGCGCGTAGCGCTGAAAGGTGCGGTCGACGATCCCGATGCGGATGTTCGCGCCTACGCGCGCCGCGCTCTCACGACGTGAGTACTTCGTCGTACCCGGGGTCGTGTTTCCGGCTGCCACTGGTCCGCGCAGCCGGTTCCTCGTGGTGGTGCGGGCGCCGAGCACGTGTCGACGCCGATGACCTGATGCGCAATGGGGATTTCAGAGTGTTGTCCTGGAATCGCCACCGTAGATGAGCGAAGGCCGCAGTAGCGGCAGAACCCACCCGGAAGAACGCCCCGACGGTGGAGGAGCCGCGGTCTCGGGTGTCGAGGGGCAAGGCGGCGTAAGCGGCCAGTGTCACCTTTGCACCGATCCGGGCCGCCGCCGCGTAACCACCAGTGATCCCCTGCCTGACCGGCCCGGTCTGCTTCGTTACCGGCGCGGGGATGATCGGCGCCGGGTCACCCGTTGCGCGCGGTGGCCAGCAGCTGGTCGACTGTGGCGATCTTGACGCGTGGGCGTTGGGCGGCGGCGCCGGCGGCGCGTTCGGCGCGGTCGATCGCCTGCCAGGCGGTGCGGTCGAGCATATCGGGTTGACGTTGCCGGACCAGTTCGGTGAGCGCGGTGCGGTCCCGGGTGGGGGCCGGGAGTGCGCCGGCCCGGAAATCGTCCAGGACGGCGGCCACGGTTTCCGCGGCGTCGGCGCGGTTGGAGCCGATGACCCCGCGTGGTCCGCGTTTGATCCAGCCGGCGGCGTACACGCCGGTGACCGGTGTTGCGGCCGTGTCGAGGACCCGGCCCGCTTCGGTGGGCAGTACGCCGCGGTCTTCGTCGAACGGCAGGTCGCCGATCGGTTGCCCGCGGTATCCGACGGCGCGCAGGACCAGCGAGGCTGCCAGTTCACCGGATTCGGTGGTCGGGTGCGCGGCCGGTGATCGGGCGGGGCCGGTGAGCGTGTTGTGCACGTACCGCACCGACCGCACCCGGTCGTCGCCGGTGATTTCGGTGGGGGAGACGCAGTACTGGAACCGGATCCGTTTGTGTCCGTCGCGCGGTGGCCGGGCCGCGTACTCGCCGGCGGCGGCGATTTTCAGCCCGAGTTCGTAGGCCGCGTCCGGGCTGTCGAGGTACGCCTGCCCGGCCTCGTCGAGCACCACGTCCGCTGGGTCGACGACGATATCGACCCCGGTCAACCGCCCCAGTGCCCGGAATTCCGGTGCGCTGTAGGCGGCTTGCAGCAGTCCGCGCCGGCCGAGGATCACGACTTCCCGGATTTCGCTGTTCCGTAGCGCCGCCAGCGCGTGGTCGGCGATATCGGTGCGGGCCAGTTCGTCGGGGTCCATGGTGAGCACCCGCGCGATATCGAGGGCGACGTTGCCGTTGCCGACGATCACCGCCCGCTGCCCGGACAGGTCGAACACCCGGTCGGCGTAGTCGGGGTTGCCGTTGTACCAGGCCACGAATTCGGTGGCGGAATGGCTGCCCGGCAGGTCTTCGCCGGGGATGCCGAGGCGGCGGTCGGCGGGCGCGCCGACCGCGTAGATCACCGCGTGTACGCTGTCGCGCAGTTCGGTGTGGGTGAGGTGGGTGCCGATCTCGGTGTTGAGATACATCTGCAGGGTGTCGCGTTTGAACGCGGCCGCGAACATCTCGGTGACCCCGCGAGTCTGTGCGTGGTCCGGTGCCACCCCGTAGCGGGCGAGCCCCCACGGGGTGGGCAGCCGGTCGAACATCTCCACTTCCACCGACCCGGCGGTGAGCAGTTGTTCGGCGGCGTAGCAGGCGGCGGGCCCGGTGCCCACGATCGCGACCCGCAGGGTCCCGAGGTCCTTGGCGAGGCGCTGCACCGGCGGCGGGGGAGACATATCCGGTTGCAGCGGGTGTTTCGCGAAGTAGCCGGCGTTGACGTCGCGGAAGCCGTCGAGATGTTCGGGCAGGTCCTCCTCTGCGTAGATCGCGTCCACCGGGCATGCCTCGTAGCAGGCGCCGCAGTCGATGCAGGTGTCCGGATCGATGTAGAGCATTTCCGCGGTCGCGAACTGCGGGTCCTCCGGGCGCGGGCGGATGCAGTCCACCGGGCATTCGGTCACGCAGCTCGCGTCGTTGCAGCAGCGCTGCGTGATGACGTAGGCCATCAGTTCTCCCGGCGCCGGCGGCGGTACCGCACCTTGCACGGCTGCTGCAACTGGACCACCATTTTCGAGTGGTCGTTGCGGTAGGTTTCCGAGGGCTGCAGCATCTCGAATTCCCAGTCCCGCAGCAGCACCGAGAAGATCGCTTTCAACTGCATGAGAGCGAACGCGGCGCCGACGCAGCGGTGGCGGCCGGCGCCGAACGGGATCCAGGTCCAGCGGTTGATCAGGTCTTCCTGGTTGGGGTCGATATAGCGGCCGGGGTCGAAACTGTCGGGGTTCGGGAAATCCTCGGGCAGCCGGTTGGAGATCGCGGGGGTCGCCGCGACGTGGTCGCCTTCGGAGATGGTGTGCCCGCATACCTCGAATTCGCCCTGCGCGACCCGCATGAGGATGATCAGCGGCGGATGCAGGCGCAGGGTTTCCTTCAGTACCGCTTCCAGTTGCGGGATCTGGCGCAGCGCGTGGAAGCTCACCTCTTGGCCGTCGGCATAGAGTTCGTCGAGTTCCTTCACGACGCCCGACAGCACCTCCGGGTGGCGCAGCAGTTCGATCACCGACCAGGCGGCGGTGCCGGAGGTGGTGTGGTGGCCGGCGAACATCATCGAGATGAAGATGCCGGTGATCTCGCTGGCGCTGAAATGCGGGGTGCCGTCCTCTTTCTTCACCGACACCAGCACGTCGAGCAGGTCGCGGTCCTGTTTGCCTTCGGGCGGGTTCGCGATCCGGCCGTCCATGATCTCCTGGACCAGCTCCACCAGTTTCGCGCGGGATTCGTCGCGGATGCGGAAGCTTTCGATCGGCATGTACGGGTCCACGTAGGCCAGGGCGTCGGTGCCGCGTTCCAGATTGTGGTAGAGGTGCGCGAACCGGCTGTCGAGTTCCTCCCGGAACTTCGTGCCGATGAGGCAGGCCGAGGAGGTGTAGATGGTGAGTTCGGCGAAGAAATCGAGCAGGTCGATTTCGCCTTCGTCGCCCCAGTTGGCCAGCATCCGGTCGACTTCGCGTTCGATGGTGGCGGCATGCCCGCGCATCTGGTCGCCGCGCAGCGCGGAGTTGTGCAGCATCTCCTTGCGCCGTTCCGGGCTGGCGTCGAAGACCACGCCCTCACCGAAGATCGGTTTCATGAACGGGTAGGCGGCGGCCTGGTCGAGGTCCTCGTCGGCGGCGCGGAAGAAGAATTCGTTCGCTTCGGCGCCGGTGAGCAGAATGACGTGGCGGCCGGCGAGTTCGAACTGGCCGACGTCGCCGCATTCCTCGCGGACCCGGCGCATGAGCGCGATCGGGTCGGTGCGGAATTCCTCCAGATGGCCGTGTTCGTGCTCGCCTCCGGACACCCGCGGCGGTTTCACCGAAGTCATGTGGAAATCCTTCCCCAGATTACTGTCCAGGATCTATGGTAGACACCTGTCCAGACAGTACTACGGGGTGTCTACCGCAGGCAAGGCGTACGACTCGGGGTAAGCCGACGATTCGCTGACGCGCCAACGCCGGAGTGCCATACTGTCCGGACACCTGTACGGAATAGTGTTCGGTCGCGATACGGGTCGCGGCCCCCGGGAAACGAGAGCAGGTCCATGAGCGGTCAGCAAACCCTATGGGGCCGCGGCGCGGTGGTCGTCGGTGCCACCAGCGGGATCGGTCACGCCGTCGCGCACGCCCTGGCCCGCAACGGCGCCGGAGTCGTCGTGAACGGCCGCAACGACGCCGCGGTCGAACGCACCGTCAACTCGATCACCCTCGCCGGGCAGCGCGCGACCGGGGTAGCGGGCAGTGCGGCCGACGAAGGGGTCGCGAACGCACTGATCGACACCTGTGTGCGCACCTTCGGCACCATCGACATCCTGGTCAACTGCGCCGGTATCGCCGAACCCGCCGAATCGTCCATCCTCGACGTCACCACCCGCGACTGGCGCGCCCTGCTCGACTCCCACCTCACCACCACCTTCAACACCTGCCGCGCCGCCGCCCCGAAAATGGTGGCGCAACGCCGCGGCAGCATCATCAACACCAGCTCCTTCGCCTACCTCGGCGACTACGGCGGCACCGGCTACGCCGCCGGAAAGGGCGCGGTCAACAGCCTCACCCTCGCCATCGCCGCCGAACTCGCCGAACACGAGGTCCGCGCCAACGTCGTCTGCCCCGGCGCGAAAACCCGGCTCTCCAGCGGTTTCGCCTACGAAGCGAAGATCATGGAGCTCTACCGCCGCGGGATGCTCGACGAAATCAGCAAGAACGCCGCCCTCGACGCCCCACCCGCCGAATACGTCGCCCAGCTCTACCTGTATCTCGCCGGGACGCAAGCGCGCGCGGTCACCGGTCAGATCTTCGTCGCCGCCGGCGGTTTCCTGGGCCGCTACGACCGGCCCACCCCCGCCATCCTCGGCTTCCGCGACCACAACGACACGCCACCGTGGACGCCGGACGAACTGCACCGGATGATCACGGGCAGCAAAGAACAGGCGGGCACGGCATGAGTGGGTCGGGCCCGGAGGCGGTAGCGCAGCGTGGTTCCTTCCCGGAACTCGGCTGTTACGGCCTGGCGGGCCACGCCACCGACCCGCACGCGCTGCTCGACGAGGCGCGTACCGCGGACCAACTCGGTCTCGGCACCCTGTTCCTGTCGGAACGCTTCAACACCAAAGAAGCGTTCACCCTCGCTGCCGCGGCGGGTGCGGTGACCACCGGCCTGCGCATCTGCACCGCCGCCACCAATCACAACACCCGCCACCCGCTGGTCACCGCGGCCGGGGCGGTCACCCTGCATCGTCTCACCCGCGGCCGCTACAGCCTCGGCCTCGGCCGCGGGTTCGACGCGCTGTTCGACGTGATCGGCCTCCCGCGGATCACCTCCGCTCAGATCCGTGACGCCGTCGATCTCTACCGCCGCCTGTGGCGTGGTGAGACCGTACTCGGTCACGACGGACCCGCCGGAAAATACCCTCTGCTGCAACTCGATCCGGCCTACGACGAGAAAATCCCGGTCACGCTCACCGCGATCGGCCCCAACACCCTGCGCCTGGCCGGTGAGATCGCGGACTCGGTGGTGCTGCACACCTTCTTCACCGACGACACCACCGCCCGCGCGGTACAAGCCATCCGCGCCGCCGCCGAAGCCGCGGGCCGTGACCCGCACAGTGTGCGGATCCATTCGGTGCTGGCCGTGGTGGACGACTCCCAGGGCGAAACCGCGCGCCTGCGCAAACTCGTCGGCCGCCTCGGCACCTACCTGCAGGGCTACGGCGACATCCTGGTCCGCGTCAACGGCTGGGACCCGCAAGTGCTCACCGATTTCCGTGCCCACCCCCTGGTCACCGGCGCCGGTGGCGCGCTCGACGCGGTGGCCGGCCCGGAGACCCTCGCCGCCGTAGAGGAACTCCTGCCCGCCGAATGGCTGGCCGCCTCGGCCACCGGCACCGCCGCCCGGTGCGCGGCCCGGATCGCCGACCAATTCCGGGCCGGTGCCGACGGGGTCATCCTGCACGGCAACACGCCCACCGAACTGATACCGGTGCTCGACGCCTGGCGCGATCGCCGGGAACCGGCGGATTCGCAACGCCCGCCCCGCCGATCCGTGGAGAAATGATGCCGATCCCGCTCACCGCCGCCGAACTCACCCCCGAATGGCTCACCGCCGCCCTCGGTGCCGCCGTCGATACGGTCGCCGCCGAGCCGGTCGGGACCGGCCAGATCGGTTCGGTGTTCCGGCTGCGGCTCACCGGCGACGGCGTCCCGGAACGCCTGCTGGCCAAACTTCCGGCCGCCGACCCCGGCACCCGGGAAATGCTCGCCGGCGCCTACCGGCAGGAAGTCCGGTTCTACACCGAGCTCGCCGCGACGGTCGCGGTGCGCACTCCCCGCTGCCACTACGCCGAAATCCACGGATCCGGCAGTGAATTCGTGCTGCTGCTGGAAGACCTCGCACCGGCGAGCCAAGGCGACCAGATCGCCGGATGCACGGTCGCGCACGCCCACCAGGCCGTCGCGAACCTCGCCGGCCTGCACGCACCCCGCTGGTGCGACCAGGCGCTACTGGATATCGAAGGGTTCAGCCGCAACGGCCCCGAGGAAGCCGCGACGCTGGGTGAACTCTACGGACCCACCACCGATCTCTTCCTCGACCGCCTCGGCGACCGGCTCACCCCCGAAGACCGCGACACCGTGCGCGCCTGCGGTGAGATCATCGCCGGCTGGCTGATCGCCCGGCCCGAACGATTCGGCCTCGTCCACGGCGACTACCGCCTGGACAACCTGCTGTTCGGCCCGGGGGACCCGGCGGTGGTCACCGCGGTCGACTGGCAGACGGTGAACCTCGGGCTCCCCGCCCGCGACCTCGCCTACTTCGTCACGACCAGTCTCGACCCCGAGCCGCGCCGAGCGGCGGAAGGCGACCTCATCGCCACCTACCATCGGCGGCTGACCGAACTCGGGGTCACCGGCTACTCCCTGGACGCCTGCCGGCAGGACTACCGGTTCGCCGCCCTGCAGGGCCCACTGGTCGCGGTGTTCGGCGCCGCCTACGGCACACCCAGCGAACGGGGCGACGCCATGTTCGCCACCATGATCCGCCGCAGCTGCGCCGCCATCCGCGACCTGGACTCGCTCACCGCCGAGCCCGCGCCGCTGTAGCCGCCGGCTGCCCCACCCCCGCACCGGTGCGCAGCGGGCCACCGGTAGTGTCGAAAACTCCGTAATACCACGATGTTTCGAAGAACCGGCGCCGCGGCGCCGGAAGGGGAGGGAATTCCGTGCATCCTCAGCAACAGCCGATGTATCCGGGGCGCACCGCCGCCGAACCGATCGAGGTCACCTTCGTCTCCGACAGATCCACCTCCGGTGCGCTCAGCCGGGTGACGGCCGTGATGACGTGGCGGCTGCGGGCAACATGGATCATGGTGACGGTCCTTCCGGTGATCCTGCTGATCGGCGGAATCATCCGGTTGCTGGCCGGCGGCTCGGACACCGATATCGATATTCTGGAGATCTTCGGCGCGTTCTTCGTCGTCCTGGCGTTCGAACTGGCAGTGCTGGCGCTGGTCACCGTGTGGACGATGATCCGCGGTAACGCCAACGTCCGCCGCTTCGCCCGGCCCGGCACACAGATGTGGGCGCGATACACCCATAACGCCCTGCACCTGCGGCTGCCGCAGACCACGGATATCCACCTGCCCTATTCGGCGATCACCCACGCGGACGTGTTCCGGAAGGTCGTCTATCTGCGGATGAGCAACGGCAAGGGTTTGCCGTTGCCGCGGGGTCTGGCCCCGAAGGCCGCGCTGGCCTTGATGCGGGACGGCGGAGTGCGTACCTGACCTCCGGTCCATCGGGCTCCGGCGCCCCCGGTGGACGGGCGCCGGAATAACCCGGCAGACCCCTCGGTTCAAGTAGATGCAAATGCATAGAAACTAGGTTGGGAGTGTCCTCGGATGCAGTTCGGAATCTTCTCGGTCAGCGATATCACCCGCGACCCCGTCACCGGCGTGACCCCCAGCGAGGCCGAGCGAATCGACGCGATCGTGCAGATCGCGAAGAAAACCGAAGAGGTCGGGCTCGATGTGTTCGCCATCGGCGAGCATCACAACCCGCCGTTCTTCTCGTCTTCGCCGACGACCCTGCTCGCCCATATCGCCGCGCTCACCGAACGGTTGATCGTCACCACGGCAACCACGCTGATCACCACCAACGACCCGGTGAAGATCGCGGAGGACTACGCGATGCTGCAGCATCTGGCCAAGGGACGGATGGATCTCATGCTGGGTCGCGGCAACACCGGACCGGTGTACCCGTGGTTCGGCAAGGACATCCGCGCCGGCCTGCCACTGGCCCTGGAGAACTACAACCTGCTGCACCGGCTGTGGCGTGAGGACGTTGTGGACTGGGAAGGCAACTACCGCACCCCGCTGCAGGGTTTCACCGCGACCCCGCGCCCCCTCGACGGTGTGCCGCCGTTCGTGTGGCACGGTTCCATCCGCACCCCGGAGATCGCCGAACAGGCCGCCTACTACGGCAACGGGTTCTTCGCCAACCACATCTTCTGGCCGACCGTACATTCGCTGCAGCTCATCGAGTTCTACCGGCAGCGGTTCGAGCACTACGGCCACGGCACCAAGAAACAAGCGATCGTCGGTCTCGGCGGACAGGCCTATATCGCGAAGAAATCCCAGGACGCCTGGACCGAATTCCGGCCCTACTTCAACGAGGCACCCGTCTACGGCCACGGCCCCTCGCTGGAGGATTTCGCCGAAATGACCCCGCTGTCGGTCGGCAGCCCGCAGGAGATCATCGATAAAACCCTCACCTTCCACGACACCTTCGGCGACTACCAGCGCCAGCTGTGGCTGATGGACCACGCCGGCCTGCCTCTGAAAACGGTGCTGAACCAGCTCGACCTGCTCGGCGGGGAAGTGGTCCCGGTGCTGCGCAAGGAACTGGCAGCCCGCCGCGACCCCGCATCGGCGCCCGCCCCCACCCACCAGGCGCGGGTCACCGCCGAATACGGCGACGCCACCCCCCGGCAGGCCCGGCCCAACGCCAACCAGGGCGACAACCTCGCCGGCGCCAGCCCCTATATGGATGCCACGGTATGAGCGGGTCAGGCCCGGACGAGGTAGCCCAGCGTGACCCCGCAGGGCCCCCGCTCATACCCGGTGAGCAGAGCATGAGCGGGCCGGGCCCCGAGGAGGTAGCGCGGCGGCGCGGCGGCCGAACCGGCAGCCGCCTGGCGAACGACGCCTGGGAGGCGCTGCTCACCGCGCACGCCGCGCTGATGAAACAGTTCGCCGCCGAAGACGTCTGGCACGGGCTGACCATGCGCGAATACGACGTCCTCTACACGCTGTCGAAATGCCCGGAACCGATCCGGCCCGCCGAACTGAACCGGCACGTCCTGCTCACCCAGCCGGCGCTGTCGCGGATGGTGGACCGGCTCGTCGACCGCGGTTTCGTGCAGCGCACCCGCGATCCGCACGACGGCCGCGGGGTCCGGCTCTCCCTCACCGCCGAGGGCCGGGCCCGGCAGCGCCGGGTGGGCGGTCGCCACGCCGTCGGCGTCGCGCGGGCCCTGACCGGCGCACTCACCGACGACGAACTGCGCGCCCTCGAAGACCTCTGCGGAAAACTCGCCGACACCACGAACAGGAAACAGTGATGAACACGAACGGACAGGCCCGCAACCCCTACCGGCTCGTCGTGGTCAGCGGCGGAACCAGCAACCCGTCGTCGACCCGGATGCTCGCCGACCGTATCTCCGCCCGCGTCGGCGCTGTCGCCGGCCGCCGCGGCGCACCGGTCACCGTCACCGTGATCGATCTGCGCGAACTGGCCACCGAAATCACCACCGCGCTGGTATCCCAGCTGATGGGCCCGAAGATGACCGCGGCGATCGACACCCTGGCGGCCGCCGACGGACTGGTCGTCGCGGCACCGGTCTACAAGGCCGCCCCCAGCGGGTTGCTCACCTCCTTCTTCCACGTGCTCGACAACGACCTGCTCATCGCCAAACCGGTGATCCTGGCCGCCACCGCCGGCACCTCCCGGCACGCCCTCGTCGTCGACGAACAGATGCGCGCACTGTTCGCCTTCCTGCGCACCATGACCGTGCCGACCTCGCTGTTCGCGGCGTCGGAGGACTGGAACGACACCGATCTGAACAAACGGATCGACCGGGCCGCGCTCGAACTGGTGCTGCTCATGGAAAGCGGATTCGCGCACAAGGTGAAGGACGAATCCTGGGACAGCTACCAACACACCTTCGGCAGCGCGGGCGGCAGCGAAACCGGTATCGACCTCGACACCGATCTGATGCGGCTGGCCGCCGGCGGCGGGAAGTAGCCGGGCACACCGGTCGCGTGGCGGGCGCCGGTGACCGGCCACGGGGCCTGGGCAGCGAGGCGTCCGATATGGCACGATTCCCCCGTGACCAGCACACCGGCCGCCGACCCGAAACTGCGCGACCTCGCGCTGCTGCGTCGCGTCCGCGACCGGATGGACCGTGAATACGCTCAGCCCCTCGATGTCGAAGCGCTCGCCCGCGGAGTGAACATGTCCGCCGGTCACCTCAGCCGCCGGTTCCGGCTCGCCTACGGCGAATCACCGTACGGCTACCTGATGACGCGGCGGATCGAACGCGCCAAGGCCCTGCTGCGGCGCGGGGACATGACCGTCACCGAGGTGTGCTTCGCCGTCGGCTGCTCCTCTCTGGGCACCTTCAGCACCCGCTTCGCCGAACTGGTCGGCGTACCGCCCAGTGTCTACCGGCAGCAGGCGGCCGGGGAGGTGGCCGGGATGCCGAGTTGTGTCGCCAAACAGGTGACCAGACCGATCAGGAATCGAGAAGCGCAGGTCACCGCGGCGCGGCTAGCGTCGTCGTCATGACACTCACCATCCACTCCAGCTACCTGCCGCACGACGATCCGGACGCGGCGCTGGCCTTCTACCGCGACCTTCTCGGTTTCGAGGTGCGCAAGGATGTGGGCTACGAGGGGTTGCGCTGGATCACCGTCGGCCCCGTCGGTCAGCCCGGCACCTCCATCGTGCTCACCCCGCCGGCCGTCGACCCCGGTATCACCGACGACGAACGCCGCGTTGTCACCGAGATGATGGCCAAGGGCACCTACGCCGGGATCAATCTGGCCGCCGAGGACCTCGACGGCACCTTCGATCGGCTGCAGGGCGCCGATGTCGAGATCATCCAGGAACCCACCGATCAGCCGTACGGTATCCGTGACTGCGCCGTCCGCGACCCCGCCGGCAATATGATCCGCATCCAGCAGGCCGGCTGAGCGACCGCCCACACATCGGATGTAGCGCCCCGCGCACGATCCTCGATATCCGGCCGGACGGCCCCGTCGTCCGGCCGATCCGGCCGCACACCCCGCGGTGACGAAACCTGTCACCGCGCTCTGGTTGGATCGATCGGATGACGGCGGGCGGGGCGGACCGAACCACAGAGGGAGACCAGATGAGCACTGCCACGAGAACCGGCACCCGATCGGCGCAGCCGCACGTCGCCGACACCCACGACCTGATCCGGGTCTACGGGGCGCGGGAGAACAATCTGAAAGACATCAGCGTCGAAATCCCGAAACGCCGGCTCACCGTGTTCACCGGAGTCTCCGGTTCCGGGAAGAGCTCCCTGGTCTTCAGCACCATCGCCGCCGAATCGCAGCGGCTGATCAACGAAACCTACAGCGCGTTCATCCAGGGTTTCATGCCCAACCAGGCGCGCCCCGATGTCGATGTCCTCGACGGGCTCACCACCGCCATCATCGTCGACCAGGAACGGATGGGTTCGGACCCCCGCTCCACCGTCGGCACCGCCACCGACGCCAACGCGATGCTGCGCATCCTGTTCAGCCGGCTCGGCACCCCGCATATCGGCTCCCCGCAGGCGTTCTCCTTCAACGTCGCCTCCCTCAGCGGCGCCGGCGCCGTCACCGTGGAGAAGGGCGGGCAGACCGTCCGCGAACGCCGCAGCTTCAGTATCACCGGCGGGATGTGCCCGCGCTGCGAAGGCCGCGGATCGGTCTCCGATTTCGACCTCACCGCCCTCTACGACGAGAACCTGTCCCTCAACGAAGGCGCCTTCACCATCCCCGGCTACAGCATGGACGGCTGGTACGGGCGGATCTTCCGCGGCTGCGGCTTCTTCGACCCGGACAAACCGATCAAGAAGTTCACCAAGAAACAACTGAACGACCTGCTGTACAAAGAACCCACCAAGATCAAGGTCGAAGGCGTCAACGTCACCTACG
Organism: Nocardia sp. CA-290969; assembly: GCF_050936135.1. Taxonomy (NCBI): domain Bacteria; kingdom Bacillati; phylum Actinomycetota; class Actinomycetes; order Mycobacteriales; family Nocardiaceae; genus Nocardia; species Nocardia sp. CA-290969. Next base: position 2,695,247 of record NZ_JBNJNJ010000001.1, on the reverse strand, counting down.
AGGGCCTGATCCCGCGGATCCAGAAATCGTTCCTGTCCAAGGACCGCGAAGCCATGCAACCGCATATCCGCGCGTTCGTGGACAAAGCGATCACCTTCGACACCTGCCCCGACTGCGGCGGCACCCGGCTCAGTGCGCAAGCCCGCTCATCCAAGATCAAGGGCATCAGCATCGCCGACTGTTGCGCCATGCAGATCAGTGACCTCGCCGCCTGGGTGCGCGACCTCGACGAACCCTCGGTGGCGCCGCTGCTCACCGCGCTCGGGCAAACCCTCGACTCGTTCGTCGACATCGGGCTCGGCTACCTCTCCCTGGACCGGCCCGCCGGTACCCTCTCCGGCGGCGAAGCCCAGCGCACCAAGATGATCCGGCACCTCGGCTCCTCGCTCACCGATGTCACCTATGTGTTCGACGAACCCACCATCGGGCTGCACCCGCACGATATCCAGCGCATGAACGAACTACTGCTGCAGCTGCGCGACAAAGGCAACACGGTGCTGGTCGTCGAACACAAACCCGAAGTGATGGCCATCGCCGACCACATCATCGACCTCGGACCCCACGCCGGCACCGACGGCGGGCAGGTCATGTACGAAGGCAGTATCGACGGCCTGCGCGGCAGCGACACCCTCACCGGACGCCACCTCGACGACCGCGCCACCCTCAAACCGTCGGTCCGCACACCCAGCGGGGCGCTGCAGGTCCGCGGCGCCGACTCGCACAACCTGCGCGATGTCGACGTCGATATCCCGCTCGGTGTGCTGGTGGTGCTTACCGGCGTCGCCGGATCCGGTAAGAGCTCGCTGATCGACTGCGCGGTCGCCCACCACGACGATGTCGCGATGGTCGACCAAACCCCCATCAAAGGGTCCCGGCGCAGCAACCCCGCCACCTACACCGGCCTGCTCGACCCCATCCGTAAGGCGTTCGCGAAGGCCAACGGCGTGAAACCCGCCCTGTTCAGCTCCAACTCCGAAGGCGCCTGCCCCGCCTGCAACGGCGCCGGCGTCATCTACACCGATCTCGGTGTGATGGCCACCGTCGAATCACCCTGCGAGGAATGCGAAGGCCGGCGATTCCAGGCCGAGGTGCTGGAATACACCTTCGGCGGCCGCAATATCGCCGAAGTGTTCGAGATGTCGGTCGCCGAAGCCGAGGAATTCTTCGGTGCCGGCGACGCCCGCATTCCCGCCGCCCACAAAATCCTCGGCCACCTCGTCGATGTCGGGCTCGGCTACATCAAAGTTGGACAGCCCCTCACCACCCTCTCCGGCGGTGAACGGCAACGCCTGAAACTGGCCACCCGGATGGGCGAAAAAGGCGGCATCTACGTTCTCGACGAACCCACCACCGGCCTGCACCTCGCCGATGTGGAGAACCTCCTGGGCCTGCTGGACCGGCTCGTGGACGCCGGGAAATCGGTGATCGTCATCGAACACCACCAGGCGGTCATGGCGCACGCCGACTGGATCATCGACCTCGGCCCCGGCGCCGGCCACGACGGCGGCACCATCGTCTTCGAAGGCACCCCCGCCGACCTGGTCGCGGGCCGCTCCACCCTCACCGGACAGCACTTGGCGGATTACGTCGAAAGCTGAGCCGCGACGGCGGCCCCCTCACCCGGCCCGGGAGAGGGGGCCGTGCCGGCAGCAACCGGGCGCCGGCTAGCGCACGAACGTGCCGCAGCCGTCGGCGTCGTAGAACTCCAGCCACAACCGGTCACCGTCGAAACGCGCCTGCGACACCGTCCCCGGGTTCGCCGCCTCCCCGGACGGCATGAACACGAACGTATCCCCGTCCCAATGCTGTAGCGGCACGGTCACCTTCCCCGGCCCCAAGGTCAGCAGCAACCGCTCACCCTCCACCGCGACCTCCGCCGGACCGAAATACTCGTTCCCGTACACACCCGCGTAACCGTCCAGCGGGCCCGCGGGCGCGGGAGCAGGCGGCGGGGTCTTGCCCACCAGTTCACCGGTCGGCGCCTCGATCCCCGCGAACGCCTCGCGGTACAGCCCCCACCAGTCCTGGCGGATCTCCCCGAACTGCACCAGATCCGCGAACTCGGCATTCAACGTCTCCGGGACACCGATCGGCGCCGCGTTCGTGAGTGTCACGATCCCCACATCCGCCGACGGAATCAGTGTGAGTGCCGTCGCGGCGCCTGCGTTGAACGCCCCGGAGTGACTCAACACCACCCGGCCCGCCGCCGACGTTCCCACATTGAACCCGAACCCGTACGCCCCCGACCGCGCATCCGGCGCTGTCGGCGGCGACGATACGGCCTGCGGCGACACCGCCGGCAGCAGCGCCTCCGGCGCCACCACCGGACGACCCTCGAACGTGCCGTCGCCGAGCATCATCGTCATCCACCGGGCCATATCCGCCACCGAGGAACTGACCCCACCCGCCGGAGATTGTGCGTCCGGTTGCCGCGCGGGCTCGGCGCGGCGATAGGAGTCGTCCACCCGCACATGTCCCACCGCACGATCCGGGGCCGCAACGAAATCGGCATACCGGGAACTGGTCGCCCCCATCCCCAGCGGCTCGTAGATCTCCCGCTTCGAAAGATCGGCCCAATCCAGGCGCGCCGCCTCCGCAACCGCCGTCGCCGCCGCCGTCAACCCGAAATTCGTGTACTCGTAGGAATCCCGGAACGGCCCCAACGGCAGCAGCCGCAAACGGTGCAGCACCGCGGCCCGGTCGAACCCCAGATCCTCCAGCATGTCCCCGGCATGATCGGGCAACCCGGAACGATGCGCGTACAGGTCACCGACGGTCACGGCGTCGCTGACATAGGGGTCCCGCAACGCGAACCAGGGGGCGAGCTGCCGCACCGGCGTATCCCAGCCGACCGCGCCGGCAGCGACCTGCCGCGCCACCACGGTCGCGCCCACCGGCTTGGACAGCGACGCCAGCTGGAACACCGTGTTCGCATCGACCGCCTGTTCGGTGCCCACCTCCCGAACCCCGAACCCCTCGCTGAACACGACCTCCCCGTTGTGCACGACCGCGACCGCCATCCCGGGGATACCGGAAACATCCATCAGCTCCCGGGCCCGCTGCTCGACGCGGCCCAGAATATGTTCGACCCGCCCATCCGGGATATCCACACCGGCCGCCCGATCGGGCTGCACCGCCGTATCGGTCGGTGACACCGGCGCACCCCCCGGTACCGGTTCCTCGATCCCGCACCCCGCCAGCAATCCCGCGACCGTCACCGCCGCGGCACCGACAACCGTCCACCGCCGTCTGCGCATACCCACCTCCGCTCCCGACGCCGCGGCGAGGCGGCTATTTCCCCCGCAGACCGATCGGGTTGCCGTCGGAATCCCGCAGCACGCACACCCGCACCCCGGGCGCTACCTCACGCGGCGCCGAACCTTCGGTGGCGCCCGCCGCCAGCAGCGCCGCGCGCACGGCGTCGACATCCTCGACATCGGAATAGGCCACCGGCCCCTCCGCAACATCCCCGTGCGGATTGAGCCCCACCTCGAAACCGTCGACGGAATAGCCGACGTAATACGCCTCATCGGTGTGCGGGGCACCGAGCAACGCCGTGTAGATCGCTTTCGCGGACCCCAGATCGGAGACCGGGACCACCACACTGCGAATCGTGGGACTCATCTGTTCTTCCTCTCGATGCGGCGGCCGCACCCGTCACCGTGGGTGACGGGTATCCAGCACAGGTTTGACCGCGGTGGACGAAAGATATGAGCTGCCAGGCCAGCGTACCCAGCAGCACCGTTCGCGCCGGGCCGCGGCGGTGAGCATGTCGCGGCGCAGAACGACATCGCGCTGTCGTTGCCGAAGGCGTCCGGGTGTCCTCGACGGCGTTGATCGGGTTCGGCCTGGACTCGGTGATCGAGGTGTCCTCCGCGGCCGCGGTCGCCTGGCAGTTCGCCGGCCGCGACCCAGGGAAACGGGAGAAGATCGCGCTGCGGATCATCGCGTTCTCCTTCTTCGCCCTCGCTCTCTACGTGACTGTCGACTCGATCCGGGCGTTGTTCGGGCTGGGTGAAGCCCAGCATTCGCCGGTCGGGATCGGGCTGGCCACGGCGAGCCTGGTGATCATGCCGGTGCTGTCGTGGGCCCAGCGTCGCGCCGGACGGGAACTCGGGTCGGCTTCCGCGGTGGCCGATTCGAAACAGACCTTGCTGTGCACCTACCTCTCGGCGGTACTGCTGGTGGGGCTCCTGCTCAACAGCCTGTTCGGCCGGTCGTGGGCCGACCCGATCGCCGCCCTGGTCATCGCCGCCGTCGCCGTGCGCGAAGGCCGCAACGCCTGGCACGGCGACACCTGCTGTCCCGCACCGACCGCCCTGACCGCCACCGGCAGCGGCCCGTCCTGCGACTGCTGCGATCACCCCGCCGGAGAGGAGTGCTGATGCCCCGGCTTCCCGAACCCGCCCGCGTCGGCTACCGCCAGGAGATGACCGCGGCGCGGGCGTCAACCTCGGCACCCTGGCCGCCCTGACGGCCGGCACCGTCCTTCTCTGGCGCAACCGGCGAGCCGGAACCGCCTGATCAGGCCGCTGCCCGTTCAGGCGGCGATGCGCCGGTCCGCGCGCCGGATCGACGACGAGGTGCTGGCCCACATCTCCCCGGCGCACAGCGAGAACATCAACTTCTTCGGCTCCATCGGCGTGGATATCGCGGGCGAGCTCGCGCAGCTCGGCTCCACCGGCTACCGGCCGCTGCGCTCGGCCGACACGCTCTTCTGATGCAACCCGCCGGCGACGACGGGTGGACGGGAACTCTCCGTTGCCGGGCGGAGGCCGTCGAGGATGATGCGCAGGTTTCGGCGCCATTGGTCGGGTCTCGGTTCGAGACCGATGGTGTGGTCGGCGGGTATCGCGGTGGCGAGCACGAAGGGGATATCACGCCAGTCGAGGTCATCGCGGATGACATGGGTACGTTGCGCCCGCTGGACGAGCTGATGCACCGCCTGCTGGAGACGGGTGATGCGCAGCTCCAGATCGAGACGGCCGCCATGACCGGACAGCGCCTCGTGCAGACCACAACTAGACGCTCGTAGCTGTACATATGTCTCGGCGAACTCGACGAAGCCCTGCCACGCGTCGGGGTCGTCGAGCGCACGTCGTGCTCGATCGGTCATCTCATCGATGGTGTCTGTGAGAATGGCGGCGAGAAGTGCGTCCAGCGACGGAATCCGCCGATACAGCGTGCCCAGGCCCACCCCCGCGCGTTGCGCGATGTCGCGGGTTGTGATGGCAAGCCCCTGTTCGTTGATCGCTTGGCGTGTCGCGGTGACCAGCCGCTCGACGTTGCGCCGCGCGTCCGCGCGCGGGCGGGTTTCGCCCCGTGCGAGCAGCGCATCCACTGCGGAGTCGTGCATGCCCAGAGTCTAGCCAACCGGGTCAACCAGTTCCGCTTCTGATATCGTCTGAAACCGGAACAGTTTGACCCGCTTATGGAGGTGTGGGAATGGTCAGGCCGATCGGCGTCGGCGTCCTCGGAGCGAACCCGGACCGGGGATGGGCAGCGCGTGCGCACATTCCTGCGATCGTCGCACTGCCCGAGTTCGCACTTACCGCGGTGGCTACCACCCGCGAAGACAGCGCGGAAGCCGCGCGTGCACGATTCGGCGCGCGACATGCGTTCACCGACGCCCGCAGCCTTGCCACGCATCCCGACGTCGACCTCGTGGTCGTCACCGTGAAGGTGCCCACGCACGTTGAGTTGGTCACCACCGCGCTCGACGCCGGCAAACACGTGTACTGCGAATGGCCGCTGGCCACGACGGCGGCCGAAGCCGCCGCGCTGGCCGCCGACGCAGAGAGGGCGGGTGTTGATGGCACAGTCGGCTTGCAGGCACGGTTCTCGCCGGCCGTTCGTCGAGCGCGAGCGATGATCGCGGACGGACGCCTGGGTACTGTGCAGTCCGCGACCGTCTACAGCTCCCGCAGCAAGGGAAATACGCGCGACGTTCCCGCCTGGACGGCCTACACCTACGACCACCGAAACGGCGCCGGACTGGTCGAGGTTCTCGGTGGACACGCCCTCGACCTCGTGCAGCACCTGCTCGGACCAATCCGCGACCTTGCCATCCGACCGGCCATCCGAACCGGCGAGCACCGGGTAGCCGAAACGGGCGAGCCGATCACCGTCACCGCGCCCGACCATTTCCTCGCCCACGCCGAACTCGACAGCGGCGCCATCGTTTCTATCCACCTGCACGACGGCGACATAGCCGCGCCCAGGACGCGCATCGAGATCGCCGGCACTGAATCAAACCTCGCACTGGCCTCCGCGCCCGAAACCAACCCGGGGGCCGCGCAACTACAGATCGGCCAACTCGATCTCTATGAATCCCGGCCTGAGCGGCCAGAGTGGACACCCGTCCCAGTAGGTGCGGACGGTGCCAGCGCACTGCCGAGAGAAGCGGCCAACCCACCAACCCTGCGATCGAAGCGGCTACCTGACCGACGTAACCAGTCGATCGGATCACCGCTGTCAGGCCATATCCGCCCGAAATTTCCCAAGTACCACGGCGACCCCAGAGGCGTCGAAGCCGCGCCCGGCCGCAAGAGAAGGTGGCGAAGCTCGGGGTTCGCGCCACAGAAGCCTTCCACCCCAGCCCATTTCGTCAGAGTGACGAAATATGGGAGATACCCGGTTTACCCGACAGGGGAGAGGGGTGCCGCTCAGGGCGCGAATCACGGCTCGCCGAGACGGGTGACCAGACCTCGATCCCCGTCCACGCGTACGCGATCGCCGGTCCGAAGCACACGAGTGGCCACCAAGGTGTTGACGACGCACGGTAAACCGTACTCGCGCGCCACCACCGCGCCGTGGGATACCGAACTGCCGATATCGGTGACAAGAGCAGCGATCACGGTGAAATACGGCGTCCACCCCACATCGGTGACCGGGGCGACCAGAATCTCACCGCGCCGCACATCACGAGCATCGACAACCGACTTCGCGACCCGCACCACCCCTTCCACGATTCCCCGGCCGGCGGGCCGGCCCGGTATCCGGTCGTCGGTGGCTGCATGCTGTGGCCGGGCGACGAGCGGTACCGGCCGGCCCACCGACACATCGTCGAACTCCAGCGAATCCTGGAACGTCAGCGCTTCACGACGCTTCCGGGCACACTGCACCAGATCGGTGATGTCCTCGGCACCGACGACGCGATGCAATTCCCCGCGATCGAAGAAGAAAACGAGATCGGCGTCCGGCAGCCGCCCCGACCCGGCCAGTACCTCACCCAGATGCCGGTAACCGAGCTTGAGCGCATGCGCCGTCAACGCCATCTTCGATTTCGTCTCCTCACGCCCGCGCGCGCCGCCCCGCGCCAACCGGGCGAGAAACCGGACAACCCCCGAACTGTTCGTCTCGACCTGAGTACGCGCCGGTCCACGGTCGGCCCGATCGAGCGCCGAGCGCAACATGACCTGCATCATCGCTCCCAAACCGCCCGCATCCTCCGCCCACGAAGGGTCACGCATACACAGCTCGCGATACCCGCGGTGACCGTGCCGGCTCAGGAAACGCCGCAACGCCCGACCGCCGGCGCTGTCGGCGGCCCGCAGCGCGCCGACCACCTGATCGGGTTCACCCGCCAGGAACTCCTCGGCGGCCGCAGCGTCGGCGGCGAGACCGCCTACGACCGCATCGAGCTCCTCCAGCATCAGCGCGCTCTCCACCTCGGAGGCACCGGCCATGAGCCTGGCCGCCTCGGCTCGCCCCTCCTCCTCACCGCGCCCGTTCCCGATCGCCCGCCGCACCAGAACACTCTCGAGGATATTGGCGGCCACCGCGGCGCGTGAAGACGACCGCACATGGGTCAGCGTGACATCGCAATACAGCTCGACACCGGCTTCCAGCTCCCGCAAGACCAGCCGCGGATCATCACCGGCCGGGACCCGGAATGCGGCAATCCGGTCGCCCAGACGGCGGATCGCCGGCCCGGCGGACAACGCGTGCGTGGTGAGCCGGACGGTATTGACCAGCTTGCGGGCGAACGGCTTCGGAGGTTGCGCCTGCAACTCCTCGACCACCCGCCCACAGATCGACATCGAGAACTGCTCCAGCGAATTGCCCAGCAGACCCGAACTCAGCGCCGTACCCTCGGTCAGGTTCAAGAACATATGGCCGTAGAAATAGCCGACCTGCAGCCACGGCTTCTCATAACGAGGCTGAGCCCGCGCCACCACCTGCACCATCTGCATCGCGTAGTCGATGGCATAACCGGATACCGACGCCGTCAACGGGCAGAACGCCCCCGGCATCATCTCACCGATATTGCAGCGCGTGTACACATGGTCGGCACCCGCGAGCGGTGAATCCATCTCGTTCAGATCACCGGGCAGCGTCGTGATCGGCCGGGCCTGCAACCACCACAGCTTCCCGGACCGGTCGATCGCCCATTCGAGATCCACCGGCCGGCCCCAGTGCTCGGCAGCGCGCAGGGCAGCCGACCGGATCTCCGCGATCTCCGCCGGTGACAGCACCGGCACCTCGCCGACCTCCTGCACGGCGAGCGCCCCGCGCGAATCCAGCACGACGTGGTCGGGGGAGACCGTACCGTCCACCAGCGCGTCACCGAGTCCGGTGACGGCGTCGATCACCATCAGGTCGCGGCGGCCGGTCGCCGGATCCGCGGTGAACACGACGCCTGCGGCGCGCGCGTCGACCATCTGCTGAACCACCACATGCATGGTGGCGCCGCGCTGCCCGCTGTAGGACGACGCCCGCCGGGAACGAACGGACGCGGCGCAGGTGCGCACGGCCGCGGCGAAAGCGTCGAGGGAGTCGACACCCAGCACCGTGTCGTATTGCCCGGCGAAGGACTGATCGTCCCCGTCCTCGCCGACCGCGGAGGACCTGACAGCCACGGGGGCAGTCCCGTCGGCGGCCATCCGGGCGAACCTCTCCGCCGCCGCCTCGACGGCACCAGGTGCGGATACATCGGCGACGACGAAACCCACCGGTACCGCGAATCCGAGACGGTGCAGCCGGGCGAGGCCGGCCGCCTTACCGCCGTAGCGATCGTCGCGGACAGCGTCGAATTCGATCACCGACATGCGGAACCTCCCAACGCGTCCACGATCTCGGCGAGCGCCTCGACCGCGATCGGGCCCGGCTGATACAGGCAGATCCGATCCGACACACCATCGACACGGGCCCGGATATGCGCGGCCACCTCCGCCGGAGTACCGCAGGCGGCGATGGTGTGCAGGATGTCGTCGTCGATCAGGGTCGCCATCTCCCGCCAGCGACCCTGCTTCGACATCGCGTTCAGTTCCGGCTGCAGATCACCCCAGCCGTGGGCGTCGAGCACCGGCCGGTAGGCCGGGGTGGAACCGTAGAACGCCAGCAGCATCCGAGTCGAGGCATGATCGTCGTCTCGTCCGCCGGCCACCGACACGATGATCTCGGGCACCACCTCGAAATCGTCCTCGCTACGCCCCGCCGCGGCCAGCCCCGCGCGGACAGCCGGCATCGTCGTACCGTGCAGGAACCGTTTCGTCCCGAACGGCATCACCAGCAAACCATCGGCCACCTCCGCGGTGGCTCTGGTCAACCGGGGTCCCAAGGCACCGAGATAGATCGGCGGCGGACCGAACGGATTCGGTCCCGGCACGAACGTCGGTGTCATCAGCGTGTGCCGGTAGTACTCGCCCCGGAAATCCAGCCGCGCACCGTCGTTCCAGGCCGCGAAGATCGCGCGCAGCGCCCCCACCATTTCCTTCATCCGTGCCACCGGACGGTCGAATTCGGCCCCGTAACGCTTCTCGATCTGCGCCCGCACCTGCGTGCCCAAACCCAGGATGAAACGCCCCTCGGACAGCAACTGCAGATCGTTGGCCTGGTGGGCGAGCTGGATCGGATTGCGGGGGAGCGCGATCGCGACATTGGACATCACATCGAGGCCCTCGACCGCCGAGGCCAACACCAGCGGCGTGAACACATCGAACGGGCCCTCGAAGGTGAACACACCCGAGGCCCCGGCCTCCTGGAGCACTTTCGCGCGCTCGACCGCATCGGTGGGGCCGTACAGCGCTGTCATGATCTTCATCCGTCGTACCTATTCCGCCACATCGGTCCAGTCGGCGAAACCCGACGGGTAGTGCGGTCCGATCACCCCGTGCTCGAATAACCCCGCGCCCTCCCGCACCTGCCCGTCGGCTTCGGTGCACACGGCCACCCCGACATGGTCGATGAGACTGAACGCCGCCCGGGCCATCACCGCCGGATCGGTCAGGTCGAAGCCGACGCGTTCGGCGAACGGCCCCTCCTTCCAGGTGCCGTGTGCCCACGAGGAGTCGCCACCGTAACCCGAGCCGAACGCGATGGGCGCGAAGAGCTTCGATTCGATATCGAGCTCGATCCGGTCGCCGGCCCGGTTCAGGAACGAGATATGAGCGCCCCGAGGTATCCGCGTACCGGGTGTGTAGTCGACGGTGACGCGCACCCCGTCGAGTTGTTCGACGCGGCCGTCCCGCCAGCGGCGGGTGCAGTCGTAGAGGCTGCGGTGGCCGTCGGGGTCTTCCTGCAGGATCAGGAACAGCTGGAAGTCGTCGAAGGCCAGCGGCAGGTAGAGCCACCACATGCCGCGGAACGCGGCATCCGGCCGCCCGGCCGGCTCCGGCTCACCGATCGGCCGGATACCCCAGGACCGGTCACGGCTCGCCACGCTGGTGTCGTGCTCGACGGTGAGCCGTTCGCCGTCGATATCGATCCAGCCCTGCCACGTGCCGACCTGGGCGAACCGGCACGCCTGCAGGGTCACTCGCCGCTCGGTCAGCATGTCGTGCGGCCGTTCCAGGGCGGCGGGGAACAGTCCGCGCCAGGTCAGATCCGCGGCGATGCCCTCGGTCTCGGCCAAGGTGAGGTGCAGTTCCTGCAACGGTTCGACGACGTCGAGCCGGTAGCCGTTGACGTTCTGGTGGAGACGGTCGTCGTCGATGGCGTCGCTCAGATGCACCGCCGTCTGGGTGTCGCCGCGGCGGACGACGAAGTAGGCGTCCTTGACGCCCAGGCGCGGGTAGTAGCCGATACCGGTCAGCGCCATGAAGCGGCCGTCCCGATCGAGCACGTTGAAGTACGAACGATCGTAGAAGTTGCGGTCGGAGGTGGCGGGCCAGGTGAGGGGCGCCGGCGTCTGATGAATCGGATACTCGTCGAGTGGGCTCAGGTTCACACGGTCTCCCTCAAATATGATGCACGCCGTATTGGAATTAGGATTGGAACATGACAGCAGAAGGCCGCAAGGAAGGCAAGAGGTCTGCGCGATCCACGCCCGGGCGGCCGCGCGACGGGCGGATCGACGCCGCGATCATCGCGGCCACCCGGGAATTGCTGCTGGAGACGGGCTACCCGGCGCTGTCGTTGTCGGCGATCGCCGCACGAGCCGGGACAACCACGGCCGCCATCTACCGGCGCTGGTCGGGAAAAGCGCAGCTCGTCCACGAGGCCGTGCTGTCCGCCGAAACGATCCCCACGCCGGACGGTTCCGGCGATATCCGCGAGGACATCCGGGCGTTGGTCGAGACGGTCCGCGTCATGTTCGACAGACCGGAAGTGCGGCTGGCGCTACCCGGGCTGATCGCCGACACCGTCGCCGCCCCGGAAGTGCACCGCATGATGATCGACCGGTTGGCCGGTAATCTGGCCGTCTTCGAATCCCGCTACGGCCGGCGACGCCGCGACGACGACCAGTTGCCCATGCTCGCCGAGGTCGTGGCGGGCACCGCGATCTTCCGCATCCTCATCCGCCGAGACGCCGCCCTCGACGACACCTGGGTGAACGAGATGACGGAAATGATCACCGACCGGTGGCCCGCGGGGCAGGCGCCCGGTGGAACCTCCTAGCACCGTGCGGCAGAAGGGGCGGGGCGGTTGCCGCTGGCTGTTGGTGCCGTCCGGGATAGGCGCCGCGGGCGTGTGCTGTCCGTCGAATTGGTTGAGTGCTCACAGGTCGGCGCACACATCCCGAGTTGACATAATGCATGCGACGTAAGGGGCGCCGCGTGGCCGCGCGAGCGTGCCGCGAGGAAACCCCGGCGCCTTACCGGCTGCACCCGGGCTTCTGGCCGGAGCCGGAAGTTCCGCCTTGAAAAGGCCGGTTTGCCGCGGAGCCGAGTTTCGGATACCACCCTTCCGAAGAACGCCGATAATCTACATTACGTCAAGTAATCGGTGTCGTGCCGTGCGGCGGCCCGTCCCCCGCGCTGCTCCGCCGGGCGGGACCGGTGAACGCCCGCCCGGCGGAGACCGGCGGCTACCGGCCGAGGTGGTCGTCGAGGATGCGGGCGATACGGGACAGCACCGCGGGCTCGGTCATGGCCAGATGGGTTGCGTCGATATCGATATTGGTGACCCGGCCGCCGACCACCGGTTCCCAGCCGCGGTGGCCGGCGGCGTCGGCGCGGCGGTCCTCGGTCGCGGTGAAATACAGCAGATCGCTGTCGAGTAGCCGGGGTCGCCAGTCGGCGGCCGCCCGGAGGGAGTCGTTGTAGGCGTCGGTCATGCGCTGGATCAGCGCGGCGTCGATACCGAGCCGGTCCCCCAGCTTCTCCTCGATCAGCGCGGCCGCTTCCCCGGCGGTGGCGTCGGCGGGCACGAAATCGATACCCATGACCGGGCCGAGGTTGCTGACCAGTTCCCCGGCCGTCACAGTGGTGACCGCCGATCGGTCCATACCCTCCGCTTCGGCGTCCAACAGAGCCAGCAGGGCGACCTCTTCCCCGGCGGCGCGCATCTCGACGGCGATCGCATGGGCGATCTGGCCGCCGAGCGACCAGCCGAGCAGATGGTAGGGCCCGTGCGGCTGGACCTTACGGATCTCGTCGAAGTAGCGGCGGGCGGTGTCCTCGATACTGCCCGCGGGGCCATCCGCGCCACTGAGTTGCGGGGCCTGGATACCGTAGATCGGGCGGCCGGCGGACAGGTATTCGCCGAGGGGCCGGTAGGACCAGGCCAGACCGGAGGCCGGATGGACGCAGAACAGTGGGGGCTGCTGACCTTCGGTCCGGATCGGTAGCAGCACATCGAATCCGGGGGCCGCGGGTTCGGTGGCGACCTCCCCGGTACGCATACCGGTTTCGATGCGTTTGGCCAGGTCGGCGGGGCGTGGGTCGGACAGGATCCAGCTGACGGGTACCTCGTAGTCGAGTTCCTTCTTCAGCTCGGTCACCACCTGCACCGATTTCAGCGAATTGCCGCCGAGGGCGTAGAAGTCGTCGTCGGCGCCCACGCGCTCCACGCCGAGGACGTGGCCGTAGGCGCGGGCGACCTCCCCTTCCAGCCACGAGGACGGTTCCCGGAACTCCCCCACCGCGAACACCGGTTCGGGCAGGCGTTTGCGGTCGAGTTTGCCGGAGGAGGTGAACGGGACCGCGTCGAGCACCATGACGGTGGTCGGCACCATGTAGTCCGGGAGTTCGGTGGCGGCGTGGGCGAGGACGGCCGCGGTGTCGACCGTGGCGCCCGCGGCGGGGACGAGGTAGCCGACGAGCTGGTCCCCGGCCGCGGTGGTGTGTACGGCGGCGATGGCCCGGGCGATGCCGGGATGTTCGGCGAGGACCGCTTCGATCTCACCGAGTTCGATCCGCAGGCCGCGCAGTTTCACCTGGAAGTCAATGCGGCCCAGGTATTCCAGTTCGCCGTCGCGGCGGCGGCGGGCCCGGTCGCCGGTGCGGTACATGCGCTGCCCGTGGGCGTAGGGGTCGGGGACGAAACGGTCGGCGGTGAGCCCGGGGCGGGCGTGGTAGCCGCGGGCGATCTGGTTGCCGGCGAGGTACAGGTCCCCCGCGACCCCGGGCGGCACCGGTTGCAGGCGGGTGTCGAGGACGTAGGCGCGGACGTTCCAGACTGGTGTGCCCATCGGGACGCTGCCGGTGTCGGTGTCGATCACCTCGTGTGCGGTGGCGTGCAGGGTGAATTCGGTCGGGCCGTACAGGTTGTGCAGGTCGGTATCGGGCATCACCTGCCGTGCGGCGGAGACGACGTCGGCGCCGAAGGCTTCACCGCCCACCAGTAGTGCGCGCAGCGATTTGAGGGTGTGTGCGGGTGCGGCGCCGGCGAACGCGGCGAGCATCGACGGGACGAAGGAGGTGAGGGTGATGCGGTGTGACGCGATGGTGTCGGCCAGATAGGCGGGGTCGGTGTGGCCGTCGGGGCGGGCGATGACGAGGCGGGCGCCGACGGCGAGGGTGGCGAACAGTTCCCAGACGGAGACGTCGAAGGTGGCGGGGGTTTTCTGCAGGACGGTGTCGGCGGCGGTGAGCCGGTAGGTGCCGATGATCCAGTGCAACTGGTTGAGGACCGCGTGGTGGGTGACGGCGACGCCTTTGGGGCGTCCGGTGGATCCGCTGGTGAACAGCACGTAGGCGAGGTTGTCCGGGCGCAGTGGGGCGCGGCGGTCGTGGTCGGTGACGGGGGTGTCGTCGAATTCGGTGAGGTCGATTCCGTCGAGGGAGGACAGGACGACCACGGGGTCGGCGGTGGCCAGCATGTAGTCGATTCGTTCGGCCGGGTGGTCCGGGTCGACGGGGAGGTAGCCGCCGCCGGCGGCGTGCACCGCGTACATGGCGGTGACCTGGTCGAGGGATCGGCGCATGCGCAGTGCGACCAGGGTGTCGGGGCCGACGCCGCGGTCGATCAGCCAGCGGGCGAGGCGGTTGACGCGCGCGGCGAATTCCGCGTAGGTGAGGGTGCGGTCGCCGGATTCCACGGCGGGCCGGTCGGCGTGGGCGCGGGCGGCGTGGGTGAACAGGGAGGCGAGGGTTTCGCCGGGGTCGAGCGGGCGGGCGGTGGCGTTCCAGTCGTGCAGGACGGTTTCGCGTTCACCGGTGTCGAGCAGGTCCACGTCGTGGATCCGGCCGCCGGGGTCGGTGACGAGGGCGCGCAGCATGCGGTGCAGGCGTTCGACCATGGTGGTGGCGGTGGCGGGGTCGAACAGGTCGGTGGCGTAGGCGATGCCGCCGGTGATGCCGGTGGGGGTTCCGGTGCTGTCGTAGTTGTCCGACACCGTGACCTGCAGGTCGAACAGGGAGGTGTCGGTGTCGGCGGCCACGGCCGAGGCGGTGAGGCCGGGAAGTTCGAAATCGGTGGTGGTGAGGTTCTGGAAGGCGAGCAGTACCTGGAACAGCGGGTGGTGTGCGTGGGAGCGCACGGGGTTGAGTTCCTGGACGAGTCGTTCGAACGGGACGTCGGCGTGGCCGAACGCGGCCAGGTCGGTGTCGCGGACGTGGTCGAGCAGTTCGGTGAACGAGGTCCGGTCGGTGAGGCGGGTGCGCAGGACGAGGGTGTTGACGAACATGCCGACGAGGTTGTCGAGTTCGGGTTCGCCGCGTCCGGCGTAGGGGGTGCCGATGGCGATATCGTCGGTGGCCGCGAGCCGCGCGAGGGTGGCGGTGAGGGCGGCGTGGAACACCATGAACAGGGTCGTGTTGTGGGCGCGCGCGATTTTTTCGAGGTCGGCGTGCAGGTCGGCGCCGATGGTGATCGGGACGGTGGCGCCCGCGTAGGACTGGGTGGGTGGCCGGGGCCGGTCGGCGGGTAGTTCCAGCAGCGGCGGTAGGTCGGCGAGTTGGGTTGTCCAGTAATCGATCTGGGCGCGGAGCAGGGAGTCGGGATCGTTTTCGGAGCCGAGGACGGTGTGCTGCCAGATCGCGTAGTCGGCGTATTGGACGGGCAGCGGTTCCCAGCCGGGTGGGCGGCCGTGGACCCGCGCCTGGTAGGCGGTCATCATGTCCCGGGCCAGGGGCGCCAGGGATGATCCGTCGCCGGAGATGTGGTGCAGGACGACGGCCAGCACCCAGGTATCGGGGGCGAGTTCGAACAGCCGGACCCGCAGCGGTGCCTGCGTGGTCACGTCGAACACGGTGGAGACGAGTGCGGTGATCGCGGTGGGCAGGTCGGTTTCGGCGAGGGGGGTGACGGTGAGCGGCGGGGTTTGTTCTGCGGGGAGAACCAGCTGCGCGGGCTCCCCCTCGGTGTGCGGGTAGATGGTGCGCAGGACTTCGTGGCGGTCCACCACGTCGGTGATCGCGGCGTGCAGGGCGTCGATATCGAGGCGCCCGGTGAGGCGGATGACGATGGGGATGCTGTAGGCGGCGGAGTCGGGTTCGAACCGGTTGAGGAACCACATCCGCTGCTGTGCGTAGGACAGCGGGATATGCGGTGGGCGGGGTTGCGGGGTGAGGGCGACGCGGCCGGTGTCGGCGTGGGATTCGGCGCGGGCGGCGAGTCCGGCGACGGTGGGGGCGTCGAAGATCATCGCGACCGGGACGTTGGCGTCGAGGGCGGCGCCGATGCGGGCGGCGACGCGGGTGGCGACGAGGCTGTTGCCGCCGAGTTCGAAGAAGTCGTCGTCGGCGCCGACGGGGCGGTCGAGGCCGAGTACTTCGGCGTATACCCCGGCGACGATTTCTTCCACCGGGGAGGTGGGCGCGCGGAAGTGTTTGGCCTGCAGGATGGGTGCGGGCAGGGCTGTGCGGTCGAGTTTCCCGTTCGGGGACAGCGGGATCCGGTCGAGGACCATGATCGCGGCGGGCACCATGTAGGAGGGCAGGGCGTCGGTGAGTGCGGCGGTGAGGTCGTCGACGGAGATTTCGGTGCCGGAGGTGGGCACCACATAGGACACGAGGGTGACGGGGCCGGTGCCGTCGCGGCGGGGCACGGTGACGGCGAACGCGACTTCGGGGCGGGCGCCGAGGACGGTGTCGATTTCGCCGAGTTCGACCCGGTAGCCGCGGACTTTCACCTGGAAGTCGTTGCGGCCCATGAATTCGAGGTCGCCGTGACTGTTCCAGCGGACGACGTCGCCGGTGCGGTACATGCGGCTGCCGGGTTCGCCGTACGGGCAGGCGGTGAACCGGGCGGCGTTGGTGGCGGGCCGGTTGAGGTAGCCGCGGGCCAGTGCGGGTCCGGCGAGGTACAGTTCGCCGGCGACGCCGGCGGGGGCGGGTTGCAGCCGCTCGTCGAGGACCAGGGCCAGCATGCCGGGGAGCGGGGTGCCGATGGTGGTGCGGTCGCCGGGGCGGATCCGGTCGGTGGCGGTGGCGACCATGGTGGTTTCGGTGGGTCCGTAGAGGATCCGGAATTCGCGGGTGCCGGCGCGGTCGGTGCCGGACCAGCGGGTGATGAGGTCGGCGGGGACTTCGTCGCCGCCGGACATGACCATCTGCAGGTCGTCGAGGCCGGTGGGGTCGACGGAGGCGAGTGCGGCGGGGGTGACGAAGGCGTGGGTGATGCGGTGGGTGCGCAGGAATGCGGCGAGTTCTTCGCCGCCGTAGATGCCGGTGGGTGCGATGACGAGGGTGGCGGCGCGGCCGGTGGCGAGCAGGATTTCCAGCAGGGAGGCGTCGAAGGAGGGGGACGCGAAGTGCAGGACCCGGGTGGGTTGTCCGGGGTGGTGTCCGGTGCGGGCTGCGGCGACGAAATCGGCGATTCCGGAGTGGGTGACGGCGACGCCTTTGGGTCGTCCGGTGGAGCCGGAGGTGAAGACCACGTAGGCGGTGTTGCCGGCGTGCAGGGGCTGCCGGCGCTGGGTGTCGGTGACGGGGTCGCCGGAGTATGCGTCGATTCGGCCGGTGACGGTGGGGTCGTCGAGGACGAGCCAGTCGAGGGATCCGGGGAGTTGTGGTTGTGCGGCGGTGACGGTGACGCCGAGGGCGGCGCCGGAATCGGTGATCATCTGCTCGATGCGGCTCGCGGGGTAGCGGGGGTCGACCGGGACGTAGGGGGCGCCGGTTTTGACGACGGCCCACCAGGCGAGGATCGATGCGGCGGATCGGCCGGCGGCGACGAGGACCGGTTGTTCGGGTCCGGCGCCGTGGGCGATGAGCAGCCGTGCCAGCTGGTTGGAGCGGGCGTCGAGTTGCCGGTAGGTGAGTTCGGTGCCGTCCGCGATCAGGGCGATACCGTCGGCGTTGCCGCGGACGGCGGCGGCGAAGACGTCCGGTAGCAGGGCGGGCGGGTACGGGGCGGCGGTGGGCCTCGGGCCGATCCGGGTGACGAGGTCGTGGTGTTCGCCGGCGTCGAGCCAGTCGATATCGCCGACGGTGACGTCGGGGTCGGCGGTGACGGCTTCCAGGACCCGGATCAGGCGGTGCACGAATCCGGTGGCGGTGGCTTCGTCGAACAGGTCGTGGGTGTACATGACGGTTCCGGCGATACCGCGGGCCTCTCCCCTGTCGTCGTAGGAATCGGCGAGCACGAATTGCAGGTCGAATTGGGTGAGGCCGGTGTCGATATCGGCGCGTGCCACGGTGACGCCGGGCAGTTCCACCTCGGTGGCGGCGAGGTTCTGGAATGCCAGCACCACCTGGAACAGCGGATGCTGGGACGCGGAGCGTTGCGGGTTGAGTTCTTCGACGACGCGTTCGAACGGTACGTCGGCGTGTTCGAAGGCCTGCAGGTCGGTTTCGCGGGTGCGGGTGAGCAGGCCGGTGAACGGTTCGCCGGTGTCGAGGGGGGTGCGCAGGGCGAGTGTGTTGACGAACATGCCGACGAGGTCGTCGAGGCCGGGTTCGCCGCGACCCGCGACGGGGGTGCCGATGACGACGTCGTCGTTGCCGGCGAGCCGGCCGAGGACGGCGGCGAGCGCGGCGTGCACGGTCATGAACAGGGAGGAGCCGTGGCTGCGGGCGAGGTGCAGCAGCCGGGCGTGTAGTTCGGCGCCGATGTCGACGGGGATGCGGCCGGCGGTCAGGGACGCGACCGGTGGGCGGGGACGGTCGGCGGGCAGGTCCAGGTGGTCGGGTGCGCCGGTGAGGGTGTCGCGCCAGTACCGCAGCTGAGTGGACAGCAGCGATTCGGGGTCGTCGGCGGCACCGAGTACCTGCCGCTGCCAGACGGCGTAGTCGGCGTATTGGACCGGTAGCGGTTCCCATCGGGGTGCGTGGCCGGAGACCCGCGCGGCGTAGGCGGTCATGACATCGCGGGCCAGCGGTCCCATGGATTGGCCGTCGCCGGCGATGTGGTGCACGACCAGGACGAGCAGGAAGTGCCCGGTGCCGGTGCCGGGTGCGATATCGAACAGGGCGACGCGCAGCGGGACTTCGGTGGTGACGTCGAATCCGGTGCGGACGAATTCGGTGACGGCGGCGGGCACGTCCTGCTCGTCCACCGTCCGGGTCTGCACCGCGGGTGCGGGTTCGTCCAGTACCACCTGGCGTGGTTCGCCTTCGGTTTCGGGGTAGACGGTGCGCAGCACTTCGTGGCGGGCGATGACATCGGTGAGTGCGGCGCGCAGGGCCGCGGTGTCGAGTTGGCCGGTGAGCCGCAGCATGACGGGGATGTTGTAGGCCGCCGATTCGGGTTCGAACCGGTTCAGGAACCACATGCGCTGCTGCGCCAGGGACAGCGGGACGGGGTCGGGGCGGGCGCCGGCGGTGAGCGGTATCCGGCCGTCGCCGCGCAGGGTGGCGGTGTGGCGGGCCAGTCCGGCGACGGTGGGTGTCTCGAACAGGGCGCGGACCGGTATCCGGACGCCGAGGGCGGCGCCGACGCGGGCCACGACGAGGGAGGCGCTGAGCGAATCGCCGCCGAGGGCGAAGAAGTCGTCGTCGGCGCCTACCCGGTCGGTGTGCAGGACCTGGGCGAACGCGTCGGCGACGAGTTCTTCCAGCCAGGTCGCGGGGGCCCGGAACTCGCGGATGGGGAATTCGGGTTCCGGGAGGCGGTCGCGGTCGAGTTTGCCGTGGGAGGTCAGCGGTACGTCGTCGAGGACGGTGATCGCGGCGGGAACCATATGGGCCGGTAGGGCTTCGGTGAGGGCCGCGGTCAAGTCGTCGGGGGTGACGGTTGTCCCGGGTGCGGGTACGACGTAGGAGGCCAGGCGGGCGGGGCGGCCGTGGTCGCGGTGGGCGAGGGTGGTGGCGAAGGCGATATCGGGGCGCGCGGCCAGGACGGCGTCGATCTCTCCCAGTTCGACCCGCATCCCGCGGATTTTCACCTGGAAGTCGTTGCGGCCCACGAATTCGAGGTCGCCGTCGGCGGTGTAACGGACGACGTCGCCGGTGCGGTACATGCGGGTGCCGGGGTCGCCGAACGGGGAGGCGACGAACCGGGCGGCGGTCAGGCCGGGCCGGTCGATATACCCTTCGGCCAGGCCGATACCGAACAGGTACAGTTCGCCGGCCACACCCTGCGGTACGGGGCGGAGCCAGGTGTCGAGGACGGTGGCCGCGACGGGGCCGGCCGGGCGGCCGATGGTGATGGGTGTGCCGGTGTCGGGTAGTTCGCCGGCGGTGGCCCAGATGGTGGTTTCGCTGGGGCCGTAGAGGTTGATCAGGGTGCGGCCGGGTGCCCAGCGCCGTACCAGGTCGGGTCCGATCGCTTCGCCGGCGGTGGCCAGGACACGGAGTCCGCCGAGGTCTTCGGGTGGGACGGTGGCCAGTGCGGACGGGGTGATCACGGCGTGGGTGATGTGGTCGCGGCGGATCAGGTCGGCCAGTTCGCGGCCGCCGTACACATCGGGTGGGGCGATGACGAGCCGTCCGCCGGCGCCGTGCGCCATCAGTAGTTCGAACAGTGCGGCGTCGAAACTGGGTGAGGCGACCTGCAGGACCGTGGACTGTTCGTCGACGTGCAGGACGCGGCGTTGGGCGGCGACGACGTCGGCGAGGCCGCGGTGCCCGACCCGCACACCTTTGGGGGTGCCGGTGGAGCCGGAGGTGTAGATGACGTAGGCGCCGTCGTCGAGGTGGCGGGCGCCGGCGGTGACGGGTGCTGCCGGTTCGGCGGTGAGGTCGCGGCGGGTGGTGTCGTCGTCGAGGACGAGCCAGTCGAGGTCGCCGGGCAGGTTCGGGCGGGTGGCGGTATCGGTGATCCCGAGTGCCGCGCGCGAATCGGTGAGCAGGAATTCGATGCGCCCGGCGGGCAGGTTGGGGTCGATCGGCACGAACGCGGTGCCGGCTTTCGCGGCGGCCCAGATGGTGACGACCGCGGCGAGGGAGCGTGGCAGGGCGGCGGCGAGGACGGTGCCGGGGCGGGCGCCGCGGCGCAGCAGGATCCGGGCGAGCCGGTCGGATCGCTGGTCGAGTTCGCGGTAGGTGAGAGTGGTGTCACCGTATTTCGCGGCGATCGCCTCGGGTGTGGCGGTGGCGGAGGCGGTGAGGATATCGGGCAGGGTCGCCGGTGCGGGGTGTGCGGCGACGGGGTGGGTGGGTTGTGAGTCGCCGGGTAGGGACAGGTCGGCGAGCCGGGTGGCCGGGTCGACGGCGATGCGGTGCAGGATGTGCACGAACCGGTCGAGGATCCGGTGTGCCCGGTCGGTGTCGAATTCGTCGCGCAGGAAGCGCAGGGTGATCCGCAGCCCGGCCGACCCGTCGCGGGTGGGTGCGACGACCAGGCTCAGCGGGAACGGGGTGGCGTCGACGCCGGTGATCTCGCCGACCTGCAGGCCCGCGGATTCGACGAGACGTTGCAGGCCCGGGCGGTCGACGGGGAACGACTGGAAGGCGATCGCGGTGTCGAACAGTTCGGTGACGCCGGCGGCGCGGTGGATATCGGGCAGCCCCACATAGTGGTGGTCGAGCATGGTGGCGTGCTGGTGCTGGATACCGGTGAGCAGGTCCCGCAGCGTCCGCTCCGGGTCGAGCCGGACCCGGACGGGGACGGTGTTGAGGAACATGCCGAGGGTGTGGTCGACCTGCGGCAGTTCGGGTGGCCGGCCGGAGACCGCGGAACCGAAGATCACGTCGGTGTCGTCGGTGAGGACGCGCAGGTTCACCGCCCACGCCGCGGCGACGGCCGTGTTGACGGTGACGGCGCCGTCGGCGGCGACCTGCCGCAGGGCGTCGTGGACGGTGGCCGGGATTTCCGCGTTCACTTCGTCGGCGGTGCTGGCGGCGCCGGTTCCGCGGGCGACCCGGGTGGGTGCGGTGACGTCGGAATAGGCTTGCGCCCACGCGGTTTTGGAGGCGTCGAGGTCCTGGTGGCCGAGCCACACCAGGTAGTCGCGGTAGGAGGGGGCGGGTCCGGTGGCGCCGATCCGTTCGGGTGCACCGTAGTTGTCGAGCAGTTCACCCATCAGCAGCGGCATCGACCAGCCGTCGAGCACGATGTGGTGGTTGGTGACGAGCAGCCGGAATTCGCCGGGGGCGAGGCGGATCAGGGTGAACCGGATCAGCGGCGGCGCGGACAGGTCGAAACCGGTGGTGGCGTCGGCGGCGGCGATCTCATCGGCCGTGGGTCCGCCCGGGGTGAGGTCGACCTGTTCGAAGGTGACCTCGGCGTGGTGGAGCACGATCTGCGCGGGCCCGGACGCGGTGTCGACGAAGGCGGCGCGCAGGATGTCGTGCCGGTCGATCAGTGCTTGAGCGGCGCGGTGCAGGCGCGGCCCGTCGACGGTGCCGGAGAACTCGATGGTGGTCTGCACCGTGTAGTTGTCGGTGTCGTGTCCGGCGGGACCGCCGGTGGCGAAGGTCGAATGGAAGTGGATCCCGGATTGCATCGGCGACAGCGGCCACACCTCGGACAGGCCCGGGTAGGTGCGGTGCAGCGCGTTCACCTCGGATTCGGTGAGCGGGGTGCGCGGGCTCTCCGCGGGCCCGGTGGGTGGGGCCTGGTCCGGCGCGGGTGCGCCGGTGCGGGCGGTGGCGGCGAGCGCGGCGACGGTTTTGTGTTCGAACACGTCGCGCGGGGTGAGGACGAACCCGGCGTCGCGGGCGAGCGCGACCAGGCGCATGGAGACGATGCTGTCGCCGCCGAGGGCGAAGAAGTTGCTGTCGGCCGAGACGGTGTCCACGTTCAGGACCTCGGCGAACAGGTCGGCCAGTACTTGTTCGGCGGGGGTTTGCGGGGCCCGCCCGGCCGCGGCCGGTGCGGTGAATTCCCGCTGCCGCAGGGCTGTGCGGTCGATTTTCCCGGTGGCGGTGACCGGCAACTCGTCCAGTTCCACGATCGCGGCCGGGTTCATGTAGTGGGCCAGGGTCCGGTCGAGGTGGTCGTGCAGCTCGGCGGTGTCCACCTCCGCGCCGGGTGCGGCGACGATATAGGACACCAGGATCGGTTCTCCGGCGGGGCCGGTGCGGGTGACGGTGGCGGCGGCGGCCACCGCGGGATGCCGCGCGAGATGGGTGTCGATCTCCCCCGGTTCGATGCGCAGGCCGTGAATTTTGACCTGCTGGTCGTTGCGGCCCAGATAGTCCAGTTCCAGTCCGCCGCGGCCGCGTACCCAGCGCACCGAATCACCGGTGCGGTAGAGCCGTTCGCCGCGCCCCGAGCGCGGGTCGGCGACGAAACGGGACGCGGTGGTACCCGGGCGGCCGAAATAGCCGCGGGCGAGGCCGGGGCCGCCGAGATACAGTTCGCCCGCGACGCCCACCGGCACGGGCCGCAACCACGCATCGAGTACCGCCACCGACACACCCCGCACCGGGCGCCCGACGGTGACCGGTTCACCGGGTTGCAGGGGGTCGGAGCCGGTGGCCCAGATGGTGGTTTCGGTCGGCCCGTAATGGTTCATCAGCCGCCGCCCGGGCGCCCACCGGCGCACGGTATCGCTGCCGGTGGCTTCCCCGACCACCGCGATCGTCGTCAGCGATTCCAGTTCGGCGGGGTCGAGGGTGTTCAGCACGGACGGGGTGATGATGGCGTGGGTGACCCGTTCGGCGCGCAGCAGCCGCGTCAGGTCGGGGCCGCCGTACACCTCCGGGGGCGCGATCACCAGGCAGCCGCCGTTGCCGTGGGCCAGCAGCAGTTCCGAGACGCAGGCGTCGAAACCGGGTGAGGCGACCTGCAGCACCGTCGAGGTGGTGTCCACGCCGAAGGCTTCGGTATGGGCGGCAGCGACGTTCGCGAGGCCGCGGTGGGTCACCTGCACCGCTTTCGGGGTGCCGGTCGATCCGGAGGTGAAGATGACGTAGGCGGTGGCGGCGGGGTCCGGTTGCGGCGCCGGCGCCGGGGTGCCGTCCGGCTGCGGGTTGTCGTCGTCGAGCCGCAGCCAGTCGACGGTGTCCGGGAGGTTCGGGGCGACGGCGCCGGTCGTGACCCCCAGAGTGCTGTGGGAATCGGCGAGCATCCGGGCGAGCCGTTCGGTGGGGTTGGCGGGATCCAGTGCGACGAACGCGGCGCCGGTGCGCGCGACCGCCCACATCGCCACCACCAGGTCGGCCGAACGCGGCAGGGCCAGCGCCACGAACGTTTCGGGGCGCGCGCCGCGGGCCGCCAGCAGCCGGGCCACCTCGTCCGCGCGTTGTTCCAGTTCACGGTAGGTGAGGGTGGTGTCGCCGGACCGTAGGGCCGGCGCCACCGGGTAGCTGCGGGCGGTGGCGGAGAGCAGGTCGTACAGGGTACGTTCCGCCACCGGTGGGTCGCCGGCGATCGAGAGCAGTTCGGCGCGTTCGGTATCCCAGCAGGACGAGATCGCGGCCGCACGGACGGCGGGGTCGGTGACGAGCTGGGTGAGGATCAGTTCGAACCGTTCCAGCAGGGTGCGGGCCTGTTCGCCGGCGAACCGGTCGGTGGCGTAGCGCAGGGTGACGGTGTAGGTGCCGGTGCCGTCACCCGGCCGCGGCGGGGTGACCTGCAGGCTCAGCGGGTACGGGGTGGCGTCGCGGGCCTCGACGTCGACCAGGCGCAGGCCGGCGTCGCCGAGGTCGCGGGCCAGGCCGTCGCGGTCGAGCGGATAGGACTCCAGCACCGTGACCGTGTCGAACATATCGGCGATACCGGTGGCGCGTTGCAGGTCGGCCAACCCGATATGGCGGTGCTCCAGCATCGCGGCCTGCTCGGCCTGGACGCGGGTGAGCAGATCGGCGACCGATTCGTGCGGGTCGAGCCGGACCCGCACCGGCAGCGTGTTGATGAACAGCCCCACCATGTGCTCGACGCCGAGGATCTGCGGCGGGCGCTCGGTGACCGTATTGCCGAACACCACGTCCGGGCGGCCGGTGAGGGTGGTGAGCAGCAGCGCCCACGCCACCTGGATGGTGGTGCCGGCGGTGACACCGTGCGCGCGACCCAGCTCCGCCACGGCGGCAGCGGTGGCGGGCGCGAGGTCCAGGCCCGCCTCACCGCTGGGGGCGCGGTCCGTACGGTCCGGGCGGCCCGCGACCCGGGTCGGGTTCTCCACCCCGGCCAGCATCCGCTGCCAGGCGGCGGTGGCGGCATCGCGGTCGCGGGTGTGCAGCCACTGCAGGTAGTCCCGGTAGGACCGCGGGGCCGGGAGGTCACCGGCGGTGTCGCCGCCCGCGGTGTACAGGGCGAGCAGCTGGTGGATCAGCAACGGCATCGACCAGCCGTCGAGGACGAGGTGATGGTTGGTGACCAGGAGCCGGTATTCGGCGGCGGCGGTGCGCAGCAGGTGGAACCGCAGCAGTGGCGGCCGGGCGGGGTCGAACGGCGCCGATTCCGCCGCGGCGAGGCGCTGGATCTCGCGGTCACGGTCGTCGTCGCCGAGGCCGGTGAGATCGGTATCGCGCCAATCCACCCGGACATGGTCCAGTACCAGCTGGCGGGGGCCGGCGCCGCTTTCGGTGAACGCGGTTCGCAGGCTGTCGTGCCGGTCCAGCAGGGTCTGCGCGGCGCGGCGCATCCGTGGCGCGTCGACCTGCCCGGCCAGCGTCAGCGCCGCCTGCACGATGTAGCCGTCGTCGCTGTCGCGGTCGTAGAGGGTGTGGAACAGCAGCCCGGACTGTAGTGCGGTCAGCGGCCACACCTCGGTCAGCGCCGGATAGTCGCGCAGCCAGCCGTCGATATCGGTCTGCGAGACCTCGACCAGCGGGAAATCCGAGGGGGTGAAACCGCCGGCGGATTCGCTGCGCGCATGTGCGGCCAGCCCGCGCAGCGCCTGCTCCCACAGGCCGGCCAGTTCGCGCACGTCCTCGGCGCTCAGGATCTGTGCGGCGAATTCCCAGGTGGCGTCGAGTTCGAGGCCGTCGGGGCCCGGTTCGGCGATCGCGTTCACATCGACGACGGCGGGTAGTGCCATCTGCGGGTCGGTGGTCGCGGTGAGCGAGGTGAATTCGGTGGTGGGTGTCCACGCCCCCGAGTGTTCGCGGACACCCACCCGCCCCAGATAGTTGAAACTGATCTGGGGCTCCGGCAGTTGCCCGAGCTCGGCGCTACCCACGGGATCCAGGTAACGCAGCATCCCGTAACCGATGCCGTTGTCCGGCACCGCCCGCAGTTGCTCTTTCACCTGTTTGATCGCGAGTCCCGCCGCCGCGCCACCGGCGAACACGTCGCCGGGGTCGATACCGGGCAATTCGAGCCGGACCGGGAACCGGGTGGTGAACCAGCCGACCGTGGCGCTGAGATCGGCGCCCGGCACGGCCTGCTCTTCGCGGCCGTGCCCTTCCAGCGAGATCAGTTCCCCACCGGTGGCGGCGCCGCGGCGGCGCCGCCATTCGGTCAGCGCCAGCGCCAGCGCCGCCAGCAGCGGATCGTTGGCGCTGCCGTGGAAGCGGGCGGGGAGGGTGGTGAGGACGGTTTCGGTGATATCGGCCGGGATCCGTACCCGGACCCGGCCCGCGGTGGCCGCGGTATCGCGGTGCGGGTCCAGGGGGCGGGCGCCGAGCAGCCGGTCACCGCCGGTGAGGACCTGCGTCCAGCGTGCCAGTTCACCGGCGCGGCGGGTGGGTGCCTGTTCGGCCAGGCCGTGGGCCCAGCGCCGCACCGAGGTGGTGCCCGCCCCGATCCGCGGGTCGTCGCCGGCCGAGATCTGCGCCCAGGCCTGGGCCAGGTCGGCGAGCAGGATCCGCCACGACACCGCGTCGACGGCGAGGTGGTGGATCACCAGCCACAGCAGGTCGGATTCCGCGCCGGGATCGTGCAGCCATACGGCTTGCACGAGTGCGCCGCTGCCGGGGTCGAGCCGGTCGGCGGCCTCCTGCAGATACCGGTCCACCTCGGCGGCGGTACGGGCGGGAAGGTCGGTGCGGGTGAGGACGGTGGCGGCGTCGACCGCACCGGGAGCGAGGATTTCGAGGCGGTCGCCGCCCGGGCGCAGTACCGCGCGCAGGATGTCGTGGCGGTCCAGCACGGTCTGCAGGGCGCGCACGAGATGTCCCGGATCAAGATCGGCCGGAAGTTGGACGAGAGTGGCCTGGGCGAACCGGTCGTAGTGGCCGCGGCCGAGCATGGCGTGCACGATCGGGGTCAGCGGCAGCGGCCCGGTGCCGCCGCCGGGGAGTTCGCTCAGATGCGGGGCGCCACCGGATTCGGTGGCGCTCGCCGCCAGGCCCGCGACCGTTTTCTGTTCGAACACATCCTGGGTGGAGAACCCCAGCCCCACGGCTTTGGCGCGGGCCACCAGCTGAATCGAGAGGATACTGTCGCCGCCGAGGGCGAAGAAACTGTCGTCGGCGCCGACCTGCGGCACCCCCAGGACCTCGGTGAACAGGCCGGCCAGCAGCGTTTCGCGCGGTGTGGCCGGGGCCCGGCCCGCGGGGCCGGTGCCGAATTCCGGTTCGGGCAGCGCTGCGCGGTCGAGTTTGCCGAACGCGTTCATGGGCAGCTGATCCAGTGGCAGGATCACCGCGGGAACCATATGCGGGGGCAGGGTGTCGCGGGCGTAACGCTGCAGCCGCAGCGGATCGACCCGGTGCCCGTCGACGGGCACCACATACGACGCCAGCACGGTCGCGCCCGCATTGTTGCGCACCGGGACGGTGACCGACAGGTCCACGTCCGCGTGGCCGGTGAGGGCGGCGTCGATCTCGGCCGGTTCGATCCGGTAGCCGCGGATCTTGACCTGGAAATCGCTGCGGCCCATCAACTCCAGCGTCACTGCCGAACCGTCGCCGGTCCAGCGCGCGAGGTCACCGGTGCGGTACATCCGTTCCCCGGGGCGGCCGTACGGGTCGGCGACGAACCGGGTGGCGGTTTCGGCGAACCGGTGGTTGTAGCCGCGGGCCAGGCCCGGACCGGCCAGATACAACTCCCCCGTCGTGCCCACCGGCACCGGCTGCAGGGTGCGGTCCAGCACCATCGCCTCCACGCCGCGGATCGGGCCGCCGACGGTGAGCGTGTGGTCGGGCCGGATCGGGGCGGCCGCGGCGGTCACCGTCGTCTCGGTGGGGCCGTATTCGTTGAACATCGTGCAGTGCGGCACCCACCGGTCGATCACATGCGGCGGGCACACGTCGCCCCCGACCACGACCACCCGCAGGTCGGTCAGCGGCGCCGGGTCGACCGTCGCCAGCATCGCCGGGGTCAACGTCAGGTGGGTGACACGCTGCTGGGTCAGCAGATCGGTGAGACGGTCCCCGCCCAATACTTCCGGCGGCACCACCAGCAGGGTCGCGCCGTTGGCGAAACAGGTGAGGAACTGTTCCAGGGACGCGTCGAAACTGGGTGACAGTGCATACGACACCCGCGACGCCGCGTCGACACCGTAGGTTTCGCTGCGGTCGGCGATCAGGTTCGCCAGCCCACTGTGGGTGACCTGGACGCCCTTGGGCACACCGGTCGACCCGGAGGTGTAGGTGATGTAGGCGAGGTCGGCGGCCCGCAGCGGGCGGGTGCGGTGCGCGTCGGTGAACGGTTCGTCGCCGGGGTCGGCCGGTAGGGTCGCGGCGTCGTCGAGCAGCAGCGGGCGCGCGGTCTGCGGAACCCGGTCGCGCAGGGCTTCGACGGTGACCGCCACCTGCGCGCCGCTGTCGGCGACCATGTGCTCGATCCGTTTCGGCGGATACTCCGGATCCACCTGTACGATCGCGGCCCCGGATTTCGCGACCGCCCACGCCGCGACGATCGATTCGACCGACCGCGGCAGCACGATCGCCACCGCGGTGCCCGGCCCGCAGCCCAGCGCCGTCAGTTGCCGCGCCAGCCGCGTGGAGCGGCTGTCCAGTTCGCGGTAGGTGAGGGTGGCGCCGGGCGCCGCGACCGCTTCCGCGTCCGGGTCGCGGCGCGCACTGGCGGCGAGGATATCCGGCAGCAACCGCACCCCGGTGCTCTCCGGGCCGCGCACCGGTAGCAGGGTGTCCCGTTCACGGGCCTCCAGCAGCGGCAGCCTGCTGATGCGGCAGTCCGTTCCGCCGGCCAGGAATTCGTGCAGGAACATCAGGAACCGGGTGTGGTGGCCGGACAGTTCGGCCGGGGTGTAGACGTTCGGGTTGCCCTGGAAATCGATATGGGTGCTGTCGCGGCCCGCGCCCGGGTAGATGTTGACGAACAGGTCGGCGGTAGGGCCGGAGGTCAGCACATGCAACCGGCCGGTGGTCTCGCCGAGGACGAGTTCGTTGTCGACCATCATCAGGTTCACCGCGGGCCCGAACGATGCGGCCTCGTCCCGCGCGATCCCCATATCGTGGAAGATGTCTTCCTGCCGGTAACGCTGGCGGCGCAGGGCGCTGGTGAGTTCGCTCTGCGCGGCGTCGATCACCGCGCCGGCGGTGCGGTCGGCGACCGGCACCCGCAGCGGCACCACATTGGCCACCATCCCGCCGGAACGCCGCAGCACCGCGGAATGCCGGCCCGACACCGGCAGGCTCAGCAGTACCTCGTCGCTCCCGGTCATCCGGGCCAGGTAGGCGGCGAAGGCGGCGACGACGACGGGGGTGACACTGGTGCCGCGTTCGGCGACGACACTGTCGAGCAGCGTCGCGGTGCCGGCGGGGATGGCGGCGCTGACGAGCGCCGGGTGAATGGTCGGTTCGGCCACCCGCCCCGCCAAACTCACCACCGGCGGGGCGCCGGCGAGATGTTCGGTCCAGTACGCGCGATCGTTGTCGAACCGTGTCGAACCGCGGTACGCGAGATCCTGGTCGATGATCTCGCCGAGGTCCTTCGCCGTGGACGGTGACGCCTCCTGCCCGCGTACCCACGCGTTGTACAGTTCGGTGATCCGCTGCAGCATCGTGACCGCGGCGAAACCGTCGAGAACGATATGGTGCGCGCGCTGATACCACAGGTAGTGGTCCGGGCCCACATGGAACACAACGCATTTCATGAGGCGGTCGCGCAGCAGGTCCAGCGGGGCGGAATAGTCGCGGACCATCAGGTCGTGGGCGGCCGCCACCGGGTCGGGGTGTCCGCGCAGGTCCACCACCGAGATCGGGGAGGTCAGGTTCTCGTCGACGATCTGGTACGGCTCGCCGTCGACCTCGATCAGCCGGACGTGCGCGGACCCGAACTCGCGACCGGCGGTTTCGCAGGCCAGCAGGAGCACATCGACGTCCAGTTCACCGTCGATCTCGACGTACTGCGCCACCGATATCGGCGACGCACCTGCCAGATGCTGGGCGAACCAGATCCCCCGCTGCGCCGCGGACAACCGCAGGACGTCACCGGCCTGTGGGAGGCCCGGCTCGTCGCCGATGGGTGCGGGTGAACCGTTGCCGGGAACCGGGTGACCAGGGACGCCGGCCGAGCCGTTCGGCGCCGAAACCGACTGCTCCCCGCTGCTGCCGAGGTTGCGCTTGGACTGGGTCACCTGACCTCCATGTATTTCGTCATTTCCGGAGTCGTCCGATGTCTCGGGCGGCCCCTTCGCTGCGCAGAACGTGCATCATTTCGGCAAAGAAATGAAATTCATCGAAGAGCGCATATCCCGCACGGCAGGAATATTCCCGGATTTCCCTGAATTTCCGGCGGAACGGGATTCGTGAATTCTTGTTCGATCTGTGACACGTCGGTCCACGAAAATGAGACCTGACGGTTATCCATTTCGCGTACAAGGACGGCCGGAAATGCCGGTGCGGTCGAATGTGCGCAGCCGCGGAATCTTCCGGCCGCAGACGCGGCCATTACGGCTCGAAGTGTTCGCGACGGACCCCGCGGGCGCGTGGCGGCCATCCGGCGGACCGGGCGCCGACGGGTGTCACCTCGTCGGCGCTCCTGCGGTCTCCGCGCATCGTACGGATTACCTGCAGGTCACGGCGGTGGCTCGGCCCCGGGTCGGGTGCGGCGAGCAGGAAGCGGACCGTAGTGGAATTCATTGGTTGCACTGGATCGCCTTCTGGGAGGTGGCGTGCCTATGTACCAGTTTGTTCCAGCAGAATTCGCCGACGGCGCTGTCGCCGAATTCGCGCTATGGATTCCCCGCAACCCCGACAATTGGAGGATTCGTCAGTTGTGCCGATCAGTCGGTGAAGACAATCGGACCGGCAGTCGCCGGAACGCGCTGTGCGATCCTACGACCAGCTTGAGAAGGCAATGATAAGCAAGTTTCGGTGAGCGGCGCAACGGGTATTCACTTTACGTGCTCTGTGCAGGGGTGGATCTTCTTCCGGTAACGGGATTCGCCGGTGGGATATTCCTCGATCGACGGGCGGCGATGGGCGTTCAGGGCCGGCGGGCGCCTTCGGGGATGCCGGTGGTGAAAACGCTGTAGAAGAAGTGGCCGGGGGCCAGTTCGTTCATATCGTGCCAGGCGCCCCACGGGTCGCGCTGGTAGAAGTCGGCGAGCCCGGTCCCGTTGTCGTAGCACACGATGCCGGTGGCGCCGAACGGGCTCCAGTACGCCGACGTCCCGGGGCGCGGCAGCTCCAGCGGGGTGCGGAAGAGGTGGTCGCACGGGGTGATCACCGGGTCGTAGTAGGAGGGCTGGGCGGCGGCCGGGGATGCCGCGACGCCGGAGAGCGTGGCGAGGACGCCGAGGGCGGTGATTACCGTGCGGCGGACCGGGGCGCGCATATATCCTCCACTGCCGAGGGGTGGGGCGGGTGTGCTCACGATATCGGTAAGTCGGCGCGGATCGTACCGGGCGATCACCGAGCCCGCGGCTTTTCTGGAGAGATGCTTAGACTTGATTGATTCCAGGAAAGCGGTAAGCTTCGTGCCGTGACCACGACCGCGGAGTTCGAGAACATGCTGCGCGATGCCGCGCTGCGTGTGACCGCACCGCGGCTCGCGGTACTGAACGTCGTGCACGACAACCCCCATTCCGATACCGACACGATCATCGGGCAGGTACGGGAAAACCTCGGTGCCGTCTCGCATCAAGCCGTCTACGACGTGCTGCGTGCGCTGACAACCGCCGGACTGCTGCGCCGTATCCAGCCCACCGGCTCGGTGGCCCGCTACGAAACCCGGGTCGCCGACAACCATCACCACCTCGTCTGCCGGTCCTGCGGCGCCATCGCCGACGTCGATTGCGCACACGGCGCCGCACCGTGCCTGACCGCATCCGACGACCATGGCTACACGA
The DNA here is from genome assembly GCF_050936135.1 of Nocardia sp. CA-290969. NCBI lineage: Bacteria > Bacillati > Actinomycetota > Actinomycetes > Mycobacteriales > Nocardiaceae > Nocardia > Nocardia sp. CA-290969. The sequence goes on along the minus strand of NZ_JBNJNJ010000001.1, from coordinate 2,663,167 downwards.
TCGACGAAGCCGAGGTCGTCTACTGGGGCCTGTGCCCCGACTGCTCCACGTCGTCCAGCCCGAAATGATGACCCCCTGTAACCGGAAGGAAAGCAGTGTCCGAGACCACCACTGGCCAGTGCCCGTTTACGGCCAAACACCCCACCACGGGTGCCGGCAACCGTGACTGGTGGCCCAACCAGCTCAACCTGAAGATCCTGCGCAAGAACGCGCCCGCCTCGGATCCGATGGAACCGGATTTCGACTACGCCGCGGCGTTCAAAACCCTCGACCTGAACGAGGTCCGCAAGGATATCGCCGAAATCCTCACCACCTCGCAGGACTGGTGGCCCGCCGACTTCGGCCACTACGGCCCGCTGATGATCCGCATGGCCTGGCATTCGGCCGGCACCTACCGCACCATCGACGGCCGCGGCGGCGGTGGTGGCGGCCAGCAGCGCTTCGCGCCGCTCAACAGCTGGCCCGACAACGGCAACCTGGACAAGGCCCGCCGCCTGCTGTGGCCGGTGAAGAAGAAGTACGGCAAGAAGCTGTCCTGGGCCGACCTGATGATCTTCGCCGGCAACGTCGCCCTGGAAACCATGGGCTTCACGCCGTTCGGTTTCGCCGGTGGCCGCGCCGACGTGTGGGAACCGGACGAGGACGTCTACTGGGGTCCCGAATCCACCTGGCTGGGCGACGAACGCTACAGCGGTGAACGCGACCTGGAAAGCCCGCTGGGTGCGGTCCAGATGGGCCTGATCTACGTCAACCCGGAAGGCCCCAACGGCAACCCGGATCCGCTGGCCGCCGCCGTGGACATCAAGGAAACCTTCGGCCGGATGGCGATGGATCTCGAAGAGACCGTCGCGCTGATCGCCGGTGGGCACACCTTCGGCAAGACCCACGGTGCCGGTGACGCCGACCTGGTCGGCGCCGAACCCGAGGGCGCATCCATCGAGCAGATGGGCCTGGGCTGGAAGAGCGCGCACGCCTCCGGTAAGGCCGGCGACGCGATCACCAGCGGTCTGGAAGTCACCTGGACCACCAAACCGGCCCAGTGGACCAACGACTTCTTCGAGATCCTGTTCGGCTATGAATGGGAGCTCACCAAGAGCCCGGCCGGGGCCAACCAGTGGGTCGCCAAGGACGCCGAGGAGATCATCCCCGACGCCCACGACCCGGCCAAGAAGAAGAAGCCGATGATGCTGACGACGGACCTGTCGCTGCGCTTCGACCCCGAATTCGAGCCGATCTCGCGCCGCTTCAAGGACAACCCGGAGCAGTTCGCCGACGCGTTCGCCCGCGCCTGGTACAAGCTGACCCACCGCGATATGGGCCCGATCGAGCGCTACCTCGGCCCCGAGGTCCCGTCCGAGATCCAGATCTGGCAGGACCCGATCCCCGCCGTGGACTTCGAGGTCGTCGACGAGGCCGATATCGCCGCGCTCAAGGAGCAGGTCCTGGCCGCCGGCCTGACCGTTCCGCAGCTGGTGTCCACCGCATGGGCCTCGGCCTCCACCTTCCGCTCCAGCGATAAGCGCGGCGGCGCCAACGGTGCCCGCATCCGGCTGGAACCGCAGAAGAGCTGGGACGTCAACGAACCCGAGCAGCTGGCCACGGTGCTGGGCGCCCTGGAGAAGATCCAGGAATCGTTCAACGCCGCGCAGACCGGCGGTAAGAAGGTGTCGCTGGCCGACCTGATCGTGATCGCCGGCGCCGCCGGTGTCGAACAGGCCGCCAAGGAGGCCGGTGTGCAGGTCACCGTACCGGTCACCCCGGGCCGCAACGACGCCCTGCAGGAACAGACCGATGTCGATTCCTTCGCGGTGCTCGAACCCAAGACCGACGGTTTCCGCAACTACATCGGCAAGGGCCACCGGCTGCCGCTCGAGCACCTGCTGGTCGACCGCGCCAACCTGCTCGGTGTCACCGCGCCGGAGATGACCGTACTGGTCGGCGGCCTGCGCGTACTGGGCACCACCTACAAGCAGTCGACGCTGGGCGTACTGACCGACAAGGTCGGCGCCCTGAGCAACGACTTCTTCGTCAACCTGCTCGATATGGGCGTGGAGTGGAAGTCCACCGACGAACTGCAGGAGACCTTCGAGGCCCGCGATACCGCGACCGGCGAGGTCAAATGGACCGGTACCCGCTACGACCTGGTGTTCGGCTCCAACTCCGAACTGCGCGCCGTCGCCGAGGTCTACGCGGCCGACGACGCCAAGGAGAAGTTCGTCCACGATTTCGTGGCGGCCTGGACCAAGGTGATGAACGCCGACCGGTTCGACCTGGTCTGATCCCGTACACCCGGTGCGCCGGGTGACGGTGCCGAATGCCCCCGGATGTCTTCGGACGCCGGGGGCATTCGGCTGTTCAGCGGCGCCAGAACAGGTGGTGCACGATGCCGCTCGGGCTGGGGACCTTCTCCAGATGGAACCGGTCCAGTAGTTCCTCGGGGCTCTCCCACAAGCGTTCACCGGCACCGAGTTCGTTCGGCGCAACGGCGATGTGCAGGGTGTCGATCAAGTCGGCGGCCAGGAACTCGCGGACCGTCGCCACACCCCCGCCGATCCGCACATCCTTACCGTCCGCAGCGGCGAAAGCCTGCTCCAACGCCTTCTCCGGGGTGGTGTCGAGGAAGTGGAAGGTGGTCTCGCCCCGGGTGAACGACGGGCGCGGATGGTGGGTCAGGACGAAGACGGGGGTGTGGAACGGCGGCTCCTCACCCCACCAGCCCTGCCAGTCGTAGTTCTCCCAAGGTCCGCGCTGCGGCCCGAATTTGTTGCGGCCCATGATCTCCGCGCCGATGTTGCGGGCGAAATCGCGAGTGAAGTAGTCGTCGAGGCCGCGTGTGCCGCCGGGGTCGGTGCGGTTGGGCCAGCTGGCGGTGGCGCCGGCCCACGCCATCATGACCCCCGGATCCGCGTGGCCGAAGGGCCGGTCGAGGCTCTGGCCGGTGCCGGCTCCGTAGCCGTCGGTGGAGACGGTGAAATTCTGCACGCGCACGAGCGGGCTCATCGAAGACTCCTTCTGATTTCATTCTGCAACCAGTTGTGAACCTAGCCTAGACTGATCTCATGATGCAACCAGTTGCTCCGGCGGTGTTGCCCGTGGCACCCGGCAAATCCGGCTGCCCGATCAACATGACCATGGAACTGCTCGGCGACCGGTGGAGCCTGATCGTGCTGCGCGACCTCATGTTCAGCACCAACACCCACTTCCGGGAACTACTCGGCGCCTCCCTGGAAGGGATCGCCTCCAATATGCTCGCCGCCCGGCTCACCAAACTCGTCGACGCCGGACTGCTCAGCCGCGACGACGACCCCAGTCACCGGCAGAAAGTCGAATACCACCTCACCGAAGCCGCCATCCAGCTCGTCCCCCTCATCACCGAACTCGGCGCCTGGGGCGCCCGCTGGCTACCCACCACCCCCGAACTCGCCATCCGCGCACGACTACTCGCCGACGGCGGGCCCGAACTCGGGCAGCGTTTCATGGACGAACTCCGCGAAATCCATGTGCACCGGCGCCCCGCACCCGGCAACGGGGTCCTCGCCGAACTGACCGCCGCATACGAGGAAATCGCCCGCGCCGAAGCGCACCCGCACGCATAACGACACCGGACGGTCCATTCGGCCGCTACGAGCCGGATGGACCGCACGCATTGAGCCACACCAGCTCCCGGCGGCGGCGAATACCCACGGGCACACCGCAACCGACTCCAGGCGACCGGGCCGCACCCGGGCCTGACCGACTGCGCGGACAAGACCGGCCGGCAAGCCCCCCGCCCGGCAGTAGCGTGAAGGATATGACCACCGCACTTCCCGCGTTCGCCCGGCAGGCGTGGCGCCTGCTCGAACCGCTGCACGCCGTCACCTACTTCTCCCCCGAACCGCTCCAGGCATTCAAAACCGCCGGATATCGCGGCTTCTGGATGGGTTACTTCGCCGGCCGCGCCGCACCACTCGGGCCGGTGGGACCGGAGATCGTGCACGCGCTGTTCTACAACTTCACCGTCGACCGGGTCGCGAAAGCGCTACCGTCCGCCTGGGAATTCGCTCCACCGCAGGCGGCGCTCACCGCACGCGAAGAAGGTGCGACCGCCGCCCTGCGCCGCCAGCTCGGCGACCTCGCCGACAGCCCGAGCCTGGCCGCGGCCGCCGAACTCGCCTGCCGCGCCGCGGCCGCGGCCCCGCTGGAGGGCCGGGCACTGTTCGCCGCCAACCGGGCACTGCCCGAACCCACCGACCCGGTCGCGCGCCTCTGGTACGCCGCGACCCTGCTGCGCGAACACCGCGGCGACGGGCATATCGCCGCCCTGCTCGCCGCCGGGGTCGGCGGCCGGGAATCCCATGTGCTGCAAGCACTGGCCAACGGCACCGACCGCGGGATCTACACCGTCTCCCGGGACTACGACGACCAGGAATGGGCCGGTCGCCACGACGCCCTCCGCAGCCGAGGGTGGGCCGGCGACAACGGTCTCACCGACACCGGTGCCGCGGTGAAACACGAGATCGAGGCCCGCACCGACGCGGCCGCCGCCTCCGCCTACACGGTCCTGACACCCGAGGAGCGCGACGAACTGCTGCGCCTGCTGCGCCCGCTCGCGCGGGCCGTGATCGCGGCCGGGGAAATACCCCGGGTCACCCCGATCGGGCTGGACCTGGGCGAGGCCGCGTCGCCGGCACGCTGAAACGAGTCGACGAGCGCCGCCCCGGCCCGGCAGGATCGCGGATATGACGCGCACCCACCACTACGAATGCCGCACCGACTGGACCGGGGCGGGCGACACCGGAACCGTCGACTACCGCTCCTACGAACGCTCCTACATCACGCGGGCGCCCGGCCGCCCGGAGTTGCACGGATCCGCCGACCCCGCATTCCGAGGCGACGACACCCGCTGGAACCCGGAACTCCTGCTGGTCGCCGCACTGAGCCAATGCCACCTGCTGTGGTATCTGCACCTGTGCGCCGTGAACGGGGTGACGGTCCTCGGCTACCACGACGACGCCCGCGCGACCATGGCCGAGACCGGCGACGGTGGCGGGCATTTCACCGGAGCCGAGCTCCGGCCGGTGGTGACAGTCGCCGCCGCCGATATGGTCGAGCGGGCCCGCGAACTACACCACGATGCCGCCGCGAAATGCTTCATCGCGGCCTCGGTCAACTTCCCGGTGACCCACACACCGCAGGTGACGGTGGCCGGCGGGTGAACTCGCCGGACTCACCGGAAACCGCCGAATCGACCCGGCGGTACTCGCGCGGCGTACCCGTCGCCGACCCGCGGCTACCAGACCAGGGTGAGCTCCGGGATACGGACACGGCCGAAGAAACGTTTCGCGATATCACTACCGTCGAAGTTGTAGCCGTTCATGATCTCGGCAAGCTCCGTGGCCAGCTCCTGCAGTTGCGGGCTCACCCGCTCGATACCGTCCTCCACGACCCAGCCCCATTCCCGGGGCACATTGTCGATGGTGATATCGATACACGCGTGATGCGGCAGATCCACCATGATCTCGATCTGCACCGGCGCATCCCCCAGCGGATCCCGCAACGCCGGCTCACCCGCCCGCGAGGGGCGCGCGAACATCAGCCGCGCCAGCGCGATATCCGCGCGGATCATCTCCGCCACCGCCGGCAGATCCGCATGCTTCCCGACCCGATGATGGCGATCACCGTAGGTGCGGTCACCGACGGGCGCATCGCCGCTGCGGGCCAGCAGCCGATCCAGCATCCGCTGGGCTGTCGCCCGCTCGTCGGCCCCGGTATTGGGGTGCTCGATAAGAGCACGCAGGCGCATGATCCGATGGCTCGCAATGATCGCCATAGCAGCAAAGAGTAGCGAAAACCGGACGGATCCGGCGGTTCAGTCGGGGGCGCGTCCCCCCGAACCTCCGGCCTTCGCGATCACCGAGGTCAGATGCTCCTCCGGGCTCAACGCCGCATCCTCCCCGGACGGTACCGCCAGCGGCGAACGCAGCGCCGTCCACACCTCCAGCACCCCGAACACCGTCATACAGCAGCCGGCCACCGCGGCCAGGGTCTCGATACTGCCGAACGGCGCGATCGCGATCACCAGGCCCGCGGTCAACGTCACCAGACCGAACAGCTCCTGTTTCCCGCGGCCGGTCACCTCGTCGTCGTCCCACACCCCCGCCACCGCATGCGCGACCCCGCGCACCGACCACGCCAGCCCCAGCCACATCGCCAGCAGCAGCGTCCAGTTACCCGCCCGGAAGCACAGGGCCGCCGTCACCAACGACACCACCGCCGCCAGCAACAGCAGCGCCCGCGGGAAACGACTCAGCCCACTGCCGAAGGCCACCGCCGCCAGCGACACCGCCCCGCACAGCAGCGAGAACATGAACAGATTGCCCACCACACCCAGCGATTTGCCCGGCCAGGCCACCGTGGCGACCCCGATCACCACCGAACAGATCCCCATGGCCAGCACCGTCTGGCGCACACCCTGACCGAACACCGGAGCGTCCCCCGCTTCCTCGTAGGTCGGCATAGCTGAATGATATGGGCAACCGGCCGGGATTGCCGAACAGTTGCCATAACCAGCGGTATGTCGCGACCCGGCAGCGGCCGCACACGCCCGCGACACCCACCCCGCAAACGGCGCCACCGGACCGATCCGGCACTACAGTCGCAGCCAGACACCTGCCGAGGGCGCCGATCAGGAGGGCCGTCGTGAACGTTCCCGCACTGGCCTGGGCGTGCACCCTCGTCCTGATCGCCGCACTGTTGCTGTTCGACTTCTTCTTCCACGTCCGCAGCGCCCACACTCCGACCCTGTCCGAAGCCGGAATCTGGTCCGCCGCCTACATCGGGATCGCCGTCGCGTTCGGATTCGCGGTCTGGGGATTCGGCGGAACCACGATGGGAGTCGAATACTTCGCCGGATACATCACCGAAAAAGCGCTGTCGGTCGACAACCTCTTCGTCTTCCTGATCATCATGACCACCTTCCGGGTGCCCAGCGCCGCACAGCAGAAAGTGCTCCTCGTCGGAATCGTGTTCTCCCTCATCGTGCGCACCGGATTCATCTTCGTCGGCGCCACCCTGATCAGCCGGTTCTCCTGGGTGTTCTACCTATTCGGTGCCGCGCTGCTCATCACCGCCGGAAACATGCTGCGCCCCGAAGGGGAAGACAGCCACGCCGCCGACAATCTCGTCCTGCGGCTCGCCCGCCGCTTCCTGCGCACCAGCGACACCTACGACGGCGACAAACTGTTCACCACGATCGACGGCCGCCGGCATATGACCCCGATGATGCTCGCGATGGTCGCCATCGGCGGCACCGACGTCCTGTTCGCACTCGACTCCATCCCCGCCATCTTCGGGCTCACCCAGAACGTGTTCATCGTCTTCACCGCCACCGCCTTCTCCCTGCTCGGCCTGCGCCAGCTGTTCTTCCTCCTCGAAGGACTGCTCGACCGCCTCATCTACCTCGGCTTCGGACTCGCCGCGGTACTGGCCCTCATCGGCGTCAAACTCGTCCTGCACGCCTTGCACGAGAACAACGTCCCGTTCATCAACCACGGTGAACCGGTTCCCGTCACCGAAATCTCGACCGGCCTCTCGCTGGCCCTGATCGTGCTGATCCTGCTGATCACCGTCATCGCCTCACTGCTCAGCCCCGCCGGGCGCGCCCAAACCGCGATCGCCAACGCCCGCCGCCACGCCACCCGCTACCTCGACCTCGGCTACGAAGCCGACCAGAGCCTGCGGGAACGCACCTACAACAAGATGCTCGACGAGGAGAAAACCCTCACCGGCCTGCCGGTCAAATACCGGCGGCGCATCCGGGAAGGCGAAAAAGAACTGATCGCACTGCTGAAACGTGCGCACGTCGTGCACGCGGACCGGATCGCCCGGACGGCGGCCGGCCTCCCGCTGCGCATGTGAATCCGGCGCCCGTCACGGCTACTCGTCGAGACGAGCCACCAGCGACTTCGGCGCGACGACTCGATAGGCGTCGGTGACGATTTCGGCGATCTCCGCCCAATCCACCGCAACATCCAGATAGACGCCGAGCCAGCCGCGGTGCCCGACATACGGTGGGCGGAAGAACCGTTCCGGCTCCGCCGCCACCAGCGCCTCCTGCGCACCCGGTGGCGCCGCGCACCAGAAACCCAGGCGATCGTCGTGATGGTGATCGGAATAGGTGACGAACGTTTTCCTACCGCGAATGAACCAGGCCGGCTCACCGTGACTGAGCCGTTCGGAGGTCTCCGGCAGCGCGGTGCACAACCGGCGTAGACGCGGCAAAGGGTCCTCGGCCATGGGGTCACGGTAGCGCCCGTGCCACCACTACGGCGTTCGGAACGGACCCGGCTCGGCGCCGCGCCCGCGGGCACCGCGATACACCTCCCCGCCGGATGCCCGCGGCCGGGCGGAGCCGGTGGATTATGGATACCGCTGGCCTGCGCTAACGCGAAGTCCCGGTTAACTCGTTTTGCCCGCCTTCACCACGTTGGCGACTGGGCAGTTACCCTCGCTACGGCCGCACGCGGCGAAGTCGCAGAGGCGGCACAGCCAAGGTTGTGGGCGGTGATCGGTGCGGGTGGAGCGTTCCTCGGCTCTGGTGAGGGTCACCGTGGTCAACATCGTGTCCAGCGCTGCTGCAAGATTGTCGATCTCGTTCGGAGACAATGCGGACAGTGCGGTCGCCAGTGACTCCTCGCGCGTTTGAAGTATCCGTTCGGCCGTATGCCGGCCATGTCGGGTCAGGACAACGGAGACAGCCCGTCCATCCTGTGCCCCGACGCGCTCGACGAGGCCTTCGATGGCGAGGCGGTCGACGAGACGGACGGTGCCCGAGTGGGTCAGGCCGAGCACGGAACTCAGCTGCGTGACCGATCCGCCGTCGAGGAACTCGTGCAGCGCTGTGAGGGCGGCGGGGGCCGACGGGCCGAGCGTCGCAATCGCTTCTACGGCGGTGTTCATCCGGTCGGCGATTACGAGGCTCAAGGCACCCAGGACGTTGGCCACGTGCCGGCGGCTTGACTTGGTTTGCGGCATAGCTCTACTTTACATGTATGAGTCATACATATTCTTCAGAGAAGCGCGGCGAGTCGACGACGGAACCCGTGGAAGCGCGGATGAAGAGCGTGGCGAATCTCGACTTGATCACTGGTATCCAGCATCTTCAAAAAGCGGTTCAGGCCGGTGGCGTCGACCCGCTCGTGCGCGAGCTGGTCCATCTGCGGGCCAGCCAGATCAACGGCTGCAGCCCGTGTGTGTTCGCCGGCGTCCAGGAGGCGAAGAAGCATGGAGAGACCGAGGAGCGGCTGCACAGCGTGGTCAGCTGGCGGGAGACCCCGTTCTTCACCGAGAAGGAGCGGGCAGCCCTCGCGCTGGCCGAGGCCGCCACCCGGATACAGGACGGCTCGCCGGGCGTGACCGACGAGATCTGGGACGCTGCCGCCACCCACTTCGACGAGAAGCAGATCTTCGCGATCATCCTGAATATCGCACTCACCAACTTCTTCAACCGGATCAACCACACGATCCGGGAGCAGGCCGGCAAGACCTGGTGAAGGCGGGCGGCGACCGTCCAGAGGTGGCGGTGGTCGACGTGGCGAAGGAAATTATCGAGATGACGATGAGCGACGATCCACTGGAACTGACCGTTACCGATACCCGAGCCTGGCGGGAGTGGCTCAGCAGACACCATGACAGCTCGGCAGGGGTGTGGCTGGTTCTCGCCAAGCAGAACACGACCCGGCCCACCAGCCTGACCTATGACCAGGCGCTCGACGAAGCTCTGTGCCACGGCTGGATCGATGGTCGGCTACGAGGGCGGGATGAGGTCACCTTCTGTCGGCGCTTTACTCCTCGCGGAAGGCGAAGCCCCTGGTCAACGCGTAACGTTTCCATCGTCACCCGTCTGATCAGCGAGGGCCGGATGCATCCGGCCGGAATGACCGAGGTCGAACGCGCCAAGGCCGACGGCCGCTGGGACGCGGCCTACGCAGGACAAGCCAGCATCGGGGTACCGGCCGACCTGGCCGCCGCATTGGGCACGGAACCCGAGGCACAAGCGATGTTCGACATCCTCACCTCCCAAAACCGCTACGCCGTTCTCTATCGGATCGCGAACGCCAAACGCGCCGAGACCCGAGCCCGCCGTATCGCCCAGTTCGTTGAAATGCTCGCCCGCGGCGAGACGATCCACCCACAAAAGCGCACCATCGGCAGTTGAACGCCGTCCGCAGCCAATTCGCGACACTGGCCCAGAACAACTCCGAAGGCGTGCTCATCGCACGCGACATATCCACGACCGCACGCAGGCGCGGAGTGGACCCGCGATAATCGCCGCGGAACGACAACGTGCAGCCGTCCAGCATCTCGAGCACACCGGCGAGGGCCCGGTGCGCCGCCCGCACCCGCCCGCCCCGGCTGTGCTGGGCGATCGCCTCCGGCAGCAGCGGATCCGGGAAAGTCACCACGCCGCCGTCCCACCGGATCAGCCCGAGTTCCTCAGCCGCATCCAGATCGTCCACCGCGAGCGACGGGTCGTCTGCGGCGTTCAGGATCAGTTGAGCGGTGGGCCGATCGGCAAGCGCGGCAAGCAACAGCAGGTGGCGGGTGCGGGCGGGCAGACCGAAATACCCGGCCAGCAGTGCCGTTCGCAGGCGCTCGGGTAGTCGCAGCGGCTGCGGAAGAGCCTCGTCACCGGCGAAGCCTCGGCGAGGATCTCATCCGCGGCCTCCTCGGTGCCGCCACGTCATGCCCGGACATCGGGTCAGCGTGCCACAATTACTCGCGTTTCCGGTACGAGGTGTCACAAGCACGTCGTATCACCGGGTCTCACGCTCCGGTGACCGAATCCCGCCCGGTCCGCTCGCGCTCACCAGCGCGTCGAGTTGTCGTTCCGCGCGTTCGGCGCGCACCAAGATCTGGGTACGGGCCTGATCGAGCGCTTCGATCCGCTCCGCCGCCTCGGCCTGCGCCTTGGCGATCCGGGCTTCCGCCTCGGTGCGGGCGGCCGCCAGATCGGCCGCCGCCGACCGCCGGGTCTCGGCGAGTTCCGACCGGGTGGTATCGAGTTCGGCGCGGAGCCGGTGCAATTCCGTGCGGGCCTCACGTGCCGCCTCCGCGAAATCGGCCGCCGACTGCTCGGCGCGGTGCAGGGCGCGATCGGCGTCGGCGGCCCGCTGGAGCGCGATCTCGCGATCGGCGGCCGCCGCGTTCACCTGCTGCTCGCATTCACGCTGGGCCCGTTCGATATCGGTATGCGCCGCGCGGCAGGCGCGTTCGATCTCCTCTGCGCATTCCGCGCGGATCCGCTCGATCTCCTCGGCGGCAGCACGTTGGGCGGTGCGGATATCCTCCTCCGCGGTCCGGCGGGCCTCGAACACCTCGTCGGCCGCGCGGGTGGAAATCTTCTCCACCTCACTCAGTGCGTCGTCGCGGGCGGCCTCCGCCTCGGTGACGCGGTCCTGTGCGGCGGCGATCCGGGCCTCGGCGGCTTCCGCTGCCGTGATCGCATCCTCGGTGGTTTCCTCGGCGCGGGCCCGCGCCTCCTGCGCTTCGCGGCGTGCCTGTTCGGCTGCGGCCGCGGCCATCTCGGCTTCGGCGATGCGGTGGGCGGCGGAGGCTTGAACGGCCTGTACCTGCGCCTCGGCGGCCGAGGGGTCGGCGAGGGTGCTCATCTCCTTGACTGCGGCGTCGAGCGTGGTGCCGAGTTGTTCTGCCAAACCGCGGAACTGCGTGAGGAGTTCGTCGGCGCGGAGGCGGGCCGCGGTTACCGGGCCGGTTGCCGTCACCGTGACGGAATCGGTGGGGGGTTCCGTGTCTTGTTGGAGCCGTTGTCTTTCCCGCCATGCGCGCCACCGGGTGTGGTCGGGGCGGTCGCAGTATTCCGACGGCCGGCCGGGGCCCGTCGGGCGTGGGATCGGCTGAGAGCAGCCAGGGTAGTTGCAGGTACTCGGCACCGGTAAATCGTAGCGTTGGTTTCGTCGAATCAAACGGAACGACACGAAACGTAATTCGAAGAGGCCGAGCAGGTCCGGTGCATACTTGCCGTAATCCTGACCGCCGATAAGTGAACATTATCGGAGGCTAGGAAGGTAGGGTTGCCGCAGAGGGAACTTTGCACAATACGTTTCGTTACGTTGGCGCGAACCAAACGTATTGTGCGACTCAATTACCGAGGAGAGAGCAAGTGACCGAACACGCCGCGGACCTCCCCGATACCGTCCGCACCGAACTCCGGCGCGGAGTCGGCAGCGTTCTCGTCGACACCGCCGCACTACGCAACGTCCGCGAACGCTTCGACAACGAACAGGCCACCGCACTCGGCCGCTACCTCACCGCCTCCCAATCCCCCAACACCCTGCGCGCCTACCGCACCGACTGGGTCGCCTGGGCCGCCTGGTGCGCCCGCGAAAACCGGCAAGCACTCCCCGCGGACCCCCTCGACGTCGCCGTCTACCTCGCCGCCGCCGCCGACGCCCGCACCACCGAAGGACGCCCCGCCTACAGCCCCGCCACCCTCGAACGAAAATCCGCCGCCATCGCCGCGGTCCACGCCGCCAACGGATTACCCGCCCCCACCCGCAGCGATGTCGTCCGGCTCACCCTGCGCGGAATCCGGCGCACCCGCCGCACCCGGCCCGACCGCAAACGGCCCATCCTGCTGCACACCCTCGGTGAACTCCTCACCGGCCTCCCCGAACCCGGCTGGCCCGGCGAACCCGCCCGCCGCCGCGACACCCTGCTCCTCCTCCTCGGCTTCGCCGGCGCACTGCGCCGCAGCGAACTCGCCGGCCTGCGCCTCGCCGATATCCACTTCGGCACCGACCACGCCACCGGCGAACCGCTCCTGCTACTCCACCTGCCCACCACCAAAACCGACCCCACCGGAATCACCGAACAACACGTCGCACTGCCCCGCGGCCGGCAACCACACACCTGCCCCGTCTGCGCCTGCGCCGAATGGCTGCGCCTACTCGCCGCACATACCGAAAACCCGCGCAACATCCGGGCCTGGACCGAACAACTCCCCGATCGCGATCCCCATATCCACCGCTGCCACGGCTACCACCCCGACCCCCGGCTCAACCCGGAAAAGCCACTGTTCCCCGCGATCAACCGGCACGGCGGCCTCGGCGACACCGCACTCTCCGGACGAGCCGTCGCCGAAATCGTCAAACGCTACGCCGCCCGCGCCGGACTCGACCCCGCCCTCTTCTCCGGCCACTCCCTGCGCGCCGGATTCGCCACCCAAGCCGCGCTCGGCGGCGCCGCCGACCGGGAAATCATGCGCCAAGGCCGATGGAGCAACCCGCGCACCGTCCACCGCTACATCAGGACAGCCGACCCCCTCGCCGACAACGCCGTCACCAAACTCGGGCTCTGACAGGGGCGCAACCGCCCGCATCGCGAAAACCGCGGCGCGGGCGGTTTCCGTTGCCTCGACCGTGTTCCGGCGGATGCTCATGACGGTGCGGTCTCGATCCGGCATCGGGAAACACCGCGGGTGCGGCTATCGGCCGCCGTCGCGTCGGGGTCGCGTCCGATAACCGCGAGCGGGCGCTCTACCAGCGGATACACGGCGAATTACGGGCGAGATCGGAGGGTCCGCAGGGGCGGCGACTGTGCGAGGATATTGAACGCTCCACGAGTCAGTCCGTTTCAAAACCCCCCTTTGGAAGGATGCTCAGATGGCGCAAGACACCAGTACCGCCGCCGCCCGCACCAGCACCGGCAACGGCAGCGGCAGCGGTCAGCAAGTCCAGACCCTCGACATGCTGCGCATGGGCCTGGACGAGATCCGGCAGGAAGCTCAGCAGGCGCGGCAATACGCTCAGCAGGCACAGAACCTCGCCCGCCAGGTCCAACAGCAGGCCCGGCAGGTCCAGCACCAGTCCCAGATCGCGCAGAGCGCGGCCAACCAGGCCGCCCAGCAGGCCCAACAGGCCCGCCAGCAGGCGCAGCAGGCCCAGAACCAGGCCCAGCAGGCCCAGAGCGAGGCCGACCGGTCGCAGAGCCAGGCCCAGCAGGCCCAGGCCGATGCCAACCAGGCCAACCAGCGCTGTCAGTCGGCACAGGACCAGGCCGACCAGGCCGCCTACCTCGCCCAGCAGGCCGAGGAACAGTCCAGCCGGGCCCAGGACCGCGCGATGCAGTGGGAACTGCAGATGCACCAGATGCGCCAGCAGGTCCGCCAGATGTAGTTCGACCGGGCAATCGCAGAGCAGTAGCTCTGCACGCCCGTGCGGGGCCCGGTGAACAGCCGGGCCCCGCACTCGTGAACTCGCCCGGACGAGGCCCGAACTCGTTGGTGGATTCCGAAATGGATAACCGGGAGAGCTCACAATTGCGCTTTTGATAATTGCCGCGTGTCGCGGTCGACGCGGGACCCGGTCAGCCCGGCACGACCGCAAAGGCTCGGACCTACACGGTAGAAGAAGCGCCGCACCTGATTCGCAGCGACACGGGCGCGGCTAGTGCGACCGGATGCGGGAGAGAATTATCCGGGAGAGCGCATCGGGCGCCTCCTCGGGGACCCAGTGGCTCACCCCCGGCAGAACCTCCAGGCAGTAATCCGCGGCCACCCACTCCGCCGTCGCGTCGACACCGGACCGGGCCACGGCCAGATCGGCATCACTCCACACGAAAGTGGTCGGCACCTCCACCGCGGGCACCGCACTCCACGAATCCCCCGCCGCCCGATACCAGTTCAGCGCGGCCGTCATCGCTCCCGGCTCGCTCAGCCGCGATACATGCCGCGCCACGAGCTCCGGCGCGACCGCATCCCCGAACCCCGCACGCAGCCCCGCGCAATCGTCGGCCAGCAGCAGTTCCTCCGGCGCGTCCGGTTGCTGGAAGAACGTCATATAACCGGATCGTTCGGCCTGCACCGGATCATGCTTCCGCGCCCAGGCGAAAGCCGCCGGATGCGGCACCGACACCGCGGTCAGCGAGGCCACCCGCGCCGGATTCCGGGCGGCCACATCCCAGGCCACGATCGCGCCCCAATCGTGCCCGACCAGATGGACGCGGTCCGCACCCAGCGCATCACAGAGCCCGACGATATCGGCGCCGAGTTCGGGAAGGCGATAGGAGTCGATACCCCCGGGCCGGGCACCCGGCGAATATCCGCGCTGTTCGGGCGCATAGCCGCCCACACCGTGCGCGAGCAGC
Source organism: Nocardia sp. CA-290969 (assembly GCF_050936135.1). Classification (NCBI taxonomy): domain Bacteria; kingdom Bacillati; phylum Actinomycetota; class Actinomycetes; order Mycobacteriales; family Nocardiaceae; genus Nocardia; species Nocardia sp. CA-290969. The sequence goes on along the minus strand of NZ_JBNJNJ010000001.1, from coordinate 2,648,023 downwards.
CGCTCCGCCACCGGATCCCACGAGGCCGCGCTCTGCGGAAAACCGTGCAGCAACAGCACGACGACACCGTTCACGGGCTCGCCCCCGTGAACGCGCACCTCGAAATCGAATTCGCCGACACGTACCGTACGCAGCTCCACCCGGGACATGGCTGCATGCTAGTCAAATCTCCGGCGGGCTGCTAGACAGCTGTATAGATATATGTCCGAACTCGGTGGGCCGCGGCGCCTGCCGTATGTGTCACGGAGGATCGCCATGAATACACCCGCACAGGTCGCGATCATCATCGGCGGCGCCTCCGGAATCGGCTGGGCCACCGCGCAGCTCATGGCCGGCCGCGGCGACACCGTCATCATTGCCGACCTGGACGGTTCCGCGGCGAACACCCGCGCCGCGGAACTCGGCGGCACCTCGGCGGGCCACCATGTGGAGGCCACCGACGAGCAGGGAATGCGTACCCTTTTCGACCAGGTCGCCGCCGAGCACGGCCCGATCGACACCGTCGTCGACTGCGCCGGGATCTCCCGTCCCGGAACCATCGCCGACCTCTCGCTCGCCGACTGGAAAGCCACCGTGGACGTGTGCCTTACCGGGGCGTTCCTCACCGTCAAAGAGGCAACCCGCACCGTGCGCGACGGCGGGTCCATCGTGCTCGTCGCCTCCCTGAACGGACGGCAACCCGGCGTCGGCATGAGCGCCTACTGCTCGGCCAAAGCCGGCGTGCTCATGCTCACCGAGGTCGCCGCCATGGAACTCGCACCACGCGGAATCCGCGTCAACGCGGTCAATCCCGGCTTCGTCCACACACCCCTCACCTACGGCGCCACGCTCGTCCCGGGACTGGTCGACGAATACATCGAGAACACACCGCTCGGCCGCGCGGGCACTCCGGAGGACGTCGCCGGCACCATCGGCTTCCTGACCTCCGCGGCGGCCGGCTGGATGACCGGCGCCGCCCTCGATCTCAACGGCGGCGCCCACACCATGCGCTACCCCGATATCGTCCGGCGAGTCGCCGATATGACCAACGGCGGGTGACATCCCCTCTTCTATGTAGATCTTGATGTTCGTTGTGGAGGTGAGGTGAGGTAGTGATGAATATAATCAGATGCGCATATCGTTGTATCTGCCTGTTTGTTGCCGGAGCGGGTACGGAGTACTGCAGCCATTCCGTGTCGGCCAGGCAAAGCGATCCCGGTACCGAGCGCACCTACAGAGGCACCTTCGTGACCACTTCCGGTGCCCTGTCCCCTACCCCACCGGTGTGGCCGGTACTGCCCTACCGGCTTCCGGGACCCTACTTCGGTGCCCGGAAGCCGCCGATCTTGTGTTCGAGCAGTTCGGCCAGACGTAGCGGGGTGCGGTCCTCGAACATCGGGCCGATGAGTTGCACACCTACCGGCAGGCCCTCTGGCGACCGGCCCGCGGGGATGGCGGTGGCGGGCAGGCCCGGCATGGTGGCCACGCCGGCCCAGACGAGCTGGTCGAAGTATGGGTACTCGACGCCGTCGATGTCGATGTGCCGATCGTCCAGGGCTCCGTGGTGGTTGTGCGGGAACGCGGGAGTGGGCGTGACGGGGCAGACCACGGCATCGAACTCGGCAAAGAGTTGCCGCCAGCCGTGGCGGTGGAGTTCACGACGGTTGTTCGCCGCGACCCAATCGCGGTGGCTCAGCACCATGCCGCGCAGCCGGGCCGCATCGAGACTCCGGTCGTCCGCACTCAGGGCGGCGGCCCGCGTCCGCAGTTGTTCGTACTGCTCGGCCGGCAGACCCGCGGCGGCGTTCGACAGCATCAACAGCATGTAGAGCGTCGCCGCTTCGGTCGGATCGGGTAGCAGGGGACTGTGCCGTTCGACGCGGGCGCCCGCGTCGGCGAGTGCTTCGGCGACGCGGTGCACGCCCGCCCGCACCGCCGACCCGGTAGGAATGAGCGGATGATCCTCCATGACCAGGACACGGAAGTCCGGCAGCCGCTCGTGGCGGGCGGGTGATAGTGCGAGATCGTAGGCGACCCCGTGGGTCAGCGGGTCTGGTCCGGCCATCACGTCCAGCAGCAGCGTGAGGTCGCGGGCGGTGCGCGCCATCGGCCCGGCTACGGCGAGGTCGAGATCGACCGGCAAGGCCGGTGCGGGCGGCGCGACCATACCGCGGGACGCCACCAGCCCGAGTGTCGGTTTGTGCGCGTAGATACCGCAGAAATGCGCAGGGGTGCGCAGCGAACCGGCGAGATCGGAACCGATGGACAGCGCGCCGAAACCCGACGCCAGAGCCGCCGCCGAACCCCCGGACGACCCTCCCGATGTGCGTTGGTGATCCCACGGATTGCTGGTGGTGCCGTAGATCTCGTTGAAGGTCTGGATATCTCGCAGCATCACCGGCACATTGGTCTTACCGAGCAACACCGCACCGGCGGCCTTGAGCCGCGACACCTGCACCGCGTCCTCGGCCGGCACATGATTCTCGTACTGCGGCATGCCCCACGTCGTGGGCAGACCGGCCATATCGTAGGACTCCTTGACCGTCACCGGAATGCCGAGCAGCGGCCGGTCCTCGCCGCGAGCGCGCACCCGGTCGGCATTCCGGGCGGCGGCCCGCGCGTTATCGAAATCCGGCACACAGACCGCGTTGACCACTGTGTCGTCGCGCTCGATACAGGCGATCGCTTCCTCGGTCAGTTCCTCCGAAGTCACCGCACCGACCCGCAACGCAGCCGCAAGCTCTTCGGCCGACCGTAGATTCCATTCCATGAATCCGACGCTAATCCCATGCCGCGAGAGCCATAAAATGCCGCGTCGCACAACGGATATTTCCTCGGAAAATCGGGTGACCGTAAGAAACGTGTCGCCAGGTACATGAGCGCTACGCACGGGTTCGGCTCCGCTGATATGCGGTGGACGGTGGAGCGGCCGACGCTGTATTCCTGGGCGAGGTCGTGATATCGGCGGTGGATCGTTTTCCGTGCTGCCGAAGGTGAATTCGGCTTTGCCCCTCGAGGCGGCCCTTTGCGCGGCCCTTGGCCATGCCCTCGCAGGGCGCGGTAGCGTGTGCCGGTGGATTGGAATGCCTTCGAGACAGCTTGGTACGACAGCGGATGCCACAGCCTGGCCGACCTCGCCGCAGTGCATCCGGGCGAGCGGTTGTACGCGGCAGCCTTTCACCTCTTCTACAGCGATGACATCCAGATCCTCCCGCCGGCTCTTGCGGCCAACACGGAGGCGGCGGTGCACCAGAACAACGGATATTCGACGCGGTTCGCCCCTCCGGAGTGGCGATGGGACGTTCTGGATGCCGCGAGCGACCCGATGCGGCCGTGGTACCAACGCCTCAGTGAGGAGTTCCTCACGGCCGGCACTGATGCCGCCCAGGATGCAACGATGGACGCGCTGGAGGCGGCACACGACCACGCCATGGCCAGGGTCTGTAGGGCGATGACCACGACCGCTCGCCGAGGCGGTATCCACGACTCGCTGCCGGCTGATTTCGTTGTCGTCATTCTCGAGGGACAACGGGGTGAGAAGGAAGCCGATCTGATCCGCGCAAGTGTCGATCCACAGGTGCTTGCGACCGTCCCCGAACTGGTCGAGCACTTGGGAGAGTTCAAGGGGACGTGACCTCCAGCCAACTCAACGGCTTCCACCTTCAGGAACCGGCGCGGGTGAGACGACTGTTCATGTTCGGTTCGACCTCCCCATAAGGGAGTACGTGTGACCAGAACAACAGGTCCACGACCCCCGATTCACGCAGGCTTCATGTACCTGGTGACACGTTTCTTACCGACACCCCGAAATCCGCGCGTACTTCGCTATGTATGCCCGGCCGGCGCCTGCAACGCTGGATCGATTTTCTCCGACCTGTACAGGCGCGCGGCCGAACCATGCCTCGGAACCCGCCTTACTTCAGATGCCGGGCGAAGAAACGGTTTCCGGCGTCCCCTTCGAATTCCGGGACGCCGGTGTGCCCGCCCATATTGGCGTGCAGCGTCTTCTCGGGGGAGCCGAAGGCGTCGAACAGATCCAGGGCCATGTGCCGGTCGTTCCATTCGTCGTCCCACTGCAGCAGGACCTGCAACGGAATGGTGACCCGCCGGGCCTCGTCCAACATGCTGCGGGGTACGAAACTCCCGGCGAACAAGAGGGCGGCCGAGATCCGCGAATCCGCCACCGCCAGCCGGATGCCGATCGAGATCACCCCGCCCGAGAACCCGACCGGCCCACCGATCACCGGCAGCGCCAGGAGGGCGTCCAGGGCGGCCTGCCATTCCGGAACCGCTGATTCGACCAGCGGAAGGACGAGCCGGTCGATGATCTCGTCGTCGACCGGCTTGCCTGCCTCCAGCGCGCGGCGCAGGTCGGCGCGTGCCTGCTCGGTGGCAGCGAAACGGGGACGCACACCGCTACCGGGGAGCTCGATGGTGGCCGCGGCGAAACCCTCCCCCACGGCGTGCCGGGCCCGGGCCGCCAGCCGTGGATACATCATGTCCAGTCCGCCGGGGTGGCCCATCAGGATCAACGGCGCCGGGGTGGATACGGATCCGGGCGTCCACAGGACGCCCGGGATCTCATCGAGGGTGAACTCACGTTCGAGGACGCCGTCGTCGAGGCGCCGTTCGGAAGTGAAGAGCATGGTCGTGCCTTTCGGGAGCTCATGAACGGCGCTCCCGGACGACCTATCGCCCGACCGTGACCCCAGCGAGGAGCACCCATGTCGATACTGCGTTCACGGGTATCACCTCCTCGTCCTCTTGCACGGCCCCCGAAAGATAGCAGGGCAGGCACACACCGGCCAACGGCATTTTTGCGAAGGACCCGTGGCAGGGTTCGGGCACGGATCACCCCCTTCCATGCCACGTGGGAGACGACCGTCGGCCCTGTTCCTCTCTGCGCGATTTTGCTGGTGATGCCTATGCAGTGCACACATGGTTTGATGCGCATATCAACGTATCAGCGTTATTTTCTGCCCGGCCGTGTGGTGAAAGGGGTTGCGACCGGCCGTGTCCCGTTAGGCTGGTGCGTCGGGACCAGTACCGCACCGAGCCGGCCACGGCCGTGCAGAACAGGAGGCCGACTCGATGGCTTCGTGGAATCGTCGCCGATTTCTTGCCACCGGCGCGCTGACCGCCGGGGCGCTCGCGCTGGGCTCGGCCACGGCCGCCGCCCGGCCCGCTCCCCCACTGGAGGTCGCGCCGCTGGGGCGCGAATTCCTCTGGGGAGTCGCCTCTTCCGGGTTTCAATCCGAGGGACGGGCACCGGACAGCAACTGGACACGGTATATCGCCGCCGGGAAAACCGAGGACCCCTACCTCGACTCCGTCGACTTCCACTCGCGCTATCGCGCCGATATCGCACTCGCCGCGCAGCTGGGCGTGCGGGTGTACCGCATCGGGATCGAATGGGCCCGGGTGCAGCCACGCCCGGGCGGATGGGACGAGGACGCGTTCCGGTTCTACGACGACGTGATCGGGAGCATCCGCGCGGCCGGGATGCGGCCGATGCTGACCCTCGACCACTGGGTGTACCCGGGGTGGCAGGCCGAACGGGGCGGCTGGCGCCGCGCCGGCATGGTCGACGATTGGCTCGCGAACGCCCGCGCCGTCGTCGACCGGTACGCCGACGCCGACCCCTTGTGGATCACGTTCAACGAACCCGCGGCCTACCTCATGAACGAGGTACGCCACGGCGGGCTCGGGGTCACCGATATCCCGGCGATGCAGGAGCGGCTGGCCCTCGCGCACGATGCCGTCTACGACCACATCCACCGTGTGCAACCCGGTGCGATGGTGAGCAGCAACGTCGCCTACATCCCGGCCGCCGAGGCCGCGATCAACGGTGGGTTCGTCGACCGGATCGGCGCACGGCTCGACTACATCGGGATCGACTACTACTACGGGTTCTCCCCGCACAGCGTGCTCACCCAGTTTCCCGACCCCGGCAAATTGTGGACACTGTCGCTGCAGCCGGAGGGGATTTACTACGCACTGGACCACTATGCGCGGCGCTTCCCGGGTAAACCGCTCTACATTGTCGAGAACGGTATGCCGACCGAGAACGGCCGGCCCCGCGCCGACGGCTACGCCCGCGCCGATCTGCTCCGCGACACCGTCTACTGGCTGCAGCGCGCGGCCGCCGACGGGATGAACGTGATGGGCTACAACTACTGGAGCCTCACAGACAACTACGAATGGGGTTCCTACACCCCGCGGTTCGGGCTCTACACGGTCGATGTCCTGAACGATCCGGCTCTCACCCGGCGCCCCACCGACGCTGTCGCCGCCTACACCGCGATCACCGGACGCGGTGGCGTACCGGGCGATTACCGGCCGACCCGGGCGCCCGCCGTCTGTTCCGTCGTGGACGGACTGTCCAGTTGCACCGATCAGGTGACCCTGCCGCGCTGACCCGGCCGTGAGCGCGCCGCCGAACCGGTGCACTGCCGCGGTCGGTGGGTCGTGCGAGACTGGCCGGGTGAACGGGGAGAAGGAAATCCGCGACGACAGCGCCGGCACGTCCACCACCAGCTCTCTGGACCGTGGGGACGTGATCGGCTCCGGGGTGCTGTGGCTGGCGAAATGGGCGCTGTGCGTGGTGGCCATCGCGGCCGGCGCCTGGGTACTGGGGTTCCTCGCGGCGAAACTGTGGGTGGTGCTGCTGCCGGTACTGCTGGCGATCGTGGTCGCCACCGTACTGTGGCCGCCGACCGGGCTGCTGGTGCGTATCGGGCTGCCACCGGCGGCCGCCGCATCGCTCACTCTGATCGGTTTCATCGGGGTGCTGGCGGGCGGGATCGCGCTGATCGTGCCGTCGGTGGTGGATCAGGTGCCCGAACTGTCCGACAAGGCCACCACCGGCATCAACACCGTGCGCGATTGGCTGCAGGGGCCGCCGCTGAACATGCGCGACGAACAGCTGGATTCGGCGGTGGACGCGGTGGTGTCGCGAGTCCAGTCCAGTGCCGAGCAGATCGCGTCCGGGGTGTTCACCGGGGTCAGCACGGCCACATCGGTGCTGGTGACCTTGTTCCTGGTGCTGGTGCTCTCGTTCTTCTTCATCAAGGACGGGCCCAGATTCCTGCCGTGGCTGCACAAGTTCCTCGGGGGGCGCAGCGGCCGGCATTTCGAGGAAGTGCTGGTGCGGGTGTGGCAGGTCCTCGGCGGATTCATCCGCACGCAGGCGCTGGTCAGCTTCATCGATGCCTTCTTCATCGGCCTCGGGCTGGTGATCCTCGGGGTTCCGCTGTGGGGCGTGCTGACGGCGCTGACATTCGTCGGTGGTTTCATCCCGATGGTCGGCGCCTTCGTGGCCGGGGCGCTCGCCGTTCTCGTCGCATTGGTCGGCAACGGGTTCACCACGGCGCTGATCGTGCTGGCGATCATCGTCGCGGTCCAGCAGCTCGAGGGCAATGTGCTGCAACCGGTGCTGCAGAGCCGCACCATGAAACTGCACGCCGTGGTGGTGCTGCTCGCGGTGACCGGCGGCGGCACGCTGTACGGGATCACCGGGGCGTTCCTGGCTGTTCCGGTGGTGGCCGTCGTGGCGGTGGTGGTCCGCTATATCAGCGAGCAGATCGACGTGACAGTCGCCCGGTCGGCCCGCGGGGCGGAGCGCGGCGGGGAGCCGCTGGTCGTAGAGAAGGACGCCGGGGGCGCCGAGAGCACATAGGCGCTCATCCCACGAGCAGGGATTCCAGCGCCGCGAGGTGCGCCTCGAACACCTGTGCCCGGTCGGTGAACGTATCGGCGCCGTACATATCGAAGACGTCGAAACTCACGGCACCGAACAGGCCGCACCAGACGGTGAGCGCCCGGGCCAGCGCCCAATCGGGCAGTTCCACGCCGAACTCGTCCCGGATCCGGCGGAAATCCCGGGCCAGCGCGTCCGGCACCGGCGGGTCGACGGCGGGGCGGGTCAGGAGATGCCGCTCGTGGGCCTGGGCAATGATTCGTACCAGGGTGAGGATCACCCTGGTACCCGGAGTAACGGTGCGGTCGGCGGGGGCCGCGTATCCGGGGACCGGGGTGCCGAACAGCAGGCCGTACCAGGCGGGTTCGGCCACGGCCCAGGCGCGGACCGTCCGCGCGGTGATCCGCAACCGCTCACGCGGATCGTCCGGGGCCTGCTCCAGGGCGGCGTCGACGGCGTCGCCGAGCGCGTCGTAACCGTCGATCACCAGCAGGGTCAGCAATTCGTCACGACTGCGGACGTAGCGGTACACCGCGGAGGAAACCACCCCGAGATCACGGGCCACCGCGCGTAACGAGAGGGCGGCGGCACCATCGGTGGCAAGATGTTCGCGCGCGATACGCAGGATATCGGCCATCGTCTGGGCGCGGGCGCGGGCACGAGGAGTGGTCACCGGACCAGCCTGATCATTATCGAGAGCAGTGTCAACAAAAGAGATCACCGCTCCCGCCCGCCTGTGTTAATGTTACCGCCAGTCACTGCTGACCTTTCCGATCCAAGGAGTAGTCCCATGTCCGAGGCGGCCACGGATTTCGATGTACTCGTCGTGGGCTCCGGGTTCGGTGGCAGCGTCACCGCCCTGCGACTCGTGGAGAAGGGTTACACCGTCGGCGTGCTGGAGGCGGGCCGCCGCTACGCCGACGACGAACTCCCCGAGACCAGCTGGAATCTGCGGAAATTCCTGTGGGCGCCGAAACTGGGCTGCTACGGCATCCAGCGCATCCACCCATTGCGCAATGTGCTGATCCTCGGCGGCGCGGGCGTCGGCGGCGGTTCACTCAACTACGCCAACACCCTCTACGTCCCGCCGGAGCCCTTCTTCCAGGACGCGCAGTGGCGCGATATCACCGACTGGCGCACCGAACTCACCCCCTACTACGAACAGGCCAAGCGGATGCTGGGTGTGGTGCAGAACCCGCACATCACCCCGGCCGACGAGGTGTTCCGGAAAGTCGCCGAGGATATGGGCGTCGGCGATACCTTCGTCCAGACACCGGTGGGGGTGTTCTTCGGCGAACCCGGGAAAACCGTCGACGACCCCTATTTCGGCGGCGTGGGTCCGGCGCGCACCGGGTGCGTCGAATGCGGCGACTGTATGGTCGGCTGTAAGTTCGGCGCGAAGAACACGCTGGTCAAGAACTACCTGTACCTCGCCGAACAGGCCGGGGCGCAGGTCGTCCCGATGACCACGGTCACCGAACTGCGGCCACAGTCCGACGGGAGCTGGGTCGTGGCCGCGGAACGCACCGGGGCCTGGATCCGCAAACAGCGCACCACCTACACCGCCCGCCAGGTCGTGGTCGCCGCCGGCACCCTCGGTACCCAGCGCCTGCTGCACGCCATGCGGGACCGCGGGGTGCTGCCCGAGCTGTCCGACCGGCTCGGGCTGCTGACCCGCACCAATTCCGAATCGATCGTCGGTGCGGCCACCAGGAAACTCGCGCCCGGGCAGGATTTCACCCGCGGTGTCGCCATCACCTCCTCCATCCATCCGACCCCCGATACCCATATCGAGCCCGTGCGCTACGGGAAGGGTTCGAACGCGATGGGGTTGCTGCAGACCCTGATGGTGGACGGCGGCGGCCGGGTTCCGCGCTGGCTGCGGTTCCTCGGAACCGCGCTACGTCATCCGCTGCTGCTGATCAGTTTCCTCAGCGTCCGCAACTGGAGCGAGCGCACCATCATCTCGCTGGTGATGCAGCATCTGGACAACTCCATCACCACCTACACCAAGCGCGGCCTGTTCGGCCGGAAACTGACCAGCCGCCAAGGACACGGGGAGCCGAACCCGACCTGGATTCCCGCGGGCAACGAGGCGACCCGGCGGGTCGCCGAACATATCGGCGGTACGGCCGGCGGAACCTGGGGCGAGGTGTTCAATATCCCGCTCACCGCGCATTTCCTGGGCGGCGCCGCGATCGGTGCCGATCCGGAGACCGGCGTGATCGATGCCTACCACCGCGTTTTCGGGTATCCGACGCTGAGCGTGGTCGACGGGGCGGCGGTATCGGCGAACCTGGGCGTGAATCCGTCGCTGACCATCACCGCGCAGGCCGAGCGGGCGGCGGCATTCTGGCCGAACAAGGGTGAACGCGATACCCGGCCGCCGCAGGGCGCGCCGTATCGCCGGCTCGCACCTGTGGCGCCGAAGTCCCCGGTGGTACCGGAGTCCGCGCCCGGCGCGCTACGGCTGCCGATCGTGGCGGTCACCGATCCCGCCGCGGGCTGAGCCGGGCGGCGGATCAGCCCTTGAAGTAGACGAGCTGGTGGCTGGTCGCCAGCAGGGTGCCGTCGTGACCCCACAGCTGGGCGTTCTGGTCGAAATGGCCGTGCGCGAAGCGGTTCGCACGGGCGCTGCCCAGCAGGTACTCGGTGCCCTGGGCGGCCAGTTCGGCGGCGGTGGCGTGGTAGTAGACGGTGAGTGAGATCGTCCCGGCCGGCAGGTACTGCCCGCGACGCAGGAACACGCGCGGGTAGAAGGCATCCGACATGGCGGTCAGCGAGGCGAAGTCGACCGGGCGGGCCGGGCGGTCGCGCAGCCAGAGGGTACTCACCGAATCCGGGCTGGCGGGCTTTCCGTCCGCGGGCTCCACGTCCGGCACGGCCCCGGTGACGAACCGCAGGTCGTAGTTCCGGCCCCAGGCGATGAACTCCGGGAACTCCTGCGGGACAGCGTGCTCCGGTCCCGGAACCAGAGGTTTGGTGAGTTCCAGATCGGACCAGGTATCGCGCCGGATCCCGAAGACGGCCGTCGCGGTTGTGGTGACCGCACCGTCCTGGGCCAGCTCGAGTTGCCAATGCTGGTTCGTGCGGTTGGTGCGCACGGGGCGAGCGGTGATCTCGAAGGGTCCGTCGGCGATCGGGCCGGCGTAGTTGACGGTCAGCGCGAGCGGATCGCCCATCCGGTCGGGGTGTGCCTCCACCGCGCGCAGGAGTGCCGCTGCGGTGACACCGCCGAACGGGCCGACCATATTCGCGTAGTCGGGGCAGGTGTGGCCGGTGGCCCGATGCGCGCCCGCGTACTCGGTGGCGATGGCCGTATCGAACGGATGGGGTGGCGCGTCGATCCCGGTCACGGGGTCCTCCTCGGAAACGTGCGGCTGGTCGGTGGTGCAACGAATATAAGTATGACAACATACATAGGAATGGGAGGCAACCAGGGAGCGGTGCGATGCCACGACATAAGGATCCGGACGGGCCGCGGGCGGCCATGATCCGCAGTGCAATCTCACTCATCCGCCGCCGCGGGGTCGCGGCGGTCTCGTTCGCCGATGTCCTCGATGCCAGTGGCGCACCTCGCGGGTCGGTGTATCACCACTTCCCCGGCGGGCGGTCACAACTGATCACCGAGGCCACGCGCGTGGCCGGTACCCGGGTCACCGGCGAGCTCGCCCGGGTGCTGGAGACCCCGGAAACCGCGGCGGCGCTGCGCTCACTCGCCGAAATACTCGCGCGCGGACTCGACCGCGGCGAGTATGCGGTCGGCTGCCCGATCGCGGCGGCGGCGCTGGGCAACGAGCCGGACGCCGTGGCCGCGGCGGGCGCCACCTTCGACTCCTGGCGGGAGCTCATCGCGGACAAGCTCGTCCGGGACGGGGCCGCACCGGCGCGCGCGCGATCGGTCGCCCTGCTGATCGTCAGCGCCCTGGAGGGAGCCCTCATCGTGGCGCGGACCGAACGCGACCCCGCCGCGCTCGATACCGTGGTGGCGGAACTGAATGTGCTGTGCCGGTCGGCGATCGACGCCGGTCACTCCACCTGACGTGTCTTGATGGCGTCCCGGGAGATGTAGACGTCGTACTCCCCCGGGGTGGCGATCACCGCGTTACCGTACGCGGAGCGGACGAACGGTGAGGTGAACCAGCGGTTCTCGGCCATGTCCCGGAAGAAGTCGCGGTCACCGCCGTTGAGGAAGATGTGATCCTGCCGGGTCGCGACACCGTCGAGACGCTGCCCGTACAGCCGCGACACCTTGTAGCCCGAATGGAAACCGAGCGCGTTGACCCAGGGTTCCAGCTCGACGATCTGCGCCTGCAGCACCCACAGGTCGCCCTCCACCCGGTGCGTACTGCGCTCGGCGGTACCGCCGTCGGCATCGAACAGGATCAAATCGACCTCGAGCTGATGCTCCGCCCCGGAAACCGGTGACACCACGATATGAGCGGCCCGCACCTCCCCCGTCAACCCCAGATAGGTCTGAACCAGGGTTGCCATCCACAGCACCAGCGCCGCGACGAGCAGCAGCACGAGCCCACTGCCGCCGCGCAGGATCGTTGCCCGCGGCCCCTTCCGGCGTAGTACCACCAGGGCCGAGATCACCAGTGCCACACCGGCGATGATCACGGCGATCGCACCGGCCTGTAACAGCCCGAAATCCACCGGGTAACTCATGGGCCGGTTATACCCCGCCCGCGGACTGCCGGCAGCGCGAATGACGATCCCGCTGTGCACAACCGCACGGCGATCCCCGCCGCCGCTGTCCGGGACACCGGCGGCGAACACGCCCCATACCTCGGCCGGCTCTCGTATCTTTGCGCTACACGATGTGGAAAGGTGCGAAGGTGACAGAAGTCAGTGCGGACTATGTGATCGTAGGGTCGGGCTCGGCGGGCGCGGTGCTCGCGGACCGGCTCAGCGCGGATTCGGGACGTTCGGTGATCCTGCTGGAGGCCGGCCCGGCCGACAAGGACAAATTCATCCGGATCCCGGCCGGCTTCTCGAAACTGTTCCGCAGCCCGTACGACTGGGACTACCTCACCGAACCGCAGCCCCAGCTCGGCAACCGGCAGATCTACTGGCCCCGCGGGAAGACATTCGGTGGCTCCTCCTCGCTCAACGCCCAGATGTGGGTGCGCGGCTTCCGCGCCGACTACGAGGACTGGGCCGCGGCGGCCGGGCCGGACTGGGGATTCGACAAGGCGGTCGCACAGTTCCGCACCATCGAGGACGTCGAAGGTCCCGCCGGCGACGACCACGGCACCGGCGGACCGCTGCACATCTCCCATCAGCGCAGCCCGCGGCCGTCCACAGCGGCCTACTTGCGGGCGGTCGCCGAACGCGGTTTCCCGGTGGAGACGGCGAATCTCCCCGAACCGCAGGGCTTCACCCAGACGATGGTCACCCAGTACCGCGGGCGGCGCTGGAGCACCGCGGACGGCTATCTGCGGCCCGCGATGAAACGGCGGAATCTCCGCGTACTGGCCGAGGCCACCGCCACCAGGGTGCTGTTCGACGGCGATCGCGCGGTGGGCGTCGAGTTCTCCCGCGGCGGTAGCGTCCAGCGGGCCACCGCCACCGCGGAGGTCATCCTGTGCGGTGGGGCGATCAACAGCCCGCAGTTGCTCATGCTCTCCGGAATCGGCGATCGCGCCGAACTCGAACGGCACGGGATCGAGGTCCGCCACCATCTTCCCGAGGTCGGGGCCAATCTGCAGGACCACCTTGTCGCGGGCCTCGGCTATTCGGTGACCGCCGATTCGCTGTTCGGCGCCGAGAAACCGGCTCAGCTGGTCAACTATCTGCTCCGCCATCGCGGCATGCTCACCTCGAATGTCGGCGAGGCCTACGGTTTCGTGCGCAGCGACCCCGGCCTCGACTACCCCGACCTCGAACTCGTCTACGCGCCCGCGCCCTTCTATCACGAGGGCCTCATCGACCCGACCGAGCACGGCGTCATCCTCGCGACGGTGCTGCTGCGCCCGCACAGTCGCGGAACGATCACCCTGGCCTCGAAGGACCCTCACGCCAAACCCGTGATCGACCCGAAGTACCTCTCCGACCCCGAGGGGGCCGACCGCGCCGCGCTGATGGCCGGATTGCGCTACTGCGCCGAAATCGCGAACACCGCGGCCATGAAGGATGTGCTCGGGCCGCTGTGCTATCCGCCGAACGCCGCCGACGGCATGGCGGAGGAGACCCGGACCGAATCGCTCGAGCAGTATGCGCACACCCTCTATCACCCCGCCGGGACATGCCGGATGGGATCGGACGAATCGAGCGTGGTGGATTCGCAGCTGCGGGTGCGCGGCGTGCGCGGGCTACGGGTGGCCGACGCCTCGATCATGCCCGTCCTGGTTCGCGGCCACACCCACGCACCCAGCGTGTTCATCGGCGCCCAGGCCGCCGAATTCCTGACCCGCGCCTAGCGGGTCGCGACCGCCGGCCCGGACGCGGTTCGGGGCCGGCGGTCGCGTCGGGTGGCCCTGCCCGGACCCCCGGGCGCCCACCGGCGGCCGATGTGCGGTAACGCCGCCGGTGGGCGTACTGCCGTCGAACCCGACGCAGGTCGGCGGGATCGATCCCGCCGACCGACACCGGATCAGCGGCCGTGTGCGCACCGTGTGGAGCAGTGGAGTCGGGCTGCCCGTCCGGTGCGCACCCGTCTACGAGCGGCCCTTCCCCGAGACCGCCGGCGGGGCCGGTTGCGGCCGGTTCGGCGCCGCGCACGGACCCGCGCACCGGGCCACGTCAGCAGTCCGGCCGGAGACCGGTCGAATCACTGGGCCCCCTTTCCGGATAAACATCGCTGGATTCCCTTGCCGCGAATATTAATTCACCGTCGATGACTTTCGCTGACCATACGGCACGACAACGGATCGACAACAGTTCGGTGACGGAAATCAGAGTAATCACCAACACGCCGAATGGTCGTTGGCACGGGTCACAGCAGGTTCCGATATAGGATCGGTCAGGTTTCCATCTCACCCTGTTTACCGCCGGTTGCGCGCACCAACGAATTGCGCCGGTTTCCGTGGATTATCCAGCAGTACAGCTGATCACGAATCGATCACGACTTTTCGTCGGAATATGTAGGAGCCGTATTCGAAACCGGCCGACCCCGGCCCCGTCCCCGCGGAGAACCCGATGCCCGACTCCCGTACCGGCCGCCTGCGTACCTCCGGACGTCACCGCCGCCGCCGTCGCCGGCCGCTACGCACGGGACTCACCACCGCGCTCACCGCCGCCGCGGTCACCGCCGGCCTGTGCGGAACCGCCGCTGCCGCACCGCCGCTCCCCGGCCAGGTATCGGCCGGTCTCATAGATCTGCTGGGTGGCCCGCTGACCCGGGTACACGGGCCCGGCACCGCGATCGTGATCCTCGGCTACGGTCTGCTTCCGGACGGCTCCATGCGTCCCGAGCTGGTCGATCGGCTCCGCGCCGGATATCTGCAGGCACTGCTCGCGCCGCAATCGCCGGTGATCGTCACCGGCGGCAATCCGCGCAACGGGGTCACCGAATCGGCCGCGATGGCGGATTGGCTGATCCGCAACGGGCTCCCGGCCCATCGGATCCATCAGGAGCCCGGCGCCACCACCACTGTGCAGAACGCCGAACGCAGCGCACCGCTCATCCACGCGCTCGGTGCCCGCGACGCCGTCGTGGTGACCTCGGAGAACCATATCGGCCGGGCGGTGGAGAGTTTCACCGCCGCCGGAATTCCGGTGACGTCGACACTCACGCCGCGGCAGATCCCGGATTTCGTAGCCGTGTTCGGGCCGTAACGGGCAGCGGCCGCGGGGAATACGCGCGACTGCCGTTTTCCGGGCCGCCGCGTCGGCGCGCGGGAATTGTTCGCCGAACGTTCAGGGCCGGCTGGTTATTTCCAGTGCCCGGGCGAGAGTCGGCCAGCTGCGGTGTAATTGGACCTCGAAATCGGGCCAGGAATGCATTCCCTCGGGCAGGAAATCGACTTCCGCCGGAATTTCCAATTCGTGCAGCCTGGTGGCCAGCCGTTCGGTACACAACTTCGCGCCTTGTTCCAGGAGTGAGCCGCCGCCCATCAGCACCGCCAGGATCTCGGGACTGTCGCCGATCGACATCAACGCGGCGCCGCTGGGCGCTCCGTTGGCGACCGAGAGGTAGATTTCGGTGCCGCGCAACTTCTCCGCGCCGAGCAGACTGTCGTGCGCGAGCCATTCCGGTGACGCCGGCGGGCCGAACAGGTTTTCCGGATTGCCGCCGCGCGAGGCCACCGTCATCACCGTGACCGCCCGGCCGAGCTGGTCGGCGGTGGAATAACAGCCGCTCATCCCGGCCACTCCGCGATAGAAACCCGGATGCCGCTGGGTCAGCATCATCGCCGCCTGCGCCCCCATCGAGACCCCGGCGATCGCGCGCACGCCGGTCGACTCCAGATATTTCTCCACGATCGGCGGAAGCTCCTCGGTGAGAAAGGTTTCCCACCGGTTGAGGCCGAGCGCGGCATCGACCCGGACCCAGTCGGCGTACATACTGGCCGTTCCCCCGGTGGTGAGCACGACATCGACCGGTTTGTCCGCGAAGAATTCCGCGGCCCCGCCCTTTGTCAGCCAGCCCGAAGTGGGACCACCGTCCACCCCGTCCAGCAGATAGAGCGTCGGCCGCGGCGCCGGGCCGGTGCCGATCAGTGTGTCCACCGCGATTTCGCGGCCCATCGCCACCGAGCGGATGTGCAAACGGATCCGCCGATCGCTCAGCACCTCGACCCGTAGCAGTTGGGGAGCGGACTGCTGGGTTTCGCCGGTCGCCGGCCCGGGCGGCGCTGCGGGTGGAACACCACCCGCGGGAGAAGCGGTGACAGCGACACCCATCACTGCCAGTGCGGCCAGAACCGTCAACCGGGATCTCATCTCACACCTCGCCATACCCGTTGCCACTCGTATCCGCCGGTCACGCCGCCCCCGGTTTGCCCCGCCGGGCGAGTGGCCGGGCGGTCGCCCGCGGCAGCCGGCGCAGGCGTATCGCGTCGACCACGACGGCGTCGGGCTCCAGCGCCGAGCCCTCGTCGATGCGGTACAGACCGGGCGGCCGGCCGCTGTCACGCAGGCGATCCAGCACGTCATGGGTGCGTCCGGCCAGTTCCGGTATCTGCTCCGTGGGGCCGGCGGCGACAGTCGCGATCGGTGCGACCTCCGCGGCCTCGGCCACCATCTGCAGAACTTCGGCGCTCATCAGCCCGGCCGCCGCACGCACGGGACCGGTGCCGTGCGCCGATTCGAGCGGGATCAGCACCGTGCCGCCGTCGGCGTTCAGCAGCGAGAGCGACCGGGACCCGAGTGCGGGCCCGAGTGCGGCCTGCACGCGCCGGAGTTTGCGGCGGGCCGCCGAGAGCGCGTCCGGGCCCGCGCCGCGTTCTTCGGCGTTGGGCGGGATCGCCAGTGCCACCACTTGGTAGGCGGCCGCGATTCGCAGCCCCGACCGTCTGGCCAGCGCGCTCACTCCGTGCCCGCTCAGCAGCGCCGCCACCATCGTCTGCGCCGCGGTTTGATGTTCGCGGGCGACGATCCGGTGTTCGTCGAGGTAGGCGGTGGCCGCCGCGGTGGTCACCACCTCGACGACGCGCACCAGCAGCCGTGCGGCATCGGCCATCGCCTCCGCCTGCGCCGCCGCGGCGGCCACCCGTGTGGCGAGGAATTCGAAACCGCCGCGGGCGCTGTCGTGGCAGGCCGTGAGTACCGTTTCCAGCGCCACACCCTCGCGCGCCCACCGGGCCGCCGCGGCGATGATCGCCGCCGGCGCCGCGGCCGGCCGGGGACCGAGATCCTGCGCGGCGGCCGCCAGGCAGTGCCGGACGGTGGTGACCATATCGGCCGCGTGGGAGTCCGGGTCCGAGTCCCGGAAATACGCGACGAGTTCGGCTTCCAGATCTGCGCTTCCGGAGCCGGCTGCCTTACTGCCCACCATAACTACTGGACAGTAACCTCGAGTTCGGGCCAGTTGGACCCTTCAACCACTAGTCCGGAGACTTCATCAGCGGACCCCGGACGGATTGGGTTCGGTCACAACCGGATAACGAGATACCCAACGGAGCCCTGCGGCGGGCGAACCGCAATCAGTGGCCGCCGCGTCCCGGCTCGCGCCGCTGCGGCTGGTCCAGGGTCCGAGGCTCCCGCCGCCGAAGTGCCGCCAGCAGGCCCGGGGTGTGCTCAGGTGGTGCCGCATGCACCGACAGGAGGTTGGCGACAGACCGGTAGGCGTCCAGGTCCGCCTGCTTGTCCAGGTACAGGGCGCCGGTCAGCTGCTGCAGATAGACGATATCGGGCAGATCGGCCTCCGCGAACCGCAGATAGGTGAAGGCGCCGTCGGCCAGTGCGGGCCCGCCGACATGATCGGCCAGCACCTGCACCGTCACATGCGGCTGGCGCGCCGCCGCCAGCAGCTGATCGATCTGGGCCGACCAGATCTGCGATCCGCCGATCCGGCGGGTCAGCGCCGCCTCCTCGACGATCAGCCAGAGATGCGGGGGGTGCGCCCGGTTCAGGATGTGCTGGCGACGGATCCGCAGGGCCACGCGGCGTTCGATGGCCTCGGCCGATTCCGCGGGATGCGCGAGAGTGAGCAATGCCCGGGCGTAGTCGGGGGTTTGGAGCAGTTCGGGTACCGCACGGGGCTCGTAACAGCGGATCACCTGTGCGGCCTGTTCGAGACCGAGGTACATATCGAACCATTTCGGGAGCCAGTCGTTGTCCCGATGCCACCAGCCCGATGTATTGGCCTGCCGGGCCAGCTCCTGGAAGGCGGCGAGTTCTTCGCCGTCGCTGACTCCGTAGAGCTCGAGGAGGTCCACCAGGTCGCGTTCGCGAATACTGGTCCGCCCGAGCTCGAGCCGGCTGATCTTGGAATCCGAGCCACGGATATGGTCGCCGGCCTGTTCCCTGGACAAACCCTTCGCTTCGCGTAACCGCCGTAACCGCCCCCCGAGCACCATACGCAGTACCGTGGGGCCTCCCTCCGCGGCGGCTCGCGCCGTGGACCCCGATCCGGTCGAGGCAGCCGTCTCCAACGCCGGTCTCATCCCAGAAGCACCCATTATTCGAGTTTCGCATGGGAGCGGTACGGGAGACCAAACGAAACACTCGCCGGGTGAAGGACATTCGCGTATCTGCCCAGTTCAGCGGCCGCACCTCGACGACAGCCGTGTCGCGCGGTGCACACCGCGGGCCGGCCGGCAGCCACATCCGCGCGCTCCGGGAAACTTCGTGACCCAGCCCGAGCCGATCTACCACATGCTGTGAATCGCCCAGAGCGAATTCCGGAACATGTTCTCACCCATGGTGCGGACTTAGAGTTACACACAATGGCGTCGATGCAGACGCTGCCCGGAAGGAGGCGCGACAACGTGGACGCCACGACCTCGGCCACGGCCGAACGCGACAACAGCACCCGCGACAACCTCACCCGCCGGGTCACGGTGTACTTCGACGGGCCGGTCCCCGGCAACGCCCTCGTCCTGGAGTACGCGGCAACCAATACCGAAGCCTGGGAGTTCACCTCCGCGGCGGTCCATGCCGGCCTCACGGTCACCGTGGACAGCAAGATCCGGCCCGGCCTGCGCCGGCTGCCGTGCCACACCCTGTGGCGCTGACGCGGCGTCCGCACCGACCTGCGCACAACTCCGGCAATGCCCTCTAAGCTCGGAACAACCGGCGCGACGAACCGCCGGACCCGACCGCAGGAGCGCCGATGCCGACCCACCTCGCCACCCGTGTGGCCGGTGCGTGCCTCCTCGCCGCCGCCCTGACCACCGCCTGCACGGACTCCGATCCGCATCCGCCGGCGGCAGCCGCCACGACGACCCCCGCCGCGAACCGGTCCACCGGCACGTCTCCCGCAGCTACCGGCACCTACACCTCGACCCCGGTCGTCGATCCCTATGCGGGGACACCGTTGGTCGACCGGGTGGAATGGACGGCCACTGTCGACGGTCCACGCCTCATGGTTTATCCGACCCGAGCCGGCCGTGACACCACCTTTCCGGGCGCCGACCTGCGTGCCTGGCAGGAGGTCCGGGGTTTCGACCCCGCGGCGGACACACCCGGGATGTGGGATCAGTTCCGCTGCCACTGGCAATGGGCCCGGCTGATCGCACCCGAGAAACCCAGCTGGAACCTGGAACCCTGGCGGCCGCCGGTGGGTTACGACGCGACCGTCGATGCCGCCTGCAACCCCGGCGGCCCCGAACGCTGAGAACAGGAGAGGAGCCCGGTATGCGCATCGTCATCGCCGGCGGACACGGCAAGATCGCACTACTGCTCGCCGAACAACTCACCGGCCGCGGGCACAGCGCGATCGCGCTGATCCGCAATTCCGCGCACGCGCCCGAGGTGTACGCCACCGGCGCGGAAGCGGTGGTCCTGGATCTCGAACGAGCAGTGGTGACCGATCTGGCCGCCACCGTCCAGGGCGCGGATGCGGTGGTTTTCGCCGCCGGCGCCGGTCCGGGCAGTGGCGCAGCCCGCAAGTACACCGTGGACCGTGACGGTTCGGTACTGCTCGCCGAAGCCGCCGAACGTGTGGGAACCCGGCGTTTCCTGCAGATCTCGGCGATGGGCACCGGACTGCCCCCGGCACCGGGCACCGACGAGGTCTGGGCCGCCTATATCGACGCGAAAACCCAAGCGGAGGACGATCTGCGCAGCCGGGACCTGGACTGGACCGTGTTGCGCCCGGGACGGCTCACCGATGCCCCCGGCACCGGGACGGTCACCCTCGCACCGCCACGACTGGAACGAGGAGAGATTCCCCGCGCGGATGTCGCTGCGGTGATCGTCGCCCTGCTCGATGCCGGCCATACGGCCGGTCGCACACTGGAACTCGTCTCGGGAACCACCCCTGTCGAACGGGCCGTCGCCGCCCTGGCGGACTGACAAGATCATCCGAAAACCGTTCGGACACAAAGAATCGATCGTGCAGATGTACTTGCATTTGAAAGCACTCCCGACCTAGACTCATCCCACACCGCTATACAGGGGAAAACAAGGGGAGGCCGCGTGAGTGAGCCGACGACAACATTCGCCAGTGGTTTACCGCCACAGCTGCGGGACAGTTCAGCGGATCCGCACCGATTCGGTAGAAGTAGCACGGGCCGAATGGATCCCGCCCCGATCGGCACACCGGCGAACGGTTTTGATATGAATACATTCGGCGTCCGCTCCGGCACCGATTCCTCCCGGGAATCCGCCGTCGAGTTCGTCATCGACGCAATCGAATCCACCGGCGCAGCGACACGTGACGATTTCGATATCGATCAGATCGTCACCACAGTCCACGCACTCGCCGACGACTGGGATTTCCGCACCCTGCAACCGGATACGTTCTGGCGGGTCGCGTCGACATTCATCAGGGCCTGACCGGCCGATACCGCAGGGCACCACGGCCCGCGAACCCCTCCCGTCTCGGCGGCTCGGCGCCGGGACGGTTCACGAAATATTCGCGACCGCCGAAACCGCCTGTGCTACAGGCCTTTCGTATAATCGGCGATGATCGCCCGCGATTTCTCCGGAGTAGCGGCCTGGACACTCAACCGGTCCATCACCGACAGGTACAACGCCAGGTCTTCGCGCCGGTCCAGATACAGCGCACTCGTCAACTGCTCCAGATAGACGATATCCGGCAGATCGGACTCGGCGAATCGGAGAATGGTGAACGAGCTTCCCGCCGCCGGGTGCTCCCCCGCGGAGAACGGGACGACCTGAATGGTCACATTCGGTAACCGGGTCAGATGCAGCAGGTGTTCCATCTGCGCGCGATGCACTTCGGCACCGCCCACCGGGCGATGCAGCGCGGCCTCGTCGATCACCGCCCAGATCACCGGCGGATTGTCGCGATGCAGAATCTCCTGCCGGCGCTGCCGGAAGGCCACGCGGCGGTCGGTATCGGAATCCTCGTAGCCGAGGGTCACCACCGCCCGCGCGTAATCCGGGGTCTGCAAAAGCCCGGGAACGAGATGCGATTCGTAGGTACGAATTTTGCTCGCCGCCTGCTCCAGCCCCAGATACTGACCGAACCAGGACGGCAGCAGATCGCCGTAGCGATGCCACCATCCCGGTTCGTTGGCTTTGCGTGCGAGAACGAGGAAACTCTCCCGTTCCTCGGCATCGGTCACGCCGTAGAGCGTCAGCAGATCGCGGATATCCCGCTCTTTGAAAGAGGTCCGGCCCAGCTCGAGCCGGCTGATCTTGGCATGCGAGCCGCGAATCGCCTCACCCGCGGCCTCGCGGGTGATCTTCTTGCTCTCGCGCAATTTTCGTAATTGGCCGCCCAGAGCGATACGTAGAACCGTGGGGCCACGGTCCGCCTCGACGGGTTGCGTGCCGCCACTGTTCCCGGGCTCTGCGATCATGGAGTCGTCTCCGCTTTCGGGTTAACCCACGGTGCGCCACAGTGCAATCCGCGGCGCACCACGCCGACGGCCCATGCTACCTCTCAGACGGCCAGATCGTCGAACTCTCCGGCTTTCGCGCCCTGCAGGAAGGCTTCGATCTCCGGGCGGGTATAGAAGAGCACACCACCGTCGGGGAATCGCGAATTACGGACGGCGACCAGGTTACCGGCCGCTTCGGCGAACTCGACGCAGTTCCCGCTCGGGTTGCTGAAGGTGCTCTTCCGCCAAGCTCCGATCACCTGATTGGTTACTTCCGACATAGGACCCACTCCTTGCTCATGGTTGCTGACACCACTTGTCGCATACCGCCGGTCCTTACAGATGCACTCGCAGGTGTTCTTGCATCTGCACCGACATCAGGACGATAGCACGAAGTTCGCCGAAGCGCGTCCACAGCTGCCCGTACCCCAATTCCGCCCTCACCGACAGCGGCAGGCGGGACGGCGATGCCGGGGAAGCGCGCACGCGGGCCGGCCCGCGCGTCGGCCGGGCCGGGACCGGCGAGTCTTGTACTCTCGCAGGTGAACGTCGGTTCCACCCGCCCTCGGGAGTCGGCCGCGGCGCAGTTTCCGGCTGCTTCCGACCCCGCGCCGCCGAGGAGCCCGCCATGTCCGATGATCGCCATCGCGCCATCCGAACCGATATCCCGCATTCGTCCCGTATCTGGAACTACTGGCTGGGCGGCAACGACCACTACGAAGCCGACAGGATCGCGGGCGACGCCGGGATCGCCATCTACCCCGGGATCACCACGCTGGCGAGCGCGTCCCGGCAGTTCCTCGTTCGTGCCGTGCGATTCCTGGCCGCCGACAGGGGAATTCGGCAATTCCTCGATATCGGCCCCGGCCTGCCCACCATGCAGAACACCCATGAAGTCGCGCAGCGTACGGCACCGGATTCGAAGATCGTCTACGTCGACAACGACCCGATGGTCCTGGCCCACGCCCGCACACTGCTCACCGGCACCACCGACGAAGGTGTCACCACCTACCTCGATACCGATTACCACCACCCCGAACTGATCGTCGCCGACGCCCGCCACATCCTGAACTTCACCCGGCCGCTGGCGGTGCTGTTCATGGGCGTGCTCGGCCACACCACCAGCACCGAGGAGATGCGGCATATCGTGCGCACGGTGCTCGGCGCGGTCCCGGCGGACAGCTACCTGGTCCTGTGGGACGGCACGGACGACGATGGCGACTACATGCGGCTCTGCCGCGAATACACCGATACCGCCGGCGAGCCCTACCTACCACGGGCGCGGGCCGAGATCCGCTCCGCCTTCGACGGTTTGGACATGGTGGACCCCGGATTCGTCCCGATAAACCAGTGGAAGCCCGGACATCCCGGCACCGGCGAGAGCGCACCGGTCCCTGCGTACGGTGGTGTCGCACGCAAGCCGTAGCCGGGGCCGCGGCGGTGCTCCTGATCCGCGAGAACCGCACGGCCACTGCGCCGGTCGCGAATCGGGGACCGAAATGATTTTTCGTCTGTTGTTTGCAGATGTACTTGCATTTGTAAGCTACGGCGGCCTAGACTCGGTCCACCGAAGAGGGGCGATACCCAGCCTTCCCAGTCGATTCCGGACCGGCCCGTCGTCCCCCGCACCATCGCACGTGAGGGGCAACCGAATGACCCAGCCATTCCGAAGTCCCCACCGGAACGCCGTCGGAAGCGTCCCCGGCTCCCCCACCCTGGGGCACCACGCCGAGCCCGTACGCCATCTCGCGGCGCCCGAGGCCGGCACCGATTGCAACGCGGAGCCACCGGTGCTCACCTACCGGCAGGCGCGCGCAATCCTGAGGGTCCACGATGTCCACGGTCCACAGTGCCGGCAATGGCTGGCCGCCGCCGCGTACCTGTCGGCGGGTCTCGACGACGAATAGTCGTCCTACCTGCCGGTGGTTGTCCGAGCCGATACCCCGGCGACCTGTCGATGCCGTTTCGTGCTGGTATTCGGCAGACCACCGCGAGATTCTGAAATCCCGCGCTCAGGGATGGTGACCATGCGTATCGCCGAAATTCTCCACACCAAGGGCAGCGCCGTCGCGACCGTCCGGCCCGAAACCGATATCCGCGCGTTGCTCGCCCTACTGGCCGACCAGAACATCGGTGCCGCCGTCGTTTCGCCGGACGGAAGCCGGATCACCGGCATCGTCTCCGAACGCGATATCGTCCGCGGCCTGCACCGGTACGGCGCCGAACTGCTGGACCAACCCGTCGCCCGGATCATGACCACCGAGGTCCGGACCTGCTCCCCCGGCGACCGGGTCGACGGGCTGCGCGGCATCATGACCGACCACCGGGTCCGCCACCTGCCCGTGGTCGACAACGGCCGGCTGGCCGGTATCGTCAGCATCGGTGACGTGGTCAAAAGCGCCCTCTCGGAACTCACCACCGAGCGCGAACAGCTGGTGGGGTACCTGCAGGGCGGGTACTGAACCCGGTCAGCCCAGATCCGCGGACAGCCAGCGCTCCGGCCGCATCCGGACCATGATGTGCTCGCCGAGTTCCGCGGCCGCATAGGCGAGGTAGCCCTCCACCTGTTCCGGCGGCAGATAACGCTCGACCATTTCCCGGTGCCGGGCGTCGGGCACCGCTTCGACCCCGGTGACCGGGCCTTCCACGCTCACATAACGAACCGTCGGCTGCACCCGCTGCACCATCAGGCTGAACCGGCCGGCGGCTCGGATCCGCCGCATCTTCTCCGATTCCGGCCCGGTGAGCAGCCACAACTCGCCGCCCGGGTGGTATTGATACCAGATCGGCACCGTCAGCGGACCACGCTCCGGGCCCGCGGACACCGACAGCGCACCGATATGCGGTTCGGCCAGAAACGACTGACGTTCTTCGGGAGTCAGAGGCATGGGCGCACGGTAACGCGCGCCACCGACAGATCCGGGGAGCTGCCGCGCGTGTCCGAGAGCCTGTCCAAAACGGTTGCGCACCAAGCGCACTGGGCGAGGCTCGCGGTGATGGGTATCGTGGTTCGCAGTCCGGCGAACGGCGGAAGGAGCGACCACGATGCGATCCGCGCCGGCCCGTCGAGGTTCACCGGCTCCGCCCACCGGGGCCGACATACCCGCCGGCGAGCTGTTTTCACCGCGGGTGCGGCAGGACTTTCCCGCGCTGGCCACCGCCGCGGAGGTCTACCTCGACAGCGCCGCGACCACACAGAAGCCGCGGGCTGTTGTCGAGACGGTCCGGGAGTACCACGCATCGGCCACCGCCAACGCCGCCCGCGGAACCTATCCCTGGGCGACCGCGCTCACCCAGCGGATCGCCGGGGTCCGCGCGCATACCGCACGTTTCGTCGGCGCCGGGGACCCCCGCGATATCGTTTTCACCAGCGGCGCGACCGCCGCCTTGAACGCCGTCGCACTCAGCTGGGGTCTCACCGCGCTGCGCGACGGCGACCAAATCCTCTACAGCCCGCGCGATCACGCCGCCAATGTCCACCCCTGGTATCTGCTGCGGGATACGCTCGCCCGGTTCGGCCGGCGCATCGAGCTCGTGCCGTACCGGGTGACGCCGTCCGGCCACGCCGACACCGCCGATATCGCCGCGAAGCTCGGCCCGCGCACCAGGCTGCTGACCGTCACCCACCTGCACCACGTCTTCGGCAGCCTGACCACCCTGGCCGGCCTCCGCGACCGGCTGCCCGAGCGCGTACTGCTGTGCTACGACTGCAGCCAGAGCGGCGGTCACGTCCCGGTCGATGTCACCGCGCTCGGGGCCGATTTCGCGGTGTTCGCGGCACACAAGATGTTCGCCGCACCCGGTGTCGGCGTGCTGTACTGCCACCCCCGGGTGCATACCGACCTCCGTCCGTTCCTACCGGGCGGGGCAACCGACGCACACCTCGGCCCCGAAGGGTTCGATAACGGCCGGATGCCCGGACTGCTCGAGGGTGGTACGCCGAACATCCCGGGCATCCTGTCGCTCGGCGCAGCGCTCGAGGTGCTCGAGTCGTACGGGATGGCCGCGATCGCCCGGCACAACGCGATACTGACCAGTCGGCTGCTCGCCGGGCTCCGCGGGATCCCGGGGGTGGATTTCCTACCCGGTCCCGCGTACGGCGGTGAGGACCGCGGGCACGGTATCGTCTCGTTCACTCTCGACGGGATCTCGGCGGCCGATCTGGGCTTCGTCCTCGCCGAATACGGCTTCTTGGTGCGCACCGGTACGCACTGTGTACCGGGTGGGGCAGGCGAAGCCGAGTCGGTGCGGGTCAGCACCCATATCTACACCGGCCTCGACGATATCGACCGCTTCACCGATCGCGTCCGCGCCCTGGCCGAGGAGTTCGTATGACCACCGAGACCGGTATTTCCACCGACCGCACGCCTGCGACCCGATATCACCGGCGGACGGCCTCGCGAATCCTGGCCGACCTCGCCCGGCCGGGGTTGTTCGGTACGGCCGCGGCGCGTCCGGTCCGGCGGTTCGAATACACGGCGACCGAGCTGAGCCCCGAACCGGGTAGCCATCTCACCTTTTCGCAGCGGCTGTACCTCGAGCGGTTCATGCGCCCGTGCCGGGCCGACGAGGTCACCTCCGCCACCCACCGGATGACCTGGACCGATAGCGCGGGAATCCCCAATACCGGGTTCTACCGGGCCGACGGCCTCGGCCCGCTGGTCCCGATCGCGACCCGGGAGGCCGTCCTGCTGCTGTGGGAGCAGATCGACGCCGAATCCGCGCTGGCCGATCGGATCACGGACCTGACGGTGGACGCGCGGGAGGTACTGGAGGCGACGACGACCGACCACGAGCCGCTCGATATCTTCCGGGTGGGCATCGAATCCGCGGGCCGGGCGCTGGCCCAGCACGCGCTGCTGGCGGGCCGCACCCCGTATCGGTCCGCGGCCGAATTCGCCCGCGCACTCCGCGATTCCGGGATCTTCACCGCTGTCGCGACCCGCTGGTTCTGGGAACTGCAGACCTCGACCTATCGGCGCGGCATGATCCCGGTGACGCTGCGGGTCACCGAGGACGGCGCCCTCCGCTACCCCGCCGGCACTCTCGCGACCCTGCGCGCCATGAAGGATGCCACCATCTCCGACGCGCACCGGGTGATGCACCGGGCGACCACCGAGGAAGGTTTGTCCGTGCCCGCGGCCATCGCCCGCTATCACGACGATCTGGACCTCATCTCCCGCCAGTACGCGCTACTCCCCTCAGCCGAACACCCGACGTGCCTGGCGGCCGTCACCCACCGCGCCGACGACGAGAACTACAGCCTGCTGCCCGTCGTCGTGCGGCGTTTCGTAGACGCGTTCGCCGAACTCGCGAGCCGCTGCGAACCCGTGGCGGTTCCCCGGCCCGACGCACCGGACGACCGGCCCGTGGCCGCGGCCGACCGGGAGTTCTCGGTACCCGATATGACCTGCAAACACTGTGTCCGGACCATCGGCGGGGTGCTGGAAAGCATGGATATCCCGGTCGTCGAGATCGACCTGGACACCAAACGGGTGGTTGCCGAATTCCGCAGCCCGCGCAACCGCGCCCGGGCGTTCGAAGCGCTCCGCGACGGCGGTTACAACCCGGTGAGCCGGGCCGCCGATATCGCGCCGGCACCCCGGCCGCGATGACCGCGCAATCCCATCCGGCCGCATCCGCCGCGTGGACAGCGGGCAGTCCTGCCGAGACCCCCGGGCTACCGGCGCTCTGGGATCCGCTCGTCCGCGAGTTCCTGGCCGAGCGGGAGTTACTCGATCAAGTGGTGGAGCGGTTCGCGACGCCCGTGCACCTGATCTTCCCGCAGGTGTTCGAACGCAACCTCGGCCGTCTCACCGGTGTCCTCGACGCATCCGGGGTCCCATATCGCATCTGCTACGCCCACAAGGTCAACCGCTCCGCCGCGTTCGTCCGGACCGCCGCGGCCCGCGGAATATCGGTGGACGTGGCCTCGCCCGGCGAACTGGAATCGGCCCGCCGCGCCGGTTTCGGACCGGAGCGCATCGAGGTCACCGGGCCGAAGGGCGAACGCTTCCTGCGTGAGCTGGTGGGCACGGGTGTCACGGTCAGTATCGACAATCAATGGGAGCTGGAAACGCTGGCCCGGCTGGCGGCGCCCGCGGCGCCGGTGCCGGTCCTGCTGCGGATCAGCGGATTCCCCGGTTCCCAGGTCAGCCGGTTCGGGATCCCGGTGGATCAGGTGGAGCACGCGTTCGCGGTGCTCGCCGGCCATCGGGATCGGCTGATCTTCCGCGGTCCGGCTTTTCATCTCGACACCGGTGATATCGCGGAACGAATCCGGGCGGCCGAAACCTGTTTCGCGCTGCTCGAACGCGCTTACGACCGGGATCTGCTCCCCGCGGTCCTGAATATCGGCGGCGGGCTGCGGCAGGTGTTCACGGCCGATGCCGGCCGGTTCGACGACTATGTGCATCGGCTGCGCGAGGGCTTGGCCGGGCGCGGGCCGCGGATGAGCTGGGGCACCAATACGTTCGGGTATCAGGTGGACGGCGCCGCGGTGCGTGGCATCCCGGTGTTCCACAAGTACGCCAATACGGTGGCCGCCGAGACGATGCTGGCCGAGCTACTGGCCGCTCCGCTCGACGGGCACGGTGGGCGCGGTCTGGCTCGTGTCGCCGCCGACAATCTGCTCGAGCTCTGGCTGGAACCGGGTAAGGCGCTCACCGATCACGCCGGGATCACGCTGGCGCGGGTGGAATTCGTGAAAACGGCCGCCGACGGCAGTGTGCTCGTCCACCTGGACCTCAGCCGCGATACCGTGACCCCCGCGGACCAGGAGGTGATGGCCGACCCGCTGCTGCTCGCGGGTTCCCTGCCCGCCCCGCCGGACGACCCGGTGCCGGTGTTCCTGGCCGGGCGGCTCTGCCTGGAACGCGACCTCGTCGCTGCCCATACGGTGTGGCTGCCGTGGCGGCCCCGGCCCGGCGACCTGATCGTATTCCCGAATACCGCCGGCTATCACATGGATCTGTCGGCCGCGCCGGCCGCCATGCACACACCGGCGCAGAAGGTGGCGATCGACGTCCGGGACGGGCGTTTCCGCGCCACCCCCGACGCCGGCTACCGCCCGGCCACCCCCGATACCGGATCAGCATCCCCCGAGGTTCCGTGACGATCTACCAGCACATCACCGAACTGATCGGTGACACTCCCCTGCTCCGTCTCGACCCGGCCGTCCACAGGCTGGACGGCGTCGAGCTGTACGCGAAACTGGAATCACACAACCCGTTCGGTTCGGTCAAGGACCGGGTCGCCTGGGCCATGCTGAGCGACGAAATCGATACGGTGCGCGCCGAGGGACGGACCCTGATCGAGGCGTCCAGCGGGAACACCGCCAAGGCGCTGCGCATCCTCGGGGCGGTACACGGGATCGGGCTGCGGGCCATGACCAACCGGATCAAGGTCGGCGAGGTACGGGATCTGCTCCGGTTGCTCGGCACCGATATCGTCGAGCTGCCCGGGTTGTCCGAATGCCCCGATCCCACCACGCCCAACGATGTGTACTCCGCGATCGAGCGCGCCATGACCGCCGAACCGGAGCGGTTCCGGCATCTGTCGCAATACACGAGCGAACGTAATATCGCCGCCCATCACGACGGGACCGGCCGGGAAATACACGAGGATCTCGCCGCCGCGGGGATCGACCGCGTCGACTACCTCTTCGGCGGGCTGGGGACCACCGGGTCGAGCCGGGGCGCGGGCAGCTATCTGCGGAAATACCATCCGGGCCTGCGTACGGTGGCGGTGGTATCCGACCGCGGGGATTTCATCCCCGGGATTCGCTCGGAACGGGAGATGTGGGAGGTCGGGTTGTTCCAGCCCGATTTCTACGACGAGATCGTCACCGTGGAATCCCGGCCCGCGATCGACGCCACGCTGGAGCTCGCCACCGGCTACGGGATTCTCGCCGGTCCCACCAGCGGCGCTGCCTACGCGGCGGCCCGGGAGGTGCTCGCCCGGCCCGGCCGCGCCGGGGCCCCGGTGGTCGGGGTGGTCATCGTCTGCGACCGGCTCGAGCCGTACCTGTCGTATATCGCCCAGCGGCGCCCGGATCTGTTCGGGCGCGAGAGCACCCGGCCGGCGCCCGGACCGGCGGAGATCGCCGCGGTCGCGGTGCTCGGCCCGGCCGAGCTCGCCGACCTCATCCGCAGCCGGCGCCCTGTCGTCGTCGATACGCGCGGGGCGATGGCGTACCGGATCGCCCATATCCCCGGCGCGATCAATATCCCCGACGACCGGCTGACCGACCTGTTCACCCACGGCACCCCGTTCTCCCGGGCGCACCCGGTGGTTTTCACCTGCCCCACCGGCGATATCTCCCGGCAGTTCGCAGCCACCGCACAGCAGACCGGGCATACCGCGTACAGCCTCGACGGCGGAATCGCGGGCTGGCGCGCGGCCGGGCTCGAGCTGGAACGGGGATAACCGGCCGCGGGCGCTCTACCTCGGCGAGGTTCCGGACACCGACTCGGCGAAGGTCCGCGACCGGTTCGCATCCGCCGATTCTGGGTCGCGCCGCTCCGGGGGTGCCGCCGCGCCGCTCCGGCGAAGCACCAGCACCCCGACCACCACCAGTAGTCCACCGAGGGACCAGCCGGCGAGGACATCGGTCGGCCAGTGCACCCCGAGGTACACCCTGGTGAGCCCGACCAGGCCCACGAACACGGCCGCGACCACCACGGTCACCCACGCCGCCACCCGATGCCGGAACCGCAGGAAACACAACGCGGCGAGCACGCCGACCACCGCCGCCACACCGGTGCTGTGCCCGGAGGGGAACGCCGGGCTGTCCACCGCGACCAGCCGCTCGCCGACCGGCGGCCGGTCCCGGCCGATCAGCTGCTTGGCGACCGGAACCAGCAGTGCCGAGGCCGCGCCCACCCCCGCGACCAGGACCGCATCCGCACGCCGGCCACGCCACAGCAACCACCCGCAGGCCAGGATGGCCAGCACCCACATGACCGCCGATCCACCGGCGTGTGTGAGCACGACCGCGCCGGTGGTCAATGGCTCCTCCCGTAGGCCGTGGAACCACTCACTCACCGGCCGGTCCAGCCCGGTCGCCACCCCGGCGAGTACCGACCCGGTCAGCGTGGCGAACCCGGCGACGAGCAACACAGCGACCAAGACCATGCGGTTCACGATAGTCGCCGGACATTTGCCGCAAATCGGGCGCCGTCTCACGCGTGCCCCACGGATGTGCCGACGAGACCTATCGTGAACCCATGGAAATCCTTTTCCTCGGCGCTCCGATGTTCATGCTGCTGCTCGGCGCGGCGGCGGCAGTGCGGTGGGTCCACACCCGGTTCCCGAAGACCGGGCATGCGACGAAGGCCCGCACCTCCACCCGGGTCGCCGCGGCGGGGGTCGAGGAGATCACCGCGTTCTGGTACGGCACGAAGCGGCGCGAACTGGACCAGCGAGCGGCGCAGTCCATGCTCCGCGAGGACCACAGCGACGGCGCGCCGCCGCGGAACCGGGTCGACCTCGCGCAGGGTCGCGCCGTGCTCGTCGCCCGGCAGCCGGCACCTGCGGCCGAGAGCTGAACGAATGCGCGGGCAACCGGCCGCCGCCACCACCCCACCGTGCGAATCATCGCGGCAGATTACTGTGGTCGGGTGCATGCAGACCAGCGATCGGACGACGGCGGGCCCCGGATCTGGGGCGGCACCACGCTTTCTGAGCGCAAACAGGCCCGGCGCACGGCGCTGCTCGAGGCCGCGCTCGATCTGATCGGGGAAGCCGGCGCGGCCGGGGTCACCATGCGGGCGGTCTGCCGGCGGGCCAATCTCACCGACCGCTATTTCTACGAAAGTTTCGCCAGCCGCGACGAATTGCTCGATGTGCTGTACCGGCAGACCGCCGACGATTTCCTGGAACCGATGACGGCGTTCGCCGTCGCCGACGATTCCTCGCGGGACCGCGCGCTGTCGGAGGCATTGGTCGACAAGGTGCTCGCCGATCCGCGGAAATCGCGGTTGTTCCTGGTCGAACCCTATTCCAGCACCGGGCTGGGGCAGACCACCATCTCGGTGATGCCGGCGTTCACCCGGCTCATCCAGGACCATCTCTTCGCCCGGATCGACGATCCGGTGCGGCGCCGGCTCGCGGCGGTCACCATGGCCAGCGGGAACGCGGGTATGTTCTCGGCCTGGCTCAACGGATCCCTGCGCGCGACCCGCGACGAGATCGTCGACCATCTGGTCGCCATGCTCGGTGCGTATCGCACGCTTTACCAGTAGCCTCGCGGGAGCGGAAATCGCCGCAGGGCTTGGAGGTTCACGAACTTTGGCCGACGAAGTTGTCGGGTCGACGGGTAAGCTGATCTCGCCGATCCGAGGCCCCGGGATGCTGGGTGAGATCCTGGTCGCCGTCCGAGGGGGAACCGAGGGGTACATCGCACGGGCCACCGAAGCCATCGCGGCCGGGAGCACCGTGCTCGTGGTCGCGGTCGATTCCGGCCGCATCGCCGATGTGGTGCCCTGGATACCTCTCACCCCGGACCCGGCGTCAGAGTAGACGAACGCGAGGAGTCATTCGTGCTGGGTTATCACGTCCCGGATCCCGACGAGGCAATGCTGGTCAGCGGTGCGCGCGGCAGCGACGCCGCACCGTTCCGGGTGATCATCGGCCGCGGCACGTGGGTGATGCCGTTCTTCCGCAAGGTCCGGTATCTGTCGCTGGCCATGTTCGAGGCCGAGATCTCCGAACGCTGCGTCACCAAACAGGCGATTCAATTGCAGGTGCGGGCGGTCATCGCTTTCAAGGTGGCCAACGACACCCCCTCGATCGTGAACGCGGCGCAGCGTTTCCTCTCCGAACAGGAGCAGGAGATGTCGGTGCTCACCGGGCGGATCTTCTCGGGCCACCTGCGCTCCATCGTGGGTTCGATGACCGTGGAGGAGATCATCCGGGAACGGCAGCGCCTGGCCGACGAGGTCCTGGTGGCCTCCAAAGTGGAGATGAGCAATATCGGCCTGTGGGTCGATTCGTTCCAGATCCAATCCATCGACGACGGCGATCTCGGTTACATCTCCGCCCTGGCCGCCCCGCACAACGCCGCCGTGCACCGGGACGCGCAGATCGCGAAATCGCAGGCCGCCCAGCGCGCGGCCGAGGCCGAACAGGAATCGCTGCGTAAACAGGCCGAATACTCACGCGAGACCTCGATCCTCAAGGCGAGCTACCAGCGCGATATCGACAAGGCCGAGGCGGAAGCCGCCGCCGCCGGACCGCTGGCCGCCGCGCTGGCCCAGCAGGAAGTGCTGAGTGCGCAGGCCGCCCAGGCCCGCAAGGAAGCCGAACTGCGCGAACAGCAACTGCAGGCGGAGGTGGTCAAACCGGCGCAGGCCGAGGCGGACCGGGTCCGGATCCTGGCCGAGGCCGAAGCGAACCGGACCCGGATCCAGGCCGAGGCCGCAGCCTCCAACAACCGGATCGCGCTCGACCAGATGCTGATCGAGCAGCTGCCGCTCATCGTCGAACAGGCCGCCCGCGGACTGTCCAATGCGAATCTGACGGTGCTCAACGGACCCGACGGGGTCGGTGAACTGCTCAACGGCATGGTCGGGCAGGGACTCACCGTGTTCAACTCCCTGCAGAAGGCACTGATCTCCGACGATCCGGAAAAACGCGATATAGAGTGACCGCGTAACTGCGGCGAGGAGCGGTGTGGTGGCCAGCGGGAAATTGGTGTCGTTCGACGCAGCGCGCGGATTCGGATTCATCCGGCCCGAGGACGGTGGGCCCGATGTATTCGTCCACGTCAACGATATCGGTCTCGGCGAAGACGAACTCCGGCAGGGCCGGACCTTCGAATTCGAGGTGACCGAAGGTGATCGCGGCCCGAAAGCGATCAATCTCCGGTCCTTCCGGGCGCACGGCCACCGCGCCGAGACCGCCGGGCGCGAGGGTTCCCGGCTCACCGCCGGCGAATATCTCCGGCTGGTCACCGAACTGCTGCTGGATGCCTCCCCGGCGCTCACCGCCGGGGAGATCGTCGTGATCCGGGAACGGCTCACCGATTTCGCCGCCGAGCAGGGCTGGATCGCGGACTGAACGCCGGCATCCGCCGATATGCCGGCACGAACTCCTATCATCGGGAGCGATGAATCGGCGCCGGCCGCGGCGTCGATACGGGTGAGGATCGACCCGAGGAGGATCGCGTGGATCTACCGGTGATGCCACCCGTACGCCCCATGCTGGCCAAAACCGCCCCCGAGATACCGGACGGGCCCGGACTGAGCTATGAACCCAAATGGGACGGTTTCCGCTGCATCGTCTTCCGCGACGGCGACGAAGTGGAGCTCGGGTCCCGTAACGACCGGCCGCTGACCAGGTACTTCCCCGAGGTCGCCGACCTGCTGCGGACGGCCCTGCCGCCCCGCTGTGTGGTGGACGGGGAGATCGTCGTGGTCACCGGGCACGGTCTCGATTTCGATGTTCTGCAGCAACGGCTGCATCCCGCGGCATCGCGGGTCACGAAGTTGGCGGCGGAGACCCCCGCCAGTTTCGTCGCGTTCGACCTGCTCGCGCTCGGCGACCGCGATCTCACCGAGGCACCGTTCGGCGAACGCCGCCGCCTGCTCGAGTCGATTCTGGACGCCGCGCCCGGCCGGGTACACCTCACCCCGCTCACCGGCGACCCGGCGCTGGCCCGCGACTGGTTCACCCGATTCGAGGGCGCCGGGTTCGACGGGGTGATGGTGAAGGCCGACGACCAGCCGTATCAGCAGAACAAACGGGTGATGCTCAAGGTCAAACACGAGCGCACGGCCGACTGTGTGGTCGCCGGGTTCCGCCGGCACAAGGACGGCGCCGGCGTCGGCTCCCTGCTGCTCGGCCTCTTCGACGACGAGGGCAACCTGCATCATGTGGGGGTCGCCAGCAGTTTCACCGCCGCGCGCCGCAGAGAACTCGTCGGCGAACTCGCGCCCTACCGGGAACACGCCTTGGACAACCATCCGTGGCGGGACTGGGCCGATGCCGCGGCGCAGGCGGCCTCGGGTGGGTCGATCCCGGGTGGGGTCAGCCGGTGGAGCGCGGGCAAGGATCTGTCCTGGGAACCGTTGCGCACCGAACTGGTGGCCGAGGTCCGGTACGAGCATGTGCAATCCGGCCGGTTCCGGCACGGTGGGCGACTGGTCCGCTTCCGGCCCGACCGCACCCCCGAGTCCTGCACCTACGCCCAGCTCGACGAAGCCGCGCCCGCCGAACTGCGGGAAATCTTCGGGGCCCCGGTGGCGAAATGAGCGAAGCGGCCGAGATCGAGGTCGCCGGGCGCGCCCTCACCATCAGCAACCCCGGCAAGGTGTATTTCTCCCGGCGCGGCGAGACGAAACTCGATCTCGTGCGCTACTACCTGAGCGTCGAGGAACCGTTCCTGCGGGTCAACGGCGGACGGCCGCTGCTGCTGGAACGGTATCCCGACGGGGCGTCGGGTAAATCCTGGTTCCAGAAGCGGGTGCCGAAATCGGCGCCGGACTGGCTGCACACCGTCGAGGTGTCCACGCCGAACGGCACCACCAGTGATGCGCTGGTGGCGCACGATATGGCCCATGTGCTGTGGGCGGTCAACCAGGGGTGCCTGGGGTTCCACGTCTGGCCGAACCATGCCGCCGAGCTGGGCATCGCCGACGAACTCCGGATCGATCTCGACCCCTCACCCGGGATCGGTTTCGGCGAACTGCGGGCAGCGGCGCTGCGCACCCGTGAACTGTGCGCCGAACTCGGTATCGACACCTGGGTGAAAACGTCGGGGTCGCGCGGCCTGCACCTCTATATCGCGCTGGCACCGCGCTGGGACGGGTACCAGGTGCGCGCCGCCGCGGTCGCGCTGGCCCGCGAGCTGGAACGCCGGCATCCCGAGGAGATCACCGCGCACTGGTGGAAAGAGGAACGCGGGCGGCGGGTGTTCGTGGACTACAACCAGAACGCCCCGCACAAAACCGTCTTCGGGGCGTGGTGTGTGCGGCCCAAGGTCGGCGCGCAGGTCTCCACCCCGGTCCGCTGGTCGGAATTGGATGCGGTGGTTCCGGAGGAACTGACGATCGCCACGGTGCCGGCGCGGCTCGCCGAAACGGGCGACCCGTGGGCCGAACGGCCCCCGCAATCGATCCAACCGCTGCTGGAGATGTCCGAGCGCGATATGGCTGCCGGTCTCATGGACGCGCCGTGGCCACCGCAATACCCGAAGATGCCGAACGAGCCGCCGCGGGTACAGCCCAGCCGCGCCCGCAAGCCCGGCCCGGCCGGCTAGTCCGGCAGCCGGGGATCACGACGTCCACAACACCCAGGCACCGTTTTCACACACCAGCGCACGGCCCGCGGACGTACGGGCGGTCGCTGCCGCGCCGGTCGTACAGTCCTCGCCTTCCGCGTGCACGGACTCGGCGACCCGGCGCGGGCCGGACCATTGATATCCGGTGACCGACTCCGCGTCGACCAAACACAGCAGGGTGGCGCCGTCGGCGGCCACCCCGATCAGGGCGGGTTCGGGGCAGGCGGTGTCCTGTTCGGCGACCGGCGCCACACTCCCTGGGACGGGCCGCGGGGACGGTGGCCGGGTGGACGGCGCGGAAAGTTGTGTGGACGGCGCGGGAATCGACACGGCGGTCGCATTTTCCACCGGGCCGGTGGCCGGATCACCCGCCGCTACTTCGGACCCGGCGGTCACACCCAGCGCTTCGCCGACCCGGGAGTACATGTCCGAGACCCGGTCCCGGGGCAGGACGACGAACGCCACCAGTGCTGCCGCCTCGAGCGCACCGAGCAGGAATGCGGTGAACGCCATGAACCGGCCGCGGGGATGGGAGAACGCGATGAGCCCGAAGACGATCGCCACCGGGAAAAGGAGGACCAGCGCCGCCACCAGCGCGACGACTGCATACGGGTTGACGACCGGCCGGTCGATCTCGAACGACGGTTCGTCGGCGTAATCGATGTCCACCGGTTCCGCGATCGGATCCGGTCGGCGGCGACCCGCACGCACCGGCGGTTCGGCGTCGCGATCGGGCGGTACCTCCGGCCAGCGCTGCTCACCCCAGCGCTGCGAATATGCCATGCACGACCCCTTCGACCACCGCCGGGGAAATCCGGGGTAGTCGTCCCCGCCCGGCACTGCGGCCAACAATAGGTGGGATCGGCACGCCGCGCCGCGAAACGGGAATTGTTCACATCACAGTTGTCCACCCGACACGCCGTGATTTCCCATAACGAGACCCGCCGGCCCGCTCAGTTGTCGCCGCGTACCCGGGGCAGCGATTCGGTGACCAGGGTGGTCAGGACGTCGACCAGTAGTGCATGCACCTGCTCGCGGGTCATCGTGCCGCGGGTGAGCCATTCCCGCCCGGCGACTTTCACCAGCCCGCCGTAGGCGCGGACCATGGCCCGGCGCGGTTCGGCCGCCTCGTCGCCGGACAGTCCGATCATGGCCAGCAGCCGCAGGGCCGCGGCATCGTCGGCAGCGTCCAGGATCTGCTGTACCTCGGGGTCGTCACCGACGCCCTCGTGGCTGGTCACCTTCACCCAGGTGCTGCCGTGCTCGGAGATCGTATCCAGCAGCCAGCGGACACTGGCGTCGATCCGTTCCCGGGTGCTGCCCGTGGGCACCGCGAACTCGTCGGCGCGGGGCAAGGTCACCATTCTGCGAACCACCGCGAGATAGAGGTCGCGTTTGTTGCCGAAGTAGTGGTTGATCAGGCCCCGGGCCACACCCGCGCGTTGCGCCAGTTCGGCTGTGGAGACCGCCGCGTACGGGCGTTCCCCGAACATATCGATGGCCTTGGCCAGGATCTGCGCACGCCGCTCGTCGGGTTCGAGGCGGCGGCGCCGCGCCGGTGCGGCGCCGGCGGATCCGTAGGCGGTTACGCCGGGACCGAGGCCGCGTTCGAGATCAGAGTCCACGGGCGATGAGATCTTTCATCACCTCGTTGCTGCCCGCGAGGATCCGCAGCACCCGCGCGCCCGTATAGAGCTGGGAGATCGGGTATTCGGTCATGTACCCGTAGCCGCCGAACAACTGCAGGCAGCGATCCACGACGATACCGAGCTGATCGGTGGACCAGTACTTGGACATGGCCGCCGTCTGGATATCGAGTTCGCCACGCAGATGCCGGGTGATGCAGTCGTCGAGGAAGACGCGGTTGGTACGCGCGATGGTCGCGCATTCGGCGAGCTCGAACCGGGTGTTCTGCATTGCGAACAGCGGTTTGCCGAAGGCCTCCCGGCCCTTGGTGTACTCGACGGTGAGTTCGACCGCGCGTTCCATCATCGCGACCGCCATGATCGCGGTGACCAGCCGTTCCTGCGCCAGCAGCTGCATCATCTGATAGAAGCCCTGCCCCTCTGCCCCGCCCAGCAGGTTCGCCGCCGGCACACGCAGACCGTCGAAGAACAGTTCGGCGGTGTCCTGGCCCTTACCGCCGATCTTGGACAGGATCCGCCCGCGGGTGAAACCGGGCGTATCGTCGCCGACCTCGGCGAACAGCAGCGATACCCCGGCCGCACCCTTCTCCGGGTCGGTTTTGGCGGCGATGATGATGCCGTCGCACAGCCAGCCGTTGGAGATGAAGATCTTCGAGCCGGTAATCACGTACTCGTCGCCCTCGCGGACCGCGCGGGTCTTGATCGCCTGCAGGTCCGAACCGGTACCGGGTTCGGTCATCCCGATCGAGAGCACCATCTCACCGCTGCACGCCTTGGGCAGGATGCGCTTCTTCAGCTCGTCGGACCCGAATTCGGCCAGGTACGGCGCGATGATCGAACTGTGCACCGGGATACCGAGCGCACCGTCACCGGCCCGCACCTGTTCTTCGATGATCGCGGCCTCGTGGGCGAAGGTCCCGCCGCCGCCGCCGAATTCCTCGGCGACCGCCGGGCAGAGCAGGCCCAGTTCGCCGGCGCGCCGGTACAGCGCCTTGTCCGGGTGGCCTTGTTCGATGAACCGCTCCTCGTGCGGCACCACTTCCTTGTCGAAGTAGGTGCGGGCGAGTTCCCGTACCGCCTCGACCTCGTCGTCACTCCAAGCGGGGCGTGCCATATCCGCGTCCTTCGGTCGTGATCACCCAGCCCGGCACCGTTCGTGCCGGATCGTTCGGGAACGACTTTCCCGCACTATTGGCATTATGTCAACGACGTCGGCGCGGCGCCCACCGCGCCCGGCGTCGCTGCCGATCCCGCGCCTTGCCACAATGGTGGCCACGCTTCCCCAGCTCACGAAGGACATTCCCCGACCCGATGGCCGAGCCCAGTATCGATCCGAACGACCTCGCCACCTGTCTGCGCGTTCTCGACCAAGCCGGCCGGCTCGAGCCCGGCCATCCCGATTCGGTCACCGTCCAGCGCGCGGTCGGCGGCATGTTCAAAGAACTCAAACGGCAACGCCGTATCGCCGCCAAACAGGCCAAACTCGCCGCGGACCGCGCGGTCGTAGCCGCCACCGCCACCGGATCACCGAACCGGATCGACGACGAGACCGCCGGTATCCCGATCAGCTCGGCCACCAGTGGAACCTCTGCCGGGACCTTGCTGCGCGCCCGCGGCTGCTACATCTGCAAGGAGAAGTACACCCGGGTCGACGCCTTCTACCATCAGCTGTGCCCGGACTGCGCGGCGATGAGCCACGGCCGCCGCGACGCCCGCACCGATCTCACCGGCCGCCGCGCCCTGCTGACCGGCGGGCGGGCGAAGATCGGCATGTACATCGCGCTGCGGCTGCTGCGCGACGGCGCGCATACGACGATCACCACGCGCTTCCCCAACGATGCGATCCGCCGGTTCGCCGCCCAGCCCGACAGCGCCGACTGGCTGCACCGGCTCCGGATCGTCGGTATCGATCTGCGTGATCCCGCGCAGGTCGTGGCGCTGGCCGATGATGTGGCGGCGCACGGGCCGCTCGATATCCTGATCAACAACGCCGCGCAGACCGTACGCCGCTCCCCCGGCGCGTACAGCGCCTTGGCGGCGGCCGAATCCGATCCGCTCCCGGCCGGTGCGCTGCCCGAGAAGGTGACCTTCGGCCAGACCACCCGCGCCCATCCGACCGCGCTGACGGCCTCGCTCACCCCCGGCCTCACCGGTGCCGATGTGGCCGAATTGGCGCTGGTCGCCGGATCGGCCACACCGGACCGAATCGCCCGCGGAGTCGCGATCGACGCCGGCGGCCTGGTCCCCGACCTCGCGCACACCAACAGCTGGGTGCACACTGTCGGCGAGGTCGACCCGACCGAACTGCTCGAGGTGCAGCTCTGCAATTCGGTCGCGCCGTTCATCCTGGTATCCCGGCTCCGCCCGGCACTGGCCGCGGCCGCGGCCCGACGCAAGTACGTGGTGAACGTCTCCGCCATGGAGGGCCAGTTCTCCCGCGGCTACAAAGGTCCCGGCCATCCGCACACCAACATGGCGAAAGCCGCCCTCAACATGCTCACCCGCACCAGCGCCGGCGAGATGTTCGACACCGATCGCATCCTCATGACCGCGGTCGACACCGGCTGGATCACCGACGAACGCCCGCACTACACCAAGGTCCGCCTCGCCGACGAGGGGTTCCACGCCCCGCTGGATCTCGTGGACGGCGCCGCTCGCGTCTACGACCCGATCGTGCGCGGCGAGGCCGGCGAAGATCTGTACGGCTGCTTCCTGAAGGACTACCGGCCCTCGCCCTGGTGAATCCCGCGCCGCGGCCGCGATCAGGACATACCCTGGAAGGGTGTGGTACCGGCTGCTCGCCGATCTGACCGCCGCCGCGCATGTGCTGTTCATCGGCTACGTGGTGGTGGGTGGCTTCGTGGCCTGGCGGCTGCCGCGCACCATCTGGCTGCACGCCGGCGCCGCGGCCTGGGGGTTCGGCACCGTACTGGTCGGCTACGACTGCCCGCTGACCTATGCGGAGAACTGGGCGCGCGAACGTGCCGGGCTGCAGGGCCTGCCGCCGGAGGGGTTCATCGACCACTACCTCACCGGTGTCGTCTACCCCGAGAGCATGCTCGGCGAGGTGCGGATACTGGTCGCGGCGTGCGTTCTGGTGTCGTGGGCGGGCTGGTGGTGGCGGACCCGGCACCAGCCCAGCGGCTCCACCGCCCGGCCCATCGGCTGAGCCGGGTGCACCCGCGGTGACGATGTGATGAAAATCGCTGTGCCAACCGGTAACCCGGCAATCGCCCGCCTCGGGGGCCAGTACGCTCGGAGCAGTGGACGTGGGTGCACGGCTGGTCCGTGATTACGAGGACGGCGCGGGTGTCGCCGAGTCCGGCCCGGTGGACTGGCCCGACCCCGGGTCGTACCTCGCCGCCACGCTACCGGTGTGGGGGCTCGCCGCCGGATCCATACAGGCATTCCTCGCCGCCACCGACCGCTATCGGCAGGCCACGGGCACCGCGCCCATCCGGCATCGCCTCGACCCTGCGCGGATCGCGGCATCGTTCACCAGCGATCGGTTGCTGCGGATCGACGGTGCCCCCATCACCGCCTTCGCCGACCTCTCCGGTTTCTTCCCCACCTTCGACGGCTGGGTCCGCACGCACGCGAACTATCCGCACCACCGCGCCCGGCTGCTGGATGCGCTGGAGTTGCCCGCCGACGCACCCGTCGAGCAGGCCGAAGCCCGGATGGCGATGATCCGCGCCGCGGATCTCGAAGAGCTGGCGGCAGCCCGGGGCGCGATCGTGGTGCAGGTCCGCGACGAGGCGCAGTGGCGCGCACATCCGCAATCCGGTTCGGCCGCGGCCGGTCCGCTGGTGGCGCTGGTACCGCGCGCCGACCGGCGCCGCTACACCCTGCCGATCTCCGGGACCCCCTATCAGCCGTTGCAGGGTGTCCGGGTCCTCGATCTCACCCGGGTGATCGCCGGCCCGGTGGCGACCCGCGCGCTGGCACTGCTCGGGGCGGAGGTGCTGCGGGTGGACCCACCACATCTACCGGAGATCCCCTGGCAGTTCACCGATACCGGCCAGGGCAAACATTCCGCCCTGCTGGACCTGCGGACGGCGGATACGCAGTGGGAGAGCCTGCTCGACACCGCCGACGTGCTGGTCACCGGTTACCGGCCGGGTGCCTTGGAACGGCTGGGCCTGGCCGGCCGGCCGGGTCTGATCCATGCCCGGGTGAGCGCCTGGGGTTTCACCGGACCGTGGGCCGGACGGCGGGGTTTCGACAGTATCGTGCAGGCCGCCACGGGAGTCGCGGTCATCGAGGGTGCCTCCGCGATACCCGGTGCCCTGCCCGCCCAGGCGCTCGATCACGCCTCGGGCTATCTGCTCGCGGCCGGTGTCGTCGACGCGCTGGCCGCCCGGACGGCCGACGGCCTCGGCCGCGACGTCCGCGTATCGCTGGCCCGGACCGCGACCTGGCTGCTGTCCGAACGCGGCCGCACGCCCGACCATCCGGCCCCGGCGGTCCCCGGGTCGGGCACCACCGTGACGCACGGGCGCGTTGTCACGGCCGCGCCCGCTCTGGCCGAGTTCCCCGACTACCCGTTCCCGGCCGGCGGGTACGGCCGTGCCGAGCCGCGCTGGACGGAGACACCGGAGCGCAGGCCCGGTTGAGCCGGACCCGGACGCCGGTCTCCCCACTTGCGATGCCCAGTGCGCACGCCACCGAGGCGGCTGCGCAGCGATCTCGGCCGGTACGAGCCGGTCGTGCGGAGCGGGCAGGGGTCAGAGGCCGGTGGACAGTTTGACGACGACCTTGTCCTGGGTGATCTCACGAACCGTCAGGTCCAGGCCCTGCGCTTGTTCGGTCGACCCCATCGGCACGGTCACCTCCTGCCCCGCGACCTTCATCGTCACCACATCACCTTGGACCGTGGTGAGTTCGGCATCCACCCCCAGCACGCTGATCTTCGCGTCCACACCCCGGTCGAAGGTCACCGTGCACCCGCTGACATCGCATTCGCTCGTCGCACCCTGGCCGGTGGCGGTACAGCCGGCAACACTCAGTGACGCGGTGGCTACGAGCACAGCCGCGGCGATCAGCCGTCGAACAGACATGCGACCAGTGTAGGGACCCGGCGCGGTATCACCACCCGGATCACCGGGAGATCACCCCGGGATGCGCTGAGCCCTGATCTCCGCCAGGGACATTCCGCGGCGCCGGCGGGCCAGCGCCCGCAGCGCGCTGGCATTGACATAGCCGACCTCGCGGGCCACCGCTTCCACCGTGAGGCCGGTCGTCCGGAGCAATCGGGTGGCCCGGTCCAGCCGGATATCGTCGGCGAAATCCTTGGGTGACATGCCGAGTGCCGCGCGGGTCGCGCGCTGCAGACTGCGTTCGGTGACGCCGAGTTCACGCGCGGCGGTGGAGATGAGGAATTGGCCGGAGATATGTTCGCGCACCCACCGTTCGTATCCGACGATCAGCGGGTTGCCCCGCGCCACGACTTCGGGAATGGCGTAGGGCGCCTGACTGGCGCGGCCCTCGATGGCGAGGTATCGGCGCGTCTGCTCCGCCAGTTCCGGACTGGTCCGATAGACCAGCGACAACGCCATATCCATATGCGACAGCGAGGCACCGGCCGTGGTGATGCCGTCACCGTGACAGACGATGCTCCGCTCGTCCAGATCGACTCCGGGATAGCGCCCGCGAAAACTGCCGCCCAGCCACCAACTCGTGGTCGCCGGCGATCCGTCGAGGACGCCGGCTTCCGCCAGGAAGAATGTCCCGGTGCAGGCCGCGGCGAGGTGCACGCCCTGTTCGTATGCGCTGCGGATCCGGTCCAGAAGCCACGCGTTGGCAGGGTCCGAGACGAGTGCGACCAGCGGTTCGGGATCCAGGACATTCACCGCGGCCACCGCCAGCGCGTCGAACGACGCCGATACTTCACTCAGCGGGATGGTCTGGATGGTGTTTCCGCTACCTGT
The DNA here is from genome assembly GCF_050936135.1 of Nocardia sp. CA-290969. NCBI lineage: Bacteria > Bacillati > Actinomycetota > Actinomycetes > Mycobacteriales > Nocardiaceae > Nocardia > Nocardia sp. CA-290969. Next base: position 2,604,086 of record NZ_JBNJNJ010000001.1, on the reverse strand, counting down.
CCGCACCGAACTACCGAGTGACACCGTATGCACGTTCCATGCGGCCGGTGGATTGTCGAGTTCTCTGCGGAGGACGTTCGCGGTGCCGAACGCCCCGTGGAGGGCGCCCAAGCCGAGTTCGCCCACACCGTCCACGACGAAAATGCCCACTTCCACGGTGGCAGGATACGGATCGCGAAACATCCGATGAAAACCGATCGGTCTTTTACGTCCGGCGCGGCGCGCTGCCGCGAACGCCGGGTATGTCGCAAACGCATCGCATCCTGTCGCTTCCGCCCCTCCGATCGGGCTGTCCCACACAGTATCGTCAGGGGCCGACGGTGCTGTCGCGTCCGGCGACCGCCCTGTCATTCGTGTGACCGTGAGAGATCGAGGTGAACCGCCGGATATAAGCATTGCGCGCCCCGCGAACCGGGCGCGTGAACGAGGTCTACCGCGCGCCTGCCTCCGCACCGCACACTTCTCCGAGCAACCGGCCGGAGAATCGGCCTCGGGCTTTTGCGCGAATTCGACGATCCCGCGTTCGATACTCCGGGGTCATCGGTGTGTGCGAAGGCATGGTTGCGGCGCTGCGGGGTGCGCCGCAACTTTGTCTTCGTACACGCTGGTACTTGCTCACCTCCGGTGCAAATACGCCTACCTTTGAAACGTAACCTCTGTGGGGCAGAAGAATTCGATCAGGCTGCCGAAAGCGCGGACGATCATTGCCGGGATGAGACGCTCGCCGAGTCCGCGATCGGGCCCGAATGATTCGCTTTCCGGGCCCGATACCCCAAAGGGGGTGCGTCTTTTCGCTGAATCAGCCCTCGCGCGCCGGCCCGGGTGACGGGATGAGCCGGAGCCCGAACAGGAGATCGGAGTTGCGTACGTATTCCGGTGATTCGAGCCCACGCAGCAGGCCCGCCCCGCGGATCCAGCTGTGGTTCCAATGATGCAGGGCCGGAAGGACCACTCCACAACGGGCGGCGGTACTGCGCAGCCGTCGCCCGGCACCGCCGAGAGCACCGGCGAACAGCTTCGGTCCGCGGTCCGCACAGCCTTCCTGATGCAGATACGCATCATGCAACAGGTCCCGAGCCGAACGAGGTATCACCCACACGTACACATCGGCCGCCCGCGCGTAGCCGATCGGACCGGTGAAGATGAGCGCGTCCCGGGTCAGCCCTGCCCGGGGCACAGCACCGAGTTCGACCATCGTGGCACCGGTGAAGAGCGCGGTCGCCAGGGCGGCCGCGTCGACGGGGTGGCCGGCGCCGATCCGGATCCGCTCGACCGTCCGGCTGTCGAGCCGCACCGTGGTCAGCCCGGGGCCGACCGAGTAATTGAGGTCCGGCGGCAGATCCAAGCGCATACCGTGGAGCAGGAAGGAGGCTTGGGCGCCACGCAACCGGACCACCGTGTTCCCGCGACCGGGGCTTCCGGCGACGAAACTGCCGAGGAAACGATAGAGGCCCAGAATGTCGAGCCATTCGTCGACCGGGCCCGCCCCGGAAGCGCCGGGCAGGAACCCCCGCGGCGCGGGCCGTGGACGCAGCACGGACCGCATATGCTCCGCTACGGCCACCTCGTCACGTCCGAACCAGATCGGGTCCCCCCGGCGGTCCAGGTCGTGCCGGCAGGGTAGTCCGCTGCGCGCGGTCAACCACCGGCAGGTCGCCTCCAGACCCGCCGTGTACACGGCGTCGACGCGCGCGAATTCCGCCGGGGTCAGACGCCGATAGGCGTCGGCGCGGAAGGTGGCGACATCACTGTCGGGGATACGCGACAGCAAATGGTCACCGGCGGTCACCGACACTGTCGCCCGAGGCCGGCGACCGGCCTCGCGATATCCCATCTGCCGCGTGCCCGGCTCCGGTACCGGGTTCGGCGGCGGGCGCAATGTCGGACCGCTGGCCTCGGTCACAGCAACAACCTCCTGGGCGACAGCTCAGAAAACAGTGATCAACGGCTTTCGTGGTAAGAATTCGATCACTTGTCTCGTCTGCGAGCCAGTCGATCATTCAGAAAATCACGGCAATTTACAATTCGAGCAGGCGTCATATGGTTGCGCGATGTTGGCAGACCGGCGAGTAACCCGAGCCGAATAATCCGACGGGATATGATCCGGGCTGGAAGCGCGGCCACTGCACCCGGCTTCCATGCATCCGGAATGATGGCCGATTGATTGCCGGAAATTCTGAAAGACGAGCATTCAAAAAAGTACTGGCAACCCCCATCACAGGTCACCGTCCGATCGCAGAACGAAACAGGGCCCCGGCATCGGAATTATCCCGATACCGGGGCCCTGTTCGAGGACCGAGGCGATGTTGCCGGCGTCGAGTCAGTACCCGGGCATATCCGGCATATCCACGTCGACGTCGGGCGTGAGGATCCCGCAGACTTTCCAGCCGCCGTCTTCCTTGACCAGATCGTAGGTCGCGGTCGAGGTGGTTTCGTCGCCGAGCAGGTCCATGGTCATCTCCATGGTGAAGGTGCCCTTATCGCTCCCCGACGGCACATCGACACTCTTCAGCGTCGTTTCCGGCGCTTCCACACCGGAGGGCGCACCCGTGGGCTTGACCGGATTGTCCTGCTCGTACTGCGCGATCTCGTCCAGATCCGCCTGGCACACCAGGTTTTCCGGATCGCCGTCCTGATCGACCCACGCCTGCGCCACCGCACGCGGATCGTCGTAGCCGCCGCCGATCGACCCGCCACTTCCACCGAGGAGGAGGAACCCGCCCACCCCGAGGGCGATCACCACGACGAGCACACCGCCGATGATGAGCGCGATCTTGCCGCCACCGCCCCCCGAGGGACGCGGCGGTTGACCGTAACCGCCCGGCGCGCCGTAGGGCGGCTGACCCGGCGGCGGATACTGCTGGCCGTACTGCGGCTGCCCGGGGTACGGCTGACCCGGCATGGGTTGCCCCGGCATCGGCTGCCCGCCCATCGGCTGGCCCGGGTACGGCTGCCCCGGCGGCATGGGCTGACCAGGCTGGTGCTGGTACGGATTGGGTGGTTGCGGGTGACCCATTCGGAAGTCCTGTTTCCCTTGCTCTACTGCGCGGCGCCGGATCGGCGCCGCGTCCTCACAGTGATTTCCCCACGACGCCGTAGCGTTAACACACTCGGCGGCACTTACTGTACGCACGATTGAACCAGCTCTGCAGCCAGGGAATTCGGGCTCTGTATCCCCAGCTCTGAGGAACCGGGCGTGCAGATCCGGTGTGGTCCGGTAACCTTCGCGGAATTACGCCAGGACCGAGGAATCGGTGGAGCGACCGGCCATACTGCTCGCGATGCTCTCCGCGTTGGCGATTCGCTGGCCCCGTGCTTCGCCGGAGCTCCGCTCGTAGTACTGGTCGAACACGGCCGCCGCCTCGCCGGCCGAAGTGGTGCTCTTCAACCTGCTCATGGCACCCGATTCGCTGCCCTTCAACTCGTGCACCATGAAGTCGATCTGCGTCTTCCAGTCCGTGACCGACTTGCCGTTGGACGCCGCGAACGCCTCCAGGTTCTCCCGTCGGCCGCCCAGCCACTGGGCCAGGCCGATCGCCCCTTCGCCGGGGTTGTAGGCCCCGGTGTCGAAGCCGGATTCCACCTGCAGATTCCCCAGAATGCCGGCCGCCTGCGCCGGGGTGAAGCCCTTCTCCAGCAGGTACTCGTACATTTCCTGGACCTGCGCCTTCTCGCCTTCACCGATCGGTTGCGGAGAGTCGTTGCTGTAGGCACTGCCGGTATCGGTGATACCGGGCACGTACGGCGCGGCCCCACCGCTACCCGACCAGTTCTGTGCGGGTACCTCGGTGGACTTGCCCTCCAGTTTCGCGTAGGCGCGCAGAATCGCCTCGTATGCCACACCGACCGCATTGTCCAGCGCGTTCACGGCATCGATCTGGCGGGCCGTGGTGGGGTCGTCCGGGACCGCCGACGAGATCTCGACCGCCGTATCGCGAAGTTCCTCGAACTCCCGGCTCACCGTATTGGCGTCTTCGGCGGCGAAGGAAGCGATGAAGCCGATCTGGTCGTCGAGGGCGTGCCAGTCGTCTTGATACCCCTGGATCTGTTCGAGATTGAGGTCGTACTGCTCCTGCAGCGCGCTGTCGCCGGGGCGCTCGCCGCCCTTCTTCACCAGTTCCCCGGGGGTCAGCGACTGCGCGTTCTTGTCACCCAGCCCAGCTTCCAGAGCCTTCAGCACCTTCTCGATGTAATCGATATAGGGGTTGAGGATCGGAGCGTTCCGCGGACGATGGAGCGTCCATTCCTCCTTGGGAGCCATCGTCCACCTTTCTCGACCCGAGACCGCACCTGCCTATCAGAATTCCATCCACGCCCGCACCCGTACTCCCGCTGATGAGAATGGGTGCGGAACAAGACCACCGGGACCGATGAGAAATCCTGCCGTGTCACGTCTACCCCAGCGAGACCGATAGGACCACGACCGGCCCACCGCCGACCGCGGCACACACCGAGCCGCGGCCAGGGGCCGCCAGAAAGGACACATCATGGGAACCATCGCCGTGCACGAGTTCATCTCGCTCGACGGGTCGTACGAGGACCCCTCGTTCACCTTCGAATTCGGGTTCGACCCGCAGATGGGTGAGACACTCGGTGCGATCACCGAAGCGGCGAAGGCCATCCTGCTCGGCCGCAACACCTTCGAGATGTTCGCCCCGGCCTGGTCCACCCGTACCGTCGAGGACGACCCGGGTGCCCCGTTCTTCAACGACACCGTCAAATACGTGGTGGGCGCCCGGGAACCGCAGGCCGAATGGGCCAACAGCGTCTCGCTCGGCGCCTACGACCCCGAGAAGATCCGGACGCTGAAGGAAGAGATCGACGGCACCATCTACATCAGCGGCAGCGGCACCCTGGTCCGGGCCCTGCTGGCCGAGGGACTCGTCGACGATCTCCACCTCTTCGTGTATCCGATCGCCCTCGGCAAAGGCGAGAAACTGTTCGTCGACGGCGCGGACGCCACGAAGCTCACCCTCAAAGCACACGACGTCTACGCCAACGGTGTGGTGCATCTGGACTACGGCCCCGCCCAAGCGTGACATGTGGCGCCGATAGCCGAGCCGGGTATCGGCGCCACGACCGGCCCGGGGCGTGTGCCGCCCGGGTCCGCGGCGGCGGCGGACTATGTTCGACAGCAGTATCGGACAACCAGGAGGAGCCGTATGCCGGACCCGGTCAGCACCACCGCCGACGATGCGATCGCCGGCCTCGGTATCGAGGAACGCGCCCGGCTGGGTAGTGGCCGGGATTTCTGGACCACCGAACCGATCGGCGCGATCCCCTCGATCACGATGTCGGACGGACCGCACGGCCTGCGGCATCAGGATCCCGCGCATGCCGGGGACGCGCTGGGTATCGGACCGTCCATCCCGGCGACCTGTTTTCCGCCGGCTGTCGGGTTGAGCCAGAGCTGGGATCCCGGGCTGGCCGAGCGGGTGGGCGCGGCGATCGGCCGGGAGGCACAGGCCGCGGGGGTGCAGATCGTGCTGGGCCCGGGAATCAACATCAAACGGGATCCGCGATGCGGCCGGAATTTCGAGTACTACTCCGAAGATCCGCATCTCACCGCCGCGCTGGCCACCGGCTGGGTGCGCGGCCTGCAGCAGCAGGGGGTGGGCGCCTCACTGAAACATTTCGCGGCCAACAATGCCGAATTCGACCGGATGCGGTCCAGTTCCGATATCGATCCCCGGCCGCTGCGTGAGATCTATCTGCGCGCCTTCCAGCGGGTGGTCACCGCGGCGGCGCCGTGGACCGTCATGTGTTCCTACAACAAGATCAACGGGGTCTATGCCGCCCAGAACCGATGGCTGCTCACCGACGTGCTGCGCGGCGAATGGGGTTTCGCCGGCGCGGTGGTCAGTGACTGGGGCGCCGTCGACGACCGGGTCGCGGCCGTGGCAGCCGGACTGGATCTGGCGATGCCCGGGGCGGACGAGGTCGGCGACCAGCGCGTCGCCGAGGCGGTACAGGACGGATCTCTACCGGAAAGCACCCTGCAGGCCACGGCGCACCGGATGGCAGCACTGGCACTCGGGGCGGCCGCGAACGCCCGCCCGGAAACCCGCTGGGATATCGATGAGCACCACTCCCTCGCCCGGACGGTGGCTGCCCGCTGCGCGGTGCTGCTGAAGAACGAGCACGGCGTGCTACCGCTCGAACGCAGCGGAAATATCGCGGTCATCGGGGAATTCGCCACCGAACCGCGCTACCAGGGCGGCGGTTCCTCCCATGTGAACGCCACCCGGGTCGATATCGCGCTCGACGAGATCCGTGCACTCGCCGGGGAGGCGACCGTCACCCACGCCCGCGGATTCGATACCGCGAACGCGGCGGCGGCCGCGGATCTGCGCGCCGAGGCCGTCACGACGGCCGCCGGTGCCGATATCGCCGTCGTGTTCCTCGGCCTGGCGGCGGCACAGGAGTCCGAAGGGTTCGATCGCGAACATATCGAAATACCGGCCGACCAGGTGGAATTGCTGTCGGCGGTCCGTGCGGTGCAGTCGCGGGTGGTCGTGATACTCGCCCACGGTGGGGTTGTGCGCCTGGCCCCGATCGTCGACGCCGCCGATGCCATTCTCGCTACCGCACTGCTCGGACAGGCCGGTGGCGGCGCGATCGCCGATCTGCTGTTCGGGGTCGCCGACCCGTGCGGGCGGCTCACCGAAACGGTGCCCGTCCGGCTCGCCGATGTCCCCGCCTACGACAATTTCCCGGGCGAGAACGGGCACGTCCGCTACGGGGAGGGCCTCTTCGTCGGCTACCGCTGGTACGACCGCCGTGAACTCGAGGTGACCTACCCGTTCGGTCACGGACTGTCCTACACCACGTTCGAGTACGGCGATATCCACACGACCGCCGACGACGAAACCGTCACGGCCACCCTCCGCATCACCAATACCGGCAGCCGGCCGGGTCGCGAGATCGTGCAGCTCTATCGCGGCCGCGAATCGTCCGCGGTGCTGCGTGCGCCCCGGGAGCTGTGTGGATTCGCCACCGTGGAACTGGAAGCCGGTGCCGCGCAGGATGTCACGGTGGTGATTCCGCGCGACGAATTCGCCTACTGGAACGAGGCGGCGGGCCGGTGGTTGGTCGAGGGCGGCGAATACACCCTGTTCGCCGGCGCCTCCAGCCGGGATCTGCGGGCGCGGACCACCGTCGCGCTCACCGGCGATCCGGTCACGGTGCCGCTCACCCGGGAATCGAGCCTCGCCGAGGTGATGACGCATCCGGTTGCCGGCCCGGAACTCGGTGAACAGCTGCAACCGCTGCTGGGCGATTCGGGTTCCGCCGGTGCCGATCTGGGTATCGATATGGCGCAGATGGTCGGCTCCATTCCGATCGGACGCCTCGCCTTGACCTTCGGCGGCCTGATGACCGCCGCCCAGCTCGACGATTTCCTCGACCGAGCGAATACCGGCGCTACGGGCCGGTGACGGACGGCCGCCCGGCGTCAGGTCAGCGCGGTAACGCGGGCGCGGGCCAGCCGGTATTCCTCGGCGAGGCGGTCGACCACGGCGGCGGTGGGGCGTACCTGATCCACGGCGCCGATACCGTGGCCGGCGCCCCAGATATCACGCCAGGCCTTGGGTTCGTCGGAACTCAGGAACTCCAGCGAACCCGATTCGCCGGGGGCACCCAGCGCATCCGGGTTCAGGCCGGCGGCGGTGATACTCGGGCGCAGGTAGTTGCCCTTCACCCCGGTGAAGTAGTCGGTGTAGACGATATCGGCGGCGGCGCCCGTCACGATCATCTTCTTGTACTCGGGTACGGCGTTCGCCTCGTCGGTGGCGATGAACATCGATCCGATATAGGCGAAATCGGCGCCCGCGGCGAGGGCGGCCAGCACGCTGTCGCCGTGGGCGATCGCACCGGAGAGCGCCAGCGGACCGTCGAACCATTCGCGGATCTCTCTGATCAACGCGAACGGTGAGACCACCCCGCCGTGGCCGCCGGCGCCCGCCGCCACGGCGATCAGCCCGTCGGCACCCTTCTCGATCGCTTTGCGGGCGTGCACGCTGTTGACGACATCGTGCAGGACGACACCCCCGTAGGTGTGGATCCGCTCGTTCACCTCGGGCCGCGCACCCAGCGAAGTGATCACGATCGGCACCCGGTACTCCTCGATGATCGCGAGATCCTCGAGGAGGCGCTCATTGGTCTTGTGCGCGATCAGGTTCACGGCGTACGGGGCGGCACCGGGAGTCGCGCCGAGTTCGGTGGTGATCCGGGTGAGCCACTCCCGCAATTGATCGGTGGTCCGCGCGTTCAGCGCCGGGAAGGAGGCGATGATGCCGGCTTTCGCCTGTGCCAGTACCAATTCGGGCCCGGACACGATGAACATCGGGGCGGCGATGACGGGCAGCCGCAGGTTGGTGCGCAGAATCGCGGGGAGTCGCTCGGTCACGGAACCGACGTTAACAGATGGCATGCGCCATCAGTTATTGATCACCTGGTGAGGAACCCCACAACCGTGCCCGGCCGGCGGAACACGTCTCCCCTACTTCCGCGGCAGGCCCATGACGAGCGTGGCGATGGTGTTGAGCTGGATCTCCAGCGTTCCGCCACCGATCACCCAGGTCGGGATATCCAGTTCGTGATGCACCGGTTCCGACACCGCCTCACCGAGCGCGGCGGCCGGGCCGATCAGGTTCAGCGCCGCGGCCGCGGCGTCGGTATGCAACATCGACGCGGCGGCCTTCGCGATACTGGTCGCCGGTCCCACGGCATGCCCGTCCAGCCGCCGGATCGTCTCCCGCAGATTCAGCGCGGAGATGGCGGCACCGCGCGCGCTGATCCGGCCCAGCGTGCGCACCGCGTCGTCGCGGGCACCGGCGTACTCACCGCGTTCGATGATGCCGCGGATGCGCTCGTTGTGTCCGGGATCGCGGACACCGCCGATGAACAGCCGCTCCTGCGCCAGCGTTTCCAGAGTCAGCGTCCAGCCCTGACCTGGTTCGCCGAGCACCATCTCGTCCGGGACGAACACGTCGTCGAAGAACACCTCGTTGAATTCCGCGTCACCACTGGCCTGCACGATCGGGCGCACCTGGACACCATCGGCGTGCATATCGACCAGGAACATCGTGAGGCCCCGGTGCCGGCCCGCGTCGGGGTCGGTGCGCGCGAGCAGCAGACCCCAATCGGCGCGGTGCGCCAGGGTGGTCCAGATCTTCTGCCCCTGCAGCCGCCAGCCGCCCTCGACCCGGGTCGCGCGCAGGCTCAGCGAGGCCACATCGGAGCCGGCTTCCGGTTCACTGAACAGCTGGCACCAGATCTCCTCGCCGCGCAACGCGGGCCCGGCCAGCCGTGCCAGCTGCTCGGGGGTTCCTCGATGCAGCACGATCGGCACCACCCACTGCCCGATCCCCATGGACGGTTGCGCGAGGGCGTGCCGGTCGTACTCGTCCTGCAGAATGAGCTGTTCCAGCGGGCCGGCTTCGATCCCGTAGGGCTGGGCCATCGGCGGCGAGACCAGGCCGCTGTCGGCGAGCAGGGTCCGGCGTGCGCCGGTGTTCACCGCGTCGTGGTCCCCGATCTTCGACGGGGTCGGGTTGTCCAGGCCCGCGGCCCGGTCCAGGATCTCCGAAACCCATTCGCGGAAGGCCGGATCCGTTTCCGGCAGCGGTACCGCGAAGTTCCGGGGCCCCCGCAGCGCGGCATCGCCGAGCCGCAGTTCCCACGACTCCACCGGCCCGGCCAGCCCGGCCAGCGCCATGGCGCGCCGCCAGTACAGGTGCAGATCGTGTTCCCAGGTGAAACCGATGGCGCCGTGCAGCGCAAGGCATTCCACCGCCGCGTGCACCGCGTTCCCCAGGGTGGTGCATACCGCGCCGGCCACCGCGTGCGTCCGCTGCCCGGGCTCGTCACCGAGACCACGCACCGCGTCCCAGGCCGCGGCGGTGGCGAGTTCGCTGGTGATCAGCAACTGTGCGGTGCGATGCTGAACCGCTTGAAAGGCGCCGATGGGCCGGCCGAACTGGACACGGGATTTCACGTATTCGGTGGCGGTATCGCTGCACCAGCGGATCACCCCGGCCGCCTCCACGGCCGACAATGCGATCGCGACCGCTTCGGCCCGGCCGGTATCGAGGTCCAGTGGTGCGGCGGCCGCCCGGTCGAACCGCACCACGCCGATATCGCGACCCAGATCCGCCCCGTCGCGTACCTCGACCGCGACCCCGGCGGTGGCGCGTTCGACGAGGAACCAGTGGGTCCGGTTCTCCGCCGTCGCCGCCACCACGAAGAGTTCGGCCGACGCCGCCCCGAGCACGAGACCGGTCCGGCCGGACAGGCTCGCCGCGGCACCGCCCGCACCGGCTTCGGCGGTGAGTTCACCGGCTTGTTCGGCGCCGATCACCGCACCGGTCGCGCCTTCGGCGAGACGTCGCAGCGCCTCCCGTGCGGCCGGCTCGCCGGCCGGGGCGAGCACGGTGCTCGCGACCACCGTGGGCAGCAACGGACCGGGCAGCAGTGCGCGGCCCGATTCGGCGACCACCACGGCCAGATCGTCGAGCGTTCCGCCCTGACCACCCACCGACTCCGGCAGATGCACACCCGTCAGGCCCAACGCGACCAGATCCGGCCAGAAGTCCGGCCGGCTGCCCTGTTGCAGGGCTTCGGTGTGCTTGCGGGTGTATTCGCGACCGGCGTGCCGGGCGGCGAATCCGGTGACGGTTTCGGCCAGCGCCGCATGGTCGGCGGTCAGGGCAACGGGCACGGCTATCACTCCGGTCGGCGGTGTCGGGCAACGATCCCGCGGCGGGGCGGGACACCTCAGAGTAGAACACGTTCTACTCTGGCTGAGGCAAATCCCCCCGGATCGGCGCCGCCGCCGGCACCGTCAGCGAGCGGCCTCGAGTTCGGCCTTCAGCCGTTCCAGCGTGCGCCGGATATTGCCTTTCTGGAATTCGGCGAACCCGCGCTGCCCGGTGGCCACCCGGTCGAACCACAGGGCGGGCGTATCCGGCCAGCGGGTGCGGTCGTCGTACCAGATCTCGGTGACCAGCGTGCCCTCCTCGACCGCGTCGAACCGGTACTCCCAGGTCGCCACCGCCACCGGCAGTATCGGTTTCCACCACCCGAACCGGTGCACCTGGAATACGAATCGGCTCGGTCGCTCGGCGACCGTGACGGTGCATTCGGTATGCCAGCGCATCGGCCCCCGGCGATTCGACCCCACGAACGTCATTCCCGGATACGCGGGCCGGCCCGGTTCGGCAACCACCGCGCCGGTGTTCTCCGGACTCCACCGGCCCATCTGCGTCACATCGCTGACCGCGTCGTAGGCGGTGGCGGGGTCGGTGCCGATCACGATGCTGTCGGACACCTCGGTGGTCCGGGTTATCTTCACCACGGCGTAACTCCTTGTCGGGCCTTGTTGTCGTCGATCCTATGGATCGGGCGGTCGCCCCGGGAGATACCGCGGCCCGGGCGCTAGGCCCCGGCCCTGCGCGTTGCTCCGGCCGGACGCGCCGCACCGGGATCGCCGGCCGGCCCGATGCCGTACTTCATCAACGGGACGACAGCCGCCCGGATGAAGGCACGCGCGGCCTGTTCATCGTCGAAATCCACACCCGCGGTGGGCGTCAGCATCAGCGAATGCGCCATCCGGGCGATCAGTTCCGCGACCGGCCGCGGATCGTAATGCGCCAGCACACCCTGTTCCTGCCCGGCCGCCAGCACGCCCGCGATGTATTCGATTCCCTGGGAAACCATTTCCTCGCCGCGGACCGTGTAGAAGCCGAGCGCTTCTTCCGGTGCCACCGCCAGCAATTGGGTGACCAGCGGATGGGTCCGGGTCTGCCGCAGCACGAACAGTACGGTTTCCTCGATCTGGGCGTCGACCCCCTCGGTCGTCGACGCGATCGCCGTCGCCTCGGCGAGTACCCGCGCGATCTCGCGCGACAGCGCCGCCTCGATCAGGGCGTCCTTACCGGAGAACCGGCGGTAGATGGTCACCCGGTTGATCCCGCAGCGGCGCGCGATATCGTCCAGACTGCTCCGCCGGACGCCGACCTGCAGAACCCGCGCGAGTGTCTCGTCGAGAATCCGTTCGTCGACTTCGTCATAGCTGCGGAACATGTAGCGGAATTATAGTCCGCGTTTCATTGTGTCAGCGCTGGTCACCGGCTGCGGCATACGCCAGCAGTCCCTCTACCGCCCGCTCCGCGCTCTGTGCTGCACTCTCCATCGTGGCCGACCAGTCGGTCCGGGTCCAATCCCCGGCCAGCATCAGATTCGGTATCGAGGTCCGCTGCGCGGGACGTAACCCGGCGGTGCCCAGCACCTGCGAGAAGGTCGCCTTGGGCATTTTCACGACCTGCGCGTGGACCACCTGCGCCTCGGCCGCCTCTGGGTAGTACCGGCGGATCAGCGCCAGTTGCTCGGCGACGATCTCGTCGTTGCTCTTGTGGATCTGCTCGTAGGCGCCGCTGGTGGTGAGACAGTAGAGCCAGGCACCGTCGGGTGTCCGGCGATGCATACGCTGCCGGTCGAAGACCTCGTCGATCACCCCGGTACCGCCGATGAGGGCTTCCATGGCCGATTTCGTCCGCAGCGGACGGTCCAGGTACAGGTTGGTACTGACGATCGGGGTGACACCGAGTTTGTCGGCGGCGGCATAGATTTCGGCGTGTTCGGGCAGATCGTCGAGCAGGCCGTGGATACGGGAATTGGGGACCGCGCAGATCACCGCGTCGGCCGGGATCACGGAGCCGTCCACCAGCTGCACACCGGTCACCAGCCCGTCGGTGACGACGATTTTGCGGGCGACCGTGCGGAATCGGACGTCCACACCGTATTTTTCGAACACCCGCTCGGCGCCGGTGATGTAGAGGGTGTCCAGGTCGACCGTCGGATATCCGATGGTGACCCCGACGCGGTCCTGCATGCCGATCCGGATCCCGGTGGCCAGCACATCGGCGAACACCTTCGCCGATTCCCGCTGCACCGGTTCGGCGGCGATACCCAGCGCGAGCCAATCCCACAGCGCTTCCCGGGCTTTCGCCGGCATCCCGACCCGCTCGAACCACTGTTCGGTGGTGATATCGGCGAGATCGGCGGGCTGGAACAGCGCCTGCCGGCCGAGGCGCGCGGTCGCCCGCAGGGCCCGGAGCCGATCCAGCGGGCCGGCTTCGGGATGCGCACCGAGCAGGGTGCGCACAGCACGGAAACCTGTGGTGTGCAACAGCACCGCGCGACCGCCGGGCCAGCGCAGACTGCCCCGCCCCGGGAACTCCACGTACTCGCGCGTGCCCACGCTCTCCAGGTACCGGAACAGGCTGCGATACCCGCTGGCCACCACATGCTGGCCGTTGTCCGGGGTATCGGCCACCTCGGCGACCCGCATCGCCTGCGTGCGCCCGCCGAGGCGGGGACGTCGTTCGAGGATTGTCACCTGTTTACCGGCCTCGGCCAACCAGACTGCGGCGGCGAGCCCGGCCAGCCCGCCCCCGATCACGACATACCGGCGGGAATCGTCCATGCTGCGCTCCAAACGTAGACCTCGTTATTGACACAATGTAACGCGATCAATACATTCGTTTCATGGGTTCCGCAAACACGGGTGCCGAGATTCCCACCCGCCACCCGTCCGCCCCGGTCGCCGTCCCCGGGCTGACGCCGTTCGCCAAGATGATGGGCATCGGTGCGCCCGATGCCACGACGTGGACGGCCATGGGCGAATCGCTGCTGGTCGGCGACGAACCGATGGATACGCTGGTCGACTGGATGCTGCGCACCGGAATGGGGACCACCCGGCCCCTCTTCGAGCAGGCCGTGACCCAGGGAATCGACACCGTCACCGACGCCCCGCAACCCCTGCGCGATTTCTTCACCGCGGTCGAAACTCCGCCGGACTGGCTGGACGAACAGCAGCTGCGCCGGGGCGAGCAGGTGCTGCGCCGCGGCGGCTACGACGGGCTGTACCTGGCCCGGGACGTCTCGTTCCTCGGCGGCTACCTGGCCTCCGGTTTCAACAAGACCCTGCTGCGCACCGGCGCCCTCGAAAAAGGCCCCGCCCAGCGCTTCGCCGAAACCATGCAGTGGGCGCTCGACGTCCAGAACGGGATGGGCAGGTTCGAGCCCGGCTACCGGTCCACCCTGCACGTGCGGTTCGTGCATTCGCTGGTCCGCCGCCATGTCGCGGCCATGCCCGACTGGGACGAGCGCGCCTGGGGTGTGCCGATCAACCAGACCGATATGGCCGCCACCCTGGTCGGTGCGCTCATCGCGCCGTTCATCGGTGGCCTCGCGATGGGAATCGTACCCTCGCGTGCCGACCGCGAGGCCGCCGCCCATCTGGCGCGCTACGTCGGCCATCTCATGGGTGTCGCCGACGAATGGCTGCCCACCGGTTATCGCGACAGCGTGCGCATTCTGTATCACACGATGACAGCCATCACCAACCCCGACGACACCACGCGCCAACTCGCCCTGCCCATGGCAAACGACCCGCTGACCTGGAACTATCCGAATCTTCCGTGGCTGCGCGGGCAGGTCGCGCGGGCGCAGCACCTGTCGATCGCGAGCATGTATCTCGGCCCGTCCGCCATGCGAAAACTGGGGCTCTGGCCGTATATGCCGCCGTGGTATCCGCTGCTGCGCCTCCCGGTCAACCTGGCCCGCAGTGTGGCCACCCGGATCAGCCCCGCCGCCCGGCGGCACGCGGAGGAACGCGGGCTGCGCGAACAGGCCGCGTTCAAGCGGCTGCTCGTCGGTTCCGATCCGGCGGAGGTGGGCATGTCCGCCCACCATCTGCAGGCCACGGCATAGCCGCGACCAGGCCTGCCGGGACGGGTCGCGCCGCGTGGCTCCCGCGCCGAAACACGTTGTCCCCGAAGGAAGCGGGCTGGCAGGATCACTGATCGTGCGCGACTACGAAACGCTCGTCGACAAAGTCCGTGGCGCCCTGGTGGGCGGCGCCGTCGGCGATGCTCTGGGCTGGCCGATCGAATTCCTCTCCCGCAACGAGATTGTGCGGCGGTACGGCAGTCCGGGCGTCACCGGTTTCCTGCCCGGGCCGGTGCCGGGCGAGCCCGCCGGTATCACCGACGACACCCAGATGACACTGTTCACCGCCGAGGGGCTGCTTCGCAACGCACCCGGTCGCGACGCGGTGCCCGCGCTGCGCCGTGCCTATCTGCGCTGGCTGCGGACTCAGCACGCGGCGGGCCCGGCGCCCGAACCCGATGGATGGCTGGCCGCGCAGCGTTTCCTCTATGCCGTCCGGGCACCGGGCAACGCCTGTATGACCGGCCTGCGCCGGCAATCCACCGACTTTCTGGAGCCACGGCCGTTCGGCGAACCCGGTCCGGTGAACGCGCATTCCAAGGGCTGCGGGACGGTCATGCGGTCGGCGCCGTTCGGGTTGACCGGTTCGGGTCCGGCCGCCGCGTTCGACCTCGCCGCCCGGTGCGGCCAGCTGACCCACGGTCACCCCACCGGCTACCTCGCCGCCGGTGCGTTCGCGGCCCTCGTGGATCACTCGATCCGGGGTGCCGACCTACGAGCGGCGGTGCGGGACGTGGTGGCGCGGCTGCGCGCGATCCCGGAGTCCGGGGAAACGGTCGAGGCGCTCGAACACGCGGTGACGCTGGCCGATACGGAGCCGGCGTCCGCGGCGGGCGTTCTCCAGGCGGGCGAGGGGTGGATCGCCGAGGAATGCCTCGCCGTGGCCGTCTACTGCGCTGTGTCCGCGCAGTCGACCGGGGATGTGCGGGGGGCGTTGCTCCTGGCGGTGAACCATTCCGGTGATTCCGATTCCACCGGCGCGGTCGCCGGGAACCTGCTCGGAGCCGCGCACGGCCTGTCGGCTCTCCCGATGGAATGGGTGGGCGAGGTGGAGGGCCGGGATGTGCTGATCCAGGTCGCCGACGATCTGGTGACCTGCTTCCACTACGGCGACCGCGCCCGGATCTCAGACCGGTATCCACTCGACGCCGAGCCCGAGAGCTGAGCGGATGACCAGCACTTTCACCGACACTTCTGCGAAAATGCGGATCGGGGCCCGCCGGGCGGTTATAACGTAAGCCGGGCCCCATCGGCGAGCGATGGCCTACGCCGTAGACCGAGAAAGACGGGAAATATGGAGATTCAGGGAGCACGTGCAATCGTCGTCGGAGGCGCCTCCGGGATGGGGCGGGCCAGCGCCGAACAGCTCGCGGCCCGCGGCGCGAAGGTCGCCGTGGTCGACCGGACCGCCAGTGCGGGCAGCAAGGTCGCCGCCGACCTCGGCGGGTCCTTCTTCGAGGCCGATGTCACCGACCACGCCGGGGTCGAATCGGTACTGGCCGAGGCGGTGGAGCAGCTCGGTGGTCTCGATATCGCAGTGAACACCGCCGGCGGCGGAATCGCCAAACGCACCCTGTCCAAGACCGGGCCGCACGATCTCGAATCGTTCACCCAGATCATCAACCTGAACCTGATCGCCACCTTCAACCTCAACCGGCTGCAGGCGTGGCATATGAGCCAGGGCGAACCCAATGCCGACGGCGAGCGCGGTGTCATCATCAACACCGCCTCCATCGCGGCGTTCGAAGGGCAGATCGGGCAGGTCGCCTACACCGCCGCCAAGGCCGGTATCGCCGGGATGGCGCTCACCATGGCCCGCGACCTCGGCTCGGTCGGGGTACGCGTGCTGGCCATCGCGCCATCGCTGTTCGATACCGGCATCCTGGCCGGGGTGCCGGAGGAAATGGTCACGCCGCTGGTCGCGGGGAACGCCTTCCCGAAGCGGATGGGCCGGCCCGGCGAATACGCCAAACTGGCCTGCGCCATCGTCGACAACGCCATGCTCAACGGCCAATGCCTGCGCCTGGACGCCGGGATGCGATTCGCCCCCAAGTGATTCGGTGATCCGCCACGGGCGGGCCGGTGGTCCGCCCGCCCGCGGCCGGGGCCGTGCGCGCCGCAGAGCGGACGCGCACCATAATGTTGTCGATGCAGAGCAGTCCGGGCCGGAACCCGGCGGCCCTGCGCGCAGGTCCGGAGCGACGGCCGCCGTGCCCAGCTCGCATCCCGCGGCTCATGGCCGCGTTTCGCACCACTGGAGGTGGCCATGAGCCTGGAAGCCGTGCGACCCGCGGAATCGGTGGCCGATCGCCTCACGCTCGAACGCCTCGGAGACCACCGGTTCCGGGGCCGCGTCCACGACGGCCCCGCCCGGCGTAGCTATGGCGGTGAGGTCGCGGGCCAGGCAGTGCTGGCGGCGGGACACACCGCGCCCGCGGACCGGCCGATCCATTCCGCGCAGACCTATTTCCTGCTGCCCGGCGATACCACGGTGCCCACCGAGTTCGTCGTCGAACCGGTGCGCGACGGAGGTTCCTTCTCGACCCGGCGGGTCGAGGCGATCCAGAACGACCGGGTGATCTTCACGATGCTGGCGTCGTTCCATAAGGAAGAAGAGGGGCTCGAACACCAGGTCGCGATCCTCGACACCCCGGGACCCGACGACGTCCCCGATCTGGACGCGGTATTCGCGGGCCACCCGGACGCATTGGAATGGACCGGCACCTTCCTCGACGCCCTCGGTATCGATGCCCGGTTCCCGGACCCGCTCGCCCGCGCGCAGGCCATGCGCGGCAAGGCCGCCCCGGCCCGGCAGCGGGTGTGGTTGCGCACGCGGGCACCGCTGCCCGACGCGCGGCTCGAGCAGGCAGCCTGCCTGATGTATCTGAGCGACCTGCTGCTGCTCTCGGCGACCACCGGGCCGCACGGCGAGGAACTGCAGGGCCGCGATCTCCAGGTGGCGACCATCAATCACTCCATCTGGTTCCACGCACCCCTGCGGGTCGACGACTGGTTCCTGCACGACCAATACGGCCGGTGGGCCGGCGGCGGCCGCGGCCTCGCGCACGGCGAAATCCTCGACCGCTGCGGGCGATTGTGTGCGACCACCATGCAGGAAGGCCTGATCCGGCGCCGCTGAACGCCCGTCGACCGGCTCGCCCGCGGTTGGCTCCGGGCAGCCGACGGCATCGGGCAGCCAATACCCCACCCGCACGGCCGCTGAGCTCGGCACGACCGGCAGCAGCGGTTCCGGTACAGCGCGAACGCCCGGCCGCGGCTCCGGCTCTCTCGTTCCGGTCGCCGGACGCGGCTACCGTTGCGAACCGTCGCCGGCGGTTTCCGGAGCACGGCCGGCCGCCGGGGTATCCGTATCCGCGGGCGGTTCCGCAGCGGTTACCGGGAGTGCGAATTCCACACCGGTCAATTCTTCGGCCACGCCCCACAGCCGCCGCCCGGTGTCGGGATCATGGGCCAGCGGCGAGGCGGGCACGGCGACCGGCGGCCCCACCAGGCCCCAGCGGTTCGCCGGGCCGAAGAAACCCGCGCCCGGTACCGCGGGGTCGACCGCGGCCCGCAGGATGGGCTGCGCGCCTTGTTCCGGCGTCTGGGTGACCAAGTGGGCCAGGGCCATCACGACCCGGCTGTAGGCGATCCGGGCGACCAGGCTCTTCTCCCGGAGGATGGTCGAGCGCACGCCGCCGGGATGCGCCCCGACCGAGAGCACCGGCGACCCGGCGGCCGCGAGCCGGCGCTGTAACTCCACCATGAACGTGGCCGAAGCCATCTTCGACCGTGAATAGGTGACGAGCCGGCCGAAACTGTGTTCGGACTGCAGATCGTCGAAATCCAGTGCCGCATTGCGGCTGCCGTGGCTGAGACTGCCCACGCTGACCACCCGCCCGGCGGGCGCCGCGGTGATCAGGTCGATCAGTTGCGCGGTGAGCGCGAAATGTCCCAGGAAGTTGATCCCGAAATCGCTTTCGAATCCGTCCACGGTGAGCGTCCGGGTTCCGGCCACGACCCCCGCGTTGTTGATCAGCAGATCGATACGGGGCAGTTCGGCGTGCAGGCGTTGCGCACAGTCGGCGATCGAGGCCAGGCTGCCGATATCGACACGGGTCGTGCGGATATCGGCATCCGGTACCGAATTCTCGATATCTTTCTTGGCCGCGGCGGCCGCGGTGTCGTTGCGGCAGGCGAGAACCACCCGTGCCCCGCGGCGGGCCAGCCCACGCGCCACCTCCAGGCCGATACCGGTATTCGATCCGGTCACCACTGCGGTACGTCCGGATTGATCGGGCGCTGCTGCCATTGTCCACGGTTCGTTCGACGAGCTCACGGCATTTATCCAGTTCCAGCGGGTGGATGCCGCCCGCGGCCGCGATCTCCTCGCCCACCGGCGGGCAGCCGGTTCAGCCGAAGTATAAGACAGTTCTCGATAAAGGAGAATACGATTACCCGAGGCGCCGGAGACCGCGCCGGAGATCCACGCGCCTCGCTAGTGGACCACCGTGAGCCCGGTCTTCCGGCCGACCCCGCCCAGTATCAGCCGCTCCTCGGCGCTGCCCGGCGACCGCACCGGCCCCGACGGCCACCAGTCGTCGAGCGCGACCACACCCGGGTCGATCAGCTCGAGTCCCGAGAAATAGGACACGATGTCCTCCCGGCTCCGGAACCAGCCCGACCCCAGGCCCTTCTGGACGAAACGCCGCTCCACTTCGCGAGCGAGCTCGTGATCGGGCGCACCTTCACCCGGATCCCAGAAATGGGTGAGCGCCACATACGAGCCCGGGCTCAGCGCGTCCACCGCTCTGGCCATGATGCCCGCCGGATCGGCGGCATCCGGTATGTGGTGCAGCACAGCGCCCAGGATCACCGCGACCGGCCGGTCCCGGTCCAGATACCGCCAGACCGCCGAATCGGATCCGAGCACACCGGGATCGGTCAGATCGCCGTGGAGGTAGACGGTGTCCTCGTTGGTTTCCAGCAGCACCCGCCCGTGCGCGCTGACCATCGGATCGTTGTCCAGATAGACGACCCGCGCCCACGGATTCACCAGCTGGGCGATCTCGTGTGTATTGCCCACGGTGGGCAAACCCGCACCGGCATCGAGGAATTGCTCCACGCCGACGACCCCGGCCAGATAGCGCACAACCCGGCGCAACCACGCCCGGTTGCGGCGCGCGACGGCGCGCATACCAGGTGCGACCTCCAGAATCGCCTCCAGGGCATGGCGATCGGCATCGACATTGTCCTTCCCCCCGAGCGCGGCATCGTAGACCCGGGCGATACTCGCCCGGGAGGTATCGACCCCGGCCGGGGGCAGCCCGGGAGCCGGCGAGCGGAACGGTGAATCTGGCATCGGTTTCTCTCTATCCGGTTGTGGTGGAGCGCGATAACAGTAGACAGGGCTCGACAGTCCAGACGGATGTGACGCCGCGAATTCATCGCGCCGCTGCCGAATTCGCCGAAAAATCTTTCCGGGTACGGTGTTTGCCCTGCTCGAACGGCGAAATTCGGTGGCATCGCGGCGGCCGGACGATCATGATGAGGTCGCGTCCGGTACCCGGACGCCCACGCCGCCGGTCGGCGGGTGGAGCGGGAATCGGGAGGGCCGCGGATGAACGGCAGGCGGGATGTCCTACTGGAGGGAATCGTCGGCTCGACGGCCTACGGCTTGGCAGGCCCGGGCAGCGATATCGATTACGCCGGAATCTATGTCGAGCCCACCCGTAACCTGCTCGGCCTGCGCCCGCCGCAGCGGCAGACCCGGCAGGGCCGCGACGGCGCGGACGCCACCTATCACGAGATCGGCAAGGCCATGCGGCTGATGCTGTCGTGCAATCCGACCGCGACCGAGATCCTCTGGCTCGACACCTACACCGCCGACACCGGCTTCGGCCGGGAGCTCATCGCGCTGCGTGGCAGCTTCCTGTCCGCACAGCGGGTGCGCGACGCGTTCTTCGGCTACGCCACCAGCCAGTTCCGGCGCCTGCTCGCCCGCGACGGCGAACCGGCGGCCGCGACGGCCCGGCGGGCCAAGCACGCCCGGCATACGCTGCGTCTGCTGTGGCAGGGCTACGAGCTCTACACCACCGGCCGGCTGCCGATCCGGGTTCCCGATCCCGAGCGCTACCACGCGCTGGGCGACGCCATCGCCGACGACCCCGGTGCGGAAGCCGTCCGGCGGCTGGTGGCCGAGTACGAGCACCGTTTCGACACCGCGGTGACCGTCCTGCCGCGGACTCCGGACGAAGCACCGCTGGACGACCTGCTGCAGCGGATCCGCCGGGCGCATCTGGATTCCCCGGAAGCCGCCGCCCGCGAGGGAGCGGCGTTCTAGAGTATTTCCTACGACTCGCGCGCATCCGCCCGTTCCCGCGCGCGCACCCAGAATCACCGAGCTCGGAGTCGCTCATGAGCCCTCTCGACAGCGCGCCCGCCGCATCGCGCCGCTACCACCGGCTCGATATTTCGCATCCCGAATTCTGGGCCCGGGATTTCGGCGCCCGCGACGAGGTGTTCGCCGAACTCCGCGCCGAACCCGGTCTCACCTGGCACGCGCCGCCACCGGCGGTATTCCCCCATTCCGAACCCGGCTACTGGGCGGTGACGCGGCACCACGATATCGCCTTCGTCAGCCGCCATCCCGAACTGTTCACCTCCACGCTGGGAATCAGCATGGACCCGATGCCCATCGAGGTACAGCGCCCCACCACCTTCTTCCTCACCATGGACCCGCCGCAGCACACCCGCTACCGGCGGCTGATCAGTTCGGCCTTCACACCGAAACAGGTGCGGCGCATCGAATCCCAGATCCGCGCCAATGCCACCGAGATCGTCGACGAATTCCTGGTGCGGTTGCGATCGGGCGAAACGGTCGATTTCGTGGACAGCCTCGCCCGCAAACTTCCCATGCGCACCATCTCGGACATGATCGGTATCGATCCCGGTGACCAGGACGCGGTCGCGTACGCGGCGGAGGCGATGTTCGGTTCCAGCGACGACGAATACGCCGCGCTCGAGGAACGCGCCACCTTCTTCATGACACAATTCGGCATTCTGCACCGCGCGGGCACCGAACTGGCGCAGCGGCGCCGGGCGCAGCCGCGCGACGATCTGATGTCGGCGATCGTGGCCGCCGAAGTGGACGGCCACCGGCTCACCGACGAAGAAATCGGCGCGTTCATGGTGCTGCTGGCCTCCGCCGGCAACGACACCACCAAGCAGACCACCTCCCACGCGTTCAAGGCGCTGGCGGAACGGCCCGCGCAACGGGAATGGCTGCTCGAGGATTTCGATGCCCGAATCGGGGGCGCGGTCGAGGAATTCGTGCGCTGGGCGACGCCGGTGATCCATTTCGCCCGGCACGCGGTGACCGATACCGAAGTGGCCGGCACCCGGATACGAGCCGGGGAAAAGCTCGTCCTGTTCTATTGTTCGGCCAATCGCGACGACACCGCGCTCGACGATCCGCAGATCTTCGACATCACCCGCACCCAGAATCCGCATTCGGGATTCGGGGGCGGCGGCGCTCACTTCTGTCTGGGCGCCTGGCTGGCCCGGATGCAGTTACGGCTGCTGTTCGCCGAACTGCTCACCCGGGTGCCGGAGGTGGTGCTCGGCGAACCCGAGTACGTGCACAGCGATTTCGTGCACGGTATCAAGCGGATGCCGGTACGTCTGGCCTGATCGCCGGGCGGCGCCCCGGCCCGGCTACTACGCTGATCGGCGTTGTCTCCCCTTGACGAAAGGACAGCCCGAGATGAAGACCCAGCTGAACTGCCCCTGCGGCGAACACCTCACCGGCGCGAACGAGGACGAACTCGTCGATGTCGTGCGCAAGCATCTGGCCGAGAACCACCCGGGTCACGACTACACCCGCGATCAGATCCTCTTCATGGCCTACTGACCAGGCCCGCCGCGCCCGTACCGGCCGCCGGTCCCGGCCGGGTACGGGCCCGTGTCCCCTCCGCGTCGACCGTGAGCGACGAGACCGCCGGGGGCACCGTGTTATATGGATCCGGACGGCGCAGCCCGCCAGGAAGGATCCCCCATGGACGACCACACTCTCGCCGCGACCTTGGCCGCGGAAGCCGGTGAACTTCTCCTGTCGATCCGAGAACTCGGCGGCCGGGTCGGTGACCTGCGCTCCAACCGCCTGCTGCTCGACCGATTGGCCCGGGCACGGCCGGCGGATCTCGTGCTCTCCGAGGAATCCCCCGACGACCTGGCGCGTACCGAACGGTCCCGGGTGTGGATCGTCGACCCGCTCGACGGCACCCGCGAGTTCGGTGAGCCGGGGCGCACGGATTGGGCGGTGCACGTGGCACTCGCGATCGACGGTGACCCCGTGGTCGGTGCCGTCGCGCTACCGGCAGCGGGGACGGTCCTGCACACCGGGCAGCCGCCGGTACTCGCCGACCCGCCCCCGCCGGGCACCGTGCGGGTCGCGCTGTCGCGCAGCCGCCCCTCCTTCGATGTACTACGGATGGTGTCCCGGCTCTCGGCGATCGAGGTGCCGATGGGTTCGGCCGGGGCCAAGGCGATGGCGGTCGTGCGCGGGCAGGCCGATATCTACGCGCATTCCGGCGGGCAGTACGAATGGGACTCGTGCGCCCCGGTGGCGGTCGCTCGCGCGGCGGGGCTGCACGTCTCCCGGCTCGACGGATCCCCGCTGCGCTACAACCGCCCCGATCCGTATCTGCCGGATCTGCTGATCTGCCGGCCGGAACTCGCCGAACAGGCGTTGAAGGCGCTGTCGGAGTAGCTCGCTCGCGGCGACCCGAAGCGGCGTGACCGGCCACGATCCGCGAGCTTGCGGTTCGTCCGTGCGCGCGGCCCCCGGCTTCGCACAGAATGGTCGGACGTTTCCCGTAACGACAGGAGTTGAACAAGTGAGCGGTCGACTTGCCGGCAAGGTTGCTTTCGTCACCGGGGCGGCGCGCGGCCAGGGTCGCGCGCATGCCGTGCGGCTCGCGGCGGAGGGCGCGGAGATCATCGCGGTCGATCTGTGCGCGCCCCTGCCGCCCGCGGTTCCCTACGATTCCGCGACCCCGGACGATCTCGACGAAACGGTGCGGTTGGTGGAAGGTGCCGGTGGCAAGATCTTCGCCACCGTCGCCGATACCCGCGACCTCGCCGTGCTGCGCGCCACCGTGGACGACGGCGTCGCCCGCTTCGGCCGCCTCGATGTGATCGTGGCCAACGCCGGCATCTGCATCCCGCAACCCTGGGACGAGATCACCCCGGAATCGTTCCGGTCGGTCCTGGACACCAATGTCACCGGCACCTGGAACACGGTGATGGCGGGTGCACAGCACATCATCGACGGCGGGCGCGGCGGTTCGATCATCCTGATCAGTTCGGCATCCGGCGTGTCCATGCAGCCGTTCATGGTGCACTACACCGCCAGCAAGCATGCGGTGACCGGGATGGCGCGGGCGTTCGCCGCCGAACTCGGGAAGCATTCGATCCGGGTCAACAGCGTCGCGCCCGGGCCCGTGGCCACGCCGATGGGGTCGGGCGATATGGTCGGCGCCCTCACCCGCGCCGGGGAGACGAACGAATTGCTGGCCAAGATGAACACTCCGCTGCTGCCGGAGGGCGTCGCCATGCCCGAGGACATCGCGGATGCGGTGTGCTGGCTGGCGAGCGAGGAGTCGCGATTCGTCACCGCGAGCAGTATTTCGGTCGATCTCGGGTCGGCGCAGTACTGACCACCGTTGCGTCGCGTCGCCGCTCGCCGGGCGGCGTCGCGACCGGCCGGGGGTGGGTCCGTTGCGGGAAAGCGCGAGGAAAATTCGATATAACACTTTCCGAGAACGGCATTATCAGGCAACCTGGGTACTGCCGTGAACCACGCGCATGACCGTCACGACAGTTAGGGAAGCCGATGAAGTCCAAGGGTGCATTGATCTGGGATTACGCGCAGCCGTGGTCGGTCGAAGAGATCGAGATCGGCGATCCCCAGCAGGGTGAGGTGAAGGTGCGCGTGGAAACGGCCGGACTGTGCCAGTTCGACCAGCGCCTCGCCAGCGGCGATGTGCCCACCGCCGAATTCCCGATTCTCGGCGGGCACGAGGGCTCCGGGGTGATCGTCGAGGTCGGCGCCGGGGTGGACCAGCTCGCCGTGGGCGATCATGTGGTCTTCTCCTTCATCCCGGCGTGCGGGATATGCCAATCCTGCCTATCGGGGCATCAGAATCTCTGCGACCGAGGCCAGGACCTACTCAGCCGCGGCGCGGTGTCCGACGGTACCTTCCGCATCCGCGCGCGCGGCCACAATGTGCATCCCACCTCCCTGATCGGCGCCTTCGCGCCCTACGCGGTGGTGCACAAGAGTTCGGTGGTCAAGATCGACCCCAGCATTCCGTTCGATATCGCCTGCCTGGCCAGCTGCAGCGTCACCACCGGATACGGCGCCGTGGTCAATACCGCCACCGTCCGGCCGGGTGAGGACGTCGCGGTGATCGGCGCCGGTGCGGTGGGCACGGCGGCGGTCCAGGCGGCGGTGATCTCCGGGGCGCGGCGTATCTTCGCCGTGGATCCGGTCGAGGCCAAATGCACTCAGGCCGCGAAATTCGGGGCCACCCACACCTACTCCGATATCGATACCGCGATCGGCGCGATCGAAGAGGTGACCGGCGGGCAGATGTGCCGGACGGTGATCGTGGCGGTCGGCCGGTGTGACGGGCACGATCTCGCCAAATGGATGCGGATCACCGCCAAGGCCGGTAGTTGCGTGCTGGCGGCCACCGGTGATGCCGCGGAAACCAATCCGCGGATGAACCTCTCGGCTCTCACCTTCCAGCAGAAGAGCCTGTGCGGCACCCTGTTCGGCGGCGGGAACCCGCAGTTGCTGATTCCGGAGGTCCTGGCGCTGTACAAACTGGGCGATCTCGGGCTCGGCGATATGATCACCCGCGAGTACTCCCTCGAACAGATCAACGAGGGCGTCGCCGATATGCTCGCGGGCCGCAATATTCGCGGAATCATCCGGTTCACCGACGCCGATCGCTGACCGGCGCCGGTGCGGCCGGATCAGAACACGACCCGGCTCACCGCCTCCGCGATCACCGCCGGCTTGCTGCCACCCTCGGTCTCCACGGTGTGCTGCACGACCAGCTGCAGCGCACCGCCGGCCACCTCGTTCGCGTCCACCAGCACCGCGGTCGAGCGAACCTTCGCCCCCACGGGGACCGGGCTCGGGAAGCGCACCTTGTTGGAGCCGTAGTTGATGCCCAGCTTCGCGTTCGCGAAGGTGAAGATCTGGGACGTGAACAGCGGCAGCAGCGACAGCGTCAGATACCCGTGCGCGATGGGCCCGCCGAAGGGGCTCTCCCGTTTCGCACGTTCGGGATCGACATGGATCCACTGATGGTCGCCGGTGGCCTCGGCGAACTGGTCGACCATCTGCTGGGTGACCTCCACCCAGTCGCTCGTGCCGAGCGTCTCCCCCACTGCCGCCAGGACCTCGTCCTTACCGGTGAATGTGCGCACAGTTTTCTCCTTCGATCCCGTGCCGCGCGCTGTCGCGACATCGCAACTCCCCTAATAGGTATTCCGCACTTCGCCCCGGAGTTCAACCCGAACTGAGACATTTTTCGAATTAGTCGCAAATAGCCGCGTATTACCGGAGGTGCGCAGGGTCGTCGACGGAACGACTCCCCGGCGATCCGGCGCGGTCGCCGCCGGACCCGAATCGGCGCGTTGCTCCGGATTCCGCCGCCGCATCCGCCCTGCCGCGGCCGGACCCGTTCACCAGGCCAACCCGTACGCTCGTTATGCTACGGCCAGTCATCGGATGATTCCGTTCGACGGCGCTCGGGCACCGGCGCCCTCCCGTTCGCGGCGGCGCGACCGCCGGCCCCGCCGACCCAGGAGACCGCAACCTTGACCGTGCTCACCTTCGGACTAGTCACGGTCGCCGGATTCTTCGCCGGACTGGTCGGCTATGTCACCGGCATCGCGTCGTTGATCTCCTATCCCGCGCTGCTGGCCGCCGGATTGTCACCGGTATCGGCCAATGTGACCAACACCGTCGCCATGGTCGCCGTCGGCGCGGGGTCCACCGCGAAAGCGGGCGCCGCCGTCGCCGGTAATTCGCGGTCCCTGATTCTGCATTTGGGCTGTGCCGCGCTCGGCGGGCTCGGTGGCGCGGTGCTGCTGCTGACCACCCCGGCCGAGGTGTTCGACGCCCTCGTCCCGATCCTCATCGCCCTCGCCTCCGCCAGTCTGCTGTTGCAGCCCAAACTGCGCGAGCTCGCCGGCAACCGGACATTTCCGCGGTTGTACCCGCTGGCGACCGCGGTCGTAGCGCTCTACGGCGGAT
Source organism: Nocardia sp. CA-290969 (assembly GCF_050936135.1). Lineage (NCBI taxonomy): Bacteria > Bacillati > Actinomycetota > Actinomycetes > Mycobacteriales > Nocardiaceae > Nocardia > Nocardia sp. CA-290969. Next base: position 2,576,959 of record NZ_JBNJNJ010000001.1, on the reverse strand, counting down.
ATTTCGGGGCCGGAGCGGGCGTGATGTTCCTGGCGCTCATCCTCGTCTGCACCTCCGAGACGATCTGGCGGGCCAGCGTGCTCAAAAGTGTGCTCACCGGGGTCGCCAATCTCGTCGCGGCCGCCGGTTTCGCACTGTTCGGCCCGGTGCACTGGCTCGCCGCGGCCGCCATGGGTCTCGGCGCGTTCGCCGGCGGCTGGTGCGGGCCCGCGGTGGTCGCGCGGCTGCCACCGGCCGGTATGCGGATCGGTGTCGCGCTGTGCGGGTTCGGTCTCGCGGGATATCTGGCGATCGGCTGAGCCGGTACGTGCGCGCCCGGTCAGGCGGCCGGGTCCAGCACGATCTTGATCGCGCCGTCGTCCTTGGCCTGGAACATGCGATACGCGTCGGGGGCCGCCGACAGTGGGAGGTGATGGGTCGCGAAGGTATCCACACCCAGCGGATCGCTGTCGTCGAGAAGAGGCAGGATATCGCCTGCCCAGCGCTTCACATTGGCCTGGCCCATGCGCAGCTGGATCTGCTTGTCGAACAGCACCCGCATGGGCAGCGGATCGGCCATCCCGCCGTACACGCCGATGATGGAGATCGTGCCGCCGCGGCGGACGATATCGATCGCGGCGTTCAGGGCGGCGAGCCGGTCCAGGCCCACCGTGTTCATCGCCGGCGCGGCCAGCGCGGACGGTAGGTAGGAGGCGGCGCGCTGGGCGGCCGCCGCCAGCGGCGAACCGTGCGCTTCCATCCCGACCGCCTCGATCACCGCATCGCTGCCCAGGCCGCCCGTGCGGTCCCGCACGGCGGTGGTCAGGTGCGCGCCGCCGACGGCACGCAGGTCGATGGTGTCGATCCCGCGGGAAGCCGCGCGGTCCAGTCGCTCCTCCACGAGATCCACCCCGATCACCTGCAGCCCGCGATGGTGCGCGATCCGCGCCGCCATCTCACCGATCGGCCCGAGCCCCAGGACGGTGACCGACCCGCCGTCGGGCACCGCGGCGTATTCGACGGCCTGCCAGGCAGTGGGCAGCACATCGGAGAGAAACAGGTAGCGGGTGTCACCGGGGCCGTCCGGCACCCGGATATGGGTGGAATCGGCGTACGGAACCCGCAGGTATTCGGCTTGGCCGCCGGGGACCCGGCCGTAGAGCTTCGAGTAACCGAACAGCGCCGCCCCGCAGCCCTGCTCCCGCACCTGGGTGATTTCGCATTGGGTCATCAGGCCCTGCCGGCACATCACACATTCGCCGCAGCTGATCTGGAACGGCACCACCACCCGGTCGCCGGGCGACAGACCGGTGACCTCGGAGCCGACCTCCTCGACCACGCCGATCGTCTCGTGCCCGAGGACATCGCCCGGGGTCATGTACGGCCCGAGCAGTTCGTACAGATGTAGATCGGAACCGCAGATCGCGGTGGAGGTCACCCGCACCACGGCATCGCCCGGCTCCTGGATTCGCGGTTCCGCGATATCGCGCACCTGCACATTCCGTTTGCCCTGCCACGTCACAGCCTGCATTACGCCACCTCGGCCTCCGGGTTCGACTGCTCCCCCGGCACGCGGCACCGTTGCGGCCGCGCGCCGAGGGGCTGGACCGGAAGCGGCTACCCCGGCGCCCTCCCGGTAAACACCGGGGGTCGGCCGGGGCGGGCGGCTCGGCCCTACTCCGCGCCAAGGAAAGCCTGGAGCCGGGATATCTCCGCGTCCAGCGCGCGAGCGAACGCGGCGCTCTTGGGGGCGCTGTCGGCGAAACCCACTTCGACCTCGCTGCCCGGCCCCGCGCAGTTGACCCAGCCGATCACGCGGTCCCGCCACAGCATCGGCATCGCGTAATAGCCGCGCACTCGTTTCGCGACCGGTGTGTACGCCTCGAAACGGTAGTCCCAGCCCCAGATCAGGCCGAATCGCTTACGGTCCCACACCAGCGGATCGAACGGCGCCAGAAACCGTACCCGGGCCGGCGCTTCCCGGTCGGTGGGGATCAGATCGGCCGGCCACAGGTAGCGCACACCATCGACGGTGCGGGCATCCAGTTCGCCGGTGGCGAGGAGTTCGCGCACGGTCGCCGAGCCCGTGGCGTCACCGATCCGGCGCACAGCCCGGTTCACCGTGGCGGTGAGTGTCGACTCCGCCGCGGGGGCCAAGGTGCGCGCGATCCGCAGGGCGAGGGCCCGGCGACGCTCGCCGGGATCCGGTGCTTCGCCGGGCGGTGCCGCCGCCACCTCGTAGCGCCGGACGCCGGAGACCCGGTCCGCCACCCGCAGCAGGCCGTAGTGGTGCAACTCTTCGAGCAGCACGGTGGTCGCCGAGGAGGTTCCGCCCCAGGCGTTGACCACCCCGCGGTGACCGAACTCGGTCTGGAGTTCCCGCGGATGGACCACCCCGCGGTCGCGGACGAAGGCGAGCACCTCCGCCGAGAACGTGTCGTGCGGGTAGCCACCGTTCACCGCGCGCGGGTGGCGGCGCGGATGGAGCAGCGGGCGCAGCCGGGGAACGACGTAGCCGTAGGCGTAGAGGACGTCCTCGTCGATACCGAGCTCCCGGTAGCGTCGATCGAGATCACCGGCCCGGTAGCCGCGGACGCGCTGGCGCAGGATCAGGTCCTGGGCGCGCGCCGGCGCACGGATCGGATCGGCTTGCACGAATTCCAGCTCGGCCAAGACACCGGCCAGCGTGCCGGGGGTACGGGGCAGAGACCAGGACACCGCGTTCGTGCGCAACCATGCCGACGACATGCCGCGAGACTAACTGCGGCCTATGACATTCCGCCCTGCGCTTCGGCGGCACCGGTGATATTGCGCGCCATACCACCGAAGATCACCGCATGGAACGGTGCGATCGACTTCCAGTACAGATGGCCCGTGAGCCCGTGCGGTTCGAAAACCGCCCGCTGCCGGTAGACCGCGCCCCCGTCCACCGGGTGGACACCCAGTTCCAGCCAGGCCCGTCCGGGTAGCCGCATCTCGGCCCGTAACCGCAGCAGCGCGGGTCGTTCGATCCGTTCCACCCGCCACCAGTCCAGCGCCTCGCCCTCGTGCAGCCGGTGTGGATCGCGGCGGCCCCGGCGCAGCCCCGCCCCGCCGGCGAGGCGGTCCAGCCAGCCGCGCAGCGACCACGCCAGCGGGAACGAATACCAGCCGTGTTCGCCGCCGATGGCCTCGATCACCGTCCACAGCGCGGCCGGGTCGGCGTGGGTGCGGCGTTCGCGGATATCGCGGTAGAGGCTGCCACCCGACCAGTCCGGGTCGGTGGGCAGCGGCTCGGAGGGGTCGGGGGCCGCCGGCCCGGCATCCGACCAGCGGGTCGGCACATCCGAATCCCTGATCTTGGTCAGCGCCAGTTCGACCGCGCGCCGATAGCCGGTCGGGCCGGGCTCCGGCTCGGGGATATATGCCGCGATCTCGTGCTCGCCGCAGACCACGTCGTGTACCAGCGATTCCATCAGCGGCACCGCGATCGCCTTCGGTACCGGGGTCACCAGGTTCACCCATTGCGCCGACAACCAGGGGGTCAGCACCGGTACCGGCACGATCAGCCGCCGCGGCAATCCGGCCACCTGCGCGTATATGCGCATCATCTGCTCGTAGGTGAGCACATCGGGTCCGCCGATATCGAAAACCCCCGCCACTTCCGCCGGCAGTTCCGCCGCCCGGGTGAGGTAGTACAGGACGTCGCGGACCGCGATCGGCTGGATACGGGAACGGACCCAGCGCGGGGTCACCATCACCGGCAGGCGTTCGGTGAGATAGCGCAGCATCTCGAAACTGGCCGAACCCGAACCGATCACCACGGCGGCCTGCAGCACCACGGCGGACACCGGGCCGGCGCCCAGGATCCGGCCGACCTCGGCTCGTGAGGACAGATGCCGGGACAGTTCCTGCCCGGCCGGGGCGATACCACCCAGATAGACGATCCGGCGCAGGCCCGCGGCCCCGGCCGCCCGGGCCACGATGGTGGCGGCCCGGCGGTCGACCTCGTCGAAATCGGCGCGGGCCAGCGAATGCACCAGGTAGTACAGCACTTCCTGACCTTCGAGCGCGGCACCGACCTCCCGCGCGACGGTCACATCACCGCGGACGACCTCGACCTGGCCGAGCCACGGTGCGTCCGCCAGTTTCCCCGGCGACCGCGCGAACACCCGCACCGAATGCCCGGCCCGCAGAAGTTCCGGCACCAGCCGTCCACCGAGGTAACCGGTGGCACCGAACACCACACAACGCATGAGGCCTCCTCGGCTCACACTTCGTCCGGGCGGGGCGCCGGATGATCGCCGGGCTCCGGTTCGCACGGGTCTCGGCACACAGGCCGTGGTTCGAACCGTTCGGCCGGCTCACCTCGCCGGTAGGGCGGGGCGCGGGAACCGGGCAGGAAATGCGCACCCTTTTCGACAAGGTCACCGCCGACCACGGCCCGATCGACGCCGGTCCGGTAGTAGTTCGTGGATCGGGCGCCGGATGGACGCTCGGCGCGGGCTCGCCGCCGCCGTGTCCTGCCATCTGCTCCGTCGTCGTGCCTACCGCAGGCTATCGCCCGGGCCGCCTCGTCGCACGAGAGCACGCCCGAACTCCGCGGGCGGGCGTTTCGCCGATATCCGGCAGCGCGGCTCCGTCACCGTCCGGAGCCCCGGCTCGCCGCACCACAGGAATCGGCCCGGACGACGAGCCGGGCGCGGGCGGGCCCGGCACCACGGCCCGGCCTCGGCGAACTCGCCGGCAACGCCCCCGGAACCGCGACCGGCGGGCAGGACCGAACAGGACCAGAGCCCCGCCCGGCGCGTTTGCGGCCGCGTCTACCGGGTAGCGCCCCGGTATGTCCCCTTCCCTGCGCTCTGTGCTCTCACCCCAGCTGATCACCACACCTGTCACCGCCGTCACCGGGGCGGTGCGTTCGGGAACGCAACGGGCGGTCGAGACGGGGCGGCAGGTGGTGGAAACACCGCTGCGGACCGCGGAGAAGGTGGTCGATACCGCGACGTCGGGCATCGCGCCGTTGCTTCCGGGCCGGGGCGGCGCGCTGCGCGACGATCTGGCGGCGCTGCTCGATCCGCGCGACCAGCGCGCGCAGCGCCGGGTCGCGCTGTCGGAGGATACGGCGACCATCGAGATCAGAGGACTCGACGACGGCCACCGATCCGCGGTCACCCGGGCCCTGGACCAGCATCTGGGCCGGCTGCGCGGGGTGCAGTGGTGGCGGGTCAACGCCGTCACCGGCCGGATCGTGACGACCCTGTCCAGCGGGGCCGATCTGGACCGGCTGCTGGCGGAGATCGAGGCGGTCGAGCGGGAATCCGAGGTCGCCGACACCGGCTGGAGCCGTACCACGGAATTCCCGGCCGACCGGGAACCGGTGCTCGCGGCCGCGATCGAGGTGGCCGGTGATCTCTGCGCCATCGCGATCTCGGCGGCCGGCACCGTACCGCCGATGCGGGCGTTCATGCACGGGGTGCGGTCGGTGGCGGCGTTCACCGATGCCCAGCCCCGGCTGCGCCGGCATCTCGAGGAACGGCTCGGCAGCACCCGGACCGATCTGCTGCTGGCCGTCGCCAACGCCGCGGGTACCGCGCTCGGGGAGGGCGCGGCCGGCGGGGTGAGCAATCTGGTCGCCGATACCGTTCAGCGCGGTTTCGCGCTCACCGAAGCCGTGGCCCGGCACGCCCAGTGGCAGGCATGGCAGGCCGAGATCGTGGATGCCGAGCATTTCGGTGTCGAGAAGCCGCTACCGGGATTCACCCGGCCCACCGAAATGCCGCAGGGTCCGGTGGAACGGGTGGCCGACGAAACCGCCGCCGCGGCGTTCGGTGGCGCCGCCACCCTCGCCGGACTCGGCCGGGCCCAGGATATGGCGGATGCGCTGGTGCTGGGCGCGCCGAAGGCGGCGCGGGCCGGCCGGGAGGTTTTCGCCGCCACCGTGTCCACCGCGCTGGCCGCCGACGGCGTACTCACCTTGCATCCGGCCGTGTGGCGGCGCCTGGACCGGTTGACCGCGCTCGTCGTCGACGCCGAAGCACTGGCCACCGACCGGCGGGTGGTGCTCGAGGCCGACAGCGCGCACCCGGACTGGCCGTCGGCCCGCGTCTGGAGCACCGCCCAGCGCTTGCTGTGGCAATCGGATGACGAGGGCAGCGGCGAGGGGAACGAGCCGCCGCTGCGGCTGGTACACCCGAATTCCGGCACCCGTGACCGCGGCACCACGACCCGGCCGGTCGAGCGGGAACTGCGCGCCGGCAACCGGGTCGTCGGGCGCGTCCTGGTGGGCCGGGAACTCGATTCCCGCGCGCACGGTGTACTCGCCGCGGCCCGCCGCGCGGGACTGCGCGTCGTCCTCGCCGGGCACCGTGATGCCGCCGAACTCCGTGGTCTCGCCGATGAATTCGTCTCCGCGCGTGGTTCGCTGAGTGGTCATGTGGAGCGGCTGCAGCGCGACGGTCACGCGGTGGCGGTGCTGAGCACCCGCGCCCACAAGGCACTCGACCACGCCGATATCGCCCTCGGTCTGGTCGGGTGCGAGGGCGGCGAAATCCATGTGCCGTGGTCCGCGGATCTACTGTGCCGCAATCTCGGGCAGGTGCGGCGCATCCTGGCGGCCGCCGGTCCGGCGCGGCAGGTCAGTGAGCGCGGTCGCACCCTGGCGCTGTCGGCCTGCAGTCTCACGGGGCTGATCCTGGCGGCCGCGCCGGCCGCCCGGTCCCGGCCGGCGCCCATGATCGCCGCGAACTTCGCCGGCCTGTTCAACGGTGCGATCTCGGGCCTCAATGCCGCGCGGGCAGCGACGGACGGCGCCCGCGCACCGCTGCTGCCCTGGCATGCGCTCGAACCGAACGAGGTGCTGTCCCGGCTGCCGGAACCACCGGATCCCGAGCAGCGGTGGACCGAGGAACCCGCCGGTCGCGCCGCGCTGCCGAACGCGGTGGCGCCGGTGCTGGCCTACCTCGGTCATATGCGCCGCGAGCTGGCCGATCCGCTCACCCCGATCCTCGGGGTGGGCGCGGTGGCGACCGCGATTCTCGGCGCGCCGTCGGATGCCGTGCTCCTGTCCTCGGTGCTCACGGTGAACGCGATGATCTCGGCCCGGCAGCGGCAGGCAGCGGAGAACGAACTGCAGGAACTCATCGAAGGCGAGCGGCTGACCGGCCAGGTGATCGACCGGGCGGATATCGAGGCCACCGATCCGGCGGTGGCCGAGCTGCCCGCGGACTGCCTCGAGGTCGGTGATGTGATCGTGCTGCGCGCGGGCGAAGTGGTACCCGCCGACGCCCGGTTACTGCGGGTCGACGACCTCGAAATGGATGAATCCGGGCTCACCGGCGAATCGGTGACCGTGCCCAAAAACGTCGAGGCGACGCCCGGCGCCGCGGTGGGCGACCGGGCCTGCCTCGTCTTCGAGGGCACGACGGTGGTCAGCGGGTCGGCGGTGGCGGTGGTCGTCGCGGTCGGCGCCGACACCCAGGCGGGCCGGGCGACCGCGGGCGCGGTGCCGCCGGACAAGGGCGGTGTCCAGGCGCAACTGCGGTCGCTCACCGACCGCGCCCTCCCGTTGACCCTGACCGGCGGCGCCATCGTGACCGCCCTCGGCGGCCTCCGCGGCCGCGCCCTGCGCGCGGCGATCGCCGACGGGGTCGGGGTGGCTGTGGCGGCGGTACCGGAGGGGCTGCCGCTGGTGGCCACGGTGGCGCAGCTCGCCGCGGCGCGGCGGCTGTCCCGCTACGGAGTCCTGGTCCGCGCCAATCGCGCGGTGGAAGCGCTCGGCCGGGTCGACGAACTGTGTTTCGACAAAACCGGAACCCTCACCGAGGGCCGGCTGCGGCTGACCGCTCTCGCCGATCTCGACGAGCAATGGCAACCCGGCGACGATTCGGCCACCGCACGGCGGCTGCTACGCGCCGCCGCCCGCGCCTGTCCCGAACCCGGCGACGGACCGGTCCTGCACGCCACCGACCGGGCCGTACTCGACGCCGCCGCCGAAATACTGGACGCCGACGCCCATTCCTGGGATCCGCTCGACGAAATCCCCTTCGAATCCAACCGCGGATACGCCGCCGCGTTCGGGCAGACCGCCCACAAACTGCGCCTGATGGTCAAGGGCGCGCCGGAGGTCGTGCTGCCCCGCTGTGTGCGGGTGCGCACCGGCACCAAACCCGATCCGGCGCTGTCGGACGAGCTGCGCGAACGCGCCGAGGCGATGGTGCACCGTCTCGCCGAGCAGGGCCTGCGGGTGCTGGTGGTGGCCCGGCGGGATCTGCCGGACCAGCCCGACGATATGGAGGACGCGGTCGAGGAACTCACCCTGCTCGGGTTCCTGGGGATCGCCGACACCCCGCGACCCCAGACGCCGTATCTGGTCCGGGCCCTCCAGGAGAACGGGGTCGGGGTCCGCATGATCACCGGCGATCATCCGGTCACCGCGGCCGCTGTCGCCCGGCAGCTCGGTATCACCGTGGATACGGTCACCACCGGCGCCGACCTCGAGAAACTGGACGACACCGAACGGACCGCACTCATCGAACGCAGTACCGTGTTCGCGCGGGTCGATCCGGAGCAGAAGGTCGGGATCGTCACCGCCCTGCGCCGCTCCGGCCATGTGGTGGGGATGACCGGCGACGGTAGCAACGATGCCGCCGCCATCCGCACCGCCGATATCGGGATCGGGATCGCGGCGCACGGCTCGGCCGCCGCCCGCAATGCCGCCGATCTGGTACTCACCGAACCGGATCCGCGGGCCCTGCTGCACGCGCTGGTCGAAGGCCGCAGTATGTGGCAGCGGGTCGCGGACTCGGTGGCGGTGCTGGTGGGCGGTAACGCCGGCGAAATCGCGTTCACCCTGTTCGGGACGGCGGTCGGCGGCCGCGCACCACTCGGGACCCGGCAGTTCCTGCTGGTGAATCTACTGACCGATATGTTCCCGGCGCTGGCACTCGCCCTGGCCGGTGGCCAGGAGGGTGTGGCGCCAGAGGACGACCCGGACTGGGTCGAACAGCGGGCCCGGCAGCTCGCCGAGATCCCGCCGGCCCACCTCGGCGGCGATCTGATCCGCACCATCGCCGTGCGCGGGGTCGCCACCGCGACCGGCGCCTCCGCGGCCTGGATGGCGGGCCGCTACACCGGTACCCAGCGCCGCGCGGACACGATCGGGCTCGTCGCGCTGATCGGCACCCAGCTGGGCCAGACCCTCGTCGCCGGCTACCGCAGTCCCCTGGTCTGGCTCACCACCGCCGCCAGCGGCGCGGTGCTGGGCATCATCGTCATGACACCGGGGTTGGGTGCCTACTTCGGCTGTACCCCGCTCGGCCCGATCGGATGGTCCATCGCGACCACCGCCGCCACGGGCGCCACGGCGGGTGCCGCACTGCTGCCGCGGCTGTTGCCGGCCGTGGATACCGAGGCCGGCGAGGCTCCCGCCCTGCCCGGCCCCGACCGGGACTCGATTCCCGCATCCGCCGACGGGGAATCCGCCGACTACGCCTGACCGCCGGCGACAAGGGATCCCGGGCGATACCGCCCGGGATCCGTGGGGGCTTGCCGCAGTCAGCGACGGTCGTCGCGATCGGTGCCCTCGGTTTCGATCCGTTCCTTGCGGACGGTGTCGGATACGGTCTGTTCGTCCTCGACCTCGTCGACCGCGAGGCGGACCCGCTCGACGGGGACGGATTCCTTGTGCACGGTCACCCGATCCTCGTGCAGGGTAACCTCCTGCTCTTCGTCACCCAGATCGGCGTGCACAGCGCCGGGATCGGTGATCGGTTCGCGTTCGACGTGCACCTCCTCATGGGTGGTGGGCACGGTGACCGACTGTTCCTCGGTGACCACGTACTTGCGCAGCCGCGCCCGGCCGGTCTCGTGCTGTTCCGTGCCGACGTCGAGCTGCTCTTCCGAACGCACCATGGATTCCCGATCCGCGGGGGTCGCAGTCGTCCCCGCGGCGGTCCCCATTCCGGCGGCAGTGCCCATTCCGGCGGCGGTCGTATCCGTCCCGGCCGTATCGCCGCCCGGCCGTTGGGCGTGCCGCCCGTAGTCGTCCCAGCCGGATCTACCGGGGTCGATTCCGTAGTGGACGAACAATTCGTCCTCGGATTCCTGGCTGATCAGGCCGTCGTGTTCGAGGTGCGGTGCGGATTTCACCGCTTCCTTGTGTACCCGGACCCGCAATTCCCCGGTGTCCTGCCGCAGCTGCGCTCCGGCCAGCGGGACCAGTGAATCGTCACGGAAGAGCCCCGTGCTCACCGACGCCCAGGTCGGTGCGCCGGAGGCATTGTCGACATAGACCCGTTTCACCTTGCCGATCTTGTCGCCGTCCAGGTCGTAGACGGCGTCACCGATCAGTTCTTCCACCTGTTGAGCCATGGTTCCTCCTTGCTTCTCGGCCGATAGGTGATCGGCGGACCGAGTCGCACCGCCGGGACCGGTTCCGGGCGGGCGGGTCGGGGGGTGTCCGTCCGGCCCGTCACGATCGCCGATCCGACTCGGTGTGCGCGCCGTGATCGGTGATCGTGACCACCGGTCACGGCGTCGGCTCTTTTCGGGTAGCCCCGGACGCCCTGGTTGAGCGCCGACCGGCTACATCCCGGCAACTACCCGGCACACGGGTGGACAAACAGGCTCTCTGGAGAATTTCCGGCATCAAGGCCGCCGGCCCCGGGCATACTCCGCCCACACGCGCGATATCCAGCTTCCTCATAATCACAGTTCACCGGCTACCGAAGCACTACCGCGGCAGTGCGGGACAGTTCTCGCCCTGCCCGATCGACCTGCGAACACCGGCCGCAGATAATGACACCACCCCGACACCAGCGACCTTCCGGCAACTCGGCCGCTCGTTCGTATGCCGGATACGAGCACCGCTTCCCTCCTACGGTCCCGATCTCCGCACCAGCGATCCCTCGGAGTGCGGAACCGGCGAGCGGCCGTTCCCGCGCCCGTGCAGGCATACTCGACGGGTGAGCTCCCCGACTGTCTCCAAGCCCGCCATTCTGAGCGTCGACGACGATCCCGGAGTGTCGCGGGCGGTCGTCCGCGACCTGCGCCGCCGCTACGGCGCCGACTACCGCATCCTGCGCGCCGAATCGGGTCCGCAGGCATTGGAGGCGCTGCGCGAGCTGAAATTGCGCGGCCAACCCGTGGCCGTGCTGATCGCCGATTTCCGGATGCCCGGGATGGACGGGATCGAATTCCTCGAACAGGCCATGGACCTGCATCCCTTCGCCCGGCGGGTACTGCTCACCGCGTACGCCGATACGAACGCCGCGATCGACGCCATCAACGTCGTGGACCTCGACCACTATCTCCTCAAACCGTGGGACCCGCCGGAGGAAAAGCTCTACCCGGTCCTGGACACTCTGCTCGACGCCTGGCGTAGCAGCGATCACCGCCCGGTGCACGGCACCAAAGTCGTCGGTAACCGCTGGTCACCACGGTCTTCGCAGATCAGGGAGTTCCTGGCACGCAATCAATTGCCGTACCGCTGGTATCTGGCCGACGAACCCGAAGGAGCGCGGCTGCTGGAAGCCGCCGGCGCCGACCCCCGCCGGTGCCCGGTGGTGATCACCGAGACGGGCGGGGCCCTCGTCCAGCCCAGCGACAGCGAGCTGGCGGAGAGCGTGGGGCTGAGCACCCGGCCGGCGGAGGACTTCTACGATCTCATCGTCGTCGGCGGTGGACCGGCCGGACTCGGCGCCGCGGTGTACGGGGCGTCCGAGGGGCTGCGCACGGTGCTGGTCGAACGCACCGCGACCGGCGGCCAGGCCGGGCAGAGTTCCCGGATCGAGAACTACCTCGGCTTCCCGGACGGCCTGTCCGGGGCGCAACTCGCCGACCGGGCCCGCCGCCAGGCCGCGAAATTCGGCGCCGAGGTGGTCACCACCCGGGAGGTGGTGGGGCTCGAGGTGCAGGGGTCGGCCCGCGCGGTGCGTTTCGCCGACGGTGGGTCGCTGTCGGGCCATACCGTCATCATCGCCACCGGTGTGGACTACCGGCGCCATCCCGCGCCTGGCGTGGACGAATACACCGGGCGCGGCGTGTATTACGGTTCGGCGATGACCGAAGCGGCCGAATGCGCCGGACACGACGTCTATATCGTCGGCGGCGCGAATTCGGCGGGTCAGGCGGCGATGTACCTGTCCCGGCACGCCCGCACGGTGCATCTGGTGGTGCGGGCGGATTCGCTGGACAAATCCATGTCGCACTACCTGATCCAGCAGATCGCACAGGTTCCCTCGATCCGGGTGCACACCGAGACCGAGGTCGTCGCGGTGGACGGCGCCGATCACCTGCACACGGTGGTGCTGCGCGACAACCGCACCGGCGCCGAGGAGAAGGCCCCCGCCGAGCGGCTGTTCCTCTTCATCGGAGCGGCGCCGCAGACCGACTGGCTCGACGGGGTGGTGCACCGCGATACCGCCGGTTACGTGCTGGCCGGCCCTGATCTGCTGGTGGACGGCGCCCGGCCACCGGGCTGGGAGCTGACCCGGCCCCCGCATCACCTGGAGACCAGCGTGCCCGGGGTTTTCGTGGCCGGTGACGTGCACGCCGAATCGGCCAAACGGGTGGCGTCGGCGGTCGGCGAGGGCGCCATGGCGGTCATGCTCGTACACCGGTATCTGGCCTAGGAGGCGAGTGGTGAGTATCTGCGATCCCGCCGAACTGCGGACGCTGTTCCTGTTCGAGAAGCTCGACGACGACCAGCTCGCGTGGTTGTGCGCCGACGGCCGTATCGAACACCTCGAACCCGGGCCCGTGTACCGCGAAGGCGAGCCCGCGACCTGCTTCTACGTTCTGCTGGACGGCGAGGTACGGCTGACCAAACTCTCCGGGGGCCGCGAGATCGAGATGGTGCGCACCGCCCATCGTGGTTCCTATGCCGGTGCGTGGACGGCCTATCTGGGCGAGCACGCCGAAACCGGCTACGCCGGTTCGCTGTACGTGACCGAACCCTCGCGGTTCTTCGTTCTGGACGCCCAGATCTTCTCCCGCATGATGCACGCCTGGTTCCCGATGGCCGTGCATCTGCTCGAGGGCGCGTTCTTCGGTAATCGCAACAACAACGCCCGTATCGCCCAGCGGGAACGGCTGCTGGCGCTCGGATCGCTGTCGGCCGGGCTCACCCACGAGCTGAACAACCCGGCCGCGGCGGCGGTCCGGGCGACGTCGGGCCTGCGCGACCGGATCGCCGGGATGCGGCACAAATTGGCCATGATGGCGCAGGGGAAATTCGATACCGGCGTCCTGGAAACCCTGGTGCGGCTGCAAGAGGAGGCGGCGGCCCAGGTGGCCAAGGCTCCCGAGCTGTCGCCGCTCGAGGCCGCCGACCGCGAGGATACGATCGGTGACTGGCTCGAGGAGCACGGTATCCCCGGCGGCTGGGAACTGGCCCCGAATTTCGTACAGGCCGGTTTCGACACCGATTGGCTCGAACGGGTGTCGGCCACGCTGGAGGGTTCCGCGCGGCAGGTGCTCGAGGGCGCGTTCCGATGGCTCAACTACACCATCGAGACCGAGCTGCTGATGAACGAGATCGCCGATTCGACCGGACGGATCTCCACGCTGGTGGACGCCGCGAAGCAGTATTCGCAGATGGACCGGGCCCCGTTCCAGGTGGTGAACCTGCACGAACTGCTGGACAGCACCCTGGTGATGCTCAGCCGCAAGATCGGCGACTCCGTCACCGTGGTCAAGGAATACGACCACACCCTGCCCGACGTGCCCTGCTACGCGGCCGAACTCAACCAGGTCTGGACCAACCTCATCGACAATGCGGTCTACGCGATGCAGGGCAGCGGAACGCTGACGCTGCGCACCCGCCTCGAGGACGAATGCGCCGTCGTCGAGATCGCCGACAGCGGCCCCGGGATCCCGGCCGAGGTACAGCACCGGATCTTCGAACCCTTCTTCACCACCAAACCGGTCGGTGAGGGGACCGGTCTCGGGCTGGATATCTCCTTCCGGATCGTGGTGAACAAACACGGCGGCGATATCCGGGTGGATTCGCGGCCGGGCGCCACCACGTTCACCGTCTGGCTCCCGCTCACCCGCCCGGAGCCCGGGCCGGAGTAGACCACCGCGGCCGCGCCGGTGCCGCCGCGTCCGCCACCCGGCTGATCTGCGCGCGGTACCGCTCCACGAACGGCAGCACCTGCTGAGAGATGATCTTGTTGTACTCGCCGGGGTGCTGGCGCGGATCCGCATGGCCGGTGCCGCGCGGCTTCACCACCAGCAGATTGCCGTCCACACCGCCGACCTTGTCGATCAGTACCTCCTGCGTGCGGGCGACATCCACCACGCGGTCCCGGGAGGCGTCGTGCGGCCGGAGGAACACGAGGGCCGGTCGCGGTTTACCGCGGGCGGACCGCGACAGCGGCCGCAGATCGTCGGTGGCACCGCCCGCGACGATCGCCAGGAACTGGGATTCGATCAGGCCGTTGCTGGCGGCGTCGGCGTTGAATATCTTGTCCCGCAACACCTGGTCCACTGCCGCGCGGAATCGGTCGAACCGGATACCCGGCACCCCGGTGTAGTCGAGGAACTGTTTGCGGCGGGCATAGGTTTCCACCGCGATCCGCAGGCCCCGGCTCTCCCGAGCACCGGGCAGCCACCCCATCCAGCGCACCATATCCTCGCCCAGTCCGCGGCTTTCGGGCCGCACGGCGTCCAAATCGAGCGGAGTGCAGTCCAGCAGTACCGCGAGCAGGCGCCGGTCGCTGCCGATGTGGATATGCCGCGCGACCTCCAGCGCGATCACCCCGCCCATACTGTGCCCGGCCAGCACGATATTGCGGACGCCGGACATGACGGCGGCTCGGATGACCAGATCGGCGATCACCTCGGTGTCGATACCGCGGTTGTCGTAGCGGATCGCCCAGACCGCGCCCATCTCCCGCAGCGCGGGGAGTGACGCGGCGGTATCGCTGGCGTTCAGACCACCCAGGCCCACCAGATCCACGACCGCGGTATCGCGGTCGGCGGGGGCGAACGGTTCGGCGACCGGCAGCAGCGCGGGTTCGGTGCGGGCCAGCCGCGCCCGTTCCGGTGCGACATCGTATTCCCAGTACTGGGCGAAGACGACCAGCCCGATCATCAGTAGTACGGCAACCCGCAGCAACGCCTGCCTGGTGCGACCCAACGCCTTCCACCGGTTCCCCGGGCGGGTTTCCCGCAATCTGGCCCGGCGGCGTGCATCGCTCCAGTCCGCGACGGTGGACGGATGCCATTCGTCCATCGGCGACATGGAATCCACTGTATGCGTTCCTCGCCCCGGCGCCCGGTGAGCTTGCCGGCCGGGGCGCCGGTCACCCCTTGGCCACCCCGTCGATCAACAGCCGTCGCACGGCTTCGTTCAGAGCCGCCATCTGCTGTTCGTCCGGATCACGCAACCCGTGCACGACCCCCGCCAGCAGCATGCCGGTGACCGCCCGCGCGGTATTGCGGGTATCGAGATCGGCGCGTAGATAACCGAGCTCCACCCCGTGTTCGAGATATCCGGCGGTCAAGGCATCGGCGGTATCGAGCAGGCCGTACAGGCGCCGGGTCAGCTCGTCGTCGATGCCGGTGGCGTGGAACAGCAGCAACTGCGCGACCCGGCGGTCGGCGAGCAGGATCCGGCTCAGCGCCTCGCCGATGCGCTCGATCTGGGCGCGGTAGTCGTCCAGTGTGCTGGCGGCCTCCGGGGCGTTGTCGGTGCCCAGCGCCTCGATGATCCGGGCGGCCAGATCGTCGATCACGTGGTCGATGATGTCGCGTTTGTTGCTGAAGTAGCGGTAGAAGGTGCCGTGGCCGATGCCCAGGGCGGTCGCGATATCGGCGATACCGGTCGCGTGGTAGCCCTTGTCGGCGAAGCAGGCGAACGCGGTGTCGATGATGTCGCGCCGGAGTTCGGCCTTGCGGCGTTCGGCCCGCGTCGATGGCTTCGTCACGCCCACGATGATACGGTCATCACAAACGGAATGATGTGTCATTCCGTGATGCTTGGTTCAGATCGCTGGGAGGTTCGACGTGGCACCTCGATACGACGCCGTCGTGATCGGTGCGGGATTCGGTGGAATGGGTGCGGGTATCCAGCTCGATCGCCTCGGGCTGGGGAACTTCGTGATCCTGGAGCGCGAGTCCGATCTGGGCGGCACCTGGTTCGTCAACCACTACCCCGGGCTCGCCGTCGATATCGCCTCGGTGACCTACTCGTACTCGTTCGAGCCCAATCCGTTCTGGTCGCGGCTGTTCGCACCCGGTGCCGAGCTGAAGAAATACGCCGACCACGTCGCGGACAAATACCGGCTGCGGGAGCGGATGCGTTTCGGCAGCACGGTCGAAAGCGCCCGCTGGGACGCCGGACAGCAGTGCTGGGTGGTCACCGTGGCCGGCGGCGAAACCCTGACCGCCCGCTATCTGCTGACCGCGACGGGATTCCTCTCCCAGCCCTATACGCCACCTTTCCCGGGGATCGACAGCTTCGCCGGCACGATCATCCACACCACCGCCTGGGACGATACGCACGATCTCACCGGCCGCCGGGTCGCGATCATCGGTACCGGCGCCACGAGTGTGCAGCTGGTACCCGAGGTCGCCGCCCGGGCGCGCGAACTCACCGTCTTCCAGCGCACCCCCATCTGGGTGGTTCCCAAGATCGATATGCCGATCCCGCCCGCGGTGCAGCGGCTGTTCGCGCGGGTGCCGGCCACCCAGAAGGCGGCCCGGCTGGTCAACACGGCCATGCTGGAGGCCCTGATGGTGGTCGGCGTCCTGCATTTCGAACAGGCCCGGCCACTGAACAAGGCGGCGGCCCTGCTCGCCAAGGCGCATCTACGCGCCCAGGTCCACGACAAGCGGCTCCGCGAGCAGCTGACACCGCACTACGATTTCGGTTGTAAGCGGCCGACGTTCTCCAACCACTATTTCGCCACCTTCAACAAACCGCACGTCCGGCTGGAGACGAACCGGATCGAACGAGTGGAGCCCGACGGTATCGTCACCGCGGACGGTACGAAGACCGGTATCGACACCCTCGTGCTGGCCACGGGATTCAACCTGTGGGACGTCAACTTCCCGGCGCTCGAGATCATCGGCCGCGACGGGGTGAACCTCGGAGAATTCTGGCGGAAGAACCGGTTCCAGGCCTACGAGGGCATCACGGTCCCGAAGTTCCCGAATTTCCTGAGCCTCAACAGCCCCTATTCCTACAGCGGCTTGTCCTATTTCACGACCATCGAGGCGCAGATGAAGCATATGGGCAGGCTGTTCGGGGAGCTGATGCGCCGCGGTGAGACCACCTTCGAGGTCACCGAACGCGCGAACGCCGAATTTCTGGATCGGGTCACGGGCAAACTGGCCTCCTCGGTGTTCTACGGCGGCGACTGCGCCACCGCCCGCAGTTACTACTTCAATCAGCACGGCGAGGCGGCCCTGCTGCGCCCCACCAGCACCGTCACCGCACACCGGGAAGCGGTGCGCTTCCCGCTCGACGACTACATCTACGGTCCGGTCGAGGCGGCCGCGGGCTTGTGACCGGTCGAGACGGCCTCCCCTGTTCCTTGTGATCTCACGCAGATCGGGTGAGCCGCCACGATCTCGGTGACCCTTTTGTGCCTTACCTGTCGTATGGTTAGCCGCCACATGCGGAACTGACCACGGCCACAAGCCAACGGAGACAGTTCGTTCGAGCGGTCACCACGCTCGCCGGCTCCGGGGCGCCACGACCGGTCGTGCCACGGTGACCGCACCCTCCGCACGCGTCGCCCAACCGTCGGCGACGGGCATCACGGCACCACGAATGCCGCGTTCCCGCCGGGTCGCCTCCCGCTGTCCGAAAGAAGATCGTGTTCAGAGTTTCCACCCGAATCCTGATCCTGCTGCTCGCCTTCGTCTCCGCCGGGCTGTTCGGCGTCGAGGCGAAAGCCGAACCGCTGTACCCCCAGCCCGACCCCGACCCCTTCTATCACGCACCCGCCGACCTCGGCGATCTACAACCCGGTGACGTGGTCCGCACCCGGAAGATCGACACCGGACTCTACGTGGGCACCGAGGGCTGGCAGGTCGCGTTCCGATCCACCAACTCCCGCGGCGAACCCATCATGGGTATGACGACCGTGCTGATGCCGGTGGGTGTCGAGAATCCGCCGCTCGTCTCCTACCAGGCGCTGATCAATTCACTCGGCACTCGCTGCAACCCCTCGCGCTCGCTGTTCAACGGAGAACTGCAGGACGCGGTCGGGGCGATGCTGCCGATCGGCCGCGGCTGGGCCATCTCGGTACCCGACTATCTGGGGCCCACCGTCGCCTATGCCGCCGGCCGGCTCAGCGGAATGGTCACCCTCGACAGCATCCGCGCCGTTGCGCGGGTCACCGAACTCGGACTGGACGATGCTCCCGTCGCGATCGCCGGGTACTCCGGCGGCGGCCTCGCCACCGGCTGGGCCGCGGCACTGCAGCCGGACTACGCCCCGGACCTGAAGATCGACGCCGTGGTGGCGGGCGGGATCCCGGCCGATCTGGAACAGATGGCCCTGGGACTCGGTTTCAACCCGCACCCCGGGTTCGGTCTCGCTTTCGCCGCCGCCATGGGGCTCGAACGGGAGTACCCGCACCGGCTGCCCATCTCGGATCAGCTCAACGAGAACGGCCTCTGGTTCCGCGAGTTCACCCATGACGCCTGCCGCCGGTTCCTGCTGTTCCACGGCGCGTTCCGCAGTGCCGAGCAGATGGCGGCGTCGAAGAGCCTGATGGACAGTCCGGAGGCGCGCGAGGTGCTGCACGAGAACAGCCTGCGTTTCTTCGACGGGTATCCGGCGATGCCGACCTACCTCTGGCACGGCCGATTCGACACCCTCACCCCCTACGACGGGATAGCCGAATATGCCGACCGCGCCTGCCGCGCCGGGGCACCGGTGAAACTCACCACCTACGATATCGCCGAGCATATGACGGCCGCGGTCGCCGGTTTCGCCGACGCCTGGAACTTCGTGGAGGCCCGCTTCCGCGGTGAGGACGTGCCGTCGGGCTGCTGAGCCCGGCAGGGACGAACCGGTTTCGGCCGGGTGCCGCCCGCGTCAGGCCGGCGGCACCCGATCCCGGAGAATCCCCGGCCGGCGCCGGCGATCAGGTATTCGCCTGGTCGGGCCACGATCCGGGTTCCGCGAACACCCTCCGTCGCAGCGGCCGCCGCGGCACCGGCACCATCCCACGTCCATACGGTTTCGCACGCCGCGAATACCGGGTATTCGATCCGGAGTCCCTGCGGTATTCGCTCCCGAGCCCGTCCACGAAAGCACTCCGTAAATCTGTTGCCGCAAACGGAATCGACGGGTCGATCCGAATAGCCGGGCACTCGTTACCCGGAAAGTCGTTGCCCCGGCGGGACGCGAGCGACCGGGCAATGGTTCAATTTGGCAACAAGCGCTCGGAATGCAGGAGGTAGAGGATGGCAGTGCGCTACTCGAAAAGGGAACAGACCAAACTCGTCAATCGGGTGAAAAAACTGATCGCCCAAGGCAAAACGGTCAACGCCGCGTGCACTGCGGTCTCCGAACGCGAAGGCGGCCAGCCCGCGGCCAACACCCTTGCGAATTGGGTCAAGGCGGCGGGGCTGCCCGAGGTCGAACCGGCTGCCGAGGAGGCGGCTGCGCCCGCACCGAAGAAGCGTCCGCGCCGGGTCGCCACCCGGAAACCGGCCCCCGCCGCCGCTGCACCGGTGCCGGAACCCGAGCAGAAAACTCCGGAGCCCGAGCAGAATACGGAGAAGGAGACCCCGGCCGAACAACCCGAGGTCCACGCGACCGGTACCGCCACCGAGGCCGAAGCCCCGCCGCTCACCGAAGCCGCGGCATCGCCGGTCGCCGAACTCGTCCACGTCCGCGCCACCGACAGGACGGCCGAGACCACGGGCGATCTCGATGATCTCCTCGACGAGAATCTCCGTTTGCGCACCGCCCTGAACGAGGCGAACCGGGAAATCCGCGCCATGCGCGATCTCCTCGTCGTCTACGCCAGCCGCTGACCGACCTCGGCCGCAGCGGGCGGCCGGAACGGACCGGGTGGGTGCCGGCCGGCTACTGCCGGCGCCCACCCGGATACGGACGGCTAGCGGTTACCCGCGCCGCCGAGATCGTCCGCCGCCGTGCGCAATACCCGGCCGAAAGCGTAGGTCAGCAGCGGCTTCGCCACCCACCGCATCAGCACGGGTCCGGCGAACGGAATTCTCAATCGCACGGTCGTCGTCCATCGCACATGGGTGCCGGCACCGGTTTCGGTGAATTCGACACGCCCTTTCTCGTGCCGAGACGGCGGAACACTGCGATATACGTGGTATTCGAACGAATTCGGCGGATCGTATTCGGTGATGCGTTCCCAGAACACACCGATCACCCAGATCAGTACCCGTACCGCCCCGCGCCCGTAGGGAGCGTCTACACCGGGCTCCCGCAGCCGCTCGTGCAGCACCAGTGGAATACGAGTGTAGTTGTGCGCGTTGCTGATCCATTCGAAAACCGCGGGCGCGGGCGCGGCAATGGTGCGCTCGACGCTGATCGTCTCCATGACAAACCCCTCCCTGCCGGAGCGCGCCGGCAACACCACCCGAACGCGTACTACTACCGACGATAGTAGATCGTCCGCACCCGAATCCGCCCCGCATTCGGGCCGCACCGGCGATCGGCGACACCGCGATGTTCCGGCGCGGGCGACCGCTACCCTCGACGAGGCGGATACCCACCGGTGACCAGTGGGACGATATGCCGGTGCGCGAAATCGGCGAGCCGATCGGCGGAGTCCAGGTCGACCGCGCCGACCGGCTGCAACAGCAACGAGTGCACAACCCGGGCGGCGATCTCGATCCGGGTGGTGAGGTCGGGAATGTCCGGTAGCCGGAACCGGCGCAGGGCATCGCCCACCACCGTGGCGGCCGCGGTGACCGCCATGGTGAAGAACGCACCACCTTCGGTGGTGAGTTGCGGCAGCAATCGGGCGGGTTCCACCGCGAGCACTCGATTCGCCAGGCGGTGACCACGCCAGCGGGTGACGACGGTGACGAAGAGATCGGCGACGACTCCCTCGACCGTCGTATGCCGCGCGGGAATCCCGTGCAGTTCGTCGAGCAGGGTGCGCACCTCCCGCGCGCTCACCGCGCGCACCAGATCATCGCGCGACCCGATGCGCCGATAGACGGTCCCGCGGTCGACACCGGCTTCCCGGGCGACATCACCGATCGTCGTTTTCTTCACGCCGAGCCGTTCGAACTGCCGGCGGGCCGCGTCGAGGATCCGTTCCTCGGTTTCGTCCGGAACGGGGTCTTTCGAGGTAGAGGCGGTAGCGGGCACGCCGGACACGCTAGCAGCGGACACCCGATCGGCAACAATCCAAAGAAATTTGTTGCGACCACATTGCAAGGGAATATGTTGCATTGTACGGTCATGGCATGGCTGATGACAGCGCACCGCCGCACACCTATCGCGAGGAAACGCACGCGATCCACGCGCGGGACGTGCACTTCGACTTCTCCGATGTCCCGATGCACTACATCCCCGGCGAAGTACTGGCGACCCATGTCACCAATGTCATGCACCTGGTGCTCCCCGAGGGCGAACGGGCCATGGCGGCCTGCCTGGCCGAGGCCCTGCCGTATATCGAGGACGAACGGCTCCGGGAGGAGGTCACCGGGTTCATCGGCCAGGAATCGATGCACGCCGGAAGCCACGAGGGCGCACGCAACCACCTGCAATCGATCGGGCTCGATGTCGAATCCTATGTCGCCAAGATCGGCTGGCTGGTGGACCGGGTACTCGGCGATCACGGGCTCACCGGCCGCGCCGAACAGGAATGGCTCAAGGAACGGCTGGGGCTGTTCGCCGGGATGGAACATTTCACCGCGGTGATCGGGGAATGGCTGCTCGAATCGAGGGTGCTCGAAGAGCTCGGGATGCATCCGACGATGCTGGATCTGGTGCGCTGGCACGGCGCCGAGGAGGTCGAGCACCGCAGCGTGGTGTTCGACGCCTATATGCACGTCGACGGCGGCTATGCGCGCCGGGTGCGCACCGGCCTGCTGGCAAGCGGGCTGCTGTTGCCGTTGTTCGTGGTCTCCACCGCCTACCTCTACCGCAAGGACCCGAGCCCCGCGAAGGGACGTTTCTGGGGACAGCAGTTCCTCAGCGCCACGGTGCGCGGGGTGATACCCAGCTTCACCACGTTCTTCACCGAGATGCCCCGCTATCTGCGGCCCGGTTTCCATCCCTCGCAACTGGGTTCGATGGATAACGCGCTGCGGTATCTGGCGCACTCCCCCGCGGCCCGCGGATGAATACCACCCGGCCGGCGCCGTCGCGCGGCCTGCACCTGCTGGGCGTGGCGATGGATGTCTACAAGAAGGTGTTCACCACACCCGCGCTGTCGCCACCGAACCCGGTGCGGCGCAGCGGTTTCGATCTCGACGTCACGGTGGAATCGGTCCGCACCGAGGCGCGGGAGGTGGTCTCGCTGACCCTCCGGCGCTCGGACGGGCAGCCACTGCCCGCCTGGCGTCCCGGTTCGCATCTGGATGTTTTCCTGCCCTCGGGACGGCAACGCCAGTATTCCCTGTGCGGAGACCCACGGGATCTGTCCCGCTACCGGATCGCCGTGCGCCGACTGCCCGATGGTGGCGGCGGTTCGACGGAGGTCCATACGCTCGCGCCCGGTGATCCGCTGCGGATCCGCGGTCCACGCAATGGGTTCACCTTCGTGGCGACCGCATCCGACTATCTGTTCGTCGCCGCCGGTATCGGTATCACCCCGATCCTGCCCATGGCGCACGCGGCGGGCGACCGCGGCCGGCTGGTGTATCTCGGGCGTTCCCGGGACACCATGCCCTTCCTCGGCGAACTACCCGAGGACGCCGAGATCCGGCCCGACGACGAATCCGGCACCCCCGATATCCCGGCGATCCTGGCGACCGCACCGCCGGGGGCCGCGGTCTATGTCTGCGGGCCGCCGCCCGTTCTGGAAGCCGCCCAGCGCAACTTCTTCGCGCTGAACCCGGCCGGCTCGCTGCATACCGAACGGTTCTCGCCGCCGCCGATCGTCGACGGCCGGGAATTCGATATCAACCTGGCCGCTTCCGGCCGGCAGGTGCGGGTCGGTGCCGCGGAATCCGCGCTCGACGCCGTCCGCCGGGTACACCCCGACGCCGTCTTCTCCTGCCGCCAAGGTTTCTGCGGCACCTGCAAGACCAAGGTCCTCGCGGGCGACGTCGACCACCGCGACCGCACTCTTACCGACGCCGAACGCCCCGGCCACATGCTCCCGTGTGTCTCCCGGTCCGCGGGCGGTCCGTTGGTTCTCGATCTCTGACAGCGAAAGGCCCGCCAGCACAATGCGTACCAGCTTCCCGCTCGAAGCAGCGGACGATACCTTCCTCGACACCGCGCACCGGCGCTACACCCATATCGTCGATATCCCCGCTTCGCGGGAGCAGGTCTGGGAAACCCTCACCGCCGACGACGCGCTGGTGTCGTGGTCGCCGGTGATCACGGCCGCCCGCTGGACCTCGCCACGCCCGTTCGGTATCGGCACCACCCGGCAGGTGGTCCTCGGCGGTGCCCTCCGCCTGGACGAGCGCTTCTACCGATGGGACGAGAACGCCCGGATGACCTTCACCGTCGATTCCGCGTCCGTGCCCGGGCTGCGCCGGTTCGCCGAAGATCTCACTCTGCTGTCGCTGGGCTCCGCGACCCGGCTGGTCTGGACTTTCGCACTCGAAGGCAACCCGCTGCTGCGTCCCGCGCTGGCGGCCACGAGCCCGGTGAACCGGCTGGTCACCAAATCCATCGCCCAGGGCGTCACCGGCCGGGTCCGCGCCGAATCGGTGGGGGCACGGCGATGAGCCCACGGGATCCGAACGGCGCCGCCGGCGAGCACCACGACATCGTCGTGCTCGGGGCGGGTTTCGGCGGGATCGGGCTGACGATCGCACTGCGGGAGGCCGGTTTCGAGGATGTGGTCGTGCTGGAACGAGCCGCCGACCTGGGCGGCACCTGGCAGGCCAACACCTATCCGGGCTGCGCCTGCGATGTCCCGTCCCAGCTGTACAGCTATTCCTTCGCGCCGAATCCGGATTGGTCCCGGACCTACGGCCGGCAGCCGGAAATCCTCGAATACCTGCGCCGCGTCGCCACCGACCACGATGTGGTGCGCCATATCCGGCTGAACACCGAACTCACCGGCGCACGCTGGGACGAGACGGAGTCGCTGTGGCGGATCGACACCTCCCGCGGCCCGCTCACCGCGGACTACTTCCTCTCCGCCGCCGGCATCTTCGCCGAAGCGAAGTATCCGGAACTCCCCGGCCTGGAGAGCTTCACGGGCACCGCGTTCCATTCGCTGCACTGGGACCACGACCACGATCTGACCGGCGAGCGGGTCGCGGTGATCGGCACCGGGGCCTCCGCGGTGCAGTTCATTCCCGAGATCCAGCCGCGCGTGGCGGCGCTGACGGTATTCCAGCGTTCGGCGCCGTGGATCGTGCCCCGGATGGACCGGCCCACCCTGGGTCTGGAACGCCGTCTGCTGCGCCGTATCCCCTTGGCGCAGAAGGCCGTCCGCGGTACCTGGTACGGCTTGATCGAGAGCTTCGGACTGGTCGGCTTCGTCGACAACCGGTTCCGTCACCCCTTCGAGGTACTCGGCCGTATCCAGTTGCTGCGCCAGATCCGGGACCCGCGGTTGCGCCGCAAGGCCACCCCCGACTACGTCATCGGCTGTAAGCGGGCCATCTTCTCCGATGCCTACCTGCCGGCGCTCGACCAGGACAACGTGGAGGTGGTCACCGACGGGATCGCGGAGGTGCGGCCCCGCTCGATCGTCACCCGCGACGGGGCGGAGATCGAGGTCGACACGATCATCTACGGCACCGGATTCACCCCCATCCCCACCGCGTTCGAGCGGATCACCGGCCGCGACGGCCGCTCGATCGCCGAGCTCTACTACGAGGAACCGCAAACCTACTTGGGAACGGCGATGGCGGGGTTCCCCAACTTCTTCTGCACGCTCGGCCCGTTCGGCGCGGCCGGCAACCAGTCGGCCATCTTCATGCTGGAATCGCAGATCGCCTATATCGTCGACGCGCTGACCACCCTCCGCGACCGCGGCGCCCGCCGGGTCGAGGTGCGCCGGGAGACCCAGGACGCCTTCGTCGGGGAGATGGCGCGGCGCAGCGCCGATACGGTGTGGCTGACCGGGGGCTGCCAGACCTACTACACCACGCCCGACGGCCGCAATGCCGGGCTGTACCCGAGCTGGAGCTTCGAATACCGCCGCCGCACCAAGCGTTTCGATGCCGATTCCTATGAGGTGACCGCATGAAACCACCGTTACCCGCTGCCCTGGACCGGCTCACCGGGCCCACGCTCGAGGTGAAGGGCACGGTCGTGCTCGTCACCGGCGCCGGGCAGGGAATCGGCCGGGAACTCGTGACCCTGCTGCATCGGCGCGGCGCCGTGATCGTGGCGGTCGATATCGACGAGGCCGCCGCCCGGCGCGTCGCGGACGAGCTGGGCTCGCGCGCGCACGGAATCGGCGCCGATGTCACCGACCGGAGCCGGATGGAACAGGTGATCGGCGAGGTGACCGACCGGTTCGGGCGCCTCGATATCGTCGTCGCCAACGCCGGTGTCACGCCGGTCCCGGCGACGTTGCGCACCATGGAACCGGGTGATTTCGACCGGGTCCTCGAGATCAACCTCACCGGCGTGTTCAACACCGTCCATCCGGCGCTCGACGAGATCGTGCGCAGCCGGGGCCATGTCGTGGTGGTGTCCTCCTGCGCCGCGTTCGCGCCCGGTATGGGCGGGTCGCCCTACATGATCAGCAAGGCCGCGGTCGAACAGCTGGGCCGCGCGCTGCGGGTGGAACTCTCCGCGTCCGGCGCCACCGCGGGGATCGCGTACTTCGGGCTGGTGGAAACCCCGATGACCCATGCCGTGCTCGACGCCGACGATCTCGGCCGCCGCCTCAACGATCTGCTGCCCTGGCCGCTGAATGTGCGGATCACCGCCGAACAGGCCGCGCGGACCATCGCCGACGGGATCGCCCGCCGCGCGCCGCGCACCATCGCCCCCAGCGGATGGCAGCCGTACGCGCTGCTACGCGGCGTGATCAACACCGTGCTCGACAGCCGGCTGGCCGCCGATTCGACCGTGCACGAGATCGTGCGCGCCATCGAGAAACGCCGATGACCCCGGCGCCGGAGCGATTCGACACCCTGCCCGCCGCGTTCCAGCACACCGCCGCCGTGGACCCGGCCGCCGTCGCGCTCCGCACCCCCGGCGATACCCGGAGGCTGACCTGGGGTGAATACGCACAGCTGGTCCGCGAATTCGCCGCCGGGCTCGCCGCTCTCGGCGTGCGCCGCGGTGACACGGTCGCGCTGATGATGGGCAACCGGCCGGATTTCTATCCGCTCGAGGTGGCCGCCCAGCACCTCGGCGCGACCTCGTTCTCCGTGTACAACACCCTGCCGCCGGCCCAGCTCGGCCACGTGCTCGGCAATGCCGGTGCCCGGGTGGTGATCTGCGAACCGCAGTATGTTGCGCGGTTGCGCGCATGCGGGGTCGCGCTCGATCACCTGATCTGTCTCGACGACGCCCCGGCGGGGACTCTGCCGGTGGCCGGATTGCGCACCGCGGGCGCCCCGGATTTCGATTTCGATGCCGCCTGGCGTGCCGTCCGCCCCGGCGATGTGGCGACGCTGATCTATACCTCCGGTACCACCGGCGCCCCGAAGGGCGTGGAAACCACCCACGCCAACCTGCTGTTCCAGGTCTACGGGGTCGCCGAGGTCCTCGGAATCGAATTCGGCGACACCATCACCTCGTATATGCCCTCCGCGCATATCGCCGACCGGCTCACCGCGCTCTACGCGCAGGAGGTACGCGGCGTCCAGGTGACCTGCGTACCGGATCCGTCCGCAATCGCGGCGGCCCTGGCCGATCTGCACCCGACCATCTGGGGTGCGGTACCCCGGGTATGGGAGAAGATCCGCACCGCCATCGAGTCGAAAGTCGCCGCCGAACCCGATCCCGACCGGCGCGCGGCCATGCAGTGGGCACTGTCGCTGGCCGTCACCCGCGGCGAATACGCGTTGTCCGGCCGGGAACTGCCCGCCGAGTCGGCCGCCGAGTGGCAGCGTGCCGACGACCTGGTCCTGCGCGGCCTGCGGGTGGCCCTCGGATTCGACCGGATGCGCTGGGCGATGTCGGGCGCCGCTCCGATTCCACCGGCAACTCTGGGCTTCTTCGCCGGTCTCGGGGTGCCCATCACCGAAATCTGGGGGATGTCGGAACTGTCCTGTATCTGCACGGTCAGCCATCCCCGGGACGTCCGGCTCGGTACCGTCGGAACACTGCTGCCGGGTATGCAGGCCCGCACCGCGCCCGACGGCGAACTCCAGGTCCGCGGTCCGCTGGTGATGAAGGGGTATCGCGGTCTGCCGGAGAAGACGGCCGAGACGATCGATGCCGAAGGCTGGTTGTCCACCGGCGATATCGTGACCGTCGATGCGGACGGGTATTTCACCGTTGTCGACCGCAAGAAGGACATCATCATCAACGCGTCCGGTAAGAACATGTCGCCGACGCATATCGAGAACACCGTGAAGGCGGCCACACCGCTCATCGGCGCCGTGGCGGTGATCGGCGACGGCCGCCCCTACAACACCGCGCTGATCGTCCTCGACGCCGAAACCACCGGCCCCTACGCCACCCGGCACGGACTCCCCGACGCCTCGCCCGCCGCGCTCGCCACCGACCCCACGGTCCTGGCGGCGATCGAAACGGGTATCGCCGCCGGTAACGCGCAGCTGGCCCGCGTCGAACAGATCAAACGCTTCGCCGTCCTGCCGGTCTTCTGGGAACCCGGCGGCGACGAGGTCACGCTCACCATGAAACTGAAACGTACCGTGGTGGCCGAGAAATACGCGGACCGGATCGCCGATCTCTACCGCGCCGAGCCACCCGCCGAGGTACGCGAACCCACCGCCGTGGCGGAGCCGGTGAACCGCTAGGACCGATTGCCGGGGCGCGGCCGTATACCGTTCCCCGGCACCGGATCACACCTCGAGATCTTCTTCGATACCGCGCAGCTTGTGGCGGGCCAGTGCCAGGTTCGCGCGACCCCGGTCGAGCGCGAGGTAGAGGAACAGGCCCTTCGCTTTCCGGCCGGTCATCGGCCGGATGAGATGGTATTGGGCGCTGAGCGTGATGAGGATGTCCTCGATATCCTCCTGCAGCCCCAACTGTTCGATGGTGCGCAGTTTCGCGCGTACCACCTCGGTGTTGCCGGCGGCGGCGATGTGCAGGTCGAGCGATTTCGAGCTGCCGAGCATCCCGAGCGCCATACCACTGTTGTAGTCGACTACCGCCGCGCCGACGGCGCCGTCGATCGACATCATTTCCTTGAGCGCCAAGTCCATATCGGACACAGGTGTTTCCTCTCGATGGGTTATCCGGATCTTCCGTTGGGCCTGCCGGTTTCGCGGGCGACGCCCGCCAGGTGCCCGGCGATCCTGCGCGCGGCGGGTCGCGATTCGAGATGTAGCCGGCCGATATTGACCTCCGGGCCGGCGAGGACCGTGAGCGACGCCCAGCCCGCCGCGTAGATGACGACGTGCCCGTGGGAACCGTCCACCACGACCTCCTGGAATCCGCCGCCGTGCGCCACACCGGCGATCCGCTCGGACAGCGACAGCTGCGCCGCGGCGAGCGCGGCCATCCCGGTGGGCTCGATACGGTCGGGGAGATCGTGGGTGACCAGCAGGCCGTCGCTGGAGGCAACCAGCGTCCCGATCAGCCCGGGAACCCGGGCCCGTAGCCCCGCCAGTTCCGTGTCCACCGCCGGGTTCGGTGCGAGTTCGGGCATCGGCACCTTGGTCAACCTCCCCATGAAATCGCCGAGCAATTTCCTGCGCCCGGTCACGCGAGTTCCTCCAGCGCCGAACGGAGCCGCAGCAGCAGTTCCTGATCCACCGGCTCCCAGTCGCCGTCCTCGGGAACCGGGACCGGCTGCCGCACCCGGCGCCGCAATACCGGTTCGGCCGCGTGCCGGGGCATGGCCGGTGACCGGTGGTCGCCCGGCGAACGCGGCTGCCCGGGTGGTTCGATCAGCCCCGCCGCGGTGAGGTCGCGGACCGCCTCCAGGCAGCCGTACGCGGTACGCCCGAGATCCCGGGCGATTGCGGTGACGCTGCGGCGGGTATCGGCTGCGGCCAGCACTTCGGCCTGGCTTCCGGTGAGCACCACCCGGTTACGCCGCACCCGGCGCACCGGCACCACGGCCGCCCGGTCGACCAGCTGCGCCGGCCACGGCCCGGACTCCGGGTCGCCGCGCCGGGCGCATTCACGCACCAGTGTCCGCGGCGGAATATGGCATACCGGGGCCAGCCAGTGCGGCGGCGCGGGCCGGAATTCGGGGACGACCGGGGCGGACAGCAGGAAGTAGGCGGCGTCGAAAACCGAGAGCAACGCGAGGGTTTCGAGCAACGGGTGGCCGAGTACGGTGGCGGGATCGCCGCCGGCGGCGCGCTGCCAATCGTCGGTGCCGGCGACACCGGCCTCCACGGCCAGCCGCTCGAGCCCGGTGGTGCGGCGGCATTCGGCGGAGGCGATGGCGCCGCCGGCGAGATGGAACACCCCGTCGCCCGCGTGCAGCACACCGGTGCTGCCCTCGTCCGCCAAGCGACACAGCTCGTCCGCGAGCTCAATGACCATGACCGCCCTCGGCCGGTCCCGCCCCGTGCTCGCCCCCGGTCAGTTCCGCGAGGATGCCGCGCAGCCGGAACCGGGCCATCGCCAGGTTGCCGGAATCCTCGTCGAACAGCACGTGCACGAACAGGCGGCCCTCGAAATCGCCACGCACCAGGTCGATCAGGTGGTAGCCCCCGCTGCCGCACACGATGATCTCGGTGATGTCGTCACCGTTTCCCCCGGTCGCGAGAGCGGGACAACCCAGCACGGCGCGCACGACATCGGTTGTCGTCGCGGCGTCCTCGTGCTGATCGACCAGATCGTGCTGCCCGGCCCCGGCGACCGCCAGCCCACTCGCGCCGTCCACCAATGTGGCACTGCGCGCCCCCGGGATGTCCATGATGCGTTCCAGACATCCGTCGATACCGATCACTGCGCCGCTACCCCGTTCAAGAGTGTTTCAGATTGCAGAGACACTACACAGACCTTGCGAACTATGTCGTGCGAACGCAGGAGTGCGTCCGAAGTGCGCCAACCCCCGGCCCCGGGCGCGTCCGGATACGACACTTCCCCGGCGCCCCGAAAAGTAGCGCTCGACGGCACCGGGCAGGGCGGAATCGTAAATTTCGACGGTGGTGCAACATCGGCCGCGGCGCACCATTCGAGCCGCCCTGCGCGGGAGACCCGCGTGACCCTGTCGGGACCTTCTCGATCACCCGGCGGGAAGGCCGAGGTAGGTGGTGAGTTCGGCGGCCGCCGAGCGGCCGGCCCGGTTGGCGCCGATGGTGCTGGCCGACGGCCCGTACCCGATCAGATGGATCCGTGGATCCGCCGCGACCCGGGTCGCCGAACGGCCGGTCATGGTGATCCCGCCGCCGGGGCCGCGCAGCCCCAGCGGCGCCAGATGGTCGAGGGCACTGCGGAACCCGGTGGCCGACAGGATCACCTGCGCGGCCTGGAAACTGCCGTCGGCCCAGCGCACGCCGTCGGGCTCGATATGGTCGAACATCGGCAGCCGGTGCAGGACACCGCGGTCGCGGGCGGCGCGCAGGCGGGCGGTCAACGGTAATCCGGTCACCGACACCACCGAACCGGGTGGCAGGCCGCGACGCACCCGGTCCTCCACGATCGCCACGGCCCGCCGGCCGGCGTCCTCGCCGAACGGTTCTTCCCGGAAGACGGGTTCGGAGCGGGTCACCCAGGTCGTGGTGGTCACCCGGGAGATCTCGTCGAGCAACTGGACCGCCGAGATCCCGCCACCGACCACCACGACGTGCTGCCCGGCGAATTCCTCCGCTGTCCGGTAGTCGCGGGTGTGCAGCAGCCGGCCGGCAAAAACCTCGGCTCCCCGGTAGTGCGGGACGAACGGCCGTTCCCAGGTGCCGGTGCCGTTGATCAGGCCCCGCACCCGCAGCGTGCCGGCAGTGTCGGTTTCGGCGTGCAGCAAACCGTCGCGTTCGCTCCGGTCGCAGACCACGCGGACGGTGACCGGGCGGCTCACCCGCAGCTCGAAACGCTCCTCGTAGCGGCGGTAGTAGTACGGAACAGCCGTCGCGGCCGGCACTTCGGCAGTATCCGCCGTGGTTTCCGGCAGATTCTCGGCGAACGACATCCCCGGGAGGTCGTGCACCCGGTTGACGGTGCTCAGGGTGAGCGACGGCCAGCGGAACTGCCAGGCGCCGCCAGGGCCCGGCGCGTGATCCACGATGAGGAAATCGCGGCCGGCGATCAGCCCGCGGCGGCGCAGGTGGTATCCGGCGGACAGGCCGGACTGCCCGGCACCGATGACCAGGATCTGGAAGTCCGGACGTGCCGGGTCCGACTCGATCGCCATGATCATCCAGGCTAGCCCGGGCGTACCGATCCGCTGCCGGTCGCCGGGTCGCGGATCGGCCCGGGCAGAACGGTGATCAACTTCCGGCCCGAACATGTTACTGTCCGGTAAGTCCCAGGGGTGGGGCACATCACGTGCCTCACACTCTGTGACCAGCACTCGGACGCGGATGTCCGGGGCGGATTCGCACGGAGAGTTAACGATGATTCGACAGCGTGGGCGTACCCGACCGGGTGCGCGGGGGTGGGCCGCTGCGGCGGCGGTGTTCACGGCGTGCATCACCGCGGCGGCGGCCGTGAGTGTGTATCAGCCGGAGGCCGCTGCGGCGCCGGAAGACTTCTACACCCCACCGCAACAGGTTCCCGCCGAGCCGGGCACCGTGATCAAGACCCAGCCCATGTCGCTGCTGGCCACCCTGCCCACAGACCAGGGATGGCCCGGCAAGGCCGACCATGTCATGTACACCTCGCGCCTGCAGGACGGATCACCCGTCGCGGTCACCGGGACCTTCATCGACGCCGCGGGGCCGTGGCTCGGGGCAGGGCCCCGGCCGACGGTGGTGATCAGCCCCGGCACCTCGGGTCAGGGCGATCGGTGCGCGATGTCCAAGGCGTTCTCGACCGGTGTCACGGTCACCACCGACCCGTCCCCGTCGCTCTCGGCCAACCAGGAACTCCCGTCGTCGGCGGTGTGGAGCCGGCTCGGCGCCCGGGTGCTGGTCACCGACTACATCGGACTCGGCACGCCCGGCCTGCACACCTACGCCAACCGCATCGAACAGGCGCACGCGGTACTGGACGGTGCACGCGCGGCCAACAATCTCGCCGGTGCGGGCCCGGAAACCCCGCTGGTGCTGTGGGGTTACTCCCAAGGTGGCGGGGCCTCGGCCGCCGCCGCGGAGATGGCGCCGGACTATGCCCCGGAACTCGATCTGAAGGGCACCTGGGCCGGTGGGCCGGTGGCCGATCTGGCGAAGATTCTCGAACGGATCGACGGAGCGCTTATCGGCGGTGCCATCGGTTTTGCCGTGAACGCCCTGCTCGCCCGCTATCCCGATCTGCAGCAGGCCCTGGACCGGGTGTCGAGCCCGGCCGGGCGCGATATTCTGCGCGAGCTCAGCGAGGCGTGTATCGGCGATATCGTCACCCATCATCCGTTCCTGAAAACCGATTCCCTCACCGCCGACGGCCGCTCGCTCAGCGATCATCTGCGCGAGATACCGGAGGCCGCACCGGCATTGGCCGAGATGCGGGTCGGCAATCTGAGGCCCGCCGCACCCGTGCTCATCACCAGCGGGCGCAACGACGACACCGTCCCCTACAACCAGGCCCGGCAGCTGGCCGACGATTGGTGCGCCAAGGGCGCCACGGTCACCTTCCGCACCAACGAACTTCCGCCGATCCTGCCCGGCACCACCATCCCGAACCATTTCGGGCCGGAGATGATCGACGGTTTCGGTCCCGACAATGCGGTCACCTACCTGCTCGACCGCCTGGCCGGTAAACCCGTTTCCGGCTGCACCTTCGACTGACGCGACCGGGTGCCGCCGGCCTCCGGCGCCACCCACCCCGCACCACCGCACGCGGCCGCGGCGTACGACAGCATTCGACAAGTGCTGGTCACGCCGCGGCCGCGCGTGCGTCCGGACCCCGCCGACCGGGCGTCCCGGATGCCGTACTACTCTGCCCTCGCCGGGGGCCCTCATCGGGCCGCGCCCCGTAGGCCGGCGGCTGATCCACTCCACCTCTTGTGCACGACACCACACTCTCCACGGCGTCCCTTTAGTTGATTAGCGAAAGCAACTGCTCTAAAGTTGGTTAGCGAAAGAAACTATTACCCCTTTTGGAGTCCCCGTGCCCATCTCATCCGACACCGCGAGAAACCTCCTCGGTGAGATGTTCCATATCGGCCGAGCCCTCCGCAGTGCCCTGTTCTTCACCGACGCGGGACAGCTACCACCCGGCGGGCTCGCCGTACTCACCACGCTCGACGCCTCCGGCTCCTGCCGGCAGGTCGATCTCGCCGCCGATATGCGTATCACGCAATCGGCGCTGAGCAGGCATATCACCGAGTTGGTCGCGGCCGGATACATCAGCCGCCGAGCCGATCCCAGCGACGGACGTGCCGCCCTGGTACAGCTCACCAGCGACGGACGCGACCTACTGGACCGGGCGCGGGATATCCACACCCGGCATCTGCAGGAAACCCTGGACGACTGGTCCGAGGACGACGCCGAACAGGCGTACCTGGCCGTGCGGCGACTCCGTAATTCCCTCAACGCTCGCCCCCGCTGCGCCGCGACGGGCGAGGACGCGCAGGTTTCGAAAGAGAGAACCGATGTCTGACACCGAGGCGACAGCCTCCCGCGATCCGCTCGCCATGAGCCATCGCCAGATCCTGGAAGCGATGACCGGCCTGCTGGCCGCGCTGTTCACCGCGCTGCTCAGCACCACCATCGTCGCCAACGCTCTGCCCACCATCATCGGCGATCTACAGGCCTCGCAGACGGCCTACGCCTGGGTCATCACCACGGCGCTGCTCACCAACGCCGCCTCCACGCCGATCTGGGGCAAACTGGCCGACCTGTTCAACAAGAAGACACTGGTCCAATCGGCCATCGTCATCTTCGTCGTCGGCTCGGTGATCGCGGGTATGGCCCACAACGTCGGACTGCTGCTCGCCGCCCGCGCCCTGCAGGGTGTCGGTATGGGCGGGCTCACCGCGCTGGTGGTCGCGATCATCGGCAGCATCATCCCGCCGCGCGAACGCGGCCGGTACTCCGGCTATATGGGTGCCGTGATGGCCGTGTCGATGACCGGCGGGCCCATTCTCGGCGGTGTGATCGTCGACAGCCCGCTGGGCTGGCGCTGGTGCTTCTACATCTGCATCCCGCTGGCCGTGATCGCCCTGTTCCTGCTGCAGCGCACGCTGAAGCTGCCGACCACCCGCAAACAGAACGTGTCCATCGACTGGCTGGGTGCCACCCTGCTCACCGCGGGCGTTTCCGTTCTGCTGATCTGGGTTTCGTTCGCCGGTAAGGCCGGCTACTACGAGTGGCTGTCCACCGAATCCGCGCTCTACGTCGGCGGCGGTGTCCTGCTGCTGCTCGCGACGGTGCTGGTGGAAGCGAAGGTCAAAGACCCGGTCATCCCGCTCAAGATCGTCACCGAACGCACCACCGCGCTGGCCATCATCGCCTCCATCGCCGTCGGTGTCGGCATGTTCGGTGCCACCACCTTCCTCGGCCAGTACCTGCAGACCGCCCGCGGCTACTCCCCCACCGCCGCCGGCCTGCTGTCCTCGCCGATGGTCGCCGGGATGCTGGTCGCCTCGGTGATCTCCGGTGCGCTGATCACCCGATTCGGCAAATGGAAGCGTTTCGTCGTCTCCGGCGCGGCACTGCTGGTGATCGGCTTCTCGCTGCTTTCGACCGTGGATCACGCCACCGATATGTGGCTCATCGGCACCTTCATCACGATCACCGGCGCCGGTGTCGGCATGATGATGCAGAACCTGGTGCTGGCCGTGCAGAACACCGTCAGTGTGCAGAACATCGGCGCCGCGTCCAGCAGTGTCGCGTTCTTCCGCACCTTCGGCGGCGCGATCGGGGTCTCGGTGCTCGGATCGGTGCTGGCCACCCGGGTCAGCGAACTGTCCACCGCCCGCTTCGCCGAACTGGGTATCACCACCACCTCCTCCGGTAGCGGCAACCTCGATATCAATGCCCTGCCGGCTCCGATCGCCGAAATCGTGCGGTTCGCCTACGGCGATGCCACCGGCCGGATCTTCCTGATCGCCGCTGTCGCGACGGTGGTCGCCTTCCTGGCGGCGATTCTGCTGCCGAACCGGCCGCTGCGGCGCACGATCGATATCGAACCGACGACCGACCCGGCCGCCGCCACCGACCTCGGCACCGAGACCGAGATCCCCGATGATCTGGCCGAACTCGATACGGCCGCCTATGCCGTCACCGAACCGGCGGCACGCGAGAGCACGGCCGGCGCCGGGGAGGCACCGCGGCCCGATCGCGTCCCGGTCGCCGTCGGCGCCGTGGCCGGCCCGGTATCCGCCGACCGGAACGGGCACGGTGCCTATTCGGCCGCGGCGAAGCCTTTCCCGGTGTCCCGGCTCGGCGACGGCGAAGGGCAGCCACGGGCGGCCGTCGAAGGCCGGATCACCCGCGACGACGGCCGGCCGGTGCCGGGCGCCGCGCTCACCCTGATCGACCAGCGCGGGCAGCAGGTCGCCCGGGCCATCGGATCCGGTGACGGTGGTTATTCGATCACCGCGCCCGGCTCCGGCAACTATGTGCTGATCGCCTCCGCCGCCGGTCACGGACCCACCGCGGTCAACGTGACCGTCACCGACCGGACGGTGCGCGCCGACCTCACCCTCACCGGGCTCGGCGAGCTGTCGGGAACCGTCCGCCGCGCGCCCGGCGGTGAACCGCTGGCCGGTGCCACGGTCACCGTGACCGACCAGCGCGGTGAGGTCGTGGCCTCGGCCGCCTCGGACGCCCACGGTGCCTACCTGTGCCACGGCGTGGTTCCGGGGACCTACACGCTGGTCGCCGTCGCGGAACATATGCGACCCAGCGCCAGCGCCCTGACCGTGCCGGACAGCGGGCTGCTGCGCCACGATATCGAGCTGTCGCCGATGGCCGTGCTCAGCGGCTCGGCGCTGTCCGAGAGCGGCCGGGCACTGGAAGATATCCAGATCACCGTGCTCGACGCCGCGGGCGAAGTGAACGCCACCGTGCGAACCGACGAGACGGGCCGCTATGTCGTGACCGATCTGCCCGAAGGGCGGTACACGGTCGTCGCCCGCGGTTATCCGCCGGTCACCGGGCAGATTTCGGTGAACGGTGCGGACGCGGCCTTCGACGTGCGGCTCGGCTACGACACCGAGGAGCGCTGATGACCGGGTTGACCGCTCGTATCCGCAACGGCGAGAACTGGCCGGTACCCGAGGCGGTACTGACCGTCACCGACAGCACCGGCCGCCAGATCGGCCGCGCGGTCGCCGACAACACCGGGGCCGTCGCCACCGGCTCGCTGCCGCCCGGGCTGCACACCGCGGTTCTCACCGCACCCGGCTACCAGCCGGTGGCCCGCACCGCCCAGGTCTCCGCGGCGGGCGCGGGGTCGCTCGGCGATATCACGCTGGTGGCGGTCGCGGAAACGGTCGCGCTGCCGCCGGCGGGCACGTGGACGATCGACCCGGTGCATTCGACGGTGATCGCCACCGCACGCCATCTCGGCATCTCCAGTATCAAAGCCCGGTTCGCCGAGGTCGGCGGCCGGATCGATATCGCCGCGCCGTTCGAACGCTCCACCGGCTACGCCGAGATCAAGGCGGCGTGTATCGACACCGGGATCGCGATGCGCGACGATCATCTGCGCTCGGCCGATTTCCTCGATGTCGAACGCTATCCGCTGATCTCGTTCACCGGGCGCGGAATGCGCCGCACCGGAAGCGACACCTGGGTGATGCCGGGTGAGCTCAGCCTGCACGGACAGCGCCGGGCGATCGATCTCGACCTCACCTACGGCGGGTTCGGGCCGGACCCGTGGGGTGGTGTGCGCGCCGCCTTCCACGCCGAAACCGTGCTGCGCCGCGACGATTTCGCGATCGACTACAACGCGATGGTGCGCGCCGGCGTGGCCGCCGTGGGTACCACCGTCAAACTCGACCTGGACATCCAGGTGGTCCAAGGCGAACAGCTGCCCCCGATGTAGGGCCGCGCCGTGCCGGCCCGCGCACAGTGGGCCGGCACGGTCATTCCGGTGCCGGATCGAGCGTGCGGATCACCCGGGCCGGGTTACCCACCGCGACCACGTTCGCGGGCAGATCCCGGGTGACCACGGCTCCGGCGCCCACCACCGTGTTGTCCCCGATCGACACCCCGCCGAGCACGATGGCGCCGCCGCCGAGCCAGACATTGTCGCCGATGGTGATGGGTTCGGCGGCTTCCCATTTCGCCCGGCGCGGCCCGGGATCGAGCGGATGGGTGGGGGTCAGCAGCTGCACGTTCGGCCCGATCTGGACGTCGTCGCCGATCGTGATGGCCGCGACGTCGAGGGCGACGAGCCCGAAATTGGCGAAACAGCCGGATCCCATGGTGATCCGGCTGCCGTAGTCCACCCGCAGCGGCGGCCGGATCTCGGTGCCCTCCCCCACCGCGCCGAGCAACTCCTCCAGGACTTTGCGCCGCCCCACCGTGTCCCGGGCCGGTGTGGCGTTGTACGCCTCCATCAGATCCATCGCCCGCAGGCTCAGTTCCCGGATCTCCGGATCGTCGGCCAGGTACAGCTCCCCGGCGAGCATGCGCTCCCGCATCGACCTCTCGTCAGTCATTTGCCGAGGGTAACCGCCGCGCACGGACAGCACCGCCACACCCGTCACGCGGAATTCCACGACCTGCGCCTCAGGCCGCGACCATTGCGGTGCGAACGATGCCGGGAATGGGCCGGCCACGTTCCCGGCATCGGCAAGCGCGATTTCCGTGCGGCCCATCGCCGCGCAGCCCGGCGAGGTCTGTGCCAGTATCGGAGGTCGTAGAGGACCCCGTCCGCGAGGGAGCGAGCCGTGCCGATGATCGAATTCCCCGCGCCGCGCGGTCCGCTGCCCGGCCACCTGTCGGTACCCGGGTCCGGCGGACCCTGGCCCGGCGTGGTGGTCGTCCACGATGCGTTCGGGCTGACCGCCGATATCCGGCGGATCACCGACCGCTTCGCCGCGAACGGGTATCTGGCGCTCGCGCCCGCGCTGTATCGACGGGGCAGCCGGGTCGGTTGTGTCGTGCGCACCTTGCGGGCTCTGCAGGACGGCCGCGGCGATGCCGTCGACGACCTCGTCGCCGCACGCGATCACCTGGCCGCCGACGCGCGGTGTACCGGCCGGGTGGCCTCGGCCGGATTCTGTATGGGTGGCGGATTCTGCCTGCTACTGGCACCGCGCGGAGTATTCGACGCGACCGCGCCCAATTACGGTGTAGCACCGCGGGGCTTGGATGCACTGCGGGACGCATGCCCGACCGTGGCCAGTTACGGCGGTGGCGATCGGATGCTACGCGGCGCGGCGGCGCAGCTCGAGGAGGTGCTCACCGACGGCGGCGTACCGCACGATGTGCGGGAATATCCGGGTGTGGGCCATTCCTTCATGAACGACTGGCGCACCCCGGCCCCGTTGCGCGTGGTCGAGCGCACCGCGGGATTGGCCTAT
Organism: Nocardia sp. CA-290969; assembly: GCF_050936135.1. NCBI lineage: Bacteria > Bacillati > Actinomycetota > Actinomycetes > Mycobacteriales > Nocardiaceae > Nocardia > Nocardia sp. CA-290969. The sequence continues at coordinate 2,538,226 of NZ_JBNJNJ010000001.1, read as the reverse complement.
TCGGAACCGGAAGCCGAGGACGCCTGGCGCCGGATCACCGCCTTCTTCGACGAACACCTGCGCAACGCCGGCTGAACCGGGCCACGCGCGGGCAGGGCGGCGGCCGCCCGATTGCCCGCCGAGTGGCCGGCACCCGCGAATACGACCGCCGCACAGTACGCCGGTCGCTACATCAGCATCATCGCGCCGAACATCAACATCAGGAAACCCAGGAATCGGGAACCCATCACGCTCTCCCTCGCTGTCGACGACGGGCCGCTCGTGACCGCCGTACCGTTATTTACCGATGAACAACGGTACGTTGCCGGACGACACACACGGGGGCACGTATTCCCTGCACCAGTAAGCGGACACATCATCGCCGACGCGCGAGAGCCGGGCGCTACGGCAGTGCGGGACCGTTCACCGACCCGTTCGCTGCGCGGGTGCCGGCATTCAGGCAGCCAACCGGGCAGTCTGCCCGTCCGGTTCGGCGAGCGCCTGCTCACGCAGGGTCTTCAGGGTTTTGGCGAGAGTCCGGGATACCTGCATCTGCGAGATTCCGAGCCGTTCGGCGATCTGGTTCTGGGTCATCCCGCCGAAGAAACGCCAGACCAGCATCTGCCGCTCCCGGTGCGGCAGCTGCTCGATCAGCGGTCGTACCGCCATGGCGTCCTCGAGCAGCTCGTAGCAGGGTTCCTCGCTACCGAGCCGGGTGACCACGGCGGGCGGGGGCGTCTCGTCGTCGTGTTCGCGGACCGCCGCGTCCAGAGAGTTGCTGGTGTGCCCGTTCCCGGCAATGAGCGCCTGGGTGACCTCGGTCAGTTCGACGCCGAGTTCCGCGGCGATCTCCCGGGCCGTCGGCGTGCGCCCGAGCCGCTGGAACAGCTCCTCGGAGGCCGGGCCGATGCGCAGGTGCAGCTCCTTGGTGCCGCGCGGCACCCGCACGGCCCAGGTGTGATCGCGGAAATGCCGGCGGACTTCACCCATGATGGTGGGCACGGCGAAGGACAGGAACGAACTGCCCCGGCTCACATCGAAGCGGTCCACGGCCTGCACCAGTCCGACGCGGGCGATCTGCAGCAGATCGTCGAATGCTTCGCCGCGGCCGCTGAACCGGCGGGCGATATGTTCGGCCAACGGCAGGCCCAGATGCACTATTTCGGTGCGCAGCTCCTGTCGTTCCGGATCGCCGGGCGCCAGGCTTGCCAGTTTGTCGAACCACGGCTCGAGATTGTCGTAACTGTCACCACCGTGCACCCGCCCGGAACGTGCGTCGCGGCTAGCAGACTCGTCGAGCGTGGCTGCGGTCGTTTCGTTCATCGTGGGCTCCTCGGGTGTTCCCAATCGGCTCGCTGATCGGTGCGACTCCCTACAAGAACTACCCACACCGGTGTGATCGAAACGTGACCTACCCCGGCCGGTGCACCCCGCACGCTCCGGCCCCGGTCACTTCCGGGTGTGCCTTATGCCCCGAAAGAGGCTGGGACCACGCATTATTCGAGTGAGTGCCTACCAGGCATCGATATGCACGATGGAGTCCAGATCGGTACGGGTGGCCGGTTTGAAGTCCGTGCCCTTCGTATACGCGACCGGTAGCAACGCGCCCTGGGACACCTTGTCGTACGGAATTCCGAGGATCTCGGCCGCGTCCCGCTCGTATCGCAGATGCAGTGTGGTCCAGGAGGTCCCGAGTCCGCGGGAACGGGCGGCGAGACAGAAGCTCCAGGCGGCGGGGAACAAGGAGCCCCAGTACGAGGCACTCTGCGCACTGGCCGCGTTGTCGACCCGGCCCGCCAGGCACGGCACCACCAATACCGGTACCTCGCCCATCCGGTCGGCGAGATACCGGGCCGAATCCGCGATCCGGCGCCGGGACTCGTCGGCTTCGGCCTCCCCGGTGAGCTGGTTTCCGGGGAAATGCGGGGAGGCGGCGTATTCGTCGAAGGCCTTCCGGTACAGCTCCCCCAGTGCCGCGCGCTTCCCGGAATCGGTGACGACGACCCAGTGCCAGCCCTGCCGGTTGGATCCGCTCGGCGCCTGGACCGCCAGCTCGAGACATTCCTCGATGATCTCGAGGGGCACCTCACGTGCCAGATCCAGCCGTTTGCGGACCGCGCGTGTCGTGGACAGCAACTCGTCGGTGGTCAGCTCCAGTTCCCTCGGCACAGCAGGCTCCTTCGTCGCGGTACAGGACGGTCGGGACCGGCAGGGAACCCTGGCGGTCCCGGCGATCTCTGGCGAACATACTCCGGGTACAGGGGAACGGCATCCGGCCGGCGGCGGCTACGAATGGTGCCCGGCGTGCCGGATCTCGTCGCGCGGGGCGGCGAAACGAATGGTCTCCCAGACGATGAGCAGCACCAGCACCCCGCACAGGATCGCCAGGGCGGCGAGTGCGGGGAGGGCCGCGGCGAGCGGGATCAGGGCGAGCAGCACCACGATCGCGACGACACGGGATACGGTGACCTCCCCGGTGGCGTACGCCTTGCAGCCGACCAGGCCGATCAGGAAGAGCGCGGCACCACCGTAGAGCGCGAACAGCGGGATACCGTACAGCGCGTCGGTCAAGGTGTGGTGTGAACTGTCACCGACGTAGTACAGCACTTTCTTCAGGCCCAGCGAGAGCGCGATGATCCCGGCGATCATCGGGAAATGCCAGTAGGTGTAGCAGTTCCGGGCGATCTTGATCTGCCGTTCCCCATCCGCGGCGGCCAGGGCGTGTTCCACCGACAGCGCGGCGACGTCGAAATACGCCCACCACAGCAGTCCGGAGATCGCGAGACCCAGCAGGGAACCCACGATGATCGGCCACGAGATGGGCAGGGCGGCCACCCCGATCCCGATCGAGACGATGGATTCGCCGAGCGCCACGATGATGATGAGGCCGTATCGTTCGGAGAAATGCCGGGCCGAGTTCACCCGCCACCCGTTACCGGACAGCAAGGTCCAGGCCATATCGCCGGCCACCGCGGCGATCCACAGGACGATCTGCACCGTGCCCGAGGTCGTCGCGGCGACGACCAGCAGCGCCGTGCCGATGGTGATCGAACCCAGGCCCCAGCGGATCACCTGCGTCCGCAATTGCGGGTCTCCGGCACTGGCCAGCCAGAACATGATCAAGTGGACGAGCCGTGCCACCAGATACGCCAGGGCGAACACCAGCGGTCCCGACCAGCCACCCGGCAGGTCGTGGAAGGCCTCCGGAATGGTCAGCGCCGCGATGAACCCGGCACCCATGGCCGCGAACATCGCGATCCGGGCCAGGCCTTCGTCGGCGCGCACCACATTGCCCAGCCAGCTGTAGGCGATCCACACCCACCACATCACGGCCAGCACCAGCAGCGCCCGCAGCATGTTCACGGCGGACGTATCGTCGGCGGCCAGGTCGGTGACCTTGGTGAGCGCGAAGACCAGCACCAGATCGAAGAACAGTTCGAGCTGGGTGACCGCGGCCCCCTGGGCGACCGGCTGTAACCGCACGCGCTTGGCTCCACTCATGCGCCGAATCCTCGCACTCCGCGGCCACGAGCGCAGCTCCGCGAGCGCGTGCCATGTTTCGAATGCGGGAAATCGGACACGCGGTCGGTGGAGAACGCCGGGCCCCGGTCCGGTCGTCCGACGAGAAGGGAGCACAGATGAGCACCCGGGATACGATCGCACAGTTGCACCAGGACATCACCACGGCCGAGGACGCGGGGGACGAGGCCGAGGCGGCCCGGCTGCGCCGGGAACTGGAAACCGCCTTGCGGGAGGCGAAGGATCCGCGCGGATCCGCCGACGCCGAATAGGCCGGCCTGAGCCGTCCGGCAACCCACCGGGTGGGCCGCCGGGGCACCGGCGGCCCACCCGATGGGTCCGACCGACCGGAAACACCCTTGCACCTGGTGTTCCGCGAGTGCCCCGCTGGGCGACCACCGGCGCAGCACCTCCGGATATGATCTTGATCGGGTAACGGCGGCGAGGAGCGGCAGCATACGCCCACACCTCGCCGGACGATTCGCGAATCCTTCGCCACCCGTTCGTTCGATCAGTTTTTCGATGGAGGAATTGTCATGTCCAGACGCGCGCCCGTAACCGGTGTCCGCACCCTGCTCACCGGGTTCGTGATGGCCGGTTGTGCCGTACTCGCGCTGGCCGGGTGTTCCGGCGCCGAATCGGCCACCACCGCGAGTTCGCCGGCCACGTCCACGGTGCCCGGGCAGACCGGAACCGACGAAGGCGGCGATGTGTCCTTCGACGCCGAGATCGGTGACTGCGTATCGCTGTCCGGAACGATGATGGACGCCGAGATCGACCACGCCGCATGCGGCACGGAGAAGTCCAACTACAAGGTGGTCGCCAAGGCGCCGACCAAGGACGACTGCGCCGCCGATGTCGACCAGACCTACTACGTGACCCTGGGCGGTGAGGAGCAGGGCGCCCTGTGCCTAGATATCGATTGGGTCGTGGGCCAGTGCATCACGATTCCGATGGGCATGGACAGCCCCACGCACAGCCCGTGCACGCCGGGTAAGGCGGATACCGTCCAGGTGCTCGCGATCCTGCCCGGCACCACCGATTCGGCCGGCTGTCCCGAGCAGTCCACCAGCTACTACACCTACGAGGAACGCCAACTCGTCACCTGCGTCGCCGAGGTATAGCGGCGATCTGTGGCCTCGCCCCGCGGGACGGGGCCACAACACCCGGGACCCAACGGATTCCGGCTACGCGACCGGTTTTCGGCAACCCGGCGATTTCGACGCCGTACTCGGCGATGTTGCCTACGCTTTGGTAAGGGGCCGGGCCGGCAGAGTACGGGTCGAACGGCAGCTCTACCCGGTTACCCGCGTATGCCCGGGAGCGCGTATCCGGGACCGGGCCGGCACCACCCGTTGTGTCCGTGGCGCCGGTCCCGTCCGCACTAGCTCCTGGAGTCCGAATGGTTTCACCCACCCTCGCCGTCGCGGTGCTGGGCGACGGCCCGCACGCCGACCGGATCGCGGACCGGATCGGGGCCCGGGCCGATCTCACGGTGAACGCGCGGTTATGCCCGGATTCGCCGGTTCCGCCCGCGGGGACCCACTGCGTCGTCTATCTCCCGTCGTTTGCCGAAATCGCGGCGGACGCACCGCGGACCGTGGTACCGGACCTGCTGCGCCAGGGGTACGACGTGGTCTCGACAGCGCCGGTGAACGAGTACGCGCCGGATCCCGCGATCGCCGCCGCCTGCCGGGCCGGCGAGTCGGCCTTCCACGCGACCGGCGCCTTCCAGGCCACGATCCCGGCCCGGCTCATCCGATCGCTCGCCGAGGTCACCCGGGGCATCCGGGGCGTCGAACTCGTGGAGGAACTGGATTTCCCCGGAGCCGGTGTCTATCCCTGGGAAACACCGGCCGAACTGGGCTTGGGGACGGCCGATGCCGGTCTCGCGGCCCGGTCCGCGGCGCTGGTGGACGGCTACTACGCCGCCGGCCTCCGGGTGCTCGACGAGACGGTGTTCGGGGGCGCGGCCGCCGCCACCGCAACCCCGGACAGTTCGGTCGAGGTGGTCACCGATCGCGACGGCTCGGTCGGGAAAGTGGTGGTGGACCGCGATCTCGGGCCCGCCCTGAGCTACCGATCGGTGTGGTCGGCGGCTACCGCGAACCGGGCGCCGTTACGCTACCGGCTCACCACGACCACCGATTCGGCGAAGGGCACGGCCAACGTCCGCTTCAAATGCACCGAGGGTCTCCACCCCGCCGACCATCTCACCTGCAGCAATATCGTGGAGGCGATCCGCGCGGTGCACGAGCGGCGAGCGGGCCGGCCCGCCGGGATCGCCGGCTCACCCGTTCGGTGCCCGACGAACGCCTGAGCGGTTCGCTCACCTGCTCGGCGGTCAGGCGTCGAAGAGCAGGTAGAGCCCGGTGAAGGTGTAGCCGACCATGAGCAGCATGAGAGCGAGCTGTCCGGTGAGCCGATGAGCCGGCGGCAACAGGCGCAGGCAGCGGTCGTGCACTGCGGCGACGCCCAGGATATGGCCCGCCACCACGGCGGCCACCTTGATGGTTCCCAGGACTGCGGGATGTGCGGACAACACATAGGCGACCTCGCGGCCGGCGAGGCCGAACAGATTCCAGCCCACGCCGAACGGATCGGCGAACAGGATGACTGTCGCCTGTCCTTTCTCGGCCAGGAAGCTCAGATAGTGCGCGAGCACGTAGCCGGCGATGATCGGGGTCAGGGTATACGCGAGCCGGGTCGGTAGCCGGCGGCGCTCGGTGCGGGTGAGCCCACCGGTGGCCGCGGCGGCCAACCGGAAACTCACCCCGACGACGGCGATGAAGACGAACAGCCCGGCCGTATTCAGCAGTGTGCGGGTGAGCCCGTCGCCCGCGTCGGCGAGCAGGCCGCGCCACCAGGCGAACAGGGAGAAACTGTCGAACGCGGTGGACCCCAGCAGCGTTGCCGCGACCGCGACCGAACCTCGCCCCACGGGAGTGCCGGCCAGGTTCTCCAGCGGCGAGCGGAAGACGAGCGCGCCCTCGCGGCCACGGCCGAGCGGGCTGAGCCGGCCGAGCAGACTGCTGTAGACCTCCAGCGGGTCGGCGTGCTCGGCCCAGGTCGTGCCGAAGGCGATCAGCCCGAGGAGTGTGACCACCAGGTATCCGGCCCACCAGACCGTGACGGCCGCTACCGAACCGGGATCCGGCGAGGCCAATTCCAGCCAGACGAACGTGAACAACCCGGCGGCCGCCGGCCACCGGCCGAGCGCCCGCGGGTAGCGGAACAGGCCGGTGGCGGGAGTCCGGCCGGTGAGCCGGCACAGCAGGCGATGGCAGGCGCGCACCGGGGACGCCACCTTCCACACCGGGCCGGCAAGGAGTGAGATCACCGGGACCCCGACCCAGACAAACACGTACAGAACCCCGGGCACCGGGTTCGCGGCCGGATCGGCGGGGCCGAATACCCCGATGGCCACGATGAGCACTGCTGCGGTGACGCTGAGGGCGGCGACGACCGCCCGGACGAGCGGAGAATCCACGAGCGCCCGGATCCGGGCCGGTACCGGCTTCCCGGGCGCGGTGGGGTCCAGCCGGGGCTCGCGCCACGCGAAGGCCAGGACCGCGAAGGAGAAGGTGAGCGCCCAGGCCGCGCCGATGAGCGCGAAGGACAACGGGATCGGCAGGTCCGCGGCGCCGCCGATCCCGTGGGCGAGCAGGATCACGGGCGCACGAGCAGGGTCGCCACCGTGACCCCGGCGTGGTGCAGTTCGATATCCACCCGGCCCGGTACATCGACGGTGAACCGGAATCGCTGCCCCGCACCGACGGTGACGGTGAAGGTGTGTTCCGGGTTCGCGTGCACATGCAGTTCGTCGGTGCTGTCACTGTCGACGATCACCTCGACCGGCTGCCCCGCCCGTGCGTCGAGCCGGCTGTCCACCGGAGTCACCGCACCGCCGGCGATTCGCACCTCGATCCGCACGCTCCGCGCGGAATCCGGCGCGCCCGTAGCTGTTTCGGAGTGTTGCGGCCCGGACGGTTCCGGCGGTCCGGACGCCGCGCAACCGGCGGTGAACAGCGCGGCGGCGAGCACCGGGAGACAGAGACGCGAGACGGACATCAATTCTCCTCGTCGGTATCGGAACCGGATTCGCCGCGCTCCGGCGGCTCGTCGCCGCCGGCGCGCCGATCGCGCACCGCGATGACGAGTACGACCCCGGCGATGATGAAGGCGGGCAGGAAGGCGGGGATCGCCAGCAGCACCGAGTGATCGGCCAGGATGACGACCTCGTCGTACCGGTCGCTCATGACACGGGCGCCGGCTCCGCCGTGGGCACCCGCGAGGTGTGGGGATAGCGGTCGTTGATCCGGGCCGCGCCCCAGCACAGGGCGGCGATCAGGACCAGGCTGCAGAACAGGACCACCAGCGAGGCCGCCGCGAACAGCCAGGCGGGATGATCGAACGACCGTTCCCGCTGCAGCACGGTGATCTCGGAGACGAACGGGCGGGTGAACGAATCGGCCGCCGGGACTTCCTCGGCTCCGATACCGGGATCGGCGGCCATGAAGATCGGCAGCGCGGTCTGGGTCCGCCCGTCCTGCACCCGCAGGATCGTCTTCCAGGTGCCGTGCACCGGGACGGGTTTCGTCGATACGTAATGCCCTTCCCCGACGCGGTCCAACTGGTCCACCACCAGGCCCCGGCCGGGGCTGTCGCTACCCACTCCGCCCTGCCAGGCCAGGATCTGGACCCATTCCGGGTCGGCGCCGGCCAGTCCCGCGGGCTCGATGCGGATATCGGCTCGCACCATCCGGCCGCCGGCGGGTTCGGCATCGCGCAGTTGGACGGTGGCGCGGGCGTCCTGCGGGATATCGATCATCAGGCCGTTGGCGGTGGCCGCCGCGACCACGACCACCGCGGCGGTGACCAGGGTGCGGCGTACCGCGGGCCGCGGTAGTGGTTCGCCGAGCAGTACGGTGGCGAGCAGCGCACCGATCACTCCGCCCGCGATCCCGGTCGGGACGGCCATCGCCAGCAGTTCCGGCCACATCGCGGCGGGCCAGGGGTCGACGAATACTGCCCCCACCCACAGCGATTCGAGCCAGATCCCGGCCGTCGCGGCTACCAGGCCCGCCACGGCGCCCCACAGGAGCCGGCGGCGCTCGAGCGGCAGCAACGCCAGCAGTTCCACGACGACGGCGATCCCGAGGTACAGCGGGAAGACATTGCGCGGTGCCTCGATGATCGGCCCGCCCACCAGCCATGCCACCGCCAGGCGTACCGCGGCCGCGAACAGCGCGACGACCAGCGCGCTACCGGGGCCGAGGGTCAGCCGGGCACCGATCAGCGCGACCGTCGCCGCGGCCACGATGAGCATGGGCTGCAGGACGAGCCGGAACTGTTCCACACCGAAGTCGTATTCGACCTGGAACACCGACAAGCCGATGAGCAGGCCGCCGAACGCGAAGGCCCGCATCCACCACATGCGCCGGGGCCGGGACACATCCTCCCGCGGCCGGCTGCGTCGGCCTTCGAATTCCAGCAGCAGCACACCCACCAGGGAGAGCCCGGCGCCGCCGATCAGCATCAGATGCGTCGGCCCCCACAGCGTCACGTCCTGGCCGAAGATGCGATGCCAGATATCGTCGAGCGGGAAGCCGATGAGGGCGTACAGGCCGGCGCCGGCCAGCAGTATGCCGCCGACCGGTGCATACCAGGTACGGGTGATCCGCACCGCCGCCGGTCCGGGTTTCTCGTCCAGCGGCAGGACGATCGCCGACATTCCGGCGGTGAACAGGAAGAACAGCCCGGCGAGGATGAAGTAGTGGGCCGGATTGGCCAGCGGGCCCTCGTCACGGCCGTTGCCGATGTGCAGGCTCACATCCCAGATGAACCCGAGCAGCGCGGTGAGGATGGTGGCCAGGAACATCGTCAGCGGTAATGCCACCCAGCCGGGCTGGTCGAAGAGGCGGCCGAGCCGATCGGCCACGCGCTGTAGCCAGGTGATCCGCCGGGTCCGGTGCAGATAGCCCACCCACATCAGCCCCAAGGCGATCACTCCGGCGGAGCCGGTCATGATCGCGACCTGATCCAGGGCGGCGCCGCCACCTTCACCACCCTCGGCGGCCGATAATCCGATCATTTCGTACGCACCGTACGACACTGGACCTCCACACCAGCCGGGATATATGTTACGAAAAGTAGCACGAATCACTGCCGGAGACGATACGTTTCCGGCGCACCACAATTCGCAACGCGCGCAGGCTCGTTCGAGCCCCGGTCCGGGCGGCCCGGCCACCGCTCGCCACGGATTCACCGTCAGCGGCGCGGTCGAATCCGCTCGGGACCGGCACCCAGGCCGGACGGCCGCCGCCGGCGAGACAACGGGTCAGGAGAGCGTTCGTCACGCGACGGCGCCGGGACCGGACAGCTGCTCCGCCGCCGGTCCCGGCCGGTCGATCAATCGCGGAAGGCGTCCTTCACCTTCTCGCCGGCATCCTTCAGGTTGGATTTGACCTGATCGGCCTTGCCTTCGGCCTTCTTGTCCTCGTCGCCGGTGGCCTCACCGTACTTCTCCTTGGCCTGACCGGCGAGGTCCTCGGCCTTGTTGCTGAGCTTGTCGGTTCCGCTCACAGCCGGACTCCTCTCGTCGGGACGACCGGCCTGCCCTATCCGGCCGGTCTCCGGCACGGGTAACCAGCAGCCGACCGCCTAAACAGCCGCGCGGCGCGGAACAGGCCGCAGCCGGCCGCTTGCACTCGATGCGGCCGAGTGCTATAAGAAAATCTGCGTCACCTGACATAGGTTATCTCTTGGAGAAGTACTTGGTCATGACAGTTTCGCAATTGCCCGCAGCATCCACCCGAGACCGTGGCGATGCACTGCCCGAGGTGAATCCCGTGGTCTGGCCGGAACCGAGCCCGCTCGACGAGTGGTGGCACCGGATCATGCACGACGACCGGAAGGCGGGGTCGCGGTGAGCACACCCGCGCACGCCCGCACCGACACCACCCGGGCGCGTGATTCGTCCTCGTGGCGGACGGGAAGGGTGATCTGGTTCGACGCCCGCAAGGGGTTCGGATATCTACAGCCCGACGACGACATCGCCCCGGTATTCGTCGAATACCGCAGTATCGACGCCACCGGTTACCGCACGCTGTTCCCGGATCAACGGGTCGTTTTCACCAGTGCCGAGCGGGCGGGCGGCCCGGAAGCGGTCACCGTCCGCGCCTGCGACCCGCCGGGCACCTTCCACATCGAACCGGAACCGGAGCTGCCGATGTCGGCATAACGCCGGGTTCCGTCGTGCACCGGCATCGCTGCCGCTTCGCCGCGCGTGAGCGAGACGGTGCCGATACCGTGCGGCCATGGCGCACGCCGCGAATGTCCAGCAAGCTGGCGCGCGGCGGGCCTCACGGGTCGCGGTTCGTCCACCGAGAGCGGTGAAGAGGTACTGCTGTTACGCGGCGCCACGGTGCCGGCCGCGACGATCCCCATCGCGCGGTGTGCGCGGCGCTCGTGGGATCCGGCGGGTCGCGCTCGTTCCGCTGAACTCGCGCGGTACCCGAACGGTTCAGGCGGGATGGCCCGGTTCGAGGTCCGCGACGTGGTGGTAACGCAGGGCGGGGGTGCCGGGGCGCACGACCTCGCCCTCCTCGGGCTCCAGGACCAGCCCCACGTGATCACCGAAATCGTGCCGGGCGAGAACGCGACCGCAGAACCAGGCCGCCGCGGCGTCCAGCACGGGTACGCCGTATGGGCCGGTGCGCCACGAACAGTGCGCGAATTTGTCCATCTCGTCCCCGGTTTCACCGCCGAAGAGCGTCGCGAGCGGAGTATCGCCGGTCCCGGCGAGATGCACGGCGACGAACTCCGCATACCGAGCCAGGCGGTAGGTGTGGTTGGCCTTGGACAGGCAGATCAGGAACCGCGCGGGCTCGATCGCTACCTGGGAGGCGAACCCCACCAGGCATCCCGCGCGCTGCCCACCGGCCGCGACGGTAACCAGATAAATCGGCGCATCGGCGGCGGCCACCAGGGCGTCGAAGGCACCGTGGCGGTGCCCGGAGTTCTCCGGCATGTGCTGTGTATAGCAGGCGGCCGGGAATCGCCGGGCGATTCGGCCGGCGCGCGCCGGATCCCGCCCGCCGCCGGCCGCCATGGTGACCGATACGACCGTCGCTGCCACGCAGCCCGGAAGAACTTCCGGCAGTCCCGCGGCCGTTACGATGGCGTCCATGTTCTGCGACCGAATGCCGAAGCTGGCGGGCACTGTGGCGCGGCGGGGCCGGCCGGAGGAATTCCATGGCTTCCGGATCTGATTCCGAGGGGCTGCTCGTCCCCGCGGTCCTCGGGCGCGCGCACGAACAGGCCGAGGAACTGGCCGAGATCGCCGGCCGGACCGGACTGAAGGTGGCGGTGGCCGAATCACTGACCTCCGGCCAGCTCGCGGCGGCACTGGGCGCGGCGGGCAACTCCGGCGAATGGTTCCGTGGGGCGGTGGTGGCCTACAGCCGGACGGTCAAACATCATGTGCTCGGTGTCCCCGAGGGCCCGGTGGTCTCCGAGGCGGCGGCCGCCGCGATGGCCGAGGGAGTCGCGACACTGATGGAGGCCACACTGGCCGTCGGCGTCACCGGAGCGGGCGGACCCGACCCGCAGGACGGGCACGAACCCGGTTCCGTCTGGTTCGCCGTTTCGGCCGGCGGGACGGTGCAGACCGACCATCGCCATTTCCCCGGTGAACCCGCCGAAATCCTCGATCAGGTCGTGGTCCACGCGGTCGGCCTGCTGCTCGCCGGAGCACGGCGACTCGCTACCTGAGCATGCGGCCCGCCGCCTCGACAGCCGGGCCCGAACTGCCCGCGTCGGCGACGAACACCGCGAAGGCGAGATCGCCGCGGATCCCGACGAACCAGCCGTGGGCATGGGTGTTGTCACCGTATTCGGCGGTCCCGGTCTTCCCGAGCAGGCCGTCGATATCGGCCAGTTGGGTGGCGGTGCCTGCGGTGACCGTTTCCCGCATCATCGTTTTCAGCTGGTCGGTCACGGCGGCGGGCAGCGGTTGCGGGCTGCGATCGGGTTTCCCCGGTTCACCGTCGACCAGGACCGGGGCCGGGGTGGTGCCGTGCGCGATGGAGGCCGCCACCAGCGCCATCCCGAACGGTGACGCCGTCACCTGCCCCTGCCCGATACTCGACTCCACGCGTTGCGCCGGCGTCTGCGAGATCGGCACACTGCCCGTCACCGTGGTGACGCCGGGCGTCACGTAGTCGACGCCGAGTCCGAGGCGTTCGGCGGTGGTGGTGAGCGCTTCCGGCGGCAGCCGGACGGCGAGCCCGGCCATGGTGGTGTTGCAGGAGCGGGCGAAGGCGGTGTGCAGCGGTACCGGGCCGAGATCGAAATTGTCGTCGTTGGGGATGCGGCGGCCCTCGATATCGGCGACGCCGGGGCAGGGCAGCACGGTATCGGGGCCGGCCAGGCCGTTGTCGAGCACTGCGGCGGTGGTCACCGTCTTGAAGGTCGAACCCGGTGGGTACAGGCCGGTGAACGCGATCGGCCCTTCGGCGTCGGCGGCCGCGTTCTGGCCGGCGGCCACGATCGCCCCGGTGGACGGGCGCAGGGCGACGATCGCCGCCGGGGTACCGATCGGGTCGAGCGCGGTTTCCGCGGCGCGCTGCAGGTCTGTATCGATGGTGGTGCGGATATCGGCGGTCTGCCCGGGGTCCCGGCCGGCGATCCGGGTCGTGCCCTGCGGGGTCCGCGCCTGCACCGTCCAGCCCGCCGCCGCGTCGGCCTGGTCCTGCCACAGCCCGGCCAGGCCGGACATGGTCTGCGCCGACAGGGTGCGATCGGTGGTGAGCAGCCGTTTCTGCGGGGACAGGGTGACGCCGCGGGTGGCGGCGAGCGCCGCGCGGATCGGCGCGATATCGGTCTCGCGCAGGCTGATCGCGGTCACCGGCCCGCCCTGCGCGGCGGCGAGGTCGGCGTCCAGTGAGGCCGCGGTGATCCCCGGTGCCAGCGGGGCGAGCAGCCCGGCCACCGCCGTGGTGTCCGCGCCGGGCGCGAGCTGGACCAGCGTCACCACCTGTTCGGACAACAGTTCCCCGCCCGCGGCGTCGAGCACTCGCGCGGGCTCCGGATACACCGGGGTATAGGTCAGCTCACCCTGGTCCAGGCCAGGAGCGAGAGTCGCGGGGTGCCATCGGATGCGATGGCCCGCATCGGTCTCCACGGCGGTGCCGGTGCTGGTGTACTTCCATTCCGCCCGACCCTGCGCGCCCAGCTTCCAGGTGGCCTCGAGGGTGAAGGTATCGTCCTCGACCCCGGCGACGGTATAGGTGACCTCCTTACCGAGGCCGTCGTACAGCGCTCCGATGCTCTCCCCCGCACGGGCGGGATCGTCGGTGAGCGCGGCCGCGGCGGCGATATCGTCGCGGTTGAGGGCGTCGGTGAAAGCGCCGGCCGTGGTCTCGGGCTCGGGCGGCCCGGAGGAACAGCCGGCCAGGGCCAGACCGAGGATCGTCAGCAGTACGAGGACTTTCCGATCGATTCGCATCACCCGCGACTGTATCGACCCCGCCTGGGCGCGCACTGCCCCGCCCGCGGCGTGGTGCCCGGCGGCCGCGCAACGGCACCACCGGCGAGCCCGGTACCGCCGGTCCGCGCCGGACCGGCGTCTACCCTCGTTGCATGCCCGCCCCACTGCCTACCGTCACCCGGCTGCGGCCGTTCGCAGCGACCGTTTTCGCCGAGATGACCGAACTCGCCGTACGCCACCGGGCGATCAACCTCGGGCAGGGTTTCCCGGACACCGACGGTCCCGCGGCCATGCTCGAGGTGGCCCGCGCGGCCATCGCCGACGGCGGCAACCAGTATCCGCCCGGGCGCGGTATGCCGGTGTTGCGGCAGGCGATCGCGGCCGATCGCGCCCGCCGCTACGGCACCCACTACGACCCCGGCAGCGAGGTGCTGGTGACCGTCGGCGCCACCGAGGCGATCAGTGCCGCCGTGCTGGGGCTGGTCGAACCGGGTGCGGAGGTCGTGCTGGTCGAACCCTTCTACGATTCCTACCCGGCCGCGGTGGCGCTGGCGGGAGCGCACCGGCGCACCGCCCGGCTCACCGCCGCGGGCGACGGGTTCGTCCTCGACCACGACAGCCTCCGGGCGGCGATCACCACCGCCACCCGGATGCTGATCCTGAATTCCCCGCACAACCCCACCGGCACGGTCCTGGGTCGCTCGGATCTGGCCGCGATCGCCGAGATCGCGTGCGAACACGATCTGCTGGTACTGACCGACGAGGTGTACGAGCATCTCGTCTACGACGGCGCCGAGCACATCAGTATCGCGACCCTGCCCGGGATGGCCGAACGGACGCTGGTCGTCTCGAGTGCCGCGAAAACGTTCAGTGTCACCGGCTGGAAGATCGGCTGGGTATGCGGGCCGGCCGCCCTGATCGACGGTGTGCTGGCCGCCAAACAGTTCCTCACCTTCGTCGGCGGCGGCCCGTTCCAGCCCGCGGTCGCCCACGCGCTCACCGAGGAGCTCGGCTGGGTGGCGCGGCAGCGCGAAGCGCTGGCAGCACAGCGACTGCATCTGTCCGCCGCACTTGCCGAGACCGGGTTCGGGGTGCACCCCAGCGCCGGAAGCTATTTCGTCTGCGCCGATATCCGCCCGCTCGGCCTGACCGACGGTATCTCGTTCTGCCGCGGACTACCCGGACGGCTCGGCGTGGCCGCCGTACCGGTGAGTGTTTTCACCGACGACCCCGGCCCGTGGCAGCACCTCGTCCGGTTCGCGTTCTGCAAACGCCCCGAAACACTCGACGAAGCGGTACGCCGGCTCACGGCCGCGGGCTAGCGCCCGGCTCACTGCCCTGCGGGTGCACGGGGACGTCGTCGTCCCAAGGCTGCCGGACGACCATATCCGCGACCCGCACGTACCCGCGTTCGAATTCCCCTGTCGCGGCGTCCACCAGGCGATAGTTCTGCCGCTGCCGGTGGATGGGCTGGGCATCCAGCAGCACCACCCGCACCTCACCGGGCTCGAAGCCGCAGCGTTGCTGCAGGGCGGCGATCAATTGCTCGTTGTGCAGATGGCCGTCACCGAAATTCCAGCCCAGCGCGGTGGAGCAGATGCGTTCCCCGTCGGTGAGCACGTAATCGGCTTCGTTCTGCCCGGCCATCGCCCGATGTGCCAGGGTGAACAGCGCCTTGCCGTGGGTGTTGAACGCACGGAAGGCGTATCCGAGATACAGCGGGATCTGCGCCGCTTCCCGGCTGCCGTAGTAACGCTCGAGCTGCGCGGCGGGCATGGCGGCCACGGCGGTGATCCCGGCGCGGATCTTGGCGTCGGCCGACGGCTTGATACACCACAGGCCGGTGTCCCAGTTTCCGGCGTAGTACCGCATGCCGGGCAGGAAGGATACCTTGCGCGGGAACAGGTTCCCGATGGCGACCGTCCCCGCGAGCACCATGAACAGCAGCACCACCGGCAGTGGATTGCCCAGATCGCCGAGACCGACGTCGGCGTGCGCGACGAACAGCGTCAGCACACCGAAGATCATGAAAACGTTCCACTCGAGCGGCACACCCATCGGGATCGAGGTGAGGATCACCAGATGGAAGCAGATCAGCGCGGTGGCGGCGATCGCCGTGGGAAGCCCGCCGTGGCTGAACAGCAGGACGACCCCGGCGAACATCTCGACGACCGTACCGCCGTGCGCGAACAGCCGGGACAAGCGGCCCGGCCGCAGATCGTCGGGGAACCGCTCGAAGAACAGGCGTTTGAGCGCCCGGGGGCGGACCACCGGACTGTTGGACATCATGGTGGACACCACGAACGGAAAATGCTTGTTCAGCTTCGACACCGCCGCGCCCACCCAGATGACGACGAACACCACCTTGGCGGCGACGATCGTGTCCACGCCGCCGAACAGGAAGGTCACCGCGAACGCGCCGTACACCTCACCGCGCGCCGCCAGGAAAATGGTTTTGTCGCGCAGCCCGAGCACCGCCAGCAAGCCGAGGACCGCGGCGATCTCCCACACCGGTAGCAGCCCTACCTGCGAATCGATTTCGGGCACCGGCCCGGCGCCGTCGGAGAGCAGCGCGACCAGCAGCATGATCAGCAAGGCCGCATACAGCACCGCGTCGAACGGTGTGCGGGCCGTACCGCGGGTCAGCGGTATCCGGCCCGGCCACGGTGGCAGCCGGATCGTGCCGGGCCGCAGCCAGTACAGGATCGAGCCCATCGGCGGGAAGAAGCGGTTGTTCAACGGCCCGAAACCGCAGCCCAGGCCGACCACTTCGAACAACATGGTGAACAGCACGACCTTCTGGAAGACGATCGGCTCCGACCACCACGATCCCACCGCCGTGAACCCGTCGATTCCCGCGGTGGTCAGCGCGAACAGCATGCCGCCCAGAATGTAGAGCGCGATCTTGACCACGTAGAACAGATGCAACACCGGCGGGGTGCCGAAGCCGACCTCGGCCCAGTGCCGGGCCATCGGCCGGATCTTCTCCGCCCTGCTACCGCGGCTCCATTCGTCCAAATCCACCACCGGAAGCTCCGGCCGGAGGATGCCGAACAACCGATCCGTTGTACCCACTGCGCGCCGCCCGATCCTTCTCGTTCAATCACGTGATTGAAAAAGGTACTACGGACGGGCAGCGATGTGCTGCCTTTCGATCGAATCCCACCTCCGCGACGCCCGCGCGGCACGATCGGCCGCCCAGCGGCCCACCGGCACCGGCGCCGTGCGAACATTCGGACCCACCGTCCGCACGGCGCCGACCCGGCGAGCACGCCGGGCGCCGTGCCGTGCGGTCGCCGCGGAGGTCTACTCGACGAGCCCCTCGCCCTTCAGCCAGTCGTAGGCGACGTCGGCGGGATCCTCGCCGTCGATATCGACGCGGCCGTTGAGTTCCTGCATCAGGTCGTCGGTCAGGCGTTCGGAGATCGTCCCGAGCAGTGCGCGCAGTTGCGGATAGCGCTCGATGATCTCGCCGCGTACCACCGCGGTACCGCTGTAGGGCAGGAAGAACTTCCTGTCGTCGGTGAGGACCACCAGGTTCAGGTTCTTCACCCGGCCGTCGGTCGTATAGATCATCCCGAAATTGCAGGGGGCGCCCTGGGCCGTCGCCGTATAGACCACGCCGGAGTCCATCCGGGTGACATTGGCGGCCGGAACGCCGTTCGGGGCGTTGTAGGGGATTCCGTATTTCTCCAGCATCGGCAGGAAACCGTCGGAGCGGCTGAAGAATTCGTCGTCGACGCAGAAGGTGCGCTCGGCGACCGGCAGCGCGGCCACCTCCGACAGGGAACGCACCCCCAGACGTTCGGCGGTCGGGGTGGCCGCCCCGAACGCGTAGGTGTCGTTGAAGTTGGCCGGCGGCAGCCACTCCAGGTCGTATTCGCTCTTCTCGATATCGTGGACGCGCTGCCACAACTCCTGCGGATCGGCGATGGTCTCGGTGCGATTGTGGTAGTTCACCCAGCCGGTGCCGGTGTACTCCCAGAGCACATCGGCATCGCCGTTGAGTTGCGCCTGACGCGACGACGCCGATCCGGGCGCGCCGGTGAGATCGCTGACCTCCGCACCCGCCGCCGCCAGATAGGTCGCGGTGATCTTGCCCAGCAGTACGCCCTCGGTGAAGCTCTTGGAGGTGACGGTGATACGCGCGCCGTCCAGCGGGCGCGCGCCGTCCGGCAGGGTCGCATCGTGGAACGTCCCGGACGAACTCACCAGACCGCAACCGGCGAGGACGAGCACGAGTACGAGCGCGCCGGCCAGGGCGGCCGGCCGGGTTCGGGGCGCTGTCATGAGATGCCTCGCGGAGTCGCGGCCAGTTCGACGAGCCGGCCCAGCCAGTCGATGATCAATGCCAGCAGCGCGACCAGGATCGCGCCGGAGACGAGCAGTTTCGGCAGGAACAGGGTGACCCCGGTGGTGATCAGGGTCCCGAGGCTGGTGGCGCCGATGAAAGTACTGAGGGTCGCGGTGCCGACCAGGATCACCAGCGCGGTGCGTACTCCGTTGAGGATCACCGGTACGGCCAGCGGCAGTTCCACCTGGACCAGCGTGCGGGCGCCCGAGAAACCGATTCCGCGCGACGCCTCGATCGTGCGCTGATCCACCTGCCGCAACCCCACGATCGTGTTCTGCAGGATCGGCAGCACCGCGTACACGACCAGGCCCACGATCGCCGTGCGGAACCCGGTGCCCAGCCAGAAGGTGAACAGGACGAGCAGGCCGACCGCGGGCGCGGCCTGGCCGATATTGGCGATATTGACCGCGAGGGGCTCGAATCGCCGCAACGCGGGCCGAGTGAGCGCGATACCCAGCGGGATCGCGATCACCACCACTATCACCGTGGCCGTCACGGTGAGCTTGACGTGCTCCAGGATGGTGGTCTGCAGGTTTGCCCAGCTCAGCGACGCCTGCTCGGTCGGCGTGAAGGTCGTCGACCGGTACCACAGGATGTATCCGGCACCGAGGACGAGAATGATGAGCGGTTCGAACCAGACATCCAGCGGGACACGGCGCAGCCGGTTCATGACGCCCCGGCCGAACCGCTGTCGTCACCACCGGATTCTCCGGAATCGGCCGGTTTCGCCGCCGCCGCGCCCCCGGGCGCCCGGTTCACCGCGGACGACGCACTACTCGCCGGATCCTGCGCGCCGGGTTCCCCGCCGCCGGCCGCGGCGGGCGGCTCCGCGCCGGGCTCGGCCGGCGGTTCGTCGGCGGCGACCACCGGGGTCGGCGCCGGATCCGTACCGTCGACATAGGTGGTGTAGGAAACCTGGGGCTCCTCCTCGCGCACCTCGGCGAGTTTGTCCCGGATCACGTCGGTCACCGACCCGATGCGCAACGAGCCCACGACCGCGCCGCGGCCGTCGGTGACGAGGGCGGCGCCCTGGCTGGTCGCGAGCATGGCGTCCAGCGCGTCGTTGAGGGTCGAGGACCGCGCCACCACCGGCAGCCGCCGGTCGAGGAAGTCGGAGACCTCGGGTTTGGTCGCGAGTTCGGCGAGCGTCGGCCACGACCGCGGCCGTCCCGCCTCGTCGACGACGACCACCCAGGTGTGCCCGGCGGCCCGCGCGCGTTCGATCACGGCGGGGGCCGGTTCCCCGACCCGGGCGGTGACCACCTCATCGGTGTCGATATCGCGTACCCGGGACACCGTCAGGTAGGCGAGTTTCGCGCCGGAGCCGACGAATTCCTCCACGAACGGGGTCGCCGGATCGGTGAGGATTTCCTCCGGGGTCGCGTACTGCTCGATATGCCCGCCCTCGGACAGGATCAGCACCCGGTCGCCGAGTTTGGTCGCCTCCTCGAAATCGTGGGTGACGACCACGATGGTCTTGCCGAGTTCGTGCTGGATGGCGAGCAGGCTGTCCTGGAGCCGGGCCCGGGTGATCGGATCGACCGCGCCGAACGGTTCGTCCATCAGCAGCACCGGCGGATCGGCCGCCAGGGCACGCGCCACCCCGACCCGCTGCTGCTGGCCGCCGGACATATCCTTCGGCAGTCGGCCGGCGAATTCCGCCGGATCGAGACCGACCAGATCGAGCAGGTACTCGGTGCGTTCGGCGATCCGTTTCTTGTCCCAGCCCAGGACCCGCGGGATCGCGCCGACGTTCTTGGCGACGGTCCAGTGCGGGAACAGCCCGCCGGATTGGATGACGTAGCCGATCGATTGCCGCAGTTTGTCCGGGTCCTCCCGGGTGACATCACGGTCACCGATGAGGATCCGGCCCTCGGTGGGCTCGATCAGCCGGTTGATCATTTTCAGCGTGGTCGTCTTCCCGCACCCCGACGGCCCGACGAACGCGACGATCTCGCCGGCCCCTATCTCCAGGTCGAGGCGGGCCACCGCGGGGGTCTCCTGGCCTTTGTAGCGTTTGACCACCGAATCCAGGGTGATCGACGCACCGGTCACCGCCCGATCCGTCGTCCCCGGGGCGGCCCGCCTGGTCACAGCCTCGGTCAAGGCGCCTCCTTCGGAGCGAGTTCGTGCGGTCTGCGGCGGCCGGAGCGGCGGCGGTAGCGCGTCATGACAATCCTCTTGCGATGGTGAAGCGGCCGAGCAGGACCAGCAGCGCGTCGAAGACCAGCGCGATGATCACGATGAGAACGGTGCCGGTCAACGCCATCTCGAGGGCGTTCGCACCACCGAGCCGGGACAGACCGTTGAAGATCAGCGAGCCCAGCCCCGGCCCGAGCACATAGGCGACGATGGCGGCGACACCGACGATCATCTGCGTGGAAACCCGGATACCGGTGAGGATCACCGGCCAGGCGATGGGCAGTTCGACGGTGAACAGGATCCGCCAGCGCGAAAAGCCGATGCCCTGTGCCGATTCGATCACCGACGCCGGAACCGAGCGCAGGCCCACGATCGCGTTACCGATCACCGGTAGGGCCGCGAAGAAGGCCAGCATCAGGAACGACGGCACGACACCGAGCCCGAAGGGCACCAGCAGCAGCGCCAGCAGGGCCAGCGACGGAATCGTCAGGGCGACGCGGCTCGAGGTCAGCGACAGCGCCGACAGCAACGGCAGCCGGTAGACCGCGACGGCGATCAGGATGGCAACGACACTGCCGGCCAGCACGGTCTGGAACGCCAGCGACGCGTGCTGGTAGGTGAGGAACGCCAGGGTCTCCCCTCGTCCCTGGACGTAACTCCATATGTTCACGGGATTCCCATCGTCGACCGTGGACCGGCCGGTACCGGTCCGCGCGAGGTCACGGATGCGCGAGCCGCCAAGATTAGTCGATCTCGGCCGCCGGCGCCGGGTACGGCACGCGGCCGGCGCGCTCGACACACAGTCGGCCGGCCGGCGATTTCGAGCCGCGACCAGGCCGGGAACGGACGGCGCGGCGGATCGTTCCCCGTTGCGATCACAGTGAACACAAGTGCCGGGGAACTCGGTCTGTTCCGCCGGTCGGTGCAGCGCCGGTGCCGGACCTGCCAAGGGGTAACCCCCTCAGGCTCCGGGGATTACCGATTCACCGTGCGCATGGGTTTTCCGGAGTTCGGTTTTCAACACCTTCCCGCTGGGATTGCGTGGCAGTTCGGCGACCACCGCGATCTCCTTGGGACATTTGTATCCGGCGAGCCGAGTCCGGGCGAAGACCTCGACTCCCTCCGCCGTCGGCGGGTTCGCCGGATCCGCCGGGACGATCACCGCGAACGGCGCCTCACCCCAGGTGGGATGCGGCACGCCGATCAGTGCGACATCGGCGATCCCGGGATGCGCGGCGAGCACATTCTCCACCTCGGCGCAGTAGATGTTCTCTCCGCCGGAGATGATCATGTCCTTCTTACGGTCGACGACGTAGATATAGCCGTCCTCGTCCTGCTGGACCAGATCACCGGAGTGGAACCAGCCACCGGCGAACGCGGCCGCCGTTTCCGCCGGCTTGTTCCAGTACTCCTTCATCACCATCGGGCCCCGGTAGACGATCTCCCCGACCGCACCGGGCGCTACATCGTTCATCTCGTCGTCGACTATGCGCGCCTCCACATTGAGGATCGGTGTGCCCACCGAGCCGATCTTGCGGAGGGCGTCCTCACCGCGCAGGGTGCAGGTGACCGGGCTGCATTCGGTCTGCCCGAACGCCGTCGACACCGCGGCCTGCGGGAACGTCTCGATCATGGTGCGCAGCAGGGTCGTCGAGGCCGGTGCCGCGCCCCAGGAGATCTGCCGCAGCGCGGACAGATCGTACTGACCGATATCGGGCAGCGCGCAGATCGCCTGCCACTGCGCGGGCACGAAGAAACAACTGGAAACCCGTTCGCGCGCCAGCAGTTCCACCGAGGCGCGGGGATCGAATCCGCCGGAGGCGGTGATCACGAAGGTACCGCCGGGGAGCAGGCACATCAGATAACTCGACAATCCGGCGATGTGGAACAGCGGCGCGCCGTTGAGTGCCACCGGATCGACATCGCCGGAACTGCCCTGGTGCAGGCTGACGCTGAAAGCGTGCAGCAGCAGATTGGTATGCGTCAGTACCGCCCCCTTGGGACGCCCGGTCGTCCCCGAGGTGTACATGATGTACGCCGCCGAATTCTCGTCGACCGCGAACGCGGGGCATACCGGATCCGCCGCGGCCAGCGCCGTTTCGTAGTCGTCGCCGTGATCCCCGTTCGCGCCGGGTTCGGTGCCGATCACGAGGCAGGCCCGCAATCCCGGCGCGTGCGTGCGCGCGTCGGCCAGCACACCCGCGAACCGGGCGTCCACCACCGCCGCGACCGCACCGGAATCCGCCAGCAGATACGCGATCTCGGCGGCGGTCAGCCGGAAGTTGATCGGTACGCACAACGCGCCGAGCCGCATCGGCGCGAGGAACGCCTCCACGATCTCCATCGAGTTCAGGCCCAGCACGGCCACCCGGTCGCCCGCCTCGACGCCGCGCTCGCGCAACGCGTTCGCCAACCGGGAAACCCGCTCGTCCAACGAGCGGTAGTTACGCGATATTCCACCGAATCGCAGGGCCGGAGTCTCCGGGATCTTGCGAGCGTGGCGGGTGAGCTGATCGCCCGCACTCATTCCTCGGGACATCATTTCCGCAGCACCGGCCATAGCGCACTCCAGACTCGGGTCGATCGAATCCGAAGCCTACGCCCGGCCCCCGGCCCCTCGTAGCGTATTCGGCATTCTCGGCCGCCCGCGGCCGCTACCGTTTGTTCAGCTGGCCCGCATCCACCGGCACCACCGTGCCGGTGACATAGCGGGCATCGTCGGATACCAGCCAGGCGATGGCATTCGAGACATCCCGCGGTTCCACCAGATCCACCGGCATGGCATTCGACAACGCGCGGGCCAGTTCCGGGGCGCGCTCCATGATGGCCTGCAGATTGCCGTCTCCGGACATGGGTGTGCGCACGGCGGTCGGGGCGACGCTGTTCACCCGGATATTGTGCGGGGCAAGGAAGTTCGCCCACGAACGCATGAGCCCGATCACGCCGTGTTTGGCGGCGGTGTAACCGAGGAAACCGGCGGTCGGAATACCGACGCCGATCATGCCGCCGGTCGAACTGGTCAGCACGATCGATCCCCCGCGGCCGTGTTCGAGCATCGACGGGATCGCCACCCGGCCGGTGTTCCACACGCCCTTCAGGTTGACGCCGACGACCTCGTCCCATTCCCGGTCTTCGGCCGCGCCCGCACCGCCCGCGCCGATCCCGGCATTGGCGAGCACGATCTCGACCGGCCCGAGTTCGGCGACGCCCTCCTCGAACACCCGGCGCAGTTCGCTCACCTCGCGCACGTCCGCCTGGCGGGCGACGATACGCCGGCCCAGCTTCTCGACTTCGGCGACCGTCTGCGCCAGTTCCTCCTCGGTGCCCATCGGATACTGCACCGAATCCAGTTGGGCGCAGATATCGACCGCGATCACATCGGCGCCTTCCTCCGCCAGCCGGATCGCATGGCTGCGGCCCTGGCCGCGCGCGGCGCCGGTGATGAAAGCGACCTTGCCGTCGAGCTTTCCCATCGTTTCTCCTCGGAATGTGGCGGTGCGCCGGAGTCAGGCGCGCAGGGCGGCGTGGTCGACGGTGATCGGGACCGTTTCCCAGCCGCGCATGGTGGAGGTGGACGAGAGTTCGACCGCGTCCCAGTCGACCTCCCAGACGGGGAAGCGTTTCAGGAACTCCTCCAGCGCGACGCGCGCCTCGAGCCGGGCCAGGGCGGCGCCCAGGCAGAAGTGCGTGCCGAAACCGAAGGTCCGCAGGTTGCTGATCCGGCGGTGGATATCGAAGGTATCCGGATCGTTCCAGCGACCGGGATCGCGATTGGCGGAGGCGACCAGCAGCATCATGGCGCTCCCGGCGGGCACGGTGGTGCCGTGCAGGTCGATATCGGTGGTGACGTAGCGGGCGATGGCGTGACCGGTGGGTTCGAAGCGCAGGGTTTCCTCGATCGCGTTCGGGATCAGCCGCGGATCGTCGACCAGTTCGGCCCGCTGCTCGGGGTAGCGGGCCAGGAGCGTGCCCAGCCAGCCGAGCAGCCGCGCGGTGGTCTCGTTACCGGCGCCGGCCACCACCGAGATGTAGGTCAGGATCTCCTGGCGGGTGAGGGTCCGCGTCACGCCTTCGGTGTCCTCGAACTGGGCGTTCAGCAGTTCGGTCATCAGATCGTCGGAGGGGTGTTCGGCGCGCCAGTCGATGTATTCGGCGAAGGATTCGGCATGCGGGATCGCCTGGTCCGAGACCTGCATCTGCTGCCCCGGCTCGGTGCGCAGATTCGCGTCCGCCCGGTCGCGGACCCCCTGCTGATCGGATTCCGGGATCCCGAGCAGCATGCCGATCACCCGCATCGGCACCTCATTGGCGAACGCGGTCATGAGATCGAAGCTCCCGGCGCCGGCGAGACGGTCCAGCGATCGCGTGCACATCTCGCGGATCTGCGGTTCCAGCGAGAGCACCCGCCGCGGCGTGAACACCCGCGCGAGCAGCGCGCGGTGGATATCGTGCGCGGGCGGATCCTCCATCAGCAAGGTGCCCGGCGGGATCTCGATCCCCGCCTTGATGATCTCCAGGATCGGCCCGCGCGAGGAAGAGAAGGTCTGCCAGTCCAGGAGTGCGCGGTCGACGTCGTCGTAGCGGCTCAGGGCGTAGAAGTCGTGCTCGTCGTTGTAGTAGAGCGGCGCTTCCTCCCGCAACCTGCGGTAGACCGGGTAGGGGTCGCGGGCGATATCGCGGTCGAAGGGGTCCCAATAGACCTGATCTGCACGGCGCACGGGCGAACTCCTTCGATCGCTGCGGGGCGGCGCCGGGTTTCCACGACCGGAAGCGACACCGGAAGAATCCCACTTTCAAATTCCGGTAACGAGGTTATCAAGCGGGGGCCTACGCGGTGCCGGAATGCCGATAACACAGCACAGCGCCGAACGAGCCGGCCGGCCCGTTCGGCGCTGTGAGCAGGTGGTCTAGTTGCCCGGGCGCGGGACATCACCGCGCCACGCCCCGGTCTCGTGGCCGCGGGATTCGATGAACTCCTTGAAGCGCTCGAGATCACCCTTGACGCGGTGATCCAGGATCTTCAATTTGTCCGCCGCCTGTTCGACGAAGCCCTCCGGGTCGATATCCATCTGGGTGATGACCCGGGTGGTCGAATCGTCGATCCGGTGGAAGGTCACGACCCCGGCGTGCTTCGGACCGACCTCGGAGCGCCAGGCCACGCGTTCCTCGGGGTGCTGCTCGGTGATCGTGGCGTCGAACTCGCGGACCGACGGTCCGATCGACACCTTCCAATGGGTATGCGTGTCGTCGAGCTGGTCGACCCGCTCGACGCCCTCCATGAATTGCGGAAACGATTCGAACTGCGTCCACTGGTCGTAGGCGGTGCGAATCGGTACCGCGACCTCGGTCGAAGCGGTGACAGTGCTCATTCACTACCTCACTTGCTGTCACGCCCGGTCACGTGCCCGCATCGGTTTCGGCCGGCGACGCCCCGGGTTTGCGGTTTCGGTACATCCACCGCCTACCCGGGTGACCGCCGGACAAACAGCCGGCGCCGACAACGGCTCGTCGGAAGTCGAGGGCCTGGACAGAAATACTTTCGTTTCAAGTCGGCGTGTCGCTCGACCGTTCCGATCGCAATACCGGTGGGCCGGAATCGTCGCTGCTCGAGCGGTCGCGAGGAATTCGGCACGGCCGAGCGGGGCGAGGATGTTTTGCCCGACTTCGCCGGTAACGAATGCGTCACGTTACCATCGCCCCCCGTGACCGACACCATGGTGAGGGCGGACCTGACGCCCGCGGAGCAATCTCGGGCCCCGGGGCCCGCACGCGGACACTGGGCGAAGCCGGTGGCATTGGTCGCCGGCCTGCTCGCCACCCTGCTCGCCCTGGCGGTACCGCTGCTGCCGGTGCACGTGGACAAGACGACGCTCACCTGGCCGCAGCAGGGCTCCACCGACAGCATCGCCGCACCGCTGGTCTCGTACGCGCCGGTCACCTTCGACGCGACCGTCCCCGGCTCCGCGCTGCAACAGCTGGCCGAACGGGGTGGCCTGGCCGCGGCGACCATGCCCGCACAAGCACCCGATCTGGAGAAGTACGGATTCGTGGCGCGGGTCCAGCCCGCGGCGGACGGCTCGCCCGCCCGCCTCGAGGTGGTGCTGCGCAGCCAGTCGATGTTCAGTCTGCCGGTCGCCGAACTCGGCGACGCGACCCTCACCGTGCATTCCGACCGTTCGCTGACCACCGCGGAACTCACCGGAACCGCTGTCCAGCCGGTGGTCCTGCAGGGTGATTTCCGACCGCAACTCGTCGGCATCTTCAGCGATCTCGACGGCTCGGCGGGGACGACGGTGACCGCGGAGGTCGACAGCCGGTTCTCGGTGGTCCCGTCATTCGTCAAACGGGCGGCCGGCGTCCTGGCGGTACTGTGCGCGCTGGCCTCGCTGGTGGCATTGTTCCGGCTGGATCATTCCGCGGGCCGGCGGATCCGGTTCGCGGTACCGCAGCGGTGGCGCAGCGTCACCGGTGTCGACGCCGCGGTGCTCGGGACGCTGGTGGTCTGGCATTTCATCGGGTCCACGACATCGGACGACGGTTACCAGTTCGGCATGGCCCGCACCTCCCTGGCGTCCGGTTATATGTCCAACTATTTCCGGTTCTTCGGGGTCCCCGAGAACCCGGTGGGCACGCCGCCCTACGACGTGATCGCCCAGCTGACCGAAATCAGTATCGCCAGCCCGTGGGTGCGGTTGCCGACCCTGCTGGCCGGTTTCCTCGCGTGGCTGGCACTGAGCCGGGAGGTGATCCCCCGGCTGGGCGTCGTGCTACGGCGCGACCGGGTCGTCGTCTGGACCGGGGCGCTGGGATTCCTGGCGGTGTGGCTGCCCTACAACAACGGGTTGCGCCCGGAACCGGTGATCGCGGTCGCCGTATTGCTCACCTGGTGTTTCGTCGAACGTGCCATCGCGGCCAAACAGCTTCTGCCCTACGCGATCGCCATCCTGATCGCCGCGTTCAGCCTCACCGCCGCACCGTCGGGTGTGATCTGCTTCGCGCCCTTGGCCGCCGGGGCCCGGTCGGTGGTGCGGTTCGCCACCGATCGGGCCCGCCGGATGCCGGCGCCCGGCGAACGCTCGCGGGTCACCCGGATACTGGCCTACGGCGCACTGCTCGCCCCGCTGACCGCCGCCGGAACTCTGGTCCTGGTTTTCGCCTTCGGCGTCCAGCCGCTATCGGCGATGTTCGAGATGACCCGTGTGCACAACGAGGTGGGCCCCTCGATCCCGTGGTACGACGACTATGTCGCCTATCAGCGGTTGTTCACCCCTACGGCCGACGGTTCGATCGGGCGCCGGTTCGGGATGGTCGCCATGTGGCTGGGACTGCTGGTGTGCGCGTTCGTGATGTTGCGCAAGGGCGGCCGGATCCCGTTCGTCGCGCCGGGTCCGGCGAAACGGCTGCTGGGGATCACCTTCGGCGCGATGCTGCTGATGGCGACCGTTCCGACGAAGTTCACCCACCACAACGGCGTATTCGCCGGTCTGGCCGGGGCGGTCGCCGTCGTCACGGCCGTGGCGGTGGGACCGAAGGTGATGCGGGCGCCGCGCTACCGGGCCCTGTTCGCCGCCATCGTCGCGGTGGCGCTGGCGCAGATCTTCACCGGCGTCAACAAATGGTTCTACGCCTCCGATCACGGCATCCCGTGGTGGAACGAGGCGCCGTCCATCGGTGGCCTCGGCATGAGCCAGATCTTCCTGACGGTCGCGGTCCTGTGCCTGGTACTGGCGGCCTGGTGGCATCTGCGGGCGCCCGAACCGGGTATTCCGCACCGTGTTTCGCGCCGGGCCTGGCGGCTGGCGAAGATCCCGCCGCTGACGGTGGCGGCCGCCCTGATCGTGCTGTTCCAGGTGGGCTCGTTCGCCACCGCCGCCGCCACCCAGTACCCGGCCTTCTCCCTGGCGCGCTCCAATATCGACGCGGTCCGCGGTGAACCGTGCGGGATGGCCAACGATGTGCTGGTCGAAACCGATCCGAACGCCGCGATGCTGCCACCGCTGTCCGGCGACGCCGCGAGTACCTTCCGCGGCGACGGCACCGGTTTCGTACCGCACGGGGTCGCGAATGTGACCTCCGACGACGATCAGCCGAAGGACAAGGAGAGCAGTATCGCCGATGCCCTGGACGACGAGGGCTCCGACGGCAGTTCCCGGACACAGACCGGCGGGGCGCCGCTGCCCTTCGGGCTCTCCCCCGCCACGCCGGTGCTCGGCACCGCCGGACAGCAGGAGGCGGCCGAGTTGACCACCGGCTGGTACCGGCTGCCCGCGCCCGCGGAGCGGGACGGGATCATGGCTATCACCGCGGCCGGCCGTTTCCGGGCGATCACCCAGGACGGTTCGGTGATGCCGGGGCAGCCGGTGGATATCGAATACGGCACCGCGGAATCGGCGACCAGCGCCCGGCCACTCGGCGTGGCGATGCCCATCGATATCGGCCCGTCCCCGTCCTGGCGGAACCTGCGGATACCGCTGGACGAGATTCCCGCGCAGGCCGATGTGGTGCGCATCAAGGCCAGGGACCTGTCCGTCGACTCCCAGGAGTGGATGGCGCTCACGCCGCCACGTATCCCGCGGACCCGGACCGTCAACGAGCTGATCGGCTCGCAGCAACCGGTCCTGCTGGACTGGGCGGTGGGCCTGCAGTTCCCGTGCCAGCGGCCCTACGACCACAAGGACGGTATCGCCCAGCCGCCCGGCTGGCGCATCCTGCCCAACCGCCCGGCGTCGGCGACCACGTCGATGTGGCAGAGCCACGACGGTGGCGGCCCGCTCGGCTGGACCCGCCAGCTGCTGCGGTCGCAGACCCTGGCCACCTATCTGAAGGACGATTGGAGCCACGACTGGGGTCAGCTGCAGCGGCTCACCCCCCTCGACCCCGCGACACGGCCGGCCGTTCCGGCGGTCACCCAGGAAACGCACGGCGGCTTGTGGAGTCCCGGACCGATCAATGTCTCCTGGTGAACCGCGGTGCGCGAGCGGTTCCCGTGCGGCAGCGCTCGACGGCAGCGGGTTCCGGTGGGTTCAGTAGGCCCCGTCGCCCCGGAGAACAGCCCGCAACGTGCGCGCGATGATCCGCACATCGAGCAACATGGACCAATTCTCGACGTAGGAGATATCGAATTCCACGGACTCCTCCGGGGACAGGTCCGAACGCCCGCTCACCTGCCACAGCCCTGTGATACCGGGACGCACCAGTAATCGCCGGCGCATCACTCCGTCATAGGAGTGGACCTCGCGCCGCACCTGCGGGCGTGGCCCCACCACGCTCATATCCCGGGACAGCACATTGAAGAACTGAGGTAGCTCGTCGAGGCTGTATCGGCGCAGGAAACGGCCGACCGGGGTGACTCTGGGATCGTTCTTCAGTTTGAAGAACAGCGGGTTACCGCCGTGTGCGGTGATCAGCGCGGACGCTTCCCGGTCGGCCCGCACGTACATACTGCGGAATTTCACCATCCGGAATGGTTTGCCGTCCATGCCTATCCGCTCCGACAGATAGAAAACCGGTCCGGTACTGGTTGTTTTGACCGCTACGGCAATGGCCAGCAGCATCGGCGAGATCAGCACCAGGACCAGCGTGGAAAAGCAGATATCGAATACGGCCTTGCCCAGGGAGAGCGCCCGGTCGTATTGCGGCCGCTCGATATGCAGCATCGGCATACCGGCCAGTACCTGACTCGACATGCGGGTGCCGGAGATGTCCATGACTCCGGGCGCGACGATGAGGTCGGTGCCGAACGCATCGAGATCCCAGGCGAGCCTGCGGATATCGCGCGGACCCAGCCGATCGGTGGCCATCACCACGACGGTATCGGCGCCGATGCGGCGGACGGCGCTGCGTACGGAACGGTCGTCACCGACGATGGGGATATCGCGACGGCCGGCCCGCAGCGTGGCGGGTTCGGCGAGCGCGGCACCGGTCGGCGTGCACACCCCGACGACGTGATAGCCGTACATATCCTGTTCCGACAGGGCGGCGGCGATGGCCCGGGCCGCCTCGGGACCACCCACGACGAGCACGGAACGCCGGTACCGGCCCGACGCCCGGCGGCGGGCCGTATGACCCCGCCACAGCGCCCGGGTCACGACCAGTCCCGACAGGCCGGCCGGCAATGCGACCACCAGGTATCCCTGCGCGCTGTCGATCCGCAGGATCAGCGCCGCGATCGCGAGCGCGCCGAACAACTGGAGAGTGGCCGAAACGAGCCGCCGGTACTCGTCGCTACCGGCGCCCACGGTGTGCGGGGCACGGGAACCGTTCCACCCGAGCATGATCGACCACCCGGCCGCCACTGCGATCGTGAGGGCCACCGCCCGCAGATCGAACGCCGCGGCCGGTGCTTCGGCGGCGAGGGCAGCCAGGTGCGCGCCCAGCGCCGCCAGCGTGACCACGAGGGTGTCGGTACCGGCGAGCCGGCGGAGATGACCCGCGCGCCAGGAGTCCCGATCAGCGGGATTCGGCAGGTGCAGGTCGACGATGCCGCCGACTCCCCGGAGATCCAGAACCATGAAAATGTACTCGCTTGAACGTCGAACCCGCCGCGCTTCCGGTTCCCATCCATGACAACCGGAAGCACGCTGTTTTACAGGAAGCCCGGCCCCGATAATGTCGAGGCGCGCCGAGACCGGGCCGGCCTGTTGCGAAAGTATTGCCCCTGTCGCCGTCCGGCACAAGTGTGGAGAATGGGTTCGCGATAGCGAATTCACCGAACACGGTGTCGCGCAGTCGTGAAGCGCGGTTTCGGACGATGACAATCGTCGCCGCGCGGCCGATCGTTACGCGGTTTGCTGAAGATATGCCATTCTTCACTTCCGCGAGAATTTCACCCGCGACCGTGTCGCAGTTGCGCCGGATCGGTGCTAACTTTCCCGTCGATCGGCAAGAGAGAAGCCACTTCTCGGAGCTGCGGGGCGCCGCCGATATCCGTGACCGTTCGAGTGGAGCCCGAGTGCATTGTCGATTGTGTGATTCGTCCCGGCTGACCAGTGTCCTGGACCTGGGGGCGACACCACCTTGCGAGAGTTTCCTGTCCGAGGAGGCGTTAAACCTCCCGGAGATCACCTACCCCCTGCATCTGCGGCTGTGCGCGGACTGCCTGCTGCTGCAGATCCCGGCCCTGATCACCCCGGCCGAGACGTTCACCGAGTACGCGTATTTCTCCTCGTACTCCGACAGCTGGGTCCGGCACGCGCGGGATTTCGCCGCGTCCGCGATCGCGCGGTTCGGCCTGGACAGTGAGTCGTTCGTGGTGGAGGTCGCGAGCAACGACGGCTACCTGCTGCGCACGGTGGTCGAAGCCGGTGTCCCCTGCCTGGGCATCGAACCGGCGGAGAACGTGGGCGCGGCCGCCCGGGCGGCCGGGGTGCCCACCCTGACCGAATTCCTGGACGAGGCCACCGCGCGCCGCGTCCGCGCCGAACACGGCCCGGCCGACCTGGTCGTGGCGAACAACGTCTACGCCCATATCCCCGATCTGCGCGGTTTCACCCGCGCGCTGCGGGCCTTGGTCGCCGACGACGGCTGGCTCTCCCTCGAGGTGCACCATGCACTGAACCTCGTGCGGTACGGCCAGTTCGACACCGTCTACCACGAGCATTTCCAGTACTACACCCTCGCGTCGGCGCAGCGTGCGCTGGCGACGGCCGGTCTGGCGGTCGCCGATGTGGAGACCCTGCCCACGCACGGCGGCTCGCTGCGTATCTGGGCCCGGCCGACCGCCGCGGCCGAGCCCACGCCGCGCGTCGCGCAGCTGCTGGCCGCCGAGGCCGACGCCGGATTGCATACGGTGGACGGCTACCGGCCGCTGCGTGAGCGGGCCGAAGAGGTGCGCCGTGATCTGCTGCGTTTCCTGCTGGACCAGAAATCCGCGGGCAAACGCGTGGTCGGCTACGGGGCACCCGGTAAAGGCAATACGCTGCTGAACTACTGCGGCATCCGGCCCGACCTGCTCGAATACACGGTGGACCGCAACCCCTACAAGCACGGCCGCTACACCCCGGGCACCCGGATCCCCATCCATCCGCCCGAGCGGATCGCCGCCGACCGCCCGGATTTCGTCGTCGTCCTGCCCTGGAACCTGGCCGATGAGCTCGGCGAACAGTTGCGGTATATCGGTGAATGGGGTGGGCGGCTGGTGTTCCCGCTGCCCACCGTCGCGGTGGTGGCGCCGGGTCCGGTGGAGGTCGGCGCGCGGTGAAGGTCGTATTGTTCTGCGGCGGCTACGGGATGCGGATGCGCAGCGGGGAGGCCGACAGCCCGCCGAAACCGATGCAGATGGTGGGCCCGCGGCCGCTGATCTGGCATGTGATGCGGTACTACGCCCACTACGGGCACACCGAATTCATCCTCTGTCTGGGGTACGGGGCGCATCACATCAAGAACTTCTTCCTGACCTACCAGGAGACGATGTCCAACGATTTCGTCATCCGCGACGGGCAGGTCGAGTTGCTGCACTCCGATATCGCGGACTGGACGATCACCTTCGTCGACACCGGTCTCGAATCGGCGATCGGGGAACGCCTGCGCCGGGTGCGGCCGTACCTGGACGGTGACGAGGTGTTCCTGGCGAACTATTCCGACGTCCTCACCGACGCCCCGCTGAACCGGATGATCGAGCAGTTCACCGCGTCCGGTGCGGCCGCGTCGATGATGATCGTGCCGCCGCAGTCGTCGTTCCATTGCGTCGATGTCCTGCCCGGTGGCGAGGTCAAACAGATCACCCCGGTGAGCAAACTCCCGATCTGGGAGAACGGCGGCTATTTCGTGCTCACCCAGGAGATCTTCGAGCATCTGCCGGAGAACGGGGATCTGGTGGAAGACGTCTGCGGGGCGCTGGCCGCGATCGGCCGGCTGTACGGGTACCAGCACGACGGGTTCTGGAAACCGGCCGATACGTTCAAGGAACGCGCGGAACTCGACGCCGGCTACCACCGCGGCGAGCGTCCCTGGATGGTGTGGGAGCGAGCCGCCTCGTGATCACGCTCGTTCCCGCGCGACTCACCGAGATCGCGCTGCTCGGCGCGCACTGCGACGATATCGCCATCGGTATGGGCGCGACCCTGCTGACGCTGACCGGCCGGTATCCGGACCTGCGGGTCCGGGCGCTGGTGCTCACCGGCCGCGGCACCGAACGCGCGGCGGAAGAAGCCGCCGCGCTCGGCTCCTTCTGCGGCAGCGCCGATCTGGAGCTGACGGTGCTCGATTTCCCGGACGGGCGGGCGCCCGCCCATTGGGACCGGGTGAAGGACGCGCTCGCGGAGTTCCGCCGCGGTACCGAACCCGAGATCGTATTCGCCCCGCAGCGCGGTGACGCCCACCAGGATCATCGGCTGCTGGCGGAGCTGGCGCCCACGGAGTTCCGGGACCATTTGATACTCGGCTACGAAATCCTCAAATGGGAGACCGATACTCCGCGGCCGGCGGTATTGCATCCGGTGACGCCGGAGACCGTCCGGCACAAGGCCCGGATCCTCGCCGAATGCTATCCCTCGCAGGCGAACCGCGACTGGTTCGACGAGGAGGCGTTCCGGGGGCTGGCGCGCGTGCGCGGCGTCCAGTGCCGCGCAGCGTATGCCGAGGGATTCGACCTGATCAAAGCCGTACTCGAATTCGGAGAGGCATAACCATGCGAGTTCTGGTCACCGGCCATCAGGGCTATCTCGGCACCGTCATGGTGCCGGTCCTGCAGGCCCGCGGGCACGAGGTGACCGGCCTGGACACCGGGTTGTTCGCCGACTGTGTCCTGGGCCCGGTCCCGCAGGACCCGCCGACGATGACCGCCGACCTGCGGGACGTGTCGGCCGGTCAGCTCACCGGGTTCGACGCGGTGGTCCATCTGGCGGCACTGTCCAACGATCCGCTCGGTGCGCTGGTACCCGAGATCACCCACGACATCAACCATCGCGCATCGGTGCGGCTGGCGCGGATGGCCAAGGACGCCGGGGTCCGGCGGTTCCTGTACGCCTCGACCTGTTCGGTGTACGGCGCGGCCGGGGACGAACTGGTCGACGAGAACGCGCCGCTGCGGCCGATCACCCCGTACGCGGAGAGCAAGGTGCGGGTGGAGGACGATCTGGTCGCGCTCGCGGACGCCGATTTCGCGCCGGTGTTCCTGCGCAACGCGACCGCGTTCGGGTTCTCGCCGCGGCTGCGCGCCGATATCGTGCTGAACAATCTGGTCGGCCACGCCGTCCTGGACGGGGTGGTGAAGGTGCTCTCCGACGGCACGCCCTGGCGGCCGCTGGTGCACGCGGAGGATATCGCCGAGGCCTTCGCGGTCTGCCTGGAGGCACCGGTGGCGGCGATCGCCTGCCGCGCCTACAACATCGGAACCGAGGTCAACAATTGCACGGTCGCCGAGATCGCCCAGGCGGTGGCGGCGGTCGTACCGGGTTCGGAGGTGGTGATCACCGGGGAATCGGGTGCCGATCCCCGCTCCTACCGGGTCGACTTCGGTGCGGCCCGGCGCGAACTCGGGTACACGGCGCGCTGGACGGTGGCCGCGGGCGCGGCGCAGCTCCACACCGAGTACGTGGCCCACGGTCTGACCGCGGCGGATTTCGCGGAGCGGTTCGTCCGGCTGGCCCGGTTACGGCAGCTGGGCAGTGTGGGTGCGGTGGACGCCGGCCTGCGGCGGATCAGGACCGGTGTGTGAGATGCCCGGATTCGAGCAGTGCGCGCCAGCTGCCCGCCGCGCGGTCGCGGGCCGAAACCCGGGTGCATTCTTGCGGCCAGGCCAGGGCGAGATCGAGATCGTCGTAGGCGACGGCGAGATCCTCCGTGGGGTCGTGCGGCCGGTCGATGCGGTAGCACACGTCGGCGGTCTCGGTGAGCGCCTGGAAACCGTGCAGGAAGCCGGGCGGGACGTACAGGTGGCCGAAACTGTCGTCGTCCAGCAGAAATGCCTGGCTGTGCCCGAACGTGGGCGAGCCGGGACGGATATCGACGAGGATGTCGTGCACCGCCCCGTGAGCGCACCGCACCAGTTTGGCCTCCCCCCGGCCGGCTCGCCCGTGCATCCCGCGGATCACCCCGCGGGCCGAGCGCGACTGCGAATCCTGCACGAACGCGGCGGCCGCGCCCGCGCCGAAACGGGCCTCGAAGATCGCGGTGTCGAAGGTGCGGGTGAACAGGCCGCGGGCATCCCGGAACGGTTCGGGTACCAGCAGCACCACATCGGCGAGTTCCGTCTCTTCGATTCGCACCGGGAGATCGTGCCATGACCGGGCATCCGCTGCCGGCGCCGCCCGCCGCGGCCCGGCCGTCACGGCCCGAGCCTGCGGGATGCCGCGCCTGCCGCCGCCGCGAACCGGTGACGGTGCTGGACCTCGGGCCGATGCCCGCGGCCGACCATTTCCCGCTCGCCACCGAACCGTACGAGCCGGGCGAAACAGCGCATCCGCTGGCGATGGTGCTGTGCCGCGGCTGCGGCCTGGCGCAACTGGCGCACGACGATACGGTGACCGCCGAACCGCGCGGCGTCGAACCGCGTGCCCTGCGGGACCAGGCCGCCGACGCGGTGCGCCGGGTCGCGGCGGCCGGGTTGCTCCGGGGCACGACGGTGCGCGAGTTCACCAGCCCGCACGGTGGTAGCTGGCTGGAATTGCTCGCCGACCGCGGCTATCACCCGACCGGCGGCCCCGCGGACGTGGTGCTGGATTCGTTCGGGCTCATGCACGAACGCGACCAGGCCGCAGCGGTGGCCGGCCGGGCCGCGGCGACCGCACCGGCGGGTGTGCTGCTGATGCAATACCATTCGCTGCACACGATCGTGGCCACCGGCCAATGGAATGCGTTGCGGCACGGCCATTTCGCCTACTACACCCTCGAGGTGCTCCGAGCCATGCTGGCCGCGGTGGGCATGTCGGTCGTCACCGCCTGGGATTTCGGCCTGTACGGCGGCACGGTGCTGCTCGCAGCGGTGCACGGCCCGGCCGAGCCCGACGAGGCGGTGCACCGGATCCTCGCCCGCGAGGCCGGGATGCGCGATCCGGCGGCAGTGCGCGAATTACAGCACGCGGCGGACCGGCACACCGAGTACCTGCGCAGCACACTTCGGGAGGAGGCGGCTCGCGGCAGCCGGGTCTACGCTTACGGCGCGGCCTCCCGCGCGGTGGCGCTGTTCTGCCGGGCCCGGGTGCGGCGTGACCTGCTGCGGGCGGTCGCGGACGCGGCACCCGCCAAACAGGGTCGGCGGATGCCGGGTACGGATGTGCCGATCATCGCCCCGGCGGATCTGCTAGCGGCGCGGCCGGACCGGGTACTGCTCACCGTCCCCGACCTGTACGGCGAGGTCTGCGAGCGTTTCCCGGAACTGGCCGGGCGCTGGCTGGTCGACGATCCGGCCGGATATGCGCGGGAGCGGCCCATCCGGTAGCGCAGGGTGCCGCCGGGCATCGCCCGGTACGGCGCGACAACGGATCCGGCGCCTTCGCCGGATCCGCAGACGACGTGTATTCGATTAGCGGAATTCCGCATCATCCCATCGAAAGGAGGGGCAGTGGCCGCCGTGTCGGTTTGTGTCCCCGCCTACGAGGCCGCCCGGACGCTCGAGCAGACGCTGCGCTCGATCCTGAGTCAGGACGTGGACTTCGAACTGCTGGTCCTCGACAACGCCAGCACCGACCGGACCGGCGAGATCGCCGCCTCCTTCGACGATCCCCGGGTGCGGGTGGAACGTAACGAGACGACCCTGCCGATCGGCGACAACTGGAATCGCGCGATCACCCTGTCCACCGGCGACCTGGTGAAAGTGGTGTGCGCCGACGATATCCTGCTGCCGGGCGCACTGGCGGCGCAGCTCGAGGTGATGGCCGACCCGGCCTTCGCGATCAGCTCCAGCCGGTTCCAGGTGATCGACGAACAGGGCGCGCTGGTGGAAACCGGCCTCGGGCTCCCGGGCCTCGACGGTGTGCGCACCGCGCAGGCGCTGGCCCGCACCATCGTGCGGCGCGGCCCCGCCGATTTCGGGCCCACGGCGGCGGCGATGTTCCGGCGCGAGCATTTCGACCGGGTGGGCGGGCTGCGCGGCGATCTGGTGTTCCCGATGGATGTCGACCTGTTCGCGCGGGTCGGGCAGTTCGGGCTGTTCTTCGGGCTGCCGGAGGTCGCGGCCGCCTGGCGGGCGTCGAGTTTCAACCTGTGCGCACGCACGTCGACGATCAGCAAACTGAGCGAGACCCTGCGCTTCCATCACCGTCTGGCCCGGGACTGCCCGCGGCTGCTGTCACCGCTGGATGTGGCCGTCGGTGATCTGCGCCTGGCGCGTACGGCACTGCACCGGCTGCGGGTGCGGGCGGGCCGGTGGCGCGGCGGCCGGAACAGGGCGGGCGGATGATCACGACGGCCCCGCCCCGGATACATATGACCGGGTCGGAGTGGTTCGGCTCGGCACCCGGCGGGCTCAACCGCTATTTCACCGATTTGTTCGGCGCGCTGGCCGATCGTCCCGGAATCCGGGTTTCGGCCGCGGCGTTCGGCGATCCGCCGCCCGGCGGGGTGTCGTGGGGTCCGGTCGGCGGATCCACCTGGCGCCGGGCGCGCACCGCCTTCCGGGAGGAACTGCCCGATCACGGAGCGGTGATCCTGGACCGGCATTTCACGCTGTACGGCCCGCCCGCACGCGGGCCACGGGCCCGGCGGCGGCTGGTGGTGCATTTCCACGGTCCGTGGGCGGCGGAGAGCCGGTGGGCGGGCGGCGGCGCGCTCGCGGCGCGGGTGAAGTACACACTGGAACGGCTGCGCGCCCGGCCCGCCGACCGGTTCGTGGTGCTCTCCGAACACTTCCGCGACCTGCTGGTCCACGATTACCGCGTCTCGCCGGACGCGGTGTCGGTGATCGCGCCGGGCGTCGATCTCGACCGTTTCACCGCCACTCCCCCGCCGGCGCGGGACGCGCCGGTCGTGCTGTGCGTGCGGCGGCTCGAACACCGCATGGGTATCGATGTGCTGCTGCGTGCCTGGCCCGCCGTCCGCGCGGCCCATCCGCGGGCCCGGCTGGTACTCGTCGGCACCGGTACGGCCGAGACCGCCCTACGCCGCCAGGCCGAACCCTTCGGCGCGAGTGTGCATTTCGCGGGATCGGTGACCGATACCGGACTCACCGGCTGGTACGCCCGGTCGGCGCTGACCGTGGTGCCGTCGGTGGCGCTGGAGGGATTCGGCCTCATCGCACTCGAATCGCTGGCGGCCGGGCGGGCCCCGGTGGTGACCCGCTGCGGCGGGCTCCCCGATTCGGTGCGCGGGCTCGATCCGTCCCTGATCGTGCCCGCCGCCGACCCGGACGCACTCGCCGCCCGGCTGGTGGCCGCTCTCGACGGTGAAATCCCGGGATCGGACCGCTGCCGCGCGCATGCCGAAACCTTCTCCTGGTCGGCGGCCGCCGAACGCCATATCGCGCTCTACCGGGAGCTGGCCGGATGATCCGCGCCGTTTTCCTCGCCCATACCGCCGCCCCGTCCGGCGCCGAACTGGCGACCCTGCGGTTGCTGTCCGCGCTGCGGGCCGAGGGCGTGGTGGATGCCTCGATGCTGCTCACCGCGGACGGCCCGCTGGTGGACCGGCTGCGCACCCGCGCGATCCCGGTCACCGTATGCCCCGGCGATTTCGACAGCCGATCGCTCACCCGCGCCGGTTCCGGGCCGCTGCGCCTGCTCACCGGCGCCGTGGCATTGATCCGGCTCGGTACCCGGCTCGGCACGACCGTCCGGGCGCACGGCGCGCACGTCCTCGTCGCGCAGAGCACCAAGGCTCTGCTGATGGGTGCGGTGGCGGCGCGGCGCGCGGGGATCCCGCTGGTGTGGCAGGTGCACGACCGGGTCAGCGCGGAATACTTCGGCAGCCCGCTCGCTGTCGCGCTGCGGTTGCTCGGCCGGCTCACGGCGCAGGGCTTAATCGCCAACAGCCGGTCGACGCTGCACACACT
The DNA here is from genome assembly GCF_050936135.1 of Nocardia sp. CA-290969. NCBI lineage: Bacteria > Bacillati > Actinomycetota > Actinomycetes > Mycobacteriales > Nocardiaceae > Nocardia > Nocardia sp. CA-290969. Next base: position 2,498,815 of record NZ_JBNJNJ010000001.1, on the reverse strand, counting down.
GTCCACCACCGGCCGGGCGGCAGTGGTCGCGTATCCGGGAGTGGAAGCCGGTCCGGATCTCGCGCGGGCACCACAGCGCGATTCCTCCCAGGTGCGGATCGTCATGGTCGGACGCCTGACTCCGTGGAAGGGCCAGGACGTCCTGCTGCGCGCCCTCGCCCGGATGCGCCATCGGCCCGCCGCCGTCCACCTGGTGGGCGGAACCTTCTTCGGCGAACAGGATTACCGCGCCGAACTCGAACGCACCGCCACCGAACTGGGCCTACCGGTCGAATTCACCGGCCACGCCGACGATCCCGCCCCGTATTTCGCACAGGCCGATATCGCCGTGCACTGCTCGGTCCTTGCCGAACCGTTCGGGCAGGTCGTGGTCGAAGCCATGGGCGCCGGCTGCGCGGTGGTGGCGGCCGGTGCGGGCGGGCCCACCGAGATCATCCGGCCGGAACTGGACGGCCTGCTGACCCCGCCGGGCGACCCCGGCGCGCTGGCCGCCGCGCTGGACCGGCTCGTCGCCGATCCCGTCCTCCGCACGCGGCTGGGCACCGCCGCCCGCGACCGCGCCCGCGATTTCACGATCACCGCCACCGCCCGGGCCGTCACCGGTCTGCTGGAACAGGTCACCGCGCGCAAGGCGGTGGCGCCGCGATGAATCTGTCCGGGCAGAACACCATCCCGATCCGGATGGTGGCCCGCCACTATCCGGTCCCGCTGGACGGTTTGCGGACCCCCGACTACGACCTGCCGACCGAGATCATCCCGGCCTTCGCCGACTGGCCGACCGAGAAACTGCCGGTCGTCACCGCGGTCGCGGCCGAGCCGCCGGCCGCGCGGTCCCGGGTGCGCGAACTGGCGACGGTCGTCCGCGATATCGCCTACGTCAGTTTCGGCAAGTACGGCCAGTATCTGGTGACCGTGGCCACGCTTCCGCTCATTGCGCGCCTGCTCGGCGCCGCCGGGATGGGTCTGCTGGCCATCGGGATGTCGGCCTATTTTCTCGGTTCGCTGATCGTGGACCTGGGCATCACCTCCTACCTCGCGGCGCGGGTGCAGGAGTCGGGCCTGGACCGCGCCGTGGTCAACCACACCCGCGGCACCTATCTGGCGATTCGCGGCGGCATCCTGGGCGTACTCGGCGCCGCGCTGGCCGCGGCGGCCGCCGCGGGCGCCCCCGACTACCTGACGATGGTGCTGCTCGGACTGTTCGTCGGCGGATTCTGGTCGCTGTCGGAGGATTGGGTGCTGATCGGGCAGGGCCGTTTCGGCGCCTCCACGCTGTACCAGTCGATTGCCCGCGTCGGCTACCTGGGGCTGTTGCTCACGCTGCTGCCACGTTTCCCGACCGCGGCGATGGCCCTGCTGTGCCTGCTGGCCTCCTCGGTGATCAGTCTGGCGCTCACCTGGTGGGACACCTGGCGGGAATTCGGCGCGCCCGGCCCGCCGCGCGGCGCGTGGAAACTGATCCGCGCCGCGCTGCCGGTGGTGACCGGCCGGTTACTGGTCACCAGTTACGGCCAGGGGTCGGCCGCGGTGTACGGCGCCGTACTCAACGCGGTCTCGCTCGGCCTGTACTCGGCGTCGGACCGGCTGGTGCGGGCCGTGCAATCGCTGCTCGACCCGATCGGCTTCGCGCTGCTGCCCCGGATGGCGAAACGCGCCGGTGAACAGAGTTTCTGGCCGTCCGCGTTGCGCTCGCTGGCGGTGTGCGTCGCGCTGGCGGGTGTGGCCGCCGCGGCCCTGTGGGTGGCGGCGCCGCTGGTGATCCCGCTGGTGTTCGGTGACGAATTCGCCGGCGCGGTGGGGGTGCTGCGCCTGGAGGCGCTGATCCTGCCGGCCACGACGGTGACCTCCTTCGTCACCACGGCGGTGCTCCCGGTACGCCAGGACACCCTCGGGGTACTGATCGGCTCGGCCGTCGGCACCGCGGTCGCGGCCGTGGCGCTGCTGATCACGATGCGCACGCATTCGGTATGGACATTGGCCGGCGGCATCGTGGCCGCCGAATTCGCTGTCGCGATCTGGTATCTCGCGCGGATGCGGGGGCTCATCGCCCGGGAACGCACAGGACTTACCGGGCGCGAACACGCGCCCGGCGCGGTACCGCCCGCCACAGCGGGTGAAAGAGGAACACGATGAAAATTCTGTTCGTCGGCGACGACTGGCTCGGCAGCAATGCCCGCTCGCTCGCCGAGGGTTTCCGCCGGCTCGGGCACGAGGTCATGGTGGTCGACTCCACGCCGGTGACCCTGCCGCCGCGGCTGTCCCCGTCGTGGCTGTACGCGAAAACCGGTGCGCAGCGGGCGCCCTGGACCGTCGACCGGATCCACACCCGGCTGGAGCGGGCCGCCGCGGAACTGCGCCCGGACCTGGTGTTCGGGTTCAAATCGGTGTATCTGGACCAGTCCCGGCTGCTGGAGATCCCGGCCGCGCTGCATGTGCACTACAGCCCCGACGATGTATCGAATCCGGCCAACACCACACCGGACTATCTGGCGCACGAACCGGAATGGGACCTGGTGGTGACGACCAAACGACACAATTTGCCCGAACTGGCCGACCGCGGCGTCCGGCGGACCCTGTTCGTCCGCAGCGCCTACGACCCGGCCTGGCATCATGTCGCGGCCCGGCGCAGCACCCGCCGGTTCCTGGTCGGATTCATCGGCGCCTGCCGGCCCGATCGCCGCCCCGGGATGGTGTCGCTGGCTCGTACCTACGGGGCGCAACTGCTGGTGTGCGGGCCCGGCTGGCGGCGGGTGCGGCAGCTGCGCACCACCCGCGCTGCGGTCACCGGCCCCGTGTACGGCGAGGATTTCGCGATCACCGTCGCCTCGGTGACGGCCAATCTGGTGCTGCTCAACTCCGGCAACCGCGATACGCACACCTGCCGCACTTTCGAGGTGCCCGCCGCGGGCGGCCTGTTCGTCGGCGAGCGCACCGACGAACACGCCGAACTGCTCGACGACGGCACCGAGGCGTTCCTGTTCTCCAGCCGCGACGAACTCGACGAGATCCTGGACCGCTGCGCGCAGTACCCGGACCAGGCCGTGAAAACCGCCGAGGCCGGGCACCGGCGGATCGTGGAGGGCGGTCACACCTATACCGACCGGGCGAGGGAGATCCTGCGTGCACTCGGGTGAACCGGCCGGGGCGGGAGCGGCGGCATGCTGAAACAGGCGCTGCCCCTGCTGTTGTCGAATTTCTCGCTGCTGGTGGTCGCGGTAGCGCTCGGTGCGCTGGTGGTCGCGGCGCTGCTCGCGCACGGTGTGCTGCGGGTTCTGCTCATCGCTCAGGCGGTGTACTGGGCGATGTCGTATGTGGCGCGCCCGGTGGTGCTGCTGACGGTGCGCCCGGAACCGCGCTTCGGCGACAATATCGCCGATCCGCGGCTGGCCGAGATCGGCTACGACGTAGGGATCGAGGCCGCGCTGCGGCCGGTGGCGTTCGGGCTCACCGTGTACGCGCTGATCGTGCTGGCCTACGTGCTGTGGGCCCGGCACCGGCCGCGACCCGGCCGCGCGCCGCTGGCCGGGGACCCCGATCTGATCGCCACCCTGTGGGTGCTGTACGTGCTGGGCACCGGCGCCCGGTTGCTCAGCGTGGCCACCGGGGCCGCCGGTAGCGCCGGCGATGTGCAGAGCGCCTCCCCGGTGCTGAGCCTGCTCACCATGCCCGCCACGCTGGGCGCGGTCGGTTTGATCGTGTTCGCCCGGCCGCCCGGGCAGTCCGGCACGCTCGCGGTACTGGGCGTACTCATCGCGGGCGAACTCTGGTGGACCACCGCCACCGAATCGAAAACCCCGATTCTCGGGGCCGCGCTGGCGGTCGCGGTGCGGTTCGCGCTCACCGGCTGGACCCGGGCGAAGATCGCCGGAATCGGCGCGGTGTCGGTGGCCGGTATCGCCGGGTTCGACTGGCTGCAATCGCTGAAGACCTCACCGCATCTGCGGGCCGAGGCGGCCGCGGTCGACGGCGCCTACCCGGATGCGGTGCGGCCGTTCCTGAGCCTGCTGCGCCGCTTCGACCTTCTCGAAGCGGCCACCGATGCCTACTACGTGGGCCCGAGTTCCTGGCTGGGCCCGGGCGAGGTGGTGGGTCATCTCGCCCGCAGCATGATCCCGGCCCAACTGCTCGCGGAGGAGAAATTACACGCCGGCACCGCGTGGGCCGCCGAAGTGCGCGGCGCCTCGGTCGATATGAGCCAGGTATCGGTCTCGCTGGCGGAAGGCAATGTGAGTGAGGGGTACGTACTCGGCGGCTGGACCGGTGTGGTGGTGGGGGTGGCGTTCACCGCGGTGGTACTGGTGGGCTGGTCGCGCACGCTGTATGCGCGGCATCTGGTGCCGGTGCTGTTCGGGATCGCGTTGATCGAGATCCCCGTGGTGTTCGAACGCGGAATGCTCGGCAGCGCCGAAACTCTCGGCAAATATCTACAGGTCGTCGTACTGGCGTGGCTGGTACGGCTGATGCTCGGCCAGTGGCGCCGGACGCACGGGCCACCGGTGGCACAACGTGATCGGGAAGTACCGGCCGGGCCGCAGGCGGCACCGGCCGGCGCGAGCGTGGGAAGTGAAGGAACACAATGATGGAACTGCCCGATTACCTGCGCCTGGTGCGCCGCTACTGGGCGGTGTTGCTGGCCGGCCTGGCGCTCGGTGTGGGAGCCGCCGCGTACCAGGCGGATTCGATCCCGGAAACGTATACGGCCACCAGCACGATGTACGTATCGATGGCGACCGGTACCTCGGTGGCCGATTCCTATCAGGGCGGTCTGGCCGCTCAGCAGCGGGTGCGGTCCTATCTGGAACTGGTCACCAGCGATCATGTCGTGGACCGGGTGATCGGCCAGCTCGGGCTCGGTGTAGATCGCGAGGAGCTGCGCGCCGCGATCAGCGCGGACACCCCACCGGCGACGGCTCTGCTGCGGGTTTCGGTGACCGACGAGAACGCGGAGACCAGCCGGATCCTCACCGACCAGGTGGTGGCCCAGTTCCGGGCGCTGGTCGACGAACTGGAGACCATCGAGGTCACGGCCGCACCGGCGGCACGGGTCGCGGTGGTCGACGCGGCGCAGGCACCGGCCGAGGCGAACGGGTCGGGCGGTACCCGGCTGCTCGCCTTGGGCGCCATCGCGGGACTGCTGCTCGGCGCGGTCGCGTCCTATCTGCTGGACCGGCTGGACAAGCGGATTCGCACCGCCGGTGACCTCGCCGATCTCGGGCACCCGGTGCTGGGCACCGTCGCGCTCGGCACCGGCCGTGAAGCGGAGGGGCTCCGTGCGGTACGGGCCCGGCTGCCGCGAGGCGAGCGGATCGTGCTGACCCGGCTCGCCGGGCCTGCCGAGCCGTCACTCGTTCTCGGACTCGCGTCCGTACTCGGCGCGACCGGCGCCCGAGTGCTGGTGATCGACGCCAACACCAGCGGGGACGGTATCTCCGGGCTGGTGCCCGAGTCGCTGATGCTGCCCCCGGCGACTCCCGACTGGCCGGTGCGCGACGGTAACCCCCGCCGCGAACTGGCGACCGCAGTCTCCGGCCGGACCGCGGCCGCGGTCCGCGGCGAAGTCTTCGACCCGCCGACGGTGAAGCTGGACCTGCGCGGTACACACAGCGTCACACAGGACGATCCGCCGGACACCGGCCCCGCCACGACCGGGTCGCGCGCCGCGGACGGCCTCGCCGCCGTCCTACGGCAGGACGCCCGGCTCGACGAGATCTACGTGTCCTGGCCGGAGAAATCGGTCACCGTCGCACCGCTCGGCGCGGCCGACGCGCAGACGCCGGATCTGCTCGCCTCCGCCCGTTTCGCGGCGGTGCTCACCGAGGCCGCGAAACGTTTCGACCGGGTGGTGGTCGATATCTCGCCTGCCGACGCCCCGGCCGTGGACACCGCCGAGGTAGCCGGCATCGTGCTGCTGGGCCGCGACCGCGGGGATCGCGTGGCCGCCGCACTCACCGCGCTGGCCGGGGCGGGCGCCGAGATCGCCGGCGTGGTCGCGGTGACCCACCGGAGCAGGTGGGGCCGCCGGTGACCGAGCGTTCTTCCGAAGACGCCGAACGGCGCGGTAGGCGGGTCCAGCGCCGCGATCTGTTCGCCGCCGGGCTGGGCGCGGCCGGGCTGGCCGCCGTCGCGGCTCCGCTGGTCTCGTCGGGCGCACCACCCGCGCCGGTCGTCGTACCCACCGGTTCCCCGTCCACCACCGTGCGCGATATCCGCGCGTTCGGCGCGATCGGCGACGGCGTGGCCGACGATACGGCGGCACTGGCCGCCGCCTGCCGCGGCGACGGCACACCGCCGGTGGTGTACCTGCCGGCCGGCGACTACCGGATCACCGCCTGGCCCGATCTGCCCGATTTCGCCGTCGTCTACGGTGACGGCGCCGATGTGTCCACGGTGTTCTGCGATCAGGACACGACGCTGGTGGATCTCACGGGCAAACAGCGAATCCGGTTCGCGCGCCTGGGTTTCTACCTCACCGGCCCGCGGTCCACGGCGGTGCGGCTGGCCGAATGCTTCCGGTGCAGTTTCGATTCCGTGCTGCTGCGTGGTAACCACCTGGGCGACAACCACCCCCACTTCACCGGGCAGCGCGGCGTGGTACTGGAGGCCAATACCGGCGGCACCTCGTTCATCGACTGCGATATCAACAACTTCGGGGTCGGGCTCACCACCTCCTGTATCCAGAACTACGTCACCTCCTCGAAGTTCGCCGGCAACCGGATCGGCGTCCTCGGCACCGGCAACGACCACAACGCCGGGCTCTCGCTCACCAATGTCGAATTCGTCTCCGATACCGACCCGGCGACCACCGACCGGCATCTGCTGATCGACGGCGCCGCCAACAACTGGTGGCTCACCAACATCTGGTTCGAAGGCGCCGAGGTCGCGGTGCAGGTGGGTAACGCCGGGCTGGGCGGGCCGTCGCAGTTCGGGATGGTGAACTGCAAGGTCGCGGCCCGGGCCTGCGATATCGACCTGGTCTACTGCCGGCAGCCGTACCTGGCGAATATCGCCTTCGACGCCGATCCCGGCAGCCGGCCGATCGAGTTGCGGATCGACGAAGCCGGCTGCCCCGAAGGGATCGCCGTCAACCTGATCTCCGGCGCCGGCACCGAGATCGGGCCCGCGGTGTTCCCGCGGCACTGGCAGGTCACCGGACGCGGCCAGACCTACCGGCCGACGTTCACCGGGACCATCACCGCCCGCGCCGGCGGTGACGAGGAAATACTGCGGGCCACCGCGCCCGACGGGGCCGGTTTGGCGTCGGTACTGGCCAGCGGCGCCTGGTTGTCCGATCACGCCGACGCCGGGGTGGTACTCAAGGATCCGGAGGGCGGCTACTGGCGGCTCGTGGTCGCGCCCGACGGCGCGCTGCGCACCGCGCCCCTGGGCCGGGACCGGCCGGTGCGCTGACGATGGACCGACAGTCACGGGCGCCGCGACGGTGGTGGCGGACAGCGGCGGCGGGCCTGCTCGCGGTGGTGGTCGCGGGTATCACCGGATGGCCGGTGTTCGTCGCACCGCAGATCGACCCGCTGCGCCCGGCCGACGCCATCGTGGTCCTCGGCGGCACCCCGTACGAACGGTTCGACCTCGGGCTGGAACTGGCGCGGCAGCGGTGGGCACCGGAGCTGCTGATCTCCGCCTCCACCGGTCTCGACGATCCACGGATGGACCGCTACTGCCGCACCGGATACCCGTTCCGGGTGGACTGTTTCGAGCCGCGGCCGTGGACCACGCGCGGCGAGGCGCAGGAGATCCGCCGCCGGGCGATCGCGGGCGGCTGGCGCCATATCATCGTTGTCACCTTCACCCCGCATATCTCGCGGGCCCGCTTCATCGTCGACCGCTGTTTCGACGGTGAACTCACCATGGTCGCCAGTCCCAGCCCCACCGGCCCGGCGTTCCGGGCGTGGATGTATGTGCGGCAGAGCGGCGGATATCTGAAGGCCTTCACCGAATCCGGCTGTTAGCCGGTCTACGCAGGAGCGAGTGTGATCACCGATTTCGGTCAGAGCGGCAGCGCCCAGGCGCGGCTGCACGAACTGGTGCCCGGCGGGGCACACACCTATGCCCGCGGCGCCGACCAGTATCCGGAAAGTATGGCGCCGGTCCTGGTGCGCGGGCAGGGATGCCGGGTCACCGATTGCGACGGCAACGAATTCATCGAATACGGCATGGGTTTGCGGTCGGTGACGCTCGGCCACGGCTACCGGCCGGTCGTCGACGCGGTGAGCGCCGCGATCGCCGACGGCGTGAACTTCTCCCGGCCCACGACGCTGGAACTGGCCGCCGCCGAAGACTTTCTCGCCCTGGTTCCGGGCGCGGAGATGGTGAAATTCGCCAAGAACGGCTCGGACACCACCACCGCCGCGCTGCGCCTGGCTCGTGCCGTAACCGGCCGGACCACCGTCGCCGCCTGCGAACAGCCGTTCTTCTCGGTCGACGACTGGTTCATCGGGACGACCGAGATGTCGGCCGGGATCCCCGCCCAGCCGACGGTGCGTTTCCCCTACGGCGATCTGCCCGCGCTGGAGCAGGTCCTGTCCGGCCGCGAGGTGGCGTGCGTGATCATGGAAGCCGCGACCGCGCTACAGGAACCGCCCCCCGGCTATCTCACCGGCGTCCGGGAACTGTGCGACCGGTACGGGACGCTGCTGGTGTTCGACGAGATGATCACCGGTTTCCGCTGGTCGTCCGGCGGCGCGCAGCGGGTCTACGGTGTCACCCCCGACCTCTCCTGCTGGGGCAAGGCGATGGGCAACGGCTTCCCGATCGCCGCCCTCGCCGGGCGGCGCGAATACCTCGAGCTCGGCGGTCTGCGCACCGACGCCGCCCGGGTGTTCCTGCTGTCCACCACCCACGGCCCGGAAACCGGTTCCCTGGCGGCGTTCCGCGCGGTGGTGCACGCCTACGCGACCACCGACCCGATCGCCCGCATGGAACGCGCCGGCCGCCGGCTGCGCGCCGGTTTCGAGGAGGTCACCACCGAACTCGGGATCGCCGACCGCCTCCGCATCGCCGGCCGCCCGTCCTGCCTGCTGTTCCAGACCCTCGACCCGGCGGGCCGGCCGTCCCAGGAATTCCGCACCCTGTTCCTCCAGGAACTCCTTCGCCGCGGCGTCCTCGGTCAATCCTTCGTCACCTCCGCCGCGCATACGAACCGCGATATCGACCGCACGGTGGAAGCCTGCCGCGGCGCCGCCGAGATCTACCGGCAGGCCCTCGAACAAGGCACGGTGAAAGGCCTGCTCACGGGCCGTCCCGTCGCACCCGCGCTACGCGCGTACGCCGCGCCGCGCCGGCTCCCGCAGGTCGTGCGGTGAACCCGGCCGACCGCGCCGCGCAGGCCGCGCGACGACCCCGGCGCCGGCAGCACACCGGGCCGCAGGGTCGAACCATGGCCCCACCGCCGACCCCGCACCCGGTCGAGGAGCTCCTGCCATGAACCCCTCGCCCGAAACGCGCCACGTAACCGGACCGTCCGCCCTCGGCGGCTCCGGAGCACGGGTGGCGATCGTGCACGAACGGTTCACCGAATACGGTGGATCCGAGGCGGTGGCCGGGGAACTCGCGCGCACCTGGCCGCAGGCCCGGATGTTCGCGCCGATCGTCGATCCCACCGCCGCCCCGGAAAGCGCGTATCCACCCTGGGACACCATCACCGGAACTTGGATCTCACGCGCCTACACCGCCACCGGCCGGCGCTCGCACGCCCCGCTGCTACCGCTCGTCCCACGCGCCCTGCGGCGGCTACCGCTGCGGGAGCGGTTCGACGCGGTGGTGGTGAGCCATCACGCCTTCGCGACCCAGGCGGTGTTCGCCACCGACGCACCGGTGATCGCCTACGTGCACAGCCCGGCCCGCTGGGCCTGGGAGCCGGCTTTCCGCGCGCAGGAGGCGAACAGTGCGGCCGGCCGCGCCGCGCTCACCGCCCTCGGCACCCTGGCCCGCCGCACCGAACTCGCCGCCGCCCCGCAGCTCACCGCGGTGGTCGCGAACTCGCACGCGGTCGCCGACCGAGTCCGGAACTGGTGGGGCATACCGGCCACCGTGGTGAACCCGCCGGTCCGGCTCGACCATTTCGTCCTCGATCCCGCGGTGCCGCGCGAGGATTTCCTGCTGTTCGCCGGCCGGCTCGTCCCGTACAAACGCGCCGACCTGGCCATTCGCATAGCCCAGCGAGCGGGAATGCGGCTGGTGATCCTCGGCGGCGGGCGCGACCGGCAGCGATTGGAATCGCTCGCCGGACCGGAAACCACCTTCCTGGGTGCCGCTTCCGACGCGGTGCTGGTCGATCTGTACCGCCGCTGCCGGGCCCTTCTCATGCCCGGTGTGGAGGATTTCGGCATCGTTCCGGTGGAAGCGATGGCATGCGGCGCTCCTGTGCTCGCGGTCGGCGCCGGTGGCGCCCTCGACACGGTACTGCCGGGTCTCAGCGGTGCCCATGTTCCCTTCGGCTCCGACGAGGAAGTGATCACCGGCTTCGCCGCCGCCCTGCGCGATCCGGGCACCACCGACCTCGATCCCGCCCGGATCAGGTCACATGCGCAATCCTTCGGCCCGGAGATGTTCCGGGCCCGTATGGCGGACGTCGTCGACGAGGTGTTGCACAGCACGGTCCCGTCGCCGGCGGCCAACGCCTGAGCACATTTGCGACCGAACCCCCGCGCGATCACAGCTGCGCAACTGTTCGGTGCGCGCGGGCGCCCGGGCCGGACGCGGTGGTCCGCCCTTGCCTTCGCGGGCAACGTGGCGGATACCGAGTTGTGCGGCCGGACCGGCAACGCGAAGGACGGGCGGGGCACCGTAGGCGCGGGCGACCCGGCCTCCAGCCGGTGTGCCGTCCCGACGCCCCGCGATGCTCGCCGCGAGAAGCCGGCCGGCCGGCCAGCGCGACCGCACCGTCACGGTCGCGGGCCCCGTATCGCCGGCAGTGGTTGGAACGCTCGCACTGACGTCGTCCACCACTCTGCTCGCCCGCGGAACGCCGACCGCGCCGGCTGCACCTGCTCGCGACAACCCGGCCGATCCGGGAAAAGCGGTCAGTCGCAGATCGCCCCTTGCGATGCCGAACCCACCAGCCGTGCGTATTTCGCGAGCACCCCGCGGGTGTACCGCGCGGGCAGCGGCGCCCAGCCCTCGCCGCGGCGGGCGATTTCGGCCGGGTCGACCAGTAGGTCGAGTGTGCCCGCGCCGACATCGAGACGGATGCGATCACCGTCGCGCACGAAGGCGATCGGGCCCGCGTCCACAGCTTCCGGCGCTACATGCCCGACGCAGAGGCCGGTGGTGCCGCCGGAGAAGCGCCCGTCGGTCAGCAGCAGCACATCCTTGCCGAGCCCGGCGCCCTTGATGGCTCCGGTGATCGCCAGCATCTCCCGCATACCCGGGCCGCCCTTGGGCCCTTCGTAGCGGATGACCACCACGTCGCCCGCCGAGATCGTGCCGTCCTCGAGCGCGTCCATGGCGGCCCGTTCGCGGTCGAAAACCCGTGCGGTGCCCTCGAAGACATCCGAGTCGAAACCCGCGGATTTCACCACGGCGCCACCGGGGGCGAGCGTTCCGTGCAGGATGGTGATCCCGCCGGTCGGGTGGATCGGCTCGGTCAGCGCCCGTACGACCTTGCCGTCCGGGTCCGGTGGCGCGATATCGGCGAGGTTCTCGGCGACGGTGCGCCCGGTGACGGTGAGGCAGTCCCCGTGCAGCAGACCGGCGTCCAGCAGCGTTTTCATCACCACCGGCACCCCGCCCACCCGGTCGATATCGGTCATCACGTGCCGGCCGAACGGTTTCACATCGGCCAGATGCGGGACCCGCCGGCCGACGCGGGCGAAATCGTCCAGGCTCAGCTCCACCCCGGCCTCGTGGGCGATCGCCAGCAGATGCAGTACCGCGTTGGTGGAGCCGCCGAACGCCATCACCACCGCGATGGCATTCTCGAACGCCTCTTTCGTGAGGATATCGGCGGTGGTAATACCCCGGCGGATCAGTTCGATCACTGCCGCCCCGCTGCCGCGGGCGTAACCGTCGCGCCGGCGGTCGGTGGCCGGTGGTGCCGCGCTGCCGGGCAGCGACATCCCCAGCGCCTCGGCCGCGCTCGCCATCGTGTTGGCGGTGTACATACCGCCGCAGGCGCCTTCACCGGGGCAGATGGCGCGCTCGATGGCGTCCACGTCCTCCCGGCTCATCAGCCCGCGCGCGCACGCTCCCACCGCCTCGAACGCGTCGATCACGGTGACCTGGCGTTCGCTGCCGTCGGACAGCTTCGCGATACCCGGGAGGATCGACCCGGCGTAGAGGAACACGCTGGCCAGGTTCAGCCGGGCCGCCGCCATCAGCATGCCCGGCAGCGATTTGTCACAGCCGGCCAGCAGTACCGAGCCGTCGAGCCGTTCGGCCTGCATCACGGTTTCCACGCTGTCGGCGATCACCTCGCGGGAGACGAGCGAGAAATGCATCCCCTCGTGCCCCATCGAGATCCCGTCGGACACCGAGATGGTGCCGAACTGCATAGGGAACCCACCGCCCTCGAACACACCGTCCTTGCAGCCGCCGGCCAGCCGGTCCAGCGAGAGGTTGCACGGCGTGATCTCGTTCCACGAGGACGCGACACCGATCTGCGGCTTCACCCAGTCGTCGTCGCCCATACCGACGGCGCGCAGCATCCCGCGCGCGGCGGTTTTCTCCAGGCCGTCGGTCACATCGCGGCTGCGTGGTTTCATATCGGGGGTTGCGGAATCTCCTGACACGCTGTCATCGTCCTCTCCTCGAGTGGTGTTCCGGGTGTACCACGCCGGACGGGCGGTCCCGGCACCGGCCGGACATTCCGGCACCGGCCGGGTGGCGCGTCGCGCTCAGCAGACGGTCGTTCCCCGCGCACCGCGTTTCCGGAAACTCCCGCAGGCCAATTGTTCGAAAACAATAAGCACCCGGCAAGTGGATTCGATATTACGCGGAACAGAACTCGATCGAAATCCGCGCCCGGCGGTTACCCGCCGCACAGATATTACGCCGGGTGGAGCGATTGTCCAGCGGTACGAGAAGCGATGAGGAATCATTCCCCACCCTCTCCCGGACGCGCGATGACATCACCCACCTGCGTGGTTCCGAAATACCTTCGTCGCGGGCGCCGTTATGAATTCGTCGTCCATTATTCGGCGGAATGTCAACCGCGGCAAGCACGCTGGACGGTAGCGAATATTCTTCGCGTCGACCATCGGGCGATGGGAGCCCCTATGGACAGCGAATACACCGACCGCCCCAAGTACACCATGCGGATAAGCCGGCTGACCATAGACAAACTCGGAATACGGCTCTACGACCGTGTTTCCGCGGTATTGGCCGAACTGATCGCCAATTCCTACGATGCCGATGCGACGCGGGTGGAGATTTCGCTGCCGTGGGGCGTCACGCTCGCCGGTACCGTGCGGGCCGCCGAGCACGCACCGTATTCGATCGTGGTCCGCGACAACGGCCACGGGATGACCGCCGCCGAGGTCAACGACCATTATCTGCGGGTCGGTTCCGATCGCAGGCTGCGCGCGGGCAGTGATCTGTCCCGCTCGCTGCGGCGACCGGTGATGGGCCGCAAGGGAATCGGGAAACTCGCCGCCTTCGGGATCTGCCGGACCATCGAGGTGATCTCGGTGGGCGGCGCGGATACCGAGCGCGGGCCGGACGGCTGGCCGGTGGCGAATATCGTGCTGAGCCTCGACGATATGCTCTCCGATACCGAACGCGACTACCATCCTCGGCCCGGCCCGCTCGACGGCACCATCGGCACCCAGCGCGGTACAACGATCATCCTGCGTGATTTCCTCCGTAAGCGAGTGGCTTCGGGACCGGAGCTGAGCCGCCAGCTGGCTGCCCGGTTCGGGCTCGAACGCAGCGATTGGCGGGTGGAGGTCCGCAACAGTGTCGCCGCGGCCGGCACGCCCCGGCATTTCGTGCTGCGCGATCTGGCCATCGACGTCATGCCGGAGACCCGGATCGAGGTGGCCGACCGGCCGGTGGAACTCGGTGACCGGTTCCTGCCGGTGACCGGCTGGGTCGCCTACGCCAAGCACCCGTACCGGGACGACGCCATGGCCGGGGTCCGGATATACGCGCGCGGCAAGCTGGTAGCCCAGACCCGCGATTTCGGGATTCCGGCCGGATTCACCGGTGAGTTCAAACTACGGTCCTACCTGGTCGGCGCGATCCACGTGGACTGGCTCGACAGCGAGGAAGATCTCGTGCGCTCGGACCGCCAGGACATCATCTGGAACTCCGAACGCGGCGAAGCGCTTTCGGCGTGGGGCCGGAACCTGATCCGGGAACTCGGCCGGCTGGGGGAAAATTCGGTGAAACGCCGGGTGTGGGAGGAGTTCGTCGAACGCTCGGGAATCCACACGATGCTGCAGTCCATCGCGCCGCAGGACCGGATGTTCCGGAAATCGGTGATGGACGCCGCCCGCATCCTGGTGAACAACAAGGACCGCGCCGCGCTCGAGGATCAGAACCATATCGACAGCCTGGTGCGGCTGGCGTTATCGCTCGGTCCGCAGCGCAGCCTGCTGGAAACGTTGAAGGAGGTCGCCGAGGACACGGGCAACCGGCTCGATATCGTGGTCGCACTGTTCGAAACCGCCCGGGTGGCCGAGGTGTACTCGCTGGGCCAGATCGCCTCGGAACGAGTGGCGGTGGTCAACCGATTGCAGAGTCTGATCGACGATCGGCATTCCCTGGAGCGGCCGTTCCAGGAGTTGATCGAACGCGCCCCGTGGCTGCTCGCCCCGGAATGGACGCCCCTAGGTATGAACGAGTCGCTGAAGCGGGTGCGCGCCGCCTTCGAACGCTGGTACCTGCAGAAATCCGGGGTACCGCTGGTGACCACCGCGATCGGCAGCCGGAAACGGGAACCCGATTTCGTCCTGCTGCACGATTCCGGCGAACTCTGGATCGTGGAGATCAAACGCATGGACTATCGCCTCACCGACGAGGAATACAGCCGCGCCGTGAACTACCTCTACATGCTGGAAACATTCCTCGATGAGAACCCCCGCATCGGCGAACAGTTCCCGCGCCGCCGGCTGACCTTCATCGTCGACCACATCGACCGTTTACGCCCGGCGTCGCTGTCCTCACTCCGCAACGATTTCCGCATCGACCGCCGCACCTGGCGCGAACTACTCGACTCCACCCTGCGCGCCCACCGCGATTTCCTGGACCGCGTCGACGCCATGCGCCTGGGTGAACCGGGCTACCTGTCCCCCGGCGCCTCGGCCGGCTGACGCCACCACAGCAACACTGCGGTCGAGGCGAACGGTACGGCGACGAAAGCGACCGCGGTGGCGATCAGGTCCGGATCGTGCAACTCCATCTGGGTCCAGGCTCCGCCGAAGAACTGGGCGGTCACCTGGAATGCCGTGTGGAAGCCCATACAGGACCAGAGGTTGCCGGTCACGGTGCGCAGTACGCCCAGCAGCGTGGCGAACAGCGCGAACAGCACCATGCGGTCCACCGAGAGCCGGCCGCCGACCAGCGCACCCCAGACGGTGAACAGCGCCGCCTGTCCCAGAACCGACCGGACAGATGCGTGACGGCCGCCCAGGACCGCGAAGAAGTATCCGCGGAACACCAGCTCCTCGGGTATCGCCTCGTAGAGCAATACGAGTGCGGTGAGCCCGAGCAGCGCGACGGCGATCTCGGCCACCGGCGCCCGCACGGTCACCTCGGTCCAGCCCGCCCCTACCAGTACGGCGAGCGTGAGCCACGCGGGGACCGCCCAGCGGGCGGCACCGTATACGAATTGCCTCGCCCCGAGCCGCCACCCGGTGAGGCCCAGCTCGGACCAGCGGAGCCGGACGGGGAACCGCAGCACCAGCGCGATCAGGGGAACCACGAACAGTGTCGCCCCCACGGCCCGGACGATATGGGCGCCGCGGGTGTACTCGGTACCGGTGAGTGCGCCCACCCCGTCGATGAGCAGCAGCCACCACCCGGTGACAGCCGCGAATACCACGAGAACTCCGGTGGTTACGACGGCGCGAGTCGGCGGGGCGGCGGTCGGCGGCGGCTCCATGGGCCGACCGTATAGTCGGCGGCCGCCGCCGCGCGTCCTTCGTTGGGAGGAGTCCCGGCCGGCGCGAAACCGTGCCGGCCACGCCTCACGTCTGCGGGCGCCGGGTCTTTCGCGGTGTCATCACCACGGTCAGGCCGTCGAGCAGCCGTTCCAACCCGAAGGCGAACAGCGATTCCAGGTCCACCTCGGTGTCCGGTTCCGTGAGCTGGGTGATCAGTGGCCGGTCCACGGCGAGGCGGGCAGTGCCCCACTGCCTGCTCGTCATTCCGGTGTCCATTTCGGCGCGGGCTTCGCTTTCGATGTTCATCGCGGTGCCCCGCACATAGTTGACCAGGGTGGCGTAGACGTGGAGCCGGGTGGAGGGATCCAGTTCCAGGCCGTCGAAGGCGCGCAGCGTCCACAGGCCGTAGGCGATCATCGCCGGCAGGGTGGCCGGACGGGTGATGGACACCAGCGGCGGCACCCACGGATGTCGCTGGTAGACACCCCATTGCAGGAGCGCGGCCACCCGCAGCTGCGAACGCCACACCGGGGACGGCTCGGGATAGTCGATCTCGGCGAACGCGGCGTCCGCGAGCAGCTGGGTGAGTTCGGCCTCGCCGTCGAGGTTGCGGCGCAGTGTCATCGTCGCGACGCCGAGTTCGGCGGCCACGGCCCGCAGAGAGAGCGCGGCCAAACCACCGTTGTCGGCGATCCGCATCGCCGCGTGCACGACCTGGTCACGATCGAGCCCCTCACCGGTTCGCGAGGGCAGACGACGCGCGGTGACCACGGCGCCGACGCGGGACGTCGATTCGATGGCGCCCGAATTTTTCAGTGTGGCCAGCGCTTTGGTGGCGGTGGCGATGGCGACCCCCCACTCGCGGGCGACGGCTCGGGTAGTGGGAACCGGATCGCCCGGCCGCAGCTCGCCCGCGGCGATGCGCCGCTCGATCTCGGCGACGATTCGGAGGTAGGGCGGTCGGGGATCGGTCACACCATCATGCTGGCACGGGTCAGTGGTCGGGCAGCCAGTTGCCGTGCAGACCCAGCGGTACGCGGGCGGGCAGGTGGATACGCGCGACGGGTGCACCGGTGAAGTCCTGAGCGGCCAGCACGACCAGATCGGCGGCGTTGCGGTGCGGATCGTGCACGTAGGTGAGGAGATATCCCTCGTCCTCGCCCGGCCCGGTGGCCGCGAACACGGCCTCGCCCACGGCTTCTTCCGGCCCGAACGCGTGCACTTCCGCGGTGCCCCGCTGGAAATCGTGTTTGACCAGCGCGTTGGTGAACGCTTCGTCCGGGGGCGCGCTTTCTGGTGCGAACGGTATCCCGTACAGGGCTGTCGCGGCGGAGTAGCCGTAGCGGTGGGGGTGGGCGGCGTAGGCGTCGTTGATGCGGGGGAAGTCCTGTGGCCGGTCGTCGATGCGTTGCTGCCGTACCTTGTCGGTGGTGACGGTCCAGCGGTCCAGCACCGGCCGGATCGCGCCGGGGTCGGCGGGGTCGAACGGGCCTCGAGCGGTGACCAGGTCCACGACGATCGACTCTCCGTCGTCGTAGGCGTTGAGCGTATGACTGACATGCACCGGGTCGATCTCGTACCAGCGCACCTCCCCGCCCGTGCGCGGCATCACGCCCACACGCGTGGGGTGCTCCGGTAGCCATCGGCAGTCGAATCCGTCGAACCCCAGCGGCGTATCCCAGAGCACCACGTGGTCGCCGGTGAGCGCGAAGTCGTGCAGGAACGGGGTGCGGTTCATCTCGATCGGCACGGTGCGGATCACCGTCCCCGCGGCATCGGTCACGATGTACTGCACGAAATCACGGCCGGGCATATAGGACAGCGAATGCAACTCCCCCGTCAGTGGGTCGTGTTTGGAATGCGCCCCCGCGCTGAATCCCTCCGCCGTCGCACCCAGCTCGCAGAATCCCACGGTGTTCAACTCGTCGTCCAGCAAGGCCGGCGGCAGCCCGCCCTCGGCCACGGCGAACGTCTGCCCCGCGTGCTCGAGCACATGCACCATGGGCGCGAAGCCCGGCACACGCACGAAACGGTTCCGATACCACTCGGCCCGTCCGTCCCGCAGCCGCACCCCGTGCACCATGCCCTGCCCCATACCCCAGACATGGGCGCCCGGATCCTCCACGCCCACCGGATTGGGACCGTTGCGCACATACCGGCCGACGAGTTCGGCCGGGATACGCCCGGTCACCGGCAAGTCGTGGGCCGTGACCTCTACCTCTACAGGCGCGAAATGACCTTCCAGATATCTCATGAGTACAACGTAGGAACCGCGGCCCGAAACAACGCCCCGCACAACATGATCCTTGCGCCGTGTACTAGTACAGAGCGCCGCGCCACGTGGCGGCCACCGACGCCCGATTTCAGCCGGTGTCGGGCGCCGCGTCCCGAGGCACAGATCTCCACTGCCACCCCGGCCGCGCGGAGCCGCCGGGCGAAAACGTCCTTTTCGACCTTCGTTCCCCGAAGTCCGGCCTCATCGAGTTCCCCGGCTACATGCCCGCCTCCGGAAGACGTAGCCGCGTGACCCGCATACGGCTAGGCAGTGAGAAGCCGCGGTCCGAACGCGGTGTCGAGGCGTCGCACTCGCTGGGCGACCGTGGGGCTGAACGCGGTGAAGTAAAGCCGGATGAAGCCGCGAACCAAGTGGTCGTTACGAATGCCGTAGTCGATCATCATGTCCACGACCGGCCGCCCCATCACCTCGGCCACTCGGTGGTCGATGCGGTAGATGATGCGCCGCGACCGCAGCGCGAAGGTCAGCAGGTAGCCGCACACATAGAGCGCCATGAAGACCGGAAATACCAGCGAACTCGGAATTCGGTGCAGGGCGGCAAGGTAGAGCAGCGGAAAACTGACGACCGAGAAACTCAGGACGTAAGCGAAAACGGTCTTGTACGCCCCTCTTCTATAGAGATCGCCTGCCACGACCGTTATGGCGAGCGCCCCGTCTTGTTCGGCCGCGGGGAGGTCACCGAATCGGGCCTCTACTCTCAGCACCGGCGGCCGCTTCCAAATGGCGTACCGCAGGCCCGCGATCGACCACGTCGGCACTTTCCCCGCCACAACATGTGGCGCCCGCACACCGAAGCTTGCCGCTAATTCCGCGGTTCGGGTGCTGATTCGATCCAGATCCACCCGATCATGATCGCTTACTGCACCAGGAAAGAACAGACCCGTCGGTATTGCAGGCGACTCGCTCCTCCGGCACCGCCGTTGAGCAGTGACCCACCGGGCACTGCGCACGGGCGATGGTCCGCCCGGGGCCGGCCGGCCCAGCAAGACCGGAGCCCGCTGACCGGGCACGGCAGGCGCACCCACAGACGGGTGGGGTGGAACGAATCTGTAGGCATAGTCGACGATGGAGCGATGTCGCTCAGTGCGCACGAGATGGATCTGTTCGAAGAACACCGGGGACGGTTGGCGGCGATCGCCTACCGTCTGCTGGGGTCGGCGGGCGATGCCGAGGATGCGGTGCAGGAGGTGTTCCTACGCTGGCACGCGGCCGACCGGGAACAGATCGAGACGCCGGAGGCGTGGCTGACGAAGGTACTCACCAACCACTGCCTCAACCAGCTCACCTCGGCGCGGGCCCGGCGGGAAACCTATGTGGGACAGTGGCTTCCGGAGCCGGTACTGACGGGCGACCCGCTGCTCGGCCCGGCCGATACCGTCGAGCAGCGCGAATCGGTGTCGCTGGCGGTGCTGACCCTCCTGGAACGGCTCTCACCGCAGGAGCGGGTGGTGTACGTGTTGCGCGAAGCCTTCGATTACCGGCACCGGGAAATCGCGGAAATCCTCGACCTCACGGAATCGAACTGCCAGCAGATCTACCGGCGCGCACGGGAACATGTGGCCGCGGGCCGGTCCCGGACCCGGGTCGACCGGGCGGCCGCCCGGACCATCGCCCGGGAATTCCTGGCCGCGACCCTCAGCGGTGATACCGAACCGCTGATCCGGTTGCTCACCGCTGATGCCGTCAGTATCGCCGACGGCGGCGGCCGGGTTCCGGCGCGGCGGGGTCCGGTCAGCGGCGCCGCCGCGATCGCGCGGTACCTGCACGGGCTGTTCAAGCCGACGGCCGCAAAACGCGCGTTCATCGGCGACAATCCGCTCTTCTACGAGATCTCGGTCAACGGTGACCCGGCGCTGCTGGTGGAGGTCGGTGGGGAGGTTCTCGGTGTTTTCTGTTTCGACACCACACCTGACGGCGTCGCCGCGATTCGTATCCAGGTGAACCCGGAGAAACTGGAACGCATCAAGGCGCGGTGGGCGGACACCGCACCCCATCAGCCCCTCCCCGCCATTTGGTAATGCCGTTGGCAACTCCGGCACGGACCACGCGCGAAAGAGCATCGGTTCAGCGGCGATCGATTCGCCGTGCCCCTTCGATGTTCTGTCACCGCCAACCATCCCAACGCGGCCGGGATGACTGCTGTCGCCGACCGGATCGTGGACACCGTCGCGCGCTGACCGGCGCGAACACGTGCTTGGTGAATCCGCCCCTAGCCACGCGCGTAGGCTCATTTGGTGAAGCAACTGACGCTCGGTGTCGTGGCGACCTCCCACAAGGAGGACGAACATCGGCTCGCGATCCATCCCGCGCATTTCGACCGGATCGACCCCGGAATCCGCGCGACCATTTTCCTCGAGCACGGTTACGGCGAACGGTTCGGCTACTCGGACGAGCGGATGGCGCCGCTGGTCGCCGGGCACCGCACGCGGGCGGAACTGTTCGCCGAATGCGATGTCCTGTTACTGCCGAAACCGCTCGCGGAAGATCTCGCGGCCATGCATCCCGGGCAGGTGGTCTGGGGCTGGCCGCATTGTGTGCAGGACCCGCGACTCACCCAGTCGGCCGTCGATCGTGGCCTGACCCTGATCGCCTGGGAGGCCATGAACCACTGGAACGCGGACGGTGGTTTCGGCCTGCACGTCTTCCACAAGAACAACGAATTGGCCGGTTACTGCTCGGTCATGCACGCGTTGCAGCTCAGAGGCGTCACCGGCGACTACGGCCGGAGGTTGCGGGCCGCGGTCCTCAGTTTCGGTGCCACTGCCCGGGGCGCGGTGCGTGCGCTGTCGGCACTGGGGATCAGCGATGTGACGGTGCTGACCCAGCGCAGCGTATCCGCTGTCGCGTCGCCGTTCGCGTCGGTGCGGATGCAGACCTTCCAGCGCGACCCGCGCAACCCCCGGCGCACCCTGGCGTTGAAACCCCCGGAGCCGGGACCGCTGGCCGAGATGCTCGCCCACTACGACGTGATCGTCAACTGCATGTTCCAGGACACCGAGAACCCGCTGCTATTCGTGCTGGACGAAGATCTCGGCCTGTTCCCGCCCTCGACCCTGTTCGTCGATGTCTCCTGCGATTCGGGCATGGGATTCGAATGGTCTCGCCCGACATCGTTCGCCGACCCCATGTTCACCGTCGGTGACGATCTGCACTATTACGGTGTCGACCACAGCCCGTCGTATCTGTGGAATTCAGCCACCTGGGAGAACTCCGAAGCACTGCTGGAGTACCTGCCGATCGTGGCGGGCGGTCCGCAGGCCTGGGATCGCAGCGAGACCGTCCGGCGCGCGATCGAGATCCGCGAAGGCCGGATAGTGAATCCGCGGATCCTCTCCTTCCAGGGACGTGCCGAGGCATATCCGCACGCGGTGCGCTGAGCGGGGTGGGGTCGCCGGCAGTACTCAGCCCGACGAAGCGGCGCACACCCCTGATGCGCGGCGGCGGCCCGATTCGCCGTTCCCGGGTCAACGGAAACGTCCGGCACTCACCAGGTTTCGATCACCGGCGCCGGGTGCTCGGTGCGCCGCCACTGCTCGTTGACTCGCCCCAGCCGGTGCGCGGCGGCCATACCGCAGACCGCCGCGACCTTGTCGTCGCGGACTTCGAGGACCACCACACCGATCACGCGGCCCTCGGCCGTCGCGAGCATCGCCGGGGCACCGTTGACCACACCGGCGTGGATCGTCACGGGGGCGCCCACGAAACGGCGTTTGGCCGGGGTCGGTTTGAAGCCCGCGCGCAGCGTGCGCGCGATTTGGACGGGCGATGTCATGACCTGTAGCTTCGCGGCCAGGCCGGCCCCGTCGGAGACCGCGGTGGCATCGTCGGTCAGCAGGGCCACCAGGTGTTCGGTGTGCCCCGAAGAGGCAGCGGCGACGAATGCCTCCACGATCCGGCGGGCGGAGGCGCGGTCGGCGGCGCCGGCCTTGCGCCCGGCGGCGATCCGCTGCCTGGCACGATGTGTGTGCTGCTGGCTCGCGGCTTCGGTGATGTCGAGGATCCCGGCGATCTCGGCGTGGGTGTAGGAAAACGCCTCGCGCAAAACGTAAACGGCGCGCTCGACCGGCGACAGCTGTTCCATCAGCCGCAGTACCGCCAAGGTGACCGATTCGCGCTGCTCGACGGTATCGGCCGGCCCCAGCATGGGGTCGCCGTCCAGCAGCGGTTCGGGCAGCCAGGCACCGGACGCGCGTTCGTGCCGGGCCCGCGCCGAGCGCAGCCGGTCCAGCGACAGGTTCGTCACCACCTTCGTCAGCCATGCCTCGGGCACCTCGATCCGGTCCCGGTCGGCGGCCTGCCAGCGCAGAAACGCGTCCTGCACCACATCTTCCGCGTCGGCGGCCGATCCGAGCAGCCGGTACGCCAGCGAGGCCAGCCGCGACCGGCCGGCCTCGAAGCGTTCCACGGTGGCGGTGTCCACGATCGCCACTTTAGGCCGCGACCGCCTCGCCGCTACGCCGCACCGCGTCCGCCACGTGGACCTTGCGCGTGGGCAGGCCGTAGGTGGGATGGCGCAGGCTCCACGGTCCCGCCGCCAGGATGGCGGCCTTCACGTGCGCGGCCGGGCGACCCCGCAGGGCCCAGGTCCGCGACTGCTCCTCGCGGTCGACCAGCTGGAAGATCGCGTCCTTGCGGCCGAGGCTGATGTGGTTGCCGACGTAGGACAGCGCCGTCTGCGAGACCGGCCGGCCGGTGAGATCGCCGATGATCGCGGCCGCGGCCTGTGTGGCGGTGAATCCCGCCGACGCGCACGACATCGGCAGCGGCCGGCCGTTGTCACCGATCACGAAGGCGCTGTCACCGGCGGCGTACACCCCCGGATGCGAGACCGACCGCATCATCCGGTCCACCCGGATCCGGCCGTTCTCCTGCACCGCCAGCCCGCTCGCCGCGGCCACCGGATGCACCGAGAAGCCGGCCGCCCAGACGGTGGCGTCGGCGGGGAACACGGTGCCGTCGGCCGCGACCGCGCTGTTCGCCTCGACCCGTTCGACGGCGGTGTGCTCGTGGACCGCGATCCCGAACCGGTCGAATGCCTGCCGCAGGTGACGACGGGCCGCGGGGCCCAGCCAGCCGCCCAGCTCACCGCTGGTGGCGAGGGTAACCCGCAGTCCCGGCCGGGCTTCGGCGAGTTCGGTGGCGGCTTCGATGGCGGTGAGATTCCCGCCGACGACGAGTACGGTCCCGGTCCCGTCGAGTTCGTCCAACCGTGTGCGCAACCGCAGCGCCGACGGCCGCCCGGCGACATGGAAGGCATGCTCGGCGACCCCCGGCACCTCGTGCACGGCGGCGGTGCTGCCGAGGGCATACAGGAGGGTGTCGAACCCCAGCCGCTCCTTCCCGCCGTCCCCGGTCAGGGACACGATCCGCTCGTCCGGGTCGACGGCATCCACGCGCGCCACCCGCAACCGGATACCGGTGCCCGCGAACAGCTCCGCCAGCTCGCGCCGCGGCAGCTCGTGGCCCGCGGCGAGCTGGTGCAGGCGCATCCGTTCGACGAAATCGGGTTCCCCGTTGACGACGGTGATCTCGACCTCGTCGCGATGCAGGCGCCGGGCAAGCAGTCCGGCGGCGTAGGCGCCGGCGTATCCGGCGCCGAGGATCACGATGCGATGCAACATGGCGGTGCTCCTGTCTCGGTTCGTGTGCCCGAACCGATGGTTCGTGTGCACTGGCGAATTCTGATTCGCGTGCTCCTTGAACGGGACAGCGCACGAAACCCTGACAGGATCAGTATGTGATGTGGATCACTCCTCCGTGGCGGCTGCCCGCCGGCGCCGGAAAACCCGGCGAGCCCACGCGCGAATACGGGCGGCCCGCGGTTCCGGTTCGGCCGCCTCGGCGCCCTCCGCAGCGGCCACCGCCTGCGCGAACCGGGCCTGCAACTGTTCCCGGACCTCGTCCGGCGTGTACGCCCGGCGACGGCGCTCCGCGCGCACCACCACCACACCGGTGGCGACCACACCGGCCGCACCCGCCAAACCCAGCACCTTCCACCACCTCATACCGCATAGGCTACTTCTATGGCGGGTACGGATATCGATCTCGACCGGGCTGTCGAGATCACCAGAACGGGCGATATCTGGTTGTTCCGTGGACATTCCACGGCCGACCGGATGATCAGGATGACCACGAACAGTCCGGTCAACCATGTCGGTATGGCCGTGGTGCTCGACGATCTACCCGCCCTCATCTGGCACGCCGAACTCGGTCGCTCGCTCACCGATATGTGGTCGGGCACCACCCATCGCGGCGCCCAGCTGCACAATCTGCGCGACGCGGTACTGGTGTGGGCCAACCGATACGACCAGCAGGCCTGGCTACGCCAGCTCGATCCGCCGGCCACCGGCCCGATGGAGGACGGCGCCCTGCGCGCGATCGCCCGTCTCGACGGCACGCCGTTCCCCTCGACCGCGGCCCTGGCGGGACGCTGGTTCCGCGGCCGGATCCAGTTGCCGCGCCGCAAGTCCCGGCGTCCCGCGGCCCGCGAGGTCGAGAACGCCTACTGCGCGGAGATCGTGGCCGCCACCTATCAGGAGATGGGTTTGCTACCGCCGAAACGCAGCCCCGACTGGTACGACCCGGGCCGCTTCTGGAGCGGCGACCACCTGCGGCTCACCGGCGGGCATACGCTCGGCGGCGAGGTCGCGGTCCGCGTCCCGGCAGACGCGCCGAACTGAGCGCCGACCGGTTCTCATGACCACCCTGGCATTCCACCGCGCGATGCTGATCGCCGAGACCGACGCGTCGTATCGTCGGCAGCCCGGCCGTCATGCGGAACGCATTACGCCACCTCGCGGACTTGCCGGAGAACGTCACAGTTCAGGTGCTGCCCTTCTCGGCCGGATTCCCGCTCGGAGTTGCGTGTGGTCCGTTCACCGTTCTGGACTTCGACCGAGCGACCGGCGAGCCGCCCACGGTCTACGTGGAGGGATATAGGGGCAACATGTATTACGACATGGACAAGGCGGTCACCCACTACAGAGATACGTTCCGGAAGTTACAGCGGGTAGCGTTGCCACTGGCAGACAGCAAACAGATGCTTCGGCGGGTAGCCAGGGAGTACGAGCAGTGAATTTTGACCTATCCGGAGTCCGATGGTTCAAGAGCAGCCACAGCGGCGGGGGCAACGATTGCGTAGAGGTCGCACACCTCGGCGGAGGCATGGTCGGTGTCCGCGACTCCAAGAACCCGAGCGGCCCGGCATTGGTCTTCGCCCCCGCCCAATGGGACGCTTTCCTGACCGAAACCACCGCCCGCGCGTTCGAGCGACCGTAAGACCCCCTGCACCGCGTTCGACGCGGACGAGAGTATTCGCACACGGCGACAGTCGTGGAGCCACGCCGGAGGCAGGCGCCGACGGTCGACGTGTGCGGCGCCGGCCCCTGCGAAACCCGTGGTAGTCCTGCTTTCAGATGTGGACCAGGACCAGAAGGCTGAACAGGTAACCGTAGACAGTCGCGCCGGCGAAGAAAGCCCAGCCGAACACCGCGAACCGTCGAGCTCGTAGATGGAGTGCCGCCGCTATTGCCGCGGCCACCAACGGTGTCAGGACAAGGGCGTTCACCAGCCAGTGACCGATGTATGCCAGCGCTATCTGCACCACGGTCCAGAACGCCGCGCCGGCGACGATTCCGGCAACGGCTTGGAGTACCACCCACAGCGTTGCGGCAACAGTTCGGTTCACCGATAACCTCCTCCGCTCGCTCCGAGCCGGGAGCGTGGAGCCACCGCCGAAGGTACCGCAGCGGCCGTACTCGGCGGCGCCGTCCCGGTCGGGTACCGGCGGAGTTCCGAACCGGGAAAAATGGGCGCAGAATTTCTTCGCGAGTATGTCGATCCACCGGGTGCCCGTTCGTGTAGAGGGTGAACGCAACGACACAGGAGGTTCAGATGCCGCAGTACATGCTCAGCATTCACCATGACGACGATTACGCCCCCGGCGACGAGGAGATGGCGCAGATCGCCGCCGACGTGGACGCCTTGAACAAGGAGTTGGCGCAGGCCGGTATCGAGGTGTTCGGTGGTGGCCTGCATCCGGCGAGCACGGCGACCGTGCTGCGGGTCGGTGCCGGTGGCGATGTGCTGGTCACCGACGGCCCGTATCTGGAAACCAAGGAACATATCGGCGGGTTCTGGGTGATCCGGGCGGCCGACCTGGATGAGGCGCTGGAGTGGGGTCGCAAGGCGACACGGGCCTGCCACCTGCCCGTCGAGGTGCGGCCGTTCCATACCGAAGCGGAGCAGTGACCGGAACACCGGACGATATCGCGGTTGTGTTCCGCGCAGAATACGGCCGCGCCGTCGCGGTGCTGATCGGCCTCCTCGGCAGTATCGATGCCGCCGAGGAGGCGGTGCAGGAGGCATTCGCGGCGGCCGTGCGCACGTGGCCGGACCAGGGTGTGCCGCCCGGTCCGGCCGCGTGGATCATCACGACCGCACGCAATCGCGCGATCGACCGGCACCGCCGGGAAGCGCAGCGCGACGCCAAACACGCGGAGGCCGCGGTGCTGCACCACTACGACGAACCGCCGGATACCGGCGCGGTCCCCGACGAGCGGCTCCGGCTCGTCTTCACCTGCTGCCATCCGGCGCTCAACCGGCACGCCCAGGTCGCGTTGACGCTGCGGCTGCTCGGTGGCCTCACCACCGCCGAGATCGCGCGGGCGTTCCTCGTCGCCGAGCCGACGGTCGCCCAGCGAATCGTGCGCGCCAAGAACAAGATCCGGGTCGCCCGCATCCCCTACCGGGTCCCCCGCGATGCCGACCTGCCGCAGCGGGTCGATGCCGTGCTCGCGGTGCTGTATCTGATCTTCAACGAGGGCTATGCGGCCTCGTCCGGTACGGACCTGATCCGCGGTGATCTGTGTGCGGAGGCCATCCGGCTCGCCCGGGTACTCGCCGAGGCGATGCCGGACGAACCGGAGGCGCTCGGCCTGCTGGCGTTGATGCTGCTGACCGACGCCCGCCGCGACGCCCGCACCACACCACACGGGGATCTCGTTCCGCTGGCCGAACAGGACCGGTCGCAGTGGGACCGGTCCGAGATCGGCGAGGGTCTCGCCCTGGTGGCCCGGTGTGTGCGCCGCGGCCGCCCCGGGCCCTACCAACTACAGGCCGCGATCAACGCGCTGCACGCCCAGGCCCCGACGGCCGCCCGCACCGATTGGCCGGCCATCGTGCGGATGTACAACCTGCTGCTCGACGCCACACCGACCCCGGTGGTGGCGTTGAACCGGGCCGTCGCGATCGCCGAGACCGACGGGCCGGGTGCGGCATTGGCGATCGTCGACACACTCGACCTCGCCGGTTTCCACCTGTACCACGCCACCCGCGCCGAACTCCTGCGCCGCCTCGGCCGGTACGACGAGTCGGCCGCCGCCTACCGTGCCGCCCTCGAGCGCGTGGGCAACGAACCGGAACGACGGTTCCTCGAACGGCAACTGCACAAGGCCGCATCCGCTTCGTGATGCGGCCACGCCCGCGCCGATAACGAGTTGCGTGGAGCCGGCCGCGGCGGGCACAGTGTCGGCTTGTGTTGGCGACCGAGATCACGGTGGATGTGTCCGGCGGGGTGTTGTCGGGGCTGGACTTCGGCGGTGCGGGCACGGGGGTGTTGCTGGTGCACGGAAGTGGTCACAACTGTGTGGCGTGGTCGGAGGTGGCGGCGCAGTTGGTGCCGCACTGCCGCGTCGTGGCGTTCGATCTGCGCGGCCACGGACATACGGACGCCGATTCTCCGACAGCCGAACAGTATTGGCGTGACCTCGGTGACGTGGTGGCCGCTCTGGGCTGGGACCGGCCTGTCCTGGTGGGGCATTCCACCGGTGGATACGCCGTCACAGCGGCGACGGCCGCCGGGGTCGTCGATCCGGCGGCCTTGTGTGTGGTCGACGGTCTCGTCCTCGACGATCGTGCGACAGCGGTGCGCACCAACGCGCAGTGGCGAGAACCCGCGGCCGGCCGGCAGTTGCGGGAGATGTTCCGCTATGGGTGGCTCACAGACGAACGCGGAATGCTCGACTACATCGACCGGTGCACGCGGGAGACGGAAACGGATCCGCTCAACGCCGGTGCCCGCCCGGAGCTGGTGCGGGAGGTAATGCGCCGCTGCTTCGTACCCGGCCATGACGGTGGGTATGTGCGGCGGCCGACCGTGGAAGAAATCGCGCTCACCGCGGTGCCCGATCCCGAGGCGGACGTATATCCGAGTGTGGACGTGTACGAGCGGATCGAGTGCCCGATGACGATCGTGCTGCCCACGGACGGCTTCTACGCGGCGCGCTACGCCGAGGTCCGCGCGGTGGCCGGGGCCGGGCACGGCCGACGGTTGATCGATATCGACGGCGGCCACAACCTGCCGATGACCCGGCCCGCCGAACTCGCCGCGCTCATCTCCGACCTGGTACACCAGGTCGGCGCCACTACCGAATGACCGAGCCGGGAGGGCAGCTATGACACGAGAAGCCGATTTTCGCATCGTTCGGGAGTTCCCGGTGGCCGACGCCGCGGCGGGGCCCTACGGAATCACCACGGGTGGCGACGGCGCGCTCTGGATCACGCTGGCCCAGAGCGGCGAAATAGCCCGCCTGACCGTGGACGGTGCGCTCGACCGCTATCCGGCCGGCCCCGCCGGATGCCGGCCGACCGTTATCGCCGCGGGCGGGGACGACGCCTTGTGGTTCGCCCGGTCCGGCGACGACCATATCGGGCGTATCACCACCGACGGCGTCGTGACGGCGTTCGGCCTGCCGGCCGGCAGCGGCCCGTTCGGGACCTGCGCCGGTCCGGATGGGGCCGTCTGGTTCACCGAGATGAACACCGACCGGATCGGCCGCATCACGCCCGGCGGGCAGATCACCCACTTCGACCTGCCCGTGCGAGGCGGTTTCCCGTCCATGATCACCTGCGGCCCCGATGGTGCGCTGTGGTTCAGCCTCAACCAAGCCGCCGCCATCGGACGGATCGACCTCGACGGTGATGTCACCCGGTACCCGCTACCCGATGGGGGCGCACCGGTGGGCATCGCGTCCGGCCCGGACGCCCTGTGGTTCGCCGATATCGCGGCCGGGCGGATCGGTCGCCTCGACCCCGCGGGCACCATGCGGATGTTCCCGCTGCCCGATCCGGCGGCGAAACCCCACGCGGTCGTCGCCCCGGCCTCCGGTGACTGCTGGTTCACCGAATGGGGTGCCAACCGCCTCGGCCGCCTCGGCCGCGACGGCACCCTCACCGAATACGACCTGCCCACAAAGGAATCCGAACCCCACGGCATCACCATCGGCCCCGACGGCGCGGTGTGGACGGCCCTGGAGATCGGGGCAGTGGCCCGCGCGGCGCCCTGACCCCGCCCGGCGGCCGGAGCATCCCCGCAGGGGCCTGAGTGTGCGCGCGATCCGTGGGTATGGCATGCTGGGTGCTGGGTATGGGTTGTTGAAGTGATCGCCCGACCCGCAACAGGAAGTAATGAAACAGTATGTCGCAAGGCAGTGTGAAGTGGTTCAACGGCGAAAAAGGCTTCGGGTTCATCGCCCAAGACGGTGGCGGGCCTGACGTTTTCGTCCACTACTCCGCGATTTCCGGCTCCGGCTTCAAGTCCCTCGAAGAGGGACAGCGGGTCGAGTTCGAGATCGGCCAAGGCCAGAAGGGCCCGCAGGCGCAGGACGTCCGCGCCATCTGAGAGTCGTTGGTCCCGAAACCCGCGCTACGGCGCGGGTTTCGTGCTTTTCGGGGTCCGGTCCCCGAACTCCGTTCCATCGGCGGCGGGTGGCTGCAATCAGCGATTCCCCTCGTTCCTGACGCCCCGGCGGACTCTCGCCGCGGAGCGTGAAGGGTCCAGTAGCACATGACCGGCCCTGTACGAACGGTCCGGCTGCCCGGCATGCTCGTCATGTGATCCGACGTCTCGTGGCTCTGTTCGCCGGCCTCTGGTTGTACGGCTTCTCGATGGCCGTAATGATCCGCGCCGCAGTGGGTCTGGGTCCCTGGAACGTTTTCCACGAAGGTGTGACACGGCATGTTCCGATGAGCTTCGGGACGGTCACCATCGTGACCGGCGCCGTCGTGCTGCTGGCCTGGATACCGCTGCGGCAGCGGCCCGGTTTCGGCACCGTGAGCAATGTCGTCTTGGTCGGCCCGGCGGTGGACCTCGGATTGTGGCTGCTACCGCACTGGGAGTCGCTACCGGTCCGTGTGGGCGCTATGGTGCTCGCGGTGGCCCTCAACGCACTCGCCGGTGTGCTGTATATCGGTGCAGGGTTCGGGCCGGGGCCCCGCGACGGTTTGATGACCGGTCTGGTGCAGCGCACAGGTTTGTCGATCCGCCTGGTTCGAACGGCGATCGAGGTCGCGGTGCTGGTCACCGGCTGGATACTCGGGGGCAGCATCGGGCTCGGCACCGCGGTGTACGCGCTCGCGATCGGACCGCTGATGCAGGCATTGATTCCGCTGGTGAACGGATGGTTGCCGGGATTCGAGACCACCGCTCCGGCGCCGAATCGGTCATCGGCCGATACACGTGCGAGGGCATCGGAACCGGAGGGAGCCGGGTGCGGCAACACCGCCGTTCGCCCTGGTCCGTGAGTCGTGACGGCCGGCCGAGCCGGCGCGTTGGTCCCTTCGGCCGGGCGCGCACGACCTCCCGCCGTCCTTGCGCGGGCCTTCTGCCGGGGACCCGGACGGGAGTAAACTGAGCGTTCGCTGTTCGACCGCGCTGGGTGCTGCGACGGGGGATCGAAACGACCAGGACGTCTCCTATGGAAACCCGAACCGACGAAATCGCCGACGGTATCTACCGGTTCTCCACCTACATACCCGAGGTGGGGCCCACCGGGTTCACGTTCAATCAATTCTTCGTCGACGCCGACGACCCCTTGCTGTTCCACACCGGTATGCGTGCCCTGTTCCCCTTGGTCTCCGCGGCCGTCGCGCGGATCAGGCCGGTCGAGAAGTTGCGGTGGATCACCTTCGGGCATGTGGAGGCCGACGAATGCGGGGCCATGAACCAGTTCCTCGCCGCCGCCCCGCGCGCCGAGGTCGCGCACGGCGAGGTGGGCTGCCTGGTGTCGATCGACGATCTGGCCGACCGGCCACCGCGGCGGCTGGCCGACGGTGAGGTGATCGAGCTGGGCGACCGCCGGATCCGGCATCTGGACACCCCGCACGCACCGCACAACTGGGAGGCGCGCGTCCTGTACGAGGAAACCACCGGGGTGCTGTTCTGCGGTGACCTGATGACGCAGCTCGGTGACGGACCGGCACTCACCGATGCGGACCTCGTCGAACCCGCGACGGTCGCCGAGGACGTATTCCACGCGACCTCGATCGGCCCCGCCGTCCCCGCGGCGCTGAATCGGCTCGCGGAACTGCGGCCCACGACCCTGGCGGTGATGCACGGCTCCGGTTACACCGGTGACTGCGCGCAGGCGCTGCGCGATCTCGCGACGGTCTACCAGGAGCGGATACCGCAGTGACCGCCCGGTCACCCGCCGGCTGCCGGGCTCGCCTCTTCCGGCGGCCGGACCGGCGTCGATGAGGGTGGCGCACGGCTGCCGGCTCACCGGCCGGATCCGGCTCGTTATTGACGGAAAATAGTTTTGTTGCAAAACTGACCCGCCATGGGAATCGTGATCGTCGGTGCGGGTATCGGTGGGCTCTCCGCCGCCTTGAGCCTGCACGCGGCCGGGTTCCGGGATATCGGCGTGTACGAGCGCGTCGGCAGCCTGCGACCGCTCGGCGTCGGAGTCAACCTCCTCCCCCACGCGGTGCGGGAGCTCACCGAACTCGGGCTCGGTGCGCGGATGGCCGCGCTGGGGGTGGCGCCGGGAACGCTGAGCTACTACAACCGGTACGGCCAGGAGATCTGGTCGGAACCGCGGGGTCTCGCGGCCGGTTACCGGTGGCCGCAGCTGTCGGTGCATCGTGGCCGGTTACAGCTGGAGCTGCTCGCCGCCGTTCGGGAGCGGCTGGGCGACGATGCCGTGCACACCGGGCACCGGCTGATCGCCGCGGAACCGGCCGGCACCGCCCGATTCCACACGGCCGCAGGCGAAGTGGTGGTGCATGCCGATCTGATCATCGGCGCCGACGGTATCTATTCGGCGGTGCGCCGCCGGCACCGGCCGGACGAGGGTGCGCCGGTGTGGAACGGCCTGACGTTGTGGCGCGGTACCACCCGGGCGCCGGGGTTCCTCGACGGCCGCACGATGATCATGGCCGGTGACGCGCAGCAGAAATTCGTCGCCTACCCGATCGGTGACGAGATCAATTTCATCGCCGAACGCCGTACCGGCGGCCCCGGTGACGCCGCCGATCGCCAGGTCGACTGGAACCGTGCGGTCGACCCCGCCCCGATCGTGGACCTGTTCCGGGATTGGCGTTTCCCGTGGCTGGATGTGCCGGGCCTGCTGTCGGCCGCCGGGGAAATCCTGGAATACCCGATGGTGGACCGGGATCCGCTCGACCGCTGGACCTACGGGCGCACCACGCTGCTCGGCGACGCGGCCCATCCGATGTACCCGAACGGCTCCAACGGCGCCTCCCAGGCGATCCTCGACGCCCGGACTCTCGCCTACCGGCTGGCCACCGCCGGTTCCACCGACGCGGCGCTCGCGGCCTACGAACAGGATCGGCGGCCGGCGACCACCGCACTCGTGCTGAGCAACCGTCAGCAGGGCCCCGAACAGGTCATGGTGCTCGCCCACGAACGGGCGCCGGACGGGTTCGCGCATATCCACGATATCGTCTCCCCGGCCGAGCTGGCCGAGATCGCCACCGGTTACAAGAAGGCCGCCGGATTCCACCCCGATGCCCTCAACACGCGGCCGTCACTGACCCCGCCACCCGCCGAACGCCGCCTCGACCCGCTGGAAGCCGCTTCGTGACCGAACTGGACGCGGCCCGGCTGGCTGCGGTGATCTCCCCGCTGCGCCGGACCCTGCTCGCCGCGGCGCGGGCCGCCGAACAGCTGCCGGAGATCCCGGACGCGCAGATAGAGGTCATCCGCGCGCTGCCGGCGGGCACTGTCACCACCTCCGGCGAACTCGCCCGGCAACTCGGCCTGAGCCGGTCCACGGTCAGCAACCTACTCACCACGATGGAGGCGGCCGGGCTGATCGACCGCCGCCCCGGTTCCGGTGACCGCCGCCAGGTCGAGATCCGCACCACCGCACGCGCCCACGACCTGTTCACCCGTTTCGACCTGGCCAGTAGCGCCCTCGTCAGCGCCGCCGCGGCCACCTTGAGCGATACCGACCGCGCTGCCCTGGCGGCCGCACTGCCCGCGCTGGAACAGCTGCGGGCCGCACTGCACGATCTGCGCACCCCCGAGGACACCGAATGAACGCACTGCGCCGGCGCTTTTCCCGATGGATGCAGGCGCGGACCATCAAGGGGCTCGTCCCCGGCCCGCACGATATCGCCATCCAGAAGAACCTGCGGGTACCGATGGACGACGGAGTCGAACTGCTGGCCGACCTGATCACCCCACTCGGCGAGACCGATCCGCGACTGCCCACCGTCGTGATCCGCGGCCCGTACGGCCGCAGCGGGCCGGTCGCGAACCAGGCCCGGGCGCTGGCCCGCGAAGGTTTCCGGGTGCTGTTCCAGAGCTGCCGCGGCACCTGGGGGTCCGGCGGTGTGTTCACCCCGCAGGTCGACGAACAGCGCGACGGGATCGCAACCCACCGCTGGGTGCGACAGCAGCCCTGGTGCACCGGCACGGTGGCCACCTTCGGCCCCAGCTATATGGGCTTCACTCAGTGGGCGGTCGCCGGGAAACTCCAGCGCGACGACCCGGCGCTCGCGCCCGACGCCCTCTGCCTGCTCGTCACCATGCCCGATTTCGGGGCGATCACCTGGGAGAATGCCGCGTTCTCGCTACGCAACGCACTCGGCTGGACGCAGATGATGGACCGCATGATCCACCGGGAAATGCTCGCGTTGCTGCTGGGACAGTTGCGCCCGGACGCCGAGCTGCGCAAGGCATTCGATGCGCTGCCACTGACCGACGGCGATATCGCCGCGAACGGCCGGCGGGTGCACTGGTATCAGGATTGGGTCGGCCACGAACGGCTCACCGACGACTACTGGACCCAGCAGTCGCATACCGCCACGGTCCCCGACGTCACCGCGCCCGTCTACATGATCAGCGGCTGGTACGACATCTTCCTGCCGTGGCAGCTGCGCACCTACGCCCAGCTCGCTGCGGCCGGGCGACCGCCACGGCTCACGCTCGGACCGTGGGGACACCTGTCCCGGGGTATGGGCGCACCGGCGATCAGCGAAACCGCCGAATTCCTCCGGGAACATTTCACCGCGGCGCCGAGCTCGCGCGTCGCACCGGTGCGCGCGTATCGCACCGGCGGCGGGCAATGGCACGACCTGGAATCGTGGCCGCCGCCCGGTACGGCCACCGACGTCCTGTACCTGCGGCCCGCGGGCGGGCTGGGCCGTGATCGCCCGGACGGCGGTGTCACGAGCTATGTCTACGATCCGGCCGATCCCACCCCCGCCCTCGGCGGGCCCAGCCTGCAGCCCGATTCGGGTCCGGTGGACAATGCCGGGCACGAACGCCGGGCCGATGTCACGGTATTCCGTGGCGAGCCGCTTTCCGCCGCGGTCACGATCGCCGGAGAACCGGTGGCGCGCATCCGTTTCCGGTCGTCACAACCGAGCGCGGATCTCTTCGTCCGGATCTGCGATGTGCATCCGGACGGCCGGTCGATGACCGTCTGCGACGGTATCCGCCGCATCGGTAGTATCGCCACCGTGGATACCGATCCGCCACCCGATCCGGACGGTTTCCGGGAGGTCGAGGTGCGGCTGTGGCCGACCTTCCACCGCTTCGCGGCCGGCCACCGGATCGGCGTGCAGATCAGTTCGGGTGCGCATCCCCGGTACGCCCGTAATCCGGGCTCGGGCGAACCGGCCGCCACGGCCACCACCCTGCACCGCGCCACCCAGGAGATCTCGCACGATTCCGCGGTACCGTCGCGTATCGACCTGCCGGTGTGGTCGTCGTGAACGCCCCGGCGATACCCGGCCTGGAGCCGGCGTTCCGGGTAGAGGCCCGGCTCGGGGCGATGGAGGATCACGGCACGACCCGCGCCGGGCACCGCCGGGTCGTTCCGATCGTCGGCGGCACCGTCACCGGGTTGTTCGACGCGGAGATCCTGCCGGGCGGCGCGGATTGGCAGGTGGTGCGACCGGACGGCGCCATCGAGATCGATACCCGGTATTCCGCGCGGACCGCGGAGGGCGCGTACGTCTACCTCACCACGTTCGGTGTGCGCAGCGGCAGCCCGGAAGTGCTGGCGGCGCTGTTGCGCGGCGACCCGGTCGACGCGGCGGAGTACTACTTCCGCCTCGGTGTCCGGCTGGAAACCTCGGCCCCAGAGCTGGCCGAACTGGAACATACCATTTTCGTGGCCTCCGCCCTCCGGGACGCCGACCGGATCCGCTACACCGCCTACCGCGTCACCTGAGCGGTCAATGCGTCGCCGAGCGGACTTCCTCGGCCAGCTCGTCGTCGAGCCCGACACGCACCAGCGCCGCGGCCAGCTCGGCGGCATGACTCTCCGGTGTCAGGCCGGCCAGCTTCCCGGGGTCGGCGGGCAGGTCGACCCGTTCGGCGCCGCGCACGGCACGCTGATCGAAGTGCGGGCGCACCCACGGCCACACATCCTGGACTTCACGCAGGAAGATATCGCTGCCGGTCGGACCGATACCGGTGAACTGCTGGAGCAGCTCGCCGGCGCGGTCGACGTCGTGATCGGCAACGGCGGCGAGCTTGCGCAGGTCACCGTCGTATTTGTCGAGTGTCGTCCCGGCGATCTCACCGAGCTGGGACGCCGTGCGTTCGTCGTAGCGGCGGTAATGGCCGCGGCCGAGCGCGTCGACCAGTTCCTGCCAGTCGGCGTCGGCGACGTTGCGCGCGGTGCGGAAACCGCTGTGCACGAGTTCCGCTGTCGCGGAGATGGCGATATCGGCCGAAATCCGGGCGCTGAGCAGTTCGGACAGCATTAGCAGCTGGAACAACGGCGCGGGCTTGTCGTCGAGCTTGATCCCCGCTTCGGCGGCGTAGGTGGTACCCGCCCGGTCGAGCAGTGCGTGCACGGTATCTCGCTGGCTCATGACGCCTCCTTCCGCCGACGCGGGTACCCGCCGGTCGGCGATCCACACCTCGCGTGGACGGGGCCGGGCGCCGGGTGCATGTGCCGCCCCGCCGAACCCGGTCCCGTATGCCGGTATCGCACTCGGTTCAGCCGACCGCGACGCCGGCCTTCTCCGCCCTGGCGGACTCGCGGGCGAGCAACCGCGCCCGCTGCTCCTCGAACTTCAGGACGTCCTTTTCCAGCTTGGCGAGATATTCGCCCAGCTCTTCACGGCTGCGCTCGCCGCGCGCGGTGAAATCGGTACGTTCGAAGACATTCCAGATCCGCAAGACCGGCATGAGCACCTCGTCGAGATGCTGGCGCAGATCGTAGATACCGTGCTTGACCATCAGCACACCGTTGCGCCGCCAGTTGGGCATCCCCTTCCCGGGCATCGCGAAATCCGTCACGATCTTGGTGACGGATTCCATCGCCTGGTCCGGGGCGAGATCGAACGCCGCCGCGGCCAGGTTGCGGTAGAAGATCATATGCAGGTTCTCGTCGGTCGCGATGCGTTTGAGCATGCGGTCGGCGATGGGGTCCTCGCAGACCTTTCCGGTGCAGCGGTGGCTGATCCGGGTGGCCAGCTCCTGGAACGTCACGTAGGCGACCTGGTCGAGCATGCCGTGGAAGTATTCGGGCGCGTGCACACCGCGGGTCATATGCACCATGCGGTCGTTCTCCAGCGCCACCGGATCGACCCCGCGGGTAACGACCAGATAGTCGCGCATGGCGATGGCGTGCCGGTTCTCCTCCGCCGTCCACCGGCCCACCCAGGTGCCCCAGGCGCCGTCCCGGGAGAAATGCTCACTGATCGTCCGGTGATAGGAAGGCAGATTGTCCTCGGTGAGCAGGTTCGTGATCATCGCGACCTTGGCGACCTCCGACAGCCGGGACTGCTCGGGATCCCAGTCGACACCGCCCATGGCGGCGAAGTTGCGGCCCTCGTCCCACGGCACATAGTCGTGCGGGTTCCAGTCCTTGGCCGTGGACAGGTGGCGGTCCAGATTCTCGGCGACCACCGGTTCCAGCTCGACCAGCAATTCGTACTGCGTGATATCGCGTCCCATGCAGATCCTCTCGGCTCGTCCTCGGAAAACGATCCGGAACCCGCACGAGTCGCGGCCGGCCCGATACCACCGCATACCGCGCTCGACGTTCCCGGATCGGGGTCGAACACACACTCCCGCGCGGCGATATCCCCGCAGTCCGCGCAGGTCCTGCTGACAGCTGCCTAGCCGGTGCAGACGATACCCGTCCACCGGCGAACCGTTCGCCTCGCCGGGTCGGGGGAATCGGACGATGTCCGGATGCCCGCGTCGGGTGGCGACCGGTCATCCGAAGGGTAACAACTCCCCGCCCGGACACAGCCGGACCGAAACCAGGACGCCGACCAGGTAGTTCACCGACCGGGCAGCGGCGCCCTCGTCCGGCGTCCCGGCTGCGGCGCCCGCAATCCCGGCACACTCACAGCCCGACTCCGAGAAATCGGGTCCCAGGCTGTCCGCAGGCTGCGGCGCGCCGGCATTGCCGGGGATGGTAGCGGGCCGGCGTACCGGCCACCGAGACGGCAGCCCACCGGGGCGGCTCCGGCCGGGTAGAACGGACCCCGTCCTTCACCAGCCCGGCCGAGCAGCGGAGATATCGCCAGGATGCATATCGGAATCTCGTCGCCCATCGTCGTCACCCATCCGGCGCTGTGCGCCGAATGGGAACGCGGTGCGGGTATCAGTGAGCTCGCGCAGATCGCCGAAACCGCCGACCGGCTGGGTTTCGACCATCTCACCTGCAGTGAGCACGTCGCGGTCCCGGTCGATATCGCCGCCGAACGCGGCGGCACCTACTGGGATCCGCTGGCCACGCTCGGTTTCCTCGCCGCCCGCACCACCAGGATCCGGCTCGCCACCCAGGTGCTGGTGCTCGGCTACCACCATCCCCTCGAGATCGCCAAACGCTACGGCACGCTCGACGTCGTCAGCGGCGGGCGGCTGGTGCTGGGTCTCGGGGTCGGCAGCCTGCGCGCGGAGTTCGACCTGCTCGGTGCGTCCTTCGACGATCGCGGGGCCCGCGCCGATGACGCGCTCGCCGCCCTCCGGGCCGCTCTGTCCCGGGAGCGGCCCGAGTATCACGGCCGGTACCACGACTTCCAGGATCTGCTGGTGCAACCGCATGCGGTGCAGCCGCGGGTTCCGCTGTGGATCGGTGGGCGCACCCGGCGCTCGCTGCGACGGGCGATCGAATTCGGCGACGGCTGGGTCCCGTTCGCGCTCTCGCTCACCGACCTGACCGCGATGCTCACCGCGGTGGAACTCCCCGACGGCTTCGACCTGGTGCTCAGCACCGGCCGCCCACTCGACCCGCTCGGCGACCGGGACCGGACGGCCCGTGCCCTCGACCGGCTGCGTGCCGCGGGCACCACCATCGCGAGTGTCGCGTTGACCGCCACCGGCGCCGACTCCTATTGCGAGCAGCTCGCCGCTCTCCGCACCCTGGGCGCGGAACTCGGCTGTACGTTCCGTGCGAGCTGACCGAACCCGCCGGTGCCCCGACAGTCTCGCTCAGTGGTAGTGACCGCGGACCGCCGGCGCGGTCCGTGAGATGTTGCTGCCCGACAGGCACCGTGCGGAGAAGGGCGGCCACCATGACGACACCCGTACCGGATATCCAGGCGCAGCTCGACGCCATCATCCGGCGGCTCACCGGGCCGGGCGGGCGGTTCGAGATCGTGCCCGAGAACGTCCTGGGCTCCGTCCTGCCGGTGCTGCGCCACCGCGGCCGCACCGTCGGCGAACTGGTCGCCGCCTCGCGGACGTGGGGTGAGCGCGACTATCTGGTCACCACCGACCGCCGCATCTCGTTCGCCGAGCATCACGATGCGGTGGCGGCGCTGGCGGTGGCGCTGCGCG
The DNA here is from genome assembly GCF_050936135.1 of Nocardia sp. CA-290969. NCBI lineage: Bacteria > Bacillati > Actinomycetota > Actinomycetes > Mycobacteriales > Nocardiaceae > Nocardia > Nocardia sp. CA-290969. The sequence goes on along the minus strand of NZ_JBNJNJ010000001.1, from coordinate 2,459,400 downwards.
AGAACTACGGGGTGCGCCCGGGCGACCGCGTGGCGATCCTCGCCGCCAACAGCCCCGAATGGGTGATGGCGTTCTGGGCCGCCCAGTGCCTCGGAGCGATCGCCGTCGGGCTGAACAGCTGGTGGGTGCCTCGTGAAATCGGCTACGGGTTACGGCACTGCCGCCCCACGGTCGTCATCGCCGACGCGAAACGCGCCCGGCTGCTCGACGAACTCGATACCGCCGGCCGCACCGTGCTCACGACGACCGACCTGCCACGCCTGATCGCCGAACACGCCGGCGCCGAACTCCCCCGGCCCGAGGTCGAGGAGGACGATCCGGCGGTCATCCTCTACACCAGCGGCACCAGCGGACGCCCCAAAGGCGCCCTGCATTCGCAACGCAACCTGCTCGCCGTCGCCGACTACCACCGGTTCACCGACGCCTTCACCGCCGCACTGAGCGGTCGCGAATACTCCGATTCGGAGCCCAGCCCGCTGCGCTACCTGCTCACCTCACCGCTGTTCCATATTGCGAGCCTGCACAATCTGGTCGTCCCACGGCTGGCCACGGGCAGTGCGGTGATCATGAACGAGGGCGCTTTCGATGTCGGCACCGTGCTCGGGCTGATCGAAGGCGAACGGGTCACCAACTGGGGCGCCGTGCCGACCATGGCCGCCCGGCTGCTCGAACACGAGGGCACCGACGCCTACGATCTGTCCTCGCTCACCGCTTTCGCTCTGGCCTCGGCGCCCTCCTCGATCGCGTTCAAGGACCGGCTGCGCGAACGGTTCCCGTTCGCCCGCAACGCGCTGGTCGACAGCTACGGTCTCACCGAATGCAGTACCGCGATCGCGGTCGCCACCGCCGCCGACCTCGAACAGGCGCCGGGAACGCTCGGGCGTCCGATCCTGCTGGTGGACCTCGAGATCCGGGATCCGTCCGCTGCGCGGGTCCCGGACGGTACGGAGGGCGAGGTATGTGTCCGCAGCCCGTATGTGATGCTCGGCTACTGGGACGACGAAGCCGCCACCGCCGCGGCACTCACCCCGGACCGCTGGTTGCGCACCGGCGATTTCGGTGTGCTCGAAGGGGGACGACTGCGGTTGAGCGGGCGCCGTTCGGATCTGATCCTGCGTGGCGGGGAGAACGTCTACCCCACCGAGATCGAGGACTGTCTCGACGAACATCCGGACGTCACCGAATGCGCCGTCCTGGGTGTTCCGCACGCGGATCTCGGCCAGGAGGTGGCGGCCGTGGTGGTGGTCGCTCCCGGTGCGCACCTCACCGCCGAACAGCTCACCGAGTATGCGCGAGAACGGCTGTCGTATTTCAAGGTGCCGGCCCGCTGGCGGATCACCACCGAGCCGCTGCCCCGGAATGCGACCGGAAAACTCGCCCGCCGCGAGATCACCCTCTGATCCGCCGGACAACCGGCTTCCTACAAGGAAGGTCCCCGACAGTGATCGACTCGAACCGATACGGCCCCTGGGCTGTGATCGCCGGCGGCTCCGAGGGCGTGGGCGCGGCCTTCGCCGACCAGCTCGGCGCCGCCGGGATCAACCTGGTACTCATCGCGCGCAAACCCGGCCCCCTCGAAGAAACCGCCGCGAAAGTACGCGCCGCCGGTGTCGAGGTCCGAACCCTCACCCTCGATCTGCTCGCCGGCGATGCCGTGGACCGAATCCGCGCGGCCACCGCGGATCTCGAGGTGGGACTGCTGATCTTCAACGCCGGCGCCAACACCTACGGCCACGATTTCGTCACCGGCGACCTCACCGCGTTCCGCGGTGTGATCACCCTGAACATCGACCGCCAGCTCGAACTCACCCACCATTTCGGTGCCCTCATGAAACAGCGCGGCCGCGGCGGGATCGTGCTGCTCGGCTCCCTGGCCGGCTACCTCGGCACCGAACAGCAGAGCGTCTACTCCGCCGCCAAGGCGTTCAGCCGGATCTTCGCCGAGGGCCTGTGGTTCGAACTGCGGGAACACGGTGTGCACGTCCTCGAATTGGTCCTCGGCGTCACGCGCACCCCGGCCATGCAGCGCGCCGGCCTGAACATGGACATCCCCGGCATGCTCGTCGCCGAACCCGCCGACGTCGCCCGCGAGGGACTCGACCATCTCGCCGACGGCCCGGTCCGGGTGGCGGGCGGCAACTACGCCGACGCCCAGAAACGCAGCGGCTTCCCGCGCGACCGTCTCGTCGCCGGCGCCGCCCGGGTCATGCGAAAACTGATGAACCGCAGTTGATCCCGGCCGGCCCGTAGTTCGTATTGCGGCGCCTCCACGGCCCTGCCGTATCACCGCACGAATGGATATGCGCAATTGTCGTGTATCGCCACCAATTCCGCCGAGGGCCGAAAATCCCGGGATAGCCTGGCGGCGCAAGAAGTTTCCGACCAGAAAGAAACAATCATGCGCGCATTTTCCGGAATTCTCGCTTCCGCCGCTATTGCCGGCACGCTGGCATTGGCGGCGGCGCCCGCCCAGGCCGCCCCGACACCCGGTAACTCCGGCACCGCGCCCGGGGTCACCGATTCCGGCCTGCTGCCCAGCACCGGGTCGGGCATCATCGATGCCGGAACCGGAGTCCTCGAAACCAGTCTGGACATCATGACCGACCTGGTCTCGAGCCTGTCCGGCGGCATGGGATCCTGATCGGTGTCCCGCCTCGCGGGACAGTGAGCTCCGGCTCCGAGCCGGACCGGGCGCGGCCCATTCCACGCGCCCGGTCCGGCTCGGAGCCGGCAACTCCGGGTCCGGCAGTGCGCCCCCGCTGCCGGCCCGGAGCATCCGCGGAATTACCGCGCAAAACCCTTTCGAGCGCCCTGTGGACAATTCACATATCCCACTTTCCGGCGCATAATTCACACTGGTTCCGGTAACCGGACCGGCCGCGCCGAATGGTGGGAAATATCGTTGCGGCCGATATTCGAGGAAGGCTCGGACAATGATGGAACTCGGTCGCCTCGCCGCCGCGGCGGTACTCGTCTGCGGCACATGGTTCGCCCTCGCACCCGCCCAGGCCCAGGAATCCACGACGACCATCGAGCCGACGACCGGCACGCAGGCACCGCCGAGCACGGCACCGGACACCACCCGCACGACTCCCGCACCCGATTCGGCGGATTCCCGGGTCTCGGTGCTGACGCTGGCCGCGGTCGCCCGATCCGGCAAACCCGAGTTCCGCACCACCACTCTGCTGTGCGCGCCCACACAGGGCGGTACCCATCCGGAGCCGGTGGACGCCTGCGCCGAATTGACCGAGGCGGGTGGGGATTTCGCGAAGCTCACCGCTGAGCACGGAGCCTGCCCGATGGTCTACGAACCGGTTTCGCTGCTGGTGATCGGTTTATGGGACAGCCGCCCCGTCACCTACCAGCACGATTTCGGTAACTGGTGCATGCTGGCGAATGCCGCCGAGTACGTCTACAAGTTCTGACCGCGTGGCGCCCGGACGCGCCGCCGCGGCTCCGGGCGCCACGACCTCATTCGGTTCGCGGCGATTTCGACCGTGCCCGGCGGCGCGGCGCGGGCCACGCCGACGGGCCCAGGCCGTGTTGCATCAGCGGGAGAATCGCCGCACGCACGAAGGCGCGGGCCGATTCGGCGTCGGCGAAATCCGCTCCGGCCGTGGGCGTCAGCATCAGTGAATGCGCGAACCGGGCGACGAGTTCGGCCACCGGCCGGGTGCCGTACCGGTCGATCTCCCCGCGCTCCTGCGCGGCGTCGAGAATGCTCACGATGAATTTGATGCCCGCCGCTACGAGCTCTTCACCGCGGACGGTGTAGAAACTCAGCGCCTCCTCCGGCGCCACCTCGATCAACTGCGTGACCAGCGGATGGGTACGGGTGAGCCGCAGGATGTAGAGAACCGTTTCCTCGATCTGCGCCTCGACCCCCGGCGTGGTGGTGGCGATCGCCGTGGCTTCGGCCAGTACCCGCTGGATCTCGCGGGCGAGTACGGCGTCGACGAGGTTGTCCTTGCCGGCGAAGCGCCGGTAGATGGTGACCCGGTTGACTCCGGAGCGGCGCGCGATGTCATCCAGGCTGCTCCGCCGGATTCCCACCTGCAGGATGCGCTGCAGGGCCGCGTCCAGGATCCTTTCGTCGATTTCGTCGTACGCGCGCAACATGTATCGAAAATACATCCCCTGTTTCATCGGGTCAAAGGCTTGTAATGACCCGTGTCCGAAAACGACGAACCCGATATTGATGCATTGTTACATTCCGGCTATTGTAGACGACCAGTAAGCCAACCCACCCCTCGTTGGCGCCCTGCTCGATACCTACGCCATGCGCGTCCCGATCCGCCACCGTTACCGCACCCCAGCCGGTCCGGGGGCCGATCCATCCGGCCGCTGTCCCGACGCGGCCGGCCAGCGGAATGGAGCCGATATGACCGTCAGCGCCGACGTTCGCCGCCCCGGCGACCGCGACCCGCGGCCGGGCGCGCCCGGGGAGGCCCGGGCACCGGGTGGGCGGGCGAATCACCCGGACCTCCCGGATTGCCGGGCCTCGGTCCTCCAGGCGTGCACCCGGATCCTCACCGGCGACACCGCGGACCGGGAGCCCGCACCGGCGGTTCCCGAACTCGCCCGGCTGCACGAATCGGCCGCCGACTGGGTCCGGCGCGGCGGCACCGCCGAGGCGTTCCACCGTGTCGTGCGCACTGCGGTCGACGAATCCTTCGCCGCTGTCCTCGCCGGTGCGCCCGCAGATTCGGCCGGGGAACTGCTGCCCGCCCTCCGCCGGTTCGTACACGCCCACGAAGCCGTGGCTCGCGCGGTCTCCACCGGGCTCACCCGGCCGCTGTCCACCGGATCGGACAGTCCCGTACCGGCTCTGCGGTCACTCGCCGCCGCCGTGGCCGACGGCCGCACCGAGGCATTACCGCCCGGTGCCCGGATCGGCACCACATACACGGTTCTCGCCCTCGCGTTCGATCAGTCCACCGGACGCCGCTGCGCCGCATCCGATGCGGCACCGCCGGATCCGGAGGCACCCGGCGCTCTGCACCGGATGCGCCCGGTCCTGCTCCGCGACCCGTCGATCCTGCCCGCACTCGGCGTACACGGCGGCACACTGCTCGTACCCGCCGAATCCGCCGCCGACCCCGCCGACCTGGTCGCCGAGCTCGCCGCGGCAGCCGAGGTCCCGGTCCTCGCGACAGCGGTCACGGCGCAGCGCACGGGAATCACCGGCGCCGCCGATACCGCCCACGAACTCCTCGATCTCGCCCAGCGGTTGCAGTACGACCCCGGTCTCTACCGGTTCCGTGATCTGGCCCTCGAATACCAGCTCACCCGTCCGGGACCCGCCCGGGCCCGGCTGGCCGAACGGGTCGCGCCGCTCTACGACCATCCCGAGCTCCTGGACACCCTGTTGCTCTATATCCGCAACCGGCTGCGCCGACAGGTCACCGCGCACATCCTCGAATTGCACCGCAATACCGTCGACTACCGGTTGCGGCGGATCCAGGAACTCACCGGATGCGACCCGGTGCAGCAAACCGGGCTGTGGTGCCTGCAGTCCGCGCTCGTCGCCCACGATTACGAATGCGGCCGCGCCGTGCACCCCTCGGCCGGATCCGGCGCGCCGCCGCGCGCCGCCTGCGCGTGCGCGACCCGGCCACCCGCCGCAGACCCGGTGCGGGAAGACAGCCCGGAACCCAGGTGATCGCGAATGGCTTTTCAGGACACGGTATTTCCCTCCCGCACCACATCGAGCACGCTCGCCGCCGACCGGCACAGCCCCGAGGCCGCGCAACTCGGCGGCACGGCCGAGGCGCTGGCTGCCACACTGCTGTCGGGACGCAGCGCGGCCATGGCTGCGCGGGCTGCCGGGATCGTGGTGGCCGACTCGTATCACGTTCTGGCCGTGGATATCGCGGTTTCCGCGGCGGTCGGCGAACACCACGGACCCGGGTCGGACCGACCGGGAACGGATATCGCCGGCCTGATCGACCCGGGCGCGCTGGCGCACCGGACCGCGCACGGCACCACCGTCCTCCTGCCCGCCGGCACCGGCCGGGTCGTGGACACCCTCACCGACCTGATGGCCCCGGCGGTGGGCGCGCCGGTGTCGGCTGTGGTCGCGGAGGCGGCGCCGGCCGATATCCCGCAGGCGGCCGAACAGGTCTGGGAGGTCATGGATGTGGTCCGTCGGCTGCACCTCCCGGCCGGGGTCTACCGGTTCGACGATCTCGCCCTCGAATATCAGCTCACCCGGCCCGGACCGGGACGCGACCAGCTCGGATCGCTCCTGGACCCCCTCGACGGACACCCGGAGCTGACCCGCACGCTGCGCACCCATATCGCCAACAACCTCAATCGGCAGCGGACCGCCCGCACCCTGCATATTCACCCCAACACAGTGGATTACCGGCTCAAACGCATCGGCGAACTCACCGGCCTGGACGCCAATGAAGCACCGGGGCTGTGGTATCTGCGCTCCGCACTGGTCGTCCGGGGGTACGCGGAGGCCGAATAAATCCCCCGGGCGGAGCCACGTCCCGCCCGTGTCACCGCGTGCGCCCACCGGTCGCCGCCGGTCAGAAGCCGGGACAGGCCGCACCCCCGGGGGTGACAACGCCCCTCCCGGGCCACGCACCGACGTGCGCTCGCCCTCGGAGGCCACACCGGCTCGCGGGCCGGGTACCGTCGCCGGACCGAACCCGGCGGTGATATCGGTTCACAGGCCGAACGACCGGGGCCGATTCGCCCTCGGCGACTACACCGGCTCCGGCCGGGTACCGGGTAGCCCTCGTCCTCCGCGACTACACCGGCTCCGGGCCGGGTATCGGGGCGGCCTCGTCATCGGGGAGGGCTGCGGCGCGCCGGGCCCGGCGTTTGTCGTTGAATCGGGTGAACTGGACGGCCAGTTCGAACAGGACCGTGAGGGATCCTGCGAGCACCAACATCGACAGCGGGTCCTGCGGCGTGACCACGGCCGCGAAAACGAAGAGCCCGAAGATGATTCCGCGGCGCCACGCGGCCAGGCGCTGATAGTCCAGCACCCCGATCAGGTTCAGTCCGACGATGAGCAGCGGGGTTTCGAAACTCACCCCGAAGATCACCAGCAGCTGGATCACGAACCCGAAGTATTCGGCACCGCTCAATGCCGTGATCTGCGCATTGTCACCGATGGCGAGCAGGAACCCCAGGGCGTGCGCCACCACCACGTACGCCAGCACCGCGCCGCAGGCGAACAGTGCGCTGCCCACAACGACGAAACCCACGGTATATCTGCGCTCCGCGGTCCGCAGCGCGGGCGTGATGAACGCCCACAGCTGGTACAGCCATACCGGCGCCGCCAGCACGACCCCCGCGGTGAGCCCGACCTTCAGCCGCAGCACGAACTGTTCGAACGGGCCGGTCGCGAGCAGCCGGCAACTCCCGTCGGGGGTGATGGCCGCACGCACATGCGGCGGCAGTGAGCAGTACGGTCCGCGCACCATCTCGCCGAGGCTCGGCAGCCCGAACACCGTATGCCCGTACCAGTAGAAGCCGAGCACGGTGGTGACGGCGATGACCGCCAGCGATGTCAGCAGCCGGCTGCGCAGTTCGCGCAGGTGCTCGACCAGCGGCATGGTGCCGTCCGGATCGGTCCGCCGCCGGCCGCGACGGATACCCGCCAAAATTCCCATAACCTCGCCTCGGATCGTGCTGTCTCGATAAGGGCCCCACGCGCACCAGCGGGGGTGTCACCGGATCCGATTCCGGTAACACCCCCGCCCGGCCTGTCTCCGGAAGCGTCAGGCGCGCACGGAATCCCGAAGTACGGGTTTCGCCTCCGATACCTGTCCGGGTTTCTCGGGCGCGGGCAGCTGCCGCACCGTCGCGGTGCCCGGATCGGTCGAATCGGTTTTCGCCGGTTCGTGCATCTCTTGTACTTCGGTCTTGAATATCCGCATCGAACGGCCCAGGCTGCGGGCGGCGTCCGGCAACCGTTTGGCGCCGAAGAACAAGGCGAATACCAGGACAACTATCAGCCAGTGTGTGGGACTCAACGAACCCATGGCTACCTCCAGTCGTTGTCGAAGGGTGATCCGGCCGCCCGGCAAGGGGACCAGGGCCGGCCGGATCCGAACCGAAATGGAACGGATTACCGCTTGAAATCCAGCAGGTTGGGCAGACCGGCCGCGTACCGCTTGGCGTCGAGCCTCCGGGCCCCTTCGAACTCCTTCAGGGTCGGGTGCGGCAGAATTACTGCCTTCTCCGCATCCGAGCCGGCCGCGTCGAGGATGGCGTTCGCCGCGTGCCGTCCGCCCTCGCAGGCACCTTCCATCGTCGCGAGGTCGACCTCGGTCTGCAGATAGTCGCCGGCCAGGAACAGGTTCGGAATCTTGGTGGGTCCGGTGGGACGATTTTCCCAGGAGCTCTTGGTGTTGATCATCAAGTAGTCCTCGTTGGTCCCCTTGCCCGCGGCCGGGTCGTACCGGTATCCCGGATCGAGGAACCACGAGTGCAGCTGCCGGTCCGTGAGATCGGGGACCAGCGGCTCGCCCTGGGCCGCCTTCGTGACCTGATGCCAGACCTCCTCGGCGATTTCCTCCGGGCTGCATTCCATGGCGGGCTTGCGCACGACGTGGCCGGGCACCTCCCAGTCCGAGATGCACAGCGACAGGCAGTCTTTGGCATTGCCGTCGCCGTAGGTGTCGGCGAAATTCGTGGTCCAGAACTGGCCCTGCTGGATACCGGTGAGGCGCCAGGGCGAGTCGATCCAGCCGACGTGGCCCCGGAAGAACCGGTGATCGGTATTCAGGTAGAACTGGATACCGTTCATCCAGTCCACCTCGAGCTTCTTGATCCGCTCCAGATCCGGATCCAGCTCCAGGATCTCCGGGCTCAGGTACTGCGGCACCTGCTCCGGGGCGAAGGCGAGCACGAACCAGTCGGACTCGATATCGGTGTCACCGGATGCGGTGGTCGCCTTCGCCGCCCTGATCTTCCCGTCGGCGACTTCCAGCGATGTGATTTCCGTACCCAGCTCGAACTTGACACCCTGGCTCTGCAGATAGGCCAGCCACGGGTTGAACCACCGCTCGTTGGTCGGCCCGTTCAGGACCTGGTCCGGGAACCGGCCGTCGGTGCGGTGCAGGATGGCGGCCAGGAATCCCTCGGCCTGGTTGCAGATCGTCCGGGCGCTGGCCTTCTCCTCCTTGGCCGCCACCAGGGCGCGAGTGACGGTGGAGATGAGCAGGTTGTAGGTGGGGTTCGAGCCGTCCATCAGGACGAAGTCCTTGAAGGAGGTGTGCTCCCACTGGCCGAGCCGGCGCTCGTCACTACTGGTGAAGAAGACGAGCAGCGACCGGAGCAGCACGACGAGATCGGGGATCGGCAGCTTCGGCAGCCAGATCATGCCGCCGAGCAGTGTCCGGAGGATCTTCTCCGGGTTCGCCGCCAGCCCGATCGCGTCGAAATCCAGCGCGAACGGAATGGTGATGTCGGGCGCTGACTGCGCACCCGTCGCGGTGAGCGCCTCGACGAGATTGTCCTGCACCCCGCGTGCGTTGCCCTCGAAGGGGATTCGGCTCATCGTATCGGGGATGGCCTGGTAATAGCCGGGGAAGAATCGGAAGCCGTGCTCGCCCGGCAGTGGTTTGCGGCCGCCGGCCACCGGCAGCGGTGTATCGATACTGCGGGCTTTACCACCCCACGCACGTCGTTCGTACACGGTGACTTCGAACCCGCGCTCGACGAGTTCGTGCGCGGCGGTCAGACCGGCGATACCGCCGCCCAGAACGGCAACTTTCTTCTGGGCGGGAGCAGCCTGGGCATTGGTGATGCCCACCAGCCCGCTGCCGGCGGCTGCGGCGGCGGCCGCGGCGATCGAACCGGCCGCAGCACCTTTCACGAAACTACGGCGGGAGACTTCGGATTCGGCCATTGGATCACGTCCTTTTTGGCATCAGGCTTCCGATCAGGTGGGCAACAACGTATCCAGATTTGATACATGGGGTCAACGGAAGTTTCGCTCTTGATGTGATGTCACAGACAGCGACACCTATTTCCGCTACCGCCTACCAAGGGGTTACCCAAATCCACACGGAGAGCATGGAATATAAATATCAGGACCGCCACCCACCGGCGACGGTCCCGGTGCGAACCGGGTCGGATATACGGCGACGCGACAACCGAGAAGCTGGATCAATCGGAGTGGCGGCGGAATCTCGCTCGGCGGCCCCGATCGGTGCCTGTTCCATTATTTCGAAACCGCCGAGCGAGAAAAGGCACCCGCCGCGCGTTACGGTGCCCGGCACAGACGGTACCGTACGGCACTGCACCACAGGTGCTTTCGGTACGTCATCGGAGAATCGCCTATCGGATTCCCGAACCGCCCTGGCACGTTCACAACAACGAAAGCGGCGGCGGCCCGGGATCACTCCCGGACCGCCGCCGCGGTGTGAAAGCGGTTGTCACCGGCCCGAATTACTGGGCCCGAACCGAACCGGAACCCGCGCGAATGCTACCCCGGCAGGCACCACGGACCGGCCGAAATGGTCGACGCGATGCAGGACAGCACCGAAGAACCGGCGCTGACCGCACCGGATCCCGTGGCACTCAGCGACGACAACGGATCGGCGACCACCGCCGGCTCCGCGACGGGCGCCGCGGGCCCGAGTGCAATACCCGGAGCCGCCTGCGCCGGTACCGCACCGAATACCAGGCCACCGAAAATCGCTCCGGCTGCACCCACTTTTGCCATAGCACGCATAAATCACTCAACCTTTCGCGCGGCTATCCGATAAGACAACGAAATCGTATCGCGGATATTTTCCGATCCCGAATTGTTTGTGACCGTATATAGTGCGGCCGAATCGCTTTCTGCACTTTCGATCCCCCGAACCGAAACTATTCGGTTCCGCCGGCGGCAGGAACCGATCAGCTCACCGCGGTCCCACCCGAGCCTTCGCGGTAAGCCTGTTCCGCAGCCAGGACCGAGACCACGTAGGCCACGGAATTGTTGTAGCGCAGGATCGCCCGTTCACGCTGCTCTCGGTGCGCGAGCTCGGTGCCACCGTCGCAGAGATATCGGCCCGCGGCCAGGGCGGCGTCGAAAATATTCTGCGGATCCGTGACGCCGTCGCCGTTGCCGTCCGAGGCGTAGTACTGCCAGGTTTCCGGGATGAATTGCATCGGGCCCACCGCACGATCGTGGGTCGTCGTACCGTCGAGTACGCCGTCGTCGGTATCGGTGATGATTTCGTTTCCGTCCAGGGTCCCGTCCAATACCGGACCGTAGATCGGTTCCACCGGATTTCCGGCGTCGTCGGCCGGCGCACCGAAGGCATGACCCGATTCGATGCGGCCGATTCCGGCGAGCAGGGTCCACGGCAGGCCGCAGGCAGGACTCTCCGCGCCGAGTACCTCGGCACTGTGCTGATACGCGGCCACCGCCACCGCCGGGATATCCCCGGCCACCGGCACCGAAACCGCCACCACAGGCGGCGGTGGTGGTGGCGGCGGGGCCGGTTTCGCTTCTTTCAACGGTACGAAGGCAGGAGAGGAGATGCGCGGCACGGCGACCGGATTCTCGTCCACGCCCTTCACCCCGCGCGCGAGATCGTCCTCCGGCACAGCGGTCACTTCATCGGATGGGTTCGCCACGGCAAAGACTCCGGTGGGCAGCAGACTGCCGAGTGTCACCACCGAGAGCCGGGGTACCGCCCGCCGCTGCCGCCGGCGATGCCGGCCCGTCACCCGAACCCCCGGACCGATTCGCCGATCACCACCGAATTCGATCCGGTGAGCGTCCACTGGAACGCTTCCTGGGCCCGGCGGCCGCGCGCGGCGGCCCGGTCCGCGCCACCGGGTAATCGGATCAGCACCGACCGAACCAGGTTCACCGGTAGTCGCAGCAGCGGGTACCACGGCGGCATATACGCCGGAATGCCGAGCCGGCGCATCGCCTTGGGGCCCAGCAGGGCGCCGGCGATGGAGAGGTGCTGGGCGCGGGCGATCCGCCCGCGTAGTGCCGGGAAGTTCCGATAGTGCCAGTTCAGCGGGTCGTCGGCCATCGGTATCGCCAACTGCGGTGTCGTCTCGTCCGGATCGGTGATGGCGGACAGGGTGTGGTAGAGCACCCGGACGGCACCGCGGAAATCGGTGGGCAGGAAACTGTCCTGCACACCGATCAGCCATCCCACATAGCGCACCAGGTGGGCGGCGTCGTCCAGGTCCCGCCGCGGCGGGATGATGCCCAGCGGGATCGAGCCCACCAGCGGTGCGATCAATGCCCCCACCAGCGTCGCGGCCATATCCGTCTGATTGACCGGCAGCCCCCACTCCGTCCCGCGCCAGTCGGGCATGGCCGCGACCCGGCGCCGCACCATCGCGTGGATCAGGCGGACCTGAATCGTCGACCGGTAGCCCGGGCCACCGGGCTGTAATCCGTTCTCCGCGGTGACGTTCAATGCCCACTGCGCCGTTTCGGCGAACCGTTTGGCGGGGCCCTTCTCCAGCGCACCGGTGCGCAACAGGGTCTTGTTGAATCCGGAGGCCAGGTAGCCACCGAGGAACGAGACATCACGCGCGACGTAGACCCCGTCGGCCCCGCCCAACCGGTACACGCGCGCACCCCGGTGCAACCGGTCGCGTTCCAGCCACGCCGGCGGGGATTCCACTTCGACGAAGAAATCCCGCAGCGGGGCGGGCGCACCGCGCATTTCGGCGATTCCCTGCGCCAGCGCCTGCTCGAACAGCGGCCAGGTGACGTCGAGCCCGTAGCGGTACATCCAGTCGACCACGGCATCCATCGGCGGATCACCGATCGTCAGGGCCTCGCCGAGTTCCTTCCATCGCGCCGGGGTCGGATCTCCGACGCCGAGCAACGCGGCGAGCACGCGCATGGCCGGTAGCTTGCGGGGTAGTTCGGGATGCCGGACGGGAACGATCACAGTCATATTCGGTCCTTCGGACGGTCGACGAGCACGAGAAATCTGCGGCACGGTCACGTGCGTTACTGCCCGCGCGCCAGCGCATCCCGGAACAGCGGCCACGACCGGTGCAGGTCGTGTTCCCAGTACCCCCAGGAATGCGTCCCGTTCGGCCGCAGGTCGAAAACAGCGGGAATTCCCAGTTCGTTCAGCCGATCGCGCAGCGTATGCGCGCAATGGTTGGTGACCGCCTCGAGCAGGCCGCCCACCACCGCCTGATCCACGAGTTTGCCGATATCGCCACCGATACCCGATCCCTGCAGGGTTTCCAGCGGTCCCGGCAGACCGGTCCCGGTCGAGACGTACAGGGTGATACCGCGTAACTCCTCGGCGTGCAGATAGGGATCGTTGGCCGTCCACGCCGGGCTCGGCCACGGCCCCCACATATTGGTCGCGTCCCCGCCCCAGCGGCCGACGACCGACCGGACCATCATCCGCCCCATCGGATCCGAGGTACGGACACAACCGCTGTAGGAACCGAGGGCCACGTAGCGGCCGGGAGCGGCCAGAGCCAGCTGGAACACCGAGGTCGCCGCCATGGAGATTCCCGCCACCGCGTTCACGCCCGTCCCGTTGAACGCCTCGTCGATCAGGGGCGGCAGCTCCTGGGTCAGAAATGTCGTCCACTGTTGCCGGCCGAGTACCGGATCGTCGTGCTGCCAATCGGTGAAGTAACTGCCCGAACCGCCCAGCGGTATCACGACATTCACCTGTTCGCCGGCGAACAACTCCCGGATATCGGTTTTCTGGTGCCAGCTGCTTGCGCCGTGCCCACCGGCGGCCCCGTTCAGCAGATACAACGCCGGTGCCGCGGCGGCGGTATCCCGGGCGCGCAGCACCTTGACCGCCAGGACGGTATCCATGGCCGCCGAGTACACCTGCACGTCGAGAACTCCGTCGGGGTCCGGCGCGATGCCGACGATCCGGGACTCCCCCGCCGGCCCGGCGGCCGCCTGCGGACCCCCCGAACCCGGCGCGGCGCCGACGAAGAGCACGATCGGTACGAGCAGAGCCGCGAGGCACCGCCCGACCGTGCGCAGACAGCATGCGATACCGGGTGCCGAACGCCACCGCCTTCGGCCCGCCGGCCGGACCGCACCGCGGGTGGAGCCCGGTTCGGTGGGCGCGGATTGTCTCGAATCCGGTGCATACCGGGTCATTTGTCACTCCTTCGGGACGAACGGTCCGTATCGGGCCCTGTTGCGACACCCATATCGAGTGCCAGGGTTGCTGTGTGCGACCAGATTTCGGACCAGGGCCGCACCGGTCCAGCGCAGTGCGCCACGGTGACGAACCGGCTGATGCCGGGGAAACCGAGCGGATCGTCGGCCGCTGCCACCGTTGCCGCGGTCCGGAAGTGGCCGCACAGTGCGGCCCGGCCCCGTGCCGAACCGACGTAGAGAACGCTGCCGGTGCTGTCGGGCGGCCGGCCGAACGAGATGTAGCCGCGATTGGGACTGTAGACCGGCGGCAGCTGCGCGCCCGCGAGGTATTCGAGCCCCGAGGCCTGCCAATACGTATCGGTGACGATCACCGTGCGGTCACGGATATTCGCCGGCAGATCGCGGTAGGCCCGCAGCACCGTCGCCGTCAGCACCGGCCAGCCGCTCGTCCCGGACATCCGCAGCCGCGTGTACACCTGCGCGGCCGAATCGCTGGGCCGGTCCGCCGATTCCAGCGGCAACACCAGCACCGCGGCGACCGCGAGCGCCGCGGCCAGGACGCCGGAGCCCACCGCGACCCCACGGATCCACCGCCCGGACCATGCCGTCAGGGCCACCGCCCCGGCCGCGAGCACGGCCGGCAGCAGCGCCGCCGTGTAGTAGGGCCGGGTCGCGGTGACGACGACGAACAGCAGCGCCACCGCCGCCGCCACCGCGACGAACCGGTACCGGCGCAGCCCGTCGTAGCGCAGGAATCCCACGATCGCCGCGACGACGAGAACCGTTCCGAGCACACCGGCCTGCACGAACTGGTGTCCGGGCAGACCGATCCGCCCGCCGGTCGCCGGCGTCTGCTCCGCGCGGATCACCTCCCCCATCGCCCACTGCGGCCAGCCGTGCCGGGCCTGCCAGACGACACCGGGTAGCGCGCTCAGCGCGGCCACCGGGACCGCCACCCACAACACCCGCTGACGCCACAGCGCACGGGGCCCGGCCAGCGCGATCCCGGCGGCGAGACCGGCCGGTACCACCAGTGCGAGCCATTTGATCTGCAGGCCCAGGGCCGCCACGGCCAGCGCCACCGGGATGAGCCGAGGGTCGCGGGTCCGGGCCCAACGCACCACGAACCACACCACCAGCGCCGAGCAGGTGACCTCGAGCGCGAAGGTGGACAGTGCGGCGGCCTGGGAGAGCGCGAACGGGCAGGTCGCGTAGGCCAGCGCCGCCAGCACCTGGGCGTAGGTACCACCACCGAATTCCCGGGCCAGCACGGCAGTGAGCAACACGGCGGCCACCGCCGCCAGCACGGCCGGCGCGCGCAGGGCCATCAGCGAGCCGGGCGCGGCAAGATCGGCCACCCGGGCGACCAGCGCGACGACCGGCCCCTGATCCACGTATCCCACGGCGAGATTGCGCCCGGCCATCAGGAAATACAGTTCGTCCCCGAAATGGGGGTAGCGATCCGCGCGCAGCAGCCACAACAGTCCCGCCGCACCCGCCAGGACCGATACCGGAACCACCGCGAACGTCGATATCGCGGCATCCCGGTGACGCGCCGCGCCGGTGACCCCGGCCGGTAGCGCACGTCCCGCGGAGACCATCACCGCCGCCCGGGTAATGCCAGGACCACGGCGGCCAAGGCGGCCGCGACGCCGGTGACGATCCACAGCGCGCCGTCGAGTGCGGCGAGGTAGGACTGGGCTACGGCAAGGGAATCGAGCTCCGCACCCGATCCGGCCGGACCGGAAGCCGGCGCAGGGAGGGGCTCAGGTGATCCGTGTCCCGGCCGGGCCAGCAGAACCGCCGGGCCCAGCGCACCGCCCCATTGCTGCAGGGTGGGCACCAGTCCCGACGCCGGACCCGGGTCCGCCGGATCGGCTTCCGACATCAGCAGGCCCGTCAGCGGCGCCGCGAACCAGCCGAGCCCCACCCCCGCCACCGCCAGCGGCAGCACCAGGGCGGGGAGTTCGATCCGGCCCGAACCGGGGTCGAGCAGCACGGCGACGGTCAGCGCGGCGAGCCCGAAGAGCAGCATGCCCGCGGTGAGCGTCGCGTGCCCCCACCGGCGCACCAGGATGGGCGCGGTGAGCGCTCCCGCCACGGCACCGAGTGCGCTGGGTAGCAGCAGCATTCCGGCCTGCCGGGCACTGAACCCGAGCCCGAGCTGGACCGTACTCGACACCGTGACCGGAACTCCGGCGAACAGCGCCGAAAAGCCGACCAGGGCCACGGCGCCGAGGGCGAATTCGCGCCGCGTGAACAACCCAGCGGGGAAGGCCGGAGCGCGCTGCGGACCGCGGCCGCGGTGGACGATCACCGGCAGCAGCACCGCGGCACACCCGGCACCGAGCGCCAGTTCGGTCACCGAGCGCGGTCCGCCTACCGGCATCGCCAGATACAGGAGTGTGCCGACGACCGCGACCACCAGGCCCGCACCGACAGGATCGAAACGCCCACCGGCAGTGGGCTGGTGCCCCGGCAGATACCGCAGGGCCACCGCCACCGCCACCACCGCGAGCACCAGTTCGGCCAGGAAAGCCGAACGCCAGCCGATACCGCCGAGGTCCGCGTCGACGAGGATCCCGCCGAGTACGGGACCTGCGACGGCCACGGCCGCGCCGGTGGCGCTCTGCGCGGTGAACGCCGTCACCCGCCGCCGCGGCCCGTAGGACGCGGTGAGAATCGCCAGGGTCTGTGCCGCCACCAGCGCGGCGCACAGCCCCTGGACGCACCGGCCGGCAATCAATTCCGGTCCGCTGCCGGCCGTGGCGCACCAGCCCGCGGCGACGGCGAACCCCGCCATTCCCGTCAGGTAGGCGCGCCGGCGGCCGAACCGGTCACCGAACTGGGCCCCGGCCAGGAGAAGGCAGCCGAAGGCCAGGCTGTATCCGGAGATCACGAGCACCTGCTGGGGCGCCGGTAGCCGCAGCTCACGGGTGACGGCCGGCAGCGCCGTCGCCAGCATGGTCATATCGAGCACCTGCACCGCCACAGCGAACAGACAGGCCACCAGCGGTCCCGGGACCGGACGCCGGGGTACGCGGGATTCCGTGGCGCCGGAGGCGACCGGGACGATCACGGCACGGCTTCCACGGCGAGGCCGTAATCCCCGGTGGCGCAGACGGTGTCCACGACACGGCGGAACGCGGTCAGGTAGCGGGTAACGGATTCGCGGGCCACCGCGGTATCGGGGAACAGCAGCGTGATCCGGGTGGCGTCCGCGAACCGGTTCACCCAGATATAGACCTCACGCGGACTGATCGGATTGGCGTAGATCCCGCCGTTGACCGCTGTGAACAGAGCGGCACCCGAAATCCGCCGGATATCCAGATACGACAGCATCGGCGTGGAACACCCCGGGGCCGCGGTGATATTCGGATCATCGGCAGCGAGTTCCAGCACCCGGTGCAGCGAGATATCGGACAACTCCCTGGACCGGTCCATCGCCCGCTGTGCGGAACCCACCAGCGAGGCGAAGCTGTCGGCGGCCCCCACCGGGAACGATACGGGGACGAGGTTGGTGTACCAGCCGACCGAGGCCGCTTCCCCGGCCTCGTGCCGGGTGTTGACCGGAGTCAGCCCCAGGTATCGGCTGCGGCCGGCGAGTTCTCGTTCCACACAGGCGGCCGCCGCGAAGATACCCGCGAGGAAACGGCCGCCCTGTTTCGCGCACAATTCGTCGAATTCGACCGCCCGCTCCTCCGGGAGCAGCGTCGCGGTCACCTGCGCACCCCGGGTGTAGCCGCCCCGCTCGGATCCGGTATCCACCGGGAAGCCCGGGATTTCACCGCCGTGCCGGTAGAGGATATTGCGCCATGCGCGCACGCCGGCCGATGCCCGGCCCAGCCCCTCGTTCACCCGCCGGTCCCGGGCACAGTAGGCGATATGGCCGGTCACCGCCGGGAGCACGGGGGCACGGCCGCCGCTTTCCGCGGAATAGATCGTCAGCAGATCCACGAAGGTGAGGGCCTGCGCGACCCCGTCGGTGTGCAGATGGTCGACAGCCGCGTACACCGTGAACGCGTCGGCCCGCTCGATGATGCCGAAGGTGAAACAGTCCCAGTCGAACGGTCCGGGGGTTTCGCGCTGTACATGCGCGCGCACCGCGGCACTCCCGGCGACCTCCCCGTGCCGCACCGGCTGGAATTCGATACTGCGGACGTCGATCCGGTGGCGGGCGAAGGAGCCGTCGGCGCGGCGCACGAACCGGCCGGCGAACGTATCGTGGCGGCGCAGGAAGGCGTTCACGGTGCGGGTCATCGCACGGTGGTCGGGCTTACCGGGCAGGTCGAAGGAGATCATGCACAGCCGGGACGCGCGGAATCCCTTCCCGGTCTCGCGGTGCGCGGCCCGCAGGTAGACCTCCTGCTGATACGACGGCGCAGTGGGGTGGGCGGGCGCCCGTCGCGCCGCTTCCCGCGACTGCGGGGTCGCGGTCCAGGTGGTGAGCACACCGCCTGCGGGATCCCATTCTTCGAAGAAGCCGTAATTGACCACCGAATGCCTCGATTCGTGCCGATCGGGGTGGGTCCGGCACATGCGGAATGCGCCGTCCCCACCCGGGAACCGACGGCCGAGACCGGCCGCCGCGCGGCGTTCGCCGACGCCGGAGCCGCCGAAAAGCCTGTGTTCCCCGGCGAACTCGCCCACGAGTTAACGACACCCCGCACCACCGCGACCACCGGTGGTGGCGATTCTGTGAGCAACTCCAGCGACGTTCGAACTCCTACCTGGACCGCAATCCAAATTGCGCTCTCGCATATTGAATTTCCGATTTCCCGACCGCGGCACGGCCTTTACCGATACATCCACTGTGACAGTGAACAAAGTTGCGTTGCTTTGTAATTTCGGAGATGCACGCCGGATACGCTCGGCCATGTGTTCAGCAGTATCGGATGGGGCGAGGTCCTGGTCCTCCTCGTGGCGGCGCTGGTAATCCTCGGTCCCGAGCGGCTTCCCGAGGCCGCACGATGGACCGCCCGGACACTCCGGCAGGCCCGCGAATACGCCACCGGCGCGACCGCCGGCCTGAAACGCGAGCTGGGCCCGGAACTCGACGAGCTCCGTGCGCCACTGGCCGAACTCCGCCGGCTGCGCAACGCCGACCCGCGCTCGCTGGTCACGCGGCATCTGCTCGGCGACGAACCCCTTGTCCCCGAAGATATCCGGGCGACCCTGGCCGGCCTCAGTGCCGAAAAAATCGATCCCGGTAACTTCGGCCTGATCAACCAGCCCGCCACGACACCCACGGTGAACCTCACCGAATCGCCGGCCGCCGGCGGGCCGGAGGCGCTCGGCGACGATCCGGGCGACCGCACCCAGTCGGGCGAACCGGCCCGCTAGCTCCGCGCCGCCGCGCACCGGTTCGCCACCAGCACACGATCGGAGATTCGGCGATGAGCGCACCGATACGCTATGCGGACCACGGCACCTACGGCCACCGGAAGCGCGCTACCAGCGAGGAACTGGCCCGCTCACTGCTCTTCCCGCCGCGGGCGGCGGCCGCCGCCCGGATCGCCGGGCACGCCTATACCGACCGTTACGAAGTCATTGCCGTCACCGTGTGCCGGGCGGCCCCGGTGCGCCGGCAGCCCGGTACGCCCGCCGAGGCCGAGATCATCGAGCGGATACGTGCGGAACTCCTGCTCGGCGGACCCGATCCGCTGCCCGCATTACTCGGCCCCGACGGCAATACCGTCTTACTGCCGAGCACCGGCCGCCATACCCGGTGCGCCGAGGAGCTGCTGACGCACCTGGCCGATGCTGCCGACGCCGCCCTGCTGGCGACCGTCGCGCCGGCCGATATCGACCGGGTTCCGTCCGCCGCGACACTCGCGCACGAACTGCTCGAGGTGGCGGTCCGGCTGGACCACCGGCCGGGAATGTACCGGTGGGCGGATCTGGCACTGCCCTATCACCTCACCCGGCCCGGCCCCGCCTTCGACCGGCTCAGCGCCCTGCTCGAACCACTGGAATCCCATCCGCATCTGCTGGAGACCTTGGCACACCACTTGGAAACCGGATTTCAGCCGCGGCGTACCGCACGGCGGCTGGGGGTGCATATCAATACCGTGCGTCATCGGCTCGAGCGCACCTTCGATCTGATCGGCCTGGATCCGATGCGACCGGACGACAGCTGGCTGCTGCGTTCCGCACTTATTGCCTACAGATTCCGCGTCGGTGGCCGATAAATACCGCTCCACAATTCCCGAATCCGTATCACGATGAACCAACTACTGATACATTGTTACATCAACGGTACCGCGGAGAAACCCGCCGGCCATTCGGCCTCAGCACACCGGAGCAGATGTGATCATGAATGCCGCAGCCACTCAGCTGGTGAATACACCACTCGCCCGATCCGCACGCAGCACCCCGCCGCCGGGGCCGGGCGCAGCGATCGCAGCCAACGGAACACCACGACGGCCGGGCGAAACCCGCACCCGCCATCCGGTCAACGGACCGGTGATCGCATTACTGCTCCACCTGCTCGAACCGGCCCAGGGCGCGCACGGGAGAACCGGAACACTCGTCGCCGACCTCCACCGAGCCGTCGAGGCGGCCCTCGCCCAGCAGGACACGGCCACACACGTGACCGACGCGGTGCACGGCGCGATCGAGGTCACCGTGCAGGAATTACGTACCGCCGGGCTGCCCGCGGGCCGTCTCGCCGCATACAGCCGGCGACTGGGCCGGGTCCGCGAATTCATCACGACCACCGTGGCCACCGCCTGCGACGGCGCCGGACGGGACACCGCACGGAACGTGGTCCCGCTACACGGCGGTTTCCCGGTCACCGGTCCGCGCGCCTCCACCGAAACCGCCGCCGTGGTCGCCCTCGAATTCGAGCCGATCACCACCGTCGAACCGGCGCCGAATCGCCGCATTCCGGTCGATCGCATCGAATCCTGCCTGGCCGGCGACACCGCTGTCAGCGCCCTGTCGCTGCTCACCGAACACGGCGGAACGCTGGCCGTGCGGGCGGCCGAGGACATCGATACCCAGCTCGCCCGGATCACCGCCCGGCTGCGCACCGTGCTACGCACCCAGGTGACCGCCGCCGTCCTGGTCTGTCCGGCCGGCCAGGTCCGGGATCGGGTCGATACCGTGCACGAAATGCTGGACGTGGTGCGCCGGCTCGGCTACCCCCACGGTATCTACCGGTTCGACCGCATCGCGCTGGAATACCAGGTCACCCGGCCGGGTCCCGCCCGCGCAAGCCTCTCCCGGATCGCGGCCTCGCTGGAGGGCCACCCCGACCTCATCGACGCCCTGCTCGTGTACATCCGCAGCGACGGCAGCCGCAAGCTCACCGCTCGGCAGCTGCACGTCCACCCGAATACGGTGGACTACCGGTTCCGCCGCATCCATCAGGTCACCGGGTACGACCCGGCGACCGTAGCCGGGCTGTCGAAACTGCAGGCGGCCATGGTGGTCGGCGCCTACGAAGGTCGCGGGTATCCGGGCCCGTCGGTGCCGGCCCCGAATACCCGGTCCGGTCCGGCGGTCGGCACAGCCGTGTGAGCGCCTACCGCGGTATCGCGCTGTACGCCCGCCGTCCCGCCTCCCCTGCAGCGGGCCCGCGGAACACCGAGGAGACATCATGCAGATCGCCAACCGGCTACCGAGATCCACCCGGAACGCACCCCGGCCCGGTACACCACCGCGCACCCACGATCCCGCGGCGCGGTCCGGCGACCGCGGCACCGCCGCCGGGCGAAACACGTATATCGTGACGCGGGAACGTATTCGGGCCTTCGCCGATATCACGCACAACAACCATCCCATCCATCACAGTGATGCGGTGGCCCGCGACTACGGTTATCCGGCGCCGGCCGCACCGCCCACTTTCGCGGCACTCGCCATGGTCCGGGCCCAGCACGACGCCGTCCGGATCCTCGCGCCGGGTATCGGACCCGATGCGCTCCTGCACACCCGCCAGACCCTGCACATCCGGCGTCTGCTGGTGGCCGGTGACGTCGTCACCACCGATATCCGGATCCGATCGATCCGCGCCACCGCCGACTACGCCAGTGTCGAAGCGCAGGCGGTGCTCACCGACCACGAGGGCCAGGTCGTGCAATCGGGTTCCAGTTCCCTCCATGTCTGTGTTCCGCCGGGCGCGGCGCCCCCGGCGGAATTGCTTACCGGCATCCGCGATACCGCGGCGACAGCAGTGCCGGAGCCCGTGAAATCGCACGACCACACCATGTTCCGGCCGGGACTGCCGTTACCGCGGCGCACCTTCCCGATGCGCAGTGCCGATCCGGAAAGGTATGCCGCGCTCTGCACGCCTACCCGCACGGCGCCGGATCCGCACGCGCGCAGCGGCCCACCGCCGGGCATGATGCGGCTCGCCCTGACCGCCGGGTACCTCTCCTCCTGCCTGGGCGACCCCGCCGCGGTATCGCGCTACGAGGCCGAATTCACCCACTACAGCGGGATGCCCGGCCGCGCCGTCCATCCGGTGGAGATCTCGGGCCGGGTGATCGCGGTCGACGAACGCTGCGCGGCCGTGGTCGAACTCGACGGACGCTGCCTGGACCGCAGACTGTTCATTCGCGCACACGCCGTCCTGCGCCCGCCGCACCACTGAACGGCGCCGAGCGAGCCGCCCTTGTCCGTACGGCGGATCAGCGTGTCCCCGACCGCCCGGACGCCGGCGTTTCG
Source organism: Nocardia sp. CA-290969 (assembly GCF_050936135.1). Classification (NCBI taxonomy): domain Bacteria; kingdom Bacillati; phylum Actinomycetota; class Actinomycetes; order Mycobacteriales; family Nocardiaceae; genus Nocardia; species Nocardia sp. CA-290969. The sequence continues at coordinate 2,436,644 of NZ_JBNJNJ010000001.1, read as the reverse complement.
CGTGCCGCCCCCGCCCCGGCGGCCGCACCGTGCCGGACCAGGGGCACCACGGCCGTCCGGACGAAGGCCGCGGCCTGGCCCTCGTCCCGGAAATCGACACCGCCGAGCGGGGTGAGCAGCAGCGAATGCGCCAGCCGGGCCAGTAGTTCGGCCACCGGCCGCGGATCGTATTCGTCGATCGTGCCGTCGGCCTGCCCACGCTCCAGCATCGCCACGATATAGCCGATCGCCGAACTCACCATCTCTTCGCCGCGCACGGTGTAGAACTCGATCGCCTCTTCCGGAGAGACCTCGATGAGCTGGGTCAGCAGTGGATGGGTGCGGGCCTGTCGTAGGACATACAGTGCGGTCCGGGCGATCTGCTCGTCGACATCGCTGCCCTCGCTACCGATCCGGCCGACCTCGGCGAGCATACGCTCGATTTCGCGCATGATGACGGCTTCGATGAGATTGTCCTTACCGGAGAACCGGCGATAGATGGTGACGCGGTTGAGCCCGGAGCGCCGGGCGATATCGTCGAGGCTCGCCCGGCGGATACCGACCTGCAGCAACCGCACCAGCGCAGCATCCATGATCTTCTCGTCGACCGCGTCACCCTGCCTCACCATGATTTTCAATCTACCAATCGCGCCGTACCAATAGCCGATACAATCCACCGCTCCCGGGTACACCGTTGCGCAGTCGATACGAACCCCTCGGAGAATCGCGCGGCACAGAACATTTCGGTTGTGCTCTACCACAACGGGCGGTCGGGCAGGCCGCCCGACCCGGCGCACGCGCACCGCCACTGCCCGCACGGATGCTCTGTCTGGAGCCACGCCGGCCTGGCCCGATTACGGTTTGCCCGGTGTTACCTTACAAACACATTGACACCATGTAACGGCATTCATATGTTCGTTTCACTTCGGTACAAGGACACAGCAGGATTTCTAAGGACCGATTCCATGAACCAGATCGTTCCCACCCGCCACCCCCGCACGCCCCGCGCGGTACCCGGCCTCCGGCCGTTCGCACTCCTGCTGGGGATCCGCAGGCCCGATACCCGCCGCTGGCAGGCCCTGGGCGAATCACTGCTGGTCGCCGACCCCGCCATGGACGAACTCGCCGCCTGGATGTGTGAAACCGGCACCGCCACCACCCGCCCACTGTTCGACCAGGCGCTCGCCTCGGGAATTGCCTCGATCCCGGACCCGCCCGCACCGTTGGCCGCCTTCTTCCGGCACATCGAAACACCACCGGCCTGGGTGGACCCCGCCCTGCTCCGGCGCGGTGCGCAGGTCTACCGGATGGGCGGCGCGGACGGCCTCTACCTGGCCCGCGACGTCTCCTTCCTGGGCGGCTATCTGGCTTCCGGCTTCAACAAGACCCTGCTGCGCACCGGCGCGCTCGAAAAAGGCCCGGCCGCCCGCTTCGCCGACACCCTGCGCTGGGCCATGGACGTATCAGGCGAGGACGCCATGGCTCCGTTCGGCGCCGGATACCGTTCGACGCTGCGGGTGCGGCTCATCCACGCCCTGGTCCGCCGGCAGCTGCTCGCCGAACCCGATTGGCGTACCGGCGAATGGGGGCTGCCGATCAACCAGACCGATATGGCCGCGACCCTGGTGGGTGCGCTGCTGGCGCCGTTCGTCGGCGGTATGGCCATGGGTATGCTCCCCCGCCGCGCCGACCTCGACGCCGCCGCCCACCTCACCCGGTACGTGGGCTGGCTGATCGGCGTCGAGGATCAGTGGCTGCCCACCGGGTTCCGCGACGGTGTGCGGGTGCTCTACCACTGCCTCACCGCGATCATGAACCCCGACGAAACGAGCCGGCGGCTCGCGATTCCGATGGCCCGGGATCCGCTCGGCTGGTCGTACCCGAATATGCCCCGGCTGCGCGGACAGCTCGCACGCGCCCAGCATCTGTCCATCGCCACAACATTTCTCGGCCCCCGGGCGGTGCACCGGCTCGGATTGTGGCCGTATATGCCGCCCTGGTACCCGCTGCTGCGTTTTCCCGTCAACCTCGCACGCAGCGCCGCCGCGCGGTTCGCTCGCGACGGGCGCGTGCACGCCGCCGAACGCGGCCGCCGCCAACAGCAGCGATTCCTCGAACTCCTCACCGCCGCCCCGATTACCGCGGGCGCACCCACTCAATTGTGAAATTGCCGGAAATTCGGCAGCGGAATGTATTGTGCAGCGGCCCAGCCGTTCATATGTAAATTGTGTCGATAGGCCGGGAATCGACATACCGAATTATTGCGGACATACACTGCGGAGACCGATCGGTAATCGAGCTCGAAATTCCAGTTCCACGACAGCAAGGATTTGTGATGCCGATAACCTCCCGCAGGCTCGCCACGTTCGCCATCGCGGTGGCGGCCGCCGGATTGGTGTCGCCGCTGGCGTCGGCGCAGCCACCGGACGTCACCACCCCGGTGCCCACGCCGACCAGCGAGGCGCCGGTCGAACCGGCACCGACCACCGGAAACGAGGAGCCGACTGCACCGGGCGAACCCACGCCACCCACGGAGGAACAACCCGCTCCGACCACCGAGCCGGCGCCACCGGCGGAAAGTACGGATACCGCACCGCCCGCCGAGGGTGAAACACCCGCACCGCCCGCGGAAAGCGAAGCACCCGCACCGCCCGCGGAAGGCGAGGCTCCGCCGCCCGCCGAGGGTGAACCGGCACCGCCGGACGAGACACCGGCCCTGTCACCCGAATCTCCGCTGGAGACGCTGGTCGGCCGGGTCGCCTGCATGTTCGAGGACGCGTCGGTCGAGGTGCTGCCCGACGTGGACGAGGCCAAGACGGTCGCCCGGGACAAGGGTAAGGCGATTCTCGCCTGTGCCACCCATCCGGTCGACGAGCCGCCGGTCGAGGAACCCCCGGCCGAAGAACCGCCGGCCGAGGAACAGCCGGAGGGCTAGGCCCGGGCGCAACCGGGCACCGACGGCATGCGGCCGGGCAGCAAGGGAACCGAGCACGGGTTGCGCGGTGAACCCCGGTGCGCCGGAACTTCGGGACGCCGCCCGGCACCCGCCCACCGAAGCCCCTACTCCCGGGCACACCACCCGGCAGTAGGGGCTTTGCCGTGCCCGCTGCACCCGCCCGGCTCCACCGCGACCGCGCTGCGATTCGACCGCTGCGCATCCCCCGCCGTGGTCACCGCAGCGCATTCCACCGGATTACACCACCGCGCGAACAGTCTGTACCCGTTCACCCTGAGCCTCTCGCGACGCCGGCCCGCTTCGTCGGCGATGTATCCGTCCCGGCAGGGCGATCACCTGCTGCGGATCGCGCCGCGAATTCGACCGTGTCGCCGATCTCCGTCACCGGGCATCTGTCCCGGAAACCAGCAGCGCTCTCCAGCCGACGCGTCCTTACCGGCCTACCGGCACAGCGCCCACAGCCCTGCTCAGCGCAGCCGCAATCGTGTGCGGTTCGGCCGGTGGATCCGCACAACCGGATCGGATAGGCGTGCGGCCCGTTCCGCCTAGTAGTGCGCCACCATGCTGTCGTAGGCCGCCACCTCGACCAGCGCAGCGAGGAGATGCCCCCGGCCGGCGATGGCGCAGGGGTGCCTTCTCCCGAGGGTGCTGCCGGTGCCGGTTTCGCTGCCCGCCCGCGGCGGGCGCCCGACGCTGCCCGCTGCGGGCTGCACTCAGACCGTTCCATCGCGCGTGGCGGCGGCGGGGCGCGGTACCGTGCGGTAGTTCTCGATATCGAAGCGGCGGGTTCTGCGCCGGTACCCGAGCATCGAACCCGGCCAGTTGTTCGTATTCAGCGGGCCCGCGGCGGTATCCGCGACATACCAGCTGTGACAGCCACCGGTGTTCCAGACTGTGCCCGCCAGCCGCTGCCGGGTTTCGCTGTCGAATTCCTCGAGCACCTCCGGCCGCAAATCCAGATACCGCACCCGCTGTATTTCTCCGACAGCAGCGACAATATATTTCATCTGGCTTTCCAGCATATGGACGATCGACCCGGATCCGACATTCGTATTGGGTCCGTACATCATGAAGAAATTGGGGAAACCGGGCACCGTGAGACCGAGATAGGCGCGCGGCCCGGTTGTCCACATGGTGTCGAGATCCTGCCCGGCCGGACCGGTGACGCGCATCGGTGCCATGAAATCGTGGGACCGGAAACCGGTCGCGTAGATGATGGCGTCCACATCGAAATGCCGGCCGTCCTCGGTGACGATCCCGGTGGGCCGGACCTCCCGGATCGAGTCCGTCACCACCTGTGCCGTCTGCCGGTCGAGCGCCTCGTAGTATTCGTTCGAGGTGAGAATGCGGTTACAGCCCAGTTCGTAGTCGGGCAGCAACGCGCGCCGCAGCCCGGGATCGCTGATCCGGCGCAGATTCCACCGGCACCACAACCTGATCGGCGCGGCCAGTATCCGGCGTCCGCGCCGCGACACCAGCATCGGGTTGAGAATGCCCTCGAACCAGCAGAAAATCGCCAGCCGCGGGATCTTCTGCAGTACCGGCAGCCATCGGTTGGCCCGGCGCCGGAACCGGCCGTATTCGCCATCGGGTTTGGGGCTGATCCAATGCGCTTGCCGCTGGAACACGGTGACCGTGCGCGCGGTTTCCACCAGGTGCGGGACGAATTGGATTGCGCTGGCGCCGTTGCCGATCACCGCGATATCGCGGCCGGCGGGATCGAATGTGTGATCCCAGCGCGCGGAATGGAAGGCCGCACCGGTGAAATCGGCGAGGCCGGGCAACCGCGGATAGGAGGGCCCGCTCAACTGTCCGCAGGCCGTCACCAGTACGTCGGCGTAGGCGGTTTCGCCCGAGGAGAGTTCGAGTTCCCAGCGGTATCGATGTTCGTCGAATACCGCCGCGACCACCTCGGTGCCGGTGCGGATATGTCCGCGGATTCCATGGTCGTCGGCGCAGCGGCGCAGATACTCCAGAATTTCCGGCTGTGGGGCGAACCGGCGCGACCACCCTGGATTCGGCGCGAAGGAATACGAATAGAGGTGCGACGGTGCATCGCAGGCCGCACCCGGGTAGGTGTTGTCCCGCCACACTCCCCCGATATCATCGGCCCGTTCGTAAACGGTCACTCCGGTGAATCCGGCGCGTACAAGGCTTATCGCCAAGCCTATTCCGCTGAATCCACTGCCGACGACGGCGATCGTTGGATGGTTCGGGTCTTCGGTGCTCACTACCGCTCCTGCCGACGCTGGAAAAGGCTCCGGAAGTCTCCCGGTTTCGGTGTGGGAGAGGGTTTCCGGCCGATACCGGAATTCGGAAGCCGAATCGGATTCGGGTCCGCGCGCACCAACCTAACTCAGCGGTACAGCCGGGTGAACACACCGAGTCCGGATTGGTGATTTTCCCCAACGGCGTCACCGGAACCGTTCGGCACCGGTCCGGCGAGTGGCGCGGACGAGAGGATTACAGGTCGAGGACCAACCGGGTGACGGTTCCGGCGGTTGTCACACACAGGCGGATCGGATCACCGGCCGCCCGCTGCGGGCGCGTCCCCGGTACGGTTTCGATTGTCAGTGGTCGCTGTTCGCAGGCGCCGCACAGGCCCGCGCGGCACATCGAGGGCACGTCGAACCCGTTGCGCTCCAATGCTTCGAGTACGGTCAGCGCGGGCGGCACCACGAGTTCGACACCCGATCGGCGTAATTCGACGATCACCACCCGCGCCGGTTCGGGGCGGGGGCGGCGGCGCCTTCTCCTCACCGCCGGGAACGACGCAGCTGCCCGTCCGCGGAGCCGTCGTGGTGGTTGTAGGGGGTATCGCGGATTCCTGCGCGAGCCGCGGCTGCTTTCGCGATCCGCGACTGCCAGCGCCACATCGGATCGTCGCGGCGCGCCTTACGGGCCAGCCTCTCCTGCGCGCCGGGAAGCCTGTCGCCCAGTGCCCGCGCCCGGACCTCTACCGCGGAAGCCAGGCCGGTCGCCGATTTCCACGGCTGCAACCGCACATTCCGCAGCGGGGTCTCCGCGAGAAGTTCCCGGACCAGGACATCGCTGCTGTAGTAGGCCATCATGCCCGCCACCGGTGCCGCCGCCGCGACCTTCGCCCGGGCCGGCGCACCGTCGCCTGCGAAACCCCGGGTTGCCGCGCCCGCCATCCGGGCCGTCCATTCCGGTGCCGTTCCGGCGGTGGCGACCATATAGTCGACCAAGCGCATCCCTTCCAGCGCGGTCGCGGGGACCAGTTCCGGGGCCACCCCGAATACGTGCGCGATACCCGCCCAGTAGTGCATGACATCGTCCAACTGCCCGGTGGTGACGCGCCGGCCGTGCACATGGTCGAAACACAGCGGTGTCAGCCCGAAGGTCACCGCCGCGCCCATCGTGGTCGAATTGGAGATCGGGTTGCCGTGCCGCGCGAAATGCTCCGGACCCCAGGCCTTCTTCAACCCCGACCGCACCTGTGCGTGCATGAGCCGCACCCGCACCGTGTCCTGGAAGGTCGGCGACCACCGGTCCAGTGCGCCGGCCACGGTCATACTGCGGAACCAGTTCGCGGTCTCCAGGTTCCGCCGGTAGGGGTTGTTGGTGTAGCGGCCCGTCGCACCGGTGGCCGACGCGACCTCGGCGCCGACGAAGGTGCCCATGAAATCCTGCATCAGCATGGCCGTCTTCCCCGACATCGAGGCGTTCAGCCACAGCCGGCGGCCCTGTTCCCAGCGCTGCGAGTCGAACCACGCAGGCGGGTTGTCGAGGTGATCGAAGAGGGCGACGAGTTCGGCGGGCGGGTCGTCGACGGTATCGATACCGTGCGCGAGCGCCTGATCGAGCATTTTCCGGCCGGCGGCCGTACCCACCCGGGCGAAGGCGGTGACCACACCGTCCATCAATTCGTCACCCTGCCAGAGGTGATCGGCCATCATCCGGGCCTGCGGGGTGTCCACCGGTACCCGCCGCACATCGATCCAGGGCGCGAGCATCCGTTTCCGGGTTTCGAACCACAGACCGGACGGGGCGATCCGCGGCGGTGGGGGTCGCAGCGGCATCCCGGTGCGGAAGTAGTAGTCGAACCGGTGCCGGTTCCCCTCGTGGGCATGGTCTGATTCCCCGCCCGGCGGGCTCGTGGTGGGCTCCTGTGGCAGCATGAGCGAATGCTGACACGAATAATTGCTCGCGTTCAATTCGCATTCTGAGATGCCGCCCGTACCTCGCGCCGGCCTCCGCCGGACCCCGCGCCAGCAACGCTCGAAGGAGATGGTGGAGCGCATCATCGATGCCGGCCAGGCCGTGCTCATCGCGCACGGCTACGAGGGCGCCTCGACCAACCGGATAGCCCGGGCCGCCGGAATCAGCCCGGGATCGCTGTATCAGTACTTCCCCAACAAGGACGCGGTGCTCGGCGCCGCCATCGACCGCTACAACAGCGAGGTCTCCGACCGGGTCCGCGCACAGGTCCTGGAGAATATGCCGGAACCTCCGGAAGTGGCTCTGCGCCAGTCGATCTCAGCACTGCTCGACGCCCTCGGTAATCAGCCCGAACTGCTGCGCGCGGTGGTCGAGCAGACACCCCGGCTCAGTGTCGAGCATACGGTGGTCAGCTTCGAGGACCAGATCGCCGACCTCACCCGCGCCGCACTCACCCTGCGCGGCTACCGCCTGCACGACGATACGGATATCCCGACCGCCGCCTGGATGCTGGTGCGCACCGTCGAACACTTGACCGTCCGCTACATCCTCGACCAGCCCGATATCCCCCGCGATACCTTCCTCACCAATATCACGCGCATGATACTCAACTATTTCCGCAGGTAGTGGCTCTGCAGACGCACCGCGGACGGCGAAGCCGAGCAGTACGCGAGTACCGGATCCCCTGCCCGCACAGTGGCGCTCACTGCCCGCCTGCGGCGCCGATTCGGGAGCAATACGCGAATTGCTGCTCGCAATCTGCGACGCCGGTAAGCGCTCCGGGCCCGACCACACGGGTTGACATTCGCGGGCGCATCTGAAACTCTCGCTGCAGGTCATGAGTGCCAGCGTCAAGCCCCGGCTTGCTGGCCGGCAACCCTCCTCCGCGGTGGGGTGCCCCGGGTGACGACCTGGCCGCCGCTCGACCAGGCGCGGCAAGCGCGGACTCCGTCTACCATTCCTCACCGGAGTCCCAGAGCCGATGGGATTGCGTGATGACCGCTGTACTCGACCGGACCGGTACCCTCGCCCGAGTTTCCGGTGCCGATTTGCGAGTTCCCCTGGTACAAGGGGGAACCCGGACCTACGCCAATTTCGACTACGCCGCCAGTGCACCCGCGCTGGCGCCGGTCAGCGACCGGGTCGCCGAGCTGTTGCCCTACTACGCCAGCGTGCACCGCGGGGCCGGGTATGCCTCCCGGATCTCCACACAGTGCTACGAGGCGGCGCGGGAAACGGTGGGCCGATTCCTGGGTTGCGCCGACGACCAAGTGGTGGTGTTCACCCGCAACACCACCGACGCGCTGAATCTGCTGGCCGGCTGCGTTCCCGGCGATACCGTGGTACTCGATATCGAACATCACGCGAACCTGCTGGCGTGGGAACACCGGGGGCGCCGGGTGGTGCGCGCGGCCGATACCGTCGCCGAGACACTGCAGCGGCTCGCGGCCGAGCTGTGCGCGAAACCCGCGGCGCTGCTGGCGGTCACCGGGGCTTCCAATGTGACGGGCGAAGTGCTGCCCCTCGACCGTCTGGCCGAACTGGCGCACCAGTGCGGCGCACGGATCCTGGTGGACGCGGCACAGCTGGCTCCGCACCGGCGAATCGACCTGCGCGCCACCGGTATCGACTATCTGGTGCTTTCCGGGCACAAACTGTATGCCCCGTTCGGCGCCGGCGTGCTGGCCGGGCGCCGGGACTGGCTGGATGCCGCGGCGCCCTACCTCTCCGGTGGTGGCGCGGTGCGGGAGGTCACTGTCGACAGCACGGAGTGGGCGCCCGCACCGCAGCGGCACGAAGCGGGATCGCCGAATGTGCTGGGTGCTGCGGCCCTGGCCAGGGCCTGTGAGGTCCTTACCGAACTCGGCCCGGAGGCCGAGGCGCACGAGCGTTCCCTGACGCACCGGCTCCGCACCGGCCTCGCCGCGACCCGGGGTGTCGAGTGCCTGCGGATCTGGAAACCCGACGCCGGCAACTCCGGCTCGGTCGCCGGCGGTGAAGCCGATACGGCCGCAAGCCTCGGCGAAGTCGACAGCGTGGGGATCGTCGCCTTCACCGTGGACGGTTTCGAGCCGGGACAGGTCGCGGCGTATCTGTCCGCGGAATTCGGGATCGGCGTCCGGGACGGCCGATTCTGCGCGCATCCCCTGCTCGCCCGGCTGGGCATCGACGCGGCAGTGCGCGCCAGTATCGGCCTGGGTACCACGCAGGAAGATATCGACCGGCTACTGGACGCGGTGGCCGCACTGGTCGCCCACGGTCCACGCTGGAACTACGTCTGCGCCGCGGGACGCTGGGACCCGTTCCCGGAGACCCGCCCGGGTCTGGCCCCCGGTACCGCCGCAGGCGCCGCGCCCTGCGCGGTATGAGAATCGCGCGGGTACCGGTGAGGCCCGGACCGCTGTCACCGGTCAACGCTCGTGCCACGGCCGCAGATAATCCATAGGGCAAACGGCCACAGCGATCAACGTTGGCCCGCCACTCGGCGACCGCAGCGGCGGAGCGCACCGTCCGGAAAGTGCGCTCCGCCGCTGCCGGCCGAGTGCTCCCGGCCGGTTCGTCCGACCGGCCGGACCGGCCTCCGTAGACCTATCAGTTCAACCTCACTCAGCAACCGGCGCTGAGTATCCCCGCCGGACGGACCAGCGCGGGTTTGCCGTGGATCAGCCTCACCAGGCGGAACAGGTCAGCGACCCGGCTCCAGTAGCGTCAGAATTGCATTCTGTGTTTCGGAAAGCATATTCTCTGTTTCGGAGAGGTCGCGCTGAAGGAGTTCGAGATGGCAGAAACCGCAGTGATCACCGGGGCGGCGGGTGGTATCGGCGAGCACACCGCGCGGCGATTGGCGGCCGACGGCGTCCGGTGCATCCTGGTGGACCGCAATCCGGTCGTCCGGCAGGTCGCCGCGGAACTGGGCGGCGAGGCGATCGTCGGGGACCTGACGGATCCGGCGCTCTCGCAGGCGGCGGTGGCCGCGGCCGGGGACCGGGTGGACCTGCTCGTCCTCAACGCCGGTACCAACTCGGTCGACAAGGACCCGGCAACGCTGGATCTCGACCGCTACTACGCGGTTGTCGGAATCAATCAGCACGCGGTGGTGTGGGGTCTGCGCGCCGCCCTGCCGGTCATGCGCCGGCAGGGCGGCGGCTCCATCGTCGTCACCGCCTCGCATGCGGCGATCGCGGGAGTCCCGCAGGATCCGATCTACACCATGACCAAGCACGCGGTGATCGGCCTGGTGCGCGCATTGCACGGCAAGCTCGCCCGCGAAGGCATCCGGTTGAGCGCCGTATGCCCGGGCCTGGTGGACACACCGCTCACCGCGGGCGGACGCGAGCGCTTCCGCGCCGCGGGCATCCCTATGCTGGCGGCCGACGAGGTGGCGGCCGCGGTCGAAAGCGTTTTGCGGACAGGGGAACCGGGCACCGAACTGGTGGTCCGCCCCGGGAAGCCGGCCGTCCGATACACCGCGGCACCGCTACCCTGACCCACTCCCGCCCGCCGCGTAGCCCACGCCGCATCGACCGGGTCGGGCCGGCGCACAGCACGGTGGCAGCGAGCGCCACGGACCACACCGGCGCCGCCGCCGGACCGACCGGCGTATCGGTCGGCCGGTACTCGGCTTCCGCAGCCCGGCCGACCACTCCGGATGCGCCGCCGCTTCCCCGCCGTGGATACGATCGGGCCCGATGACTATCGACTCGATGTTCGATTCACTGGACGGCCTGTCCGTGGGGGACGCACTGGGGCAGCAATTTCCGGTGATGCGGCGGTCGATTTCCGACCTCCGTGTCGGCAACCTCACCGCCGGGCCCTGGGACTGGACCGACGATACCGAAATGGCCTGCACCGTGGTCACCGAGCTCTGCACACACGGCCGGATCGATCAGGACCGGCTGGCCCTCGCCTTCGCGCGGCGCTTCGATCCACGCCGTGACTACGGTTTCCTCGCCGTCGGCACACTGCGCCGTATCCGCGAGGGGGCGCCGTGGCGGGAGATCTCCGCGGCCGCCTACGACCACCAGGGCTCCTGCGGCAACGGCGCCGCCATGCGGGTCGCCCCGCTCGGCGCCTTCTTCGCCGGTGATCCGGAAAGGATTGTGGCCGAGGCGGTCCGGTCGGCCGAAGTGACCCATCTGCATCCCGAAGGCATCGCCGGGGCAGTGGCCGTGGCACTCGCCGCCGGGCAGGCCGCGTGGGCCCGGCGCACCGGAACCCTGCCCGCGCCGCACGATTTCCTCACCGGCGTCCTCGACCACCTCGGCGACGGTGAGACGAGGCGGTTGATCGCCCATGCCCGCACGCTCCTCGGCGCGCCCGCCGAACAGGCGGTGGCCGAACTCGGCAACGGGTCGCGCGTCACCGCCCAGAACACGGTCCCGTTCACCCTCTGGGCGGCCGCGACGCATATGACGGACTATCCCGCCGCCATCACCACCTGTATCGCGGCCGACGGTGATATCGACACCACCAGCGCGATCGCCGGCGGTATCGTCGCCGCCTACACCGGCACCGATTCTCCGTCCGGAGTGCCGCCGGCCTGGCTCACCGCGCGGGAACCATTACCCAGCTGGCTGGACGAGGCCCGTCGGGCACACCGGCGCAGGAATTCCGGCTTCGGCCGTCTCCGGCACTGGCTGTCGAACCGGTCGTGATCTGCCGGTCAGTCGCGGGAGCGGGCGATGATGAGCGGCACGCGGGTGCTGTGCAGGACCGCCTGGCCCACCGAACCGAGTGTCATCCCGGTGAAACCGCCGCGACCGTGACTGCCCACGACCATCAGCTGCGCGTTCTCGGATTCCGCCAGTAGGCGGCGGGCGGGGCGGTCCTCGGCGACGATATGGGTGACGGGGACATCGGGGTAGCGTTCCGCCCGCCCGGCCAGGCTTTCGGCCTGCATGGCGCGGGCCTGTTCCTGCATCTCCTCGCGGGAGCTGTAGCGGAAGAATTCCGACCAGGTGGTCACCGCGATCAGGCCGACGCTACCGCGGGCGGCCTCCTCGAAGGCGATATCGACGGCTTCCTGGCTGCGCGGCGAGCCGTCGACCCCGACGACCACCGGCCGCTGCGACAGATCACGCACCGGTTCCTCGGCATCCGGGATCACCGCCACCGGGCAGTGGGCGTGGCGGGCCAGTGCGGTACTCACCGAACCGAGCAGCAGCCGGCCGAGGGTGCCCAGACCGCGGGTGCCGGCCACGATCATCCGCGCGTCCGGTGACAGGTCGAGCAGGACGGTGGTGGCGCCGAGATCGGCGACTGTGGTGTCGATATCGAGTTCGCCCGCGGTTTCCCGGGCGGTCTCGGCGGCCGAAGCCAGCAATGCCTCACCGTCGGCGCGCAGCGCCTGGTTGTCGAGGCCGACCACGCTGACCTCGGGCCCGAAGGTGACCGGGGCGCCGATCGCGTGGACGAGCCGGAGCGGGCAGCGGTGCAACGCGGCGCGGCGTGCCGCCCAGCGCACGGCGTCCAGTGACGTCGGTGAACCGTCGACGCCGACCACGATCGGCGCTTCGGAATGTACGGCCATATCGGGTTGCCTCTCGCCTCGCCCAGCTCGGTGCGGCGGAATCCGCCGGTGCTACCCATCCGATCCAGTCGAGGATATGGCGGGACCGGCGCCCGCGGGTGCAGGCGCCGGTCCCGTGTCTCACCGGTTCGGCCCGATCAGCGCAGGTCGTACCGATCGTTGTTCGCGACCTTGACCCAGGCGTCCACGAAGTCGCGGACGAACTTCGGCCCGGTATCACGCTGGCCGTACACTTCGGCCACCGCGCGCAGCTGCGAATGGGATCCGAAGATCAGGTCGTTGGCGGTGGCGGTCCACTTGGGTTGCCCGGTGCGCCGGTCGAAGCCCTCGTAGACGTTCTCCGCCGATTCCGACGGTTTCCATTCGGTGCCCATATCGAGCAGGTTGACGAAGAAATCGTTGGTCAGCACACCCGGCCGGTCGGTGAACACGCCGTGCTTCGTGCCGCCGTGGTTGGCGCCCAGGGCCCGCATCCCGCCGACCAGGACGGTGAGCTCCGGGGCGGTCAGGTCCAGCATGTAGGCGCGGTCCACCAGCAGGCGTTCCAGCTGCGCCTTCTCGCCGCTGCGCGCATAGTTGCGGAAACCGTCGGCCCGCGGTTCGAGCACCGCGAACGATTCCACATCGGTGTTCTCCTGCGTCGCGTCCGTGCGGCCCGGGGCGAACGGCACCGTGATGTCGTATCCGGCGTCCTTCGCCGCCTTCTCGACCGCGGCCGAACCGGCCAGCACGATCACATCGGCCAGCGAAACCCGCTTCCCGCCGGTGGCCGAGCTGTTGAAATCCTGCTGGATCCCTTCCAGGACGGGCAGGACCTTCGCGAGTTCGGCCGGCTCGTTGACCTCCCAGTTCTTCTGCGGTTCGAGCCGGAGCCGGGCGCCGTTCGCACCGCCGCGCTTATCGGTGCTGCGGAAACTGGCCGCCGACGCCCACGCCGTTTTCACCAGCTGCGCGACCGACAGACCGGATTCGAGCACCTTGCTCTTCAGGGCCGCGATATCCGCCTCGTCGATCAGTTCGTGGTCGACGGGCGGCACCGGATCCTGCCACAGCTGCGGTTCCGGAACCCAGGGGCCGAGATAACGGCTGATCGGGCCCATATCGCGGTGCAGCAGCTTGTACCAGGCCTTGGCGAATGCCTCGGCGAGTTCCTCGGGATGCTCCAGCCAGCGGCTGGTGATCTCGCGGTAGATCGGGTCCTCGCGCAGGGCCAGGTCGGTGGTGAGCATGCTGGGGGCACGCGCCGGGCCGTCGAACGGATCCGGGATGGTGCCCTCCCCCGCGCCGTCCTTGGGTTTCCACTGCCAGGCCCCGGCGGGGCTCTTGGTGAGCTCCCATTCATAGCCGTAGAGGTTCTGCAGGAAGCCGTTGCTCCACTGGGTGGGAGTGGCGGTCCAGATCACCTCCGGCCCGCCGGTGATGGCATCGCGGCCGACCCCGGTGCCGTGGGCGCTCTTCCAGCCCAGACCCTGCTGCTCGATCGGGGCGGCCTCGGGTTCGGGGCCGATCAGGTCGGGGTTGCCGGCGCCGTGGGTCTTGCCGAAGCTGTGGCCGCCGACGATCAACGCGGCGGTCTCCACATCGTTCATGGCCATGCGGCCGAAGGTTTCCCGGATATCGCGGGCGGCGGCCACCGGGTCGGGGCGGCCGTTGGGGCCCTCCGGGTTCACATAGATCAGGCCCATCTGGACGTTGGCGAGCGGACCGGACAGTTCCCGGTCACCGCTGTAGCGTTCGTCGCCGAGCCAGGTGTCCTCCGGACCCCAGTAGATCTCCTCGGGCTCCCAGATATCGGGGCGGCCGAACCCGAAGCCGAAGGTTTTGAAACCCATCGACTCGAGGGCGACGTTACCGGCGAACACCAGCAGGTCCGCCCACGAAAGCGAGTTGCCGTATTTCTGTTTGACCGGCCACAGCAGCCGGCGCGCCTTGTCCAGGCTGGCATTGTCGGGCCAGCTGTTGAGCGGGGCGAACCGCTGGGCGCCCTGCCCGCCGCCGCCGCGGCCGTCGGCGATCCGGTAGGTGCCCGCGGCGTGCCAGCTCATCCGGATGAACAGGCCGCCGTAGTTGCCGTAATCCGCGGGCCACCAGTCCTGCGAATCGGTGAGGACCGCCGCGACATCGGCCTTCAGTGCCTCGACGTCGAGTTTCGCGAATTCTTTCGCGTAGTCGAAATCCTCGCCCAGCGGGTTGGCCTTGGACGAGTGGGCGTGCAGCATCGAGACATCGATCTGGTCCGGCCACCAGTCCCGGTTGGTGTGCGGGCGGCGATCGGTCTGGGCGGTCGGCGACGGGATCGCCGGGTTCTCGCTTTCGCTGGTACTCGAGGTCCCGGTCTCAGGAGCGGGTGGACGGCTATCGGAGGTCACGATATTCCTTCCTGACGAGTGATGCGGGCTGCTATCGGAAATGTGCGGATCTCGCGCAATCGGGGCATTGGCCCCAGTAGATGACCTCGGCTTCGTCGATCGTGAAACCGCGGTCGTCGGAGGCGGTCAGGCACGGGGATTCGCCGACCGCGCAGTCGACATCGGCGATCGCCCCGCAGGTCCGGCAGACGACATGATGGTGGTTGTCACCGACGCGGGTCTCGTAGCGCGCCACCGAGCCGGACGGCTGGATGCAGCGCAGCAGGCCCGCGGCGGTGAGCGTACGCAACGAGTCGTACACCGCCTGATGGGATACCGCCGACAGACGGGTCCGCACGACCCGGATGATCGAATCCGTATCGGCGTGCGGGTTGTCGTGCACCGCGCTCAGCACCGCGACCCGCGGAGCGGTCACGCGTAGCGAAACTCCCCGCAGCATCTGCTGGAATTCCTCGGCCATATGCACACCGCAAAGTCTCGTCCGTTATCTGGAATGGGTCAAGGATATGACCCGTCGTGCCTGTGTACGGCGCCGAGCCCTCGCGGCCGGAGCCGGTGATCCCAGGCGCGAACACGCTCTCGATTCGGGCGATCGGCATCGCCTATCGCCCGGCCCGCGAACGGCCGCCGCGCCCACACTGAGGCCATGACCATTGTGCGGCACGGGGTGGGAACGACCACCCGATTCACCTCGGGACGCGGCGTTCCGGCGAACGGCGAGGGGGTGCCGGACGCACCGGCCGGCTGCTGTCTCACCACTGGGGCCGGCCGGCAGGACCTCGGCCGCGTCACCCGAGTGCGGAGTGTGCCGACCGGCCGGGTCGCAGACTGCGACCGGCGGGGGTAGCAGTATGGCGCGGGTACGGCTGACGGGTGTGTCGAAGCGGTTCGGCGACACCTCCGCGGTAGACGATGTGAACCTCGATATCGCCGACGGCGAATTCCTGGTGCTGCTCGGTCCGAGCGGTTGCGGTAAATCCACCCTGCTGCGGATGCTCGCGGGCCTGGAACAGCCCGGCGCGGGCCGGATCCTGCTCGACGACACCGATATCACCGAACAGCCGCCGCAGCGGCGGGATCTGGCGATGGTGTTCCAGAGTTACGCGCTCTACCCGCACCTGACCGTCGCCGGGAATATCGGGTTCCCGCTGCGGGCCCGGCGGACCCCGCGCGCCCGGATCGCCGCCAGGGTGGCCGAGGTGGCGGCATCGCTCGGGCTGACCGGCCTGCTGCACCGCCGGCCGGCGCAGCTCTCCGGCGGGCAGCGGCAACGGGTCGCGCTGGCCCGGGCGATGGTGCGCTCACCGGGTGCGTTCCTGATGGACGAGCCGCTGTCGAACCTCGACGCGACATTGCGCAGCGCTACCCGTGCCGAGCTTATTTCGCTGCACCGGACCCTGGGCGCGACCTTCCTCTACGTCACCCACGACCAGGTGGAGGCCATGACCATGGCCGACCGGATCGTGTTGCTCGACGCGGGCCGCGTTCAGCAGGTCGGGACACCGGCCGAACTGTACGACCGGCCGCGTTCGGTGTTCGTCGCCGGTTTCCTCGGCTCGCCGCCGATGAACCTGTTCCCGGCCGAGGTCACCGCGCGGGGAGCCGCCCTGCATCTGGTCGCCGGCGGTATCGATATCGAATTGCCGATACGGGCCGCAGGGTTCGGTGCCGAGCTGCCGGTCGTCGCCGGTATCCGGCCGGAGCGGCTACGGCTGGTATCGGCCGATCCGGATATCCGGGGCCACGTCGCGATGATCGAGAACCTCGGCAGCGAGGAACTGGTCCATCTCGCGGCGGGCGCGCACCGGATCGCGGTCCGCGCCCCACGACCCGCGGGAGTGACGACCGGCGAAACGGCCGGGGTCCGGGTGCGGCCCGCGGACGTGCACCTGTTCGACCCCGGCACCGGGCTCCGCCTCACCTGGCAGGAGCCGCCGTCCACCACGGCCGGCGCGGCTGTCCGCACAGCCACGGTCCCGGCCTGACCGGCAACCCACATCTGATGAGGAGACATCTGTGAAACGCGCCGCGCCATTACTGGCCATGGTGCTCGCCGTCGCCTTCGCCGCCACGGCGTGCGGCGGACTCGGCAGTACCGCCACCGATCCGGCCGCCGATTCGGCACCGATTCCCGAACTCGCCCCCGATCAGCGGGTTTCGATAGCTTTCGAGTCCTACAACTACGGGCTCGCGGGCGCGTGGACCGATACGTTCAACACGCTGATCGCCGATTTCGAGAAGAAATACCCGAATATCGATGTGGTCGCGCAGAAACCGCAGGGCAACAGCCCCAACCCGGCCACCGACACCATTTCCAGTATTCAGAACCAGATCGTCGCCGGGACACCGCCGGACGTGGCGCAGCTCGGATTCGGCGATCTCGATTTCACGATCCACCAGCTGGGCGCGAAACCGCTGGACACCCTGGTGGGACGCCAGGCGGTGGACGCCAACTTCGACGGGGCGCGCCACCCCTACGCGCCGCGTGCTCGCACCCTCTCCGACTGGGGCGGCCACACCTACGGTGTGCCGTTCGTATTCTCCACGCCGGTGCTGTACTACAACGCTTCGCTGTTCACCACCGCCGGCCTGGACCCCGCCGCGCCGCCCGCCACCTGGACCGAGGTCGCGGATGCGGCCGCCGCGATCACCGCGAAAACCGGGCGCGGCGGGGTGTACATCGACTGTTTCACCAAAACCGCCAAGGACTGGTGCTTCCAGAGCCTGGTCCGCTCCGACGGCGGCCGGGTGATCTCCGACGACCGCACCACGCTGACGTTCGCGGACGCCCCGGCGGTCGAGGTGGCCCGGATGGGCCAGGAGCTCGTGCACGCCGGCAGTATGCCGAAACTGAACCAGAAACAGGGCTACGAAGCGTTCGCACGCGGCGAGATCGGCATGATCTTGGAGTCCAGCGCCGTCCAGGGCACCTTCGTCGCGGGTGCCCAGGGCACCTGGGATCTGCGGGCGGCGCCGATGCCCGCTTTCGCGGGCAAGCCTCCCGTGCCGACGAATTCCGGTGCGGGACTGCATATCCTGTCCAGTGATCCAGCGAAGCAGCGCGCCGGGTGGCAGCTGATCGAGTTCCTCACCAGCGAGAGCGCCTACACCACCATCTCCACCGGTATCGGCTATCTGCCGCTGCGGACGGGACTGATGCAGGATCCGGACGGGCTGCTCGAGTGGTCGCGGCGTAATCCGCTGCTCGAACCGAACGTCGCCCAGCTGGCCACGATGGAGCCGTGGATATCCATGCCGGGCAACAACTATCTCCAGATTCGCGACGGCATGATGGACGCCGTCGAGGCGGTCGTCTTCCAGGGCAAGGACCCGCAGGCCACCCTCACCGCCGCCCGCGACGAGGCGACCGAACTGATGCCCGCGGTATGACCACCGACCGACCCGGCATTTCGCGCCGGACAGGGGGATTCATGAACCAGCTGACCATCGTCCAGCTCACCGACACCCATATCCGGCCCGCGGGTGAACACGTCCACGGCACCGTCGACACCTACGCCAACCTCACCGCGGTCCTGCGGCAACTGCTCGACTCGGGCCGCCGGATCGACGGAATCGTTCTGTCCGGCGACCTGACCGACAACGGATCCGCCGATGCCTACCGCCGGTTGCGGGACGCGGTCGAACCGGCGGCCGCCGAACTGGGCGCGCAGACGGTGTATGTGATGGGCAATCACGACGACCGCGGCGCGTTCGGCACCGAACTGCTCGGCAGCGACACGGCCGTGACCGACCCGGACCACACCCACGACGATGTCGTCGATGTCTCCGGGCTGCGCATCATCGCCCTGGACAGCACCACACCCGGCCGGCACGACGGCCGCCTGGCCCCGGCCCAGCTCGACTGGCTGGCCGACCGGCTGCGGGAACCTGCCCCGCACGGCACCCTGCTGGCCCTGCACCATCCACCGATTCCGTCACCTGTCGCCACCACCGAGTACCTGCGGCTGCAGGCGCCGGAGGAACTCGCGCGGGTGCTACGGGGTACCGATGTCCGGCTGATCGTGTGCGGGCACAACCATCTCACCGGCGCCGCCGCCCTGGCGGGAATCCCCGTCTGGATCGGCCCGGCCCTGTCGTACCGGATCGATCCCCTCGCCCCGGCCGGCCGGCACCGCGGTTTCGCCGGCTTCGGGTTCAGCCGGGTCGATCTGCTCGGCTCGGCCCTGGTGGCCACCGCCGTCGAGGCCACCCCGGCCGCCGCCGTCTACGACCGCAGCGAGCGGGATGTGCTCGATCAGCTGGCCGCGCTGTCGGCCGAAACCGGGTGACATCGTGTTCGTCGTCGAAGCACCGGCGCGCACAACTTCCGCACCGGTTACCGCGCCCCCCGCACCCCGTACCGCCCGGCTCCGCCGGCTCGTGCGGAGTGCGGCCCCGTATCTGTATCTCCTGCCCGCCCTGGTGCTGCTCGTGATCTGGGTCTACCGGCCGCTGGTCCAGGCGTTCGAGCTGTCGGCCTATTCCTGGAATATGCTGCCGTCCTCGCCGATGACCCCGGTCGGCACCGGTAACTACGAGCGGCTGCTGGACCTGCCGGTGTTCTGGGATTCGCTGGGCCGCACCGGCGTGCTGATCCTGGGGATGCTTCCGTTCACCGTCGTGCTGCCGCTGCTGATCGCCGTCGCGAGCACCCGCGTCTCCGGGCGCGCCCGCACGCTCTACCACGCGTGTATCTTCGCGCCGTTCCTGGTGGCACCGGTCGCCGCGGCGGCGGTGTGGCGGTGGCTGCTGCATCCCGGCGGCGGTGTCGTGGGCCGAGTGTTCGATACCGGCCACAACTGGGTCTACGACGCGGAGACCGCGCACGCGGTGATCATCGGGATCACCGGCTGGCAACTGCTCGGCTTCGCGGTGCTGGTGATGTGGGCCGGGCTGGCCGGTATCAACGGTGACTACGCGGAGGCGGCGCGGGTCGACGGGGCGAGTCCCGGGCAGGTCGGGCGGTGGATCACCCTGCCGCTGCTCTCGCCGACCCTCATGTTCCTCGTCCTGACCACGGTGCTGCTGAGCCCTGTCCTGACGTTCCCGCTGATCGATTCCATGACCCAGGGCGGACCGTCACGTTCGACCACCAATATCTACTACCTGCTCTGGGACTACGCGTTCCACAGCTTCGACGCCGGACTCGGTGCCGCAGCCGGCGTCGTGCTGTTCACCGGTTTCGGCGTGCTCGCGGGTGTTCTGGTGTGGCTCTCGGAAAAGGTTGCCTTCCATGATGATTGACCGTTACCACGGGGCGGTGACCGACCGGCTGCGCGGGGCGGCGGCGCATCTGTTGCTCGCGATGGTCGCCCTCGCGGCCGTGTTCCCCATCTACTGGCTGTTCGCGACCTCGCTGCGGCGGCCCGAGGACGTCACCTCGCTGTCCCCACTGCCGTGGCCGGTCTCTATCGCCAACTACACCGACGCCGCCACGAAGGTGGATATCGCCGGACTGATCGGGAACACCTTCTTCGTCGCGCTTCTCTCGGCGGCGGCGCAGTTGCTCATCGCCCTACTGGCGTCCTACGCGTTCGCGATGTACACCTTCCCGTTCCGGAAGGTGCTGTATCTGGCGTTCGTCGGGACCTGGCTGGTGCCGTTCCAGGTGACCATGCTGCCGAACTATGTGCTGCTCACCCGTCTGGGCCTGATCAACACCCTGATCGGCGTCGTCCTGCCGACACTGTGCTCGGCGCTGGCGGTGCTGCTGCTGCGCCAGCATCTGGCGAGCTTCCCGAAAGAGCTGGTGGCGGCGGCGAAAATCGACGGCCGGTCGTCCTGGTCGATCCTGTGGACGGTGGTGGTGCCGAACCTGCGGCCGGCGCTGGCGGCACTGGGCATCCTGCTGTTCATCAACGCGTGGAACGAGTACTTCTGGCCCGCCGTGGTGTTACGGCAGTCCAACAGCGTGCTGCAGCTGGGTCTGCGCAGTTTCATGGGCACCGAGGGCGATCAGTGGGGCCCGATGATGGCGCTGGCGGGGCTGGCCTGCCTGCCCGTACTCCTGATGTATCTGGTGCTGCAGCGCCATATCGCCGACGCGTTCGTCCGGTCGGGGCTGAAGTGACCGGCCGGGCCCGGTCATACCGGTATCGCGCGGTCGAGCTCGCTGTGCGCCGGACCGGCGGATTCCATGCAATCCAGGAAAAGCGATACGGCAGGGTTGGTTTCGCCGGCACGCCACACCGCGTACAGATCCAGTGTCGGGACCGGATCGAACAGTTTCACCGCGACCGGCCCGATATCGGGTTTTCCCATGCCCATGGATACCGCCCGGGGCAGCGACGCGAACCCGACGAGCGGACGCACCGATACCAGATGGGCCGTGGCACCCGGGTCGTCCGCCGCGTGGGTGACCGTCAGCGCGATCCGGGCTTGCGCGGCGGCGTGGAAGACGGCGTCGTACATGGCCGGGCATTGTTCCCGGGCGAACAGCACACAGTCCTGCCCATCCAGTTCGGCGAACGGGACGCCCGGACGATCGGCCCACCGATGACTCCGCCCGACCACCGCCACCAGCGGGATGCGATGCAGCAGCCGCCGGTAGCGGTAGCCGGTCGTACCGGGATGCCCGTAGACCATGGCGATATCGAGCGAGCCGTCGGCCAAACCGGCCAGCTGGGGCCCGGTCCGCTTCTCCCAGAGCGACACCACGATATCGGGATGCCGGTCGGTCATCGCGGCCAGTGCCGCGGGCAGAACATGCCGGCTGGCGGGCAGGTTGTAACCGATATCGAGGGTTCCGCTGCGTCCCTCGGCGGCCGCCCTGGCGGCCTGCGCGGCCCGCTCCAACCGGTCCACCACGATCCGGGCCTGGCTCTCGAATTCCCGCCCCGCCGGGGTCAGCTTCACCTCGTGCGAATTACGTGCCACCAACTGCACGCCCAGCGATTTCTCCAGCTTCTGCAACTGAGCACTGAGACCGGGCTGGGTGAGATGCAGACGCTGCGCAGCGCGGCCGAAATGCAGCTCCTCGGCGAGGGCGATGAACGAGACCAGGTGTCGGAACTCCATGGCGCCTGCTCCTTCTTCCGCGTCGCCGCCACGCTAGCCGTCGCGAGTAACCCGGGATGAACCTCGACCGCATCCCGGTCGCCTTATCCGTGACCTGCCGATGAACTCTCCGGGCCCGCGACAGCGGGACGGCGCGGGCGATACATTCGTCGTATCGGATATCCGAGGAGTCGCATGACCGCCAGTGAAATACCGACCTGCACCCGAGCGCTGCCGTTACAGGGCGCGGTCAACGCCCGCGACCTCGGCGGGCTGCACACCGACGACGGGCGGGTGGTGCGGCCGCTGCGCGTCATCCGCTCCGACAGCCTGCACGACCTCGGCGAGGACGATGTGTCGTTCCTGCTCGGCCGCTGCGGCCTCGCGACGATCGTCGACCTGCGTGCCGCCGACGAGATCCGGGTGGACGGGCGCGGTGCCGCCCCGGACGGCGTCCCGGTGTACCGGCACATCCATGTCACCGGCGGCAGCCGGCTCCGGCTCGACCTGGCGCAGGTGTCCGCCGAGGACACCATGCTCGCGCACTATCTGGGCTACCTCGAGCACAGCTCCGCCGCGATCGTCGAAGTGCTCGAACTGCTCGCCGGATCCGCCACCCTGCCGGCCCTCGTGCACTGCGCGGCGGGCAAGGACCGGACCGGGGTGGTGATCGCGCTGCTGCTCGGCGTCATCGGCGTCCGCGCCGACGAGATCGTCGCCGACTACGCCGTATCCGCCGCCAACGCCGAACGCCTGCGCGAACGCGCCGGGCGCACGCGCTCGGTACTCACCCGCGGGGTGGACGTCGCGGGCATACCCGCCTGGGTGTTCACCGCGAAAGCGTCGACCATGCAAGGGTTTCTCGACCATATGACCGCCGAATACGGCGGCATCCCGGCATGGGCGGAGGCGGCGGGCCTGGACGCCGCGACCCGGGAACAGCTGGCCGCGAGCCTGCTCGGAGCGCCGGACACCCCCTGACAGCGGACCGGCCGGGCCGGAGAGCCCGGCTGCCGCTCAGTTCTCCAGCAAGGTGATCGGCAGGCCGTCCTTGGGGAACGGCAGCGAGTGGTAGTCCATCGGCGGCACATAGGCCGGGTCGAGGGTCCAGTGGTAGTCGCGCAGCAGCCGGTGCATGATCGCCTTCACCTCGAGGCCACCGAAATACAGGCCGATGCATTTGTGCACACCGCCGCCGAACGGCTCCCACGCGAACCGGTGCGATTTGTCCTCGCGGCGGCCGGGGCCGAAGCGGTCGGGATCGAAGGTCATCGGGTCGGTCCAGTAGTCCTCCATGAGGTGGGTGAACTGGACGCCCACGATCACATCGGTACCGGCCGGAATGCGCACGCCCTGGATCACGGTGTCCTTCACCGCGTACCGCACCAGCACCGGCACCGGGGCCCGCAGCCGCAGCGCCTCGCGCATCACCAGGTCGAGGGATTCCAGGCCCTCCAGTTCCGCCATCGACGGTTCGGGCCCCAGCGCCAGCGACTCCTCGCGGCACCGCTGCTGCCACTGCGGGTCCTGCCCGAGATATTGCAGGATGGTCGAGGTGGTGATGGTGGAGGTGTCGTGCGCCGCCATCATCAGGAAGATCATATGGTTCACCACGTCGTCGTCGGAGAACCGTTCGCCGTCCTCGGTTTCCACATGGCAGAGCACCGAGAAGATGTCATCGGTCTGCTCGGCGCGTTTGGCGGGCAGATAGTGGCGCAGGAAATCCTCGAGCACCTTGCGCCCGCGATAGGCCCGCCCCCACCGGGTGAACGGCACATTGGCGCGCACGATCCCGGCGGCGGCCTGGACACAGGCGATGAACGCCTTGTTGATCCGGTCCATCTCGGCCTGGCTGGTGTCCTGGGCACCGCCCATGAACAGGTCGGCCGCAATATCGAGGGTGAGCTGCTTGAGCTTCCAGTAGGACGGGAACTCCTTACCCGGTTCCCAGCCGGCCACACCCTGTTCGATGGCGGGATGTAGCCGCCGGGTGTAGGCCTCGAGCCGCGGCCGGGTGAACGCCTGTTGCATGATCCGCCGGTGCCCGTGGTGTTCCTCGAAATCGATGAGCATGAGGCCGCGGGTGAAGAACGGACCGACGAGCTCGGACCAGGCCGGGCCGTTGGCCAGCGCCTTGTCCTTGTTCTGGAACGCCTCACCGCAGGCATCGGCACCGAGCAGCATCACCGCATGTTTGCCCAGGGCCCGGAACGGCGCCACCGGGCCGTATCGCTCCCAGCGACCCCGGCACAGCGCCACCGGGTCCTTCGCGTATTCGAAGACCTGGCCGATCAGGGGCAGGCCCCGGTCGTCGCGATGCTGGACCGGGATCGGGCGCGGGGTCGCGGCCTCCCGCACCGCCGTTTCCTCGCTTGGTCCCAGGGCCTCGGCCGTCATGGCTCACCTCGTATCGTGTGGCTTTTGTCACGTCCAGCCTGATTCAGGAAGGACGTCCTGTCAACCTTTGGTGCGAATCCGCTGTGGCATGCTGGGACCGTGGCCGTGCAATCGGGGGTCTACCGGGGTGTCAGTGCGGCCGATCGTGCCGCCGAACGCCGGGCCAGGCTGCTCGAAGCGGCGCTCACCGTCTGGGCCGACCCGGAAATCCGGACCACGATGACCGCGATCTGCGCCGAGGCCGGACTCACCGAGCGGTATTTCTACGAGAGCTTCACCGGGCTCGACGCGGCGCTCGCAGCGGTGATGGACGGGATCGCGGCCGAGATCGAGGACATCAGCCGGCGGGCCGCCGACGAGGCCGGGACGGATCCGGAGGCCCGGGTGCGGGCATCGGTCCGCGCGTTCGTGCAACTGCTGCTCGACGACCCGCGCAAGGGCCGGGTGGCCATCGTGCAGTCCGTGGCCGTCCCGGAACTGCGGCAGCGCCGCACTCAGCTGCTGCGGCATTTGGCCCACCAGTCGGCGCTGGAGGCCCGGGAATTTCTCGGCACGCCCGGCCGCAGCGAGACCGCCGACGAGACCGCGGGCCTGCTCTTCATCGGCGGGATGGCCGAACTGGTCACCGCGTGGCTGGACGGCGCCCTGCAGGTCACCGCCGACGATATCGTCGACGCCGCGGCGCGCAGCCTGCTCGGCCTCTACCGCTGACGCCGGGCTTCCCCGGATTCGGGTCCTTTCCGTTTCGGATCCCGGCTTCCGGGAATCGCCTCCGGTAACCGAGACGAAGGAGGCGGTGGACGTGCCGGACACCGAGAACAGGGCCGACCGCGACACCGGGCCGCGGCGGGTCGTGATCGTGGGCAGCGGATTCGCCGGATTCGCCTGCGCCCGCAAACTCTGCCGCATCCTGGCGGCGGCGGGCGACGACACCGAGGTCGTGCTCGTCACACCGACCGACTACATGCTGTACACCCCGCTGCTGCCGGATGTCGCGGGCGGGCTCATCGACCCCCGATTCGTCGCCGTATCGCTGACCGACGCACTGCCCCGCGTCCGGCTGGTCGTCGCGACCGCCGAATCGATCGACCTCGACAACAAAACCGTCACCGTGACCAGCGACCACCACGGGCCCCGCGAGTTGTCCTGGGATCGCCTGGTGCTGACCCCCGGGTCGGTCACGCGGTTGTTCGACGTACCCGGTCTCCCCGAACACGGCCGCGGCCTGAAAACCGTCGCCGAGGCGCTGTATCTGCGGGAACAGCTGCTCCGGCAGCTCGAGCTCGCCGATCACGAGGAGGATCCGGAGCTCCGGCAGGCACGGCGGACCGTCGTCGTGGTGGGCGCGTCGTACGCCGGCACCGAACTGGTCGCGCAGCTGCGGGCGCTCGCCGACAGTTACGCCGCCCGCCGCGGTTTCGATCCGTCGGAGATCCGGTTCCTGCTCCTGGATACGGCCGACCGCGTGATGCCGGAGGTCGGCGAGAAGCTGAGCGACCAGGTGCTGTCCGTCCTGCGCGGCCGCGGCATCGATATCCGCCTCGGCATATCGCTGCAGGAGCTGTCCGCCGATCACGTCGTACTCACCGACGGGACGACGGTGCCGACCCATACCGTCGCCTGGGTCACCGGTGTGACCGGGGCGCCCGTACTCGGCACCCTCGATCTTCCGATGGAACGCGGGCGGCTGAAGGTCGACGCCGAGCTGCGGGTCCCGGGCCATCCCGAGGTCTTCGCCGGTGGTGACGCGGCCGCGGTACCGGACCTCACCCAGCCCGGCAAGATCACCCCGCCCACCGCTCAGCACGCCACCCGGCAGGGCAAGACGCTGGCCCGCAATGTGGCCGCGAGCCTGGGCATCGGCTCGCCGGCCCCGTACAAACATCGCGATATGGGTTTGGTGGTGGATCTGGGTCCCCGTTTCGCCGTGGCCAATCCGCTGGGTCTGCGCCTGTCGGGTCTGCCGGCCAAAGCGGTCACCCGCGCGTATCACACCTACGCGGTACCGCGCGGGCTCAACCGCTGGGCGATCACTCTGACCTACCTGACCAACGCCGTCACCGCCCGACCGCTGACACTGCTGGGCCTGGTCAGTCCGGAAGAGTCGACTTTCCATGCCAGCGAAGGAATTCGGCACAACGCGTGAGCACGGCGGTTGCCACGGGCGAATATCACGCGATCGCCCGGGGACGGAGGGACTCGCGAGCACGGGCAGAACGACCGACGCTACGGCCGCCCCGCTCCCAATCGGCCGCCGGCCATCCGGCCGAACGCCTCCGCCAGGGCTTGTGCGACGTCGGCGGTCTGGTCGTCCGGGCTGCCGCGGGTATGGGCGGCGACGGTGAACCCCGGCCCGAACGACGCGGACGCGACCTCCGGCGGCGGCACATCCGACCAGCCCCATTTACTGCCCTGCACGCCCGGAATCCGGGCGGTGCCCCAGTTCTGCCGGGTGCCGTCGGCGGCCGTGGGCGGGGCCGTCGCCATCCAGCCGAGGATGGGCGAACCGGGGTCGCGGGACTGTTTCGCGGCGAGGAAATCGGCGACATCCGCCGTGCTGGTGGTCGAAACGTTCCAGCCGCCGCCGGCCGTGGTCTGTTCCAGCCCGTACTCCGCCGCGATCGCATCGATGGCCTGCGGATACTTGGCGGCGACGGTGTCGGCGGCGGCATCGTCGGAGACGCTGATCATCCGTTCGGCGTGCGCGCGGTCCGCGGCCGAACCGTCCCCGTGGCGCAGGGCGTAGTCGGCGAGGTAGAGCTTGGCCATCGACAGCGCGCTGCGGGTTTCGGACTCGTTGGCCGTACCCCAGCGCAGGCCGTTCGGGCCGCGGACCGAGACGGCGCTCCGGTCGGGCACGCTGTCGGCCGCCGCGGCGGGGTGGCCGGGCAGCGGTATCGGTTGCGCGGCCGCCGGCACCGTGCCGGAACAGGCGGCGGCGATCAAGGTCGCCAGGACCAGAGTTCGGTAGCGCATCGCTCGCCTCGTTCCTGTTCAGGGCACCGTGGGTGCCTCGCATATACCCACTCCACCGGAAAACGAACCCGCCGGTATCCCCGGGAACCACCTCGTCACCGGCGGGATGCTCCGCGGCCCGCACCGACCTCGCCCGAATGGGGCCGCGTTTGCGGAACAGGGGCACGGGCGCACGGACGGCGCAGGTAGGCTGAGCGCATCAGTCGACCGGGACGGTCGGCCGGCGGCGGTCACAGATGATCCACCGGCGAACAAAACCTGTGCAGAGATCGGTTACCACATGACGGCAAACGCCGCCGAATACGACCTTCCCGCCGACCGGATCGAGAAAGCGCAACCCGTGCGGACCGCCCGCACCACCGACTACTCCGTGTTGTTGCGGCGGGTGCGGGACGCGGGACTACTGGACCGGCGACCCCGGTACTACGTGTGGAAGGCATCGACGGTGCTGCTGGCGCTGGCCGCCGGCTGGACCGCCTTCGTGCTGATCGGCGAGTCGTGGTGGCAGCTCGCGACCGCCGCCTTCCTGGCCGCGGTCTTCGCCCAATTCGCCTTCCTCGGCCACGACGCCGGACACCGGCAGATCTCCGGCCGGCGCAATACCGACTACCTGCTGGGGCTGCTCTTCGGGAATCTGGCGATCGGGGTGAGTATCGGCTGGTGGACGAGTAACCACAACCGGCACCACGCCCACCCCAACACCGAGGATGCCGACCCCGACATCATGGGCGTCCTGGCGCATTCGACCCTGCGGGCCCGCGCCGGGCGCGGCGTACGGCGGCTGATCTTCCGCTATCAGGGCTGGCTGTTCTTCCCGCTGCTGCTCCTGGAAGGCTGGAGCCTGCACTTCGCGGGGGTCCGGGCACTCGTACAACGATCCATCCCGCGGCGGCGGCTGGAAGCTGGGACGCTGCTCGCGCACGCCGCCGGCTATCTCGCGCTCGTCTTCGTGGTGCTGCCGCCGCTGCAGGCCCTCGTTTTCATCGTCGTCCATCAGGGCCTGTTCGGGCTGTACATGGGCAGCACATTCGCGCCCAACCACAAGGGTATGGAAGTCCTCCCGGCCGGCGACAACACCGACTATCTGCGCCGCCAGGTCCTCACCTCACGCAATGTCCGCGGCGGGCCGATCATCGATACGGCGTTCGGCGGTCTCAACTACCAGATCGAGCACCACCTGTTCCCGTCCATGCCACGCGCGAATCTGCGCCGGGCCCAGCCGATCGTCGCCGATTACTGCGCGAGTATCGGTGTGCCCTACTGCGAGACGGGCCTGTTCACCTCCTACGCCCAGTCGGTGGGCCATCTCCACGCCGTCGGACGCAGTATCGACCGCCCGGACCCGGTGCCCGCACTCAGCGGATAACGCGGGCGCACCGGCGAGGCGGTATCACCCCGCCTCGCCGCGGAGGGCGAGCGGACCGCGCTCTGCTATCCGATGGGCGCCGGTCGCCGGCTGCGCTGGACCGCGGGGTCGGGAACCGGCACGGCGGCGACCAGGCGCCGGGTGTAGTCGTGGCGCGGCCGGGTGAGTACGCCGGTCGCGGGTCCGGTTTCGACGAGTTCACCGGCGCGCAGGACGGCCACGGTGGTGGCCACCCGTTCGACGACGGCGAGGTCGTGGCTGATGAAAAGGGCGGCGAAACCCCACTCTTGCTGCAGGGTCGCGAACAAGGCGAGCACATCGGCCTGTACCGAGACGTCGAGGGCGCTGGTAGGTTCGTCGGCGATCAGCAGCGCCGGTTCCAGGACGAGGGCGCGGGCCAGCGCGACCCGCTGGCGCTGGCCACCGGACAGTTCGGACGGCAGCCGGGTGGCGAATGCTGTCGGCAGCCGTACCGCGGACAGCAGCTCGTCCACCTTCTTCCGGCGGCTCGCGCGGTCGCCGACGCCGTGGATCGCCAGGGGTTCGGCAATGCTTTCGGCGACGGTGAACCGGGGGTCGAGGGACGCCGCCGGATCCTGGGGGACGAAGGCCAGCCGGCGGCGCAGCGCCCGTAGCCCGGCACCTCGGGTGGTGGCGAGATCGTGGCCGTCGAGGGTGATCGTTCCGCTCGTGGCCGGTACGAGCCCACCGATGGTACGGCCCAGCGTGGTTTTACCGGAACCCGATTCACCTACCACGCCGAGGACCTCCCCGGCCGCGAGGGTCAGGGAGATATCGGTGAGCGCGCGGAACGGCGGGCGGCCGCCACGTCCCGGGTACACCACGGACAGATCCGTCACCTCGAGCAACGGGGCCGGCGCGGCCGCGTTTCGTCCGGCGGGCGGCGCCGCGGGGCCCGGATCGGCGTCGGGTAACCGCAGCACCGAGTCCAGCAGGTGCCGGGTGTAGGCGTGGCGGGGCCGGGCGAACAGCTCCTCGACCTCCCCGGATTCGACGACCTCACCGAGCTGGAGTACGACGACGCGGTCGGCGATATCGGCGACGACGCCCAGGTTGTGGGTGATGATCAAGATGCCGGCGTTCGTGCGGTCACGCAGGCGCCGCAGCAGGGCGAGGATCTCGGCCTGCACGGTGACGTCGAGCGCGGTCGTCGGTTCGTCGGCCAGCAACAGCACGGGATCGTTGGCCAGCGCCAGCGCGATGACGACGCGCTGCTTCTGCCCACCCGACAGCTGGTGCGGGTAATAGCCGACGCGCTTCTCCGGTTCGGGGATCTCGACGAGGGCGAGCAGTTCGACGGCGCGGGCCCGGATCTGTTTCCGGTCGCGCAGGCCGTGGGCGCGTAACGCCTCGCCCAGTAGCCATCCCACGGTGCGCACGGGGTTCAGGGCGGTCTGCGGTTCCTGGAACACCATCGCCACCCGGGAGCCGCGCAGGGCGTCCAGGTCGCGTTCACCGGCACCGATGATCTCGGCCCCGTCGACGCGGACGGAACCGGCGGCGGTCGCGGTCTCCGGAAGCAGGCCGATCGCGGCGCGGGCGGTCATGGTCTTACCGGACCCGGATTCGCCGACGAGCGCGACGATCTCACCGCGGTCGACGCGCAGGCCGATACCGCGGACGGCGGGGCGCGGGTGGCTGAAGGTCACCTGCAGGTCGGTGACCTCGAGGGCGGGGGTGCTGGGGGCGGCGGTCACGGGAAGTCCTTTCTCACCGGCGTCGCGCGGATGCGAAGGCCTGGGAGATCAGCAGGAAGCCGAGGGTCAGCGCGGACACCACGACCAGGGGTCCGGCGGCGAACAGGGGGTTGATCTCGAGGTAGCGGTTACCGTCGCCGAGGATCGAACCGAGCGACGGGTCCGGCGGGACGACACCGATGCCGAGGTAGCTCATCGCCGCTTCGATGAACACCGCGATCGACATCGACAGGGCCAGTTGCACACCGAGTGGTTCGATCGAATTGGGCAGCACATGCTTACGCAACACCCACCAGGTACTCGCCCCCGTGACAACCGCGGCCTCCACGTAGGGCAGTTCGCGGACCTTCAGCACCGAGGTCCGCACCAGCCGGCCGAAAACCGGGATCTCGGCGAGGACGATCACCACCACGATCGCGCGGACACCGGGACCGAGGACGGCCGCCAGCGCGATCGCGAGGATCAGTGCGGGGAACGCGAGGATCACATCGAAAACCCGCTGTGCCACGACGTCGGTGAACCCGCGGACGGTGGCGAGCACACCGAGAAGCGACCCCAGGATCGCGCCGACGGGCACGGCGACGAAAACGATCAGCAGATCGGCGCGGATACCGAACAGGACCCGCGACAGCACATCCCGGTTCACATCGTCGGTACCGAGCCAGTGCGTGCCGCTCGGCCCGAGCAGGAACGCGGCGTCGAGTTGCTCGTCCGGGGCGAACGGTGCCAGGACAGGGGCGAACACACCGAGGAACGCCACGATCCCCACGAGTGTGAGGCCCAGGAGCCCGCGCCCGTGTAATACCGTGCGCCACAGCGGCTCCGCCGTTCCGCGCGGATCACGATCGGCCGGCGTCTCCGGTATCAGCCCCGGGGCGATATCCAAGCCCGCGGCGGGCGACTCGACGGTAGGTTCGCGATCGATCAATTCACTCATGCTCTGTCCATCGCGCATGTGCGAGGGCCCTCCGTGGTTACGCTCCGCTGCCTTCTCCGGGCCTGACTCGCTCATGCGGCACCTCCGAGCCGGATACGGGGATCGAGCCAGGCGTGCGCGATATCGGTGAGCAGCTGCAACACCACGAACACCGCGACGGACAGAATGAGCAGGACCTGGACGAGCGGGTAGTCGCGGCTGTTGATCGCTTCCTCGGCGAGTAGCCCGAGACCGGGCCAGACGAAGATCGATTCCACCAGTACGGCGCCGCCGAGCAGGCCGCCGATGGTGAGCCCGAGAACGGTGAGCACCGACGGCAGCGCATTCGGCAGTGCGTGCGCCAGCACGATCCGGCGGCGGCTCACTCCGAGCGCCTGCGCGGTGGCCGTATAGGGCTGGCGCAGCTCGGTATGCAGCGCCTCCACCAGGAACCGGGTCAGCGCGGCCCCGGCGGGGACGGCGAGCGTGAGCGCCGGCAGCAGCAGATACTGCACCGCGAGATCAGGGCGGGTGAAGAACCCGTCCGGTGGTGTACCGCCGGACGGGAGGATCGGCCACAGGATCCCGAACAGGAGCACCAGTAGCGTGCCGGTGATGAAGATCGGCAGCGCCGCCGCGAGCGAATTGCTCACCGTGACCACCGCGTTCAGGATCCGGCTGCGGAAGATCACCGATGCGGTGCTCACCGTCAGCGCGAAAACGACAGCCAGCAGTAACGCGGCGAGCGTGAGCACCACCGTGTTCTGCGCACCGTAGGAGATGAGCTCGGCGATGGAGCCGCCGACGAGATAGGACGTGCCGAGGTCGAAGGTGAGCAGATCACCGAGCCAGGACAGGTACTGCGCCGCGAGCGGGCGGTCGAGGCCGAGATCGGCGCGGACCGCGGCGAGTTGTTCCGGGGTCGCGTCCGCACCGGCCAGGGTCACCTCCGGGCTGCCCGGAACCAGCCGGAGGACGGCGAAAACCAGGATCGACGCCAGAAAGAGTACGAGAACGGCCGACGGGAGCCGCCGAACCAGATAGGTCACCATGATCGTTTCCTGTCGTGGGCTAGCTGCGGAGAAGGTAGGCCGAGCGCAGATCCGGATCGATGGTCCGGGTCCAGGCGAAACCGCCGATGGCCGTAGACGTCACCACCTCGGGCTGGATCACCCCGATCTCCACGAGGAACAGTGCGTCGAGCAGATCGCGATTCAGCGCGCGGTAGGCCGCGATGGCCTCCGGTGAGGTCGGATCCTGCTGTTTCCACGCCGCGACCGCATGCGCCTGGTACCCCGCGTCCACGAAGTTCGACGCGTTCTTCGCCGCGTTGAACGGATACGCGGCGACCGCCAGCGTCGACGGTGTCATCTGCGCGAACCCGTGCTGGACCACCCATAATCCCGGGAACCGGCCGGCGACGAGCAGGCTGAGCATCTGCGCCGCATCGGTGGGCACCAGCTGGACCTCGATACCGGCATCGGCGAGGTTGGACTGGATGATTTCTGCGATGATCCGGTCGGTCCGGCCGGCCTGGTAGTTCAGCGGGATCGGTGGGACGGTCCCGATCTCGGCGACGAGCGCGCGCGCCCGGTCCACATCGCGCCGGTAGGTGCCGGCGTCCTGCTCGTTGTAGGCGGGTGAGGTGCGCGGCCAGGGCAGACTCGACGCGTACCCGTTGCCGCGGTAGACGTCGGTGAGGATCCGGTCGCGGTCGATGGCGTACGCGATCGCCTGGCGTAGGCGCACGTCGCGCAGGGCCGGGTTGGCGAGATTGATCCCGACGTATTGGTTGCCCTCCGATCCCTCCAGCAAGTGGCTGCGGAACCCACCGCGGGAGACGGCGAGTTCGGCGTCCAGCGGCGACACCCCGTAGGCGGCGTCGAGCTGGCCGGTCCGCAGTTTCGTCACCAGCGCCTGCTCATCGGTGACCACCGTGAACGTCGCGCCGTCGAGCGGCGCTTTCGCACCCCAATAGTCGTCGTTGCGGCGTATCGACAGCCCGACCTTCGGCTGCCAGGAGACGAACCGGAACGGCCCGGTCCCGTTGAATTCGCGGCCCTCCTTCAAACGGGCGAGAGTTTGTGCGTCGATGATCGGGGCGACCGACAGCAGATCGAAGATATTGCCCGTCGGCTGTGCCAGGGTGAGCCCGATCCGGAACGGGTCGCTGGTGTCGAAGGCGGTGATGGTTGCCGCGGTCCGGCGGAACTGGGCGTTCCAGCCGGGGTCGGTGAGGGTGCGCAGGGTGAACGCGACGTCCGCGGAGGTGAACTGTTTGCCGTTGTGGAACCGGACGTCGTCGCGCAAGGTGAGTTCGAGCCGCCGCCCGTCACCGGAGAGCTGCCATGCGGTGGCCAGCCGCGGATGTGGTTCGAGGCTGCCGCCGGAGTAGCTCACGAGGGTGTCGAAGACATTCGCCGCCACACCACCGTTGACCGGGTTGTTGGTGATGAACAGAAAACTCGCCGGCACCAGGTCGCGGTCCACGCCGATCCGCGCGGTACCGCCGACGGGCACTTCCTGACCGGGTTCGAGTTCGGTGGCGGTCCCGGCTTTTTGCAATGCGACCGCCGAGGTGCACCCGGTGAGCAGAGCGGCCACTGCCGCGAGAGCGGACACGGAGAGGAGGAGGCGGGAGAACATGGTCGTGTCCTAGCGGTGATCCCAGGAGTCTGGGGAGAACGAGACGCGAAGAAGGAATGGTTCCGCGGGCGCCGGAGGCCGGAAGCGGATCGGGTCAGCTACGGCAGCAGGACCGCGCATCGGCGCGGTGGCAGCAGGTGGTCGCGGTTCCCATGGAATGGAAGTTAGCACCGGCCCGAGCGCGCCGACAAACAAAACCGGTGGTTGGAATCGCCACGATTTCAACTACTCGGGGAGGTCGTGAGCAAACGTAATATTTTCCGGGCTCGAGCGGGAAATAGTTCTCCGTGCCGAGATATTTCCCCGTCTCGGCGGGGTACCGCCTCCGCGTGAAAGGAACTGCCACAGTGACGGATTCGAGTATTCCCGCCCACGCACGAGGATACGAGGGTTTCGGCGGGCATATAGCGCGCACCAGTGCGGAATCCACGCCCTGGTGGGCACCGGAAACCACAGCGCCCGCCGGGGCACCCAATATCGTGGTCGTCCTGATCGACGATATGGGCTACTCGGATATCGGCCCGTTCGGCTCCGAGATCGACACACCCAACCTCGACCGGCTCGCCGGCAGCGGATACCGGCTGTCGAACTACCACACCACCTCGGTGTGCTCTCCCGCCCGCGCCGCGCTGCTCACCGGCCTGAACCCGCACCGCGCCGGCTACGGTACCGTCGCCAACTCCGACCCCGGCTATCCCGGCCTGCGACTCGAGCTGGCCGACGACGTACTGAGCCTGGCGGAAATCCTGCGCGCCAACGGATACGCGACCCACGCCGTCGGCAAATGGCATCTGGCCCGTGACACCAACCTCGCTCCGGGGCGCACCCGCGATTCCTGGCCGCTGCAGCGCGGTTTCGACACCTACTACGGGTCGCTCGAAGGAATGAACTCCTTCTTCTATCCGAACGAACTGATCGCCGATAATTCCGTGGTCGATATCGAGGAGTACCCGGCGGACTACTACGTCACCGACGACATCACCGAACGGGCGGTGGCACAGATCAAAAGCCTGCGCGCCCACGACGCCGAGAAACCGTTCTTCCTCTACTTCGCCCATATCGCGATGCACGGACCCCATCAGGCGAAACCGGAGGACCTGGCGAAATATCGCGGCCGGTATGCGGAGGGCTGGGACGAGATCCGGCGTAAACGCTTCGAAGCCCAGCAGGCGGCGGGCTTCTTCGCGCCGGATACGGCGATGGCCGAGCGCAATACCGAACCCGGTTTCGACGCCCCGCCGTGGGAGGAGCTCAGCGAAGAGGAGCAGCGGCGCTTCGTCCGGTACGAGGAGGTGTACGCGGCGATGGTCGACAGTATCGACCAGAGCGTCGGCGCGATCCTCGACACCCTCGACGAGCTCGGCGAAACCGATAACACGATCATCGTGTTCACCTCGGACAACGGCGGCACCGCGGAGGGCGGCGCGGCGGGCACCCGCTCGTATTTCAGCCAGTTCGTGCACGGTCCCGTACCTCAGGACTGGGTGCGCGATGTCCCCCTCGACGAGGAACTGATCGGCACCGGCAAGATCGGCGTCCACTATCCGCGCGGCTGGGGGCAGGCCTCCAACACACCGTTCCGCTTCTACAAGGGACAAACCTTCGCCGGTGGTGTGCGGGTGCCGTTCCTGATCTCCTGGCCCGCGGGCCTGCCCCGGCCCGACGGGGACAGCGGACTGCGCAAGCAGTACTCCTACGTCACCGATATCACCCCCACCCTGCTCGACCTCGCGGGCCTGCGGACACCCACTCACCGGCACGGCCGCCCCGCCCGGGAACGGGACGGCGTCAGTATCGCCGAGGTGCTGCGCGACGCCACCGCCGCGACCCCGCATACCGAGCAGTACGCCGAATTCGGCGGCCACCGCGGGTTCTACCGCGACGGCTGGAAGCTGCTCTCCCTGCACACCGACCCGGCCCGCGTGGACGATCCGCAATGGCAGCTCTTCGACGTCGAATCGGATCCGGCCGAAACCACCGATATCGCACACCTGTACCCCGAGAAGGTGCGCGAACTCGCCGCTGCCTGGGACCGCGCCGCCTGGCACAACACCGTCTTCCCACTGATCAACGACCGGCGCGCGGTCGCGCGCCGCCCCGCGGAGCGCCGCCTGGCCGAACCGGTGAAAATCCTCGCCGGAACCCCGCCCCTGGAGCGGTACCGGTCGAGTGTGCTGATCCAGTACCGGGACTTCACCATCGACGTCGTCACCGACGAGATCACCGCAGGCACCGAGGGTGTACTGGTCGCCCACGGTGACCCGCACGGCGGATACATCCTCTATGTGGAAGACGGACAGCTCGTCTTCGCGCTGAACAGCTACGGCCGCGTAGCCCGGACCTCGGCACCGCTGCCCGCGGGCGTGGTGGGCGTCCGGGTGCGGGCGACGGCCACCGAAACCGTGCGCTGGAATTTCGTTGTCGCAGTCACCGATACGGCCGGGAACACCACCGAGATCGCCACCCTCGACAACCAGTTCCAGCTGGTCGGGATGGCGCCCTGGACCGGGATCTCGGTCGGGGTCGACGCCCGCGGCCCGGTCGTCTGGGAGCTGCGCGAACGGCGCGGCCCGTTCCGTTTCTCCGGCCGCCTCCGCTCGGTGACCTACACGCCCGGCGAGGTCCGCGTCCCCGCCCCGGTCATTCGTGAGGTGGAGGAACTCGCGGAGGCGATAGCGGACTGAATTCGGCCTCGAGCCGGTCCGCCAGCGCGGTACGCTCGGCCTGCTGCCGGGCGAGCAATTCGGCACTGTAGGCGCCCCAGGCCACATCCTCCGCCTGGGTCATGGGTATTTCGCCGAACGCGGGGTCCGGATGAGCATCCAGGAACTGCCGGTACAGCGCACCCATCTCCCGGCTGTGCCGGCGGTTGAGCTCGATCCGTCTCGGGTCCATCGTTCTCCGATCCTCGACAGGCCCGGTGCCGGGCGGGCGTCCACCGTCAGCGGTCGGCCGGCAGTGGGTGTCGAGCACGACAATATGTGCTCGACACCCCGCACCGATAGCCGATGGGCACGCTCATCCGCCGCCCCTATCCACCTCACGCCGTTCGCGCCACCGCCGCACCGATTCCCGGGCACACCCCGTCCCGGATCTCCATCCGGGTGCCCCGGAAGCGCTCCCGCATCCGCCGGTCGTGGGTGACCACCACCAGCGCACCCGGATACCCGGTCAGCGCCTCCTCCAGTTCCTCGACCAGCGCCGGGGACAGATGGTTGGTCGGCTCGTCGAGCAGCAGCAGATCGACCGGGTCGCTCACCAAGCGCGCCAGTTCGATTCGCCGGCGCTGCCCGTACGACAGCTCACCGACACGCAGCCCGAGGTCCTCGGGCCGGAACAGTCCCAGGCGCAGCAGTTCGTCCGCGTACTCCGCCGGATACCAGGGGCGGCCGTAGGCGAACGCCTGCAGCACGGTCATCTCCGCGGGCCAGGGAACCTCCTCCTGTCGTAGATACCCGACCCGGCCGCACACCCGGACCGACCCGCTGTCCGCTGCCAGCTCCCCGGCCAGCAACCGCAACAGTGTGGTCTTACCCGCGCCGTTGGGTCCCGTGACCAGCAACCGCTCGCCGGGAGCGAGGGAAATCTCGCCCACCTCGAGCCGTCCGGGCACGACCACATCGGTCAGCCGGGCGACCGGACCGTCCGCTACGGGCGCATGGTTGTCCAGTTCCGGCGTGAAACTCAGCGGGTCCGGTGGCGCGGCGACCGGGTTGGCCGAGAGCCGGTCGAGCCGCTCCTTGGCGTTGCGGATGCGGGCGCGTGCACCGTGGTCGCGCCCGCGCGTCCGGAAGGGCCCCGCGGCGAACACGGCCAGCGGAAGTTTGCGCGGAATCGCCTCCAACCGGGTGACATTCGAATCCGCCAGCCGGCGGTTGCGGGCCAGTTCCTCCTTCCATCGCTGATGGTCCTCGGCCATCCGGCGCCGTTGCGCCGCCTTGGCGCGCAGATAACCGTCGTATCCGTCACCGAACCGGGCGATCCGCCCGTCCGCGACCTCCAGCACCACCTCGGTGATCCGCTCCAGGAACACCCGGTCGTGGGTGACCGCGACGACGGTGCCCCGGTGGCCGCGCAGATATTTCTCCAGCCACGCCACCGCGGCGTCGTCCAGGTCGTTGGTGGGCTCGTCGAGCAGCAGCAGTTCCGGCGCCGCCGCCAGCGTGGCCGCCAGGACGAGCCTGGACCGTTCCCCACCGGAGAGGGTCCCCAGCAGGCGGTCCCGCGCCAGCCCCGGCAACCCGAGCCCGGCCAGCGCGATATCGACACGGCGATCGGCCTGATAACCGCCGCGGGCCTCGAATGCCGCCTGCAGTCGCGCATACCGGTCCAGTTGCGCCTCGAGCGCCTCGCCGGTACCCAATTGCGTTTCCGCACAACGCAATCGGGATTCCAGCTCGCGGATATCGGCCAGCGCCAGGTCGATCGCGTCGGCGACGGTCGCGGTGCCCGGCAGTTCCAGCGTCTGCGGAACGTAGCCGATCCCGCCCGGAGCCGCGACCACGACCTCACCGTTGTCGGGCAGTTCCCGCCCCGCGAGCAGCCGCAGCACCGTGGATTTACCCGACCCGTTGTCGCCGACGACACCGACTGTTTCACCTGGGCGGATCGAGAGCGACACACGGTCCAGGACGGTGCGGTCACCGTAACGTTTGGTGGTTTCGGTGAGGGTGAGTTGAGCAGCAGCAGTGAGCATGAATGTCCTCCTGTTCTCGGCCGACGGCCGTGATCACGGGAACCCACACGCCGGCGAGCCGGTACGAAACCGGAAGACGTTGTGGGAAGGGAACGCGGAGGCACACTCGGAGAGCGGCGCTCGACGCGTCGGCTGTGATTACAGGAAGAACAACAAAGTACCCATGAGGAGCACGACAGTATCCGCGAAGAGGCGTGGCGTCAACCCATACGCCGGCGAACCCGCACCGGACCGCCGCCCCACCGGCACCTGGCCACGCCGCCGGGCGCACTCTACGACGCTCGCAGGTGCTCCTGCGCCCAGGTCGCGAAGCCGGTGAGCGGGATTCCCAGGGCGCGTGCGTATTCCGGGCGGGCCGGCTGCCCTTCCACGTTCATGAACGCGTGCGAAGCACCCATCTCCGGCATACCGGCCGCCAGCGCCTGTTCCTCCGTCATATCCGGAGGGGTCAGTGTCACGCCGAGCACGGACGAGAGGACGTCCGCGATCTCGGCCATCGACAGATAGTCGCTGGCCAGTTCCAGTTCCACCCGGTCGAAGCGCTCCGGTTCGGCAACAGCGGCGGCCGCTGCCCGGCCGATATCGGCCACCGCGACCAGCGACAGCCGCGTGTCCGGTTTCAGGACACTCACCAGGCCACCCTCGATTCCCCGGGGGAACAGGAAGGCCATTGTGGGCAGGAAATTCTCCATGAAGAAGCCCGGCTTCAGTATCGTCCAGCGGTCGAAACCGGCCGCGCGCACCCGCTCCTCGATCGCGAACTTGGTGTTCAGCGGTGCCACCAGCGACGGCCAGCGACCTTCGGCGAAACCGGGGATACGAGTATTCCCGTCCGAACCGGAAACCGACGTATGGACGAACTGGGGCACTCCGGCCGCCCGGGCACCGTCGATCAGGTTCACCGCCTGATCGAATTCGGCGGTGAAATCGAAACCGCTCGCCGTCAGCGGGGCCTGCTGTATCGAGAAAACCGTACCGACGCCTGTCGCGGCCCGGACCAGGGAATCACGATCGCCCAGATCGCCCGTGACCAGCTCGGCGCCCAGCGCGGCTACCGCCCGGGCCGGTCCGGTGGCCGGATCGCGAACCAGGGCTCGAACGGGAACACCCGCGGCGAGCAGGGCGCGGGCAGTGGCACCGCCCTGTTTACCGGTGGCGCCGGTGACCAGAACGGGCGCGGACTCTGCGGACATGATTTCTCCTCCAACGTTGCCGACAGCTAAATGGCGGGACCCGCCGTTTAGCTTCCGCTAGAATACGGCGGGGCCCGCCACTTAGCAACATCGAGAGGAATGCGATGCCGGACCAGCAGCGCGCCGACGCCCGTCGCAACTACGCCCGCATACTCGCGGTGGCCGAGGCCGAGGTCGCCACGCACGGCGCCGCAGCCTCGCTCGAGCAGATCGCGCGCACCGCCGAGGTCGGATCGGCCACGGTGCGCCGGCACTTCCCCACGCGTCGCGCGCTCCTCGAGGCCGTGTCGAAGGGACGGGTCGAGGTCCTGCGCGGGCGCGCGCACGAACTGACGGACGCGGGCGACAGCCGTACGGCCCTGCTCGAATGGCTGGGCGATGTCGTCACGTACTGCGTCACGGCCCGAGGGCTCGCGGCCGCGTTGTCCTACGACGACACCACCGATTCCGTGCACGAGAACTCTTGCGCGGCAACCATTCACGAGGCCGGCGAACCACTCCTGCGCCGCGCGATCCGCGACGGAGCGGTCGCACCGGACGTCACCATCGCCGATCTGATCACCCTCATCATCGGCATCACCCTGGCCACCGAAACCCTTCCCGATCCCGCCCCGCGGGCCCACCACCTCTTCCGGCTCGCCACAGCCGGACTGAGCCCACGCGGGTGAGCACCCCTTCGCCGAGACGCCATCGCAGCCGCTCCCAGGGCTTTCCGGCCGGTCGGCCATGGCTCGGCCGCCGCGAGCGGCGGG
This sequence comes from Nocardia sp. CA-290969, assembly GCF_050936135.1. Taxonomy (NCBI): domain Bacteria; kingdom Bacillati; phylum Actinomycetota; class Actinomycetes; order Mycobacteriales; family Nocardiaceae; genus Nocardia; species Nocardia sp. CA-290969. The sequence goes on along the minus strand of NZ_JBNJNJ010000001.1, from coordinate 2,395,972 downwards.
TTGCGATCACAGCGAGAAGAAGCCTGTCCCCCGGGAGTACCCCGCGCTAGTTTCTCGCCGGTGAGTACCGTGATCAGCCGTCCGGAGGACCCGCCTGCCGCGCGGCCGGCACCGCGGACCGTGGCATTCGGGAGCATGATCGGCACCACCATCGAGTGGTACGACTTCTACCTCTACGCGACCGCCGCCGCCCTGGTGTTCAAACCGTTGTTCTTCCCGAATGTTTCGTCCACCGCGGGCACGCTCGCCACCTTCGCGACGTACGCCGCCGGGTTCGGCGCCCGCCCGGTGGGCGCGATCATCTCCGGGCACCTCGGCGACCGGATCGGGCGCAAAGCCGTGCTGGTGGGTGCGTTACTGCTGATGGGCGCGACCACCACCGCCATCGGCCTGCTGCCCACCTACGCGCAGGCCGGTCTGGTCGCTCCCGCGCTGCTGGCGACGCTGCGCGTGCTGCAGGGACTGGCGGTCGGCGCCGAATGGGGTGGTGCGGCGCTGCTGTCGGTCGAACATGCGCCGTGCGGGCAGCGTGGCTGGTACGGCAGTTTCACCCAGCTCGGCTCGCCGGCGGGGATGTTGCTGGCGACGGGTGTCTTCTATCTCGTCCGGTCCTTGTCCGGCGAGCAGGCATTCCTCGACGGATTGTGGCGGATCCCGTTCCTGCTCAGCGTGGTGCTGGTGGTGATCGGATTGCTCATCCGGCTGCGGCTCACCGATGCGCAGATCTTCGACCGGCTGCGCGAACGGGACGAGGTGGCGCGGCTCCCCGTCGTCGAGGTGCTGCGCACTCAACCGCGGAATGTCGTACTCACCACCGGTTTACGGCTTTCCCAGATCGGCCTGTTCGTTCTGCTGACCACGTATTCGCTGACCTACATCCAGGACGAACTCGGCAAGGACACCCAGGTAGGCCTGGTAGCCGTCCTGATCGCCTCGGCGCTCGGCTTGATCAGTACCCCGCTGTGGTCGTGGCTGTCGGACCGGGTCGGGCGGCGGCCGCTGTATCTGTTCGGTGCGGTGGGCGGGCCGGTCGCGCTCACATTGTTCTTTCTGGCGGTGCACAGCGGATCGGAGGTCGCGATCGTCGCGGCGATCGTCTTCGGCGTCAACGTCCTGCACGATGCGATGTACGGGCCGCAGGCCGCCTGGTTCGCCGAACTGTTCGATACCCGGGTCCGGTACAGCGGCACCTCGCTCGGCTATCACATCGGGGCGGTACTGTCCGGCGGATTCGCGCCGCTCATCGCGGCCGCGCTGCTGGTCGCCGGCGGTGGGCAGCCGTGGCTGATCGTCGCGTATTTCGTCGTACTGTCCGCGCTCACCGCGCTCGCGGCGGTGGCGGCCCGGGAGACCTATCGAGACGATCTCGGGGAGGCCCGGTGAAACGCATATACCTCAACGCCTTCGATATGGCCTGCGTCGGCCACCAATCACCGGGACTGTGGAAACATCCCGCCGACCAGGGACACCGGTACCGCGAACTCGGCTACTGGACCGGCCTGGCCCGCCTGCTCGAGGACGGCGGCTTCGACGCGCTGTTCCTGGCCGATGTCCTCGGCGTCTACGATGTGTACGGCGGTTCGCGGGATGCCGCGGTCGCCGACGCCGCGCAGTTCCCCGTGAACGATCCGACCCTGGCGGTCTCGGCGATGGCCGCGGTCACCGAACGGCTCGGATTCGGTGTCACCGTCTCGCTCACCTACGAACAGCCGTACGCGCTGGCCCGGCGGCTCAGCACGCTCGACCACCTCACCGAGGGCCGGGTCGCGTGGAATATCGTCACCTCGTATCTGGACAGTGCCGCGCGCAACCTCGGTCTGAGCGGCCAGATTCCGCACGACGAACGGTACGAGATCGCCGAGGAATACCTCGAGGTCTGCTACAAACTGTGGGAGTCGTCCTGGGAAGACGACGCGGTACAACGGGACCCGGACCGGGGCGTCTACACCGATCCGGCGAAGGTGCACGATATCGGGCACAAGGGCCGCTATTTCACGGTGCCCGGCCCGTTCCTGTGTGAACCGTCGCCGCAGCGCACCCCGACCCTGTTCCAGGCCGGTGCCTCGCCGCGCGGGGTCCGGTTCGCTGCCGCGCACGCGGAGGCCGTATTCGTCTCCGGACCCAACCCCGAAGTGGTGCGCCGCCCGGTACAGGCGCTGCGTACCGCGGCCGCCGAACTCGGCCGCGACCCCCGTTCGATCAAGGTGTTCACCATGCTCACCCCGATCGTCGCCGAGACCCGGCAGCAGGCGCTGGACGAGCTGCGGTCCTACCAGGGATACGCAAGCCTCGACGGCGCGCTCGCGCTGTTCGGCGGGTGGACGGGGGTGGACCTGGCCGAGGCCGATCCCGACCGGCCGTTGCGTCATATCGAAACCGACGCCAACCGCTCGGCATTGACCTCCTTCACCGCCGATCCGGCCCGCACCTGGACCCCGCGCGATCTGGCCACCGAACTCGGGATCGGCGGCCGCGGCCCGGTGGTGGCCGGCTCGCCCGGCGATATCGCCGACGAATTGGAACGCTGGGCCGACGAGGCCGATATCGACGGCTTCAACATCGCATATGTGACAACACCGGGAACGTTCGCCGAGTTCGCCCGCCTCGTGGTGCCGGAACTGCGCCGCCGCGGCCGGGTCCCGGAACGCACCGGACGCAGCACCTTGCGGGAAAGACTCGGCGGCGCCGGTCCACGGCTGGCCGCGGATCACCCGGGCGCCGCATATCGGCGATAGCCGTCCCGCGGGCACGGCGGGGTGTGCACGACAACACTGCACCGGCAAATCCGCGCCCTGAGAACAGGCCCGGCGCCGCGCGACACGTGGTCACCGGCGGGGCGGGCGTGGCCGGGGATGTTCTGGCACGATCGAACTCGCCGACTCCGCCGCCCGGTCCGGGCGCCCGGGGGCGACGACTTACCGAGGAGAGGATCGAGCCGCAGCCGTGGGTACGCAGAACGGGACGAACGAGCGCAATGCGCAGGACCGCAGGGCCGAGATCGTCGAGGTCTTCACCGAGGCCTTCGGGGATATGATCGCCGCCGACCCGGGCGCGTTCCGCAAGAAGTTCCGCAAGATGGCCGATAATCCGTTCGCCTTCTATCGCGGGTCGGCCTGCCTGTTCTACAACGATATGGCGACCACCGAGGACCGGTGGGCCGATGAGCGCACCGGCCGGATCTGGATCCAGGGCGATCTGCACGCGGAGAACTTCGGCACCTATATGGATTCGGCGGGCCAATTCGTCTTCGACGTCAACGATTTCGACGAAGCCTATCTCGGGTCGTTCACCTGGGATATCAAACGGTTCTGCGCCAGCGTCGCGTTGCTGGCCCGCCGCAAGGCGGTTTCCGATGCCGATATCGAGGCGTTGATCGCGACCTATGTGCGTTCGTATGTACGTATGGTGCGCGCTTTCCACGACGGCACCCGCGACGAGCAGGATTTCAAACTGCATCTGCGCAATACGGAGGGCCCGGTGCACGATGTATTGCTCGATGCCCGGATGAATACTCGCACCGCGCTACTGGCGAGCACCACGGTGATCGAGAACTACGAACGCCGGTTCCGCCGCGGCAAAGATGTCCGGGCGGTGGACGACGCGGAACGCGCACTCGTCTTGGACGCGTTCACCCGATATCTCGAAACCATCCCGGAGCACAAGCGTTTCCGGAGTATCACCTACGGGGTCAAGGATGTCGTGGGCCGCAAGGGTTTCGGCATCGGGTCGGCCGGCCTGCCCGCCTACAACATTCTTGTGGAGGGGCAGACCGAGGCCCTGGAGAACGACGTGATCCTGTCGATGAAACAGGGCAATGTGGCCGCACCCAGCCGGATCGTGCGGGACGAGCGAATCCGGGACTACTTCCGGCACCACGGGCATCGCACCGCCGTCTCCCAGCGCGCGTTGCAAGCCCACGCCGACCCGTGGCTCGGCTACACCGAGGTCGACGGGGCGGGCTACGTGGTCTCCGAACTGTCCCCGTATGTCGACGATCTCGACTGGTCCGATCTCACCGAGCCGAAGGAGATGCAGCCGGTGATCGAATACCTCGGCCAGGCCACCGCGGGGATGCATTGTGTCTCCGACGCCGATTCCGAGCAGACTCTCGTCGAATTCCAGAGCGAGGAGGCGATCATCGCGGCCATCGGTTCCGCGGAAGAGGATTTCGTCGCCGATATGGTGGCTTTCGGCCAGTCCTACGCCCACCGCACCCGCGCGGACCACGAACTTTTCGTCGACGCCTTCCGCAACGGCGAGATCCCCGGTCTGGAGCGGTCGGCACCGGTCGCCTGACCGCCGCGGCGGCGCCGGGACGGCCGCGGCCGGCGATCCCGGCGTGCGTGGCCGCTCGACAGCCGCCGGCGCCGGCGGTAAGCATGAGCGGGTGGTGAACCGCCGAGACCAGATCAAACGTGTGGCCGCCGGGCTTTTCGTCGAGAACGGAGTGGCGGGAACCAGCGTCCGGGATATCGCCGAGGGTGTCGGGATGTTGTCCGGCAGCCTGTATCACCATTTCCCGTCCAAGGACGCGATCGCGTATGCGATCCTCGACGATTTCCTCACCGATCTCAATGCCCGCTACCGGTCCGTGCTGCCGCATGTGAGCGGGATGCGCGAGGAACTGCGGGCGCTGGTGTACTCGTCGATCGAGATCGCGCAGGCGCATCCGTACGCCACCGAGATCTACCAGAACGAGCGGGCCTATCACGGCCCGGATGCGCCGGAGGCCATCGCGCACGCGGTCCGCGAGGCGCATACCTTCTGGATCGACGCGGCGACGCGGGCCGGTGCGGCCGGGGAACTGCGCGCCGGGCTCGACCCCGTGGAATTCGCGCGGATGCTGCGCGAGGGCGTGTGGTGGTCGATCCGCTATCACCGGGAGCATCTGGCCGAGCGGCGCGACGAGGTGACCGACACCGTCGTGGCCGCCTTCGTCGACGGCGGTGCCGCACCGGATGCGCGCGCGATCGGCCGCCCGGCCGATGACACCCGGATGATCGCCGATCGGCTCGACCGGATCGAGCGTCAGCTCGCGGCATTGACGAAATCCCTGCTCACCGGCTCGTAGCGATATCCGGCGCCGTCCGGGGCGCGACAACCCGTTGACAGACACAGTGGCGCACGACACACTCTCAAGCATCTGCTTGGTAATACCCAAGCGTTTGCTTGATTGGTGGTGGTCTCATGAGACGTGCCCGGGCCTTCGCCTGGGTGCTCGCCGCGGCATTGGTGCCCGCGGGCTGCGCCCAGGTCCGCGAACCGGTGGACGACTACATCGTCATCGGAATGGACGAGGATTCGACCGGACCGGGAGCGTCGTATTCGACGATCGCCGGGAACACCGTGCGGGCCGCGGTGGACCGGCTCAACGCCGCGGGCGGGATCGGCGGTAAAGAGGTCCGGCTGGTGGTGGAGAACGACGAGAGCAGCCCGACGAATACACCGTCGATCATCCGCAAACTGGTCGATCAGGGCGCCTCGGCGATAATCCTCGCGACGGGCAGCGGCTCGGCGCTGCAGGCCAAACAGATATCCCAGTCCACCGAAGTCGTCACCATCGCGCCCACCGCGTTGACCGACGCCGTGGCCGGGCCGCCCGGTAACGAATACGCGTATATGGTGCCCAATCCGCTGGCCCAGTACGCCGACGTCTACTGCGGCGCCTTCGCGGCACAGGGCAAGAAACGGCTCGGCGTACTGGCCGATGCGAGTCCGGCGATCGCGGGCATCCTCGACACGCTCTCGCCGAGACTGCGGCAGTGCATCGATATCGTCGGCACCCAGAAAGCCGCCGTCGATACCGCCGACCTCACCGCCGGGGTCAGCCGGCTGCTCGACAGCGACCCGGATGTGGTGCTCGTCGCGAGTGTCGGCGGCAATTTCGAACTCCTCGCGCAGAACACGCTGCATCGGCTGGCCCCGGGGCTGCAGCGCTTCTCGCTGGCGTCGATCGGAAACCAGCCGCAATCGTGGAAACTCGCGGCACCGGGTTCGCTCGACGGCCTCGTCTACATGGGCAGCCTGAGCGACGACAACCCCCGGACAGCGGAACTTCAGGACTGGTTGCGCACCGTCAAGGGACCGGACTATTCGCTGACCGCCTACGACGCACAGGCCTACGACTCGGTGATGCTGCTGGCGCGGGCCATCGAACTCGCCGGAACCCATACCGATCGGCAGCGGCTCAACGAAGCGATGCAGCAGGTGCGCGATGTTCCGGCGAGCTTCGGGCAGGCCCCGCTGACGCTGTCGTTCGCGCCGGACGACCATATCGCCCCCGATTCGGCCTGCGGTCTGGTGCTCGTCGAGTTCGGTCCCGATAACGTTCCGGCCGGCCCGTGGACCGAGTACCAGCCGGAATGCACACCGAAGGGAGCCGGTCGATGACCGATCCGCAGTTGTGGCTGGCCGCCGTCGAAATCGGCTGTTTCTTCGCGCTCGTCGCCTTGTCGATCTATCTGGTCGTGGTGGGCGCGTCGTTCTTCAACTTCGCCGCGGGTCCGTACGCGATGGCTGCCGCGCTGCTCGCCGGCTACGCGTCCGCCCACTGGGGTGTGCCGATCCTGCTCGGTGCGATTCTGGGTATCGCGGTCGCAGTGGGTATCTCGCTGATCACCGAGATCGTGGTGGTCCGGCCGGTGCAGCGCCGCTCCGGTGGGGCCGAACTGCCCGCCCTCGTCGCGGTCACCGCGACACTGTTCGCGATTCAGCAACTGGCCGGCACGGTTTTCGGCCGGACCCCGGTGCCGGTGCCGAATCTGCTCGGATGGCCGGATTTCCACATCGGGTCGGTGGGAGTGCAGGGTACGACAGCGACCATCATCCTGGTCACCGTGGTGGCACTGGCCGCCACCGTGCTGTGGCTCCGTGCCACCGCCACGGGCCAGCTGTTGCGGGCGGTCGGTGACAACCACGACGCGGCCCGGATGATCGGGGTGAACGTGAACCGGGTCCGGTTGTGGGCCTTCGGCCTGTCCGGCGCCATTGCCGGAATCGCGGGGATCATCTTCGCGGCCAAATCCGGCGCCCAGTTCACCAGCGGCTTGTCCTGGACGCTCACCGGGTTCCTCGCCCTGGTCGTCGGCGGCACCGGAAAGCCGTGGGCACCGTTGATCGGCGGGCTTGCGCTCGGCTGGGTGCAGGTGTTCGGCAGTTTCTATTTCGGTGCGACCGGTAGTTCGATCGCCATCTTCCTCGTCGCCCTCGTGTTCTTCGCGTTCCGGCCCGAAGGACTGTTCCAACGAAAGGTGCGGGTGTGATGGCTGTTGTCACGACCACCGAGACCACTGCTCCGGCCACCGGAACCGGTACCACCACCGCGCGGACCGTACTCGGGGAACTGGGTATATGTCTGGCCGTCCTCGCCGCGGTACTGCTCTGGCTGGGACCCAGCCTGTACCGGCAGGACCTCGTGTTCCTGGCCGCCACCTATGCGCTGGTGGCGCTGGGCATGTACCTACCGTTCGTCCTGGCCGGTTCACTGTCCATGGCCTACAGCGCCTATGCGGCCATCGGCGCGTACGCGGTCGCGTACCTGTCGGTGAAACAAGGCCTTTCACCGTGGTGGGGCTGGCTCGCCGGCATGGTGATCGCCGCCGCGGTCGCCCTCGTCCTGGCGGTGGCGACCAGGAAGCTGTCCGGTTTCTACCTCGCCGCCGTAACCCTGCTGTTCGCCATCGCTTTCGAGCATTGGCTCGGCGACGCCACCTCGATCACCGGCGGATCCGCCGGAATCGCGAATATTCCGGTGCCGTCCCTGTTCGGCTGGGAGCCACCGCGTTATGCCCAGGTGGTGGCCGCGATCGTTTTCGTCTGCGCGGTCGCGGTGCTGATCGACCGGCTGCGCCGGTCGGCGTGGGGTCTGTCGCTGTCCGCGGCGCGGGAGAACGCACCGGCCGTGCAGTCCGCCGGGATCTCGCCGACTCACCTGACCGTGGTGGCGCTGGCCGTCGGCGCGGCGATCGCGTCCACCGGAGGCGCGTTGTTCACCGTCTCGGTACAGGCGGTGACGCCGGAGACCTTCGGGCTGGACCTGGTGTTCCTGGCGATCTTCATGCCGATCATCGGTGGCCGTGGCTCGGCGTGGGGCGCTCCCCTCGGCGCACTGATCGTCGTGGGCGTCACGCTGAACATGCCCGGTTATCAGGGTTCGGGTGAACTGCTGCTGGCCGTGGTCGTGCTGGTGATCCTGTTGCTCGCGCCCGGCGGTGTGATCGGCTGGGCACACCGGATTCTCCGGCGGCTCATACCGTCCCGGACCATGGACAGGAGGTGACAGCGATGGCATCCACAGCTCTGCTGTCCGTGACGGGGTTGACCAAGCACTATGGTGGCGTCACCGCGGTCGACGACGTGAGTTTCGAGCTGCCCGCCGGTCGCGTGCTCGGCCTGGTGGGCCCCAACGGGGCCGGTAAGACCACCTTGGTCGACTGCATCGTGGGCACCCAGACCCCGGACGCGGGCACGGTCCGCGTCGACGGCCGTACCCTCCCGGACGGTCCTGCAGTGCGGGCCCGCGCCGGTCTGGCCCGGACCTTCCAGCATCCGCAGCTGGCACTGGAACTGACCCCGGTCGAGAACATCGTGCCCGGAATCGTCGGCCGGTCGATCGGTTCCTACGGTGCCTCGCTGCGCGCTCTGCTCCGCGGGCTCGCCGGCACGCCCCGGGCGGTGCTCGACCGGGCTGCGGCGGTGGCCGCGGAGTACGGGGTCACCACCGGCCGCGTTCCCACCGGAAGTCTCGGCCTGGGTTCGCAGCGCCTGGTCGAAATCGCCCGCGCGATGGCCGCCGAACCCCGTGTGCTGCTGTTGGACGAGCCGTTCGCCGGTTCCGATACCGAAGGTATCGCGGCGATCTCCCGTGCCGTTCACCAGGTGCGGGCCGCGGGACATTCGGTGGTGCTGGTGGACCACAATGTCGACCTCATCGCCGAACTGGCCGATTCGGTGGTGCTACTGGCCGAGGGCGCGGTCGCTTTCACCGGTAGCCCAGAGGACTGTATGCACAGCGCGGAAATGCAATCCGTGTACTTCGGTACCACCGAGGAGGCCCGATGATCAGCGTGCAGAGACTCACCGTTCGATACGGGAAGGCCGTTGCGGTCCGCGAAGTGGGATTCGAGGCCCGCTCCGGGGAGGTCACGGCGGTGGTGGGCCCGAACGGCGCCGGCAAGTCGAGCCTGCTGTCCGCCGTGTTCGGCAGCACGCCGTCGACCGGGACCGTCACCGTCGACGGCACCGGTGTCGACGGTGGGCCCGCGCAACAGCGGCTGCGCGCCGGGATCGCGTTCGTACCGCAGGGCCGGCAACTCTTCCCGCGCCTGACCGTGCGGGAGAACCTGGAGATCGGGGCCCGGCTGCTCGGCGCCCGCAACGATGTCCTCGATTCGGCCTTCGACCGCTTCCCGATCCTGCGGACCCGCTCGAAACAACTGGCCGGCGTCCTGTCCGGCGGCGAGCAACAGATGCTGCTGCTCGCCCGCGCCCTGCTGGTTGCGCCCCGCGCGCTGCTGCTCGACGAGATGACCACTGGGCTCTCCCCCAAGATCGCCGGTGAACTGCTCGATCAGGTCCGGGAACTGGCGGATTCGGGCATCACCGTGCTCGTCGCCGAACCGGCGCTCTACCGGGTTGCCCGGATCGTCGACCGTGGATACGTCATGGTCCGGGGCACGCTCTCGGAGCCGGAGAACAGCGCCGACGCACTCGATACCGCCTACCGAGCGTCCATGGGGATGCTCGAGGAAGCACTCTGATGCCAGCCGCTCTCGCCGATCTCGCCGCCGCCCCCGGATTCACCACGGACCCCGAAGCGTACACCGGCTACTCCGTCAGCGACCTCGTCCGGCACTGGGGCAGTACCCGCCCGGACGAACCCGCCTATATCACCCCCGGCGGAACCACGACCTGGGCCGGATACGACCACCTCGCCGACCGTATCCGCGCGGCGCTGCTTTCCCTCGGCAGCATTCCCGCGGTCACGGTGTACCTGCCCGACACCGTCGAGTTCCACGCCACGCTCGTCGGCGCCTACCGGGCGGGGGTCCTCGCGGTCGCCGTCGGGGCCCGGTCCGGGCCGGCGGAACTGGCTCATCTGATGGCGGCGTCGGGATCCACCGTGCTCGTCACCACGAGCGAGAACCGGGGTGTGCCGGTTTCGGAGTTGGTGCGGGAACTGCAGTTACGCAACAACACACCCGCGCACCTGGTGATCGTCGAGGGTTCGCAGGTGACCGTCGACGGCGCTGCGGCACCGGCAAACCATCACCGCGCAGTGCGGGAGTTCTGCGTCGACGAGGTCTGTCTGCTCAACAGCACCTCCGGCACCACCGGGCGGCCGAAGCTCGTGATGCAGACCCAGCGCCGGTGGAGCGCTTTCGCCGCGATAGCCTGCCGGAACGCCGAGATGGGCAGCGCGGAGGTCGTCGCCGCGTTCGTGCCCGCGCCGTTCGGGTTCGGGCTGTGGACTTCGCATTTCCTGCCCGCGCTGCTCGGCCGGCCCGCACTGGTGATGAGCCGGTTCGACCCGGCGGTGGCGATCGATCTGATGGCCGAGCACCGCGCCACGATCCTCGCGTGTGTGAGCACCCAGTTCCGGATGATGCTGCAAACCCCGGGCCGGGAACTGTCCCGGGCCGGCGCGCTGCGGGTCATGTTCACCGGCGGGGAAGCCGTACCGTACGCGGAGGCCAAACGTTTCGAGGACACCACCGGGGCGCTGGTGCTGCAGTTCTACGGCTCCAACGAAACCGGCGCGGCGAGCGCCACCACGGTCCGCGACGACGAGCAGACCCGCCTGGGCACCGGCGGACGGCTGATCCCGGAAATGAACGTCCGCATCCTCGACGAGACACCCGGAGGCGGTCCGGGAATCCGGCGCGGGCAGCCCGCGGTGCGCGGTCCGCTCGCCTCCCCCGGCTACTGGAACGACGACGCCGCCAACGCCGAACTGTTCACCGACGACGGCTGGATCCGGCTCGGCGATATCGTGGAAGTCGACGACACCGGCCGATTACGCGTGGTGGGCCGGCTGGCAGACCTGATCATCCGCGGTGGGAAGAACATCTCCGCACTGGAAGTGGAGGATTACATCCGCGAACATCCCGCGGTGGAGATGGTCGCGGCGGTGGGGGTTCCCGATGAGCTGTTCGGTGAACGGCTCTGCGCGGCCGTCACCCTGGCACCCGGAGCCGAGCTGTCCCTGGCAGAACTGAACTCGTGGCTGCGGGCGCAGGGAATCACCCGGGAATACCTGCCGGAACGGCTGCGTGTACTCGAGCAGATGCCCTTGGCGCCCGGCGGGAAAATCGCCAAGGCACAGGTGAAGACGATGGTCGAAGGGAGCGCGGACGACGATGCACGCAGCGAAAGGTGATCTCGACGGCCGCACCGCGATCGTCACCGGTGCCGCGCGGGGCCAGGGTCGCGCCGTCGCCCGAGCGCTCGCCCGCCGCGGCGCGGTCGTCTGGCTCGCCGATCTGTGCGCGCCCAGCGATACCGCCCCCTATCCGCTGTCCACCGGCGACGACCTCACCGAAACGGCCCGGCTGATCGACGCGGAGGGCGGGCGCTGCCACACCGCTGTGGTGGACGTCCGCGGCTCCGCCGCCGTCACCGCCTTCGCCGACTCGGTAGCCGGACAGTCGGGCAGGATCGATATCCTCGTCACCTGCGCGGGAATCGTCGGATTCGCGCCGGTCACCGAACTCACCGACGCCATGTGGTCGGATATGCTCGCCACGAACCTGTCCGGAACATTCCACTGTCTCCGGGCCGTGCTGCCCCATATGACCGGCGGCTGGGGCAGGATCGTCGCCATCTCCTCGATGAGTGGCCGGCAGGGCACCCCGAACCTCGCCCATTATTCGGCGTCGAAATGGGGCGTGATCGGCCTCGTCAAATCCGTCGCCCTCGAATACGCGGAAACCGGTATCACCGCGAATGTCGTATGCCCCACCAATGTGGACACCCCGATGCTGCACAACCCCGCCCTGTACTCGTTGTTCGCCCCCGACCTCGACAATCCCACCCGGGAAGAGGTCGAGCCCCGGTACGCCCGCATGAGCCCCATGCGGATTCCGTGGTGCCCACCGGAAGCCGTCGCCGACGCCGTCGATCATCTCGTCGGCGAATCCGGGCGCTATGTCACCGGATCGGTGATCGATGTGGGACTCGGCGGCGCCGCCCGGATGCCCTGAGCGCCGCCGGATCCGGTCCGTTCAGTCCAGGTCCGACAGGTCGAGTACGAAACGGTAGCGGACGTCGTTGCGTTCGAGCCGGGCGAAGGCCTCGTTCACGCGTGCCGAGGGCAGGACTTCGATATCGGCGGTGATGTCGTGGCGGGCGCAGAAGTCCAACAGTGCCGCGGTGGCGGGGCGGCCGCCGCTCCCGGCCGAGCCGAGTTTCTTACGACCGATGAGCAGATCGGTGGTCTGCACGGTGACCGGGCCCAAGTACCCGACCTGGCTGAGAGTTCCGTCCAGCCCGACCAGTTTCAGATAGGGCTCGAGGTCGTGGGGAGCCGAAATCGTATCGATGACGACATCGAACCGGTCCCTGCCGGCACTCATTCCGGCAGTATCACCGGAGACCAGGAATTCGTGCGCGCCCAGCCGGCGGGCATCGGCGGCCTTGTCCCGGGATCTGCTGACCACAGTGGTTTCGGCCCCCAGCGCGACCGACAGCTTGACCGCGAGATGTCCCAGGCCGCCCAGACCGACCACCGCGACGCGATCACCGGGGCCGACGCCGAGCGCCCGCAACGGCTCCCAGACGGTGATCCCGGCGCACAGCAGGGGCGCGGCACCGGCGGGATCGAGACCTTCGGGAAGGTGGTAGGCGAAGCGGTCGCGGACGAGGTATTCGCGGGAGTACGCCCCCGAGGTGGCCGACCCGTCACGCCGGTCGGTGCCGCCGTAGGTCAGCGTGGGGAATTCGTGGCAGAAGTTCTCCTGCCCGGCCCGGCACATGGCGCAGATCCCGCAGGAGTCGACGATATTGCCGACGGCGACCGCATCGCCCACATCGAATCCGGTGACGTCGCCACCGACTTCGGTTACCACACCGGTGAATTCGTGCCCCGGTACCAGCACATGATCCCGCGCGCCCTGATGAGCACGGACGGCCTGGAGGTCGCTGTGGCAGACGCCGCAGTAGTCCACCCGCACCGCGAGATCGTCCGCACGTAGCTCGCGGCGCGGGATCGTTGCCCGCTGTAGCGTCGCATCGCCGCCGGCACGCCATCCGATCGTAGTTCGCACACCCACTCCTTAAACAGACTGTTCTGTCTATTGACAGTAGCCGCGATCTGCCGATCAGTAAACAGACTGTTCTGTTGTAAGTTGGATGCCATGACCGATCGGCCGCTGACCGCCCGCGGCGCCGCCACCCGCGAGCGCATTCTCGACGCGGCGACCCGGGAATTCGCCGCGCACGGTATCGCCGGCGCCCGTATCGAACGAATCGTGGCGGACGCGCGCACGAACAAAGCCCAGCTCTACGGCTATTTCGGCAGTAAGGAAGGCCTGTTCGACGCCATCTTCACCGGTTCGCTGGAGCGGATCGTGAACGTCGTGCCCATCGATGCGGGCGATCTCGCGGACTGGGCCGTGCGGTTGTACGACGAATACCTCCGCCGCCCCGACCTCATCCGGCTGGCCACCTGGGCGCGCTTGGAGCGCCGTCCGGCAGGCCATCTCGTCGACGACGCCGAACGCCTCGACGACCACAAACTCCGTGTCATTGCCGAGGCCCAGGCGCAGGGAATCGTCTGCGCGGGCGACCCGTTCGATGTGATGGCGCTGGTCATCGCCATGTCGATGGCCTGGTCGCCGGTCAGCAACGTCTATGCGGCGGAGGCCGGAGAGCCGCCGGAAGCACACGACCGACGCCGCGCCCTGCTCCGGGAAACGGTCCGGCGCGCGGTGATGATCGGCTGACGGCCCGGCACGCGATTCGCCGGCAACCGGCCGCACCGACCACACCGCGACACCGGTTACGGTGGCGGATCCAGGATGGACAGGAGTCGTTCATGGTGCGGTTGGATCATCTCGTCAACGTGCTCGGCGGGTACGGGGTGCGGTTGCGCTGCTGCCCGGTATCGCGGGCGACCATGATCCGCAGCGTCGCGATGCACGACGCGACCGGTGCCGACGAGGCGACCGGCGATATCTTTCTCGCCGTCGGCGCCGCGACCGTGAGCGACGCGGTCACCGGTGCGCGGGCGGCGAAAGCGGTCGCCGTGCTGGTGCGCGGGGGCGCCGACGCCGAACGGGAGACGGCCGCGATCGGGCCCGGCGGTGGGGTCGCGGTGCTGGTGGTCGATCCCGCGGTGTCGTGGAGCCAGCTCGCGGGCGTGGTGTACGGGCTCGTCCTGGAGGGCCGGGAAACCGCGTCCGGGCGTGGTCCGACGGACCTTTTCGCGCTGGCGGACAGTCTCGCCGATGCCGTCGACGCAGCGGTGACCATCGAGGACCCGCTGTCGCGCGTCATGGCCCACTCCACCCTGCGGCGCGGTGCGGACCGGGCTCTTTCGGAAACCGTTCTGCACCGGCAGCAACCTCCCGGTCTGCGCGACTTCTTCGAATCACGCGGCGTCCACGCGCACCTGCTGAGGTCCGACGAGCCGCTGTTCGTCGAACCCGACCCCGGGCACGGCCTCGACGGGCGGATGGTGATCGCCGTCCGGGTGGGCCGGGAACTACTCGGTTCCGTATGGGTGGCCTGCACCGCACCGCTGCCGCGCGCCCGGCGGACGGCGCTGGCCGACGGCGCCCGGACGGTGGCACTGCATCTGCTGCGGTCGCGGGCCAGCGCGGACCTGGAACGCCAGGTGGAGTCCGAACTGGTGATCCGGCTGCTGGAGGGCAGCCCCGATGCCGCGACCGTGGCCGGCCGGCTCGGGTTGGCGCCGCAACCGTTGCGGGTGGTCGCGGTGCGCGCCCAGATCGCCGCGGAACGGCATGCCGGACTCCTGCTCGCCTTCGAACAGGCCACGTTCGGTTTCGGCTGGTCACGCCCGGGCCGCAGCACGCTGTCGGACAACACTGTGTACACGATCCTGCCCGGCGAACAGGTCCGGGCGGCCCGGGACTGGGTGCGGGCGTTGCGGGCGGCGCTACCCGCCCGCGTGACGATGTCGGCCGGAATCGGCGGACCGGCCTCGGCCACCGACCTGCCCGCCTCCCGGCAGGAGGCCGACGAATGCCTGGCGCTGCACGAACAGGGATCGGCAGAGGCCGCGACCCCCGCGTACGACGAATCCTGGGGCGAGATCCTGCTGCAGCGTTTGCGCGCCGCCGCGCGAACCGGCCGGATCCCGGCCCGTGGCCCGGTCGCGGAGCTGCGCCGATACGACCACGCGCACGCCACGGCGTATGTCGCGACGCTGCGTGCGTGGCTCGACGCCCAAGGCGACCTGTCCGAGGCCGCCATCCAGCTCGGTGTCCACCCGAACACCGTACGCAACCGGCTGCGCAAGATGCGCGAGGTCGCCGTACTCGAGCTGGACGATGCCCGCACCCGCCTGGCGATGACGATCGACCTGGCGGCCTTCGGCGATTCGTGACCCGCACGCTGTAGAAAACGAACAACCAGCCGGTCCGAAACTGTGGCATACGGACATGCATACCGCTCGCAGCCGCGTCATCATGGCTGTAACAGCGCATCGTTCGACGTGGAGGTGAGCATGGCGCGCGTAACGAGTCGGCTCGACCGCGAACGAGCACAATGCCGGGTGGCCAACCCGGCACCCGGCTGAGCCGCAGGCCATTTCCCCGATCCGTGGAGCCGGTGTCGTCAGAACCCGGCTCCACGGAGTTGTGCCGTCGGGGCGGCTCCCCTCCCTCCGCCGCCCCGACGGCCGGCACCCACTTTTTCTGTCGAACCCCGTAGGACTGATATGACCAGCAGTGCGCCCATCTGGCTGACAACGCACGCCCGCGAACAACTCGAGGCCGAACTGGCCGGGCTCCTGGCCGCCGAGAACACCGGCGACACCGACGCCGCCGACCCCCAGGACCGGCTGGCCGCCCACCATCAGCGCAAGGCCCGCATCGCACATATCCGGAACCTGCTGAGCACCGCCGTCTTCGGGGAAGACCCACCGGACGACGGCATCGCCGAACCCGGCATGGTGCTCACCATCCGCTACAGCGGCACCGACGACACCGAAACCTTCCTTCTCGGCAGCCGCGACGCCGAACACGGCCACCTCGAGGTCTACTCCCCCGATTCACCCCTCGGCGCCGCCCTCACCGGCGCCCGCCGCGGCGAACAACGCAGCTACCGGGTGCCCAACGGCACCGAGATCGAGGTCACGCTGCTCGATGCGGTCCCCTACGGCCACACCACCGACGTATCCCGCTCTGCTCGATGACCGATCGGGCGAACTCCAGGATCCACCGGCAAGACACCGAAATCACTCTGCTCGACATCGATTCCCCGCCGCTCGCCCGGAACGACCGGACGATCGCGCTGCCGATCCATTCCTGGTTGTCCGCGCAGTTCTGGGACCTCTTCGGCCTCCCCAGCGTCGAATGGGCACTGTCCGCGCTCACGTTCGGCACCGAAAACGCACCGCGCACCTACGTCGCCCGGTATTACGACTATCCCACCACATGGACCTCCGAACCGCTGGCGGTGAACCTCCCGGTGACTCTCGGTCCCGGCCCCGGTGTGCTAGAAGTTTCGGGTCCGATGACCTGGGCACGGCGCCGTCTGGTCGAACGCACCACCTTGGTGATCGCACTGGCCACGCCATTCGAGCGCCGGCTGCACACGGGAATGCCGGAGCAGTTGTGGGAAGAGGACCGGTGGCACACCACCGTCCTGGTGCCCGACGTCCGCCCCGGGGCGCATTCGCCGCAGCGGTACAGCGAATCCTGGTGACACCGTTCAGTTCCGGCGCAATCAGCGCGGGACCGGGTCGTGCATCTGCACCACGCCATGAGATCCGCTGGTCCGCCAACCCGGTTCCGAGTCGTCGAGTCCGGCGACCGTGCGGGCGTCGAGTCCGACGGCGACATCGCATTTGAGAGTCCGCAGTGCGATCACCCGGGTGGGGAAGTACTCGGTGAGTGCGGCGAACGATGTGGTGGCGGGCCACTGCCGGTCGCCGACGAGGCGCCGGTAGTTGAGGTCTCCTTTGAGGATCACGGTGTCGGCCCAGGCGAGATCGGCACGCAGATCGCCGGGCAGATGATGGAACGACAACGGCGCACAGTAGAACTCGTGCGCCCGCACCCGCAGCCGTCCGGTCGTCAGCGCGGCGTGGAGCCGCGCGGCCGCGGTGCGCGCTTCTCCGGGAATGCCCGCGAGGCGTTCGACGGTGGCCAGCAAGTCGGCCGTGGTGGCGTCGGAAACGTAGTAGGGCCGCGGTTTGAGGTGCAGTTCGACGGTGAGTGCCGGATGCAGCCGCAGCAGGTGATCGATCAGGAGCAGGTCGGGGATCAGTTCACGACCGGCATTGTCCGCGATCACGGTGATACTGCCTGCCGAGTGGGCGTTGAGGTGCTCGGCCACCGCGGCGGTGTGATCGTCGAGGATACTGCCGGGTGCCTCGTGTGCCGCGGCACTCGATCCGGACAAACGGAAGCCCAGATCGGCTCGGTTACCCCACAATGCGGCGTGGAGGAGGGCAGGGGTGCGTTGCTCGGGTGATCCGGCGAGTCGTTCGGATGCCGGGCCCAGCTCGGCATCCAGCGCGGAATCCGCGAGCTCGGTGCTCTTGCGGGTGAACGGATCGATTCCCTGCCACGGACCGGGTCCGAAGTAGCCGACCGCGTCCAGCAGCAAGTGATAGAAGTAGCTCTCGGCCCAGAGAAAGGGGATATCCAGCCACCGCAGGCCGTACATTCCCTCCCCCCATCGGTCCCACCGCGGTTTCCCGGCACTGCCGTCGGGCAGGGGCTGCACGATTCCGGTGATCTGCTCACGCAGATCGTCCAGGCGGCGCCGGATCTCGGGAGGATAAGGATGTGCCGCGCCGACCTGGTCGAGGATGGCAGGGTGCCGGCGGGTCAAAACCGTCCATGCGAACGATTCCGGTTCCGTGGACACGATGGTCCGGGCGTCAGGTGTGCTCGTGACCATTAGGCTCCGTTCGCGGTTCGAGATGAGACGGCCCCGGGCATTCTGTCACTCTGTTCGGCGCCGTAGGCGGTCCGGCCGCCCTCGCCTGGACCACGCACGACCTCGCCACCTCGCTCGGGATCGGCGGCCGCGGTCCCGTCCTCGCGGGTTCGCCCGCTGAGGTCGCCGACGAATCGGAACGATGGGTCGGCGAAGCCGATATCGGCGGGCTCGATCCTCGCCACGGCGAGGAAAGATCTCCGGCGTCGCGTCCAGCGAACGTCCCTCCGCGTACGCACTTGTTCGCGTCGACGGACGCAAGGGTCACCGGTTCGGCTCCCGGGGTATCGGCCGATCGATCTGTTCGCGGAGGATATCGCCGTGGCCCGCGTGCCTGGCGAACTCTTCGATCATGGCGAGCAGGGTCCATCGCATGCTCACCGTTCCTTCGCGGGGGTTGTCCTTGGTCTCGTCGAGATCGAAACGAGACGCGATATCCCGCGAACGTTCACTGGCACGCTCGAATTCGGCGATCACCTCATTCACTGTCTCGTCGTCGCCGACGGCGAAGGTGCCTTCGTCCCGGTTCGAGTAGCCGTCGCATTCGGCGGCGTCCAGACCTGCCCAGAATCGTTGGAACCAGATCCGTTCCGCGGCGGCGGCGTGCTTGATCAAGGAGATGGGCGTGGTCAGCGACGCAACAAGCCGCCGGCGGGCATCGGCCTCCGACAGACCGCGGACAGTCGCAATGAGCGCTTCGCGGTTGCGGTCGAGCGCGTACTCGATGAGCATCCGCTCGTCGCCGTGGGTACTTCGATTGTCGGACACAATATTTCGCTCCCAACTGTTGCGTGGTTCACCGCATGACCCGACGACAGGGGGCGCCTCGCAGGAGCCCGGTCCTGCGCAGCAGGTGCGTACGACCGACGTGCGTGTTACCCGCTGCTGACCGGCAGAGGTACCGGCTGGGCGGGGACGGCGTCGGCGGCGAGGTCGCGGAAGATACCGTTACCGCGGGTGGTGCGGGAGAGGGCGTCGGCCGCCAGGATCACCGCGGCGCCGGTCCAGGTGGTGCGTTCCACCGGCCAGCGTTTCCCGTCGGCGTACACCAACCCCGTCCAGTAGGAGCCGTCGGTTTCCCGGAGATGCTGCATATTGGCGAACAACTGATGGGCGCGGTCGCGGTCGCCGAGGGCGTCCAGGGACAGCACCAGTTCACAGGTTTCCGCGCCGGTGACCCAGGGGCGGTCGGCGACGCAGCGGATACCGATATTGCCGACCACGAAGGTGTCCCAGCGTTCGGCGATCCGGGCGTGGCCGGCGGAGCCGCGCAGGGCACCGCCGAGCACCGGATAATACCAGTCCATCGAGTACCGGTCCTTGGCGGTGAACAACTCCGGATGCTCACGCAGCGCGGTGCCGAGCCGGGTGCGGGCCACTTCCCACTCCGGATGCGGGTCGCCCAGGCGGCGCGCCAATTCCAGTGCGGCGCCGAGACTGTGGTACATGCTGGCCGAACCGGTTACCAGCGCTTCGGGCAGGATGGCGGTGCCGTCGCGCAGCCAGTAGATCTGACCCTGCTCGCCCTGGCAGTCGACGACGAGGTCGATCGCCGCCCGGACCACCGGCCACATTTCCGACGCGAACGCGGTGTCACCGGTGACGGCGAGGTAGTGCCAGAGGCCGGTGGCGATATAGGCGCAGAAGTTGACATCGGTGGCGGCGTTCTCGATCTCACCGTCGCGGAACTGCATCGGCCACGACCCGTCGGGCCGCTGGGTGCGGGCCGACCAGGTGTAGGCGGCGACGGCTTCGTCGCGCAGCCCCGCGACGGTGAGCGCCATCGCGGATTCCACGTGATCCCACGGGTCGGTGTGGCCGCCGGCGAACCACGGGATAGCACCGGAGGATTCCTGGTCGGCGGCAATGGATTGTGCGGTCTGCAGACACTGACGGCGGGTGAGGACCGAAGGTACCGACGGTAGATCAACCGGCGGCACGGGTCACCGCCGGTTTGCTGAAGTACAGGGCCACGCTCTTACCGATCAGCGGATCGAGTGCCTTCTCGGCCGTCCGGGTGAGCAGTGGCTGTTTCATCATGTCCCACACCAGCATCCGATGATAGGCGCGCACCAGCGGGTGGTCGGGTTTGTGCACCCCGACCGCGCATTTGATCCACCAGTACGGCGAGTGCAGGGCGTGCACATGGGTGCGGTGGGTGTGCCGCAGCCCATGGGCGGTGATCTTGTCCCGCAGCTCGTCCGCCTTGTAGATGCGGATATGGCCACCCTCGTTGGCGTGGTATTCGTCCGACAGCGCCCAGCACACCCGTTCGGGCAGCCAGCGCGGAACGGTGACCACCAGCTGCCCGCCCGGGCGCAGCACCCGCACGAGTTCGGCGATGGCGGCGTCGTCGCCGGGGACGTGTTCCAGTATTTCGGAGGCGATCACGACATCGAATTCGCCCGCACCGTAGGGCAGGTCGAGCGCGTTGCCCTCGACGGTTTCGGCTTTCGCACCGGCCGGGGCCTCGCCGGCCTGCGCCATGGCCTCGAACATGGTGGCGACATTGGCGAGTTCGGGGGCGTCCTGATCGAAGGCGACCACATCGGCGCCGCGCCGGTAGGCCTCGAACGAATGCCGGCCGGCGCCGCACCCCACATCGATGACCCGGGTTCCCGGACCGATTCCGGCGCGATCGAAGTCGACGGTCAGCACGAGGCGCCTCCTGTGGTGGTGAGCTGGGCAGATGCGCCCGCCGGCCGGCCCGCGTGCCGGTCGATCGCGTTCTGATACACCTGCACGGTCTGCGCGGCCACCGACTCCCAGCTGAACACCGAGACGGCGCGATCACGGCCGGCGGCCTGCATACGCTGCCGGGTCTGCGGGGAATCGAGCAGCCGCCCGATCACGCGGGTCAGCGCGGCGGAGTCGCCGGGTTCGGTGAGTTCGGCGCAGACGCCCGGTTCGCCGACCACTTCCGGCAGGGCGCCGGTGCGGCTGACCACGAGCGGAGTGCCCGAGGCCATCGCTTCCACGGCGGGCAGCGAGAACCCCTCGTACAAGGAGGGGATGCAGGCGATCTCCGCGGAGGCGAGCAGTTCGGCGAGTTCGGTATCGGTCAGGCCGGGGCGGACGGTGACGATATCGGAGAGCCCCAGTTCGGCGATCTGCTTCTCGGTGGGCCCGTTCGGTTCCAGTTTCGCGACCAGCTGCAGTTCCACCTTGTGGGTCACCCGCAGCCGGGTGAGCGCCTGCAGCAGATGCGAGATGCCCTTGAGCGGCTTGTCGGCGCTGGCGACCGCCACGATCCGGCCGGGCACCCGGGGCCCGCGCGGCGCGAACAGCTCGGTGTCCACACCGAGGGGCACCACTTTCAGCTGTGCGGGGTCGACACCGAAATCGTCGGCGATATCGGTCGCCGACGAGGTGGACACGGTGAGCAGATCGGGAATCTGCCGGGCGATGCGCTGCTGCATTCCGAGGAACCCGTACCAGCGGCGCACCAGCGGTTTGCGCCGCCAGATCGCGGCCGCCAGATCGACCTCCCGGTCCTTGGTGATGGGGTGGTGCACGGTCGCGACCAGCGGCAGCCGCCGCGCGATATCGAGCAGTCCGCTACCCAGGCACTGGTTGTCGTGCACGACGTCGAAATCGTGTACCCGGTCGCGCAGCAACCGGGCGGCGCGCAGGCTGAACGTGCGGGGCTCGGGGAAGCCGGCGGTCCACATGGTGGCCAGTTCGAGCAGGTCGATCCGGTCGCGGATCTCGCCGGGCCTGGGCGTGCGGAACGGATCGTCCTCACGGTAGAGGTCCAGGCTGGGCACCTCGGTCAGGGTCACGCGCGGGTCGAGGTCGGCCGGGTAGGGCTGGCCGGAGAACACCTCCACCTGGTGGCCGAGTTCGGCCAGCCCGGCACTGAGCCGGCGCACATAGACCCCCTGCCCACCGCAATGAGGCTTGCTGCGGTAGGACAACAAGGCAATTCGCACGGCTAGCTGACCTCACGGGTGATCGAATTCATGTCCCGCAGTTTGCCAGCCAGCCGTTCGAGGTAGGCACGCACCTCCGGTTCCGGCTTGTCCGGCAACCCGTAGAGCACATCGGTGACCCCGTCGGCGGCCCAGGCGGCGAGCCGGTCGGCGTCGGGTTTGAAATCCAGCGCGACCACCCGCGGGGCGCCCTCGCGGCCCGCGTCGGCCCAGGCTTTCTTCAGGGTCGCCAGCCGGCCGGAGATATCGGTCTCGCCGGGGGTGGTGATCCAGCCGTCGGCGTGCGCGGCGATCCACGCACAGGTGCGTTCGGTACCGGCCGCGCCGATCAGCACCGGGACCGTGCGGTCGACCGGTTTCGGCCACGCCCAGCTGGGCCCGAACTTCACGAAATCGCCCTCGTAGGACGCCTCGTCCTCACTCCACAGGGCGCGCATCGCCGCCAGGTATTCGCGCAGCGCGGTGCGGCGCCTGTTACCGGGGATGCCGTGGTCGGCGAGCTCGTCGGTATTCCAGCCGAAACCGGCACCGAGGGTGACCCGGCCGCCGGAGAGGTGGTCGAGCGAGGCGATGGTCTTGGCCAGGGTGATGGGGTCGTGTTCGACCGGCAGCGCGACCGCGGTGGCGAGTTCGATCCGTTCGGTGACGGCGGCGGCCATCGCCAGCGAAACCCACGGGTCGAGGGTGCGCATATAGCGGTCGTCGGGCAGCGTGGCGTCACCGGTCTGGGGATGCGCGGCTTCGCGTTTCACCGGGATATGGGTGTGTTCGGGGACGTAGAACGAGGAGAATCCGTGGTCCTCGGCCGCGCGGGCGGCGGCGGCGGGGCTGATCCCGCGATCACTGGTGAACAGAACGATGCCGAAACGCATACCTGAGCCTTGTCTGTCGTGGGGTGGATCGGGCCGCGGCGGCGTCCCGGCGGAAGGTGGTCACTGACCGTTGCGGGCGGCTTTCTTCGCGGCCTTGGCGTGCTGGTCGAGCTGGGCGCCGATCACGTGGTCCAGCGACGTGCCGGCGGGCCAGCCCACGTAGTGGCACAGGAACAGGGAGATCTCGCGCAGTGCGGTTTCGTCGAGTTCGCCGTTCTTCAGCGCGGCGCCGACCTGGATACCGGCGACATCGAACAGGCCCTGCGCGGTGAGCGCGCCGAGCAACAGCAGCCGCCGATCCCGCAGCGACAGACCCGGGCGGGACCAGATATCGGCGAACAGATGGTCGGCGGTGACGGCGAAATGGTCGCCGGGGCCGTCCTGGAATTCCCATCCGTAGACTTCCGCCATCTTGGCCAGTCCCCGCTCCCGCACCGTGGGCTGCGCGCCGGGGTCGTTCGCCGCGGGCTGGGTCGTGGGATCGGTCATGCTGCTCCTTCGGCGCCGCAACGGTCCGGCGAAAGTGTCTGGACAGGTGTACGGAATATAATTCGGACACTCTCCGCCACGCAAGAACATGTTCTTGTTGACATCATCCAGGATCAGCGGACTCGCCGCCGGAGCGGCATTCGCAAATCACCCCGGGCCGGGCTCCGACTCTGAGAAAATCGCTGAATCGTTGTCGGACACATCCGACGGTGGTAGCGTCCAGACACATGTCCAGCAATGTGTCTTCCCGGCGGATCGGCCCTCCGCGGATCGGGAAGAACTCGTTCTCGGAATCACCGACGCCGAGGGAGCGCACACCATGAAAATCGTGGCCGATATGGACCTGTGCCAGGGGCACGCCGTCTGCGCCGCCGAAGCACCGGACATCTTCTCCGTCCCCAAACGCGGTCAGGTGGAAATCCTCGACCCGAATCCAGGGCCGGAGCACAAGGCCGATGTCGAGAACGCCGTGCGCTATTGCCCGACGCAGGCGTTGCTGCTCGACACCACCACCGACTGACACAGCCCCACAGGTTCTTTTCGAAAGGGAACAACACCGATGACAGGTTTCGATCGCGCCGAACTCGACGAGATGGTGCGCCGCTGGGTGGCCGAGAACGAGCGCTGCGAGAAACTGGGTGACTGGAAGCCGCTGGCCGAGATGTACACCGCCGACGCCACCTACGGCTGGAACTACGGCCCGAAGGACGAGTTCATGGCGGTGGGCCGCGACGAGATCCGCGAACTGGCGCTCGGGCAGGAGATGGAGGGCCTGCAGGGCTGGGAGTACCCGTATCAGCAATTCGTCATCGACGAGCGCAGCGGTGATTGCATCGGGTTCTGGAAGCAGCAGTACACCACCACACCCCGCCCCGACGGCAGCCTGTACACCGTGAACGGGATCGGCGGCAGCTGGTTCCGTTACGGCGGCGACTACCAGTGGTCGTGGCAGCGCGACTTCTTCGATTTCGGCAATGTCTCGGCGCTGTTCCTGGAGATGATGACGAACAAGGCGATGTCGGAGCCGATGAACCAGCGGATCGCGAAATCCACCGCCTCCCGACTGCCCGGCTGGTACAAGATCGGCACCGCGCCGGCCTCCCTGTGGTGACCCCGATGACCGTGCCCACGAGCAGGTTCCACGCGCTGAGCCGGGAGGCGCTGGCGGCGCTGGTGCCCGAGCTGCTGTTGTGCGGGCAGCTCATCGACCGATCCGGGATGGCGCACTGTATCTCCGCCTTCGGCCGGGAGGGGATGGCCGAAGTCGCGATCGAGGAATGGCAGCTGTCCAGCCCGGTCTATACCCGCCGGATGCAGCAGGCCCTCGGTTACACCGGCGACGATATCGTCACCATCTTCAAGGGCCTGCAGCTCGATATCGGGGCGCCACCGCAGTTCATGGATTTCCGGTTCCGGGTCGACGATTCCCGCCACGGCGAGTTCTGGCTCGACCACTGCGGGGCACTCGCGGATGTGGAGCCGATGGGCGAACCCTATGTGAAGGCGATGTGCCACGACATCGAGGACCCCACCTTCGATGCCACCGCGCTGGCGACCAACAAGTACGCCCAGGTCCGGCCGATCCACCGGCCGCCGCGCCGGCCCGCCGACCGGCATCCGGTGTGCGCGTGGACGGTGGTCATCGACGAATCGCATATCCCGCCGGAGGTTCCGCGCAATGCGCCACTGGTCGCGGAATCGGTGGCCGCCCGGCTACCGCTCGCGGCGATCGACCCCGCCGACGAGGGTCGCGGCGACTACAGCGGGCCCCTGCTCAGCGATCTGCGGTTCCCGGATTTCTCCCATTCCGCGCTCGTGCGCATCGCCGAGGAGGTGTGCCTGCAGCAGCATCTGCTGGTACTCGGCTTCATGATCGCCGTCCACGAACGCACCGACGACGATTCGGCGCTGGAGATCGGCCGCAAACAGTTCACCGGGATCGCCGGGGTCGCCTCCGAGCGGATCCGCGCCTGCCTGGGGCTCGGCGACGATCTGGCCGCGCTCGCGCAGGTGCTGCGCATCCATCCGGCGCTCAACCCCCTGCACTACACCGATGTCGAAGTCGAGCCCGGCATCGATACCGTGCGGGTCCGGTTCCCCGGCACCAGCGGCGCGCTCACCGACCGCGCCTGGCCGTCGATGATCGACCCCGATCATCTCGGACCGCTGGATTCGCTGGTGCGGGGCGTGAATCCACGGTTCCACAGCCGGGTCGGCGACAGCGGCCCCGACGGCTGGACCGCCGAGATCAGCGCGGCCGCCGAACCGTTCGCCGAGGCCCCGGAGGTGGCGATCACCCGGTTCAGCACCGGGGTCGATTTCCGCTTCGCCGATCGCGGTATACCGCTGCCCCTCACCGTTCTCTGATCCTCCCGGCCCGGGAGGTTCCGCCAGCACCGCAGGATTGATATGGCCAATAATTTCGCCGACCTGTTCGAACACTCCGTCGACGCCATGCCCGACCGGATCGCCCTGATCGAACAGGGCCGGCG
Organism: Nocardia sp. CA-290969; assembly: GCF_050936135.1. Classification (NCBI taxonomy): domain Bacteria; kingdom Bacillati; phylum Actinomycetota; class Actinomycetes; order Mycobacteriales; family Nocardiaceae; genus Nocardia; species Nocardia sp. CA-290969. Next base: position 2,370,055 of record NZ_JBNJNJ010000001.1, on the reverse strand, counting down.
CATCACCTACCGCGAACTGGACGAGCGGGCCAACCGGCTGGCCCACCATCTCGCGTCGGTGGGCGTCGGACGCGGAACCCATGTCGGGTTCCAGATGCACAACAGCATCGACACCATGCAAACGCTGATCGCCTGTTTCAAACTGGCGGCGGCCCCGGTGAACATCAACTTCCGGTACGGGCCGGAGGAACTCGCCTACCTCTACGACAACGCCGACCTCGAACACCTCGTCTATCACGCCTGCTACGGGGACGCGGTGCGCGCGGCAGCACAGAAGTCGCCGCGGTTGAAGTACCTGCTGTGCGCGGCCGACGACCGCACCCCTGTGGACGACGGCGTGGACTGCCTGGCCGACGTCACCGCTGCCGCACCCGCGACGCGGCCCGACGTCACCCGCACCCCCGACGACCGGTTCATCATGTACACCGGCGGCACCACCGGAATGCCCAAAGGCGTGTTGTGGCGGCAGGAGGACATGTGGCGGGTTCTCGGCGGCGGCATCGACTTCTACAGCAACGAACCCGTCACCGACGAATACCAGCAGTCACGCACCGGCGCGGCCGGGGAACCCTCCACCTGGCTGATCCTGCCGCCGCTCATGCACCTGGCCGCGATGATGCCCACGTTCATCGCGCTGTGGTCGGGGAACTGCGTGATCTTCGAACCCCGGTTCGACCCGGATATCGTGTGGCAGACGGTGGCCGCCGAACACCCCGGGGTCATGGTGATCACCGGCGACGCCATGGCCCGCCCGCTCATCGACTCCTACCGGGCCCGCCCGGCCGACACCACGGGCCTGTTCATGATCGCCTCCGGGGCCGCGCTGCTCACCCAGACGACGAAGAACGATCTACTGGACCTCATCCCGAACCTGTTCGTCTCCGATTCCATCGGCTCCTCCGAAACCGGTTTCGGCGGAATCGGTTTCGCCCAGCGCGACGACAACCCGTCCCGTAAACCGCGCGTCTCGATCGGCCGCGGCGCGGTGGTCGTCGACGACGACGGCCGGCCCGTACAGCCCGGGGACGAGGGCTGGCTGGCCAAAACCGGGGCCGTGCCGCTGGGCTACTACAAGGACGAGGCCAAAACCGCGAAACTGTTCAAAACGGTCGACGGGCAGCGGATCGTCATCACCGACGACCGGGCGATCCTGGAGGACGACGGCACGATCAGCCTGATCGGCCGCGGCAATATGGTCATCAACACCGGCGGGGAGAAGGTGTTCGCCGAAGAGGTGGAGGGTGTGGTGAAAGCCCATCCCGCCGTCTACGACGCGACCGTGATCGGGGTCGAGCATCCGCGCTGGGGTCAGCAGGTGGCCGCCGTGGTAAGTCTGTCGGCCGGAGCGGGTGGGGCGCTGGATCTACCCGGCCTGCAGGCCCATGTCCGCGGTCATCTCGCCGGGTACAAGGTGCCGCGGGCGATCTGGGTCACCGAGGCGGTAACCCGTTCGCCGAGTGGAAAACCCGACTACACGTGGGCCCGGAAGTACGCGGCCGGGCGCGCGCCCGACTACCGCGCCGATTGAGAAGGCGGCACCGCACTCGGCCGAGGACGCCGACGCGGCGGGGATTCACGGCCGAGCCGGGCTACCGAACCCGGGCCGGGGATCCCCGCCGCCCCTGTGCGTGACGAGCCGGCACAGGCCGCCACAGCGGCACCGAGGGCCGGTTCGCGGCAGCCGGTGGAAGGCGGCCGTCACGATCGACTCTTTCGGCCGGGCGCAAGTATGCGCGGCCGTTCGCTCACGCGGCGGGCCGCCGGAACGGAACACGGCGATACCCATCCCGGTTACCGATCCGAGTCCGGTTCCGGCGATCCCGCATTCGTTGCCCCGGCCCGGCCGAGTCGCTGGGCCAAGGTATGGCAGCGGGCCGCCAGTTCCGGCGGGTCGAGTACCTCGAATTCGTGGCCGAGGAGCAGTACGTGTGCGAGCACTCGATCGAGATCGGCGGCACCGCTGAGTAGTTCGCAGCGGTCGCTGCCGCGTGGCCGTACCACGGCCGCGGCGGCCGGGACCTGGTCGCGGACGGTTTCGGCGGGCGCGTGGACGAGGAACCGCGCGCGGTGCGGGTAGGCCCGGCTCGTCACGCCCTCCTGTACGTAGGTCGCGGCGTCGGGGGCGGCTCGCGGGCGGAACCGCCAGGTGCGGGCGGTCACCGCGGTCATCCGGTCGACGCGGAAGGTGCGCCAATCGTCGCGGTCGAGATCGTAGGCCAGCAGATACCAGCGCCGGTCCGAGGCGACCAGGCGATACGGTTCGACCCGCCGGCGTTCCACCCGGCCCGCGGAGGGATAGTCGAAACCCACCTCGACCTCGTCGCGACAGGCCCGGGCGAGCGCCATCAGGGCTTCGGCGTCGACCGGCGGGCGGCCGGTACCGAAGGACTCCACCGAGCCGGCCAGCGTACGTACCTCCTGCCGCAGCCGGGTGGGTAGCACCCGGTCGATCTTGGTGAGCGCCCGTAAGGCGGCATCGCCGGTGCTCGCGCCGCCCGCGCCCACGAGCAGCGATACCGCGGTGGCGATCGCTTCCTCGTCGTCGAGCAGTAGCGGCGGCAGGTCCTGGCCCGGTCCGAGCCGGTAGCCGCCGCCGACGCCTTGACCGGCGTATACGGGGTAGCCGAGTGTGCGCAGCCGTTCGATATCGCGCCGGATCGTGCGGGGCGTGACCCGCAGGCGCTCGGCGAGTTCGGGGCCGGTCCACACTCGCCGCTGCTGCAACAGGCCGAGCAGGATGAGCACCCGCTCGGTCGTACTCCGTTCGTCGTCTGCCACGCATCCCAGTTTTCCAGCGATAGCGGACCGATCCTGTCCGCCATGGGTGCGAAGCTGGCGTTATGGACACCGAGACACTCGACTGGAACCGGGCCCTGCGTGAGCAGATCGAGTTCCACTGGACGCACCAGATACGCGACCGGCTCCAGGGCCTCACCGACGACGAGTATTTCTGGTCGCCGGTGCCGCACGCCTGGAGCGTGTGGCCGCGGGGTACCTCGTCCGCGCCGATCCAGGCCGGAGCCGGGGACTTCACGATCGACTTCGGATTCCCGGAGCCGGTGCCCGCACCGTTCACCACCATCGCCTGGCGGCTCGGCCATGTCATCGTCGGCGTGCTCGCCGCGCGCAACGCGGCACATTTCGGCGCGCCCGCCGCATCGTACGAAACCTGGGAATACGCCGGCGACGCGCGGACGGCACTCGATCAGCTCGAAACCCAGTTGGAGACCTGGCTGGACGGGGTGCGCGGTCTCGACAACGCCGCGCTCGCTGTCCCCGTCGGCCCGAAGGAGCCTTATCCGGACGCGCCCATAGCCGACCTGGTGCTACATATTCACCGCGAACTGATCCACCATCTGTCCGAAGTCTGTCTGCTGCGCGACCTCTACCTGCACATGCACCCCGCCACGAACGGAGAAACGCGATGAGCCGCGATATCCAGATCACCTTCGACGCCCGCGACCCACGGGCTCTGTCGACCTTCTGGCGCGATGTCCTGGGCTACGTCCATCCCGGCCCGCCGGGAGTGGACCTGCCCGCGGGCGCCGATCCGCTGGCCGCCTGGGACGAATTCCTCGCCGGGCTCGGGGTGCCGCCGGAGCAGCGCAACACCCGGTCGGCGATCGAGGACCCGGACGGCAAGGGTCCGCGGGTGTTCTTTCAGCAGGTGCCGGAGGACAAGGTCGCCAAGAACCGGGTGCACCTCGATGTGCGGGCGGCCCCCGGTCTGCAGGGCGACGAGCGGATGGCGGCGCTGGAGACCGAATGCGAACGGCTGGTCGCGCTGGGAGCGGCCAGGGTGCGGCGCTTCGAACCGGCCCCGCCGATGGAAAGCGGTTTCATCGTGATGACCGACCCCGAAGGCAACGAGTTCTGCCTCGATTGACGCGGCCGGTTTCCGTGCGAGCATGCTCGGTGGGCGACGACGCGGCCGGGATGAGCTCTGCGGGCAGCCTGTCGCTACCCGCAGGGAATCAGCCCGCCGATATCTCGGCGGATGATGTGATCCGCTCGAGGATGCGGAGCGAGCTGGTGGCCGAGACCTCGCGGAACTCGCCGCTGTCGAGGGCGCGGCGGTAGATGCCGTAGGGCGCTTGCCCGCCGTCGGCGGGGTCGGGGAATACATCGTGGATGGCCAGGCCGCCGCCGGGAACCACCCATTTCGCCCAGCCGCGGTAGTCGCGGTCGGCGGCTTCCTCGGTGTGCCCGCCGTCGATGAACAGGAATTCGATCGGGGTACGCCAGGTCGCCGCGACACGCGCGGAGGCGCCGACGATCGCGAGCACGGTATCGCTCAGCCCCGCGGTGTCGATGGTGTGCCGGAACCTCGGCAGTGTGTCGAACAGGCCGGTGACCGGGTCGACGAGGGTGGTGTCGTGGTATTCCCAGCCGGGCTGGTGTTCCTCGGAGCCGTGGTGGTGGTCGACGGTGAACACGACCCCGCCCTTCGCGCGTGCGGCGGCGCCCAGCAGGATGGCCGATTTTCCGCAGTACGTGCCGATTTCGGTGATCACCCCGCCCCGGCAGTACCGCACCGCGGCGGCGTGCAGGGCCCGGCCCTCCTCTTCCGGCATGAAACCGGTGGCGCGGCGGGCATGATCGAACAACTGCTCGTCGGTCAGCGGTGCGGCGGGGGCTGGGGCACTCATGGGCGGTGTGGTCTCTCTTCCGGAAATCACGTCTGGGAGGGCGGTGATCGACACTACCCGGCCCCGTGGGCTGGGCGTCGGTTGATCCGGCACCGTACCGACACTACTATCTAGACACATGTCCGAAGGCGATTCCAGAATTCTCGAGGCCACCCGGCGCCGGCTGAGCGGAAAGCAGGCGGACACTGTCGACAAGCTCACCAGAGCGGCCATGGAGGTGCTGGCCCGGGAAGGTTTCGCCGGACTCACCATCCGGATGGTCGCCGGCGCCGCGGGCGTGGGCACCGCCACCGCCTACACCTACTTCTCCTCGAAGGAGCATCTGGTCGCGGAGATCTTCTGGCGGCGACTGCGTACCTCGGAAACCCCGGTCAGCGAGGACGCCGACCCCACCGTGCGGGTACTGGCCGAACTCCGCGGCATCGCGCTGCTGGTGGCCGACGAACAGGAATTGTCGGGCGCGGTGACCAGCGCCCTGCTGGGCCGCGACCCGGACGTCCAGCATCTGCGCACCCGGATCGGAGTGGAGATCCGCCACCGCCTCACCCGGGCACTGGAACCGGAAGCCGACCCCGAAACGGTGGAGTCGCTGGAACTGTTGTACGCGGGGGCGCTGGTGCGCGCCGGGATGGGTTACGAGTCGTATGCGGATATCGCCGATCGGCTCGAACGCGCGGCGCTGCTTGTTTTGAAATGAGCGTCATCCGGCGTGCCGGGCAGCCCCGTCGGGCGGTTTGACCGTCGGCAGCGGTTCGGGCCTTTCCTTGTGCCGGTTGCGGACACTGCAGTACTGAGAATTCGAAGCTTCCGCGTCTCACAGGATGAGGTCGAAGTCGACGCGGGTCCCGAGGTAGACCATCCGCGAAGGGGGCGGGCTGTATTTTTGGAGCCGCTCCGCGGCTCGAGGGCGGGGCCCCCTGAGCCCCTGGTCTTCACTCCGCCGCTCCTCCGCTTCGCTCCCCCGCTCTGTCGCTCCAGACCAGGGGCGGGCCCCGCCCATGAGGACCGGATGTGGGGACGTGAGAGGCGGTGTGTGGCTCAGGTGTTTGTGGCGGGGGGCCGGGTGTGGGAGTAGACGAGGCGGGCGTATTCGCCGAGTAGCTGTTCCAGGCTCACCTGCTGGCCGGCCGCTACCATCTGCTGGTATCCGATCAGCATGGCCATACCCAGTTCGGTGTCCACCGCGGCGATCTCCTCGTCGCCCACCACACCCGAGATCGTTCGCCGCACGGTGCGCCGTCGGGATTCGTCGACCCGTTTGAGCGCCACGGCCACCGATTCGTCGTTCGCCGCCCACGCCCGGATCGCCGCCTCCGCCCGATGGTGCAGGCCCAGCGTCAGGTCCGACAGCGCCCGGATCGCCGCGTCCGGGGTGGACGGATCGAAATGCAGCGACCGCAGGATCACCACCTGCCGGTTCTCCCAATGTTCCAGCAGCGCATCCACATACGATTGCCAGCTGCCGAAATGATGGTAGAAGGAGCCGCTGGTCACGCCCAGCCGGCGGCACAGCACGCCGATGTTCAGATGCCGGAAGCCGAGGTCGGACAGGACCTCCAGGCCGGTGTCGAAATAGTTGTCCTTACTGACGATACGAGACATACGGCGCCGATCTGGTCGGGGAACGGGTGAGGATCTCGAGCATCGAACAGTACCGTATGGCCGAAGCAGACCGGCCGGTACTTGTGAGGGTTCACTGCGCACCGGACCGCGAAAAGGTCTGCGCCCGAAGGGTATGAGCGGTCAGGACCGGAGATGGGAGCGCGGCACCACCGCGCCGGCCTCCCGTCCACACCCATGAACACTGTCTGTATCGGTCAGGCCCGAAACCGGCAGCACCCGTAGAGTCCTCGGCTCCTCACCTCCGACGCAGGGCAGGCGACGGCAGCGGAGCCGTGCCCCGTGGACAACGCCGGAACTCAGCGCAACCGCACGCCCAGCAGCGCGTCGACCGCGGTGACGATCTCCGCGCCCGCACCGGTATCCGCACCGCCGTAGTCGAGGGTGTCGCGGGCCCAGGCATCGACCGCGGCCAGCGCCCGGGGAGTGTCCAGGTCGTCGGCGAGGTGGGTGCGCAGCCGGGCGACCGTATCGGCGGCCGCGGGGGCTGCCGGGGCGGCCACCGCCTGCCGCCAGCGGTCCAGCCGCGCCTGCGCGTCGGTGAGCACATCGTCGGTCCACATGCGGTCGGCACGATAGTGGCCCGCGAACAGACCCAGGCGGATCGCGGCGGGATCCACGCCGGCGGCCCGAAGCTTCGACACCAGCACCAGGTTGCCCTTGGACTTCGACATCTTCTCCCCGTCCAGGCCGATCATACCGGTGTGCACGTAGTGGCGGGCGAACCGGCGGCCCGCCACCAGCGCCTCCCCATGTGCTGCGGAGTACTCGTGATGCGGGTAGATCAGATCGCTGCCGCCGCCCTGGATATCGAATTCGGTGCCGAGCCGGTTCACCGCGATCGCCGCGCATTCGATATGCCAGCCGGGGCGGCCCGCACCGAACGGCGCCGGCCATGACGGCTCACCCGGGCGTTCGGCCCGCCACAGCAGGGCGTCGAGCGGATCGCGTTTACCGGCGCGGTCCGGATCGCCGCCGCGTTCGGCGAACAACCGGGCCATGGTGTCACGGTCGTAGCCCGATTCGTAGCCGAACTGGTCGGTGGCGTCGGTGCGGAAGTAGATATCCGGGAACTCGGGGTCGTCGACGGTGTAGGCGGCACCCGCGGCCTGCAGTTTGCGGACCAGCTCGATCACCTCGTCGACCGATTCGATCGCGCCCACGTAGTCGCGCGGCGGCAGCACCCGCAGGGCCGCCATATCGGCGCGGAACAGTTCGATCTCGCCGGTGCCCAGATCCCGCCAGTCCACGCCGTCGCGGGCGGCCCGCTCGAACAGCGGATCGTCGACGTCGGTGACGTTCTGCACGTAGTGCACATCGTGGCCGTTGTCGCGCAGCAACCGGTTCACCAGATCGAAGGTCAGGTAGGTGGCGGCATGCCCGAGATGGGTGGCGTCGTAGGGGGTGATCCCGCAGACGTACATGGTCGCCGTCGTGCCCGGGGTCACCGGGCGGATACAGGCGTCGGCGGTGTCGTGCAAACGGAGTGGTGGCCCTGCTCCGGGGACCGCGGGAATCGGGGTGTCGGACCAGGACTGCATACCTCCGAGAGTAGAGGTCGGCGGCGGCCGGGCGCCGCCCACCCCGCCGTCCCGCCCCCTACCGCGGCCGACGGCGGTCCGCTGACCTGCACGGAGCCGTCGGTGCGGAGAGCACAACCGTTGCCCTCAGGCCGAGCGAATCATCCGATGACCCGCGGGTGCGGCGATCAGAACGCCGGCCACGGAATGGGTCGCGAGGTCACCGGTAACGGCATCACCGGGTCGTCGAGCAACCGTTTCGCGCGGCGCAGCAGGGCGTCGATCTCCGGGTCGGTGAGATGCTCGGCCAGCCGGTCGGCGAGTTCCCCGGGCAGGGTGTCGGTGAAGGTCGCGATATCGGCGAGCAGATCCGCCGGGACCGGCTCCCCGGCCCACCCCCACAACACGGTGCGCAGTTTGTTCTCCTGATGCAAACAGATCCCGTGGTCCACGCCGTACACGCCGCCGTCCACGCCCTCCAGCGCGTGACCGCCCTTGCGGTCGGCATTGTTCAACAGCACATCCAGCACCGCCATCCGCTGCAGCCGCGGATCGTCGGCGTGCACCAGCGACACCTCGTCCCCGGCGCCGTCGTAGGCCCGCAGGATCTCGCGGTAACCGTCCGGGACCAGGCCCACCGGGCACAGATCCACCAGATCCAGGCGGGTACTGCCGGGTTCGCCGGGATCGCGGCCGGTGATCCAGCGCTGCACCATCCCCGGCCCGTAGGGCCCGTCCCGCAGCACCGTCTCCGGGATCACCGGCCAGCCCAGCGCCGAACAGATCAGATACGACGCCACCTCGCGGCCCGCCAGCGTGCCGTCGGGGAAATCCCACAGCGGCTGCTCCCCCCGGACCGGCTTGTACACCACCCGTTCGGTTCCGTCGCCGACGGCGAGGTCGCACACCAGGGTCACGTTACTGGCGACACTCACCCGGCCCAGTACCGTCAGTTCACCGGTGGACAGCGCGTCCCCGGTATCGGGCACGCTCATTCCTCCAGATCGTTCGCGCCGAACAGTTCACCGCGCTTGTACCCGTTGGTGCGCACACACATATGCCCGCGCGCCGACAGCGGCTCCCCGCACAGCGGGCACGGCGGCCGCCCGGCCGCGATCACCCGGGTGGACCGCAACGCGAACTCCCGCGCCTGGTCCGGGGTGAGGAACACCCGCACCGCATCCGGACCCTCGTCGGTGTCGTCGAGGACCACCGATTCGTCCACCTCGGTTTCGGTGATGGCCAGCAACTCCACCACCACGGCGCCCGCATCGGCATCCCAGCCCAGCCCCATCGTCCCGACCCGGAACTCGGCGTCGATCGGGGTGACCAGCGGGTCGTTGTCGTTGACCTGATCGGCCTGCGGCGGCACCTCGGCACCGAACCGGCGCGCCACCTCGTCCAGCAGTAGACCCATCCGGTCGGCGAGGACCTTCACCTGCTGCTTCTCCAGCAGCACGCTCACCACCCGGGGTTCCTCCACCGCCTGCAGGTAGAACGCGCGGTCGCCCGGCTCACCGACAGTTCCGGCGACGAAACGTTCGGGGGTGCGGAATACATGGATTGCTCGTGACACATGCACCTCCTGATACGTGACCCTGTTCGGCTGCGGTGCTCCGCCACGCCGTTTCCCGGCGCACACGCCGATTCGCCCGACGCCGCCGAGAGGTGGCGCATCCGCCGGTATCGGGCATACCCATTATCCGTCTTTCCTTCCCGCACCGATCTCCCCGCCGGGTACCGGGCCCGAAGCCCCGGATTCGGGGGCCGGCGCGGGCGCCAGACCGGAAAGGTCCGAACCGGTGTCGTTCATCCGGGTGACGAACGGCGCGGTCCGGGTGTAACGGACAACGCTGAGCGAGGCGGGTTCGACCATGATCCGCTGGAATCCGTCGAGATGGATCCCGAGCGCATCGGCGAGTACCGACTTGATCACGTCACCGTGGGTGCAGGCCACCCACAGCCGATCCCCGTCGTGCAACTCCGCCAGCGCGCGATCGTGTTCCCGGATCGCCGACACCGCGCGCGCCTGAACCTGTGCCAGCCCTTCCCCGCCGGGGAAGACCGCGGCCGACGCATGCCGCTGCACCACCTGCCACAGCGGTTCGGACAGCAGCTCACCGATCTTGCGGCCGGTCCATTCGCCGTAGTCGACCTCGGCGAGCCGGTCGTCGACCACCGGTTCCAGCTCCAGGTCCGCCGCCAGTGGCGACACCGTGCGCTGGCAGCGCAGCAGTGGCGAGGTGACGATCCGGGTGATCGGCAGATTCGCCAGTCGCGCCGCGACGGCACGGGCCTGTTCGCCCCCGCGATCGGTGAGTTCCACTCCCGGACTGCGCCCGGCGAGTGTCCCCGCGGAATTGGAGGTCGACAAGCCGTGTCGCAGCAGGATCACCGTCATGCTGTCAGCCTAACGGCCGTGGCGGCGCGCCGACGTCCGGCGAGCCCGCCCCGCGCCGCCGCACCGGCGCCGCTTCCCGCCCGGTTCATGTCGCCGACACGACCCCACCGGCGAGCAAACCGATGATCACGAATCCCAGCACGATCCGGTATCCGACGAACCAGTAGAACGAATGCTTCTCCACGAACCGCAGCAACCACGCCACCGACGCGTACCCGACCACGAACGAAATCAGCGTCGCCACCAGCAGTTGCGCGCCCGACGCGTTCAAGCCGTCCCCGGCCGGCTCGAACGCGTCCGGCAGGCTGAACAACCCCGACGCGGTGACCGCGGGAATCGCGAGCAGGAACGAGAAGCGCACTGCCGCCTCCCGTTTCAACCCGAGGAACAGGCCCGCGCTGGACGTGGCGCCCGACCGCGAAACACCCGGGATCAGCGCCAGGCACTGCGCGAAACCCATCACCAGACCGTCGCGGGTGGTGAGTTGTTCCAGCGGACGCTGTTTCGGGCCGTAGTGCTCGGCCGCCGCGATCACCAGCGCGAAAACGATCAGCATGATCGCCACCAGCCACAGATTGCGTGCGCCCGTACGGATCTGGTCCTTGAAGACGAAACCCAGTACCCCGATCGGGATCGTGGCGATGATCACATACCAGCCCATGCGGTAATCGAGTTCGCGCTGCGCGTCCGCATCGGGGTCGTAACCGACGGGGCCGGCACCGGTGACCACCGGAAGTTTCGTCGTGACCTGTTCGGCCAGCGGCACGGTCTCCCGCGAACGGGCGCTCAGCTTCTCGAAGACGGTCGCGAACCATACGCGCACGATGCGCCAGATGTCCTTGGCGAAGAACAGCAACACCGCGGCCTCGGTACCGAGCTGGGTGACCGCGGTGAACGACGCGCCCGCGTCGTCGCCGAAGAACACCGACGACACGATCCGCAGATGTCCCGACGACGAAACCGGCAGGAACTCCGTCAATCCCTGCACCAACCCGAGCACCAGCGCCTGCACCCAGGTCATCGACTCGCCGATCACACATCCTCCTGAACCACGAACTCCGCGCTTTCCTCGCTGTCGACGGCACCGCTGCCACAACACGATCGCGCGGACCCGCAGCCGCAGCGACCCTACAGTGCGCCGGCCCGGACGCGCGCGGCGGCCGGTACGGCCGGACACGCCGCGCCCACGGTTCGCCGCGAACGGGCAGCGGGCGGTCACGCTCTAGGCTGGGCGCCGTGAGGAAACGTCGCACCATGCCGTGTCCATCGGGCCTGAACGCGGACCCTGGGTGGTCCCGCGTCGCCGCCACCTCCGGGACCGACTCGTTCGCGCTGTTTCTCCTGCGCACGGGGACTCGGTGATGGAACAGCGCACCGTAGGCAGTAGCGGACTGCGCGTCTCCCGGATCGGGCTGGCCACCCACACCTGGGGCAGCCGCACCGACGCCGATACCGCCGCCGCGCAACTCATCGCGTTCGCCGAAGCGGGTGGCACCCTTGTCGACACCTCCCCCGCCTACGGCGGTGGCGCCGCCCAGCGCATCCTGGCGGAGCTGCTCGGTGATCTGGTGTCGCGCGACGAACTGGTCCTGTGCGCCGGCGCCGGGCAGGTGCCCTACCTCCCTGCCGTTCCCCCGGGCAGCGAACCCCCCACCCCCGAGCAGGCGCGTATCACCGTCGACTGCTCACGCCGCACCCTGCTGCGCCAGCTCGACCGCACCCTGCTGGAGCTGGGCACCGACCATCTCGACCTCTGGCAGGTCACCGCCTGGGATCCGGCCACCCCGCTCGACGAGATCGCCGACACCCTGCAGTACGCGATCCGCTCCGGCCGGGTCCGCTACGCCGGAGTCCGCGGTTTCACCGCCTGGCAGCTGGCCAGCCTGGCCGCGCGCGCCCCGATCACCGCCGTGCAGGCCCCGTATTCGCTGCTCACCCGCGGCGCCGAAGACGATACGGTGCCCGCCGCCACCCACCACGGCGCCGGGATCGTGGCCACCGCGCCGCTGGCCGCGGGCATCCTCACCGGCAAATACCGCGACGGTGTCCCCGCCGATTCCCGCGCCGCCGACGAAGCCACCGCCGCCGAGATCCGCGGCCGCCTCGACGACGACCGGGCCACCGCCGTCGTCGATGCCCTCGTCACTGCCGCCGACGGGCTGGCCACCTCACCGCTGGCGGTCGCCCTGGCCTGGGTACGCGACCGGCCCGGCGTCGCGAGCATGTTCGTCGGCGCCCGCGATATGGGCCAGCTGACCGGGGTGCTCGCCGCCGAAACCCTCGAACTGCCGCGGGCGATAGCCGCCGCGCTCGACGATGTGAGCTCCACCCCGTAGCCGGGGCGGGGGCACCCGCCCCACACCGGCACGGATTAGCCTTGCCTGCATGAGCGAGTCCGGCCCGGAGGCGGTAACGAAAAGTAACCACGGAGGGGCTGCGCTCCCGCGCAGACGATACGAAACGAGCTACTTCCGGGCGCCGACCGGGCGGGTCCGCGCACTGCTGGCCGTCCTCGCTGCCGGACTGCTGGTCCTCACCGCCGCATGCGGGGGCACCGAACCCGCCGGCGCCACCGGGCAGCAGGGGCCGGCCACCGCGGTCCTGGACAATCTCGACCCGGTACCGCTCACCCCGGCCCCGGCCCCGGCGTTACCCGCCACGGTGCGGTCCTTCGACGGCACCGACGTCACCGTCACCGACGCGAGCCGGATCGTGGCCGCCGACCGCTACGGCACGCTCGCCCAGATCGTGTACGCGCTCGGCCTCGGTGACAACCTGATCGGCCGCAGTACCGCCGCGTCGTTCCCCGCCGTGGCGGATCTGCCGAACGTCACCGGCGGGAACGGCGCGCTGAACGTGGAATCGATCCTGGCGCTGCGGCCCAGTGTCTTCCTCACCGACACCACCAGTGCCGCGCCCGCGGTCCGGGAACAGTTGCGCGCCACCGGGGTCACCGTCGTCTACTTCGATCCGCAACGCACCATGGAGGGCGTCGTCCCGCAGATCGAGGCCGTCGCCGCCGCGCTCGGGGTGCCCGAGCGCGGGCAGCAGCTCGCCCAGCGCACCCAGGACGAGATCGCCGCCGCCTCCGCCGCCGTCCCCGCCCAGGACCCGCCGCTGCGCATCGCCTTCCTGTACCTGCGCTCCAGCGCCATCACCATGCTCGCCGGCCGCGGTTCCGGCGCGGACGCGCTGATCGCCGCGCTCGGCGCCCGCGACGCCGGAACCGAATCCGGCGTGAACGAACCGTTCCAGGCGATCACCAGCGAGGCCATGATCGCCGCCGCCCCGGATGTGCTGCTGGTGATGACCGACGGGATGAAATCGATCGGCGGGGTCGACGGGATCGCCCAGATCCCCGGGATCGCCCAGACCCCCGCGGGGCGCAACAAACGTATCGTCGACATGTCCGATTCGGTGCTGCTGTCGTTCGGCCCGAACACCGGGCGCGTCATCACGGCCCTGTCCGACGCGATCTACGGACAGACGACCGCATGAGCGAGCCAGGTCCGGGAACGGTCGCCCCGCCGCGGCGGCACGCAGAACTCAGAACCGCGGCTCATCCGCCACGGACACAGCATGAGGAGATCGGGCCCGGAGGGGCAGTGCGATACCGCCGCCCGCGCTTCGGCCGCCGCGCACCCGGGTGGACCAATCGCCAGCAGCGCATGGACGGGTCGGGCCCGGAATCGGCGGAGCGTACCGGGTTTACGCTCACCGCTCATCGTCGCGCCGGATGCCGGGTGCGGCCGAACCCGGCAGCGCGCCGGCGCCACGACGAGCCGAGGGATGCGGCGGCATGACCGTCGATCTCGACAAACGGCCGAGCGTCCCGGACGTGGGGCACCGCGGGCGCCGCGCGGTACTGGCGTTCACCGTCGCCACGCTCGCGCTCATCGCACTCGCGCTGGCGTCCGCCGCTATCGGGCAGGTGCCGACCGCCCCCGCCGAGGTGGCGGGAAGTGTCGCGCACCGGATCGGGCTGGACTGGGGTCCGCTGCCCGCCCACCCGGCCGGTGAGGTGACCCTGTGGGAGGTTCGGTTCCCCCGGGTGTTGCTCGCGATCCTGGTCGGCGCCGCACTCGCCACCGCAGGCGCCCTGCTGCAGGGGGTTTTCGCCAATCCGCTCGCCGAGCCCGGGGTGATCGGGGTGTCGTCGGGCGCCGCGGTCGGGGCGGGCGCGGTGATCGTGTTCGGTGGTGCGTTCGTGGCGGCCTGGTCGGTGGCGGCCGCCGCGTTCGTGGCCGGGCTGATCACGACCATCCTGGTGTACGTGCTGTCCCGGTCCGGGGGCCGGACAGAAGTGGTGACCCTGGTTCTCACCGGAGTAGCGATCAACGCGTTCGCCGGTGGGCTCATCGCCTTTCTGCTGTTCATCGCCTCCCCCGCCGCCCGCGACCAGATCGTGTTCTGGCAGCTCGGCAGCCTCAACGGCGCCACCTGGGATTCGGTTGCCGTGGTGGCCGTACTCACGGCCGGGGGGATCGCGGCCGCAGTGTTCGTCGCCCCGCGACTCGACCTGCTGGCCCTCGGCGAATCCGCGGCCCGGCACCTCGGCGTCGATGTGGAGCGGTTGCGCCGCACAGTGATCGTGATCGTCGCCGTCCTGACCACCGCCGGGGTCGCGTTCACCGGGATCATCCTGTTCGTCGGGCTGATCGTCCCGCATGTGGTGCGCATGATCGTCGGGCCGGGTCATCGCGCGCTGATCCCGGTCAGCGCGGTCACCGGCGCGGTAGTCCTGCTGGCCGCCGATGTCGCCGCCCGCTCCCTGGTCGACAACGCCGACCTCCCGCTGGGCATGCTCACCTCACTCATCGGCGGGCCGTTCTTCTTCTGGCTGCTGCGCCGAACCCGCGCCCGAGCCGGAGGATGGGCATGAGCAAGTGGGAGGCGGACGCAACCGCACGCGATCACGCACGACCCGGGTCGGTCTCGGACCGGGCCGGCACAACCGAGCCGGCACCGGCAGCCCCGCACAGCAGGGCAGAGCACGCGCCCGGCCCCGACGGACCCGGCACGCTCGACGCCACACACATCCCTGTGCGACGCCGCATCTCCGGGTTGCTACAACGCGCGCACGACCTGCCCGCCGACACCGCGCCGGGGGCTGTCACCCTGCGCGCCCGCGGCATCACCCTGGACCGGCACGGCGGCGGGGGCGGCACCCGCCGCGTTCTCGACGAGGTCGATCTCGACGTCGTCGCCGGACAAGTGCTGGCCCTGGTCGGGCCGAACGGCGCCGGTAAATCGACACTGCTCGCGGTACTGGCCGGTGAACTCGAACCCGGCGCCGGCAGCGTCGAACTCGACGGCCGGCCGCTCGGCCACTGGACGCCGATCGATATGGCACGCCGCCGCGCCGTGCTGCCGCAATCGCACACCGTCGGTTTCCCGTTCACCGCGGCCGAGGTGATCGCCATGGGCCGCGCGCCCTGGCAGCGCACCTCCCACGCCGACCAGGACGACGCGGTGATCGCCGCGGTCATGGCCGCCACCGACTGCGCGCATCTGGCCGGACGGTCGTTTCCCAGCCTCTCCGGCGGGGAACGGGCCCGGGTCGCGCTGGCCCGGGTCCTGGCCCAGGACACCGCGACCCTGCTGCTCGACGAACCCACCGCGGCCCTGGACCTCGGTCATCAGGAGGCGGTACTGACCCTCGCCGCCGACCGGGCCGCCGCCGGCGCCGCGGTGGTGGTCGTTCTGCACGATCTGGCCTCCGCGGCGGCCTACGCCGACCGGGTCGCCGTGCTCGACGGCGGGCGGCTCGCGGCCGCCGGCGCACCGCGCGAGGTCCTCACCGCGGAACTGCTCAGCCGGGTCTACCGATACCCGGTCGAGGTTCTCGACCACCCCGATACCGGCGCGCAACTGGTCCTGCCTGCCCGGCCCGCCCGCGGCTGACGAGCGGTCCGGTTGGCGGGCAACTCTGTGCGCATCGGATCGACAACGGTGGGGCGCCGCTCCCGGCCGCATCCCGACCGGCGGCCGACGCCCGCGTGGGCGCTCACCGCCGGGTTTCACCGGCCGCGGAAACCGCCGCTTCCGGCTTCGGCCGGGCAGCGCCGGTGCTGCCGGACGGTTTCGCCCGCCAGATCAGTTTCAGCACCGCGGGGGTGAGCAGCATCCGGATCACCGTGGCGTCCAGGATCAGCGCGGCGATCATCCCGTAGGCGATGTACTGCATCATCACCAGTTCCGAGAACCCGAACGCGCCCGTGACCACGATCAGGATCGCCGCCGCGGAGGTGATGACCCCGCCGGTGTGCGCGATACCGTAGCGGATCGACTCCGGCGGGTCCGCGCCGTTCGCCCGTGCTTCGGCCACCCGCGACAGCAGGAACACCTCGTAGTCGGTGGACAACCCGAACACCACGGTCACGATCAGCACCAGCACCGCGAACATCAGCGGGCCCGGTGTGAAATCGAACAGTTCCGCGCCGTGTCCCTCGACGAAGATCCAGGTGAGGATTCCGAGCGTGGCACCGAGGCTCAGCGCCGACATCGCCACCGCCTTCACCGCCAGGATCAGCGACCGGAACGCCGCGTACATCAAGGCCAGCGCCGCCGCCACCAGCAGCAACGCCAGCAGCGGCAGACCCTCCAGCAGCCCGTGGATACTGTCGCGTTCCAGCGCCGGGACACCGGCCACCATCACCCGCACCCCGTCCGGCTCCTCGATACCGCGCAGGACCGCGATCGCGGTATCCGCGGCGCGCTCGTCCACCAGACCCGCTTCCAGCACATTGATCCCGTCGCGGGTCGGCGCCGCCGGTTCGAACGGGCCGGTCAAACCGGGCGTCATACTCGCCTGCAACCGGATATCGCTCAGCTGCTGCGCGTCCGCGCCCGTCACCACGAGCCGCAGGGGTTCGGTGCGGAAACCGGGGAACAACGCGTCGAACTTCTCCTGCGCGACCCGCGCCGGGTTGTCCTGCGCCAGATACTTCTCGCTCAACCCGCCGAACTCGATATGCCGGAACGGCACCATCAACAGCAGCAGACCCAGCACCACAGGCACGATCACCGCCCACGGCCGCGCCATCGCCCACACCGCCAGCCGGGAGAAGATCCCGCGATCGATCTCGGCCTCGGTGCTCGCGCGGGCGAACCGGCGCCACTGCCACAGATCGACCCGGTGGCCCACGATCGCGAGCATCGCCGGTAGCGCGGTCACCGACAGCACCGCCGCCAGCAGCACCGAACTGATCCCGCCGTACGGCACCGACCGCAGCACGCCGTTCGGGTAGATGAACAGCGCCCCCAGACTCACCGCGATGATCGCCGCCGAGAACATCACGGTGCGCCCCGCGGTCGCCACCGTCCGCGACACGGCGTCCTCCACCGTGCGCCCCGCGGCCAACTCTTCGCGGAACCGGGTCACCGTGAACAGGCCGTAGTCGATCGCCAGGCCCAGGCTCACCAGGGTCACCACCGCGCCGGCGAAAACATTCACCTCGATATGGCCGGTGAGCAGCCGCATGATGCCCTGCGTGCCCAGGATCGTCATCCCGCCCACGAGCACCGGCAGCAGCGCCGCCACCACGCCGCCGAACACGAAGTAGAGCAGCAACGCCACCAGCGGCAGCGCGATCATCTCCGCGCGCCGGATATCGTCCTGCATCCCGGTGTTGATGCCCTCCACCACCGGTTGCAGCCCCGCCAACTGCACCGTGGTGCCACCGGGACCCGACCCCGGTTCGCCCGCGTCCAGATCACCGGTGATCGCCAGAAAGTTGTCGACCGTCGCCGAACCCTCACCGCGCAGGCCGATACTCGCGAACGCGTACGTGCGGGAATCGTCGGCGAACTGCCCCGACAGGGCACTGTCCCAATAGCTGTCGATTCGCAGCACCCGGTCCGGATGGTCGCGGAGCAGGCCGTCGAGCTGGGCGGTCACCGCCGCCCGCACCCGCGGATCGTCGACCGTCGTTCCGGCCGGCGCGGTGTACAGGGCGATCACATCGCTGTCGGTATCGCGACCGAACGTGGCGTCGGCCAGTTTCGAGGCCGCCACCGACTCACTGGACTCGTCGAACCAGCCGTCCTGGGTGAGCCGGTCCGCCAGATCCCGGCCGAACAGTCCCGACAATCCGACCAGGATCAGGGAAACCACCAGCACCGCGACCCGGTGCCGGTACACGAAACGACCCCACCGATGGGTCCCCGCCGTCAACATCTCGCCGGCCCGCTACTACCCGCAGGCCGGGGTGCGGTAATCGGCCGAACGCAGGATCCCGCACAGATCCGTCCGCGACAGCTTCCACGCACCGTCCAGATAGATGAAATGCACGACGGTGGTGCGGACCGCCGTACCCGAACCGTCCTTGTCCAGCCGCAGCGTCGCCGTCACCGTGCCGTCGTGATTGTCGAATACCGGATCGGTCACCCCGTACACCGCGCGCGGATTGTCCTGCAACGCCTTGTACATATCCGGGATCGCGTCCTCGAACGCCTCGCCGTCCTCGATCAGCGCCGTCCGCTCCGAATCGGGCAGCGCGGGATCCAGCGCCTGTTTGATCCGGGCGTCCAGTTCCGCCGCCGTCGGCAGCGACCGCGATGCCAGTGCCCGCGAAGTCGCCGCAGCGGAGGACGACAGTGCCGCCTTCGCCGACGATCGGGCCGCGGCCACCGCGTCCTCGTCCGCACCGGTCCCACATCCGGCGACCAGTACCATCGCGGCCGACGCCGCCACGGCGAAACCGACGCGCAGCGCGCGTCCCAGACGGAGAACAGGTGTGTACCGCATCACGTCCTGCATACCACTCACTGCCTACCTTCGATAACCGACCCGATACGGGCGAGCAGCGCCCGTACGGTCGGAACATTACGGCTCCCCGCCGGGGAAGCAGCGCGCGGCAGCAGATCTCGTACCGCGGCGACCACACTGCGCGCATCGTCGAGATCGATATCGGTCACCGGTGTCTCGGCCACCGCCACCACATCGTCCGGGCCGGGCACCTCCGAATCCAGATCCGCTCGGTAGATCTCCAGTTGCAGGGTCGCCCGGACCGTACGGAAAGCGAACGACCGCCCGTCTCCGGTACAGCCGAACCCGTGCGCGAACGGACCCGTCGTCACTTCCTCGGCGGAAAATCCCGGCACCTCGTGCATCGTCAACTCCTGAACTCCGCACCGTCTGATCCGTACGGTAACCCCAGCCCGCGCGACACCCGGCGCCGACACCCCCGGACCCCGCCGACAGGCGGGCACATCCGGTCGTGATCAGATAATCGCATGCAGTATCGGTCGTTTCCGGAGCCGGCGAGACGAGCGCGACACCGGCGATCGCGCGGTACCGTCGCCGTCCTGCTGCTCACCGCTGCCCTGCTGGCGGGCTGCTCCGGCGATTCCGAGACCGGTGCGGGCGACGCACCCACCCGCGAACCCGCGACACCGGCCGTATCACCGCCGGTCGGCACCACCCCGGCCGGCGACGTCTACCCGGTCCCCACTCCGCTGACGGTCCTGGCCGGTGATCCCGGCAGCGGGCTGCTCGCCGGCCTCGACCCGTCCGGCAGCACACTCACCGTTCTCGACCCCGCCACCCGGCCGCCCACCGGCCATCAGGTCCGGCTCCCGCGCCCGGCCCGTACCGTCACCGCCGGGACCCCGGGCGAATTCCTGGCCGCGGCCGACGGGATGATCCTGCGGATCGACGGGGCCGGCCGGGACGTCACCGAAATCCCGGTCGACGGCGACCTGCACAGCGTGCGCTCCCGCCCGGACGGCACCCTGATCGCCGGCACGGCCGACGGCCGGATCCTGGTCCTCGGCCGCGACGGCGAGATCAGGCGCACCGTCACCGGGCTCGCCTCCGCCGACGCGATCGCCCTCACCGGAGACACCCTCGCCGTACTGGACCGCCGCCAGACCCTGCTCACCGAGATCGAACCGGATTACGAGAACCTGGGCCTGGCGCTACGCGCCGGAACCGGCGCCGCGAACCTCGTCGAAGCCTCCTTCGACCGGGTGATCGTCACCGACCCCGACAGCGGCCAGCTACTGGTGTTCACCACCGATCCACTCGTCCTGCGGCAGCGCTACCCGGTAAGATCGTCGCCTTACGCACTCACCTACGACCGGGGTTCTGACACCGTATGGGTGACGTGCACGCAGAGCAACGAGATCGTCGGCTACGACCTGTCGACGGGAACACCGCGCGAGGTGGGCCGCTACCCCACCGTCCGGCAGCCGAACGCGGCCACCGTCGACCCGGACACCGGCGATCTCTACATCGGCTCCGCCACCGAACCAGGTCTGCAACGGATATCCGCGGACCAGCGCGAGAGAGGGCAGTGATGGCATCCACGCACCACGGCGCGGCGACGCGGACGAAACTCCCGGCCGGCTGGGAATCCACCACCGACGACTACGAGTACATCCCGCTGCGCCTGCCGCCCGACGTCACCCGGGTCACCGCCTCCATGCGACTCGCGATCCAGGCCGAATTCGGGGGCTGGGAGCTGTCCCGCGTCCGCGCCTATACCGACGGCAGCCGCCGCGTCCTGTTGCGCCGCCGCAAAACCGCGCTCAGCAGCCCGGCGGGCCACACCACGGAGCTATGAGCGTGCTGTACCGATTATTGCTGCGCCTGATGTTCCTGGTGCCGCCGGAACGGATCCATCGGCTGGTCTTCGGGGTCATTCGCGCCGCCACCGCATTCGCCCCCACCCGGGCGCTGCTGCACCGCCTGTTCGCCGTCCCGGATCCGTTGCTGCGCACCACCGTCTTCGGGGTCGATTTCCCCGCACCTCTCGGCCTGGCCGCCGGCTTCGACAAGGACGCCACCGGAGTGAACGCCTGGGGCGCACTCGGTTTCGGATTCGCCGAGGTCGGCACCGTTACCGCGGCCGCCCAGCCGGGCAATCCACAGCCGCGCCTGTTCCGGCTGCCCGCCGACCGCGCCCTGATCAACCGGATGGGTTTCAACAACCACGGCGCCGCGGCCGCGGCGTCCCGGCTGCACGGCCGGGTTCCGTCGGTGCCGATCGGCGCCAATATCGGTAAAACCAAGGTCGTCGACGCCGAACACGCCGCCGGCGACTACGCCACCAGCGCCCGGCTGCTGGGACCGCACGCCGATTTCGTGGTCGTGAACGTCAGTTCCCCCAACACACCGGGGCTGCGCGATCTGCAAGCCGTGCAGTCGCTGCGGCCCGTCCTGGCGGCGGTCCTCGACAGTGTGCGGGTACCCGTGCTGGTGAAGATCGCACCCGATCTGTCCGACGAGGACGTCGACGCGGTCGCCGACCTGGCCGTGGAGCTCGGCCTGGCCGGAATCGTCGCCACCAACACCACGATCGGCCGCGACGGCCTGCGCAGCGATCGCGCGGAGGTCGACGCCCTCGGCGCGGGCGGACTGTCGGGACCACCGGTGGCCGAACGCTCCCTGGAAGTGCTGCGACGGCTGTACGCCCGGGTCGGTGACCGGATCACCCTGATCTCGGTCGGCGGTATCGAAACCCCCGATCAGGCCTGGGAACGTATCCTCGCCGGCGCCTCCCTGCTCCAGGGCTACACCGGTTTCATCTACGGCGGACCACTGTGGACGCGGCGCATCCACCGCGGGATCGCCGCACGACTACGCGCCGGTGGATACCGCAGTGTGGCCGACGCCGTCGGCGCCGGCCACACCACCCACCACTGATCCGGACGGGCAAACGCCTCAGGCGGCGGATCCGCTGCGGATGGCGCCGGGATCATCCCGGTACGGGGCGGGCTCGGTGGCCGGTGGGTCCCGCAGGACCTGTGCCTCCATCAACCTGGCCTCGACCCGAGCGGCGAGCAGATACACGACCTGCTCCCACACCAGTCCGACCACTTCCACCCGCTCGTGCGCGCGGGCAAGTGCCGCGGTGTCGTGCACCAGCCGGGGATCGGACAGGATCTCGTCGAGTTCCATAGCGGCATAGGCCTGTTCGAACGACAGGGCCCGTTGCGGCAACCAGCTCAACAGCCACGACGATCCGTGACGGGTCTGCACACGCTCGGCGAATTCGGGGGAGATACCGCTGGTCATCAGCCAGTCGGTGATATGGATGGTCACAGCTGCCTCCTCAGGGGGCTCGGCACCGAGACCGGGCCGGTCTCCGGCCGGCACGGCATCGCTGCCGTCGGGATAAGGACGGACTGCCGGGCGCTCAGCGCGCCGTCGCGGAGAAGGCCTCCGGGTCCGTCCCGGCGCAGGCGGCGCGGCGACGTGCTGGATAACGGTGTCCGCGGAACCGGGCTGTCGTCATTGTCATCACCAGGCCCTCCCGTTCCTCTGATCGAGGTAAAACGCTGATTCAAGTGTGTCATTTGACAGTTCCGCGGGTCAATGCAAATGTCAAACGCCGTCCTGCACTATGGTTATTGCCGATAGTGACCGGGTCGAAACCCCTCGGCGACGGCGAAATACCAGAAAGGTGAGCGGTATGTCCCCCACCGACGACACCGCCATCGTCGCCATCCGCAACATCCTGACCCGGCTCTGCAAACGCTCCGGGCTCAGCCCCGACCGCCTCGCCACCACCGAAATCGATATCACCCCCCTGCTCGATCTCCCGGTCATCCGGCGCTATGCCGCCGCCCACGGCACCACCCCCACCGCCGCCGTCCTCCCCGTCGTCCGGGAACTGGCCCGCCGCCTCCCCCCGACCCACCGCGTGATCACCGACGCCGAACTCTCCCTCGGCCTGCTCCGCGAGACCGAAACCACCGATATCGACACCGCCGGCCTCTACTCGCAAGACCTCGGCGACCGGCGCCAATACCTCTCCGCACACTGGCGCCGGCTACACGAGATCGCCGACGCCGAGGCCATCCCCCCGGCCCCCACCGTGCGCTCCCTGCGCGCCACCCCCGAACGCCGCGCCTTCACCGCCCTGGCCGCGCTCCTGGTCACCGGCAACGTCTACACCGATACCCGGAGCGCCCGCGGCGGCAACCGCCACGGCAGCGGCGCCGCGAGCGGCAGCCTCACCGTCGTCGGCGACGCCGTCATCGACCACATCTACCAGGTCGACGAGATCCCCGACGCCCGCGGTTTCGCCCGCGGCCGGTTCAGCGACAATCCCGGCGGCAAAGGCCTCGACCGCGCCGTGGCCGCCGCCCGCCTGGGTCTCGACGTCCGGCTGGTCACCGCGGTCGGCGACGACGAGGCCGGGCACCGCATCCTCGACTACCTACGCGCGGAACGGGTCGACACCTCGCTGGTCAAGGTCGTACCCGACGCCGCCACCCCGATCACCGCGCTCATCGTCAGCAGAACCGGGATCGCGGGCACCATCTTCTGCGAAGACGATCGCATCCGCCTCACCGCCGCCGAACTCACCGGCCCCGCCGTCCGGACCGCGCTCACCGAAACCGACGCCGTTCTCGTCACCCTCGAACCCCCGCTCCCGGTGATCGAACAGGTCCTGTCCACCCTGCAGGCGCTCCCGCAGCGACCGACCCTGCTGCTCACCGCGGCCGAGGTCGAAACCCCGCAGATCCTCTACCGCTACCTGTCCACCGTCGACTACCTGATCGGCTCCACCCAGGAACTCGACAGCATGGTCCCCGAGATACCCGCCCAATCCGGCGCCCATATCGCCCGGCAACTGCAGATGCTCGGCACCCGCGTCGTCTGTGTCGTCGAGGATTTCGGCTGCACCGTCCGATCCGATCGGCTCGCCCTCGACATCCCGCGCTTCCAGGCCGCCGCACTCACCGACGTACCGGGCTCACGCGGCGCCTTCTCCGCCGCACTGGTGTACCGGTTGCTGTCGCGCCCCCCGGTCCCGGACGGCGACGGCGGCCCCACCCGCCGGGTCGCCGACGAACAGGATTACACCTGGGCCACGGCCGCGATGGTCGCCACGCAGTCGTTCGCCGGTGACGTACCCGGCGCCATGCCCACCGCCGACGAGGTGGACCGCATCATCCGGCTCACCTCCGAAAGGCACTGACCGATGCCCGGACCGACGGGCATCACCCCGGGCCCGTCCCGGCCGGCGGACCTCACCGACCCGCCGCGCACCGAGTGCGTATTCGTGCAGGCAGGCGTAAAGTCACCTAACGGCCCGCCCTCGCACGGGAACGATGTCCCGATCGGCGGGCCGTGCGCTGCGGAGGCACGGCCCCACCCACTTTTGCGGTATCGACACATCATCGAAGGAGTACCGACCTTGACCGCAGTCGCGGAGACCTCCGCTCGCGCCACCGGGCACCGGTTCAGCCGCAACGGCCACGAGATCCAGCTGGAGGTGTTCGCCGTCGACGGTGGGCCGTCTCTCGGGCACGTACTGGTCTTCGGGGAACCCGCGGACGGCTGCCTGGTGCGGATCCACTCGCGCTGTCTCTACGGCGAAGCACTCGGCTCCCAGGATTGCGATTGCGGGCCCGAACTCCGCAAATCCCTCGACCTCATCCAGGAAGCCGGCGCCGGGGTCTTGGTCTACCTCGAGCAGGAGGGGCGCGGCGAGGGATTGATCGCGAAGGCCCTGGGCTACCGGAAAGCCGAACACACCGGGGTCGACACGTTCACCGCGTACCGCGAGCTCGGTTTCAGCGCCGACGCACGCAGCTACGCACACGCCGCGAAAAGCCTGCGGACGCTCGGGCTCACCAAGGTCCGGTTGCTGACCAACAATCCCGACAAGGTCGAGGCCCTGCGCGCCGCCGATATCGACGTCGTCCCCGAACCGCTGCACACCCCGCCGCTCAGCGAACGCGCCGCCGCCTACCTCGAAGCCAAACGCCGCCACCGCGGGCATTGGATCCCGCCTCGCGACCCGGCAGAACCGATTCTCGCCACCGCGTGGGCCGGGGACGACGAGGTCGCAGCCACCAGCCGCTGACCCAGACAGAACAGCTCCACCATTTCCGTTCCCCGGCTACCATTGGTGATCCACGTCACTCGACCACGGGCCGCTCCCACCGGGCAGCCTGCCCGTGGGCCCAGCGAGTGCCCGGAACCCCAGCAACTCGGGAACGGACCCATGACAACAGATATCGCCTACCCGCACCCCACCGGCACCACCGTCCACACGGTGCCCGCCGCCTTTCAGCAGACCCGCACCCTCCGGCCCGACGCCGTCGCCCTGCGCACGGTCGGCGGAACCCAGGAGATCACCTGGCGCGAATACGGCGAACGGGTCCGTGTCCTCGCCGCGGGCCTCGCCGGACTCGGGCTCACGCGCGGTGACACCGTCGGCATCATGCTCACCAACCGGCCGGAATTCAACCTGCTCGACACCGCCGCACTCCACGTCGGCGCCACCCCGTTCTCCGTGTACAACACCTGCTCGGCGGAACAGATCGCGCACGTCTTCACCAATGCGGGCAACAAGATCGTCATCACCGAGCAGCAATTCCTCGGCACCATCCGCGCCGCCGGGGTCCCCATCGACCATCTCGTCGTCGTGGACGGCACCGCCGAAGGCGCCACCACCCTCGCCGACCTGGAGAACAATCCCGACCCCGAATTCGATTTCGACGCCGCCTGGCAGGCGGTCGAACCCGGCGACCTCGCCACCCTCATCTACACCTCCGGCACCACCGGCCCCTCCAAAGGCGTGGAACTGACGCACGGCAATGTGCTCGCCCAGCTCCTCGCCCTGAGCAGCGGCCCCCTCGACGTGGGCATCGACGACCGCGCCCTGTCCTACCTGCCCGCCGCCCACGTCGCCGACCGCATCTCCGGGCACGCCATCAACCTCGTCACCGGAATCCAGATCACCACGGTTCCCGACCCCCGGGAAATTGCCGCGGCCCTGCCCGATGCCCGCCCCACGATCTTCTTCGGTGTCCCGCGGGTCTGGCAGAAGATCAAAGCCGGTGTCGAAGCCAAGATCGCCGCCGAAACCGGCGCGAAGAAAACCATCGCCACCTGGGCGGTCGCCACCGGAATCGCCGCCGCGAAAGCCGATCTCGCCGGCACCGGCCGCGGACCGCTGCTGAACATCCAGCACGCGGTCGCCGAAAAGCTCCTGCTCGCGAAGCTGCGCGCTGCCCTCGGCCTCGACGAACTGCGCGTCGCCTCCTCCGGCGCGGCCCCCATCCCGCCGGAAACCCTCGAATTCTTCCTCGGGCTCGGCTTCTGTGTCTCCGAGGTCTGGGGTATGTCGGAAACCAGTGGCGTCGCCACCTACACCGAACTGGACAAACCCCGTCCCGGATCGGTCGGGCGGGCCGTGGACGGGCTCGAACTCCGCCTCGCCGACGACGGTGAGGTCCTGGTTCGCGGCCCGATCATCACCCACGGTTACCGCGGGATGCCCGACAAGACCGCCGAGGCCCTCGACGCCGACGGCTGGTTGCACACCGGCGATGTCGGCACCCTCGACCCCGACGGCTATCTGCGGATCATCGACCGCAAGAAAGAACTCATCATCAGCGAGGGCGGGAAGAACATCGCCCCGAGCAATATCGAGAACGCCGTCAAGGCTGCCTCGTCCCTCGTCGGCCAGGCGGTCGCGATCGGCGACGCCAAACCGTACATCACCGCGCTGATCATGCTCGATCCCGATATGGCCGCGATCCGCGCCAAGGAAATCGACGCCACCGACGCCGATATCGCCACCCTGGCCCGCCACCCCCGGATCGTCGACGACGTCCGCGCCGCCATCCAGGCCGGGAACGCGAAACTCTCCCGGGTCGAACAGATCAAACGGTTCACCATCGTCGACACCGTATGGGAGCCGGGCGGCGACGAGCTCACCCCGAAAATGTCGCTGAAACGAGCGCCGATCGCCGGCAAGTACGCCGAACAGATCACCGCCCTCTACGCGGAACAGGCACCCGCCACCGTTATCGACGTTCGCGGCTGAACCAGCGTCTGAAAAGTACTGTGGCCCCGGCGGAAACGCCGGGGCCACAGTACTTTTCACACGCTACTTCTGTTCGTATGTGCCCACCAGGGTGGCCCGCGCGAGCGTGTGCGAGAACAGATTGAACCCGAGGAACGCCGGGGTCGCTTCCGGCGGGACACCGAGCGATTCCACGTCCACCGCGTGCACCACGATGAAATACCGGTGCGGGCCGTGGCCGGCCGGCGGAGCCGCACCGACGTATCCGGCGAAACCACCGTCGTTGCGCAACATCACCGCCCCGGCCGGCAGCGTACCGCCCTCGCTGCCCGCACCGGCGGGGAGTTCCGTCACCGACGCCGGGATATCCGCCACCGCCCAATGCCAGAAACCGGAAGCGGTCGGCGCGTCGGGGTCGTAGACCGTCACCGCGAAACTCTTCGTCTCCGCCGGGAAGCCCGACCAGCTCAGCTGCGGGGACACATCCTTCCCACCGGCGCCGAACACACCGCTGACCTGATCGTTGGCCAGCGGCGCTCCCTCGGTCACATCCGCCGACGTCACCGTGAACGACGGCACCGACGGCAAGGCGTCATAGGGGTTGTAGGTCATGGAAACCCTCTCTCGAATCGGATCAGCTGTGCAACAGGAAGTGTTCCAGGACATCGGTGCCGAATTCGAGCGCGTCGACCGGCACGCGTTCGTCGACACCGTGGAACAGTGCCGCGAAATCCAGCTCCGGCGGCAACCGCAGCGGCGCGAACCCGAAGCACCGGATGCCCAGATCCGCGAAAGCCTTCGCATCGGTACCGCCGGACAGCATGTAGGGCACCGTACGCCCGTGCGGATCGTGCGCCAAGATCGCCGCGTTCATCGCGTCCACCAGATGGCCGTCGAAAGTCGTTTCGTAGGAATCCAGTTTGGTGACCCACTCACGCTCCACATCGGGACCGATCAGCTCGTCGACCTCCCGCTCGAACTCCGCCAGCCGCCCCGGCACCACCCGGCAATCCACGACCGCCTCCGCGGTCTGCGGGATGACGTTCGCCTTGTACCCGGCGTTCAGCATGGTCGGGTTCGCGGTATCCCGCAGGGTGGCACCGATGATCCGGGATATCGACCCCAGTTTCGCCAGCGTGCCCTCGATATCCTTGCTACCCGGGTCGAACGCGAGACCTGTCTCCTCCGATACCGCCGCCAGGAATTCCGCCACGGAATCGGACAGGACGAGCGGGAAGGTATGCGTGCCCAGTCGCGCCACCGCGGCCGCCAGAATGGTCACCGCATTGTCCTCGTGCAGGAACGAGCCGTGCCCCGCGCGGGCCTTGGCCCGCAACCGCATCCAGCCCAGCCCCTTCTCCGCCGTCTCCACCAGGTACAGCCGGCGTTCCCCGCCGTCCGGGCGCGGCACTGTCAGTGAGAAACCGCCGACCTCCCCCACTGCCTCGGTGATCCCCTCGAACAGATCCGGCCGGTTCCGCACCAGCCACTGTGACCCCCATTTGCCGCCGTTCTCCTCATCGGCGAGGAAGGCGAACACCAGATCGCGCGGCGGTACCGTGCCCTCCATCTTGAACTGGCGGGCGACGGCCAGCATCATGCCGACCATATCCTTCATATCGATCGCCCCGCGGCCCCAGACGTATCCGTCCTGGACCGCACCGGAGAACGGGTGCACACTCCAATCGGCCGCCTCGGCCGGCACCACGTCGAGATGCCCGTGTAGCAACAGCGCGCCACGACTCGAATCGGCCCCCGGCAACCGGGCGAAGATATTGCCCCGCCCGGGCGCGCCGGATTCCACGTATTCGGTGGTGTAACCGGCGTCCTCCAGTTGCCGCGCGACCCACTCGGCACACTCCCGCTCTCCCTTCGTGGTGGCCGGGTCGCCGGTGTTGGAGGTGTCGAAGCGGATCAGCGTACTGACCAGCTCCACCACCTCCGACACAGCACGAGAACGAACGGAGCCAGAGTTATCACCTGTCGCGGCCACGCACTCTTTCCTACCACCAAGGAGGTCCTGGATTCCTTTTGGTGCTGTGTCGTGAGTTTCGGGTCGGGTGTCCGACGGCGGGATCGGATGAAACATCGTTTAATGCGCATATCTATGTAGTCACATCGTTCGTCGCCGCTGTCCATTATGTATGTCGGCGAGTGAACTACCGAATCGCCTTTCGGCCGGGCAAGACCCGGGCCGATGCCCTCAGACCGGCCGGCTACGTGAAAACTGTTCCCGCGCACCGCGATCTACCGCTCCCCTATTCGGGGGCGCGCAGCCGGCGGAGCGGCATATCGGGGCGTGCTATTTCTCGGGGAGGTCGCCGAGCACCCGGCGCAGGAAGTCGCGGCTCTCACCCGGAGTGGGGGCGATGACGCTGAGCTTGTTCATCACGGTCATGTACACCTCCACCTCGTGCTTCTTCTCGAGATAGTGCGAGGTGGTCAGCTGTTCCATATAGACCATGTCGGGTAGCTCGGGCTCCGGGAAACGCAGAATGCTGAACGAACCGCCGGCGGCCGGATGCCCGCCCACCTCGTACGGCAGGACCTGGATCTTCACATTCGGACGCTCGGACACCGCGATCAGGTGTTCGATCTGCCCGCGCAGAACCGGATAACCCCCGACCGGCCGGCGCAGCGCGTTCTCGTCCACCACCGCCCACAGCGTGGGCGCCGTGGCCCGGCTGAGGATTTCCTGACGGCGCATCCGCATTCCGACCCGGCGCTCGGTGTCGTCGTCGTAACCCAGTTTGATCACCGCACGCGCATACGCTTCGGTCTGCAACAGGCCCGGGATGAACTGCGCCTCGTACGTGCGGATCGTGGTCGCGGCCTGCTCCAGCCCGATATAGGTTTCGAACCACGACGGCAGCAGATCGTTGAACGGCTGCCACCACCCCGGATCGTTGGCCTTCTTCATCAGATCCAGATAGACGGCGAGCTTCTCCGGATCGTCCACTCCGTAGAGTTTCAGCAGGTCCAGCAGGTCCCGTTCCCGGAATCTCGTGCGACCCAGCTCGAGGCGGCTGATCTTGGCGTGTGAGCCGCGAATATGTTCGCCGGCGTCCTCACGACTGATCCCGCAGGCCTCACGCAACCGGCGCAGACGGCTGCCGAGCGAGATACGCAGCACCGTGGGACCACGGTCGGCCTCCGTCTTGTCCGGGATATCGGAATCGTCCTGCTCGTTTGTCATGATCGCCTCTGGCCAGTTCGTGCTGTGCTGCATCGTACGGCGCCCGCCACCGACGAACCGCACCGGTCGGCAGGCGATCTTACTCTGTGGTAAGCCCAAATTTTCGGTAACGCGCCCGCACCGGGCGAGACCGGCATCCTCACGGCAACCCGACACCGCACACCGATCACTCGAATTCTACAGCGCCGCTTACCGGTAGCTTCTCGGTTGTTTACGCGCGGTAGCGGGTTTCCTTGCGTAAACTCCCCCACGACACGACGATCCGGCCTCGCAACCACGAAGACCTGGGGAGATGACACCGATGAGGGCACCGGAAGCAGGTGCGGGTACCACTGAAGCGGTACCGAGCATACCTTCCGCCCGCCCGGGTTGCGACAACCGACCGGCCGGTTCGCCGATGTGTCTTCCGAGCACGAGCGCGCCGAATTCCGCGGCCCCGCGGGCACCGGCTATCCGCCGACGATTCCCCGGCGACATTCCGATCGCTTTACCGGCGCGTAACAGCCTGTATGCCAACGGATTTCTCGCGAATCAAGAATCGGCCCCCGCCGGGATCGCGCCGAATCGGACCGTTAGGCTGCACGCCACCGCTCCCCCGGGAACCACCCGGACAGCCGGCTCGCCGCACCGGTAGCCGGCAGCCCGATACCGAAACACCGCACCGCACAACCGAGAACACACTGGAGGGCCGAATGTCCGACGACGTCACCACCACCGAGATTCGCAAGAAGCTCACCGAGATCCTCTCCCATTCCAGCATCGACCTCGCGACCTCCAAAGACGGCGTCAACTGGGCCACCAGCGCATTCTTCGCCAACCTCGACGAAGACCTGTTCCGGCTCACCCTGATTCTGGAGAACTCCGGCCGGACCCTGAACCAGCTCCGCGCCAACCCCAATGTGGGCGTGAAGGTGGTTCCGGGCGGTATCGCCGACCCGTTCGCGCAGGGTCTGGGCACCGTCACCCTGCGTGACGACAGCGACCGCGACGAAACATTCCAGGCCCTGCTGCGCAAAGAACCGCAGATCGAGCCCTTCTTCGCGACCCCGGTCACCGCGGTCGTCATCGATATCGACTGGTGGCGGGTCACCCATCTGGGTGGCGGCTGGCTGCCCGGCAAGGTTCTCGAACGCGGCGACGGCGGGGCCTGATCTCGGTCCGGCGCATGCGCGGTCTTAGCATCGGTGTTCGAACAACAACGTAGAGAGAGGTTTTCATGGCCGAACCGGCTCACCGGACCGGGGTTCGCGCACCCGTGGGCGTGGATACCACCCGCGCCAGCATCGCCCGGGTCTACGACTACAGCCTCGGCGGCAAGGACAACTACGACGTCGACCGGGCCGCTTTCGAACAGATCCTGCAGATCGCGCCGCACCAGGGCGATGTCTCCCGGATGAACCGGCGCTGGCTGCACCGGGTCGTCCGGTATCTCGCCGGTCCGGCCGGTGTCGATCAGTTCCTCGATATCGGCGCCGGCCTGCCGACGGTGGGCAATACCCACCAGATCGCACAGCAGGAGAACCCGGAAGCCCGCGTCGTCTACGTCGACAACGATCCGGTGTGCAACGCGCACGGGCGGGTTCTGCTGGAACAGAACGAGAACACCCATTTCGTCTCCGGTGATTTCCTCGAGGAGAACACGCTGCTCGAGAGCAAGAGCGTGATGCAGTACCTCGATCCGGACCGGCCGATCGCCGTCATCCTGTGCGGGCTGCTGCACCATCTCGACGACGACCTCGACCCGCCGGGACTCATGCGCGAGTACATCAGCCGGCTCCCCACCGGCTCGTATGTGGCCATCACCAATTTCTGGGACCCGGCCGACGAGAATCCCGAACTGCACGCGCTCGCCAAACAATTGGAGCGCGCCTTCACCGAGATGGGGCTGGGCTCGGGCTGGTACCGCACCCGGGAGGAGCAACTCCGGTACTTCGACGGATTGGAACTCATCCCGCCGGGATTCACCGAGCTCGAGGATTGGTGGCCGTCCGGGCCGTCCACGCGGAAACGGCTACCGGAGGAGCGGGTCGTCATCGGCGGGGTCGGATACAAACGCGCCGCACCGGCGCCGCGGTTGCACAGTGTCGACAGCGCCGGATAACCGACGGATCGTGCCGCGACGCTCTATGCTGTGATCTGATTCACAGCTCCAGTCTTGTTCATTCGTGCAGAGAGAGGTCGACATGGCCGAACGGGCAACCCGGGCCGGCATTCGTAAACCTGTCGGGGTCGACACCACCCGCGCCAGCATCGCCCGGGTCTACGACTACAGCCTCGGCGGCAAGGACAACTACGACGTCGACCGGGCCGCGTATGAACAGATTCTGGAAGTAGCGCCGCGGCAGGGTGATGTCTCGATCATGAACCGGCGCTGGCTGCACCGGGTGATCCGGTATCTCGCCGGCCCCGCGGGTATCGACCAGTTCCTCGATGTCGGCGCGGGGCTGCCCACGGTGGCCAATACGCACGAGATCGCCCAGCAGCAGAATCCGGACGCCCACGTCGTCTACGTCGACAACGATCCGGTGTGCAACGCGCACGGGCGGGTTCTGCTGGAACAGAACGAGAACACCCATTTCGTATCGGCGGACCTCCTGGAGGAGGGCACCCTGCTGCGCGCCGCCGATATCACCAAATTCCTCGATATGGACCGGCCCATCGGGCTCATTCTGTGCGGGTTGCTCCACCACATCGACGACCAGTTCGACCCCGCCGGACTGATGCGGGAGTACATCGAATTACTGCCTCCGGGTTCATTTCTGGCGATCAGCCACTTCCACGATCCGGGCCCCGGGGAGCCGGAACTGCACGCGCTGGCCCGCGAACTCGAACGGCGGTTCACCGAAAAGGGCCTGGGCTCGGGCTGGTACCGCACCACCGAGGAAATCCTCGAATATTTCGGCGATCTCGAACTGATCCCACCGGGACTGGTCCAGTTGGAGGAGTGGTGGCCGGCCGGCCCGCCGCTGCGGGAACGGTATCCCGAGGAGAACGTGATGGTCGGCGGGATCGCCTACAAGCCCGGCAACCGCGGCGGAGCGCCCAGCGTCGGGTGATGTACTGCCCGGCCGCTGGGCCGGATGCGTGAAAAACGCACGGCGGGAGCGGGTCCGGGACTACACACGTTACATACAGCCGCGGTGTGGGCCCGGATGCGCAACGGGCCCACACCGCGGTGAGGTCCTAACCGTTCACCCGGTGGAATTCGGCGAGTACTCCGGCCGGGATACGGCCGCGCGCCGATACCTCGTGCCCGTTGCGCTGCGCCCATTCCCGGATCACCTTCGCCGATACCGATCCGCCCGCCCGCTCCCGTTTGGTCCGCCCGGCCCGGCCGGCCCGGCGGGCGAACGGGGTCCATTTGCCGAAGACTGCGCGCAACTCCCCCGCGTTGGCTTCGGTCAGGTCGATCTCATACTTCACGCCCTCGAATGCGAACACCACAGTTTCGGCCGCGGGTGATTCGCCGTCGAGGTCATCGATCAAACTGATGACGACCTTGCGCGCCATGGGCTAGCTCCTCCGATCCCCGAACAACATTGCCACATATGACATCAACAACCCCGCGGCTGTGCGAATCGAAGCCTATCGGCTGTGCGGAATCCGAGCCCGTCCGCAGCACCGGCACAGCTACCTCTCCCGGGGGCTGTGAGCATACCGCTAGCTGCGAACGCCACGACGGCGGGGCGGAATCCGGGTACGGGCCGCTACCGTGGCGGGCAGATCGGAGAGGACATACCGGATGAACACAGAACGTATGCGGGAACCGGAGACCGTGGAATTCGGACTGCCCCATCTGGCGATGACGGCGCTGGCCTGGGGCGCGCCCGGCGGCCGGCTCGCCCTGTGCCTGCACGGCTTTCCGGACAGCGCGTGGACCTGGCGGTACCTCGGTCCGGCGCTCGCCGATCGCGGGTTCCGGGTGATCGCACCGTTCACCCGTGGTTACGCCCCGACCGCCGTACCCGGGGACGGCGACTACCACCTCGGCGCTCTCGCCTACGACGCGCTGGCCCTGCACCGAACGCTCGGCAGCCCCGAGGATGCCGTCCTCATCGGGCACGATTGGGGCGCACTGACCGCCAATACGATTGCCGCCCGGCCCGACTGCCCGTTCCGGCGGGTGGTCTCGCTCGCGGTGCCGCCGGTTCCGGCGATGCGGCCGCGGCCGGCAACGGCCCTGCGGTCGGCGGGTGCGTATCTGCGGCAGCTGCGGTACAGCTGGTACATCCTGTTCAACCAGTTGCCCGGAATCGCCGAACGGAGTCTCGACCGGCTCGTACCCCGGCTCTGGCACGACTGGTCCCCCGGGTATCCGGCAGACGCCGATATCGCGCATACGCTCGCCGCGCTGCCCACCGGCGCACATCGGACCGCCGCCCTCTCCTACTATCGCGCCTTCCGGCGCCCGGCGCGGGTTCCGGAGCCCTACGCCGAACCGCACCGGTACTGGGATCAGGCACCCCGGGTGCCGATGCTCTACCTGCACGGTTCGGCGGATACCACCATGCATCCGGTGTTCGCGGCGCGGGTGGGTGAGGTACTCGCACCGGCGGGCGGCGTTACCGAAACAGTGGCGGATACGGGACATTTCCTGCATTTGGAGCGGCCCGGGGAAGTCGCGGGACTGATCGGAGACTTCCTCACCGGTGAGCGACCGGTGAACTAGCCGGTCGGCTTCTCCCCGGCGCGGGTCTGCCGAGCGATCCCCCGGCCGGACCGTCGGCCGGACCGTCGGCCGGACCGTCGGCCGGACCGTCGGCCGCCGGTCCGCGTGATGCTCCGAGCTGCCCGCTATGGTTCCCATCACATACGCGATAATCCCGCTTCCGCAACTATCACGGGGTCCCATATCATCGCGCGGTGGCCAGTGAGGTGGAGACGAGCACACTGATCGAGCATTTCGTGCTCGCGGTCTGCGATCCGGGACGGTGGAAGGGAGTCGACCGGCTCGCCGAACTGGATCTCAGCGTGGCTCAGGCCCGGGTGCTGTTCAGCGTCGTCCAGCACCGCGAACCGCAACCGATCCACATCATCGCGGACGAACTCGGCCTGTCCATGACGGCGGCCGGCCGCAATGTCGACCGGCTGGTGCGTCTGGGCCTGCTCACCAGACAGGAGAGCCCCACCGACCGGCGGGTCAAACTGGTCGGCCCAACCGAACACGGTCTTCAGCTCGCCTGGGACCAGATCGCCATCCACCGCGCGACCATCGACCAGGTCGTCGCGCGCCTGCCCGACGCACTACGCAACGATCTCTGCGAGGTCATCACCGCCGTGCTCGAGTCCGGGGCCGTACACAGAGTCGCGGCATACCCCCCAGCACCGTCAGGAGACAATTCGTGAACGAAACTCAGGCCCCCGCACCACCCGCGGGGGCTTCGGACAGAATCGACGCATCGGTTCTGAAACTGGCCGGGGTGGTGGTCCTCGGATCCATCATGTCCATCCTGGACATCACCGTGGTCAACGTCGCGATGCCGACGTTCCAGACCGAATTCGACGTCGCCAACTACTCCACCGTCGCCTGGACGGTCACCGCCTACACGCTGGCGCTGGCCACCGTGATCCCGCTGACCGGATGGGCCGCCGACCGGTTCGGCACCAA
The DNA here is from genome assembly GCF_050936135.1 of Nocardia sp. CA-290969. Lineage (NCBI taxonomy): Bacteria > Bacillati > Actinomycetota > Actinomycetes > Mycobacteriales > Nocardiaceae > Nocardia > Nocardia sp. CA-290969. The sequence goes on along the minus strand of NZ_JBNJNJ010000001.1, from coordinate 2,334,286 downwards.
ACGCCTCTATATGGTGGCGCTGCTGCTCTTCACCGCCGGATCGGTGCTGTGCGCATTGTCCTGGAACATCGGCGCCCTCATCGGGTTCCGGGTCATCCAGGGGCTGGGCGGCGGGATGCTCATGCCGCTCGGTATGACGATCCTGACCAAGGCCGCGGGACCCGAACGGATGGGCCGGTTGATGGCCATCCTCGGTGTTCCGATGCTGCTGGGCCCGATCCTCGGCCCGGTTCTCGGTGGCTGGCTCATCGAGGACGCCTCCTGGCACTGGATCTTCCTGATCAACCTGCCGCTGGGTGTGATCGCGATCGTCTACGCCTGGTTCGCCCTGCCCAAGGACGAGGCACAGCCCACCGAGCGGTTCGATTTCGTGGGCATGCTGATGCTTTCGCCGGGTCTGGCGCTGTTCCTCTACGGCATCTCCTCCATCCCGGAGGAAGGCACCGTCAATACCCCGAAGGTGTGGGCGACCATGCTGGTCGGCGGCCTGCTGGTGGCCGCATTCATCTTCTACTCGTTCAAGCCCAAGAATCCGCTGCTGGATCTGCGCCTGTTCAAGAATCGCGATCTCACCGTCGCCACCATCACCATGTTCCTGTTCTCGGCGTCGTTCTTCGGTGGGCTGCTGCTGATCCCGACCTACTTCCAGCAGGTTCGGGGTGAGAGCGCGCTGATGGCGGGGCTGCTGGTGGCGCCGCAGGGTATCGGTTCGCTGCTCACCATGCCGATCGCGGGCATGCTCGTGGACAAGGTGCCGGTGGGCCGGGTGGTCCCGGCCGGTCTGGCGATTCTGACCGCGACCATCTTCGGGCTCACCCAGATCGAGGCGGACAGCTCCTATTTCTACGTCCTCGGAGTGCTGTTCGTGATGGGTCTCGGCATGGGCCTGACGATGATGCCGCTGATGACGGCCGCGCTGCGCACCCTGCAGGAGGCGCAGGTGGCACGCGGATCCACCCTGCTGAACATCATCCAGCAGATCGCCAGTTCGGTGGGTGTCGCGGTGATCTCGGTGGTGCTGACCAACCGGATGCAGGATTCGCAGGCGGTTTCCGCGGGCCAGGCGGTGATGGAGGCACAGCGGTCGGGCGAACAGCCCGATCCGTCGGTGCTGCAGTACATCGCGAGCCTGGGCGACAAGTTCGAGGCCGTGATGCTGGGCGAGATGTCGGACGCCTACGCGAGCAGCTTCTGGGTCGCCTTCGTGCTGTGTGTGGTGACGGTGGCGTTCTCGCTGCTGCTGCCGCGTAAGGCGAGCTCGGTTCCGAAGGCCGACGAGAACACCCCGGCACCGGTACTCATGCACTGATCGCGCCGGACCGTAGCGCTCCGCCCGCCCGAACCGCCCGGTTCAGGCGGGCGGAGCCGTCTTCAGGAACCAGTCCAGGATCAGCGGCAGCGCGGTGGTCGTGGTGGCGCCGTGGTCGATATCGCCGAGATCGATCAGTTCGGCACTCGCACCGAGCTCGGCCTTCATGCACCGCTGGGAGTTCTCGAACGGGACACTGCGGTCACCGGGCGCGGCGTACAGGCGGACGGGCGCGGTAGGTGTCCAGTCGCAGACGGTATCGCTGTCCGCCATGGCGCGCAGAGCGGCGCCGGTGGGGCTGCGGGCCAGCTCGAGATATTCGGGGGTGAGTAGTTCCGCCGGGGTACGCGGCAGATTCGCCGCGATGGTCAGCAGATCGTGGTCGCCGTCGAAGAGTTGCTCGACCTGCCGCGCGTACGGTTGCCGGAATGCGGCGGCAGGGTCGTCGTAGAGGTGGTGGATACGGTTCATCGCGGTGGTCCAGTACGCCAGGAAGAGCGCCGCCTGGCGCGGTTCGACCCGGCCGTCCAGTGCGGCCGGGGCCTGGACCTCCTGGATCGCGTAGGGACCGCTGACCGCCGCCACCGGGCCGGGGCGCGCATCCCGGACCGCTCCCGCCTGTAGTTCCCGGGCGAGCGCAAGTGCGGCTTGCCCGCCCTGCGAGAAACCGGTGACCAGGATATCGGGGTAGATCTCGCGCCCCTGTTCGGCGAGCAGCGTTCGCGCGGCAAGCAATAGGTCGGCGGAGGCGGACGCCTCCGACGGTGCGTGCGCATACGGGTGCGGCCCCGGACCCGAACCGAGCCCGAGATAATCCGGTGCGACCGCCAGGTATCCGGCGGCGGCGAACAACACCGTGCGGGCACGATCGGACTCCCCGGCCGCGGAGGGTGCCTCGTCCCGGCGCACGATCGTCCCGTGCGCGTAGGAAACGGTGCGCAGGCGCGGGAGATCGGTTTCGGGCACGACGACCAGTCCGCTCGCGGTGGTGGGCGCACCGTCCGGGCCGACGGTGCCGTAGACGACCCGGTAGCTGCGCACACCGTTGGCCCGCGGGACCGGATATTTCCACTTCGTGAGGTAGTCGCGGGTCTGCGCGGCGTCCATCGTCGCGATCGGGGTGGCCGATACGAGATCCCCGCGGCCGGCCGGGCCGGGCTCCTCGCGTGCGACGTCGCCGGCGCCGCACCCGGACAGCGGCGCGACGAGCGCCACGGCCAGTAGCGTCAGCAGTACCCGGACCACGGTCACAGTGCCTCCCGGCGGGTCGATCGATTCTCGGGAGGGACGCTACCGGGCGCCGCGAAACAACTCGTGGACGGCGGGCGATGTGATGATCGTGGACCCCGAAGTCATACCGCCGGCCGAGCGGCGGGATACGGTGCGACGCTTGCTCGCGTTGTGTCATATCGTCAACGAACTCGTCGATCTCGCCGAATCCGACGACACGGATTCGACAGCCCTGCACCAGCAGGCGTTGCTCGCCCGGACCGTACTGCACGAAACCGTCGTGGATCTGGTGGCGGCCGGCCGCGCCGGCCATTCGGATGCCGCCTGACACCGGAACTCGTTGTCCGGCCACCTGTTTCAGTGACTGTTCCCAGTGGTGAACGCAGAAATACACTGGGTTGATGGCCAAACCGACCCCGTGGGGCCGCGGCGCCGACCCAATCGGCGCGGCAGGCGCCGCGTCCGCCACGGCGCACAGCCCGACGATCGCTGATCCGGATACGGTCCCGGAGAGCGCGCAGCGGTGGAACCGGCGGCGGGCTACGGCCGCGGCGATTGCCCGGCGGGCACGGGATCGCGCCGAGGAAATCCGCACGGCGCCGCGACTCAGCGGAAAATGGGGTTACGTATTCGCCGCCCTCGGGGGTGTGGTCACCTTCATCCTGATGTTCCAGCACTGGATGGTGGCGCACGGGCCGGACGGGATGGCCGCGGCCACCCCGTTCGGGCAGGTCGACTCCACCACCCGGTACCTCACCGTATGGTCCTCGCAGGGACCGCCACCCTCGGCCGACCTGACCGGCTCCTGGGCGGTCACCGCCAGTAGCGCCATCGCCGTGATGATCGCCGCCGTGGCCATCCATATCGTCACCGATTCACCGCGGTTCGCGCGTATCGCCACCGGTGCGGCGGTGCTGAGCGCGGTGCTGGTGGTGGTGAACCTGCTGTACCTCACCGCCCGGCAGAAGAGCCTCAAGAACATGACGATCCGGCGCTGGGATCTCGGCGGCCAGATCGGCTCCTGGGTCAACTGGGCGTTCAACGACGGAACGAAACCGGTGGCGGGTTTGAACCAGGTCGACTACGTCGCGTCGGGTACCGTTACGACCGCGGCGATCGCCGCGGTGATCATCGCGGTGGGCGCGGCGGTGGTGGCGGTCGCGTCGATGCCCCGGCGGGCAGCAGGATCGGTGCTGCCCTGGCGAATCAGCGTATCCCGGGCGACCACAGCGAATTACGTGGCGACGAGCCCGGACCAGCCGGTCGATTCCGCCGCGACTCCACCACCGGCCCGGCCCGAAACCGCCCCGGATACTACAAGCCGCACTGCGGACGACGACCGGGAAACGGTAACCGACCGGCCGGCCGGCACCACGGAATCACCGCCGGAGAAATGACGGGGCCGAACAGTCCCGCACAGCCGTTCCGCTCGGTAGCTCCGATACCTGCGCCGCTGCCGCTGCCCGGCGGCGGCGCGCAGTGTAGTGTCGCGCGCGTGCCGGATCAGTTGCGGCACAGGGAAGGTTCTGCAATAACAACCAGCGACCCTGTCGGCTCGAGCGATCGCGAGGCATATGTTCCCGAACCAGATGACCACCGACTATCCCGTCGCCCCCATCCCGGACGAGGCCTACGGGCGCGGCGGGCCGTTACCGGTACCCCGCGAAACCGATCTCGTGATCACGGCACTGCTGTGGTTCCTGCTCGCCGTCCTGGCCATCGTCTCGGTGGTCATCTCGCCGTGGTACCTGCTGGCCATGGGTGTCTGTGAGGGCCGGGCCGGCTGCAGCACCGATCCGAGTACCGGCAACTGGATCATCGTGCTGGGCGGCTGTTTCGGGTTCCTTCTGGGTGCGGCCACCTCGATCAACGCCGCGCGCAGCGGCCGGGCGCTGTATCCCGGCGCGCTGATCGGCGTCGTGCTGGTGCTGGCGGCCTGGCTCGCGGGCTCGCTGCTGATGGGCTGACCGGGGCGGCGCGTGGCGGCACCCCGGCCGGCGGTCAGCTCCCGGTAGGTGCGAACCTGCGATCGGTGTAGCGGCGCAGATTCGCCAGGAACCGGCGGAAGGCGATATTCATGAACGGCGCCGCCAGGAAGGCGGTGAATCGAGCCGGGCCGGCCAGGCGCTGGGCAAGGGTCCAGGTGAGCCGGCAGCCGTCCGGGGTCTCCACCACGCGATAGTCCTCCGCGAACGCCGACAGGGCGCTCGTGGAGCAATTGTTGAAGCGGAAGGCCATCCGGGTGTTCGGCTCCCACACCAGGAACTCCTCGTCGCCCACCAAACCGCCGCGCATATGGACCAGGCGAGTGGTGCCGGCCCCGCGGGGTTCCGGGCTGGTCCAGGTGACCTTGGTGATCACCGTCGCCCATTCGGGCCAGGATTCGGCGTCGGCCAGGACCTCGAACAGCTGCTCCGGGGTGATCGCCAGGTCGACGCTGTTGCTGCACCGCACCGGCGCGGTATCGACGAATTCGATCCCGACCCGCTCACACGGACGCATCGTGCTCATCGCCGGCCACCGCCGATCCCGTTTCCCGGCCCCCGGTCCGCACGGGTGTCCATGCGCATATCCTCTCGTCGCTCGGCGCGACCGTGTCCCGGCCGCGCACCGATGGTGACACCTGTCCAGTTGGTTGTCCAGGTCCGGACCGGGGCAGATATCCATCCACTCGGCCGCGAGACCGGATCAGGACCGGTGGCAGCCGAAACCACCCCACACTGGCCCGTGTCACAGAGTTCGGCCGAACACCGTGCGTCGCGGCGCCGCGCGGAATAGTTTCCGGCAATGCGACACCCGCACCGCACGAACCGGATCGTGCTCGCCGCCGTGGCCGCGCTCGTCCTCGCTCCCGCCACACTCGTCCCCGCGGCGGCCGCACCCGTCCTACGGGGCCCGCAGGCTCCTGCCCCGGCGCTGCCGGGCGCGGCGCAGGCCCGGATAGCCGGCGTGCGGACACTCGCGGGGCGCGCTGTGGAACTCACGGTGCACTCCCCCGCGATGGGTCGCGATATCCCGGTGCGGGTACTGCCGGCCGCGGACCCGGCGGCCCCGGCGCCGGTGCTGTATCTGCTCAACGGAATCACCGGGGGCGGCGACGGCGGCAACTGGTTCGACCGCACCGATATCGCCGAATTCTTCGCCACCGAACAGGTCACTGTCGTCAATCCGATCGGGGGCGCGGGAAGCTATTTCACCGACTGGCGGGCCGACGACCCGGCGCTGGGACGGCAGCGCTGGACGACCTTCCTGACCCAGGAACTGCCGCCGCTGATCGATACCCGCTTCCACGGCACCGGCGCCGCCGCGCTCGCGGGTGTCTCGATGGCCGCCGCGTCGGTCTTCCAGCTGGCGTTGACCGCGCCGGGCCGCTACCGGGCACTCGGCTCCTACAGCGGCTGCGTGCGAACCAGCGATCCGCAGGGCCGGGCGGTGGTCGAGCTGGTGGTACGCAGCAACGGCGGCGATCCCCGGAACATGTGGGGACCGCCGCAGGACCCGGCGTGGGCGGCCAATGATCCGTTCCTGCACGCCGCGAAATTGCGCGGGTCCGCCCTGTATGTGTCGTCCGGGACCGGCGCGCCCGGCCCGCTCGACACCATGGACGGCCCCGGGATCCGGCACAGGCCGGGCAAACTGATCGATCAACTGGTGCTCGGCGGCGTCCTGGAGACCGTCGCCGCGGGATGTACCGCACGACTGGGTGAGCGGTTGCGGGAGCTGGGAATTCCCGCCACCGTGGCCGTGCGCCCCGAGGGCACACATTCGTGGGGTTATTGGCAACGGGAGCTGCACGAGTCGTGGCCGGTATTCGCGGCGGCGTTGCGGGGATGACCGCGTATTCGGGCGCAGCGGTAAGGGCGCTGGGCGACTTCACAACTGGGGTCCACCCGCCCTTGTGTGGTGACGGAAGATTGTCCGGAACACGTTCCGGACAGTCGAATTCGATCGGTAGGGTCGGCCGTATCGTCCTAGCGAAACCCGGATATTTTGCGAATATTCGGCATATCGGCCGGATTTTCATCACGCAGATATTCCGGCGGCGTCGGCGGCCGAGCCACGCAGATCACCCCGGATCCGGGAGGAACATTCAGATGGCGGATACGCACGAGGCCAGCGGCCTCGACCCGGCCGTTCCGGTCACCGGGCCGGGCCCGGCGGTCCGATTCGGCGGCGGAACCTCCGCCGGCGCTGTAGTACTCGGCGAAGACGCGCGATCGTGATCGCGGGCCTGATCGCCACCGCCCGGGCCGGTGCCGGCCCGGGCGCGTGGATCGCCTTCGCCGGCTGCCTCCTGTCGGTGTTCATGCAGATGATCGACGTGACGATCGTCAACACCGCGCTGCCCGAGATCACCGCCGATCTGGACGCGAGCTCGGCCCAGCAGTTGCTCATCGTCTCCGGGTACTCGCTGGCCTTCGCGTGCACTCTGCTGCCGGCCGCACGGCTCGGTGCCCGGCTCGGGCGGCGGCGCATGTTCCTGATCGCGGTGTTCGCGTTCACCGCCGCGTCGGTGTGGTGCGGCACCGCGGACAGCGCGACCGAACTCGTCGTCGCGCGGGTCGTGCAGGGCGTGGCGGGGGCGGGGATGGCGGCGCAGACCATCGCGATTCTCACCATTCTGTTCTCGCGAGAATTGCACACCCACGTATTCGCGCTCTACGGTGCCACTTCGGGTTTCGCCGGACTGCTCGGGCCGATTCTGGGTGGCACCCTGGTGACCGCCGATATCGCCGGGCTCGGCTGGCACAGTATTTTCCTGATGAACCTGCCGCTGGGGATCGTCGCGTTCGCGATCGCGTGGCGGTTCCTGCGGCTCGAGGTGGCGCCGCAGCGGGCGCCGATGGATTACACCGGCGTCGTGCTGTGCGCCACCACTCTTTTCGTCCTGCTCTACGCGCTGTCGGAGATCCATCTCCACGGCTTGCGGCCGGTGCCGTGCCTACTCGTCGTGGTCGCGCTGGCAACGGGCGCGATCACCCTGCGCCACGAACAGCGGGCGACGCGCCGCGATACCGGGCCGCTGCTGCGATTGGACCTCTTCGCCGACCGCGGGTTCGCGGTGGGGTCGATTCTGATCACCGGATTCTTCGGATTGTTCACCGCCTTCGTCTTCGCCATCTCCATCACGCTGCAAGATGTGCTGGAATTCTCCGCGCTGCGCACCGGAATCGCGATGACCCCGTTCGCCTTCGGTGCGGGAGCGGGCGCGTTGCTCTCCCCGTTGCTGGTGAAACGCTGGGGTCCCCGCGCGCTCGGCGGTGGACTGGTGCTGTACGCGGGATGTGTCCTGATGGGTGTCGCGTACATCAACATCACCGGCGGTGAGGTGAACATGCTGCTCTGCGCCGCACCGGTTTTCCTGTGCGGTTTCGGCGCCGGTCTCTTCGCGGTACCCCTGCAGCCCATCATGCTGTCCGGGCTGGACGACGACCAGATGGCGGAGGCTTCCGGTCTACTGCCCACGATCGAGCAGATCGGCAACGGTGTCGGTCTGGCGCTGCTGGCGACCGTCTTCTTCCGGTCCCATACGCTGGGCGGCAGCACCGTCATGCTGACGGCGATCGCGGTGGTCGCGCTGGTACTGGCCGCCGTCGCGTGGGCACTGCCCGCACCGGCCACGCCCGACCGCTCCGATCCGGCGTCCGCGCCGGCGGTGAACTGAGGATTTCGGACGCATCGACGAACCGCGTCCGGCAATCGGGCGGGTGGTGAGCTGGGCGGTCGCTTCCGCCGCGCGCCGCGGCCGCCACCGAACGCGATCGAGCCCGCCTTCCCGTTTCCACCGCGCGCCTCGGCGAGCGTGACCACCGGAAACGGACGGCGGCGTTACTCGCGTTCGGGCCGGGCGAACATATCGAGGTGGCCGCAGCGGATACACCGGTAGGTGTCGACAGCGCGCCGCGGGCGGCCGAGTCGCTTGGCGCCACCGAAGAATCCTCGTTCGAGCGCACCCTCGACCCAGCGCACATGGCCCCCGGTTCCTTCACCGCGATCCTCCAGGAATCCCGGTTCCAATTCGGTTCCGGCGCAGTAGGTGCACCGCAGTTCCTTCATCACACAATGATCGCCCATCCGCGGCGCGCACGCCGGGCTCGACGGCCGCCGCAAAACACCGGTCCGTTCGATGATCAGGCGCCGATCGCCCGCGCCAGATGCGGCCAGGAATCGTGCAGGTCGTATTCGAACTGCCCCCAGGTGTGCGCACCCGTCGGCCGGTCGACGTGGACGGCACCGATTCCCAGTTGCGCGAGCCGGGCGGCGAAAGCCGAGGTGCAGGCGCCGGCGATGGCTTCGACAGGCGGGAAACCCCAGCCGCGATCGATGGCACCGGGGATACCGGAGGCGGCGGATACGTACACCGTCTTACCGGCCAGCCGCGGCGCGTGCCGGAAGGCATCGTGGGCCTGCCAGCCCGCACTGCCCGGCGCACCCCACATGTTTCCCGGATTCGCACCGCCACGGATCACCTGAGCGCTGATCATGGTGATTCCCGCGGGATCCGACGACCAGGGGCATCCGCTGTACGACGCGACCGCCTGATAGCGCCCGGGCGCCTGGATCGCCAGATCCAGGGCCGACCCCCCGCTCATGGAGACCCCGGCGATCGCATTGCGCCCGGTGGTCGCGAATCGGGTGTCCACCACCGCCGGGAGTTCGGTCGTGAGGTAGGTCTGCCAGCGGGCGCGGCCGAGCGCGGGATCGTCGGTCTGCCAGTCGGTGTACATGGTGTAGGCGCCGCCGATGGGCAGCACCACGTTCACGTTCTTGTCCGCGAAGAAGCGGCGCACATCGGTATCGTCCCACCAGGAGATACCGTCGGTACCGCCGCCGATACCGGTCAGCAGGTACACCGTGGGAGCCGGCCCGCCACCGGCCGCCGGGATGACCCGGTTGGTGATCACCCGGTTCATCGCCGGGGAGAAAACATCCATTTCGATCGCGCGTCCCCCGAGCGATCGTTCCGCGTCCACCCGGGGCACCGGGGCGGCCGCCGCGGGAGGCAGGGGGAACAGGGATATCGCGGCCAGTATCGCCGCACTCGAAACCGCCAACATAATTTTGTACCGCACCCCTCCCTTGTACCCGTTCGCGGCGCCCGCCACATCGGCGCTGCGCAAGCCATTTCCGTTGTGCGCGAACCGACCTCGTGTCCGGGACTGTCACGCGGAATCGTCGGCACCGGCCCGCGGTGGCTCTCGCCGCCCACGGCAGGACACCACCTGCGCGCAGGACACAGCACGGCGATACAGAGCCGGCCCGGACAGGTGTCATCCCGGTATCGGCGGGTCCGCGCGCACTGCCGGGAGGCCACCCGGTAGAAAAGAACAGAGGCCTCGCCCGTGCTCGTGAGCGAACCGCACTGCCCACGAACCCGGTGCCACCGGCCGGAACTGTTGGAACCGTCGAAGGAAAGAGCAGGTTCATGGCGTCCTCCACAGCGCGTGCCCAGATCGGGGTCACCGGCCTGGCGGTGATGGGCAGCAATATCGCCCGCAACTTCGCCAAGCACGGCTACACCGTGGCCCTGCACAATCGCAGCGTCGCCAAAACCGACGCGCTGCTCGCCGCGCACGGTGACGACGGTGATTTCGTCCGCACCGAAACCGTCGCCGAGTTCGTGGCGGCGCTCGAGAAACCGCGCCGGGTCCTCATCATGGTGAAGGCCGGGGACGCCACCGACGCGGTGATCTCCGAACTGGCCGATGCCATGGAACCCGGCGATATCATCATCGACGGCGGTAACGCCCTCTACACCGACACCATCCGCCGGGAAGCGGCGCTGCGCGAGCGCGGCCTCAACTTCGTCGGCGCCGGTATCTCGGGCGGTGAGGAGGGCGCCCTCAACGGGCCGTCCATCATGCCCGGTGGGCCCGCCGAATCCTATGAATCGCTGGGCCCGCTGCTGGAGTCGATCGCCGCCCAGGTGGACGGCACCCCGTGCTGCACCCATATCGGCCCCGACGGTTCCGGCCATTTCGTGAAGATGGTGCACAACGGGATCGAATACGCCGATATGCAGCTCATCGGCGAGGCCTATCACCTGTTCCGCGCCGCCCTGGATCTGGATCCGAAGCAGATCGCCGATATCTTCACCCAGTGGAACTCCGGTGATCTGGAGAGCTACCTGGTCGAGATCACCGCCGAGGTGCTGAACCAGGTGGACGCGAAAACCGGCAAACCGCTGGTCGACGTGATCGTCGACGCGGCCGAGCAGAAGGGCACCGGCCGCTGGACGGTGAAATCGGCGCTCGATCTCGGTGTCCCGGTAACCGGGATCGCCGAGGCGGTGTTCGCCCGGGCGCTGTCGGGGTCGCGGGGGCAGCGTGCGGCGGCCAAGGACCTGGCTTCGGGTGAACTGGCCGCCAAACCCACCGATATCGTGCAGTTCACCGAGGATATCCGGCAGGCTCTCTACGCCTCCAAGGTCGTCGCCTACGCACAGGGTTTCGATCAGATCGCCGCGGGCAGTGCGGAATACGGCTGGGACCTCGCCCCGGGTGATCTCGCCACCATCTGGCGCGGCGGCTGCATCATCCGGGCCCGTTTCCTGAACCGGATCAAAGAGGCCTACGAAAACGATCCGGCGCTGCCGAGCCTGATCCTGGCGCCCTACTTCCGCAGCGCGATCGAAACCGCGATCGACAGCTGGCGCCGGGTGGTCGCCACCGCGACGCTGCTGGGTATCCCGGTGCCGGCGTTCGCGTCCTCGCTGTCGTACTACGACGCGCTGCGTGCCGAGCGGCTGCCGGCCGCGCTCACCCAGGCCCAGCGCGATTTCTTCGGTGCCCACACCTACGAGCGGGTGGACGCCGCGGGTAAATTCCACACGCTGTGGAGCGAGGACCGGTCCGAGGTCGAGGCCGGCTGAACCACCGCCGGGCGGGTCCGCCCGCCCGGCACCACCGCCCCTTGACTCCGGTCAGCTGACCAGTTGCAATGGGGGTGTGAGCTACGACACGATCATCAAAGGCGGCCGCTGGTTCGACGGGACCGGCGCGCCCTCGGCGATTCGGCATCTGGGCCTGCGCGGCGACCGGGTGGTCACCGTCTCGCCGGATCCGCTCGACGAGACGGGCTGCCCGGACGTGGTCGATGCCCAGGGCAAATGGGTGCTGCCGGGGATGATCGATATCCATACCCACTACGACATCGAGGTGCTGAAAACACCGTCGCTGTCGGAATCGGTGCGGCACGGAATCACCACCGTCCTGCTCGGGTCGTGTTCGCTGTCCACGATTCATATCGACCCCACGGGCGCGGGCGATATCTTCGGCCGGGTGGAAGCCATCCCGCGCGGCCATGTCATCGACACCCTCGACGACACCAAAACGTGGAACTCGGCACACGAGTACATCGCCGCGCTCGAACAGCTCGCGCTGGGACCGAATATCGCGGCGATGCTCGGGCACTCCGATATCCGGACCGCGCTGATGGGCCTGGACCGGGCCACCCGCAAGGATGTGCGGCCCACGCGGGCCGAGCTGGCGGAGATGGAAACCGCGCTGCGCGAAGCACTCGATGCCGGTTTCGTCGGTATGTCGGCGCAGCAACTGCTGTTCGACAAGGTCGACGGCGAAACGTGCCGGTCGCGCACCCTGCCGTCCACCTACGCCAAGGGCCGCGAACGCCGCCGGCTGAATGCGATCCTGCGCCGGCGCGGGCGGATCCTGCAGGGCGGCCCGGATATCACCTCCCCGCGCAGCCTCGGCGCGATGATCTTCAGCAGTCTCGGTATCGGGCGTAAACGGCTGAAGACCACCTTGCTCTCGGCGGCCGATATCAAGGCCAACCCGTTCGCCGTCGTCCTCATCGGATCGCTGGCGCGGCTGGTCAACGCCTTGGGCGGGGATTTCCGCTGGCAGCATCTGCCGGTGCCGTTCGAGGTGTACGCCGACGGCATCGACCTGGTGATCTTCGAAGAGTTCGGATCCGGTGCCGCCGCGCTGCACCTGGCCGACCGGGTGGAACGCGACACCCTGCTCGCCGACGAGGGCTACCGCCGCCGGTTCCGTAAAGATTACGACGCGAAATTCGGGCTGCGCGTCTGGCATCGCGATTTCTTCGACGCCGAGATCGTCGATTGCCCGGACGAGGCGGTGATCGGGAAAACCTTCGGTCAGGTGGGGGTCGACCGGGGCGGGGTCCACCCGGTGGACGCCTTCCTCGACCTGGTCCTCGAGCACGGAACGAAACTGCGCTGGCGCACCACGATCTCCAACCACCGGCCGGAAATCCTGGACCGTTTCGCGGCCCATCCCGGTATCCAGCTGGGATTCTCCGACGCGGGCGCACATCTGCGGAATATGGCCTTCTACAACTTCGGGCTCCGCTTCCTGCGCCGCATGTATCGCGCCGAACAGGCCGGCACACCGGTGATCCCGCTGGAGCGGGCGGTGCACCGGCTCACCGGCGAACTCGCCGACTGGTACGGCATCGACGCCGGGCATCTGCGCGCGGGCGACCGCGCCGATCTGGTGATCGTGGACCCGGCCGGGCTCGACGAATCGCTCGACGCCTACGCCGAGAGCCCGGTCGCCCAGTACGGGAACCTGCCGCGGATGGTCAATCGCAACGATGCGGCGGTCACCGCCGTGTACATCGGGGGCCGTTTCGTGTTCGGCGACGGGATCGCCGATCCCGTGCTCGGCGCCGAACGCACCGGCCGGTTCCTGCGCGCGCAGCACTGAGTATCCCGGCTTCTCCCGCGGGTTCAGCGCCGGTCCTCGGGCACCGCGAAGGATTCGAGTCCGAAACCGCGGAAGGCGCGGATCATCTTCTCGTACTGGAACCGGTTGTAGGCCAGTGGCTGCAACAGCACGCGGTCGGGCAGAGTGCGCCAGGCCCACTGCAGTAACCGGATGTAGACCGCGAATTCCTGTTCATGGCGCGGTTTCAGCTCGAAACCGGTCAGCTCCTGTACCCGCGGATGCATCGCCTTCGACGAGCACACCTGGATGACATGTCCTGCGACCGGCCGCACCACCAGCCACATCGGGGTCAGCGCACGCCGCGCCAGGGGCGGCAGGCCGAGGGTGGGCAGCGGCAGTTTCGTGAGCGCGGCGAACTTCTCCACGAGGAACGGGTTGGACTGCAATTCCTCGGTGGCCATGGTGTCGTAGTAGCGGCGCGCCTCGGCGAGATCCGCCGGTAGTTTGCCTGCCGCACTGGGGAGTTCGAGGTCGGCGAACGCCTCACGCAGCAGCTGGTACGCCGCTTCCTCCTCCGCCGGACGCAATTGCGTACCCGTGCAGTAGGTGAAGGTGTTGAGGACGACGAAAATGCCGCTCACCGCGATCCATTTCCAGGTGACCGGGTTCAGCGCACTGTATTTCACCTCACCGAAGTCCGCGGTACCGGCGCCGCGCACATCGCGATGCCGCAGTTTGAGCCATTCGGCCTCGGCGCGGCGGTCGTCGGAATCACCCCACAGGGCGATCATCGCCGACGCCCCGCTGCGTACCCCGCGGTCGGCGAAGTTGGCCGCGAACCGGCCGGTGCGGTCCACCGCCGCCGCCACCGGCACCAATGCCACCTGGTCGAAGGCGGCGCCGGCGAAGACACCGGCCAGGGCGCTGCCGGAATGCTTGCGGAATTCACGCAGGACCTCAGGCCGGATCCGGGTATCGGCGGACTGATCGGCGGTGCGCACCGTTGCGTTGTTCGCCATCTCGTCACCTCGGGCTGAACGTAGAAATGATAGTTCGAACCTCATCAGGCTATCACCGCGGGGGCTCGGAACACCACGGCGGAATCTCTCGCGGTACCGCGAGCCCACCGGGACTCCTTCCGGCGGGCGACGAGCCGGTAGGCTGGCGCGAATGGATACCGCCGCTGCGCCGTGGACCGAATTGCAGCAGTTGGACACCAGATCCCGCGCCATCGTCGACGCCGCCCGCGAATGTTTCGCCGCGCACGGTTTCGAAGACACCACCATGGTCCGGATCGCCGAGGCGGCCGGTGTCGGGGTGGCGACGGTGTACCGGCGCTTCGGCACCAAATCGGCGATCCTGCGGTACGCGCTGATGGCGGAATCGCAGCGGGTCTCGATGATCGTCGCCGACGCAATGCAGCGCTCCGCCGGGCCGGTGGGCGCCTTGGCGGATATGTTCGCCGCGTTCGTCGGCGAAGCCACCGCGCCCCGGCTGCTCACCCGCAGTCTCCGCGCCACCGGCGCGGCCGGGCAGCTCACCGATTTCCTCACCGGTGACGATGCCGTCGCGCGGGGCCGCGAACTGGTGGCACGATTCCTCGCCCATTGGCAGCAGCGCGGTGAGCTCGGCAGTTTCGACCCCGAGGTGGTGGCCGAGCTGTTCGTCCGGCTCACCATCTCCTTCATCGCCAACCCGCGGGGCGTCCTACCGCTCGGCGATGCCGAAGCCGCCCGCGAATTCGCCCGGCGCTACCTCGCCCCGCTGATGTTCCCGCATCCCGGCGGCGGGTAGCGGCACCGGCCGGGCGTCACCCGGGTATCACGGATACCGGATCGCGGGGGGTCTCCTGCCGGGGGCGCACGGTGTAGGCGGCCGATTTCAACTCGCGATCCTTCATCTTCCGGATCTGCTGATGGTGTTTACGCGCGTGGTAGGCGATCGGGAAATAGGTCAGCCGGTCCGGCAGCACGCGGTAGGCGATCCGGATCACGGTGTAGATCCGTTCCAGCGTGCGCTGTTCCGCCGCAGTCCAGCGCACCCCGATCAGCTCCCGCAGCCGCGGGTCGAGCAGGCCCACGATCGACAGATAATTGAACCGGATCAGCGGGGTGGCCAGTAACCGCGCGATCCGGCCGGCCGGGAAACCCATGGCCCGGAACTGTTCCAGATCGCCGGTGCGCAACTGCCGGTACTGTTCGCGCACCTCGTCGTCGGCGGTCAGCACCTCGGTGACCATATGCTCGTAGTAGGCGTCGAATTCGGCGCGGGTGCGAGGGTACCCCTTCATCGGCACCTGCAGGATGCGCGCCAGGCGAATGTTGTCGCGCAGCAGTTCGTCGAGTTCGGCGTCGGTGAATTCCCGGCCCATCAGCAGCGGACCGGCCTTCGCGGTGGTCACGTAGGCGGTGGCGATCACCCACTGGTAGGCGCCCGGATGCAGGGCACTGATGTGTTTACCCTCGGCGCTTTTCATCTTCAGCGGGGCATGCAGGGAACGCAGCCGGCGGCCGTCCTGGATCGCCTCGATCCCGCCGTAGGTCCAGCGCAGCACCGAATCCACCGAGCGGATCGCGCGGCCCGCCGGATCGGTTTTGGCGATGGAGTACTTGTCGGTGACCTCCCGGATCACCGGGTGCAGGCCCTGCATGGCGAAGGCGGCGCCTTCCATCATCAAATAGGTCCAGTGCCCGACCATTTCGGCGGTCAGCGAATCGAGCGGAACCAGCTCGAGCGGCTCGTCGCCGGACGGAAGGGCGGTGGCGCCGGGACGTGCCGGTGCGTCGGGGGCAGTGGTCATCACTTCTCTCTTCTGGTGAGCTCGCTCAGCGCGTCGGCGGCGGGCGCCGGCGGAACCGAGACGAAGGGCCAAGGTCTGCACCAGGGCTCGCACAGCGGGAACCGCACTCACGCACTGCCGGAGACGATGAGACGCCCGGCCGGGGCCAGGGCGCAGTCGCCGATCCGCTCCGGTCCCGCCGATACCGGCCTCCGCCGGGGGCGGCGGACCTGGACAATCTCGACTACCAGCGCAGTCGTTCGTCCGCGTCGGCGAGGACGAATCGGCGGGACCGGACCCGTTGATAGTGCTTCGCGCCATAGTCTATCAATCGTGGTACGGCGAAGCGGTTTATTCGGGATATGACCGACCGATTCGGCAGTGCGATAGCCTCATCACTCTCACATCCGCCTACCCGCGATCATTTTCGGATCACGGTACGCGGCGTGGCGCTGTCCTCAGGCGGGCATCAGCGAGACCGGGACGCCGTTGAAGACGGCATTACCCGAGGGAATATCGAGCACCGAATCATCGGTCAGCGCATTGGCGTTCACGCCGGGATTGCCCGCTGCCACCTGCTGGGCGCTTCCGGAATGTCCCCATCCGTGCGGCAGGCTCACCACCCCAGGCATAATCGAATCGGTCGGTTCCAGCGGGACGGTGAGCGATCCGGCGGCGGATTTCACGATCGCGTGGTCGCCGAGACCCAACCGCGAGATATCGTCGGGGTGGATTTGCAGCGTGCAGCGGTTCGTGCCGCCGACCAGGCGTTCCATATTGTGCATCCAGCTGTTGTTCGAACGCAGATGACGCCGTCCGATGAGCACCATATCCGCCCGGGTGGCCACCGCCGCGGCGCGCAGCCGGTCGATATCGGCCAGCAGGAGTTCGGGCGCCGATTCGACCTTGCCCGAGGCGGTCCGCAGCACCTCGGGCAGCCGCGGCCGCAGCGGGCCGAGGTCGATACCGTGCGGATTGTCCAGCAGCGTCTGCAGACTGAGCTCACCGCCGTTCCAGGCGCCGTAGGGGCCGAGCCGCAGCATCAGGTCCAGTCGCTGTTCGGTGGTGGTACCGCCCAGCAGTTCCGGCCGGCGCTGGGCAAGGCCGGCGCGCTGCAGCATATCGGCGATCACGAATTCGTCGAATGCGGCGAGCGGGTCGAATTCCGGGGTGGGATTGTGCGGTTGCCCGCTCACCGCCGCCCCCAACCGGACGTAGACGGCGGCCTCGGACGGCCGGTCGCCCAGCGGTACCAGCGGTGGGGAGTACCGCGCGTAGTTACGGACCGCGAACTGCAGCAGCGCGAAATCGTAGTGCGGAGACTGCACCGGACGCGGCGGCGGGAGAATCACATCGGCGTGCCGGGTGGTCTCGTTGAGGTAGCGATCGACGCTGACCATGAATTCCAGCCCGGCGAACGCGTCGTCCAGCCGGGGGCCGCTGGGCGCGGACAGGACGGGGTTGCCCGCCACGGTGATCAGGGCACGCACCTGCCCGTCACCGGGTGTGGTGATCTCGTCGATCAGTGTGGCGACCGGCAACTCCCCCATCGCTTCCGGCAACTGCCGGACCCGGCTGCGCCACCGGCCCGGGCGGAACGGTTTGGTGCGCACGATCCCGCGAGCGGCGGCGGTGGCGAACATGACGCCGCCGGGACGGTCCAAATTACCGGTGAGCGTATTGACGATATCGACGAGCCACTGGGTCAGGGTGCCGAATTCCGCGGTGCAGGTGCCGATCCGGGCGTACACCGCCGCGGTGGGCGCCCCGGCGAGTTCGCGGGCCAGGCGGCGGACGGTATCGGCGGGTACACCGGTACGGTCCGCGACCATTTCGGGCGTGAACTCCGTGGCGGCGGAGCGCACTGCGTCCAGTCCCTGCACCTCGACCGACACCGTCGTGAGCCCTTCGGCGAACAAGGTGTGCACGATGCCGAACAGCAGGTAGGCGTCGGCGCCGGGACGGATGAAGAGGTGTTCGTCGGCGATATCCGCGGTCCGGGTGCGGCGCGGATCCACCACCACCAGCCGGCCCCCGCGCTTGCGCAGCGCCCGCAGCCGGCCGGGGAAATCCGGGGCGGTACAGACCGAGCCGTTGGATTCGAGCGGATTGGCACCCAGCATCAGCAGGTAGGACGTGCGGTCCAGATCGGGCACCGGGACCGCCAGCGGATCACCGTAGAGCAGCCCGCAGGCCAGCTGTTTGGGCATCTGGTCGGCAGTGCTGGCGGAGAACAGGTTCTTCGTGCCGAGAGCGCGGATCAGTGCGGGGGCATACAGGGTGCCCGCGACGGTATGCGCGTTGGGATTCCCGAGATAGAGGGCGACGGCCTGGTTGCCGTGCGCGGACTTGATCGCCGGGATACGTTCGGCGATGAGATCGAATGCCTCGTTCCAGGTCGCGGTGCGCCACGCGCCGGTGGCCCGGTCCCGGATCATGGGCTCGGTGAGGCGGTCGGGGTCGCCGTCGAGCCGGCCGAAGCTGGCGCCCTTCGGGCAGAGGAATCCGGCGCTGAACGGATCCTGCTTGTCTCCACGGACCGCGGTCACCTGATCAGCATCGTCGAGGGTCAGTTCGAGACCGCAGACCGCCTCGCACAGCGGACAGGTGCGCAGGAGGTTCCGGGAGCCGGTACCGGAATCAATAGGAGACGTAGGTCGCGTCATGACTCCATCATGGCCCGTCACACCGGCACGCGGGAAGAGTTCGGCGGTATTACCGGAAATAACTGCGGCGACCCGCCCTCAGTTTTCGGTCCGGGGCCGCCGTCGCATTCGTCCGGCCGCATCGCCGCCCGGAGCCGCGACGCTCCGGGAGCTCACCGGCCGCGCGCCACCTCCACGAGTTCGGCACAGCCCCCCGCAGCCGCCACACCCCGGCGCTCGGCGGCCGCCCGCAGCCGCACCGGAGCCGGGGCGCCACCCGGCCGCACGGTAGCCCGTAGGCTGGCCCGGCAGCGGCCGTTCCGGCCACCCGTTTTACCGAGAGAGCAGTAGCGCCATCATGTACCGCACCGCCACCGTCCTCGACGATCCGGTCGGCGAATCACTACGGGGCCACCACGCACATCTCGCGCGCCGCCGCGGCCGGGCCTGTACCTACCCGGCGGAAGTGGCGTCCTTCTCCGCCGTCCCGGCCGACCCGGATCCCGGCGACTGGGCGGATCTCGCCCGGCTCCTGGGCTCCGGCGAGTTCGCCGATATGTTCAGCTCCACGGCCGTCCCACCCCCGGACTGGGAACCCGTCCTCACCCTCGACGGCCGCCAGATGATCTACACCGGCGATACCGGGACCGACGACCCGGCCGGCCTGGTCGAACTGAACGCGGCGGATGTCCCCGATATGCTCGACCTCATCGCGCGGACCCAGCCGGGCCCGTTCCGCCCCCGCACCCACGAACTCGGCACCTATCTCGGCCTCCGCGACGGCGGCGTGTTGGTCGCGATGGCAGGTGAACGGCTCCGGCCGCCGGGCTGGACCGAGATCAGTGCCGTCTGCACCGCTCCCGAAGCGCGCGGACGCGGCCACGCTTCCCGCTTGATCGGTGCGGTCGCCGCCCGGATCATCGCCCGCGGCGAACGCCCGTTCCTGCACACCGCCGAATCGAATACCGGCGCGATCGCGCTCTATGAGCGGCTCGGTTTCGAGACGCGCAGAAGGGTCACGTTCCGGGGATACCGAATACCGTAGCGGACGTATCGGTGCACTGACCGATACCGTGCGCCGCCGGCCCGTGAGCTCGTCAGGGCACCCACCGGGTGGCATTCACGACGGCGACCACCCCGGTGGACAACTTCGCACAGTACGACCATGGGCGCCCCGCAGCTCTCAGAGCTGCACCACGGTGCCCGAGACCGCCGATTCCCGTGCCGCCTCCAGGATCCGCAGACCCGCCAGCGCGTCGCCCGGGTCCACCGGGACCGGAGCCCCGTCGAGTATCGCGTCGGCCAGTGCGCGATAGAAGGCGAGATAGTCGCCGGGCACTGTGGGGAACGCCGCCCTTTCGGGCTCGGCGCCGAGGATTCCGTACCGTTCGGGATCGACTGTCCCCCAAGGCGTCCCGTCGCCGGGGCGCCGCCCGGCGCGTAACGCGTCTTCCTGCGGGTCCATACCGTGGACCTGGTAGCCGGCTTTCTCCCCCAGCACCCGGAAACGCGGCCCGAGCAGCGGTGCCACCGCACTGGCCCACAGATGGGATCGGACGCCTGCGGCGTGGGTCAGGGCCAGGAACATATCGTCGTCGGTGCTCACTCCCGGGCGGCGGGAATCCAGTTCGCAGTAGACGGTGGTGACCGGACCGAACAGGGTCAGCGCTTGATCGACGAGATGACTGCCGAGGTCGTAGAGGATCCCGGCGGCATCGGCGGCGGTGCCGGTTTCCCGCCAGCCGCTCTTCGGTACCGGACGCCAGCGTTCGAACCGGGATTCGAAGCGGCGTACCCGCCCCAGCCGGCCGTCGCCGGCGAGCTGCCCGACCGTCCGGAAGTCTCCGTCCCAGCGGCGGTTCTGGAACACCGTGAGGATCCGGCCGGCCTCCTCGGCACTCCGGATGACTTCGGCGGCCTCGGCGGATGTGACCGCGAACGGCTTGTCCACCACCACCGCGGTACCCGCCGCCAGCGCCCGGCGGGCGAGCGCGGCATGGGTACGGTTCGGGCTGGCGACGACCACCACGTCTATTCCGGACAGATCGGCGAACAGTGCGTCGGCGTCCGGCAGCACCCGCACCCCGGCATGGTCGCGCCGGGCCTGTTCGGCCCGCTCCGCCGACCCGGTCACCACCGCCGCCACCCGCAGCCGCGGTTCCGCGGAGATCAGCGGTGCATGGAACACCGCACCCGCCAGGCCGTACCCGATGATCGCCACGCCGAGACTGCTCATGGGCCCGACGTTACCGGGGCGCCCGGCTCACCCGGCGGAAGTCAGCAGTGACAGCCGCACCTGCCGGTCGGGGTTGTCGACATTCACGTCCACCAGGGCGATGGATTGCCATGTCCCCAGGGCGAGTTCGCCGTCGACGACCGGGACGGTCGCATACGGCGCGATGAGGGCGGGCAGTACATGCGAGCGCCCGTGCCCGCGCGACCCGTGCGCATGCCGCCAGCGGTCGTCGGCCGGCAGCAGATCACGCAGCGCGGCCAGCAGGTCTTCGTCGCTGTGCGCACCCAACTCCATGACCGCCACGCCGGCGGTGGCATGCGGGACGAAGACGTGCAGCAGCCCGTCCGCACCGGCCTGCCGCACGAATTCCGCGCATTCGCCGGTTATGTCCCGGACCGTCTCGGAGTTCCCGGTCCGCACCGCGATCAGTGTGCTCCGCATAGTGCGCAGAATACGCGGGTCGGGTGGGCGGGCGTCGGTAGCAGGTCGCCGTATCGCCACCGGACATCAGCACTCGCCGAGCTCGTGCGCGGGCCCGCAGGACCGTCCACGGATCGCCCGTCTCGCATGGGGCACCGCGCCACTCAAGGCACTCGATACCGATCCCGGAAGCGATCGGCGAGACCGGCCAGAACCGGCGAGCAGCCCGCGGCGACGGTGCGCGCGGCCAAGCCGTCGCTGCGGGTGGGTCCGCGATTGACGATCAGCACGGTGCCGCCGCGGCGGGCAACCCGGTGGACGAACCGCCGCCCCGACCACACCGTCAGGCTCGAACCGGCGACGAGAAGCACCTCGGCCGCGTCCACCAGTTCGCAGGCCGCCGCTACACGATCAGCCGGGACGTTCTCACCGAAGTAGACGATATCCGGCTTCAGCAGTCCGCCACAGCGCGCGCAGTCCACCATGCGGAAACCCTCGATATCCTCGACCACGGCGTCCGCGTCGGGCGCGACTTCGAGGCCGGTCACCGAACCGGCGGCGAAACCGGGGTTGACCGATTCCAGCCGCTCGGCCAGCGCCATCCGGGAGATCCGGGCGCCGCAGTCGAGGCACCGTACCTGCGCGTAGGTGCCGTGCAGGTCGATCACCCGGCGGCTGCCCGCCTTGGTGTGCAGCAGATCGACATTCTGGGTGATGACCCCGGCCACCACACCGCGGCGTTCGAGTTCGGCCAGGGCACGGTGACCGGCGTTCGGCCGGGCGGCGTCCATGTACCGCCAGCCCACGTGGTTACGCGCCCAGTACCGGCGGCGGAACTGTGGGTCGCCGGTGAACTGCTGGTAGGTCATCGGCTTACGCGGCGGCGCATCCGGACCCCGGTAGTCCGGGATTCCGCTGTCGGTGGAGATTCCGGCTCCGGTGAGCACGACGAGACGGCGACCGCCGATCAGCTCGGCCAGATCGGCCACGGGATCCGTGGCCCCAACCGGGTGATCGGTCCCGAGTATTGCCGTATCGGACATACTCCGAGCGTACGGAGGGCCGGGCGCACGATATGCGCCCCCTCCGGGGAGTACCCCTGGCCGGCGGACCCTACCTGTCCGGTGGGCTGCCGCCGGCCGCGCGGTGCTCAGGTCTGGAGACCGGCGAGTTTGCCCGCTTCCGCGTCGAGGCCGAGCATGGCCAGCAGATTGCGGCAGTCGGCGGCGTCGGTCGAATGACCGGCGACGATACGGGCCGCGACGGCACTGCGACGGGCGACCTCGGCCCGCTCGGCACTCCGGATCTCGGCGAATTCGGCCAGTTCGACCTCGGGTAGTTCGTGGGCGATGGCGGTGCTGCGGCTGGATATGCCAGGCATGGGTCTCCTTCGAGTTCCTCGAAGCCTACGCCCATGAGCGGGTACGCACAGCGCAACCGAAAATCCGCCGGCCGCACCGTGCGGACGATAGAGTCGTCGGAGCGAGATTCAGGAACCCCGGCCCCCGCCGCCTCGCCGATCCGGCCCGGCCGTATTCGACTGCCGCCAGGCGAAATTGCCCGCGCGGCGGGAGTGCCGATCGATAGCGGAAACCCGTCCCGGCCGGCAGCGGAGTGCGCCCTTCGGTTCGGAAGCCGCCTTTCCGGCCCTCTTGTCACAAGTACGCCGATGTCCTTTCTGCGGCCCTTGTTTTTTACAACATATCTCCCTTAAATTCACTCCCTGCACGTTCACCGTTCTGGAATGCCCGCGTTCCGCAGTCGTGCGGTTCGGGATTCCGCCCAGCGAGGAGGTCCCCGGTGGAGATCGACCACTTCAGCCACGGCTGGCTCACCCCCGTGGTCGCGTACGTCATGTCGTTCACCGGGTCGTTGCTAGGGCTACGGTGCATGAGCCGGGTACGCGGGCAGTCGATATTCGACGGCTGGCTGATCGCCGCCTCCGTGGCCCTCGGCGGCACCGGTATCTGGGTCATGCATTTCATCGCCATGCTGGGATTCCGGATCGACGGCGCCGCCATCAAATACGACGTGCCGATCACCCTGATCAGCGCCCTGATCGCCATGGTGGTGGTCTGGATCGGGCTGTGCCTGGCCCAGCGGCGCCGACTCGGCACCCAGGGCCTGCTCATCGGAGGTGTGATCACCGGGCTCGGCGTCGGTGCCATGCACTACGCCGGGATGTACGCCATGAAAACCGATGCGGAGATCGGCTACGACTGGCCGACCGTGGCCCTGTCCATGATCATCGCGGTGGTCGCCGCGACCGCGGCGCTGTGGTTCACCCTCAATGTGCGCGGCACCCTCGCCACTCTCGGCGCCGCGCTGGTGATGGGTATGGCCGTTGCCGGTATGCACTACACCGGCATGTTCGCCATGCATATCGGCGACAATCAGCACCATATGCCGCCCTCGGGGGCCGGTGCGGCCCAACTGCTCACCCCGCTCATCGTGAGCGTCAGCCTGGTGACCGTCGGCATGCTGTTCCATCTGGGCCTCACCGAGGTCGGCGGTACGGCACCACTGGCTCGCCGGCCCGCCACGGACAACTACTGGCCCACCCGGGACTGAATTCCCCCGGCACTGACCGAAATGCGTCACGTGACGTGACTGCGTCGCGCCCCCGCGGGACAGCGACTGCGGTTCCCCGGAACCGCCTCGCTACGCTCGGGGGGTGCGGCAGCGGATCATCATGGACGTGGATACCGGAGTGGACGATTCCCTCGCCCTGCTGTATCTGCTGGCCAGCCCCGACGCCGAGATCGCCGGAATCGCCGCCACCGCCGGAAACGTCCCGGCCGGACAGGTGGCGATCAACAACCTCGCCTGGCTGGAACTGGCCGGCGCGCCGGAGATCGAGGTGGCGCTGGGCGCGGCCGATCCGCTCGCGATACCCCTGCGCACCACCGAGGACACCCACGGCCCGCAGGGCGTCGGCTACGCCGAACTTCCCGCACCGACCCGGCAGATCTCCACGCGCAGCGCCGCGCAGATGTGGGTGGACCTGGCGCGCGGGAATCCCGGTGCACTCCTCGGCCTGTGCACCGGCCCGCTCACCAACCTGGCGCTGGCCCTGCGCATCGAACCCGAACTCCCCCGGCTGCTGCGCCGGCTGGTGATCATGGGCGGCGCGTTCAACCATCCGGGCAACACCACCCCCACCAACGAGTGGAACATCCATGTCGACCCCGAGGCCGCGCAGATCGTTTTCGACGCCTTCTCCGCCGCGCCCGCGTCGCGACGCCCGGTGATCTGCGGACTCGATATCACCGAGACCATCGAAATGCGGCCCGACCATCTGGTCCGGTTGGCGCAGCGGGCCGGTAGTACACCCGTCGAGACCGTTTCACCGGATGATCCGCCCACCGCCCGGTCGGTGGCGAGCAATCCGATCGTCCGCCATCTCACCGACGCCGTCCGTTTCTACTTCGATTTCCACCACTCCTACGACCTCGGCTACCTGGCGCATATGCACGACCCGTTCGCCGCGGCGGTGGCCCTGGATCCCACGCTGGCCCGCACCCGGCCCGCGACGGTCGATGTGGAACTCACCGGCAGCCTCACCCGCGGCGCCACCATCGCGGACTGGGCGGGCATGTGGGGCCGCCCGCCCAACGCCGATATCGTCGTCGCCACCGATCCCGGCCTGTTCTTCGACCGTCTCGTCGCACGTCTCGGTGACTATGCCCGCGCCTGTTTTCCGGGCGAGTCCACTGCGCGACAGGTCGCCGCCGGACCGAACTGACCGTTAGACCCGTCCCCGAGTCAGGAGAACCAGCCAGTGACCGAATCCGCCGCCGCCGAGATCCCTGCCGACGAGGCCTATCTGGCCCGGTTCCGGCAGCGGCTCGGACTGCCCGGGCTGGTCGATGTGCACACCCATTTCATGCCCCATCAGGTACTGCGCAAGGTGTGGGCCTACTTCGATTCCGCGGGCCCGCTCACCGGACGTCCGTGGCCGATCACCTATCGCGCGGAAGAATCGGTCCGGCTGGCGGCATTACGCCGATTCGGAGTGCGCGCGTTCACGGCACTGGTGTATCCGCACCGTCCGGAGATGGCGGCCTGGCTCAACGACTGGACCGCGAAATTCGCCGCCGACGTCCCCGACTGCCTGCACACCGCCACGTTCTTTCCCGAACCCGCCGCCGCCGACTACGTTCCGGCCGCCATCGAGCAGGGCGCGCGGGTGTTCAAAGCACATATCCAGGTCGGCGCCTACGATCCGCGCGACCCGCTGCTGGCGCCGGTCTGGGGCACGCTCAGCGACGCGGCCGTGCCGACCGTCATCCATTGCGGCTCGGGGCCCGCGCCCGGCACATTCACCGGTCCCGGCCCGATCGCCGAGGTACTCCGGCAATTCCCGCGGCTACGCCTGATCGTGGCACATATGGGCATGCCGGAGTACCGGGAGTTCCTCGACCTCGCCGACCGCTATCCCGGCGTTCACCTCGACACCACCATGGCCTTCACCGATTTCGCGGAAGCCACCGCCCCGTTCCCGCCGGCCGACCGACAGCGCCTGGCCGGCCTCGGCGACCGCATCATGTTCGGCAGCGATTTCCCGAATATCCCCTACCCGTACCGGCATGCCGTCCAGGCGCTGGAACGCCTCGAGCTCGGCGACGACTGGCTGCGCGCGGTCTGCTACCGCACCGCCGCCGGACTCTTCGCTCTCGACTGAAACCGGCCGCCCGCCCTCGTTTCAGCTGTCGAAGGCGTCGAGCAGTTGTTCGGCGGCGAGGGCGGCGGTGAGTGCTCCGGCTCGCACCTGGGCCTCCACGTCCCCGCGGATCGCCTTCACCTTCGGGTTGTCGGCCAGCCGGCGCAGCAGTTGATCGTGCACCATGGTCCAGGTCCAGTCGACCTGCTGGCGGCGGCGCTTCTCGGCGAACTCCCCCGCCTCGGTGAGCACCCGGCGATGCTCCAGGACCGTCTGCCAGAACTTGTCCAGCCCGGTCCCCTCCAGGCCGCTCATGGTGAGCACCGGCGGTTTCCACAGCGCATCGTGCGGATGGATGAGTCGTAGCGCACCGGCCAGTTCCCGGGCCGCGCTCTTGGCCTCGATCTCGTGTTTGCCGTCGGCCTTGTTCACCGCGACCAGATCGGCCAGTTCCAGCACACCCTTCTTGATGCCCTGCAACTGGTCACCGGTACGGGCCAAGGTGAGGAAACAGAACACGTCGACCATATTCGCCACGGTCACCTCGGACTGTCCGACGCCGACGGTTTCCACCAGGATCACGTCGTAACCGGCCGCCTCGAGCAGCGCGATGGTCTCCCGGGTCGCCTTGGCGACACCGCCGAGCGTTCCGGCGGTCGGCGACGGCCGGATGAAAGCGTTCTCCTCGACCGACAGCCGCGCCATCCGGGTCTTGTCACCGAGGATCGAACCGCCGGTGCGGGTGGACGACGGGTCCACGGCCAGGACCGCCACTCGGTGCCCCTGCCCGATCAGGTTCATCCCCAGCGCGTCGATGAAGGTGGATTTTCCCACCCCGGGCACACCGGTGATACCGACCCGGTTCGACAGGGCCGCACCGGGTTCCGGGGTCAGCTTCAGCAGTAGCTGCTGGGCCTGGTCCCGATGGTCGGCCCGGGTGGATTCGACCAGGGTGATCGCCCGGGCGAGGGCGGCCCGCTCACCGGAGCGGACCGCCTGCGCGAGCGCGTCGACGTCGATGGCGCGCGCGTTCATCCCTGCGTATTCGCCTCGGAACCGGTTGCGCCGGAACCGAGCTCGTGACCGAGCGCGGCGCCGAGCTTACGCAGCAGGTCGATCGCGGCGTCCGCGATCACCGTGCCCGGCGGGAAGATCGCCGCGGCACCCGCCTCGTAGAGCTCGTCGAAGTCACCGGGCGGGATGACCCCGCCGACGATGACCATGATGTCGGGCCGGCCGACATCGGCCAGTGCCTGCCGCAGAGCGGGCACCAGCGTGAGGTGACCGGCCGCCAGCGAGGACACACCGACGACGTGCACGTCGTTGTCCGCGGCCTGGCGGGCCACCTCTTCGGGGGTCTGGAACAGCGGGCCCACATCGACGTCGAAACCGAGGTCGGCGAAGGCGGTGGCGATCACCTTCTGGCCGCGGTCGTGCCCGTCCTGGCCCATCTTCGCGACCAGGATGCGGGGACGCCGGCCCTCGGCCTCGGCGAACTCCGCCACCAGATCCCCGGCGGTGGTGATGTTGGTGACCTTGCCGGCCTCGTCGCGATACACACCGGACAGGGTACGGATCTCGGCCTGATGCCGGCCGTAGACCTGCTCCAGGGCGTCGGAGATCTCGCCCACGGTCGCCTTCGCCCGCGCGGCGTCGATGGCCAGCGCCAGCAGGTTGTTCTCCATGCCGCCGCCGGACGAGGCGGCGGCACGGGTCAGTTCGGCCAGTGCCCGGTCCACCGCGTCCTGGTCGCGGTCGGCACGCAGCTGCCGCAGCTTCTCGAGCTGTTCGGCGCGCACCCGCGAATTCTCGACCTTGAGGACCTCGACCTCGTGATCCTCGGCGACCTGGTACTTGTTGACGCCGATCACCGGCTGCTGGCCGGTATCGATACGGGCCTGGGTCCGGGCCGCGGCTTCCTCGATCCGCAGCTTCGGGATGCCCTCACCGATGGCCTGCGCCATCCCGCCGTGCGCCTCCACCTCGGCGATATGCGCGCGAGCGCGTTCGGCGAGCTGGTGGGTCAGCCATTCCACGTAGTAGGAGCCGCCCCACGGGTCGATCGGGCGGGTGGTGTTGGACTCCTGCTGGATGAGCAGCTGGGTGTTGCGCGCGATACGGGCCGAGAAATCGGTCGGCAGCGCGAGCGCCTCGTCGAGGGCGTTGGTGTGCAGCGACTGGGTGTGCCCCTGGGTCGCCGCCATCGCCTCGATACAGGTCCGGGCGACATTGTTGTAGGCGTCCTGCGCGGTCAGCGACCAGCCCGAAGTCTGCGAATGGGTCCGCAGCGACAGCGATTTCGGATTCTTCGGATCGAATTTCGCGACCAGTTCGCTCCACAGCAGCCGGCCCGCACGGAGCTTCGCGACCTCCATGAAGAAATTCATGCCGATGGCCCAGAAGAACGAGAGCCGGGGCGCGAATTTGTCGATCTCCATACCGGCGTCGATACCGGCCCGCAGGTATTCCACGCCGTCGGCGAGGGTGTAGGCGAGCTCGAGATCGGCGGTCGCGCCGGCTTCCTGGATGTGGTAGCCGGAAATCGAGATCGAATTGAACTTCGGCATCTTCGCACTGGTGTAGGCGAAGATATCGGAGATGATCCGCATCGACGGTTTCGGCGGATAGATATAGGTGTTGCGGACCATGAACTCTTTCAGAATATCGTTCTGAATCGTTCCGGCCAGCTGTTCCGGCGCCACGCCCTGTTCCTCGGCCGCCACCACGTACAGCGCCAGGATCGGCAGCACCGCGCCGTTCATCGTCATCGAGACGCTGACCTGGTCGAGCGGGATCTGGTCGAAGAGCTGGCGCATATCGAGGATGGAATCGATGGCCACGCCCGCCATCCCGACATCGCCCTGGACGCGCGGATGATCGGAGTCGTACCCGCGGTGGGTGGCCAGATCGAACGCCACCGACAGACCCTTCTGACCGGCCTGCAGGTTACGGCGGTAGAAGGCGTTGGAATCGGCCGCGGTGGAGAAACCCGCGTACTGGCGGATTGTCCAGGGCTGGTTCACATACATCGTCGGATAGGGTCCGCGCACGAACGGCGCGACACCGGGGACGCTGTCGAGCGGAAAACCCGCCGCGGCGACGGCATCCCGGTCGGCCTTGGTGAACACCGGCGGCACATCGATCCCCTCGGGGGTCGACCACACCAGCTGTTCGGGGGTGTAGTTGTTCGCGGTGGCCGACTCCTGCACGAAAGCCGTCCGTGCGCTCTCGTCGGCCGCGGCGGGGGTGAAACCCGGCTCGCTGAGCGGCACCTCGGCGAAACTGCCGACCACCTGTTCGATTCGCTGTGTCGTCATCAGGCTCCCACCTTCTCCAGCAGGGCGGTCAGGGCGGCGACCGCGTCGATCCGGGCCGCCAGGAACCCGTCCGGACGCCGGGCCTCCTCGATACCGGTCAGAACCTTCTCGGGCCCGGCCAGCAGTACCGTCTCGACACCGGCATCGCGTAGTTGTTCCACCGCACCCGCGGCATCGGTGCCGTACCGGGCATCGGTACCGCAGAGCACCGCGATCTTCGCACCGGATTCCCGTGCCGCCGCGGCGATCTCGTCCCCGGCCAGCGGACCGGGATTGATGGATTCGATCCCGCCGGAGGCCAACAGGTTGGCGATGAAGGTGACCCGCACGTTGTGCTCGGCCACCGTGCCCAGCGGCACCAGCAGCGCCTGCGGCCGGGCGCCGTGCGCCGCCAGATAGGTATCCGACCGGTCACGCAGCGCTTCGAACGCGGCGCCGTACCGCTGTCCGGGCCCCGCCGTCCGGGCGGCCTCCGACAGCGGCGCCTCGGCCAGGTTCGGGAATTCGTTGACGCCGGTGACGGCGGTCCGGCGGTGCGCGATATCGCTTTCCCGCCGCGCGTTGGTGGCACCGATCCGGGTGCCGAGCAGTCCGGAGTCCAGCGCCGCGCGATAGCCGCCGGCGGATTCGAGTTCCTGCATGAATTCCCATGCGGCCGCAGCCAGGTCGGCGGTGTACTGCTCGACGTACCACGATCCCGCACCCGGGTCCTGGACATGCCCGAGATGGGACTCCTCGAGCAGCAGCAGCTGGGTGTTGCGGGCCATCCGTTCCGAGAACGAGGCCGAGACGCCGAGTTCACCGGCGGGCAACGCGGAATCGAACGGCAGCACGGTGACGGTATCGGCGCCGCCCACACCGGCGCCGAAAGCAGCCAGGGTGGTGCGCAGCAGATTCACCCAGGGGTCGCGCCGGCTCATCATCGCCGCGGAGGTCACCGCATGCTGCGGGGCCGCGCCTTCCGACGGCGCGCCGAGGGCGTGCGCGACCCGCGCCCACAGGCGGCGCGCGGCCCGGAACTTGGCGATGGTCGCGAACTGGTCGTCGGTGGCGGCGAACCGGAACTCCACCTGGCGCAACGCCTCGGCGACCGGCATCTCCCCGGACAGCACGCGCAGGTATTCGAGCCCGGCCGCGACGGCGGCACCCAGCTCCTGGGCGTCGGAGGCACCGGCATCGTGGAAGACGGTGCCGTCCACGGTGAGCGCGCGGACGGTTTCCGGCCGCCGGCCGGCGGCGGCCGCCAGGGCCGTGGTCTCGGCGAGGCCGAGGTCGTCGGTTCCGGCGAACGCGGCGGTGAGCGGGGCTGCGCCGAGGGAGATCCGGATCGCGGAGCGGTCGGGCGCCGAATACCGGTCGACCACCTCGTAGACGGCCGCGGCGGCTTCGGCGGCTTCGGTACCGGCCCGCAGGGCCAGCGGCGCCAGCTCGAACAGCAGACCGTCGAGTGCGGCGGCCAGCTCGCCCACCGGCACACCGTGCGCACCGACGCCGAGTTCCACAGCGCTCGCGCCGTTCTCCAGGCCCGCGGTCAGCTCCCGGTTCGTGGTCGCCGCGTCGGCGGCGCCGATACAGACATTGACGAACCAGCCGCGATGGACATCGCGCGTGGCGTCGCCGCCGCGGACGAACGGGTAGGCACCGGGTAGCGGCTGTTCGGGCAGTTCGTCCCGGCGCGTGTACAGCGGTGCGATATCCAGCCCGTCGTAGGTGGACTGGTTCAGCAGCTTTTCGGGTTCCGCACCGAGTTCGGCCGCATCGACCTTGCGGGTCTTGGCCAGCACACCCGCCACACCCTTGCGCCAGGCGGGATAATCGGGCACCGCGGACGAGGACGGATCAGCCCCGGCCGCGGGCTCTGCAGCAATCGGCATACCCTGTTCCCTCTTGTCGTTCCAGTACAAGCGCACCAACTGCGTGCGCGGGTACCTTGGTATCCGCCCAGCTCAGCGAACACTTTGGTTAACGGGCATTCAGCCCGCTCCTCCGATGCTAGCCGGGGCCCACGCAGCGAGCGCCCGGGGCCACCACTACCAACGAGTAACGTCGGCCGGGCGCGGCGGGCGCGCGGCCGGTTCGCTACTGTCTTCCGCCGCGCCCACCCATTCCACAACCGCCGCCCGCCGGCGTCGTGACCGGCCACAGCTGCGGCACCGATTGCCGCGCCGCGAGCAGCACTCGGTAATCTCGCCCGGTGCCCCGCATCCTCCGCGACCGCCGGCTGGTCCTCGTGCTGTGCCTGGCCGCGGTCGTCTGCGCGGCGGCGCTGCTCACCCCGTTGCCCGATCCGCGCCAGATCCAGGAATGGGCCGAAGGCGCCGGGCCGTGGTTCCCGGTGCTGTTCTTCGCGGCGCACACCCTGATCATCATCGCGCCGGTCCCGCGCACGGTGTTCACCGTCGCCTCGGGGCTGCTCTTCGGACCCGTCGTCGGTCTCGGTGTGGCCGTCACCGCCTCGCTGCTGAGCGCCGCGGCGGCCTTCCTGCTGGTCCGCGCGTTCGGCCGGGAACGGGTCGTGCCCTATCTGAACCACCCCACGGTGCAGATCATCGATGACCGATTGCACCGCCGCGGCTGGCTCGCGGTCGGCGCGCTACGGCTCATCGCCTTCGCGCCGTTCTCGGTGGTGAACTATTCGTGCGCGTTGTCCTCGATCCGTTTCTGGCCCTATCTCGGCGCGACATTCGTGGGCATCCTGCCCGGCACGGCCGCCACCGTGGTACTCGCCGACGCCCTGACCGGCGGCACTCATCCGGTCATGGTGGGGGTGTCGATCGCCTGTATCGCCGCCGGCTGCCTCGGCCTGGTGATCGATCAGCGCTGGAAACCGGTCACGACCGGCCCGGCCACAGTCCCCGCGCCCGCTTCGGCCGCGGCCCCGGCCGCAACGCCGAGCGATATCGTTGCCGACCGGTAGCCACGACCTCCCGGTTACCATGCACTCGGACTGAGTTACCGCGCAGACGTGGCGGTTCATCGGATACCTCCGGAACCGCCACCGGATAACCGAGGGGTCGTGCCCATGCGGGTTCTCGTACGGATGTCATGTGCTTGGGCGGCCGCGCTGGCACTGGTGTGCACCGCCCCCTCGGCAACCACGCAACCACCCGGAACCGCCGCCGCACCGGCGGGCGAGACCGAATTCGCGGCCCGCGATCTCGGTCTCGGTGAGCCGATCACGCTCCGCGGTGACGACGACGAGGTGCAGCTGGCGATTCCGGTACCGCCCGGGACCACTCCCACCGAGCTCACCATGGCCGTCGATCTGCCGGCCGATCTCGCGCGGGGAACAATCGATGTGGAATCCGGGGAGCGGTTCATCGCCCACGCCGATCTCCCCGCGGGGCCCGCGACGCGGGTCCCGGTGACCCTGCCACTGGACGAGGCAGGCGTCGCGGATCAGGCCGCCACCATCACCCTGCACGTGAACCTGTTTCCCGCGGCGGGCCGCTGCCCCGACGACTGGTTCGACCACGGAGCCGTACTGCGCGAGGTCCGGGTCGGATACGCCGGGACGCCCGAACCACCCACCGTCATCGCCGATTTCCTGCCGCCGATCCTGCAGGAACTCCGCATCTATGTACCGGATACGCCGTCGGACCTCGAGTCCACCGCGGCACTGTCGCTGTCCTCGGCGATCGTCGCCCACTACGGCAGTCAGCCGGTCCGGGTGAGTCTGCGCCGATCGGCGCCGGACGGCTCGGTCACCGAACCCGACGATCCGTTCACCCGCTCGATCGCGATCCGGGCCGGCGGTGACGCGGCCACCACCCTCACTCCGGCCGCCGGGATACCGTGGTTGCTCGTCACCGGTGACGGCGAGGCGCTGCTCGATCAGACCCGGCTGATCACCAGCCGGGTCGCCGATTTCGCGGTCGCCAGCCGTGCCGTCGCGGGCTCGCTGGATCAGGCACCGATCCTGGCGCCGGATACCAGCACGCTCGGCGACCTCGGGGTGGGCACGCTCAGCGCGAGTTCGCATGCCGAGGTCAGCGTCCGGTTCTCGCTCGACCAGTCCCGGCTGGGCCGGCCGACCGGGCATATCCGGGTGAAACTCCAGGGCCACTACACCCCGCTGCCGCCCAGTCAGGCGGGCCAGCTCATCGTCACCGCGGGCGAGCGGGAACTCGCGAACTGGGCGGCGGATTCGTCCGGGCAGATCGACCGCTGGATCGATATCCCCGATGATGTCCTGCAGCGCAGCACACCGGTTCAGGTCACGTTGCGCACCACGGGCGACACCGGCCGCTGCGGTACCGATCAGCCGTTGACACTGACCGTCCTGCCCGGTAGCGAGGTCACCGGCGACGCCGCACCCGGTGGTCCACCGCGCGGATTCCAGGCACTGCCGCAGGGCCTGCTGCCCGTGGTGGAGGTGGCCGCCACGGCCGGTGGTTTCGACGATCTGAGCCGGGCGGTCGCCGTAACCGCCGGACTCCAATCGCTGACCACCACCCGGCTCGATCCGCGCTGGACTCCGGTGTCCGAGGTCGCCGGCGGCACCCGTCCGGCGATCCTCATCGCGGCCGACGGACAGACACCCGAAGGCATATCACCACCACTGGGCAGAACGGACGACACCCGGCTGCAGCTGACCGAAAGCGACGGCACGACAACCCAATTGCAGCTCTCCCCGGACCTGCGGTTCGCCTCGCTGCAGAGCTACTACGACGGCGAGCGTCAGCTGCTGGTCGCCGCGAGCAACGCCGGGCCCGGCGAACTCGACCGCACCCTCGGCTGGCTCGCCGGCCGGCCCGACGGCTGGTATTCGCTCTCCGGCGACGTCGTATTCACCGCCGCCGGACGCGAACCCGTCGATTACAGCCTGCCCGCGCCGGCCGCGGAGACCGGCCCCGAAGCCACCGTCTCGGGGATCATGCGCACGATACTCATCGCCGCCGCGGTACTGCTCGCCGCAGGTCTCGTCGTGGCGTTGTGGTTCGCCGCACGCGGTCGCCGCCGGACGAACCGGCGCTGACCGGCGATGCGCCGCGGCATCGCAGCACCGATCACGCGCCGCGCGGTCCGCTGGACACTGCTGATCGTCCTCACCGCGCTGGCCTTCCGGCGCACACTCGCCGATATCTGGCGGGGTGCGGGAGAGGGCACCTCCATCGGCTACCTGTTCGTCCTGCCGGTTCTGGCGCTCGCGCTCATGCTCGGAGTCCGCCGGCGCCGCAAACCGGTGCTGCCGATCCACGACCGGGAAACCGATGTCATCGTCGGCCTCATCGGCCTGGTCGTGGCGCTGTTCGTGCAGCGGCTGCTGCTCCCCCGCTACGCCCCGTTCTATGAGCTCTTCCATTTCGATGTGCTGGCGCTGATCCTGTTCGTCGTGTCCGGGGCGGTGCTGCTGTTCGGAATGCGGGCCACCATGCGGTACTGGGAAGTCTGGGTGTTGCTCCTGGTGGTCAATCCGGTCGTCTACCGGCTCGTCGCCGTCGCGCTGGGCGGTGGCCTGTTCGCGTATTCTCTGGTGATGATCGTGGCTTCCGCGATCACCCTGGCCTACGGCTTCCACCGCGGCGGGCGCCGGGTGGCCTGGGTCGGCGCGCTGGCGGTGGCGGTCGATTGCGCTGTTCTCGCCACCGCCACGCACTGGATACCCGATATCCGGATATCGGCGGTCCTGATCGGCGTGGTCCCGGTGACCGCCGTCGTGGTGTGCGGATGCGCGCTGGTCCTGCGCGCGCCGCTGCTGCCCGCCGGCGCCGCACCGCCGATCGGCGGCGAGCCGGACGATCCCCGGTATGTCCTCGTGGCGCTGGCCGCGGTCGCGGTGCTGATGACGGTGGCGCCGATGCCCGCGATGTCCGGCGACGAAGTGGCCGCGGGCCCGCCGTATCAGGGCACCACCGGCCTGGTGGTCCCGCCGGGCTGGCGGCAGACCGGCCTGCAGAACCTGGACTGGCCACAGCGCTTTTTCAGCAGCGAGTCGACCTCTCTGCGGCAGACGATCCGCACACTCGAGCCGAATCCGCGCTGGGACACCCTCGACCGCAACCGCACCGCGCAGATCGACCTGCTCACCGTGCGGTACGGCGCGGAGCTCGACGTCACCCCGACACTGATCACCTACGATCTGCGCTACGCACGGGTCAGCAACCCGCCCCGCTCGGTGCCGCTCGGACGCGGTCTCGTCGCCACCATGTACTCGGTCGTCGACGAACGCCTCCACCTCACCTGGAACTACCTCACCTTCATATGGCGGCGGGATGCCGCGCATATCCAGCGCGTGACGGTGATGACCGTCGACAACCACGAACCGGACGCCTATTTCCTGCCGCCGGAGCCGTCCGTGGCGGGTACGGCGGCCGCGATGGTCGCCCTGCTCGCCCGGGGTGTCTCGGCAGTCACGGCGACCGACCCGGAATTCAAGGACGCCGATCTGCTCGAAACGCTGGGCCGGCAACTCGTGGAGGTGCAGCCGTGGTGAACGAGGACCAACCCGGCCGGGACCCGGTGGCCGCGGCTCTGCACGACGCGGTCCACGGGCTGCGGGAACGCCGGCCGGAGTTATCCGCCGCGCAGGTCGTCGTCCCCTGGCAGCGGTCGGTACTGATCGTGCTACTGGCCCTGCTCGCGGTGGGGGCGGTGCTGGCCCGGACGCCGACGCTCATCGCGATCACCGTGGTCTGCACCGGGGCGTATGTATGGACGCTGGCCGACCGGCTCGTTCTGTTCTTCCGCGGCCTCGACGGCCGCAGCATCATCACCGTTTCCGATGCCGACGCCGAGGCCGTCGACGACGACGCCCTGCCCGCCTACACCATCCTGGTTCCCGCGTTCCACGAGCCGGAGGTGATCGGCACCGTGATCGAAAACCTCGCCGCCTTCCGGTATCCGGCGGGCAAACTGCAGATCCTGCTGTTGCTCGAGGCCGACGACGACGCAACCATCGCCGCCGCGCGGGCCGTGGACGCACCCGCGACGCTGCACATCGTCGAGGTACCCCCGGCCGAGCCGCGTACCAAGCCCAAGGCCTGCAATTTCGGCCTGCATTTCGCCACCGGCGATCTCGTCACCATCTACGACGCCGAGGACCGCCCCGACCCGCTGCAACTGCGCCGCGCGGCGGTCGCGTTCGACCGGCTGCCCGCCGACACCGCCTGCGTACAGGCCCGGCTGGCTTTCCACAACGGCGGCCAGAACCTGCTCACCGCCTGGTTCACCGCCGACTACGCGCTGTGGTTCGGTTTCATCCTGCCCGGACTCGTACGCGGGAACGCCCCGATTCCGCTGGGCGGTACCTCCAATCACCTGCGGCGCGATGTGCTCGCCGAGATCGGCGCCTGGGATCCGTTCAACGTCACCGAGGACGCGGATCTGGGCGTACGGATCGCCGGAAGCGGCTACCGGACAGCGGTACTCGACTCGGTTACCTGGGAGGAGGCCAACAGCGACCCGGTCAACTGGATCCGGCAGCGTTCGCGCTGGTACAAGGGCTACCTGCAAACCTGGCTGGTTCATATGCGGCGCCCGCGCAGGTTGTGGCGGACACTCGGCCCGATCGGCTTCGCCCGGTTCACGACTCTGCTCGCCGGTACGCCTCTCATCGCCTGCCTGAACATGCTCTTCTGGCTGATCACACTCGCTTGGTTGCTCGGCCAGCCGTCCGCCGTCCAGGATCAGTTCCCACCGTATGTCTACTTCCCGGCGCTTTTCTGCCTGGTATTCGGCAATGCGGCGGTGCTGTACATGAACCTGGTCGCCTGCCGGGAGAGCCGGTTGACCGTCCTGCTGCTCGCGGCGCTGACCACCCCGCTCTACTGGGTGCTGATGAGCGTCGCCGCGATCAAGGGGGTCTACCAGCTCATCGGCAAACCGTCCTACTGGGAGAAAACCTTCCACGGATTGCCCGGCGCGGATTCGGCGAAGCCGGCGGACGCACCGCGATGAGGACCTCACGCTGGTTGTTCCTGCTCGCCACGGCCGTATACCTGGCCGCCGGCCTGTATCTGGCCGTCGAACCGCACTACATCATGGGCGATTCGCTGAGCCGGGTCTCCGCGGCTCGCAGCGTGCTGTTCAGCCGCGACCCGCATCTGGCCGCCGTCGGCTTCATCTTCACCCCGCTGGCCACCGTCGTGCAGCTTCCCGTGGTTCTGTTCAGCCACTGGTGGCCGGTGCTGACCTCCTGGAATATCACCGCTGTCCTCATGTCGGCGCCGTTCATGGCAGGCGCGGTGGTGCAGATCCGCGGCCTGTGCGCCGACCGCGGCGTACCCACCTGGCTGATGTGGGTACTGACAGCCCTGTTCGCGCTCAACCCGATGATCGTGTTCTACGCGGCGAACGGGATGAGCGAGGCACCGTTCGTCTTCCTGCTGTGCTGGACCGCGCGCCGGCTGATCCGCTGGCTGCACACCGACGATGTGCACGATCTGTGCCTCGCCGCGATCGCGCTGGCACTGGGCTACCTGACCCGCTACGACGCGCTGCCGGTCGCCACCGGGGTGATGGTGTTCGTCGCCGTGGTGACCTGGTTGCGGACACCCGGCCCGCGCCGGCACCGGTTCACCGATACCGCAATGGACGCGCTGCTGGTGGCGGCGCCCACCGGGATCGCGGCCGTGGCCTGGGCGATGACCAGCTGGCTCATCACCGGGGAACCTTTCCAGCAGCTCACCTCCGATTACGGCAACGCGGGCATCGTCGAACAGAGCAGCAGCGGTGGCGGCGCACCGGCGCCGCTGTACGGGCTGCTGTACTCGATCAGCGAGATCATGATCCTCGGGCCGGCGCTCCCGGTCCTGATCCCGGTATGCCTCGCGCTGGCGTGGCGGCGGCGCGACCCGGAGGTACTGGCCGCGGGCATCGTCTTCGGCGCGGTCCTCGCCTTCGCGACCCGCAACTACATGACCGGGACGACCTTCCCGTTCCTGCGCTTCTACATCAGTGCCATTCCGCTGATGGTGGTTCTGGCCTGCCAGCTGGTCCCGCCGAGCGGCGAGATCCCCGCCCGTCGCCCCGGCCGCCATCACCGGCCGCGACGCACCGACCCCGGCCGTGCGGCACTCGCGCCGGCGGTCCTCGCGGCGGTTCTGGTCCTCGCGACCCCGATCGTCACCGGGGCACTGATGCTTTCCCCGACCCTGTCCGTTCAGCAGTACGCCCTGCAGGAGATCGTATTCCCCGATCCCGCCGATACCTCCGCCACCCGCTCCCAGGAGCGGCGAATCATCGCCTCCTTCCGCACCGAACGCGAATTGGCCCGCTACATCGACGATCTCGGCCTACCGGACGCCTCGGTCCTGATGGACACCGTCTACGGATTCGCGGTCTACACCGCGACCGACCGGCCGCATACCTACATCATTCCGTCCGACCAGGATTTCATCACCATCCTCAACGATCCCGCCGCGCACGGGGTCCACTACATCCTGGCTGTCCCCAACAGCGGCCGTGGCGCCTCCGACGCGGTGAATGTCCGCTACCCCACGCTCTACGAAACCGGCGCGGAGATCGCCACCCTCGAACTCGAAATCCCCAATGACGGTGACAACCAGCCGATCTGGCGGCTGTACCGGGTGCGCCCCTGAACCCGAGCCGCTTCGCTCGCCGGGGCCGCGCCTCGGCGACACCGGGCCGCCGTATCGATTGCGCTGCCGCCGGGTCCGGTGGGGAGGTAATCCTGGACCCGAGCCGACCGGATCGCCGTCCGCGCCGTCCCGGTTCATCTGTCGCGAAAGCGGTTCACAGATTCGCGGCCGTCGCTGTCAACGTCGGAAATCTCCGGATTCGTCCGGGACCCGCAGCGGCCGGCGGCCGGTCTGCGGCGGCGTCTCGCCTCGCCGCCACACCGCGGCCTCGTCGCGCCACTCCCGGGCGTAGCGCCGCGCCTCACCGGCGGCTGGGGGCGGATCGTCGCCCAGCACCAGGTCTGCGTGCTCGGGGACCAGCTCCAGCGCCGAACCGAGATGGTGCAGGCAGCCGGCGATACCGCGCGGGTCGCCGAGATACTCGTACAGTCCCAGCGCCCGCTGCCAACTACGGAGTGCGCCCCGGGGTTCGCCGCGCGCCCAGCGCACCGCCGCGTCCAGTTCGTATACCAGCGCCCGGCCTTCGTCGTCTTCCTCCGCGGCCGCGCGCACCGCGGCCAGCTCGAGCCGGTCCGCGGCCGCGTCCAGCCGGCCTTGTGCGATATGCGCGACGGCCAGATTCGTGAGCACCAGCACCTGATTCGTGACGTCCTCCCGCGGCAGCCGCCACCATGCTGCGCGCAGGTCCCTGACCGCTGCGTTCAGCTCGTCCGCGGTGGCCGCGTCACGCAACCGGACCCACGCCGCGCGGTGCTTCGACCGGGCGGCGAGCCCGGTCGCCCGTCTTCGCATCACACAGTGCAGCGCGGTCGACAGCGCCGGCTGCGGATCGCCGGCCGGCGACGCTTCCGAATCGTCACCGGCGACCGGCGCCGACCGATCCCGTGGGTCTGCACCGGCCGGTGAACGCCGGTTTCCCGCCGGCCCGCCGGTCGCCATCGTCGGGGTGTCTCCGTCGCTGCCTGCCGACGCCGGTCCGGTGCTGTCGTTGCCGGCGTCCCGCACCGGAAGTCGCGGTTCGGCATCCGGCACTTCCAGCCGGCGCACCGCCATCAGCCGCCGAAACCAGCGCAGTCCCGAATCCGCGGTCGTTTGTTCCAGGCTCCGCGCCACCGTGGCGGTCCGGTCGCCCGCCATCCCGACCTGGTGCGCATACCAGATATCCAGCGCGTCGGCGATCCGGACCAGCTGAACGACCGTGGCCGAAGGAATGTGCCAGGCGGCGCTACCGCCTCCGGACGGATCGGTTTCCCCCTGTGCTCGCAGGGCACACCGGCGCACGAGTTCCCGGAGGTAGGGCTCTTCCACCGTGAACCAGCGCCGGGCTCCCGGCGCGAACGGGATCGTGGTCAGCGCGACCGCCCAGCTCGACGCCTGATCGGCGCAGTGCGACAGCAGCGCGAACAATGCTGCCTGCCATACGACCCCGGCCAGCGCATCCTCCGCTGCCGGCGTCGCGGGAACCTTCGCCAGCACATGGTGGCCGCCGTGGCGATCCAGGACGCCCCCGTATTCCAGCCACTGCCGCAGGCCGGCCGCCGTGCGCGGATCGCAGTACGGCGCCGGTTCCTCGGCATCCGATGTAGTGGACCCCGCTGCGTCGTCGCCAGGGCCGGGCAGCGAACCCGGGAGCTCGTCGTGCACGGCCGCCACCGCGGCCAGAACGGCGTGCAGGGTCGCGGTGTCGTAGCTGCGCACCGGCAGTTCACGCAGCGCGGCGACCACGTCGCTGTGCCATCCCGCCACCCGGTCCGACCTCGTCGGCCAGGCCATATCCCGCGTATCCGCGGAACCGGCCGGGCGAGCGCCGTCCAGCATCGCCAGCGCGTTCCGGCGGACGGCGAGCCGGATCCCGGCTCGCCGCTGCAATGCAAACCGGTAACCGGAATAGAGCATCGCCAGCGCCACGACCAGCACGGCCAGCCAGCGCAGCCCCGAAGAGACCAGCCGGACGGCATCGCTCTCCCCGAACGAGTTCATCACCAGGTTGCGGCCCAATTCGAGCAGCAGGGTGGTGGCGAGCACGGACAGCCCGCCCAGTACACCCGGCACCACCGAGGATCGCGCTGTGGAGTCGTTCATCGCAGCACCCCGCCGGTGAGCCCGGGGATTATCCAGCGCCGCCAGGTCGCCAGGACCAGAGCGACCGGCAGCACGGCCGAGATCAGGGCGCCGGCCGCGAGTTGTGCGGCGTTCTCGCCGAACTGGCGCGCCTCACCCCACAGCAACAGCGACCACGGCGACGCACCCGCGCCGCTGATCAGCAGTCCGACCACGAAATCGTTCCAGACCTGGACGAATTCGAGCACCGCCACCGCCACCAGCGCCGGACCGGCCGCGGTGAGCAGCCGGCGGCCGATTGTCCCCGGGGCGGCCATCCCTCGCAATGCGTCCGCGGCGGGGCTACCCGGCGGCGCGGCGACGGCACCGCGCAGGATCAGCACCGCGATGGGCAGCCCGGCGGCGACATGCACCAGCACCAGCGGGATCCGGGTGCCGGACAGGCCGTGCTCGTCGATGAATGTATCGAGGGGGCCCAGATACGCCTGTACGGGTAGTACGGCAAGGACGACCAGCGCGGTGAC
Source organism: Nocardia sp. CA-290969 (assembly GCF_050936135.1). Taxonomy (NCBI): domain Bacteria; kingdom Bacillati; phylum Actinomycetota; class Actinomycetes; order Mycobacteriales; family Nocardiaceae; genus Nocardia; species Nocardia sp. CA-290969. Next base: position 2,292,908 of record NZ_JBNJNJ010000001.1, on the reverse strand, counting down.
CATACCGCGCGACAACCAGCCCTCCGGTGCGACGGCGAGCCGATAGGCCAGCGGCGCGGCGGCGGCCACCACGACGACCGTCGCGAGGAATGCCACCCACAGGGTCGCCTGGATGGATTTGCGCAGCGCCGGGTCCGCCCACATATCGGTGAAGGCGTGCAGCGACCACCCGTCGGGGCCCTGCAGCGCCACCACCACCAGCGCCACCAGCGGAAGCACCGCCGCCACCGCGACCAGACCGAAACCCAGCAGGCGCAGGGATCCGGCGAATCCGCCCCCGGTACCGGCCCCGACCGGCACCGGATACGGCAACGCCGGGACCGGCGACAACCGCGCCCGGCGCGCGCGGAGGTCACTCTGCAACGCCCACGCGACCATCGCGACCAGCACCGTCAACGGCACCGCGTAGGCCGCCGCTTCGCCCGCGGTGGCCGGATCCGCGGACAGACGCCACCAGTACACGGTGGCACTGTCGAGCCGGTACTGCACCGAACCCGGGACGCCGATCAGCACTACGTCGAACACCCGGGCGGCGGCCACCCCGACGACCAGCCCGGCCACCAGCACCACCGGGCGCTGCAGATCGAACAACCGCAGGTACAAACCGGGGCCGGACCGGCCGTCGAGTCTGCTCCGCCGTACCGGGTCGGCCTCCAGTTCCCGGATACTCGCCCGGAACAGTGCGATCAGGAAACCGAGCCAGGTCCACAGGAACGCCGAGCCGAGCATGACCGCGAACCAGGTCCGGTAACCGGGGAACCCGTCGAATCCGACCTGGGCGCCCGAGTACTGGAAGATGAGCCGGAAGGACACACCGGCGACGAACGCCGAGATTCCGAACGGCACGATCAGCGGGAGCAACCACAGGCCGCGAGTGTTGCGGCTCCACCAGGCGAGCACCATCGCCGCGACCAGCAGTATCGCCGCGAAACCCATCCAGTAAAGACTGCGGGCGTACGGCGGACCCATCCGATACAGACCGAGCACGGCCACCACCGCGATCGCCACCGGAAACGCCCACCGTCGCCCGCCGGGCCGGTCACGGTCCGCCCACACCACGGCCGCCACGAACACCGCGGCCAGGCCCGCGGATGCCGCTACCGGCCACACCCGGGTCCGTACCGCCAGGACCACAGTGGCGACCACCGGGATCAGCAGCATCGTCAGCAACAGCACCGCGGGTGTACAGGCGAGTCGGCTGATCCCCCGCGCCGGCGGGCTACCGGGCACGAGCGGGCCGCGCATCCGCATGACCGGAAGTTCCAGATCCAGGCCGTGGGCCCGATAGATCCGCACCCGCCGCACCGTTTCCGCCGCGCCCTGGGTGCCGGTCGCTGCCGGCGCCGCCCCCGACCGGCTCGCGCCCGGTACCGAATCGGGGGGTTCCGTACCGGCTGCCGGCCCCGCTACATCACCACCGGCCGCCGGTGACCGCGGGGCCTGGTCGCCGGGTTCCTCCGAGGTCATCGCCACCCCCGTTCGAACCGCGCCAGGGTCGCGACCGCGGTGTCGGTGGCCGCGTCCACATCACCACCGGCATCACCCACAGTGATCAGGAAATCGGTGAGCACCCGCCACATCCCCTCCCGGCCGCCGACGGCACCGATGCGATCGGACAGGTCGAACGCGGGCCAGGTCCGCAGTGCCGCGGCCGAATCGGCGGTCCAGGGCGAATAGTCGGCCCTGGTGTACGCGTTCGGGCCGAGGAACCCGCCGATTCCGTGTATCCACGGCAGCGGCGCCTGGGGATCCGCCAGTGCGCGCACCACCTCGCCGGCGCGCGCTCCCGCGGCGGCGGTGAGCACCATGACGTCTCCCCCGACGATGCGCGGCCGCTCCCGGCCCGCCGCCACCGCCGGAAACGGTACGACACCCACCACGGATTCGGCACGCCGCGCCCGGCGCAGCGCATCCCGTACCACCGGTTCGGCGAAATCGGGTGCCGCCACCGCCAGCGCGCGGCGATGTTCGAACACATCTCGTATCGCGTCGGCGAATTGCCGGACCAGCGCCGTCGCCACCCCGCCCGGCAGCCCCTCCCGGATACCCCACAAGGTACCGAGCCGGCCGAAAGTGGTGCGGACCGCCGCGTTGTCCCAGTCCCGCTCCCCGGTACCCAGCGACTCGTACACAGCCGGTGATTCGGCCAGCAGCAGATTCTCGAACAGGTCGGTCAGCACCCAGCCGTCCGCGGCGCCGAGCGCCAGGAACCGCCGCCCGGTGCCCGCGAAGCGGCGCACCTCCGCGGCCCAATCCAGCAGCGTCCAGTCCGCCGGAGCGCCCGCCCGGAGTCCGGGAAGGGCTTCCCGGTCGTACCAGACGAGCGATTTGCCACTGGCTTTGAAGGGAATCCCGTATGGCCGGCCGCGGTGGTAGCACAGTTGCCGCCAGTGGTCGGCGTAGCGCGGCCCCTGCGCATCGAACCACAGCTCGTCCGGAACCGCGCGCAATCGCCCGTCCACCACGAGGTCGCGGACCAGACCGGCCTGCGGGAGCATGACGATATCCGGCGCCGAGCGGCCGCGGGCGGTCAGCGCGGTGTAGATCTCGTCGCCGAGCGGCACGACCTCCACGGGTTCCGGCAGCCGCGCGGCTGCCAGCACCGACCGGAACGCCGCCAGTTCCGGTCCGCTCCAGGACACCGCGATCCGCACCGATCCCGGAGCGCCGAGCAGCACATCCGGTGAGCACGCCGCCAGCAACGGCAGCGCCGCGGCAGCCCGGAGAACGGTGCGACGTGTCGTCACGGTCCCCCCGAGTTCCTTTGTCCAGCAGAGGTTCCGATTATTACCGATCGGCGCGACGGTGTCGGGGGATTCGACCCGAAATCCCGGCCGGGAGCCTTCGCACGGTGCTCCGAAGCCGGCAGTCCGGCTGTTATCCGCTGTCCGTCGATCCGTTTCGATACGGACACGCCGAGGGCGCGGCCGCACGGCGGTCCGGCCCGGGTCCGCGGGCTCCTACCGGGATGGGCCCCCGGGGTCCGGTTTCGTGGTGTTCACCGGCGCCGCGGTGTCCACGGGTGTCCGGGCGACCGATTCCGCGGCCCGCACGGCCCGCTCGACAGCCGGATCGGTGCTGGTGTCGAACCAGTCCGCCACCTCGTCGGAATCGTCCTCCGGTTTACCGGGCACCTCCTCGTCGGTGGGCGGCTCGTAGCGGAAAACCCCGTCGTCGCCGCGGGTGGCGAAATTCTTCGCGAAACCCTCGAGCGCCTTACCGAAATCGCTGGGCACCAGCCACACCTTGTTCGCATCGCCCCGGGCGACCATGGGCAGTGTCTGCATGTACTGATACGCCAGCAGCTCCGGGGTGGGTTTTCCCGATTTGATTGCGGCGAATACCTTTTCGATCGCCTTGGCCTGCCCCTGCGCCTGCAGGTAGGCGGCGGCGCGCTCACCCTGGGCGCGCAGGATACGACTCTGCCGTTCCCCTTCGGCGGACAGGATCGCCGATTGTTTCGCACCTTCGGCCGAGAGGATCTGCGCCTGTTTGGCGCCCTCGGCGGTTTTGATCTGCGATTCCCGGGTGCCCTCGGCGGTGAGGATCATGGCGCGCTTCTCCCGGTCCGCCTTCATCTGCTTTTCCATCGATTCCTGGATCGACGGCGGCGGGTCGATCGCCTTCAACTCCACCCGGGCCACCCGCAGGCCCCACCGGCCGGTCGCCTCGTCGAGGACCCCGCGCAGCTGATTGTTGATCTGGTCGCGGGAGGTCAGGGTTTCCTCCAGGGTCATCCCGCCGACCACATTGCGCAGCGTGGTGACGGTGAGCTGTTCCACCGCGGCGATATAGTTCGAGATCTCGTAGACCGCGGCCTTCGGCTCCATGACCTGGAAATACACCACCGAATCGATCTGCAGGGTGAGATTGTCCTGGGTGATCACCGGCTGCGGCGGGAAGGACACCACCCGTTCACGCAGGTCGACCTTGGCGCGGATGCGGTCGACGAACGGGACCAGGAACGTCAGCTGCCCCGATACCGTGCGGGTGTAGCGGCCCAATCGCTCGATCACCGCCGCCTCGGCCTGTGGTACCAGCGCGATCGATTTGACAACCACCAGCGCCACCAGCACCACCAGCGCGGCGACGATTATCAACGCAGTCATTACGGGCCCTTCCAGACGACAGCGGTCGCCCCGTCGATCTTCATCACATACACGGTCGCGCCCTGCGGGTACTCCTGCCCCGGGTCCAGGGACCGGGCGCTCCAGATCTCACCGCCGAGCTTCACCCGGCCGTCGTGTTCCCCGACCGGTTCCAGGACCAGCGCGGTCTTCCCGGGGAGCGCGTCGGCATTGGTCGGTGTCGGCGGCGGAGTCCCGAAGCGCCGCAACAGGGCCGGCCGGACACCGAGTAGCAGTACCACCGCGGAAACAGCGAAAACCACGGCCTCCACCACAACGGGGGCTTCGGTCAGGAAGCTCACTCCGGCGGTCAGCAGCGCGGCGGAACCGAGCATCAGCAGCGTCAGTTCACCGACGAACATCTCGGCGGCCGCCAGCAGTACACCGGCGACCAGCCAGACAACAGCGGCCACCTCACCCAGCGTAATCGACACCGCGAACTGCCGGAGCTCATCCGCCGGGCGGCCACGGCGCCCCAGCGGTGGCGATATACGGGCGTAATCTTCGCCGCCGGCGCGGCCGGGCGGCCGACACCCCGCACCGGCAGCCGCCGCGCACCGGCCCGATGCGCTACTTTCGGGCCGGTGAGCGATCGATACGGCGATATCTTCTCCGGCCATCCGCGCACCGCGAAACGGTCCGTCCCACAGGTCGTGGCCGAACCCGATCTCGTGGTGGAAGATGCGGCCAGCGGTTTCTGCGGCGCGGTGGTGGGGTTCGACCGCAGCTACGACGGCGATTTCGTGAAACTGGCCGACGCCCGCGGGGCGGTGCGGCTTTTCGCGCTACGCGAAGCCGCTTTTCTCATCGACGGTGCGCCGGTGACGCTGCTGCGGCCCACGAGACCCGCGCCCGCGAAACCGGCCCGTTCGGCTTCCGGCTCGACCCGGGTCGACGGGGTGCGCGCGAAAGTCGCGGCGCCCAGCCGGATCTGGGTGGAAGGTGTGCACGATGCGGCATTGGTGGAGCGGGTCTGGGGTCACGATCTGCGGGTCGAGGGGGTCGTGGTGGAGCATCTGGAGGGGCTCGACAATCTGGCCGGCCGGCTGACCGAATTCGGGCCCGGCCCCGGTAAACGAGTCGGTGTGCTGGTCGATCATTTGGTCACCGGGTCCAAGGAATCACATCTCACCACCGGGCTCGGCGAATACGTACTCGTCACCGGGCATCCGTATATCGATATCTGGCAGGCGGTGAAACCCGCGGCCCTCGGAATTGCGCAGTGGCCGCAGGTTCCGCGCGGCGAGGACTGGAAAACAGGTGTCTGCCGGCGGCTGGGCTGGGGCACACCGCAGGACGGCTGGCGCCGGGTGTATTCGGCGGTGAATTCGTTCCGTGATCTGGAGGCTCCGCTACTCGGTGCGGTGGAACGTCTCATCGATTTCGTCACCGAACCGGGGCAACAATTCTAACGTGTGCGGACAGCCTGCGCAGACGCTGCCCGCCGGTCGCGGCGACCCTTTATGCTCGATGATTATGTGCTCTCCCAGTGCCACCCTCACCCTGTGGGCCGGTTCCTGGCTCGCGGGCCGCAGCGCGCCCGACGACGTCCTCGAGGCGTTGCACGCCTGGGCGCCGCGGCACACCCTGGCGGCCGGTGATCCGGTCACCGGCGGGCGCACCGATCTGCCGTGGTCGGCGCTCGGAGAGTCACCCGGGACGGCAGTGATGCCGTTGCTCAAGATGATTCGCGAAACCCTCGCCGCACCGGGGGCGCAGCTGCGGCTGGTCCTGCCGGTGCCCGGCGATGTGCGCGGCCTGCCGATCGGCACCGCCTTCGCCACGGATGCGATCGAGGCGGGTGAAGGGCTTCTCATCGGTGTTCCGGGAACCGAGGGTACCGGGCTCATCCCGTATCACACCGACGACTCCACCCTGCAGTGGACGGTCTACGCGGTGCCGATGCCGCCCGCGGCGGGGCCCGATATGTCGCTGGGTGAGGCCGAGTACGCGATGCGGGAAGCCGTCCGCGACGCCGCCGACGCGCTCATGCGCCTGCATACGACGGGCTTGGGCGGGGGCGATTCCGATCCGCGTGAACTCATCGAAGCCGAACTGGCGGACTACTCCCGCCACACCTACCCGGACTATGTCCCGCTGCGGGCCAAACGCATCCTCGACACCGCCGACCATGTGGCGGCGATCCTGACCGTCGCCCAGCGCGAACCCGCCTCCGCGCCGACCTCGGCCACCGCCGCCACCGCCCACGAATCCCTGCTGCGCCCGCTGTGGGACGCGATCCGCGCCGCCCGCCTCGTCGCGGTGCACACCGCGGCCCCGCCGTCGCGCTGAGTGTTCCACGGTCCTCCGAGCACCGCCGGGCACATTTCCGGCTCTGGTCCGCTATCTCGCTGACGCCCCGGACGGGAGCCGGACGCCACACCGGTTATCCAACCGCCACCCCGTGCTCGAGTCGGGCGAATACTGCCCACGCCGGACACCGGAATGTCTTCCCGGGGTCTGCAATGCCGCGCGACCGCCCGAAGCTCCGGACTGCGGATATACCGGCGATCACGGCGTCCGGGCGCACCTCGGCGGCTTCGCGCGAACGGACGCGGGCCGACCGACCCGATGCGCCGGCCGCGCTCCTGCGCGGACTATCGGACCGCAGGACGGCGAACCGGCGCACAACAATCGACGGCACACAGCGCACCGTCGGCCGTGCCGCCGTAACCGGGCGCCTCGCCGAGGCGGCGGGGCGCGGTCTCGCGCACCAGTTCCTCGATCAATTCCACCACCATGGCGGCGAATCGGCTGTCGGTGCCCGGTGTCGCCGCACGGGCGAACGCGATACCCAGTTCGGCGGCCTTCGCGGCGGCTTCGTTGTCGAGATCCCAGAGCACCTCGAGGTGATCGGAGACGAAACCGATCGGGCAGACGATCACGGCGTCGAAACCCTTGTCCGGCAACGTCTCCAGGTGGTCGACGATATCCGGCTCCAGCCACGGCACCTGCGGTGGGCCCGACCGCGACTGCCACACCACGTCGTAATCGCCGAAGCCCGTTTCGGCGGCACACAATCGGGCCGTTTCGGCGACCTGCCGACTGTAGAGCCGGCCGCCGTCCGCGGGTGGCCCGGCCGCGTTGTCCGCGGCGACCGGCACCGAATGCGCGGTGAACACCAGCCGGGTGCTGTCGAGCCGGTCGGTGGGTAGCGACGCCCGGGCCGCCCGCACGGCGTCGGCGAAGGCGTCGATCAGCAGTGGATGGTCGAAATACTGGCGCAGTTTAACTAGTTCCGGAGCACCGGCGCCGACCGCCGTGCGGGCGCGGGCGATATCCTCGTCGTACTGCCGGCAGCCCGAGTAGCCGCCCCAGGCGGAGGTCGGGAACACCAGGGCCGAACGCACCCCGTCGGCGGTCATCCGGGCCACCGTGTCCTCGACCAGTGGGTGCCAGTTGCGGTTGCCGAAGTACACCGGCAGGTCCAGCCCGGCCCGGGCCAGCTCCCGTTCCACCGCGGCGATAATGGCGCGGTTGCAGGCGTTGATCGGGGACACGCCGCCGAAGTGCAGATAGTGCTCGGCGACCTCGGCCAGCCGTTCGGCGGGGACACCGCGGCCGCGGGTGACGTTCTCCAGGAACGGCAGCACCTCCTCCGGACCCTCGGGTCCGCCGAAGGACAGCAGCAGTAACGCGTCGGCCGCGCGGGCCACGGCGCCTCCTTCTCGGCTCGGGTGATCAGTCCAGCGGCATGTTCTCGGGGAACCAGGTGTTGTGGCTGGCCCCGCCGTCGACGTAGATGATCGATCCGGTGGTCGCGGGCAGCCAGTCCGACAGCAGCGCGACGATCGATTTACCGACCACCTCGGCCCCGCCGTCCCAGCCGATCGGGGAGGCACCGTCCCAATAGGTGTCCAGCTGTTTGAGCTGTTTGGCATCGTCGGTCGCGGTCCCGGCGATCGCCTTGGCGGCCAGCGTTTTGACCGGCCCGGCGGCGATCAGGTTGGACCGGATCTTCTTGGCGTACCCGACCTCACGCGCCACGTACCGGTTCACCGATTCCAGCGCGGCCTTGGCCACGCCCATCCAGTTGTAGTACGGCATGGCGGTCCGGGGGTCGAAATCCATTCCGACGATCGAGCCGCGCTCGTTCATCACCGGCAGGACCGCGCGCGCCAGCGCCGCATAGCTCCACGCCGAGATCTCGAAGGATTTGGCGGCATCGGCGCTGGGGCCGTCCAGGAACGGTACGGCGTCCGGGCCCATCAGGGTCTTCGGGGCGAACGCGATCGAATGCAGGACACCGTCGATGCCCTCGGGCGCGAGGCGGCGCAGCTCGTCGGGAAGTTTGTCGAGATCTTCCTGATTGGTGACATCGAGCCCGATGGCCGGCGGCACCTCCTCGGGCAGGCGCTTGGCGATCCGGTCGATCAGCCGCAGGCGTTCGGTGAGGCCGGTGATGAGCACCCGGGCCCCTTCCTTCTGCGCGATCGCCGCCGCGTGGAACGCGATGGAGGCATCGGTGATGATGCCGGTGACGAGGATCGTCTTGCCTTCGAGCAATCCGCCCATGAGTTCTCGGTTCTCCCTGATCTGTGTGTTGGGTGCCGCGCGCGGCCGCCGTCGGCGATGCGCTCAGCGCGCCGCCGGCGCGGCGTTAGAGATGTGCTCGGTGAACTGCGGCCGGTCAGTGCCCCATGCCCATACCACCGTCGACCGGGATCACAGCGCCGGAGACGTAGGCCGAATCCTCGGACGCGAGGAAGCTGATCACGGCGGCGACGTCCTCGGGTTTGCCGATGCGCTTCATCGGGATGAACTTCTCGGCCATATCCCGCATCTCCTGCGGCAGGTCTTTGGTCATATCGGTTTCGATGAAGCCTGGAGCGACGACATTGGCGGTAATCGAGCGCCCGCCGAGCTCGCGGGTGATCGAACGGGCCAGGCCGATCACGCCGGCCTTCGAGGAGGCGTAGTTGATCTGCCCGGCCTGACCGGCGAGACCGACGACCGAACCGAGGAAGATCATCCGGCCCCAGCGGGCACGCAGCATGGCCCGGTTGGCCCGTTTGGCACAGCGGAAGGCGCCGGCCAGGTTGGCGTCGACCACCTTGGTGAACTGTTCCTCGCTCATCCGCATGAGCAGCGTGTCGTCGGTGATCCCGGCATTGGCGACCAGCACCTCCACCGGACCCTGCGCGGCCTCGACCTCGGCGAACGCGCGATCGACCGATTCGCTGTCGGTGACATCGCATTTCACCCCGAGCAGACCCTCGGGTGCGCCCGAACCGCGATGGGTGACGGCCACCTTGTGGCCGTCGGCGTGCAGACGCTGCGCCACCGCGAGCCCGATGCCGCGGTTACCGCCGGTCACCAGAACCGAGCGTGCTGTGAAGTTCGACATGGGGACAAACCTACCTGGCGCCCACCCGGCCACTCTCATGGGACGTCCACCGATATTTCCCGCACATCCTTGTGCGTCCCGCACAAACCCGGAGACGACGAACGGGCCGGGTCCGCTGGCGGACCCGGCCCGTACATGTTGCGATCGCCGCGGGCGCTGCCCGGCGGCGCACCCGGTTACGGCAGCCGCTGGCGCAGCAGCAGCGCCACCACGACACCGGCGAGGGTGGCCAGCAATCCCAGCAGCCACCACGGCCGGCTCGCATCACCGCGCGTGATCTCGTAGCCGATCTGCTCCTCGAGCGTGTCGTAGACGCTGGAGAGTTCCTGCAGGCTGGAAGCCGTATAGAACTCTCCGCCGGAGAGTTGCGCGATCTCCTGCATCGCCTCGTCGTCCACCGGGACGTCGACCTGATCGGACCCGCCGTCCTCCCGGGGGATCTCGACGACACCCCATTTGGTGCCGAAGGAGATGGTCGATACCGGGATGTTCTTCGTTTTGGCCAGCCGGGCCGCCACGAACTCGTGGCGCGGATTGTCGAAATCCTCGAAATCCGGCACCGTCTGCTTACCGTCGGACATCAGCACGATCCGGGCCGGTGGCGGTGTCTCCGAACCACCCAGCACCGAGGCCAGGGTTTCGATGGACTGCAGGGCGGTGAAGATGCCCTCACCGGTGGCCGTGCGTTCGGCGAGCTTGATGTTGTCGATCGCGGCCTTCACCGACCCGCGGTCGGTGGTCGGCGAGACGAGCACCGACGCGGTGCCCGCGTAGGTCACCAGTCCCAGGTTGATCCCGGGGGTGAGACCTTCGGCGAAATCCTTGGCCGCCTGCTGAGCCACCTCCAGCCGGCTCGGCGAGACATCGGTGGCCTCCATGGACAGCGATACGTCCATGACGAGTACGACGGTGGCGCGGTTACGCGGAACCTTCTGCTCGGCGGTCGGGCCGGCGGCGCCGATGGTGGAGAACACCATCCCCACGATCACCAGCACGATGGGGATATGGCGCCAGAAGGTCGGGCGGTTCGGCGCCACCTTCTCCAGCTGCTCCATATTGCTGAAACGCAGCATATGGCGATGCTTGCTGCGCTGGACCAGGAGATAGCCCAGCGCCAGCAAAAGGATGACAGCAAGGAATCCGAGCCAGATCGGAGAGGCGAAGTTCGAAATACTCACTGGCGTGGCACCCGCGGGGTCGAGGCGCCGAGGCTGTGGCGCCGGGTGGAGACGAACCGGACCACATCGGCGATCCAGTCCCGGTCGGTCTGCAGGGTCATGACGGGGGCGCCGCAACTGCGCAAGGTCTGCTCGACCTCCTCCCGGTGCCGCTGGGCCGCGGCCGCGTAGTCGGCGCGCAACTGGGGTGTCACGCTGAATTCGCGGGTGCGGCCCGTTTCCGGATCATGCAGGACGACGTCGCCGATATCGGGCAGGGCGATATCGCGCGGATCGAGTACCTCGACGGCCAGCAGATCGTGCCGCGCGGAGATGGCGCGCAACGACCGCTGCCAGGTGATATCGCCGAGGAAATCGCTGATCACGACCGCGAGTCCGCGTTTGCGCTGCGGGCGGCGCAACGATTCGATCGCGCCGTGCAGATCACCGCGCACCCCGTCGCGTGGATGCGGAGTGGTGGCGATACTGCGCAGCAGCGATTGCGCGTGCACCCGGCCGCTGCGCGCCGGAATCCGCACCAGCTGTTCGCCGGTGGCGACCACGGCGCCGACCCGGTTCCCGCCGCCCATCGTCAGATGGGTGATGGCGGCCGCGGCAGCGACCACGAGATCGCGTTTCTGGCAGGCGCCGGTGCCGAAATCCAGGCTGGCGGACAGATCCACCACCATCCAGGTCTCCAGCTCGCGGTCGGCGATCATCTGCCGGACATGCGGATGGGTGGTGCGGGCCGTCACCGACCAATCCATCTGCCGCACATCGTCACCGGGCTGATAGGCGCGCGCCTCACCCGGTTCCGAACCCGGTCCCGGGATGAGACCCAGGTGATCGCCGTGCAGCACGCCGTCGAGCCGGCGGCGCACCGTGAGTTCCAGCGTTTTCAGTGCGGCCGACAGATGCGGATCGGTCAGCTCGCCGGACCGGAAGGAAGGTGGCGCGTGGTCTGCCATGGGCACTCGGGCACGGGGCTCCGGCCGGGTCACTGGGGCTGGTTCGTGCCGGCGGTCTGCGGTACCTGGGGCGCCTGCTGCGGCGGAGCGGGCGGACGGCCGTTGCCGTTCTCGGCGGCCGGCGGCGCACCGGGCGCCACGGCCTGCGGCGCCACCTGCGGCAGGCCGACGGTCTGCAGCACGCGCTGGATCACGTCTTCGGGGCTGATCTCGTCGGCGAGCGCATCGTAGGACAGGACCAGGCGATGCCGGAGCACATCCGGGATCACCTCGATCACGTCCTGCGGCACCACATAGTCGCGGCCGCGAATGAGGGCCACGGCGCGGGCGGCGGCGATGATGCCGAGGCTGGCACGGGGTGAGGCGCCGTAGGACACCCAGCTCGCCACATCGTGCATCCCGAACTCCGCCGGGGTACGCGTGGCCGAGATCACCCGGACCACATAGTCGACCAGCGCGTGGTGCACGAAGGTGCCGGCGGCGATCTTCTGCAAGCGCAGTAGTTCGCCCGGCTCCAGGATCCGGCCCGGCTCCGGCGGGGTCACACCCATCCGGTAGATGATTTCGCGTTCCTCCTCGACGGAGGGATAGTCGACGACCACCTTGAACAGGAAGCGGTCGCGCTGCGCCTCGGGCAGCGGGTACACGCCCTCGCTCTCGATGGGGTTCTGCGTGGCCATCACCAGGAACGGGTCCGGCATGGGGTAGGTCTTGCCACCGATCGACACATGCCGTTCGGCCATCACCTCGAGCAGTGCGGACTGCACCTTCGCGGGGGCGCGGTTGATCTCGTCGGCGAGGACGAAGTTCGCGACGACGGGGCCGAGTTCGGTATCGAACTCTTCCCGGCCCTGGCGGTAGATACGGGTACCGACGAGGTCGGTGGGGACCAGGTCGGGAGTGAACTGGACGCGGGAGAACGACCCGCCCACGACCTTGGCGAAGGTCTCGACCGCCAGCGTCTTGGCGATACCGGGAACACCTTCCAGCAGTACGTGACCGCGGGCCAGCACGCCGACCAGCAGCCGTTCGACCAGCCGGTCCTGCCCGACGATTACCCGCTTGACCTCGTAGATCGCTTTTTCCAGGGTCTGGACGTCACGTTCGAGGGTGCTCGAAGCAGGCGCCGGCGGTTCTTTCGCCAAATCCGCCCCTTTGACACCGTCCGTCGAAGTCACCAACATCCCCGCTTTCGCCTCGGTCCTGTGCGTGCTGTCACAACTATTCCAGGTGATGGCCGCATCCGCCGCAACCGGCTCCACTGTGGCGGCTTTCGCTGTCATCGCCCGTCGTTGTCGACCATACGTACCGATACGGCATGATGCCCGCTACCCGGCCCGGCGAAACCTCGGCAGCCTCGTGCCGCCGAGCCGCTAGCGGAATCTCCCGGCGAACGACGGACGGGAGACCGGTTCAGTGCGCCGCGGGTTCACGGACGCGCTCGCCGGCCGGCGCGTCCGGGGCGGCCGGTTCCGCGTCTCGCCGGGCTTTCACCCAGTACAGGCCACCGATCGCCAGTACGAGCCCGGCCAGCAGCACCAGGGTGATCTCGGTCCAGCCCACCGCCGGCGTCTGCTCGAGGCGGTGCACCAGGATCTGGGCCGCTTCCTCACTGTCGCCGCCTTTGAACTTCGCCTTGTCCTCGGCCCATTCCAGCCGCACCCGGCTGATCGAATCGCTGGTGGTGCCGATCCAGTCGTCACTGAACACCGCGACCGTGCCGTGCCGGAACCCGGCGACATCGGTCGCCAGATCGCGCAACTCCGAATCGTGGCCGGGGTTGCCGTGCATCACCACGATGCTCAGATCGATACCCTTTTCCCGCGCGCCGGCGACGATTGCGGCCAGTTCGCTCTGGTCGTCTCCGTCGGGTGCGGCCACCCCGTTGTCGGCGAGATCGGTGCGGACCTCCTGCATGGTGTCCGCGTCGAATCCGTCCGGCAGTTTGGTGGCTTTCAGGGCGAAGGCCGAGGTGTGGGTGACGGTCATCATCCATCCGGTCTGGTCGAGCCGCATCGGTGGGCGAGGCGACGGTGATCCGATACTGGGCGTGAGGTCCGGGGGTACCCGACGGTACGACCCGGTAACCCGGACCAGCTCGAGAGCAGATTACGTGACGGGCGAAGGGTTGGCGTACACCCGCCACGCCGGAAGGTTGCCGCGCCGGCCGGCCAGGGTCGTGGGGCGCCCCGAAAATTTCACAGGACAAGCGTACTGTTAGGGTTGGGAACCGCGGGGAACCGGCGCCATCCCGGGCCGGCACCTCATGCCAGAGACGTACCGCCGCCGGCACAGCCCCGCCGACGGCGCCCACACCCGACAAGTGGAGCTGACGTGACCAAAAGTATCGATACTTTCGGCGCCAAGGGCAACCTCGAGGTCGGAAGCAACTCCTACGAGATCTTCCGCCTCTCGGCCGTGCCCGGCACCGAGAAACTCCCGTACGCACTGAAGGTCCTCGCCGAGAATCTGCTGCGCACCGAGGACGGCGCGAACATCACCCCCGACCATATCCGCGCACTGGCGAACTGGGATCCCAGCGCCCAGCCCAGTATCGAAATCCAGTTCACCCCGGCGCGCGTGGTGATGCAGGACTTCACCGGCGTGCCCTGCGTGGTCGACCTGGCCACCATGCGCGAGGCCGTCGCCGCTCTCGGCGGCGACCCGGAGAAGGTCAACCCCCTCTCTCCCGCCGAGATGGTGATCGACCACTCGCTGATCCTCGACGTCTTCGGCCGCGCCGACGCCTTCGAGCGCAATGTCGAACTCGAATACGAGCGCAACGGCGAGCGCTACCAGTTCCTGCGCTGGGGCCAGGGTGCGTTCGACGATTTCAAGGTCGTCCCGCCCGGGACCGGCATCGTCCACCAGGTCAACATCGAGTACCTGGCCCGCACGGTCATGGTCCGCAACGGCCAGGCCTACCCGGACACCTGCGTCGGTACCGACTCGCACACCACCATGGTCAACGGCCTGGGCGTGCTGGGCTGGGGCGTCGGCGGGATCGAGGCCGAGGCCGCCATGCTCGGCCAGCCGGTCTCCATGCTGATCCCGCGCGTGGTGGGCTTCAAGCTCACCGGTGAGATCAAGCCCGGTGTCACCGCGACCGATGTGGTGCTCACCGTCACCGATATGCTGCGCAAGCACGGTGTGGTCGGCAAATTCGTCGAGTTCTACGGCCAGGGCGTGGCCGAGGTACCGCTGGCCAACCGCGCCACCCTGGGCAATATGAGCCCCGAATTCGGCTCCACCGCGGCGATCTTCCCGATCGACGAGGAGACCATCAACTACCTGCGCCTGACCGGCCGCACCGACGAGCAGCTCGCGCTCGTCGAGTCCTACGCCAAGGAGCAGGGCATGTGGCACGACCCGGCCGCCGAGCCCACCTACTCCGAGTATCTCGAGCTCGACCTGAGCACCGTGGTGCCCTCCATCGCCGGTCCGAAGCGTCCGCAGGACCGCATCGCGCTGGACGAATCGAAGATCGCGTTCCGCAAGGACATCCACAACTACGTGGAGGATCAGCACCCGACGCCGCATTCCCAGCTGGACGAGGCGGTCGAGGAGTCGTTCCCCGCGTCCGACCCGGCCACGCTGTCCTTCGCCGACGACGGCGCCGTCGATGTGCAGTCCGCGGCCGTCAATTCACAGGGCCGGCCGTCCAAGCCGATCCGGGTCGTCTCCGAAGAGCGCGGCGAGTTCATCCTCGATCACGGTGCGGTCGCGGTCGCGGGTATCACCTCCTGCACCAACACCTCCAACCCGTCGGTCATGATCGGTGCCGCGCTGCTGGCCCGTAACGCGGTGGAGAAGGGCCTGACCAGCAAGCCGTGGGTCAAGACCAATATGGCCCCGGGTTCGCAGGTCGTCACCGACTACTACGAGAAGGCCGGTCTGTGGCCCTATCTGGAGAAGCTCGGCTTCCACCTGGGTGGCTACGGCTGCACCACCTGCATCGGTAACACCGGCCCGCTGCCGGAGGAGATCTCCAAGGCGGTCAACGAAAACGACCTCACCGTCACCGCGGTGCTGTCGGGTAACCGCAACTTCGAGGGTCGTATCTCCCCCGATGTGAAGATGAACTACCTGGCCTCGCCGCCGCTGGTCATCGCCTACGCGCTCGCGGGCACCATGGACTTCGATTTCGAGAACGATCCGCTGGGCAAGGACACGCAGGGCAATCCGGTGTTCCTGCGCGATATCTGGCCCTCGGCCCAGGAAATCGACGACACCATCAAATCGGCGATCAGCCAGGAGATGTTCACCAAGTCCTACGCCGATGTCTTCAAGGGCGACGAGCGGTGGCGCAGCCTGCCCACCCCGGAGGGCAACACCTTCGAGTGGAAGGACGATTCCACCTACGTCCGCAAGGCGCCGTACTTCGACGGTATGGGCCTGGATCCGGAACCCGTCGCCGATATCAAGGGCGCGCGCGTCCTGGCACTGCTGGGTGATTCGGTCACCACCGACCACATCTCCCCCGCCGGTGCCATCAAGCCGGGCACCCCGGCCGCCGATTACCTCGACTCGCACGGTGTCGCGCGCAAGGACTACAACTCGCTGGGCTCGCGGCGCGGTAACCACGAGGTGATGATCCGCGGCACCTTCGCCAACATCCGGCTGCGCAACCAGCTCCTCGACGATGTCTCGGGCGGCTACACCCGCGACTTCACCCAGGAAGGTGCTCCGCAGGCGTTCATCTACGACGCCTCGCAGAACTACCAGAAGGCCGGTATCCCGCTGGTCGTGCTGGGCGGTAAGGAATACGGCTCCGGTTCGTCGCGCGACTGGGCCGCCAAGGGCACCCGCCTGCTCGGCGTGAAAGCCGTGATCGTCGAATCGTTCGAGCGCATCCACCGCTCGAACCTGATCGGCATGGGCGTGATCCCGCTGCAGTTCCCCGAGGGTGAATCGGCCAAATCGCTGGGCCTGACCGGTACCGAGGTCTTCGATATCGCAGGCATCGAGGAGCTCAACTCGGGCACCACCCCGGCCACGGTCCACGTCACGGCGACCAAGGACGACGGGTCGAAGGTGGAGTTCGACGCGGTGGTCCGGATCGACACCCCCGGTGAGGCGGACTACTACCGCAACGGCGGCATCCTGCAGTACGTGCTGCGGAATATGATCCGGGGCTGAGCGAACACACCGCGGATCCGGGCGTTGCCGTTCGCGCGCCGGACTTCGGGACCGAGGGCCGTGTGCCCGGTTCCGGGGTTCGGCGCCCGGCGGCCGGCCTGGGTGAAAGCCGCCGCGGCGCACGGGTCCGGGGTGGTGCGAGCCGTCCTGTCCCCGGTGCGCCGATCGCCCGTACGAGAGCACCGAGCAGACAACGGGTTCCCCCGCCCCGGTCGCGGCCGCGGCGGGGTTGCGCGTATCTGTGACCACCGCCTGCGTTTCGTGTCCACCCCACCCCGCTGTGGAGGAGAGTTCATGCCCAAGGTCAGCGACGATCATCTGGCCGCCCGGCGCACACAGATACTCGACGGCGCGCGCCGCTGTTTCGCCGAGTTCGGGTACGACGGCGCCACCGTGCGCCGCCTGGAGGACGCCATCGGCCTGTCCCGGGGCGCGATCTTCCATCACTTCCGTGACAAGGACGCGCTCTTCCTCGCCCTCGCCCAGGAGGATGCCGAGCGGATGGCGGAGGTCGCGGCCAATCAGGGCATCGTGCAGGTCATGCGGGATATGCTCGCCGACCCGCAGGAGTACAACTGGCTCGGCACCCGGCTCGAGATCGCCCGGCGGCTGCGCACCGATCCGGAGTTCCGCGCGGGCTGGACCCAGCGCTCGGCCGAACTCACCGCGGCGACACTGGCCCGCCTCGAACGGCGCAAGGCCGCGGGCGCGCTGCGCGACGATGTGCCCACCGATGTGCTGCTGGGCTATCTCGACCTGGTACTGGACGGTCTGATCGCCCGGATCGCGTCCGGGCACACCAACGAAAACCTCACCGCGGTACTGGATCTGGTGGAGGCCTCGGTTCGCCGTCGCCCGTGACCGGGTGCGGCGGCACCACGGCCACTCACGGCGATTCCAGCGCATCGAGCAGTTTTGCGGTGAGCCGGTCCAGTTCCCGCCGTTCGGGTTCGGTGAGTGCGGCGAGCATCCGGCTCTCGTTCTCGGTGTGCGCGGTGACCACGGTGTCGACCAGTTCCCGGCCGGCCGCCGTCAACCCGACCCGGACCGCCCGGCGATCGGTCGCGTCGGCCGTCCGGCGTACGTAGCCCACCGATTCCAGCCGATCGAGCCGCCCGGTCATCCCCGCACGCGAGAGCATGAGTGTGTCGGCGAGCGTGGACGGGTTCAGTTCGAACGGCGCTCCGGCGCGGCGCAGTGCCGCCAGAACATCGAATTCCCCGCTGCGCAGACCGTGCGCGATGAACACCGCGTCGATCCGGCGCCGGGCGACCACGGCCAGCCGCCCGAGCCTGCCGAAGACGACCATCGCGGCCAGGTCCAGATCGGGACGCTCGCGCCGCCACTGTTCTTCGATGGCGGCGATCGGATCCATGGCGGGTTCATTCATGGACAACAGTCTATTCGCTGGCATATAGTTCGTAAGCGAACTATATGCCAGCGAATCAAAGGATGAGACATGACCACCACACCCCACCCCGTCGCGATCCGGCACCCCGGCGACGCGGAAACGCTGCACACCGAATCGGCCACCGTGCGGCTGCTCATCGACGCCGACGAGGCACACGGCGCCCTCAGCACCCTCGAGGTGACCCTCGCCCCCGGCGCCGACGGCGCGACCCCGCATTTCCACACCCGCTCCGACGAACTGTTCTACGTCGCCGACGGCGAACTGCAACTGCTCGCGGGCGAGAAGATCACCACCGTCGGCGCCGGCGGCGCGGTCGTGGTACCGCGCCGGACCGTGCACGCTTTCGGCGCCGCGCCCGGCACCGGCGCCCGGGTCCTCATCGCGCTCACCCCGGGCGTGACGCGTTTCGAGTATTTCCGCCTGCTCGAGCGGATCGCCCGGGGCGAAGCCACCCTCGCCGAACTCGCGGCAAGCCAGGAGGAGTTCGACAACCATTTCACCGACGCACCGCTGTGGTGGCGGGAGCGCGAAGCCCAGCGGCACTGAACCGGGAACAACGACCTCCGCCGGCGGGTTCGCACCGGCATGACCTTCTCCGTCCCGCTGACCGTGCGCAGTTACGAACTCGACGCCCTGGGCCATGTGAATCAGGCCGTGTACCACCAGTACGCCGAGCATGCCCGCTCGGAATTCCTGCTGGCCGCCGGTCTGCGTCCGGATAAGATGCTCGCCGCACGGGTAGGCACGGTGGTGCTGGAGACCACCATCAAGTACCGGCGGGAACTGCGTGGCGGCGACCGGATCACCGTCTCGTGCGGGATGGCCTGGGGGACGGGCAAAACGTTCCGGATCCAGCAGGAGATCGTCCGTGCCGACGGCACCCTCTCGGCCGAGATCGCGGTGATCGGCGGCCTGCTCGACCTCGACGCCCGGCGGCTGCTCGACGACCCGGCCGGCCGGTTACGCGGACTGGCGACCGAGCCCGGCCTGCTCGGCGGGTGAATTCCGCCGCCGCGGCCGGCAACCCGCCGGTCAGCGCCCGGCAAATATTGTTCGCTCCGGACCCGGTCACTCGCATTCCGGAAAACTTCCGCCCCACGAATTTCTACGGAAACAAGATCAGCTTCCGAACGGGTGGAATCCGGCGATATCGGCTGCCCCTTCCGGTGGGCGGCGTTATGATCCGGACGCGCTCGGGTCGTGGCACACTGCGAGCTAGATCGGAGAAAATCAGATGACCGATGCCCTCCATCCCGTCGGCACAACGCAATCCGGGGCTGTCGCCACCCTCACGGGTGTTGTCGTCAGCGAATCCGACTGCGCCATCCGGGTTCGGGTTGCGGACGGGACATGGACCTTTCAGCGCCGGGATGTGCTCGCCATCCGGCCACACAGCGACAAAGAGTCCGCGAACTCGGTTCTGGTCGACATCAGGCCGGGCACCACGGCCGATTTCACCCGCAGAATGCGGATCGACGTGGGGGAACGGCCGCTGACCCTGGCAGCGCCCGCGTCGCCGGCCTTCGGTGAGGCGCAGCTACACCGGCTCACCGAATCCTGGGCAGCGCGACTACACCTCACCGAACTCCCGGCACACGCCGCCGCATTCACCTGGGCGCAGACCAGGTCACGCGGCGACAGCGACGAGGCGATCCACAGCGACAGCCTCGATTGAGCGGCCCGCTCGATGACCACCGGTCCGGAGAGGGTTCTCATCGTCTCCGAAACCGAGGATCTGCACGCCGCGGCCCTGCAGGCCGTGCTGCGAGATCGGTACGCCGTCAACCCACTCCGGCTCGACCTGCGCGATTTCCCCGGTGAGCCGGGAAGTTTCCGGCTCGGCGAGTCCGGGACCCAGCGGGAGCTGGCCGGCCTGACCGGGCTCGACGAGGTACGGGCCGTGTGGTGGCGGCGGCCACATCCGAGCCGGGTACCGGCCGGTACTCGCGCCGACGACGACGCCTACCGGCAGGCCGAATGCGACGCATTCATGGAGGGGTTGCTGTGGTCGCTCCCGGCCCGGTGGGTCAACGATCCCGGGCGCGACCGGCTCGCCCACCGCAAGATCGTGCAATTGGACGCGGCCCGCCGGGCGGGCTGCGCGGTACCGGATACGCTGGTCACCAACGATCCCGGCCGGGCCCGGGAATTCATCGAATACTGCGCCGGCCCGGTGATTTTCAAGCGCACCGGTACCTCGCGCGCGGAGTTCGCCGAAACACGGCTGGTCGAGCCCACCGATCTGGACCGGCTCGGCGCGATCCGCTGGGCGCCGACCATCTTCCAGCGCTATATCGACCCGGAATGTGATCTGCGGGTGGTGTGGGTGGGCGGCCGGGAGTGGGTGGTCCGGATCGATTCCCGCTCGGGCGCGGGGCAGGTCGATTCCCGCCTCGACGTCTCTGTGGACTTCTCGCCCAACCGGCTCCCACCGCCGGTCAGCGCCGCGCTCGCGACCCTGATGGATGCGTTGGGTCTGGTTTTCGGCGTGCTGGATCTACGAATCGGTCTCGACGGCGAGCACTATTTCCTCGAGGTCAACCCTCAGGGTCAGTTCGCCTACCTGGAGATCAAGACCGGGTTACCGATCTTCGCGAGCCTGGCCGGTCTGCTGGTCCACGGCGACGGCTCCGTGTCCGGGTGGTGACCGGACCGCACGGGCACACCACAGGCCGCGCCGCCGGTCGACCCGGCGGCGGTGCCTGCGAATACGGTGCCGCTAGCGGGATTTGCGGCGGTTCGCTCCACCACGGCTGCGGAGTTGCACATGCGACTCCGTCAGCACATTGTGGATGAAACCGTAGGAACGCCCGGTCGCACGTGCCAGCGACCTGATACTCGCTCCTGCTTCGTATTGCTTCTTCAATTGGGACTGCAGGCGGTCGCGTGACTTTCCCGTGACGCGGGTGCCCTTACCCAATGTGCTCTTGCTCTGTACCGGCCTGTCGCCCATGGCTTCCTCCGAGTCGCCGAGCAGCGTCACTCTCAGGCTAAGCACTCAGCGAGCATCCGGCAATGAGTTCTTGTGATGAAAATCACGCGAGCTGAATCAATTCCAGGTACTCGGCCGACCAATGGTCCTCGGTGCCGTCCGGGAGCAGGATCACCCGCTCCGGATTCAGCGCTTCGGCGGCGCCGGGATCGTGGGTGACCAGGACGACCGCACCCGCATAGGTGCGCAAGGCGTCGAGGACCTGTTCCCGGGAGATGGGATCGAGGTTGTTGGTCGGTTCGTCCAGCAGCAGCACGTTGGCGGCCGAGGAGACCAGGCCCGCGAGAGCCAGCCGGGTCTTCTCACCGCCGGACAGTGTCCCGGCGGGCTGATCGAGTTGCGGGCCGGTGAACATGAACGCGCCGAGCAGGCCGCGCAGGTCCTGCTCCCCCGCGTCCGGCGCCGCGTGCCGGATGTTCTCCCAGACGGTCGCCGAATCGTCGAGGGTGTCGTGTTCCTGCGCGAAATAGCCGACTTTCAGCCCGTGACCGGGCACCAGTGCGCCGGCGGTCGGTTCCTCCGCGCCGGCGAGCAACCGCAGCAGGGTGGTCTTACCCGCGCCGTTGAGGCCCAGCACCACCACCCGGCTGCCGCGGTCGATCGCCAGATCCACTCCGGTGAAGATCTCCAGCGAGCCGTAGACCTTGGTGAGGTTCTCCGCCATCAACGGGGTCTTACCGCAGGCGGCCGGTTCGGGGAATTTGATCCGCGCGACCTTGTCGGCCACCCGCACCTCGTCCAGTTCCGCCATCAGCCGGTCGGCGCGTTTGGCCATATTCTGGGCGGCAACCGCTTTCGTGGCCTTCGCGCCGAGTTTGGCGGCCTGCGCCCGCAGCGCCGACGCCTTCTTCTCCGCGTTCGCGCGTTCCCGACGGCGGCGCTGTTCGTCGGTGGCCCGGGCATCGAGGTATTTCGTCCAGCCCATGTTGTAGATGTCGGCCTCACCGCGGACCGCGTCGAGGAACCAGACCTTGTTGACGACATCGGCGAGTAGATCGACATCGTGACTGATGACGATGAGGCCGCCGTCGTGGTTCTGCAGGAACCCGCGCAGCCAGGTGATCGAATCCGCGTCGAGGTGGTTGGTCGGCTCGTCGAGCAGCAGTGTGGTGTCGGAGCGGCCACCGCTGCCGTCGGAGGCCGCGAACAGGATGCGCGCCAGTTCGATTCGACGGCGCTGACCGCCGGAAAGAGTGCGCAGCGATTGATCCAGTACCCGGTCGGGCAGGCCCAGGCTGTGGCAGATCCGCGCGGCCTCGCTTTCGGCTACGTAGCCGCCCAGCGCCGAGAACCGGTCCTCGAGCCGGCCGTATTTACGAACCGCCCGTTCGCGTTCGGTTTCGTCGGCCAGTTCGGCCATCAGCGCCTGCTGTTTCTCCATATCCCGGATCAACGCATCCAGCCCGCGGGCGGACAGCACACGATCACGGGCGAGCACATCCAGATTGCCCTCGCGGGGATCCTGCGGCAGATAGCCGATATCGCTGGACCGGGTGATACTGCCCGCGTACGGCTCACCCTCGCCGGCCAGGATGCGCAAGGTGGTGGTCTTCCCGGCGCCGTTGCGGCCGACCAGGCCGATCCGGTCACCGGCCTGCACCCGCAGCGCCGGGCCCGGCGCGGTCAGCAGGGTACGGACGCCGGCCCGGACCTCGAGGTCGGTCGCGGTGATCACAGATATCTCCTCGGAAACGGGTTCGCAGGGTATGGTCCGGCGGGTTCGGCAGCGGGCATCTCCACCCATGATCGGCCGGGTCCGGACACGGAACCACCGATTTTACCCGGACCGCGCGGCTACCCACCCGCGGCGGCCGACCGGGGGGCCGCACCGGGCACGGTAACGTGCCCGGTTATGAGCACCGATCTGTTGGGTAAGAGCGCGCTGGTCTCCGGGGCCAGCCGGGGTATCGGCTACGCGGTGGCCGCCGAGCTGCTGAGCCGGGGCGCGAATGTGCTGATCACCGCGCGCAAACCCGAACCGCTGGACAAGGCGGCCGCCGAGCTGCGCGGATTGGGGCATCAGGGCGAGGTTGTCACGCTGGCCGGTAACTCCGGCGACGCCGAGGCGCGGGCGGCCGCGGTCCAGCGGGCCGTCACCGAATTCGGGTCGCTGGACATCCTGATCAACAACACCGGGATCAACCCGGTGTACGGCGCGCTGATGGAAGCCGATCTGGACGCGGTCCGCAAGATCTTCGATGTGAACGTCGTCGCCGCGCTCGGCTACATCCAGGAGGCGTACAAGGCGTGGATGGGTGAGCACGGCGGCGCGGTGGTGAACGTGGCCAGCGTCGCGGGCCTGCGATCCACCGGGGTGATCGCGGCCTACGGCGCCTCCAAGGCCGCCCTGATCCGGCTCACCGACGAACTCGCCTGGCAGCTCGGCCCGAAGATCCGGGTCAACGCGGTCGCGCCGGGCGTGGTGAAGACGAGTTTCGCCGATGCGCTGTACTCGGCCGACGAGGAAGCGGCCGCCGCGGCCTATCCGATGAAGCGGCTGGGCTCGCCGGAGGATGTGGCGCGGCTGATCGCGTTCCTGGCCTCGGACCAGGCGCAGTGGATCACCGGTGAAACGATCCGCGTCGACGGGGGCCTGCTCTCCACCGGCGGTATCTGAGATCGAGCCCGGCGGGCCGCGACCGTACACACGCACCGTCGCGGCCCGCTGTCGTTTCGCCCGCGCATCGCCGCGGCGGGACCGCCGCCACGGCCTGACCCGGGCCTGCAGTCCCGGGTCAGGCCGCCGATCGGGCCGTGGCACGGTCCGATCGGCGGCCGCGCAGGTCAGGACCGGTGCGGTAGGTTCTGCAAGCGCACCTGCCCGCGCGCGACCAGCCGCCCGTCCTCGTCGGTCACCACGACCTGCCACAACTGCTGCATGCCGCCGCGGTGGATCGGCGTCGCCTCGGCGGTGAGTTTGCCCTGGCGCACCGCGCGCAGGAAGTCGGTGGAGTTGTTGACCCCCACCACGACCCCCCGATCGCCGTACCAGGCGGCGCCGCCGGTGCTGGCGAGGGTTTCCACGACGGTGCAGAGCACTCCCCCGTTCTGAATTCCGGCCGGCTGATGATGCCGCGGGGTAACGACCCATTCGCCGCATACCCGGTCCGGTCCCAGTTCGGTCACCCGCAGGCCCAGCAGGTCGGCGAAGGTGCCCTTGTTGAGCTCGTTCATTTCTTCGGGGCCGATCTCGGCGAACGACTGCGGGAGCCGGGTTTGCTGTTCCGTCATATCCCAACAATCGCACGAGCGCCGGAAGCGGGACGGAAGAGGTCGGGCGGGAAGCCGAGGCCGGATGCGCCGTGCGATACCGCCCGGCGGGGAACTCACCGAAAGAAAGCGGCGGGCTCCACCGGAGTGGAGCCCGCCGCACGCATGGGATCGGGGGTCACCGCAGCCCTCGGGACGCTCGCGCGATCCTTATGCCGCTTACGAGTATAGGTCAGGCTTACCTAACTAGGCAACACGTTGGGCCCGCCGGATCGCCAGTCCGCGGTCCTCCAATGCCATGAGCAGCCCCTGCCCGCGCCGGGCGCCGGCCACCGGGTCGGCACCGGCCAGATCGGGCACGTAGGTCGTCGCACCGGAAACAGATTCGGCGACCAACGTCCAGAATCGCCGTGGACTCAACCCGGCACACCGGGCGAGCGCGCCCTGCACCAGCAGCAGCGACGGTTCGCAGCGGTAGGCGAGCCAGACCCACATGGCACGCTCACACGGCAGGGTGACCACCCCGGGCGTTCCGGCCAGCGGATCGCCGTCCACCACGCGAATCGTCGTATCCGCCAGACCCGCCCAGTCGATACCCCCGTCGTTGTCGGTATGGATCCACACATTCTCCAGCCCCGGATCCCAGGCGCGGCCGTCGGCGACCCACAACGCCGCGACTCGGCCGACCACGGCGTGGATGAGGGCGGTGGCCACCACCTCGGCAGCCGCGGTCGCGCTGATCATTTCCGCGGCGTGCCGCCGGTACATCAACTCGATGCGACCCTCGCGCAGACCGGTGGACAGCGCCCACCAGCGCCGCTTACCCTGATCCGCCATGGCCGCGGCGGCATAGACACGCGGATGTTCCGGCTGCAACGCACGCAACCGGGAACACGCCGAACCGAACGCCGCCTCGTAGGGACGGGGGATGCGCACAGTGGCCAGTTCGGACATTCGAACCTCCTCGAGATCGGCGTCGCAGCAACGACTTGATCGAAAGATAGGTTAGCCTTACCAGACCTAGCAAGTGTTTCGCGCGAACAAGGGAGCAACCGCGCCTGTGACTCTCGTCGTCCCCCCGCGTCGCCGGCGCCTGCTCGGACTCGGATTGCTCGCCGTCGCGCTGGTACTCCTGGTGATCCCGGGCGTCGCGATCGGCAGCCGGACGCTGCCGCCCGATATCGTCGGCGACGCCCTCACGCACGCGCTGTCCTGCCCGGACGGCCCGTTCACCTGCGCGTCGCTCACCTCCGACGAGGAGATCGTGCGCGAAATGCGTATCCCCCGTACCGCTCTGGCGCTGGTCACCGGGCTCGCGCTCGGACTGGCCGGCGCCCTCGTCCAGGGCTACACCCGCAATCCGCTCGCCGACGCGGGGCTGCTCGGTCTCACCGCGGGTGCGTCCTTCGCCACCGCGCTGGGTATCTACCTGTTCGCACTGTCCGGCCCGCAGCAGTACATCTGGTTCGCCTTCGCGGGAACACTGCTCGCCGGACTCGCCGTCTTCGGCGCGACCCGGATCGGCGGCGCGGGAACGGGTCCGCTCGGCCTGATCCTGGCCGGCGCGGCCTTGACCGCGTTCCTGCAGGCCCTCACCAACGCACTCGTCACACTCGACGCGTACGCCCTGGACACGTATCGGTTCTGGGTGGTCGGTGAAGTCGCCGGGCGGGACGCCGCCGTGTTCTGGCAGGTGCTGCCCTTCCTCGCCGCCGGAACCGTCCTGGCGTTGAGCGCCGCCCCGGGATTGAATCTCCTCGGACTCGGCGACGACATCGCCCGCGGGCTGGGCGTACACCTCGGCCGCAGCCGTGCACTCGGTCTCGCGGCGGTCGTATTGCTGGTCGGCGCCGCGACGGCCGCGGTGGGCCCGATCGCGTTCCTGGGTCTGCTGGCGCCGCACCTGGCGCGCCTGTGCACCGGACCCGACCAGCGATGGTTACTCCCGTACGCGGCCCTGTTCGGCGCGGCGGTTCTGCTGCTCGCCGATATCGCCGGTCGGGTGGTGGCGCAGCCGGGCGAACTACCGGCCGGGGTGATGCTGGCGTTCCTCGGGGCGCCCGTGTTCGTGCTGCTGGTCCGCCGCCGCAAGCTGGTGGCGGCGTGACCGTCACACAGCCCGGACCGCCGGTTCCCACCGCAGCTCTTCCGAAAGCCGTACGCGTCGGGCCGGTTTCGCTCGTCTGGCGGCCGACGGTCGTGCTCGCCGCGGCCGTCCTGGCGGTCGCCGCGGTTGCGCTGTTCTGCGTGGATATCGCCGTCGGGAGCACCACCCTTCCGCTGGGCCGGGTCGTCGATGTGCTGGCCGGCGGGGGTTCGCGTGCGCAGCGCTACATCGTGCTGGAATCCCGGCTGCCACGCGCCGCGACAGGAGTCGTGGTGGGAATGGCGCTCGGTCTGGCCGGGGCGCTCACCCAATCCGTCCTGCACAACCCGCTGGCCGCACCGGATGTGCTCGGCATCGGCAGCGGCGCGGGTCTCGGCGCGGTGACAGTTCTGGCCGGTAGCGGCGCGAGTACCGGTTTCGCCGTCTCGATCGGCGCGCCGATCGCAGCGGTCCTCGGCGGGCTCGGAACGGCGGCGGTGATCTATGTGCTGGCATGGGGCCGCCACCCCGGCGCCGGTGCGGGGGCAACCGGGATACGCCTGGTGCTCCTGGGGGTCGGCGTGAATTCCCTGCTGCTGGCGGGAATCAATTGGCAACTGGCCCGCGCCGAACTCACCGATATCACCCGTACCCAGCGCTGGCTGATCGGTTCCCTCGACGAGGCCACCCGCGCCACCCTCGTCCCCGCCGCGGTCGCACTGGCGGTTGTCGTGCTCGTGGCGGTGTGCTCGGCCCACACCCTGGCCACGTTACGGCTCGATACCGACACCACCCGGATGCTCGGTGTACGACTGCGGTCCCAGCAGGCACTGTTGATCGGCGCCGCGGTGGTGGCGGTATCGGTCGCCACGGCCGCGGTCGGGCCGATCGAGTTCGTCGGGCTCATCGCGCCGCAGGTGGCCCGGCGGATGCTGCGCACCGCGGGGGAACCACTCATCGGGTCGGCGCTGGCCGGGGCCGTCGTCGTACTGGGCGCCGATATCCTCGCCCGCGTGCTGCTGCCGGTGGACCTGCCGGTCGGCATCGTGACCGCTGCGCTGGGCGGGCCGTTCCTGCTCGTCCTGCTCGTGTTCATCACCCGGAAGGCCACGCTGTGACCGCACAACCCGTAGAAACCCCCGGTCACCGGCTCGCCGCACAGGGTCTCACGCTCGGATACGGCGACCGGATCGTCGTGGCGGATCTCGATCTGGCGATCGAACCGGGGCTGGTGACCACGGTCATCGGACCCAACGGCTGCGGCAAATCCACGATGTTGCGCGCGCTGGCCCGGCTGCTGCGACCACGCACCGGCCAGGTGCTGCTGGACGGTAAGGCGATCGCCACGTCGAAAACCAGGGAAGTCGCGCGGATCGTGGGCATGCTGCCGCAGACACCGGTCGCGCCGGAAGGCCTGACGGTGGCCGATCTGGTCGCCCGCGGGCGGCACCCGCATCAATCCTGGTTGCGGCAGTGGTCGTCCGGTGACGAGTCCGAGGTCCGCGCGGCGCTGGACCGCACCGGTATCGCCGACCTGGCCGACCGCCCGCTCGACGAATTGTCCGGCGGGCAGCGACAACGCGCCTGGATCTCCATGGCCCTCGCCCAGGGGACCGATATCCTGCTGCTCGACGAACCGACCACCTACCTCGATCTGGCCCACGCGCTGGAGGTCCTGGACCTGGTGGACCGGTTACACGCCGATCTGGGCCGCACGGTCGTGATGGTGCTGCACGACCTGAATCTGGCGATCCGCTACAGCGACCGCCTGGTGGTGCTGCGCGACGGTACGGTGTTCGCCCACGGCACACCGGCCGAGATCATCACCGCGGACCTGCTCGACGAGGTGTTCGGCCTGCGTGCGCAGGTGCTCGTCGATCCGGTCTCGGAGCGGCCGATGATCGTTCCGATCGGCACCCGGCATGTCCGCGGAACGGTGGGCGGCCCGCCGGAAATCTTGCGCTGACCACGGGCGAACCCGCTCGCCGCCGCACCGCCGGCACGGGCGAACTGTGAGCTATGACCAATCCCACGCGGTTACGACACCCTGTAGTACGCCCAAGTGTCGTTGTAGTCGTAAAATCGAGAGATGGCTGGACTTGGTGAACTCGAGAAAGCGGTTATGGACCAGTTGTGGTCCGCCGATGAACCACAAACGGTCCGACAGGTGCACGAAGCCCTGTCGGCACGCCGCGAACTCGCGTACACCACGGTGATGACGGTGCTGCAGCGGCTGGCGAAGAAGAATCTCGTGGTGCAGCGGCGCGACGATCGCGCGCACCGGTACGCTCCGGTACACAGCCGCGACGAGCTGGTGGCCGGACTCATGATGGATGCGCTGCAGCAAGCCGACGAGGCCGGCAGCCGGGCAGCGGCCCTGGTGCATTTCGTGGAGCAGGTCGGCAAGGACGAAGCCGCGGCGCTGGCCCTGCGGGATGCGCTCGCTAAGCTCGAAGACACCGAGGACACCGCACCGCCGCAGTGAGCTCGGACCCTGGCCCCACAACGCAGTGAGCAGAGTCGATGAACGCAGCAGCACCGGCCTTCGCCGTACTTGCCTTGCTTCTCGCCGGTCCCGTCCCGGAGGCGCTCAGTCGCGCGACCTGGACCTACCGCGTACCGCGTGCCGCGCTCGTTCTCTGGCAGGCCATCGCGCTGGCCGCCGTGCTCAGTGCCTTCAGTTCCGGGCTGGCCATCGCCGCCGAACTGCTGGTCCCCGGCCCCGACGGCCGGCCCACCACCAAGCCCACCGATGAAATCGATGCGCTCGGGCTACCGCTGTGGCTGGCCTACGTCTCGGTCTTCATGCTCACCCTGCTGATCGGTGCGCGGCTCATCTACGCCTCGATCCGGGTCGGGATCCATACCCGGCGGCGGCGGGCCAAGCACCGCATGCTGGTGGACCTGCTCGACCAGAGCGGCCCGGTGCGCCGCGCCGCCGATATCCGGGTGCTCTCGGCCGCCGAACCCATCGCCTACTGTCTGCCGGGCCTGCGGCGCCGCGTGGTGGTGAGCGCGGGCACCCTGGACAACCTCACCGAACAGGAGCTGACCGCCATCCTCAGCCACGAGCGGTCGCATCTGCGGGCCCGCCACGATCTCGTGCTCGAGGCGTTCACCGCCGCGCACGAGGCCTTCCCCCGGTTCGTCCGCAGCAAATCGGCGCTGGATTCGGTGAAACTGCTCATCGAACTGCTCGCCGACGATTCCGCGGTGAAGGTGACCGGCCCCAAACCGCTGGCCCGGGCGCTGGTCGCCTGTTCGAAGTCCACGGCACCGCAGGGCGCACTGGCCGTGGGCGGGCCCAGCACCCTCATCCGGATCCAGCGACTGGCCGGTCCGCTCGGGGATATGCGCCTGGCCGGCGCCGCCTATCTCGCCTCGATCGCGATCCTGGTGGTGCCGACCCAGGCCGTGGCGATCCCCTGGCTGGTCGAGCTGAGCCGGCTCTTCCGTGGCTGAACCCCCCTCGTCGCCTCCGCAGCCCTCGAACGCCGGACGTCCGGCCCCCAGACCGCCGTTCGCGGACCTCGGCCTGCCGGTGCTCACCGTCCAGGCGCTGCGCCGCGAAGGCTTCACCGACCCCCGGCCCATCCAGGATGCCGCAATCCCAGACGCCCTGGCCGGCCGCGATGTGCTGGGCCGCGCCCCGACCGGTTCGGGAAAGACGCTGGCCTTCGGCCTGCCGATGCTCGCCAGGCTCGCCGGGCGGCCCGCGATACCTCGTGCGCCGCGCGGTCTCGTGCTGGCCCCGACCCGCGAACTCGCGCTGCAGATCGAACGTGCCCTGGAACCCTTCGCCCTGGGCCTGCGGCTGGGTACCGCGGTCGGTGGCCTGCCCACGGCCCGGCAGGCCGAGAAACTGCTGCGCGGGGTCGATCTGCTGATCGCGACCCCCGGCCGGCTCACCGACCTGGTCGAACAGGGGGCGGCCGTCCTGGATTCGGTCCAGGTCACCGTGCTCGACGAGGCCGACCATATGGCCGATTTCGGTTTCCTGCCGCAGGTCCGCCGGTTGCTCGACGCCACCCCCGCCGACGGCCAGCGACTGCTGTTCTCGGCGACTCTCGACGACGACTCCGTCCAGGATCTCGTCCGGCACTACCTGCGAAATCCCGTCACCCACAGCGTCGCGCCCGAACCCGCGGCGGCCGTCGCGGTTCATCATCTGCTGTTCGTCGATACCGCGGACAAGCCCGCGGTGCTCGCGCGGATCGCTGCCCGCGAGGGACGCACCCTGATGTTCGTGCGCACCCAGTACGGTGCCGAGAAACTCACCCGCCGGCTGCGCGACGAGGGCATCGCGGTCGCGGCCCTGCACGGCGGCAAGGCACAGAACCGCCGGCTGCGCACCCTCGCCGCGTTCGCCGACGGCGCGGTCTCGACCCTGGTCGCCACCGATATCGCCGCCCGCGGAATCCACGTCGACGCGGTATCACTGGTGGTCCACGCCGACCCGCCCACCTCCCCCAAGGACTACGTTCACCGCGCCGGGCGGACCGCCCGCGCCGGAGCGGCCGGCACGGTCGTCACCGTGGTAACCCCCGATCAGCGCGCCGAGGTCAGCGCGCTGATACAGGCCGCGGAGGTGGAAACGGTGACGCACTCGGTGCGCCCGGCAGACCGGCAACTTCAGCAACTCACCGGGGCGCGGGCACCCGCTGTGACGCCGGCCGCGGCGCAGCCCGCCGCCCGTGATCGCGTACGGCCGCCCCGCGGCTCCGGGCAACCACGCCGCGTTTCCGGCAGCGCCCCCGCGCGCCGGCCACATCGGCGCCGGGCCAGGTAACCACCGTCCACCCGACCGAATGGACCGACGCGCATCGGCGCCAGACCAGGGAGCTACCGGCCGGCCGAGCCAATTGGACCGACCCGCATCGGCGCCGGGGCCACCTCCCGCGGACCGATCTTCCGGCCCTCGGCCCGGCGATGCCGACGGGTATCTCCCGGCATCCGTCCAGCGGGAGCCCGGCCGCCCGGCCGAGGCCCGGGATGATGCAGACGCCGGCGGATCTCGCCTTCGGTGGCACCCGTGCGGTTCACCGGCGGATTTCCCGGCTCGGCGCCCAGCGGCTGAACCGAGGAGCCCCGTGGACCGGCGCCCGGTCGTCCTCCCGGAGATCCGATCCGTGCGTAGTGGGTACCGGTGAACGCCGGTTCCCCACACCTGGCCCGGACCCTGCACACCCGCGCGGCGTGGCGGCTTTCACCGCGGCACGGAACCGCCCGGCCACCGGCCACTACACACCGCCCCGCGACAACGCATGTCCGGCGACCCGCGCCCGCAGACCACCCCGCCACCCGCGCCAGCACCATCCGCGGCCTGCACCCGACACACCGGTCGGCGGGGCCCGAGGTCGCCGCGGGTGATGCGCCCGCCACCGGCCGCTGCCCATTACCATGGGTGCAGTGCAGTTTCTCCCCGGGCAAACCCCGCCGTACGACCTGACCTACAACGACGTCTTCCTGGTTCCGAACCGCACCGATATCGCGTCCCGGTTCGATGTGGACCTCACGACGTCCGACGGCTCCGGCACCACCATCCCCTTGGTGGTCGCGAATATGACCGCGGTGGCCGGCCGGCGGATGGCCGAAACCGTGGCCCGCCGCGGTGGGATCGTGGTGCTGCCACAGGATCTGCCCAACAACGCGGCCGCGGACACCATCGCCTTCGTCAAGAGCCGCTCGCTGCTCGCGGATACCGCGGTGACCCTCACCCGCGACGATTCGGTATCCGACGCCATGGCGCTCATCCACAAACGGGCGCACGGTGCGGCCGTCGTCGTCGACGAAGGTCGTCCCGTCGGTGTGGTCACCGAGGCCGCGTGCGCCGATGTCGACCGCTTCGCCCGGTTGCACGAGGTCGCGACCACCGATTTCGTCACCGCACCGGCCACCGCCGAACCGTCCTATATCTTCGACCGGCTCGAGGCCGCGCACGCCGATCTGGCGGTGCTGCTCGCGGCCGACGGAACCCTCGCGGGCGTGCTGACCCGGACCGGCGCGGTCCGGCACGGGATCTACACACCGGCCGTCGATCAGGACGGCCGGTTGCGTATCGCGGCGGCCGTCGGGATCAACGGGGATGTCCCGGCCAAGGCCAAGGCGCTGGTGCATGCCGGCGCGGATGTGCTGGTGGTCGATACCGCGCACGGGCACCAGGTGAAGATGCTGGAAACCCTGCGCGCCATCCGCGACCTGGGTCTCGGTGTGCCACTGGTGGCCGGTAACACCGTCTCCGCCCAGGGCACCCGCGACCTGATCGAGGCCGGCGCCGATATCGTCAAGGTCGGCGTCGGGCCAGGCGCCATGTGCACCACCCGGATGATGACCGGTGTCGGCCGCCCGCAGTTCTCCGCGGTGGCCGAATGCGCGGCCGCGGCCCGCGACCTCGGCGCCCATGTGTGGGCCGACGGCGGTGTCCGGCACCCGCGCGATGTCGCGCTGGCCCTCGCCGCGGGCGCGTCGAATGTGATGATCGGGTCGTGGTTCGCCGGAACCTACGAGTCGCCCGGTGATCTGCGGGTGGACCGGGACGGCAACGCCTACAAAGAGAGCTTCGGCATGGCCTCCAAACGCGCGGTGGCCGCACGCACAAGCGCCGACCGCGGCTACGACCGTGCCCGTAAGGCCCTGTTCGAGGAGGGCATCTCCAGTTCCCGGATGCTGCTCGATCCGGAACGGCCCGGTGTGGAGGACCTGATCGACCACATCTGCTCCGGCGTGCGCAGTGCCTGCACGTATGCCGGTGCGGCGAACCTCACCGAGTTCCATGAACGCGCGGTACTCGGGGTCCAGTCGGCGGCGGGTTTCGCCGAGGGGCGGCCGTTACCCGGCGGTTGGTGAGCCGCCCGTTCTCCGCGTCGCCGATACCGGCCCGTGCAACCACATGCACGGGCCGGTACCATGAGGTGCGTCGGCCCCTTGCCGGCCCTTGATCATCCGGGACGAAAGGAACCAGTTGTCACCCGCGTCCGAGGGCGCCACTCAGGAGGGCTCATCTATCGAGCCGGGTGACAGACCCGGCGTCCCCCTCCGCACCACCCTCCACCGACCTCCCGCTCATCCGGCCACGCTGATGCCGATGCCCGCCGGGGGGTGGTGATATGTCCGTCGTACTCACCGTCGCCGGCCTGATCGGGTTCGTGGCACTCACCGCGGGCACCGCGCTGTTCGTGGCGGCCGAATTCTCCCTCACCGCGCTGGAACGCAGCACCGTCGAATCGCACGCCCGGGAGGGTGATGTGCGGGCCCGCGCGGTCCGCACGGCGCATCGCACCCTGTCGTTCCAGTTGTCCGGCGCCCAGCTCGGAATCACCATCACCACGCTGATCACCGGTTATATCGCCGAACCGGTGCTGGCCCGGTTACTGGCGCCGCTGTTCGGCGTGGTCGGCATCCCGGATTCCGCGGCGACCGGTATCTCGCTGGTCCTGGCCCTGATCCTGGCGACCTCGCTGTCGATGATCTACGGCGAACTCGTGCCGAAGAACATCGCGATCGCCGCCCCCTTGGCTACCGCACGCGCCACCGCGGGACCCATGGTGGCCTTCTCGGCGGTGTTCAAGCCGATGATCCAGTTCCTCAACGGCTCGGCGAACTGGGCGGTGCGCCGATTCGGCGTGGAACCGGCCGAGGAACTCCGTTCCGCGCGGTCGCCGCAGGAACTCGGCTCGCTGGTTCGCACCTCGGCCCAGCACGGCGCGCTCGACCAGCGCACCGCCCAGATCCTGGACCGATCGCTGCAGTTCGGGGCCCGCAGCGCCGAGGAATTGATGACGCCCCGGGTCAAGATCGAGGCGCTGGACCGCACCGACACCATCGGTGATCTACTGGCCGCCGCCGCCCGTACCGGATACTCCCGGTTCCCGGTGATCGACGGCGATCTGGACAACACCCTGGGCGTAGTGCACGTCAAACAGGCCTTCACCTACCCCGCGCGCACCCGGGCCGGTGTGGGACTTGCGCAGATCGCGCAACCCGTGCCCGTGGTGCCCGCCAGCCTGGACGGCGACGAGGTACTGGAACGGGTGCGCGCCGACGGTATGCAGGTCGCGCTGGTCGTCGACGAATACGGCGGCACCGCGGGCCTGGTGACCATGGAGGACATCATCGAGGAGATCCTCGGCGATGTCCGCGACGAACACGACGAAGAGGAACGCGATGTCCGCCGGGTCTCCGACGGCTGGGATTGTTCCGGGCTGCTCCGCATCGACGAGGTCTCCCGGGCCACCGGATACCAGGCCCCCGAGGGCGAGTACGAAACCCTGGGCGGTCTGGTGCTGACGAGGCTCGGCCGTATCCCGGTGGCCGGCGATATCGTCGTGCTGCCACAGCGGCGCGGACACGACCGGCGCCACGTGGACGGCCCGGGCGGCTGGCTCGCGCGGGTGGAGCGGATGGACGGCCGGCGCGTGGACCGGGTCCGGCTGGTGCCGGTGGACGACCGCTCGCTCGAACGGGAACAACAGCCGGCCGGACGGGAGTACCACCATGGGTGATCTGCTCGCCGTCGCACTGACCGTGCTGCTGCTGGCCGGTAACGCTTTCTTCGTCGCGGCCGAGTTCGCGCTGATCTCCGCCCGGCGCGACCGCCTCGAAGCGCTCGCCGCCCAGGGTAAACGCAATGCCGATACGGTTATCCGGGCCGGGCAGAACCTGTCGATGATGCTGGCCGCCGCGCAGCTGGGCATCACCATCTGCTCGATCCTGCTGGGCCGGGTCGGCGAGCCCGCGGTCGCCCATCTGCTGGAATACCCCTTCGAACTGGCCGGCCTGCCGGAATCGCTGCTGCACCCGGTGTCGTTCGTGGTGGCGCTGACCATCGTGGTGATCCTGCACATCCTGCTGGGCGAGATGATCCCGAAGAACATCGCGCTGGCGGGCCCGGAACGCAGCGCCCTGCTGCTGGTACCGATGCACCTGGCCTGGCTGCGGATCGCCCGGCCGCTCATCGCGGTCTACAACTTCGCGGCCAACGCGACACTGCGGATGCTGCGAATCGAGCCGAAGGACGAACTCGAAGCCACCGTCTCGAGCGACGAACTCGCCGAGATGATCGGCGAATCCCGGTCCGAGGGCCTGCTCGACGAGGAGGAGCACCGCCGTCTCACCCAGGCGCTGGGCACCGGCGAACGGTTCGTGGCCGAGGTCATGGTCCCGCTGCACCGGATGCGCACCGTCCCGCTGCGCGGGCCGGGCGGTACGACCCTCGGCGATATCGAGAGCGCGGTCGCCGAAACCGGGTTCTCCCGTTACCCGGTGCGGGCCGCCGACGGTTCGCTGGTCGGGTATCTGCACGTCAAGGATGTGCTGGACAAGGTGTCCGACGAATCGGCCGGCCCGAACACCGAGATTCCGCGCACCGATATCCGGCCCCTGCCGACTGTGCTGCTGGGCACCACCCTGTACGAGGCGCTGGCCCGGCTGCGGCGCACCAGCAGCCATCTGGGCCGGGTGGTCGACGCGCGCGGTAATACGGCCGGCATCGTCGCATTGGAGGATCTGGTCGAGCAATTCGTCGGGACCGTACGCGATGCCACGCACCGGGTGGCCGAATGACGGTGGAGATGGACCGCCGGGTCCTCGCCGAATCGGACTGGCGGACCCGCGCCGCGGCGCATCGGCGGCGGCTGGACGAACTCGCCGGTGACTTCCTGCGCCGCCGCGCCGAGGGCGAGAAGCATCCGGTACTCGATTTCCTGTTCACCTATTACGGGCACAAACCCGCGCAACTCCGGCGCTGGCACCCCGGATTCGGTATCGCCCTGGCTGGGGCGCACGAGTACACCGGATCGCGCGGTTACCACCGGCTCGACACGGACGACGGCGCAACCGGCCCGGTGGTCACCGCCGATCCGCGGTTCCTGCGTGCCCGCGCCGAAACCGTGTCCTATATCGCCGACCTGCTGCGGGCCACCGCGTCCCGGCCCGCCCAGTTGTCGTGCTTCGGCCTGCACGAATGGGCGATGGTGTACCGCAGCGGGGAGGTGCGCCACGCCGGTGTCCCGCTGCGGCTCGGCGCCGCCGGAACCGATGCCGTGGTGGAATCGATGCCGGTGCGCTGCACTCATTTCGACGCGTTCCGCTTCTTCACCCCGCCCGCCGTCGCCCGCAACGCTCGCCGGCTCACGCGCGACGATCAACTGCACACCGAACAACCCGGCTGCCTGCACGCGAATATGGATCTGTACAAGTGGGGTTTCAAACTCGCTCCGCTGCTCTGCTCGGATCTGCTGCTGGACTGTTTCGCCCTGGCCCGCGACGCCCGCGAACTGGATATGCGGGCCAGCCCGTACGATCTGCGGGACTACGGATACGAGCCGGTGCCGATCGAAACTCCCGCCGGGCGGGCCGATTACGTCCGCGCACAGGCCGGGCTCGCCGAACGCGCCGCGGTGCTGCGCCGCCGCCTGCTGGACGACTGCGAATCGTTGCTGGTCGCGCTGGACCGACCGGCTCGTTTCACCGATTCGACTCCAGCTCGCGCCCCGAATCGCTACCATCACTGAACAATTCCGGGATGTGTCCCAAAACATGCCCCGGCGGGTCGGACGAGGCAGCTCGGGAAACGTGAGGATGCAATGGGGCGTCCCTTCGGCGAACTACATCGGGCCCGGGCACTTGCCCTGGGCGCGGTGGCCGTGGTCACCGCGATCATGCTGCCGGGCAGTGCCGCGGCGGATCTGCAATCCGAGATCCAGAACGAGGTCCGGGAGTTCCTCGACGTCGGCCGTACCGCGGCCCCCCGGGCGGACTGCGGGCCGGGGTCGATGCCCGAACCCGGCTTGCAGGGCGATGTTCCGGCCGCCGACCGTGACAGCGGGCGCAGTACCCAGGGGTACCGCTGCAATATGTCCATGGTCGGGCAGTTCGCCGGCCGCGGCGCCGGGATCACCTCCACGAGTTTCGAACACTGCGCGTACATGGGGACCTTCTTCCCCGGTAATCTGCTGCACCAGAACGGCGGGGTGCAGGTACTGGATGTCTCCGACCCCGCGCACCCGCGCCCGACCGTCACCCTGAACGAACCGGCCATGGTGGCCGGTACCTGGGAGAGCCTGAAGGTCAATGCCCGGCGCAAACTGCTGGTGGGCACCGGGGTTCCGCTACTCGTCGGCGCCGGATATCTCTCCGTCTACGATATTTCCGATTGCGCGCATCCGCGGCTGCTGAATCCGGGCCCCGGAACGAATCTCGGGATGCCGCTGCCGATCACCACCCACGAGGGCGGGTTCTCCCCCGACGGCAACACCTACTGGGCCTCCGGTATCACGCCCGGGTTCCTCAGCGCGGTCGATCTCACCGACCCGGCGAACCCGCGGGTCGTCTGGCAGGGACTCACCGGTCTCACCGCGCACGGCTTCGGAGTGAGCCCCGACGGAAACCGCCTCTATCTGTCGGCGCTCAGCGGGGTCACGGTGCTGGATGTCAGCGCCGTCCAGCGGCGCGACCCGAATCCGCAGGTCCATCACCTCGGGCGGATGTTCTGGTCCGACGGCTGGGCCACCCAGCACAGCATTCCGGTCACCTACGACGGAAAACCCCATATCTACACCGTCGACGAAGGCGGTTCCGGCGGCGTGAAATTGATCGACGTCTCCGAGGACGCGAACCCGAAGGTCGTCGCCAAGGTGAAACTGGAGATCAACCTTCCGCAGCACATGGACAGCAATATCGCCTCGTCCATGGGTGGTTCGATCTTCGCCTACGAATCGCATTACTGCGCAGCCGATCGCCCGGCGAACCCGACGGCGCTGGCCTGCGGCTGGATCTCGTCCGGGATCCGGGTCTTCGATATCCGCGATCCGCATGCCATCCGGGAGATCGCCTATTTCAACCCACCGGCCCGCACAGGTCGCAACCTCGAACTGGTCAATTCACCGCATGCCCTTGCCTCGCTGCTCGGTATCCCGGCGATGACCGCGCCGAGTGCGGCGCGGGCGGTGCTCGAGGGCCAGTTCGATCCCTCCCAGGCGCTGTCCGGCCGCACCGGCAAACTCGCGTTCGGCGATGTTTCCACCGACTGGTGCCTGTCACCGCCGGAATGGCGCGGTAACGACCTCTATGTCACCTGCTCCGACAACGGTTTCATGGTTCTGCACGTCGACGAATCGGTGTATTCGCCCCCCGGCGACCAGCAGTCGGTGGTCGGTTCCTGACTTCCGGTGGCCTGCCGCCGGCGCGAAAACGTGGAGCCCGGACGCATCGGCGTCCGGGCTCCACGTATCGGGTCGGCTAGCGACTCACAGCGGCGGGAATCCCGCCGAGCCGGTCGACGCCCAGGTCCAGAAATCCCCGATGCGCATCACGATCAATGCGGCGATATCGAGCACGGTACTACCCATCCAGCCAATCCTCACATCAGTTTGCAGATACGGCGGCCCAGGATAGGGCCTTCCGGCAGCACAGGACAACCGGCCGGCGGCCGGACTGTCACCGCTGCGACATCCCAGGCTAGTGGTCGGCGGGCAGCCGCGGCCACTGACGGCCACTATGCGCCAAGGTCGCCGGGTCGGTGGAGTGGAACGTGTCGGACACTTCCGCTTCGGTGGCCGGCCCGGCCGCCACGGCGACACTGCGCACTTCCAGTTCGGCCACCCCGACCAGTACCACCAGGCCCACGACGACCAGCGCGACCGTGGTGAGCAGCGGGGTCAGCAGCTCGACCGGCGCGACGCCCTCGGGGAGCCCGTGATGTTCCCCGTGGTGAGCGCTCATGGACGCCATCCCGGTGTAATGCATACCGCACACCGCGACACCCATGATCAGCGCCGCGCCGACGGTATTGCCCCAGCCTTGGACGTGCAGCATGAACCACAGCGCCGCGGTCGCGGCGACCACCGCGATCGCGATCGAGAGCAGGACCAGGCCGGTGCTGTATTGCATGGTGACGCCGGTGTTCATCGCCGCCATACCCAGGTAGTGCATGGCTGCCACGCCGAGGCCGGTGATCGCCCCGCCGAGCGGTAGCGCGATCACCTCCCGGTGCCCGCGGACGACGATCGAGAGCCCGACCAGCACCACCAGGATCGCGATGGCGGCGCTGAGCAGGGTCATCGGCATGTCGTAACGGATGCTCGTACCGTCGATGGCGAATCCGAGCATCGCCGTGAAATGCATGACCCAGATACCGGCGCCGCCCAGGGCGATCGCGGCCGCGATCAGCCAGCCGTAGGCCGGCTGTGCCGTCCGGGCGCGCACCGCACAGCGCAGGCCGAGGACAGAACCGATGAAGGACATCACATAGGCAAGGACAGGAGTCACCCAGCCGCTGCTGAAGTGCTCGAGATGTAGCACGTCTCTCTACTCCGCTTTAATAGTCGATTTCCGAACCACGGCCCCGTGGACAGTAGTTCGACGCACCCGAAGCCGGTTGCAAAGTAAAAATTTCACCCCAGTGGGCTATACCGCCGCCAGTCGATGTCACAACTGGGCTACCGCGCGCAGCGCGGTGATCAGGCCAGCAGGTACGCGGGGGTGGCCGGAGGCGCCACGTTGTAGACGAAGTTTCGCCGCAACTGGTGGTAGGGCTCGCCCTCGGCGTAGAAGTTCCGGCGCATATGCGCCAGTTCCTCGGCCCGGTACTCGGCCAGCGGTTTGACCGCTTCGTCCGCTTCCCGCTGCTGTTTCTTGGCGGTCAACCGGCTCTCCAGCTCCGGCGCGTCGGCGAGCATCGTCGCCTCGCGGCGTACCCAGTCCCGGAATTCCGCGGTGCCGCCCGCCGCGACCCGGTCGACCAAGCCGATCTCCGCCGCCGAGCCGGCGCTCAAGGGCAGCGTCGCGCGGGTCAGCCGATCGGCCTCGGCCGCACCCACGCGGCGCGGCAGCGAATACGTCCAATACTCCGAGCCGTACAGTCCCATCAGACGGTAGTGCGGGTTGAGCACCACCGATTCCCGGCACCACACCTCGTCGGCGGCGAGCGCGAGCATGACGCCACCGGCCGCGGCGTTCCCGGCCAGCGCCGAGATCACCAGTTTGTCCGTCGTGGTGAGGATCGCTTCGACGAGGTCGTTCATCGCGGTGATGTTGCGCCACGATTCCTCGGCCGGATCCTCGGCGGCCTCGATGACGTTCAGATGGATTCCGTTGGAGAAGAAGTCACGCGCCGGACCGAGTACCAGGGCGCGGGTCGGCCGGGCGCTCGCCTGCCGGTAGGCCGCGAGCAGCCGGCGGCACTGCCCGGTACTCATCGCACCACCGGCGAAGGCGAATTCCAGGTAGCCCACCGAACCCTGCTCGTAATACTGCAGCTCCGACCAGGTGTCGCGCAGCGCCGCCTCGGCCGGGGTGACCGGGGCATCCGGGATACCGGCGGGCAGATCGGACCCGAGCGCGTCGACGGCGGGACGTTTGAACGTGGCCGGCCCGCCGGGTGTCCGGCGGCGGCGCAGCTGCGGCAGCCACACCGCGCCGTCCACGGTGGCCCGGCAGATCGCGCCGTCGCGGGTGGCGATCACCGCGCCCGGAATCCCGCGGAGGCGATCCTCGCGATGACCGCCGTGCAGGAAGTACTCCCGGCCGTACAGCTCGTCCAGCACCCCCGGCTGGGAATCGGCGGCGCGGAGTTTGCGCAGGACCGTGGCGGTATCGTCGGCCGCCCAGTCGATCCGGCGGTACTGCTGGGAATGGTAGGGGCGCAGTTGCCCCCGGACGTCGGGCCGGCGGTAGTCCAGTGGTTCGGGTTCGAAGAC
Organism: Nocardia sp. CA-290969; assembly: GCF_050936135.1. Classification (NCBI taxonomy): domain Bacteria; kingdom Bacillati; phylum Actinomycetota; class Actinomycetes; order Mycobacteriales; family Nocardiaceae; genus Nocardia; species Nocardia sp. CA-290969. The sequence continues at coordinate 2,251,775 of NZ_JBNJNJ010000001.1, read as the reverse complement.
GCCGCCGGCGAACCGGTCCACCGCCAGCAGGACCGCCGCGACCGCCGCGTCGGAGACCTCGTTGCGGTACAGCTCGCTCTTTCCGCAGGCCGCCACGGGGAACGGGACCGACGCCCAGATGGGACCCGCGTCCATTTCCGCGACCGCCTGCAGCACCGTCACACCCCATTCGCGGGCACCCGTGCTGATCGCCCAGTCGAGTGAGGAGGGCCCCCGGTCGCCCTTCGGGCCGGGATGCACGATCAGCACGGTGTATTCGGTCCAGATATCTTCCGGGATGGCGGTGGTCAGCATGGGCGCCAGGATGAGGTCGGGCCGGAAATGCGCGACCCGGGCCCGCAGCAGATCGTCACCGAGCGCCAGCTCGACCCCCACTTCGTGCCCGCGACCGCGTAATTCGGTGTGCACGCGCTGGGTGAGACTGTTGAATGCGCTGGCTACGAGCAAGACGCGCAAGGTTTTTCCTCCATCGGGTGGGATCCGGCCGATCCCAAAGTAATGTTTCGGTTCCCGACAAAGCTAACCGCCCGGGCCCGGCTGCGCAGTCCGGGGTGATTCCGGTGACATTCGTACGCCCGGCGGTATCTCTCGACGGCACAGTATCTTCCGGTGCCCGGACACGACGCCGCCCCCGACCTGGAGTGGTCGGGGCAGCGTGATCCATGGGGAACCGGGAAACTGGTGCTGACCGTTCCGACCAAGCCGACGTGACTGGACACGCCGGCGAGCGCGGCAAGCGCGGTGACCGGTGAGCAGGCGCCAACCGGCGAGCAGGTCGCCGACCGCGAGGATAACCGCACGCTGTGCAGACCGATCTTGTACATCGACTCGGGCTGCTCCTGCGCCGCCAATAGGTGCGCGGTGAGCCGGCCGGTCATGTCCTGCATGTCGTCGAGAGCCGATGCGAGCAGCAATTTCTCCGTCTTGAAAACGGTCAGTGGCGGCAACGGTGGTTTCGCGGATGGCATTTGTGAGATGAGTGAACGCGCCGCCGTGGTCACGCGCGATCTTGCGGAGAAAGAAGTCCTGCCCGGTTCCAACGCCGCGGAGATCGTGCGGCAGCACAAACCGGCCGGAGCACCGATAAACATTTCATTGCAACGCAAGAACATCGCCGAGCACATCGAGAGGAAGTTCGGTGCGCGCCCTGGCGATACTCGGCATCGCAGTGAGGAACGGTCCCACGCTCTCGGACAGCTGCGCACCCAGGGCTCAGGCGATGATCCGGGTGAGGTCGTCGGCGCCCCAGGGAACGGGCGTCCTGGTCGGTGCCGAAGGGACATGACCACTGACAGAATCGAGGCGGCTGATCTGCTCGGACGAAAGCTCGAGCGACAGGGAACCGAGGTTGTCGGCGAGCTGAGTCACCGAGCGCGGCCCGATGATCGGAACCGCGCCATGCGTACCCGCCCAGGCAATAGCGACTTGACCTGCGCTGACGTCCAGTTCGTCGGCGATGGCAAGTACCGTGTCGAGGATCTGCGTGCGCTGCGCCGAGTTCTCCGGCTGGAACACCCGACCACCGAGGCCCTCTGCGCGACCCTTCTCGCCCTTTCGGTACTTGCCGGTCAGCATGCCACCGCCCAGAGGCGACCAGGTGACGACGCCGAGGCCCAGTGCATGCGACGCCGGGAACAGGTCGGCCTCGGGCTCACGATGAACCAAGCTGTGCTGGAACTGCGCGGCCGCGATAGGTACTGCGCGAGTGAGTTCCGCCAGGGTGACCGCGCGGGCGAGACGCCAGGCGGGGAAATTCGAGAGCCCCGCGTAGAGAATTTTGCCCGCGCGCGCCAGCTCTTCGAAGCCACGAACGATTTCCTCGATGGGCGTGACACCGTCGGGATGGTGCGCCCAGTAGATGTCGATCCGATCCGTTTTGAGTCGTTTCAGGCTCGCCTCCACCGAGGCCACCATCGCCTTGCGGCTGTTGCCGGTGACCAGCCGATCGGCATCGGGAACAGCGCCGTTGGTGAACTTCGTGGCCAGAACAAAGTTCTCGCGCCGCCCATCCAGCAGGGTGCCGAGCAGTTCTTCGGACTGGCCGAACTGATAGGCGTCCGCCGTGTCGATGAAGTTGCCACCGGCGTCGGCATAGGCGTTGAAGATCGCCTTGCTGATATCAGGATCGGCGCCGTGGCCCCAGCCGGTGCCGAAATTGCCCGTACCGAGCGCTACCTGCGAAACCCGCAGGCCGGTCTTGCCGAATACCGTGTATTTCATTCTTCGCTCCATTGACGAATGTTTCGCACCGCAACCTGCACCTACTCCGGGCGGCGCGGAACGACAATATTGCCCACGGATATCTGGACGATCTCCTCGCTCTGGTTCAGCGTGTTCGTGCGCAGCTTGACCAGTCCCCGCTCCGGCTGTGACTTCGACGACCGCACGTCTAGCACTTCGCTTTCCACGCGCAACTCGTCGCCGGGTCGCACCGGAAGCGGCCAGCGCAATTCATCGAAGCCTGCGCCGACGATCCCGCCGACGGGCTTGAATTCGCTGTCCACAAGCAGCCGCATCGTGATGGCTGCGGTATGCCAGCCGCTCGCGGCCAGACCTCGGAAGATCGAGGCGCCCGCCACGCCTTCGTCCAGGTGAAAGGGCTGGGGATCGAACTCGGAGGCAAACGCCTTGACGCGGTCGGCCTCGATACGAATGCGGGAGTTCCCAGCGAATCGCTGTCCCGGTACGAAGTCATCCAGGTAATAGAGGGTCATCGCCATCCCTTCTGCACCGCCACAGGTGCCGATCGGTGCTCCGGCTCGGGTGTAGTTGACGATGTCATGCCTTGCCCTCGAAAACTCCCGGGGTGTTTGCAGGATGGTCGAAAACAAGACACGTCGTAGTGGCGTGCGCGTAAAGTTTTCCGTCCGGACCGACGATCCGGCCCTCGGCCGTTGCGACTTGACGTCCGGGATGGACCACCTTGCCCTCGGCCCGGACCAGGGGCACCGCGTCGGTCAACGGGCGCAGCATATTGACCTTCAGCTCCAGCGTGGTGTAGCCCTTGCCGGCAGGCAAGGTGGAGTGCACCGCACAGCCGACCGCTGAGTCGAGCAACGTGGCGAACCAGCCGCCGTGCACTGACCCCAGAGGGTTGTAGTGCCGCCGCTGAGGACGACCCTGGAACACGGCGACGCCAGGCTCCATATGGATCGGCACGAAGTCGAGCGTCTCGCCGATGGGCGCCGGCGGCAATTCACCGGCAAAGATCGCAGCGAGAACTTCCATGCCCGTGCGGCCGAAGATCTGCGCCCTCGGCGCCGCATCCGGGGCCCGCAGGCGGGCGCGGACAGCTTCCTCTTCCGCGCTCCATCGGGCGACGACCGTATCGACTTCCATCAGCAACCCTTCCCGCACATATTTGTATATGCAATATTTGCATATACAATCTATCAGGTGGAGACCGCCATCGGGGCGCAGGAATGCACCAACCTGAAACTTCGCCAGCTCACCCGCATGGTGACCCGGCACTACGACCACTACATCGCCCGGTCAGGGTTGAAGAACACGCAATACGCACTGCTCTCATACGTCGTCAGGCTTGGCCCCATTCGTCCGAGCGATCTGGCCAAGCGTATGCAGATGGATGCGTCGACGTTGACACGCAACATGCAGCCGCTCGTGACTCAGGGATGGCTGAATATCGGCGTCGGACAGGATGCGCGCAGCCGTCTCGTCGAAGCGACCGAGGCCGGGCACGCGAAGCGAGCCGAAGGACGGCGCGCCTGGCAGGAGGCACAGACAGCACTCAACGAACAGCTTGGAACGAAACGCGTTGCCGCGTTGCACGAGCTACTCGATTCGTGCATCGAATGCCTCGAGAACAATCCCGAAAGCACCACGGGAAGCAGTACCGATCCGCGAGACAGCACGGATCGCAACGAACATTCAGGCCCGCGCCAGCAGCACTGACCGGTTCCTGAGAGGACGTACCGGAACAGGTCCAAGACGGTGTTGACGGAGTCCCATTACGCATATTGACCGAGCACCGGTCGGCGGGCGACCGGTGGGGTTCATACCCCAGCCGTGCGGGCGTCTCATCGTTGAGCGCGGTTTCGAGGACGGGTTTTGGTGCGCTTCTGGAGCAGCCCCTCGGGCCCGGTCAAGGACCGACCTGCTCCTCGGCAATCCGGACCAACTCCGCCGCCGCCGGCTGCCCGGCCGAAGACTCGGCCTTCTTCTTCGCCACGGCATCAAGTGTCGTCATTACGGCACCTGCCCGCCGACCGACTGGTCAGCGAATCAGGCCGGAAACACCGAAAACTCGCCTCCGGCCCGCTTTCGGTGGCGGCTGTGAGGTGACGGCGGCACGGTAGCCCGGTGGCTGAGGTGAGTGTCGGTCCCGACGTGGTCTTTTCAGGATCGATGCGATTCTGCGTATACACATGGTCGACCCCATGCAGATGCACGCCTCGACGACGCGGATCGACGCCGTCCCTGCCACTATCAGCGTAGACTTCGACGGCCGAGTTCTCGCAGGTGTACTTTTGATGAACCGGTACGGCAGGACTGCCGACCTCAGCCTGGCGTTCATCCGGTTGATCGTGTTGCGAGGCACCTTCATGGATCGCAGCGCGCTCTTTTGGCTGGCCGGCCTCAGCTTCTCGTGAGTGGAACCGGGCGATCTGCACGGTTACGGCGTGAGTACTGCCGCGGCTGCGGCGCGTGCCTCGCCGGGGCCGGCGGTCGCGAGTACGGCGGTGGCGGCGCGGCGGCAGCTGTCGAGGGTGACGCTCGCCAGTGTCGCGCCGACCGCGGCGACGGCGGGGGCCGCTACGGATAACGAGGAGACGCCGAATCCGGCGAGCACACAGGCCAACTGCGGATCAGCGGCTGCCTCGCCGCAGACGCCGACCGGTTTGCCCGCGGCGCGGCCGGCGGCGGCGGTGCGGGCGACCAGGGCCAGAACCGCCGGCTGCCAGGGGTCGGTGAGTGTGGCGAGTTCGGCGGACATGCGGTCCGCGGCCATTGTGTACTGGGCGAGATCGTTGGTGCCGATCGAGAGGAACTCGACGTGTTCCAGGATCTGCTCCGCCTGCAGGGCAGCCGCGGGGACCTCGATCATCACGCCCGGGACCAGACCGCGCTCCCGGACCTTGCCGGCGAACGATTTCGCCTCCGCGGCAGTGGAAATCATCGGTGCCATCACCCATAACGCCCGGCCGGCGGCGGCTTCGGCGATCGCGTCGAGCTGCCGGTCCAGGATGGCGCTGCCACGGGCGGCCAGGCGGATACCGCGGACCCCGAGTGCGGGGTTGGCTTCCTCGGCGTGGTCGGCGAAGCGCAGCGGTTTGTCCGAACCCGCGTCGAGAGTGCGGATCACCACTTTCTGCCCGGGGTAGGCGTCGAACACTTCCCGATAGAGTGCGGCCTGTTCGGCGACGGTGGGCTCGGATTCGCGGTCCAGGAAGCACAGTTCGGTGCGGAAGAGCCCGACACCCTCGGCGGGCGTCTGCTGGCGTGTCGCCCGGGCTCCGGCCCCGTCCTGGACATTGGCCAGCACCTCGATCCGGTGGCCGTCGGCGGTTGCGCCGGGACCGGTCCAGGCCGCGGTGCGTGCGGCCAGCGCCCGGTATGTGGTCAGTGCGCGGTCGGCGTATTCCGCGTCCGGCCCGATCACCACCTGTCCGGTCGTACCGTCGACGAGGACATCGATGCCCGCCGGTACTTCGTCGAGTCCATCGACCGCGACGACGCACGGGATGCCGAGCTGGCGGGCGATGATCGCGGTGTGGCTGGTCGGGCCGCCGAGTGAGGTGGCCAGGCCGACGATGATGTTCGGATCGAGACCGGCGGTGTCGGCCGGGGCGAGATCGGCGGCGAGCAGGATCGAGGGCTGTGCCGGTGCCGGGATACCGGGCTCGGGCGCTCCGGCGAGCTCGGCCACCACCCGATCGCAGACATCGCGCAGATCGGTAACCCGCTCGGCCATCAATCCGCCCAGCCCTCTGAAGATCTCGGCGAACTGGTCGGTGGCCGCGACCGCGGCGACCGCGGCGGGCATACCGGTGGCGATCGCTTTCTCGACGGCGCCCAGCCAGCCGCGGTCGGCGGCCATGGCGGCATTCGCGGCGAGCACTTCGGTCGCGGCACCGCTCGCGCGGGCGGCGCGCTCGCGCAGGCGACGGGCCACCACGGTCGCGGCTGCGTGGAACCGCGCGAGCTCGGCAGCCCGATCGGATTCGGCGATGGCCACGGAGCGCATTTCGACGGGCACCCGCGGAGCCGGCCGGATCGTCGAGGCGACCGCGACGCCCGGTACCGCGGGTGTGCCGTGCAGGGTGGCGCCGGCTGCCTGCAGCGCTGTGTCCTGCGGTGATGGGTTCATTCGATTCCTCCTCCACGCCGGTGTCGAGGACGTGCACGGTGATGCAGCGGTCGTCTCGATGTGATCCAGACTACGCACAACTCTTGACAAAGCAACACATACGGGCATAAAACAACAGGAACCAACATACAGGCGGAGGAGCGGATGTACGCAGAGGAGCGCCAGCAGGCCATTGCCGTGCTGGCTGCGGATCGCGGGCGCGTATCGGTCGCCGAGCTTTCCGAGCAGTACGGCGTCACCACCGAGACGGTGCGGCGCGACCTCGCCGTGCTCGAGCGCATGGGTCTGATCCGGCGGGTACACGGCGGAGCGGTCCCGGCCACCGCATTGACCACGATCGAGCTGGGCACCAGCGAACGGGAGCATTCGCATGCCGCCGAGAAGGACCGCATCGCCAAGGCCGCCCTGGACTATTTGCCCCCCACCGGCGGCAGCGTGCTGTTCGATGCCGGGACCACGACCGCTCGGGTCGCCGCCGCCCTGCCTACCGACCGGGATCTGGTGGCGCTGACGAATTCGGTGCCCATCGCGGCCCGCCTCAGCGGGAATGCGGGCGCACGACTGCACCTGATCGGCGGCCGCGTGCGCGGGGTGACCCAGGCCGCTGTCGGCGCCGAGGCGCTGCGGGCGCTCGGCGACCTCCGTGTCGATGTGGCCTTCATCGGCACGAACGCGCTCACGATCGGGCACGGGCTGTCCACCCCCGACCCTGATGAGGCCGCGGTCAAACGTGCGATGATCGCCGCCGCGCACCGGGTGGTCGTGGTGGCCGATGCGAGCAAGGTCGGCCGCGAGGATCTGCTGCGTTTCGGCGCGATCGAGGAGGTCGACGTGCTGGTCACCGATACCGCACTGCCGACCGCGGTGCACGCCGAACTGACCGAGTGCGGGATCGAGGTGGCGATCGCGTGATCATCACCGTCACCGCGAACCCGAGCATCGACCACACCGTCACCCTGCCGGAATCGCTGCGGCGCGGGGCCGTGCATCGTGCCCGGGCCGGGCTGTCGCATCCCGGCGGGAAGGGCATCAATGTCTCCCGGGTGGTTGCCGCGGCGGATATCGCGACTGTCGCCGTGCTCCCCGGTAATGCGGGCGATCCGCTGCTGGCGATGCTCACCGACGCCGGCATCGACCACTACGCGGTGCCGTATGCGGGTACGGCGCGTACCAACATCACTCTCACCGAACTCGACGGCACCACCACGAAGATCAACGAGCCGGGCGCGGCGCTGTCGGCGGACGGCCTTGCGGCATTGTCGGATCAGGTCTGCCGACTGGCCGGCGCGGCATCCTGGGTGGTGCTGTCCGGGTCGTTGCCGCCGGGCGTTCCCGACGAGTGGTACGTGGATCTTCTCGCCATGCTGCGCGGCACCAAGGTCGCGGTCGACACGTCGGACGCGCCGCTGCTGGCCCTCGCCGCCGATCTGGAATCGGCGATGCCGCAATTGCTCAAACCGAATTCGGAGGAGCTGGCCCAGCTCACCGGGGGCGACCCGGTCGAATTGGAGGATCCGGCAGCCGCCGCGCAGGCGGCGCGCTCCCTCGTCGCCCGCGGCGCCGAGGCCGTGCTCGCGACACTCGGCGGCGCGGGAGCCGTCCTCGTTACCGGGGACGGCTCGTGGCACGCGCAGGCACCGGCCATCACCCCGCGCAGCACTGTCGGCGCGGGTGATGCGGCACTGGCCGGGTATCTGCTCGCCGATCTCGAGGGCGCGGCTCCGGCCGATCGACTGCGCCGCGCCGTCGCCTACGGCAGCGCCGCCGCCACCCTGCCCGGCACCGGATTGCCCGGCCCGCATCACACCGACCCCGGAGCCGTGGCCGTCACGACGCCGGTACCCCTGCACAGTCGCTGAAGGACACCGCGATGGCCTACCCGTCCCCTCCCTCCGATCCCGTCATCACCGCCGATCTGGTCAGCCTCGACTCCGGTCTCGGCACCGACAAGGAAACAGTCATAGCGGCGCTCGCCCAACGGCTCACCGACAGCGGTCGCGCCGCCGACGCCACCACCTTGCGGGATGCCGCACTGGAGCGGGAAAGCCAATCGGCCACCGGATTACCGGGCGGTATCGCGATCCCGCACTGCCGGGACAAGACGGTCACCAGCGCCGCGCTGGCCTTCGCCCGCCTCGACCCGAAGGTCGACTTCGGAGCCCCGGACGGGCCCGCCGACCTCGTCTTCCTCATCGCCGCACCCGAGGGCGCGGGTACCGAGCATATGAAACTGCTCTCCAGCCTTGCCCGCGCACTGGTCCGGCCGGAGTTCGTCGCCGCGCTGCGTACTGCCGCCGGCCCTGACGAGGTGATCGCACTGGTCGGGGAGGTGATCGGCGGGCAGCCCGCAACGGGCCCGGACATCCCGGCGCCGGAGCCCGCCCCGGCACCGTCCGACCGGCCTGCCGGACGTGCCGAATCCCAGCCTGTTTCAAAGGAATCGGCCCTGAGCGACGAGGCATCACCGCAACGGACGATCGTCGCGGTCACCGCCTGCCCGACCGGAATCGCCCACACCTACATGGCCGCCGACGCACTGGTCGCCGCGGGTGAGCGAGCCGGAGTGACAGTCCGGGTGGAAACCCAGGGATCCAGCGGCGGCACCCCGCTGAGCGCCGAAACCATCGCCGCCGCACACGCCGTCATTTTCGCCACCGACGTCGGTGTCCGCGGCAGGGAACGGTTCGCCGGAAAGCCGGTGATCGAGTCCGGTGTCAAACGGGCCATCAACGAACCCGACACCATGGTCGATGAAGCTCTGCGCGCAGCCCGCAACCCGATGGCGGGGACCGTCTCGGGATCCACCCGCCCAACGGCAGACCCGGCCCCGCCCGCACTCGGCTGGGGCACTCGGCTGCGACAGATTCTGCTCACCGGCGTCAGCTACATGATCCCGTTCGTGGCGGCCGGGGGGTTGCTCATCGCGCTCGGGTTCCTGCTCGCCGGCTACGAGATCGCCGATAACGCCCAGAACATCGTGCTGGACAACTCCCTCACCGCTCTCCCCGCCGGTGGACTCACCACCTACCTGGGTGCGGTGTTGTACCAGCTGGGCACGCTCGCATTCGGCTTCCTGGTACCGGCGCTGGCCGGATACATCGCCTTCGCGATCGCTGACCGGCCCGGTCTCGCACCGGGGTTCACCGCCGGAGCCGTGGCTGTGTTCGTCGGCGCCGGCTTCCTCGGCGGCCTCGTCGGCGGACTGGTCGCCGGATTCGCCGCCCTCTGGGTAGCGAAACTCCCTGTCCCACACTGGGCCCGCGGGCTGATGCCGGTGGTGGTGATCCCGCTGTTCGCCTCGCTGCTCGTCGGTGCGCTGATGTTCATCATTCTCGGCAAGCCGCTTGCCGCGGTCACCAGCGGTCTCACCGATTGGCTCAACAGCCTCACGGGTACCTCGGTCCTCGCCCTCGGGGCCATCCTCGGGCTGATGATGTGCTTCGACCTCGGCGGACCGGTCAACAAGGCAGCGTACGCCTTCGCTGTTGCCGGATTATCCGTCACCGACCCCGCCTCACTGCGGATCATGGCCGCCGTGATGGCCGCCGGTATGGTGCCGCCGCTGGCGATGGCGCTGTCCACCGCGGTCCGCCCGCATCTGTTCACTGCTGCCCAGCGCGAAAACGGTAAGGCCGCTTGGCTCCTCGGTGCCTCTTTCATCTCCGAAGGCGCGATCCCCTTCGCTGCCGCCGACCCGCTCCGGGTCATACCGTCCATGATGGCCGGCGGCGCGGTGACCGGTGCCCTGATCATGGCCACCGAGACCACCCTGAGCGCACCGCACGGCGGGATCTTCGTCTTCTTCGCCGTGGGCCACATAGCCTGGTTCCTTGCCGCCCTCGCCGCCGGCACGGTCGTCGCAGCGCTCTGTGTGATCGCGGCGAAGGAGCTGATCGAGCCGCGCAGCGCCCCGGCCGCCGTCCCCACCACTGAACTGACGTAATCCACTACATCTCGAGGAGAAAAGCTGTCATGGCCAGTACCACCGTCACCGTCGCCTCCGCCATCGGCCTGCACGCCCGCCCCGCCAATATCATCGCCGAGGCGGTCTCCGGCGCCGGGACCACGGTCACCCTGTCCCTGGTCGGCGGCGACCCGGTCGACGCCGGATCCGCCTTGATGATCATGACCCTCGGCGCTACCCACGGCACCGAGGTCGTGGTCACCAGCGACGACCAGCAGTCCCTGGACCTGGTAGCGAAACTGGTGGCCACCGACCTGGATGCCTGACCGGCCGAACGCACGAGGGGCGGCGGTATTGCGGAGCAAGCGTTCCGCACCCCTTGCGCGCCGTGACCGATTCGGTTCGTGGGCAGGCGACGTCCCGATCACGTGCACCACAGACCGAACCCCCTTGTGCCCGTCTCCCACGGTCCCGGAGACCGTATTGCCCGAAGAGGATTCGGGAACTCGAATCGGGCACCCCGATCAGACGGGCTCATTCTGCGGAATCGGATTGCTCAGGCTCACGTTGGGTGAGGCTGTCGAACAGCGGGGCGACAGGAACTCAGGTTGCCGACTTCTCGACACCGATGGCGTGGCGAGATACCCGGGTGAGATACCCGCTTCCGATTCGACTGCTCTCAGCGGTCTCCTGTGCGCCCCTCCTCGGTAGGATTACTCGGTGGCGCCCGAAGGCGAGTGCGACATTGTGGCCGCCGAATCCGAACAGGTTGTCGATTCTTCCCCGGCGGGATTCGCCGGTCACTATGCCGAGGTCGACCGCGGGGTCTCGGTGATCGAGGTTCAGTGGTATCCGAGCTGATACCAAGCCCGGAACAGCCGTACCGAGTCCGATCAGCTGCGGGAACTGCGGCGCCGCAACTGGCTGCTCGAGTAGGAGAACCATGAAGTCGAGGCTCGCGGTCACCGCGTTGAACAACGCTGTCGCCCGACGCGGTGACGTGGCCGGCTGCATCCTGCATACCGACCGCGGGTCGCAATTTCGATCCAGACGATTCGTTCACGCGCTCAACCGTTTCGGCATGGTCGGGTCCATGGGACCGGTCGGTGCGGCCGGGCACAACGCGGCGAAGGAAAGCTTCTTCAGCCTATTGCAGCGCAATGTTTTGGACCGGCAACGGTGGGACACCGCGAACAGTTACGGATCGCGATCGTGACCTGGATCGAAAGCACCTATCACCGGCGCCGCCGGCAAGCCCGACCGGGCGGGTTGACCCCGGTCGAATACGAAGCGATCATGACCCCAGCAGCAGCCGGCCAGGCTGCATAACCACTATCACCCGATCGTGCAGCAGCCCCTTTCGATCGGGCCCGCGAACGCGGCGAACTACGACCCGGTATCGACAACGAGAAAGCCTGCGAATGGCTGGGGCTGGTGAAATTGATCCTGGTAGGACGTCTCGACTTCCACAACCCGGCCGATCCCGCCCACCGCACCACGCTCGCCGACTACGTGCTGCCCGCCTTCTTACCCTGAGCAGCCAGGCGGTGCGCGCCGGCGTCCTTGATTCGCGTCCCCGCAACACTCCGCCACAGCGGTGGTGAACGGGAACCGTACCGGTGTCGGGCCGAACGTCGGCCGCGCCGACCTCGCCGCCGCGGCTCGATCGTCAGAAATCGCCGAACCCGACCATGCACCGCCGGCCCGGGTTCGGTATCCAGGTCGATTTCGTGCCCCCGAGGCGCGGGAGTGCCACCATGGGGAGGGCACACTCGGTTCGGAGGCGGTCATGACACTGACAGACAGCGCGGCGTCCCCACGGCCCCATCATGAGGTCGATATCTCCAGTTACGAGTTCTGGGAGAAGGATTTCGACGGCCGGGAGGCGGCGTTCGCCCGGTTGCGCGCGGCCGAGGGCCTCACCTGGCATGCCCCGCCGGATTCCCTGATCTTCGCCGATCCCGATCCCGGTTTCTGGGCTGTCACCCGGTACCGGGATATCGTGCAGGTCAGCCGGAACCCGGAGATCTTCTCCTCGGAAGACGGCACGACCCTGGGGTATATGCCGCCCGATGTCGAATACAGCACCAAATTCTTCATCGCCCTGGACGCGCCCCGGCACGCCCGTTACCGGAAATTGATCAGCTCGGCGTTCACTCCGCGCCAGATCCAGCGGGTGGAAGAGCAGGTCCGCGCCAATGCCGCCCGGATCGTCGACGATTTCGTCGCCGATCTGCGGACCGGCGAAACCCTCGATTTCGTCGACGCGGTATCCCGGAAACTGCCCATGCAAACGATTTCGCAGATGATCGGCATACCCGAGGCCGACCGCGAGGCGGTCGCGTTCGCCACCGAAGCCCTGTTCGGCACCACCGACCTCGAATACACCAGCCTCGAGGAGCGCGCCGAGTTCTTCTACAGGCAGATCGGCATCCTCCACTCCGCAGGCGCCGACTTGGCCCGGCAGCGCCGTGCGGAACCACACAACGACCTCATGACCGCGATGATCGCCGCCGAATTCGACGGGCACCGCCTCAGCGACGAGGATATCGGCGCCTTCATGGTCCTGATCTCCGCCGCCGGCAACGACACCACCAAGCAAACCACCTCCCATGCCTTCAAAGCACTCGTGGAGCATCCGGCCCAAATGGACTGGCTGCGCGAGGATCTCGACGGACGTATGAACACCGCGATCGAGGAATTCATCCGCTGGGGCAGCGTCGTGGTGCACTTCGCTCGCCGGGCGACCCGCGACACCGAGGTTGCCGGAACTCCGATCGCGGCAGGTGAGAAGGTCGTGATGTTCTACAGTTCCGCCAACCGCGACGAGTCGGCGTTCGACAATCCGCACGCGTTCGACGTCACCCGCGACCCTAACCACCACGCTGGATTCGGTGGCGGCGGCCCCCACCACTGCCTCGGCGCCTGGCTGGCCCGCATGGAATTGAAGCATCTGTTCCGGGAGCTGATCACCAAGGTTCCGCCGGTCGAACTCGGTGAACCTGAATACGGGCACAGCGCACTCATCCACGGCATCAAACGCATGCCGGTCCGGCTGGCCACCCACTGACCCCGGACAGCTACCGGCCCTTCCGCGCAAAAGCGGAAGAAGTGGTGGCCCCGCGGCCGGACGGCTCGAAACCGATCCGGTTGCCCAGCTTCGTGATGAAGCACCAGGGACCGCCTGTTCACCTGGGGAACAGGACCCCATACCCATCTGAGTTCACGCTGCATCCTTCCGTCGACCTATGGTTCCGAAGCAGTGCCCGAATCAGTCCCACCGATCCACAACGTTCGGTGAATCACTGACCGATCGGACTGGTATGCAGCCAGATTCGGTAGTGTCGGCAACGTCGCGGCCTGCCCGGACCTGACGGTGCCCGCGGGGCCGGTGAGCAGGTTCGCCCGAATCGTCACCGACCACCGCCGGCGCGACCTCGACGACTGGATGACCAGCGCCGCGCCGCAGAGCTACCGGAACTCGACCCATTCCTGCGGGGCATCGACCGCGGGTACCAATTGGACCAGCAGGCGATGCAGCCGGTTGGCGGCCTGAGTGCATGTGCCGATAATCGGTGCGGTTGACCTCGACACGCAATAAGCCGAGCGGCCGGCACTGTCGATCGACAGCGACTGCCGTCCAGCTTTGTGCGGGTCGACAGCGATCACGACCTGATCGGAGGAGTGGCTTTCGGCACGACAACCTCCAGGAAGAACTACGAACGAACGGGTTTCAACGAGGAGGGCAAACCAACTTCGGGCGCTGCAGACCACGAACTCCGGCTCCAATTCAACAAGTTGGTACCTCTCTGCTGGCCGGGGGGCTTGACCAGAGAAGAGCCGTTACCGAGCCGGTCCCTGACAGCCACGGCTGGTCCGCTTCGGTCACGAGTGGTCGAATGTCTCCATGTCTCGAAGTGATCTGGTCGGCGAGTGGAGCGTGGAGACCGGGTACTACTCGTCGATGGAAGACGAGTTCCTGATCTTCTTTCCCGACGGAGTCGGGTCGGTGGAGTACGCGCGGCCGTTTCTCTCCGACTGGGTTCTGTTCCGCTGGTCGCGAACTCGGCCGAATACGGTCCGGGTCGAACCGTACGCGGCGTTCACGGAAGAGGACCACGAGTTCGTGGCGCAAAAGATTCCACCGCCCGAGGAGATTCGGTACCGCATCGAATCGGAGTCCCGGCCGCTACTGGATTCTCCGGTGCCGGTTCTTCATCTGGATGGTTCGGGATTGCTGAGAACCGGCGCCGGATACGGACTCGTCTTCGCCGAGCCACGCGATGAGATGCGCTCGCCGTGTGCGCCCGCGGGCGAGTGATTTCGCGGACGGGTTGTCGGTTGTGCAGGGGGCCGGCCGGGCCCCCACGGCTGCGCGGAGATATCCCGCCGGCGTCGCCGCCCTGTCTCCGGAGCGTGCACGGGCCGTTTTCCGAAAGCGGTGTCCACGCGGACGCGACCCGCCCGCCGCCCCGGACGGGTCCGGAGCCGACGGTCGCGCGGGTTGGCGACATCGGCCGTCCGGCTGTGGTTGATTGAGTGGGTGTATCGCAGTCATCAACGCCTGGTCCACACCAACGGTGTGGCGCTGAGGTTGACCGAGGCCGGGGATCCCGGGGCGCCGGTCATCCTGTTGGCCCACGGATTTCCGGAGCTCGCGTACTCCTGGCGGCACCAGATTCCCGAACTCGCCGCGGCCGGCTATCACGTCCTCGCCCCCGACCAGCGCGGATACGGCGGTTCGAGCCGACCCGAACGGGTCGAGGCCTACGACATCGCCCACCTCACCGCAGACCTCACCGGCCTGCTGGACGATGTCGGTGTGGAAAAGGCGGTGATCATCGGCCACGACTGGGGCGCGACCGTCGCCGCCGGCTTCGCCCTCCTACATACGGATCGCACCTCGGCCCTCGCGGTATTGAGCGTGCCTCCTACTCCGAGGCCGCCCGCACCGCCGATGCAGATCCTGGCACGACGCTTCGGCGAGAGCTTCTTCTACATGCTCTACTTCCAGCAGGTCGGACCGGCCGATACCGAACTCGGCAGCGACCCCGCCACCGCCATCCGCCGCATGCTCAGCGGCCTACGCGACGGCGACGACCCCCGCGACCAGGCGACCACCCGCCGCCTCTCGGCGCCCGGCCCGCAGGGATTCATCGAACGGCTCCCCGAACCCGACCGAACCCCGGACTGGATCACCGACGACGAAATCGACTATTACATAGCCGAATTCACACGCACGGGATTCACCGGTGGCCTCAACTGGTACCGCAATATCGACCGCAACTGGCACCTCCTCGCCAACGCCCCCACCTCGACCATTCGGGTGCCCACCCTGTTTCTCGCCGGGACCGCCGACTTCGCCCTACGCAACACGCCTCGGCATCGGATCACCGAGATAGTCGCCGGCCCGTACCGCGAAGTCATGATCGATGGCGCTGGGCACTGGGTGCAGCAGGAGCGGCCGAGCGAAGTGAATACCGCGCTCCTCGATTTCCTGCGGCCGGAGAGCTGACCGAGCCGCGGGGATATCTCGAACGCTGGTCGGCCACCGGTCCGCGACGCCCACGGTCTTTCCACGGGTGACTCCCGTGTGAGTGCGGCGCCGGCCGATGCGGTCGCGGGCGAACGTGGCTCTCAGTTCAACAGGTCCAGGCACACCGTGAGGCCGCTCGACGCCGGGCCGTAGCCGTAACCGCCCGCCGCTTCCTCGACTAAGCCATACCGGGGTCTGACTTCCACGTGACCACGGCGCGTACCGCTCTCTCCGATCTTGACCTCCCGGCAGCGAAATACGATGTGGAGTCAACCGGCCGAGGCGTAGCCCGGCCCTTGTCCGAGAAGCCGCTCAGCCGCAGTCTCGGCGCCCTCTCGGCCGTCGCCCGGTACACCCTCGGTCGCCGGCTCTGCGGATCTGTCGCGGTATCTTTCCCGCATTTCCGGTCCGGCCGCGGGGCCTGCCGCGAAGACGAACCGCGGATCCGCTACCGAAGCACCCGACACCGGTTCGATGACCACCGGTTCGACCTCGCGCCCGGTCTCGGAGTCCACGAGAATCATCGCCCGCTCCTCGGGGGCGAGTTGCGCATTGCGCCAGGCCGCCAGCGCGACGAGGACCGGGCGCAGAGACCGGCCGAAAT
This sequence comes from Nocardia sp. CA-290969, assembly GCF_050936135.1. Taxonomy (NCBI): domain Bacteria; kingdom Bacillati; phylum Actinomycetota; class Actinomycetes; order Mycobacteriales; family Nocardiaceae; genus Nocardia; species Nocardia sp. CA-290969. The sequence goes on along the minus strand of NZ_JBNJNJ010000001.1, from coordinate 2,235,403 downwards.
CGGTCAGCACGTATTCATAGCGCACCGGGCGCTCCTGATATGCACGCTTGGCGAGTATGCCCCGGTCGACGAGGGTTTTCAGACGCGTTGTGAGCATGCTGGACGACAGGCCGATGTTCTCCAGGTACTGGTCGAAGCGGGTGTAGCCGTCGAAACAGTCGTGCAGGATCAGGATCGTCCACCACTCGCCGACGTAGGACACTGCCGTCGACAGGGGGCATTCCCGGTCCTCGATCCGGATACGTGCGGGCATCGGCACCTCCTTCCGTCCGGAGCTCATGACTGTCACCAGTTACTGCTAATCTAGCATCCATGGTTACTTTCAATTTAGAATTTACTCGCGAAAGCGAAGTGAGCAGGACGACCCGGAAACGAGCCGTGGTCACCGGCGGCACCCGCGGTGCCGGGGCCGCGATCGCGGAGCGACTCCGGGCGGCGGGCGCCGACGTCACAGTGATTGCCCGCCACCCCGGCGAACCGGCGCACCCGGACCTGAACCTGGTCACGGCCGACCTGACCGATGCCCGCGCGGCCGGCGAAATCGCTGAAGCAGTGCTCGCCGACCGAACCCCGGACATCCTCGTGCACGTCGCCGGCGGCTCCGGCGCACCGGCGGGCGGGTTCGCTGCACTCGACGACGCGGAATGGGCACGCGAGCTGAACCTCAACCTGCTCGCCGCGGTACGTTTGGACCGCGCGCTCGTGCCCGCGATGATCGAGGCCGGTCACGGCGCGATCGTGCACATCTCCTCGATCCAGGCACGAATGCCCCTATGGGACAGCACGCTCGCCTATGCCGCCGCGAAAGCCGCACTGCGCGCGTACAGCAAGGGGTTGGCGAACCAGCTCGCGCCGCACGGGATCCGCGTGAACACCGTCTCGCCCGGCGGTATCCAGACCGAGGCCGCCGACGCGCTCGTCCGGCGTCTCGCGGACCGATTCGACGGGGATACCGAGGCCGCGCGGGATTCCCTGCTCGACGGGCTCGGCGGCGTTCCGCTCGGCCGATTCGCCACCCCGGACGAGATCGCCGATACGGTCGCCTTCCTCGTCTCCGATCGGGGCTCCGGAATTCTCGGCGCCGACATCGTGGTCGACGGCGGCACCATCCGCACGATCTGACCCCGACCACATGAACGACACCCCCGGCACGGCAGGAGATACGATGAGCGAGAAATTCGACGCCTACAACGGCGGCCTACTGGCCAAGGCGGTCGTCACCTACCTCGACGCCCACGACGAGCACTGCACGGCCGACGCCGCCGCACTTTTCACGCCCGACGCCACCGTGCTCGACGACGGCAATACCTACGAGGGCATCGCCGCCATCACCGCATGGCTCCGGAACTCTTCCACCGAGTGGAGCTACACCGCCACCCGGATCGGGCAGCGCAGCACCGACAGCCGGCACCCGACCGTACTCATCCGCCTGGACGGCAATTTCCCCGGCGGCACCGCCACCGTGCACTACCGGTTCGAGCTCGACGGTGGCAGGATTCGGCGCCTCGCCATCGAGGCGTGAAACGCCACCCGGACCCGTTTGTGTGGTGTGGTTGAAGGTGAGTTTCAAGCCGAGCCGGCGGTAAGTCTCCTGCCTATCTCCTGGTTCTGCGGTCCGGAGTATCGGAGTAAGGCCGTCGAAGGCTTCGACCAATCGTTCGATCTCCTACTTGCTGAGCTGACGTTCTGGGCCTCGAGGCGCTACGAGCACTGCGATCTGCGCGGTAACAAGTTCTCGTTGGCTTTGTACTTCCTTGGTCCAGGTTGCGACGACGGCCGGGTCGGCTCCGGCCTCGAGTGCGGCGCGGAATTTGCTCAGTTTTTGGTCGAGCTCGCGGAGCGAGCCTCGGGCGGTGTCCAAAGCGGGGGTGGTGTCGGGTTGCACCTGTTGGAGCATGGTGAGTAAGTGTTCGATGTGGCCGGGGTGGAAGACCTCGGCCAGCCAGGTGTCGAGGGGTTCGGTCAGCTGGTCTTCTCGCAGGTAGACCGATGGCGGATGGTCGAGGTCGTTGGCGAGGGCGTATTCGGAGGGATAGCGGCAGCGGAAGTGGGCGCAGTCGTGGTTTCAGCTTCCTTGCATTCGCCTGCCGCAGGCTTCGTGGAACAGCAACCCGGTGTAGCAGTAGGTGTGCTTGGTGCGGGTGATGACGCGCCCCTCCGGATTTCGGTCCACGAGACACTAGGCGCAGTGCGACGTTGTCGAGGCCGGCTTTGCTGATTGGTGCGGGGTGGTCGGAATAGACCCAGTCCGTCTTTTGGTTCCAGGTCAGGCGGGTCTGGTGGCCTAGTGCGACGTCGTCGACATTGATCAAGGATTCGTGTTTGTGCTGTTTGTTCCACACTGCGTAGCCGGTGTAGCGGGGGTTGGTCAGGATGGTGCGGACGGCGCCTTTGGACCAGGCGATGCCGGAGCGGTGGGGGTTGCGGCGGCGGTCATGGGCCGACGGGCAGGGGATACCTTCGGCGGTGAGGCGTTGTGCAATGGGCCCGGGAGGCAGGAGTCAATGTATCCGCAGGTGGGAGCGATTTTCGGAGTAATCTGGACTTCTGGCGGTCTTCAGTCCCTGGGGCGCCTTGTGTGGCCACTCACCTGTAGAGGAGAGGGACAGGTTTCATCGGAACTCGGATAAGACGTCTGCTCGGGCCGACCATCGTGCTGCAAGGCAAGACGAGAAAGCCATGCTGAAGCAGTGGCGGGCTACTCACCCAGCGGAGAAGACGCTCAATCTTGCGGCTCTGCTGCATCCGTGGCCCAGTTCCCGCCAGGGAGTGACGAGATGTGGCCCTGTTCGGGCCGGTACCGCAGAACTCTTCGATGCCGGCGCGCACAAGGCGTGGACTGCGACCCGCCTCGCTGGTGGAGTGGCAACACTGGGCGGCAGCGCCGCCCTGATGGGGCGTAAGAACAAGGGGGTCGCGGCTCTCAGCATCCAGTTCGGGAACGGCGCGGTCGAATCCTACACGGTGAAACCGGACAAAACCGCACTGCGTGATGCGAACACGTATGTAGCTGCCTTCAATACCCTCGCCACGCAATTGGCTGCTGAAGGACAACCCCGAAGCGAGTAGACGTCGAGCGACTACGACCGGAACCCAGGAGCCTCGGCGGAGGCAGACCATGGCGGTTGGCACCAATTCCGAGCTGGCAGGCCGATGTGCCGGAGGGGCGTGCGATCCTCACGGCGTAGCTGGATCTGGCTCGGAGGAGAAAGATGGCCGACACCACTGAACCGCCCGTGGTGAAGCTCGTGGTGCACTGCCGTCGCTGCCGGGGATGGCTGCTCTCACCTGGGTCGATCGCCCAGGGCACCGGCCCGACCTGTGCTGCGCGGGAACGCGCCGAGCAGCGCGCTCTGGCAGCCCCGGAGACGCTGACACTGTTCGACGTCGCGGCCTAGCCTCGGCCCGTATCCACGTGTCGATCCCGAAAGTTTTTGTGTCGCCGTGGATCTGAACCGTACCCGCTTGTCGGGGTCGCTTCCTATCCTGGTTGAAGGTGTTGAGTGATCGAGGCGGGAGGGCGCCAGGGTGGACATCGACAATGGATTGCTGTGGCCGATGCACGGAGCGCGGTGGACCGCGTACGAGTACCGGAACATCATCGCGGGCTTGCAGCGCGGGGACACGTGGGAAGAGATCGCGAAGGCAGTGGGGCGCACTGTATCGGCGGTGCGGAGCCGCGCCGATTACCTCATCGAGAGGAATGACGGTGTGCGCGGGCCACGCCGGCGCCGGCCGTATCAGCGGCTCGAGGACCGGATCGCGATCGAGCCGGACTACGACTGGGAAAGTGTGGCGCGCCGCAAACACGCCGAGGCGGAGCTGCCCTACTGGGACGAGACCGCCGACGACTACGTGCGCGCGGTCTGGTCTGCCGCCCCGGCACCAGGACGGTGGGGCTGGCTGCGCCGCGGACAGACGCACAGCGCGGGTATGAGCGCGTTGTCGTCGGCGCTTCGGGTGAGCGAGGCCGATATCGCCGACCGCATCGTAGAGCTCGGGCTGAGCTCTTCCTATGCCGATATCGCCGACCGGCTCGGTTGCACCCCGGATGGTGCGCTCGCCCTTCGCGCCGGCCTGGCCCGCGCCGAAGACCCAAGCACGCAGTGCGTGTTGGTCGCCGCGGGCGAGTTCGGCGAGATCCTGCACGTCTCGCTGCACGGCAACCGTGACGAAGCCGAGAACGCGCGCGTGGCGGTGGAATCCCGGCTGGCCCGAAAGGGGCCGGTGATGACCCGGATCGTGCGGCGTGTCCCGGGCCGGCTGTTCGGCGGTGACCCGACCGATGATAAGCACAGCCACGCCGCCAGTCGTAACCACACCGATGAGGTTGTCGATGCCGTTGTCGAGGAATCTGCGCCTGAACTGGTGGGCGTGGTGAATCTCGACCAGGCAGAACTCCCGGAGAAGCCCGCACAGCCAGCCCTGGACATGGGTCCGTGGGCACGAGAGCTACCCGAACCGCCGAGCGCGCTCAGTCCGGTTCTGCGCCGACGCCCACCCAAGCGGCGCGACTGATGGCAACAGCGATGCGGAGCCCTGACGGTCAGAGCTCCGCATCGCTGTTGCGTGAGAGTGCGCATCGGCGTTCGATTGGGTCATGTTCAATCCGTGACAGCAGTGATCGGCGCGCTCCGTAGCCCATCGATATAGCGGCGGGTCTGTTCCACGTCGAGGGGCCGATAGAGGCGAACGCCGTAGCGCAGATCGACCTCGACGAACCCGGCCGAGGCCAGCAGTTCCGCGAGACTGTCGGGCGACCATCGATAGGCCGGCACGACCTTGTGGTCGAACTCTTGCGGTTGTGAATCGGCACCGGCGAAGAACTCGAGCAACAGGTAGCCACCTGGAGCCAGCACTCTCTCGAACTCGGCGAACACCAGCGGCAACTGCTCCGGTTGGATGTGGATGGTCGAATAGAAAGCGAGGATGCCGCCGAGCCCTGCATCGGGGAGATCCAGAGCGGTCATCGATCCCTGCTCGAACCGCAGATCCGGATACGCCTGCCGGGCCAAGGCGACCATCGCGGAGCAAAGGTCGATGCCGAACACACTCGATCCGAGTGCATGCAGGTGCGCGGTGACCTGACCGGGGCCACATCCGATATCGGCGACCGGTCCGCCGCTGTTCGCCCGCACGAGTTCAGCGAACGCGGCAAGCAAAGCACGCTCCAGCGGTAGGGCGTCGAGCATGTCAAGCCACCGGCTCGTACGAGTGCCATTGCGGGTCACCTGGACCAACTGTTCATGCCCGCCAGTGCGGAAGCGTTCGTGTGGCTGCCGCCCTATCTCGCCGGGCTCGGCCAACCCGTGACTACGAATCAGCCTCTGTAGCAGACACTTCGGCGACGCGGACCCGGCGCTGGCCTGCATCGCCAACCGATGACCTACGAGGCGCTGCGCAAGGTCCTCACCCGAGCCAATGCGGTACTCGGGACGAACTGGTCGACGCTCGACATACGTGCGCGCTGCCCATGGTGCGCGATCCGAACCTCGACGCACGTGATGTGTAGATCATCCTCGGCCGTGCGTACTTGTCCAGGGCCACCGCTGCCACAGAACTTGGAATGCCGCGCATCGAGATCCGACCACGATCGTGAATGACCGCGCTGACCGACCAAGTCAGCGCGGTATGCGCCGTTACCGAGCGTTTCAGGTGACTCCCCGGCCGTGGCATGAACCATGTGACCAGCCAGGTGCTGTCAAGGTCTTGACCCAAGACACAACGAGATGCCCGTCTTGACCGCAGTGTTCCACGGAACGAACGTGTCTCAGGAGCGAGCCTGCGGTGTGTTGCCCGCGAGGGCTTCGACGACTTTTCGCGCCGTGGCCTTGGCCGAGCCCGGGTTCTGGCCGGTGACGAGGTTGCCGTCGATGGCGGTGTAGGACACGAACGGAAGCTTCGCCTTCTCGTAGAGTGCGCCGCGCTGCTTCGCGCGCTCCTCGGCGTTGTAGGGCACCAGCTTGTCGGCGCGGGCGAGTACCTCTTCCTGCCAGGCGAAGCCGGTCATGTGCTTGCCCGCGATGAGGTATGAGCCGTCGGAGAGCTGGGTGTTGAGCAGCCCGCAGTAGCCGTGGCAGACCGAGGACACGACGCCGCCGCGCTCGTAGATCTCGCGGGTGATGCGCTGCAGGCCTTCGGAGTCGGGGAAGTCGTACATCACGGCGTGGCCGCCGGTGAAGTAGATGGCGTCGAAGTCGGCGGAGTCGATCTCCTCGGGGCTCTTCGTGGTGGCGAGTAGCTCCATCTTCGCGGGGTCGGCGCGCCAGGCCTTGGCGGTCTTGTCGTAGTTGGGGAACTTCAGCGCCCGCGGCTCGAGTGGAGTGGGGCCGCCTGCCGGGCTGACCAGGGTCTGCTCGAAGCCCGCCTTGTCGAACACGTGCCAGGCGTGCGTGAGTTCGGAGAGCCATAGCCCCGTTGCGTGGGACGGGTCGTCGTAGTGGCCGACGTTGGTGACGACGTGAAGGACACGCTTGGTCATTGGCTGATCTTCCTTCCTGCGGGGGCGGATGGCGAGGTGATAGGCCGTCGTGTCTCGCAGTCATCGGACGCCCAGTGCCCGCAGCGTCTTGAACGCCCGGGTCAGGATCCGCGCCCACTGCTCGTGCTCGACGCCACGGGGCGGAGTGAAGCCCCGGAGTCGCTGGTGGGCGATGGTCTGGGCTTCGGTGTATTTGAGCAGCCCGTCCGCGCCGTGACGGCGACCTACGCCCGAGTCGCCCATACCGCCCATGGGGGCGTCGATGCTGCCCCAGGCGGCGGCGAACGCTTCGTTGACGTTGACCGTGCCGGCGTGCAGCCGTCGCGCGACCTTGCGGGCCTCGGCGCCGTTGCGGCCCCAGACGCTCGCGTTGAGGCCGTACGGGGTGGCGTTGGCCATCGCCACCGCCTCGTCGACCGACCGGTAGCGGTAGATCGAGACCACCGGCCCGAACGTCTCGTGCTCGAACAGTGTCATCTCCGGTGTCACGTCGGCCAGAATGGTCGGCTCATAGAACAGTGGCCCGAGGTCGGGCCGGGCGCTGCCGCCGGCCAGCACCGTCGCGCCTTTCGACACCGCGTCGTCGACGTGCGAGCTGACCGTCTCGAGCTGCGAGCCGGTGGTCAGCGAGCCCATGTCCACCGAGAAGTCGTAGGCAACACCCAGGCGCATGGCTTGGGTGCGCTCGACGAACGCGGCCACGAAGGCGTCGTGGATCTCGTCGGCGACGTAGAGCCGCTCGGTGGATACGCACAGCTGCCCGGCCGAGGGGAAGCAGGCGGCGACCGCACCGGCGGCGGCCTTCTCGATGTCGGCGTCGGCAAGCACGACCATGGCGGCCAGGCGCTCGACCTGGGCCGGCGTCAGCGAGGCCGGAAGGACGGTGGCGACGTGGCCGGGATTCGTGGTGGTCATCTCGTCCTCAACTCCGATCCTGGACGGAGGTGGGCACTGGCATGTGCAGTGCCAGCTGGCCTTCGGTGGTGACGTCGAGCTGGATCGTCCGGATCGGTTTCAGCGAGCGCAAGCTCTCGCTCATCCGGCCCTCGCCGAGCTGGAGGTCGAGGCCGCGGGGGAATCGCGTGGTGCCCGAGGCGAGCGTGTTGATCTGGCTGGTCGTGGAGTGCCAGGCCTCGTCGATCGTGGTGTAGGAGGTCAGGGTCGAGACGTGTGTGCCGGTGGGCCGGGCGGTTTGCTTCGGAGTCGGGGCCGAGAGGGCGAGGTCGAGGCCGCCCTGGTCGTTGGCGACCCGGGCGGAGGTGCGCTCGGTGTCGATGTCGACGTCGAGCTGGGTGACCCATTTGGGGAAGCCGTAGCCGTCGTGGCCGCGCACCTGCGCGATCTCGGTGTTGACCGGAAGCGCGAGCACGTAGGAGTGCAGGGAGTCGTTCTTGAGACCGGTGACCAGGTCGAGCAGACCCAGCCCGCCGCCGTGCCGCGCCGGCTTGACGGCGATGCCGACAGCGGCCTCGGTGTAGAAGTCGATATCGCACACGTCGTACCGGAAGGCCATCACCGAGACGATCCCGAGCCCCGGAACGATCTCGAGCGGATCGAGCTCTTTGGGCAGGCGAGTCCGGATCGCCTTCGACGGCGCGAGCATCGTGAGCCGGGCCGTGGAGATGCGGTAGTAGAAGTTCGGCGTCAGCGTGGGCCCGATGCGCGAGTCCACGCGGGTCTTCGGCATCCGGCGGAAGAAGTCGACACTACTGACCCTCGGATCCTGCGCGACCTCGTCGAGATCGGTGTTCATCCGAAACCGGTCGTAGAGACCGCCTTCAGGGACGGCGACGAGACGCCCTCCGAGATCGACCCCTACGGTCCGGTCGGTCAGCTTGCCGGTCGATGCCATCGACTCTCTCCTCTGATGTAAGCGGTGCCAACACCGAGGATTGCACGGCATGTAAGCAGTGTCAACAACGCTTCATGTGCGGTGCACTGCTGGTGCGCGACTTGCGTCAGGAGCTGACCGAAGCGATCGCGAGGAAGGCACTGCGCACCCGCTCGGCGACCTCCTCGCCCGACGCCGCGTGCAGCTTGCCGTCGAGATACAGGCAGGCCAGCCCATGGGCGAGCCCCCAGCCGGCCGACGCCAGGGACGAGGCGTCCGCCTCGGGAAAGACCTGGTCGAGCGCGTCGGCCAGCAGCTCGTGCAGGGCGTCGGCCGCCTTGACCCGCTCGTCGTCCGCATCATCGCACGGCTTGCCGAACATCACGCGGAACAGAGCCGGACGCCGCAGCGCGAAGGCGACGTAGGCAACCGCGAACTCGGCCAGATCCTGGAGTGAGGCGGGCGGGTTGCGCCCCTCGCCCAGGTCCGCCAGCAGGCCCCGAAAGCCCTCGACGGCCAGTGCAGACTCCAGTGCGTCGCGGTCCTTGAAGTGACGGTACGGCGCCGTTTGCGATACGCCGGCCCTGCGGGCAATCGCGCGGAGCGAGAAGGGCTCGCCGGCCTCGAGCATCTCCATCGCGGCCGACAGCAGCGCTGCACGCAGGTCGCCGTGATGGTAGCCACTCTTCTCCGATGTTGACATCGCTCACTTCACCCTTCTACGCTGTGTTAGCACTGTAAACATAACGCACTTTCGGAGTAATCGACCGGCCCTCGTCATCCCCCAAGACGACGATATGCACTGTCACCGGTCGGGGCCGTCGACGACCTCACCACGCGCACCTTCGCGTCGACCTCGGTGACACACTGACACCACATCAGCGACCAGGTGTCCCAAGGTACGACCAACGACCGCGTCGGCTGGTTCCGCACCCTGCCACGGTGGTCGACCGCATCGTCATTCGGTGGCACGACGCTGCTCGCAACCGAGCTGATGTCAACACCACCCCATCACTTCGAGGAGACCACATGCAGACCGTCCTCGGCGCCGGCGGGCCGATCGCCGACGAGCTCGTGAACGAGCTTCACCGCAACTACACCACCGACATTCGCCTCGTCAGCCGCAAGCCGTCGCAGGTCAACGACACCGATGAGCTCGTGGCCGCGGACCTCACCGACGCCGAGACCACCAGCCGCGCTGTCGCGGACAGCCAGATCGCCTACCTCACCGCAGGCCTGCCCCTGGACTCGGAGCTGTGGGAGCGTCGGTTCCCAGTCATCATGCGCAACGTCATCGACGCCTGCGCCGAACACGGGACGAAGCTCGTCTTCTTCGACAACACCTACATGTATCCCGGGACATCGGCACCCCAGACCGAGTCGACAGCATTCGCACCGGGCGGTCGCAAGGGCCGCGTCCGTGCCGAGCTCGCCACCATGCTCCTCGAAGCCATGCGCGCCGGCCGGGTTCAGGGCCTCATCGGCCGCGCCCCTGAGTTCTACGGGCCCGACTCGACCAAGAGCTACACCAATTCGTTGGTGTTCGACCGGATCAGGGCGGGCAAACGGCCGTTCGTCCCGGTCAACGCCCACGCGGAGCGCTCCCTGATTTGGACCCCCGACGCGAGCCGAGCGCTGGCCCTGCTCGGCAACACCCCCGATGCCTACGGCCAGACCTGGCACCTACCGATCGACCCGGACCGGCAGTCCTACGCCCAGCTCATCGAGATCGCCGGCGAGGTCACCGGCCGCAAGATCGGCTACACGGTGCTGCCGATGCTCGCTTTCCGCCTCGGGCGCCGCTTCGTCGAGCCGCTCGACGAGATGTCCGAGCTGCTCGGCCGCTACCGCGACGACAACATCTTCGACAGCTCGAAGTTCGCGGCCCGCTTTCCCGGCTTTCAGGTCACCACGTACCGGGAGGGAGTGAAGCGGATCATCGCCAACTGACCGCCGGACCAGGCATCCTGATGACTGCCGACGCGTGCCGCGAAGCCGAACCGGTCGCGGCACTCCGTCGGCGTGACCCCGTTGCGCGGTGAAAACCGCCGAAAGTTCGACACGTCGAGGTAGCCGACGCTGCGCGAGATCCGAGCGACCGGCTCGTTGGTCAGCTCTAGGAGCTCGCGGGCCTTCGCGATGCGCGCCGCCTGGATGTACTCCGTCGCCGTCAGGCCCGTGGCTTCCTTGAACCGTCGCTGCAAGGTGCGCGGGTGCATGGCCACGGTCTGCGCAAGGCGCTTCACGGAGTGGGCCCGTGCAGCTGGGCCTGCACCTCGCGAATCTCGGCGTCGCCGTATTGGAGTCAACGCGTGAACTCTCGGTAGAGGGACTGCCGGCGACGAGGCGGGTCGGCAAGGACGAAGCGCGCACGCTCATTGCCAAAGATTAGCTGCCACGAAAATTCGTCCGCGTGTCGGCTCGACGACACGCCGGAAGAACATGATCGGTGAGTTGCGCAACCGTGCCCGTCGCGGAATCGGTTGACGCTCGGACCTCATTCCGGTGGACCGCTGACGCAGTAGCCGATCCACTGGATCCGAGCGACGCACCTATCGGCCACCCACAAAAATCTCGCGCTCTCGTTCCGCCACGACCACACTCATCAAGCCATCGGCGCTGGTAGGGCATCACATTCTGAGACCGACCGACTGCCCCGCGTGTGACCGTTTTTGTGACCGTTTCGAACGTGACAGGCCGGTATCCAAGCTGATCTCGAGTGATTGAATAGGCCCCTCACCCGGTGTCCCAGGTGAGGGGCCTATGTTCGAAAAGAGCTGTCAGAAGCTACTTTTCAATCACTGAACCTCACTCACTTGCACTGGGCCTTGGCCTCGCGGCGGCGGCGGTGCAGGATCGGCTCGGTGTAGCCGTTGGGCTGCGTGGTCCCTTCCAGGATCAGCTCCTTGGCGGCCTGGAAGGCGACGCTCCCGGCGAAATCCGGTGCCATCGGCCGGTAATTCGGGTCGCCGGCGTTCTGGCGGTCCACCACCGGAGCCATCCGCTCCAGGCTGGCGATCACCTGATCGGTGGTGACCACGCCGTGGCGCAGCCAGTTGGCCATCAGCTGGCTGGAGATACGCAGGGTGGCACGGTCTTCCATGAGCCCGATATCGGAGATGTCGGGAACCTTGGAGCAGCCCACCCCCTGATCGATCCAGCGCACGACGTAGCCGAGGATCGACTGCGAGTTGTTGTCCAGCTCCTGCTGCTTGTCCGCCTCGCTCCAGTTCGTATCGGCCGCCAGCGGGATCTCCAGGATCTCGTCGACGCTCGCGCGCGCCCCGCCCTTGGCGATCTCGGCCTGCCGCTCGAACACGTCCACCAGGTGGTAGTGGGTGGCGTGCAGGGTGGCGGCGGTCGGCGACGGCACCCAGGCTGTGGTCGCGCCGGCCTTCGGATGGCCGATCTTCTGTTCGAGCATCCCGGCCATCAGGTCCGGCATGGCCCACATGCCCTTGCCGATCTGTGCCTTACCGGGCAAACCCGCGGCGATGCCGGTGTCGACGTTCCAGTCCTCGTAGGCCAGGATCCAGCGCTGGGTCTTCATCTCGGCCTTGCGGATCATCGGACCCGCCAGCATCGAGGTGTGGATCTCGTCGCCGGTGCGGTCCAGGAAGCCGGTGTTGATGAACACCACACGGTCGGCGGCGGCGTTGATACACGCCTTCAGGTTCACCGTGGTGCGGCGTTCCTCGTCCATGATGCCGACCTTGAGGGTGTTGCGCGGCAGAGCCAGCACATCCTCGACGGCGGCGAACAGGTCGTTGGTGAACGCGACCTCGTCCGGGCCGTGCATCTTCGGCTTCACGATGTACACCGAGCCGGTGCGGCTGTTGGAGAGCACCACATCGTCGCGCAGCGAATGCTTGGCGACGAGGGAGGTGATGATGCCGTCCAGGATGCCCTCGGGCACCTCGTTGCCCTCGGCGTCGAGGATTGCGTCGCTGGTCATCAGGTGACCGACATTGCGGACGAACAGCAGCGAGCGCCCGTGCAGGGTCAGCTCGGAACCGTCGAGCGCGGTGTAGACGCGGTCCGGGTTCATGGTGCGGGTGAAGGTTTTGCCGTTCTTGGTGACCTCTTCGGCGAGATCGCCCTTCATCAGGCCCAGCCAGTTGCGGTAGCACAGGGTTTTGTCGTCGGCGTCGACCGCCGCCACCGAATCCTCGAAGTCCATGATCGTGGTGACCGCGGATTCGATGACGACGTCCTTGACCCCGGCGGTATCGGTGCTGCCGATGGGGGATTCGGGGTCGATCTGGATCTCGATGTGCAGGCCGTTGTGCTTCAGCAGGATCGCGCTGGGCGAAGCCGGGTCGCCGATATAGCCGACGAGCTGACCGGCGTCGGCCAGGCCGATCGTGGTGCCGTCCTCGAGCCCGACCTCGAGTTCACCGTCGACGATGGCGTACGAGGTGGACCCGATATGCGAGCCGGTGATCAGGGTGACGGCGTCGTCGAGGAAGTTGCGCGCCCATTCGATGACCTTGTCACCGCGCACCTTGTTGTAGCCGGTGCCCTTTTCCGCGCCGCCGGTCTCCGGGATGGCGTCGGTGCCGTAGAGCGCGTCGTAGAGCGAACCCCAGCGCGCGTTCGCGGCGTTGATGGCGAAGCGGGCATTGCTCACCGGCACGACCAGCTGCGGGCCGGCCGTGCTGCTGATCTCGTCGTCGACGCCGGTGGTGCCGATGGTGAAATCGGCCGGTTCCGGCCGCAGGTAGCCGATCTCGGTCAGGAACCGCTTGTACGCCGACCGGTCGTAGTTCGCGCCCGGGTGCTCGCTGTGCCAGGCGTCGAGCTTGCCCTGGATTTCGTCGCGTTCGGCCAGCAGGGCCCGGTTACGCGGCGCGAATTCATTGATGATCCGCTCGGCGCCGGCCCAGAACGCGGCGGAATCGACGCCGGTGCCGGGGAGCGCTTCGTTCTCTACGAAGTCGTGGAGAACGGTGGCAACCTCGAGCCCGCCGACCTTTTTCCGCTCTGTCATCTACGTGCCTCACTTCCGCGAATACCGGGTGGAAAGTCGACGTTTATGTTACCGACCGGTAGTGCCGCTTCGGCCGTTGGGGGCGGCGTGGCGGTGCAGACTCTCCGGGACGGTCTCGGGCCGGTAGCGCTACCGAACCCCGCGGTTCCGAGTGGCCTCCCTCAGGCGGCCGGAATTCGCCGAGCCCCGGAAAAATGGGCCGACAACGGCTACCGCCCTGTGCCACCATGTATTCCACCAGGCCGCCACGGGGGCGGCCACGATTTTCGGAAGGGAGGAGTGGTCTTGTATCCCATCGCATCGGCAGACAGCACCCGGTCGATCATGGCATCGCGGCAGTGCGCCGAGATGCCGGTCCGGCCGGTGAATGCCGAACAGCTGCGGCAGGCGAAACCCGCCGGCGATCTCGTGATCGACCAGTTCCTCCCGCGGCGTCGCTGAACCGTACGCCTTCTCCCCTGTTGAAGTCCGGGTTTCCCCGGCCGTCGAAACCTGGTGATTCCCATGCCGTTTCCTGCTGTCACCGAACCGGTGACGCTCACTCCGGACAATTGGATACACAGTCGGGTACTGGTGCTCAATGCCAGTTACGAGGCGCTGGATCAAGTCGCCGCCGACCGGGCCGTGGTGCTGCTGATCAGCGGGATCGCCGAATCGGTGGTGGTACGCCGGCCGCATTTCCCGGTCCGTTCCCAGCACACCGAGATCATGCTGCCGGAAACGATCCGCCTGGTCCGCTACCGGTACCTGGCCCATCTCGCGATCCGGTCCCCGGGCAGCCGGGCCACCCACGCCGCGGTGTTGCGGCGGGACGGTAACCGGTGCGGGTACTGCGGCGGGTGGGCGCCGACCGTCGACCACATCCGGCCGCGCAGCCGGGGCGGCCCCAACACCTGGGAGAACCTGATCGCCTGCTGCGTGCCGTGCAACACCGGCAAGGCCGACCGGACTCCCGAAGAGGCGGGGATGCGGTTGCTCTGGGAACCCCGGGCGCCGCAACCGCTGGCCCGTGAACAGCGGCGGGTGTGGAAGCACCTGGCCGCGGCACCCTGAGCCGATCCGCGAGAGGAGGGGATCGAGATGACCGTCGAAGTTCTGGCAGATCTGCTGCCCATGTCCGACAGCCACGGCTGGCACCGCGCCGCCTGCCGCGGCGACCCGAACCACGAGGCGTGGTTTCCGTATCCATCGCAGGACTTCGAGTACGCGCGTACGGTGTGCGGCCGGTGCCCGATCCGGCCGGACTGCCGTGCCTTCGCCGAACGCACCGGCCAGTCCGGGGTGTGGGGCGGGCACGAATTCGACCGGGGAAAGATGATCCGCGAATAACCGGCGTCACCCGGTGCGGACACTGTGGGGCCGTGTGCGTGCATACGGCCCCACAGCCGTGCGGGCGTGACACGCCACGAACCCGTTCCGCTCCTTACACTGACTGCCCGTGGGTACCCATCGCAGCACCGGCTCCTCCCGGGAAATAAGCAAGGGACCGGTGATCGCCGCGGTGGTGGTCGTGGTCCTGATCGCACTCGTCGCCGCCTGGTGGCGGCTGGGCGAGGACTCCCCTGTCGGCGCGAGCACCGACGGCGCGTGCACGGAGGGCGGAGCCGTCCTCGATATCACCGTCGACCCGGAGATCGCCGACCCCATTCGCACCCTCGCGGCCCGCTACAACGAGACCCGGCCGGTGGTGCTCGATCACTGCGCCGAGGTGGTGGTCACCGAACGCCCGACCGCCGAGATGGTCGCCGCCTTCACCTCCAACGCCACCTGGAATCCGGTGCTCGGTCCACGCCCGGCACTGTGGATTCCGGTATCCAGCAGGCAGATCGAATCCATGCGGGTACCCGGGCTGATCGAGGGCACCCCGCGCTCGATCGCGTCCAGCCCGATCGTGCTGGCCGTCCCCGAAGTGCTGCGCCACGCGCTTGCCGCGGTCCAGACCTCCTGGGCCGATCTGCCGCGGCTGCAACAGGGTTCACTCGAGGCGATCGGCCTGCCGGGGTGGAACGGCCTGCAGATGGCGCTGCCACCCGGCGACACCTCGCTGGCCGTGGCCGCGGCGGTCGCGGGCGCGGTCTCGGGTACCGATCCGCTGACCGCGGAGGCGGTGGCCTCCGGTCAGGCCGTATCCGCGGTGTCCGCACTGGCAGCCGTCGCACCGCAGGTGACGGATATCCCGGCGGCGATCACCGCGCTCGGCGCCGCGGCGCCGGCCGAGGCCGCGGTCCACGCGGTACCGGTGACCCAGCGTGTGCTCGCGGCGAACGGCAAGGCCACCTTCTACGTGCCGGCCGGGGCGGCACCGGTGGCCGACTACCCGGCCGCGGTGATGACCGGGCCGTGGGTGGACAAGACCGAGAACCTCATCGCCGGCCTGTTCGCGGAGTACCTGCGTAAACCGGAACAGCAACGTGACCTGATCGCCGCCGGATTCGCCGCCCCACCGGACCGGCCGGTCGCGGTAGCACCCCGCGCCGCCCTGGACCGGCTGCGCGGAGTGCTCGACAACCCGGTGTTGGGCGTACACGCGACGGCCCTGCTGGATGTCTCGGCATCCATGGCGACCACCGACGGTGAATTGAGCCGGCTGACCAACACGATCGGCGCCCTCGCGTCGACCCTCAATGTCATGCCGCCCGAATTCGGTCTCGGGATCTGGACCTTCGGCAAGGACGCCGGCAATGGCGATCCGTACGAGGTGATCGCCGATACCGCCCCGCTCACCGACGAGCACCGCGGCACGCTCATGGGTTCCCTGGGCTCCATCGAGGCGACGACCGCGCAAGCCGACGAATGCTATCCGGCGCTGCTCGCCGCCTACCGGAGCGCGGTCGAGAACTACGCCGCCGACCGGACGAATTCGATCCTGCTCGTCACCGACGGTCCGGCGGACGATTCGGCGCTCAGCGGCACGGACCTGCTGGCCGCTGTCGAGGACGCCGGCGCGCCGGAGACCCCGATTCGTGTCGACGTGATCGTGGTCGGCGGTGCCGGCTCCGACACCCTGCGCACGCTGACCGAACGCACCGGAGGAACCTACAAGGTCCTGCCCACCAGCAACGATCTGGAATTCGGGACCGCCATGGTCGGCGCGCTGACCACCCCCTGACCGGCGTCCGAGGGCACCGGGTCTTCATCTCGCCCGGGGAACTGCCCTCGGAGCGGCGGGCCCGCCCGATCCATGCCGGGACATCGACCGGCCCCTGTCTGCCGGAATATCGGCTGCAGAACCACACCGGACTCCGGCCGCCGGCAGATACCGGAAAACGGCGGCGTGGCGGCCGGCCGCACCGCCGCCGCGGGACGGAAGCGAACGACGATTCGGGCCGAACCCGGCACTCATGGGCGAACGACGGAACCCTGCCGCCGCCCGAACCGGGCCGGAGGCGGTGATACGGTCACCGGCTCCGGGCAGCGACGGTCACTCGCTGTACGAATCCAGCGGCGGGCAGGTGCACACCAGGTTGCGGTCGCCGAAGGCGCCGTCGATGCGGCGCACCGCGGGCCACACCTTGGCCCGGGTGTGCGCGACGCCGCGCGGATACACCGCGACCTCCCGGCTGTATGGATGGTCCCAGTCCGCGACCAGGCATGCGGCCGTATGCGGGGCGTTGCGCAGAGGGTTGTCGTCCACCGGCCACTCCCCCGCGGCGACCCGGTCGATCTCGCGGCGGATGGCGATCATGGCCTCGGCGAATTCGTCGAGTTCGGCCAGATCCTCGCTCTCCGTCGGTTCCACCATCAGCGTGCCCGCCACCGGGAAACTCATGGTGGGCGCGTGGAAACCGTAGTCGGCCAGTCGTTTGGCCACATCGTCGACGGTGACACCGGTGCGTTTGGTGATCTCACGCAGATCCAGGATGCATTCGTGGGCGACCATATCGCCTGCGCCGGTGTAGAGCACCGGATAGTGCTCGCCCAGCCGGCGGGCCAGATAGTTGGCCGACGCGATGGCGGTGAGGGTGGCGCGGCGTAACCCTTCCGCACCCATCATCCGGATATAGGCCCAGGTGATCGGCAGAATCGATGCCGACCCGTAGTTCGCCGCCGAGACCGCGTGCGAATCGGCGATCAGCGGATCCCCGGGCAGATAGGGCGCCAGATGCGACCGCACCGCGACCGGGCCCACCCCGGGGCCACCGCCGCCGTGCGGGATGCAGAACGTCTTGTGCAGGTTCAGGTGACTGACATCGCCGCCGAACCGGCCCGGCCGGGCCAGTCCGACCAGCGCGTTCAGGTTCGCGCCGTCCACATAGACCTGCCCGCCGGCGTCGTGGACCAGGGCGCACAATTCGGCGATCTCCTGCTCGTACACGCCGTGCGTGGACGGATAGGTGATCATGATGCAGGCCAGCCGGTCGGCGTGGTCGGCGATCTTGGCGCGTAGATCGTCGAGGTCCACATCGCCGTTGGGCCGGCATTTCACCACCTCCACGCGCAAACCGGCCATGGCCGCCGAGGCGGCGTTCGTCCCGTGGGCGCTGGAGGGGATGAGGCAGGTATCGCGGCCGGTGTCGCCGCGATCGCGGTGGTAGCGGCGGATCGCGAGCAGGCCCGCGTACTCGCCCTGACTCCCGGCGTTGGGCTGCAGGCTCACCGAGTCGTAGCCGGTGATCTCGGCCAGCCAGCGCTCCAGGTCGGCGATCAGGCGCCGCAGGCCGGGGGTGTCCGCGGCGGGCGCGTACGGATGCAGCCGGGCGAATCCGGGCCAGGTGATCGGCTCCATCTCCGCGGTGGCGTTGAGTTTCATGGTGCAGGACCCGAGCGGGATCATGCTGCGGTCCAGGGCGATGTCCTTGTCCGACAGCGCCCGCAGGTACCGCAGCATCGCGGTCTCGGTGTGGTGGCGGGTGAATGCCGGATGGGTGAGGAAATCCGAGGTCCGGTCGGCGATACCCGCGCACACCGGTTCGGCGGGCGCGATACCGAACGCGTCCAGGACCGCGGCGATATGGTCGCCGGTGGTGGCCTCGTCGCAGGCCACAGCGATATGGTCGTCGTCCACCAGCCGCAGGTTGATCCCGCGCGCCGCGGCCTTGGCCACCACGTTCTCGGCCTGCCCGGGCACCCGGGCCAGGACGGTGTCGAAGTATTTGTCGTGCACCAGGGCGTCGCCGAGAGCGGCGGCCAACTGCTCGGCGTGGCGGTGCACGCGCCGCGCGATGGCCCGCAATCCGTCGGCGCCGTGATAGCACGCGTACATCCCGGCGACGATGGCCAGCAGTACCTGCGCGGTACAGATATTGGAGGTCGCCTTCTCCCGGCGGATATGCTGCTCGCGAGTCTGCAGCGCCAGACGGTAGGCCGGTGCGCCGTCGGCATCCTTGGACACGCCGACCAGCCGTCCGGGCAGCTGCCGCGCATGGGCCGTGCGCACTGCCAGGTAGCCGGCGTGCGGGCCACCGAAGCCCATGGGCACGCCGAACCGCTGCGTGGTCCCGAAGCAGACATCCGCGCCCTGTTCCCCGGGCGGGGTGATCAGGGTGAGTGCGAGCAGATCCGCGCCGGCCGCCACCAGCGCGCCGCGCCGGTGGGCCTGCTCGATGACCCCGGTCCAGTCGACGACGCGCCCCGAAGCACCCGGCACCTGCAGCAGCACTCCGAAGAACTCCCCGTCGGGCAGTCCATCGCCGGCCAGATCGGCCTCGACGAGTTCGATTCCGAGCGGTTCGGCCCGGGTGGCCAGGACCGTGCGGGTCTGCGGGAAGAGGTCCCGGTCCACTACGAGGCGGGTACCGCGGCCCCGGCCGACCCGATGCAACAGAGTCATCGCCTCGGCCGCCGCGGTGGCCTCGTCCAGCATGGACGCGTTCGCCACGTCCATACCGGTCAGATCGGTGACCATGGTCTGGAAGTTGAGCAGCGCTTCGAGCCGGCCCTGGCTGATCTCGGGCTGATAGGGCGTGTAGGCGGTGTACCAGGCCGGATTCTCCAGCAGGTTGCGCACCAGCACGGGCGGGGTGAGGGTGTCGTAGTAGCCGAGCCCGATCATCGAGGTGGCCACTGTATTCGTGGCCGCGAGCGCGGCCAGTTCGGCCAGCACCTCGTGTTCGCTCGCGGCCGGGGGCAGGCCCGCCAGCGGGTCGGCGTCGCCGGTGAGCGGATCACGGATACCGGCCGGCAGCGCGGCGGCGGCGAGTTCGCCGGCGGACGCGATACCGATCTCGGCGAGGATATGCGCGAACTCCGCGTCGTCGGGTCCGATATGCCGGTCTGCGAAACTCTGGGTCACCACGGCTCCCTGGTCGGGCGGGCCGACCGCACGGTCGGCACAGGGCCCTCCCCCTCTGTCGCGGCGCCTGAGAGCTTCGGCGGCCGGACACAGGTTCCGATCGCCTTTCACCTTGGGCGGGTGGCCCGTAGCCACCACTTTCCAGAGGCGCCGGTTCCCGCACGGTCCTGGTGCCTGAGAGATTGACGGGGAGGTGCTGCTCCTTCGGCGCCCGGATCCACAGCGGACCCGGGACTCTCCCGCACGGCTACGGCGCCCGGTTATCTTAGCCCGGGAACCGGGCCGTCCCGGCACTCACCCACTGTGTGGCGCCGGCCGCACCGCGAACCGCGGCCCGCGGACTAGCCGGTTTTCCGGGTCATCCGGGCTTTGCGGCGGTAGGACAACTCGTCCTCCGGCCGTTCGTCGGCCTCGGCCGCGCGCTCGGCCGGGAAGGCGGCGATGGCGCCGGTGAGTTCCCGCATCGCGCTGTTGACGGCGATACCGAACACGCCCTGGCCGCCCTGCAGTAAATCGACGACCTCCTCGGGCGAGGTGCATTCGTACACCGAGGTGCCGTCGGAGAACAGCGTGATATTCGCCAGATCCTGGACACCGCGGCTGCGCAGATGATCAACCGCTATACGGATGTTCTGCAGCGAAATACCCGCGTCGAGCAAACGTTTGACGATTTTCAGGACCAGGATGTCCTTGAAGGAATACAAGCGCTGGCTACCCGACCCGGCCGCGCCGCGAATGGACGGTTTGACCAGACCGGTCCGCGCCCAATAGTCCAATTGCCGATAGGTGATGCCGGCGACCTGACAGGCCGTCGGAACCCGATATCCGACCAGGTCGTCGGGGACCGAATCGTCGGGGAACAAACCGGGTTGTATTTCGTAGCGCCGAGGCGGGCCCACTTCCGACCGCATATCCCGCATATGCTCTGCCACTGAACTACTCCCTTGCTCCGCCGATCTGTGCCCATATCCGACGGCCCGGCGTCGAGTACGAGGCTACTCTTCCCATTCTCTCGGCCGCAGAGGTGCCGATCCAAACGCGACGCGCGGTAACAGTCTCGACCTGTAGTTGAGGTCTAGAAAAAAACCGGGAAACTCAACTGTCGGTCGCTTTGAAATCGTCCGGGGATACCGACTCGAGGAACTCCTTGAACTTTTCGACCTCGTCCTCGCGTTCGTCGGGCATCACCAGACCGGCTTCCTCGAGCACGGATTCCGACGCATAGATCGGGCAGCCGACGCGCAGCGCGATGGCCACCGAATCGGAGGGGCGCGCCGAGATCCGCACCTCGTTCTCGAACACCAGATCGGCATAGAAGGTGCCCTCTTTGAGATCCACGATATGAACCTCCTCGAGGGTGTGCCCCAGATCGGTGATCAAGATCTTGATCAGATCGTGGGTGAGCGGCCGTACCGGGGTGACGCCCTCCTGTTCGAGGACGATCGCCGTGGCCTCGGCCTGACCGATCCAGATCGGCAGATACCGCTCCCCGCTCGCCTCCCGCAGCAGCAGGACGGGCTGGTTCTGTGGCTGCTCGACCCGGATGCCGATCACGCGCATTTCGCTCATCGCACTGCCTCCCATACTCCCCGGCCGCCCGCCCTCGCCGTTGCAGGGCTCGCCGTACCACGAGTCTAGGCGAATTCCGGGCGCCGCCGCGATGGCGGCGGTGCACCGGAATCGGTGTGTTGCCACCGGCGTCGGCGTCGCAGGCTCCGCCGCAGGTCAGGCCGATCCAGCCGCCGGCAGCGCGGCGCACGGCGCCGGTGGGTCATCCGCCGAGCGAGTTGCGCACCGAGGCCTTCACCAGGCTGGCGTGCAACGTCAGCGATAACGCGGCGAGTTCCCGGACGGTCTCCTCCGCCCGCGCCCGGGCACCCGCATCGCGGCTCTTGGCTATCGGTGCCGCGATCTGGGCGACCAATGCCGCCTCCCGGTCCGCGGCGAGTTTGAAAGCGCGCAGATGCCGGGCTTCCAAACCGAATTCGGCCATCGCCTTGGCCGTGGTGGCCAGGGTTACCGCGTCGGCGTCGAAAAAACCGGCGGGGCCCGGGGTGATCAGATTCGCCCGGATCAGATCGGTGAGGAACTTGTCGTCGATACCGGCCCGCTCCAGCAGATCGTCGCGGGTCACCCGGATCTCGTGATCGAACTCGAGCTCGTCGGCGGTGATCCGGCCGGGCTGCACCGCCAGTCGCCGCGGCGGGCGGGGTGTCGCCACGCCCTCGTCCGCCATCTCCTGCCCCGTATCCGGACGGGCGGTGCGCGCCCGGGCACGGGCTTCGCGTACCCCGAGCGTCGCGGCTCCGCTGTCGATCGCCTCGAGTTGTTCCTTGATCACCTTCAACGGCAGGTACTGGTCGCGCTGGGCGGTCAGTACGAAGCGCAGCCGCTCACAATCGGCCACCGAGAACCGGCGGTAGCCCGAGGGCGTACGCTCCGGCCGGATCAGCCCCTCGGCTTCGAGGAAACGGATCTTGGAGATGGTGATATCCGGAAAATCGGGTCGCAGCAGATCCAGCACGGAGCCGATCGACATCCCTCCGTGCGCCCACTGCTGCGCCGCGCCTGTCATGATCTCGAGTCTTTCATGCCGAAGCGCCGATCACCCGGATCGGCGCACCGATCGTCACCTGTTCACAAACTGCCCGCACCGGCGGCCGAACCGGCCTCCTGGGTCCGCGGTCCGGTGAGGAATACCAGCCGGAACTTGCCGATCTGGACCTCGTCACCGTTCTGCAGCTCCGAGGAGTCCACCGGCTCCCGGTTGACGTAGGTGCCGTTCAGGCTGCCCACATCGACGACCTGGAAGGAATCCTCGTCCTGGCGGAACTCCGCGTGGCGGCGGCTGACGGTGACATCGTCGAGAAAGATATCGCTGTCGGGATGGCGGCCCGCGGAGGTCGTGGGCTGATCCAGCAAGAACCGCGAGCCCGCGTTCGGGCCGCGTTTGACCACCAGCAGCGCCGCGCCGACCGGAAGACCTTCGACACCCTGCACCGGCTGTTCACCGGTCGGCTCGCCGGAGCGCGATGCGTCGACCTCGTTCAGGAAATCCGCGCGGAAGACCGACGTCGTCTCGGCCGCGGTCTCCCCGTAACCCGGGTCTTTGTTCTCGCTCACCGTTTCTCTCCTCCTCGAACCTCATAAACCATGCAGGCAGATGCCGCGGTGCGACGTGGCTCGGCGGCCCCGACTCCGGGCGGCACATCCGTTGGCATTGACCGTACCCTGCCGGGCCGTGCCCGTGCAGGTAGAACCGGGAAGGCTGGATCAGCCCCCGATAACTCCTTGATAACCTGCGGCATCGAGCAGTTCACCGAGACTCGAGTCCAGTGCGGAGGCACTGTCCACCTCGAGTTCGAACAACCACCCGTCACCGTAGGGATCGGTGTTCAGCGTTTCCGGTTTCGCCTCCAGTTCCTGGTTCACCGCAACGATTTTCGCGCTCAGTGGAGCGTAGATATCGGAAACGCTCTTGGTCGATTCGACCTCGGCGATGCTGTCCCCGGCGGCGACATCGGCACCGGATTGCGGCAACTGTACGAACACGACGTCACCGAGTTGCGACTGGGCGTAATCGGTGATCCCGACCCGCACCCGGGTGGGTTCGGTCCGACGCACCCATTCGTGTTCCGCGGTGTAGCGCAGATCCTCCGGAGCCCGGTTCACGTGGTGTCCTTTCCTCGTGTCGTCGTGCACGACGCCCGCAACTCTATGCGAGCCCATCGCGATCTGCCGCGCCGGTATCCCCGCCCGGGGCGCCGCCGCGGCGATGCGGGGACCGGGGCACCGTCCGCGCGACGGCGATCGCGCGGCCGAGGTACAACAACCCCGTCCACACGTAGACCGCGGTGCCCCAGATCAGCAGTGCCCCACCGAAGGCCCGGCCGAAACCGTCGCCTGTCCAGTCCATCTGCCCGGCCAGCAGCCAGGGCAGGGCCGACATGAGCGCGAAGGTGGCGGCCTTGCCCAGATAGATGACCTCGGGCGGGTCCAGGGCGCGCCGCCGGTATACCTGCAACGTCAGAGTGAGCACCAGATCGCGGCCGATCAGCAGGATCGCCACCCACCAGGGGATGAGGTCACGGGCGACGAACGCCGCCAGGGTGGTGACCAGATAGAGACGGTCGACGAGAGGGTCCAGCAGGGCGCCGAGCCGGGAGGACTGGTCGAGCAACCGCGCCAGTTTGCCGTCCAGGAAGTCGGTCAGCCCGCTGAGGACCAGCAGGACGAAGGCCCACCCGTCGGCATGTTCCACCAGCAACAGCCACAGGAAGACCGGGATGCCGATCAACCGCAGCACGCTCAGCACATTGGGGACGGTGAGCAGCCGATCCGACAGCACCGCCGCGATCGCACCACCGACTCCCCGGTCCGCGGTCTCGGATCCGCCGGTTCCCGAATCGCTCGTCACATGCCAGTGCTTACCGCACGGACCCCGCCGATGCCAGCACGACCCCCGCCCGATGCGCCGGAAGAACGGCAATCGGCGCCGCAGGCCGTCCGCAGAGGTGAGAGAAAGATCATGTCGGCGCGCCGGGCGATACCGCGCGGCAGATCCGGCCGGCCATCCCGCACATCCGGGCCGGAGCACATTTCCGGGACAGGCGCGACCGTCACCGCGGCGACGCCGCCCGACGTATGTCCCCGGCGGCCTCGGGCCGGGCGCAGCGGGATGCAGCGAGCGTGGGCGGTATGGGCACCCGGCGCCGCAGCGCGATAACGCACGCCCCGGTTACACGAACACTCGGTACGGTTACCGCGTGTCGAACAGTCGTATCCCCTTGCGCTCGTATATCCCCGCGGAGGAAGTACTGGCCCGCGGCCGGGCCGTCCGCGATCGGGTGCCACGCACCGCTCGTGATCGCGCGATCCGCACGGAGGGGCGGCCGTCGATCGTCGAATTCACCGAGTCCACCAACGCCGGCCGGCTCGAGCATCTCGTTCCGCTGCGGATCGGCCGGATGATGGCGTCACCGTTCGCGTTCTATCGGGGCGCCGCCGGGTTGATGGCCATCGACCTGGCGGGCAGCCCGGACACCGGATTCCACGCCCAGCTGTGCGGTGACGCGCATGCCGCGAATTTCGGCCTCTACGGCACATCGCGCGGCGAAATCGTCATGGATATCAACGATTTCGACGAAACCGTGCCCGGGCCGTGGGAGTGGGATCTGGAGCGGCTCGCGGCCAGCCTGGTACTGGCCGGCCGCGAGGGCGGCGCGAACGAGGACGAATGCCGTACCGCCGCGGCCGACGCCGCGCGCAGTTACCGGCGCACCACTGCCGCGCTGGCGCAGCGGCCGTTCCTGACCTCGTGGTCGGCACTGGCCGACGAATCCGTCCTCGACCGGGTCGAGGCCGACGATCTGCTGGACAACTTCAAGAAGGCGGCCAAGAAGGCGCGGAAGAACACCAGCGAGAAGGTCGTGCGGAGATGGACGCATATCGACGACCACGAAACGGGTATCGAAAGCCACCGTTTCGTCAGCGATCCGCCGATTCTCACCACGGTCGAGCAAGCGGTCGAGGACGCGGCCGTCGACGCGCTGGAGCGCTACGGCGCCAGCCTGCGTGAATCCCGCCAGGGGCTGCTGGCCAGGTTCGCGGTGGCCGATATCGCGTTCCGGATCGTGGGCACCGGCAGTGTCGGTCTGCACAGCTATGTCGCGCTGCTGCACGGTAATTCGGGTGAGTTCCTGGTCCTGCAGCTGAAACAGGCGGCGCCCTCGGCACTGGCGCCCGTGCTCGGGGTGGCGCCACCGGAACACGAGGGCGAGCGAATCGTGCAGGGCGCCAGGCTGGTTCAGACCGAAACCGATATCCTGCTCGGCTGGACAACGATGGCGGTGCCGCAGCCCGGCGGCGGTAGCCGGGAGCTGCCGTTCATCGTCCGCCAGTTCCGCAATCTCAAGGGCGGGATAGCCCCGGAGGAACTCGAACCACACGATCTCGACGATTACGGCCGGCTCGCGGGCGCCCTGCTCGCCCGCGCCCACGCACGCTCGCTCGACCCCCGGCTGATCAGCGGCTACCTCGGCGAGGACACCGACTTCGACGGAGCCGTGGCCGATTTCGCGGTGCGCTACGCCGATCGCACGGAAGCCGATCACGAAGAACTCGTCGCCGCCGTCCGGGCCGGGAAACTTCCGGCGGAGGAGCCGGACCGGTAGTTTCGAAAGGCGCGCCGCAGGCGGCGCCGCGGAGTCCCGGTTCGGACGCGAAGGGCGGTCACCATGCTCGTGCAGGTTCAGAACAGCACCGACAGTGTTGCCGAACGGGCACTGGTCGATTGGCTCAACGGCTGGGACGGTGCGGGCAGTCCGCACGGTGTCGCGACGGTGAACTGCGATCTGCGATACCAGGACGAGACCTACCACTTCGACGCGGTGGTATGGACGCCCACCAGCTGCGTGGTGATCGATGTGGCCGGGCTGCGCACCGACCGCGGCGGCACGCTGCAGGTCCCGCTCACCGGCGAATGGACCCTCAACGGAATCAGGGCCGAACTGGAGGCCGGCGACGACCGGCCCCTGCTCGAGCGTTCCCGCGAGCACACCTTCGCGCTGCAGAGCTGGCTGGCCGCCCGCGGGCTGGGTCAGCGGGCCGTGCACGGTGTGGCGTTGATCGTGCCGCTGCAGCGGGTCCCGGTGCAGATCGAGCAGAAGGTGCACGATCCGAGCTTCGATGTGATCGTCGGCGACGACGCCGACCGGCTGCGGCACTATTTCGGGATCCTCGCCGAACGCGAAGCACACCGGTGGACCGCCAACGATGTGGCGATCGCCTTCCGTGGCATGGGGATCCTGCCCTATCTGCCGGCACCGCAGCGACTGCTCGAGGAAGGTTTCCTGGGGCCGATCGATGTGACGCTGTGGCACGGCAGCCCCGCCCAGGCGGAGGCGGAACAGTACGCCGAGGATCTGGCCGAGGCCGAACGCCTGGCCGCCGGCCGCCGGTTCGCCACGCCCTGGTACAGCCCGTGGCGGCTGTATCCGCGGGAGGCCGGCGATATCGATTTCGGCCGGGCGTTCATGCGCGCGGCATACGCGCTGGGGATGTTCGTCGCCGTCGTCTGGGTGCTGTGGTTCCTGATCACGGCCTTCCTGACCTACGGTCCCGGCTGAGGAACTCCGAACTCCCTCGAAAACGAATCCGGCGACGCGCACCGGGCGGCGTCCGGACCGCAGCGGCAGCGCCCGCCACCGGGCCCAGTCCGCACCGCCGGCACCGGCGCACGACTTTCCGGCTCCCACCGCGGATGGATAGGGTCGGCTGGTGAGCACCGCACCCGGCGTGCCGGATCCGTACCGCCCGGCCCGGCCTTCCGGAGACTTCCATCGCAGCACCGACGACAATCCGAATCCGCACGTACATCCGGCGGCCGGCCCACCCGCCCGCGGCGGCACACCGGCGCATACCGCCGGACCCGTCACCACGGGGCTGACGGGGGTCGGCGCTGCCGCCGTGGCAACGGCCCTGCCGTGGTCGTTCCCGCCGAGCGGCGGGCCGACCGCATTCGATCTCGAAGTCGGTGCGCGGGTGGATCCGCGACTCGACCCACGACCGTGGCTGGCGGAGGTGCTGGCGCTGGCCACCGCGACGGGCGTGGTGCTCGCCCTGCTCGCCGGCAGCGCCGTATGGTTCGCCTGGCAGCGCCGCTGGTGGGAGGCCGCCACCGTGGTGCTGGTGCCCGAGATCGCTGTCGCGATCAATGCCTGGCTCCTCAAACCGTGGTGGGGGCGGCCGCTGCACGACTACCTGGCGTATCCCAGCGGGCACACCGTCCACCTGGTCTCGATGGTCACCACGCTGGTCCTGCTGCTGCAATCGGTACGCGCCCGCGTGGTGATCGTCGTGCTCGCCGCCGCGGGCTGGTGCGCCGGCGCGGTGGGGATGATCGCGCTGGACTATCACCTGGCCACCGATGTCATCGGTGGCGCCGCCGCCGGAATCGCCTTGGCGATCGCACTCTATTGGGCAGCGGTGGCGATTCGCCGGACATTCCCGGCCCACCCATCCGGCGGGTAGCGGACTCGGGACGTGCCACGCTGACCCGCCGGCCGAACCCGGGCCTTCCGTCCAACTGAGCGCGGATACGTTCTCCGGGCTTGCTCCTATCGCCGCTCGTAGACGCTCGCATCGTCGAGCATGGCGGCACCCAGCATGGATTCCGGCACGCCCATCGCCTCGACCAGGGTGAGCACGTCGGGCCGGAGGCGATCGACGAGTTCGTTCACCCCGCGGCGCACCGCCTTGGCCCGTTCCACCGACATGAACCGGTGCATGATGAACCAGGCCGAGTTCTCCTCCAGAACCGAGTACACGTACAGATCGCAGACCGTTTCGGCGAGGGTGCGCGCCTCCTCGTCCTCGATATCGGCGATCCCTTCGATGAAGGTTTCCAGCACCAGCCGATCGATATGGGCGGAACCGGCGGCCAGGATATGGTCCTGGGCGTTGTTGAACGCCTCGAACGGCCCGGTTTCCTCGGCCCGCGCCCGCAGCCGGTGGGCGGCGGTGCGGGTCAGGTAGTCCTCGCGGTCGGCGAACAACTGCAGCTGGGTGGCGCGTTTGCCCAGATCGCCCTCGTCGACGGATTCGCCGCTGCGATCGCGCAGGGTCTGGATCAGCTGGCGCACGCCGGAACGTTTGCGGACCACATCCCCGGCCATGGTCGCGGCGAACCGGACCCAGCCGAGGGCGTCGAGGTCGCGGACCTCGTCGGCGTAGGCGGTCAGGATCTCCTTGGCGACCAGCTGGGTGAGCACCACATTGTCGCCCTCGAAGGTGGTGAACACATCGGTATCGGCCTTGAGGGTGACCAGCCGGTTCTCCGTGAGATACCCGGCACCACCGCAGGCTTCCCGGCATTCCTGGATGCTGCGGGTCGCATGCCGGGTCTGGGCGACCTTCAGGCCGGCCGCCCGTTTCTCCAGCACCCGCTGCGAATGCGGGTCGATATCCTGGCCGGTCTGCACCAGATGCATCCGGCGGACCAGGTCGTTCTGAGCGAAGGCCAGGGCGTAGGAGCGGGCAAGCAGCGGTAGCAGGCGCCGCTGGTGCATCCGGTAGTCGAGCAGCAGGGTCTCGCCGCCGTCGTCGGGGTTGCCGAACTGCCGGCGTTTCAAGCCGTAGCGCAGGGCGATGCTCAGCGCGACGCGGGCGCCCGCGGCCGCGGCCCCGCCGACGCTCACCCGTCCGCGGACCAGAGTCCCGAGGGTGGTGAAGAAACGGCGGCTCGGGTTGTCGATCTCGGAACTGTAGGTGCCGTCGGGGGCGACCTCGCCGTAGCGGTTGAGCAGGTTCTCCCGCGGCACCCGCACCTGGTCGAAAACGATCCGGCCGTTGTCCACACCGGGCAGGCCGCCCTTGCGGCCGCAGTCGGAGGTGGTGACCCCCGGCAGGTCGTTGCCCTGTTCGTCCCGGATCGGCACCAGCAGGCAGTGCACGCCGTGCTCACCCGACGGTGTGCGCAACTGGGCGAAGACCGCCGCCATCCGGGCGTGTTCGGCGGCGCCGCCGATGTAGTCCTTGCGCGCGGACGGAGTGGGGGTGTGGACCACGAACTCCTCGGTGGCCGGGTCGTAGGTGGCGGTGGTTTCCAGGTTCGCCACATCGCTGCCGTGCCCGGATTCGGTCATCGCGAAACAGCCGAGCAGGTCCAGCGAGATCAGCTGCCGGATGTACTCGCTGTGCCGTTCGGTGCCCAGGTTCTCCACGGCACCACCGAACAGCCCCCACTGCACACCGGCTTTGACCCAGAGCGAGAGGTCGGCGTAGGCCAGCATCTCCAATCCCACGACCGCGGCGCCGGGTTCGCCGGTACCGCCGTGCTCGCGGCGGAAACCGCGTTCGGCAATACCGAGTTTCGCGATCTCCCGCATCTGGTCCAGGACCCGGGCGCGGGCGGCGGGCAGGTCGAGGTCCGGATCGCCGGCGAATTGCCCGCCGGCGAGCTGGGTGCGGGCCTCCTCCCGGACGTCACCCCACGGCCCGTCCAGTGCCAGCCGTATCTGTTGCGCTGTCTCAGTGCTGCCGGTGCTCATGTTCTCGACCCTAACGGGATCGGTGTGCGCAGGCCCGGCGACAAACCGCACACGATCGCCGCACATGATCACCGCCCGGCCGGGTACGCGGTGCGCAGCTGGCGACAGCTGTCCCCGCGCCGGATGTGACGCACCGTGGCTATCGAGGAGCGGCGCGTAACGCATCCGTCGCGCGGGCCGACGCCATAGACAAGGGGTCGCTCAGCAGGGCAAACGCGTCCTTTTTTCCAAACGGAACGTCAAATAAACCGGTACGTAACAAACGTCACATTCATCCGACCCATTTTCCGGTGGAAAAGAGGCACCTTCGGCCACTACCTTCGCGGCTATGGCTGCGCAAGGATTGTTGGAAGGAGCGACCTCCACACCACAGATCTCTCCGGACCCGTCGGATCTTGCCGACTCTCGGCGTACTCCCCTGCGTCTGCCTGTGATCACCGGCGCCATCAAGAAATTGGTCGCCGATCGGCCCGCCACCGCCGATACGATCGTCTCCGCACCGGCGCCGCTGCAGCCCATCGATCTCACCGATGAGGCCGCCGTCGCCGAGGTTCTCGATCTGGCCGTCCGGATGGGCGAGGTGGTGCTGGCTTCGGGTACCGCTGTCACCGATACCGAGACCACGGTGCGCTTCATCGCCGCCACCTACGGGTTGTCGGCCTGCGATGTCGAGGTCACCTACAACTCGATCCGGATCTACGCGCACCGCGGACCGCGGCTGCCACCGGCCAGTTCCATGCGGGTCGTGCGCTACCGCTCCCTCGATTTCACCCGGCTCGCCGCGGTGGACCGGCTCACCCGCCGGATCCGGCGCGAAGTGGTGCCGCCGGACGAAGCGCGCGCCGCGCTCGACGTGATCACCACGGCGCCGCATCCGTACAAGCGGTGGACCGCCACCTTCGGCTGGTCGCTCATGGCCGCGGCGATCGCGCTGCTGCTCGGCGGCGGACTGCTGGTCACCGCCCTCAGCTTCGGCACCACGGCACTCATCGACCGCACCAACCGCGCGCTCAACCGCTACGGCCTGCCGTTCTTCTTCCAGCATCTGGTGGGCGGTGCGATCGCCGCGACCCCGGCGGTGGTGCTCGCGGCCGTGGCCGAACCCTTCGGGGTCTCGGTGAGTCCCACCCTGATCATCGCGGCCGGGATCACCGTATTGCTCAGTGGGCTGAGCCTGGTGGGCTCGGTCCAGGACGCGATCACCGGGGCACCGATCACGGCGGCCGCCCGCATGCTCGAGCTGCTGATGATGACCGGCGGCATCATCGCCGGTATCGCGCTGACGCTGCGGATCGGTGAGATGTTCGACGCCACGGTGCCGCTGGACCTCGGCCCGGGCCACGCACTGACCAACCTGCCGATTCAGGTCGTGGCCGGTGCGGTGGCGGCCCTCGCGTTCTCGCTGGCCTGCTACGCGGAGAAGCGCGCCCTCGCCGCGGCGGCGGGCAGCGGCGCCATGGGCACCATCTGCTACCTGCTGGTGCTCGCCGGCGGCTTCGGCCCGGTGGTCGCGGCGGGCGCCGCCGCCACGGTAGTCGGTCTCGTCGGTGGTCTGCTCGCCCGCCGCGCGCTGACCCCGCCGCTGGTCGTGGCCCTCGCCGGGATCACCCCGCTGCTGCCGGGCCTGAGCGTGTACCGGGGGCTCTACGGTCTGCTCAACGACGAACTCGCCCGCGGCGCGGATCAGCTGCTGGCGGCCTTCGGTATCGGTTGTGCCCTGGCCGGGGGTGTCACCCTCGGTGAATGGTTCGACCGGACGGTGCGGCGCCCGCCGATCCTGCGCAAGTTCGGCGCGCTGCGCCGCCCGGAGGTCAAGCGTATGCGCCGGCCGGCGGTGAACCTGGGCAAACGGCGCCCCACCGTCAATCTCGGCAAGCGGCGGGCCACCTCGCTGGGCCGCCGCCCGGCCGCCGTCGCGGCGACCGTGGCCCCGCTGGACCTGCCGGCCGGTTTCCCGGCCGCCGGGCAGTTGCCGCAGATCGCGGCGGAAGTCCGCCGTGGCCGGGCCCCGGTTCCCGGTGTCGACCGGTCCGTCTGGACGCACGATCTGGAACCGGGCCCGCTGGGGTCGGCGGTGGCGGCACATGCCGCGCAACCGACCGAGCCCGGGCAGCTCCCGGCGGCACCGGAGACGCTGGAATTCCCCATGCTTTCGGCGGATCTGCTGAGCCTGCCCACCCGGGCACTCGATATCGCCGAGGACATCCTGCCCACGGCGGCATTCCCGGTCACCCCGGCGCCGGAGCCGGTGGGCGTCGGCGCGGCGACCGGCCCACTGGGCGGCGACCACGGTGAATCGCGGTTGCTCCCGACCGAGCCGCTGCCCGCGTCCGCCCGCCCCGACGCCGACTGACGAGCGTCCCCGCCGGCGCGACCGGCCCGGTATCGTCGGGTTGTCGACGGCGGGGGTGGTGCGCACCGCACCACCCCCGCCGAGGAGATCGGGCGGCGAGCGACCGCCGCGTTCGCAGGAAGGTACGTTCGATGCCGGAGACCACCGAAACCGCCGATCCCGCCGCCCCGTTCTCCACCCGGATCCGGGAGGCCACCGCCCGGGAACACGAGGCCGCCGAGAATTCGACCTTCATCACCGATATGCTGGCCGGCTCCCTCGGAATCGATTCCTACCGGCGCTACACCGGTCAGCTCTGGTTCATCTACCGGGCCCTGGAGGCACACAGCGCGGACCTGGCCGCGGATCCGGTGGCGGGCCCGTTCATCAAACCGGAACTCGCACGGACCGCGGAACTGGAACGCGACCTGGCCCATCTGGCCGGCCCGGACTGGCGCGACGAACTCGATCCGCTGCCGGCCACCGCCGCCTACGCCGCGCGGATCGAGGAATGTGCCCGCACCTGGCCCGGCGGTTATATCGCGCACCACTACACGCGCTATCTGGGTGATCTGTCCGGCGGTCAGGTGATCCGCGGGCACGCCGAGAAGCTGTGGGATCTCCCGCATCGCGGCGACGGCGTGCGGTTCTACGTATTCGACCGCATCGGTAATCCGGCCGCCTTCAAACGCGAATACCGGGCCCTGCTCGACCGGATCGGCGCCGACGAACTCGAACAGCGCCGCATCCTCGACGAAGGCAAACGAGCCTTCGTGCTGAACCGGGCGGTGTTCACCGAATTGGCCGACGAATTCCCGGCCCGGCGCCCGGGCTGAAACGTCGTTCGGCCGGCCGGTGGGTCTGATAAGTTTCCCGCCGGTAGCTACGCAAGCGAAGGGTGAACCGTGTCCGAAACCTCTCCTGGCGACCCGGTATCCGACGACCATCCGGTGATCGTCGTCGGCGCCGGTTTGGCCGGTCTCGTCGCCACCTACGAACTGACCAAGGCCGGGCATCGCGTCCTCGTGGTCGATCAGGAGAACCGCAACAATCTGGGCGGGCAGGCGTTCTGGTCGCTCGGCGGCCTGTTCTTCGTGGACAGCCCGGAACAGCGGCGGCTCGGTATCCACGACTCCTACGAACTGGCGCTGCAGGATTGGCTCGGTTCGGCCGGCTTCGACCGCGACGACGAGGACCACTGGGCACGGCAGTGGGCGGAGGCCTACGTCCGGTTCGCCGCGACCGAGAAACGCGACTATCTGTACGACCTCGGCCTGCGGGTCACGCCGCTGGTCGGCTGGGCCGAACGCGGCGGCGCCCTCGCCGACGGGCACGGCAACTCGGTACCGCGGTTCCACATCTCCTGGGGTACCGGACCCGGCGTGCTGGAGGTCTTCCTGAACCCGGTGCTCGAGGCGGAACGCAACGGACTGGTGCGGTTCGCGTTCCGGCATCGGGTGGACGAACTGATCGTGTCCGGCGGCGCGGTGACCGGGGTCCGCGGCAGTGTGCTGGAACCGACGGAACTGGCCCGCGGGGTGGCCTCCTCGCGCACGGTGACCGACGATTTCGAATTCCACGCCGGCGCCGTGGTGGTGACCTCCGGAGGTATCGGCCACAATCACGACCTGATCCGGCGCAACTGGCCGGTCGACCGGCTCGGCCCGGCACCGCGCACCATGATCTCCGGAGTGCCCGCGCATGTGGACGGCCGGATGCTGGGGATCGCCGAATCCGCCGGCGCCGCCCTGGTGAACCGGGACCGGATGTGGCATTACACCGAGGGCATCAACAACTGGGACCCGATCTGGCCCGATCATGCGATCCGCATCATCCCCGGCCCGTCGTCGCTGTGGTTCGACGCGCTCGGTAAGCGGCTGCCGGCGCCCTGTTTCCCGGGGTTCGACACCAACACCACGATGAAGGCCATTCTGTCGACCGGTCACGACTATTCGTGGTTCGTACTGACCCAGGCGATCATCGAGAAGGAGTTCGCGCTCTCGGGGTCGGAGCAGAACCCGGATATCACCAGTAAGGACCGGCTGGCGACCGTGCGTAGCAGGTTCACCAAAGGTGCGCCCGGCCCGGTGGAGGCGTTCAAGGAACACGGTGCCGATTTCGTGGTGGCCGATACGCTGCGCGAACTGGTGGACGGGATGAACGCGATCGCCCGCGGCCCGCAACTCGACTACGCCGAACTGGAACGCCAGATCGTCGCGCGCGACCGGGAGATCACCAACAAGTTCAGCAAGGACGCCCAGATCACCGCGATCCACAACGCCCGCAATTTCTTCGGCGACAAGACGGCGCGGGTCGCGAAGCCACATCGGATCCTGGATCCGGCCGCGGGGCCGCTCATCGCGGTGCGGCTCAACGTCCTCACCCGTAAAACGCTCGGTGGTTTGCAGACCGACCTGGATTCCCGGGTGATGCGCCCCGACGGCACGCCCTTCCCCGGGCTGTACGCCGCGGGTGAGGTCGCCGGTTTCGGTGGCGGCGGTGTCCACGGCTACAACGCGCTGGAAGGCACGTTCCTCGGCGGATGCATTTTCTCCGGCCGCGCGGCGGGCCGGGCGCTGGCGAAATCCCTCGGCCCGGCCTGACCTCCGGCTCCGCGCCACCTCTGCGGTGTGGCTGCCGGGGCGACCCGGACACCTACTCCCGGGAGAGCAATCTGCCCGCTTCGGTGGCCAGCGCGGCGAGTTGCCGTGCCTGCCGATTGGTGTCGACGGCGGGCCGGCCGGCGCCGATCCGGGTGGTCAGCGACAGGGCCGCCACCGCGATACCGCGGCGACGGACGGGTACCGCGACACAGCCGATTCCCGTGACCGCTTCCTCGTTGTCCACCGCGACCCCCTGCCGGCTGCGAATACGGGCCAGTTCACGATGTAGTTCCAGGCGGTCACCGATGGTGCGCGGGGTGAGCCGGGGCAGCCGTTCGCGCAGCGAGGTTTCCACCACCCCGGGATCGAGACTGGCCAGCAGCGCTTTTCCGAGGGCGGTACTGTGCGCGGGCAGCCGGCCACCGACCCGGGTGGGCACCGTGGCGCTGTTACGGCCACCGGTTTTGTCCAGATACACCACATCGCGGCCGTCCAGGACGCCCAGATGCCCGACCGCGGACGTCCGCTGGCACAGCTCGTGCAGCAGCGGCCCGATCACTGCCCGCAATTCGTTGTGCCCGGCGGCCAGGCCGCCCAGTTCCAGTGTCCGCAGACCCAGCCGGTAGCCGCCGGGTGAATGGGCCAGCCAGCGCAGCCGGATCATCTGGTCCAGGATGCGGTGCACCGTCGACCGCGGCAGCCCGGTGCGCTCCACCAGATCCTGCAGGGTGAGCACCGGGGTGGCGGGCGCGAACGCGTCCAGGATCAGTGTCATGCGCTCGATCATCGATACCGGTGGGACGGGCCGGACCGGCTGTTGCCCGTCCTGCCACGACCCGCCCGGTTCCGGGTCGGCCAGCACCTCGACCGTCAAGACTTACCTCCATCGTGCAGCCCGGCCAGCTTATGCGTAGCGAACCGGACGCTATCGACGATGCCCCTTTCCGGTCGTGTGCAAACCCTCACAGCGGATCAGCCCGGCAGTAAGGAGGAATTGAATACGCTGCACAGCCAGCGGCCGTCGACGAGTTCCATCACCGTGGACACCGACAGCTCCCGCGAGGTCTCGGGCCCGCCCGGTTCGGCATTGAGCGTGATGAGCTGCACCCGCACATCCGCGCGGGTATCGTTCGCGCTCATCGTCGCCGCACAGGTGGCCTTCTCGACCCGGGATCGTTCGGGGTCGGCGGAGATGAGCACCCGGGCCATCGGCAGGACGGTTTCGGCCTGGCTCTTCCACTGCCCGGTGGCCCCGGCGTGGACCTTGCGCTCCCAGCCCGCCGGGTCGGCATAGTCGTAGGTTCCCACCAGGGCGGAGTATTCGCATGCGGCCTGTTCGGCGGCGGCTTTCGTATTCGCCGGTGGCGGCGGAACCACGGAGTCGGCGCTGCCGCCGCGCAGCACCGCGGTGAGCCAGGCGGCCGCGACGAACACGGCCAAGGCAGTGGCGCCGGCCAGTGCGGTCAGGAGTGGTCGGCGGCCACGCCGGGATCGGCCGGCCGGTGGCGCGACGGGCGGCAGTATCGCCGGCCGGGTGACCTCGGTATCGGTCAGCGCTCGCCGCGCCGCCTGCGCCAGTTCACCGCAGCCGGAGAATCGCTCGGCCGGGTTCTTGGCCATCGCTTTCGCGATCACCCCGTCGAAACCGCGCGGCAATCGCGGATCGGCGTGCGACGGCACCGGCACCGGAGCATTGAGATGGGCGTTGATCAGTGCGCCCGTGGTGGTCGCCGGATACGGCAGCCGGCCGGTGAGCATGTAGTACAGCGTGCAGCCCAGCGAGTACACATCGGCGCGGCGGTCGATATCGGGGCGCATCTCGAAATACTCGGGCGCCGCGTAATGGAAACTGGCGTACAACTCGCCGGTCCGGGTCAGGCCGTCGGACCGGTCGAGCGCTTTCGCGATCCCGAAATCGGAGAGGAACACCTGCTGCTGATCGCCCCAGGCCAGCAGGATGTTCGCGGGTTTCACATCGCGGTGCAGGATTCCGGCGGCATGGGCGTGGTCGAGGGCCCGCGCGGTTTCCTCGGTGATCCGCACGGCGTGGTCGGGGCGGATGGGGCCGTTGCGCAGCACCGCCGCGACATCGGTGCCTTCGACGTACCGCATCGCCATCCACAGGCGGTGCTGTTCCTCGCCGCGGGCGTAGACGGCGACGATATTCGGGTGCGCGAGCCGCGCGACCGTATCGGCTTCGCGCAGGAACCGCGCCCGCACATCGTGGTCGTCGCCCGCTACCGGGTGCAGCAATTTCAGGGCGACCGGACGCGGGAGATCACGGTCGCGAGCCAGGTAGACCTGCCCCATACCGCCCGCGCCCAGCAGGCGTTCGACGCGGTAACCGGCGAAAATCGCGCCCGGCTCGAGCCCGCCGGTCACGCGGAACGCAGTCCCGGCCACCCGTAGGGATGCGGGCCCGGTGCGGGTCCGGCGCGACCGGGCTCCGTGACCTCCACCGCGGACGTCATTTCCGCGCGCACCGGCTGACCGTGCTCACGCCGGAATGTCTCCATATCCATCCAGCGGATCTGCTGGACGAGCTCCTCGAGTTGATCGGCGGGCAGGAATCCGGCCTGCGAATGCACCAGCATGCCCTCGCGGAACGCCATGACCCACGGGTAGCGGTCGACCTGTCCGGCCGCGGCCAGCGCGGGTTCGGCCTCCGCCTCGACCGTGGCGTGCACGATATCGCGATGCGTTTCCGAGGAGGCCTCGTAGACCGGCGCGAACCGGGTGCACCAACCACACCAGGTCGCCCAGAAATCCACCAGCACAATGTGATTGGTGGCCACAACAGTCTGGAAATTCTGCTGGGTCAGTGGCATCGTCGGCATCTGTCGTCCTCCCGGCGGCCCGAGCCGACCGCCCCGCGTGCGTATCACCCCGTCCGGAAATCCTCGCACGAACGGGGGCCGGACGCCCGGTGAAACGATTCCACCGCACGCCGGTATCCGGCAGCCTACGTGGTCCGAGCAGGGCGGGGACGCGCGGCGGCAGGGTGGTCCCGGGCGCCCCTGTGGACCGGCACCCGGGGCGGGAACGATAACGTGTTCTCATGAGCGAAGACGAGGCCGGGAACGCACTCCCCAGCGCCGAGCACCACGAGGGCGGATTCCGGCCGATGTCGGAGCTGATGGATCAGGTCCGGTCGGTGGACACCAGCCGCGGCGGACCGCACTACGGTGAGTTCGTCGAGCAGGTGCGCACGCTCATGGACCGGGCCCGGCTGGCGGTACCGCCCGACGATCTGGTGCAGGAGGCGGCGGGCATCCTGGAGAAACTCAACGACCGGCTGGCCGCCCATGTGCACGAGGAATGGGACGCCCCGGGCTGGACCCGGTTCGATCTCCCGTCGCGCGGCAATGTGACTCTGCCGCCCTACCGCGTGGATCGTGCGAAACCCGACGGTGTGGAGGCCCGGATCACCTACCGCACCTTCCACCTCGGCGGCAATGCGGCGGCGCACGGCGGGTACATCTCGCTGGGCTTCGACGATCTGATGGGTCTGGCGGGCTCGCTGTATTCCGGGTCGGTGACCCGGACGGCATCGCTCACCGTCGACTACCGGGCGATCACGCCGCTGA
Organism: Nocardia sp. CA-290969; assembly: GCF_050936135.1. NCBI lineage: Bacteria > Bacillati > Actinomycetota > Actinomycetes > Mycobacteriales > Nocardiaceae > Nocardia > Nocardia sp. CA-290969. Next base: position 2,197,298 of record NZ_JBNJNJ010000001.1, on the reverse strand, counting down.
ACAAAGAACTGCAGTTGCGTGCCTGGGGCGAACGCCAGGAGGGCCGCAAGGTCTGGATCAAGGCCACCCTGCACGACGGTGAGTTGCTCTGTGCCGAAGCGCATGGCCTGTTCATCGTGCTGAAGCCCGGCCAGCCGTAACACCGGAACGCGCCGCCCTTCCGCCGGGCCGGCCGAGAGGCCCCTCGTCCGGCGGGCCGCCGCCGGACGAGGATGCCGTCCGGACGGCGGCTCCGGCCGGAAACCGCCCGGCACCGACCGGAACGCCGGCCGCTGCCGGGCCGTATGGCCGGCCGAGTTCACCGGACTTCGCCGCGGACCCGGCGGGCAGTCCCGGAGTGACCACAACATGGCGGGCGCGGCGGGGCCGCTGTCACGGGGCGACCCCGCTCACCGCGCGGACAACGGAGACGTGTTCCGCTCTCCGCGCGGCCCGTTACTTGCGGTTGCCGCCGGGATAGTGCTCGGCGAGGTAGGGAGCGAATGCCTCGTCGACCTGGTCGGCGGTGAGGCCGAAATCGGCCAGCGAGTATTTGTGCGCCGGACGCGCGGCGCCCGAGGTGGATTCGCTGTGCAGCGCGGCCATCTCCGACCGTGCCGATTCGGTGAATTCGATACCGAAGTGGTCGTAGATCTGCTCGACGGTGGCGAGCGGGTCGGTCACGAAATCCTCGTAGTACACATCGCAGAACTGCGCCGCGGGGTGTTTCGCGCGATCGGCGAGGAAGGTCCGTGCGCCCCGCGACCACAGCTCGAGTTGCGCCTCACCGACCACCGGGCCGCGGAATTTCTCCGACCAGCCCGCCGTCGCCTGTTCGTTCAGGCTGCACACCGAGGCCACGATGGTGCGCGGCTGCCGGTGCATCTGGATCACCAGGGCGTCCGGGTACACGGCGAGCAGCGCGTCGAGCGCGAACAGATGGCTCGGATTCTTCAGCACCCACCGGCGATCCGGATCGTTGAGCCCGATCAGCTGCAGATTGCGGCGGTGCCGGGCGTAGGCGGGGGTCCAGTCCTGCTCCCGCAGCCATTCCGAGTAACCCGGTAGATAGGCCAGGCATTCGTAGGAGATCGACATGGCCGACTGCCGCAGCAGCTGCCAGCACTCCTCCACCTGGTCGGCCGAAATATGGTGCACGCCCATGAATTCCGGATGTTCGACATGGTGCTTCTCGTAGCCGGCCTGCAGCTGCTGGAACACCGGGTTGTCCGCCCAGGTCGCCCGGGGCGGGCGCGGTTGCGGCATCTCGGTCAGCCACATCTCCAGACCCTGATGGCCGGGGTCGGCGGTGAGCAGGCGATGCACGGCCGTGGTTCCCGAGCGCGGCAGCCCGGTCACGAAGATCGGGCGCTCGATGGGTACGTCGGCGTGCTGCGGATACTGTTTCCAGCCCGATTCGCTCAGCGCGCGGGCGATGAGCGCGCCGCGCAGGAACGCGCGGTTGACCTTGTTGCCGAACGGGGTGAGTTCGGCATCGCGTTCGAACGATTCGAGCAGCACCGACAGGCCGGTGCGGTAGTCGTCGGCGCCGAAATCGTCGAGGCCGATCACCTTGGTGGCGGAGGCGTGCAGATCGTCGATCGTGCCGACGTCTTCCCTGCCGATCATGTGTGGTTTCTCCTCAGTGGTGGAATTCGCCGCAGTTCACGTCGAGACAGGTGCCGGTGATCGCGCGGGACATCTCGGAGGCGAAGAAGACGACGGCGTCGGCGATTTCGTCGGGTTCGGGCAGCCGGCGCAGATCGATATCCGCGGCGGTCTCGGTGTAGACCTCCTCGGCCGTGATCCCGCGTTCTTTCGCCAGATAGTCGAAATACCATTTCAGCGTGTCGGCCCAGATCCAGCCGGGCGCCACCGAATTCACCCGGATACCGCGTGGCCCCAGCTCGGTGGCCAGGCTCTGCGCGAGTGCCAGCAGCGTCGTCTTGGCCATTTTGTACGGGCCGTACGGTTGCCGGGAGTGCCGCAGTACCGCCGAGTTGATCATCACGACCGACCCGTTGTTCTCGGCGAGTGCGGGCACGAACAGCCGGGTCAGCCGCAGTGCGGCGAACACATTGGTTTCGAAACTGGCCCGCAGGTCATCGATGGCCACCTCGGCGAGGTCGGCCATCGGCGGCATGGCGAACGCGTTGTTCACCAGCGCGTCCACCCGGCCGAATTCCGCCTCGGTGGCACGCACCAGTTCCTGTGCCGCCGCGTCGTCGGTGATATCGGTCGGTACCACGAGCGCCTGTCCGCCCAGTTCCTCGATGACGGCGGCGACCTTGCGCAGCCGCTTCTCGGTGCGCGAGGCGAGCACCACCTTGGCTCCGGCCTTCGCGCTCTGTACCGCGATGGCCTGGCCGAGCCCGGGGCCGATACCCGAGACGACCACCACTTTGTCCCGCAACAGCATCAGCCCAGCATCCTTTCCGCCACCGCGGCCTGGCGGCCGGCGATCCGCGCTTTCCAGTCCTGCGGGGTGATCCGCGATTCCTCGTAGTAGGGCAGCCGGGCGGGCAACTCGTCGAACGACACCAGCTCCACCGCCGGGCCGTCCTCGGGTTTCAGTTCCCGCGACAGCCGCTGCCAGCGGAACTGCAGATAGGCCCGGTCGTGCCCGGTACGTTCGATCCAATTGACCAGGCCGGGGTCGCGTTCGCTGATGACCAGCCGGATCATGCCGTCCGGATCGACCTTCGCCTGATCGGCGTTGAGGCTGGTCTGGTGGTTGATGTAGTCCAGCGAGAGGTACCACATGCTGCCGAGCTGGAAGCCCTGGTAGGGGGCGTCGGATTTCGGCACGGTCAGGATCATCACCTGGTCGCCGGTGAGTTCGTAGTGGCCGACCGAGGAGAACTGGGTGGACAGCCCGCCGGGGGTGCGCCGCGGTTCGGTCATGGTGTTGACCGGGAGGTTCAGGTAGAACCACTCGGGGAAGGCCAGGAAGGTCTTCAGCCGGGAGACCAGCATCTTCCCGGCGACCTCGTACCGTTTGGCCATCAGATCGGTGGTGACGGCCGGTGGCGCGCTACCCGTCGTATCGACCCGGCGGATCCGGACGGTGCCGGCCTTCTCGTTCGCCCAGTCGCCGAAGACCTCGCGGACCGCGAGCATGGTCGAATCGGCGGCGAGCTGGATATGGTTGCGCCCGCCGGTGCCGGGTCCCAGCGTCAGCTCATAGGTGCCGTCGGCGGCGATATCGATGGAACGATCGTCGAAGGCGGTTTCCCCGCCGGGCACCTCGGTGGGCGAATAGTTGCCGTTGAGCACCTGGAAACTGAGGTCGCGGGTGGTGCCGCGGGTGCCGGTGACCACGTATTCCGCGTCGGGGCGCAGATTGGCGTGCCAGTAGAGGGTGTCCGGGTTGTCCAGGCCCATCTTGGTGTAGGGCCCGGTGGAGGTCACGAAGTACGGGAAATCCTTCTCGAACGCCCACGACATCTGGACGGCGGCGCGGATACTGCCGGCCAGGTAGTCGTAGCCCTCGGCCAGATCCTGTTCGGTGCGGATATGGGGGGCGCTCTTGATGATTTCCTCGGCGGCGGCGATCGCGTCCGCGAACGGCTGAGTCAGCACGATACTCCCGGTGTTCCATATATGTACCGACCTGGTACATTCTGATACAGGGAAGGTTAGAACTTGTTCTAGGAGTGGTCAATGGTTGCCGGTCCGGCAGAGGTACGCGAGGTGGGGCGGCGCTCGGCCCCGACGCAGCGGGTGATCCAGGTGATCGACTACCTCACGGCACGCCGCGGCCGCCGCGCCGGGCTCTCCGAAATAGCCCGCGACCTGGACCTGGCCAAACCCACCTGCCTGGGCATCCTCACCGAACTCACCGCCGCCGGCTATCTCGTCCGCGATCCACGCACTCGCGAATACGGACCCGGGCCGGCGCTGATCGCCGCGGGCCGGGTCGCCCAGGACAGTTTCGCCATCGCCGCCCTCGCCCACCCCGAACTGGAACGACTCAGCGCGAAATATGCCACCACCTGCACCGCGTCCGCGGTGGTCGGGGAACGGATCAGCGTCCTGGACAGCGCCGGCCCGGCCATGGTGCGGGTCGGGGCGACCTACCGTTTCGCGCCGCCGGTCGGCCTGATGTACGTGCTGTGGGATACCGACGCGGCGTTCGACGCCTGGCTCTCGACCCCGCCGACGGTGCCGCTGCATCAGGACGAAACCCGGTTGCGCCGGCTCGTCGCGGAATGCCGCGAGCGCGGGTACCTGGTGGAGAGCATGACCGGCGCGGGCCGGCAGCTGTACTCCATGCTGGCGGGCGTCGCCGGCCACGAAATGCCCGATGAGCTGCGCACCGCCGTCGCGGAACTGGTGACCACCCTCGGCGAGCGCGTCTACCTGGGGGCGGATCTGCGGCCCCGCAAGGAGCATCCGGTGAGCCTGCTGGCGGCACCGACCTACGACGCGGACGGCCGCCAGCAACTGGTGCTCACCATGTACGTGGGCGCCTCGATCACCGGCGCCGAGATCGCCCGGCGCGGTACCGCTCTGGCCGACGCGGCCGACGCGGTCACCGCCGCGGCCGGCGGGCAGCGGCCGCGACACCATTGACCATCTATAGAAACGTGTTCTAGTTTTTAAGCGTGAGCCAGCACACGAAGTCGGCGGCGGGCACCTACGAGCTCTCCCATCAGGCCGCACTCGAGGCCGAATCGGTCCATATCCTGCGGGAGGTGGCCGCGACCTTCGAACGCCCTGTCCTCCTGTTCTCCGGCGGCAAGGATTCGGTGGTGATGCTGCACCTGGCCACCAAGGCGTTCTGGCCGGCCCCGGTGCCGTTCCCGATCCTGCATATCGACACCGGGCACAACTTCGACGAGGTGATCGCCTATCGCGACGAGGTCGTCACGAAATACGGGTTGCGGCTACTCGTGGGCCGGGTCCAGGACGATATCGACGCCGGCCGGGTCACCGAGGACACCGGCCCTCGGGCCAGCCGCAACCGGCTGCAGACCGCCACCCTGCTGCGCACGCTGCGGGAGGGCCGGTTCGACGCCGTTTTCGGCGGCGCCCGCCGGGACGAGGAGAAGGCCCGGGCCAAGGAGCGGGTGTTCAGCTTCCGCGACGAGTACGGCCAGTGGGATCCGCGCCGGCAGCGCCCCGAGCTGTGGAATCTCTACAACGGCAAACATCGTCCGGGCGAACATATCCGGGTCTTCCCACTGTCGAACTGGACCGAACTCGATATCTGGAGCTATATCGCGGCCGAAGGTATCGATCTGCCGCCGCTGTACTACGCCCATCGGCGGCCGGTGGTCCAGCGCGACGGCATGCTGCTGGCCCACACCCGGTTCCTGACCCTGCTCGACGGCGAGGAACCGCGCGAGGCGCTGGTCCGGTTCCGCACCGTCGGTGATGCCACCTGCACCGGCTGTGTGGAATCCACCGCCGCGACCCCGGCCGAGGTGGTGGCCGAGGTCGCGACCGCCCGCGTCACCGAACGGGGCGCGACCCGCGCCGACGACCGGATCTCCGAGGCCGGGATGGAAGACCGTAAACGAGAGGGTTACTTCTGATGAGCTCCCTGCTGCGCCTGGCCACGGCCGGCAGTGTCGACGACGGGAAATCGACCCTCATCGGCCGGCTGCTGTTCGATTCGAAAACCCTGTTCACCGATCAGCTCGACGCGGTGGAGCGCACCAGCCGCGACCGCGGTGAGGACTACCCGAACCTCGCCCTGCTCACCGACGGACTACGAGCGGAACGCGAACAGGGCATCACCATCGATGTCGCGCACCGCTATTTCGCCACGCCGCGCCGCAAATTCATCATCGCCGACACCCCGGGCCATGTGCAGTACACCCGGAACATGGTCACCGGCGCCTCGACCGCCGATCTGGCGCTGATCCTGGTGGACGCCCGGCACGGCGTGGTGGAGCAGACCCGCCGGCACGCCTTCCTGGCCTCGCTGCTGGGTGTTCCGCACCTGGTGTTGTGCGTCAACAAGATGGATCTGGTCGACTATTCGGCGCAGCGATTCGCCGAGATCCGCGAGGAATTCGCGGGTTTCGCCTCCCGGCTGCAGATCGCGGATCTGACCTTCATCCCGATGTCGGCGCTGCACGGCGACAATATCGTGCACCGCAGCACCACCATGGATTGGTACGAGGGCACTCCGCTGCTGCACCACCTCGAAGAGGTACATATCGCCTCCGACCGCAACCTGATCGATGCCCGGCTGCCGGTGCAGTACGTGATCCGCAGTCACACCCCGGATTTCCGCGGCTACGCCGGCACGATCGCCAGCGGTGTGTGGTCGCCCGGCGACGAGATCACGGTGCTGCCGTCCGGTCTGTCCACGACGGTCACCGGCATCTGGGGGCCCGGCGGTGTCCCGCTCGACCAGGCGTTCCCGCCGCAGGCGGTCACCGTGGCTCTTGCCGATCAACTCGATATCGGACGCGGCGATATGCTCTGCCGGCCGGCGAACCGCGCGCAGACCAGCCGTGATCTCGACACCATGGTCTGCTGGTTCAGCGACGAGGCGAGTATGCGTCCCGGCGCCTCGTATACGGTCCGCCACACCACCCGTAGCGTCGGTGCGCAGATCCGCTCGCTCGATTACCGGCTCGATGTCAACACCCTGCACCGCGACGAGAACGCCACGTCGCTGTCGCTCAACGAGATCGGCCGGGTACAGCTGCGTACCCGGCAGGCACTGCACTTCGACCCCTACCGGCGCAACCGCACCACCGGCAGCTTCCTGCTCGTCGACGACACCACCGGCGATACGGTCGGCGCCGGGATGATCACCGGCCCCAGCCTCCCCTCGTCGCGGGTGGTCTGGCATTCCAGTGCGGTGGATCGTTCGGAGCGCGCCACCCGCGGCCACACCGTCTGGCTCACCGGGCTGTCCGGGTCCGGGAAATCGTCGGTGGCGGTGGAGCTCGAGCGGCGCCTGGTGGCCGCGGGCCGGCCGGCGTTCCTGCTCGACGGTGACAATCTGCGGCACGGACTCAACTCCGATCTGGGATTCAGCGCGGCCGACCGGACCGAGAACATCCGCCGGGTGGGTGAAGTGGCCCGGCTCTTCGCCGAATCCGGAACCATCGCCATCGTCTCGCTCATCAGCCCGTACCGGGCCGACCGCGAGCGCGCCCGCACCGTCCACACTGCCGCCGGAATCCCGTTCCTCGAGGTGTTCGTGGACACTCCGCTGGAGGTGTGCGAGGCCCGCGACCCCAAGGGCCTCTACGCCAAGGCCCGGGCCGGGGAGGTCCGCGGTTTCACCGGTATCGACGATCCCTACGAGGCACCGCCGGCGCCGGAGCTGGTGTTGCGCCCGGAAGACGGCGATCCGGCCGCGATGGCCGCCGCGATCCTGGCGCTGCTGGCCCGGGACGACAGCGCCTGACACCAGGGCGATCTGCCGCCGCCGTGCCGCGGGGTGTGTGACGTTCGCGCACTCCGCGGCACCCGCATGGGACGAGAGGAGCGGGCGCGAGCCGCACCTCACCGCCGGTGATTACGCGACCGGTGCGCCCGCCGGCATTGCCGGGCCCGATACCGCGGCGATTTCGCGCAATCGCCGGGTGGGGGTGCCGAGACGGCTCAACTGGATGAGGCCTTGGGCCATCACCACGACACCGGCGCTGTGTGCCGAGAGGACGGCCGGGTCGATATCGCCGCGATGCGCGAGCCCTTCGGCGACGCCCTGCTCCATGGCCGAGGTCGTCCGGCTGCCGATGGTGACGACCTCCGGTATCCGCAGCGCCAGCTGGGCGATGCTGTTGAGCATCAGGCAGCCGCGCCGATCCGGCTGCGCGGCACAGTCGTCGATGATCGCGAACAACAGCGCGCGGACCGCGTCGCGGGCAGATCCCGGAGCGGCCACCACGGTATCGCGGACGAAGCGGGCGCGCTGATCGCAGTACCGTTCGAAGGCGGCCAGGAACAGGCCGCGTTTACTGCCGTACGCGGCGTAGATACTGCCGTTGCCGACGCCCGTCGCCGCCGAGACATCCCCGACCGAGGTGTCGTCGAAACCCTGTGACCAGAACAGGTCTGTGGCGGCGTCGAGAAGCTGTGCCTCGTCGAATTGCCGGGGCCGTCCCATTCGCTCACCGTACCAATCGTCCTGCGATATCGCCCACACCGCTTGTTATGGAGTCGCGGCTCCAGAATACTCTGCCGCATGGTCTCTGATGGTGCGCAATCGCCCCGCCGCCGAATCGGCATCCTCGTCTTCGACGGTGTCAAAACGCTCGATTTCGTGGGCCCGGCCGAGGTGTTCATCGAGGCCAACCAGGCCGCACCCGGATACGAGGTGGTCCTGCTCTCCCCGGACGGCACCGGTGTGCAGACCTCGATCGGCGCCCGCATCGAGGTGCACGCCGCGGCGGCCGCGGCGGGCCGGTTCGATACCGTCGTCATACCCGGTAGCGAACTACCGCCGTCGAAGTTCGTCACCCCGGAGCTGCTGGCGGCGGCCCGGCAGCTGTCCTGGAACACCCGCCGGCTCGCCTCGATCTGCAGCGGCGCCTTCGTGCCCGCCGAACTCGGCTTGCTGAACGGCCGGCGCACGACCACGCACTGGAAGTTCGCCGCCGATCTCACCCGCCGCTACCCCGCGATCACGGTGGAACCGGACGCGATCTTCGTCCGGGACGGCAATCTGTACAGCTCCGCGGGTGTCGCGGCAGGTATCGATCTCGCCTTGGCACTCGTCGAAGAGGACCACGGCGCCGATATCGCCCGCCGGGTCGCCCAGTTGCTGGTGGTCTATATGCAGCGCGCGGGCGGGCAATCCCAGTTCTCGGCCTCGCTGAGCGGGCCGGTACCCCGTAGCCCCCTCGTTCGCAAGGCAGTCGACCTGATCTGCGCGGACCCCGCGTTCCCGCATACGGTCCAGACCCTGGCCGACCACGCCCGGGTCAGCGTCCGGCACCTCACCCGGCTCTTCCGGGCCGAACTCGAACACTCGCCGGCCGAATACGTCGCCTTCATCAGGTTCGGCATCGCCCGCGATATGTTGCACGCCGGCCACAGCGTCACCGAGGCCGCGACGGCCGCCGGGTACGGCAGCAGCGAGGCTTTGCGGCGAGCGTTCGTCGCCCGGATCGGTGTCTCGCCGCGCAAGTACCAGCAGCGCTTCCGTTCCACGCGTCCGGTAGCGGACCCGGAGGTCGCGATCGCCGCGGCGGCGTCCTGATCGGGGGGTTTCACGGCCGGTAGAGAGGGGCGCGCCGGGAACTGCCGCGGCGATGCTGGAGGCGGCGCACCGACACGCGCCACCCGCCACAGAGAAGAGCTTCCATGCCTCCCGCACCAACGATCGTTCTCGTGCACGGCGCCTTCGCCGACGCCTCCAGCTGGCATCCGGTCATCGAGCGACTGCTCGCGCGCGGATACCCGGTCCTCGCACCCCCGGTCGCCGGGCGCAGCCTCGCCGCCGACGCCGCCTACATCGCCTCTTTCGTCGAACGGATCGACGGGCCGGTGCTGCTGGCCGGGCATTCCTACGGCGGTGCGGTCATCACGGTCGCCGGGGCGGCGGACAATGTCGCCGGACTGGTCTACGTCTCCGGTTACGCCCTCGAGGAGGGCGAGAGCCTCGGACAGTTGCAGGGCAGCTTCCCGGATTCCGACCTGGCCGCGCACCTGGTCTACACCCCCTATCCCACCGATACCGGCGAGCCGGGAACCGACGTCACCGTCGACCCCACCGCCTTTCCCGAGATCTTCGCGGCCGGCCTGGATCCCCGCACGGCTCGGGTGCTGGCGGTTTCGCAGCGACCGCTCTCGGCGGCCGCTTTCGGCGAGCCCGCCACCGTCGCGGCCTGGAAGACCACGCCGGGCTGGGGAATCGTCTCCACCGCTGATCGCACCATCAACCCCGAGGTCGAGCGGTTCGGCTACCGCCGGGCCGCGCTGCGCCGGATCGTGGAGGTCGACGCGCCGCATCTGGTCATGCACACCCACCCCGACGAGGTCGTCGGCGTGATCACCGGCGCTCTCGACGACCTCGCCTGAACGTCTCCCACCGCATCCCGAACACACCCACGAAAGGCATCCGACAATGGCCGGAAACCCGCTGAACATCTCCCTGGAACAGGCCGCGCAGGACTTCGTCGACGCGACCTCCGAGCCGCCGTTCCTCTACCAGTTGCCGCCGGAGGAGGGTCGCAAGGCGGTGGATTCGGTACAGGACACTCCGATCGACAAGCCCGAGATCGACGAGGAGTGGATCACCGTCGAGGGCGGACCGACCGGCTCGGTGCGCGCGCGGATCGTCAAACCGCTCGGCACCACCGGCCCGCTTCCGGTGATCGTCTACACCCATGGCGCCGGCTGGGTCTTCGGCGACGCCCACACCCATGACCGCCTGGTCCGCGACCTCGCCGTCGGGACCGAGGCCGCCGTGGTCTTCCCGGAATACGATCGGTCGCCCGATGTGCGTTACCCCGTTGCCAACGAACAGTCCTACCGGGTCGCGCAGTGGGTGGTCGCGCACGGGGCGGAGAAGGGGCTCGACCCGGCACGGATGGCGGTCGCCGGGGATTCGGTCGGCGGCAATATGGCCATCGCGCTGACCCTGATGGCCAAGGAACGCGGCGATATCACCTTCGCCCAGCAGGTCCTGTTCTATCCCGTCACCGACGCGGCCTTCGACACCGAGTCCTACCGGCAGTTCGCCGAAGGCTACTTCCTGACCCGGGAGGGGATGAAGTGGTTCTGGGATCAGTACACCACCGATGAGGCCGACCGGGCCCGGATCACCGTGTCCCCGCTGCGTGCCACCCGCGATCAGCTCGCCGGGTTGCCGCCGGCGCTGGTCATCACCGCCGAAGCCGATGTGCTGCGCGACGAGGGCGAGGCCTTCGCCGGCAAGCTCCGCGATGCCGGCGTCCCGGTGGTGCAGACCCGCTACGGCGGTATCGTCCACGATTTCGTGATGGTCAATTCGATGCACGCCACCCAGGCCGCGAAAGCCGCGGTCGCCCAGGCCGTTTCGGTGCTGCGCGCGGCACTGCACACCGCCTGACCGGTCCCGCGGGCCGATCACTGCGGCGGCACTGCCGGAGTGATCGGCCCATCGCGGGGCCGGAGGGTGGCCGCCCGCGCGATATCCACGCCCCCGGGGGCCGCGAACAGTACGCTCGGGCAGCGCGGCCGCAGTGGCGGCCCGGGTGCCGTTATTTGATACTCTGACGGCAACTTGTACCGAAAGGGTGGTTATGCGGTCTACTCTGCTGTCCCGGCGCGACCTCGAGTTCCTGCTCTACGAATGGCTCGATGTCGAAGACCTGACCCGGCGACCGCGCTTCTCCGACCATTCGCGCCAGACGTTCGACGCCGTCCTCGAGCTGAGCGAGCAGCTGGCCACCAAATACTTCGCCACCCACAACAAACTCAACGACACCCGCGAACCCACCTTCGACGGGGATACGGTCACCATCATCCCGGAGGTCCGGGCGGCACTCACCGCCTTCGCCGACGCCGGCATGGTCGGGGCGGCCATGGACGCGGACCTGGGCGGCGCGCAGCTACCCGCCGCGGTGGCGCAGGCCGCCTTCGCCTGGTTCCACGCCGCCAACCCCGGCACCAGCGCCTATCCCCTGCTCACCATCGGCAACGCGAATCTGCTCATCGCACACGCCGGCGAGGATCTGGTGCGGCGTTTCGTCCCGCCCATGCTGGAGGGCCGGTTCTTCGGCACCATGTGTCTGTCCGAGCCGCAGGCCGGCTCCTCGCTCGCCGATATCGTCACCCGTGCCGAACCCCAGGCGGACGGCACCTACCGGGTGTCCGGCACCAAGATGTGGATTTCCGGCGGCGATCACGAACTCGGTGAGAACATCGTGCATCTGGTGCTGGCCAAGATTCCCGGCGGCCCGGCGGGCACCAAGGGGATCTCGCTGTTCGTGGTGCCGCGGTTCCTCGTGAACGAGGACGGAACACTCGGGGAACGCAACGATGTGGCGCTGGCCGGGATCAACCACAAGATGGGTTTCCGCGGCACCGTCAACACGGTCCTGAACTTCGGCGAAGGGAAATGGACACCGCAGGGGTCCGCGGGTGCGATCGGGTATCTGGTCGGCGAACCGCACCAGGGCCTGAAATACATGTTCCACATGATGAACGAGGCCCGCGCCGGAGTGGGGCTGGTCGCCGCCGCGCTCGGCTACACCGGCTACCTCGAATCACTCGACTACGCCCGCACCCGCCCGCAGGGCCGCACCAAGGGCGCCGCCGATCCGGCGTCCCCGCAGCGCCCGATCATCGAGCACGCCGATGTGAAACGGATGCTGCTGGCGCAGAAGAGTTATGCCGAGGGCGGCCTTGCCCTCGTGCTGTACTGCGCCCGGCTCATCGACGAACAGCACACCGCCGAATCGGACGACGAACGCCGCGCCCGCACCCTGCTGCTGGACATCCTCACCCCGATCGCCAAGAGCTGGCCCTCGCAGTGGTGCCTGACCGCCAACGATCTGGCCATCCAGGTACTCGGCGGCTACGGCTACACCCGCGAATACAACGTCGAACAGCATTACCGTGACAACCGCCTCAACCCGATCCACGAGGGCACCCACGGCATCCAGGGCCTGGACCTGCTGGGCCGCAAGGTCACCCAGCAGGGCGGGGCGAGCCTGCGCGAACTCGACACCCGTATCCGCGCCACCCTGACCAGCGCCAACGAGCTCGGCGGTGACCCCGCCGAGCTCGCCGACCGGCTGGAGAAGACCTGGAACCGCCTGATCGCGGTCACCGGCAGCCTCTTCGCCGCCGGTGATATCGAGGTCGCGCTCGCCAACAGCTCGGTGTACCTGGAGGCTTTCGGCCACCACGTCGTGGCCTGGATCTGGCTGGACCAGGTAGTCGCCGCGCACGGCCGCACGGGCGATTTCTACGACGGCAAACGCCACGCGGCGCGCTACTTCTTCCGGCACGAACTCCCCCGCACGGGACCACAACTCGATCTGCTGGCCGATCTGGACACCACCACCCTCGATATGGCCGAAAGCTGGTTCTGATCATCGCTCGCGCGCCCGGAAAAGGGGTGCCGGGCGAATCCGAGTGCCGCTAAGTTCGGTGTGGTGACCTGGATCGCGCCCGAGATCGACCGGATCGAGACCGTACCCACCGGGCCGGAGCGGCCGATGCTGCAGTCCTGGCTGGACTTCCACCGGCAGACCCTGCTCGCCAAATGCGCCGGGCTCGGTGCCGCGCAGTTGAAACAACGCGCGGTACCACCTTCGGCGCTGTCGTTACACGGCTTGGTGCGCCATATGTCCGAGGTGGAGCGCGGCTGGTTGCGGGGCACGGCGGCCGGGCAGCGGCTCGGCTATCTGTACTGCGCCGAGGCCGACCCGAACGGCGATTTCGACAATGTCGGCACCGCCGACCCCGCCGCCGATTTCGCCGTGTACCGGCAGGAGATCCGGCTGGCAGACGCGGCGGTGGCCGAACTTTCGCTCGACCACCGCTGCCGGCATCCGGCCGGTACCGAGTACAGCCTCCGCTGGGTGTACCTGCACCTCATCGAGGAGTATGCCCGGCACAACGGTCACGCGGACCTGCTGCGTGAAAGAGTCGACGGCCGGACCGGAGACTGACGGCGACGGCCGGGGCGGCCCCGGCCGGTCGTAGTCACCACGGCGGACGAACCCGGAACCTCATCCGTGATCGGCGAGTCCGGCGGCCCGCACCACCGCCGCCACCCGGGCCGCGGAGATCGAATCGGCGCGCGCACACGACCATTCGGTCCGGCCGTGGCGCCGGTACTCCAGATAGGCGATCGCGTGCTCGGCCACCGGGTGCGCAGTCAGGCTCAGTACCTCGATCGTCCGGCCGGCCTGTTCGAGTGCGGACACCACGGCGGAGACCTCGTCGTTGCCCTCATGGGTACTCCCGTGTGCGCAACCCCCGACCACGAGTTCCACCTCGATCACCGGGGATTCCGCCGGACCCGTCACCCGCAGATCCTTCAGCTGCGCATCCGTCGGTTCCGGGGTGTCCAGGTACGCGGCGTCGAACAGGGCGCGCAGCTCCGCGGCGCTCACCTCCGCACCGGAACCGTCGGTATGCCGCTGCACCTGCCGGGCGAAATCGATCTGCAGGCGGCGCGGCAGGTCCAGGCCGTGTTCGGTGTCGAGCAGATAGGCGATCCCGCCCTTGCCCGATTGCGAATTCACCCGGACCACCGCCTCGTAGCCGCGGCCGATATCGGCGGGGTCGATGGGCAGATACGGGACACGCCACTCGATATCGCTTTCCGCGCGGCCGGTGCGTGTGGCCCGCTCGCGATGTTCGGCGAAACCTTTCTTGATCGCGTCCTGGTGGGTCCCGGAGAAAGCGGTGTGCACCAGATCCCCCACGTAGGGATGCCGGGGGTGCACCGGCAGGCGGGTGCAGTATTCGACGGTGCGGCGGATCTCGTCGATATCGGAGAAATCGATCATCGGATCCACGCCCTGGGCATGCAGATTGAGGGCCAGGGTGGCGATATCGACATTGCCGGTGCGTTCGCCGTTGCCGAAGACGCAGCCCTCCACCCGTTGCGCACCGGCCAGCACCGCCAGTTCGGCGCAGGCCACACCGGTACCGCGGTCGTTGTGCGGATGCACCGACAGGATGACGCTGTCGCGGCGGGCCAGGTTGCGGTGCATGTATTCGATCTGGTCGGCGTAGACGTTCGGTGTCGCGATCTCCACCGTGGCCGGCAGATTCAGGGTCACCGGGCGCTGCGGGCTCGCCCGCCACAGTTCGGTGACGCTGTCACAGATCTCGAGGACATAGCCCGGTTCGGTCTGATTGAAGACCTCCGGGGAGAACTGGAACCGCACCCGCGGCAGGTCACCGGCGAGTTCCGCGACCTCCCGCGCGCCGTCCAGGATCAGTTCGCGTACGGCGCGGGCGTCCTTGCCCAGTACGGTGTCGCGCCAGACGGGCGCGGTCGCGGTGTAGAGATGGATCACCACCTCGTTGTCCAGCCCGCGCACCGATTCGACCGTCCGGGCGATCAGATCGCGCCGGGCGGGGGTGAACACGACCAGCGTGACATCCGGCGGTGCGATACCGGTATCGGCCAGGACCCGCACGAAATCGAAATCGGCCTGCGAGGCCGACGGATAGCCGACCTCGATCTCCTTGTACCCCATGGCCACCAGCAGGGTGAAGAACCGGCGCTTACGACCGGGATCCATGGGTTCGGCCAGGGCCTGGTTACCGTCGCGCAGATCCACCGGGACCCACAGCGGGGCCTGCCGGATCCGGGCGCTCGGCCACAGCCTGTCCTGAGCGGGAACGGTTACGCGGTCGAAGATCTCGCGATACCGCGACGACCGCATCTGCGATCGCCGCTGCCGGTACCAGTCCGGCGCGCCGCCGGGAATCGCGCCGGCGGGAGTGTCGATGGTGGGGTATGTCTGCGTGGTGGTCATGGGGAGTCGCCCCGAACCTTCCTGATCGTCCGGCTGTCACGGAAAAACGGTGATCGGCCGACGACGACCCCACGGCGGGGCGGCCGATCGTTCAGGCCCCGCCGTGGCGGCCGAGGAGAAGCTGCTGCGACATATGGCAGACTGTACACGACTCCTCAGACAAGTAGCGAGGCTCGGATGGTTATTCAGGTAAGACGTCACCCATTGGCGGAGCAAGCAGCAGATCTACTGCTGGCGCGGATCCGTGCGGGCGAATGGCCGCTCGGGCATCGGCTGCCCGGCGAGACAACCCTCGCGGCCCAGCTCGGCGTGGGGCGCTCGACACTGCGTGAGGCGATCCGCGTCCTCGCGGGCAAGGGCGTACTCGCCAGCCGGCAGGGCGCCGGGGTCTTCGTGACCGCACTGGACGTCCCCGAGGATTGGGATATCGTGCTGCGTCGCGCCACCATCGCGTCGGTGCTCGAGGCGCGGATCGCCATCGAAGCCGAGGCCGCGGCGCTGGCCGCGCGCCGGCGCACGCCTGCCGACCTCCGGGCAATCCGACGGGCACTGACGGTCCGGGCGGCCGAGGGCCGCACCGTCGCCGATCTGGTCGATACCGATTCGGCGTTCCACCGGGCCGTTATCGTGGCCGCCCACAACGACATCCTGACCCAGCTGTTCGATACTTTCCTCCCCCGTTCGCGGGCCGCGATGATCGATATGCTGCACATCCGCCCGATGGCCGCCCCGGACGAGGACCACGCCGCGCACGAACGCCTCGCCGACGCCATCGCCGCCCGCGATCCCGAAGCCGCGGCCACGCACAGCCGCACCCATCTGCACACCATCAAGGAGGCCTTCGCGTGAGCGCGTCAGGCCCGGAGGCGGCAGCGCAGCGTCACCACGCAGGACCCGCGCACACGCCCAACCAACACAGCGTGAGCGCGTCAGGCCCGGAGGCGGCAGCGCAGCGTCACCACGCAGGACCCGCGCTCACGCCAGACCAGCACAGCAGGACCGCGGTTGTTCTGGAGCTGACCGATGTCACCTTGCGGCGGGACGGCAACCAGATCCTCGACGGCATCTCGTTGACCGTCCGGGCCGGCGAGCACTGGGCGCTGCTGGGCCCGAACGGTGCCGGTAAGAGCACGCTGCTCGGCTTCTGCGGTGCGCTCACCCATCCGACCGCGGGGACGGTCCGGGTGCTCGGTGAACAACTCGGCCGGGTCGAACTGCAGAAGCTGCGGCGGTCGATCGGACATGTGGATCCGCGTCATCCGCTGCGGTCGCCGTTGACGGTGCGCGAGGTCGTGCTCACCGGGCTCACGGGCACGGTCGATCTCCCGATGCGCTGGTCGCCGCCGGCCGTGGATATCGACAGGGCCACCGCGGCACTCGAGGCCGTCGGGATGGCAGCCAAGGTAGAGCGCCGCTGGCCGACCCTGTCCCAGGGCGAACGGGGCCGGGCCCTGATCGCGCGCGCGCTGATCACCGCACCGCGGCTGCTGCTGCTCGACGAACCGACGACGGGGCTGGATGTGGCCGCCCGTGAACAACTGCTGCACACCATCGACAGCCTGGACTCGACACACCCCGGGCTCGCCTCGGTGCTGGTGACCCACCATCTCGAGGAACTGCCGACGAGTACCAGCCATGCGCTGCTGATCGCCGGCGGCCGCACGGTCGCCGCCGGACCGGCCGGCGAAACCATTACCACGGCAACCATTTCGGCGGCCTTCGATCATCCGGTTCTGGTCGACCGGCGGCATGGCCGCTGGTCTGCGCGATCCCCGTTGCCGCAGCCCGTTTCCTGAGTTCTACACTCGGGACCCGGGTGTCGCGGGAATCCCGCTTTAGATACACGGGTGATTGTGTGTATCGTAATGGGGTGACCACAGCCAGCCGCACCTCCCGGCCACCCGGCCGCCCCGCCTCGGCCACCCGCGAAGAAGTCGTCGCCCTGGCCCGGCAGGCATTCCTCGCCGGCGAACGGGTCGACGTCCAGGCCATCGCCGCCCAGCTCAAACTGAGCCGCGCCTCGATCTACCGCTGGTTCGGCTCCCGCGACGGCGTCCTCGGCGCCGTGCTCGCCGGGGAGTTCGAATCGCTCATCGAACGCGCGGACGCCCGCCGCCGCGATGCCGGCGCCCGCCGCATCCTCACGGTGCTCGACCGCGTCAACCGCTGGATGGCCGGCAACGAACCGTTCCGGTGCTATTTCGAGAACGAGCCCCTGGCCGGGCTGCGGATCCTGACCTCCAGCGACGGCCCGGTGCAGCCGCGCATCCTGGTGGCGGTGGAAGGACTCATCGCCCGCGCCGAGGAACAGGACGGCTACGTTCCCCAGCTGGAACGGTCGCTGCTGGCCTACTCGCTGGTGCGCCTCGGCGAAGCATTCCTCTACCACGACAACGTGACCGGCCTGCGCGGCGATGTCGACCGGCTGCACCAGGTGCAGGCCGCGTTGCTGGGTATCGACCTCCCGCAGGAATAGCCGCATGGACACGGCCGGGCACCGGACACCCCCGACGGAGGCCGCGGGAGTGGTCCTCGCCGCCGGCGCCGGGCGGCGTTTCGGCGGGCCGAAGGCCGAGGTGCGGTACCTGGGGGAACGGTTCGTGGACAGGGCGGTCCGGCTGCTGCGCGACGGCGGGTGCGTGCGAGTTGTGGTGGTTTCCGGCGCGGTGCCGTTGCGCGTGGACGGCGCCACCGTGGTGCACAATCCCGGCTGGGCCGGCGGAATGGGTTCCTCCCTGGCGACCGGATTACGCGCGGTGCACGAGGGCGCGGCCGTAGTGGTCCCGGTCGATATGCCCTGGCTCGGCCCCGACGCCGTGCGCCGGCTGCGGCACAGCGGTGCGCGCCTGGCCGTCGCCACCTACGCCGGCCGCCCCGGGCATCCGGTACTTCTCGGTGCGGAGTATTTCCCGGCGGTGACGGAAACCGCTGTCGGCGATATCGGCGCCCGGAAGTTCCTCGCCGCCAATACCGAACTTGTTCAGCACATTCCGTGCGACGGCACCGGCTCGCCCGAGGATGTCGATACGCCGCAGGACCTCATCCGCTGATCACCGGTGCGCGGCGATTCCCCCGGCTCCGCGAAGTCGACGCGCTCCGGTGCGTGAATCGGGCGCGAAGTCGCCGATAACGAGCGCGCGGATCCGCCGTGGCGCTGCGCGACGATTTCCGCGCCGATCGCGACTGCCGTCTCCTCCGGGGTCCGGCCACCCAGTTCGAGGCCGATCGGGGAATGCAGCCGGCCGAGTTCGGCCGCCGTGACGCCGGCTTCACGCAACCGGGCCCGGCGTTCGGCATCGGCACGCCGCGACCCCATCGCACCCACATACGCCACCGGTAGCCGCAAGGCCTCGACCAGCACCGGGATATCGAATTTCGGATCGTGGGTCAGCACGCACAGCACCGTCCGCGCATCCACCTCGGTGGTGCGCAGATAGCGGTGCGGCCAGTCGGTGACCACCTCGTCGGCCTCCGGCAGCCGCAGGCGATCGGCGAAGGCCGGCCGCGCCTCGCAGACCGTGACCCGGTAACCCAGCAGCCGCCCCACCCGGCACAGCGCGCCGGCGAACACGTTGGCGCCGAAGACGATCATCCGCGGCGGCGCGGCGAAGGTGGCGACGAACACCTCCCGGGCCGACGGCCCGCACCCGACCGTATGCACCCCACCGGTCCCCTGCCGCAGCAGGGCGCGCGCCAATGCGATCACCGGTTGAGGGTCGCCGTCGAGGGAGCCGATCACCGCATCCGGGGTCACGGTCACCATCGCACCGGTCCGGAGATCGCGGACCAGAGCCGCGGAACGGGAGGAGTCCAGTGCCGCCTCGAGCACCGGCCGATCGGCCGCGGCCACCCGATGGACGAATATTTCGAGTTCGCCACCACAGGTGAGACCTACGGCGAACGCGTCTGTCTCGCTGTAGCCGAAGGTCTGCCGTACGGGCTCGCCTGTTGCCAGCACCTGCAGGCACAGGTCGTAGACGGCCCCCTCGACGCAGCCGCCGGACAGACTTCCGCGGACTTCGCCCGCGGTGTTCACCGCCATACTCGCGCCGAGCGGCAGCGGCGCGCTGCCCCGTATCTCCACCACCGTCGCCACGGCATATCCGATGCCCGCGGCATGCCACCCCGCCAGGTGCGCGGCCAGCTCGCGCATACTCCACCTCCTCGCCGCAACGGTCCCCGGAAACCCCGGACAACATGCGAGAATACCACTTCCGCAAATCGACATTCTAATTCTTCTGAACCGCATATCCTGTATTGACACCGAGGAGAAGCCGATGCTAAACAAGTGCTCAGCATCGGTGTACCGAACCCGGTCCCGCCGTGCCGCCGACCAGGCCCGCCGGCGGATCCGGGCCGCACCGCAGTTCCGGGCGACCGCACGCCGGTGCCCGCGACATCCCGCGAACGGAGGAACGCACCGGATGGGTCGAATCAGGCTGTCCCCCAGCGCCACACCCCCTGCCCCGACGCGACGGAGCCCACGATGAGCACCACGGAGAAAACGACGGCGGTCGGCGCGCGCGTCCCCCGGATCGAAGACCTGCGCCTGCTCACCGGCGCCGGAACCTTCGTCGACGACATCACCCGGCCCGGTATGGTCCACGGCTGCTTCGTCCGCAGTCCGCTGCCCCGCGCCCGGATCACCGCGATCGACACCAGCGAGGCCGCGGCCCTGGACGGCGTTGTCGCGATCTACACCGCCGCCGATCTCAATCCGCTGGTCACCGAGATCTCCTACGCGCTCGATACCCCCGGCTTTCCCGAAGTACCCCGGCCGCCGCTGGCCGAGGGCGAGGTGCGTTTCGTCGGCGACCCGGTGGTCCTGGTACTCGCGGCCGACCGCTATATCGCCGAGGACGCCGCCGAACTCGTGGTGGTCGACTACGACCCGCTCGATCCCGTCGTCGACTACGAAACGGCCGGTACCGCGGCCGAACTCGTCCACGCCGAGCACGCGGGCAACTCCGCGGGCGGCCTCGCCGGCCGGGCCCCGGCCGACCTCGCCCCCGTCTTCGACGCGGCCCCGCACGTGGTGCGCCAGACGATCCACCAGCAGGCCTACGCCCCGGTACCGCTGGAGACGCGGGGCATCGTCGCGGAATGGACCGCCCCCACCGGCGAGATGACGATCTGGACCTCCACGCAATCACCGCACGAGGTGCGGGGTTTCTGCGCCCGCCTGCTGGGCATCGACGAACACCGGGTCCGGGTGATCGTGCGCGACACCGGTGGCGGGTTCGGGCAGAAGGTGGCACCGCAACGCGAGGAAACCTGCGTCATGCTCGCCGCCCGCACCCTCCGATATGCCGTGAAATGGATCGAGGACCGGCAGGAGAACCTGATGGCCGCCGGTGCGGCCCGCCACGAACACGGCGAGGTCGCCATGGCCTTCGACGACGACGGGCGCATCCTGGCCGCAACCATCGAGCACGTCCAGAACGTCGGCGCCTACCCGGTCCCGTCGCCGCTCACCTCCTCGATCGCGGTCGGGATGCTGTTCCCCGGGCCGTACCGGGTACCGGAGGCCGGATTCAGTACCGCCTCCTACTACTCGAACACGGTGGGCCGGGTCGCCTATCGCGGCCCGTGGCAGTTCGAATCGGTATCGCGCGAGTTGCTGCTCGATACCGCGGCCCGCCGCCTCGGCCTGGACCCGGTGGAGCTGAGACGGCGGAATATGCTCAGCCACAAGGAGATGCCGGTCGCCAACCCGAACGGTATGCCCTACTCCGACGCCTCCCCGCTGGAGACCTTCGAACAGGCACTGCAGATCCTGGACTACGACGCCTTCCGCGCCGAACAGGCCCGGGCCCGCGCCGAAGGCCGGTACCTGGGCGTGGGAACCTGCACCTACGTGGAGCCGACCACCGGCAGCACACCGTTCCTGAGCACCGAGGGCGCCACCATCCGGATCTCGGCGACCGGCAAGGTGAACGTCTACCTGTCCGGCGGGTCGGCCGGTAACAGCCTGGAGACCACGGCCATTCAGCTCACCGCGGACGCGCTGGGTGTGGATATCGCCGATGTCCAGACCATTCAGGGCGATACCGCGGTGGCCCCGCAGGGTGGTGGCACCAACGGCAGCCGGTCCGGTTCCATGGCCGCCGGGGCCATCGCCCAGACCGCGGGACTACTGCGGGAACGGATCGTCGCCATCGCCGCTGCGCAGCTCGGCGCCGCCGTCGAGGATGTGGAGTTCGTCCACGGCCGGGCGGGGGTCGCGGGAACCGATAAATCCCTCTCGCTGGCCGAGATCGCGCATATCGCGTACTACCAGACCGAACTGCTGCCGCCCGGGGTACCGCCCGGCCTCGAAGCCACCGGCCGGCATCGCGCCGATCAGATGATGCTCTGGGCCAATGCCACCCATGTCTGTACCTGCGAGGTCGATATCGACACGGGCCGGGTGACGCTGCTGCGGTTCGTGGTCAGCGAGGACGTGGGGCCGATGATCAACCCGAACGTGGTGGAGGGTCAGATCTACGGCGGCACGGTGCAGGGCATCGGCGGCGCGCTCTACGAGCATCTGGCCTACGACGACGACGGCAACCCGGTCGCCACCACCTTCCTGGACTATCTGATGCCCACCGCGACGGAGGTCCCGGTGATCGAACTCGGCCATATCGAGACCCCGAGTTCCGGGCCCGGCGGGTTCAAAGGTGTGGGTGAGGGCGGCGCGATCGGTGCCACCCCCGCGGTCCTCAACGCCGTCGCCGATGCCTTGGCACCGTTCGGCGTCGAAATCGACCATCTGCCCCTCTCCCCGGCCCGCATCGTGGCCATGATCGACGCGGCCCGCGCGAGCGGGAACACGGAGGTGACAGCATGAAACCCGCGGCCTTCGACTACCACGCCCCCGCCACCGCGGACGAGGCGGTGACACTGCTCGCCGATCTCGGCGACGAAGCCAAGATCATCGCCGGTGGGCAGAGCCTGGTCCCGATGCTGGCGCTGCGGCTCGCCGTCTTCGACCATCTGGTGGATCTGCGCCGGCTCGACGAACTGCGCGGTATCGAGCCCGGTGCCGATTCGGTCCGGATCGGGGCCGGCACCACACACGCCGCGGTGGGCCGATCCGCCGAGGTCCGCCGCGCGGTGCCGCTGCTGCACCGCGCCACCCCGTTGATCGGCCACTTCCAGATCCGCAACCGCGGCACCATCGGCGGCGCCATCGCCCACGCCGACGCCGCCGGCGAATATCCGGTCGTGGCCCTGACACTGGATGCCCGGATGCACACCCTGTCGCCCCGGGGCACGCGCGAAATCGCGGCGGCGGACTACTTCACCGGAATGTGGAGCACCGCCATGGAACCCGACGAACTGCTCACCGGCATCACCTTCCCGGTGTGGCAGGGGCGCACGGGCTTCGCGATCGAGGAATTCGCCCGCCGGGCCGGCGATTTCGCCATGGCCGGCGCGACGGTCGCGGTCCGGCTGGACGCGGACTCCCGGGTCGAACGGGTCGCGGTCGGGTTGTTCGGCCTGGCACCCACCCCGTTGCGGGCAGCCGCCACGGAATCCGAGGTGATCGGCCGGCCGATCACCGAGATCGACCCGGCCGAGATCGGCCGGTCCGCGACCGCGGCACTGAACTCGGTACCCGCCGATATCCACGGATCCGCCGACTACCGGCGCCGGATCGGGGCGGTCATGGTCGCGCGGGCCTGGACCCGTGCGGTAGAGGAGGCGAGCAATGACTGATATCGAGATCTCGGTGGTGGTCAACGGGGTGAAACGCCGCGACCGGATCCCGCCGCGGCGCACCCTGGCCGATTATCTGCGCGAGACCTGCGGTCTCACCGGCACCCACCTCGGCTGCGAGCACGGTGTCTGCGGTGCCTGTTCGGTACTGCTCGACGGTGACGCGGTCCGTGCCTGCCTGGTCTTCGCCGTCCAGGCCGACGGCGCCGAGGTGACCACGGTCGAGGGGCTGGCCGAACCCGACGGCCGGCTCTCCCCGGTGCAACAGGCCTTCCGCGACCACCACGGTCTGCAATGCGGTTTCTGCACACCGGGCTTCGTCGTCTCCGCCACGGCGTTCCTCGCGGAGAACCCCGATCCCGCCGACGACGAGATCCGCGAGGCGCTGTCCGGCAATATCTGCCGGTGCACCGGCTACCAGGGCATCATCCGGGCCGTCCGCGACGCCGCCACCACGATCGCCACCGAAACCCCCGCGACCCCGCAGGCCTGACCGGCCACCGAAGCCAAGGACCGCGCATGAAACTAGAGAACACCTTCCAGATCCCTGTCCCCGCCGACGATGCCTGGCCGGTGCTGCTCGACCTGGAGCGACTCGCGCCCTGCGTGCCGGGGGCCACCCTCACCTCCCGGGACGGTGACGATTTCCACGGCAAGATCAAGGTGAAACTGGGCCCGGTGGGGCTCACCTACAACGGCGTCATCAAGATCCTGTCGCAGGACGCGGACAGCAAGGTCGCGGTACTCGAGGGCGGCGGCCGCGAAACCCGCGGTAACGGCACCGCGAAGGCGGTGATCACCTGCCGCCTCGTCGAATCCGGCGGTATCACCGATGTTTTCGTCGATACCGATCTGGCGATCACCGGAAAACCGGCCCAGTTCGGCCGCGGCGCGCTGGCCGATGTGGCGGGCACGCTGATCGGGACCTTCGCCGACAACCTGGCCGCGGAGATCACCTCCTCGGCGAACGGCGCCGCTGCCGCGTCTCCTGCCGAGACCACGAATGCCGCGACCCCCGCGGCCACCGGTTCCGCGCCCGCCGAGCCCGACACGGCCCCCCGGGCTACCGCGCCGACGCCGATCGCTGCCCGCGCCGGCGCCGAACCCATCGATCTCATGGCGGCCGCGGGACTCTCCGCCAACCGGCAACTCGTCCTCGCACTGGGCGCCGCGGTGCTGGTGATCCTGTTCCTGCTCACCCGGAACCGGCGCACCGAGTAGCGGGTCGGCCGGTCGCCGTACCGCGTCCCGATCCCGGGTCGACCAGGCCTGGCCAACGGGCGTAACCCGGGAGGGCAGGTCGCGGCGAGGTCGAGCTCTACCGGCGCCCGTTACCGGCACGGTGCGCCGTCGCGCCGGAGGGGATCGGACCGACGGCCGCTCCGGACCGAATACTCGCCCGCTCAGGACGGTTCCTACGCCCGGCCACTATGTGTACGTTTGTCCATGGACAAACGTACACATACGGAGGGACCGGTCATGGCACTGGTAATGCTCGGACTGGCGATCGTCGCCGAAATCATCGGGACCAGCCTGCTCAAAGCCACCGAGGGCTTCACCAGGCTCTGGCCGACGGTGGCCTCGCTCACCGCGTACGCCGTGGCCTTCGTACTCCTGGCCCAGGCCATCTCGCGGGGGATGCAGGTCGGTTTCGCCTACGCGGTCTGGTCGGGTCTGGGCACGACCTTGATCGTCATCGTGGGCGCCCTGTTCCTCGGCGAATCGCTGGGTCCCGCCAAGATCGCGGGGGTGGCGCTGGTGGTCGCGGGCGTGGTCACCCTCAATCTGGCGGGCGCGCATTGACCCCGCGGGATCCACACCGGCGCCGGCGCATCCTCGACGCGACCCGGGCCTTGATTCCCCGCTACGGCATCGCGGGGATCACCCACCGCCGGGTGGCGGCGGAGGCCGGGATCCCGGTCGGCTCGACCACCTACTATTTCGCGGACCTGGCCGATCTCACGGAGGCGGCCCTGGCCGAAACCGCCGCGGCCACCCGCGCGGGGCTGGCCGAATGGGCCCGGCAACTGGCCGCCGGGGCCGACCTGCCCGCGACACTCGCCGCGCTCACCGCCGGCTACCTCGACCGGCCGGAACAGATGCTCACCGTCAACGAGCTCTACCTCGCCGCAACCCGCCATCCCGAGCTACGTCCACTGGCCCGGGTCTGGTTCGACGGACTGGTCGAGATCCTCACCCCGCATACCGGTGCCCCCGCTGCCAGGGCGATCGCCATGTATCTGGACGGGGCACTCTTGCACGCCTTGTCGAGCGATTCTCCGGTGGAGCCGGCCGAACTCATCCGGCCCCTCACCGCCCTGGCCGCTCTCGGCGAACAGAAGCGGGCCGGGCCCGCGGGACGGTAGGACCGGCCATCCCGCCGGGTCGTGAACGACCGCCACCGGCACCGACGAGCACCGGCCCCGGGCAGGAACGAACTATGGCCGCACGATCGGGCGGCGTACCACTGCACGGCGTGACGGCCACTACCGTGTCCCACCCTGGTGCCGGGCACGGAAGTGCGACGCGCAGGTAGCGGCGAAGGTGCGGTGGCCCGGCCGCCCGCGAGGACAGCCGGGCCGGTCGGCGGTCAGTTCTCCAGCATCGCCTGCATCTGCTGGATCTCGGCCTGCTGGGCGTCGATGATCTGCTGGGCCATCGTGCGAGCCTGCGGATCACTGCCCTCGGCGAGTTCGGTACGCGCCATCTGTACCGCTCCTTCGTGGTGGGCGATCATCATCGTCAACCACAGCCGGTCGAACTCCGCACCGCGGGCCGCCTCGAGTTCGGCCATGTCCTCGGCGGTCATCATGCCGGGCATACTGCCGTGATCCATGCCCGAATGGCCGGTGTCCTCGGGTACCGGAGCTCCCCACGCCTGCAACCACCCCGTCATGGCGGTGATCTCGGGGTCCTGCGCCTGCTGGATACGGGCGGCCAGATCCACTATGCGGGGGTCGGTCGAATGCGACGGCACCAGCGCCGCCATCTCGACCGCCTGCCGGTGATGCGGGATCATCTCCTGCGCGAAACGGATATCGGCCGCATTGTGCCGGTCGGCCGCCGGTGGGCCCGTGACCGCCGAGGTGGTCACGGGCCCGGTGGCCGGGTGGCTGCCGGATTCCCCGGTGTCGTCACCGCAGGCGGTCAGCACGACGGCGGAGCCGATCAGCGCGAGGATGATCGCAGCCGGCGATTGTCTGTTCATGATTCGGTTCTCCCTGGGTTGGTCGTTGCGACTGGCGGAACAGCGCCGCGACCCGGGCGCACCGGGTCCGGCGGGCGTCCGTCACAGCCGCAACACACCCAGGGCGGCCAAACGCCGAGCGAGCGGCGGCGGTCGCGCGCGGACGACCGGGTCACCGAATATCGCCGCCCGCGGGGCGTACCCGGCCGCACCGCGGGCGACCACGAAGAACACCAGGACGATTCCGGCCAGGGCCATCAGAACCGCGAGGCACAGATGCAGCAGCTCGTGTCCCGCGCCGTGATCGGCCGGACGGTCGTGTGCGGGCTCCGGCGCGATCGCCCTCGGTGAATTGCAGCAATGTGCCCGGTCGGCGGAGGCCTCCACCGGCCCGCCGCTTACGGCATTCACAACAGCCGGAACGCCGTGCTGCGCGTCACCGGGCACGGGCTCGCGGGCGGGGAGGTGATGCATACCCAGCACGGCCACCGCCATCAAGGCAGGCAGCAACCATCGAGCGAGTATTCCCGCGATGCCGGACTGCACGAATTCGAATCTAGCAACCCGCGTTCTGCCCGCGCCGGTACGCCGGTCGCACCGTGATGCCGGGCACGGTGTCCCGGCATCACGTACCGGCTGCCCGACTGCCGTGTCACGGATTCCACGGCCGCCGGTTCGGTGGCGTTCCGGGCCGCGCTCGGGAACTCGGCCGCTGTTTTCGGGGACGCGCGTTCGCCCGGGGACGGCAACCCTCACGTCGCCGTCCCGGTGCGCTACACCTCGGCCGTCGAATCCGGCGGTCAGCCGCCCATGATGGCGTTCATGATCGTTCCCGCGCTGGTGGCCACGGCGCCACCCATCATGGCGCCGGCGATCTGCTTGGGTGCGGTCAGCGAACCGCCGTTCCACTTCTCCCAGGCGAATTTGCCGCCGCCGAACACGATCGAGGTGACGCCGGACAGCAGGACGAACCAGGTGAGGTACCGGGTCATCTGGGTGATCTTGTCGGACAATGGCGGTGCTTCGGGACTGGGATTGCCGACCTGGGCGAGTACCGCGTAGCTGTCGTGCCACGCGGGAAGGCCGTCGTGCAGTGCGGTGAGGATCATGCTCATTGTGGTCGTGCCCCTCTCGGATGCCGGTGTATCCGGTGGCGGACGAATGCCGTTTCCGTAAAGCCGAACCCGACCGGTTATTGAAGCGCAATCGCGGCCGCCGTGGGGAGAGACTCGCCGATTTCCTGTGGTCAGCGCCGAAAATCGCGGCGTGTCATCGATCCGACACGCCCGGCGGGTCGGCGCCGGGCAGCCGACCGGCATCCGGATCCGCCGCCCCGCGCGCCGCGAAGGGGTCCGCGTCACCGATCCGTTACAACACGCCCACGGCTCCGTCACGCCGCCCCGCGCGGCGGTGGATCTGCCCGCGCGACGGGTTAGTTTCGGTGCGCTCCGCTGTTTCCGCACCAACGACAACCGATCTTTCATCCGGGAGGTTTTGCGTGGGATCACGAACAGCACGGCGCATCTCGGTCGCGGCCACCGGTTTCGCCGGACTCGCGGCATCGGCGTTCCTGCTCACCCCGGCGGCGGGCGCGGCTCCGGCGGTGCCGGAGCCGTGGATCGTCCTGCAACTCGGACCCGGCCCGGTCGAACCGGAACCCGGCACGACGGCCGGACCGGAGGCGAACAGCTCCGGTTCCCCGTCCCGGGCCGAATCGGAGGCAACGAGCACGGACAGCAGCACCGGCGGGACGGGAACCGAGAGCAGCACCACGAGCGACAGCAACACCGGCGCGACGGATACCGACAGCGGCACCACGAGCACGGACGCGGGCGAGGACGGCGGGGTCACGGAAAATCGGCAGCCCACCACCGACGGCGACACCGGCGCCACTACCGGTGGCAGTGGTTCGGTGGGCGACGGCAACAACTCGACGCCCAGGGACAGCAGCCCCACGCCGTACGGCAGCGACTCGACCGCCGGCGCCGGCGCGACCACCGGGGACGACGCGACCGGACCGAACTCGGACAGCAACAGCACGGGCCCGGCCACGGACAGCAGCAACGGAAGCGGCGCTGCCGCGGACGGCGGTGACAGCCGGGCCCCTGCCGGCGAGAGCGGCACCGCCACGGAGCACGGCACCGGCACGACCGGGCTCGGCGATACGGAGGGCACGAATCCCGCCACCGGTTATTCCGGTAACGGAACACCGTCCGACAGCGGCGACTCCGCCGACCCCGGCGGGATCACCGGCGAGGACTCCACCGAGGGAAGTGCTGCGAACCCATCCCCCAGCCCTGCCGGGCAGCTGCGTCTGCCCTGGCTGATCGGGCCGAGTTCCTGACCCCGACCCGTAGAGCCGCGGCCCCCGCTCAGGAGGCCGGAGCCACCGGCACCCCCAGCACATCCATCAGTTCGCCGAAGGTCTGCGCGGCAGCCACCTCCCGTTCGGGCAGGGCGACACCGTATTTCTTCTCGACCAGCACGATCATCGAGAGGACGGTCAGCGAATCCAGGCCCAGTTCGGCCGGGGTGGCGTCGGGCGCGATCGTGTCGAATTCCAGATCGCATTGCGTGCGCAGGAATTCGGCGAGGTAGTCGCGTATCGGTGTATCGGACACAGCGGCAGGCCTTTCCCCGGTGTCCGTAACCGGTGGGGTGGACGGTGTTCGACCTGTGCAGGATGACGTGCCCGGGAATCCGCCGGATGTCGGGCGGCCGAACGGTTTCCGTCCGGCCGGTGACCGGCTGCCGAACCGGCGCCACCCGGCCGACGTCTCACCAGGTGAGTACGGGTTTGATCACCGAACCCGCATGCTGCGCGGCGAGTGCGGCCTCGATATCGGTATGAGGGAAGCGGGTTACCAGCCGGTCGACCGGCAGCAGGCCCCGGCGGTGCAGATCGAGCAGATGCGGGATGAAGGTGGCCGGTACCGCGTCGCCCTCGAGGCAGCCGCGGATCGTTTTGCCCTGCAGCACCATATCGCGCACGTCGATCGGCGGTACCCCGGCGCCCAGGCCCACCGCGACCACTGTCGCACCGGTGGTCAGTGCGTCGAAGGCGCCGGCCAGCACGGCGGGGACGCCGGTGGTGTCCAGGGCGTGGGTGGCACCGCCGCCGGTGACCTCCCGGACCGTCCGCACGGTATCCGCACCGGCCGGGTCCAGGACGATATCGGCGCCCAGTTCCGCGGCGAGCGCGCGCCGGGCCGCGGCGGTTTCCACCACGACGGTCCGGACCCCGGGCAGGGTCCGGGCCGCCAGCAGGGCCGCCGAGCCGACCGCTCCCCCGCCGTAGACCGCCAGCCAGGCCCCGCTTTCCGGGCGCAATACGTTGAGTACCGCGCCGGCGCCGGTCTGGAAGCCGCAGCCGAAGGAGGCAGCGACCGCCGGATCCACGGCGGCGTCGACGACAACGGTGTTGTCCGCGGTGGCGAGCGCGTATCCGGCGAAGCTGGACTGTCCGAAGAAGCCGTCGCGCACGGTTTCCCCCGCGACGGTGATCCGCGGAGACTTGTCGGCGCGGCGCCCGAAATGATTCAGGGCCGTCGAATGCCGGCAGTAGGCGGGCCGGCCGGTCGCGCAGTTGGGGCAGGCGCCGCAGTGCCGGAAGGTCAGCACCACATGATCGCCGGGCGACACGGTGGTCACCGCCGCGCCGACAGCCGCCACGACCCCGGCTCCCTCGTGCCCGAGCAGCACCGGCCGGTCGGGTCTGCCCAGCGGCCGGTTCACCAGATCGGTGTGGCAGATGCCCGAGGCGAGGATTCGCACCAGGATCTCGTCGTCGCGGGGGCCGTCGAGATCCACCGTCTCCACGGTGAAGGGTGCGGCGGGGTCGCGGGACAGCAGCGCCGTCGCCCGCATCGCTACGCCCGTTCCAGGAGGAAGTAGAAGTACTCCCCGTTGGCGAGAACCAGTTCCGGGCGGCCGTTCATGATGCCCATCAGCGTGTTGTCGTCGAGCCACTTGAAGTGGTCGAAGACCGCGCGACCGTCGTAGACCATGGTCGCGGTCACCTCGCCGCGGAATTCGATGTTCCACAGCGTGGCCTCGCCCTGGCCGAGTTCCACGTTGGAGAACAGGGTGCCGTCCTCGGCCCGGCAGATCAGCGGTTTGGCGTCGCCGAGGGAGTGGAAGGTTTTGCCGTACCAGCGGCTCTTGGGCAGCGCCCGGCACAGCGGGTGCCCGGTCTGGAAGGCATCACCACGCCATTCGCCGAGGATGTCCTCGGCGCGGGCGGGGCGCAGCCGCGCCCACAGCTCGTCCAGTTCCCCGGCCGCGACGCCCTCGGCCTGTTCCCGCAACTGCTGCCACCGTGGCTTGTCCGCGCTCATATCAGTCCCATCCACCGTTCGGCGAACCATCTGGTTCGGCAACGACCTTAGTTCCGAACCATCTGGTTCGGCAAGCTACGATCTGCCCATGCGTGCGGCAGGCCAGGCGACCCGGGAGCGGATCCTCGCAGCGGCCAAAGCGGAATTTTCCGAGTACGGGATCGCCGGCGCCCGGATCAATCGGATCGCCGCGGCCGCCCAGGCCAGCAAGGACCGCCTCTACGCCTACTTCCCCGGTAAATCCGACCTCTACGCCGCGGTCACCGAACAGTGGACGGCACAGACCACCGCCGAGACGGCCCTGCGCGCCGAGGATCTACCCGGATATGTGGGCCGGTTGTTCGATCATTTCCTCGCCCACCCCGAGAACGCGCGGCTGCAGGCATGGGCGGAACTGGAACCGGCCGACGCGCGCATCGAGCAGGTTCTGCGCCGCACCGTCGATCCGAAGCTGGCCGAGATCCGGCGCGGGCAGCGCGTCGGGACGGTCACCACGGATATGCCCGCACCGACGCTCCTGCGTATGCTCACCGAACTCGCCCGCAGCACCGCCGTGCACGCCGGACAGGGCCCTCCGCAACGAATCGCCGAACAGCGGGCCGCGGTCGTGCTCGCGGCCCGGCGTCTCGTACAGCCGGAGCCGGAGCGCGCATAACGACGAGTGAACCGCGCGAACCCGGGAACAGCCGGCGACGGGATCCGGACGGTCCGCCGACGCCGCTTCGCACGTAACCGTTCACGCCGGAGCGCACGCTGATCTCGGGCGATGTGCTGAGCTCAGGCGGGATCCACCGGGGCGTCGCCGTAGACCACCAGCCAGATCGCGCGGCCCAGCGCCGTCGCCAGCTCGGCGTCGGATATGCCGGTGCGGACGGCGAAGGCCGTGCTGATGGAGCGTTCCACCATCGCGGCCAGCACGAGCGCGGTGGCCGCGGGATCCAGTTCCGGCGCGACCCGCCCCGCGGCCCGATCGGCCTCGAGGCGCACCCGCACCAGATCGACGAAGGTGGCGACCCGGCCCCGCCAGTAGGCGCCGACGTCCCGGTCGTAGGCGGCGAGTTCGCTCAGCGCCAACAGCAGATAGCGGTGGCGGCGGAAGCCTGCGATCATGGCGCTCATGGCCCGGCGCACCCCCGCTTCGCGGTCGGTGTGTTCGGCGTTCCACCAGCGTTCGGCGGCGGCGAACAGATCACTGGTCGCCAATTCCGCCATCCGGATCAGCAATTGGCTCTTGTCCGGGAAGTAACGGTAGAAGGTGGATCGCGCGACCTCCGCGGTGGACGCGATCCGCTGAACCGCGATCTCGGTGAAGGGTGTGCCGTCGGCGAGCAGATCCTCGACCGCGCGCAAGACCCGCTGTTCGAATTCGGCCCGGCGGTCGTCGTCCGGTTTGCGGGCGGGCCGGGGCGCTCGGGTCAGCGACGGCATCCGGGGACCGCCGTATCGCTCGACCACAGTCTCGGGTGTCCGCTCACAAGGTCCATGCGCCCATTGTGCCCCGCGATCCGGCACCTGCCGCGCTCCCCGGTATCCCGTCGATGCGGCGGACGAGCCGATACGGGCTGTCGCCCGGCCCTGCTCCGACCCGCGCGGAAAACTGTGCGGGACAGTGCCGCTCAGGTGGTTGACAATTCGCCCGTGGCACCGGACCATCAATCGGACATAGTGTCCGAGACTCGATGACCGAGGCGGTTCGTATGGTTGGCTCCCCCGCCGCGGCCGAACGAGCGGACGTCGTGGTGGTCGGCGCTCGATGCGCAGGTTCGGCCACCGCGGCCACCCTGGCACGGGCCGGACTGCACGTCGTCGTGCTGGACAGCGCGCGGTTCCCCGCCGATACCCTGTCCACGCACCTGCTCTGGCCGGCCGGTGTCGCCGAACTGTCCCGGCTGGGCGCCCTGGACGCCGTGCGCGAAATCGGCGCCCCGGAGCTCACCCACGCATACGCCGCCGGTGCCGGGTACCTCATCGAGACACCGTTTCCCGAAGTGGACGGCATCGACTACACCCTGTGTGTCCGCCGCACCGGCCTCGACCACGCACTCGTGCGCACCGCCGGCGAGGCGGGGGCCGAAATACGCCAGCGGTGCCGGGTGACCGAACTCGTCTGGGACGGCGAGCGGTGCGCCGGTGTCCGCTACACCGGACCCGACGACCGGACCGTCGAGATCCGGGCCGCACTCGTGGTCGGCGCCGACGGCCGCCGCAGTACGGTGGCCCGGCTGGCCGGGATGGCGACGCCCTACGAATCCGAGCCCAGCGGGCGGGACTGCTATTTCGCGTACTGGCGCGACAGTGCCGCCGAATGGCGGTCGACCGCCGCGCAATGGCGCGAGGGGGCCGATCTCGGGACGGCTTTCCCCTGTGACGACGGCCTGCTGCTCTGCCTGGTCCAGCCGCCCGCGGAACCCGGCAAACTCCGCCCCGGCGACGCCGAACGGCGCTACGCCGCGGCACTGGATCGTATTCCGCCGCTGCGCGAACGACTGCGCGGCGGCGAACAGGTGGGCCGGGTCCGGGCGGCCACCGGTATCACCTCCTACTTCCGGCGTTCGAGCGGGCCGGGCTGGGCACTGCCCGGCGACTCCGGTCATTTCAAGGATCCGGTCACCGCCCAGGGCATTCGCGACGCACTGCACTACGGCCGCCGGCTCGCCGAAGAGGTGGCCCCGGTCCTGCACGATCCACCGCGCCTGGATCGCGCGGTGGCCGAATGGGAGCGGCACCGGGTGGCCGAATGCCGGGAGATCTACCACTGGACCAACCGGCTGGCCCGGGGCACCGCGATGAGTCCGCTCGAGGTCGAGCTCTATCGGGCCGCCACCACCGACCCGGAACTCGCGGCGATCACCACCGCGATCTTTTCCCGCACCAGGCGCCCCGCCGACCTCTACACCCCGGCCCGGATGGCGCGGCTGACGACCGGCGCCCTGTGGCGGCACCGCCGCAACCCGGCCCCGGTCCTGCGCGACCTGGTCCACGAAATCACCACCGGCGCCCGCGAATTCCACACGTCGTGCACCACTCTGCGCGCCGCCCCACCCTCCGCCACCGTGTGACCAGGAGAGCACCATGCCGGATCAGCTGCCGAAGATGTCAGCCCCGATCGACCGCCGCACCGCCCTGCGCGGCGCACTCGCCGGCGCCGCGCTGGTCGCGGCCGGATCGGCGACCGCCGCCGCCGAACCCGCCCGGCACCGCACCCCGGGGCTACGGACGAGCGGTAAGGAGGTGGCGGTCCTCGGCGGCGGGATGGCCGGCTTGTCGGCCGCCCACGAACTCGCCGAACGCGGTTTCCGGGTCACCGTGTACGAACCGTCGTATCTGGGTGGAAAGGCGCGCAGTATGGGCGTTCCCGGCACCGGCACCGGCGGGCGCGCGGACCTGCCCGGCGAGCACGGATTCCGGTTCTTTCCCGGCTGTTATCAGAACATCCCCGACACCATGCGCCGGATCCCGTTCCCCGGTAATCCGAACGGTGTCCTGGACAATCTGATCCGCGTGGAGGGTACGGTCGCCGGTTTCCGCGACCGGCCACCGATCTTCGCGCCGGTGGAGATCGGCGCGCTCGACCAGCTCACCCCGGATCGCCTGCAGAACAGCATCATCAGCGCGTTCGGTTTCATCCCGGAGTTGCCGCCGCACGAACTGGCCTTCTTCGGCAAGCAGATGCTCATGTGGTTCACCTCCAGCACCGAACGCCGGTTCGGGCAGTGGGAGTATCAGACCTGGGAGCAGATCATGCGCGCCGACGGTAAGTCCGCCGCCTACCGCGCGTATCTGGTCAACGCGCTCACCCGGATCACCGTGGCCGCCAAACCACATCTGAGTTCGGCGCGCACCATCGGTACCATCGGCGAGGCGCTGGTACTCGCCGGGACGGGGCTGATCCCGGAATTCTCCGGCGGCGTGGACCGCATCCTGAACCGGCCCACGAACGCGGCGTGGATCGACCCGTGGGTGTCGTATCTGCAATCCCGTGGCGTGCGGTTCGTCATGGGGCAGCGGGCGAGCCGGCTCTCCTACGCGGGCGGCCGGATCGATGCGGTCACGGTCACCGACGGGCAGGGCACGGCGACCTCGGTCGTCGCCGACTACTACATCTGCGCCATGCCGGTCGAGAAGACGGTTCCGCTGCTCGACGACCGGATCCTCGCCGCCGACCCGCAGCTGGCGGGAATGCGGGAACTGCGCACCGACTGGATGGTCGGCATCCAGTACTACCTGCGCCGCCCCACCGAAATCCCGGAAGGTCATATCGCCGCGCTGGGCTCCCCGTGGGCGCTCACCGCACTGCGGCAGGCACCGATGTGGGTCGGCGATTTCGCGAGCCGGTACGGCGACGGATCGGTCCGGGAATGCTTCTCGGTGGATATCTCCGATTGGGATACCCCCGGCATCCTGTATCAGCGTCCGGCCAAACAGTGCACCGCGGTGGAGATCGCGGCCGAGGTGTGGGCGCAGCTGAAATCGTGGCTGAACACCGGAACGGGCTGGCTGCGCGACGAGGATGTGCACTCGTGGCATCTGGACCCGGGCATCAGCTGGTCCGGGGGCAGCACCCACAACGAAACCCCGTTACTGGTCAACACCGTCGGCTCCTACGACCACCGGCCGCACGCGCACTGTGCGATTCCCAATCTCTTCTTCGGCGGCGACCACGTCCGTAGCCATATCGACCTCGCCACCATGGAAGGCGCGAACGAATCGGGCCGCAACGCGGCCAACGCCATCATCGATACCGCCGATGATCCCGCTCCGCACGCGCCGGTGTTCCCGCTGGTCGCGCTGCCCGCGTTCGAGGCCGCCAAGAAAATCGACGCCGACCGGTTCCGGGCCGGGCTTCCGCACATCCTGGATGTCTAGCGGCCGGCCCGCCTTTCGATGTTCCGCCGGCGACCGCTGCGCGGACCCGGCCCGATCGCGCCGATTCACCGGAAAGCATTGTTTGTCGTAAGCGCTTCCTCGAGAATGGCTTTCGAGCCGAGATCCGGCTTCTTGGGGACCGCCGGCGCCTGCGCGCCAGCAGATCAAGTGGGGAACATCATGAGAATCAAGCACATCGCGGCCACCGCGCTGATCTCCATCGGCGCGCTCGGCGCCGCCACGGGCACCGCGCATGCCGATCCGCACGCCGCCGAGGTCGCCGTCCGCGGCGCCGAACAGGGCATCGGATATGTCGTGGCGCCGAACGCATCCGGTACGGCCGTGGTGACCACGCTCGATACCGGCACGTTCCGGCTCACCGCGAACGGCGCCGCGGTCACCGTGGCCGATCCCGCGGGCCGCGTGCTCACCACCCTGCCGCTGGGAGTGTCGGCCGGTGGCACCACCGCACCGTTGGCGGCGGCGGTCTCCGCCGACGGCCGCACGCTCACCGTGACCCCCGATGCCGCGACTCCGGCGGGCCGCCATCTCGCCGAACTGGTCGCCGACCCGGGAACCGAAGCGCGCAAGATGCACAACGCCGGGATCGGTGCGCTGATCGGCGGTGGTATCGGTGCGGTGCTGGGCTTCTTCCTGGGCGGGGTCGGGGCCCTGATCACCATCCCGATCGGGGCCGGGATCGGTGCGCTGATCGGCTATTCCACTCCCTGACACCAGGACTCGGCGGGCGCGCTGTCCACCGGGCAGCGCGCCCGCCGGGCCCGCGTCGGCGATCCGGGTGAGCCGATTCGGTTGCGCCCGAGTCGATATCACCGCTTCCGAACCGGGCGGAGCCCGCTCCGCCGGAGCCGTTTCTGTCGTACCCCCGCAGTAAAATCATGCAGGTAGGACACAGTCGGAAGGGTGAGCGGCGGGCGGTGTTCCGGCCCCGCGAAGGCTCGCCGGCGTATCGGAACCGGGGGTTCTGTGATGAGTGAATTCGGACAACAAGGACTGCTGCCGCCCCGTCAGCACGGGGCGTCGTGGCGCGAATCGGAGTATCGGGCCATCGTGGCGCTGTTGCGCGCCGGTAAGGATCTGGCCGCCATCGCCGAAGAACTCGGCCGCACACCGTCGGCCGTACAGGCCGCACTGCGGAATTTCGTGCCCCCGCACGAGAAGGTCCGGGCGAGCGAGCGCGCCGGCTGGTTGCGCGACCGGCTGGCCGCCGAACCCGGCTGGGATTGGTGGGCGACCGTCGTGGACAACCATCTGCACGGCCCGTCGGCGCTGTGGCTCACCGAACACGAACACATCGCCCGCCGGGCCTGGCGGGAACGCACGCCGATGCCGGTGCTGGCGCAGCGGCTCGGCACCGCCGAAATCGAGGTGGCCGGCTTCTTGCGAGCGCTCGGACTGGCCGAGAACCTGGCCGAGGTCGCCGACCGGCTCGGCGCGACGCCCGGACAGGCGCTGGCCAAGCGGGTGAACGCAGCGCGGGATCAGGAGCTGTCCGGCGGCTGGGTGCTGGTGGTCGACGGTGCGGCCGGTACCGTCCAGCACCGCAGCGCGCCGGTACGGCGGCATGTCTCGGTGCACGAGAGCCGGGCCGCCGCCGAGGCGGGCCGCGACCGCGTCCTGCGCCGGCATCGCCGG
Organism: Nocardia sp. CA-290969; assembly: GCF_050936135.1. Classification (NCBI taxonomy): domain Bacteria; kingdom Bacillati; phylum Actinomycetota; class Actinomycetes; order Mycobacteriales; family Nocardiaceae; genus Nocardia; species Nocardia sp. CA-290969. The sequence goes on along the minus strand of NZ_JBNJNJ010000001.1, from coordinate 2,160,162 downwards.
AACGCGGGTGCGAGCAGCACACCGGTGTGGTGGACGATCGCGCATCGCGGAGTCGGCGATACCGCCGGCCGCACCTACTGCGGTGTGTACAACCCGCAACTCGCCCGCAGCGGTGTCCGCGCCGACGCACTCGAGATCGGTGACCGTATCCGGATCGCCGGATCGGACGGCAAACCGGTGGAAGCGATCGTCGAATCGCTCGCGCAGCGCGGCGAGGTGGTCGTCGCCGATCTCGGCCCCGTCGGCGGATCGCGGGTACACCAGATGATCGAATTCGACGCCGGCGAACGGGTGGAGGTCCTCGCCGGCGAGGAGTAGCCGCCGCGCCGCCGGGCCGTTACCCGCCGGACGCGGTGCGGCCCGGCATGAGGGCGCTGGCAACCACCATCGCCACGGTCATCACCATAACCGCCACGAAAACGAGGTGGACGCCCTCGGCCAGTGCGTCCGGAGCCGGTACGGCGGCATCACCGACCCGCGAATTCACCAGCGCACCGAACACCGCGACACCCACCGCGCTGCCGATCGACCGGGCGAACATGTTCGCCGAGGTCACCACGCCGCGTTCGTTCCAGCTCGCACCGGTCTGCGCCGCGATCAGGGTGGGGCTCGCGACCAGACCCATACCGAGGCCGATGAGGAAACAGGTGGCGGCGATCTGCCCGAGCGACGATCCCGCCCCGATGAACAGGGTCGCGCCGGCGCCGAGCGCGCCGAGCACACTGCCGAGGACGGCCGTGAACCGGAACCCGATCCGCAGGTACACCCGCCCCGACAGGCTCGCCGAGATCGGCCAGCCGAGGGTCAGCGCCCCCACGGTGAGACCACCGACCAGCGCACCGGTGCCCAGCACTCCTTGAGCGAAGGTCGGAACATAGGAGGTCAGCCCGAGAAGTAGCGCCCCGACCAGCAGCGATACCGCCGAACTCGCCACCACCACCCGCCGGGTGAACAGCCACAGCGGCAGGATCGGATTCGCCGCGCGGCGCTCCACGGCGACGAACACCAGCAGCGCGGCCGCCCCGCCGGCGAAAATCCCGATACCGGCCGGGGAATTCCATGCCCACGACCGCCCGCCCTCGAGCAGTCCGAGGATCACCGCGCCCGCACCGGAGGTCAGCAGGATCGCGCCGGTGTAGTCGACCCGCTGCCGCTGCCGCGGTACATCCTCGGTGAAATGGCGCACCAGCATCCACGCGGCCCAGGCCGAGAGGGGCAGGTTGATCAGGAAGATCCAGCGCCAGCCGAGATAGTCGGCGAATACGCCGCCCAGCAGCGGGCCGGCCACCGACGACAGCGCCCAGACCCCCGCGATATACCCCTGCGCCTTCGCCCGCTCCGTCAGCGTGTACACATCGCCGGCGATGGTCATGGTCATCGGCTGGATGGCACCCGCGCCGATCCCCTGCACCGCGCGGAAAACGATGAGCCACACCATGCTCCCGGCGAGACCGCACAGCAGTGAGCCGAGCGCGAAGACCGCGATACCGAACAGGATCACCGGTTTGCGGCCCACCATATCCGCCACTTTCCCGTAGACCGGGACCGTCACCGCCTGGGCGAGCAGATAGATGGAGAACAGCCAGGGGAACTGCGCGAACCCACCGAGGCTCCCCGTGATCGAGAGCACCGCGGTGGCGATGATCGTCGAATCCAGCGCGATGAGGGCGGTGGCCAGCATCAGCGACCCCAGTATCGCGCCGCGCTCGGACCGCAGTCCGATGGCGGCTTTCGCGGTATCCGCCACCACCGGCGTACCCCTTTCGCTCTGCAAACAGACAGGCCAACACCCCCGGGCGGTCACGCTATTCCCCGCAGGCCGGACCGGCGCCCGGTTTTCCACCGGATGGGACGGCACCGGCACGACAGCCGGCTTGTGCAGGGGCGCAACCCCGCAACGCCACTCCTGTGAGGCCACACAGCAAGCCTGTGGCACAACGGAATCCGCGGCTAGCATCCGCGGAATGAAAAAATCGGCACCTTGCGCATCCTTCGTCCGGCACCGGCTGCTGCGGTGTGCCGTCGCGGTCGCCGCCGCCGTCGGCGCCGGTGCCTGCGGGCCGGGCGAGGCCACCGATCCGGCCGCGGTCTGGGATCCCTGCGCACTACCCGCTGGACTTCTCACCGAGGCGGGATTCCCGGCGGAGTCGAGGCGCCGCGATGTCGCCACCGAACCCGGCTGGGCGGGCTGCGGCTGGACCAGCGCGGACGCGGCGGTCCGGGTGCTGTTCGCCACCGCCGCCACACCGGACGACGTGGGCGGCGAGCAGGCACCACGGACCGAAGTCACCGTCGCGGACCGAGCCGGGCAGCGCCTGCACACGGGTGCCGCCGATACCGCGGCCACCTGTACCTATCTGCTGCCCACCGAGGACGGCGGACTCGTCCGGGTGCGGGTGGACAGCGTCCCCACCGGCGGCGGCGCCTGTGGCCGCGCCGAGCGGGTGACCGGCATCCTGGCCCCCGCCCTACCGGCCTGACCTGCCCTTCCGACCATAATCCGCACCACTGTGACCAGTCACAACACCGGCGGTTCGGCCTACACGGTCGTCCAGTCGAGTTGGCAAACAGGTCCCCGGTTCGAGACACGCTCGTTAGTGTGAACCCGCAGTCTCACCACCCGGGGGTAGAAGGAGTCAGCATGACCGTCGACGCGACCAGAACGAAGCTGACGCTATCCGGACAGCCCATGTCCGCACCGCTGCAGGACGTCCGCAAACTGTCCCGGCGGATGGTCGGCCATTTCGTGGAGAACGTGGTGCCGTGTGGCACGCTCCCCGGTGACGCCATCTACGGCGATGTCACCACCATCACCCGCACCTGCCTCGAACTCGCGGTCAGCATGCTCGACGGCCAGGACATCCCGGAGAAGACCCGGAAACTGGAGAACGCCGCCGCCGGCTGGGCCCGGGAAGGGGTACCGATCGACACCATCCACCACGCCGTGCACGAAGGTTTCCGGCTCGGCCTGGATCTGGTGGTCTCGAACGCGACGGTCACCGATTACTCCGCGCTGGTCGACGGCGCGAAACTCGTGGTCGAGATGCTCGACAAGATGACGGTCTGCATCTCCATGGCCTATGTCCGGGAACTGCGTTCGGTGGTCAGCGAACACCACACCGCGGTGCATACGCTCACCTCGGCGCTGCTGGGCGGGCACAGTACCTCGACCATGGCCCGGGAATGCGGTATCGAGATCGCGCCCGCCTATATCGTTCTGGCCGTGGCCATTCCGGCCCATCCGGACGAATCCGTCGCCGCACTGGACGGGAAAGTGGTGGCCCGCCGCAAACTGCGCCGCGTCCAAGCCGAACTCGCGACCCGGTGCAGTGACGCGGCCCTGTCGCTGCTCAGCGTCGACGGTGGCACCGTACTGCTGCCGGCCGGTGTGCTGAGCCCGGAGCAACTCGACGAATTGCTGCCCCAGCTGTCGCGGGCGGCGCAGGTGCCGATCAGCGCGGCCATGGTGGAATCGTCCACCGCGGAGGTTCCGTCGGCCGCCGACCAGGCCCACGAACTGCTGGATATGGTGCAACGGCTGGACTGTGTCCCCGGCCTGTACCGGTTCGACGATATGGCGCTGGAGTACCAGCTCACCCGGCCCGGGCCGGGCCGGGAGTATCTCGGATCGCTGCTCGATCCGCTCGACGATCATCCCGAACTGCTGGAAACGCTGCAACGCCATATCTCCAACAATCTCAACCGCCAGCGCACGGCCCGGCTCATGCATATCCACACCAACACCATCGATTACCGGCTGAAGCGGGTCGCGCAGCTCACCGGCTTCGACCCGACCCAGCCGTCGGGCCTGTGGTACCTGCGCTCCGCGCTCGTGGCGCGCAGCTACCGGACCCGGTGAGCCTCACGCCGGCTCCTGCCCGCTGCGCACCTGCGCCACATAGGCACGCGACACCGCGGCGGTCAGGGTGTCGAGCACATCCACCACGAACGAACCGTCCAGCCCCTCGGCCGCCGGACTGCTTCGCGGCAGTCGCGAACCGCCCAGTCCCAGGCCGCTTTTCACCCCTTCGTGCAAGGCATGCTGAATAACCTCGAGCGGCACCTCCTCGCGCGCCCACCGGGCGGCCGCCACCTCGAGCCGGGCCAGCACCTGCCGGCCCGAGGGATCGGAATCATCCAGCAGGGCCAGCGCCAGTCCCAATCCCACCCGGAACGCCGTCCCGAAATCCGCCACCGGGCGCGGGACACTCGGGGTTCCCAGCGGGTGCACAGACCAGATCCGCAGCAATTCGGCCGGGTCGGGTACCTCGAACGTCTCGGCGGAGCCCTCCGGTTCGGGGTCGTACTGCCCACTCGTGCACATCCGTGCTCCCTCCACCGTGACCGAATACCGATATGGACAAACGTATAGTTATCCACTCGAGCCCGCGTGACTCAACGCGCGGACTTCGGTCCAGCTCGGAACGGGACCACCCAAAGATAGTGAGACGTCCCATCAACACATACCGGGGACTCGTGTACGGGCCCACCGGGCCGGCCGCCGGGGACCACGAGGACACCCTACGGCGCGCGTTCCCGCGCCGCCCCCGGTTATGGTGCGGCGGTGGATACCGGTGATCTGATAGACCGCAGCAGCTCGATCGCGGAGCGGCTCACGACGACCCAGGCGGCACCGCCGTCGTGGCTGGTGCTCGCGACCGCCGTGGCGGCGCTCGTCCTGGTCGGCTACGGGCCGCTGTGGCGGCTGACCCGCAACGTGGTCACCATCGCGCACGAGGGCGGGCATGCGCTGGTCGCGCTGCTCAGCGGGCGCCGGCTCAATGCGATCACGCTGCACTCCGATACCTCGGGACTCACCGTCTCCAGCGGAAAACCCTACGGATTCGGCATGATCCTCACCGCGCTGGCCGGTTACCCCGCGCCACCACTGGTGGGGCTCGGTTTCGCCGCCCTGCTCGGCGCCGGGCGGATCACGCTCATGCTGTGGATCGCGATCGCCGCCCTGGCCACCATGCTGGTCATGATCCGCAACGTCTACGGCGTGATCTCCGTGATGACCACCGGCGCGTTGGTATTCGCGGTGTCCTGGTTCGGTTCCGACGCCCTGCAGGCCGGTTTCGCCTACCTGGCCACCTGGCTGCTGCTGCTCGCCGGCAGCCGCCCGGTGCTCGAGTTGCAACGGACACGGTCGCGGATGCGCGACGGGACCACCGACGCCGATCAGCTGGCCCGGCTGACCAAACTGCCCGGGCTGCTGTGGGTGGTGGTCTTCCTCGCCGTCGCGCTCGGCGCCCTGGCGGTGGGCGCGGGACTCCTGCTCTCGGCCACGGCGGGTATCTGCCTGCCGATACCCGGCGGCACGGAGTGCCCGGCCGGCTGATCGCCGGGCGCCCGGGCTACCCGGCCGATTCCGCCTCGGCCAATTCCTTCTTCCAGACCCGGAACCCCTCTTCGGTCCGCCCGCGCCGCCAGTACCCGGAAATCGAGGCGAATTCCGCCGGGACACCGCGTTCCCGGCGGATGTAGGCGCGCAGATTGTGCATCACCGCCTGCGCCTCGCCATGGATGAACACCTGCGCCTGCCCGGGCAGCCAGGTCGCGGCGCGCACCGCGGTGATCAGCGGGGCGTTGTCGCCGGCCCGGTCGTCACCGACCTCGTGCGCGGCGCCACCGCGATGTACCCAGGTGATATCGACCAGGGCCTTCGACGGCAGGGCGATCTCGTCGGCACGGTCGGCCACCTCGATGAACACCTTCGCGGGCGCGCCCTCGGGCAGGGCTTCCACCGCGGCGGAGATCGCGGGTAGCGCGGCCTCGTCACCGGCCAGCAGATGCCAGTCGGCATCGGCGCGCGGCGCGTAGGCGCCACTCGGCCCGAAGAAGGTGACCCGTTCACCGGGGCGGACCGCCGCGGCCCACGGACCGGCGATCCCCTCGTCGCCGTGCACCACGAAATCGATGGCGATCTCGCGGGCGGCGGTGTCCACCGACCGGACCGTGTAGGTGCGCATGACTTCACCGTCGGGACGGTCGAACAGCAGCTTCACATAGGCGTCGGTGAATTCGTTCCCGGTGAAATCGTCGAATCCGGGATCACCCAGATATACGCGGACGATATGGGAGCTGAGCCATTCGGTCCGGGCGACGGTCATGGTCGTGCGTTTCCTGGCCATCCGGCCTCCTCACTTAATTAGGTTTACCTAAGCAAACGTACCAGCCGTGTCGGAGCCGCTGTGTAGCATCCGTCTCGGCCGGGGCGAAATATCAGGCAAATAGGCGCTTTTCGGTTAATCTCACTGCAAAGATCCGGATAGAGGCACCATAATGACCGCGGCTACCGTCATCCGTCCGCTGGCACCCAGCGAACAGATCTTCGCATTCAGCGAGGTGTTCGTCGGATACTGCGCGCGGGTATCCGGTCCGCTGGACACCGCCGCCCTGGCCGCGGCGTACGAAGCCCTGGTCACCGCCCATCCGATGCTCGGCGCCCAGCTCACACCGAGCGAACCGTACGGCCATACGCTGGTCACCGCGGGCCCGCCGGAAACCGTGCTGACCGTCGCCGACGGCGATCCGGAGCACCTGCTCACCGGGGCGGAACCGGATCAGCGGCGTGCGCTCGGCTCGGTGCACGTGGTGCGCTCCGGGGCGCGGGCGAGTGTCACCCTGCTCGTCCACCACAGTATCGCCGACGCGACCCACGCACTGCACCTCTACGAGCGGTTATGGCACTGCTACGCCACCGCGGCCGGGGGCCGCGTCCCCGTCCTCACGCCCATCCGGCAGCCGCTGCCGGTGGAGGATCTGCTCAGCGCCCGCGGGATCGTCCGCCGGCCCCTCCCGGACGGCACCGGACCGCCCCTGAACGCGCCCCCGCTCCCCCCGCCCGACGCGCTGACCGCCAACGACCAGCCTTACCCGCCGCTGATCACCACCCGCTGCCGGCTCAGCCGGGAACACACCGGCGCGCTCGTGGCCCACGGGCACCGCGCCGGGGTGACGGTGCACAGCCTCGTGGCCGCGGCCCTGCTGCTCACCGAAGCCGAGGCCCGGCAGGTCCCGGTGACCGCGCTGCAATGCTCGTACTCGGTGGATCTGCGACGCCGGGTCCATCCGCCGATCGGCCCGGCGGAGGGCACGAATGTGCTGGGTTTCGCGAGCTACCGGCCGGGCCCGGGCAGTACCGGCACACTCGCCGCATTGGCACACGGGGTGTTCCACGCCCTGCGGGCCGGTCTCGCGACCGGCTACGTCCAGCAGACACCGCTGCAACTGCCCGATACCCTGGCCACCCCACCGGCGAACCCGTTCGACACGGTGATGACCACGAACTGGGGCCGATTACCCCGGTTGTCCGCGCCCGCCCTGCGGATCGACGATTTCCGCACCACCATGATCGCCAAACCCGACCGCACCGGCCGCCGCCCGCCGCAACCCGGCGGCGGCACCAGCATCATCTCCACCTACGACGACCGGCTCAGTATCGAAATCCATCATCCGCCGGAATTCACCCCCGTCCAGCTACCCCGGATCGAACGCCTGCGGGCACTGCTCACCCGGCTGTGAGGCGGGGCTCGCCCGCACCTGCCGCTCTCACACTCCCTGCAGGGACGCCAGTTCGAGCACCGTGATATCCGACGGTGCCGCCACCCGGACCGGCGGTCCCCACGCCCCCGCGCCGCGGGTCACGTACAGCGCGGTCGCCCCGTACAGTTCCAATCCGGCCACGGTCGGGTTCGGCCCCCGCGCCAGCAGATTACCGGGCCACAGTTGCCCGCCGTGGGTATGACCCGACAGTTGCAGGTCCACCCCGTAGCGCACCGAGTCGTGCACCACCACCGGCTGGTGCGCCAGCAGTACGCAGGCGCGTTCCGGGTCCCGGCCGTCCAGCGCCGCCCCGAAATCGGGGCCGCGGCCCACCTCGGTCCCCGCGGGGTCGTCGACCCCGGCGAGATCGAAATCCGGCAGGCTCACCCGGCTGTTGAGCAGCACCTGCATCCCGAGTTCACCGACCCGGGTCAGCCAGGCGTCGGCATCGGAGTAGTACTCGTGATTACCAGGGACGAAAAAAGTACCCAACGGGGCGCTCAGACCGGCCAGCGGCGCTGTTTCCGCGCGGAGATCCTCGACACCGCCGTCGGTGAGGTCACCGACCATCGCGATCAGGTCGGGCCGGGTCTCGTTCACCGCCGCGACCACCCGTTCACAGAATCCACGGCCGAGCGCCGGGCCCAGATGCAGATCGCTGACCAGGGCGATCCGCAGGCCGTGAGCCTGGGCGGGCAGTTTGGCCAGGGGCACGGTGACGCGGCGCACCAGCGGGCCGTCGAGCACTCCGTAGGTTCCGGCGCCGACGACCGCACCCGCCGCGAGCACCGTCGCCCCGGCCGCCAGCCGGGAGATGAGCATCCGGCGCGAGAGGGGTTCCCGGCCGGGTTCCGCGGGCCCGGCCGCATCCGGCGGCGGCACCGGCGTCGCCGCCGGAAGTTCCCCGGCGCCGGGTACGGCCCCGCCGACCGCCGCGGCGACAGGTGCCGCGGTCGTCGCGTGGTTGTCCGGGGCGTGCGCGGGGGCGGTGGTACCGGCATCACGGCGGTCCAGCGCACGCAACAGCAGCGGCCGCACGATCTCCCCTGCCAGCACTCCGATCAGCAGGTAGAGGAACAACGCCGCCCACAGCAAACCGGGCCACGCGAGTACGCGCCAGATATCCCAGGTGGCCCCGGCCAGCACCGCACCGAACGCACCGCCCATCAGCACCGCGCCGAGAGCCAGTACCCCGGCGCCGACCGGCCGCCAGACCGACCCGGCTCGCGTGGTGTCGCGAACCAACCGCCGCCACAGGTACCAGTGCAGCCCGGCGAGCACCACCGCCACGGCCAGTCCTGCGAGCACGGAAACTACTACCACGGAGGTTTGCCTCTCCCGACCGATTGCCTATGCGGATGCTGAATCTACCCGCGCCTGCTCGGTGGCCGGTGCCCCCGCCACCTGTTGCGCGATACCGCAGCGCTGTCGCGCGACCGGCCGAGTTACCGGCAATCGCGAATAATGCCACGTCATCCCGAATATCGGATCGAACAGCATCACATGGGCATTCACCGGCGGCAAGCCCCTGCCGCGCGCTCGGCCGGACGCCGTGAGTGGTGGCGCGGGGCCGGTAGCCCTTCGTGGACCCGGCCGGTCCGGCCCGCTGCCCGGCAACGCCGGGACGAACCGTTACGCCGACCCGCTCACGCCCAGCCCGCCCATCCCCGCCGGCGGCAGGTCGCCGTTGTTCCCACCGGCCAGTAGCCATTTCAAGATCTTGCCGGTTTCCCCGCGCGGCAGCGCCGGCAGGAAGGTCACGTCCCGGGGCACCGAGAACCGGCTCAGGCGATGCCGGATATAGGTGCGCACCATTTCCGGATCCAGCCCGGACCCTTCGTGTTTCACCACGAAGGCGGCCAGCCGCTGCCCGAATTCCGGGTCCGGCACACCCACCACGGCCACCTCGCTCACCTGCGGCAGGTGTGACAGGGCCTCCTCCACGGGCCGCGGGAAGACATTCTCGCCACCGGAGATGATCATCTCGTCGTCGCGCCCGGCAATGAAGAGCCGGCCGTTGACATCGAAATATCCGACATCTCCGGTATCCAGCATGCCGTGCGCCTCGTCGGGCGGCGCCGCATTCACATAGCCGTCGAAAAGCATGTGGTTGCCCACGAACACATGCCCGGTCGCGCCGATCGGGACGGGTTTGTGATCCGGGCCCAGTACCGCCACCCGGGTGCCCAGCGGGGGCCGGCCCGCGGTGGTGGGTGCGAAGCGCAGATCCGCCGGCGTCGCGATGGTCGCCCACGAGACCTCGGTGGAACCGTAGACGTTGTAGAGGATATCGCCGTAGGCGTCCATGAATCGCAGGACGGTCGCCCCGGCCAGCGGGGCCCCGCAACTGATCACGTGGCGCAGGCTGGAGGTGTCGTACCGGGCGCGCACGGCCGGCGGCAGGTCCAGGATCCGGTTCACCATGGTCGGCACCACGATCATGGTGGCGACCCGGTGTTCGGCGACCAGGCGCAGGCACTCCTGCGCGTCGAACCGTTCCGGCAGGATCACCGTCGAGCGCAGGGCCGTACTGAGTTGCAGCCCGGCCAGTCCCCAGGTGTGGAAGAGCGGGGCGGGAATGAGCATCGCGGATTCCATGTCCAGCGGAATCCGCGACAGCAGCGCGGCGATGGTGCCGAAACCCTTGGGATGGGGACGGCGCGCGCCTTTCGGGATCCCACTGGTGCCGGAGGTCAGCACGATCAACCGGCCCGGGTGGGCCGGGATCCGGAAATCGTTCTCGCCCATCTCGATCAGATCGTCGATGGTGTAGCGGTCCGGCACCGGCGGGCGCAGATCGGTGTTGAAACGCGGCAGGTCGGCGTGCAGATACTGCACGAGTTCTTCCAGGTCACCATCCACGAACAGCGCCGAAAGCCGGTGGCGCTGCACGATCTGCTCGATCGTGCGAGCCGCCAGCCCCGCATTGAGCAAGGCGACATCCACCCCGAGTTTGCCTGCCGCGACCATGGTTTCGACCATGCCGGCATGGTTACGTGACAGCAGGCCGATGGCGTCGCCGGCCCCGAACCCCGCCGTCGCCATCGCACCGGCCAGCGCGGTGGTGCGCTGGTCCATCTCGGCGAAGGTACGGTCGCCCCGGTCGTCGACGACAGCGAGCCGATCGGGTGAGTACGCGGCCCCGGCGGCATACCCGCCGGCCAGGTTGAAACCCCATTTGTTCAGCGACAGCAGTTGTTTGACCGCGACCTGCGCACGGGTACGCACCACCCCGCTGGTGGTGACCTGCCGGATCACCCCGATATTGCGGCGCACCGGTGAGGCGTCGCTGTTGGCCACGACCGAGGTGCGTGCGCCGCGCACTATATCGGTCATCCGGCGCAGCCCCTTGACAGTCCACTCCTGCACGGCGGAATTCGACAGCCCCGCGATATGCCGGTGCACCCGGCCGGGGGTGAAGAAGGTGATCGAGACGCGGCTGCGGTCGCCCTCCCCGGTCAGCCGCAATGCGGCGAAACTGCCGATCTCCGGCGCGTGCAGTTCCACGCTTTCGTACCAGCGGCCGGCCACCACCCTGACCCGCAGGATCCGGATCCCGGCGGCCGGGGTGCCGACCCGGAATTCGAAGACCGGCTGTTCGCCGGGCAGGTCCAGCCGGGAGCAGGCGCCGATCCCGGTGAACACGCGCGGATAGGTTTGCGGGTCCAGCAGCAGATCCCAGACCGCGGCCCGCGCCGCGGGCAGATCCGCGACCACATCGATGACGTCGGTAACCAACTCGTACAACTTCTCGTCGGCCCGCAACGGACAACTGGGTCGGCGGGGTTCCCCATCTGTAACCTGACTCACAATAGTCGGGGCCCGCCGTTATTACCAGTGAGTAACACACGCTCCGGAAGGGCTCTGTGACAGGTCACGAAGCGTATTGCCGAATATTCACTCACGGTCCGGAAACGCCGCCGACCTCGCCGTTGGAGGTTGCCCAAACCAGCCGGTAACCACAGTGTGAGAGGTCCCAGCCGCAGCGCACTCCACCCACACACCCACTGTGCGCGAACTACATTCGGCGCTGTATCACACGCTCCGACTCCGGAGGAAACACCATGCCCGAAACCAAGCGCCGGGTCGCGCTCACCCGCACCGGCGAAATCCTCAACTACTTCGGAAAATGCAAAACCTGCGGTTATCCGGCGCGCGCCGAATCGTATCGGCGGATCTACGACAACGGGGAAGCCGATACCGTGGTCATCGCCAGCTGCTCCCTGCCGTGCGGCTGGTCGGATCAAGTGCTGCCGACGACGATGACCGGCCCCGCCGCGCGGCTGATCTGATCCGAGTGTGGATCGCGCCGGGTGGGCCCGCATCGGCCACCCGATCCGGCGGCCGGCCGGCCGTGCGGCACGATAGGCCTCATGGAACTGCGTATCTTCACCGAACCGCAGCAGGGCGCGGACTACACGACACTTCTGCGGGTGGCCCGGACCACGGAGGAACTCGGCTTCGACGGCTTCTTCCGGTCCGACCACTATCTGCACATGGGATCCGTGGACGGCCTGCCCGGTCCGACCGATGCGTGGATCACCCTGGCCGGCCTGGCCCGGGAGACCAGCCGGATCCGGCTCGGCACGCTCGTCACCGCGGCCACCTTCCGGCTGCCCGGCCCGCTGGCGATCCAGGTGGCGCAGGTGGACCAGATGTCGGGCGGGCGGGTGGAACTCGGCCTCGGCACCGGATGGTTCGCCGAGGAGCACAGCGCGTACGGTATTCCGTTCCCGGACAACAAATTCGACCGTCTCGAGGAACAACTCGCGGTGATCACCGGTCTCTGGGAAACCGCGCTCGGTGACACCTTCGACTTCACCGGAAAGTACTACGAACTCGTCCGTTCCCCGGCCCTGCCGAAACCGGTCCAGCAGCCCGTACCGGTGATCGTCGGCGGACTGGGTCCCAAACGCACACCGCGGATCGCGGCACAGTATGCGAGCGAGTTCAATCTGCCGTTCGTCTCCCCCGCCGACAGCGCCGCCCAGTTCGATCGCGTTCGCACCGCCCTCGCCGGGCAGGGCCGGCCCGCCGACAGCATGGTGTACTCCAACGCCCTGGTCGCCTGCGTGGGCACCAGCGAGGCGGAGATCGCCCGGCGAGCCGCCGCCATCGGCCGCGAAGTGGACGAACTGCGCACCAACGGCCTGGCCGGTTCACCGGCCGAAGTGGTCGACAAGATCGGCCGCTACCGCGAGATCGGTACGCAGCGAATCTACCTGCAGATCCTGGACCTGACCGATCTCGAACATCTCGCGCTCATCGCGAACGAGGTCGCCACCCAGCTCTGATACACCTGCCGCCGGTCCCGCGGATCCCGGTGATCCGCCGGGCCGGCCGACGGAGGCGAACAGAGCCGCGTCACCGCCGGCATATCACCGGGCCGGGCAGTCCGGCGCCGGCCTTCGCCGAGTTGGTTACGCAGCGCCGGCCCGATCGGGATATCGGGCCGGCCGGTGTGGAGGAGCCACAGCCGGGCAAGCCCGGGCAGCGCAATTCCCCGGCGCTGCGCGCGACCGGCGTCAGTAGGCGCCTGCGACCCCGTCGAGCAGGTGTTCCAGGGTTTCGAAGGCCGGCACATCGACCACATCGACGAGGTCCGGGGCGACGGGCACATCGTGTTCGGTGACCACCTCGTCGAATCGGGCGGTATCACCGGTCCGGAAACCGTGCTCGGCGGCCAGCGACTGCAGATCGGGGTCGTTGTGCAGCAATGCCCCGATCTGCTCGCCCTCGGGGGTGAGCGGTACCAGCGTGTGCCGCGACACCACGGTCGGCGACGGGTACAGCAGGACCATATCGGGTCGCAACCGGCCCTCGACCGCCGCCGCGACGTACTGCGCCTCGTAGATCCAGGTCATCGGTGTCGCGCCCATCCCCGCGGTGAGGTATTCCTCGAACGGGCCGGTGCTCGAGCCCTCGGTGTAGCCCTGGGCGAGGAAGAGCCGCTGCAAGGTGGGCAGCACATGCTGTTCGGCCGTCGCGCCGCGCACCACGGCATGATCGTTGACCACATAGCCGGCCACCGCCAGGTACATCGCGGCCGAATTGGAGGTCCGGACATCGGTGGTGCTCACCAGGATGTTCTTCTCGACCGGGTAGGTGCGGTTGCCGGGCAGTTCGTCCCATTGCACCCCGCGCTGGACCATATCGATGTAGGCGGAGAAATCGAGCGCCGGAACCGGGCCGTCGTATTTCACCGCGCCGGCCGCGTCGAGCAGTTTCACGATGGGTTCGAACGTGGCGATCGCCATCGGCGAGTAGAACGGCGTGAACTGGGTCTGCACACCCACTTCGCGTTTCAGTTTCTCGGCCGCGGGCAGGCTGGACGGGAAGGCGAAGGCCTGTCCGCCGAGATCGACCGAGGTGGAGATCTCCCGCGACCCCGCCGCGCGCACCCGGACATCGAACCCGTGCGCGGCGAAGATCTCCGCGACCCGCTCATCGTCGAAGAACGCCATCTTCTCCGAGCCGACCACACCGGTGACCCCGGTCAGCGGCGCACCCGCAACGGGCGCGGCCGCCTGCACCGAGCCGGATTCGGGCCTGGTCACCGCCCAGGCCGCCGCGCCCGCGGCGACCACTCCGGCACCGGCCAGCGCGAACAGGCCGCGCCGGTCGGTGGCCACGGCGCGGAGCCGGCCGGGCAGCGCGGGGTCAGCGGCGCCCGTGGTGATCTTCTCGGTCGGCGCGGCGGCATGGTCCGCATCCACGCCGGCGGTGGCGTCGGCGGCCGGCTCCAGTTGCCGGCGTACCGCACGCTCGACCAGGATGGGCACGAAATCCCGGACCTTGCTGGCGGCGAACCGATCGTGTGCCGAGCGCACCGCACCACCCACCTCGGCGGCCGTGCGTTCCTGCGCATAGGCGGCCGCGAGCCGGTTCTCCAGCTCGCGGATCGCCTTCTGCTCGCGCGCGGCTTTGTCGTCGGGGGCCTCACCCTTGGGTGCGGTTTCGAGTGCCACGTACTTCTCCTCGGCGCCGGATATCGAACTGCGATCGAACGACCCGCCGGGCCGATCCACAGCCGACAACCCTACCGCCACACGGTATTCGGATACTCCCACCGACGAGCACCGCAGCCGATTCTCCGACCAGAATTCACCGCGCATTTCCCGGCCGCTGGGCGGCGGTTTCCTCGAGAACCGCCATGGCGGCGTTGTGCCCGCCGATACCGCTCACCCCGCCACCCCGGACGGTGCCGGCCCCGCACCGCAGAACGGTGCGGTGCGCGGTGTCGACACCCCAGCGTTGCGCCGGTGTTCCGGCGGGTCCGGTGCGGTACGGGAAGGACAGGTCACCGTGGAAGATATGCCCGCCGGGCAGGCGTAGCGAACGCTGCAGATCGACCGGGGTGGCCACGTCCAGGCACGGCCGGCCGTGGGCGTCACGCGCCAGGCATTCGCCGAGGGGTTCGGCGAGCACCGCGTCGAGCTGCGCCAGTGTCGCGGCGACCGCGGCGTCCTTCGTGGCCTGTGGGTCGGCCGCGAAAAGGCTTGCCGGTGTGTGCAGTCCGAAGAGGGTGAGCGTGTGCCGGGTGGTCGCGGAGCCGGCGATGCTCGGGTCGGTGAGCGTATGGCAGTAGATCTCCGACGGCGGAGCCGTGGGGAGCCGCCCGGCCGCCGCCTCCCGGTAGGCCCGCTCGAGCTGGTCGTAGGATTCGGCGATATGGAAAGTGCCGGCGAAGGCCGCGTGCGGGTCGGTACGGGTATCGCGCAGGCGGGGTAACCGGTCGAGCACCATATTGATCTTCAATTGCGCGCCTTCGGGTTTCGGCTGAGCCGGTTCGCCCAGCAGCCGCGCCAGTTCGGCGGGGGCGGCGTTCACCAGGACGTACCGGGCCTCGACCGTGGTCTCGACCGCACCTCCGGTCGCGACGGTGACCTGCGCCGTCGCGCCGTCGGTGACGATCGCGGTGGCCTCCGCACTCGTCACCAATTCCGTTCCGGCCCGGCGGGCGGCGTCGATCAGGGCATCGGTCAATGCGCCCATCCCGCCCACCGGCACATCCCAGTCGCCGGTGCCGCCGCCGATCACGTGGTAGAGGAAACAGCGGTTCTGCACGAGCGATTCGTCGTGGGCGTGGGTGAACGTACCGATCAGGGCGTCGGTGAAGACCACACCGCGCACCAGATCGTCGGCGAAGAACGTTTCGATCGTCTCGCCCAGCGGTTGTTCGAACAGCGCCGCCCACGCCGCGTCCCCGACCCGCCGCCGGAGTTCGGCACGGGTGGGCAGTGGTTCGGTGAGGGTGGGGAACACGGCCCGCGCCACCTCCCCGGTCATCGCGTAGAACCGCTGCCAGGCCGCGTAATCCCGGTCCGACCCGGTGACGCGGACGAAACTCTCCCGGGTCGCCGACGGCGAATCGTTGTCCACCAGCAGGCCGGTGTCCCCGGCCGGGGTGTAGGACGATATCCGCCGCTTCCGGGTGCGGAACCGCAGCCCCAGATCACGCACGATCCGGTCCGGTAACAGGCTGACCAGATACGAGTACCGCGACAACCGGATGTCGACCCCGTCGAACAATCGCGCCGAGACGGCCGCGCCCCCGGCGGCGGCCGCCTGCTCCAGTACGAGGACCGACAGTCCCGCGCGCGCCAGATAAGCGGCCGCCACCAGCCCGTTGTGCCCGCCACCCACGATCACCACGTCGTACCGAGAGCGCATCACCATACGTCGTCGATACCACACCGGGGCGCAGCGCTGCCGCGCCCGATCGACGTGGCGCGGCAGCCCGGCTCGCCACGGCGCCCCCGACACCGGTTCACCAGGGGCCGCTGTCGCGAGGCAGGGAACATCGCGACACGGCGCCCAGGCAGCTCTGCATGCCCACGGACCGCCCGGCGCCACACGGACCGCCCGCTGGGCCGCAAGCGACCGGCTCACCGATCGAGTGCCGGCAGCGGCTCCGCAGCACGGGCCGGCAGCTCGCCGGCTCCGGGGCCGCCGCGGGCGACGGCGCGAATGCGGAACAACTGTCACCGCGGAGCGGGTCGAGGCGTCGCCGCTCGGCCGGCCCGGGCAACCGGATGGCTAGCCGAGCAGACCGCCGAGCAGGCCCCCGCTCTGCCCCGCCTCTTGTCCGCCGCCGGTACCACCCAGGAATCCACCCGGCGGCAGTTCGGACGGCTGCACGATGACGAAACCGCGGCCGGAGAACGAGAGCGTCATCCCCTCTCCGGTGCTGCGGCCCATGAGCCGGCCCAGCCCGAAGGAATCGTTGCGTTTCACCCCGGTCTGCAGACTCGACGACCAGGCGATCGCCGCCTGCGGGTCGGCGTAGGTGGGCTGGTCGACGTTGAGCACCACCGGGGTGCCGTGGCTGGTGATGGCGATCCGGCCGCGGCCGGAGAACACGCAGTTGAACAGGCCGGCGTTACTGGCGTAACCGGCCGCACCCTGAACCATCCGGATGTCGTAGCCCAGCGTCGGATCGAAGGCGAGCACGTTCGATCCGTTGATGGTGAGCCCGTCGGTGCCGTCCAGATCGATGATGTGCACATCGGCGGCACCGTTGGCGACGAACAGATCACCGCGGCCGGATACCTTCATCAACGGCACGCCTTCGCCGGTGAGCCGCTGCTGGATGGCCCGGCCGATCCCGCCGGAGCCGAGCGCCTGGAAATGCAGATCGCCCTGGTAGGCGACCATGGAGCCGGAGCGGACCAGCGTTTCGCCGTTCACCCCGACCTTGATCATCTTGCCGCCCTGTTTCTGGATGCCCATACCAGAGACTTCGGCATGACGCGGGTCGAACAGCTCGCTGTGCATCGGCTGAGCTCCTTGCTGAGGAAAATGTGCTGGATTGTGCTGGGGCGCCGGCTGTGGTGGCGGCACCGGGGCCGCCGGATAGGCCGCGGCGGGCGGATACGGCTGCTGGGGTGGATAAGCGGGCGGCGGGGGCTGGTGCCCCGGATACGGCGGCGCGGCGGGCGGGTACGACGGCGCCGCGGGCGGTACGGGCGGCGGATAGGCGGCGGCCGGCGGTGGGGCCGGATACGGTTGCGCCGCCACCGGATTGGCGATCATGGTCGGATCCGTGCGGGAGGCCTGCGCTTGTGCGGGGGCGGACGGCGGAACCGGATCGTCGTCCACGTTGACACCGAAATCGGTGGCGATACCCGCCAGGCCGTTGTCGTAGCCCTGACCCACCGCGCGGACCTTCCAGGCGCCCGCTCGGCGGTAGATCTCCACACACACCACGGCCGTTTCGGTACTCAATCCGGAAACCGGGAAGGTGAGCGTGCCCTGCTGCCCGGTGATCGTCGCCGTGAGCGATCCCACCGCACCGAACGCCGGCGGTCCGCTGCCGTCCAGGCTGGCGGTGACCACGACCTTGTCGATCTCGGCCGGTAGCGCCGGAGTCTGCACATCGACCGCGTCCCCGGCGCCCCGGCCGTGCCGGTAGGTGACACCGGGCCCCACGGGCTGATTGAAGAAGACGAAGTCCCCGTCCGACCGAACCTTACCGTTGGCGGCGAGCAACAGAGCCGAGACGTCCACCGGCGCCGAGCATGTCACTGTGACGGTCAAGCGGTCGCCCGGCGCGGGCCGGTTCTCCCCCGGAGCGAGTGCGGTCACCTCTTATCACCTCGACTCGACGCGTCCCGGGGGTTTCCGGTCCGCCGAGTTTCCCGGCGCGGGGCCGGGCACTCGTTCGATTTCTGATACACACCGACGAGTCTGACCGATCCCGCCCGCGCCGCGCCACCGCGACCCCGGCCGGTCATCGCCACCTGCGGTGATCGCGATCGGCGAACCTGAGAACTTTCACAGCAGCAGCACAGCCAACCGACAGGCCGCGACGGCATTCTGGAATAAGACCAGCGGAACTCGGCCTCCGGGAGGAACCCCATGGTGGATATCGAGATCACCGGCACCACCGTCACCGTCCATGTCCGTGGTACGCACCGGGTGCTGTCGCTGTGCGACCGGATCACCTTCGATCTGGCGAATATCGTGGCCGTCGAACGGGCCGAAATCGACCGCCGCCCGCCCTGGGTGCGCGCACCGGGCGCGTTCTTCCCCGGCGCGATCGCGGCCGGGACATTCCGCGGTAAGGGCCGGAAGGAATTCTGGGACACCCTGTTCGGCGGGAAAGCGGTACGGATCGAGCTGCGCGGCACCGACTACACCCGCCTGGTGGTCGATGTCGAGGACCCCGATACCGTGCTGCGGTCGCTGCGCTCGGCCGCGGCCGCCTGACCGGCGGCCACCGGGTTCGCCGATCGGCCTTCTTCGCCGCGGAGGCCGATCGGCGGCTCACCCGGACCGGCGTCGGCGCCGCTGTTCCGCTATTCGTCGGCCGTATCCGGTTCCGGTTTGGGCTGACGGGTGACGATGCGCAGCACCGGCTCCACCACCCGCGCCGCGATCGGCCCCACCACCGCCATCAGCAGGACATAGGTGGTGGCCAGCGCCGCGAACTCGTCCGGGACGGCGCCCGCCGCCACCGCCAGGCCGGCGATGACGATGGAGAACTCACCACGCGCCACCAGCGCCGCGCCCGCGCGGGCCCGGCCCAGCCGGGAAGCCCGGGCGTGGGCGGCGGCCCACCAGCCGGTGGCGATCTTGGTGACCGTGGTGATCACCGCGAGCAGGATCGCCCAGCCCAGCACCGGCGGAATACTGCGCGGGTCGGTGGTCAGGCCGAACAGGACGAAGAACATCGCGGCGAACAGGTCACGCAGCGGTTCGAGGATCTTGGTGGCATTGTGCGCGGTGGTATCGGAAATCGCGATACCCAGCAGGAACGCCCCGACCGCCGCCGATACCTGCAGTGCGGAGGCCACCCCGGCCACCAGCAGCGCCGAACCGAGCAGTTTCAGCAGGAAGATCTCCCGGTCCTCGCTCGCCACGATGGCCGAGACGTACTTTCCGTACCGGAACGCCACCACGAGCACCACCGTGACCGCCGCCAGGGCGATCGCCAGCGATTGCAGCCCCGCCACGAAGCCGAGCCCGGCCAGTACCGCGGTCAGCACCGGCAGATAGGCGGCCATCGCCAGGTCCTCGAAGACCAGGATGGACAGGATCACCGGGGTCTCGCGGTTACCGAGCCGGCCCAGATCGTTGAGAACCTTCGCGATGATGCCGGAGGACGAGATATACGTGACGCCCGCCATGGCCAGTGCGCCGGTGGGGCCCAGCCCCAGCAGCAGCGCCACGATCACGCCGGGCGTCGCGTTGAGCACCAGGTCCAGCAGGCCGGCCATCCAGGATCTGCGCATACCGGTGAAGAGCTCGGCCGCGCTGTATTCGAGGCCGAGCAGCAGCAACAGCAGGATCACGCCGATCTCGCTGGCGAGGTGGATGAACTCGTCGGCCTCGTGGAGTTCGAAGAAACCTCCCTCCCCGAACACCAGGCCACCGAGCAGGTACAGGGGTATCGGGGACATGCCGATCCGGGCCGCGATGCGTCCGAGCACGCCGAGCCCGAAGAACACCGCCCCCAGCTGGATCATTGCCAGCGTGGTCGCATTCATCGCCGTGGAATCAGCCGTCTTTCAGGATGTCCGCGGCGTTGTCGAGGCCATCCGATGTCCCCACCACGATCAGCACATCCCCACCGGTGAACACGAAATCGGGCCCCGGGGCCGGCATCGCCTGCCCCGCCCGCATCACCGCCACGATGGAGGCCTTGGTCCGCGTCCGCATCCGCGTCTCGCCCAGGGTTCGCCCGTCGTACGGGGAATTCTCGCCGACCGGGAGCTGGCGGGTGTTCACCCCGTCCATATCGCGGTGTTCGTTGCGCAACTGGCCCACCAGCTGCGGGGCGCCCAGCAGATTCGCCAATGTCCCGGCCTCGGCCTCGGTCATCGGGATCTGCGTGGTGGCGTCGGGGTCACCGATCTTGGTGAAGATCAGATCGATCGTCCCGTCCTTGTGGTCGACGACCCCGATACGCCGGCGCACAGCCGTAAGCGGAAAATCCTTGCGTACGCCTATACCCGGCAAGGGTGTCACTTCGACGTTCACGATGTCACCTCAACTCGACTATCCGTCCGCACCGACGGGCGCGCACACCCTAGCGCTACCCGCACGGCGCAGGTAGCGAAACACCCGGGCCACCGGCCCCTGACCGGCGGCCTGCGGCCTGCCCCGGCTATGCCACACCGCCGTTGCGGCGGGCCTGTTCGGCGGCGATCACCACATGCCGCATGAGCAGCGCCGTGGTCACGGGCCCGACCCCGCCCGGCACCGGGCTGAGCGCGGCCGCGCGACCCTGCACCGACGCCGGGTCGACATCGCCGACGATCGAACCGTCGGCCGCTTCGTTGGTCCCCACATCGACCACCACCGCACCCGGCCGCAGGTTCGCGCCGGTGACCAGGCCGATCCGGCCGGCGGCGGCGACCACGATATCGGCGGCCGAAGTCACCGCGGGCAGATCGGTGGTCCGGGAGTGGCAGATGGTGACCGTCGCGTTCTCGGCCAGCAGCAGCTGCGCGAGCGGTTTGCCGACCACATTCGACCGTCCGACGACGGCGACGTGGCGCCCCGCGAGCGCGATCCCGTGATGTTTCAGCAGTTCCACCACGGCTTCCGCGGTGGCCGGGGCGAATCCGGCCGAACCCGCGGTGAGCAAGCCCAGCGACAGCGGGCTCACCCCGTCCACATCCTTGGTGGCGGCGATCGCCGGGGACACCTCGTCCAGCGATATCCCGGCGGGCAGCGGCGTCTGCAGCATGATGGCGTCGGTGCCGGGATCGGCACTGCGCACGGAGAGCTCGGTGCGCAACGCGTCGGCGGTGGCATCGGCCCCCAGATCGACTGTTTCGCAGTCGATACCGCGATTGGCGGCCGATTTCTTCAACGAGTTGACGTACCAGGCGCTGGCGGGATCGTCGTTGGCGACCACCAGCGCCAGACGCGGCGCCCGGCCCGCCTGTTCGGTGAGCGCTTTCGCCCGCGCGGTCGTATCCGCGTTGACGGCGGCGGCGAGCTCTTTCCCGGTCAGCGATGCGGTATCCACGGGGGTTCAGCCTAGCCCCGCGACGGTGCGGCATCCGCAAGGGTGCCACCGGACATGTCACGAATCGGACAGCCGCAAATCCCGTATCCCGGCCGTACCGGGCTCTAGGGTGGGTTGCCACGCACCGCACGAACCGACAGTTTCCGACCCGATCACCTACGAGAAACCAGCTCCACACGTGGAAAGGTGTCGCCGTAGTGCACAATCGCAGAGGTCTGCACGTTCTGGTGGCCTTCGCCGCCGTCGCAAGTATGGTTTTCGCCGGACTCCTCGGCACGCCCGCCCGGGCCTCCACCCCCGAAACCGATGCCCTGTACAACTCCGCCCAGCGCCATTTCACCGAGGGTGATTCCGAGGCCGGCCGCGCCGATCTGCGCGCGCTGCTCGCCCGCGACCCCGCCGATGCCGAAGCGCTCTCCCTGCAGGTGATCTGGTCCGATTACGCGGGCGATCTGCCGGCCCGGAACGACGCCATGGGCCGGCTGCGGGCCGTGAACCCGGGTATGGCCGCGGGAACAGACGGCGTACTGGGCGCGATCGGCGCCGGCGTGGCCACCCTGCCCAATCCGCTGCCCGCGCTGGTGGGTCCGCAGACCGGGATCGTGGTCTTCGGTTACGGCCTGCTGCCCGACGGCACTCCGCGGCCCGAACTGGTCGACCGCCTGCAGGCGGCGTGGCTGCAGGCCATCGCGTCGCCGTTCTCCCCGATCGTGGTGAGCGGAAACAATCCCAGCAACGGCATCACCGAGGCCGAGGCGATGCGTAACTGGCTGGTGGGTCGCGGTATTCCGGCCCAGCGGATCCATCTGGAGAACCGCGCCGGTTCCACCTTCCAGAACGCGCTCTACAGTGCGCAGATCCTGCGCGATCTGGGGGTGTTCAGCGTGGTGGCGGTGACCTCGCCGAACCATATCCGGCGGGCGGTCACCGATCTCTATATCGCCGGGATCCGGGTAATCGGCGCCACGACATCGCTGGATCAGCTGGTTTCGCAACTGCCGCCGCCGAGCAGGCCGGCGCAGTACAACATCTATCTGGACGCGACCCGGACGTTCCAGCTCCCGGTCAGCCGCTGAAATCTATCGAGGCGACGGCCGCCCGAATCCGGGCGGCCGCCTCTTCCGGCACGATATCGGCGACGAACGCGCCCATCGCCGCCTCCGACCCCGCCAGGTATTTGATCTTGTCCGGGCCGCGGCGAATCGAGGTCAGCTGCAGGTGCAGGCGGATCACCTCGCGCCCGGTATGCACGGGCGCCTGGTGCCACGCCGCGATATAGGGCGTCGGATCGTCGTACAGGGCATCGATACCGCGCAACAGCCGCAGGTAGAGCGTCACCAGTTCGTCGCGTTCCGCGTCGGTGGTCGCGGCCAGATCCGGGATGTGGCGGTGCGGCAGCAGATGCACTTCGATCGGCCAGCGCGCTGCGAACGGGACGAACGCCGTCCACCATTTCCCCGCCAGCACCACCCGGCCGCCCGCACGTTCGGTATCGAGGATGCGCTCGAAAAGGTCCGGGCCGAGCCGTTCCGCGATATCGAGCATGCGGGTGGTCCGGGGTGTCACATAGGGGTAGGCGTAGATCTGGCCGTGCGGATGTGGCAGGGTCACCCCGATCGCCTTGCCCCGGTTCTCGAAGACGAACACCTGCTCGATACCCGGCAGCGCCGACAGGACCGCGGTGCGATCGGCCCAGGCCTCGATCACGGTCCGGGCGCGGCTCGGCGTGAGATCGCCGAAGGCACCCTCGTGTTCCGGGCTGAAACACACCACCTCGCACCGTCCGACGGCCACGCGTTCCCGGTCGAAGCCGACGCCGGTGATATCGGCGAGACCGCCGGGTGCGGGTGGTTCGCCGGTGACATCGCCGGGTAGCGCGGGCCCGAAGGAGGGTGAGCGGTTCTCGAAGACCGCGACGTCGTAGCGGTCCGGGATCTCCGAAGGATTGCCGGGGGTCTGCGGCGCCAACGGATCCCGGTCCGCCGGCGGGAGCACCACGCGACTCTGCCGGGCGGCGGCGATGGAGATCCACTCCCCGGTGAGTACGTCCTGACGCATCGTCGCGGTCGGCGGCCGGGGATCCAAGCGGCGGGTATCGATCCGGCGTTCGGGCCCGAGCCGGGTGTCGGCGTCGTCGTAGTAGATGAGCTCCCGGCCGTCGGCCAAGGTCGCGCTGCGCTTCACGATGCGGTTCGGCACGCCTTCACGATAGCCAGCCGGTACCCCCGCAGGCCCATCCCGGCATCCGGCGGGTCCGTTCGCCGCGTTCCCGGGCGGCACCGGTTCGCCTCTGGTCACAGCCGCTCAGTTTAGTTATAGTCAATACGACCAAAAGATGAACCGGGGAGTTTCCTATGGGATACGGACACTGGGACCACAGCGCCTACCGCGCCGCCGAGACCTACCGGGCACGGCACGGAATCGACGATTTCGGCTACACCGCGCAACTGCGCGACCAGCCCTACGACACCTGGACCAGCCACCCGGACCTGGACCCGTTCGGCGTCACCGCCCGCGAATGCCGGGACTCGGCCGAGCATGCGCAGTCACTGCCGATCGCGGTGCTGTTCGACGTCACCGGCTCCATGGGCCGGGTGCCGGTGATCATGCAGACCAAACTCGGCAAACTGCACGGATTGCTGAAAAACAAGGGCTATGCCGACGATCCGCAGATCCTGTTCGGCGGTATCGGGGACGCCGACGTCGACCGGGCGCCGTTGCAGGTGGGTCAGTTCGAATCCGACAACCGGATGGACGAGCAGTTGCGCACCATCCTCCTCGAAGGCGGAGGCGGCGGCCAGAAGTCCGAAAGCTACGAGCTGGCCGCCTATTTCATGGCGCAGCACGTGATCACCGACGCCTGGGAGAAACGCCGTAAGAAGGGCTACCTGTTCATCATCGGCGACGAACTGAACAAATCCCGCCTGGCCGCCCGCCATATCCGCGCGGTGATCGGTGACCATGTACGCACCGATATCGCGGTCGATTCGATCTACCGCGAACTCGGACAACGCTGGAATGTTTACTACATCCTGCCGAATCAGTCGTCGTACTACCGTGATCCGCAGATCGCCGAGCACTGGTCGGGCCTGCTGGGCCAGAACTTCCTGCGGCTCGACGATCCGGCCGCGGTCTGCGAACTCATCGCCTTGACGATCGGGCTGGCCGAGGACCGGGTGGATATACCGGCCGGTCTGGCCGACCTCCGCGATATCGGGTCGGTGCACGAGGCCGAGATCGTCGGCAAGGCGCTCGGCACCCGTGCGCCGAAGGCCCTACCGGGCGCCACGACATGAGTGGCAGGGGTGTCGGCGGATCGGAGCAGGATCCCGGCCGTCACCTGATCGTCGTCGACCTCGGTTTCGGCGATGCGGGCAAAGGCGCCACGGTCGATTGGCTGTGCACTCCCGAGACGGGTCTGGCTGTCGCCGCGGTGGTGCGTTTCAACGGCGGCGCGCAGGCCGCCCACAACGTGGTGGCCGGCGGCCGGCACCATACGTTCGCCCAGTTCGGTTCCGGGACCTTCTCCGGCGTGCCGACGCACCTGTCCAGACATGTGCTGGTGGAACCGCTCGCCCTGGCCGCCGAGGCGGAAACTCTGGCGGCGCTCGGGGTACCGGATCCGCTGTCGCTGCTGTCGATCGATGCCGCGGCGCTGCTCACCACCCCGATCCATATCGCCGCCAACCGTGCCCGCGAGGACGCCCGCGGTACCGCGCGGCACGGATCGTGCGGGCTGGGAATCGGTGAAACCGCCTCCTACGCACTGCGTTACGACGCGCCCCGCGTCGGGGACTGTCACCGGCCCGCCGTCCTGCGCGATAAGCTCCGCGCGCTGGCCGCGCACTACCGTCCGCTGCTCGGCGACAGCGCGCACACCCACGAACCCGTCGATGCCCTGGTGGAGGTTTATCGGGAGTTCGGGCGCGCGGTACGGATCACCGGCGACGGCGAGCTGCGGCGCCTCGCCCGGCGGGGCCGGCTGGTGTTCGAGGGCGCGCAAGGGGTGCTGCTCGACGAATGGCGCGGTTTCCATCCGTACACCACCTGGTCGACGGTGGAACCGCGCAACGCCCGCAGCCTGCTGGCCGGGATCGGCGCCACCGCGGCCGTCCTCGGCGTGACCCGCAGCTATACGACCCGGCACGGGGCCGGCCCACTGCCGACCGAGGACCCGGATCTGCGTATCCCGGAAATACACAACGCCCACGGCAGATACCAGGGGCCGTTCCGCCGGGGTCGCCTCGATACGGTACTGCTCCGGTACGCCGTGCAGGTGTGCGGCGGTGTCGACGGGCTGGTTCTCACTCACCTGGATGCAGCGGCCGGCGAGCCGGTCGCCACGGCCTACCGCACACCGCACGGCATCCTCGACACGCTCCCGCCGGGATCGTGGCAGGATCTCGGTCACCAGGCCGCGCTCACCGCGACCCTCGCCACGGCCATCCCGGTGCTCGGCGATCCGGCAGCCGACCTGCCACGCCTGCTGGAGCAGACCTTGGGTGCCCCGGTCGTCCTCACCGCCACCGGCCCCGATCGATCCGCCCGTGCCCCGTCGACGGCCTTCGAAGCACTGGCCGGTGCCGGCTCCCCACCGGCGGGCACCAGTGGACACACCGTGTCGGCAGAACCCCTGTTCCGGCCGGCCGCGCGCACGCCGAGCACGCGCCGGCAGCGGACAGGCGCCGACGCCGAACCGGTCGTCCGCACGTCGACCGGCTCCGATCGGCCCCCGCGCACACCGGCGGCGGCGTTCGAAGCGCCGGCCGGTCCACCCTTCCGCACTCCGGCCCCGGCGGGGACACCGTGCCGGCCGAACCCGCTCCTTCCGGCGGACCGCGCATACCCCATCCGGTAGACGCGGCCACGAGCGCAACCGGAAGGCGCGCAGCTCCCGACCGCTTCACCGAGCAGGCGCCGGCAGCCGACCGGCCGGCCGCAGGTGCCGGCGTCGAATCGGGCACGCACGGGTGTAGCCGGCAGAGCACGCGTGCCGGCGCGAACGCGGCGACGGCGGATCCTCAACCCGGAGCAGGCCGGCCGGGTACCTCGGGCGAGGGAGCGCGTAGCGATCGCGGTGGCCTCGCTCCCGGTAGCGGCGAGGGCGGATTTGGCAGGATGGGGACGTGGACCAATCAGCGGTATCCGTGGATGTCGTGGCGTTGCGGTTCTGGCCCGCGGACGCCGCGGTCACGTTCGGTATCGCGCCGCGCGGGCACGAACCGTTCACGGGGCAGGTCGCGTTGCCCGGTGTTCTGCTCGGGCGGGGCGAACGCCTCGCCGAGGCCGCGGTCCGAGCAGTTCGCACCAAACTGGGCGTCCCGGACTCCGCACTGGGACCGGTCGGCCAGCTGGTGACCTTCGACGAACCGAACCGCGACCCGCGCGGGCCCACGCTGTCCATCGTCATGTGGGCGGTGACCGAACCGCACGAGGGGCCGGCGCACTGGGTCACCTTCGACGATGTCCCGGCCCTGGCTTTCGACCACAACAGCATCGCCGCGGCCGCCCGCACCCGGCTGGCGGGGCTGCTCTGGAAAGACCTCACACTCACCCGCGCGCTGCTCGGGCCGCAGTTCCCGGCCACCCGCGCGGTCGACCTCACCGCCTCGCTGTCGGGCGCCCGGCCGGACGCGGCGAATCTCAACCGCACCCTCGCCGGGATTCCCGGACTGGAGAAAACCGACGAGCGGCGCCGCACGAAGGCCACCGGCCGGCCCGCGGCGGTCTGGGCGTTCACCGGCCGGCAGAGCTGAATGCCACTCTTCGACCTGTCGGCTCGGCCGCGGCAAGTGCCTCGAATCCGCATCGACCGACGGGCCACGGGGCTGGGATCGGCTGTTCGGCACCCTCGGACGTTTCGTCACCGGAACTGTTGGTGAGCAGGGCGACCGCGCGTTCCGGAATCCGCAGGCAAGACTCGCGCGATAATCCGGTGCGCCGACCTGCGACCGCCGAGCAGACTGTGCCCATGCCCGCATTCGATATCGAGGCCGTCACCCGGCAGCTCCGTGCGGCGGGATGCGTTTTCGCCGAGGACGAGGCGCGGATGCTGGGCGGCGGTGCCCGTTCGGCGGGTGAACTCGCGGAGTTGGTCGCGCGGCGGGTGGCCGGGGAGCCGCTGGAATACATACTCGGCTGGGCCGAATTCAGGGGTGTGCGAGTGGGGGTGCGGGCGGGGGTGTTCGTACCGCGGCGGCGCTCGGCGTTGCTGGTGGACGAGGCCGCCGCCCTCGCTCGCAGCACGCCGCCGCGGATCGTGGTGGATCTGTGCTGCGGGTCGGGAGCGCTGGGGCTGGCCCTGCTCACCGAACTGGCCGGCGGCCCGGACCCGCTACCGGAGCTGTTCGCCGCCGATATCGACCCGGTGGCCGCCGACTGTGCGCGCGCCAATCTCGCCGGTATCGGCGGACGGGTTTTCCAGGGCGATCTGTTCGATGCGCTGCCGAGCCAACTGTGCGGTCGGATCGATGTCCTGCTGGCGAACACCCCGTACGTCCCGTCGGAGTTCCTGTCCCGCCTGCCCCCGGAAGCCCGGGACCACGAACCCGCCACCGCGCTCGACGGCGGACCCGACGGGCTCGTGCTCGCCCGCCGCACCGCCGCCGGGGCGGCCGAATGGCTCGCGCCCGGCGGGAGCGTGCTGATCGAGATCGGTACCGATCAGATCCCGGCCGCCACCGCAGTGCTCACCGGCAGCGGTTTGCGAGCCCGGATCGCCCGGTCCGCCGAACTCGGCGCCACCGTGGCCGCCGGCACCCGTCCGGCGGCTACTTACGGCCCTTGAACTCGTCCATCGAGTGGTAGACGCCGACCGTGTTCAGGAACAGGTCGCGCAGTTTGAGCGGAAGCACACCGGAGAGCACCTTGTTCAGGCGCGAGGTCCACGGCATGATCACGACGGGGGTGCCCTTTTTCATCTCCGCCCAGGCGGTTTCGACGGCCTTGTGCTGGTCGAGGATCGGGGTGAACCAGAAACCCTTGGCGCCTTCGAACATTCCGGTATTGATGTAGGTCGGGCAGAACGTTGTCACCTTGACGTGGTCGTGCCCGGCCTGACCCAGTTCGATCCGCACCGAATCCGACCAGCCCAGCGCTGCCCATTTGGACGCGGCGTAGACGCTCATCCGCGGGTTGTGCACCAAACCGGCCGAGGAGGCGATGGTGAGCACCCGGGCCTCCACGGTACCGGCGACCATGGCCGGCAGGAACTCGAGCGTCACATACATCGGCGCCATGGCGTTGATGGCCATGGTCTTGTCGATATCGTCGCGGTCCTTCGTCTCCCAGAAGTAGGTGTTACCGCGCACGATTCCGGCATTGTTCACCAGGACGTCGATATCGCCCACATCCACCCGGACCGATTCCGCGGCGGCCGCGACGGCGGCCCGGTCGGAGACGTCCACGGTGTAGGTGTGCACGGTGCCGGACGCCGCGGCGAATCCGGCGGCGGTCTCCCGCAGCGCGGTCTCGTTGATATCCCAGAGCACCACCGCGGCGGCGCCTTCGCGCACCGCCTGTTCGGCGAACAATTTGCCCAGGCCCATGGCAGCACCGGTGATCAGCACCTTCTTACCGGCCACCGTGTCCAGTTTCATCGATTCGGATCCTTCGTCGTTCTGGGAGGAAAGTAGGGGCAGCGGCCGGATACCGGCGGGCCTATTTCTGGCGCAGGGTTTTCATCACCCGGAAATACAGTGTCATGGTTTTCGCCCACATCGCCTCCGACATCCCCGGAAGCGGCGCGATCGGCAGCATGCGCTGCACCGCGATGGTTTGCGTATCGACGTACTTCAGCAACCCCTCGGGGCCGTGCCGGCGGCCGGTTCCGGAAATCCCGACACCACCCGACGGGGCGTCCGCGCTGCCCCACGCCGCGATGAATCCCTCGTTCACATTGACCGATCCGGCGTTGATCCGGGCGGCGAATTCCCGGCCCCGGGCCGCGCTGCGCGACCAGACGCTGGCATTGAGGCCGTACGGTGTGTCGTTGGCCTGGGCGACCGCCTCGTCGTCAGTGGCGACCTTGTAGACCGAGACGACCGGGCCGAATGTTTCCTCCCGGTACACCGTCATCTCGGCGGTGACATCGGTCAGCACGGTGGGTTCGTAGAAGTAGGGGCCGAGGTCGGGCCGGTGTGCGCCACCGGCCAGGACGGTGGCGCCCTTGGCGACCGCATCGTCGACATGAGCGCGCACGGTGTCGAGCTGGCGCGCGAAGGTCAGCGAACCCATATCGGTCGAATAGTCCAGCGGCGAACCGAGTGTCAAAGCCTGGACCGCGGGCACGAATTCGGCGACGAACCGGTCGTAGACCGATTCGTGCACGTAGATACGTTCCATTGATTCGCACAGCTGGCCGGCGGAGGCGAAACTGGCCCGCACCGCGGTCTTGGCCGCGGCCACCGGATCGGCGTCGGAGAGCACCAGCAGCGGGTTCTTCCCGCCCAGTTCGAGGGAACAGCCGATCAGCCGCTCCCCCGCCTGGCGGCCGATGGTCCGGCCGGTGGCGCTCGACCCGGTGTAGTCGACATAGTCGGCGCGGTCGATGACCTCACCGCCGATCACCGAACCGCGGCCCAGCACGATCTGCCACAGGCCCTCGGGCAGACCGGCCCGCACGGCGGCGTCGACGGCCCACAGCGCGGTGAGCGCGGTCTGGTTGTCCGGCCGGCCGACCACCGCGTTACCGGCGACCAGGGCCGGTAACGCATCCGAAACCGCCAGCGCCAGCGGATAGTTCCACGGCGAGATCACCGCGACCACGCCCTTGGGCCGCTGCCGCACCTGGACATCGGTGAGCACCGGCAGCACCCCGCGGGGTTTGCGGTGGGCCAGCAGCCGGGGGGCGGTGGCGGCGTAGTACCGCGAATTCACCGCGACATCGCCGACCTCGTCGAAGGCGTGCGCGCGAGATTTCCCGGTCTCGGTCTGCACGATGTCGAGGATGGTGTCCTGTTCGGCGAGAACCAGATCGTGGAAGCGGCGCAGTACCGCGGCGCGCTGCCGGACCGGCACCTGCGCCCACTGCCGCTGGGCGGTCCGGGCCCGCTCGAAGGCGGCCTCGATATCGGCGACCGACGACTGCGGTAGTTCGGTGATCGGCTCGCCGGTGACCGGCGCGGTGACCGTGACGGCGGGCGCCCCACCGGCCGCGGCGCGGCCGAGTAGCCGGTCGACCAGGTCCGGGGTCAGGCGGCCGGTGGCGGCGGGACGCTGGGCGGTCGTCATCGTCGGCATACTCCTGAGGCGGGTGCGGGCCGCGATCGGCAGGTCGCGGCACGGATGATTAATTGAACAGTGGTGTTAATGTAATGGTCGTGCCGTATGGAGTGTCAAGGGGGCCGTTGCGCACAACAGCCCGTCACCAGCGTCGGCTGTGGGATCTCACAGCCCGGAGCGCTTCGTGACCTCCCGCCCGGCCGACCCGGGCCGCGGCGGCGGCTCGGCGACACCTGCCGCGCCGGCACGGCCGCACGCCCCAGCCCACGCCACCGCCACGCCCCGGCGAGGCCGCCCGCCGCAGACCCGGGAACAGGCAGAGCAGGTCCGCGCGCGGATCGTCGACGCGACCGCGCAGGTTTTCACCCGCACCGGTTCGCGGGGCCTGAGCGTCGCCCAGATCATCGACCGGGCCGGACTGTCGCGTCCCACCTTCTACCGCTATTTCGCCAATGCCACCGAACCCTTGAACGTGCTGCTGGATATCTCCAACGCGGAACTGGTCGGGGGTATCGCGGCCGCCCTCGAGGCCACCGGGGAAGGCGTGGACCTGGGGATCCGGCTGATCGACGCCTACCTCGACTGGGCCCGCGGGCACGGGGCCGTCCTGCGGCCGCTGTTCGCCGAACTACACGATCCGGCCTCGCCGGTCTCGGCGTACCGCAACGTCGCCATCGACGGGATCCGCGAGATCGTGCGGCGCAAATTCGCGGAACTGGGCCGTCCGGTACCCGAACCACTGGACCTCGACGCCGCGCTGCACGTCTGCGAGTACGTGGTGTACCGGATCTCGGCCGCCGCCGAACCGGGTGCCGAACCGGATCCGGCCATGGTCGCCGCGGCCCGCCTCACAATGATCCGGGTCGTCCTGGCGACCCTCGGCAACACCGCCGACCTCGGCTACGCGATGGAGCTGCCCGGCCTGTTTCCCGCGGCGCGGACGGACGACGCGCACGAATGAGCCGTCAATCCGGCCGGTCGCCGCGGTCGAGGCTGAGCCCGCTGGCGCGCAGCACATGGCGGTCGATGGCGGTGCGGATGGCCTCCTCGGTGCCCAGGATCCGCACATGCCGGCGGGCCCGGGTGATCGCGGTGTACAGGAGTTCACGGGTCAGCAGGCTCGAGCCCGGTTCCGGCAGCACAATCGTCACCGCGTCGTACTGACTGCCCTGGCTGCGGTGGATCGTCATCGCGAATACCGTGACCACAGAGGGGAATTGGGTGGGGTGGACGAGCAGCGGCTCCTCGCCGCGCTGCAGCGCCACCCGCAGCGACCCGTCCGGGCGGCGCACCACCACACCGGTGTCGCCGTTGTAGATACGGGCCTCGTGATCGTTGGCCGTCACCAGCAGTGGCTGACCGGGATACCAGGTGCCGGAACGACTCTCCGGGCCGGCGCCCGCGGCCGCCGCCCATTCGGCCGCCGTCCGGTCCCATTGTTCGACCCCGTACGGACCGCGGCGATGCGCGCAGAGCACCCGATGCGATTCGAAGGCGGCCAGTGCGGCGGCCGCGTCGCCGGTGGCGGCCGCGGTGGTGACCCGCTGCGCGGTGGCGACGACATCGGCCCGGACGGCGGCGATTTCGTCCGGGCCGAGCAGCTCCAGCATATCGCCACCGGAACGCAGCAGCTCCAGCGCGGCCTCGGTATCGCCCGCGCGGACCGCCACGGCCAGCTCGGCGATCCGGCCACCGAACCGGCGTCCACGGGTGAGCCGGACGATCCCGCCGCGCACCCGCGCACGCTCCAGCTCGGTGAGCGCTTCGGCGCCCGCCTGCCCGGGCGCGCCGAGGCAGCCCGGGTCGGCGGTCAGTACCGCTTCCAGGGCCGGGTTGTCCGTGCCCGGGAACGGTGCCGCCACCAGATCCGCGAGCACCGCACCGGCGTCCACCGAGGCCAGCTGATCCGGGTCGCCCACAAGGACCAGCCGGGTGTCCGGGCGCAGGGCCGCCAGCAGGTGGCTCATCATGGTCAGCGAAACCATCGACGTCTCGTCCACCACGACCACGTCGTAGGGCAGCCGGTTGTGTTCGTGGTACCGGAACGGCGTGCTGCGACCGCGCTGCCAGCCCAGCAGGCGGTGCAGGGTCGCCGCGGACAGTTCCGGCAGACCGAGCAGTCCCGCCTGATCGCGCACGGCTTCCTGCAGGCGGGCGGCCGCTTTACCGGTGGGCGCGGCCAGCGCGATCCGCAACGGTGCCGTGGCCTGCGCACCGTCCGCGCCGGCCCGGAGCGCGGCCAGGAGCGCGAGAATCCGCGCGATGGTGTGCGTTTTCCCGGTGCCCGGACCACCGGCGACAACGGTGGTCGACCCGGTGGCGGCCAGTGCCGCGGCGAGCCGCTGCCGGTCGGGGGCATCTCCGGGCGGGCCGAAGAGACGGTCCAGTTCCCGGCATACCAGCGCCGGGTCGGCGTCCGGATGCTCGGCGGCGCGGGCGGTCAGTACCCGGCGGACGGTCTCCTCCTGCCGGTAGTAGCGGTCCAGGTAGAGCAGGGGTCCGGTGCCGGGGCGGGCCGGATCGGTGAGCCGCAGCGGGGTCAGCGGGCCGGCCGGGCCACCGCACACGAGCGGGCTGTCACGCAGTGCGCCTATCACCGATTGCTCGTCGGGCCAGGGCAGTTCGGCGAGGTCGACCTGATCCGGGCGTTCGTCGTCGGCGTCCACGCCGATCTCCCGCATCCTGGTCAGATCCAGGCATACCGACCCCGACCGGACGGCGCGGACCGCCAGTGCGGCGGCGAACAGCACCGGTTCCCGGGTCTCCCCGGAAAGGCGGCCCAAACGGGCGGCCACATGCACATCCGCGGCCGAGAGCACCCCCGCCTCGTTGAATTCGCGCAGTATCCCGCTGCCGCGCTGCGCCACCCGGATCGGGATCACCGCGCACCTCCGGCGAGCAGGTCCGACAGGCCGGTGATCAGGCCGGGCGGTGGGGTCCAATCGAATACCCCGGCACCGTCCGGGGTATTCGGGCCGATCATGCCCCGGACGAACAGATAACGGATACCGCCGAGATGTTCGGCGGGGTCGTAACCGGGTAGCCGCCAGCGCAGATACCGGTGCAACGCCACCGAATACAGCAGTGCCTGTAGCGGATAGTGCGCGCGGATCATCTCCGCGGCCATCCGTTCCCGGGTGTAGTGCGCGACGGTGAGCTCACCGGTGCCCAGCCGGTTGGTCTTGTAGTCGACCACGACGAAACGCCCGGCCGGGGTACGCAGGACCGCGTCGATACTGCCGGTGAGGTATCCGCGTAACGGGGTGTCGTCGAGGGTGTCGAGTTCGTCGGCGTAACGGTGGAAGACATCACCGGGATCGAGGCGGGAACGCAGCAGCGCGGCGATCCGGTGCAGGGTCGCCGAGGCAGCGGCCGGCTCCTCCCCGCCCGCCAGCGGCAGCTCGAATTCCAGCTCCGGCAGCCGGTCCCGGTCCGCGATATCGGCCAGGGCACCGAAACCGATCGGTGTGCGCAGGACAGCGAGCACCGCCGCCGACAGCAGTTCCGGATCGGCGTCGGAGAGCATCTCGCCCACCGTGGTCTCGCAGCGGAGGCGTACCTCTGCGGCCAGATCGGTGGTATCGGTGCTCACCCGTTCGAGCACCGCGTGCACCAGGGTGCCGAACTCCGCGCCGTAGGGCAGCGCGTTCATGAGCGAAGCGGCACCGGGTTCGGGCTCGGCGAGCGGCGCGGGCGCCTCCGGTTCGTCGCCGGGGCCGGGCATCTCCTCCGGTTCGGTCTCCGGGGCCGCGAGATGCGCGGCGGCGGTGAGCGCCGAGTAGGAGGTGCGCCGCCAGTGGTCGTCGAGTTCCCGGTCGAACACGGCTATCGCGAGATCGCCGTCGACGGTGCCGGTGGGTGGCCGGTACCGCGGGGGCTCGCCGCCCGGATCGGCCGCCGTCACCGAGACCGTCCCGTCCACTCCGGCGGCCCAGGCCCGGAGCCGGTCCACCACCACCGCGTCCTCGTCGACCGGCGCCCGCGGTTTCGGTTGTACCGCTTCGGGGTTCCGGCCGAACAGCAGCCGGTGCAGCGGGGCCACCGCCGTCCCGAACGACGGTGCCCACCAGGCGACCACCTGGCAACATGCCCGGGTGAGCGCCACGTAGCACAACCGCAGTTCCTCACCCGCGGTTTCGCTGTCCGCGCGTTCCTTGCGGGCGGCGTATCCCGGCGCGTCCGGGCCGCCGATATCGAGCACGCGGGCGCCGTTCTCGTGCATCAGCAGTGTGGCCGGTTTGGGATCGGACGAGCTGTCCCACGCGAACGGCAGATACACGACCGGGAATTCGAGCCCCTTGCTCGCATGGACGGTGGCCAGCTGTACCGCGGCCATATCGCGATCCAGCCGCCGGCTGCGCCCGGCCACCGAACCCGACCCCGGCTCGCGCACCCGATCGGCGAGCCACCTGGTCAGCGCGGTCAGCCCGAAACCCTCGGCGGCACCGACCTCGTCGAGGAGCTGCGTCAGGTGCCGGATATCGGTGAGCCGGCGTTCCCCGTGCTCGGCGGCCAGCAGCCGCGGTACCAGCCCGGTCGCGGTGGCGAGCCTTTCGTATACGGCCGCGAACCCGGCGCGGGCGAACAGCCGCGCCGCATCCCGCAATTCGGCACTCACCCGCCCCACCAGATCCGCTCCCCCACTGTCCAGCTCGCCGCCGGTGTAGCCGAAGATCGGGGTGAGTGCCGCCAGCCGCACCCGGTCGGCGCGATGCGGCTGTTCGAGCGCCGAGAGCACCCACAGCCAATCCGTCGCGCTGGGGGTCGCGAAAATACTGCTGCCGCTGGTCAATACGACCGGCACACCGGCGCGTTCCAGCGCCTCGCGCACCACCTCCAGCTGGGTGTGTGTGCGCACGAGCACCGCGATATCCCCCGGGCCGAGGGGCCGCTCCCGCTCATCGCTGCCCGCCGCCGCGGCCGGCGAACGTCCCGCCGGTTCGGTGAGCACGGTGCCCGATTCCAGCAGGGTGACCAGATCGGTGGCCAGATCCGCGGCGACCCGGGCGCGCTGCCGGTGGATATTGGGGAAACCCGACAGTCCGCGCGGCCCGGCTCCGGTGCGCGGCAGACAGCGCAACCGCAGCGCGGTGGTCAACTCGGCCGGACCCCGCAACCGGGTCCACGGCTGGGTCGCGGTGACCGCGGGCACGACGATATCGTCGTGCCCGAGTGCCGCACCGCCGAGCAGGTGATCGAGCGCCCGCAGCAGCGCGGCGTCGCTGCGGCGGTTGGTCGTCAGTTCCCGCCGCGCGCTCGCATGGCCCACGGCGTCCAGATAACTGAGTACTTCGGCGCCGCGGAACGCGTAGATCGCCTGTTTCGGATCACCCACCAGCACCAGCGTGTTGTGACCGTGGAATGCGCGGTACAGGATCTCCCATTGCAGCGGATCGGTGTCCTGGAACTCGTCGGCCAGCACCACCGGGTAGCGGTCCCGGATCCGGCGGCACGCGCCGGGGCCGCGCACCGGATCGGCCAGGATATCGCGCAGCAGCACCAGCAGATCGTCGAAATCGCGCAGGCCCGACAACCGTTTGCGGCGTTCGGTTTCCGCGCGCACCGCGGTGGCGAAGGCCACCCGCTGCGCCGACGCCTCGTCGGTATCGGGCGCGAGCACGGCCTGCCGGTCGCGCACCGCGGCGGTGGCGAACCGGTGGGCCTGCTTCACCGTGAACGGCGCCGGGGTGCGCGCGTACCGGCTCAGATACAGGTCGTCGATCACGGCGCGGGTGAGATCGTCGGCTTCCTCCACCAGCCGCACACCGGTGTCGAGATCGCCGGCCAGACCCAGCTCACCGAGCATGCGCCGGCAGAAGCTGTGCGTGGTGGCGATCACCCCGGCATCGAAATCGGAGAGCGCGGTGAGCAACCGGGCCCGGCGGGAGGCGACCTCGGCGGATTCGGCGCCGGCCAGATGCTGCACCAGTTCGTCGGACGAGGCCCGCGCGGCCGCCGGGTCGGCGAGGGCGGCGGCGACGGTGACGAACCGGTCGCGGGTGCGCTCGCGCAATTCCTGGGTTGCCGCGCGACTGAAGGTCACCAGCAGCAACCGCGAGATCGGTATCCCGGCCTCGGCGACATAGCGGACGGCCAGGCCGACGATCGCATAGGTTTTGCCGGTCCCCGCGCTCGCCTCGAGCACGGTGGTCCCCACCGGCAGGTCGTCGCAGAGATCGAAAGTGTCGCCACCGGCCGGTGGCGAGGTCGCGATCACCGTCACGGGCATCCCCTGTCCGCGCAGACCCGGCCCACAGCACGTAGGGCCGAGTCGTCTCTGCGTTCGGTACGTCCGGCCCGGCGGCCCGGGCGTACCGCATTCCCACGTGATTCGTTCGGATCGCCGGCGGCGCTCGCCGAACCGCCTGTGCGTTCGGTGCGCGCCGCCCGGCGGCCGAGTCGTACGGCGCTCACGGCGCCCCCTGCTGTTCGGCTCGTAGCAGCGGTCCCCAGAGGCGCCGGGCGATGGAACCGAAACGGGTCGCCTCCACGGGCTCCCCGGCGGGGGCCGGGGCGGCGGCGAGCCGGCTCAGGTCCGGTGCCGGACCCCAGACATAGCGCAGGTTGCGGTCGGTGTGCTCGGCGAAATCGCGGGTGCGGTCGCCACCGCCGAACGCCCGGTCCGCGGCGACCATGGCCTCCTCGGGTGGGAGCCGCCGGAATCGCGCTTCGGCGTAGGCGGCCGTCGTCGCCGTGGGGATGGGCAGGGGTTCGTTCAGTCCCGCCTCCCGCAGCGCGACCAGGGTGCGCAGGAGGGCCCCTGCCTCGGCCGCGGCGGGGGCGGTGAGTTCGGCGCGCCACGCGGGCGTGGGGAACCGGCCGCGGCCGGTGACCGCGGCACGCCATTGCCGGTCCTCGGTCGCCGCCAGGGCGAGCACCGAAACCCAGGCCGCCAGACGGTGTTTCGGGGCGACCCGGGAAAAGGTAGTGCGCACCAGCAGATCACCGCGGACCTCGGCGACGGTTCCGGTCAGCCGGCGGCCGCCGCCCAGGTCCACAGCGATATCGATATCGCGGGGCGGCTGTGCGTAATCCGGTGCTGCGGCCCGCACCAGGGTCTCCACGGTGCGTTCCACGTCGTCCAGTACGGCCCGGCCGAGTTCGGCCGGCGGTAATGTGCCGCGCCGCCATTCCGCCGCCCGCAGATCGGCGGGATCGGCCCCCGCCAGCCGGGCGGTCAGAATCCGCTCGCCGAGTGCCCAGGTGTCGAGACCCCCGAATTCGATCGGCAGCCGATCGGTGATCTCCTCCTCCTGTTCGGGGATCCGCACCCCCAGCCGCTGCCAGAGGAAACCGCGAATCGGATGCTCCAGGAACGAGATCAGCTCGGCCAGCCCGATTTCGGTGGTCTCCGCGGCGGGTAGGACCCGGGTGAGCGGTCCGGCCGCCGATTCCGGTTCCCGCAGTGTCGCCCGCGCCCCCGCGAACGCCTCCGGGTCGAAACCGAACGGCGCCGGCGGCGCGAAATTGCGCCGATCGTGCGGCTGCAGCGGATGGCGGGTGAGCACGGCCGTCATCCCGTCCGGACCGACGTGGGCGCGCAGGGTGTCGAGGAGTTCGGCGACCGGTACGGCAGGCGGACGATACGCGCCGGTCACCGGGTCGGCGCCGGTGTGCAGCACCACCAGGGTGTCGCGGGCCGCCATGACGGCGTCCAGCAGCAACTGCCGATCCTCCGAGCGCGGGTCCCGTTCACCGAGCAGCGGGTCCCGGGCCGCCACATCGTCGCCGTCGATACCGGCGCCGCGCGGGAAGACCTCGTCGTCCACACCGAGCAGCACCACCACCCGATGCGGTACCGAACGCATCGGGGTCAGGGTGCACACGGTGAGTTCACCGGTGCGGAAGTTCGCGCGGGTCGGGGTGGCGGCCAGCCGGCTCTGCAGCAGTTCGGTGATATCGGGCAGGCGCAACTCCGTATCGCCGGCGTACGCGGTGGCCGCCGCCAGTTCCCGGCGCGCCTCGGTCCGGATCCAGGCCTGCGATTCGGCCACGTCGGTGAGCAGATCGAGGGCGCGGCCCAGGATCGCCGACCACTGCGGGGCCGGTGCGGGACCTTGCAGGTCGCGCAGGATCGAGGCCAGCCGGTCGATGTATTCGGCGAACCGGCCCGCGAGGTCGATATCGTTGCTGTCCACATCGCCGAGTGGCAGGACACGGTCCAGCCAGGCCTGCGCGCTCTCGTCGGCGGTAACGCCGAGCAGGATCCGGTCGAGCGCGGCGTTGAGGGTGTTCTGCTCGAAATCGCCCAACCCGAACGCCTGCCGTTGCCGCCGCCCGATCCCCCACCGGGCGCCCGCCTCGACCGCCCATTCCCGCATGCGCTCGATATCGTCGTCGTCGAATCCGCACGCGCGCCGGACGGGTTCGGCGGCGGCCAGATCCAGTACCTCGGTGACCGTGACCCGCCCGCGCGCCAGTTCCAGTAACTGCGCCACCACGCCCAGCAGCGGGTTGGTCACCCCGCGGCCGCGGTCCGCGAGCCGGACCCGCAGCCGATGACCGGGATGCGCCACGGCCACCGCGGTGTCCGGGTTTCCCGCCGCGGGCTGCCCGAACGCCGCGCGGACCAGCGGAGCGAATGCCTCCACCTCGGGGCACATGATCACGACATCACGCGGTTCCAGCGTGGGGTCGGCGGCGAAAAGACCGAGCAGGCACTCCCGCAGCACCTCGACCTGCCGCACCGGGCCGTGAC
This sequence comes from Nocardia sp. CA-290969, assembly GCF_050936135.1. NCBI lineage: Bacteria > Bacillati > Actinomycetota > Actinomycetes > Mycobacteriales > Nocardiaceae > Nocardia > Nocardia sp. CA-290969. The sequence goes on along the minus strand of NZ_JBNJNJ010000001.1, from coordinate 2,120,713 downwards.
AGGCATGGACCTGCACACTACCGTCGCCGTGGTGCCGCCCGGGCACGGGCGGCCAGTCGTCGTCGCGGATATGCGCCTGCAGGGCCTGCAACAGGGTCGCCGGATCCGGCTCGCCTTCCCCTGGAAAATTATCCGGACCCGCTGCCGCCGGATGGCTCTCGCCGGTGGCGTCGGCCGACGGTCCCTCCGATCGCGACCGGCCCACGCTCGGCAGGGAGGGGTACCGGGTATCGGTGGCGGCCGCCGGCAAGCGCAGCTGCAATTCCCGGATATCCCGGCTCGAACCGGCCAGCAGCGGATGCCGCACGCGGATAGCCGAATCGTCCTCGGCCCGGGCCGTTTCCACGGGCGACAACGGCATGGAGCCGGGCGGTGTCGCCGGATCCGCCACGGATCCGTGGAACCCACGGTCTGCGCGGCCCTCCGGGCCGCCGGCCGGATCGCGACCCGTGCGCGGCCGGGCCAGCGCCGCCCACATCGCCGGGCTCGGGTGAGTGAGCCACAGATGCAGGTCACGCTGCTCTGCCAGGGCGGTGAGCACCGCGAGATGCGCGGCGGGTAGCCGGGACGCGCCGAAAACCGACAGCCGGACCGGCAGCGTGACCGCTTCCGGTTCGGCACGCAGACGTGCGCACGCCGTCTGCAGCCGCTCCGCCGGGCTTGCGGCATCTACCGCCGCCCGCAGCCGGCGCCACAGCACCGGCTGCCAGGTCAGATCGTCGGGGAGTTGCCGGCCGGTACCGTCGGTATCGGCGCCGGACGCCCATTCCGTGATCAACTGCGGGCGCTGTAGCGCGTACCCCTCGAACAGTGCCGCGAGCCGCGCCGCCGTGGCGTACCGGCGGCCGAGCCGGTGTTCCGCGCCGCCGGTCGATAGGCCGGAATCCTCGGCCGCGGCTTCGGGTTCGCCGGCCGGAGCTCCGGTATCGCCGGCTCGCGAGTGCCCGAGGGAGGACGCGGCCGGGCCGAGATGCTGCGCCAGCACGGCGCACCAGGGTTCGCCGAGGGATTCGTCGATCACCCGCAGCAAGGTCCACACGACGCGATCGTGCGCCCAGGGATCGGTCTGCGGGTCGATACCCGTCGCCTGGGCCAAGACCTCGTCGACCAGCACCGCCGGCGCCGGGAACCGGATATTGGCCGCGATCCCGTCGCGCGCTCCGGGCGTACTCCCCAGGACGGCCGAAAGTTGTTGCGCCAGCCAGCGCTCCACGCCCTTGGCCGGCACCACGACCAGTTCCTCCGCGAACGGATCGGGCAGCGGATCGGCGAGTACCGCGGCCAGCGCGGCGGCGAGCGCATCCGCACGTTCGGCACGGTGGATGTGCAGCGCCATCTCCGCCCTTCCGCTCGGTTCGATCACCGTCCTCACCGCACCCGCACAGTCGCGGCCGCCTTCGTTCACCCCGTTTATACGCCCTGCCTCCGACACCGCCGGGCAACCCCCCACGACGGACCGGACAACCCCGGGACAGGTGATCATCACCCGAATGTCCCTAGCGCCGAACGCTTCTACCCGATAAGACCCCTGACTGCACAGTGATTTAGCGCACATGCGCCACCGACACGCGGCCGGATGGCCGGGATCCGGGAGAGACGCTGTGTCACAGTGCAACCCCGGGAGGAACGGGTTACCGCACGAAAGGCTGGTTCGCGTCGATGAAAGCGCTGGTTGTTCCCCTGATACCGAGGGACGGGTTCACCGTCCGCCGCTCCGGGGACCGGTGGGAACTGGTCAACTCCCGGCACTACGGACGCAGCGTCGTTCTGCACTCGTGGCCGCGTGACGAGCACACCGAGGCGTTCGAGCACTGCTATCGCCTCAACGGCCGCCCGGTGGCGGAACTGAAGGCCACGGCCCGGGTCCACTAGCTGGAAAACGTGCGCGCGGAGCGCCGATATGACAAGGTGTTTCCTCGTGCGTTACCCCCTGCTCACCGGTGCTGCGCCCCGCGTGGCCGCACCCGCCACCGTCCTGGCCGCCGCTGCGATCCTGTTCGCCGGTGTGCCCGCCGGCCTGCCGTCTGCCGATGCCGTCCCGCTCGCGCACACCCAGGGTTGCGCCCACGGTTTCGACTGCGATATGGCCGCCCGTATCGATACCGTCAACTCCTATCTCGACTCGCGGCCCGGTGTCACCGGGTATGTGATCCGGGACCGGCAGACCGGCGCCGTGTACGCGAGCCCGCACGCCGAAGACATGGTGTGGACCGCGTCGACGATCAAACTCGCCATCGCGGAGGATCTGCTCAACCGCGCCCGGGTCGGCGCCATCACGCTGCCGCCGGAGGACCGCGGACTCCTCGAGCAGATGCTGCTTACCTCCAACGACCAGGCCACCGACCTGCTGTGGAACAAATACGCCGGGTTCGACCGGATGGCGTTCAACAACGCCTTCCGCGCCAACGGGATGACCAGCCTCGCCCCACAGCCCTCCCCCAATCCCGGCCCGCACTGGGCCTTCCAGAAGGCCACCGCGGCCGATCTCGACCGGCTGATGTCGAATGTGCTGGACCGGATGCATCCCGACGACCGCGCCTACCTGCTCGACCTGATGCGCCGCGTCGATTCCAACCAGCACTGGGGCGTCTGGGGCGCGGGCGCGGCCATGCGGCCCGGCCTGAAGAACGGGTGGTCCGACGAACAGGGCGGCTGGGTGGTGAACTCGGTCGGCTTCGCCGGGCCCGGCGAGCGCTACACCCTGGCCATCATGACGGCGATGAACGGCGAGGGCGGCTACCAGGAGGGTTCCGCCACCGACACCACCGTCGCCGAATATCTGTTGTCCGGCCGCTGAATCGGCCGTCCGTCCGGAACGCACGAACGCCGGTCTCCCGCACGGGGAGACCGGCGTTGTGCGTCCGGGGTGTCTCAGGTGAGACGCCGCAGCCGCATCGGGGCGTCGTCGCGCGGGAACGGAATCGTGGTGAAACCCCACGGCATCCGGTAGTCGGCCGGGAAACTCCACTCGTAGTCGCGCACCAGCGCGGAGATGATCGTTTTCACTTCGAAGGTGCCGAAATGCATCCCGATGCATTTGTGCGAACCGGCGCCGAACGGCATCCAGGCGAGCCGGTGCGATTTGTCCTCGCGCCGCTCGTCGGAGAAGCGCAGCGGGTCGAACACCTCTGGATCGGTCCAGAACTCCTCGAGCAGATGGTTGACCTGATACCCGAGATCCACCGGTGTCCCGGCCGGGATGTAGTGCCCGCAGATCTCGGTATCGCGGACGGCGCGGCGCACCATCCCGGGCACCGGCGGCATCAGGCGCAGACTCTCCTTCACCACCAGGTCCAGCGTGCGCAGGGTATCCAGGTCGGCGATCGCCGGGGCGTCGTTGGTCAGATCGAGTGCCAGCACCTCCTCGCGCACCTTCTGCTGCCACTCCGGGTGTTTGCCCAGGTAATAGGCGACGGCGGTGGCGGTGGTCGTGGTGGTGTCGTGCGCGGCCATGATCAGGAAGATCATATGGTTGACCACGTCGGCGTCGCTGAAGACCGATCCGTCCTCGGCGCGGGCGTGGCACAGCCCGGAGAAGAAATCGGGGGCGTCGCTGCGCCGCTTCTGCGGCACCATCGAACGGAAGTACTCCTCGAGCACCTTGCGGCCCTGCAGACCGGCCCGCCATTTTCCGCCCGGCACATTGTGGCGGACCAGCGCGAGCCCGGCGTGTGTGCAGGCCACGAACGCATCGGTGAGTTTCCTGCGTTCCTCGCCCACCTCCACCGCCATGAAGGTCTCCCCGGCGATATCGAGAGCCATCTCCTTGATCGCCGGGAAGAGTGGCACCGTGGCGCTCGCACCCGCCTCCTCCGGCACCCAGCGGCCGATCGTGGCGCGGACGACGGGGGTGAGTTCGGCCAGATGGGCCTCCAGCCGTTCCCGGGTGAAGGCCTGCTGCATGATGCGCCGGTGGAACATGTGCTCGTCGAATTCGAGCAGCAGCAGACCACGGCGGAAGAACGGACCGATGAAATAGTCCCAGCCCTGCCCGAAATCACGACGGCGGCGGCCGACCACCTCGTCGACCGCCTCGGGCCCCGCAGCGAACACCCGGTCCATACCCATCGAACTGTTGAGAGTGACGGGCCCGTACCGGCGATACCGGTCCATCATCTCCGCCGGGCCCCAGCGCATGTAGTGGAAGGTCCGGCCCAGATACGGCAGGCCGGCATCGCCGCGGACCGCCGCGGCGGTTCGCCCACCGGGCGGCGTGGCCAGGGTTCTCGGCCGCTCGGGGATTTTCAGCAGCAGCCGATCGAGTACCTGGCGCCGGGGTATTTCGATGAGCGCCGAATTCTCGGTGTCGGTGCGCGCGCGGGACGCGGCGGCACGGTCGACGGTGACCATGGCGGAACCTCCTGAGAGACTGTACCCATCGTATTGTCTTTGTTGCAGCGGCTCGACCGTTTCGACCGAATCGGTACCGTCGCGCACCACCCGATATCACTACGCAATGGCTATCGTGGTGAGTTACCACACCACTGGCGAACAACGAGCGTCCAACTGTGTCCTCGACGGGTACTGCTACTACCGTGTGCGTTGTCGGACAATGATCACCGGGCAGCCCCGGCCCACCGCTGGCGAGGAGCGATATGAGCACGCAACCTGATGGGAACGGCCGGCACCGCGTCGTCGTGATCGGATCCGGATTCGGCGGCCTGTTCGGCACCAAGCACCTCAAACGGGCCGACGTCGACGTCACCCTCATCTCCAAGAGCACCACCCACCTCTTCCAGCCGCTGCTCTACCAGGTGGCCACCGGGATCCTGTCGGTCGGCGAAATCGCCCCCGCGACCCGGCTGGTACTCCGGAAACAGAAGAACGCCCGGGTACTGCTGGGCGAGGTCACCGATATCGACCTGGAACAGCGCTCGGTCACCTCGGTGCTGCTCGGGGAAACCACCGTGACCCCCTACGACAGCCTGATCGTCGCCACCGGCGCCCAGCAGTCGTACTTCGGCAACGATCAGTTCGCCACCTTCGCGCCCGGGATGAAGACCATCGACGACGCCCTCGAACTGCGCGGCCGGATCCTCGGCTCCTTCGAACAGGCCGAAGTCGCGCGGACCCAGGAGGAACGCGACCGGCTGCTCACCTTCGTGGTGGTGGGCGCGGGCCCGACCGGTGTGGAACTGGCCGGCCAGATCGCCGAACTGTCCGACCGCACCCTCGAGGGCACCTTCCACAACATCGACCCCCGGGATGCCCGGGTGATCCTGGTGGAGGGCGCGGGCGCCGTGCTCGGGCCGATGGGCCCGAAGCTGGGTAGCAAAGCCCAGCGGCGGCTGGAATCCATGGGTGTGGAGATCCAGTTGAACGCACTGGTCACCGATGTCGACGCGCACGGCGTGACGGTGAAGGACCAGGACGGCACCACCCGCCGGATCGAATCGTCCTGCAAGGTGTGGTCGGCCGGGGTCCAGGCCAGCCCACTGGGCAAGATGCTGGCCGAGCGCTCGGACGGTACCGAAGTGGACCGCGCCGGGCGGGTCGTGGTGGAGCCGGACCTCACCATCAAGGGGCATCCGAACGTTTTCGTGGTCGGTGATCTGATGTCGGTGCCCGGCGTCCCCGGGCAGGCCCAGGGCGCGATCCAGGGCGCCACCTACGCGGCCAAGCAGATCAAGGCCGAGATCGCGGGCAAACAGGCCCCGGCCGACCGGAAGCCGTTCAAATACTTCAACAAGGGCAGTATGGCGACGATCTCGCGGTTCAGCGCGGTCTGCCAGGTGGGGAAGCTGGAATTCGGCGGGTTCATCGCCTGGCTCGCCTGGCTGGCACTGCACCTCTACTACCTCGTCGGCTACCGGAGCCGGATCATCACGATCATCCAGTGGTTCGTCACCTTCCTCGGCCGTACCCGCGGGCAGATGGCGGCGACCGAGCAGTGGATATTCGCCCGGCTCGCCCTGGAAGCGGTGTACGGCGACAGCGAAGAAGGCGAGGAAATCGTGCGCGGCGCGGCGGGCCGGCGCCCGCCGGGGCCGGCGCCCGGTGTCTCCCCGGCCGATCCCACCGGTAACGGGGTCGCCGCGGCGGACAAACCGGGAGGTAATCGTAAGGTCGGCTGACCGGCCGACGTCCCAGGCGCGGAGCCACTCCGGAGCTAATATCGGGCAAACCGACTAGTTCCGGAGAAAGGCGACCATGGGTAAGCACAGAGCTCCAGGTGTCACCCGGCGCGCTACCGGATCGGTCGTCGCGGCGGGCGCCGTCCCGCTCATCGCGACACTGATCGGCGCCGGTACAGCAACTGCCGAAGCACACCCCGCTCCACCCGCGTTCCCAGCACTCCCGGCACTACCCGCGGCACTGTTCCCGCCGGTCCCCACCCCAGCGGTGGGCGCCGCGGAAAACATGGTCGCCCCGACCCCGGCAACACCCACCGCCCCGGCCTCGGATGTGACCTCCGCCGCCGCCTCGCTCCCGGCCGCGCACCCCCTCGCGGCACCGGGCGAACCCGAAACCTTCACCGCCCCCGGCATACCGGCCGCCGCCCCCTCCCCTGGACCCATGAGCGGCACCCCGGCTCCGGCCGCGAACGGCCCGGCGCCCGCCCCGGATCCGTTGTCGGCGGCCGCCGTCGCGGTGCAGGAGGCGGTCGAGTCGATGACCGGAAGCCTCGGCGCGGTCACCGCACCGCCGGCCGGGTTCGCGCCGATTCCGGCGATCACGCCGCCCGCCGCCCCCGCCGAAACCCTGCCCACCGCCCCGGGCACCGTCCCATTGCCGGCGCAGACCTTCTTCACCCCGCAGGGTTCGCTCCCCGCGGCACACCACGCAGGCCCCGAAGCGGCAGCCGACACACCGCCGGGCACCCTGCGGATCGGCAACTTCGTGGTGGCGGTGCCGTTCGACGCCGGGCCGGTCAACCACGGCGCCGCCCAGGCCGAGAACGAGATCGCCACCTACCTCGATTCGACGGGTATGGATCCTGCCCGGTCGGATCGCCTCGCCGCCCAGACCATGGGCAACGCCGTCATCGGCGCGGCCATCGCCAATGCCGTGGCAGCACCGGTGGCCATCCCGTTCGGGATGCTGGGCGCGGCCTTGGGGTTCGTGGCGGGAATACCGTTCCTGCCCACCGGACTCGTCGTCGGGCCCGTTCTCGGCGCCGCGGTCGGCTACGGGATCGTCGCAGTACCCGCCATGCTCGCCGGCGCGGCACTCGGGGCGGCCTACGGGGTCACCGACGGATTCACCACCCCACTCCTCGGGGCCGCACCGCGGTAGTCCGGCTGCGCAGCCACCCGGACGGTAGCGCGGGCCTGCCGCCGCGATGGCCCCCGGCCCGGTCACGCCGGTGGTCGTGGTGGCCCCGGCACAGGATCGGGACGACTCCGATTCGGACAACCGATCGTCCGCGCGCGCCCGAACGGTCCGACCTCGCTCCGGTGCACAGCCGTGCCCGTAGCAGGCAGACCCCGCGCCCGCGGGGAAATCCCGGCAACCCTGCGGTGACTCGATTACCGTGCCCACAGCCGGTTCCACACGCTGAGCCCGAGGGCGCTGGTCGTCGAGCGCAAGACGGCAGGGACCGCGGGCCCGATGCGCGCATCGTTCAGCCGTCGGGCATCCGAGCCCGCATAGTCGACGGGCACCCTCCTGACTTCCGACCGCAAACTGTCCGCTATCGGCACTTTCCAGGGTCCGGCTACCGATCCGGTGGCCCGCAGCCAAGTGGACTGAACAGGCCGATCCCATCCGCCGGGCGTTCCGGTCCGAATGTCGGGCAAACCGACAATTTCCCGGAGAAAGGCGACCATGGGTAAGCACAGAGCTACCGGTCCGGCTCGGCGGGCTGCGGGATCGGTGGTCGCGGCGGGCGCCGTCCCGCTCATCGCGACACTGATCGGCGCCGGTACGGCCAATGCCGAAGCAGTTCCGGCTCCACCCGCCTCGGACCGGATCCCCGCGCTACCGGCGAATCTGCTCCACCAGGCACCCGCCGGCAGCGACCCGATCCGCGACCTCACCACCGCCGTCCAGGACGCGACCCGGGTGGCCGTCCGATCGGCCACCGATACGTTCGGAGTGGCGGCGCCGTTCGTTCCCGCCCCGGCGGCTCCGGCGCCCGCCGCGGTCGCCGATCCGGCACCGGCGCCGCTGCCGGCCACCCGGCCGCTGCCCCAGCACGCGTATCTCGCTCCGCAGGGCGAGCTGCACGCGCCGATGCCGGTGGCACCGGTGGCCCCGATCGAGGCGCCGCCGGGCAAACTGCGGATCGGCAACATCATCATGGACGCACCGCCGTTCGATGTCCGGGAGATCAACACCGGCGCCGCCCAGGCGGAGGCCCAGCTGGCGACCTTCTACGATTCGGTGGGCGTGGAGCGCAGCCGGTCGGACCGGATGGCCGCGCAGACCGTGGGCTCCGCGGCGATCGGCGCTTCGGTCGCCAATACGCTGGCTTCCCCGATCTCGACCACCTCCGCGATGGTCGGCGCGGTCGCGGGACTGATCTCCGGTGTCCCGTTCCTGCCGATCGGCCTCGTGATCGGTCCCGTGCTCGGCGCGGCGATCGGGTACGCGGTGATCGCGGCACCCGTGATGGCGGTCGGCGCGGCCGTCGGCGGCGCGATCGGTGCGGCCGAAGGCTTCACCGCCGCACCGCACGGCACCCCACCGCAGTGATTTCCGGTGTCCGGCGGGCCGAGCCCGCCGGACACCCCCGGGTCGACCGGCCGCGGCGCCGCCGATCGACCGCGCTTTGTCCACGACAGCCCCTACGTGCCCCGATGCCGCCGGATTCCGGCGCCGACAGTGAGCGACGTCGGCGTGACATCGAGCGAGGACCCCTTGTAGACGGCAACCACTGCCGCCGCGACTATCCGGACTCCCGCGCCCGCCCGCGAGCGGTGTCTGTGTCCCCGGCACGGCGTCCGGCACCCCCGCCGCGGCGCGAGCTCCGCCGAAATGTTTCGATCGCCCGGTGAGCGCCGATATCGTCATCTGCGGGCTCGGCCCCGCCGGGCGGGCACTCACCCACCGCTGCCTGGCGCACGGCCTGTCGGTTACCGCGATCGACCCGAATCCGCACCGGCGCTGGGTGGCCACCTACGCCGCGTGGACCGATGAGCTGCCGCCCTGGCTGGACGGCGCCGTCGTCGCGGCGACGGTGGCCGAACCCCTCGCCTACGGCGGGCGCGCGCATGCGATACCCCGGTCGTACACGGTGCTCGATACCGCCGGGCTACAGCGCAGTCTGGACCTGAGCGGCACCACCGTGCTCACCGGCCGGGTCACGGCCCTGGACCGGCACACCGTCACACTGGATACCGGCCGGACGCTCCGGGCCGGGCGGGTGATCGACGCCCGTGGCGTGGGCCGGCGGCCCGGCCGCGCCGAACAGACGGCGTACGGGCTCGTCCTTCAGCGCCCCGGACACGACGACCCGGCACTGTTCATGGACTGGCGCGACGACAACGGTGCCGCTCCCGATGCACCCCGCTCATTCCTGTACACGATTCCACTGGGCGGCGGCGCGCTGCTGTACGAGGAGACCTGCCTGGTCGGCGCGCCCGCGATCGAACTCGCGGAACTGGCCCGCCGGCTGCGCCACCGGCTGCGGGCCCGCGATATCGCGGTACGCGGCGACGAACGCGTCGAACGGGTTCGTTTCCCGGTGGTGGGCGGCTCGCCCGGCGCCGGTCGATTCGGCGCCGCCGGGGCGTATCTCCATCCGGCCACCGGTTACAGCGTGGCTGCCGCGCTGGCGGCGGCCGATGATATCGCCGAAGGCCGTAATTCGTGGGCAGCGGCGCGCGCGGTGCACCATTTGCGCCGGGCCGGGCTGCGGGCATTGCTGGCACTCCCCCCGGCCGAGCTGCCCGGCTTTTTCGACGTGTTCTTCGAGCTCGATATCGACCTGCAACGCGCCTATCTCTCGGGTCGCACCGACCCGATCGGCACCCTCGCGGCAATGACCCGCCTGTTCGCGGCGCTACCCCGGAGTTCCCGGGCCCGGCTCGCCGCGGCGACACTCCATTTGCCCGCTCTCTCGCACCGGCGGTCCGGTTCGGTCATCATGGAGTGATGCGGTCCATCTGGAAAGGCTCGATCGCGTTCGGGCTGGTGAACGTCCCCGTGAAGGTGTACACCGCCACCGAGGACCACGACATCAAGTTCCATCAGGTCCACGCCAAGGACGGCGGCCGGATCAAATACGACCGGGTCTGCACCGTCTGCGGGCAGTCGGTCGTATTCGCCGATATCGATAAGCAATACGAATCGCCCGAAGGCGAGAAGGTCGTGCTGACCGACGAGGATTTCGCCAAACTGCCGGTGGCGGAGAAGCACGAAATCCCGGTGCTGCAATTCGTGCCGTCGGAACAGATCGATCCGATCCTCTTCGACAAGACCTACTATCTCGAGCCGGATTCGACCACACCCAAGGCCTACGTGCTGCTGGCGGCCACACTGGAACGGATCGACCGGACCGCCCTCGTTCATTTCACGCTGCGGCAGAAGACCCGGCTGGCCGCCATGCGGGTCCGTGACGGAATGCTGGTATTGCAGACACTCTTGTGGCCCGACGAGGTGCGCTCGGTGTCGTTCGAATCGCTCGAGGAGGCCAAAGCGCCCCGGCCGCAGGAAATCAAAATGGCCGAAACGCTGGTCGAATCGATGTCGGAAGATTTCGACCCCGATCAGTTCACCGACGAATACCAGGTCGAACTCCAGCGATTGCTGGAAGAAGCGATCGCCCGCGGTGACGGGAAAGTACCCGAACGCGCCGAGGCCCCGGCGGAGGAATCCGATGCCGAGGTGGTCGATCTGGTCGCGGCATTGCAGCGCAGCCTGGAGGCCAGTGGCCGCACCGGTGGGAAATCCGCCGGTCGCGGTGGGAAATCCGCCGAGGAGAAAAGCACCGGAACGTCGAAAGCCCGCAAGACGGCACCGCGGAAAACCCCGCAGAAGCGCACGCGCAAGGGCGCCTGAGCAGGGTCACAAGGCTTGCAGGAACCAGTCGAGTCTGCCCTCGGGCCCGGTACTGCTGCGGTGATAGTGGAATCCGAGCCGGTGGGCCAGCGCCAGCGCCGCGGTATTCGCCGGATCGAGGCGCAACACCGCCTCGTCGGCCAGATCGTGGCGGGCCAGGTATCGGCAGGCCAGCACGATGGTCCGGCCCTCCACACCGCGGCCGCACCATGCCGCATGAATGTCGTAGGCGATATCGGCCTGTCGTTTCGACAGGAATTCCGGTTCCAGCGTCACGTCCAGGGTGCCGGCCAATGCATGCGAGTCCACATCGACGACGGCGAATGTTCTATGCGGTCCGTTCGCGGCCCATTCCGCGGCACACCGTTCGAATTCGGCCACCATATTCGGCGTGCCGGGCCCGGCCGTCCCGCGCACCGGCCCCCGATCCCGGGCAGCGAGGTACGCGGCGGCGTCGGCGACCTCGATCGGTCGTAGCCCGATCACCCCATCCGATATCAGCACGTGATCATGATCTGCATATTTCACGGCATTCGACAAGCCCTGCCCGCGGCGCGCCGCAAACGAAAATCCCAGGTCGCGCAGTGTATGTCGAAGAGCAACACTTCCGCGGCACACGATTGTGAAGACACGCCCGCAGTATAGGACCGCCCCCGTTTGCCGGGTGGATACTCGGGATATGACCGATAATCCGGAGGATCCGCATCGGCTCGTATCCGCTGCCGTAGTGGTGGGCGTGGACGGCACCCCCGCCTCCCATTCGGCGATTCGCTGGGGTGCCGTGGCCGCGGCCCGGCGCGGGCGCCGGCTCGTGCTCGCCTACGGCATGAATTCGACGCCGGCGAAAACCTGGCTGGTCGCCTATCAGCCGATGGTCGACGAGGCCGTGCGCACCCTGCGCACCCACGGCGAACAAGCCTTGGCGACCGGCGTGCAGGTCGTTCACGAAGCCGCTCCCGAGCTGGCGCCCGATACCCTGCTCTCCGAGCACAGCGCCGCGAAGATGCTGATCGAATTGTCGAAATCCGCCCATATGGTGGTGCTCGGCTCGCGCCGCGGCGGGGCCGTGGCGCATCTGGGTTCGACGATTCTCGCGGTCGCCGCCCACGGGCGCGGCACCATCGTCGCCGTCCGGGAGGACGCCGAGGACATCACCAGCGGACCTGTGGTGGTGGGCGTCGACGGCAGCCCGGTCAGCGATACTGCCGTCGCCGCCGCCTTCGCCGAGGCCGCCGAACGCGGAGCCGAACTGGTGGCCGTGCACACCTGGAGCGATCTCACGTTCACCGAATTCGCGAGCACCGGTTTCATCGAGATACCGGCCGAGGACCTGCAGACCGCGGAACAGGCCGTGCTCGCCGAACGGCTGGCCGGGTGGCAGCAGCGTTACCCCGAGGTCACGGTGCGCCGCGAGGTCTATCCGTCGACACCGGCCCAGCACCTGCGCGAATGGTCCGAACGGGCGCAGCTGGTCGTGGTCGGCAGCCGGGGACGCGGCGGGTTCCGGGGTCTGCTGCTCGGGTCCACCAGTCAGTCCCTGATCCAGCGGGCGGCCTGTCCGGTGATGATCACCCGGCCGGCCTGATCGGCGGCCCCGGCCGGGCACCGGTCAGCCGATCATTCCGGCCAGCAGGGCGCGGGTGCGCTGCGCGTCCGCGCCGCCGGCGAAGATCGAGGCGACGAAATCGGTGGCGCCCGCGGCGAATACCTCCCGCACACGCGCGGCGACCTGATCCGCCGACCCGATGATGGCCAGATCCGCCGGCCCGGCCGCACCCTCGCGATCCATCATCGCCCGGTAGGACGGGAGCGTGCCGTACATGGCGAAGGTGCGCGCGGCACGTTCCCGCGCGCCCTCGACATCGTCGGTGACGAGCACCGGCAGGGAGCAGACGATCCGGGCCGGCGCCCGTCCGGCCTCCGTGGCGGCCGCGGTGATGGTCGGCGCGATATGGTCGCGGATCGTGGCCGGCCCCGTCATCCAGAGCACGGTTCCGTCGGCGCGCCGCCCGGCCAGCCGCAGCATCTGCGTGCCCATGGCGGCCAGCAGCACCGGGATCCGGCCCTCGTCGGGTATCCCGAGCTCCAGGTTTCCGGTCAGGGTTTCCCCCGTGTAGGACACCGGCTGCCGTTGCAACAGCGGCTCCAGAATCGACAGGTATTCACGCATGTGGCGGGCGGGACGCTCGAACCCGTACCCGAACATGTTCTCGATGACGACGCGGTGGGACAGGCCGATGCCCAGAGTCAGGCGGTCCGGGCCCACGGCCAGGGCGGTCGTGCGCACCTGCTGGGCCAACGCCCCCGGATGCCGCGGGTAGGTGGGCACCACGGCGGTCCCGAGTTCGATATCCGGCACCTGGCTGCCCGCCACAGCGAGCGCGGTGAGCGCGTCGACCCCGAAGATATGCGACATCCAAGCCGAGTGGAATCCTTCGTCGGCCGTCCGGCGCAGATCATCGGTCAGCGCACGCAGCGCGTCGCTTCCGGTGCGTTCACTGAGCAGTATGCCGATCCGCACGGCGGGCCTCCTGGCTCGTTTCGGTTGTCCTCGAACGGTGCGCAACGACCCTACTGGAGACCGGGCGCCGCGACCCCGCGGCGGGCCGTGCACGAGCCCCGCGTCGCGCCGGCGAAATCGGCGGCGGCCGGCACCGCCGACGCGCCCCGAACCTCCTCGACCCCGGGGCCGGCGCGGGGCATGCTGGGACCATGGACGAGTTTGCGAGCTGGCGGTCGAACGGGCAGCGTTTCACCCATCGCGGACACCAGATCTTCTGGCGCCCCGGCGGAACCGGTTCCGCCGGGGCACTATTGTGCCTGCACGGCTTTCCGACGGCGTCCTGGGATTGGCATGTGATCTGGCCGCAGTTGTGCGAACAGTTCGCCCGGGTGCTCGCCCCGGATTTCATCGGCTTCGGCTGGTCGGCCAAACCGCAGCACTACGACTACACGATCGCCGATCAGGCCGATCTGTGCGAACAACTGCTGCGCGAACAGGGCATCGAACGGTTCCATGTCCTGGCCCACGACTACGGCGATACCGTCGCTCAGGAACTGCTGGCCCGCGATGCCGAACGCCGTACCGCCGGCGACCGGTCCCTGATGATCGACTCGGTATGCCTGCTCAACGGCGGCCTCTTCCCGGAGTCACATCGGCCACGGCCCATCCAGCGGCTGCTGGCGAGCCCGCTCGGCCCGCTGGTCGGCCGGTTCGGGACCGAGGACACCTTCGCGCACAGTCTCGCCGCGGTGTTTGGACCGGACAGCAAACCGGACCCGGACGAGATGCACCGCTTCTGGCTGTTGTGGTGCAGCAAGCACGGGAAGCGCAACGGCCACAAGCTGATGGGGTACATGGCCGAACGGCGCACCCACCGGCAGCGCTGGGTGGGCGCGCTGGTCCATCCTCAGGTTCCGGTGCGGGTGATCGATGGTCTGCGCGATCCGGTGTCCGGGGCTCGGATGGTGCGCCGATACCGGCAATTGGTCGACGAGCCCGATGTGGTGGAGCTGCCCGCGGTGGGCCACTATCCGCAGTTGGAAGCGCCGCAGGACACGCTGCGTGCCTTCCGGGAATTCCACACCACCCGGGTCGGCTAGGCGATCGGCCGCCACGACCCGGGGCCACCCGCACCGGCCCCGGTCCGACCCGAGCGCCCACGTTTCGTGCGGCGCCGTCACGACCCGGCGGCCCGGCCGCCGCCGGCATCGCGCAGCGCCCAGACGAGAAACGGCAGACCCTCACCGGGACCCGTCGTCCCCGTGCCGATCAACTCGACCGCGTCTCCCGGGCGACTGCCGCGTCCCGCGGTATTCCGGGCACCGCCGCGCCGATTCGGCTCCGCGAATACGCCGGAATCCCGGCCGCTCCCACCGCGGCGGGGACTGCACACTGCTGCTACCGTCACAGGCACGGCGGGCGACTCCCACTTCGCGATGGGCAACCGCCGGGGGTACGGGGCGCGACAGAACGAGGGGAAGCCGCATGCCCGATATCGACGCCGCATACGGGCCGGATCAGCACATCCAGGGCGTTTCGGAATGGGTCACCACCCGCGACGGACGCCGGCTGCACGCCATGATCCTGCCCGGCCCGGAGCGGGCCGAGGCTCCGGTTGTCGTCTTCGAGGCCGGGGCCGCCGCCACTCGCTCGTCATGGGGCCTGGTGCAGCCCGCGGTCGGCCGTTTCGCCCGCGCCGTGGTCTACGACCGGGCGGGCCTGGGCCGTAGCCCCGCGGACCCGGCCGGCCGCACCCTCGATCGCATGGCCGGCGATCTGCTCGACGTCCTGGACCATCTGGGCCCCGGCCCGGTCGTTCTCACCGGGCACAGTGCCGGCGGTGTCGTCGCGCGCCTGGCGGCCTCGCGCCGGCCGGACCGGATCGCGGGACTGGTGCTGGTCGACCCCACCGACGAGGCCGCCGGGATACTGTTCGGCCGTACCTTCCGCCGAGCCGAACGACTGGCCATCGGCGTGAACGGCGCCCTCGCCCGGCTCGGCCTGCTGCGCCGGCTGTACGGCCGGATGCTCGATGCCGTACCGGACGAGATACGGGCGGATCTGGAACGCGAAGCGTTCACCCCGCAGACAGTCCGGACCCAGGCGGCGCAGGCACGTACCTTTCTGGACGAACTCGCGGCCTGGCGCGAGTCGCCGCCCGCGCTCGGTGACATCCCGGTGACCGTGATCTCCGGTGGCCGGGCGGGCGACGGGATGAACGCGCGGATCCGGGCTGCCGTCAACGATGCCCATGCGCACCGCGCGGCGGGCCCCACCGGCCGTCACGTAGTAGCCCACGGCTCGGCTCATTACGTCCCGCTCACCGAACCGGAAGTCGTGGTCGCGGAGATCCGCCGTTTCGTCCGGTCCTGAACGCCGCGCCCCGGACCGACCGTGCAGACCCCTACTCGCCCAGGGGGATTGCGATGCCGCCCGGATGACTCCGATTCGGGTGCGCGGGCGTATATCGCTACGATTATCCGGATAATCTGCCCACTTTTCGGAGGAATGCATGGCGCGCAAGGTCATCGTTGAGCTGGTCGACGACTACGACGGAACGTCCCCGGCGGAGGAGACCGTCACCCTCGCGCTGGACGGTGTCACCTACGAAATCGATCTTTCCGCACGTAACGCCGAGAAACTGCGCGATATCGTCGGCGAATGGGCCGCGCACGCGCGCCGGGTCGGTGGCCGGGCCACCAAGGGTAAAAAGCCCGCCCAGGCCGCGACCGACAGCAGGCAGACCCAGGCGATCCGGGAGTGGGCACGGAAGAACGGTATGGACGTTTCGGCTCGGGGCCGGATCTCCGCCGACGTGCTCGAGGCGTACAAGAAGGCGCACAAATAGCGGCCGGAGACCACCGGCCATACCGGCGGGGCGTGCCGATCGGACCCGGTCATAGTCGGCCTGGCCCCGGCGCGTGAAAGATCACAAACGGGTAACAGGACCCTTTCCGGATACGACAGAGTGTTCGGTATGCCGATGCCGTGGCGGGGCCACGCGATGTTCGGCACCGGTCGGGAAATGCGTGGACGGCGACAGCCGGCCACGCACCCGATCTGCTCACCGGACGAAAGGCCCTGTTCTCTCATGCGTTTGTCACCGGCGATCTCCGCCGTCCGCGGCCGCCGTCGTTTCTGGCCGGCCCTGGCCGCGCTCGCCGTATTGATCCAGGCGGTTTCCCTCGTTTCCGGCGGCGCCCCTGCCGCGCGGGCCGCGTTCGATCCCGCGGGTATCGATTTCTGGGTCGACGGCAGTATGGGCCCGATCAAGAGCCGGGTGTTCCGGGCCGCCGACGGCAACACCTCACGCGTCGTCTACGCGCTGGACGGTATGCGAGCCCGCGAAGACCTCAGCGGCTGGGAAATCGATACCGATATCGTGCGGGAATTCACCAAATGGAATATCAACGTGGTGATGCCGGTCGGCGGCCGGTCCAGTTTCTACACCGACTGGAACGCACCCAGCACCTTCGCCGGGATACCGCCGGGGACCGGGTCGGGGAACGGCTCGTCCTCGGGTTCGGCCTCGGGCTCCGGCGGATTGCAGGTGCTGGCGGAGGGGCCCGGTAAGTCCTACACCTACAAATGGGAGACCTTCCTGGCCCGGGAGCTCCCCGCCGCACTGCGCGACCGGCTGGGCTTCGCGACCCAGCGCAACGGGGTCTTCGGCCTGTCCATGGGCGGTAGCGCCGCCCTCACCCTGGCCGCGCTCCATCCGGACCGATTCAGTTTCGCCGGCTCCTATTCCGGCTACCTGAACATCTCCGCGCCCGGTATGCGCGAGGCGATCCGGGTGGCGATGATCGATGCCGGTGGCTACAACGTGGATTCGATGGCCGCCCCGTGGGATCCGAAATGGCTGCGTATCGACCCGTTCGTGGCCGCGCCCCGGCTCGTCGCCAACAACACCCGGCTGTGGGTGTCGGCGGCCAGTGGGTTGCCCACCGCGGGCGACGGCCCGACCGTGGGCACCGTCAACGGTATGGGACTGGAGGCGCTGGCGCTGGTGAACACCCGGGCCTTCCAGGTCCGGATGGCGACCCTGGGTGCGCGCAATGTGCACTACGACTTCCCCGCTCTCGGTATCCACGCCTGGAACAACTGGGCCGATCAGGCGGTGCGAATGCTGCCGGACCTCTCGGCGAGTATCGGGTGATACCCGGGCGAGGTCCGGGTGACGGCCCTCACCACCGAATGCAAGGCAGTCGCTCAGCAATCCGGAAGAACGATCGGTAAGGTTTTCCAGCATGGGGCAGAACGAGGTAACCCTTTCCGCCGAAGGCACTTCCGGCACTCAGGTGGTCACGAAGGGGCTCCCGGTGGGCTTGCGGTATCGGATGCGTGATCACTACGTGGTCGGCCGGGAGAAGATCCGTGAATACGCCCGCGCGGTCCAGGACCATCATCCGGTCCACTGGTCCGAGGGCGCCGCCGCCGACTACGGACACGACGGACTGATCGCCCCGCTCACGTTCTTCTCCGTGCCCGGCTATCTGGCGCAGACCGAAATGTTCGAGTCCGTGCTCACCGGCTACGACCTGAGCCAGATCATGCAGACCGATCAGGTGGTCCGCTACCACCGGCCGATCCGCGCCGGCGACGCCCTGTCCTACGAGGTTCACCTCGAATCGGTACGGCACGCCTTCGGCGGCGATCTCATCACATTCGAGACCGTGGTCACCGATCAGCACGGCGCGCTGGTGCTGGTCTCCCAGATCGGCGTGGTCGGTCGCAGCGGTGCCGGACCGGACCTCGGTGATCTCGATGCGGGTGTCCTCATGCACGGTTTCCGGCAGGGCACCGAACGGCCCGGTCCCCCGCCGCGGGAACGCAACGCACCGGCAGCGGCATCGCCCGCCTCGCCGGCGACCGCGCCGCCGGTCAGTGGTTTCGTCCGCGATTTCGATTCCGTCCGGGCCGGTGACGAGTTACCTTCCCGCACAGCGCAGCTCACGATCGGCGACTTGGTGAACTACGCCGGTGTATCCGGCGACCCCAATCCGATCCACTGGAGCGCCGAGGTGGCCGGCCGCGTCGAACTGCAAGCCCCGGTCGCACACGGCATGCTGTCGATCGGTCTCGGCGCCGGCTACGTGACCTCCTGGCTCGGCGACCCGGGCGCGGTGTGCGAGTACGCGGTCCGGCTCACCAGTCCGGTCTACGTGACCCGGGAGGGCGCCGAGGTCGAGTTCAGCGGCAAGGTCAAGTCGGTCGATCCGCTGGAGCGCACCGCGACGATCGCCCTCACCGCCCGTCACCAGGGCCGCCGGATCTTCGGCCGCGCCACCGCCGTGGTCCGGTTGCGCTGATTTTTCCGGTACGCCCCGGGTTCGAGACGAGCGGCACACCGGCCACAGCTTGACCTCAACTTATGTCGAGGTTCGAAACTGATGCCATGAGCACAGCAACTACCCGGCCCCCGGTGGTCGAAGACACGACCGTCGACCACACCGGCGATATCGCCGCGATCGAGCAGTTGATCGCCGATGTCGAGACCGGCTACAACACCAACGATGCCGAACTGATGGTCAGCGGGTTCACCGCGAACGCCGCGGCCGGGAACGCGGTGGGCACGGTGATCACCGGCCGCGATGCGCTTCTCGACGCCGCCCGACGGGGCCTGGCCGGCTTCCTGCAAGACGAGTACGTACGGTACGAGGTCGCCGATATCGTCTTCCTCCGCCCGGATATCGCGATCGCACACAAAACCGCCCGCGCGGTAACCGCCGAGGGCGAACTCATCGACAAGGATCCGGCCATGGTGGCGCTGTACGTACTTGTCCGCGAGGGCGGCGTCTGGTGGGTCGCCGCGCGCCACAACACACCCGTCCCCCAGGCCGGCTGATCGTCCACCTCGGGTCGCCCGGGAATTGCGGGTGCGTGACCCGCGCAACCGCCTCTGGGCCCCGAGGGTAATACCGAGGTATTATCGTGGGGTCCGTGGGTCACGGGCAATACGAATGGTGGATAGGCGCGTACGAACTACTCCACCGCAGCGGAATCGAGCCCTGGGAAGTATTGGAGGTGCTGTATTCACCGCGGCGGTGGCCCCGGGCCGCAACGAGCCGCGAGGGACTGCCCGCCGCGACCGTCTGGGGCCGGACCGATGAGGGTCGCGCCCTGATCGTGCTGCTGCGCCGGCTGCGGGCCGACGCCCGGTGGCAGATTCTGCTGGCGAGTCCGATGCGCCCCCACCAACTCGCCGAATACACCGCATGGGAGGCGACCCGAGATGAAGAACAATAAGGAACCGGACCCCGGCTACCCCCGGTCCCCGGAGGCTGCCGTGGATTTCCTGGACGGGCTCGTCTACGACGATGCCGCACCGCTGCCGGCCCTGCCGCCGACCACGGACCGGATCGAACAGGGCATGGTGGCCACCTCGTTCAAATGGACCCCGGAGATGCGCGACCGGGTCCGGCGCAAGGCCGCCGAACACGGAGTCACACCGTCCATCCTGATCCGTCAGTACATCGAGATGGGCCTGCTGGCCGAGCAGTCCGAGCGGATGATCCCGCTGGCCGACGCCGTGCGCGCCCTCACCAGCCTCCCGCATCCGGCCTGACCCGGCCGCGGGTTCAGCTCGCGAGCACGGTCCGCGCGCCGGTGTCCGGCGCCGGACCGACGGCTCGCGGTGGTGCACTCAGCGCATGCGCGGCACCGACACCGGCACCGATGCCGGCACCGACCGCCGCGAGCGGGGCGGCCATGAGCGCCGCCCCATAGGCCGCGCCCAGCGGTGCCGCGCCGAGCCCGATCGGCGCGAACGGCAGCCCGATCGCCAGTCCGAGCGCCCCGCCCACACCCGCGCCGACGAGTGCGAACGGTGCGGCCACCGCGGCCCCGGCGGCCGCACCGAGAGCCGCCGCGCCGAGAGTCTGGCCCGCCACCCGGTCCGACCGGGTGCGTTCCATCCCGACCGAGTCCAGGAAGGTCGCCAGTTCGGCCTCGGTCGTCGCGGCACCGTCGTTGAGCTGGATCGCCTGCTCCCTGGGCAGCCATTCCGGTGCGTCCACCCGGACATCGCCGAATCGCAGGACACCGGGCGGCGGCGCGATCGGCGGCACCGGCGATACCGGGACGGGTCCGTGCAGGTTTTCCACCGGCGACAGGTAGTCGCTGTCCGGTACGGGCCGCGCCCACTGCAACGAACTCAGTGTGTCGTCCGGGATGCGGACGCCGTGATACGGGCGCACATTCGGGACTTCGGCGTTTGGCCACCGCGCCTCCTCGTCCGGCTGCCCGGGCACCTCGGATTCGCCGGCCGGCGCCGCACCGGCGGCAGTGTGCGGCGCGGAATCATCGTGGCCGGCCGGACTCACCGCGGTGTACCGGCCGGGTTCGGCGCTCGCGGTGCCGTTACCGACCATGGCGAGAACGACGGGAACCGCCCCCGCCACCATCAGCGACCCCATCTTCTGCCGCCGCGGACTCAGTGCTCTGTGCTTACCGCTGCCCATCGATCACCTTCCATGAAAGAAAGAGATGCTGTTGTTTCACATTCGGATCCGGTGCTGGATCCGGATGGGCGGTATCTGGCAGCGATGGCCCCGAAACTCCTCTGAACAGGTAGAACAGTTTCGTCCAGGGCCCTGGAATCGAGAGGCACGCCCAGGCGGAAAGCCCACCGGGCGGGGGTCAGGGTGCGGGCGGCGCACCGGTATTCGTGCAGAACGGCTGGCACGACCCCGGCGTCGGCGTCACCCGCGCGGGCTCATCGCCGAAATCCGCCGAACTCACCACGATCATGACCAGCAGCGCCACCCCGACGACGAACCCGAAGATCAGCAGTGTCGGCCACAGCCAGGTCCGCATCGGCTTCTCGTCGATCACGGGCCTCGGCATCATCGGATCGGCCGGGTTCACCGCGGTCGCCGGATCCACCGGAATACCGGGATCCACAGGATCGACGGGGTCTACCGGCCGGACCGTATCGCGTTCGGGGCCACCGTATTCGCCCATATGCAAACCACCTCCAGTGGGTCTCCGCGACCGGATACCCGAATCCGGCGGCAGTTCACATCCGAGCCGTTCGGCCTTTGTCACCGGGTCGGCAACCGGCCCTTCGGCCGCGACGGGTCTTCCGGAACTCGGCACGGCGCCACCGCGGATTTCGACGACGGCCGCCACCATCTCCCCCGCCCGGTCCGGTACTGCGCCGGCGCGCGGCACACGGGCTTTCGCCGGCCGGGCGCGGACGCCGGCGTGCGGCTCGGCCGACCATCCGGTCCGCCGGTGATCTACGCTGACCGCAGATGGTGGGGCCGGGACGACGCCCCCGGCCGGACAGCATCGCCGATATCGCGGCCACCGTACACAGCGAGGTGCACTTCATGGTGGATCCGCTTCCGGTCGCACCCCGGTCGACATGTCCGCCGAGGCAGCACACCGGATGCGCAGACCCGGGCCCGGAGGGAGTTGTATGGCGACACTCGGTACGTTCGCCCTGCGTGCCGGGCTGCGCTGCCTCACCCCCGGCCCGGCCGACCGCGCCCATCGCGCCGTGGTCACCGGGCTGCACGAGTTCGATCCCGCGGTCCCACCGGCCGTCGGACCGGGAAGCCTGTTCTACGTTTCGTCACAGCGGTGGCCCGCGGTCCCCGGCGCCGAATCGCTGGCCGCGGAGCTCCGGGCGGCGGGTGGTGTGGCGGTGGTGGTCGACAACGACGACCGGAACCTCCCGCCGGAATTCGTCGCCGCCTGTGTCCGCCAGGTCCTTCCGGTGTACCTGCTGCCCAAGGACGGATCGTTCGCGCAGCTGACGCATGCGTTACCGACCGGCTCGCAAGACACCGAGACCGCCCGCGAGACCGGGATCGCGGCCGTACGCGGCACGCTCGGGCGTTTCACCCGGACGACCGGCACCACCGCCGGCCTGGTCATGGACGGTTGCGTGATCTCGGGCGCCGATCCGTTGGAAACGAAACTGCTGACCACCTTGCTGTCACGGGAACCTGTGGTGCCGCAGCGCTTTCCGCGGTCGGCTCCGGCACTGCACCTCGAACTGCCCGAATCGGGTCATGCGCTCGTCGTGGCCAATCCGCAACGGGTGGCGCTGAACCCGCAGACGGTCGCCGGGCTGGTCCGGGAACTCGATGCGCACGCCCGGTCGATCGAGGTGGAGCGCGCGGCGCGGCGCGACTCGGAGAACGCGTTGATCCGGGAGTTGATCGATGCGTCCGTGACCGCCGCGGCGCTCGATCCCTGGGCACGCTCGCTCGGGGTAGGTCCGGGTACCCGGGTTCGTGCCGTGGCCGCGGTTCCGGAACCCGCCGACGACCCCCGGCCGCTCGTCGCGGCCCTGCGTGACCTCGCACTGTGCGGCAGCGGGGCCGGTATCGCCGGCGCGCACGACCACTGTGCTTACGCACTGATCGTGCTCGGCGCCGGCGAATCCGGGAATGCCGGCGTCCCCAGCGCGTTCGACCACGCGATCGAGGTGCTGACCACGCTGTTCACCCACCGCTACGGTGCGACCCTGGCGATCGGCACGAGCACGCTGGTGGTCCGCGGTAGCGCCGACCTCGTGCGCGGGCTCGTCGACGCGCGGCAGTGGGCCGACCGTACCGCCCGGGCGGGGCGGTCCGATGATCGCCGGATACCCCTGCCGACCCCACTGGCGGCGACGCTCCTGGCGGCCGAACCGGAGACCGCGCGCACACTGCACCGGGCGCTGCTGCAGGCGGTGGTCGAGTACGACAGCGAGAAAGGGTCGCGTTACCTGGATACGCTGCGGACCTTCCTGGCTCTCGACGGGCAACTCGGTGCCACCGCCGCGGAATTGGGCATCCATATCAACACCCTCAGGTACCGGCTCGCCCGTATCGAGCGGCTCACCGGGCGCGGCGTCCACTCCACCGCCGACCGGGTGGATTTCTACCTGGCCCTGTGCCTGCGCGAATTATCCGGAGACCGATAGCTGCCGGCTCCCGGACCACCACGGATCGGGCAGGCGCGGCGAGAATTGTTCCACCACTTCGTATTCGCCGTCCGATGCCCGGCCCACATAAGCCGGATGGGTGCTGTAGTGGTCACCGCGGAAGTAGAAGGGAATTCCCTCCGGGCTGCCCTCGAACCGGATGCCCAGCAGCGCGTCGGAGATATCGGCGGGGTCGGCGGAACGCGCCT
Source organism: Nocardia sp. CA-290969 (assembly GCF_050936135.1). Classification (NCBI taxonomy): domain Bacteria; kingdom Bacillati; phylum Actinomycetota; class Actinomycetes; order Mycobacteriales; family Nocardiaceae; genus Nocardia; species Nocardia sp. CA-290969. The sequence continues at coordinate 2,097,135 of NZ_JBNJNJ010000001.1, read as the reverse complement.
GTTCGGCGGCCAGCCGCAGGGCGTGGACGGCGTTGTAGGCCCCGACCTGGGCGGAATGGGTTCGCCGCTGCCCGCGCACCGTGTTCATCGCCGCCCGATACGCCTGGTTCTCCGCGGATTCCAGCCCCGCGAAATAGCTGGCGACCATGAAATGCCCGTCGCTGACCTCGGCCGGCATATGGGCGAGATCGACGGCCGTGGTGACGGTGGCCGCAATGGGCAGACGCGCGGCGGTGAATCCGGCCCCGTGGAATTGTGCGTAGAACGCGGCGGTGGAATCCACACCGACCAGATTGCTGATGATCACCGCCGGGTTTTTCTGTTCGATATCGGCGAGCACCGCCGAGAAATCGGTTTCGCCCAGCGGGGCGTGCCACACCCCGGAGATCGTCACCGACCAGCGCGCCCCGATCCGCCGGATCGCGTCGGCCAGGACGCGCGGATAGATATAGTCCGAGCCCAGGATGTACACCCGGCGGCCGAGATGGTCCGCGATCCAGGACAGATAGTCCTCGAGGTACTGGTTGGGGGCCGCACCGCAATAGAAGACCCGGCTGTCGGTTTCTTCGCCCTCGAAGTATGTGGGGTACATGAGCAACGTCCGGTTGGCATGGACCGCCGGAATCATCTGGACCCGGCTGGCCGAGGTGTACCCGCCGACGACGACATCGACCGATTCGTCCCGGCACAGCCGGTCGATACCGCCGGCGGTCGCCGAGACGTCGGAGCCGTCGTCGAATACCGCTACGCGCAGTTCTTCGCCCCGGATACCGCCGGTGGTATTCACTTCGTGCACGGCGAGCAGGGCCCCGTCCAGAATCGAGCGCTCCATTTCGGATTGCGCGCCGCTGAGCGAGTAGAGCATGCCGATCTTCACACCCGACGCTCCTCTCACCCGGCGGTGTCCTGGTCCGATGAGGGCCACTCTACGGCCTGCCCCGGTGGCCGCCCAGCGCAGGAGCACAGCCCGTTCCGGCACCGGCCCGGCCTGTTTCGATCCGGTGACCACATATCTCGTCCCGATGTCGGATACGTGGCCGTTACCTGTCGCGGGAAGCGATACGGGCAGTTCGGGGCTGTAATTTCCGCTCCGGACTCGTACCGATCTCCAATACGCGCGGCAGTCCGGTTGGCCGATGAGCCAATTGCCGTGGGCCCCCGCCGGCGGGTTTCGTGAATTCCGCTAGGCGAGACAGCCCGAGGAGGCGAGATGACCGAAGCCATCGGCACCACCCGACAGCGGATCCGTACCGCGGTCGATATCGGCGGAACATTCACCGACGTTTTCGTACAACACGGTGACGGCCGGATCAGCACCGCCAAATACCCCACCCAGAGCGACCCGATCGAGGGCGTATTGGCCGGCATGGAACAGGCCGGCGTGGATTGGGCGGATGTGGAGTTCTTCTCGCACGGAACGACCATCGCGACCAACGCGCTCATCACGCGTAACTTCCCCCGGATCGCACTGGTGACCACCGAGGGGTTCCGCGATGTGATCGAGATCCGCCGCGGCGACCGCGAATCCTGGGACCCTTATCAGGAAGTGGCGCCGCCGTTCGTTCCCCGCCGGCACCGGCTGACCGTCCGGGAGCGGATCGGCTACGACGGCGAGGTACTGCAGCCGCTGGACGAGGATCAGGCTCGCGATATCGCCCGGATCCTGCGGCGCCGCGAGGTGGCGGCGGTCGCGGTGTGTTTCGTCAACTCGTTCACCAATCCCGAGAACGAGGAGCGGATGGCCGAGATCCTCGCCGAGGAACTGCCCGGCGTATCGGTGACCACCTCCAGCGATGTACACCCGGAGATCTTCGAGTACGAACGGTTCTCGACCACCGTCGCCAATGCCGCACTGGTGCCGATCATCGGCCCCTACGCCCGGACCCTGGAGGATCGGCTCAGCGAAAGCGGTTACGCCAACGATGTCCTGCTGCTGCACTCCGGTGGCGGGGTGATGACGCCGAAGATGGCGGAGAAGTACGGTGCTCGGCTGGCCGCCTCCGGTATCGCGGCGGGCGCCATCGCCAGCCGCCATATCGCGCGCACCTGCGGCTTCGAGAACTCCATCGGCTTCGATATGGGTGGCACGTCGACCGATGTCTCGCTCACCGACAACGGTGTCCTGGGCACCACCAACCGGTGGAGCGTGGAATTCGGCTATCCCATCTGCTTCCCCAGTATCGAAGTCCTGACCATCGGCGCGGGCGGCGGGTCGATCTCGTGGCTCGACGACGCCGGCTCGCTGCGCAACGGCCCGCAATCGGCGGGTTCGGAACCGGGACCCGCCTGCTACGGCATGTCCGGTGAACTGGCCACCAATACCGACGCGAACCTCATTCTGGGAACAGTCGGAAAGAAACTCGCCGGCGGTGTCCGCGAGCTCGACGAATCGCTGGCGCGCGCGGCGGTCGAGAAAGTCGCCGCACCGCTCGGATTGGATATCGAAACGGCCGCGCAATCGATCATCAAGGTTGCCAATGCCAATATGGCCGACGCCATCCGGCTCATCTCCATTCGCAAGGGACATGATCCGCGCGATTTCGCGCTGGTCGGTTTCGGGGGTGCCGGACCGTTGCACGCGGCGTACCTGGCCAAGGATCTCGGAATTCCGTCGGTGATCATTCCCCCGCACCCCGGTGTCACCTCGGCCATGGGCTGCATGCTGGTCGATGTCCAGCACGACCTCACTCAGATGTATCTCGCCGATGCCGCCGATGTCGATCCGCGGCAGCTGTCCGAGGCGCTGCGCCGGTTGCAGGCCCGGGGTCGCGAACGGCTGGCCGCCGAGCATGTCGCCGACGAGGACATGGTGTTCGAGTGCTACGTCGACACCAGGTACATGGGCCAGTGGCGGGCCATCGCGGTACCGGTGACCCTGCCGCTGACCGGTCTCGACGACGTGGTGGCCACCTTCCATGCCAATCATCTGAAGGAGCACAACTACGCCGACGAGACCGCGGGCGTGGAGATCTACCGGCTCTCCGTGCGCGCGATCGGTGTCACGCCCAAACCACAGGCCGAGCCGGCGCAGCTCATCGACCCCGCCGAGTTCACGCCGACGGCCACCGAGGTCCGGCGGGTGCTGTTCCCGGACGAGACCGCGCGCCTGGAGACCCCCGTGTACGACCGGGCCGAACTACCGCCGGGCGCCGTTCTGCAAGGCCCGTGCATCGTCGACCAACTGGACTCCACCACGGTCGTCCCGCCGCAAACGACCGCCCGGGTCGACGAATGGGGAAATCTGATCCTCACCTACTCGGCCTGAAATCTCGCTCGCAGCAATCCAACTCGAAAAGGTACAGACAATGGCGACATCATTGGACCCGGTGACCTTCGAAGTCCTCAAGAACGCGTTCATCAGCACGGTCGACCAGATGGCCGAGCAGATCCTGCGCACCTGCTATTCCTTCGTCATCTATTCCCGCGATTTCTCCTCGGCGCTCTGCGATACCGAGGGCAATACCGTCATGCAGGGAACAGGCGATATCGCGGCGCATGTGGGCACCCTGCACTACACCGCGAAAGCGGTGATCCGGCAGTTCGCCGGCGATATCCATCCGGGCGACGTATTCGTCATCAACGACGTCTACGAGGGCGGCAGCCATTTCAACGACACCCGGATCATCCGCCCGATCTACTATCAGGGCGAACTACTCGGCTACGCGCAGGCCAACGGCCACTGGGCCGATGTGGGCGGCGCGACCCCGGGCTCGTTCAACGTGAAGGCGCTCGACCATATGGGCGAGGGCCTGCGCATTCCTCCGACCCGCCTGTGGAGCAAGGACGAATTCCTCGAAGACGTCGCCTATCTCATCGCCAAGAACACCCGCAACCCGCGCGACATCATCGGTGATATGCAGGCCCAGGCCGAGGCCACCCGCGTCGCCGAACGGGAAATCCAGCGGCTCTGTGACAAGTACGGTGTGGACACCGTCAAGACGGCGATGGCCGAGGTGCAGGACTACGTCGAAGAATTGACCCGGGCGAAGATCGCCGCGCTACCGGACGGCACCTGGTACACCGAGGACTACATCGACCAGGATCCGGCGCTCGGCGAGGGACTCATCCCGGTCACCATGAAGATGACCATCGACGGCGATACCGTGCACTACGACCTCAGTGAATCGCACGCCTCGATCTCGTCGATGATGAACGCGGGTTTCGGCGGTTCGTTCGCCGGGATCGTCGCCGGCACCAAAATGCAGTTCCCCGATATTCCGTTGAACTCCGGTTTCTACCGGGCCGTCACGGCCGATCTGGGGCCGGTCGGTTCGGTGGTCAATGCCGACTGGCCCTCGCCGTGTGCCGGATTCTGTTCCGGGCCGTTCGAGAAGATCATGAGTTCGGTATTCGAGATCTGGTCCGACATCCTGCCCGAGCGTGCCATGGCGTGCACCTTCAACCTGGAATATCTGCTGGTCGGCGGCCGCGACGAACGGGAGAACGGATCGCCGAACTTCATGTGGTACGACTGGATGATGGGTGGCTGGGGTGCTCGTAACGGTGCCGACGGCTACAACGCGTCGGCCGCGGTGTTCGGGGTCCAGTACGGCACCCAGCCCTTCGAAGGCCAGGAACGCCTCGCGCCGGTGCTCACCTCCTGCCACGATCTGGTGCCGGATTCCGGTGGTCCGGGCAAGTTCCGTGGGGGTCTCGGTGCCGAGAAGGGCGGCCGGCTGTGGGCGAGCAGCAAGACGGTGATGTCCTATTGCTGCGATCGCGAACGCTCGGTGACCTGGGGCCTCTGGGGTGGTCTCCCGTCCATCCCGCACGGAGTGTGGCTGAACAAGGGTAAGGAATCGCAGCAGTACCTGGGTTCGATCTTCGCCGCGGTACCCGTCGAATCCGGTGACGAGTTCACCCGGCCGTCGGCCGGCGGTGGCGGGCTGGGCGACCCGCTGCGGCGTGATATCGCGGCCGTGCTCGAGGATGTGATCGACGGCTACGTCACCATCGAACGCGCCGAGAAGGACTACGGCGTGGTGATCAGGGAGATCGACGCCGAGGTCTTCGAATACGAGGTCGACCACGAGGCCACCGGGAAAGCACGGGAGTACATCCGGCGGCACCGCCACGACTGGATGCTGCGGGCACCGGAGGAGGTCGCCGAGGAATACCGGTCCGGTCTGATCAACGAAATGGACTGTGTGCGCCAGTACGGGGTGATCCTCGACTGGGGTAGCGGTGAGGTCCTGGTGAACACCACCGATCAGTTCCGCCGGATGTTGCAGCGGCGCACCCTGGTGCATTGGACCGACGATCCGAGCGTCGACTACGTCAAGGGCACGCTGACCGTATCCGAGTCCGCGGCGGTCTGACACGCCGGGCGACTATGCCCGGTTGCCAGGGGCGGGCGTCGTGCCCGCCCCTTCGCCGGCCGCGACGGCGCTGTCCCGGCCGGATTCCGATATTCCGTTCACGAATGGGAGCACCCCCATGTCGACCTCTTCCGATTCCCCCAGACCCGGTCTGCCCGATCTCGTCGTCTCCACGCAGGACGATCCGAAAGTACTGGAACGCGCCGCCGCCGAGGACTATTCGCTGCATATCGTTCCACTGTCCTGGCGCAGCGGGCCCGCGTCCGTCTCGATGGCGTGGTTCGGCCTCATGAGCGCCATGTTCTGGGTGGTGGTGGGCAGTACCGTGACACTGAGCGTGGGCACGGTGGATACGTTGATCGGTATCGCGTTGTCGGCCGTCAGCTACGGGGCCATCAATTCGATCGTGGCCCGGTATGCCGCGCGCACCGGGACCAGTGTGTCGCTGTTCTCCCGCGCACTGTTCGGCCGGGTCGGCTCGGCGTTCGCGGCGGCGCTGTTCGGCATCACCATCACCTACTACGTGGTCGCGGAGGGCGCGATCGTGGCCAGTGCGCTGCACGCTTACCTCCCCGCGCTGCCCATGGCCGTCTGTTGTCTGCTCGTGGTGCTGTACCAGGCGCCGCTGGCGATGCGCGGCGTGAACACCTGGCTGGACAAGATCAACGGCCTGTTGCTGCCGCTGTATCTGCTCGGCCTCGTCGGCTCGGTGGTGTGGGCGATCGCCCGCTACGGCTACAGCAACGACTGGCTCACCTACGAACCCGCCGGGTCCGGCGATCTCGGCGTGCCCGGCTGGTGGTTCGCCTACACCGTGTACATGGGTGTCTGGGTGGTCACCATGATGGCCTGGGATTTCGCGCGGTTCGGCCGGCCCGGTGACGCCGTGTTCAACGGCCGGGTGACCTTCGGGACGCCGTTCTACGTGATGACGCTCCTGGTCAACGGAATGGTGGGTATCTTCCTCGCCCACACGATCGAGATCGCGGGGCCGCTCAACGAGGAGTCGGCGATTCTCGGCATCGTGTCGATGATGGGTATCTGGGGGCTGCTGTGGGTGGTGGCCAGCCAGACCCGGGTCAACACCGGCAACTTCTATCTCGCGTCCACCAATTTCCAGAATTTCTTCGCCCGCGCCGCCAAGATCACGCTACCGCGGGTGTTCTGGCTGGGGGTCACCGCGGTGATCGTGTACGTGATGATGCTGACCGATGTGCTGACCTGGATTCTGCAGGCCCTCACCTATCAGGGTGTGATCATCGTCAGCTGGGTGGCGATCGCACTCACCCATATCCTGGTCCACCGCGGTGCGGCGGCGCTACCGGAGGTCCGGCCGGGTCGGGTGCCGGCGGTGAATCCCGCGGGGCTGGGTGCCTGGGTGGTGTCCTCGGCCGTCGGAATCGCGATGGTCGCCTTCGGTGGCGGCACCGGGTCGGTATGGGCGCCGCCGGTGAGCTGCCTGCTCGCCGCGCTGCTCTACGGGGTGGCGCTGCGCCGCTCCCGGCCACACTGGTTCACGCTGGACCGGCCGTTCGACCCGCAGGACGAGGTCGCCGATCCGTGGGAAACCCGGATCCGCTGCCACCGCTGCGGCGACTCGTATGTCGCGGTGGAAATGGACCGCGACCCCTCCGCCGGGCATCAGGCGATCTGCCTGGCCTGCGCCTCGGATACCCCGAGCTTCCTCCGCGCCGCGGAAGCGGAGGCCCGGCGGGACGCGCCGGAGGCCACCGAACCGGCGACTGTGCGGGCGGGATAGCCGGCCCGAACCCGGCGCCGACGGCTCCGCGCCGTCGGCGCCGGCCGTGTACCACCCGGATCCACGGCGACCGATTCTGGCGGCGGCGCGGGAAGTTCGGCGCTCGGCTACCAGCTGCGCAAGACGGCTCGGAAGCGGCCGGACACCGGAAAACAGGCCCGGATGCCGTGCGTCCGGGCCCGTCGCAGAGCAGGGTCAGGGGGTCGGATCCGGCGGATTCGGCCCCGTCACTGTCCATTCCGCCATGAGGTCGGCGAGGGCCGCGGCGCCGAGGTGGCAATCGGTGGGCCGGGCGAATTCGGCCGGGGAATGCGAGACGCCGGTGGGGTTGCGGACGAAGAGCATGGCCGTGGGCACCACGGCGGACAGGATGCCCGCGTCGTGACCGGCGGCGGTGGGCAGGACCGGGACGTCGCCGAGGTGACCGAGCACCTCGCTGACCCGGTCGCGCACATCGGCCGGGAATTCCACTATGGGCGTGACGGATTCGGCCTCGATCCGTAACCCGATACCGCTGCCGTCCGCGTCGGCGCGGGTGCGGTCGCCGATCTCGGCCACCAGCCGGCGCAGGGTGGGCTCGTCGGCGGCCCGGGCGTCGAGCCAGGCGCGGATTTCCGAGGCGATGGCATTGGCACCGTTCGGCAGCACACTCAGCTTGCCGAAGGTGGCGACCGCGGCGTGTAGTTCCGCGGCGTGGCGGGCGGTGTGCACCGCGGTGGCGTAGCTGAGCATCGGATCGCGGCGATCCACCAGCCGGGTGGCACCGGCGTGATTGGCTTCGCCGGTGAAGGTGAACAGCCAGCGGCCGTGCGGCCAGATCGAGGAGGCCACCGCCAGCGGGCGGTCCACCAGGTCCAGGGCCCGGCCCTGTTCGACGTGCAGTTCCACGAACACCCCGATCCGCCGGGCCAGCGCCGGGTCGGCGCCGAGCCCGCCGGGATCGCGGCCGGCCGCGCGCAGCGCCTCGGCGAGCGTAATACCGTCGGAGTCGCGGAGTCCGAGTGCGCGCTCGGGGGCCAGCGCACCGGTGCTCAGCTGGGAACCGATACAGGCGACCCCGAACCGTGCCCCCTCCTCGTCGGAGAACGCGACCACCGCCACCGGGCGGCGCGGGACGACCCCGCGTTCCCGGACCAGGTCGACGGCGGCGAAGGCGCTCACCACGCCGAGCGGGCCGTCGTAGGCGCCGCCGTCGGGAACGGAGTCCAGATGCGAGCCGGTGACGAAGGCGCCGGTGGGATCGCCGGTCCAGCCCGGCGGCAGCCACCACGCCCAGAGGTTTCCGTTGCGGTCGGCTTCCACCTGCATGCCGCGTTGTGCGGCGCAGCCGGTGAACCATTCGCGCAGGGTCATATCGGCGTCGGTCCAGGCGAACCGGCGGTATCCGCCGGTCGCCGGGGCGCGGCCGACCTCCAGGATCTCGTCCCACAGTGTGTCGAAGCACCGCATACTCGGCGCGCTCATATCCGGCCCGGGATCCAGGTGGTGCCGGCCAGTGGGACACCGGCCATCGCGGCGGCCTCCACGGTGAGCGCGACCAGATCTTCCGGTTCGAGGTTGCGCAGATGCGATTTCCCGCAGGCCCGCGCGAGGGTTTGGGCCTCCATGGTGAGCACCCGCAGGTAGTTCGCCAGGCGCCGGCCGGCCGCGACCGGGTCGAGGTTGCGGGCGAGTTCCGGGTCCTGGGTGGTGATCCCGGCCGGGTCGCGGCCGGCCTGGAAATCATCGTAGTAGCCGGGTGCCGAACCGAGCGCCGCGTACTGGTCGGCGAAGCGCGGGTTGTTGTCGCCGAGCGCGATGAGGGCGGCGGTACCGATGGCCACCGCGTCGGCGCCCAGCGCCATCGCCTTGGCGACATCCGCCCCGCTACGAATCCCGCCGGACACGATGAGCTGCACTTTCCGGTGCACACCCAACTCCTGGAGGGCTCGGACGGCCTGGGGCAGCGCGGCCAGGGTGGGGATGCCGACGTGTTCGATGAACACGTCCTGGGTGGCGGCGGTGCCGCCCTGCATCCCGTCCACGACCACCACATCGGCGCCCGCCTGGACGGCGAGTTTGACGTCGTAATAGGTCCGGGTGGCACCGACTTTGACGTAGACGGGCTTTTCCCAATCGGTGATCTCACGCAGTTCGATGATCTTGATGGCCAGATCGTCGGGGCCGGTCCAATCCGGATGCCGGCACGCCGAACGCTGGTCCACGCCCTGCGGGAGGGTACGCATCTGCGCGACCCGCTCGGTGATCTTCTGGCCGAGCAGCATTCCGCCGCCGCCGGGTTTGGCGCCCTGCCCGAGCACGATCTCGATGGCGTCTGCGCGCCGCAGATCGTCGGGGTTCATCCCGTAACGGGACGGGAGGTATTGATAGACGAGGGTTTTCGATTGCCCGCGCTCTTCGCGGGTCATCCCGCCGTCACCGGTGGTGGTCGAGGTGCCCACCGCACCGGCGCCGCGCCCGAGTGCCTCCTTGGCCTGCCCGGACAGCGCGCCGAAACTCATTCCGGCGATGGTGATCGGGATATCCAGGTGGAGTGGCTTCTTCGCGTGCCGGCCGCCCAGGACGACATCGGTATCGCAGCGCTCGCGATACCCTTCGAGCGGGTAACGCGACATCGAGGCGCCCAGGAACAGCAGATCGTCGAAATGCGGGAGCGGTCGTTTGGCGCCCCAGCCGCGGATATCGTAGATCCCGGTTTCGGCGGCGCGCTGGATCTCGGCGATCACGGTACGCGGGAAGGTCGCCGATTCCCGTAATGCGGGGTCGAGCTGTGCGGGACTGCTCATTATGGTCTCCTGCCCCGGCCTCAGTACGCGCCGGCGTTGTCGACGTGGAAGTTGTACAGCGTGCGGGCCGAGCCGTAGCGGGTGAATTCGGCGGGGTCGGCGGCGAATCCGGCGGCGTCGAGCAGCTCCCGGAGTTCGGCCAGATGCTGCGTGCGCATGGGCTTCTCGATACAGTCGGCGCCCAATGAGGCGACCTTCCCGCGGACATAGATCCGGGTCTCGTACAGCGAATCCCCCAGCGCTTCCCCGGCGTCACCGCACACCACGAGACGCCCGGCCTGGCCCATGAACGCGCTCATATGCCCGATATCGCCGCCGACCACGATATCGGCGCCCTTCATCGAGATCCCGCAGCGCGCCCCGGCATTGCCCTCGATCACCAGCAGGCCGCCGTGGGCGGTCGCGCCGGCGGATTGGGACGCGTCGCCGGTGATCCGTACCGTGCCCGACATCATGTTCTCGGCCACCCCGGTACCGGCGTTCCCGCGGACGGTGACGGTGGCGCGCTGGTTCATCCCCGCGCAGTAGTAGCCGACATGACCCTCGATCGTCACCTCGATCTCGTCGTCCAGCCCACAGGCCACCGCGTGTGCCCCGCGTGGGCTCAGCACATGCACCCGCCGCGGCGCGGCCGGTGTGTGCAACAGCGCGTTGACCTCCCGCACGGTCCGCACCCCCAGATCGAGGGTGGTGACCGCGGCGGTGTCCTGGTGCAACTCACTCACTGCCGGTGCCATACGTAGACCTCCTCGGGAACGGGTTCGAAGATATGGGCGGTGTCGATACCCGGCAGATCGGCCAGGGCACGGTATTCGGAGGCCATCGCGACCCACCGCCCGGTTTCGGCGATCACCGCGGGTTTGCAGGCGATCGGGTCACGGACCACGGCGAACGATTCCTTGTGGGCGACGAGCAGGGTGTAGAACCCGTCGAATCGTTCGGCGAGCAGCCGCAGCGCCTTCTCCAGATCGGCGCCCTCGGCCAGCTGCCGGGCCAGGAACCGGGCGGCGACCTCGGTATCGTTCTCGCTGTCGAAAACGACTCCCGCCCTTTCCAGTTCGTGTTTTACGCTCATGTGATTGGAGAAGGAGCCGTTGTGCACCAGGCACTGGTCGGGCCCCACCGAGAAGGGATGCGACCCCGCCGCGGTGACCGCGGATTCGGTGGCCATCCTGGTATGCGCGACACCCTGATGACCGGCGGCGTCCGGGAGCCCGAACCGCCGGGCCAGCGCGCTGGGATCGCCGACCCCCTTCAGCACGGTGAGGTCGTCACCGAATCCGATGAGCCGGGCTCCGGGCGCGGCCCGGCGGGCGGCGTCCGCCAGTTCTGCGGCGCCGGTGGCCGCGGTGAGCACGGTGGTCGGCGCGAGCTCGATACCGTCGACCCGCATGCCGATCGCGGCGGCCACCCGGGCCGCGAGGTCCGTGGCCGGCTCCGCCACGTCCAGCAGGGAGACCGTGGCGGCACCGGCCGGTGACCAGTTCGAGTCGCCGTAGACAGCCATTCCGGCCGAATCCGGCCCCCGCTCACACATCTGGTCGAGCATCCCGGTCAGTAGTTCGCCGAGCCGGGGATACAGGGCTGGGTCGCGCAGATGCAACCCGACTATTCCGCACATGCGGTGCGCTCCTTCGCGGTTCGCGGATCAGAAGGCGGTGAGGTATTCGTCGATCTCCCAGGCGGAGACCGTGTTGTGCCAGGCGAAGAACTCGTCCCGTTTGATCCGGGCGAAGTATTCGCCGACGCCGGGACCGGCCCCGTCCAGCGCGGCCATCACCACCGGGTCGGCCTCGAGTGCGTCCATGGCGTGCAGCAGCGTCATCGGCAACAGCTCGCCATCGCGGTCGCCGCTACCCGGGGTGCCGGGGTCGAGCGCGCGGTCGATACCGTCGAGACCGGCCCCGACCGCCGCGGCCATGGCCAGGTAGGGGTTCGCCGACCCGTCGCCGCCGCGCAACTCCACCCGGTTCCCGTCGGGTACCCGCAGGTAGTGGGTGCGATCGTTACCGCCGTAGGTGGCCCGGCGTGGCGACCAGGTGGCTCCGCTGCTGGTCGATACGGCGCCGATCCGCTTGTAGGAGTTGACCGTCGGTGCCAGCACCGCCTGGAGCGCGCAGGCATGGTCGAGCAGACCGGCGAGGAACGAATAGGCGGTGCCGGACAGGCCGAGCCCCCGCGGATCGCCGGTGTCCGGGAACAGCGCGGTCTCCCCGCGCCACAGCGACAGGTGCAGATGCATCCCCGATCCGGTGCGGTCGGCGAACGGTTTGGGCATGAAGGTGGCGCGCATACCGCGTTTCTCGGCGATCACCGAGAGCAGATAGCGGGCGGTGATCACCCGGTCGGCAGTGGTCATGGCGTCGGCGTAGGCGAAATTCTGCTCGAACTGGCCGTTGGCGTCCTCGTGATCGCTGGCGTAGTTACCCCAGCCGAGGGTGTTCATCGCCGCCGAGATCTCGGTCAGGTGGTCGTACATCCGGGTCACGTCGCGGGCGTCGTAACACGGCTGCCGGCTGGTATCGGCCGCATCGGCGGTGCGCAGCGTACCGGTGGCGTCGCGCTGCACCAGGAAGTATTCGATCTCGGCGCCGACCTTGACGGTGAAACCGCCGGCCGCCGCCCGCCGCAGGGCCGCGGCCAGCACCGCGCGCGGCGCGAACGGCCATACCCGGCCGTTGACGTGCGGATCGCAGTGCACCAGCGCCAATCCCGGCCGTACGAAGGGAATCGGGGTGAAGGAGGACGGATCGGGCACGGCGACGAGATCCGGGTCCGCCGGCTGCTGGCCCATCGTGCCGGCGGCGTACCCGGCGAAGCCGGCGCCGTCGGTTTCCAGCTGGCCGACGGCCTCGACCGGGACGAGCTTGGCACACGGTTTCCCGGACAGCGTGGTGAACAGGGCGAGGATGTACCGGGTGCCGCTGGCCTGCGCCAGCGCGGCCAGTGTGCCCGGTGCGGTGGCGGCTTCCGGGACCGGGGCGAATGTTGTTGCGGTGTCGAGGGCCATGGGTACTCCAGGGGTCGGTCGGTGCGGCGGGCTGGGTGGGTCAGCGCATCTCGCCCGCACCCACGTAGGGATGCGGGCTCACCAAGGGGGCGCCCTCGGCGAAACGGGAGTAGCGGAAATCGTCGGGATCGACACCGGGCAGGTCGGTTTTCCCGGTGGTGAGCAGATCGGCGGCGAGCCGGCCGACCGCCGGGGAGATCTTGAAACCGTGCCCGGAGAAGCCGGTGGCCAGGAAGAGGCCGTCGACCGGCGCCGGGCCGATGATCGGGTTGTAGTCGGGGGTGACGTCGTAGGCGCCGACATAGGATCCGGTGATCCGGGGGTCGGGCATAGCGGGTAGCCGGTGCCCGAGTTTGCCGATCACCTTCTCGACCGTGCTCTCGTCGGCCCGGTTCACGTAGTTGTCGGGGTCGAGGTATTCCGGGGCCTGGTGGTCGGAATTGCCCACCAGCAGTTCGCCGTTGGGTTCGCGGCACAGATAGGACAGCCCCGCCAGATCCGACAGCACGGGCACCGGCGGCGTCGGCGCGCCCTGATCGACCAGCACCAGCTGCGCGCGCTGGGCGCGGACGTCGACCGCCACCCCGGCCGACGCCGCGAGCGCCGGAGTCCAGGGGCCCGCCGCGAGGATCACTGTTCCGGCGTGGATCTGCGCGCCGTCGGCCAGCCGGACACCCGCCACCGCGCCGCCGGGGCCGAGTACCAATTCGCGCACCGGGGCACCCTGCGCGATCCGCACGCCGAGGGCGCGAGCCGCCGCGGCGAATGCCATACCGGCCAAGTAGGCCTCGCCTCGTCCACCGCGCGGTTCGTAGGCGAAGGCGGCGAAATCGTCCAGGTACAGTCCCGGCCACAGATCGCGGACGGCGGCATGGTCGACCAGCGCGACGTCGATACCGAGCCCCTGCATCATCGCGACGTTGGCCCGCAAGGCTTCGACGTTGCCGGCGCCGACGCCGACCAGGTAACCGCACTGCTGGAAACCCATATCGTCGCCGAAGAGCTCGCCCGCCCTGCTGAAGACATCCAATCCGTACCAGGCCATGGCCGCGAGCGACGGCACACCGTAGTGGCACCGGACGACACCGCTGGACTTGCCGGTCATCCCGGAGCAGAGGGTGTCGCGTTCCAGCACGACGACATCGGTTTCCCCGCGTTCGGCCAGCGACCAGGCGATGGCCAGGCCTTCCAGCCCGCCGCCGACAATGACGTAGTTGTGGGTTTCGGTCGCCGCCATGGTCACCTGTTTCTTGTCACGAGATTGTGTTGTATATCAAGAAACATTCTCGAGATGACGGCGGCGTTACGGGCACGTCAGCACCGGATAACCCAGCGGGCCCGAGAGATACCGCAAAAACAGTTGTCATACACCCTTGACACTCAGCTACCGCATGGGTGAACGAGCAGATCCGCCGGAGATTAATCCACGCGTAACCCGTCGCATTGTTTCTTCTGATTATTCTTTGATTCATCTCATTCCCCACCCTTCGGAGCGACCAGATGACCGATCCCGCACCCGCCACCGCCGCCCCCGCCACCCCGTTCCGGGTGACCGCCGACTTCTGGCGCTCCCTGCCGCAGATGCCCGTCGCCGACTACCCGGGTACCGAAGCCTTCATCGACGATGTCTATGCCAATCCCGAAGGCTCCGAGATGGCGGCGGGCTATTTCGAACTACGGCATACCGATGCCCCGCTGGACTACCACTACGACTACGACGAGATGAAGGTCGTGCTCGAGGGCGAATTCCGGCTGGAGAACCTCCATACCGGACAGGTCGAGACGGCGGGACCGAAGGACGCGATCTTCTTCCCGAAGGGATCACGGATCCGGTTCAGCACACCGGAACGCGCCCTCGCCTTCTTCGTCGGCCACCGGTCCTTCGCACCCTGAGCCGATCCCCATGAGCGACCACCACGACCCGGAGTAGCCCATGACCCAGCACGAGGGAACCAGCGTGCCCGTCCCGACCGCGGCCGACGCCTGCGATCTACCCATCGACCCGGACGCCACCGCCTACGTGGTGGTGGCCACCGCACCCGGCGCCGACACCGCGGCCCGCGCATTCGCCGCCCGCCTCGAGGGCGTCCCGGTGACCGTCCTGGCCGCCGACAGCGGCGAAACCGCACTCGCCGCGACGCTGGCCCGGGCGCGAGTGGGCTGGCGTTTCGCCGTACTCGGCGCCGAACCCGGCCGGGCCCGCGCCCACGCCGCGATCCGCGCGGCCGGCGCCCTGGAGTGCGAGATCGTCACCGCCGGCCCCGGCGAGGCGGAGGCCGGTGCGCGCCAGGTGTACTGCGCACATTGTCACGCGGTCTCACAGACGGCCGCCGCACTCGGCGAGACCACGCGCTGCGGCGGATGCGGGTCGCCGTTGACCGTGTATCACCACTTCTCGCCGCGCATCCCCGCCTATCTCGGGTATCACCCCGGCGCCGAGGACCTGCCGTGACCACCGGGCCGGGCAGAGACGCTGCCCTGCGCCTGGTGATCGACCGGATCCGGCTGCTGGACAGCGATGTTCGGGAGTTCACGCTGCGTGCCGGGGATCGCGGGCGGTTACCGTCCTTCCCGCCGGGCAGTCATCTCGCCGTCCGCTGGGGTCCGGGTGAGCAGAACTCCTATTCGCTCACCGGTCCCGAAGTCGAGCCGGACCACTACACCATCGCGGTACGCCTGGACCCGGCCGGGCGCGGCGGATCACGCTGGCTGCACAGCAGGCGGACCGGCGATCCGCTCGATGTCTCGCGGCCGCGCAGCGGGTTCGCGCCGGTGGCCGCCGCCCGGCATCACCTGTTTGTGGCGGGTGGGATCGGGGTCACCGCGATTCTGTCGCATATGCGCGCCGCGGTCCGGTGGGGCCGGTCGTTCGAGGTCCTCTACGCGCATCGCGGTACCCGTGCCCCGTACGCCGCGGAGCTGGTGGCCCTGGCCCCGGGCTCGCTCACCCGGTGCGGTTCGCGCGCGCAGCTGTGGGAGCGGCTGCACCCGGCACTGCGCGACAGCCCGCTCGGCACACATCTCTACGTCTGCGGGCCCGGTCCGATGATCGACGCCGTCGCCGCGGCGGCCCGCGCCGCCGGATGGCCGCCGCAGCGTGTGCACTCCGAACTGTTCGCCCCCGCACCGCAGCCCGCCGGTACGCCGTTCACCGCGCGGTTGCGGCGGACCGGCGCCGCGATTCCGGTAGCGGCCACCACCACGCTCCTCGACGCGTTGCGCGCGCACGGGACGCCGGTGCCGAATCTGTGCCGCCGCGGGGTGTGCGGGGAATGCCGGATCACCGTGCTGGACGGTGCGATCGAGCACCGCGACACCTACCTCGCCCCCGACGAGCGGGCCGCCGGCGACAGCATGATGGCGTGCGTGTCCCGGGCCGCGAGCCCGCAGCTGGAGATCGACCTGTGAACACCGCTACGCCGGCCCCCTACGCGCAGTTCCGCGCCGAGGACGTCGCCCGCTACCCGTTCCCGCTGCCGAAACCGCAGTACCGCTACAGCGCCAATATCGAACCGGCGCGCACCCCGGTGCCCACGGCGGCCGGCCGCTGGGGCACCCACCGGGTGGATATCGACCGCCACTACCGGCACGAGCTGGCGCTGCGCGCCGGAATCCTCGCCGCCGACCCCACCCGATACGCCTGCCTGCCGCATATGCAGGCCGCCGCCTGGGACGCGATGCTGACCGTGATGTCCGATCTCAGCGCCGACTATCCCGGGCGGATGAGCCTCGCGCGGGACGGCGAGCAGTACCACTGGCGCAATACCGATCTCGGAATCGACCAGCGCTTCGTGTTCGGTGACCCAGCGACGCTCCCGGCCGATCCGCTGTCCTGGATCTGTGGCCAGATCCAGGAGGACGTGGTGCTGCTGGATCAGCGCGAGGGGCAGCTGTGGGCGGACGCGGGCGTGGTCACCTTCGCTGCCGACTGGTCTTTCGGCTTCGACGTCGGGATGAGTTTCACCCAGTTGCACGGCCCGGTACCCCGGGTCCACCGGGAACGGATCATCACCCGTGCCCAGGATTTCCTGATGCGGCTCGAACCCGGCGAAAGCTACCGCCGCACCAACTGGACCCTGACAGTGGACGGCCGGCTCGATACGTCCACCGAGACCTACCCGATCTGGGGTCGCGACCGCCGGACCCTCGCCGGCGGCGACCCTGCGGAGGTCGGCGACCGGCTGCATCTGCGCACCGAGGTCCAGCACCTCACCCGGTTGCCGGTATCGGGCGCGGTGATGTTCTTGATCCGCACCTATCTGCTGCCGTTCCGGGCGGTGGCGTCGGTTCCCGAATGGGCCGGCCGGCTGGCTTCGGTGCTGGCCGAACTGCCCGCGGATATCGCCGAATACAAAGGGCTGGCCCGGACGCGCGGTCCGGGCGTGCGCTGGCTGGCCGAGCACGCGGGGGTTAACGGAGAAGTTACCGGCGGATCATTCCCGGCAACGCACGGCGGCGTCTACTGAAAGACGGGTCTGTCCACTCATGAGAGACATCGGTTCGGCGACAGATACAGGATGAGGGAAATCATGACCGAAGCACTCGCCGCGGCGAATACCGCGTGGATACTGGCGGCCTTCGCCGTCGTGAGCCTGATGGTGCCCGGGCTCGCCATGTTCTACGGGGGCATGGTCGGCATCAAGAACACACTCAATATGGCGATGATGACCTTCGGCGCGTTCGCCGTGGTCGGCGTCCTGTGGATCGTGTTCGGCTATTCGGCCGTACTGGGTGATTCGCTGGGTGGTATCGGCCTGCTCGGCAACCCGCTCGAGTATTTCGGCTCCGCGGATCTGCTGACGGCGCCGGCCGAACCCGCGCTACCGCCCGCGCTGGTATCGGGCTTCCAGTTGTTGTTCGCCGCGATCACCGTCGCACTGATCTCGGGCGCGGTGGCCGACCGGATGAAGTTCGGTGCCTGGATGCTGTTCGCGGGATTGTGGGCCACCCTGGTGTACTTCCCGGTGGCACACTGGGTTTTCGCGTTCGATTCCGCGGACGGCTCGGTGCTCGGCGGCTGGATCGCCAACACTTTGGGCGCCATCGACTTCGCGGGTGGCACCGCGGTGCATGTGAACGCGGGGATCGCGGCACTGGCGCTGGTGCTCGTCCTCGGTAAACGGGGCGTTTTCCCGAATCCGCCGCGGCCGCACAACCTTCCGCTCACCGTGCTGGGCGCCGGCATCCTGTTCTTCGGCTGGTTCGGATTCAACGGTGGTTCCGCGCTGGCCGCGGGTAACAGCGCGTCCGTGGTCGTCCTCAACACCGTGGCCGCGGCCGCGGCCGGGATCTGCGGCTGGCTCGTCGTGGAGAAACTGCGCGAGGGCCGCGCCACCTCCCTGGGCGCCAGTTCCGGGCTCATCGCCGCACTGGTCGGCATCACGCCCGCCTGCGGCGCGGTATCTCCCATGGGTGCGTTGATCATCGGCGCCGCGGCCGGAGCGGTGTGCTGTTTCGCGGTCTCGCTGAAATTCCGGTTCGGGGTGGATGATTCGCTGGACGTGGTGGGCATCCACCTGGTGGGTGGCATTCTCGGCACGCTGCTGATCGGCCTGCTCGCCGATCCGGCGGCGCCGAACGGGGTGGCCGGCCTGTTCTACGGCGGCGGCGTCGATGTGCTGTGGCGGCAGGCCGTCGCGGTACTGGCCGTGCTGGCGTACACCTTCGTCGTCACCCTGATCCTGGCCAAGGTCGTCGATCTGACCATGGGACTGCGGGTTCCGGCCGAAACCGAACAGGAGGGCCTGGACGCCTCGATCCACGGGGAAACGGCCTACGTGATGGAGGTGGCCACGCTCACCACGGCCCCCGTTCCGGCCGACGCGGCGGTAGCCGCCGCGGAGTCCATCACCGCCGAGGCCGCCGCGAAGGCTCCCGCGGCCGATTGAGCGCACAACCGGGAACGGGCCGGCCTTCCACACTGGGAAGGCCGGTCCGTTGTCACGTTTCCTCGTGATTGTCCGGGTAGGCGGTGACCGCGAGGAAACGGATCGGCAGGCGTACCAGATCGTTGGGGCCGTGGATCCCCTCGCCGTCCAGCAGTAGTGAATCCCCCGGGCGCAGGGTGTATTCCGCCGAGCCGTGCCCGTAGACCATCACGCCTTCCAGCATGTAGATCAATTCCGTACCCGCGTGCTGGAACCGGGGGAACACCTCACTGGACGCGGTCAGCGTCACCAGCACCGGTTCCAGCCGTTTGTGCTGGCCGCGCAGCGAACCCAGAAGTTCGTAGTGATGCCCGATCCGGGTGCCGCGGCCCACGATCACCGCACCCTGCCCGGCCGCCACGTACACCGCTTCACGCACCGTATCCGCGTCGCGGAACAGCGAGGTCACCGGCACATCGAGCCCGGCGGCGAGCCGGGCGAGAGTGGACAGGCTGCACGAGGTCTGCGCGTTCTCGATCTTCGACAGCATCGCCTTGGAGATTCCCACCTTGGCCGCCATATCGCCGACGGACAGCCCGCTGGCCTTGCGCAACGCGCGGACCTGGCGGGCGATCGCCGCCTCCAGATCGCCGCCCGTGGGAGGTTCGCCGATCACCTCCCGCTGCACCGGCGCCGGATCACCGGTATCGCGGTGGATCTGCTGCGGAGTACTGGGCGTACCGTCGGTCATCGACCGAGTCTACTCGAGGTTTCCTGACAGTAGACGATCGAGCGCTGGAGAGCCCGGACAGATCGCGGCGCACCACATGGTTGCGGTCGGCGACCGAGCCCAGGCTGTACCGGGACTGCAACCCGAACAGCTGGCCGCGGGTCCGGGCGCTCCAGCGGCGGGCCGCGGCGGTGCGGGTGGTCTGGAACGTGACCATGTACCCGCCCTCGTACAGTCGCAGCAGCGCGTAGCCCGCCGGGTACTCCTTGATCGACGCCACTTCCAGGAACTCCACCGGCACCGGGGTGTCCGGACGGGTGCGGCGGTTACGGTGCGTATGCCCGCTGTGGTGCAGGAACACTCCCGGGGCGCGTCCGTACAGTTGCTGCAGGCTCACGGCGTCGCGCCGGTCGAGGATGAAACCCGGTCCGCCGAGATTCGTACGACCCGCCTCCCGGGTCACCGGGTGATGGCCGAACACCAATGTGGGCCGGTCGGGTTCGGCACGCAGCAGTGCGCGCAGCGTGGACATCTGCTCGGCGTCGATCCGCCCGCCGGCGCGGTCGAGATCGGTGGTGTCGAGGGCGATCACCCGCAGGCCGCCCAGGTCGTAGGCGAACAGCCGCTGCCGGGGTAGGAAGTGCGGGCCCCAGCAGTCGTGGTGCGCGGTACGCGCGAGCCGGATACCCGGCTGCCACCGGGCACCGGTACGCGGCCGGTCATGGTTACCGCGGCATACCAGCAGCTCCCGGCCCAGCCGGCCCCAGCTGTCCAGCCGGCGGCGCAGCGTCCGGGATTCCCCCGGGGTGCCCTCGGCGGTGAGGTCACCGGCCAGGATCAGATGGTCGGCACGGCGGTCCGGGGCGCGCACATCGCCGAGCAGGGCGTCGAGCATGACCGCCGGATACGGCGCCATCCCGGGTTCCTGCCGGACCCCGGTCGGCACACCCGGTACGAGTTCGCCACTGACCTCCTCACCGAAATGCACGTCGTTGGCGAGGGCCAGGGTGCGCACCAACCGGCCGGGAGGCGGAGTGAGCGTGCGGAACTCGTGCCGCTGGTCGTCGTTCCACCAGGACGTCGGCGAACCGGTGAGCGCACGTACGCCGCGGGAGCGCGCCTCCAGCCAGTAGGGACGGCCCGGTTCGAGCCCGTGGACTTCGACGTAGTGGAACGCCGTCGGTGTCGCATCGGAATGGACGACCGGAAGCGGTCTACGGGAATTCGCCGGTCCCAGGGCGAGTTCGGTATCGGCTGCCACCGGCCGCCAGCGCCCGGACGGATCGGGTGCGGCGGTGGTCCAGCTGACGGCCACCGACCGATCGGTCACCGTGATCAGTTCCAGGTCGCGGGCGACCATCGACAGCAGCGAAGGCGCGAGCAACGCGATGCCGCCCAGCGGCACCGTCGTCATCGCGGCCATCGCGGTGAGTATCGTTCGGCGGGAAGGCTCGTGACCCATCGCGACCCCTGACGTCGGTCTCGCCACTGTGTCGACGGGTTCGACGTTATCGAGCCGAAAACGCCGCCCGGTGAACGGCCGACGAGCTGCGCAGGTCGATTCGCCACCCGTTTCCGCGCGACGCCTCCCGCACTGTCGGTCCCCGTTCATCACCCGTTCGCCCCGGGCGGCGCCGAGGCTCAGGTCGAGGACCGGCCGTGGGCGTCCTGTCATCACGCGCAACCGGGTCCAGCGGGGGCCCAGCCGTGCGCGTCGCGACGCCGAGACGGAGGCACCCCACCGGGGAGGCAGCGGAAGGGCGTGCATGGGCACACGGCGCCACCACCGTTCCCGGTCGACGAATACATCGAGAACACACCGCCCGGCCCCTGAGGACGTCGGCCGTGCCGCCGGCTCCCGACCACTGACGCCGCCGGCCGACGACCCGGCTCCGGAAACGCAGACGCGGGCAATTCCACCTCGCCGAGCTCGACGACGCCGCCGCTCGGCAGCTCCTTTTGCCGCGCGCTCTGATGGTCACCGAACCGATGGCGACCGGCCGAACACCGCTGCGCGTGGTTGAACCGCGGCCCAGAGGGTAGGCCGCCCCCGACGCCGCCCTATCCACCCAGAAGCCCTATCCACCCAGAACCAGGAGGACATATGCCGCTGCAGGTGGGCGATTACGTACTGCAACGTCTCCGCGAATGGGGAGTCGACCAGGTGTTCGGTTACCCCGGTGACGGGATCAACGGGCTGGTGGCCGCCTTCGGGCGAGCAGAGAACCGGCCGCGTTTCGTGCAGTCGCGCCATGAGGAGATGTCCGCGTTCCAGGCGACCGGGTTCGCCAAATTCAGCGGCAAGGTCGGCGTGTGCACCGCGACCTCGGGGCCCGGCGCCATCCATCTGCTCAACGGCCTGTACGACGCCAAACTCGATCACGTGCCGGTGGTCGCCCTCGTCGGACAGACCGCGCGCAGCGCCATGGGCGGTAGCTACCAGCAGGAAGTCGACCTGCAATCGTTGTTCAAGGATGTCGCCTCCGACTACCTCGTCGAGGTCAACGTCGCGAGCCAGCTGCCCAACGCACTGGACCGCGCCTTCCGGACCGCAATGGCCCGGCGGGCGCCGACGGTGGTGATCCTGCCGGCCGATCTACAGGAAGAGCCGTACCATCCACCCGAGCACGCGTTCAAGCAGGTGCCGTCGAGCCCGCCCAGCAGCCAGCACACCACGCTCACCCCACCGGCGGACGAAGTAGCGCGAGCCGCCGAGGTGCTGAACGCGGGATCCCGGGTCGCGATGCTGATCGGGCAGGGTGCGCGCGGAGCGGCCGCGCAAGTGCTCGAGGTCGCCGAACTCACCGGCGCCGGTATCGCCAAGGCACTGCTCGGCAAAGACGTTCTGTCCGACGAACTGCCGTTCGTCACCGGATCCATCGGGCTGCTCGGTACCCGGCCCAGCTATGAGCTGATGCGCGACTGCGACACCCTGCTCATCGTCGGTTCCAATTTCCCCTACAGCCAATTCCTGCCGGAGTACGGACAGGCGCGCGCGGTGCAGATCGATATCGACGGGGCGATGATCGGTATGCGCTACCCCACCGAGGTGAACCTGGTCGGCGATGCCGGAGCCACACTGCGGCAGTTGATCCCGTTGCTGCGGCGCAACTCCGATCGTTCCTGGCGCGATACGGTCGAGGAGAACGTCGCGCGGTGGTGGGACACGATCGGGCATCAGGCCGCGGTCGAGGCGAAGCCGATCAATCCCATGCGGGTGGTCACCGAACTGTCCGAACGTATTCCGGAAAACGCCGTCGTCACCGCCGATTCCGGTTCCTCCACCAACTGGTATGCCCGCTGCCTGCGGTTCCGCGGTGAGATGCGAGGCTCGCTGTCGGGCACCCTGGCCACCATGGGTCCGGGTGTGCCGTATGCGATCGGCGCGAAATTCGCCCACCCCGACCGGCCGGTGATCGCCCTCGTCGGCGACGGCGCCATGCAGATGAACGGTCTCGGCGAACTCATGACCATCGCGCGCTACCAGCATCTGTGGAGCGATCCGCGGCTGATCGTGTGCGTATTCCACAACAACGACCTCAACCAGGTCACCTGGGAATTACGGGCGATGGGCGGGGCACCGAAATTCGAGGAATCGCAGAATCTGCCCGATGTGCCGTACGCCGATCTGGCGCACGAGATGGGGCTGGAGGGGATCGCGATCGACCACCCCGACGATATCGGCGGTATGTGGGACCGGGCGCTGGCCATGCGCAGCCCCACGGTGCTGGACGTGCGCTGCGATCCGGAGGTCCCGCCGATCCCGCCGCACGCCACCTACGAGCAGATCAAGGATCTGGGTAAATCGTTGCTGCGCGGTGATCCGGACGCGTTTCATCTCATGCTGCAGGGGGCGAAGACCAAAGCCCAGGAATTCCGCCCCTGAACCTGTCCGTTCGGCGCGGCACCCCGGGCCCCGCCTCGCACAGTGCCTCCCGACACACAGTGCCGCCGAGACCCGCGTAGCGCTGCCCCGGTGGCGCTGTCGCGGCTACCGGGGCTGGCCGTGGCTGTTCGCGTCAGCCCGTGCTGCCGCGGGTTCAGGAACTCTGTGTCCGCTGCCCTCCGTCGACCCAGCTGCGCCGTTCCTGGTCGCGGTAGCCGTAGGTGGCTTTGCGGACGGTGAGATCGTCCTCCAGCCCCGACCCCACGGCGCCGGCCACCGTCCCCAGCGCACTCGCCATGGCGGCGATGGTCAGGTAATCGCCGAGGTACACCGGGCCGCCGAGCACGGTCGCGAGGTAGCCCGGCGGGATGACCAGTCCGACGGCCGCCAGGGTGAACAGGTACAGCACCGCGAAGAACACGATCGCCCCGAGCGCCACCGTGACCACGGTGCCGGCGTTACGCAACCGGATATCGCGCGCGTGATCAGCCGAAGTTCTCCGCTCCCAAAGGCTGTGGCCCACGACGATCCAGACACTCAGGGCGGTGATCGCGGCCAGGACGACCCCGGCGAGCCGCAGCACGCCCAGCGCCGTCGCCAACTGCCAGATACTCGAGTAGAGCACTCCGAACGCGGTGCCGGCCAGCGTTCCGGCCAGTGCGGAGGACAGCCCCACGAACAGCCGCCACGGGCGGTTCGCCCGTACCATCCCCGCGAGCAATCCGGCGAATCGGAGCGGGCCGCCACGTGCCACCACGACGGCGTCGGCACCGTCGTCCACGACTTTCACGTTCCGGAACGGTGCCCGAGCCGCGAGTTCGTGCACCGTGGGCTTCGCGTCCCCACGCGGTGTGGGCGCGGTGCTCCGGAGCGGTGCCGGCTCAGGGCCGTCGCGCAGGGCCGAGACGATCCCCGCTGCCAGTTCCCGCAGCCGGTAGCGCAATCGCACACCGCCGAGTGCCGGTAACGGGATCAAGGCGACCCGGTGCCGCAGATCCAGCGAGGCCAGCACGATCCGGCCGTCGCTGCGCAACGGCAGATCGGTCAGGCACAGCGCGAGGTCCCAGTCCGTGTCCCGGACGTGGCGTGCGGCCTTGTCGATGACGTATTCGAGATCGGGGTACATCGCTTCGAACGGGTCGTCGAACACCTCGACCCGCCACTCGATGTGCGGGTTGTGCCGGCCCAGCACCGCGGGCAGGCCGGCGGCCAGATCCCGGGCCAATCGGGCGGGCAGGTCCGGGTCCGCCACTACACCGATGACCACTGTGCCCGTATCCGCTGTTCCCGGATTCGTTGTCCCGCTCACCGAACCTCCCGATCACGCGGGCCCGAACACGCCGGAGCCCGTCCCACTGTCCTCGTCGGTGGCGCTTCCCGCTCACGGCTCGCCCAAACCACACCACCTGCCGAGCCGGCCGATGCCGGGCCGGCGCCGCCTACCGGCGCTGCCTGCCCGATTCCCGGCGTCCGGTTTCGATCACGATCCCGCGGTAATCCGGTGCACGACCAAGACAGCGCGCGGCAGCTCGCCGGAAAGGAGAACACGATGGGATTTCCGGAACAGCAGCAAGAGGTACCCG
Source organism: Nocardia sp. CA-290969 (assembly GCF_050936135.1). Taxonomy (NCBI): domain Bacteria; kingdom Bacillati; phylum Actinomycetota; class Actinomycetes; order Mycobacteriales; family Nocardiaceae; genus Nocardia; species Nocardia sp. CA-290969. The sequence goes on along the minus strand of NZ_JBNJNJ010000001.1, from coordinate 2,072,196 downwards.
GGGTCCAGGCCCGGATGACACCGGTTCCCGATTGCGGCGAGCAGAGCTATCGCGGCAGCGGGAAGTTGACCGGAAAGGCCGCGGTGATCACCGGCGCCGACAGCGGTATCGGCCGGGCCGTGGCCATTGCCTTCGCCCGCGAGGGCGCCGATGTGCTGATCTCCTATCTCGACGAGCACGACGACGCCGCCGAGGTGGGCGCACTCGTCGAGGCGGCCGGCCGCCGGGCGGTGCTGGTACCCGGCGATCTGTCCGATCCGGCGCACTGCCGCACGGTGATCGCGCACGCGGTGGACGCCTTCGGCAGGGTCGATGTGCTGGTGAGCAACGCGGCCTATCAGATGACGCACAACACGATCGAAGAGATCAGCGACGAGGAATTCGACTACACCTTCAAGGTGAACGTCAACGCCTACTTCCATCTGGTGAAGGCTGCCCTGCCGCATATGAGCGCCGGTGCCTCGATCATCGGCAGCTCCTCGGTGAATTCCGATTCGCCGTCCCCCACGCTGGCGCCCTACGCCGCGACCAAGGCCGCCATCGCGAATTTTTCCGCGAGCCTCGCGCAGTTGCTCGGCGACAAAGGGATCCGGGTCAACAGTGTCGCGCCCGGCCCGATCTGGACCCCGCTGATCCCGTCCACCATGCCGAACGAGAAGGTGACGGCCTTCGGCGACAGCACCCCGCTCGGCCGCGCCGGGCAGCCCGCCGAACTCGCCCCGGTCTATGTGCTGCTCGCCTCCAACGACGGCAGCTATGTATCGGGCGCGCGGGTCGCGGTGACGGGCGGCAACCCGATTCTCTGACCCGCCTGGTCACGTGCTGTTTCGCCGGCGCGGGCCCGGGTACGCCGCCGACGTCCGGCGGGGAACCGCCGTGAGCGGAGGGAAGGGAGATCGGAATGGCCGATGTGCACGGGCACCGACTGACCGGGCTCCGGGCGGCCACCGCGCTGGTGGACCTCGGTTTCCCGGCGATCAGCGCCGGGGTGATCGCACGCCGCCGGCCGGTCCTGGGCTTGCTGGAGCGCATCCAGGCCGATGACCGGGCGGCGCGACGCTGGAACAGCTTACGAGACGAATTCGGCAGCGGGCCGGTGGAACTGGTGCTGCCCGGCCGCCGGGTGCTGGTGATCCTCGACCCCGGGGATGTCGGCCGGGTACTCGACGAAGCGCCCACCCCGTTCGACCCGGCCAACCGGGAGAAACGGGCCGCGCTCGAGCAGTTCCAGCCGCACGGTGTGCTGGTTTCGCAGGGCCCGATCCGCGAGCGCAGGCGAGCCGTGAACGAAGCGGCGCTCGATACCGGCACACCCCTGCACCGGCTGGCCGAGCCGATCGCCGCGAAGGTCGCCGCCGAAGCGCAAGAGCTTTCGGCACAGATCGTGCGGCGCGGTTCGGTGGACGCGGCGGAGTTCACCACCGCTTGGTGGCGGCTGGTTCGCCGGGTGGTGCTGGGTGAACGGGCGCGCACCGACGACGCGATCACCGACGAGCTGTGGCGGTTACGCGGCGCGGCGAACTGGTCGTTCGCGGCACCGACCCTGCGGAAGCGGCGGGAACACTTCCTCGCTCGGCTGTACGACTACGCCGAAACCGCCGAACCCGGAAGTCTGGCCGGAGCCCTGGCCGAGGTCCCGGCGGGCGGTGCGGTGGACCCGGTGGGCCAGATGCCGCAGTGGCTGTTCGCGTTCGACGCGGCGGGGATCGCACTCTCGCGTGCGCTGGCGCTGCTCGCCGAGCATCCCGAGCAGCGCGAGCGCGCCCGCGCCGAGGCCGAGGAGCCGGAACATCCCCGGCTGCGTCCCTATCTTCGCGCGTGTGTGCTGGAATCGATCCGGCTGTGGCCCACCACCCCGGTGATCCTGCGGGACACCACCGAATGGACCCGGTGGCGTACAGGTTCGGAGCAGTTCGCCATCGAACCCGGCGCCGCGCTGCTGATCCTCGTCCCGGCGTTCCATCGGGACCGGCGGCTGCTGCCGTTCGCCGACAGTTTCGAACCCGATATCTGGCTGGACGGGCGCGCACAGCAGTATCCGCAACTGGTGCCGTTCAGCGCCGGCCCGGCCGAATGCCCGGGCCGGAACCTGGTCTTGTTCACCACCAGCACACTGCTCGCGCAGCTGCTGTCCGGGCCGGAGTTGCGGTTGCGGTCGCATTCGCTCTCGCCCGGCACACCGCTACCGGCCACCCTGAACAACTTCGGCCTCGAATTCGTCGCCGAACCGGCACGGTTACGCAGCGTGGCGCCACCGCGGTGAGATGTCCTCCACCCGCGTCCGCGGACTGCCGGACGAGCAACTGATGCCGGCAGTCCGCGGGCTGCCGGCCGAACGCGATCCCGACGCCGGCAAGCCCGGCCCGCGAGCATCCGGGGCGGATCCATTGCTTCGCAGGCACTCGGCGCCGGAATCCGGGGCCACAGCCGACTGCGTGGCCGCACCGCACGTGCGGTCCCTACCTCGGTAGTCGAGGTGGGGAGGATCCGGACTCGTTGCTCAGCCGCCGGCGGGATCGATCTGTTCCAGTGGCTCGGTGGCCGGACCCTCCAGGATCTTTCCGTCGATATCGAAGCGCGACCCGTGGCACGGGCAATCCCAGCTGGTTTCGGCATCGTTGAAGGCGACGACGCAGCCGAGATGGGTGCAGACCGCCGACACGGTGTGCAGTTCGCCGTCCGTATCCCGGTAGACCGCGCAGCGCCGCCCCGAGCGGCGCATCACCGCTCCGCTGCCGGGCGGGAGATCGGCGGCGGTATCGACGAAAGTGCCCGGGGCGAGGCGGTCGCCGACGAGGTGGCGGCCCACCTCGAGACCGGATTTCAGCAGGGTGCCCGCCTCGACTTTCGGATGTAGCCGGCGCGGGTCGTAGATACGCGCCCACGGCAGTGGCTCGCCGGCCAGTTCGGCGGCGAGCAACCGGCCGCCCATGACGGCGTGCGTCATCCCCCAGCCCCCGAATCCGGTGCTCACGTAGACGTGCCGGGTACCGGGATGGAATCGGCCGATGTAGGGGATGCCGTCCGAGGTGGTGTTGTCCTGTGCTCCCCAGTGGTAGTCGAGGGAGTCGACCGGGAAATGTGTCCGCGCCCACCCGGCCAGCCGTTCGAAACCGTCCGCGGTCGACGCGGTGCCCGGGCGCATGTGCTCGCCGGTGACGATGAGCAACCGGCGGCCGTCACCGTAAGGCGCGGTGCGCACCGACCGGGTGTTCTCCTCCGGGGTGATGTACATACCGCCGGGGTCCGCGCCGGCGGCGAGCGGACCGGCCACGGCCAGTTCCCGCCGGGGCTGCAAGCGGGTGAACAGCAGCGCCCGGTCGAACACCGGGTAGTGCGTCGCGACCACCACATCACGGGCGCGTACGGTGGCGCCGCGTTCGGTGGTCAGCCGGCAGGGGTCGCCTTCGTCGAGGCCGACCACCCGGGTCCGTTCGAAGATCGTGCCGCCGGAGCGGATCAGGTGTCCGGCCAGACCGATAAGGTACTTGCGCGGATGGAACTGGACCTGGTCGTCCACGCGGATCGCGGCCGCCACCGGAAACGGCAGGCCGGTCTCGGTGACCAGCGTGGCCGGCAGCCCCGCCTCGACCGCCGCCGCGACCTCCGCGCGGACGGTGGCGGTCCGCTTCTCGCCGGTGACGTAGGTGTAGGACGGCGCACGTTCCAGTTCGCACTCGATATCCAGCTCCGCCGCGGTCCGCGCCAGGTGTTCCACGGCGTCCTGCTGGGACCTGGCGTAGTCGCGGGCCGTACCCGCGTCGAACGACGACCGCAGCGAGTCGTACACCAGGGTGTGCTGGGCGCTGACCTTCGCGGTGGTGTAGCCGGTGGTCCCGCCGACGATCCGGTCGGCCTCGAGGACCGTGACCGACCGGCCCGTGCGGGCGATCTCCCACGCCGCGGCGAGACCGGCGATACCACCGCCGATCACCGCCACATCGGCGTCGAGATCCTCGGTCACGGGCGGGTACGCGGTCTGCTCGGTGGATCGGATCCAGTACGACTCCGCTGTTCCGGTCGGTGCGTTCATGCGACGCGGTTACCCGGGTTCCGTCCGGTGACACGTCGCCGGCCGCGGCCGGGTCAGCCCACGTAGCGGCGGGCCGGCGACCGGCGCTGGGATTCCTCCAGCAGGACGAGCCCGGCCTCCACCTCGTCGGGCACGACCTCCCGCTCACGCACCACCCAGGGCAGCCCGCCGAGGGCCTCCAGGACGGCCCGGGCCGTCGCCGCGTCGCGGGGTGCAGACCGCAGGACCGCGACGCTGCGCCGGGCCGCACTGCGAACCGGCCGGCGTAACCACAGCGTCCACAGGGTGTTCCGGATACCGAGGCCGCGCCGCCGGGTCGAATCCCGCAGCCGCGAAGGGGCGTGGTGGATCACCATGTCCTCGATCCAGCACATCCACCAGCCGTGTGCCGCCAGATCCAGCGCGAGCAATTCCTCCTCGCCGCCGAACCACAGCCGCCGGGAGAAGCCGCCGACCTCCCGGAACGCGCTCACCCGGAAGGCGGACAGCGCCGCCATCACGCCGAGCAGCGCCGGGCCCGGCAGCCAGTCCGGCCCGGGCACCGGTGAATCGCGCAGTTCCGGCGTGATCGGGTCTTCCCGCAGATCGGGTTCCACCAGGCAGCGGCCCGTGACCGAGCCGAGCCCGGGATATCGGTCGAGCAGATCGGCGGCGCGGGTGAGCGCGCCCGGCTGCCAGCGGGTGTCGTCGTCGCAGAACGCCACATACGGGGTCCGCACCCGCTCCACGGCGATATTGCGGGCGATCGCACCCAGATTCTCCTGTGCCCGGATCACCTCGACGGACGGGAACGCCGCGGCGACCGCGTCGGCCGTACCGTCGCTGGAGGCGTTGTCCACCAGGATGATCGGCGCCGCGTCCGGGAGCGCGGTCATCTGGGCGAGGGTTTCCAGCAGTTGCTCGCGACGGTCGCGGGTCATGACGACGACCGTGATGCGTTCGGTGCCCATTCGGTTCATGTCCTTCCCTCGGCGAGTTCCAGAGCCTGGCGCTCGACCTCCGGCGGCACCCGGCGACGCTGCGCCAGTGCCCACGGCAGGCGACGCAGCACTCCCCCGATCGCCGGCCATATCCACGGTTCACGCACCGCCCGGCCGAACAGGCCGGCCGTTTCCGTCACGCACTGCCGCAGCGGCCGGCGCATCCAGGTGATCAACGCGTTGTTCCGCAGTTCGGCCTGCCGGCGCCACACCGGGGGCGGGCGCTGCGACGAAGGATGGTGGTGGGCGCGAATATCGGCCATGTAGCAGAGGTCCCAGCCGGCCGCGGCCAGGTCGAGTGCCATCAGGCGTTCCTCGGCGCCGAAATGCAGGAGCGGACTGAACCCCCCGGCCCGCAGAAACGCCTCTTTGCGCACGATCGCCGCGCAGGCGAGGAACCCGAGCACGGCGGGGCCGGGAAGGCGCGCGGGCCGTCCCAGCGGGCTGGTCGCCATCAGTTCGTTGACCGGATCGTCCCGGTTACCGGGACCGACCAGGGTGCGGGCGGCGACGAGACCGAGCCGCGGACAGGAATCCAGGACTCGCTCGGCGCGGGCCAGCGCGTCATCGGCCCACCACGAATCGTCGTCGCAGAACGCGACATACGGAGTACGAGCGAGCGTGACCCCCAGATTGCGGGCGGCCGCACCGAGATTGCGGGGCAACCGGATCACCGAGACACCGTCGAACCCGCCGGCCACGCGGGTGGTGTCGTCGTCGGACGCATTGTCCAGCACCACGATTCGCGGTCGCGGCCGTAGTGCCCGCAACTCGGTCAGCGTACGGGCCAGTTCCGAGGCACGGTTGCGGGTTGCGATCACCACCGTGGTCCGGGCCCAACCATCGGCCGTCGATCCCGCCTCATCGGCCGCGGCCCGCCCCGCAACCGCCGCGGCCCGCCCCGCAACCGCCGTGGCCCGCCCCGCATCCTCGGTAGCGCGCGCCGTATCCTCGGTAATTCTCCGCGTACCCTCGGTGCTTCGCCGCGCGGCAGCTGGTGCGCAGGGTGCCTCCGCTGTGTTTCCTGTGGCCTCACCCAGCTCGCTGCGTGCTCCGTTCTGCGCCGCTATGGGCGGTACCGCCCCGGGCACGGGTTTCTCCTCGCCGTCCGGCCCGATCCCGGTCCCGCCGGCGGCCACGTTTTTCCCGTCGTCGGCTGCCGTCACCCGGCCGGGCGGGGGCCCCGCCGCCTCGTCCGCCCGGCTCATGCGGTGCGTCCCGGGAGCAGTTCGTCGAGCAGGGCGGAGGTCAGGGAATCGGCGGCCGGGAATTCGTCCCGGCGCGCATGCTCGCGTGCCTCCGGCGACAGGCACCACCGCCACCAATGGTCCAGCATGCCCGCGTCGAGGGCCTGTTCGGCGGATACCAGCGCCGGCCAGCCCAGAGCCGCCGCCTGTGCCGTGACCTTGCCGCCGCCCGCGACCGGATCCACTGCCAGCACCGGCACACCGGCCCGTAAGGCGAAAACGAGCCCGTGCAGCCGGGTGGTGACGACCGCGTCGAGGCGGGCGAATACCGAGGCCAGCTGGTCGGGGGTGGCGCAGTGCCGCCAGTCGTCACCGGCGAGGCGGGTATCGAGGGGCAGGCGGGCGCAGTCGAGGCCGTGCAGCCAGCGTTCGAGGGCGTCGTGCACGGTGTCGTGCCGCCGCGCCGGTCCGTACTCGGCCTGGCCGGGCGCGAATACCACCCCCACCACCGGAACAGAGGTGGTGACCGCCGAGACCGACATATCCGGGCGGGCGGTATCCGGGTCGTCGCGCGCGAGCACCCGGTGGAATCCGGTGACCGCGGTATCGGCCGGATCGAGCACGGTGACCCCGACCGCGATCCGGCGGCACGCCGCGTAGCGTTCGTGCAACGCCCGCACCTGCTCACCGTGCGCCGGGCCGCAGACGAATACCAGATGCGAATACCGCCCGGCGTCGGCGTCGTCGAGGTGCAGAGCGTCCGGCCGGAAGCCGGGACTCCACGCCGTCTCGTGCGCAATCCCGGCCTCCGCCAAGGTTTCTCCCACCCGGCGCATGCCCAGTACATCCCCCGCCGTCGCTTCCCCGTGCACAAAGCTGGACCAGCCGGTCACCAGTACGCGCATGGTCCGCGCTTACCCGGATCCTTCCGCGCCAATCGCCGGCGCCCGGGTGTTCTGCGACTTCGCCGGAGGAGTTCGGTGACGTGCTGCGCTCCGGACTCGGCGGAGTGCGTTCGCCCCGCACCCGGCGGGTACCGGGCACTCGGAAAGCAGGCGGGGGACGGGTAGCCGCCCGGTGCGTCCGCAGGCGGTCCCGAGGTCGGGATCCGGCCCGATATCGCCGGCAACGAACCCGGACCGCGCAGCGCGGCGCCCCGCCGGGCGTACTGCCGACGGATGCGCCGGTTCATGCCGCGGCGAACAACGGACCGATCAGCCCGGCGCAGGGCGCATATGCACAACCTTCGTCCGGGTCATTTCGTCGAGTAGTTCAGGGCCGTAACCGTATCCGCTGCCGCTCGCACCGCGCGGGTGGGCGGCACCGCCCGGGGCCCCGCCGAACACCGCGTTGATCTTCACCGTGCCCACCGGCAATTCCCGCCAGGCGTATTGGGCGTTGGCCATCGAGGTGGTGAGCACGGTCGCGGCCAGCCCGTATTCGTCCGCCGCGGCCTCGGCGAGCCCCTGCTCGAACGTGGCCACCACGCGGACGGGCGCGACCGGGCCGAAGGTTTCCGCCCGCATGATCCGCATCTCCGGCGTGCAATCGGTCAGGACTGTCGCCGGATAGTGGGCGCCGGGCCCGTCGGGCACCGCACCGCCGGCGAGTGCGCGGGCACCGCCCGACACCGCGTCGCGAACCTGTGCGTGGACCTGGTCGCGGTGGCGCCGGTCGACCAGGGGCGCGGTACGCCGGGAGCGCGCCGCCGCGGCCAGCGCGGTGAGGAACGGTTGCGCGACCGCTTCGTGCACGAAGATCCGCTCCACGGAGACACAGATCTGGCCGGAGTTCGCGAACGCGCCGAGCGCGGCCTGTTCCGCGGCCCATACCGGGTCGACGCCGGCGTCGACGACGAGTGCGTCGTTACCACCGTTTTCGAGCAGCGTATGCGCGCCGGTCACGGCGGTGCTTCGGGCGATCGAGCGGCCCGCGGCGGTACTACCGACGTGTGCGACGACATCCACGTCGCCGTGTGCGGCCAGCGCCGCGCCGACAGTGCCGTCCCCCTGCAGTGTCTGCAGGACACCGGCGGGCAGCACGCCCTCCAGCAGTTCGCCCACCAGGGCACCGGTGTGCGGGGCGCGCTCGCTCGGTTTGTGCAGCACGGTGTTCCCGGTGACCAGCGCCGCGCCGAGCAGGCCGCAGGACACCGCGACCGGATCGTTCCACGGGGTCAGCGCGGCCACGACGCCGCGCGGTTCCCACACCATCAGGTCCGTCGCGTCGTAGTCGCCCTGCAGGCTCTTGCCCCGGTGCACCGGGCCCAGTTCGGCGTACTGCTCGAGGGTGGCCGCACCGGCCGCCACGCCGTCCGCGCCTTCGGCCCGCGGTCGGCCGGTTTCGGATTCGGCGAACGTGGCGATCTCCTCGGCTCGTGCCCGCAGCCGTCCGGCTCCCGCACGGACCGCCGCGGCCCGTTCGGCCGCCGGGGTGCGCGCCCAGCCGAGCTGGGCGCGGCGGGCCGCCGCGACCCGCTCGTCCAATTCCGCCGGGTCGGTCATCGGTACCGTGCCGACGGTCGCTCCCGTGGCCGGGTCGAGGATCTCGATACCGCCGGCCACCGGTCGCGTGGCTTCTGTGAGAGTGCTCGGTCCGCTCATGGTGTCGGCTTTGCCGGTGATCGCCGGTTCAAACCCCGCTCCGGCGAGTCGCCACATCCGAAGTGGGTGTGCGGAACGCGGGGTAGCCCGGTTCCAGGCCGCAGGCTCCGCACCCGATCCACACCCGGTTGTGACCGGCGGGTGTGCGCGCCACAGGTTTGAACCGGCGCGCAGCGGCAAGAGCTACCGGCATGGCCGAGACGACGAGACAGCTCGAGGTCTTGCTCTGGCACGTCCACGGCTCGTGGACCACCTCGTTCGTCCGCGGCCGGCACCGCTACCTGCTGCCCGTCGTGGCAGGTGGCGGGCCGTGGGGCCGGGGCCGATGCGGCCGGGACTGGCCGACGGCCGAGGAGATACCCGCCGCCGCGCTGCGGGACGCCGAACCGGATGTCGTGGTGCTGCAGCGGCCCGAAGAACTCGAGCTGGCCCAGCGCTGGCTGGGCCGCCGCCCCGGAATCGATATCCCGGCGGTCTACGTGGAGCACAACGCGCCACGCGAAGGCGCGGCGACCACCCGGCATCCGCTCGCCGAACGCGGCGATATCCCGCTGGTGCATGTGACCCATTTCAACGACCTGATGTGGGACAGCGGGCGCGCGCCCACCCGGGTGGTGCCGCACGGCATCGTCGATCCCGGGCCGCGCTATACCGGCGAGTTACCGCACGGGGTGGCGTTGATCAACGAACCGGCGCGCCGGCGTCGGGTCACCGGCAGCGATCTGCTCGCCGATTTCGCCCGGGCCGGACCGATCGACCTGTACGGGATCGCCGCCACCGAGTTCACGCCGGACAGGCCGACCGTTCATCCGGTCCGCGGAATCGGCGATCTCGGCCAGGCCGAGTTGCACACCGAGATGGCGCGCAGGCGGGTCTATCTGCACACCGCGCGGTGGACTTCGCTCGGCCTGTCCCTGCTCGAAGCCATGCACCTGGGTATGCCGGTGGTCGCCCTCGCCACCACCGAGGCGGTCGCCGCGGTACCGCCCGAAGCCGGTGCGCTCGCCACCGATATCGAGACCTTGACCGCGAAATTCCACGAGTTGCTGCACGAACCGGATCTGGCGGTGCTGGCGGGCAAGTCCGGCCGGCAGTTCGCCCTGGAGCGCTACGGTCTCGGCACCTTCCTGCGCCGCTGGGATCAACTGCTCGACGAGATCACCGGGTGACACCCGCCGAAGTAACCGAGTGAAGGCCACCAGCCGGGTCGGAAAGGCGTAACGATGAAAATCGCGATGGTATCCGAGCATGCCAGCCCCCTCGCCGCCCTCGGCGGCGTCGACGCCGGCGGGCAGAACGTGCACGTCGCCGAGCTGGCGGCGGGCATGTCCCGGCGGGGTCACGAGGTCACCGTGTACACCCGGCACGAGCAGCTCGGCGCGCCGCGCACGGTCACCACCGAGCAGGGTTATCGGGTCACCCGGGTCCCGGCCGGACCGGCCCATCCGTTACCGAAGGACGAACTCCTGCCGCATATGGACGAATTCGGCGCGTATCTGCGGCAGGAATGGCACCACACGATGCCCGATATCGCGCACGCGCATTTCTGGATGTCGGGCCTGGCCACGCTCGCGGCCGCCCAGCCGCTCGGCATCCCGATGGTGCAGACCTTCCACGCGCTGGGCGTGGTGAAACGCCGCTACCAGGGTGCGCAGGACACCAGCCCGGCGGGGCGCGTGGAATTGGAGCGCCGCATCGCCGAACAGGCCGACCGGGTGATCGCCACCTGCACCGACGAGGTGTTCGAACTGGCCAGGATGGGCCTGCCGCGGACCCGTACCTCGGTGATCCCGTGCGGTGTCGACCTGGAGCGGTTCACTCCGCAGGGCCCGGCCGCCCGGCGGTCCGGCCGGCACCGGATCGTCAGTGTGGGCCGGCTGGTGCCGCGCAAGGGTTTCGATATCGCGATCACCGCGCTGACCGGATTGCACGACACCGAACTGCTGCTGGTCGGCGGACCGGACGACGGGCGGCTCGCCGACGACCCGGAAGCCGTGCGGCTGCTGACGCTGGCCGACGAACTCGGCGTGCGCGACCGGGTGCACCTGCTGGGCCAGGTGCCGCGGGCGGAGATGGCGCCGCTGCTGCGCTCGGCGGACGTGGCCGTATGCACCCCGTGGTACGAGCCGTTCGGCATCACACCGCTGGAGGCCATGGCATGTGGGGTGCCCGTCGTGGCCGCCGCGGTCGGCGGTCTCACCGATACCGTCGTCGACGGTGTCACCGGCACGCTGGTCACCCCCCAGGCACCCGACGAGCTGGCCGACGCGGTACGGGAACTCCTGGACGCCCCGGCCACCGGGGCGAAGTTCGGCGCCGCGGGGCGTGAGCGCGTCGAATCGCGCTACTCGTGGGATCGCATCACCGTGGAAACCCAGCGCGCCTACCGTCGCGTGGTCGCCGCCGCCGGACTGCCGGAAACCGGCCGGGAGCAGGCACGGTGAGGGTGAACCACGGTGCCCCCGCCGCCGGCCCGGCGACCCGGCGCGGCCGCGAAACGAGCCCATGCCGCGTCGGCTGTCCGCATACGTCCTGATCAGAGGAGCCATCGTGACGAGAGATTGTGACCGTGCGCTGATCACCGGGGGCTCGGGGTTCCTGGGATCGCATCTGTGCGAGCAGTTGCTGGACGCAGGTACTTCGGTGGTCGCGCTCGACAACTTCGCCACTTCCACCCCACACAATGTGGGCCCGCTGCTGGACCGGCACGATTTCGCACTCGTGCAGCACGATGTCACCGAACCGTTCCCCGGCCTCGGATCCTTCGATACCGTGTTCCACCTCGCCTCGGCGGCGTCACCACCGGATTACCTGCGGCTGCCGATCGAGACGCTGCGCGCCGGGGCGATCGGCACCGCCAATGCCCTCGAGCTCGCCGAACGTTGTGGCGCGCGCTTCGTGCTCGCCTCGACGAGTGAGGTGTACGGCGATCCCGGTGTGCATCCGCAGCCGGAAGACTATTGGGGGCATGTGAATCCGGTCGGCCCGCGCAGTGTGTACGACGAGGCGAAACGGTACGCGGAGGCGCTGACCACGGCGTATCGCCGGGAGCACGGCACGAACACCGGTATCGCCCGGATCTTCAACACCTACGGTCCCCGGATGCGCGCCGACGACGGGCGGATGGTGCCGACATTCATCGAGCAGGCACTGTCGGGGGCGCCGCTGACGGTGGCCGGAACCGGCGAGCAGACCAGGTCGCTGTGCTATGTGGAGGACACCGTGCGCGGGCTACGCGCACTGGCCGATTCGGCGTGCCCGGGCCCGGTCAATATCGGCAACCCCCATGAACTCTCGGTCCGCGGCTTGGCCGAGGAGATCCGCGCGGCGGTCGGCGGTGAGTCCCCCATCGAATACATCGACGGCGCGGTGGACGATCCGCAGCGCCGCTGCCCGGATATCTCCCGGGCCCGCCGCGCCCTCGGCTGGGAGCCGGTGGTCGGCCGCGCCGAAGGGTTGCGCCGCACGATCGACTGGTTCGCGGGCCGCACCGCGACCGCGCAGGCCCTGCTCGAGCCGCGGCAGGCATAGCAGATCGCATAACAAAACCGGGTGGATCTGTTTGGCAGTGATGTCCACGGGTAGCGCGCCAACAACATCAGCGGGCCGAACCCGTGCCCCCGAGCGGAAAGGCAGCCGGTGCGCATTCTGGGTGTGAACGCAGTATTCCATGATCCCGCCGCCGCCCTGGTCGTGGACGGTGAGATCGTCGCCGCCGCGGAAGAGGAACGATTCAGCCGGCGCAAGCACGGTAAGCGGCCGGTGCCGTTCTCCGCGTGGGAGATGCCCGAGCAGGCCGCCGCATGGTGCCTGGAGCGGGCGGGCCTGCGCCCGGATCAGCTCGACGCGGTGGGGTATTCCTACGACCCCGGCCTGGTCGACCATTCCCTGGGCGGTCTCGACGCGTCGAGTGAACAGACCCGCACCGATTACGCCCGCCGGGCACCGGGCTTCCTGCGCGCGGCACTTCCCGGGCTCGATCCCGGCATCGTGCGATTCGTCCGCCACCATGTGGCGCACGCGGCGTCCGCGGCGCTCGCCGCGCCGCTCGGGTCGTCCGCGGCACCGGCGGATTCGGCGGTACTGGTGGCCGACGGCCGCGGCGAGAGCACGTCCTATCTGGCCGGTGAGTACCGCGACGGCAAATTCGTGGAACTCGCCGCGCAGCGGCTCCCCCATTCCCTGGGCCTGCTCTACGAGGACCTCACCGAACACCTCGGATTCGCCCGCTCCAGTGACGAATACAAGGTGATGGCCCTGGCCTCCTACGGCACACCGCGTTTCCTGGACCGGTTCCGCGAACTGATCTACCCCACCGGTGACGGTGGTTTCCGCACCGAACCGGTGCGCTGGACGGATTTCGCGCCCGCCGTGCCCGACGGTGAACTCGGCCGCGACCATGCCGACCTCACCGCGAGTGTGCAGCGGCGGCTCGAGGAGGTCCTGCTCGAGCTCGCCTCGTGGCTGCACCGGCAGACCGGGCAGCCGAACCTCACCCTGGCCGGTGGTATCGCCCTCAACTGTGTGGCCAACACCCGGCTGCACGCCGAAGGCCCCTACGACCGGATCTGGGTCCAGCCCGCGGCGGGTGACGCGGGCACCGCGTTGGGCGCGGCCTTGCAGCTGGCCGCGGAATTCGGCGAACGCGCCGCACCCATGCGCGGAGCCGACCTCGGCCGGGAATGGTCCGACGAGGAGCTGGAATCGGTGCTGCGCACCGCGAATATCCGGTATACGCGGCCGTCGGATATCCCGGCCGAGGTGGCGGAAGCGCTGGCGGCGGACCGGATCGTCGCCTGGTTCCAGGGCCGGGCCGAATTCGGGCCGCGCGCACTGGGCCACCGCTCCCTGCTCGCACATCCCGGCCGGGCCGCCAACCTGGAACGCCTCAACGATGTGAAGGGCCGCGAACAGTTCCGGCCAGTCGCCCCGATGGTGCTCGCCGGCCGTGCCGCCGAGATCTTCCACCGCGGCCCGCTACCCAGCCCGTACATGCTGTTCGTCCACGATGTCGACCCGGCCTGGCGGGACCGGATACCGGCCGTGACCCATGTCGACCACACCGCGCGGGTGCAGACCGTCGATCCGGCGGACAACCCGCTCACCGCGCGGCTGCTCACGGAATTCGACCGGCGCACGGGCCTGCCCGTCGTGGTCAACACCAGCCTCAACACCGCCGGCCGCCCGATGGTCGATTCGCCGCGCGACGCCCTCGAATGTTTCGGGTCCGCGCCGATCGACCTGCTGGCGCTCGGCCCGTTCCTGGTGCGGCGCGCATGAACGGGCCCACGCTGGACTACAGCATCGTCATCCCGACCATGGGCCGGGACAGCCTGCACGTGCTGCTGCGGCGGCTCGGCGCGGCCACCGGCCCCGAACCACGCGAGATCATCGTGGTGGACGACCGGCGCGGCGGTGCCGACCTCACGCTGCCGGCCGAGCTCCCGTCGCTCCAGGTCATCCGTTCGGGTGGCCGGGGCCCGGCGGCGGCCCGCAATGCCGGCTGGCGGCACGCCGCGGGCAGCTGGATCGCTTTCCTCGACGACGATGTGCTCGTCGCCGAAGATTGGCCGGCGCGGCTCGCCGCCGATCTGCTCGGAGTGGACGACACCGTCGCGGCGTCGACGGCCCGTATCGAGGTCCCCCTGCCCCGGGACCGGCGGCCGACCGACGACGAACGCGGAACCGCCGGTCTGGCCACCGCGCGCTGGATCACCGCCGATATGGCCTACCGCCGCTCGGTACTGGCCGCGGTCGGCGGTTTCGACGAACGGTTCCCGCGCGCCTACCGCGAGGATGCCGATCTGGCGATCCGGGTCTGCCTCGCCGGATACGCCATCGCGGACGGGGAACGGATCACCGTGCATCCGGCCCGCACCGCGGGGCCGCTGGCCAGCGTCCGGGCGCAACGCGGCAATGCCGACAACGCGCTGATGCGGCGAAAGTACGGCGCGCACTGGCGCCGCCGCATCGGCGAACGCGACGGTCTGCTGCCCAGGCATGTCCTCACCACGGCCGTGGGCGTCGCCACCCTGGCCGCGGGTGCCGCCGGACGCGGACGGACCGCACTCGGGTTCGGCGCGGTCTGGACCGCGCTCACCACCCAGTTCGCCGTACGCCGCATCCTGCCCGGACCCCGCACTCCCGGCGAGATCACACGGATGGCCGTGACCAGTGCTCTCATCCCCCCGGCCGCCTGCTGGCACCGGCTGCGCGGCGAGGTGCGCCACCGCCACGCGACCCATCCCGCGCCGCACGCCCTGCTGTTCGACCGCGACGACACCCTCATCGTCGATGTCCCCTACCTGGCCGATCCGGCCGGTGTACGCCCCGTGCCGGGGGCCGCCGACGCACTGCGGATGCTGCGCGCGGCCGGTATCCGGCTCGGCGTCGTCAGCAACCAGTCCGGTGTGGCGAAGGGGCTGATCACTCCCGGCCAGCTCGCCGCGGTCAACCGGCGGGTCGAGGAACTTCTCGGCCCGTTCGCGACCTGGCAGGTCTGTGTGCACGGCGAGGCGGACGGCTGCGCCTGCCGCAAACCCGCGCCGGGCATGGTGCGGCGGGCGGCCGCGGAGCTGGGCGTGGAGGTCGAGCGGTGCGTGCTCATCGGTGATACCGGCGCCGATATCGCGGCCGCGCTGTCGGCCGGCGCCCGGGCGATTCTCGTGCCGACCGCGCGGACCCTCCCCGAGGAAGTCCTGCGCGCGCGGACCGAGGCCGCGGTCGCGCGGAATCTCACCGAGGCCGTCCGGATGGCGATGGCGGGTGCGTCGTGACGGGCGGCCGGGCGCTGGTGGCGCGCATGGACAACGTCGGCGACGTACTGCTGGCCGGACCCTGTGTCCGCGCGGTCGCCGCGCACTCGGAATCGGTGACACTGCTGGCCGGTCCGCGGGGCCGCGCCGGCGCGGAACTGCTACCGGGTGTGGACCGGGTCGTGACGTGGTGCGCGCCTTGGATCGATCCGGAACCGCCGGCGGTCACCCCGTCGGATATCGGCGGGATCGTCGAACGCGTGCGCGCCCTCGAAGTGGACCGCGCGCTGATCCTCACGTCCTTCCATCAGTCCCCACTACCGTTGGCGCTGCTGCTGCGGATGGCCGGGGTCGGCTGGATCGGCGCGATCTCCGAGGACTATCCGGGTTCGCTGCTGGACCTGCGCCACCGCGTGTCCGGCGACCCGCCCGAGGTCGAACGCGCACTCTCGCTGGCCACGGCGGCCGGGTACTCGTTACCGCCCGGCGACGACGGCAAGCTCGCCGTACGCGAGCCGCTTCCGGATACCCGCTCGCTGACCGGCGGGCCGGGGTACGTGGTGGTACATCCCGCGGCGTCCGTCCCCGCCCGGCAGCCGTCGGAGTTGCGTTCGGCGGCGATCGTCACCGCCCTCACCAGGGCGGGCCACCGGGTGGTCGTCACCGGTTCCCCGGCCGACCGGGAGCTCACCGCGGCCGTCGCCGGCAGCCATGCCCTCGACCTGGGGGGCGAGACCACCATGCCCGAACTCGCCGCGGTCCTGCGCCACGCGATCGTGGTGGTGGCACCCAACACCGGCCCCGCCCATCTGGCCGCGGCCGTGGGCACACCGGTGGTCTCGTTGTTCGCGCCGGTGGTGCCCGCTGCCCGCTGGCAGCCGTACGGCGTGCCGGTGGCCGTCCTCGGCGATCAGCACGCCGCGTGCCGCGACAGCCGGGCACGGATCTGCCCGGTCGCCGGGCACCCGTGTCTGGAGTCCATCACCCCGGACCAGGTCGTCCAGGCGGCGGAAGAACTCAGCGCGGACCGGCATGCCGGTCTGCGGAAGGGAGGTGTGTCGTGATCGAAGAACATTTCGCGGCGCTGTGCACGGCACTGCAGCGCACCAGTTCCTACGCGCCGAAGGTCGGCTACTGGGGTCGCGAGCTGGCGGCCGTACTGGACAACGGCGGCCGGTTGCTCGCCTGCGGTAACGGCGGCAGCGCGGCCGAAGCCCAGCACCTGACCGGCGAACTGGTGGGCCGTTTCCACCATGAGCGGCAGCCGTTGTCGGCGATCGCCCTGCACGCCGACACCTCGGCGGGTACCGCGATCGTCAACGACTACGGCGGGCACGAACTGTTCGCCCGGCAGGTCCGCGCGCACGGCCGCCCCGGTGACATCCTGATCCTGTTGTCCACCAGCGGCACCAGCCAGAACGTGGTGGCCGCCGCCAAGGCGGGCCAGGACATCGGCGTCGGTACCTGGGCCATGACCGGGCCGGCCCCCAACCCGCTGGCGGCGTTGTGCGACGACGCGATCGCCGTGGAGGCGCCGAGCACCGCGACGGTGCAGGAGGTGCATCTGGCGCTCGTGCACGCCCTGTGCGCCGAACTCGACGAAGCCCTGGGAATTCCGGCGTGAAACCACTGGTCGTAGTGGGCGACACACTGCTCGACGTCGATATCGAAGGCGCCGCCACCCGGTTGTGCCCGGAGGCGCCGGTGCCCGTGGTGGATGTGCAGCAGCGCCGGTTACGCCCCGGCGGCGCCGGTCTGGCCGCGCTGCTCGCCGCCCGCTCGGCCGCCGAGGTCTCGCTGATCACCGCCACCACCGACGACGACGGCGGCCGTGATCTGCTGCGCCTGCTCGAACCGGAGGTCGACGTCGTACCGCTGGTGCTGCGCGGGGAGACGGTGCGCAAGACCCGGGTGCGCGCCGGCGGCCAGTCGCTGGTGCGGCTGGACACCGGCGACGGCACCGCCGACGCCGGCCCGGTGAGTTCTGCGGTGGTGCAGACCCTCCGGTCGGCGGGCGCGATCCTGGTGGCCGATTACGGCCGGGGTGTCGCGGCCCATCCGCGGATCCGAAGCCTGCTCACCGAACTCGCCCGGGCCGTGCCCGTGGTGTGGGATCCGCATCCGCGCGGGCCGGCGCCGACCCCGGGCGCCTCGCTGATCTCGCCGAATCTCGGCGAGGCGCGGCAGTTCGCGCCCGGCTACGCCGAACCCGACGAATTGGCGAAGGTACTGCGCGACGAATGGTCCGCCGATTCCGTCGCCGTCACGCTCGGCGCCACGGGAGCCGTACTGGCCAACGGTAAACGGCTGGCGACGATCCCGGTGCCCGCGGCGATCCGCAGCGCCGACCGGATCGTCCCCGATACCTGCGGGGCGGGCGACCGGTTCGCCTCCGCCGCCGCCGCGGCCCTGCTGGACGGGGCGACCGTGGCCGAGGCGGTGACCCATGCCGTGGAGACAGCGGCCCGATTCGTCTCCACCGGAGCGGCGGCCGCCCTGTCGACCTGCGAGGGTCCCACCGCCGGTGCCACCGGCGGTACGGATATCGGCGGGTCGGCGTTCGATGTGGCGGCCGCGGTCCGCGACCGGGGTGGCAGGCTCGTCGCCACCGGCGGCTGTTTCGACCTGCTGCACCCCGGCCATGTGAGCCTGCTGCGCCAGGCGCGGGCCATGGGTGACGCGTTGATCGTCTGCCTGAACTCCGACGATTCGGTGCGCCGGCTCAAGGGCCCGCAGCGCCCGATCGTCGCCGCCCGCGACCGCGCGCGGCTGCTGCTGGAACTGTCCTCGGTGGACGCCGTCGCGATCTTCGACGAATCCGCGCCCAGCGCACTGCTGGACCGGCTGCGGCCCGATATCTGGGTCAAGGGCGGTGATTACGCCGAGGCGGACCTGCCCGAGGCCGAGGTCGTGCGCCGGCACGGCGGCGAGATCGCGCTGATCCCCACTGTCCGCGGCTATTCGACGACCCAGCTGGTCAGCCGGTTCCGCGGCTGATCCGACCACGAAGGAGAGCGATGCGAACCCTGGGCAATATCCTGATCACCGGCGGCGCGTCCGGACTGGGCGCGGCGGTCACCGCCGCAGTCCTCGAACACGGCGGCCGCCCCCTGGTGATCGACCGGGACCAGCCGGCGACGACCGTCGATTTCGTCCGGGCCGATCTCGCCGATACCGCCGCCGCGGAGAACGCGGTACAGGAATTGGCCGACCGCGCGGACGGCCGGATCGACGGCGTGTTCACCGCCGCCGGTACCGACGCCTGCGGTCCGCTCGACCAGGTCGCCACCAAGGACTGGGAGCGGGTGGTCCAGGTGAATCTGCTCGGCACGGTCGCGGTGATCCGCGCCGCGCTCCCGTCGCTGCGCGCGCACCGGGGCACCGTGGTCACCTGTGCCTCCACTCTGGGGATCAAAGCGGTGAGCGACGCGACCGCGTATTGCGCCTCGAAATTCGGCGTGGTCGGCTTCACCCGCGCGCTGGCCGCCGAGACCGCGGGTGAGGTCGGGGTGACGCTGCTGATCCCCGGCGGTATGCACACCGCGTTCTTCGACGGCCGCACCGAACAGTACAAACCGCCGCCCGACGCGAAACTCAACCGGCCCGAGGATGTCGCGCAGTCGGTGCTGTTCGCGCTGACCCAGCCGCCGGGCTGCGAGGTCCGCGAACTCGTCGTCTGCACCTCCGAAGAGGGGTCGTGGCCCTGAGCGGATCGGTACTCGTCCTGCGGGCACTCGGGCTCGGCGATCTGCTGACCGCGGTGCCCGCTCTACGGGCGTTGCGCGCCGCCTACCCGGACCGGCGGCTGGTACTCGCCGCCCCCGAGCCGCTGCGGGGGCTCGTGGAGTCGATCGACGCGGTCGACGAGTTGCTCCCGACCGCCGGACTGGGTGACCTGCGCCCGCCGGGCCACCCCCCGGAACTGGCCGTCAACCTGCACGGCAAGGGCCCGGAGAGCATCCGTGATCTGCTGGCGACCCGGCCGGATACCCTGTTCACCCACCGCCACCCGGACTTCCCGGATCATCCCGGCCCCGAATGGCGCGCGGATCTGCACGAGGTAGATCGCTGGTGCCGGCTGCTGGAATACCACGGGCTCACGGCCGACCGCACCGCGCTGCTGCTCCCGCCCCCACCGGTCCCCGCGCCGGTGCCGGGCGCGGTCGTCGTACACCCCGGCGCGGCCGCCCCCGCGCGGCGCTGGCCCGCCGAACGTTTCGCCCGGGTGGCCCGCGAGCTGGCCGCCGACGGCCGGCCGGTGGTGATCACCGGCTCGCGGGCGGAACTGCCACTGGCGAATTCCGTGGCCGCGCAGGCCGGGCTCGCCCCGTCGGCGGTCTTCGCCGGACGCACCGATCTCGCCGGACTCGCCGCGCTGGTCGCCGCGGCGGCCCTGGTCGTCTGCGGCGACACCGGTGTCGGGCATCTCGCGACGGCCTACGGCACACCCTCGGTCCTGCTGTTCGGCCCCACACCCCCGCGTACCTGGGGTCCACCCGCCGGTGCGCGCCACCATATCGCGCTGTGGGCCGGGACGACCGGCGATCCCCTTGGGCCGCAACCGGATCCGGGGCTGCTGCAACTGGGGCCCGAACATGTACTCACCGCCGCGTCCGAAGTCATCGGAAAGGGGGCCCACCATGGGTAATCGCGTGGGAATCGTCGGCGCCGGATATGTCGGGCTCACCAGCGCCGCCTGCCTGGCCCACCTGGGCCATCACGTGACCTGTGTGGACAACGACGCCGCGAAGGTCGCACAGCTGCGGGCCGGCACGATCTCGATCGTCGAGCCGGACCTGCCGGAACTGGTCGCCGAGGGCTTGGCCGAGGATCGGCTCACCTTCACCGCGGATCCGGGATCACTCACCGACGCCGAAGTGGTGTTGCTGTGCCTGCCCACGCCTATGGGCGACGGCGGCGAGGCCGATCTCGCGGTGGTCGACCGGGCGTTGCAGACCCTGTCCACCGTGTTGCGGCCCGACTGCACCCTGGTCACCAAATCCACCGTGCCGGTGGGTACCGCGGCCCGGCTCGCCGGCTCCCCCGCACTCGCCGGCCGGCCCGTGGTGAGCAACCCCGAATTCCTCCGGGAGGGCCACGCCGTGCACGACTTCCTGCATCCGGACCGGATCCTCGTCGGCGCCGGCGACGCCGCCACCGAGGCCGCCGATCGGGTGGCCGGCCTCTATGCGGGCACCGGCGCCACCGTCATACGCTGCGATACCGCCAGCGCCGAACTCGCGAAGTACGCCAGCAACGCCTTCCTCGCGGTGAAACTCTCCTTCGTCAACACCATGGCCGACCTGTGCGAACGCGTCGGGGCCGATATCACGCAGGTCACCGGCACGATGGGCATGGACAACCGCATCGGCCCCGATTTCCTCGCCCCCGGCCCCGGCTGGGGCGGTTCCTGCCTGCCCAAGGACACCCATGCGCTACTACGCGCCGCGGAAGCCGAGGGCGTGGATTTCGCCCTCGTTCGCGACGCGGTGCGGGCCAACGACCGCCAGCAGGCCATGGTCATGCGCAAGATCCGGCGCGCGGTCACCGGCGCTGCCGACGGCTGCCTCACCGGCACCCGGATAGGGGTGCTGGGCCTGGCGTTCAAGGCCGGCACCGGAGACCTGCGCGACTCCCCCGCGGTGACGGTCGCCCGGCAGCTCTGCTGGCACGGGGTCACGGTCACTGCCTACGACCCGTGCGTCCCCGCGGGCACGCCGGGCCTGGATCCGGTCCACGTAGTCGACAACCCCTACCTGGTGGCGAAAGAGGCCGCCGCCCTGGTGATCCTCACCGAATGGCCCGAATTCCGTGCGCTCGACTGGGCGCGGCTGGCGGCCGCGGCCGAGCAGGCGGTCGTGGTGGACACCCGTAACCTCCTCGACGAGACGAGCCTGGGCGCCAGCGGTTTTCGCGTAGTGGGCATCGGCACGGGCAGACAACAACGAGACGGCTCGAGGTAGTGGCGATCGGGCAACGGCACGGCCGACGGTAGCGGCGGGCCGGAACGACGCGGCTCTGCCATATTGCCCGCTGGAAACAGCGGTCCGGATCGCGGGGAACGAGCAAGGCCCCCGGTGGACTCGGCCGAGTCCACCGGGGGCCCGCTGTTGCGCTATCAGGCGGGTACGGCCGTCGTATCCCGCTCCCAGACGCGATGTCCCGCGAGCACGCCGGCGAAGGATTCGACGAAACCGTCGGACACCGTATCGCCGGCCACGATCACACCGTCGACCGCGGTGTCCGGCTCGCCCGGCACAGCGATACCGCCGGCCCGCAACACGTCCGCACCGGCACCGAGCGCCGCCACGGGCTTGACGTGCTTGTACGCCTCGGTGACGAAATGCACCGCCGGACCCGCCGCGGCCAGTGCCTGCGCGGCGTCGTCCCCACCGGCGACGACCACGGCGTCGTAGAGCACCGAGGCCATCGTCGCCAAGGTCCGGTCCACCGCCAGCGTGCCGTCGCCGGCGCCGCGCAGTTCGCCGCCGTGCTCGGCCAGTACCTCGGTCTCGGCGCCGCGGTCCCGCAGGGCAGTGCGCAACCGGTCCACGCCCGCGACATCCACCCCGTCGGCCGCCAGGACGGCGATCTTGCGGGTGGCGATGGTCGGCGGCGGATCCTTCAGCTGCGAGAGCGCGGGCGATACCGGCACGTCCTCGACCGTACCGCCCGCGGGGGCCGGGAGCCCGAGCTGTGCCGCGACCTTCTCCGAGAGATCGGGGTCGACCCGGACCAGCTGGTCGAGTACCCGGGTCCGGATCTCCACCCGCCGGCATTTACCCAGTTCGAACGCGAACGCGGAGACGATGTGCTCGGCCTCCGGCGGAGTCATACTCCGCCAGAACATGCGCGGCTGCCGGTAGTACTCCTTGAAACTTTCGCTGCGGACGCGAATCGTATCGCCCTCCACCCGGCGGGTGTAGTGGCGGAACACGCCCTCGTCGGCCAGCGCGGGGCAGCCGCCGCCGATCGTGTTCTTGGTGTAGAAGGCCTGGCCGTGCGGGATATCGTGCCGGCTGTACCCGTCCTGCTGATGCGTCCGCACATCGGCCAGCGGCCGGTTCACCGGCAGATGCGCGAAGTTCGGGCCGCCGAGGCGGATCAGCTGGGTGTCCAGGTAGGAGAAGTTCCGCAACTGCAACAGCGGATCGTTCGTGAAATCGATACCCGGCACCACATTGGCCGTATGGAATGCGACCTGCTCCGTTTCGGCGAAGAAATTATCCGGATTGCGGTCGAGCACCAGTTCGCCGACCGGGCGCACCGGCACCTGCTCCTCCGGGATGATCTTCGTGGAATCGAGCAGGTCGAAATCGAAATCGAATTCCTGTTCCTCCGGAACCAGTTGCACACCCAGTTCCCAGCGCGGGAAGTCACCGGCCTCGATACTGTCCCAGAGATCCCGGCGGTTGTAGTCCGGGTCGCGTCCCGCGACCTGCTGGCATTCGTCCCACACCAGGGAATGCGTGCCCAGGGCGGGCTTCCAGTGGAATTTCACGAAGGTCCCGCGCCCCTCGGCGTTCACGAACCGGAACGTATGCACCCCGAATCCCTGCATCATCCGGTAACTACGCGGCAGGGCACGGTCCGACATCAACCACATGATCGCGTGCAGGGTCTCCGGCTGTTCGGCCACGAAATCCCAGAGGGTGTCGTGCGCCGATTGCGCCTGCGGGATCTCGTTGTGCGGCTCCGGTTTCACGGCGTGCACGAAATCCGGGAACTTGATACCGTCCTGGATGAAGAACACCGGAAAATTGTTGCCGACCAGATCGTAATTTCCCTGCTCGGTGTAGAACTTGGTGGCGAACCCGCGGACATCACGGACCGTATCGGCCGAACCACGCGAACCGGCGACGGTCGAGAACCGGACGAAAACAGGGGTGCGGGTCGTCGGATCCGTCAGGAATTTCGCGACGGTGTATTCGGCCAGCGAATTGTCGTACGGCCGGAAATACCCGTAGGCACCCGCACCACGGGCATGCACCACCCGTTCCGGAATACGTTCGTGGTCGAAATGGGTGATCTTCTCGCGCGCATGGAAGTCTTCCAGCAGCGTCGGCCCCCGCTCACCGACGGTCAGGGCATCGTCGGTGTGGTCCACCCGCACCCCCTGCTGGGTGGTGAGGTAGCCGCTTTCCCGGTCCTGCCGCAGCGGGTCGAGCTGTCGTTGTTTGTCGTCGGCACCGTCGCGGCCCGCGCCGAGCGGCCGCTGCGCCGCATCCGACGCGGCGGGCGTCACGGAATTCTGTTCCGGTGTTCGGTCCACAGTGTGTCCTCCTCGATGACGAACCGGCGATACGCGCCGCAAGGGACGCGGCTCCGGTCGGCGGCTTCCCGCATCCGGGCGGGATAAACAGCCACGCCCGTGCGTCGGCACCGTCCGGCCGGGTACCCGCCCCGCATGAGCACTCCGGACCCCGACCCCCGCACCCGCGCGAGCGCGGTGGACGAACCCGATTTCGCCGGCGAACACACCGAGCCCACACATGCCGACGAACATCCCGTCGGCGAAACGATCGAATCCGACGAATCCACGCCGGAGGAGCACAGCGGCATGGATTAGCCCTCGCGCCACCTCCGCCCACCGCTCGACCGGGCGCCGGATCAGCCGTGTGGGCGGCCGCCGCCCGCCCGCTGGACCGGCGGGGAATAATCGTGCTCATGAACGAGCGGGACGCGCTGCCGAAATCCGAAGTCGAACTCGTCGAGCGCGTAGTCGGCGCCGGCGACCCCCTGGAGGTGGGCCGGTTCCGTTATCATTTCGCCACCCGGAGCTGGGAGTGGTCACCGGAGGTGGCCCGGATCCACGGGCATTCCCCGGACGTCCGGCCCACCACCGAGCTGCTGTTGTCACATAAACACCCGGACGACCGCGATCGGCTCGAGGCCATGATTTCCTCCGTCGAGGACGGGGGCCCGTTCTCCAGCCGCCACCGGATCATCGATACGGCGGGCCGGGTGCGCGAAGTCCTGGTCGTCTCCGAGCCGATGCTCGACGACAGCGGTGAGCCGATCGGCACCGAGGGCTTCTATATCGACCTGTCCGCCGCCGCCGACGAATTCCGCCGCGAGGCGCTGGACGACACACTGCCGCAGGTGCTGGATGCCCGGATGGTGATCGAACAGGCCAAGGGCGCCCTCATGCTGGCCTACGGAATCAACGCCGACCAGGCCTTTCATGTGCTGCGCTGGCGCTCCCAGGAAACCAACATCAAGCTGCGCCGGGTCGCCGAACGACTGGTCGCCGAGTTACCGGGTCTCGCCGACGACGAGGTCCGATTGCGCACCCGCCTCGATCACATCCTGCTCACCCTGCACCGCAGCATCGAGCCGGCAAGCCCCGATGGCGCCCGCGTCGGCAATTGACACCGCCGCGGCGACCGGGCCACTCGGCGGCTAATCGATACGGGTGAAAATCACCGCCCGGGAGAACTCTTCCACACCGCCGCCGCCCGGTGGCAGCGCCTGCTCCAAGGCATTTTCCAGCCTCCCGCGGCACCGACGCGCGCTTCCCGAGCACTGCGCAACGCGTATCCGACGGCCGCCGCGCACGCGCGGGCCGATTGCCGGGCCGGTGCCTCGACCCCGCCGGGCGCGCTGCGATACAACTCGAGAACCCCGATACTGCGCCGGACGCCCGGAACCGGAAACGCGAACACCGCGTTCACCCCCGGGCCAGGGCATCGGAGGTGCGGCCTGTTTGACCGGAACCGGGCCGGGTAGCGCGACCCCATGGCGAGTAGCGCGTTCCTCGACCGTCACGATGCCGGCCGGGCCTTGGGCCGGCTCCTCGACCGGTTCCGCGACTCCGACCCGGTGGTGCTGGCGCTGCCGCGCGGTGGCGTGCCGGTGGCCTACGAGGTGGCGCAGGCCCTCGGGGCGCCGTTGGATGTCCTGGTCGTGCGCAAACTCGGTTCGCCCGGGAACCCGGAACTGGCTCTGGGCGCGATCGCCAGCGGTGGCGTCCTGGTCACCAATCCCGACGTCCTGGCCGCGGAACAGGTCGGCCCCGATCTCCTGGAGCGGATCGCCCGGGCGGAAAACCGCGAACTGCGCCGGCGGGAACAGGTCTACCGGGGTGACCGGCAGTTGATCGATGTCACGGGCCGGACGGTGATCCTGGTGGACGACGGCCTGGCGACCGGCGCGAGCATGGACGCCGCGATCCGCACCGTGTACCGCATGCATCCGGCCCGGGTGGTCGTCGCGGTGCCCGTCGCGCCGGAACATACCTGTGCCGGGCTCCGCGGCCGGGTCGACGATATGGTCTGCGCGCATACTCCCACCGCGTTCGCCGGGGTCGGCAGCGCGTACCGCGATTTCACCCAGACCTCCGACGAGGAGGTCCGCGAGCTGCTCGCCGCGGACACGGGAACCCGGACCGAGGACGGTTTCCCGGCGGCGACCGGACCGGAGGCCGCGGTCCGGGCCGCCGCGACCCCGCTCGCCGGGGACGTACCGTCCGACGAGGCGTTGCTGGACCTGGTGGGCGATGCCCGCTACGTGCTGATCGGCGAGGCCACACACGGGACCGCCGAGTTCTACGCGGCCCGGGCCCGGATGACCCGCACGCTGATCGAACGCGCCGGTTTCCGCGCGGTGGCCGTGGAAGCCGACTGGCCCGACGCCCACCGCGTGAACCGGTATATCGGCGGCGGCGGGGACGACGGCGATGCGGAAACCGCGCTGCGCGGCTTCCAGCGGTTCCCGATGTGGATGTGGCGCAATACCGTGGTCCGCGATTTCGCGGAGTGGCTGCGCGAACACAACCGGCGCGAGCCGGCGCGAGCCGCCGGCTTCTACGGGCTCGACCTGTACAGCCTGCGCCGCTCGGCCGCGGAGGTCGTCGGCTATCTCGAACGCGTGGACCCGGCCGCGGCGCGGCGCGCCCGCGCCCGCTACGCCTGCTTCGACCAGCACACCGATGAACAGCACTACGGTTACGCGGCCGCGTTCGGCGCCGGCGAGGACTGCGCGGACGAAGTCGTCGCGCAACTCGTGGAGTTGCAGCGGATGGGTGTGCGGAACCTGCGTGCCGACGGGCACGGCGACCCCGGCGCACTGTTCTACGCCGAGCAGAACGCCCGGCTGGTGGCCGCCGCGGAAGAGTATTACCGGGCGATGTTCGGTTCCCGGGTCACCTCGTGGAACCTGCGGGACGAGCATATGTTCGCCACCCTCACCGCGTTGCGTGAACACCTGCGCGCCCACTCCGATCCGGAAGCGAAAATCGTGGTGTGGGCTCATAATTCGCATATCGGGGACGCGCGGGCCACCGAACTCGGGGCCGCCGGGGAGCTGACTCTGGGCCAGCTGGTGCGCCAGAAATGCCCGGGCGAGTCCCGGCTCATCGGCTTCACCACCCATACCGGCACCGTGCTGGCCGCCGACGGCTGGGACGGCCCGCCCCGCGTGAAACGGGTGCGGCCGTCGCAACCGGGAAGTGTGGAGAACCTGCTGCACCGCACCGGGGACGACAGGCTGCTGCTGCGCTTGGACCGGGACCCGATCCCCGCGCTCGCCGCCCCGTTGCTGGAGCGGGCCATCGGGGTGGTCTACCGGCCGGACAACGAGCGCCGGAGCCACTACTTCCACTCCCGCCCCGCCGACCGGTTCGACGCCCTCCTGCATATCGACGAGACCAGCGCGCTGACACCGCTGGATCTCCTGTCGCACCGCGGGCCCGACGAACCCGGCGAAACCTACCCCCACTCGGTCTGACCCCCGCTATACCAGGTCGCGGGGGATTCGCCGATGCCAGCTCTCCGAATACACCCGCTTCTGAGCGGTCCGGGGATCGGCGGCGGGATCGTCCAATTCGTAGGCGTCCAGTTCGGCGTCGACGATGAATTCGCCGGCGGTGCATCGCAGGATGGTGTGGGTGGCGACCTCGGTCCGCCAGTCCTCGCGTTCGATGCGGCGCACCGTGCGGGTCTCGCCCCATACCGATGCCGGGTCGTTCCCGCGGAAGCTGAACCATTCGGTGGTGGCCCGGCGGACGACGGTGCCGGTGTCGTCGAGCCGGAACGTGCCCTGATCGTTTTCGATCTCCAGGGTCGAGACCCCGGACGCCAGATCACGTTCGACCTTCCAGTGATGCCGGCCGGGCTGCAGCAGCGTGGACGGCGCCTCGGGAGCACCCTCCGGCGGCCCGAAGTCCCGCAGTTGCCGGTCCTCGTCGCGCGGCACCCGGTGCGGGATGGTCAGCGTGCTCTGCCCCGCGGTGATCGTCACCATCGCCGGTTCCGGCGACGGCCAGGCCAGCGGCCAGTACGAGGAGGAGATCGACAACCGGATGCGGTGGCCGGGCGGGAACGAATGCGCCAACCCGTTCAGCGGTACCCGCACCCGGTACTCGCGACCCGGTTCCAGTGGCTCCGGCGCCGCGCTGCCGTCGCGGTGGGTGAGGTTGAGCAATCCGTAGGTGACGCGGGTGGCCTCACCGTTGGGCGCCACATCCGAGAGGCGGGCCGCCACCATCGCGTTCGGCCGGTCGGCCGATACCGTCAGATCCAGGGTGGGGATACCCAGCACTTCGCAGGTGTCGGCCAAGGGTTCGGTTTCGAATACCAGCGAACCGCCGTCTTCTTCCCGCTGGTCGGACGGCAGGTCCGGGGTCGCCGCGTACGAGGCCCATTTCCCGGCGAACATGCCCACACTCAGCGGTGACTGCACATGCAGCGGCCGCTCCTCGGGATCGACCGGATCCTCCGCCAAGGCGTACCGGGTGAGAGTGAAGCGGCGCGGCGACAGATTCGGTGACGGCCAGCTCGGTTCCCCCACCCAGCGGCCGGGCCGGTCCGCGTAGGAGGGGTGCGGTGAGACGCTGTCCTGCATCCACGCCCGCAGCATCGGCTCGTCCATCACCCCGGTGTCGTGGCCCTTGAGCCAGTGATCCCACCAGCGCACCATTTCCTGCAGGAAGCCGATCGCCGGCCCGGGCACACCCAGATGCGGGTACTTGTGCCCCCACGGCCCGATCAGTCCGCGCCGCGGCACCTCGAGATGTTCGAGCAACCGGAAGATCGCATTGGTGTAGCCATCGGCCCAGCCGCCGACGGCCAGCACCGGGCACTGCACCGCGCGGTAGTCCTCGTTCACCGACGCGCGTTTCCAATAGTCGTCGCGACGCTGGTGTTCGAGCCAGCGCTCGATCCACAAACCGCTGCCGGCCAGCCGCTCGTGCCACATCTCCCGCCAGCGGTCGCCGACGACCGCCGGATCCGGTGGCAGGCTGTTGAACGCGAACATCACCGTCGCCTCGGACAGGTTGTCCGAGAGCAGACAGCCGCCCATGTAGTGCATATTGTCCACGTACAGGTCCTCGGTCGCCGAGGCACTCACGATCGCCTTGAGGGCCGGCGGCCGCCGCGCCGCCACCTGCAGACTGTTGAAGCCGCCCCACGAGATACCCATCATCCCGACGTTGCCGTCGCACCACGGTTGTTCGGCCAGCCATTCGATCACGTCGCAGGCGTCGTCGTGTTCGACGGGCAGGTATTCGTCGGTCAGCACCCCGTCGGAATCACCGCTGCCGCGCAGGTCGACGCGCACACTCACATAGCCGTGACCCGCCAGATACGGGTGGTTGAGCGCATCGCGGGCGCGGGTCAGATCCCGCTTCCGGTACGGGATGTACTCCAGCACCGCGGGCATCGGCTCGTCGGTGCGCGGCCGCCAGATGCGGGCCGCGAGCCGGGCGCCGTCGCGCATCGGGATGAAAATGTTCTCGGTGTCGAGCACCTGGTAGGGAAAGGTTTCGACGGTACGCAACCTCAGTGGACCTCCTCGAATTCGAACGGCAGCGCCTCGATCGCATCGCGGTATCGCTGCTCGAGCATGTCGGCGTCACCGGCACCGATATAGAGAGTGGCGAGTTTGTAGCGGTAGGCGTCCTGATTCGGGAGTTCCGACAGCTTCTCCCCTACCTGCACATCGAGTTTCACGACCGTTCCGGGGAAGCGGCGCTGTAGCGCGGCGATTTCCGCGTCGCTCGGCACCCGGGTGACGATCCCGTCCTCGTAACGGGGCACCAGACATTGTGCCGCGACAGCGAATTCACCCTTGCGGTGCGGCATCCGGGGCGGCGTCCCCAAGGCCACATCGATGGCGACCCGGTGATTGGAGCTGCCGTCGACCTTCGCGAACAGGTCGCTGTGCGATTGGGAGATCCGGGTGTTGACCTCGATCAGCGATAATTTCCCCGTCCCCGCGTCCCACATGAACTCGGAGTTGAAGCAGCCGTTGTCGAAACCGGTATGCCGCAGATAGCGCTCGGTCACCTCGATCATGCGCTGCTGCACATCCGGCGGCACGGTGCGGGCCGGGTAGTCGAGATGGGTGAAGCTGCGGCCGTCGGCGTCCTTGCGCATATCGAAAACGCCGTGCACGTGGTAGTCACCCCGGAACATCGAACCCTCGGGTGCGGCCTGGGTGCCGGTGACGATTTCCTCCGCCAGGCAGGTCCGCCCGCCGGCCATCCGGATATCCTCCGGTACGTCCACCCGGGCGAGCGCCTGATCGAACGGGTCGGCGATCCGGCCGATCTCCGCGCGGATCCGTTCCACGGCCTCGGCGAAAACTCCCGCATCCGGCACCTCGAAGCCGAGTTGCGAGGAGTGCGATTTGATCGGTTTCACCCAGAACGGGAACGGTATATCGATCCGATCGAGCGCGTCGTCGTCGAACGGGTCGAAGGCACAGAATTTCGGCACACAGTCGGGCACGACCTCACGCTGCAACACCCGGCTCCAATATTTGTGCTCGTTCTTCAGGACACTTTCCAGGCTCGGCGCGGGCAATCCGAATTCCTGCGCGAGAATCGGCACGATCACGCTGGTGGGAAAATCCCAATGCGCGATGACAGCGTCCACCGGGCCATCGAAGGACCGTAATTCCGCACGGGCGCGTTCCAGCAGTTCGTCGAAGTCCAGTTCTTCCGCAGAGATCAGCGAATCGTAATCGAGCAGTCCGTGCACAGAAATCCCACCGGGAATATCTACAGTCCCGATTTCACCGCGCTGGGTATCGGTGAGAGCCGGTACAAATATATTTTTCTTCACGCGGGCCGGATATCCCGGATCGCGGAGCCGAAACGTCCCGGCCGCCGTGAATCGGTCGTACCGCCACGAGACCGGCCCGGCTGCCCCTCGGGCCGCCCGGCCGGTCTCGCCGCTACTCAGAAGATTGCCTGGCTCACCGCGTTCGGACCGTCGAACTTCCGGTCGGGCAGCGCCTCCAGCGCGTGGATGACCTCCGCGTCGGCGCCGTTGTTCTCGGCCGCGGCGACCAAGCCGTCGCGATCGCAGGGGTAGTCGATACCGGAGAGGTACTTCTGTACCTGGATGGGGCTGATCTGACTCATCTGTGTGCTCCCTTCTCGAAATTACGGACCTGCTGCGCCGGGCATATCAGCCGAGACGTTGCGCGAGCAGCGCCTTGGCCTGCTCGGCGCCCTTGCGGCTTTCACCCTGCGCCCGCCGGAAGAACTCGGCGAGTTCGGCGTCGCCCGCGCGTTCGGCGTCGCGGCTGTACACCTCCATGCGCAGGGCGTTGCTCAACGAGGTCTCGGCGAACCAGAGGAGGTTGTAATCCTTGTCCTTCGTGCCGGTGACCTGGCCGGTTTCCTGTTCGAATCCCATGTCCCGATACCTCCTGGACACTCGCTGCCGGTGGAAACCCGGCGACGGCTCGCTGCCGTCGGCCGACGGCCTACCCGCGAGCGGACCGGGCAAACGCGCGCCCGGCGTAGGAAAGATTCCGCCCCGGCGCGGCCGGCGTGGATGGGCCGGTGCCCCCGTAGGCACCGCCCACCCCGCGTCTTCTGGGCTACGATGAAACGGAGTCACGGATTCACCTTGAGACTGCAGGGTCGGTGTGACCGCGATGCCGTAGCGCATCCCTGAGTCGATTCGGGTGCTATATGAATTCACATTCCAGGTTCTCCTCGTCCGCGCCGAGCCACTCGGCACCGTCCGGCCGCAGGTCCCCCGACCAGCAGCTGGCGTTCCGCCTCCGCCGCCGCGGCGATATCGTCGTGCTGGCGGCCCGCGGTGAAGCCGACGCCTTCACCCTGCCGCTCTGGCGCCGGGAGGTCCGCAAGGCCGTGGACGCGGCCGCGGCGGAATCCGGCGCCCTGATCGTGGACACCACGCGCCTCGATTTCCTCTCCCTGCGCACCCTCGCCACCCTCGCCGAGGACGCGCACACCTACCGGGAAAACGGCGTCGCGATCTGCCTGGTGGCCCCGGACCCGCGCATCGCCCGCATCGCCGCCGCCGACCCACGCACCGCCCGGCTGCCGGTCCGCTCGACAGTGGTCAGCGCACTGACCGCGCTCCACCCGCATCGGCGCACCGCCCGCCACAGCACAAAGCGGGAACCGTACCGGACGCCACAGATCACCCCACCGGAACCGGAGCCCTGGATCACGCACGATCGCGTCCTACGCGACCTCTCCCGGCGGAACTGACCCCTACCCCCACCGGCCCCGCTTCGCGGCGAAGCCGACGCCGTGGCGCGCCGCGGCAGTCCCGGTACCTGGAAGCTCAGGACGATGTCGGCGCAACCTTGCGAGGAATCGTCGTCGACACCGCGGTGCACACCGTGCCCGGCGCCGTATACGCGTGGGTTTCAGTGGTGGGCCGCAAGGCGATGACCACACGCGTCGCCTCGGCCGACCTGGTTCACGAGGTCGACCGAACCCAGATCGAGCTCGCCGAAGGCCCCGCCTCGACGCGCTGCACGACAGAGACACCAGGGCCCTCCCAGATACTTCCGACGAACCGCGCGGGTCGCGTTTCGCGGCCCGCGCCACGGAACTCGGCAGCAAGCTGTCGTTCCAGCTCTACGTGATCGGCGAAACCTCGGCGCCCTCAGCCTCTACTCCCGCTCCCTCAGCCGGGCATACGCCCTTCGCACTCTTCGAACGGCGTACCGGAGTCGAAGCATTCGGCCAACCCACTCTGCACGTCACCCGAGGTCGGCGGCTCCCCACACAGAATCCCGCACCGCTGATACCCGGGCACCTCCGACCCGTCGGCGTAACGGCACCCATCTCCATCACAGCTGTATTCGCGGGTATTGGGGTCGCGCGGCATCGGCTGTCGCGAATACGACCAGACGAACGCATCGGTCTGCGCGACCTGCGTGCAATAGACGGTCCGCCCATCCTCCAGGTACGCGACCGCGCCCTGCTCCTCGCAATAGTCGTTCAATGCCACGACCGGCCCAGGCGGAACCGCGGGCTCCGCGCCGGCGGGCACGACCAGTGCCGGCGACCCGGCCACCGCGAAAACCGCGGCGGCCCCCACGATCGCACCGGCTATCCGGGAAGTCCTCCGAGGGCGTTGTGCTGTTGATTGCATCGCTCTGCCCCATCCTGTCGAGTCCGATTCCCACCCCGATTCGACGCGCCAACCCTAACGGCTCCCCCGCCCCCTGACAACGCCCCCACACCTCAAAACAGCTTTGACCAGCCGATTAGCTCTCCCGAACCTCTCTGAGGTAATCTCATCGAGCACCCCAACAGGGTGCAACGGGCTGTGGCGCAGTTTGGTAGCGCACTTGACTGGGGGTCAAGTGGTCGCAGGTTCAAATCCTGTCAGCCCGACCAGAGAAAACCCCTCCTGACCAGCGCAGGAGGGGTTTCTTGGTCATCCGACCACCCGGAGTTGGGGACCAGATGGGGACCGCGGATATCCGCGCCACCCGACGCCGCCAACCAGCCAGATGAGGGTCACGGCTTTTCGGCTCTACCCCGCAGCGGCCTTACTCGTACCTCACCGGCCGGCGCGCCGGCCGGGCGCTACGCCAGCACCCACCGATCCGAGATTGCCGAATCTTCGATAACCGCGAAGTGTGGGCCGACGGGAGCCGTACCGGTCCGGACGATATGCGTTGGCCGCATATGTTTGCACGGAGCGGGGATTAGGTTGTTGATCGCGTCGCTCGGGTCGGGGTGCGCGTGCCAGAAAGATTGGGGTCGACAATGACGGTTGCAAGGGACCAACGGCACAAGGTGATCGGTGACGTCCACCTTGTGCTCACCGACGGTCAGGGGCGTGTGCTGTTCGGTCGGCGGGCGAACACAGGATACGAGGACGGTGCCTATCACTTACCGTCGGGACACTTGGAAGCCGGTGAGTCGGTCGTGGCTGCGCTGGTGCGGGAGGCGCAGGAGGAGATCGGGGTGACGATCGACCCTGCCGCCGTCGGTTTCGCCCATGTCATGCATAATTCCGCCTCCGGTGGTCGGGTGGCTTTCTTCTTTCGGGTCGAGCAGTGGGAGGGTGAGCCGGCGAACCTGGAGCCGGACAAATGCGACGACCTGGCCTGGTTCCCCCGCGATGCGCTCCCGGGCCGGATGATCCCCTACTGCCGAGACGCACTGCACCACATCGCCGACCGCCACCAGTTCTCAACTTTCGGCTGGTGAACCACCCGCCACGGGGTGCCCGTCGCGTATCTCGACGGGCACTCGCGGAGCTGGTGAGCAGGTTCGCCCGCATCGTCACCGAACACCGCGGCCGTGATCTCGACGACTGGATGACCAGTGCCGCACTGCGGCGCTACCCGAACTCGGCCCGTTCCTGCGCGGATCGACCGCGACTACCACGCGGTCCTGGCCGGACTCTGCCTGCCCTACAGCAACGGCCCGATCGAAGGCGTGAACACGAAAACTGAACTGATCAAACGACAAATGTATGGCCGCGCCGAATTCCGGCTGCTCCGCCACCGCATCCTCCTGGCCTGAAAACCCGCCAGGCACCACCGAAAGTGGGGCAGAGCCGTTTAAAAAATCCACAGCCCCGCAGCGCTGAGCTGCGACCGAACGTCTCGGCGTGTGGATTACACCGGGTGGAGGCGGATTTCGGTTCGCCCGTGCAGGCGAACCGGGATCAGGGCGCTTCCGTCGGCCTCGGCGGTGATGTGGTCGAGCGGATTGCCGGTTACCCGGTAGGTGGTGCCGGGGGCGAGTCGTCCTATTCCGAGGACGGTGTTCACCGGATCACCGGTCCCGGGGTAGAGCACCAGGTCCAGTCCCCGCCCGTCGGTGACCGCACGTGCGACCTGCACCTCGGGGTAGGCGGCTTCGGCGAGGACGGGGCCGGTTGTCCATTCATGGGGCAGGTTGCCGTCGATCAGGTCGGCGGTGACACCGGCTCCGCCGAAGCGCGCCATCGCGGCGAGGACGTTGCCGAGGGTGGACAGACCGGTGTGGCGGGCCGCACCGCCGGCGTGTGCGAGGGGGAACTGACGTGCGAGAAGTTCCTGGAGTGCGTGGGCGAGGTCTTCGTCGCCGAGTTCGCGGGCAGCCTTGGCGAGGATCGCGTAGGTGGGGCCGCCACCGTTGACGAGGCTGTAGTTACCGGGGTCGATTCGTTTCTCCGGGGCGCCGGTGATCGTGACTTCGGTGCCGGACAGGGTGATGAACCGCTCGCGCAGCATGTCCCAGGTGTGTGTGGCGATATCGGGCATGGGTGAGTGCAGCCAGTAGGCCATCCAGGCGTCGTTGGTGAGGATCGGGGGTAAGAAGGCGATCCGGCCGGCGCGGGTTCTGCCGCTGTAGAAGCGGCCGTCGGGGCGGCGCCAGCGGTCGCGGTCGTAACTTTCACGGACACGGTCCACGAGGTCGCCGGTGAGGGTGCTGCCGTGCAGCCGGTCGTGCATGCGCAAGGTGTTGAGCGCATAGGTGTTGCACACCGGATACACCAGATGCGGCTCGCACGGGTATTGCGGACTGTCTGGGCGTTCGAGCATATTGCGTTGGATCGCTTCGGCGAGACTGCCGAAGTCGTAGAGATAGCTGCGTCGTTCGTTCCAGCGCAGCGTCAGTGATCCGGGTTGGTCGAAGATGGCATCGGCGTTGAGGGTTTCGTAGAGTCCGATCATGACTCCGAGGTAGGCGGAGTACATGACATTGTGGTGGGCGATGGGGTCGGGGTTCCACCGGCCGTAGCCGATGAGCTCCTGTTTCCACCAGTACTTCCAAACCCGTTTGTCGCACATCTTGGTGATCGCATTGCGCTGAGCCTCGGCCAGATATCCGGTGAAGGCAGGGGTGCGGGTGCGCTGGGCCAGCGTCAGCGCCCAGCACAGTCCGTTGAGCTGGTAGCGCAGGGCGCTGAGCAGCATTTGCTCGGCGTGGGTGAAGCCGTCGAAGCGGTCCAGCGGTTGCAGAGCCAGATCGAGCAGGTACCGCAGGATTTCCAGGTCTTCGGGACTGGATTCGGTGACCGCGGGCGCCGAACCGGTGCGGGAGAGGGAGTTGGTGGTCATGATCAGCCTTTCGAGAACGCAGGAGCCGGAGCGACCGGAGTGCCGGCGGATGGATATTTCTCGGCGAATCGCGGCAGGACAGGCAGCGCGCTCCATCCGAGAACCACGAGCACCGGGCCGATTCCGTGAAAGATCCAGTCCCACAACGTTGTCGAATGATGCGCAGTATTCGCGAAATGCGCGTGAGCATGGTCGGCCGCCCCGGGACCCAGGTGGAACAGCCCCAGCACAGGCATATCGATGATGCCGAGGACGAACCACACCAGCCCGACCCCCACCAACGCGCACCCGAGATGTTCACGCAACGAACTCAGCGGTTCCACCACGGTGGCGGCGCCGATGCGCACTGCCCACAGCACCGCCCCCATCGCTGCGATCAGGGCTGCCGTGCGAATCCCCCAGCCCGCTGCGGCGGTGACGGTATGTGCCCACTCCAGCGCGAGGAGCCCTGCGATTCCGGCCGGATACATGATGGTTCCGAGCGCTGCCCAGCGGAGTATCCGTGGCCGTCGCGAGATCCGGACCGTCGCCGGCACCGAGGGCCCCGGCACAGTCTGCCCCGGCGCGGGCCGGCGGGCAGGAGGCGCGAACAACTGGATCGGACCGGCGCCGCGGCGCGTGAACCAGACTCGGATCCGGTAGCCCACAGCCATCAGCGTCCCGGCCACCACACAGCAGAGCATCGTCGCACCACCTTCATTATCGACAACATGCGTTGTCTACAACGAGTGTTGTCAACATAGGGGTAGCGTCGATCAAGTGTCAACAGGTCGAGAAATCCCAGCGCCCGAACCGGCACGCGCCACGACCGGCCGGGTATGGAATGGTCGCACCCCCGACGAGCGTCGCAGCGACCGGCACGAGCGGCTGCTCGAAGCCGGCATCGAGATCATGGGCACCCGAGGAACCCGGGAAGTGACGGTGCGCTCCGTCTGCCGCGCCACCCGGATCAGTGAACGGCACTTCTACGAGCTCTTCGATACCAAAGAGGAGTTCGTTGCCGCCGTCTACGACCGGGTCATCGGCGACGGTATCGCGCTGCTGACCACCGCGACAGTAGCTCCGGCGGCCAACCGCGGGCAGGCGCTGCGCGCCCTGCTGGGATCCTGGATCGACTTCATCACCGACGATCCACGCCGCGGCCGGATCATCGCCGTCGAAGCCGCCAACAATCCCGACCTGGCCCAGCGCGGCCGCCAGGTCGCGGTCGCGCTGACCCGGAGCTACCTCGACCACACCTCACCGGACCCCACCGCCGAGGTCGATCCCATCGATGCCGAGATCAGCGCAACAGTGCTGTTCACCGGCATGTGGGGCCTACTGCTGGCCTGGCAGGACAACGCACTCGACAACCTCCTCACCCGCGACGAACTCATCGACCGCCTCGCCGAACTCATCGAACGCGCACAACCACCACTGCGTGATCCCCACGGCTGACTCGATCGAGTCGGCATTGATTCACACCAGGACATCTGCGTGACCGGCATCGTCGGCATCTTCACAGACCCGCAGACCGCCGCGCAGGAACCCGCGCGGGCCGACCCAAGCGCAGCTGCGGGTCGGGTCTCTGCGCGGCCACCACGGACGGAGGCCCCTATTTGCAGGCGGGAGTAGCGGCGTCCACCCCCGGACGGACGCCGACATCGGAACCGGCGATGGCCATGCCGGTTCGAAACCGGCCGGTTCGGCGCCAAGGACACCTTTCCTATTTGGACGAATTGTGTCAGTATATTCGAGATCGCATCGTCCGACCACGATACGTCGCACAACAGGGCGGCTCGCTCCTTGACATTCGACCGTGCCGCGTAGGGGGGCCGCATCACTGCCCCCTCACACCCGAGGCCTACCCGGCTTCTCCAGGAAAACTCATGAATTCGCAAATCCGACACCGCAACTATTCACGGCATGCCGGGACGTCGACGTCACCGACCCAACCGCAGCGCAAGCGAGCGGAGGAAACGAGCTCGAATGAGAGCACGTGCTCGTACTGGGTCCGTTCATCCTTGCGCCAACTGAAGTTCCTCCGCTCCGTGCCAGCGGTCGATCCGGACGCGGCGCGAATAGTGGAATTCGCCATCGGCTGGGCCCCTTTCGGCGGCGCCGACTGCGCGGAACTCATCGTCGAGTTCGGCGTCGATCGCCGGCGCTTCCTGGAAATGCTCGACGAAGCGCTGCAGCCCCGCCGAGCCGATCGAGACGAAGCAGCTTGGCTGAAGCGCACACTATTGGCCGCGTTGATGTCGGCCTGGCGAGCAGGAACCAAGACGCTGGACGGCACCGGTTCGACGCCGTCCGCACGCCGGCACCACCTCATCGAAGGGTGAAACACGGGCGCCGATCTCGCGGTTCGCATACCTTTGCGCAACACGCCCGGCGGCAGTCTGCTCACGCTCGGTCGAGATCGCTGCGTCTGCCTGCTATGCGGACACCTGCACCCGCGACCGCTTCACAAGCCGGCCGGTCATCGCGCGCACCGATCTCCGGCGCTTGAGGGAGCGACCGAGATGATCTGCAATCTCAGTCACCGCGTGACGCGCGGATCGACTCCGTATTGGGTTGGGGCGCCCAGATGTCCGCGCAGAGTAGCGCCGTCGTATTCGCGGTGGAACAGCCCGCGATCCTGGAGGATCGGCACGACGCCGTCGACGAAGGCGTCGACCCCGTCCTCGTAGATGTCCGGCGAGACCCAGAAGCCGTCGACAGCGTCTGCCTCGAACCATTCCTGCATGTGGTCGGCGGCTTCGGCGGCCGGTCCGACGATGACGGGGTGGTAGTCGATGACACCGTGCGCCAGAACGTCGCGGACGGTCCAGCCTTCACGCGCGATCTTCAGTGCGTGGACCGAGCGTGGGTCGCCCGGTGACGGCCGCGCCGCGGACAACTGCTCCGGCGATAGTGGCCGGTCGAGCCGTGCGGGGTCGAGCCGCAGGCCGAGCATCCGTCCGAGATAGGACGCGCGCTGCGGGAATGTTCGGCCGCTCAACGTGTTCCGGCGATCAAGCCCCTCCCGCCTATCGCTTGCGATGGTCGTCATCAGGCCGGCGAAGAACTTGATTTCGTCCGGGTTGCGCCCGGCCCGTTCGGCGGCGAGGCGGAATGCGGCGCGCTGCGCACGCGCATCGTCGATCGTGAAAGCAGCTCCGATGACGGCACTGGCCCAGCGGCCGGCGAACTCGAGGGCGTTCGCAGTGCCTCCGGCGTGGAAGACAACGGGTTGCCCCTGTTCGGAGGGTGGAATGTGCAGCGGCCCGCGCGAGGCGACGAACTCGCCGCCCAAATTTATCGGGGCGATTTTCTCGGCGTCCGCGAAGCGGCCCGTCACCTTGTCGTGCACCCATGCGGTCTCTCCCCAGCTGCCCCAGAGGGCCTGCACCAAGTGGACCGTCTCATGCGCCCTCCCGTAGCGTTCGGGGCTGGACGGCAGGCGTTTGCCGTAATTGGCCGCGACATCCTCACCGCTGGAGGTGACGGCGTTCCAACCGGTCCGTCCATGACTCATGACATCGAGTGCCTTGAACTGTCGCGCGAGGTTGAACGGTTCGTTGAAGGTGGTCGAGCCGGTGGCGACGAGGCCGATCCGGCTCGTCTCGCGCGCGACGGCTGCCAGCGTAACCATGACATCGAGATTGAAGTTGGGCGGCTCGTTCTCGATATCGCCGACGTGACTGGGGCCGTCGGGCAGGAACAGGAACTGGAGCTTTCCACGCTCGGCCGCCTGGGCATGCCGAACTTTCGCGTCGAAGCTCGTATAGCTCGTGGGATCCACCGCCGGGGCACGCCAAGCGCCGGGCAGGTTGCCGTACCCGTTGCCCAGATGCATGCCGATGATCATCTGTCTGCCCATCATGTCCTCTTTCCGTGCGCAGATCCGGGAGGTTTTGTCACTGTCGCGTGCGCGGTGAGTGTGGGTTGTCACCGGCCAG
Source organism: Nocardia sp. CA-290969 (assembly GCF_050936135.1). Taxonomy (NCBI): domain Bacteria; kingdom Bacillati; phylum Actinomycetota; class Actinomycetes; order Mycobacteriales; family Nocardiaceae; genus Nocardia; species Nocardia sp. CA-290969. Next base: position 2,032,429 of record NZ_JBNJNJ010000001.1, on the reverse strand, counting down.
GACGTAAGAGGAGGTAGTCTCCCCTTATAGTAGGAAAGTCTACGGAGATACTCTCCGTTTAGTCAATGTGAGGTGACCGCCATGCCTGAGAGCGCAACGAGCGGGGCTCGTGCCCCGCGGGCCGATGCCCGGCGCAACCGTGATCACATCCTCGCTGTCGCCGAGCGGCACTTCTCCGATCACGGCATCAACGGTTCGCTCGACGCGATCGCGAAACAGGCCGGCGTCGGCGCAGGGACCTTGTACCGGCACTTCCCGAACCGGGAAACACTGCTCGCCGCGCTGCTCGCCGCGCGCGACGAGGCGCTCGTATCCCGGCGCGATGAACTCCGCACCCGGTCGGCCGATGCCGCCGACGCACTCGCGGGCTGGCTCGACGCGCTCACCGAGTGGGCCGGGGCATTCGACGGGCTGCCGGAGCCGCTGCGAGCGGCGATGAAGAGCCCTTCTCCGCTGGCCGTGACATGCCAGGGATTCATTACGACAACCGAGGAGTTCTTGCACGCCGCCCAGCGCGAGGGGAGCGCGCGCAGCGAGGTCCGGGCCCGGGATCTCTTCCTGGCCGCGCTGGCCACGAGCTGGGCACGGAGTGCGGCCATGGCCGACGACGCGTCCGCCGCAGCCCTGGCCGGTCTCCTCAGAAGTGGGTGGGAGTCGACCACATCCACGATCCGCCCAACGGGCATCACCGACAACAGGTAGCCGGAAAGTCACGCCTCGTGCGGGCGTGAACACTCGTCAACAGCAAGGAGAGCACCATGAAGCGCATGGGAATTATCGGTAGCGGATCGATCGGAGCGGCAGTCGCCCGGCTCGCCGTCGCAGCCGACTACGACGTCCTCATCGCGAACTCGCGGGGACCGGAGTCGCTCACGGATTTGATCGACGAACTCGGCCCCCGGGCCCGGGCCGGCGAGGTCCGCGCGGCAGCGGAGTTCGGCGACATCCCGGTGCTGGCCGTGCCGCTGGCCGCGTACCCGAAACTGCCCGTCGACGCCTTCGCCGGGAAGACGATCCTTTCCACCGGGAACTACTATCCTCATCGCGATGGCCGCATCGAGCAGCTGGACTCCCTGGAGAGCACGACGGCCGAGTACGAGCAGTCGCTTCTCCCGGGCACGGTGATCGTCAAGGCGTTCAACAACATCCTCTTCCACCACATCCCGAACCTGGCATACTCCTCCCCGCGTACCGCGCTGCCGATCGGCGGGGACGACAACGAGGCCAAGGCGCGGGTCTCCACGATCGTGAACACCCTCGGCTTCGACACCGTCGACGCCGGAACCCTCGCCGAATCCTGGAGATTCGAACCGGAGTCCGGTGCGTACACCCCGATCTACGCCGCCGACCAGGACAAGTTCGCCGCAGACTACCTCGCCGACCCCGGAGCCCCCGTTCCGGCCAACCGCCTGCAAGAGCTACTTGCCGCCTCGCATCGTCCCGACGTCGCGGCGCGACAGTTCTGACGGCAGCGTTCCAGCGCGGTCCGGAAGGGCAACCTCGCCTGAGGTACCCTTCCGGACCCGCGTTCCAGTGGGCGGCGTAGGCGGGCGTGAACCCGTGTCGCCGTGCTGAATCCATGGCGGTGGAGAACCCCGGATGCCACACGTCCAGACGTCCGAACAACAATGTCGGCGCGGGGCTGTAGATCCGGATCGCCGCCGTCGGTTCCGGCGCCGCCGCGACCCGTCGCAGCAGCGCGACCCCGTAGGCCGCGTCGAGCACCGGGCCCTCGGGAAAATTTACAGTCGTGAGGTGCATGCTCCGCGCGCTGTCGTGCTGCGGGTCGGCCGTCTACACGCCGCCCTTGGTGCCGGCGATCTGCTCGAGCAGCGGTTTGGTCCGGTACGGAATGGCCTGCCGCATCGCGATGGAGACATTGGTGCGCTCGACACCGGGCACCGCCAGGATCCGCCCTGCCACCCGATACAGGTCGTCGGAGTCCGACGCCGCGACCTCGATGTGCAGGTCGGCCGGTCCGGAGATCCCGGCGACCTCGATCACCTCGGGGATTTCGGCGAGGTCTGCGATGACGTCTTCGAGAAGGTGCTGGTCGACGACCGCGGTGGCGAAGGCGCGCAGGGGAAATCCGAGATCACGAGGCGCGACCCGCCGGTCGAACGGCTGAAGCACATTGTCGGCATCCCACCGCGACAACCGCGACTGGACGGTGTTGCGGGCCAAGCCGAGGAGCGTGGCGATCTGGACCCCGGTGGCTCGCGGGGTATCGCACAGCGCCAAGAGGATGCGGGCATCGGTTCGATCGAAAGAAGGCATGCAGCGCAGTATTGCACAATACGAACTCTTCAGTTTGGTCACCCTGCGCATTTTCTTCATCAAGACTTGCGCATTCAGATGCCCAATGGTTGCGTGTGGCACACACCAAGTTCCCGCGCCGGTGCTCTGCCCGGCGGTTTCAGCGGAGGTAGCTCATGTTCGACACCGACGATCTGGTGCAGCTCGTCACGGAATCCGGTGAACGGCGAACCCACCCGGACTTCTCGCCGTACGTCGACGACATCGACCTCCCCGCATTGCGCGGGCTGTACGAGGACCTCGTGGTGGTCCGCCGCATCGACGCCGAGGCCACGGCACTGCAGCGCCAGGGCGAACTCGGGCTGTGGGCTCCCCTGCTCGGTCAGGAAGCCGCCCAGGTCGGCTCCGCACGAGCGCTGGCCTCCGACGATTTCGTGTTCGCCAGCTACCGGGAGCACGGTGTCGCCTACTGCCGTGGTGTCGATCCCACACACATGCTGCGATTCTGGCGCGGATCGACACATTCGGGCTGGAACCCGTTCGAGTACAAGATGACGACCCCCGCGATCATCGTCGGCTCCCAGGCACTGCACGCCACCGGCTACGGGATGGGCATGCAGTTCGACGGTGCCACCGGCGCGGTCATCACCTACTTCGGCGACGGCGCGACCAGCCAGGGCGATATCTCCGAGGCGTTCGGCTTCGCCGCCAGTTTCGCCGCGCCTGTGGTGTTCTTCTGCCAGAACAACCAGTGGGCGATCTCGGAACCGGTGAGCCTGCAGTCGCCGGTCGGTATCGCCGCCCGCGGCCGTGGCTTCGGGGTGCCGTCGGTGCGGGTGGACGGCAATGACGTGCTCGCCGTCATCGCGGTGACCAGAGCCGCACTCGAGCGTGCCCGCGACGGCGCCGGCCCCACCCTGATCGAGGCCGTGACCTACCGGATGGGTCCGCACACGACCTCCGACGACCCGACCCGGTACCGGCCGGCCTCGCTCGACGAAGAGTGGACGACCAAGGACCCGCTCGACCGGATCCGCGCCCTGCTCGACGCGGAAGACGCCGTCGACGAGGACTACCTCGCCCAGATCAAAGCACAGGCCGACACCACCGCCGCCGCGTTGCGCCGCGGCTGCCTGGAAACCGTCGAACCGGTCCCGATGTCGCTGTTCGACAACGTCTACGCCGAACCGCACCCGCTCGTCGACGAAGAACGCCGCCGCTACGCCGCCTACCTCGACACCCTGCAAGGAAGCCACTGATGACCGCCACCACCGTGCCACTGCGCAAGGCACTCAACGAGGGGCTGCGCCGCGCGCTCGAAGACGACGACAAAGTCGTGCTGATGGGCGAGGACATCGGCAGCCTCGGCGGGGTCTTCCGCATCACCGACGGCCTGCAGAAGGACTTCGGCCCCGCCCGCGTCATCGACACCCCGCTCGCCGAATCCGGCATCATCGGGACCGCCGTCGGCCTGGCCATGCGCGGCTACCGGCCGGTCTGCGAGATCCAGTTCGACGGCTTCATCTACCCGGCGTTCGATCAGATCGTCTCCCAGGTCGCCAAGCTGCACTACCGCACCAGCGGAAACGTGAAGATGCCCATCACTATTCGGGTTCCTTACGGCGGCGGGATCGGCGCCATCGAACACCATTCCGAATCGCCGGAGGGGTACTTCGCCGCGACCGCGGGCCTGCGGGTGGTCACCTGCGGCAATGTCGGCGACGCCTACACCATGATCCAGCAGGCCATCGCCTCCGACGATCCGGTGCTGTTCTTCGAACCCAAGCGTCGCTATTCGGAGAAGGGGCAGCTCGATCCGGACGCCGAGGCGTTTCCGCTGTACAAGGCGCGGGTGCTGACCCCTGGCACCGACGCCACCCTGCTGGCATACGGGCCACTGGTCACCACGGCGCTGCGGGCCGCCGAAATCGCGGCGCAGGAGGGTCGTTCGTTGGAGGTGATCGACCTGCGCTCGATCTCGCCGCTCGATCTCGACACCATCGCCGAATCCGTCCGGCGCACCGGCCGTCTGGTGATTACCCACGAGGCGCCGGTCTTCCTCGGCATCGGCGCCGAGATCGCCGCTCGGATCACCGAACGCTGCTTCTTCCATCTCGAAGCCCCGGTCGAGCGGGTCGGCGGATTCACCCTGCCGTACCCGCCCGCCAAACTCGAAGAACACTTCCTGCCCGACGCCGACCGCATCCTCGACGCCGTCGACCGTACCTTCGCTGCGTAGCACCAGGAGATCAGCCCGTGCCGACCATCAAGACCTTTCTGCTGCCCGATCTCGGCGAAGGCCTCACCGAGGCGGATCTGCTGAGTTGGAATGTCGCGATCGGTGACGTGATCGAGCTCAACCAGATCATCGCCGAAGTCGAGACCGCCAAGGCGTCGGTGGAACTGCCGTCGCCGTACGCGGGCACGGTGGTCGCCCTGCATGCCGCCGTGGGCGACACGATCGACGTCGGTAATCCGTTCATCGACATCGAGACCCCTGAGGACGATCTCGCGCCGAAGGCCGCCGGGCCGACGACCGGATCGACGGAAACGGCCGAACGCACGCCGGTGCTGGTCGGCTACGGCGCGGCCGGTGAACGCACCAGTCGGCGTCGAGGTGCCCGGGCGGCCGCCGGTCCGGTCGCCGAGCCGACCCCGGCCACGGTTTCCTCCCCCGGTCGTCCGCTGGCTCCGCCACCGGTTCGGTTCGCCGCCAGGAACGCCGGTGTCGACCTGGCCGATATCCCGGCGTCCGGCAGCCGAGGCCAGGTCACCCGCGACGACCTCGACCGATACTTGAGGGCCTCTGCGCCCGTGAAGCCGGTCGCCGAGCCGGTCGGCACGCGTGTGGTCGCAGACGAGGAGCGCACGCCGGTCAAGGGCGTCCGCAAGCACACCGCCGCGGCGATGGTGCGCAGCGCATTCACCGCCCCGCATGTCACCGAGTTCGTCGACATCGACATCACCCCCACCTTGGAGCTGCTCGAACAGCTCAGGGATAACAAGCATTTCGCCGGTGTGCGGTTGACGCCGCTCACGCTGGTGGCCAAGGCGCTGTTGGTTGCCTTGCGCACCAACCCGTCGTTGAACTCGTTCTGGGACGAGGACGCACAGGAGATCGTCACCAAGCGCTACGTGAACCTGGGCATCGCCGCGGCCACCCCGCGTGGGCTGATGGTCCCCAACATCAAGAACGCCCAGACCCTCGGCCTGCGCGATCTCGCGCAAGCCCTGTCCGAACTGACGACCACCGCCAAAGAAGGCAAGACCGGGCCCGCCGACCTGGCCGACGGCACGATCACGATCACCAATGTCGGCGTCTTCGGCGTAGATTCCGGTACCCCGATCCTGAACCCCGGCGAAGCCGCCATCCTGTGCTTCGGGTCCATCCGTCGTCGCCCGTGGGAGTACCAGGGCGAGATCGCCCTTCGCTCGATCACGACGCTGAGCCTGTCGTTCGATCATCGCCTCGTCGACGGCGAGCAGGGGTCGAAGTTCCTGGCCACCGTGGCCGCCGTCCTTTCCGACCCGCTGAACCTGATCGCACTGAGCTGACCGGCCCCGTGCCGTCAGCCGACTTTCGCGTCCCGCTGCGGCGCATCTCGAGGAGTTCCCATGTCCGATAATCCCGACGTCCTGATCCTCGGTGGAGGATCAGGCGGCTATGCGACCGCCTTTCGCGCCGCCCAGCTGGGACGCACCGTCGCCCTGATCGAAGAGGACAAGGTCGGCGGCACCTGCCTGCATCGCGGGTGCATCCCGACCAAGGCGCTGGTGCACGCTGCAGAAGTCGTCGACACCGTCAATCACGCTGCCGCCCTCGGCATCGACGCCACCCTCGGCGGCATCGATGCCGAGGCGGTGCATGCTTACAAGGACGGCATCGTCGAACGCCTGTACAAGGGCCTGCAGGGGCTGGTGCGCAGCCACAAGATCGACCTGGTCGCCGGGCGCGGCCGGTATGTGGGCGGAACCAGCGTGGAGCTGGCCGGGCGGCGCATCACCGGGAAGTCGCTGGTGCTGGCCACCGGCTCGCAGGTCCGGGGGATTCCCGGAGTCGAAATCGGTGGCCGGATCCTCACCAGTGATCAAGCCCTGACCTATCCGGAGGTGCCCCGGCGCGCGATAGTGCTCGGCGGCGGTGTCATCGGTGTCGAGTTCGCCGGTATCTGGGCCTCGCTGGGCGCCGAGGTCACCATCATCGAGGCCTTGCCCCGCCTGGTCGCCGCCGAGGACGAGTGGACCTCCGAACAGCTCACCAAGGCGTTCCGTAAGCGTGGCATCACCATCAGGACCGGCACCCGATTCTCCTCCGCCACCCAGGACGACACCTCGGTCACCGTCACCGTCGACTCCGGCGACACCATCGAGGCCGATGTCCTGCTGATCGCGATCGGCCGCAGTCCCCGCACCGACGATCTGGCCGAGCACGGCATCGACCTCGACGACCGCGGCTTCGTCCAGGTCGACGACCGGCTGCGCACCTCCACACCCGAGGTGTACGCCGTCGGCGACATCGTCGCCGGTCCGCAACTCGCCCACCGGGGATTCCAGCAGGGTCTGTTCGTCGCCGAGCAGATCGCGGGGCAGCCGATTCCCGCCGTCGACGACGTGAACATCCCTCGGGTCACGTACTCGAATCCCGAGGTCGCCTCGGTGGGACTCACCGAAGCCCAAGCGCGGGAACGCTTCCCGGCGGTAGAGACCACCGTCTACGACCTCGCCGGCAACGGCAAGAGCCAGATCCTCGGCACCAGCGGCGGCGTCAAACTGGTGCGGGCCGGCGGCGGTGCCCTTGTCGGCATCCACCTGGTGGGGGAACGCGTCGGTGAACTCATCGGCGAGGCGCAGCTGATCGTCAACTGGGGAGCTCATCCCGACGAGGTCGCCCAGCTCATCCACGCCCATCCCACCCAGACCGAAGCCCTGGGTGAGGCGCACCTCGCGCTGGCCGGACGACCGTTGCACACGCACGGATAGTCCGCACGGTGTCCGGCTATTGCCACCCGCTACGGACACTGCGGAAACAGAAGTCTATCGGTCGTCCACTTGGTCGCGGAAAATCCATCGGAGGGTCTCGGGAAACACTGCCCCTCCGTGGCGGAGGCTGTGACCCCCGTTCCCGAAAACGAACTGAGAGTCATAACGGCGGTATTTCAGAGACGCATCCATGTCGTAGTTGGCGATGGGGATGCTCCCGAAAATGAGGTCGAGGTCGCGTGACCCTGTCTGATGCCAAATCCTGATCGGCTTGCGCGGTGTCTGCCGAAACATCGTGGGGAGCTCGTGGGCACCGCGGATATTGATGAAGCTGCCGCAATGCGAGATGACATTACCGAAATCCTGCGGACGATGGAACGCCGCTGTCATGGCGCAGGCACCACCCGAACTGATCCCGCAAATAACGCGACCCCGCGGGTCATCAGTAAGCCGCACCTTCCTGCGAACGACCGGAAACAACTCCTCTACCAAAAATCGCGCATAGTCGCCGTTGACCACGTCGTATTCGATGCTGCGATTGTGGTTCCCCCCGAAGATAGGGTAGCCGGGACCACTCTCACCGGCGCAGACAAACAGGCCGGCAGTCATAGGAATCTCGCCCTTGTGCACGAGGTTGTCGAGGACTGTGGTCGCCCGGAGCTGCGGACCGACGTAATAGGGGCCGTCTTGGCATACAAGGAGGTTGACGGATTCAGCTTGGTCGGCACCGTGCGGAACGTACAGGTACACGCTTCTGGCGACGCCGGGGTAAACAAGGTTACTGACCCAGCGGAAGCGGTAATACGTGCCGGAAGGCACACCTTCTTGCGGCAAGGAATCAGCGCTCAGCTTGTAGTCGGAAACCACATCATCTCCCAGCGCATATGCAGCCCTGTCTTTACCGGAGACATTGTGAGCCGCGAAGACATCCCCGAGCTCTGCGTCAGGGTCGATCTGTCCGGGAGGCAATCCAACGACCTCGAGCTCGACAGTTTCAGCCTGCGAGTGCTGGGGCATCTAGCAACCACTTCCTTCTCTATTGACAGTAGCGCGACGAGCCGCATCATTCGCTTGCCGGTCGTCGCCGATCGCCATGACGGGTCCAGACGCAAACTCGTCCGTCGGTAACCTCGCCGAATGATCCTCGGTACCGGTGCGCCGGTGTCCCTGCTCACATTGACCGCAGCTCAGGTTAGGAATCGTTCACGTCGGACCGACACGGAAAAAGACGCCAACAAAGCCACAAAACGCGCCAAAAGCCTCCCATTGCCGCGTGATGGCGCAAGATGCAAACGTACTGGCGGGACTTCCGATGCCTGCCGGAGCTGCCGTTTCGACAGAGCTATCGAGCGGCGGCCGCCGAACCCGCGTAAGGAGGCAGCAGTGAAGCTGAACTCGTATCAGAACCTTCGTGTCGCGAACTTCAGCGTCCACGCGCTGCGCCGAATCCTCGAAGAAGCGGGTCTCGACTGGAGAACAGCACTTGTCAACGCCGAGATCGACCCCGATGCCGTGAACCGCCCGGGTGGCACCATTCCGGCGAAGAAGGAGCTCGCCTTTCAACTCGAGTTCGTCACGCTGACGAGAGATCGCGTCGATCTCTGGCTACGCGCCGCACGGGCCTACACCACTGCCACGGTCGGCGCCCGCGGAATGGCTCTCGCGACCGCACCGACCATTGCGGCCTGGGTCGAAGCCGTGAATGCAGTCGACTACTCGCCCGGACTTCTCGAGATCGGGGCGCTCCGGACATCCGACGGCACGGTGACGGGCGTCCAGTTCACCTACCCCGACACCGCGAAAGAGCTGATCCCGTTCAGCGCTTACCGCGACCTCTATGCCACCAGCCGTTCGTTCGAGTGGCTCTACGGCGGCCGATTCCCGTTCACTCGCATCGAATTCCCGTTACCGGAAATCTCGCCCGAAGCATTGACCTATATCTCCGCCAACGTGGTCGAATGTGGCTCCGAGACATTGCGGCTGTGGTGGGATCCCGTGATATCGACAGAGGAACTCCCTTTCGGGAACGCATTCCAGCACGCGGCATGGATCAAAGCGGACACCGAAGTTCTCGACTCGTTCCGGGCGACCGGCGACTGGCCCGATACCGTCGCCAAAGCCATCAGGGCCGCGCCGGCGCTCAACAGAAAACTCGCGAATGTCGCCGCCACGCTGCAGGTCTCACCGCGCACGCTGCAGCGCAAACTCGAACTCGCAGGCCACGATTTCGCCGAGCTACGCGACGAGATCCTGTGTGACCTCGCCTGCGATCTGCTCTCGAATTCCGACCATTCCATATCCCGGATATCCCGGACGTTGGGCTACAAGGACGCAGCCAGCTTCACGATCGCCTTCAAGCGGTGGCGGGGGATGCCGCCGTCCGCGTACCGGGACGCCGCTCAGTACCGACCGGACAGCGGAACCCCGGAGTAGCCCGGTCCGGCCGGGCTCGGCTTCGCGGACGGCCGACGGCCGCCACCGCCGCCCTGGCACGCGGTAACCACCTCATCGAAGGTTGCAAGCCAGTGCGCGACCTCGGCGCGGGCGGCGGGCTTGCGGGTGGGATCGACAGCGTCTTCGATATCGAGCACGATCTGGTCGGCGGCGCACTGTACGGCGCGGTCGACAGCGCCGGGCTCGGCGACGTTGACCAGCAACCAGGAGCGGGCGATGGTCGCCTCGACTCGGCGTGTGGTGTGTTGCGCGGTCATCTGTTCACCGTTCCGGTCGGTCGACGGGATGAGCGGGTTCGCGGCCCGCCAGGACATCGATAACGGCATGCGCAGCCGAAAGGCCCGCGCGCAGGCGGGCTTCGGTGGTCTGTCCGGCCAGGTGCGAAGTGATGATCACATTGCCGAGGTCACGCAGCGGGCTCTGGGCCGGCAGTGGTTCGTGGCCGAGGACATCGAGTGCGGCGCCGGCGATTTCGCCGGTGCTCAGGGCTTGTGCGAGGGCGTCTTCGTCGACGAGGCTGCCGCGGGCGGTGTTGATCAGCACGGCGGTGGGTTTCATCGTTTTCATGCGGGCGCGGTCGATCAGGTGGTGGGTGTTCCGGTCGGCGCGGCAGTGCAGGCTGAGGTAGTCGGCTGTGGCGCAGACGGTGTCCAGGTCGAGGTATTCGATATGGGTGTCGGCCGGGTCGGGGTGGGCGGTTGCCACCGCGACCGTCATACCGAAGGCGTGAGCCAAGCGGGCTACGGCTCGGCCGCTGGGGCCGTAGCCGACGATGCCGAGGCGGGCGCCGCGCAGCTCCCGGCCGGCGTGCCGGGGCCAGCCTCCGCCGTGAACGCCGGCGAGCACCGCGGGGAGTTGCCGGGCGGTCATCAGCATCAGGGCCATGGCCATTTCGGCGACGGCGTCGTGGTTGACGCCCGGGGTGTTACAGACACGGATACCGTGGCGTGCCGTTGAGGCGAGGTCGACCGATTCGTAGCCGACGCCGCTGCGGGCGATGACCTTCAACGATGGTGCGTGGTCGAGCATGTCGGCAGTGACCGGTTCACTGGCAATGATCGCGGCGTCCACCCCTTCGAACAGCCTCAGGGCCGCGTCGCGGCTGCGGGGGCCGGTGGCCGGGGAATAGCGCACAGTATGACCGTGGCGGTGCAGCAGCTGGTCCACCTCGTCACCGGGCGCTAGGTAGTCGGTGGTCACCAACACTGTTGCCATTGGATTCCTTTCACTGAGGGACGCGAGTTCCCGGGGCGGGGCCGGCGCCCCCGCTCCGGACTCTTCATGAAGGGCGATTCAGCCCACCGATTGTTTGTCGTCCACCGGTTGTGCGCCGGCATCGGCCACCGGTTGTGTACCGGCCACCGGCTGTGCGCGCTTCCCGGCGAGCACGGCGCGTGCCTTGTCTCGGTCGAAGTCGTTTTCCCACTTCCCGATCACGATCGCAGCGAGGGCGTTGCCGAGTACATTGATGAACACCCGGCCTTCGTTGAGGATGCGGTCGATCCCGACGATCAGCGCCAGCGCGGCCAGCGGGATATGCCCGACCGCGGTGACCGTGCTGGCCAGGACGATGAAGGCGCCACCGGCGATACCGGCCGTGCCTTTGCTGGTCAGCATCATCACGCCGACCATGACCAGCTGCTGCTGCCAGGTCAGGTCGATGCCGACCGCCTGTGCCAGAAACAGCGAGGCCATGGTCAGGTAGACCGCCGAGCCGTCGAGGTTGAACGAGAATCCCGACGGGATGACGATGCCGACGACGGGTTTGCCGACACCGAGTTCCTCGAGCTTGCGAACCAGTGCGGGCAGCACCGCCTCGCTGGAACAGGTGCTCAACGCCACCAGCAGCTCGTCTTTGAGGTACCGCATCAGCGCGATCAGGCCCAGGCCACACGCCCGCGAGATCGCGCCGAGGATCACCACGACGTAGACGATGCAGGTGCCGGTGAACAGCAGGATCAGATATCCCAGCTGCTGCAGGCTCTCGGCACCGTACTTCGCCACCACCATGGCCAGGGCGCCGAAGGTACCGAACGGCGCCAGGCGCATCACCCAGCTCACGATCTTGAACACCACGGTCGACAATGCCGCGATACCGGAGGTGATCGGTGCGGCTTTCTCCCCCGAGACGTTGAGCGCACAACCGAGCACGATGGATACCATCAGCGCGGCCAGGATCTCGTTGCCGGTGATCGCCCCGAACAACGAACCGGGGATGATGTTGTCGATGAACTCGACCACACCGGGTGCGTGCTGGTCGTGACCCGGGATGGACTCGGCGTCGAGTTCGTCCAGATTGATCTTCATACCCGCACCCGGTTTGAAGATGTTGGCCACGACCAGCCCGATCAACATCGAGACCAGAGACAGGACGATGAAGTAGCCCAGCGCCTTGGCCCCGATCCGGCCGGCTTTGCGCAGGCTGTCCATCGAGGCGATACTGGTGGTGACGACACAGAACACGACCGGCACCACGATCATCTTGACGATATCGATGAACCAGTCGTTGAGCGGGCTCACCGCGACGCCGACGCCGGGCCACAACAGGCCGACCGCGATACCGAGGACCGCCCCCAGCAGGACTTGGAACCAGAGTTCGGACAGCAGCCGGACCAGCCGTGAGCGGCGTGGCCGGGTGGGATCCGGTGACGTAGTGGCAGTGGTCATCATGTGCTCCTTTGCACATCGGAGCGGGTAGCGGCCCCTCATCGGCCACGACCCGCGGTCCGGGATCAGTGATGCAGGGCCCGGAGCACCTCGTAGAAGGCGGCCTTGCCTTCGAATCCGATACCGGGGGTCTCGGTCAGCCCGACCCGGCTGTTCTCCACCACCGCACCGTCGGCGAAACCGCCGGTCGGCTGGAATTCACCAGGATAGGACTCGTTGCCGCCGAGCTTGAGCGCGGCCGCGATATGCAGGGAGAACTGATGACCGCCGTGCGGGATGCACTGACGTGCGGACCAGCCGTGCTGGGCGAGCATCTCCTGGACCCGCAGGTACTCGGTGAGACCGTAGCTGAGGGCGGGGTCGACCTGGATGATGTCGCGGTCCGGGCGCATGCCGCCGTAGCGGATCAGGTTGCGGGCGTCCTGCAAAGAGAACAGGTTTTCGCCCGTGGCGATACGCCCCGAGTAGTGCTCGGACAGTACGGCATTGAGGCGGTAGTCCAGCGGGTCGCCGACCTCTTCGTACCAGAACAGGCCGTAGGGCTCGATGGCCTTGCCGTACTCCAACGCGGTCGGCAGATCGAACCGGCCGTTGACGTCGACGGCCAGCCGCGAACCGTCACCGTCGAGGACTTCGAGCACCGCCTCGATGCGCCGTAGGTCCTCGGCCAGATCCGCACCACCGATCTTCATCTTGACCACGGTGTAGCCCATGTCGAGGAAGCCGCGCATCTCGTCCTGCAGATCCCGCAGCGTCTTGCCCGGTGCGTAGTAGCCGCCCGCCGCGTAGACGAAGACCGAGTCGTCGGGCTGTCCGTCGCCGTATTTATCCGAAAGGTACCGGTACAGCGGCTTGTCGGCGATCTTGGACGCCAGGTCGAACAGCGCCATGTCCAGCACACCGACCGCCACCGAACGCTCACCGTGGCCGCCGGGCTTCTCGTTGGTCATCATCAGCTTCCACGCGCGGGCCGGGTCCAGCTCCCCGGCCTCGTCGAGTAGTGCCTCCGGGTCCGCGTCGAGCAGGCGGGGGATCATCCGGCGGCGCAGGATCTCCCCCGCGCTGTAGCGGCCGTTCGAGTTGAAGCCGTACCCGATCACGGGCTCGCCGTCACGCACGACATCGCTGACGATCGCCACGATCGAGCAGTCCATGCTGCTGAAGTCGATCCAGGCATTGCGGATCGACGAGCTGATCGGAACAACGCCCTCGTGCACAGAAATGATCTTCATCGGTTTCTCCTGTCGACAGCCGGTGGCGACGGCCCGCGGCATTCGGTGAAGAGCCGGGACAGCGTCCCGGATCCGCAGAACTTATAAGATGTAAGTCTTATAAGATGCAAGTGCGATGCTAAACTGCGAGCGGCGCCGAACACAAGGGCTTCTTGTGGCGGCGGACACAGAGATCGGATCGGTTGAAGGAGGGCGCATGACGTCGACCGGCGTGACGAACGTCTTTTCCAGCAAGGGGGACGTGGCATACGCCGAGATCCGGCGGCTGATCCTCAGCGGTGAACTCGCCGCCGGCTCCCGACTCCCCCAGTACAAGCTGGCCGACCGCCTCAGCATGAGCATCACCCCGTTGCGCGAGGCCATCCGGCGCCTGAGTAGCGAGGGGCTGGTGGCGGTCGAGTCCCATCGCGACGTCCGGGTCGCTCCGATGAACGCGCGAGAAGCCCAGCAACTGTTCGAGGTCCGCCTGTCGCTGGACCCGACCGCCGCCGAACTGGCCGCAACCAGGCGGACCGAACAAGACATCTTCGATATGCGCGCGGCGCTGAAAAGGCTCGTCCCGGTGACCCGGCAGTGGGGCGAGGAAGGCCTGGTCGCCCACCGCGACTTCCACCGCGCGCTCTACCTCGCCTCCCACAACGACGTCCTGATCCGTCTACTCGACGACGTGTGGGACAAGTCGGACCGCTATCGCCGTATGGGCCTGGAACTGCCCCCGGGCGATGAACCCCGCACCCGGGATCTCAACGAACACCACCAAATGTTCGATCTCGTCCTCGCCGGTGACGGCCCCGGCGCGGGCGAGCTCATGCGCCGTCATATCACCGAAAGCCTCACCGCCGCCGCCATCCGCGAACTCGAACAACGCGAACAGGACCCCACGCGCGAACCCGCATAGGGACCGAACAGACACACACACCAATAACGAACCGCACCGGGCACAGCGAACTCGCCGCCCGTCAGCTCCTCCACGCCTGCACAAAGGAGTGTTCGCCCATGGGCTCCACCCACCGCATCGCCGTCATCCCCGGTGACGGCATCGGCACCGAAGTCGTCCCCGAAGGGCTGCGCGTCCTCGAAGCCGCCGCGAAGACCTTCGATTTCACTCTCGACTACGAACAGTTCGACTATGCCTGCGCCGATTACTACACCCGCACCGGCGCCATGCTCCCCGACGGCTGGTTCGACCAGCTCAACCGCTTCGACGCCATCTTCTTCGGCGCCGTCGGCTGGCCCGAGGTCGTGCCCGATCACATCTCGCTGTGGGGCAGCCTGCTGCAGTTCCGCCGCCACTTCGACCAGTACGTCAGCCTGCGTCCGGTCAAACTACTACCCGGCATCCCCAGCCCTCTGGCCGGCCGCGTCCCCGGCGATGTCGACTTCTACGTCGTGCGCGAGAACACCGAAGGCGAGTACTCCAGTATCGGCGGCATGGTCTTCGAAGGTACGGACCGCGAAACCGTCATCCAGGAAACCGTCATGACCCGCGTCGGCGTGGACCGGATCCTGGACTACGCCTTCACCCTGGCCCAGTCACGTCCGCGAAAGCACCTGACCTCGGCCACCAAGAGCAACGGGATCTCCATCACCATGCCGTACTGGGACCAACGGGTGATGGAAGCAGCGAAGCGGTTCCCCGATGTGACGGTGGACAAGTACCACATCGATATCCTCACCGCGAACTTCGTGCTGCACCCCGACTGGTTCGACGTCGTCGTCGCCAGCAACCTCTTCGGCGACATCCTCTCCGACCTCGGCCCCGCCTGCACCGGCACCATAGGAATCGCGCCCAGCGGAAACATCAACCCCGAACGCAAATACCCCAGCCTGTTCGAGCCCGTGCACGGCTCGGCCCCCGATATAGCCGGCAAGGGCATTGCCAATCCGATCGGCCAAATCTGGAGTGCGGCCATGATGCTCGACCACCTCGGCGAACCCGACGCCGCGGCCGCCATCATGACCGCCGTCGAAAATGTTCTGGTCCAGGGCACCGGTGAACTGACCCCCGATATGGGCGGCAACGCAACCACCCGTTCCCTCGGCGAAGCAATCGCCGACCGGCTACAGGACACACCGCCATCGCGCATCACCCATCGATGAGCGAAGGCAACAAGACGAATCCACCGGGCGGGACGATCACCCACGGCCATGGCGGACACCCCGGGTCGCTCCTGCCGCCCATTTGACCGGATTCTGCCTCCGCTTTACCCTCGCAATTCAGACGGAGGCGGCATCAGTTTCGATGCGGCCATGGGCTCACCGGAAGCAGAAGACGCATGAGCGCCAGTGAACAGCGGGGGCGCAAACCCCGCGCGGACGTCCAACGCAACCGCGCAGCCCTGCTGGAGACCGCGCAACGCCACTTCCTCCAGCATGGGGTCGGCACCTCCCTGGAGGCGGTGGCCAAAGAGGCGGGTGTCGGGCCCGGCACCCTGTACCGGCACTTCCCCACCCGGGAAGCGCTACTGGCGGCCGTTCTGCAGACACGCTCCGAGGAGCTGGTAACCCGCCGAGCGGACATCGAACAGCTGGGCGATGCCGGCGAGGCGTTGGAGCAGTGGCTGCGGGCAATGGAGGAATACTTCAGCGCCTTCAGCGGGCTCCCGGATCCGCTCATGGCCGCGGCCCAGGAGCAGGACCCGGACAATCCGCTCGCCATTCCTTGCGACATCTTCATCGCCGCCACCGACAAGTACGTGGAAGCAGCCCAGAGCACGGGACAGGTACGCGCGTCGGTACGCGGCTACGACCTGTTCCTCGCGGCCTGTTCCATTGCCTGGATCAAGGGCAACGGCGCCGACGCGGAGTCGCTCGACCGGCTCCGCACACTCCTCGCGAGCGGCTACCGCCAGCGGGACGAGAAGGCGTAGATCGCCGAGCGCCGCGCTCGGGCTCGAGCCGCCGACATCCGGAACCGCAGTTCATCGAGGATGATTACGAGTTGTTCGCCAAGGGTTTTGCCCGCTGACGCTCACCGCATTGTTGCGCAGACCACCGGCGCGCGGGTCCGCGCCGCCGTTCCACCGGCCGGCCGGAGGGCACGTGCCCATGACTGCGATTCATACCCGACCGCCCTTCTGTCGCCCCGCGAACAGGTCGCTGGATCCCAGTTTTTGACAATACGGAGTCTGCCTCCGTACTCTCGGGAGCAGACAAATGGAGCTATTCTCCGTTTTCCGGTTGCGTCGATCGGAGGATCAACCATGACAACTCGACAGATGGTCCTCGGCATGCAGTTCAGCGGCGGCTACGGAGCCGAGTCCGCGCGACCCGCGCTCCGGCCGTGCCCTGGAAGCGGCCCGGGAAGGCTGGACTCTGCGCGACGTGCCGGCCCACGGCGTGATCGATTACCACCCGGCGACAGGGGCGACACCGCCGGTCCTCGTCCTCGCGGCATTCCTGCCTGGACATACGCGAGATTACGCGGGGATACGTCCGAGTTCGGGGCCGTCGTAACCGATGAACGAAAACGATGAACAACTCGAGGAGTTCTGTATGAAGATCGGCATTCTCGGTGTCGGCCATATCGGTAAGACACTCAGTCGAAAGTTGGGCGCGGCCGGACACGATGTCAAGGTGGCCAACTCGCGCGGGCCCGAAACGATCGACCCCACGGTCCTTGCCACAGGAGCACGTGCGGTGCCCGCGGCCGAGGCCGTGCAAGGTGTGGACGTCGTCATCCTCTCCATCCCACTGAACCGCATTCCCGACATCGCGCCGCTGCTCACCAATGTACCCACCGAGACGGTTGTCATCGACACCTCGAACTACTATCCGGCGCGCGATTCCGAGATCGCGGCTATCGAAGCCGGCCGGGTCGAAAGCCTCTGGGCCGCAGAACAGCTCGGCCGGTCGATCGTCAAGGCATGGAACGCCATCGGCTCCGACTCCTTCGCCCTGAAGGGCACACCTGCGGGGACCCCGGGCCGAATCGCCATCCCGGTGGCGGCCGATGACGACAGCGAACGCGCGGTCGGGATGGCGCTGGTCGAGGACACCGGATTCGATGGATTCGATGCCGGACCGCTGGCGCAATCCTGGCGCCAGCAGCCCGGGGCGCCGGCTTATTGCACGGATCTCACCCGCGACGAGATGCCGGCCGCTTTGGCGAGCGCCGAGGCAGCACGGTTGCCGAAGCGGCGTGATCTCGCAGTCGCCGCCATCGTCGAAAGGCTCGGCGACGGGACAACGAACCCCGGCTCGGAGTACGGCGTCCGCCTCAGCCGCGCGCTGTACATGTAGCTATCCGGACACGATAGAAGGGAAGAAACACGATATGAGGATTTCCGTTATCGGCGCCGGAGCCATCGGCGGCAATATCGCACGCCGGCTCAGCGAGGCCGGACACGAGGTACTGATCGCGGACGCCCGCGGGCCGGATGCCGTCGCCACCGACGTCCGCGCGGCAGGCGCTCGCGCAGTCGACCTGGAAGCCGCGACCCACGACAGCGAGGTCATCATCCTGTCGATCCCGTTCGCGAAGCAGCCCGAGCTCGCCGGCGTCCTCGCCGGGGTCTCCGGCGATACCGTCATCGTCGATACGTCGAACTACTATCCCGTCATGAACGGCCACGTCGAGGCGGTGGACAACGGGCAGGTCGAGAGCGTGTGGAGTGCCGAGCAGCTCGGCAAACCGATTGTGAAGGCGTGGAACGCCGCACTCGCGGGCACGCAACAGACCAAGGGAGTACCCGCCGGAACACCCGGCCGCATCGCCATCCCCGTTGCCGCCGATTCGGAACGAGCACGCCGGATCGCCATGCAACTCGTCGACGACACCGGCTTCGATCCCGTCGATGCCGGTGTTCTGGCCGAATCGTGGCGGCAACAGCCGGGGACGCCTGCCTACTGCACGGAACTGGATGCCGCGGAGTTGCGGCGGGCCCTGGCAGCGGCCGACAAGGACGAAGCGCCCCGCACTCGTGACCGGCTCGGGGAGCAATTCGCGAGCCTCACCGCGGCACCCTCGCTGGACGAGACCGTCGCGATCAATCGCGCCGCACACCACTGACCCAGCGCCCGCGGGCCGTCGGCCGCTCCGGTAGAAGAGGCCGGCGGCCCGTTGCGGTGTCACCATCGCGCGCGGCCGTCCGCACACCGCCGGACGGCAAGCCGCGCGCTGGAAATCACAACTGCAGCGCCTTGGCAAGCTCACGGAGCGCGGGCCGCGGATCGGTCGCCGGTGTGTCCGTCAGGACCTGCACGACGACGTGGTCCGCGCCGGCGTCGAGATGTGCGGTGAGCGCAGCGGCGGCGGCGTCGGCCGAACCCACGCCGACCAGTGCGCGGGCCAACCGGTCCGATCCGCCGGTGACCAGGTCGGACTCGTCGAAACCTTGGCGTAGCCACGAGTTCCGGTAGTTGGGCAGGATCGAACCCATCGTGAGATGATCGTGCGCACGCCGAAGTTGATCCTCGGAATCGCCGCCGATCGCCACGGCTTGTTCGGTGACGATCCAGCGATCGGGGCCGAGGATCGATCGGGTGACCTGTGTCTGTTGGGGCGTCACCAGATAGGGATGGGCGCCGTCGGCGTGTTCGCCGGACAGTTCGATCATCTTCGGACCCAATGCGGCGAGCAGGCGCAGGGGCCTGGCACCGGCCTCGATCTCCGCGGGCAATGCGTCCATGCGCTCGAGGTAGGTCCGCATCGTTGCCAGCGGCTTGCGATACGCGGCCCCTCCCAACTGTTCGACGAACGGGCCGTGGCTGACACCCAACCCGAGCACGAACCGTCCCGGGTACAGGGCGCTGAGCATACGGCCACCGGACTCCGCCGCCGTCGGTATCCGGACGTGGATATTGGCAATTCCGGTACCGATCACCAGCCGGTCGGTGGACGCGAGGAAGGCCGCGGATTCCACCAGCGCGTCTTTGCCGCCACCCTCGGGCATGAACAGCGAACCGAACCCCAATGCTTCGATATCGCGGGCGATGTCCTGCGCCGCACGTATCGGCCACGCCTCGCTGTTCCACCAGACGCCGACCTCGGACGGAAACTCCACACCGGCATTTCGATCGGACATAGTTGTTGACCTACTCTCCAGGTTCGTCGGTTCTGCTGCCTGTAGCGAAGTGGCGCGCCCGATACCCATGGGGCCCGGAACGCCGGCTCGATCGCCGATCACGAGG
Source organism: Nocardia sp. CA-290969 (assembly GCF_050936135.1). Taxonomy (NCBI): domain Bacteria; kingdom Bacillati; phylum Actinomycetota; class Actinomycetes; order Mycobacteriales; family Nocardiaceae; genus Nocardia; species Nocardia sp. CA-290969. The sequence continues at coordinate 2,012,708 of NZ_JBNJNJ010000001.1, read as the reverse complement.
GGACCGGCCGCTTTTTCGATCGGATATCGGCCTACTCGTCCTCGGCGGGTGTGAAGACCGGGACGTACTCGTCGGTTTCCGCCGGCCCCGACTTCGGGAACACCGCGCGGACTCGTAGTCCGGCAGCCAGGGTATCGCGGTCGATATCGACCAGCTGGGTCCACCACCACGGCCCCTCATCGAGCTCGACCAGGCCGATCGTGATCTCGACCGGGGTATCCGAACCGCGGCCCGGCCGGGGGACGAACGCCCACGAGACGACCCGGCCGCGACCCGAAGCCCGCACCCATTCCAGATCGGTGTTACCCAGACTGTCCTGTGCTGCGGGCGGGGCCAGGATTTCCCCGGTTTCCGTGGACCGGCGCAACAGGAAGACTCCTCGCGCGGTTCCGTCGAAGAACTCCGAGGTTGCGGCATCACGGACAACTGGCTGAATGTTCATTGATGTGGGAATCCCTCCGCTGATTCCGGCCTTGCCCGGCTCACGAGCCCAGGATCAAGGTCGAGTGGTGGTCGAGAATTCCACCGTTACCCGAGACCAGGACGAGCTCGTGTTGTTCCACCTGCCGGGCGCCGGCCTGCCCGCGCGCCTGCAGGATGGCCTCGGACAGCGGGGTCATACCCCACATGTAGTACGAGGACAGCTGTCCCCCACCGGTATTCATCTTCACCTTGCCCTCCGGGCCGATCATTCCCGGTGTCGCCACGAACTCGCCTCCTTCGCCTTTGGCGCAGAATCCGTAGTCCTCGAGGCTGACCAGAGCGGTGTAGGTGTAGCAGTCGTAGAGTTCGGCGATATCGATATCGTCGACGGTGACGCCGGCCATCGACATGGCCGCCGGCCCGGAGCGCGCCGCGCCGGTCACCAACCCGAAGTCGTCGTTACGACGCAGTTTGGTGCCCGGATGACACTGTGCCCATCCGAGAACGCGAACCGGAGGCTGCGCCAGGTCGCGGGCGCGGTCGGCGGTGGTCACCACGACGGCGACGCCACCGTTCGATACCAGGCAGCAATCGTAGAGGTGGAACGGATCGCTGATGATGCGGGATTCCTGGTGATCGGCGAGGGTGATGGGGGTACGCATCTGCGCCAGTGGATTGAGCGCGGCCCAATCGCGCTGGGCGACGGCGATGGCACCCAGCTGTTCGGAGGTCGTCCCGTATTCGAGCATATGGCGGCGCGCGGCCAGCGAGTACAGCACGTTCGGAGTTACGGCGCCCGTCGACCGCTGGAGGCCCGCCCATCCGGACGGTGTCCGGTGACCATCCGAATAGGCCTGGCCCGCCCCGGCCCCCTCCACGAGGGGAGCATCACCGAAAACGCATACGATCACTTCGGCCATCCCGGCCTGCACCGCCATCGATGCATATTGGACCGCCGCACCGGCGGTAGCGCCGAATGCCTGCATCTGGGTCAGAACCGCAAGGTCGCGCAGGCCTAGATCGACCTGCAACTCGAGGCCGACATCGTTGGTCACGCCGCCCGAGACCAGTAGACCGTCGACATCCGCCAAGCGCAGACCGGCGTCGGCGACGGCCAGTCGGGTGGCCTCCGCAGCGAACTGACGGGCGTTCTTGCCGTAGACCTTCCCCATCTCGGTCATTCCGAGACCGGCGATCACCGGTGATCGCGAGGTGCTGTATTTCATTGTCCTGTCCAGTTCGGTGTCCGCTTCTCGACGAAGGCCCGCAGGCCCTCCTGTGCGTCTCGCGAATGCCGGACCCGTCCCGCTTCGAGGCGGTTGCGCGCCCAGTCCGCGGCCTCGCGCTCGACATGCCCGTCGGTGATACCGCCCGCGATACGTTTGGTGGCCTGCACCGCGAGCGGGGCGTTGGCGGCGATGGCCTCGGCGAGCTCGAGTGCAGCCGAGAGGACCTGCGCCTGCGGTACGACACGGGTGACCAGCCCCAGCTCCGCCGCCCGCGCCGCCGAGATCGGCTCGCCCGTGAAGGCCATCGCCAAGGCGACCTTGCGCGGAATCTGCTGCGCCAGCCGGAACGCACCACCGGCGGCGGCCACCAGTCCGCGGCGCACTTCGGGCAGGCCGAACTCGGCGGTATCGGCCGCGACGACCATATCGCTGGCCAACGCCAGTTCGGTGCCGCCGCCGAGCGCGAATCCGTTGACCGCGGCAATGGTGGGTTTGCTGACGGGGTGATCGACATACCCGGCGAAACCCCAGCGAGCACGAGGCCCCGCGGGGTGGATATCTTCCCCGGCGGCCAGCGCCTTGAGGTCTGCCCCCGCACAGAACGCCCGATCGCCCGCACCGGTCAGGACTATCGCTCGCACCGAAGGATCGCGCTCGGCGGACTCGAGCGCCTCGCCGATCGATTCGGCGACCATCCGGTTGATGCTGTTGCGGGCCCGGGGGCGGTTGATCGTGATCAGCAGGACATTGCCGCGCTGTTGCGTCAGGACCGCCTCGGTGTGCAGGTCGTGAGCTTCTCCGGTCGTCATGGTTGGCCTCACTGCTATCGAACTCGGAACGGTCGCCGGTGGAGGCATGAACGTTTGCTCATCGGGCACCTCGTTCTGGCTGTCGAGCGGATGACTCCTCGAAACCCCGTCGTCAACCGGACTAGGGATATACTGACATATATAGTCCATATTAGGAAATGAGATCAGATGGCACCCCGGCCACGCGAGGGCCACACCCGTAACGAACCCTGCGCCCACCCCGGGATACGCCTCGAACCGCGCCGATTCATCGGATAACCTGGTCGCCGGCGGTAATTCGCTCTCACTCACGTTCCCGCAGCTCCACCGACAGTGGCCGCACCGGCCTCGAAGGACCCCACATCGGGCGGCTGCGAAACTTGCACACAGACGCAGAAGCCATAATACTGACATATACCGTCCATATTGAGAATCAGGCCGGACCGCAGTGAGCCTTTGCCCGACAGGACCTCACTCCCATACACGGAGGTATGAACATGCAGGTGTCCCTCGAAGGGAAAATCGCGCTGGTGACCGGCTCGGGCCAGGGTATCGGCGCCGCGATCGCCACTCAGCTGGCATATTCCGGCGCGCAGGTGGCGGTCTGCGATCTGCACGGCGACCGCGCCGAGGCCGTCGCACGGGAATTGTCGGAACAGGGGTTGCGCGCCCACGGGTTCACCTGCGATGTCACCTCGCCTGAGGAGGTCGCGGCACTGAACCGGGCCGTGACGACCACCCTCGGTCCCCTCGATATCCTGGTGAACAACGTGGGCTGGGCAGGTGATGACCCGTTCGTCTCCCTCGGCGTCGAGCAGATCCGCAATCTCGTCGATGTCAATCTCATGTCGGCGATATTCGTCTGTCACGAAATCGGCGCCGGGATGGTCGAACGCGGCTCCGGTCGAATCATCAATATCGCCAGCGACGCCGGCCGGGTCGGTAGTGGCGGACAGGCCGTCTACGCCGCCACGAAGGGCGGCGTCATTGCTTTCACCAAATCGCTGGCCAGGGAGTGGGCCAAGCGCGGTATCACCGCGAACTGCGTCTCCCCCGGCGCCACCGACACCCCGCTGTGGGCCGACGATACCTCCGACCGCATCAAATCCATGTTGCTGTCGACCATCCCGCTCAAACGAGTCGGCCGGACCGAGGAAATCGCCACCGCGGTCGCCTTCCTCGTCTCCGACAAGGCCGATTACATCACCGGCCAGGTGCTCAGCGTCAGCGGTGGCCTGACCATGGTCGATTAGCGGCGACGGGTTCGCCGGCCGGAGCGCTGCGGCCGGCTGGCGGCTCTGTGGCGACAGCGTCGTCGCCACAGAGCCGCACCGTACGGAGGCCGGCCGGGGAGTCCGGCGTGACAACACCTATCCGGGCGCGGCCTGTGGTGCGCCCTCACACCTCAATACATACCGCTGGAGCACTATCCCGAGGCGAGCGGCGCCTGGCCGACCTGCTCGGGCTCGAAGGTCTTCACCAGCACCCGCTTGGAGATCAGCCACGTGGAGTCGACTTTTCTGTATTCGTCCTCGTACTGAACGTTGAACCGCAGCCGAGGTCCACCGCCGGCGTGCTGCACATCGCAGATACCGAACGCGACACCCGTCGCGCGGGTGTCGGACAGGATGGTGATCACGTGGTTGGTCATATGGTGAACGACGTGTTCCACCATGCCCATCAATTCGTCGCCGTACGCCGCAATGGCCTCGCGCCCGACGTGGAGACCGAAATCGACCTGGCGTTCGTCGAAAAAGCAATCCTCCGTGAACACTTCGGCCGCCCACCGAGCAGGCTCGCCGGTGTCGAGAAGAAGGGCGTAGCGATGGTTCAGCTCGGTGATGGCGAATTTGTCTTCGATGGACATACTGTGGACCTTTCCTCAGCGGGTTCTGTGTTGTCGCCTGGTCACACGTGCGGGATCTTGTTGGGGGCCATGGCTCCCGCGTCGAGCACATGGGTAGTGCCGGTGATATAGCGAGCGTCGTCGGAGGCGAGGTAGACCACCGCATTGCTCACGTCGATGGGTTCGATCCAGGGCACACGCAAGCCCTGCAAGTGCACGAAAACGTCTTCCACCTCGGCTCGCGTCGGGTTCGCCACGTGGGGAAGAAAGACACTGTGCACCACCGGGTTGTTGATCATCGGCGTGTCGACGTTGCCGGGATGCAGTGAATTCACCCGGATGTTGTGCGGAGCGAGCTCGACCGCGAGCGCGCGCATGAGACCGGTGACGCCGTGCTTCGAGGCGGTGTAGTGAGAGAGATCGGCGTAAGCGATGAGACCGGCAAGGGAGCTGGTGAGGATGATCGAGCCGCCCTGTTTCCGTTCGATCATCGACGGTACCGCCGCCCGGACGGTCTTCCAGGTGCCGGTGAGGTTGACGTCGATCATGTCCTGCCATTGCTGTTCGGACATCTCCCAGGAGGGCGCGAAACCGGTGATGCCGGCATTGGCGACGACGATATCGATCCCACCGAGTTCCGCGACCGTCTCGGTGACAACAGCCTGGAGTCCGGCCAGATCCCGGATATCGCACTCCCGATGGATGATCCGGCGGCCTGTCTCCCTCGCCAGTTCGGCGGTGTGCGCCAGATCCTCGGAGGTAGGCAGCGCATAGGGCACGGTGTCCACCGGTGCGCAGATATCTATCGCCACCACATCGGCGCCCTCCTCGGCAAGCCGCAGGACATGTGACCGTCCTTGGCCGCGGGCGGCGCCTGTCACCAGTGCGACCTTGTTGTCGAGACGTCCCATGACGGTCCTCCTTGTTCGATATACCGGCGGATACCGGCGATGACTGGTTGCCGCGGAGCGCCGGACCGACTCTTATGCCGATTCGAGGGGTCGGCTCGCGGTCTCCGGGACCCGCAACGTCGTCAGCAGCACCACCACGGCGACAGCCATCAGATAGAAGGCAGGCGCGTAGGTGGTTCCCGTCTGCGCGACCAGGAAGGTGGAGACATATGCCGCGGTACCGCCGATCAGACCGAAGACGTTGTAGCTGATGCCGAACGCCGTGTATCTGATGCTGGTGGGGAAGCGCTCCAGCGCGGCGGTGACGTAGACGGCCTGTCCGGCAGAGACCGGTATCGCGAGCAATATCAGCGCGGCCACGGCCGCGAGGAAGTTGCCGGTGTCGAGTAGCAGGAAGCTCGGGTAGGTGAAGACGATCAAGCCCACTGCGGCGGAGACGAGGACGCGCCGGCGGCCGTACCTGTCGGACAGTATGCCCATCGGCGGTCCCAGGACGACGATGGCCGCGCCGCCGGCGCAGATCGCCAGGAGACCGTCGCCGGAGTCGAAGCCGAGCTCGCTGGTCAACAGCGTCGGCATGTAGATCATCATGATGTAGTAACCCAGAAAGGCACCGGCGCCGAGCAGTCCGGTCACCGCCATCCGGCGGTACATGGAGGCCTTTCCGAGCACCTCGGGAAGCGGGCTCTGGAAAGTGGCCTCGGCTTTCCGTGCGAGCCGGAACGCGGGGGATTCGTCGAGCTTCACCCGAATGTAGAGCCCCACCAGGCCGAGCGGCAGGGCGAGGAGGAACGGAATGCGCCAGCCCCAGCTGTTCAGCGATTCGGTGGACAGCAGCGCCGCGAGCAGCGCGGCGGTGAGCAGACCGGCCAGGGTCGCGCAGGTGATCGACACCCCGATCCAGCTCACGAAGTAGCCGCGCCGGTGATTCGGTGCGGATTCGGCGACGAAGATCGTCGCCCCCGGAAGCTCACCGCCCGCCGAAACACCCTGGAGGATACGCAGAATCACCAGCAGCAGCGGTGCCAGTACGCCGATCGTCTCGTAGCTCGGCAGCAATCCGATGGCGGCCGTGCTGACCGACATCAAGAGGATGACCGAGACCAAGGTGGTCTGCCGTCCGATCTTGTCGCCGAATCGACCCCAGACCAGCCCACCCAGCGGCCGTGCGACGAATGCGAGGGCGAAGATGCCCAGTGTGCTCAGCAGCCCGCTCACCCGGTCCGTCGCGGAGAAGAAGGTGCTCGCGATGGCGGGGGTCAGGGCGGCGTACACAGCGAAGTCGTAGTACTCGACGAAGGAACCCGCACAGCTCGCGATCACGGCGCGACGGAGCATTGCTGGGCTGATATCGGTCTCGGCGTCGTGACCGGCGGGAGTTTCCGGCGCTTCCGCCCGGGGCATACCGGCCTCGTTGCCGGTCTTTTCGGTGGTCACACTGTTGTCCAACCGCCATCGATGACGAGCGTCTGCCCCGTCATATACGACGACGCCTCGCTGGCGAGGAACACCAGGGCGCCGTTGAGTTCGTCTTCCCGTCCGCCGCGCCGCATCGGCATACGCCGGAACCGGCGTTCACCGGCGCTGCTGGCGAACAGTTCCTCGGTGAGCTCGCTCCGGAAATACCCGGGCGCGAGGGCATTGACCCGGATACCGCGATCCGCCCATTGCGCCGCGAGTTCGCGCGTCAGGCTGATCACCGCCCCCTTGCTGGCGCAATAGCCGGCCTCGGGAATCGACCAGCTGGCGACCAGGCCGTTGATGGACGCGATATTGATGATTGTGCCCCGCCCCTGTTCCAGCATCCGGCGACCGGCGAGGTGGCAGAGGCGATAGAGCGCGATCAGGTTGACGTCTATCACTTTGCCGAAGGTTTCCGGGTCTTCGTCTTCGGCCGGCTGGATCGAGGTGATACCGGCATTGTTGACGACGATATCGATTGCGCCGCGCCATTCCACGGTGCGGTCGATGACATCGCGGATCTCGTCGTCTTTCGTGACATCCGCCGATACGGCAAGGATGTGTTCGGGGAACTGGTCGACCAGCTCGAGGAGCGGGTCTTTTCGCCGCGCCACCGCGACGACATGAGCGCCGCGCTGTGCCATCGCGGTGGCGAATTGCCGGCCGAGACCGGAACTGGCTCCGGTGACGATCGCGACTTTGCCGGCGATGTCGAACAACGGGTCCACGCTGCGGACCGCTGTCGGAGTGGTGTCGTTCATGCGGAAATTTCTCCTGGGTCTATCGGTGCGTTTCTCGAGTTCGACGCAACCCGCCGGTGTCGGTCGTCAGGCTTCAGGCGTGCTTGCCGAGTGCGCCGAAAGCCTCATAGGCGAGTCCCATGCCGAGCATTTCGAGGACCTGTTTCTTGAGGGGCTGGACGATGAGGGCGCGGGTGAAACGCAGCGTCGTATCCGATTTCTCGGCGATCCGGCCCGCGATCTCCCGGGCGCGCTCGAGCACCTGGTCCGGGGGAAGGACCTCTTTGACGAGGCCCCAGCGGAGCGCTTCCTCCGCGGTGATCGTCTCCCCGGTGAGCATGTAGGCACGGGCCCGGTTGATCCCGAGGAGCATGGTCATCCAGATCTGGGAACCGTCGCCCGGCGCGATATCTTCCAGTTCGAAATGCGCCGAATCCTCGAACGAAGCGGTGTCCGCGGCAATGATGACGTCGGAGAACAGGGGAATCTCGCAGTGCCGCGCCACCGGGCCGTTGACCGCGGCGACCACCGGGACCTGGATATCCAGGATTGCGTTTACCAGTTCACGCTGGTCGGTCCAGGCGTCCTGTTCCCATACCGCGTATTCCTCCGAGAAGGAGGGGATCACGGTCATGATCTGCCCGCCCTCGGCGTCGGCGCGCGGTCCCATGAATTCCACACCGGTGCCGGTGATGAGCACGACTCGATTACCGCGATCGAGCGCGACATCGCGGAATGCGCGGGTCAATTCACGATGAGTATGCATGCCGATCTGAAAGGGCCCGCCATCGGAATGGAGTCGTAATTCCAGAATTCCGTTCTCGTCCCGGGTGAATTCGCAGTGCGGATACTTGTCGCGGTAGTCGTCCAGTACGGTCATGGAAACCATCTCCTTTGAGGTTGCCGAGTAGAAATCTCTGCCCCGAAAAATATCGGAGGCAGCTGGTGGTGGAGCTTTCGATTCGAGCGCTGCGGCTTCAGACGAGATTGCCGAATTTCTCTCTGAGCAGTTTCTTGTCGAACTTTCCGGTACTGGTGCGCGGAATGTTGTCGATCACCCGGAAATCGTCCGGGATCCACCATTTCGCGACGCGTCCAGTGAGGTGTTCGCGAAGTTCGTCGGTGTCGACGACACCGTCGGTCACGACGAAGGCGGCGGGACGCTCGCCCCAGCGGTCGTCCGGGCGCCCGACGACGGCCGCCTCGCGAACCGATGGGTGTGCCATCAGCGCCGATTCCAGATCCAGGGAGCTGATCCACTCGCCCCCGGATTTGATCGCGTCCTTGAGCCGATCGGTGATCCGCACCCACCCTTGCGGGTCGATGGTCCCGACATCCCCGGTCCGCAGCCAGCCGTCGTGGAACTTGTCCGCGCCGACGCCGGCGCCGAGATAGGCGCCGGCCACCATCGGCCCGCGGATCTCCAGTTCACCCACGGTGACCCCATCCCGGGGCAACTCCGTGCCGTCGTCGGCGACGAGACGCATTTCGTAGAGCGGCGAGATCCGGCCGGCCGAAGTGCGCGACCGCCACCCCTCATCGGTGTCGGTCATCGCCGAAGGCGTCACCATGGTGGCTCCCGGGAACACTTCGGTCATGCCCCAGCCCTGGACGAAATCGACTCCGCGGGCACCGTAGGCGCGCATGAGCGACTCGGGAACCGCGGTCCCGCCACCGACGACGGTCCGCAGGCTCGACAGATCGACCGGGGCCGGGCCCGATTCGCGCTCCCGGATGACTCGCAGCAGGTCCATCCACACTGTGGGAACGCCACCCGCCCAAGTCACGCGATGCTCGGAGATCAGTTCGGCAACCGCCTCGGGTTGCAGGTTCGGTCCGGGCAGGACCATATCGGCGCCGGTGAGACCGCAAAGGAAGGGCAGCCCCCACCCCATGGCATGGAAGAGTGGAACCAGGCCGAGGACGACGTCTTCCTCACCGATCCGGAAGACGTCACGACCTGCCATGGACAGGGCGTGCAGGACGATCGACCGGTGGGAGTACAGAACTCCCTTGGGATCGCCCGTCGTACCGGAGGTGTAGCAGAGGGCTGCGGCAGCCCGCTCGTCGACGTCGACCGGCGCGAGCGGCCGATCCACCTGTGCGATCAACTCCTCGTAGCCGAGTTCGCCGGTAGCGAGATCGCCGGCGGCGGCGCCGATGACCACCACCTGCTCGAGATGCGGCAGCCGATGCCGCAGACCGGCGATCCGCTCCCGGAAATCGGACTCCACGATCAGCACGGTGTCGCGCGCATGGTTGATCGTGTACACCAATTGTTCCTCGTGCAACCTCGGGTTGGCCGTGTGCAGCACCGCCCCCATGCCGATGACCGCGTAATAGGTCTCGAGGTGCTCCTGGGTGTTCCACGCCAGGCTACCGACGCGGTCCCCCGCCCGGATTCCCCACTGCGCCAATGCCGCAGCGAGGCGCTCCGACCGATCCAGGACTTCGACGAAGGTGGCCGACCGGGAAGGACCGTCCGGGTGGCTCGCCGACCGCGAGTACACCCGTGCCCCGTGATGGATGGTGCGCATCCGCCGCAGCAGCAACGCGACGTTCAGGTCGACATCCATCATGAGGCCCGGCATCGGCGCCGGTTCGGGCGGTGTCACTGCCGGGCCGCAGCCGCCGCGCGCCGGCGATCACGGGCTTCGAGCGCCGCACCGACCAGACGCTGATGATCCTCCGACACCGCGGAGACGCGTTCGGCCTGGAAGCCCAGATCCAGTGTCACGCTGGACAACATGTGCAGGATGGCGTTGAGCGCCTTCTTGGTGCCCTGCACCGCGACATGCGGTGAGGCCGCCATCCGCTCGGCCCATTCCATGGCCCGCGGGAGCACCTCGTCCACCGGGCAAGCCTCGGTGACCAGCCCCCATTCCGCGGCGACCCGCCCCTCCACCGGATCCCCGGTGAGCAGGAAGCGCTTGGCGCGCGCCATACCGACGAGAATCGGCCACATCATGGCCCCGCCGTCACCGGCGACAAGACCGATCACCACATGCGGGTCGGACAATCGCGCATCCTCGGCCACGATGCTGAAATCGCTCATCAACGCCATCGTGAAGCCGTAGCCGGCCGCCGCACCGTTGACGGCGGAGATGACCGGCTGCGGGAGGTTCAACAGATCGTCGACGATCTTCTTGGCTTCGAAGAAGGTGGTCTCCCTGGTCACCGGGGTCTCCCCCGCGATCCACTCGAGATCGCCGCCGGCACAGAACGCCCGTCCCGCACCGGTGAGGACCACCGCCCGCACCCGGCGATCCATGCCGATATCGGCGAACACCGTGGACAATTCACGATGGAAGTCGGCATCGATCGCATTCAGCTTGTCGGCACGCAGGAACGTCACCGTCAGCACACCGCTGCTCGACAGGTCGAACTTCATCGTCTGATACCGCTCATACATTGGCAGCTACTCCTTCGGGATTGATCGCCACAGCTACATCGAGACCAGGAGCCACGTCGGTCTGTTCCGGCGCGATCCGGACCGCCTGCTCGCGACGGCCGCGCCATCGGAGGGCGATCACCGCCTGAGAACTGTTAGCCATCAACGTGACTCCGATCATACTGACACATATAGTCCAAAATAGGAAGAAGGTTGGACCAGGACCTGATCGCCGAGGTCGGCAGCCTTACCGAGACTCGTCGAAGCGCCAACGACCGGTGAAGGACGGCGCTGTTCTGGATTTGAAAGCCCGGTAGCCGTTGTCGATGTCCTCGCCGGCGAAATTCACGGCCTGCGCCACCGCTTCGGCCTCGAGGCTGCCGGCGAAGTCGGCCCCCGCCGCACGGTGCAGAAGAGACTTCGTCAAGGACAGTGCGGCCGGCGGACCGGCCGCCAGCCGACCGGCGAGCGAATCCACGACAGCATCGAGGTCCTCGGGCTCGACCACCTGGGTAGCCAGTCCCAGTCGTTCCACCTCCGCCGCGTCGAGGACATCGCCCGTCATCGTCAGCAGTTTTGCCTTCTGCATCCCGATGAGACGAGGCAGCAACCAGGACCCACCGACATCGATCGACAACCCCCGCCGGGGGAACACCTGCGCGAAAGTGGCGTTGCTCGAACAGATCACGAGGTCGCAGCACAGCGCGAGATTCCAGCCACCGCCGATCGCCGGGCCCGGCACCTTCGCGATCGTCGGCTTCGGAAACTCGTGCAGGGCAATCGCTGTGGCAGAAATGATTCGCATGCGGTCCAGCGGATGTTGTGGACCGTCGGCCCCCAGCTCGCCGCCGGACGAGAACACCCCGTGGGCACCCGTCAGGACCACCGCGCGCACACTCGTATCGTGCTCCGCGTCGTCGAGCGCCGCCGCCAGGCGACGCCACTGAGCGGAATCCAGGGCGTTCTTCACCGCAGGCCTGTTCATGGTCAAGGTCCGGACGCCGTCGGCCTGCTCGACCACAAGCGGGTCGGTCTCCGGTTCATTCGATGTCGCCATAGGACTTCCTCTCGGCATATGGATTCCGCGTCCTCACCGCGCCCCACCGGCCGCGAGAGCGCGAAACATTCTGGACGGAATGGCTCGGTAACTTGCTGTGTGTCCCCTCCGGCCGGGCGAGATGGCTTCGGCGCCGCTACGCGGAGCGGTATGGTAAAAGCCATGACGTCTTCGCCGCGCACGGTCGGACGACCGCGTGAACCCGATCTCGACGACCGGGTGCTGGACGCCGCCAGATCGGTATACGGCGAGCGCGGCTGGAGCGGATTCACCGTCGACGAGGTCGCGCGGCGCGCGGGTGTCGGCAAAGGTTCGCTGTATCTGCGCTGGCCCAACAAGGCCGCACTGCTGGTCGATGCCGTACGTTCGGCCGCACCCTCGGTCGGGAACATCAATCTCGGAAACCTCGAGCTGGACCTGCGGGAGTTCGCCAGACAGTGGATGGCGTTCGTCCAGAGCATCGAGGGCACGATGGTCAGCCGGCTGATCATGGACCGGCATTCCAACGAGGAGCTGGCCGCGGTCGTCGGCGAGCTCGACTATCCCGATTACATCCGGTCGACCCGGGCACTGGTCCGGCGAGCGGTCCGGCGCGGCGAGATCGACCCCGGCATCACACCCACTCTCATCGCCGATCTCGTCGCCGGTGCCATCACCACGCACGTCCGCAGCACACCTCCGGGACTGGCCGAGGTCGCGCATACGGAGGCCTACCTGACACAACTCGTGGACACGGTGCTGCGCGGCGTCGGCTATCGGCAGCCTTCCGCGCAGGACTCCCCCGGCGACGACACCTGACGGGCTGCCGGCGCCGTCCTGCCCCGAGATCATCGGGACACACCGCCCTCGGGCATCCGGGCCGGAGTGGGCCGGACACGTTCCGGCCGGGCCCATGTCCGGGGTCCCCGGCCACGCTCACGGAGTTCGGCCTTGCGGACCCGCTCGGTCGCGGTCTTCGGTAGCAGGTCGACCACCTCGATGAATCGTGGTCGCATGAACTCGGCCAGCCGGCCGGACAGGAATTCGTCCAGCGCGGCCTCGTCCAGGTGCCGCGACTGTTTCGGGACGACGAAGGCCATCACTTCCTGCTCGCCCCACTCCGAGTCGACCCCCACCACCGCGCATTCCAGTACGTCGGGATGCTGCAGCACGGCCGCTTCGACCTCGACCGAGGAAATGTTCTCACCGCGGCGGCGCAACGAATCCTTGAGACGATCCACCAGGTAGTAGTTGCCCTGATCATCACGGCGGAACTGGTCACCTGTGTGGAACCACAGGTTGCGCCAGGCGGCGACCGTCGCCTCCGGATTCGCCCAGTATCCGGAGGCGAAATGCCACGGTTCACGAGGACGCAGGACGAGCTCGCCGAGTTCGCCGTTTGGCACCTCGCGATCGAATTCGTCGACGATTCGTGCTTCGAACCCGTCGCGCAGGCGGCCGCAGCTCTGCGGAATGCTGACGTCGTAGTCGACCGCGACAATGGGTGCGCATACTTCGGTCATGCCCCACTGGGTGGTCACCAGTACGTCGTGCCGCTTCTTGAATTCCTCCACCTCCGGAATCACCGGGATCATCTGGACTCGCCGCAGCGGGGTCGATTCGGGCCGGATATCGCTCTGATAGACGAAATTCGCCATCGCGCCGAGGAGTAGCGTCGCGGTGCATTGATACTTCTCGATATCCGCCCAGAAGGCGTCGGTCGAGAAACGCTCGCGTAGAACCGCCCGTCCACGCACTCGCGCCACAGATATCAGATTGGCGCGATAGGTGATGTGCGATGGCGGAAAGGGGAGGTAGATGGCGTCCTCATGGCCGAGTACGGTCGGCGGGAAGACTCCGGCCGCCGCCTCCTTCAACTGTGCGAATGGCACGACGACCCCCTTCGACAACCCCGTCGTGCCGGAGGTGTAGAGGATGCAGGCCGGCGTATGTCCGGGTATCCGGCCCTCGCGCGCGCTGTCCGCGGACTCCCCCGCCGCGGCCAGAATGTCGTCTGCCCGGACAATGACGGTGGAATTATCGGATCGGAGATCGTAGTCGCCGCCGATGACAACAACCTGTTCGATATTCGGCGCCTTGATCAGCGCTCCCCGAACGGCCGGAAAATACCGGTGGTCGACGACCGCGACCCGCGCCCGGGTATCACCGACGATGTGATCGAGAAGCGCGCCCCGATACGCGGGGTTGGCCGACGCTTCGATCGCGCCGGCGTAGGCCACTCCGCACCACAACTCGACCGAGGCCACCGAGGACGCCACAAAGGTCAGGACGGTGTCACCCGCCGCCACCCCGAGACCGGCCAGCGCCCGGCGCCATCTCCGCGCGTTCGCGTGGACCTCGGCATAGGTCCTGACCGGGCCGTCGACCTCTTCCAGACAGATTGCTTCCGGCGACTCGGCCGCGATCTCGGCAACCATATCCGGATACGCCTCGGCCGTCCGCACTATTTCGGGACTCACTAACTCTCCTGATAAATGTTCGTTCTCGAAAATCGAGTCGGGTACAAACACACATGGCTTTGCGGAGTGGATCAGCCGAATCCGCGGTCGGCTCTGATCAGCACTCGAACCTGTGTGTCCGATCCGCTCGACAGGCCCGGAGGTTCGATCGGTTGGCGATGGCCGGGCGGCGGTGTGGCGTGTGCGGTTTCGTAATCGTCCAGACCGGCGAGATCGTGGCCCATACGATCGCGTTTGGTCCGCAGGTAGGCGAGATTCTCGGCATTGGCACGCAACGGCATCGGGACACGTTCGGTGACGCGCAGTCCGTGGCCGTCGAGCCCGACCCGTTTGGCGGGGTTGTTCGTCAGCAACCGCATGGTGGATATCCCCAGGTCGGCGAGGATCTGCGCGCCGATACCGTAGTCGCGGGAGTCGGCGGGCAGCCCGAGCTGGAGGTTCGCGTCGACGGTGTCCGATCCCGCGTCCTGCAGCTGGTAGGCCTGCAGCTTGTGCAGCAGGCCGATACCGCGGCCTTCGTGACCGCGCATGTACAGCACGACACCCCGCCCTTCGCTCGCGATCATTTCGAGGGCTGCGTCGAGCTGGGGCCCGCAGTCACAGCGCAACGATCCGAACACATCACCGGTCAGGCATTCGGAGTGCACCCGGACGAGGACATCGCTACCGTCGCCCGCCGGCCCGGCGATATCCCCACATACGAGGGCGACATGCTCGACCTCGTCGTAGATGCTCCGGTAGCCGACTGCCCGGAATGTGCCGTGCGCGGTCGGTATCCGCGCGTCGGCGATGCGGACCACCTGCTTCTCGTGCCTGCGGCGCCACGCGATGAGGTCGGCGATCGAGATCAGGGCGAGGCCGTGTTCGTCGGCGAAGTCCCGGAGCTCGCCGGTCTGTGCCATCGCGCCTTCGTTCTGCCGGCTCACGATCTCGCAGATCACACCTGCGGGGCGGAGGCCGGCCATCCGTGCGAGGTCGACGGCGGCTTCGGTATGGCCGGGCCGGCGCAGGACACCGCCGTCCTTCGCGCGCAGCGGCACCACGTGGCCGGGCCGGGTGAAATCGCCGGCACCGGCGGCGGGGTCGGCGAGCAGGCGCATGGTCGCGGCCCGGTCGGCGGCGGAGATACCGGTACCGATTCCCGCCCGGGCATCGACCGTCACCGTGTACGCGGTCCCGTGTTTGTCCTGGTTGACGGCATACATCGGCGGCAGTGCGAGCCGGTCGCAGTCCTCGCCGGCCAGTGGTACGCACAGATATCCCGACGTATGGCGGACCATGAACGCCACCAGTTCGGGCGTCGCCTTCTCGGCGGCGAAGATCAGATCGCCCTCGTTCTCCCGATCCTCGTCGTCGACCACCACCACCGGTTTACCGGCACCGATGTCGGCGACCGCGCGCTCGATATCGTCGAACCTTGTCACGTCCTGTGCTCCATACTCTCGTGCCCGCACCGGGCCGGACGGCGGTGTCGCCCCTGGTCAGCCATCCGCGCTGATCACCTCGTCTACTCGACGTCGATCGTCCGAGCGTCGACCAGTTCGCGGAACTTCGCGCCGTGCCAGATGAGCGGGTCGTTCTCGCCGATGCCGAGCTTGTTCACCTCGAGCAGGACCATCCAGTGATCGCCTGCCTCGATGACCTCGTGGATCGAGCATTCGAGCCACAGTGCGGCGTCTTCGATGAACACCGCACCCGCTTCCCCGACTTCGATCGCGACCTGCTCGAATCGGGAAGCGCGATCCTTACTTGCGAGCTTGCGGGTCAGATCGCTCTGCCCCTTGCCCAGGATCGACACTCCGAGGGAGCCGGCCTCCTCGAGCACGCCCCATGTCTCGGACGACTTCTGTACCGCGACCGCGCCGAGGCAGGGTTCCAGCGATACTCCGACCATGAACGACGAGGCGACCAGCGCATGCTTGCCGCCGGCGATATCGGCCGCGAGAACCGCCACGCCAGAAGGGAATTGCGCAAACGCGTTCCGCACGACTGCCGGGTCGCCGCCGAAACCACGTACTTTGGTCCGATTCATCAGTTCTCTTCCTGCCCCGGTTCGAAGCACGGCACCGGCGCTTCGAACCGGGGACTGATCGCTCGGTCCGGCTACTCAGTTGCCGGACACATCCGCCGCGTCCGCGGGGATCTCGGATTCCATCTCCGGCGCCAGGAAAACCATCTGCGCGCGCAGTGACTGGCTCGCGTTGAACAACGGCGTGAGATCACCGTCCGCCGTGAGTTCGGTCGCCTTGTCCGCCCATGCTTCGGGGGTGGTTTCGGCGGCCTTGATCCGCGGCATCGCGGTGATGACAGTTCTGGCGGCCGCCAGGCCACCGACCTCGAACGCTTCGCCGTGCACAGTGGTGTCCTGGTGCGCGAGCCAGGTGACGAAGGCCGCGACGGCATCCGCCGGGAACTGCTCGCGCATGAGCTTCTGAATGACGGGGCTGCCGTTACCGAACGCATCCTCGGTCATCGGTGTCCAAGCGACCGGCAGCAGCGTGGTGACCTGTACGCCGACCTCACGGGCCTCGGCGACGAGGGAATTGCCCAGCCCCCAGACCGCCGCTTTGGCCGCGCCGTAGGACGTGTCGTTGGGGATACCCATCAAACCGTTCGAAGAGATATTGATCAGCCGTCCGCTTCCGGATTCGATGAGGTGCGGCATCGCGTGGCGCGCGACCTCGACGACACCGCGGAAGCTGGTGTCGAAAACTCGCCACCACAGATCGCTGTCCATTTCCCAGAAGCGGCCGTACGCGTTGATCCCGGCGTTGTTGATGACGATATCGAGGCGCCCGAAACTGTCGATGGCCGTCTGCACCAGGCCCGCCGCTTCGGTGACGATATCGTGGCTGTCGGGGACTGCCGTCCCGCCTGCCTCGGTAATTACCTGCACCGTTTCCTCGGCACGAGCTGTGGCGATATCGTTCGCCACGACTCGGGCACCGCGAGAGGCGAGCATGACGGCGTGCTCGCGACCCATTCCCTGCCCTGCTCCGGTAACAATGGCCACTCGACCGCCGAAGTCGAGTTCGCTGTGTCCAGTCATTTCATACACCTTTGTAGAGTTTGTGGATCATCGGGCGGACCGAGGAATTCGACCGCTAGGCATTGGGAGTATTGACGTAATCGCGCTGGGCTTCCGGCGGAAGATATTTTTCCTCCGTGCTCTGCACATATTCCGGCGACGGCCGCCCGAGGCGAGCACCCCATCCGAAGTCGTAGGCGGTGCCTTTCGCCTCGTTCATTTTCTCCACATAGGCCGCGAAGGGGGTGGCGTCGCCGGCTTCCTTGATATCGAGGAGCAAGCGCCACACCTCGTGGACACCGGGCAGGACGAACGGCACTGCCTCGATCGACTGACCCACCGCGGTCAGCTCGTGGAGCGGCCGCCGCCCGATGAGATCGGCACCCATCACATAGTTGGAACCGGGTGTTTCTTTCAGTGCCAGCTCGGCCTGCTCCCAGGTATGGAAGCCTTCGAAGAAAATGACATCGACTCCGGTCTCGGCGCGGTACAGCTGTGCGCGGCGGATCGCCTCGTCGACGCTGCCGCCGGCCGCACCGAATCCGTCGGTGCGCGCGACGATCACGAAGTCGGCATCCAAGCGGTCCCGGGCGTCGACCGCCGCGTTGAGCCGCCCTATCGCCTCCGCATCGGATACGAGTTCGATTCCGGTCGTTCCACCGGATTTCTTGGGCTCCCGCTGATCCTCGATATGGATTCCCGCCACGCCGGCATCGATGAACTCCGCGACAGTGCGCTGGACGTTGATGGGGGCGCCGAAACCCGTATCGGCATCGCAATATACGGGAATATCGGTGCTTCGTGCGACGCGTTTCGCGTGCGCCACCACCTCGGTCAACGTCAGCCAGCCGACATCGGAGGCGCCCTCGGCCCACCACGCCGACATCCCACCCGAGAGTTCGAAGGCCTCGAAGCCCGCGTGCTGGGCCATCTGAGCGTGGATCGGCAGCGATCCGAACGGTACGACCACGGTCTCGGGCCGCTGGAATATCTCGCGCAGCGCCGCACCCGGCGAACTCGGACCCATGATTACTCCTTCATCCTGATTGCCTTGTTCGATGTTTCTGGGTTCCGGTCGCTATGCGCTGGACTTCGAATCGTTGTAGCCGATCGTCACCACGATGTAGACACAGTCCTCGTCGTACGGGTTCTTCCAGGCGTGCGGTACGCCGCCCATAACGAGGAGGTCACCCGGTCCGAGGGTTCGCACTTTTCCACCGGGGAGCTCGAGATCCACTTTTCCCGAGATCACCACTTCGTAATCGATGGTGTCGCTCGCGTGCATATTGGGATCGCCGTCATCACCGGTACCGGCCATACTCGGGTCGAGCTGTTCGGGATCCAGTTCGTTTCCGGCCGAACGTGCCGGGAAACTGCTCACCCCGAAGGTCGAGCCGTTCGGCCCGGCCAGTTGAACGCGGCTGGGCGGCCGTCCGATGTTCTCTTTACTGTGTCCGCCTTCAACTGCCCAATAGAAGGCCCCCTCGGCGACACCCGGCATACTTATCTCGGCAGGGCCGCCGACCTCGAGAAAATCCGCTTCGCCCGAGTCGGTGGTTCCCGCGACTATCAGGCGGAATTGTTTGGGATCCGGAAAAGTCATCTACCTTCACTCCTTTGTAAAGGATCCGAGCCGTTGTCAGGCACGAAGTCCGGCACTGCGCATCAGCGGGAAAATCTGCTCGTTGAGCCGGTCCAGGCCCTCGTCGTAGTCGACGAGCCCGGTGCAGACACCCGCGATACCCGCATCGGACAGCTTCTGGAGCCCTTCGACGATCATCTCCGGCGTGCCCACCAGCGGAACCAGGCCGGCCCGCATGAAGGTGCGGATGGATTCGTCCTGCTTGAAGTCCTCATTACGTTTGAAATCGTCCCAGCGCATACTGCGGGCATCGCCCGAGGCGATGATCTGCTGATACCGCACGGCGCTTTCCCAGTCGCCCTTTTCGTCGACGACGTATTTCACGTAGTCCTGGGCCTCTTTCTCGGTGTCTTTGCAGATGATGTGCACACCCGCCCAGAGGTCGAGGTCCGGCCGGCCCGCCTGGTCGGCGTTCGCCCGGACTTTCTGCGTGACCGGTTTGCTGTTGTTCACATCGGTGACCATGATGAACAGGATGTTGGCGTGCTGGAACGCGAATTTCTGGCCCGCCGGGCTCGCGCCGGCACTCATCACCATGGGTCCGGGTGATTGCACAGGCTTGGGATAGGCCTGCGCACCACCCAGCTTGAAGAACTCACCGTCGAAGTCGAATTCGAATTCCTCGCCCTCGTCGGCCCAGAGTCGCTCGACGATCGTCATCCACTCTTCGGCCATCTCGTAGCGCTTATCGTGCTCGGGGAGTTCGAGACCGAACATCTTGTACTCCGGCTGGTGGTAGCCGGCGACGGCATTCAACCCCATCCGGCCGCCACTGATGTGATCGACCGTCGCGCTCATTTTCGCCGCCATGAGCGGATGGACGAACGGGACGTGACAGGTGGCGAAGATCTGGATGTTCCGCGTGGCCGCCGCCAGTCCCGCCGCCCAGGTGAAGGTCTCGTGCTGCCGGCCCCAGGGCCGGTCCGGCCCGGAAAGCCCCTGCCAGCGAGCGATCGGAATGAACCCTTCCACGCCGTAGGTGTCTGCTTTTTCGGCGAGACCGCGGACCTCGTCCCAATTACCGAGTTTGATCGTGTTCTCGGCGAGTGTCAGGCCGCCCTGACCGGTGGAGACATTTGCCCCGAAGATCGCGAACTTGAACTTGTTCGGTCCGTCGATCATGGGCCGCTGATTTCGTTCCACTGTGTGATCGGCGACGAATTCACGCGGTACGTCGCTCTTGATCAGTTCGGGGGTACTCATCGAGTTTCTCCAGATCTTCGTGATTCCGGGCGCCGGAAAGCACCCGTGGTGGGTCGGATTGCGCGATACGCGTTCGCCGTCGCGACACAGGGCTGAATGCCGGCGAGTCCGCCCGCTCGTTTGGCGCTCGGTGCACGGCCAGTCATATCGCACGTCTACTGGCTCGTAGCCGAGCGCCTGGGCGGTGCCGATGCACTCCGTCCGTCGATCTTCTTCCGGGCCGGTGCGTCGGTGTCTCAGCTCACATTCGCTGTGTTCAGGTTAGGAGCGGCCGCCGCCACACCGGCACGGTATTCGACGCCAACAAGGTGAGAAAGTGCGTCAAGTACGGCCCTTCGCCGCCCGCTGGCGCGAGATACAAAGCTTCTGGCGGGACTCCATATGGCCGACGCACGCAGGCTCGCAGCAGCATCGAGTGGTAGCCCCGCCGGGCGACGGGCCGCCTCCCTTTCCAATTTGGACGGAACATGTCAGTATGGTCGGCGTCACATGGCTGAGCGACTGTGCTCGCCGAGTGCTCGTCCCATACCCCGGTCATCGCCGGGGCGGCGAGCACTCATTTCCGGTTGCGGCAGCAGGACGCCGCCTCGGTTTCTCTCTTCAGAATGGAGCATCAGCAATGGCGGGACGTATGGAAGGCAAAGTCGTCTTCATCACCGGTGCGGCGCGCGGTCAGGGCCGTGCCCATGCCGTCCGCCTTGCCGAAGAGGGCGCGGACATCATCGCGGTCGATATCTGCGCGTCGATCCCCACCGTCTTCCAGTACAGCGGTGCCACAGCGGAGGACCTCCAGGAAACGGTCCGTCTCGTCGAGGCGCTCGGCCGGCGGATCGTCGCCGAGCAGGCCGATGTCCGCGACCTCGAGCGGCTCCGGCAGGTCGTCAGCGCCGGCGTGGCCGAGCTCGGCCGGCTCGACGGTGTGGTCGCCAACGCGGGCATCGAAATCTTCAAGCCCTGGGACAAGTTCAGCGAGCAGGAATTCCGCGATGTCATCGACGTCAATCTCTTCGGAGTGTGGAACACCGTGCAGGCGACCGCGCCGGTACTGGTCGACGCCGGGCACGGCGGATCGATCGTTCTCGTTTCGTCGGGCAACGGACTCAAAGGGGGTCCGTTCAATCTCCCGTACACCGCCTCGAAGTTCGCTGTCACCGGGATGGGCAAGACCCTCGCCGCCGAGCTGGGCAAGCACCGGATCCGGGTCAACACCGTGCATCCCGGTCCGGTCGACACCGAGATGTCGCGGTATATCGCGCCCCTCTTCGGTGAGATCGCCGCCGGCAACGAAGCCCTGTTGGGCACCTACGCCCATTTTCACCCGGACAGCATGATGGACCCGACCGAGATCTCCCATGCCGTCGTGTACCTGCTGTCCGATGAATCCACCTGGACCTCAGCGCTTTCCTTGGCCGTCGACGGCGGCGTCACGGCGTTCTGACGTGGTGACCGACCACAGGAAACGAACAAGCTGGGAAGGGACTCGGCCGGCACCATGGACCTAGTCGTCGAGAAGAACCTCAGGGTCGCGATGCGCGACGGCGTGGAACTCGCCACCGATGTCTACCGTCCGGCCACCGGCGGGCCGTTCCCCACTCTGCTCGAACGCATTCCGTACAACAAGGAAAGCTACGGGATGATCAGCGGCTGGGTGGATGTGCTGCGCGCGGCGCGGGAAGGGTTCGCGGTCGTCGTCCAGGACACCCGTGGCCGCTATCAGAGTGACGGGACCTTTCGTCCGTTCGCCGACGAACGGACCGACGGCGCGGACACCATCGCGTGGGCGGCCGGCCAGGCGTGGTCGACCGGCTCGGTGGGCATGTTCGGCAGCTCCTACACCGGCGCCACGCAATGGCTGGCGGCGGCGGAGCGGCCACCGGCCCTGGCCACCATATCGGCGGCTGTCACCTCTCGTGACTACTACGACAGCTGGCTGTACCAGGGGGGTGCGTTCCGCCTGGGATTCGCCTTGCAGTGGGTCACTTCGGCACTCGGCCTCGGAGAACTGCTCCGTAACCCCTCGGTCGAGGAGAATCGCCTCGCCGATCTGCGGCGAATGCTCGACAACATGGACGACGTGTTCCGCACGCTGCCCGCGCGCGATCACCCCACGCTGGCCGCCATCGCGCCGTACCTCACGCAGTGGCTGGACCACCCGGACCGGGACGGTTATTGGGAACACTTGTCGGCGGCTGTCCCGGACATCCCGGTGCTGAACATCGGCGGATGGCACGACCTGTTCCTGGGCGGCACGATCGACAACTATCTCGCCCTGCGCGCACGCTCGGACCGGCCGGACGCCCGGCGTCAGCGGTTGATCATCGGCCCGTGGGCCCACGGAGCGACCAGCGGTGTGTTCCCCGAGCGGTCCTTCGGGGTCCAGGCAGGGGCCGACGCGGCGGATATCACCGGGGTCCAACTGGCGTGGTTCAAGGAGCACCTGGCGGGCTCGCCCTCGACAGTTTCGCCCAGCCCGGTGCGGATCTTCGTCATGGGACCCGATATCTGGCGCGACGAGCCGGACTGGCCCCTGCCGGACACCGAATACGTCGACTACTACCTCGGCAGCACAACCGATGCCCGAACCAGCGGCGGCGACGGCACGCTGTCCACCTCGACCGGCTCGGCGGCGGCCTCCGACAGCTTCGTCTACGACCCGGCCGACCCGGTCACGACCTGTGGCGGCGCGACCTTCCTGCCCGGCCTGTTCATCGGCGCCAACGCGGGCCCCCGGGACCAGACACGCACCGAGACCCGTCGTGACGTGTTGTGTTACACGAGCGCGCCGCTCGACCGGTCACTCGAGGTGACCGGCCCGGTCCGGGCGAAACTGTACGTCTCGTCGAGCGCGGTCGACACCGACTTCACCGCGACGCTGGTGGACGTCCATCCGGACGGCCGGGCCGAACTCGTCTGCGACGGCATTCTGCGGTGCCGCTACCGGACATCGACGACGCGGCCGGAATTCCTGGAACCCGGCGCGGTCTACGAGATCGATATCGACCTCGTCGCCACCGCGTACATGTTCGGCGCCGGGCATCGGCTGCGGCTGGACATCTCCAGCAGCAATTTCCCGAAGTACGACCGCAATCCCAACGCGGCGATCCCGGTCGCGGATGCCCGCCGTGAGGACCTGGTGGTGGCCACCAACACCGTGTGGCACGACGACACCCGGCTGTCGAGGCTCGTACTTCCGATTGTCCGGCGATCGGCGTGACCGGTCCGGCCTGGCACGACGAAAGCTTGTAATGAGGCATTTCGACCTGAGAAAGGTTCGGTTATGAATTCGGTGGACTATGACGCTGTTGTGGTCGGTGCCGGTGCGGGCGGTATCTACGCGGTGCACAAACTGACCCAGGAGGGGTTGCGGGTCATCGCATTCGAGGGTGCGCCCGACGTGGGCGGGGTTTGGTACCACAATCGCTATCCCGGAGCGCGCGTCGATATCGAAAGCTACTTCTACTGCTTCCCGGACGAGGAACTGTATCCGCGATGGTCGTGGAAAGAGCGTTATCCGGCGCAGCCCGAGATCCTGGCGTATCTGAATTTCGCCGCCGACAGCTGGGGCGTCCGTCCGCATATCCGATTCTCGACCTGGGTCACCGGCGCTCAATGGGAACCGGCGGCGCACCGCTATCGCGTCACCACCAGTAGTGGCGAATCGATCACCGGACGCTACCTGATCATGGCGTCGGGCCAGCTCTCCAAAGCCCGCACACCGGACTTCCCCGGACTCGAGGATTACCGCGGTCGCTGGGTCCAGACCTCGCACTGGCCGACCGACCCTGTCGAGACCGCGGGTAAACGTATCGCCGTCATCGGCACCGGATCCTCGGGCGTCCAAGCGGTACCCGCACTGGCACGTGACGCCGAGAACGTCACGGTGTTCCAACGTACCGCGAACTACTCCGTACCCGCCCAGAACGGTCCGCTCGATCAGCAGAAGTACGCCGATCTCGCCGGCCGGGTCGCCGAGATGCGGGAGGCGATCCTGCACCATCCGACCGGCTCGGATATCCCACTCGGTGCCGGTCCGGCCGGCTCCTTCACCCCGGAGGAACAGCAGGCGCTGCTGCGGGAGCGCTGGGCCCGCGGCGGGCACACGATGAATGCCGTTTTCAGCGATCAGGGCACCGATATCCACGCGAACACTATCGTGGCCGATTTCGTGCGGCAGCATGTGCTCGATACCGTGCGCGACCCCGTAACCGCCGACATACTGACGCCGCGCTCGTATCCCATCGGCTCTCGGCGCCTGTGCGTGGATACCGGCTACTACGAGGCATTCAATCAGAGCAATGTGGATCTCATCGATGTCAAGGCCGACCCCATCGAACGGATCACGGCGCGGGGAATACGGACTCGCGATCACGATCTGGAATTCGATCTGATCGTGTTCGCTCTGGGCTTCAGCGCGTTCACCGGAGCCCTCGACGAGGCCAATATCCGCAACGAATTCGGCGAGCGACCGACCGACAGGTGGGCTCGCGGGCCGCGCACTCTGCTCGGGCTGATGACGCGCGGGTTCCCGAATCTGTTCCTGCTCACCGGACCCGGAAGTCCCTCGGTGCTGGCCAATATGATCCTGGACAACGTCCAGCATGTCGACTTCGTCGCCGATCTGCTGCGGCATATGGGCGAACGGGGTCACACGAAGGTCGAACCCGAGGAAAAGGCCCAGGACGAATGGACCGCACACGTGGCGGAGGCCGCGTCCAACCTGCTCCGGCTCAATGTCGAAAACTATATGGTGCATGTCAATCGCGATGACGGCAGCAGGGTTTTCATGCCCTATGTCGCCGGACTCGACCGCTACGTCGCCGAATGCGACAAAGTCGCGGCCGACAATTTCGCCGGGTTCGCATTCTCCTGAGTATCTCGCCGCTCGACCCCGGCCGGCCGGCGCCGCTCTTCACCGTTCGTCCCTCGATCCCCAGAAAGGACGTAAACCCCATGAAATCTTGGCGATTTCACGGCACCGGCCGGCCCCTGACCCTGGAAGAGGTGGAAACACCCCGCGCGGGCCCGGGCGAGGTCATCGTCGACATCAAGGCCGCCGGGTTGTGCGCCTCCGATATGGGCGCCCTGCACGAGCCGGAATGGATGGCGTCGTTCCCGCGGCTGCCGATGACACTCGGGCACGAGAACGCCGGCGTGATCAGCGAAGTGGGTCCCGGGATGGACCGATGGCAGGTCGGTGACCGAGTAGGGCTGTCGCCGATGATCCCCAACGGCGATGCCATCGGCTACGGCACCTGGGACGGCGGCTACGGACCCGAAGTGCGCGCCACCGAGGCGAACCTCGTCCGCCTGCCGGCCGAACTTTCCTTCGAGCTGGGAGCGGTGGCGACGGATGCGGGCCTGACGGCCTACCACGCCATGGTCGCGCTCGGCGGCGCGACGGAGGGCATGCGGGTCGGAGTGATCGGCCTCGGCGGTCTCGGCTATCTCGGCGCCCGGATCGCCGTGCTGAAAGGCGCCGAGGTGTATGCCGCCGAAACGAACCCGGCCACAAGGGAACTGGCCGGCGAGATCGGGCTCGCGGGCGTAGCCGAATCGATCGGCGAGTTCGCGGACAAGAATCTGCCGCTGATCGTGGACTACGCCGGTTTCGGGAGCACCACCGCACAGGCAGTGGAGGCGCTCCCCAAGGCCGGGACACTGGTGCAGGTCGGTCTGGGCCGGCCGGAGGCCACGGTGAACACCCAGGCGATCATCTTCAAGCAGTTGAAGATCCTCGGCTCCCTCTCGGGCACCCAGCAGGATCTCACCGAGTTGTACGAGCTCATGCGCGGCGGCGGACTCGCGCCACCGATCCACCGCATCACACCGGATCGCATTCCGGAAGGACTGGAACTCCTCCGACAGGGCAGGGTCGTGGGCCGCCTCGTCGCCTGCTACGAGGACTGATCGGCGAATTCGGCACCGAAGAGAAGGAGGACCATAGATGAAGATCGGCATTCTGGGCACCGGACATATCGGAAAAACCCTGGTCACCACGTTGAGCGCTGCGGGGCACGAGGTGAAGGTGGCGAATTCTCGCGGCCCGGAGACGATCGGGCCCGACGTTCTGGCACATGGTGGGCGCGCGGTGACCGCGGCGGACGCGGTGCTCGACGTCGATATCGCGATCGTCTCCGTTCCCCTGAACCGCCTGCCGGATATCGCCCCACTCATCGGCCGGTCGGCATCGAGCACAGTCGTGATCGACACCTCGAACTACTATCCGCAACGCGATGGGCGTATCGAGGCCCTCGAGGCCGGTCGGACCGAGAGTCTCTGGGTCGCCGACCAGCTGGGCCGGCCAGTGGTCAAGGCATGGAACGCGATCGGCTCGGATTCGTTCGCGAAGAAGGGGAGGCCGGCGGGCAGTCCGGAGCGGATCGCCATTCCCGTTGCCGCCGACGACGAAGGTGACCGGAAGACAGCCCTGGCCCTGGTCGAGGACACCGGGTTCGACGGCGTCGACGCCGGTGTTCTGGCCGAATCGTGGCGGCAGCAGCCCGGCACGCCGTGCTACTGCACGGACCTTTCCCGCCAGGAGATGCCGGGTGCGCTCGCCGCGGCAGACCCGGCGCGTTCGCCGAAGCGCCGGGATCTGGCGTTCGAGGCCGTCCGGGAACGCATGAGCGGTAGCGGTGCGCGGGACCCGGGTGCCGACTATCTCGTTCGCCTGAACCGAGCGTTGTTCCTGTGAACCAGTACCCGGGTGAGCGGACATCGATCACGGTTGTCGATCGCTGCTCACCCGGGTACTCGATATCGATCCGGCTACGGCTGCCGGCCCGGCTGTCGCGGGAACTCGGTCGGCGGGCTCTGCACCCAGTCCAGGTAGATCGGATCCTCGGGATACCAAGCGCCCCAGTGCGATACGCGTGGCACATCGACGATATCCCAATCGGAGTTGATCGGCCGGACGTCGATCCAATCCCAGACACACGTGCGGTGCAGGATCTTCCACACACCGTCCCGCTTCTCACACAGATCGCGGTAGCGGCCGGCCTGGAACATGGTCACTTCGGGCTCTTTGAACGGGACCACACAGACGAACATGCTCTCCCGCTTCGCCCGGTTGCCCTCGATCTCGGACAGGACGTTCGAGACATGATGGTTGCAGCTGTAGATCTTGTCGTGCCAGGTCATCGCCGCATCCGCCCATCCCTGGCCGCCACCGACGTAGGCACCGTGGTCGTCGAATGAATCCGGCCAATACGTCGACCGCATCAGCTCACGGTCGTGCCGGTCCGCGCCCCGCACATACATCATCAGGTTGTCGTGCAGAGCCTGCTTGTCGTACAGCTCCATCAGCTGTGCGTCTGTCAGTGACATCTGTTCCATTCCTCCCACGTGCGGCCACCCGATGCGGCCACGGCCGGCTGATTCAGGGTCTTCGCACAAGGCGCGGCGCAGCGCAGTCCCGGTCGAGGTCGATACGCCGGAATGTCGAGCGCACTGCCGCCGCGACCTGTTCGCATCTACTTGATGAGGGCACCCGCATCGACAGGCAGCGATACACCCGTGATGTACCGGGATTCGTCGGAGGCCAAGAAGAGTACGGCGTTGCTGACATCCACCGAGTCCACCCAGGGAATCGGCAGGGCGTTCACCGTCTGGGAGGCCGGTGCGAAATCTTCTCTCGTCGGGTGCTCGAGATCGGGCCGGAACAGGCGGCGCATCGCCTGGTTCTGGATCATGGGCGTGTCCACCTGGGTGGGATTGACCGCGTTGGCACGGATGCCGTGCGGTGCCAGTTCCAGCGCGAGCGAGCGCATCAACCCGATCACCCCGTGCTTGGCCGCGACGTAGTGCCCGATATTCGCGTATGCCTTCACGCCCGCCGCGGAGCTGGTGAGGATGATCGAACCACCCTTGTTGGCGATGAGGTGGGGAACTGCCGCTTTGGCGGTGTGCCAGACGCCGGTGAGATTGATATCGATCATCGTCTGCCATGTTGCGCCGTCGTATTCCCAGACGGACTGCGGCCGGCTGGTGATCCCGGCGATACCGGCGTTGGCGCAGACGATGTCCAGCCCGCCGAACTGCGCGGCGCCGTCATCGACCACCTTCTTCAGCCCGTCGTAGTCACGGACGTCGATCTTCCTCGCCAGGATGTGCCGGCCCAACGCTTCGACCTGCTGCACAGTCTCGGCGAGATCGGACTCGGTAGCGCCCTCATACGGGCTGTCCGGAATGTTGTCGCAGATATCCACGGCGATGATGTCCGCACCTTCTTGCGCCAGCCGGATCGCATGGCTGCGGCCCTGGCCTCGTGCCGCGCCGGTGATGAAGGCGACCTTGCCCTCGAGCTTTCCCATGACGTTGCGCTCCTGTTGTCGGGTCCGGTGATAGCGCACGGCCTCGTACCGCCGCTCGGAACGGCCCATCGCGGGTGCTTCACCTCGTCGAGGAGACTTCCCGATGTGACCCCCACCATACTGACATATATCGTCCATATTGGGAAGCATCCCGAGTCTCGTTCTATCGAACCAGCAGCCAGAAGCCATGTCGGGAGACAGATGGAATCTCGATCCCCTGTTGATTTGGACATTATTGGTCCGTATTGTGACCTCGGACCGCTCGGCCGGGCATCCTGCCTACCGGTGGGTCACCTCGATCGACAGGAGAACTTCACGATGGAACTGGGCAACACGGTGGCACTCGTCACCGGCGGCGCATCCGGCCTCGGACTTGCCACCACCGAGGCACTGGCCGAGGCAGGCGCGCATGTCGGCGTACTCGACCTACCCTCCTCGTCCGGGGCCGTGATTCAGGAAAAGCACGCGGGGGCAGTGACATTCGTGCCCGGCGATGTGACTTCCACCGAGGACGTGACCCGGGCACTGGACATCCTGTCCGAGCGTGGGCCCCTGCGCGTCGTGGTGAACTGCGCGGGTATCGGACCCCCCGGAAAGGTTCTCGGCAAAAAGGGGCCGCTGCCCCTCGACGACTTCGAGCGCATCATCAGGATCAACCTGTCCGGCACGTTCAACGTCATCAGACTCGCCGCCGAGCGAATCGCGGCGACAGACACCGTGGACGGCGAACGCGGCGTCATCGTCAATACTTCCTCGGTCGCGGCCTTCGACGGGCAGATCGGGCAGCCTGCCTACGCCGCGGCCAAGGGTGGAATCGTCTCCATGGCCCTGCCCATCGCCCGGGAACTGGCGAGACACCAGATCCGCGTCGCGACAATAGCTCCCGGTACCTTCGACACACCCCTGTTGAAAACGCTGCCGGAAGACATCAGACAATCCCTCGGCGCACAGGTTCCGCATCCGTCTCGACTCGGGGATCCGGCCGAGTTCGGTGCGCTGGTACGCCACATCGTCGAGAACCCGATGCTCAACGGCGAAGTCATCCGGCTCGACGGAGCGATCCGGATGGCACCTCGCTGAGGCTCGGGCGCGAAAAGGTCACGACATGAGGAGCCGAATGCGGCCGAATACGGATCGCCGGCTCCTGCGGAACCCGTAGAGAACTTCGATGAAAGGCACGTCAGCATGACCGAAGCTGTGATCGTGGATATCGTCCGCACCGCATCGGGAAAGGGAAAACCGGGTGGCGCGTTATCCGGTGTCCATCCGGCGGATCTGCTGTCGACCGTCTTGTCCGCCGTGATCGACCGGACCGGGATCGACCCGGTACTGGTCGACGATGTGATTGCCGGTTGCGTCGGCCAGGCCGGCGACCAGGCGCTCAACATCGCCCGCACCGCCCTGTTGAACGCCGGTTTCCCGATCACGGTGCCGGGTACGACGGTGGACCGCCAATGCGGATCGAGTCAGCAGGCCGTGCACTTCGCCGCGCAAGGGGTGATCGCGGGGGCCTACGATATCGCGATCGCCTGCGGCGTGGAGTCGATGAGCCGGGTACCGATGGGAACAGCCGTCGGCGACGGGCACCCGCACGGCCCCTTGGCCGGTCGCTTCCCGAGCCTGCCGCACCAGGGCATCGGTGCCGAACTGATCACCTCCCGGTGGGAGTTCGATCGAACTGCCCTGGACGAATTCGCGGCACGTTCGCACCAACGTGCGGCCGAGGCCGGCGCGAACGGGGCTTTCGACACCGAAATCGTGCCCGTCACCCGGCCCGACGGCACACTGCACACGGTCGACGAGACGATCCGTGCCACCACCTCGGCGGCGAAACTCGGCACGCTACCGGCTGCGTTCCGTGACGAAGAGTTCAGCAGGCGCTACCCCGAAATCGCCTGGGCCATCACCCCCGGCAACTCCTCACCGTTGACCGACGGTGCTTCGGCAGCGCTGATCATGAGCGAGGAGACGGCCGCCCGGCTCGATCTGACTCCCCGAGCGCGGCTGCGCCATTTCACGGTCGTCGGCTCCGATCCCGAGATCATGCTGACCGGCCCGATCCCGGCCACCGAAAAGATCCTGGCCCGGTCGGGCCTCGGCATCGACGATATCGACGCCTACGAGGTGAACGAGGCGTTCGCACCGGTTCCGATGGCATGGCAGGCGGCGTTCGATGCCGATCCTGCCAAACTCAACCCCCGGGGTGGCGCCATCGCACTCGGACACCCACTCGGGGCATCCGGAACCCGGCTGATGACCACACTGGTCAACCATCTCGAAGCGACCGGCGGGCGGTTCGGCGTGCAAACCATGTGCGAAGGCGCCGGCATGGCCAACGCCACCCTGATCGAGCGGATCTGAGCAGGGCCGGCGCCGTCCAGGTCTTCGAGCGGTCCGGCCGGCTGCGGGCAACACACAGATAGCCGGCTTCGGCCGGGCACGGCAAGACCGGCAATATGACCGATATCGACTTCTTCGCCGATCGGGCAGACTGAGGCCCGCCGCCGGCGAACGAGCACCGATGCGTGACCGACGCCGGTCGGTTCGCCCGGTGCTGTCTCCGCGACCGCCACGGCAGAGCCCGGGCGTGGATTTCCGCGCCCGTCTCGAAAGAAACCCGTCGATCCGCGTTGAAGGAGAATCCGAGTGCCGCAGTACTTCCTGACCCTGCCCCATGACACCGCCGAGGAACCGACGATGGAATCCATGCAGGATATGGACCCCGCCGAACTCGAAGCGATGATGGCCGCTGTCGAGAAGTTCAACAACGACCTCGTCGCGGCCGACGCGCTGGTCACTGCCGGTGGGCTGCATCCGCCCTCGACCGCCGTCACCGTCGATGCCACCGGCGACGTCCCGTCGCACACCCGGGCGCCCTTCGTCGAGGCCACCGAGTACGTCGGTGGCTTCTGGATCATCAACGCCGACGACGAATCCGCCGCCGTGGCCTGGGCCGAACAAGCCTCCGCCGCACTGGGTTCACGCATCGAGGTCCGCGCACTTCAAGAAGCACCTCAGTAGAGAGGTGATCGTGGCGGCCTTTCCGTCGCCGGCTCAGTTCTCGCGCTCGCGGCACCCTGGTTGTTGCCGGCTTCGGTCAGCAGGATCCGGGTGAGTTCGGCGCGGGAGTTGACTCCGGCCTTCTGGTACATCTTGCGCAAGTGGTAATCGATCGTCCGGGTGCTGAGGAACATCTGTGCCGCGATGTCCCGGTTCGTGTAACCGTCGGCGACGGCTTCGGCGATCCGCGCTTCCTGCGGCGTGAGTCGCACGGCACCGGTGGCAACGCGGGGTTGGATGCGTACGCCGGTGGCGCGCAGTTCTTCTCGGGCGCGATCTGCCCAGCGGTCGGCCCCCAGCATGTGGAAGGTTTCCAGGGCGGCGTTGAGCGGCGCACGGGCTTCGGACTTGCGCCGGTTGCGGCGCAGATACCGGCCGAAAAGCAGTTGTGTTCGCGCCGTCTCGAACGGTTGGTCGGTGTGCTCGTGTAGTGCCAGTGCGCGACGGAAATCGGCTGCCGCGTGTTCGGGCGGGGCGAGTAGTGCGCGGCATCGGGCGGCCGGCGCGCCCAGCTCCGGTGTGCCGGCGGCCTGCGCCCATCGGGTGAACAGTGCCAGTGGTTCGGCGGTCATGTCGACATGGTTCGACTGGACCGCCGCCTCCACCAGGTCGGGCACGTTGACCACGGTGACGCTGAGGTAGGAGCCGCCGGCCGGCGGCCGGAAGTGCAGCAGAGCCTGCTCGGGCCTGCCGGCCGCGAGTTCGAGCAGGCCGAGTGCGCGCTGGACGAGGACGACGATACTGACCATGCCGTGGGCGATCGCGTCGGCCATGACGTGACCGGCGAGCCTACGGGCCGCCTCGTCGTCGCCGCGCAGCGCTGCCAGCATGACCTGGGCGCCGCGAAACGCCAGGTGTGCGTTCCGCTGTCCGGTTTCCTCCGTCAGCCGGCAGCCTTCCTCCGCGAACGCTTCCGCCGAGCGGAAACGCCCGCTCTCCAGGTCGTCCATGACCACTCGCCACAACGCCCAGGACAGGGGCACCGGTGCCCCGAGGCGTCGTGCATGGCGCATCGCGATCCTGCTCAGGTGCCGCCCCCGCTTTCGGTCGCCGAGTTCCCAGATCATCCCGGCGGCCCAGGCTGCCGGACCCGGATCTGTCAGATGCGCTGCCGCGTCCAGGTCGCCGGGCGCCAATCCGGCTTCAATCCCCTTCAGGGTTCGGCAGGTGCCGCGTAGCAGCCGGCCGAGGATCTCCCATACGCCGGTGCCGGTGAGGTCGTGCCGTTCCACCACGTTCGACAACTCCGCCCACGCATCCGCCGCATTGGCGGCGAAGCCGGCCTCCCAGAACCGCATCAGCAGCGGGATCGCCTGGTGCGAGCCCGCTTCCAGCGCGCTGGGCAGGACCGGGCGCAGCATCGCCAGAGCGTCGGCGGGCCGGCCGATGTGCAGTTCCAGAGACGCCCGTAACAGGGTTGCCCGAACGCGGAGGGGCTCGGCCGAACTGTCCAGTTCGAGGCCCTCCAACATCGTCTTGGCCCGGTCGAAATCCCCGCCGTGCCACCACGCCTCCGCGGATTCGAGCCTGCGCCGGGCCCGGCGCAATCCGGGGTCACCCACTTCCATTGCCCGGGCGAGCAGCGCGGCGGTGGTGGCGGAACTCGACCGGGCGGCCCGGCGCGCCGCTTGCTCCAGCTCCCGGGCAACATCCTCGTCACGGCCTTCCACCGCCTGTCCCAGATGCCACGCACGAAGTTCGTCTTCGTCATCTACCACGGCAGCCAGGGCTCGATGGGCATTCCGCCGATCCCCGACTGTGGCCCCGTGATAGACGGCAGAGCGAATCAGCGGGTGCCGGAACACCACCGTCGGCCCGTCCACGGTGACCAGTTCGTCGAGGTCGCCGATCCCTTCGACAGCGGATTCGAGACCGGGATCGAACACAGACGCCGCCCGGCGCAACACGTCCCACCGGAGATGGCCGTCCGCGGCGATCAACAGCATCAGCCGCTGTAGTGGTTCGCTGTGACAACGAACCCGGCGCAGAAACGCCCGCTGCAACTCCTCGACGAGCGGCAGCGGCCCCGGTGGCACACGCGCACCGGCGACCGTGGCCGGGAGTTCGCGGATCGCCAGCGGATTGCCCGCAGTGGCCTCCAGTACTACGTCGCGCTGCGACGGAGTCAATCGCGTACCGACCTGTTCGAGGAGCAGCCGACGTGCCGACGATCGGTCCAGGCCGGTCAACGGCAGGTCCACGGCTCCCGCAAGTTCGAGGCGGTGCCCTTCGCCGGAGCGAGCTGCCAGCACCAGTGCGATCGGCTCGGTGTCCAGTCGCCGTGCCACGAACCCGAGGACGTTGATCGACGCGTCGGCGGCCCAATGTGCGTCGTCCACGAGGCAGAGCAGCGGTTTGTCCGCGGCCAGCTCCGACAGCAGCGACAACGCCGCCAAGCCGACGAGGAATCGGTCCGGCGCAGGTCCATCCGCCAGCCCGAACACCACCCGCAGGGCGGCTGCCTGCGGTTCGGGCAGCCGATCGAGCAGCTCGAGCGCAGGTTTCAGCAGATGGTGCAGGGTCGCGTAGCCGAGGTCGGATTCCCATTCGACGCACGTCACATGTAATACGCGCATCTCTGCGGCAGCGCGGGCAGCATCATCGAGCAATGCGCTCTTGCCGATTCCCGGCTCCCCGTGTACCACAGCGAATCCACCGTTGCCTGCCCGTGCCCGTGCCATCAGTGCCGCCAGTGCACCACGTTCCTTCTGCCTGCCATAGAGGTTCGCCGCGGTGTCCGGCCCCGGCGGTGAGGAGCGCGAGATCGTCATCGGGG
Source organism: Nocardia sp. CA-290969 (assembly GCF_050936135.1). Classification (NCBI taxonomy): domain Bacteria; kingdom Bacillati; phylum Actinomycetota; class Actinomycetes; order Mycobacteriales; family Nocardiaceae; genus Nocardia; species Nocardia sp. CA-290969. The sequence goes on along the minus strand of NZ_JBNJNJ010000001.1, from coordinate 1,978,382 downwards.
TGTGGGTCTCATCATTCTTCGACAGTCGCTGTTCGGGCACAATACCCGGACAACTGCTACCGGGTGGCCGTCGATGGCCTCGGCTACGAGCGCGACTTCCTCAGCTGATTCGGGAGAAAGGGTGCCGGACCGGCCGATGTGCGAAGCCGGTGGGCGGTGCTGTCGAACAGAGCGCGGTGGGCGAGGTAGGCGCTGGTGGTCGCCGCGACGGTCGCGGCCGCCAAGAGCATGTACATGACGACGATCTGATACCGGATCGCGGTCAACGGGTCGACACCGGCGATGATCAGCCCTGTCATCGCCCCGGGAAGGCTGACCAGCCCGACGACTTTGGTCGAATCCACGGCCGGGAGCAGGGCGGTGCGCACCGCGGAGCGGCGGTGCGGAGCGAACGCGGCAGTGGCCGGCATCCCCAGTGCCAGACGGGTTTCGATCGCGGGCCGATGATGGCCCACATCCTCGGCCACCCGCACCAAGGTCAAACCACTGGCTTGCATGGCGGTGGCGATGACCATGCCCGAGATCGGGATGACCACCTCGGCCCGCACCTCCAATACCCCGAACACGATGAGCACGACCAGCACCGGAAGTGACCCGGCGGCGACCGCAGCGGTAGCCAGGATCCGGGCCCGGGGTACGGCACGGCCCCGGCCCCCGGCGACCTGTCCGGCGATCAGCAGCATCACCGCGATCCAGCCGGTCGTCCCCGCGGTGGCGGCATGCGCGAACAACAGCAGCAACACCGCACCCACCGCCGCCAATTGCACAGCGGCCCGGACCGCCGCGGTCACCAGATCGCGGGTCAGGCCCAGCCGCTGATACGCCGCGGTGGCCACCGCGACACCCACCAGTGGCACCGCGGCCGCCACCTGCCACCAGGTCATCGCCGTAGCGTTCACGACCCCACTTCCCTCCAGCGATCGCGGCGGCCGTGGTCGAGGACGATCACCTGGCCCGCGAGCCGGCGGATCTGGGCGGGATCGTGGCTGACCAGCACCACCGTCCCGCCGCCGGTGACGAATTCGGCCAAGAGGTGTTCGACCGCCCGGGTGGCCGTGTCGTCGAGGGCGGCGGTGGGTTCATCGGCCAGCAGCACCTGCGGACCCATCGCCAGTGCCCGGGCCAGGCAGACCCGGGCCGCTTCCCCACCGGACAACCCGCTGGTGGCGCGGCCGAGGAAGCGGGCAGGCAGACCGGCCCTCGCCAGCAGGACCTCGGCGCGGGTTTCGGTGAGGTCCGGGCGGGCCGTGCGCAGTTCGCCGAGCACGGAGTCGGTCAGCAGGATCGGCTGCTGGGCCACCAGCTGGACTCGCCGCCTCAGCGCGAGCACGTCGTGGGCGGTCAGGTCCGTGCCGTCGAGAGTGATGTGGCCGGCATCGGGGTCGTCGAGCCGGATCAGCAACCGTAACAGAGCGGACTTGCCCGCCCCGCTGGCACCGGTGAGCACCGTGCAGACTCCACCCGGAATATCCGCATCCACCTCATCGAGGACCGTGTTTCCACCACGGCGCACACGCACACCGCGGACCTCGTACACCGGCGCGAGCCGAGGGCGCGGCGGACCTGCCACCGGCTCGTCTGCGGCCACACCCCAACTCTAGCGAAACCGTGGTTGCAATTCTTCTCATCCCACTGATACGGTCCGCGGCCTCGCCCTCGCCGACTCCCATCGGGCGCTGTAGGGCAGTGATCCAGGTCAGGGCATGCCACCGTCGGAGCGCAGCGTGGCCCCGGTGGTGAAACTGGACGCGTCCGACGCGAGGAACAACGCGGCACCGACGATTTCCTCCGGGCGTCCCGGACGCTGCAGCGCGTGGGCGGCGAAGGGATTGTCCTCGGGCGCGAGATCCTCCAGCTTCCAGCCGGCGGTGGCCTCGGTCAGATGTGGGCCTGCCATCAAGGTGTTGACCCGCACCGTCGGCCCGAATGCCAGCGCCAACCCCTCCGTCATCGCATTGAGCCCGGCTTTGGCCGCCGCGTACGGGACGATCGACGGCCGCGGCCGGATCGACCCCGAGGAACTGACATTGATGATCGAGCCGCCGCCGGCGGCGACCATTCGCTCCCCCACCAGTACCGACAGCCGGAACGGGCCTTTGAGGTTGAGATTCAGCACGGAATCGAACAGCTTCTCGGTCACCGTGCTCAGCGAATCGTAGACCGGCTGCATACCCGCATTGTTGATCAGCACATCGACTCTGCCGAAACGAGCGTAGGCGGCATCGACCAGACCGTCGAGCTGGTCCCACCGGCCCACATGCGCACTGTAGGGCAGCACGGCCCGTTCGGTTTCCCGCTCGATCTCCGCGGCCGTTGCCGCGCAACTCTCGAAGTTCCGGCTCGCGATCACCAGGTCCGCACCGCACCGCGCGGCCGCGAAGGCCATTTCACGGCCGAGTCCCCGGCTGCCGCCGGTGATCAGTACCACCCGTCCGCTCAGATCGAACAGCCTGTCGGCATAGCCCATGACACCTGCACCTCGAACTCCGGCCGGGAGGCCGGGCTCTTACCGGCCCGACCTCAGATTGGAACTCTCTATTTCAAGAATGCTATTCTTGCCACAGAGATTGCCATACTCTCCAGAGCGTTCACAAGCCAGAGCGTTCACCAGCGATTCGAGAGGCCCATGGGAAGTTCGAGCGTGCCGGTGCAATTACCCGGCCCAGTACGGCAGATCGGCTACGTGGTCACCGATATCGAGGAGCAGATCGGCTCGTGGCTCGGGCTCGGCATAGGTCCCTGGTACGTCCTACGCGGACTGTCCCAGCGGTCGCTCTATCGCGGATCACCCTGCGAAGTGACGGTCACGCTGGCGTTCTCCCACTCGGGACACCTTCAGGTCGAGCTCATTCAGCAGCATGACGACGCCCCGAGTATCTACACCGAGTTCCTCGGCGGCGGAAACGGTGGCTTTCATCAGCTCGCCTGGTGGGCAGACGATTTCGATGCGGCACTCGAATCGATTCACACCGCCGGCCGGCCCGTGGTCTGGTCGGGCGGAGCCCCCGGCGGCGCCCGTTACGCCTACTTCGAACCGCCGTCCGGTCCCGCACCGATCATCGAAGTCAGCGAATACACCCCGGGCACCGCCCAGCTCGCCACGATGGTCCGGAACGCCTGCGAAGAGTGGGACGGCAGGGATCCGATCCGCTCCCTGTGAACAAGCAAGCAGACACGCGTATCTTCATCCGCGTTCACCGCCGGCCGAGAGTTCACATCGGCGGAACCGTTCGACTGTGCCGGTGCGAACCGGTACGCATGCGGCGCTCAGGGCCGCGGATTTGAACGCACGGGCAGCCGCGGTGAGTCGATGCCGCACCGGTATCGCATGTGCCCGGAACTCCCCCGGCCAGCGAGTTCCCCATAATGTCACCTCCTGCGCCAGCGACTTGTCGAGGAGCCGGAGCATTCCCTCGTGGACGCGCGTGTCCGAGGTGAGCAGTCCGGCGTCGACGGCGACAGCCTGTGGTCTGGCTCCGGGCTTCGCGGACGTCAGGCCGAACTCGATATCCACCACGCGCACGCCGAGGATGTCCAGTGGGCGCGTATCGGCGCAGTCGGCGACGAGCACGGTCACATCCCAGCCGGACATCGCCCGGTCGAACAGCCATCCCCCGGCGTCACGCACCACCGTGCCGGCGGTCGGTGCGAGGGCGACCAGTCGCGGCCGCAGTGTTCGCCTTCGGGCCACGCCATTGCCTTCACCCTCGCCCGAGTACACACGCCAGGCATTTCGACCGGCAGGGCCGGCTGACAGATCGACCACGATATTCGCTCCCATGGTAGTGCCGCGCTCGAATTCACCCGGACGGGTATCCGCCCGGTCATTCGGCAGGTGACCGGCCCGTAGCAGGGCCGGTCTGTTCCGCCAGCCGGCGACGCTCGGCCCGGCGGATCCGCTGCCGCACCGGGTCCGCAACCGGGGCGGCGAGCAACAGGCGCTGCGTATACGGGTGGTCCGGGGTCGAGGTGACGACCCGGGCAGGACCTGTCTCCACGATGTCGCCCCGGTACAGCACAGTGACACGATGGCTGATGTGCCGGATCACCGCCAGGTCGTGGGAGATGAACAGGTAGGACACACCGGTCCGCCGCTGTATTCCGTCGAGCAGCTCGAGGACCCGGGCCTGAGTGCTGAGGTCCAGCGCCGACACCGGCTCGTCGCAGACTATGAGTTTCGGCTCGGGAGCCAGCGCCCGGGCGATGGCGATCCGCTGGCGCTGGCCGCCGCTGAACTCCCGGGGTAGCCGAGCGGCAGAATTACCGGGTAAGCCGACCTGATCGAGCAGTTCGGCTATTCGCGACCGCGCGATCGCCGGCGCGATTCCCTGTACCACCAGCGGTTCGCTCAGGATCTCACCGATCGTGAGGGAAGGGTTGAGCGAGCTGTAGGGGTCTTGGAACACCACCTGGATATCGCGGGCCAGCTCCCGGCGGCGTCTTCCCTTCACATGCGTGATGTCTGCGCCACCGAACCGGATGGTACCGGCGTTCGCGGCGGCCAGCCCGAGCACGGAGCGGCCGATTGTCGACTTGCCGGAACCGGATTCGCCCACGAGTCCCAATGTTTCGCCGACACCGACCGTCAGCGAAACACCGTGCAGCACCTCCACCGGCCGCGCCCGCAGACCGCGGCCCGGATAGGTGACGCGCAGATCGTTCACTTCCAGCAACGAGCTCATCGCACCGTCTCCCTGATCGCTGTGGCCTCGTCCCCCGGTTCACTGCCGGGCTGTTCGCCGCGCACTACGGTGTCGTCGAGAATGGAGTCGAGCAGCGTCCGGGTGTATTCGTGCCGCGGACCGGCGAACAGCTCCGGTGTGGTCCCGGTTTCGACGATCGCACCCCGCTGCATCACCGCCACGCGATCGCACAGATCCGCCACAACCCCGAAGTTGTGCGTTACCAGCAATACCGACATATTCAAACGCTGCCGCAGGTCGTGGAGTAGATCGAGGATCTCGGCCTGAACGGTGACGTCCAGCGCCGTGGTCGGCTCGTCGGCGATGAGCACCCGCGGCCGTGCGGCCACGGCACCGGCGATGAGGACCCGCTGTGCCATACCACCCGAGATCTGGTGCGGATAGGAATCGAAAGTCCGTTCGGGGTCGGTGATTCCCACCTGGTCGAGCATCGACAGCACCCGGCGCCGCGCATCCCGCCGCGGCATCGGCGTGGCCGCTCGCACGGATTCCACGAGTTGCGCTCCGACCGTGAAAGACGGGTCCAGATTGCTCATCGGCTCCTGCGGGATATAGGCGATCGTGCGTCCGCGGAGTTCCCGCAGTTCCCGCTCCCGCAACCCGAGCAGTTCGCGCCCGTCCAGCTCGATGGAACCGCTGGTCACCACGGCGTCGCCGGGAAGGACACCCAGCACGGCGAACGCGGTTTGCGTTTTACCGGAACCGGATTCACCGACCAGGCCGAGTGTCTCTCCTTCCCGCAGGTCGAAACTGAGATCGCTGACCACCTCACGCAACTCGCCGCTCGGTGTCGGATAGGAGATGCTCAGGTTCCGCACCGCCAGCACCCCGCCGGACCCGTCGGCCGCCGAGGGACGTGCCGTCGGCCCGGGCGCCGCGGTGAGCCGGGGTGGCCGGGGTTTCGTACTGCCTTCGAGGGTGTCACGGAGCGCGTTGCCGAACAGGACCAGCGCCGAGGTGATCACCCCGAGAAGAACGCTGGGCCAGACCAACTGCACCGGTTCGACGTACATGTTGGCGAATCCCTCGGCGATCATCGCCCCGAAGCTCGGGGTGGTACTGGAGCCCACTCCGAGGAAGGCGAGTCCGGCTTGCACGTTGATAGCGGTGGCGGCCAGGAAAGCGGAGGCGATGATCACCGGCCCACGCACCCGGAACAGGATGTGCCTCGCCAGGATCCGGTGGTCCGGTAGCCCGGACACCCGTGCGGCATCGATGAAGAGCTCGTTCTTCACTCCCAGCACCTGGTTACGCACGATCCGGTAGATGCCCGGCGACAGTATGACGCCGAGTATCGCCATACTGGCCCGATAGTCGCCGTGGGTGACCGGCATCAGGATGATCAGCAACAGGAGTCCGGGAAACGTCATGAACAGGTTGAACACCCATTCCGTGGCCCCGCGGACGCGGTCGCCGAAGTATCCGCCTACGAGCCCGAAGGTTATACCTATGGCAAGTGCGATCCCCGGCGCGATGAGCGCGGAAACCACGCTGGTATTGATCGAATGGAGAAGTCGCGCAAGAACATCGCGGCCGTCCTTGTCGCCGCCGAGTAAATAGCCCGGGCTACCGGGGTCGGCATTGATGGCGTCGAGCGACGCGACGTTCGGCTCATGCGCGGCCAGTACCGAGCCGATCACTCCCGCCAGCACAATGACCAGCAGCAACCCGGCGGTGACAACTGCTTGCGGATCCCGCGAAAGTCTGCGCAGTACGGAGGTCCGTTCGACGGTATCGGGCGAGGCGGCAATCTCCGGACCGGAGAACTTCGTGCTCAATGGATCCTCGCTTTCGGGTTGAGCCAGCCGTTCAACAGATCGGCGACGAGATTGACCCCCACGACCAGCACGACCACGAAGGTCGTCACGCCCATGATGACCGGCACGTCACCCTGGAGTGAGGCGTTGAAGGCATAGCTGCCGTACCCGGGGAGGGCGAAGATGTTCTCGATGATGAGAGCGCCGCCCACCATGGTGATGAATTCGAGGGACAGAACCGTCAGCGCGGGCCCGACCGCGTTGCGCAGGGCATGCCGGAGCACGATCGATCGCATCGGCAACCCCCGTGTCCGCAGGGTGCGGATGTAGTCCTTGCGCAATTCGTCGATCATCGCGCCACGCACCTGCGCGGTGAGGCCGGCTATCCCGGCCACCGTCAGCGCCATCACGGGGATCGCGATGGTGCTCGCCCACCGCGCGGGATCGTCGCCGAAGCGCGCGAAACCGGTAGCCGGAAACCAGCGCAGCCAGATGGCGAGCACGTACACCAGAACGATGGCCAGCAACAGGTTCGGCACCAGCAGGCCGGTCATCGAGATTCCTTGGGTGATCCGGTCGAGCGCACCACCCCGGGTGGCTGCCAGCACCCCGAGGGTCAGGCTCACGACCGCGGTGAAGAACAGGGCGACCACCACGATGGACAGCGTGACACCCAACCGCGCGGTGACCGCGGATTCGACCGGTTCACTGCTGAAATAGGAGACGCCGAAGTCACCACGCACAGCGTGCAGCAGCCAGTCGCCGTACTGCACCGGCAGCGGCCGGTCCAGCCCCATCGCGGCCTTGCGCGCCTCGATGGTCTCCGGGGTGGCGGCCGGACCGAGCAGGCTCGCCACGACGTCATCGAAGGTCAGGCTCAGCATCGAGAACGTGATCATCGTGACGAGCAACGCCAGCACAACACCGGCGGCGAGGCGACGCCCGGCATATCCGATCATCGTGGGGCCTCGTTCCCGGCGGGGCGCCGTCCGGCCACAGCTGGTGCGGGGCGACGAACGAAAGAGGAGCAGGTGGTTCCCGCGTTCCGAGCAGCGAGGGAAGGCACGAGCAACCGTGGACTGGGCGGTTGATCAAACATATGGGGCGAACTTCCTTGTTCTGCGATGTGGGTCCATTACGCGGCCGGAGACCCCCGTCACACAAGGAGTTGCCGTGTGTTGCCGCGCCTGGGCAGTGCACCGGACAGACGTCCAGCTCCTGGGCCACGTGCCCACCCGCGCCGTACGGCAACTCGCGGCAACTGGTTGCCCCTGATCCCACCCGTCATCAACCATGACCACACCGTGTGACGGGCGCCACTCGATCCGGCGGACCGCTTTCCGGCGGCGCGGCGCTCAGCCCGGAAAAGACAGCCCATTCAGGAAAGTCCGGGAACTTCGCCCGTCACGAGCTTCCGGCGTCATCCGCCGGAACAGGCACTTTCCGATCTCCGGCACGACCGGTTTCCCATCGAGATGAGGGTCCAGCACATGAAAGCAACAATCCCGGACCGCGCGCGCACCGCCGTATTCCGAAACGGCGCACGCCTGGCAGGAATCGGTACGGCCGTCACGGTGATCGTAGGCCTGTTGTCCGCCGGCGCGGCCGACGCCGATACCTTCGTACCGCTGCCCGACGGACGAACGGATGCCCCCGGGGCCACGCTCACCCGGACCGCCGAGCGGGCTGTCGTATCACCTTCGATGGCAGCCAATGGCGCGGGACGGGTGGTGTGGGTGTCCGGCACCGTCACCGCCGATGTCCGCGCCACTCCTACCGTCGAGCGCCCCGGTCCGTACAGCAGCCCCGGGAACCAGCCCGGTACCAACAACTCCTCCACCCACGGCGCCAGCCAGGTGAACACGGGCTACATCGTCGGCTGCCAGGTCAGTATCGGCGACAAGGCCGTCACCGCGGGCCTGTCGGGCAATGTCAGCACCAACGGCGGCGGCTTGAGTGGCTCCGCGGGTATCCAACTCGGTCCCGGTGACGTCGCGTTCGTCCGTGTCGGCTTCAAGGACATTCTCGGGCCGGGCGTTTACAGCCTCGGCTACCGCGATGTCGAAATACAGATCCAGGGCTGTGGCGGCTACGCCCAGGCCCGCTCCTACACGGTCCTCGAAATCATCGGGGACCACTATTCCAAGACCACTCTGTACGGGGCGCCGTTCAGTATCGGCTGATCAGAACGCATCTTCAGTACAGCTCTCGGCCTGGCCGATTCGAACCCGGAGGGGTTAGCACCATGATCCACCACAGGAAATCCACGCTCATCGGACTTGCCGCCACGGCAATTCTGGGATTCGCGGCCACCGGTGTCGCCGAAGCCGACACCTTCGTCCCGTTACCCGGCGGCAGCGTTACCGAAAGCCTCGGCGACGGCACCACCGTCGTCGTGCGCATCGCCGCCGAATCCGCCACGATCAGCCCGTCGCTGGGCGCGACACCCCTGCATCGCAATGCCTGGGTGTCGGCCAGCGCGCAGGTCGAGCTTTCCGCACCGGCCCGCACAGCAAAGATCAAACCGGGGTACGTCGTCGGCTGCCAGGTCAATATCGCCGGCGGCGGGGCGAACGGCGGCGCGAACTACAGCTCCGATTGGGCAGGCCAGAGCCCCTCGGCCGGCGGCAGTCTCGGCGGAAATCTCAGCCTGGGCCCCGGACAGGCGAAGAAGTTCTACCTCCTCGACCTCGAGGCGCCCGATGCCTTCGGCGCGGAATCGCATCGGAACTTCGCACCGTTCCGGGGCACCACCGGCAGCGTCACGTGGAGCAACAGTACGATCGGCCTCGCCGGCTGCGCGGGCTACGCGCAGGCCCGGGCGTTCGTGGAGGCGGAGGTGGAGACCGGGACCGCCAAAGAGGTCGTCACGGTATGGGGTCAACCGTTCAGCCTCGGCTGACCACTATCGATCACCCCTTCGGGTGGTGGACGTGTGCATTTCCTCGTTGCGGAACCCCGGCTTCCACGTCCACCACTCGGAACAGTTCCGGCGCAGTCATACTCTGCCGCACAAACGTTCGGCTTCCCGGACGACGGCCGCCATCAGTTCGCTATCCACGCCGAGCGCGGGATCCAGGCGGAGCAGGGCGGACCGAACTTCCGGTCGCCCGGGCGCGCGGATATCCGATAGTCCGGCACCGCGCGCTCCGACATCGCAGGCCCAGCCCGCCAGCGCCCGGACGGCTCCGGCCGGCAGGCGCCCGGCTGCCCGTTCTCGGCGTAACACCGGCAGGATCCGCACCGGCAGCTTCTGCGCACCGTCTACGGCGATCTGGGAAAGATGATGCTGTATACGATGATTCGCGAAACGGCCGATCAGCTCCGTTCGGTAGCGATGCACTTCTCCGGCCGGGAGATCGATATGGGGTGTCACCTCGGACCACCACTGGTCGACCCAGGCCCGGCACACCGGATCCGCCACGGCGGCCGCCACGGTTCGATGCCCACGCAGCGGCGCGGTGTACGCGAGTAGCGAATGAGCACCGTTGAGCATCCACAGCTTTCGCTGTTCGTAGGCGGCGATATCCCGCGTGAAGACGGCACCCGCCGTCTCCCAGCGCGGACGACCGGCCGGGAACTCGCCGCACAACACCCACTCGTGGTACGGCTCGGTCACCACCGGCGCCGAATCGTGGTAACCCGTGACGGATTCGGCCAGTAGCGATTCCTCGCCACCGCCGGCCGGCGTGATTCGATCCACCACACTGGTGACGAAGGAAACGTTCGACTCTATCCACGTCGCGAGGTCGGGAGTCACATATTCGGCGAACTCCAGGACTATCCGTTTCAGAGCCGCCCCGTTTCCGGGCAGATTGTCACACGGCACCACTGCGATCGGGCCGGCCGCCGCGGCGGCCCGCGCCGCCAGACCTGCGACCAGGCGGGCCACCGCGGTGGCTCCCGGCGCATTCACTTCGGTGCGGAGTGTCGCCAGGTCGGCCCGCACCGCCGGGTCGGAGTGATCGAGACCGCCGTCGGCGTTCCGGGTGTAGCCGGCCTCGGTGACAGTCAGCGACACCACGCCCACCGTCGGCTTCGCCAGGTAGGACTGCCAGGCCGCATGGTCGGTCGCCCGGTGGGCCCGGGAAATAGCGGAGACGATCTCGAATTCGTCCGTGCTACCCCGGGTGATCAGTGTGTACAGCCCACCTTGGGCATCGAGTCTGGTGGCGAGATCCGAACCGCGGCCCGCGAATGCGGCGATTCGCCATTCCGCGGCGTCCGAGGCCCGTGCGGTGTACCAGGCTTGATGTGCGCGGAAGAAATTGCCCAGCCCCAGGTGGATCATTCGCACCGGCGCGGGGCGCCCCGGCCGCGGCGTCACAGCTTGAAGACCCGGCGCGGCTGCTCGCGCACGAGCCCCCGAAGTGCGGATATCGCCTCGTCCTCGGACAGCTGATGCCGGGCGATCAGCTCGGCCAGCCGGCTCGCATCGAGCCGCCGGGCCATATCGTGGCGAGCCGGGACCGAGCAGAAAGCGCGAGTGTCGTCGACGAACCCGGCGAGTTTGCCGAATCCGGCGGTTTCGGTGACCGCCCGGTGGAAGCGCCCGATCGCGTCCGGAGCATCGAGGAACCACCAGGGCGCACCGGCGAACACGGTGGGATAGAAGCCTGCCAGCGGTGCGATCTCCCGGGAGAACGCGGTTTCATCGGCGGTGAACAGGACGAGATTCAGATTCGGATGAGTACCGAAGTTCTCCAGCAGGCTGCGCAGGGCGTCGGTGAATTCCACCCGCAGCGGAATATCGTGTCCGGTGTCCGCGCCGAAGGCCGCCGCGGTCGGCTGGTGATGATTTCGGCGGATCGCGGGATGCAGCATCATGGTCAGGCCGTCCTGCGTCGACATCCGGGCCATTTCGAACAGCATATGCCGCCGGAAAGCCGTCGCCGCCGCCTCGGATACGGTGCCCGATCGGGCATCACGGTAGATGCGGCGCGCTTCGGCAGGCGCCAGAGGATCGGCGCGCACGTCTTCGTGACTGTGATCGCTCGCAGTGGCACCGTGGGAAACGAAGTAGCGCCGGCGTTCCTCGAGAGCCGTCACGTACCCGGCATAGTCACCGGTGTCGACACCGCTGACGGCGGCGAGCCGATCGACGTCCCGATTCCATTGCGGCTGCGCCGGTTCGAGATAGCGATCGGGCCGGAATGTCGGTACCACCCGGCTCTGCCATGCCGGATCCGAGCGCAGCTGTGTGTGCGCCGACAGGTCGTCACAGGGATCGTCGGTGGTGGCCAGGACATCGATACCGAATCGCTCGTACAGCCGCCGCGGCAGGTAAGCCGGTTGCCGCAAGCATTCGGCAATCCGGTCGTAGATCGCGTCGGGCCGACCTCGGCCCGGGAGTTCGGCGACATCGAATATCTCGCTGAGTTCGCTCTCCAGCCAGTAGCGGACCGGCGTTCCCCGGAACACCCACCAGTGGTCACAGACGATCCGCCAGATCGCGCGGGCCTCGGCTTCGTCCAGGATCTGCCGCCCTACCCCGAGTGCGTTCAGCGGCACGCGATGTGCGTGCAGTAACCGCGTGACGTAGTGGTCCGGCGTGATCAGCAGGCTCACCGGGTCGGGAAATGGTTCGTTGTCCGCCAGCAGCCGGGCATCCACATGACCGTGCGGCGAAATGATGGGCTCGTCCCGCACGGTCGCGTGCAGGCGGCGCGCCAGTGCGCGAACACCGGGATCGGCCGGGAACAAGCGATCCGGATGTGTTCCGCGGGACGTCCGCGAATGAGCAACCATGTCCGCCATGCTGTGCGGAACCGGTGGTGACCGACAACCCCTTGCCCCCAGTTGCCGCAGTACATTGCCGATTCGCTCGCCGGCGTGCATCGTCCGACCGGACCATGCGAAGAAAGCGAGGGTGTGACCGTGCCGTGCGTAACCCTCACCGGCCACAACGGCGCCGACCTGTCCGAAGACGATCTGCGCGCCTTTCTCGCGGAGCGACTGGACGGGCTGCACCTCGACGGGCGCAGCGTCTGCCTCGTGGTTCCCGACGCGACCCGCAGTTGTCCCCTGCCGATGCTGCTGTCGATCCTGCACGCCGAATTGTCCGGGCGCGCAAGCCGGATCACCGTCCTGATTGCGCTCGGCACCCATGCGGCAATGGACGAGGAACGGCTGGCCACCTGGCTGGGTTATCCGCCCGGCGGCTGTGCGGACCGCTACCCGGGTCTCACCGTCCGCAACCACGAATGGTGGGATCCGGCGACTTTCGTCACCGTGGGCCGGATACCGGCCGATCGTATCGGGGAACTGTCCGGCGGTTTGCTGCACATCGACGTGGAGGTACGGATCAACCGGGCAGTAGTGGAACACGATATGACGGTTGTTCTGGGACCGGTCTTTCCCCACGAAGTGGTCGGATTCTCCGGCGGGTACAAATACTTCTTCCCCGGGCTGTCCGGCCCCGAGGTGATCGATGTATCGCACTGGCTGGGCGCCCTGATCACGAGCCGGGACATCATCGGGACCACGGGCATCACACCGGTCCGGGCACTCATTCACGAGGCCGCTGCACTGGTACCCGGCGAACACCATGCGCTGTGCCTGGTGGTGCAATCCGGCACCGGACGGCTGCGCAGCGCGACGTTCGGCGACCCCCTCACCGCCTGGGCCGCCGCGGCAGCGATATCGGCGGACACTCACGTGCGCTACCTCGACGCACCGGTCCGTCGCGTACTCTCCCTGATCCCGGCGAAGTACGACGATATGTGGACCGCTGCCAAGGGCTTCTACAAGGTGGAACCGATCGTGGCCGACGGCGGGTCCGTTGTCCTGTACGCCCCGCACATCTCCTCGATCTCGGAGATGCATCCGGAGATCGAGGAGATCGGCTACCACACGCGCGACTATTTCGTGAAGCAATGGGACCGTTTCCGGCATCTGCACTGGGGCGTACTCGCACATTCCACCCACCTCCGCGGGGCAGGCACCTACGACGAGCACACCGGCGAACGGTGCCGGGTCACCGTGGCGCTGGCCACCGGTATCCCGGAACACCGTGTGCGCGCGGCGAATCTGGACTACGTCGACCCCGCCACGGTGGAGCCGGGACTCTGGGAAGCCGACGCCGATACTCTGGTCGTGCGCGAAGCCGGCGAAGTCCTCTTCCGGCTGCGTGGACCGGCCGACCCACGCACGACCAGCTGAGAGGTCAGCGAAACCACCGGGGACGCGGGCAGCGGTTCCGCCTTCATCGCCCGCTCCAGCTCCTGGAACGCGGCGGTACCCATCGCTCGCAACGGCGTCGCCACCGTCGTGAGCGGCGGGGAGCAGAAATCCGAGCCGAAGACATTGTCGAACCCGATAACGCTCGTCCGGTCGGGTACGCGGATCCCGGCCTGCCCGAAGCCCCGGAGCAGTCCGATGGCCAGTAGGTCGTTGTAGGCCAGCACCGCCGACGGCACCCGGCGCGCCATCGCCTCGGCCGCCGCCAGCCCACCGGACACCGTCGGCAGATTGGGTCCGGTACGGGCCACTCGCAGCCCCAGGTCACCGGCTACGTCGAGAACCGCGCGCCAGCGGGCACCGTTGACCCACGATGCCTCGGGCCCCGCCACATAGGTCACCGACCGATGTCCCATTTCGGACAGTTGCCGGAGGGCTGCTTCGACACCGGATGCGGTATCCGGGACAACCGATCGAGTCCCGGTGACGACCCGGTTGAGGACTACGGTGGGCCGTTGGGTGGCCACCGCTCGAATCGCCCGGTCGGACAGGCGTGAGCTCGCCAGCACGATCCCGCCGACGGCGGGCAGGAGACGGTCGAGCAGGGTCCGTTCGAGGGATTCCGATTCCTGGGTGTCCGCCAGCATCATCGTGTAGCCGGCCGCACCGGCCGCTGCCTCGACACCGCGGATTATGGCGAAGAAGACCGGATTGGTGACATCGGAGACCACCAGCGCGACGGTGGACGACGCCCCGTTCTGCAGCGCGCGGGCCAGGGGGTTCACCCGATACCCGAGATCCTCGGCGACCCGGTGGATTCGTGCGGCGGTCGCTGCGCTCACCCGGCCGGGCCGGGCGAACGCCCGTGACACCGTCGACGGCGCAACCCCCGCAGCGGCGGCGACATCGTAGATCGTGGGTGCGCGCCCGGCTTTCGTCATGATGTGGGTGACGCTAGCCCCGCGCCGACCGCGGTGGCAACGGATTGCCATGTGCGGGCAACTGGCGGCAATCCGTTGCCCTGACGATCGAGATCCCCGCTGAATTATCGGTACCGATCGTCCGTGCAGAGTGGATCTGCCGAGATTCCCGGCTCCGGGTGAAGGACGCACAATGAACGACAACCGCGACAACGAGGTCGCGACCGAGGGTAGCGTCGGCCCGGTGACGACTCGACAACGGCGTGGCCCTTACCGTAAGGGGCTCGAACGGCGGGAACAGATTCTCGAGACCGCACTGAGTGTTTTCGCCGAGTACGGCGATCGTGGTACTTCGCTCCAGGAGATCGCCGACAGGGTGGGAGTGACCCAGCCGGCGCTGCTCCACTATTTCGGGTCGCGCGAGGAGCTGCTGCTCGCGATTCTGCAACGGCGCGACGAACTCGGGATCGCGATCGCCCGCCGGTCCGATGATCCGATCGCCGCGGCCACCGAATCCGTACAACGCAAACTCGACGAGCCCGGCATCATCAAGTTGTTCGTCGCCCTCTCGGCGGCAGCTACCGATCCCGGACATCACGCACACGGCTACTTCGTCGACCGGTATCGCACCATCGGGACCTCGGTGACCCGGTCGCTCGAGGACGGCAAGCAGGGCGGCTGGGTGCGCGAGGACGTTCCCGTCGAGCATATGGCCCGCCTTCTCCTCGCGGTGATCGACGGTCTACAGCTCCAGTGGCTCATGGATTCGTCGATCGATATGACGGCGATGGTCGACACCTTTGTCGCCATGTGCTCCCGTCGCACAGACCCGGGCGGTGACCAGGCCTGATGGCACAGCCGGCCGTCCCGGGACAGGTCCGCGGTCACCCGCACGGCCCGGTGGATTCCCGGACCACGAGTTGCGGCGGTACCGAGACCACCGATCGCGCATCGGCCGATTCGCTGCGAACCAGGTGGCGCAGTTCGCGAAATGCCGCTGCGCCCATCGTGCGCAGCGGCGCGGCCACGGTGGTCAGCGGCGGCGAACAGAAGTCCGAACCGACGACATTGTCGAATCCGATCACGCTCATATCGTGCGGTACCCGCATCCCGCGGCCGCGCAGTCCGCGTAACAGGCCGATAGCGATCAGGTCGCTGTAGGCCAGTACGGCGCTCGACGACTGGCGCAGTACCGCTGTGGTGATATCCCGCCCGCCCGACATCGTCGGCGGACACGGCCCGAGTCTGCTCACCTTCAAGCCGAACTCGGCGGAGAGATCCTGCACCGAACGCCATCGCATACCGTCCACCCAGGACGCCTCCGGTCCGGCGATGTAGGTCACCGACCGATGCCCGAGTCCGGCCAGGTGCCGGAGCGCGCCACGAACGCCGACGGCGGTGTCGGGCACGATACAGCGCATCCCGGCAACGATCCGGTTCAGGACGACGATCGGGCATTGGCTCGCAATCGTGCGCACGGCGCGGTCCGGGAGACGTGAACTGACCAGTACGACCCCGTCGACATCCGGAATGAGGCGGTCCAGTAACTTGCGCTCCAGTATCGCGGATTCTTGTGTCTCGGCCAGTAGAACCAGGTAGCCCGCCTCCGCCGCCGCGGCTTCCACACCGCGAATAGTGGCGAAGAAGCCCGGGTTCGTCACATCGGGAACGACCAGTGCCAGTGTGCCGGTCCGGCCCTTCGCCGGTGCGAACGTCCGAGGGGTGGTCCGGTAGCCCATTCGCTCCGCGACTTCGTGGATATGCGCCGAGGTCGCCGCGCTCACGCGGCCCGGCCGGGAGAAGGCGCGGGACACCGTCGACGGTGCGACGCCGGCCTCCTGCGCGATGTCGTAGATGGTCGGTGACGAGGTCCGCTGTCGCACCGGTTCCGTGGCCGCGGCGCCGCGTGCATACTCGGGGGCACCAAAATTTAGCACTACAAGAATTTAGCGCGCCGAGACTGCGCGGATGACCACTTTGCGTGGACTCCGCACCGGGAAAACAAGTCAGGGCAACCGCTTGCCGCCCCCGGGCGGCCTGGGTCTGAATAGGCGAACACACGGAGTTACCGGATGTGAGGGAGAACGGCATATGAGCCAGCGGCGCATCGCGGCACCGATCCGGCTTTCCGGCGCACTCGCCCGGGCCGAACGCAGGGTCGCCGCCCGGTTACGGCACCGCGGACGGCTCGGGGTGGCGATCTCGGGGGGCGTCGACTCCGGCGTGCTGCTCGCTCTGGCCGTACGGGAACTGGGCCCGGACCAGGTGGTAGCGATTCTCGGCGTATCCCCGAGCCTCGCGCGGTCCGAACGCCGCAGCGCACACGAACTCGCAGCCATCCTCGGCGTGCGCCTCGTCGAGCTGACGACGGATGAAGGGGATGTGCCCGCCTACCGCGACAACGGCCCGGACCGCTGTTACCACTGCAAACATGCACTGTTCCAGGGCATCACGACCACCGT
Source organism: Nocardia sp. CA-290969 (assembly GCF_050936135.1). NCBI lineage: Bacteria > Bacillati > Actinomycetota > Actinomycetes > Mycobacteriales > Nocardiaceae > Nocardia > Nocardia sp. CA-290969. The sequence goes on along the minus strand of NZ_JBNJNJ010000001.1, from coordinate 1,961,361 downwards.
GCTGGACCAGGAAGGCCTGGAAGCCGTCGCCTACGGCGAGAACGCCGACGATATCCGCAGACCTGATCGGCCCGGCGCACGGGCGGCCACCGAATTCGATGTCCTGCGTCCGCTGGCCGAGGCGGGCGTGGACAAGTTCACCGTCCGCAAGCTGGCGCTCGCTCTCGAGTTGCCTTGTGCGGACAAACCGGCCGCACCGTGCCTGGCGTCGCGGATACCGCATTTCGCCGAAGTCACCCCCGATAAACTCGCACAGGTCGAACGCGCGGAGGAAGCGATGCGGTCCTTGGGCTTCCGTGACCTCCGGGTGCGACATCACGGCGATATCGCACGCATCGAACTATCGGACGACGAGTTCGGGAAAGCCGCCGTCGAACCGGCCCGTACCCGGATCCGTGCGGCGATACGAGCGGCAGGATTCCGGTTCGTCACCTTGGACCTCGGGGGCATTCAGTCCGGCGCGTTCACCCTGCCGCTGGTGGATATCCGGTGACTGCGTCCTGGCCGGCACCACCGATCTTCGCCCGGCTCGACCACGACCGCGCCGGCCGTCGCGGATACCCGGAGGCCATCTTCTGTCGCGGCAAGACGGTTGCGCAGCTCACCGCCATCGCCGCCGAGGTCCGTGAGCACCCGCATACGGCGACATTGTTCACCCGGGCCGAGCCCGAACAAGCCGAGGCGATCCGGACCGTGCTTCCCGACGCCGCCCACCACGCCGACGCTCGTCTGGTCGCCTGGCCACCCGCGCCGCCACGACCGAGCGGGGGCCGGGTCGTGGTCGTCACCGCCGGCACGTCCGATCTGCCGGTAGCCCTCGAAGCGCATCTCACCGCGACCTACCTCGGCCGCGGCTCCGAGTTGATCGCCGATGTCGGAGTAGCCGGACTCCACCGGGTACTCGCTCAGCTCGAGGTGCTGCGCCGCGCGCGAGCGCTCGTGGTGGTGGCCGGTATGGACGGCGCACTACCCAGCGTCGTGGCCGGCCTGGTCACCGCGCCCGTGATCGCCTTACCCACCTCCGTCGGATACGGTGCGGCATTCGGAGGTATCGCACCGCTGCTGTCGATGCTCAACTCGTGCTCGCCCGGTATCGGTGTGGTGAATATCGACAACGGTTACGGCGCAGGACATCTCGCCGCCCAGATTGCTGAACCGCACGCCTGACACGGAAGGAGCAACCCGCCCTCTTCGCGGAAGACCGCAGCAGGCCTTCATTCGGCCGGAGGTGCCGGTTTCCCCGCAAAGGGGAAGGGCGCTCCCGCGACCAGCCCGCGAGCGACGCCTACAGCACCGGCTTCCTCGAGGACCGCTCGAACCGGCCGGCCCGTTTCCCGGGCCACCGCGAAGGCGTCCTCGAACTCCACCGTCGCCTGGTCGATACCGCCGCGGCGGCCGGCGACCTTTATCCGTACCTGCCCGCCATCCACCGGTACCGGTACCCAGGTCCGGGCCAACTCGGTTTTCCGGACTTCGCGGTACCGCACGCCGATCGTGCTGGTCTCGGCGAAGAGCACCTCCGACGCGGCAGTCACAGCCTCGGCCGGAACAAGCGCGGTGACAGTGTGCGCCGGCCTGCCCTTCTTCATGAGAACAGGGACGAGCCAGGCGTCGTCGGCTCCGCTGTCCAGCAGCCGTTGCACGACCACCGGCCATACCCGTGGGTCGAGATCATCGATATTCGCTTCGATCAGCACCCGTGTGGTCCGGGTTTCCCCGACGTCCGCGGCGCCGGAGTCGACGACGATCCGGACCACATTGGCGCGGCCGGGAAAATCGCTGGTACCCGCACCGATACCCACAGCAGCCGGCTCCATATCGGGGATCGGACCGCATTCGACGGCCAGCGCGGTGACCAGCGCGACTCCGGTCGGCGTCGCCAGTTCTCCGCTTCCGCCCGCGTGGATTCGCCATCCTCGGGTCATGGTCAGGACCGCGGGGACGGGCACCGGTATCTGCCCGTGCGCGGCGCCGACCGTTCCGGAGCCGACCGCGATCGGGCTCACGACGACCCGGTCGATACCGAGGTGATCCAGGGCGGCACAGGTGCCGACGATATCGGCGATCGCGTCGAGGGCACCGACCTCGTGAAAATGTACTTCGTCCACCGTGGTGCCGTGGATCCCCGCTTCGGCCTCGCCGAGCCGCCGGAACACCCGGAGAGCGCCGGCTCGGACCGCCTCCGGTAAATCCGCATTTTCCAGCATCTCCCGGATCCGGGACCAATGCCGGTGTGGCGGATCGTCGACCAGGACCACCGGGTCGATCTTGCAGGCGCGCATCCCGGCGCGCATCACCTCGGTCCGCCGCAATGCGACCGAGCCGGGGACAACGGCATCGATCGCCCGCTGCACCACCTCCAGTGGAGCACCGGCGTCGATACAGCCGGCGAGCAACATATCGCCGGCGACTCCGGCAGACGCATCGATCCATGCCAGGGTCATCGGCCGGCCCGCTGGGCTTCGATATCGGCTCGTGCCCCGCGATAAGCCGCGACCGCTTCGGCAACGACACTTTCGACGGGGTTGCTCACCTGTACGACACGCCCGAATTCGTCAGGCCCAAGCGGCTCGAGATCCGCGAATTGGGATTCCAGCAGCGAGGCAGGCATGAAATGATCCGTGCGCGCCTGTATCCGTGCGGCGAGCAGGGCCATCGATCCGGCCAGGTGCAGGAACCACACGTCGCCCCCGGTACGCAGTACGTCGCGATATCGGCGCTCGAGCGCCGAGCACGAGACCACGCCACCGCGCTCGCCCCGGTCCGCGATCCAGGAGGCGGTCGAACGCAGCCAGGGCGCGCGGTCGTCATCGGTCAGCGCAATACCGGCGGCCATCTTCTCGATGTTCACCGGCGGATGAAAGGCGTCCGCGTCCGCATACTCGGTACCGAGCCGCTCGGCGAGCCGGATACCGACCGTCGTTTTCCCCGAACCGGACACCCCCATCACCACGATCACCGTCATGACATCCGCTCGAGAATGCCTGCGGCGCAGCCTCTCTCGAAGCCTGGACGGCTGAGGGAAACCGGCCGGGCACGCGGTCGGTACTCGATTCGAAGACCCCTCACTGCGCGAGCCCGAACTGCCGGACGGTCGAGATGATCCGTGTCCCGTCGCCGAGCAGAACCACGCCGTCTTTGGTCACCCAGTGGCGCGGCACCGCGAACAGCGGAGCATCCCATGCCTGCTCCACCATGTATGCACTGATCTGCCGCGCGATTACCGCGCTCGAGGTCTCGTCGAGTTCCCGGTTGTACCTGTCGATCAACGCGGTGAGCTCCGGACTCCGGCTGTCGAACGGATTTCGCGGACTGTCCACCAGATACCGCCACGCCAACTCCTGCGGAAAGACATTGACCCCCTCGACGGCGACGTACATCGGATACCGTTTCGAGGACAGCACAGCGTTGGTCTGCTGCGGTGGGATCGGCTCCCAGGTCACCTCGATCCCGATCGCGGCCAGCGACTGGGTCACCGTCGGCACGAATGTCTTGGAGTAGTAGATCTCCGGCATGGTGACGGCGAACCCGTTCGGGTATCCGGCCTCCGCCAGCAAGCGCTTCGCTTCGTCGACATCGAACGGATAGGTCTTCTCGAGAGCCGCGTCGTAGGCGGGACCGTCCGGGTTGAACGGCTGGCTCGTCGCGGTCCCTTGGTCCCGCAACAGCGTCTCGATGATTCGCGAACGATCGAACGCGAGGTTGATGGCTCGGCGCACCCGCAGATCACCGAGCGGTGGCAACATCTCACCCGCCCGGTCGACCAGTGCCACATAAGCGAGCGAGTTCGCCTCGATCCGGAACTCCGCGAAGCCGGAGGCCTTCAATCGATCGACATAGGCGCCCTCCACACTGCCGACATTCAGTTCCCCGGACTGGAGGGCGTTGAGCGCCGCCGTGCGGTCCGCGATCACCCGGACCTCGATGGTCGGGAACGGCAGGGCGGCGGCGTTCCAGTAGTCGTCACGGCGCTGGAGGACGTACTTCGAACCGTGCACCGTCTGCTCGGTGTCCAGCGTGTAGGGCCCTGACGCGACCGGGTTCAGCGGGGTGCGCTCGGTGCTCACCGTCGCCGGATCGGCGATCACCCCTGCGCTCGAGGCCAGTGCGGGCAACAACCCCGCGTCCGGCCGGGCGAGTTCCAGCACCACGGTCAGCGGGTCGGGCGCACGGACCGCGGCCACGTTCTTCAGCAGGCCCTGGACCTGGCCGGGGGTCGCCTTGGTGCGGTCCATCGTCACTTTCACCGCGGTGGCGTCGACCGGAGCCCCGCTGCTGAACCTCATCCCGGGGCGCAGCCGCAGGGTCAAGGTCTGCGCCTCGTCGGTATATTTCCAGCTCGCCGCGGCGTTGGGCTGCAACTTTCCATAATTGTCGGTCAACAGCAGGGTGTCGTAGACGGCGCTCCAGATAAGGGCCGGCTCGCTCTCGGAGAGGTGGGCCGGATCGAACGAATTGGGCGCGCCGAGAATGGAGATCGCCAGCGTCCCCTCCGGGACCGAACTGGAGCCCATCTGCCCGGCGCATCCGGTAGTGAGGGCAGCACCCGTGATCAGAACGGTGGCAAAGGCGAGGATTCGCGCGAACAGCGTTGGTCGTGGCACTGGACCGGACATATGTCGAACTTCCTTCTGCTGTGACGTGCGTCAATTACGCGTTCTCGCCCCACGAACCCACAAGCAGTTGCCGCGGGTTGCCTCCGTCAGCCCGGGCCCACACCCGTGGCATCCGGCTTCCGGTTCCGCAGTGTCGACCATCGAGCCCGCAGCGCATGGGCGGCTGCCTTGGGCCGGCGGTCCCGCGTGAACACGCCCTTCTTGTTGCCGTCCACACGGTGGATTCCCGGCCCGGTCGCGAAGTCGGCGAAATTCCATACGTGCTCCCCGACGAATGCCGGGCAGCGGTCGAAGACTCGATGATGCATCTCGAGGTGAGCGACCTGGTACTCCTCCGTCCAGCTGTTGCCGAACAGCGAATGCAACCCGGCCGCGGTATCGGCCCCGTACTCCCCCATGATGATCGGCTTACCGTACTCGGCAACCCACCGGCGCAACTCGTCTTCGAGTTTCAGCTCGGCGCTCCGCAGATCACCGTTGTCGATGTACCAGCCGTAGTAACGGTTGATCATCACAACATCGAACAGGTCGGCGATCAGCTCGTTCTCCGGTGTCGCGAACATGTAATTGGCATAGGTCACCGGCCGCGACGGATCCAGATGGCGGGTGAGCGCGACGAGCGGCTCGAAGTATTCTCGCGAACCTTCCTCATTAGTCGCCGGCTCGTTCGCGATCGACCACATGACGACGCTAGGGTGGTTCTTGTCCCGGGCGATGAGTTCCCGGAGGTGCTGCTCATGCGTGGCCCTGGTGGCCCGGCCGTACGTCTCTTCGGAAAAGGTGGGTTTCGGAGCACCGCCCAGAAGTCCCGCGGTGACATAAAGGTTGAGGCCCACGGCCGCAGCCTCGTCGATGACCACGATGCCGTGCCGGTCCGCGAACTCCAGGACCTCTTCGGCGTACGGGTAGTGCGATGTACGGAACGAGTTGGCGCCGATCCATTTCAGCAGTTCGAAGTCGTGTACGAGGTATGCGGGATCATGGCCTTTGCCGCGCACGGGCGTATCTTCGTGCTTGCCGAATCCGGTGAAGTAGAACGGTTCTCCGTTGATCAAGAACTGCGTCCCCCGGACCTCGACCGTCCGCACGCCGACCGGCAAGGGATACTCGTCCACCACCACACCATCGACGACCGATTCCGCAACGAGTGTGTACAGGTAGGCCGCGCCGGGTTGCCAGAGCCGAACATCCGGAACACGTAGGGTGCCGGATGTCCCCTCAACGGTGGCTACTGCCCCGCCCTGCTCGTCGAGAAGCCGAACCCGAATCTCCCCCTCTCCCACTGCAGTAATCGAGTAGTCGACGAGCCCGGTGGCACCATCGACATCGGTGACCACCGTGACATCGTCGATATGGGATCCGGGCGTGCTGTAGAGCCAGACCGACCGCGCGAGTCCCGCGTAGTTGTAGAAATCGTGGTGGTACTTCTGCCGGCGCCGCCCATCCTCGGTGATCTCGATATGGCCCGGCGGAATAGTGGTCTCGGTCAGTTCTCCGCTGACGCCCACGGTGAGGCGGAACTCCTGGCCTGCGGTAACGAGATCGGTGATATCCGCCTCGAACGGCGTGTAGCCTCCGGAATGCTCCACTACCAGGACATCCCCGACGTAGACCTTGCCGTGGTGCGTTGCCGCGTCGAACCTCAGGTGGATCCGTTCCCCGGCCCAGCCGCGCGGGACCCGCGCCTCACGCTGATACCACACCCAGCCCACATGGTCACGAACCTCGGGGTCGAGGAAGAGGTCGTTGTAACTGGCCGGCACCGGAGCCTCGTACGCGACGTCGAACGGCCGCTTCCACGGTTCGGGCGAGAGACGGGTATCGATGGCGAAACGCCACATACCGTCCAGGTTCACCAGTTCGCGAGTTGCGGTGACTCGAGGTTTGAGCATCGAGATCCTTTCCGGGGTCTCCCCTATCCGATGGGAGACATACGCCAGCGAAAACGAGCCCAGAGAAACACGGTCACGAGACGGCCGGCAAGCGGTTGCACGGACTTGCCGCGGCATTCCTCAGCCGCCCTGTGAATCCTTTCGGGCTCCGCTCCGACGACATCGAACGACCTCGGTGGCCGCCCTTGTCACAGCCGCCATCCGAACCTGCGTCAAGACCATGGAGTGAGCGCGAGTTTTCCGCGGACTCGTCCGGTTTCACTCAGCCGATGACTTTCCCGTACCTCGTTCATCGGCAGGACACGGTCGACATAGACTCGCACCTGCCCCTGAGCGACCGCTGCCCCGATTTCCGTCAGCACGGTAGTGGATGGCTTCCCGGTGACCATCCGGTAGCGCGGATCACCATGGGCGTCGGATTCCTGCACCGTGATGTAGCGACCGTCGTCTCGCAGCACACGCAGCGATCGTCTGCCGTATTCACCACCGACCAGGTCCAGCACAACGTCGACCCGATCGATTGCCTCGGTGAAGTCGGTCGTGGTGTAGTCGATGACCACGGCCGCGCCGATACTGCGCACGAACCGATGGTTGCCGGCCCGTGCGGTGCCGATGACGTGCGCGCCGCGGCGCTCAGCGAACTGGACGGCGAAATGCCCGACCCCACCGGCGGCGGCGTGCACGAGAACGGTCTCGCCGGGTTTCGGGTCCGCCGCTTCCAGAGCCTGCCAGGCGGTGAGTGCCGCGGTGGGCACGGCGGCAGCTGTCATGTGGTCCAAGCCCGGCGGGTGGGGTACCAGCAGGTCGGCGCGCGCAGTCACGAACTCACTGTAGGTTCCGGTGCGGCTGTGAATCATTCCGAAAACGTTGTCGCCCGGGCCTGTTCCGGTGACGTCGGCTCCGGCTTCGACAACCGTCCCGGAGACGTCGAAGCCGAGAGTGAAGGGTGGGTCACCGAGGAATTTCACCCGGCCTGCCCGGAGTTTGCAGTCGACCGGGTTCACCGCGGTGGCGCCGAGCCGGAGAAGAACTTCCCGCCGTCCGGGTACCGGCCTGGGAGCCTGGACAGTTTCCAGCACTTCCGGGCCACCGAAACGCCGCTGGCTGACAATCCTCATCACTGTTCCTGCGCTTTCGGTTCCACCTGGTCCAGGCACTTCTCGATCAAGTCCACTACTTCCAGGTGCCCGGTGAAGGTGCCGAGGGACTCCTCGAGGTGGATCATTCGCGGGATCGCCGACATCAGAAAGACGATTGCCGCCGCCGGAACGTCGTGCCCGCCGAAGCGATACCGCCGCAGCGTGGGCTCGAGCGCGGCCAGCAACGCCTTGCGCAGGCGTTCGCCGCCGGCGCCGAGCGCGGGTGCGATGGACTTGCGATGCCTGGCCAGGGCCATGAACTCGAGCAACAATGCGGTGCCCGCCGGGTCACTGGCGTAGGCCCACACGGCCCGTAACGGCTGCTCGGATCCCACTGCCCGTCCCAGCCGCTCGACGAGCCGGTCCGTTCCGGTCTCCAGCACGGCTTCGAACAGCTGGTCCAGGAGCGGAAAGTGGTACTGGACGAGTCCGGGCGTGACTCCCGCTTCGGTTGCCACGCTGCGATAGGTGATCGCGGCGTAGCCCTGCGCGAGCATCAGCCTCCTGGTCGCCGCGATGAGCTCGGCCCGAGTGCCCGCGCTTCGCGAGCCGACGCCACGCGCAGCGGGGGCGGAGTTCGTTTTCTCGGCACCGTGCTCGGTGCCGCCGAGGCGGGCCGCGGCCCGCGCCGACGCTCGTCCGGTTCCTGGGCGACTCCGCTGCCCGGCTCCTTCCACCGGTCCACTCTCCATGAACGGAAATCATACTCTCATAAATGAGATACTGTCTTCTTGTACGCATCACCAATAAAGGAGAAGAGATGAGCGCCACGGTGAACCCCCTACCGTCGTTCGGCGTCGAGATCATCGGAGCCCACGGGAGCGAACTGACCGGCCGAGCGGCAGCCGCCGAATGCCAGGCCGCCTTGGAGCAGTACGGGGTCGTGATCTACCGCGACCTCGATATCACCGATGACGACCTGGTCGCTCTCACCCGGGCGCTGGGCCGGCCGGTAGCCGCCCGCACCGGAGAGCACCGCCTCTCCGAGATCGAAACCATCACGCTGGACCCGGCGAAGACTGCCGCCACCCTGGCGTCGTATCGGCGCGGCAATTTCCTCTGGCATATCGACGGCGCCACCGGCGACACTCCGCAACGAGCGACCCTGCTCACGGCACGTGAGGTCGACGAAGCCGGGGGCGACACGGAATTCGCCGATACTTATCTGGCGTACGACGCACTACCGGACGCGGAAAAGGCCCGGCTGGACGGGTTGCAGGTGGTCCACAGTTTCGCCGCCGCCCAAGCCCGCGCCAATCCTTCCGCCACCGAGCAGGAGCGGCAGGCATGGGACCGTGTCCCCACCAGAACCCATCCACTGGTGTGGACCCGGCGAAACGGACGCCGGTCATTGCTCGTGGGAGCGACCGCGGGCGAGGTGATCGGGATGACACCCGAGGAAAGCCGCACGCTGCTCGACAGTTTGCTCGACTGGTCGACGCGACCGGAGTTCGTCTTGCATCATCGCTGGCGAAGGGGCGATCTGGTCATCTGGGACAACACGGGAATGCTGCATCGCGCCATGCCGTTCGAACCGACCTCACGGCGCCTGATGCACCGCACAACCCTCGCGGGCGAGGAACTGGTGGCCTGACCCGACGGTGCGCGAGACTCCCGGAAGGGGTGGCCCGGTCCGTAGAATCGGGACGCGTCGACGGCAGCTCCATCAGCCGGCACGGTCGGCGAGTTCGCTTATGGCCCGCTGGATTCCTTCGGCGAGGGTTTCGATATCGGGGGTCGTGTCGTAGTCACCGGTGATCCCGAATACCAACTGGTCGTGGTAGCTGAGTATCGCGATAGCGGTGCGCAGCCGCATGGCGATCGGGACCGCGGGCAGCAGTTCCAGCACCGGTCGCCCGTCCAGCCCGAGCTGTTGTCGCGGGCCCGGCACATTGGTTGCCAGCGCGGCGACACCGCGCTGCGGAAACCGGGCCACCGCGCGCAGAGTCCAGGCCACGGCGGCGAACGGCAGCAGATGCGCCAGCCCCAGAACCGTGTGCTCGGCGCCCGCCGCCCCGCCGGCCTTCTCGTGCCGCATCCGCTGGTGCACGGTGCGCAGGCGCTCCACCGGGTCGGCTCGGTCGACCGGCAGATACGGCAGTACCGCCGAAACGCGATTGTCCATAACGTATTTCGCATGCTCGGCCCGCATCGATACCGGCACCAGGATTCGTAATCCGGGGGCGGTGGGCTCCTCACCGCGGCGTAGCAACAGCTCGCGATACCCCGCGGCGAGTGCCGCCAGGACCACGTCGTTGACTGTGACCTCGTAGGCGCTGCCGATCTCGCGCACCGACCGCAGCGGTAACCGCACCGCGACGTATCGGCGCTGGTGACCGATCGGCCCGTTCAGCGACGACTCCGGGCCCGGGCCGACCACGGCAGCGCCGACCGGAACGAGGCTGCGAACCGTGCCGAGCACCGCCCCCGGCACCGCCATCGGCAACGTCAGCATCCGCGAAATCCCCGGCCGCCGGCGTTCACGGCGGACGGCGGGCGCATCGGCCGGGGTGGCCGCCGGCCATGGATCGCAGAGCTTCTCGAACACACCGACGCCGGACACCCCGTCGACCAGACTGTGATGGGCCTTCATCAGTAGTGCCCAGCGGTCGCCGGCCAGCCCCTCCACCACGGTGCAGGACCAGAGCGGACGGTCGCGATCCAGGCGCTCTTCGATTTCCGCGGCCACCAGCTCCCACAGTGTCGTCTCGTCGGCCGGGGAGGGCAGCGCGGTCCACCGAAGGTGGTGCGCGATATCGAACCGGGGGTCGTCCTCCCACACCGGTGCGGTCAGATCCAAGGGTGTCCGGCGCACCCGCTGCCGCAACCGCGGCACGGCGGACAACCGCCGATTCAGCGTTTCGGCCAGCCGGTGCCGCGGTGGTGGCTCGCCGGCCATGATCGCGACGACGGCGATACCCAGGCTGACCCGGGGATCGGCATCCTCCAGTTCGATGAAGCCCGTATCCAGCGGCTGCAACTCGGTCATTTCCGCCGGTCCTTTCCTGCGGGGAGGTCGAAGCAGGACACCGGGGCCGTCCTGCGGTCCGACCGGGTACTACCAGCTGTCCGAGAGCCGATAGCCGTGCGCCTTATCGGTCTGATCGATCCGGTGATCGACGACTCCCCATTGTCTCGCACCCCGCCCCGGGCGGACCAGAGGCGATACTCATCGATGCGACACCGGCCACCGATACCTGCCCCGAAGCCCGTGGCCGGTCCGCAACCGACCGGCTCCGAGCTGCGGCTACACCGCGACACTTAGGATAGGGTTACTTATGCTAACGTTCGCTGGCTTCCTCGGTTCAGGTTGTGGTTTCCGCCTCACAGTGATCGCGCGGAGCACCACCTGTCGCCGAGAAGCAGAAAGCCGTGACGAACGTGAAAACTTCCGTGGGCCGGATCGGTCTCGTGGCCGTCGCCGCCGTACTGGCGAGCACACTCGTCGCCTGCGGGCAATCCGAGCAGGTCGACGACCTCGGCACCGTCTCCGCCGGAGAAGGCAGTACCACCTACCCGGTAGTCCTCGACAACTGTGGTGAGACGATCACCGTCGACGCGGCACCGCAACGGGTCGTGTCGCTGGATCAGGGTTCGACCGAGATCCTGCTGTCGCTCGGTCTCGGCGACCGCATGGTGGGAACCGCCTCGTGGACCGATCCCATTCGCGAGAACCTGGCCGAAGCGAACGCGTCGGTTCCGCGCCTCGCGGAAAACGCACCGACCTACGAGGTCGTTCTGGGCGCCGATCCCGACTTCGTCACCGCGTCGTTCGGCCGGCATTTCGCACAAGGCGGCGTCGCAGAGCGAAGCCGTTTCGAAGAGACCGGGATCGGGTCGTATCTGTCGCCGACCGACTGCGATAACGGGGTGAGCGTCAACGGTGGCGGGAAGCGCACCACACCGCTGACGATGGATTCGCTGTATCAGGAGATCCGTGAGCTCGCCGCCGTCTTCGATGTGAACGACCGGGGTGCGCAACTCATCGACGAACTGAAGAGCCGCGAGACCGCGGCCCTGGCCGGCCTCGAGAAGTCGAAGGTGTCGATGGCGTTCTGGTTCGCCGATACCAAGAGCCCGTATGTGGCCGGGGGGCTGGGTTCGGCGAATCTGCTCGCCACCTCGGTCGGTGCCACCAACGCCTTCGCCGAGCTGACCGACGACTGGCCCGCGGTCGGCTGGGAAACCGTTGTCGAACGCAATCCGGATGTCCTCGTCCTCGGCGATTTGCTGCGCAATCGCTTTCCCGGGGACCTGCTGGCCGACAAGATCGCCTTCCTCGAATCCGATCCCGTCACGCGCAACCTCGACGCCGTGCGCAACAAGCGGTACATCGCCCTGCACGGCGCCGAGATGAACCCGTCCATCCGGGCCGTCGACGGACTCGAGAAGATCGTCGCCGGGCTTCGCGACGGGCAGGTGCCCAACTGACCGCCACCCGCGACCGCGCCGACACTGTCGCCCTCGAACGGGTTCGGGGGCGAGGATTGGTCATCGGGTCGCTGATCACAGTCGGCGGGGTCGTCGCGCTCACTCTGTCGGTCCTCATCGCCGTCACCCTGGGCCCGGCGGATGTCTCATTGGTGAACGTCCGTGACGTCCTGCTCAATCACCTCGGTCTCACCGATATTCCGGTGCGGGCGGCGAAGAACGCGATCGTCTGGGAGGAGCGGCTCCCGCGCGCCCTGGTGGCTGCCGCGTGCGGTGCGGGGCTCGGAATCTGCGGCGTGATCATGCAGTCGCTACTGCGCAACCCGCTGGCGGACCCGTTCGTCCTGGGCATCTCGTCCGGCGCGTCGACAGGCGCGGTCATCGTAGGTGTTCTCGGTGTGGGCAGCGCCGCGCTCGGATTGTCCGGCGGGGCGTTCATCGGAGCGCTGATCGCGTTCGGGCTGGTGCTGCTGCTCGCGCGTCTCTCCGGCGGCAGCAACGACCGGATCATCCTCGCCGGTGTCGCCAGTACGCAGCTGTTCTCGGCGCTGACCTCGTTCGTCATCTTCGCGTTCGCGGACTCCGACGAGACCCGCGGTGTGATGTTCTGGCTACTCGGCTCGCTCGAAGGCGTCCGCTGGGACGACGTCCGGCTGTGCGCGGTGGTGGTGCTCGCCGGGACGGCGGTATGCCTGTACTACGCGCACGTCCTGGACGCTTTCTCGTTCGGTGACGAGGTCGCGGCATCGCTCGGCATCTCGGTCGGGAAGTTCCGGCTCATGCTCCTGGTGTGCACGGCGATCATCACCGCGACCCTCGTCAGTGTCGCCGGTGCCATCGGGTTCGTCGGGCTGGTTCTCCCGCACGCGGCGCGGTTCCTGCTGGGGCCCCGGCACAGCCGGCTGGTTCCCGCGACGGCATTACTGGGGGCGGTCTTCATGGTGTGGGTGGACGCCGTTTCCCGCGTCGCCTTCGCGCCCACTCCCCTGCCGGTGGGTGTGGGTACTGCGCTGGTCGGTGTCCCCGCGTTCATCGTCATTCTGTCGCGCAGGAGGAGAGTCCGGTGACCCTGCACGCGGATACCGTCAGCTGGAACCGCGGCGGTGCGCTCGTTGTCGACGGAGTCACGGTGACTCCGGCACCGGGCGAGACGGTGGGCCTGCTCGGTCCGAACGGGTCCGGGAAATCCTCGCTGCTGCATCTGCTCAACGGTGTCGTACGCCCGACCGCGGGTGTTGTCACCCTCGACGGCGACGACCTGTCCACCATGCGGCGCAAAGACATTGCGCGCGCGGTGGCCGTCGTCGCCCAGCACGCCGACACCGACCTCGACATCACGGTCGCTGACGTCGTGCGCCTCGGGCGCATCCCGCACCGGACGACATTCGGCGGGAATCCCACCACCGACGACGCCGCGGTGGCGGCCGCGCTCGAGCACACCGGCCTCACCGCGAAAGCGAACCGGCTCTGGCACCGGCTTTCCGGTGGGGAGAAGCAACGTGTCCAGATCGCCCGCGCCCTGGCGCAGGAGCCGCGCGAGCTCCTCCTGGACGAGCCGACCAACCACTTGGACATCCATCATCAACTGGAATTGCTGGCGCTGGTCACCCGGCTGCCCGTCACCAGTGTGATCGCCCTGCACGACCTCAACCTCGCGGCCATGTTCTGCGATACCGTCGTCGTTTTGAAAGAGGGCCGGGTCGTGGCCGGCGGAAAACCCGCGGAGGTTCTGACCTCCGAACTGATCGCCCAGGTATACAACGTCCGCGCCGAGGTTCTCATCGACGAGTCGAAGGGACGGCTGTCGATCCTGTTCGAACCGGGGCCTGTTGCCGTCGCCGCGCGGTAACGGCCGGCCGGCCTCGCCACCGCCCGGCGCGGCGGCACGTGCTCCCCGGGCGCTCGGCCGCCGATGGTCGCTGCTGACCGGCCTTACGGCGGCGACCCCGACCGTCCGGCTGCTCGTTCTCACCCAACTCGCGTTCAATATCGGCTTCTTCATGGTGTTGCCGTACCTGTCGGTGCACCTGACAGAGGATCTCGGCCTGCGGGCGGCGTTCGTCGGCGTGATACTCGGGCTCCGCACGTTCTCCCAGCAGGGCCTGTTCTTCATCGGCGGCTCACTCGCGGATCGGTGGGGTGTGAAACCCGTGGTCGTCGCCGGCTGTGTATGCCGGATCCTCGGCTTCGCCGGGTTGGCCTTCGCCGGGTCGGTGCCCGGAATCGTGGTGGCGACCGTCTTCACCGGATTCGCCGGCGCGCTGTTCTCCCCGGCGGTCGAGTCCGCCCTCGCCACCGCCGCCGGAAGCGCCGAGAACGGCGGCCAGTCCCGAAAGGACGTTTTCGCGCTCTTCGCCGCGTACGGCCAGATCGGCACGTTCATCGGCCCGCTGCTCGGATCGCTCCTGCTGGCGGCCGGCTTCTCCGCCGCCTGCCTGGTCGCGGCGGGTATCTTCGCCGTAATCCTGGTCGTCCATCTGCGGCGGCTCCCTACACAGCCCGGCGTCCACGCTGCCGAAAGATGGCTCGACGGCTGGCGGGAAGTGGCCGGGAACAGCACCTTTCTGCTGTTCGCGGTGGCGATGAGCGCTCAGCTGGTGGCGTACAACCAGCTGTACCTGCTGTTACCGCTGGAGCTCGACCGCACTTGGGGGTCGCAGGCGCCGCTGGGCTGGTACTTCGCCCTGGCGTCGATATTCGTCGTCATCGCTCAGCTACCCATCACCCGGCGGGTGCGCACCGGCGCGGCCCTGCCCTGGGGCCTGATCGTGACGGCCGCCGCATTCGTCGTGATGGCTCTCCTGGCGCCGCGGCAACTCCACGGCGTGGCCGCACTCATCCCGCCCGCCGTATTCACTCTCCTCCTGACACTGGGACAGATGACCACCATGCCCCTCGCCCGAGACCTGGTGCCACGCATGGCCGCTGAACGCCGTCTCGGCGCCTACTATGGGCTTTTCGCCTCGATCGGCGGACTCGCCGTTCTGGTCGGCTCGGTCCTCACCGGAGTCTTGATCGACATGGTGCCGGCCACCGGCTGGGGACTCGCCGTGCCGTGGTGCGCCGTCGCTCTGGCACTACTTGCGAGCTCTCTGGTGTTGAAGTACCGACTGCGGTCCCATGATTCGGCGCCGCCCGGCCTACCGCACGGCGCCGCCGGATAACATTTTCGACAATTCGCCTCCGGTCCGAGAATTCCCGGCCTCCCGAGTGGGACGATTTCCTCACCATAAACGGAAAGATTCTGGCGATGATCTTCGCGGCTCGGGCATTCGGACTTCGGAAGAAATCGTTCCTGCGTTCAGTGATCTTCGTGACCGTCGCTTTCTTGCTGTTGCCTATGTCCGGCGTAGGGAACGCCGCTCCCGCTGCCGGCGCCGACGGCGACTGGCCGATGTGGCAGTTCGACCTCGCCGGTTCCCGGCACAACCCCCACGAGACCTCCCTCACGCCGGCCACGGTGCCCTCGTTGCAGTTGAAGTGGGCGTTCGCGTTTCCCGACTCGATCGCCGCTTCCAGCCAGCCGGCGGTCGTCGACGGAACCGTCTATGTCGGTGGTCGCAACGGGACGTTCTACGCGCTGGACGCGTCCACCGGTGCGACCCGGTGGTCGTTCCGGGCCGAGACGCCCCTCGGCGGAAACCTCCCGACGTACGGGCTGCGCAACGGGCCCGCCGTCATCGATGGAACGGTCTATTTCGGCGACAACTCGGCCAGAATGTGGGCCCTCGACGCGCAGACCGGTGCCCAGCGCTGGGTTCGGCAACTGGACAATCATCGTTACGCGATCATCACCGGTTCACCGCTCGTGTTCGACGGTCACGTCTATGTCGGTGTGTCCAGTCAAGAGCTGGGTGCCGCCACCAGCGACCTGTACCCGTGTTGCACCTTCCGGGGAAGTGTTGTGGCGCTGGACGCGGCGACCGGCGAGGTGCAATGGCAGCACTACACGATCCCGGCACCGGAGCCGACGCCCAGTGGGTCGCCGCCGTTCGCCCCCAGCGGTGCGCCGGTGTGGTCCTCACCCACGATCCATCCCGAGTCGCGCACGCTGTACTACACCGCCGGCAACGCCTACACCGGCTATCCCGAGGGTGCGGAAGCGATCGGCGCGCTGGACATCGACAGCGGAACCACCCGGTGGGTCCGGCGGATGACTCCCGGGGAAGCCCCCTGGAACGGCCGCTGCACCTATCCGCCGCCGGGCGGCAACTGTCCCGAGCCCGGGCACGATTTCGACTTCGGTTCGCAGCCGAACATTTTCGAGATAGGTGACCGGCTGGTCGTCGGCGCGGGCCAGAAGAGCGGTGTCTACCACTTACTCGACGCCGTCACCGGCGAGATCGTCTGGCAGACCAGGCTGAACACGCCGGTTCCGGTGCTGCCCATCCCGGGCTCGGAATCGCTGCAAGGCATTCAATGGGGTGCCGGCTATGACGGCCACCGTCTGTATGTCGCCACGTATCAGGGCACGCCGGGCACACTGTTCGCGTTGCACCCGGCGACCGGCGAGGTCATCTGGAGCACGCCGAATCCCGCCCACGGTTGCCTGTTCGATCCACCGCCGCTACCGATGCTTCCGCTGTGCCAGCTCGCCATGCCGAATGCTGTCTCGTCGACACCCGGCCTGGTCTACGAGGGCAGTCTGGACGGAAAGATGCGCGTTTTCTCCGCCGAGACCGGTGCCATTCTCTGGGAATACAACACGGCACGGCATTTCCACACCGTGAACGGGGTGCCGGGCGCCGGCGGCGGTATCAACGGGCACGGCGCCGTCGTCGCGAACGGAATGCTGTTCACCAATTCCGGTTACGGCCGGCAGATCACCACCGGTATGCCGGGCAATGTCCTGCTGGCCTTCGGTCTTCCCTGACCTGCTCGGTTCGAGCGAGCAACCACCGGTCTCACTGCCGCGACGGCAGCACCCGCACGTTCCCCGGCCGCGATTTCCGGCCGAGCCCACCGAGCATGAGGTGCGCTTCGGGCGCCCGGGTGCCGCTCGGCGGTCCCGGCGGCCACCAGTCGTCGAGCTCGGTCAAGCCCGGCTCGACGAGTTCGAGCGACCCGAACAGAGCACGAATCTCCTCCGGGCTCCGGAACCGCCCCGGTCCCAAACCTGCTTCCAGATGCGCACCTTCGAGCCGGCGGGCCAGCGTGTGCAGCTCAGGGCGTGCGGGACCGGGATCGCAGTAGTGGCTGATCGCCACATACGACCCGGCGGGCAACAGGTCGATATAGCGGGCGACAATCGCGGCCGGGCACTGCTGGTCGGAGATGTGGTGCAGCACCGCGCCGAAAAGGACCCCGACCGGTTCCCGCAGATCGAGATAGCGCCCGGCCGTCTCCAGCGTCGCCGCGACATCGGTGAGATCGGACGGCAGGCACCAGGTGTTCTCGTTGCGTTCCAACATCGCCCGCCCGTAGGCCACGCACAACGGGTCGTTGTCCACATAGACAACCCGAACCTCCCGGCGACCGCATTCCTGCGCGACGATATGGAGTGGGTCGCGCGTGGGCAGTCCGGCACCGAGATCGAGAAACTGCCCGATCCCGTTGCGCTCGGCCAGCATCCGGACAGCACGGGCCAGCCATCGCCGGTTCATGACATGAACATCGCCTTGTCGCGGCGCAATTCGCCTGATCCGCTCGAACGCCCGGCGGTCCACCTCGTAGCAGTCCTTGCCGCCCAGGCTGTAGTCGTAGACACGGGCAACGCTGGGCCGGGCGAAGTCTCCTCCCACAGAGTGGGTCCCGATCGGTGCGGCGCCACTGGCCACCATCACGTCTCCTCACAAACCGGGCGGTCGCCCCTCACACAAGGCACCTCGACGGTAACACGGCAACATCATGTATGGCTATGTTGCAACCGGCGGTAGGGCCGTGAGGTCGACTTCCAGCCCCGATGCGAACCTCGGCAGCCCGTCGGCCTACGTTGCAGGCCGGGACAACTTGGGCGCCGCGAGGAATCGCAACTCATCGATCTCATGCACCAGCGGCGCCCAGCGAGCAGGGTCCTGAGCCATTTTCGAGTTCACGAGCTTGCTCAAGCCAGCGATTCGGTCCTCGAACGACCTGCACTCTTCTCTTGTCCACTCCCGATTTCTTTCGTCCTCCAATACCGCCCGGGCACGCGGCGGATCGTGCCACTGCCCATCGGGGCCCCGATAGTTCTCGTAAAGGAGATCGGTGCGGGTGCGTATTCGCAACGAATCCACTGGAACAGGCTTTGCGGATTCGACCAGCCCGACCAGCTCCGATGAGCCGAGATACAGCCTGTCGTGCGTCCGGCGTGTGAGATAGCGGCCGAATCCATCGGCTTCACGACCGGACACGAAGCGTTCCAGCCGAGCCAGGTCACTCTGCTCCCTCGGCAGAGCGATAACTTCCATAATCGTCCGACTGCGGCTTTCCGCTATTCGCTGTATTCGGGCGAGCGTACCCCCGGGATCCGAGTTACCGCCTTCCAGAAGCACATTGTGCGACAGCGGTATCAGGAACTCCTCGAACATGTTGCGTAGCTTCTGCGCCGTCGGAACCAGGTAGTCGTGGGCCGTGAAATCGTTCTCCCGATAAAGGCGGGAGTATGCTGGATGGAATTTTTCGAGCTCGTCGGCCTGAATCAATGCCGCACCACCCCGGTCGGCCAAGCGATCGCAAATCTGCTCCACCAGTGTCGATTTTCCCGCACCGGGCTGTCCGCCGACCACGTAGAGGACAGGCTCTTCCACCTGTTTCAGGGGGCGCCCCGGCCGGTCGGTGAGGAGCGCCGGCTTTACTTGCTCGTCGAATAGCGACCGGATTCGGCGATCATTCAGCTCGAATTCTCCGGTGCGGGGCAGCAGCTCGGGCTCCGTCGTCGCATAGTTGGCACGGCTGCGCGAGTGTGGACCTCGCCCCGGAGCACCCTCCGCAGGAGGTGCTTCCGTCGCGATGTCGGATGCATTCGCCGCCGGTGTATCGGTCGGGTCCGACACACCGATGAGGCCGGTGATCTGTCCGTTCTCGCGACCGTCCCCTGACAACCCGCCGCGCACCGGGAGTCCGAACAGGCCGGAAACCGCTTCATACAGATCTGCGACCGTGCGGTCCGGGGCTCGGAAAATCGCTTCATCCATCAATCCGACCAGCGCCAACCCCCCTACCGTTTCGTAGAGCGAGTGATGCGCCGGCAGGAGGATGGACAGAATCGCTCCCGCGAAATCGAGCTTCGAAACATCCGCAGGCATGATCCAGAGGAATTTCGACGCGATTCTCGCCGCCGTTCCCGAAACCCCGGAGACAACAGGAACTCCACGCTCGACCGCAGCCTGCCGGAACCATTCACTGCCGCTGTCGAATTCGAATCGTGCCGCACCCGGCCGCCACGGCAGTGGAACAGCGAATCGCTGCGGGTCGAGACGCAGCGCGGTGGCGGCGTCCACGGGCCCTTCCTCGTGATATGCCAGTATCCTGTCCACGACGGCGTGCCCTGATTCATCTCTCAGCCGGCGGCCGTGCTCGTCGTACCGGTAGAGCGGAATGACATTGCGAAATGCGCGGTCCTCCGCGGCGAGCCGAGTTTCCAGCGTTCTCACATCGACTTGTCCACGAGTGTCACGCGGTAACGGCAGACGTGGGTCGAGCCGGGTCTTCCGGAGCGCGACCAGGCCGCCGGGAATCGCTTCCAATTCCCGGATCGACAACGGCATACCGAGCAGACTCCAGTCTTGAACGGTGAGGCTCAGACGTGCTTGCTCGGGTATTTCACGCAGCATTCTGTCCGCGCCGCTGTGGGTGATCTCCTCTCGTATTGCGATGAACCCGGGATCGCTCATGGCATTACGCCCCTGGCGGAGATCTGCTGCGACGATCGGCACGTCCGGGTCGCCGCCGGTGATCGTTTCACGCAACCGGTCCAGCGCGTCGGCGTTCAGCCCCAGCCGCTCTGCCCGCTCGTGCCAGTCCGGTTGGCTGAGCAATGTCGACAGACCGTCGTCCAGCGTCGTGCCCGAAGGGTTCGGCAGCTCCCGGCTGCGCCACATCGCATTCTGCACGGCGGCCATCAGCTCACGCACATTGCCGTCTCGCCGCAACTCGTCCAACGGCACAGACCGCAATACCATTCCGCCCGAAATCGTCTCCTCGGGCGTATAGAAGGCATTGTCGATCTGTTCGTGAGTCGCTTGCGGATGAAGGGCCGAAAGAACTTCGCGCAACCTGTCGATCACGGCGATGACGGCTTGTCCGGTCTCCGGCCGGTGATAGAGCATTCGCGCCAGCTCGGACTCCTCCTGGATACGCCGGTGCCGCCACCCTCGCTCGTCGGCCGGCACGGTTTCCCCGGACATCGGCGGGTTCGCCTCGTGCTCCCGGCGGGCCACGGGCGGCTCATCGATATCCCTGATCCCCTGCAGGCGAGGCGTTTCCTGCCCGAAGAGCGGATCACGGTCATCACGTTCCCGCGCCGGATTCGCCGGTCCGGCCGGAGCGTCGCCCGGTCTCCGCGCAACGGAATCATCGGGTACGACCCTCGATTGCTCGCGCCCGGCGACCGGCTCGGCCCGGGCCGGATCGATGCCCTCGGCGGAACCGCCGTCGGTGGAAGTCCCGGCTCCGGTGAGGACGGACGGGTATGGGCTCGTACGGGGCGAGTGCCAGGGACTGGCGAGGTGGGGCGGCGTGGTGACCGGGGCGCTGACAGCCTGGCGTGGGACATCGTCCGGTGTGGTGGTGATTTCGCTCAGGTCACCGGGTTTCGGGGGCCGGGCGGTGCGGCCGGGCAACCCGGCCGGCGGCTGCGGTGGGACAGCCGAATGGCCGATGGTGTGCACGCCCCCGGACAGCAAACCTTCCAAAGCGCCGCTGACCGCGCCCGGATAGAACTCCGACCCGTCGGGGATCGCGGGTCCCCCGCTGTACGCACTCGCGGCCACCGCGCCCCCCAAGGTGCCGGTCACCCCACCGGCTACCCCGGCCGCACCACCGGCCAGCAGCATCGCCATCGCACCGGCGCCCCGGGTCCCGGTCGCCTGTAATTGCGCCAATGCCCCCGCCACCGGCCGCGTGTACAGCACTCCCGCGCCCAAACCGCCGCCGGCACCCCCGGCACCGGACACGGTCACCGCTTCCCAGTCGATCCCGTCCCGATCCCCTCGATGCTGCTGCCACACCTGTCCGGCCCAGGTGATGCCACCGCCGAATACCCCACCCACCACGATGCCTTGACCGATCAATGCCGCACGCGACGCCGACAACCGGGCACACAGCGCCATCACCGATTCGATCAACTGCAACCACGCCAGTTGCCATCCTTTACGTGCGGCCGCCCGCACCCCGGCGGCCGCAACCATCCCGCCCGCGGGCATCGCCAGCGACGCCAGCAATTCCACCACCAGTGCCGAACCCATGACAATCCACGTGAACTGCCCCAGCTCGATGGCGTTGGCCGTCTCGCGGCACTCCACCGCTTTGCTCTCGCAATACACAGCCAGATCGCGCTTGTGGGCCGCCGCGCCGACCAGCGCCCGCTGCGCCTCGGCCGCTGTGTCACCGGTCGAACACCCCGGCACAGAGGACGCCACGCTCTCGAGCCCCTCGGCCTCCGAAAGACACCGTCGTGCCGCCCGCTCCCAGGCATCGCCCCCTGCCCGCAACGCCTCCGGGTTGCCTCGCGGAAAGGGGCCCAGTACCTGCTCGCACACCTCCAGCGGAAAGCCCTCCGGCAGTGCGACCAACCGACTCACCTCGACATGACCATCGACCCGACAACAGACTCGACACCGGCGGGGCACAAGGTCTCACACCTCGTCCCGGCCGCCCAGCACTGAGAAACCCACGGTCCTCGACGCCTGCCGCTGCTGCGGGGGCAAGTGACACCGATCCGGCCGGTGGATGGACAAGCCGGGATATCCGTCATCGTGCCGGGTTGCGGGATCAGGACTCGACGGTGACCTCGTGGTCTGCCGCCGAGGTTCCCGGAACGAGCTCGGAGAGATCGGGCATACCGCCGGCGAGGCCGGCCAGCGGCGCCACCACGGCAGCGGCCTGCTCTTTCGCCAGCCGGGCCGCCTCACGCGCGGTATCGGTGAGCAGCCCACTCAGCTGTCCGGCGGTGCCGCGCATGGCTGCCGGGGTCACGCAGATCTCGAGTACCGACCCGGCCGAATCCACGATCACATGGACCGAGCCGTCGGACGTGGCCGCCTGCACCCGCAGATCGGCCAACTGCCGCTGCACCTCGGCAACCTGTGTCTGCTGTTGCTCGTAGGCATCCAGCATTTCGTGCATCCGCGAGCGCAGATCACGAGCGGCCGAACCGTAGTCCGCGAAGTGGTTGCGGTCCATATCGACATCCTTTCGAGCCGGATCAGGCATCCACGCGGGGCGCCGGAAGACGCAGCCGAGACTTACCAGGCCGACTGTCCGGGGTGGCGTATCAGGTTCCCTGTCGCGCGGTGTCCACCAGCAGCCGGTGCAGCGCAACAGCAGGCGCGCTGGCCCGATCCGCGCGTAGCTCGACCTCGGTGAACGCCTCCACCAACGCGACGGCCGGGTCGAATCGCGCGGTCGGGGAACATCCGGTGAGCTGGTCGCGCCAGTTCCGGTAGCCCCTGACTATCCGGCCGAGCGGATCGCTCGCCTGCTCCGGTCCTGCGATTCGCAGGTATTCGGCGATCAGTGTGCGCTGCGCCCGCCGGTGTGCCGCGTAGTGCCCCTCGGCGGCCAACGCGCGGCCGAGTTCCCGGATCAGGTTCGCGTAGAGCGGGCGTTCGGTGGAACCGGGAGCCGGGCGCCGGCCTTTTGTCGCCACCTCGATGGAGGCGACCCCGGTGGCAGGGTCGGTGGTCGCGGCCCGGTCGAGCACGATATGCGCCGCCCGGATTTCCGGCCGACCGGCTCCGGAGACGATCGGCCGTTCCAGGCGGGCGGGCAGCGCATCGTCCAGGTCGGCGATTTCCAGCCCCCGCAGGTCGATGTGGTGATGCCGTTCCAGCACGTGGCCGACGGCCGCGGCGATCTCCTGTGCGGTCGGTTCGTCCAGTCCCGCGGTGTCGAATCCGGTGATCCGGAGTCCATACCGGGCCCCCAGCTCGTCGAGTACGCGCAGGGCGGCAGGATCGGTGACCGGTTGCGGCGCCACTCGTTCCCGCTGGGGGCTCGACTTGTTCGGTTTCGGTGTGACGGCCGCAGGCCGCCGATCGTGCTTGCGCCCGTCGCTGCGTCCCGGTCGTGTGCCGCGAGGTGCGCGGCCCGGGTGGCTGGGTTGATCGGCCCGAGGTGCGCTGCCCTGCTTATTCGGTGCCGAAGTGTTCGGCGGGGCGGCCGGGGCACGTCGGGTTTCGGTAGGTGTTTGCGCGGCCGGCGTGTGCCCGGACCACGGCGAGCGGCCAGAACTCTGGTCTCCGGGTGCGGACCGCTCGCTACCGCGGAGTGCCTGTCCTGGCGGGGTTTCCGGATGGACGGGGCCGAGCGCAGACCGGGTGGGAACCGCCGGTCCGGTGGGTGGGTGACTCTCACCGGAACGGCCGCCCACCGAACCGGGTGGAGTCGTGATCGCGGATACGCCCGCATCCGTCGCGGGTTCCGTCCGGGAAGCGGCGATCCGGGATTCCACCGCATCGCCGGCCCCGGGTGTAGCGGCGGGGCGCGCTGTCGGCGTCCCCCGGTCGAGGTCGTGAGGAGTTCGCGCAGGACGGAGGTGTACTGGAGGGCGTATCCGGTCGCGTGCCGTCCACGCGTCGGCGTCCGGGAACGGCGACTCCGGCACTGCGGTCGCATCACGCACGGACCCCGCACCGGCAGTGTCCAGGTCTTCGACAAGCGAGAGTGCTCCGGCGAACAGTGCACCCATGTCGCGAATGGCGCCGGCACTGCTCTCCAGTGCGCCGACGCCTTCTTCGGCGCTCGGCACGTAGTACTCCGCGAACGCCCTGCCCATCTCGTCATCGCCCCACGCGGCCGCGGTTTCGTTCATTCCGGCGGCGGCAAGCCCGTCCTGCAGGTCGCGGGCCGTGCGGGCCGCACCCTCGGCGATATCACGCAATTCTGCGGTCAGGGCGCGCACAGCGTCGGGATCGATACGAAACGACTGGCTCATATTCGCCCTCCGCGCGGAATTCACGACTTACCCGTCACATCTTGCCCCGCCGCGCGGTCATCGTCGATACCGGAACAGCGGCGGCCACCGGGGCCGACACACGCGTAATATCGGGCGCCACAGCGCCTTCCACTCCGCCGATCGAATCCACATACGTGTCACGGCAACCCGGACGCCGGGCGGAACTGCCCGCCTTCCATCCGTGACGGCGGCGGCGATCGGGCCGAGAGCAGCGCCCGTGCTGCCCCGGCGGCACATCTCTGGTCAGCGAGCGAGGACCAGCGCGGCCGGGGTACTGGCACGGCCGAGGAGCCGCTGCAGATCGCCGCTGTCGGTGTCGAGGGCGCCGACAGCGATACCGGCGTCGGTAGCGGCGAGGAAGGCGGCCATCGGCGCGGGCACTCCCCCGTTCTCGAGGACCTTCGCATACTCGTCGCCGGGCAGGTCCTGGTAAGCGACGGACTTGCCGACAATGCCCGACAGGACCTCGGCGAACTCCTTGTAGGTCAACCGTTCGTCGCCGCCGAGTTCGTAGACCTTGCCGGCCTGGTCGTCGGCGAGCAACACCTCCGCCGCGGCCTCGGCGTAATCCTTGCGGGCGGCGCCGGCGATTCGGCCGGTGCCCCCGGAACCGAACAGCGTGCCCGTGGCTTCGGCGGTGTCGACGGCGGAGGCATAGTTCTCCCAGTACCAGCCGTTGCGCAGCAACGCGACGCCCAGCCCGGATTCGGTGAGCAGATCCTCGGTGGCCTTGTGTTCGGCGGCCAACGACAGCGGGCTGCGCTGCGCGTCCAGCAGGCTCGTGTAGGCGACGAACCGCACACCGGCAGCCTTCGCCGCCTCGACGACGTTGGCGTGCTGCGCGACGCGTTGCCCCACCTCGCTGCCGGAGATCAGCAGCAACTTGCCGACACCGTCCAGCGCAGCGGTCAGCGCGTCCCGATCGGTGTAGTCGGCGACGCGCACCTGTACGCCCTGTGCGGCGAGATCGGTGGCCTTGGCGGCATCGCGGACCACCGCGACGACAGTGGACGGCTCGACGCCGCGCTCGATCAGCGCGGCGACGACCAGGCGTCCGAGATGGCCGGTGGCACCGGTGACAGCGATGGTCATGAAACTCCTCGAGTGTGAAGGTCGGGTACGGCGCCATCAAACCACTTACTAATAGTAAGTGCAAACTATTCAGTAAGTTACTTATGCTGCGTTCGTCCGTGTATCCTGACGTGCGTGACGTCGCAACCCGCACTCGAAGCGAACGTATTCGCACGCGCGTGCACGTCCCGGCAGGTGCTGCAGAACGCGACCGGCCGCTGGGGCGTGCTCGCTCTCGCCGCGCTCGGCGAGGGCCCGCACCGGTTCGGTGAACTGCGACGGCACGTCGACGGAGTCAGCGAGCGCATGCTCGCACAGACCTTGCAGCAGCTCGAGCGCGACGGATTGGTATCGCGGCGGGCCGAGAACACCATCCCGCCCAAGGTGGAATACAGCCTCACACCACTGGGCGCACGCGTCGCCGAGCACCTCCGCGCGCTGATCGACGTACTCGAATCGAATATCTCCGAAATCACTGCCGCACAACAGGACTACGACAGCACCCACAAATAGCACGGAGCCTCACCGACGATCACAACCGGACTTCGAGGAGGGCGGCAACGCGGTGGCGAGATTCGCCGCCGGCCCGGATCAGAGCCGGAACGGCGTGACTACCGCGGGATCCGGTGGCGCCGGTGACGAATACCTTCATCAGCTCGGTCGCTTCTTTCCGCACGTCGCGGTGTCCGGGAATCGCGCTACGCGAGCGACGTTACCCGTGTGAAGCACAGCCCCGGCGCTACCCGGAACCGAGGCGCGAATCGGCCGGCTTCCGAGTGGGGGATCTGCGATCAGGATCCCGCGGTCACGGGGGCGGCGAGTCCTTGCTCGTCGATCATCCGCTCCAGTTCGACCAGTGTGTCGTCCAGCCCCGGCCCCGACCGGCGGGCCGGCGTGAATGTCGCGGGCAGTTTACGCATCCCCTGGATCACCCCGATGGTGTCGTAGTGCACCGTCGCTTCGGGGTCGCACCGGAAGTCGGGTATACGGTCGAGAACGGCGATCAGCATCCGCTTGAATACCGTGCGGGCGAGATTGGACCCGATACAACGGTGGATCCCGAGCCCGAAACTGGTGTGCCGGTTACCTTTCCGGTCGAGTACGACGGTGTCGGGATCGGGGAACACCGCCGGGTCCCGGTTGGCCATCGCCCAGGACAGCCACAGCCGCTCACCTTCCTCGAATTGCTGACCGGCGATTTCGCAGTTCGCGGAGATGGTGCGGCCGTCGCCGGGCGCGGGGGTGAAGTAGCGCAGGAATTCCTCGGTGGCGGAGTTCAGCAGGAGTTCGCGTTCACTACTGAGGGTTTCCCGCTCGGCGGGGTGCTCGGACAACCATTCCAGTGCGTGCGCGGTCAGCGCGGTGGTCGTATCGAAGCCGCCGCCGATCAACAGCCCCAGCATGCCCAGCAGATCGATGTCCTCGGGCTTTTCGCCGTCGATCTCCAGCCGGGCCAGCCCGTCGATCAGTCCGGGGCGCGGGTTCTCGCGGATCTCGTGCAGGTTCGCCAAGAGGTCCAGACCCATCGCCATGTTCAGTTCCTGGACCCGCGGCCGGTCGGGTGAATCCGGCGGCGTGTACACCACCGCGTGTGAGGGCTCGTTGTAGACGACCCATTTCGCCAGCGGTATCCCGAGCATCCCCAGAGTCACGACGGCGGGGACGATATTGGCGAGATCGTCGACGAAGTCGATCCGTCCGGACTCGATTCTGTCGTCGAGGCAGGCGCGCACCAGCTCATCGATGAAGGGTTCCCACCGGCGCACGGCACTCGGCGACAGATACGGGTTGAGCACTGCCCGGAACAACCGGTGCTCTGGGTCGTCCATTTCGAGGATGCCGTTGCGCATGGGCATCGGGGTCTCGGCGAACGGAATGGTGATGCCGAGATACCCGCGGCGCTCGTTCTTGTAGTCGCGATCATTGGAGACGTGCGGGCACCGTGCGAGCTCGAACACTTCGCGATGACCGGCCGCGACCCAATGGCCGCCGTGGGTGTCCGACCAGGCCACCGGGCATTTCTCGTGCATTTCCCGGGTGATCGAGGCGAACCGGCCCCGGTACTCCGGGGTGTGGCGGTCGAAATGGAAAAGCGGGCGTGTCCGGCCGGAATCTGTCGAGGGGTGTCCTGCGTCCACTGGTGTTTCCTTTCGAATGGGAGCGCTACATCCCGGCCGCGATCCGGTACCGAGCTCCAGGCCGTCCCGGGCCGACGGCCGGATGCGTTCGGGCAGCTCCGCCGGGACAATCGGAAATCCGCGCTCCACAACGAAGTCCGACTCCTTCCGGCATCCCCTAGCTCAAGATACCAACGGGTATCTAGCAGGACAATGGGATTCTGGAATCCTTCCCCGTAGCAAAACGTCGGGAGCAGAGCGCCGCTCTCCGCGGCGCCCACGCCTCAGGTCCCGGGTTCCGCGGCCCGTCCGGAGCCGCCGGTGAGCCGATGGGCTCGCAGATGCGTGACGCCTCGCGCGGCCGGCCCGACAGCACGGAAGGTTTCCTCGACGGGTACCGCGGCGGGCGGTCCGGCGGTCCGGTTGAGCGCGTGGGCCTTGAACAGCAGCGCGGAGCGGCTCGGGCGGAATATCGCGGGCTCGGCGTGCGGTTGCGGACCCAGTCCGGCGCTCTCACCCCAGAGCGTTGTCTCGCGCCCGCGGTGCGCATAGTCGGTAACCCAGCGCCGCATCCGCTCGTCGAAATCCCGCGGGTCGCCGACAATCGCCAAAGCTTGCGGATCCGGCCCCTCGGCCGACGCGGGCACGCTGTCCCAGCACACGACATACGCGCCCAGAACGCGAGCCGGTAGGGGGTCGGCCACATCTTCGCTCAGAACCGTGACCTCCCAGCCGGACATCGCGCGGTCGAACAGCCATCCGCCGGCGAGGCCGACCACCTCGGGCACGGTCCGGGACACGACCACGAGCCGGTATCGCAGCACATGCTCCTGCGCGCGGGCGATCGCGCGGGGCGCCGGCATCACCGAATGTAGGTCGTGGTGGAAACGCTCCCGGTGAACCGCGCGCATCGGACTCCTGTTTCATTCGCTGCCGAAGGTGACACACCCCGGGCACGTAACCGGACCGCCGTGCTCTCCACAGGCGCATCGAAGGAGTACGAACCGAGGCAATCCGACCGTACAGTAACCCGGATACTGTGGCATCGCTCCAGGTGAACGCCGCCCGGGACAGACCGCAGCCACCTCCGCCGGGTCCGGCCGGCTGCGGCGCCCTCAGGGCACGGTGATGACAGCCGTGTACAGCTCGAGTACCGGCCGGTACAGGTCGGTGTCGTTCAGTTCGGCGGCCAGCATGATGCTGTCGCTGGTGGCGATCAGCAACTGCGCGAACACGGAGGCCGGCATCGCGAGTGTGGCACCGAGCCTGCCGAGGCTTTCGGCGATGAAGGCGGCGAGTTCGTCGTGGACCTGCTGCTGCTGTGGCGCCACGCGGGCCCGGGCGTCGGGGTTCCGGAGCAGGTACAGGGTGAATTCGTAACCCAGCGCGGCCTGTTGCGCACCGCCGCTTTCGGCGAGCCGGCGCCAGCGCGCCGCGATATCGGCGAGTTCGCGCTCGCCGATCTCGGTGACCGAGGCCAGCAGCTCGGTGAAGTTGTCGAAGAAGCGACGCCAATACCGTTGATGGACGGCCAGGAAGAGGTCTTCCTTGGCCGTGAAGTGCACATAGATAGCACCGCGGGTGTATCCGGCCGCAGCGGCGATATCGTCG
Source organism: Nocardia sp. CA-290969 (assembly GCF_050936135.1). Lineage (NCBI taxonomy): Bacteria > Bacillati > Actinomycetota > Actinomycetes > Mycobacteriales > Nocardiaceae > Nocardia > Nocardia sp. CA-290969. The sequence continues at coordinate 1,932,387 of NZ_JBNJNJ010000001.1, read as the reverse complement.
AGACTCGCCGCGCCGAAGCCCTTGGCGGCGAAGACCTCCCGCGCCGCGTCGACGAGCAGGTTACGCGTGTGCTCGGTGCGTCGTTCCCGGGTCCAGCGCTCCACCATCGCACCATCCTGTCAAAGCGAAAAGTCGCATACGGCTGACAATCCCACATACGAGCACGTATGTTAATAACGTGTCCGTATCTGATATGCGGACCGGCACCTACGGCGGCCGACCGGCCGCGTCGCCGTAGGTGCCCACCAGGCCACCTCGGTGTGAATCGATGCTCTTGGGGGTGTATCTCCCGGAGAGGAGTGACGGCCATGACCGTCTCCGCTACCAGCGAAGTCTTCTTCGATCCCTACGACACGGGTCTCATCGCCGACCCGTACCCGATGTTCGCCCGGCTCCGCGAAGAGAAGCCGCTGTACTACAACGAGCAGCACGACTTCTACGCGCTGAGCCGGTACTCCGACGTGAACAGCTGCCTCACCGACACCGCCACCTACAGTTCCGGCCGCGGAAATGTCCTGGAACTGATCAAGGCCGGTATCGAGATCCCGCCGGGTCTCCTGGTGATGGAGGACCCGCCCCGCCACGACATCCACCGCCGGCTGGTGGCACGGATGTTCACGCCCCGCATGATCAGCCGGCTGGAACCGATGGTGCGCGAATTCTGCGCCCGCAGCCTCGACCCCTTGGCCGGCGGCACCGGATTCGACTTCATCGCCGACCTGGGCGCGCCCATGCCGATGCGGGTGATCTGCATGCTCCTGGGCATCCCCGAAGAAATACAGGAAGCAGTCCGGGACCACTCCAATGCCCAGGTGTCCACCGAAGACGGCCGCCCCATGGCAGCGGCCTCCGAGGGGCTGGACGACGGCCGGATCTTCGCCGAGTACATCGACTGGCGGGAGAAACACCCCTCCGACGACATCGTGACCGAATTGCTCCAGGTGGAGTTCGAGGACGAAACCGGAGCCGTCCGGCGGCTCACCCGCGACGAACTGCTGATGTATGTGAACGTGGTCGCCGGGGCCGGAAACGAAACCACGACGCGGCTGATCGGCTGGGCCGGCAAGGTCCTCGCCGAGTATCCCGAGCAACGCCGCGAACTCGCCGAAGACCCGCAACTGATCCCCCGGGCAATCGAGGAATTGCTCCGTCTCGAACCACCGGCGCCCCATGCCGCACGCTATGTCACCCGCGACGTCGAACACTACGGGCGGCGAGTACCCGCGGGCAGCGTCATGATGCTCCTCATCGGGGCAGCCAACCATGATCACCGCCGATTCCCGCCGGACGCCGACCTTTTCGATATCCATCGCCCGTCGCAGTCTCATCTCGGGTTCGGAATCGGAGCGCATTTCTGCCTCGGCGCCGCACTGGCCCGGCTCGAAGGACGAATCGCCCTCGAAGAGCTACTGCGACGCTTCCCGGAATGGGACGTCGACCTCACCGCGGCGCGGATGTCGACAACGTCGACGGTCCGCGGCTGGGAAACCATGCCGGCCGTCCTGCCCTGATCCATACCGGACACAGCCGGCGGACGCCGCAGGCGGCCGGAACAGCACCACCCCCCGCCGGCCGTTCACCGTGCGGCGCAGATCAGCACGGTGAACGGCCGGGTTTCCCGAGTGGGTCAGATGAGCGTTCCTACGTCCTGGGCGACGAGGTTGTCCAGCGCTCGTTCGGCGACCGCGGCGATCGTCATCGACGGGTTGCAGGCAGCGGTGTTGCCGGGCATCAGCGCCCCGTCGAGAACGTAGAGGCCGCGCTGGCCCTGCACGCGGCCGTCCAGATCGCAGACCGTGCCCATACTCGCGCCGCCCAGCGGATGCCAGGTGGAGGGGAACAGTGCGTTCGTATCCACCAGCGCACCATCCGGCCCGGCGATCCGGTGGACGGCCGGCCCGATGTGCTCGTTCTGGATGACACTGTCGCCCTCACGCGGCCAATGCAGCACCGCGTCGTCGCGGGCGGCGTCGTAGCGGAACTCCCCGCGGCCCGCGCTGACCCCGTAGCCGACCATCATCGTGCTGCGCGGATCCAGGGCCAGCGGTGGGATCGAGGCCTGGATGACGGTATGCGCGGTCTGCGGGTCGTCCCAGTTCAGGCTGCCGTAGACCACCGGACCACCTTGCGGCGCACCGAATTCCGCCGACGGGTCGGCCCAGACGTAGATGCGGTCGGCGTTGGTACCCCAGCCCGTGCCGAGGCGGTCCGGCAGATCGGGGATCAGGCCCTTGGCGCCCGCACGCACGAGCAACCGGGTGGTGTTCAGGCTGCCCGCCGCCAGGATCAGTGCGCCGGTGGTGAGAACCTTGTGCTCCACCACCGCACCGGTGGTGTCCAGACGCTGCACCCGGACGGTCCAGCGGCCGTCGGGTGCCCGCTCGATATCGGTCACCTCGTGCAAGGTCTCCACGCGCACCAGACCCGTGGCTTCGGCCGCGGCGATGTAGGTGACATCGACGGAATGTTTGCCGCCGTTGTTCACGCCCATCGCTCCGTCACCGTTGGTGTACGAGGGTTTCATTTCGCCGCGTAACTCGGCCAAGGCGAAATCCCAGTCGATCGGCATCGGAATCTTCGACAAGGGCATTCCGGCCCGCCGCACGCGATCGGCGAAAACCCGTGCCGCGCGATAGTTCTCGGAGGCAACCAGTTCGTCGGGTGCTTCGGCCAGCCGCAGCATCTTCGCCACCCGCGGGTAGTGCACCCGGTTCATGTTCTGCCAGTCCAGTTCCTGCGGGAAATGGGTGTTGAACACTTCTTCCGACGGTTGCAGCGACATCCCCTGATAGACCAGCGAGCCACCGCCCACACCGGCCGCGCACAGGGCGGTCATATTCTCGCCCGGGATCGCCTCCACGAGACCGGTATAGGACTCGAAAGCCAGCGGCCGGCCGAACAGGTTCGGGCTGGAGCGGCACCACAGCAGCCGCTTGTCCGGCGCGGTGGCCCGCGGAAACGTCTCCGAATTCGGGCCGGTGGGCCAGCGCAATCCCCGTTCCAGCACGGTCACCGGCACTCCTGCCTGCGCCAATCGCAAAGCGCTGACACCGCCCCCGAAGCCGGAGCCGATCACCACCACCCGATGTTCTTCCCGAGTGAGTGGCACAGGGCCGGCCTGGGCCGCGGCCGGCGCCGGTGACCCGATCGCGCGTGACCCGATGAGACCCGCGCCGGCGACGGCGGCGCCGGCCAGCAGTGATCGGCGCGTGATTTGCTTCATCAATCAATCCTTCGGTGCTTCGTGTTCTCGGAGAGGCGCCGCCGGATCCGCGAAAATGGGCACGGCTGTAGCGCACACCACCGGCCGGCGATGCGCGTGGTACTACGAGGCTGTGACCGCGGAGCGGGAACCTGCCCGGCACCATTTCTCGTGCCGGGTCAGGCGGTTCGGCGCCGGATCGTCAGTCGATGGTGCAGCCGGAGACCGGCTTGCCGGCCAAACGATCCAAGAGATAGGTGATTGCGTTGTCGGGACCGAATCCGTCGATCATCTCCGGCCCGAAATGGTTCGGGATCGTGGTTCCGGGCAGCAGCGGCGGCAACTCGTTTGTGCGGAATTCGACCGTCGCACCCTTGGCGCACCAGTCGTCGGCCAGCTGCCGGGCCTGGTTGTAGGGCACGGTGTCATCGTTGCGTCCGCTGGTGATCAGCACCGGCGAGGCCGGGGTGAGCGTGCCCACCCGGAGATCGGCCAGGGCCGGCGCGGCTTCCGGCATGGCTTGCAGATGGGCGCCGAGGGGTTGCCCGTCGTGGGTCAGCGAACTGGTCTTCAGGAAGGGGTAGCGGGTGATGATGTCGCCGATACAGGCGTCGCTCAGTGCCGCCAGCGTGTCGCGACCGTACTGGCTGGTCACCCGGTCGACCGCTTTTTCCAGGTCGGGATAGCGCGCCAGCAAACCGTTGATGGCGAAACCGATCGCCCCGCCGATGAGAGCCCCGTCGATCCGCTCGAGAATCGCCGCCAGGTCGGCCACCGGACCACCCGCCCAGGTGCCCTTCAGATTCAGTTCGGGCGCATAGTCCGGCGCCATCTCGGCCGCCGCGGCGACCGCTCCGCCGCCCTGGGAGTAGCCCCAGAACACCAGCGGGGTATCGGGGCCGGTGCCCGCGAGGTTGTTGGCCGCCCGCGCGCCGTCGAGAACGGCATGCGCCTCCTCGATGCGGTTCGCGTACGTATGGACACCCGGCGTGCCCAATCCGACGTAGTCGGTCACCAGCACCCGCGCGCCGAGGCGGCTCCACACCGCCGACGACGGCAATTCCTGGTTCGCCGACAGGGACGGCGAGGGGTCGGTGGTGATCGTGACCCCCGTCGAGAAGGCCTTCGACATCGCGCACCGGTCACCCTGGCCCGAGGTGCCGGGACCGATCACGACCGTCGGCCGCGGACCCGCCCCCAGCCACGGGCCCGCCGCATCGATATAGGTCCCGGTGACCGCGACCGGGGAACCGTCCTGCAACCGGGTGGTGTACATGATGTGCTCCGCCTTGCCCGGCCACCCCTGGTCGGACGGCAGCGTGGCCAGCAGCGACATCGGCTGGGTCCGGATCACCGTGCCGGGCTCGGCCGGGATCTGCCCGGGCGGGGTGTAGAACCCGTCCGGCGCGGCCGCGGCCTCGGGCTGATGCGTCGTCACCACCGCTACCGCGGCCGCACAGACGACGGCCACCGCGGCCGCTGCCATCCGAACGCCGCGGGGTAGCACTCTCCGCCGTGAATTCTGCCGGTACTGCTGGTACATCGAAACCTCTCCGTGAACCTCTACCCAGGACCCGGTGTCCGGGTGTCCCGAGTCACGCAGCCGTGTCCCGATGAAGCGCGTCACAGCTGCGGCGTACCGGACAGTAACATAGTTACCCGATCTGTCCACCCGGTCGCGCCGAGTATCGCGCTGCTCCGACGCGCCGGTAGCCACCCGGGCTCGTTACCGTGTACAGGTGAGTCGAGTACCGAAAGCAGCACCCGCCGATCAGATCGTCGATGTGGTCCTCGACCTGCTGCAAAACGAAGGTTACGAGGCGGTCCAGCTCCGCGAAGTCGCACGCCGCGCGCACGTATCACTGGCCACCGTGTACAAGCATTTCGCCGATCGCGACGAACTGATCGTCGCCGCGGTCCAGCACTGGATGGCCACCCACAGTTTCACCGCCATGCAACGACCGCAGCCGGGAGAAACGCTGTACGCAGGCCTGATGCGGGTGCTCGGATACGTGTTCCAGCCGTGGGAGCGCAACCCACGCATGCTCGAGGCCTACCATCGCGCGCGCACCGGTCCCTGCGGACATCGCCTCGACGCCAAGGGCGTCGAGGCGATGCAACCGATCCTCACCGCGCTCTTCGAGCGGGCGGACCCCACCTACGTCGAAGACATCTCGCTGGTGCTGAACAACCTCACCTACGCGCTGATCGGCCGCTTCGCCGATCACAGCCTCGAGATCACCGAAATCCTGCCCATCCTCGACCGCGCGGTCTATCGCCTGACCCACGACAACGCCGCCGAGGCGGCCGCCGCCATATCCGGTGAGAACCGGCAATCCGGCCCCGACTCGACGGTGATCGCCTCGCTCGCAACACCTTTCCGGGCACCGGATCGAACGGAGAACTGAGCGGCCGCCGGCCGGGGACGCCACTCGGCCGCCGAAACCGACCGTTCACCGCAGAATCCGTGACACTCACCGAAGGCGGCATCGGGACAGCGCTTCGCCCACGCCCGGTTCGCCTACGTTTGCCGGCGAGGAAGTAACCGCAACAGGTGTCCTCGATGCGACGCCGCCATCGTGGCAGCATCCGTGATTCGGCCGACGGAGCCGGTACCACCCCACTGTCTCCCGCGCCGCCCAGTACACGACGAGCACCGCCCGGGCCTTCGGGCCGCTCCGGCCGGCACCCCGGCTCGCGAACGAGTGCGTGATCGTAGGACGAACGGTTTCCACCACGGCGGCCGGTAGAACGGCCGCATCGGGCGCGGATGTATGCCCGTCCACCGGCTCGACGAAGAGTAGGCGAAATGCACAGTTGTCATGCACCTGCGGCCCGGTCCACGACGCCCGTCGTGTGGTCCCCACGACCGGCAGCGAGGTGGATGCGGTGAGATCGACCGATTCGCGTACCGCGCCGAAACGCACCGCACCGGCCGGGCGATGCGCAGCCGTCATCACACTCGCCATCGCGGCATCGGTGCTGACCGGCTCCACCACCGCCACCGCGCAGCCGGGTGATCGACACTGCGACCGGGACCGATTCGTCGCGGCGTGGACCGCCAGCCCCACCGATTCGCTGACCCCGGTGGATGCTTCCGGAGGGCCGGTGCCACTGGCCGTCGACGACCAGACATTCCGCATGGTCATCACCCCGAACCTCGGCGGCGAGCAGCTACGGCTGCATCTCACCAACCGCTTCGGGCAGGGACCGGTCACCTTCGGCGAGGTCACCGTCGGGGAACAAACCGAAGGAGCAGGCGCGACCCGCATCCAGCCGGTCACCTTCGGCGGCAACCGATCGGTCACCGTTCCCGCGGGGGCCGATATTGTCAGCGACCCGTTACCATTGCGAACCACCTCCGCACAGCCCCTGGTCGTCGGTATCCACGTTGCCGGCCGGGCCGGTCCGCCCACCAAGCACTGGAACGCCAACGCGACCTCCTACTACTCCCCCGCGGGCAGTGGCAACCTCACCGGCTCGCCGGCGGCCGGCCCGTTCACCGCCCGGACCGGGTCCTGGCTCTACATCCACGCCCTGGACGTGCTCGCACCGGCCGGCACGCATGCCGTGGTGGCGTTCGGCGACTCCATCACCGACGGGTTCGTCGGGACGACCCCCGCGGGGATTCCGGCCGACCGAGCTGTCGCCGACACCGACACCCGGTACCCCGATTTCCTCCAGCGCAGACTCGACGACGCGGGCATACCCGTCTCGGTGGTCAACGCGGGTATCGGCAGCAACCGGGTGGTCACCGGCGGCGAACCGTTCCTCTTCGGTCCCAGCGCCGTCGCCCGATTCGAACGCGACGCGCTGAATCAGGCAGGTGTCAGCGGTGTCCTGGTGCAGGAGGGCATCAACGACCTCGGGCTGCCACCGCCGGCCACCGCCGACCAGGTGATCGCCGGCTACGAGCAGCTGATCACCGCGGCACACCGCGCCGGGAAGAAGATCTGGCTCGGCACTCTGCTACCTGCCTCGGACGCCCTCGTCAACGGTGTGCTGCTGACGCCCGAGAGCGAACAGCATCGCCAGGAGATCAACACCTGGATACGCACCCAGCAACTCGCCGACGGCATCGCGGATTTCGACGCCGCCCTGCGCGATCCGCACAACCCCGCGACGCTGCGGGCCGACTACTCCAGCCCCGACCGCCTGCACCCCAGCCCACACGGGTACCGCGCGATGGCCGAGGCCGTCGAACTCGCCATGATCGCCCGGCACCCCGGGTGCTGACCGCGCTAACGGCCGCCCTTCAGAGCACGTAGTCCTGCTGCCATGAATTCCGGGGTGGCCTCGGCCGCCCGGCCGGCGGCCGAACCCGCGTCGGAACCGTGCCGGGCGCGGTGGGTGATACCTTCGCCGATCACGCCGAGTTTGAAATTGGCGAGGGCGAGGTAGAAGCCCCAGTCGCCGAGGTCGCGACCCGACGCCGTGGCATAGGTCTGGGCGAGCGCGTCGGGTGCGGGCATCCGGTCGCTGGTCCAGGCGGCGCGGGAGCCGAGCACCAGGTCGAACACCGGGCTCCGGTACACACACATCAGCGCGGCATCGGTGAGCGGATCGCCGAGGGTGGACAGTTCCCAGTCGACCACGGCCCGCACCCGGCCGGGGTCGGCCGTGTCGAGGATGGTGTTGTCGATGCGGTAGTCGCCGTGCACGATCGAGGCCGCCGATTCCGCCGGCACCGCGTCCACCAGTGCCGCGTGCAGGGCCGCGACATCGGCGAGCTCGCGGGTCTTGACCCGTTCCCATTGCGAGGCCCAGAGATTCACCTGCCGGGTGAGGAATCCGGCGGGCCGGCCGAACTTCTCCAGGCCCACCGCCGCGGGGTCCACCGCATGCAACTCGGCGAGTACCCGCACCAACTCCGTGACAGCGGTGTTCACCTGCTCGTCGCCGAGCGTGGCGAGGTCGTCCTGGTCGCGGATCACGGCCCCGTCGACGAATTCGACGACGGTCATCGGCGCGCCGAGCGCGGTGCCTTCCGCGTCGAACGCGATCGTTTTCGCCACGGGTACCGCGGAGTGCTGGAGCGCATCGGTCACCGTGTATTCGCGTGCCATATCGTGCGCGGACGGGGTGAGCCCGGCCACCGGTGGGCGGCGGACCACCCAGCGCGAGACGTCGTCGGCCGCGGTGAAGGTCAGGTTCGACCGGCCACCGCTGATCAGTTCCACTCGTAATTCACCGCGGACCTCGACACCCTGATCGCGCAGGAAGCGCTCGAGCGCGGTTACGTCCATGCCCGGCAGGTTCATTCGCTGTCCCGCAGCGCGCGTTTGGCGGCACCGACGGTGCGTTTGGCGATCGCCCACCGATGGACCTCCGAGGGTCCGTCGTAGATCCGGAAGGGGCGCACCTCACGCGAGAGCCGTGCCAGCGGCAGGTCACCGGAGACCCCGAGCCCGCCGCACATCTGCATACTGCGGTCGACGATCCGGAAGATCGCCTCGGCCGCATAGGTTTTCGCGATCGAGGTGGCGTTACCGGCGGATTCGCCGCGATCGAGTTCCCAGCAGGCGCGGGTCAGCAGAGCCCGGGTGGCGGCGATATCGATTTCGTTGTCGGCGACCATCTTCTGGATCATGCCGAGATCGCCCAGCTTCGACCCGAACCCCTCGCGGCGGGCGACTTGGGCCACCGCCACATCGTGTCCGCGGCGGGCGGCACCGAGCCACCGCATCACATGCGTCATCCGGGCCGGCCCGAGCCGGACCTGCGCGTATTCGAAACCGCGGTCCACCTCACCCAGCACCGCCGAGTCGGGCACCAGCAGATCCTCGAAGAACACCTCGCAGTGGCCGCCGACCATCGACCGGTCCAGCGTGTCGAGATGGCGGCCCACCCGGATGCCCGGGGTGCCGGCCGGGGCCAGGAACATCGTCGCGCCGCCCCGGTCCCCCGGTTCGCCCGAGGTACGCGCCATGATGATGAAGAAACCCGCACCATCCGCGCCGGTGATGAACCATTTGGTGCCGTTGATGCGCCAGCCGCCCTCGGCCCGGACCGCGCGGGTGGTCAGCGCGGCGGGATCCGATCCGGCGCCGGGAGCGGGTTCGGTCATCGCGAACGCCGACCGGACGTCACCGTGCGCGAGGGGAGCGAGGTACTGCGCTTTCTGCTCCGGGTTCGCAATATGGGCGAGCATGTGCACATTGCCTTCGTCGGGGGCAGCGATATTCAGTGCCGTCGGCCCGAACAGGGAGTACCCGGCCTCCTCGAAGACCGGTGCCCGGTCCGACATCCCCAGGCCGTGCCCGCCGTATTCGACCGGTGCATGTGGCGCGAATACGCCCGCGTCTTTGGCCGCCTGCTGCAACTCCACGCGGAACTTGTCACCACCCGCGGCGGCGATATCGCCGTCGTGCGCGTCCTCCAGCGGGACGACGTGTTCACGGATGAAGTTCCGGGTCCGATCGACAAGCGCTTGCACCTCGCCGGGTAGGGAAAGATCGATCGCCACGGGTTGAATCCTCCATCTCGTTCGCCGAACGCTCGCTCGGCAACCACCGTGTTGACAGGGTGACATGGCAAGATAATTGCTGTCAATCGCAGGTCGGCATCAAGCGCCCGTGTTCAGCTATCCTGAACACCATGGGCGACACGGACAGGGATCCACAGAGCGTGGGGGCAAGAGTGCGGCAGGCCAGAAGCGCGGCCGGTCTCTCGTTGCGCGCGGCCGCGCAACGGATCGGGGTCAGCCCGGCGACCCTCAGCGCCGTGGAGAACGACAGGACCGGCATCTCCGTTCCGCGGCTGCGCACACTGGCGACCGCCCTCGGCACCACGGTGTCCTGGCTGGTCGGCGAACAGGAATCGACCATGACCGCGGCCGCGCGGCCGAACAGCGGCGGCGCGGACATTGCTGGATCGGACACCGGGTCGCCCGACGCCTGGCGGAAGTTCCCGCCGATGGATATCGACCCGGTCCTCGCCGCGGCCATCGCCTCGTTCGTCGAGACCGGGTACCACGGCGCCACCATGCGCTCGATCGCGCGGCGCGCGGGGATGAGCGTTCCCGGCGTGTATCACCACTACCACGACAAGCAAGAGTTGCTGGTGCGGGCGCTCGATCTGACCATGGCCGAATTGCACTGGCGGGTGCGCGCGGCCCGGCGCGAAGCGGACACCGGATGGGCCCGGGTATCCCACGTCGTCGAGGCCTTGGCGCTGTTCCACACCCACCGTCGCGAGCTCGCGTTCATCGGAGCCAGCGAGATGCGCAGTCTGAACCCGGACAACCGGATACGAATCACCAACTCACGCAACGAAATCCAATACATCCTCGACGCGGATATCGACGCCGCCCTGAACGAGGAGAACCTGCCGACCGGCCGGGCCCGGGTCGCGGGCCGCGCCATCACGACGATGTGCACCTCACTACCCCAATGGTTCCGTCTCGACGGGCCCGCGACTCCCGAACAGATCGCCGTCGAGTACGCCGGATTCGCCCTCGGTCTCCTCGGGGTCCGGGATCGTCGATCCGGTGTCCCGGACTGCGCGCGCTGACCGCGACGCAGCGACGATCCGGATTCCGGAACCGCGGCGGCGGACGCTGCGGGCGCCGGAGCATCGGCGCCGAACGTGGCACGTTTGGCGGTTCGGGGCGGGGGTATCGCGCGGAGTGACTCCGGCCCGGTAGTGGCGACCGTGCCCGGGTCGTGAAGTCAGCCGGGCCCGGACGATCGGAGGAGCGATGCCTGCTGAACCGAGTGTGCGCATTCCCTTGCCCGTCGAGGACGTCTTCACGACCCTCGCCGATGGCTGGCTGTACGGGTTGTGGGTTGTCGGTGCCACCCATATTCGCGACGTCGACGAGGGCTGGCCGGAGGTGGGCACGCGTATCCACCACAGCGTCGGAGGGTGGCCGCTCACCCGGCAGGACACCACGGAAGTGCGCGCGGTGGACCCACCGCATCGGCTCGAGCTCGTCGCCCGGCTGTGGCCTGCCGGCAAAGCCGATATCCGCCTGGACCTGGTCGAACTGGAACCGGACCTCACCGAGGTACGGATGGCCGAGCAGATCAGCGACGGACCCGGACGCCTGTTACCGTCCGCCGCGCAGGACCTCGTGCTGGTACCGCGTAACAGAGAATCCCTGCAGCGGCTCAGAGCGCTGGCCGTCGGCCGGTCTTCTCGCACCCGTAGCTGATTTCTCCGGCGCCCGAGCCCGGGGCCGCGGTGACGGTATCGGCCGCCGTTGGCCGCCGGCTCCGATGTGTCGGGCGACCGATCCGCGCCTCTTCATGCCGCTTCGGCACCGGCCGACCCACTCGCCGGTTCCGTAATCCGCGTTTCACGTCGTGTCGGCAGAACACTCGGCATCACGCTGCGTCGTTTATCAGCCGATACCGCGTACGGTCTTTCCAACGGGGCCGTCCGGGTCCCCCGGCAGAAGGACGCGCCGATGTCCGATAAGTCTCCGCGCAGTTCCACATCGAAGAAATCCGGTAAGACGCTGAAGGAAAAGCGGGCCGACAAGAAGGCCAAAGCCGATAAGAAATCCGAGACCGAATCCGCTCTCCAGCCGAAACACTAACCCCGCTCCGCGCACCGCGGAGGCGCCGGCCGTGCCGGATCAAGGCAACAGTCTCGGCATCGCGCACGACGCCCTTGCAGGACTGCGTGGACGAGTCGATGCCGGCGACGAGTGGCCTGCTTTCGAAGTTATTGCACAGCCTTGCTCGCCACCCGTTCGATCGCGTCCATCGTCTGCTGCAGCGCGAAGGCCGGGTTCAGTTCCAGCGCCTCGGTGGTCTCTTCATAGATCAGGATGTGCCCGGCCGGAAAGAAGTACGCCTCACCCGCGGTCGCCACTTCGTCCGGCAGGCCGGTATCCGGATAGGTGGCGCGAACCGTTCCGGTGAAAACGTAACCGTAGTGCGGACATTGGCAGACGCCGCCCGGAAACCCCGCCGCTTTGTACAGCTCGGTGCAATCACGTGCTCCCGCGGTGACGGTGTAGCCGATTTCCATATCGCCCCACTGCGCGGAGCGGAACCCGGCCCCGCAGGTGGGCCAGCGGCCACCGCCGCCCGCGGGCAGTTGATCCAGTTTCGAATGCGGCACGGCAATCTCCCACTCAAGAATGTGACTCGCTTCACGGTAGAACACGACTCTCATTCTGCGGAGCGAAACTCTCCGATCCGGGTCACAGAATCCGGCTCAGGAACTGCTGTGTTCGCGGGTGCCGGGGGTTGTCGAAGAACTGGTGCGGCGGCGCATCCTCGACGATCTTCCCGTCGCTCATGAAGACCACCCGGTCGGCGGCGGCCTTCGCGAAACCCATTTCGTGACTCACCACCACCATCGTCATCCCCTCGTCGCGCAACCGCAGCATCACCTCGAGCACCTCGTTGACCATTTCGGGGTCCAGCGCGGAGGTGGGTTCGTCGAACAGCATGACCTCCGGTTTCATCGCCAGCGCCCGGGCGATGGCGACCCGCTGCTGCTGACCGCCGGACAGCTGCGACGGGTAGTTCTCGCCCTTGTCGCCGAGACCGACCAGCTCGAGCAGTTCACGCGCCTGGCGCCGGGCGTCGTCCACCCGGGTGCCGCGCACATGCCGTGGGCCTGCCGCGATGTTGTCGAGCGCCGTCATCATCGGAAACAGATTGAAATTCTGGAACACCATTCCCGTGTGATGGCGCTGTTTGGCGATTTGCGCCTCCGACAAGGCCGTTCGTTTACCGTCGTCGGAGAAACCCATCATTTCGCCACATACCCGGACGGTGCCGGCATCGACGGTCTCGAGGCAGTTCAGGGTCCGCAGCAAGGTGCTCTTCCCGCTTCCCGAGGGCCCCAGCAGCAGGACGACCTCACCCTTCCCGACCGAGAAGTCGATATCGTCGAGGACGACGAGATCGTTGAAGGCCTTGGTCAGATTCCGGACCTCGATCATGGTCGTGGCCTGTTGTATCGCGCTCGTCATCGGTTCACAGCCTCGGCTTCCATCGCACTGTCCTCCAGGACTTTTGTCGCCGGTGCGCCCTTGCGGCGATAGTTGCGGTCGTAGCCGCGGCCGACGCGCGCTTCGAGCATGCGCTGGATCAACCCCCACAGGGTGGTGAGCACCAGGAAGTAGAGCGCGGCCGCGCAGAGCCCCTCGAGTACCCGGAAGTTCACTTGCACCAGGAACTGGGTCCGGCGCAGAAGTTCCTGTACCGAGATCACCGAGACGAGGGTCGTCGTTTTCAGCAGGCCGTTGAAACTGTTGCCCAGCGGCGGGATCATCACCCGCAGCGCTTGCGGGAGGACCACGACCCGGAACACCTTGGCGGGCGACATTCCCAGGGCCCGGGCCGCCTCGGTTTGACCGGCGGGGACCGCGAGCAGACCCGACCGGACGATCTCGGACAGATAGGCCGCTTCGTTGAGCACCAAGCCGAGCAACGCGGCCTGGATAACACCCAGTTTGATACCGACCTGCGGCAATCCCGTGTAGATGATCACCAACTGCACCAGCAACGGGGTGCCGCGCATGAGCCAGACATAGAAACCGGATACCGCCCGCAGCGGCAGGAATTTCGACGAGCGCGCACCGGCGACCACGATGGCCAGCGCCAGGCCCAGCACCATGCTGACGACGGTGAGCCAGATGGTGACCCATGCCCCTTCCAGCAGCTGGTCACTCGTGAGGATGGAAAAGAATGCGTCCCAGGACCACATGGGGATGCCTTTCGACTAGTACGCGCGTTCAGCTCTCGAGTGGTCCGGTACTGACGGCGATTTCTCCGTCGTAGGCGGGGACACCGTACTGATCGAACAGTTCTTGCAGTGAGCCGTCGCTGCGCATCTCCGACAGCACCCGGGCGACCTCGGTCGCGGCCTTACTGCCCTTGGCGAAGCCCAGGGCGAGCGGGGCCTCGTTGATACCGCCGACGGCGGTCTCGAAGCGGCCGTCCTTCTGATAGAAGGAGGTGACCGATTCGACGATCGAGGCGCCGTCGATCTGGCCGGCCGAAAGCGCCTGGTAGGCATCGGCGTTGGTCTTGAACGTCTGCACCTTCAGCGGCGGTTTGCCCGCGGCGGCGAACTGTTCCGCGAGTGCGGTGAGGGTGTCGAACTCGTATCCGGGGGCTTCGACGCCGATGGTCTTCCCGGCGAGATCGTCGACGGTCGAGATCGACTCCGGGTTACCGGAGGGCACCGAGATGGAGACCGCCTGCACTTCATAGGGCACCAGGTCGATGGTTTCGGCGCGGGCCGGCGTGTAGAACATGCCGGTGTCGATCATGTCCCAGCGGCCACTCTGCACGCCCGGGATCTGTGCCTCGAATTCGATATTGACGAATTCGGTTGCCAGGCACAGTCGCTTCGCGATTTCGCGGCCCAGGTCGACGCGCATCCCGATCACCTCGCCGTCGGCGTCGACGTACTGCATCGGCGGGAGGGTCGCATTGGTCGCGATCGTCAATGTGCCCTCCTCGGCGAGATCGGCGGCACCCAGCGCCGGGGTGCAACCTGTCGGGGCGGCATTCTCGTCCGCCGCCGAACTACATCCGGTGAGACCGGCGGCCACTACCACGGCAGCGGCGATTCCGATGATTTTGCGCATTGACGAACCTTTCGATATCGACTGCCCGGCAGCAGCGATCGGGCGAATATGCCCAGGGAAATTCTTCGACCATCCATGGGATCGATTGCATGAAGACTGACAGAACGGGCGGGGGCCGTCAATACCGTTAACACGCCCGACACGGGAGGAATCATCTTTTAACGATCCGGCCGTGGAAGCCCGCCGCTCGCGCGTATTCACAAGCCACTCCCCACGGCGCGGCACGAGGCGCGTTCCACCAGCCGGGCCCCGATCCGGTACGTCCGCCCGTCCGGTTCCGCGGAGTCGTTGATCTGCTGGAACAGCAGGTCCATGGCCAGGTTGGCCAGTTGCGCGGCACCGTTGTCGACCACCGTGATCGCCGGCTGCCACATCGCCAGCCACGGCATATCCTCGTGGCAGATCAGCGACAACTCCCCCGGGACGGAGACGCCCCGGCTCACCAGCGTGGGCAGAATGCCGAACACGGCTTCGTGATTGGCCGCGTAGAGCGCCGTCATCGGTTCCCCGCTGTCGAGCAGCGAATTCACCGCTTCGGCGCCGAACTCGGTGGTGAACGGGCCCTTCCGCACGATCGCGTCGTCCACCTCGATCCCGGCATCGGCCAGGGCCGACCGGTAACCCGCGAACCGCTCCCGGCCCGAGGTGGCCTCCGCGGTGCCGCCGATGTACCCGATGCGCCGGTGCCCGAGCGCCACCAGGTGCGCTGTCGCGTCCCGGGCGCCCTCGACGTCGTCGGCGAGCACCGTCGAGGCCCTGCTGCCCTGGACCGACCGGATGAGGTTGACCACCGCCCGGCCCTGCTTCAGCAGGGCATTCGATGCCTGCGCACTCCGCCCGCTGCCGATGACGATGGTCCCGTCCACCCCGTGTTCGCCCAGCATCGCCAGCACATCGTTCTCCCGGGCCGGATCGGCATCGGTGATGCACAGCAGGACCTGGAATCCGGCGGCCGACGCCCGTTTGTGCACGACCTCGGCGATGGCATGGAAAGACGCGTTGATCAGGTTGTTCATCACCAGCCCGAGCAGGTGCGAGCGGTTCGAGCGCAACGCGCTGGCCGCCCGGTTGGGGCGATAGCCGAGTGTGCGCGCGGCGTCTTCCACCGCCGCCCGCGTCTGCGGGGAGATCAACGACGATCCGCTCAGCGCGCGCGACGCCGTACTGCGCGAAACACCCGCAGCGACCGCCACGTCGACCAAAGTGACCGCCATCGGTCCTCCATTTCTCTCGGTCCGTACTCCGGACACCCACATTCGACAGGGCCCGCGTTACGACTGCGTTTCCGGGCTTGACTGGGTGGCGCTGTCGACGGCAGTCTATGCAATCGATCCCATAGATGTTCGGTAATCGACGGAATTTCGAATTCCGCCCGCTCGGAAGGCAGCCCATGAACCGCGATGATGTCGCGTGGTCCGGATACTGGCCCGCGGCCCCCACCCCCTTCACCCGCTCGGGTGACCTCGATACCGACGCCCTCGCCGAACTGATGCAGCTCTACGCGCGCATGGGGGTGGACGGGGTGCTCGTCAACGGAAGCACCGGCGAGTGGTTCAGCCAGACCGGCGACGAACGCCGCACGGTCGCCGAGGTGGCCGTCGATGCGGTGGCGGGACGCTTCCCGGTCGTCGTCGGCGTGAGCGCCTATACCGCGCGGGAGTCCGCCGACCTGGCGAAGCACGCCGCGGCCGCGGGAGCCGACGGGGTCCTGGCCACCCCGCCGCCGTATGTCCACACCTCGGCGGAGGAAACGGTGCAGTTCTTCCACACCGTGTCCACCGCGACCGCCCTGCCGTTCATGGTCTACAACTGGCCGCGCGGCGTCTCCCTGGACATGGGGACGATTCCGGGACTGTTCGCCCGGCTGGCCGGCCTCGGCAATGTCGTGGCGATCAAGGACAGCACCGGCGACTGGCTGTCCATGCTCGACACCGTCGAGGCCGTCTCGGACCGGGTCCGGGTGTTCGGAAGTTTCCTGCACCGCCGGGGTCTCGCGACGCTGCTCGAACTGGGCGGCGACGGCAATATCGACGGCGGGGGTGTCGGCGCCCCCTTCGCGGTGCCGTTCTATCGGGCGGTCGCGGCCCGGGACGCGGATACGGCCCGTACCTGGGCGGACAAGTACCGGGCTCTCTCCGGACGGCTGATCAATCCCGACTACAGCGGCGTCTACGCCTCCCCCATTCCGCAGCTGAAGGCTGTGATGAATCTGCTGGGCCAACCGGGCGGCGCGGTGCGGGAACCGCTGCTGCCGGTGACGGATGCGCCGACGCTCGACGCGCTTCGTGCCGTCATCGCCGAGTCCGGGATCGCGGAAGCCTCCGAACTCACCGTAGGAGCGGGCCGTGCCGGCTGAAGTGGACGCCGTCGTCGTCGGCGCGGGAATCGTGGGCGCGGCCACCGCGCTGGCGCTGACCCGATCGGGTCTCCGGGTCGCCGTACTCGACCGCACGGTCCCCAATACCGCGGGGTCGGGAACCACCGCCGGCAATCTGCACATCCAGACCATTCACACCCGGCGCCCCGGTCAGGGCACGGCCGTCGACGTCGAGAAACTGCTTCCGCTCCAGAAGGCCACGAGTGGTCTGTGGGATATGCTCGGCGAGACCGTGTCCGGTCTCGGCCTCAATCGCTGCGGTGGTTTCATGGTCGCCGAAACCGAGGACCAGGTGCGCGCGCTGCACACCAAACAGCGCTGGGAACAGGCGGCGGGCATACCCACCGAGGTGCTCACCGGCGCCGAGGCCCGGCGCGCGCTCCCCTTGCTCGGGCCCACGGTCGAAGCCGCCACCTGGTGCGCCTGGGACGGTTTCGCCGAACCCGATCTGGCCGGGCCGGCCATGCTCCGGCAAGCGGTCGCCGAAGGCGCGAGCCTGCATCCCGATACCCCGGTCACCGGCCTCGACCGCACGAGCGGCGGATGGCAGGTGACCACCGCGGCGCAGACCTGGTCGACTCCCGTGGTCATCAATGCCGCCGGCCCCTGGATGGCCGCGATCGCCGCGCTGGCGGGTGTCGCCCTGGACCTGACACCCCGGTCACTGCAGATGCACTCGCTCGACGCCGCACCGAACACCCTCGAGGTGCTGGTACAACACGTCGGCGAGGGAATGTCGATCAAACAGGATCGGCGTAACCGGCTCGTCCTGGGCGGCGGATGGCCGGCGGGCGCGTTCCACGACCGAGCAGCGGCACCCCTGCGCGACGACAGCACGGCCGGCAATCTCGCGCAGGTAGAA
Source organism: Nocardia sp. CA-290969 (assembly GCF_050936135.1). NCBI lineage: Bacteria > Bacillati > Actinomycetota > Actinomycetes > Mycobacteriales > Nocardiaceae > Nocardia > Nocardia sp. CA-290969. The sequence goes on along the minus strand of NZ_JBNJNJ010000001.1, from coordinate 1,914,386 downwards.
CGTCTGCTCCCCGCATTACACGGACCATTGCTCGACGCCTGGACCGGACCGGTCGTCACGACACCGGACGAGATGCCCGTGATCGGCCGGCTGGACGCGGCGCCGGGACTTTTCGTCGCGGGCGGCACCTATTCCTTCACCTTCGCACCGCTGTGGGCACAGATCCTCACCGCGATGGTGCACGAGAAGGCGCCCGGTATCGACGTATCGGCCTTCACGCCGGCCCGTCTCGTCCAACCACACGCTCACTGAAGGAGCAGATTTCCATGGCAGTTGTCACGATGTTCGTCAACGGGCAGGCAATGTCCGGCGGCACGCTGCACGACGCGCTGCATCGCGCGCGTTTCCTCGGCCCGGTCGAGACGGCACCGCGCTACCGGTTCTATTCGGTGCGCGATGAATTCCCCGGCCTGCACCCGGTCGGCACCGGCGGCTTCGTCGTGCCGGGCGAACTCTACGAAGTCGAATACGACGTCCTGCGCGAGGAACTGCTTCCGCGGGAGCCGGAAGAACTCGAACTGGGGGTCATCGAACTGGCAGACGGGCGCGGATCCCTATCGATGCGGATGCGCAAGGAGTCACTGGACGCCCCGGGCGTCATCGATATCAGCGATCGCGGTGGATGGGTCGCCTACCGGGGGGCAACGCGATGAAGGTCGTACGCGGCGGAACCGTTGTCGAAGCACACTGGTCGGGTCCGGCGGATCTGCTGATCGACGGCGAAACGATCGTGGCCGTGCTCGCCCCCGGCGCCGAGGCCGACCCCGCGGCCGAGATCATCGATGCCACCGGCAAACTCGTCCTACCCGGGGGTGTCGACCCGCACTGCCATGTCGGGTTCACCTCCGGTGAGTTCACCTCGCTGGATTCCTACCGCGAATGCACCACGGCGGCGGTGTTCGGGGGGACGACCACCATCATCGACTTCGCCATTCCCCGTCCGGGTCAGCAGCCTCTCGAGGCCGCCGAGATCCAACGCGCGAAAGCCGGTGACGGGCTGTGCGATTCGGCCTTGCACGCCTGCGTCGTCGAATGGGACGACACCACAGCCGGCCAGCTGGCCACCCTGGCCGATGCCGGTATCCGCACCGTGAAGATGTTCACCACGTACGCGGGCGAGACGATGGCCGACGAACACACCATCCTCAATACGATGCAGACCACCCGCGACCTCGGCGGCATGGTGGTCATCCATTGCGAATCCGATGCCATTGTCACCGACGCCCAGCGGTTCGCGGCGGCTTCCGCCGGTATCGATGCCACGCATATGGCGAAGACCCGGCCGGAGCTGGCCGAAACCGCCTCTGTCGCCGCGATTCTGGCGATTGCCGAATCACAGCAAGCGCCTGTCTACTTCGTGCACCAATCGACGGCGGCGGCCGTCGAATTGGTCGCGGACGCGCGTAAGCGCGGGTTGATCGCGTTCACCGAAGCGGTAGCCCATCATCTGACCCTGGACGACACCGCCTACAGCGGCAGTGATCCGGAACGTTTCGTCTGCTGCCCGCCGCTGCGTTCGGCGGAGATCGTCGAAGGGCTCGGCCGCCACCTGTTCACCGGCCAGATCACCACCGTCGGGTCCGACCACTGCTGTTACGACACGGCGCAGAAGCAACTGCACCGGCACGATGTCCGGCATATGCCGAACGGCCTGCCCGGTGTCGAAACGCGTCTACCGGTGATCTTCTCGCACTACGTCGGCGGGCTGGGGTTGACCCCGAGCCGATTCGTCGAACTCACCGCGGCGAACCCGGCCCGCACCAACGGTTTGTATCCGAGGAAGGGGTCACTGATGCCCGGCGCGGACGCCGATATCGTCCTCTGGGATCCCGACCTCGAATGGACCGTCACCACCGAGGCCTTGCATATGGCGACCGATTACACGCCGTACGAAGGACTGCGGGTGCGCGGGAAACCGGTCACCGTGCTCGTCAGGGGTACGGTCGTCGTGCACGACGGAAACCTGGTCGACGCCACGCCGCGGGGCCGGCACCTCGAGGCGGCACCGCTGGATTTCCGGCTCTGCTGATACGCGTTCACCGCCGCGCGGGGTTCGGCGGTCGCCGCCACGAGCGGCGACCGACCCATCCCTGTGTTCGCGGCTGTATCCGTTCTGCCCGTGCCTATTTCAGGAGACTTCCGGCATCCACCGGAAGCGGAAGCCCGGTGATGTAGCGGGCTTCGTCGGAGGCGAGGAAGAGTACCGCGTTGCTGATATCCACCGGTTCGACCCAGCCCACCGGCAGGACGTGCATGAGCTGGGCTACCGGGGCGAAATCGTCGGGTCCGGGGTTCTCCAGGTCGGGACGGAACAACTTCATCGTCCCCTCGTTCATGAACATCGGGGTGTTCACGTTGGTGGGCAGGACCGAGTTCACCCGGATGAAGTGCTGGCCGAGCTCCACGGCGAAGCTGCGCATCAGGCCGATGACTCCGTGTTTGGCGGCGATGTAGTGGCCGGTGTTGGGATAGGCCTTGAGACCGCCGACCGAGCTGGTGAGGACGATCGATCCCCCGCCCGCGGTCAGGAGATGCGGAACACCGGCCTTCACCGTTTTCCACACACCGGACAGATTGATGTCGATCATGGTCTGCCAGTCCGGTTCACTGGTCTTGTCCAGGGTTTCGCCGCCGTTGCCGATACCGGCGTTGGCCACGATGACGTCGAGGCGGCCCAGTTGTTCCACCCCGTTGTCGAGTGCGGTTTTCAGGGCGTCGTAGTCGCGGACGTCGACCTGTTCGGTCACGATCCGCCGGCCGTGGTTCTTGACCAGGTCGGCGGTCTCGGCCAGATCTTCCGGCGTCGACGGGGCGATATCGTCACTGCCACTGACCGGCGCACAGACGTCGACCGCAATGATGTCGGCACCTTCCTGCGCCAGCCGGACCGCGTGGCTGCGGCCCTGCCCGCGTGCTGCTCCCGTGATGAAGGCGACTTTGCCTTCGACCCGCCCGGCCATATTCCACCTCGTTCTGTCGTCGAACGGCCACCACGCAGAACCGGCGGCCGTGGAGATCGATCAAATGTTGATCGATCGATAAAACTGTGACAGCGGCGACGGGAACTGTCAACGACGAACCGGCTATTCGGGCCGGCGGGCGCCCCGGGTGGTCGCGACCGGTGGCCGATAGCGGCTCATCAGATCCTCGACGAAAACTCGCAGCTCGTCGTGCCCTCGGCGCATACCCACCGCGCCTTCGTTGCAGAGGATCCGGGCCGCGCCGGTGAGCAACATCGACACGACGACCGGCGGGAACTCGGCGAGGTCGACCCCGCACGAGCGCAGGACGAGGGTGACCGCGGCGGTTTCGATATCGCGGACCCGTTCGGCGAACACCTTCAGCTCCGCTCCCACCGCCTTGCGATGGTTGGCCAGCGCCATGAACTCGGTGTTCAGCTGGGTGAACCGGGCATCGGTGTTGATCTCCCACAACACCTGCAGCGGGTCATCGGCGGTCAGCGCCTGGCGCATCCGCTCGAGCGCCCGCTCCGCACCGGCGCGCAGCACCGCGACGAACAGGTCGTCCATCGTCGGGAAGTAGTAGTACACCAGAGTCGATTTCACCCCGGCCACGGCCGCGACCCGGCGGGAGGTCGCCGCGGCGTACCCCTCCTCCCGGATGATCTGAGCGGTCGCCTCCATGAGCCGCAGCCGGGTCCCGGTGTCGTCGGTTTTGGCCGCACGCTTCGCCGGCATTCAGCGGCACCGCCCGAATTCACGGCCGACCGGCCCCGTCACGAGGCGGGTCGCAATCCTTGACGGCCCGAAATGCCACATGGTAACCATGGTGCACTCTAACATTTTATCGATCGATCAACTTTCGGCGAGGCCCGGCGGACCGGCACCTCGCACGGATCGACGAGACAGCGAACGGTCCCGCGGTGTCACCGCGCGGGCCTGCATCGAAAGGCTGCGAGCCGATGACCGACCTTGCCGCACGGGATTTCTTCTCCGACGAAGCCATCGCCCAGGACCCCTACGAGTACCTCGACCGGCTGCGCAGCCGGAACCCGGTATTCCGGGAACCCCACTACGGGGTTGTCGCGGTGACCGGCTACGAGGAAGCCAACGAAGCCTTCCGCAACACCGCGGACTTCTCGGCGTGCATCTCCATCGGCGGACCGTTCCCGCCACTACCGTTCGAGCCGGCCGGTGACGACATCTCCGCCCAGATCGCCGCACACCGCCATTTGTTCCCGATCTTCGAGCACATGGTGACCATGGACCCGCCGGAGCACACTCGCGCACGGTCCCTGCTCAATCGCCTGCTCACCCCGAAACGGCTGAAGGAGAACGAGGACTATATGTGGCGGCAGGTCGACCGCCAGCTCGACGAATTCCTGGACGCCGGACGGTGCGAATTCCTCGGCGACTACGCGAAACCGTTCGCCACCCTGGTGATCACCGATCTGCTCGGCGTACCCGAAGCCGACCGGGAGCGGTTCCGCGAGACCCTGGCCGGCGACGACCGGTCCGGCCGGCGCCCCGGCGCCCTGGACCACGAACCGGTCGGCCGCAATCCACTGGAATGGCTGGACGAGACGTTCAGCGCCTATATCGCCGATCGCCGCCGCACCCCCCGCACCGATGTCCTCGGCACCCTGGCGACCACTCACTACCCGGACGGCACACTGCCCGAGATCATCGACGTCGTACGCCCCGCGACGTTCCTCTTCGCAGCCGGCCAGGAAACGGTGACGAAACTGCTCAGTTCCGCGGTACGAGTGCTGGCCGAGCGGCCGGATCTCCAGGAACGGCTCCGCGCCGACCGCAGCCTCGTCGGTAATTTCATGGAGGAAGCGCTGCGGATCGAAAGCCCGACCAAGGTCGATTTCCGGCTCGCCCGCCGGTCCACCTCGCTCGGCGGTGTCGATATCCCCGCCGGCACCGTGCTCATGCTCTGCATCGGCGCCGCCAACCGCGATCCCCGCAAATTCGACGACCCCGGCGAGTTCCGGCTCGACCGCCGCAATGCCCGCGAGCACATCGCCTTCGGCCGCGGTATCCACACCTGCGCCGGGGCGCCGCTGGCCCGGGTGGAGGGTCAGGTCACGCTCAATCGGATGCTCGACCGGATGCGCGATATCGCGATCGACGAGAGCGCGCACGGCACCACGCACCATTTCGAGTACGAGCCGACATTCCTCCTGCGTGGTTTGCGCGACCTCCACATCACTTTCACACCCGCCTGAACTCCCGAGGGAGGAGGATCCCGGCAGCAGGCCGGTCCCACCACAGGATGTGGCCGGCCCCTGCCCGGATGCCCGGAAGGTGTGTCCGCTCAACGTAGTTCGACGAATGAAGGTGACGCGACACGGCCACAGTGCCGTTACGGAAGGGTACGCAGCGTGGGTCGTTCGAGCCCGGAGGTTTCCACTGCGGCCAGCGTCTCGGCCGACGGCGGCGTGGCCAGCTGGGCGACCAGGGTATCCAGCAGTTGGCCGACATGCACCGCGAACGGGGCGACCACCGACCCCATCCGGCGCATACGGTGCCGATCCGCGCAGATATGCAGGCAGATCGCCGACGCCTGATGGATGCGGATATCCCGCAAGGGCTGGGGAACATGCTCGATCAGAGCCCCGACGCGGGCGTAGTAGGCACGCTCGGAGTCGCGGTGGGTGGCAGGCAGTTTGTCCAGCGGGTGTGTCTCACGCACGAGCTGCTGGAGGAACGAGAGGTAGTAGCAGTTGTCGTCCTCGGCCAGTTCCATCAACGGCAACTGATGGGCTTCGACGACGCGTCGCAGATCACCCGCCGGGACCCGGGCCTCCAGCAGCCGGCGGCGCCGTGTCAGATCCTCGACGCGGTTCAGCAGAATCGCCTCGATCAGACCCTGTTTGGACCCGAAGTGGTACTGCACCGCCGATTTGTTACCCATTCCGGCTTCGTCACCGATCCGGCGCAGCGGTACTCCGTCGAGGCCGTGTATCGCGTAGAGCCGTTCCGCGGTGAGCACGAGCTGCTGTTTGGCGGAGAGGCCAACGGGGGGTGCCGACTCGGTCATGGGTTCATCAAACCACCCCCTGGACTTTCTAAGGCATACGCCTTAATGTCAAATCACTCACATTAATTTTAAGTAGTTAGGCAGTCATATGGGGAGCTACCGGTCCGTGATGACCGTCGACCCACCCGAAGCAGCCACTCCGTTCGAGCGCGCGGCCCGCGACTTCGTCATCGATCAGGTGTGGTCACGTCCCGGATTGCCGCGGCGCGAACGGCGCTGGGTCACGCTGACCTGTGTCGGCGCGGCGGACGCACCGCAGCCGATCGAAGACCAGGTCTATGCCGCCCTCAACAGCGACGACATCTCCATCGACGAGATGCTCGAATTCGTCCTGCATTTCGCGGTGTACAACGGCTGGCCCAAGGCGTCGCACCTGGAAGGCGTCATCCGCCGGCAATGGGCCCGGGTGCAGAGCGAGCGGGGGCTCGAGGCGACCATCCGGCCGCCGGACAACGCCAGCCTGGGCTCGACCGATTGGGCCGAACGAATCGCGGAAGGCACCCGCGAATTCATCGACGTCAACCTCATTCCCGCCCCCACGCCGGAAACCCCCTACATCCACGCCGGAATCCTGAACTTCGTCTTCGGCCACGTCTGGCAGCGGCCCGGCCTGAGCCGGCGGGATCGCCGGTTCATCACCGTCGCCTCCGTCGCCGTCTGCGATTCCGCCCTGCCGCTGGCCTCCCATGTGGGCTCCGCACTGGAATCCGGCGATATCACCAAGGCCGAAATGGACGAGGTGGTCCTGCAACTCGCGGCCTACTCCGGTTTCGCCAAAGGCGAGGCCCTGCATTCCACGGCCGAAACCGCCTGGGCCCGGCTGGGCCACTGAGAAAGGACACAGCACCATGTCGAAACTGGACGGACGCGTCGCATTCATCACCGGAGCCGGTCGCGGTCAAGGCCGCGCCCACGCCGTACGCCTCGCCCGCGAAGGCGCCGATATCATCGGTATCGATATCTGCGCGAACGTCGCCTCGATGACCTACCCCAATGCGAGCGAAGCCGATCTCGCCGAAACCGAGAAAATGGTCCGGGAACTGGGCCGCACCATGATCGCCCGCAAGGCCGACGTGCGCGACTACGACGCACTCGGCACGGCCTTCCGGGACGGATACGAGCACTTCGGCCGTCTCGACATCATCGTCGCCAACGCCGGCATCATCCGGATGGGCCCCGAATCCGACGATTTCCTCGCCGACTGGAACGATGTCATCGACACCAACCTCACCGGCGTCTATCACACGATCCGCGCCGCGCTCCCGGCCCTGCGCGAAGGTGGCCGCGGCGGGTCCATCGTCATCACCAGCTCCACCGCCGGGCTCAAGGCCTCTCCCTCGCTCAACGCCAGCGGTAACGCCTACGCCGCCGCCAAACGCGGTGTCGTCGCACTGATGCAGGGACTCGCCGGCTACCTCGCACCCGAATGGATCCGCGTGAACACCATCCACCCGACCGGTGTCGCCAGCGGGATGACCCTCAACGACGCCATGCGCGAACTGATGGAACAAGCCGCCGCCGGCGGCCAGAATTCGATCTCCGGTATGCAGAACGCCCTCCCCCTGCAGATGCTCGAGGCCGAGGACATCGCGAACGCCGTCGCCTTCCTCGTCTCCGACGAAGCGAAATTCATCACCGGCGTCCAATGGCCCCTGGACGCGGGATTCATGATCCGCTGACCGCACGGCCGGTCACGCACACCGACGAGCAGAGACTGCCATGACCACCAGCCCCGCCACACCCCTGCCACCGGACACCCTGCCCACCGGCCTGCTCATTGCGGGCGACTCGGCCAAAAGCGCGTCCGGCAGCACCCACCAGCACATCTACCCCGCGAACGGCCGGCCCAACGCGACCGTCGAGATGGCCGGCGCCACCGATATCGACCGCGCGGTCCGCTCCGCTGCCGAAGCTCAGCGCGAATGGATCTCTTACACCCCCGAGCGACGCCGCGACCTCATGATCGACCTCGCCGACGCGGTGCGCGCCGATACCGAACTCCTGGGCCGGCTGAACGTGCACGACTTCGCGGTGCCGATCCTGATGAGCCCCGGCCACGCCGCGCTCGCCGAGAAGTACATCCGCTATTACGCCGGCCATATCGACAAAGCCAACGGCTCCAGCACACCGGTTTCCGACAAATTCGATATCAACCTGATCGAACGCGAACCGTACGGCGTGGTCGGGGTGATCGCGCCGTGGAACGGGCCGCTGGTCGTCATCGGCCTCGGGGTGGCGGCCGCGCTGGCGGCCGGAAACGCCGTCGTGCTCAAACCCTCGGAGTACGCACCGTTCACGCCACTGCGATTCGGGCAGCTCTGCCTCGACGCCGGGATGCCACCCGGCCTGGTGAATGTCGTGCCCTCGGGCCCCGAAGGCGGGGAAGCACTGGTCCGTCATCCCGGTATCGGCAAAATCCACTTCACCGGTGGCGGGCACACCGCCCACACCATTCTCGCCGCCGCCGCGCACAACCTCACCCCGGTCAGCACCGAACTCGGCGGCAAATCGGCGAACCTGGTCTTTGCCGACGCCGACCTGGACAGCGCCGCACAGCTGGCCGCATTCCAGGGGCCGCTCGGCCAATCCGGGCAGAGCTGCGCCTGCGGTAGCCGGATCCTGGTGCAGAACTCGATCTATGACCGCTTCATGGAAAAGTTCCTGGCAATGGTCAACGCCGCGCCGATCGGCGACCCGTTCGACCCCCAGATCCTCGTCGGCCCGGTGATCAGCCAGGCCGCCACCGACCGGATACTGCACACCATCGACCGCGCGCGGACCGAAGGTATGGGCGAACTGGTCACCGGCGGCCGTCGCCTCGGCGGCGAACTCGCCGCCGGCTACTACCTCGAACCCACCGTCTTCACCGACGTCGACAACCGGTCGCCGCTGGCACGGGAGGAAACCTTCGGCCCGGTCGTCTCGATCATGCGATTCGACGACGAAGACCAGGCCATCGCGCTCGCCAACGACACCACCTACGGCCTCAACGCCTTCATCCAGACCCGCGACCTCACCCGCGCCCACGGGGTGGCCCGCCGGCTCGCCGCCGGATCCGTCTGGATCAACCGCAACAGCGACCTCTCACCCCAAAGCCCCTACGGGGGATACAAACACAGCGGCACCGGCCGCGCGGGCGGACTCGAAGGTTTGCACGAATTCCAGCAGGTCAAGAACATCCGCATCGCGATGCCGTGAGCACCCGGCGCCCGGCGACCCGGACGGGAGCCGACCGGAACCGCCGCGGCAGTTGCGGCTACCGCCCGGCCGGCAGCCGGCTCGTCGCACGGCGGGCGGCGCGGGTCGCGCGCCACATCCGGAACAGATAGGGCGGGGTGGGCGGCACCCAGCCGAGTTGCCGGGCGAGGCCGAGGTCGTCCCGGTTCGCCCAGTGCTCGCGCACTGTTGCGTCGGTGCAACGGAACCAATGCGTCTGAGTGGTGGCGAACGACTTTCCGGTCGCCGGGAAGGCCTGTTCCACGGCGCCGCTCTCGTCGTACACGACGAACGTGCCGATCTGGCGGCCGGACATGGTGGTGTGCACGGCCACCACGCCGGCCGAGGCGGCGGTCTCGTGGATCTCCCAGCGGAGATCGGCGTAGGTCGCCCGCAGCCAGCGCGCCGTGGCGTAGAAGCCCGCCGGGCCGGGCTCGCGGCAATCGGGTGGTTCCGCGGCGCTTTCGCGGTTGCGCGCCTCGGGATGGAATACCGCTTCGAAGTCGGCGAGTTCCCCGTCGGCCATGATCAGAACCGCGCGGGCGGCCAACTGCGCGAGGTCTGCCGGTGCACTCCCCATGAGAACTCCCAGATAGTCCGGACCCGGCACGCGGGACAACTCCCGCCCGGCCGGAATGCTACCCGGACAGGGTCGGCGCGGGAAGACGTTGCGGCGCGGCGCTTTCCCGGCGGCAGGACTGTTACGCGCCCGTGTGCCGGGTCGTCACCGCGGCACACGGCCGAAACGGCGGGCCGGGCACCGGTCCACGACCTCACCGATTCTTGCTCCGGGCGATCAGCTGGCGGGTGATCACGTTCTTCTGGATTTCGTTGGTGCCCTCGCCGACGATCATCAGCGGGGCATCACGGAAATACCGTTCGACATCGAATTCGGTGGAATAGCCGTAGCCGCCGTGGATCCGGACCGCGTCGAGTGCGATCTGCATCGCGGTTTCCGAGGCGAACAGTTTCGCCATACCGGCCTCCATATCGGCGCGCTGCCCCGATTCGTAGCGGCGCGCCGCGTACATCACCAGCTGGCGGGCCGCGGTGAGTTTCGTCGCCATCTCGGCGAGGTAGTTCCCGATGGACTGGTGCTCCCAGATCGGGCGGCCGAAGCTCTCCCGCTGCTGGGCATACCGCAGCGAATCCTCCAGCGCGGCCCGGCCGACACCCAGCGCCCGCGACGCCACTTGGATACGGCCTATTTCCAGACCGCGCATCATCTGTGCGAAACCCTTGCCTTCCTCCGTGCCGAGCAGCGCGGTGGCGGGTACCTCGAAATCGGCGAAGGACAGCTCACAGCTCTCGACGCCCTTGTAGCCGAGTTTCGGCAGATCACGCGAGACGTCGAAACCGGGCCCGTGTTCCACCAGCAGAATGCTCACTCCGCGGTGCGGGGGCACCGCGTCCCGGTCGGTTTTGCACAGCAAGGCGATCAGCTGGGAGCGCCGGGCGTTGGTGATCCAGGTCTTGGCGCCGTTGATCACGTAGCGGTCGCCGTCGCGGCGGGCCCAGGTGCGGATGGCCTGCAGATCGGAGCCGCCGCCGGGTTCGGTCAACGCCATGGTCGCCCGGATCTCGCCCGTGGCCATGCGCGGGAGATAGTGGTCCTTCTGTTGCTGGGTCCCGAACGCCAGCAGCAATTTCGCGACCACCGTATGCCCGCCCATCGCGCCCGCCAGGCTCATCCAGCCGCGCGCCAGTTCCTCGGTCACCGCGGCGTAGCAGGGCGCCGAGACCGCGGCCTCGCCCCAGGGTTCGGGGATCGCCAGCCCGAAGATGCCCATCGTTTTCATCTGCTCGACGAGGGATTCCGGATAGGTGTTGCCGTGTTCGAGTTCGCGGACGACGGGGGCGACTTCGCGGTCGACGAAGTCCGCCACCAGCGCGACCACCGCGGTTTCGTCTTCGTCCAGTTCGTACATTTCGGCGAGATCCTTTCGGCAGGGGGCGGTACACGCGGCGCGTAGCACACCCATCATGTCCGCGCACCGGAACAGGGGCGGGCCCGGGACGGGTGCGGACAGCCGATCAGGTCGCCTGGTAGCCGAGTGCGGCGGAGATCCGTCCGGCCGCCCGCCGGACGACGGGGATCAGGCCCCGCATCCGTTCGCCGGGCATGTACGGCGTGGTCGCCGAAACGCTCACGGCACCCACGATGGCGCGGGACGCATCGCGGATCGGCGCCGCGACGCAGCGGATACCGGGTTCGTTGTCCTCGAGATCCAGTGCCGCGCCGGTTCTGGCGTACTCGCGCATCCGGGTGAGGAACCCGTCCAGGTCGTCGTGGCGGGCGGCGGCCGGAACCTGCGATTCATCGGCGGCGTACTGATCGGCCCAGCGGTCGGCGGCGTCGAGCAGCAGCGCTTTGCCGACGCCGGCACGAGTGAGCGGCATCCGGTAGCCGATCCGCGACCGCATCTCCGCACCCCGCGATCCCGGCAGTTTGTCCAGGTAGAGCACCGAACCGCCGTCTTCGACGGCCAGGTGGACCGTATCGAGCACGGTGGCCGACAGTTCTTCGAGCACCGGCCGCGCCACCAGCGGTAGCGGGTTGCCGTGCAGCGCTTTGAAGCCGAGTTCGATCAGCGCCGGGCCGAGCGTGTAGCCCCGGTTGTCGTGCCGCAGGAATCCCTGGTTCACCAGCAGTTGAGCGAGCCGGTGGGTACTGCTGCGACCCAGGCCGGTGTGTTCGACGATCTCCCGCAAACCGTGTGCGCCGTCGGCGACCGCCCGGATCACGGCGAGGCCCCGGGCGAGGGTCTGGGTACCGGGTGGAACATCGTCGTGCGAACTACTCATTGCCCTACCGTCCCACAAATAGGGACCAGGTTGGAAATAACGGGACGCTCTGTTCATAGTGACGGGCATGACACCGGACCGGCCTGGACTCCCGACGCCGCGCCTCATCGCACTCGACTGGGGCACGACATCGCTGCGTTCCTGGCTGCTCGGCGACGACGGACGGATCCTCGATACCCGCCGCCCCGCCGGGGGCCTGCTCGACCTCGCCGAAGGTATCGACGCCGCCGATCCGGCGGCCCGGGCGCGCGCCTACGAAGCGGCGTATCTGCGGGTCTGCGGCGAGTGGCTGCGCGACCACCCGGGAATCCCGGCCCTGGCCTGCGGCATGGTGGGCAGCGCACAGGGCTGGTACGAGGCGGGCTACCTAACCGTGCCCGCGCGCCTCGAACAGACCGCCCGTGAACTCACGCCGATCCGGCTCGACGAGGGCACCGTCCACCTGGTTCCGGGCCTGCGCATCCCCTCGGAGCCCCGGCACGACCTCCCCGGCGATGTCCTGCGCGGGGAGGAAACACAGGTCATCGGTGTGCTCGAGCTGATGGAACGCCGCGACGCCGCGCACACGCTGGTGCTGCCGGGCACGCATACCAAGTGGGTGCGGGTCGAAGACGGCAAGGTGGCGTCCTTCACCACCGCCATGACCGGTGAGCTGTACGGACTCGTCACCCGGTACGGTCTGCTGAGCCATACCGCGACCACCGCGCGGCGCGACGACACGGCGTTCGCCCGCGGCCTGACCGCCGGATTCTCGTCCCGGGACCAGGGGCTCGGCACCGCCCTGTTCGGCGCGCGGGCGCTGGTACTCGACGAACTGCTCGCCCCGGCCGCGGTGGCCGACTACCTCTCCGGTGTCGTCATCGCCGACGAGGTGCGGCATGTGCTGCCGCGGTATCCCGCGGCGGACCCGATCGTGCTCTGCGGTGCCGCCGACCTGTGCCGGCGCTATGCGATCGCCTTGGCACGGTGCGGGGCGCGGGCCGAGATCGTGCGCGAGGACGCCGCCGCCACCGGGCTGTGGTCGATCGCCGTCGCAGCCGGGCTGGTCGCACCGGAACGGCACCGGCGATGAGCGGGCAGCGGCAGACAACGACTACCGAGGAGGAACTCATGGGCGTATCACCGGAGACCAGCGGGTCGGGGCTGGTCGCGATCCTGCGCGGCATCACGCCCGGTGAAGTCGCCGCCGTGGGCGCGGCGCTGGTCGAGGCGGGTTTCCACGCCATCGAGGTGCCCCTGAACTCGCCGGACCCGTTCCGTTCCCTCGAGATCTTGGCCGCGAAGTTCGGCGACGTGTGCCCCATCGGCGCGGGAACGGTCCTGTGCACCGACGAGGTACAGCGGGCGCGCGCGGCGGGTGCCGCCATCATCGTGTCCCCGGATACGAACGTCGAGGTGATCGCCGCGACCGTGGCCGGCGGAATGCGCTCGTACCCCGGGGTCGCGACACCCACGGAGGCGTTCGCGGCGGTACGGGCCGGCGCCCGCAATCTGAAGATGTTCCCGTCCGAGGCGCTCGGCATCTCCGGTATGCGCGCCTTGCGGGCCGTACTGCCCGCCGACGTGGAGATGCTGCCGGTCGGCGGCGTCGACGAATCGAATCTGGCCGAATGGCGGGCCGCCGGAGCCGGTGGCGCCGGTATCGGCACCACCGTCTACCGGCCGGGCGATACCGCGGAACAAGTGCGCACGAAGGCCCGCAGGCTCGCGGCCGTCTGGGCATCGGCCCGGTAGTACCCGCTCGTCACCGGACAACGCAGTCCGCTGCACAGGAGGAAAATCAATGAAGATCGCGTCGATCACGACGTACACGCTGCCGCCGCGCTGGCTGTTCGTGCGCATCGAAACCGACGACGGCGTCGTGGGCTGGGGCGAGCCCGTGCTGGAAGGCCGGGCGGCGTCGGTGGCCGCAACGGTCGAGGAACTGTCGGATTATCTGATCGGGCAGGATCCGGGCCGGATCGAGGATCTGTGGACGGTGCTCTACCGCGGCGGGTTCTATCGCGGCGGCGGTATCCATATGAGCGCGCTGGCCGGGATCGATCAGGCGCTGTGGGATATCAAGGGCAAGGCGCTGGGCGTGCCGGTGCACGACCTGCTCGGCGGCCGGGTCCGCGATCGGATCAAGGTCTACTCCTGGATCGGCGGCGACCGGCCGGACGATACGGCGAAGGCCGCGCGCGACGCGGTGGACCGCGGTTTCACCGCGGTGAAGATGAACGGCACCGAGGAACTGCAGTACCTCGATACCTGGGACAAGATCGACCGGTGCGTGGCCAATGTCGCGGCGGTCCGCGACGCGGTCGGGCCGAATATCGGTATCGGCGTCGATTTCCACGGCCGCGTGCACAAACCCATGGCGAAAGTACTGCTGCGCGAACTCGAACCGTTCCGCCTGATGTTCGTCGAGGAACCCGTACTCTCCGAGCACGTCGACAGTGTCGTGGACGTGCTGCGCAATTCGTCCATACCGATCGCGCTGGGCGAGCGGTTGTTCTCCCGATGGGATTTCACATCGGTGCTCGCCTCCGGCGCCGTCGATATCATCCAGCCCGACCCCTCGCACTGCGGCGGCATCACCGAAGCCCGCAAGATCGCGCAGATGGCCGAGGCCTACGATGTCGCGCTGGCCCTGCACTGCCCGCTGGGGCCGATCGCGCTCGCCTCGTGCCTGCAGATCGACGCCGGCTGCTACAACGCGACCATCCAGGAACAGAGCCTGGGCATCCACTACAACACCACCAACGAACTGCTCGACTACCTGGTGGATCCGGCGGTGTTCACCTACGCCGACGGACAGGTGCAGATCCCGACCGGTCCCGGCCTGGGCATCGAGATCGACGAGGAATACGTGACGGAGCGGGCGGCCATCGGGCATCGGTGGCGCAACCCGATCTGGCGGCACGCCGACGGTTCGTTCGCGGAGTGGTGAGCATGAGAACAACGATCGAGAAGCCCGCCGCGTCCCACGCCGCACTCGCCGCGACCGCGAGCCGGGCTCGCATCCTTATCGCGGTCATGCTGTTCGTGACCGTGGTGATCAACTACATGGACCGCGCCAACCTGTCGATCGCGGCGCCGGCGATCGCCGACGAGATGGACCTGTCCTCGGCGCAACAGGGTCTGCTGCTGTCCGCGTTCGGCTGGACCTACGCGGCGCTGCAGATCCCCGGCGGCTGGTTCGTCGACCGGGTGCCGCCGCGGGTGCTGTACCCGGTGTGCCTGGTGCTGTGGTCGCTGGCCACGGTGTTCATGGGCATCATCGGCGGTTTCGTCGCGCTGATCGCGCTGCGGTTGCTGGTCGGGGTGTTCGAGGCACCCGCCTACCCGATCAACAACCGGGTCGCGACCGCCTGGTTCCCCGAGCGGGAACGCGCCACCGTGATCGGTTTCTACACCTCCGGCCAGTTCATCGGCCTGGCCCTGCTCACCCCGGTGCTGTCGTGGCTGCAGTCGGCGCTGAGCTGGCACTGGGTGTTCGTCTGCACCGGCGCCATCGGCGTGGTGTGGGGGCTGGTGTGGTACTTCGTCTACCGGGAACCGCGCGATTCCCGGGCCAACGAGGCCGAGATCGCCCATATCAGCGCGGGCGGCGGTCTCGTGGACCTCAACGAGTCCCGGCCCGAACGAACCAAGGTCACGTTGTCCGATATCACCACCGTGCTGGGCCGGCGGAAACTGTGGGGCGTCTATCTGGGGCAGTTCTGCCTCACCTCGACGTTGTGGTTCTTCCTCACCTGGTTCCCTACCTACCTGGTCGAGTACCGGGATATGGACTACATCAAATCCGGTTTCCTCGCCTCGCTGCCGTTCATCGCCGCGGTGGTCGGTGTGCTGTTCTCCGGGGTCTTCTCCGATTTCCTGTTGCGTCGCGGGGTTTCCGTGGGCATCGCGCGCAAGGGTCCGATCATCGCCGGGCTGCTGCTGAGCACCACGCTGATCGGGGCGAATTTCACCGATTCCACCGCGCTGGTGATCGTGTTCCTGTCGGTGGCGTTCTTCGGCAACGGCCTGGCCTCCATCACCTGGTCGTTGGTGTCGGCGCTGGCGCCGGAACGGCTGATCGGGCTCACCGGCGGGATGTTCAATTTCATCGGCAACCTGTCCGGTATCGCGACCCCGATCGTCATCGGTTTCCTGGTCACCGATGCCAGCTTCGCCCCCGCCTTCGTGTACATGACGGTCGTGACGCTGCTCGGGATCGCCTCCTACGTGCTGCTGGTCGGTCGCGTCGAACGCGTACAGGAATCGCGTCCCACGCCGGCACCGGCGTAGCGGACCGGCATCCGGCGTTGCCGCGCCGGCGGAAGCCGCCGGTCCGCTCCCCTGCGGAACCGGCGGCTTCCGCCGGACCGCACGCCGCCGACCTGGGCTTACGACACAAATAGGTATGTATCGGGCCATTCGGCCGACGCGCTGCGGGCGAGAACGGCAGATGCTGGTAGCCGAACACCTCCGAAACCGATCCCGAGGCTCGCCGATGCAGCAGTTCCACCCGGAGCACACCTGTCGGACAAGTGAAGACCCTGCGCAGGCGACGGACGCGCTGACCATCCGTCGCTGTGTAGCGTGCGACACCTTGTGCGCGCCGGCGGTGACGCGCTGCTCGGCGTGCCGGTCCGCCGATTTCGCGCCGGTGGCGGCGGCGGGTACCGGGTCCATCGTGTGCTGGCGCATCGTGGAGTGCGCCCCCAACGCCCTGTCCGAACCGGTCTCGGCGACCATCGCGATCGTCGAACTCGACGAGGGCCCGTGGGTGTATACGACAATCGCGGGACCCGTCCCACAGACCGCGGACGAACCGGTGCGGGTCCGGTTCCGGACGCCGCCCCGGGGCGACCGCTTCCCGGTTTTCGCGGTCTCGCGGGAGACGGCCGGCCCCGCGCGATAACCGGCCGGATCGGGCCACCGCCGTTCACCCGCCGGCCCCCTTCCGCCCGGGCCCAGGCGTGTGCGCCTCGCCGCCGCGCCCCCTCGGCGATACAGTTGAGGTGCCGGAAGGTGCGCACATGTTGCACGATGCCCACACAGACACTCGACGGGCCGGATTCGGGTCATGACCGCCGAAGAACCGCTGCGAACCCGTCGTGAGTCGACGATATCGGTCGCCGCGGAACTCGATGCGGCCGGTTTCACCGACGCCACGGAGATCGGGCGCGGTGGGTTCGGGATCGTTTACCGCTGCAGGCAGCCGACGCTGGACCGCACGGTAGCCGTCAAGATCCTCACCGGCGAACCGACCGAGGACAACCGGGCCCGGTTCGTGCGCGAGCAGCAGGCGATGGGCCGCCTCACCGGGCACCCCAATATCGTCCCCGTACTGGAAGCGGGTGTCACCGACGGTGGTCACCTCTACCTGGTCAGCCCCTATTGCGCGGCCGGTTCGCTCGACCAGCGCATCCGTCGTGACGGGCCACTGACCGCGGCCGACGCCCTGCACCTCGGGGTGAAGATCGCGGGCGCGCTGGAGAGCGCGCACCGGCTCGGCGTGGTGCACCGGGACGTGAAACCCGGAAACATCCTGTTCACCGACTACGGGGAGCCCGCGCTGACCGATTTCGGTATCGCGCACATCACCGGCGGATTCCGGACGGCGGAGGGCACGGTCACCGGGTCCCCGGCGTACACGGCGCCCGAGGTTCTGGAAGGTGGCAGTCCGACACCGGCCGCCGATGTGTACGGATTGGGGGCGACGCTGTTCAGCGCGCTCACCGGTCACGCGGCCTTCGAACGCCGGACCGGCGAGAAAATCGTCACCCAGTTCCTGCGGATCACCACCCAGCCGGTCCCCGATCTGCGGGAACACGGTATTTCCGGCGAGATCACGGCGCTGGTGGAGGAGACGATGAACCGGGATCCGCGGGCACGTCCTGCCGCGGCGGGGTTCGGGGAGGACATCCGGCGAGTACAGCGCCGGCACGGATACCCGCTGGGCGCGATGGCGCTGCGGGACACGCCGCACAACGAGCGACCGGAGGAGAAGCCGGCAGTGCGGTCCCGGACGGCCGCGCGCCCCGATCGCACCGGCAACCTGCCCCTCGAACTCACCAGCCTCGTGAACAGACGCACGGAACTGGCAGAGGTGAAGAATCTGCTCGCCACTCACCGGCTGGTGACCTTGACCGGGCTGGGCGGCGTCGGGAAAACGCGGCTGGCTTTACGCGCCGCCACGCAGGTGTCCCGGGATTACTCGGACGGCGCCTGGATGGTCGACCTGGCCGATGTGTCGGAGCCCGGTTTACTGGTCGATGTCGTCGCCGCCGTGCTGGGCGTGCGCGACGAATCGGTCACCCCGTTGCTCGACGTCCTGGTGGAATTCCTCTGCACCCGCGACACCCTGCTGGTGCTCGACAACTGCGAACAACTGGTGCACGCGGTCGCCGAGCTGAACGAGGAGATGCTGCGGATATGCCCGGACCTGCACCTCCTCGTGACCAGCCGGGAGCCGTTGAACATCGCCGGGGAAGCGGTCCTGCGTATCGCACCGCTCACGATCCCGGCACCGGGCCGGGAGCCGAGCCTGAAAGGTATGCCGCAGTTCGACGCCGTCGCCCTGTTCGCCGACCGGGCCGCCACGGTGGTACCCGGATTCGAACTGAACGAGGACAACAAGGGCGCGGTTGCCGGTATCTGTGCCCGGCTCGACGGTATACCGCTGTCGATCGAACTGGCGGCCGCCCGGATGCGCACGTTGTCGCCACAGCAGATCCTGCAACGGCTCAACGACCGGTATTCGCTGCTCACCCACTCCGCCCGCACAGCGCCGACCCGCCAACAGACCCTGCGACTGTGTATCGACTGGAGTTTCGATCTGTGCACCACCGTGGAACAGCAGCTGTGGTCGCAGCTCGCGGTGTTCGCCGGCAGCTGCGAACTGGACGCCGTCGAAGGCATCTGCGATCTCGATCCGGCCCCGCTGAGCCTGCTGGATGTCCTGTCGTCGCTGGTCGACAAATCCATCTTGATCCGGGAGGAATCCGGCGAGGTCGTCCGCTTCCGGATGCTGGAAACGCTGCGCGAATACGGCCGGGAGAAGTTACGCGACGCCGGCGGGTACCGGGATCTGCGTCGCCGGCACCACGACTGGTACCAGCGGTTGATATCCGCCGCCGCGGCCGGCTGGATCAGCGCCGAACAACCACACTGGATCGCGCGTCTGGAACGGGAACAGGCCAACCTGCGTGACGCGCTGGAGTACTGCCTCACCGAGGATTCCACGGCATCCACCGAAGCGGGCCTGCGCACCGCCGCGGGCCTCTACGAGTTCTGGAACTTCCGCGGCCTGTACGGCGAGGGCCGATCCTGGCTGGACCGGCTCCTCGCCCGTCCCGGAGAACAGCCGGCACCGGTGCGCGTCGACGCGCTCTGCGCCGCGGGCAAACTCGCCGCATCGCACGGTGAGTTCGCGGCGGCGGCGGCCCGGATCCAGGAGGCGCGGGCAGTGGCCACGGCCGAACTCCCCCGGCCGGTGCGGGCACAGATCGCCTACGCCGAGGGCCTGCTCGCCCTCGCCCAGGGTGAAGCCGGGATCGCCCGTGCGCATTTCGAGCGCATGGTGGCGCTGACCGAATCGGATCCGTACGGTCAGCCCAGGATGAGCGCGCTCGCGCTTGTCGGTTTCGCCTACGAGATCGGCGGCGATACCGCCCGCGCCGCCGACTTCTACCGGGATGTCCTGTCGGTCACCGAACCGCGCGGCGAGGTACTGCATCGTGCCGCGGCGCTACGCGGGCTCGGAGTTGTGGAGTGGCGCAACGGTTCACGTGACCGCGCCCGGCAACTGCTCACCGAGGCGCTGCGGGTGAACAGCGGGCTGCACAGCACGGTGATCGCCGTGCTGTGCCTGGAGGCGCTGGCTTGGACCTTCGACACCCGCGGCGAGGCCGAACGAGCGGCCGTGCTGATGGGTGCCGCCCAGGGGCTGGCGCCCGCGGGCAGTCAAGTAATGACCGTCATGCACAACATGTGGCAGTACCACGACGAGTGCGAGCATACGGCCCGCACGGCGCTGGGCACGCGCGGCTTCGAGGCCGCCCACCGCCGCGGCGCGGCGATGCGGATGGACGACGCGCTCGCCTATGCCCTCGGCGAGCAGATGCTCGACGGGCGCACCGGCTCGGCGGCGGCGAGGACGCTGACCCGACGGGAGCGCCAGGTCGCCGAGCTGGTGGCGCAGGGGCTCAGCAACAAACAGATCGCGGCCAAGCTGGTGATCTCCCAGCGCACCGCGCAGAGCCACGTGGAACATATCCTCACCAAACTCGGTTTCACCTCGCGCGCCCAGATCGCCGCCTGGATCACGGAGAACGCCCCGGACTGAGCGCGCGCTCCGTCGAGCCGCAACGCCGGAGATCGCCCCGGCGTCGATGCTGCCGGTCTTTGCACGGCGTCGGCGCTCGACTCGGCGCCGCGGAAATTCACGGGCGTAATCGGGGCGCAGTCGTCATGATTCACCGCATGAACCGCTACCCGAACGATAACCAGTGCACTCCCCCACCGACCCGGAGCACCGATGCCCACCCCCGTTGAACCCGAACGTCCGGACCTCACCGGATGGCGCCGACGCCAGCAGTTGCGCCGTTCCAGTGCCGCCCAGCCCATCCCGTCCGGGAAGAGCTACCGGCGCAAACCCAAACACACACAGGCGCGCGAGATCCGCGACGCCCACCGCTGAAAGCCCGGACATCGCGAAACCGCCACGCCTCGCCGAGGATTCGCCGGTTCGTCACCACCGGTTCACCCTGCCCCACCCGCCTCTGTGACTACGATCTTCCCATCGAGGGGAAGGTGGCGAATTGTCTTATCGCCGTGGGTCGTTATCGGCCGCCGTAGTCGTTGCGCTGAGTGTCGTGCTGGCGGCTTGCGGGGCGGGCACCGGGACCGAACCCGTCACCGAGTACGAGCCGGACGCCGGTGTGCTGAACATCGTCGCCGGTTCCGAGCACGAAGCGGTATTCCAGCAGATCGTGCAGCCGTGGTGCGCGGACCAGGAGCTGACCTGCACCATGACGAAACTCGGGTCGGTGGATCAGGCGCGGCTGCTCGAAACCGGCGACGCGCCCTACGATGCGTTCTGGTTCGCCAGCAGCGTCTTCCAGCAGTTCGGCGATACCACGCACCGGCTGCAGGAGGTGCAACCGATGTTCAGCACGCCAGTGGTGTACGCCGGGCGGCGCAGCGAACTGGAGGCACTGGGCTTCCTCGGCCGGGAGGTCGGGATCGAGGAGATCCTCGCCGCGGCCGAAGCGGAGAAGACCACGGTGTGGACCACCAACCCCACCCAGTCCAACTCCGGTGCGACAGCGCTGCTGGGCTTCCTCAACCATTTCGCCGGGAACGGCCCGGGCGTACCGCTCACCCGAGCGCAACTCGATTCCGAACCCGTCCGCACCGGCTTCACCCGGTTCGCCCGCGCCGTCACCCGGACACCGCCGTCCACCGGCCTGCTCATGGACGAATGCCTGGCCGCGCCGGAGCAGTGCAGGACGATGTTCACCTACGAGGACTTGGTGATCGAACGGAACAAGCAGCTGGTGGCGGCCGGCCGGGAACCGCTGCACGTGATCTACCCGAAGGGTGTGCTGGCGATCGCGGACGCGCCACTGGGCTTCCTGCCACACGGCGACAACCCCGCGAAACTGAACAACTTCCGCAAGCTGCAGGATTTCCTGCTCTCCGCCGATACCCAGCAGCGGCTGGTGCAGCTGGGCCGGCGACCGATATCCAGTATCGGGCTCTCCCTGCCCGACGCCCCGCCCGAGGTGTTCGATCCGGCGTGGGGTGTGCGGCCGACGCTCGACGAGCAGCCGATCACCTATCCCGCGGCGCCGGTGATCGCCCGGGTGCTGGAGGACTACCAGACCGTCTATCGCACCCCGACTGACCTGGTGTACTGCATCGACGCGTCCGGGAGTATGGACAGCAACGGCGGCTGGACCGGGGTGCTGCATGCCGCGGACCTGCTGTTCGACCCGGCGCAGTCGAAGAAATACCTGTTGCAGACCGGCCCGAAGGACCGGACCGCGATCCTGCTGTTCAACCAGGACACCGCCACCACGCCCTGGGCCGGCGGCAATACCGAGGCGGTGCTGCGGTCGCTGCGCGACCAGGTGCACTCCCGGGCGCCCGGCGGCGACACCGGAATCTATCGCTGCCTCGGCACGGCCGCCGACCGGTTCGCCGGCACGGCCGAGCCGGGACGGAAACGCATGATCGTGCTCATGACCGACGGTGCGGATACCGTGGGCGGCCCGGGGCTCGAGGTCGCCGCCGCCACCGGAATCCCCGTGGTGGTGATCGGGTTCGGTACCGATATCGAGCAGGACGCCCTGCGCGAGATCGCCGAGCGCACCGGCGGTTCCTATTCGACCAGCGACGATATGGTCGCGGCCCTGCGCCAGGCCACCGGCTACCGGTAGGCCGGGCGGTGCCGGACAATGCCGCGGTGATCGCGGCGCTGGTGGTATTCGTTCCCGCCTTCCTCGGTCTCTACGCCGTACTCGGCACTCCGGTGGGTGCGGCGCTGGTCGCGGTGGGTGCGGCCGTGCTGGCGGGGATTGCCGGGCAGGCGGTTTCGCAGCGGATGCGGCGCAGCCGCCTGGCCCGGGCGGTGGCCGAGGCGAACGGCCGGGTGGCGGCATTGGCGACGCAGGTATCGCATCCCGCCACCCGCGCATCCCTGCTGCATGCCTGCGATACCGTGCCGCGACTGCTGGCGCGGACCGAGGAAATCGATCCCGCGGCGTTGCCCTCGACCTTGCACAAATTGTCCGGCTATCTCGGCAGTGTGGAATCGGTGCTGCGCCGGTATCTCGAGATCCAGGAGTACCCCGCTTCCTACCGCGACGCCGACCGGCTCCTGGCGAACAGTCGCCGGACGCTCACCGGCTTCGAATCCTTCGCCGGCCACGCCGCCGAACAGATCGGCGAAGCGAATCTCGAATCCTTCTTCCGGGACCTGGCACACCTGGAACTGATGAATCCGCCCCGGTTGCCCCCGAGCGAGGAACTATGAAGCGATCCCGTCTCCCCGTCCTCCTCGCGGTGCTGTTCGCCGTGGTCGTCCTCGTCGTGGGTGTGCTGGTGATCCTCCGCGAGAACCGGGCACCCGCCGCCCTCCGGCAACTCGTCTGCCTGGGCGGATCCGAGAAGTCGGCATTGATGGACGATCCCGGGGTCCGCGCGGTGCTGCGCGACGAGTACGGGCTCGAGGTGCGCTTCGACACACGGGGCTCCTACGATCTGGTGCAGATACCCACCGATCAGCTGCGCGCGCAGCGGATCGACTGTCTGTGGCCGTCCTCGGCGAGTGCCCGCAGTATTTTCGAGGAGGAACACGACCTCACCGATTTCCCGGACTACCGCGCGGAAGCCGTGCTGGAGACGCCGGAGGTGATCTACGCGGGCGCCGCCGCCACCGACGCTCTGGTCCGGGCCGGTATCGTCGCACTACGCGACAACGCCTACCACGTGGTCGATTTCAAAAGGCTGCTGCTGGAGTACGTGCTGCCCGAACGCCGGTGGGCGGAACTGGGGACCACGAACCCCGCGGGCCCGGTCCGGATCACCAGCACCGACCCGAAATCCTCGAATTCCGGTTTCACCCTGCTGCAACTCGAACTGACGGTGGTGGCCTCCGGTGATGTCTTCCAGCCGCCGACGGTCGCCGAGGCCCGGGCCGGGCTGCCCACGGTGCGCGGGCTGTACGACGCGCAGGGTTTGCAGTCCGACAGTTCCGACGGCGGGTTCCGCGAATGGCTGGTGCAGGGCGCCACCTCGCTGTACGCGGGCTATGAAAACCAGATACTGCAGCAGTTGGTCGCCTACCGCGACGACACCGCCTCCACCGGGGAGCTGCTGGCGAAAACCCGCCTGCTGTACCCGGACCCCACGATCTTCAACAGCAACCCGCTACTCACCCTCACCGCGCCCGCGCACACACTGATCACAGCCCTCCAGGACCCCGCGATCCAGGACATCGCCTGGAAGCGCTACGGTTTCCGCTCCGCCACCCAGCTCGGTGCCGCCGATACGGCGGATTTCGCCGAGATCCCCCTGGCCGCCCAGCCGCGCGCCACCGCCCCGCCGCGGGCCGATGTCACCCGCCTCCTGCTCGCCTGTGTCCGCGACGGCCAGTGCTCGTGACGACGGCTGTTCGGGCCGCAGCACCGCGTGCGGGATCTCGATGATCTGCCCGGTACAGGTGGTGAGGTGAGCACTGTCGTCGTACGCGACACCCGCCCGGCACGGCCGGCACGCGGTCCGGCGGGCGAAACCATAGCACTCCGCTACCGCGATTCGATTTGCCGATTCGCCCGGCGTCGGCTGTGATCGGTGCACGTGAGCGGAAACAGATTCGTTTCGACATCCGGCGCACCGGCCGCGCTGGGCCGGCGCGCGGTACTGCAGGCGGGCGCCGTCGCTGCGGCGGGTGTACTGGCCGCGCCCGCCGCCCGCGCCGCCACACCGGTTTTCGGCCACGGCGTCGCCTCGGGTGATCCGCTCCCCGACGGGGTGATCGTGTGGACACGGGTGACGGTGGACGCCGACGCGGTGCCGGGATCCGGGATCGGCGGTCCGGTCGCCGTGCGCTGGGAGGTGGCCGCGGACGCCGGTTTCACCACCCTCGCGGCGTCCGGTTCGGTGACCGCCACGGCGGCGAGCGATCACACCGTGAAGGTCGATGTGCGGGGTTTGGCTTCCGCACAAGACTATTGGTACCGGTTCACCGCCCTCGGCGAGGTCTCGGCGGTGGGTCGCACCCGCACCGCACCGGACCCCGGAACCGATCCCGGCCGCCTGCGTTTCGGGGTGGTCTCGTGCTCGAACTGGGAAGACGGCTACTTCGCGGCGTACCGGCAGCTGGCCGGCCGCGACGATCTCGACGCGGTCGTGCATCTGGGCGATTATCTCTACGAGTACGCGGCCGGTTCGTTCGACGGCTCCGGTCCGGTCCGGGCGCACGAGCCGGCCCACGAGATCGTCTCGCTCACCGATTACCGGATCCGGCACGGGCAGTACAAAACCGACCCGGACCTGATGGCCCTGCACGCCCGGGTTCCGTTCGTCTGCACCTGGGACGATCACGAATCCGCCAACAACGCGTGGTCGGGCGGGGCCGAGAACCACGATCCGGCCACCGAGGGCGACTGGCCGGCCCGCCGCGCCGCCTCGGTCCGCGCGTATCTCGAATGGATGCCCGTCCGGGTGGCGGGCACCGCCGCAGCACCGCGGATGTACCGCCGGCTACGGTTCGGCACCCTCGCGGAACTGTCCATGCTCGATTTGCGCAGCTATCGCGACGCCGCGCCACAGCTCGGTTCCCGTGCGGGCGACGACCCCCACCGCACGATCACCGGTGCGGCCCAGATGGACTGGCTCACCGCCGGACTGCTGTCGGGTTCGGTGCGCTGGCAGCTGGTGGGTAATTCGGTGATGCTCTCGCCCCTGGCGTTTCCGCCGCTGGATCCGGCCGCGGCGGCCGCGGTCACCGCGGTACTCGGGATACCGCGGGAGGGTGTGGCACCCAATACGGATCAGTGGGACGGCTACACCGCCGACCGCCGGCGCCTGCTGTCGGCGCTCGTCGAGCGGAACCTGACGAATATCGTCTACCTCACCGGCGATATCCACAGTTCCTGGGCAGCGGATGTGCCGCTCGAAGCCGCGAGCTACCCCGGTGGTCCCACCGCGGGAGCGGAGTTCGTGGTGCCGTCGGTGACCTCCGCGGGTATCGGCGATCTGCTGCCCGGCCCGCCGCGTACCACCACCGTCGCGCTGGAGGACTCGATCCGGGCGCTCAACCCGCATATCCGTTACGCCGAACTCGATTCGCACGGTTACGGCGTTGTCGATATCGCGGCCGAGCGGGTTCGGATGGAGTGGTTCTACGCGGTGGACGTCACCGACCCACACACCGGGGTCGCGCTGGGAGCGTCCTGGGTGCTGCCCCACGGCGGCCGTCTCCACCCGGGAACGTGAACCGGGCGCCCGCCCGGCCCGCACCGAGGCGGTCGGCGCACGGCCCCGTCCTCACCACACCCGCGACCGAACGGCCCGGAACTGCTCCGCCCGCCTCGGCTCACTTCACCGGTTTCGCCGCCGGACTGTTCGAACAGCAGAGCGCGCGCGGCGCCGGCGGGCGGATCGGTCGCCGAAACCGGTGCGCTACCCAGCCACTTGATAGGCAAGCACTCACTTGCCTATAGTCGGTGTGTGCACGCCGACCAGGGACTCGTCTTCAAAGCGCTCGCCGATCCGACCCGGCGGGCGATACTGGACGAGCTGGCCGACCGCGATGGGCAGACCTTGTTCGAACTGTGCGGGCGGCTCACCATGAAACACGGACTCTCGTCCACCCGGCAGGCGATCTCCCAGCATCTCGACCAGCTGGCCGCCGCGGGCCTGGTTCGCGCCCGTCGCGACGGGCGGCACAAATTCCACTATCTCGACCGCGCACCCCTGCGCGGTCTCACCGACCGCTGGCTGGAGGAATAATGTTGCGGATCAATATCACGAGCGTCTACGTCGACGACCAGGCCAAGGCCCTGCGTTTCTATACCGACGTCCTCGGATTCCAGAAGAAAACCGATGTCCCGGTCGGCGAGGCGTCCTGGCTGACCGTGGTCTCACCCCTGGATCCCGACGGTGTCGAACTGCTGCTCGAACCCACCGGCCATCCGGCGGCGAAGGTCTACAAACAGGCCCTGGTCGAGGACGGAATACCGTTCACCTCTTTCGCGGTGGCGGACCTGGAGGCCGAATGTGAGCGGCTGCGCGGACGGGGCGTGCGATTCACCCAGGACCCGGTGGACTACGGCACGGTGAAAACCGCCGTTTTCGACGACACCTGCGGCAACCTCATCCAGATCGCGCAGGAAACGGCCGCCTCGGCCTGATCGGCCGGGACGGGATTCCCGTCGTGGTCAACTACCGGTCGGACGCCGCGGCCGCGGCCCAGGTCGTCACCGCGATCGAGAACAGTGGTGGCCGGGCCGTCGCGGTACGCGCGGATGTGGCCGATACGGCGCAGATCCGCCTGCTCTTCGACGCGGCCGCACAGCACTTCGGGGGCGCGGAGATCGTGGTGAGCAATGCGGGCTCCGCCGGGTTCGGCCCGCTCGCCCAGGGAACCGACGCCGAGTTCGACCTGATGTTCGCCGCCAACGCGAAGTCCACGTTCGCACTGCTGCGGGAGGCCGCCAACCGGCTACCCGACGGCGGCAGGATCGTGGTGATCTCCTCCGGAGTCACGCACACCCATCGGCCGGGTTCCGGGCTCTACGGCGCTGCGAAAGCCGCCGGGGAACACCTCGTGCGGGTCCTCGCGCGCGAACTGGCGCCACGGGAGATCACGGTCAACAGTGTGCTTCCGGGTGCCGTGCGCACCGAGGCGCCGGCCGCGTCGGGCATTGCCGGACAGCTCGACCGGATCGCCGAGTCGATTCCACTCGGCCGCCTCGGCGAACCGGAGGATATCGCCGATATCGTCGCCTTCCTCACCTCTCGCGACGCACGCTGGATCACCGGCGCGGCCGTCCCCGCGGGCGGCGGGGCCTTTTGACCGCGGCCGGTGGGCCCGTCACGCGGCGCGAGCGCGAGTGAGGCCCCATTCCCGGGCGAGCAGATGATGGGAGGTGAGCCGGTCCTCGTGCCGGTGGGTCACGCTGGTGACAACCAGTTCGTCGGCTCCGGTGAGCCGCTGCAGCGCCTCGAGACCGGTGGCGACCGTGTCCGGTGCACCGACGAACTGGGTGGCCAGGCGGTCCTCGGCCAGTTCCCGCTGGTCGTCGGTGAGCGGCGGTGCGGTATCCGGGTCGAGGTATTCGGGGGCGCCCGCGCCGCTGCGAATCCCGGCGACCCAGTGCCCGTACGTGGAGGCGAGGTGGCGCGCGGTGGGTTCGTCCGCTGCGACGACCACGTCCGCCGAGACCACCAGATAGGGCTTCGGATACCGGGCGGAGGGCCGGAACGCCGTGCGATAGGCCTCGACCGTTTCCAGCACCGTCCCCGGCGAGACGTGGTAGTTCGCCACGAACGGCAGCCCGAGCCGGCCCGCCAGCTGCGCGCTCTCCCCACCGCTGCTGCCGAACAACCACAGTTCCACGCGCGCGCCCTCGCCCGGCACCGCGTGCAGTTCGATGCCCTCCGACGACGTGTAGGTACCGGCGAGCAACGCGCGGATCTCCTCGATCTGCCGGGCGTAGTCCAGCGGCTCGGCGCCCGGGGGCCGCAGCGCCTCCAGCGTCGCGGTGAGCCTGGTGGTGTCACGCAGGGCGGTCGGCGGGAACGGCGGTGGAATCACCACCCCGTCGCGCACCTGCGTCGTCCGGAGCTTCTCTGCGGGTGGTTTCCCGGCCGACCGGAGTTGCGCGATCCGCTGGGCCGAACGGCCCAGCCCCAGATCCAGCCGCCCCGGGTACAAGGCGTCGATCGTGCCGAACGCCTCCACCAGCGCGGCCGAGGTCCGGTATCCGGCCTGGACCGCGGCGGAGCCGACCCGGATGGTTTCGGTATTGGCGGCGATGAGCGCGATCAGTTCGGTGGGCGACGAGGACGCCACCGCCACGAAATGATGTTCGGCGATCCAGTACCGCCGGTAGCCCCAGGCCTCGGCACGGCGGGCGAGATCGATGGTGTTGCGCAGCGCCTGGCGCGCGTCCGAGCCCGTGCTGATGGGCGAGAGGTCCAGAACCGACAGTGGTGTCGTCATGATGCCCGTGCCTCCGATGCGGTCTTGTGCGGGTGGCGCAGACCCAGGTGGTCGCGCAGGGTCGTACCGCGGTATTCGGTGCGGAAATTGCCGCGGTCCTGTAGTTCCGGGACCACCTTCTCGACGAACTCGTCCAGCCCCGCGGGGGTGAGGTGGGGTACGAGGATGAATCCGTCGGCCGCGTCGGCCTGGACATAGTGGTCGATTTCCGCGGCGATGGCGGCGGGAGTACCCACGAACTGCTGGCGGGCGGTGACCTCGATGACGAGTTCCCGGATGCTCAGCTGTTCCGCTTCGGCCCGGTCTCGCCACTGACGCACCAGGCCTTTGGGGTCCCTGGTATGCCGGACCCGGCCGCGGGTGATCGTCACGTCGTCGAGGGGTTCGAGGTCGGGTAGGGGGCCGTCGGGGTCGTAGGTGGACAGGTCGCGTCCCCAGACCTGCTCGAGGAAGGAGATCGCGGTCTGCGGGCTCACCTGTTTCAGCCGGATCTCACGGGCGCGCTGCTCGGCGTCGGCGGCGCTGTCGCCGATCACGAAGGTGGCGGCGGGCAGGATCAGCAGCTCGTCGCGCTCGCGCCCGTATTTGGCGAGCCGGTTCTTCATATCGGTGTAGAACTGCTGTCCCGCTTCGAGTTCACCGTGCCGGCTGAAGATCGCGTCCGCGGTGGCGGCCCCGAACTCCCGGCCCTCCTCGGAATCACCGGCCTGGAGTTGCACGGGATACCCCTGCGGGCTGCGCGGCAGGACGAAGGTTCCGGCGATATCGAAATGCTCACTCCGATACCGGAACTCGGGCAGCGGCCGGGTGAAGACGCCGCGCTCCCGGTCGACGACCAGCGCGTCGTCGGGCCGGCTGTCCCACAGCGCCCGCGTCGCCGCGACCACGTCCGCGGCGCGGGTATAACGCTGGGAATGCTCGAGATACCCACCGCGGCGGAAGTTTTCCCCGGTGAACGCGTCGGAGGAGGTCACCGCGTTCCAGGCGGCCCGGCCACCCGAGAGGTGGTCCAGGGTGGCGAACTGTTTCGCGAGTTCGAACGGTTCGTTGAAAGTGGTGTTGATGGTTCCGGCCAAGCCCAGCCGGGTGGTGACGGCGGCGAGCGCGTTGAGCACCGTGAAGGTGTCGGGCCGGCCCACCACGTCCAGGTCGTGGATCCGGCCGCGATGTTCGCGCAGCCGCAGGCCCTCGGCGAGGAAGAAGAAATCGAACAACCCGCGTTCGGCCGTCCGGGCCAGATGGACGAACGACGCGAAGTCGATCTGGCTACCCGCGTCCGGATCGTTCCAGACCGTGGTGTTGTTGACGCCGGGGAAATGCGCGGCGAGATGTATCTGCTTACCGGACTTACCTTTCGGCACGGTCACGCCCCTTCGTTCGCATAGCGGTTCAGTGGCCGCGGCAGCCCCAGGCGGCCGCGCAGGGACAGCAGGGAAGTGGGCAGCCGATCCAGGAACGCGGCCTGCGCCAGCGGCCGCAGCACCAGACCGTCGGCGGCGCATTCCCGCTGGGCCCGCGCGATGAGCGCGCGCAGCGTGTCCCCGGTGCCGAGATGACGCAGGGTGGCCGGTTCCGGCCCGGTGGTCCAGGCGTCCAGTTCTGCTACCTCCGCTGCCGCGGCGGCGGCCGACTCCGCGAGATGGACCTCGATATCGAGCAAGACCCTGATCAGGTTCGGATCCCGGCCCGCGGCGGTGGTGGCCGCCCGCAGTACCGACCGGGTTTCGGCGGCCGTCGCGAGATCGGGCGCGGTGATCCGGAGCAGATCACCGCGGTGCACGGCGACGCGGGTCGCGTGCGGGCCGTCCGCCCGGATAGCGATCAGCGGCTGCCCCTGCGGCGGTCGCGGGGTGATCGAGGGGCCTTTCACCGAAAAGTTGTCGCCGGTGAAATCGATGTAGTGCAGTTTGTCGCGATCGATGAAACGCCCGCTCGGCGTATCGCGGATCTCCGCGTCGTCCTCCCAGCTGTCCCACAGCCGAGTGACCACCTCGATCGCCTCGTCCGCCTCGTGCCAGAGCGCACTGTCCGGCTGCTCTGTTTTACGCCCGAACAACCGGGCCTGCTCCGCGCCGGGCGAGACGGTCACCTCCCAGCCCGCCCGGCCGTACGAGGCGTAGTCGAGACTGGCGACAGCCTTGGACAGGTGGAACGGCTCGGTATGGGTGACCGGGCCCTGCGGGATCAGGCCGATACGGGTGGTCACCGGTGCGACCCGCGCCGCGATCCCGATCGCGTCGAGCCGGGCGCGCGCGCCACCGGATTGCAGCGCGAAGGAATCCGGCAGAAACACCAGATCGAGTCCGGCTCGTTCGGCCGCGGTGACCGCGTCCACCCAGAAACCGGCGGTTACCAGGTCTTCCGCCCGCGAATCCGGGCGCCGCCAGGAGGCGGGATGCGCGCCGGTGCCGTCCAGTTCGACGGCCAGCAGCAACGGTGCGGCGTGCGGCATCACGCGGTCCTTTCCTTCTGGTGGCGCCGCGCGGCGCCGGGAATCGCGAGCAGCAGCTCGCGGGTGTATTCGTGCTGCGGGGCCTCGAAAACCTCTGCGGTCGCGCCGGTTTCGACGATCCGGCCGGACCGCATCACGGCCACCCGATCGCTGACGTCGCGGACGACGGCCAGATCGTGCGAGATGAACAGATAGCTCAACGCGAGATCGGACTGGAGCTCGCCGAGCAGGTCCAGGATCTGCTCCTGCACCGAGACATCCAGAGCGGAGACGGGTTCGTCGAGCACCACCAGGTCTGGGCGCAGGGCCAGCGCCCGGGCGATGGCCACCCGCTGCCGCTGCCCGCCCGACAATTCCGCCGGTCGCCGCCGGGCGCAGGAATCCGGCAGGGCGACCCGGTCCAGGAGCTCGGCCACCCGGTCCCGGCGCGTGGTCCGCGAACCGATACCGAACGCCTGGAGCGGCTCGCCCACGATCCGCTCGACGGTGAGTTTCGGATTCAGTGACGCATAAGGGTTCTGGTACACGATCTGCACGCGCCTGCGCCATTCCCGCAGCCGCGTGCCGCGCAGGGCGCCGATATCGGTCCCGTCGAATTCGACGACGCCGCGATCGGGCGCCTCGAGCCGCGCGACGATCCGGGCGGTGGTGGACTTCCCGGACCCGGATTCGCCCACGATCGCCAGCGTTTCCCCGCGGTCGATCGTCAGCGAGACGTCGTCGACCGCGGTGAGCGTTTCCCCGCGGCCGACGCGGAAGGTTTTGTGCAGGCCCCGGGCCGACAGCAGCGGGGTCACCGCCCGCGGCCGGGCCGCCCGGCGGGGCCGGTGCGCACCGGAGGCGGCGGCCAGCAGGCGGCGCGTGTATTCGTGGCGGGGCGCGGTGAGTACGTCCGCGGCCGTACCGGCCTCCACGACCCGGCCCTGCCGGAGTACCACGATCCGGTCGGCCCGGTCGGCGGCCACGCCGAGATCATGGGTGATCAGCAGTACCGATGTCCCCGATTCGGCCGTGCGGCCCGCCAGATGGTCCAGGATCCGCCGCTGCACCGTGACATCGAGGGCGCTGGTCGGTTCGTCGGCGATCACCAGGCGCGGCCGGCAGGCCAGCGCGATCCCGATCAGCACGCGCTGACGCTGGCCGCCCGAGAGATCCTGGGGGAACTGCCGGGCACGTAGTCCGGGGCGGTCGATCCCGGCTTCGGCGAGGATCCGCACGGCCGCGGCCCACGCCGTGCGCCGGTCGGCGCGACCGTGGATCCGCAGTGTTTCGGCGACCTGGTCACCGATCCGCAGCACCGGGTTCAGCGAGACCGCCGGGTCTTGCGGCACCAGCCCGATCTCGGCGCCGCGCAGCCGCTGCCACGCGCGCGGCCGCAGCCGGTCGATCCGCTCACCACGGAAGGTGACGGTACCGGCGGTGATCGCTCCCCCACCGCTCAGCAGACCGATCACCGCATGCGCCAGACTGGATTTCCCGGACCCGGATTCGCCGACGAGCGCCACCGTTTCCCCGGCGTGGATCGTGAGCGATACCTCGTGGACCGCCGTGGTGACGGTATCGCCGGAACGATATTCGACTCGCAAACCCTCGACCCGCAACACCCCCTCCGCCGCTGCCGTGCTCCCTGCTTCGGCGAGCGCCGCCGGACCAGTCACAGCGACCACCCGGCGAAGTACGCCCGCGGCATCCGTTCGGCCAGCCGGGTGTTGAACGACCATCCCTGCCGGAGGAATTCGCACCCTCCGCGCAGCACCGCGATCAGGGGGTCCCCGGCCGGGCCGGATACCGCGCGTGGCGCATACTCGGCTCCCTGATCGGCTGCTCCCGCTCGGCCGCGCGGCCGGCCCGGGTCGTGGGAATTCATCGCAGTCCCTCCTGAGCGAGTGCCCGGCCCAGGCGCTGGGTCGCGAGCACCAGCGCGATGATCACGAGACCGGGCAGGGTGGTGAGCCACCAGGCGGTGGCGAGGTAGTTGCGGCCCTCCGAGATCAGCGAGCCCCATTCCGGTGCCGGTGGCGCGGCGCCGTAGCCGAGGAAACTCAGTGAGGAGACGGCGAGCACCGCGAGCCCGAACTCCACGGCGGCCAGCGCCGCCACCGGCGCGTAGGCGTTACGCAGAACGTGCCGGACCAGCACGAGGTACCAGCGCACTCCCGACGCGTACGCGGCCTCCACATACGGCGCCCGCCGCACGCGCAGTACTTCCGCGCGCATCACCCGGGCGAATCTCGCGATGAGAGCCACGCCCACCGCGAGCGCCACATTGCCCGTACCGAATCCGAGCACCGTGACCAGTGCCAGCGACAGCAGGAGTTCCGGAATGGACAGCAGCACATCGACACCGCGCATCACCGCACTGTCGACGGCCCCGCCCACCGCCCCCGCGAGCAGACCGACCAGCGACCCCGCCACCAACCCGATCACGACGGCGAGCACCGTCGCGGACAGCGACAGGCTCGCCCCGTGCACGACCCGGGTGTAGAGATCGCGACCGAGATTGTCGGTGCCGAACCAATGGTCGAGGCTCGGACCCTGGAACTTCTCGCTCGGCACACCACTCAGTGGATCCCCGCCGCCGGTGAACAACCCGGGCGCCAGCGCCCAGCCGAGCACGAGAACGAGAATGCCCACGGCCGCCACCAGCCCCGCAGCAGGCCGGCGCCGGAGCAACCGCGACCGTCTCCCGCGCGCCGCCGGCCCTTCACCACGCAGCTGCCCGTCGGCGGTCTCGAACGATTTCCCCTCGCTGTCTCCACGCGACTCGGGCCCGCTGTCTCCACGCGATGCCGGCGCGGTCTTCCCGCGCACCGCCACGGCACCGTTGTCACCGATTCCCGTCTCGGCCGCCCCGTGAGCCCGCGGCGCCGTGCTCGCACGGTGCGCTGTTACGGCTCTCCTGCCCGGATCAAGCACGTACCGGCTCCTTTCTCCGCGGGTGGTCCACCACGCGCGGGTCCACCAGCGGATACACCAGATCCACCAGCAGATTCACCAGGACGTAGGCCGCCGCGCCGAACAGGACGATCCCCTGTACCACCGGGATGTCCTGGTTGAGGACCGAGGTCTGGGTGAGGCGGCCGATTCCGGCGCGCGCGAAAACCGTTTCGACGATCACCGATCCGGCGAGCACCGTGCCCACCCAGATCCCCGCGACCGCGAGCGCCGGCCCGGCCGCTGCCCGCAGCACATGCCGCTGCTGCACCCAGGCCCGGGACGCGCCCTTGGCAAAGGCGATCTCGACGAACGGCTGCTGCCAGGTGGTGACGAGACTGCTGTAGAGCACCTGCGCGACCACCGCACCCACGGGGATGGCCAGGGTGACCGCGGGCAGGACGGTGCCCGCGAACCCCGTCCCGCCGAACGCCGGCACCAGCCGCAGCTGGAACGAGAACACCTGCAACAGCAGAAGTCCCACCCAGAAGGTCGGCATCGACGCACCCACCGGCGGCAGTGCGGTGAGCAGTCCGCGCAACCACCGGCGTTCGGTGTAGGCGGCCGCCAGTGCCAGCGCGGCACCGAACACGACGGCCGCCGCCAGCGCCGATCCGGCCAGCGCCAGGGTCGACGGCAGTGCCTCGGCGATCGCGGCTGTGACGGTCTGCCCGGTGGTCAGCGAATACCCGAGGTCACCCTGCACGGCGTGGGTCAGCGCTGTCCAATACTGCTCCCATACGGGCCGGTCCAGCCCGTACCGCGCCTGCAGTTCGGCAACGGCGGCGGCATCGACCGGTGTGCCCGGGCTCGCATCCACCGCCAGCTGCACCGGATCCGCGGGTAGCAGGTACAGCACCGCGAACGTCACCGTGAACGCCGCCCACAGCACACCCGCCGCCTGCAGCACCCGGAACGTCATATAGCGGGCCATCACATCACCGGCCGCTCAACCACGTGTCGAAGAACTGCAAGCGGGCCGAGGCCTCGAACTTCAGGTCCCGCACCGCCGCGGCGACGCCGATCGCCTGGGAGAGCTCGATGGTCGGGATCCACAATCCCTCCGTGAGCAGCAGGCGCTGCGCTTCGCCGATGAACCGGGACCGTTCGGCTGTATCGATCGTGCGCAGCTGTCCCGACAGCGCGGCGTCGAGTGCCGGAACCGCACCACGGGCGTTCAGGTTCCGCCCGTCCAGCCCGAAGTTGGCGCGTAGGATATCGCCGTCGGCGCGGGTGGTGTTGTAGTAGATCGTGTCGAAATCCTTGGTGTTCTGCCGGACCGTGTAGTCGGCATTGGACGCCAGTTCGAGCCGCAGATCGACGCCCGCCGCCCGCAACTGCTGCTGGAGCAGCTCCAGGATCGCCTGGTTCCCGGCGAACGCCTGGCTGAAGAGCACCCCGAAGGACAGCCGCTGCCCGTTCTTGGCCCGGATACCGTCCGCGCCTTCGATCCAGCCCGCCTCATCGAGGATGCGTTGCGCGGCAGGCAGATCGAACGCGGTATCAGCGGAGAGGTCGACATAACCGGGTGTCGTATGGGCGAGCGGACTGGTGGCCGGCCGGAACTGCGGGCCCAGCACGGTGTCGACGAGTTCCTGCCGGTTGATCGCGGGCACCAGCGCGGTACGGACCGCGGGATCGCGCAACGGACCCCGCGTCACGTTCGGTTGCAGGCCGAAGGTGATCCCGGGATTCGAGGCGGTGGCCACCTGCCCGCCCGTGGCCTCGATCTGCGGCGCGTCCTGGGGCAGCGCATCGCTGATCGCATCGAGCTGGCCGGAGGCGAGACTACCGGTCCGCACCCCCGACTCCGGGACGACGGTGAATTCGATCCCGTCCAGATACGCCGCACCGCGATGGGCGAATACGGCCGAGCCCCAGTCGTATTCCGCCCGCTTCGCGAGCGTGATCTTGTCGCCCTGGCGATACTCGGAATATGTGAAAGGCCCACTGCCGACGACATCCCCGAGGCATCGCTGCTCGGCCGGCTTCGCCGTCGTCACGGCGGCCAGGATCGCCAGCTGCGGAGTGGAGGTGGCCTGCAGGAACTGGGCGTTGGGCGCACCGAAGCGCACCCGCGCGGTGAGCGGGTCCACCACGTCGGTGCCGGTGTAGTTCGCGAGATAGGTCGCCCCCAGCGGTGCTTTGGCGCCGCCGAGGGTGTGCACGATCGAATCGAAGGTGGCCCGCACCGATTCCGCGGTCAGCGGGGTTCCGTCGCTGAAGGTCACGCCCTCGTGCAGATGGAAGGTGAAGGTGGTGGCGTCCGGGCTCACCTCCCAGCGTTGCGCCAGCCACGGCCGCAGTTCACCGGTCGCCGGATCCTGATCGGTCAGCGAATCGGCGATCTGCCGGGTGACGTAGAGGGTCTGGTTCGTCCCGCTCTGCGCCGGGTCGGAGCAGGTCGGCGCCTGGGACAGGCCGTAGCGCAACGTTCCCCCCGGCTGCGGCGGGCCGTCCGGCCCGGCCTGCGGGTCGCCACCCGCGCACGCACCCGTTGCCAGCACCGCGGCCAGCACGCCCACCAGGACGACGATTCGTTTCATCGAGCTCTCCGCATCGCGCCGCACCGGACACTCGGTGCCGGCATCACCGGACCGGGGTCGGCTCCACGGCAGATCCCCGGCATAAGGAGAAACGGTAGGAAGACACCGGCCGCCCGTCGCCGGTCTCGCTCAGCCTGAATACAACTCATGACCACCGGGCCCCGCGGTGCGCCCCGTCGCGGTGAGACCACGGATCACGGGGCATGCGCGGTGGCCGGCGTCGCGGGATAATACATGCGGTCTCCGGGCGCCGCACCCGCCCGGATCGGACCGCCCACACTCCCGAGAACGACCCGGCTCCGCCGGCCGGCCCAGGCGGCACCGGCTGTCCCGGCGCACAGAAGGATCCCGCATTCCCATGCTGAAACCGCTTCTCGTCCTCGCCGCGCTCTACCTCGCCGTGATCGGTCTCGCGCTCCTGCTGGTCCCGGCGCAGTTCGGGGTAGGCGCGGTACCCGACGACGCCTCCTCCGAACTACTCGCTTTGCTCCGGCTGCTGGGCGGCCCCTTCCTCGGTATCGCCGTCCTGAACTGGAACTCGCGCGGTGCCGATCCGTCCGCCGTTCGGAACACGGTGGTGGTAGCGAACCTGGTGGGTTTCGGCATCGTCGCACTCAACGATGTGTGGGGCGTGCTCAGCGGTGCGGCCCGCGATCTGGCCGCAGTGTTCCTCGTCGTCCACCTGGCCTTCGCCGCGGCGTTCGCGGTGGCCTGGTGGCGGGCCCGGCCCGCCGCGACCGGATCGGCTTCCTGACAGTCGGCGATTCACCACCGAGAGCCGATCCGCGTGCCCCGAGGTCGTCACAGTGCGATGAGACGGGCCGGTCTGTTTTTCGAACGACGCGGTGCTAATGTGAACATATGTTCGAATCCGAGGCTCCGTCGCGACCCGGTGGACACACAGGCCGTACCCCCGGCTCCGGCCCGCGACCTCGGATCGCCGCCCGGCCGCAGGCCTCGATCCTGCATGCGGACCTGGATTCGTTCTACGCCTCGGTCGAACAGCGGGATCAGCCGCGGCTGCGCGGTAAACCCGTGCTGGTAGGGGGCGGGGTCGTGCTGGCGGCCAGTTACGAGGCCAAGGCACGCGGGGTGCGGACGCCGATGAACATCGGACGGGCCTTGCAGTTGTGCCCGGAAGCGATCGTGGTGCCGCCGCGGATGCCGGAGTACGCGCGGGCCAGCAAGGAGGTGTTCGCGATCTTCGCCGATACCACCCCGGTCGTGGAGGGCATTTCCATCGACGAGGCCTTTCTCGATGTCGCGGGGCTGCGGCGGGTCGCCGGTGAGCCGCGCGCCATCGCGGCGCAGTTGCGCGCGCGGGTGCGCCGGGAGGTCGGCCTGCCCATATCGGTGGGGATCGCGGGCACCAAATTCCTCGCCAAGGTCGCCAGCGCGGTCTCGAAACCGGATGGGTTGTTGCTGGTCGAGCACGGCGGTGAACTGCAGTTCCTGCATCCGCTCCCGGTGCAGCGGCTGTGGGGTGTCGGGCCGGTGACCGCGGAAGCCCTGCGCGTGCACGGGGTCGAACGGATCGGGCAACTGGCCGAACTCGGTGAACAGGGCCTGCGGCCCATCGTCGGCCGGGCCGCGGCCCGGCATCTGCACGCTCTGGCCTGGGCGCGCGACCCGCGCCGCGTGGAGACCGGGCGGCGGCGCCGGTCGATCGGCGCCCAGCGCGCCATCGGCCGGCATCCGCACAGCCCGGCCGAGATCGAGGCGTATCTGCACGGTCTCACCGACCGGCTCGCCCGCCGGTTGCGCACCGCGGAGCGGATCTCCCGAACCGTGGTGCTGCGCCTGCGTTTCGACGATTTCACCCGCGCCACCCGATCACACACGCTGCCCTACGCCACCGATCACACCGGGACGATCCTGCGCACCGCCCGCGGACTGCTGGCCACCGCGATGCCACTGATCACCGAACG
This sequence comes from Nocardia sp. CA-290969, assembly GCF_050936135.1. Classification (NCBI taxonomy): domain Bacteria; kingdom Bacillati; phylum Actinomycetota; class Actinomycetes; order Mycobacteriales; family Nocardiaceae; genus Nocardia; species Nocardia sp. CA-290969. Next base: position 1,875,785 of record NZ_JBNJNJ010000001.1, on the reverse strand, counting down.
CGGAATCACCCTCGTCGGGCTGGCGCTGACCAATCTCGAGGATGCCGACCCCCGGCAGCTCAGCCTGCCGTTCGAGCCGGGCCCCGGCCCCGAATTGGATACCGCTCTCGACGAGGTCCGCAGCCGCTTCGGGTCGAGTGCCGTCACCCGCGCCGCATTGCTCGGCCGCGGCGAAGGGTTGTCGGTGCCGCTACTGCCCGATTGAGCGCCATCGCCCTACGCTGTCGCGCGGGCCGTGCGGCGCCGACCGCCAACTGAACGAATGACCAACGAAATCTGGACGAACGTTCAACAGTGTGGTTCGCTGCCACTCGACAGGAAGGAACCGCGATGGCAGCGATCCCCGAGTCCCGTTCCACCGCTTCCGGACCGGCCGCGGACTCACCCGCACTCCCCCGCCGGACGGTCCTGGCGGGCGCGGCCGTGGGGACACTCGCGCTCGGCGCGGCCACCGCACCCGGCCTCACCGCTCCCGCTCAGGCGGCACCGGATACGGGCGAATACCTGATCGGCATGGGAATCTCGGATATCACCGGCCCCGCGGCCGAATGCGGGATGATGGGCTACTCGCAGCAGGATCAAACCACCGCCGGGATCCATCTGCGGCCGCGTGCCCGCGCGTTCGTCTTCGCCACCGGCGCGCACAGCGTGGTTTTCGCTGTCGCCGAGAACGCGATGATCTTCCAGTCGGTGCACCGGGGTGTACTCACCGAATTGGCGCGGCGATTCGGCGACCTCTACACCGAACGCAACGTCCTGCTCACCTCCACCCATTCGCATGCCGTCTGCGGCGGCGCCGCGCACGACTACGCATACAACCTGTCGATCCTCGGTTTCCAGCAGCAGGTCTACGACGCCGAGGTCGGCGGCCTGGTCGAAGCCATCGCCGCCGCGCACGCCGATCTGGCGCCCGGGGCGTTGGCGCTGGGCCGCGCCGAATTGCACAATGCCAGCGTCAACCGCTCGCGGGTCGCGTTCGACCGCAACCCCGAGGCCGACAAGGCGCACTTCCCCGGCGCCATCGATCCCGCCGTGACCGCCTTGTCGATCGTCCGGGGCGGCCGGCCCGCCGGTTCGATCACCTGGTTCGCCACCCACAACACGTCCATGACGAACAAGAACCGCCTGATCAGTTCGGACAACAAGGGTTACGCGTCCTTCGCCTGCGAACACACCGAGCACGGTGTGCGCTATCTCGACGAAGGCCCACCCGGATTCGTGGCCGCGTTCGCCCAGACCAACGCCGGTGACATGTCGCCGAACCTCGACCTGCGGCCGGGTTCCGGGCCCACCGCCGACGAATTCGACAACACCCGGATACTCGGCGAACGGCAGTACGAGGCGTCGCGCGCCGCGTTGTCGGCGGCACGTCCGCTGACCGGTCCGGTCGAGTCGGTGTTCTGCTATATCGATCTCGCGGATATCGCCGTGGACGGCAGGTTCACGCCGGACGGCGCGCCCCGCCACACGGCACCGGCCGCCGCCGGGGTGTCCCTCCTGGCCGGCAGCGTCGAAGACGGTCCGGGCCTGCCCGGCGGCCCCATCCCCGAGGGCGTCCGCAACCCCTTCCTCGACGCCCTGGGCGGGGACCCCCACGGCCCGGCGCCGGCCTGGCTCGCCGACGCCCAGGCGCCCAAGGCGATCGCGGTGCCGTTCAGCCTGCTACCGCCGGCGCCCTGGGTGCCCGATATCGTGCCGATCCAGATCGTGCGTATCGGGGAGCTGTACCTGGCCGCGGCCGGTGCAGAGTTCACCGTCGTCGCGGGTCTGCGCGTCCGCAGCGCCGTCGCGGCGGCACTGGGGGTGGATCTACAGCAGGTCCTGCTGCAGGGTTACGCGAATGCGTACCACGAATACGTGACGACACCGGAGGAGTACGACGCCCAGCAGTACGAGGGGGCGTCCACTCTGTTCGGCCGCTACACCCTGCCCGCGTACCAGCAGGAATTCACCCGTTTGGCCGCGGCACTCGGCGCCGGGGCCGGCGTCGCGCGCGGCCCGGCGCCACGCGACCTGTCACATCTGCAGCCGAATTTCGTCCCCGCACCGGGGCCGGACACAGCTCCCCCCGGATACGAGTTCGGGGCGACCCTGATTCAGCCGGCGCCTTCCTACCCACCGGGAACGCGGGCGGTCGTGGAATTCGTCTCCGCCCATCCGAAACACAACCCCCGCCGCAACGGCACCTTCCTGGAAGTGCAGCGGTTCGCGGAGGGCCGCTGGACACGGATAGCCAACGAGGGCGAATGGAGCGTACGGTTCCACTGGAGCAAACGCGCTCCCGCGACCTCCATCGCGACCTTCACCTGGGATATTCCCGCCGATACCCCGCCCGGCCGGCACCGCTTCGTTCACTGGGCCGACCGGCTGTCCCCCGACGGCACGCGGCAACCGTTCACCGGTATCAGCGACGAATTCACTGTCGGCTGATCGCCGGACGGGCTGTCCACTCACGTAGCGCGGCCATCGGCCGGACAGGCGCGGCGGTAGCCCGCTCAGCGGTTGTTCATCGGTCGCCGACCCGCGCGGGCAATTGCTGTTCGCATACCGCCTCGACGAATTCGCCGGTCTGCTGTTCCGGCACCCCGTCCGCGATATCCGCCTCGGTGATGATGCCGACCAGCCGGCCCCGTTCGGTGACAGGCAGGCGGCGGATCTGGTATCGCTGCATCAGCGCCAGAATCTCTTCGAACGCGGTATCCACTTCGACGGAGCGCAGGTCATCGCCCTGGGCGAACTCCCCGGCGGTAGCGGTCGCCGGATTCCGTCCCAGCGCAAGACAATTGACGACGATATCGCGGTCGGTGACGATCCCGACCGGATGACCTTCCCCATCGCAGATCGGCAATGCGCCGATATCGCGCTGCCGCATCTGCCGGGCGGCGATGTCCATCGTGTCGCGCACCCCGATGGTCACCACATCGGGGTGCATGAGCTCACGCGCTGTGATCATGGTGCTCTCCTTCCACCGGGATGCAACCTGCCGGGTTCCGCCGCGCTGTACTCCGAGTGCGGTATCCATGGTCCGCGCCGGTGTGATCGCTGTCCAGACCGGAGCGGGCCGGGCCGGAGCATCCACCGGGCGAGCCGCGGCCGGGTGGACACGAATTCCCGGTCAGCGGCGTCGCCGGCCGGTGAATGCGGAAACTCGATTGCCGGGCAGATCCTGCTCATGACAGCATTCAAATGCGACAACTGTCGCCATAGCGCCCGGCGGCCCGCTGGACCGCGACCCGACAACCGGATACCGCCCGAACCCGATCGGAAACGAGCCGTGCCCACAACCCGCCACCCCGCACATATCGCGATGATCGGTATCCCGATCGTCAGCCACGTCCTGCCGAGTCTCGAGGTGATCCGCGAGCTGGTGCGCCGCGGCCATCGCGTGACCTACGCCAACGACCCGGCCGTCGCCGATCCGATCACCGCCACCGGCGCCGAATTCGTGCCGTGCGCCTCCGCCCTGCCGGTCGCCGACAACAACTGGCCCGACGATCCGATCGCCGCCGCGACCCTCTTCCTCGACGACGCCATTGCCGCGCTGCCCCGTCTCCGGGCCGTCTACGACCACGATCCCGCGGACCTCTACCTCTACGACATCGGCGCCTACGCCGCCCGCGCCCTCGCCGAATCACAGCGCCGTCCGCTCGTGCTGCTGTCCCCCACGTTCGTCGCCTGGGACGGCTACGAACAAGACGTCGCCGCCCACCTCCGGCAGTTGCCGGGCGCCGACGAGTACCAGGCGAAGTTCGCCCGGTGGCTCGCCGGCTGCGGAGCGACCACGACCGACGTCGACGAATTCTCCGGCCGGCCCGCCCGCACGATCGCCCTGATTCCGCGCGCGATGCAACCCAACGCCGATCGGGTCGACGACACCACGGTGACATTCACCGGCCCCTGCCTGCCGGCACCCGGCGACGCCGGCACCTGGACTCGCCCCGCCGCCGAGAACGTTTTGCTGATCTCCCTGGGATCGGCGTACACGCACCGCCCGGAGTTCTACCGGCAATGCCTCGCCGCGTTCGGCGGCCTGCCCGGCTGGCATGTGGTTCTCCAGATCGGAAAGCACACCGAACCCGCCGAACTCGGCAACATACCCGCCAACGTCGAAGTGCATTCGTGGGTCCCGCAGCGCGCGATCCTCGAGCAGGCCGACGCCTTTGTCACCCATGCCGGAATGGGCGGTTGCGCGGAGGGATTGTCGGCCGGAGTGCCGATGATCGCCGTTCCGCAGGGCGCCGAACAAGCGATCAACGCGGACCGGCTGGTCGAACTGGGTGTGGCCCGCCGGATCGATACCGCGGACGCCACCGCCGCGGCACTGCGCACGGCCTTGCTGGGTCTCGTCACCGACCCCGAGGTGGCCGCCCGGTCGGCTCTGCTGCGCGAACGGGCGCAGGCGGAGGGCGGAACCCTGCGGGCCGCCGACCTCATCGAGAACACCCGGGGTTGAGGGCCGCCCGACCGGCGCGCTCAGAGAAAACCACCCCGGGCAGGGTATTTCGACCCCGGCGGGTGGCAGCACTGGGTGCCGGCGTGCGCCGCTGCCCTGACCGGAGATGCGCCCCGTTTCCCGGGACGAGGGCCGGGTATGCGGGACAGATGGTAGAACGTGTGGCAGTCGCCGACGGCCTGCGGGTGGTGACATTCAATGTGCTCGCACCGTCCTACGCCGATTGGCCCGCGCGGCGGCGGGTTATCGCCGGTGGGCTGGCAGAATTGCGACCCGATATCGTCGCACTACAGGAGGTCACGATCGCGCCGGAGCTCACGGCGGTGACCGAATTGCTGGGCCCGGGCTGGGAGCTCGCTCCCCATACCCGGTCGGGGCCCGACGGGGTCGGTGCGGTGCTGGCCAGCCGATGGCCGCTGGGTTCCGTGCATCAGGTGGATCTCGAATTCGGTGCCCGGGCGGGCGACTTCCCGTGGTCCGGTGCGGTGATCGCGGAAGTCCACACGCCGCCACCGTTGGGAACCGTCCTGGTGGTGCACCACAAGCCGGTGTTCCAGCTCGGCTACGAGTACGAGCGGGAGCGCCAGGCCGTGATCGCCGCGCAGTTCGTCGAGGAACTTCTCGGCGGTTGCGCGCGTCACGTCGTGGTACTGGGCGATTTCGATGCCGGGCCGGAGGCGAGCAGTCTCCGTTACTGGACCGGCCGCCAGTCGCTGAACGGGACCAGCGTCTCGTACCAGGATGCGTGGGAGAGCGCGCATCCGGACACCGCCGGTCATACCTTCACCCCGGCGAACCCGCTGGTCGGGCGCGGGGATATGCCGCTGGTCCCCGGCCGCCGCATCGATCACATCCTGGTTCGCAACACCCACTACGGACCTACGTTGGAGGTGCGCGAATGCACCCGGATCTTCGTGGAGCCGCGGCACGGCATCCAAGCGAGCGACCACTACGGCCTGCTGGCCGAACTGGCGGTGCCCGCCCGCTCGCCGGGGATCTGGGACCGGCCCGAGCGGGGCGGTACGACCCCGCGCCGGCGGACACCCCTGCCGTGAATCGGGCAGCGTAAAGTTGGACCGAACTCGTTGCGCGCCCGCAGCGTTGGTCACGGCGCCGGAACGACGTTGCGGAACCGACAGGAGAGAACGATGTCCGAGACCGACCGCGCGGCGGCACCGGTGGTGAACCAGAGCGTGCCCAGCGCGGCCCGCATCTACGATTACGTGCTGGGCGGCAAGGATCACTATCCGGTCGACAAGGCGGCCGCTGAAAAAGTGATCGAATCCTTTCCGACCGTTCATGTCGCCGCCCGCCAGAACCGGCATTTCATGCACCGCGCGGTCAACGAGCTCACCGCCCTGGGCGTCACCCAGTTCCTCGATATCGGCACCGGGATCCCCACCGAACCGAACCTGCATCAGATCGCCCAGGCCGCGCGTCCGGAGGCGCGGGTCGCCTACGTCGACAACGATCCGATCGTGCTCGCCCATGCCCGCGCCCTGATGGTCGGCACACCCGAAGGCCGCACCACCTATATCGACGCCGATCTCGCCGCACCCGAAACCATCCTCTCGGCACCGCAACTGGGTGAAACCCTGGACCTGAACCGTCCGGTCGCGGTGAGCCTGGTCGCGGTGCTGCATTTCCTCGGCGACGAACAGAATCCCTACGGGATCGTCGAAACACTGATGAATGCGCTGGCACCCGGATCGTTCGTGGCGATCTCCCACATCACGACCGACCTCGATCCGGAGAATATGGAGCGCGCCCTCGATATGTATCGCCAGAGCGGGGTTTTCGTCCAGGCCCGCTCCCGCGAGGAAGTCGCCCGCTTCTGCACCGGTCTGGAAATCCTGGATCCCGGTGTGGTCGCCGCCAACCAGTGGCGCCCGGCCGGCGAATCCCCCGATTGGCTGGACGCACAGGTCAACTGCTGGGCCGTCGTCGCCCGCAAACCATAGCCCGCAATCGGTCACCCACACCTCTGCGCCGGCAATATCGGCCACCGCACCGGTTGGGGGATCGCCGCACAACGGCGATCCCCCACTGTCCTCGACGTCCGGCGCCGGTCTAGCGAGACGGTGTCAGTTTCCAGTTGTTGTACTTGCTCCACCATTCGGCGGTGCGGCCCGAACCGACCTCCCGGCCGGAGCCGCGCAGATGCCCGTCGTCGAACCAGGATCCCTGGTAGACCCCGGATTTTCCGTCGGACCAGTGGATCGTGAAACTGATCGATCGGCCCTGGATCCGGCCGCTGACGACTTCACCCCAGGAGGTGCTGGTATTGGCGAATCCGTTGAACGACATGATCGTGTCCGCCGCGTTGGTTTCCCGCCAGGTGACCTTCACCCGAAACCCGATCGGTTGATCGGTGGTGCCGGACAAGCGCTGGTGCACCTCCCAGGTGTCCTGCAGGACCACCGAGCTGGGTGGCGCCGCTGCGGCCGGGACGGTCCCGGCCATCGTGAGCGCGGCGATCGTGCCGAGCACGAAGAGCCATACGGCCGGCCGGCCTGTGCGGACGGCAGGTGCACCGAAGGTACGAGCGCCCCGCCGAAGGGCGGATGCGGTGCGAATGAACATAGAGACTCCACAGTTGTTCAGGTGGCGCAGGGATTTCGTGCGGCCGCCCCGTTGGGGGGTCGTCCCACCGGGCCGAACGGCAGACCCCGAGATCTGCCCGCAGCCCGGTCTGCTCATGATCAGCGGCCGGGCTTCGCCGTGACTATCCCCGCAACGCGGGTTGTATCCCGTGGACGCGGGCACCGGCTCAGTGCCGCAGGGTGGTGGACGGATTGACTCCCCAGCGTTTGCGATACAGCGCCGAGAACCGCCCGAGGTGCCAGAAACCCCAGTCCGCGGCGATCGCCGCGACCGTGCTCGTGGTGGGATCGGCCGCGGCGAGGTCGGCGTGCACTCCTACGAGCCGGGCTTCGCGCAGCCGCTCGGTCGGGGTGGTGTCCAGATACCGCCGGAAGCCCTCTTGCAGTGTTCGCACCGAAACACCCACCGCCGCCGCGATATCGGCGACAGTTGGCAGATCACGCGCCCGCTCGGCGATCAGTTGTTCGGCTCGGCGGATGGGTCGCGGCATCGCGTTTCCGGCACCACCGCCGAGTAGCACTTCCGAGTAGCTGTTCGGCTGGGCCAGCAGGAATTGCGACATGATCAACTGTTCGAAGTGCGGCCCCAGCCGCGAGTCGCGGAGCAGACCCGGCCCTGCGGCGTCGCGGTGCAGCATGCGCAGGGTTTCGAGCCAGGACCGGACAGCGGGCGACCGTAGGCGCATCGCCTGCGACATCCGCAGCGGTCGTTCCGATGGCCGCCCGAGTATCCGCAGCAGGTGCGCATCGAGCGCGTGCCGGTCGAACCGGACGAGCAGATGCCGGCTGCTGTCGTGCGCGTTCATATCCAGCGGCTCGTCCGGCTCGGGAACCGACGCGACGGTGGTATCGGAGGCGATATCCAGCGACCCCGCGCGCACCAGGACCCGGCCGGCCAGGGGGATCTGGACCAGTCGAAAGGTCTCTGTCGGCTCGGATCTGACGCGAACCTGGACCCCGTACTGCAGCTGCGCGAGGGCGATCCCCCCGAAGCCGAGGAAATCACACCGGGCGTCCATGACGCCGGCGCCCGGATCGAGCCGATGGTCCCGGAGAATGCCACCCATCCGCACGCGGGCCTCTTCCGCGTCGCTGGTGCGGAACAGACGATGCCGGGACAGCGGTTCGATGTCCATAACGACTCCCGAAGCACAGTCACCGGACAATGGTGGGACGCCTGATTGTAGCCGCACAGGCGCCGGAAGACGTTGGCGCGCAGCCGTATGACCGAGTAGCCGGCGGGGCAGGCACGCGCGGGCCTATCGCGACGGCACCTCGGCCGATCTCGCTGTATTTATTCGCCATTGACAAATGGCACATTACTGGATGATTCTTGGGGTATGGACAGGTCGACGAGGACCTCACCGCCGGTGTGCACGGCGGGAAAGGTGGGCTGACATGCTGACGCTCGATATATTCCGGCCGTTCGGCCCGCCGCCCCGCAGCCGGGGCGCCCGCGCGGTGGTCACCGGCGCGGGCAGCGGGATCGGCCGGGCATTCGCGCACGAACTGGCCGCCCGCGGGGGCCGGGTCGTCTGCGCCGATATAGACCAGGACCGCGCGGACGAGACGGTGGCCTCGATCGGGCGTGAGTACCCCGGTGTGGCCTACTCGTTCCGCTGCGATGTGGCCGAACGCGACGACGTCGAAGTACTCGCCCGGTACGCGGAATCCGTGTTCGACGGTCCGGCCTCGCTGGTGATCAACAACGCCGGCGTCGGGTCGGGTGGGCCGCGGGTCGGCGAAATCGGGTTCGCCGAATGGGAACGCACGCTCAACATCAACCTGTGGGGTGTGATCCACGGGTGCGAGATCTTCGCACCCCAGCTGCGTGCCGCCGGCCACGGCGGCATCATCAACGTGGCGTCCGCCGCCGCGTTCGGCACCGCACCCCGGATGGCCGCCTACAACACCGGGAAGGCCGGTGTGCTGGCGTTGTCGGAGACGATGGCCGCGGAATTCGCCGGTACGGATATCACGATCACCGTGCTGTGCCCCACTTTCGTCCGCACGAATATCGCCCGCGACGCCCCGGTCCCCGCGGGGCCGCGCGAGATCGCCGACACTCTCATGGGGTGGACGGGGTTCTCCCCCGAAAGCATCGCCCGTACGACGCTGGACGCTCATGATCGCGGCCGGTTACACGTCGTTCCGCAACCCGACGCCCAGCTCCTCTGGTTGCTGAAACGACTCTTCCCCGGGCAGTACACGGCCGTGGCCGGCCTGCTCGCCCGACTGCTGCCCGACGAGGAAACGGCGGCGGCACCCACCGCGGAAAGGTCAGGAGTCTGATATGGCGGCCATGGATTTCGACGATATGCTCGGCAAGATCAAGGACCGGCAGTGGGCGCTGGCCGATATCGATTGGGACGCACCGGGCGCGGAGACCCTCACCCCCGAACAGCACGCCCGCCTGAAGCCGTTCATGGCGGATCTGATGTGGATCGAGAACGTGGGTGCGCGTGGTTTCGCGGCGATGGCGAAGAAGGCACCCACCGAAACCTTGCGGGAGATCTACCGCTGGTTCCACGCCGAGGAACAGCGGCACGCCAATGCCGAACTCGCCCTGATGCGACGCTGGGGGATGCTCGACGGTGACGAGATCCCGCAGCCGAATATCAACGTCAAACTCGTGATCGACTTCCTGGACAAATACTCCGACGATATGTCGCTGTCGTTCCTGGGCACCGTGATTCCGATGCTCGAGGTCGCGCTGGACGGCGCCCTGGTCAAGTTCATCATGGACGAAATCGACGACCCGGTGTGCCAGGAAACGTTCCGTCGTATCAATGCCGACGAATCCCGCCATCTCGCCGTGGATTTCGCGGTGATGGATGTGCTCGGGCACGCGGAACTGCGTAAACTGCTCATCGAATTGGTCGGCGGCTGGGTGAAACCGACTTTCCTCGTCGGGGTGCTCAGCTATGTGCCGTTGCTGAACAAGATGCGCGACAATATCGTCGCGATGGGTGTGGACGAGCAAAAGCTCTATACAGCCATGGAGCGCTACCGCAAGGTGGGCGAGCGGAGCGAATTCGTGCGCCGGCTCCCGATGTATCAGATCGTGAAACTGCAGGCGAACTGGGTCGTCGACCGCGGCCACCCGTACCATCTCCTCGCCGACGCACTGGTGAAGATCACCGGGGCCATCCCGCGGCAGTTGCTGCGCAAGGACCCGACCTGGTCGAAAGAACTGACCTACACCCCCGCCGCGTGAACGAGGACACCATGACCACTGACAATGCGGCGCCACTCGACGTCGCCGTGATCGGGGCCGGATTCGCCGGAATCGGCACCGCAATTCGGCTACGCCAGAGCGGTATCGAAAATTTCGCCGTCTTCGAACGAGGATCCGCGATCGGCGGTACGTGGCGCGACAACACCTATCCCGGCGCTGCCTGCGATATTCCGTCGCGACTGTACTCCTACAGTTTCGCCCCCAATCCGGAGTGGTCGCACACCTACTCCGGCAGCGCCGAAATACTCGGGTATATCGAGTCGATCGCGGCGAAGTCCGGAATCACCCGGAAAATTCGCCTGCAGCACAACGTCACCGGCATGTCGTTCGACGAACACGCCGGGCTGTGGGATATCGCGTTCGAGGGCCGCGAGCCGGTCCGGGCGCGCGCGGTGGTGCTGGCATCGGGCCCGCTCACCGAACCCGGCTTCCCCGATATTCCGGGAATCGACACCTTCACCGGCCACAAGATCCACAGCGCGCGGTGGGACCACGACTACGACTTCACCGGCAAACGGGTCGCGGTTATCGGTACCGGCGCGAGCGCGGTCCAGATCATTCCCGAATTGGTTCGGAAGGCCGAGGCGGTCAAGGTTTTCCAGCGCACGCCGGGCTGGGTGCTGCCCCGGGTCAACCGCCGGACCGGCACGCTGGCCAAGGAGATCTACCGGCAGGTTCCCGGCGCGGAAACGCTGGCCCGGCAGGCCTGGTTCTACGGCCACGAATCGGTGGCGCTGGGTGTTGTCTGGAATACCCCCCTCACCCGCGTGGTCGAACTGGTCGGGCGGGCGCAGTTGCGGCGCCAGGTGCGCGATCCCTGGCTGCGCCGCCAGCTCACCCCGGAATTCCGGGCCGGCTGCAAACGCCTGCTCATGTCCGACGACTACTACCCGGCGCTGCAGCGCGACAACTGCAAGCTGATCACCTGGCCGATCGCGCGGATAGCCCCGGGCGGGATCCGCACGGCCGAGGGTATCGAGCACCGGGCCGACTGTATCGTGTTCGCCACCGGTTTCGACGTCTCCAAAAAAGGCACCCCGATTCCGATCGTGGGACGTGCCGGCCGGGTCCTCGCCGACGAATGGCGGCGCGGCGCGTTCGCGTACCGCAGCGTGACGGTATCGGGCTACCCGAATCTGTTCCTCACCTTCGGCCCCAATTCCGGCCCCGGTCACAATTCGGCGCTGGTGTACATGGAATCGCAGATCGACTATCTGGTCCGCGCCATCCGGATCATCCTGGACCGCGACCTGACAATGCTCGATGTCCGCCCGGACCGTCAGGAACGCTACAACGCCGCGATCCAGCGCCGGCTGGGCGCGACCACCTGGAATTCGGGCTGCCGCAGCTGGTACCTCACCGAGGACGGTTTCAATCCGACCATGTACCCGGGGTTCGCCACCCAGTACCGCCACCAGCTGCGCGATGTCGATCTGGACGACTACACGCTGACAACCGCCCGGATCGGGCAATCGGCCGACGTGGGTCCCGGCGTCCTGAGCGGCGGCTAGACTCGATCTCTCGAGCCGGGGGCAACCGGGCGGCAGGCGGGTGAGGAGGTGCGGCGACCATGCCGAGATACCGGATCGACGATCTCGCCCGCGCCGCGGGCACCACCTCCCGCAATGTCCGCGCCTACCAGGAGCGCGGCCTGCTCCCGCCGCCCGCGGCGAAGGACGGTCGCGCCAGTATCTACGACGACTCCCACCTCGAACGGCTGCGCCTCATCGACGCGCTGCTGCAACGCGGGTTCACCACCGCGCATATCTCCGATTTCATCACCAGCTGGGAAACGGGCAAGGACCTCACCGAAGTACTCGGCCTGCAACACGCGGTGACCGCCAACTGGTCGCAGGAGGAGCCGTTCGAGGTCTCCCGGGAACTGCTCACCACCATCCTCGGCATACAGTCCGAGGAGCTGGTGGAGAAACTGCGCCGGATGGATCTGGTCCGGATCGACGGCGATACGGTGACCATCACCGATACCCAGTTGCTCACCTCGTTCACCGAACTGCACGAGTACGGGATCGACCTGGGCACGCTCATCTCGGTATACGCCGAGGTCGCGACGCGGATCGACGATATCAGCGGCCTCCTCATCCGCGCCGCGAAGCAACATATCGTCGACGAGCACGGCCCGGGCTGGCTCCCCGACACCAACGAGGAGATCGCCACAACCACCCGCATGCTGAACACCATGCGCGAACTCGGGGTCGCCGCGGTGCACACCAGTCTGGCCCGCTCCCTCGACGCCACCCTCGCCCGCGAACTGGGCGACTACCTCGCGACCGCGGCCGAACGCGAACGCGAACGCAAGGCCGGCCGCGCCGAACGTACGTAGCGATCTGATCAGAAATCGAGCCGGCAGAGTGTTTTTCCGGTGGTCGCGCCGGACAGCATTGCCAGGAGGGCCGTACTCGCGGCCTCGATTCCGTCGAAAATCGTTTCCCGGTGGATCAACCGGCCGTCCGCCAAGTATCCGGCGACCTCCTTGCGCATCCGTTCCTCGAGGTGGGTGAAGGAACCGGCACGGAAACCGCGCATACGCAAACCTTTCGACACCATGGTGAAAAGGTTGGGCGGGCCCGCCGGCGCGGCGCCGTCATACCCGGAGACGGCTCCGCAGAGCGCGATACGACCGGCGGGCCGGAGGGCGTCCAGGGCGGCGGTCAGATGGTCGCCGCCGACATTGTCGAAATAGGTATCGATTCCGCCGGGCGCGAGAGCGGCCAGGGACTCCGAGAGCGAACCGGCGTGATAGTCGAACGCGGGGACCCCCAGTTCGTCGCGCAGGAAAGCGACCTTCTCCGGGCTGCCGGCGGAACCGATCACGGTGGCACCCCGTATCTTCGCGAGTTGTGCGGCCAGAGAACCCACGGCGCCGGCAGCGGACGAAACCCACAGTGTGTCGGCCGGATTCAGCTCCAAGATCTCGGACAACCCGGCATAGGCGGTGAGCCCGGCGCTCCCCAGTGGACCGAGGAACCATCGGGGCGGTAGCGCACCGGCATCGACCCGGGCCGGGGCGCCGTAGCCGCCGATCGTCTGCGCCCGGGTGCCGAGCAGTGCGTACTCCCGGTAGCCGAGCGTATGCGAAACCAGATCGCCGGCGGCGAACTCCGGGGACCGGGATTCGAGCACCGTTCCGAGGGCGAGCCCGGACAGCTCGTCGCCGGGGCGCAGTGGGGGCAGGTATCCGTTCGGCGTGGTGGCGGCGAGACGGATCCGGATCGACGGGTCGATCGACAGCCAGGTGTTGCGGACGAGAATTTCACCCGGCCCCGGTTCCGGGATCGGGGCCTCGGCCAGCTCGAGGTCCGCGGCGGTCAATTTCCCGGCCGGTCGGCGGGCCAGCCGCACGTGACGATTCAACAGTCGGTCCTCCGGTACGGTCGGCGGCGCGGGTCAGCGCACGAACGCGACTTCGGGCGTGCGGGCGATGAGCAGACGGCGGACCGCGCCGGTGGAGTCGAGCTGGGCGGTCGCGTTGAAGGAGGCCTCGAACGCCCCGTTACGCGTGGTGCGGCCGACGACCAGTTCGTAGTCGCCGGCGACCACGCCGACATCGAGGTGGTGGATCAGTGTGCTCTTCTCCCGCTGCGCCAGATAGCCGACCAATCCCGCACGGTCTCCGACGAATTCGGCGCTCTGCCCGCCGCCTTGGGAGAACTGCACGGACATGGTGAAATCGTCGGCGATCATCCCGAGCACCCGGTCCGGGTCGTCGGAATCCATATAGCCGAACCATCGGGTGAGTACCGGCACCGTTGTCATGCCCGCGCTCCTTCGTTCGAGGTCTGTACCGGTAGCAGCGCGAAATCCGCGCTGAACGAAACCTGGTACCTGTCGATGCGGCCGTCGGCGCCGATATGCATGGCGGCGACGAACCAGCCGGTGGTGACGGAATCGTTCTCGGTGACCGCACCGTGCGCGAAGTTCATATCGCCGTCGGCGGCGACGCGCAGCAACCGGTGTTTGCGGTTCACCTTCGGCCTGCCGCTGAGGTAGTCGAACATGGCCGCACGACCGCGGTCGCGATTGACTCCCGTCGGCAGAACCATCGCGAATTCGACGTCCTCGGCCAGCATGGCCGTCGCGTCCCGCAGCCGGCCGCTGTCGACCGCCGCGTAATAAGCCTCGATCACGTGGGTCATGAAATGAACTTAGTTCAGCCCACCTCTTCTTGTCGAGAGGTTCAGCCGCTAGGCTCCGAATTATCGAATTGAACTCAACTCAAGGGGAGAATATGTCTCCGACCTCGGCAGCTGTCGTCGAAAGCCCCTGGCCACGCTCGGAACCACCGGGACTCACCCCGGATGCCGAACAGGTCCAGCTGCGTGAATCGCTGCGGGGGCTGCTCGGGAAGTACAGCGATATCGATCAGGTCCGCGCGGCCGCGGACACCGATCCGGGCTACTCACCACATCTGTGGCGGATACTGGCCGACGAGATGTCGGTGGCCGGCCTGGCCGTCCCGGAGCAGTACGGCGGCCTCGGCTACGGAACCGCGGAACTGGCCGTGGTCCTCGAGGAATGCGGCCGGGCACTGGTCTGCGAGCCCGTGTACAGCTCGGCGGTCCTGGGCGCCCACGCCCTGCTCACCGCGCCGGAAGCCGAGGGCAACCTTCTTCCAGAGGTGCTCACCGGGGATCTCGTCGCCACAGTGAGCGCGCTCGGCCCGGACACCGACGATCTACGGGCCACACCGGGTCCGCACGGATGGCGCGCCGACGGCACGGTCACCCACCTGATCGGCGGCGGAAGCGCCGATATCGTCATCGCCTCGGCCGAGACGGCCGACGGGTCGCGACTGTTCGCGCTGCGCCTACCCGAGGACACCGTGCGGACGGAACGCCGCGTACTAGACCCGACGAGACGGCAAGCCGATATCGCGGTGCTCGACTGCCCGGCGGTACCGCTCACGACACCGGACGCCACCGAGGCAGCGAGTACCCGCCTGCGCGACCTGGCGACATTGGCCCTCGCCTGCGAGAACACCGGAACCATCGATCGCCTGCTCGAGATGACCGTGGCGTACGCCGGGACCCGGCGGCAGTTCGGCCGGCCCATCGGATCGTTCCAGGCGGTCAAACATCGGCTGGCCGATCTCCTGGTTGCACTGGAACGGGCCCGCTCGGCGTCGCGGTACGCGGCCGCCTTGTACGCCGAGGACCCCGATTCCGCCCGGCTCGCCGTGGCGGTGGCCGGGGCGGTGTGCACCGACGCCGCCGTGCACGCGGCGAGCGAGGCCGTCCAGTTGCACGGCGGGGTGGGGTTCACCTGGGAGCATGCCGCGCACTCGTACTTCCGCCGGGTGCTGGGAAACGAAGCCGCACAGGGGGATGCGCGCAGCCACCGGGCCCGCGTCGCCGCACTGATCGGCGTGTGACCAGTCCTACGGTCCCCCGCAAATCCGTATTGACGTGCCTCCCGCCGTCGAGTAGAACTGAAGTGAATCCAGTTCAGGAACAATCCCCGAAAGAGGCTCCGATGATCGACACCGACCACATCGTCCTGGAGAAAGATGGCGAGATCGCCCGGGTCTGGCTCAACCGCCCGCACAAGAAGAACGCGGTCACGGTGGAACTGCTGCACCGGCTCGACGAGATCATCGTCGAGGTCGACAACGATCCCGAGCTGAAGGTGCTCGTGCTGCGCGGCCGGAACAACACCTTCTGCTCCGGCTTCGACCTCGACGAACTGCGCGAGAACTACGTCGGCAAAACCAACGCCATGGACGTCGCGGTGCTCTCCGCGAAGGTGTGCGACCGGCTGTACTCGATGAACACCCCGTCGGTCGCGGTGCTCGAGGGCTACGTCACCGCGGGCGGCTTCGAGCTGATGATCTCCTGCGATTTCGCGGTCGCCGCCGAAGACGCCAAGATCGGCGACTTCCACATCCGGCGGGCCCTGTTCGGCGGTGCCGGACCCATCTACCGGCTGCCCCGGATGATCGGTATCCGCAAGACCAAGGAACTGATGCTCACCGGCAAACTGCTCAGCGGCAAGGAGGCCGCCGACTTCGATCTGATCAACGCCTCCGCGCCCGCGGCCGAACTGGATCGGCTCGTCGCCGATTTCATCGCCCCGATCGTGGACAAGAGCCCGTTCGCCATGAAGCTCACCAAGATGACCATCGATCGCGGTCTGGACGCCGATATCCAGTCGCTGATGGTGATGGAACATCTCGCCGTCGGCAATGCCCTGCAGTCCGAGGACGCGCGCGAGGGTGTGAACGCCTTCCTGGAGAAGCGCGAACCCAAGTGGGTCGGCCGCTGAATCCCGTATAGGCAGCCACGAAACGGAAGGAACGACATGGGTGAGCAGGCGAATCCGGTCCTGGAAGGCAGTCGGTGCACGGTATGCGGCACGGTGGGCTATCCGGCGAGCGCGAACTGCGCGCGCTGCGCCGCACCGACCGCCGAACCGCTGGCGCTGAGCACCGAAGGCGTGGTGTGGGCGCACACCGTGCAGCGGTTCGCGCCGAAATCGCCACCGTATGTCGTTCCCGCCGAGGGCTTCACGCCCTACGCCGTCGGCTATGTCGAGCTCCCGGAAGGGATCAAGGTCGAGGCGATTCTCGACTGCGACGATTTCGCCGATCTGGACCGGGCACCGGTACGCCTCGTCACCGTGACGCCGGTGCCCCGGTTCGCCACCCTATCCCGTCAGCAGAGTGAGGTCCGGTGACCCAGCAGGTTTCGATCATCGGTAGTGGACTGTCCCGCTTCGGCCGGCAGCCCGGGGTCAGCGGGCGGCAACTCGCCCTCCAGGCGATCGGTAACGCACTCGCCGACGCAGGCTTGACCTGGCCAGATATCCAGGTCGCCTACGGCGGCAGCGACGGGTCGGGATTGGCCGACACCCTGGTGGCCGAACTCGGTTTCACCGGTATTCCCTTCACCAATGTCAAGAACGGGTGCGCCACGGGTGGAAGTGCGCTGTTCTCGGCCGTCAACGCGGTCCGCTCCGGTGCCGCGGAGATCGCCCTGGCCGTCGGCTTCGACAAACACCCGCGGGGCGCGTTCGATCCGGACCCGGCCGACTGGGGTCTGCCCGCGGGCTACGGTTCGGCCGGGCTGATGGTGACGACGCAGTTCTTCGGCGCCAAGATCGGCCGCTATATGCGGGAGCACGGGATCTCCACGGACACGCTGGCCAAGGTCGCCGAGAAGGCGTACCGCAACGGCAGTCGCAACCCGAATGCCTGGCGCCGCGAAGCCATTTCGGCCGAGCAGATCCTGGCGTCCGATATGGTGAACGACCCGCTCACCAAGTTCATGTTCTGTTCGCCGGGCGAGGGCGGCGCGGCCGTGGTCGTCGCGGGCGAGGCCGCCGTGCGCCGCCTCGGCGGGCGGCCGGTGCGGTTGCGGGCGATCACCCACCGCACCCGGCGATTCGGGTCCTTCGAGGTGTTCAGCCCCGCTGTCCAGGGTGCCGGCGAGCCGACCAGTGTCAGCGCGGATGCCGCGGCAGCGGCGTTCGAGCAGGCCGGGATCGGGCCGGACGAAATCGGGGTCGCGCAACTCCAGGACACCGAAAGCGGCGCGGAGATCATGCATATGGCCGAATGCGGATTCTGCGAACCCGGTGCGCAGCAGGAGATGATCGCGGCGGGCGGCACCGAAATCGACGGCCGGCTGCCGATCAACACCGACGGCGGCTGTATCGCCAACGGCGAACCCATCGGAGCGTCCGGCCTGCGGCAGGTGCACGAGATCGTGACCCAGCTACGCGGCGAGGCGGGCGGCCGCCAGGTTCCGGGTGCGCCGACAACCGGTTTCACCCATGTCTACGGCGCTCCCGGTATCAGCGCCTGCACGGTTCTGTCGGTCTGAGGTGGACACAGTGAGTACTCAGCAACTTCCCGACCTCGCCGAATTCACCGGGCAGGCCCGCGCCTGGCTGCGCGGCACAGCCGCGCCGCGCACCGAATCCGCGTGGGGCGACGGGGATGATTCGGTGGCGGTCTTCGAGAACTGGACCGCCGCGGAAGAACGGCAGCACACCGATACCATCCGCGCCTACGAGCAGGCCAAATTCGATGCCGGCTGGGGTGCGCTGACGTGGCCGGTCGAATACGGCGGCCGTGGCCTGCCGATGTCCTACGCGCTGGCGTTCCGCCGGGCCGAGGAAGAATTCGATGTGCCCCGGCGCACCGAGATGTTCTCGGTCACCCAGCAACTGGTGGCACCGGCGATCGAGCAATGGGGTACCGAGGAACAGCGGGCGCGCTACGTGCGTTCGATGCTGCGCACCGATCTCATCGCCTGCCAGCTCTTCTCCGAAACCGAGGCCGGATCGGATCTGGCCGCCGTGCGCACCCGGGCGGCCCGCAACGCCGACGGCACCTGGACCCTCGACGGGCACAAGGTGTGGACCTCCGGGGCCCGGGTCGCCGATCTCGGGGTCGCGGTATGCCGCACCGATCCCGCGGCGGCCAAACACGCGGGACTCACCGTTTTCCTCGTGCCGATGGACGCGCCCGGGGTCACCGTCCGGCCGATCCGGCAGATGACCGGCGGGAGCTCGTTCAACGAGGTCTATCTCGACGGTGTCGTACTCGACGACGGGATGCGGCTCGGGCCGGTCGGCAAGGGCTGGCCGGTGGCGCTCACCGTGCTCGCCGCGGAACGGCTCGACGGCGCCTCGCTCGGCCTGGCGAACGCGGACCGGGCGGTGACGCTGGCCAGAAATCTGGGCCGCGAACCGACAGAGCTGGAACGCGACCGGGTCGCGGATCTGGTGACGCGGAGTTATGTGCAGCGGATCGCGGGGATGCGGGTCGCCGCGGCGGTGGTCGCGGGCCGCGATCCCGGACCGGAGGCGTCGGTGGGCAAATTGCTCGCCACCGACACCATGGCACGGACCTCCGAGGTCGCGCGGCTGTTGCTCGGACGGGAACTCACGGCGGATTCCGGACGCTGGGGCACCTACGCCTGGACCGAACACATCCTCGGCGCACCCGGGTACCGGATCGCCGGCGGTACCGACGAGATCCAGCGCAACATCATCGCCGAGCGGGTGCTCGGCCTACCCAAGGAGCCGCGGCCATGACGCTGGAACAGCGGGTACGCGACCGTCTGCGTACCGATCTGGAGCTCGAGGTCACCGGCTTCGAGACGCTGCCCGGCGGGCATTCGGGCCTCACCTACCGGGTCACCACCACCGGCCCGGCGTTCGTGGTGAAGGCGGTGCCGGACGGCCGCAAGCCGATCGGGCGCCACGATATGCTGCGGCAGGCCCGGGTGATGCGGGCGCTCGGCGACACCGATGTCCCGGTTCCCCGGATCGTGGCCGTCGACGAGAACGAACCCGCCTGGTTCGCCATGGAGTTCGTGGCCGGGGAGTCGCTGGAACCGGTCCTCGACGACCCCGCCGTCGAACCCGCCCTGGCCGCGGCACGGATGCGCCGCGCCGCCGAGGTGCTGCCCCGGCTGCACGCCGTCGACCCGGGTTCGATCCCGGGCGCCGAAGCCCCCCTCACACCGGCCGATGAACTCGCCCGCTGGGCCCGCACGCTCGGCGCGGTGCCACCGGAACTGGTCGCGGGCGGCGACCGGCTGCTGGACCTACTGGGCCGGCGGATCCCCGACCCGGTCACCCCCACGCTCGTGCACGGTGACTACCGGCTCGGCAATATCATCGCCGCCGGTACCGAACCGGTCGCGCTGATCGACTGGGAGATCTGGAGCGCGGGCGACCCGCGGGTGGAACTCGGCTGGTTCCTGGTGTTCGCCGACGGCACCAACTTCCCGGAAGTGGGCCGCACGGTGGCGGGCCTGCCCGATTCCGCCGAGCTCGTGGACCGCTACCGCGCGGGCGGGCCGGAACTGCCCGAGCTGCCCTGGTTCGACGCGCTCGGGCGGCTCAAGATGGCCGCCATCATGGGCCACAACCTGCGGCGGCACCGGGAAGGCCGGCACCACGATCCGGACCAGGAAAAGCTGCCCGCCACCATCCATCGCCTCATCGAGACCGGAACCGCGCTCCTCGCCGGTTGAGGTCCTCTCCCCCGATTCAGGAGCCGCACCGTGGATTTCTCCTACTCCACCCGCACCCGAGAGCTGCTCGTCCGGCTCGAACAGTTCATGGAGCAATACGTCTATCCCGCCGAGCGGATCTACGACGAGCAGATCGCCGCCGCGGACAATCCGCACGAACAGCCGCCGGTCATGCGGGAACTGCAGGCCGAGGCGCGCCGGCAGGGCCTGTGGAATCTGTTCATGACCCACGACGGTCTCGGCGCCGGGCTCACCAACCTCGAATACGCCCCGCTGGCCGAACTCGTCGGCCGGTCGATCATCGGCAACGAGACGATCAACTGTTCGGCGCCCGATACCGGCAATATGGAAATTCTCGCCATGTTCGGCACCGAACAGCAGAAACAGCGGTGGCTGAAACCGCTGCTGGATTGCGAGATCCGCTCGGCGTTCGCGATGACCGAACCCGCCGTGGCCAGCTCCGACGCCACCAATATCACCTCGACCATCCGCCGCGACGGTGACCACTACGTCCTCAACGGCCGCAAATGGTACATCTCCGGCATCCTCGACCCGGATTGCAAGCTCATCATCTTCATGGGCAAATCCGATCCGGACGGACCCACCTACCGTCAGCAGAGCATGATCCTGGTACCCGCCGACGCCCCGGGTATCGAGGTGCTGCGCGATCTGCCGATGTTCGGTTTCCACGACCGGCTCGGACACGGCGAGGTGCAGTTCACCGATGTCCGGGTTCCGGCGCAGAACATGCTCGGCGCCGAGGGCGACGGTTTCGCCATCGCCCAGGGCCGCCTCGGACCGGGCCGCATGCACTACGCCATGCGGGCCATCGGCATGGCCGAGCGCGCACTGGAACTCATGTGCCGGCGGTCGCTGGAACGTACCGCGTTCGGCGGACCGCTCGCCGACCGCGGAGTGGTGCGGGAGTGGATCGCGCGCAGCCGCATGGAGATCGATCAGATCCGGCTGCTGACCTTGCAGGCGTCCTGGCTTATGGATACCAAGGGGAACGCGGCGGCGCGGTCGGAGGTCGCGGCGATCAAGGTCGCGGCGATGGAGGTCGCGCATACGGTGGTCGACCGCGCGGTCCAGACCTTCGGCGCGGCGGGGGTCAGCAACGACACCGTGCTGGCCCGGATGTATGCCATCACCCGCGCGCTGCAGATCGCCGACGGCCCCAACGAAGTCCATCTGCGCACCATCGCGCGCCTCGAGGTGAAGAAATACAAATGAGCACAACGGATTTGAGCGGAAAGGTGGCGTTGGTGACAGGTGCCAGCCGCGGGCTGGGCCTGGCCATCGCGCGCGGACTGCGCGACGCGGGCGCCACCGTGATCGTCTCCAGCCGCAAACTCGCCGCGTGTGAAGCGGCGATCGCCACACTCGGCGACGGCCCCGGCAGCGCCCACCCGCTGGAGTTGCACGTGGGCCGATGGGACACCCTCGAACCCGCTGTCGACGCAATCATCGAACGCTTCGGCAGTCTCGACATCCTGGTCAACAATGCCGGTATCGCCCCGCTCGCCGAGAACCTGGAATCGGTCACCGAAAGCCTGTGGGACAAGACCATCGAGGTGAATCTGAAGGGCCCGTTCCGTCTCATGGCCGTCGCCGGGGCCCGGATGGCCGCCGCCGGCGGCGGGTCGATCATCAATATCTCGAGTATCGGCGCGGTGCGGCCGAGCCCGCCGGAGGCGATGTACGCCGCGGCCAAGAACGGGCTCAACGCACTCACCATGGCCTTCGCGCAGGAGTACGCACCGGCGGTGCGGGTGAACTGTGTGATGCCGGGCGGATTCGCGACCGATATGTCCGAGCACTGGGACGACGAATTCGTCGGCAAGATCATCGACCGGCTGCCCGCCGGGCGGCTCGGCGATCCGGCGGAGATCGCCGGCCTGGTCACCCATCTCGCGAGCGACGCGGCCGGTTATACGACGGGTGCGCTGATCCCGGTCGACGGCGGCCGCACCGCGGTGTACTGAGAGGCGGCGCGGAATGAAAAGCCCAGCACTGCACGCTCTTTTCGGATTGGACGGCCGGGTCGCCGTGGTCACCGGGGCGTCCTCCGGCCTCGGGGTCGGCTTCGCGCGGGCACTCGCCGCGGCCGGCGCCACCGTCTACGCCGCCGCGCGCCGGGTGGACAGGTTGCGGGAACTGGCCGCGGCCGACGCCCGGATCGTCCCGGTGCGCTGCGATGTCACCGACCCCGCCGACCGCACCGCCCTGGTGGACCGCTGCTACGAGCAGTCCGGGCGCCTGGACGTCCTGGTCAACAATGCGGGCCGCCCGGGACCGCCGAACGCCGAGCAGGAGACCGACGCGGAGTTCCGCGCCATCCTGGACCTGAACCTGCTCGCCGGATTTCATCTGGCCACCTACGCGGCGTCCCGGCTCCCCGAAGGCGAACGGGCATCGTATATCAATATCTCCTCGGTGATCGGCCTGGTGTCGACCGCGCCGATCGGTGGCGCGAGCTACGCGGCCTCCAAGGCGGGAACGCTGGGTTTGACCCGCGAGCTCGCGGGTCAATGGGGCCGTCGGGGTATCCGCGTGAACGCCGTGGTCCCCGGCTGGTTCGATACGGAGATGACCGACGGCCTGTTCGAGAACGAGAAATCGGCGGGCTGGGTCCGCCGCAACACCATGCTGGGGCGCGGCGGCCGGGCCGGTGAGGTGGACGGGGCCGTGGTGTTCCTCGCCTCGGACGCCTCCTCCTATATGACCGGGCAGGCGCTCGTGGTCGACGGCGGCTGGACCGCACGCTGATGCTCGCCGTACAACTCACCGCCTGGGGAGCCGAACCCGAACTCCGCGAGATTCCCCTGCCGCGGCCACGCGGTGAGGAACTCCTGATCCAGGTGGCGGCGGCCGGACTGTGCCGCTCGGACCTGCACGTCATGGACGCCGCGGCGGGCAGTTTCGACTACCCGCTACCGCTCACCCTGGGCCACGAGGTGGCCGGGACCGTGGTGGAGGCAGGACCGGCCGCCGACCACGACTGGATCGGGGAACAGGTCGTCGTGCACGGCATCTGGGGTTGCGGCGGTTGCCGGAACTGCCTGCGCGGCCGGGAGAACTACTGTCTTCGCCTGCGCCCCCGCGACGGTCGCGGGGCACCCATCGGCAACGGACTCGGTTATCCGGGCGGGCTGGCCGAGGCGGTCCTCGTTCCCGCGGCCCGGTTCCTGGTGCGCTCGGCCGGTGTCGATCCGGTGCACTGCGCACCGCTCGCGGACGCCGGGCTCACCGCTTACCACGCGGTCCGCGAACACCGCGACCTCATCGACGCGCAGAGTGTCTGCCTGGTGATCGGCGTCGGTGGCCTCGGCCATTTCGCGTTGCAGATCCTGCGCGCATTCGGCGCCGGGCAGATCGTCGCGGTCGATACCCGCGCGGAGGCGCGGGAGATGGCCCGGCGGCTGGGCGCGGACGCCGTGTTCGAGGATGCCGCCGCCGCGGCCGGTGCGCTGGGCGAGGGCGCGGATCTGATCCTGGATTTCGCCGGGGCGCCGAGCACGGTGGCCCCGGCCGCCGCCGCGCTGGCGCCCGGGGGCCGGTTGTCGGTGGTCGGCAGTGCGGGCGGACGTATCACGGCCGGGAAAGACGTGGGGCTGGCCGCCGGCTGGGGCATTTCGGCGCCGTTCTGGGGACCACGCGCGGACCTCGCTGCCGTGGTCGAGATGGCACGGCGGGGCGCGCTGCACGTCACCGCGCAGACCTATCCGCTCACCGCGGCGGTCGAGGTCTACCGGCAGCTGCGGTCGGGCGGTATCACCGGCCGCGCGGTGCTGGTCCCACCGCCGTGACCGGCCCGAACCGCCCCGCGGCGGCCCGGCAGCGAGTAGACAGAGAGCACAGCGGCATGAGGAACGGTAGATGAGAACACTGGCGCAGGAGATGCTCGAGCGGGCCCGGCGGGCACCGGCGGAAATCGCGGTGATCGACGAACTCGGACAGCACACCGTGGGCGAGATCATGGCGACGGCGAACGCCCTCGCCGATCGAATCGCGGCCATCGACGAGCGCGGGCCCACGGTGATCATCCAGGCCGACAACACCTGGCGCACGCTCGCCGCCGCGCTGGCCGTCGGCCTGCGGGGCGGGGTCGTGGCCGTGTTCAGCCCGCATGCGACCGAATCGGAGTTCCGGCTCGCGCTCGAGGATATCGACCCGGATCTGGTGATCGGTGACCCCGCCGCCCTGAGCCGCTGGGACGTGCCCGCGACGGAGTTCCCGATCGCCGCCACCGCCTTCGGCGAGCACCGGCTGCGGGCCCGGACCGCGCCGTTCGGCCCGGTGCGGCGATGGCGCGGCGGGAGCGCCATCGCCATGACCTCCGGATCCACCGGCCGGCCCAAATGCGTGGTCCAATCCGAGGACGCCATCCGCTACGCCTGCCGCAGCACCATCGAGGCCGTCGGCCTGCGCTCGGGTGAATCGGTGGGCGCCTTCGTGCCCTTGTCGTCGGTGGCGGCTTTCTGCTTCGGGATGTATCTCCCGGCGTTCCTGGGCGGCACGATGGTCACCATCGGCCGATGGTCTCCCGCGGCGGCGCTGGACGCCATGGCCGAGCACCGGGTCTCGTGGACGATGCTGGTCCCGACCATGGCCCTGCAGCTCTCGGTCACCGGAAACAGCGCCGGACGGCTGCGCGGCCTGCGCGCCATGACCGTGGGTGGCGGACCGATGAACCAGCGGGCGCTGGCCGAGGCCGAAACCAAGCTGGGCACCACGTTCCTCCGGGTGTTCGGGATGTCGGAATGCCTGGGCCATACGACGCCGCTGCCCGGCGACCCCCCGGAGATCCGGCTGGGCCGCGACGGCCGCCCGTTCCCGGGTACCGTCGTCCGCGCGGTCGACGAATCGGGGGCCGGGCTGCCCGCGGGTGCGATCGGCGACGCCCAGGTGAAAGGCCCGTCGCTGTTCGTCGGCTATGCCCGCGGCGGCGTCCCGGTCCCGCCGGACCTCACCGCGGACGGGTTCCTGCCCACCGGTGACCTCGTGGAGGTGGCCGTGGACGGTTCCATCCGGGTGATGGGCCGGCAGAAACAGATCATCATCCGGGGCGGGCGCAATATCGATATCAACGAGATGGAGTCGGCGATCGCGGCACTACCCGGCATCGTGCAGGTCTGCGTGGTCCCGGTCCCCGACGAACTGCTGGGTGAGCGCGCGGCGGCCCTCGTCGTCGCCGACGGCGCGGAACCGACCCTGGAGACCGTCACCGACCAGCTCGCGGCGGCCGGCTTTCCCAAATTCAAATGGCCGGAATATCTGTTCGCGGTGGCGGATCTACCGCAGAACCGGGTCGGAAAACTCTCCCGTCCGGATGCGATCCAGCTGGCCACCCGGCTCGCGTCAGCCGACTCGAATTCATCTCAGGTGGGGTAGAGTTGACCGATCCACACACAGCCGATATTTGGGGGCACACTTCTCATGACCGTTGACAGCGGGACCCGCCGGGAAAGCCCGCGGTCCAAACGCAGCAATATCCTGACCGCTGCCATCGAGCAGTTCGGGCGTATCGGTTACGAGCATACGAAATGGGCCTCCATCGCCGACGAGGTCGGCATCGGCCAGACCGCGCTCTACCACTATTTCGAGTCGAAGGCGCACTGCCTGCTCACGATCATGCGACTGGAGCTGGCCGATTCGGTCGACCGTTTCGTCACCGCCACCGAGAACGAAGCGGACCCCGAGCAAGCGCTGCGCGCGGCGGTGGCCGCCGCCCTGCGCGCCGAGCCGATCGACGCGCTGCAGCGCCGCATCCTGCAGAACCATATGGACATGCTGGCCCAGCCGCGCCAATCGAAGAAGGAAGAAGCCGAACGGCTGCGCTCGCGCGAACTGGTCCAGGAAATCGAACAGAACTGGACCGAGTTGATCGAGCGGGGTATCGCGGCGGGCGTATTCGCCGAGGGTGATCCCAAAATCCTCGGCCGGATGGTGCTGGCGGTGATCATCAGCGTGTGGCGGTGGTATCGCCCGGACGGCTCGTTGACCCTTGCCGAGATCACCGAGACCGTCACCGAGGCCTCGGTGCGGATGGTGCGCGCCTGACAGGCCGATGCACACGGCGCCGGCCCGCGGTGCCGTAGGCCCGGAGCGACGACCCGGACGCTCCCGGCCCTCCGGGCAACCGGACGGGGCCGTGGTCCACCCTGCGTAACAGAACAGAATTCAGTTAGGAGAGCTTGTGTACAACCTCATCGTGCTGGCGTCCCGGCCCAGCGACTGGTCGCACGAACAATTCATCGAATGGTGGCGCGGCGAACACGCCGAGGTGACCTATCCCCTGCCCGGCCTGCTGCGCTGGCAGCACACCGAACTCCTCGACACCGTTGACGAGAAATCGGCCGGCTGGGACGGCCTGTCGATCCTGAGCTTCGAATCCCGCGAGGCCCTCGACGCCGCGCTGGCCAGCCCCGAATGGAAAGCCGCCGTCCAGCATGTCGGCGCGATGCGCGGGCGCCGCATGATCTGGTTCGGCGAAGAGCAGACCATGGTGTCCCTGGCCGGCAGCGGCGAATGAGCGCGCACTGGGCCGAGCCCGGCTGCTATCCGGTCGCCGACGGTATCCACCGCATCCCCCTGCAACTCCCGCAGGACGGGTTGCGCGCGGTGAACGTCTACGCCCTGGAAACCGCCGCCGGGCTCGTCCTGATCGACGGCGGCTGGCATCGCCCGGACACCTACCGGGAGCTCACCGCCGGGCTCGCGCGGATCGGCCGCTCCCCCGCCGAGATCCACGATGTCCTGGTCACCCATATCCACCGCGACCACTACACCTTCGCGGTGGAGCTGCGGCGCCGCCACGGGTGCCGGGTTCATCTCGGCGCCGGCGAATCGGCCGGCCTCACGGCGATCCGCGAACTCCGCAACAACGTACCCACCAGTTCCCTGCGCGAACTACGCCGGGCCGGCGCCGCCGGTATCGCGGCACGCGCCTACGCCGGCAGTATCGGTGAACCCTTCGACGTCGCCGACTGGGAGGCCCCCGACCGGTGGCTGCAGCCCGGCCCGCTCACCCTCGAGGGTTACGAACTCGAGGTCCGCGCGACACCGGGGCATACCAAGGGACACCTGGTCTTCCAGGACACCGCCCGGCGGATGCTGTTCACCGGCGATCATCTGCTGCCGACCATCACGCCCTCGATCGGCTTCGAACTCGGTGCCTGGGAACTGCCGCTGGACAAATTCCTGAACTCGCTCGAACTGCTGCGCGACGACGACGACCGGATCATGCTGCCCGCCCACGGCCCGGACGGTGGCAGCGCCGGGCGGCGCGCCCGCGATCTGCTGGCGCACCACGGCCGGCGTTTCGAGCAGATCCGCGCCGCCGTAACCGACCTCGGGCCCTGCACCGGCCTCGAGGTCGCCCAGGCGCTCACCTGGACCCGTCGAGAACGCCCGTTCGGCACTCTCGACACGTTCAATCAGATGGTGGCCACCTGCGAAACCATGGCGCATCTCGACGTCCTGGTCGCAAGGAATGCGCTGGCCGCCGAAACCTATTCCGGTGTAGACCTTTTCAAGGCTTCTTCCTGAGCGCTTCCGGCCCGGCCGGATCGCCCCCGGCCACGCACCGGGCGTCGGGTCGCGCCACTGCCGGACCGTGATCCGGGCGATCACAACCGAAGCGAACGGGGCTGTCTCCACCCTCATCCGGTGGAGACAGCCCCGATTTCCGCACCGTCAGGCGCAGGTCCAGCCGCCGTCGACATACAGTTCGGTACCGGTGACGAAGGTCGAATCGTCACCGGCCAGGAACGCGACCGCGGCGGCCACTTCCTCGGCCCGGCCCAGCCGGCCCATGGGGGTGTTCGCGAGCATCGCCCGATGCCGTTCGCTGCCTTCGTACCGGTCGAGCAGCTGTTCGGTTTCGATGAAACCCGGGTGGATCGAGTTCACCCGGACCCCCTTCGCAGCCCAGTGCAGGGCGGCGTTCTTCGTCATCGTCCGCACCGCGCCCTTGGCCGCCGCATACGCCAGGCTGTTGCCCAAGCCGCCGACGCTGCCCAGGATCGAGCAGAGGTTGACGATGGCTCCACCGCCGCTCTCTTCGATCAGGGCGCCGGCGTGCTTCATGCCCAGCCAGGTGCCGGTCTGACTTACCTCGATCACCCGGTTGTAGCGGTCGAGGTCCTCGTCGACGACGGAGGCCAGGCTGCCGATGGCCCCGTTGTTGACCAATGCGTCCAAACGCCCGTACCGATCGCGTACCGCGGCCACCGTGTCCTGCCACTGCTGCTCACGCGCGATATCCAGCGGCCGGGTGAGATGGTGCTCCGGCCGGTCCAGGGTGGCGGCGAGGTCGGCGCACGCCGCCTCGCCGAGGTCGGTCACCACGAGTGTGGCGCCTTCCGCGGCGAGCCGGCGCGCGATCTGCACACCGATACCACCGGTCGAACCGGTCACCAGGACTACCTTGTCGTTCAGCCGTGACGGGCCCGTTGCCATGGCAGGCCTTTCTGTTTCGGGGGAATCACCACGGAGAGACCGCGGTTCACAACTTGTTCAGCACGTTCCGGCCGCCGATGAGCATCGCGACACCCACACCCGCGGTGGTGACCGCGGTCATGAGCAGCGCCATCGCGGCGACCAGCGGGTAGGAGCCGTTCTGCCACAGGTCGAAGAGCAGGGTGCCCATCACCTGGGTGGTCGAGGCGCGCACCAGCAGCGAGGCGGCGAATTCGTGGGTCAGCAGGATGAACATCAGGGCGACGGCACTGAGGATGGTGGGCCGCATCAGCGGCAGCATCACCCGCAGGTTCGTCACCAGCGGGGACGCACCGCTGGTCGCCGACGCCTCGCTGTAGGTGTTGCCGAGCGAGAGCATGGCCGTCATCTGCATTCTGGTCGCGTACGGCAGCATCAACACGATGTAGACCAGGATGATCACCGTCTTGGTCCCGTACAGGATCAGCGGCGGCTCGGTATAGGTGAGCAGGAATCCGACACCGAAGATGACCGCCGGAATACCCAGCGGCAGTGCGGTGATCAGGTCCGCCAGCAATGCCATGATCTTGAACTGCCGGCCGCGCACGAGCAGGCCGGCCATCAGATAACCCAGCGGGACGCAGATCACCACGGCCGCCAGCGCGGTCGACACGCTGGTGAGCACCGAGTTCACGATGGCGTTGTCCGCGGCGAGGGCGCGGAAGTTGTCCAGCGTCAGCAGATCCCAGGACAGCGATCCGGACCAGTACGGGGTCAGCGACACGATGACAAGCCCGACGAGCGGGATGATCAGGGCGAACAGGGCGTAGACGACGATGGTCACCGTGGCCCACAGCGAGCGTCCCGCCGCCGGCGCGAACGCCTTACCGCCGTGCGTGACGAAACGGGACTGGTTGCCCAGCAGCCCTTTCTGGATCAGCACCAATACCAGCCCGAAGATCACCAGCGGTGAACCGGCGGCGGCCGCCGCGGCGAAATCCGAGGGCGATTCCGAGACCCGGCGATACATCTCGGTGGTC
Organism: Nocardia sp. CA-290969; assembly: GCF_050936135.1. Lineage (NCBI taxonomy): Bacteria > Bacillati > Actinomycetota > Actinomycetes > Mycobacteriales > Nocardiaceae > Nocardia > Nocardia sp. CA-290969. The sequence goes on along the minus strand of NZ_JBNJNJ010000001.1, from coordinate 1,846,005 downwards.
AGCACTTTCACGCCGTAGTTCTGGCCGAGCAACAGCGGACCCGTGAACTGGCCGAGGCCCAGCAGCAGCGCGATACCGCCGCCGTAGATGAGCGAAGGCCGCAGCAGCGGCAACACCACCCGGAAGAACACCCCGACGGTGGAGGAGCCGCTGATCTGCGCAGCCTCCAGATGTTCGGCCCCGATGTTCTGCATCCCGGCGCTGACGAACAGGTAGACGAACGAGGTCAACCCGAAACCGGTGAGGATGATGATCCACGGCACCGTGTACACATCGATCGGGCCGGAATCCGAACCGCTCCACCAGGGCAGCTTCCGCAGCAGGACATTCAGGTAGCCCGGTCCGGGTGAGAGCAGGAATGCCCAGCCCACGATATTGGCGACGGCGGGCATCACGATCGGCAGGATCGGGATGATCCGCAGGAATCCGAAACGGTCCGGTAGCCGGCTCGCCGCGAAGGCGAGCAGGGTGCCGAGCACCATGGCGATCACCAGCGAGCCCAGCGCGAGCGCGACGGTGGTCCGGATGGTTTCGCCGATATCGAAACGGGTGTACTGCGCGCGATAACCGCGGGCACCGTCCTCGAAGGCCAATGATTGCAGCCGGAACATCGGCAGCACGACGAGATAGGCCAGGACGGCCAGCAAGGCGAGATATCCGAGCCGGGTCCGCCATTGCGCGGGCAGCGCGAAGGACCGGGTCGCGGTGGTGGTCACAGCGGTCATCAGGCCTGCCCTCCCACACTCACGGCGACCGGCTCGGCCGCACCGGCGGAGGTGCCGCCGGCGGTCGCGAAGACCCGCAGGCTCGCCGGGGAGAAGCTCACCACCAGCGGCGCTCCCGGGCGGCTGCCCCGCAGTGCCGCACCGTGCTGGGCGGCCGGTGCACGCAGAATGAGCTGTTCGCCACCGGTTTCGACCGTGACGTCGAAGTACCGGCCGCCGTACTCGTAGGTCACCAGTTCGGCGTGCAGGGCGACATTGCCCAGCGGCACCTCGTCCGCCGTGGCGTGCAACAGCACATCGTCGGGCCGCAGCCGGGCGACCGCGCTGTCGTGCCGGTCGGCGTTGTCACGGACCACGGCATGGGTGAGGTCGATCGGGTCGCCGGCCGCGGTCGCCCATCCCTCGTGCCCGCGCCGCAACGACAAACGGTTGCTCATCCCGATGAAGGCGGCGACATAGTCCGATACCGGATTCTCGAAGACCCGCTCCGGCGCGTCGTACTGTTCGATCTTGCCGGCCTTCATGATGGCGAGCCGGTCGCCCAGCGCGAAGGCCTCGGACTGATCATGGGTGACGAATACGGCGGTGAATCCGAGCTTCTGGTGCAATTGATGGATCTGGGTACGGACCTGGTCGCGCAGCCGGGCGTCGAGATTGCTCAGCGGTTCGTCGAACAACACCAGATCCGGCCGCGCCACCAAGCCGCGGGCCACCGCGACCCGCTGCTGCTGTCCACCGCTGAGCTGCGACGGATACCGGTCGAGCAATTGCCCGCAATCCACCATTTCTGCGGCGGCTTCCACCGCGCCCGCGGCGACGGCTTCTTTCATCTTCCGCACCTTCAGCGGGTAGCGGATATTGTTGCGGACGGTCATATGCGGCCACAGCGCGTACGACTGGAACACCATTCCTATATTGCGTTTGTGTGCAGGCACATTCAGGCGTGCGTTCGCATCGAATACCGGGTGGTCCTTGAAGGTGATCGCACCGCCCTGTGGTGTTTCCAGCCCGGCCAGGCAACGCAGTGTCGTCGTTTTCCCGCAACCACTCGGGCCGAGCAGGACCAGGAATTCACCCTCCTCGATGGTGAGGTCGAGCTGATCGACGACGACGTTGCTGCCATAGGTTTTAGTGAGGCCGGAAACGGTGAATTGCGACGTCATCTCATGCCTTCTGGGTCGGGAGTTTCGGAGTGCGTACGCCGGCGGCGGTTCCGCCGTCGACGAGAAGATCGGTTCCGGTGACATAACTGCTGTCGGCGCCCGCCAGAAAAGCGATCACCGAAGCCACTTCGGCGGGGGCACCGCGCCGCTGCATCGGAATACTGCGGACATAGGCCTGCACATCGTCGGTGGCGAAACCGGGTGCGGCGGTGATCTCGGTGGTGATACTGCCCGGGCACACCGAATTCACCCGGATCCCCTGTTCGGCCAATTCCAGGGCGGCGACCTTGGTCAAGGCGCGCACACCGAATTTCGCCGCGCCGTACGCGCCGAGTTCGGCGGTGGCCAGCACACCGCGCAGCGAGGAAATGTTCACCACCGACCCACCGCCGGTCATCGCGGCGGCCGCGGTCCGCAGCCCCAGGAACGTACCGACCAGGTGCTGGTCGATCATCCGGCGGAACTCGTCGAGCGTGGTCCGGGCCAGTGTCGCCTTCAGAGCGGTTCCGGCGCTGTTGACGAGCACGTTCATCGGATGACCGGCCTGTTCCATCGCCGTGGCCACGGCCTGCCAGCCGGATTCGTCGGTGACGTCGAGGTGGTGGTAGTGGGCGCGGGGTCCCAGCTCCAGCGCGCGCCGCCGGCCGGCGATATCGTCGATATCGGTGAGATAGACCGTCGCACCCTTGGCGACGAACAGTTCGGCGGTGGCCCCGCCTATTCCCCCGGAAGCCCCGGTCACCAGTACATGGCTGCCACGCCAGGGCTCGGCCGTCTCGTCCATACCTGTCCTTTGTCGATTCGTCGGGAACGGTGGGGCCGGATCAGCCCTGGAAACGCCGAGCCCATTCCTGGGAGTACTGCGCGACCTTGTCCGGTGTCAGGTCCCGGGTGTCCGGTGCGGCGATGTCCTGGGCCTGCACCACGGCACCCGGGATATCCGGCAGGGCGGCGGCGTACCCGTCGTTGAGCGCGGTCTGCCCCTCCCGGGTGGCCATGAAATCGACCAGCAGCTGGGCGGCATTCGGATGCGGCGCGACACTCGCGACATGGCTGTACCAGGGCGTTCCCCACGGGTGCGGCGGGAGTACCCAGCCGACCGGGGCGCCGGCGGCCACCTCGGTCACCAGCGGCTGCACCGACGGGGTCACCGCGATCTCACCCGAGGTGAGCGCCTGCGCGACACCGAGCGCACTCGGATAGATCCGTGGTTTCAGCGCGGCCATCCGCTCCCAGTAGTCGGCGCCGTAGGTGGCGGCGTAGAAGCGGTACAGGTCGACGTACGCGGCGATTCCGGTCGGGTTGACGATGCCGATCTTGCCGGTGTATTTCGGGTCGAGCACATCGCGCGGTGAGGTCAGGCCGCCGGGGACCGCCTCGGTATTCCAGCCGAGGGCGAAGACGGCGGCGCTGGAGAGCGCGAAACGGTTTTCCAGCACACTCTTCTCGGGCCGGTATTCCGGTGCCCGCAGGCCGGGACCGACCAATTCGGTCGAATAGTTACCGGATTGGGCCGCATTGGCGATCCAGGTGGCGTCGGTGAGCATATGGACGTCCGCGGTGCCGCGACCGGTCCGGTTCTCCGTTTCCACCCGCGGATTGATATCGGCGTCGGTGCCGCGGACGAATTCCATATCGATCCGCGGGTACGCGGTTTCGAACGCCTTTTCCAGCCGCTCCAGATTTGCCGGTTTCTGGCTCGAATACAGCAGGACGCTGCCTTCGTTCTCGGCGGCGGCGACCACCTCGTTCCATCCGCCCGAAACCGGGGCCGTGGTTCCCGGACTTCCCCCGCAGGCGGTGAGGGCGGAGGTGACAGCGAGTGCCACGGTGGCCACCGTGGCCCGGAACAGCAACTTCATGGTGCGAATACCCACATCCCACAGAACTGAACTGATGTCAGTTTGAAACTATGCCATACCCATTGTGGTGTCAATCACCTTGTGGCAATAATATGAAGTGAATCCAGTTCAAGGAGGAACTTTGGTCTCGCCTCTCCTGTCGTCCCCGCTCCGGATCGGCGGCCTCGAGCTGCGCAATCGGCTGGTAGCGACCGCGCACGGCTCCGGCGTGGTCAGCGCCGGCCTCGCCCGGCCCGGCGACGACGACTACTGGCGGCGCTGCGCGGCCGGCGGCGCCGCGATGGTGATCGCGGGCGGCACGGTGGTCGGATCGGACTCCGGCAACCGCACAGGAAACATCACCGACGCATCCCTCCCCGACTCCGTGCCCGGTCTGCGCCGGCGCGCCCGGGCGATCGCCGCGGGCGGCGCGGTACCGGTCTGCCAGCTCGTGCATCTGGGGCAGGAGACGCTGGGAGCCGAGATCTGGGAACACCCCGTGGCACCGTCGGCCGTCCGGTCCCCACGCGAACCGGTCCGCGCCCGGGTGCTGTCGGACGCCGATATCGACCGGGTGATCGCCGATTTCGTGCTCAGCTCCCGCCACGCCGCCGAGGCGGGTTTCGCCGCCGTGGAACTGCACGCCGCGCACGGCTACCTGCTGGCACAGTTCCTTTCGCCGGCCTCGAACACGCGGGCCGGCGCCGCCACTGTCGCCGGCCGCGCCGCAATCCTGCAACGGCTGCACACCGCGATCACCGCGGCCTGCCCCGGCCTCGTTCTCGGCGTCCGGGTTTCGATCGACGGCGCCGAAGAGGCCGGACTGGATGCCGACGGCCTGTGCGAACTGCTGCCGCAGCTGGACGTATTCGACTACATCAACGTCACCGCGGGTGTGCGTACCACCTACGTCCGCGATATGGCGACCGCCGAACCGCCGCTGCTGCCGCTGCTGAGCCGTATCCGCGCGGCGACCACCCGTCCGCTGCTGGTCTCGCAGGCGTTCCGGTCGCGGGCGGAGATCGAGGGGGCGCTCGCCGCCGGCGCGGACCTGGTGGGAATGGCGCGGCCGTTCATCGCCGACCCGGATATCGCGGCAAAACTGCTGAGCGGGGCGGACAGCCGGATCCGGCCGTGCGTGTCCTGTAACGAGGACTGCCGTTCCTTCACCCCGGTCCTGCTGTGCACGGTGAATCCCACCCTCGCGCCACCCGGCCTCGCCGCGCGCCCGGCCCGCCCGCTGCGATTCGGGCCCCCACCGACTCGGCCGGGCAAGGTCGCGGTGGTCGGCGCCGGGCCCGGCGGCCTGGAAGCCGCCCTACGCCTGGCAGCGGCCCACGACGTGACGCTTTTCGAGGCCGAGCCGTGGCTGGGCGGCCAGGTGCGCACCGCCGCGCAGGCACCGAATCGAACCCGCTGGTCGGCACTGCTGCGCTTCTATCAGGACAACCTCACCGATGTCCGGATCGAACTCGGGCACCGGGTGGCGGCGGCGGATCTGACCGATTTCGACGAGGTCATCGTGGCGACCGGGGCGACCGAAGCCGATATCGCCGGCGCCGTGACGACGACCTCGGTGCTCACCGATCCACGGCAGATCTGGCCGGGCAACCACGTGGTGGTGATCGACGACGGGTTCGGATACTGGCCCGCGGTCGGCGCCGTGGAGGCGGCGCTGACCGGAGGGGCGCGCCGGGTCACCGTGCTCACCCCGGCTGCCGCGATCGCGGCCGGTATCCCGGCGGAGAGCCGCGTGCAGCTGCTGCGGCGCCTCGCGGGATGCCCGGTGGATTTCGTCGTCCAGGCAGCGCTCGTGGAAGTGCGGCGTACCGCGACCGGAACGGTCGTGAGCTATCGAAATTCCCTGTCCGGCGAGACACACGAGCTGCTCTGTGACCGGGTGGTGGTCGCAGGGGAACGGATGGCGACCGGCTGGCGGTCCTTCCCGGAGCAGCTGCCGCGGGCGAGGGTGCAGGTCATCGGTGACGCCCTGGTCCCCCGCCGGGTGTCACACGCCATCGCCGAGGGTTACGCGGCCGCGGAAGCGATTCTCGGTGGCACACGGCTGCTGCCCGCACAGGCCGGGTGATCCGATGCGCGCCGGGAAATACCGCATCGACTGGGAAGGCAGTTTCCAGTGAGCACGAATACCGGTTCGACGCGGGAGGATACAGCCGTGCCGCAGCAGCAGTTCAGCGGGAAGGTGGCGCTGGTGACCGGCGCCGGATCGGGGATCGGCGCCGCCACCGCGCGATTGCTCGCCCGGCGCGGTGCGGCAGCGGTGTACCTCTGCGATATCGACCGGCGGGCGGTGGCGGGAGTGGCAGCCGATATCGCCGGCGGCATCCCGGTCGACCTGGACGTGGCCGACTCGGCACAGGTCGATCAGGTCTTCGCCGCCGCGCAGGCCGAGCACGGCCGGGTCGATATCGTGGTCCACGCGGCCGGGGTCGACGATCCGCGGAGTAAACAGCGCATCTACGAATCCGCCCGACAGAATCGGCCGCCCGAAGTACTGGACCATCTCGAGGATTCCGACTGGCGGCGGATCCTGTCGATCAACCTGGACGGCACCTTCCATGTGCTGCGGGCCGCGGTCCGGGCGATGAAGGAAACCGGTGGCGGCCGTCGTCACCGTGGGCTCGTCCTCGGCGTTCGATACCCTGGCCGGCTATCCGCACTACGCGGCGTCCAAGGCCGGTGTGCACGCACTCAGCCAATCGGTGGCCAAAGAGGTCGCGCATTTCGGGATCCGGGTGAACACCGTCGCGCCGGGCCCGGTCGATACCGGGATGGCCCGGCGCACGCCCGCGCATCTGCGCGCGGCCATATCCGAAGGCGCCGCCCGCGGCTACGCCACGGCCGAGGAACTGGCCGACAACATCCTCTATCTCGCCGCACCGTCCGCCGCCAATGTCGTGGGCGCGGTGCTGTTGAGCAACGGCGGCCGGTTCACCGTCTGAAACGCCGGATCGAGCACGAAGGAGCAAGAATGCAGAGGATCGAAACAGATGTCCTGGTGATCGGTGCGGGGATGGCCGGCCTCACCGCCGCGGCGCGCTCGCTCGACCGGGGCGCCTCGGTCGTGGTGGTCGAGAAGGCCGATACGGTCGGCGGTTCGGCGCGGTTCGCCGGATACGCCTGGACCGCACCCAGCCGGGAGGTGATGGACGAGGTGAACCCGGCGGGCGATCCGGCGCTGCGCAATGCGCTCGTCGACGGTTTCGCCGACGGTATCGCCTGGATCCGCGCGCTCGGCGTGCACTGCGCCGACGCGGTGCCGATTCTGCGCTACGGCCGCGGTCACCAGTTCGACACCAACCAGTACCTCGACGAATGCCGGCGCCGGGTGAGCGCCGGAGGGCAGTTGCTCACCGGCACCGAAACCCTGGCGCTGCATCGCGAAGACGGCGCGGTCACCGGGGCCCACGTTCGCCGGCCGGACGGGTCCGAAGTCGAAATCATCAGCAGTGCAGTTGTTCTCGCCACCGGTGGATTCCAGGCCGACAGCGAGCTGGTCGCCGAGCATATCCACCCGCGCGCCGCCGAGATGCCATTGCGCGCCAACCCGGTGAGCGCAGGCGCCGGGCTGCGCCTGGCCGAAAGCGTGGGCGCCGCCACCGGAACTTCACGGTCCGGTTTCTACGGTCACCTGGTGCCGACGCAGGTCCCGTTCCGTGATTCCGCCGATTTCGTGGGGTTGTCGCTGTACTACAGCGAGCACGCACTGCTGTTCAACCTGGACAACCGGCGGTTCACCGACGAAACCCTGGGCGACCACTTGACCGCGATGCGTTTGCTCGATCAGCCCGAGGCCCGCGGCCTGCTGGTCGCCGACGAGCGGGTGTACCGGGAATGGGTCCTCGGCAGCTACGTCGAGGGCGCGGTCGCGGTGGACAAGTTCGAGCTCACCCAGCGCCGCGGCGGCCGCTGCGGGATCGCCGACACCCTGGACGATTTCGCGTACCTGCCACCGGAGTGGGGGTACGGCGGGGCAGCCGTCGCCGAACAGATCCGGCAGGTCAACCTCGCGGGCCCCGCGGTCCGGCCGGCCCGCACCCACGATGCGGCGCCGCTGGACGCCGGCCCGTACTACCTCATCGAAACCTGCCCCGCGCTGACCTTCCCGTTCCACGGCATCCGCATCGACGCCGCGGCCCGGGTGCTGTCCGCCACCGGGGGCACGGTCCCCGGGCTGTTCGCCGCCGGCTCCGATACCGGCGGTCTCTACCACTACGCCTACGCAGGCGGGATCGCCTCCGCACTGGTCTTCGGCCTGGCCGCGGCCGATACCGCGACCGGATGCCTGGCGACCGCTCCGGCCGGGCCCGCGGTGAACACCTAGGGGCGCGCCGTGCCGGGCCGCAGATGAGGGGCGGCCCGGCACGAGCGATTCGATCGCCCAGCCGGTCTCCCGGTGGGTACGGCCGGCCGCTAGCGGCGACCGCTCGCCCAGCGGCGCTCAGTCGATCGGGTCGCGGGCGATCGGGCAGGTCATACAGTGGCCGCCGCCGCGACCGCGGCCGAGTTCGGCGCCGACGATCGTGATCACCTCGACCCCCGCGCGACGCAGTGCGGCGTTGGTCAGGGTGTTGCGGTCGTAGGTGAACACCACCCCGGGGGCGAGGGCGACGGCGTTGTTGCCGGAATCCCACTGCTGGCGTTCCGAGGCGTACATATCGCCGGCGGTTTCGACCACCCGCAGCTTCGGGAAGCCGAGCGCGCGGGCCACGACATCGACGAACGGGGTGCCCTGTTCGTCGGTGATCTCCACGCCCGGCGCCTTGTCGGCGGGCCGCAGGGTGAACGGGTGGATTCCGTCGACGATCCCGGGATGGACCGTGACGAGATCCCGGTCCGCGAAGGTGAAGACGGTGTCGAGATGCATCGCGGCCCGTAGTTTGGGCATTCCGGCCACCACCACCGTGTCCGCCGCCTGCGCGTCGAACAACGACTTCGCCAGCTGGGTGATCGCCTGCCGGGACGTGCGTTCGCTCATCCCCACCAGCACCGTGCCGTTCCCCACCGGCATCACATCACCGCCTTCGAGGGTGGCCTGGCCCCAATCCTTTTCGGGATCGCCCCACCACACGGTCGAGTCCGCGTACTCGGGGTGGAACCGGTAGATCGCTTTCATCAGCAGTGTTTCGTCGTGCCGGGCCGGCCAGTACAGCGGGTTGAGGGTCAGGCCGCCGTAGATCCAGCAGGTGGTGTCGCGGGTGTAGAGAGTGTTCGGGAGGGGCGGCATCAGATATTCGGGGGTGCCCAGGGATTCCCGGGCCAGCGCCAGATAAGGAGTGCGGTAGTCGCCGGGCAGGTCCGTGGTGGACAGGCCACCGATGAGGTAGCGGGACAACTCCCGCGGGGTGAGCGAATCGAGGTAGGCGCGGGTGGCGTCGAGCAGGCCCAGACCCACCCGGTTCGCGATGATCTTGCGGTCCAGCAGCCAGGTGCGGGCCTCGGGGATCGCCATGGTTTCGGTGAGCAGATCATGCAGTTCGACGACCTCGACCCCACGGTTGGTCAGTTTGTTCACGAAATCGAGGTGGTCGCGCTGGGCGGCCTCGATCCACATCACATCGTCGAACAGCAGTTCGTCGGAGTTGGTGGGGGTCAGGCGTTCGTGTGCCGGGCCGGGTGCGCAGACGAGCACCTTGCGCAGCTGCCCGACCTCCGAATGCACGCCGTGGCGGATACGGGAAGAACTCACGGTCATCGCACTACCTTCCGTCGTCCGAACCGAGATCTCACAGGCTCACCCAGCCCGCCGCCAGGGCGATGACGCCGACCACCGCGCCCACCGCGACCACGGCGAACAGCGCGGCCTCGGGCGGCGAGAAGACCCGGCGGCCCTGTTCGCGCCGGGCGCGGACGAACAGAGCGGTGGCCGGTACGTAGAAGATCAGTGATACGAGTACGAACTTCAGGCCGGCGGCGTACAGGAGGAACGCGGTGTAGACGGTGGCCAGGACAGCGATCGTGAGGTCACCGCGCCAGGTCGCCGGCCGGGAATCGGTGTAGGTCTCGCGGGTGAGGCAGAGTTTCAGCGCGTAGAGGGCGGCGAGCAGGAAGGGGATCAGGGTGAGCGCGGCGGTGAGGTCGAGCGCGAAATCGAAGGCGTCCTGCGAGAACATCGTGATGATCAGGACCGTCTGCGACAGCGCGGTACTCAGCAGCAGCGCGTTGATGGGGACGTCGCGGTCGGTGGAACGGCCCAGGAACGCCGGCATATCGGCATCTCCCGCCGCGACGAACAGCACCTCCGCGGCCATCAGTGCCCAGGCCAGGTAGGCGCCCAGCACCGAGATGATCAACCCGGCGCTGACGAACGCCGTCCCCCACGAGCCGACGGCCGTTTCCAGCACACCCGCCATGGACGGCTGTCGCAGTTCGGCGATCTGGGCGGCGGGCATGATCCCGTAGGAGACGACGGTCACCGACGCGAAGATCGCCAGCACGCTCACGAAGCCGAGGATCGTGGCCCGGCCGACATCCTCACGGCGCCGCGCATGCCGCGAGTACACGCTCGCGCCCTCGACGCCGAGGAAGACGAAAACCGTCACCAGCATGGTGTCGCTCACCTGCTCGAACAGCGAACCCGCGTAGTCGGCGCCGCGGAAATTGTCCGCGAACACCGATGGATCCAGCAGGAACACCGCCAGCAGGATGAACACCAGGATCGGCACGATCTTCGCGACGGTGACGATCCGGTTGATGGCGGCGGCCTCTTTGGTGCCGCGCCGGATCAGCAGGAAGAAAGCCCAGAGCCCCAGCGAGGAGAGCGCCACGGCGATCAGGGTGTCGCCCTTGCCGAGCGCCGGAATCCATTCACCCAGGGTGGACATGATGAGCACCCAATAGGTGACATTTCCGACGCAGGCGCTCGCCCAGTATCCGGCTGCCGAGAAGAACCCGGTGAACTCGCCGAACCCGGCCTTGGCGTAGGCGTACACACCGGCGTCGAGTTCGGGTTTGCGGATGGCCAGCCGCTGGAACACCAGCGCCAGCATGAGCATGCCGGCGCCCGCGATCACCCAGGCGATCAGGGCACCGCCGACACCGGTCTCCTGGGCGAAGCGCCGCGGCAGCGAGAAAACCCCCGCACCCACCATCGACCCGACAACCATGGCGGTGAGCGTGAGAACGGTAACCTTCACCGCCCGCTCCGGTGCCTGCTGCTGGGCCATCCGTACGACCTCTCTGCTCGCCCGCTACCGAGTACCACCGCAGATCATTCGTCGACGCTCGTCACCGATGATGCCTCATCGGTGCGGCCGCACGTATCAACCGAGGGGTGAGCGCCGGCCGCGTCGCAGCCGGCCCGCGGCGGATCTCCCCCGAGCGGACGGCCGTTCCGCGACCTGCCGGGTGAGCACGGTCCATGACGTCGCCGGGGCCGAGGCGAGTGGCCGCAACGGAGTGTGTCTCCCGGACGGAAACGAACGCCCGCTGCGCATCAGGCGCGCCGGGCTGCCCACACCGTCACGGTGAAGAGCAGGACACCGAGCAACGCGAGCCCGGCTCCGACAACGGCCGGGGCCGTATATCCGTAACCCGCCGCGATCACCAGGCCGCCGAGCCAGGCGCCCGCCGCGTTCGCGATATTGAGAGCAGCATGATTGAGCGCCGCGGCCAGGGTCTGCGCGTCGGCCGCCACGTCCATCAGCCGGGTCTGCAGACCGGGTGCGAGAGCGGCACCGGCCGCGCCGACCAGCAGAGCACCGATACCGGCGGTGACCGGGTGGTGCGCCGCGGCCACGAAGACGATCAGGATCACCATCATGGCGCCCATGGCGAGGAACACCGATCGGTCCACCCCGCGGTCGGCGAGGATCCCACCGACGATATTGCCCAGCACCATGCCGACGCCGAAGAGCATCAGCACCACCGGCACCAGGCCGGCCCGCAACCCGGCCACATCGGTGAGTGTGGTGCTCACATATGTGTAGACCGCGAACATGCCACCGAACCCGATCGCACCCACCGCCAGGGTGAGCAGCACCTGCGGGCGGCGCAGGGCGCCCAGTTCGGTGAGCGGGTTGGTGAGGGCGATCCCGGTGAGCGGCGGGACGAATCGCCACAGGGCCACGACCGTGGCCGCGCCGATCACCCCGACCAGGACGAAGGCGCTGCGCCAGCCGAGATGCTGCCCGAGCCAGGTCGCGACCGGAACGCCGAGGACATTGGCGATACTGAGCCCGAGCATCACGGCCGCCACCGCCTTGGCCCGCTGCCGCGGCGGCGCCAGCGTCGCGGCGGCCAGCGACGCGACACCGAAATAGGCGCCGTGCGGCAGGCCGGCCACGAATCGTGCCGCCACCAGCGTGGCGAAGTTCGGCGCGAAGGCCGAAGCCAGATTGCCGACGGTGAACGCCACCATGAGCGCGATCAGCAGGCGTTTGCGCGCCACCGAGGCACACGCCGCCGCGATCACCGGCGCACCGACCACCACCCCGAGGGCGTAGGCGGAGACGGCGTGCCCTGCGGTGGGCTCGGACACCGTGAACGCGCCCGCGATATCGGGCAACAGCCCCATCGTGACGAATTCGGTGGTCCCGATACCGAAACCGCCCAGTGCCAGCGCCAGCATCGCCGGGATATGCCAGCTGGTACGGGCAGGGACAGGGGGCGTGGCCGTGCCGATGGCGGTAGAAGTCACGCCCTCGTGCAACAGGTGACGGCGGGCCGGGGTTCCGTTTCCGGCTGTGAGTTCGCCCACCGGCGCACACCGGCCGTGCGTATGCGCCGATCGCCCATGGACTTCTCGCCGCAAAGCCACCCCGACGCGTGGCCGCGGTGCTCACCGGGTGGGTCTCGTCGCATCGGCGGGCCCGGCACTCCGGGCCGTGGGGCCGCCCGATCGGGCAGGATCAGCCGGAGACAGGCGAGGGGTGACCGGGCGATACGATCGCGGGATCTCCGGCCGGTCGGCGTGTCATCGCGAGCCGCTGCCCACACCGACGTCGGAATTGCCGCAGGCAACGACGACCTGGATCGGTTCGGGGTGGAGTGCACGGGTACCCGGGCGAAGGCGGCGCCGGCTGCCTCCGCCGGGCGCGCAGGGCCGAGCCGCCAACGGTCGGATCGCCGAGTGGAACGAACAGGAACGACGCAGAACAAGGAGTGCTGATGGACGCCCCGCAGGTCCACGATCGTACTGTCGATGGACTCCGCGGTCCGGTACCGATCCGGGAGTATCTGCCCGCGGTTCCCGATCCGGCGGCGCCACCGCTGCTGTGGATCCACGGCGGTGCGTTCGTCTCCGGCGGCCTCGACCAGCCCGAATCCCATGCGGTGGCGCTGGGGGTGGCGGCGACCGGCCGCCGGGTCCGCACCGTCGACTACGCCCTGGTTCCCCGGTTCCGGGTCTGGGGGCCGCCGCAACTGCGCCCGTCGGACAATCGGTACCCCGCGCCGCTCGACGATGTCCTCACCGCGGCCACCGACCTCATGGCGGAGCAACCGCGCATCGTCGTGGGCGGCGCCAGCGCGGGCGCCTGCCTCGCCGCCTCGGCCGCGCTCCGCCTGCGCGACCGGTCCGCGCAGGTTCCGGCCGGGCTGATTCTCGCCTACGCCACCCTGCATGCCGAACTGCCGCCGCTGCCGGATTCGGTGCGCGCCCGAGTGCGGGGCCGCCATCGGATCGGCACATTCACTCCCCAGGTGATCCGGCGGATGAATCTCAACTATGTGGGTTCCCAGCAGCTACTCGAGGATCCGGAGGTGTTCCCCGGTGGCGGCAAACTCGCCGGACTGCCGCCGGTCCTGTTGCTCGATGCCGCCCACGACACGCTGAGCGCGTCGAGTACCGCCTTCGCCGGGGAACTCGCCGAGGCCGGAGTCGATGCCGACCATCGCATCGTCGCCCGCACCCGCCACGGGTTTCTCAACCGTCCCGGTTCACGCGGCTTCCGTGCGGGGATGGACGACCTGCTCGGCTGGCTCGACCGGCGGATGCGGCACAGCTAGCCGCGCACTCGCGACCGCCACCGGATGCCTCGGCCGGCCGGACACCTCGGGCGCGACGACCGGCCGGGCCCGGGATCAGCGTGCGGTGGCCGGTTGTCCTTCGGCCGGGTGCACACCGTATTGGTCGGTTTCCATCAGGTGTGCGATATCGCGGCCCGCCGGGGTCATCGTCAGGGACGACCGGGTCTCCAGCAGCCACGCCCGGTAGCCGGGCTGGACGTCCTCCTCCGGGCCCTGGTGCAGGATGCCCTTCGGGGTCCAGGTGATCGTGCCGGGGGTATCGACCGAACCCCACGGCGAGGGACCCATTCCGTAGCAGATGACCTCGTCGAAATCGGCATTGTGGTGCACCGGGGGCCGGGTGCTGTGCCGGCTACCGACACCGAAGACGAAATCGCGGCCGGACGTGCTGCTCATCAACTGGGCGGGCGCCAGCCCGCCCTCGGCGACACCGAGTCCGTGCACATGCTCGATATTGAACCGGACGACGAGCGGGGCACCGAGCACGTCCAGGCACGGGATCGGGTCCACGTCGTAGAAGTAGGAGGTGAACCTGTCTCCGGTGCGCACGACGACCTCGTATTCGTCGTCCACCGGCAGGCCGGGCCGGCCGTGCGGTACCGGGCGATCGAGATGGAGGTCGGGGTTGAAGGTTCCGGGCGCGCCCTCCGGGTCCAGCCGTAGTTCGCTGGTGGTCACCACGATGAATTCGGTGATCTCCTCGGCGATATCGCCCCACCGGTAGGTCACCGCGCGCGGGATGAGGACGAAATCGCCGGGCCGGACATCCAGGGTGCCGACCTCGGTGTCGAGCCGGCCGCGCCCGGAGACGATGTAGTGCAGTTCGTCGGCCCAGACGTTGACGTAGCCGAAGGTCATGGCGGCGGCACGGCGGTTCAGCTCGAAACCGATCCCCTCCCCCTCGAGGATCGCCACGGGGAGGGCTTTCGGCTCGGCGAACACATCGGCCGGTAGATCCCAGGTGTGGAACCGGCGCGGTACGTATTCGCCCCGGGCGCGTAGGAAACGCGGCCGGTACTGGGCCCGGACGATGGTTGTGTTCGGACCGGCGAAACCGTTACGGGAGAAGAGCTCGATATTGGGCGCCAGGACTTCGTCCGGCATGCAGCACCTCCGAAAATCGTTGTGCCACAGATCCTAGACAAGCCACCCGGTGTCCGCGCACTTTTGCGAACTCCTTCTTGCCCAGGTAGGTGGTACCGAAGGTACACTCCCCGTGGGCAATCCGGTCAGCCGCGGAACGGTGGTACGGGCAGATCCGCGCCGAAGATATCGGGCGTATCCCGTACCACGCTGTCGGGGAACCGTGCCGGGCGCTTCTCCAGGAACGACGAAACCCCTTCGGCCGCATCGGCGCTGGCACCACGGCGCAGAATGCCCCGCGACTCCACCCGGTGCGCGATCATCGGATGCTCGGCACCCAGCCCGCGCAACAGCATCTGCCGCGACAGCGCCACCGAGACCGGAGCAGAATGCTCGGTAATACGCCGGGCCAGCGCCAGCGCCTCGTCCAGCAGGGTTTCCGGCGAGTACAGCCCGTAGAACAGGCCCGCCTCGTACGCTTCGGCGGCATCGACGAGCCGGCCGGAATACACCCAGTCCAGGGCCTTCTGCACCGGAACCAGCCGCGGCAGGAACCAGCTGGAACAGGATTCCGGGACGATTCCCCGCCGGTTGAACACGAACCCGATCCGGGCGCTCTCGACCGCCAGCCGGAAATCGGCGGCCAGCGTCATGGTGATCCCGACTCCCACCGCGGGGCCGTTGATCGCGGCGATGATCGGTTTGCGCGATTCGAACATCCGCAGCACCACTTCCCCACCACCGTCGCGGAAATCCTCCGGCTCTCCGTCCCCGGGCGCGACGAACGTCTGCGCACCGGCGGAGAGGTCGGCTCCGGCGCAGAACGCCCGTCCGGCACCGGTGATGATGATCGCCCGCACGGCATCGTCGCGATCGCATTTGTCGAACGCCTCGATCAACTCCGCCCCCATGGCGGTGGTGAAGGCATTGAGCTGGGCCGGACGGTCCAGGGTGATGGTGGCTACGGAATCGGAAACCTCGAGGCGAATATCGACCATGGACCACAGCATGCCACCCGGCCGGGAGATCTGAGCGGGCCCGGGACCACGCACCGCACCCGTACCGGGCTCGGCCGTCACTTCGGCCGACCGGAGCCCGCCGCGCCACGAAAACAGCCCGCCCCGGGTTTCCGGGACGGGCTGGATTCGGCAGCGGGGCTGCTACGGAGTCGTCGGGCGGCACGCCGGGTGCTCCGGCGGGCACGGGGACAGGATCGTCGAGAAGTACTGGAAGGCCGCGAAAACCGCGACCGGCCCGCCGATCAGGAACGCGCCGATGATGCCACCGGCGGCGCCGAGGGTCGCGGCACCGGCGACACAGCCGCCGATCGTGGCACCGACGAACGGCACCAGCAGCAGCGCGATCGGGCTGGAGATCAGGGCACCGGTCGCGGCGCCGAGCACACAGCCCAGACTGCCGCCGATCACCGCGCCGATCGCACCGGCGATCGCCGCGCTCATCGTCGCCCGCTGGGTGAACACCCCAAGCGCCTGCATATCGCGCGGGGTGAACTGTTCGGCGATCTCCTTGCCCGCCTGCTCCGGGGTGACGACCGGCGCACTCACCGGCGCAACCGGCACCCCGCCCTCGCGCTGCGGCGTGAGAACCGCGGTGCCGCCGTCGATCGTCGCGGCGATCGGGAAGGCCATATTGTCTTTGCGGTAGGTGAGCGGCACCGTGCTGAGCGGGGTGTCGTCGACCGCTTTCAGGATGAGCTGGTCACCCGCGACCTGCCATTTGCCGTTCGTCTCCACCACGGCGGTATCGCCGGAGCGGGTGATCTCGTAGGTGAGTTCCCGTGGGACGGGAGCGGGTTGGGCAGCGGCCGGGGCTGCGGTCGCGCCGAGGGCGGCCACCGCTATCGCGGCGGTGACTACGCTGGTCCGGAATTTCATTGTTGTGTCCTCATCGGTTGATATCGAGGCGGCCGTCGGCACCGGGTGGCGCCGCGGACGTTCTGGGGAATCGGCTCAGTTGCCGGCGGTGTCGACGAGATCGCCCTCGAGCACCCAGCGGTCGCCTTGGAACCGCTGGATCTGCATGGCCTCCATCGGGTAGCCGTCGCCTTCGCCGGTCTGCAGGGTGATACCGGGCAGCAGCAGGTCGATTTCCACGTTGTCGAGCGAGCGCATCGCGTCACGCAGCCCCTCGCGGGTCTTGCAGGCGGCCGCGTCGAAGGTTTTGTGGAAGCTCTGCGCCATGGCCCAGCCGACGAGGGTGTAGCCGTCGCTGGGGTCGGCGCCGGGCACGTACTGCGCGAGTTTGTCTCGGTAGAGCCGCATCCCGGGGTCGTCGTTCCACTGCGGGTCGGCGGGATCCTTCACGAAGACCGAGGTGACGACGTTCTGCACATTCGCGAAACCGACCGGTGCGAGCACGCTCATGGTGCTGGAGACCTGGGTGAGGATATGCAGCGGATTCCATTCGGGATTACGCGCGTCGGCCGCGAGGGTCTGCGCGGCGAACTTGGGTGTCGCGAAGTTCAGCAGCACATCGGCTTTCGAGTTCGCCAGGTTGCGCAACTGCGGGTCGACGGTGGGATCGGTGACCTCGTAACTCTGCTCGGCGATCACCTTCACACCGCTGCCGGCGGTGGCTTCCTTGAAGCTGGCCAGCAGGTCCTTGCCGAAATCGTCGTTCTGGTAGACGACGGCGACGGTGGCGTCGGGCTTCTGTTCCAGGACGTAGCGCGCGAAGATCTGGCCCTCGGCGTGGTAGCTGGGCTGCCAGCCGATGGTCCACGGATGCCCGTCGCCCACACCCCACTGGGTGGCGCCGCCGGCAACGAAGATCTGCGGGACCTCGCGCTGGTTCAGGTAGTCCCAGACCGCCGCCGAGGTCGGCGTACCGAGGGTGGACAGGATCGCGAATACCTGATCCTGTTCGACCAGCCGGCGGGTCTCCTCCACCGTTTTCGGCGGCTGATAGCCGTCGTCGCGCAGCAGGTATTCGACCTTGCGCCCGTCGATTCCGCCTTGTTCGTTGTTGACGTATTCGAAGTAGGCCTGCATCCCCTTGGGGAGTTCGGCGTAGGCCGACGCCGGGCCGGACAGCGGGAAGATACCGCCCAGCTTCATGCCGGTATCGGTGAGACCCGTCGTCTGCTGGCCCTGGCAGTCGCCGGAGGCGACGGCGTCGCCGGCGTCGTCGCGGCTCCCGCAGCCGGCGACGGCGACCAGGACCGCCGCGGCGGCCAGCGCCGCCTGTATCGCTCTAGTGCGCATCGGTTCTTCCTTTCCGGGCCCGGTGTCCGAGCCAGTGCGCCGCCCGGCCGACGAGTCCGGCCAATCCATTCGGCGCGAGGTACATGACCGCGATGATGAGGAGCCCGAAGATGACTCCCGGCGCGGCTTGATTGACGTCCTGGGCGAAGTTCGGCACGTACATGACGAACAGCCCGCCCAGCAGGGGCCCCCACTGGCCGCCGAGTCCCCCGACGACCAGTCCGGCCAGCAGGGTGATCGACAGGGTGAGGGTGAACGAATCCGGTGAGACGTAGCCGATCACCCAGATGTAGACACAACCCGCGACACCGGCGAACATGGCACCCCAGGCGAAGGCCAGCGTTTTGTAGAACGCCGGCCGCACTCCGGTGACCTCGGCGGCGATCTCGTTGTCGCGCACGGCATGCAGCGCCCGGCCCACCCGCGACCGCAGCAATCCGGCGACCAGCAGATAACTCACCGCGGTGACGGCCAGCGCCAGGAAGTACAACCACTGGTCCTCGGCCAGCCCGCTCCACGCCGGGGGCTGCGGTTTGTCCAGGGTCAGGCCCATGGAGCCGCCGGTCACCGATTCGAACCGTTTGAGCAGCGGCACCAGGAATATCGCGATGGCCAGGGTGACCAGCGCCAGATACAGTCCGCGCAACCGCAGCGCCGGAATTCCGAGGCCGATCCCGAGCACGAACGCCACCGCCGCCGCGGCGGGCAGGGTCACCGGATACGGTGCGTCCCAGCGATCCATCATGATCGCGGTGGTGTAGGCACCGACCGCGAAGAACGCCCCGTGCCCGAGCGATATCTGCCCGGTATGGCCCACCAGCAGGTTCAGCCCGAGCAGCGCGACCGCGTAGATCATGGCGAGGGCCAGCTGGAAGGTGTGGAAGGGCGCCAGTTCGAACGGCGCCCAGCAGGCCGCCACCAGCACCACGGCCACGGGCAGCCACGACCAGGAGCGGCGGCGGGTGCGGGCCCGGCGGCGGGCCGGCTCGGAGACGGGCGGGCCGTGTTCGGGCGCCACCGCGGTATCGGTAATTCCCATATCGCTCATACCCTTTCCACCGCCGGGGTGCCGAACAGGCCCTGCGGCCGGATCAGCAGGACGCCGAGGATGATCACCAGTGGCACACCGATTTTCAGTTCGGTGCCGATCACGTCGAGATAGGCGCCGGCCAGCGTTTCCGCGACCCCGACGATCAATCCCCCGGCCACCGCACCGCCCGGGCTGTCGAATCCGCCGAGCGTGGCGGCCGCGAAGGCGTAGATGAGGACGCCGCCCATCATGTTGGGTTCCAGGAACAGCAGCGGCGCCGAGAGCACCCCGGAGACCGCGCCGACGGCGGCGGCCAGCCCCCAGCCGAGCGCGAGCACCGTGCCGACGCCGATCCCCACCAGCCGCGCCGACTGCGGATTCGCCGCGACAGCGCGCATCGCCAACCCCGTCCGGGTGTACCGGAACAGCAGGTACAGCAGTCCCATCACCACCGCGACCACGGCGAGAATGCCGAGGTTGCCGTATCCGGCGGACACACCGCCCACCCGCAGCGCGCCCTCCGGGAAGGGGTTGGGGAAACTTTTCAGCTGGTAGGACCAGATCCAGCCCGCCGCCGCGTTGACGAAGAAGAACAGTCCGACGGTGACGATCACCAGCGTGAGTTCCGGTGCGCCTTCGACCGGCCGGATGACGATCCGCTCGATCAGCATGCCGGCGGCGAAGGAGATCGCGATGGTGACCGGCAGTGCCAGCCAGAACGGTGTCCCGCTCTGCACCAGCTGCCAGGCCAGGAACGCCGAGAACATGGCCAGTTCACCTTGGGCGAAGTTGACGATCCCGGTGAACCGGTAGATGAGGACGAGGGCCAGCGCCATACCGGCGTACAGGGCCCCGGCGCTGAGGCCTTCGATGATCTGCTGCGCGAATCCGGTCACGTTCACACCCGGTATCCGAGGTAGGACTGGGCGACCTGTTCGTTCGCGGCGATATCGGCCGCGGTACCGGACAGCACGATCTGCCCGCTTTCCAGGACATGCGCCTGATGCGCGGCGCGCAGCGCGAGATGAGCGTTCTGCTCGACGACTATCACGGTGGTGCGTTCCTCTTGGTTGATGGCCTGCACGATGCGGAAGAGTTCCTGGGTGACCAGCGGCGCCAGCCCGAGCGACGGTTCGTCGAGCAGCAGCAGCCGGGGCCGGGACATGAGCGCGCGGCCGAGCGCCAGCATCTGCTGCTGCCCGCCGGAGAGCTGTCCGGCCGTTTCGTGCCGCTTCTCGCGCAGGACCGGGAAGTAGTCGTACACCCGGTGCAGATCGGCCTCGGTACTGCCGCGCGCACGCCGGGAGTAGGCGCCCAGGCGCAGGTTCTCCTCGACGGTCAGCGGGGTGAAGGTGCCGCGCCCCTCCGGCACATGCGCGACCCCGAGCCGGGCGATCTTCTCGGGCGCCCGCCCGGCGATCTCGGTACCGGCCAGCCGCACCGATCCGCGTACCCGGACCAGGCCACTGAGCGCCCGCAGCAGGGTCGTCTTCCCGGCACCGTTGGGTCCGAGCACCGCGCACACCTCACCGGCGGCGACGGAGAAACCGATCCCGTGCACCACCTCACCGGCGCCGTATCCCGCGGTGAGACCACTGACTTCCAGGAACGGTTCGCTACTCATATTTTTCCTCTCGGGCGGGACGCGGCGGGGCCGGTCACGCCGCCGTGCCCAGGTAGGCCTCGATGACCGCGGGATCGCGCTGCACGTCTTCGGGCGCGCCGTCGGCGATCACCCGGCCGAACTCGAGGCATACGACGCGGTCGCAGATGCCCATGACGAAGCCCATATGGTGTTCGACCACCACCACGGTCAGATCGAAGTCCCGGCGCAGGCCGGCGAGGAGATCGGCGAACTCGCCGACCTCGCCGTGGCTGAGGCCGTTGACCGGTTCGTCGAGCAGCAGCAGCCGGGGGCCGGCCGCCAGCGCCCGGGCCAGTTCGATGCGTTTGAGCGTGCCGAAGGGCAGCCCGGCGGCCGGGTGATCGGCGACCTCGGTCAGGCCGAGCCGTTCCAGCAGGCCGTCGACCTGCGCGCGCAACCGGCGTTCCTCGGCCCGCACCGGAGGCAGGAACAGGCTGGCGGCCACGAAACCGGACCGGGCACGATGGTGGGCGCCGACGAGCACGTTGTCCCGGACGGACATACGGGTGAACAGCCCCAGGTTCTGGAAGGTCCGGGCGATCCCGAGCCGTGCCATCAGGTCCGGGCGTACCGTGGTGAGATCGGTTCCGAGATAGCGCAGGGTGCCGGCGGTCGGGGCACTCCGGCGGGTCAAGCAGTTGAACAGGGTGGTCTTACCCGCGCCGTTGGGGCCGATGAGACCGACCATTTCGCCGGTCGCCACAGCGAATCCGACATCGTCGAGTGCCGTGATACCGCCGAATCGGACGGTGAGGCCGGATATCTCGAGCATGAATCCTCCGGGTGCGTGGTCGCGGTCGAAATCCTGTGGGGCAGCGCACAGTCCGCCGGACCGGCTATGGGTCAGGCCAGCGTAAGAGCGGCCAGAATGAAACACATCAGCCTGTGCGTCCCAATTATGGGCGTCGGATTTGTCCTCCGGAGACAAACGACCTGCGGCTAATTTGATACATTCGACGCCGAATGTTGACTTTCGGGTCGCGGCGGTGGACCATCCAGCTATGTCAGCTGGATCACAGAAGGTCGCCGCATCGCTGCCCGAACCGGTGCAGCTCGCGCGCACCCGGATCGTCGGCAGCGTCTACGACCGCGCCGACGAGATCGCCGAGCGGGGCAGTAGCGCGATACTCACCCAGGTACCCGGTTACGCCGGCCGCGACAGCGAATTCCGGGCCGATGTGCACGACCAGGTGGCCCGGCTGTGCCGCACCGGCCTCGGCGCGCTGCTGGAAAAACGACGGGTCTCCCCCGCCGATCTCGCCTACACCCGCCGGGCCGCGGTGCGCCGGGCCCAATCCGGCCTCCCGCTGGCCGATTACATCACCGCGTTCCGGATCGGCCAGCAGGCATTCTGGAAATCACTCGTCGCCCAGGCCGGGGATTCGCCCGCCGCCCGGGAGGCGACCCTGTCGATGGTGCTGCCACTCACCCGCTACTGCGATCTGATCAGCACCCAGGCCACCCACGCCTACCTGGAATTCCAGCAGCATCAGTCCACCGAGGCCGGTCGCGACGGCCGCGACCTGATCGAATCGCTGCTCGGCGGGGCACTGCCCGAACGGGGCCCGCTCGTGGCCGCCGCGGCCGCGCACGGTATCGGTACCGGTGCGGGGGAACGCCTCGTCGTCATCGCCGGCGCGATCCTGGACCGGACCGAGCGCGGCGCCGCACCGCGCGCCGAAGGCGAAGCCCCGCATATCGTTTCGTCCGCGCTGGCCCGTACGGGTGTCAACGGGCACCGTATCCTGGCCGTCGCCCGCGAAACCGATATCGTCGCGATCGCCGCGCTGGGCCGCGCGACCACCGAGGAACTGTGCACGCGGCTACGGCGCACCCACGACAGCCTCGCGGCCGAGGGCATCACCGCGGCCCTGGGGGTGAGCACGGTGCTCGCCGGTGTCGAGGCGGTGCCGCGCGGCTGGCAGGAAGCGCGCTCGGCGCTGGACCTGGTCCCGGACAGCGGCGGTGTCATGGCCCTGCCCGAACTCACGCCGTTCCGCTATCTCGTGCTGAGCTCCGACGACACCGCGCGCACGCTCGTCGATCCCAGGATCGCCCGCACCCTCGCCGACGACCACGCCAAGGGCGCCGTTCTCGCCGACACCATCCGGGCGTTCGTCGCCGCCGATATGAACCTGCGCGAAGCGGCCGATGCGCTGCGTATCCACCACAACACCGCCAAGTACCGGCTGCGCCGGATCCAGCAACTCACCGGTCGCAATATCCGCACGGTGACCGATCTCGTCGAACTGCTCGTCGCGATCGAACTCCGGCAGGCACCGCCGGTCGTCCGCCGCGACCACTGAACCGCGGCCCGATGAGGACAGCCGCCACCGTTGGGCAAAGTTCCGGCGCCGGAACTCAGGTCGGCCGCCGCACGACCTGGTCGCCGCACAGCTGTGGCGCACATACTGTCTACGGCACAGCCCATGGGCGCCCGCGCACCCCACCCGGCAGCGGTTTACCGAGGATGATGTTCGGCGGCGGCCGCCCCAGTGAAGCGGCGGCCTGGTACGTCGACCCGCGCGAATGAACGGCCGACGGCAGCCCGTATGTTCAGCGGCCGAGACGTCGATCCGCATGAATCAGCGGCCGAGACATCAGCCCGCATCCTGGGGTATCTCGTCGTCCGGACCCGGCGCGGCCCGCACGGCGGCCGGCCTGGCCGCCGTGGGCTCTTCCGCGCGCCGCTCACCGGCCGGGGCGACTCCGGGTACTCCGTCGACGACCACATATGACGCGCGGGTGTACACCGGGGCGCCGGGGCGGCTCACATAGGGAACCACCCGGAAATCGGTGCGCCATAGCTTTTCACTTACTTCGACCCGCGCATATCCGCGCTGTGCGTTGAAGAATTTCAGGTCGGGATTGGCGGCGAGCAGTTCGCTACCGCGCGCATGAGTATCCACGCCGTCACCGCCGCTGCTGATCGAGGTTCCGGTGAATTCGGCAGCCACCACGGGGGTGCGGGGATCGGCCGGATCGGCCCGCAGATCGGCGGCATAGTTCTCGTGCCGGTCGCCCGTGATCACGACGAGATTCGGTACCGCCCGGGCCGCGGCGGCCGACAGGACCGCAGCGCGTTCGGCGGGGAAACCGTCCCAGGCATCACCGGACAGGTCCACGCCGGGACCCGCGTCGTGATCGGTACGGCCCAGCACCACCTGATTGCCGAGCACCTGCCAGCGCGCCGGCGAGGCCGCGAAACCGCTCACCAGCCATTCCCGTTGCCGCGCACCGAGAATCGATCCGTTGCCGCGATACTGGCGGGTGTCCAGCATGGTGATATCGGCGAGGGCGCCGAACCGGTAGCGGCGGTGCAGCCGGATCCGCGGGCCGGCCGGTAGCTGTGCCAGGCGCAACGGCTGGTGTTCGTACATCGCGCGGAAGGCCGCCGCCCGCCGCGCCCGGAAGATCGGCGCGGCGAGATCGCGGTCGATCCTGGTCTGCGCCCGCTGCCCGGCCCAATCGTCGGCGAGCTCGTGATCGTCCATCGTCACCAGCCACGGAAACGCCGCGTGCGCACGCTGCAACGCCGGATCGGATTTGTACCAGCCGTAGTGCACCCGGTACCCGCTCAGATCACGCGGCTCGTGGTGTAGCCACGGTTCCACCCGCATACCCCGCACCGCACCGGTGATCGGGTATTCGTACAGGTAGTCGCCCAAGTGAACCACCAGGTCCAGATCTTCGGCGGACATATGGTCGTAGGCGGTGTACCAGCCGTCGTTCCATGCCTGACAGGATGCGAACGCGAACCGCAGGCGGCGCACCCGGTCGCCGGCGGCGGGGGCCGTACGGGTCTGCCCGACCGGCGAGATCGCCGCGCCCGCGCGGAAACGGTAGAAGTACCGGCGCCCCGGTTCGAGACCGTGAACTTCCGGGTGGACCGAATGCCCGAGAGCGCGGTCCGCGATCACCGATCCGCGCCGGACCACCCGGCGGAAACGGTCGTCGTGGGCCACCTCGTAGTCCACGGTCACCGGGCTGCGGCCCATCCCGCCGAAACCGTCGGGTGCCAGCGGATCCGGCGCCAGCCTGGTCCACAGCACCACACCGTCCGGGGCCGGGTCGCCGGAGGCGACACCGAGAGTGAAGGGGTCGCCGAGGTGGCGCGGCGACCGGAACCGCGCACCGGCCGCTCCGCCCGTGCCCGCCAGTAGTACCGCGGCGGCCGCGGCGCCCTGTCCGAGGAAACGCCTGCGCGTGGTGTCCATGCTCCAGGGATCCCGCACGCGGCTGACGCACCGGTGGCCCGCGGATGACACCGCGATGACCATCGGACGAGCGTTGCCGATCCCTCGCCTTGCAGGCCTCTAACGCACGGCGCTACCCGCGCGATATCCCGGATACGCCGTTGCCGATCCCAGAAACACGGAGGCTGCCGATGATCACTCCGGCCGTGGTTCCGTCCAACCCTGTACAGGCCCTGCTGCTGACATTGAGCCAGGTCATGTGCTCGTTGTCGTCGGGCGAAGGGTGCGTGATCATCATGTAGCGCCGGAATGCCGCCGGTGGGCGGTGCACCAGGAGATCACCTGCTGTATATTTGCCATGAAAAGTCGCCTTCGGCGCGCTCTTCCCGAAAATCCAATTTATGTGTAACCGACAGTTACACATAAATCCGAACCCTGCCACCCGCGGCACCCGGCGATTCCGGTCCTGGACAGCGTTACGCCGCCGCGGCACGCGCACTACCCTTCGATCACCGGCATCGCGGTGCCGATCACGGTGCAGGCCCCCGGCAGCACCCTCGGCGTGGCGGCGTCGGCGCATTTCTTCGGCACCCAGATCGTCTGCGTGTGGTCACCCCGGAGATCCCGTTCGGCCCCCGCGCCACGGATCCGGCTAGTACGGTATAGCCACCGCATTGCTGCGGGGTGAGTCGGAGCGGTGGGAAAGGCGGGGCAGGATATGCACGATCCGGTATCGTCGGCGACCGGATTCATTCCGTCGCAGGCCGATCGGCACGCACCGGTGACGGGCGCCGGGCAGCTACCCAGATTCCTGCGGGGCGGCCGGCACGATGCCACACCGTTGCTGGCGACTCCTCCGCGCGCCGGGACCGGGCACAGCAGCGCCCCGGCGCCACAGCGGCGCCCGCTGGCCGCCCGCTACCGCAGCGCCGACCCGATCGACGTCGACGGCGCCATCGTGTACCCGATGTACAGCGAACAGTTACCGGCTCCGGCGACGGCGCTGACCATCACCCTGCTCTCGGCAACACCGCCGGCCGGACTGACCGGAGTCGGAATCGGGTTGTCCGTGCTCGACGGCCATATCGAACTGGACCACCGGCACCTGACGGGGGTCGATATCTGGCGGGACGCGCTCGAACGCGGCATCACCTTCGAGCTGGCCGCGGACGCACCCGGCGCGCTGTTCGCGCTCACCCCGGTCTGGTCGAACAGCGCGGGCGAACCCCAATCGTGGTCGGGCAACTACGGGATCGTGGTCGAACATACGGAAACGGGCCGCACCGTACTGTGGTGCAGTATGGGCGAAGGGCCGCCCCATTTCACCGATCTCGTGATCGAGGTGCGCAGCACTCCACTGGATCCGCATCCGGAGCTGTTCACGCCACGGAGCGTCCCGGCCGTGTCCACGGCCGGGGACCGCCCCGGTAATCGCCACCGCCGGCCGGATTCCGGTGATCCGTTCCGCGACGACGCCGACCCATGGGCAGCGCATTACGAACCGGCGGTGGACGATTTCGCAACTGATCCTCCCGCGGTCGAATTCCGGGCAGGTACCGCCGCCGGCGACCCCGGAACAGCGCCCGCTGTGCCCGATTTCACCACGCGCCCCGCGACTCCCTACGATGCGATTCCCGCTGCGGCCGACCGGGATACGACCGACACGGCGCTTGCCCTCGAACCGGCAACTGCCGACGACGACGGTGATTTCCAGGGCGTTCCCTGCAGTTTCGCCGATATCGTTCTCTCCGCCCCGGCACAAACCGGTGGACCGGACGTGCCCACAGCCCCCGGATCCGCCGCGCCACGCGTCGCGGCGACCGACGATTTCACCGGCTACGACGACCCCCTGACCGGAACAGCAGTACTGTCTCGTATTCCGGACGACGAATCTCCCGAGACGAATCCGGGGAGCAGCGTCCGGAACGGGTGGGCCGAAAGCCCGGAACTCACGGGTCTGGTCCCGGTGATCCGCGACGCCGGGCGCACCGACTACGGCGCGGAACCAGCGCGCCGGCGCGCGGCGGCACCCGAGCGTCCGTCATATCCCTCCCCCATCCCGTTGCTCTCGGGGCGACAGGCACCGGCCGATCCCGCCTCGCGCGACGACCACGCACTGGTCGACACCCTCGCCGACAACTCGCTCGCCCCGATACCACCGGTCGACCCGGCGCCCGCGGTGGAGGAGATCGACTCCGCCCGCCTGCATTCCCTCGGCGCCGTCGCCCACGCCCAAGGCGATGACGAACGCGCCCACCTGCTGTGGACTCGGGCCGCCCGGGCCGGTCATCTCGGCGCCACCTATGACCTGGGCGCGCTTTCGCTGCAACGCGACGATCCCGAAGCGGCCGAATACTGGTGGCGAATCGCGGCAGGCCGGCGCCTGATCTCGGCCATGGCGGATCTGGCGGTCCTGCTGGAGGACCGTGGCGCCGTCGCCGAGGCACGGATGTGGCGGACCCAGGCCGTCGCCGAAGAGGTCATCGCGACGGCTGCCCGCCCCTCCCCGGCCGAAACACTCACCGGAACACAGCACTGATATCCGGCCGCGACCGGAAATTCACTGGAATCCGCGGCCCCGGCCGCGCGAGGATGGTCGCGACCACCCGGAGCGCCGGGCGATCCGGCCAGGCGGTTCATACCGCGCGCGAGCGTGCCGCCGACCCGTATCTCCCGTGCCTCGATCTGCGGACGCTTCCCGGCCGAGCTCCGGACGATCCGGGCCGGCGGCACCGGACTCGTCGCGGAGACAACAGGCCCCGCACCTCCGCGCGGCGCCGGCCGAATATGCACGATCCGATGAGTTTCGGGAGCGACCGGCGTCGAAGGTGGTACGTGCCCACCAGGATCGCTTGACCTGAACCATTGTCGAGGTTGTTGAGTTCATGAGTATGGAAGCCCCGAACCGGCCCGTCGCGGACACCCGGACCCGCCTCGACCTCGCCGACCCCACTGTCCGGACATTCGCCCAGCTACTGGTGAACGTGCTGCTCGTCTCGTTCATCAACTTCACCGTGTGGTTCGGGATCACGTTCTTCGCCTATCTGCAGACCCGCTCCGTATTCGCCACCGGCACGATCGCCGGCATCTTCCTGGTCGCCATGGCCGGTACCGGAGTGTGGTTCGGCAGTATCGTCGACCACCACCGCAAGAAAGCCGTTATGCAGGTGTCCGCGCTGGTCTCCCTCGGGATCTACGCGGTCGCGCTGGTGTTCTACCTGATCACGCCCGCCGCGGAATGGCGGGACCCGGCGAGTGTCCGGCTGTGGATGCTGATCGTCCTGCTGATGGCCGGTGTGATCACCGGCGGGCTGCGTACGATCGCCCTGCCGACCGTGGTCACCGCCCTGTTCGACGCGCGGCTCCGGGACCGGGCCAACGGCCTGGTCGGGACGACCTCCGGACTGTCCCAACTGGCCACTTCGGTCGCCAGCGCCCTGCTGGTGGGCTGGAACGGAATGCTGGGGGTACTGGTGATGGCCGTTGTCGTACTCACCGTCGCGGTCGTGCACCTGCAGCGCCTCACGCTGCCCGATACTCTCGCCCGGGCCGCCGCCGCGGGTGAGCCGAAACGCGTCGACCTGCGCGGTACGGTCCGGATCATTCGCGGTATCCCGGGGATGATCCCGCTCATCGGGTTCACCGCGTTGAACAACCTGCTGTTCGGTGGCCTGATGGCGCTGATGGACCCGTACGCCTTGTCCATGATGTCGGTGCAGGCCTGGGGCATCATCTGGGGTGGCCTCAGCGCGGTGATGATCGTCGGCGGGCTGCTGGTCGCCCGGGTCGGTACGTCGTCCAATCCGGTGCGGCTCATCCTGCTGGTCAATCTCGCGCTGTGGGCGGTCATGCTGGTATTCCCGCTGCGGGATTCGGTGCTGCTGCTGGTGGCCGGTATGGCGGTGTTCATGGTGCTGATGCCGTTCGCGGAAGCCGCCGAACAGACCGTCTTGCAGAAAGTCGTCCCCTTCGAGCGGCAGGGCCGGGTCTTCGGATTCGCGCAGAGTGTGGAGCAGGCCGCCGCCCCGCTCACCGCGTTCCTGATCAGCCCGCTGGCGCAGTTCTTCTTCATCCCGTTCATGACCGGCGGGCCGGGCGCCCGGTGGATCGGCGATTGGTTCGGCACCGGGGAAGCCCGCGGGATGGCGCTGGTGTTCGTCCTACTCGGCGTGCTCGGCCTGCTGTTCACCGGATACGCACTCGGCAGTAAGCACTACCGCAACCTGAGCCGCAGCTACCGCACGACTCCTGCCGAACCGGCGCCGGACCCCACGGCGCCGGTCACCGGCGGTACCGACCACAGCGGGCAGCGGCCGGAGCTGGTAGCTGTCGAGCCGGTCGCCACGCCGGGCGGCACCACAACGGACGAACCGTGCGGCTTCCCAGAGCGCGTACCGGCCGCCACTAGATGAGTCCACCGGAATGATCCTGACCGTTAGCTCCCGGAAAACATTTGGACGGGAATGCCGGAATCTCCCTAAGGTGACCGGTATGGGAACTTTGTGCATCAGCGGAGTGTGCGCGGGCGGCGCGTACTTCATCCGCCTGCGCACGGCAGCTCGGACTCTGCCGGCGCACCCCACACTCCGCTGACCCGGCCGCGATGTCCCCGCCACGGGGACTTGTCGGCCGTCAACGTTTTCCGGTCCACCGACCGGTAATTCGTCGCGATCTTCCGGCGCATCCGCGCCGCTCACTGCCCCGGCATGG
Source organism: Nocardia sp. CA-290969 (assembly GCF_050936135.1). Lineage (NCBI taxonomy): Bacteria > Bacillati > Actinomycetota > Actinomycetes > Mycobacteriales > Nocardiaceae > Nocardia > Nocardia sp. CA-290969. The sequence goes on along the minus strand of NZ_JBNJNJ010000001.1, from coordinate 1,816,398 downwards.
GTCCGGGCGAATCAACGCACGTCGATTCGGCCCACTCCTTCGGAGGACCCCATGCACCGCTCGCACCCTCGTGTGTCCGCGACCCGCAAACGGCTGTCGCAAAATTTCCTGACCGACCCGGCTACCGCCCGTCGCATCGTGGCGGCTTCGGGTATCGGCCGGGCAGATCTCGTCCTCGAGGTCGGCCCGGGCGACGGGATGCTCACCCGCCACCTGGTCCGTCGCGCCGGGCGCGTCGTGGCCTACGAGAAGGATCCGCACTTTGCCCGGCGGCTTTCCACGCGATATACCGCGGACGACCGGATCCACATCGTGAACGCCGACTTCCGCTCGGTCCGGCCGCCGGCGCAGCCGTTCGCCGTCGTCGCCAATATCCCGTTCGGCGCGAGCACGGATATTCTGCGCTGGTGTTTGGACGCGCCGGGGCTCACCTCGGCCACGCTGCTCACGCAATACGAATTCGCCCGGAAACACAGTGGCGATTACGGCCGCTGGTCCAAATTGACCATCACGCATTGGCCGGACTCGGTACCGGCGCTGGGCGAACGGATCGGTCGCGGCGAATTCTTTCCGGTGCCGAAGGTCGACGGGGCTATTTTGCGTATTGTGCGCCGCCGGGTCCCGCTGCTCCCGGCTCGGTCGCGCGCGGAATACCGCCGAATGGTGGAGCTGGGCTTCTCGGGAATCGGCGGATCACTCGCCGCCTCACTGCGCCGAACACACCCCACACGGGCCGTGACCGCCGCCTGCGCGGCCGCCGGTATCGGCACCGACCTACCCGTCGGGCTGGTACCCCCGGCGGCTTGGCTCACGCTCTACCACCGGCTCTACGAAACCGGGCCGCCGGAACTCCACCGCCCGGCGCCGCGACACCGCTGACCGGACACGACAACGGGGACGAACCCTGCTGGATTCGTCCCCGTCGCCATGGGCGACTATTCCTCCTATACCGCCGTGTATTCGCGGCTGGCGATATAAGCCGGCCGGCGCGCCGGTGCGGCGAAGGGCTCCTCCAGGGTGTTCTCCACACTGTTGAACACCAGGAAGATATTCGACCGCGGGAACGGCGTGATGTTGTTCGCCGACGCGTGCATGATGTTGGAATCGAACAGCAGCGCCGACCCGGCCGGGCCGGTGAACTGCTCGATCCCGTACTTATGGGCCAACTCGGTGATATCGGCCTTGCTCGGTACCCCGATTTCCTGCTCACGCAGCGATTCACGATAGTGATCCGCCGGTGTTTCACCTTGGCACGGCACGAAGGTGCGATGCGAGCCGGGCATCACCATCAGGCTGCCGTTGTACGGGTAGTTGTCCGTCAACGCGATGGACAGACTCACCGCCCGCGGCGCCGGCATTCCGTCTTCGGCGTGCCAGGTCTCGAAATCGGAATGCCAGTAGAAACCGGTGCCGAACCCGGGCAGGTAGTTGACCCGGCTCTGGTGGATGTACACATCCGAACCCAGAACCTGGCGGGCCAGATCCACCACCCGGGATTCACGCACCAGCTCTGCCACCGCCGGGCTCAGCTTGTGCACCTCGAATACCGAGCGCACCTGCTGCGACGTCTTCTCCACGATGAGCCGGTCGTCACCCCGCAAGTCCGGATCGTTTGCCAGCCGCTCGATCTCGGCGGCGTATTCCGCCACCTCCTCGGGGCTGAGCAATCGATCCAGAATCGCGTAACCGTCGGTATCGAACGCAGCCAGCTCCGCGTTGCCGATCCGGCCCCACACCGTCGCGTCGTGTCGCTCCTGCAGCGGCAGCGGCTCGGCGGTTCTGGTCGGATAGCGATCGATCCGATTGTGTAACAACGTCGTTCGTCCTTCCTCTCAGTCGGCCGGAACGGCGATCAACGGATAAACGCCGTTCTCGTCGTGCACCTCCTGCCCCGTGACAGGAGGATTGAACACGCACAGCATCCGCATCCGTGTCCGTGTGCGCACCTCGTGCTTCTCGTGCCCGTCCAGCAGATACATGGTGCCGGGGGCGAGGTCGTAGGTGCGGTCGTTGGTCAGGTCGGTGAGGGTGCCTTCACCCTCGACCAGCCAGACCGCTTCCACATGGTTCTGATAGTGGAAGACGTGCGTGGTGCCGGCTTCGATGGTGGTCTCGTGGAACGAGAAGCCGACGCCATCACCGCCCAGCACGATCCGCTTGCTCCGCCAACCTTCGGCACCCACATCGCGGCTGGTGCCGGTGATCTCGTCGGTGGTGCGTACGATCATTCTGGTTTTCCTCTCAGCTGCAGACGGTTTCGACGGCATCACCCAGGATGCGCAGACCGTGGTCCAGTTCGTCCTCGGTGACTGTCAACGGCGGCAGCAGTTTCACCACTTCGTCCGACGCTCCGGAGGTCTCGGCCAGCAGGCCACGCTCGAACGCGACCTGGCAGACCTTGTTTGCCTGCGAGGCGTCGTCGAAGACCAGGCCGTGCACCAGGCCGCGACCCCGAGTGGAGATTCCCGGAACGGCCACGGCGATATCGTTCAACGCCGCGGCCACCCGCTTACCCTTGGTGCCGGTGGACTTCTCCAGTACATCATCGGACCAATACTGCTCGAGCGCCACCCGCGCCGTCACGAAGGACGGATTGTTACCACGGAAGGTGCCGTTGTGCTCGCCCGGTGACCACACATCGTGTTCCGGCTTGAACAGCACCAGCGCCATCGGCAGGCCGTAACCGCCGATCGACTTGGACAGCGTCACGATATCGGGGGTGATCCCGGCCGTTTCGAAGGAGAAGAACGGCCCGGTGCGACCGCAGCCCATCTGCACATCGTCGACGATGAGCAGAATGCCGCGCGCGGAGCACAGCGCGGCCAGATGGCGCAGCCATTCGGCCCGCGCCAGGTTCACCCCGCCCTCGCCCTGCACGGTTTCCACGATCACGGCGGCCGGGCGATCCAGGCCGGACGACGAATCGTCGAGCACGCGCTCCATCCACTGGAAATCCGCGGTGGTGCCGTCGAAGTAGCCGTCGTAGGGCATCGGCGTCGCATGGTTGAGCGGCACACCCGCACCCGCCCGCTTCATCGCGTTACCGGTCACCGACAGGGCGCCCAGCGTCATCCCGTGGAACGCGTTGGTGAAGCTGAGGATGGTCTGCCGGCCGGTGACCTTACGGGCCAGCTTCAGCGCGGCTTCCACGGCGTTGGCGCCGGTCGGTCCGGGGAACTGCACCTTGTAGTCCAGGCCCCGCGGCGCCAGCAGCGTATCGCGCACGGTTTCCAGCAGTTGCCGCTTGGCGACCGTGGACATATCCAGGCCGTGGGTGATGCCGTCACCGGCGAGATAATCGATCAGCGCCGATTTCAGCAGCGGATTGTTGTGGCCGTAGTTCAATGCGCCCGCGCCGGCGAAGAAATCGAGGAAATCCCGGCCGTTCTCGTCGCGCAGCCAGGAACCCTGCGCGGTCTCGAAAACCGTGGGCCAGGAACGGCAGTAGCCGCGGACATTGGATTCCAGGTCGTCGAAGATCGTCGTTTCAGGGGTAATCATCAGTGATCCCTTTCGTTTTTACGGGCGATCGGGGAGATGGTGTAGAGGTCCTCGGCGGCGTGACTGTCCGGGAAAACATCCGGTTCGAACAGTGCGCTGCGCACCATTTCGGCGCCGCGGCGGCGGGCCAGCGAGGCGAACATGGCAATCGAGGCGGGATTGTCCGGGGATACGGTGGTCTCCAGCGCGTTCACGGCACCGCCGGCCGGGTGGCCGGGGGCGGTAACGGTGGCGACCAGCCAATCCAGCATGGCGACCCCGGTTCCACGGCCACGCTGATCGGCGTCCACGGCCACCTGCCAGACGAACAGGGTGCCGGGCGCATCGGGTCTCAGGTAGCCGGTGACGAAACCGACGACGCGGCCGTCGCTCTCCGCGACCACCGAGGTGGCGGCGAAATCACGGCACCACAGAAGATAGGCATAGCTCGAATTGACGTCCAAGACCTGCGACTCGTCCGCGATCTGCCACAATCGCGCGGCGTCCGTGATCCGCGGTGCGCGCAGCGTCACGCCGGTACTGGCGGGCTCCGCATCGGTTGCGGCGGGCGAACCGGTCGAGCCGGTACCGGTGGTCTGCGTGCCGGTCGAACCGGCGGTCTGCGTGCCGGTCGAGCCGGCGATCTGCTTTGACTCAGTATGTAAAGACATACAACTCCGATGTCTGCTTGCAGTACTTTCCCAGGCTTACGAATCAACTTTGAGGTAGCCCGGTCGAGTTCTTTACGGTTGTGTTACAGGCTGATGACGCCCCTCTCGATCGATGGCAGGAAGCCGGATGACGAAACGGGCGCCCCCACCGGGGCGTTCCGTACATTCGACCCGGCCGCGGTGCGTGGCCACGGTCTCGGCGACGAGCGCCAGACCGATACCGGTCCCGCCGGTGGCGGAGCGGCGGCCGCTGCGGGAAGTCGCGAAGCGTTCGAAAATTCGGTCACGGTCGGCCGGCGCGACTCCGGGACCGGCGTCATCGACCTCGATGACCGCCTCGTCCCCGTCCCGCCGCACTGTCACGGCCACGGCGCCTCCGCCGTGCCGATCGGCATTTTTCAGCACGTTCAGCAGAGCGCGTTCCAGTTCCAGTTTACGGCCCAGCACGGTGACGGTGTCCGCGACTGTGAGCAGCTCGGCCGGCCGGTGACTGTCCCGCAAGGTGTGGACCAGCAGATCTCCCACCGAAACGGGATCCGCATCACCGTGATGCATACCCGCCTCCACGCGGGCCAGGGCGAGTAGATCGTCGAGCAGCCGGCGCAGATGTTCCACTTCGGCACTCACCAGATCCAGCGCCTGGCACGACCGCGGCGGAAGCTCGTCACGGCAACGTTCCAGGACCCCTACCGCGGTGGTCAGGGTGGTGAGTGGAGTGCGCAATTCGTGGCTCACATCGCCGAAGAGCCGGTGTTCGCGTTCGATCCGGCGCTGCAGGGAATCGACCATCCGGTTGAAGGAGGCGACCGTGCTGGCGAGATCCTGGTCGTTGCTGTCCGGCAGCCGGGTCTCGAGTTCGCCCGAGGCGATGCGGGCAGCCGCCTCGGCGACATCACGCAGCGGTTTGAGCATCCGCCGGCTCACCCACACCCCCACCGCGGCACCGACGAGGGCCGCGGCCAGCGCGCAACCGGCCAGCAGGGCCGGCCGATTGTGCAGCCGTTCGCCGAAGGTGCGGTTCTCATCACCGACCACGGCGAAGACCGCCAGGACGAGTACCAGCGCCATCAGCCCGGAGGACGCCGCAAATGCGGTCGTCACCCGGCTACGCAGGCTCCAATGCCCCGGATCGGGTTCGACCCGTGCCGTGCTCGCTACGGTGACCATCGTTCAGCGCTGTACGTCCAGCCGGTAACCGAGGCCACGGACGGTGACCACGATTTGCGGATCGGAGGGGTCGCGCTCGATTTTGGTGCGCAACCTGCGCATATGGACGTCCACAATGCGTTCGTCACCGAAGAAACCGCGGTCCCACACGCGCTCCAGCAACACGTCGCGGCTCAGGACCCGGCCCGGCGCATCGGCCAGTTCGCACAGCAGCCGGAATTCGGTGATGGTGAGGTTGATTTCTTTGTCGCCGCGGCGGACCGCGCCACCCTCCGGCGACAGGATCAGCGGGGCGGCCGGGTCTGCGTCCAGGACCACCTCGATGGGCGCCTCCCGTTCGACCACCAGCCGTGCCCGCCGGCGCAGGGCACGCATCCGCGCGGTGATCTCCTTGATCTCGAACGGTTTGGTGACGAAATCGTCGGCGCCGGCTTCCAGGGCGGCCACCACGTCATGGGTATCGTCTCGAGCGCTCACCACGATGATGGGCACGTCGTGGTCGCGGCGGATCTCCCGGATACAGGTGAACCCGTCCATCCCGCCGAGCATCAGATCGACGATCATCACATCGGGCACGCCGATCGTCCGCAGATGGCTGAGCGCGGCCTCGGCTTCCTCGGCCTCCGCGACGTCGTAGCCCTCGTCCTCCATGGCCAGGCGTAAAGCACCCCGGACCCGGTCGTCGTCTTCCACGATCATCAGGTTCGCGCTCAATTTTCAATCCCTTGCAGACGCACGTGGCGTGCCGCGGCGCGGGTTTCGCATCCCCAAACCGACGCGACAGCCCGCTACTCAGTTTTCTCGAGCAACCTTCCGGCTATACGGATAGCCGGATCGCCCGCAAAGTAAACCCCCGGAGTGAAATGACTCACTGTCAAATTTCGCGCGCATGCTCCAGGCGGAAGAAATTGCTCGGGGTGCCATCCGCACGGAGTTCCTGGTACCGGAAGCTCAGTTTGCGCGCGTCGAAGGTTGCGAACCAGTCGGACCAACTGACCGGCTGCAGGACGGCCCCACCGTAGTGCGGGAAGTCGAGGCGCAGGACGCCCACTTCGCCGTTGTACTCACTACCGGGCGTGGTCGCCGGGTTTGCACCGCGCCGCTGGGCCCACTGGCGGATGACCTCATGATTCGTGGTGACCATGGTTGTTCCGGGAGCGGCGGAAAGGCCACCCTTCATGACGAACCTCCTTGCGGTAGGTGCGTACGTGCTCACCCTGTGCGGCCCTGGTGGCCACACCGGCTTTCCGGACTTGTACCCGGCTTCGCACTTTTGCAAACACAGCGGACACGCAGATGTCCGCGTGTCCGCACCGTCCCACCGGCCCCAGTTCACGGCCGGCCCGGTTGCCCGGAATTAGCGGGTTCGGGAAAAGGTCATCTACCGCCGGAAATCGGCGCCAGGGCCACCGTGATGTTGTCGCTGCCGCCGCAGACCACCGCGTAATCCACGAGCGCCCGTGCGCCCTCCGTGGTGGGCACCCCGAGCGCGCGCTGCGCCAGCTCGACCGGGCCCGGCAGGTAGTTCCAGAGGCCGTCGGTGCACAGCAGCAGAGCACCCGGGCCTTCCACGAAATAGGTGCGGATACTGTCCCCCGACCAGGGCTGCTGCCCGGCGTCCGCACCCAGCCAGCGCATCAGGGTGTGCGCGCGGGGGTCGGCCATAGCGCTGCGCTCGTCCATCGCGCCGGCTTCGATGAGCGTCTGCGCCCATGAATCGTCCACCGTGAGCTTCTGCGGACCGGTCAGCGGACCGGGGTGCCCGGGGCGGGCGGGCTGTTCGACCGCGGCCTCGCCTGCGGCCAGCCAGTAGGCGCGGCTGTCGCCGATATTCGACACGGTGACCGAGACCCGGCCGCAGTCCTCGGTGCGGACGATGGCGGAGACGTAGGTGCACGACGGCGCGTCCCCGTCCGGGCCGACGAGATTACGCACGGCCTCGGATGCGGCAGCCATCCCCGCGGCCGTCGCTTCCTCGGCGGTCCGGTCGTCGGCCAGCGCCGCCAGACAGGCATCGACACCGGTCCGGACGGCGGTCCCGGAGGCGGCCTGCGGATCCGGTGAGGAGGAGACGCCGTCGCAGACCACCAGCACGATGGTCTCCGGCTGCCCGCTGTCGTCGGGAACCACAGCGGCGGCCACCGCGTCCTCGTTGCGGGCATGCAGGACTCCGCGATCGGTCACCAGGCCGGCGACGCCGAGGTCGGCCTCGAACCGGTCCTGGAGCCGATGCGGGTGATCGCAGACCGGGCACCGCGGGCCGCGCCCCTGGGTGCCGCAGTGCACACAGACCACTTCCGCGAGTCCGTCGTCCGGCAGCGCCACCCGGTGGATACCCGCCGCCACGGAGCGGCGCGGCACGGTGTGTTCCTGAGCCGCGGCGCGGCGGCGGGTGTCGAGGGTGTCCCGGATCGCCGGCATGGGTTCGGTCACCGCGTCGAGAATGTCGCCTTGTTCGCCGCCCCCGGCATTCGCTTCCCGGTTCATCCGGCCGCCGCGATCACGAGTTGTTTCCGGCGCCCCCCGACCCGGATATCGCGAGCCCGCACACCGCCCCCCTTCGTTCGACCCGTTCCGTACTGACGATCGAGGATAGTACGCGGTGGCCCGGCGAGCATGATCATCCGCGCTCCCCCACGGCCCGCACGGCTTTACGCGCCGCCACCAGCACCGGATCCCAGACCGGCGAGAACGGCGGCGCATAACCGAGATCCAGTGTGGTCATCTGCGCCACCGTCATTCCCGCGGTCAGCGCGACCGCCGCGATATCGACCCGTTTACCGGCGCCTTCGCGACCCACGATCTGCACGCCGAGCAACCGCCCGGTGAGCCGTTCGGCCAGCATCTTGACCGTCATCGGCGCCGGGTCCGGGTAATACCCGGCGCGGCTGGTGGATTCGATGGTCGCGGTGACGTACTGCAGGCCCGCTGCCCGGGCGTCCTTCTCCCGCAACCCCGTGCGCGCCACCTCCAGATCACACACCTTGCTGACAGCGGTACCCACCACCCCGGGGAAGGTCGCATAACCGCCACCGATATTGGCGCCGATGATCTGGCCGTGCTTGTTGGCGTGGGTACCGAGCGCGATATGGCGGCGCATACCGGAGACGAGGTCGAGCACCTCCACACAGTCGCCGCCGGCCCAGATGTTGTGGTGCCCCTCGACTCGCAGGGCCGAATCGGTCAGCAGCCCACCGTGTTCGCCGATCGGTAGCCCCGCGGCACGGGCGAGATCGGTTTCCGGCGTGACCCCGATCCCCAGCACCACCACATCCGCCGGGTACTCGCTGTCACCGGCCACCACGGCGCGCACCCGGCCGTCGCGGCCGGTCCGGATGGCGGTGACCTCGCTCTCGCCGGCCACCCTGACGTCCAGGCCGCTCAGCGCCGCCCGTACCAGGGCACCCATATCGGAGTCCAGCGTCGACATCGGTTCCGTGCCGCGGTGCACAACGGTGACGTCGAACCCGCGGCGGATCAGGGCCTCCGCCATCTCCACCCCGATATAGCCCGCGCCGACCACCACGGCACGCCGGCCGGTGGTGGCGGCCAGCGTCGCGATGAGTGTCTCGCCGTCGTCGAGGGTCTGCACCCCGTGCACGCCCGGCGCGTCGATACCGGGCAACCGCGGCCGGATCGGGCGCGCGCCGGTGGCGAGGACGAGTTCGTCGTAGCCGGTCCAGGTTTCGGCGCCGGTCGCGAGATCGCGGCTGCGCACCCGGGCGCCGGCGATATCGAGTTCGACGACTTCGCTGCGCAAGCGCACATCGATCGCCCGTGCCCGGTGTTCGGCCGGTGTGCGCGCGATCAACTGATCACGGTCCTGCACCTGGCCACCGACCCAGTACGGGATTCCGCAGGCCGAGTACGAGGTGAAATGCCCGCGTTCGAAGACCACGATCTCGAGGTCCTCGGCATCCCGGTACCGGCGGGCCTGCGCGGCCGCCGACATACCGGCCGCATCGCCGCCGACGATCACCAACCGCTCGGTCATAGGATCAACTTACCCAGTCGGCGGCCGATCCCCGCGGTAGCACCGCCATCGCCCGAGTGCCCGGCCCACCGGCGCTACGCTGACCGGCCCGCGCGTGGAACCCACGCACCGGCCCAATCGGGCAAGAGCATGCCGATATCGACCGGGCGGGAATAACAGCACCGCCGGGCGCATCCCCAATCCGACGGTCCTTGCGGACAGGATGCGGTGCCTGCCCCAACGCGGCTGCTCCGGTGGACAGCGGCGGGTACCGCCCGGGATCGCCGGCCGAGTGGACCGGACGCCCACGAGGGCGGTGCGCGGCAATCGAATCCGGGTCCGGTCAGGCCGGACGCGATCCGATCAGCGGGAGCCGGCTCACGGCCCCGCGGGCCGGAGTATGGGAACCCGTGGTCCGCCGGCCGGCACCGTCGGTGAAGGTCAGGATGCCGTCCTCGATCGGGCTCTTGCGCAGGTAGGCGCGGTCCCGGAAGTAGCTGTTGACCACTTTCCAGGGTCCGCCGGTGCCCTGGCGCGGCATCACCGCGTCGCCACGCTGGATATAGCCGGAACTGAGTGCCCCGCCCATCACCGAGACGTCGGAACGGTCGTCGTCGCGGGCGTTCACCTCGAACCGCGTGTAGCCGCGGTCCCGCATCCGGTTGAGCACCTTGCAGAAATACTCCGCGGCCAGATCGGCCTTCAGGGTCCAGGAGGCGTTGGTGTATCCCAGCACCATCAGCGCGTTCGGGACACCGTCGAGCAGCGAGCCCTTGTACATGACCCGGTCGCGCGTCACCACCGGCTCACCGTCCACCTCCAGGGCGGCACCACCCAGGATCTGGATGCGCAGCCCGGTGGCGGTGACGACGATATCGGCCTCGATCTCCTCGCCGGAGGAGACGCGGATTCCGTTCTCGGTGAAGGTGTCGATGGTGTCGGTGACGATCGAGGCCCGCCCGCGGCGCAGCGCTTTGAACAGGTCACCGTCCGGGACCACACACAGCCGTTGATCCCACGGCGCGTACTGCGGGCTGAAATGCCGCATCTCGATATCCGGGCCGACCGCCAGCCGCACCCAGTTCAGGAACAGTTTCCGCGCCAGCGCCGGTTGTCTGCGCGACAACTGGTAGCTGGCCTGCTGGACGGCGATATTGCGGGCCCGGCCGACCTGATAGGTGAGTCCGGCCGGGGATTTGACCTTCGTCAACCCGACCGCGACCGGGTCCTCGGCCGGAATCGAGGCGATATACGTCGGCGACCGCTGCAGCATCGTGACATGTGCGGCATCGCCGACCATGGACGGCACCAGCGTGATGGCGGTGGCGCCGCTGCCGATCACCACGACCTTCTTCCCGCGGTAGTCGAGATCCTCGGGCCAGTGCTGCGGATGCACGATCTGCCCGGTGAAGTTCTCTTCCCCCGGGAACAACGGCCGGTAGCCGTTGTCGTAGTCGTAGTAGCCGGTGCAGCCGACGAGGAAACTGCTGGTCCAGATTTCCTCGGCCCCGGTCGCCTCCTCGACGACCCGGACGGTCCACAGGTTGTCGGCACTCGACCAGCTCGCCGAGACGACCTTGCGCCCGAACCGGATATGCGGGGTGACGCCGTATTCGTCGGCGGTCTCTTCGATGTACCGGCGGATACCGGCACCGTCGGCCAGCATTTTCGTGCCGCGCCAGGGCCGGAAGCCGTAGCCGAAGGAGTACATATCGGAGTCGGACCGGATGCCCGGATACCGGAAGAGGTCCCAGGTCCCGCCGATCGCCGTCCGCCGTTCCAGGATCGCGTAGCTGCGTCCGGTGTTCTCCTTCTCCAGATGGCAGGCCACGTCGATACCGGACAGCCCGGCACCGATGATCAGTACGTCGATATGCCGCGTCATTGCGTTCCTCGTCTGTTTCGTGCCGGGGTCGTCGTCGATCATGACAGACACCTTTATATGTAACTTAGAGTACCCGATACTGACGCCCGCGCCGACGGAGGCGGGCCGGCCGCACGACCTGGGCAGCGTGATATATACCTCAATTCTCCACGGTGACTATTACGAATGAACCGGCGGACGAATTCCCCCGCAGCCCAAGGGCTTCCGGTCGCAATTCGAGGACCGCGAACCGGAAACGCGGGCCCGATCAGCAGAAGGCCACGGCGAACAGAGCCGCCCCGGCCCCCACCGTGATCAGGCCCGCCAGCGCCGCCACCCCGCGCCGCAACCGGTCCGCGTGGCCCGCCGCACGAACGCCGGCCGTCCGCTTCCGTTCCGAACCGCGGCCCCGTCCCACACGAATCCGGCGCACGAGGGCGCCGAGGGCTACCACCACCGATGCCACGAGCACGGCGACCTCCTCGAATTCACGCGCGCGCGGGCACGACGCGACCGGACGCCTTCGCCGCCGGGCCGTCCGGCCGCACCACCACACCCTGGCGCAGCAAACTCTCGGCGGTATCGCGGATGGTTTCCTCGACCGGCCGCATGGACCACCCCAGCTCACGCCGGGCACGCTCGGCGCTCACCCGTTCGATTCGCCCCAGCGTCGGGACCGTAAGCCGGATACCCCGGTCGAAGAGCGCCACGGCACGGACCAGCCAATCGGGTAGCGGCCGGGTCGGGACCCGGAAACCCTGCGGACCGTACTCCGCGGCCAGCACTTCGGCCATCTCGCCCATCCACAGATGCGAACCCGCGCAGAGGAATCGCTTACCGGCCGCCTGCGGCTTCTCCAGCGCGAGCCGGTGTGCCACGGCGAGGTCCCGCACATCCACGGTCGACCACCCCACCCGCGGCACTCCGGGCGCCGCTCCGGACAGCAACCGCCGCACCGGTTCGTGCGAGGTACTCAGCTCCGGGGACAGCAGTGGACCGAGCACCATCCCCGGGTTCACCACCACGAGTTCGAGCCCACGGGCCGCCGGCAGCGCGCCGGCGAACTCCCACGCGGCCCGTTCCGCCAGCGTCTTGCTGCGCTGATACGCCGGGCTGCGCTCGACGACGGTCCAGTCGGCTTCGGTGCGGACGGCATCGTCGCGGTGCCCGTGCGCGATGGCGGCGAGCGAGGAGGTCACCACGACCCGCCCCACGCCGGGCTCGTCGGCGCAGGCCCGCAACACTCGCAGCGTGCCGTCGACCGCGGTCCGGATCAACTCGTCCTCATCCGCCGGTGGCGTGGCCGGAAAGGGCGAGGCGACGTGCAGCACCTTCGCGCAGCCCGCGACGGCGGCGGCCCAGCCGTCGTCGCGGGTCAGATCGGCGGCGACGAAATCCAGGTCCGCCCCGGTGCGCGCGGCGTGATCGGCGAGATGCGCCCGCTTCTTCGTCTCGGCGAGATCGCGCACCGTCGCACGCACGGCATAGCCGTGCGCGAGCAGTTCGACGATGACGTGCCCGGCAACGAATCCCGTCGCGCCGGTGACCAGTACTCGTGTGTTCATATCCACCTACCCGGATCGGTTCGACATCCGTCTGAACGCCGCTCAGATTATCTAAGCACCGCATAGATTCCCTGTCCAGACCGAATTCCTGCCACCGCGGGCACTCACCTACCCTCAGTACGTGCCCCGGACCTCCTACCATCACGGCGCGCTCCGCGACGCCCTGCTCACCGCGTGCCTGCGGCTGATCGAGACCGAAGGAATCGCGGCCGTCAGCCTGCGCCGGGTCGCCCGGGAAGCCGGTGTCAGTTCCGGGGCTCCCTACCACCACTTTCCCGACCGTGCCGCGTTACTGGCGGATCTGGTCACCCAGGGCTTCCGGTTGCTCGCGGAGCGGCTCACCGAAGCGCGTACCACCGCGGATTCACCGACGGCCGCACTCCTCGCGCTGGAGCAGAGCTATATCCGGTTCGCCCGCGACAAGCCGGCGTACTTCCGCCTGATGTTCCGCCCCGAACTGTCACAACCCGAGAAACACCCGGACGCCCGGGCGGCCGGTGAGGCCGCGTTCGGTGTGCTCGCCGAGGCGGTGGGCGACTGCGTGGCCGCCGGCGAGCTCTCCCCCGACCGGGCCGAGACGACAGTCCTCACGGTCTGGGCACTGGGACACGGGCTCGCCTCCCTGTGGCTCGACGGGCATCTCGACAAGCGCGCGGACATCCTCGGCGCATCCCCGGCCGCCCTGGTGGATTCGGTGCTGGGCGGACTGGACGGGTTCCTCGCCGCAGGGACCCCGCCGGGAGCTCGCGGCGTGGCCGGCGGCTCACCGTAGTTCGGCGATGACCTCGGCGAAGGCCTCCAGATCCGGTTCCAGCACCGTGATATAGCCGAACCCGAACCTTTCCCGGTTCGCCCGCAGGCGGTCGGCGAGCTCCCGCGGGCTGCCGATGAGCACAGTGGGCAGCTCGTCCACTTCGGCGAGCACCTCGGGTTCCAGCGCCGAACTGTATTTATCCAGGATCTCGGCGCGGCGCGCGGCCGGCGCCACGGTCTGGGCCATGATGTTCAGCTCGACGTCAGGGGCGCGTTCCCCCAGCGCCGCCCGGACGAACCGGACGCGCTCGTCGATCTCGGCGAGACCGGCCAGTCGTAGCGGGCCGGCAGCCGTGGTCGCGGCTCCCGTCAGCGCCACCACGGAGGCGTAGCGGGCGGCAAGAGTCAGCAGCCGGTCACCCCAGCCGCCGATGAGCAGCGGCGGGCCGCCGGGCCGGGCCGGCCGCGGCTGGTATCCGGGGTCGGCGAACAGCTCGCGCAGGGTTCGTATCGTCTGTTCGAGCCGGCCGACCCGGCTCGCACCGGTCCCGAACGGTATGCCCGCGGTATCGAATTCGTCGCGTACGTAGCCCGCGCCCAGGCCCAGTTCCAGCCGGCCCTCGACGAACCGGTCGGTTCCGGCGACCTCCCTGGCCAGCAGGACGGGGTTGTAGAAGGGCGCGTTCAGGACGAAGGTGTTCAGCCGGACTCGCTCGGTGTTCTCGGCGGCCAGCACCAGCGCCGGGAACGGGGGCGCGAGACCGAGGTGATCGGCGACGCCGATGACGTCGTAGCCGAGCGCTTCGGCCCGCCGGCATTTGCGCACCCATTCGTCGCGCGCCTGCGGAACACCCATATTCACGCCGAACCGGAATTCCCGCGGTGAACTCATCCTTCCTGCATACCGTCACCGGGCCGGTTACACCGCGTGTCCCGCGGCGCGTCATCGGACATAGGGTGGGTATGTCCCGGACAGGCGCGGCGCCCGTCCGAGCCACCAGGAGGATTGTCGATGAACGCCACGAAAGCCCGGTTCGGCCTGATGATCGCGGCCACCGCGCTCGTGCTGGCCGGTTGCGCCGAGATCGAGGAAGCGATGAACAAGGGCGGCGACACACCGTGCCGCGAGTACGTCGGGCAGGATCAGGAAACCAAACGGATCACCATCACCAAATTCCTCGAGGAACAGCACGGGCAGCAACCGACCGGCACGAATGTGGACCTGTCCATGGCCGCCGTCGACGGCCTGTGCGCCGTCCAAGCCAACGCGGACACTCCCATCGAACGGGCCGATCTGGCCGGTATCTTCATCCGGAAATAGCGGGTTCCGCGACTGTCCGGCGGTGGTCGCGGGCACGGGTTCCGTCCCGGCTTCGCGATTTGCCCTATACCACAATCATTTTCGCCGGTCCATAGACGCCCCCTCGTCCCGGCGAGCGCGATACGCAAGAATGTGTTCGCAAAAGTGCTGGCGAAAAAGCGATCCGGATACCGGGCTGCGGCAAGCCGGAATCGGTGCGCCCGGCCGGGGCCGGCGCCGGAAACTATGTGCGAGGAGCGAAATGTTTCATCCGATCGGTACGGTCGCCCCGCGGTACCGCGGCACGGCACGGAGTTCCTGATGGCCTATCGCAGCGATCGGGTCGCGGTGACCGACCGCGCCCGCAACGCATTACGCGAGCTGATCGAACAACACGGCCCCATCCTGCTCTACCTGTCCCACGACGACGCCGGTGAACCGGCACCGCGGTGGTTGCCCATCCGCGATTTCCGGGCCGCCGAAGGCGATACCCTGTTCGGACGCCTGGCCTGGCATACCGAGCTCTGGATGAGCGCGCAGGCCTACACGCGTTTCGAATGCGACCACCTGACCGTGGACGTCCCCGCCGACGCCGGTCCGGTACCGGACGGCGGCGAACAGCCGGCGGAGCCGGCGGTCTTCCTGTTACGCACCCGCCGGCTCAGCGCGGCCGAGTCCGCCGCGCTGGCCGCCCGTAAACGCGGCCGGGGCTGATACCTGCCCGTGCGTTCACCGCCCGGGCACGAACTTCAACCCGCGCGCGATGGTCATCAGAACGCGTTGCCACAGCTCCGGCGGAATCATCGGTGGCGGGTCCAGGTTCAGGTACCGGGTCGTCACCACCGACTGGGGTTCGGTGAATTTCAGCAGTCCTTCGGGGCCGTGCCGGCGGCCCACTCCGGAGGCACCCATACCGCCCATGGGCGCGGCAGTACTGCCCCAGGCCGGGGCATACCCTTCGTTCACGCAGACGGTGCCCGTGCGCAGCCGGCGGGCGATCCGCTCCCCCTCTGCCGCCGTCGCCGCCCATACGCTGGCGTTCAGGCCGTACTCGGTATCGTTGGCCGCGGTGACCGCCGCGTCCACGGAATCGACGGGATACACGGCGACCAGCGGACCGAACGTTTCGTTGCGGCCGCAGATCATCTCGTCGGTGACGCCGGTGAGCACGGTCGGTTCGAAGAAGAGCGGACTGATATCGGGCCGGGGGTTACCGCCGGTGAGCACCCGGGCGCCCTGCGCGGTGGCGTCGGCGAGATGCTCGGTGACGGTTTCCAGTTGCGCCGGTGAGATCAGCGAACCGATTTCGGCCGAATTGTCGTAGGCAGCGCCCAGTTTCGCCGCCTCGACGGCCGCGACGAACTTCTCGGTGAACTCGCCGGCCACCGCACGTTCCACATAGATCCGCTCGATGGAGATGCACAGCTGCCCGGCGTTGGAGAAACATGCCCGCACCGCCGCCCGCGCGGCGCGGGCGAGGTTCGCACCCGCGGTGACGATCATCGGATTCTTACCGCCCAGTTCGGCGGAGAACCCGATCAGCCGCGCACCGCACCGCTGCGCGAGGGCGCGGCCGGTCTGGGTGGAGCCGGTGAACATCAGATAGTCGCAGGCCTCGACCATCGCTTCGCCGACCACCGGCCCGGGGCCCGGCACGACGGCGAGCAGATCACGCGGCAGCCCGGCGCGATACAGCAGTTCGGCGCCCGCGAGCGCGGAGAACGGTGTCCGGCTGTCCGGTTTCAGGACGACGGCGTTACCGGCCAGCAGTGCGGGAATCGCATCGCCGAGCGAAAGCACCAGCGGATAGTTCCACGGCGCGATCACCGCGACCACCCCGCGCGGCCGGGCACCCACCCGGGCGCGATTCAGGATCGGGAAGGCACCGGGTACGCGCTGTTCGTCCAGCAGGCCGGGTGCCACCCGTGCGAAGTAGCGGGCCGCGAACATCAGCCCCATCACTTCTTCCTGCGCCGCCCACCGGGCCTTCCCGGTCTCGGCCTGGATCACATCCATCAGCGCGGCCCGCTGCGTGACGACCGCATCCCGGAAACGGTGCAGCACCCGGGCACGTTCGGCGGCCGGGAGCGCCGCCCAGTGCGGTTGCGCGGCCCGCGCCCGCGCGACGGCCGCCGTCACATCCTCGGCCGTCCCCACGGGCACGGAACCGAGCGGGGCGCCCGTGAAGACCTCGTCGATCGTGCGCTGCGACCGAGATCCGGCGTCATCGATCGCGGCCAGGGCGCTCAGGCGGTCGAAGACCGCGCTATCCGGGACGGGCATCGGCGCCTCCTGCCAAGTCGGTAATCCACGAGTGCAGACGAATCTACCCACCCGGTGGCCCGCGGTGTGCGTGTCCGCCGGCCGCGTCCGCCGGTCGCGGTGTCGAACGGAGTCCTGTTCAATGGGATTCGATGTGCCGGAAGCGGGTCGAAAGGTTATTTTGTGGCGATGTTCAGAGCGAGGCTCGGTGTCCGCGCCCGGATCCTGGCGATCGCGCTCATTCCGAGCCTCACCCTGTTGGTGGTCGGCGTGGGTGCGACAGGCTATCTGATCGACCAGGGCCAGCACGACCGCCAGGTGACCGAGGCGATGCGCGCCGCTTCCGGCCCCACCCGGGCCGTCTACGAGATCGTCCAGAACGAGCGGCGGCTCACCCTGTCCTATCTGTCCGGCGACCCGGCAGCCGCCGATGCGCTGGCCGCGGTACGGCCCAACAGCGAACAGGCGCTACGCGATCTGCTGACCGCCTCGCAGCGCTTGCGTGAGCTGCAACCCGACGAGATCGGCGACGATGTCGGGTCGTTCGCCACCCTGGTTCAGCAACTGAACAATATTCGCGTCGCGGTCGATGCCCGCGCGGTCTCCGCCGGCGACGCGTACACCTTCTACGCCCGGCTGCTCGATGCCCTCGCGGTCGGTGCCCAGATGTCGCAATCCTTCGCGCCCGACGCGGACTCGGCCACGGAGCTGGCCCGCGCCACCCGGATCATGCACACCCTGGAGGCGGCCGCGCGCAGCCATGCGCTGGCCGGGGCCGCTCTCCGCAACGGGAAGCCGGTCGCGCTGCCGGAAGAATTCCTCCAGCGGACCGGCTTCTACCACAGCGAAACGGCCCTGTTGGCCGCCGAACTCGAGCCCACGCTCGGCGAGCGGCTGAACAATCTGATCAGCAGCCCGCAGTGGCAGCTGCTCGGTCGTACCGAAGAGACTCTCCTGGCCCGTAGCCTCGCCCCCGGCGACACCGAGGCGAGCGCCGCGGGCCTGCCACCGGCGCAGCTCGCCGCCTGGCAGGCCGCAGCCGATCACGTGAGCCACGAACTGCTGGAAACGTGGGACGACCAGAACGCGATCATGCAGCAGGCCTCGCTGGACGCCGCCGCCCGCACCACTACCCAGTCGCTGCTGATCGGGCTCGCCGTGCTGGTGATCTCCGCGGCGGGATTCGGTATCTCGCTGGTGCTGGCGAACCGCTTCATCCACCGGCTGGTGCGATTGCGCGACCATACGCTGGCGCTGGCCGACGAACGGCTACCGGATATGCTCGAGCGGCTCCGCGCCGGGGAGGCGATCGACGAATCCGAGGCCGCGGCGAAACTCGATTTCGGGCACGACGAACTCGGCGCGGTGGCGACAGCGTTCGAACACGCGCACGCGGTGGCCGTCACGGCCGCCGTCACCGAGGCGCGCACGCAGGAAGGCGTCAAATCGATCTTCCTCAACATCGCCCACCGCAGCCAGATCGTGGTGCACAAACAGCTGGAGATCCTGGACGAGGCCGAACGGCGCGAAGAGGACCCGGCCATGCTGGACGTCCTCTTCAAGCTCGACCATCTCGCCACCCGCGAACGCCGCAACGCCGAGAACCTGATCGTGCTCGGCGGCGGGAAACCGGGCCGCCAGTGGCGCGCCCCGGTGCCCCTGGTGGATCTGGTGCGCAGCGCGGTCGGCGAAACCCAGGACTATCCCCGCGTGCGGCTGGCCCGGCTACCCGATGTGCGGGTGGCCGGAACCGCGGTCGGCGATCTCATCCACCTGCTCGCCGAACTGGTCGACAACGCGACCTCGTTCTCGCCGCCGCAGTCGCGGGTGCAGGTCACCGGCTCGGTGATCGGCAAGGGGGTGGCCGTGGAGATCACCGATCAAGGGATGGGAATCACCGCCGACAGCCGGGAGCGGCTCAACGACATCCTGCAGAACCCGCCGAATTTCGAGGTCGCCTCGCTGCAGAGTGATTCGCGCCTGGGGATCTTCGTGGTCGCCCAGCTCGCCGCGCGGCACGGGATCTCGGTGCGGTTGTGGGAATCGGAATACGGCGGTGTCCGCGCCGTGGTCATCATCCCGTCGATGCTGCTCACCGACCCCGCGGAGGAAACCGCGCCGCTGCCGGGGTTGTCGCGTCCGGCCCTGCCCGCGCCGGCACCGGAGGAACGCGCCGCCAACGCCGCCGCCTCGTTCGCCGCGGCGACCCTCGTCGAGGAGCGCGCGCCCGGCAGCGCACCGCCGGACCCGGCACGGTCCGGCCCCGCGGGCCCGGATCCGGCCCCGGCGGATACCCCGGCGCCGGCCCGCGCGGCGGAGGCCGATGCCGCTCCGGCGGAACCGGACATACTGCCCGACGGTCGTCCGGCTTTACCACGCCGCTCCAGGCAGGCTAAAGTCGCACCGCGACCGGAAGTTTCGGGCGCCCAGCAGGCCGCAACGGCGCGGCCGCGCTCGGCCGAACAGGCCCGAGACCTGATGGCGGCGATCGAGAACGGCACCCGGCAGGGCCGCAAGCCTTTGCCCGCCGTGGATTCCGGCGCCGCCGGCCCGGCGCCGGACGGCGCATCCCCGGATGAACAGGAAGGCTAAGTGTCCACTTCCACTCAAGGTGACCTGAACTGGCTGCTCGACGACCTCGTCGATCGACTCGCGGGGGTCCGGCTGGCGGTCGTACTGTCCACCGACGGCATGCTGCTCGGCCACTCCTCCAAAATGGACCGCACCGAGGCCGAGCATTTCGCGGCCATGTCCTCGACCCTGCACGGCCTGGCGCGCAGTGCAGGCGCACGGTTCGAGGGCGGCAGCGTGCGGCAGGCGGTAATCGAACTCGATCGCGCCGTCCTGTTCGTGACCTCGGCCGGCGACAACGCCTGTATCGCGGTACAGGCCGCGGCCGACGCCAATCTCGGCATGGTGGCCTACGAGATGAACCTGACCGTGCAGCGGGTCGGCAACCATCTCTCGACCAGTTCCCGCAGCGGAACCGGGGACCGACCGCAGCAACCGTGAGAACAGCGATACGGCTATGACCGGTACACGGGATTCCTGGTTCGACGACGATGCCGGACCGCTGGTGCGGCCGTACGCGATCACCCGGGGCCGCACCGTCGGCGCCGGACACGACCTGGATATGCTCACGGTCGTGGTCAGAGCTCGCGGTGCCCCGCCGCTGCGTCGTATCGAACCCGAATATCTCGATATCGTGCAGTTGTGCACGGAACCACAGACAGTGGCGGAGGTGGCAGCCGCCTTGAAACTGCCGCTGGCGGTGACCAAGATTCTCGTCGGAGATCTGATCGGTGACGGCCATCTGATCTTCCGGGCTCCGGTGCAGATGGAGTCCGGTCCCGGCGACTTCAACATATTGCGAGCGGTACTGGATGGAATCCGAAAAATTTGACCCTGCCCGGATCGACCCCGCGGCGCCGGCCCTGGCCGCGTCGGTCAAGGTCCTCATAGCCGGCGGCTTCGGCGTCGGCAAGACCACCATGGTGGCCTCCATCAGTGAGATACCGCCGCTGCGTACCGAGGAGATGATCACCGAACTCAGTACGGGGATCGACGATCTGTCGGGTGTCGAATCCAAGACCACCACGACGGTGGCCCTGGACTTCGGCCGCATCACCATCGACAAGGATCTGGTGCTGTACCTGTTCGGTACGCCCGGCCAGGACCGGTTCTGGTTCCTGTGGGACGAACTCGCCCGGGGTGCGCTCGGCGCGGTGGTACTCGCCGATACCCGCCGGCTCGGGAATTCGTTCGCCGCCATCGACTATTTCGAGCGGCGCGGTCTGCCGTTCCTGGTGGCGGTGAACTGTTTCGACGGTGCGCCGCGCTACACCGTCGACGAGGTCCGCGACGCGCTCGATCTCGACCGGTCGATCCCGGTGATGCTGTGCGATGCGCGGGACCGGGTTTCGGCAAAGAATGTGCTGCTCAGCCTGATCGAACATCTCATCGATCGGGCGACCCGGCCCGATCTCACGGCCAACCCCGGCTGAGCCGCCCGGCGGGGCCGGTTACCGGCTCCGCCACGATCGGTCGCGGCTCGACCGCCGATCGGCGGCAGCGGGCCGGCTCTCAGCGCAGGGCGCCCGCGGCGTGCAGTTCGTCGAACAGCAGCTGGTCCACCGGCGGCACCTGTGGGCGTTCGCGGTAGCCGAACCAGGCGAGTTCGGCGATCTCACTGCTGGCCCGCAGCTCGCCCCGGTACTCGGCGCGGTAGCAGCTCATCCGGACCCGCGCGGCTCCGTCGACGGCCTCGTACACACCCACCGGCTCGACGGTGGCGGGCACCAGCGTGACGGTGAGTTCCTCGGTGATCTCGCGGACCAGTGTCTGCTCATCGGTTTCACCCGGTTCCCGCTTACCGCCCGGAATATAGAAGACCGCTTTGCCGCGCGGGCGGGCGCACAGGATCCGGCCGTCCTCGATCAGTACCCAGGCGACCGTATCGATCAGTTCGCCGACCAACTCGTCCGTCACGCCGGCAGCTTAGCGGCAGCGCCGACGGACCATCTCGGCCAAGGTGCCCCCAATCGCCCGCCGGCGGACGTACCATGCGGACGTGGCCGATGCGAATCCTCCCGCCGTGCTGCGGGTCCTGGTCTACAGCAACGATGCCGACACCCGGAGCCAGGTGATGCTGGCGCTCGGGCGCCGCCCGCACCCGGATCTACCGCCGTTCGACTACCTCGAGGTGGCCACCGCCCCGGTGGTGCTGCAGCGCATGGACGCCGGCGCGGCCGATCTCGCGATTCTCGACGGCGAATCGGCCCCGGTCGGTGGGATGGGCGTGGCCAAGCAGCTCAAGGACGAGATCGACGATTGCCCGCCGCTGGTCGTGCTCACCGGCCGTGCCGACGATGCGTGGCTGGCGAACTGGTCACGCGCCGAGGCCGTGGCATCCCACCCGATCGACCCGCTGCGGCTCACCGAGATCGTGGTCGAGCTGCTCCGCCGGCGTACCGCCGCCTGAGCGCGTCAGGCCCGGAGGCGGCAGCGAAGCGTAACCACGCAGCGCCCGCGCTCAGGCGCAACCAACACAGCCCGAGCGCGTCAGGCCCGGAGGCGGTAGCCGATTACGTTCATTCGCTCATAAATCTCAGTCCCGAATTCGATCAAACGGGTCACTGAATCCGCGTTCGTCCTGCCGCAACGGTTGTAGGCTGTGCTTTAGCTCACATGAGCGCGGGCGATGACATATAACCCGCGACACCGAATCCTCCCCCAGCCCGATTCGCGAAATCCGGGGATGATCCGGCGGCGCGGGCCGTACCCATCGACCGCCCGACCCCGTACGCGGGCCCCGCGGCACAACCGCCGGGCCCGGAGTTCGCAAGGAGGGGAAGCGCAGTCGTGAACACCGAACTGCCGATTCTGGTCCTCGGCGCGGTAGCCGCCGCGTTCGCGGTCATCTCGGTCCTGATTGCCGGCCTCATCGGGCCCAAACGCTACAACCGCGCGAAACTGCAGGCCTACGAATGCGGTATCGAGCCGACACCGCACGCGGTCGCCGGCGGCGCGGGAAGCATTACCGGGCAACGTTTTCCGGTGAAGTACTACCTCACCGCGATGTTGTTCATCATTTTCGATATCGAGATCGTGTTCCTCTACCCGTGGGCGGTCCATATCGATGCGCTCGGGGTGTTCGGCCTGGTCGCGATGGCGTTGTTCATCGTCAACGTCTCGGTCGCCTACGCCTACGAATGGCGGCGCGGCGGCCTCAGCTGGGACTGAGCCGCGAACCTCCGAACAGCCGCAGCCCACGCACCGGCGTGGGCCCGAAGCCCCAGGGAGTAGTCGGATATGGGTTTGGAAGAGAAACTGCCCAGCGGTTTCGTCCTCAGCACGGTCGAGGCCATGGCGGGATACATGCGCAAGGGGTCGCTGTGGCCGGCCACCTTCGGGCTGGCCTGCTGTGCCATCGAGATGATGGCCACCGGTGGCGGTCGTTTCGATTCGGCGCGTTTCGGGATGGAGGTGTTCCGCGCCTCACCGCGGCAGGCGGATCTGATGATCGTCGCCGGGCGGGTGAGCCAGAAGATGGCGCCGGTGTTGCGGCAGGTCTACGACCAGATGACCGAGCCGAAATGGGTTCTGGCCATGGGCGTGTGCGCGTCGTCGGGCGGGATGTTCAACAACTACGCGATCGTGCAGGGTGTGGATCACGTGGTCCCGGTCGATATCTACCTGCCGGGCTGTCCCCCACGACCGGAGATGCTGCTCAACGCGATTCTCGCGTTGCACGACAAGATCCAGCACACCCCGATGGGGGTGAACCGCGACGAGGCGATCCGGGCTGCGGAACAGGCCGCCCTCGCCGCGACCCCGACGATCCGGATGGAGGGTTTGCTGCGATGAGCACCGAGCGCCCCGAATCCACCGACAGCCGGGCCGTGGAGCCCGAACAGCCGATCGGACCGCACGACGAGGTGATCGGCCGGCGCCGGGGGATGTTCGGTATCGCCGGCAGCGGCGACACCTCCGGGTACGGGCGGCTGGTCCACGAGATCGCTCTGCCGGGCGGTACGCCCCCGCCCTATGGCGGCTACTTCGATACGGTGGTCGAACTGCTGCACACCGCGCTCGCCGCCGGCCCCGGGTTCGACGCGGCGATCGAGAAAGTGGTGGTGGACCGCGGCGAACTCACGCTGCATGTGCGCCGGGAACATCTGGTGGCGGTCGCGCACGCCCTGCGCGACGATCCCGCCTTGCGGTTCGAACTGTGCCTCGGCGTGAGCGGTGTGCACTACCCGGACGAGACCGGCCGTGAACTGCACGCCGTCTACCACTTGAACTCGATCACGCACGGGCGCCGCGTCCGGCTCGAGGTGGCCGCGCCGGATGCCGATCCGCATATCCCGTCGCTGTACCGCGTGTACCCGACCTGCGATTGGCACGAACGGGAAACCTACGACTTCTTCGGTATCCGGTTCGACGGGCATCCCTCGCTGACCCGGATCACCATGCCCGACGACTGGCGCGGTCACCCCCAGCGCAAGGACTACCCGCTCGGCGGGATCCCGGTCGAATACAAGGGCGCGCGCATACCGCCGCCCGATGAGCGGAGGGCCTACAGCTGATGAGTGAAATCGATACGCGGCCCGGGCTTTCCGGCGAGCCCGACCACGACGACTCCGGAGCCGGTATCGCTCGGCCCGCGGCGGAGCAGGATTCCGGGCAGGTGGTCACCGTCGCCGGCCAGGATTGGGACGATGTCGCCGAAGCGCTACGCGGCGCCGGCGAGGAACGCATCGTCGTCAATATGGGCCCGCAGCATCCCTCCACGCACGGCGTGCTGCGCCTCATCCTGGAGATCGAGGGCGAAACGGTGGTGGAGGCCCGCTGCGGAATCGGCTACCTGCACACCGGGATCGAGAAGAACCTCGAGTTCCGGGCCTGGGCGCAGGGTGTCACCTTCGTGACCCGGATGGACTATCTGTCGCCGTTCTTCAACGAGACGGCCTTCTGTCTCGGTGTGGAACGGCTGCTCGGGATCACCGAGGATATTCCCGAGCGCGCGACCGTGATCCGGGTGCTCCTGATGGAGCTCAACCGGATCTCCTCGCATCTGGTGGCGCTGGCCACGGGAGGTATGGAACTCGGCGCGCTCACGCCGATGCTGTTCGGCTTCCGGGAGCGGGAACTGATCCTGGATGTTTTCGAGGCCATCACCGGCCTGCGGATGAATCACGCCTATATCCGGCCCGGTGGTCTGGCGCAGGACCTACCGGACAACGGGGTCACCAAGGTCCGGGAACTGCTCGAACTCATGCCGAAGCGGCTGCGCGATATGGAGCATCTGCTCACCCACAATCCGATTTTCAAGGCGCGTACCCAGAACATCGGCTACCTGGACCTCACCGGATGTATCGCCCTCGGGGTCACGGGTCCGGTGCTGCGGTCCACCGGGCTGCCGCACGATCTGCGCAAGGCCATGCCTTATTGCGGTTACGAGAACTACGAATTCGAGGTGCCGACCACCGATACCTGCGACTGCTACGGCCGCTACCTCATCCGGATCGAGGAGATGAAGGAGTCGCTGAAGATCGTGGAGCAGTGCCTGGACCGGCTGCGCCCGGGCCCGGTGATGGTGTCGGACAAGAAGATCGCCTGGCCCGCGGATCTGACGCTCGGCGAGGACGGCCTGGGCAACTCGCCGCGGCATATCGGCAAGATCATGGGGACCTCCATGGAGGGCCTGATCCACCATTTCAAACTGGTCACCGAGGGTATCCGGGTGCCGCCGGGCCAGGTCTACGAAGCGGTGGAATCCCCGCGCGGTGAACTCGGGGTGCATATGGTCAGCGACGGGGGCACCCGGCCGTATCGCGTGCACTATCGCGACCCGTCGTTCACCAATCTGCAGGCGGTGGCCGCGATGTGTGAGGGCGGCATGGTCGCCGATGTGATCGCGGCCGTGGCCAGTATCGACCCGGTGATGGGCGGTGTGGACCGATGAGGCGATCCCCACGCCCGCGCCGCGGCCGTCCGCATCTTCCGGCTTCCAGGAGGGTTCATGACTGAGATCTTGTTGCGCCTGAGTGCGCGGCCGGAGCCCTATCCGGACGAGGTGCGGGCCCGGCTGGAGCCGGAGGCGAAGGAGATCATCGGGCGTTACCCGCAACCCCGGTCGGCGCTGCTACCGCTGCTGCATCTGGTGCAGGCGGAAGAAAGCTACGTGAGCAGCACCGGGATCGAATTCTGCGCCGAGATGCTGGGTCTCACCGGGGCCGAGGTGACAGCCGTCGCCACCTTCTATTCGATGTACCGCAGAACCCCCACCGGCGACTATCACGTCGGTGTCTGCACCAACACCTTGTGCGCGGTACTCGGCGGCGACGCCATTCTCGCCACCCTGCGCGAACACCTGGGAATCGCCCACGGGGAAACCACGCCCGACGGCACGGTGACCCTCGAACACATCGAATGCAACGCGGCCTGTGATTACGCGCCGGTGATCATGGTGAACTGGGAGTTCTTCGACAATCAGACACCGGAATCGGCGAAGGCGCTGGTCGACGAACTGCGTGCCGGACAGCCCGTCACACCCACCCGAGGTGCGCCGCTGTGCACCTTCCGGGAGACCGCGCGCGTGCTGGCGGGTTTCCCGGACACCCGGCCCGGCGTCCTGGACGGCGAACCGGGCGGGCCGACTCTCGCGGGTCTCGATATCGCTCGCGAACAAGGTATGCAGGCTCCGGAAACCGGCGAGGACGGTGCGCAATGACGTTGACACCGGTGCTGAGCAAACATTGGGATCTGCCACGTTCGTGGACTCTGGACACCTACCGCGCCCATCACGGGTACGAGGCGCTGCCGGTCGCGTTCGGGATGACACCGGACGAGGTCATCGCCACCGTGAAGGACGCCGGGTTGCGAGGTCGCGGTGGCGCCGGGTTCCCGACCGGGATGAAATGGGGTTTCATCCCGCAGGGCCCCGAGCCCGACGGCAGCATGAAACCGCACTATCTGGTGGTCAATGCCGACGAGTCCGAGCCGGGCACCTGTAAGGACATCCCGCTCATGCTCGCCTCGCCGCATTCGTTGATCGAGGGCGTGATCATCGCCGCCTACGCCATCCGCGCCGCGCACGCGTTCATCTACCTGCGGGGTGAGGTGGTGCCGGTCCTGCGCCGCCTGCAGGCCGCGGTGGCCGAGGCGTACGCGGCCGGATTGCTGGGGCACGACATCCTCGGCTCGGGGTACGACCTCGAACTCACCGTGCACGCCGGCGCCGGCGCCTATATCTGCGGTGAGGAGACGGCGCTGCTGGATTCGCTGGAGGGCCGGCGCGGACAGCCGCGGCTACGGCCACCGTTCCCCGCGGTCGCCGGGCTCTATGCCAGCCCGACCGTGGTCAACAATGTGGAATCGATCGCCAGCGTCCCGCCGATTCTGCGGAACGGTCCCGGCTGGTTCCGGTCCATGGGTACCGAGAAATCACCCGGTTTCACGCTGTATTCGCTGTCCGGGCACGTCACCCGGCCGGGCCAGTACGAGGCGCCGCTCGGGGTGACACTGCGCGAACTGCTCGGCTACGCGGGTGGGGTCCGCGCCGGTCATCAGCTGAAGTTCTGGACGCCGGGCGGGTCGTCGACTCCCTTGTTCACCGCCGAACACCTCGACGTGCCATTGGATTACGAGAATGTGATGGCACACGGGTCGATGCTGGGCACCAAAGCGTTGCAGATCTTCGACGACACCACCTGTGTGGTAAGAGCCGTCCTGCGCTGGACCGAGTTCTACGCACACGAATCGTGCGGGAAATGCACGCCGTGCCGGGAGGGCACGTACTGGCTGGTGCAGCTGCTCACCCGGCTGGAAGCCGGCCTCGGTACCCCCGCCGATCTGGACAAACTCCTGGATATCGCCGACAACATCAACGGTAAGTCGTTCTGCGCCCTCGGCGACGGCGCGGCCAGCCCGATCGTGTCGTCGATGAAGTACTTCCGCGACGAGTACATCGCCCATCAGGAACACGGTGGTTGCCCCTTCGATCCCGCACGCGCCACCGCCTGGGCCCCGACCGCGGCCGGAGAGGTAACCCCATGACAGCCACCGTCCGTTCCGATTCCGCCGACCTGCAACCCGCCGACCTGGTCACCGTCACCATCGACGGCACCACCGTCAGCGTCCCGGCCGGCACCCTGCTCATCCGCGCCGCCGAACTGATCGGGGTCCAGATCCCGCGGTTCTGCGACCATCCGCTGCTCGCGCCCGTGGGTGCCTGCCGGCAGTGCCTGGTGGAAGTGGAAGGCCAGCGCAAACCGGTGGCCTCCTGCACCATGGCGGTCGCCGAGGGAATGGTCGCGCACACCCAGCTGAGTTCACCGGCGGCGGAGAAGGCGCAGCAGGGTGTGATGGAACTGCTGCTGATCAACCATCCGCTGGACTGCCCCGTCTGCGACAAGGGCGGCGAATGCCCGCTGCAGAACCAGGCCATGTCCACCGGGCGCACCGAAACCCGGTTCGAGGGTGTCAAACGCACCTTCCCCAAACCGATTCCACTGTCGAGCGCGGTCCTGCTGGACCGGGAACGCTGTGTACTGTGCGCCCGCTGCACCCGCTTCTCCCAGCAGATCGCCGGCGACCCGTTCATCGAACTGCTCGACCGCGGGGCCTTGCAGCAGGTCGGTACCG
This sequence comes from Nocardia sp. CA-290969, assembly GCF_050936135.1. NCBI lineage: Bacteria > Bacillati > Actinomycetota > Actinomycetes > Mycobacteriales > Nocardiaceae > Nocardia > Nocardia sp. CA-290969. The sequence continues at coordinate 1,788,215 of NZ_JBNJNJ010000001.1, read as the reverse complement.
CCGAACACGAACCGCTGGATTCGTATTTCTCCGGCAACACCGTGCAGATCTGCCCGGTGGGTGCGCTCACCGGTACCAGCTACCGGTTCCGGGCCCGCCCCTTCGACCTGGTATCCAGTCCCAGTGTCTGCGAGCACTGCGCCTCGGGCTGCGCGCAGCGCACCGACCACCGCCGTGGGAAGGTGATGCGCCGGCTGGCCGGTGACGACCCCGCGGTCAACGAGGAATGGAACTGCGACAAAGGGCGCTGGGCGTTCACCTACGCCACCGAACGCGACCGCATCACCACCCCGCTGCTGCGCGGGCCCGGCGGCGAACTGGCACCGTGCTCGTGGTCGGAGGCGCTGGCCGCCGCCGCCCGCGGGCTACGTGCCGGGGTCGGGAACGCGGCAGTACTGCCGGGCGGGCGGGTCACCGAGGAGGAGGCGTACGCCTACGCCAAATTCGCGCGGATGGTGCTGGGCACCAACGATATCGATTTCCGCGCCCGTGCCCATTCCGCGGAGGAGGCGGAGTTCCTCGGCGCCTGGGTGGCCGGGCATACCGATTCGGTCACCTATGACAGCCTGGCCGCCGCGCCGGTGGTGCTGCTCGCGGGTTTCGAACCCGAGGAGGAATCGCCCATCGTCTATCTGCGGCTGCGCAAGGCGGCACGGACCCGCGGGATGCCGGTCTATTCGGTGGCCGCGTACGCCTCGCGCGGGCTCGAACGGATGTCGGGCACCCTGATTCCCGCGGTCCCGGGCACCGAGGCCACCGTGCTGGCGGCGCTCACGGACTCGGGCGCCGAGGCGAATCCGACGGTGTCGGAGGTTGTTTCCACGCAGCTGGCGCAACTCCTGCGCGAGCCCGGTGCCGTGATCCTTGCCGGCGAACGGCTGGCCGCGGCCCCGGGGGCGTTGTCCGCGACGATCCGGCTGGCCGCCGAGACCGGGGCCGCCCTCGCCTGGGTCCCGCGCCGGGCGGGCGAACGCGGCGCGGTGGAAGCCGGTGCCCTGCCCGGGCTGCTTCCGGGTGGCCGGCCCGTCACCGACCCGGAGGCGCGGCGGCAGGTATGCGAGGTGTGGGGGCTCGATGAACTGCCGGGAGAGCCGGGACGCGATACGGGCACGATCCTCGACGGCAGCGGACGAGTCGGCACGCTGGTGATCGGCGGCGTCGAACTCGCCGATCTCCCCGATCCCGCCGCCGCGCACGCGACGCTCGCCGCCGCGGATTTCGTGATCTCGCTCGAACAACGGCACAGCGCGGTGACGGCACACGCCGATGTGGTGTTCCCGGTGGCCACGGCGATGGAGAAATCCGGTACCTATCGCACCTGGGAGGGCCGCCCGCGCCCGTTCGCGGCGGCGCTCACCGAGAGCACGGTGCGCCGCACCGCCGCACCGATGACCGATCAGCGCGTCCTGCACAGTCTCGCCGCGGAACTGGGGGTGTCGCTGGGCTTGCCCGATACCGCCGCCGCCCGCGCCGAACTGGACCGGCTGGCGAGCTGGGCCGGGAACACCACCGCACCGCCGATGTATGCGGCGCCGACGGTCACCGAACCCGGGCCCGGCACCGCGATCCTGGCCGGCTGGCGCATGCTGCTCGACCGCGGTCGCATGCAGGACGGGGAACCGAATCTGGCCGGTATCGCCCGTGCGCCGGTGGTGCGCATGTCGGCGGCCACGGCCGCGGAAGCCGGCGCCGCCGAGGGCGATCCGGTCACGGTCGGCACCGGCCACGGCACCGTCACCCTGCCGCTGGTCGTCACCCGGATGCCCGACCGGGTGGTCTGGCTGCCGATGAACTCACCCGGTTGCTCGGTCCACCAGGATCTGGGCGCCGGACCGGGCAGCGTCGTCACCGTACGGCGCGCCGAGCCGACGGAGGCTTCCGACCATGACTGATCTGTCCCTGTTCGGTTACGACCCGCTGTGGCTGGTCGCGGCCAAAGCCGTCGTCATCTTCGTCTTCCTGCTCCTGACCGTCTTGTTCGGTGTGCTGATCGAACGCAAGGTGGTCGCCTGGATGCAGATGCGGGTCGGTCCCAACCGGGTCGGGCCCAAGGGTCTGCTGCAGAGCGCGGCCGACGGCGTGAAGATGGCGTTCAAGGAAGACATCGTTCCGGCGATCGTCGACAAACCCATTTTCGTGCTGGCCCCGATCATCTCCGTGATCGCCGCGGTGATGGCGTTCGCGGTGATCCCGTTCGGGCCGGCGGTCTCGGTCCTCGGGAACACCACCGCGTTGCAGCTCACCGACCTGCCCGTGGGCGTGCTGTACATCCTGGCGATCACCTCGATCGGCGTGTACGGCATCGTGCTGGCCGGCTGGGCCTCCGGTTCGACCTATCCGCTGCTCGGCGGCCTGCGCTCCACCGCCCAGGTGATCTCCTACGAGATCGCCATGGCGCTGTGTTTCGCGGCGGTGTTCCTGCTCGGCGGCACCATGTCGACCTCGGGCATCATCGCCGCCCAGCAACCCACCTGGTATGTCTTCCTGCTGCTGCCGTCGTTCCTGATCTACTGCATCTCCATGGTCGGGGAGACCAACCGTGCGCCGTTCGACCTGCCCGAGGCGGAAGGCGAACTCGTCGGCGGTTTCCACACCGAGTACTCGTCGCTGAAGTTCGCGATGTTCATGCTCGCCGAATACGTGAACATGGCGACGGTGTCCGCGCTGGCCACCACCATGTTCCTCGGCGGCTGGCGGGCACCGTTCCCGATCAACCTCTGGGAGGGCGCGAATTCCGGCTGGTGGCCGGTGCTGTGGTTCACCGCCAAGGTGTGGATGTTCCTGTTCGTCTTCATCTGGTTGCGCGGGACGCTGCCGCGGCTGCGTTACGACCAGTTCATGAATCTCGGCTGGAAGCTGCTCATCCCGGCCTCGCTCGCGTGGGTGATGGTGGTGGCCACCGCCCGGGTCCTCGAACTCGAGGGCTATGCGGCGGCCACCCCGATCCTGGTGATCGCCGGCCTGCTGATCACCGCCCTGCTGATCGGGTTGTTCCTGCGGGCGGGCCGCGCGCCCGCCCGCGCGCCCGAATTCGCGCCCGAGGACGATCTTCCCGTGCCGGCCGCCGGGCAGCAGCCGAGCGGTACCGCGGTCTTCCTCGGTTTCCCGACCCCGCCGCTACCGGAACGGACCTCCACCATCACCTCCTCCCCCGGCCTGTTCGAACCGCTGGCAGGTTTCGCGGTCACCGCGGCGACCATGTTCAAAAAGCCCAATACCGAGTTCTATCCCGAGGAGAAGGTTCCCACCCAGCCCCGGTATCACGGCCGGCACCAGCTCAACCGGCATCCCGACGGGCTGGAGAAATGTATCGGCTGCGAACTGTGCGCCTGGGCCTGCCCGGCCGACGCGATCTACGTCGAGGGCGCCGACAACACCGAGGACGAGCGGTTCTCCCCCGGTGAGCGGTACGGCCGGGTCTACCAGATCAACTACCTGCGCTGTATCGGCTGCGGCCTGTGCATCGAGGCCTGCCCGACGCGAGCCCTGACGATGACCAACGATTACGAACTCACCGACGACAACCGCGCCGATCTCATCTACGAGAAGGACCGGTTGCTGGCCCCGCTCGCCCCCGAGATGCAGGCCCCGCCGCACGCCATGCAGCCGGGCACCACCGAGGCCGACTACTACCTCGGCCGGGTAACGGGCGCGACCGACCGTCCCACCGCCGGCTCGGCACCGGGAGGTACCCGATGAGTCCCGCAACCGCTGTGCTGGCCGCCGCGCCCCTCACCGAGACCGGTACCGGCGAAGCCGTCCAGTTCTGGATCCTCGCCCCGCCGGCCGTACTCGGCGCACTCGGGATGGTGTTCGCGGCCAAAGCCGTCCATTCGGCGATCTGCCTGGCGGCCACCATGATCACGCTGGCGGTTTTCTATATCGCCCAGGACGCGCTGTTCCTCGGCGTGGTCCAGATCGTGGTGTACACCGGCGCGGTCATGATGCTGTTCCTGTTCGTGCTCATGCTGGTGGGCGTCGATTCCGCGGAATCGCTGCGGGAAACCCTGCGCGGACAGCGGATTGCCGCCGCCGTGGTGGGGGTCGGTTTCGGCATCCTGCTGTGCACCGGGATCGCACACGGAATCCGGCGCTCCGATATCACCTTCCCCGCCACCGGTTTTCCCGGCCAGGACGTGATCGGCGCGCTGGCGGAATTGATCTTCGTCCGCTACGTGTGGGCGTTCGAACTCACCGGCGCCCTGCTCATCGCCGCCACCATCGGCGCCATGCTCTTGGCCCACCGCGAGCATTTCGGGCCGAAACTGGGGCAACGCGAGCTCTCCCGGCGCCGGTTCCGCGACGCGGGCCACCGCCCCACTCCGCTGCCGACTCCGGGCGTCTACGCCCGGCACAACGCCGTCGATATTCCGGCCCGGCTCCCGGACGGCTCCTTCGAGGAACTATCGGTCTCCACCATCCTGCGGCACCGTCGTACGCAGGCGCTCACCGATGCCGCCGTTCTCTCGGTCGGTACCTCCACGCCATCCGCCGCGAACGACATCCCGACACCCGGCGGCAGCCGGATCGCGGCGCCCCGCGCCACCACCGCACGCCCGGCCGATGAGGAAGGTCCCCGGTGAACCCCGAGAACTATCTGTTCCTGTCCGCGCTGCTGTTCACGATCGGCGCCGCGGGCGTGCTGCTGCGGCGCAACGCGATCATCGTGTTCATGTGCATCGAGTTGATGCTCAACGCGGTCAACCTCGCGTTCGTGACCTTCGCCCGGATGCACGCGAATCTCGACGGCCAGGTCTTCGCGTTCTTCACGATGGTGGTCGCCGCCGCCGAGGTCGTGGTCGGCCTGGCCATCATCATCACCATTTTCCGTGCCCGCCGCTCGACCTCGGTCGACGACGCCAACCTGCTGAAGTTCTGAGGACGCCGATATGGGGACCGCAACGCTGTGGCTGCTGCCCGCCCTGCCCCTGGCCGGCGCCGCCGTACTGCTGCTCACCGGGCGCCGGGCCGACGCCTGGGGTCATCTGCTCGCGACCCTCGCCGCGCTGGCCTCGTTCGTGGTCGCCGTGGTCGCGTTCTTCGGAATGCTGGGCCGCGCCGGCGCCGACCGTGCGATCGCCGCCGACCTGTTCAGCTGGGTGCCGGTGGCGGGCCTGCAGGTCGATTTCGGATTGGCGCTCGACCAGCTGTCGATCTGTTTCGCACTGCTCATCACCGGTGTCGGATCGCTCATCCACATCTATTCGATCGGTTACATGAGCGAGGATCCCGGCCGCCGCCGCTTCTTCGCCTATCTGAACCTGTTCCTGGCCGCCATGCTGCTGCTGGTTCTGGCGAACAACTATCTGGTGCTGTATCTGGGCTGGGAAGGTGTCGGCCTGGCCTCGTATCTGCTGATCGGGTTCTGGTACCACAAGCCGACCGCGGCGACGGCGGCCAAGAAGGCGTTCGTGGTGAACCGCGTCGGTGATATGGGTCTGGCGCTGGCCATGATGGTCATGTTCGCCACCTTCGGGTCCCTCGATTTCACCGCGGTTTTCGGGGCGGCTTCCGGGGCGAGTGACGGGACGCTCACCGCGATAGGCCTTTTCCTGTTGCTCGCGGCGTGCGGTAAATCCGCGCAGGTTCCGCTGCAGTCCTGGCTCGGTGACGCGATGGAGGGTCCCACCCCGGTGTCGGCGCTCATCCACGCCGCCACCATGGTCACCGCCGGTGTGTACCTGATCGCCCGCTCGAACCCGATCTACGATCTCGCCCCCACCGCCCAGGTGGCGGTGGTGCTGGTCGGTGCGGTGACACTGCTGTTCGGGGCGATCATCGGCTGCGCCAAGGACGACATCAAGAAGGCGCTCGCGGCGTCGACCATGAGCCAGATCGGCTATATGGTGCTGGCCGTCGGCCTCGGGCCCGCGGGCTACGCGGTGGCCATCATGCATCTGCTGACCCACGGCTTCTTCAAGGCCGGCCTGTTCCTCGGTGCCGGTTCGGTGATGCACGCGATGGACGACGAAACCGATATGCGCCGCTACGGCGGTCTGCGGACATTACTGCCGATCACCTACGTCACCTTCGGGCTCGGTTACCTCGCGATCATCGGCGTACCACCGTTCGCGGGATTCTTCTCCAAGGACCGCATCATCGAGGCGGCGTTCGCCGAGGCGGGTATCGCCGGGCCGATTCTGGGGACCGTCACCTTGCTCGGCGCCGGCCTCACCGCCTTCTACATGACCCGGGTCATGCTGCTCACCTTCTTCGGTGAACGGCGCTGGAAACCGGATACCCATCCGCACGAATCACCCGGGGTGATGACCGGCCCGATGATCCTGCTGGCCATCGGCTCGGTGGGCGCGGGGGCGATGTTCGTCTGGGGTTCCGCACTGCAGCACTGGCTGGCCCCGGTGGTCGGTGAACACCACGGCGAACCCGCACTGCCGGCCCCGGTGATCACCGCGCTGGCACTCGGCGTGGTCGCGGTGGGTGCCGCGCTCGCCTACCGGCAGTACGGCCGCGCCACGGTTCCCGAGACGGCGCCGGAACCGGTCTCCGCGCTGACCGTCGCCGCCCGCCGCGACCTCTACGGCGACGCGGTCAACGAGGCGGCGTTCATGCGCCCCGGCCGCCATCTCACCCGGGCGCTGGTCTTCCTCGACACCCGCGGTATCGACGGGCTCGTCAACGGCTGCGCCGCCCTCATCGGCGGACTGTCCGCCCGCGCCCGGCGCGTGCAGACCGGGTTCGTCCGTTCGTATGCCCTGTCCATGTTCACCGGCGCGGCCCTGGTGGCCGCAGCCCTGCTGGCCGTAAGGATCTGGTGAGCGCCGTGCCCTGGTTGACCGTGCTCTGGCTGCTCCCCGTGGTGGGTGCGGCGATTGTCCTCCTGCTGCCCGCCGCGCAGCGGGCCCTCGCCCGGTGGGTCGGGCTGGTGTTCGCGGTGGCCACTCTCGGCGTGGCGCTGGGGGTCGCGATGGCCTTCCAGCCCGGCGGGGAACAGTTCCAGTTCGTCGAATCCCACACCTGGATACCGGCGTTCGGGGCCGGCTACACCCTGGGTGTGGACGGTATCGCGCTGGTGCTGGTACTGCTCACCGCCGGGCTGGTTCCGCTGCTGATCGTCGCGGGATGGCACGACGACCGCGCGGCCGGTTCCGGGAAACGGGTGGCACACACCTATATCGCGCTGACCCTGCTGGTCGAGGCGATGGTGCTGGTGTCCTTCCTCGCCCTCGATATCCTGCTGTTCTACGTGTTCTTCGAAGCCATGCTCATCCCGATGTACTTCCTCATCGGCGGGTTCGGCCCACGCACCGACAATGCGCAGGTCCGGCAGCAGCGGTCGCGCGCCGCGGTGAAGTTCCTGCTATACAACCTCTTCGGCGGGCTGATCATGCTGGCCGCGGTGATCGGACTGTACGTGCTCACCGTCCAGGAGGATCTCGGCGCCGAGGGCGCGGGCACCTTCGATCTGCGCCTGGTGGTGGAAGCCGCCAACTCCGGGCAGCTCGGCGCCGGGCCCGCGGTGCTCAACGCCCTGTTCCTCGGCTTCCTGTTCGCGTTCGCGGTGAAAGCGCCGCTGTGGCCGCTGCACACCTGGCTACCGGATGCCGCGGTGGCCGCGACCCCGGCGAGCGCGGTGCTGATGATGGCAGTGGTGGACAAGGTCGGCACCTTCGGCATGCTGCGCTACTGCCTGCTGCTGTTCCCCGCCGCCACCGATACCTACGCACCCCTGGTGATCGCGCTCGCCGTCATCGGCATCCTCTACGGTGCGCTGCTGGCGATCGGGCAAACCGATGTGATGCGGCTGATCGCCTACACCTCCATCTCCCATTTCGGATTCATCGTGCTCGGCATCTTCGCCATGACGAGCCAGGCCCAGACCGGCGCCACTCTGTATATGGTCAATCACGGCCTGTCGACGGCGGCGCTGTTCCTGATCGCCGGATTCCTGGTGTCGCGCCGCGGCAGCCGGCTCATCGCCGATTACGGCGGTGTGCAGAAAGTGGCGCCGGTGCTGGCCGGATCGTTCTTCATCGCCGGCCTGGCCACCCTGTCCCTGCCCGGACTGGCACCCTTCGTCAGCGAATTCCTCGTGCTCGTCGGGACTTTCAGCCGCTATCAAGTGGCGGCGGTACTGGCCACCGGCGCACTCGTCCTGGCCGCGATCTATGTGCTGTGGCTGTACCAGCGGATGATGACCGGCCCGGTGACCAAGGGCAACGAGGGTCTGCGGGATCTGGTACCCCGTGAACTCGTCGTGGTGGTGCCGCTGATCGGGGCGCTGATCTTCTTCGGGCTCTACCCGAAGCCCGTGCTCGACTTCATCGATCCGGCGGTGAACCAGACCCTTTCCACCATCGGCAGTGTCGATCCATCACCGCCGGTCCCGGCCGAACCGGAAGCGGCGAACCCCGGAGGTACACGTCATGAGCGCTGAACTGCACGGCGGTGCGGTCCTGGCCGCCTCGATCTCCGCGCCGAGTATCGAATACCACGTCCTGGCGCCGATCCTCATCGTGTTCGGCGCGGCGGTGCTGGGGGTTCTGGTGGACGCGTTCTGCCCGCGCTCCGCCCGCTACCGAACCCAGTTGGCGCTCACCCTGGCCGGGTTGCTGGCCGCTCTCGTCGCGGTGCTGCTGCTGTCCGGAACCAGGACCACGGCGGTGGCCGGCGCGGTCGCCGTGGACGGCGTGACCCTGTTCCTGCAGGGCACCCTGCTGGTGGTGGGAATCCTCGCGGTGCTGTTCGCGGCCGAGCGCGGACCATTGCCCCGGCCGCGGTCGGGCCCGGGCACCTGGACCCGCGCCGCGGCGGTACCCGACTACGGGATGGACGCTTTCACCCCACAGGCGTCCGCTGTTCCCGGCAGCGCCGCGGAACGGTCCGCGGCGACCGCCGGTATCACTCCCACCGAAGTGTTCCCGCTGATGCTGCTGGCACTGGGCGGACTGCTGCTGTTCCCCGCGGCCAACGATCTGCTCACGATGTTCATCGCGCTCGAAGTGCTCTCGCTGCCGCTGTACCTCCTGTGCGGGCTGGCCCGCCGGCGCCGGCTGCTCTCACAGGAAGCGGCACTGAAATACTTCCTGCTCGGGGCGTTCTCCTCGGCGTTCTTCCTGTACGGGGTGGCGCTGCTCTACGGCCAGGCCGGTACCGTCCGGCTCGCCGGCATCGCCGATTCGCTCGCCGCCGAAACCGGCTCGCCCACACTGGCACTGCTGGGTGTCGCCATGCTGTCGGTGGGCCTGTTGTTCAAGATCGGGGCGGTCCCGTTCCAGGCGTGGGTGCCCGATGTGTACCAGGGCGCGCCGACCCCGGTCACCGCGTTCATGGCCGCCGCCACCAAGATCGCGGCGATCGGTGCCCTGCTGCGTGTCCTGCAGGTCGGTGTCGCCGAGATCGCCGCCGACTGGCGTCCGGTGCTGGCCGCAGTCGCGGTGGCCACGATGCTGGTGGGTGCGGTGCTGGCGATCACCCAGACCGATATGAAGCGCATGCTCGCGTACTCCTCGATCGCGCATACCGGTTTCCTGCTCACCGCGCTGGTCGCCGCGAACGACCGGGGTATCTCGTCGACGCTGTTCTACTTGTTCGTCTACGGGCTGGGCACCCTCGGCGCGTTCGCGATCGTGAGCATGGTGCGCGAACCCGACGGCACCGAGGCCACCGGCCTGCCGCGCTGGGCCGGGCTCGGCCGCCGGTCCCCCTGGCTCGCGGGGGTCTTCGCACTGCTGCTGCTGTCGTTCGCCGGTATCCCGGTCACCGCGGGGTTCGTCGCGAAATTCGCGGTCTTCCAGGCAGCGGCGTCCGGTGACGCCGGCTTCCTGGTGATCATCGGCGTCCTGGCCAGCGCGGTGGCCGCGTTCTTCTACATCCGGGTGATCGTGCTGATGTTCTTCACCGATCCCCCGGCCGATCCCCCGGTCGTGGTCGGCCCGCCGGCCACCATCGCCTTGCTCGCCGTCGCGGCCGCGGCCACGCTGGTCCTGGGTGTCGCGCCGCAACCACTGCTGGACCTCGTCGGGGATGCCGCGGTGTTCGTCCGCTGAGCGGAGCGGAACTCGATCGCGAACAACCGATGCCCGCGGGCCGTCGAACAACCGATGGCCGGCGGGCATCGCCGTCATCCGATCCGGCTCAGGTCCACAGCGCCGCGATCAGCACATTGACGATCGCCAGCCCACCTGCCGCATCGGGCATCCAGGCCGGATCCTTGCCCCGTTTGGCGTCCGCCCGGGCCATTTCCGCGAACGCGGCCACCAGCACCGAGATCACCAGCTTGATCCCGATCTTCACCATGTTCAGGTCTTTGTCCAGTGAGGACACCGATTCGGCCAGGCCGACCAGGACGATCCCGGTGATGATCTGCGCGCGGGCGCCCCACACCATCACCTCGTTGACCCCGGGCCGGCCGGCAGCGTAGCCGCCGACGACGGCCGCCATCCCGAGCAAATGGGTGACGACCACAACGTTGTAGACGATTTCCATGCACCAGGACGCTACTCGATCTCCGCGTCCACTACTACATAGAGTCGTAAACTAACCGGTGACGTTGCCCGAACGGGTGTGGCCATCTTGCGCGCCCCTCGGTTCGCCTCAATCAGGCCAGCGGCCGGTGGCCTTTTGATAGGCCACCGCACCTGCCCGGTCGACCGAAGCTTTCACCACACCGAAGATCGCGCCCTGCAGCGCGGCGGCGAAGAGCACCTCCCGCCACCCGTAGTCCCGCGATGTCGCCTCCGGGGCGTGCTCTTCCCCGCTCGTGCGGCGCCACACCTGCCGGAACACCGCATGCGCCGCGATGCCGCCGAGCGCGCCCGCCAACGTGCCCAACGGCTTGTAGAGCAGCTTCACGATGTCCTCCTCCGTACGATCAGCCAGGCCGCGACGGCGGCAGCCACCGCCGCCGCTGCCGCCACCGGTACAGGTCGTGCGCGAACTACCTCGGCGGCCTGGATACCACGCGCGAGGAGCGGTTCCGCGGCACCGGCTTCCACACGTTCGGCCACCTCGGCAGCACGGGTCTGGATCTGCTTCGCGCGGTCACGAAGGTCGTGTTCGGCGTGGACGGTCTCGCGGCGGACGGTGTCGGCCGCTGTCCGCGCGGCTTCGGCGGTACGGGAACGCACATCGGCTTTGGCGGCCAGTGCGTCGATGGTGTCGCGAAGTTCTTCGCGGACCTGATCTCGGTCCCGGCGTACCGCGTCGCGGTCGTTGCTGCTCATCGCTACCTCCTGCGGGTGACGGTGTCGATATCGGTACGCGCACCGGTGACAGCGTCTTCCGGCAGCGGCGGGGTGTTCGCGGTGACGATCTTCTTGCCCGCGAACGTCAGGATCGCGCCGAGCGTGAGCAGCACCGCACCCACGAGTAGCGCCGCGGCCCAATCCGGTAACACCAGCGCCAGCGCCGAACCGGCGGCCACGAGCAACGCCGCGCCTCCGTAGAACAGCAGCAGGCCACCCATACCCGCCAAGCCGGCCCCCTTGGCAGCGGAGCCTGCTTTCTCCTGCATTTCCAGCCGGGCCAGACGCATTTCGTCGCGTACCAGCCGGCTCATCTGGATAGTGGCCACATCGACGAGTTCGCCGACCGACCGTTCGTCCTCGGGCTGTGCTGTTCGTGGCTGCGTTGCCGAAGTCATGGTCTGGCCTCCTCGATCCCTCTCTCCGGTGCCGGTGGACACCCGCTGTCGGTGGCATCCGAACTCACCTTCTGTCCGGCGGCCGGATACCCGGGGGCGCTCCGGTCAAACGCCGCCCGGGCCGCCACCCGCGCGGTGCGGCCACGAAAGGAGCGACAGAATACTCTGTGGTAACGTCAACAGTGTCAGTTTCGGCAAAGAAGTGCGTCGCGGAGGCTCGATTCCAGGTCTACCGGACGGAACCCGTAAGACGCCTTGCCGATATCACCAGCGAGGAAGTGGGTTCGGGATGGCGAAGCAGGGAACCGCAACCAAGCGCCCCAGACGCGAACGCGGCTCTCTCAACCCCGACGATATCGTCGCCGGCGCGTTCGAGCTCGCCGAAGAGATCTCGATCGACAACCTGAGCATGCCGCTGCTGGGGAAACATCTCGGAGTCGGCGTGACGAGCATCTATTGGTACTTCCGGAAAAAGGAAGAGTTGCTCAACGCGATGACGGACCGGGCGCTCCGGCAGTACGCCTTCGAAACGCCCTTCATCGAAGCCGGGGATTGGCGCGAGACGCTGCGTAAACACGCGCGGACCATGCGGGAGACCTTCCTCGGCAACCCCATCCTGTGCGATCTGATCCTGATCAGGTCGGCGTTGAGCAAGCAGGCGGCCCGGCTCGGCGGCAAACAGACGGAGCGGGTGATCGCCACCCTCGTGGAGGCGGGCTTCTCCCTCGAAGACGCGGTGGAAACGTATTCCCGGGTCCAGCTACATGTGCACGGTTTCGTTGTCCTGCAGCGGCTCTCGGACAAGAACCGCGAACTCAGTACCGATTCCACCGCGTACTACGAGAATGTGATCATCGACCCGGAGACCACTCCGCTGCTGGCCAAGGCCGCCGCCAAGGGATACCACTCCGGCGCACCGGACGACCGGAACTTCGAGCACGGGCTCGATTCCATTCTCGAGCAGGCCTCCCGGCTGCTCGCGGGAGCCGATGCCAAGGAGTCGAAGCCCGCGCCGGCGCGGCGTTCGACGCGGGCGGCGGCCACGAAGAGCACCAAGCCTCGTACCCGCGCGGCCGCCAAGTAGCACCGGCCGCTTCGCCGCCCGGACACAGGGCCACGGTGCGCGCCACCGTGGCCCTGATCGTGTGAGTGCCACCGGCGGCTCAGCGTGGCTGGAATCGCTGCGCGCCGTCGATCCGTACGACTTCCCCGTTCATATACGGGTTCTCCAGCAGGTGCTGGGCCAGGTTCGCGTATTCGTCCGGTGTGCCCAGCCGCTTCGGGAACGGCACCGTCGAAGCGAATTTCGCCAGGCCTTCCTCGCCGATCAGTTCCATGATCGGAGTCAGCATGGTGCCGGGGGCGATGCTGTTGAGCCGGACCCCGACCGAGCTGAGATCGCGAGCGCCGGTGAGGGTCAAGGAGATGACTCCCCCTTTGGCGGCCGAGTAGGCCGACTGCCCGATCTGTCCCTCGTATCCGGCAATCGAACTCGTCATCACGATCGCGCCGCGTTCACCGTTCGGCTTCGGCTCCAGTTTCGCCATCCGCGCTGCGGCCAACCGGAGCACGTTGTACGTTCCGGTGAGATACAGCGCGATGGTGTCGGTGAACCCCTTCAACGTATGCGGGCTGCCGTCGCGGTTCACCACCTTCTCGAGTACCCCGAAACCGCCGTGGGCGATCACCGAGTACCGCAGTTCGCCGAGTTCCGCCGCGGCGTCCAGCGCCGCGTTCACCGCCGCCTCGTCCAGCACATCGGTGCGTACGTAGACGGCCTTGTTGCCCAGTTCGGCGGCGAGCTCCCGGGCCTTTTCGTCGGCGACGTCGGCGATGACGACCGCCGCTCCGGCGCCGTGCAGCCGGCGTACGGTGGCGGCACCGAGTCCGCCGGCGCCGCCGGTCACCAGAACGACTTCTCCCTCGAACGACACGGAGTTCTCCTAACTTTCATGATCGACAGGTAAGGGCCCGGCGCACCGGGCGGCCGGATGTACCGGTCAGGTGCCGGTCCATTCGGGAGTTCGTTTTTCCGCGAATGCCTTGGCGCCCTCTTGCGCATCCTTCGACGCGAATACCGGTCCGAGCAGCTCCATCTGCTTCTGCCACATCTCGTCCTCACTCCAATACCGGGACTTGACGAGAATCTCCTTGGTCGCCGCTACTGCCAGGGGGCCGTTGGCGGTGATCCGGCCGGCGAGCCGCAGGGCTTCGGTCAGCGCCGCACCGGGGTCGGCGAGAACGTTCACGAAACCCAGCGTCGCGCCCTGTTCCGCGGTGAAATTGTCACCGGTGAGAGCGAGTTCGAGGGCCTTTTGATAGGGAATACGCTGCGGCAGGCGCAGTAGCCCGCCGCCCCCGGCCACCAGCCCACGCTTGACCTCGGGGATACCGAACTGCGCGGTCCGTGCGGCGACCACCAGGTCCGTGGACAGGACCAGTTCGGTACCACCGGCCAGGGCGAAGCCCTCCACCGCGGAGATGATCGGTTTGCGCGGCGGCCGTTCGGTGAAGCCCATCCCCCGGCCTTGGATGTAGGGGTATTCGCCGGCGGCGAAGGCCTTCAAGTCCATACCGGCGCAGAAATTCCCGCCGCTGCCGGTCAGGACGGCGACCGACAGCTCGGGGCTGTCATCGAGTTCGTCCATCGCGGCGGCCAGGCCCCGGCTCACCGCCAGGTTGACGGCATTGCGCGCGTCCGGTCGATTGATCGTGATCACCAGCGTGCGCCCGCGGCGCTCCACCAGAACTTCGTCCGACACCGGTCACCTACTACTCGTTGTGAATTGAACAGGATTGTTGCCGGGGTGCCCGGCGTGGCGATGAGGTCAGACCTCGACCACCAGGGCACCGCCCATACCGCCACCCGCGCACATCGCGGCGACCCCGATACCGCCACCGCGCCGGCGCAGTTCGTAGACCAGCGTGGTCACCATGCGCGCGCCGCTGGCCGAGATCGGATGCCCGAGACTGCATCCGCTGCCGGAGAAATTCACGCGTTCCTCGTCCAGCCCGTATTCCCGGCAGGCGGCGATCGGCGTCGACGCGAAGGCTTCGTTGATCTCCCACAGCGCGATATCCGCCACGCCGAGGCCGGCCCGCTCCAGTACCTTGCCGATCACCTTGACCGCGCCCAGACCGGTATCCCGGGGCGCTACACCGACATTGGCCCAGGCACGCACGGTCGCCATCACCTCGAGACCCTCGGCGGCGGCATAATCATCGCCGACCAGCGCCACCGCGGCACCGGCATCGTTGATCCCGCTGCTGTTCCCGGCGGTGATCGAGAAACCCTCGATCTCGGGATGCAGCACCGGCAGCGCGGCCAGCCGCTCCAGGGTGGTATCGCGGCGCGGATGTTCGTCCACCGCGAAGTCGATCACCGTACCGTCGGGCCGGGTGATCTTCAGCGGCACGATCTCGTCCACGAATTTCCCGGCCTCGATGGCGGCACAGGCGCGCTGGTGCGACCGCAAGGCCCACGCGTCCATCTCCGCCCGGCTGATGCCGACCGCTTTCGCGGTGTTCCAGCCCACTGTGACCGACATATCCGTGGTCGGAGCGTCCGGGGTCTCGGGGTGCGACGGTGGGATCCAGGGCTCGATGAACTGCATCTCCGGTCCCGAATCCGGCACGCGCCACTTCATCAGGGGCGCGGTCGACAGCGATTGCACACCGCCCGCGACCAGTACCCGCTCCATATCGGAGCGGATATGCGCGGCGGCGTTGGCGATCGCGGTGAGACTGCCCGCGCAATGCCGGTTGACCGCCTGGCCCGGGACGGTTTCCATCCCGCAGGCCACAGCGGCGTGCCGGGCCAGATCGCCGCCGCCGTAGTTCAGTTCGGCGAACACCACATCGTCGACCGCGGCGGGCTCCAGACCCGCCCGGCGGACCACCTCCGGCAGCACGGTGGTCGCGAGGGTCTCGGTCGGCACGTTCGCCAGCGCGCCCTTGAACGATCGCCCGATCGCTGTTCTGACGGCGCCGACGATGACGGGTTCGGCCATAGCTTTCAACCTCTGTTCGAGCCACACCCGGGTTGTGGCAGGGTGCGGGAATTCGATCCTGTGTTTTCAACTGTAATGATTACCGTATAGTTCTACAAGACAGCTGACAGTTCAGGAAGGAGCACCGATGACCGGCCTGCTCAACGGTGTCAAGGTGGTCGAACTGGCCTCGTGGACCTACGTGCCCAGCGCGGGCGCGGCATTGGCGGATTGGGGCGCCGACGTGATCAAGATCGAGGACACTCGCGGCGGTGACCCGTGCCGGAATCTCGTCGTCGGCGGACTGACCGTGGACCGTTCCCCTGTGCAGGCCAGTTTCATGATGGAAATCGGCAATCACGGCAAGCGCAGTATCGGCGTGGATATCAAGTCCGATCCGGGCCGGGAGATCCTGGCGAAGCTGCTCGGGCAGGCCGATGTCTTCCTCACGAACTGGCTGCCCGGACCGCTCGAGCGCGCCGGCCTCACAGTGGAGCATCTGCGTGCGGTGAATCCCCGCCTGATCATCGCCCGGGGCAGTGGTCACGGGAGCCGCGGCCCGGACAAGGACCGCGGCGGCTTCGACGCGGCCAGCTACCTCGCCCGCGCCGGCGTCGCCTACGCGCTGAGCCCGGCGGACGCCGAGTATCCCGTTACCCAGACCCCCGCGTTCGGCGATCTCCAGGGCGGTATCACCCTGGCCGGTGGTGTCACGGCAGCGCTGTTCCACCGCGAACGCACCGGGCACGCACCGATAGTGGACAGTTCGCTGCTCGCCCAAGGGATGTGGGCCGTAGCCCCCGATATTTCGGCGGCGGACTACTACGGGCTCGACCGGATACCGGCAGGCGTGGCGGGATCGGCCCCGAATCCCGCGGTGAACCGGTATCGCACCCGCGACAACCGCTGGGTTCAGCTGATGTTCCTGCAGACCGACCGTTACTGGAAGGGGTTCTGCGACCGGATCGGCCGGCCCGACCTCGGCACCGACGAACGATTCGTTCCGCTGGCGAATCTGGTACTGAACCAGGAAGCCGCCACCATCGAACTGCGCAAGATCTTCGCCGAACGCGACCTGGCCGAATGGCAGCAGGTCCTGGCCGACGAGCCGGGTGTCTGGTCGACGATCGCCAGCCCGCAGGAAGTTCTCGACGACCCTCAGGTCGCGGCGAACGGCTACCTGATGTCCCTGCGTGACGACGCCGGCCACGACTATCGGACCGTTGCCGCCCCGGTACAGTTCGACGAAACCCCCGCCCCGCCGGCCCGGGCCCCTGCCTACGGTGAGCACACCGAGACCATCCTGCTGGAACTGGGGATGGGTTGGGACGAGATCATCACCGCCAAGGAGGCAGGAGCCATCCTGTAGCCGAAACCTGGTGAAGCACGCCGGCGGGGCCGAAATCACGGTGCCCCGCGGCGGCGCGGGCACGCTCACCGCGGACGCCGCGCTCGCCGCAGTCACCACCGTCGGTGATACGGACGAGCTGCGGGCGGTGCCGCTCGTGATCAAAGAGGCGAAACCGCTCCCGGCGAGCGACCGACCGCTTCGGCCGGCGCCGGGCTCCCCGCCCTTGATCGGCACGGAACCTGTCTGTCGATCACATCTTCCAAATACCCAGGAGTTCCCGGGTATCGGTGATCGTGGCGAGCAGCGACAGTGTGTTGTCGATCATCGCCGCGCCGTACTCCGGCGGGACTCCGGCCACGGCGTCCCGGGGCAGGACCACCTCGTAGGCCGCGTTCACCGCGTCCATGACGAGGTTCGGGATGGCCACGTTCAGTGAGACGCCCACGGCGACGATCGTCGACACACCGAGGTTGCGCAGCACCGGATCGAGGTCGGTACCGCCCATGGGTCCGAGGCCGTGGCTGCGGGTCAGCACCAGATCGGCCGGGTCGGGCCCGAATTCGGGGAGCAGCTGCGCTCCCGGACTGCCCGGGGTCACCGCGACACCGCGGCGGCCGAGCGCGAACAGTTTCGCGTTGTGGTTGGTGCCCAGGCCGTCGGCCCGGCGCGTCACCAGGCAGTGCACGATACGAACCCCGGCGGCGCGGGCGGCCGGCAGCAGCGCGGCGATATTGGGTAGTGCCGCCCGGCGGGCCTCGCCGGCCAGCTCGGCCAGGCCTGCGTCGGGTCCCACCACCGCGGCCTGGCACTCCTGGGTGACCAGTGCGGTACGCGCGGGGTCCACCAGCTCGCTCAGCGCACGTTTACCCACAATCCTCTCCTCGGCCACGGCCCGGGTTCATACCGGGATCCCGGTTTCCGCGGGCGGAGCATCGTAGAACTGCCGGGCCCATTTACGCAGCGACATAAACGGTTTCGCGTCCTTGGCCGACAGCGGCGGGTGTTCGATGTACTTCTGGTATCGCCAGATACTCAGGTCCTCCCAGACCGTCACCAGGAACTGCCGCTCGACCCGTTCGCGGACCTCGGGTGGCGGGACATCGGACTCGTCGCCCGGTTTCCTGGGCCACCAGATCGAGTAGAACAGGTCTGAGCATTCGTCGTCGACGGGTGTGGTCGCGAAGACGAGGCGGTGGTTCGACGACCCCTCGAAGGCGCTGATCGACCCGCCGAGGCCGAACATCTGGGCGTGTATCTTCAGCGCCATCCGGTCCGGGTCGCCGCTGCGGGCGTCGGGCCAGCCGGTCAGGAACGACCAGGTATGGCCCTCGGCGCGGTAGTCCAGCATCCGCGGGGTCACGGTGGCGCCGTGGACATATTCGAAATGCAAGCTGTCCGGGCCGTTCTCCAGGACGACCTGCGGATGCACCGGTTCCCGCTCGGACTTGCGGGAGAATTCGGGGTAGGGGCGGTAGTAGCTGTCCGGGTCGCCACCGAGTTCGGGGAACATCCGGAGGATGTCCGGCATCTCCCAGTGCGGTTGCTTCCCGTCGGGATGGTGCCACAGGAAGACACAGCCGTTCTGCTCGTTCACCGGGTAGACCCGCAACCGCAGGCCGCGGTTGACCCGGTCTTCACCGGGTATCTTGCGGTTACGCCCGTCCGGTCCCCACTGCCAGCCGTGGAACGGGCATTCGACACAATCGCCGACCACCTTGCCGCCGTACCCGATATGCGCGCCCAAATGCCGGCAGTGGCCGGTGAGGATATGCAGTTCGCCGGCCTCGTCGCGGTAGGCCACCAGATCTTCGCCGAAATAGCGCAGGGGCCGCACCTCGCCGAGCGGAAACTCGGCCGACCAGCCGACCATGAACCAGCCGGTGACTTTCCAGGTGAAAGGGACCTTCACGTAACACCTCCGATACCCGGACTACTTCCCGACGGGTCAGGCAGCTTTCGGTTCGGCCGGCAGCGAATAGTTGGGCTTCCCCAGTCCGAGGACGTGCTGGGCGATCATATTGCGGAACACTTCCAGGGTGCCGCCGTAGATACCGCACAGCGGGGCCCAGCGGTAGATGTATTCCGCTCCCCCGTCGTCGGCGGCGCCCTCGGTCTCCACCGGCAGCGCCGCGGCCGGGCCGAGCAGGTCCATCAGGTCCGGTGAGATATCGCGCATCGCCTGCGCGATGGCAACCCGGCCGAACATATGCGGTGCCGACAGCGACGCCTCCATCCGGGCGATACTGCGCCCCAGCCGGTAGGCCACGGAAGCGTCGTCGAGCAGCCGGCTCCCGTCCGGACGCGGTTGCGCCGCCAGCGCGGCGATCCGGTCGACCGCTACCGCCGTCATGGCGCCCTGGTGGGTCATGATCGAGACGTCCTGCAGGCCGTCGCCCGCGGCGTCGACCACGCCGTGCTCGGTGTTGAGCGGGCCCATCAGTACCGACCAGCCGCCGTTCACCTCGCCGAGGCGGTACTTGTCGTCGACGCGTACATCGCTGTAGTAGACGATATTGGTGCGGTCGCCGTCGACGGTGCGGATGCCCTGGATCTCGATACCGGGGGTGTTCAGCGGAACCAGGAACATGGTGAGGCTCTTGTGTTTCCGCGCCTCCGGGTCGGTATTGGTGATCAGGAAGACGTACTGGCAGTTGTGTGCTCCGGTGGTGAACATCTTCGAACCGTTGATCACCCACTGATCCCCGTCGCGTACCGCCCGCGTCTTACAGGTCGCGACATCGGATCCGCCGTCGGGTTCGGTGTAGCCGAGGCACAGCCGCACCTCGCCACTGGCCACCTTGGGCAGGATCTCTTCCTTCAACTCGGGCGAACCGTAGTCACGGACCGAGCCGAGCACGATCGCGGTGGTGCCCCAGGTGACCCATGGCACCCGGGCGCGCCGCTTCTCCAGGTCCCAGATGCGGCGCCGCAACCGGTCGAGCCCGCCCTCGCCCGGTTTGTTCAGTTCCGCCGCCAGCCAGCCCTCGGCCCCCATCGCCAGGTGGACGCCTTCGTCGAAGTTGTCGCCGGTTTCGCGGTCCCGGCGCCGGACCTCGTCGGTCACATGGGTGTCGAGAAAGGCCCGCGCGCGAGCGCGGAAGGCCTGATCCTCGTCGGACAGTTCGACCACTGAGAAATCCATCGATGTACTCCGTTCTAGCTCTGGGCCGCGGCGTGGAGTTCGGCGGCGCGTACCGCGCTCGCGGCGGCATCGCCCGCTGCCAGCGGCCACCCCTTCGCGCGGAGCAGGTAGGCACTGGCCGCCGACTCCGCCGCGACCCCGAGCCCGCCCTGGACATGGACTGCCATGGTGGCGGCCCGGGGCGCCTCCTCGGCCGTGTACACGAATGCCGCCGACGCGAGGGCCGGTTGCACATCGGGCTCGAATTCGAGGAACCAGGACGCGCGCCGGGCGAGATTGCGCCCGGCCTGCACCGTGATGGCGATATTGGCCAGCGGATGCGAAATACCCTGCAGCGTGGAGATCGGGACGCCCATCGTGTACCGCGTGGTGGCGAATTCCGCCGCGATACGCAGGGTTTCGTCGATCAGGCCGACCAAGGCCGCCGCTGTCAGTACCCGCCATTCGTCGAGTGCCCGGTCGTAATGGGCGAGAGCCGCGGCACCGGCGGCCAGCACCGTACGCCGGTCGGCCGCGGCCGGGTCGATCCACGCCATCGGCAACCGGCCGATATTCTCGACGCCGGCCGGGCGAGTATCGAAGCTGAGGCGCACGATCTCGTCGCCCTCGCGGACCACGATATGGTCGGCGACCGCCCCGGCCGGGATCAGCCGGGTTCCGGCCGTCGCCCCGATCCGGGACTCCAGCGCGACCAGCTGCCGACCCTCCACGATCGCGGCGTCGGCGTCGGCGTCCAACACACCCAAGCGGGCCAGCAACCGGGTCGCACAGACGTGATCGACCCACGGGACCGGGGCGAGGACGCGGCCGAGTTCCTCCGCGACGAGGGACAGATCGACCAGCGTCGCACCGTCCCCGCCCGCGGATTCGGGCAGCGCCATCGTGGTCGCGCCGGTACCGCACAGTTGCTCCCACAGGTTCTTGTCGAAACCGGTGGCCTCGGCGGCCCGCACGACCTCCAGCGGGCAGCGGCTTCTGAAGAATTTCGCGTAGGCGGCCTGTAATTCGGACTGGTCCTCGGACAGGCTGTAGTCCTGCCGCCGCAATTCGTAGCGATCCATTCTGCGTGCTCCTTGGTCCGGCGCGGCGTTCTCTGTGTTCTGGGCGATTCAGTCGTCGGCGGATCGGTCGCCGAAAAAGAAGTCCCGCGCGTTGTGGTAGAGGTAGTTGTCGAGGACGTCACCGGGGAGATCGAGAGCCGCAGCTTCCGGGACGACCCGGCGCATGGTCAGTACCGGCCAGTCGGACCCGAAGATCACTTTGTCCTTGCCCCGGGTCCGCATGAAATGAAGCAGGCTGTCGGGCAGCCGTTTCGGCGACCAGGCCGAGGTCATCAGCCGCAGATTGCGGTATTTCATGAGCAGCCGGATCGCGACATCCCACCACGGGTCGGCCCCGTGGATCATGCACAGGCGCAATTCGGGGAAGCGATAACACACACGATCGAGGTAGATCGGGTTCTGCACCTCACCGGGAATCGGCGGGCCGGGCAGCCCTGTGTTCATGCACAGCGGCAGGTCCATTTCCGCGCATTTGTAGTACAGCGGGTAGTAGACCGCGTCCGTGGGCGGATACCGGCCGTCGCCCCAGAAGCTGGGCCCGATGGCGGTGTAGGCGACGGGAAGGTCCTTCGACAAAGCTTCGAGTTCCCGCAGCGAGGAGACCGGATGCAGCAGGTCCACACCGTTGAGCGCGAGACCGAACCGTTCCGGATGTGCCTCGGCGAATTTCCGTGCGGTGGCCGACGGCTTCTTCATCGAATACATCAGTACGGCTTTTTCGACGCCCTGTTCGTCCATCTCCTCGAGCAGCGCACCGAGTTCCACCTGCTCATAGAGAGATTTCGGGCCCTTGAAGTAGTCGTCGCGGACCTTCAGCATCCAGCCGGGCTGTTCCTGTTCACCGAAGTGCACGTTGACCAGGCAGTCGATGACCTTGCGCATAGTCTCAGACCTCGTTTTCCTCCGCGACCCGTACGGTCACGCGTTGCGACGCCCAGCGGTAATCCGGTTTGCCGTTGCCGAGCCGTCTGATCTCGGTGACGAAGATGATCTCCTTGGGCACCTTGAATCCGGCCAGGCGAAGCCGGCAGGCTTCCCGCAGGACCAGTTCGGTGATCTCCAGGTCGTCGGTGATACACACCAGGGCCACGACTTCCTGTCCCCACCGCGGGCTCTGCCGCCCGACGACGAGTGCGTCGTGCACACCGGCCTGGGCGCGCAGGACTTCTTCGACCTCTTCGACGAAGACCTTCTCGCCGCCGGTGTTGACCACCAGCGAATCCCGGCCGAGCAGGCGCAGGCTCCCGTCGGTGGCGACCGTGGCCCGATCACCCGGGATCGCCAGGCGCCGCCCACCGATCACCGGGAACGTACGTTCGGTCGCTTCCGGATCGTCGAAGTAGCCGAGCGGGACGCGGCCGGTACGCGCCGCCCACCCGATCTCGGTGTCTCCGGGTTCGAGGAAGCGGCTGCGGTCGAGCGAGACCGCCGTCCCGCCGGGCATCGGCGCGAACGTGTCCACCTCCGCGCCCTTACTGCTGCGGCCGTAGCCCATCCCGCCGGTCTCCGAGGAGCCGTACCCTTCGACCACGGTGGCATGCGGAAGCAGCTCGAGCAGTTCGTGCCGGTGCTTCGGATTGGTTGCCGCACCGCCTGTTCCGATCGCCATGAGCGAATCGAGTGCATAGCGCCGCGCCCGCAGTTCCCGTACCAGCGGTCCGGCGTAGGCGTCGCCGACGATGGTCATCAGCGCGGCCCGTTCCTCTTGCGCGGCCGTCAGCGCGGTGCGGGCGTCGAACGTCCTCCGGTCGTCGTAGAGCAGAATCGTCTGCCCGGCGAGCAGACCGGCGAACGACGTCCAGATACCGGCGGCATGCGACAGCGGTGAGACCGCGAACCAGACGTACCCGGTCGCCGCGACGAGTTGTGCGAGCGGTGCCAATGATTCGTGATCGGCCCCGTTCATGGACGAGACGTACATATCGCTCTGCCGCCACAGCACGCCCTTCGGGCGCCCGGTCGTCCCGCCGGTGCACAGCATCACCACATCGTCCGGGGATGTCTCGATCACCCGGTCGGCGGCGCCGGCGGCCACTGCCTCCTCGAAGCGCACCGCGCCCGGCGGCTCGTCGATCTCGCTGCCGTCGTCCACCGAAACGAGCAGGTCCACACCCTCGGGTGCGGCGGCGGCGACCACCGGCCCGAACGATCGGTGGTAGACGATCGCGCTCGGCCGGATATAAGCGAGCAGGTCGGCTATTTCGTGCTCGGTGTAGTGGTGGTTGATATTCACCGGCACAGTGCGTGCCTTCATACAGCCGATCATCACGTCGAGGTACCGGTCGTTGCGCATGAGGAGCGCCACTCGGTCCTGGCCGCATTCCCAGCGGTCCAGCTGCTCGCGCGGAGTGCGCACGCCGAGCCCACGGGACGCGAGGAAATCGGCGAAACGGCGGGTCAGCAGGGCGGTTTCGCCGAATGTTGTCCTACGGTCGCCGCAGATGGTCATGGTCCGATCCGGCGCCGCGGCGGCGACTGCGTCGAATACGGCTCCGATACTCCATTCCGTCACCGGGATCCTCCGGAATCTCGGGCCGGCAGCACCGATACCGGATCCACAACCTGTTCGGACCGACGCCAGGCGGGTCCGTCCATGTGCCACCTCCACTACCGCGCGACCTGTCGCATACCGAATAGTAGTGTCTACTGTATAGCTATCAGTACCGCCGGGCGCAAGGTTTACCGAATAGGCAACGGGACCAAAACTGCCACCTACCCCAGGCCGAGGTGTCACGCCCGGCGGGTCCGCGGATCCGGGACTGCCGCGACGTTCGACCGGCAGGCCCGTCACGAACCATCCCGGAGCTTCTTACGGTATGGTCAACGGTATCAATGAGGGCCCGAATGCGAACCCAGGAAGACGCAGTGAGCGACAAAACCCAGGACCCGCTCCCGCCGGAAACAGTCCACCGCGAACAGGACGGTCCGGTGCTGCGGCTGACCATCGACCGGCCCGCGCGGCGCAACGCGCTGGCGCCGGGGATGCTGCGGGAGCTGATCGACGCGCTCACCCGGGCGGCGACCGACGAAAACCTGCGGGTGGTACATATCCAGGGCGCCGGCGAGGATTTCTGTTCCGGAGTGGACTGGGTGAGCACCAACAGCGACAACCGCCGCCCCCGCACCGGCGACCTGGTACGCCGCATCCCCCATACCGCCAACCGGTTGATCGAACTCGTGCACACCATCCACCTCCCCGTGGTGTGCACCGTGCGCGGATGGGCGGCCGGGATGGGGTGCAACCTCGCCCTGGCCGCCGACTTCACCGTCGCCGCGCGCGACGCGGTGTTCTGGGAACCGTTCCTGAACCGCGGTTTCAGTCCCGATACCGGATCGACCTGGCTGCTGCCCCGGCTGGTGGGGCTCGCCCGCGCCAAACGCATGCTGCTGCTCGGCGAGAAGATCGGCGGCAGCGAAGCCGCCGACTGGGGGCTCGTGCACGAGGCCGTCGACCCCGGCGACCTCGACCGGCGCGGCGCCGAGCTGGTGCACCGGCTCGCCGCCGCACCCACGGTGGCACTGGGACTGACCAAACAGGCCGTCCACGACAACTTGGACGCGAGCCTGCCCCAGGCATTGACCCACGAATTGCTGACCCTCGAACTTGCCTGCCGTACCGCGGATTTCAAGGAGGGTCTGGCCGCGTTCCGGGAGCGCCGCGATCCGCAATTCCGGGGCCGTTGATCATCCGGCGGTTGCTGTCGTTCCTGCCGTTTCCGCCCGACGGGCCGGCGCAGCGGAAGTCAGAGATAGCGGATGCCGGTTATTTCCTCGGCGACTGCCCAGAGCCGCTTCCCGACGGCCGGATCGGTGGCCTCCCGGCCGAGTCTGGCCTCCGTGACCCGGCCCCGCGTCTCCATGAGCCCGGCGGGACCGTAGAACCGGCCGCCCGGCAGACCGGGCTCGGTCGCGGCGCGCAACTGTGGCAGCGCCCCCTGTTCCACCGATTGGGTGGCCAGCAGGCCGGCCCGCGCGATCAGCCGGCCCACACGGCCACGGTGCTCCCAGGCTCGCGGAGTGAGATTGGTCCGGGTGAGACCGGGGTGGGCCAGCACGCTGACGACCGGTGATCCGGCCGCGCGCAGGCGGCGGTCCAGTTCGATACCGAAGACCGTGGTGGCGAGCTTCGACCGGCCGTAGGCGGCAGCCGCCCGGTAGGAGCGTTCGAACATCAGATCATCGAAGTCCAGGTGCGCGTTCTTGTGGGTGATCGAGCTGAGACTCACTACGCGGGCCTCCCGTGCCGCGGCCAGATTGCCGAGCAGCAGACCGGTCAGCGCGAAGTGGCCGAGCATATTGGTGCCGAGCTGCAGCTCGAAGCCGTCGGCGGTGGTGCGGCGCGGACCGAGCAGTACCACGCCGGCATTGTTGACCAGCAGGTCGATGGCCGGGAAGTCGGCGGCCAGCTTCGCCGCGAAGGTGCGCACGGAGGTGAGGGAGGCCAGATCCAGCTCGCGCACCTCGGTTTCGCCGCCGATCCGGCGGGCGGCCGCCTCGCCGGCGTCGGTATTGCGGACGGCGAGCACGACGAGGGCGCCGTGGCGCGCGAGTTCGGTGGCGGTCACCAGGCCCAGGCCTGAGTTCGCGCCGGTCACCACGGCGACCCGGCCGCGCTGGTCGGGAATGCGGTCGGCGGTCCATTCGGTCATCTGCTGCTCCTGGAGTGTGAATGCGCTGGCAGGCCGACGCTACGGACGTTGCGAGCCGGCGCGGTCGTTCTCGGTTGCCCAGGTCTGCGGGACCTACCTTCAGCTGCCGAGGCCCGGGCACACTGGAGCAGTGAGCAACCCGCATCCGTACGCTCGTGAACTCGGTGATTTCCTGCGCGCTCGGCGCGGGCAGTTACATCCACGCGACGTCGGCCTCGAGCCGGGCGGCCGGCGCAAGGTCACCGGTCTGCGCCGCGAGGAACTGGCCATGCTCGCCGGGCTGAGCACCGACTACTACCAGCGAATGGAACAGGGTCGAGAGGTACGCCCGTCCGACGACGTTCTGGACGCGCTCGCCACCGCGCTCGGCCTCGACGACGAGGAACGCCGCCACCTGTTCAAGCTGGCCCGCGCCGCCCGCCGGCCGATACCCACCCGAGTGGACCGCGCCCCGGAACAGGTGCCGGACAGTACCCGCCGGTTGATCCGAACCATGAACACCCCCGCGGTCGTCCTCGGCAGGCATCTCGACCTGCTCGACTGGAATCCGATGGCAGAGGCGCTGCTCGGTAGCCCGGACAGCTACCCGCCCGACCGGCTCAACATGCTCCTGCTGATGTTCGACGACACACTGACCGGCGAGCGGAGCTGCCCGGACTGGGAGCGGCAGGCCCTGGAATACATCGGCATGATGCGTGCCGCGGTCGCCACCGATCCCACCCACCCTCGCGCTACCGCGATAGTCGGCGAACTGAGCATCAGCAGCGCCGAGTTCCGGCGGCTCTGGTCTCGCCACGACATCCGCGAGACCGTCAGCGGCACCAAAACTTTCCGGATCCCCGAGGTCGGCGACATCACCCTGGACTGGGACACATACCCGCTTCCGGGAAATCCCGGCCCGGTCATGCTGATCTTCACGGCCGAGCCGGATACCGCCGACGCGGACCGGCTACAGCTACTCTCGACCATGCAAGCGACCCGCTCAGCGCTCGCCGGCAAGTGATCCCGCCGGAACGGCCCGCCGACGGCGGCGCTGCGACACGTCGACGTCAGCGCACATACCGATAGCGGATCGGCAGGTGTTTCAGCCCGCCGACGAATGTGGTCGCGATCAGTTCGGGCTCACCGGCCAGCTCCACCGATTCCAGCCGGGGCAGCAGTTCGGCGAAGAATTTCCCGACCTCCATCCGGGCCAGCGCGGCACCCAGGCAGAAGTGGATCCCGAACCCGAAAGCCACATGTTTGTTGGGTTCGCGGTGGATATCGAACCGGAAGGGATCGTCGAAGACTTCTTCGTCGCGGTTCGCCGACGCGTAGGACAGCAGCAGCGACTCCCCTTCCGCGATCGGCACGCCGTGGACGGTGGTGTCCTGTGCCGCGGTGCGCATGAACGCTTTCACCGGGGTGACCCAGCGGATCATCTCCTCGACCGCGTGCGGCATCAGGCCGGGATCGGCGCGCAACTCCGCACGCTGGCCGGGGTGTTCGATCAGTGCGCGCATCCCGCCGGCGATCGTGGCACTGGTGGTGTCGTGCCCGGCGGTGGCGATGATCGCGTAGTAGGACATGGTGTCGATATCAGACAGTGGTTCGCCGTCGATGGTCGCGTTGGCGATCGCCGAGGCGAGATCGCCGGTCGGGTTCGCCCGCCGCGCCTCGGTCAGCGTCTGGAAGTAGGCGAACATCTCGGCCAGCGCGTTCATGGTCTCGGTATCCGACATCGTGCGCTTGTACTCGTCGTCGTCGCTGCCGATCAGTTCCTGCGTGAGTTTGCGCATCAGCGGGAAATCGGATTCGGGGACGCCGAGCAGCGACATGATCACGTACAGCGGATAGTCGACCGCTACCTCCTGCACGAAATCGCATTCACCACCGGTATCGCGCATCCGATCGACATAGCGCACGGCGAGCTGGTCGATCCGCTCACCCATCGCACGCATGGACTTCGGGCTGAACCAGTCCGCGGCGATCGCCCGCACGATCCGGTGCTGCGGATCGTCCATATGGATCAGCGTCCGGATACCGACCGCGTCCTGCATCTCGTCCGAGGCGGCGGGCATCAGCACCGGCCGCGGCCAGTTCGTGAACACCCGGTTCGCCCGCTCGACGGCCAGGACGTCGGCGTGCCTGGTGATAGCCCAGAACGGTTTGTAGGAAGGTACATCCACCAGCGACACCGGGGCATTCGCCCGGAGCGC
Organism: Nocardia sp. CA-290969; assembly: GCF_050936135.1. Classification (NCBI taxonomy): domain Bacteria; kingdom Bacillati; phylum Actinomycetota; class Actinomycetes; order Mycobacteriales; family Nocardiaceae; genus Nocardia; species Nocardia sp. CA-290969. The sequence goes on along the minus strand of NZ_JBNJNJ010000001.1, from coordinate 1,760,223 downwards.
ACCGAGCGCGGTATGCAACCGCACTTCGTCGGTGTAGGCGGCCGGGTCCGCAAGTACCTTCGCGGCATCGTCGACGATCGGCATGCTCATATGCGGTTCTTCCGTTCCGTATCTTCGGTTCGCTGCCGGCCGGACCCGTCGCCGAGGGGCCGGTCCCGCGCGTTGTGCCGCCCACCAGAGTGATTTATAGTCAGGCTTACTGTCAAGCATTCAATAACTCGTCCCGAGCAAGGGAGCGGTGGTAGTCATGTCGCCCGAACAACGCAGGATCGTGGTCGTCGGCGCCGGATCCGGGATCGGTGCGGCCACCGCCGCGCACTACCACGAGCAGGGCGAGTACGTCCTCGCGGTGGACCTTCGCCGCAGCGACACCCCGGCCGCCCGGCACGAGTACTGCGATCTGCGTGATGCCGCGTCGATCGACGCACTGCTGGAGCGCATCGATTCGGGATGGGACGTCCTGACCTACGTCGCCGGCGTACCCGGCACCGCCCCGGCGCACGATGTGCTCGCGGTGAACTATCTCGGCATGCGCCTGATGACCGAAGGGATGCTGCCGCGCCTGCGCCCGGGCGGCGCGATCGTCACCGTGGCGTCGGTCGCGGCACTGGGCTGGCAGCAACGGATCGATGAACTCGCCGACCTGCTCGACGCGACCGATCTCGACACGGTCCGGACCTGGCAGGATGCCCAGGATCCCGCCTATCCGGTGTACAGCACCTCGAAGCAGGCCGCGATCATCTACGCCAAGCGCCTGGCACCGGCCGCCTGGCAGAAGTACGGCGTCCGGGTCAATACGGTGAGCCCGGGACCGACCGAGACTCCCATCCTCACCGATTTCGAGGCCAGTATGGGCAAAGACGTCCTGGATATGGTCAAGGCGACCGTGGGCCGGCATGCGAGCGTCGACGATATCGTCCCGGTGATCACCTTCCTGGCCTCGCCTGCGGCCCGCTGGATCAACGGTCAGGATGTACATGTGGACGGTGGGTTCGTGGCGCCGATGTCGACCGGGGCGCCGATACAACTCTGAAGCAATTCCGCCGGAATTCCGCAGACGCCGATCCCACGAGCCGGCAGCGATTTCCGGGCCCCACGGACTCCGAGGGAAGCCGCACCGTCACCGAAGATTGCCGTTGCGAATGATCCCTTTTACTGTATGCATTACAGTATGTTGAATACCGCGGATTCCACAAGGTCCCGACGACCGCTAGAGGTGACTTGTGAACAGCCCAGTTCAGGACGAATCGACGCCGGTCGGGGACACCCTCGACCTACGCGACCCCTACCCGTACTTCGCCGCCCGGCGCGCCGAGGCCGGTGTCGCGCACGGCACGGTGATGGACTACTCCAAAACCCCGGAGTCGCTGCGGCCCACCGATACCTATGCGGCGTTCTCCTACGATGCGGTCAACACCGCGCTGCGCAACGGCCGGATCTTCAGCACCGCGCTCTACGATTCCACGATCGGCGTATTCATGGGACCGACCATCCTCGCGATGGACGGCGCCCGGCACCGGGCGCACCGGGGTCTCGTCTCGGCGGCGTTCAAACCGCAATCGTTGCTCACCTGGGAACCCGAGATCGTCCGGCCGATCTGCGATGAGCTCATCGACGAACTCGCCGGACGCGGCCATGCCGACCTGGTCCGCGACTTCACCTTCGAATTCCCCACCCGGGTCATCGCCCGGCTGCTCGGCCTGCCCGCGGAAGATCTACCGTTCTTCCGCAAAGCCGCCGTGTCGATCATCAGCTACGCCGGGAATGTGGAGCGCGCACTCCAGGCGTCGAAGGACCTGCAGGAGTATTTCCTCGGACATATCGAACAGCGCCGCAGCGCCCCCACCGCCGATATCATCAGCGATCTGGTGACCGCGGAGATCGACGGCGAGAAACTCACCGACGAGGCGATCTACTCGTTTCTGCGGTTGCTGCTACCGGCCGGCCTGGAAACCACCTATCGGTCCGCCGGCAATCTGCTCTACCTGCTGCTGAAGCATCCGGACCAGTTCGCGGCCGTGCAGGCCGACCACAGTCTGCTACCGCCGGCGATCGAGGAGGGGCTGCGCTACGAAACACCCCTGACCCTGGTGCAGCGTTATGTCACCGAGGACACCGAACTGGACGGCGTCGCGATCCCTCGCGGCGCGGTACTGGACCTGTGCCTGGGTTCGGCCAACCGGGACGAGAGCCGGTGGGAACGCCCGGAGGAATTCGATATCCACCGGCGCCGCATCCCGCACATCACCTTCACCGCGGGTGCGCACACCTGCCTCGGCCTGCACTTGGCCCGGATGGAGACCCGGGTCGCGCTGGACCGCCTGCTCACCCGGCTGACCGGGTTCGAACTGCGTGACGAGGGCGATCCGCATATCTTCGGCCAGCCCTTCCGTTCGCCGAATGTGCTCCCGGTGACCTTCGATGCCGTCGCCTGAACCACGCCACGGCAGCGGAAAGGACAATATTGTGACCGATGATCCCGTACTGCTCAGCCACCAGAACGGAGGCGTGCGAACGCTGACGTTCAACCGGCCGCATCGCAAGAACGCCATCACCCGCGCGATGTGGTCCGCGCTGCGCGACGAACTCCGTGACATCACCTACGGCGGCGAGGTCCGCGCGGTCGTGCTCACCGGGGCGGGTGGTTCGTTCTGTTCCGGCGCCGATATCGCCGACGCGTCCGGGATGGACGAATTCCCCGATCCCGCCGCGGAGATCCGCGCGATCAACGAGGCAGTGCTGCAGTTGCACGAACTGCCGGTACCCACGATCGCGAAGGTACGCGGTGTCGCGGTCGGGGCCGGCTGGAACCTGGCGCTCGGCTGCGATTTCGTCGTCGCCACGCCGGAAGCGAAGTTCTGCCAGATCTTCACCCGCCGGGCACTTTCGCTCGATTGCGGTGGCTCCTGGCTGCTGCCCAGACTCGTCGGGCTACAGCAGGCCAAACGCCTCGCGATGTTCGCCGACACGATCGAGGCCGCGCAAGCCCGGTCGCTCGGCCTGGTCACCTGGGTACGCCCCGAAGACACCATCGACGATTTCGTCGACGATACGGCGGCCCGCCTGGCGGCCGGACCGCCCACCGCTCTCGCGCAGACCAAATCACTGCTGAACGACGGCGCCGACCGCACCATGCGCGACGCGCTGGTCAACGAAGGACACGCGCAGCGGATCAACCTCACCTGCCCCGATGTCCTCGAGGCGTTCGCCGCGTTCAGCGAGAAGCGCGATCCGGTGTACCCCACCGCGCGCGGTGCGGATACCTGAGGCCGCCGGAAGAAACGAGAACCACTGTGAACCGGAAAACCAACGGTGTGAGTCGCCGGCGGCGGGAACGTGGCTCGCTGAATCCGGAGGACATCCTCGACGGTGCCTTCGAACTCGCCGAGCAGGTATCGATCGACGGGTTGAGCATGCCGATGCTCGGTAAGCACCTCGATGTGGGGGTGACCAGTATCTACTGGTATTTCCGCAAGAAGGACGATCTGCTCAACGCCATGACCGACCGGGCGCTGAGCCGGCACATTTTCGACGCCCCGTTCATCGATCCGGCCGATTGGCGTGATTCGCTGACCCAGCACGCCCGCACCATGCGCCGTGCCTTCCTGGGCAACCCGATTCTGTGCGATCTGGTACTGATCCGCTCCGCGCTGAGCCCACCCGCCGCCCGCCTCGGCGCCCGCGGGATGGAACGCGCGGTGGCGGCCCTGGTCGAGGCCGGGCTGACCGTCGACCAGGCGTTCGACACGTATTCGGCGGTCAATCTGCACATCCGGGGATCGGTGGTCCTGCAACGGCTCTACGACAAGAACTCCGAACTCGGTGCTTCGGCCCGCGCCTACTACGAAGAGATCCAGGTCGACCCGGAGAAGACTCCGCTGCTCTCCCAGGCGATGTCGAAGGGCCGCAGATCGGGCGCACCGGACGAACACAATTTCGAGTACGGCCTGACGTGCCTCCTCGACCATGTGAGCAGGCTGATCGCGGCGAATCGGTGAGGACCGCGTGATCGACACAGCCGCGGACGGCCCGGAACAGCAATGACTGTCTCCGAGCCGTCCACCGGTGCAGCTCAGGGGATATCGGGTTCGGGAACGTGGAAGTGTTCGTCACGCAGCCGGAAAGCTTCCCGGGTGCCGTGTTCGGCGCGGGTTTTGACGAAATTGAACTCGCCTTCGGCGAACTGGAGGTTGGTGCCGAACGCGTGGAACAGATAGCTCGCGACCTCTTCACCCTGGTATGCCTGGCTCTGTTCGACCAGCCGGAATGCCTCTTTGGCGATGACCACACCGTCGGCGGGCATTTTCGACGCTTTCTCGGCCCAGTAGCGCGCGCGGGCGGTGACCGCGGCGGGGGCACAGGTTTCGGTGAACACGCCCAGGTGTTCGACCGCGGCCGCGTCGATGATGTCGCCGGTGAGCAGCAGGCGCCGGGCGAGTACCGGACCGAGCCGGTGGAAGAACATGTGCAGGCTGCCGAGGGCCGGTCCGAGGAATCGGGTGGCGGGCATCCCGATTCTGGTGTCACGGGCGATCACCGAGATATCGGTCATCAGTGCCATTTCGAAGCCGCCGCCGAGGGCGTAGCCGCTGATCTCGCCCACGGTGACCTTCGGATAGCCCATGAGGTTGTGGTAGAAGCCGAATGATCTGCGGTCCACGGTGAGTCGGCGGCGCTGGCTCGGGCGGCTCTTCGCCGGTGTGCCGTCGCCGCTGGGCGCGCGTTCGCCGTACCAGCCGTAGGCGTTGTTCATATCGGCGCCGGTGCTGAACACGCCCTCGGTGCCGCGGAGCAGTACCACGGTGATGTCGTCGTCTTCGGCCGCGCGGTCCAGGTGCCGGGCCAGCGCGTCACGCATGGCCGCGTTGTAGGAGTTGCGCCGCGCGGGGTTGTCGAGGGTGATGGTGGCGATCCGGCCACCGGGGTCCACGTCGTAGTGGACTCGGCCGTCGGCGGCACTGGAGCTGATCATCGAGGGGCCTCTTCTCTTCGCAGGTGATGCCGGGGGTCAGTCGCGTACGCGGCGGCGGCCGAACCGGGTTCCGGCCAGTTTCGCCGCGGCGGCCGCGACGGTTTCGACCTCCGCCGTGCACAGCAGGGTGTCGTCGCGCAGCAGCCGGGCCGCCGACCGGATTCCGGTGTCGTGCGCTACGCGTTCGATCTCGAAGCGCAACTCCACCAGGATCGGCGTCGGCCGGCGGTAGGTGATGTTCATCGACCGGGTTTTCCCGGTGACGCCGGCCGCGCAGCTCTGGTGCTGGACCACCGCATCGAAGAACACGCCGAGGAACCCGCCGTGTACGAGTCCGGGCGGCCCCTCGTGCACCAGCGGGAACGTGATCCGGCCGGCGGCGTGCCCGGGGCCGAGCAGGTCGAAACGGTATTCGGGAAAGCAGGGGTTGTAGGCGCCGATATCGAAGGCGTGGTCCAGGTAGACGCGCTGAGCATCGCTTGCCTCCGGCCCCACCCGGGGCGCGGGGTCCAAGGGTGCCGCGCCGGCCAGTTCCCGTTCCCACCGGTCGAGGTGCTCGATCATCGTGTCGACAGCGGGGTGGGGATGTTCGAGGGAAATCAGTAGCCCGGCGATCCGGCGCAGTGCACCGGCCGCGGCCACCGTCTGAGCGAGGGGTTGTTCGCCGAAGTAGATGGGTGCCGTGGGGTGCACCAAAGGGTCGGGTATCTCGTTCGCGGCCATCGAACCCTGCTTTCGTTGCCGACACGTCTGCACAAACCTTGGCAGAAGCTCAACGGTACTGTCTACTGTATATATATCAGTATGCGCTCTGTCCCCGTCCGCCCAGGAGGGAACCATGCCGTTCGACACCATCGACTACACGGTCGACGGGCACACGGCCACCATCACACTGAATCGGCCCGGCGCCCTCAACGCGCTCAGCCCGCAGATGATCACCGAGCTGCGCGCCGCCTACGACGAGGCCGAGAACGACGACACAGTGTGGTTGCTCATCGTCACCGGCGCGGGCCGCGCGTTCTGCACCGGCGCCGACGTCAAGGCCATCCCCGGTGACGGCAAGGTGATCAACGAACGGCCGTATCTGTCCACCTACGAACAGTGGGAGGCACCCCAGGAGGGCACACCCCCGTTCCGGACCATGACCAAACCGGTACTCACCGCGGTCAACGGCGTGTGCTGCGGGGCGGGACTGGATTGGGTGACCACCGGCGATATCGTCATCGCCTCGGACCGGGCGACTTTTTTCGACCCGCACGTCAGTATCGGCTTGGTCGCCGGACGTGAGGTGGTCCGCCTGGCCCGGGTGCTGCCGCGCACGGTCGCTCTCCGGATGGCGTTGATGGGTAAACACGAGCGGATGAGCGCCCAGCGCGCCTATGAGCTCGGGATGGTCACCGAGATTGTCGAACACGATCGGCTGCTGGAACGCGCTCACGAGATCGCGGAGATCGTCAATTCCAATGCGCCGCTGGCTGTCCGGGGTACCCGGCTGGCGATCGTGAAAGGGCTGGACATCCCGCTGCACGAGGCCGAGATGCTCGCCGAATCGTTCCGGGAGCGGGTCACCCGCACCGAGGACGCGCTAGAGGGCCCGAGAGCATTCATCGAGAAGCGCACGCCCGATTGGCGCTGTCGATGAGCCCCGCGCCGCAGAACCCGGCACCCCGGGAACCCGGGCCGTCGACCCCTCGTCCGGCGGGCGCTCGGAACAACGCGTCCGATTCGGCGACTTCCGGGTCGGCGGACGCAGCGGCATCGGGTGCCGGCAGCAGTGGTTTCGAAACAATTCTGCTCGAGGTCGATCCGTCCGACCGGGTCGCGACGCTCACCTTGAATCGACCCGGACGCCTGAACGCATTCAACCGGGCCATGTGTGAGGAAGTCGAACGCGCCTGGCGCATAATCAAACTCGACGACTCGGTGCATGCGGTCGTCCTGCGCGCGGCGGGTGACCGGGCCTTCAGCGCCGGACTCGATATCAAATCTCCTTACGGGCAGCCGGCCAGTGTCTGGCATCACGAGGATCCCGGTGAGTTGCTCAGCCCCAAATGGCAGAAGATGTGGAAGCCGGTGGTGTGTGCGGTGCACGGGATGTGCACGGCGGGGGCGTTCTATTTCGTCAACGAATCCGATGTCGTGATCTGTTCGGAGGAGGCGACTTTCTTCGATTCGCATGTTTCCGCGGGCCTGGTCTCGGCGCTGGAACCGGTCGGGCTCATGCGCCGGGTCGGGCTCGGGGAGACATTGCGGATGGCGCTGATGGGCAATGACGAACGGGTCTGCGCGCCGACCGCGCTGCGGATCGGCCTGGTGTCGGAGGTCGTCACCCGCGAGCAGTTGTGGGCCCGCGCGCACGAGATCGCCGCGACCATCGCCGCCAAACCGCCGGCCGCCACCCAGGGCACCGTCAAAGCGATCTGGGAGTCGCTCGACAAGCCCTACCGGGCGGCGCTCGACCACGGGCTGATCTATACCCGCCTGGGCAATCCGATCGGCAAGTCCGAGCTGGCCGCCGACCCGCCCACCGCGACCGAACCGAGGATCCGCTGATGACCCAGACGGGACCACACACCCATCCGCTGAGCCGCCGGATAGCCCATGTGCTGGCCTTGCAACCCGATTCACCCGCCCTGGAATTCGACGAGCGCTGGTACTCGTGGGGGCACATCGGCGGGCTGGTGCAGCGCATCGGTGCGGTCCTCGAGCCGGACGCGGGGCCCCGTTCCGTCGGGATCCTGCTGCGGAACCGTCCCGAACACGTGGCCGCGCTGCTGACGGTACTGCTCGCCGGCAGCACGGTGGTGGTGATCAACCCGTCGCGTGGCGACGACCGGACGCGTGGTGATATCACCGCCCTGCGGCTGCCGGTGCTCATCGGCTCACCCGGCGACCTCGATGCGCTGGTGGCGCCGCGTCCGGAGACCACAGTCGTCTCGATTCCTGGTCCGGATGCGCTGCCCGAGATCCGTGTCACGGCCACCTCGCCGGACATCGGAGCGGCGCGGCCGGGGGTGGCCGTCCGGATGCTGACCAGCGGCACCACCGGACCGCCGAAGCGGGTGGACCTCACCTACGACATGCTGGCCCGCAGCGTGCTGGGCACCGAGCCGGCGGCGGCCGCGGCACCGGAGCAGCCGCGCGAAGGTGTGGCCATCGTCAACGCGCCGCTGGTGCATATCGGCGGGGTGTTCCGGGTGCTCCAGTGCGTCACCGAGGCCCGGCCGTTCGTCCTGCTCCCCCGGTTCGAGCTGAAGTCCTGGGTGCGGGCGGTTCGCGCGCACCGGCCGGGTGCGGTGTCGCTGGTACCGGCGGCGCTGCGGATGGTGCTGCATTCGGAGCTGCGGCGGGAGGATCTCGCCGGTATCCGCGTCGTCACCTCCGGAACGGCGCCGCTGTCGGCCGAGGACGCCGACGCCTTCCACGAGAAATTCGGCATCCCGGTGCTGACCTCCTACGCCGCCACCGAATTCGGCGGCGGAGTGGCCGGCTGGACCCTGCCCGATCACGAGCGTTACTGGACCGTGAAACGGGGCAGTGTGGGCCGGGCCACCGGCGGCGCCCGGTTGCGGGTGGTCGACGAGCACGGCGCAGTCCTCGGCCCGGGCGAACCGGGAATACTCGAAGTGATCCCCGGCCAGCTGGGACCGGGGGCCGACTGGATCCGCACCACCGACCTGGCCCGGATAGACGCGGACGGATTCCTGTGGATCCTGGGCCGGGCAGACCAGGCCATCATCCGCGGCGGTTTCAAGATCATGCCCGACGATGTGCGCAGCGCCCTGGAAAGCCATCCGGCGGTGCGCGGCGCCGCCGTGGTCGGGCGGCCGGACCCGCGACTCGGCGAGACACCGGTGGCGCTGGTCGAACTGCGCGAACACACGACTACCTCGGCCGACGAGTTGACCGGACACCTGCGAACCCGGCTGGCGCGCTATGAGATTCCGACGGAATTGGCTTTGGTCGACGCGATTCCCCGCACCCCCTCGGGCAAACCCGACCTCCGCGCGGTACTGCGCCACTTCGAAGAAGGCGCGGCGACATCACACGCACAGATACACCCTGACAGCGACGAAACCGTTCGACCCCGGTTCGGCGAACCCCGCAATCCCGCCGGAGACGAGCCCGCCGACTTCACCGGATGTCGGCCCGACGACCCTCCCGGGCGCCAGGACGCCGACCCACCCGGGCGTGTGCCCACCGACCTCGCCGCTCTCCGCCCCACCGACCCGACCGGACACCGGGCAACCGCCCGGAACGGACGTGAACCCACCGACCCGGTCACACACGAAGCCGTCGATATCGGCCGCGAACAGGCGGACCCCAGCGGACGTAAGACGGCGTCCCACACCGGAGGGGACCATGTCGGCTGACGACAACATTCTCGCCCGGGTGCTCCGCCGGCAAGCACGCGAGCGTAGCGAGCACCCTTTGCTGGTCTGCGATCAGGAGCGGATCACCTACGCCGACGCGGAGTCGCGATCCGGCCGCCTCGCCCGCGCACTCATTACCCTCGGTGCGGGCAAGGGTACGCATATCGGGTTGCTGTACCCCAATGGCGCGGATTTCGTGATCGGAGCCTTCGCCGCGGCCCGGATCGGTGCCGTCGTGGTGCCTTTCTCCACCTTCTCGACCCCGCGGGAGCTGGGTGCGCAATTGGTGGGCAGCGATATACAGATCCTGCTGGCCACGGCCGGTTACCGCACGCACGATTATGTTGCGCGATTGTCCGAGTTGCTGCCCGGCGCCTTCGATTCGGATGCTCGCGCCGCAGATCGTCTGCTGTGCCCGGCCGCCCCACAACTCCGGCATATTGCGATCGACTATGCCGCCGCAAACCCGCGCACCCCTGGATCGGCGGCACCTCGCCCGGAGCTTCCGGACGGCCCCGAACCGCGCGACGGCCGGATCGGTCTCTTCGGTACCGGACGACGTATCCGCGATATCGGCGAACTCGACCCGCTCGCCGATACCGTCGCCGAGGAGCTCCTCGCGGCAATGGAGCGCGATGTCGATGCCGCCGATCCGCTGGCGATCATCCACACCTCCGGTTCGACCAGCGCCCCGAAGGGCGTCGTGCACACCCACGGCGGCCTGCTCGGACATCAGCACAATCTCAACGAGATCCGCCGCCTCACCCCCGGCGACCGGCTGTTCTGCAATTCCCCGTTCTTCTGGATCGGTGGTTTCGGCTACGCCTTGCTGGCGAGCCTGCTGGCCGGTTCGACGCTGATCTGTTCCGACGCCACCGACGCCAGCGCCACGCTGGACCTCGTGGAGGCCGAAAAACCCACTGTGACAAACGGTTTCGCCGCCGGCGTCGCCCATCTCGCCCGGCATCCGAGTTTCGCGGGACGCGATCTGTCCTCGATGCGCCGCGGCAACCTGTACACGATCATGCCCGCCGACGTGCGTCCGGCCGACCCGGAACTGCGGCACAATATGCTCGGTATGACCGAGGCGGGCAGTGTGGTGCTGCTCAGCGGCGACGATTCCGATCAACCCGAGCACCGCCGCGGTTCGTTCGGCAAACCCGCACCCGGTTTCGATACCCGGATCGTGGATCCCGGCACCGGCGCAGACACTCCGATCGGTGAGACCGGTGAACTGTACATCCGCGGACCGTATGTGATGCAGGGCTATTACGGGCGCAGCCGGGAAGAATCGTTCGATGCCGACGGCTGGTTCCACACCGGCGATCTGGTGCGGGTGGACGCCGATGGTTTCTGCTACTTCCTCGGCCGGCGCGGCGCCATGATCAAAACCGCAGGCGCGAACGTCTCCCCCGCCGAGGTCGAGAAGGCCATTACGAAAGTCACCGGCGCGACAGCGCATGTGCTCGGCCTGCCCGACCCCGAGCGCGGGCAGATCGTGGCGGCCGTACTCGTCACTCCCGACGCGACCGTCGACACCGCGCTGCGCGAACACCTCCGGCAGGAGCTGTCGGCCTACAAAATTCCCCGGCGATTCGCGGCAATACGACCCGCCGACGTCCCCCTGCTCGCCGGCGGCAAAGTGGATATCCAGCGACTCGGAGAGATCTTCCATGCCTGAACGCACCGAGGCGGCCGACACCATCGACACACTGTTACGCCGAGCCGCGGAGCGCGGAGACCATCCGGCGGTGATCGACCCGCACACCCGCACCACCTACGCCGACCTCGACACCACCACCCGCCGCCTCGCCGCCGCCTTCGTGGAAGCCGGAATCACCAAGGGCACCCGGGTAGGACTCGTAGCCCCCAACAGCGTCGGCTGGGTGCGGATCGCGCTCGCACTCACCCGGATCGGCGCCGTCCTGGTCCCGATGAGCACCTTGCTGAAACCGCCGGAACTGATCGCCCAGCTGCGGGTTGCCGGCGCAGCGGTACTGATCACCACCGAGGAATTCCGCGGTCACCGCTATCTCGACGGTTTGCGCTCCGAACTCGGCGACTCGATCGACACAGCACCGATCCACGCACCCGAATTGCCCGCGCTCCGGCAGATATTCAGCGTCGAGGCCGCCACCGCACTCGTGCCGGCACCGGCCGCCACCGGGGCATCCACCGACGCCCGGGCAGCCGGCGCACAGCTCGTCGCGACACCGGCCGCGGCCGCGGTCGCCGAAGCGCTGGCCGCTACCGTCCGCCCCGCCGACCCCATACTCATCATGTTCACCTCCGGCAGCCGCGGCCTGCCCAAAGGTGTGATCCATTCACACGGCAACGCGCTGGCCGCCGTGCGCTCGGGGCTCACCGCCCGCTGTATCGACGCCGAAACCCGGCTCTACCTCCCGATGCCGTTCTTCTGGGTGGGCGGTTTCGGCGGCGGTATCCTCTCCGCGCTCGCCGCGGGCGCCACCCTGGTCACCGAGGAGATACCGCGCCCGGAATCGACCCTGGAGCTGCTCGAACGCGAACGGGTCACCCTGTTCCGGGGCTGGCCCGACCAAGCCCAGGCCCTCGCCCGCCGGGCGCAAACCCTCGGCACCGACCTGTCCGCTCTGCGCCCCGGCAGCCTCGAAGCACTCCTACCACCCGACCAACGCGCACGGCCCGGCGCCCGCGCGAATCTGTTCGGGATGACCGAATCCTTCGGCCCCTACTGCGGCTATCCCGCCGACACCGATATGCCGGAGTCCGCGCACGGCAGCTGCGGCCGGCCGTTCGACGGCATGCAGGTACGCATCACCGATACCGCGGGAAATCCGGTGCCCGCCGGGATGATCGGCGAGATCCAGTTGCGCGGTCCGCATATTCTGCGCGGTATCTGCGGCCGCGGACGCGAGGAGGTGTTCACCGCCGACGGCTACTACCCCACCGGCGACCTCGGCCGCCTCGACGAGGCGGGCTTCCTCTATTACCACGGCCGCCGCGACGATATGTTCAAGGTCAACGGCGCCACCGTCTACCCCTGCGAAGTCGAGAAGGCGCTGCGATCGCTGGCGGGCGTCACCGGCGCCTTCGTCACCGATATCGACCGCGGCGACGGCGACCGGGTGGCCGCCGCCCTGGTCGTCACGGGCCGCCCGAGTATCGACGGGCTGCGCGCCGCGACCAAGGAGATCCTGAGTTCGTTCAAGGTGCCGACCATCTGGCTGCTGCTCGATTCCGATACCGATATTCCGCGCGGCACCACGGGCAAGGTCGATATCGCCGCCCTGCGCAAGCTGCTCACCGACCGCGGTATCGACGCCGATACCGCCACCGGACCGTCCCACTGAACATCTCCGGCGGGCGCCACATCGCGCTGTGGCGCCGGTTATCGACCCACGCACCCGGAAACGCTCGTGCGCTCCGGCACAACTCGACAGGGAAAACCATGACCTCCACTCAGGCAATCGGCGATCTATTCGACCACATCGGCTTCCGGAAGGAACCGGACGAAACAGGCGTGGAGACCTGGGAATTACCGGTAGCCCCGCACGTCGTCAACACTTCGGGCGGCCTCCAGGGCGGCCTCATCGCCACCCTGGTCGATATCGCCGCGGGCACCTTGGCGCTGGAAAGCCTGCCCGCCGGCGGTGTGGTGACCTCGGATCTGAATGTGCGCTATTTCCGCGCAGTCACCACCGGCACCGCACGCACGGTCTCCACCATCGTGCACGACGGGAAACGCTCGATCGTCGTACAGGTCGAGGTGCGCAACATGCCCGAAGACCACCTCGCCGCACTCGCCACGGTGAGTTTCGCCAAAGTCGGCCACAATACGCGCACCGGCGGCTGAAGCCCATACCGACCGACGACGATCGGCCGGCGTTCATCGCGGGTGCCGTGGCTTCTCCGGGCCGGTCGAAACGCCGCTCATCGAACTGGGGCCGGTATCCCCAGACCGTGACGCCCACCAGACCTGCCACCAGCAGCGCCAGCACCACCGAGTCGGTCACCGGTTGGCTCCAGCCGCATGCCACCGAGCAAAAGACAGCCGGGGAATCACTGTCTCCACGTCGGCAACATCCATGACCCGGTTCAGCTCCAGCGGGCCGAGGTGCTCGGGCGCGGGCAGGATCACCATATCCGCTCCCGCGTTGCGGGCTTGGTCGGCTACTGGCAGCAACGAGCGTTCATCCGGCCATACGAGGTGGTAGCCGAGGCGCCGGGCAAGCCGCAGCACCTGCGCGCGGTCCCATTCGGGCGTGGTGCTGGCGTCGAGGTCGACCCAGCCGAGGGCGATCGAACGATCGCTCATCCTTCCGCCCCGCCGGGGATGTCGGGTGTGGCCCGGCCGTGCAGGGACGCAGACCATGGAAAAGTGCGTTGAGCCGCAAGGCACGACGTGCGACAAATGGCGGCCAGGCGTCCGGGGTAGTCGAGGGTGCGAACAGCTCGCATGCATGGTGCCTTTCGAATGCGGTGAGAGCGGTGCACCCAGTAAGCCAAGAAACTCTTGGCCTTTCGATTACACGGAGCCGATATCACCGACCAGCTGCTAATCTCACCGTGAGATGGACTTCTGGCGTTCGGCGTGGGAGGACAATTGTGCACGGGTCTGCGTTCGCCCCGGTTGTGGTCCCATCCGAAGTATGGGCACGTGACGAGGTCCAGCGCCTGCTCGCCGATCGTGATGTCGCCGGTCTCCTTCGTCTGGTGCAGCAGCACACCGGCGCCAGTCAGCAACGCCTCGCCACCGCACTGGCTATTTCCCAGGGCCGAGTCAATGAGTTGATCAACCGGCGGCGGCAGATAACCAGCCTCAGTTCGTTCCAACGGTTGGCCGACGGCCTGGGTATGCCGGACCCGTCCCGGATAGCCCTGGGACTCGCACCCCTGGGCAGCCCGCCGGTGACGACAGATCGTGCCGAGATCGCCCGCACATATCCGTCGCAGGCGGATGCCGCCGACGATATTCGTACCGCGGTTCGCGGCTCGGCGGCCATCGACGTCATGGCAGTCCGCGGCCTCGGCATTCTCGGCTTGAAGGACTCGCTACTTCGCGGGGCGATCCCGACCGGCGCCCGGCTACGCACACTCCTGCTCAATCCTGACTCGGACGCCGCCGCGTACCGCGCGAAGGAGATCGGCGAATCTGCCGAATCGTTCACAGCGGGCATCCGGTTATCGATCTCGCGGCTCCGGGAGCTATCCGTCGCGGGACGGCAAGTCGAGGTCTATCTCTATGACCACGTACCGGTCTGGCGGATCATCAGTATCGACGGGCCATCCGGAATTTTGTTTGTTTCCGCGTTCACCGACCAGCGGGAAGCACATTCGTGCCCGACCCAGCGGATCGAACCCAACCCGCGCGGGATCCTGCACCATGCGTTCCGGCGAACCCTGGAGCACACGGTAACCACCGCACATCGCGTTGTGTGATCGACGGCAGAAAGGCAGCACCGTGATCGAGGCAGAATATAAAGCCGAACTGACGACTCCGGACCGAGTCCGGGCTGCCTTACGTGAGCGGGCCACACCTATTGCGGTTTCGTACTGGGACACCTATTACGACACCCCGGACAACCGGTTCGACGGTAGCGGCCGTGAGCTCCGGCTCCGCACAGTGCAGGACTCCACCGGCCGACAATGGCACCTGCTCACGTTCAAAGCCCCTGCCGTCGACACGGAAACCGGATCCAAACCGGAGTTCGAAACCAGCGTGGCCGATCGCGATGCCATGCAGGACATCATTTTCCAGCTCGGTTTCCGGCCTTCGATCTCTTTCACCAAGCGATGCGAGAACTTCGAGTTCACCACTGCGGGCCGGAGCATGCTCGCCACCATCGCCGAGGTTCCGGAGATAGCCGGAACCTTCCTCGAACTCGAGACCCGGACAGAAGAATCCGACCTTCCGCTCGCACTCGAAGACCTGCGAACAGTACTCGCCGAGCTCGGTATTTCTCCCGGAGAGCTGACGAACAAGCTCTACACCGACGCAGTCCGCCAGGCACGCCGATAGCCGCACCATTGACGGGTCCTGCGAGTAGGCAGATGGTCGTATCACACTGTTATCGCGGCCGATACTGCTCACACGCGGCGGCCCGCAGCGAGGCCGGGCGCTGACCACCGGATTCGGCAAATGCGGTCCAGGTGTGTTTCCTCAGTGGTGACGGAATGGACTGGGTGCGCCGAACTCTCGCAGGCTGGCCAGGAACAGTTCGTCGATGCGCGGGCTCAGCTCGGCAAGGGTGTTCGCGGTGGCATACCCCGCGGCACCGAAGACACGCTCGAGTAGTTCGGTGTCCGTATCGGAGCCGAGTGACAGGCACAGGCATCCGACGCCGATGCCACGGAGTTCTTCGAGTGCCTTGCTGGTGTCGGCCTCGGCGTAGCGGCCTTCATAGCCGTCCTCGAACGGGAGGCCGTCGGACAGCAGCAACAACAGCCGATTCTCTGTACCGGCTCGGGTATCGAGAATCTCGCCTGCCGCGCGGATGCCGGCTCCGAGGCGCGTGTACCCGCCGGGTCGAGTTCGGTTGAGCCGGGCCGGCCCGACTGCGCCGAAACGCTGCCCGAACGCTTTGATCTCCGACAGCAGGATCGCATGGCGGCCGTGTGACCGGAATGCGTGGACAGCGACGCGGTCGCCCAATTCTTCCAGCGTGACGGCCAGGGTGGCGGCCGCCCGGCGCTGGCGGTCGTGGATCGTGAAACCGTTGTGGTCCGTGTCCGTGGCCGAGCCGGACGCATCGAGCAGGATCAGGACGCCGAGATCGCGTGCCACCTTGCGGCGTTCGCGGTAGACATGCCCGGGGGGTGAGTAACCCGAGCGCAGGTCCACATACAGGTCGATGAGCGCCTCGGTGTCGAGTTCGTCGCCGTCGGGTCGCCGGCGCAGCGTGTGGGGACCCGTGCCGACCCGGGCCAGGCGTCGGCGCAGCAAATCGTCGGGTGGGACACCGTCGACTACGTTGTCGGCCTCGGCCGTGACCGGAAGGTCGACCACTCGGCACCATCCGGGGCGGTACCGCTGCTGGTGCACATCCCATTCCGGGTAGACGGCGCCGTTCTCCCCGGCGACGACGGCCGGCTTGCCGTCTTCGGTGAATCGAATGTGCGTGTTCAAAGGCCTGGTTCGGGACCCGGCCCTACGCCCGTGACGCGCTCTGCGCGCCGATGCACCGACGCCGGTGGGCCCGGCCCCGGCCGCCCGCGTACCGCCGCTCTTCCCGCGGAAGAAGTCCATCAGAGTTCGAGAGCTGAGCAGGGGGTTCCGAAAGAGATTCGCGATCACGCGGTCGCCGGGCTGCTCGTCGCCGGGTTCGGAGTCGTCGGGCGCAGCAAGCTGCGGGCGCAGCCGCTTGCCCGGGTCCGCCATGACACTGATGGGCAGGAGGGCGGGTTTGATGACGCCGAACCAGTCCGGCGGATCGGCGACCGGTCGGCGGCCCCGGGCGACTGCGAGTGACTCCTCAGCGGTCGCGGTGCCGGCTTCACTGTCACAGGGCAGCTCGGCGGCGCGCAGGACCGGACCGGGGAGTTCGGCGAGGGCCCGCCGTGCTTCCAGCGCCAGGTAGCGGCGTGCCAGCGCCGGACGTCGCCGCAAAGCCTGCACCAGGGGCGGATCCAGGCTTCCTGCACCGAGCAGGGCGGCTTGGACGGTTACCTCGCGGCGCTGCTGGACGCAGGACCGGCCGGGCGTGAGGAAAATGGTCCGGCCGGTGGTGTGCGCAGCCGTCCCGTTCTCCGACCATGCCAGCTCGACAGCGCGGCCGGCGAGGAAGGTCGCCAGTAAGCGAAACCGGTTCGGGTCGGTCGCGGTCATGAGCCGGGTAGGACGGCGTCGGCGAGTTCGCCGAGTGCGCGGACTACTTCCCGATCATCGGAGAGCGCTTGCACGACAGCCGACCGGACAGCACTGCGCAGACTCAGCCCTTCGGCGACGAGGCCACCGGCGAGGATCAGCATCCTCGTGGACGCCACTTCCCGCAGCGGCGCACCGTCCAGACTCCGGATAGCGTTGCCCAGGGTCACCAGCGCACGCGCCGTGTCGTGCGCTATCCCGGCTTCGTGGGCCACCACCTCGGTTTCGGTCTCGGCGGGCGGGAAGCGGAGTTCGATGGCGATGAACCGCTGCCGGGTCGATTCCTTGAGGTTCTTCAACACGCTCTGATAGCCGGGGTTGTACGAGATCACCAGCTGGAACCCGGGTGCGGCCGGCACTGTCGTGCCGAGCCGGTCGACCGGAAGTTCGCGACGATGATCGGCCAGTGGATGGATCACCACAGTGGTGTCCTGGCGTGCCTCCACCACCTCGTCGAGATAGAAGAGGGCACCTTCGCGCACAGCTCGTGTCAAAGGTCCGTCCACCCACACCGTTTCTCCGCCCTTCAGCAGGAAACGACCCACGAGATCCGCCGACGTCATATCCTCGTGCCCGGCCACGGTGATCAGATCGCGGCCGGTCTCGGCCGCCATGGCCTCCACGAACCGTGTCTTTCCGCACCCGGTTGGGCCCTTCAGCAATACCGGCAGACCGCGCCGGGCCGCTGCGCGGAATACCTCCGCCTCGTCGCCGACCGGCTTGTAGAACGGCGCACCGGTGCGTACCTCGGAGTTATCGGTCAGTGTCATCGGTTCCCCAATCGAACGGGACGACTCTCGGAAGTACTTCCACGTGGCAGTCGGGCCGGTAGCGTCAGTTGTCAGGGTTGCAGCGCTGCGACTCCGGGACGATATGAGTGGGCCGGCCCTCGGGTTGTCCGATCTGCCAGGTACTTCCGGCGCCGGCGGTGAACGGTCCGGGAGCGCCTTCGGATTCGTAATAGCCGTGCGGATCCCATGTCTTCGCGGTCGGATACGGCCATGGGCAGGCGACAGTGGATGCGGCGCCGGTGGCACGCAGTACCCAGAACGCCGAACTGAAGCTGAACATCATGACGCTCAGGGTGATCGCCATTACCAGGAAGGTGGCCAGTTTGGGTCGGCGGTCGTGAAACCTGAACCGCCGGGCGATCTTTTCCGCCTGCGAACGGCCGGTGTCGTCGCGATAGAGCAGAAGTGACGCCGGAATCATCACGATCGTGATCAGCACGCTGGCCCACAGCATCGGAAACTGCGTGTTCTCGCCCGCGTTGATCGAGCCGAACTCGACGACATGCGTGTAGGTCAGGAACTGGGTCTGGACCAGGAAGATCTCCAGGAGGGCATCCCAGATCGCACCGAAGACGAACGTCAGCACTCCCAGGGAGATCAAGGGATGACGCCAGACGAACGCGTCGGGCCCGCGCCGCCGCTGCACGGCGCGCAGGATCGGCATCACCACGAAGTACGGGAGCAGAATGTAGGGCGCGTAGACGAACGAGGTGAGCGGCTCGATGACCGGGGAAAGGTTGAGCCACGGCCAATCCCGGGGGAAATGCCAGAGTTTCGGGTTGTAGACCAACCCGATGGCCCAGTTGTTGTATGGGTCGACCCACAACAGCGTGCTGGTGGCGAGAACCATCAGAATCACCGGGTGCCCCGGATGGCGCCGCCATCCTCGGACACAGGCGATGACGACGGCGATGAACAGGACGAGCCCCAGAACCTGCCCCACGGTGAGCCAGTCGATCACCGACCACAGCGGCTCGACAGGCAGTGGTTTGTCCGCTCCCCCCGGATTACGGTTGTCGGCCGACACCGGTCCGTTCTTCTCGGCGGTTGCAAAAACGAGAACCGCCAGGACCGCGACTACAGCCCAGCATACGAGTGCCTTCCATGACCACAACCGGGCGGCGCCCGGTGGTGTGATGAGGTCGCTGTCGGCTTTTACCTGGTCTCGGACTGGTTCGGACGACTTCATGACACTCCATGCTGATCCTCGCGCCCTCACGAACGGGCGAGACGGCTTTCGCCTCCAGGTGCAGAGTAACCCAACATAGTTCATAAAACGAACCTTTTGGATAATGCAGTAAAGTGGAGGCTCGTGACCGAGCCAATTGATGCTGCCGACGACGCCGATATCATCGACTTCCTCAGTGCCGTAACCGATGTCCGGCGGATGATCTCCAACCTGACCCTGCCGGTGGCACGAAAGCGCGGAATATCCGAACGCGCGCTCGGAATCCTCTTCCTGGTCCACGCCGGCCTCGACCGCCCGAAGCATTTGATCGAATACCTCAATGTGCTGCCGAGCACGATCACGGCCGACGTGGAGAAGCTCGTCGCCGCGGGACTGCTGCGGCGGACGACATCGCCCGCCGACCGTCGAGTCACCGAACTCGAAGTGACCGCACGAGGTGTTACCGCACAACAGCAGTCGCTGCGCCGGCTGCACGAGTTCTTCCGCGCCCGGGCCGTCGGCGTATCGCTGGACGAGCTGCAGGCCTGTATCACCACACTGCGGAAACTCAGTGGACAACCGCAGCCGGTCGTGCCGAACCCGCTGCGCGAGGACGGATCGACCGACCAGCCCTAGCCGCCCGCGATCAGCTCGGCCGCACGTTCACCGATCATCATCGCCGCGGCATTAGTGTTGCCGCCGACGATGCGCGGCATGATCGAAGCGTCGGCCACGCGCAGTCCCTCCACGCCACGCACACGCAGCTGCGGGTCGACCACCGAATCACCCTCGGCGCCCATCCGGCAGGTTCCGACCGGGTGGTACACGCCGGACGCGTTGCGGCGCACGAAATCCGCGAGGTCCGCACCGGTCGCACCCGAACCCGGCAGCATCTCGCGACCTACTTCCGGGGCGACCGCGCCGTGTGCAATCGCCTCCCGGACAAGTTCCATACCCGCGATCAATGTCGCCAGATCTCGCGGTTCCGCCAGGTAGTTCGGGTCGATCAGCGGGGCGGTGAACGGGTCGGTCGAGGCCAGCCGCACTGTTCCCCGGCTCGCCGGATAGAGCATGGTGGGCAGCAGCGTCAGCGACGGCGACGGATCGGCGGCCAGGTGGAGTCCCGGTGCATCCTGGTTTTCCGGATAGCTCATCGGGAGGATGAACATCTGCAGGTCGGGAACACCGGCGCGAGACTGCACACCGCTGTCCACGAAAGCCACGGCCTCGAACAGGGTATGCGCCAGATACGTCGACCGCGGGCGCACGTATTCACGTGCCATCGTCTTGGCGAAACTCACCGGGGATGCGCTGCGCCCGCTGGGAGCCTGGTAGGACAACGGGACGAACAGGTGATCGTGCAAGTTGTCGCCGACCGGTAGGTCGGCGACAACCTTGATCCCGTGCTCACGCAGGTGTTCCGCGTGACCGATTCCGGACAGCATCAGCAGGCGCGGCGACCCCAGCGATCCGGCAGCGACGATGACTTCGCGGTCGGCTCGGACCGACCCGATCGGACGCCGGTTGCCGGCGCCGGCCAGTTCCACGCCGACGGCGCGGCCGTTGTCCACGAGCACCCGGGTTGCGGTCACGCCGCTCACCACCTGAAGGTTGGCAGGGGCATCCCAGAGGTACCCACGGTCGGTGCCCACCCGCCGGCCCGCGCGGGTGCTCTGCTGCAGCGCGGCAACACCGGCCTGCTGCACCCCGTTGTAGTCGTTGTTCGCGTCGACGTCCGCGGTCGCCGACAACGCGGACATGAAACTGCGTGTCACCGGCGCCAGACCGGTGGTCCGCTCCACCGCGATCGGACCGGTTCCGCCACGTAGTTCACTCGGACCGTCCTCGAAACTTTCCAGCCGCCGGAATGCCGGGAGCACATCGGTGAACCCCCAGCCGGCGGCGCCGTCGCCTGCCCAGTCGTCGTAGTTCTGCCGGTTCCCGCGAACGAACGCCATCCCGTTGATCACACTTCCACCACCGAGGGCGCGGCCATGGGACTGCGGAAGTGTGCGGCCACCCATGTGTCGCTGCGGAACCGTGTACGCGGGCCATGTGACCCGGCGTTGCAACACCGTCATCGCGTGGATCGCTCCGCACATCCCCGGGATCGTGACGAGTGGCCCGCGCAGCCGGCGACCCGATTCGATCAGGGTGACGGTGGCTCCGGTGTCGGCAAGGCGCCGAGCGGCGACCGCGCCCGCGCTGCCCGATCCCACAACCACGTAGTCTGCGGAGCTCAGGCCGGAGAAGCCTTTGGTGGAACATCGCTGCTTCATCCAAACCATCCTTGGCTCAACAACTGTGAAGACAGTACTTCAGAATCCGAACTAGTTGCCGACGCTAGCACCGATCTCGGCGACGTGGGCGCGAACGCACACCGAGTACACAAAAAGGCTGTGCGGGTTCCGCCCCGTGTGTAATATCGGCCACACTGTAAGCCTTATAGTTGCCGGTACAGTCTTCTCTTGCCGGCCGGCTGAAAGCTACTGAGGTGGCGGCTAGTGCGAACCTTCCCGCGTCCCCCGGATGGTGGCGATACCGCGGTCGACGAGCGGTCCGGTCCATCGGGACCGACGGCATCGACCGTATTGCGCCGGAACCTGTCCGAGACGGTCCTGTCGAGTATCGCCACGCTGGGCCGGGCCCTGCGGATGAGTGTGCACGCGATCCGCATCGGCGGCGCCGATGCGGCGCAGGGGCGATTTCAGACCCGGGAAACACTGCTGCAGGCGTGGTTCCTGATCAAGGTGACCGCAGTTCCGAGTGTGTTGATGGCGATTCCGTTCGGCGTGATCGTGTCTGCGCAGGTCGGAAATATCGTGTCGCAGTTGGGTGCGGAATCGATGATCGGAGCGGCCGGCGGGCTGGGGGTGATCAAACAGGGCGCACCGATGGCGAGCGCACTCATGCTCGGCGGCGCCGGGGCGGCGGCGATTGCGGCCGACCTCGGGGCGCGGACCGTGCGGGAGGAGGTCGACGCGATGCGGGTCATGGGTTTGGACCCGGTTCAACGGCTCGTCGTGCCGCGGATCGCGGCGATGATGCTGGTGGCGCCGCTACTCAACGTTCTGATCGTGGTGGTCGGCATCGGATCGGGCTTCCTCGTCGCTGTCGCCGCGCTCGACGTCACCCCGGGCAGCTACTGGACGTCGTTCGGAGCCTTCACCACCACAGTCGATATCTGGGTGTCGCTCGTCAAGGCATTCCTGTTCGGATTCGTGGTGGTGGTGATCGCGTGCCAACGCGGACTGGAAGCCGAGGGCGGCCCGCGCGGGGTGGCCGACGGGGTGAATGCCGCGGTGGTGATGTCGGTCGCCGTGGTCACCGTCTTCAACACGCTGATCACCCAGGTGGTGACCATGTTCTTCCCGCTGAGGATGGCGTGATGACGGCCTCCCCCTATATTCCGCCGGGGCTGCGGTGGGCCGGCCGGTTACGTCGCCGCCTGCGTCCGTGGGCACCGGTCGAGTCGACCGGGTTCGCGCTCGGTTTCGCGTGGCAGGCGGTATCGGCGGTGCCGTACACGCTGGTTCACTACCGTCGGCAGACCGTCATGGTGATCACGGATATGACGTGGGGACGTGGCTCGGTGATCGTCGGCGGCGGGGTGGTGCCGCTGATGCTGCTGATGGGGGCGGCGATGGGTGCCTCGATCGGCATCGAGGCTTACAGTGCGCTGAACCTGCTGTCACTGGGTGAGCTGAGCGGCCTGATGTCGGCGTTCGGTGTGACACGTGAACTGGCACCGATTGCGGCGGGGGTGGGTTTCGCCGCGCAGGTCGGTTGCCGGATGACCGCGGAAATCGGATCGATGCGGATCTCGGAAGAGATCGACGCGATCGAATCGCTCGGTGTCCGGTCGGTGCCGTTCGTGGTGACCACCCGCATCATCGCCGGAATCGTCGCCGTGGCCCCGGCGTTCGTGGTGTCGCTGATCCTGGCCTACTTCTCCTGCGAGCTGATCGTGACAACCGTGCACGGCACACCGTCGGGCACCTACAACCACTATTTCGATCAGTTCGTGCTGGGCTGGGATGTGGTTGCGGCCACCCTCAAGGTGGTCGTGTTCGCCATCGCGGTGGTGTTGATCCACTGCTATCAGGGGTATTTCGCCACCGGTGGACCCGAAGGGGTGGGCACGGCGTCGGGCCGGGCGGTGCGGGCGAGCCTGGTCTCGATCATCGCATTGGACATGGTCGCGACGATCGCGCTGTGGGGGTTCCAATCTCCGATCACATTCACAGGATGATGCCGTGCCCGCCTATTCTCTGCCCGGTACCGAGATCGGTCCGCGCCGCGCCCGCATCCTCGGCGTGGTCACGATCGCACTTGTCCTCATCGCTGTCGTGGTGCACCGCATGGTCCCGAGCGGTGCACCGGCGGGGACGATTCATGTCACCTTGCTGACCGTGCAGGTCGGCGAGGGTGTGGCGGCGGGTACGGACGTGCGGTTGGACGGGGTGCGGGTCGGTTCGGTGTCCTCGATCGACCGTCTCGGTTCCGGACGGCAGCGCATCTCGTTGAGCTTGCAGAGTTCTCAGCTGTTCGGGCTGACCGACGGCTCGAGCGTCGATTTTGCGATGGGCAACCTGTTCGGTATCAGTGCTGTCGATCTCCACTCGGGTGGTGGCGGCGCGCTCCTCACCGACGGGGCCACGATCGACCTCACCGGTCGCAATGCCGGCCGGCTCCGCGACGCGACACTGTCGGCGCTGCTGGAATCGACCGGTGGTCTCACCACCGATGTCCTGACACCGAAACTGGCGGCGCTACTGGGGCAGGCGGCCCGCGATGTGCGGGCGCTGAGCCCGATATTGCAGGCCATGGGCACCACTGTGCGCGCGTTCACCGACACCCAGCAGATGCCCCCATCCTTGCTGTTCCACCGGTTCGGATCGGCACTGGAAGGCGTTCCGGCGCTGATCTCCGGCGGAGTGGAAGTGCTGTATTCGGCCTACAGCAACGAATACCTCTCGACCCCCGAGCACAGGGATCGATACGCTCGGATGTTCGCCGATATCCAGAGTCAGCTCCTGCCGGCCACCGCGCAGACCCTGAACACCGGCCAACGCTATTTCGCCGAGTTCATTCCCCTGATGACCGCGGTGCTGGACCGACTGTCGGGATCGGTCAGCTCACCACACCGTTCGGACCGGCAGTTGAGTGATCTGCTCGATCGCCTCGCCGCGGCGTTCACCGACACCCCGAACGGTCCGGTGCTCGACGCCACCGTCGACCTGGCGGTCGTACCCGCGCTGGGCACGCCGTTGTCGACGGTATTCGGGCTGCCACCCGCGCCGGGAGGTCGCTGATGTCGACACGGTCACTGTTCTTTCGAGTTTCGGCTGCCGTGGCCATCATCGTCATCGCGCTGATCGGGGTGTTCCGCGTACTCGAGCGGCCGGTAGCCGGCGCAACCGATACCTACACCGCACTGTTCACCGACGCCAACGGCTTGCGCACCGGTGATGACGTGCGGATGTACGGGGTCGCGGTCGGCAAGGTGGGTGAGGTCGAACTGGCGGGAAGCCTCGCCCGGGTACGTTTCACGGTGATCCGCGATCGCCCGGTATTCGCCGACAGCACCGTCGCGATCCGATATCAGAACCTGACCGGGTTCCGCTACCTGGAAATCCGGCAGCCCGAGCGGCCGGGCACCCGCCGCGACCCCGAAGCGGTGTTCGAGCCGTCGGAGACGGTGCCCTCCTTCGACATCACGAGACTGTTCAAAGGGTTGCAGCCGGTGCTGAAGGAATTGTCGCCGGATGATCTGAACCAGTTCGCGTCCAGCTTGTTGGCGTTGATCCAAGGCAACGGGACGGGTGTGGGTCCGGCGCTGGATGCCATCGAGAAGTTGAGCCGGTACGCCTCGGATCGGCAGGCGGTGCTGTCGACACTGGTGACCAACCTGGCCGAGGTCTCGGCGCAGCTGGGTGGCCGGTCGGGGAATTCGATGCAACTGCTGACAAACCTGACGAGCTTGTTCACCGCGATAACCGACAAACTTCCCGGACTGGTGGATTTCGCCGTCACCATTCCCCCGGTGCTCAAACCTGTGCGGGACATGCTGGAGGTGCTGGGGATCACCGGCGCACCCGGCAAAGACCTGGACGCTCTCTTACAGCGGGCATTTCCGTCGCCCCAGGATGCCGCGGCCGTATTCGGACGGCTGCCGGGCCTGATCCACACGATTGCGGCGACCCTGCCGCCGACCGGGCCCGACGAGGCGATGACCTGTACCCACGGATCCGCGCAGGCTCCGGAGCCACTGCAGATCCTCATCGCCGGACAAAGGATCACACTATGCCACCGTTAGCGCATCGCCGACGGGCACTGTTCGCGCCACTGCGTTCGGTGTTCGCCGCGAAGTCCGAACGCGATACCGAACTGCGCTGGGGTATAGCCGGAATCTGCGGCGTGCTGATTCTGCTCGCCGCGGTCGGCGCGGTCTATGTCACCCAAACGAACAGCGGGCGAAGCTATTCCGCGGAAATGGCCGAAGCCGGCGGTATCCGGCCGGGCGACGATGTCCGGCTGGCCGGGATAGTGGTGGGAAAAGTGAACTCGCTGACGCTGCTGCCGGACCGGGTCCGCATGACGTTCACCGTCGACGACGAGGTGTTCCTGGGCGATCTGACGGCGCTCGATCTCCGGATGCTGACAATCGTCGGCGGCTACTACGTGGCCGTCGAACCCCTGGGCGCCGAACCGCTGGGTGACACAGTGATTCCCCAGGAGCGGGTCGGGCTGCCCTACAACCTCACCCAGGCGTTCCAGGATGCCGTGCAGCCGGTCCGGCGGCTCGACGGCACGGTGTTTCGTCAGGATCTCGCCGCCCTGGCGGAATCGGTCGGCGAGAGCCCCGATTCGATTCGTGCCGTGATCGAAGCGGCCCACAGCCTGGTCGATGTCATGAACAGGCAGAACGCCGATATCTCCGGCACGTTGGCGGTGGCCGACGAGTATCTGACCGCATTGAACGCCAATTCCGATGTGCTCGTGCAGCTGGTGACGACCCTGCACGGGCTGGAAAACATCATCCAGAACAACAAATTCCAGGCCCAGCAGACCCTCGACGACCTGGCCACACTCTTGGGTGACCTCGGCCCGCTGGGCCGGGCATGGGACGACACGCTGAAACAGCGGGCACAGCCTCTTGCCGAGGCGATTCCGCAGCTACAGCAGCTCGGCGATCGGCTGGGCGCTCTGTTGGACGCACTGCGCTCCGCGGAGCAGCGATTGCTGCCCTTCCTGCCGCCGGGCGAAGGCGTCATGGTCGACCAGTCGGCCGCAACAATCCAGGCCGCCGGATTCTGCGTGCCGGTACCGGGAGGGACATGCTGATGCTGAAACGGGCTCTGGGATCGCGCGGGTTCATGTCGGCCCTTGTGGTGGTCACCCTTGTGGGTACCGGGGTAACCGGGTGGCAGCTCGCCAGGCCCGCGCCGGAAATGCGCACCTATTGCGCGCAGATGCCCGATGCGATCGGCCTGTACGAGGGCAGCGCCGTTGCCATCATGGGTGTTCCGATCGGCCGGGTCACCGAGATCACCCCGGACGGCGCCACGGCGCGGGTGCGCTTCACCGTACCCGCGCAGCGCAAGCTGCCACCGGACGTCGGCGCCGTCACCGTCAGCGACACCATCATTGCCGACCGCGCACTCACCCTCGTCGGCGCCGAACCGCAGGGCCCGGGCTGGGACCCTCGCCGATGCATCACCAAGACCCTCACCCCCAAGAGCCTGTCCGAAACCCTCGACGCTCTCGCCCGGCTCGGGCAGCAACTCAACGGTTCCGGACAACCCGGCCGGGCGGGCGCAGTCGGCGCCGGCCTCGACGCGCTGGATCGCGCCACCGCCGGATCCGGAGACCGGATCAACACCCTGATCCTGCAACTCGGCAAGGCCCTGTCGGCGCCGGACGCGGCCATCGGCCATCTCGGCGCGCTCCTCGACGCCCTCACCGAGCTCACCCACCGCGCCCGCGGCGGCTGGCCCACCGTACAGACCACCATCACCGGACTGACCCGGACTTTCGCAGATATCAATACCCTCGAATTTCCCGAAATCGTCCGTATCGTCGGAAATCTCGTCGATGTACTTCCCCAGCTCAACGACGTGGTGATGATGTTCGGATCGCCCGGCCTGCGCGTACTCGACTCGATGTCCGATCTTCCGCAAATGCTGGCGGCCGGAGTCGGATCACTATCCGACATCATCCGCATGACTCCCGCGATCGCGGCAGGTTTCACCGAGTCCTTCGATAAGAGCACCGGCCGTATGACCATCGGCTATGCACCGCCGAAACTTGCTCTCCCGCAGTCGAATACAACCGAAATGTGCGCCGCGCTGGAACTCGTCACCGGACAGCGATGCCGGACAGCCGAGGACGGTGCGGTCACGATACCCAGTCTTCCGGCACTTCTCGCGGCGGTGAGTGCACGATGACCCGATTCCCGGCCCACTGGCGAACAGGCGCACACACGATAGCGGCGGGCACTCTCGCAATTGCTGCCACCGGATGCGGCTTTCAGCCGGCCGATATCTCCCTGCCCGGCACCGGCACCAGCGGACCGACCTACCACCTGCGCATCGAATTCGCCGATGTCCTGAATCTGCCGCAAGGGGCGCGAGTCATCGCGGACGGCGTGCCCGTCGGGCATCTGAACCGCGTCACGGTAGTCGACGCCGCGGCGGATATCCCGGGACAGCCGGGCCATCGGGGATTCGTCGTCGCCGACGTCTCGATCCGCGAGTCGGTGCGCCTTCCCGCCGGCACCACCGCCGGACTGCGGCAGAACACACCACTGGGTGATGTGCACATCGCACTCACCGAGCCCACCGAACACGATAGGGGGCAGTTACCGCCGGGTTCGACGATTCCGTTGGCCGATACGACACAGTCTCCGCCGATCGAGGACATCCTGGCCCGGTTGTCCACCTTCGTCGGTAGCGGCGCCGTCACCGACTTCCAGGACATCGTGCACCGGATCAACACGATCATGCCGGCCGACCCGCAGGACACCGCCCATATCTCCGAGGTCCTCGGCGCGAGCCTGGCGGATCTGGCCGCCGACACCGATTCGATCCACCACCTGGTGCGCGGCCTGCAATCGACCGTCGATGACGGTCTGCTGTACAACGCACCGGCATTCGACCAGCTCCTCACCCCCGAAGGCGTCCAGCACACCACCGACGTCATCGACACCACCATCGGTGTCGTCTACGTGCTCACCGCCCTCGGGCCGTTGGCGCCGAGCGCACTGTGGCTCGGTCCGGCGCTGCAGTCCGGTAGCCGTGCCCTCCGGGCTTTCGTACCGATGCTGTTCGGAAGTCACCCCCTCGATACCGGGTCACCATCCAATTTCGAGAAGCTCGTCGAACTCATCCAGAACAAGATCATTCCGTTCGCCGAGCGGGGTCCGAAGCTGAACCTGGTCGGTATCACCGTCGATTCGCCGCCGGTCACCGCGCTGTCGCCGCAGCAGCAGACCGAGCGGATCATCGACACCTTGCGGATGGTCGGAGCCGTGCGATGACCATGCGAGCAACGATGTCACTCGCCGCGATCGCCGCGGTTCTCGTGCTGGGGATCGGATATATGACGATCGGCGTGCTGCACTTGGACCCGCGCCGCAACTACCTCACCGTCGACCTGCACCTGCCCGATTCCGGTGGTCTGGGCCTCGGCGCGCCGGTGCTGCTCAACGGCATTCAGGTCGGTCGTACCCAGCAGGTGCGCAAACAGGCCGGCGATGTGCTGGTGCGGCTGCGTATCGACGAGCGCTACCACATTCCGGTCTCCAGCACAGTGCGCGTCGAGCAACTCTCGGCGCTCGGCGAGCCCTATATCGAATTCGCCCCGCCCGCCGGCGCCGGGCCGTACCTGGCCGACGGACAGCGTATTCCGGCCGAACGGGTGCACGTCCCGGTCACCATCACAGCGCTGTCGGCCCATTTCGTCGAATTGCTGAATCAACTACAACCGCGCACCATGGCGAGCCTGATCGATACCTTCGACCGGGCGCTGGCGGGTACCGATGCGGCCATGCAAACCCTGCAACGTTCCACCACGTTGCTGGCGGCCACCTTACTGAGCCGCACCGGCACCATGCGCCAACTGTTCGCCGATATCCAAGCTCTGGGCGGCAACATCGAGTGGCTCGGGCCGTCGCTGCGTACCAGTGGACCGGAACTCGGTGAATTCGGCACCTCGCTCGGTAACGTCGTCCAGCAAGCTTCTGCGCTCGTCGAAAGCCGTCCGGTGTCCGATTACTTCACCGGTGACGGGCTGACACCGTTCCTGGGCCGGCTGACCGATTTCCTGAACGAGATCGGGCCGGGCGTCGCCCCCTTGGCGCCGGTCCTCCAGCCCGTCGTCACCGATTCCCTGAACCGAGCACCCCAACTCGATATCAGCGCGCTGATCGACCAATCCCTGCACGGAATCGACCCGGACGGGACCCTGCACTTCCGCATCACCACCAAATAAGCCGGCTCACGACCGATGTCGACCTGCCAGGAGGACAAATCATGGCCACGGCAACAGACGAAAAAGCAACAGACACCGGCAAGGCGACGAGCAGGGTGGACGAACCCGAGCCCGGCGATCGGTCGCGCACGGCGGTCACGCTCTCGATACGACTGTCGACCGTGCTCACCGCACTTGCGCTGACGCTGCTCCTCGCCGGTGCCCTGACATTCGGGCTCCTGTGGCGGTCGGCACGATCAGAACTGAACCACCGCGACACCGTCGCCGCCGGCAACCGGCACGCCGAGAGCGTCGCCATGACCTATGCTCTCGGTGCCTCGGCAATCGACTTCCATGACGTCAAAGGCTGGCTCACCCGCCTGAAGGCCGGCACCAGCCCCGAACTGTCCGCCAAATTCGACGCCACCGCCCCGCAACTCGAACAAATCCTGCTACCACTGCAATGGACGTCGAAGGCAACGCCGCAGTCCGCCACCGTCACCTCCGAATCCGGCGGCGTGTACAAGGTCAATGCCTACCTCACCGTCGACTCCACCAGCGTCCAGACCCCCGACGGGGTGTCGACGACCGTCACCTACTCGGTGACCATCGACCGCAACAACAACTGGACCATCACCGACGTCGGCGGTCTCCACAGCGCGCTACCGACAAAATAGGATGAATCGCCTCGGGGAGTCCCGGAACACCGGACATGCCTGGGTGAACCACCCCGGCCGGTCGGCACCCCGAAGCCCGAAACGACACCGGCGCACCCCGCCGGGACAAGGAGGCCCTGCGATGACGAGCGCGCCCACCGGAGCCGAACCGGTTACCGAGGAGGATTTCCGGGAGATCCTGGCCCAGACCAGGGCCTTCGTCCGCGGCGTCGTCATGAAGCGGGAACGCGATATCGCCGACGAGAACCGGATGCCCGACGAGATCGTCGAGCAGGCCAAGGCCATGGGGTTGTTCGGTTACGCCATCCCGCAGGAATGGGGTGGGCTCGGGCTGAATCTGGCGCAGGACGTCGAACTGGCCATGGAGTTGGGGTACACGACCCTCGCGCTGCGCTCGATGTTCGGCACCAACAACGGGATCGCCGGTCAGGTGCTGGTGGGGTTCGGCACCGAGGAGCAGAAAGCGCGCTGGCTCGAACCCATCGCGTCGGGTGCCGTGGTCGCCTCGTTCGCACTCACCGAATCGGGGGCCGGATCCGATCCGGCGTCGCTACGGACGACGGCACGGCGCGACGGCACGGACTGGGTGCTCGACGGGGAGAAACGGTTCATCACCAATGCCCCGGTCGCGGACCTGTTCGTGGTTTTCGCCCGTACCCGGCCGGCCGACGAGAAGGGGGCGGGGATCGCCGTATTCCTCGTCCCTGCCGACGCGCCGGGGGTCGAGGTGGGGCCGAAGGACCGCAAGATGGGGCAGGAAGGCGCCTGGACCGCGGAGGTGCGGTTCCACCAGGTGCGGGTCGGGTCCGAGGCAGTGGTCGGCGGCAGCGAGGATATCGGCTACCGCGCGGCCATGACCTCGCTGGCCCGGGGCCGCGTGCATATCGCCGCCCTCGCGGTCGGCGCCGCCCAGCGTGCGCTCGACGAATCGGTCACCTACGCCGCCACCGCCACCCAGGGCGGTACGCCGATCGGGGAATTCCAGCTGGTGCAGGCCATGCTGGCCGATATGCAGACCGGCGTGATGGCCGGGCGGGCGCTGGTCCGCGACGCCGCCCAGCGCTGGGTTTCCGGTGAGGACCGGCGTACCGCGCCGTCGGTGGCGAAACTGTACTGCACCGAGATGGTGGGTAAGGTCGCCGATCTCGCGGTCCAGGTGCACGGCGGGACGGGGTATATGCGTGATGTGCCGGTCGAGCGGATCTATCGAGATGTCCGGCTGCTGCGCCTGTACGAGGGCACCAGCGAAATCCAGCGGTTGATCATCGGCGGCGGCCTGGTCAAGAACGCCCGCCGCGCGACCG
Source organism: Nocardia sp. CA-290969 (assembly GCF_050936135.1). Classification (NCBI taxonomy): domain Bacteria; kingdom Bacillati; phylum Actinomycetota; class Actinomycetes; order Mycobacteriales; family Nocardiaceae; genus Nocardia; species Nocardia sp. CA-290969. The sequence continues at coordinate 1,728,619 of NZ_JBNJNJ010000001.1, read as the reverse complement.
CCTGAGGCCGGCGGCCGCCGAGTCGGCAGGTGTCACGACTCGGCGGCAACCTGTTCGCGGGCCCAGCGGTAATCGGCTTTACCCGCGGGACTGCGCATGATCTCGGGCCGGAACACCACTGCTTTCGGAAGTTTGTAGCGCGCGAGGGATTGCGCGGCATGGGCGACCAGCTCGTCGAAATCCGCGGTGGCGCCCTCGACGAGTTCGACCACGGCCACCACCTCCTGACCCCAGCGCTCGCTGGAGCGGCCCACCACCAGCACATCGGCGACAGCCGGATGCGAGGAGATCGCGACCTCCACCTCCTCGGCGAAGATCTTCTCACCGCCGGAGTTGATGGTGACGGCATCGCGGCCCAGCAGTTCGACGGAACCGTCGGCGAGCAGGCGGGCGCGGTCGCCGGGCAGGACGTAGCGCACACCGTCGATTGTCGGGAACGTCACCGCGGTCTTCTGCGCATCGCCCTTGTAGCCGAGCGGGGTGAACCGGCGTTGCGCGAGCCACCCGATCCCGTCGTGGCCCGGTTCGAGCACGGTGCCGAAATCCTCGGCGACCACCCGGGTATCGGCACCCGCGGCGAACTTCCCGGTGGAGACGAAACCTGCCGCGGACACATGATGCAACTGCGCCCCGGTCTCCGAGGAACCGACACCGTCGAGCACGGCCAGCCCGGGCACCGCCGCGATCCAGCGTTCTTTGACCGCCGGGCTGAGCACCGCGCCGCCGTTGGCTAGCGCCACCAGCGAGGACATATCCGCGGTTCCGGCCTCCACGGCGGCCAGGACCGGGCGCGCCATCGCATCGCCGACCACGATGACGACCGACACCTTCTCCCGCTCGACGGTGCGCACGATCTCGCCGGCATCGACGCGGTCGGCGACCGGGGACATCACGATGGTCTGCCCTGTGGTCATGGCCGTGAGCACGGCCCACTGCGCGGCACCGTGGATCAGCGGCGGGATGAGCAGCAGTTTCATTCGGGGATTGGCCCGCGTCCGTTCCGCGATCTCCGCATAGGAGGCGACGGTGGTGCCACTGTTGGCGTCGCGGCCGCCGCAGGCTCCCATATAGATATCGTGCTGGCGCCAGAGCACACCTTTCGGCATCCCGGTGGTGCCGCCGGTGTAGAGCACGTAGAGATCGTCGGGCGAGGGTTCGACCGGGAGCGGTTCCGGTTCGGTGGTGGCGAGCACCGTTTCGTAGTCGACGGCGCCGTCGAGCAGTTCGTTACCCGAGGAGTCGGCGATCTGGATCAGCACCCGCAGCCCGGGCAGCTCCGGCAGCACTTCGGCGAGTGTCGGCGCGAACGCGGCATGGTAGACCAGCGCGGTGGCGCCCGAATCGGCCAGCAGATACTGCAGTTCGTTCTTCACGTAGCGGTAGTTGACGTTGAACGGCGCGACCCGCGCCCGGAAGGCGCCGATCATGGCCTCGACGAATTCGGGCCCGTTGTAGGCGTAGATGCCCAGCAGATCCTGGCCGACCTCGTGACCGGCCAGGTCCGGCCGTTCGGTGTGACAACCCAGCCCCTGAGCGTGCAGATAGGCCGCCAGCCGCCGGGACCGGTCGGCGACCTGCGCATAGGTACGCCGGCATTCGCCCTGCACGATCAGCTCCCGGTCCGGGACGGCGGCGGCGGCGGTATCGGTGGCGGTTACGAGCGTGAACAGCGGTTCGGATCCGGTCGTGGAAGAAGGGGACAACGGTGGCTCCTCATTCGTCTGTGCGCAGCCGACGGTGGGCACGCCGGCGCGCGTTGCGCAATGCGAGACCGACGAGGCGCCCGGTCCACCGGCCGAAAGGCGGCGCGGCCAGGCTGGTGATCGGGACAGGCAGATCGGTTCCGACGACGGTGCGGTAGTGGCTGAACGTGTCGAATCCGGCCTTACCGTGGTAGGCCCCCATCCCGCTCTCGCCGACGCCGCCGAACGGCGCGTCGGCGGGGAACATGTGGATGGCGAATTCGTTGCGGGCCACCCCGCCGCTGCGGGTATTCGCGACGAAGGTGCGGAAATCGGCCCGGTCCGGCCCGAACCAATAGGCGACCAGTGGTGCGGGTCGCCGGTTGACGTAGTCGACGACCTCGCTCAGTTCCCGGTAGGGCAGCACGGTCAGGACGGGGCCGAACACTTCTTCCGAAGCGATGGCCATCTCATCGGTCACATTCCGGATGACCGTCGGCGCGATCTTCCGCAGGCTCGGGTCGGGCAGAACTTCGCCGGCCGGAGCGATCGACTCCACGCGGGCGCCGCGCGCACGGGCATCGTCGATCAGTCCGACGATGCGCTCGTAGTTCGCGGTGTTCACCACGGCGGTGTAGTCGTCGTTGCCGAGTATCTCGGGAAACATCCGCCGCCAGGCGCCGGTCAGCGCATCGACGAAGCAATCCATCCGATCCTGCGGTACCAGTACATAATCCGGGCAGACGCAGACCTGACCGCCGTTGACCATCCGTGCCCGCGCGATCCGGTCCGCGGCCCGGTCCAGGTCGGCGTCGGCGGCCACGACCACCGGATTCTTACCCCCGAGCTCCAGCGTGACCGGGACCAGATTCTGTGCCGCGGCCCGCTGCACCAGCCGGCCGACCCGGGTGGAGCCGGTGAAGAACAGGTGATCGAACGGCAGTTCGGTGAAGGCCGCCCCCACTTCCGGGCCGCCGGTGACCACCGACAGTTCGGTTTCGTCGAAATACTGTGCCGCCAGCCGCCGCGTGAGCTCCGCGGTGTTCCCGGTGATCTCCGACATCTTGATCATTACGCGGTTGCCGGCGGCGAACGCGGTCGCGGCGGGCAGGATCACCAGGTTGAGCGGGAAGTTCCAGGGTCCGATGATGCCGACCACCCCGAGCGGAGAGGGCCGGACCTCCGCGCGGATACCGTACAGCCGGGCCGCCCGGTCGGGATGCCGCGGGCGCATCCAGCGGGTGAGCTGCGAGCGTACGTATTCGACGGCGGTGAGCATGCCCATGATCTCGGCGAACAGGGTGCCGGTGCGGGAGCGGGTACCGAAATCACCGGTCAGCGCCGCCACATAGGCGTCGGTATTGTCCAGAACCATGGCGATCAGCCGGTCGATCCGGTCCCGGCGGACCGCGGCACCCGGCGGCCCCTCGCGCAGGAATGCCTGCCGCTGGCGCTCCAGGATGGTGTCGAGGCCGGCCGCCGGCGATTCGCCGGTGACGTCCGCGGTACCGAGGTTCATGGTGCGCACCTTCCGGTGGACTAGCCGAGCTCGAAGGGACCGCCGTCGATTACCGGGCCGAGCCGGCCGATATCGATCCCGAGGTCGGCCGTGGCCGCCCGGCAGGCCGCCACATCTTTGCGCAGAAACGGGGCCGCCACCTGTTCGAATTTCACCAGCCCGCCGCTGAGTCCGATGGCACCGGCGGCGTAACTCCGGCCGCTGGACACGGCCAGCGCTTCCAGTAGCCGTTCCTCCCCGATGCCGAGGCGTTTACCCAACTCCAGTGCAGCCCCGGCCATCTGGGCATTCGCCGCGAACAGGGCATTGTTCACCAGTTTGACGCTCAACGCCGTACCGAGCGCACCCGTGGTGATCACGGTGCCCGCATACGATTCGAGTACCGGCCGCGCTCGTGCGACCGCGGCCGCGGCGCCGCCGAGCAGTACGGTGAGTTTTCCGGCGGCGATATCGTCGGCGGAACCGCTCACCGGGCCGTCCAGTAGCGCCGGCCCGCCGGGGTTGCCCGCGGCCAGGCCGGTCACGGTGGTGACGGTGCCGGTGGTGTGCGAGACGACGACGGCATCCGGCCGGGCCGCGGCGAACACGCCGCCGGGCCCGCCCACGACCTCGACGAGCTGGTCGTCGGAGAACAGGCAGGTAATCACGATATCGGCGGACGCCGCGGCCTCGGCGATCGAATCCACCACCGTCGCACCGCCCGCCCGCAGCCGTTCCCGCACCGCTTCCCGCCGGGCGTACACCTGCACGCGGTGTCCCGCGGCAACCAGCCGGTACACCATCGGCTCCCCCATCCGGCCCGCTCCGACAAACCCGACGACCTGCGACATCAACACACCTCACTCGCGATCGGCCCGAGCTCGCCACCGCGCGTACCGACGGGGCAACCTACGAACAGAGATACATCCAGTAACGGCAACAGTAGCACTGAGACCACCGACCAGGGGCCAAGTTCGCAAATTCCCCCGCTCGCAGCCACGGCCAGGTCAGACCCCGGACCCCGTCCTGCCGAACAACCTTCCGCCCGGCATACAGTTGGGCTTACGATATTCATTACGATAACTATCTCCGGCCGGCTCCGCGCCGAGCCCGGCCGCGACCCGCGCGGTCGGTGCGCCCGGGCGCGCGGTGCGGGGCAGGCCGCCCGACGACAGTGAGGAAAGCGTGTGACGAGCCGACTCCGCGGCACAGTAGCGTTCATCACCGGAGCAGCACTCGCGCAAGTGCCCGGGCGGTGGCCTCCGAACTCGGCAAACACAAGATCCGGGTGAACGGCGCGCACCCGGCGCCGTGGCCACACCGATGGGTAACGGCGATATGGTCGCCGCGCGCACCGGCACGACCGTCGGCGGCGGCGATCCCCGCACCCCTATCGATCTGCACGCCGGACTTCCCCATTGTTGGAGACTGAACCCATGCGCGAAGTAGTGATCTGCGAACCGGTCCGCACCCCGATCGGACGCTACGGCGGAATGTTCGCCGGACTCGGCGCGGTCGAACTCGGCGTCACCGCACTGCGCGGCCTGCTCGAACGCACCGGCCTCGACCCCGCGCTCGTACAGGACGTCATCGTCGGCCACTGCTACCCCTCCAGCGAGGCCCCGGCCATCGGCCGGGTCATCGCGCTCGACGCCGGGCTGCCGGTCACGGTGGGCGGGATACAGATCGACCGCCGCTGCGGGTCCGGGTTGCAGGCCGTGATCCAGGCGGTGCTCCAGGTGGACAGCGGCGCGCAGGACATCGTCGTCGCGGGTGGCGCCGAAAGTATGAGCAATGCCTCGTTCTTCTCCACGGATATGCGCTGGGGTGGTGCCCGCGGGGGTGTGCGGATCCACGACAGCCTGGTGCGGGGTCGTGAGACCGCGGGCGGCCAGCACTATCCGGTACCCGGCGGCATGCTGGAGACCGCGGAGAACCTGCGCCGCACCTATGAAATCTCCCGCGAGGAGCAGGACCGGCTGGCCGTGCGTTCGCATCGGCGCGCCGTCGCGGCGGCCGACGGCGGTGCCTGCGCCGAGCAGATCGTGCCGACTCCGGTGCGGTCACGCGACGGTGAACGCGTGCTGGACCGGGACGAACATCCACGCGCGGATACCACGGTCGAGGCGCTGGCCCGGTTGACACCGGTGCGCGCGAAGGTCGACCCGGAATCGACGGTGACCGCAGGCAATTCCAGCGGCCAGAACGACGCCGCCGCCATGTGCCTGGTCACCACCCGCGACCGCGCCGAACAGCTCGGCCTCGCCCCACTGGTGAAACTCACCTCCTGGGCCGTCGCCGGTGTCGAACCGAAAGTGATGGGGATCGGCCCGGTCCCCGCCACCGAGGCCGCGCTCGGCCTGGCCGGGCTCACCCTCGCCGATATGGACCTGATCGAACTCAACGAGGCCTTCGCCGCCCAGGCATTGGCGGTACTGCGGGAATGGAAGTTCGGCGACGGCGACCTCGAGCGAACCAATGTGCACGGGTCCGGAATCTCGCTCGGTCACCCGGTGGGGGCGACCGGTGTCCGGATGCTGGCCACCCTCGCCCGCGAAATGCAGCACCGCGAAGCGCGATACGGTCTGGAGACCATGTGTATCGGCGGTGGTCAGGGTCTGGCCGCAGTCTTCGAAAGGGTGGTCTGACCTTGCCTGCACCGAACCCCGTCATCGCCGGTCCGCACCGGCGTGTTCCCCGTCGCGACCCGCGCCAGGGCTTTCCCGTTGGGCACCGGCGCGTGCGCTCCGGCTCGGCGACCACCGGCGGCGCAGTCCCGGTGCCCGTGTGGGAGGTAGCGCGATGAGTGATCCCCGGATCGCCGCGGCAGCGCCGCTCGCCGGACTCCGGATCGTCGAGATCTCCAGTTTCGTCGCCGCCCCGCTGGCCGGTATGACCTTGGCTCAACTCGGCGCCGAGGTGATCCGGGTGGACCCGGTGGGCGGCGCCGCCGACCGGAACCGCTGGCCGCTCACCGAGGACGGCACCAGCATCTACTGGGCGGGCCTGAACAAAGGCAAACGGTCCTTCGTCGCCGACCTGCGCTCCCCCGAAGGGCAGCACCTGGTGGCCCGGCTCATCACCGGCAGTGGCCCGCAGGGCGGCATCCTGCTCACCAATACGACCGGCCGGGACTGGCAGGGGTACAACGCGCTCGCCCGGGTCCGCCCGGACCTCATCCACCTGGAGATCACCGGCCGCGGCGACGGGTCCACCGGTGTCGACTACACCGTCAACGCCGCCACCGGCTTCCCGTTGGTCACCGGACCACCCGGCCACCGGGGCCCGGTCAATCACGTGGTCCCGGTCTGGGATATCGCGTGCGGCCTCTACGCCGCGCTGGCCATCACCGCGGCCGTCCGCCGCCGCGAGGCCACCGGCGCCGGTAGCCGTCTCGCGATTCCGCTGGAGGATGTCGCGCTGGCCACGGCGAGCAATCTCGGGTTCCTCGGCGAGGCGCAGCTCACCGGCACCGAACGACCCCGGGTCGGCAACGCGCTCTACGGCAGCTACGGACAGGATTTCACCAGCGCCGACGGCGTGTGCTTCATGCTGGTCACCCTGACACCCCGGCATTTCCGCGACCTCGTCTCGGTGACCGATACCGCCGAGGTCGTATCCGCCCTGGCCACCGCCCTCGACGCGGATTTCGCGGACGAAGGCACCCGCTACCGGCATCGTGAGGTCCTCACCGCAGTGTTCGCCGGTTGGTTCCGGACGCACTCCGCCGAGGAAATCGCCGCGGCACTGTCGGACACCTCGATCCTGTGGGAGCGCTACCGCACCTTCGGCGAACTCGCCACCGATCCCCGGGTCACCGCCAATCCCCTGTTCACCGACCTGCAGCAACCCGGGCTCGGCACCTACCGCGCGGCCGGTGCACCGATATCGGTGGACGGAACATACCCGCCCGCCCGCGTCGCCCCGCAACTCGGTCAGCACACCGACGCCGTTCTCCGTGACGACCTCGGCCTGACCGACGCCGATATCGCCCGGCTCCACGACACCGCCCCCGGCGCCACGAAACGGACCAACCGATGAAACTCGCACGCACACAGGGACTCACCGACGTCCAGAACGAAATCCTCGCCACCGTGCGCTCCTTCGTGGACAAGGAGATCATCCCCCACGCCCAGGAACTCGAGCACACCGATACCTACCCGCAGGAGATCGTCGACCGGATCGCCGAGATGGGGCTCTTCGGGATCATGATCCCCGAGGAGTACGGCGGACTCGGTGAATCCCTGCTCACCTACGCCCTGTGCGTCGAGGAACTGGCCCGCGGCTGGATGAGCGTATCGGGCGTGATCAACACCCATTTCATCCTGGCCTATCTGTTGCGCCACCACGGCACCGAGGAACAGAAACGCACCTATCTACCCAGGATGGCCACCGGCGAGGTCCGCGGCGCGTTCTCGATGTCGGAACCGGAACTGGGCTCCGATGTCGCCGCCATCCGCACCAAGGCGATCCGCGACGACACCGGCGACTACACCATCGACGGCCGAAAGATGTGGATCACCAACGGCTCCACCGCCAATCTGGTCGCGGTCCTCGTCCGCACCGAAGAAGGTAAGGACACACCGCACGACAACCTCACCACATTCCTCATCGAAAAACCCACCGGCTACGGCACGGTCGCCCCGGGCCTCACGATCCCCGGCAAGATCCACAAAATGGGGTACAAGGGCATCGACACCACCGAGCTGCTGTTCGACGGCTACCGCACTCCCGCGGATACGGTGCTCGGCGGTACCAGCGGCCGCGGTTTCCGGCAGATGATGGACGGTATCGAGGTCGGCCGCGTCAATGTCGCGGCCCGCGCCTGCGGAATCGCCCTGCGCGCGTTCGAACTCGGCGCCCGCTACGCCCAGCAGCGCGCCACCTTCGGCAAACCGATCGTCGAACACCAGGCCATCGAATTCTCCCTCGCCGAAATGGCCACCAAGGTCGAAGCCGCCCACCTCATGATGGTCAACGCGGCGCGACTGAAGGATTCCGGCGAACGCAACGACGTCGCCGCCGGTATGGCGAAATACCTGGCGAGCGAATTCTGCAACGAGGTCACCCAGGCCGGTTTCCGCATCCACGGCGGCTACGGCTATTCCACCGAATACGAAATCGAACGCCTCATGCGCGAGGCCCCCTTCATGCTCATCGGTGAAGGCACCAGCGAAATCCAGAAACGCATCATCGCCAAGGGAGTCATGCGCGACTACCGGCTCTGAACACGGTGCCCAGCGGGCACCTCCGGCACCGCCGGCCGACCGGGCACGTGCATGCCCCATACCGTAATACATACGGTTGCCAATACAGTATTATTGCTTCAGGGGGTGCGAACGCCGGCGAACTGGAGGCAGATGTGGGCGAGGTCGACGGGCAGTACACTGCCCCCAGCGTGGAACTGGGTCGCCGGGCAGGCGTTCGTGCCGAATCCCGGATGCTCATCGGCGCGGAACTGGTACCTGCTGTCTCGGGCGAAACATTCGACAATGTCAGCCCGGCCACCGGGCAGGTACTCGGCAGCACGGCCGCGGCGGGCGCCGAGGATATGCTGCGCGCGATCGCCGCGGCCCGGCGCGCCTTCGACGAAACCGACTGGTCCACGAACCGGGCCCTGCGGCAGCGGTGCCTGGCACAACTCCAGCAGGCACTCGAATCCGAGAGCGAAGAACTGCGCGACGAACTCGTCGCCGAGGCCGGTTGTCCGGTCGCCACCACTCGGATCGCCCAGCTCGACTGGCCACTGGCGGATGCGCTGCGCTATCCGGCGCGGTTGATCGACGAATTCCCCTGGCAGCGCGAGTTGGCGGGCGACAGCCTGTTCGGCGACCGCAATGTGCGCACGGTCGTCCAAGAGCCGGTGGGCGTGGTCGCCGCGATCTGCCCGTCGAACTTCCCGGTCGAGGTCGCACTCAACAAACTGGGACCGGCACTCGCCGCGGGCAATACGGTGGTGCTGAAACCGGACCCGAACACGCCGTGGAACGCCACCCGGCTCGGGCGGATCATCGCCGAGCGCACCGATTTCCCCGCCGGTGTGGTGAATGTCGTGCCGACCCCGTCCAACGAGGTCGCCGAACTACTGGCCACCGATCCGCGAGTCGACCTGATCTCGTTCACCGGCTCGACCGCGGTCGGCCGCCTGCTCATGCGGCGGGGCGCGGACACCATGAAACGGACCTTCCTGGAACTGGGCGGAAAATCCGCGCTCATCGTGCTCGAGGACGCAGATCCGCGCGCGGCGTTGCGCAGCGCGGCCGGTGTCTGCGTGCACGCCGGGCAGGCCTGTGCCGCGACGACCCGCATGTTGGTGCACCGGTCGATTTTCGACGAAATGGTCACCGGTGTCGCGGCGGCATTCCAGGCGGTCCCCGTGGGCGACCCGGCACTGCCGGAAACGATTGTCGGGCCACTGATCAGCGCGGCGCAGCGCACCAAGGTGCTCGACGCCTACGAGCGGGCGGTCCGCGACGGCGCCCGCCTGATCACCGGCGGCGCCGAACCGAAGGATCTGCCGCCGCATCTGGCCGGCGGGCACTACGTCGAACCGACCGTATTCGTCTGCACGGATTCCGGCCTGTCCATCGCGCAGGACGAGATCTTCGGCCCGGTCCTGGTGATGACCCCGTTCGCCGACGACGACGAGGCGGTACGCCTGGCCAACGACAGTGCCTACGGCCTCGCCGGGGCGGTGCTGTCCGCCTCGGCCGAACGCGGGATGGGGATCGCGCACCGGATCCGAGCCGGGGCGATCGGGGTCAACGGCGGCATGTTCTACGGCGCCGACGCCCCGTTCGGCGGCTACAAGCACAGCGGGGTCGGCCGCCAATGCGGTCTGGAGGGCTTTCAGCAGTACCTCGAGACGAAAACCATCGGCTACCGGGTACCGCGCGGCTGACCGATCCGGGCCCTGCTGGTCGCGGGAATGGGTTCCTTGTCTCGCGCTCACCAACATCGTCGTGTGAGGTGAGTGCGCCGGTCGGCTATGGGAGTCCCTTCGTTGTAGGAGTCGGTGCCGAGTGCGGTAGCGAACAACCCGCACCCGGGGTACCACGGCCGTTCAGGGGACGATGGCGCAGCGCGTCACCGGCTCCGGGACCTGCTGTCGCGCGAAGATCCCGCGGCGCAGGGCGATCAGCAAGGCGTCGCGGGTCTCTTCGGGCCGGATGAGTTCGTCGAAACCCATATGTTCGGCCGAGTGGTAGGACGCCAGCAGTTCCATCTCCCGCAATTGCGCCGCGACATCCTCGTCCGCGCCCGAGGCCAACCCGAGAGCTGCCGCGCTCATCGCTCCCATGGTCGCGCCGGGGTAGGCGAAGGCCGCGGTCTGATTGTCGAAACCGATGAGCGACATGACCATCGAACCGAACCCGTAGGCCTTGCGTAGTGTGACGTGCAGTTTGATCGTCGTCGCCGTCGTCTGGGCGACGAACATCCGGGCGCCCGCGCGCAGCACACCGTCGCGTTCGGATTCACTGCCGGGCAGCATGCCGGGATTGTCGGCGAGGAACACCAGCGGCAGGTGGAAGGAATCGGCCACCGAGATGAAATGCGCGGCCTTGTCGGCGGCCGCGGTATCGATCGAGCCGGCCAGCACCTGCGGCTGGTTGGCGACCACCGCCACCGGGTGGCCGCCGAGATGGGCCAGGGCGCAGACGACCGCGGGCCCGTAGCCGGGCTGGACCTCGAACCAGTCCGGGGTATCGAACACGGCGTCGAGGACGGCCCGGATATCGTAGGTGTTGCGGTTGTCCCGGGAGATGATGTCGAGCAGTTCCGGGGTCGGCCGCGGCTCGGTGGAATCGTCGGAGAGCAGTGCGGGCGGATACGACCACGCGCTGGACGGGAAATAGGACAGGTACCGGCGGATATCGTCGAGCGCGTCCTCGTCGCTGTCGGCCAGGTTGTGGATCAGGCCGCTCGGCACCGCCACGCCGGGACCGCCGAGATCCTCCTTGCTGATGTCCTCACCCGTCGACTCCCGGACCACGGGTGGGCCCGCGGTGAAAATGGCGCCCTGCCTGCTCATGATCGCGAAATCCGATACCGGGGCGATAAGGGCACCGTGGCCGGCCGAGGCACCGAGCACCCCGGTGACCATCGGTACCCGGCCCGAGCACCGGGCCTGGGCGAGCAGATCGGTGGGGGTCCGCCCGTAGTGCGCCCCGGTGGGCCGGAACCCCGCGCCCTCCAGCAGCATCACCAGCGGGACCTTGTTCCGTACGGCCAGTTCCGCCAGGCGATAGCGTTTGGCATTACTGCCCGGCGCGATGGTTCCCGCCATGGTGGTGAAGTCCTCCGCGCCCACCATGACCGGAGCCCCGTCGATCAGGCCCGAGCCGGTGACGACGGCGTCTGCGGCGACCTCCCCGCCGACCAGGGCGCCGAACTCCTGGAAGGTCCCCGGATCGAGCAGATGGGTGATCCGCTCCCGCGCCGTCAGCTTGCCCTTCGCCCGATGTTTGGCCACCCGTTCGGGACCGCCCATGGCCGCCGACCGCTCCCGGCGGCCGTCCAGGTCCTCGAGCGTTTCCTTCCAGCCTCGTGCGTTGCTCATATCGTCCTCTCCGCGCAGTGGCCGGCTCAGCGGAACCGCCCGGCAGGCCACCGGGATCGATTCGCTGCGATCCACACGGTCGCATCGGCATCGTCCGGTAAAGTATACCGTTGGCATTACAGTTTCATTGCCGGAAGGAACGCGGATGGGCCACGAGAAGTACCGGGCCGAGGGCTCGGCCATCCCGGGAAGGCCGGACGACCTCACCGCGCAGTGGCTCACCACCGCACTCGGTGGCGCCGAGACCGCGCTGGTCGAGCAGGTGGATGTGGAGCCGATCGGCACCGGCCAGACCGGTGCCACCTACCGGCTCACGGCGAGTTACCGGACACCCACCGTGCAGCTACCGGATACATTCGTGGTGAAACTCCCCGCTCAGGACGACGGTGTACGCGCCGGGGTCACGCTGGGCTACCGCAGCGAGGTGGAGTTCTACTCCGGAATCGCCCAGCGGACGAAGATTCCGGTACCGCACTGCTACCACAGTGCGGTCAGCGACGATGCCTCCGAATTCGTCCTGCTGCTCGACGATCTGGCGCCGGCGCTACCCGGCGATCAGGTGGCGGGATGCAGCGAGGCGGTCGCGCGGCGGGCGGTGACCGCGCTGGCCGGTCTGCACGGCCCCTCCTGGTGCGATCCGGACTGGCTGACCCTTCCGGTGGGCGCGATGCCCAAGCCCGGTGACACGGCGGCGGCCGACGGCCTCGGCCAGGTGGCCGCCATGGCGCTGCCCGCCACGCTGGAACGCATCGGCCCCGCACTGTCCGGCGAAGAACGGGACACCCTGCGCGCCGCGCTGGAACTGATCACCCCGTGGCTGCTGGCCGATACCGGGCGCTACGCGCTGATGCACGGCGACTACCGGCTGGACAATATGCTCTTCGACGATTCCCGGTTCTCCGTGGTCGACTGGCAAACCCTCGGCGTAGGCCTGCCCGCCCGCGATCTGGCCTACTTCACCGGCACCTGCCTGGCGCCGGAAATACGAGCGGCGACAGAGACCGAGCTGGTCGGGGTCTACCACAAAGCCCTGCTCCGATACGGCGTGCGCGGCTACGACCTGGACACCTGCCTGCTCGACTACCGGCTCGGAATGCTGCAGGGCCCGTTGATCATCGCGCTCGGGACCGCGTTCGCCACCCCGACCGAACGCGGCGAGGAACTGTTCCGGGTGATGCTGCGCCGCAGCTGCCGCGCGATCCGCGAACTCGGCACGCTCGACCTGGTACACGCCGCCGGCGCGCCCCACTGAACCAACAGGAGACACCGACGATGGACCTGGGACTCGCCGGCGCGACCGCGGTCGTGGTGGGCGGAAGCAGCGGGATGGGACTGGCCACCGCGCGCAGCCTGGCCGAGGAAGGCGCCTGCGTCGCGGTGATCGCCCGCTCCGCGACCGGTGTCGCCGAGGCGGCCCGCGACCTCGCCGAGCGCGGCAGCCCGGACGCGGTGGGTTTGTCCGCCGACGTCCGCGACCCCGCGGCGGTGGACGCGCGTTTCGACGAACTCGCCGACCGCTGGGGCGGCGGGCTCAACATTCTGATCAACGCGGTCGGGCCGGATGCGCGCGGCACGTTCGACACCCTCTCGCCCGCACAATGGCGCGCGGCGATCGACCACGGCGCGATGACGATGATCCACTGTGTCCAGGCCGCGCTACCGCTGCTGCGCCGCGCCGAATGGGCTCGGATCGTGAACTTCTCCGCGCAGTCCACCCAGCGGCAGAGCACCGGCCTGGTGGCCTACACCGCCGCCAAGGCGATGGTCACCAGCGTGTCCAAGAATCTGTCACTCTTGCTGGCACCGGAAGAGATCCTGGTCAACGTGGTCTCGCCGGGTACCTTCGTGACACCGGCGCTGCGGAACTGGGCCCGTTCGGTCGGCGTGGACAGTGCCGACCCCTACCGCCTCATGGCCGCGATCGGCGAACATTTCGGGCATCCCGCCCAACTGCCCCGCGCCGGACTGCCCGAGGAAATCGGCCCGGTGGTCGCCTTTCTCGCCTCCCGGCGCAACTCGTACATGACTGGCACAAACGTCAATGTCGACGGCGGTTCGGATTTCACCTGACTAAACGGGTGTTCCGCGGTCCGGATATTCGCCGGCCATCGGGAAATCCCGGAACGACAGCCGATACTTCGAGGTGTCGATATGCAGGGATCAGTAGGCGCTGGAATGCCCGCCGTCGTGCCCGGCCGGAAATCACCCACGGAATCCCCTCGGTCAGGTGGTGACGATCGTGGCGCCGGCGGTGCCGGGTGCGCCGTAGAGCAGGGCGAACCCGGCTTTCGGGGAGTTCGGTACCTGCCGCTCGCCCGCGGTGCCGCGTAACTGCAGCACCAGCTCGTGCAGCTGCCGCAGCCCCGAGGCGCCGATGGGCTCGCCGTTGGCGATGAGGCCGCCGTCGGTGTTCACCGGTATCGAGCCGGAGATCTCGGTGGCCCCCTCGCTGATCAGCTTTTCCTGCTCGCCGTGCGCGCACAAACCGGTCTCCGCCATATGGATCACCTCGGCGCCGGCGTCGGTGTCCTGCAGCTGGGCGATGTCGATATCCGTCGGCGCGATCCCGGCCGACTCGAAGGCGGCGCGCGCGGCGTACACCGACGGCGCGACCTCCTCCTGCACCGGCGCATAGGTCGTGTTCACCTCGTACGCACCGTATTTCCGGGTCCGGATCTCGACCGCCCGCACGTACACCGGTGTGCCGGTGAAGCGGTGCGCCAGATCGGCGCGGCACATGATCACGGCGGCGGCGCCCTCGTCCGGCGCACAGAACATGTAGTGCGTCAGCGGGTAGTTGAGCATCGGCGCTGCCAGGATGTCGTCCTCCGCGATCGGCTTGCGGCGGAACGCGTTCGGGTTCAGTACGCCGTTGCGGTAGTTCTTCGCCGCCACCTTGGCCAAGGTGCGCCGGGAAATTCCGTGGTCGTGCAGATAGCGGTTGGCCTTCATACCGAAGAACTGGGTGGTCAGGTACTGACCGTTCTCGCCGTACCATTTCGGCATCCCGACCAGGGTGGGATCGACGGTGAAGGCACCGCGTGGATGCTTGTCCATCCCGATCGCGATCCCGATATCGTATTTCCCGAGCCGGATCGCGTCGGCGCACGCCTCGGTGGCGGAGGCGGCGGTGGCGCAGGCGTTGAACACGTTGACGAAGGGCAGGCCGGTGAGCCCCATCAGGCTCACGATCGCGTCCGGATTGGCGACTTCCCAGCTGCCGCCCACCGCGAACTGGATGTCTTTCCACTCCAATCCGGCATCGCCGAGTGCGGCGCGGATCGCGTCCGCGCCCATCTGCATCGCCGTTTTACCCTCGAAGCGGCCGAACGGATGCAGGCCGACACCGATGATCGCGACATCGTCTGACATGGGAACTCCTGGTCGTCTACAGCGGCTGGAAGGCGAAGGTGAGTACGTCGTTACCGTCGGCGTCCGTGCCGAGCGCAACGGTGGTCAGGCGGACCCGCATGCCGAATTCCAGTTTTCGCGGGTCGTTCTCGGTGAGCCTGCCCTCCACGCGGATGACGTCGCCGAGTTGCACCAGCCCGACACCGAACGGGACGAACGTTTTCGCGGTCTCGTCACCGAGATAGGGGGGTCCGGGCAGAAATCCCTGGGTGGTCCAGGCCACCAGGACGCCCTCGGCCGGCAGGTGCACGGCCGCGACCGCCGACCGGCTGCACCGCGGGCACAGTTCCTGGACCGGGAAGACCGTCGCCCCGCAGTCGCCGCAGACCCCGCCGACGAGCCGGAAGTCTTCGTCCGGCCAGGTCGATATATCCGGTGCGATCATTCGCTGCATCGTTGTCCCCACAGCTGTCGATAGGCTTACAGTATCCATTGCGGAGCGGCGTGAACCTGCCGCACCCAACCATACGATGGTAGCTTACGGTAATATCAACGGTAATCTTTTCTACCGGCTAGTCGCGAGGTGGAGACATGAGCTCGAAAATTCCCGGCGGCCTCGAGGATCTGCTGCACCGGCCCCTCGTGGGCATCCTCGCGACCGTGACCCCCGACGGATCACCGGAGCAGTCCCCCATGCGCTTCACCTGGGACGGCGCGCACCTGCGCATGAGCCATACGATCCCGCGACGGAAGTTCACCAGTCTGCAGGCGAATCCGAACTATTCGTTCTTCCTCACCGATCCGGACGCGCCGGCCCGCCGCCTGGAGGCCCGCGGCTGGCTGGTGACCGTACAGGGCGATGAGGACGGAAAGTTCTACGCGGAACTGGGCGAACGGTACGGAGACACCGGAGCCGAGCCGCCCGCGGACGTGGCCGACCGGGTCGTGCTGATTCTCGACACGACCGGATTCGTCGCCAAATAGCGGTTCAGGAGAACATCGATATGACGCAAGCACCGGATATCCCGATCTTCGACGCCGACTCGCATATGTACGAGACGGCCGACGCGCTGACCAGGTACTTGCCCGACAAGTACCGCCGAGCGGTGCAGTACGTCCGGATCGGACGGCACACCCGCCTCGCCATCAACGGCCGGATCACCGACTTCATCCCGAACCCGACCTTCGACCGAGTCGCCGCCCCCGGCGCGCACGAGAAGTTCTTCGCCGGCGAGAACACCGAAGGTCTCACCCTGCGCGAGATGCAGGGCAGTGCCATCGAGGCACCGGCCGCCACCCGCAACCCGGCCGACCGGATCGACGAACTCGATCGCCAGGGCGTCCGCGAAACGCTCAACTACCCCACGCTGGCCAGCCTGGTCGAGCATTCCGCGGCCGACGACCCCGAGCTGACCATGGCCATAATCCACGCGTTGAACCGGTGGATGCTGGAGCACTGGAGTTACGCCTATCAGGACCGGATCTTCAGTACCCCGATCATCAACTGCGCCGAGGTCGACGGCGCCCGGCGCGAGTTGCAGTACATCCTGGACAACGGGGCGAGGGTGGCGCTGATCAAGCCGGCGCCGGTGAAGGGCGTGAACGGCTGGCGTTCGCCTGCCCTACCCGAGTTCGACCCGTTCTGGCGCGATGTCCAGGATGCGGGGCTGCCTATCGTGCTGCACGCCAGTCAGCCGCCGCTGGACGAATACGTCAACAGATGGGAGCCGCCCGCCACGAAGAATTTCATGGCGATGAGTTCCTTCCGGTGGCTCGCGCTCGGGCACCGGGAAATCTCCGACATGATCGGCAGCCTCATCTGCCACGGCACCCTGACCCGGTTCCCGCGGCTGCGGATCGCCAGCGTCGAGAACGGCAGCTCGTGGATCCACCCGCTGTTCCACGATCTGCGGGACCTGACCAGGAAGATGCCGCAGAACTTCCCGGAGGCCCCACTCGAGGTGTTCCGCCGCAACATATGGGTGAGCCCGTTCTGGGAGGGCTCGGTCGCCGATGTGGTCGAGACCGTCGGCTGGGACAAGGTGATGTTCGGCTCGGACTATCCGCACCCGGAGGGGTTGCCCGAGCCGAAGGCGTACTGGAAATACGCCGAGGGGATGGACGCCCGGCGGACCTGGGATTTCCTGGGCGACAATGCCCGCCGGTTCCTGGGCCTGCCCCTCGAGAATCCGGACCCGGCCGCAGCCGAACCACCGGCATCGGTCACGTCCGCGGGATTATAGTTTTACTTACAGTAAAGGGCTCGAAGGGAGTACCTCCGTGGACAAGAACGACATGATCCTCATCAGCGTCGACGACCACATCATCGAACCGCCCGATATGTTCGCGAACCATCTGCCGGCGAAGTACGCCGACGACGCACCGCGCCTGGTACGGATGGAGAACGGCGCGGATATGTGGAAGTTCCGGGACCGGGTGATCCCGAACGTGGCACTCAACGCCGTCGCGGGCCGGCCGAAGGAGGAGTACGGCCTGGAGCCGGAGGGCCTCGACGAGATCCGGCCCGGCTGCTACGACGTGGACGAACGGGTCAAGGATATGAACGCCGGCGGTGTGCTGGCGCAGCTGAATTTCCCGTCCTTCCCGGGCTTCGCCGCCCGCCTGTTCGCCACCGAGGACTCGGATTTCTCCCTGGCCCTGGTGCGGGCGTACAACGATTGGCATATCGACGAATGGTGCGGCGCCTATCCGGGCCGTTTCATTCCCATGGCACTTCCGGTGATCTGGGACGCCGAACTGTGCGCCGCGGAAGTGCGCCGGGTGTCGGCGAAAGGCGTGCACGCACTCACCTTCACCGAGAACCCGGCCGCCCTGGGCTATCCGAGCTTCCACGACGAGTACTGGAACCCGTTGTGGAAAGCCCTGGTGGACACCGACACCGTACTCAATGTGCATATCGGCTCGTCGGGCAAACTCTCCATCCCCGCCACGGACTCCCCGCCGGACGTGATGATCACCCTGCAGCCGATGAACATCGTCTCCGCGGCGGCCGATCTGCTGTGGTCACGCCCGGTCAAGGAGTACCCGGACCTCAAGATCGGGCTGTCCGAGGGCGGTACCGGCTGGATCCCCTACTTTCTGGAGCGCATCGACCGGACCTTCGATATGCACTCGACCTGGACCATGCAGGACTTCGGCGGCAAGCTGCCCAGCGAGGTGTTCCGCGAGCACTTCCTGACCTGTTTCATCAGCGACCCGATCGGGGTCCGGCTGCGCAACGAGATCGGTATCGACAACATCGCCTGGGAGATGGACTATCCGCACAGCGATTCGATGTGGCCGGGAGCTCCGGAAGAGCTGGACTCGGTATTCCACGCGGAGAACGTCACCGACGACGAGATCCGGAAGATGACCCACCTCAATGCCATGCGGTGGTATTCGTTCGACCCCTTCACGCACGTGCCGCGCGAGAAGGCGACCGTCGGTGCCCTGCGCGCCGCCTCGGCCGGCCACGACGTCAGCATCAAGGCGCGCAGCCACCACCAGACCACCGCCGCGGAAAAGCTGGCGGCCTACCGCTCCCAGATCGAGGCGGCCACCGCCCACACCGCCACCGAGTAACGGTCCCCGGCCTTCGCCGCTGCCGGTACACCGCCGCCACGAGTGCCCGTGGTGTACCGGCAGCGGCCGCCACAACCGGCCGGATCGCGGACCGCCACAACAACACGAGCCGACGGAAGGCCGGAGCTGCGGCCGATCACAGCTGAAGGACACGACAATGACCGAACTGGACTATCTCGCCATCGATGTCGACAACCACTACTACGAACCACTGGATGCGTTCACCCGATATCTGCCGAAGGAGTTCCGGTCCCGCGGCGTGCAGATGGTCACCAGCGGCAAACGCACACTGGCGGTGATGGGCGAGAAGGTCAACCACTTCGTCCCGAACCCCACCTTCGACCCGATCGTCGAACCGGGCTGCCTCGATCTGCTGTTCCGCGGCGAGATCCCCGAAGGCGTGGATCCGGGATCGCTCATGAAACTGGACCGCCTACCGGATCATCCCGAATACCAGAACCGCGAGGCCCGGGTGAAGGTCCTGGACCGGCAGAAGCTGGAAACGGTATTCATGCTGCCGACCTTCGCCTGCGGCGTCGAGGAGGCACTCAAGCACGATATCCCCGCCACGATGGCGTCCCTGCACGCGTTCAACCTGTGGCTGGACGAGGACTGGGGATTCGACCGTCCCGACGGGCGGTTCATCTCGGCACCGATCATCTCGCTCGCCGATCCGGAAGCCGCCGTCGCCGAGGTCGAATTCGTGCTGGAGCGCGGCGCGAAGCTGGTGCTGGTACGCCCCGCACCCGTCCCGGGAGTCGTCAAACCACGCTCGCTGGGCGATCCGCTGCACGACCCGGTGTGGGCCCGCCTCGCCGAAGCGGGCGTACCGGTGGGTTTCCACCTGTCCGACAGCGGCTACCTCGCCATCGCGGCACTGTGGGGCGGCAAGGCGACCTTCGAGGGGTTCGGTAAGAAAGACCCGCTCGACACCGTCTTGCTCGACGACCGCGCGATCCACGACACGATGGCCTCGATGATCGTGCACCAGGTGTTCACCCGCCATCCGGCTCTCAAGGTGGTCAGTATCGAGAACGGCTCGTACTTCGTCTACCGGTTGATCAAACGGCTGAAGAAAGCGGCGAACACCGCGCCCTACCATTTCGAGGAAGACCCGGTTGAGCAGCTGAAGAACAATGTCTGGATCGCCCCCTACTACGAGGACGATGTCAAGCTGCTCGCCGAGACCATCGGCGTGGACAAGGTGCTGTTCGGCTCCGACTGGCCCCACGGCGAAGGGCTCGCCGACCCCACCACCTTCACCGCCGATATCCCGCAGTTCCCCGAGTTCTCCTACGAGGACACCCGGAAGGTGATGCGCGACAACGCCCTCGAACTGCTCGGTTCGCGAGTTCCGGCCGGCTCGCCCGGCTGATCGCCGGCATCGGCAGGGAACTACCGTAACGCATCGTGCACCGGATCCGGTCGCCACAGGCCTTCGACGCAGGTGCACGGACCGGCGGTCGTCGTCGATGCGGCCGCCGGCACCGATCCGCCTGTTGGGCAGCGGCATTCGCTGTCGGCCGATAGAATCGATCCCTCCGCCACCTGGGAATCAGGCCACCGGAGCGATCCATTTGTCACGCTCGCGGAAGATCCGTGCGGGCGGAGAGGCCGGAATGAAAATGGCAAGAAACGGCCTGAGCAGGGCAGTACGGGTTATGACGTTCAGCGCCGCGCCCCTGGTAGCGGCACTTGTTCTCGCGGGCCCGTCCACCGCCGACGCCACCACGCCGCACGCGATACCGGTGGCCGGTATTCCGCTGCAGAAGAGCGAGGACGTCGCGACCAACCCGCACGCCTTGATACCCGATCCGATACTGAACGGCTCGTCCGTGGGCGGATCGATCGGTTCCGCCGTCGGATCGGCCACCGGGTCCGCGGGATCGCTCATCGGCGGCGCGATCGGCGCTCTCGTCGGCTATCTCCATCCCGAAGTGATCCCACAGGTGCTGCCCTGACCTCGTTCCGGTGGCCGGCGAGCCGCCGTCACCCAGCGGGACGCGGGTGGCCCCGCTATCGGTACAGAACGCGAGCCGGAGAGTGCACCGCCCGGGGACCGGCGTGGTCGTCCGCCCGATCTCCGGGCCGACCGCCGCGCGGCGGGACGGCCGAGTCGGTGCCGAGCAGCGTGAGTGCTTCCAGCGCCAGGTAGAGCTCGGCGGACTGGCGGGGATCGGTGGTATCGCGACCCGTCAGATCGCGGATCTTACGAAGCCGGTAGCGCACCGTATTGCGGTGGCAGTGCATACTTTCGGCGACAGCCGCCGCCGAACCACCGCACCGGTACCAGGCTGCCAGGGCGGCGATCAGATCGTCGCGTTCGGGCTCCGGTAGGTCGAGAACCGGCCCGAGTATCTGCGCCGCGGCCCGGCGGCCCGCCTCCGGTACGGCGATGAGCAGGTGGCCGACCGGTTCGTCACCGAAGCGGACGGCGCCGGCCGCCCCCGTGCGCACGGAGCGCGCGGCCAGCCGCGCCTCGGTGAGCCCCGCGGGAATGGACTGGGACGCCCAGAACACGGTACTGATACCGACCCGGTCGGCGACGACCGAGGAGATCGTCTCGGCCGCGCGGTCGAGCGCGGCCGGCGACGCCGCGGAGAGCAACCCGATATACGCGTCGATCTGTGCATCCCAGACCGCCCGGACGCCGAGGCCGTCCAGGGCCACGGCGAGTTTCGCCGGTAACGGCGCGGTGGGTTCGGTGTCGATGGCGACCACGGCGAACGCGCCTCGCTCCGGGAAACCCAAGGTCCGCAGGACGTCGAGCACCCGGGCCGGGTTTCCGGAGTGGTCGTCGAAAAGGGTCCGGATGAGGCGGCTCTGGATCTGGGCGTCGGAATGCGCGAGCAGGATCTCGGTATCGCGGTAGGCCTCGACGGCCGCGTCGGAGTACAGGTCGATGAGTTCCCACAGATGTGTGGCCAGATCGTGCAGCCGGGGATCGCCGGGCCCGTCCGATCGCGCGGTCAGTTCCTCCCAGATGAGCCGGCCGCCCAGCCGGTAGGCATGCAGTAGGGCGGCGATGGGGATGCCCTGTTCGGCCTTCAGCCGCCCGGCGGCCCGGGCCGGTTGCAGCCGGAAAGGGTGCGTACCGGCGAGCGCGCCGATCACCGAGGCCAGGTTTTCCCGGCAGGTGTGCGCCAGTTGGTCCTCGGTCAGCAGGCCGGATTCTCCGTAGGAGGGGTCGGCCACCGCGATACGGCCCACGAGGATATCGGTCAGCACCTCGACGGCGTCCGACAGCCGAGCGGCCAAGGCCGAGGCTTCGGGCGCGGGTGTCACGGGTGCGGGCGTCGTCATATCCGGCAGTGTACGCGTCCAGGAGTGACCCAGGCCACGCCGGGATTGTGCACGGGCACAATCCGAGGGGGTCAGTTCCGCAACGGCGACACATTCCCTTCGGTCGTGAGCACAGTCACACTCAGCAGTGTCCGGATAACCGCGCGATTCTCATCAACGGAGTGCACCGTGCAGACAGAACAGGCCACCGCGCCCGATCCCGTGATCGACTCCGCCGTCTCCGACCTTGCCGCGGGCGAGCGGAAATGGTCGCGGCTGCCCTTGGCGGGCAGACGCGCCCTACTCGACCGGGTACGCGCGCTCACCGGGCAGCACGCCCAGGAATGGGTCGACGCCGCCGTACGGATCAAAGGTCTGGAGCCCTCGTCGCCGCTGGTGGGCGAGGAATGGATATCGGGCCCCTATGCGTTCGCGACCGCGCTCGCCGCCCTCTCGCGCACGCTCGAATCGCTCGAGCAGGGCGTGAGCCCACTGGCGAAGGCGAAATTCGGTGCCGCCGGCAATCAGGTGACCGTCCAGGTGCTGCCCACGGGCCTGTACGACGAACTGCTGCTCAGCGGCTTCCGCGCCGAGATCTGGCTGCAGCGCGGTGTCAGCCCGGCCGCGGCCCGGGCCAATGCGGGTCTCGCCCAGCTCGATCCGACCCGTACGCACGGTATCGGCGCGGTCCTCGGCGCGGGCAATATCAGCTCGATCGCGCCGCTGGACACGGTGTACGAACTCATCGCGCACAACCGGGTGGTCGCGCTCAAACTGAACCCGATCACCGATCCGCTGCTGCCGGTCTTCGAGAAGATCTTCGCGCCGCTGATCGACCTCGGGGTGGTGCGCATACTCACCGGCGGCGCCGAGATCGGCGGACGCCTGATCGCCCACGAGAAAGTCGCCCACGTCCATATGACCGGCAGCGCCGTGACCCACGACGCGATCGTCTGGGGCACCGGCCCGGACGCGGCCGCCCGCAAGGCCGCGGGGACACCGTTGCTGGACAAACCGATCAGCAGTGAGCTGGGCGGCGTCTCGCCGACGATCGTGCTGCCCGGCCGGTGGAGTGCGGCCGATCTGAAGTTCCAGGCCGAACATATCGCGACCCAGCGGCTGCACAACGGCGGTTACAACTGCGTGGCAGCGCAGGCGGTGATCGTCTCCGCCGACTGGCCGCAGAAGGACGAATTCCTGAAGGCACTGGCGGCGGCCCTGGACCGGGCCCCCACCCGCCGCGCCTACTATCCGGGCAGCGACGATCGCGTGGCCGGGGCGCGCACCTCCTACCCCGACGCCCGCAGGCTGGGCGCACAGGGCGAGCGAGCGCTGGTGACCGGTCTGGATCCGGGCGCCGCGGAGGCGCTGTACTCGACCGAGTACTTCGCCCCGGTACTCGGTGTGGTGGAACTGCCCGGAACCGGCGCGCCCTTCGCCGCGGCCGCGGCGGATGCCGCCAACGAACGATTCACCGGCACGCTCGGGGTCAATATCGTCGCGCACCCGGACACCATCGAGGCGCTCGGCGCGGAGTTCGACACGCTGATCGAACGCCTCCGCTACGGCACCGTCGCGGTCAACGCGTGGACGGCGGTGGGATACCTGACCCCGACCGCGAGCTGGGGCGCCTACCCCGGCCACACCCTCGACGATGTCCAGAGCGGTATCGGCGTCGTGCACAACGCCTGGTTGGTCGACCGGATCGAACGCACTGTCGTCCGGGGGCCGTTCCGGCCCGCGCCGCGTTCGCTGCTGAACCGCGAATGG
This sequence comes from Nocardia sp. CA-290969, assembly GCF_050936135.1. Taxonomy (NCBI): domain Bacteria; kingdom Bacillati; phylum Actinomycetota; class Actinomycetes; order Mycobacteriales; family Nocardiaceae; genus Nocardia; species Nocardia sp. CA-290969. The sequence goes on along the minus strand of NZ_JBNJNJ010000001.1, from coordinate 1,704,894 downwards.
GCCCTGAGCCCGAAACCGCCCTGGTTCGTCACCAATCGCACCGCCGCGCGGACCGGGCGTCTGCTCACCGCCTTCGCCACCGAACCGCGCTGGTCGCGGCTGCCCGCCATTTTCGCCTCCGCCCTGCGCGGCTGAACAACCACTGGAGCACACCGATGAAAGCAGATACGACGCTGCCGTCCACTGTCGACTACGTCGTCGTCGGCACCGGTTCGGCCGGCGCGGTTCTCGCCGCCCGGCTGAGCGAGAAACCGGGGAACCAGGTTCTCGCGCTCGAGGCCGGACCGGAGGACACCAACCGGTTCGCCCATATCCCGGCCGCCTTCTCCAAACTGTTCGGAAGCGAATGCGATTGGGGTTATCTGACCACCCCCCAGCCCGAACTGGGCAACCGCCAGATCCTGTATCCGCGCGGGAAGCTGCTCGGCGGTTCCTCCTCGATGAACGCCATGATGTGGGTGCGCGGTTTCGGCGCCGACTACGACGAGTGGGCGGCCGCGGCCGGCGATGCCTGGTCGTTCGCCAAGATCGTCGAGTACTTCAAAAAAGTCGAAGCTGTCGAAGGTGCGTCCGAGCCCGACGAGGGCCGCACCGGGCCGCTGCGGATTTCGCATCAGCGCACCGCGAACCCGTGGACCGGAAAGTTCCTGGCGGCCGCCGAGCTCGCGGGATTCAAGAACGAGCGGGCCAATACCGCGCAGCCGGAGGGCTTCTGCCGGACGATGGTCACCCAGAAACGCGGGGCGCGGTGGAGTACCGCCGACGCGTATCTGAAACCGGCGCGGCGTCGCCCGAATCTCACCGTCGTCACCGGGGCGCATGCGAATCGCGTCGTTTTCGAGGGCACCCGCGCGGTCGGCGTCGAATACCGGAAAGACGATCAGGTCTTCACCGTCCGGGCCCGGAAAGAGGTCGTGCTCTGCGGCGGCGCGATCAATACCCCCCAATTGCTGATGCTCTCCGGCATCGGCGACGAACAGCAGTTGCGCGCACACAATATTCCGGTACTGCAACATATTCCGGATGTCGGCCGCAATATGAGCGACCACCTGATTTCGCTCATCGGATTCGGCGTCGATTCCGGCACCCTGTTCGATGCCGAGAAGCCACGCCAGCTGCTCGATTATCTGCTGCGCCGCCGCGGTATGCTCACCTCGAATGTGGGAGAGGCCTACGGTTTCGTGCGCAGCCGGCCAGATCTCGAATTGCCCGATCTCGAAATCATTTTCGGTCCCGCGCCGTTCTTCGACGAGGGAATCGGTATCGCGCCGGGCCATGCCGTCGCGCTCGGCCCGATCCTGCTGCGCCCGCGCAGCCGGGGCACCGTCACCCTCGCCGGGGCCGACCCGGCCGCCAAGGTCCTGGTGGACCCGAAGTATCTCTCCGACAGCGAGGGCGCCGATCGCACCGCCCTGCTCGAGGGCCTGCGGATCGCCCACCGCATCGCCCATACCGCGCCACTGGGGTCCGCGCTCGGCCCGTTCCTGCAGCCCAAGCGGGAACTCGACACCCTCGACGAAACGCTCGAGGAGGCGCTGACCTGGCATTCGCACACCCTGTACCACCCGGTGGGCACCTGCCGGATGGGCAACGATTCCGCCAGTGTGGTGACGCCCGAGTTGAAAGTGCGCGGCGTCGAAGGGCTGCGGGTGGCCGATGCGTCGGTGATGCCGTCCATCATCCGCGGCCATACCCACGCCCCCGCGGTGGTGATCGGCGAGAAGGCGGCGGACCTGCTGGCCGCCGCCGGCTGATCGAGAGAGAAATCGGAATCCGATTTCGATCCCGGCAAAACCCGGTCGCGAATTGCGCTGACGCGCACGGCATTTTGTCCGCGATCACGGCCCGGTGAATCCGTACCGAATTCGGAAGAGAAACGAACAGCCCGCCGGATTGCGATCCGGCGGGCTGTTGCTACAGGTTTACCTGCGCGTACGAAGCACCTCTTACTCAGCGGAGAGGCTCGACAGATCGCCGAATCCGCTGAAAATGTTCCCGAACGCACCCAGCAGAGTTCCCAGGCTACCCAGGTCGACAGAACCCATTTCCCTCTCCAATCAATCATCCAACCGATGACGCTCGTGTGCGCCGACCACCTTGGTAGTGGCGTAATCCGAACGTATCCGTTCCGTTTTGCAAACGTTATTGAAAACAGAGGTTAACAGAAATTGAATTCCGGCGTCGAAACAAATACGTCGCATGGAATTACACGAGTGTATTACATCGAATTATCCTGCGCGCGCGAATTACTCGGTCAATATCGGAAATAACGGACATTTTCGGGAGTTCGGCCGGGCCGAGCCACCCGCACGCCGAGACTTCAGCCCAGATGCGCCGAGAGCAACCAGGCCGGCAGCGACTTGCGGCCGTGCGGCTCGTCCCGCATGGCTTCCGGCCGGAACATCGGAGTGTCCGTCTGCGCCGCCATGGCCGCGGGGATCTTGCCGTGAATCCGGGATGCAGCGATCTCGTCGACCACCCAGTACTTCGACACCGCCGCCCGCAACTCGTCGGCGGTGACCGGCGACGGTCCGGGTCCCGGATCAGCGGGTACGGCGGCCCGATCGAAGACCAGGGCGAAGTAGGAGGCACCCGGGGCGGCCGCCCGGGCGATCGAGCGCAGATAGCCTTCCCGCGCCTCGACCGGTATCGAATGGAACAGCGTGCTGTCGACGACGGTGCCGAAACGCCCGTCGTATCCGGTGAACGACGTGATGTCCGCGACCTCGAAAGTGGCGTTGCCCAAGCCGCGGCGACGGGCCTCGGCACGTGCCGCATCGATGGCGGTCGGCGCGAGATCCAGGCCCACGGTGGTGTAACCGCGGGCGGCCAGCTCCAGCGAGATCGCGCCCTCACCACATCCGGCATCGAGGATCTCCCCGTGGAATCTGCCCTGCTCGATCAGGGCGGCGAGCGCGGGTTGCGGCTCCCCGATGCTCCAGGGCGGCGCGGCACCCGGCCCGAACGGCCCGCCGGTGCGGTAGACGTCTTCGAATTCGAACTCACCCGGAGTGGTCATACCCAAGAACTATCAGCCGGGCCGGCCGATGTACATGTAACCGAACGACGGTATCCGGCGATACCTTCTACACCGGCCGGCTCCGCCGCCAGGACGCATACTCCGGTGCAGTGGAGCTGTTCAGTTATGAAGCGGCTATCTGCCACATCGCGCCGAGCAGCTCATTTTCTCCCGCGACCGGCGTCGGTATCCGCCGGCATTTCGCGAGAAGTTCCACGCGACCAATCGGGCATGAATCATCCCACGAACACTGGGTTTTCGGAAAACTCAGCCGACCCAACCGACTGCGATTCCAGCTCTCCGGACTCGATCACGAGAATGCAATATTGCGTATTCATCGTGCACCGGAGCAAATGTGATGGACACCACGAGAATTGGGGCAAATGATCAGCACACTCGGTGGAACTTCTTGTCGTACTGTCTATCCCACACAGCAGGCTCGGGGTTATGCCCGGCAGAAGTTTGGATGGACATGCTTCACCTAGAACATTTCGCGCTGGGTTGGCTCACGCCCGCGCTGGCCTACTTCCTCTCGGCCACCGGCTGCGCCATCGGCCTCCAATGCACCAAACAAGCCCGCCGCGGCCCGCGCCGCCTCGGCTGGCTGACGATGGCCGCGATCGCCATCGGCGGAACCGGAATCTGGGTGATGCATTTCGTGGCGATGCTCGGCTTCGCCATCGACGGGGCGCAGATCCGGTTCGATGTCCCGCTCACGGTCCTCAGCGCCGCCATCGCCGTCGGTGTGGTCGGCATCGGCCTCTACCTCGTCACCACACCCGGCTCCGGAATCTTCGCCCTGCTCACCGGTGGCGCCATCACCGGCGTGGGCATCGCGGCCATGCACTACACCGGCATGGCGGCCATGCAGACCAACGCGCAGATCGACTACGACCCGGCACGGGTCGCGCTGTCCCTGGTGATCGCCCTGGTCGCCGCCACCGCGACGCTGTGGTTCAGCCTGCGCTCCTGGGGTCTGCCGTCGACACTGGGCGCCGCTCTCGTCATGGCCGCGGGCGTGGCGACCATGCACTACACGGGAATGTCCGCTATGCACGCCCATGCCGTGGCCGAGTCCGCGGCACCGCGGGGCGCCGAAGCGCTCGAGGTACTCGGGCCGCTGCTCGGCGCGCTCAGCGTCGTCACCGTCGGTCTGCTCATCGGCATCAGCATGACCCTGACGGACCCGCACCGGTCCGCGCCCTGACGTCGATCGGCCGGCGCTTCGGTCGCAGGACCGTTTCGCCGGGCCCGGGCGTCATTCCGCGAAGGCCCGGCGCAGCTTGTCCTCCTGCTCGTGCGATAGATTCGCCGAGATCAGTTCCGGGCTCTGGCCGCGGAATTCGTCGAGCACGCGGTCCAGTACCGCATCGGAGGTGAGCAGGAACAGCGCCGAGGTGCCCGGCGTGATCCGCTCCTTCAACTCCTCGATGAACTTGTCGTCGATACCGACATCGGTCAGTGCCCCCGCCAGCGCGCCGATTCCGGCGCCCACAGCGGCACCGATCAGCGGCACGAAGAACAGGATCCCGAACAGCAGGCCCCAGAACCCGCCGCCCAGTGCCCCAATTCCGGCAAGATGGCGGAGCTGGCGCGTTTTCGGTTTGGTGGCCTCCGCCGGCCAGCTCACCACGGCGGCATCGTGCAGGGTGATGAGCCTGCGCCGGCGCAGATCCCGCACGGTGGCGACGGCGGTCTCGGCGCCGGTCTCGGTCGGGAACTTCCACACGGTCAAGGTTCCTGCCATGACGGCCTCCATGATGTCGACGGCGCAGCATTACCGACGCTATCTGCGGTTATGTGTTCGCCGCTCATACCGCACGGGTGAAATCCGCAGCTCGCGCCGCGGCCGCGGATCAGCCGAGCCCGCCGATACCCTTGCCGAGCACAACCGCGCCCATGGTCGCCAGCACGATCGCCATCACCAGGTGATTGTTGGTCTGCAGCCAGTTCTTGGCGGCCGCGAGCGGCTCCGAGATACGGTCGGCCGCCACCAGATAACCGACCACCGGCACCAGCACCGAAGCACCGGCCAGCACCGTGAACACCAGCAGCGCGACGATATCGCCGCCGAAGGCCAGACCACCGGTGCCGATGACGATCCCGGCCGAGACACACAGCAGCAGATTCTTCGGATTGACCGCCGAGAGCACCACCGCCAGACCCGCCGCTTTCCCGAAGGTGAACTCGTCGATGGCCCGCATCCATTCCGGGGTGCCGGTATCGGCCCGGGACCGCCACTGGGTGAAGGCCAGCACCAGCAGTGCGATACCGAGCACGATCTTGATCCAGGCCCCGGCCGTTCCGCCACCGCCGGAACCCGAACCCACCGAGCCCGCGAGCACGGTCACGATCCCGGTGACCACGAAGATTCCCGCCACCCAGCCCACCGCGAAACCGGGACCGGTGACGCGGGCATTGCCGGACAGCAGCATCAGCACCACCGCCACGATCGGAATCGGTGAGATCGCCACACCGACCGCCAGCGGTAACAGGTCGCCGATCACCGAGCCCATAGCGCATATCCTCTCGACCGGTGCTTCCGGTACCCGTTACGGCGGGAGCGGCGCCCGGTCAACCGAGCAATTGCCTTTTGGCGGCGGCGAATTCGTCATCGGAGAGCACACCGGAGGCGTGCAGCTCCCCCAGCTCGTGCAGTTTGGACACCAGGTCCTCCGATTCCGCGGCGGCCGGCGCGGGCGCGGGCTGCGCGTACTGCTGCGGCGGTGGCGGCGGTGGCGCCTGCTGCGCGGCGTAGGCCTGGCTTTCCGCGGCACGCCGCTGCGCGTGCCGATCGACCACGTTCGCGGTCGCCCGGGCCGTACCCGCCACCACGGCGGTGCGGGCGACCGTGCCGAGCAGACCCGGCCGGCCCACCCGTCCTGCGCGGAACACCATGGGTTTCTCCTTACCTCGTGGCTGCCGACAATGCCGCCGTCACGGCATCCCGGGGTATCTGCACGTGCAGGGCGACCTCGCCGCCGGCGCCGCGGACGGTGCCGGCGAGTTTCCGGGCCCAGGTCTCCTCGTAGGCGATCACCACGGCGGAGGTACCGGGTTCCATCGCCGCCCGCACGATATCGAGGTCCTCGTCGCTGACCAGTCCCCGCGAGTCGACCGTGAGCCCGTCGAGCCCGATATCGGTCAGCGATTCGTCGACCTCGACCTGCCGCAGACCGCCGGAGTCGTCCATGGTCAGGTAGATGAGGTCGAGCACGGTGACGTAACCGCGGTCCACCACCTCCGCCAGCGCGGCCGTCACCGACCGGTCGATCCGCGCGCCCGGGAAGGAGAGAACGACCAGCTCGACCGGGCCGATTTCCGATGCGTGGGTCATGGGGCCATCCTGGCGGCCGCGATAGCGGAACCGCATCACCCGTGGCGGATGAGTTCTACCGCGGGCCCCGGCGGAGGCCGGCCGACGGTTCACCGGCGGTCCGGAACCCAGGTGGTAACGGCCCAGATCACCACGATGTCCAAGGCGATCACCAGAACGGACCACCAGGGGTAGTACGGGAGCCACAGGAAATTGCCGATGATCGACAGCGCCGCCAGGATCACCGCGGTGACCCGCGCCCACACCGCGCCGGCCATCAGGCCGATCGCCGCGATCACGATCAACGCACCCACCACGATATGGATCCAGCCCCAGGTCGTGGTGTCCAATTGGTACAGGTAGTCCGGGCCTTCGACGAACAGATCGTCGGCGGCGACGGCGGATCCGCCGGCGAAAATCGACAGCACCCCCACGGTGAGCAGCAGGACCGCCACTCCGATGGAGGTCACCGCCGCGACGCCTTGGGAGACCGGGTTGCGCTGTGCGCCTGTCGTCCGTGCCATCAGCCCTCCTCATCGGGATTTCTCCTGCACCAGGTATGCCCTATGCGCGGCGCCGGCCGCGTCACCCGGATCGGATGAACTCGCCGGCGGTCAGTTCGCGATCCGGCTGCCGACGGTGTGCACGATGACGACCTCGGGATGCCACGGCACCAGATCGTGCACCGACCGTTCGAGACTGTCCGTCGGCGGCAGGTCACCCGGAGAGAGCACCTGGATCGTGGCCGTATCGGATTGCAATGTCACATCGGTGACCTGGGCGCCGGGTATTTCCGCCAGCCAGTTGCGGGTCGCGTCGGCGATCTGATCGGCCCACAGCGAGGACAGCGAATTCACCACCATGGGTACGGCCACCACGATCAGCCCGGCCGCCAGGATCGCGTAGGCACGCCCGCGACGGCGGGCGCCGGCCCCGGCCTCCGCCGGGTAGCCGGTGATCACCAGGACCACGGTGGCCGTGATGATCATGGCGACCATATTGGACGCGAACAGCACGAAGGCACCCACCGCCAGCCCCGGCGCGTCCGAACCCAGGCATACTCCCACCACCGCCAGCGGCGGAACGAGGGAGATCGCGATGGCCACGCCCGGCAGGACGTCGCCGACATCGCGCCGGATGATGGCCACCACACCCACCAGTCCGGTGGCCAGCGCCGCGGTGAGGTCCGTCAGCTTCGGTGAGGTACGGCCGATCACCTGCGAATTCGTCAGCACATTCGTCGGATTGGGCAGGACCTGCGCGAACAGGAAGCCCACCAGCACCACCAGGACGATTCCCGCCAGCACCAGCAGCAGACTGCGCGTGACCAGTTCGGCGCGGCCGGTCGCGATACCCAGGCCGACGCCGAGGATCGGCACCGACAGCGGGGCGACGATCATCGCGCCGATCACGGTGGCGGTCGAATCCCCGACCACGCCGGAGGCGGCGATGATGCCGGAGAGGGTCAGCATGATCCAGAAGGCGGACCGTTTGGTGGTCGTTTCACCCGATCCCAGGTCGAGCCGGTCGGTGAGCTCCTCGAGGGTCCGTCGTTGACTGTCCGGGACCAGCAGTGACATGGGCGTCCTCGATCCGGTTCGTTCGCGGCACCGCGGCGGGTCCCGGAATCGCCGCTCCCGGTACGCCTCACCGCTGGGCTGTCCGTCGATGATCCCGGCCGGAACCGGCGCCCACCTCATCCCCGGAGGGTGAATCCGCACCGGGGACGCAGCCGTACCCGGGGTACTACACCATGCCGATGATTCCGCGCGCGGTGAACAGCGCCCCGAAACCGAACAGAACCGCCAGCGACAACCCGCGCGCATGCCGCAGCACCCAGGACTCGAGCGACCCCAGCCAGGTGCGCGCCCGGTCGCCGAACGCGAGATAGAGACCGACGGGTACCAGGAAATCGACCGACGCCGCGACCAGTAGCAGCACGGTCGCCAGCAACGCCGGCCCCGGCCCCACCGAAGAGCCGGCGATATAGCTCATTCCGGACATCATCAGGAACAGGTTCGGGTTGAGCACCGCCAGCGCGATACCGAGTACGAAACAACGCCGCGGACCACTGGACTCGAGTTCGCAGAGAATTTTCGGCGGCCCCTCGCGGCGGCGGGATGCCGGGCGGCGCACCAGCACCCACAGCCCGGCCAGCAGGAACAGCACTCCGACGACCACGCCGACACCGTGCGAGGTATCCGTCGATCCGGCCGCCGGGTCGGCCGCGCCGCCCAGGATCGCCGTGATCGCGATGAGTAAGTAGACGACGAGGAACGCACCACCGAACGCGAGCGCGTCGGGGACCGGCGCACGCGACCGCAGCAGCAACAGCACACATCCCGCGACCGCGCCCGGCGTGATGATCAACCCGGCCATCTCCGGTAGCAGCAGCACCAGCAGTTCGCTCATCACGGCTGCTCTCGTAACCGCACTCTGGCCTGGGCATAGGCGGCGAGCGTCGACTCGCCGATGGTCGGGGTGGCCGGGAAGAACTCGACCCGCACGCCCTGCCGGTCCAGCAGATCGTCGGTCCACCGCTCCCGGATCCGGGGATCCACCCCGCTGAGGTAGAGGGCGCCGCCGGCGTCGTCGAGCCGGCGTACGTAATCCCCGACCACGGCGAGAAACGTGGCACTGACCGAGGTCCTGCCGCGCAACCGCAGGATGACGATCGGGCCGTCGGCACCGGTGGGATCGGGCAGATTGGCCTGCAGGGTGCGGGCCCCGGCGTAGAACAGGCTGCCGTACACGTCGAGGATGACGATCTGGTGATCGGCGAGCCGGACCGGTGCGGGGACCTCGACCAGATCTCCGTCCTCCACCCGCAACCGCACCACCTTGAGGTCCAGTGCTTCCCGGTTCAACTGCAGGATCAGCGAGAGCGCCACCCCGATACCCACCGCCGCGCTCACCGGCAGCAGCAAGGTGGCGAGGAACGTCGCCGAGAGCGCGATCCGGGAAGTCGACCCGCTGCTCCAGATCGCCCGGAGACCGCCCGGTTCCAGAGCGCCCGAGGCCGCCACGATCAGGATCGCCGCCAGGGTCGGCATCGGTACCTTGCCGACCAGCGGGGCGAAGGCGACCAGAATCCCCAGTAACCACACGCCGGACAGGATCGCGCCCCACCGGGTGTACGCCCCCGCGGTGGCGTTCAGCGCCGTCTGCCCGAGCGAGCCGCCGACCGGCATCCCGCGGAAAAGTGCGGCGGCGATACTACCGATCCCTTGGGCGGCGAAATCCCGGTTCGGATCGGTCGGTGAGCCGTCCCGGTTCGGAACGGCCTGCGCCACCCCGGCGCCCTGCACCAGCACGATCACGCTCACCGCGGCGGCACCACCGAGCAGCGACGGGGTCAGTGCGGCGAGATCGGGGATATGCGGCAGCGGGAAACCGCTCGGAATCGCACCCGCATCGGATACGCGGGTCACCGAATCCCAGCCCAGGCCGATCATCAGCGCGGTCGGGAAGATCAGGGCGGCGAGCGCGGCGAACAACCGCAGGCGAGTGCGCGCCAGTCCGGCGAGCAGCGCGAGCGCGAACACACCGACCACCAGCGACGGGATATCGATTTCGCCCGGATGGGTGACGACATGGAGGGCTTTCAGCAACGCGATCGACGAATCCGCCGAGACCCCGGTGAGCTGCGCCACCTGCCCGAAGACGATATTCGCCGCGATACCGGCCAGGAAGCCGGTCATCACCGAATGCGAGACGAACCGCGTGTACCGGCCCAGCCGCAGCACCGCGGCCGCGATCATGACGCACCCGGCGAACAAGGTCAGCAGGATGAGCGCCGCGGAACGCTGATCGGGTGCGACCTCGGTCAGTGCCGACCCCGCGGCCAGCGCCGACGCACTCGTCGCGGTGACGACCATCAACCGGGTACTGGTGGCGAAACTGCCGAAGAGCCGGCCCGCCATACTCCCGTACAACCCGTGCACCGGGCTCACCCCGGCCAGCGCCCCCGCCGCCATCCCGTCCGGCACACTGGCCACCGCCCCGGACAGCCCGGCGAGCACATCGGAGCGCTGGATTCGTTCGCCGGGCAGGATCGTGCGCAGCCACCGCAGTGCGCGATTCACGACTGATCTCCCCCGGAGCACGGCAGGCAGAGAGATCCGTCCGGCCGCCGTGCGGTCAACACCTCCGCGGCAGCCCGCGGCCGGCGAGCCGGGCGGCCGGAGCCGATCCGCCGGGCGGCGCGACCGCGGGTTCGCGTACCGCGCCGGACCGCGGATCCGCCGTGCCGGCGCACCGCGAACCGCGCATCAGCGTCCCTGCCTCCCGTCGATGCATGACCTCACCCTCGCGCACGGCGCGGCACGACCGCATCACCCGTGCGGGGTGAGCACAACCCGGCGAACCGGCCGGCCCGCACCTGGCGGCTGGGCGGTGTTTGCCCGCAACGGCGCCGGGTACGGCCCGGATGACAGCGGAACCAGCAAGAGAACGAACAAATGCCCGGGAGGTATGAAGCTATGGCCATCTGCGATACCTGCGGCAACGACTACGACAAAACGTTCACCGTCAGCCGCGACGGACAGTCGTGGACATTCGACAGCTTCGAATGCGCCGCGAGCGAACTGGCCCCGGTCTGCGCGCACTGCAGTTGCCGGGTGCTCGGCCACGGTGTCGAGGCGGGTGCACAGATCTTCTGCTGCGCTCACTGCGCACGCCGCGCCGGTCACGAATCGCTCGCCGACCACGCCTAGCCCCGGCGGACGCCGCACCGAAGTCCGCGTTTGCCACCCGCTGCTGATTCGCCGCGGTGCACGCGTACCGTACGCCAGGGAGTCGCGGCTGTGGGTGATCGTTGGTCCGCGCCGCTCACTTCGAACGTCGCTGTGCCCGCTCCAGTTCGATTGTGGCGCTGCGCACTTCGCTCCGGGCGGTGCGATCGGCCTGCCGGGCGAAACGGTGCTGCTCCTCCGCGGCCGCGAGGTCGTCGCGGAGTTCGGCTACGCGTTGTTCACTGCGTCGCAGTTCCTCGGCGGCCTGCCGCGCGTCCAGTTCGGCCGCCGCCAGCGCGGCGCGGGCCCGCTCCACCGCCGCCCGCCGCTCCTCCTCTTCCTTCGCCCGTCGCTTTTCCTCTTCCCGTGCCCGCCGCTCCTCGTCCTTCGAACGCCCGTCTGCGGGCGCCTTCGCCCGGGTCTTCGGGCCGCGCGGTCCCCGATCCGGGCGAGCCCGGGACTGCTCCTGCTCGTCCCGTACCACCGCCAGATCCGGCCCCACCGGGCCGAATCCCGCGTAGCTCGCCGCCGACGCCAGCGTCGCGGCACGCACCCGGCCGGCGACGTCGGGGTCGGCGAGCGCGGCGGTCAGTGTTTCGCCCACCTGACGCAGGACCGCCTCGGTGACCGGGTGCCCGTGTTCCGTGGCGATTTCCCCGGCCCGCTCCGCCAGCGCGTCGACGACCTGCCGCCGCTGCCTGGTCAGCGACCGCAATTGCGCGCCCGACAACTCGCGCTGCGCGGTGCGTAGCTGCTCCCCCAGCCGCAGCAGCGCCGCCACCTCTTCCGGCGCCGCGCGCACCAGCATGTTCACCGTCCAGGCGGCCACCGTGGGCTTACGTAAGGCCGCGATCGCGGCGGCGAGTTGTTTATCGCCGGCCGCCTTGGCGGCGCGCACCTGTTCGTCGCGGGCGGCCACGAATTCCCCGGGCGGGCGGCCGTACAGGTCGTCGGCCACGTCGTCCACGGTCATATCGGCCGCCCCATACGCTCGACCGGGGTCGCGGTGGGCCCGGGAAACGGCCGGCGTGGCTCGCTCATCCGGTCGATGGTAGGACCCGGAAAGTCATTTACGGGTAGTCGGCCGTTCACCGGAGAGTCGGCTGATGGAAAACTGGGGAGATGGGTGCCCCCACGATCGAGGCGCCGACCGGGCAACGGCCGCGCCGGCTGCTGCGCAACAGTGTGTGGTCGGCCTACCTCCTGGCATTGGCGGTCGTCACCGTCGTATTCGGGTTGCCGACCGATCGGATCTACCAGGCCGTCTGGATCGTCATCGGGATCGCCGCGTTCAATCCGGATCGCCCGTGGCGCGACCATGTGCGGACCCTGATCGACTGGGTTCCGCTCATTGCCGCCCTGGTGCTGTACGACCACACCCGCGGTATCGCCAACACCCTCGGTATGCCGGTGCGCGTGGCGGAACTGGTATCCGCGGAGCAGTGGCTGTTCGGCGGCACCATCCCCACGGTGTGGTTGCAGGAGCGGCTGATCCACGACGGCGAACAACCGTGGTGGACCGTGCTCACCGGCATGGTCTATACGAGCCATTTCGTGGTTCCCTGGTTGATCGCCGCGATCTTCTACGTGCAGTCCCGGGATCGCTGGTCGAAATATATGCGCCGGATCGTGCTGCTGTCCTATCTCGGCCTGCTCACCTATGTGCTGCTGCCCGCCGCCCCGCCCTGGTATGCCGCGCGCGACGGCGTGATCCCGGCCGAGGTCCATCGGGGTACGGGCTTCGGTTTCCATCTGGTGTCGGTGGATGTCAGCGGCGACTGGCTTGCCGCGCAGGGCAACCCGGTGGCCGCGCTACCGTCGTTGCACGCGGCGTTCGCCCTGCTCGTGACGGTCGCCCTGTGGCCGCTGGCCCGGAACCGGTGGTGGAAGGTTCCGCTGGCGCTGTTTCCCGTGGCCATGGCGTTCACGCTGGTCTACGGCGGCGAGCACTACGTCGTGGACGTACTGGCGGGCTGGGCGTACGTCGTGGTGACGATCGTGCTCGCCCGCGCCTGGGAGCGGCGCCGCAGATCCGGCGGACGCGAGCCGGACCGGCCGGAACCGAAGCCGGATCCCGAGACCGGACCGCCGGAACCGAGACCGGAGCCGGCGCCCAGGTCATGACGGCCGTAGGCGCATTGTCCGGCGAGCCGCCCGAGCCGGGGTCGGCTCCTGCGGCTACAGCGGCATGAGGTGGTGTTTGCGCGGGCCGTGCCGGACCGTTTTGCCACGGAGCAGGCGCAGCGCCGCCCGGATCTCCAGCCGGGTCTGCGACGGTTCGATCACCGCGTCGATATAGCCGCGTTCGGCCGCCGTCCACGGCGTCGCCACCGTCGTGTTGTAGAAGTCGATCATCTGCTGCCGCAGCACCGGCCGTTCCTCGTCGGAGGCGGCGGCGAGCTGGCGCCGCTGCGTCAGACCCACCGCGGCCTCGGCGCCCATCACCGCGATCCGTGCGGTCGGCCAGGCGAGGTTGATATCGCCGCCGAGTTGTTTACAGCCCATCACCGCGTAACCGCCGCCGTAGGCCTTGCGTACCACCACCGTGACGATCGGGACGGTGGCCTCGACCACCGCGTAGAAGAACCGGCCGCCGCGTTTGATCACGCCGATCTTCTCTTCCTCGACACCGGGCAGCACACCCGGTGTATCGACGACGAAGACGAGCGGCAATCCGAACGCGTCGCACAGCCGGATGAAATGGGCCGCCTTGTCCGAGCCGCGGGCGTCGATCGCACCACTGGACACCAGCGGCTGATTGGCCACCACGCCGACACTGCGGCCGTCGACCCGGGCGAAGCCGGTGATCATATTGCGCGCCGCGGTATCGCCGATCTCGTGGAATTCGCCGTCGTCGAAGATCCGCAGCAGGATGTCGTACATGTCGTAGCCGGTGCGGTCGGAATCCGGGACGAGCGTATCGAGTTCGCGATCGGAATCGGTGAGGTGCGGTTCGATGCCCGGGTTGACCAGCGGTGGTTCGGCGAAGCAATGGGACGGCATGAAAGTCAGGTAGTCGCGCACCCAGGCGAAGGCCGCTTCCTCGTCCGCGGCGACGTGATGGATATTGCCGTTACGTGCCTGGTTGTAGGCGCCACCGAGTTCCTCCAGGGTGATTTCCTCGCCGGTGGTCTCGCGGATGATGTCGGGGCCGGTCACAAACATGTGGGCGGATTCGGTAGCGACCAGGATGTCGGTGTTGATCGGCGAGTACACGGCACCGGCCGCGCATTTGCCCAGCATCACCGACACCTGCGGGACCACCCCGGACAACCCCAGCTGCCGCCGGCTCATGGCGGCGTACCAGGCCAGCGAGGTGACCGCGTCCTGCACTCGCGCACCGCCGGAATCGTTGATCGCCACGAAAGGGCAGCCGGTTTCGGCGGCCAGATTCATGGCCGCCGCGACCTTGCGGCCGAACATCTCCCCGACGGAACCGCCGAAAACCGTTTGGTCGTGCGCGATCACCACGGCCGGGCGGCCGTCGATCGTGCCGTGCCCGGTGACGACACCGTCGCCGTACAGACTGTCGGGTGCACCGGGTTGCCGTACCAACGCACCGATTTCGACGAAACTACCCGGGTCCAGCAGCAGGGCGATCCGCTCGCGCGGGCTGCGAATCCCTTTGGCGGCCCGCTTCGCGATCCCCGCGGCACCGGCCGGCTCCCGCGCGATCGCCAGATTCTCTCGCAGCTGTTTCAGTTTCCCAGCGGTCGTCGCCTCCACTGCGCACGCCCTTCGTCGTCTCGGCCGAGCTCTCGAATACGGTGTGTCTCAACGAGACTAACGCCGGCCGGCGGGTTCACCGCGGTCCACGCCCCGCATGTCGCCGGTCGCAGCCCGCCACGACAGCCGGCTTCCACTGCCGGTGATCGTCAGACCGGTAGCCGGTGGTCGAGTCCGTCGGCGCGGAGGAGCCGGGCAAAAATTGCTGGTCCCGAGCGCATCGCTGCCTCGGCGGGTGAGCCGAGCACGGTGAGCCGGCCGCCGTCGAGTACCGCGATCCGGTCGGCCCGGCCGAACTGGCTGCGCAGATCGTGGCTGATCCACAGCACCGCCGCGCCGTGCGTGCGCCGGTATTCGTCGAGATGGTCGAGGATGAGTCCGGCAGTGGGTTTGTCCAGCGCCGTGGTCACCTCATCGCACAACAGCACCCGGGGCCGTGCGAGCAGTGCCCGGGCGAGGGCGGCGCGCTGTAGCTGGCCGCCGGAGAGCTCGTCGGGGAGGCGGCCCGCCTGCTCGGGGCCGATGCCGAGATCGGTCAGCAGCGCGGTCGCGGCGGCCCGGGCCTGCGCCCGGTCCATCGCGCGCAACCGGATTCCGGTGGCCGCGACCTGGTCGAGAACGGCGCGGCGCGCGTCGAACGATGCCGCGGATTCCTGCCAGACGTATTGGATCGCGGCGATCTGGTGGCGGGTGCGCCGCCGCAGAACCGGCAGGGGGTCGTCTCCGGCACGGACCTCCCCTGCGACGGGACGGGTGAGCCCGGCGAGACACCGGGCGAGGGTCGATTTGCCGGCGCCCGAAACTCCGAGGAGACCGAGCATTTCCCCGGCGCGCAGGTCCAGATCGATGGCTCGCAGGGTCGGGTCGCGGGGCGGTCCGGCCACCAGATCACGCACCCGCAGGACGGGTTCGCCGTCGTGCGCGGCGGCCACCTCGGTGGTGATCGCCGCCGCGCCCCCGTCGCACGTACCCGACCGTGCCCGTGCCGTCACCGCCCGCCCGGCGGTGCCGCAGCCCTCGGCGCCGGAGAGCCGGCCGGCGCGGACGAACAGGGTGCGGTCGCCGATCTGCTCGACCACGAACGGATCGTGGGTGACCAGCACGACGGCGCTGCCCGCCGCGCGCAGCCCGCGCAGGCCGGCGAGCAACGCGGCACGGGCCACGGAGTCCAGGCCGACCGTCGGCTCGTCGACCACCAGGACATCCGGTTCGAACAGCAGAACTTGCGCCAGCGCCAGCCGGGCACGCTCCCCGCCGGAGAATTCGAACGGGTATTTCCGCAGGATCCGATCGAGGTCGTCGTCGCCGGGGCCGATCGCCACGGCCGCCAGTACCCGCGCGATACGCTCTCGCCGGGTACTCGCCCGCAATCGTCCCCGGCCGCCGCCGCGCCGGTGCGCTACCGCGGCCAGTTCCCCGAGCACCGCACCGACCCGCCGGGCCGGGTTCAGCGTTCCGGCCGCGTACTGCGGCAGATAGCCGACTCGTAGCACCCGGGACCGGCTGATCTCCCCGGTCAGTTCGATGCCCGGCCGTTGTACACCGGCCACGGCGGCGGCGATCGTCGTCTTCCCGGCGCCGGACGGCCCGAACAGTATGAGGACCTCGCCCGGCGCGATCTCGAAATCGATATCGCTCAGGATCGGCGTATCCCCCGCGCGGGCACCGAGGTCGCGCACGGTGATCAGCGGTTCAGGCATCGGGGCCCGCCCGCCGGGCGCCGGCCGCGAGCCCGCGCGGATCCGGCAGCAGATCGTCGACCAGCAGATTGGTCCCCACCGCGAGCAGTACGATCAGCACGGCGGGAAGCACCACCGACCACGGCGCGATCAACAGCGCGTCCTTGTTGGCCGCCACCGAGACCGCCCAGTCCGTGGAGGTGGTATCGAATCCGAGGCCCAGGAAATTCGCGGAGGCCAGGAAATAGACGGCCGCCGTGAAACGGACCCCGATATCGGCAGCCAGCGGCCGCGCCATCTCCCGCAGCGCATAGCGCCCGTATCGGTACGCGCGGGTCTCCCCTTGCATCCGCAGCGCGTCCATCACCGGCCCGTGCACGACACCGGCGGCGGCCATCCGGACGAACCGTGCGATGGGGGCTACCAGCGCGAGGCCGATCGCGCAGGCGATCGCCACTGCCGACCCCTCGGTGCGCAACGCCGCCACCATGATGATCAGCAGCGCCGGAATACACAGCAGCACATCCACCGGGCGCATGAGCAAGTCCTCCAGCCACATCCACGGGGCAGCGGCCGCGGCGACGCCGATCAGGAATCCGGCCAGGTAGGCACCCAGCACGGTGAGCACCCCCACCACGAGGAAGGTCTGCCCGCCGGTGAGGGCGGCCGCCAGGACATCCCGGCCCAGCCGATCGGTGCCGAACGGCGACCACGGCGACGGACCGAACGGGGCGGACCGCTCGCCGGGCGCCCCGCGGGCGAGCACGGGGCCGCCCAGCGCGCACAGCAGCGGCACCGCGAGCAGTGCCACGGACAACCCGCGCCGTGCCGTCACCGGTGGATCCCGGCGGCGGCACGGGGATTCATCCGGAAACCGGCCATATCGATCGCCGTGTTCACGACCACGGCGATCACCCCGGTGATCGCCACGATCGCCAGGATCACCGGATCGTCGCGGTTGGCGATGGCACCGATGAGTTCGGAGGCGATACCCGGTACCGCGAACACCGCTTCCACGATCAGCACACCCGACAGCAGGCCGCCACCGGTCCGGCCCAGCTCCTGTATCGCCGGTGCCAGCGCGTTGGGCGCCATATGCCGGGCGAGCAACGAGAACCGGGGAACTCCCAGCCGGCGCGCCTGCGCGATATAGGGCTGATCGAGCACATCGACCACCCCGGCCCGGACGAGCCGCACCAGCGGCGCGGCCATCCGCACGACCGTGACGACCAGCGGCAGCACCAGATATTCCGGGTGATCCAGCACAGTGGACAGATCGGCGCCCAGAAAGGTCGCGGGCAGCAGATCGAACCGTACCGACAGCACCGCCACCAACACCACCGCGAACACGAAATCGGGGATGGAATCGAATCCGATACTGATCGAGGTGATCACCCGGTCGCGCCCCGACCCCGGCGCCAGTCCCGCCGCGAAACCGGCACCCACCGCGACCGGGATCAGGACGAGCAGCGTGAGCCCGGCGAGCAACGCGGTGACGAGGAAGGGTTCGGCGATCACCGAGCCGACGCTCGCGCCGCCGGCGTACGAGGTGCCGAAGTCCCCGCGCACCGCGCCGCCGAGCCAGTCGGCGAACCTGGTCACCGGCGAGACGTCCAGTCCGAGCAGATGCCGGGCGTGTTCGCGCTGGTCCTCGCTCAGGATGGTGTTGTTCTGCACATCGGCGGCATCGCCGGGCAGCACCAGCGAGAGCGCGAAGACGAGGACGAGCAGGATCGCGAGCTGTCCGGCACCGATCCACGCCCGGCGCAGCATCAGCCGCGCGTCCGGCCGGACTCCGGCTCTCACCGCCCGGTCACCGGATCGCGACCACGACGCGGTCGTCGCCGTACTGCCAGACCGTCCCGGCCTCGGCGAACCCGGCTTCGCGGGCGAAGGCGAGATAGTCGTGCGCACTGGGCCGGTCGTACACCGTGTGCTCGAACCCACCGTCGCGCAGGCGCACCAGGCCGGCGAGTTCGGGCGCGCTTTCCACGGCCGCCCACCAGGCCTGCCAGTCCTCCGCCGCCGCGGTGCCGAGCCGGCGGGCCCGCCGGGCGGTCAGGGCCCGGCCCACCGCGTCCAGCCGCGGACCGTCCGGTCCCTCGTAGAGGTGATCGCCGTTGACGAACACCCCGCCGGACGCCAGGGCGCCGGCGCAGGCGCGGATGAGGTCGCGTAGCGGTTCCCGGTTCATCCAGTGCAGGGCGGTGGTGCTGACGAAGGCGTCCGGGGCACGTTCCAGCCCCAGCGCCGCAAACCAGCCGGGCTCACGCAGATCGGCGAATACCGTGCGGAAACGTGGCGAACCGTGCGCGGCGCCGGCGAGGGCCAGCAGGAGCGGATCGGCATCGACACCGACCACCGTGGCGCCGGGCGGCCGGGCCAGCAGCCGTTCGGACAGGGTGCCCGGGCCCACGCCCAGGTCGACGATCAGCGGGTCGGGCCGGCCGAGCAATTCGATCAGCACATCACCGATCACCTCGAACCGTGATTCGCGATCGGGCATATAGCGTTCCTGCTGGCGGTCCCAGCGTTCGAGCCAATAGCGGGCCAGCGCCGGATCGAGCGCCGTCATCGGATGCTCACCCCGTCGAAGCGCGCCCAATCGTGGGAGTTCGGCACGGCCGCCGGAAGCCCGGCGAACCGATCCCCGCCCGCACTGTTCCAGTTCGTGGTACCGAAGAAGATGAACCCGCCCCGGTCGTGCAGTATCTCGTGCATCGTGCGGTAGATCGCGGTGCGGCCCTGCGCGCTGCGGGTGGCCTGGGCCTTGGCATAGAGACCGTCGAATTCGGGATCGGACCATTTCGTGCGGTTCTGCGGTGCCCCGCTCAGCAGCCGCGAAGCGAAGTGGTTGGGTATCGGCAACGGTCCCGACTGCCCCATCGTCAGCTGGCCGGTGTCCAGCGCATCGGTGTAGTAGCTGTCCTTGGAACCCAGCACCACGTTCACGCGTACCCCGCACGCCGCGGCCTGATCGGCGAAAAGGCGGGCCGCTTCGACGAATCCGTAGGCCACCGGCGCGGTGAACAAGTCGAAGGACAGATCGCGTACGCCCGCCCGGCGCAGCAGCCGGGCGGCCTCGTCGGGGTCGTAGTCGTGCTGCGGGAGGTCGGCGTAGTACTGGTAGCCCTTGCCGAACACATCATCGGCGATCTCGCCCTGCCCTTCGAGGGCGACCTTCAGCAGTTCGGCCCGATCGACCATCCGCATCACCGCGCGCCGGACATCCGGCTTGTCGAACGGTGGGCGGTCGGTTTTCATGGCGAAGAAGTAGATACCGCTGTTCGGCGTGGCGACCAGCCTGATTCCCGGCCTGTCCCGGAGGGTGCGCGCCGCGGACGGGGTGAGGTTGTCGGCATAGTCGATCTCCCCGCTCTGGACCGCGTTCACCCGCGCGTCGGCCTCCGCACTGAGTATCCGTAGCTCACCGATAGCGGGAGCACCGTCCCAGTAGTGCTCGTTGCGGGTGGCGGTGAACTGCCGGCCGGGATCGAAGGATTCGAAGACGAACGGCCCGGTGCCCACCGGGCGGCCGAAATCGGCGGCACCGTCCTGCACGATCTTGGTGCCGTAGACCGACAGCGCGATCAGGAACTCGAAGGACGGTTCCTTCAAGGCGATCTCGACCGTCCGATCGTCGACCGCCCGGCATCCGGAGAGGTCCACCCGGTCCAGTGACGAAGCCGCGATGAACGGCCGCCGGCGCGCCGGCCCCAGCACCCTGGACAGGGTATAGAGCACATCCCGGCTGGTGAATTTCTTACCGTCGTGCCATACGGCGTCGCGCAGCGCGATCCGCCACCGGGTGCCGTCGGCATTCGGTTCGCCGGATTCCGCCAGCCGCGGAATCGGCGCCATCGCCGAATCGACCTCGAACAACCCGTCGTAGATCGCCTTCATCCGGGCCTCGTCGATGAACAGGGTGTTCGCGCCGGGGTCTATCCCCTCCCCCGCACCCGAACCCTGGAAGGCGGCGGTGAAAGTATCCGAGCCCGCGGCCGATCCGCCGCTACCGCACCCGACGGCCAGCGCACCCGCGGCGACGGCACTGCCGAGGAGAAACGAGCGGCGATTCAACTCCGGCGGTGCACCACGCATATCCGACTCCCGTCGCGTCAGGCAGTTCACGCGACACAGACATGCGAAACCGGCCCGCGCGGCGGCGGCCGGTTCGGCGCATCGATCAATACCCACGTGATCATGACCGTTCAGTCCTTCATCCGCAGGTATCTGGCTTCGGCTCGCGGACGAACCTCACAGTTGCGGGACAGCCCCGGACTTGCACCGGTCTTCCCTGCGGACCTTGCCGACATTACCGAAGCGGCGGCCGCGCAACCACATCGGCGCCCGAAGTGGCGCGCACCATACTGCCGCCCGATCGTGCGGCGCGCGGGAACCGGACCGGGGACGTAACGCCACCGCGAGTGAGCCCGTCCGGCGGCTACCGCCCGGCATGTGATCCAGGACGCGATCGGCCGACGTTTGCCCACCGGTGCCACGGGTAGTCCAGCTAAGGAATGCTCTCGTCGTGAGCCGGCCCTCGGGGTGGTGCGGGGAGGGGGCGGCACAACGGGCAACAGGTGGCTAGGAGAGTCGGGTGTCGGTAGTTCTCGTGCTTCAGGCACGCGGTCTCGGTGAGCTGCTCACCGCTGTTCCGGCGTTGCGTGCCCTGCGACGGGCCCGGCGCAGCGATCATCTCGTCCTCGCCACCCCGCACCGGCTGCGTCCGATCGTCGAGTTGATCGCGTTGGTGGACGAGATGGTGCCGATCGCCGATCCGCAGGGGTTGCGCTGGGACGGACCGGCGCCGAAGCTCGCGATCAATCTGCACGGGGCCGAGACCACACCGATCGTGGAACTCACCAAAACCGGTGCCGAGCGGATCCTCACCTACCGCAATCCGGCGTTCCCGGAGATCCCCGGCCCGGAGTGGCACGAGCAGCGGCATCCGATCGACCGCTGGTGCCATCTGCTGGAATTCGACGGTATCGGTGCCGACCGCCGCAACCTGGGCCTCGTCCCCCCGGTGGCGACCACCAGCCACCGCGACTGCGTGGTCGTGCACGTCGGTGCGGGCGCCGCCGCGCGGCGCTGGCCGGCCGACCGGTTCGCGGCCGTGATCCGGCATCTGCTGGTGCTGGGGTACGAGGTGGTGCTCACCGGCGACGAATGCGACCGCGAACGCGCCCACGGTATCGCGGCCCGCGCGGGCCTGGCGGGGCACCGGGTGCTGGCCGGGAAGCAGAATCTGATCGAACTGGCCGCGACCGTGGCCGAGGCCTCGGTGGTGCTGTGCGGCGATACCGGTGTCGCCCATCTGGCGACCGCGTTCGGTACCCGCACGGTGCAACTGTTCGGCCCCACCTCCCCCGCCGAGAGCGGACCTCCCGGACACCTGCTCGCCCGGCACGAGGTGTTGTGGGCGGGCCGCACGGGCGACCGTGAGGGCTCGTCCCCCGACCCCGGTCTCCTGCAGATCGGCGTCACCGAGGTGGTCGCGGCCCTCGACCGGCAGCTCGGGAAGCGGCGCGCCGAGGCCGGGGTCGCCGGCGCCGCGTACCGCCGCGTGGGCTGACCGCTGCGGACTCAGACCCGGCCGCGGGCTTCATTGAGTGCGGCGGCGTAGGCGGCCAGGGCGCTCGGCCAGAACTGTTCGAGGTAGTCGCGGGCGTCGCCCAGGCCGCGCGGGTCCAGCGAATAGAGCCGGCGGTTGCCGACGGGACGCACCATCACCAGGCGCGCTTCGCGCAGTACGCGCAGATGCTGCGAGACGGCCGAACTGCTGATCCCCACCTGTTTCGCCAACTCACCCACCGAGCGCGGCCCCGAGGGCAACGCTTCGAATATCGCCCGCCGGGTGGGGTCGGCCAGGGCGATCAGCGGCGCAACTCTGTTAGCGACCACTCATAAAGTGTCTCCATTGCGCACACTCGCGGTCAATCACGGCCGAATGTCACATTTGTGCAGCTCGACGCGGGATATTTCCGCTTCCGTTACCGTTCGGTTATAAGCGACCTGGGCTTATGCGCCCGCGTGACGGTTGCCACAAGCTTGCTGACCCGGCATGCAAGTCCCCTAGCTTGTTAGTCATGCCCGTGACCCTTCCGTTACCTCTCCGCAAGCTCACGGTGCCGTCGATCGGCCGTCGTCGCGTAACGACGCAGGTTGTCGCCACCACGACCGCGCTCTGCGCCGGTTTCGGCCTCTTCGCCGCCGGAGCAGACTCCGATAACGAAAAGATCAACACAGTGGCCGCCACGGCGGTTGCGCAGGCGCCTGCCGAACCGGCCGCCGCACCGGCACCGGCCCAGCCCGCCGCCCAGCCCGTCTCGTTCCCCTTCCAGATCCCCGGGATCCCGCTGCCCCCGCCGCCCCGGCCGACCACCGTACGTCCCGTCGACGCCGTCGTGAGCTCCGGTTTCGGCCCCCGCTGGGGTGCCAACCACTTCGGTATCGATTTCGCCGGCAATCAGGGTGTGCCGATCAAATCGGTCACCGACGGCACCGTGATCGAAGCCGGCCCGGCCACCGGTTTCGGCCTGTGGGTCCGCGTCCAGCAGGACGACGGCACCGTCGGCGTGTACGGCCATATGCAGGACATCCTGGTGCAGGTCGGCCAGCCGGTCCGCGCCGGCGATGTGATCGCGACGGTCGGCAGCCGCGGCCAGTCCACCGGCCCGCATCTGCACTACGAGGTGCACCAGCCCGGTGTCGGCAAGATCGACCCGCAGCCGTGGTTCGCCGCGCGCGGCATGGACGTCATGAACTTCCCCGGCTGACGATACCCGTGTTCCATACCGGCGGCCGGTAACGGTACCCAGGTAGCGGAACCACTCCGTCCCCCAGCGGGACGCCCCGAGTGGGGTTGCGTTTCTACCGTCGGCCCATGTCAGAAATATCGCTTCCCGGCGGGCCGGAATTCTCCGGCCACACCACGACCTCCGGTCCATGTCGGGTGATCGGGCGCCTGCACCGGCCTTTGCTGCTCAGTTCCGCGGCAATGGCCGGTCTGGTGTTTTTCGGCCTGGTCGCCATGTTCGTCGACGACCGGCAGATCCTCGGCGAATCGGTCTGGCTGAAACCGGTGAAATTCGGGCTGGCCTTCGTGCTGTATTCGCTCACCTTGGCCTGGCTGCTCTCACTACCCCATGCGGGACGGCGTTTCACCTGGTGGCTGGGCGTTGTCTTCGCGGTCACCACGGTCGTGGACGTGGGATTCGTGGTGATCCAGGCCGCCCGCGGCACCTTCAGTCATTTCAATACCGAAACCGATCCGGTGAACGAAATCGGGCAAATGATCTTCGCTTCGGGCGTACCCGGCCTTTTCGTCGCGAATCTGCTGATCGCCGTGATCGTTTCGATACGTCCCGGCGCGGATCGGCCGACTGTGTGGGCAATTCGGGGCGGGCTGGCGATGGCTGTGGTCTCGATGGCGCTCGGATATCTGATGGGGTTCACCGGCGTCCAGCTCGCCCGCACCGCCGACGGCCGGCTGGTGGAATTGGCCGCGGGGCATACCGTCGTCGACGCGGACACCCGGGCGGCGGTGGGCACGCCGGACGCCGTGGCCGGGATGCCGATCACCCACTGGAGCACCATCGGGGGCGATCTGCGGATACCGCATTTCGTCGGGTTGCACGGAATCCAGGTTCTGCTCGCCGTTGTCGTACTGCTGGCCTGGTGCGCGCGACGGTACTCGTGGCTGCGCCCGGCCCGCACCCGCAGCCGGCTGATCGGGGTGGCGGTCCTGGGCGGGGGTGGTCTGCAGGCGATCACGTTCTGGCAGGCGATGCGCGGGCAGTCGCTGATCCATCCGGATTCGGCCACCCTGTTCGCCCTGCTCGGCCTGGCGCTGCTCGGCACGGGGCTCGTCGTGATGATCATCCGCGCCGCGCCGGCGCTGCCGCCGCGCCGAGGATCTCGCGAACCGGATCCGGCCCGGCGAAATCCGGGCCCGCCGCATCCGGAGCAAACAATCTCCAGCGGGATCAGCGCAACCGTTCG
Source organism: Nocardia sp. CA-290969 (assembly GCF_050936135.1). Lineage (NCBI taxonomy): Bacteria > Bacillati > Actinomycetota > Actinomycetes > Mycobacteriales > Nocardiaceae > Nocardia > Nocardia sp. CA-290969. The sequence continues at coordinate 1,680,414 of NZ_JBNJNJ010000001.1, read as the reverse complement.
GCGTCGCGCGCGAGTTCGACCAGTACCGCACTGAGCCGCGCGAGCTCGGCGGTATCGGCACCCTCGTCGATCGCGGTGGCCACATCCTCGGCGGCGCAGCGGGCCGCGAACCAGCGGTCCGCGAGCGCCGCGGCCTCGGCCGCACTCAGCACCACCGAATCGGCGGGGATACCAGTGCCCTTCACATTGTTGCGATGCTCGTAAGCCCGCTGGCGGCAGGACTGCCGGCAGTACCGGCGCCGCCGCCCCGCCTCCGTATCAACGATTTCCCGACCACACCACAAACAGGACTGCAACCGGCGCGACATGACCCGACACCCTAATGGGCCGCCGCGCAGCGGCACACACCGCACACCGCGCAGCACCGCGCGCACGACGCCGTACAATCAATAGGCTCTCCCGAACTGGGAACGGATCGACCCTCACGAACGTTGACAAGAACAGGGCGCACGGCCGGGACCGGCACGAATCGTCGATTCGTGGAGCGGGAACGGTTCGCAGACGTGACCCGAACGGTCGGCGGAAGGCAACGGCCGGCGAAACGCGAGCCCACGAAGCTCGCGTCAGCACAACCACAGGGGTCAACCCACCGGTCCGCCCCGGCCCGGGTTCCGGTGCACCGCAGCGGATACGCCGAGAGGCGTAACCGATCCGGTGTCCCGGGGCCGGATGGCCGGGAACCCGTGGACCAGCGCGCGGTAACGCGCCGACAACACAGAGAGGACCTGTACAGATGGCAGATCGCGTACTCCGGGGCAGCCGGCTCGGAGCGGTGAGCTACGAAACCGACCGCGACCATGATCTGGCTCCGCGCCGGATCGCCCGGTACCGGACCGACAATGGTGAAGAATTCGATGTCCCGTTCGCGGACGACGCCGAGATCCCGCCCACCTGGTTGTGCCGCAACGGCCAGGAGGGGGTGCTGCTCGAGGGCAGCACCCAGGAGGCGAAGAAGGTGAAGCCGCCGCGCACGCACTGGGACATGCTGCTGGAGCGGCGCAGTAAGGAAGAACTCGAGGAGCTGCTCAAGGAGCGGCTGGAACTGCTCAAGACCCGCCGCCGGGGCTGATACACCGCCCCAGGGGTCATCGCCCGCGCATACGGGCACCGGCTGACAAGGCCGTACCCGCCGGATCATCCGGCGGGTACGGCCTTTGTCGTATTCGAGTCAGCGGCTGGCGACGCGGCGGTAGCGCAGTAGCGCCAACGGCATCGCGACGAGCAGGATCACCACCGAGCAGAGCACGGCGTATTCCACACAGTGCTCGGCGGGCCATCCGGTCGGCGCGGCGAACGACGGCGGCGCGCTGTTGTCGAACAGTTTCCGGCCGGTCGCCGCGACCGCGGTGATCGGATTCCATTCGGCGATGGTGCGCAGCGGACCGGGCAGGGTCTGCGCGGAGATGAACGCCGAGGAGATGAACGACAGCGGGAACAACCAGATCAAGCCCGCGCTCTGAGCGACCTCGACGTTCGGCGCGAGCAGACCGGTGAGCGCACCGACCCACGACATCGCGAACGCGAACAGCAGGATCACCCCGTAGGCCAGCACGGCATCGGCCACACCGCCTTCGATACTCCAGCCGACGATGTAACCGCAGACGGTCATCACCACCAGGCTCAACATGCTCACCACCAGGTCCGAGAGCGTACGGCCCATCAGCACCGCCAGCCGCGACATGGGCAGCGCCCGCATCCGGTCGATGATGCCCTTCTCCAGGTCGCCCGCCAGGCCGACGGTGGTGAACGCGGCGCTGAACGCGACCGTCTGCGCCATGATCCCGGCGATCAGGAATTCCCGGTATTCGCCACCGCCGAGGGATGCGCCGAAAACGTAGGCGAACAGGAAAACGAACATCAGCGGCTGCACCGTGGCGGTGACCAGCAGCGTGGGCACCCGCATGATGGTGAGCAGGTTGCGGTGCGCCACGATCGCGCTGTCGCGGATGATCCGCAGCCGGGGCTCGGTCGATTTCGGGATCCGGTGCGAGGCGGGAGCGTGATCGGTTTCCGCGGCGTCCTCCTCGGTCCGGCCGGTGGTTTCGGTTTCTTCGACCGCTACTTCTGCGGTGCTCACGACATGATCTCCTCGGGTACATCGCTGGATTCCGGCTCGGTGTCCGGGGTCGCCGGAGTGCCGGTGAGGGACAGGAAAACGTCGTCGAGGCTGGGCCGGTGCACGCGGGCATCGACGGCCAGCACATCTGCGTCGTCGAGCCGGCGCAGCGCTTCGACCATGGTGCGGGAGCCGTCGGCGACCACCACCGACACCTCGTTCACACTCACTTCGTGTGCGGGTTCGCCGAGGCCGACATCGGCGAGCACCCGCAGCGCGGGCGCCGGATCCTGGCCGGGGGCCAGGGTGACGGTGAGCCGGTCGCCGCCGATCGAGGATTTGAGTTCGTCCGAGGAGCCGCGCGCGATGACCCGGCCCTTGTCGATCACCGTGATCTGGTCGGCGAGCCGGTCGGCTTCCTCCAGATACTGGGTGGTCAGCAGAACGGTGGTGCCGTCGCGGACGAGATCGCCGATCACCCGCCACATATCGGTGCGGGCCCGCGGATCGAGACCGGTGGTCGGTTCGTCGAGGACCACCACGGGCGGGCGGGCGATCAGCGCGCCGGCCAGATCGAGGCGGCGGGTCATCCCGCCGGAGTAGGTTCCGGCCCGGCGGTCGGCCGCGTCCTCGAGCCCGAACTGGCCCAGCAGTTCCCGGGCGCGATGGGCGGCCCTGTCGCGGGTCATCCCGTAGAGCCGGGCGACCATGCGCAGGTTCTCGTAGCCGGTGAGGTTGGCGTCCACCGCCGCGTACTGGCCGGACAGTCCGATCAGGCGCCGGGCGGCCGCCGGATCGTGCAGCACATCGACATCGGCGACCCGCACCGTTCCGGCGTTGGGCCGCAACAGCGTGGTCACGATACGGACAGTGGTGGTCTTGCCGGCGCCGTTGGGTCCGAGTAGCCCCATCACGGTACCGGCGGGTATTTCGAGATCGACATCGTCCAAAACGCAGGCCCGGCCGTAGTTCTTCACCAGGCCGGTGATCTGCACCGCGGGCTTCACTGAGCGTTCTCCTTCGTTTCGATACCGGGCTGTGGTCGCGCCGGCGTCACCGGCGCGGGCGGGCGCCGAGACGCTCGCGCAGTACGGGTCCGATCACCGCCAGCGATTGCGCCGTGGTCATCTCCGCGTGCGTGCACTCCACGTCGTGGGCGAGCACCGTGCCGGTGACGTATTCCTGCCACGCGGCGGGCCGCCGGTCGGCGGCCTCGCGGTTCACCGGATCGGTGGCGGCGGCGAAGAACAGCAGATCGCCGTCGTAGACACCGGGCCGGAACCCGTTGGCCTGTACGGTGCCGTCGGCGTAGCCCGCGTAGAGCCGTTCCAGATGCTCGAGGGTGAGCGCTGCGAACGGGCCCGGACGCGAGCGCAGCATTTCCGCGGCCTCGGCCAGGGTCGGTTCCGCGCCGTCCACGGTGAGTTCGCCACCGAACTCGCCGAGGATCTCCGCGATCGACGGCATGGCGTGCTCGGCCAGATCGTCGGAGAGCCGGTAGCTGTCGAGCATGGTCAGCGACGCGACCTCCTCCCCCGCCGCCTGCAACCGCACGGCGATCTCGTGCGCGATGAGACCGCCCAGCGACCAGCCGAGCAACTGATAGGGCCCGTGCGGCTGCACCGACCGGATATGGGCCAGATAGTGCTCGGCGACCTCGGCGATCGAGCCGAATCCGGGTTCGCCCGCGGCCTGCGGTGCCTGCAGCCCGTAGACCGGCTGGTCGGCGGGGAGTTCGGCGAGCAGTCCGGCGTAGCACCAGGACAAACCGATGGCCGGATGCACACAGAACAGCGGGGCGCGGCCCGAACCCGTATCGGGCCGCAGCGGCAGCACCGGCGCGAGCGCGAGATCCATGGCGTCGCTCGCGGTACCGTCGCCGAGCCGGGCGGCGAGGGCGGCCGGGGTGGATTCACCGAACAGCAATTGCATCGGCAGATCGAGTCCGGCCTCGCGGGCCTGGGCGACCACTTTCGTGGCGAGCAGGGAATTGCCGCCGAGTTCGAAGAACCCGTCCCCGGCGCCTACCCGTTCGACCCCGAGCACCTCGGCGAAGATCGCGCACAGGGCCGCTTCGACGGGGTTCGCGGGGGCCCGATAACCCTCGCCCCCGGCGAACACCGGTTCGGGCAGGGCCGACCGATCGAGTTTGCCCACCGGGGTCAACGGCAGCCGGTCGATCAGCATGATCGACTGCGGAACCATGTAATTGGGCACCAGGCCGGACAGGTGCGCGGTCAGTTCGGCCGCGGTGGTCTCCGGTACGGCCTTCACATACGACACCAGCGCGGTCGCGCCGGCGGGGGTGCGATGTCCGGCGGTATACGAGAACTCGACCGCGGGATGCCGGCTCAGCGCGGCGTCGATCTCGCCCAGTTCGATCCGGAATCCGCGGATCTTCACCTGGTGGTCGGTACGGCCGACATACTCGATATCACCGGGCCCGCCGTCGGCACCCGTCCCGATGCGGACCAGATCGCCGGTGCGGTACATCCGCTCCCCCGGTTTGCCGAACGGGTTGGCGACGAACCGCTGCGCGGTGAGCCCGGGGCGATCGTGATAGCCGCGGGCCAGTGCGCCACCGGCGAGATAGAGCTCCCCGGTGACCCCGAGCGGTGCCGGGCGCAGCCGGGCGTCGAGCACCATCGCGGCGACCCCGCGGATCGGTTCCCCGATCGGGATCGCGCCGTCGGGCACCAGCGGCGGCGACACCACCGTGACGATGGTGGTCTCGGTGGGACCGTAGACGTTGTGCAGGTTGCGGCCCGGCGCCCAGCGCGCGACGACCTCCGCCGGCAGCGCTTCGCCACCGACGAGAACATGCTGGAAGTCGGTGATACCGGCCGGGTCCACCGTGGCCAGCGCGGCGGTGGTGATGAAGGCGTGGGTGATCCGTTCGGCGATCAGCACCCGGGCCAGTTCGGCCCCGCCCACCACACCGGGCGGGGTCAGCACGAGGGTCGCGGCACCGCCGAGCGCGAACAACAGGTCGAGCATGGCGGCGTCGAAGCTCGGCGTCGCGAAATGCAGGATGCGGCTGCCGGGCCGGACCTCGAACCGCTGCGCGGTTTCCGCCGCGAAGTTCGACAGCCCGCGATGGGTGACGACCACGCCTTTCGGGGTGCCGGTGGAGCCGGAGGTGTAGATGACGTAGGCCGGATTGTCCATCCGCAGCGGCCCGGTCCGGTCGGCGTCGGACAGCGGTGCGCTCGACGCGTGCAGCACCTCTTCCCGGAATTCGGGATCGTCCAGCGCCAGCCAGCGCACCGAACCGGCGAGCCCGGCCCGGTACTCGGCGAGGGTCAGGCCCAGCGCGGCACCGGAATCGGTGAGCATATGGCTGATCCGGGCGGCCGGATACCCCGGGTCGACCGGGACGAAAGCCGCCCCGGTCTTGGTCACCGCCAGCACCGTCGCCACCGATTCCACCGTGCGTGGGATGCCCAGTGCCACAAGTGTTTCCGGCCCGACTCCGTAACCGGTGAGAACCCGCGCCAGCCGGTTGCTCCAGCGATCGAGCGCATCGTAGGTGATCTCCACACCGGCGGCGGCCAGCGCGACCGCCCGCCGGTCCACGGAGGCCGCGGCTGCGAAGACCTCGGGCAGGGTGACCGGATGGTCCGGATCGGCGCGGCGCAGCGGAGCCAGCGCCGACCATTCCGCGGGCTCGAGCAGTTCCAGATCGCCGATGACCACGGACGGGTCGGCGGCGATCGCGCCGAGCAGCCGCACCAGCCGGCGTCCCAGCCGCGCCGCGGTCGGCTCGTCGAACAGATCCGCGCTGTAGTTCACCGCGACGGCGATACCGTCCGGCGACCGGTCCGCGTCCCGGCATTCGGTGAGGGTGAACTGGAGATCGAATTTCGCGATGCCGGCGTCGGTATCCAGCGCCTCGATACTCAGACCCGGCAATTCCAGCGCCCGCACCGGTTCGTCGCGTACCGAGAGCATCACCTGGAACAGCGGATGATGCGATTGCGAGCGCACCGGGTTGAGGATTTCGACGAGCCGCTCGAACGGCAGCTCGGCGTGCGCGAAGGCGTCGAGATCGGTTTCGCGCACGGTGTCGAGCAGATCGGTGAACTGCTGCCCGGATTCGACCGGTGTCCGCAGCACCAGGGTGTTGACGAACATCCCGATCATCCGGTCCAGCTCGGGGTGCCCGCGCCCGGCGACCGGCGTCCCGACGGCGATATCGCCGGCTCCGGTGAGCCGGTGCAGCAGCACGGCCAGCGCGGCGTGCAGCACCATGAACACGCTCACGTTGTGGCGGGCCGCCAGTTCGCGCAGGTCCCGGTGCACCCGGGCGTCGAGCCGTTCCGCCACGGTGCCGCCGCGGTAGGACGGCACCGGCGGGCGCGGGCGGTCGGCGGGGACGGCCAGGAGTTCGGGCAGGCCGTCGAGGGCCTCGCGCCAGTAGTCGAGCTGGCCGCGGATCAACGATCCGGGATCGTCCTCGTCGCCGAGTAGTTCGCGTTGCCACAGCGTGTAGTCGATGTACTGCAGCTGATCGGTATCGGCCCCCGGGTCGGACCCGAGCCGCACCGCCCGGTACGCGCCGGCCACATCGGCGGCCAGCGGTTCCAGCGACCACCCGTCCATCGCGATGTGGTGCACCACCAGAACCAGGATGTGATCGTCCGGTCCAACCTCGAAAAGCGCTGCCCGCAAGGGTATTTCGTGCGCCAGGTCGAAACCCGGTGCGATGAACCGCGCGACGGCGGAGTGCGGGCCGCCCGGTTCGGTCGGCGGAGTCAGCAACTCGACCGCGGCCTCGCCGAGGTCGCGCACCACCTGTGCGGGCTCCCCATCGATCTCCGGGAACACCGTCCGCAGGGTTTCGTGCCGCTGCTGCACGGTATGCAGCGCCGTGGCCAGGGCCGCGCGGTCCAGCGGACCGCGCAACCGCAGTACCACGGGAATGTTGTAGGCGCCCGGTGTCGCGGCGGGATCGGCGCCGCCGAACCGGTTGAGGAACCACAGCCGGTGCTGGGCCGGCGACAACGGAATCCGTTCGGGCCGTTCCCGGCGGACCAGGGCCGGTCCGGTGTCCCCGGCCGTTTCCCCGTCGAGACGGGCCGCCAGTTCGGCGACGGTCGGCGCGGCGAAGACCGTCCGCACCGCCAGCCGGACTCCGGTGGCCGCGGCCAGCCGGCCCACCAGCTGCGTCGCCAGCAGGGAGTTGCCGCCGATATCGAAGAAACTGTCGCCTGTATCGGTGACCTCGGCGTCCACCAGTTCGCCCATGATCGTGGCGACCAACTGTTCGGTGGCGGTGTGCGGGGCCCGTCCGGCGGATCCCGCGGCGGGTGCCTGCGGCTCGGGCAGGGCGGCGATATCGAGTTTCCCGACCGGGGTCAGCGGGATCTCGTCCAGCAGGGCGAAGGCGGTCGGCACCATATGCCGGGGCAGCCGCTGCGCCAGATGGTCGCGCAGTTCCTCGGCGTCGGGCCGGTGCGCCGGATCGGCCGGGTGGACGTAGGCGACCAACCGGTCCACCCCGGCGACCCGGCGTACCTCGGTATGGGCGAAGTGCACGGCCGGATGCGCGGTGAGCGCGCCGGTGATCTCGCCGAGTTCGATCCGGAAACCGCGCATCTTCACCTGGTTGTCGCTACGGCTCAGGTAACGCAGGTCCCCGTCGGGGGTCCAGCGCACGACATCGCCGGTGCGGTACATCCGGGAGCCGGCCGGGCCGTACGGGTCGGCGACGAAACGGGCCGCGGTGAGGCCGAATCGTTCGTGATAACCCCGGGCCAGACCGGGTCCGCCCAGGTAGAGCTCACCGGGCACCCCGGTGGGCACGGGACGCAGGCGTTCGTCGAGGACGACCGCCCGGACCCCGCGGATCAGCGCACCCAGTCCGGCCGGGCGATCGACCGCGACCGGGGTCACCGAGACCACGACGGTGGTTTCGGTCGGACCGTAGGCGTTGAACATCCGCCGCCCGGGTGCCCAGCGCGCCACCAGTTCCGGGCCGAGGTGTTCGCCGCCGACCATCAGGCCGCGCAACCGCGGCAGCGGCCACCGGGCCGGGTCGATGGTGGCCAGTGCCGCCGGGGTGATGAAGGTATGCGTGACCTCGGCGCGGGTCATGAGTTCGGCCAGTTCGTCGCCGCCGTACACCTCGGGCGGGACGATCACCATGGCGGCACCGGCGCCGATGGCCAGCAGCAGGTCCAGCACCGCGGCATCGAAACTCGGTGAGGAGAAGTGCAGGGTCCGCGCGCCGGGGTACACGGCCAGCCGGTCCCGGAATTCGTCGGCGAGATCGGCGACCGAACCGTGGGTGGCGGTGACGCCCTTGGGTTTACCCGTCGATCCGGAGGTGTAGATCAGGTATGCCGGATCCCCGACCCGTACCGGGCGCACCCGGTCGGCGTCGGTGACCGGGTCGGCGGACGTCCCGGATTCCCGCCGTCCGGCGGGTGTGTCGAGCAACAGCCAGTCGATATGGTCGCCGCCGGCGGCGCGCAGCGCGTCCGCATGACCGGTACGGCTGATCCCGACCCGGCAGCCGGAATCGGCGAGCATATGCGCGACCCGTTCGACCGGATAGTTCGGGTCCACCGGGACGAACGCGGCGCCGGATTTGGCGATGGCCAGCATGGCCGTCACCGAATCGGCGGACCGGGTGAGCCCGAGCGCGACCTTGTCCCCCGCGCCGAGTCCACGCCGGATCAGCGCCCGCGCCAGCCGGTTGGCGCGGCGGTCGAGTTCGGCGTAGGTGAGGACGGTGTCCTCGGTGTATAGCGCCGGGCGGGGGCCGTGGGACAGCACCGTGGCGGCGAACAATCCGGCGAGGGTGCGCGGGATTCCGGGCATGGGCCCGCGGGCCGGGCTGAGGCGGGTACGTTCGCGCTCGGTCCGCGTATCGATATCGCCCACCGGCATATCCGGTCGCGCCGCCACGGCGGCCAGGACGCGCAGGAACCGGTCCGCCAGGGTCTGGACCGTCATATCGTCGAACAGTTCGTCGGCGTAGACGAATTCGAGCTCACCGGCGCGCAGATCTCCCGCCCGCAGTTCGAGATCGAATTTGGCCCGGGCGATATCGAGCGCGGCCGCCGAAACCGACAGCCCGGGCAGTTCCAGCGGCGGGACGGGAGTGTCCTGCACGGTGAGCGCGACCTGGAACAGTGGATGGCGGCCGGTCGCGCGGGGATCGCTGCCCAGCGCCGAGACGACCTGCTCGAAGGGGATATCGGCATGGGCGAGGGCCGCGAGTTCGGTATCCCGGTCGGCGCGCAGCAGCTCGGTGAACGCGCGGGCCGGGTCCACCTCCGACCGCAGGGCCAGGGTGTTGACGAACATACCGACCAGCTCGTCGAGCCGCCGGTCGGTGCGCCCGGCGACCGGCGTGCCGATTGCGATATCGCGGCTGCCGGTCACCGCGCGCAGCAGGACGGCCAGCGCCGACCGCAGCAGCATGAACGGGCTCACGCCCTGCGCCCGGGCCAGTTCGATGAGCGCCCGCCGGGTCGGTGCCGGGATGGTGCAGCGCACGGTGCCCGCGGTCTGCCGCGGTTCGGCCGGGCGCGGCCGGTCGTAGGGCAGGGGCAGTTCCTCGGGGAGGCCCGCGAGCTGGTCACGCCAATAACCGAGTTGCCGGGCGGCGAGGCTGTCCGGGTCGGTGCCCGCACCGAGGTGCTCGCGTTGCCACAACCCGAAATCGGCGTACTGCACGTCGAGGGGCTGCCACTGCGGCGCCGCTGCGGCACTGCGGGCCTGGTAGGCGAGGGCCAGATCGCGGGTCAGCGGTGCCATCGACCAGCCGTCCGCGGCGATATGGTGCACCACTACCCCGAGCCGGTACCGGTCGGGGCCGATCCGCAGCAGAACCGCGCGCAGCGGGGCCCCGGTGGTGAGGTCGAAACCGGTGGTGGCGGCCTCGTGCAGGGCCGCCGCGGCCCCGGCCGGATCGGTCTCCTGCGGCTCCAGGGGCGGCAGCGCCCACGCGGCGGGCAGAATCCGCTGCTGGGCGCCGTCCCCGTCGTCGGGATAAACGGTGCGGAGCACCTCGTGCCGTTCGACGAGATCGCCCAGCGCCGCGCGCAGCGCCGGTACGTCCAGGGCACCCTCGATATCGAGCACGAAGGCGATGTTGTAGGCGCTGGATTCGGGGGCGAACCGGTTGAGGAACCACAGCCGCTGCTGAGGCAGCGACAGCGGAAGCCGTTCGGGCCGCGGATCGTAGGCTGTGAGCGGGACCCGGACGGACACCGGAGTCCGGGTGACCTGCTCGGCCAGGGCGGCCACGGTCGGAGCCTCGAACACGATCCGGACCGGCAGGTCCACCCCGAAGCGGTCGTACAGGCCGGCCACCAGCCGGGTGGCCAGCAGCGAATTACCGCCCAGATCGAAGAAGCCGTCCTCGGCACCGGTCACCGCGCGACCCAGCACCTCGGCGAACACCTCCGCCACCCGCCGTTCGGTATCGGTGGCCGGGGGCCGGGAGGCCGCGTCCGCGCCGTGGAAGACCGGTTCGGGCAATGCCTTCCGGTCGAGCTTGCCGGAGGGGGCGGTCGGGAATTCCGGCAGCACGGTCACCGCGTCGGGGACCATATAGCCCGGCAGCCGGCCGCGTACCGTGGCACGGACCGCCGCGGGGTCCACGGCGGCGGCATCGGCGACGATATAGGCGGCCAGACGCTGGCGGCCCTGCGCGTCGGTGTGCACCACCGTGAGTGCCCGGCGCACTCCGGGATGGGTGCGCAGGACATGGTCGATCTCGGACAGTTCGATCCGGAATCCGCGCAGTTTCACCTGGTCGTCGGCACGGCCCAGGAAACGCAGCCGGCCGGACCGGTCGGCCACCACCAGATCGCCGGTGCGGTACATCCGTTCCCCGCGGCGACCGTACGGGTTGGCCGGGAACCGGGCGGCGGTCAGCGCGCAGCGGCCGTGATAGCCCCGGGCCACACCGGGACCCGAGAGATACAGCTCACCGGGTGTGCCGGGCGGGACCGGGCGCAACCGGGAGTCGAGGATGAACAGCCGCATACCGCGCACCGGATGCCCCAGCGGCACCGGACGGCCGGCGCGCATGGGAGCCGACATCGTCGCAGCGACGGTGGCCTCGGACGGGCCGTACATATTGTGCATGCGGTAGCGATCCGCCCAGGTGGCCACCAGTTCGGGTCCGCAGGCCTCGCCACCCACGAGGACCGTCTGCAGCCGGTCCAGGCCGGCCGGGTCGACGGTGGCCAGCGCGGCCGGGGTGACGAAGGCGTGGGTGATGCGTTCGACGCGCAGGAAGGTCGCGAGTTCGCTGCCGCCGTAGATCTCCGGTGGAGCGATGACGACCGTTGCGCCACACGCGAATCCGAGCAGCAACTCCAGCACCGAGGCGTCGAAACTCGGCGACGAGAAATGCAGCGTGCGCGCGGCGGGAGTGACCCCGAACAGGTAGCTCTGCTCGGCGGCGAACGAGGCGAGCCCGGCATGGGTGACGACGACGGCCTTGGGGGTGCCGGTGGATCCGGAGGTGTAGATCAGATACGCCGGATGGATGGTGCGCAGCGGACGGAGCCGGTCGGCGTCGGTGACCGGCGCGGACGATACCGCCGCACACGTCTTCTCGAAGACGGGATCACCCAGCACCAGCCACTGCCGGACCGCGCCGGGACGTTCCGACACCACTGCCAGCTGTTCCGGGCCGGTGATACCCAGGAGCGCGCCGGAATCGCCGAGCATATGCGCGATCCGGTCGCGCGGATATCCGGGATCGACCGGCACATACGCGGCGCCGGTCTTGGCGACCGCCCAGACCGCGGTGATCGCGTCCAGCCCGCGCGGCAGCGCCAGCGCGACCACGGTTTCCGGTCCGGCGCCCCGCGCGATCAGCAACCGGGCCACTCGGTTGGCCCGCTCGTCCAGCTCCCGGTAGGTGGTGTCACGGCCGCGGTAACGCACCGCGATACCGTCCGGATCGCGCACCGCGGACCGGCCCAGGAGTTCGGCCAGCGAAACCGGCGGTTCCGCCGGACCGCCCGCCAGCGGGACCAGATTCCCGTATTCCCGCCGGTCCAGGACATCGATATCACCGACCGGCCGCTGCGGCGCGGCCACCACGGCCTCCAGGACGGTGACGAACCGCCGGGCGATCGCCGCGACCGTCCGTTCGTCGAAAACATCCGTCGCATAGCCGATTTCGGCATGCAGTTCGCCGCCGGAATTATCGTCGTGGATTTCGAGCTGGAGATCGAACTTCGCGATATCGGCGTCCAGGGCCAAGATCTCCGTACGCACACCGGGCAGGGTCAGGTCGAGTTCGCCGGCGTTGTCGTAGGACAGCATCACCTGGAACAGCGGGTGGCGGGCGCCGGACCGATCCGGATTCACCACCTCCACCAGCCGCTCGAACGGCACATCGGCATTGGCGAAGGCGTTGAGATCGGTTTCCCGCACGATATCGAGCATCCGGTCGAAATCGGCGGCCGGATCGACCTCGGTGCGCAGTACCAAGGTGTTGACGAACATCCCCACCAGCTCGTCCAGCGCGGGATCGGTACGGCCCGCGATGGGGGTGCCGATCACGATATCGGTGCTCCCGCAGATCCGGGACAGCAAGGTCGCCAGGGCGGCGTGCACCACCATGAACATGCTCGCACCGCGCGCCGCGGCCAGTTCCGCGGCCGCGCGGCGGGTTCCGGCCGGGATGGTGAACTCGACCTTCCCGCCCGCGGTGGAGCGATGCGCCGGCCGCGGCCGGTCGAGCGGGAGATCGAGCTGATCGGGCAGGCCGGCGAGCTCGGCCCGCCAGTGCGTGATCTGGCGGCTCAGCGCACTCGCCGGATCGGATTCCTCGCCGAGCAGTTCGCGCTGCCACAGCGCGAAATCGGCGTACTGCACCGGCAGCGGGGTCCAGTCCGGGGCGTGGCCCGCGGCACGCGCGGTGACCGCGACGGTGAGGTCGCGGACCAGCGGCGCCACCGACCAGCCGTCACCGCAGATATGGTGCAGCACCAGGACGAGGACGTGGCAATCGGTGTCGACGGCGTACAGCGCGACCCGGAACGGCAGTTCGGTACGCAGATCGAACGGCCGGGAAACGAAATCCGCGGCCAGGCCGGCGACTCGGTCGCCGGGTACCTCCACCGGCTCGAGCGATACCGGCACCTCGGCCGGCGGATGCACCACCTGCTGCGGGCCGGCGCCGAGATCCGGGAAGGTGGTGCGCAGGCTTTCGTGCCGCTGCAGCACATCGCGCAGCCCCGCGCGCAGCGCCTCGAGATCGAGGTTGCCGTCGAGCTGTACGGCCAGCGGCATGTTGTAGGCGGCGGCGTGCTCGGCGAAGCGGTTGAGGATCCACAGCCGCTGCTGGGCCGGGGAGAGCGGGATCCGCTCGGGGCGTGGCACCGGTACCAGCTGCGGGGAGGTGAGGTCGGGTTCGTGCACGGTGAACCGTTCGGTGAGCGCGGCGATACTGCCGGCCTCGAACAGATCCCGGATGGTCAGTGCGGTGCCGAGCGCGGTGTTGATCCGGGCCACGGCGCGGGCGGCCACCAGTGAGTTACCGCCCAATTCGAAGAAACCGTCGTCGATCCCGACCTCGGGCACGCCGAGCAGTTCCGCGAAGATCGCGACCAGGACCTCTTCGACCTCGGTGCGCGGCGCGGTCCGCGTGCGCTCACCGACGGGCCCGGGTGCGGGCAGGGCGGCCCGATCGATCTTGCCGTTGCTGTTGAGGGGTAGTTCGGGCAGCGCGGTCACCGTCGCGGGGACCATATACCCCGGCAGAATGCGTGCCATCCGGGCGCGCAGCGCCGCGGTGTCGAGCGGGGCCTCACCGCGCAGCACCACATAGGCGGCGAGCTGATCGCCCGCGGGGGTGGCGCGGGCGATGCACACCGCGCGGGCGATCCGCTCGTCGTCCAGCAGCGCCGCCTCGATTTCGCCGAGCTCGATACGCAGACCGCGGATCTTCACCTGGAAATCGGTGCGCCCCAGATATTCCAGGACCCCTTGGCGGGCCTTGGCCCCGCCGAGCTGCCAGCGCGCGAGATCGCCCGTGCGGTACATCCGCTCACCCGGATGGAACGGATCGGCGACGAACCGTTCGGCGGTGAGCGGGGCCTGTCCGAGATATCCCCGGGCCAGCTGCACCCCGGACAGATACAGTTCGCCCACCGCACCGGGCGGGACGGGACGCAGCGCACTGTCCAGAACATAGGTCCGGGTGTTCCACACCGGTGCGCCGATCGGCACGGTGACCGGTTCCGGCGGGCACTCCCAATAGGTCACATCGACCGCGGCCTCGGTGGGGCCGTACAGATTGTGCAGTTGCGGGCCGGGCAGCGCGGCACGGAAGTCGCGCACCGTCGCCGGCGGCAACGCCTCTCCGCTGCAGAAGACCCGCCGCAGCGTGACACATTCGCCCACCTCGGCGTCGGTGACGAACACCGACAGCATGGACGGCACGAAATGCGCTGTGGTGACCTGTTCTTCGCGGATCAGCCGCGCCAGATAGGCCGGGTCGCGGTGGCCGTCCGGCCGGGCGACCAGCAGCCGGGCCCCGGTCTGCAACGGCCAGAAGAACTCCCAGACCGAGACGTCGAAGGTCGCGGGCGTCTTCTGCAGCACGGTGTCGGTGGGGTCGAGCCGGTACTCGTGCTGCATCCAGCGCAACCGGTTCACGATCGCGCGGTGGGTGACACCGACGCCCTTCGGGGTGCCCGTCGAACCGGAGGTGAACAGCAGGTAGGCGAGGTGGTCGGCGCGCAGCGGGGCGATCCGGTCGGCGTCGGTGACCGGCGCCGGATCCAGGGCGGACAGTTCCACGGTGTCCACGGCGACCACCGCGACGTTGTCCGGAAGCGCCAGACCGTCCCGCGCGGCGGCCAGCAGCGCGACCGGGCGGGCCCGGTGCACGATCTTCGCCAGCCGTTCGACCGGATGCTCCGGATCCAGCGGCAGGTACGCGGCACCGGTTTTGACCACCGCGTACATGGCGACCACGAGGTCGAGACTGCGGCGCAGGCACAACGCGACCACCCGCTCCGGCCCGGCACCCTGGGCGATCAGCAGCCGCGCCAGCCGGTTGGCGCGGGCATCGAGTTCTGCGTAGGTCAGGGCTTCGCCCTCGAAACGCACCGCCTCGGCCTCCGGGCAGCGCGCCACCCGGTCGTCGAAAATACTGGCCAGCGTGCCGGGTTCGACCGCGGCCACGGTGTCGTTCCAGGTGTGCAGGACCTGCCGGTGTTCGTCCGCGGTGAGTGCGGTGAGCGCGCGCACCGGGGTGCCGAGATCGGTGGTGAGGAAACGGTCCAGGAAATCCAGGAAGCGCCGGTGATGGGCCGCGACGTCGGCCTCGCTGTAGAGCTGCGGGTTGGCCTCGAAGTCGAGATGCATGCGGCCGCCGTCGGCGTTGTAGAGGTTGACCGACAGATCCTCGACCGGCCCGGTGGCCAGGACGTGCACGGAGACGTCGAGATCGGCGAAGCGCAGCGGCCGGGCGAAGAGCATGATGTTGATCATCGGGCCGAAGAAACCGCGGGTATCGCGGTCGTAGCCGCAGTCGCGGCGAATATCGTCGTGGCGGTAGCGCTGATGGCGCAGGGCCCCGGTGATCTGGTTGCTCACCACGCGCACCACATCTTCGAGGGTGGTGCCGGGATCGAACCGGATCCGCAGCGGCACCACATTCGACACCACCCCCGCCGAACGGCGCAGCGATACCGTCGTGCGCGCGGAGACGGGCAGGCTCAGCACCACATCGTTTTCCCCGGTGATCGCCCGCACGTAGCAGGCCATGGCCGCGGCGAACAGCACCGGATTCGACGTGTCACCCCGCCCGGCCGCCGCGGCGACCGCGGCCTCGGTGGTCTCACTCAGTACGGCGGTGGCCAGCCGGCGTCCCGCGACCGCCGTGGCCGGTGCGTTCGCGACCGTGGACAGGGTCACCACCTCGCCGGCGCCGTCGAGGATTTCGCGCCAGTAGCCGGCGTCGTCCGCGCAGCGTTTCGAGTTGCGGTAGTCGTTCTCGCCGGCATACAGCTCGGCCAAGGGGGTCGCCCGCGATACCGCGGGTTCGCGGCCCTCGGCGTAGGCGGTGTAGATCTCGGCCGTTCGGACCAGCGCGTTCATCGCGGCATACCCGTCGATGACGATGTGGTGGGCGCGCGAGTACCAGATGTAATCGCGTTCGCCCGTGCGCAGCACGGCGTTGAAGACCAGCGGATCGTGGTCGATATCGATCGGCGTACGGGCATCGTCGTGCATCCAGCGCAGGGCCGCGGCGTGCGGGTCGGGTTCGTCGCGCAGATCCAGTCGCGCCCAATCCGGGCGCAGGGCCGGCTCCACCACCTGGTGTGGCACCCCGTCGACCTGGACGATCCGCTGCAGCCCCACCTCGGTTTCCACCCCGAACCGCTCGATCGCGTACAGCAGCAGGCCCGGGTCCAGATCACCGTGGAACACCACGTACTCGGCGATGATGAGAGGGATCTCCGGCTGAATTCGCTGGGCATACCACATCGCGGTCTGCGCCGGTGTGAGCGGAAAGGGCTCGGCCGAAAGTTCTGCCGACGAACCGTTATCGACCCCGGTGGCCGACGATCTCATCAATCACTCCGTTCTACAGCTCGACACTCCCCGAACAGCCCACGGCCGATCGATACCGGTCGTGGGTGTGATTCACGACTGGTTATTCGGAGCGTCACCTTGAATGGATTGGCAGTCGAAACCGAATGGTTACCTGGAGCCGGAACAGCTTTCGGACCACGATGTCCGAATTCCGGCGCAGTCATACGCTTCGAGGCGGAATCTCGCCTCACTTCTTACCCGGCCGCCCGGGCGTTGCCTAGATACTACGCATCAAGAGCAAGTCTGTTTACCCTCGACGGTCAAAAAATAAACCGGTCACTTACAGTCACTGCATCGATGGCCGGCGAAGTCTCGGCAAACCCGCTGCCGACGGCGGCGAACCGAGCTCCGGTCAGCCGCGAACAGCCGATCCGGCACTCTCGGGAAGCCGTCGATCCGCCCGTCGGCGGACCACCGCGACGACCGCACCCACCACCGTCACGAGCACGGCGGCGAGTTCCGGCCACGGCCCGAGAGCCGTCGCCGGAGTGGTCGCCGTCCGCAACGGCACCTGCGCGACCAGCGCTTCCGGCCGGAACAGTGCACTCTCCTGCCGGACACCGCCGTCGGCGGCGATGATCGCGCTGACACCCGAGGTCGCGGCGACGACCAGCGACCGGCCGTGTTCGACCGCCCGCACTCTGGACATCGCCAGTTGCTGGTAAGTCATTTCACTGTCACCGAAAGTCGCATTATTTGTCGGGACCGCCAGCAATTGCGCTCCGGACCGGAGCGAATCACGAAAAGCCCGGTCGAAAGCGACCTCGTAACAGGTTGCTATCCCTATTTCCGTACCCGAAGCCCGAATTGTTCCGTCACCGTGACCCGGAACGAAGTAGCCGGCCCGGTCCGCATAGTCGGAAAAGAGCCGGAAGAATCCGCGCATGGGAAGGTATTCACCGAAGGGTTGTACTATTTTTTTGTCGTGCCGCTCCCCCGTAGCGCCTTCTGCGGTCCAGACCATTACCGAATTCGTCGTGGTGCGGTCACCGTTCACCAGCACCGCGCCCACCAGAATCGGCGCCGAGATCCGGCGGGCCGCCTCGGCAATGAGCGCGGCGGCGTCCGGATTACGCAACGGGTCGATATCGGAGGAGTTTTCCGGCCAGACGACCACATCCGGGGCCGGAAACCGACCGGCCGCCACCTCGTCGGCCAGTTGTTCGGTCCGCCGGACGTGATTGTCGAGGACCGCGCGGCGCTGAGCGTTGAAGTCCAGGCCCAGGCGCGGCACGCTGCCCTGGATCGCCGCCACGGTGATCGTGCTGTCGCCCGCCATCGGTTCCGGGAGCGCCGCCCGCAGGCCGAGGCCGGCCAGTGGAAGCAGCAGGCAGGTCAGCGCGGCGGCGATCGGGGCGGCCCAGCGCGCGCGCACCGCCGCCGCGGAAGACCGGAGCGAGTCGTGAGCACCGAAGAATTCGCGACCGACGGCCAGGAGAACTGCCGCGGCGCAGGTTCCGGTGAGCGCGACGGCGAAACTCACCAGCGGCGCCCCGCCCAGCATCGCCGCCGGCAGGAACCACCCGTCCGCCTGACCGAACGCGAGCCGGCCCCACGGAAACCCGCCGAACGGGAAACTGGACCTACCCCATTCCGCCGCGGTCCAGGCCAGGGCGAACCAGACGGGCCAAGCCGGGAGCCGGCCGAGTAGTCGCGCCAGAACCCCGAACAGGCCCACGTACACCGAGCATGCCGTGGACAGCGCGATCCACGGCACGGGACCCACATAAATTCCGGTCCACGGCAACAACGGCAGGAAGAACGCCAGCCCGGCGAGGAATCCGTACCCGAAACCGGCCCGCAAGCCGGCCCCGCTGCGCAACACCAGGGTCAGCAGCGCGATCCCCAGCGGTGCGAGGAACCACCACGGCCGCGGCGGAAAGCTGCCGAACAGCAGCAGCCCCGAGACGACCGCGCCGATCGATCGCACCACCGCGGGATATCGGCCCAACTGATCGGCCCACCGGTTCGCCGTCCTGTCACCCTGTTCCACACGTATATCCTGTCGTTCCCTCGGCCGGCCGTCGTTCCCGCCCCGCCTCTGGGCCGGATGCACCCGGGCGCCGGACAGGGACCCCTTCGAGCGCGGGGACTTCACTTGCGCACGATTCGCAACGGTGAGCACACCAGGGGACGGTGGCCGGTTACAGGCGCGGATCGGGGGCCCGGCATTTGCGCATACGACCGGGACCTCCTACGCCGACCACGTCCGGCGAGCCGGTCGGGCGCTGCCGCCGGACATCACCGCGCCCTCCTGGTCCGGACGGCCCGGCCGTCGAGAACCGGTCGACGCGCGGCGCGCACCCCGATGACCGCGTCACCGATGCCCTGCACGCACCCGGCACTCACATCCGGCGAACCGGACCGGGATTCCACAGCCGACGGGCGCGGGGCTTGCCTCCTGTCCACACCCCGGCACCTGGGTTTCCGGGGCGACCGCCTCCCAGCTGCGCCGGACCCGCGGCTCCCGACCCTCGGCTCCGGGCCGGCCCGTGCGCCCAATCGCCGTCGGCACCGTCCGATGCGCTACGCCGTGTGCAGCGCGAGCCTTCGGCACACCGCGCCGCGGCTTCGTTCGGCATCGCGCGTACCGGGCCGTGACACCATGGTCACCCGGTGTAGATCGTCGTCCCCTGGTGCACGGTCCGCAGACAGCGCGGCAATGCGGCGCCGGGAGTGAGCGGCGGCAGGCCGGGCACCCGCGACCGCGGATCGGTGGACCACCGCTGCACGGAATCCGCGGGTGCAGTGACCACGAGGTCGTCTGCTTCCCAGACCGCGTACGAGGCGGGCGCCCCCGGTACCAGCGTGCCCGCCACACCGTCGCGGACCCCACCGGCCCGCCACGCACCCCGGGTCGCCGCGGCGAAGGCGGCACGCGGCGAGAGGCCGTGCCCGGGCGTGCGGTGGTGGACCGCGGCCCGGACCGCCGCCCACGGGTCGAGAGAGGTGACCGGGGCGTCCGAACCGATCGCCAGCGACACCCCGGCCGCGGCCATGGCGGCGAACGGATTCAGCGCCGCGGCCCGCGTCGCGCCCAGGCGTTCGGCGTACATCCCGTCGGTCCCACCCCATTCGCGATCGAACGCGGGCTGCACGCTGGCGATGACACCCCAGCGCGCCAGCGCTTCGATCTGGGAGCTGTCGAGTAGTTCGGCATGTTCGACGCGGTGCCCGCGGGCGGCGACAGCGGGCCCGCCCAGTTCGGTGACCACCTGCGCTATCCCGGCGACGACCGCGTCCACGGCGGCGTCACCGATCGCGTGGAACCCGGCCTGAACCCCCGCTTCGGTGCAGGCACGCACATGGTCGGCGATCTGTGTGGCATCCAGGTAGGAGACGCCGGTTCCGGGGTCGTCCGCGTAGGAGTCGCGCAACCAGGCCGTATGCGATCCGAGGGACCCGTCGACGAACAGATCGCCGGCCAGACCGTGTGCGCCGAGGTCGTGCAGGAGTTCCCGTGCCTCGCCGGCGGTCCGTACTGCCTGCCCCCAATAGGCACGCACCTGCACGCCGTGTTCGAAGGCGAGCAGCTCCCGCAGGTCGGTCTCTCCTTCTATCTCCGGCCCCGCGCATTCGTGCACCGCCACCACTCCCCGCGCGGCCGCGATATCCAGCGCCGTCCGCCGCGCCGCATCGCGCTGCTCCCGGGTGAGCAGCGCCCGCGCCGCCGCCCGCACCAGATGGTGGGCGTCCGCGCGGACCGGTTCACCGGCCCGGTATCCCGCCGCGCTCGCCAGCCCGGGAACGCTGTCGAGCAGCGCCGAGGATGCCACCGCCGAATGACTGTCGACCCGCGCCAGATACACCGGCCGGCCCCGCGGCACGGCCGCATCGATCTCGGCGACGGCCGGCGGCCGGCCTTCCGGCCAGCGCGTTTCGTCCCAGCCGTCGGCGAGGATCACCCCGTCGGGCCGGTCCGCGGCGAATTTAGCCACCAGTTCCAGGCAGTGCGCGAGAGACTTCGCCTCCGACAGGTCCAGGCCCGACCGCTGCAGACCGTACGCCGTGGTGTGCAGGTGCGGTTCCACGAAAGCGGGTGTCACCAGCGCACCGTCGAGGTCGATCACCTCGGCCTCCGGATGCAGTGCGCGCCCCACATGGTCGGCGCCCAGCCACACCACCACCCCATCGGTGACCGCGAGCGCCGTGGCATCGGGTGCGCTCGCACTGTAGATCCGACCTCCGACCAGCAGCTGCGTACTCACGGTGGACCAGTCTGCCGCACCGGTCCGCGACCCGTGCGACCGGTCACGACCGCGCGCACGCGACCCGTTACCGGCCACCGAATTACGCTGCGTACATGACCAACACGCTCGGCGCGGTCGGCACGGCCGACTATGTCCTGCTCAGCACGTTCCGCAAGGACGGCACCCCTGTACCGACCCCGCTGTGGGCGGTGGCCGAGGAAGGAAAACTGTACGTCTGGACCGTCACCGACAGCTGGAAGGTCAAACGCCTGCGCCGCAACCCCGAGGTGACACTGCAGCCCTGCGATTACAAGGGCAACCCACGCGGCGAGGTGGTGCACGGCACCGGCCGTATTCTCGACGAGCACGGCAGCGAGCACGTACGCAAGCTGATCCGGCGCAAATACAAACTGTCCGGCCCGCTGGTCGTCTTCGGCAGTGTCCTGCGCCGCGGTAAGAAGGGCACGGTCGGCATCGAGCTCACCCTCCGGGCGAATTCTCCCGCCGAGTAACCGGCAACCCGTCGCGGGGAATTCGAACACACCGGACCTGTCGGCGCCGCGGGGTGCGCAGGGGTTTCCGGCGCGGCCGCCTCCCATGCCGTAGGTGCCCGGCCGATGATTCGGCCGGGCATCAGGTCCGGCGCACTGGCCCGAGGGGGCCGGTCACCCCACAAGCCCGCGGGGAGCGGGCCGCCTGCCGGGGTGCACCGGTTCACTGCGCCCCGGGATCCAGCCAGTCGGCGAGATCGTCCGCGGCGCCGACCTCGGCGGCGAGTTCCGACAATTCCGTCTCGGTCAGCTGCAGCGCCGCCAGATCGGCACGCCGTGCCGCTGCCTTGGCGGGGTTCTCCAGCGCGACCGCCAGTTCGACCAGTGCCGCGTACGCTCTGGCCAACTCGATGCGGCTCGCTTCGGCCCCGTGCCGGTGCAGTCCGGCCTCGAGTGCCCGTTCGGCGGCTTTGTCGTCGACCTTGAAATCCCGCAGAATCCGGGCGTTGTCGAGCACCTTCGCCAACCCGGACAGTTCAGCCGCGCCGCCGTACTCGGCGGCATCCTCCGGTTCGCCCAGCTGGATATAGGTGATCCAGTTGCCGTCCGGGTCGACCGCGCTGAACCGTGTCTGCCCCGGCCGGAACCGGGTGATGCGGGTGGACCCCTTCGCCGGCACCTTGCCGTACCGCTTCCGCAGCGCCGCGGTGAATTCGCGGTGCCGGCCCGCCACATCGTCGACCATGATCAGGCATCCGGCTGTTTCCTGTGCCTGCCGTTCGTTCTCGCCGGCCGGGGCCCCGTAGTAGTGGATCTCGCAGTCGTGCGCACGCAACGCTCCGTAGACATAGGGCTTGTGCTGTTCGTGCGTGACCGCGTACCCGAGGGTGCGCCAGAACTCCAGCGTGCGTGCCAGGTCGCTGGTGGACAGTACGGGGACTGCGGTATCGCCCATGAGAATCCTCCAATAATCAATTTTGACTACCCAAAGGTAGCCGCGGTCCGATCCAGTCGTCAAATTTGACTACCGTACTGTTCCGGTGACGGAAGGAGCACGATGTCCGCGGTACGGCTACTGGTTCTGGGAGTGACGCGTCGGCACCAGCCGACCCACGGCTACGCGGTCCGCCGCGAACTCCTGTCCTGGCGCGCCGACACCTGGACCAACGTGCAGCCGGGGTCCATCTACCACGCCATCAAACAGCTCACCCAGGAAGGCAAACTCCGCACCCTCGGCACCGAAGGCGGCGGCCGCGGCCCGAGCCGCGCGGTATTCGAACTGACCGAAGACGGCGAACGCGAATTCTTCGAACGCCTCGACGCCGCGCTCACCAGCGTAGATATGGAAGAACTCGGCGCCGGTATCGCCTTCATGGACGCTCTCCCCCGCGCCCAGGTCATCGCGAAACTCCGCGAACAGCGCACCCGCAGCCACGCCGTCCGCAACGACCTCTTGGCCATGACCGCCGACTACCCCGGCCGCCACGAACCCCCACACTTCCCCGACCTCCTCGAACTGTGGAGCGGCGTCTTCGACAACCTCACCGGCTGGACATCCGGCGTACTCGAACGCCTCGAACGCGGCGAGTACCGCCTGGCCGACGATCGGTAGTGCGTGGGTCGGCTGGTGCCGACGCGTCACTCCCAGAACCAGTATTCGGGAGCGCCACCTCGCCTCGCACGGCGACAAGTCGACGTGAGCGCGTCCGAGCGGCCCGCCGAGGTCGCGAAATTGCGCGAACAGTATCCGAGCTGCGCCGGGCCTGCCGGACCTCGCAGTCGTCCACTGCCCGTGCTACGGTCGCCCCGCGCAGACAGGGTTGCGGGCGGTTTCGTAAGGGGGGTCCGATGTTTCGGCGACTGGCAGTGATCGGTGCGCTCATAGTGAGCGCGACCTCTTGCCAGGGGCAGATTTCGGGAACACCGACGGCGGGCTCCGTAACTCCCACCGGTTCCGGGGCGGTGTCCACCGCCTCGGCGGACCTGTGGTCGACCGTTCCCGAGAACGACGAACAACGCTGGGAAGTTCTCCAGCGCCTCCGGGCGATCGATTCCTGCGCACTGCTGCCGCCCGCCGCCCTCGGTGAGCACGGTTCGGTGCGCGAAATCGGCTCCCACAGCACACTGCCCACCAGTTGCCGCGCGGTCGTCGACACCGGTTCGGCCACCCCGCTAACTGTCGACTGGGATGTGCAGAAAGGCGTGATGCAGGGCGTGCCGGTGCCCGAGGTCCGCCGGGTCGGCGATATCCGAATCACCGAGCAGCGCGACGAAGCCGGCGGGGACCCGGCCGAACCACGAGATTGCCGACTGACCGCGCACTTCCCCTCGGAAGTTCTGCTCTTCCTGGACACCGAGGCCGCTCCGCCCACCGATGGGTGCGCAGTCGCCCACCGACTGCTCGACACCGCCATCGCCCTGCTCGCAACGGAACCACCCCACGGCACTTCACCGGATTCCGCGACCACTGTACTCACCGGCGCCGATCCCTGCGCCGCGCTCTCGCCCCTCGGCATCACTCCGGCCGCACCGGCAGAGCAGCACATCCAGATGTGTGTCGCCGGCAAAGACGCCGACGAGATCGTCATCAGCTACAACTACGACGGCGAACGAACAGTCGTCGAATCGGACGCGACAACGACCATCGGCGCCAGAACGGTCTACACGAGCAAATTCCAGGAGTTCTACATATACGAGTTCGTGGCAGGCTCACCCATCGCACCCGGTGACGAACTGTTCGGACCGATCGTCCCGTCGGTGTCCGTCACCGGGCGCGACGAATCACTTGTCGACAAAGTCACCCGTCAGCTCTTCATCACTCTGGGCTGAACCAGCTGTGGCCGACGACGGTGGCTGCACCGGCTCGACCATCCGTCCGGTCGATATCGTGCACCTCGCGGCGTGGCCAGGCCGCGGCGATCGCCCGCCGAACGCCGACTCGCTGCGGGCTACTCGGCGAAGACCTCGGCGATATCGGTGGCGGTAATCGCCCGGTCGAACCAGCGATCGAGGACTTCGAGATCCAGGCAGGACTGGATACGTTTCCGGGCCGGGCCGGGGACGTCGATTCCGCGTGCCTCCAACAGCCGCAGGGTCTTCTCGATCACGTCTTCGACGCGACCCTCGACTCGGCCTTCGTCGCGGCCCTCGGCGCGCAGGCGCTGGGAGGTCCGGGAACGGTAGAAGGACAGGTCCACGCTCATCAGTTTGCTCCAGGTTCTCGCGGCTCCGGTTCCGCCGAGGCCGAGTTCGGTGAGTTCGGCGAAGACGTAGTAAGAACGGGCCGTCGGCGATGGTGGTGATGTGGAGCAAAGTGTCGACGCGGCGTTCGAGGGGGGCGGATCTCGGTGAGATCGTTGGTGAAGACCGCGACCTCGGCGGGGTCGTCGAAGGGTAGCCCGAGAGCGCGGAACGCTCGGGCGAAAACGCCGGGATCGTGTTCGAAGAGGCGGTGCATCACCTCGTGTGGGGAGCCGACCATGCGGGCAAGCTATCGGAGTTACTCCGAGTTACGTTAGAAAATGTGTTCGATTCCCGGCGTGTTCGTATCCTCGGCGCGTCGTTGAGCGCCGAGGACTCGAGATCGGCACCCGGGAAACGGGGCGGGGCGCGGACGGCCGCCCAACTTCGGTTCACGGTGATCGCAAAGCTCCGCAAGACCGTTGCCGCTCAGTAGCGTTCGCGGTGCCCGATCATCCCCGGTCTGCCCGCGCGACGGCGCAACCTGATCCCGTCCAGGCCGCGGGCGCTCGTTGTTTCCTACCACCCGGAGAGCGCATGAGTGCCGAATTCCTGTGGTACATACCGAATCAGGTCGGACCCGGGCACCGGGGCGACGACGCGGTCGAGGGACACAACAGCCTGGACACCCTCACCCGCCACGCCACGGCGCTGGAGGACAACGGGTGGACCGGGGCTCTGCTCGGCACAGGGTGGGGCCGGCCGGACACGTTCACGGTCGCCACCGCACTGGCGGCCCGGACCACCTCGTTCGAACCACTGATCGCGATCCGGCCCGGCTACTGGCGGCCCGCGAACTTCGCGACCGCGGCAGCGACATTGGATCATCTGACCGGTGGCCGGCTCCGGATCAACGTCGTGTCGGGGAAGGACGATCTTGCCGCCTACGGCGACACCGAAGGTGAGCAGGCCGATCGGTATGCCCGGACACGGGAGTTCCTGCAGCTCGTCCGCAGATTGTGGACCGAGGAGAACGTGACGTATCGCGGCGAGTATTTCCAGGTCGAGAATTCGACCGTGGTGCCCCGGATCGAGACCCGCGGAAAACGAACCCATCCCACGCTCTACTTCGGTGGAGCGTCCGCGGCCGCGGAGCGGGTGGCGGCCGCGGAAGCCGATGTGCAGTTGTTCTGGGGCGAGCCACTCGACGGTGTGGCCGAACGGATCGAACGCTTGAAAGCGCTCAGCGCGGAGGTCGAGCGAGAGCATCCGCCGCTGGAGTTCGGGTTGCGCGTGACGACCTTCGTGCGCGACACCACCGAGCATGCCTGGGCCGACGCCGAGGCGAAGGTCGCGGAGATGGCGGCTCGGCCGGCCGTTGCCGCCTCCGGCGGACAGCACGGCCCGCTACCGGGGAACCCACTTCGGCGGACCGCGGTGGGCCAGCAGCGGCTTTTCGATCTCGCCGCCCGCGGTGAGGTGCTCGACGACAATCTCTATACGACGCCGGGACGGTTCGGCGGTGGCGGGGCGGGGACCACCTGGCTGGTCGGCTCCGCCGAGGACGTGGCGAAATCGCTGCGCAAATACCAGAACCTGGGCATCACGCACTTCGTCCTGTCGGACACCCCGTATCTGCGGGAGATCGAGCGGCAGGGCACACAACTCCTGCCGCTGTTGCGCGGGTGAGGGCTGTCTATCCCGGCGAAACAGTCCGGCCGGGATATCGCATCGACCGGCATGCGCCATCCGAGGACCTCGCGCGCTCGCTGTTCTGGTCGAACGGCGCCGCCGAAGCGGGATCAGCCGAGCCGGGCATCGCCTTCGGTGGAGACCGGGCGCTTCTCCAGCGCGACCGCGGAACGTCGAGGCTCATCGGTGTACCACTCGTCCACCACGACGCCGTCGACGATATCGGCGTCCACGACCGTCACCCGCCGCGGCATGGTCGCGGCGATCTTGGCGACCCGGCGGGCGGCGAGCCCGGCGAGTACCGGACGGAACAGCGCACGAGTCGGCGGGAGCAGCATGAGTAAGCCCACCACGGAGGATGCCAGGCCGGGGACGAACATCAGCACACTGCCGGCCACCACCAGCGCGCCGTCGGCCACCGCGGTGCCGGGGGTGATCTCCGCACGGGAGGCGCGCCGGAACTGTTCACCCACCCGGCGCCACTGGGAGCCGAGCAGCAACATGCCGGCGGCGGAGCTGGCGATGAGGAGCAGGATCGCGGGCACAGCGCCGAGCCAGGCGACGGCGGCGGCGAAGGTGGCGATCTCGACGACCAGGTAGGCGATGAAGGCGAGGACGGGCATGGACGAACCTTTCGGTCGGACTACCCCTACAACGCGCGAGATGTCCGTTTTGCTCCCGCCCGCTCGACTCCACTGCCCGATCGGCCCTGTACCCGGGTTCGTGCGGGGTGTCCCGGCCGGTCAGCCGCCGGGCCGGACCAGCCCGGTTTCGTAGGCCAGCACCACGGCCTGCACCCGGTCACGGAGGTCCAGTTTGGTCAGGACCCGGCCGACGTGGGTTTTGACCGTCGCTTCGGAGAGGTAGAGCCGGCCGGCGATCTCCGCGTTCGACCGGCCCGCGGCGATCTCCTCCAGCACTTCCCGCTCGCGGGCGGTGAGGACTTCCAGCACGGCGGGGTCGCGGGAGGGTGCGGGCTGTTCGGCGATCAGCCGGTCGAGGAGCCGTTTGGTGACCTTCGGCGACACCACGGCGTCCCCGGCCGCGACACTGCGGATGGCGGAGATCAGATCCTCCGGCGGGGTGTCCTTGAGCAGGAAACCGCTCGCACCGGCGCGGAGCGCGCCCAGGGCATGCTCGTCCAGGTCGAAGGTCGTCATCACCAGAACCCGGGTGCCCTGCCCGGCCTCGAGGATGCGGCCGGTGGCGGTGACACCGTCGACCACCGGCATCCGCACATCCATCAGCACGACGTCCGGTTTCAGATCCGCGGCCTTGCTGATCGCGGCGGCACCGTTCTCGGCTTCCCCGACCACCTCGAGATCGGGGTGCGCGCCGAGCACCATTTTCAGCCCTACACGCATCAGTTCCTGGTCGTCGACAACGAGCACGGTGATCGGCACGGATTCCAATGTAGTGGCGGGGACGCGTTATTCCGCATCCGGTAAGGCCAGCGGGATCCGGGCGTACACCCGCCAGGCGCCGGCCGGCGTGCGGCCCGCCTCCAGACTTCCCCCGAGCACCGCAACACGTTCGCGCATACCGGCCAGCCCCAGCCCACCACCCTGGATGCGGGACTCGGGGTGCACCGGAACGCCACCGGAATCGGTGACCTCGATCTCGACATCCCGGGTACGCCGATGCACCCGCACCCAGGCCTTCGGATGGGCACCCGCATGGCGCAGGGTGTTGGTCAGCGCTTCCTGCACGATCCGGTGCACGCCCAGCCCGACCTCGGGGGTCAATTCGTCCAGCTCCCCGGACAGCTCCAGTTCCACGGCCAGCCCCGCGTCCCGCATGAGCTGCGCCACTTTCGCGAGTCCGGCGGTGCCGTGCTGGGGCACCTGGTCGGGGGCGTGCTCGGTGCGCAGCAGCGCGACCGTGCGGCGTAGTTCGCGCAATGCCTCCCGGCCGGTGCCGGCGATGGTGACCAAGGCCTGTTCGGCGGTGGCGGGGTCGGTGCGCAGGGCGTAGCGGGCGCCGTCGGCCTGCACGATCATGACGCTCACCGCGTGCGCGACCACATCGTGCAGTTCCCGCGCGATCCGGGTGCGCTCGGCCGAGACCGCGTCGTGCGCGCGGCGTTCCCGATCGGATTCGGCGACGGCGTGCCGGGCCGCGACCTCGGCGTCGTAGGCGCGCCGGGCTCCGGAGAACTCGGCCAGCACCCAGCAGAAAGCGAAGTAGGTCGCGGTGAGTGCAAGGTCGCGGATGTTGAACCCGGTGATCATCGCCATGCCGTACGCGCTGTCGGCGACCAGCGCCAGCGCATACCAGAGGCCCTCGCGGCGCCCCACGTAAGCGGCCAGCGTGTACAGCATGATCCCGTGACCGAGCAGTGCGGCGTGCACGGTGGGGTCGCCGACGATATAGCCGATGGTGCTGGTGCAGAACGACAGCACCATGAAGGTCACCGCCATCGCCCGCGGATAGACCCGCCGCAGGGCGATCGGCAACGGCAGCAGCACCGAGAACACCAGATACGCGGCCGGGCTCGTGCTGTCGCGGGCGACGACGAGATCGAGAACCAGCAAGAACAACGCGAGCGCGGAATCGGCGACGACAGGTTTGTCTCGAAGCCACAGGCTGAACCGGCGCACCCGACCAGCCTAGATCGGGCAGTGCCCGCTCCCGCGGTCACCGCAGCCGCCGCCCGGAGCCGGCCGCCTTCGTCAGAACGCGCGCGGGATCGGAGGGCACCCGCGGTGAGCGATATCCGGCCTGAGCACGCGGGGCGCCCGTGCGGCGGGCCGGGTCGGCGGCTGTGGGTCTTTCGCCGGGAGGCCGGGGCGCGCAAGTGTGCCGGCGGTGAGACCGTGCGAAGGACCCGGCTCCACCACGGCCCGGAAACACGGTCGTGTCGCAGGCGACGCGACTGCGGCCGGCCGCGACGTGGAGCACGGCCCCGGTTCCGGCGGCCTACCGTGCCGCGCGCCACACGCAGCATGGACGCGACCGAGTACCGGATGCACCGTCTGGTTTGCTGACCGGCATGGATGTGACCGATTGGCTCGTACTGCTCTCCGCCGCGACGGCCGCCGGCTGGGTCGACGCCGTGGTGGGCGGCGGCGGGCTGATCGTGCTGCCGACGCTACTGCTGGTATCCCCCGGTATCGCGCCGCAGACCGCCCTGGGCACCAACAAACTGTCCGCGGTGGCGGGTACCGCGACCGCGGCGCTCACCTTCGCCCGCAAGGTCCCGCTGCAGTGGCGGTTGCTGGTGCCCGCCGCGGTACTGGCGGCGGTCACCGCGGCGGCCGGCGCGGCGGCGGTGTCCTTGATCGACCGCGACCTGTTCATCCCGATCGTGCTGGTGGTGCTGGTGGGTGTGGCGGTGTTCGTGACAGCCCGGCCGTCGATCGGCATCACCCTGGCCACGCATCCGCCGTCGCGGCGCAAGGCGATTCTCGTGATCGCGCTGGCCGCCGGGCTGATCGGTGCCTATGACGGGTTGCTCGGCCCGGGCACGGGCACCTTCCTGATCATCACCTTCGCCACCCTGCTCGGTACGGAGTTCGTACGCGCGGCGGCGATGGCCAAGGTGATCAATTGCGGCTCGAACGTCGGGGCGCTGATCTTCTTCGGGTTCACCGGCCATGTGCTCTGGGCGCTGGGCGGGGCCATGGCCCTGGCGAATATCGCCGGGTCGGTGGTGGGCTCCCGGATGGCGCTGGCCCGGGGGGCGGAATTCGTGCGCGCGGTGCTGCTCGTGGTCGTGGTGGCGATGGTGATCCGGCTGGGCTGGCAGCAGTTCGGCTGACCACCCGCCCGTGCACGCGGAATCCACGGTGGCCGACTAGGTTGGTCCGGGTGAGCATGGCGACGTCCACCGAACCCGGCGGGCAATCCCCCGGGCACGATATCGATCCCGAATTCGCGGGCCTGCCGCTGGCGGCCCTGGCCGATGCGGCGCTGGCCGCGGCCCGCGCCGCGGGTGCCGAGCACGCGGATCTGCGGGTGCACCGGTTGTGTACCCAGTCGATCCGGTTGCGGGACGGCCGGGTGGAGGCGCTGACCGATACCGTCGAACTGGGTTTCGCGGTACGCGTCATCGTCGACGGGACCTGGGGGTTCGCCTCACATGCCGCGCTGAATCCGGATACCGCGGCCGAGGTCGCGCGCTCGGCGGTGGCGGTCGCCACCACGCTCCGGGCGCTGAACCGGGAGCGGGTCGAGCTGGCGCCCGAACCCGTCTACGACGACGCGCGCTGGGTCTCCGCCTACGATATCGACCCGTTCACCATCCGCTCGGCCGATAAAGTGGCCCTGCTGCAGGACTATTCGGGCCGGTTGTCGGCCGCCGACGGGGTCGATCACGTCACCGCGACCCTGCTGCAGGTCAAGGAACAGACCTACTACGCCGATACCGCGGGGTCGGCGATCATCCAGCAGCGGGTGCGGCTGCAACCCCAGCTCGAGGCGATCACCGTCGATACCGCCTCGGGCGCGTTCGAGACCATGCGCACGCTGGCACCGCCGGCGGGCCGGGGCTGGGAGTACGTCACCGGCGCGGACGGTGTGTGGGACTGGGATACGGAACTCACCCGGATCCCGGAGTGGCTGGCCGAGAAGGTGAAGGCGCCGACCGTGGTGCCCGGCCCGACGGATCTGGTGATCGACCCCACCAACCTGTGGCTCACCATTCACGAATCCATCGGTCACGCCACCGAATACGACCGCGCCATCGGCTACGAATCCGCCTACGCCGGAACCTCCTTCGCGACCCCCGATCTGCTGGGCACCCTCCGGTACGGGACCCCGGTCATGCAGGTCACCGCCGACCGGGTGCAGCGGCACGGCCTGGCGACGGTCGGCTACGACGACGACGGTGTGGCAGGCCGGCGCTGGGATCTGGTGCGGGACGGCGTACTGGTCGGTTATCAGCTCGACCGCGTTTTCGCGCCCCGGCTCGGTCTCGAGCGGTCCAACGGCTGCTCCTACGCCGATTCCCCGCATCATGTGCCGATCCAGCGGATGGCCAATGTGTCGCTGCAACCGGATCCGGCGCACGACACCAGCACGGCGGAGCTCATCTCCCGGGTCTCCGACGGTCTCTACATCGTCGGCGACAAGAGCTGGTCGATCGATATGCAGCGCTACAACTTCCAGTTCACCGGTCAGCGGTTCTTCCGCATCCGCAACGGTGAGCTCGCGGGGCAGGTCCGCGATGTGGCGTACCAGGCCACCACCACGGATTTCTGGGGTTCGATGGAAGCGGTGGGCGGCCCGTCGACCTGGCAGCTGGGCGGGGCGTTCAACTGCGGTAAAGCGCAACCGGGTCAGGTCGCGGCGGTCAGTCACGGCTGCCCGTCGGTGCTGGTGCGCGGCGTGAATGTGCTCAATACCCGGACGGAGGCGGGACAATGACGACACTGACCGGTGCGGGGGTGCTGCCCGCAAACGCGGTGGTCGAACGGGCACTCGCGTTGTCCCGGGCCGACGAGGCCATGGTGATCGTCACCGACGAAGCCGAGGCGTCGCTGCGCTGGGCCGGCAATTCGATGACCACGAACGGCAGTTCGGTGGCGCGGCGCTGGTCGGTGATCTCGGTACTGCGCGACGGCCCGCGGTCGGCGCGCGTGGGCAGTGTGGCCTCGACCAGCGTGGACCCCGCCGATATCGAGGCCGTCGTGCGGGCCAGCGAGGACGCCGCGGCGGCCGCCGAACCCGCGCGCGACGCGATGCCGCTGCCGGACGTGCCCGCGGTGGCGGCGGATTGGGAGGCGCCCGCCGCCGGCACCGGAATCGAGGTGTTCTCCGGGCTCGCCGCCGATCTGGCCACCGGTTTCGACGGCGCCGACCGCCTCTACGGTTTCGCGCACCACCAGATGCACACCACCTGGCTCGGCACCTCCACCGGGATCCGCCGCCGCTACACCCAGCCGACCGGGTCGGTGGAGATCAACGGCAAACGCGGGGAGGGCGCGGAGCTGGCCAGTGCCTGGGTGGGCGCGAGCACCGCGGATTTCACCGATGTCGACACCCCCGGCCTGCTCGCCGAACTGTCCCGGCGGCTCGACTGGTCGGCGCGGCGGGTCGAGTTGCCCGCCGGTCGTTACGAAACCCTGCTGCCGCCGTCCGCCGTCGCCGACCTGCTGATCTACATGTACTGGTCGATGGAGGGCCGCGGCGCGCAGGAAGGCCACACCGCGTTCGCCGCTCCCGGTGGCACCCGGGTCGGCGAGAAACTCACCGATATCCCGCTGACCCTCACCTCGGACCCCACCGCGCCCGGCCTCGAATGCCTGCCGTTCGTGGCGACCCAGGCGTCGTCGGAGACGGTATCCGTCTTCGACAACGGCCTGCCCGCGCCGCGGGTCGATTGGCTGCGCGACGGGGCGATCGCCGATCTGGTCTATCCGCGCGCCACCGCCGCCGACTACGGCACCTCACCCACCGTCCCGGTGCCGAACCTGCTGCTCACCGGCGGTTCGGCGGCCACCCTGGACGAGATGATCGCGCGCACCGAACGCGGCCTGCTGCTCACCACCCTCTGGTACATCCGTGAGGTCGATCCGGCCACCCTGCTGCTGACCGGCCTCACCCGCGACGGGGTGTATCTGGTGGAGAACGGCGCGGTCACCGCGGCGGTGAACAATTTCCGGTTCAACGAGAGCCCCCTCGACCTGCTGCGCCGGACCACCGAAGCCGGCGCGACCGAGCAGACCCTGCCCCGCGAATGGAAGGACTGGTTCACCCGCACGTCCATGCCCCCGCTGCGCATCCCGGACTTCCACATGTCCTCGGTGAGCCAGGCGACCTGACTTCGGCACCGTGGACCGGTTCAGGCCGCGGTGAGGATCCGGGGGCCGTCCGGGGTGATCGCGATGGTGTGTTCGGAATGCGCCGTGCGGGAACCGTCGGCCGAGCGGATCGTCCACCCGTCCGGGTCGGTGACGATGCGGTCGGTGGTCTTGGCGAACCAGGGTTCCAGCGCGATGGTGAGCCCCGGTCGCAGCCGGAACCCGCGGCCCGCCCGTCCGGCGTTGGCGACGTGCGGGTCCTCGTGCATGGTGCGACCGAGACCGTGACCACCGAATTCGGTGTTCACGGGATAGCCGTGCGCGCGGGCGACCGCGGCGATCGCCGCGGAGATATCACCGATCCGGTTGCCCGGCTGCGCCGCCTCGATCGCCGCGGCGAGGGCCTCCTCGGTGGCGTGCACCAGGCGCTGGTCGTCGGGGTCGGGTGTGCCGACGATCACGGTGGTCGCGGCATCGGCGACCCAGCCGTCGATGCTCACCGCCAGGTCCATCGTGAGCACATCGCCGTCCTGCAACGCGTAGTCGAACGGCAGCCCGTGCAGTACGGCGTCGTTCACCGACAGGCAGACCGTGTTGCGGAACGGCCCGCGCCCGAACGACGGCGCGTAATCCCAATAGCAGGACTGCGCACCACGTTCCCGGATCCGTTCCCGCACAATCATTTCCAAATCGAGCAGGTTCACCCCGACCGCCGCCTTCGCCCGCAGTTCGGCCAGTATCTGCGCAACGAACGCGCCCGTGACGCGCATCTGCTCGATCTCGTCGGGCGTTTTCAGCTCCACCATCACAACCTCCATCAGTCTCCGGTATTTCAATACCGTTCCTTGCGGTACTTTAATACCACTTCTAAGCTGGAGCCCATGGTCCGCCTCCCCCTGACCCCCGAACAGCTCGAAGCCGGCCGCCGCCTGGGGGCCCGAATCCGGATCGCCCGCGCCGACCGCGAACTCGCCGAGGTCGCCCGGGCAGCAGGTATCTCCCCGGAAACTCTGCGAAAGATCGAAACCGGCCGGCTGCCGTCCCCCAGCTTCGGCACGGTCGTCTCCCTGAGCCGCGCACTCGACGTGCCACTCGACGACCTCGCCCAGATCTGGACCGCGGACAAACTGGCCGAATCCGCCTGAGCACGGAGATCCCCGGCCCGCTGAACGAGCACTCGACCGCCGGCCCGGCCATACCGGCCTGCGGGCTCCGGCCTGGTACGGGCTGCCGTTCGGCACCCGGGCACACGGCCCCGCCGACCGCACCGTCGCCCCGGGGCGCCAGGGTTGGCGCTACCGGTCGCTCGTACCGCCACCATCGGCCGACTCGTCGCCGGTTTCGCCCGGTGCCGACGCGTGAGCTGGGTCGGTCGTCCGATCACCCGGTACCCGCGGCGGCCGGCATCGCCGACCACGCGGCGGTTCCGGAGATGGTGACGGCGTGCGCCGACGGGTCCGATCCCGGCCCGGCCGCGCGGCGACGCCGGTGACCGCCGGCGTCTCCGCGCGGCCCGGTACTTACAGAGCGCCGCCCGCGTCGACCATCTGAGTGGTTCCGGTGACGTAGCGAGCGGCGTCGGAAACCAGGTGCAGCACCGTATCGGTGATGTCCTCGGGTTCCACGGCGGCGACCGGGAGCCGGTTGAGTGTACGGGCCGCCTCTTCGAAGTCGGCGCGGGTCGGGTTCTCCAGGTCCGGGCGGAACAGCCGGTAGGTCGCGTCGTTGAGGATCATCGGGGTGGCGACCGTGGACGGGTGCACCGTGTTCACCCGGATGTTCTGCGGTGCCAGCTCCTTGGCCAGCACCTTCATCAGCATCACCAAGCCGGCCTTGGACGCCGAGTAGTGCGCCGTGTTCTCGTTGGCGTACACCGCCGCCAACGAGCTCGTGATCACCACGGAACCGCCACGGCCACCGGCGATCACCTGCGGCACCGCGGCTTTCAGGGTTTTCCACACGCCGGTGAGATTGATATCGATCATGTCCTGCCAGGTGTCCTCGCTCATCTCGAGCGTGGGCGCGGGGCTGGAGATCCCGGCGTTGGCGACCACGATATCGAGTCGCCCGAAGGCGTCGACGCCCGCGGAGACCGCGGCCGTCAGGGCGGAATAGTCGCGGACGTCGGCGTCCCGGGCCACGATCCGGCGGCCGGTGGCCTCCACCAGGCGAGCCGTTTCGGCCAGGTCATCGGCGCCGGCGAGCGGGTAGGGCACGCTGTCGATCGTCGCGGCGGTGTCGACGGCGATGATATCGACGCCTTCGCGCGCGAAACGCACCGCGTGACTGCGGCCCTGCCCGCGCCCGGCGCCGGTGATGAATGCGACCTTGCCATCCAGAATGCCCATGAACTACTCCGTATCCGCAGTGGGTGATTCGCCGCCCGGCCTCCGGCCAGAATATGACACCAACTGTCAATAGTCGCTTACCGCACCACTCATCGGGACATCGTGGTCCGGACCGATCGGCCCATGTGACCTATGATCGCGATAGCCCGCAGCGCAGCGGAACCCGGCCGAATCTCACCAGGACCGACGACTCGAACTCGTATGCCGTTGTCCGCCGACCTGCCTGGAGCAAGCCATGACCACCCCGCCCGAGACCGCGCGTGCGCACAACGCACCCGGACGCGGCGATGACCGGCGCGTCGCACTGTATACCCCCGAATTCGCCGCCCACCCCCACCGCGCCTACCGCGAAATGCGTGAACAGTACGGCTCGCTGGTCCCGGTGGACCTTGCGCCCGGCGTGCCCGCCACGCTGGTGATCGGATATCGCACCGCCCTGCGAATCCTCAACGACCCGGACCGTTTCCCGGCCGACCCGCGCACCTGGGAGCGCACCGTCCCCGGGGATTGCCCGGTTCTTCCGGTCCTGCAGTGGCGACCGGCCGCGCCGCGCAGCGCCGGGCCGGCGCACGCCCGCTACCGCGGTGCGACCACCGCCGCCCTCGACGGGGTCGATCTGCACGCCGCGCGCCGCACCGTGGAACATCACGCGGTGCCGTTGATCAACAAGTTCTGTGAGAGAGGTTCGGCGGACCTGGTCCGCGAGTATGCGTTTCCGCTCACCTTCGAGGTCATCAACGCGATGCTCGGCTGCCCGCCGGAGATCAGCGAACGAGCCGCCGCGGCCACCGCCGCCATTTTCGACGGTGTCGACGCCGAAGCGGGTAACCGCATGTTCGGCGAAGCGGTCTCCGATCTCGTGGCGGCCAAACGCCGCGAACCGGGCAACGACCTCACCACCCGGCTCCTGCACGACCCGGCCGGTTTCGACGAAGAGGAAATGGTGCACCAGGTCCTCGCGTTGTACGGCGTCGGGATGGGTCCCATGCAGAGCCTGATCATCAACGCCCTGAGCGTGATGCTCACCGACGACCGGTTCGCCGACGATATGCTCGGCGGTTCCGTATCGACCCGTGACGCGCTCGACGACGTCCTGTTCGACGATCCACCGCTGCCGAACGCCAGCGTTACCTACCCGCGGCAACCGGTGCTGATCGACAACACCTGGCTCCCGGCCCATCAGCCGGTGGTGATCAGCCTGGCCGGCTGTAACAACGATCCGGAGATCCGCACCGGCAACCACACCGGCAACCGCGCCCATCTGGCGTGGGGCGCCGGCCCGCACGCCTGCCCCGCCCAGAACACCGCACAGCTGATCGCCCAGGAAGCCATCGACCAGCTGCTCGACGCCCTGCCCGAACTGCGGCTGGCCGTCCCCGCGGCGGAACTGACCTGGCGCCCCGGGCCGCTGCACCGCACCCTCGCCGCGCTACCGGTCACGTTTCCGCCCTCGCCGCCGCTGCACCTGCCCTGACCGGATCAGGCGACGGTGAGCACGTCGTCGAGGGTGACCAGGGACAGGTTGCGTTCCCGGATGATGTCCACCAACTGTCCGTAGCAGCGGGTGACCGGCGGGAAGTTGGCGTGCCCGATCACGATCGCCTGCGGATTGAAGTATTTACGAGCGCAGTCGATCAGGTACTGCTCGGTGACGAGCCCCGAATCCGACAGCGACCCGTACCACATGACCGGCACGGTGTACCCGAGATCGGCCGCGATCCGGTCGATCCGGGCATTGTGCCGCCCGAACGGCGGCCGGTAATACGGCATACCGTCCACGCCGAACCTGTTGCGCAGGAACAACTTACAGCGGGAAATATCGTCGGCGACAGCATGATCGGACAGCGCGGTGAGATCGGCGTGATCCCACGTGTGGTTGGCCAGCTGGATCTGCCCCGATTCCACCAGCGGCCGCAGTTCGTCCTGATGCGCGATCCACGACTGGTAGTAGGCGGTGACGAAGAAGGTGAACCGCGCCCCGGTGTCCTTGGCGAACTGTATGTAGGCACCCACGACCTCGGCGCTCGCCCCATCGTCCACGGTGAGCGCCAGACAGTTCCCCGCTCCGGGCAACGCCGTGATGGTGGCCGGCGGAATCGCGGCCTTCGCCCCACCCGGCGGCGGCAGCAGCGCCGGCCGAACCGGCGCCGGACCACCCACCTCCGGTACCTCCGGGGCCCCCGCCGCCACGGGATCACCCTGCGCCGAACTACATCCCGTCAGCGCCACAACGGTTCCCGCAGCCATCATCGACAACATCGAACGCCTGTCCATCGCCACCCCGATCACATCGCCTTGCGTTCCCGAGAAGACCCACTGACGTGCTGATATGCGTTCGGCACTCTACCGGCGCGAAAGCCTGGGATCGGGGATCGCCACGCACCCGACCGACCGGTGTCCACGAGCTCCGTGCGCCGGAGGTGCTACCGAATGTGGCCGGCCCGGAGCACGGCGACGAAGACACCTACGCACCGTGGACGGCGGCGAACGTACGCGTCGGCCGGAAAGTGGCCGGGGTTTCCACGTGCACCCAGCAGCTGCTCTCTTCGCCCAGCGTTGTCAGGGGCGGCGGGAGGAACGACGGTGGCGCGAACCGGACCTCGGTGCGCTGCGCCGGCGTGGTGACCACCGCGGTCTGTTCGGTTCCGCTCCATTCGCTGACCCACAGCCCGCCCACGGTCCGGACTTCGGGTGTGGCCCCGTCGGTCAGCGTGACAGCCACCGGATCGCCCACGTACTCGCCCCATACGACCCACCACCGGCCCGGCGCATGGGCATTGATCGGCCCGGAGACACCGACAGCCATGTCCGCCGCGCCGGACCAGGGCCGCCACAGCAGCTCGTCCTGCCCGGCCTCGGTCACGATCGCACCCCCGGGCTGCGGGTGAGTGACCCGGAAGCACCGGTCGGAGCCGCGCCACTGTAATCGCATCCCCGACAGCGGTAACACCTTCGACTCGACATCCCCATCGTGAACCCTGTTCGCCATCACGGCTCCTCGTTTCCGGCCCCGGCTCCGCGCCCTGGACTGCGCTGGAGCACCGACACCGGACGTGCTACCCACCTTTCCCGTGACCAACCGTTGTCGAGCGAGTTCGCTCGGCCGCGCCCGTGGATCGGGCAGCGGCCGGCGCGCCGGGAATCGGGTTACTTGTTACGTTTCGAGGTCGTGGACTTGGATTTCTTGCTCTTGCTCGAACCGTCGCTGTCCGGTTCCCATTCGTAGCCCGGAGTGCCCTTCTCGCAGTACGAGTTGTCGACCTCGGTATCGGTGGCGTCGAATTCGCACCAGCGGTCGTTGCCGCAGGCGGCGCTACCCAGGCCGGCGGCGAGGGCGATGATCGCGGTGCCGGTGACGATGCGCAGACGGGTGCTGGAAAACATGTGTCCATCTCCTGAGAGGGTTGCCGAATTCGAGAGGCCCGAGATCAGGCCGACAGCCGGAGCCCGGCCAGGACAGCGCGATGGTCCGAGCCCGGGATGGTGAGAGTTTCTATGTGGTCGGTGGTCCCGCCGGACACCAGGATGTGGTCGATGCCGATCACCGGGCCCCACGACCGGTCGTTCGGGTAGGTGAGCAGCCGGCCCGCGCCCGCCTGCTCGGCCGCCGCGGCGAAGCGGCCGCTCACGAGCTTGCGGAAGGCGGCGTGATCGCTGGTGGCGTTGAAATCGGCGCCGACGACCGCCGGTCCTTCGGTGGCCTCCAGCAGGGCGGCGGCGGCCGCCAGTTCCTTCAGCCACACCGTGTGGTCGATATTGGGCGGCAGCGGATGGAACGCGAAAACGGTGACCGGTCCGAGTGCGGGATGGGTGAGGGTGGCGGACAGGTTGGCCATCTGGAATTCCTGGTGGCGGACGGTTTCGGTGAGCGGGAAGCGGCTGTAGATACCGGTTCCGCCGCCGCCGAGGCCGGGTTCCAGGTAGTGGTACGGGAGCAGGGTGTCGATACCGGACGCCGTCAGCCGCGCAACGGAATTCGGGGTGAGTTCGTCGACGGTCAGGACATCGACCTCGTGCTCGCGGACCGCGGCCACCACCGCGCCGGTGTCGGCGCCGCCGAACAACAGGTTCGTCTGCAGGACGGTCAGTTCGGTGCCCTGGGCGGCAGCGCTGCTGTCGGGCACGAACAGCGGGATCTGCGTCCACAGCACCCCGGTCAGCACGATTCCGGCGGCGACGGCGCTGCGCCAGCCTTTGGCCAGCAGGAACAACAGCAGCGCGGCCAGCGCACCGAGCATCAGGTAGGTCGCTCCGGATGCGAGCAGGATGAGTTCGCGCCGCTGCCAGCCGCCCAGGTAGAGCGCGATACCGGCCGCTGCGGCGAACAACGCACACCAGCCCGTGGCGAGCAGAATCCGGCGGGTCACGCTATGCGTCATAGGGTCAACTTATCCGGTGCGGTTGCGAAATCCTTTCCGCGACCTTGCACCCGTCTCAGCACCTGGGAAACAGCACCGGTCCCACCGCAGGGCCGGAAACTGTTGCGTAACAAGCAAACATGCCGGCCACACGCCTGTTCGACATCGACGGCGACGAAATCGGCCACCGAGGCCGGCCGGGCGGCAACGTGGTCTCCCCGGGTCGAGGTCCGGCATCTCGAGCGCGGCGGCCGGGACGTGATACGCCGCCCGCGGCCAGGACATGATTCAGGTCCGCACCGGGGTGGGAGCCGACCGGCCGGGGGCCGGTGCGAATCGGGGTATGTAGCGGTACATCACGGCGGCACCGGATATCGAGACGAGACCGAGCGCGGATATCGCGAGCCCCAGCGTGACGACGGTGGCGGCGGCGCCCGCGACCAGCGGTCCCGCGAACATTCCGAAGTCGTGGGTGAGCCGCCAGGCCGCCAGGAATTCCGCGCGGGTGGCGGGCGGCGCGATATCCGCGCCGAGCGTCATGATGACTCCGTTGCCGAAACCGTTGCCGATTCCCATCACCACCGCGACGACGCCGATCGTCCGGATATCGTGCGACCAGGGCAGGGCGAAATACGACACCGCGATGATCACCAGCGAGGGCACCGCGATGAACCGCCGGCCGTAGCGGTCCATCAACTGCCCGGCCGGATACGAACACAACAGATCACAGGCGGCGCCGATCCCGAAAACCAGGGAGGCCGACGCGGCGTCGAGCCCGATGTGATCGGCCCACAACGGTAGCGCCGCCTCCCGGGCGGCCCGTGCCGCACCCATCAGCAGTGAGCCGGTGCCGAGTGTCGCCAGCAGGTGGCGATGGCGGCGCAGGATCGTGCTGAGTGGGACACCGCCGGCCGGTGCGTCGTGGGTGCGCGGCGGATCCGGTACCCGGGCCATCAGATAACCGGAGACGATCACCCCGGCCAGTTGCACCGCGAACCCGCCGCGAGTGCCGATCGCGAGGATCACCAGCGCCCCGGCGAACGGCCCGATCAGGAAACCCAGCCGCCACATGAGCGCGAAGGTCGCCATGGCGCGGGCGCGCATCTCGCTCGGCACGACTTCGGCGAGATAGCTCTGCCGGGCCAGCCCCCACACCGCGTTGGACACCCCGGTCAGCAGGGCGCCGAGGGCGAGGACCGCCGGTGTCCATGCCACGAGCGACAGCAGCACACCGAAAGTGCCGATCAGCGAGCCGGCGATGATCGAGCGGCGTTCGCCGAACCGGGCGACCACGCGGCCGGCGGGCAGGTCACCGAGGACGGCGCCCAATCCGACCAGGGCCACGACCAGGCCGGCGGTGCCCACGGAGGCGCCCAGGTCGCGGGCGGTCAGGGCGATCACCGGGGAGCCGGCGCCCTGACCGATGCCGAAAACCGCGGAGGGAACGAAAACGGTGGGCAGCAGCGGCCGCAGAGTTGTCCAGGTCGACATATCCGCGCTAGCCGGTCACCTGACCGTCCGGGCCCGCGTTCTCCGGATAGGTGCCGTTGGCGTACGGGTTGTACTCGTTGGTGTAGATATCGGCCGCCGTGAGTTTCCCCTCCTCGATCTCACCGTTGCGGACCAGCCAGTCGATCCACAACTGGATCTCCTTCTCACGGGTCACCCCGCCGGGGCCGGCGACACCGGTGCTCTTCCAGTACTCGGCCTTCTGCGGGCTCTCCCCTTCACGACCGCGGCGTTCGATGATCTCCTTGAACTTGGCGATCACCTGGTCGCGCGGGGTGGTCTGGGCCCAGCGGATCGCCCGGGCGGTGCCCTGGGTGAGGTCGGCGACGGCATCGGTGTTCCGGGCGAGGAAATCGTCGCGCACGATATAGGTGCCGTAGCTGAAGTGCCCGTACAGACCGCCGTCGGTGAACAGCGGCCGGATTCCGCCGCGGGCCACGGCCTCGTCACGCCAGATATCGAACAGGGCGACGGCATCGATATGACCCTGCCGCAGCGATTGTTCGGCGTTCACCGGCGGTACCACGGTCAGCTCCACCTGCCCGATCTCCTCCGGGGACAAGCCCTGCTGCGCCAACCATTCCCGGGCCACGAATTCGTGGTGCGCGCCGAGGGTGTTCACGCCGAATTTCTTGCCGATCAGGTCGCGGGCGCTGCGGATCGGGCTGTTGTCCAGGACGTAGTAGCCCGTGAAATTCTCGTCGTCGGAACCGTAGTAGCTGATCACCGAGGTGATGGGCGAACCGGCCGCGGCGAGTTTGACCACGGCGCCGTTGAACGCGCCACCGATATCGGTGGCGCCGGTGGCCGCCGATTGGATGTCCTGCGGGCCGCTGGTGGTGTTACCGACCCATTCGAGGGCGACCTTGCCGAAATAACCCAGTTCGGCGGCGAGTTCCGGATAGGTCACCTGGCTGGCCCAGCCCTGGTACCGGATGATCGTTTTCCCGTCCGGGGTGGTCCGGGTCGCGTCGGAGGTACCGCACGCCGACACCGTCGAAACGGCCGCGAGCACCGCGACGAGCAGGGTCAGCACACGTATACGCATGGCGGTGATGATCTCCGCGCGCCCAGCGGCGGGCGAGGGTTAAACCAGTGCCGATTCCAACCGTTGTCCCGGGGCGCGGACCGGTGCCAGCCTGTGATTCGCCGAGACGGGCCGATATCGCGGCAGGCAGCAAGGGGTTTCGAATGACCGATCCGATCGATCTGAGCACCGATGTCCTCGTTGTGGGCGGTGGACCGGCCGCGACCTGGGCCGCGTTGCGCGCGGCGCGGTCGGGTGCCGCGGTCGTGCTCGCCGACAAGGGTTACTGCGGTACCAGCGGCGCCACCGCCTCCGCCGGGACCGGCGTCTGGTACGTCCCGCCCGACCCGATCGAGCGGGAGGCGGCGATCGCGAGCCGGGAAAGCCTGGGCGGCTACCTCGCCGATCGCCGCTGGGCGCAGCGGGTACTGGACGAAACCTTCGACCGCCTGAACGAGCTCGCGGAGGTCGCGCGGTTCCCGTTCCCGGTGGGCCCGGACGGCCGGCAGTTGCGCAACGGCCTGCAGGGGCCGGAATACATGCGGCGGATGCGAATCCTGGTGCGCCGGGCGGGGGTCCGGATACTCGATCACGCACCGGTCACCGAACTGCTGGTCGACGGTACCGGCGCGGTGGCCGGGGCGCTGGGCTACCGGCGGCAGGCCCGGGAGGGCTATCGCGTGCGGGCGGGTGCGGTGGTGCTGGCGACCGGTGGCTGCGCGTTCCAGTCGAAGGCGCTGGGTTGTGATGTGAACACCGGGGACGGCGCGTTGTTCGCGGTCGAGGCCGGGGCGGAGTTGTCCGGTATGGAATTCTCCAACGCGTACGGGATCGCGCCCGAAGGCTCCTCGGTGACCAAGACCGCGTTCTACCAGTTCGCGACCTTCTATCGCGCCGACGGCAGTGTGCTGGACGGCGCGAGCGGCCGGCACCGCTCACCGATCGCGGCCGAACTCCTGCGCGACAAGGTGTACTGCCGGCTGGACCGGGCCGACGAGCCCGCCCGCGCGGCCATGCGCCGGGCCCAGCCGAATTTCTTTCTGACCTTCGACCGCCGCGGTATCGACCCGTTCACGGACAAATTCCCGATCACGCTGATCGCGGAGGGGACGGTCCGCGGCACCGGCGGAATCCGGCTCGTCGCCGACGATTGCGCGACGGGCGTCCCCGGGCTCTACGCCGCCGGCGACGCCGCCACCCGCGAACTGATCTGCGGCGGGTTCACCGGCGGCGGCAGTCACAATGCGGCATGGGCGATTTCCTCGGGGAACTGGGCCGGGGCCGGCGCGGCCCGGTACGCCCGGTCGCTGGGAACCGGCTCGCACAGCCGTCCGGTGCGGGCGATCGGCGATTCCGGCGCCCGGCCCGGGGGCACGCGGGTTTCCGGGGACCACCGCGAGGTGGTGGCCGCGGTACAACGCGAGGTCCTCCCCTACGACAAGAACTACCTGCGCCACGGCGCCGTGCTCACCGAATCCCTCGCCACCCTCGACGATATCTGGGCCACCGTGCGGGAAACCCTCGGCGGGACGAACGAACAGCGCGTGCGCACCAGGCAGGCGGCGGCGATGACCGCGCATGCCCGCTGGATGTATCACGCGGCCCTGGCCCGCACCGAAACCCGGGGTATGGCGAAACGGCTCGATTTCCCCGGCCAGGACCCGGACCAGCACCATCGCCTGATCACCAGCGGGTTGGACGGTATCCGGGTCCGCCCGGAACAGGCGGTGGCGGCCGGAGTGGCCTCATGATCGAGCTGGTTTCGGCGCAGCGCTGCATTACCTGCGACAAGTGCATCGCGGTGTG
The DNA here is from genome assembly GCF_050936135.1 of Nocardia sp. CA-290969. Classification (NCBI taxonomy): domain Bacteria; kingdom Bacillati; phylum Actinomycetota; class Actinomycetes; order Mycobacteriales; family Nocardiaceae; genus Nocardia; species Nocardia sp. CA-290969. The sequence continues at coordinate 1,636,428 of NZ_JBNJNJ010000001.1, read as the reverse complement.
CCCGACGAATGTTTTCGATCGAGGCCCGGACGGCATCCCGGTGATCAGCAGGCACAGCGATTGCCAGACCTGCTTCCAGTGCGAAGCGAACTGCCCGGCCGACGCCCTGTATGTCGCCCCCAGCACGGTCCCCGAACCCCCGGATTCGTTCGCCGCGGATGAGCAGGAACTGATCCGCCGCGGCCTGCTCGGTAGCTACCGCGCCCGGATCGGCTGGGGTAAAGGCCGCAAACCCGGAACCCTCGACGCCGTCGGCCCCGCACTACAACCGAATTCGGCACCACTCACGAGCTGAGTACGTCCGCTGCGGCCAGTCCGCGGAGGACGAGGTCGATGTGGTGCGCCCGGGCCTGTGTATCGGCACCGGGAATCAACTGGGCGATACGGAGCAGTCCGAGAAGTTGATAAGCGATATCGCCGGCGGTGATATCGGGGGCGAGGGTGTGATCGGTGCGGGCGCGGCGCACGGCTTCGTGCCCGATCTCGGTGAGGTGCGCCAGGCACCGTTCGAGGTCGGCGTTCGACGGCGGCCCGGCGGCCAGTAGGTCGATCATCGCCTGATTGCCGATGAGCTGGTCGGCGGCCGCGGTGAAGAACGCACGCAGGCCGGCGAGCGCGGACACGCCTTCGGGGAGGCGCGCTCCCGCAAGTGCGGCGAGATCGGTGCCGGTGACGGCCTCCAGCAGGCTGTCACGGGTCGGGAAATGCCGGTAGAGGGTGCCGATCCCGACGCCTGCCGCACCGGCGATTGCCCGCATATCCACGGATATGCCGTTGTCCCGCAGGGCTTCTCGCGCCGCCTCCAATATCCGTTCCCGGTTGGCGGCGGCATCTCGCCGCTGTTTCCGATCCGCTGCCACCCCCACACTCTAGCGAACCGGAACATCGGTTCCGCTCGAGGTACGCTGTTCCGGAACGAGTGTTCCGGAAATGGAGTGGGCATATGAGAACGATCGTGATCACGGGCGGTACCGACGGCATGGGCGCGGCACTCGCCCGGCACTATCTCGGAGCGGGTGAGCAGGTCGTCGTCATCGGGCGCGACCGGGCGAAGTTCGAAGCCTTGCGCGCCACCGCATCCGGGCCGGGCCGCGCGAGGTTCTTCGCGGCCGATCTCTCGTCGGTCGCCGAGAGCCGCCGCGTGGTCGAACAGCTTCGGGCCGAGCACGATCGGATCGACGCCCTGGTGCTCGCGGCGTCGTTCATCCGGCAGAGCCGGTACGTGACAGCCGAGGGTCACGAGGCGTCATGGGTGCTGTTCTTCGTCTCGAAGTACCTGTTCGTCACGGGTCTGGCCGACCGGCTCCGCGCGGCCGAGCGTCCGGTCGTGGTGAATACCGCGGTGCCCGGCACGCGCACCGATGCCATCGATTTCGACGACCCCGGAATGCGTGCAGGCTTCACCTTCGCCCGCGCCAACGCGCAGCAGCGGCGCGCCAACGAACTCTTGGGCATTCTCGCCACGGAGGCAGATCCTCGCCTCTCCTATGTGACCTGGGGGCCCCGCGGGCTGGTGCGAACCAGCTTCGCCGGTGAGGTCGGCCCGGCGATGCAGCTCTCCGCAGCGGTTCTGGGCCGCCTCCTGGGCGCGCGCCCCGACACCGCGATCCGCCCGATGATCAGCCTGATCGACGACCCCGCGCCCGGCCGGTCCGCATACCGCGGTGCACGCCGGAAACCACTGGTCACCGGCGACCACGACGGCCGGGACATCGCCCGGCTGGCGGCGCTGATCGAACGGGACATCAGTCCGGCAAGCCCCGAGTGACCGGACAACCCGGCGCACCGGCCCGAGCAACACGAGGGCCAGCCGGCGCGCAGATTCCCGGACCGGCTCGCAAGGGACCCGAGAGGCCGCGGTCAATCCGGCACGGCGACCGGTTCGGCCGGGCGGGCCGGCACCGGACGAGCGCGGAGCAGGACCGCACCGAGTAGTGCGGCCGCCAGGCTGAAGCCGGCACTCACCCACGCGCCCACCGAAACCGCCTCGGTGAAGGCGGTTTTCGCGTCCTCGGCGAAGCCGAGTTCGAAGGCCGCGCCGATGGACTCCCGGGCCGGCGCCGGTGCGCTCTCGGGCATCCGCGCGGTGAACACACCGGCCAGCACGCTGCCGAGGATCGCGATACTCAGCGCCAGCCCCACCTGCTGCAAAGTGTCGTTGAGCGCCGATCCCACGCCCGCGTGCCGCAGCGGTATCGCGTTCATGATGGCCGTGTAGGCCGCCGGGCCGGCCAGGCCGCCGCCGATGCCCATGATCAGCATGCTCACCAGAACCCACAGGTATCCGCCGCCCACGGCGAGGACCGCGAAAGCCACGGCCATCACGGTCAACCCGGAGACGATGAGGGTTTTGTTCGCCAGGTTCTTGCCCAGAGTGGCCCCCAGACCGTTGAACACCGCCCCGGCCAGGGCGTAGGGCAGCAGCGCCAGACCGGCTTTCATGGGTCCGTAGCCGAGAACGAACTGCAGGTACTGGGTGAGCATGAGCATCACCGCGCCCATCCCGAACACCATCAGCAGCACCGTCGCGCAGGTGCCGGTGAAATCGCGGTTCGCGAAAACACCCAGCGGCAGCATCGGCTGTTCCTGCCGCCGCTCCCACAGCACGAACGCCACCGCCGAGACCACCGCGAGCACCAGGACGGGGACGTTCCACTCCCGCTCGATGATCAGGTACACCGTGGAACCCAGCGCGACGACCGACAGCACCACACCCACCAGGTCGACCGGGCGCTGTTCACCGGTGGTCTCCGGCATGAGGACGAGCGCGGCGGCGATCGCCAGGACCGCCACCGGAATGTTGAGCAGGAACACCGAACCCCACCAGAAATGCTCGAGCAGCAACCCACCGAGAACGGGACCGGCCACGATTCCCAGGATCGAGACCGTGGACCACGCGGCCAGCGCCATCCGGCGTTCGGTCTCGTCGAAGGTGGTCATCAGGATCGAGAGAGTCGAAGGCATCAGCAGCGCGCCGCCGATACCCATCACGGCGCGGGCGGCGATCACCTGCCACGGTTCGGCCGCCACGACGGCGGCCAGAGACCCCACCCCCAGCACCACGAGGCCGAGGATCAGCATCCGGCGGCGCCCGAACCGGTCCGACAGACTGCCGGCCGTGAGCAGTAAACCAGCGAAGACCAGGACGTAGGAGTCGAGGATCCACTGGATATCGGCGGGGGTGGCATCCAATTCCCGGATCAGCGACGGGATCGCGATATTCAGCACGGTGCTGTCGATCATCAGCACCAGCAGGGACAGGCACAGCGCCGCCAGGATCAGCCAGCGGCGCGGATCTCGTACAGTGTTCGATTCCACTCGCACACTGTACGACGAAACGGAACGGCGTGCGAGCGGCGATAGGATCGACGCTGTGGCGAAGAGTTTCGATTCGGTATGGACACGGGCACCCCGGCAGCCCCGGACCTCGGGCCTGACCCGGGACCAGATCGTGCGCGCCGCGATCGACCTGCTCGATTCCGAGGGCCTCCCGGCGCTGAGTATGCGCAAACTCGGTGGCCGGCTCGGCGCCGGCGCCACCAGCCTGTACTGGCATGTCGCGAACAAGGACGAACTGCTCGAACTCGCGCTCGACGAGTTCTGGGGTCTGGTCGACGACGGCGGCGGACTGGACGGATCCGGCAGCCTCCGGGAAACCCTCACCACCTACGCCTACAACCTGCGCGCCGTGCTGCTCGCGCATCCGTGGGCGGCCACCCTGATCGGCCAGTTACCGAGCTGGGGGCCGCGCGCGTTCCGGCTCGGTGAGCGGCTGCGCCGGACGTTCACCGACGCCGGCTTCCAGGGCCTGGATGTCTACCTCGCCGGGGGGACGGTGAACAGTTTCGTGCTCGGCCAGATCGTTCCGGTGATCGCCATGGAGAAGGCCCACGGTGGCCCGGTGCGGCAGCAGGACGTGGTGGGCATGCTGGACGGGCTGGCCACGGACTATCCGGAGATGCGCGCCGATTACCACACCGTGATGCCCGAGGATTCCACGGCCGGCCAGGCGCTGGGCTTCGACTTCGGACTGATGTGCGTGCTGGACGGGCTGGAAACTCGGCTGCGCGGCCGGCCCGGCGCGGATACGGTGTCGGGCGAAACGAACGCCACCGGCCCGTCCTGACCGGCCTCGGGCCCGGTTCTGCCGGCACGAGCAGGTTCGGGTCCCGCCGTATGCCGTTCCGGCCATCCCCACCTGGGAGGACTCCGTGCGCACCGACGACGATTTCGTGAACCACATCGCCGACCGCCTCGCCACCCTGCCCGGGGTGGTCGCCGTCTCACTCGGCGGCTCCCGGGCCCAGGGCACCCACGGCCCGGACAGCGACTGGGATTTCGCGCTCTACTACCGCGACCACTTCGACCCGGCGTCGTTGCGCGCGGTGGGCTGGGACGGTGAGATCTCCGAGCTCGGCGCGTGGGGTGGGGTGTTCAACGGCGGCGCCTGGCTGACGGTCGAGGGCCGCGCGGTCGACGTGCACTATCGCGATCTCACGGTGATCGAACACGAACGGTCGGAGGCCGAACAGGGGCGGTTCCGCTGGGAACCGCTGGCCTTCCACCTCGCGGGCATCCCGAGTTACCTCGTGGTGGGCGAACTCGCCGTCTCCCGGGTACTGCGCGGTGAACTGCCGAAACCGGAGTTCCCGGCGGCCATGCGCACGGTGGCACCGCCGATCTGGCGCCGCCAGGCCGATCTGACCCTGCGTTACGCCCGAACCGCCCACGCCCCGCACGGGCGGCTCACCGAAACCGCGGGTGCACTCGCCACCGCGGCGATGCAGACCGCGCACGCCGTCACGGCCGCCCGCGGCGAATGGGTGACCAACGAGAAGCGCCTGCTCGAGCGCGCCGGTCTCCGAGATATCGACACACTGCTCGCGGGGATGTCACCCGATCCCGGGATGCTCGCCGATCGGATCGATTCGGCCCGCGAGCTGTTCGAAGCGGCCTGTGCGCGGGAGATCGGGGCCCCCGCACGCGGGTGACGAGGGGTCACGGTACGGTCTCGGCAAGATCGAATATCACAGGTTCGGCACCAATGAGCCGGCAGGTTGGGCACAGCGGCGTGTCGCCCCTAGGCTCGCGGGAGGCCGAGCACGGCTCGGCCCGCAGACCGGGCCCACCGCATGCGACGACGCAGCACGGGCACCGAGTGATACGAGATTTCGGAGAAGGATGAGGATGAAAAAGACCGTCGTGGCCGCTGTAGCGGTCGTCCTGCCCCTCGTCTTCGCCGGCGCGGCCGTTTCCGAGCCCACTCCGGCGGAACCGGGCCCACCCGCCGCGGTCCTCGCCGATCCGGTCGCCTCCGGGCCGCTGGGCACGACCTTCCCCATTCGCACGGGCGGCCACATGAAGGTGACGATCCGCCCCGCCGACGCCGAGGTCGCACCCCGCGCGGAAGACCAGTCGGTCGTGGCCTACGAGGTCGGCGCCGAACAGACGGCGGGCAAACCCTATTTCCTGCCGACCGTCGACCTGCGCCTGATCACCACGAACGGTGACATGGTGTACCCGCTGACCGGGGTACCGGGCGAGTATCCGGGCGGTTTCCTCGAACCGGGACAACCGCGAAGCGGGCTGATCGCCTTCGGTCTCACGCCCCGGCAGCAGCCGAAGGAAATCGTCTTCGCCACCAACGACGACCACGTCCAGGGCGCCTGGACGCTCTGACGTACCCGGGTCACCGCACCGGCTCGAACGGTATTCGCTTCCTGCCGGTCCGTGCCGCCCGCCGAACCGGATCCGGCGGGCGGCACGACCGCGGGCGCTATTCGAGTTCGCCCTCGGTTTCCAGGTAGATCTGCCGGAGCCGGTCGAGGGTTTCCGATTCCGGTTGCGCCCACAGCTTGCGTTCGGCGGCCTCGAGGAGACGTTCGGCGATACCGTGCAGCGCCCACGGGTTGGACTGCTCCATGAATTTGCGGTTCGTCTCGTCGAAAACGTAGCTTTCCGCGAGCTTCTCGTACATCCAGTCGGCGACCACATCGGTGGTGGCGTCGTAGCCGAACAGGTAGTCCACCGTGGCCGCCATTTCGAAGGCGCCCTTGTAGCCGTGGCGGCGCATGGCCTCGAGCCAGCGCGGGTTCACCACGCGGGCCCGGAAGACGCGGGTCGTCTCCTCGGACAGGGTCCGGGTGCGCACCGAATCCGGCCGGGTGCTGTCACCGATATAGGCTTCGGGATTCTTCCCGGTCAGCGCCCGGACCGTGGCGACCATCCCGCCGTGGTACTGGAAATAGTCGTCGGAATCGGCGATATCGTGTTCGCGGGTATCGGTGTTCTTCGCGGCCACCGTGATCCGGCGATAGGCGGTGCGCATATCGTCGGCCGCGGGGGCCCCGTCGAGATCGCGGCCGTAGGCGTAGCCACCCCAGGTGGTGTAGACCTGCGCGAGATCGTCGTCGGTGCGCCAGCTCTTGGAATCGATGAGCTGTAGCAGGCCCGCACCGTAGGTGCCGGGTTTCGACCCGAAGATGCGGGTGGTCGCGCGGCGTTCGTCGCCGTGGTCGGCCAGATCCGACACCATATGGGCGCGAACGAAATTCGATTCGGCGGGCTCGTCGAGAGCGGCGACGAGGCGGACGGCGTCGTCGAGCAGGGCCAGCACGTGCGGGAAGGCGTCGCGGAAGAAACCGCTGATGCGGACGGTGACGTCGACGCGCGGGCGGCCCAGTTCGGCGAGGTCGATCACCTCGAGCGTGGTGACCCGGCGGCTCGCCTCGTCCCAGACCGGGCGCACGCCGAGCAGGGCCAGTACCTCGGCGATATCGTCGCCCGAGGTGCGCATCGCGGAGGTACCCCACACCGAAAGGCCCACCGAGCGCGGGTATTCGCCGTGATCGGCCAGATACCGCTCCAGCAGGGAATCCGCCATGGCCCGACCGGTTTCCCAGGCCAGCCGCGACGGAACGGCCTTCGGGTCGACCGAATAGAAGTTGCGGCCGGTCGGCAGCACATTGATGAGTCCACGCAGCGGCGAACCGCTGGGCCCGGCCGGGATGAAGCCACCGTTCAGGGCATGCAGTACGCGCTCGATCTCGACGGCGGTTCCGCGCAGCCGGGGCACCACTTCGGTCGCCGCGAATCGCAGTACCGAGGTCACGGCGGCGCGATCACCCCCGGCGGCACCGAACAGGTCCGCGGCGAACCGTTCGGCCAATCCGTCCACCGCCGCCGGCGACCACTGCTCGGCCTGCAGCGCGACCAGCAGTTCCCGCGCCCGTGCCTCGACAGCATCGACGCGTTCGCGGGATTCGCCACCGGCTTCGCTGAGCCCCAGCGCTTCGCGCAGGCCGGGCACCGACATCTCGCCGCCCCACAGTTGCCGGGCCCGCAGCATGGCGAGTACCAGATCCACCTCGTTCTCACCGGCCGGCGCGCGGCCGAGAATATGCAGGCCGTCGCGGATCTGCACATCCTTGATCTCGCACAGCCAGCCGTCGACGTGCAGCAGCATATCGTCGAAGGAGTCCTCGTCCGGGCGCTCCGCCAGCCCGAGGTCGTGGTCCATTTTCGCGGCGCGCATGAGGGTCCAGATCTGCTGCCGGATCGCGGGGAGTTTCGCCGGGTCGAGGGCGGAGATATTGGCGTGCTCGTCGAGAAGTTGTTCGAGCCGGGAGATGTCGCCGTAGCTCTCCGCCCGCGCCATCGGCGGGATCAGGTGATCGACCAGGGTGGCGTGCGCACGACGTTTGGCCTGGGTGCCCTCGCCCGGGTCGTTCACCAGGAAGGGGTAGATCAGCGGGAGATCGCCGAGGGCCGCGTCGGTGCCGCAGGCGGCCGACATACCCAGGGTCTTACCGGGCAGCCACTCCAGGTTGCCGTGCTTACCGAGATGCACCACGGCGTCGGCGCCGAATCCGCCCGCCGCGGTATCGGTGGCCAGCCAGCGGTAGGCGGCGAGGTAGTGGTGGCTGGGCGGGAGGTCGGGATCGTGGTAGATCGCGACCGGGTTCTCGCCGAACCCGCGCGGCGGCTGCACCATCAGCACCACATTGCCGAAACGCAGGGCCGCGATGACGATTTCGCCGCGCGGATCGGCGGAGGTGTCCACATACAGTGCCCCCGGCGACGGGCCCCACGCCTCGACCACCGCCTCCCGCAGTTCCGCGGGCAGGGTCTCGAACCAGGCGGTGTAGACCTCGGCGCCGATCCGGATCGGGTTGCCTTCCAGCTGTTCGGCGGTGAGCCAGTCGGGGTCCTGCCCGCCCGCGGCGATCAGGGCGTGCATGAGTGCGTCGCCGTCGCCCTCGTCCAGTCCCGGCACCTCGCCGGGGGCACCGAGATCGTATCCGGCGGCACGGAGTTCGCCGAGCAGGGCGATCGCGCTGGCGGGGGTGTCCAGGCCGACGGCGTTGCCGATGCGGGCGTGTTTGGTCGGGTAGGCGGACAGCATGAGCGCCAGGCGTTTACGTTCGGCGGGGATGTAGCGCAGGCGGGCATGCCGGACCGCGATCCCCGCGACCCGCGCGGCGCGCTCCGGGTCGGGCACGTAGGAGGACAGGCCGTCGGCGTCGAACTCCTTGAAGGAGAACGGCACCGTGATGATCCGCCCGTCGAATTCGGGCACCGCGACCTGGGTCGCGACATCCAGCGGGGACAAACCGTCGTCGTTGGCCGCCCACTGGGCGCGGCCGCCGGTCAGGCACAGGCCCTGCAGAATCGGTACGTCGAGTTCGGCGAGCGCGCCGATATCCCAGGCCTCGTCGTCGCCGCCCGCCGACGCGGTGGCCGGTTTGCTGCCGCCCGCCGCCAGTACGGTGACCACGAGCGCGTCGGCTTGCCGGAGCGTTTCGAGCAGTTCCGGTTCCGCCGTGCGCAACGAGGCGCAGTAGACCGGCAGCGGCACAGCGCCGGCGTCCTCGATCGCCGTGCACAGCGCATCGATGTACCCGGTGTTGCCCGCGAGATGCTGTGCGCGGTAGTAGACGACACCGACGGTCGGCCCACCCGGCTCCGCCGCCCGCGCGGCCCGCTCGAGCCGCCCCCAGCCGGGCAGCTGCACCGGCGGTTCGAACCCGTGACCGGTCAGCAGGACGGTGTCGGACAGGAAGTTGTGCAGTTGCCGCAGATTCTGCGGACCGCCGGCGGCCAGGTAGTTGTGCGCGTCCGACGCCACTCCGACCGGCACCGTGGAACATTCCATCAGTTCGGCGTCGGGCGCCATCTCCCCGCCCACGGCCACCACCGGTACACCGCTGGCACGTACCGCGGCCAGCCCGTCCTCCCAGGCCCGTTTACCGCCGAGGATCCGCACGATCACCAGTTCGGCCCCGTCGAGCAGGCCCGGCAGATCCTCCACCAGGAGGCGCGCCGGATTGCCCCAGCGGTAATCGGCGCCGCTGGCACGCGCGCTCAGCAGGTCGGTATCGGAGGTGGACAGCAGCAGAATCACAGGGTGACCTTCCTGGGGTGACGCGCCCGTCGGGGTTCGGTGTGCTCGCCGGAGAGGGTCTGGCTGTGTCAGTGGCGCGACCGCACCGGAGTTCCACCGGTTTCCTCGTCACCCGTCGAGCGTTCGGATGCTACCGCGACACCGCGGCGGGCCCGCGCAGCGGTGGCGCCTACGACGTCGCGATGAACGCGACCCACAAGACCGCGGTCACCACCAGGACGGGAATCACGATCCCGGCGGACCACCACCGATGGCCTGCGGGGAAGGAGAAGGGCGCTGCCAGAGCGGCGACCAGGCCGGTGGGTAGGGAGAACACGGTGCCCAAGATCAGCCCGTAACCATGCGGATCGGCCGCGGGGTCGCTACCGAGATGAAACGGGAGCGCGATACCGACGCAGCCGAGCCAGAGCAGCCCCGCGGCGGCACCCAGGACACCGGCAATCACCTGGACAGCAACCGACAGCGCGGAGCGTTCGGTACTCATCGGATTCATATCCCCACCCTCTCGGCGGGGGTGGTCACCAGGTGCCGGATACTCCCGCGCGCAGCCGGAACAAGCCCCAGAAGCACCGGGCTCGAGACGCCTGCGACGGCTTCCTTTCGCATGATCACCCTCCCGACCACAATCACAGCACAGCGCACCGGTTTTCGCAGATGACGCCCGCCGGGCCGCGGCACCGGTGCCCGGCTGCGCGCGGGCCGGATCGCCGGGCTCGTATCCTGGTCGGGTCATGCCACGTACCACTGCCGATTCCTGTCCCGGTGTCCTCCGGCTGCACCAGGCCGCCGACGGACCGCTGGCCCGGGTCCGGGTACCCGGCGGGCAGCTGACGCCGGAGCAGGTGCAGACGCTGGCCGAGGCGGCGCAGCGACTGGGCGACGGGAATATCGAACTCACCTCCCGTGGCAATGTGCAGTTGCGGCAGGTCAGCGATGCCGATGCGCTCGCCGGCCTGCTGGGCGCGGCGGGACTGCTCCCGAGCCGGACCCACGAACGGGTCCGCAACATCATCGCTTCGCCCCTGTCCGGCCGGATCGGTCCACATCCCGATATCCGCCCGCTGGTCTCCGCGCTCGATACCCGGCTGCTCGGTTCGCCCCGGCTGGCCGGCCTCCCGGGCCGCGTGCTGTTCACGATCGACGACGGCCGCGGCGATGTGAGCGGTCTGCGCCCGGATATCGGTGCCCATGCCGTCGGCGACGATCGGTTCGCCCTCGTACTCGCCGGAGCGGACACCGGAATCCGGGTCACGGCCGCGGATACCGTGGACAGGCTGCTCGCCGCCGCACACGGGTTCCTGGAGCTCGGGACCGGCCAGTGGCGACTGCATGAACTCGACGACGGCGCCGAACGCCTGATCGCACTACTCGGCCACTCCCCCGGCCGCGAGCGGGTGGAGTTCGGCGTGGCGGCCGAACCGCCGATCGGCTGGCTGGACCAGAACGACGGACTGATGGCGCTCGGCGCGGGTGTCCGCCTGGGTTCGCTGCCGGCGCGGACCGCCGAATTCCTGGCCGCGATCGAACGCCCGATCCTGATCACCCCCTGGCGCAGCCTGGTGATCACCGATCTCGGCGAAGGAGCGGCCGAGCAGGTGGTGCGGGTGCTCGCGCCGATGGGCCTGATATTCGACGCCGCCTCCCCGTGGTTGCGGGTCAGCGCCTGCGCGGGACAGCCGGGCTGCGCGAAATCCCTGACCGATATCCGCGCCGATGCTGCGGCCGCGGCCGAATCGGGCCGCACCACCGCATCGCAGACCGCGGCAGCCGAGGCGATCCCCGCCTCGGCGGTCGTGACCGCGGGGCGACAGCACTGGTCCGGCTGCGACCGCCGCTGCGGCCGGCCGGCCGGGCAGGTCACCGAGGTCACCGCCACGCCGGACGGTTATCGGGTGATCTCTCCCGATAACTGAAACGCTCGGCGGCACGTTCTGCGGGGATCGCCGCGGCCCATCGGTCTTACGATCCGGTCGTGCGGTAGGAACCGGCTTCCATTCGGAACTGGCGGTTGGTAGCCGCGGACGGATTCCCGTGATCACACCCGATCCCGGGGCGGTTGGCACCGGCGTGGCGGATGCTCGGCACTCCGGCCGGCCCGAACGCTCGGACCCCGGCGGTGCTCAGCGGGCGCGGACGCGCTCGATTCCCGCGTATGCGCGTGGCGCGTAGCGCAGTCGCTCCGGGAGCAGCGGCCACACGGTCCGCACCGTCGTCGCGAAGAGGCCGAAGAGTTTCCGGTCGAGCGGGCTCCAGTGCAGGTCCAGGATCTCGCGGGCCCGTTCGGGCATGAGCGCGTTGGCCAGCCAGACATTGAACGCCATGACCGGCCGCCAGATCACCGACCAGACCGGTTCCGGGATACCGGGCATGGCCGGGATACGGTGCCTGCCGAGCCGGAGGGCGAAATCGGTGGTCGCGTTGGCTTCCAGGACTTCGTCGATGGTGCGATTCCAATACTCTTCGAACTCGGCGTAATTCGATACCAGCACCCGGTCGGACAGTCCGTACATCCGCCACCAGGTGACCCCCTCGGCGATCAACTGGTCTTTCTCCGCCGCGGTGAGCGGGGTGCCGAAATGCTCGTTGAGCGCGAGGGTGAGTTCGACGAAGGTGGCGTGGGTCCACCAGTACACGTCCGGGTTGAGCGCGTGGTATCGCTCGCCCCGGGAATCGGTGCCCTTCAGCGGGCGGTGATAGTCGCGGACGCGGCCGGCCTGCGCCTCGTTGTCGGCGTCGTAGATCATGCCCTGGATCTGCGGCAGGGAGCGGATCAACCGGTCCCACGGATCGGCGAAGAAGTTCGAATGATCCTGCAGCGCGGCGCCCACCGCCGGATGCATGTTCTGCAGGATGCCGGTGCGGCCGAGGAACAGCATATTGCGGAGGTCGCCCGCGTATTTCCAGGTCAGCGAGCCTGGTCCGATCGGTGCACCGACCGGGGCGGACGTGACGGCGGTTTCCGGAGCACCCATGATCCGATCTCCTTTACACACAGGTGGTGAAGCGTTGAGATGGATGCTAGTTCACACTCTCATCATCTCGCCCCTTCAGGTGCAGAAGGACACGGCGGCCGATGAAAGCGGAACGGGCGGGGACTACACTGCCGTATCGTTGTCCGGACTGATGTCCATACAGATGTTCATGCGAGATCGAGGCCCACTGCCCGGCATCGTGGCGGGCCCGGAGCGCGCTGACGAAAGCGAGTACACGATGAAGACCAAAGGCGCTCTCATCTGGGAATTCAACCAGCCGTGGCAGATCGAGGAGATCGAAATCGGCGATCCGCGCAAACACGAGGTGAAGATCGCCCTCGAAGCAGCGGGCATGTGCCATTCCGACCACCATCTGGTGACCGGCGGAATCCCGATGATGGGGTTCCCCGTACTCGGCGGCCACGAAGGGGCAGGCAAGATCATCGAGGTCGGCGAGGCGGTCGAAGACCTCGCCGTCGGCGATCATGTGGTGCTGTCGTTCATCCCGTCGTGCGGGAAATGCCCGTCCTGTCAGGCCGGGTTGCGCAACCTCTGCGATCTGGGCGCACTGCTGCTCGCGGGCACGTCGGTGACCGACGGCTCGTTCCGGATCCAGGCCCGCGGCCAGGACGTCTATCCGATGGCGCTGCTGGGCACCTTCTCCCCGTACATGGTGGTGCACGAGAGTTCGGTGGTGAAGATCGATCCGTCGATCCCGTTCGAAGTGGCCTGCCTGGTGGGCTGCGGGGTCACCACGGGGTACGGCTCCGCGGTCCGCACGGCCGATATCCGGCCCGGTGAGGATGTCGCGGTCATCGGCCTCGGCGGGGTGGGCATGTCGGCGCTACAGGGCGCCGTCCACGCGGGCGCCCGGTACATCTTCGCCGTCGACCCGGTGCCGTGGAAACGCGAACAGGCGCTGAAGTTCGGCGCGACCCACGCCTACGCGACCATCGAGGAAGCCACCGCCGGCTGCGCGGAGGTCACCTGGGGCGGTATGGCGAAGAAGGTGATCGTCACCGTGGGTGAGGTGCACGGCGAGGACGTCGACAGCTGGATGGGCATCACCGCCAAGGCCGGGACCTGTGTACTCACCGCCATGGGCAGCCTCACCGAGAACAAGACCACACTGAACCTGGCCATGCTGTCGCTGTTGCAGAAGAACCTCCAAGGCACCATCTTCGGCGGCGGCAACCCGCACTACGACATCCCGCATCTGCTGTCGATGTACCAGGTGGGCAAGCTGAATCTCGACGATATGGTCACCAAGCAGTACCGGCTCGAGGAGATCAACGAGGGGTACCAGGACATGCTCGCGGGTCGCAATATTCGCGGCGTCATCCGGTATACCGACGCCGACCGCTGAGCGCGACGGCCCACCCTCCCGGAGAGCAGTCCACGACCGGCGGTCGCCCGCAGTCCGAACGATGTGGTGCCCTGCCCCGGGCACCACATCGTCTTTCGGCGACAGACACACGGTCGAGACCCGTACCCCGGTGATGAAATCCGGCGGAACCACCGGCCGACACGAATGGCCGCCGGATCGCCATCGACGGCCCGGCCATTCTTCTCGCATACTGGTCTTACCACTTGACCTCTTACCAATCGTCGGCCTAGTGTCGCGGTATGGCCCTGAAACGGATCGCCCGGCGCTCGGTGCCCGACGAGATCTTCGATCAACTGGTCGACGATGTCCTCACCGGCGAACTGGCGCCCGGCTCCGCGCTACCCGCCGAACGGCAGCTCGCCGAGGCGCTCGGCGTCTCCCGCCCCACCGTGCGTGAAGCCGTCCAGCGGCTCGCCCGGGCCGGTCTGGTCGATATCCGGCAGGGTGGCAGCACCACCGTGCGGGATCCGCGCCGCCACGGCGGACTGGAACTGCTGCCGAAACTGATCTTCCGCGGCGGCACACTCGATCACGCGGTGGTCCGCAGCATCCTCGAGACCCGGGCCTCGCTGGGCCGGGAGGTCGCGGTGCTGGCGGCCCGGCGCGGCGGCACCGAGCTCGCCCAGGCCCTCTCCGAGGCGGTGCGGGAACTCGTCGCGGCGCCGGACTCCCCGGCCCGGCAACGCGCGGCGCTCGGGTACTGGGACCACCTCGTGGACGCGGCCGATTCGATCGTCCTGCGGCTGCTGTTCAACCAATTGCGCGATATCTACGAGCCGACGATGGCCGCGCTCGCCGGTGTGATGGACGCCGAGGTCGGCCGGCCCGAGCGTTATCGCGCACTGGCCGACGCCGTCACCACGGGCGACGGCGACACTGCCGGCGCGCGCGCCGGTGAGCTGCTGTCGGCGGCCACCACCGAATTCGACACGCTGCTGCACCGTTTGGAACGGAACTCGCCATGAACATCACCGCAGCGCTGCGCGCCCGCCGCGCCCGCAACTCCGCGATCGACCGCCTGGCCAGGCGCCGGATGGCCGCCGACGAAGCGCACACCACCCGGCGCGGGCTCACCCTGACCGCGGTGCTCCGGGATTTCGCCCGAGCCCCGTCACCGTGGATCATCCTGGGCCTGCTGGTGTGTTCCGCGACCGCGCGAGTCGTATCGGGCGACTGGCAGATCACCGATGCGCTGATCCCGGTCGTAGCGGTGGCCGCGTTCCCGTTCGTCGAATGGATCATCCACGTCGGCGTTCTGCACTGGCGGCCCCGCACGGTCGGCCGGTGGCGGATCGACTCGCTGCTGGCGCGCAAACACCGTGCCCACCATGCCGATCCGCGGCAGCCCGAACTGGTCTTCATCCCCTGGCAGACATTCCTCTGGCTGCTGCCCGCGCTGCTGGTGATCGGGCTCGTCGCATTCGGCCGCACAGAACTCGGCCTGACCTTCCTGACCACCGTCGGCGCGCTCGGCCTGGTGTACGAATGGACCCACTTCCTGGTGCATACCGATTACCAGCCGCGCGGGGCCGTGCTGCGCACGGTGCGGCGCAACCATCGACTGCACCATTTCAAGAACGAGCACTACTGGTTCGCGGTCACCACCGCCGGCACCGCCGACCGGCTCCTGGGCACCTATCCCGATCCCGCCCGGGTTCCGAACTCGCCGACCGCGAAAGCCCTGCACCAGCCGCGGCCGGCGTAAACGCTAGGCGCGGCGCAGGGCAAGCACCGGGATGGTCCGGATACCGCGGGTCTTCTCCTCGTATTCGGCGAAACCCGGGTAACGCCGGGCCTGCTCGGCGTAGATCCGGTCGCGGTCCGCGCCCGCGACCTCGGTGACGGTGACCGGATAGGTTTCGGTACCGCGTTCCACGGTGGCCCGGCCGGCGGTGGTGAGGTTGTGGTACCACTCGGGATTCGTGGGGGCGCCGGCCTTGCTGGCGAACACGTAGATCAGGTCGCCGGGATCCTGCTCGTCGGGCAGATACATCGTCGGGGCCACGAATTCGCGCCCCGATTTCCGGCCCCGATGGTGCAGCAGCACGATAGGAGCACCTTCGAACGGCCCGCCCACCCGGCCCTCGTTGGCCCGGAATTCCTCGATGATCTGCTGGTTCCAGTCCTCTGCCATATCCGGATTATGCCGGGAACCGGCCGGCGGGGCCGGTTGCTCGGTTCGCGCGGCGGGTGCATCCCGCGGCCGTTGCCGTTCCCGGTTGCCACACTGGGGATATGGCGTTCACGAACGACCCCGACGGTGACCGTTTCTTCGCCCTGCGCACCTATCGCGCCGACGGCACCCCGGTGGGTACCGCGATCTGGCTGGCACCCGCCGGGGACCGCTGGTACGGCTACACCCCGGGACGGTCGTGGAAGGCCCGGCGAATCCGGGCGAACCCACGAGTCGAGGTCGCCCGCTGCACCTTCGACGGCACGCCGACCGGACCCTGGCGAGCCGGCAGCGCCCGGGTGCTGCCGCCCGGCGAGATACGCCGGGCCAAACGGGCACTGACCGCCAAATACGGCACCCAGTTCCGGATCTTCGTGCTCACCACTGCGTTGGGCAGTTTCCGCCGCCACGGCGGGCGGGCGGTCGGACTGGAAATCGATGTTCCCGATGGTCTTCCGACGCTACGGCGTTAGCTCAGCGCAGGCACAACGGAGCGATTTCGGCTATGCCGCCGGTAGTCGGTGAGGTGAGATACAGGCACGGACTCTGGCCGGCCGCTTCGATCGCGGAACGGACCTGCCGCCAGGTGGCCGCGTCCAATGCCGCGGCGCGGGCGAGCACGAAACCGGAGAGCCGGCTCGGATCGGTCACCAGCGCCCACGAATAGTCGGGGGCCAGGGCGGTGACGATGTAGTTGGTCGGGCCGTCCACCGCATCCTGGCCGGGGACCCCCGGGAAACTCACATGCAGTTGCGCCCGGGTGACCGGATCGTTGACCTTCGCGGTGCCGCGGATCTCGTTGCGGCCGCCGGACCACGTCGTGCACTGGTTGTACACGCCGACGTTGCCTTGCGGGTCCAGTGTGTACTCCGCGCGGGTGTCGCGGGCGCATTCCAGATTGAACGGCTGCGGGACGGCCGCGAGCTGGTTCCAGGTGCCGAGGTAGCGGTTCAGATCGAGGCTCGGTACGGGCGCCGGGCCGGCGGGCGGTGCCGGCTGAGCGACGGCGGTACCTGCGGTCAGCGCACCGAAGGCGAGGAGGGCGGAGGCAAGGGCGAGGGTGCGGCGAGTTACTCGATGTGCGATCACGGTGACTCCTCCTAGGAAGGCGATGCCGTCCAGCCTACTCATATAGATGCATAATCGATGCAGACAGGCGGCGTGCAGGAGGAGAAAATGACAGCGATACCGGCGCGGCGGCGCTCGGCCCGAACCCGCGGTAGGGCGGTGCCGGCAGCGCGGCGCCGACGTCTCCGCGCGCGGCGCGGCGCCGCCGCGGCCCCGATGACCCGGCCCGGCCGGGGCCGCGCACCGGACTGGGCACAATAAGACGATGTCTGCTCGCACCGGTCCCACTCCCCCCGCCGGTTTCACCGTCCGCGCGGTCGCGGACCGTCTCGGTATCCCGACGGCGACGCTGCGGAGTTGGAACCGGCGCTACGAGATCGGGCCCACCGGTCACCGGCCGGGCACCCACCGCCTCTACAGCGAGGACGATATCGACCAGTTGCGGCGGATGCTCGAACTCATCGCCGCGGGCGCCACCCCGGCCGGGGCCGCCGCCGCGGTCCGGGCCCCGGCGGCCGCCCCGGGCGACCGGACCACCCTGCTCACCGCCGCCTTCCGCCTCGACTACCGGGCGGTGACCACCCAGTTGAGCGCGCACCTGCACACCTTCGGAGTAGTGGACACCTGGGAACTACTGTGCCGGCCCGCATTCGCCGAGATCGTCGCCCGGCAGGACAGCGGTGAGGGTTGTATCGATGTCGAACACCTGCTGTCCTGGTGCATCACGTCGGTGCTGCACCGCGCGTACCCGCCGGACCGGCTGCGCCCGCACCCGATCGTGCTGGCCTGCACCGCCGGGGAGAACCACGCCCTGCCCCTGGAAGTGCTGCGGGCCGCACTGGCCGAGCGTGAGGTCGGCGCGCATATGCTCGGCGCCGACGTGCCCACCGCCGCCCTGACCGATACGCTGGCCCGCCTCCCCGGCGCGGCGGATCTGGTGCTGTGGTCACACCACGAATCGACCGCACCGACCTCCGCCGTGCGCGCCGGCGCCGCCGCCGGCGCCCGGGTGTACGCCGGTGGCCCCGGCTGGGACGCAGTCATCCTGCCGGCCGGAATCCAGCGGCTCACCAGCCTGACGGAGGCTGTCGATCAACTGACCTGACCACTATCCGGCCACCTTCCGGCCCGGGCGTGCCACGGGGACACCGGGTTCCGGCCGACGCGGGCCGCACTTGCCCCTCACGGGACCTGGCGAACGAACGATGCATAGGCGATTCAACATCGCGCGGGTGGCGGATATGGCGCCATGGGTGTTGTCCCGGCCGAAGAGATAGACCCGAAGCCGGATCGTGCACTGGCACAGCGGTTGAACAAGCCGCTGTGGCAGTGCACCGGAATGACTCCGCCGTGCCGCTTGCCGCGCGGATGTCGGGGCGAGTTGATATGAATCCCCTCGGCGATCCGGGCCGAGGGGCCGGCGTGACGAGAGGTGCAGCGCATCATGATCATCGAATATCTCGAGGAGTTCGGCGGCCTGCCGGCCGTCGACTTCCTCGAACCGGGCAGCGAAACGAGCGCGGCGCTGCCCGCGGCGGATGCCGCGGCCTGGCGGATCGCCGAGAACGGCTGGGACGGCGAGCGCACCTGGGAGGAGACCTTCACGCGGTTTCTCGCCACCGTCGATGCGTCGTCGGTCACCACGATCATCGTGGGCTGCTGGCCGGAAGCCTACGATTCCAGCGCCGACAAGGTGATCGACGCCCTGATCGCGGCCCGCGAGCGGTTGCCGCGCCTGCGCGCGGTCTTCCTCGGCGACATCATCGGCGAGGAATGTGAGATCTCCTGGATCACCCAGGGTCGTATCACGCCGCTACTGCAGGCGTACCCGGAGCTGACGGAGCTCGGGATACGCGGTGGCACGGGACTCGTCTTCGACGCGGTCCGGCACGAACACCTGCGGAAACTGACCGTCGAGGCAGGTGGGCTGCCGGCGGCCGCCGTCCGCGGGATCACCGGGAGCGAGCTGCCCGCGCTCACGAATCTCGAATTGTGGCTGGGTACACCGGATTACGGCGGCGATGCCGAGCCCGCCGATCTGGCGCCCCTGTTCGGCGGCGAGCAATTCCCGAACCTGCGGCACCTGGCGTTGCGCAACAGCGAGATCCAGGACCGGATCTGCGCGGCGGTGGCGGCGGCGCCGGTGGTGGCGCGGCTCGAGACAGTGGACCTGTCGCTGGGCGTCCTCACCGACGACGGCGCGGCCGCGCTGCTGAGCGGTCAGCCGCTCACCCATCTGCGCAGCCTGGACCTGCATCACAACTACCTCGGTGCGGAAATGCGCACCCGGCTGCGCGAGGTGCTCGAACCCGCCGGTGTGCGCCTGGATCTCGATCCCGGCGATGCGGAAGAGGACGTCGACGACGGCGAGGTGTGGCGCTACGTATCGGTCGGCGAGTAGGACGCCGATACGCCACCGGCTCCGGCCCGGTGGCGCTCAGGTGGATGCCTGGTTGCTGTCCTTGAACGCACCCCAGCCGTGCCAGCGGTCGACGGCGACCACCGCCGTCGTCCGGGTCCGGACCCGGTTCGGGTAGGGATTGCCCGTGTACAGCCGCGACATCCGGTCGATCACCGAAAGGTCCGCGTCGGCGCGGAGTTCCACTACCCGGCCGAGCAGGCTGATGTGGTTGTACCAATTCCCTTCGTCGAGCACCGTGAGGGAGACCCGGGGATCCCGGCGCAGATGCGTCAGCCGCACCCGGCCGTCGTCCATGTTCAACAGGACCTGCCCGTCCTCCCACAGGTACCAGGTGGCGGTGGAGACCGGCGCACCGTCCGACCGCAGCGTGGTGACGGTGCACGGGTTGGCCCGGGCGAGCATTTCGGTGGCCTCCGGGGGCAGCGGCGGTGTCGACATGGCGGCTCCTCACTCGGTCGGTAGCGGTTTCCCTGTTGTACCCGAGGACTACCCGGAAACCGGGCAACATACGGTCCGTTTCACCACGCCGGCCCGGATGGCGTCTTGCCCGGGAGATCGGCGCGGGGCGTATGCCGTTCGACCGTGCGAGCCCCGCCAAGGTACTCGACGCGCATCCGGACCACCCCCGCGCCGCGTCTGTTCCGCACAGTGGCGGGGGCTGCCACTAACGCCCGACACCGTGATCGCCCGCCGGCAACTCCCGGACGCATCGAGCGCCAGCGCCGCACCGCGCGGTCATGCGAGGGCAGGCCACGGGCCGGTGCCCACCCACAGCGGCTCGCAGCGCGGGGCGCCGCATAGGGTGTGCGCATGTCCGATACACGCACCGGCTATCTCACCGACGCGGGTGAGATCTACCGCCGATCGTTCGCGATCATCCGTTCCGAAGCCGAGCTGGACCGGTTTCCGGCGGATATCGCGCAGGTGGTGGTGCGGATGATCCACGGCTGCGGTCAGGTCGATCTGGCCGGCGATATCGCGTTCACGCCCGGTGTCGTCGCCGCCGCGCGGCAGGCCCTGCGGGCGGGTGCGCCGATCCTCTGCGATGCGAACATGGTGGCCTCGGGGGTCACCCGAGCCCGGCTGCCCGCGGACAACGAGGTGCTCTGCCTGCTCCGCGACCCGCGGGTCCCCGATCTCGCCGCCCGGCTGGGCACCACCCGGTCGGCGGCCGCGCTCGAACTGTGGCGCGACCGGCTCGGCGGCGCCGTGGTGGCCATCGGCAACGCACCGACCGCACTGTTCCATCTCCTGGACATGGTCGCCGCCGGGGCGCCCGCACCGGCGGCGGTGCTCGGAATTCCGGTGGGCTTCGTGGGTGCCGCCGAATCCAAGGAAGCACTCACCGAAACCACGGGCCTGGAGTATCTGACGGTCCGGGGACGGCGTGGCGGCAGCGCCATCACCGCCTCGGCATTGAACGCGATCGCGAGCGAGAAGGAATGACAGTGCGGACCGGGAAACTGTGGGGTGTCGGACTGGGGCCGGGGGACCCGGAACTGGTGACGGTGAAGGCGGCCCGGATCATCGCCGAGGCCGATGTGATCGCCTTCCACAGCGCCCGGCACGGCCGCAGCATCTCCCGCGGTATCGCGGCACCGTATATGCGGCCGGGGCAGCTCGAGGAGCACCTGATCTACCCGGTCACCACCGAGACGACCGACCACCCCGGCGGATATCAGGGCGCCATCGACGAGTTCTACGCCGCGGCCGCCGAACGGCTGGCCGCGCATCTGGCGGCGGGCCGTTCGGTGGCCCTGCTCGCCGCCGGTGACCCGCTGTTCTACAGCTCGTACATGCATATGCACCGGCGGCTGGCCGACCGGTTCGAGGCGGAGATCATCCCGGGCATCACCTCGGTGAGCGCGGCGACGGCGGCGCTGGGCACTCCGCTGGTGGAGGGCGAACAGGTCCTCACCGTACTGCCCGGCACGATGGATCCCGACGAACTCACCCGCCGGCTCGCCGGCACCGATGCGGCCGCGATCATGAAACTGGGCCGCACCTACCCGGCGGTCCGCAAGGCTCTCGCCGACTCCGGGCGCCTCGACCGCGCCTACTACGTGGAACGGGCCAGCACCGGCCGCGAACGCGTCCTGGCCGCCGGCGATGTAGACGATTCGCAGGTCCCGTATTTCGCGATCACCATCGTCCCGGGACCGGAACCGACCACCGCGCTCCCCGGCCGGCCGAACCCCGGGTCCGAGTGCACCGGTCCCGGCGAGCAGAGCCTCGAGGACACCGGATCAGCGGGTGCCGCCCCCGGCGGGGAGACCACAGCCGGTGTGCGCGCCGCGATGTTCCGCGAGCCCGCGCAGCAGTCCGGCTCCGGGCCCGGTGAGGTGGTGGTCGTCGGTCTCGGCCCGGGTGATACCGCGTGGACCACCCCCGAGGTCACCGCGGCACTCGCCACCGCGACCGATCTCGTCGGTTACACCACCTACATCGACCGCGTACCGGTCAGCCCGGGACAACGCCGGCACGCCAGCGACAACAAGGTGGAGTCCGAACGCGCCGCGATGGCGCTGGACCTCGCCAAACGGGGCGGTCGGGTAGCCGTGGTGTCCTCCGGCGATCCCGGGGTGTTCGCCATGGCCGCCGCTGTCCTCGAGGAATCCGCCGACCCGCAGTGGGCGGAGGTCCCGGTGCGGGTGCTGCCCGGGGTGACGGCCGCGAACGCGGTGGCCAGCCGGGTCGGGGCCCCGTTGGGTCACGACTACGCGACCATCTCACTGTCCGACCGGCTCAAACCCTGGGACGTGGTGGCCCGGCGCCTGGCGGCGGTGGCCGCCGCGGATATGACGATCGCGGTCTACAACCCCGCCTCCAGCAAACGCACCTGGCAGGTGGGGTCGATGAAGGACATCCTGCTCGAACACCGCGCCCCGGACACCCCGGTGGTGCTCGGCCGCGATGTCGGGGGCCCGGCGGAATCGGTCCGGGTGGTGGCATTGGGCGATCTGGACCCCGCCGAGGTGGATATGCGCACGTTGCTGATCATCGGCGCCTCGACCACCGCGGTAGTCGGTGACGCCGCCGCGCCTCGTGTCTACACCGCACGGCGCTATCACGGCTGAGACCGCGATCCGATATCATTCCACTGTGGAATAACACCGGCGGAAGGACACGTGGTGAACGGCAAACGGAAGCGGCCGCTGAACTCCACGGCCGCCTCACTGCTGGGTTTCCTGCACGAGGGGCCCATGTCGGGCTGGGATCTGGTGACACTGGCCCAGGAACGGATCGGCGATTTCTGGACCATCACCCAGAGCCAGGTCTACCGGGAACTGGCCACCATGGACGCGGCGGGTCTGGTGGTGAAAGGCGAAACCGGTGCGCGGGAACGCACCCCGTACCGGATCACCGAGGCGGGCCGCGCGGAGTTCGCCGAATGGATCGCGCGTGATCCGGGCGCGGAGACCATCCGATTCCCGCTGCTGCTCACCCTGCATTTCGGCGGCCATCTGGACCCCGCCCACCTGTCCGCGATCATCGACAACAGCCGCAAGGTCCACCAGGAACGCCTGGACCGCTACCGGGCCGAGAACGCCCGGGCCCTGCCCCCGCATGCCCGCGCGACGCTGGAATTCGGGATCGGATACGAATGCGCGGTCCTCGAATGGTTCGACCGGCTGCCGGACCTACTCACCTCCTGATCCGGCGCCCGGAGTACGTCGGCGGAGGCCGACCGAGCGCGAGGACCGTCGCGATCGGGGACTCTCGCCCTCCGTGGCGGGCATGGGTGACCTGTACTGCCGAGTCCGTGTGCTCAGGATTTCGGAGAAGGCGGAGGGTGTCGCCCCCGCGGCGGCGCCCGGGCAGAGCGGGCACTTTCGCGGCGATCGCGCTGTCACCCGATTCGATTACTGGACAACCGGCCCATGACGGAAACTGCGGCACTCGATCACGCAACCGGACCGGGAAGCCCGCGCCCCGAAAGGCATCCGGGCGGCCTTTTGCGGGGGCAGCCGGGCAACTACGCTTCAGCGGGGCGATTACCTTTTGCAGCCGCGTATTCGGTCACCCAGGTGTGTACTGCGGTGACGGAGGAGACTTCGACGAGACCGGCAGGGGCGGACGGACGGTCCACGATCACCACGGGAATACCCTTGTCCCTGGCGGCGACGAGTTTGGCGGCCGTGGCGTCACCGCCGCTGTCCTTGGTGACCAGCACCTCGATACGGTGGCGGTCGAGGAGTTCGGCTTCCGCCGCCACGGTGAAAGGCCCTCGCGCCAGCAAAAGTTCATGCCGGGGCGGTAGCGTGGATTCGGGCGGGTCGATGGCGCGGATCAGGAACCAGGGCTTGGTGTAACCGGCGAACGCGCCGACCCCTTGTCTGCCGATGGTGAGCAGAATCCGGCTTCCGGTGTCCGCGGAAACCGCTGCGGCAGAATTCATATCGGGTACCCGGAGCCAGCGGTCGCCGGGACCGGCGGTCCAGCCGGGACGGTTCAGCCGCAGCATGGGCAGACCGAGATCCGCGGTCGCCCGTGCGGCATGTTCGGTCATGGTCGCGGCGAAGGGGTGCGTGGCATCGACGACCAGCTCGATCCGGTTGCCGGCCAGCCAGTCCCGCAATCCGTCGACCCCACCGAAGCCGCCGACCCGCACCTGTCCGCCGGGGTTGACCGGGTCGGCAACGCGACCGGCGAGCGAGGACACGATCTCGAGTCCTCGCTCGCCGGACAGTACGTGGGCGAGTTCCCGGGCCTCCCCGGTTCCGCCCAGCAGCAGGATTCTCAGGGCTGCCCGCTGAAGTACGCGAGCGCCGAGTTGAACAGCGGCGGGCCACTGGCGACCGCGAGACCGATCCCGGCGCCGATGATCGCGCCCGGCAGCAGACCGATACCCGGGAACAGGAAGCCGGTGCCGGCGGCGATACCGGTGGCCGCGGCCGCCATGATCACGGGAGCGGCGAACTGCTTGTCTCTCACTATCGAATCTCCCCGTTGCGCACGAGTCCGGTGACCCGTGCTCGGAACATTTCGTGACATTACTACCGCTGTCCGAACTACCGCTGTCCGATTCGTCCGTTCGAACCGCAACACCGTTCGCTAGGACTCCTTCACCACCGACCACTGCGTCACCGGTAGCTGCGGCCGCCAAGTGGTGAATCGGCCCAATGGTTCCCCCCGGTAGATCTGGTACCGCCGCAGGCTTCCGCCATACGCGGCCGACCACGAAAGCAGCAGCGCCTCCGATTCCGCGGTCACC
Organism: Nocardia sp. CA-290969; assembly: GCF_050936135.1. Lineage (NCBI taxonomy): Bacteria > Bacillati > Actinomycetota > Actinomycetes > Mycobacteriales > Nocardiaceae > Nocardia > Nocardia sp. CA-290969. The sequence continues at coordinate 1,611,788 of NZ_JBNJNJ010000001.1, read as the reverse complement.
GCATTGGCCACCATCCGCCCGCCCACGGGCAATCGCGACCAGCAGTGGTCGAACAATCCCGGTACGGTGAGGCCGCCGCCGAGGAAGATCGCGTCGGGAGCACCCGGGACGGAATCACCGGAGAGTTCGGCGACGGCCTCCCCGCGCACCTCGATCTCGGGTACACCGAGTTCCGTCGCGTTCGCGGTGATCTGTTCCCGGCGCCGGTCCAGCGTTTCGAACGTCACCGCCCGGCACGCCGGATGCGTCCGGCACCATTCGATGGCGATACTGCCGGACCCGCCGCCGATATCCCACAGTGTCTCCCCGGGAGCCGGCGCCAGCGCGGCCAGGGTCAGCACCCGGACCTCCGCCTTGGTGAGCTGCCCGTCACCGGTGTAGGCGGCGTCGGGCAGACCCGGAACCCGGGTGAGGCGCAGCCTTCCGGGTTCGCCACGCACCGCTATCGCGACGATGTTGAGCGGATCACCGGGAGGTTCCCCCCACTCCGCGGCGCGGCCCGCGACCATTCGTTCGGCCGGTCCCCCGAGTTGTTCGAGAACCGTGACCTCCGAGGGACCGAAACCGTTGCGCCGCAACAGTTCCACAACGGCGGCGGGGGTCGCGGCATCGGCGCTCAGCACGAGGACCTGCCGCCCCTCCGCCAGTTCCGGCAGCAACCGCCGGACCGGCCGGCCGACCGCGCTCACGACGCACACCTCCGGCAACGACCAGCCGAGCCGGGCACAGGCCAGCGATGCCGAGGACGGTTGGGGCAGCACCCGCAGCGATCCGGGTCCGAGCAGCCGCGCCAAGGTGGTCCCGATTCCGTAGTACATGGGGTCGCCGCTGGCGAGTACCCCGAGCCGGATGCCCTGCCGTTCCGCGAGCAGCCCCGGCAGCGCCGGCACCAGCGGCGAGGGCCAGGTCTGCCGGTCGGCGGTGATCTCTTCCGGTAACAGTGCCAGCTGCCGAGCCGACCCCAGCACTACCGCGCAGTCGCGCAGCGCCGCACGCGCCGTCTCGGGCAGGCCCGCCCACCCGTCGGCACCGATACCGACCACGGGAATTCGGGGTCCGGTCCACCGCAGCGCCGGTTCGGCGCTCACCCTCGCCACCTTCCCGCCCCAGCGCTGTCGGCGTCGCCGCGTACATCGCGGAGCCGCCGGCTTCCGCGTGCACTGCGAACACATCGGGCGGCCGAGCCGTCACCTGGTGCAGGTTGCCGTGCCGGGCTACCTGTCCCGCGGCCGGCGAACCCGATTCCGCCACCGGTCACCGTGTTCGGGCCGCTCGCCCCCCACGGCCGGACGACGCCGCACCGCCGAGGATCGCGCCACCCGTGTCGAGGACCGATCGGGAGGAGCCGGCCGTCGGCGCGGGGCACCCGTGACTCGCGGGGCACCCGTGCGCTCACCGCGGCAGCCGCCGCCAGACGATCTGGGGCAGCAGGCGCATACCGAAAAAGATCGGCCGCAGGATTCCGGGAATCCACACCCGAACAGAGCGGCGGCCGAGCGCCCCGACCACCGCGTCGGCCACCTGGTCCGGCGTGCTGGCGAACGGTGCCGGGCTCATCCCCTCGGTCATCCGGCCGGTGACGAACCCGGGCCGCGCCAGCAGCAGGTGCACACCGGTCCCGTGCAGCGCATCGGCCAGACCATTGGCGAAACCGTCCAAACCGGCTTTGGCCGACCCGTAGACGTAGTTCGCGCGCCGCACCCGGATGCCCGCGACCGAACTGAAGACGACGAGGTGGCCGCTACCCTGGGCGCGGAACTCGTTGGCCAGCACGGTCAGCACGCTCACCTGGGCGGCGTAATCGGTGTGGATCACCGACAACGCGTGCCCGGGGTCGGCTTCGGCGAGGGCCTGATCCCCCAGCACACCGAACGCCAGGACCGCGACACCGATCGGCCCGTAGTCGGCGACGATCTTGTTCAGCAGCGCGAGATGGCTCGCCGTGTCATCGGCGTCGAACTCAACCGGATGCACCGCCGTCGCCCCCGCCGCGGTGAGCGCCGCGGTCTCGGTGTCCAGCTCCTCGCAGCGCCGCGCGGCCAGCACCACCGACCGCCCGGGGGCCAGCCGCAGCGCCACCTGCAGGCCGATCTCGCTGCGCCCACCCAGCACCAGCACGGTGCCCGGGTCGATTCCTCGTGTACGACGCACAACCATGCGCTCAGTCTGTCATCCGGCGCGTAGCACGATCCGCACCGGGAGACGCCGAGTCCCCGGACAGTGCCCATCGGGCGTGCGGGGACTGCCCGGGTTACGCTGCCTGCCACCCCACAGCCCCGGCTCGCGCATGCTACTTCCCTGGTCACGCGAGGCTTCCGGTATGTAGGCTCCGCCCCGCCTGCGTGCTCGTCCCCGGCACGCCGAACGCTACGGTCCTCCTATGACAACCCCAACTGTCGAATTGACCTCCGCAGCGGCGGAGTTTCTCACCGAGCGTCATCTGGCCACCCTCACGACTCTGCGGGCGGACGGCACCCCACACGTCGTCCCGGTCGGTTTCACCTGGGACGGTGACGCCGGTCTGGTCCGCGTGATCACCAGTGGCGGGTCGGTGAAAGCCCGCAATGCCCGGCGGTCGGGCTACGCCGCGGTCGGACAGGTCGACGGGCGGCGCTGGCTGACCCTCGAGGGCCCGGTATCGGTCCTGGACGAGCCGGAGCAGGTCCGGGAGGCCGAACGCCGCTACGCCGAGCGGTACCGCACTCCGCGCGAGAACCCGGCCCGCGTGGTCCTGGCCATCGAGGTCCGGCGGGTGCTGTGCGGGGTGGCGCTACGGAACGGCTGATACACCGATCTCGCCGCGCCACCGCCCCGGCCCCTCCCGCCGACCGGCCGTGAGTGCGAGCCCCCCGTGCAGTGGGCAGGTGCTCCCCACTGGATGTGCGTCAGGCGGGCAGCACCGTGAGACCGTGCGGGCGCTGGTTCATCGATTCGCAGCCGTCCTCGGTGATCACCACGATGTCCTCGATCCGGGCGCCCCATTCTCCCGGGAAGTAGATTCCCGGTTCGATACTGAACGCCATCCCGGGGCGCAGCTCCAGGTCGTTGCCCGCGACGATATACGGCTCCTCGTGGACCGACAGGCCGATCCCGTGACCGGTACGGTGCACGAACGCCGCACCGAATCCGGCCGCTTCCAGCGGTTCGCGGGCCGCCGCGTCCACCGCCGCGGCCGGGATACCCGGGCGGACGGCGGCCACCGCCGCGGCCTGCGCGCGTTCCAGTTCGGCGCAGCGCGCGGCGATTTCCGGAGTGGGCTCACCGAGCACATAGGTCCGGGTGGAATCCGAGTAGTACCCCGGCTCCACCGGGCCACCGATATCGACGACCACCACATCGCCGGCCTCGATCCGCCGGTCCGACACCTCGTGGTGCGGTACGGCCCCATTGGGCCCGCTGCCCACGATGACGAACGCGGCCTCGGTATGCCCCTCGGCGACGATGGCCTCGGTGACGGCGCGGCCGACCTCGGCCTCGGTACGGCCGGCCTGCAGGAATTCCCCCATCCGGGCATGAACCCGATCGATGGCGGCGCCCGCCCGGCGCAGCGCCTCGATCTCGGCGGCATCCTTGATCATGCGCAGTTCCCGCAGCACCGGGGTCGCCGAAACGGGCAGCCCGCTGAAACTGTGCGCCAGCGGCAGCAGATGCCGTGCGGGCATATCGTCGGCGACCGCCACCCGCGACCCGATATGCAGCGCCGACTGCACCAGTTCGTAGGGGTCCACGCCGTCCACCCAGTCCAGGACCCGCAGGCCGAGTTCGTCCACCGCGGATTCCCCGAGCCCGGCCACCTCCAGTTTCGGTACGACAACCGACGGCGTGGCCTTATCGGCGGTGATCACCAGGCAGGTGAGCCGTTCGAACGATTGCGCCGCCGAACCGGTGAGATACCGCAGGTCGGGGCCGGGAGTGATGAGCAGGGCGTCCAGATGCGCCGCGCGGATCAGCTGTACCGCCCGCTCCAGCCGCTGCTCGTAGACCTCGGCCGCGAACCGTGCCTCCGTATGCGCACTCATGATCTCGAACTTACCCCGGGTTCGGGGACGGCACACCGGATCGGTCGGTGGCGCCCGGTAGATTCCGGCGGGTGAACACGACCGAATCCGCACCGCGTCCGCTGCTCCTGCTGGACGGCGCGAGTCTGTGGTTCCGGGCTTTCCACGCCATCCCGGACAAGATCACCGCGCCGGACGGCAGATCGGTGAACGCCGTGCGCGGGTTCACCGATATGGTGGCCGCCCTGATCACCCGGCATCGCCCCGCCCGTCTGGTGGTATGCCTGGACCTCGATTGGCGGCCGCAGTTCCGGGTGGACCTGGTGCCGACCTACAAAACGCATCGCCTGGACACCTCCGCCGACGCCGAACCCGGCGCCGAGGTGGTCCCGGACCGGCTGACGCCGCAGGTCGAGATGATCCTGGAGGTGCTGGCCGCGGCCGGTATCGCTACCGGCGGCGCGGCCGGGCTGGAAGCCGACGATGTACTCGGTACCCTCGCCTCGACCGAACGCACCGATCCGGTGGTGGTGGTCAGTGGCGACCGGGATCTGCTCCAGCTGGTCCGCGACACCCCCGAACCACCCGTGCGGGTGCTGTACGCCGGCCGCGGGCTGGCCAAGGCCGAACTCTTCGGTCCCGCCGAGGTGGCGGCCAAATACGGTGTGCCGGAAGAAAACGCGGGCCCCGCCTACGCCGATATGGCGACCCTGCGCGGCGATTCGTCCGACGGCCTGCCGGGCGCGGCCGGAATCGGGGAGAAAACGGCGGCAACGCTGATCAGCAGGTTCGGCTCGCTGGAAGCCCTACGCGCCGCCGTGGACGATCCCGGCGCCGATCTCGCCCAGGGCATCCGGGCGAAACTGCGCGCCGCCGCCGGCTACCTGGATGCCGCGGCACCGGTCGTGCGGGTGGTCCGCGACGCGGATGTGATCCTGTCCCGCCCCGATACCCTGCACCCCATCCCGGCCGACGCCGACGCGCTGGACGAACTGGCCCACCGCTACAACGCCGAAAGCCCCGTCAAACGGCTGGTCGCCGCCCTCGCGACCTGCGCCTGACAGTCTCCCCCCGGGTCCGATTCCGCACCGAACGCGCCCAGCGCACATCGCGGTGTCCGCGACGGCGGGCCCCAGTGGGCCGATCCTGATCTCGGCCGGCGGGACGCCGTCGGCCGAACCGGCGGGGCCCTCAGCAGGCCAACTATCCCGGAATCGAAGGCAACCACGGCGTCCGCCGGTCTGCAAGATCATGGACCAGGGCCAGGCGCCGAGTTCAGCGAGGCACCAAGCGACCCATAACCCCGAAACCGAACGCAACATCGCGGCGCCGAGGCACCTGCAACCCCGAACCGAAGGCAACCACGGCGGCGCCGAGCCCAACGAGGCACTCAGTGGGCGCAAACCCCGAAATAGAACGCAACCACAGCGACCCCGAGCCCAACGAGGCACTCGCACCGCCCACAACCCCGGAACTAAACGCAACCACGGCGGCGCCGTGTCCAACGAGGCATCTACAGGGTTCGGGCCCGTCCCTGCGTTCAGACCGCGAGACGATGCGGCGCAGCCGCGAGTATCGCGGGCTGAACGCAGGGACCAAGGGGGCCGAACCCCCGCGCGCGCCAGCGCGCCGAAAACACAGCCAAAAACTCAGCTGGGGCGGCCGACCTCGTAGGTCCCGTCCTCCTTGGTGATCTTGATGTTGACCTTCTTGTCCTCGCCACCGACCTTGAGGTCACAGGTGAACGTCGCGTCCACCGCGACCTCCTGGCCCGCGGGGCAGGAGACATCTTTGACGTCCTCGATCCCGTAGGACTCCTCGAGAACCTTCGTCACCCCGGTCTGCACCGCGGCCTGATCGAGTTCGTCCTTGGCGGTCAGCATCAGGATCGCCACCACGACACCGGCCACGACCACCACGCCCAGCAGTGCCAGCCCGACGATCAGGCCGGTCTTTTTACCGCCGCCGGACTGCTGCGGCTGCGGCTGCGCACCCCACTGCTGCTGGGACGGCTGCCCCCACTGACCCGACTGCGCCTGCGGCTGCTGACCCCACTGCTGCGGCTGGGGCTGCTGAGCTTGCGGCTGCGGCTGGCTCCACTGCTGCTGCTGTTGCTGCTGGTTCGGATCGCCCCACTGCTGCTGGGACGGCTCCCCCCATTGCTGCGGCGGGGGCTGCTGACCCCACTGCTGCTGGGTCTGATCACCCCATTGCTGCGGCTGCTGCGGTTGCGGCTGCGGCTGGCTCCACTGCTGCTGTTGCTGCGGCGCGGCCGGTTGCCACTGCTGGCCGCCCTGATCGCCACCCCATTTCTGGGTGGCCGCCGTCTGCTGCGGGTCGTTCGGGGGCTGTGCGGGCGGCTGGTTCCCCCACTGCGGCGCCGCGCCGGGCGGCTGCTGGCCACCCCAGACCTGGGTGGGATCGTTACGTCCCTCCCCCGGCCCCGGGGCGTCGTTCGGTCCGTGCGGCCCGCTCATCTGGTTGCCTCCACTCGCATTGTCGAACACACGGTAGCCCCCCGCGTGCGGTTGAAATCAAATCACAATCGATGGTCTCACGCTCTGCCTACCGTGGCATGAGCGAGGGCCCTGCGTGGTTACGCTCCGCTACCGCCTCCGGGCCTGACTCGCTCATGCTGTATCCATCGGGCACGAGCGAGGGCCCTCCGTGGTTACGCTCCGCTACCGCCTCCGGGCCTGACTCGCTCATGCCGCGTCCACCGCGACGACACCGCGCCGGATCGCCTTCACGGCCTTGGCCGCGGTGGCCGCGACCTCGGTATCGTCTGCGGTGGAGTGGATCTGATCGAGCAGATCGATAACCTGCCGGCACCAGCGCACGAAATCCCCCGCCGAGAGCGGCGTGCCCTGATCGCCACCCGCGAGCATCGCATCGACCAGGGCGTCACCGCGCGCCCATTTGTAGATACCGCCGACGAATCCGAGGTCCGGTTCCCGAGTCGGTGCCAGCCGGTGCTCGGCCTCGTCATTACGCAGTTTCGACCACTCCGCGATGGTGTCGGCCACCGCCCGGCGGATCGGCGCGGTGGGGCCGGTGGCGCCGAGATAGCCGCCTTCCGAACGCGATTCGTACACCAGAATGGAGACGACCGCGGCCAGCTCGGCCGGCCCCAGCCCGCGCCACAGCCCCTGCCGCAGGCATTCGGCCACCAGCAGATCGCTTTCGGCGTAGATCCGGGCCAGCCGCCGCCCGTCCGCGGTGACCTCCCCGTCGTGGACGAACCCGCGTTCCGCCAGCAACCCGACGATCCGGTCGAAGGTACGGGCCAGCGAATTCGTGGTGGTCGCGACCTTCTGCCGCATCGCCTCGGTCTCCCGCCGCACCCGGTTGTAGCGCTCGCCCACCCGGGCCAGCTGCTCCCGGTCGGGCCGGGAATGGGCGGGATGCGCGCGCAGCGTCCGCCGCAGGGTCGCCAGTTCGGGATCGTCCGCCCCGCGGGCGCGTTTGTCGCGACGTGCGCGGCTGGGCGCGGTGATTCCGGTGCTGCGCAACGCCGAGGCCAGGTCACGGCGGGTACGCGCGGTGCGATGGTCGACCCGGCGCGGTAGCCGCATCCGGCCCAGCGGTTCGGCCGGTACCGGGAAATCGGCGACCGATACCCGGCCCGCCCATTTGTCCTCGGTGAGTACGAGCGGCCGCGGATCGCCGGGCGTGGCATCGGGTTCGAGGATCACGGCGAGGCCGGCCCGGCGCCCGGCACCGATGGCGACTACATCGCCGCGCCGCAGTTCCGTGAGCGCCGCGACCCCCGCCGTGCGCCGGTCGGTACGGGTCTGCTGGGTGAGCCGGCGTTCGCGCTGTTTGATCCGCTCCCGCAGGGCGAAGTATTCGAGGAAATCACCATCCTCGCCGCCGAGTTGCGTGGCGAGTTTGCGCAGCTGCGCTTCGTTGCGTTCGATCCCGCGGACCAGGCCCACCACCGATCGGTCGGCCTGGAACTGCGCGAACGACCGCTCCAGCAGCAACCGGGCCTCATCGGCGCCGAGCCGGTCGATCAGGTTGATCGACATGTTGTAGCCGGGTTTGAAGGAGCTGCGCAGCGGATACGTGCGCGTGGAGGCCAGGCCCGCGACCGCGCTGGTATCCACCTCGGGCTGCCACAGCACCACGGCATGCCCTTCCACGTCGATCCCGCGTCGCCCCGCACGCCCGGTGAGCTGCGTGTACTCCCCCGGGGTGAGTTCGGCATGGGTTTCGCCGTTGAATTTGACCAGCCGCTCGAGCACCACCGTGCGCGCGGGCATATTGATCCCGAGGGCCAGGGTTTCGGTGGCGAATACCGCGCGGACGAGCCCCTTGACGAACAGTTCCTCGACCGTGTGCCGGAAGGCGGGCAACATCCCGGCATGATGGGCCGCCAAGCCCCGGTGCAGCGCCTCCCGCCACTCCCAGTAGCCGAGCACTTCCAGATCCGCGCGCGGCAGCTCGCCGGTGTGCTTCTCGATGATCGCGTCGACCACCTCCGGGTCGGCGGCACCACCCAGATCCAGGCCGGACCGCAGGCACTGCGCCAGCGCGCCGTCACATCCGGCCCGGCTGAAGATGAAGGTGATGGCGGGCAGCAGCCCTTCCTCGTCGAGCCGGGCCAGCACCTCCGGCCGCGGCAGCGGGCGGAAGAACCGCCGCGGACCGCCCCGGCCGCGCGGACCACCGCCCCAGCCCTCCATCCGGTCGGCGGCCTCCCGCTGTTTGATGTAGCGGACCAGGTCGGAATCGACGAGCACCCGCTGGTCGGAGGATTCGCTGTCGAACAGGTCGAACATCCGGCGGCCCACCATCACGTGCTGCCACAGCGGCACCGGCCGGGTCTCGTCCACCACCACGGCGGTATCGCCGCGCACGGTTTCCATCCAGGCGCCGAACTCTTCGGCGTTCGAGACGGTCGCCGACAGGCTCACCAGCCGCACCTCGGCCGGGAGATGCAGGATGACCTCTTCCCATACCGCGCCGCGGAACCGGTCGGCCAGATAGTGCACCTCGTCCATCACCACATACGACAGCGCCCGCAGCGCGTCCGAGGAGGCGTAGATCATGTTCCGCAGCACCTCGGTGGTCATCACCACCACCTGGGCATCCGGATTGATCGACTGATCGCCGGTGAGCAGGCCCACCGCGCCCCGGCCGTACCGCTCGGTGAGGTCCGCGAACTTCTGGTTCGACAGCGCCTTGATCGGCGTGGTGTAGAAACATTTGCCGCCGGAGGCGAGCGCCAGATGGACCGCGAACTCCCCGACCACGGTTTTCCCGGCTCCCGTCGGCGCGCAGACCAGCACCCCGTGGCCGTTTTCCAGGGCGGTACACGCTTGGCGCTGGAACGGATCCAGCTCGAATGTCAGCTCGGCGGCGAACCGGGAGAGTTCGGCGGTCAGCGACGCGTTCGATGTCACGTACCCGAGACTAATGGAGGAATCCGACACCGGTCGCGCCGATAAAATCCGCCGGTCGCGACCGATCCGGGCACAGCCTCAGAGCGTGTCCGAATAGTCCGCCGCGGAATCGGCGGTGCGGGGTGCACGTATCGGGTCCGCCGCGGTGATCGGGGCAGCCGGATCCACCGGAGCCGGTGCCCCGATCTGCGAGGCATGCTCGTCGTCGACGGCACCCATTTCCTGTTCGGCGCGTTTGGCCCGGCGTTTGTCGTTGATCCGGGCGAACTGCACCGCCACCTCGAACAGCACGGTGAGCGCCAGCGCCAGCGCCAGCATCGAGAACGGGTCCTGCGGTGTCACGACGGCCGCGAAGACGAACAGGCCGAAGATGATGCCGCGCCGCCAGGCCTTCAACCGTTCGTAGGTGAGGATTCCGAGCAGGTTGAGGCCGATGATCAGCAGCGGTGTCTCGAAACTGACTCCGAAGATGATCAGCAGCTGAATGATGAAACTGAAGTACTGCGAACCGCTCAGCGCGGTGATCTGCACATTGTCGCCGATGCTGAGCAGGAAGCTCAGGGCATGCGCGATAACCCAGTAGGCGAGGATCGCGCCGACCACGAACAGCACCGAACCCGAGGTCACGAAACCGACCGCGTATCTGCGTTCCTTCGGGTACAGGCCCGGGGTGATGAACGCCCACAGCTGATACAGCCAGACCGGGCAGGCCATGACCACCCCGGCCGTCATACCGACCTTCAACCGCAGCATGAACTGTTCGAACGGCGCGGTCGCCAGCAGCCGGCACTCCCCGTCCGGGGACAACGAGGCCCGCGCCGAATCGGGAAGGTCGCAGTAGGGCCCGCGCAGGATCTCGCCGAGGCTCTCCAGACCGAGGAACGAATGCGCGTACCACAGGAAGCCCACGATCGTCGTGACGACAATGGCCGCCAGCGAGATCAGCAGCCGGGTGCGCAGCTCCCGCAGATGCTCGACCAGTGACATCGTGCCGTCGGGATTCGTGCGCCGTTTGCTGCGCCGGGGGTCGAACGGAATTCGCATAGGTATGGTTGCCCTCGTATCAGCGAGCCTCGCTCCGCACGGCCTGCGACACCGGACCCGCCCCCGCGTTCACCGCACGGCAGAGAAGCCGGTGCCCGGTCGGCAGCGCCGGGTGGACAGCCGTCGTCACCGGGCCGGGCAGGTACCCGAGCCCGCGGAGAGCGGCCTCAGAGCGTTTTCGACTCGCTCCGGGTCTCGGTGGCCGGGGTGGTGGTCTCCCGGCCCGCCGGCAGTTCCGGAGCGGGTGCGGCGGCAGGGGTGTTCCCGGACTTACCGTCGTTGTGCATCTCGCTCACCTCGCTCTTGAAGATCCGCAGCGAACGGCCGAGCCCGCGGGCCGCTTCGGGCATCCGCTTGGCGCCGAAGAACACCACGAACACCGCCGCGACGATCACCCAGTGCCAGATGCTCATAGAGCCCATTGTGGTTACCTCCCAAAACTGTGGTCTTTCCGATGCTACCTGCCGTAATGGCGGCGCCGAACCCGAGCGGGGCACTCACAGCCACGTCACACCTGTTTCCCGGCGAATGTTCACCCGCGCGCCGCCTCCGCGGCAGATATCCCGGCGCCGCCGCGACGAGCTAGTCGTCCAACCCGGCGCCCTGATAAGCCGCCAGTGCGGCTTCCGACCGGTCCCGGACCGCCGCCACCAGCTCCGGCGGGCCCAGCACGGTGACCCCGGAGCCGAATCCGAGCACCAGCCGCGCCATCCAATCGAGGGTGGCGAAACGCATCGTGGCCTCCAGGCTGCCGTCCGCATGCACCGCCGTCCGGTGCATCGGGTACTGGTCGAGTACCCAGCCGTAATCGGCCGCGATCAGCAGCCGGGCCAGTGGCACCGCGGGATCGTCCTGGAACAGATCCAGCCCCGCATCGCCGGCCCGCGCCTCCTGCGGCGGGCGGGACGGTTCACCGAGTTCCTCCGCGGATTCGATCCGGTCGAACCGGAACAGCCGCACGCCCTCGGCCTCCCGGCACCACGCCTGCAGATAACTGTTGTCGTCCACCGCCACGATGCGGATGGGGTCCACCACCCGGGTCGAGACCACATCACGGCTGGCCGAGTAGTACTCCAGGCGCACTGCCCGGCTCGCCGCGACCGCGGAACGGACCGTGGTGACGGCGGGCGCTTCGGCCGGCGGGCCGGCCGCCGGGGCGGCGGGCGCACCACCGGAGATGGCGGCCTCGAGCTTGGCGATCGCCGAATGCGCGGCCGTCGGGTCCACCATGCCCGGCAGGTCCACGATCGACCGCAGCGCCACCAGCACGGCGGTGGCCTCGATCGACGTCAGCCGCAGCGGGCGTTCGATCCCGGCGGTGAAGGTGACCTGCACGCTCTCCTCCGAGAACGACAGGTCGATCAGATCGCCCGGCCCGTAGCCCGGCAGCCCGCACATCCACAGCTGGTTCAGATCGGCCATGAGCTGTTTGGTGGTGACACCCAGATCCGCGGCCGCCTCCGCGGCACTGATACCGGGATTGGCGACGAAATACGGGACCATGTTCAGCAGGCGCGACAGTCGCGCGGACAAACGGGTACTCACAGCGGCACCCCGGTCCGATCGAAAACCGACCGTAGCCGTGCCACCACATCGGCGCGTAGCTCCGCGGGTTCGAGTACCAGCGCGTCCGGGCCCAGCCCGGTGATCAGGCGGGCCAGCCATTGCTGCGACCGGATCGGCACCTCCAGCACGCTGCCGGGCCGGCCCCCGAAGCTCCGGGTCCCGACCACATCACCGATGCGGCGCAGGTCGCGACCCCGGCCCTGCGCCACCCACACCGTCGCCGATCCGGTGACGGGTGCGGTGCCGGTGACATTCGCGACGATCTGGCGCAGATCGGTGCCCGCCGGCGGGCGCACCGCATTGCGCGGGCCGTACGGGGTGATCTCGTCGCCGATCCGGGAGAGCCGGAAGGTCCGGACGGCATCGCGGTCGCGGTCGTGGCCCACCAGATACCACCGGCCACGCAGTGTCACCACGCCCCACGGCTCCACATCACGCATCAGGAACGGCGCATTGCTGGCCCCGCGATGTTCGAACCGCACCGCCTGCCCCGCGTCGATGGCGGCCAGCAGCTTGCCCAGCACCGGTTCGGACCCCCGCGTCCGCGCCGGTACGGCAGGTATGGCGGCGAACGCGGTATCGGTTTCCACATGGATCCCGGCGGCCCGCAACTTCAGCAGGGCACCCGCGGCCGCCGACGCGAGCTCGGGTGATTCCCACATCTGCAACGCGACCGCGACCGCCGCCGATTCTTCGCTGGTCAGGTCGATATCGGGGAGTTCGTAGGCATCCCGGTTGATGCGGTAGCCCTCCACCGTGGAGAACCGGCCCGAGGCACCCACCTCCAGCGGGATGCCGAGATCGCGGAGCTCGTTCTTGTCCCGCTCGAACATCCGGCTGAACGCCTCGTCGCTGGCGCACTCCTCGTACCCCGCGACGCTTTCCCGGATCCGCTCCGCAGTCAGGAACTGCCGGGTCGACAGTAGCGCGATGACCAGATTCATCAGGCGCTCGACCTTGGATATCGCCACCCGACACAGCGTAATGGAGTCTTCGGCTCCACGGCCCGCGACGGCGCCATAAACCGCGCGCCGCCGGGCGCCGCTACCTCACATCGAGGCGATCAGGCGGTCCACTCGTTCGTCGACCGAACGGAACGGGTCCTTGCACAGCACCGTGCGCTGGGCTTGGTCGTTCAACTTGAGATGCACCCAGTCGACCGTGAAATCCCGGCCCGCGGCCTGCGCGGCGGTGATGAAATCACCGCGGAGTTTCGCGCGGGTGGTCTGCGGCGGGGTGTCGACGGCGGCATCGACCGCGTCGTCCTCGGTGATCCGTTTGGCCAGGCCCTTGCGCTGCAGCAGGTCGAACACACCGCGACCGCGTTTGATGTCGTGGTAGGCCAGATCCAGCTGGGCGATCTTCGGGTCGGACAGTTCCATCCCGTACCGCTCCTGATAGCGCTGGAACAGTTTGCGCTTGATCACCCAGTCGATCTCGGTGTCGACCTTGGCGAAATCCTGCGACTCCACCGCGTCCAGCGTGCGCCCCCACAGATCCACCACCTGGTCCACCTGCGGATCCCGCTCACGGTTGCGCAGATGCTCGACGGCGCGGGCGTAGTACTCGCGCTGGATATCGAGGGCACTGGCCTGCCGGCCGCCCGCCAGGCGCACCGGCCGGCGGCCGGTGAGATCGTGGCTGACCTCGCGGATGGCCCGAATCGGATTGTCGAGCGCGAAATCGCGGAACGACACCCCGGCCTCGATCATCTCCAGTACCAGCGCGGCCGTCCCGACCTTGAGCATGGTGGTGGGTTCGGCCATATTCGAATCGCCCACGATCACATGCAGGCGCCGGTACTTCTCGGCGTCGGCATGCGGTTCGTCGCGGGTGTTGATGATCGGGCGGGAGCGGGTGGTCGCCGAGGAGACGCCCTCCCAGATGTGCTCGGCCCGCTGCGACAGGCAGTAGGTGGCCGCCTTCGGGGTCTGCAGCACCTTCCCGGCACCGCAGATCAACTGCCGGGTAACCAGGAACGGCAGCAGTACATCGGAGATCCGGGAGAACTCGCCGGCCCGTACGACCAGGAAGTTCTCATGGCAACCGTAGGAGTTGCCGGCCGAATCGGTGTTGTTCTTGAACAGGTAGATATCCCCGCCGATACCCTCCTCCGCGAGGCGCTGCTCGGCGTCGATGAGCAGTTCCTCCAGTACTCGTTCCCCGGCCCGGTCGTGGGTGACCAGCTGGACCAGGCTGTCGCATTCGGCGGTGGCGTACTCCGGATGCGAACCGACGTCGAGGTAGAGCCGGGCGCCGTTGCGGAGGAATACGTTGGAACTGCGCCCCCAGGACACCACCCGGCGGAAGAGATACCGGGCCACCTCGTCGGGGCTGAGCCTACGGTGCCCGTGGAAGGTGCACGTCACACCGAATTCGGTCTCGATCCCCATAATTCGTCGCTGCACACTATCGAGGTTACAGCGCGGAATGATTCCTGCGGGTCGGAGCGGAAAACCCGATGTATACGGCTTGGCAACGATTGGTCCGTCGATCGTTCGCCCACTGGGCACCCGGAGCCCGGGCGCGATCGGATACGGACCCGGCGAGGGCCCCGCACGAACCCGCATATGACCGTCGCAACCCACACACCGAACAGAGTTTGTGAGCCGCTCGGAACTTCGCTGACGGGAAAGCCGGCCGGGCCCCGTCAGGGGGTCGGCGGCAAACGATCGGCGCAGGCCCGCCCGCGCTGGGCGGCCCCTCGGCTCCACACGCCGAGCACGGCGCGGGCCGCGGTCGCGGCCGCGGGGACCGGACACGGCGGAAGCCGGAGACCTCCGGCTTGCCGGACCGGCCCATCCGCCGCCGGCGATCGCAATCGACAGACGGGGCCGTGCACCGTCGACGCCGGTGCACGGCCCACGAAAAGCACCTCGCCCCGTGGCCGGGGCCGGCCACTCAGTCCGGGTTTCCGCCGGTCTCCCGCTCGTCGGAACCGGCTCCGCCCACAGATCCCGACGAGCCCAGCAGCTCTTCGAGCGCGGGGCGGCCGATCCGGCGGAACGCGCGGCGGGGGCGGGCCCGCTCCAGGGTCGCGACTTCCAGCGAACCGAAGCCCAGCGTCCGTTTCTCCTTGTCCGTGCCCTCGGTCGCCTGCAGGGCCTCCACCGCGACCCGGATGGCTCCCGTGAGATCCAGACCCGGCCGGTAGGACTCCTTCAGCGCCGCGACGATCGGCTCGGTGGTACCGCCCATCACCACGTATTCGCGCTCGTCGACGATCGAACCGTCGAAGGTGATCCGGTAGAGCACCGATTCCGGTTCCTGCTCGGGGTAGCTCACCTCGGCGACGCAGATCTCCACCTCGTAGGGCTTGAGCTGATCGGTGAAGATCGATCCGAGGGCCTGTGCGTAGGCGTTGGCCAGGGCGCGGCCGCTGACATCGCGGCGGTCGTACTGGTAGCCCCGCAGATCGGCCTGCAGGATCCCGGCGCGGCGCAGGCTTTCGAATTCGTTGTACTTGCCGACGGCGGCGAATCCGGTGCGGTCGTACAGCTCACTGACCTTGTGCAGCGTGGCCGACGGGTTCTCCGCGACGAAGACGATGCCCTCGTCGTAGGCGAGTACGACAACACTGCGGCCGCGGCCGATACCTTTGCGCGCAAGTTCGGTCTTGTCGCGCATGATCTGTTCGGCGGACGCATACAGCGGCAGGGTCATGCCCGTGCGCTCCCTTCCTCGGCGGCCTCGCGGTCGGCGGCGATACCGCGGGCGATCTCCTCCAGCCGGGATTCGGCCACCTCGACCGCGCCGTCGGCATCGATGAGGATCGCCGTGGGATAGATTCCGCGCAGCAGATCGGGCCCGCCGGTGGCGGTGTCGTCATCGGCGGCATCCACCAGGGATTCGATCGCGATCCGCAATGCCCGATCGGCGTCGATCCCCTTGTTGTACAGCTTCTTCAACGAGGTGCGGGCGAACATGGAGCCGGAGCCCACGGCGGTGAAACCGAAGCGCTCCTCGCTGCGCCCACCCACCACGTCGTAGGAGACGATGCGCCCGGCCCGGTCCGGATCCGTGGCCTGCTGATCGAAACCGACCAGCAGTGGCACCACGGCCAGCCCCTGCATGGCGGCCGGCAAGTTGTCGCGCACCATCTTCGAGAGCTTGTTGGCCTTACCGTCGAAGGTGAGCGAAACACCCTCGATCTTCTCGTAGTGCTCGAGCTCCACCGCGAACAAGCGCACCAGTTCGATGGCCATGCCCACGGTCCCGGCGATACCGGTCGCCGAGAAGGTATCGGTGATATGGACCTTCTCCACATCGCGGCCCGCCAGCAGGTTGCCCTGGGTGGAGCGCCGGTCGCCGGCGATCAGGACCCCGCCGCGATAGGACACCGCGACCACGGTCGTCCCGTGCGGCGCGATATCCCCCGCGGCACCGCCGCCGGGATTTCCGGCGGCGGTGGGCTGGCTCAGTGCGTCGAATCTGTTGTTCGGCAACAGGTCCGGCGCGTTCTGGCGCAGATGTTCGGAAAAGGATGACAGGGCGTACCCCAGATGGAGACGCGAGGGGTCACCTGCGGTCACTGGCCACCTTTCTGCACGTAGGCGCGAACGAAGTCTTCGGCGTTCTCTTCGAGCACATCGTCGATCTCGTCGAGCAGGTCGTCGGTGTCCTCCGCCAGCTTCTCGCGCCGTTCCTGACCGGCGGCGTCTACGCCGTCGACGCCTTCGTCGTCATCGCCGCCCCCGGCGCGTTTGGTCTGCTCTTGTGCCATCGCAGCCGACCTCCTCTGTTTCCACCGACCGGGCGCTGGTGCGCACCGGACGAATCGTGAGCAGCCTCGTGTGCTCGTCCTTCAACACTACCCAGCCGGGCCGACACGTAGTCGGATTACGTCCCACCTTCGCCGCCCGAACCCCGCGCACCGGCCGTGCGGGGTACTCAGGCGGTGAGCTTTTGCACCAGGTCAGCCGCGGTATCCACACCGTCGAGGAGCTCACCCACATGCGCTTTGGTCCCGCGCCGGGGTTCGAGCGTGGGGATGCGGACGAGGGAGTCGCCACCCAGATCGAAGATCACCGAGTCCCAGCTCGCGGCCGCGATATCGGCGCCGAACCGGCGCAGGCATTCGCCGCGGAAATAGGCCCGGGTATCGGTGGGCGGCTTGGTCATCGCATCCAGTACCTGCTGCTCGGTGACCAGCCGTTTCATCGAGCCGCGCGCCACGAGCCGGTTGTAGAGGCCCTTGTCCAGGCGTACATCGGAATACTGCAGATCCATCAGATGCAGTTTCGGTGCGGCCCAGCCCAGCCCTTCCCGGCTGCGCATCCCCTCCAGCAGGCGGAGTTTGGCGGGCCAGTCGAGCAGATCGGCGCATTCCATCGGGTCGCGTTCGAGTCTGTCCAGGATCATCGACCAGTTGTCGAGAACATCCCGTACGCGTGCGTCGTCGTTGCCCTGGACCTCGACGAACTTGGCGACGCGTTCGTGATAGAGGCGCTGGATCTCGAGGCCGGTGAGCTCGCGGCCGTCGGCCAGCGCGACCTTCGCCCGCAGGGTGGGATCGTGGCTGAGGGTGTGCACCGCCGTAACCGGGCGGGCCAGCTGCATATCGGACAGGTCGGCGCCCGATTCGATGAGGTCGAGCACGAGCGCGGTGGTGCCGACCTTCAGATAGGTCGACATCTCGGCCAGGTTCGCGTCGCCGATGATGACATGCAACCGGCGGTATTTGTCGGCGTCGGCGTGCGGTTCGTCGCGGGTGTTGATGATGCCGCGTTTGAGGGTGGTCTCCAGACCCACCTCGACCTCGATGTAATCCGAGCGCTGGGACAACTGGAACCCGGGGTTGTCCCCGGACTGCCCGATCCCGACCCGCCCCGACCCGCAGATCACCTGGCGGGAGACGAAGAACGGGGTGAGCCCGAGAATGACCGCGTTGAACGGAGTCTCCCGGCTCATCAGATAGTTCTCGTGGGTGCCGTAGGAGGCGCCCTTACCGTCGACATTGTTCTTGTACAACTGCATCCGGGGCGCGCCGGGGACGCTGGAGGCGTGCCGGGCGGCGGCTTCCATCACTCGTTCCCCGGCCTTGTCCCAGATCACCGCGTCCATCGGGTCGGTGACCTCGGGGGCGGAATATTCGGGATGGGCGTGGTCGACGTAGAGCCGGGCACCGTTGGTCAGGATCATATTGGCCGCACCGACCTCGTCGGCGTCGATCACCGGCGCGGGGCCGTTCATCCGGCTCAGATCGAAACCGCGGGCATCGCGCAGCGGTGATTCCACCTCGTAGTCCCACCGGGTGCGCTTGGCGCGGGGCACCCCCTCGGCCGCGGCGTATGCCAGTACCGCCTGGGTAGAGGTGAGGATCGGGTTGGCCGACGGTTCGGTAGGCGTGGATATCCCGTACTCGACCTCGATACCGATGATGCGCTGCATGGCTTCGAGCGTAGGCGACAATCCGTATTCGGCACGCGATCGGCGCCCGGGCCGCTCACCGAATCATCCCCCGGGTCGTACTTCCGGCGGATGACCACTGCCGCCCGCCGCCCGCATGCTCGGGATATGACCAGTACCGCAGCCGATTCCGTGCCGGCCGGTTCACCGCCCCGCCCCACCCGGCTGGTGGCGCTGGACGTGCTGCGCGGAATCGCCATTCTCGGCACCCTCGGCACCAATATCTGGATACTCACCGACCCGGAGGGCATGGTCGGTTACCTGAACCGGCTCGTCACCGCACCCGAGGACGGCTGGATGTGGGCGGAGAAGGTGCTCCAGCAGCTCGCCCAGGGGAAGTTCCTGGGGCTGCTGACCGTCATGTTCGGTATCGGCCTGGCCGTCCAGCAGGCCTCGGCCCACCGCGGCGGCCGGCGCTGGCCCGGTGGATACCCGTGGCGGGCGGCGCTGCTGTTCGTCGACGGCCTGCTCAATTTCCTGCTGATCGCCGAGTTCGACGTGCTCATGGGATACGCGGTGACCGCCCTGATCGTGGCGTTCCTGCTCGGCCGCAGTCCACGGGCGCAGGGCCGCTGGCTGTTCGGCATGCTGTGCCTGCACCTCACGATGATCGGGGTCTATGCCCTGAGCCTCGTGACGGCGGGGTCCGGCAACGGGTCCGCGAGCCGGCCGCTGTCACCCAACCCGTATGCCGACGGGTCGTTCTGGGATCTGGTGCTGTTCCGGCTCGAGAACGCCGGACTGTTCCGGTTCGAACCGATCCTCATCCTGCCGCTGTCGATCGCGTTGTTCCTGGCCGGCGCCCGGCTCTTCCATGCGGGCGTATTCGCACCGGCCGGCGCCCGGCTGCGCCGGCGGTTGCTGGTCGCCGGTTTCGGTATCGCCGCGCCGACCGACCTGTTGCTCGGCGTCTTCGGCGGCGGCGATTGGGTCCTGGTGACCCGTTACGCGATCGCGCCACTGGTCTCGCTGGCGATCCTCGCCCTGGTCGCCGAGTTCTACCTGCGCCGGCCCCGGACAGGTTTCGCCGGCCGCCGACTGTCGGAGATCGGCCGGACCGCGCTCAGCTGCTACATCCTGCAGAACCTGGTCGCGTCGATCATCTGCTACGGCTGGGGCTTCGGGCTGGCCGCATGGTTCGCTCCGGATGCCCGGGTCCCGTTCACCGTCGCGACCTATCTGGTGGTGGTCGCAGTGATCGCGGTATTCGCGCACTGCTGGCTGCGCCGCTTCGAGCGAGGACCGGTGGAATGGCTGTGGCACACCAGCTACCGGCGCCTCGTCCGCGCCCGGCCGGACGCTTGACCTGGCCGCCCTCCGGCCGGTGGGCGGGCATCACCGCCCTACCCAAAACTTTCCCATTGAGCAATATTGCCTATCGGGCAACTTTATGACACCCTGGAGCCATGACCGAACCGAACCTCGGACTCCGGGAACGCAAGAAACGCGACACCCGCAAGGCGCTCAGCGACGCCGCGCTCGAGCTGATGTTCGAGCGCGGCCTCGACAACGTGGTCCGCGAGGACATCGCCGAACGCGCCGGGGTCTCGGTGCGGACGTTCAACAACTACTTCGCCGGGAAATACGAGGCCCTCGCCTATCGGCATATCGAACGACTCCGCCGCAGCGCCGGACTCCTGCTCACCCGGCCGGCCGGCGAGCCACTGTGGACCGCGCTCACCGAAGCCCTCATCGAACCACTGCGCGAGGACGGCGCCGGCGGTCCGCCCACCCCGGCCATGCTCGCCGAAACCCGCAAACTCCAGGCGGCTCCCGAAATGCAGGCCGCCGCGGCGAAAGCGATCGGCGACGATCTCGTGGTCGCGATCGCCCAGCGCACCGGTACCGCGCCCACCGACCTGTATCCGAAGCTGGTGGCGGCCGGTGTCCACGCCGTGTACCTGGTCGCGCTCGACGCCTATTCCCATTCCGATCCGCCCGAACCGGTCACGACCGTATTGCGCGACGCCCTGACGCAACTGTTCCAGGGATTCCCCACGCCGAACCACTAGATCCTCGCCCGTCCACGAATTCCCGACGTCTACGAGCCGTAGGCGGGCCGCCGCCTGCCCGCAGCACGCGGCGCCTGGTGCCCGGAACCACGAAAACCCGAACCGAAAAGGTTGTCCCAGCATGTCCGAAAACAGACTTCAGGAAACCGAGCACGATGTGCTCATCGCCGGCGCCGGTCCCAACGGGCTGATGCTCGCCTGCGAACTCGCCCTCGGCGGGATCCGCCCGGTCGTCGTCGACCCACTGCCCGGGCCGAGCGACGAACCCAAGGCCAACGGGCTCGTGGGCCAGGTGGTGCGACTGCTCGATATGCGCGGACTGTATCCGGGGTTCGCCGCGGAACTCGAGCGCCTCGGCTTTCCCGCCGAGCCCGCACATCCGGAGCCCGCGCCCCGCTACATCTTCGCCGGTATGGCGTTGGAACTCGCGGAGGTACCGGAGAATCCGCTGTACGGCCTGCCCGTTCCGCAGCCGGTGCTGGTGCGTCTGCTCGCCGACCGCGCCCGCGAACTCGGCGTGGAGGTGCGCTGGGGACACCGCCTCGACGATTTCACCGAATCCGGCGAGACGGTCGTCGCGACGGTGACCCACTCCGGTGGCAGCTATCGAGCGGCCACCCGGATCCTGGTCGCCGCGGACGGCGGCCGGAGCGCGGTGCGCAAGAAGCTCGGCATCGGGTTCTCCGGCGTCACCACAGGCGACCGCATCAGCCGGCTCGGTCACGCCGAGATCCCGGCCGAACTCCGCACACCCGACGGGGGTCTCGAGATCCCGGGCGCCGGCAGTTTCCACTTCGGGCACAACCGGATCGAGAGCGGCGGCATGTTCGTATTCGCCGAACTGATTCCCGGTAAACCGCTGGTGAGCGTGCTGGAATACGATGCCGCGCCGGTCGCGCCGGATACCCCGATGACCTTCGGCGAACTGCGGGACAGTGTCCGCCGCGTACTCGGCGCCGAGCTGCCGATGCAACCGCCGGCCGGACCCGGACCGCATGCGCTGCGACGCATCGTCGACCAGAACACCCGGCTGGCCGACCGGTACCGGAAGGGCCGGGTCCTGCTGCTCGGCGATGCCGCCCACGTCCATTCGGCGATCGGCGGGCCCGGGTTGAACCTCGGCCTCCAGGACGCGATCAACCTGGGCTGGAAACTGGCCGCTTATCTGCGGGGTACGGCGCCCGCGGGCCTGCTCGACACCTACGAAAGCGAACGGCGACCGGTAGCGGAACGGGTCATCCTGCACAGCCTGTCGCAGACCGCGCTGCTGGCGCCGGGCCCGGAGGTGACCGCGTTGCGCGAACTGTTCGCCGAGTTGCTCGGCATCCCCGAGGTCGCCGGGCATATCGGACATCTGCTCGCCGGTTCGGATGTGCGCTACGACGTCGGTGACGACCATCCCCTGTCGGGGCGGCTGGTTCCCGATCTCGCCCTGGAGACCGCGGACGGCACGCGGCGGCTCGCCGATTTCATGCACGGCGCCCGGCCGCTGCTGCTGGATCTCGGGGCCGGAATCGCCGGCACCGTGGGCAGCGGGGACGACCTCTCGATCGTCACCGCCACCACGTCCGGTACGGAGGCGACCGCCCTGCTGGTCCGGCCGGACGGCTATATCGCCTGGGCGACAGACGGTTCCACCGATACCGGCCTGCGCGCCGCCCTCGACCGATGGTTCGGCCCCGCGCGATCGGCTTGCGTGCGCGTCGGCTGAACGACGCGGCGGACAGCAAACAAGGCGCGTCGTTCCACCCGCCGAAACGGCTCATACGCATTCCCGCACGCCGTCCCCCGGCCGCGACACACCCGGCGGTCCAGTGAATTCGGGCACGAGAAAGCGAGATCGAGTTGTCCGACACACTGGGCGGCTCGGACTGTACTTGCCGCGTGACTGCCACGATGATCCTGAGCGGAAACCGACCGGCCGCAGGCCCCGTGGACGGTCGCTCGCAGCCGAAGGGAGTACGGGATGGAGCCGAACGGCACCGCCGGCGATCCGGACGCCCCGAACGCGTCCACGGTCCGGGCCGACGGGACACCGGACCGGCGCAGGACCGCGTGGCGGGTATGGCTCGGACCGATTCTGGTGATCACAGCACTGATGACGCTGCTGGCGACCATGTACCTCGGCTACGTGATCGACCCGGAGAAGAACTTGCACGACTTCCCGGTCGCGCTGGTGAACCAGGACGACGGCGATATGCGCGACGGCACCCCGATCAACATCGGCGACCAGATCACCGGCGCCCTGACCGAACGGGTTCCGGCGGACAAGATCGATCTGCGCGTCACCGGTATCGCCGAGGCGCAGCGATTGCTCGGCAACGGCGAGGTCTACGGCGCGATCGTGCTGCCCAGCGACCTGTCCAAGCGACTCTCGATCCTCGGCGCCGGGGCGGTGGTTCCCGGCGATATCGAACGCCCGGTGATCACCGTGGTCACCAATCCACGCACCGGCACCTACGCGACGCAGATCGTGCAGATCGTGGCCGACGAGGCCCTCACGCAGGTGGAGACCGAGGTCGGTAAGCAGCTGACCGCGGCGGTCGACGCCGAACTCGGCTCGGCGCCCGCCGGCGGTACCGAACTCAGCGGTGCGTCGCGCCTGATGCTGGCCGACCCGATCGAGGTCCTCACCGAGCCCTACCGGCCGCTGCCGGACGGGACGGGCCGCGGCTTGTCGGCGTTCTTCTATACCTTGCTGGTGGTACTGGCCGGGTTCACCGGGGCCATGATCGTGCACACGATGGTGGATTCGGCGCTCGGCTTCATTCCCACCGAATACGGACCGTGGTTCGTGCACCACCCCACGGCGCCGCATTCCCGGTTCCGCACGCTCCTGCTGAAATGGGGGGTGATCGCGGTGACCGCGCCGGTTGTCTCGGGCATATTCCTGGGGATCGCGAACCTGCTGGATATGCCGCTCGACCACGGTCCGGCACTGTTCCTGTTCAGCACGCTGGCGATCGTCGCCGTGGGCGTGACCGCCTTGTCGATCCTGGCGACGTTCGGCTCGGCGGGTCTGCTGATCAATCTGGTGCTGTTCATCGTCCTCGGCCTGCCCTCGGCCGGCGCGACCATCCCGCTGGAGGCCACCCCGCGGTACATGGCGTGGTTGGCGGCGTTCGAACCCATGCACCAGATCTATCTCGGTGTCCGGGCCATCCTGTACTTCGATGCCCACGGCAATCCCGGACTGGCGCGCGGGGTCTGGATGAGCCTGCTCGGCCTCGCCATCGGCTTGGTCCTCGGTGCGGTCGCCACCTTCACCTACGACCGCAAAGGGCTGGAGCGACGCAGCCGCTGAGCGGCAGAGCCACACAGCCGCTGAGCGGGAGAGCCACACAGGGCCTGAGCGGCAGAGCGACACAGCCGCTGAGCGGCGACTGCGCAAGATCGGTCAAGCGGATCCGAGGCCGTGCAGCCAGAATTTCTCCGTGACCACCCGACGTGACCGACTCCGCGAACTCCTGGACGCCGTTCTCGACGAGGACAACGCGACCCTCGGCCAGATGGCCGCCGGCGCCTTCTCCTCGCCGTTCCATTTCGCCCGGCAGTTCAGCCGCGGTACCGGCGAATCGCCGGTGAGCCTGCGGCGGCGCGTACTCCTGGAACGTGCCTGCTGGCAGCTCGGCACGGGCGATTCCGTCACCGAAGTGGCGTTCGCCGCGGGATACGACACGGTGGAGGGCTTCAGCCGGGCATTCACCCGCGCCTTCGGCCATCCCCCGAGCGCGACTCCCCCACCGACCGGCCGGGCGCCACGATGGCTGCCGGCGGCGAACGGGATACATTTCCATCCGCCCATGTCGCTGTGGGTCGAGGGGGAACCGAAGGGACGCTCCGATATGGACCCGACCGCGCTGCTGCTGCACCACGATCTCGACGACACGCGGCTCCTGCTGAAAGCGGCCACGGGCCTGAGCGAGGAGCAGTACCGGCGTCCCCGGGCCGGTGCGGGGACCGTTCTACCGTGGGACGGGCCGGAAAATTCGGTCGCCACTGTGCTCGACCATCTGATCCGGACCAAGGAATCGTGGCTCGCCTCGATCGACGGTGCCGATACACCCGACCACGGCGGCGACGATATCCCGGCGCTGTCGGCCCGTCTCGACGTAGTGGGCCCGCGCTGGCTGGACACCATCCGCGAGATCGATCGCCGCAGCGGCTGGGGCGACACCCTGATCGACGCCCTGTGCGATCCACCGGAGAGCTTCGTGCTCGGCAGCGTGATCGCCCATGTGCTCACTTATTCCGCATATCGCCGCCAGCAGGTGCGGTACTGGATCCACGACGACTCGCCCGAGGACGACACCGTCGGCTGGGGCGACCCGATCGAGTGGCTACGAAAGCGAGACTGAATTGCTCACCCCGCAGACCTCCCCCCGCACCGTGTACAACACGGCGGCCAGCCTGGACGGCTATATCGCCACCACCGATCATTCGCTCGCCTGGTTGCTGTCCCGGGAATCCGACGAATCCGGTCCTATGGGCTTCACCGAGTTCCTCGCCGGTGTCGGCGCGATCGCCATGGGCGCCAACACCTACCGATGGATACTCGACAACGAGGGCACGCAGCCCTGGCCGTACACGGTGCCCAGCTGGGTGTGCACCCACCGCGAGTTCCCGCGTCGAACCGATGCCGATATCCGTTTCACCAGCGCGGAGATCCCCGCGTTGCACAAGGAGATGACCGACGTGGCCGCCGGAAAAGATCTCTGGATCGTGGGCGGCGGTGAACTCGCGGCCACGTTCGCCGATCACGGCCTGCTGGACGAGATCATCGTCTCCATCGCCCCGGTGACCCTGGGCGCCGGTGCCCCGCTCCTGCCGCGCGAACTGGAACTGCGGATGACCGAACTGGCAGCCAACGGTGAATTCGCCTGCCTCCGTTACGCGGTGGTCCGTGGACAAAGCTGACGGTCGCGCCGGGCGGTGGGGTCGTGGTACCGGACCTAGCCGGAGGAAACCGACGCCGTCCAGGAGGCGAAGGCCCGCGGATTGCGGGTTTGCAGCAGCACCCGCCCGGGACCGGTGAAATCGAAAACCAGACCCTCGCCCGATTTCAGCGATTGCAGAGAGCGTCCCGATACCGCCCGGCGGATGGTGAACTGCATCGTGAGGTCGTAGGCCACCACATGACCGGTATCGATGCTCACCTGCTCGCCGGGCGCCAGATCGAACGTATCGATCGCACCGAAAACCCCCACGACCACCTCACCCTGCCCCTCCGCACGAAGACCGAATCCGCCTTCACCGCCGAAGAGGTTCGCAAATCCGCCCCACTGGCTTTCCACCCGAACGCCCGCCGAATTCGCGATCCAGCCGCCGCGACTGATGAAGTACGGCCGGTCCGGGGCAATGGGGAGCGCGAGCATATCGCCGGGCAGCGAGGGCGCCACATCGACCCAGCCACCGTTCGCGGGTGCGGTGAAGGTGGAGACGAAGAACGATTCGCCCGAAAGCACCGAACGTTTGAGCCCGGCCAGGATCCCGCCCTCGGCCTTGGCTTCGAGCGTCACTCCGGCCGAATGCGCCACCATGGCGCCGGTTTCGACGCGAACCGGTTCCCCGCCCGCCAGCACACAACGTGCCACGGTGGACGACGGGTTGTGCCGCAGTTCAACTTTCATGAGGCGACACTACCGCCCGCGACGGCCGGGGTACGGTGCGCGACCGCACGAACGGCCGCACCGCGGATACGCGGCCGTCCCGTCCATCGGGTCGGCCGAGCAGAACGGCGACGGCCGCGCCACGGGCCGTTCCGGTTGATCTCACGGGTGCGGGTCGGCGTTACGCTTCAGCAAACGGGGATGCCTCAATCCAGCAAACGGAGAGCATCCTCGTCACGGGCCACGACCGCGCGCCCGTCTGCGGTGAACACGATGGGACGCTGGATCAACCGGGGATGTTCGGCGAGTGCGGCGATCCAGCGCTCCCGGTCCGCGGCGGTACGACCCCAGCCGG
Source organism: Nocardia sp. CA-290969 (assembly GCF_050936135.1). NCBI lineage: Bacteria > Bacillati > Actinomycetota > Actinomycetes > Mycobacteriales > Nocardiaceae > Nocardia > Nocardia sp. CA-290969. The sequence goes on along the minus strand of NZ_JBNJNJ010000001.1, from coordinate 1,585,388 downwards.
ACATACCGAGTTCCTTGGCGATGTCCTCCCCCGTGCGGGTGATCTCCCAGGGTTCGGCGCCGAGCCGGTCCAAGACGGCCCGCAACTCCTCGGCGCTGGGCGGATCGTCCAGGTACCGGCGGACCGAATACTCGGTGCCGGCGGCATCCAGATGCGCCAGCGCCGCCCGGCTCTTGGTGCAGCGGGGGTTGTGCCAGATCTCGGTTTCCGGAGTACTCATACCGCGAGCGTAACCGCCGGACACTCCCGTCGACCGGCGCGAGCACTGTTTCGCGTCACGGCGGCGGCCAAGAGCCGCGCCCCCTTGGGAGCGCGGCCCTGTTCGCGGTGCCGTTACAGGTACTGGCCGGTGTTGGATTCGGTGTCGATCGCCCGGCTCGCGCTGGCGTTCTTACCCGTGACCAGCGTGCGGATGTAGACGATCCGCTCGCCCTTCTTACCCGAGATACGGGCCCAGTCATCGGGATTCGTGGTGTTGGGCAGGTCCTCGTTCTCGGAGAACTCGTCCACGATCGAATCGTAGAGATGCTGGATCCGCAGACCCGGATTACCGGTGTCCAGAACCGCTTTGATGGCGTACTTCTTGGACCGGTCCACGATGTTCTGGATCATGGCGCCGGAGTTGAAGTCCTTGAAGTACAGAACTTCCTTGTCGCCGTTGGCGTAGGTGACCTCCAGGAAGCGGTTGTCCTCGCTCTCGGCGTACATCCGGTCCACCACCCGCTCGATCATCGCGCGGATGCAGGCCACCTTGTCGCCGTTGAACTCGGCGAGATCGTCGGCATGCAGCGGCAGATGCTCGGTGAGGTACTTGGAGAAGATGTCCTGTGCGGATTCGGCGTCCGGCCGCTCGATCTTGATCTTCACGTCCAGGCGACCGGGCCGCAGGATCGCGGGGTCGATCATATCCTCGCGGTTGGAGGCGCCGATGACGATGACGTTCTCCAGTCCTTCCACACCGTCGATTTCGCTGAGCAACTGCGGCACCACGGTGGTCTCCACATCGGAGGAGACACCGGATCCGCGGGTACGGAAGATCGAATCCATCTCGTCGAAGAACACGATCACCGGGGTGCCCTCGGACGCCTTCTCGCGGGCCCGCTGGAAGATGATCCGGATATGACGCTCGGTCTCACCGACGAACTTGTTCAGCAGCTCGGGGCCCTTGATGTTCAGGAAGTACGACTTCGCTTCCTTGGCATCCTCACCACGCGCCTCGGCGATCTTCTTCGCCAGCGAGTTGGCCACCGCTTTCGCGATCAGCGTCTTACCGCAGCCCGGCGGGCCGTAGAGCAGAACGCCCTTGGGTGGCCGCAGAGCGTACTCGCGGAACAGATCCTTGTGCAGGAACGGCAGCTCCACGGCGTCGCGGATCTGCTCGATCTGCCGGCCCAGGCCGCCGATGTCGTTGTAGCCGACATCGGGCACCTCTTCCAGCACCAGATCCTCGACCTCGGCCTTGGGGATGCGTTCGAACGCGAACCCGGCCTTGGTATCGACCAGCAGGGAATCCCCCGGCCGCAATTTGCGGATCGGGGAATCCGGATCGTCCAGATCGTCGGCTTCGGCGAGTCTCGACAGCGGACCGGACAGCCACACCACCCGTTCCTCGTCGGCATGGCCGACGACCAGGGCGCGGCGGCCGCCGTCGAGGACCTCGCGCAAGGTGCCGATCTCACCGATGGAATCGAATGTGCCCGCCTCCACGACCGTCAGTGCCTCGTTCAGCCGGACCGTCTGGCCGTAGGCGAGGGTGGACGTATCGATGTTCGGCGAGCAAGTAAGGCGCATCTTGCGGCCGGAGGTGAACACGTCGACGGTCTGATCCTCGTAGACACCGATCAGAATCCCGTAACCGCTGGGGGGCTGACCGAGCCGGTCGACCTCCTCACGCAACGCGACGAGTTGCTGCCGCGCTTCCTTCAGGGTATCCATCAGCTTGGTGTTGCGAATGGTCAGCGAATCGATACGGGCTTCCAATTCCCGTGAGCGATCCGGTGAATCGGCGAGTTGCCTCCGGAGTGCAGCCGCTTCGGCGCGTACTGCCTCGAGTTCTCTCCAGGCCGCCGAATCCGAATTCTCGATGGGGCTCATGTGCTGCTCCTCCCAGTCCCGGTCTATCAACGCTACCGGGCGCGACCCGTTTGCGCTGTCCGACATGATTTCGTGGTGATCACATCTGGCCCGCGACCATCATGCTGGTCAGACCATGTTAGCCTGCCCTAACCCTCGATCGGTGGGGATCCCCACCGACTAGCCGAAAGGTTGCCAGCTATGCACCTTCCCGCACGGACACTCCGGCTGTCCCGCGTCGCGGCGGCGGCAGTCGCGGCCGGCGCCCTGGCGCTGGGACTGACGGCCTGCGGATCCGACGACGACACCGGCACCGCCGCCACCAGTAGCGTCGCGGCCACCACCGGCGAGTCCGCGCACGACCACGGCGACGGGCACGACCACGGCGATACCGCGGACGCGCCCACGGCGCAGAGCCTACAGTCCAACCTCGAGCAGATCACAAATCCGGACGTCTCCGTGGACGACAAGGTGAACCTGATCGTCGACGGCGAGAAACGGCGTGACCTGCTCGAACAGCTCAATGCGAAGCTGCAGACCTACCGGGGTATCACTTACCAGGTCGCCGACGTCACGGTCGACGGCGAGACGGCCACCGCACAGACCACCATCACCAGCCCCACCGGTCACGGCGCCCCGCCCATGCCGATGACCTGGCAGCACCAGGACGACACCTGGAAACTGTCCGACGCCGGCGCCTGCGTTCTGCTCGGTTTCGCGCAGATCCCCTGCGCGCACGTCTGACGGGTACAGCACCGCGTACGGGCAGAAACCCGGACGGCAGCAGTCGCGAAGGCGGCCGGGGGACGTCTCTCCGGCCGTCCGACCGCGCTCGCGGTGGAGTGCCACACTCCGCCGCGAGCGCGCCTGCCTCGGCTGATAGCGAGCGCCCTGTCTCAGCTGATAGAGGGCCCGGTCAGCCCTTCGACGGCCGGCGCTGCGGTTTCGGGGTGACCACACCCTCGGCCAGCCGCCGTGCGCTCACCAGGAACGCCGTATGCCCCTGCATCCGGTGCTCCGGCCGCACCGCCAGGCCCACCACATGCCAGCCGCGCACCATGGACTCCCAGGACCGCGGCTCGGTCCAGCACTGCTGCTCGCGCAGCGCTTCCACGATCCGCGACAGCTGGGTCACGGTCGCCACGTAGACCATCAGCACCCCACCGGGCACCAGCGCCCGCGAAACAGCCGGTAGCGCGTCCCAGGGGGCCAGCATGTCCAGCACCACCCGGTCCACCTGCTCGCCGGCGTATTCCGCCACATCCGCGACCGTCAGCTCCCAGTTCGCAGGGCGTTCGCCGAAGAACCGCTCCACATTGCGGACGGCGTGCTCGGCATGGTCCTCGCGGATCTCGTAGGACACCACCGCGCCCTCCGGGCCGACCGCCCGCAGCAGCGAACAGGTCAGCGCACCCGACCCGGCACCCGCCTCGAGCACGCGGGCGCCCGGGAAGACATCGCCCTCGTGCACGATCTGGGCCGCGTCCTTGGGGTAGATCACCGCCGCCCCGCGCGGCATGGACATCACGTAATCGGTCAGCAGCGGGCGCAATGCCAGGTACGGGGTGCCGTTGTTGGAGTGCGCGAGCGTGCCCTCCTCGGCACCGATCAGCTGGTCGTGGTCGATCGCGCCGCGATGGGTGTGGAACTGTTTACCCGGTTCCAGCAGCACCGTGTACAACCTGCCCTTGGCGTCGGTCAGCTGCACTCGGTCGCCGACGACGAATGGCCCGGTCCGTCTGGCCGTCATGGATCTCCGTTCCGCGATGTCCTGCGCGCGAATACGCGCGGAGTCGGTACCGCACGCTCGCGTGGGCACCGTGTCGGTGCCGACGGATAGCCTGCCAGGTATGTCAGCGCCACCGAGCACTCCCCCGGCGAGTCACGATCCCGACGTCGCGCCCCGGCCCGCCCGCCCGGCGCTGTCGCCTTCGCGGGCAGCGGATTTCAAACAGTGCCCGCTGAAATACCGGCTCCGCGCCATCGACCGGATCCCGGAGCCGCCCACCCGGCAGGCGGTCCGCGGCACCGTGGTGCACGCCGTCCTGGAAGATCTCTACGCACTGCCGGCCACCGAGCGCGGACCGGAGCAGGCGCTGGCGCTCACCGGCCCCGCCTGGGAGCGCGTGGTCGCCGCCCAGCCGGAGGCGGCGGCCCTGGTCGAGGGCGACGGCGCCCTCGAAACCTTCCTCGAGGAGGTTCGTGCCCTGGTGCGCGGCTACTACCGGCTGGAAGACCCGAGGCGCTTCGAGCCGGAGTCCTGCGAGACCCGGCTGGAGGTCGAACTCACCGACGGCACCCCGCTGCGTGGATTCGTCGACCGCATCGATGTGGCGCCCACCGGCGAACTGCGCGTGGTGGACTACAAAACCGGGCGTGCACCCGGCCCCAACCAGGAGACGCGCGCCCTGTTCCAGCTGAAGTTCTACGCTCTCATGCTGCTGCGCCTGCGCGCGGTGGTGCCGGCCCAGCTCCGCCTGGTCTACCTGGCCGACGCGCAACTGCTCACCTACGCGCCCGAGGAATCCGAACTGCTGCGTTTCGAACGCACCCTCATGGCTCTGTGGGATGCGGTGCGCGCCGCCGCCGATACCGGAGATTTTCCGCCGAATCGGGGTTGGCTGTGTGATTACTGCACCTACAAAAAGCTGTGCCCGGCATTCGACGGAACCCCGCCCCCGTACCCCGGCCGCCCCGGCGCCGGCGCGCCCGGCGCCGAAACCGACGCCGAAACCTTCGCCGAATCGGTATCCGATTGAGTCCTCGCCCACACCCCTCGTATACGGAGTCGCGCCCAACCGGTCCGAACACGCCCGGCATCGGCCTCCAGTTCGGCGAACATCATCCCGGAAATAACGGGACCACGGCGGCGCCGAACCCAGCAAGCCACTCGCACGACGCCTGACCCGCGCCGAACGCCATCACGGCGCCGAGTCCGGCGAGGCACTCACACAGCCATTACCCCCAAACCCAACACAACCACGGCAGCGCCGAGCCCAGCGAGACCCTTGCACGGCCCATAACCCCGAAATCAAACGCAACCACGGCGGCGCCGAGTTCAGCGAGGCATTTGGTGTGCTCACAACCCCGAAAATAAAACGCAACCACGGCGGCGCCGAGTTCAGCGAGGCATTTGGAGGGTTCGGCCCGTCCCTGCGTTCAGCCCCGGCGAGACAATGCGCCGAAGGCGCGAGTATCGCGGGGCCGAACGCAGGGACCAAGGGGGGCCGAACCCCGCGCCGCCGGAGGCGGCGCAAAAAGATTCAGAAGGCGCGGCAGGAGCGGATGTCGGTGGCGAGGATGGCGCGGGCGCCGAGTTCGGCCAGCCGGTCCATCAGTTCGTTGCCCTGTTTACGCGGGACCAGCGCGCGGACGGCCACCCAATCGGGGTCGGCCAACGGCGCGACGGTGGGCGATTCCAGGCCGGGGGTGATCTGCGCGGCACGGTCGAGCAGGCTCTTCGGGCAGTCGTAATCGAGCATCAGGTACTGCTGAGCGAACACCACGCCCTTGACCCGGGCTATCAGCTGGTTACGCGCCCGGTCGTCCCGGTCGGCGCCCTCTTGTTCGATCAGCACCGCTTCCGAATCGCACAGCGAATCCCCGAACGCCACCAGGTTGTGCTGGCGCAGGGTGCGGCCGGAGCCCACCACATCGGCGATGGCGTCGGCGACGCCGAGCTGGATGGAGATCTCCACGGCGCCGTCGAGGCGGATCACCTCGGCTTCGATCCCGCGGCGGGCCAGATCGGCCAGCACCAGGTTCGGGTAGGAGGTGGCGATCCGCTTGTCCTGCAGATCCTGCACCGTCCATTCCCGGCCCTGCGGGGCCGCGTAGCGGAAGGTGGAACCGCCGAATCCGAGCGAGAGCCGCTCGGCCACCGGGGCTCCGGAGTCCAGGGCGAGATCACGGCCGGTGATGCCGAGGTCGAGTTCCCCGGATCCGACGTAGATGGCGATGTCCTTGGGCCGCAGGAAGAAGAACTCCACCTGGTTGGCCAAATCGAGCACGGTGAGATCGCGGGAGTCGGTGCGTTTGCGATAGCCGGCCTCGGTGAGGATGGCGACGGCGGATTCGGAGAGTGCGCCCTTGTTGGGTACTGCGACGCGCAGCATGATGGCTGGTCCTTTCGGCTTCGAGGGAAGGGATCGGGGCGTCTACAGATGTCGGTAGACGTCCTCCAGCCGCAGCCCGCGGCCCACCATCAGCACCTGCACCCAGTAGAGGAGCTGGGAGATCTCCTCGGCCAGCGCCTCGTCGCCCTCGTGTTCGGCGGCCAGCCACACCTCACCGGCCTCCTCCAGCACCTTCTTGCCCTGGGTATGGACGCCCGCGTCCAGTGCGGCGACGGTACCCGACCCGGCGGGCCGGGTGGCTGCGCGATCCTGGAGCTCGGCGAACAGGGCCTCGAAAGTCTTCACGGCGGATCATTGTTTCAGACCCGCGCGCCGTGCCTGTGCCCGAGTGCGCACCACTGTGCCGTGGCACTCACTCGGGCCCGGCGATCTACTGCTCGGCGAGCAGCGCCTCGAGTTCGGCGACCGCGGTGCGCAGGTGGTCGGCGAAGGTGTACATCTCGCCGGCCACCGCGGCCGGGGTGGCCAGGTAGAGGTTCCACCGGTCCGGCAGCAGCACGTAGGCGATTCCGATGCATTTCGGGCTGGTGGAGCCGAAACCGAAGTAGCGGATGTTCACCGACGGCGCCGAGCTTGTGCTGAGGTAGTCGTCGCGCAGGACGGTCCACCCGGGGCTGCTGTACAGCGGGATGGGGTCGGTGACGCCGAGTTCGGCGCCGCGGCGGCGCTGGATCCATTCGAGTTCCCACAGATGCTGCTCCGGCGCCTCTCCGGATTGGCACTGTTTGGCACGGGCCACGTGCGCACCGGCGGCGGCCCGGGTCGCGGCGAGTTTCGCGGCGGTATCGGCGCCGGGGTCGAGCATCGTATCGACGAAGACGACCATCTCCGGGGTGATCACCCGCATCGCCTCGGTGCGGCCGTTGCGGTACTGCCGGGTCGCGATGGATTCGTAGGTGGCGCCGGTGAGGCCTTTGCTGCGGCGATGGGCCAGCTGGTAGCTGAGCTGGGCGAACGCGTCCGGCGAGATGCCGAGTTGTTTGGCCCGGGTGGTACCGAAATCGTCGAACGACACCGTGGTGGTGGCGTTGTCGGCGGCGTACTGCGCGAACGCCGCACCCGCGGCCACCACCGCGGCCTTCTGGTCGTCGTCGAGCCGGAATTCGATCTGTTCGACGGGCGGCAGCCCCTGGTCCCGCGCCCCCGATCGTTCGGTATGCCCGGTCACCGGGGTCGCCAGCAGGGTGTCGACGAAGGACAGCACCGTCGTCCCGTCCAGCCCGCAGTGCTCGATATTGATGCCGGTCTGGCCGTCGGCGAAGACGATGAACGACACCGATTTGTCGAACCAGCGGTTGGCGCTGTCCCCGTGCAGCAGGGTGTCGCAGGCGTGCAGTTCGTCGCGGGGGGCGAAATCCTCGAGGCAGACGCTGAACAGCGCGGTCTCGATCGTGTCGAGCGCCGCGGCGTTGTGCGGATCGGTCAGCAGTTCGGCACGCGCGCGGGCCCAGTCGGCGCGCGCGGCGGTGGTCAGGTGCCCGACCGAGGTTCCCGCGGGCGCGGGCTCGGTGGCGGATTTCAGGATCGTGCGCAGACCGCCGACGAGGTCCTCGAAGGCGTACGGGTCGCCGTCGGGACCCAGCACATCCATCCGGAACATGCTGCCGCGGTGCAGGACCAGGATGTGGCGGGCATCGGACGGGCCCGGCCAGTCGTCGCTGTAGGGCACCCGCACGGTGTCCTGTTCGACGCCGGGGATCCGGGTCTCGGAGAACAGGTACTTGTTCTGCCACATCGACAGTTGCTGCCCGCGCTGGGTGACCGGCGGGATCTCCTCCTGGTCGAGCGCCAGCTTGTAGTCGACGGCGGCCGCGACAAGGCCCGCCGCCCGTTCCGCCTGACCCGCCGCGGTGGATGCGGCCAGCGCGGTGTCGTCGCGGAACAGGAAGAAGAAATTCGCGTTCAACGCGATCCGGTCGCGCCGGCCCAGGTAGCGGGACGGCCAGAACCGGTCCAGCCAGCTGCCCACGCCCGGCGTCTCGTCGTATTCGCGCAGGGCGGCGTGCAGAACCTCACCCGCGCCGCCGGGCCGCAGCAGATCGGCCACGGCGTCCTCGGTGGCTGCCAGTTCCGCCGGGGTCAGCAAGGGGGTACACCACTGCACGAAGCGGGCGCAGCTGTCCTCCAGGGTCGGCAACGGAACCCTGGGCAGTTGGTCTTCGGCGGCAAAGGTGCGTTCGGTCAAGTCGTCTCTCCGGTTCGGGTCGGTAGTACTCGGCGGGCAGAACCCTGTGTGCCAGGGCTATGAAATCGGCCGCGACACATAGAGATTGGCATACAACCAGCCCTGGTCCTCCAAGCCGGTGGGGTCGACGCCGCCGGTGGCGAGGTTTTCCAGGACCTGTTCACGTTCGGCGTCGGAGGCGAACCGGCGCTGGGCGAATTCGCCGGGCATCCGCTCGGTGCGATAACCCAGGGCATCCAGTTCCGCCTCGATCGGACCGAAACCGTACATACGCAAGACGAAGTGTGCCATCCAGGGCCGGCGCCCGGGATGGGCGGTCGCGATCCGGACGATCGTCTTCTCGGTGACGTAGCCGATACAACCGGTCGAGATCACCAGATCGGCTTGCGCCAGGATCGCGCGCTGCTCGTCGGTGGGTTCCGCGGCTTCCAGGTCGGCGTGTACGACGGCATCCAGCAGCGCTGCCGCCCGCGCGTAGTCCAGGGCCGGTCCGGAGGCATCCATCCCGACGAACCGGACGCCCTGCAGAGCGTCGGCGGCACGGATGCGGTCGCGGTCCCGGGCGATGAGATCCTCCGTACTCAGCCCGGGTTCGGCATAGGACCTGGTCAGTTCCGCGAGGCCGGTGTCCAGCCGCAGCAGTGCGGCGTTCACCCCGTAGGAGCACCCGATATCGAGCACGGTGGGCGGGGTATTCGTCGCCACCTGGTATTCCAGGATCTGTGCCCGCAGATGCGGTTTCGCCAGTTCCGGTATGCGGTAGTCCAGTTCGGACATGCGCAGATAGTAGTCGCGGGGGTCGGGTCTCGAGTAGATATCGTCGAAGGATGCTTTCCCGGTGGTGTGCAACGGCACTGGCACGTTGTGTTCCTCTCGGTAGGGCGGTACCCACTCGATCGTGTGCGGTGATCAATCGAGCAGCCGGTCACCCCGGACGGCGTCCGCCGCCGCGTGATGATCCGGGAGCACCCGCCCGAACAATTGGCGGGTGCGTTCCACGGTGCCGATGACACCGGGGCGGTCACTGTAGGCGAAGATCGCCGTATGCCGAGGGGCTGCGCCCTGCACCGGTGACACCCGGTGCAGCGAGAATCTTCCCTGGAAAAGCTGGAGGTCGCCGGGGCGCAACGTCAGCCGCCGGACGAAACGTTCGCCGGTACCGGTCAGGACTTCGTGGACGTCGCCCAGGTTCTCGGTACGCGGCGAGCGGATATTCGGGCAGTACTCGAACACGCCCCCGGACTCCGGTGCCGTTGTGAGCATGCTGACGGTGAATTCGTTGGTGTCGAAATGCCACGGGTGGGCATTGCCCGGCGCCACCACGTTCAGCACGAGACCGGCCAGCGGGTCGGCGAATTCGTGCAACTGCGCCCGCCCGAAGCAGGCCGCCAGGAACCGCTGGAAGGTGGCATCGGTGTAGAGCCGGTGGATCAGCGCCTCGGCCGGGATCCGGTCGCGCGGGACGAAGGCGTTACCGCGTTCGAAGATGATCCGGCCCGGATGGTCCGCGGGCAGTTCGGTATCGAGCGGGATGTTGTAGGCATTGACCCGCTCGGTGCGGTAGTAGGCGTGCGGCGCCATCCGCTCGCCCTGCTCCGCCAGCAGTGCGTGCAGCTCCGGCCGGATGAATTCGCGCAGTACGGTGCAGCCGTCCTCCGCGAGATCGGCCCGAGCCGCCGCGACCGCGGTATGCCACCCGGGTGTATCGGGTTCGGCGAGCGGATAGCGGGAAGTGTCGACGATCTCGTCCAAGGTCACCGTGGCGGCCATGGCCATATTGTTATCGCCGGATGCGCGACACGCCCGGAGAATGCGGGAGAAGGCCCGTGAGCCCGGTCACGGACCGTCCGGTTTTGTTGATTCGCAACACTATTCGCGGCAAAACATTGTCGTACCCCACCGTTTCCCAGCCCCTGTCACCCTCGACCACCGAGCACGGATTCCATCGCCACCATCGGCGGGTCCTGATGCCGGCGGCCGACCCGCCCGGCGCCGCCGGGCTCAGGCCCTGAAGAAGGCGGGCCCGCACCGGGGGACGACGGACGCGGCGCGAACAACACAATCAGCAGGTGCGGGACTCGGCGTGCCGGAGCCGGGTCGACAGGCACAGTTCGAGGTCGTCACGGGTCAGCCCGATGAGGGTTTCGCGATGAGTGCGAGCCGGGTCGAGCGGGACCGGGATCTCGCACGGCACGACGAGGACTCCGCAGCCCGCAGCGGCGGCGGCCGCCACACCGGTGACCGAATCCTCCACCGCCACACAGTCGCGCGGGTCCAGGCTCAACAGTTCCGCCGCACGGAGATAGACGGCCGGGTCCGGCTTACCGTGCGGTACCTCGTCGCCGCAGACCGAGACGTCGAACCGGTCCCGGCCCAGCGTTTCCAGGGCCAGTTCGGTGAGCGAGCGCTTGGTGTTGGTCACCAGCGCGCACGGCAATCCCGCCGCGCGGACCATCTCCAGCGCCTCCACCGCGCCCGGCCGCCACGGAATCGGGCCGGTCATGAGTTCGGTGACCCGCTGCTCCAGGAACACCCCGGCCGACTCGACGGCTTCGGGATGTGGGTCGAGTCCCAGTTCGGTGAACATGATCCGCAGCGCGTTGGCGCCCGAGGCCCCGATGAGTGCGTGCCTGACCTCCTGGGTCATCTCCCGGCCGAGTTCCCGGGCCAGCTCGCGGACGCCGATATCCCACAGCTTCTCCGAATCGAGCAGGGTGCCGTCCATATCCCAGAGCACCCCGGCGAGCTGGGCCATATGCGCGGACCTTTCGTCACGGTGGATCGAACCCGGCCCCGGTGCCGGATGCGGCGGAAACCCGGAGGCTCCGGGCGACGGTAACCCCGGCCGGGACCTATCGGCAAACCCGTTCGATCAGGGTCACAGCACCTGCGAGGCAGTGATCACCAGCTGTCCGCCGTTGGGTGCCACCCGGAACGATCGGCTCTCCGACTGCACCGACCCGTCGCGCATCGTGTAGGTGACCGTCGCGACCGCGCTACCGTCGCCGGACTGGCTGACCGAGCCGATGCTGACCGCACTGATCGTCGACCAGAAACCGGTGTAGTCCGCGTATCCCCCGGTGGTTGCCTGGTATTCGGGCGACAACTGCGACCAGGCAGCGGCGGGGTTGCCGGGTAGCAGCCCGTAATAGCCGCGGACGAACTGTTCCACCCGCGCGGCCGACGGCGGACCGGATTCGGTGGTGGTCGTCGTGGGTGCGGCACTCGTGGTCGACGACTGTTCGCCGGGCTCGCCCGCCGGTTCTCCGGTCGGCTCGGGGACGGTCGCCTGGCTGGTTTCGGATGTCCCGGCGGCGCTCTCGTCACCGCTACCGATATTCGCCAGCACCAGACCCGCCACGACTACCAGGAGCAATGCCGCGGCACCGGCCAGGACGGCCGTTCTGGTCCGGGTTCCCGAAGCGCGACCGGCGGCCGGGAGCGGCGCCGCGGGGGCGACCGGCGCGGGGGCGGGACCGGCGTTCGGCGGCTGCCCGGGGTCGCGGAAAGCCGGTGCGGGAGCCACCGGCCGCGTTCCGGGGGTCACCTCGGACGACGGGATTGCGGTCGTCGCGGCAAGCGTCGGCGGCAGAACCTTCGTCGTGGCGGACGGCGCGGTGTCGACCGGTTCCGGCGCGCGGCCGGCGGCCACTTCTTCGAGCATGACCCGCGCCTCGTCCATGGTGGGCCGTTTCGCGACCTCGGTCTCCAGCAGCCGCATCACCACCGGACCCAGTGCACCCACGCCTTCCGGCGGTTCGACCTGGCCGCCGGCGACCGCGTGCAGGACCGCCAACGGGTTGTCGCCGTCGCCGAAGGGTGGCCGTCCGGTGACCGCGTGGTAGAGCGTGGACCCGAGCGCGAAGACGTCCGAGGAGGGGATCGGCTGTTCCCCGCGCGCGACTTCGGGGGCGAGGTAGGCGGGGGTGCCCGCCAGGAACCCGGTCGCGGTGACGGTGACATCGCCGGTGGCCCGGGAGATCCCGAAATCGGTGATCTTCACCGTGCCGTCGTCACCCACCAGGATGTTCGCCGGTTTCACATCGCGGTGCACGATTCCGGCGTCGTGCGCGGCGGCCAGCGCGGCGGCAGCCTGGGCACCGAGTTCGGCGACCTTCAGCGGCGGGAGGGTGCCGTCGAGGTTGAGGCGGCTCGCCAGGCTGGGCGCGTTCATGTATTCCATCACCAGCCACGGCTGGCCGTCCTCGTCGGCGACGTCGAAGACCGAGATGGCGTTCGGGTGGTGCAGGCGGGCGGCGATCCGGCCTTCGCGCAGGGCACGCTTGCGCGCCTCCGCGGTCTGCTGTTCGGTCAGGTTCGGGCCCAGCAGCACCTGTTTGACCGCGACGGTGCGCTGCAGCCGGATATCGAGCGCACGCCACACCACACCCATGGCACCCGTGCCGATGGGGTCTGTGAGCCGATACCGTCCGGCAATCAGCCGATCCTTGCTCATCTGAAGTCGTGGCCCCTTCTGCTCGCCGCCGAGTCGTCCAGCACTCCGCGCGTCACAGGCGGTTGCCTACGGTTCCGCGTCGACCCGGCGCGTGCAACGCACCCGAACGGCACCGTTCGGAGTTCTGGTTCCGCGGGAACCTCGGCGGAAATTCCCGAGAATCGTACGCTCCGGCACCCCGAACCCTTGCGGGCAGTACGGGATTCCGGAGCTGCGCAGACCCTGGTAACCTGCGGTTTCCCCGTCCGAGGCCGGCGCACAGCACAGCGACCATCCCAGAAAGTGATCACAATCACATTGCCCACGGGTTTAGTTCGGCACCGGCAGGGTTCCTCGCGCGTGAGCGCAGAACCTGCGTGGTCACGCCCACTTCCGGACCCGGCGGGCTCAGGTGGTGTCCATTGCGCCCGAGCGCGAGCCCGCCATGGACAGGCTGCGCTACCACCCCCGGGCCGAACGCGCCCGGGGGGTACGCCTCTGCGCGCGGACCGTCCGTGGTGACGCTGCGCCGCCCCGCCCGGGCGAGACGCGCTCAAGCGTTGAAGTATTTCGCCTCCGGATGCAACAGCACGAACGCATCGGTGGATTGTTCGGGGTGCAACTGCAATTCCTCCGACAGCGTGACCCCGAGGCGCCCGGCATCGAGCAGGTCCACCAGTTTGGCGCGGTCCTCGAGATCCGGGCAGGCACCGTATCCGAACGAATAGCGGGCCCCGCGGTAGCCGAGCTTGAAGTACTCGGTTACGTCCTCCGGATCGGATTCGGCGACCGCGTGCCCGTCGAGGGTGAGCTCTTCGCGGATCCGGCGGTGCCAGTACTCGGCGAGCGCCTCGGTGAGCTGGACGCCGATTCCGTGCACCTCGAGATAGTCGCGGTAGTTGTCGGCGGCGAAGAGCTCGTTGGCGTAGTCGGCGATCGGCTGTCCCATGGTCACCAGCTGGAACGGCAGCACATCCACCTGCCCGGTTTTTCGCGCATACTCCCGCGACCGGATGAAATCGGCCACGCACAGGAACCGGTCGCGCTGCTGACGCGGGAAGGTGAAGCGGTACCGCTCCGGCGCATCGGGTTCGGGCTCGGTGAGCACCACGACGTCGTCGCCCTCGGAGACCGCCGGGAAATACCCGTAGACCACCGCCGCGTGCTGCAGGACGTTCTCGGTGCTGAGCCGGTCCAGCCAGGCCCGCAACCGCGGGCGGCCGTCGGATTCCACGAGTTCCTCGTAGCTCGGTCCCTCGCCGCCGCGCTGCCCGCGCAGCCCCCACTGGCCCAGGAACAACGCCCGCTCGTCCAGCAGGCCCGAATATTCGTGGACCGGAAGACCTTTCACCACCCGGGTACCCCAGAACGGCGGCACCGGCACCTCGATCTCGGCGGCGACGTCGGACCGTGCGGGCACCTCGATCGGGGTTTCGGCGGCCCGCCGCTGTTCGGCGATCCGGCGCGAACGTTCGTGGCGGGCTTTGCGTTCGGCGGCCTTGCGCCGCCGTTCCTCCGCCTCGGGACTGTCCGGATCGAGCCCGGCGCCGCGTTTGGCGGCCATGATCTCGTCCATCAGCCGGAGCCCTTCGAAGGCGTCGCGCGCGTAGTGCACCTCGCCCTCGTACACCTCGGTGAGGTCGTTCTCCACGTAGGAGCGGGTGAGCGCGGCGCCGCCGAGCAACACCGGGAACTGGTCGGCCACTCCCCTGGTGTTGAGTTCCTCGAGGTTCTCCTTCATCACCACGGTGGATTTCACCAGCAGCCCGGACATCCCGATCACATCGGCCTTCTTGTCGACCGCGGCGTCGAGGATGCTGGCGATGGGTTGTTTGATCCCGAGGTTCACCACCTCGTAGCCGTTGTTGGACAGGATGATGTCCACCAGGTTCTTGCCGATATCGTGCACATCGCCCTTGACGGTGGCCAGCACCACGCGACCCTTACCGCTGTCGTCGGTGGCCTCCATATGCGGTTCCAGATGCGCCACGGCCGCCTTCATCACCTCGGCCGACTGCAGCACGAACGGCAGTTGCATCTGCCCCGACCCGAACAGTTCGCCGACGGTTTTCATCCCCGACAGCAGGGTCTCGTTGATGATCTTCAACGGCGGCACTTCGCGCATCGCCTCGTCGAGATCGGCTTCCATCCCGGCGCGTTCCCCGTCGACGATGCGCCGCTCCAGGCGTTCGAACAGCGGCAGCGCGGCCAGTTCGTCGGCGCGCGAGGCCCGCGAATCGGCCGTCGACACCCCTTCGAAGAGCTGCATGAGCTTCTGCAGCGGGTCGTACCCCTCGCGGCGCCGGTCGTAGACCAGGTCGAGGGCCGTTTCGCGCTGCTCGTCGGGGATCCGGCTCATCGGCAGGATCTTGGAGGCGTGCACGATGGCGCTGTCCAGGCCGGCCTGCACGCATTCGTGCATGAACACCGAGTTCAGCACCTGCCGCGCGGCGGGGTTCAGGCCGAAGGAGATATTCGACAGGCCCAGGGTGGTCTGCACCTCGGGGTGGCGGCGCTTCAGCTCGCGAATGGCCTCGATGGTTTCCAGGCCGTCGCGCCGCGACTCCTCCTGCCCGGTGCCGAGGGTGAAGGTCAGGGTGTCGATGATGATATCGCCGACCTGCAGGCCCCAGTTGCCGGTGATATCGGCGATCAGCCGTTCGGCGATGGCGACCTTGTGCTCCGCGGTCCGCGCCTGGCCTTCCTCGTCGATGGTCAGCGCGACCACCGCGGCGCCGTGTTCGGCCACCAGCCGCATGGTCTGCTGGAACCGGGAGTCCGGGCCGTCGCCGTCCTCGTAGTTCACCGAGTTCACCGCGCAGCGCCCGCCCAGATGCTCGAGCCCGGCGCGCAGCACCGGGGTCTCGGTGGAGTCGAGCATGATCGGCAGGGTGGAGGCGGTGGCCAGCCGGGAGGCGAGCTCGGACATATCGGCGCTGCCGTCGCGGCCGACGTAGTCGACGCAGAGGTCGAGCATATGAGCGCCGTCGCGGGTCTGGTCCTTGGCGATATCGAGGCATTTGCCCCAGTCCTGGGCAAGCATGGCGTCGCGGAAGGCCTTCGACCCGTTGGCGTTGGTGCGTTCGCCGATCATCAGCACGCTGGCGTCCTGCTGGAACGGCACCGCGGTGTACATGCTGGAAATGCTCGGCTCGGGCTGCGGGGAGCGGCGTTCGCCGATAGGCGGCAGGGTGGGCTCGACCTCCCGGACGGCCTCGGCGACCTGCCGGATGTGCTCCGGGGTGGTGCCGCAGCAGCCGCCGACCAGGGCCAGGCCGTAGTCGGCGACGAAACCGCGTAGCGCGGCAGCCAGCTCCTCCGGGGTGAGCGGATACTCGGCCCCGTTCGCGCCGAGGACCGGCAGGCCGGCGTTCGGCATCACCGAGACGGGCACCCGGGCGTGCTGGGAGAGGTAGCGCAGATGTTCGCTCATCTCCTCGGGGCCGGTCGCGCAGTTGAGCCCGATCAGGTCGATACCGAGCGGTTCCAGGGCGGTGAGCGCCGCCCCGATCTCGCTGCCGACCAGCATGGTGCCGGTGGTCTCGACGGTGACGTGGGTGATGATCGGGATCCGCCGCCCGGCCTTTTCCATGGCCCGCCGGGTGCCGTTGACCGCCGCCTTCACCTGCAGCAGGTCCTGGCAGGTTTCGATGAGCACCGCGTCGGCGCCGCCGTCGAGCATGCCGAGCGCGGCCTCGGTGTAGGCGTCGCGCAGGCTCGCGTACGGGGCATGCCCGAGAGTGGGGAGTTTGGTTCCGGGGCCCATCGAGCCGAGGACGTAGCGCGGCACCCCGTCGGGGCCGGGCCCCATCTCGTCGGCGACCTCACGGGCCAGCCGGGTGCCCTTCTCCGACAGATCCCGGATCCGGTCGGCGATATCGTAGTCACCGAGGTTGGGCAGGTTGCAGCCGAACGTATTGGTCTCCACCGCGTCGGCACCGGCCTCGAAATAGGCGCGGTGGATATCGCGCAGCACCTCGGGGCGGGTGTCGTTGAGGATCTCGTTGCACCCCTCCAGCCCGCGGAAATCGTCGAGGGTGAGGTCCACGGCCTGCAACATCGTGCCCATCGCGCCGTCGCCGATCACGACACGGCGGCTGAGCGTGTCGAGCAAGGTGGTATCGAACTCGGCGGAGCGGGAGGCAGACATGGATTCCAGAGTAGTGGGCGCCACCGACGCGCTGTTCGCCTAGTTCACACCTGTGCGACCGGCCACAGTCCGCCGGGAAAAGGGCAAACCGTGGGCGACCCCACCCACGGGGCTCCGGGCGACCACGCCACACCTGCCGAACTCCACCCTCACACACCGGGCCGTCGGTGAACGGGCCGACGACCGGCCGCGACAGGCGCTGGGTACAGATACTGCGCGCCGGTCACGACCCGCACCGTAGGCTGGCAGGGGTGAGCTCGAGTGAATCTCCAGTGGATCGGGAACTGCCCACGTTGCGTGACCCGGTGCTCGTTGCCGCCTTCGAGGGCTGGAACGACGCTGGTGACGCCGCGAGCGGCGCGGTCGAGCATCTGGAGTTGATCTGGGATGCGCGGCCGCTGGCCGAACTCGATTCCGAGGACTATTACGACTATCAGGTGAACCGGCCGATGGTCCGGCAGGTGGAAGGCGTCACCCGGGAGATCGTCTGGCCGGCGACGGTGCTGTCGGTGTGCTCCCCGCCGGGCAGCGAGCGCGATGTGGTCCTGCTGCGCGGGATCGAACCGAATATGCGGTGGCGGCGGTTCTGCGCGGATCTGCTGGAGCTCATCGATCAGCTCGGCGTGGAGACGGTGGTCATCCTGGGCGCGCTGCTGGCCGATACCCCGCACACCAGGCCCGTGCCGGTGACGGGTTCGGCCTACAGCAAGGAGGCGGCCGAACGGTTCAACCTGGAGCAGACCCGCTACGAGGGGCCCACCGGTATCACCGGGGTGCTGCAGGACCAGTGTGTGAAGGCGGGGATCCCGGCGGTGTCGTTCTGGGCGGCGGTGCCGCATTACGTCTCCCAGCCGCCGAACCCGAAGGCCACGATCGCGCTGCTGCACCGGGTGGAAGATGTCCTCGATATCGAGGTGCCGCTGCGGGAACTGCCGCAGCAGGCCGAGGAATGGGAATCGACGGTGAACGAGATGACCGTCGCCGACGAGGAGATCGCCGAGTACGTGCGCTCGCTCGAGGAGCGTGGAGACGCCGCGCTCGATGTGAACGAGGCGATGGCCAAAATCGACGGCGACGCCATCGCGGCCGAATTCGAGAAGTATCTGCGCCGGCGGGGGCCCGGCGGCTTCGGGCGCTGAGGGGGAACGCCGAGCCGCCGGGCCGCCGGTTCAGCCCGCCACCGACCAGATCCGGGCGGCGGCGTCGTTGGCCAGTTTCGCGATGAGCAGTTCGCGAGGGATGGTCTGGCCGGTGAGGTGATCGAGCGAGGGCACCACCACGTGATGCGCGTCCGCTCGTTTGAGTTCCCGGGTCAGTTCGGCGAACGCCGTTCCGTCACCGGCATGTGATTCGTGGAAAGTCGCGGCGAAGCACAGCCCGTGGGCATCTGCCAGCTCACGTAGCGCGGCCTCCATATCGTCGCCGTCGCCCGCGGCCAGATCGTCGCGTAAATACCCATATACCAACGCTTCCACCCGAACCTCCTGAATCCTTCCCCGCACGAGGCGGAGAACCATATCCTGCTCCGGGATCTCATCCCCCGTTCGCGGGGGTGTTGCTTGAACCGGTACGGGGCCGGTCCGATTCGAGCATGACCGACGGTGAACAGTGGCAGAAGAGGTCATGCGGGGGACATCTTCATGCCCTATGGGGTCCACGAAAAGTTTGCTGGTGCAATACTGGCGGCGTGACTGCTGCTGAAGATCGTCCGCTGTGGGCCATCCGGATGCGCTCGGAACGCGATGCGCGTGGGTGGTCACAAGCCGAGGCGGTACGCGCGCTGCGCGCCAAATCGTCCCAGAACCTGCCCACCGACAGCACCCTGCTACGTAACTGGCGGCGTTGGGAATCGGGCGAATCCCGCCCCGACGATTTCTACGCCCCACTCATCGCCGCCGCCTTCGACACCGTCGCGGCGGCATTCTTCCCCAAGGCCCGGCCCAGCCGCGACGACGAACTACTCACCGCCACCGGTATGGACACGCTCGAATTCATGGGCCGGCTACGGATGTCCGATGTTTCGACCGCCACCCTCGACGCCGTCCGGATCACCGCCGAACGCCTCTGCCGCGACTACGCCTCCACCGATGCGCACCAACTGCACCGTGAAGCATCGGGCTGGCTGCGGCGGATCGCGGCCCTGCTCGACAGCCGGCTGACACTGGCGCAACACAAAGAGGTCCTGGAACTCGCGGGCTGGGTCGCCCTGCTCCTCGGCTGCCTCGAATACGATCTCGGGCGTCGCGGCGGCGCCGAGGCCACCCGGCGCGCGGCCCGCTCCCTCGGGCTGGAATCGGAGAATCCCGAAATCATCGGCTGGAGTTCGGAACTGGCGGCCTGGTTCGCACTCACACAGGGCAACAACCGCGGCGTCATCCAGGCGGCCGAGGCGGTACCGCCGGAATGCGCGAATATCGGGGTCGGTATCCAGCTCGCCGCGCAACGGGCCAAAGCATGGGCGCGGCTCGGCGATCGCAGCGCGGTGGACGCCGCACTGGCCGAGGGCCGGACCCTGCTGGACCGGCTCGGGCATCCCGAGGACCTGGAGAACCATTTCGTAGTGGACCCGCAGAAGTTCGATTTCTACGCCATGGACTGCTGCCGGGTGGTCGGCGACGACGCACGCGCCGAACGGTTCGCCCGCGCCGTCCTCGCGGATTCCACCGCCCTCGACGGCACGGTCCGCAACCCCATGCGGGTCGCCGAAGCCCATCTCACGCTGGCGATGGTAGCCGCCCGCGCCCGCGACCTGGAACAGGCGGTCGCGCACGGGTTGTCCGCCTTCGAGGCGAAACGCCGATCGCTGCCGTCGCTGCTGTGTATCGGCGGGGAGGTCGGGCGGGAATTGCTCGCGCATTTCCCCGACGACCCCCGAACCCAGGAATACATGGACGAACTCCGCGCCCTGTCCAGCGCCTGAGAACCCGCCGGGCCCATACCCCCCGTGCGATCAGCGGCCCGGGCCCGGCGGCTCGATGCGGATCGGATCGTAGAGCGCCTGTCGCGGTCGCATCCAATGAGCTCAGCGGTGCGCGGCATCCGGGATTCGGGCCGGGCAGGCGGTGCCGGGAATGGTGACGAGCTCGAAATGCCACCACTCGTTGTCGAACGTGCGGCAGAGCCCCCAGCGGTTCCCGTTGGCCTCCAGCCACGCGGCGCCCTCCCGCGGCGCGATATCGACGGCTTTCCCGGTGACATGCGTGGATTCCTCCGGCGGCAGCACCCACCGCCGGGTTTCCTCCGGCGTACCGTAGGTCCGCAACCCGTCCTCCCACATCGCCTGCTGTTCGGCCGGGCTGCGATAACCGGAATTGATCCACATCGGCACCCCCGCCGCATGCGCTTCCCCCTCGGCCATCGTGTACGCGAGCGCCAGCAGCGGTTCGAGCCCCTCGGTCCCCGCCGCCGCGGTCTCCGTCAGCGGCGGGACCGGGAACGGCGAGGCGGCCGCTTCGGCTCCGCCGAAGGCGAGGGCACCGGCAGCTACCACCGACACGGCCAGCGCAGTGGCACGACCAGCTGTTGCCGACAGGGGAAAGGGCATGCGGATGATCTTATCGACCGCGATGCCCCCGACCAGCTGCGTTACCCAGGAGCTGCACAGATGTAATCCGATCCGAAGCCCGACGTGTGATCGAATGCCTCGGTTCGGCCGGCGCGGGACGCACGCGATCCACCATCTTGCCCGAGCGGAACCGCCCGGCGCAGGGTTACCGATTACGCCTGATAGCCGCCAATACCGCGTCCACCGACTGCTCGGCCAGGGAATCCGGCAGCGGCAGATGCCCGAACAGGGCGCGGAAATAGATCGGCGCGGCCACCGCGTCGAGTACGAAACCGATATCGATATACGGGTCGATCTCGCCACGATCGATCGCCGATTCCAGCGCACGGGCCGTCGTGTCACGACGCGGCCCGAACACCCGGGACCACAACTGTTCACGGAGTTCCGGATCTGCGGCGAGGTCGGCCACCAGCGCGGGCAGTACCCGGCCCAGCGAGGTATCACGGACTGCCACAATCAGTTCCCGCATGGACGCCACCAGATCCGCGCGAAGGTCACCGGTATCCGCTGTCGGCTCGAGCCCGAGCAGATCGGCGACGATATCGACCACCAGATGACGCTTGGACGGCCATCGCCGATAGATCGCCGGGCGATGAATACCCGATTCGGTGGCAACCCGGCCGATGGTCATCCCCGCATACCCCTCGGCATCGAGTACGGCGCGCGCCGCAGCCAGCACGGCGGTATCGATTCGGTCGTCGCGGGTTCGGCCCGCCATCAGAACACCGGCCGCGGCATGAGAACCACTTGCCAGCCGTCCGGGTCCGGAAACGCGATCGCCCCGTTCGCCGCCCAATACGGATTCTCGGTGGCGACCGGTTCGACCCCGAACTCCCCCAGCCGCTCCACCGTTTCGTACATGCGGGCTTCCGAGGAGAAATACAGCACGAGCAGATTGTCGTTGCTCGGCGCGTCCCCCGGACTGCCGTCGGCGTGGGTGGTGAATTCGAGGTGATAGTCCGTACCCGGAAGCCCCAGCATCACACCGTCGTAACCCGCGTGGTTCTCGAACCGGTAGAGCTCGTTCAAACCGAGCCCGTCCACATAGAACTGGATCACCTCTTCGAGGCGATCGGTCGGCCGGGCGAACCTGACCTGCACCACATCGAGGGAATCGGGCCAACCGCTGATCGTCACAGCATTACATTACAGTACGTACCGTAATTATTTGAGTGCAGGCCATAGTCCCACATCACCGGCCTCCTTCACGGCCGCCGAGGAATTCGTCGAACGTGATGTGCCCGACCGCGCGGTCCGGGGTGAGATGGTTGCCCGCACGGTAGTCGGTGCGGCAACAAACTCCGGGGCCCGCGCGCTCCCCGGGTTCGTTTACCGCCGAGGCAACGGCCACGCCGACATGGCTGCGTGCAGCGCAAAACCGGACGTCCTCGATACGAGGTACGTCCGGTTTCAGCGTCCTTGTTCGGGCCACCACAAGGCGAGGGTGAGTCCGAGCAGACCGAGCACCAATTGCACCAGTGCGAGGTCAGCCATTCACCGGCCGCTCCAGGCCGGCCACATTCCCGGCCCAGCGGTGGCCGCGCGGGTACAGCCGCATCGGGGTGATGAGCGCGGCGTTATCGGTGACCATGTGCCGGATCGCGTCCACATGCTCGAACCCCGGCACGACAACAGCGAGCGCGCCGTGCTCCCCCGCGTGCCGGGCCAGCGCCAGCGCCGTGACTTTCGGGCCTGAATCGGTGAAGACCGTGAACACGAGCCTATAGCCGTGCCTTTCCGCCAGAGCATGCAAGTCGACGACGGAAACCGGGAGGTCACGCCGTACCAGCGCGACCGCCTTGGGGCGTTCATCGATAGTCATGTGAACCCCCCGAGTCCGTGCACCAGCGGCGCACGGCAGCGGCAATGCACTCCAGCCGCTCGATCGACGGCAACACGGCCAACGGTCCGTCCGGAACTCCGGAGGAACCACGAACTCGCTCCGGTAGCCGTCCCGGACGCGCACCGAACGACCGACCATGACCCTCGAAACCGCTGACAGGCATGAGTTATCCACCGCTCCTGGAATAGTCTTGGCAAGCACCCGGCGCAGGGTCCAGCACGGCATCAGCGACCAAACTGTGGATGATGGACCACCAGTTCGCGGCGCTCCTGGCGTTGAACTGGTGTCTCCCAGCGATTCTGGGATGTGGCCTGCACCGGGTGCGTCATCAGTAGACAAGCGCGGCGACCATTTTGGAAGCTTCCGAGAAGCAGATTCCTGAGAAAATCCGCAACATTCCAGTTTCCGCTCCCAGCGCATTCCAGTACGAGGCACACTGCGTTCCAGTGCGGGATGTGGAGGCCCGCGCAAAGGGGAGTGGGATGACGGACAGGGAGACCGACAGCACCTTCGCGCGACGGATGCTCGGGCGGCAGCTACGACATCTGCGCGAGACGTCGGGCGTCAGCGTGCAAACAGCCCGGCAGGCCATCGGAGTCGGACATCAGACCCTGTGGCGCTTGGAGACCGGGCAGTCCACCCGGATCTCCGCCTTGCAGGTGCGTGAGCTGTGCCGGATCTACAAGGCATCCCAGGAAGTTACGGAGGTCCTACTCGAACTCCTGGGTGGACTGTCGTACAAGTCGTGGTGGCACGCGTATCGCGAGGCGGTGCCAAAAGATTTCGATCTGTATCTCGGACTCGAGATCGCGGCCAGCCGATTCCTCAGCTATGCGCCAACACTGCTTCCCGGGCTGGTACAGACACAGCCTTATCGCAGAGCCATGATCTGGGTAGCGAATCCAGGGATGTCCACGCTGGAAGTCGAGCAGCGAATCGAGATCGCCGCGCGGAGGCAGTCCCGCCTTCGCGAAGATCCGAACCTGAAGGTAGAGATTCTGGTCAGCGAAGCCGCCCTGCGCCATCGGGTCGGCGGAGGCGCGGTAATGGCAGAGCAACTGCGCTACCTGGCCGAGGCCAGCGAGCTGCCCAATGTATCCGTCCGAGCCGTACCGTTCAGCGCGACCCATGTCGGTCTGGACGTGGGATTGTTTGTCCTCTTGGAGTTCCCAGAGCAGCGAACCGCATGGATGTCCGAGCCACCAGTTGTGTACGTTCAGGGATATACCAGCGACCAATACTTGGAACGGCCGGACGAGATCGCCCGATATCAGGATGCCAGCATCCGAATCGGACAATCGGCGCTGACCGAGGATGCGACCAGGGACTTGGTCCTGAAGATAGCGAAGGAGCATGATGAACAGCGCTGACCTGTCCGGTGCACGGTGGTTCAAGAGCAGCCGCAGCTCTGGCAGCAAAGAATGTGTCGAGGCCGCGCACCTGAGCGCCGGAATGGTCGGCGTGCGCGACTCGAAGAACCCAGCCGGGCCGGCACTGGTCTTCAGCGCCGATGAATGGGACGCCTTCCTGGCATTCGCGAAGCGCGGCGGAACTCCCGCATAACGGAGCTGATCCGGAGGGGTCACAGCGGCCAGGCACGAGAGCTTGATCCGCGAGGCACTGGCAAGGTGGCGAACGTGAACGATCAGACGGCCACGAACTGGTTCAAGAGCACCCGCAGCCATGGCGGTAAGGACTGCGTAGAAGCCGCGCACCTGACCGACGGACGGGTCGGTATTCGCGACTCCAAGAATCCCACCGGCCCGGTCTTGGTCTTTGCGCCTGCCGAATGGGACGCATTCCTGTCCGGCACCAAGTCCGGCGAGTTCGGCCAGCCCTGACCCGCACAGGCAGGAAGGAATTCTCTTTTGGTAGTTACCGGCAGGTAGTGGACCGTTACCTGCCGTAACGCTCGAGGATGAGACCAGCGGACAGCTCGCGGGAAGTCGGGCACGAACTGCTTCCGTGTCCGACCTTCGACGGATCAGTCCTCGTCGAAAACGAGGATCGTGACAACGATCCCGCCCCGACACCGATCACTACCGGGTCGAACACATGCCGTGTCATCGGGTTCCAGCCGCCGTCGCCGTCGGTGTTACTCCACCAGCGGCTTCCAGGGCCGAGAAGGCGAACCAGCGAACCGAAAACCTCAACCGCCTTGGCCCGGTCATTCGGCGAGCAGTCCGCGGCGCTAGTAGTAGCGCAGCGACTGCGCGTTCACCCCGGCCGTGGCCGCGAGCTCACCGGTTCGTAGCGCGGTCACCGGGCATTATCGATCGCGGTACGGGCGCGGTCGGCAAACGCGTCGAGCACATCGACATACGTGGCGGGGACCTCGACTCCCATCACCAGGCCCTCGGTCGTGGTGTCGAAGTCGAAGGTGAAGAACGAACAACAGCTCGACTCCTGCGCCGCCAGCCCTCGCGCGTCCGGTTCGGCGGCGGGATCGAGTACGAGTTCGAACCGATCCGGGCGCGCCCGGCGGGCGCTGCGTGCGGAGTCGGCGAACAACCGGTCGAACTCGGCGACCCGGATCGGCCGCTCCGCGGTGGGCAGCGTGCACGCATCCGGCGCCCACCCGGAACTACCAGCAGAAATCGTCATAACACCACGGTAAGCCTCTACCCCGGTACAGGGTGCGACCCGAGCAGCAGCGCCTGGACCGCAGCCGCGCGCTCGGAGGGGCGATACGGGATAAGACTGTCTTCGTAGAGGTGGCAGCGGAAGTCTTTTCCGCGCTCATGCGGAGCCCAGCCGCCCTGTACAGCCGCCGTCACAATCCGGGCAACCAGCGCCGGCGTGATCACCACGGGGCCCTCCGTCCCGACGATCAGCCTGGACGAACGACCTCCAGCTCGCTCGACGATGAGATCCATACGTATGGGCGCGTCGATTCCCGAAACGACCCAGCGGTACCTTTCGCCATCGACCACGATGTTGCGAATACCTTTTCGAGGCAATGTCATGCGCCTATCCAACATTCGAGAGCGCACCGACGCAGGCGAATTCCGGGTGGCAGTGAAGCCTTCCGGGGTTTGGCGTGCATCGGTGCGCTGCACACCTGGACTTTGTTCGACGGAACACTCAACGCAGTCTGGCGCTGAGCTGGGCGCCGAGTTCACGAAAGCCCAGGGCGAACGCGACCCGTTGCGACTGCGGAGCGCGTGCCCGCCACTGGGGAAGCAATCCTGCTTGCAGAGCGTGCGCCACTGCCGCAGAACCCGCCAGGCGCGCGAAGCCCCGCCCCCGGCTCCCGGGCGCAGTCAGCACACTCATGTGGGCTGTTCGGCTTGGCCAAGTCCGATATCCGGCGGCTGCGATCACATCGTCCTGGATCCGGATGGCGAAGGCCGGGGAGGTGATCTCGCGGAGCCCGCTTTCCTCCAGATCGTCCTCACCCGCCAGAACTTCGAGCCGGCGTAGATCGGGATGCTCGGCGGAGATCCGCTCGACCGACACCGAACCCGGTGGGGTCGCACGAAAATCGTGCTCGTCGAGGTAGGCCAGCGTAGCCGGGCCCAGCACTTCGGCCAGAGGTAGGAAACAGCCGAGTTTTTCGGGGTCGACGAGGTCCTCGACGGACAACTCTGGCATGGCATCGCGAATCGCCGCGAACGCGGAAACGCTGGGCGCGGTAACGATCGCCCGCCCTTGCAGCACGATGAAGCCGGCCCAGCCGTTCGGGCAGATCATCGCCCGGGGCGAGATCGCCACATCCACAGTGTCAGGCGAGGAGAACGAAACCGGCGCCGCGGCCAGCCCTTCCCAGAGTGCGTGAGCTCTTGTCAGCACCGGATTCGTCGGCATGGCCGCATTCTGCTCACCGCGCGCCCTGCGGGCCACCGCATATCCCACGCCGCGGACAACCTGGCAGGTTTGCTCGGCTACCGGCGCAGAGTGCGATCGAACAGGGCCAGCAGTTCGCGGTAGTGCCGTTCGGCGGCCTCGGGGTCATAGTCGGAGGTGTCGGCCTGGGTGTAGCCGTGTCGAACTCCCTCGTAGACCTCGGTGCGGTAGCGGATGCCGGCATCGGACAGTGCCTTGTCGAACTGGGCAATGTGTTCCGGGGTCATGTGGTGATCGTCGCCGGCGTGGGCGAAATACAGTTCCGCGCTGATATTTTCGACGGCCAGGTGCGGACTGTCCGCAGTGTCGGTGACAAGCGGCCCGCCGTGAAATCCGGCCACCGCCGCAACTCGTTCGGGGAACATGGCGGCGGCCAGCACTGCCAGACGGGCACCCATGCAGTAGCCGGTCAGGCCGACCTTCCCCTCGGCGACCTGCGGAAACACCAACTTGTTGAATTGGGGCCGGAGTTCGTGGTCTGCAGCCATGATCTTCAAGGCTGCGGTCGGGTTCGCTCGGGAAACACCTGTCACCTCCGGGGTTGACTTTCTAACGGCATGCGTCCCGGCCGTGGCCGCCGACAGGGAGTGGCTCGAGAGAGGTCTGCACCGCCCGAAGTTGGTTTGCCCTCCTCGTTGGAACCCCGCTCGTTCGTAGGTCCTCCTGGAGGTGTCATGCCGAAAACCATTCCCACCGATCAGGTCGTGATCGCTGTCGACCCGCACAAAGCATCGTGGACGGCAGTCGTTGTCGATCAACAGTGCCGGCCGCTCGGTTCTGTTCGTGTCGAGGTCAACCGCACCGGCTATCGGCAGCTGCGCCGATTCGCCCAAACCTGGCCCCACGCGATCTGGGCGATCGAAGGAGCTCGTGGGCTCGGGGCGCCCCTGGCGCAGAAGCTGGCCATCGACGGTATCGAAACCCTCGATGTTCCAGCCAAACTCGCCCACCGGGTCAGAATGCTCTCGACCGGCCACGGCCGCAAAACAGACGAAGCCGACGCCCTGTCGGTCGGCATCGCCGCACTCAACAGCACCGGACTGCAGTCCATGCGCACCGACCCGACCGCCCAGGTGCTGCGCACGCTCACCGAATACCGCGACGACCTGATCCGCACCCGCACCCAGACCGCCAACCGACTGCACCGCCTGCTGGTCCAACTGGTACCCGCGGGGCTGCCGAAACGGCTCACCGCCGAGGCCGCGGCGCAGCTGCTGCGGTCGGTGCGTCCGCGTGAACACTACGGCCGGACTCTCCGCCAGGTTGCTGTCGACCTGGTCGCCGAACTTCGCAGGCTCGATCGCCGCATCGACAACGCCACCGACTCACTCCACGCCGTCGTCACCGAATCACGCACCCAGCTCACCACCATCCATGGTGTCGGCACCGTGGTAGCCGCGAAGATCCTCGCGCACACCGGCGACATCCGCCGCTTCCGATCCGCTGCCGCGTTCGCCTCCTATGGCGGTGTCGCTCCGATCGAAGTGTCCTCCGGAGACGCTCGCCGACACCGGCTCTCCCGCGCCGGCGACCGTCAGCTCAACTACGCCCTGCATGTCATCGCGATCACCCAGATC
The DNA here is from genome assembly GCF_050936135.1 of Nocardia sp. CA-290969. Classification (NCBI taxonomy): domain Bacteria; kingdom Bacillati; phylum Actinomycetota; class Actinomycetes; order Mycobacteriales; family Nocardiaceae; genus Nocardia; species Nocardia sp. CA-290969. The sequence goes on along the minus strand of NZ_JBNJNJ010000001.1, from coordinate 1,557,578 downwards.
CGACGCGATACCGTCGGACGCGCTTATTACCAGCGCAAACGTGCCGCCGGGAAAGGTCACAAGGAAGCCCTGCGATGCCTGAAACGCCAGCTCGCCGACGTCGTCTACCGGGTCATGCTCCGAGATGCCGGTACCTCTCTGCTGGCCGAGGCTTGACCAGAGAGGAGCCGTAAACCACTCGAGGTAGGCGCCGATATCGGAACGCAGGAGCTCCGGTGTGAGCTCGCGGATCATCGGGAAGACCTGCCGGAAGATCTCCGGCCGCTCCGCGGGGTCGATGAAGTCCGGCAACTCGATCACCGGTGCGCGCCCGTGCCGGTAATAGGCATTCGGAAGCAGGACGGTGTAGCCGTGGGCGGCAATACGATCGGCAAGCGAGCGCAGGCCGGGTCGTAGCCCGAACCCATCCTGTATCACCAGTACCCCCGGATGAACGGCGCCATCGTCGGGGTAGGTGACATACGCGTCGGCGACACCATCGGGTGTCTGTACGTCGGCCGATATACCGTGCAGTGCAGTCATTGTCGGATCCTTCTGTCGTGATCGATGTCCTGTGATCAACACGACGAAGGCGGAGCCCGGGCAATACGGCAGGATCCTCGTTCGACAGGCGGGCCGGCACCAGCCCGCGCGGCGCTCAGAAGAGCACCGGGTAACCCATCCGTGCGTGGCGCAACGCCGTCCCGGTAGTCATCGGCTCACACGATAGTCCGCCGGACAGGACCGATGTCAACTCCGAGATGCACCGTTCAGTGACCTCGCCACCCGGCTTCGACACTGCGGCCGTCCGAGCTACCTCACTCGGCCTGCCGAACAGGGTCAGCCCGGGGTGCGGCCGAGGAGGGTTTCGCGGCGGTAGTACTCGTAGAGGCCGTCGAAGATCGGGCCGGAGACGGTGAGGGTGTGGGTGTCGTCGCCGATCATCGACAATCCGCGCAGGACCGCGTCCAGGCCCGGGGCCTCGGGGGCGTCGAAGCGTTCGTCGTCGATATCGGCCTCGTGCACGATCTCGGCGATCCGCCACAGCACCGGGTCGGTGAGATCGTGGCGGCGCAGAATGGTTTCGAAGCTGCAGTCCCCGCCGTGGTGGCCGAGTTCGACTCCGCGCATATCGAACGGGGTGGCTTGCGCGGGCACCTCGGCCGGGTCGGCGACGAACACGAACTCTGCCGCCGGATCGATTTCGCGGCGGATCAACCAGGCGCAGGCGGCGCGGTCGATGTGGATACCGGCGCGGGTGGCCCATTTCATGCGGACTCCTCGGAGGTGTGGTCGGGGTGCAGGGCCGCCACCGCACGCACCGCGGCGGCGCGCTCCGGCGGCGGGAAGTAGTCGCGGCGCTGGATCCGGCGTAGCTCGGCGCGCAGCCGGCGTAATGCCCGCAGCCGCTCCGGTTCGGCCAGCGCGGCGGCCTGTTCGGCTTCGGTGATCACCGCGGTGTACTCGACGGTGCGGGCATCGGCCATCTCCTGCGCCAGGCGGCGTTCCGGCCCGAGCGCGGCAGGCCGGGCCAGCCACACCATCGCTTCCCCGCCGCCTTCGACGATCTCCTCGGCGATCCAGTCCAGTTGCTCGCGAGTGCGTGCATCGGCCGGTAAGGCCACGACTCCGTCCCCGAGCGAGGCCACACCCAGGCGTTTCAGTTTGCGCCACACCGTGATCCGCGCCGTCGAGGGGTTGCGCGGCATCCGATACGAGAGCAGCACCCACTGCCCCGCGGCGTGCGCCCGCCCGGACGATGCGCTGCGCACACCCTCACCCTTTCGCTCGTCTGCGACCACCCCGCCCACCATAGCGCAACCGTGGTTGCAATTTTTCTCACATTCCGAAACACTGCAACCACGGTTACATTTTCCGGCATGGATCCGGATGGAGAAGGGGAACGCCCCGTGCTACGCGACACCACCACAGACCTCATCCCGCTACGCACCGCGACCAAGGCGTGGTTCCTCATCTCCCTGCAGACCTTCGGCGGCCCGGCCGGCCAGATCGCGGTCATGCAGCGCACCTTGGTCGAGGAGAAACGCTGGATCGGCCAGCAACGTTTCCTGCACGCCCTCAACTACTGCATGCTGCTCCCCGGCCCCGAAGCCCAGCAGCTGGCCATATACATCGGCTGGCTGCTCAACGGCCGCCGCGGCGGCCTCATCGCCGGCACCCTGTTCGTCCTGCCCGGCATGCTCGCACTACTCGCTTTGTCGGCGATCTACGTCGGATTCGGGGACACCACCCTGGTCACCGCCCTCCTGGCCGGCCTCGCCCCCGCCGTCGTGGTCATCGTCGCCCAAGCCGTCCTACGCGTCGGGCGCCGCGCCCTCACCCGGCCCGGGCTGATCGCGATCGCCGTCGCCGCTTTCGCGGCGCTCACCCTGTTCGCGGTCCCGTTCCCGATCGTCATCGCCGCCGCCGCGGCGGCCGGATGGGCACTCGGACGCAAGAACCCTGCCACACCGGGACACTCCGGCGATTCCGGCGAGGACGCCGACGCGAACGCGCCGCTGATCGCCGATGACGCACTGCACCACGAGTCACCCTCGACCCGGCGCAGCCTCACCGTGCTCGGCATCGGACTGCTCATCTGGGCCGCCCCCGTCGCGGCCGCCGCCGTATTCCTCGGCACCACCAGCACACTCACCGCTCAAGGCGTGTTCTTCTCCGGCACCGCGGTGGTCACCTTCGGCGGCGCCTACGCCGTGCTGGCCTTCGTCGCCCAACGCGCCGTCGAGGTCTACGGGTGGCTCTCCCCCACCGATATGGTCCGCGGCCTCGCCCTGGCCGAATCCACCCCCGGCCCCCTGATCATGGTCGTCCAATTCGTCGCGTTCCTCGGCGCCTACCACCATCCCGGAACACTCGACCCCTGGGTCGCAGGCGTTCTCGGTTCCCTGCTCACCACGTGGGTCACCTTCGTGCCCTGCTTCCTGTTCATCCTGCTCGGCGCCCCTTATGTCGAACGCCTCCGGCACAACCACACTCTGTCGTCCGCGTTGACCGGCATCACCGCGGCCGTCGTCGGCGTCATCGCCAACCTCGGCCTCTACTTCACCCTCCACACCCTGTTCACCGGCACCCACACCGTCACCACCGGCCCGCTGCACCTCCAACTCCCCGACCCCACCAGCATCCAACCCATTGCCCTCGCGATCACCGCGATCGCCGCGGTCCTCGCCTTCAAACTCGACTGGTCCATGCTGCGCATCCTCGGCGTCAGCGTCCTCCTCGGCCTCACCGCAGGCTTGGCCGGACCACTCTTCACCTGACCGCCGACCCATCACCGCAGGGGCGCGGAGACGTCGAGGCGCCGGGCGGTTATGCGGGCGGGTTCTTCCGGAACTCGAACAGTATGCCGCGGGTGGTGTGCCGACGTGCCGGATGAAGCGATATCGGAGGGTTTCGATCGAGCCGAGGTGGCGAGGTCGCCCTGCATCCATTGCAGTGCCGGCCCGAGATCGTCGGATTGCGCTGCGGGCGCCGGCCGCTCGATCGGCGAACCGTAATGGGTGAACAATTCCCAGAGCGACGTGTGGCGGTGTTCATCTGGTGTTGGTTTGTCTACGGAATAGATCACTGTCAATATCGATGTATGTCTAAACCGCAGTTGCCGGTGATACCGGTCGAGGCCTGTAATCCCGCCTCCCGGGTACGGGAACCCTTGTCGGCGGAGGCCGCGGTGGAGTTGGCCGCAGTGTTCAAAGCGCTGTCCGATCCGGTGCGGTTGCGGCTGTTGAGTTCGATCGCTTCGCGGGCCGGGATGGAGGCCTGTGTGTGTGATCTGTCCGAGGGCATCGACCTCACCCAGCCGACTATCTCCCACCATCTGAAAGTGCTGCGCGAAGCAGGGCTGCTGACCAGCGAACGCCGCGCGTCCTGGGTGTACTACCGAGTTGTCCCGCAGGCGTTGGCGCGGGTCTCGGACGCTTTGCTGCTGGAGAGCGGCGAGGCCGCGGTGGTGAGCGCGTGAGCGCCACCGATACCACGGAGTCCGGTGTGGTGGGCAAACTGTCCACACTGGACCGATTCCTGCCCGTCTGGATCGGTGTGGCCATGGCCGCCGGCCTGCTGCTGGGCCGGCTGATACCGGGCCTCGGCGATGGCCTGGCCGCAGTGGAGATCGACGGCATCTCGCTGCCGATCGCGATCGGGCTTCTGATCATGATGTACCCGGTACTGGCCAAGGTCCGCTACGACCGCCTCGACACGGTCACCGGCGATCGCCGCCTGCTGGTCGGGTCGCTGGTGCTGAACTGGGTACTGGGTCCGGCGCTGATGTTCGCGCTGGCGTGGCTGCTGTTGCCCGACCTCCCGGAGTACCGGACCGGGTTGATCATCGTCGGGCTGGCGCGGTGTATCGCCATGGTGATCATCTGGAACGACCTCGCCTGCGGGGACCGCGAAGCCGCCGCCGTGCTGGTGGCCTTGAACTCGATCTTCCAGGTCATCACGTTCGCAGTCCTGGGCTGGTTCTACCTCTCGGTCCTGCCCGGATGGCTGGGACTGGAACAAACCACCATCGAGGCATCACCGTGGCAGATCGCGAAATCGGTACTGATCTTCCTCGGCATCCCACTACTGGCCGGATACCTCACCCGCAGGTTCGGCGAACGCGCCAAAGGCCGCGACTGGTACGAATCCACGCTGATTCCACGGATCGGGCCGTGGGCACTCTACGGCCTGCTGTTCACCATCGTGTTGCTGTTCGCGCTGCAAGGCGACCGCATCACCTCCCAGCCCCTCGACGTGGTCCGCATCGCGGTCCCGCTGCTCGCGTATTTCGCGATCATGTGGGGCGGCGGCTACCTACTCGGCGCGATGATGGGCCTCGGGTACGAGCGCACCACCACGCTCGCGTTCACCGCCGCGGGCAACAACTTCGAACTTGCCATCGCGGTCGCGATCGCCACCTACGGCGCCACCTCCGGCCAGGCCTTGGCCGGGGTCGTGGGCCCGCTGATCGAGGTCCCCGTCCTGGTCGCGCTGGTGTATGTGTCGCTGGCCCTGCGTAACCGGTTCCGCACTTCCGCGGCGGTAACCGAAGTGGGGTCGCGATGACCACGGCCCCGATGGTGCTGTTCGTCTGTGTCCGCAACAGCGGCAAATCGCAGATGGCGGCCGGGCTGATGCACCAGGCCGCCGGCGGCCGGGTCGTCGCGCTGTCGGCGGGCACCGACCCGGGCACGAAGCTCAACGCATTATCGGTGGCCGCCCTCGGCGAGGTCGGAGTCGATATCGCGGACGGATACCCGAAACCGGTCGATGCCGAACTCCTCGCTGCCGCCGACCTCGTGGTCATCCTGGGCCGCGAAGCTCGGATCGATGCCCCGGACGGTGTGCGGTTGCTGCGGTGGGAGACCGATGAACCCTCGGAGCGCGAGATCGAGGGGATCCAGCGGATGCGGTTGGTCCGTGACGATATCGCCGCCCGCGTCCGAGCCCTTGCTACCGAACTCAGCCCAGCTGTTCAGTCCTGACCCTTCCTTCTCGAGTATCGGACAACGGATATGACCGAATCGCCCGTCCCCATGACCGCGTTGCGTGCGGATTTGAGTATCGACCAGCATGTGGCGTTGAAAACGGCTGCGACCCGGTTACAGCGGGAGTTCGACGGCACCTTCGGTGTGGAAACCATCGAACGGTTCCTGCACTCCTCCTACGAACAGTTCGCCGGCCGCGCCACCATCGTCAACTTCCTTCCCCTGCTGGCCGAGCGGTTCGCCCGCCAACGCCTGCACGCCCTGGCCAAGGTCGAAGGCCTCACCCACACCGGGACCCCGACCGTGCTGTTCCTGTGCACCCACAACGCCGGCCGCTCCCAGATGGCACTCGGGCTGTTCACCCACCTCGCCGACGAGCACGCCATCGCCTGGTCCGGGGGCAGCGAACCAGGCGACGAAATCAATCCCGCCGCGGTCGAGGCCATGGCCGAGATCGGGATCGACATCACCGGCGAGTATCCGAAGCCGTGGACCGAGGAGATCCTGAAAGCCGCCGACGTCATCATCACCATGGGCTGCGGCGATGCCTGCCCGGTCTATCCCGGCCGCCGCTATGAGGATTGGGACCTGCCCGATCCGGCGGGTCTCGATGTCGCCGATATCCGGCCGATCCGCGCCGAGATCGAAACCCGTGTGCGTGCCCTGCTCACCGAACTCAACGTCCCCACCGCCTGAAAGGCCCTTGCCGTGACCGATAAGCCGAGTGTGTTGTTCGTCTGCGTCCACAATGCCGGGCGCTCCCAGATGGCCGCCGGATTCCTCACCCACCTCGCCGGCGGGGCGATCGAGGTCCGCTCCGCCGGCAGCGCCCCCGCCGAACACCTCAACCCCGCAGCGGTGCAGGCGATGGCCGAGGTCGGGATCGATATCACCGCCCAGGCCCCGAAGATCCTCACCCCCGACGCGGTGCAGTCCTCGGACGTGGTGATCACCATGGGCTGCGGGGACACCTGCCCGGTGTTCCCCGGAATCAGCTACCGCGACTGGGACCTGGAAGATCCTGCCGGTCGAGGTGTGGAAGCGGTCCGCCCGATCCGCGACGAAATCCGAGCGCGGGTCGAGGCGCTCATCTCCGAGCTACTGCCCGCCCACGCCTGAACCCCACCCGGCGGGCACCACGGTCAAGGGGGAGGCGAGCTGACCGGCCGCCGCCTCGACGCCCTCAGCGGGTCACCGCACCGGCCGACGCCGCCACGCTGCTGCCGGTCGTAGCCGCCGCACCAGATAGGCGGCATCCCGGCCCACCCCACGCAGCGAGTTCGACGACGGAGTCCGTTGCCACTCCAACCCGAGGAACCCCAAACCCGGATGGGTCGGCGACAGACCCTGGCTCTGCCGCGGCACCCCGGACTCGGTCACCGCGCCGGTACCGGCGAGATAGGGCAGGTGCGGGCGGTAACCGGTGGCGAAGACGACCACATCCACCGGCATGCGAGAACCATCCCGCCACACCACACCCTCGGATGTGAACGCGGTGAACATCTCCCGCCGCTGCGGTTTCCCGGCCGCAAGCGCGGTCCGGTAGCGGCCTGCGTCGAGCACCGGCTGCGTCGGCGCATCCTTCACGATCCGGCCCAGCGGGGCGGCGTCGAATCCGCTGACGGTGAACCAGAAATGCACATCCCGGCCCAGCGGCCGCTGTGGCACGAACTTCACCGGCGCCCGACTGGCCAGCACCACCTGTGTGTGTTCGGCGAGTTCGGCGGCGATCTGCACCGCAGAGTTGCCCGCTCCCACCACGATCACCCGCTGATCCGTGAACTCGCCAGGGGTCCGGTACTCGCCGGCGTGCAGGAGCCGGCCTTCGAACTCGTCCCGCCCGGGCACGGCAGGCAGAAACGGGGAATCGAACGAACCCGTCGCCGCGATTACCCGCGGTGCGGTGAACACCGCACCGGATCCAGTGGTGACCGCGAATCCCTTACCGCCGGTATAGGTGACGGTCTCGACAGGGGTCCTGGTGTGGATATCGGCGCCCACGTCGGCGGCGTAGGAGCGCAGGTAGTCGATCACTTCGTCGCGGTGGGGATACCGGTCCGGATCACCGGGGAAGCAGCGCCCGGGCAAGGCGCTGTAGCGGGCAGGAGAGAACAGGGTCAGGCTGTCGTAATACCGCGGCCACGACCCGGTCGCCTCCCCGGAAGCTTCGAGTATCGCGGTGTTCAGGTGTTGGGCGGTGAGGTAGTGGGCGGCAGCAAGACCGGACTGGCCACCGCCGATGACCACCGCGTCGTAGTCGTATTCGCTTGTCACAACATCTCTTTCTCCGAAACGGTGGTACCGGTGAAAGGCGCGATCACCGCAGCGAGGGCGGCGACGGCGCCGAGGATGAGGTAGGTGTGGGCGTAGCTGCCGGTCCAGGCCGACAGCACGGTGCCTGCCCACGGGGCCAGCGCGGACACGATCACCACCGGCGCCGACAACAACCCGTTGAGGCGGCCGTAGTGGGTGGCGCCCCATCGGTCGGTGATCGCGGTGGCCTGGATCAGGGTGAAGATACCGCGAACCAACCCGGCTCCGATTGCGACCGCGATCAAGACGAACACTGCCGACACCACTCCGAGCAGAGCGGTGAAGACGGCGAGCGCGGCCAGGACCACCACGGTGCGAGTGGTGGCACCGGTATAGCGGGCCAGCGGCAGGTACCCGATCCGGCCCAACACCTGTCCGGCGCCGCCGAGTCCGAGCGCGGTCGCCGCCAAACCCGGGCTGAACCCGTGCTCCTGGAGCAGGGCGACCAGGTTGAAGATGCCGGCGAAGCCGGCGAACGCAGCCAGGCACATGGTGACGACCAGCGCGGCGAAGCGTGGACTGCGCGCGATCTGCGTGTGGTCGGCATGCGCGGGCTCGGCCGGGACCGGTGGGTCCGGCCATGTGCCTTGCAGGCCGAACCAGTGCACCGGCACCGTCAGCACCGTCAGGACCGCAGCGAGGACGAGATAGGTGACGCGCCAATCAGAATGCGAGTCCAGGGCGGCCGTCAGCGGAGCGAACACCGTGGACGCCAGACCACCGGCCAGAGTCAGGATCATCAGCGCGGTCACACGCTGCGATCCCCACCAGCGGGTCAACGCAGCGAACGCCGGGGGATACAGGACCGCGCCCATCGCCACCCCTGCCGCCAGCCAGCCGAGATAGAACACGACCAGGTTCGGTGCGGCCGCGATCGCGACGAGTGCGGCGACCCCGAGAACCGATCCGGCGGTCATCACCCGCCGCGGGCCGGTCCGGTCGATGACCGCGCCCACCGGGATCCCGGTGAGCGCGGTCGCGAGCTGTCCGAGGGAGAAGGCGGCGGTGATCACCGGCGCCGACCACCCCGTCTCCCGGGTGATCGAGGTCGACAACACCGGAAACGCGTAATACAGGATCCCCCAACTCGATATCTGGGTCAGGCACAGCACCGCCAACACCCGCCGGCGCCCCGCCCGCGACAACCCGTCTACCACTGCCGCGGGCGCGGTCTCCACATCGGTCACGCCGAGACCCGAGCGTCTACTGAGCGACAGCGGCCGGAGCGCAGCACGCCGCCTGCGACTCGGCCTCAGCGTCAGCCTCGGGTGCGGAATCGCCGCCGGTGCCGCAGCACGCCTGTACCGCCTCCCCGTCGTCCTTTCCGGCGAAGCGGGGTTCGGTGCCGAAGTGCTCGGTATCGGCCAGCACGGTGTAGACCTCCCACCGTTCCTTGTTCGGGCCGGTCACCCAGACTTTGTCCTGGGTGGCGAAGCAACAGGTCGTCGCGATCTGCTCCTCGGTGAACAGCCCGGCTTCCGAAAGGCGCGCGATCTCGGCGTGCACCTTCTCCGAGGACTCCACTTCCACCCCGAGATGATTCACACTGCCGCCCTGGCCTGGGTTCTCGATGAGAACCAGCTTCAGCGGCGGCTCGGCGACTGCGAAATTCGCATAGCCGGGCTTACGCTTCGCCGGCTGGACCCCGAACAGGGTCGAGTAGAACTCGACGGCCTGCTCCAGATCGTCGACGTTGAGTGCGAGCTGAACACGTGACATCATGACCACCACCTGTTTGACATATATCGAAGTACTGACAGGCGCCAGTCTGCCACCTTTTCGACATAAGTCAACATCGTAGGTAGGATGGATTTCATGCCCAAAGCGCTGCCCGTCATCGACATGACCGCACCCGTGTGCTGCCCGCCCGTAGCAGCCGGGCCGATCGACGACGAAGCCGCCCTGCACGTCGCACTCCGGCTGAAAGCCCTGGCCGACCCCGTTCGGGTGAAACTGATGTCGCTGCTGCTGACAAGCCCCGAGACCGGCCGTAACGGTGGCGAACTCGCCGACGCGGTCGGGCTCGCCGAATCCACGGTCAGCCACCACCTCGGTCAGCTCCGGAAAGCCGGGCTGGTGACTTCGGAACGCCACGGCATGAACGTCATCCACCGCGGCCACCGCGACGCCCTCGCGGCACTCTGCGTAGTCCTCGATCCCAACTGCTGCCGGTAACTACGACGCCGCCTCGGCACGATCGACCCCGCGCGCGACACGGCATCCGGAGTCGGTGAAAGTCCTCCCAGGTCTGCACGTCCGGTGCCCCGGGCCTGCTGTGGCGAGTAACCAGCCGCGCCGCGAAACGGCCGGGACCGTTGCTCCGCTGCGTGGAACCGGATCCCATAGAAGTATGAGCATCGACGGGTTCGATATCGCGCGGAGTCTGGTCTGTGAACGCTTCCCCAGGGCACGGGCAGCTTGGCTGGGTGGCAGCACGGTGCTCGGAATAGCGACGCCCACTTCGGATCTGGACATCAGCGTGCTTCTCGATGGCCCACCCGCCCCGTATCGAGAATCACTGCGGCACCGGGGGTGGCCGGTCGAGCTGTTCGTACACACCGAAGAAGCGATGCAGTACTTCCTGGAAAAGGACCGCAAGACCCGGCGGCCGGCGACCCTGCGGCTGATCGGCCACTCCTTGGTCCTGCTCGACAGCGACGGCACCGGCGAGTATCTCCAGCAACTGTATGCGGCACAACTGGCCGCCGGCCCGGACCCGCTCACCACTGAGGAATTGCTGGCGGCTCGCTACGGAATCACCGACCGGCTGGACGATCTCGCGGGCTGCGTGGACGACGACGAACGGCTCCTGATCGCCGCCGACCTATGGCGGGCTACTGCGGAGCTGCTGCTCACCGGGCACGCCCGGTGGACAGGAACCGGCAAATGGTTACATCGGGAGCTGGCCACCTTCGACCGCGATACCGGCACGGAATACGCGAAAGCGTTGGCGCACGGCGTGCGCGCGGTGGCGCGCGGGAACGCGGAGCCGATCGCCGAAACCGTCACCCACGTGCTGAACATCTTCGGCGGCCGATTATTCGACGGATTCACCGCCCAGGGACCCGTCTGAGCACCAGCCCGCGCATGTGTCAGGGCCGGGAGACCGCGGGCGCGGCGGGCGTGAAGGCGGCCGGAGCCGGCGAGGCCGCGCGCGTGTTGCCGGTATCGGCGATGGTCGATTTGAACCGGGGGCATTCGACCAAGGGTTCATGGGTGCAGGTCGCTGCGTGGTGCAGACTGTCGCGCATGCGGGTCAGCCGGGCGATGTCGTGGTCGAGTTGATTCGCCCGTTGCGCGAGGTGGGCGCGTAATTCGGTGTCGTCCGGCGTCGCTGTCAGGAACCGCTGGATCTGCGCCAGGGTGAAACCTGCCCCACGTGCGCAATCTATGAGCATCAGCCGATCGAGTACATCGGGCTCGAACGTGCGGCGCAATCCGTTGCGGCCGGCCGAATCAATGAGCCCGCGCCGTTCGTAGTACCGCAGGGTCGACGGCGCCAACCCGGACCGGGCGGCCACCTCGGCGATATCGAGTAATTCCACAGCCGCAACTCCTTGACTTGAACCACGCTTCAAGTCAGAGGATAGCGGCATGAGCACACCGAATACACCCACCTCCGGGTTGCATCCTCAGGTACAGGCATATCTGGAACGGATCTCGCGCGCCGGCTTCGCGGAACTGCATACGTTCACTCCCGAGCAGGCGCGCGAAGGGCTGCGACGCCAGATCCCGATGCTCGCCGAACCGGAGCAGGTCGCCGCGATCGAGAACCGCGTCATCCCGGCGGCCGGCCACCAGGTCCCCATCCGGATATATACACCGGCCGGCGTGGCACCACTGCCGGTCGTGGTGTTCTTCCACGGGGGCGGGTTCGTTGTCGGTGATCTCGACACCCATGACGGCCTGTGCCGCAGCCTCGCCAACGGCGCGGGCGCCGCTGTCGTCTCGGTCGGCTACCCCTTGGCACCGGAGCACAGATTTCCCACCGCAGTGGAGGTATGTTTCGCCGCTACGCAGTGGGTCGCGGCACACGCTGGCAGTTTCGGCGCCGATGGAGACAGGATCGCGGTCGCCGGTGACAGCGCTGGAGGCAACCTGGCTGCGGTCGTTACGCATATGGCCCGCGATCTCGGAGGACCGCCGCTGACCTTCCAGTTGCTCATTTATCCCGATACGGATTTCCGGCGCAGCAATTTCAGCATCCGGGAGTTCGCCGGCAGGTACGGCAACATCACGCGCGCGGGCCAGCACTGGTTCATGGACAATTATCTGCGCCGCGAGGAGGAGAAACTCGATCCGCGTGTCTCCCCGCTGCTGGCGACCGACCATTCCGGCTTGCCGCCGGCACTGGTCGTCACCGCCGAATACGATGCGCTGCGGGACGAGGGCGAAGAGTATGCCGCCGCACTGGCCGGCGCGGGGGTGGCGGTCGAGGTCCGCCGCTACCCGGGAATGATCCACGAGTTCATGCGCCATCCGTTCGATGCCGGCGCCACAGCGCGTTCCGAAGCCGCCGCCGCATTACGCCGGGCATTCGCCGGAGTCTCCGAGCGATAGCGACGGTTCGCCGATTCGGCGAGACGGAGACCACAGGTGCGGCACGCTCCGCGGATCGGCGATGCATCGGGCTCGAACTCGAGGCCACTTGCCTGCGCCGTCCGCGGGAGTGCAGTCCGCGTATCGACCCCGCCACGGCCGAGGCCGTCGTGGCGGGGATCGACGCGGGTCGCTGCTCAGATTCGGGTCATGGTCGAGGCGTATCCGCCCCCGCCGGGGTAAACCCATTCGCCCGTGACGGTGGTGCCGTCGGCGTCGAAGGTGCCCCGGTAGTAGGCGGGGCTGCCTTTGACACCGCCCCAGATGGTGAGTGTGTCACCGGCCAGTTCGTAGACGTAGTCGAAGGTGTTACCGAGGGAGTCGTAGTAGCGCGAGGCCACGTCGGGGCCGGTCGGCTCGCCGAACGGACGCAGGTTGCCGATCACTTCCATACCGGTGACGGGTTCGCCGTACTGGGTGAGATCGATGTGCTGGAGCAGGAAGAACCCGCCCGGCATCCATTCGTAGCGCACGGTCCCTTCCGCGCCGCCGCTCACCTTCCAGGTGCCGACGAGGCGGTCCAGTGCCTTCAGTTCGGGGGTGGGCTGCTGCTGGGTCTCGTTCATTTTCGTCCTCCTGTGTGGTTTGTTCGCTGCTACCTCGGTGCCGTCCCGCGGCCTTCGACACGGATCGACTGTGATCTGAATCACTTCTTCCTGTGTAGAGATCGGCCCGGTGGCTCCGAGGTGGCGGTGACAACCCGTAACCGGGAAAGAGAACCGATTACCGTGACGACAACCCACCACATCGGAGGACACCGTGAAATATCTGCTGCTCGGCTACACCCCGGCCGCCGCGTGGGACGCCGCGACCGCCGACACCCCGTCGGAGGAAGCGCTCGCCGCGTTCGCCACCTACCAGCAGCTGGAGAAGGAACTGTTCGCCTCCGGCGAGCTGGTCTCCACCGAGGGCCTGGGCCATCCCACCGTCAGCACCACCGTCCGCAGAACCGGCGACGGCGTGGTCGCCACCGACGGGCCGTTCGCGGAGCTGAAGGAGGTCCTGGCCAGTTTCGCCGTGATCGACGTCGCCGGACACGACCGGGCCGTGGAGATCACCGCACGCATCGTCGAAGCACTCGGTGAACCGATCGAGATCCGCCCGATCATGGGCGCGGACTTCACCGCGTGACCCGCGAGATCGAGGACCTGCTGCGCGCCGAAGCGCCACAGGTCCTCGGTGCGCTGGTCCGCCGTTTCGGGCGCTTCGACATCGCCGAGGACGCCGTACAGGAAGCGTTGCTGGCCGCGACCCGGATATGGCCGGCCGACGGTGTGCCGGACAACCCGCGTAGTTGGCTCATCCGCGTCGCCTACCGCCGCATGGTCGACCTGCTGCGCGCCGATCAGGCCCGCCGGCGCCGTGAACTGGACGCGGGTACCGCCGAACTCGCCATGGCCCGACCCGACCGGGCCGCGCAGACCCGCGCCACCGACGACAGCCTCACCTTGCTCCTGCTGTGCTGCCACCCCGTCCTCGGCCACACCTCCCAGGTAGCGCTCACGTTGCGCGCGGTCGGCGGGCTGACCACCGCAGAGATCGCGCACGCCTACGGGACCTCCGAGGCCACCATGGGCACCCGGATCAGTCGCGCCAAACAGCAACTCGCCAAGGCCGGCGCCCGCTTCACCCTGCCCACCGGCGCCGACCGCGACAGCCGGATCGCCGCCGTCCTCCAGGTGCTGTATCTCGTCTTCAACGAGGGCTACACCGCCAGCGCCGGAACCGACCTCACCCGCGTCGACCTCACCGGCGAGGCCATCCGGCTGACCAGGTTGCTGCACGCCACGGTCCCCGACGAGGCCGAGGTGACGGGCCTGCTCGCACTGATGCTGCTCACCGAATCCCGCCGCGCGGCACGCACCGACGCCGGCGAACTGATACCCCTCGCGCAACAGGACATCACCCAGTGGGATCGCGAAATGATCGAGGAGGGAACCGCACTCATCGATGCCGTCTGGAACCACGGCCCGGCCGGCCCGTACCGGATCCAAGCCGCGATCGCCGCAACCCACGCAGCAGCCACGAAGACCGGACGAACCGACTGGCCCCAGATCGCCATGCTCTATCTATGGCTCGAACGCCTCACTCCCACACCGCCCGTCCAGCTCGCCCGCGTGGTAGCCGTCGCCCACGCGCACGGCCCCGCCCGGGGCCTGGCCCTGCTCGACGACCTCAACCGGCACCATCACCTCGACAGCAACCCCCTCACCCGGCAACGCGAACACGCCGTCCGCGCCCACCTCCTCCAGCAAACCGGCGACAACACCGGCGCAGCCGAACTTTTCCGCCGCGCCGCCGAAATGACCGGCAACCAAGTCGAACAGCGCTACCTCAACGACAAAGCCGACCGGCTCGACTGACCACGGCACGCCGGCCGGGCTTGCCCGCGCAACGATTCGCCCGGTCGTTCCCAGCAACAGGAAATGAGTCACCGCAACCACCGGTGGCCTGCGGCTTCGGCGAAAATGCCGCCACCGGCCGAACTTGCCGTACTTACCATTAGCCGCGTGCCGGACATTCTTGGTTACTCCTACGCCGACGCCGGCGCTCTGGTCGGCGGGTTGGTCGGTGGATTCACCCCGGCCGGATTCGTGGGGGCCGCGGCATTGTCGGGCACCTTGGCCGGTGTCGGCGCTGTAATGGATGGCCGCGATATGACCGGTGTGCTGACGGAAGCGGGCGTCGCGGCGATCGGCGCGGCCGGTGGTGGATGGGCCGGCGGCGAGCTGGCGCGGGCGGGTATGAAGCTGCTGGCGCCGCGCCTGGCGAAGGCCGCCGTCGAAGGTGTCGGCGGTGGCCTGGCCGGAGGCCTGCAGAAATTCGGGCTGGAGGCCGCCGAAACCGTGCTGCAGACATCGGGGCGGTACGACGCCGGGATCATTCCCGCGGTGGCGTCGGGGTTCGCGGGATTCTGGGCCACCGATCAAGGCAAGGTGCCGACGGTCGTCACCTTGGATATCGGCAATGGTGGCTGTCCGGTCGAAATGCGAAATTTGCAGATGCCCGCCGAACTCGACGGCGCCGTCGGTGATATGTACCGGAAGCTCCCGCCCTACCTCTGCGATGTGTGGCGCTGTTTCGGTACCGGAAACCGGCCGACCACACCGCCGGTGGCACTACCTACCCGCGTTTCCGCCGAGGAATCCGCCGGTATACCCGATTACGCTGCGAAGGTCGCTCAGTTCAATGCCATGATCGAGGGCTTCGCGCGTCTGGATCGCCAGGTGCTCGATCTCGTCGCCACGGGGATCGAGGAGATCGACGAACAGGGCCGGCTGGCGGTGACCCAGCTCATCGAAACGGTCAACAAGGACGCGGCAACCGCACCACCCAGCGGCAAATCGCTGGAAGTCTATGCGCTGGAAAGAGTGAACAGCGCGTTCGCGGCCGGCCGCGAGATTCTGTCCCAAGCGGTCGTCATGAGCCGGGGTGTGGCCGGTGCGGTGGACCGGAACAGCGGCCGGTTGAACAACGCGTCCGGAACCCGCGAACCTGACGGCCGCTGAGCAGTCGCCCGACAGGTAGCCTGACCATGGAGGGAGGGACCATATGCTGATCGACTTCGTTCCTGACGGGAATCTGTACCCCTTCGAATCGCGCTGGTTCGAATCGTCCGCAGGACGGGTGCACTACATCGACGAGGGGGCCGGGACACCGATCCTGTTCTGCCACGGCTCACCTACCTGGAGTTTCCTGTACCGGCACATCGTGAAGGACCTGCGGGACCGGTATCGGTGCATCGCAGTCGACTATCCGGGTTTCGGATTATCGGAACGCCCTGCGGGTTTCGGGTACACGATCGCCGAACAGACTGCGGTTCTGGGCGAGTTGATCGATCACCTGCGGCTCGACGGCTTCGTGGTGATGGGACAGGATTGGGGCGGGCCCATCGGCCTCGGCGCGGCCGTCACTCGCGCGGACCGCGTGCGCGGGATCGTGCTGGGTAACACTGTGTTCTGGCCGATCGAAGCGCCGGCGAATCGTGCGTTCAGCGTGATCATGAGCAGCCGGCCGATGCAGCGGCGGATTCTCGAGCACAATCTCCTCGTCGACCGTTTCCTGCTCGGCGAGCTGGGGCGCAAGCTTTCCACGGCCGAGGCCGACCACTACCGTGCAGTGCAACCCACCGCCGAGGCGCGACGTGGACTTGCCGTGATGCCCAAGGAAATTCGTGCCGCACGCCCCCTGCTGGACGGGCTCGCCCGAGAGGTCCCCGCCGCGCTCGGCGACAAGCCGGCACTGCTGGTGTGGGGTATGCGGGACATGGTGTTCCGGCCGAAGGCCTGTATCCCGCGGATACGTACCGCATTCACCGATCTCGAGGTAGTCGAGCTGCCACACGCCCGGCACTTCATCCAGGAACACGCACCGGACGCGATCACGGCCGCCATCTCGAAGCGCTTCCCGTAACGACAGTCGAAGCAGGCCGAGTCGGCCGCTCCGGGACCGAACATGGGCGCCTGAACCGTCCATTCTCGCCGATGTCTCGACATCCACACCGCGAGTAGATCACCCGGCCGGCGCATCGCGTTCGCCGGCCGGCCTCGACCTGGCAACGGCCCGTCACTCCTCCGATCGCTCTTCGAGCACGCCTACGAGGGCCGAGGCGAGCAAGGACACAGCGCGGTCGGGGTCGCGGGTCAATTGCCGGAGGAGATCGAGCGCGAGACGGCCGGGCATCTCGGCGAGGGCCTGGGTCAACCGGCGCCGCACCGCGGGGTCGGCCGGGTGCGCGGCGAACTCGCCGGCCAGCGCGCCCATGATCCGGCCGGCCCAGGCTTCGTCCGCCGCCAGCGCGCCCAGGAGTTCGGCAGCCTCCACGTCGTTCGGGCCGTCGACCACCGTGCGCACGAGTTCCGGGACGGCCGTGGTCGCGCCCCGCGCGCCCAGGGCGAGAGCCGCGTATCTGCGCACCGTCGCGTCCGGATCCGAGAGGGCCGCGGTCAGCACCGCGGTGGCGTCGGCGCCGGAGAGTTCGGCGAGCGCGTGCACCGCGCGCCGGCGGACCTCCACATCGGCCGCGCGCACACCGGGTGCGAGCCCCGCCACCGCGTCACCGTCGGCCCGTGCGAGGGCCCAGCGCAGGGATCCGGCGACGTACGGGTCGGATTCGGCGAGAACGGCCGCCGCCAGCATGTCGGCGGGCGGCGACGCGTCCTCGGCCGGGGCCAGGACGGCCTGCTGCCGGCGCGCGGCATCCGGCGAACCGAGACCGTGCAGGAGTTCGACGATACGCAGCACGTCCTGCCAGCCGGTGGGCTCGGCCGCGTCGACCGTGCGGAGCCGGTCGAGCAACTCCTGCTCGCGGTTCAATCGCTCCCCGGTTCGCCGGATGAGATCCGTGACCAGTGTGGACGGAGTGAAGCCGGGGTCGTCGAGAGCGCGGCCGATCTCGCGCAGCGACAGGCCCAGCGACCGCAGGCCCTCCACGTGGAAGATCCGCCGGATGTCCTCGGGTGCGTACTCCCGGTAGCCGCCCACGGTGCGGCCGGTGGGGCGCACCAGCCCGAGGGAGTCGTAGTGCCGGAGCATCCGGGTACTCACCCCCGAGCGGCGCGCCACCTCACCGATCAGCATGCATTCGCCTCCTCCGCGCCGGGACCGAGCGCCACGACACGTTTCGCCGCGCCGACGGCGAGATCGAAACCGGCGTCGGGGTCGTTCAGGAGCCGCTGCGTGGCGGTCGCATGGGCACGTATTTCCGGGTCATTGTGCGCGGCCGCCGCGGCGAGTACCGGCTCGGCCACCTCGCCGAGCGCGACGAACGCGCGGCTCAGGCTCAGCCGGACCTCCCGGTTACCGCGACCGAGTTGCGTGGCCAGTTCCGCGGCGAGTGCGGGCCCCGCCCCGTCTGGGACGAGCACGACGGCCGCACGCCATGCGCTGCGCGCGACTTCCTCGTCGGCGTCGCGCAGCAACGACGGCGTGATCGCCGGCCAGGCAGCCGGGTCCCCGATTTTCGACAGGGTGTGCAGCGCTTGGCTGCGGGCCTGGGCGCGTTCGGACCGGAGCTCGGCGCGCAGTTTCGGGACCGTCAGCCGCGCCGGGAGCCTGGTCAGTGCCCACGTCAGCATGTCGCGCACGAAGAAGTCCGGTTCGACGGCGCAGCGCTCTATCAGCGCGTCGACGAACTCCGGCACGGGATTCGTGCCGGCGGCCAACGCGGCTTTCAGCCGTGTCGACGAGTCCCGGGCGCCCAAGGCGCCGAGCAGTCGCGTGTTCTGAGAATTCCTGTGTGTCGCGTTGATGGGTACCACCTCCGACAGCCAGTGAAGACCTTGTCACAGTGACAAGGTCAAGTGCGCGCACCACGGTCGGCCACACCGCCTGGCCATTGCGTGCGGCGGGGTGTCGCTACCCGTATCACCCCGGGCCATCCGGCAGGGTTTAGCCGGGCGCGGCGAGGGTAGGAGCCCAGGCACCGGCGTTTCGCCGCGGAACAGGTGGACCGGACGAAGGAGAGACCGTGGCAGTGACACCTTCTCGACCCGCGGAGCTCACCGCCACGCGCCCGTTTCCGGCACGAATGGGCCCGAAGGGCTCGGCGATCCGCAAGCTGGTGACCACGACCGACCCGAAGCTCCTGGGCATCATGTACCTGACCTCGGCGACCGCGTTCTTCCTGGTCGGCGGACTGATGGCGCTGCTTTTGCGCGGTGAACTGGCCCGGCCGGGACTGCAGTTCCTCTCGCCCGAACAGTACAACCAGCTGTTCACCATGCACGGCACGATCATGCTGCTGTTCTACGCCACCCCCGTGGTGTTCGGTTTCGCCAACGCGGTCCTGCCCTTGCAGATCGGCGCGCCCGATGTGGCGTTCCCCCGCCTCAACGCCCTGAGCTACTGGTTGTATCTGTTCGGTGCCACCATGGCGACCGCCGGATTCGTCACCCCGGGCGGCGCCGCCGATTTCGGCTGGACGGCGTACATACCGCTGTCCGACATCATGCACTCACCCGGCCCCGGCGCCGACCTGTGGATCATGGGCCTGGCCGTCTCCGGTCTGGGCACCATCCTCGGCGCGGTGAACATGCTGACCACCGTGGTCTGCCTGCGCGCCCCGGGTATGACGATGTTCCGGATGCCGATTTTCACTTGGAATATCGTCGTGACCAGCATCCTGGTACTGCTGGCGTTCCCGATCCTCACGGCGGCACTGATGGCGCTGGCCTACGACCGTCACCTCGGCGGCCACATCTACGACCCGGGCGCCGGCGGCGTGCTCCTGTACCAGCACCTGTTCTGGTTCTTCGGGCATCCCGAGGTGTACATCATCGCGCTGCCGTTCTTCGGCATCGTCTCCGAGATCTTCCCGGTCTTCAGCCGGAAACCGATCTTCGGCTACACCGCATTGGTCTTCGCGACGATCGGCATCGGCGGCCTGTCGATGGCGGTGTGGGCGCACCACATGTACGCCACCGGCGCGGTGCTGCTGCCGTTCTTCTCGTTCATGACCTTCCTGATCGCGGTCCCGACCGGGGTGAAGTTCTTCAATTGGATCGGCACCATGTGGAAGGGCCATCTGACGTTCGAAACACCGATGTTGTTCTCGGTGGGCTTCCTGGTCACGTTCCTCTTCGGTGGGCTGTCCGGGGTCATCCTGGCCAGCCCACCCCTGGACTGGCAGGTGCACGACAGCTACTTCGTGGTGGCGCACTTCCACTACGTGCTCTTCGGCACCATCGTGTTCGCCACGTTCGCCGGTATCTACTTCTGGTTCCCCAAGATGACCGGCCGGCTCATGGACGAACGACTCGGGCGCATCCACTTCTGGACGACCTTCCTCGGCTTCCACACCACCTTCCTGGTGCAGCACTGGCTGGGGGCGGAAGGTATGCCCCGCCGCTACGCCGACTACCAGGCCGCCGACGGGTTCACCGCCCTGCATACCGTCTCGACCCTCGGCTCGTTCGTGCTCGGCGTCTCGATGATCACTTTCGTGTGGAACGTCTTCAAGAGCTACCGCTACGGCGAGGTGGTCACCGTGGACGATCCCTGGGGCTACGGCAACTCGCTGGAATGGGCCACCAGCTGCCCGCCGCCGCGGCACAACTTCTACGAACTGCCCAAGATCCGCTCCGAACGCCCCGCCTTCGAACTGCACTATCCGCATATGAGCGAACGCATCCGCACGGAATCCCACGTCGGCCGCCCCGGGAAATCCGGCGCCGGCGCGGAACTGTCGCAGCCGCCCCGTTCCACCACCGGCTGATCCGCCGCCGATCCGGTGACCGCTGTCAGCGACCGGCCAGCAGGCCCTCGACCAGGGCGCGCAGGCCCGGTTCGTAGGTGTCCGCTTCGGTGAGCCGATCCCACTCGTCGGCCACGGTCGCCAACCGCGGCCACTCGGTGTGATCGAGCGAGTCGAACAGCCTGGCACGGAATGTCTTCCGGTCGTCGGCCGCGCGGCGGCGCGCCGCCGCGGCGCGGACCAGGATCTCCCCCGCGGTGTAGTACCAGATCGCCCGATAGGCCCGAACGGCGTCGGCGGCCGAGAGTCCGCAGGTGACGGCCGCATCGACGATCTGCTCCGGATACCACAGGGCCGCCGGTGACAGCAGATCGTCGGCGGTGAGTACTTCCACCGCCCAGGGAACCCGGGCCAAAGTGTCGTGCATCGTCCGGGCCGCGCGGATCATCCGCTCCCGCGGGTCGTCGGGCAGCTCCGGGCGCTCGATACCCGCGGCGACCTCGTCCAGAAGGAGCAGCAGCAACTCCTCCTTGTTGCGGACGTGGTGATAGACCGCCATCGGCGTGACATCCAGCCGGGCCGCGAGCCGTCGCATGGTCAGCGCGTCGGCGCCGTCCTGCGCGATCAGCTCGCTCGCCGCCGTCAGGATCTGGGCCCGCGACAAGCGGGGCGGGCGTCCGGTGCGAGTGGTCACCCAGCCATCTTGGCACGAACCCCTCGACAGCGAGTTCGGACTGGGCTACTTTTTATACGTGTATAAAAATAAATACGATCGAGCCGCCCCGGGAGCCATCGCCTTGGCACAACTCCCGGTCGCGCTCGATATGGCCGTGGTGAACCTTGCGCTACCGTGCGGCTCGGATCCCGGCTCACGCCCCGGGCCCTGCTCGTGCCCGGCGCACTCGTAACCACTGCCGGACTCGGCTGGTTCGCATGCATGACACCGGACGGCAGCTACCGCACCGATGCGCTCGGCCCCTGCGTGATCGCCGGCTTCGCGCTGAGCCTCGCTGCCGCCGCCGTTTTGTTCCTCGCCGCGGCAGCTGTCGCGGCCACTCTCCTACCGGGGCGCACCGCAGTGGCGCCAGATCGCACCGACCTCCCGGCACCCGCCGGGGCGAAATGAAGGAAGCACAATGACATTCACACCCATCGACCTCTTCGCACGCGGAATCCGCATCCTGCCCGACGGCACCATGCTCGACGAGGAACGCCGGATGACCGGCGATATCGACGGCTGGACGCTGACCGCCTTCCACCTGGAAACCGCCGCCGACGCCCACGGCGACCACTGGGAAGTACACCCGTCGGGCGACGAACTGGTGGCGGTGCTCACCGGCGGAATACGCATGTACCTCCACCCGGAAACACCGGGCGCCGCAGAGGATTCGCTGACGATCGCGGCCGGCCACGCCTGCATCGTGCCCCGCGATCGCCTGCATCGGATCGAACTGGACGGGCCCACCGACCTCCTGTCCCTCTCACCGCGCCGCGGGTCGCGCCTGGAGCAGCGCGACCAGTAGGCCGTCATATCTTCCGAAAACCCGAAGGAGCGAAGTTGTATCTCGTCACCGGCGCCACCGGAAACGTCGGCGCCCACATAGTTACCGGCCTGCTCACCACGGGCGCCGATGTCCGGGCCACCAGCAGGAACCCGGCCACCGCCGGACTACCGGCCGGCGTCGACGTCGTATCCGCGCTACCCGGCCGGCACATGTTCACGGGCGTGCGCGCGGTGTTCCTCAATCCCGCCACGATGCACGACACCGCCGAAGCATTCCTCCAGCAGGCCGTCGAGGCAGGAGTGCGGCGGATCGTGCTGCTCTCCTCGTCCTCGGTACTCGACGACCATCCCGCGAACTACACCGGAATTCTGCACCGCGATCTCGAACAAAGTATCGCGGCCACCGGGCTGGAACGGACCTTCCTGCGAGCAGGCATGTTCGCTGCGAACACCCGGCGATGGGTGCCCCAGATCAACGCCGGCGGCCCGGTGCGGGCCGCCTACGGACAGGTCCGAATCGCTCCCCTGCACGAGCGGGACCTCGCCGCTGCCGCGGTCCGCGCCCTGGTCTCCGACGATCTACTCGGCGCCGCCCCGGTACTGACCGGTCCAGAACTCGTCACTCCGGCCGAGCAGGTGCGGTTGATCGCGCAAGCAACCGGCAGGGCCATTCGATTCGAAGAGGTCGAGCCCCCGGCGGCCCGCGATCTCATGACCGCCCAGGGCCTACCCCCTCGGATCGCCGGATCTCTACTGCGCTACTACGAACGCGCCCTGTCAGAACCTATCCACCCCACACCTGTTCCGGCCGGCTACGACCGCGATTCACCACGTGGTTATCAGCGATGGATCAGCGACCACGCCGCCGAATTCCGTCCACCCGCGCCGTAACCACGGCAACGTGCACCCGGTCCGGCAGGTGGCTGAAGCACCCGTCGGACCGGCGGTACACCAACAAGTCTGCGACACCGCGCAGTGGGAGCCCCGAACGCAGCGCTACGGCAACGCGGCATCGACCCCGTCCACGCGCTTCCGCCGAGACCCATCGGCGGCCTGCTCGGCGGCCGGAGCTGCTTCCGCGCGGCAACCACGTATACCGATGCCCATGCCATTACCTGTGCGGTAATTGTCCGCGGATCGAGCACGAACCTACCGTTCCAGCTATGTCCGTTTATGGTTTCGCGCATCTGCGTAATCGCAGGCCGCACCCCGATATTCTGGAATACCTGAACCGTATCCAGGCAACGTTGGAGCCGTTCGGTGGCCGTTTCGTCATCCACGGGGCGCCGGTCGAAGTCCTGGAAGGCGACTGGCCGGGGAGCATGGTGCTGATCGAGTTCCCGGGCCTCACCGAAGCACGGGACTGGTACCACTCACCCGCATACCAGGAGATCCTGCCGCTGCGCGCCGATCATATCGACGGCGACCTGCTGCTGATCGAAGGCGTCGGCCCCGATTACGATCCGCGGGAACGCGCCGGGAAACTGCGCGCCGGGAACGCGCCGGGTTGAACGTTTGCCGGCCACCCCGCCGCCGGCGCACCTGCCCGGGAACTCCGCGGCCGGTGTTCTACCCGCCCTCGGCCGCTGGTGCGATCGTCGGACGCAACGCCGCGCGGTTTTCCTCGACCTGCTCGATGATTCGTTTCAGGTGCGCGATCTCGTCGTCGAGGCCTTGTTTACCGGCGGCGGTCAGATGTACCCAGGTGCGACCGCGGCGGCCTTCGTAACCCTTTTCGATCTCCACCAGACCGGCCTTCTCCAACACCGTCAAGTGCTGCGAGAGGTTGCCGGTGGTCAGCTGCAGCGTCGTGCGCAGGAAACCGAACTCCACCCGCCGCGCCTCGTGCGCGACGCCATCTCGACCGAGCGAGACGACAGGTGGCGGCGCCGGCGACATGGTTTCCGGTCACGACTGTTGCGCCGGCGCGGGGATATCTACGCTCACAGAGTGTTGGTCGACCCGAATCGTCGCAGTGATCGCCCGAAGGTGTCGTTGAAGCGGATTCCGGTCCCGGTTGCCCGGGCGGTGGTGGACTGCGGTATCTACCGGGACGGGCAGCGGTTGGCCGGGCGGTTCGGTTTCGCGGAGGCCCTGGCGCAGGTACGCGATAACGAGGGTGGGTTCGTCTGGCTGGGCCTGCACGAACCCGACGCCGACCAGATGAGTGCGGTCGCCGAGGTGTTCGGGCTGCATCCGCTGGCGGTAGAAGACGCCGTGGCGGGCCGGCAACGTCCGAAACTGGAACGCTACGACGACACCCTGGTGCTCGGGCTGCGCACCGTCGCCTATGTCGAGCACGATATGCACAGCACCAGCGAAATCGTGCTCACCGGCGAGATCCTGATTTTTCTCGGTCCGGATTTCGTGGTCGCCGTCCGGCACGGCGAGCATTCGGGGCTGCGGCAGGTCCGGGCGGAACTGGAAGCCGATCCCGATCGGCTGCGTCTCGGGCCGGGTGCGGTGCTGCACGCGATCACCGACCATGTCGTCGACACCTACCTGGAGGTCGTGCAGGAGATCGAAACCGATGTCGAGGAGATGGAACAGGAGGTGTTCAGCCCCCGGTCCCGGCTCGCCATCGAATCGATCTACCAGCTCAAACGCGAGATCGTGGAATTGCGGCGCTCGGTGATACCGCTGTCGCTGCCGCTGCAATCGCTCATCCGGCCGGATTCCGGGTTGAGCAAGGAGGTGCGCCGTTATCTGCGTGATGTCGCCGACCATCACACCACCGCGGCGGAACGCGTACACGACTTCGACGATGCGCTTTCCGCCCTGATCAGCGCGACGCTGGCGCGGATCGCGGTGCGGCAGAACACCGATATGCGCAGGATCTCCGCGCTGGTCGCCCTGGCCGCGGTCCCCACCATGATCGCCGGGATCTACGGGATGAACTTCGAGCGCATGCCGGAACTGAAACTGGCCTGGTGCTACCCGGCGGTCCTGACGGTCATGGTGCTGGCCTGCGGCGGGCTGGTGGTGATCTTCCGCCGCAACGGCTGGCTGTAGCTGCCGACATCGTCGGGCCATGGCCGGAGTGCGAATACGGTGGCGTCGCCCGGAGCCCGGGTGACGCCACCGTTCGTCAGTTCGCCGGCTGGACGTCGGCCCGCCCGCCGGCGAAGAACTCGTCGATAAGGCGCTGCATCGCCGCCTGGAACTCCGCCGACAGCGAGAGCTCGGCATCGTCGACGTAGTTCAGTGCGGCGGTCAGCGTCTTGCTGCCGTCGGGTGTGCTGAACATCAATGCCCCGTGCCCCGCGGCGCCACCGTTGTGGGTGATGACGGTGCCGCGGCCGGTATCGCGAACGAACACGCCCAGACCGTAATCCATCCCGGGGATACCGGTCGGATATGTAGTGCGCATTTCGGCCAGCAGTGCGGGCGGCAGGAGCGCGCCGCTGTTCAGGGCTGAGATGAATACCTGCAGGTCCCGGGTAGTGGAGATCATGTCACCTCCGCTGGAGATCCACGACGGGTTGTGCTCGGTGACATCGACGGTGTGCTGCTCACCGGCATCTTCGTAGCGGTAGTACGCGTGGGCGTGCGGCGCGGGCACACCGGTCTGCGTGGTCGGTACGACCGTGCCCGTGAGACCCAGCGGTCCCAGGATGCGGTGCTGCATCTCTTCGGCGACCGGACGGCCGGTGACCTTCTCGATCAGCAGCCGGGCCAGCACGTAGTTGGTGTTGGAATAGCTCCAGCCGGTGCCCGGCTCGAACCGCGGCGGCTTGGACAGTGCCAGCCGTACCAGCTCTTCCGGCCGGTAGGTCCGGAACCGGTTGTCCACCCATTCCTTACCGGACGGCGTGGCCGCGATCCCGCGCACGATCGTCCCGTCCGGGTAGTACTCACCGGTGAAGTTGAAGATGCCGCTGGTGTGCTGCAACAGCATCCGCACGGTGATCCGCTCGTCGATCCCGAACTCGGGCAGATAGCCGGCCACCGGGGCGTCCAGGCCGACCGTGCCGTCGCCGACCAGCTGCAGCACCGAGGTGGCGATGAATGTCTTGGTGTTGCTGCCGATCCGGATATGCCCGTCGACCGGCGGTTCCGCGGTCTCGCCCAGCCGGGCCACGCCGGCGCTACCGGCCCATTCGCCCTGTTCGTCGTGCACCCGCAGGGTGATACCGGTGAAACCGGAAGCGACGATATCGTCGAGGGCTTTCTGCAATGCCCGGGGATCCACTACCGCGACCTCGCCGGCGGCGGGGTGCGAGGGGGCGTTGTTCCGGTCGGACTGGGTGAGGGACATGATGACCTTCTCCTTCGTATGCTCGGTGCGATACGAAGACTTTCGCCGGGCCTGCTGACGGCGAGCTGACACCGGCCTGACGCGTGCGCTGACACATGCCTACCTGCTTTGTCATCCGGTACCACCGGCAGGAAAGCCGAACGGGTCAGGCGAGCAGGGCTCTCGTATCCGAGGTGCCGGGCTCGGCGAGGACGGTGGCGGTGTCCCCGGCTTCGGCCACCTTCCCGTCGGCGAGGACGACCATCCGGTGGCAGTGTCCCGCGAGCACGGAGATGTCGTGGCTGATGACGAGAACGGTGATCCCGGTGCCGGCGCGCGCGCGTTCGACCACCCCCATGACCGCCGCGGCCGTTTCGGCGTCGAGAGCGGAGGTGATCTCGTCGCAGATCAGGACCTCGGGCGCGGCGGCCAGGGCCCGGGCGATCGCGACCCGCTGCCGCTGGCCACCCGACAGTTCGCCCGGGTAACGGCTCAGCATGCCGGGGTCGAGGCCGACCTCGCGCAGGAGTGTCGCGGCGCGGCCGGGGATCTCGCGGGACCGCACGCCGCTCAATCGCAGCGGGCGCGACAGGGTTTGCAGCACAGTGCGTTTCGGGTTCAGTGTGGACAGCGGGTTTTGCGGGATGAGCTGGATGCGGCGGCGGTCGCGGCGGGAACGGCGCCGCGCGCCGATACCCAGGCGGCGGCCGTTCACCGCGAGAGCTCCCGATGCCTCGGTGTGCAGGCCCGCGAGGACCCGCGCGAAGGTCGTCTTGCCCGCGCCGGACGGTCCCGCGATGGCGACCGACTCTCCCGCCCGTACGGCGAGGTCGACCGATTCCAGCAGTATCCGGCGGCCCGCTCGCGCGGATATGCCCTCCGCGCGCAGCACGACCTCCGCGTCCGCGGGCAGGTCCGGGAGGGCGGCACGCGCAGGCAGCGGCGTCGCCCGGGGCGCCCCCAGGTCGACCGTGTCATCGGCCAGCCGATGCAGGATCGCGGTGTCGTGACCGGACACCAGCACCGCGACTGCTTCGTCGTCGGCCAGTGAGCGCAGAAGATCGGCGATGTCGTTACGCAACTGCCCGTGCAGCCCGGCGAGTGGTTCGTCGACGACGAGCACTCCGGCGCCGCGTACCAGTGCCAGCGCGAGTGCGACCCGGCGTTGTTCGCCGCCGGACAGTTCGCCGGGACGGCTGCGCAACACGCGCTCGGGCAACCCGACCCGGTGGAGTGCCGCAACCTGTTCCGGCCGGCCGGCCCGCGGCGCCGCTTCGGCGAGCAGCGATCGGATTCGCATGGCCGGGTTCAGGGCTGCACCCGGATCCTGGCCGACGTAGGCCAGGTGCTCGCGCCGGAAGTACTGCAAGGCAGCATGTTCCAGGGCGAAGACATCCTGTCCGCGGACGTGCACCGAACCGCTCGCGCGTACGGTGCCCGCGGCCAGGTGACCGAGTACCGCCCGCATGAGGGTCGTCTTCCCGGCACCGGAGGGGCCGGTGAGCGCCGTGATCGTGCCCGGCGGCACCCGCATCGAGACCGGTGCCAGCAGTTCGACGCCGGCGGTCGTGCGTACCGCGAGTTCCTCGACCACGATGCCGGTGGTCATATACCCCGCCTCCCCCGGCCGAAGGCCGCCACCGCACTGTTCACACTCACCGCGAGCACGCCGATGGCCAGGCTCGGTGCCAGCACCGCGGCGGGGTTGAGCAGGATGCCGGAGGCGTTCTCGCGAACCATCACCGCCCAGTTGGCGGCGCCGAGCGTGGTCGGCAACTGTAGAAACGCCGCGGTGCTCACCAGGTACATCGCCTCCACGAACCGCAACCCCAATTGGGTGAGCAGCGTTTCCCGTAGGTTCGGCAGCAACTCCCGGGTCACGAGGTAGGCCGCCCCCTCCCCGCGGCCGCGGGCGGCCTCGATGAAACCGGAGGCCGCCACGCCCGCGGCCGCGGCCGCGAAAACCCGCGCGGTATAGGGCGTCCCGGCGACCACACAGATCACGACCAGCCCCACCGCACCGGATTCCGGCCAGGACAGCATGAACAGCAACATCGCCAGCACCGGCGGCAGCAGCATCCCCAGGTCCGCCGCGCGCTCGATCCACGCCCCCATCCGCGGATACAGCGCGGCGACGGAGCCGAGGCCGGCCGCGCAACCGGTCACCAGGATCGCGATGATCAGCGCGACCAGCAACAGTCCCCAGCCGCCGTGCAGCAGCTGGCTCAGCACATCGTGCCCGAGCCGGTCACCGCCCAGCCAGGCCTGCCCGCTCGGTTCCGCGAAGGTGATACCCACCGCGTGATCGACAGTATGCGGTGCGAACACCGGGCCGAGAATCGCGAGAGCGGCCACGGCGGCGGCGAGCAGTGCGGGCAGCCAGAGCCGGCGTGGACCGCGCCTGGTCGGAAGCGTGCGGGCGAGGGCCGGAATCGTCATGCCCGCCCTCGGTTCGACCGGACCCGGATGGCATCGGCCGCCAGCAGGATGACCATGATCGTCGCCCCGGTCACGGCGACGACGGCCGCGACCAGGGCGGTGTCGCGGTCGGATACCGATCCCGCGACCATGGCGCCCATCCCCGGGTAATTGAAGATCGTCTCGACGACGAGCGCGCCGCCGAACAGGGCGCCCACCGAGGTCGCGAACGACATCGCGATGGTCGGCAAGGCGAACGGCAGGATGTGGCGTACCAGCACCGCCCGTTCCGGGAGGCCGTTGAGCACCGCGCTTTCCACATGCGGCGCGGACGCGGCATCGGCCACCGCGCCCCGGACGACCCGCAGATTCCAGCCGGCCTGCGGTATCGCCAGGGCCAGCACCGGCAGGATCAGCATGTCCGGAGCGGCCGGGTAGCCGGCCCGGTCGGTGAAGGTCACCGCGGGCAGCCAGTCCAGCCAGAGGGAGAAGACCAATACCAGCAGGGTCGCGACGACGAATTCGGGCACCGCGATCACGAAGGCCGAACCGGGTTGCAGTGCCCGGGCGGCGAAACCGGTGGGGCGGGCCGCCCACCACACGCCGAGCAGCAGCGCCAGCACCACCGTGACCAGCATGGCGATCGAGGCCAGCAGTAGCGTTTGCGGGAATTTGGCCGCCAGTAACTCGTTGACCGACTGCCCGCGCGCCGTGGTGCCGAAATCGCCGGTGAGAACGCCACCGAACCACTCCCCGAAGCGATCCGGCAGCGGCCGGTCCAGCCCCAGTTCGCGTTCTTTCGCCGCGATCTGCTCGGCACTCGCATCCCGCCCCAGCACGGCCCGGGCCGCATTACCGGGCAGCAGGTCGACGATCACGAACACCACTGCGAGCAGGGCTATCAGCAGGCCGATCCGGCGCGCCAGCACCGCGGCGAATCCGGTCAACGCGACAACCACACCCGTTCGAGCTGGACCCGGCCGTATCCGCCCAGCGTCGGCAGGCCGTGCACGGAGCGGGCGGCGATATCGATACCGTCGGCCATACCCCAGACGAGGTAACCGCCGCGCTCGTGCTGGATCTGCTGGATCTCCCGGCAGGCCGCGGTGAACTCCGGCCCCGGCGGCGCGGCGAGGGCATCGGTGTAGGCCTTGTCGAATGCGGCGTCACGGAAGCCGGTTTCGTTCCATTTGGTGCGCGAATACATGACCTTGCTGGCGAAGAACACCACCGAATCGTTGGTGCCCCAGTTCACCGTGTACAGCGGCGCCGTCAGCCAGGTCTCGTCGTAGAAGGCGTTCGACTCCTGCACCACGACCTCGATTTTCACCCCGATCTCCGCGGCCTGGCTCGCGAAGACCTTCGCCGACTCGACCTCGCCCACCGCCTCTTGTTTCGTCAGCAGGCGATAGGACTTCGCGGTGTCGAATTTCGCGGCGGTGAGCAGTTGCCGGGCGCGGTCGAGATCGCGCTGCCGCTGCGGGATCGACGTATCGTATTCCGGGTCGGCGGTGCCGAGGATATCGTTGGCCACGGTGCCGTACCCGGAAAGTACCTGCGCCACCATCGCTTCCCGGTCCACCGCGAGACGCAGCGCTTCGCGTACCTTCGGATCGGCGAACGGGCCGTCGGCGGTGCGCATGGCGATCGCGACCGCGACATCGTCCGGGCGCCGGATCACCTCGAGTTCGTCACGCGTTTCCGCCATCCGCCCGGCCACCGCGCCCACGCTCGAGGCGAGATCGATCTGGCCGGCCATGATGGCATTGGCCATCGCGTCGGGACTTTCGAACAGCGTCACCTCGATGGCGTCGAGAAGCGGCGCTTCCCCATACCAGTTCTCGTTGCGCACCAGGCGGGCGTTGCCGTTGTCGTAGGATTCGAGCCGGAACGGGCCGGTCCCGATCGCCGCGGTGAAATCGGTGGTCCCCCGCGGGACCACGAAGGTCATCATCCGCAGCAGCAGTGGCAGTTGGCTGTTCGGGGCCGCGCAGGTCAGCACCACCGCGTCGGCGCCGGCGGGCTGGATATCGGCGGCCGACGGCACCGGCACCTTGGTTTCGCCGGCGATCTCCCGCAACCGGCGCAGCGACCAGACGACATCGTCCGAGGTCACCGGCCGGCCGTCGTGGAAACGCGCCCCCTGCGCGATCGTGAAGGTCCACTTCCGCTGCTGCGCATCGGCTTCCCACCGCGAGGCCAGCCGCGGCGCCACGTTCGGATCCGCCCCCGGAACGGTCAGTGCGTCGTAGACCAGGGAGGCGATGAGGAAATCGCTCTCGTTACTCAGGGTCTGATGCGGATCCCGCTCGATCTTGGACGATTTCCCGATCGCACCGACCCGCAATGTCCCGCCCCGCTGCGGCGGACCCTCCGCACCTTCGGGCGAAGATCCGTTCCCGCAACCGGCGACCAGCAATACCGCGCCCAGCCCGAGGCCGGCCTTGAAGATATGGCGCCTACTCAAATCCACAGCTCGACCTCACCCAGCCCATTCCAAGGTTAGCCTCTGCTAACCGGAATGAGGGTATCGCCGGTGCGGCGAACCGGGCAACACCCCGGCGGGTAGCGGCCCACGGATCTCTCGTCCGGTACCGGCGTAGCCCACCACCGTGGCGGCCACCCACATACTGTGTACAGAGTGTCCGGTAGCGACGAAAAAGGGCCGAGACAGGTCGAACTCATCGGGCCGGTCGCCGGGGTGATCACGTATGTGATCGCGGCCGGACTGATTCTGACGGGTCCGGTCGTCGCGTTGACGGCTTCGCCGGCCGATGCACTGTGCCCGGGAATCATCACCTTCCCGATCGGGATAGCACTCGCGGTGCAAACCTACGAGTGGCGAGGGACCGAGCGCCGATTCCAGGCCGTGGGGCTCCCCGCGACAGCGGAGATCACCGCGGTTCGGATACGCCAAGGGGGCGAGTCCCCGGATGTCGCCGAGCTACGGGTCCGGATCAGCGGTCCCGGTGTCGACCCGTTCAAGGCGGTCTGTGAGGTGCCGAGCCTCTCGCCCCGGCCGCAGGTCGGCGACCGGCTCCGGGTGGTGGTCGATCCCTCCGACAACTCCTTCGCGATCGGCTACGACCACCTGTTCGAACCGGATTGAGCGAACCTTGCGGGCGCGGTGGAGATCAGACGCGTTCTTTGGAGCGGGTGCGCACGCGCAGGGCGATCGGTTTCTGGGTTTCGGCGAAGAAATCGTTGCCCTTGTCGTCGACGACGATGAACGCCGGGAAATCCTCGACCTCGATCTTCCAGACCGCTTCCATCCCCAGTTCGGGGTATTCGAGGACCTCCACCGATTTGATGCAGTCCAGCGCGAGCCGGGCCGCGGGGCCGCCGATCGAACCGAGGTAGAAACCGCCGTGTTCCTTGCAGGCGCGGGTCACCTGCGCGGACCGGTTGCCCTTGGCGAGCATGACGAACGAACCGCCGGCCGCCTGGAACTGGTCGACGTAGGAGTCCATGCGACCCGCGGTGGTGGGACCGAACGAACCGGAGGCGTAACCGTCGGGCGTTTTCGCGGGGCCGGCGTAGTAGACGGCCATATCGCGCAGGTACTGGGGCATCTCCTCGCCCGCGTCGAGGCGTTCCTTGATCTTGGCGTGCGCGATATCGCGGGCCACCACCAGCGGGCCGGACAACGAGAGCCGGGTCTTCACCGGGTATTTCGACAGTTCCGCACGGATCTCGTCCATCGGGCGGTTCAGGTCGACCTTCACCACATCGCCGCCGAGGATTTCGTCGGTCTGCTCGGGCAGGTACTGCGCGGGTTCGCGTTCGAGCTGTTCCAGGAACACCCCTTCGGGAGTGATCTTGGCCAGCGCCTGCCGGTCCGCGGAACAGGAAACCGCCAGCGCGACCGGGCAGCTCGCGCCGTGCCGCGGCAGGCGCACCACACGCACATCGTGGCAGAAGTACTTACCGCCGAACTGGGCACCGATCCCGAACGACTGGGTCAGCTTGAACACTTCCTGTTCGAGTTCCAGATCGCGGAAGGCATGGCCGGTCATGGAGCCCTCGGTGGGCAGATTGTCCAGGTAGTGCGCGGACGCGTACTTCGCGGTCTTGAGGGCGAATTCGGCGCTGGTGCCGCCGATCACCACCGCGAGGTGGTACGGCGGGCAGGCCGCGGTACCCAGGGAGCGGATCTTCTCGTCCAGGAATTCCAGCATCCGGGTGGGGTTCAGGATGGCCTTGGTTTCCTGGTAGAGGAACGATTTGTTCGCCGAACCGCCACCCTTGGCCATGTACAGGAACTTGTAGGACGGTTGCGCGGAATCGCCCGGCGTGGAATACAACTCGACCTGGGCGGGCAGGTTCGAACCGGTGTTCTTCTCGTCCCACATGGTCAACGGAGCCAGCTGGGAATACCGCAGGTTCAGTTTCGTGTAGGCGTCGAAAACGCCGCGGCTGATCCATTCGGCGTCGTCCACACCGGTGAGCACGCCCTCGGACTTCTTGCCCATCACGATCGCGGTGCCGGTGTCCTGGCACATCGGCAGGATGCCGCCGGCGGAGATGTTGACGTTCTTCAGCAGATCCAGCGCGACGAATCGGTCGTTGCCGCTGGCCTCCGGGTCGTCGATGATCCGCCGCAGCTGCGCCAGATGCGCGGGCCGCAGATAGTGGCTGATGTCGTGCATCGCCTCCGCGGTGAGCATCCGCAGCACCTCGGGGTCGACCTGCAGGAAGGTCCGGCCACCGGATTCGAAGGTGCTGACACCCTCGGTCGTGAGCAGCCGGTACGGGGTGTCGTCGGCACCGATCGGGAGCAGGTCTGAATAGCGGAACTCGGGAGCGGTCACCGATCGCACTCCTTCGGAAGTGGGCTGCGGGTAGAACACGGCACAGCCACGGTGAACGCCGCTGTACCGGGGGTCGAGCACAGCGAGCTTAGCGACCGACCCCCGGACAGCCCGAAGTAAGGCAAACCTAAATCGTAACCTGGCGAGCGCCTCCGCGCCGCGCTACCGCGTGCGGAGTTTCAGCAGCAGATAGGCGGCCAGCGACGGACCGTCGGCCAGCTCGCCGTCCCGGATCATCTCCTCCACCCGGGACCGTGGAAACCACCGTTGCCGCATGTCCTGTTCGGTGAGCTCCCGGTTCGGCTCGCCGGGCGACAGCTCGGTCGCGAGGAACACGTGGCAGCCCTCCCCGGTCATCGCGTTCGCGACCTGCACCCGGCCGAGCCACTCCAGCCGCCCGGCGGTGAACCCGGTTTCCTCGGCGAGTTCGGCCGCGGCCAGCTCCTCCGGAGTGCCCGTCACCCCCTCGGGAAAGGCGCCCGACGGGAACTCCCAGGTCCGGGCGCGCACCGGGTAGCGGTATTGCTCCACGAGATGGAAGCCCTCGTGTTCCATCGGGATGACGAGCGCGAAGTCGGGTTTCTCGATCACCGAGTACAGGCCGGGCGACCCGTCCCCGCGCTCGATCCGGTCCTCGCGCACCGTCAGCCACGGATTTTCGTAGACGATCCTGGACGACACCGTTGTGATACTCACGCCTCCAGTGTCATGCCACGACTATCCCGGCGGGGTCATACCGCTTCGGCGGGCGACTCCGGGATCCGCAGCTGCGCGGGCGCGTCGACGCCCAGCCGGCGCTCGAAACCCTCCGGGATCACGATATCCGAGCGGTCCAGCTCGGTGACGCTGGTCTTGCGCAGCCCGAGCAGCGCCGAGTCGATTCCGCCGCGCAGGATATCCAGCACGTTCTCGACCCCGGCCTGCCCGTTGGCCGCCAGACCCCACAGGTACGCGCGGCCGATC
Organism: Nocardia sp. CA-290969; assembly: GCF_050936135.1. Lineage (NCBI taxonomy): Bacteria > Bacillati > Actinomycetota > Actinomycetes > Mycobacteriales > Nocardiaceae > Nocardia > Nocardia sp. CA-290969. Next base: position 1,523,068 of record NZ_JBNJNJ010000001.1, on the reverse strand, counting down.
ATCACCGCGCGCGCACCGAGCGCGACGGCCTTGACCACATCGCTACCGCGCCGGATACCACCGTCGAGCAGGATCTCGATCTCGTGACCCACCGCGTCGGCCACCACCGGCAGCGCGCGGATGGAGGCGGGGGTGCCGTCGAGGTTGTTACCGCCGTGATTGGACACCGAGATGGCGGCCACACCGGCATCGACGGCCCGGCGGGCGTCGTCCACCCGCATCACGCCCTTGAGCATCACCGGTCCGTCCCACTGCTCGCAGACCCAGGCCACATCGGCCCAGTCCGGGGCGGTGGTACCCATCCATTCGCCGTACGCGCCGAAGAAACCGGGAGCGGGGGCGTCACCGAGCGCCATATTGGGGGCGGTGAGGTCGGGCAGGGTGCCCGAGCGCAGGTACCGGGTGAGCCAGCGCGGTTTGAGCATCACCTGCGGCGCGAAACCCGCCATGGTGCGGAGGTCCAGTTTCTCCGGAATCACCGGTGAACCCCAGTCGCGACCGTGCGAGAACGACCAGTCCAGGGTGAGGATGAGCCCCACCGCGCCCGCCGCCTTCGCCCGCGCCATGCGCGCGGCGATATCGTCCTTGCTGCCACACCAGTAGAGCTGGAAGAACGTCGTGGGATTGGCGGCGACGACCTCTTCGACGGATTTACTCGCGAACGACGACAGCCCCATGGCCGTTCCGCGCGCGGCGGCGGCCCGCGCGACCGCGACCTCACCGTCGGGATGCACGGCCTGCACACCCGTGGGCGAGATGATCACCGGCATGGAGATCTGCTGACCCAGTACCGTCGTGGACTGATCGCGTTCGCCGATCGGTCCCGCGACATGCGGCGCGAAACCGAGTTCGGTGAACGCGGCCTGGTTGTCGTCGATGGTCTGGCCGCGTTCCGAGCCGGCGACGAGCGCGCCGTACACCGATTTCGGCAGCCGCTTCTTGGCGCGCCGATGGGCCTCGGCGACGGTTTCGAACCATGGGTTCACGGTCGGATCCTTTCCACTGGTTCCGGCCACCATTGCCGGACCTGATCGAACAACTGGGTGACGAGTTCGCCGAGCAACCGCTCTCCTTCGGCGGCAACGGCGCCGGTGGGATCACCGAGGACACCGTTGGCGCTGACGGCTTTCACCCCGCCCGCGCGCAACTGCGGCAGCACGTCGGCCAGCGGGCGGGTATCGCCCGGCCGGGCCTTGCCGAGGTGCACCCGCTCGGGCGAAAGGTGCAACTGCAGGGAGGTTTCCGTGCGGCCCGCATGGGCGTCGCCGGCGTAGCGCGGCAGGAACAGCCGGATATCGCGGGATTCGCTGCGCAACAGGGCCACCGCCCGCCGCAGCGGTTCCACGTTTCCGCCGTGCCCGTTGACCAGCACGATCCGCTCGAAGGTAGCGGTGGCCGACCGGCACAGTTCCACGATCAGCAGTTCCAGCGCCGCCTGACCGATCGAGAGTGTGCCCGGGAAACCACTGTGCTCACCACTGGCCCCGTAGGCGACCGGCGGCGCCACCAGTACGCCCGGGCGGCGACCGGCCAGGCCGGTGCACAGTGCTACGGCCAGGTCGGTATCGGTGGAGACCGGCAGGTGCGGGCCGTGCTGCTCGGTGGACCCCACGGGCACCGCGAGCAGCGCACCGCTGTTACCGAGGTCACCTGCCTCCGGCCATGTGAGGTCCGCCACCATCATGGGCCCGACATTAACGTCACCCACTGACAAAATCAAGAGAGTGCACCCGCACGCACCGGCGTCCCGTCGCACAGCGCAGAATCTTCCTGTGACGGCACAGCATCCGCGTGGGCGCCCCCGCGGCACCACCAAGCGCGAGCTCGAATTGATCGCCATGCGGCTGTTCAGCGAACAGGGCTTCGAGGAAACAACAGTCGAGCAGATCGCGGCCGTCGCCGGAATCAGCGGCCGGACCTTCTTCCGCTACTTCCCCGGCAAAGCCGAGGTGCTGTGGTACTCGTTCGACGACGAGGTCGCCGGACTCCGTGCCGCTTTCGCCGCCGTTCCCGCGGACGAGCCGATGATGGCCGCCGTGCGCCGCGTGGTGGTCAACGCCAACCGCTACCGCGCCGAGGACGTCCCCGAACTGCGCACCCGGATGAAACTGGTGGCCGATGTGCCCGCCCTCGCCGCCACCGCGGGCACCCACTACGACGCGTGGGAACGCACGGTGGGCGAGTTCGCGGCGACGCGACTCGGGCAGCCGCCGGATTCGCTGATCCCGATGGCCGTCGGCCGGACCACCCTGGCCGCCGCCCGCGCCGCGTTCGACGCCTGGCTCGCCCGCGCGGACGCGGATCTGACCGTTTATCTCGACCGCGCACTGGCGGCGCTGGAACGCGGTTTCGCCACGCCGGACGCGTTTCCGGTCACAACCGGTGAATAAACCGGACCGGCAGGTTTCACCGGCGTAGGAGCGAGGGTATGACTAGGCTCGGTATCGGCACGACCGCCGAAGTCACTACGATGTACCGGACCGCCGTCGAAAGGGGCACAAGTTACATGTCCGAGGTGTCCATGGGCCTTTCGGCGGACTCATTGGCCGAGGTTTCCGTCGACAAGCTGCTGCCGCAGCTCGTCGAACATCTGCGCCAGAACCGCACCGCACTGCGGGAGGAGTGGGCACGGCGTATCACCGAGGCCCGGCTGCTCACCGCCATGACCCCCGAAGAGGTCTTCTCCGAAGCCACCTCGGTGTACGACAACTACGTCGAGGTACTGGAAACCGGTAGCGTCGAAGCGCTGCAGGCCTACGCCCGCGATCTGTCCGAGCGCATCATCCCCAGAGGAGTCGAGACCGACGAGGTACTCGGCATGGTGCTGCTGCTGCGCGATGTGCTGGCCCGCTCGCTGTTCGAGAAGTACCAGTCGAATTTCGAACTGCTCAACGCCGTCCTCGACGCCTACGAGCCGGCCGCCAACCGGATCGCCAACACCGTGGGCGTGTCCTTCGTCCAGGAACGCGAACGCGTCATCCGGCAGCAACAGGAAGCCATCCGCGAGCTGTCCACGCCGGTTCTGCAGGTGCGCGAGCAGCTGCTGATCCTGCCGATAATCGGCGTGCTGGACAGCCAGCGCGCCCGCCAGCTCACCGAACAGTTGCTGCGGGCGATCCGCAACAACCGCGCCAAGGTGGTCGTCATCGATATCACCGGTGTGCCCGATATCGACTCGACGGTCGCCAACCACCTGGTGCAGACCGTGGACGCGTCCGGGCTGATGGGCGCCAGCGTCATCATGACCGGCCTCTCCTCGGAGATCGCGCTCACCCTGGTGACGATCGGCCTGGATCTGTCGAAGATGAACGCGGTCGGCGACCTGCAGGGCGGTATCGAAGAGGCGGAACGGTTACTGGGCTACGAAGTGTCCAGAGTGACCGAACGCAGCGAACGCGATTCGCGCTGACGGAACCGTTATGCCAGTACCTATCCTCAAACAAGGCACATATCTGATCGCATCCGTACAGTCCGCGCTGACCGATGCCGATACCGAGCGCCTCCAGGACGACCTGATGAACCAGGTCAGCAAGTACCGCGCGCAGGGCATCATCGTCGACGTGACGGCCATCGATGTGATGGATTCCTTCGCCGCGAGATCATTGCGCACCATCGCGCATATGACGCAGCTGCGCGGCGCGGAGACCGTTATCGTCGGCCTGCAACCCGAGGTCGCTTTCGCTATGGTGCAACTCGGCCTCACCTTCGAGGATATGCACACGGCACTGGACCTCGAGGAGGGCTTGGCTTGGCTGAACCGGAAGGCCTCGGCCCGCCACCACCACCGAGATGGTCGTGACAGTGGCCGCTGATCGGGTGGTAATCGCGGTGAAGATGTCGAACGACATCGTGACCGCACGTCAGGCCGGGCGGGAGCTGGCCGAGGAGCTCGGCTTCACGCTCACCGACCGGACGATGATCTCCACGGCGATCTCCGAGGTCGCCCGGAATATCACCAGCTACGCCGGCAGCGGCGAGATCCGGTTGCATGTGGACGAGCGCGACGGTCGTCGCGCTCTCGTGGTTCAGGCCAAGGATCAGGGGCCGGGAATCATCGATATCGCCCGCGCCATGGAAGACGGTTATTCCACCGGTCTGGGTCTCGGCCTGGGCTTACCCGGCGCCAAACGGCTGATGGACGGCATGGCCATCGAATCGGCACCCGGCCAGGGCACGTTGGTGGAAATGTGGAAGTGGGTACCCCACGGTGCATGAGGACGGGTTCATCGGCCGGATCGAATGGGCCGTGGCCGGCCGCGCCCTTCCCGGTCAGGATGTTTCCGGGGACCGCTGCGTGGTCCTCGACACCGGCACCGGATCGGTCCTGTTCGCCGTGCTCGACGGTCTCGGCCACGGGGCGGCCGCGGCCGCCGCGGTGGACCGCGCGTCCCGGGTGCTGGCCGAGAACCGCGCCGAACCACTGGATGTGCTGATGGTGTTGTGCCACCGGGCGATGTCGGACACCCGCGGCGCCGCGGTCACCCTGGCGCTGTTCGGCGCGGAGGAAGCACAGTGGCTCGGGGTCGGGAACGTGGATTCCCAGGTGCTCACCGCGGGGCCCACCGGCCCCCAGGTGAGTGCCACCGTGTTGCAGAGCGGGGGAATCGTCGGCTACCGGCTGCCGCCGCACCTGCAGCCGCAGACGGTGCCGGTGCGCCCGGGAGATCTGCTGCTGATGTCCACCGACGGAGTGGTGGTGGCACCGGACGAGGGTATCGACCTGGCCAAATCCACCGCCGATATCGCCCGGGAACTGGTCGACCGGCACGCCAAGGACACCGACGACGCACTGGTTCTCGCCGCCCGGGTCCGGGGTGTTCCGAACGGGGTCGCGCACGAGCGAGAAGCGTCGTGATCCGCCGGGAGAAACGATGAGCGAGATCCTGGCGGCGTTCCTCGACGCCTATGCCGACGCATTGCGCCGCCATCTCGCCGCTCCCGAACGCGACGGGCTCGCCGAAGCCCACGAACTCGGCCGCCGCGCGCTGGTGGAGGGCATCAGCCTGCTCGACCTCACCGAAAACCATTTCCGCGTGGCCAAACAGGTGCAGGTCGAAGCGGACGAACGGGAAACCGCCGGTGACGGGGCCGCCCGGGCGGACAGCCCGCTGGCCGAGCATGCGCTGGAATTCCTGCTGCAAACCCTGATCACCCTGGATGTGGCGACCCGCGGCTATCTCGACGGCACCCGCCGCTACGAACAGCAGCGCTCGCGCGCCGACGATCTCGCCGGGCGCGACGAGTTCCGCACCGCCCTGGTGGAATCGCTGCAGGACGGGTTCTTCGTCGCCGACGCGCGCGGCACGATCATCGAGGTCAACAAGGCCTTCGGCGAGCTCACCGGATACGGCGCGCCGGGGGTGCCCTATCCGATACCGCATCCGTGGTCGATTCCGGAGGGCCCCCGGTATCCCGATCTGGGTACCGAGGCCGCGCGGTTCGTCGTCCCGATCCAGCATCGTGACGGCCGCCGCCGCTGGATCGGGGTGAGCACCAGCGCTCTCGTGAAACCGGACGGCGAGGAACACATCTTCGTGGGCACCGTCCGTGACGTCACCGCCGAACACGACGCGCAGGCGCGCGATCAGGCCGCCAATCGGCTCGCTACGGCACTGGCCTCGGCCACCACGGTGGCCGAGGTGCTCGAGGTGGGACTGGACGAGCTGCGGCGTACGGTCGGCGCGGAAACCGCTGTCGTGGCGGTGTGGGCGGGTCATGCCGCGCCGAAGGTGTACCTCTCGGGTAACCCGCCGGCGGGCGAGGGCGGCACCGGCTTGAACCCCGGGACCGAGGCGATTCTCGAGCGCGCGCGTCTGCGGCCGGGTCGCACCCTCATCGCCGTCCCCGAGGGGGCCGGCAGCGCCGAGGGCATCGTGGCCCCGCTGGGTGAAACCGGCGATGCCGCGCTGTGGCTGCGGTTCCCCGCCCCGCGGGTTGTCGATGCCGCCGACTGGACCCTGTTCTCGCTGCTCATCGGCCATTTGAGTTTGGCCGTACAGCGGGCGCGCAACTTCGATCAGGCCCGTTCCACCTCGCTGACCTTGCAGCGGGCGATGCTCGGCCCGATCGAACTCCCGCCCCGGTTCTCGGTGCACTACGAACCGGCGCTGCCACCGCTCGAGATCGGCGGCGACTGGTACGACGTGGTACCGCTGCCCGACGGGACCATCGGTGTGGTGGTCGGCGACTGCGTGGGCCGTGGCCTGTCCGCCGCCGTGGTGATGGGCCAGTTGCGCACCGCGGCCCGGGCGCTGCTGTTACGCGGCGCCGGGCCGGCCCAGCTGCTCAGCGAACTCGACCCGGTGGCCGCGCGCATCCCCGGTGCCCTGTGCACCACCGTCTGCGCGGCGGTGCTGGATCCGGTGCGCGGGCTGGTCCGCTACAGCAATGCCGGTCATATGCCGCCCATCCTGGCCGATGTGGACAAGACCGGCCGGCTGCTCGAAGGCGGTCGCTCGGTACCGCTGGCCACCTTCGAGACCCTGCGCCGACCGGAGGCCACCACCCCGCTGCCGCCGGGTTCGACGCTGGTCCTGTTCACCGACGGGCTGGTGGAACGCCGCGGCGAGGATATCGACGAGGGATTCACGAAAATCGCCGAGACGCTGGCCGACAGTGCCCGCAAACTTCCCCGCGAAGTGGCCGATTCGGTGCTCTCGGCCTTGCGCCCGGACGGCGGCTACGACGACGATATCGCCATGGTGGTGTACCGGCAGCCACCGGAACCGTTACGGCTGGACCTACCGGCCCGGCCGGACCGGCTGGCCATGCTGCGCCGCACCCTCACGGCCTGGCTGTCGGCCGCGGCGGTGCCGCACAACCTGACCGCCGATCTCGTCGCGGCGACCAACGAGGCGTGTAGCAACAGCATCGAACACGCGTACCAGGAAGGCGCCTCGGATACCGAACGGGTGGTGCTCACCGCCGCCTGCGACGGCGACCGCGTGGTCATCGAAACGACCGATACCGGGACCTGGCGGCCCCGGCCCGCCGATCCGGGACCACGCGGCCGGGGAATCGATATGATGCGGGCACTCACCGAGGAACTCGAAATCGACCATCCGGGTCCCGGCACCCGGGTGCGGATGTCGGTGACCCTGCCGGCGATCACGTTTCCGGTGGCCAGCGCCCTGCGTGGTTCGAACAACCGGTCCCGCGGGGGCACGATGCAGCAAGATCGGGAGACTCATGGCAGATTGTGATGATGTGACGAACTCTTCCCCAGACGAGAACCCGATCCCGGATACGATGACGACCTCGATTGCCGACCACGACGGCGTCACCGTGCTCACGGTTACCGGGGAGGTCGATCTCGCCACGGCCCCTGCCCTGGAGACCGCGATCGACGCGGCGCTCGACGCCGGACCGGACCGTGTGGTCGTCGATCTGGCGGCGGTGAGCTTCCTGGCTTCGGCGGGGATGGCCGCCTTGGTAGCCGCCCATCAGCGGGCCGGCGAGAAGACCACCATCGCGCTGGTGGCCGAAGGCCCGGCCACCAGCCGCCAGCTCAAGATGACGGCTCTGGACCAGGTCTTCGACCTGCATTCCACGCTGGACGACGCGCTCGCGAGTTTCCGCGACGCCTGAGGCGACAACCGCTTTCGGCCGGCTGTCCCCGCGGCTCACCGCCGCCGGGACAGCCGGCCGACGGCGTTGCAAAGGACGTGTCCCTACCCGCAGGCACGTCGTATCGACGGGGCGCCCGGTCTCGGCCTCCTCCTCGAGGGTGTCCGGGCGCGGAGCCGTGCCCGGACACCTGCCGGATCAGTCGCAGAGGGTGCGCAACTGTTCGATCAGCGCGACCCGGTCGGCCGGGGTGGCCGCCAGCGGGGCGACATTGAGGACCGTGACCCCGGCCTCGGCGAATGCGGCGATCCGCTCCTTCACATAACCGGCCGGGCCGATCAGGGATACGTCCCGGACGAGCTGGTCGGGCACCACCTGGGTCGCCTCGTCCTTCTTCCCGGCCAGGTACAGCTCCTGGATCCGGTCGGCTTCGGCGCCGTAGCCGTAGTTGGTGGCGAGGGTGTGGTAGAAGTTCTTCCCCTTGGCGCCCATCCCGCCGATGTACAGGGCGAGCATGGGTTTGACGAACTCCAGCAGCGGTTCCACGTTCTCACCGATGGCCAGCGCCGGGCCGGCGTACACGTCGAGCGGGCCGAGTTCGGGATCGCGGCGTTCTTTTCCGGCGCGCAGGGCGTCACCGAATACGGCGTCGGCGCGTTCGGGCAGGAAGAAGATCGGCTGCCAGCCTTCGGCGATTTCCGCGGCCAGCGCGACATTCTTGGGGCCGAGCGCGGCGAGCAGCACCGGAATACGTTCGCGGACCGGGTGATTGATCAGCTTCAGCGGTTTGCCGAGACCGGTGCCCTCCCCCTCGGGCAGCGGGATCCGGTAGTACTTGCCCTCGTAGGTGAGCCGTTCCCGGCGCCAGACCTTGCGGCAGATCTCGACGAGTTCACGGGTGCGCCCGATCGGCGCGTCATAGGGAACACCGTGAAAACCCTCGATGACCTGCGGGCCGGAGGCACCCAGACCGAGCACGAAACGGCCGTCGGAGACGAAATCCAGGCCCGCCGCGGTCATCGCGGTGAGCGTGGGCGTGCGGGTGTAGAGCTGCATGATCCCCGAGGCCAGTTGTAGCCGGGAGGTTTTGGCCGCGAGGTAGCCCAGGGCGCTCACCGCGTCGAACGAGTACGCCTCGGGCACGAAGACGATGTCGAGGCCGGCCCGTTCCAAATCGGCCACTTCGGCCGCGGCTTCGGTGAAGCCGCCCGAATAATTGATACTCAATCCGATCCGCATGCCCTCAACATAAACCCGCCTACGGGGTGGCCCGGCACCGGCCACGCCGGGGGACGCGGTAGGTTGAGGGCAGTTACTCCTTGCGCAGTGCAGCTAACTTCGAGCTACCGTGTCGAGAAAGGCCTGATCGTGTCGCAGTCCCCCGAATCGCCCGAGTCCACCGCCACCGGTTTCGGTGGGTCACCGATCGGCGGCTACCTGGGCGAACTCGCGGCGAAGGTACCGGCACCGGGCGGCGGCGCGGTCGCGGCACTACATGCGGCCCAGGCCGCCGCCCTGGTGGCCATGGTCGCGCGGTACACCACTCGCGCCAAGGATGCCGAGCACCGGCCGGTCGTCGACCGGATCATCGAGGCCGCCGATTCGGCCCGCGAACGGGCGCTGGCCCTCGCCGACGCCGACGCCGCCGCCTTCACCGCGGTGGGCGCGGCCTACAAGCTGCCCAAGGACACCGATCAGGAATCGGAGCAGCGCGGCGCGGCCATCGAGGCCGCCCTGCTGGAAGCCGCTCGGGTGCCCGCGGCGGTGGTCGACGAGGCCGACGGGATCCTGGTCTTGGCAACCGAATTGCTCCCGATCGGAAATCCGAATGTAGTCACCGATATCGGCGCCGCCGGTGCTGCCGCACGCGCCGCGGCGGTGACCTCACAACTGAATATCGAGATCAATCTGGGTTCACTGCCGGCCGAGCGGACAGCGGCATTCACCGAGGTACTGGGCCGGATCTCGGAAATCACCGCCCGGGCGGATTCACTACATCAGGAAGTGCTCCATGCCGTCCGCGCCGGGTGAAAACACGTGCACATATCCGCACGCGCGAATTAACCAGGTATATGCCGAACTGGGATTATTCGAGATTCTATGAAGAACACGGCACGCGTAGAATGGGCGGCGTTCGGAGATTTTCATACTGCTCCACCGCTCGACCCAGGCACCATCAGCTAGACCGGCCGGCGGAGGCACCGGCGGCCGGGAACTGTTTGCTCCAGCTCGACGAGTGCAGGAGGTAACGGTGAGGATCGGGTACACATCGGCGCCGGCCGCGGCGGAAGTCACTGAGCCGGGTATCGATGTCATCACCGAACAAGGAGTCGTCTCCAACATCGCCGACTGTTCGGCGGATCCGGGGGTCTTGACGCTGGGCCAGGCCCGGCGCGCCCACGATATCCACAGACTCTGTTCTCCCGAATGCCTGGTCCGCAGACGGGCCGGTTCGACCCTCGCCTTCGGCGCACTACCGGACCGGCCTGCTTTCGGTATTTCGCCCGGCCGTTCGGCCCATCGCGGCGATTGATTTCCCGGCGCGGCAGCCACGTTCACCGGTCTGCCGCGCGTCTTTCCCGCCGGAGGTCTTCCGGCGCACTTCCGACAGCACCACCGTGCTCTCGAATGAATGGTTCTTGATCAGCTCCACCCATTGGCTGGGCGGCGAGCGACATATGTCGTGCGGCCACTAATCGAGGAGGAAAGTTGAGCACCATATTCACGAATACGGAATCCGAATCGGATACTCCGGCGCGAAAACCCCGGCGCGCCCGGTTCGGCGGAGCCGGACGTAACCACCCGCTGAACATCGTCCTGGTCGCACCCCCGTATTTCGATGTGCCCCCGGCCGGTTACGGCGGTGTCGAGGCCGTGGTGGCCGAACTCGCCGACACGCTGGTCGCGCGCGGGCACCGGGTGACGCTACTGGGCGCCGGAAAGCCCGGTACGGATGCCGAATTCGTCCCGGTCTGGGAGTCCCTGCAGGCCGAACGTCTGGGCGACCCGTTCCCCGAGGTCGTCAACGCCCTGAAGGTGCGGCGCATGGTCGAGAAACTGGCCCGCTCCCGGCATATCGACATCATCCACGACCACACTTTCGCCGGCCCGCTCAACGCCCCGGCCTACGAGAACCTGGGCATCCCGACCGCCGTCACCGTGCACGGGCCGGTCGACAACGATATGTGGGAGTACTACGGCGCGCTCGACGAGCACACCCGCCTCATCGCGATCAGCGACCGGCAGCGAGAACTGGCGCCGAGCTTCAACTGGATCGGCCGCGTGCACAACGCACTGCGCCCCAGTGAATGGCCGTTCCGCACCGAAAAGCAGGACTACGCGCTGTTCCTCGGCCGCTACGCCCCTTACAAGGGACCGCAACTGGCCCTGCGGGCCGCGCACGAGGCGGGTATCAAGCTCATCCTGGCCGGTAAATGCAACGAGCCGCCGGAGAAGGCGTTCTTCGCCAAGGAAATCGAGCCGCTGCTCACCGATACCGACCACATCTTCGGGGAAGCCGATGCGGTCGCCAAACGGGAACTGCTCGCGGGCGCGCGCTGCCTGCTGTTCCCGATCCGCTGGGAGGAGCCGTTCGGCATCGTGATGATCGAGGCGATGGCCTGCGGCACCCCGGTGGTGGCGCTGCGCGGCGGCGCGGTGGAGGAGGTGATCGAAGACGGTGTCACCGGCATCATCTGCGACCACCCGGACGAATTGCCCGCCGCCATCGCCAAAGCCGGCGAACTGGATCCGCATGCCTGCCGCCGCCGCGTCGAGGATTATTTCGGCGTGGATCAGCTCGGTGCGGGCTACGAGGCGGCGTATTACCGCATACTCGAAGCGTGGGACGAAGCCCACAGCAGGGGCCAGACACTGTCCGCCGTCGGTATGCGCCGCACCGCGGTACCCGCGATCCGCGCCGACGCCGGCACGACACCGGTATGGAGTAGGGCATGAACGCACCGCCGAGAATTCTCAACTCCGGCCAGCCCGCCGCCGTCAACGGCGGCGGGGGGACGGTCACCCTGGTCGAGGCGAGCACCTTCTGCTTGTCCGACCCCCTCGGCGATATCCATTCCGGCACTTCGCAAGGCCTTTTCTATCGCGATTCCCGGGTGATCTCACGCTGGGAACTCCGGCTGGACGGCCAGCCCGCCGAACATCTCACGGTGCTCACGCCGGAGGCGTTCAAAGGCCGGTTCATCCTGCGTAAACCCCCGCGTGCCGGGGTCGCCGACAGCACCGTGCTGGTGGTCCGCCGCCGGCTCATCGGCAACGGCCTCAAAGAGGCCATCACGGTGCACAACCTCGGTCACGAGGACACCGCGATGACGGTGACCCTGTTCGTCGACTCCGATTTCGCGGATCTGTTCGCGGTCAAGGAGGGTCGCAATCACGGCGGCGGCGCCGAACACAATGCCGTGGACGGCGATCTGCACCTGACCGACCACAACGAACCCGGCCGTGGCCTGACCATCAGCGCCACGGCCGGCGCGGTCATGCTCCCCGGCACCATCACCTGGCAGGTGGTGGTGCCGGCGCGCGGCCGCTGGGATACCGAGATCCTCGCCCAGCCGGTGCTCTCGCACCGCAGGGTGCAGATGGCTTTCGGGGACGACGAGGACAGCCCGATCAGCCGGCTCAAGGCCTGGCGGGCCACCGCCACCGATCTCACGGCCACCGATCCGGCATTGTCGGAGGTCCTGCAGCGCACCGAAAGCGATCTGGGCGCCCTGCGTATCGACGGCAGCACCGACGGTGCCCCCGCCTATGTCGCCGCCGGCGCACCGTGGTTCATGGCGCTGTTCGGCCGCGACAGCCTGCTCACCTCCTGGATGGCGCTACCACTGGATTCGGCGCTGGCGGTCGGCACGCTGCGGCGGCTGGCGGATCTGCAGGGTACGAAGGTCAACCCGATCACCGAAGAAGAACCCGGCCGGATCATGCACGAGATGCGGCACGGCCCGGCCAGCGGCCAGGTGCTCGGCGGCACCGTCTACTACGGGTCGGTCGACGCCACCCCGCTGTTCGTCATGCTGCTGGCCGAATGCTGGCGCTGGGGCGCCGGCGATGCGGTGGTCCGGGAACTGCTGCCGGCCGCCGATGCCGCGCTGGCCTGGATCGACGAGTACGGCGACGCCGACGGCGACGGCTTCGTCGAGTACCGCCGCAAAACCGATCGCGGGCTCAGCAATCAGGGCTGGAAGGACAGCTTCGACGCGATCAACGACGCGACCGGGCATCTGGCCGAACCGTCCATCGCGCTCTGCGAGGTCCAGGGCTATGTGTACGCGGCGCGGCGGGCCCGCGCCCAGCTCGCGGAGTACTTCGGCGATACCGGAACCGCCCGGCGGCTGCGCGAACAGGCGGAGAACCTCAAAGACCGGTTCGACGAGGCGTTCTGGGTCGCGAAGAACGGCTGGTACGCGGTCGCCTTGGACGGCCAGAAGAACCAGGTCGACGCCCTGACCAGCAATGCCGCGCAATGCCTGTGGACCGGGATCGTCTCCGACGAACGCGCCGCCGAACTGGTCGAGCGGCTCGCCGATGTGTCCATGGACAGCGGTTTCGGGCTGCGTACCCTGGCCTCCACCATGGGCGCGTTCAACCCGATGAGCTACCACAACGGGTCGGTATGGCCGCACGACACCGCCATCGCCGTGGCCGGACTGTTGCGGTACCGGCATATTCCGGGCGCGAGTGAACTGGCCGAACGGCTCACCACCGGGTTGCTGGACGCGGCCGGCGAGTTCGGCGGGCGGCTGCCCGAACTCTTCTGCGGGTTCGCCCGCACCGATTTCCGCTCCCCGGTCCCCTACCCCACCTCCTGCTCCCCACAGGCCTGGGCCAGCGCCGCACCGCTGCTGCTGGTGCGCTCCTTCCTGGGCCTGTCACCGTGCGCGCCCACGCGTACTTTGAAGGTGACCCCGCAACTCCCGAGGGAATGGGGAAAGGTGGGCCTGACCGACCTGAGATTGGGGCAGGCCACGGTGAGTATTCACGCCGAGGGATCGACGATGCACGTCCACGGGCTGCCCGATGACTGGAAACTCGTCACCGAATAGCAATCCCCCGGTGTGTCTACATCGCGAACAGGTGCCGGGACGATATCCTGGCTGGTTCAGTTGATCATGACCCCTTAGGATGGACCTCTGTCCACCAGTCCTCCGTAAGGGGTGGAACCATGAATACTGTTGCCCGGCACCTTTTTCTGGCTCTCGCGATCGTACTGTCGCTGGTCGTCGTCCCCGCCGGGGCGAACGCCATGACCGCCGACGCACCCCCCGCCGCCGCGGTCGAATCGGTCGCTCCCGCCGACGGCGCCGTCGTGGGGATCGCCCATCCGGTTACCGTCCGGTTCTCGGCGCCGATCACCGATCGGGCCCGCGCCGAACAGTCGCTGTCGGTCACCGCCGGACAGCCGCTGCCCGGCACCTATTCCTGGCGGGGCGACCGGGAACTCACCTGGACGCCCACCGGATTCCTCCCGGCGAACACCGCCGTGACGGTGAACTTCGCCGATCGGCACACCCAGTTCCAGACCAACGGCGGAGTGGTCGCCGACGCGAACATGTCCACCCACACCTTCACCGTCAGCATCGGCGGTCAGGTGGTGCGGACCATGCCCGCTTCCATGGGTAAACCCGGATACGAGACCCCAACCGGCACGTATCCGGTGCTGGAGAAGTTCCGCAACATCATCTTCGATTCGCGCACGATCGGGATCCCGCTCGATTCGCCGGAGGGTTATCTCATCGACGGTGAATGGGCCGAACGCCTCACCTGGGGCGGTGTCTTCGTCCATTCCGCGCCCTGGTCGGTGGATGCGCAGGGTAACGCCAACGTCAGCCACGGCTGTATCAATCTGGCGCCCGCCGATGCCGCCTGGTACTACGAGAACGTCGGTATCGGCGATCCGGTGACCGTCCACTGGTGAGCCGTCGCGGCCCCGATGCTGCGGTGTGCCCGCCGATCCACTAGAACAGTGGGCAGCGAGCACAGAGCGATCGAAGGGGGCCGCGCCATGGATCGACCACCACCGGGCGCGACCGGTCCCGGCCCGGATGCCCGCTACGAGGGCGACTGGGTCGAATGGATGACGTCCTCCGAAGGGTATCCGCCCAGGCTCGGCGATTTCCCGGATCCGGCGGTGGTGGAACCGGCCGACACCGTCCCCGCCGCGGCGGAGCACGCATCCGGTGGGTACGACGACATCGGTGGTGATCCGGTGGCCGGCCCGCCGGATTCCGGCGCGGCCGGCACCGAGCCCTCCACCGCACGTCAACGACTGCGGGCGCGGCTCGCGCCCCGTGAGGGTGCTTCGCCGCCTACCGCCGCGCCCACCTCGACCCGGGGCCGGGCCGGCCTGTTCCCGGTACTGCTGGGCGTCGCGGGCGTGGTGGCGCTGGCGGCCGCCGCCTACGTGCAATTCGCGGTGGTCGGCGCCGACGAGCCGGCCACCGGCCCCGCGCCCACCGAACCGGGGATGTTCGGCGCACCGGCGCCGGGCGTTCCGGTGGCCGACCCGCAGTGCCCCGCCGAGCGCACCGGCAACACCGTGCAGGGCAACGGGCCCGGCGGCACCGGTTCCGGGCCGGATGTCATCTTCGGTTTCCAGTACGCCTACTACGTGGCCCGGTCCGGGGAACAGGCCCGGGCCCTGGTGGCGCCGGACGCCCCGGTCCCGCCCGTCGCCGATATCCAGCGCGGTATCGACTCCATCCCGCCCGGCACCACGCATTGCATCCGGGTGACGCCGGGGGCTTTCGTCGGCCAGTACACGGTGGCCATCACCGAACACCGGCCCGGCGCCGCGCCGCTGGGCTACAACCCGCAACTGGTCACGACGATGCGAATCGGTGACCGTACCTTGATCACCGGTATCGGCCCCATGCCCTGAACACCACGATTCGGTCCGGATCGAGCGCACGGGCTGGTCGGCCGGACCGGTAGGCGGCAGACTCGGAAGATGGACGCAATCGGCTCCGCCCGTGTCCCCGACCATCCGACCGTTCAGGCTGCTCTCTCCCTCGCCCGCCGCGCACCCTCGGTGCACAACACCCAACCCTGGCGGGTGGTTTTCGACGGTCATCGGCTGCAGCTGTACCGCGATACCTCGCGGCGGCTGTCCTCGGCGGATCCACAGGGCCGGCAGTTGCTCATCAGCTGCGGCGCCCTGCTCGACCATATCCGCACCGCGTTCGCGGCGGCCGGTTGGTCGACCGAGGTGACCCGGCGGCCCGATACCGCCGCCGATCACCTCGCCGAAATAGAGTTCGCCCCCGCACACGAGGTCACCGACACCACCCGGGCACGCGCCGAGGCCATCGACCGCCGCTACACCGACCGGCTGCCGATGCTGCCGCCCCGGGACTGGGAGCGGGTGGAACCAGTAGTCCGCACGGTGGCCGATACGTATTCGGTCGCCTTGGACGTGCTGGACGATTCCGCCCGATTGCGCCTGGCCGCGGCCTCGGCACAATCCGCGGCCCTGCGCGAATACGATCCCCAGTACCTCAACGAGCTGCACTGGTGGGCCGGTAACGATTCCCCCGCCGACGGTGTGCCGATCTCCGCGCTGGTCTCGGCGGCCGAACTGGCCCAGGTCGGTGTGGGCCGGGCATTTCCGGCCGCGCCACCGTCGCTGCGCCGCGGCGAGCTCACCGACTCGTCCCGGCTGCTGGTGATCGGGTCGGCCACCGATAGCCCCCTGGACTGGTTGCGGACCGGTGAAGCGCTGTCGGCGGTCCTGCTCGAATGCACCGCCGCCGGCCTGTCCACCTGCCCGCTGACCCATATCACCGAGGTGCCGGTGAGCCGCCGCGCAATCGCGAACCTGGTGCACGAATCCGGCCGGCCGCAGGTGGTGATCCGGGTCGGCACGGCGCCCACCTCCGCCGCGCAACCCCCGACCCCGCGCCGCCCGGTCGGCGATTTCCTCGAGCTGCACCGGGCCGGCTGAGCCCGCGGGGCCCTGCCGCGGCGCGGGAAAAACCGCGCAACCCACCCGGACCGGAATACTGTGGGCCCATGACTGCCGCGATCGATATCTCGGGTCTGGTGAAGACATTCGGCCGCACGCGCGCCCTGGACGGTCTCGATCTGCAGGTCTCCCCGGGTGAGGTGCACGGATTCCTCGGCCCCAACGGCGCCGGGAAATCCACCACGATCCGAGTCCTGCTGGGGCTGCTGCGCGCCGACGGCGGATCGGCGCGAATCCTCGACGGCGACCCGTGGTCCCAGGCCGCCGAACTCCACCGCCGGCTGGCCTATGTCCCCGGCGATGTGAACCTGTGGCCCAACCTCACCGGCGGCGAGGTGATCGATCTGCTCGGCCGGCTACGCGGCGGCCTGGACGAGCGCAGACGCGACGATCTGCTCGAACGATTCGATCTGGATCCGACGAAGAAGGGCCGCACCTACTCGAAGGGCAACCGGCAGAAGGTCGCATTGGTCGCGGCCTTGGCCTCGGATGTGGAACTACTGTTGCTCGACGAGCCCACCTCCGGCCTGGACCCGCTGATGGAGGCGGTGTTCCAGGAATGCGTGGAGGAGATGCGCCGGGCCGGGCGTACCGTGCTGCTCTCCAGTCATATCCTGGCCCAGGTCGAGGCCCTGTGCGACCGGGTGACGATCATCCGGCACGGCCGCGCGGTCGAATCGGGCACGCTGGCCGAACTGCGGCACCTCACCCGGACCTCCGTCGACGTCGAAACCCAGCGCCCGGCCACCGGTTTGGACGAACTGCGCGGAGTCCACGATCTGATCGCCGACGGCACCCGGATCCGGTTCCAGGTCGATACCGCCGATCTGGGCGCGGCGATGGAACATCTCATCCCGTTCGGTATCCGGACGCTGACCAGCCAGCCCCCGACCCTGGAGGAGCTGTTTCTGCGCCACTACGGGGACGAACTCGCGGCGGCGGGGGTGCCGGAATCGTGATCACCCGGGAGAAATCGCGCCCGGCGGGCACATTCACCGGAACCGGTGTCCTCACCCGGTTCGCGTTGCGCCGCGAACGGTGGCCGCTGGTGGCCTGGATCGTGGGCGGCACCCTGATCTACTGGTCCCAGGCGGTCGCGTTGGATGCCGCCTACCCGCAACAAGCCGAACTGGACGCCCTCGCCGAGAGTATGGCCGGGAATGCCGCCATGATCGCGATGGCCGGGCCACCGCGGGTCCTGAACACCGTGGAGGGGCAGGTCGCGTTCCAGTCCAGTGCGTTCGGCATGCTGGTGGCCGGGCTGATGAGTATGTTTCTCATCGGCCGCCATACCCGGTCGAACGAAGAATCCGGCCGCGACGAACTGATCCGGTCCGGTGTGGTGGGCCGCTACGCCCCGCCGGCCGCGGCGGCGACGGTGACAGTGGCCGCGAATATCGTGCTCGGTGCGGCGATCGCGCTCAGTCTGATCGGCTACGGACTTCCTACGGCGGGCTCGGTCGCGCTCGGTATCGGCGCCACCTGCGCGGGTTGGGTATTCGGTGCGATCGCCCTGCTGGCCGCGCAGCTCAGCTCCAGCACCCGGGCCGTGTACGCGATCACCGGCACGGCCCTGGCCGTGTCCTATCTGCTGCGCGCGGTCGGAGATGTCGGCAACGGCGTCCTGTCCTGGTTCTCGCCGCTGGGCTGGGGACAGGCGATGCGGCCGTACGACGGCGAGATCTGGTGGCCGGCGTTGCTGTCGGTGGTGGTCGCACTCGGCATCGGTGTACTGGCCGCGCAGGTCCTGGACCGGCGGGACTTCGGGGCCGGGTTGATCCCGCCGCGGCCCGGACCGGCCCGCGCGCCCGAATCCCTGTACGGCACCTTCGGGCTGGCCTGGCGGCTGCAGCGGGGCGGGCTGATCGGCTGGTCGCTGGGAATGTTCCTCGGCGGCCTCGCCTTCGGCACGATCGGCGACGACGTCGACGATCTGCTGGGCGAGATCGATCTGAACCAGGTACTCGGCCAGAACATGGGCAGTATGGTCGACGCCTTCTACGCCATGGCCGTGGCCATTCTGGCGATCATCGCCGCGGCGTACACGATCTCCGCCGGATTGCGCCCGCGCGCGGAGGAAGCGGCCGGGCATGCCGAACCACTGCTGTCCACGGAACTGTCCCGCCTGCGCTGGCTGGCCGGGCACGCGGTGATCATGCTGGCCGGGTCGGTGGTCGTGGTCGCGCTCAGTGGTTTCGGGATGGGCCTCACCTACGGCATCCTGGCCGATGACCTCTCCCAGGCGGTCACCTTGACGGGCGCGGCGCTGACCTATCTCCCGGCGGTGTGGGTGCTGGGCGGGATCACACTGTTCCTGTTCGGGTTCGCGCCGCAGTTCACCGCCGCGGCCTGGCTGGCGATGGCCTTCTGCGTGGTGGTGCTGATGTTCGGCGCGACCCTGAAATTTCCCGGCTGGCTGATGAGCCTCTCCCCGTTCGACAACATCCCGCTGGTACCGGCGCAGTCGTTCGAGCCGGCGCCGGTCCTGATCACGCTGGTGGTGGCCGTTCTGCTCTGCGCGGCGGGTGGGTTCGGCTTCCGCCGCCGCGACCTCGAAACCAACTGAGCGCCGAGCGGTCCGCGAAGTACCGCCGCGGTCGATGACCGCGCTGTCCCGGCCGGCGGATCCCTTGCCCGTCGAGGTACGCCGGCGGCCGGCTGTGTCCCGATCCTCGTGCGACGGTTTCAGCGCGCGCCGGTAGGAATCGGCGGACTCGCCGGAAAGGTGACCGGCAGCGAGACCAGCGCCCGGTGGAAGGGGCCCGGACGCCAGTGCAGTTCCGTACGAGGTACGGCGAGCCGCATTTCCGGGATCGCGTCCAGCAGTTGATCGATGGCGTCCTGCACGATCAGCAGCGCGAGCGAACGGGCCGGACAGCTGTGCGGGCCGATACTGAACGCCAGATGCGACCGGTTGTGGGACAGACCGCCGGTATTGATCGCGGGATCGTTGTTGCAGGCGGCCATGCTGATCATCACCGGCTGATGCGCCGGCAACCAGATACCGTCGATCAGCATGGGCTGGCGCGGATAACTGACGCAGTAGTTCGCCAGCGGCGGATCGTTGAACAGCACCTCGTCCAGAGCGTCGCGGGTGGACAGGCTGCCGTCGAGAACCGTTGCCGCGAACCGTTCGTCGGTGAGCATCAGCAGCAGCGTATTCGCGATGAGGTTCTGCGGTGGCTCGGTGCCCGCGCCGTACAGCAGTGCCAGTTGCTGCCGGGTCTCCTCGTCGCTGAGATGCACCGGATGCTGCACCAGCCGGCTGGTGATGTCGTCGCCGGGTCGGCCCCGTTTGAGCCGGGCCAGTTCGAGCAGGGCGTCGGCCTGGGCGATATTGCCCTCGGCCGCGTCCACGGTATCGAACATGGCGGCGAGTCCCTGCGCGGCCCGATGCCCCAGCTCCGGTGGGCAGCCGAGCATCGTATTGAGGATCGCGAAGATGAGCGGCGACGCGTACTGCCCCACCACATCGCAGTAGCCGTCGGCACAGAACGAGTTGATCAGCGAGACCGAGATCTTCTCGATGACGGCGTGCATTTCGTGCATATCGACACCACTGATCGCCGCCACGGCGGCCGCGCGATACCGGGTGCGGTCGTGCCCCACGGTGCGTAGCGGGTTCGGGCGGTATTCCATCATCGGCAGTACCGGGCAGTCCGCCGGGATACCGCGCTGCCAGACCCGCGGGTCGGCCGGGAAATGCTCCGGATCGTGCAGGATCCGCACCGCGGTCTGATAGCCGATCACCAGAGTGGCCGGGACTCCCGGCGCGAGTTCCACCGGCGCCAGCGAACCGAACCGGCCGCGCATCTCCCGGTAGATCCGGTGCGGATCGGCCGCGAATTCCGCGGTGTAGAGGGGGATTCGCGGGCCGGTGGTATCCACGGGGGACCCGTGGATCAGCGGTGCGCCCTCGACGGCGTAGAACTGATCAGATTTCGCTGTGGTCAAGACGTCACACTCCGAGGTCCGTGAGAATCGGCGAATAGTGCGGTGATGCAGACATATCCGCCGATCCGTACATCCCGTTCAGCGGCGTCCGCGACGAGCCATCAGCATGAAGTTGTGGGTATCCGATCTGTGTACGCTACCGGCCTCAGGAAAGATACACAGGCAATTCCTGATGGCCGTTGGAAACAAAGCTCACCACGGGTTTCAGCTCGCTCGGAGCCACGGCCAGCCGCAGCCGCGGGAACCGCTGGAACAGCGCGGGCAGTGCGAGTTCGCCTTCCATCCGGGCCAGCGGCGCACCGATGCAGTGATGCGCCCCGTGACCGAAAGCGATGTGGTCCTTGACAGCACGGCTCGGGTCGAAGACATCGTTGGTCTCGCCGTGCACTTTCGGATCGCGACTGGCCGCCGCGTACGACGCGAGGATGGCTTCACCTTTACCGATACGCAGCCCGGCGATCTCGATATCCTCCACGGCGAAGCGCAGCGGCAGATGTGCGACCGGGGCCTGGTAGCGCAGCGTCTCCTCCACCACATCCGGCCAGCTCACCTGCCCGGCCAGGGCCGCGGCGCGCTGCTCGGGGTGGGTCAGCAGGGCGACGATGGCCTGATCCAGCAGATTGACCGTGGTCTCGTGACCGGCATTGATCACCAGCATCAGCGTATCGACGATCTGGTTCTGGGTGAGCTGCGAACCGTCCTCGTCCCGGTTGGTGATCATCACGCTGGTGATGTCGTCGCCGGGATTCGCCTGCCGGTAGGTGACGAGTTCGGTGACCAGCCCGTACATTTCGACGTAGTTGGCCTGCGCCTCTTCCTGCCCGATGGTGGTATCGAAATACCGGTCGACACAGACCCGCAGGCCCGGGCCGAGCGAATCCGGGACCCCGAGCAGTTCGGTGATCACCTGGATCGGCACCGGGTAGGCGTAGCGCTCGCGCAGATCGACCACCTCGCCGGCGGGTACGGCGGCCAGGCTGTCGAGGAGTTCGGCGACCAACGCCTCGACGCGGGGGCGCAGGGCAGCGGTGCGCCGATGGGTGAACGCCGGCGAGACCAGTTTGCGCAGCCGCCGATGGTCGGCACCGTAGGCGGTGAACATGTTCTCCACCGCGAGCCACGGCAGCAGCGGCCAATCCTCGGTGATCTCACCGTTGACGAACGCCGTCCAATGCTGCCGCGGGTCCTTCGATACCCGGGGGTCGGCCAGCAAACTCTTCAGCACCGCGGCATCGGTGACCGCCCAGGCGGGTACGCCACCGGGCAGCTCGATCAGCGCCGCGGGGCCCTGGGCCCGCAATCTGGCCGATTCGCCGACGACATCGGCTCCGGCCATATCCAGGACGAGGGCTTCGCGTTCCAACGAACGTTCTCCTTACACAGTGTTCAGTGGGGGTGCGGGCGGGAAGACGACCGGCAACGCGGCCAAGGCCCGGTGGAACGGTCCCGGCCGCCAGGTCAGTTCCTCCGGCGGCACCGCCAGCTCCAGCTCCGGAAGCGCATCGAGCAGCAGGTCGATCGCGCCCTGGACCACGACGAGTGCCGGCGACTGCGCCGGGCAGCTGTGCGGTCCGATACTCCAGGCCAGGTGGGACCGGTTGCCGGTATGGTCGCCGCCCCGGATGGCCGGATCGTTGTTACACGCCGCCAAACTGATCACCACCGGCTGATGGGCCGGCAGCCAGGTGTTCTCCACAAGAATCGGCTGCCGCGGGTAGGTGGTGCAGAAGTTCGCCATCGGCGGGTCGTTGAACAGCACCTCGTCCAGCGCGTCCCGGGTGGAGAGGCTGCCACCGAGCATGCTGCCGCCGAACCGGTCGTCGGTCATCATCAGCAGCAGGGTGTTGTTGATCAGGTTCTGCTGCGGTTCCACCCCGGCGCCGTAGAAGCTGATCAGATTGGACAGCAACTCTTCGTCGTCGAGTTTCGCGGGATGATGCACCAGACGTGAAGTGACATCGTTGCCGGGATCGGAGCGCTTCTGGAAGATCAGCTCCATCAGCGCCTCGCTGAGGTGTTGCATACCCCATTCGGCGTTGACGGTGTCGAAGAGAGCGGCCATCCCGTTGGCCACCCGCTCACCCAGTTCCGGTGTGCACCCGACCATCCGGTTGAGCACCTCGAAAACCAGCGGGAAGGCGTAGCCGGTGACGAGATCGGCTTTCCCGGATTCGCTGAACGAGTTGATCAGCGGGACCGCGATCCGTTCCACCGTCTGATGCAGCTCGTGCAGATCGATACCGTCGATCGCGTGCACGTAGGCCTGCCGGTAGCGCTGATGCAGTTCACCGCTGTTGCGCAACGCGTTCGGATACCACTCCATCATCGGCTTGACCGGCGAATCGGGCGGGATACTGCCCTGCCAGCTGCGCGGATCCGCCGGAAAGCGGTCCGGATCGTTGAGGATTCGCACGGCCGCGTCGTAACCGATCACCAGGGTGGCCGGCACGTCCGGGGCCAGGTCGATGGGGACCAGCGAGCCGTACCGGCTCCGCATCGCGGCATAGGCGCGATGCGGATCGTCGGCGAATTCCGCCGCGTAGAGACTGAATCGTGGGCCCACGCCTCCGGTGGGTTCTCCGTGGATCACCGGGCATCCGGTGAACGGAGGTTGCTGCTGCGGAACCGGAGAGTACTGCGTGGTCAAAGACGAGACTCCAATCGATGGAACAGATATTCGACGAGCGTGATCAGGCCCTGCAAGCAGGTACGCCGGTCTCGGGCGTCGAGCGCGACGAGCGGAGTGTCGGCAGTCAGATCGAGAGCTTCCCGGATCTCCGACAGCGGATAACGATTCGATCCCTCGAACTCGTTCACCCCGACCGCATAGGGCACACCGCGCTCCTCGAGCGTGGCGAGCACCTCGTCGGCCTTTTCGATACGCCGGGTGTCGACCAGCACCAGGGCGCCCAGGGCGCCCTTGGCCAGCTCCTCCCACAGCGGGATGAACCGCTGCTGCCCCGGCGTGCCGAAGAGGTACAGCGCCAGCTCGGGATTGAGGGTGATGCGGCCGAAGTCCATGGCGACCGTCGTCGTCGTTTTCGACCCCAGCCCGCCCAGATCGTCGATACCGACGCTGGCCTCGGTGATGGTCTCCTCGGTGCGCAGTGGCTTGATCTCCGAAACACTGCTCACGAAGGTGGTTTTGCCAACGCCGAAATTACCGGCCACCAGCAATTTCACCGAGCGGGTCACCGTCTCCGCCACATAGTCGACCGCGCGACCGTAATCCGCGGACCGATCAGGCCGGGAGAGCACGGAGCCCATTGAGTACCTCCTCGAGCAGGGCAATCTCCGGCATGATCTCCGCCGGGGTCGGGATATTCAGGTGTCCGCTGTCCAGTAGGTCGGAGACGACGATGGTCACCACCGAGGGCGGCAGGTCGAGATACGCGGCGACCTCCGCGATCGACAGGGCACCGCGAGCGCATACATCGACCACCCGGCGCGCGTCCGGAGTGGCGCCCGGCGCCGGGTCCGATACGGCGACGACCAACGTCACCAGACCCAGCTCACGGGTCGGACGCGAGCGCCCGCCGGTCCGCACATAGGCACGGACCAGGTCTGGGTCACGCCGCGACCGGCTCATTGCAGATCGCCGCCGTGTGCGTTTCTGCGGGGCTCACTCCCGAGCTCATGGCCCACCCGCCCGGCCAGCTCGTTCATCCGGTGCGCGATGAGACCCACATCGATATCGGTCATGGTCGCCACCCCCAGCAGCGCACCCTCGCCCGCGGCGGTGATCATGATCATGCCCTGGTCGTACTCGGTCATGTTCTGCCGCACATCGTTTCCGGTACTACCGCAGAACTCCCCCAGCGCCTTGCCGAGTGAGCGCAGTCCCGAGGCCGCGGCCGCGAACCGTTCGGCATCGTCTTTGGCGATACCGGCCGAATGCGCGATACGCAGCCCGTCCTCGGAGAGCAGAACGGCGAATCGGACGCCGGGAACCTCGAGATCGTCCAGTAACCAGCCCAGTTTGTTGGTGCTGTCGGATACCACTGTCCTCGGTGAACCCATCAGGATGTCATCCCTTCGGTGTGTTCGGATGCGGCGGCTCGGCCGCTCTTGGAGCCGCTCTGCCAGGCGGCGGCGATATCGGGGCGAGCCTGCCCCGGTTCGGTCCTCGGTTGCCCGGACAGGCGATCGTTGATGTCCGCAGGGACGGCCGCGGCACGGCGCCGTCGTCTGGGCAGACCACCGCTGGTGATGTCGTGGACGGTCGTACGCTGCTCGTTATCGGCGTCCTCCGCGGACTCGCCCGCCCGGGCCCACTCGCCGGTGGCGGGGGCGTCGGCCGATGCCGTGACCGCGGTGTGGGCGCCGGTATCGGTGGCCGCATGCGCCGGGGCGGCGGACGACAATGTGTTGCCGGCCAATGCGTTACCGGTGCCGCTGGATACCGAGGAGGCCTGGCCGCCCGGTACCGCCGCCAGCTCCCGCGGCGCGGAGGAGCCGTTGGGCAGGGCGTCGTTGTCGTTATCGGCCTTGGGAGCGACCAGCAGTGCCTCCGGAATGTAGACCATGGCGCGCATACCACCGTAGGCGTTCGGACCGTCGATGTAGACGGTGAACCCGTAGCGGCGAGCGAGGGCGGCGATGCCGGGGAAACCGACCTTGGGGGCCGGGCCCAGCTGGTGGATATCGACGGAGCGTTCGTTGGCCAGCACCTGGCGGGCCTCTTCCATCTGCTCGGCGTTCATCCGCACGCCCGCGTCGTCGACGATCACGGTGACGCCGTGATGGCCTTCCTGGAAGGTGACGTCGACGAACGAGGTGGGCGGCGAATAGCGCAGCGCGTTGTCGATGAGCGAGGCCAGGGTGTGCACCAGCGGTTCCACCGCGCGGCTGATGACCACACGATCGAGCTGGGCGGGCCGCACGCGCAGATAGTCGCGCACACGACCCGTCGCGCCGCCCACCACATCGGTGAGGGACTGCGCCGGCCAGCGGCGGCCGGGCAGGCCACCGCAGACGATCACGTAGGACTGCGCCTGGCGGATCATCTGCTGCACGGTGTGGTCGATCCGGATGAGGGTTTCGTAGACCCGGTCGTCGCGGTGTTCACGCAACGCGGCGCTGACCACCTGGCTGACGTCGGCGCCGAGGCTCACCACGGAGGTGCCGAACGACCGCACCGCGGCGCTGGTCGCTTCGCGCGCAAGGTTTTCCGAGCGTTCCCGGCCCGACTCCGCCTCGGTGCGCACGGCCTGCTCGGCCGCGGCCACCGCGGCGCGGGTCTGTTCTTCGGTTTCGCAGGTGACGGTTTCGCGGGTCTCGCTCTGCACGGTGCGCAGATCTTCGGAGGCCCGGTCGATGATCCAGCGCAGGCACTGCGCGAAGCGCGAGTTCTCGAGTCCCGGTGGCACTTCGGGCCCGACGGCGGGCTGTTCGAACCGGCGCACGGACTCCGACAACGCGGGTAGCGTACTGGCGGCCAGATGTTCGAGCGCGTCCTCGCGAACGGCGATTTCGCGTTCCAGCACAGCGAGTCGCTTCTGTTGTTCGCGGACGGCCCGGACGGCGTACCACGCCACGCCGAGCACCAGTAGGGCGGCGAGGATCCAGGGAAGCAGCACGGCGGTATTCAGATTCATCAGCTTTCTCGTCGTTGACGGGGCTCGAGGCGCGCCACGTGGTGCCGTGGCATGCCACGGCGCTTCGTCTCGCCTTCCTCGCGACGCCGACCATGTTCGCCCCTGGCCGGATGAGGTCTGCGCCGGGCACCGGCGGTTCCGGTCCGGTGACATATCCCTTAGACACTTTCGGCTACTCGAAAGTAACTAAGGGACAAGTCATTCGGCCGTGCGCTTGACCATCGGAACACATCTCCCGATGGCCCGGAACCCGACGACTCGCTCACAGTAGCAGCATTGTCGTGAACTCTCTCAATAACGGTCGATAATCGATTGTCACCGATCCGTGATAATGCCGCGACCTCGCCGAATGCGGAAACGTATTGCGCCGGTAAAGATCACGGGGGCGATTGCCGGCGGACCGGACACCCGGAGCCGGGCGTGCCGCATCCCACAGGGCGACACCGCCCTCTATCACCAGCGGTGGAGCAGCGAATCGGACCGATCGGTCGGCGATTGGCGATCAACAGGGAAAAAGTGATATTTGAGTGGGTTCGAATGTCGCCGCGGCCGGGACCGCCCGGCGGAAAACATTAATCGCGAGCCCGCAATCGGCGTGCCCGGGAGCAACTCGGCGACGCGGAAATAGCGGCCACCCGCCGGCGCACCCCCATTAACACCCGGGAAATGTGACCGACACGCAGAGAACGGACATCGGTCCGTACCAGTCGCCCGCTACGAGATGCGAATCCGGACCAATTCGGGTATAGACCGATTTCGGGCGGCGACCGATGGTCGCCGCCCGAAATACGTATGTGGTTCTTGCCCGGAGCCCGGGTGCTAGACCGTGAAACCCAGCGCCCGCAACTGTTCCCGGCCGTCCTCGGTGATCTTGTCCGGACCCCACGGCGGCATCCAGACCCAGTTGATCTTCAGATCGTCGACCAGGCCGCTGCGCACCAGGGCATTACGCGACTGGTCCTCGATGACATCGGTGAGCGGGCAGGCCGCCGAGGTGAGGGTCATATCGAGCACCGCGGTGCTCTCCTCGACCCGCATCCCGTACACCAGGCCCAGATCCACGACATTGATACCGAGTTCGGGATCGACCACATCGCGCATGGCCTCTTCGAGATCGGCGAGCTGCGCGATTTCCTCGGCCGACAGTTCGACCTCGGCGGGGGCGGAATCCGTGGCGGATTCGGTGGCGGAGGTATCGGTCATGGTGTTTCCCCGTTCCGTACTCGGTCGGTATCCGGCGTGGCGGTGCCCGGGGCGGCGGCTTCGGCCACCCCGGCGGCAGCGGCTTCGGCCGCCCCGTCGATCCGGAGCACCGCGTCCTTGAACGCCATCCAGCCCAGCAGTGCGCATTTCACGCGGGCCGGATATTTGGCGACACCGGCGAAGGCGATCCCGTCGCCGATGACGTCCTCGTCGCCCTCGACGGTACCGCGGCTGCCGATCATCTCGTTGAACGAATCGACAACACCCAGGGCCTCGATGAGGGGCAGCCCGATCACCTGATCGGTGAGCACCGATACCGACGCCTGGCTGATCGAACAGCCCTGTCCGTCATAGGACACATCGGCGACGTCCCCGTTGTCGCCGAGTTGCACCCGCAGGGTCACCTCGTCGCCGCACGTCGGGTTCACATGGTGTACCTCGGCGCCGTACGGCTCGCGCAACCCGCGATTGTGCGGATGCTTGTAGTGATCCAGGATCACTTCCTGGTACATCTGCTCCATACGCATGATCTAGGCAACCCCGAAGAAGCTCTGGGCCTTCCGCACCGCGGCGACCAGTTTCTCGACCTCGTCCACGGTGTTGTACAGCGCGAAGGAGGCACGAGCGGTCGCGGCGATCCCGAACCGCCGGTGCAGCGGCCACGCGCAGTGGTGCCCGACCCGGATGGCCACGCCCTCGTCGTCCAGGATCTGGCCCAGATCGTGCGCGTGGATCCCGTCGGCGAGGAAGGCCACCGCGCCACCGCGGTCGACGTTCTCGGTCGGCCCGACAATCCGGATACCGGGTATACCGCCCAGACCCTCCAGCGCCGCGTCGACGAGCGTGTGCTCGTGCGCGGCCACGGCGTCCATTCCGATATTCCGCAGGTACCGCACTGCGGCACCGAGCCCGATCACCTGGGAGGTCATCGGCACCCCGGCCTCGAACCGCTGCGGCGGCGGCGCGTAGGTGGTCGCCTCCATGGTGACCGTTTCGATCATGGAACCGCCGGTGATGAACGGCGGGGTCACCGTGAGCAGGTCCCGTTTGCCGTACAGCACACCCACACCCGACGGTCCGAGCATCTTGTGCCCGGAGAACGCGGCGAAGTCCACATCCAGGGCATGGAAGTCGACCGGTGCGTGCGGTACCGACTGGCAGGCGTCCAGCACCACCAGTGCACCGACAGCCCGGGCCCGGCGGACCAGTTCCGCGACGGGCGCCACCGCGCCGGTGACATTGGACTGGTGCGAGAAGGCGACAACCTTGGTGGCCGGCGAGAGTTCCAGCGACGACAGATCGATCCGGCCGTCCTCGGTGACTCCGTACCATCGCAGCGTCGCACCGGTCCGGCGGGCCAGTTCCTGCCAGGGAACCAGGTTCGCGTGGTGTTCGAGTTCGGTGATCACGATCTCGTCGCCGGGCCCCACGTGGTGCGGGAACCGTTCGTCGGCGAACGAGTACGTCACCAGGTTCAGCGATTCGGTGGCGTTCTTGGTGAATACGATCTCGTCGGCGTCGGCCCCCACGAATCCGGCGATCTCGGCGCGCGCGTCCTCGTAGGCGTCGGTGGCCTCCTCGGACAACTGGTGCGCACCGCGGTGCACCGCCGAATTGCTTTCGAGCAGAAACGCGCGTTCGGCGTCCAGCACCGCCAGCGGCCGCTGCGAGGTGGCACCGGAATCCAGGTACACCAGCGGCTTCCCGTCCCGGACCGTACGGTTCAGGATCGGGAAGTCGGCCCGGATCCGGGCGACGTCGAAAGCGGGGAGGGTCGCTGTCATATCACGCTCCGGCGGTGGCGGTCTGAGTGAACTTCACGTAGCCGTTGGCGTCCAGTTCTTCGGCGAGTTCCGCGCCGCCCTCGGCGACGATGCGGCCGCCCACGAAGACGTGCACGAACTGCGGCTGGATATAACGCAGGATGCGGGTGTAGTGGGTGATCAGCAGGACTCCGCCGTTCTCCCGCTCCTTGTAGCGGTTGACGCCCTCGGAGACGATGCGCAGCGCGTCCACATCCAGGCCGGAGTCGGTTTCGTCGAGGATGGCGATCTTCGGCTTCAGCAGGCCCAGCTGCAGGATTTCGTGCCGCTTCTTCTCGCCACCGGAGAAGCCCTCGTTCACACTGCGTTCGGCGAAGGCGGAGTCGATATCGAGTTCGTTCATCGACTCCTTCACCTCCTTGACCCAGTGGCGCAGCTTCGGCGCCTCGCCGCGCACGGCGGTGGCGGCGGTCCGCAGGAAGTTGGACATGGAGACCCCGGGAACCTCGACGGGGTACTGCATCGCCAGGAACAGGCCGGCGCGCGCCCGCTCGTCCACCGACATCTCCAGCACGTCCTCACCGTCGAGGGTGATCGAGCCGCTGGTGACGGTGTACTTGGGATGTCCCGCGATGGCGTAGGACAGGGTCGACTTCCCCGAGCCGTTCGGCCCCATGATGGCGTGGGTCTCACCGGATTTCACGGTGAGGTTCACACCTTTGAGGATCTTGACGGTGTCCCCGTCCGGGGTGGCGACCTCGGCGTGCAGGTCCTTGATTTCCAGGGTGGTCATGGGTTGCTGAATTCCTTCGGTGGCTGTGGCTGGGTGGTCGGTCAGACGCCGATCGCGGCGAGTTCGGCCTCGATGGCCGCCTCCAGCCGCTCGGCGACTTCGGGTACCCCGATTTTCTGGATGATCTCGTGGAAGAAACCGCGCACCACGAGACGACGTGCGGCGTCCTCGGGGATACCGCGTGCCCGGAGATAGAAGAGCTGTTCGTCGTCGAACCGGCCGGTCGCCGAGGCGTGCCCGGCGCCGACGATCTCACCGGTTTCGATTTCCAGGTTCGGCACCGAATCGGCGCGTGCCCCGTCGGTGAGCACGAGATTGCGGTTGATCTCGAAGGTGTCGGTGCCCTCGGCGGCGGCGCGGATCAGCACATCACCGACCCAGACCGTACGGGCGTCGCCCTTGCGCGACTCCGGATCGCCTTGCAGCGCGCCCTTGTACAGCACGTTCGACTTGCAGTGCGGGACGGCGTGATCGACCAGCAGGCGCTGTTCGAAGTGCTGGCCGGCGTCGGCGAAGTAGAGGCCGAGCAGTTCGGCGTCGCCGCCCGGTCCGGCGTAACGGACGGTGCCGGTGAGCCGCACCAGATCGCCACCCAGCGTGACAGCGGTATGCCGCAGGACCGCGTCGCGGCCCAGGTTGGCGTAGTGGGCGGTGGCGTGCACGACATCGTCGGCCCAGTCCTGCACCGCGACGACGGTGAGTTTGGCGCTGTCCCCGAGGACGAATTCGATGTTCTCGGCGTAGGTTCCGCTGCCGCGCTGGTCGATGACGACCGTCGCGACGGCGAATTCGGCCAGCCGCACCTGCAGATGCCCGTAGGCCGTCTTTCCTTCGCCGGGGCCGGTGATCCGCACGACGACGGGCTCGGCGACCTCGGTCTCCTTGCCCACCGAAACAATCGTGGCCTGCTCGAACCCGGAGTACGCCTGGGCCGCGACCCGATCCGCCGGGGTGCCGCCCTCGCCCAGCCGGGCGTCGTCGCGACCCACGGTCTCGACGGTCACGCCCGGGACGTCGGTCACCTCGACACCGGCCTGTCCATCCGCGGTGGCGGTGCCGTTGTGCAGACCGCGCAGCCGGCGCAGCGGGGTGAACCGCCAGGCCTCGTCCTTACCGGACGGGATCTCGAAGGCGTTCACATCGAAGGACGTGAACACCTCGCCCTTGTTGATCGCCGGTGTGCGAGCCTCGGCGGCCTCGGCAACGTTCTCCACTGCCATCAGCCGACGGCTCCTTCCATCTGCAGTTCGATCAGGCGATTGAGCTCGAGCGCGTACTCCATCGGAAGTTCCTTGGCGATCGGCTCGACGAAGCCGCGCACGACCATCGCCATCGCCTCGTCCTCGGTCATCCCGCGGCTCATCAGGTAGAACAGCTGGTCTTCCGATACCTTCGACACCGTCGCCTCGTGACCCATCGTCACGTCGTCCTCACGGATATCGACGTACGGGTAGGTATCGGAGCGGCTGATCGTATCGACCAGCAGCGCATCGCATTTCACGGTCGACTTCGAGCCGTGCGCGCCCTTGTTCACCTGGACCAGGCCGCGGTAGGAGGCCCGGCCGCCGCCGCGCGCCACCGACTTGGAGACGATGGTCGAGGAGGTGTGCGGAGCCAGGTGCACCATCTTGGCGCCGGTGTCCTGATGCTGGCCCTCGCCGGCGAACGCCACCGAGAGCACCTCGCCCTTGGCGTGCTCACCGGTCATCCACACGGCCGGGTACTTCATGGTGACCTTGGAGCCGATATTGCCGTCGATCCACTCCATGGTCGCGCCCGCCTCGGCCTTGGCCCGCTTGGTGACCAGGTTGTAGACGTTGTTCGACCAGTTCTGGATGGTGGTGTAGCGGCAGCGGCCACCCTTCTTCACGATGATCTCGACCACGGCCGAATGCAGCGAATCCGATTTGTAGATCGGCGCGGTGCAGCCCTCGACGTAGTGCACGTAGGCGTCCTCGTCGACGATGATCAGCGTGCGCTCGAACTGGCCCATGTTCTCGGTGTTGATCCGGAAATAGGCCTGCAGCGGAATATCGACGTGCACACCCGGCGGGACGTAGATGAACGAACCACCCGACCACACCGCGGTGTTCAGCGCGGAGAACTTGTTGTCACCGGCCGGGATGACGGTGCCGAAGTACTCGCGGAAGATCTCCGGATGCTCCTTCAGCGCCGTATCGGTGTCGAGGAAGATCACGCCCTGCTGTTCCAGATCCTCGCGGATCTGGTGGTAGACGACTTCGCTCTCGTACTGTGCGGCGACGCCCGAGACCAGCCGCTGCTTCTCCGCCTCCGGGATACCCAGCTTGTCGTAGGTGTTGCGGATGTCCTCGGGCAGGTCTTCCCAGCTCTCGGCCTGCTTCTCGGTCGAGCGCACGAAGTATTTGATGTTGTCGAAGTCGATTCCGTCGAGGTTGGAACCCCAGTTCGGCATCGGCTTGCGGTCGAAGATGCGCAGCGCCTTGAGCCGGTTCTCCAGCATCCACGACGGCTCGCTCTTCTTGTCCGAGATATCGCGAACGACCTCTTCGGACAGACCCCGCTGCGCGCTGGCGCCCGCCACGTCCGAGTCGGCCCAGCCGTAGCCGTACTTACCCAGTGAGGCAATGGCCTCCTCCTGGGTGAGCGGTGGCACCTGGTCGGTGGTGGTCGTCATTCGGCACTCCTTCCGGAGTCGTTCGTTGCGTCCGTTGCGGGCTGTGCAACGGCTGATGGTGAAGCGTTGTCGGGGCGGACCGTGGTGGGGGTGGGCAGGACCGTCAGCGGTACGTGGGTGGTGCAGGCACAGTCACCGTTGGCGATGGTGGCCAGCCGCTGCACATGGGTTCCGAGGACCTCCCGGAACGCATCGAGTTCGGCCTCGCACAGCTCCGGGAACTCCTCGGCGACATGGGAAACCGGGCAGTGGTGCTGGCAGATCTGCACGCCCGCGCCCACCCGGCGGGTACTCGCGGCGAAACCCGCGTCCGTGAGGGCGGTGGCGATCTCCTCGGCTTTCGCCGCGGTGCCGTTGCGATCGGCGCCATCTGCCGGTTCCGCGGGCAATGCCTCGATACCGTCGACCAGTGTGCGCGCCCGTTTGCGCGCGAATTCGGTGACCGCGGCTTCGCCACCGATCTCCCGCAGCTGCCGGATGGCCGCACCGGCCAGATCGTCGTAGGCGTGCCCGAGCGTGCCCCGCCCGGCGGCCGTGAGCTGGTACTGCTTGGCCGGGCGGCCGCGGCCCTTCTGCTGCCAGGGCGCCGAGCGGCCCGCCCGCGCCTGACCCGACTCGATCAGTGCGTCCAGATGCCGGCGTACCCCCGCCGGCGCCAGGCCCAGGGTCCGGCCGATGGCAGTCGCGGTGATGGGCCCTTCCTCCAGCAGCAGACGGACGATCGCGGCGCGTGTGTGCCCCTCGGTTCCGGGCACGCCGACGGACCCGGTACCGGCACGCTGACCAGCCCTTTCGTCCACATTCGGCAAACCCACAGTTTTCACAACATCAGTGTGGCGGAATTCGTTCCCGAAATCTAATAAGGGTGCCCTGACCAGGGGGGTCGTGACCGACCCGCACGTTGCGGTGAAGAACGGAAATCCCCTGCTCCACCGAGAAAGTACCGCTCACCTCGGCTCCCACCGATTCATCGAGTGATCTGCTTCACTCCACCGGACCGGCATTCGACCGGCGGCTCGGCGCCGCAGGTGTTTGCTGCCCGGCTGCGCAGTGGCGGTCACGGCCCACCGCCGGGAGCACGGCCCGCGGGCACGGACCGGCTCGGGCACCCTGCGCTGCCCGTTGCCGCCGGGAGAATACCGGAGTCGCTACGCCGGGTAGGCGGTAGCTGGACAATGCCTCGACCCGCCGTCCACGGGACGGGCCGGGACTCGACGGCAGTCCCGCGGGCCCGGTGCGGCGACGCGGTACCCGATGTGCCGCGGGCCGGGGTCCGCGGGCGACTCCGGCGAACTAGTGTCGATGGCCGTGGCAGGACAGACAGGCGCCCCGGGCGCATCGGCGGCGTCGCGCGCGCAGCGGGCACGGAAACTGGTGCGGCGTGCGCTCGGGCTGGATGTGCCGGCCCCGGATCACACCATCGCGGTACTGCACAGCGACGAATCCGAGGTGCCGGGTCTCGATCGGCGCGAGCGCCGGCAACTGGACCGGATCCGGTTGCTGGGCGCCACCGGGACCGTCCTGATGGCGATCAGCGCGCTCGGTATCGGCGCCCAGCCGGTGCATCAGAACCCCACCTCGGGGATGCGGGTGCTGGGTATCTTCGCGCGGGCCCACACCGGTTCACTGGCCATGTGCATGGTCGGGACGGTCACCGTGGTGCTCGCCTGGCTGCTGCTCGGCCGGTTCGCGGTGGGCGGCTTCGGCGGATCGCCGCGGCACCGGCTCACCCGGCGTCAGCTGGACCGCACGCTGCTGCTGTGGATCATCCCGCTCTGTGTCGCACCGCCCATGTTCAGCAACGATGTGTACTCCTATCTCGCGCAGAGCGAGATCGCGGCGCGCGGTATAGATCCCTATCTGGAGGGACCCGTCGCGGGGCTGGGGATCGACAATGTGCTCACCAACAACGTGCCGAACATCTGGCGCGAGACCCCGGCGCCGTACGGGCCGCTGTTCCTGTGGATCGGGCACGGTATCGCCGGGATCACCGGTGACAACATCCTGGCCGGGGTGTGGGTGCACAGGCTGCTGGCCCTGGTGGGCGTCGCGCTGATCGTCTGGGCGCTGCCGCGGCTGTCGATGCGCTGCGGGGTCGCGCCGGTGAGCGCCCTGTGGCTGGGGGTCGCCAATCCGCTGGTGCTGTTCCATCTGGTCGGCGGCGTGCACAACGACGCGCTGATGCTCGGCCTGATGCTGGCCGGGCTGGAGTTCATGTTGCGCGCGATCCACGGACTGCCCGGTGACGCGGGGCCGCCGCTGCTGGACGCGCGCGGCTGGGGGCTGCTCATCGGCGGGGCGGTCACCATCAGCCTGTCCTCGTCGGTCAAGGTCACCTCGATCATCGCGCTGGGATTCGCCGGGATGGCGCTGGCGCGACGCTGGGGGCCGGGGATACGGCCGGTACTCGCGGCCGCGGCACTGCTCGGTGTGGTCGCGGCGGTGACGACCCTGGTGATCAGTACCGCCAGCGGGCTCGGATTCGGCTGGCTGAACACCCTGAACACGGCCAGTGCGGTGCGCAGCTGGATGTCGCTGCCGACGGCGCTGGGAATCGTCACCGGTTTCGGTGGCGTCCTGCTCGGCCTGGGCGATCACACCACCGCACTGTTGAGCATCACCCGCCCGATCGCCGCGGTGGTGGCCGGTTTCATCACCGTGCGCATGCTCATCGCGACCTGGACCGGCCGTATTCATCCGGTGGGCGCGCTCGGGGTGTCGCTCGGCGCGATCGTGCTGCTGTTCCCGGTGGTCCAGCCGTGGTACCTGCTGTGGGCGATCGTGCCCATGGCCGCCTGGGCGACCCGGCCGGTGTTCCGGATTCCGGCCATCGGGATCTCCGCGGTGGTCAGTGTGATCCTCATGCCGCGGGGTGCCGATCTCGAGGTGTTCCAGATCGTGGGGTCCGCGGTCGCCACCGTGATCGTGTCCGTGCTGTTCATCGTGGTCACCCGTAACGCCTTGCCGTGGCGGGCGCCGGAGGGGGTGTCGGCCCCGTCACAGCCGGCCGGGGCATACGGTGTGACCTCGTGACCGCTTCCCGTGTACCCGCCGTCCAGGTGGACCACGTCGCCAAAAAATACGGCGAAACCGTCGCGGTGGACGGTATCGGTTTCACCGTCGAACCGGCGCAGGTATTCGCCCTGCTCGGTCCGAACGGGGCCGGCAAGACCACCACGGTGGAGATGTGCGAAGGCTTCGTGCGCCCCGACGCCGGGACCGTCCGGGTACTCGGCCTGGATCCGCTCGCCGATTCCGAACGGCTACGACCGCGGATCGGGGTGATGCTGCAGGGCGGCGGCGCGTACCCCGGGGCCCGCGCCGGGGAGATGCTCGACCTGGTCGCCTCGTATTCGGCGAATCCGCTGGACCCCGACTGGTTGCTGGATGTGCTGGGGCTCGCCGACAGCCGGCGCACCCCGTACCGCCGGCTCTCCGGTGGCCAGCAGCAGCGGCTGTCGCTGGCGTGCGCGCTGGTGGGCCGGCCGGAGATCGTCTTCCTCGACGAACCGACCGCGGGGATGGACGCCCAGGCCCGGATCCTGGTGTGGGAGTTGATCGATGCCCTGCGCCGCGACGGGGTGAGCGTGCTGCTGACCACCCATCTGATGGACGAGGCCGAGGAACTCGCCGATCAGCTGGTGATCATCGACCACGGACGCGTCGTCGCCTCGGGCACGCCCGCGGAGGTGACCGCGCACGGTGCGGCCGGTCAGTTGCGTTTCGCCGCGCCACCGCGCCTGGATCTGGAACTGTTGCAGCGGGCGCTCCCCGAAGGCTTCGCGCCCACCGAGACCAGCCCCGGCTCCTATCTGGTGGAGGGTGAGATCAACCCGCAGGTGCTGGCCACCGTGACGGCGTGGTGTGCGCGGGTGAACGTGCTGGCCACCGATATCCGCATCGATCAGCGCCGGCTCGAGGATGTTTTCCTGGAACTCACCGGACGGGATCTGCGCCCATGACGCGATTCCGCGAGACCGGCCCGCGCGCACCACTTCCGGTGGCTCCGAAGGAGGTCTTGTGACCAAGCCGGACGTTTCGGCGAATCGGTTCGAACCCGGAACCTTCGCTCCCGGCCCGCGGCCGGCCGGGCGGGCCGCCATGTTGTTCGCGCAGACGCGTCTCGATCTGGTGCTGCTGCTGCGCAACGGCGAGCAGTTGCTGCTCACCATGTTCATCCCGATCACCCTGCTCATCGGGCTGGCGCTGCTGCCGTTCGGCGATATGGGCCCGGACAAGATCGACAAGATCGTGCCGGCCGTGATGATGGTGGCCGTCATGTCGACCGCGTTCACCGGTCAGGCGATCGCGGTCGGATTCGACCGGCGCTACGGCGCGCTCAAGCGACTGGGCGCCACTCCCCTGCCACGCTGGGGCATCGTCGCCGGGAAGAGCGGCGCGGTTCTGCTGGTGGTGATCCTGCAGGCAGTGCTGCTCGGACTGATCGGGGTCGCGCTGGGCTGGCGGCCGAGTCCCGCCGGGCTCGCGCTGGGCGCGCTGCTGATCGCGCTGGGCACCGCCACCTTCGCGGCGATGGGGCTGCTGCTGGGCGGCACGCTGAAGGCCGAGGTCGTGCTCGCGCTGGCCAATATCCTCTGGTTCGTCATGCTGGGTATCGCCAGCGTGGTGTTCGCCTCCGAGGAGTTGCCCGAGATCGTGCACACTCTCGTGCGGCTGGTGCCCTCGGGTGCCCTGGCGGTCGCCCTGGAACACGCACTCGGCGGCGGTGTCGACTGGCTGGGTGTCGTGGTCCTGCTGGTCTGGGGCACCGTCGCCGGCCTCCTCGCCGCCCGCTGGTTCCGCTTCGAGTGAGCACGACACGTTGTAGTAGTCCGGGTGCGGAGGCGATCCGGACGCCCGCTACCATCGTGACGTGCTCTATCGCGCATTCCTGCGAGTCGTGGACCGGCTCCCCCTGCCCTCCCGGCGCGCCCAGCTGCTGATCGCCCTGGCGGTACTCGGCTCTCAGGCCGGGATCGCGGTGACCGGTGCGATCGTGCGGGTCACCGCCTCCGGGCTCGGCTGCCCCACCTGGCCGCAGTGTTTCCCCGGTAGCTTCACCCCGGTCGGGGTGTCGGAGGTGCCGGGAATCCATCAGGCGGTGGAGTTCGGCAACCGGATGCTCACGTTCGCGGTGACGTTGTGTGCCGCGCTCATCGTGCTCGCGGTGACCCGCGCCCGGCGGCGCCGGGAGGTCCTGGTCTATGCCTGGCTCATGCCCGCCGGCACGGTGCTGCAGGCGATCATCGGCGGGATCACCGTGTTGTCCGGACTGCTGTGGTGGACCGTCGCCCTGCACCTGCTGGCCTCGATGCTCATGGTGTGGGTGGCCGCGGTGATGTGCGCGAAGGTCGCCGCGCCGGACGACGGTGTCGATACGGTCCGGACGCCGGCGCCCCTGCGATGGCTCACCGCGCTGAGCGGTGTGGCGCTGGCGGGCGTGCTGGTCGCGGGCACACTGGTCACCGCCGCCGGTCCACATGCCGGGGACAAGAGCATCGACCGCCCGGTGGCCCGCCTCGAAATCGAGATCACCACCCTGGTGCATCTGCATTCGCAGTTGCTGATCGGGTATCTGGCCCTGTTGATCGGACTGGGTTTCGGCCTGTACGCCACCGGTATCACGAAGCCGGTCCGGGATCGCTATTTCGTCCTGATCGGCCTTGTCCTGTCGCAATCGCTGGTAGGGGTGGTGCAGTACTTCACCGATGTCCCCGCAGCCCTGGTGGCGATCCACGTCGGTGGCGCGGCACTGTGCACCGCCGCCACCGCGACCCTGTGGGCCTCACTGCGCACCCGCGAACCCCTCCCGGTCAGCGCGCCGCAGCCCGATACACAGCCGGCCTGACCCGCCGGCAAGCAGGCGTGCGCCGGTGGCCGCGCCCCTCCCTGCGGGCGACCACCGGATGAAGCGAGCGGCAGCCGGGACCGCATACCTGCGGAGTCCGTAGGCATCCCGCCCGTTCGCCGGTGGTACGGCGTTCAGGCGTCGGCGGGACGCGTCCGATAGCTGCGGGCGACCAGCGCCGAGGTCAGATACCACAGTCCGGTGGGTATCGCCGGGTCGTAGCCGGTGAGCACGCGCACCCGTTTGAGCCGGTAGTCCAGGGTGTTGGTGTGCATATGCATGAGCCGGGCGGTGCGCTGCCGGTTGAAGTTGTTCGCGATGTGCTGGCGCAACGTTTCCAAGAGCTCGGGATGTTCGTCGAGCGGATCCAGGATGGCGCTGAGATGCTCCCGGGCGGGGCCGGGCCGGGTGATCTGGAATTCCAGGGCGAGATCGGAGAACCGGTGCAGTCCGCCGCCGTCGGTGATGCGCGAGACGATATCGAGCAGTTCGTGGGCGCGGTCGGTGGCGCCGGGGATATCGGCGGTGTCCGCGGTGACCAGGGTGGCGGTGATCGCGACCTGCGCGGCCTCCGACAACCGGCTGATGAGTTCGTCGAGGGATTCGTCCGGGAACGCGTGCGCGGGCAGCAGCACCGTGCCGCCGTCGATGCTGAGCAGCGACAACGCCCGCTCCCCGCAGCTACGCGCCAGTTCGGCCTGCACCCGGCGCAATTTGCGCCGGGCCACGATCCGGCCGTCCACCTGCGGTGCGGATTCGTCCGGATGCGGCGGCAGCGCCAGCGCCAGCACCTGATACGACTCGGCGATCTCGATCCCGCATTCGCGCGCCATGGTGGCGGTGCTGTGCCCGCCCAGCAGCGCGGAGGTCAGGGTGTGCACGGCGGTGTGGTGCTCGGAGACCACCCCGCGGTATTCGCCCACGTAGGCCAGGGCGACCTGCGAGGTGATCGTGTCGATGATTTCCAGCATCCGGCGGGCGGTCGCCACCAGCGTGGCCGAATCGGCCGGACCGGCGGTGGACAGGATGCGATCGAACCCGAGTTTGAAGCCCTCGTGGATGGCGTGGTTGATGGTGTCGATCGGGATACCCTCGCGGGCCCATTCGGCCGCGGCCTCGCGAACCTTCTCGATCTCCTGCGGGAGTTCACGGCCGTCGAGGCCGCTGAGGGTGAGTTCGAGGCACAGGCGGGTCACCGCGGTGACATCACCCTGTAGCGCATCGCCGGGCAGCGTCCCGCAGGGCGCCACGTTCTCGACGAAATGGCCGACCATCTGACGAGAGAGGGACGACACATCGCGTAGATGGTTCGAAATCGGACGGCCGGACACCGTAAGTCGGGTACGGGTCGGACTACTGACCGTCATATCGGCTCCTTCTACCCCCGGGCTGACGCTCGAGCCCTAACGGTAGCGCGAAGCTGTTACTCGCCAGTAGGTTTTGGCCGGGAATCTGTTTTCGCTACCTGACGCGCGGGCCGGCGGCCTGTGAGTACGCACAGACCGGCGCGCCCGCGACCGCTCATCGCTCGTTACGCGCCTGGGGGAAGCGGGTCTGCTTTGCAACCCAGCCGGCCATCTTCGCCCAGTGCCCGGCGCGCGGCGTGGTCTTGGCCACCAGGTCCCGCTCCCAGCCGTCCGCGGCGGTCAGCCCGTCCACGGCGTCGATCACGGCCTGTGCGGTGGCGGTATCGGCGACCATCCGGTCGCCCAGCACGCCGTCGGCGCCGACCAGCGTGATCCGGACACCCCGGCGGCCCACCGGCTGCGGTACGGCCTCGGCCGAACCGCCGTGCGCGGCGACGAATTTGCGTACCGAATCGACGATCGCCTTGGGCGCGCGAACGGTGGCGGTAGCGGTCTCTGCACTCATATCCCGGAGTTTACCGGCGAGTAGGACCGCGCTCCGGCGCACACCCGCCCGGGCCGTCGACCGGACCCGCGTACTCGCCGGCGCGGCGCAGGTGTAGAACTGTGGACCATGCGCGCCATCCAGGTAGACCGGCACGGTGGTCCGGAGGTACTGGCCCTCACCGAGGTTCCCGACCCGTCGCCCGGGCCGAACCAGCTCTCGGTCGAGGTCGACGCCATCGGTGTCAATTTCATCGATACGTATTTCCGCACCGGCACCTACCCGAGACCGCTGCCGTATATCCCCGGTTCCGAGGGGACCGGTGTGGTCACCGAAATCGGGGCCGATGTCACCGCGTTCGCCGTGGGCGACCGGGTGGCCTGGGCCGCCGGGCCCAGCAGCTACGCGCCACGCACGGTGATCGACGAGGCGGTCGCGGTCGCGGTGCCGGAAGGCGTCGATCCGCCCGTCGCGGCCTCGGCGCTGTTGCAGGGGATGACCGCCCACTATCTGATCGAATCCGTCTACCGGCCCGAGCCGGGTGAGACCGTCCTGGTCCATGCGGGCGCGGGCGGCGTCGGCCTGCTGCTCACCCAATTGGCGGCAGCCCGCGATATCCGGGTGATCACCACCGTGTCCTCGGACGAGAAAGAGGCCCTTTCCCGCGGCGCGGGCGCCTGGGAAGTGCTGCGCTACGGTGACGATCTCGCCGACCGGGTCCGCGAACTGACCGGCGGTACCGGAGTCGCCGCGGCCTACGACGGCGTCGGTGCGGCCACCTTCGACGCCAGCCTCGCCTCGTTGCGCATCCGCGGCATGCTCGCATTGTTCGGCGCGGCCAGCGGCCCCGTCCCGCCCGTGGATCTGCAGCGGTTGAACGCGGCGGGTTCGGTATTCGTGACCCGGCCGAATATCGCCCACTACACCCGTGATCGCGCCGAATTGGATTGGCGCGCCGGCGATATCTTCGAAGCCGTCGCCGACGGTTCGCTCACCGTCCGGATCGGCGCGACCTATCCGCTCGCCGACGCCGAGCAGGCGCACCGGGACCTGGAAAGCCGCAGGACGACCGGTTCGATCGTCCTGCTGCCCTGACGGTGACACCGGGCGCGCTCAGTAGTCGCGCCCGGTCACCCAGCGCGCGGCCGAACCGGCTACCGCCGTGATCAGCCGAAGAAGACGTCGCCGAGCGTGGTCCAGCCGAGGACCGAATCGACGGCCAGACCGCAGAACACCACCGCCAGGTAGTTGTTCGACTGCAGGAACAGGCGCAGTGGCTTCACCGATTCGCCCCGCCGCACACCCGCATAGAGCTGATGCGCCATGAGGAGGAACCAGGCGCCGGCGACCAGCGCCACCGCGGCGTAGATCACCCCCGTCGCCG
The DNA here is from genome assembly GCF_050936135.1 of Nocardia sp. CA-290969. Taxonomy (NCBI): domain Bacteria; kingdom Bacillati; phylum Actinomycetota; class Actinomycetes; order Mycobacteriales; family Nocardiaceae; genus Nocardia; species Nocardia sp. CA-290969. Next base: position 1,481,470 of record NZ_JBNJNJ010000001.1, on the reverse strand, counting down.
GGACCAACGCGAGGGTGGTGAGCACCGTGAGCCAGGTGTAGATGACGATCTGCTTGGTGACGGTCTGTTCGGTGGCCACCACCGGCAGCATCGGTACCCCGGCCGCGCGGTAGTCCTCCTTGTAGCGCATGGCCAGCGCCCAGGTGTGCGGTGGGGTCCAGAAGAAGATCACGCCGAACAGGGCCAGCGCAGGCCAGCCGATGGTCCCGGTCACCGCCGACCAGCCGACCAGCGCGGGCATACAGCCGGCGGCCCCGCCCCAGACCACGTTCTGCGAGGTCCGGCGTTTCAGGCCGAGTGTGTAGACGAAAACGTAGAACAGGATGGTCGCGACCACCAGCACACCGCTGAGCAGGTTCGCCTGCCACCACAACCACGCGAACGAGCCGATCCCCAGGGCGACGCCGAACACGAAGGCGTGCGAGGTGGGCACCGCGTCGCGGGCCAGCGGACGCTTGGCGGTCCGCTTCATCACCTTGTCGATATCGGCATCGGCCACGCAGTTCAGCGTGTTCGCGCTCGCCGCGCCCATCCAGCCGCCGAACAGGGTGGCCAGGATGAGCCGGATATCGACGTGACCGCGGTCGGCCAGCAGCATGGTGGGAATGGTGGCGACCAGCAGCAGTTCGATCACTCGCGGTTTGGTGAGCGCGATATAGGCCAGCGGCCGGCGGGCGATCCGGGCGAGTGCCGCGCTGCCGAGGACGCGGTCCGCGGGTGCCGGCGCGGAATCGTGGGCGCCGCCGACCCCCGTGTCATGACCGATCCGCACTGTCTCTCCTCGCACACTGTCAACGGACGCAGCCGGACCCCGACACGCTCACAGCCACACCGGCCGGAGCGGAGCCGGAGGCCGCTGCGCATCGCATCCGGTTCGCGGGCGAGCAGCGCGCGGCTGCGACGCGGCTACTACTACACACGATGGTAGACCCACGACCCGTACGCCCCGCCGCTCGCCCCTGCGACCTCGCGCACACTCCTGCCGACAACGACCCGGACATGCCTGCGGGACCGGCGCGTCCGGCTTGGCCGGGGGTCGTGCACGAGGGCGGCCCGGCGCATCTAGGGTATGAGGGTGTATGCGGCGTCACCGTCATCCCGCCGTACCCGGTCCGCCGCCCTGCCCGCCACCTTTTTCGACGCCTCGAAAATGTCAGGAGAAACACGGTCGTGTCAGTGACAGACGACATCCGCGCCCTCACCCAGCCGAACCTCCCGGACGACTGGACCGATCTGGACACCAAGGCCGTCGATACGGTCCGCGTCCTGGCCGCCGACGCCGTCCAGGCGGCGGGCAACGGCCACCCGGGCACCGCGATGAGCCTGGCTCCGCTGGCGTACACGCTGTTCCAGCGCACCATGCGGCACGACCCCGCCGACCCGGAATGGGTCGGGCGCGACCGGTTCGTGCTCTCCTGCGGACACTCCAGCCTCACCCTCTACATCCAGCTGTACCTGGCCGGTTTCGGGCTGGAACTCGACGATCTGAAGAACCTGCGTAAATGGGGTTCGCTGACCCCGGGTCACCCGGAGTACCGGCACACCAAGGGAGTGGAGATCACCACCGGCCCGCTGGGCCAGGGCCTGGCGTCGGCGGTGGGTATGGCGATGGCGGCCCGTCGCGAACGCGGCCTGTTCGATCCGGAGGCCGCGACCGGCACCAGCCCGTTCGACCATCACATCTACGTGATCGCCTCCGACGGGGATATGGAGGAGGGCGTCACCTCCGAGGCCTCCTCGATCGCGGGCACCCAGCAGCTGGGCAACCTGGTGGTGATCTACGACGACAACAAGATCTCCATCGAGGACGACACCACCATCGCGTTCACCGAGGATGTCGCGGCCCGCTACGCGGCCTACGGCTGGCATGTCCAGGTGGTGGAGGGCGGCGAGGATGTCGTCGCGATCGAGGCCGCGCTGGCGGCGGCGAAGGCCGAAACCGGTAAACCCTCGCTGATCCTGCTGCGTACCATCATCGGTTACCCGGCCCCGAACAAGATGAACACCGGCGCCGCGCACGGCGCCGCTCTGGGCGCCGACGAGGTGGCCGCCACCAAACGCGCCCTCGACTTCGACCCCGAGCAGAGCTTCCAGGTCGCCGACGAGGTCATCGCGCATACCCGCAAGGCCGCCGAGCGGGGGGCGAAGGCCCACGCCGACTGGACCGTCGACTTCGATGCCTGGGCCCAGCGCGTCCCGCAGGGCAAGGCGCTGTTCGACCGGCTGTTCAACGGTCAACTGCCCGCGGGCTGGACCGACAACCTGCCCACCTGGGAACCGGATGCGAAGGGCCTGGCCACCCGGAAGGCCTCGGCCAAGGTGCTCGCCGCTGTCGGCCCGGCGCTGCCGGAGCTGTGGGGCGGTTCGGCCGACCTGGCCGAATCCAACAACACCACCATCCCGGATTCGCTGAGCTTCGGCCCCGAATCCATCTCCACCGGAATGTGGAAGGCGAGCCCGTACGGCCGCACCCTGCATTTCGGGGTCCGCGAGCACGCGATGGGGTCGATCCTCAACGGCATCGCGTTGCACGGCCCCACCCGCCCCTACGGCGGCACCTTCCTGGTGTTCAGCGATTACATGCGCCCGGCGGTGCGGCTGGCCGCACTCATGCGGGTACCGGTGACCTACGTCTGGACCCACGACTCCATCGGCCTCGGCGAGGACGGCCCGACCCACCAGCCGATCGAACATCTCGCCGCGCTGCGCGCCATCCCCGGCCTGTCGGTGGTGCGCCCCGGTGACGCCAACGAAACCGCCTACGCCTGGCGCACCGTGATCGAGAAGCACAGCGGTAAGCACAACTCGCCGTTCGTCTCCAGCGATGCCGTCGGTACCGGTGGGCCGGCCGCGCTGGCGCTGACCCGCCAGGATCTGCCGGTGCTCGAGGGCACCAGCCTGGAAGGTGTGTCGAAGGGCGGTTACATCCTCGCGGAGGCGTCCACCGGCGTGCCGCAGGTGATTCTCATCGGCACGGGATCCGAGCTCCAGCTCGCGGTCGCCGCGCGCACTACGCTGGAGGAGCAGGGCATCGGCACCCGGGTGGTCTCGATGCCGTGCGTGGAATGGTTCGACGCGCAGGACAAGGCGTATCGCGACGAGGTGCTGCCGCCGGCGGTGGCCGCGCGGGTCGTGGTCGAAGCCGGTATCGCCATGCCGTGGCACCGGTTCACCGGCGACGCGGGCGAGATCGTGTCGATCGAGCATTTCGGCGCCTCGGCCGATTACAAGACCTTGTTCCGCGAGTTCGGCTTCACGCCGGAGGCTGTCGTGGCCGCTGCGCAGCGCACGCTCGACAATGTGAAGGGATAAGGGTTCATGGCACAGAACGAGAACGTCGCCGCCCTGGCCGCGGCCGGGGTGTCGGTGTGGCTGGACGATCTGTCACGCGATCGGATCAATTCCGGCAACCTCGCCGAACTGATCGCCACCCGCGGGGTCGTCGGGGTCACCACCAACCCGACCATCTTCCAGGGCGCCCTCAGCAAGGGGCACGCCTACGACGAACAGGTCCGGGAGCTGGCTGCCCGGGGCGCCGATACCGAGGCCGCGATCCGCACCATCACCACCGACGATGTCCGCGCGGCCTGTGATGTGCTGGCCCCGGTGTTCGAGCAGACCGGCGGCGTGGACGGCCGGGTCTCCATCGAGGTCGATCCGCGGCTGGCCTTCGACGCCGACAAGACGGTGGCCCAGGCGGTCGAGCTGTGGAAGATCGTCGACCGGCCGAACCTGTTCATCAAGATCCCGGCCACCGAGGCGGGCCTGCCCGCGATCACCGCGGTCATCGAGCAGGGCATCAGCGTCAACGTGACGCTGATCTTCTCGGTGGAGCGGTACCGCTCGGTGATGGGCGCCTACCTGGACGGTCTGCGCAAGGCGCGGGTCGCCGGGCAGGATCTGGCCAAGATCCATTCGGTGGCGTCGTTCTTCGTCTCCCGGGTGGATTCCGAGATCGATAAGCGGCTCGAGGCGATCGGTACCCCGGAAGCCCTGGCGCTGCGCGGTAAGGCGGGCGTGGCCAACGCCCGGCTGGCCTACGCCGAGTACCTGGACGTCTTCGGTTCCGGCGGTGCGCACGCCTCGACCTACAGCCATCTGGCTTCTGCGGGCGCGAACCGGCAGCGGCCGCTGTGGGCCTCGACCGGCGTGAAGAACCCCGACTACCCCGATACGCTCTACGTCACCGAACTGGTCGCCGCGAATACGGTGAACACGCTGCCGGAGAAGACGCTCGAGGCGGTAGCCGATCACGGTGAGGTTCGTGGGGACACGATCTCCGGAACCGCCGACGAGGCGGCCGGGGTCTTCGCACAGCTCCGGGAAGCGGGTATCGATCTCGACGATGTCTTCGCCGTACTCGAACGCGAGGGCGTGGACAAGTTCGAGAAGTCCTGGCAGGAACTGCTCGAGGCCACCACAGCCGAACTGCAGGCAGCAGGAGGTAACTGACCCCGATGGCCGGCGCTCCGGAGAGCACAGAGACGGCATCCGGCACCGCGTGGCGTAATCCGCTGCGCGACAGCCGGGACAAACGGATTCCGCGTATCGCGGGCCCGTGCAGCATGGTGATCTTCGGCGTCACCGGAGATCTCTCCCGGCGCAAGCTCATGCCGGCCATCTACGACCTGGCGAACCGGGGGCTGCTGCCCCCGGGATTCGCGTTGGTCGGTTTCGCCCGCCGGGAGATGTCGGACGGGGATTTCGGCGATATCGTGCACGAGGCCGTGCGCGCGCATTCGCGGACCCCGTTCCGCCAAGAGGTGTGGGACCACCTCGCCGAGGGTTTCCGGTTCGTCCAGGGCACTTTCGAGGACGACGAGGCGTTCGCCCACCTCGCCGAAACCCTGGCACACCTGGACGCCGAACGCGGCACCGGCGGTAATCACGCCTTCTACCTGTCGATTCCGCCCGATTCCTTCCCGGTCGTGCTCGACCAGTTGCACCGGCACCGGCTCACCAGCCGGCATTCCGAGCACGGGCCGGCGCCGTGGCGGCGGGTGGTGATCGAGAAACCGTTCGGACACGATCTGGCCAGCGCCCGAGAACTCAACGCGCTGGTGAACCGGGTGTTCCCGGAAGAGACCGTGTTCCGCATCGACCACTATCTCGGCAAGGAGACGGTGCAGAACATCCTGGCGCTGCGTTTCGCGAACCAGCTGTTCGACCCGATCTGGAACGCCAACTACGTCGACCACGTACAGATCACCATGGCCGAGGACATCGGCCTGGGCGGCCGGGCCGGCTACTACGACGGCATCGGCGCCGCTCGCGATGTGATCCAGAACCATCTGCTGCAACTGCTCGCGCTCACCGCCATGGAGGAGCCGATCAGCTTCGAACCGCGGCAGTTGCAGATGGAGAAGATCAAGGTCCTGTCCGCCACGAAACTGGTGGAACCCCTCGACGAGACCACCGCCCGCGGGCAGTACGCGGCCGGCTGGCAGGGCGGCCAGGAAGTGGTCGGACTGCTCGACGAGGAAGGTTTCGACCCCCAGTCGCGGACCGAGACGTATGCCGCACTGACCCTCGAGGTCGATACCCGGCGCTGGGCGGGGGTTCCGTTCTATCTGCGGACCGGTAAACGGCTGGGCCGGCGGGTCACCGAGATCGCGGTGGTGTTCAAACGGGCCCCGCATCTGCCGTTCGACCAGACCATGACCGAGGAACTCGGCGAGAACGCCCTCGTCATCCGGGTCCAGCCGGACGAGGGCATCACCATGCGGTTCGGTTCGAAAGTGCCCGGCTCGTCCATGGAAGTCCGGGACGTGAACATGGATTTCAGCTACGGCGAATCGTTCACCGAATCCTCGCCGGAAGCCTACGAACGGCTGATCCTCGACGTGCTGCTCGGCGAACCCTCCCTCTTCCCGGTCAATGCGGAGGTCGAATTGTCCTGGCGCATCCTCGATCCCGTGCTCGCCCACTGGGCGTCCGACGGGAAACCCGAACAGTACGAGGCCGGGACCTGGGGCCCGGATTCCGCCGCCGAGATGCTGGCCCGCACGGGCCGGGAATGGCGGCGGCCGTGATCATCGATATTCCCGACACCACCACCGGTGCCGTCACCAAACGCCTGGTGCAGCTGCGTGAGAGCAACGGCGTGATCACCATGGGCCGGGTGCTGACGCTGGTCGTGTGCACCCTGGACAGTTCCGAGGCCGAGGAGGCGATCGACGCCGCCAACGATGCCAGCCGCGAACACCCCTGCCGGGTGGTCGTCCTGGCGCGCGGCGACCGTTTCGCGCCGACCCGGCTCGACGCGCAGATCCGGGTGGGCGGCGACGCCGGTGCCGCCGAGGTGATCGTGCTGCGCCTACAGGGCGAGTTGATCAGCCACGAGAGCAGCGTGGTCATTCCCTTCCTGCTGCCGGACACCCCGGTGGTGGCGTGGTGGCCGCGGGGTGCGCCGGAGTTCCCGTCCAAGGATTCGGTCGGGCGGCTGGCGACCCGGCGCATCACCGATGCCACCTTCGCCCCGGACCCACAGGCCACCATCAAGAAACGCCAGGGTTCCTATGCGGTGGGCGATTCCGATCTGGCGTGGAGCCGGATCACCTACTGGCGGGCGCTGCTCGCGGCCGCCATGGACGAGCCACCGCACGAGCCGGTGGAATCGGTGACGGTATCGGGCCTGCGCGAGGAACCGGCCCTGGACATTCTGGCGGGCTGGCTCGCCGGGCGGCTCGACTGCCCGGTGTACCGCAAGACCGGAGAGCTGAAGGTCGAACTGCGCCGGCCGACGGTGTCGATCGCCATCGCCCGCCCGCAGACGGGGGTCACCGCGACGCTGACCCGCACCGGCGAGCCCGAACAACGGATCGCCTTGGCCCGCCGCGAAACCCGTGACTGCCTGGCGGAGGAGCTGCGCCGCCTGGACGCCGACGAGATCTACGCCGAAGCGCTGGCCGGAATCGAAAGGGTGACCTATGACCACCAGTAGTGACGCGACCTCCCCCGCCGCCACCGTCGACGTCCACCCCGACAGCGATGCGCTGACCACGGCCGCTGCCCGGCGGTTCGTCGAGGTCGTGGTCGCGGCGCAGGCCGAACGCGGTAGCGCGTCGGTGGTGCTGACCGGTGGCGGAACGGGGATCACGCTGCTGGAGAAGGTCCGCACCGAACCGGGCGGTATCGACTGGTCGAAACTCGACATCTTCTGGGGGGACGAGCGTTTCGTTCCCGCGGGCGATCCCGAACGCAACGAAGGCCAGGCGCATCGGGCCCTGCTCGACCACGTTCCCGTGGACCCCGCCCGCGTGCACATCGTCGCCACCTCCGACGGCGAGTACCCGGATCCGGTCGAGGCGGCCGCCGAATACGCCACCGCGGTCCGCGCCCACCTGGCCGCGCACGGCGGTTTCGACCTGCATCTGCTGGGGATGGGCCCCGACGGCCATATCAATTCCCTGTTCCCCGGGCATGCCGACGCCATCGGGGAGCAGCACGAACCAGCGGTCGCGGTGACCGATTCCCCCAAACCGCCCCCGGTCCGGGTCACCCTGACCTATCCGGCGATCCGCCGATCCCGGCATGTGGTCCTCGTGGTCTCGGGCGCGAACAAGGCCGAACCCGTCGCGGCCGCGCTGGCCGGCGCCGACCCGCTCGATATCCCCGCTGCGGGTGCTCACGGCACGGAGTCCACCACCTGGATTCTGGACCGGGACGCGGCCGCCGCGCTGCGCTGAACCGGCCGTCGAGCGCGGCGCAGTCGTTGCCGGCGCAACGCACCACCCGCATGCGTGCCACCGCAGGGCCCGAGCGTGATCACCGGATCCGCGCTCGACGTCACATCGCCCCCGCTCACGGCGCCGGGCAGTTCCTGCTCGTCCCGCTTATCCGCCACATCGCCGACGGCGGCCGACCGACTACACCGGGCGCCCGCTCGGGGCGGAGCGCTGAAGTCGCTACCGGGACCGACATCCCCCGCGATTCCGGCGGGAGGCTCGGTGCGTCGTGCCGAATCGGCGCGCCGTGGAAAGCATCCGCGACTTGCCGCGGCGGAACAACGGAAGCTCCGGGTCACTCGACTTAGGCTCGTCAGGGTGAGGGTCCGGTGAATATCGACGAAGCCGAACAACGATTCCGTGCCGAGATCGCGGAACTGCGTCCGGCTGCGGCAAGTGCGCGCGAACGAGCACCCGGACCCGGACTCACCGACACCGACTGGCTCGACCTGTTCACCGCGCAGGTGCTGAGCAGGCAGGCCGATCTGGCGGCCCGGCGGCTCGGCGCGAGCGGGCGGGGGTACTACAGCATCGGGTCGTCCGGTCACGAGGGCAATGTCGCGCTGGCCGCCGCGAGCCGGGTCACCGATCCGCTACTGCCGCACTACCGTTCCGGTGCGCTGTTCCTCGAGCGGGTACGCCGCGCCGGGGGCCTGGATCCCGTGCGGGATCTACTGCTGGGGGTGGTCGCCGCGGCCGCGGACCCGATCTCCGGCGGCCGGCACAAGGTGTTCGGTAGCGCCGCGGCCCACATCATTCCGCAGACCTCGACCATCGCCTCCCACCTGCCCCGCGCCGTGGGCCTCGCGTTCGCGATCGACCGCGCCGCCCGGCTCGGTCTCGCCTGCCCGTGGCCGCGGGATGCCGTGGTGCTGTGTGGTTTCGGTGATGCGTCGGCCAACCATTCGACCGCCGCCGGTGCGATCAACACGGCGGTGCACACGGCGTATCTGGGTGTGCCGGTTCCGGTGCTGTTCGTCTGCGAGGACAACGGGATCGGCATCAGTGTCCCGACGCCGCCGGGGTGGATCGAGCACGCCTACGGTCATCGGCCGGGTCTGCGCTATTTCGCCGCGGACGGTTGCGACCTCCGCGATACTGTCGCCACCGCCACCGCTGCCGTCGGGTGGGTCCGCGAGAATCGGCGGCCCGCATTTCTGCGTTTGCGTACTGTCCGGTTGTTCGGGCACGCCGGTTCCGATGTGGAAACCGCCTATCGCGACAGCGCCGCGATTGCCGCCGACCTGGCATGCGACCCGGTCACCGCCACCGCGCGGCTGCTGATCACCACGGGCTTGTGCAGTCCGCGGGAAGTACTCGACCACTACGACAGACTGGCCGGGCAGGTGGCCGCCACGGCGGATGCTGTGTGCCGGGAACCGAAGCTCGGCTCGGCGGCAGCGGTGATCGCGTCCCTTGCGCCGGACCACCCCGAGTCAGTGCGCGCCGACGTCGTACGCCCGGTCCCGCCGAGGGCACCGGTGGGCGCCGATTCGCCGGCGGACCCGGCCGTGCACACAACAACGGACCGTGTCCCGGCCGACGGTCGTGAGACGGTCCGCGCAACCGTCGACCGGTCCGCCCCGGCCGTCGGCCCCGTGCCGATGGCGGTCGCGCCCGATAGGAAGGCCACGCCGGCCGGAACTCGCCACGGACCGATCGAGGAGGCATCGGCAAATGCGGTGACCGTGGCGCAGGCCCTCAACCGGACGCTCGCCGATCTGCTCGCCCGCGACCCCGATGTCCTGGTTTTCGGTGAGGACGTCGCGCGCAAAGGCGGCGTGTACGGGGTCACGAAGGGGCTGCGTAGCCGATTCGGCGGGCGACGGGTGTTCGATACCCTGCTCGACGAGCAGAGCATTCTCGGTACTGCCCTCGGCGCCGGTCTTGCGGGTTTCGTTCCCGTCCCGGAAATCCAGTATCTGGCCTACGTGCACAACGCACTCGACCAGTTGCGCGGCGAGGCGGCCACCCTGTCGTTCTTCTCGGCGGGCCGCTACCGCAATCCGATGGTCGTGCGGATCGCCGGATACGGCTACCAGAAGGGGTTCGGCGGGCATTTCCACAACGACAATTCCGTGGCCGCGTTGCGCGATATCCCCGGGATCGTGGTGGCCTCCCCATCCCGCCCGGACGACGCGGCGGCCGTACTCCGCACCTGCGTCTCGGCGGCCCGGGTGGACGGCCGGGTCTGTGTCCTCCTCGAACCCATTGCGCTGTATCACACCCGCGACCTGTACGAACCCGGCGACGAGCAGTGGGCGACACCCCTCACCGGCACCCACGTCCCCATCGGGCAGGCCAGGGTATACGGCGAGGGCACCGATCTGACGATCGTGGCCTTCGCCAATTCCGTTCCGATGAGCCTGCGAGTCGCCCGGCGGCTCGCCCAGCGCGGGGTCGGCACCCGGGTTCTCGATCTCCGCTGGCTGTCCCCGCTCCCCCGCGAGGATCTGCTGCGGCATGCCGAAGCCACCGGCCGCGTCCTGATCGCCGACGAAACCCGGCGCAGCGGCGGGGTCGGCGAATCGGTGTGCGCGGCACTGGTGGACGCCGGGTTCACCGGCGCCCAGTCCCGGGTGACCAGTGCGGACAGTTTCGTCCCCCTCGGTCCGGCCGCCGCGTCGGTCCTGCTGAGCGAAGCCGATATCGAAGCATCCGCCCACCGGTTGATCGCCGGCACCGGACATCCCGGACTCGGGTGAATCATCCGCGCGCCACCGAGCCGGTGCGGCTACCGCGCGCCGCCGTACCACCGATCACGGGTGACCGCACCGCAGCCCATCACGGATAACCCGCGCCCGGTGCGGGCGCCGGGAACACCACGACCCGGCCGGTCGGCTCCGGCGTCCCGGTTCCACCGAATTCCTGGCCGACGACGAAGAGCCGGGGTTCGGTACCGCGGCTGAGAGCACAGGCGAACGCTCCCCGATCCAGCTCGACCGTGGTCAGTTCCGCCCCGCCCTCCGCTACCCGTACACACCGCCGGTTACCGACATCGGCATACCAGACCGCTCCGTCGGTATCGAGGCAGATACCGTCCGGGTGGTCACCCGGTGTCGGCGACCAGACCCGGCGGCCACCGAGGTCGCCGGACGCCGCGATATCGAATGCGGTCAATTGCTCGGCATACGATTCGGCGACGATCAGGGTGCGACCGTCCGGCGAAATGGCCATTCCGTTCGGGAACGCGAGATCCTCCGCGACGCGGCGCACCCGGCCGTCGGGGGTCACCAGCACCACGAATCCGGGCGCGAACTCACCGCCCGGGAAATCGAACCCGATGCTGTTGATGTAGGCATTCCCGCCTCCGTCGACGACGATATCGTTCCACGGCTTATCGGTGAGGGCCGCGAGATCGGCGTGCGTCGCCAGTACCCCGTCCGGCTCGCGGCGCAGCACCCGGCCGTGCGCCGAATCCACGATCAGCAGCCGCCCGTCCGGCAGGAAATCGATACACATCGGAAACGACTCCACCGTCGCCACGACCTCGGCACGACCGTCGTCGCCGAGTGCGATCACCCGGTGCGCACCCCAGTCCGAGAACCACAACCGCCCCTCGTGCCAGCGCGGTGATTCACCGAAAACGATCCCGTCGAGCACCACTTCGCCCAGAGTCATCTGCCAATTCCTTCCGCCGGCCCTGGTAGTACAGACCCGGCGAACCGCCCGAACTCATCGCCGTGCCGGAACCGGTGGTCCAACACGCCGACCGCGGCCCGGGACCCCGCGAGCGCTGTCCACACCCTGCCCGGCTACCGAGCCGAGGTGTCCCGACCGGGCCGGCCCCAGCTCTCCCGGGCGACGCGCAGGAAGTTGCCGCCGAGCACCGCGCCGATCGCGCCCTCGGACCAGCCCTGTGCGGCGAGGTGGCTGCCCAGGGTGAGGAAGGTTTCGGGCGGCATCCAGCGGATGGGTCCCCAGCGCGTATAGGACTCGTCGAACAGGTGCGGGTTGGCGGCGACTTCGGCGAGAAAGTCCGCGGTGTCGAACGAGTGGTCGGTGCTGACGCCGACGTGATCGATACCCACCAGATCGACCGCGTATTCGAGATGCCGGGTCATGGCCTCGAGCGTCGGAGTGTTCGGGCCGAGGAAGATTCCCACACCCGTTATCCCGACGACACCGCCGGTTGCCGCACATGCCCGCGCCTGGTCGTCGGTGATATTGCGCGGATGGTCCCATACCGCGCGCATACACGAATGGCTGTAGATCACCGGCAGTGCCGATACTTCACACATATCCAGGCCGGTGCGTTCGCTGCAGTGCGATCCGTCCGGAACCATACCGGCGGTATTCATCTCTCGCACCAGGTCTCGGCCCCAGGCTGTCAGCCCGTGGTCGGCCGTGTCGAGACAACCGCTGCCCGCGGCATTCGCCTGGTTGTAGGTGGGGAGCAGCGTCCGTACGCCCAAGCCGGCGAATTCGCGCACATTGTCGAGATCGCCGTCGAGCGGTCCCGAATCCTCCAGGTCGAATGCGACGGCGATCTTTCCCGCGTCGCTCACCGACGCGATATCGGCGACGGTATCGATCACCGCCAGCCCGGGATGGCTGTCGATAGCAGCCCGGTAGTACTCGATCAGCGCGGCCGAATCCGCGAACCGGTGCGGTGAATATCCGGCGTTGACCGAGACGAATGTCGGTCCGCGGCGCCGGTAACGGGCCAATTCGTCCACGTCCGTGCCGAGTTGTAAAGGCAGGCAGGCGTGCTGGTCCCAGAGCAGGTTCATGAACACCTATCCTGCCGGGCGTCGCCGCATTCGGCGGCCGGCCGGGCAGGTCTCACAACAGGCGCCGCTGCACGACGTCGGCGGTGATGGTGCCGACCATTTTTCCGACCGCCGCGGCGTCCGGCCGGTCCGCGGCGCCCGCGAAGAGCAGATGCCCGGCGCCGATCAGCGAGAGTGCCAGAGAGTCGATATCGGCGTCGGCGGCGATCCGGCCGAGTTCGCATTCCCGGGTGAGGTAGTCGGCGATCATGGCGCCGGCATCGGCGAGAACCGGGATTCCCGGGGCGGTCGTGCGCAGCCGGGACCGTAATTCGTTGCGGAAGACGACGAGCCCCACGATCCCTACCGCCACCGGGTCGAACAGGTCCAGCAGCGCGTCGGTGAGATTGCCGGAAACAGTACCGGTGCCGGCGGAAGCGAGCAGGGTCGCCGCCTGGTCGCCGAGGCGGGCGACACGGTCTTCGACGAGTTCGACGAGAAACGCGTCGAAATCGGCGAAGTGGCGGTGCAGAACGCCCTTCGCGACCCCCGCTTCTGTCGTGACCGCACGGCTGGTGAGCGCGTTCGCGCCGTCTCGCACCAGGATGCGCGTCGCCGCGTCGAACAGCTGTTGACGCGCATCTCGGATATGCACACCGGTCGGCACGGCGTTCGTCCTCCTCTTGCCGGGCGAGCCCAACGATTGCCTAGTGGGCATGCGCCCACTAGTGTGGGCGCATGCCCACTATATCTTCTCAGCCCACACCCGCCGCCGGTCAGGAACCACACCGGCAGCGCGCCGTCGCCGAATCGTTCGGCACCGACCCACAGCGCTACGACCGGGCACGTCCCCGCTACCCCGACGCCCTCGTGGCCCGGATCGTCGACGCCAGTCCGGGCCCGGAGATTCTCGATGTCGGCTGCGGCACCGGAATCGAGGCGCGCCAGTTCCAGCAGGCCGGGTGCACGGTCCTCGGCGTCGACCCGGACGAGCGGATGGCCGGCTTCGCCCGGCGCACCGGGGTCGAGGTCGAGATCGGCACTTTCGAAGCCTGGGATCCGGCCGGCCGCACCTTCGACGCGGTGGTCGCCGGGCAGGCGTGGCATTGGGTGGACCCGGTCGCCGGCGCCGCCAAGGCGGCCCACGTCCTGCGGCCGGGGGGCCGGATCGCCGTATTCGGGCATGCTTTCGACGCCCCCGCCGAAGTCACCGACGCCCTCGTGGCGGCCTACCGGAAGGTCGCACCCGATTCCCCCTTCGCCCGGGCGACCGCTCAGGCGAAATCCGCACTGGAGACCTATCAGACGATGTTCGCCGCGGCTGCCGACGGATTCCGCCGCGCGGGCGGGTTCGGCGAACCGGAGCAGTGGCGCTTCGATTGGGAACAGTCCTACACCCGGGACCAGTGGCTCGACCACCTCCCCACCACCGGCGGACTGACGCGCCTCGCGCCGGACCGACTGGCGGTCGTGCTGGATCTCGTCGGCGCGGCCATCGACCGGATCGGCGGCAGTTTCTCCATGCCGTACACCACCCTCGCCGCCACCGCATCCCGCGCGCGCTCCTGACACCGGGTCTACCCGACGGGTAGCGCGCCACCGGCCGAGCCGCTACGCCCGAGCGATCGGTAGCCGGCCGGACAGCACCCACCCGATGCGACCGGTCGGTGCCGCAGGGTCAGCCGATACCGAACTCCGCCAGCGCATCCAGCAGCGCGTGCGGCCGCTGCTCGACGGGCAGTGGATCCACAAGAGCTACCGCACAACCTATGCCGGCGGCAGCACCGTCGGCCTCTGGGCTGTCACCGATCATCAGCACCTCGGCGGGCTCGATGCCGATGCGGTGGCAGGCGACCGCGAACAGCCGCGGATCCGGTTTCACCGCGCCCTCGGCATAGGACAGCACGAATTCCTTCACCTGTTCGACGACTCCGGCGCGTTCGAATACCGGCCGGATATCCCAGGCGATATTGCTGATGACCGCGGCCGGAATACCCGCCGCGGCCACCGCATGCAGGGCGGCCACCGTATCCGGGAAGGGGTGCCACGCTTCGGGCGAGAGCAATTGCTCGTACAGATACTCGGGATTGCCGACTCCGGACCCGCGCAGCACCGCCCGGTACAGTTCGCGATGCAGCGCCGGATCCAGATCCCGCCGGGCCCACGCTTCGCGCAGTTCTTCCGGCAGACCGCCCGGTTGCCCGACCGGCGCTGTCATCCGCCGCATCACCTCGGCCTGCATGTCACCCACCAGGGGTTTGCCGTCGGGTCCGACCAACTCGTCGACTACCGGTTCGAAGCGGAACAGGGTGCCGGAGAAATCGAACAGAACACCGTGCACAGTCATGGGGCCAGGCTACGGATGCGCCGGAAACGCGCGGGGAACGGTATGTCCGTCCCACGTTCACGGCCGGAGCAGCTCTTACGGGGCCGTTACGGGTCCGGCCTCGGCGCCCACCCGGAACCTACACCGCGGCACAGCGATCGGCGATCGAGACTTTCACGCCGTGAGTTCCCCCACCGCACCCAGCAGGAATTCGTTCACCGCGGTGGTGGATTCGAGCTGCACCAGGTGACCGGCACCGGGGATCCGCTGGACCGCGCGCAGGTCCGGGAGTGCCGCGCGCATGGTGTCGAGCGGATCGCGACCGCTGAAACCTTCCATATCCGGGTCTTTCTCCCCGTAGGCGAAATACACCGGTACCTGGGGTGCGGCCCCGGCGTATTCCTCGGTCAGCTCCCAGTTACGGTCGATCGCGCGGTACCAGTTCAGTCCACCGGTGAACCCGGTGCGCTCGAAATCCGCGGCGAGGGTGTCGAATTCACCGGCCGACAGCCAGGACCACGGCAGTTCGGGGGCTTCGGGCAGCGCATCGATATACCGGGTTCCCGGTGGGTTCTGCCATACATCCAGGTAGTGGAAATCGCCGCTGAGCGCGTAGTACACCCGGGAGAGGAATTCCCGCGGCTGCTCGGCGAGATGGGCGTCGGCCACCCCCGGTTCCAGGAAATACTGCAGGTGCAGGAAATGCCGTTCGGCCATTTTCGCCCAGTAATAACCCGGCCGTTTCGGGGCGCGCGGCGCGAAGGGGTTGTTCAGCACCACCAGCCCGCGGACCCGCTCCGGCGCGCGCAGGCCCAGTTCCCAGAGCAGGGCGGCACCGAAATCGACACCGGCGAACACCGCCTGCTCGGCGCCGATATCGTCGAGCAGGGCGAGCAGATCGCCGATCACCGCTTCGTTGGTGTAGTCGTCGATCGCTGCGGGCGCCTCGGTGCGACCGGCGCCGCGCAGATCGGGCGCGATCGCCCGGTAACCCGCCGCCGACACCGCAGCGAGCTGGCGATGCCACACGTACCAGGTGTGCGGGAATCCGTGACAGAAGATCACCGGATCACCCCCGCCCGCTTCGGCGATGTGCATCCGCACACCCCCGGTGTCGATGAACCGGTGCGTCGGCGTCACGGAACCTCCCGAATACTAGAACGCGTTTCAGTTTCACGGTAACGTCCCGGGACTGTGAACGGAACACCACACCCCCTGAAGAACCGGATCGCCGTGGTCACCGGCGCGAGCCGCGGGATCGGCAAAGGTATCGCGCTGGAACTGGGCGCGGCCGGCGCGACCGTGTACGTCACCGGACGATCGCAGCAGCCCGGAAAGCTGCCGGGAACGGTGCACGAAACAGCCGCGCGGATCGACGAACTGGGCGGCACCGGCGTACCTGTCGTCTGCGACCACGGCGACGACACGGCGACAGCGGCCCTGTTCGAACGCATCGGCGCGGAACAAGGCCGCCTCGACGTACTGGTCAACAACGTCTACAACTCCCCCGCCGCCGCCCGCTGGCTGGGCCGGAAGTTCTGGGAGGTACCGCCGAAAGCGTGGGACGAGACCTTCCGCATCGGCGTGCGGTCGCATTACGTGGCCGCTGTCTACGCGGCGCCGCTGCTGCTGGAAACCGGCGGGCTCATCGTGAACGTGTCCTCGCCCGGAGCCCAGCGCCCTATGCACAATGTCGTCTACGGGGTCGGGAAAACGGCGCTGGACCGGATGACCGCGGATTTCGCCCGCGACTTGGCCGATACCGAAGTCACGGCCGTGTCGATCTGGCCGGGTCTGGTGGCCACCGAACTGCTGCAACTGGTCCCGGCCGATGCCGAGGGTAAACGCGTCGTGACCCTCCCGGGTGAGGGCAGCTTCGATCTGGACGAGGCCGAGACCCCCCGCTTCGCGGGCCGCGCGGTGGTCGCGCTGGCCGCCGATCCGGACCGGCGCACACGCACCGGAAGAGCCTGGAAGGTCGCCGATCTGGCCGAGGACTACGGGTTCACCGATATCGACGGGCGCGTACCGCGCACCGACTGACGATCAGGCGAACTTGATCTCGAGCCCGATCCCCAGGATCGCGATGAACCACACCAGCCCGGTGAAGATGGTGATGCGGTTCAGGTTCTTCTCGGCCACGGTCGAACCGGACAGCGCCGACTGCGTCCCACCGCCGAACAAGCTGGACAGACCTCCGCCCTTGGCGCGGTGCAACAGCACCATCAGCACCAGCAGCAGGCTGGTGACGATCAGGAGGATATCCAGGAACATCCGCATGCCCGACAGTGTATCTATGCCCGGGGTTCGACCGACACCAGGTGGGTGAGCGTCTCGTCGTGGGCGAATTCGGCGACCGCACGTTCACGCAGCAGATCCTGGGCGGTGAGCCGGACCTTGTGCTGTTGCATATGCTCCGACCACGAACGCACCACGAACGCTTCGACGTAGCGGTCCTCGGCGCCGACGTCGCGATAGAGCCGCCATTCCATGGCACCGGTGCGCTGCCGGGACCGGCCCACGAAACCCATCGCGCTCAGGAATTCGGGCACCCGGTCGGGCGGAACGTCGTAGTCCTTCAGCACCAGGACCGGGCCGTCGTCCGGATCCGGTTCGACCACCAGCTGTGGTTCGGGCCAGTACGCGTGCGGGGTCAGGTCGAAACCGGCCGCGAACTGCCGCATGGGCAGCCAGACGGTGCTGAGTGCACTGGCGCCGAGCAGCGCCCCGGCGACGAGCAGGGCGGTTACCGCGCCGTAGGCGCCGGCGATCAGCCCCCACACCACCGAGCCGATCGCCTGACCGGCCATGAACACCAGCATGTAGACCGAGAGCCCGCGCGCCCGCACCCAGCCGGGCAGCAGTAACTGCATGGTGGCGTTCATGGTCGAGAGGGTGAGCAGCCAGGCCGCGCCCGCGAAGACCAGCAGGATCAGTACCAGCGCCTCGACTCGCAGCAGGGCCGTACCGCAGCTCGCGATCCCGAACATCAGGGCGGCGGCCGCTACCTGCTGGGTGGGAGTGAGCAGGGCGCGTACCCGGGCCAGGCTCACCGCACCGAGCACCGCGCCCACCCCCAGCGCGCCGAGCATGATGCCGTATCCGGACGATCCGAGCCCCAGTCGATCGCGCGCAATCACCGGGAGCAGGGCCCACAGGGCGCTGCCCGGGGCGACGAACAGGATGGTGCGCAACAGCACCCGCCGGATAGCCGGAGCCGATTTGATGAACCGGGTGCCGGCCTGCAATGCGGCCAATGGCCGTTCGCTCGGGAACTCGCGGTCCACTTTCGGCCGCCGCCACAGCAGCAGGGCGCCGACGATCGCCACGAAGGAGAAGGCGTTGAGGGTGAACACCAGCGCCGGGCCGGACAGCGCCACCAGCACACCCGCGACCGCCGGCCCCACCGCGCGGCCGATATTCATATTCATACTGCCCAGCGCCGCCGCGGACGGGATCTGGTCGCGCGGTACCAGTTCGGGCTGGATCGCCTGCCAGGACGGAGCCACCAGTGCCTGACCGCAGCCGAGCAGGAACAACAGGGTGAGCAGCACCGACGGGGTGGTGTGACCGGTGGCTGTCGCGATCGCGAGGATCGCCGCCAGCAGCGCCATCGTCGACTGCGCGCCCAGCAGCAGGTGGCGGCGGTCCAGCAGATCGGCCAGGACGCCGGACGGGATGGACAGGATCATCACGGGCAATGTGGTCGCGGTCTGGACGAAGGAGACCAGCGCGGCCGCATTGGGTTCGTCGACCAGCACCCACTGCGCGCCCACCATCTGCATCCAGGTACCGAGATTGGAGACCAGCTGGGCGATCCACAGCGCGCGATAGACCGGTGACCGCAGTGGCGCCCAGGTGGAAACAGGTTTCGATGCGGCGGTGGTCACTCGGGACAGCATAGCGCCGGGCTCTGACCGGCCCGCCGTACGCTCACGCGGTCAGACGGTCTTCCTCCCGGATGAACAGCGTGGCGACCACGCTCACCACGGCGGTGGCCACCAGGTACCCGCAGGCCAGCCACGGCGTCGAGCCGGCGGCGGCGATCAACGCCGTGACGATCATCGGCGTCAGGCCGGATGCGTAGGTACCGGAGAACTGGTAGACGAAGGACAGGCCCGTGTACCGCACCTCGGCCGGGTACAGCCCGGCGTACAGCGTGCCCTGCGCGCCGTAGAACAGCGCGTGCGCCACCCCGAACACCGCGACGATGGCTACGGCGAAGATCACGATATTGCCGGTCTCGAACAACAGGAAAACCGGATACACCAGTACCCCGTAGGCCGCGATTCCGGTGATGTACACCCGGCGTGGGCCGAACCGGTCGGTGAGCAATCCCGACACCGGGATCAGCGCGGCCATCACCAGCGCGGCGAGCGTCACCGCCAGTAGCACCGGAACCTGTTCGAAGCCCAGATGCCCGGTCGCGAAGCTGATCGCGAAAACACCCCAGGTGTTGAACGCGGCGCCCTCGCCCCAGCGCGACAGCAACCCGAGCACCGTGTTGCGCCGCAACCGTGCGCTGCGGAACAACTCCACCACCGGCACTTTCGATATCCGGTTGAGCCGGTCGACCTCACGGAACGCGGGTGTCTCGTCGATCTTCAGCCGCACCACCAGCCCGATCAGCACCAGCACCACACTGGCGCCGAACGCGATCCGCCACCCGTAGGCCAGGAACGCGTCCTCGCTCAGCACCGTGCGCAGCAACGCGAACACACCGGTGCCCAGCGCGAGCCCGAGAGCGAGCCCCACCTGCGGATAGCTGCCGAACAACCCTACTTTCCGGCGCGGGCTGTGTTCCACGGCCAGCAGCACCGCCCCGGCCCACTCCCCGCCGAGCGCGAAACCCTGCAGCATGCGCAGCACCAGCAACAGGATGGGTGCGGCGACACCGATCGCGGCCGCCGTCGGCAGGACACCCATGAGGGCGGTGGACCCGCCCATGATCGCCATCGTCAGGGCGAGGGTGCGTTTGCGGCCGATCCGATCCCCGATATGCCCGAAGACGAGTCCGCCGACCGGCCGCATCAGGAAGCCGACGGCGAAGGTCGCGAACGACAGCATGGTCCCGACGAACGCACTGCTGTTCGGGAAGAACAATGTGTCGAAGACGATGCCTGCCGCGGTGGAATACAGGAAGAAGTCGTACCACTCCACCGTGGTCCCGATGAGACTGGCCGCGACCGCTTTCCGGGTATCGGCCGCGGCGAGCCGGTTGCCGGCCGCCGCGGTGGGTTCGGCCGCGGTCTCCAGCAACGACATTGTGTCCCCTTCGGTACGGCAGCAACTCGACGGGTGAGGATAAGGCGGGGACGGCGCCCGGGGCAGGGTTGAAATCAGCGCGATTCGAGTCGGCCGGCGGCCGGATGTCGCGGCCGCGGGCAGCACCGGGCGGCGGGTAGCATCGCCGACATGCCGGGACGAGCGCTCCGATGCGGTGCGGCACTGACGTTGATCCTGCTCGCGTCGACGGCTTGTGGGAACGGTGATTCCGCCGCCCCTGGCCCCGAGGCGACCCCGATGGGTACGACCTATCTCTCCACCGAGGTGACGGGCACCCCGATCCCCGGCGGCGGACCGCTGACCCTGGATTTCGCGGACGGGCGGATCACCGCCGAGGCCGGCTGCAACACCCACAGCGGCGCGGTGGACCTGCGCGACCACGTACTGCATGTATCCGATCTCGCGAGCACCCTCGCCGCCTGCCCCGGTGAACGCGCCGGCGCGGACGCCTGGGTGGGCGACCTGCTGCGCGGCGATCCGACCTGGGAACTCGACCGCGACCGGCTGACGCTGTTCGGCAAGAAGTCGACGGTGGTGCTCACGGACAAGAAGGTCGTACAGCCGGACCGGCCGATCCGCGGCACCGAATGGGTCGTCACCGCGCTGCTCACCCCGGATGCCCGGGTGCAGTCCCGCACGATCGACGAGGTCCGGCCCACGCTCGCCATCGCCGAGGACGACGCCCTCACTGGTTTCGCCGGCTGCAACCGGATCACCGGACGTGCCGTCGTCACCGATACCCCCGCCGGCGCCGATATCGCCTTCACGGCGGCCACCACCCGGATGATGTGCGCACCCGAGGTCATGGCGGTGGAGCAGACGGTGCTGGCCACCCTCGACGGCACCGCACAAGCCACCGTCGACGCCGATACCCTCACCCTGCGCAACCCGAACGGCCACGGCCTGGTGCTGCGGGCCGGATAGGCGCCACTCCCGCGCGATGCGCGTCCGCCGGTCGGCGCCTGGCGGACGCGTGACCCGGCGCCGAGATCTACCGGTCGAACACCACGCTTTCGAACGCGTCCGTCTCCGCGTCCATGGGCACGCCCTCGCAATTCGGTCCGGGGAACGCCGCCACGTCCATATCGGTGTCGTTGGTGAGGACCCCGGCGGCACCGGGTGTGTTGTAGCAACGGCCGGACTCGAGATCGTTCAGTACGGACGGGCCGCCGATCTGCGAGCGGTAGACGAACTCACCGGAGGCCGCGTGGGCGCCGAGCGGAACGGCGAACGCGAGCGCCGCGGCGGCGGTGAAGGTGCCCAGAGTTTCGACGATATATCGCACTTGCGCTTCCTTTCGTTCGGAATTGCAGTCTGCTGTCGTCCGGCCTCGCAGTATTCCGGACAGCCGCGCCGATCTCCGGCAGCCGGCCGAAAGCGCCGGTCCTCGGGCCCGTCGCCGTCTCAGGGACCGGTCGCGAACCTTCTGTCCGGCCCGGGCGGCCATTCCAGCGGCTATCCACCGTTCTCCGGCCCGGAAACGGCGAGGCCCGCCGGGCGCGTACCCGGCGGGCCTCGGTTCATTCACCAGCTCAGGGCAGCGGACCGCCCGCGGCGATGGCCGACAAGGTGGCGAACTCGTCGCCCTTGAGCGACGCGCCACCCACCAGGGCGCCGTCGATATCGGTCTGCTTGATCAGCTCACCGACATTCTTGGCGTTCACCGAACCGCCGTAGAGCACCCGCACGGTCTCGGCGACCTCCGGGCCGGCGAGCTGCGCGAGTTCGGCACGGATGGCACCGCACACCTCCTGCGCGTCGGCCGGGGTGGCAACCTTACCGGTGCCGATCGCCCAGACGGGTTCGTAGGCGATGACGACCTTCGCGACCTCCTCGGCCTTCAGCCCCTTCAGCGAGCCCCGCAGCTGTTCGAGGTTGTACTCGACGTGGGTGCCCGCCTCCCGGACGTTCAGGCCCTCCCCGATGCAGACGATCGGGGTGATCCCGTGTTTCAGCGCCTGCTTCGCCTTCGCGAGCACGGTCGCGTCGTCCTCGTTGTGGTACTGGCGGCGTTCGGAATGCCCGACCACCGCGAACCCGCACCCCAGCTTCGCCAGCATGGCCGCGCTGACCTCACCGGTGTAGGCGCCGGATTCGTGCACCGACACATCCTGCGCACCGTAGGTGATCCGCAGTTTGTCGCCTTCGATCAGCGTCTGCACGCTGCGGATATCGACGAACGGCGGGATCACCGTCACATCGACCTTGTCGAAGTACTTGTCGGGCAGCGCGAACGCGATCTTCTGCACCAGGGCGATGGCCTCGAGATGGTTGAGGTTCATCTTCCAGTTGCCCGCGATCAGCGGTTTCCGGGCCATCTACGACTCCTCGGCGTCGTCGAGCACGCTGATGCCGGGCAGCGTTTTACCTTCCAGGTATTCCAGCGAGGCGCCGCCACCGGTGGAGATATGCGAGAAATCGCCCTCCGGAATACCGAGCGCACGCACGGCCGCCGCCGAATCACCACCACCGACCACGGTGAACGCGCCCTTACCGGTGGCCGCCGCAATGGCCTCGGCCACGCCGCGGGTGCCCGCCGCGAACTTGTCGAACTCGAACACACCCATCGGGCCGTTCCAGAACACCGTGCGCGCCTCGGTGAGCAGCACGGCGAAGCGCTGCACCGATTCGGGCCCGATATCCAGGCCCATCCAGCCGTCGGGAATCTCGTGGGCCGGCACAACCTTCGATTCCGCGGTGGCGGAGAAGGAATCGGCGACGACGATATCGCGGGGCAGATGGATCACATCGGCGTAGCGGTCCAGCAGGCCCTTGCAGGTATCGATCATCTCTTCCTGCAGCAGCGAGGAACCGACCGGCAGGCCCTGGGCGGCGAGGAAGGTGAAGCACATCCCGCCGCCGATGACCAGGGTGTCGACCTTGGGGGCCAGCGCCTCGATCACGGCCAGCTTGTCCGACACCTTCGATCCACCGAGCACCACCGCGTAGGGGCGGTCGGTGGATTCGGTGAGCTTCGCCAGCACATCGGCCTCGGCCGCCACGAGCCCGCCGGCGTAGTGCGGCAGCAGCTTCGCCACGTCGTACACCGAGGCCTGTTTGCGATGCACCACACCGAACCCGTCGGAGACGAACGCGCCGTCCTCGCCGACCAGTTCCACCAGGGCGGCCGCCAGCTTCGCCCGGTCCGCGTCGTCCTTGCTGGTTTCGCGCGGATCGAAGCGGATGTTCTCGAGCAGCAGCACATCACCATCGGTCAGGCCCTCGGACCGCGCAAGCGCGTCCTGACCCACCACATCACCGGCGAGCTGCACATTGCGGCCCAGTTCGGCGGCCAGCCGGGTCGCCACCGGAGCCAGCGACAGCGCCGGATCCGGGGCGCCCTTCGGGCGGCCGAGATGGGCGGTGACGACCACTTTGGCACCGGCTTCCACCAGCGCGCGCAGGGTCGGCACCGAGGCGATGATGCGGCCCGGATCGGTGATCTCGCCGTTGTCGAGAGGCACGTTGAGATCGGAGCGCACGAGGACGCCCCGGCCTTCGACGCCCTCGGCGAGGAGATCGTCCAGAGTTTTGATGCTCACGCCGGACCTACAGGGACTTGCCGACGAGGCCGATGAGGTCGGCGAGGCGGTTGGAGTAGCCCCACTCGTTGTCGTACCAGGAGTAGACCTTCACCTGGTCGTCGATGACCTTGGTCAGCGGCGCGTCGTAGATCGACGAATGCGGATCGGTGACGATATCGCTGGAGACGATCGGGTCGGTGCTGTACTTCAGGATGCCCTTCAGCGGACCGTCGGCGGCCGCCTTGAACGCCGCGTTGATCTCGTCGACCGTCGCCTTCTTGGCCAGATCCGCGGTCAGGTCGGTGATCGAGCCCGTCGGGACCGGGACACGCAGCGAGTAGCCGTCCAGTTTGCCGTTCAGCTCGGGCAGCACCAGGCCGATGGCCTTGGCCGCGCCGGTGCTGGTCGGCACGATGTTCAGCGCGGCGGCACGCGCGCGGCGCAGATCCTTGTGCGGGCCGTCCTGCAGGTTCTGGTCCTGCGTGTAGGCGTGAATGGTGGTCATCAGGCCCTTCACGATGCCGAACTCGTCGTTCAGCACCTTGGCCAGCGGACCCAGGCAGTTGGTGGTGCAGGAGGCGTTGGAGATGATGTTCTGGCTGCCGTCGTACTTGTCGTCGTTGACGCCCATCACGATGGTGATGTCCTCGCCCTTGGCGGGCGCGGAGATGATCACCTTCTTGGCGCCGGCCGCCAGATGCCCCTTGGCCTTGGTGGCGTCGGTGAAGATACCGGTGGATTCGACCACGATGTCCACACCCAGATCGCCCCACGGCAGCGCCGCCGGGCCCTCCTTGATGGCCAGCGCCTTGATCCGCTGGTCACCGACCACGATGGTGTCGTCACCGTCGAGGGAGACGTCCTTGGGCAGCCGGCCGAGGACCGAGTCGTACTTCAGCAGAGTCGCCAAAGACGCGTTGTCGGTGAGGTCGTTGACCGCCACGATCTCGATATCGGTGGTGCCGAGCGCTTTCTGCGCCTCCACCGCCCGGAAGAAGTTACGTCCGATACGGCCGAAGCCGTTGATACCTACCCGGACAGTCACGTTTCTCGCTCCTCAGCTGTCAAGCGGATGATTCCGATGCCCCACTCACACTAATGCCTTCGGCTCATCTCTCCGACACACCCCTGGTGTTCGTGAGCACCGGCTATCCGGCCGGCGTCCGGACCTCCCGGAGCCGGTCGCGGGCCTGCGGATGCGAGGACATCCCGGATGAGCGGGCCGACCGGCCGGATGCCGCTCCGCCGGGCGGCGGTGCTCCGGCGAGCGAGTCGCCACGCCCCCTCCCCGCGTAAACCATTGGCAACCTCGACCGCCGTCGCACAGGATGGTGCGGATGCACAGCGAACCGCACCCGACTCCTTCACCGTCGGTCCGCCCGGCGACGGATGCCGACGTTCCCCGGGCCGTCCGGACGCTCACCAAGGCGTTCGCCGACTACCCCTGGACCCGGCACACCATCGCCGCAGCCGAGCACGAACGCCGGCTCGCCGAGTTCCAGAAGCTCTTCCTCACTAGGATCGGGTTACCCCACGGCAAGGTGTGGGTCGCCGACGAGGGTGCCTCGGTCGCGGTGTGGACCACCCCCGCCACCGACGCCGGCGCGGTCTTCACCGAACTAGCTCCCCGCTTCGCCGAATTGGCCGGCGACCGCGCCGAGGCGCACGCGGCGGCGGAAGCAGCACTGCACCCGCATCGTCCGGACGAACCGATCTGGTTTCTCGGCACCGTGGGCGTCGACCCCGCCCGCCGCGGCAGCGGACTGGGCCGCGCAGTGATCGAACCCGGCCTGGCAGCCGCCGAACGCGAGGGGGTCGCGGCATTCCTGGAGACGTCGACCGCGGCGAACGTGCGCTTCTACGAACACCTCGGTTTCCAGGTGACCGCAGAGGTGGATATCCCCGACGGCGGCCCGCTGACCTGGTGCATGCTGCGGCAGCCGCGCACGGGCCGGTGAGGCAGTTCCGCTCGACAGGCCCGGATATCACGGTCTGTTCGACCGACGACGAAGATCGCCGCCGTTGCTCGCTCCCGTACGCAGCGCAGCCGAGGCGACGACCACGGTGGACGGCGGGCCGGCGCACCGCCCCGCCGGAGATCGGGCGCAGGTTTCCGGGCGGGACGGCGGCTCAGGCGTCGTCGAGCAGCTCCGCGGTAACCGCTGATTCGGTATCCGGCACGCCGAGTTCCTTGGCCCGGCGGTCGGCCATGGACAACAGTCGCCGGATACGTCCGGCCACGGCGTCCTTGGTCATCGGGGGGTCGGCGAGCTGGCCGAGTTCTTCGAGGGATGCCTGCCGGTGTTCCACCCGCAGCTTCCCGGCCGCCGCCAGATGGTCCGGTACGTCGTCGCCGAGCAGTTCCAGCGCTCGTTCCACCCGGGCCGCCGCAGCGACCGCCGCCCGCGCCGAGCGGCGCAGGTTGGCGTCGTCGAAGTTGGCCAGGCGGTTGGCGGTGGCGCGGACCTCGCGGCGCATCCGGCGTTCTTCCCAGGTGAGCCGGGTGTCCTGAGCGCCCATCCGGGTGAGCAGCGCGCCGATCGCCTCGCCGTCGCGGACGACCACCCGGTCGGTGCCGCGGACCTCCCGTGCCTTCGCCGAGATGCCGAGCCGGCGGGCGGCCCCCACCAGGGCCAGCGCCGCTTCGGGTCCGGGGCAGCTCACCTCGAGCGCCGAGGAACGGCCGGGTTCGGTGAGCGAACCGTGCGCCAGGAAGGCGCCGCGCCAGGCCGCCTCCGCATCGGCGACGCTGCCACCGACGACCTGCGCGGGCAGCCCGCGCACCGGCCGGCCGCGGACGTCGAGCAGCCCCGTCTGGCGGGCCAGCGCTTCGCCCTCCTTCGCGACCCGGACCACGTACCGGGAGGATTTGCGCAGGCCGCCGGCGCTGAGCACATGCACATCCGACCCATATCCGTAGAGTTCGAAGATCTCCCGCCGCAGCCGCCGCGCGATGGACCCCATATCGACTTCGGCTTCGACGATCACCCGCCCGCCGACGATATGCAGACCGCCGGCGAAACGCAGCAGGGCGGACAGTTCGGCTTTGCGCGCACTCACCTGTGTTACGGCGAGCCGGCTCAGCTCGTCTTTCACTTCGGCTGTCATCGCCACGAGACGTGCTCCTTTCCACCCAACCCGGACCGCACATCCTGACCCATGTGCCGTCCCTCGACTCGAAACCCCGGCACCGCCGGCCGGGGATCGCGGATCAGTTGATCCAGTGCGGCGGCGAGCTTTCCGGCATCGTGCCGGGC
This sequence comes from Nocardia sp. CA-290969, assembly GCF_050936135.1. Taxonomy (NCBI): domain Bacteria; kingdom Bacillati; phylum Actinomycetota; class Actinomycetes; order Mycobacteriales; family Nocardiaceae; genus Nocardia; species Nocardia sp. CA-290969. Next base: position 1,454,638 of record NZ_JBNJNJ010000001.1, on the reverse strand, counting down.
CGTTCCCGCGTCGGCGACCTCGGAAAAGACTACTCGGGCCCGCAACTGCCCGGCAGCCCTGGCAACATGTTCGCGCTCGCGCCCCTCCGGCACACACCCGGAATCGACCAGCACCTCGTCGACCGCGAAATCCGGTGCGTGCTGGGACAATACATGCAAATGGCGTTCCGCGGAGAAACCCGCCGTCTCGCCGGGTTGCGCGACGAGGTTCAGGATCAGCACTTTGCGCGCGCGCGTGTAGACCAGCGCGTCACGCAGGCCGGGCACCAGCAGATGCGGGATGACGCTGGTGAACCAGGAGCCCGGCCCCAGGATCACCGCGTCCGCCCGTTCGATCGCGGCGATCGCGTCGGCGCAGGCGGGCGGGTCGGCGGGCAGCAACCGCACCCGGCGCACCTTGCCGGGGGTCGTGGCCACCGCCACCTGGCCGCGGATACAGCGACTGACCCGCGGATCGGCCTCGAGACCGGAGACGTCGGCCTCGATATCCAGCGGGATGGTCGACATGGGCAGGACCCGGCCGCTGATCCCGAGCAGTTCGCCGACCTTGTCGAGCGCGGCCACCGGATCGCCGAGAACCTCGGTGAGGCCGGCCAGCAGCAGGTTTCCCACGGAGTGACCGGCCAGGGCACCGGTTCCACCGAACCGGTGCTGCACGGTACGGGTGAGCACGCCGTCGGCGTCGGCGGCCAGGGCGGCCAGCGCCATGCGCAGGTCACCGGGTGGCGGAACACCCAGTTCGCGGCGCAAGCGGCCGGAGGACCCGCCGTCGTCGGCGACGGTCACCACCGCGCTGATGCGCCGGGTGAGCCGCCGGACCGCGGAGAGCGTGGCATAGAGGCCGTGCCCGCCGCCGAGGGCGACGACGGCCGGACCCCGCTGTGTCGCGGGGTCGGAATCGGAGCCGTTCATTCGCGCCCCAGATCCCGGTGCAGTACCCGCACCGCGTCGACCGGGCCGGTGGCATCGTCGTCGTCGATTTTGCGGCCCGCGAGCGCGCCGAGGGCCTCGGCGATCGCGACACTGCGATGTCTGCCGCCGGTACAGCCCACTGCGACGGTCATGTATCGCTTCCCCTCTTGGCGGTAACCCTGGGTGGTCAGCTCGATCAAGTGGTCGCAGGTCCGCAGATAGTCCGCGGCACCCGGGCGCGACAGCACATAGTCACTGACCACCGTTTCCTGACCGGTGTGCTGCCGAAGTTCTGGTACCCAGTGCGGGTTGGGCAGGAAACGCACATCCAGCACCATGTCCGCGTCCAGCGGGACACCGTACTTGAAACCGAACGATTGCACGGTCAGCTGCAGTGCGACTGGCGTGCCGCCGCCGTACACCTCTTCCAGTTTGCGATGCAGCTGGTGGATCGACAGCTCGGTGGTGTCGATGACCACATCGGCCGCGGCCTTGACCCCGGCCAGCCGCACCCGTTCGGCGGCGATACCGGCGGAGAGCGTGCCGTCGGCGCTGTCGTTCTGCAACGGATGCCGGCGCCGGGCGAAGCCGAACCGGCGGATCAGGACATCGTCGGAGGCTTCCAGGAACAGGATCCGGGTGGGTACGCCGCGTGCCCGCAACTGTTCGGTGACCGCGGGCAGATCGCCGGTGAAGAATCGGCTCCGCACATCCATCACGATCGCCAGCCGCCGGATCGGCGGATCGGCCGAGGCGCCGAGCTCCACCATCCGGCCGATCAGTTCCGGGGGCAGATTGTCGGTGACGTACCAGCCGAGATCCTCCAGCACTCGCGCGGCGGTTCCCCGGCCGGCGCCGGACAGCCCGGTCACCATCACGACCTCGACCGGGGTCCCCGAGGCCGGCGCCCCACCCGGCACCACTTCCGTACTGCTGTTCGATTCGACGCGAGTCATGTACCACCCGGATCTTGTGCGGGAATGCGTTTCGTCACCCGGCCTCCCGGCCTGCGCCCGGCCCTGCCGCGGAGCACAGGCGCACGGACGCGGGGGCGCACGAACAAACGTACGTGACCGGCGCCGGTCACGGCGCCGCCTGGCCGTGCGCCGCGCCGAGACTATCGGTCGTGCAGGGCGGCCAGCACCGCCTCCGCGGTCGCCCGCCCGATCCCGGGCACCTCGATGATCTCCTCGACGGTTGCTTCCTTGAGCCGCGCGACCGAGCCGAAATGGGTGACCAGCGCGGTGCGCCGGGTGGCGCCGAGGCCGCGCACCGAATCCAGCGCGGACGCCGTCATCCGCCGGGACCGTTTACTGCGATGGAAGGTGATGGCGAAGCGGTGGGCTTCGTCACGTACCCGTTGCAGCAGGTAGAGCGCCTCGCTGGTGCGCGGCAGGATCACCGGGTCCGGTTCGCCCGGGATCCACACCTCTTCCAGTCGTTTCGCCAGACCCACCACCGCGACATCGGTGATCCCGAGCTCGTCCAGTACCTCGGCGGCGGCCGCCACCTGCGGCGCGCCACCGTCGACGACGTACAGGTTCGGCGGATAGGCGAACTTGCGTGGCCGGCCCGTCCGCGGGTCGATCCCGGGCCGGGTGGCGATCAGTTCCTCCGCGAACTCCGGCCCCTCCCCCGCTACCTCGAACTCCGGGGCCGCCGCGACACCGGCGAGATCGGCCTGTTCGGTGGCGTCGCGTTCCCGGCGCAACCGGAGGAACCGGCGCCGGGTGACCTCGGCGATACTGGCGACATCGTCGGACCGGCCCTCGCCGGCCGCCTCCCGGATCGCATAGTGCCGGTAGTCGGATTTCTTGGGCAGCCCGTCCTCGAACACCACCAAGGAGGCGACCACATCGGTGCCCTGGACGTGGCTGACATCGACGCATTCGATCCGCAGCGGGGCGGAATCGAGATCGAGCGCGTCCTGGATGTCCTGCAGTGCCGCCGAACGGGAGGTGAGATCGCCGGCCCGGCGGAGTTTGTGCTGTGCGAGGGCCTCGGCGGCGTTGCGGGCGACGGTCTCGGCGAGGGCCTTCTTGTCACCGCGCTGCGGCACCCGCACCCGCACCGCACTGCCCCGCAACTGCGACAGCCAGCGCTGGACCTCGTCGATATCGGCGGGCAGCTCCGGTACCAGCACCTCGCGCGGCACCACCGCGGCGGGCTGGTCTCCGGCGGTCTGCGCGGCGACGGCGGCCTGCTCACCGTAGAACTGGGTGAGGAACTGCTCCACCAGCGCCCCGAGTTCCCCGCCCTGTTCGGGGGTGTCGGCGGCGTCGCCGGATTTGTCCACCACCCAGCCGCGCTGGCCGCGCACCCGCCCGTCGCGGACATGGAAAACCTGCACCGCGACCTCGAGGTCGTCGCCGGCGAAGGCGATCACATCGGCGTCGGTACCGTCGCCGAGAACGACGGCCTGTTTCTCCAGCGCCCGCCGCAGGGCCTGCACATCGTCGCGGAGCCGGGCCGCGGTTTCGAAATCGAGGTCCGCGGACGCGGCGTGCATCCGGCGTTCCAGTTCCTTGACCATGCGGTCGGTACGGCCGGCGAGGAAATCACAGAAATCGTCGACGATGCGCCGGTGTTCGTCCGCCGATACCCGGCCCACACAGGGCGCCGAACATTTGTCGATATAACCGAGCAGACAGGGCCGGCCGATCTGCCCGTGCCGTTTGAACACGCCGGCCGAACAGGTACGCGCCGGGAATACGCGGAGCAGCAGATCGAGAGTTTCCCGGATCGCCCACGCATGCGCGTAGGGGCCGAAATAGCGGACCCCTTTCTTGCGCGCGCCCCGATAGACGAACAACCGCGGATAATCTTCGTTCAGCGTGACGGCCAGCACCGGATAGGACTTGTCGTCGCGGTAACGGACATTGAACCGCGGATCGAATTCCTTGATCCAGTTGTATTCCAGTTGCAGCGCTTCCACTTCCGTGGAAACCACGGTCCATTCCACGCTCGCCGCGGTGGTCACCATCTGCCGCGTCCGCGGATGCAGGGCGGCCACATCGGCGAAATAGGAGTTGAGCCGGTTCCGCAGACTTTTCGCCTTACCGACGTAGATGACCTGCCCGTAAGAGTCCCTGAATTTGTAGACACCGGGTTCGAGCGGAATACTGCCCGGCTGCGGCCGGTACGTCGCGGGATCTGCCACATGCCCAGCGTAGTAGCGCCCTCGGACAGTACGTATGTCGCCGCCTCCGGCAGCTGTATCCATGGCGCCGCCTCCGGCGTCGCCGGTTCGGGGCCCCCGAAGTCTCGTTCTTCACTCCGCCGCTCCTCCGCTGCGCTCCCCCGCTCTGTCGCTCCAGAACGAGACGGGCCCCGAACCATGGGAGTGGACTGACTGGATACGGCTCTGATATCGGCATACGGCCTTGCTCGGCATCACCCGGAGATCGGGCGGAGCGGGCTGGATGCGGCTTCTCCACGGGCGCGGCGAGCTGTGCGGAGGTGGCCCCGGAACCATGTATCGATTGTCTCCGCCCGTGGGGCGCGCGCGTTCGGCTGCTTCTGTCGTCGCGGGCGGCTACAGTGCGGAATATGCGCCCGGTACAACGGATTCGGTACGCACTGACCATGACGGGGCTGCTCGTTGCCGCTTTCGTCACCGGATGCTCCGACGACACCGGCGCCGCGGGGCCGTGCACGCCGGTGCCCAACGGCACCGCCGTCACCGCCGCTCCCGGTACCGGCTCGGCGGCGCCGGCCACCCGCGATCTCGCGACCAACCCGGAGATCGCCTCGGGGTACCGGTCGGAGATGACCGCGGTACACACCACCGGGTACGCCGTATCCACCGCGAACTCGCATGCGACCCGCGCCGCCTGCGAGGTGCTGCGCGCGGGCGGCACCGCGGCGGATGCGCTGATCACCGCGCAAACCGTGCTCGGACTCACCGAACCGCAGGCCTCCGGGCTCGGCGGCGGCGCGTTCCTGCTGTACTACAACGCGGAGGACCGGACAGTCGAGGCCTATGACGGCCGGGAAACCGCGCCGGCCGCCGCGACGGAGAACTATCTGCGCTGGATCAGCGATACCGACCGCACCGAACCGCGGCCCGATGCCCGTGCCAGCGGGCGTTCCATCGGCGTCCCGGGTGTTGTGCGGATGCTCGGGATGGTGCATGCCGAGCACGGGCACACCGAATGGCGCGAACTGTTCGATCCCGCTGTCGCACTGGCCGATCAGGGTTTCGAGATAAGCCCCCGGCTGGCCGGGCAGATCGCCGAATCCGCGCCCGACCTGGCCCGGGATCCGGCGGCCGCCGAATACTTCCTGAATCCGGACGGTTCGCCGAAACCCGCGGGCACGGTGCTCACCAACCCGGCGCTGTCGAAAACCTTGAACACCCTCGCCACCGAGGGCGCGGACGCCTTCTACACCGGGCCGATCGCCGGGGATATCGTCGCGGCGGCCGCGGCGAGCGCCGGCGGCCGCACGCCCAGCGCCCTGACGGCCGCGGACCTCGACGGCTACCGGGCGGTGAAGCGCACCCCGCTGTGCACCGATTACCGGGAGCACGAGATATGCGGAATGCCGGGTCCCTCGTCCGGCGGCAGCACCGTCGCGGCAACCCTCGGCATCCTGGAGAACTTCGATATTCCGGCGCTGTCACCGGAACGGGTGGACCGCAACGGCGGAGTCCCGCGCGCCGAGGCGGTCCATCTGATCGCGGAGGCCGAGCGGCTGGCCTACGCCGACCGGGACAAGTACATCGCCGACCCGGATTACATACCCCCGCCGAACAATTCACCGAACACACTGGTGGATCCGGAATATCTGCGCGAACGGTCCGGGCTCATCGACCCGTCGCGCAGTATGGGCACCGCGAAACCCGGCGACTTCGGTGCGGACCCGCTGGGCGCCGGGCCGCAGCAGCCGGAACACGGCACCAGCCATATCTCGGTGGTCGATTCCTACGGCAATGCGGCGGCCATGACCACCACCGTCGAATCGGCCTTCGGATCGTTCCATATGGTCGACGGTTTCCTGCTGAACAATCAGCTCACCGACTTCGCCGCCGACCCGCTCGGCGCCGACGGCGTGCCGGTGGCGAACCGCGTGGAACCGGGCAAACGCCCACGCAGCTCCATGAGCCCCACACTGGTGTTCGAACGGGGCGAAGGGGCCGGGCCGGGCGCCCTCACCCATGTGGTCGGCTCCCCTGGCGGCTCGGTGATCATCCAGTTCGTGGTGAAGACGCTGGTCGGCATGCTGGATTGGGGGCTGGACCCGCAGCAGGCGGTGTCGGCGGTCTCGTTCGGCGCCGCGAACACCCCGGTCACCGGTGTCGGCGGCGAGCATCCGGCGATCGACACCCGCGACGACGGCGCCCACGATCCGCTCGTCACCGCATTGCGTGAACGGGGTCACCAGGTGTCGGTGGCCCCGCAGACCAGCGGGCTCAGTGTGCTGGCCCGGGACGGCGAGACCCGATGGGTGGGCGGCGCCGACCCGCGCCGCGAGGGCGAGGTCCTGGGCGATACCCGCTGACCGGCGAGCTCCGAGCCGGCCGTGGCAGGCCCGCGTCCCCGGATGTGGGCGGTCCTGAGCGCGACCGATGTGAGGTGCCTCGCCGAACAGGCCGGGAAGGTTGCCGGGCGGTAGCAGGTGTGCGATTTTGGTTTCAGAGCCCGCGAGGAGGCGGGCTTCCGGACGAGAGGGTCGTACCCGGCGTGCGACAAGACGACCCACGGAGGTCGTCATGTCTATCGCATGGGTCGTACTCGTGGTATCCGGGATTCTGGAAGCGGTCTGGGCCACCGCACTCGGCAAAACCGAGGGCTTCTCCAAATGGCCGCCTACCCTGCTCTTCGTCGCCGCGCTCGTCGCCAGTATGGGCGGCCTCGCCTACGCGATGCGGGACCTGCCGGTGGGCACCGCGTATTCCGTGTGGGTGGGTATCGGCGCGGTCCTCACCGTCGTCTACGCCATGGCCACCGGTGAAGAGCCCGTCACGATCGGCAAACTGGTCTTTTTGACGATGATCATTTCCGGAGTCGTCGGGCTGAAGCTGGCCCACTGAGTGTTCCCTCGGGCCGTACTCGACGGTCCGGCGACCCGCACGTCCGGCCGTCGAGCAATCCTCGGCCGCAGCAGGGGTCTCCGCGATGCACCGGATCAGCGCGTGGTGTACTTCGCGCCGAGTTCCCGCAGCCGGTCCAGTGCGGCCGCGGCGCGTTCGCCGTCGTTGGACCGGATCGCCAGCATCGGCACGTAGTCGTCGTTCACCAGCTCCAGCCGGGCCCAGGCCTTCCGGTCCGGGAAGGAGACACCCCGGATATGTTTCCACTCGAATTCGTTGTCGCCCAGCACATTGCGTACCACCACGCCGCGTTCCCCGGCGCGCACCCGCGGCCTGGTGAGCAGCAGTACGGCGGCGGCGCCGAAGATACCGATACCCGCCATCGCGAACTGGTCCACCACCCGGAAGTTCACTCCGGTGTAGTCCACCCGGAGGAACACCCCCAGCAGGACGAAGGCGACCACCAGGCAGCCGGCGACGATCACCGCGGTCCGGCGCGCTTTCCGCGGCCGCACCTCGAACTCCCAGTCGGACGGCCGGCCCGCGGCCGGGTTCGCGCCCCGGCGCAGTATCCGCACCACCGGCATCGCTCAGCCCGCCGCGCGCAGCCCGCGCAAGGTCAGGGCGGCGTCCAGGGCGGCGGCGGCCGCCTGCTCGCCTTTGTTCTCCACCGAATCCGGCAAACCCGCCCGGTCCAGCGCTTGCTGTTCGTTGTTCGTGGTAAGCACACCGTTGGCCACCGGGGTGCTCTCGTCGAGGGAGACCCGGGTCAGACCGGCGGTCACCGCATCGCAGACATACTCGAAATGCGGGGTATCGCCGCGGATCACCACACCGAGCGCGACCACCGCGTCATGGGTGCGCGCCAGTTCCTGCGCCAGTACCGGCAGCTCCATGGCGCCGGCGCAGCGCGCGACGGTGGTGTGCCGGACCCCGGCGGCCGCGGCCACCCGCTCGGCATTGGCGACCAGGGTGTCGCAGATCTCGGTATGCCAGCGCGACGCGACGATCGCCAGCCGCAGCCCCTGCGCGTCGGCGAGCGCGAACTCCGGGACCCCGGTGCCGCTCATCGGATTCCGCCTTTCGATCGGGCTACGGTCATTGTGCTGTCTCCCCCAGGTCCAGATCGTCCAGACCCACCAGGTCGTGGCCCATCCGGTCGCGTTTGGTGCGCAGATAGCGCAAGTTCTCGGCATTGGCGCGCACCGGCATCGGGACACGATCGGTGATCCGCAACCCGTAACCGTCGAGCCCGACCCGTTTCGCCGGATTGTTGGTGAGCAGCCGCATCGACCGCAGGCCGAGGTCGACCAGGATCTGAGCGCCCGTACCGTAATCGCGGGCGTCGGCCGGCAGCCCGAGTTCGATATTCGCGTCGACCGTATCGTGCCCGGAATCCTGCAGTTGGTAGGCCTGCAGTTTGTGCATCAGGCCGATACCGCGGCCCTCGTGCCCGCGCATGTAGAGAACCACGCCGCGACCCTCGGCGGCCACCATCTCCAGGGCCGCGTCCAGCTGGGGACCGCAATCGCAGCGCAGCGAGCCGAAGACATCACCGGTCAGGCATTCCGAATGCACCCGGACCAGGACGTCCTCGCCGTCACCGAGATCGCCCCGGACGAGCGCCACATGCTCGACATCGTCGTAGATGCTCTGATAGCCGACCGCGGTGAACTCGCCGTGCACGGTGGGGATACGCGCCTGCGCGACCCGCACCACATGCTTCTCGTGCTTACGGCGCCACGCGATCATCTCCGCGATCGAGATCAACGCCAGCTCGTGTTCGTCGGCGAACACCCGCAGTTCATCGGTGCGGGCCATATGCCCGTCTTCCTTCTGGCTGACGATCTCGCAGATCACGCCCGCCGGGCGCAGCCCCGCCATCCGGGCCAAGTCCACCGCGGCCTCGGTATGGCCCGGGCGCCGCAGCACCCCGCCGTCCTTCGCCCGCAACGGAACGACATGCCCGGGCCGGGTGAAATCGTTGGGCTTGGCGTCGCCGTCGGCCAGCAACCGGATGGTGGTGGCTCGATCGGCACCGGAGATCCCGGTGGTGACGCCTTCCTTGGCATCGACCGAGACGGTGTAGGCGGTGCCGTGTTTGTCCTGGTTCACCGCGTACATCGGCGGCAGGCCGAGGCGGTCGCAGTCGTCACCGGTCAGCGGAACGCAGATGTAACCCGAGGTGTACCGGATCATGAACGCCACGAGTTCGGGGGTGGCTTTCTCGGCGGCGAAGATGAGGTCGCCCTCGTTCTCCCGGTCCTCGTCGTCGACCACGACGACCGGTTTACCGGCCGCGATATCGGCGACGGCGCGCTCGATGCTGTCGAACCTGGTCACGTCTGCAATGCTCCATCTCGATTGGTCGGTGATCACACTACTGGGTCGGTCCGGCCCGTCCGGGCGCGGCCGGAGCTGTCAACCGCGCTGGTGGAGACGCTCCACATACTTCGCGATCACATCGACTTCCAGGTTCACCACGGCCCCCGCGGCGGCGGCACCGAGGTCGGTGAGGCCCAGCGTGGTGGGGATGAGGGACACCTCGAACCAGTCGTGGGTACCGTCGGCGGCCGGGGTTTCGGTACGGCCCAGCCCGGAGACCGTCAGCGAGATTCCGTTCACGGTGATCGAGCCCTTCTCCACCACGTATTTGGCGAGCGCGTCCGGCAACGAGATCCGGATCACCTCCCAGTTCTCGCCGGGGGTCCGGGTCAGGATGGTGCCGGTACCGTCCACATGCCCCTGCACGATATGGCCGCCGAGGCGGCTGTTCACGGCGGCGGCCCGCTCGAGATTGACGCGCGCGCCGGGTCCGAGGCCCCCGATACTGGACCGGCGCAGCGTTTCGCCCATCACGTCGACGGTGAACGCATCGTCGAGGACATCGACGACGGTCAGGCAGACGCCGTTGACAGCGATGGAATCGCCGTGCCCCGCATCGGAGGTGACCAGTTTGCCGCGGATCGTCAACCGGGCCGCGTCGGTCAATTGTTCGCAGGCGACGATCTCGCCCAGTTCCTCGACGATGCCTGTGAACATGCCTTCTCCCGTTCGCGTCGGTGTTCCGCCTACGGAACGGCGGCAGCGGTACCGAATATTCCCAGTTCGCCGTCCACGACCAGACTAATGGGCGGCCACCGCGAGCCGGCACGGGCGCCCACTCGCCGGGAGACCGCCCCGCCCGGTGGCGCAGGGGCCGTGCACTCACGGAACGCGCACTGTCTTCGTGCCGGAAATTTTCCGGTGGAGCAACCGCCGTCACATTTCCGCGCCGGTCACGATGACTCCTCCGACAGGCCTCTACGTGGTCCGGACCAGTCCCGGCGCCCAACACTTTCCCGTCCGAGACCGCATCGAAACCCGAAATCTTTCTCGATTTGCGCGCTCACACCGGCTAACGCAATATTGTGAGGTGTCCGGTTTCACCGCCCTCGACCACCTCGGGGCACGGCCGGACCAGAACGCCCCGATGACGGCCACCGCCGCGGAAGACCGTGCGCCACAAGCCTTCACGAACAACCGGACCGAACCACCGCACCTCGGGCACAAAGCCCGGCAGCGGACCGGCGATCCGGTGCCCCTCGGCCCAGCGACAGTGTTGTCCGGGCAGCGGATCCCGCAATGACAACACCGGACGGATCCGTGCGGCCTCCACCCCCGGATGTCCGCGCCCCAGCCAGGCACGTCCACCCTCGAGGAAAGCCGACCCGCCATGACGACATTCACCGAGTCCCCGCTGGAACGACACTGCCGGCGGTACCGGGAGAAGGATCTGCTGCCCGCCGTCGTCGATCCGGTATCGCACCGGATTCTGCTGCATATAGGCGCCGCGTACGGTGCGGTGACCATGCCCACCGAACTCGGCGAGCGGGTGCTGCAACGCTTACGTATCGCCGGCCTGACCGGCCCTGTCTTCGCGCATCCCCGGGCCCGGCGCTGGACTTTTCTCACCGGCCCCACCCGGCACGACGAATTCCCCGCCGCCGCGGCGGCCGAATTGTTCCGGCGCTACACCACCGTCGCGGGCACCGGCAGCCAGATAGTGCTGCCCTCCGCCGCGGACGAAGCGAGCGGTTACCGCCTCTGGGTCGCCGGTCCGGATGCCCACGGCACCCGCCCCCCGCAGCACGCGGTGATCGACGCCGTGTGCGAAAGCGGCCTGCACAGCCCCTGATCCCCGGGTACCCCACGATCGTCGGCCGGGCACGGGCAACGCCTGCCCAGTGCACCGAGATGCCACCGCCGCAGGACGCGCACGGAACGTGCCGGTGCCGGCGACGCGCTCGCTGCCGGGGCGCCGGCGTCCCGTCCGGCGCCGCGACAGCGTGAGCGTCAGTGCGCAGCGTGATGCGGTGACCGGGCTGCGGCCGCCCGGCTTCGCAGTTTCTCCACGGTCGCACCCGGATCGGCGGTGTTGTAGACGGCCGAGCCCGCTACGAAACAGTCGATCCCGGCCTCCGCGGCCTGTTCGATGGTGTCGGCGTTGATCCCGCCGTCGATCTCGACCACCAGCCGTAGTTCCCCCGCGTCGACCAACCGGCGCACCACCTTCGCCTTCTCCAGCACCGAGGAGATGAACGACTGGCCGCCGAACCCCGGCTCGACACTCATCACGAGCAGCGTGTCGAAATTCCGGAGAATCTCCAGATACGGCTCGATAGGCGTATTCGGCTTCACCGACAGCCCGGCCTTCGCCCCGGCCGCCCGGATATCCCGCGCCACCGCCACCGGATCGTCGGTCGCCTCGGCGTGAAAGGTCACGTTGTAGGCGCCCGCCTCGGCGTACGGCGGTGCCCACCGGGCCGGGTCCTCGATCATCAGATGGCAGTCCAGCGGAATATCGGTCGCCTTCAGCAGGCTCTGCACCACCGGCAGCCCCAGCGTCAGATTCGGCACGAAATGCGCGTCCATGACATCGACGTGCAGCCAGTCCGCACTCGATACCGCCCCCGCCTCTTCAGCCAGCCGCGCGAAATCCGCGGACAGAATGGACGGGGCGATCATCGGGGCCGCCGGACGGGTGAACGTGGGCTCGGACGTGGGCTCGGACGCAGTCACAGCGCCGAAGTGTAGTGCCGCCCCACCCGCTGACCCAACGCGCCCAGCGGTAGCTCCGAGTCCAACGAAACACTCAACGGACCGGTCGCCCGAATCCGACACAACCACGGCAGCGCCCGATCAACAAGGCGCTCACAGGACACACAATCCCGAAACCGAACACACCACAGCGACGCCGAGCACAGCGAGGCGCTCGAGGCCCCACCCCGAAACCAAACGCAACCACGGCGGCGCCGAGTTCAGCGAGGCATTTGGAGGGTTCGGCCCGTCCCTGCGTTCAGACCGCGAGACAATGCGGCGCAGCCGCGAGTATCGCGGTCTGAACGCAGGGACCAAGGGGGCCGAACCCAGCGCCGCCGCAGGCGGCGCAGATAAACACAGCCAAACCCCCGCGCGCGCCAGCGCGCCAAAAACACAGTAACCTGCCGGGGTGATCAATACGTCGGCGGAAGAGGGGATTCACGGTTCCCCTGTGGAGATTCGGGTGGCGGCTTCGGTGACGCAGCTGCCGATCGTGCGCGGTCTCGCCGAAACTCTGGTCTTGCTCAGTGATTTCACGTTGGACGAGGTCGCCGATATCCGGCTCGCGGTGGACGAGGCCTGTTCCACACTGATCGGTTCGGCGGCGCCCGGTACCAGTCTGCACTGCGTGTTCACCATCGGTGAGAACGATCTGCGAGTGCGGGTCGCCGGTATCTCGGCACGGGAGGGGCTGCCCGATTCCCGCAGTTTCGGCTGGCATGTGCTGCGCACCCTCACCGATGCCGTCGACGCCCGGCAGGAGTCCTTCGACCAGCAGGTTTCCGGATATCCGACAGCGGTCGAGTTCCGTCGGGTCCGGGGGAAAGCGTGACCGAACAGGACAAACCGCTCGATCCGGATGAACTGCTCGACACCGGCGGCGGACCCGGTCCCGCGGCGGCTTCCGGCCGGCCGGGTGAACCGGTCGCGGCGGCGGATTCCGGCGACGAAGCCGCTTCCACCGAGACCGCGGACGAGGACGAGGTCGAGGACGACCTGGCGGATACCGGTCAGGTCGGCGGGTACGACGATGTCGCGGGACTGTTCACCCGGTTGGCGGCCACCGAGCCGGACTCGGCCGAGCATACGGCGTTGCGCAACGAACTGATCGGGCGTTGTATCCCGCTGGCCGACCATATCGCCCGGAAGTTCAGCGGCCGTGGTGAGCCGTTCGACGATCTGACCCAGGTCGCCCGGGTCGGGCTGGTGCACGCGGTGGATCGTTTCGATGTCTCGCGTGGTTCGAATTTCCTGTCGTTCGCGGTCCCCACCATCATGGGCGAGGTGCGCCGGTATTTCCGGGACAACACCTGGGCCATGCGGGTACCGCGCCGGGTGAAGGAAACCCATCTGCGGATCGGGGCGGCGGTGGATTCGCTGTCGCAGTCGCTGGGCCGCTCGCCCACGGCCAAGGAGATCGCGGCGGAACTCGATGTCGACCCCGACGAGGTGACGCAGGCCGTGATCGCCGGGAACGCCTATCAGCCGACGTCGATCGATGCGGCCTCGGTGGGCCGCGATACCGATGCCTCCCTGCTGGACACCCTGGGTGAGGAGGAAGCCCAGTTCGACCGGGTCGAGGAGTATGTGGCGATCCGGCCGCTGCTGGCCGGCCTGCCCGAACGCGAACGCCGCATTCTGACGATGCGGTTCTTCGAGTCGATGACCCAGACGCAGATCGCCGCCCAGATGGGGATTTCGCAGATGCATGTCTCGCGGATTCTCACCAAAACGCTGGCTCGGCTGCGGGAACAGTCGGCGCGCGAGTAGCGGTACCGGCCGCCGGATTTCCGGCCGGCCGGCTGTTGTGCCCGCTTCGCGGGTCGGTCTACCCTCATAGCTGAGAGATCGAGTGGGAATTTATCTCAGCGAACCATTCGCCGGGGATCTCACCCCTCTCGGCAGACCAGAGCAACCGAGGATCCGGATCAGCCCGTAATTCGGCCCGGCAGCGCGTCGACGACGACGCGACAGAAGGTGATGTGAGGCCATGACCACAGCAACCGTCGCCCGGCAGTGCACCCTGTGTGAGGCCCACTGCGGCATCCTGGTGACCGTCGAGGACACCAAGGTCACCCGTATCGAAGGCAATCCCGAGGACGTGCTGTCCAAGGGCTACATCTGCCCCAAGGCCACCGCGATGGCGGGCCTGCACGACGACCCCGACCGGTTGCGGACGCCGGTGCGGCGAGTGGGCGACCGGTTCGAACCCATCGGCTGGGACGAGGCGTTCCGCGAGGTCGGCAGCCGGCTGCGGCAGGTCCGGCGCGACCACGGCCCGCACGCGGTGGGGATGTATCTCGGAAACCCGGCCGCGCACAACTCCGCGATCATGTACGCCATGGCACTGCGCGCGGGCCTGATGACCCGCAACTTCTACACCGCCTCCTCGATCGACCAGTTCCCGCAGGAATTCGTGGCCTGGCAGATGTACGGGTCGAACTTCCTCATGCCCATCGCCGATATCGACCGCACCGACCGGCTGGTGATCATCGGCGCCAATCCGGCGGTGTCCAACGGTTCGGTCACCACCATGCCGGGCGCCAAGAACCGGATCAAAGACGTCCGCTCCCGCGGCGGCACGGTGGTGGTGATCGATCCGCGGCGCACCGAAACCGCCCGCTTGGCCGACGAACACGTCGCGGTGCTCCCGGGCGGCGACCCGTATCTGCTGCTGGCGGTTCTGCATGTCCTGCTCACCGAGGATCTGTGCGACCACACCGCGGTGCGGGACCGGTGCAGCGGTTCGGAAACCCTGCGGGAGCTGGTATCCGGCTTCTCGCCGGAGGAGGCCGCGCCGTATGCGGGGGTCGATGCCGAGACCATCCGGCGGCTGGCCCGGGAACACGCCGCGGCGAAATCGGCGGTGATGTACGCCCGGATCGGGGTCTGCCAGACGGTCACCGGCACGATCACGCATTGGCTGGTGAACACCATCAACGCGATCACCGGTAACCTCGACCGGCCCGGCGGCCAGATGTATGCCACCCCGGCGGTGGATCTGCTGCCGCTGGCCCGGCGAATGCCGCCGTACCACGGCGCCTGGACCGACCGGTCGGGCAAGTACAAATCGTTCCGTTTCGAACTGCCGGTGGCCGCGCTGGCCGCCGAAATCCTCGACGAGGGCCCGGAACAGATCCGCGCCATGATCACCTATGCCGGGAACCCGGTCCTGTCCACCCCGCAGCGCGGACAGCTGGACAAGGCGCTGAGTTCGCTGGATTTCTATGTGGCCGTGGATATGTACATCACCGAGACCACCCGGCACGCCGATATCATCCTGCCGCCGATATCACCGCTGGAACGCGAGGATCTCGACATCCTGCTGACGATGTTCAGCGTGCACAACAACATTCGCTACAACGCACGCGCGGTCGACCCACCCGAGGACGGTCTCGAGGACTGGGAGATCATGGCGCGGCTCACCACCGAGATCCTGCCGCTACCGCTGCGTTCGCTCACCGGCCGTGCCCTCAATGCGGTCTTCGCCCGGTTCAGTCCGCTGCGGGCGGCAGCGCTGGGCATCGCGGTCGGTCCGCACGGTGTACTGCGGCGGGGGCGTAAGGGGGTCACGCTGTCGAAGGTCCGCGCGGCGCGCGGCGGAATCGATCTGGGACCGCTGCGCCCGCGGCTGCGCTCGCTCATCGCGACCGCCGACCGCCGGGTGCACCTGGCACCGGCATCGTTCGTCGCCGAAGCCCGCCGGCTGCTCGCCGACGCCGGTGCCGCGCGCGGCGAAGGTTTCGATCTGCGGCTGATCGGCCGCCGTCACCTGCGCAGCAACAATTCGTGGTTGCACAATGTGCCGGCCATGGTGAAGGGCCGCGACCGCTGCACCGCGCTGATGCACTCGAGGGATGCGAGTGAGCGCGGGCTGGCCGCCGGCGACCGCGTCACCGTGAGCTCGCCGATCGGCGCCATCGTCGTGCCGGTGGAGATCAGCGACGATATCCGGCCCGGCACGGTGGCGATCCCGCACGGCTGGGGCCATCGGGAACCGGGTGTCGGCTGGACGGTGGCCGCCTCGCTGCCCGGGGCGAATGTGAATCTGCTGCACGATCCGGAGCAGGTGGACCGCCTCTCCGGCAACGCCGCGGTGAACAGCACCTGGGTCAAGGTCGAACGGGCCGGAGAGCCGGCCGCCGTCGGCTGATCCACGTCGTCACCGCTTACTTGCTGTCGCCCGAATCCCTGGTGCGGCGCAGTTTCGCGGGCGCGACCAGCCACCACGCGGCGTCCAGCAGTTCCCGCAATTGCTCGGTATCGACCCGGTCGAGATCGATGAGGATGTACGGATACCCGTCGTAGTGCGCGGTGGTGTAGAACGCCGGATCGCCGGAGGCCAGCAAAGCCTGTTTCTCCGCCATTTCGCAGCGCAGGACCAGGCCGCCCTCGGCTTCCGAGCGCAACCGGGCGAAACTCTTGCCCGCCACCTTCAACGCGGGGGTCCGGTAGGAGGTCGATTCCGCGACCTCCGGTAGTTCGGTGGCCAGGCGCACCACGTTCTCCCAGCTGAGGCTCATAGCGCGAGTCTGCCCGGACCGGCGGCGGCGGGCTCGGATATCCGTCGCCTACCGCGCCGTGTCCGGGCCGTCGCGCTACAGCGGTTTACGCAGCGCGGCCACGAACATCGCGTCGGTACCGTGCCGGTGCGGCCACAACTGCACCGTGGGGCCGTCACCCAGGCCGGTGACGCCGGGCAGCAGTTCCCGGGCGTCCAGCTGTTCGGCCTCGGTGCGGCGTACAGTATCCGCTACCACCGCAACGGTTTCCGGGAGGTGCGGTGAACAGGTCGAGTAGACCACCACGCCACCGGGTCGCAGGAGTTCCCACGCGGCGGCCAGCAGCTCCCGTTGCAGGACTGCCAATTCGGCGACATCACCGGGTGTGCGCCGCCAGCGGGCCTCCGGACGGCGCCGCAGCGCGCCCAGCCCGGTACACGGGGCGTCGACCAGAATCCGGTCGTAGCCGGCGGGCAGCCCACTGGCACGGCCGTCGACGATATGTACGTCGACCGGCAGCTCACGGGTGGCCGACCGGACCAGTTCGGCACGATGCGCGGCCGGTTCCACCGCGTCCACGCGGAAACCGTCGATAGCGGCGAGCGCGCCCAGCAGCGCGGCCTTACCACCGGGGCCCGCGCACAGATCCAGCCAGCGTCCGTTGTCGCCCCCGTGCAACTGCGCGCGGGTGAGTGCGAGCGCCACGAGCTGACTGCCCTCGTCCTGTACGGCGGCCATCCCCGCACGGACCGGCTCCAGCGCACCCGGGTCGCCGCCTTCGAGGTACACGGCGTACGGCGACCAGCGGCCCTCCTCGCCCCCGGTGACCAGGGCGAGTTCCTCGGCGGTGATGTCCCCGGGGCGGGCCACCAGATGTACCACCGGGCGGGCGTCGTCGGCGGCGAGCAGGTCACCCAGCTCGCCGGCGTCGGCGCCGAGCGCGTCGGCGAAGGCCTGCGCTATCCACGCCGGATGCGCGTATTCGAAGCCCAGCCGCCCGATCGGATCGCCGGGCGCCAGTCGCGCCACCCACTCCTGCGGCGACCGTTCGGTGACCCGGCGCAGGACCGCGTTGACGAAACCGGACCGGCCGGAACCGGTTTCGGCGCGCGCCAGCTCTACCGAGGTGTGCACGGCCGCGTGCGGCTCGACCCGGGTACGCAGCAACTGGTAGGTGCCCAGCCGCAGAATATCCAGCAGCGAACCGTCGATCTCCTCGATCGCACGGCCGGCGCAGTCGGCGATCACCGCGTCGAGCACACCGAGGGTACGGCACGCCCCGTACGCGAGTTCGGTCGCCAGCGCGGCATCGCGCCCTTGGACGGAGTATTCGCGCAGCAAGGCCGGGAGAACCAGATTGGCGTAGGCGTCGCGCTCGCGGACCGCGCGCAGCGTCTCCAGCGCCACGGTGCGCGCCGGATCCGACACATGTCCGGGACGCCGAGCGGAATCGCCGCGCCCGCGTGGCCCGCCCACACCGGGCCGGCGGCCGGTGCCCGGGCCTTTCGTTCCCGAACCCGGACGCCCGCGTTCGTTGTCACGCCGGCCGGAACCGGATCCCGCGCGCCCGGTGCCGTCGTCCGCCGGCCGGGAGCCCCCGCGGGTGCCGGGCCGTGCGGGTGTTTCTCCACGCCGGCCATCTGGGCCCCGCTCGCCACCTCGGCCCGCCTCTCGATCGCGGCGCGCGGCCGATCGATCGGAGCCCGGACCGCCGCGGTCGGCCGCCGTGCGATTCCTCTGTGTACGGCCACCGCTCCTCTGTGTACGGCCACCGCGTTCCTGACCGTAACCGCCGCGGTTCGAGGTATCGGACTGGTCGGCCCGATCCGATCTGCCGGCACCGGTCCACCGGTCCGGATGCGAATCCGCCCGGCGCCCTTGCTGTTCGCGACGAACACCGGCTTCCCCGGCTCCCGACCCCGGTCGTTCGCCACCGGATCGCGCTCCCCCGCCGCCGGGGCGGTCGCCGCCGCGCCCGCCCGATTCCGCACCGGACGCACGGCCCGGGCGGTCGGCACGGCGCTCGCCCTGTCCGGAATCCGGCCGACGGCCACCGCGACCGGCATCCCGCCGCGGACTGTCCGGCGCAGAATCCGCCGGCCGGTCGTCGCGTCGCCGGTACCCGCCGCGGTCCCCCTGTCCAGTATCCGGGCGCGGTACGAATCCGCCGGAGTCCTTGCTCACTCCGCCGGAATCCCGGGCCTTCCTGGGTCGGTCGGCGCTTGTTGCCCGTGGCGCGGTCGCGGGTCGATCACGGCCCGGACCACGGGCACCGGTCCGCGAGCCGGAGTCGCTGCCTGCAGCGCCACTCGCCGCCCCGCGACCCGTATCACGGGAACCGGCCGATCCTTCGTCTGCCGATTCGGGTTTCGGATGGCGCCGGAACCCCCGCCGCGGCTCACCGGCCGGGCCGGTCATTCGGCCACCGTGCCGGGCTCCAGCCGGGCGCCGCGCGCCCAGTCCAGTGCTGCCATCATCCGTTTGCCCTGCGGCTGGACCCGGTCCAGCCGTACCGCGGTGGTCGCGGTGCCGATGTAGACACCGGTTTTGCGGACCTCGATCTGCCGTTCCGGCAAGACCTCTTCGACCAATTCCACCGGACCCAGTTTCAGCCGGACGCCGGCCACCGTCGTCCAGGCACCCGGGTGCGGTGTGACGGACCGGATGGCGCGGCCGACCGCGAGCGCCGGCTGGTCCCAGCGCACCTGGGCCGCCTCCACGGTGATCTTCGGTGCATAGGAGACGCCTTCGGTGGATTGCGGAATCGCCTGCAACGTACCGTCTTCCACACCGTGCAAGGTTTGTTCCAGGAGCGCTGCCCCGCTCTCGGCCAGCCGGGCGAGCAGTTCGCCCGCGGTATCGGTGACGGCGATCCGCTCGGTCACCACGCCGTAGACCGGCCCGGTGTCCAGCCCCTCTTCGATCCGGAAAGTCGACGCCCCGGTGATCTCGTCACCCGCGGCGATGGCCGCCTGGACCGGCGCCGCGCCGCGCCAGGCCGGCAACAGCGAGAAGTGCAAATTGATCCAGCCGTGCTGCGGGATATCCAGCACCTCGCTCGGCAGCAGGGCGCCGTAGGCCACGACCGGGCAGCAGTCCGGCGCGAGCTGTTTCAGGGCATCGGCGAATTCCGGATCGGCGGGTTTACGCGGGGTGAGCACGGGGATGCCGTGCTCGTCGGCCACCTGCCCGACCGGTGAACGCTGCACTCTGCGGCCGCGGCCGGCGACGGCGTCCGGACGGGTCAGTACGGCGACCACCTCGTGCCGGGAGGCGATCAACCGGCGCAGCGAGGGGACCGCGGGGTCGGGGGTGCCGGCGAAAACGATCCGCATCAGCGGTCCCGCTCGGCCAGCGCGCGACTCGGCCGGACGGTGATCCCGGCGGTGAACCAGTCGGATTCCCGGATGGTGCGCATGGCCTGTTTGCGGTCCGGCGGGTCCAGCCGATCGATGAACAAGGTGCCGTCGAGATGATCGGTTTCGTGCTGAACACAGCGGGCCAGCAGCCCTTCGGCCGCGAACTCGACGGGCGCACCGGTCAGATCGACCCCGCTCGCCCGCACCCGCATCGCCCGGCGCGTGTCGTGGTTGACCCCCGGGATGGACAGGCAGCCCTCCGGCCCGATCTGCTCCTCGTCGTCGAGCGCGGTCCAGACCGGGTTGATCAGATGGCCGCGGGCGTCGCCGGTGTCGTAGACGAATACCCGCAGGCCGACCCCAATCTGCGGTGCGGCCATCCCGACCCCGCCGTCGTCGTACATGGTGTCGGTCAGATCGGTCACCAGCTGTCGCAGTTCGGGGCCGAAATCGGTCACCTCGCTCGCGCGGGCTCGCAGGATCGGATCGCCGAACAGGCGGACGGACTGGACGGTCACAGTGGGCTCCCGAGGACATCGGACAGGCAGGAAAGTCTTCATTCTAGGTGGCCGGGATCCGCCCACCGCCACGCACGGCCGCCACACCCGGGCCGGCCCGCCGCCCATCCGTCACGTGCGGGTACCGGAACCGTTCAGATGTTTCCGCCGATGACGACCTGCGGGATACCGGTACCGAGAGCGACCGGCAGGCATACCGGGCTCGGCGCCTGCTGCGGATCCAGCGCCTCGAGCAGCAACTGCGCGACGAACGGGTCGTACACCATGTGGAAATGCCCGGTGAGATCCGCGGGGCAGCGGTCCTGGATCAGAATGTTCTCGGCACCGGGGCCGCGTAACGCCATATTGTCGGACGGCTGGATCATCTCGTCGACCCGGCTGCCGATGGTGACGTACCGGACGCCGGGCACCGTATCGCCGCCGGCATTCAGCGCGAGCATGAACGGCGACCCCTGCGCCTGCTGCACCGCGGCCACCGAGATCACCTTTTCGGCGAGAGCCAGCGCGCCCGGAATCTGCTGGGCCACGGGCACCAGCCCGTACATGACCCCGCCGTAGCTGGGCGAGGCGAGACCGACCCACGTGCCTACGGCGGGCGCGCCCCCGAGCTTGTTGATGTAGTACCGGGTCACATTGGCGCCCTGGGAGAATCCCACCAGGTCGACCCGGTCCGCCCCGGTGGCCGTGCGCACCTCGCTGACGAAGCCGGCGAGCTGATGGGCACTGAGCACGATGTCCTCGGTGCCGAAGCTGGTGGCCCCGGGTTTACCGCCGTAGTTGAGCGCGAAAACGCAGAAACCCGCGTCCACCAACCGGGGCCCGATGGCCGACCAGTCGGTGTAGGCGCTCGCGTCGGTGCCGTGGGCGAGGATCACCGGCCGCGGATGTGCGGCGTCCGGGACACAACCGAAATCGTTCGCCCCCCAGGGCACCGCGGCGGGGTGATCCTTCATGTACAACACCGCGCCGAGATGGTCGGGCTGCGGCGGCGCCCACTCGGTGGGCACTTCCGGGGGCAGGTAGCCGGGTGGCTGGGCGGCGCCGGTCGTGGTCCCGAGCAGCACCGACCCAGCCAGTGCGACAGCCACCGTGAGCAGGCGGCAGGCACGCCCGCCGCTGCGCCGCCCCACCCGCCGTCGAAATCGTTTCATCACTTGATCTTCCACCCTGCCGCCGCGGGGGAAAACCGGTGGGTGAGGTCTTGACCACCCCGTTACTTCCCGGTCTCCTCGTCGTCGGCGAGGATTCGGTACAGGGCTTTCCGCGCCTCGGTGAGTACCTCGGCCGCCTTCGCGGCCTGTTCCGGGGTGCCGACGGCGGCGACCTGCGCGGCCGCCCCCATGAGCGCCCCGATGAGGGCGCGGAGATCGCCGGTGTGCGCACCGGCCCCCTCCTTCACCTCGGCCCACGGATCACCGAGTTCGGCACGATGCTCGGCGATATGGGCGGTACCTGTCTCGGTCAGTTGCGCGGTCTTGCGGCCGGCCACCTTCTCGACAGTGATCAAACCCTCGTCTTCCAACTGGGACAGTGCGGGGTACACGGACCCCGGGCTGGGACGCCACAGATCATCACTGCGTTCCCGGATCTGCTGGATCAGCTCGTAACCGTGCATCGGGCGTTCGGCGAGCAGCAGCAGAATCGCCGCCCGCACATCGCCGCGCCGGCCGCGGCCACCGCGACCTCGGCCGCGGCCGAAGCCCGGACCGAAATCGGGTCCGAACCCACGCCCGAAGCCCGGACCGAAACCGGGACCACCGAATCCGGGCGGACCACCGTGCCGGAAACCGCCACGGCCCCCGTGCTCGGCGTCCGGACCGTGGCGCCGGGCCCAGCGCAGTCGTTCTTTACGCATATCCATGTTTTCCATTGCAGCCTCGTGAGCTACTTGATCGGTTTGCATAGCATCGACGATATATCGACAACCTATCCAACGCAACCCGCTGTCGAATATTCCGAAGCGAACCCCCGAAACGCAATCCCCTGGATCCACTCCGCCCACCACGGGCCGACACCACCCGGAACCACTCGGCACGCCCCAGCTCGCACCCTCCGCTCCACACAGCACACCGGTGCCGGTAGCAGGCAGAATCCGCCACCCACCCATCCAGAATCCGACCGAGGCGACCCCCCGGTACACCGCTCGTCCGCGACCGGCCGGTCGCGGACGGCGACGAGGTCATCGCCCGCATCGCCGCGCCCCCGTTCACATTCCTGACCTGCACAAACCATGCGCCAGCCGATAAATGCGGCATCACCCCAATGGTTCGGGAAATGCGGCATCACCCCGATGGTTCGGGGCCCGTCTCGTTCTGGAGCGACAGAGCGGGGCAGCGTCGCGGAGGAGCGTCGGAGTGAAGAACGAGACCAAGGGAGCCCCGAACCCCGCGCCGCCGGAGGCGGCGCCATGACACGGTTCGGGGCCCGTCTCGGATCTGGACTGACGGAGCGGGGGAGCGAAGCGGAGGAGGGGAGGAGGGAAGATTCGAGACCAAGGGGGCCCCGAACCCGCGCCGCCGGAGGCGGCGCCAAAGACAGAGCTCAGCCGATATCGAGCGGGTCTATCTGTATTCGCGCGGGCGCCTCGCTCCGCTGACTGCTGCGGACAGCCTGCGCGGCCGTGAGCGCACGGGTGAGCGCGGCCCCTTGCGCGCGCGGGGCGCGCAGCAGGACCCGTTCGACTTCCACCGCGCTCCCCCGGTCGTCCTCCGCGCGCGACCCCGAGGGTTTGCGAGCGGTGGGGGGCAGCGGCACCGGACCCAGCACCTCGATCTCGGCGGGGAGGTCGGTGACGGCGAGGAGTCCGGCGATCGCGTCGGGTGTTCCGTCGATCGCGGCCATCCGCGCCGCGGGCGGGAACCCGACCTCCGCGCGTTGTGCCAGTTCGGCGGCCGCGTGCCCCGCCGGATCCCAGCGCAGCAGCGCCTGGACGGTCGGCACGGCCGGGTCCGCCATCACCAGCACCCGGCCGCCGGCTTTCACCAGTGCCGCGGCACCCAGCCAGCGGCGCAGGGTGTCCTCGGAAGCCCGGAGATCGGCACGCCCGAGCAGTGCCCAGCCGTCGAGGAGCAGGCCGACCCCGTAGCCGCCGGCCAGCAGCGGTTCGGCCCCGACCGTGGCCACCACCACCTGTGCGCCCGGCTCCACCGTATCCAGCATCGCGGCGCCGCTCGAGCCGCGGATCGGTACTCCGGGAAACGCCCGGCCCAGTTCCTCGGCGGTGCGGGCGGCGCCGATGACCACGGCGCGCAGTACCCGCCCACCGCAGGCGGGACAGCGGAAGGCGGCCTCGGTGCGACCGCACCACCGGCACGCCGGACTGTGCGCGACCTGCGCAGACGGGTCGGCCGGGCCCTCGGGTAGTGAGAGTGGCCCGACGCAGCGCCGGCAGCGGGCGGGCGTCCGGCATTTGGTGCACGCCAGGGCCGGGACGTAACCACGGCGCGGCACCTGCACCAGGACGGCTTCGTCCGCGGCCAGGGCCCGCCGGGCGGCGGCGAACGCTTCGGCGGGAATCCGGACCGCGCGGGCGATCGGGTCGCGGTCGAGTGCGGCATCGGAATCTCCCGGCGCCCCGATCCGCGGCGACGCCGCCCGGACGGTGGCCCGGTCGGCGAGCAGATCGTGTGCCCAACCCGATTCCACCACCGCCTGCACCTCCGCGGTGCGCGCGAATCCGGCGGCCACGAACGCCGCACCGGTGTCGTGCGACCGCAGCATCGCCACCTCCCGCGCGTGCGGGTAGGGCGCGCGGGGTTCGGCGTAGGTGTCGTCGCCGTCGTCCCAGATCGCGATCAGTCCCAGGTCCGTCGCGGGCGCGAAAACAGCACTGCGGGTGCCGACGACGACGCGCGCGGTACCGCGGAGCACTGCCAGCCAGCGCCGGTATCGCGCGGCCGGCCCGAGCCCGGCCGATAAGCCCACCGCCACGTCACCGACCAGCGAAACGCATTCGCGCAGTACGCGATCCAAGTCGCGTTGGTCGGGAACCATCAGGATCGCGCTCCGCCCATCGGCGACGACGAGCGCGGCGAGTTCGGCGAGGCGGCGGGCCCAGTCCTCGCCGGGCAGCGCCTGCCAGGCCGCCCGCGCACCGCGCCGGCCGGCGAGGGCGCCGAGGAACGATTCCCCGTGCCGATACCGCCGCCACGCCGCGACATCCACGCCGTCCCCGACCTGCTCGGCATGCCGCACCACCTGCTCGATACCGGGCGGCGGTCGATTGTCGCCTTCCGTAGTGCCGGTGCGGTCCGGGCGAAGCCCGGCATCCGGCTCGGAATCGGCCGCCGGTAGCGGGCCGGGCGGCTGGTGGGGGCCTATTTCTTCTGGACGGAGAGCCGCCCGCGACAGCGTACCGGTGTTCGCATCCACCGTCTCGGGCTCGGCCGGGTCGTCGGGTGTTGCCTGGGTGGCTTCGCCGGGCTCGTTCTTTCCGCGCCCGCCGTTCTCGACCCGCGCGTGCCGGGGCGGGATCGCCAGGCGCAGGACATCGGCGCGGGTGCCGGCGCAGCGTTCCGCCACCGTGGTGGCGAGCCGCAGGATCTCCGGGGTGAGCACCTGTTCTGCCGAGACGACCCGCTCCAGCCGGACCAGTTTGCCCGGATGCTCCGATTCGGTGTGCCGGGACAGCAGATAGCCGTCCACCAACCGCCCGGCGAACCGTACCCGGACGCGCACCCCGGGCCGGGCGATCTCGTCCAGTTCCGGAGGCACCAGGTAGTCGAAATCGCGGTCCAGGTGCGCGGGGGTGAGCAACGGCAGAACCCGGGCGATCGGATGCGATACCGGTGGCTGCCCGGCCGGAGCGGATTTCTTCGCCGGCCGCGCACCACCGGGCACCCTCGAACCGGCCGACACCCCCGGCGACTCGATGTCACCGGGGGTGTCGGCGGTAGTTCGCGGCACGCGGGGCGCGGACCTACAGACCCGCGGCGGCGCGCAGCTTGTCCGCGCGGTCGGTGCGCTCCCAGGGCAGGTCGATATCGGTACGGCCGAAATGCCCGTAGGCCGCGGTCGGTGCGTAGATCGGGCGCAGCAGGTCCAGGTCCCGGATGATGGCGCCGGGACGCAGATCGAACACCTCGGTGATGGCGGCCGAGATACGAGCCGGATCGGCCTTCTCCGTGCCGAAGGTCTCCACGAACAGGCCCACCGGGGCGGCCTTACCGATCGCGTACGCCACCTGCACCTCGACCTTCTCGGCCAGGCCGGCGGCCACCACGTTCTTGGCGACCCAGCGCATGGCGTAGGCGGCCGAACGGTCGACCTTGGACGGGTCCTTGCCGGAGAACGCGCCGCCGCCGTGGCGGGCCATCCCGCCGTAGGTGTCGACGATGATCTTGCGACCGGTCAGGCCGGCGTCGCCCATCGGGCCGCCGAGCACGAACTTACCGGTGGGGTTGACCAGCAACCGGATATCGGAGGTGTCCAGGCCCGGGATATCGATATCGGCCAGTACCGCCTCGACGACCTTTTCCCGGATATCGGGCGCCAGCAGATTGTCGAGGTCGATATCGGCGGCGTGCTGGGTGGAGACGACGACGGTGTCCAGGCGGACCGCGCGATCACCCTCGTATTCGATGGTGACCTGGGTTTTGCCGTCGGGCCGCAGATACGGCAGCACACCGGTCTTGCGGACCTCGGTGAGCTTGCGCGACAGCCGGTGCGCCAGCGCGATCGGCAGCGGCATGAGCTCCGGGGTGTCGGTGTTGGCGTAACCGAACATCAGGCCCTGATCACCGGCACCCTGCTGTTCGATCTCGTCATCGGAACCGCCGACGCGCGCCTCGTGCGAGGTATCGACACCCTGCGCGATATCGGGCGATTGGGCACCGATCGCCACATTGACACCGCACGAGTTACCGTCGAAACCCTTTGCCGAGGAGTCGTATCCGATCTCCAGGATCTTCTCGCGCACGATATGCGGGATATCCGCGTACGCCTCCGTGGTCACCTCGCCCGCGACGTGCACCTGACCGGTGGTCACGAGGGTTTCCACGGCGACCCGGCTGCGCGGGTCCTGGGCGAGCAGGGAGTCGAGGATGGAATCGCTGATGGCATCACAGATCTTGTCCGGGTGACCTTCGGTCACGGACTCACTGGTGAATAGCCGGCTACCGGACGTGCGCACAGTTTCCCTCTTCCTCAACGGTTACTCGTGTCCCGGATATGGACCGTAGCGCACGGCTCCGGTCGCGACCCTGGACTCCCAGACTATTAGAACGCGGGGCGGGTTTGTGGTTCCGGACACCACACCGGATGGGTTTCCGGTCCGGGTGCCCCGCCACCGGAACGGCTACGGGGATTATCCGGCCCGACCGGCCCGCACAACCAGTACGAGGATCCGCCGGCGAGGGCAAGGGTTCCGATCACGGTGAACCGATTCGCCGGGCGACGCATCCGCAGCGGAACGGTGGCCGGGACGCGACAGCCCACGGCCTCCGCGCCCGGCTCGCCCGGGGCTCCTACTTCCCGGTTCGGTGTCCCTCGCCCGGGCAGTCACGTGCTGCGCTGTTCATGCGGCAGCGAGAACCCGTCGCGAGGAGGATCGCAGTGCTCGGCGATCTCCGCGAGGCCCACACGATCAGGCGCCGCTACCGTTGCCCGACGCGGCGCGCTCACGCAGGAGCGGACCCAGGGCGTCGAGGACACGGCTGGCCAGCAGGGCCTTGGATCCGTGATCGAGGGCCTGTTCGCTGCCGTCGGCGCCGAGCAACCACCCGTCGTTGGTGTCCACCTCGAACGCCTTGCCGTCGCCCACCGCGTTGACCACCAGCAGATCGCAGCCCTTCCGGGCCAGTTTGGCCCGGGCGTGGGTGATCACATCGCCGTCCTCGTCGCCGGTTTCCGCGGCGAAACCGACGATGGCGGTACCGGGCAGCTGCCCCTCGCGGCGCGCCTGAACCAATCCCGCGAGAATGTCCTCGGTGCGCGACAGCGCGATGCTGTCGGGTTCGTCCTTCCCCTTTTTGATCTTGGCGGCGGCCACCGAGGAGGGCCGGAAATCGGCGACGGCGGCGGCCATGATCACCGCGTCGGCACCGACCGCATGCTTGTCGACCGCGGTTTTGAGCTGTTCGGCGGTGGTGATGTGCACCAGATCGACCGCGGCGGGCGGCGCCATCTCGATCGTGTTCCCGGCGATCAGCGTCACCTGCGCGCCGCGCTGGGCGGCGACCCGGGCCAGCGCGTAGCCCTGTTTGCCGGAGCTGCGGTTACCCAGGAAACGCACCGGGTCCAGCGGTTCGCGGGTACCACCGGCGGTGATCACGACCCGCTTTCCGGCCAGATCGCGCGGTACCGCGTCGGGGCGTTCCAGCAGCAGCGACGCCAGGCCGAAGATCTCCTCGGGTTCGGGCAGGCGGCCCGGGCCGGTATCGGCACCGGTGAGCCGGCCCGACGCGGGCTCCATCACCGTCGCCCCGTGCGCGCGCAACGCCGCGACATTGGCGACGGTCGCCGCATGCTCCCACATCTCGGTGTGCATGGCGGGCGCGAACAGCACCGGACATCGGGCCGTGAGCAGGGTCGCGGTGAGCAGATCGTCGGCGCGGCCGTGCGCGGCCCGGGCCATCAGGTCGGCGGTGGCCGGGGCGACGACGACCAGCTCGGCCTCCTGCCCCAGGCGGACATGCGGCACCTCCGGCACATCGGCGAACACCCCGGTGTGCACCGGGTGGCCGGACAGCGCCTCGAAGGTCGCCTTGCCCACGAACTGCAGTGCCGCCTCGGTGGGGATCACCCGGACCGTATGACCGGTCTCGGTGAACCGCCGCACCAGGGCACACGCCTTGTACGCGGCGATACCGCCGCCCACCCCGACAACTACCCGCGCCATCGCGCGCCTCCTGCCCTATCGGCCGTTCACCCGGTAAGCGGGGGTTATTCGCCCTCGGTGTGCTCGAGCAGATCGCTGTGGATCTCGCGCATCGCGACCGACAGCGGCTTCTCCTGCGGCAGCGGCTCCACCAGCGGGCCGACGTATTCGAGGATGCCGTCACCGAGCTGGTTGTAGTAATCGTTGATCTGACGGGCACGCTTGGCGGCGTAGATCACCAGCGCGTACTTGGACGAGGTGCGGTCCAGCAGCTCATCGATCGGCGGGTTGGTGAGGCCGATCGGAGTGTCGTAGGCGGGCGCGGCGATATCCGTACTGCTCACTGAGGAAGCTCCTGCGGGGTCGGGGCTCGGATACGCGGCGGTCAACGGCCGCGTATCGGGCTACGAATTGGAATTCGTGCTGACGAACAACGATACCAACTGCGCACAGGCGCTGGTCACGGTGTCGTTCACGATCACGGTGTCGAACTCGTCACGTGCGGCCAGTTCCACGCGCGCGGTCTGCAGCCGGCGTTCGATCACCTCCGGCGATTCGGTGCCGCGGCTGCGCAACCGGTTCTCCAGCTCCTCCCAGCTGGGCGGCGCGAGGAACACCAGCACGGCCTCCGGCATGGCCCGCCGGATCGAACGGGCACCCTCGAGATCGACCTCGATCAGTACCGGCAGCCCCTCCGACAAGGCGGCCCGCACCGGGGCGGCCGGGGTACCCGACCGTTGTAGTCCACCGTGGATATCGGCCCATTCGAGCAGATCGCCGGCGGAGATCATCGCGTCGAACTCGGCCCGGCTGACGAACCGGTAATCGCGGCCGTCGACCTCGCCGGGACGGGGGTCCCGGGTGGTCGCCGACACGCTGAAAACCAGTTCCGGCAGCCGTTCGCGGACACAGCGCACCACGGTGGACTTGCCCACGGCCGAGGGGCCGACCAGTACAACCAGCCGACCCTTCGTCATGTTCTCGATCACCGAGGGTGTCAGGCGCCGAGATCGAATTTGGCGAGCAGCGCCTTGCGCTGCCGATCACCGAGACCACGCAACCGTCGGGTCGGCGCGATCTCCAGCTCAGTCATGATCTCCTCGGCCTTGACCTTGCCGACCTTGGGCAGGGCTTCCAGCAGTGCGCGCACCTTCATCTTGCCGATGATCTCGTCGGTCTCGGCCTGGCCGAGGACCTCTTTCAAGTCGGTGCCGCCGCGCTTCAGGCGATCCTTGAGCTCCGCCCGAGCACGGCGAGCGGCAGCCGCCTTCTCCAGAGCAGCTTGCCGCTGCTCACTAGTCAGCTGGGGAAGGGCCACGGTTCCTCCGTCTCATCGTTCTGCATCAAAACCTGCCGAACTACCCGGCAGTCTCAGCGACCGTACCCACGACGCCCCCGGATTGCGAACCCACCCCCCAGGTCAGGGCATGAATCGGACCGCGTAACGACCCCTTGCTGGAGGGTACGCATCCCTGCTTGCCCACCCCCGCACGACCTGCGCCCCGACCACGAAACACCTTTTCAGCAGCGGCTTTTGGCCGAGCGCCCCCATTTGCGGTGCGATAACCACCGCAGTTATCCACAGCCCCGCTACCCGCCGGCCGCCCTACCAGGAATTTTCTGGAAATTTTTCGCAGGAACACGTTTTCACGACCCGGCGACGACGCGACAGCCCGTGTTTCACCGTCCCCGATCCCCGAAACTGCCCCCGTCCCGGCCCGCACCGACCCCCACGCGGCACCGAGCTTTCGAGATCGGCAAACCTTTCTCCGCGCCGAGCAGCAGCACCAGTCCGGCGAGGCACCCGAAACGAGAGGTCCACCTTCCCGCCCCCGAACCGGACGCCACCGAGTCCACAAGTAACCCGGGGCTTCGCCCCCCAGCCGGTCCCCCACACAACCACGGCGCCGCCAAAGCCCAACGAGACACCCGAGGCCCACACCCCCGGAAACGAACGCAACCACGGCAGCACCGAGCCCACCGAGACACTTGCACGGCCCACCCACCCGAAACCGAACGCAACCTTGGCAGCGCCGAGTCCAGCGAGGCCCCGATGGGCGCATGACCCCCAGACTCGAACGCAACCACGGCAGCACCGAGTCCAGCGAGGCACTTGCACGGCTCATAACCCCGGAATCAAACGCAACCACGGCAGCACCGAGTCCAGCGAGGCACTTGCACGGCTCATAACCCCGGAATCAAACGCAACCACGGCAGCACCGAGTCCAGCGAGGCACTTGCACGGCTCATAACCCCGGAATCAAACGCAACCACGGCGGCGCCGAGTTCAGCGAGGCACTTGCACGGCTCATAACCCCGGAATCAAACGCAACCACGGCGGCGCCGAGTTCAGCGAGGCACTTGGAGGGTTTGGCCCGTCCCTGCGTTCAGCCCGCGAGACAATGCGGCGCAGCCGCGAGTATCGCGGGCTGAACGCAGGGACCAAGGGGGCCAAACCCCCGCGCGCGCCAGCGCGCCAAAAACACAGCACCCTCGCGGTGGGTATGCATGTGCGGCTCGGCACGATCGGGCCGGCATCCCGGCGTCCACGACCGTCCGCCCGAAACCCACTTCCGCGGCGGACCTGCGGAGAGAACCTGCGCCTCGGCGAAAAATAGCTCCGCCGTGTATCCGGCCCCTCAGCCGCCGTTCCGCCGCGGGAAACCGGATATCAGCGCAGGAAGGCGAACTCCTCCTGAAAAGCCGCCAGGCGGTCCCGTAGAGCCGTCACCGAGGGCCCCGCGCCCAGCACATCCCGCGAGACGTTCGGCAGCGCGGCGGGCCACAGAGGTTCCGCGAGCAGCGCGCGGACCGCCGCCGCGGTACCGCCCTGCGCCCCGACGCCCGGCAGCAGAATCGGCCCGTTCAGTGCGGTGAGGTCGGGGATATCGGTGAGGGTCGCGCCGATCACCACCCCGACCGAGCCCGGTGCCGGGCCCTGGTTTGCTTCCGCGGCGGCGTCGACCATCGTCTGGGCGAGCGTGCGCCCGTCCACGACCGCCCGCTGCACCCGTGCCGCCTCCGGGTTGGAGGTGGCGGCCAGGACGAAGACGCCGCGGCCGTTGGCGGAAGCCAGGTCCAGGGCGGGCTGTAGCGCGCCGAAGCCCAGGTAGGGCGATACCGTGACCGCATCCGCGCCCAACGGCCCGTCGGCGAGCCAGGTACGGGCGTAGGCGGCCATGGTGGAGCCGATATCGCCGCGTTTGGCGTCGGCCAGGACCAGGGTTCCGGAGGCGCGCAGCACCTCGATGGTGCGTTCGAGGACCGCGATGCCCGCCGAGCCGTAGGCCTCGAAGAAGGCGACCTGCGGTTTCACCACCGCCGCCACTCCGTCGAAGGCTTCCACGCAGATCTCGGCGAACGTTTCCAGGCCGTTCGCGTCGTCCGGCAGGCCCCAGGATTCGAGCAGCGCGGGATGCGGGTCGATCCCGACGCAGATCGGCCCGTGTGTGCGCCGGGCCGCGGCCAGGCGCGCTCCGAAGGTGGTCGTCATCGCCGCGTCCTCAGCCACGCAGGGCCGAATGCAGTTCCTGCAGGGACCGTACGCCCAGGCCGCCGGCGATACTGGCCTCGATGCCCTGGACGGCCGCTGCGGCGCCCTGCACGGTGGTGATGCAGGGGATGTTCTGGCTCACCGCGGCGCTGCGGATCTCGTAGCCGTCCACGCGGGGCCCGGAGTTGCCGTAGGGCGTGTTGAAGACCATATCGACTTCGCCGTCGCGGATCTGCTCCACGATGGATGCTTCCGGTGGCTCGCTTCCGTTGGCCGCGGGTACCGGGTCGGAATGCTTGCGCACCTGTTCGCAGGGAATACCGTTGCGGCGCAGCATTTCCGCGGTACCCGCGGTGGCGAGGATGCGGAAGCCGAGGTCGTGCAGCCGTTTCACCGGGAAGACCATGGCCCGTTTGTCGCGGTTGGCGATCGATACGAATACGGTGCCCTCGGTGGGCAGCGAACCGTAGGCCGCGGTCTGGCTCTTGGCGAACGCGGTGCCGAAATCGGCGTCGATGCCCATGACCTCGCCGGTGGATTTCATTTCCGGGGAGAGCAGCGAATCGACCTGGCTGCCGTCGGGACCGCGGAACCGGTGGAACTGCAGCACCGCCTCTTTGACCGCGACCGGCGCGTCGAGCGGTACGTGCCCGCCGTCACCTTCGGGCAGCATGCCTTCGGCGCGGAGTTCGGCGATGGTGGCGCCCAGCATGATCCGGGCCGCCGCCTTGGCCAGCGGTACCGCGGTGGCCTTGGAGACGAACGGGACCGTGCGGCTGGCGCGCGGGTTGGCCTCGAGGACGTAGAGGACATCGTCTTTGAGCGCGTACTGCACATTCAGCAGGCCCTTGACGCCGATGCCCTCGGCCAGCGCGGCGGTGGAGCGGCGTACGGCCTCGATATCGCTGCGGCCCAGGGTGATCGGGGGCAACGCGCAGGCGGAGTCACCGGAGTGGATACCGGCTTCCTCGATATGTTCCATAACGCCCCCGAGGAACACCTCGTTGCCGTCGCAGAGGGCGTCGACGTCGATTTCGATGGCGTCTTCGAGGAAGCGGTCCACCAGGACCGGGTGTTCGGGGCTGAGTTCGGTCGCGCGGGAGATATAGCCCTCGAGCGAGTCTTCGTCGTAGACGATTTCCATCCCCCGACCGCCGAGCACATAGGACGGCCGCACCAGGACCGGGTAGCCGATCTCGGCGGCGATCTTGCGGGCCTGTTCGAAGGTGGTGGCCGTGCCGTATTTGGGGGCGGGCAGGCCGGCCGCGACCAGGACGTCACCGAACTCCCCGCGGTCCTCGGCCAGGTCGATGGCGGCGGCACTGGTGCCGACCACCGGGACCCCGGCTTCGGTGAGCCGCTGCGCCAGGCCCAGCGGGGTCTGCCCGCCGAGCTGGACGATCACCCCGGCGACCGTGCCGGAATCGGACTCCGCCTGGTACACCTCGAGCACGTCTTCGAAGGTGAGCGGTTCGAAGTAGAGACGATCGGCGGTGTCGTAGTCGGTGGAGACGGTCTCCGGGTTGCAGTTGACCATCACGGTCTCGTAGCCCGCGGCCGACAGCGTCTGCGCGGCGTGCACACAGGAGTAGTCGAATTCGATGCCCTGCCCGATGCGGTTCGGGCCGGAACCGAGAATGATCACCTTTTCCCGGTCGGGCTGCGGGGCCACCTCGCTTTCGGCCTCGGGATCGAGTTCGTAGGCCGAATAGTGGTACGGCGTCTTCGCCTCGAATTCGGCGGCGCAGGTGTCCACCGTTTTGAACACCGGGCGTACGCCGAGCCGGTGCCGCAGCGCGCGCACGCCGCCCTCGCCGGCCAGTTCGGGCCGCAGTGCGGCGATCTGCCGGTCGGACAGGCCGTGGTACTTGGCGCGGCGCAACAGCGATTCGTCGAGCACCGGGGTATCGAGGAGTTCGCGGCGCAGCTCCACCAGCCCGGCGACCTCGGCGACGAACCACGGGTCGATTCCGGAGGCCTCGGCGACGGACTCGATGCTCGCGCCGAGCCGCAGGGCCCGTTCGACCTGGTAGATGCGGCCCTCGGTGGGGGTGCGCAGATCGGTCAGGATCGCCTTGATCGCGGCGTCGATATCGGACTGCTCCGCGGAGGCCGGCGCCCATTTCCCGTCCTCGACGGTCCAGAAACCGGTGGCCTTGGTTTCCAGGGACCGCAGCACCTTGCCCAGCGCTTCGGCGAAATTACGGCCCAGCGACATGGCCTCGCCCACCGATTTCATGGTGGTGGTGAGGGTGGGGTCGGCGCCGGGGAACTTCTCGAACGCGAACCGCGGTGCCTTCACGACCACATAGTCGAGGGTGGGTTCGAAACAGGCCGGGGTTTCCTTGGTGATGTCGTTGACGATTTCGTCGAGGGTGTAGCCGATGGCCAGTTTCGCCGCGATCTTGGCGATCGGGAACCCGGTGGCCTTCGACGCCAGTGCCGAGGACCGCGAAACGCGCGGATTCATCTCGATCACGATGAGCCGGCCGTCGGCGGGGTTGACCGCGAACTGGATATTGCAGCCACCGGTGTCCACGCCGACCTCACGCAGGATCGCGATACCCAGATCGCGCATCTTCTGATATTCGCGGTCGGTCAGGGTCAGGGCGGGGGCCACGGTCATCGAATCACCGGTGTGCACCCCCATCGGGTCCACGTTCTCGATGGAGCAGACGATCACGACGTTGTCGCGACCGTCGCGCATCAGCTCGAGCTCGTATTCCTTCCAGCCGAGGATGGATTCCTCGATGAGCACGTTCGCGGTGGGTGAGGCGGCCAGGCCGCCGCCGGCGATCCGGTCCAGATCCTCGTCGTTGTAGGCCATACCGGAGCCGAGCCCGCCCATGGTGAACGAGGGCCGCACGACCACGGGGAAACCGAGGTCGGCGACGGTCTCCCGGACCTCGTCCATGGTGTAGCAGACCTGTGAGCGGGCGCTCTCGCCGCCGACGCTCGCGACGATGTCCTTGAACTTCTGCCGGTCCTCACCGCGCTGGATAGCGTCGAAATCGGCGCCGATCAGTTCGACCCCGTACTTCTCCAGCACACCGCGCTCGTGCAGCGCGACCGCGGTGTTCAGCGCGGTCTGCCCGCCGAGGGTGGCCAGCAGGGCATCGGGGCGTTCCTTCTCGATGACCTTTTCGACGAATTCGGGCGTGATCGGCTCCACGTAGGTGGAGTCGGCGAATTCCGGGTCGGTCATGATGGTCGCCGGATTGGAGTTCACCAGCGAGACGCGCAGGCCCTCCGAGCGCAGGACGCGACAGGCCTGGGTGCCCGAGTAATCGAACTCGCACGCCTGACCGATGACGATCGGGCCCGATCCGATGACCAGAATATGTTCGAGATCGGTACGGCGAGGCATCAGGCTCCCTTCATCAGACCGGCGAACCGGTCGAACAAGTACGCGGCGTCATGGGGCCCGGCGGCCGCTTCCGGGTGGTATTGCACGGAGAAGGCGCGGCCGTCCACCAGCCGCACCCCTTCCACCGTGCCGTCGTTGGCGCAGACGTGGCTGACCTCCGCCTTGCCGAACGGGGTGTCGAACTGTTCGCCACGCTCACCTTCCAGCGCGAACCCGTGGTTCTGCGCGGTGATGGAGATGCGGCCCGTTTCGTGTTCGACGACCGGGATGTTGATCCCCCGGTGCCCGAACTTCATCTTGTAGGTGCCGCGGCCGAGCGCGCGGCCGAGAATCTGGTT
This sequence comes from Nocardia sp. CA-290969, assembly GCF_050936135.1. Taxonomy (NCBI): domain Bacteria; kingdom Bacillati; phylum Actinomycetota; class Actinomycetes; order Mycobacteriales; family Nocardiaceae; genus Nocardia; species Nocardia sp. CA-290969. The sequence continues at coordinate 1,419,217 of NZ_JBNJNJ010000001.1, read as the reverse complement.
GCCGAAGCAGATACCGAACAGCGGCAGCCCCTGGTCCAGGATGCCCTGGGTGAGGGCGACGGCGGTATCGGCGGTGGCCGGATCCCCCGGGCCGTTGGACAGGAACGCGCCGTCCGGCTGCAGTTCCAGGATCTTGTCCAGGCTCGTCGAGGACGGCACCACATGCACCCGCATCCCCCGCTGGGCGAACATCCGGGGAGTGTTGGATTTGATGCCCAGGTCCACCGCGACCACCGTGAACCGAGCCTCGCCCTCGGGTTCGACGGTGTAGACCTCGTCGGTGCTGACCTCACCGGCCAGATCGGCACCCAGCATCGACGGCTGCCCGGTGACCCGGGCGAGCAGCTCGGCCGGCTCGGCCAGCGCCGGACCGGAGAAGATCCCGGCCTTCATCGACCCGCGGCTGCGCAGATGCCGCACCACCGCGCGGGTGTCGATCCCGGCGATCCCGACGATGTCCTGCTGTTCCAGCTGCCCGGGCAGGGTGCCGGTGGCACGCCAATTCGAGTGGCGGCGGGCCGGGTCGCGGACGGCATAGCCGGCGACCCAGATGCGCTGCGATTCGTCGTCCTCGTCGTTCCAGCCGGTGTTGCCGATCTGCGGGGCCGTGGCCACCACGATCTGCCGGTGGTAACTCGGATCGGTGAGGGTTTCCTGATAGCCGGTCATGGCGGTGCAGAACACTGCCTCGCCGAGGGTCTGTCCGACCGCGCCGTAGGCGGTACCGCGGAAGACCCGCCCGTCCTCGAGGACCAGGGCCGCGGCTGTTGTCGTATTCGTCATTCGTCATCTCCCGTCGTTGCCCGCGCCCAGGCCGGATACACCGTTTTGTCGTCGCCGCGGAACCCGGTGTCGATCTCGGTTCCGGTCGGCAGGGTCCAGCGGATCACCAGCACGCCGCCCTCGGTCATCACCTTGCCCGCGTGCCCGCGTTCGGTCCGGATGGCGGTGATGGAGTCCTCCGGTATCCAGATCGGCGTGGCGCCGTCGCGGTCCAGCAGGATCCCTTGTTCGAAGCGGGTCAGTTCCGCTGTCGCCCGGTATCCCAGATCGCCGACCGCTATCCGGTCCTGCCAGCTCGGCGCCATGGTGCTGCCCAGGTAGAGGCCGGTGGTCGGTGGCAGGATCCGGGCGCCGGTCGCGGCCGGTACCGGCGGCAGCTCACCGATCCGGTCCTGCTGCCGGGCCGCGCGATTACGCCAGCCCCGGTACATCAAGAAGACCGCCAGCGCCCACAGCAGCACGCACAGGACTACCCAGAGCGTCCGTTCCATCAGCGGCCTCCCACCAGTGAGCCCGGTGCGGCGGCGATACCGTCGCGCGCGGTGATCCGGCCACGCAACAGTGTCGTGGTCACCCGTCCGGGCAGCGTCATCGACTGAAAGGGCGTATTGCTCGCGATACTCGCCAGCTGCTCGCCCGCGACCGTCCAGGTCGCGTCGGGGTCCACCACGACGAGGTTGGCCGGTTCGCCCACCTCGATCGGGCGACCCTGATCGTCGAGGCCGACGATCTCGGCCGGGCGTTCGCTCATCACCCGCGCCACGCCGCGCCAATCCAGCAGCCCGGGCCGCACCATGGTCTCCACCACGATCGACAGCGCGGTTTGCAGCCCGAGCATGCCGGGGCGGGCCGCCGCGAATTCGCAGCATTTGTCCTGTTCGGCGTGCGGCGCGTGGTCGGTGGCGACGCAGTCGACGATCCCGGCGGCCAGCGCCTGCCGCAGCGCCTCGGTATCGGAGCCCTCGCGCAGGGGTGGGTTCACCTTGTTCACCGCGTCATAGGTTTCCAGCCGGGCATCGGTGAGCAGCAGGTGATGCGGCGTGACCTCGGCGGTGATCGCGATCCCCTGATCCTTGGCCCATTTCACCAGCTCGACCGTGCCCGCGGTCGACGCGTGACAGATATGTACCCGCGCACCGGCGTCCCGGGCGAGCAGCGCGTCCCGGGCCACGATGGATTCCTCCGCGGCCCGCGGCCAGCCCGCGAGGCCCAGCCGGGCCGCCGTCGGGCCCTCGTGCGCGACCGCGCCCCGGGTCAGCCGCGGCTCCTCCGCGTGCTGGGCGATCAGTACGTCCAGCGACCGCGCGTACTCCAGCGCCCGCCGCATGATGAGCGGGTCGTGGACGCAGTGCCCGTCGTCGGAGAACATCCGGACCGCACTCGCGCCGGATGCCATGGTGCCCATTTCGGCGAGCTGCTCACCTGCGAGCCCGACCGTCACCGCGCCCACCGGATACACATCCACGAGCCCGACCTCCCGGCCACGCCGCCACACGTGATCGGTGATCACCTGGGTATCGGCGACGGGTGCGGTATTGGCCATGGCGAAAACGGCCGTATACCCACCGAGCGCCGCGGCGGCGGAACCGGATTCGATGGTCTCGGTGTCTTCCCGGCCGGGTTCCCGCAGATGGGTGTGCAGATCCACGAACCCGGGCAGCAGCACCTGTCCGTCGGCGGCGACGACCTCGGCACCGTCGGCGCTCAACTCGGGCCCGATCTCCCGGATCACCCCATCGGCGATCAGCACATCGACCGGATCACCCTCGCCGTAGAGCCGCACCCCGGTGATCAGAACGGTGGCAGCACCGGCATTCCCGCTCCCGCTCACGCTCACGCTGTGTCCATCGGGCGTGCGCGCGGGCCCTCCGTGGTTACGCTGCGCTGCCTCCTCCGGGCCTGACGCGCTCACGCTGTGTCCATCGGGCGTGCGCGCGGGCCCTCCGTGGTTACGCTGCGCTGCCTCCTCCGGGCCTGACGCGCTCACGCCGCGGCCTCCTGCACACCGACCAGCAGGCGGAACAGCACCGCCATACGCATGTGGACTCCATTCGTCACCTGTTGCAATACGGCGGCGCGCGGCGAATCCGCTACCGAGGAAGCGATCTCCATACCGCGCAGCATCGGGCCCGGGTGCAGTACCACGGCGTGCTCGTCGAGCAGCCCGACCCGCCGCTCGGACAGCCCGTAACGCACCGCGTACTCCCGCGCCGACGGGAAGAACCCGCCGTTCATCCGTTCCGCCTGAACCCGCAGCATGAGCACGGCGTCGGCGCCGGGCAGCTCGGAATCCAGATCCACCGACACCCGCACCGGCCAGTCCTCGACCCCCACCGGCAGCAGCGTGCGCGGCGCCACCAGCACCACTTCCGCGCCCAGCGTGGACAGCAGGAAGGCATTGGACCGGGCGACCCGGCTGTGCAGGATATCGCCGACGATCACCACGCGCCGCCCGGCGATATCGCCGAGCCGCTGCCGCAGCGTGAGGGCGTCGAGCAGGGCTTGGGTGGGGTGTTCGTGCATACCGTCACCGGCGTTGATCACCGCCGGCACCGCACTGCCCGACCGTCGCGACCAGCCCTCGAACCAGTGCGCGATCTGATGCGCCGCACCCGAGGCGGGATGGCGCACGATGAGCGCGTCGGCACCGGCGGCGTGCAGGGTGAGCGCGGTATCGCGCAGCGATTCCCCCTTGGCCACCGACGAACTGCTCGCGCTCACATTGATCACGTCGGCGCTCATCCATTTCCCGGCGACCTCGAACGAGACCCGGGTCCGGGTGGAGTTCTCGAAGAACACCGTCATCACCGTGCGCCCGCGCAGGGTGGGCAGTTTGCGGACCTCCCGGCCCAGCAGTGCTTGTTCGAACCGTTCCGCCTCGTCGAGCAGCGCGGTGGCCGCGTCGAGGTCCAGATCGGTGACCGTCAGCAGATGTCTCACTGTCCCTCCCCCTGATGCAGGAAGACGCCGTCGCGGCCGTCCTGTTCGCTCAGCAGCACCGAAACATCCTCGGTGCGCGCGGTGGGCACGTTCTTACCCACGAAATCCGCGCGGATCGGCAGTTCCCGGTGCCCCCGGTCGACGAGTACCGCGAGCTGCACGGCCCGCGGGCGGCCCAGATCCCGCAGGGCGTCGAGCGCGGAACGGACGGTGCGGCCGGAGAAGAGCACATCGTCGACCAGGACGACCAGCGCGTCTTCGACCCCGCCCTCGGGCACCGAGGTGCGCTCCAGCGGACGATGCGGTTTGCTGCGCAGGTCGTCGCGGTAGAGCGTGATATCGAGAGAGCCGAGCGCCGGGCGTACACCGGAGAATTCCTCGATCTTGTCGGTGAGCCGCGCCGCGAGCGTGGTGCCCCGGGTCGGGATCCCGATCAACACCACGCGAGGCGTCGCGGGCTCGCCCGAATCGAGGGCGGTGCGTTCGATGATCTGATGCGCGATCCGCGCGATGGTCCGGCCGACATCGGAGGGGGACAACAGTTCCCGTCCCGCCGCCACCCATTCCGGCGTATGCCGCTCAACGGGTGGCACCGCCTCGGCAGCGCCGGACGTGGTGGCCCGTTCTTCGGGCACAGCCATGCCGACCTCCTTCCCCGCCTCACCGGACGGTCCGTTAAAGGATGTCTTACGCCGAGCAGCCTATCAGCCCGCAAACGGCACTTTTCACCAGGTGAGGGCGCTGAACAACCTGTGAGCGCCGCCACTCTCACAGGGAGGCGCGTGCGGTGTGAGGACGGTTACCGCGCCGGGGTGCAGTCATTCCCGGACAGCCAGGACATGCCCGACAGTGGGGTCTCCACCCATGGCCCCCGGCCGCCCGTAGGGAGCGACGAGATCATCCCAGGCGCGGAAGGAGGTCTGCCAGCCGTGCGCGGCGAACCACGATTCCCCGTCGGGACCGAGCCCGTTCACCGGCCGCTCCCCCGGGGCCTCCTGGACGAGTTCGCGCAGTGCGCGGTAGCGGGGTTCGGCCGCGGCGACCTGGAAACGCCCGAGCCCGAACCGGCTGCCGGGCGCGGAGAGCCGGGTCGCGACGGCTGCCACCGCATAGGCGTCCACTCGCGGGAGGTAGCCGAGTACCCCCTCGTCGATCCACGCCGTCGGTAGGTCGGTGCGGAAACCCTGTGCCGACAGAACCCGGTCCCAATCGCCCCGTAGATCCGCCGCCACCACATGGCGCGTGCACACGGGCTGCGCCCGGTGGGCGGCCAGGACAGGTTCCTTGAAGGCGAACAGTTCGGGCAGGTCTACCTCGAAGAACGCGATGCCGCGCGGGAGGTCGAGCCGGAATGCCCGGGTGTCGAGGCCGGCGCCGAGCAGGACGATCTGCGCGCACCCGGCCGCGACGGCTTCCCGGATGTGATCGTCGACGCCTTTCACCGCGAGCGTGCGGCCGTCGTAGAACTGGCCGGCCAGTTCCACCAGGCGCGACCAGCGCTCTTCGTCGAAGGCGGGACGGGCGGCGGCGACGAAAGCCTCGGCCAGCGGATCGGCGTACAAACGGTCGGGCCGCGCGGTTTCGCGGACCCGGACCAGCGCGACCCCGAGAGCGGTCATCGCGACGCCGGCGGTGGGGATCGGGGCGGGCAATTCGGTCATCCTGAACCTCCTGGCTTTACTTACTTGCCGCCCGGCTAGTTAACCACCTCTTCGCACCGGCGGCGAGAATATGCGCCGCAAAAGATCACGGGACGAGCTTCGGGACAGCGCCCCCAGTAGGCTCCTGCCGCAGACCGTCGATCCCGAGGAGAAGCCGTTGGCCGCCCGGCGCAGCGATACCCGTGACCGCATCCGGGCGGTGGCGATGGAACTGTTCTCCGAACAGGGCTACGAGAAGACCTCGCTGCGCCAGATCGCCGAACACCTCGGTGTCACCAAAGCCGCGCTGTACTACCACTTCCGGACGAAGGAAGATATCGTCGCCAGCCTCTCCGACGACGTCCGGCGCGGTATCGACGAATTGATCACCTGGGCCGGGAACACGCCGCCCGGCCCGGCGCGCGCCGCCGAAATCCTCGACCGCTACGGCGCCCTGCTGCACAACACCGGCCGCGACATGGTGCGGTTCATGCACGAGAACCAGCCGGCCTTCCGGGAGCTGGGTTTCGGAGTCAGCCTGCGCTATCAGTTCCGGCTGATCGCCGATCTGATGACCGAACCCGAGCACGCACCCCTGGATGTCTTCCACGCCCGCCAGGCCCTGCTCGCCATCAGCTGGAGTACCGCGATGATGGGCGACCTTCCCCTGTCCGACGACGAATGTTTCGACGCGGCCGTCGCCGTCGCCCACGACATCCTGCGCCGACGCTGATACCTCCCGGCACAGAACGGCGGACGCGAAGTGGCGCGCTTCGATGACCCCTGAGCAGCCGGCAGCGGACGCCGCGTCGGGCAATGCCGGTTTCCGCGGCAGCGAACCCGGGCGTGACCGGCGGCGACGGCCGACGCCGGGCGTGCGCGATTTCGACTCGCCCGATCGAGGCGCCCGGAACCCGGCGCCGCACGGAGCCGGTTCCCCGACACCGAACTGCCGGGTGAAGCGACCGCCGCCCAGCGATACAGCCCTCGTGGCGACGACCGCCCGCGGCACGGCAGCCGGGCCGGCAGCCCTCGGCATTATCGAACGTATGTTCGGCGGTTCGCTAAGCTGATCTCATGCCGGCACCTCTGCAACGATCACTGCTCGACGGCTTCGGCGCGATCGAGCTGGAACCGCTGACGGGAATCCGCCGGACTCATCTCAGCGCGGGCGCCTGGGTGGATCTGCGCCCCGGCTGGCTGCGGGGCGCCGACGAACTCTTCGACCGCCTCGTCACGGCGGTACCGTGGCGCGCCGAGCAGCGGCCGATGTACGACCGCGTCGTGGAGGTACCGCGGCTGCTGTGTTTCTACGGCGAAACTTCGACGCTGCCGGATCCCGTCCTCGCCGAGGCTCGCAACGCGTTGAGCGACCATTACCGGGCGGAACTCGGCGAAGGGTTCACCACCGCCGGGCTGTGCTACTACCGCGACGGCCGCGACAGCGTGGCCTGGCACGGCGACACCCTGGGGCGCGGCGCCGTACACGACACCATGGTCGCCATCCTCACGCTGGGCGCCCCCCGGCCGCTACTCCTGCGGCCGCGCGCGGGCGGACCGAGCCTGCGTTTCCGGCCGGGTCACGGCGACCTGTTCGTCATGGGCGGGTCGTGCCAGCGCACCTGGGAACACGCCGTGCCGAAATCGCGGCAGGTGACCGGCCCGCGGATCAGCATCCAGTTCCGTCCGCACGGAGTGCGCTGAGCGCGCCGGAACTCCTACCGGGCGTGTAATACCGAATCCACCAGTTCCCGTACCGCCGCCAGCAATCGATCGGTTTCACCCGCACGGGCCAGCTCGGACACGGTCGCGCCGGCCAGTGCATCCAGCAGCAACCGGCCGACCGTTTCGGCGTCCAGGTCCGGCCGCACCTGCGCGAGCAGGTTCGTCATATGCTCCCGCCAGAACCGGTGCAATTCCTCGGTACGTGGATGCGGCGGCTCGGCCCGCAGGATCGCCATCAGCTCCAGATTGTCGACGACCAGACCGGCCATGGCCGCGAGAAAGGCACCCAGCCGGTCGGCCGCCGGAGCCCCCGGTCCCAGCGGCGGCGGGCCTTCGGCCACCCGCGCCCGCAAGGCCAGCGCCCGTTCGGCGACCATCTCGTGCAGTAGCCCGGCGCGGCTGCCGAAGCGATGGAAGATGGTCCCCTTCCCCACCCCCGCGGCGGCCGCGACCCGGTCCATGGTGACGCCCTCGGCACCGTGTTCGGCGAGCAGGGCGGCGGTCGCGTCGAGGATGGCGCGCCGGTTGCGGGCTGCGTCCGCGCGTTCCTTCGCGGGGGGCATGGCACCACCTTCGTTGACAAGTTGACCGACGGTCCATATCTTTACATGCAATAAGTGGACCATCAGTCAAGTTATGGAGTTCCAATGCAGGCAATCGTAATGACGGGTACCGGCGGACCCGAGGTCCTGGTGGCGCGCGAGGTCCCACGACCGCGCCCGGCCGCCGGAGAAATCCTGATCCGCGCCGCCGCGATCCCCGTCCTCTACCCCGAAACCCAGCTGCGCGCCGGCGCCTTCCCCATGGCCACGCCGCCGCCGGTGATCTTCGGCTTCCAGGCTGCCGGGGAAGTCGTCGAGGTGGGCGCCGGTATCGCGGCCGATCTCGTGGGCCGGCGCGTAGTGGTCTCCACCGACGGGTCCGGGTCCTATGCCGAGTTCGTCTGCGCGCCGGCGCAGAACGCGACACTCATCCCGGACGAGGTATCCGCCGAGGACGCGGCCGCTGCGATCATGAGCGGTTCGATCGCGTTGACCCTGCTGAATACGGCGAAGCTGACCGGGTCGGAGACGGTCGTGGTCGAGGCCGCGGCGACCGGAGTGGGCAGCTATCTGATCCAGCTGGCCCGGGAGTTCGGTGCGGCACGAGTGATCGCCACCGCGGGCGGCCCCGCCAAGATCGAGCACGCGCGTGCGCTGGGCGCCGATCTGGTCATCGACCACCGTAACGAAGGGTGGACCGACGAGCTCGCCGAGCGTGCGCCGGGCACCGTCGATGTCGTCTTCGATTCCATCGGCGGCACCTCGGCGGCGGCGCTTCTCCCGGCCATGACTCCCGGATCGGGCCGGATGCTGAGTTACGGCTGGCTCTCCGGTGCCCCAGCGCAGGTATCGGCGGCCGAGCTGATTCCGGGCGGCCTCACGCTCACCGCGTGCGCCGGTCCGGCCTGGCAGCAGCGGGCGGACGGCGCCCGGACCGATATCCTCGCCCGGGTGCCCGCGCTGGCGTCGCCGGTCGAAACCACCCTGCCGCTCGATCAAGCCGCCCGCGGACACGAACTGGTGGAGTCGCGGCGCCCGCTGGGCAAGGTGATCCTGCGGCCGGCCGCTACCGCATAGCTGCGTGGCAGCGCGCCGACCGGCTCCGCGGCCGGGCAGCCGTAGTCAGCGCCGCAGCACGAAGAAGTAGGGTTCGGCCATCCCGCGCATATCCATCACCCCGAGCAGGGTCTCCTCGTCGACCCGCCGGAAATGATCGATGATGGGCAGGTGGTCGTAGACCATGGCCGCACTCACCACACCCCGGTACTCGATATCGCGTAGGCGCGCCGTCGGTTTCCGGGTTCGCAGCAGCGGGGCGACGGTACGCAACCTGTTCCGCACGGGCCGCAACCAGTGCGCCGGGAACTTACCGGCCAGCGACAGCGGCACCCGGCGCGGGTCGACCGCGAAAACGGTGCCCCGCTCATCGGTGAACAGCAGCGGGTGCACCTGATCGGGGGCGTCGAACTGCTTTCCGTACCAACCCGATTCGGACAGCGTGCCGTCCATCGGATGGCCGGTGGGCAGTTCTTCGCCGCGCCAGCGGCCGGTGGTCACCTCGTTCACCGGAGCCGCCGGAAGGCTGTCGAAGATTTCCCAGGCCTGCCCGGCGGTACAACCACCCACCGGCAGGACAGCGGCGTGCTCGGTCATCGTCCGCGCTCCTCTACATCAAGGACGTTGCGAGAATTACCCTATCGTCCTCTCATCGCACGGGGTCGGTCCACCCGCGATCCCTTATGACGAGCCCGGCGGCCCGGCAGTACGGATCGGGTCTCGGCCACAACGGCCGGCGAGTGTGGGAACAAGCGATCGCACAGCGGCGGATCAGCCCGTTATCTCCCATTCGTGCACCGTCAATTCGCACGACCCGGAGGTGTGCAGAGGATCGGTGAATACGCGCGCTTCCGCCGCCGCGCGGGAATCGGCGAGCACGATATAAGCGCCCCCGGTGCCGTCGGTGAAGGGGCCGGACTCCTGAAGCATGCCCTCGGCGCGCAGAGCGCCCAGGAACTCCCGGTGCGGTTGCGCCACCGCCGGATCGTAGGCGGCGGTACGTATTGCCACTACGAGATACTTGCGCAACGTCAGCCGTCCGTTTCCGGTTCGGTGCGACCGGCCGCCGCGGCGGCCCGGATCTGCGGGGCTACCAGCACCACTTGACCCAGCACACCGTTGACGAAGCCCGGGGAATCGTCGGTGGACAGCTCCTTGGCCAGCTCCACCGCCTCGTCCACGGCCACGATCGGCGGAACATCGGTGGCGTACAGCAGCTCCCACACCGCGACGCGCAAGATCGCCCGGTCGACGGCGGGCAGCCGGCCCAGCGTCCAATCCTGCAGATAGGACTCGATGGTGCCGTCGACCCGGTCGAGTTCCTCGGCGATACCGTCCACCAAGGTCCGGGTGTAGGCGTGCACCGGCGCGACCGCCTGATCACGGGCGGCGAGTTCGGACCGTTCGTCGGCCAGATCGGCCGGGTCGACATCGCGGGCCTCGGCCTCGAACAGCAGGTCCACGGCCCGGCGGCGGGCCTTGTGGCGGGCGCCGAGTTTCTTGTAGGCGGATTTCTTGTCCGCGGGCTGGTCGGCCACGGTCAGGAGTTGACTCGGCCCAGGTAGCTGCCGTCGCGGGTATCGATACGGAGTTTGTCGCCGGTGTTGATGAACAGCGGGACCTGCACCTCGGCGCCGGTCTCCACGGTGGCCGGTTTGGTGCCACCGGTGGAGCGGTCGCCCTGCAGGCCGATATCGGTGTGGGTGACCTCGAGCTCGGCGGTCACCGGCAACTCCACGTACAGCGGCGCGCCCTCGTGCATGGCGACCTGCACGGTCATGTTCTCCAGCAGGAAGCGGGCCTGCTCGCCGATGGTGGCCTCGGCGATGGAGAGCTGATCGAAGGTCTCGCCGTCCATGAAGACGTAATCCGAACCGTCGTGGTACAGGTAGGTCATATCCCGGCGGTCGACCGTGGCGGTCTCCACCTTCACCCCGGCGTTGAAGGTTTTGTCGACGATCTTGCCGGACAGCACGTTCTTCAGTTTGGTGCGCACGAAGGCGGGACCTTTACCCGGCTTGACGTGCTGGAATTCGACGATCTGCTGGAGATTCCCGTCGATCTTCAGCACGAGGCCGTTCTTGAAGTCGCTGGTGTCCGCCACGGTGTTCGGGTCTCCTCGGTTCTCGGGCGACCGGCGTCATCCGACGACGGTCAGGTCTTTGCTGGTGTTGGTGAGCAGTTCCGGGCCCCCTTCGCGCACCACGAGCGTGTCCTCGATCCGGACCCCGCCGCGGCCGGGAAAGTACACACCTGGTTCGACGGTCACCGCCACGCCAGACAGCAGTGTACCCGTGCCCGTTTTCGCGATGCCGGGCGCTTCGTGGATGCGCAGGCCCACCCCGTGGCCGAGCCCGTGCACGAACAGCGACCCGTGCCCGGCGGCGGCGATGACCTCCCGGGCGGCGGCGTCCACATCGGCGCACGGGATACCGGGGCGCAGCGCCTCCCGTCCGGCGCGTTGCGCGGCGTGCACCAGGTCGTAGACGTCGCGCTGCCAGTCGGCGGGCGGTCCGAGGACGAAGGTCCGCGTCATATCCGAGTGGTAGCCGCCCACGACGGCCCCGAAATCTATCTTCACGAAATCGCCGGTGCTGAGCACGGCGTCGGTGGGCCGGTGATGCGGAATGGCGGAGTTCGACCCGGCGGCGACGATGGTCTCGAAGGCGATTCCGGCGGCGCCGCGCTCGAACATGGCCCATTCGAGATCCCGGGCGACCTGCCGTTCCGTGCGCCCCGGCCGCAGTTTCCCGGTCTCGAGCAGCGCGGCCAGCGCCTCGTCACCGACCGCGCACGCCGCGCGCAGCCGGTCGACTTCGTAGTCGTCCTTGACCATCCGCAATTGCTCGATCAGCCCGGGGGTGGCGACGAAATCGAGGCCGGTACCGAGTTCGGCGAGGGCGCGGTGCTGTTCGACGGTGACAATATGGCTTTCGAAGCCGAGCCGGCCGAACTGCCATTCACCTGCCAGTTCGACGACACGCCGGGCGACCGCGCGGGCGATTTCGGCCCGGAGGTCGGGAACCTGTTCGGCGACCTGGGTGTCGTAGCGGCCGTCGGTCGCGATCACCGTGCGCTCTTCGGCGTCCGCGGTATCCCACGAATGCACCAGCAGCGCGGCATTGGAGCCGGTGAAACCCGTCAGATAGCGGATGTTCACCAGATCGGTGACCAGCAGGCCGTCGATCTCGTTCTCGACCAGCAGGTTGCGCAGCAGGCCCCGCCGCGCGGCGTAATCGGGCCGGACCAGCGGGTCACGGCCGGCATCAGCAGACATGCGACAAAAGTACCGCCGGACGGCGCGCGAAACACAGGGCCCGGCCGGGACGAGCCCAGCGGGCACGGTCCGAAACGCAGGGTATCCACAGTTCCGGGGTATCGCCGCGATTGTCCACAAATCGCGGCGGCGCCCGCCGCGGAGCCGGTTCCGGCGGAATCGTGAACCGCGTGACGACATTCGTTTTCCTGGTATTGGCCGGATGGTGCGGTGTGCTCAGCCGCTGCGATATCCGCACCCGGCGGCTGCCGAATCCGCTCACGCTCACCGGAGCGGTGAGCGTACTGGCCTATGCGGCGATATCCGGGCAGTTCGGGGTCGCGGTCCGGGGCGCGGCGCTGCTGACGCTCCCCTACCTGGTGATACATCTGCTGTGGCCGGCGGCGCTGGGCGCGGGCGATGTGAAACTGGCCGTGGGCCTGGGCGCCGCGGCGGCGCTCGGCGGCGGCGGGGCCTGGCTGTGGTCGGCGCTCGCGGCGCCGCTGTTCACCGCGGCGGCCGGAATCGGCCTGCTGCTCGCCTCGCACGCCGCGAGGCTGCCGCGCCGGACCGCATGGCCTACAGCGGAACCGGACGTACCGGCCCGGGCACGTGGCCCAGGCGGCCGGTACGCCGCGGTACCACACGGGCCCTCGATGTGTGCCGCGACACTTCTGGGACTGGCCCTGTGGTGATCACCCGGCAATCGCGCGCGGCGCCCGGCGGCGGGCCCGGTGAGCACGGCCGACCGCCTGCCCCGGCCGCGGCGCCGACATGGGAAGATGGTCGGCGTGCTGCGCTGGATAACTGCTGGAGAATCTCACGGACCCGCTCTCGTCGCCCTCCTGGAGGGAATGGTCGCCGGAGTCGAGGTGACCTCGGCGGAGATCTCCGCACAGCTGGCGCGCCGCCGGCTCGGTTACGGCCGCGGCGCCCGGATGAAGTTCGAAGCCGACAAGGTCACCGTGCTCGGCGGGGTCCGGCACGGCCGCACCATGGGCGGACCGGTCGCCATCGAGATCGCCAATTCGGAATGGCCGAAATGGACCACCGTGATGTCGGCCGACCCGGTCGACGAGGCCGAACTCGCCGATCTCGCCCGCAACGCCCCGCTGACCAGGCCGCGCCCCGGCCATGCCGATTACTCCGGGATGCTCAAATACGGGTTCGAAGACGCCCGCCCGGTACTGGAACGGGCGAGTGCGCGGGAGACGGCGGCGCGGGTCGCGGCGGGCACGGTCGCGCGGGCCTTCCTGCGCCAGGCGCTCGGGGTCGAGGTGATCTCGCATGTGGTCTCCATCGGTACCGCGGCGAACACCACCGGTGTGGTTCCCGCGGCCGCCGATCTGGCCGCGATCGACGAAAGCCCGGTGCGGGCCTTCGATTCCACCGCCGAAGCGGCCATGATCGCCGAGATCGAGGCCGCGAAGAAGGACGGCGACACCCTGGGCGGTGTCGTGGAGGTGGTCGTGGCCGGGCTGCCCATCGGCCTGGGTTCGTTCACCAGCGGCGAGAACCGGCTCGACGCGCGGCTCGCGGGGGCCCTCATGGGGATCCAGGCGATCAAGGGCGTCGAGGTCGGCGACGGTTTCGAAACCGCGCGGCGGCGGGGCAGCCAAGCACACGACGAAATGCGGCCGGGTCCCGACGGGGTCCTGCGCTCGACCAATCGCGCGGGTGGCCTCGAGGGCGGGATGACCAACGGCGAGGCGCTGCGGGTGCGGGCGGCGATGAAACCCATTTCCACCGTGCCGCGCGCGCTGGCCACCATCGATATGTCCACCGGCGCGGAGGCCGCGGCGATCCACCAGCGCTCCGATGTATGCGCGGTTCCGGCGGCCGGGGTGGTCGCCGAATCCATGGTGGCGCTGGTGGTGGCGCAGGCGGCGCTGGAGAAGTTCGGCGGCGATTCGGTGGCCGAAACCGTGAGCAACCTCGACGGCTACGTGAAGCGGATCAGCGGTCGCCCGCACCTGAACCCGGGCGAACACGTCGCCGACCCGGCGTAATGATCGTGCAGACCGATCCGCACAGCCCGCGGGTGGTGCTGATCGGCCCGCCCGGCGCGGGAAAGACGACCATCGGCCGGAAACTGGCCCGTGAGCTGGGTGTCGACCTGTACGACACCGACGCCGGGATCGAGGAGAGAGCCGGCCGCAGTATTCCCGAGATCTTCACCACCGACGGTGAACCGGAATTCCGCCGGCTCGAGGAAGAAGTGGTCGGCCGGGCTCTGCGCACCCAGCGGGGCGTGGTCTCCCTCGGCGGCGGCGCCATCCTGTCGGCGAACACCCGGGCACTGCTGCGCGACCGGACGGTGGTGTACCTGGAGATCAGCATCGCCGAGGGCCTGCGCCGCACCGGCGCCACGAACAACCGGCCGCTGCTCGGCGGCGCCGATCCGGGGACGAAATACCGCGAACTCATGCGGATCCGACGTCCGCTGTACCGGGAGGTCGCGTCGGTGCGGGTGCGCACCGACGGGCGCAGCCCGGGCCGCGTGGTTCGCGCGATCATGGCGAAACTCGCCTTGGAGTCGGTACTGCCGGAAACCACGGAGAAGGGTCGTACCGGCGCCTCGCCGCCGCAGCGCACCAGCCGTTCGCGGGCACGGCGGCGGGCTCGGGCGAGGGCTCGCCGGGCAGCCGCCGGCCAGCCGAACGTAGCGGCACCGGCGACGGCCGACGCGTCGGTGCCGAACGCTCATGGCGTCGCCGAGGCGCGGACGGTATCCGGAGCTACCGCGGCCGGGAAGCCTGCCGGGGGAAGCTCCGGCACAGCCCGGACGGAAACAGGTACCGAGCACGACCGGCAGCCGGGTTCCGAGCCGGCCGCCGGTGCCGACGGTTTGCGCACCCCCGGCCGCTCCCGGCGGGCACGGGCCCGGCGTGCGCGGGCCCGCAGACAACAACGTGAACAGGCCGAGCAGGCACAGACAGGAACGGAGCAGCCCAGGTGACAGAACCGACGCGTATCGAGGTCCGCACCGCCCAGCCCTACCCGGTGATCATCGGCCGCGGTCTGCTCGGTGATCTGGTCGAGGTCGTGACCGGTGCCGGTGGGGTGCGCACCGTCGCCCTCTTCCATCAGCCGTCGCTGGTCGAAACCGCCGAGGTCGTGCGCGCGACCCTGGCCGAGGCCGGACTCGACGCGCACCGGATCGAGATCCCCGACGCGGAAGCCGGTAAGGAACTCGCGGTGGCGGGTTTCTGCTGGGAGGTGCTGGGCCGGATCGGCCTGACCCGCAACGATGTGGTGGTGAGCCTGGGCGGTGGCGCGGCCACCGATCTCGCCGGTTTCGTCGCCGCGACGTGGATGCGCGGGGTGAAGATCGTGCACGTACCGACCACGCTGCTGGCGATGGTGGACGCGGCGGTGGGCGGTAAGACCGGTATCAACACCGAGGCCGGGAAGAACCTGGTGGGCTGCTTCCACGAGCCGTCGGCGGTGCTGGTGGATCTGGTGACGCTGGAAACCGTGCCGCGCAACGAGATCGTCGCCGGAATGGCCGAGATCATCAAGGCCGGTTTCATCGCCGACCCGGTGATCCTGGACCTGATCGAACGCGATCCACAGGCCGCGCTCGACCCGACCGGCGAGGTGCTGCCGGAACTGATCCGGCGCGCGGTCGCGGTCAAGGCCGAGGTGGTCGCCGCCGATCTGAAGGAATCGGCGCTGCGCGAGATCCTCAACTACGGCCACACCCTGGGCCATGCCATCGAACGCCGGGAACGCTACCGCTGGCGCCACGGCGCGGCCGTCTCGGTGGGCCTGGTCTTCGCCGCCGAACTGGGCCGCCTGGCCGGCCGTCTGGACGACGCCACCGCCGACCGGCACCGTGCCATCCTGGAAAGCGTGGGGCTGCCCACCACCTACGATCCCGATGCCCTCCCCCAACTGCTGGAGGGTATGCAGACCGACAAGAAGACCCGTTCCGGCGTACTGCGTTTCGTCGTGCTGGACGGTCTCGCCAAACCCGGCCGCCTGGAAGGCCCCGATCCGGCGTTGCTCGCGGCGGCATACTCCGCGGTGGCCGGCGCCGGTAACACCGGAGGCGGCGCCATCCTGCTGTGAGCGGCGCGGAGCCAGGGATCAGGCCGGAGTACCGGCCGGGGTGAGCTTGCCTGCCGAGGCGGGGCGGTCGTGTTCGCGCCGTGCGAGCATCCGGCCCAGGGCCACGCCGATCAGCGCCGGAACGAAGATCAGCAGGACGATGAAGGCGGAGGCGGCGGTGGCCTCGAACAGCAGGCCGGCGTCGCCGAGATCGACCTTCGGCAGGAAATCCAGCACCCACGACACCAGGCCGCAGGCGATACCGCCCACCACCGCCGCCTGCAGCCACAGGATCGTCAGATCGGCGCCGCGTTCCGGGTTCGGGTTGGCCCGCCGGTCGGCGCGGCCGTCGCGCAGGCCCCACGCCACCGCGGCGCCGATCAGCACTACCAGGCACAACAGCCGCAGCCACAGGCCGTAGGTGGCGACGAACCCCATCGCGAATCCGAGGAGTACCCGCAGCACCACGGCGAGACCACCGAGCGCCAGTGCCCGCAACAACCACGCAGTCATGCCGATCACCATAACGCCCCCGGCGTAAAGCTAGAACCCGTTACAGGAATTTGACGGTACCCGGGCGCATCAGCCCAGGTCGGCCAGGGCCGCCGCCATCGCCGCGCGCGGAGCGGGTTTCCCGGTGAACTGCTCGACCTGTCCGTAGGCCTGTTCGAGCAGCATCTGCAGGCCGCCGATCACGGTATGCCCGGCCGCCGCGACCGCTTCGGCCAGGGGTGTGGGCCACGGGTTGTACAGCGCGTCGAGCACCACGGGAGCCCGCGCCACCGATTCGGCGACCGCCGCGGCCGCCCGATACGGAACCGTACTGACCACCGCGCCGGCCCCGGCACAGCGATCGGCCAGATCCGCGGCGTCGAAGCCGATCACCTCGGGGTGCGCGCCCAGCCGCCCGGCCAGATCGCACGCGTTCGCGGCCCGGCTCGCATCGCGGGCCACGATGGTGATCCGGCGGGCGCCCAGTTCGCTGAGCGCCAGCAGCGCGGGGCGGGCGGTACCACCGGCGCCCAGTACGACCGCCTCGGTCGATCCGGTCACCCCGCCGCCGCGCAGCGCGCCCAGTACACCGTCCACATCCGTGCAGTCCGCCCGCCACCCGGACTCGGTGCGCACCAGGGTGTTGGCCGAGCCGACCAGCACCGCCCGTTCGGTCCGTTCGTTCGCGTAGGCCAGCGCGGCTTCCTTGCCCGGCATGGTCACCGACAGTCCGACCCATTCCGGCCCCAGCTCGTCCACCAGCCGGGGCAACCGGTCGGCGGTGCATTCGATCCGGTCGTAGGTCCAGTCCAGCCCGAGCGCGCGATAGGCCGCCAGATGCAACTGCGGGGACCGGGAATGGGTGATGGGGCTGCCGAGTACAGCAGCCCGCCGCGGCCCGGTCACCGGCGGCACCGCGGCCACCGCCGTACCGGCGCGGGCCGCCGAATCGGCGCCCGCCGCGGAGCTTGCCGACGTACCGGCAGCCGCTGCCGGGCCCGGTGTCGAATCAGCGCCCACTGTCGAGAATCCCGCTTTCCAAAGCCAATTCGATATTCTCCAGATGTTCGCTGTAGCTCTTGGTGAACAGGGTCGTGCCCTCTTTGTCCACGGTGACGAAGTACAACCAGTCACCCGGCTCCGGCTGTTCCATCGCTTCCAGCGCACCGATCGACGGCGCGGAGATCGGCGTGGCGGGCAGGCCGACCATGGCATAGGTGTTCCACGGCGTGGTCTGCGCGCGGTCGGCGTCGGTGGTCGCGACCTCGGTTTTGTCGAGGGCGTAGTTGACCGTGGAATCGAATTGCAGCGGCTGCCCCACCTCGAGCCGGTTCAGGATCACCCGGGCCACTTTGCTCATATCCTGGGGCAGCGCTTCCCGTTCCACCAGCGAGGCGCCGATCAGCGTCTGATAGGGATTCAGGCCGTTGGCACCGCCGGATTCCAGTAGCCCGGTGGCCTCGTAGCTCGCCGCGCTCTCGCTGACCAGTTTCCGCAGGATCTCCTGCGCGGAACTGTTCGGGTCGAAATCCCAGCTGCCGGCGGCGATCAGGCCCTCGAGCTGGCGGCGCCGGTCGGGTACCTGCCGCACGGCGTCCATCGCCCACTCCGGCACGCCGAGCGCCGCCAGATCGGTACCTGCGCCGGCCTCTTCGAGCTGTTCGTAGGTGACGCAGCGTTGCTGCCCCGCCGGCCCGACGCAACTGGCGGCGGCGATCTTGGTGTAGATCCCTTCCTTGCGCGCACCGGTGTTCACATCGTGCTGGTCGTGCAACTGCCGGCCCTCGGAGATCACCAGATTGCCCACCCGCGAATCGGGCGAGACCAACGCCGCGACAGCATCTTTCGCGGGGCTGCGCTCCGGGACCTCGTAGTAGCCGGGCTGGATCGAGTTCATCCCCTCGTTCTGGACCGCGGCCTCGTAGAACGCGTCGGAACTGGCCACGACGCCGGCATCGGCCATCGTGGCGGCGATCTCGGTGGCGGTATCACCCGCCGCGACGTGGACGATCACCGGCGCACCGCCCGGTCCCGCGAAATCTTCGGGCGGGGTGTAACGATTGAAGAGTTTGTAGCCCCCGGCGCCGACGATCAGCACCAGCACGATCGCGGCGGCCGCCCACAGCCACTTGCGGCGGCGGCCACCCTCTTCCTGCTCACGAGCCCGGCGCGCGGCGGCCCGGCCCCCGCGGCGCGGCGCCGGACGGGCACCGGCACGCGAACGGGTTCGCGATCTCGGTACCGGATCGCGTTCGGGTTCGTCGTCGTAGTCGTCCTCGTCGATGTACTCGTCCTCGTCGACGTAGCGCGGTATGACCGCGGTGTCGTCGTCCTCGTACGGATCCCAGCCGGCGTCCGGTTCGTCGTACCGCTGCGGCTCGTCGGTGACCGGCGCGGCCGCCGCCCGGCGGGAACGCTCCCAGGCCCGGTCGTCGCGGCGGTATTTCCGCTCGGCCTCACGCTGCCGGAATCGCGCCTCCGCCTGCGCCCACCGATCCGTCATACATCGTCCCCGAACAACGCGGTACGTGCCGCGTCCTCGGCCGACCTCATCATCGAACTCCGTTCGTCCAACCAGCTCTGCAGGATCGATACAGCAGCCGCCTGGTCGATCACCTGCCGCTGCCCACGTGCTCGGACACCGCTGTCCCGCAGAGCGCGTGCAGCAGACACCGTAGTCAAACGTTCGTCGGAAAGGCGGACCGGCACTTCGGGCAGCGAGTCGCGCAACTTTCCGGCGAACTCGACCGCGAGCCGCGCCGCGGTGCCGCTCTCGCCGCGCAGCGTCCGGGGCAGTCCGACGATGATCTCCACCACCTCGTATTCCCCGGCGATCGCCACGATCCGCGCGATATCCGTCCCGGCGGCCGCAGCACCGCCCTTGACCGCACCGCCGGAGCCCCGGCCGGACTTGCGGCCGCGCACCGGCGCACCGGCTCGGGGCACGGTCTCCACCGGGGTGGCGAGCAGCCCGTCGGGGTCACTGGCCGCCACCCCGATCCGGACACTTCCCACGTCGATCCCCAGGCGCCGGCCGCGGCCGGGGTCGGAATCGGGATCCGGCCGGTCGACCGGGATATCCGGGCCGGAACCAGCCGCCATCAGCCGGCGTGTGCGCCGATATGGTCGCGGACCGCCGCCAGGCCCGCCTCGATACCCGACGGGTCCGATCCCGCACCCTGGGCCATCTCGGGCTTGCCGCCGCCGCGGCCGGAGATGCTCGGGCCGAAGACACCGACGAGCGCACCCGCGGCGAACCCGAGTTCCTGGGCCGCCTTGTTCACGGTGACGACGAACGGCACTTTGCCCTCGTTATTTCCGAGCAACACGACAACGGCGGGTGACGATCCCAGCCGGCCGCGGATATCGGTCGCCAGGGTGCGCAGATCGCCGGCCGCCACACCTTCGGGCGCCGCGGCGGCCACCAGCAGTACCGCACCGATCCGTTGCGCCGCATCGGCATAGGAGCCCGCGGAGGACAACACCGCCGCGATCTTGGACCGCTCGAGCTCCTTCTCGGCGACCTTGAGCCTGTCGACCAGCTGCTCCACCCGGCCCGGCACCTCGTCCGACGGCACCTTCAGCATGGAGGCGACACCGGCCAGCAGGGCCCGTTCCTTCGCCAGGTGCCGGTAGGAATCCAGTCCGACGAACGCCTCCACGCGGCGCACTCCCGACCCCACCGAGGACTCGCCGAGCAGGGTGATCGGACCGATCTGCGACGAATGCCCCACATGGGTGCCACCGCAGAGTTCCATGGAGAACGGCCCGCCCATTTCCACGACCCGCACCCGGTCGCCGTAGTTCTCGCCGAACAGCGCCAGCGCACCCATTTCCCGGGCCTTCGGCAGATCGGTGACGAAGGTGTTCACCGGGAAGTCGGCGCCGACCCCGTCGTTGGACACCGCCTCGATATCGGCTTTCTGCGCTTCGCTGAGCTGGCCCTGCCAGTTGAAATCGAACCGCAGGTAACCGGGCTTGTTCATCGAACCGGCCTGCACCGCGTTCGGGCCGAGCACCTGCCGCAGCGCCGCATGCACCATATGGGTGCCGGAATGTCCCTGGGTGGCGCCGCGCCGCCAGGCGGGATCCACCTGGGCCAGCACCACATCGCCCTCGGTGATCTGGCCCTGCTCCACCGTGCAGCGGTGCACCCAGAGCTTCTTGGCGATCTTCTGGACGTCGTTGACGACGAGCTTGGTACCGGCGGCGGTGATCGTGCCGCGGTCGGCGATCTGGCCGCCCGATTCCGCGTACAGCGGGCTACGGTCCAGGATCACCTCGATATCGGTGCCGGCGGTCGCGGTGGGCACCCGGACCCCGTCGCCGATCAAGGCGAGCACCCGCGCCTCGGAGGTCAGCTCGTCGAAGCCGGTGAACTCGGTATCGCCCCGGTCCACCAGTTCCTTGTACACCGACAGATCGGCGTGGGCGTGCTTGCGGGCGTGCGCGTCTTCCTTGGCGCGTTGCCGCTGTTCGGCCATCAGTGAGCGGAAACCGGACTCGTCCACCGACAGGCCGGCTTCGGCGGCCATCTCTAGGGTGAGGTCGATCGGGAACCCGTAGGTGTCGTGCAGGGTGAAAGCGTCGGCGCCGGAGATCGTGCCGGTCTTACCGGCCGGGGTCGCCGCCTTCACTTCCTCGACGGTTTCGTCGAACAGCCGCGATCCGGTGGCCAGCGTCTTGCGGAACGCGGTCTCCTCGCCGACCGCCACCGTTTCGATCCGGGCGAAATCGGTGGCGAGTTCCGGATACGACGGCGCCATCAGATCGCTCACGACCTGCATGAACTGGCTCATCACCGGCTGTTCGGCGCCGAGCAGCCGGGCCGAGCGCACGATCCGGCGCAGCAACCGGCGCAGTACGTAACCGCGGCCGTCGTTACCGGGGTTCACGCCGTCGGCGATCAGCATGGCCGAGGTCCGCGCGTGGTCGGCGATCACCCGGAAACGCACATCGTCGGCGTGTTCGACACCGTAGGACCGGCCGGTGAGCTCTTCGGCCTTGTCGATGATGGGGCGCAGCAGGTCGGTTTCGTAGACGTTGTCGACGCCCTGCAGCAGCAGCGCGATGCGCTCGATACCCATACCGGTGTCGATGTTCTTCTTCGGCAGCACACCCACCGGCGGATGACCCAGTTTGGGGCTCTGCTCGCCGCGGATGTCCTGCATGAAGACCAGGTTCCAGATCTCCAGGTAGCGATCCTCGTCGGCGACCGGGCCACCGTCCCGGCCGTATTCGGGGCCGCGGTCGTAGTAGATCTCGGAACAGGGGCCGCCGGGACCGGGCACGCCCATATCCCAGTAGTTGTCCTTACCGTCGCGGAACTGGATCCGCTCCTCGGGAATATCGGCCACTTTCCGCCACAGTTCGGCGGCCTCGGGATCGGCCTCGTACGCGGTGACCCAGATGCGTTCCGGGTCGAACCCGTAGCCGCCGTCCTCCTGGGATTTGGTGATCAGTTCCCAGGCGAAGCGGATGGCGCCTTCCTTGAAGTAATCGCCGAAGGAGAAATTCCCGGCCATCTGGAAGAAGGTGTTGTGCCGGGTGGTGACGCCGACTTCCTCGATATCACCGGTTCGCACACATTTCTGCACGCTGGTCGCGCGCGGATACGGCGGCGTCTGCTGACCGAGGAAGTACGGTTTGAACTGCACCATGCCCGCGTTCACGAACAGCAGGTTCGGGTCGTCGAGAATCAGCGATGCACTGGGCACCTCCGTATGCCCGGCACGAACGAAATGGTCCAGGAATCGCCGTCTGATCTCGTGGGTCTGCACAGATATCCAGCCTACCGGGGCGGCGCACGCGATTTTCACCGACTCGGGTCAGGCGTACGTCCGCATCCGCTCCGACCCGGCGCGGGCTGCCGGCGGGCCCCGCCCACAGCACTCATCCGGCGCCTGCTCCGGCTCTGCGTACCGCAATCACCGGCTCCGGCCATCGCGCGTCCAGTCGCCGGCCTCGCCCGACCTCGCAGAGCGAACCAGGGCCTAGGCCCTGCTACGTCCGTTCTGATTCCGCAGACCGCGGACTATCCGGCGCAGGGTGCTCACCCGCGGGCCGACTGTCCGCTCGTTGCCGTGGTCGGTCGGGTGGTAGTAGTCCACCCCGACCAGTTCGTCCGGTGGGTACTGCTGGGCGAGCACCCCGTCCGGATCGTCGTGCGGGTACCGGTAGCCCTGGGCGTTACCGAGCAGCGCGGCGCCGGAGTAGTGCCCGTCGCGCAGATGCGGCGGCACCGGGCCGGCCTTACCTGCCGCCACGTCGGCCATGGCCGCGCCGATCGCCGCCACCACGGCCCCGGATTTCGGTGCCGTCGCCAGATGGATGGTGGCCTGGGCCAGTGCCAGGCGGGCTTCCGGCAGCCCGACCAGCTGCACCACCTGCGCGGCGGCGGTCGCGGTCTGCAGTGCGGTGGGATCGGCCATCCCGATGTCCTCGCTGGCGTGGATCATCAGCCGGCGGGCGATGAACCGCGGATCCTCCCCCGCGGTCAGCATCCGGGCGAGGTAGTGCAGGGCGGCATCGACATCGGAACCGCGGATGGATTTGATGAACGCGCTGATCACGTCGTAGTGCTGATCGCCGGCCCGGTCGTAGCGGACGGCGGCCTTGTCGACGCTGGCCGCGACCAGGTCGAGGTCGATCCGCCCGTCCAGGGAGGATTCCGCGGACGCTTCCAGGGCGGTGAGCGCCCGCCGCGCGTCACCTCCGGCGATCCGGACAATATGGTCGATCGCCTCCTCGGTGACGGTGTACTGCCCGTCCAGCCCGCGGGGGTCTTCGAGGGCCCGGGTGAGCACGACCCGGATATCGTCGGCGGTCAGCGACTGCAACTGCAGCACCAGCGACCGCGACAGCAGCGGCGCCACCACCGAGAACGACGGATTCTCCGTGGTCGCGCCGACCAGCAGCACGATCCGGTTCTCGACCGCCGCCAGCAACGCGTCCTGCTGGGTTTTGGAGAACCGGTGCACCTCGTCGATGAACAGCACCGTCTGCTCCCCCGCGGTGAGCCGTCGCCGGGCCACATCGATCACCGCCCGCACCTCCTTGACCCCGGCCGACAGCGCCGACAGCGCCTCGAACCGGCGTCCGGTGGCATGGGAGATCAGCGAGGCCAGCGTCGTCTTCCCGGTCCCCGGCGGCCCGTAGAGCAGCACCGACGCCGCCCCCGATCCCTCGACCAGCCGGCGCAGCGGAGAACCCGGCCCGAGCAGATGCCGCTGCCCGACGACCTCGTCCAGCGAAGCCGGCCGCATCCGCACCGCCAGCGGGGCACGCGCATCACCGGTCCGGGCGACCTGATCCGCCGCGGCGAAATCCGGTGCCCCGGGCCCCGCACCGGGCATATCGAACAGCCCCTCACTCATGCCTGCGACCGTACCGCCCCCCGCCGACCACTTTCCCGAACAGCTCCCGGGCCGGGTTGACAGGGCCCCGCCCTCGAGACGCGGAGCGTCTCCAAAAATACAGCCCGCCCCTTCACGGACGGACTACCTCGAAACACCATCACCAGGGCCTGACCTCGAACCGCAGAGCGTCTCCGATTGTCCAGCCGGCCCCGTTACCGACGGACTACCTGGAAAACATCATCTAGTGGGCCCCTATCCCGAGACTCGGAGCGCCTCCAAAATCACAGCCCCGCCCCTCCACGGACGGTCTACATCGACAACATCATCAACCGGGGCCGTACCTCGCGGAGCATCTCCGAACCACAGCCCCGAGAGAAGGATGACGTCCAGGCTCAGCGGCTGGTCACCGAGGTGCCGCAGCCCCTCGGACGGTCCTCCGCGAGAATCCCGGCTCGCGCTTCCGGAGACGGCGCCGGATACCGCTCAGCTCAGGTGTTCGTCGAGGAGCGCACACATGACCTCGGCGAAATCACCGACCGCGTCGTTGCCGAGGCAGCGCGCGTCTTCGGCGAGGCCCGCCCAGCGGTTGAGCAGCGCGTCCGAACGCGGGACCGACAGTCCGTGTTCGCGGGCGGCGGCGATCCGGGTGTGATCCGCGGGCAGGAACCAGTAGGTGCTCAGCCAGACCCAGATCAGGCGTGCTTCCAGGATCTTCTCGGCGAGCAGATCGTCGTCGGCGAGGGCCGGCCAGACGCCGACCACCTCGGCCCGCCAGGCCTCCACCATCTCGGTGGCGCGCTCGCGGGACAGTTCGATATCGCACAGGCAACCGGGGAAGGACACCAGCGCATAGGCGATATCGAGGGTGGCATCGCGGAAGCCACCCCATTCGTAGTCGAGGATGCGGGCACCCTCGTCGTTGATGATCACATTGTCCGGGCACAGGTCCGAGGGGCTGAACGCCCGGAACCGGCCGCCACCGAACAGCCGGGCCCCGTGCGCGACCTGTTCGGCCACCTCGTCGGGCACCTCGACACCGAGTTCGCGCTGCAACAGCCCGGGGACCTCCGCGAGGGCGGCCTCGGCCTGCTGGGCGATCCCGTCCTCACGGTGCGCGACGTCGACCCGGCGCAACAGAGCCACGAAATCGGGTTCGCGGCCCACGGTCGCGGCGTGCATCCGGCCGAGCGCCTGCGCGAACGCCATCATGGCGTTCCGGGCGGCCGGTTCGGCACCCGAGCGCAGCACATCGGTGAGTTTGGTGTTCTCCCCCAGATCGCTCAGCACGAGCAACCGATCGGGCAGGCTGTGCGCGATCAGGTACGCGCCGGGACGTTCGCCGCGGCTGAGCGCCGTGGTGAACTGGTAGGAGACCGCTTCCCGGAGAAAGGCCGAATCGACGCTGGCCACACCCGGCATGATCGTCACGTTCTTGGGGTCGGCGACGGCGCCGCGCACCTGCTTGACGATCAGGGTGCGGGGTAGGGAGAAGGCGTTCTCGGCGACCCGGACCCGTAGCACGGTGGTCCGGCCGCTGCCGCTCAGTTCGGCGGGATCGCTCAACTTCACCGGAGCACCCATTCGCTTTGTGAGCAACTGTTGTGCTGCGGATACGACTTCGGTGGCTCGTTCGGCCAGTAGTGCAGTCATCGCATCTCAAGTTACTCGCATTCGGTCACTTCTAGCGAGCGGTTACACAACCTTTCCGTGTCGCCCGGCGTGTCAGACGTGTTTTCCGCTACGTCCGGCGCCTGCTTGACAGCGCTGCACGGGTCGGGTTTTCTCGATCTGAACTGCTGTGCGCCACACCGGAAACCCGCCCCGCCGAAAGGTATGCCAGCGTGACCGACACACCGAAGTCCGCCCCCGATTCCCCCGGCGCTCCGGACACGGCAGGTGCACGATCCACCTCCGGTGACCCCCGGCCGCCCGCCGGCTCCGGTGCGCCCGGCGATACCCCGCGGACCGCTGATTTCCCGGGTGGCGTGGTCCACGAAGGGGGGTCCGGCGCCGGACCGGGTAAACCGACCGCCACCGTGGGCACCGCCGGCACCGACCCGTCGGCCCGCACGGTGACCGATGACCCGGTTTCGCCCGCCGCCGGGCACACGCCGCCCGGCGGACCGCAGCCGCCGCCCGGCGGCACCGTCGTGGACCGGTCCACCGGGCAACCGAGCTACGGCCCGCCCGGCACCGGGCCCGCGCCCGAGTCGCCGGCGCCGGATTCCCCCGTGTACGGCTACCAGGCCGTCGGCACGGGAATCCCCGGTCACCTCGATATCGGACATGCGATCAGCTACGGCTTCGAGAAGTTCCGCCTGAACCCCGGCCCCTGGGTGGCGGTGACCTCGCTCGGCTTCATCATCTATCTGCTGTTCTATCTGGTGGTACGGATCACCGAACCGCAGTCGATGTTCGCGTTGCTGGTGCTGTTCGCCGCCGTCATGGCGGGGCTGTGGGTGCTGCAGGCCGCCCTCGTCCGCGGCGCGCTCTACGAAACCGACGGCTACCGGCCGGGATTCGGCTCCTATTTCTACATCGGCAATCTGGGCAACGCGTTCCTGACCGCGCTGCTGGCCTTCCTGGCGACCACCCTGGCGTCGGCGCTGTGCCTGATCCCCGGGATCCTGGTGGGAATCGGCTGTATGTTCTCACTGCATTTCGCCCTGGATCAAGGTATGGCGCCGGTGCAGGCGATCAGGTCCAGTTTCGTTCTGGCGCTCCGGGATCCGGTGCGGGTGCTGCTGCTGGTCCTGACCGTCGTCGTGGTGACCGCGCTGGGCCTGCTCGCCTGTGGATTCGGGTTGCTGATGGCCGGGCCGGTGGCCGCGATCGCGGTCACCTACGCGTACCGCACGCTCACCGGCGGTCCCATCTCCTCCCTGTGAGGCATCCGCGCACTCGGCCGGTTTTCCGTGGGCCGCTCGGCGGCCTCGGCACCGGACGCAGCAAAATCGGACCAGTGCCACTATGGCTTCGCGACCGAGTCTCGCCACAAGGATGTACGCCTGCGCCCCGATCGGATACGGCCCTGAACTGCTGGACCGCCCGGTTGCGGTGACCCGCTCGAAGCACCACAGCCGGGCGCGCCCGGCCGAGACAAGACTTCGCCTACTTGGCGCCGGCCTCGGTGACGGCGGCACTGGAGGCACCGTTGGTCTCCGCCGCCTTCTTGGTGTCCGGCCGGGC
Organism: Nocardia sp. CA-290969; assembly: GCF_050936135.1. Taxonomy (NCBI): domain Bacteria; kingdom Bacillati; phylum Actinomycetota; class Actinomycetes; order Mycobacteriales; family Nocardiaceae; genus Nocardia; species Nocardia sp. CA-290969. The sequence goes on along the minus strand of NZ_JBNJNJ010000001.1, from coordinate 1,392,183 downwards.
GTCCAAGCCCGCTTCCTTGCGCTGTTGCGCCGTGATGGGCGCGGGGGCGTCGGTGAGCGGGTCCACGCCGCCGCCGGTCTTGGGGAAGGCGATGACCTCGCGGATCGAGTCCAGCCCGGCGAGCAGGGCGGTGATCCGGTCCCAGCCGAAGGCGATACCGCCGTGCGGCGGCGCCCCGAACGCGAAGGCGTCCAGCAGGAAGCCGAATTTCTCCTGTGCCTCGGCCTCGCTGATCCCCATCACCTGGAAAACCCGCTCCTGCACGTCCTTGCGGTGGATACGGATACTGCCGCCGCCGATCTCGTTACCGTTGCAGACGATGTCGTAGGCGTAGGCCAGAGCGGAACCCGGATCGGTGTCGAAGGTGTCCATCGATTCCGGTTTGGGCGAGGTGAACGCGTGGTGCACCGCGGTCCACGACGAATGCCCCAGGGCCACATCACCGCTGGCGGTGGCATCGGCGGCCGGTTCGAACAGCGGGGCGTCCACGATCCAGACGAACGACCACGCGTTCTCGTCGATCAACCCGGCCCGCTGTGCGATCTCCGACCGCGCCGCCCCGAGCAGCGCCCGCTGCGCTTTGGCCGGGCCGGCCGCGAAGAACACACAGTCGCCCGGCTCGGCCCCCACATGGGCCGCCAGCCCGGCGCGTTCGGCCTCGGTGAGGTTCTTGGCGACCGGGCCGCCGAGCGTGCCGTCCTCACCGATCAGCACATATGCCAGGCCCTTGGCGCCGCGCTGTTTGGCCCAATCCTGCCAGGCGTCCAACTGGCGCCGCGGCTGGCTCGCGCCACCGGGCATGACCACCGCACCGACGTACGGCGCCTGGAACACCCGGAACGGTGTTTCGGCGAAGTATTCGGTGCATTCGGTGATCTCGATCCCGAAGCGCAGATCCGGCTTGTCACTGCCGAACCGGCGCATCGCCTCGGCGTAGGTCATATGCGGGATCGGGGTCGGGATGCGGTAACCGATGAGCTCCCACAGCGCCACCAGGATGTCCTCGGCCAGCAGGATCACATCCTCTTGGCGGACGAAGCTCATCTCGAGGTCGAGCTGGGTGAACTCGGGCTGGCGGTCGGCCCGGAAGTCCTCGTCGCGGTAGCAGCGCGCGATCTGGAAGTACCGTTCGATACCGCCCACCATCAACAGCTGCTTGAACAGCTGCGGGCTCTGCGGCAGCGCGTAGAAGTTCCCGGGCTGCAGCCGCGCCGGCACCAGGAAGTCGCGGGCGCCTTCAGGGGTCGACCGGGTGAGCGTGGGCGTTTCCACCTCGACGAATTCGTGCCGGGCGAGGACCGCGCGGGCCGCGGCGTTCACCTTCGACCGCAACCGGATGGCGTGCGCCGGGACCTCGCGGCGCAGGTCGAGGTAGCGGTACCGGAGGCGGGCCTCCTCGCCGGGCTGCTCGTCGAGCTGGAACGGCAGCGGGGCGCTCTCGTTCAGCACCTCGAGTTCCTTGACGTCCACCTCGACCGCACCGGTCGGCAGTTCGGGGTTCTCGTTGCCCTCGGGCCGCTGTTCCACGACGCCGACGACCCGCACGCAGTATTCGGCCCGCAGCCGATGTGCCTGCTCGGCCGCCGGGCCCTCCCGGAACACCGCCTGCGCGACACCCGAGGCATCACGGAGATCGATGAAGATCACGCCACCGTGGTCTCGCCGCCGCGCCACCCAACCGGAGAGGGTCACGGTCTGACCGGCCTGTTCACTTCGCAACGAACCGGCCAAGTGGGTGCGCAGCACGGGATTCCTTTCGACGTTCGGAACACACCGGGGACGGCCACCGGATGCGGTTGCCATCGTAGTGTGCCCCGCCGAGCAGGCTGAAACGGATATATTGCGAGGGCAGGCGAGCGAAGTCTCAGCAACTACGTTCTCGGACGGGATGCCCGCATGACCTTCGACGACGGTGCGCGGATCGACCCCGGCCGCGCCTCCTCCGGCGGCCCCGGCCGCGGCGGCAAACTCGCCCTCGGCGGTGGCGCCGGCGGCTTGATCGTCCTGGTGATCGCCCTGCTCATGGGCGGCGATCCCGGGTCGGTACTCGGCCAGTTCACCGGCGCCCAGGACCTCGGGCAGACCGAGGTCGCGGCCGGCACTCCCGGGCACTGCCGCACCGGCGCCGACGCGAACACCTATGTGGACTGCCGGGTGGTGCTCACCGCACAGAGCCTGGACGCGGTGTGGACGGAACAACTGCCGAACCAGGCCGGAGTCGCCTACGAGCCGCCCGGGTTGAATCTGTTCACCGGCTCGGTGTCCACCGGCTGCGGGTACGCCACCAGCGAGGTCGGCCCGTTCTACTGCCCGGCAGACCGGACCGCCTACTTCGATGTCGGGTTCTTCCAGGAACTCGTGGACCGGTTCGGCGCCGCCGGCGGGCCGCTGGCGCAGGAGTACGTCGTCGCGCACGAGTTCGGCCACCACATCCAGACTCTCCTCGGTGATATCGGCCGGGCCCAGCAGGACCCGCAGGGCCCGGAGTCCGCGGCGGTGCGCACCGAACTACAGGCCGACTGCTATGCCGGGATCTGGGCGCACTACGCCGACCGGACACCCGCACCCGGTTCGAACAGCCCATTGCTGCAGCCACTCGACGACGCCGATATCCGGGACGCGCTCTCGGCCGCCGCCGCGGTCGGCGACGACCGGATCCAGCAGGCCGCGCACGGCCGGGTGAACCCGGAGGCGTGGACGCACGGTGCGGGCGAACAGCGGCAGAAATGGTTCCTCGCCGGATATCGCACCGGCGAGGTGCGGTCCTGCGATACCTATTCGTCGACCGATCTGAACAGCCCGGACGGTATGCGCTGAGCGGGGTCAGAACTGGCTGTCGTAGCCGGCGTCCTCGTCGGAGTCCACCGCGCCGATGACCTCGGGCGCCGATTCGCCCAGCGGACCGGTGAGATCGTCGTTACCGGTCGCGCTGCGATACGACTCGACCGTGCGGCCGTGTTCCTCCTCGTTGTTGCGCTGCCCGGCCGCGCCCGGCGCACCCCCCATGAAGCCGCTGGAGGCGGGACTGGTGGCGGCGGGCGCCATACCGGTGGGCAGCGCACCCGGCCGCATCACGTTGGTCAGCGGTGGGGTGGTCGCCCCGGGGACCCCCGGTACCGACGGCGAGCCGGGGATACCCGGGGTCCCGCCCGGCGCACCGGTCGACAGTCCCGGGCTGCCGCTCGGCATACCGGGGCTACCCGGAGTTCCGGGGCTGGTGCTCAGCCCGGCGACCGTGGTCGACGCCGGATCGCCGGTGGTGGAGCCCAGCACGGATTCCAGGGTCGACGGATCCGAGGCGAGGCTCTGCGCCTGCTGCAACATCGGTTCGCCGACGCTCTGCGCCACCTGCTGGGCGGCCTGAGCCGCCTGCTGGCCGTCCACCCCGAGCATCTGCTGCACCACACCGCTCAATTCCGCGGTCCTGCCCGCGAGATCCCCACGGGTGATGTTGGTGACGGTCACGGCCTGGCCCAGATGTTCGGTGGCCGAGGCGATGAGCGCGGTCTGCGCGGGCGGGGTCATCACCACCGGCGCGAGTGCCGTCGCCTGGGTGAGGAACGAGGCGGCGATGGAGGTGAGCTGCGCATTGCCCTGCTGCACCACCGCGGCCGCGGCCTGCGTCATCGCCGAGATGTCGAAACCCCGCTGGCTGGTCTCCAGACCGGAGTTGTTGGCTTCCTGCCCGGCGGTCTGCGCGGTCTGCGCGGCCGGGCTCTCCCACGACTGCCCCATGGCGGACAGGCTGCTCTTGCCCACACCCATCGCCACCTCGATCACCTGGGATGCCTGACTCAGGATGGCGGTCGGATCCAGCGCGCCCATGACCCCGGTCCCGAAACTGCTCAGCAGATCGCGGATCGGTGCGAACAACACATCGATACCGGGCAGCGCCGGCAGCGCGGCACCGCCGAGCAGGGCGCCCACCGGATCGGACGGCAGCGCCGGGGCCGCCGCGGCGGGAACACCGGCCGTGGGCGTACCGCCCGGCGCGCCCACTCCCGCGGCTGCCGCCGCCTGACCGAGCAGACCCTGGGCGGTTTCGATCACCGGGGCCGCCCCCTGGTTAACGACACCCAGCACCTCGTTCGCCTGGCCGGAAATATCTTCGGCGGCGCCCGCCAGGATGTCCTGCGCCTGCGGTGCGTCACCGGTGAGCCCGGAAAGGCCCGGCAGTCCGGCGGGCAGCCCGGCGGTGGCGGGCGCATCCTCGGAAACCTTCTGCGCCAGCACGAATTCCGGCGACTCGACCGGCGTTTCGCCTTCCGGAAGCTGACCCAGCGGAACGTCCTGAATGGCCGCGGCCGGATCCGGTGCGACGACCGCCGGAGCCGCGGCGGCGGGCAGACCGGCGGCCGTGCCCGGTACCGCCTGCTGCAACTCGGGGGCGATCAGGCCGGTGGAACCGGTGGTGGTGTCGAGCGGTTTCACAGCGCACCCCCCGCGGCCCCGAGCGCGCCGGCGGTGCCGTCGTCGGTGAGGTCGTAGTTCAGCGCCGAGGAGAACGCGGCCTGGGACAGGTGCTGATACTTGGCGGCGAGATCGTTGATATCACGCGTCTGCAGGACCTGGGCGGCGGCGAACATGGCCAGATAGTCGGCACCGATCAAACCGAAAACCGGTGTCAGCGCGGCGACATTGCGCAGGGCATCGATATTGGCCACGCCCGCGATCTCGGTACCGATCCCGGCGTTGGTGGTACCGAATGCCCGCAACGCTGCCGTTTCCACCGAGGTATTACTCATCGGGCTCCCCCCTGATTCGTCGTGAACATCTTGGCCACCGCGTGAACTTCTCGTGTGCCGCAACGACACGCACCCCTGCGGCACCAAATGGTTGCCGCCCGAATATAGCCCACCCCGCCGGTCACGCACGAGACCGCGCCCGGCCCGCAAAACTAGAACAGGTTGCAAATTAGAACAAGTTCTATATTCTCATCCGCATGAAGGTCGCAGTGACCGGCGCAGCCGGCTACCTCGGTACGAACCTGCTCCCGCTGCTCGCCGAGCGCGGCGACGAGATCACCGCCATCGACCGGGTGGCCCCCCGGCACGCCGGCGCGGCGAATATCACCTGGCGCAGCGCCGATGTACTGGACCCGGCCGCCATGCGCGCCGCTCTCGACGGCGCCGAGGTGGTGTACCACCTGGTCGCCGTGATCACCCTCGCGGACCGCAACGATCTCGCCTGGCGGGTGAACACCGAGGGCGTCCGGGTGGTGGCCGAGGCCGCCCACGCGGCCGGTGTCCGCCGGTTCGTGCACGCGAGTTCGATCCACGCCTTCGACCAGTACAGCTGCGGCGGCAGTATCGACGAGACCACGCCGCGGTCCACCGACGCCGGACTCCCGGTCTACGACCGGTCTAAATGGGCCGGGGAAATCGCACTCCGCAAGGTGGTCGAAGCCGGACTGGATGCGGTGATCTGCAACCCCACCGGTGTCTTCGGACCCGCCGACCACGGGACCCCACTGTCCCGCATCAACCGCTCCCTGCGCGACGCCGCCCGCGGCCGGATTCCCGCCATGATCGACGGCGGCTTCGACCTGGTCGACGTACGCGATGTGGCGCGCGGCCTCATCCTGGCGGGTACGCACGGCCGCACCGGGGAGAACTACCTGCTCGGCGGCGAGATGATCTCCATGCTCGACCTCTGCCGGATGGCGGCCCGGCACGGCGGGAAGAAGGGCCCCCGCTTCTCCATCTCCCCGAAACTCGTCTCCGGGCTCATCCCGGTGATGGAACCCATCGGGAAACGCCTGGGCACCGATATCGTCTCCAAGGCCGCGCTCGGGGCGCTGATCTCGGCACCGCTGGTCGATCACGGCAAGGCCACCCGGGAACTCGGCTACCGGCCGCGCCCCATCGACGACACCGTGCGCGATCTGGTCGCGTTCTTCGCCGATCCGCACGCCCCGCTCGCGGATTTCACGCCGGCCGCTTGACAGTAGTTAGAACGCGTGTTCGACTGGTCGCGTGCGGTGGCAGAACCAGACCCTGGACGCCGACGACGGCGCACTGCCCGGCCTCGGCCGGGCCGGATTCGCCCGCACTGTACAGACTCCCGAGTTCGAGGGCATTACCTTTCACGAAGTCCTGTGTAAGAGCGCCCTCAACAAGGTTCCCGACGAATCGAATCTCCCGTTCCGGTGGACGATCAATCCGATGCGCGGATGTTCGCACGCCTGCCGCTACTGTTTCGCGCGCGGGTCGCACGAATACCTGGAACTCGACGCCGGAACGGATTTCGACACCCAGATCGTCGTGAAAACGAATATCGCGGCGGTCCTGCGCCGCGAACTCACCCGCCGCTCCTGGCATCGGGAGCGGGTGGCCTTGGGCACCAATACCGACCCCTACCAGCGGGCCGAGGGCCGGTACCGGCTGATGCCCGGAATCATCCGGGCCCTCACCGATTCCGGGACACCGTTCTCGATCCTCACCAAAGGCACCCTGCTGCACCGGGATCTGCCGCTGCTGAGCCTGGCCGCCCGCGAAGTGCCGGCGCATATCGGTATCTCGCTGGCACTGCTGGATCCGGAGTTGCACCGCGGCCTGGAACCCGGCACGCCCACGCCGCGTGCCCGCCTGGATCTGGTGCGCGCGTGCGGTGATGCCGGTTTCGCGGTGAATGTGATGGTGGCGCCGGTGATCCCGTATCTCACCGACGGCCGGGCCCAGCTCGACGACCTGTTCGGCGAACTCGCCGCCGCCGGGGCCACCTCGGCGGTGGTCCTGCCACTGCATCTGCGCGGCAGTACCCGCGGCTGGTTCCTGGGCTGGCTCGCCGAGACCCATCCGGCGCTGCTGCGCCGGTACCGGCAGCTCTACCGGCGCGGCGCGACCGTGGCCCCGGAGTACGCGAGCTGGCTCCGGGAGCGGGTCGATCCGCTGTTACGCGAGCACGGACTGCTCTCCGAGGAGCCCCGACTACCTGAGACCCCTCCCGCGCCCGAGCCGGCCGGCGTGCCGCAACTCGAACTGTTCGCCTGAGCGTCACAGCCGGCCCCGGAGACCGTCACGGCCCGGCCGAGGCCACACCCGCGACGGCCGGTCGCACGGAGGAATTCCGCGCGATCATCCATGAAGGGACCGCGGCGTCGCGCGTGCTCGACCGGCACGGCACAGTGCGCCGCCGCAGTTGATAGTCGAATGCCCGCCCGCCGGGGCCTCAGCATCGACGGACAGGCCACACTCCCCCGGACACCGGTCCGGCCAGTTGTCTCGCAGTGTCGGCGCCCGGCATCTTCTCCACACAGAATCTCTACCTGCGGTTTTCTTGTTCGCGCCGCCGAGCCGTCGCCCGGCGCGACCCCGTCGAAGGGCGCACACGCCGCACCGGACACGCATTTTCCCGGCGCAGCGACCCCCGGCAAGGGTAGGTTGGCGACTGGTAGCTCATTTCGACGAGGAAGTGAAGCACGCGTATGGTTTCGCACCCCGACAACATCGCCCCGTCCGATACCGCGCCCGCCGAAAACCCCACCGGTGCAGCGGTACTGGATCGGGTCGTCATCCGGTTCGCGGGCGATTCCGGTGACGGTATGCAGCTCACCGGCGACCGGTTCACCCACGAGGCGGCGGCATTCGGCAACGATCTGGCCACCCAGCCCAACTTCCCGGCCGAGATCCGGGCACCACAGGGCACCCTGCCGGGTGTGTCGTCGTTCCAGATCCAGATCGCCGACCACGATATCCTCACCGCCGGCGATCAGCCGGATGTGCTGGTCGCGATGAATCCGGCGGCGCTCAAGGCCAACCTCGCCGAACTACCGCGCGGCGGCACGCTCATCGTCAACACCGACGAATTCACCAAACGCAACCTCACCAAGGTCGGCTACGCCGCCGACCCGCTGGCCGGTGACGACCTCGCGGATTTCGTCGTGCACCGCGTGCCGATGACCTCGCTGACCCTGGCCGCCACCGAAACGGCCGGGGTGGGTAAAAAAGACGGGCAGCGCGCGAAGAACATGTTCGCGCTGGGCCTGCTGTCCTGGATGTACGGACGCCCCCTCGGTGGCACCGAGAAGTTCCTGCGGGAGAAATTCGCGAAGAAACCGGAGATCGCCGAGGCCAATATCCTCGCCTTCCGGGCGGGCTGGAACTACGGCGAGACCACCGAGGCCTTCGCCACCACCTACCGGGTGGCCCCGGCCACCCTGCCCGCGGGCACCTACCGGCAGATCACCGGCAACACCGCGCTGGCCTACGGCCTCATCACCGCCGGGTCGCTGGCGGGGATCCCGCTGTTCCTGGGCACCTATCCGATCACCCCGGCCTCCGACATCCTGCACGAACTGAGCAAGCACAAGCGCTTCGGCGTCACCACCTTCCAGGCCGAGGACGAGATCGCCGGGATCGGCGCGGCCCTGGGCGCGTCGCTGGGCGGTGCGCTCGGGGTCACCAGTACCTCCGGTCCGGGGCTGGCGCTCAAGAGCGAAACCATCGGGCTGGCCGTGATGACCGAACTGCCGCTGGTGATCGTCGACGTCCAGCGCGGCGGCCCCTCGACCGGCCTGCCCACCAAAACCGAGCAGGCCGATCTGCTCCAGGCGCTCTACGGCCGCAACGGTGAATCCCCGGTCGCGGTGCTGGCGCCGCGGTCGCCGGCCGATTGTTTCGCCACGGCGGTGGAGGCGGCCCGGATCGCGCTCACCTACCGGACACCCGTGCTGCTGCTGTCGGACGGGGCGATCGCCAACGGCTCCGAACCGTGGGCCATCCCCGCGGTCGGCGAGCTCGAGCCGATCGATCCGGCGTTCGAGCCCGCGGGCGACGGGGATTTCCAGCCCTACGCCCGCGACCCGGAAACCCTCGCCCGGCCGCTGGCGGTGCCGGGGACCGCGGGCCGCGCGCACCGGATCGGCGGCCTGGAAAAGGCCGACGGCAGCGGTGACATCTCCTACGACCCCGCCAACCACGAACTGATGGTGCGGCTGCGCCAGGCCAAGATCGACGGTATCTCCGTACCACCCGCGGAGGTCGACGACCCCGACGGCGCGGCGCGCGTCCTGCTCGTCGGCTGGGGCAGCTCCTACGGGCCGATCGGCGAGGCCTGCCGGCGCGTCCGGCGCCGCGGCGCGCGGGTCGCCCAGCTGCATCTTCGGCATCTCAACCCGCTGCCCCCGGACCTCGGCGACGTCCTGCGCCGCTACGACACGGTGGTCGCACCGGAGATGAACGGCGGGCAGCTGGCCTGGCTGCTTCGGGCGAAGTACCTGGTGGACGTGCAACCATGGACGAAGGTGGCGGGAACGGCGTTCTCCGCGCAGGAGCTGGTCGGCGTGATCGACGCGGCACTGGACGGCACGCTGGCCGAACTGGAGCAGAGCAAGGCCTTCACCGCGCGCGCACAGGCGACCTATCGGAGGAACGGGGGCGCATCATGACCATTATCGATACCTCGCTGACCGGAACCGACCTCGGCATCACACCGGTGTCCGGACTGTCCGGCGTACCGACGGCGGACGGCCCGCAGAAGGCCAAGGACTACACCTCCGATCAGGAGGTGCGCTGGTGCCCGGGCTGCGGCGACTACGTCATCCTCGCCACCGTGCGTGGTTTCCTGGCCGAGCTGGGCCTGCGCCGGGAGAACCTGATGTTCGTCTCCGGGATCGGCTGCTCGAGCCGCTTCCCCTACTACCTCGACGCCTACGGAATCCACTCGATCCACGGCCGCGCCCCCGCCATCGCCACCGGGCTCGCGGTGACCCGGCCGGATCTGTCGGTCTGGGTGGTCACCGGCGACGGGGACGCACTCTCGATCGGCGGCAACCATCTGATCCACGCCCTGCGGCGCAATGTGAACATGACCATCCTGCTGTTCAACAACCGGATCTACGGGCTCACCAAGGGCCAGTACTCCCCCACCTCGGAAGCGGGCAAGGTCACCAAATCCACACCCATGGGCTCGGTGGACCACCCGTTCAACACGCTCTCGATCGCGCTCGGTGCGGAAGCGACCTTCGCGGCCCGGGCCCTGGACTCCGATCGCGCCGGTCTCACCGAAGTGCTGCGCGCCGCCGCCGAACATCGCGGGACCTCGTTCGTGGAGATCCTGCAGGACTGCCCGATCTTCAACGACGGCTCCTTCGATGTGCTGCGCCGCGGCGACAGCGAATCGCGCCTGATCCCGCTGCGCCACGGACAACCCCTGCGTTTCGGCGCCGACGGCGAATACGCGGTGGTCCAGCGCGGTTTCGGGCTCACCGTGGCACCGACGGCGGAGGTCGCCGAGACCGATATCGTCGTCCACGACGCCCACCGCGACGACCCCGAATACGCCTACGCCCTCTCTCGCCTCTCCGACCAGGATCTCGACCACGTGGTCACCGGCATCTTCCGGTCCGTCGACCGCCCCACCTACGACGACGGCGTCCGCGCCCAGACCACCGTCGCCCAGGAGAAGGACCCGGTAACCCCCGACGCCCTGCAGGGCTTGCTCACCGGCACGGAAACCTGGACCGTGTAGGCAACTGCCGCCGAGTACCGCGGCACCGAACACAGCCACACAGCGGGTCGCCCAGTCGTACCGTTGCCGATTTCCGCACACCACGCCCCGAAGCCGAACGCAACTACGCCGGCCCCGAGCCCGACAAGACACTCACAGGACTCACCCCAGCACCCAACGCAACCACGGCGGCGCCGAGTCCAGCGAGGCATTTGGACGTTTCGGCCCGTCCCTGCGTTCCCTGGCCATCCTGGACAAGGTGGAGGCAGGAGTCAGTACAACCCGGCAATTTCCGCGTCGGTGAGCACGATGGGTGCGACGTAGTCCTTGGCGCGCGCTGACGTGACCGCCCGATACAGCGGCCGTTCCCCGAGCCCCGCATCGCGGGCTTCGGCCCGTAACTGATGGACCAACAGGTCGGCCACCGCGACCCCGGCCGCGAGCTCGCTGCGGGACAGTGCGTCGGCCAGCCGGCGCAGCCCGAGGATATGCAGCTCCCGGCCGCTGCCCGCATCCGTGTACAGGGCCAGCGGTACGACCTGCCGGTCCGGCCCGGCGGTGAGCCGGAGTACCACGCGACTGATCCGGCCGGGGTAGATCAGCAACTCGACCCCGGTCGTCGCGGGCACCTCCAGCCGCCGGGTGCGCCACAGCCTGCGTGCGTACAGCGTGTTCCCGGTCAACCACAGCCGCCGGCGCCGTGGTGCCAGGAATTGGCCGACCGCCGGGACGGCGAGCACGAGAGCGGTGACCAGCCCGGGCACCGTGCCGAAGAAGAGTCCGACCACCACGCCGATCCCGATCGAGACGATGCCCGCGATCAGCGCGAAGCGCCGCATCAGCGGCGCCAGCATCTCGGGCGCTACCAGGTCCAACCCGATCGGCTGGTGGGCTTCGGTCGGCGAATCGGTCACGGTGGCGCTTTTCGGTTCCGGGGGGCGGGGTCGCCCGCAGAGTACTACGGCCGGTCGGACAGCGTCGCGACGATCCGGTCCAACGGGATCTGGCGCTGGTCGCCGGTGCGCATATCCTTCAGCCCGATCGTCTGCTCGGCCAGGTCGCGGTCGCCGAGGATCAGGGTGTAGCGGGCACCCGACCGGTCGGCGGCCTTCATCGACCCCTTGACTCCGCGGTCACCGTAGACCAGGTCGACGCTGATCCCGGCCGCCCGCAGCTCGCCGGCCAGTACCACCATCCGTCGTTTGGCGGCGTCACCGAGCGCCACGCCGAACACCTCGCAGCGAGCGGGATCGCCCGCGGCGACGCCTTCCGCGGCCAGGGCCAGGACCGTGCGATCCACCCCGAGCCCGAACCCGATGCCGGACAGTTCCTGCCCGCCCAGTTCCGCCATGAGCCCGTCGTAGCGACCGCCGCCACCGATGCCGGATTGCGCGCCCAAGCCGTCGTGCACGAATTCGAACGTGGTCTTGGTGTAGTAGTCCAGACCGCGCACCATCCGCGGGTTCAGCACGTACGGCACGCCCAGGGCGTCGAGGTGCGCGAGGACCTGGTCGAAGTGGGCCTTCGCCGATTCCGACAGGTGATCGAGCATCAGCGGGGCGTCCGCGGTCATCTCGCGTACCTCGGGCCGCTTGTCGTCGAGCACGCGCAGCGGGTTGATTTCGGCGCGGCGCCGGGTCTCGGCGTCGAGGTCGAGGCGGAACAGGAATTCCTGGAGCCGCTCGCGGTATTGCGGCCGGCAGGTCTCGTCGCCGAGCGAGGTGATCTCGAGCCGGAACCCGGTGAGACCCAGGCCGCGGAACCCGGCGTCGGCCACGGCGATGACCTCCGCGTCGAGCGCGGGATCGTCGACTCCGATGGCCTCCACCCCGACCTGCTGCAGCTGCCGGTAGCGGCCCTTCTGCGGTCGCTCGTAGCGGAAGAACGGTCCCGCGTAGCTCAGTTTCACCGGGAGCTGGCCGCGGTCGAGGCCGTGTTCGATCACCGCGCGCATCACGCCGGCGGTGCCCTCGGGGCGCAGGGTCACGCTGCGCTCGCTGCGGTCGGAGAAGGTGAACATCTCCTTGCTCACGACATCGGTGGATTCGCCGACACCGCGGGCGAACAGTTCGGTGTCTTCGAAGATCGGCAGCTCGATATGCCCGTACCCGGCGAGTCGGGCGGCGCGGAGCAGGCCGTCGCGTACCGCGACGAACTCGGCCGAACCGGGCGGGACGTAATCCGGCACCCCCTTCGGGGCGGAGAAGCTGCTGGTCTTGGTCACGGTGAACCAGTTTCCCCCACCCGGGCGGGTCGAGTCCAACCGGTTACCGCGCACCCGCCGGCCCGGCATGCGGTCCCGGGCGATATCCGGGGGTGCGCGGCCCGGGATGGCAGACTCTAGTCCCGGAAGTAACAGACCAGCAGCGACCGGCCGGGCCCGGGCCCGGCCGCCGCACGGGAGGAACGTGGTAGTGCCGAGCAACGAACAGCGCAGAGCGGCGGCGAAACGCAAGCTGGAACGCCAGCTCGCCAACCGAGCCGAACGCGCGCGCAAGCGCAAGCAACTCACCATCGCCGGATCCGCGCTCGGTGTCGTCGTGGTGATCGCCGCGGTGACGGGTGTGTATTTCCTGACCCGCGGCTCCGACGATGCGGATACGGCCGCCTCACAGACGCCCGACGCCTCGTTGTCGAGCACACCCGCCGCGGCCGCGCCGCCGCCCGCGGCGGCGAAACCGGCCACCGTGAACTGTGCCTACAACGACACGCCCGAGCCGGCGGCCAAACCGGTGGAGAAGCCGCGCTCGGAGGGTATCCAGACCGGCGACGGCAACGCGACGCTGAGCCTGAGCATGGACACCAATCAGGGCCCGCTCGGACTGACTCTGAACAACGCCGAATCGCCGTGCACCGTGAACAGTTTTGCCAGCCTGGCGGGCCAGGGCTATTTCGACGGCACGGACTGCCACCGTCTCACACAGGGCGAGGGCCTGAAGGTGTTGCAGTGCGGTGATCCGACCGGTACCGGCTCCGGCGGACCGGGCTACCAGTTCGACAACGAATACCCCACCGACCAGTTCGCACCGGGCGATCCGGCCCTGCAGACGCCGATCAGCTATCAGCGCGGTGTCCTGGCCATGGCCAACGCCGGGCCGGGGACCAACGGCAGCCAGTTCTTCGTCGTCTACGGCGATTCCATGCTGCCGCCCAACTACACGATCTTCGGCACGGTGGACGAGGGCGGCCTGGCGACCCTGGACAAGATCGCCGAGGCCGGTCAGGACGAGTCCAACGGCCCGGGTGACGGCAAACCGAATCAGCCGGTGACGGTGAATTCGGTGCGTATCGACTGATCTCGGTTCCGGCGGGTTCGCACCCGTGCCGATTCCGTAGATATATGCTGGTCGGCGTTACGTTGCACCGACTGTGCCCCCAGTTCTCGGGTAATCTCGAAACAGGGAGTGCGCGTGACCATGTCGCGCTCGCCGGTCGCCGTTACGGGCCGGGGCGCTGCCGGCGGGTTCTTCCGGCGCACGTGTCCGGAAGGCCAGAACCCGGCGGGCGGTCCGCGGGTCGTGTGGCGAATCCCGATTCGCCCGGCGCGGTCCGCCGCCGCCGGGCACCATGAACACCCAATAGTGAACAGCGCAGTGTCGGGAGCAGCCATGTCCGAGGAACTGGACGATATCGGCCGGGAAACCGCGGCCATGATGAAAACGATGTTGCAGATCGCGACCCTGGTCGCGCTCAAGGCCCGGGAACGCGGCCAGCGCGAGGCCGAGGCCCGCGTGAAACTCACCGAGGCGCGGGTGAAGGAGGCCCGCGAACTGCAGATCCGCGAAGCCCGCGATGCCAAGGCCAAGGATCCTCGCAACCTGGCATTGGCCCAGACCATTTCGCGGTCGGTGGCGGAGGTGAAGCCGGGTCCGGCGGTCCCGCACAAGGAGAACGGCGGCTACCGCGGCGTGCAGCTACAGAAGGATCGATTCACGATGGAGCGGTTCGCCGAGAGCTCCACCGAGCAGGTGAGCGCCGCGGCCACGACCATGAGCTACGACTCCGCGGCGCGGCGCGAAGCCCTCGCCGCGCATTTGGCCCGGATCGGAGTCGCACCGGAACTCGCGGCGGCACGGATGCTGGTCGAGGTGAGTCAGGCGAAACCGGCGAGCGAGGCCGTACGCACCCGTCCGGAGCGGGCGCCCGCCGTCCAGCGGGCACGGGAACAGCAGGAACTCGCCCGCGGCCTCGAACGCAGCCGGTAGCCGACTGCGCCGCACCGAGAAAGCGCCCGCCACCGGCGGGCGCTTTCTCGTCACCGGGATGATGCCCCGGCCCGCGGCGGCTCAGTGCCGCGGGTCGGTTATCTCCACGCCACCGGCCGCCGCGGACTCGGCAGCCGCAACGGTCTCGTCATCCGGCGTGCTCAGCAGCCCGTCGGGCGGGGTGACCGTCGGCAACGGTTCGAGCATTTCCTTGTGCCCGTTGCGGACACTGCAGTACTTGAACGGACCACGGGGATTGAGCAGTACGGCCATATGGGGGTCGGCGTGGTCGAGGAACCATACGCTCAGGCCTGTCGCGGGATCCTGGCGCAGATGCTCCCAGGCCCGCCATACCGCCTGCAGTCGCACGACGGCCTCGATATGCTTCCACCATTCCGGGCACCACACGGTATCGCTGAGGTCGCTGACCTGGCGGCGATAGACAACGCTCAGATAGTTCTCGACGAAATCGACCTCGTTGTTGTAAACGAGTTGTCCTTGCTGCTCGGTCGTCTCGGTCACAGCGGTCGAACCTCCTGCCTGTTCTCCGGTCCGTTATCGGGCCCCGGGGGTGTCTCGCCCGGGCCGTTGTCCGGCTCCGGGGGTGCCGATTTGATCAGCGACGGGGAGCCGATGAGGTCGGGGATCCGCGTTTTGCGCTGCGGATCGTGCTGTTCGATGGACTTCTTCACCTGGGACGCGTACTCGCCTTCCCACCATGGCACAGTGCGCACCAGCACGGGCGGAGCCCCGGAGGAGAACACGATCGCCCGGCCGCGCGGCAATGTCGCCAGCGCCTGCACCGTGAAGGTCTTCGACGAGCCGAGCGAGCGCGAATAGCTCTTACCGCCCTTGGATTCCGAGACCGAGCCGGAAATCGCCGAATGCTCGCCGATTGCCTCCGAGCGCTCCCGCAGGAAATTCGCGTCGTCGACGCCACTGCCGAGCACCTTGATGTTGGCGGCCGACCACAGCGCGTTCATCCCGTCCTCGCCCCAGCAGCGCGCGCCCTGAGCCCACGACTGCAGCACCGTCATCACCACGATGCCGCGCGATCCGAAATGGCTGTACTGCTTGGGCAGATCCTTCCAGCGCACCACATTGGCGGCCTCGTCCAGGACGGCCAGCAGCGGGATCGGCAGTCGCCCGAACGCCGACCGCGACGCCTTCCGCATGGCCACATCGATCACGGCCTCGGTGAGCGCGCTGACCAGCGGGGCGGCCGAGCCCCGGCCCTCCAGGGAAAGGCTGTAGAGCGTGCCGTTCTTCTCGATGAACTCCAGTTCGTCGAACTGCACCCGGTCCAGTTCGTCTGTGCTGGACCGCGGTGTCACCCATTTGTGCACATTGCGCAGTTTCAGGCAGCGCACCATCTTCTTGGCCGTACCGAAGATCCCGCTACGGGTACGGGGATCGGCGTTGTACTGGGCGGCCAGGCCGGACGCCGTGTAATTGTGGTCGGCCTCGCGCAGCAGCCGGATGGGCTCGGTGTTCTGCGGGTCGGTCACCCACTCCCAGATCTGGGTGATGGGCCGCCGGTCGACCGCCGCGGCGAGGAAGAGACCGGCCAGCAGATCCTCGGCCTCCGGGTCGAAATAGTTGTCGCTCTTGCTGTCCGAACCGGCGTCGGCGTCGGCGAAATGCCCGGCCAGCCGCGCCGCCCGCATCTCGCACCCGTCGCTGTGCGCGTCCACCCAGTCGAGCGGGTTCCAGTACCAGGTGGGGTCCTCGGCGGCCACGCCCTGCGGGTCGAAGACAAACGTCTTGCTGCCCTTGGCCTCGCGGACATCCCGGGTCGCGTCCACCACATCGCGTTTGTTGGAGGTGGCCAGGACCGGGCCGATGGCGTTGAGGATCGCCGGGATGACCCGGGAACTGGATTTCCCCTGGCGCGGGCCCCAAATGTCCAGATGCAGATCCTCGTAGGACCCGTACAGCATCACCCCGTCGGCCACCGCGACCCCGATCGGCACGCCCGGTGCGTCGTTGTAGCCCAGCCGCACACCGAGTTGCTGGGCCTTCTCCCGGACCCCGGCTTCGGTGAGTGCGGAAATGGCGCCGCCGTTGCCGATGAACTGGGCCTTGTCGTCCACGGCGAGGCGGCCCACATTGCGTTTGGCCGTCGACCACCGCCGCCACAGCACGAAGCCGATCAGCCCGGCGACGATCAGGATCAGGATCACCGTGGCCCCGGTGGGCCAGCGCAGATCGCCGCGGACCATTCCGGCGATGATGCCGATCGGGTTGACCGGCATATCTTGTTTCTGCAGCGAGAGCATATTGCCGAGATGGACCGCCACCCACAGTGTTCCCAGGATGGCGCCGCCGACGTAGATCGCGACGAGGGTGGGGTCGGGCCCGGGGACGGCCGGATCCTTGATCGGTTTCTTCTTCGCCATACCTGCCTCCTCAGTGGTCCCCGCCCGTGGTCACCGGTAACCGTCGAGTCGCCAGCCCGTGGGCGTGCGCACCACGGTGGCGATCACGGTGGCCGGCGCCAGGGATTCCTCGCGGCCGTCCGGGTAGACGACGGTCTGTTCGATTCCGATCTTGTACTGCCGTATATCGGGATCCGGGCCCGCGGGCGGGCGATCCCCGGACGCGAAAGTGAACGCGTCGACCCGGGCGCCCGCCGCCGCCCATTCGCCCCAGCGCAGCGAAACGGACGGTGCCGACGCGGTATCCGAGGGCGCCTCCAGGACCCGCAGCAAACTGGGACCCAGAAACCTCCGCGCCCGCTCCAGCGAGTCACCGGGCACCTCGGTGGCCGGTTCCCACCGGTAGATCTCGCGCAACGCGGCCACCGCGACACCGTCGGGCGTCGCCGGATCCGGTGCGGGCACGGCCTCGAGCTGCCGCGTGGTCGAAACAGCCGGCTCACCGGCCGTTCCCGGATCGACGCCGCCGCAGCCACTCAGCATCGTGATGCCCAGCATCAGCACCACCACCAGTCCCGCACCCGCACCAGTCTTCTGGTTCCAGGCTAACCGCCGCGGCGCCGCAGCAGCCGTCGATCCGCGCGTGTTCACAGCACCCTCCTCGCTCGGGCGTCGCCGGGGACCGGGGCCTGAGACACTCCGCCGGCGTCGGCGGTCGCAGCCGGCGCCGCATGGATCATCTGCCCGTTTCCGGCGTAGATCCCGACCTGCGCCGGACCGCGGTCGCCGAATTCACTGAAAACCAGGTCGCCCGGCTGTATCTCGCGCAACGAGACCTCGGTACCGGCCTCCCACTGCTGTTCGGCGGTGCGTGGCAGCGAGACCGCACCGGCGGAGGCGGCGAATACCGCGGCCGCGGTCAGGCCCGGTCCATCGAGGCCGCCTCCGGTGGGACCCTGGGGCCCACCGCCACCCCAGACGTACGGCGTGCCCAGCCATTCGTGGGCCGCCCGCACGATCTCGTCGCCCGGGACGGCCTCGGTATCGGGTGCGAACCGCCCGGCCGCGCCGGGGTCCCGGTATTCCGCTTCCATCGCCAGGATATTCGCGACGTAGGGCTGGGTTTCCGAATAGTGCGCGGGGAACTGGTTGGGCATCCCGCCGGACGCCAGCACCGCGCCTTCGCCCGCGTTGTAGGCGGCCAGCGTCAACGCGACCACATCACCCTGGACCCGGCCCTCGGCGATCCATCCGGTGATCTTGTGCGCGATCGCGCACATGTACCTGCCCTGGCCGATGATGGCGTCGCCGTCGTCCCAGACGCTGGCGATCCCGTTGCCGTCGGCATCGATGACGTAGGGCTGCCCGTCGTCGGGATTGGTACTGGCGGCGGTCCCGGGCAGGAACTGCGCGAGTCCCTGGGCACCCGCCGGCGAGGTGAGACCGCGCCGGAAACCGGATTCCTGGCGACCCTGAGCGGCCAGCAGCGACGGCGTCACCTCGGGGCACAGGGAACCGGCCCGGCGGTACCAGATCTCGAGTTCCGGCGGCACCTTTCCGCCGGCGAGGGCCCCGCCGGGCGTGCCGAATCCGCGGACGCAGGCCGGATCGGTCGAATGGGCGCGGGCGCCGCCG
Source organism: Nocardia sp. CA-290969 (assembly GCF_050936135.1). Lineage (NCBI taxonomy): Bacteria > Bacillati > Actinomycetota > Actinomycetes > Mycobacteriales > Nocardiaceae > Nocardia > Nocardia sp. CA-290969. The sequence goes on along the minus strand of NZ_JBNJNJ010000001.1, from coordinate 1,373,516 downwards.
ATATCCGGGGTGGGCGCCCCGTCGAGCCACGGCACCGGGTCGATCTGGCGGCCGCCGGTGAACCGGCCACCGGGCACGATCTCGAAATGCAGATGCGGGCCACTGGATTCACCGGCCGAGCCGACCGCACCGATATGCTGACCGGCCCGTACCTGCTCCCCCACGCGAACCAGCACCCCGTGGTCCCACATATGGCCGTATACCGCGGAATACGCCCGCCCGTTGCGCGGATCGACCGAATCGACCACGATCCAGTTCCCGAACCCGGACGCCGGGCCCGCGGCCACCACCACGCCGTCGGCGACGGAGAAGATGGGGGTGCCGTCGGGCGCCGCCATATCGATCCCCTTGTGACCGCCGCCGCGCGAGCCGAAGACGTCGGAGACGGAAAATGTTCCGGCCGCCATCGGCCAGGTCCGGTCCAGCGGCCCCGCCTCGGCGGCGAGGGCGGGTGTCGCGGTGGCGGCCGGGTTGGCGGTCGAAGCCGGGGTCTCCCCCGCCGCCCGCGGATCATCGCCCGGCGGCACCGACCCGCTGGGATCGACGACCGAACCGCCTTCACACGGATCGTCGACAGCGGGCATCACGATGACCAGAATCATCGTCATCAGTCCCAGTACCAGCCCGAGTGCCGTCCACAGCACCGATTTCGCGTTCACCGCCGCGCCCTCGCAGGGTTCACGTGCGACGCCGGGTTTCGTTGAGCGTATCGGCCAGCGCCCGGTTCACCTCGGCGGCGGCAGCCAGTTGCTGCTGCAACAGCGCGACCTTGCGCCGCAGCGCGGCCGCGTCCAGCCGTTCCAGGCTCGGCCCTTCGGCGGCCCGCACCCAGTTACGCACCGAATTGGTGTGCACCCCGATCTGTTCGGCCACCACCCGGCACGCCTCGGATTCGCTGCGCAGTTTCCCGGTCAGTGCGATGACCTGTTCCACCGCCGCAGCCCGGACCTCGGGTGATACTCGCCGATACGATCGGTGCGGCATCATGAACCGCTCCCTCCGCCGGAATACGCGCCGTCGCCGGCCGCGGTGGCGCCGGTCCGGCCGGGGTGGGCGGTGAAATCCTCGAACCGCTGGTTGGTGTCGTGGATACCGCTGAGTTTCTCGGCCGCGGTGAATTCCATATGGAACGGGATCCCGGGCCGGCGATCCTCACCGATCTTCAGCAGGAATTTGCCGGTTCCCGGCGGCGCGGGCCGCAGCTGGCCCGGTTTGAGGGCCTCTCCGGTGAGCGCCTGCGGCGCCGACCAACTGGTGACCATCTCTTCCTCGGCGGCGGTGAACGGCACCGTACTGTCCAGCCGTTTGATCTCCTCGGCCGGCAGCGCCCCGAAAATCTTGGCGCGCGCACGTTCCAGAAAGCCCAGGGCTTTGGCGATGGCCGCCTCCGACCCGAGCGACTGCAGATCCTTGATGGTATGGCTGATCATGATCAGCGCCGTGGCGATACCGCGCTGCAGACGGGTCAGTTCGTCGACCCGGTCGACCATGAAATCGCCCAGGCCGAGCACCTGCCACAGCTCGTCCATCACCACCTGGAAGTACCGCTGCGGGGCCATCCCGGCGTCGGTGAGCGTATGCGCGGCCTCCACGGCGGCGAACCCGTCGGCCCAGCAGGCCAGCATGACGGCGGCCTTGAGTTTCTTGTCCCCCTGGGGAATGTGGGACACATCGATGCACACGGCAACCGAATCGGTGTCGATCGGGACGGTGGTCTGCCCGTTGAACACCGCGCCGAACGGCCCCTGGGTGAGCGCCCGCAACGAGCGGCGCAGGCCCCGGATCGCCTCCTGGTATTCGCCGGCATTGTCGGCGCCGGCGTCGAGCATCATCTCCTCGCCGCCGGCGATGATGACCTCGAGCAGATTCTCCATGATCGGCGGCCGATCGGGGGTGAAGCCGCTGCCCGCCCGGTAGAGGATCCGCAGCGCCGTGGAGATCAACGTCTCCTCGTAGTCGCGGACCCGCGCCCCGCGCACCAGTTCCACCAGGCCGGCGATCAGCGTGACCTGCCGGGCGCGCAGATCCTGGAGAACCTGGCGTTGCAGTTCCGGATGCTCGTGCAACCGCGGCACGATATCGCCGAGCACGCCACCGGCGAGCGGATTGAGTTTGCCGTGGCCGTAACCCAGATCGATCACCTGGCCACCGACCAGTTCGACCAGTTTCCGGTAGTCGGGTTTCACATCGGCGAGGATCAGCGGGGTGATGTTCTGCGCCACCCCGCCGAGCACGATCCGGCGGACCAGCGAGGATTTACCGAAACCGTTGAGCCCCAGAACGAAAAGGCTCGGCGCGGTGATGAAGCTGCCGCGCATGAACCAGTTCATGGGGTCGAAGCAGACGGGTGCGCCGGTGTGCAGATGCGATCCCAGTGGCGTACCGATCAGCGGGGCGCCGGCCCCGACCGACCACGGCCACAGCCCGGCCACCTGCGCGGTGGTGGCCCGGTATTCGACCGGGCGGCCGACCACGTTCATCCGGCCACCGCCGGCGCCGGCGAAACCACGATCGGTCAGTTGCGCGGTCTGGCGGTCGAATCCGTCCTGGAATTCCTGTTCGGCGCGGGCAGCGTAGTTACGGCGCCGGATATCGTCGGTACGGATACGGAACGTCGCCCAGGCGGCGCGTAATCCGGCACCCTCCCGGCTGACCTCCTCCAGCCGCGACCTGGTCGCCGAATCCAGCAGCGGCGGGCCCGACTGTTTACGTTTCTCGGCCCGCATCCGCGCCCGCCGCGCCGCCTTGTCGAATTCGGGCGTGCCCATGGCGCGGTCGGCGGTCGTATCGACCCGGGCGCGGCGCACGCGCTCCCGGTTACCGGCACCACGTTCGCGGGGGTTCCGGGCGGTTTCGGTATCGCGCGGGGCACCGCCCCGGCGTTCGGTACGCGAGCGGCCGCCCTCGCGGCGCTGTCCGGCGGCGGTACCGGGCTCGCCGTCCCGGCCGCGCCGATCCTCGTCCCGGCCCGACCGCGCCCGGTCGCCGGTGGCGACCCGGACCCGGTTCCGTTCCCGTACAGGGGGCTCGTGCTCGCGTACCATCAGTCGTTCACCCTGCCAATGCTTTCGGAATGGTCGCGTGCTCGGGCAGGATCACCCCGCAGCCGAGCGATGCCGCGAAGGCCGCGGCCTGATAGCGGTAGCACCGGCGGATCTTCAACCGGGCCTGGGTGGACAGGTCGCGGGTGATTGCTTCGATCCGCGGTAGATCACCGCGCAGCGGTTCGGTGATGGTGACGAGCGCACCGAACCGGGTGACACCGTGCCCGCGGGCCTGCTCTTCGCGGGCCTGCTGGGTCGCGCCCACCCGCAGCGTCGCCGAGGCCGACACCACACCGCGTTCGCTCTGCTGGGCGACCAGGGCGTTCTTGAAATCGTCGTCCACGATCTCGGCGGCGTCGGCGGCCGAATGCGGCCGGTACACGATGGCGATCCGTTTCCGCGGTACCTCCGGGTTCGGCGCGAGCAGCCGCTGCAATACCCGTTCGTCCACCGCGCCCTCCGGTGCGGTGTCCATTTCCCAGGTGACCGACCGGCCGCCGTCGTGGATCAGATGATCCCATTTCTCATCGTGCGAGACCGGGCCCGCATCCGCCCAGTCCAGGCCGTGACCTTCCGGTTCGCCGGCGGCGACCTCGAGGTCGGCCTGCGAGGCGGGATCGTAGCTGCGCCGGATGAAGGAGATGACCTCCTCGGCCGACATCGGCTGGGCCCGCACACCGGCTTCGGCCAGCGCCGAACAGATCCCGGGCAGCCGGCGGCCGATCTCGACCGCCTCCTCGGCCGGGTTCTTCCGCCGTTCGGCGGTGGTCGCCTTGAAGGTGATCGCGACCCGGGGCAGCAACTGCACCCGTTCCTGGGGAAGTTCGGTGGCCAGTTCGTACATCACCTGCTGGGCGAGGTCGGGTGCCTCGGGCCGGGTGATCGTGGAAACCTCGGTGAGCAACCGGTTCCCGGTCTCCGGCACGGTATCGATCACCGGGACGACGGCGACGATATCGCTGGTCTGCCCGACCGAGGCCAGGAAGGTGCCCCAAGCCGAAACCCAGCGGTCGATCACCGGCTGGTCCACCGCCTCGTGACCCTGCGGCCACGCCCGTAGCACCACCGTGTACTGCGCGAACTGCGGCAGATGGATCATCCCGAAGCTGTAGCCGCCGGCGTCGATCCCCTCGTAGAGTTTCGACGGGGCGAGCAACCCCGGTAGCCGGGTGAAACCACCCGGCACCCGGGAGAACCGGCCGCCGCGGTACACGTGCTCGCCGCGGCTGCGCGAACGCATCCAATGGAACATCATCAATCCCGTCTCGTAGCCGGAGCGACCCCCGTACCGCATGACCAGGGGCGCCATGATCACCACACCGACCCCGCCCACCAGGGCACCCCATTGGAAACCGCCGACCATGGCGACGACCAGCGCGGTGATGACCACCACGAAGCCGAGCACGGTCTCTTCCCACCGCAACCCGAAAAGCCCGGCGCTGCGCGGTTTCTGCCACAGCCCGTAGGAGCGGCGTTCGTAGGTTTCGGTGCTCGTCATCGCGGGATGGTGCTCCTACCGAGGTCGGGGGAACGGTTGGTCCAGCGGTCACCCGCGACATCGCCCATGGCTTGATCGGCGCGGGTCATCCCGGCGGTCGCGGACCGGGCGGCACCGATTCCGCCGGCCACCCGGGACGCACCGGACGGTACACCGCCCCCACGAGGCGCTTCGCCCGACCGTGGTGGTTGCGCGGCCGGCGCTCCGCCACCGCCGCTTCCGCGCGGCGGCGGCACGGGCCGCGGGGCCCCGCCGCCGCGGCCACCGCCGGGTGGCGGCGGACCCGCCGCGCCGCCGACGTATCCGGCCCGGCCCGGCGCGGCCGCACCCTTGGCGCCGACCGCCTTGGTTCCCATGGCACCCAGGCCCGCGGCCGCGAGCAGCGTGCCGCCGGTGGCGGTCAGGCCGGAGCCGCCACTACCCACGATCGCCACGGCGGGCGTGACCAGCCGCATCAGCGCGGGCAGTACGAACGCGACACTGCACAGCAGCACGATCGCCACGAGCATGCGCTGGGCCTCTTCCGCATCGGGCAGACCACCGGCGGGGGTCATCTCGTCCACATGACCGGCGGTGGTGAACGCGATCATGTACACGATCGCGGCCACCGGTTTCCACAGCATGAAGGCGATGATCCAGCCGACCAGCTTCTGATACGACTGTTTGCCGGTATTCATCCCGGATGCCGCGGCCGCCAGCGGCAGCACCCCGGCCGCGATCACCAGCAGTCCCTGCCGCACGATGGCGAGCACGATCTGCGCGAGCGCGCCCAGGAGGCCGACGATCGCGATGATGAGCACCAGCCCTGGTGAGAAGGCTTGCAGCTTACTGGTTTTCACCATGAGCTCGGCCATGTTGCGGGCATTGCCGTTGGTGGAATCCTGGATGATCCATTCGGCGAACCGGTCGGAGGCCTGGGTGCCGGCGACGATTACGGCGCCGAGCATCCACGAACTGAATACCACTCTGGTGAACATCCGGAACGATTCGGCCGCCTCGTCCATGGCCGCCCCGCGTCTGGCCTCGGCCAGGCGTAGACCGGTGATGATGATCGAGGCGATCAGCAGCAATATCTGCACCTGATAGGTGTAGTCGTTGATCTTGGTAAACAGCGTGCCCGAATCACTGGTGACCTCGTTGGGCACCTTCATCCAGAAGGTCAGCGCCAGGATGATGGCCTCGCCCAGGCCGTTCATCAGCGAATCCACCACCTTGCCGAAGGTGGAATCCCACGCTTTGTCCTTGACCGCCGTCGCGGCCTCACCGGGATGGGCGGCCGCATTACCCGCCTTGCACACCGCCGAGGCGGCATCGCCGAGCGAGATACCCGGAATACCGAGATCGTCGAGGGCGTCGTGGATTTCGTTGCAGGTCTGGTCCCAGCCGTAGGGCTGGCTGTTGGCCACGGCCGGAGTCGTGACCATCACGGTGAAGATCACCGCGAAGATGGTGACGAAGCGTCTGGCCAGTGACACCCGCCGGGATACCGCGGGATCCGGTCGCCGGCCGTCGGGCCCGCTGTCTTCGCGCACTACCTGAGCTTCCACTTTCCGTCCCAACATCGGAATCACCATCGAGTCCACCCCTCCAGCGATTCGACATACTCGGTCTGCGTGTTCGGCGAGGTGGTCGGCTTCAACCGCCAATCACCCGCGTCCCACACCATGATCAGCCGCATGGTCACCCATACCGGTTTCCCGTCCAGCGCCGGAGCGCGCAGCGCCAGCCGCACTATCGCCATGTCGTCGGCGTAGTCGTCGATCTTGAACGCATCGGAGGCCACCAGATACCTGGTGACCGATTCGGGTTGCTGCTCGGGCAGCCGTTCCGCTTCCAGCGCCTGGTCGTAGGCCGCGATCTGCTGCGCCGACACCCGCACCTGCCGCACGTAGAGGTCGCGGTGCGCGGGACGGGCGTTGAGCCGATAGGTGATCTGGGCCGCGGCCAGCGCGGCGCCCTGCGGGGTATGCGAATACCCCACGGCCAGACCGTCCTCGATCCGCTGCGGACCGTCGGAGGTGGAGAACGGAACGGACGCGCCGTACACCCGCTGCCAGCCCCGGGGTCCGGTGGTACCCGCCGGCGCCGCAGTCAGCCAATCCGGATCCCCGGGGTTGCGCTGGGGCGACGGATCCTGCGGCAGCACCTGGCCGGCGGGATTGTTCGGGATATCGACCCGGCGATTGAACACGTCCAGCTCCGGGTCGGCGAAACCCTCGCCCACCGCCGGCGCGGGAGCCGGCCCGGCCGCGGGTTCGTCCTCCCGACCGGTCCACATGACCACGCCCACGACCACGATCAGCGCCAGTACCGCCGCGGACGCCACGACGCCGAAGGAGACGCGGTCACGCTGGTAGGTCTCCTTCCCGCTCACGTCGGTGCCTCCACTTTCACTGTCTCACTCGGTAATTCGTCGATGGGCTCGATCGGCCGGGCGGTCGAATCCGGAGCCGGCAGGCGTAACCGCCAGTCGTGGGCGAACCACTCCACCGCCGTATGGTTGACCGCCTTCGAATTGTCGGAATACTCGCTGTACACATCCACCAGCGCACGCTGCTCGGTGTACTCGGTGATCCGGTAGCCGAGCAGGCGCGGCGCGTACACCGGATCCGCCGGGCCGCTGATGGACACCTGCACCCGGTTCACCGCCCATTCGTCCTTCGCCGGCCCCGGAACCACTTCCCGGGCAGCGATATTCGACCATTGTCCGTCATCGGCCACCGACAGTCGCACGGCATGCACCATCGCCGCAACCCCGGCGCCCGTCGGCGTGTGCTCGAAACCTGTTGCCGCACCGTCGGTTTCCGCGGACGGACCTTGATCGGTATGCGGCAACGGTACCCCTTGGAAGGGTTGCCAGCGCACATTCGTCGGCGGCGCGGACAGATCCGGCGGCGCCGCGGCGTCACCCGCACCGCAGCCGACGGCCCCGGTCAGTAGCGCCACCGACAGCAGACCGGCAGCGCGCAGCGCACCGAACCGGCGGACGGCCGGTATGTGGATCGAATTCATCCGCAGGTCGTTCCCCTCGCCTCGCCCCGGCTCATCCGGGCAGGAACGCCAGGGCGATACCCGACGCGGTGCTGGCGACGGTGGCGCCGAGCAGGCTCATGAGCACTCCGTGCGAGGCATCGTTCATCGCCAGATCGCCCTTGAAGGTGAGCCACAATTTGCCCGCCGAGACGATCAACCACGCCAGACACCCCATGAGAACGAACCAGAGCAGCCAGTTCAGCAGCTGCATCAGCGGTTCCAGTACCTCGGCCGGCATCTGCTTGTAGGCCAGCAGTTCGGCCGCCCCGACCAATTCCATCACAGCCTTACGTTCCGATGACGGCGTTCATGATGGTGCCCGCGCTGGTGGCCACTACGCCACCGATCATCGCCCCCGCCACCATCTTCGGGGATTCCAGACCGCCACCGGTCCACTTCTCCCAGGCGAACTTGCCGCCCGCGTAGATGATGCCGCAGATACCGGACAGCAGCACGAACCAGGTGAGATAGCGGACCAACTGCAGGATCTTGTCCGAACCGGGCGGTGCCTCCGGGGTCGGATTGCCGATCTGCGCGAGGACGGCGGTGTCGTAAACCTGGTGAACCGCGAGAAGTACGGTGCTCATCGGGTGCCTTTCTCGATAGTTGAGGTGCAACATTGGGTCCGCGCGAACACGGGGAGCACGGAACTGGGAACGTGCTCGACGGCGATCACGGCATCACTCCTCCACGAATCTCGATCGGCCCCGCGCGGGGGCGGCCTCCGATTCTTCCAGGGCGGCACGGGCGGCCGCGACGATCTCCGCGCCGAGTTCCCGGATATCGAGCGGGACTTCGTCCAACGGGTCGACCCGGCGCCGGCGCTGCGCGGTGACCGCCACCCCGGGCGTCCACACCGGTAATTTCTCCGGCTCGACCAGCGTCCATTCCTCGTACCACGGCACCTGCCACACCTGCCCGGCGAGCGAGGCGACGACATCGCGGTACCGGCGGATCTCCGGTGCCATCCGGCCCGGGCGCGCCGCCACGGTGATCAGGCCCAGCACCTCGCTCGGCCCGGCGAGCCCGGCATGATGCTGGCGCAACAGATCATGGGCATGCGTCAGCCCCGCGATGGTTTCCCGGGCCACCAGCACCACGAACGGCGATTCGCGCTCGTAGACACCCGGCCAGCGCCGCCCGCAATCCGCCGCGGGCGCCAGGACATGGGCGAGCGAGCTGGCGCCGGAGCCCCCGTGGACACCCAGCAACCAGACCAGCGGTGCACGCCCGGCGCCCGGCACCGGACGATCCCAGATCGCGGCGCGGCGCGATTCCGGCGGCGGGACCACTCCGGCAGTGGCGGAACGTTCAGGGCGGCGAGGAAGATTCATAGCAACAGCCATGATGCCTCCTCTCGACGGTATTGCTGGTAATCAGCGGAGGCCGGAGCGAAGGCGGAGGTATCGCAGGATCGCATCATGCGGCCACCCCCGCCAGCAGCTGCTCGTAGGTCTGGCGGGTCCGATCGGCCAAGTCGATATGACGGACCAGTTCACCGCGGGCAAGATGCGGGTCGTAGGGCACTTCGACGATATCGCGGACCCAGCCCGAGAGGTGTTCGCGCAGATGGTCGGCGACCCGCGAATCGACACCCGGCTGCTGATGCGAGATCACGATGGTGGTGTCGCCGACGATACCGCCGCCCATCGGTTCGGACTGGTCGCCGTATTCGTCGTCCAGCCATTCGAGGGTCACTCGCAGCCGGTTGGCGGCATCGGTCCGCGCCGGAATGGCCAGCACCAGCGCCACATCCGCATCGTCGAGCAGCGGCCGCAGCTGCCGGCCGGCGATCGGGCTGCCGCCGTCGAAGATCCCGGTGTACCCGGCCTGGTCGACCGCGCGCGCCACGGTGAGGTAGCTGGCCCGGCGGCGCAGGGGTGCGGCATCGCGCCACAGCAGGCCGATTCCGGAGGTGGCCCGGGACATGCAGTCCTTCAGTGGTGCCGGTTCGTCGTCGCCTCGGCCGTACAACCATTGCTGCAGGCTGATCGGGTGCAGATGTTCGTCTGCGCCGCGCAGGGCGAGATCACCGCCGGCCGGGGTGGCGTCCACGGCCACCGTCGCCGTACCCGCGAGTCCGAGCTCACCGGCGAGGCCCAGTGCGGTGGTGGTGGTTCCGGCGCCTCCGCAGCCGCCCACCACCAGGATCGGCCGGGCCGCGCCGGGTGCACGGCGGCGGCCCTCACCGCGCAACCGCACCACCGGCGCCTTCCCGCTCCCGTCGGCCTCGTCCGCATCCACCGAATCCGGTGCGGTATCGAGCCAGCGGCTCCAATCCTCGCCCATCCTGCACTCTCCTCTATCCGGCCGTGATACCCGTTATGAGGGTGCGGCCGTCGATCACCGCGGTGGTGACCGTCTGCCTGCTGTAGGTGGCGGGTTCACCACCGGGCCGGTACTCGGTGACCTCGACGGAATACCGCCCGTCGGCCACGGCCACGATGCGCACACAGTGCCCGGTGGCGGGCGCGACGCTGTCGATTCCGGCCTGGATCACGTCGGCGGGTGATACCGCGGCCCCGGGCGCGACCACCTCATGCGCCGCGGCACCGGAACGCTGTACGTAGTAGGCGTACTGGAAGCGCAGGATCGCGGCCGGCCCGGATTCCGTTCCGCCCGCCCCGGCGCCGCGGACCATCGAGCCGGTCTGTTCGTCGGGGCAGCGGGCGGCGGGTCCGGTCTGCGCGCTACCGGAAGTGAAGCGCAGGCCGGTGCCGTCGTCGGGGCCCGCGGCCCGCGGTGCGCCCGGTGCCAGGAGGTACACCACCACGGCCGTGGCGATCGCGAGTACGACGACCACGGCGACCAGCACACCGACAGTGCGCCGGCGCCGGGGGTGACCGCTATCGGCGGCATCGCGCAGACGGCCGGCGCCGCGGCCGATGCGGACGGGTTCGGCGAATTCGTCCTCGTCGCCGGGTCTCGGCAGGCGCAACAGGTCGCCCGCGCGGTCACCGGCCGGTTCGTCCACCCAATCGGACCAGCCGCCGGTGAATTCGCTGCGCCGGCCGGACAGTTCGGCGGGCGCGGGATCCGGTGCGGCGGAGGCGCTACCGGCCTGGGCGATGTAGTCGGGGTAGCGGGCGGGGCCGTCGTCACCGGCGTCCGCGGCGAATTCCGGTTCGGACATCCGGACCCGGCTGTCCGCGGCGCCGCCTTCCCCTTCGGGTTCGAGCGGGCCGTACCATCGGTCGAGCTTTTTGTAGGACTTCAACATTCCCCCATTCCCGTGGCGCCGGGCACGTGATGTCGCATCATCGATCCCTCTCGGCGATCAGTTCACGGAGAACGAGTCGTTTTCGGTTGTCGGGGGTGCCGCGGGACGGCCCGCCGACGGCTCGCTGTGCGAGACACCGTCGGGTCCTGTCCCGAATGGGAATTGTCCCGTACCGGAGGGAGTGGGCGCAGGCGACGCGCCGGGTTCGGGCCCGGAGAATCCACCCACCGGTGGCGTACCGGCGCCGGGGACGGTGGCGATCGGCGGCGCGGTCTGCTCGGATACCGGTTCGCTACCGCTACCGTGGGCGTTCGCGAGATCCCGCGCCGCGGCGGCGAACCAGTCGGCGATGAACTTCGTCGGCGCTTCACCCGTGGCCGAAATCGCCGCATTGCCATAGGCCTGATGGCGCTGGATGGTGTCCCAGTAGCGAACCCAGGTGGTGGTGTCGAGCAGGGCGTGATTGTCCTGGATATTGTCGATCACCGCGTTGAAAGCCTGGCTCACCAGGCGGATACCGGTGGTCGGCGGGATGAGCTGCGGAATCGCCCCCAGCAGTTTGACGCCCAGCATGAGCAGCGCTGCGGGCGGATTGGCCAGCCCCGCTGTAGCGAGTTCGGCGATCGCCGTGGGATTGAGCACGGTACGCACGACCGTGACCACCGCGTTCAGTCCGATCATGCCGACCTTGAGCAATGCTCGCATCGCCCCCGGAATATCCAACGGCGTACGCGGATCGGCGGCATCGGCCAGCCGCTCGGAGATCGACTTCTTCGGCGAGATGTTCAGGGTTGCCAGCGAGGTGCCCGAGACGTCCTCGTTGACCACCTTGGTCGCGGTTTTGATCGAGGTGAACGCGAGCGCCTGGGCCACCGAGGTGAGCGAGGCGATCGGATCGCCGCCGCTGAGTTTGGCCTGGCCGACGATACTTGCCACGGCTTTCAGGATCGGCGCACCCTCGGGCGCGTCACAGGCGAGATCGCCGGGGGCGCAGAAACTGGCCACGCGTCCGGTCAGGGTGCCGAAATCCTCGGGGGTGTCCCGGTTCGGGGCGATACCGCCACCGGTGGCGGGGGCCTGTGGCAGCGCGGCGATCTGCGCGGTTTGGGCACCATCGGTGCCCGGGGCCGGATCCGGGTTGGCCTTGCCCGGGGCGCCGGGAAACAGCGGGGCGCCCGGAGTTCTGGTGGGGTCGCCGATGAGGGCCACGGCCGCGATCCTGTCGTCGGGCAGCGGGCCCTGGCCCTGCCCCACTTCCTGGGCGAACACCGAAGCGACATGAGCACCCTGGGAATACCCGACGATCGCGAACCGGGTGTCGGGGCAGCGCTGGGCGACCGAGGCCGCCATGGTCCGCAACCGGATCAGGCCGCCGCTCACCGAATCCGAGTACGGGGTGGCGCTACCGCCGTCGATACCACCGAAACTCGACTCGTACGGCACGTAGGCGCGTTGTACGAGCTCCTCTTCGGGTGCCGCGGCCAGCAGCGGCCGGAACACCGTGGAGAGCATGCCGGTATCGGTGGTGGGCGCGGCGTCCGGCGAGGATTCGCCGGTCCCCTGGATGCCCAGGGCATACAACGCCGGGCAGGTACTGACCGGTAGTTCGGTGGCCGGGCCCGCCGGATTCGGCGGTTGGGCGTATGCGGGAGCGGTGAGCGAACCTGCCGTCACGGTCGCCACAGCGACGGTGAGTGCGATCAGCATCCCCGAGAAACTTCTGCATCCAGCCATAGCGACCCGCAATCACTCTTACCGCAGTTACCGAGCGCGACGAAACGCAGTAAACGGTAACAGATTCCGGCTATGACCGCTGAAGCGGCGAAGAGTTTACGCGACCCGCCAGCGTCGCCTGTACACGCCGCGGCGCGTTGCCGCGCGAATGTTACATATTTCCGGCAACGCCGGAGGGCGTGCCAAGTCCCCGAAACGCCCGGCGAACCGGTGCGCCGCGGCCCTTCGTATCCGCGGGCCGCGGCGCCGGCGGCGGTACGGTCAGGCGGCCGAGGTCACCCGGTAGACGTCGTAGACGCCCTCGACATTGCGCACGACATTGAGCAAGTGGCCCAGATGTTTCGGATCGCCCATCTCGAAGGTGAACTTGCTGATCGCCACCCGGTCGCCGTGGGTGGTGACCGACGCGGACAGGATGTTGACCTTCTCGTCGGCCAGCACCTTGGTGACATCGGAGAGCAACCGCGTGCGATCCAGCGCCTCGATCTGGATGGCCACCAGGAACACCGAATGCGGCGAGGGCGCCCATTCCACGTCGATGATCCGCTCCGACTGCTCGCGCAGCGAATCGGCGTTCGTGCAATCGATCCGGTGCACACTGACCGAACCGCCGCGGGTCACGAAGCCCATGATCTCGTCGCCCGGCACGGGCGTACAGCATTTGGCCAGTTTCGCGACGGTGCCCTCGGCACCGGGGATCAGCACACCGGCGTCCCCGCTGAGCCGCTGCCGCGGCGGAGTGGTGGACGGGGTGGAGCGTTCGGCGAGTTCGTTCTCCACATCGCCGATTCCGCCCAGCTGCGCCATCAGCCGCTGCACCACATGGTGCGCGGAAACCTGATGTTCGCCCACGGCGGTGTAGAGCGCGGAGATATCGCCGTAGTGCAGTTCGTGCGCGACCGCGGTCATGGCGTCGACGTTCATCAGCCGCTGCAACGGCAGCCCGACGCGTTTGACCTCCTTGTTGATCTGCTCCTTGCCGTTCTCCAGCGCCTCTTCCCGGCGCTCCTTGGCGAACCACTGGCGAATCTTGGCCTTGGCCCGTGGCGAGACCACGAAACTCTGCCAGTCGCGGCTGGGCCCGGCATTGGGCGCCTTCGAGGTGAAGACCTCGACGACCTCACCGTTCTCCAGTTGCCGCTCCAGCGCGACCAGCCGGCCGTTCACCCGGGCGCCGATACATTTGTGCCCGACCTCGGTATGCACCGCGTAGGCGAAATCCACCGGGGTGGATTTCTGCGGGAGCGTGATCACATCACCCTTCGGGGTGAAGACGAAGATCTCCGGGGCCTTGAGGTCGAACCGCAGCGATTCCAGGAACTCGGCCGGATCGGCGGCCTCCCGCTGCCAGTCGAGCAACTGCCGCATCCAGGCCATATCGTCGACCTCGGCGGCGTCACCGGAATGGCGGCCCTTGGTCTCCTTGTAGCGCCAGTGCGCGGCGATGCCGAATTCGGCCGTGCGGTGCATGTCGTGGGTGCGGATCTGCACCTCGAGGGGTTTGCCGTCGGGGCCCACGACGGTGGTGTGCAGCGACTGGTAGACCCCGTACCGCGGCTGGGCGATGTAATCCTTGAACCGCCCGGCCATGGGCTGCCACAGCGAATGCACCACACCCACGGCGGCGTAGCAATCGCGGACCTCGTCGCACAGGATGCGGATACCCACCAGATCGTGGATATCGTCGAAGTCCTTACCCTTGACGATCATCTTCTGATAGATCGACCAGTAGTGCTTCGGACGGCCCTCGACCGTGGCCGGTATCCGGGACGCGGCCAGCGTGTTCACGATTTCGGCGCGCACCTTCGCGAGGTAGGTGTCACGTGACGGCGCCCGGTCGGCGACCAGCCGGACGATCTCGTCGTACTTCTTCGGATGCAGGATCGCGAACGCGAGGTCCTCGAGCTCCCATTTGACGGTCGCCATTCCCAGCCGGTGTGCCAGCGGCGCGATCACCTCGAGGGTTTCGCGGGCCTTCTTGGCTTGTTTCTCCGGCGGCAGGAACCGCATGGTCCGCATATTGTGCAGCCGATCGGCCACCTTGATCACCAGCACGCGCGGGTCGCGGGCCATGGCGATGATCATTTTGCGGATGGTCTCGGCTTCGGCGGCCGCGCCGAGATTCACCTTGTCCAGTTTGGTGACGCCGTCGACCAGGTGCGCGACCTCGGAGCCGAAATCGGCGGTCAGCTGTTCCAGCGTGTACCCGGTGTCCTCCACGGTGTCGTGCAGCAGGGCCGCGACCAGCGTCGTGGTGTCCATCCCCAGTTCGGCGAGGATATTCGCCACCGCCAGCGGATGGGTGATGTACGGGTCGCCGGATTTGCGGAACTGGGTGGCATGGCGTTCGTCGGCGACATCGAAGGCACGCTGCAACTGGGTGAGGTTCGCCTTCGGATACAGGTCGCGGTGCACCGTGGCCAGCGGTTCGAGGACCGGTTTCACCGCGGGAATCCCCCGCTGACCGGTCATCCGCCGGGCCAGCCGGGCGCGCACCCGCCGGGACGCAGAACTCGGTACGGCGCCCGACTGGCGGGGCGGCTGGGGCGTGGCGGCGGGACGTGGCCGGTCCGGGGTGGCGGGGACCCCGGCACCGTTGGACTGCGATCCCGATGTCTGCTCGACATTCGCCTCGCCCAGATGCTGAGTCATGCCACCACCTCTCCGTGCCGCGGCGCAGCACCGCAACGCTTCAGACCACCAACTTTAGCCCCCGCAGCAGTACGGGAAACCCCACAGCAACACCATCGACACCTATCGATACGCCGACCACCCCGATACAACACCGTAGGCGACCCCGGCGTTCCCGGAATGCGCGGGTCAGGGTTCATGCCGGCCCATCGGATTCGTCCGCCGTCGGCGCCTCGCCGAGCCCGTCCGGGGTGAGTTCGAGCCGCCGGGTGATCCCGATATCGGCCAGGAACCGCGGATCATGGCTCACCACCAGCAGGGCACCCTGGAACGCCGCCAGCGCCTGGGTGAGATGACGCAGGCTCACCAGGTCCAGGTTGTTGGTGGGTTCGTCGAGGATCAGCAGTTTGGGCGCCGGTTCGGCCAGCAGCAACATGGCCAGCGCCGCCCGCAGGCGTTCACCGCCCGAGAGCGCGGCGGCGGGAACATCGGCGGCGGCACCGCGGAACAGGAACCGCGCGAGCTGGGCGCGGATCTGTTCCGGGTCGGCGTGCGGGGCCCCGGCCGCCACGTTCTCGAAGACACTGCGCGTCTCGTCGAAGAGATCGAGCCGCTGCGGCAGCATGCGCCACGGCACCCGCGGCGGTTCGGCGGTGATCCGCTGCAGCAGCGTGGTCTTGCCCGCGCCGTTGCGACCGGTGATCGCCACCCGTTGCGGACCGTCGACCGCCAGCGATACCACCGGGCCGTTGGCCAGCCGCACCTCTCCCAGCACGACCACCTCCTGCCCCGGGTACAACCGGGTATCCGGCAGCTCGACCCGGATCTCGCGGTCGTCGCGTAACAGCTCTTCGGCCTGTTCGAGCCGCTCCTTCGCGTCCTGCACCTTCTCGAGATGGTTGTTGCGCAGTTTGCCCGCCGAGACCTCGGCCTGCCGCTTGCGCTCCCCCATCACGATCTTCGGTTCCCGTTTGTTCTCGTACATCTTCTGCCCGTACCGCTTGCGGCGGTCCAGTTTGATCCGCGCCTCCACCAGCTCCCGGGACTGTTTGCGCATATCGCTACGGGCGTCGCGGATCGCGGCCCGGGCGGTCTCCTGTTCCTGTTCGAGGATCTGCTCGTAATCGCTGTAGTTACCGCCGAACATCCGTAACCGGCCGGCGCGGAGTTCGGCGATGGTGTTCATCCGCTCCAGCAGCTCTCGATCGTGGCTCACCACCAGGACGGTGCCGGAGAACTGTGCGATGACGTCGTACAGGAGGGCGCGGGCCGCCGAATCGAGGTTGTTGGTGGGTTCGTCGAGCAGCAGTACCTCCGGTTCGCGCAGGAGTTCGGCGACCAGGCCGAGCAGTACCGTCTCACCGCCCGACAGTGTCTCGAGCCGGCGGTCCAGCTGGTCGACGGATCCGGCGAGGTACCCCAGCCCGAGCCGGCCGAGCAACGCCACGGCGCGTTCCTCGACATCCCACTGGGTGCCGACACAGTCGAAATCGGCGTCGACACCGGTGCCGGTTTCGATGCGATGCAACGCTTTTCGCACCTCGTCGATACCGAGAACCGCGTCGACCCGCTGCCCGACCGCCAGCCCGAGGTCCTGGCGCAGATAACCGAGGTGACCGGATACGGTGATCGATCCACGGGCCGGCCGCAGCTCACCGGCCAGCAGCCGCAGCAGCGTGGATTTGCCGGCACCGTTGGACCCCACGAGGCCGATATGCCCCGATCCGAGGACGGCATCGAGCCCGTCGAATACCGGCGTGCCGTCCGGCCAGGAAAAACAGAGATCGGAAAAAGTAACAGTGCCCACGGTTGCCCCTGAGGTATCGATACGGACGCGGCGCGCAGAAACGCGGGCCGCACGAGCGACTACCTCATGAGAGCAACGGCAACTCCGATCCCCGGGAACAAGACCCCGGCGAGGTTACATCACCGTGAGCAAGGACGCCAGCATTTTCTCCGGAGCGGGCCGACCGGCTCGGTATACCGGGGCATCGCGGGGGAGACGGGGCTCCGGCACGCCCGCACCGGGGCCGCGCACCCTGTGACGGTCAGACCGTAACGATCGAGGTGACCGGATAATCGCCCTGGCGGGCCCGCCCGCCCAAGGCTTCGATCTCCAGCACGACCGCCGCGGCCACGACATGCGCGCCGGCGGTGGCGAACAGATCCGCCGCCGCGGCCAGGGTACCGCCGGTGGCCAGCACATCGTCGAGCAGCAATACCCGGCGGCCCGCCAGGTCTACACCGCTGGCGGGCACCTCCAGCGCCGCGGTCCCGTACTCGAGTTCGTATTCGCGGGTGATCACCGGCGGGGGCAGTTTGCCGCGTTTGCGGACCGCGAGAACCCCGGTACCGAGCGTTGTCGCGACCCCGGCGCCGAGGAGAAATCCCCGGGCATCCACGCCGGCGACCAGATCCGCGTCGGGGACCAGCGCGGCCAGGCAATCCACCACGGTCCGGAAACCCTCCGGATCCGCGAACACCGGTGTGAGATCGGCGAACCGCACCCCGGGCTCGGGGAAATCGTCGGCCCAGCGGGTGTAGCGCCGGACCAGCTCGGCGGCCTGACCACTGCGTTCCGCGGCGATCTCGGCGGGCTCGGCCGCCGCATGCTTGCTCATCGACACACCTCCATCGTCACCGGTCCCGCGCCGGTTCACCGCTCCAGCACCCACTGATCCATATTCCAGCCCGACCCGGCCCGAGTGGGCCCCGCGATCCCGTTGCGCAGACCACCGGCGAAGGCGATGGTGCGCGGTGTCGCGAACAGCGGAACACTGGGCAGCTGGGCCCACAGCAGGTTCTCGGCTTCGGTCATGAGATGCAGCTGGTTGGTCGAATCGGTTTCGGCCGCAAGCTGTTCGGTGATGGCATCGAAACGCCCGTTGCGGAACTGGCCGACGTTGAGGCCGCTTCCGCTGCGCAGGCCGCCGATCGCGGCGATACCGTCGAGCGAACCGGCGGGGCCGGGCATTCCCCCGGGGCCGCCGAGTACCGCGTCCACCGCGCCGTCACGCAGCTGCGCCGGGCCGAAATCCGGGGTCCCGGCGTCCTCGACGGTGATTCCGGCCGCCTTGCACGCGTCGGCGATCATCGACACCGTCCGCGCCCGCCGGACGTCGGGAGCGAGATAGCCGACCCGCACGACCAGCCCGTCCTTCCCGGCGTCCGCCAGTGCCGCCCGGGCACCCGCGACATCACCGGTCGCATACGGGCCCGACGCGCCGGTCGCGGCCGGGTAGAACAGCGAATCCTGCTGCAATGTCCGGGAATTGGACACTCCCGCGCCGAGCCCGGCTTCCGGTGCCTCCGCGACACGGCCGAGTTGGTCGAACAGCGCCTGCCGTGGCACACACAGCGCGAACGCGCGCCGCGCGGCGGTCGATTCGAACACCCCTCCGGTGTTGAGCACCAGTTGTTCGATCCCGCGGCTGGGTAGCTGCTCGACAGCGTAGGCGTCGAGGTTCACCTCGGGCAGCGATCCGGAGCCGATATCCACCACCGCCACCGAACCGTCCTCGATCCGGGCCGCCAGATCCGCCGGTTTCGGATACACCACGATCCGCCCGGTCGCCGGGGCCTCGCCCCACCAGCGCTCGTTGGCGACCAGCACCAGTCCGTCCTCGAGACCGTACGATTCGATCCGGTACGGACCCGAAGCCGGGAAACGGGCGATATCCAGATCGCCGGGTTCGAGGTTCCAGCCGGTGTTCCAGAAATCCGCCAACCGGTCCAGCGCGGCCCGGTCGTCGTTCTGGACCGCTGCGACGATATCGGGGACATTCGCCGCCTGCGCCGCCACATGCGCGGGCATCAGCTCACCGGCACCGAACAGGGTGCGCCAGGGCTGATACCGGGTTCCGGGCCGGAACACCACGGTGCCGTCCTTGGATCCGGGCTGGCATTCCACCCGCTCGATATCCTCGTACCCGGCCGTACTCGCCGAATCGAAGCGCGGGAACCGGCCACTGCGGGCCGCCCAGGTGAACACCAGATCGTCACAGGAGGTGGGCACGCCGTCGGAGTAGACACCCTGCGGGTTGAGCCGGTACTGGATGGTCTGCGCCTCGCCGGGCACTTCCTTGGCGGTCCCGGTATCGGTATCGGCGACGGGCTGGCCGTCGGGCCCGGTGTAGAAGAACCCGGTCAGCACCCGGCCGAAGACGGCCTGCGCCGAGGCCGCACCCGCCGTCGTACCACCGTTGAAACTGGCCACCGCGGTATCCACGGCGTAGCCGATCGAGGGAACCTGGTCCTCACCCGAACATCCCGCCACGAGCCCGGAGGCCGCGGCGGTGGCCGCGAGCAGCGCGAGTGTCCGGCGCAGATATGGCAGTCGCATCGAACCGTACCCCTCGTATGTCAGTGCCGCCTCTGTCGTTTTCCGGTGGGGCGCGCGCCGGGCACGGGCCCGGTCGAGCCGGTGGTGCGTGGCGCGCGCGGTGCGCGGTTCTCGCCACCGGGGCTGCGCCGCGGTGCCGGCCCGGCCTCCTGCGGGACCCGCCCGGTACGCCGGGCCTGCACCTTCTTCGTATGCGCGGCCACCGGACCCCAGCGTTCCTTGATCGACACCAGCAGCGGGGTGGCGAAGAAGATGGACGAGTAGGCCCCGACCACCGTGCCGACCAGCTGTACCAGCGCCAGATCCTGCAGGGTTCCGACACCGAGCATCCACACCGCGATCACCATGAGCCCGATGATGGGCAGCGCGCCGATCAGTGTGGTGTTGATCGACCGCATCAGGGTCTGGTTGATCGCCAGGTTCGCCTGTTCTCCGTAGGTGCGCCGGTTGGTGTGCAGCACACCGCGGGTGTTCTCCTCGACCTTGTCGAAGACGACCACCGAATCGTAGAGCGAGAAACCCAGAATGGTGAGCATGCCGATCACCATGGCCGGTGTCACCTCGAAACCGACCAGCGAATAGACGCCCGCGGTGACCAGCAGGTCGAAGACGAGAGCGGCGAGTGCGGCCAGCGCCATATCGCGTTCGTAGCGGATACCGATGTAGATGCTCACGAGCACCAGGAACACGGCGAGCGCGATCAGCGCCTGCCGGGTGATCTGGCCGCCCCAGGTTTCGCTCACATCGGAGGCGCTGATCGCGTTGCGGCTCGGCGTCCCGTTCGCGTCGGTCGGCTGGAACTCCTCGAACAGCGCGGTCTGCAGGGCACCCAGTTGTTCGGCGTCCAGCGTCTCCGAGCGGATCAGGATGGTCGCGCTGTCGCCGGTGCCGACGGTCTGCACCGATTCCGGCTCCGAACCGATCGTGTCCGAGTACACCGTCTCCACCTGCTCGGTGGTGGCGCCACCGGCGGGGAGCTGGATCCGGGAACCGCCGACGAAATCGATACCGAAGGTGAAACCGCGCACCGCGATACTGAGCAGGCAGATCAGCACGATCACCGCGGTGATGAGATACCAGCGGCGGCGGTTTCCGACCACATCCAGCACACCGGTCCCGGTGTACAGGCGGTTCATCCAGCTGTGCCGGGCACCGTTGTCGCGGGGCGGCTCGGCCTTGTCCATGGTTACGGGACTGTTCATCGTCACGCCTTCCCCACCGCGGCCTCGGCCGCCTTGCGTTCACGGGCGAGCTGCTGCATGGCGCCCAGACCGTTCACCGAGGGCTTGGCCCAGAAGGTGGAACGGGCGGCCAGTTGCACCAGCGGAGCCGTCACCAGGAACACCACCACGACATCGAGGATCGTGGTCAAGCCGAGGGTGAAGGCGAACCCGCGCACCTGCCCGACGGCCAGCACGTACAGTACGGCCGCGGCGATGAAACTGACGGCGTTACCGGAAAGAATGGTCTTACGGGCGCGTTGCCAGCCGCGGGGTACCGCGGAACGGAAACTGCGGCCCTCCCGGATCTCGTCCTTGATCCGTTCGAAGAACACCACGAACGAGTCGGCGGTCATACCGATACCGATGATCAGACCGGCGATACCGGCGAGATCCAGGGTGAACCCGATCCAGCGGCCCAGTAGCACCATGATCCCGTAGACCGCGATACCCGAGCCGATCAGCGACAGCGCCGTCAGGAAACCCAGCATCCGGTAGTAGACGAGGCAGTACAGCAGCACCACGATCAGACCCACGGCGCCGGCGATCAGGCCCGCCTCCAGCGAGGCGAAACCGAGGGTCGCGGAAACAGTTTCGGCTTCGGAGGTCTCGAACGACAGCGGCAGCGAACCGTACTTCAGGGTGTTCGCCAGGTCCTGGGCGGAGGAGGCGTTGAAGTTACCGGAGATCTGGGTGCGTCCGCCGAGCTGCGGGCCCTGCTGCACCACCGGGGCGCTGACCACTTCCGAGTCCAGGACGAACGCGACCCGCTGCTGCACGTACTCACCGGTCAGCGACGCCCACGCGTCACTGCCGCCGGATTTGAATTCCAGCGAGATCTCGTGGCGGGACTGTTCGGTGTTGAATCCGGAGGTCGCGTCCGCGATCTCCTGACCGTCGATCCGGCTCTTGTCGAGCAGGAAGACCTCGGTGCCGTCGGTGGAACAGGTGACCAGCGGCAGATTCGGGTCGTCGTTACCGGCCAGCGGATCGGCCGCCGCGCAGTCCATCGTCTGCATCGCCAGCTGCTGCATGGTCGGGTCGGTGCTCTGCCGCAGCGCCTTGGCCGCCGCGATCTCCTGCTGCGCCTGTTCCTGCGGGCTCAGCGATTCGTCGGCCGGAGCAGGTTCACCGGGCGCCGGGGCGGGGGCGGTTTCGCCCGGGGCCGGAGCCGGAGTGGTCTCGGTGGGAGCCGGCGGCTCGGGCAGCGGCGTTCCGGGTGCCTGCGCCGGGCGGACCTCCAGCTCGTCGGCGGGAATCGGTGCCGCGGCCGGAGCCTCCGGCTCCGTGGCGGCAGCCTCCGGTTCGGTGGCAGGAGCATCCGGTTCCGTGGCAGGAGCTTCCGGGGCCGATTGCCCGGGGACCGCGGGAGTGCCGGTTCCGTCACCGGCCGGCGGCGTCCCCTCCGCCGGAGCCGGTGCCGGCTGCGCGGGCGACTCGGGCACGGCCGGTGGGCTGGGCTGCCCGGGCGGCTGCTGGGCCTGCTGGCTACCGGGCGCCGGAATGGCCTGCAGTACCGGGCGGATGTAGAGCTTGGCGGTCGTCGCCAGCGTCCGCGCCTGCTGGCTGTCGTCCCCCGGGACGGTGATCACCAGGTTGTCGCCGTCGATCACGACCTCGGAGCCGGAGACGCCGAGGCCGTTCACCCGGTTCTCGATGATCTCCTGGGCCTTGGTCAGGCTGTCCTGGCTGGGCCGGTTCCCGTCCGGGGTCCGGGCGGTCAGCGTGACCCGGGTACCGCCCTGCAGGTCGATGCCGAGTTTGGGCGTCGGTGATTTGTCACCCGTGAAGAACACCAGCGCGTATATCGCGGCCACCAGCACGCCGAAAAGGGCGAGCCAGCGGAGTTGATGCGCCGATCCCTGGGACGGTGGCACAGGTCGTCATCTCCTAGACGGAAGTTCGGGGTGGAACGGCCACGGCACATGCCGAGACCACCGGTCGCCCGGGATATCCGGTCCGGTGGCCGGGCCGTGGAATTCAGTCCTTGGTCAGCCGGGTTTCGGTCTGCTTCGGGGTTTCCTCCGCAGCCGGCGCGGCGGTTTCGTCCGCGGGCGCCTCGGTGGCCTCGGCGGCCGGCTCGTCACCGGCGCTCTCGGCGGCGAGGTCGTCGTCGGTGCGCACCTCACGGATCGCCAGGCGCAACCAGGTGGTCACGACATCCTCGGCGATCTCCAGATCGACCGTGGTGTCGTCGACGTCGACCACGGTGCCGTACAGCCCCGAAGTGGTGGTGACCCGATCACCGACCTGCAGGTTGTTCTGCATCTGGGTGACCTTGTCGGCCTCTTTTTTCTGGCGGCGCATTCCGAGGAACATGAATGCCAGCAGGCCGGCCAGGAGGAGCGGAAACAGCAGCGATTCCATGGGCGAAGTCAGTTCCTGATCTGGGGGTGCGGGGACAGGTACGCCCACAGTCTGCCAGTTCGTTCGCCCGGTGCCACACCCGCACGCCGGAAACGAGGTCTGCACCCGCCGCGGCCGCATCCGGCGGTGGGCCGTCCGGTCGCGGCGAACCACCTGCCGGGCAACCGGTTACAGCCATAATCGGGTGGTGACACCCGACGATGTGCACCACATCACCTTCCCGATGGCGCCCTGGGGTCGCCGCGGCTACCGAGTCGACGACGTCGATGATCTGCTCGACCATATCGCCGCGGTGCTGGCCGGGCGAGCGCCCCTCGACACCATGCGGTTGCGCGATGAGCCACGACCGGGCGGCAGCCTGCTGAACCGGGGCTACAACGCGGACGCGGTCGACTCGTTCCTACAGCGCGTCCGCACCGAATTCGGGCTCTGACCCGCCGCCGAACAGATCGAGAGTTGGTTGGGGCTCGCGGCCGCGGGCCTCGACGACGCCGAAGGGCAGGTCCGGCGGGGGTGTGAGACCGAGGTGGGTCCAAGCCGCCGCGGTCGCGACCCGGCCGCGGGGTGTGCGCGCCAGCATCCCCGCCCGCACGAGGAACGGCTCGCACACCTCCTCGACCGTCGTGGCCTCCTCGCCCACCGCGACCGCCAGGGTGGACACGCCGACAGGTCCCCCGCCGAAACCACGGATCAGCGCACCCAGCACCGCCCGGTCCAGCCGGTCCAGACCCAGCGAATCTACGTCGTAGACCTCGAGCGCGGCCCGGGCCACCGGCAGCGTGACCCGGCCGTCGGCCCGAACTTCGGCATAGTCCCGGACGCGGCGCAGCAGGCGGTTGGCGATGCGGGGTGTGCCACGGGAGCGCCCCGCGATTTCGGCGGCCGCCTCGGCGTCGATATCGACCCCCAGGATCTGCGCGGACCGTTGCACGATGAGCAGCAGTTCTTCGGGCTCGTAGAAATCCATATGGCCGGTGAAACCGAACCGGTCGCGCAGCGGCCCGGTCAGCGCCCCGGAGCGGGTGGTGGCGCCGACCAGCGTGAACGGGGCGATCTCGAGCGGGATGGACGTCGCCCCGGGCCCCTTGCCGACCACCACGTCGACCCGGAAATCCTCCATCGCCAGATACAGCATCTCCTCGGCGGGCCGGGCCATCCGGTGGATCTCGTCGATGAACAGCACATCCCCGGCGACCAGATTGCTGAGCATGGCGGCCAGATCGCCGGCGCGTTCCAGCGCCGGGCCGGAGGTGATCCGCAACGCCGTGCCCAGTTCGCCGGCGATGATCATCGCCAGACTGGTTTTACCGAGGCCGGGCGGGCCGGACAGCAGAATATGGTCGGGGGTGCCGCCACGCGCCCGGGCACCGCGCAGCACCAGGGTCAGCTGTTCCCGGACCCGGGGCTGCCCGATGAATCCGTCCAGCGAGGTGGGGCGCAACCCCGATTCGATCTCACCGTCCGAGGGCAGATAACCGGCACTGACCGGGGAATGTTCCGGATCCAAGGCGTCGTCGTACTCCATGAGCGCTAGCGGTCCTCGAGGTGTCGACGGGGCATGAGCGAGGGCCCTGCGTGGTCACGCTGCACTACCGCCTCCGGGCCCGACTCACTCATGCCAGCATCCCCAGGGCCGCGCGCAGGGCGGTGGAATTATCGGCGTCCGGCTGTTCGGCAAGTACCGCGTCCACCGCCGGTTCGGCCTGCTTCAGCGTGAAACCGAGGCCGGTGAGCGCCTCCACGACCTGGTCGCGCACCGGCGTCCGGACCGGTACGGGCACGGCCCCCGGCTTATCCGCGGGGACCGGCACCAGATTCACCTTGTCCCGCAATTCCACGACCATCCGCTCGGCGCCGCGCTTACCGATTCCCGGCACCCGGGTCAGCGCCGCGATATCGCCGGCGGCCAGCGCCTTGCGCAGGGTCTCGGGTTCCAGCACCGCCAGCACCGCCATCGCCAGCCGCGGTCCCACCCCCGAAACGGTCTGCAGGAGGCCGAACAGATCACGGGCCTCGGTATCGGCGAACCCGTAGAGGGTCATCGAATCCTCGCGCACGATCAGCGCGCTGTAGAGGCGGGCCTGTTCGCCGCGGGTGAGACCGGCCAGCGTGGCGGGTGTGGCGTTGAGCTGGTACCCCACCCCGGCCGCTTCGAGCACCACGTGGTCGAGAGCGAGTTCGACCACCTCGCCGCGTATGGACGCGATCACCCGCGCACCGCCTTCCGCTGCTGTTCCAGTCGTTCCGTGTACTGCCGGCGGGCCCGTTCGGCCAGCGCCTCCGCCGCGGCCATCCGCTCGATCAGCGGTGCCCGCCAGCAATGGCAGATGGCGAGTGCCAGCGCGTCGGCGGCATCGGCCGGTTTGGGCGGCGTCGCGAGCCCGAGGATCCGGGTGACCATCGCGGTCACCTGTTTCTTGTCCGCCCCACCGTTACCGGTGACGGCGGCCTTCACCTCACTGGGAGTATGGAACATCACCGGGATATCGCGGCGCGCGGCCGCCAGCGCGATCACCCCGCCCGCCTGCGCGGTGCCCATGGCGGTGCGCACATTGTGCTGGGCGAAAACCCGCTCGATCGCCACCACCTCGGGGCGGTGCACACCCATCCACTCCTCGGCGGCATCGGCGATCCGCAGCAACCGCCGGGCCAAATCGAGATCGGCCGGGGTCCGCACCACATCGACGGCGACGGCCCGGACACTGCGCCCCGCTCCCCCGTCGACCACGCTCAACCCGCACCGGGTGAGCCCGGGGTCGACGCCCATCACCCGCACCCGCACAACCTTTCCCAGAACGAACAGTTGTTCGAAGTCTAGTGCAGGACACGATTTCTCCCCCGCAGTGACACGGACGTCCGCTCCGCAGGCACGGCCACCCGCGCTCGCATCCGTCGGCGGACCGCCCGCTACGCGCCGATCAACGTACGACTCAGCACTTCGATCCAGGACACCGCCGACCGCCACGGGCGAGGACACCGTGCCGAAGCTCGCAGCGATTCACTCCGGCGCCGTCCACGAAACACTGCGGCCCGGGTCGATCCCGATCCCCGGTTACTACGCGAGCTGCGCGGCGAATACGTCGTAGGCTGCGGCGTCGAACAGCACGAACCGCACTTCCTCGACCGTGGTGGGCTGTTCCCGGACCGTGGCGACAGCGATCCGGGCGGCATCGTCCATCGGCCAGCGGTAGGCGCCGGTGGATATCGCCGGAAAGGCCACCGTGCGTGCCCCGAGTTCACCGGCGACCCGCAGGGATTCGCGGTAACACGACGCCAGTAGCGGCGCCAGCTGCGCCGCCCGGTCCCCGCGGGCCGACCACACCGGGCCGACCGTATGGATGACCCAGCGGGCCGGCAGGTCGCCGGCGGTGGTGGCGACAGCCTGGCCGGTAGGCAGCCCCCTCGGGTAGTCGGTCTGCCGCAGCTGCCGGCATTCCGCGAGAATCGCCGGCCCCCCGCGCCGATGGATGGCCCCGTCCACACCGCCACCACCGAGCAGCTCGGAGTTCGCGGCATTGACCACCGCGTCGACCTGCTGTTCGGTGATATCTCCGCGCACGACCGTCACAGCCACCATGCCGTCATTGTGCAACCACGCCCCACACCTGCCCGGACGGCACGCGCCCCTTTCCTCCGATCGAGACCCGGAAGCACTGGACAAAAGAGTAACCACCTGGTTACGCTTTCGTCGTGGACGAGGTAGCCGCGGCGATCGCCGACCCGGTGCGGCGCGAAATCCTGCTCATGCTGCGGGAGACGCGTCTCACCGCAGGTGCCGTCGCGGCGCGGTTCGCGATCAGTCGTCCGGCGATCAGCCGTCACCTGCGCGTCCTGCGCGACGCCGGGCTGGTGCACGACGACCTGGTGGGCAGGAAGCGCTACTACTCCCTGGACACCGCACCGTTGCGGGACCTGCGGTCCTGGATCGACGGCCTCGACACTCCCGCGGTCTGGGAAGAGCGGTTGGACGCGCTGACCACCGAGGTCTACCGGACCCGCCGCGAACACCGTCGCGCCGAACCCGAAAAGCCCGCCGGCCGGACGACAGCAGAACCCGACGACCTGGAGAACTACGCATGACCACGCCACCGAGCGGACGACTGGAGAACACGCCGAACGGGCAGGACATGATCCTGACCCGCACCTTCCGCGCACCCGTGGAGGATGTGTGGGCGAGTATCACCGAATCCGGACGTACCGCCCGCTGGTTCGGGCCGTGGAAAGGGGAAGCCGGAGCCGGCCGGACCATCCAGGTGCAGCTCGTCTTCGAAGAGGGGCAGCCCTGGGCCGACTACACGATCGAGGCCTGCACGCCACCCCGCCACCTCGCGCTGCGCACGGTCGACGCGTACGGCGACTGGCATCTGGAGGCCACCCTGACCGAACACGCCGGGCAGACCGAATTGGTGTTCACCCACCATCTGACCGAGCCGGAGATCGCCGGTTCGGCAGGCCCGGGCTGGGAGTACTACCTCGATATGCTCGGGGCGGCCCTCACCGGCGCGGACCGCCCCGATTTCGACGACTACTACCCCGCCATGCGGGAGTACTACGAGAACCTGATCCCGCGCTGAGCAGGTTCGTATCGGCGGGAGTGCAGTCCCCCGCCGACCGCCGATCGATCACTCGTCGAGTTCGGCGAGAACCTCGTCGGAGATATCGACGTTGGTGTACACGTTCTGCACGTCGTCGCTGTCCTCCAGCGCGTCGACCAGCTTGAACACCTTGCGGGCCCCGTCCACGTCGACCGCGACGTTCACCGACGGCTGGAAGCCGGATTCGGCGGAGTCGTAGTCGATACCGGCGGACTGCAGGGCCGAGCGCACCGCGACCAGGTCGCCGGGTTCGCTGATGATCTCGAAGGATTCACCGAGGTCGTTGACCTCCTCGGCACCGGCGTCGAGCACCGCCATCAGCACATCGTCCTCGGAGAGGCCGTTCTTCTCCAGCGTGACGACACCCTTGCGGTGGAACAGGTAGGCCACCGAACCCGGATCCGCCATATTGCCGCCGTTACGCGTCATCGCGACCCGGACCTCGCCCGCGGCGCGGTTGCGGTTGTCGGTGAGGCATTCGATCAGGACCGCGACACCGTTGGGGCCGTAGCCCTCGTACATGATGGTCTGCCAGTCGGCGCCGCCGGCTTCCTCACCCGCGCCGCGTTTACGAGCCCGCTCGATATTGTCGTTGGGGACCGAGGATTTCTTCGCCTTCTGGATGGCGTCGAACAGAGTCGGGTTGCCTTCCGGGTCGCCACCACCGGTTCGGGCCGCCACCTCGATGTTCTTGATCAGCTTGGCGAACAGCTTGCCGCGCTTCGCATCGATCGCCGCCTTCTTGTGCTTGGTGGTGGCCCATTTGGAGTGGCCGCTCATTCCCCTACTTCCTTCAGGTCGATGGCAGTTCTGCCGGTCCACGCTACCGGGGGGCCGGGTAGACAATTCCGCCACCCTACTCGCTGCGCGGCAGGCGGGCAGTTCAGCGGTCGCGAACCAGATCGACGAACAGGCGGTGCACCCGGTGATCTCCGGTGACCTCGGGATGGAACGAGGTGGCGACCACATTGCCCTGGCGGACGGCCACGATCTTGCCGGCCGCCGGGCCGCTGGGCACCCGGGCCAGCACTTCGACCCCGTCGCCGACCCGCTCGACCCACGGCGCCCGGATGAACACCGCGCGCATCGGCCCACCGTCCACCCCGGCGAACTCCAGATCGGTTTCGAAGGAATCCACCTGCCGGCCGAACGCGTTGCGGCGCACGGTCATATCGATCCCGGACAGATGCCGGGCATCGGGTCGGGTATCGAGCACCTCGCCGGCCAGCAGGATCATCCCGGCACACGAACCGAACGCGGGCATCCCGTCGCGCAGCCGGGCCCGCAGCGGTTCGAGCAGGTCGAACACCTGCAGCAGTTTGCTGATCGTGGTCGATTCGCCGCCCGGCAGGACCAACGCGTCGACCGCGGCGAGCTCGGCCGGGCGGCGCACCAGCACCGGCTCGGCACCGCACAGGTCCAGCACCCCGACGTGTTCGCGGACATCGCCCTGCAGAGCCAGCACACCGATGGTGGGCCGGCCGGTGGACGCCACGAGATCGACTTCCGGCCGGCTGTCCCGGGAAACCGCTGCATCGTTCACCTGTGCGAGCTTACGAGGCGGCCCGGTGTGCCCGCGGTCACGCCGGACCGTCGCCGAGCGACCGCTCGCTCGTGCCGGCGACCCGAGACGCCCGTTCGGGACCGAGGAACGGTTGGGCGGCCCCGAACGGCTCCCCGCCATCCCGGGGTGAACCACTCGGTCCCAGAGGAGGCATCCGATACGCTCCTCCGCCCACCGGCCGCGCACCCCTGCCCGGCGATCTCGATCGCGATCGAGCGTCCCGCGAGGTGCGCGACGGTAGACCCGGTGCGGCGGCGCAGGTCACTGTCGCAGGGTGCGGATCAGCCCCTCTTGGACGACGGCGGCGACCAGCCGCCCGCCGCGGTCGAAGATCTTCCCGCCGGTCAGTGCGCGACCGAACCCGGCCGAGGGCGAGGACTGGTCGTAGAGCAGCCAGTCGTCGGTGCGGAACGGGCGCAGGAACCACATCGCGTGGTCCAGCGAGGCGTTCTGGGTGGGTTCGTCGGGGTGGGTGACCTTCGATGAACCGAGCAGCGTCATATCGCTCATATAGGCGAGCGTGCACACATGGAACAGCGGATCGTCCGGCAGCGGATGCCGGTAACGGAACCACACCTGCTGCGGGGACACCACGCCGGGACGCTGGGTCACCTGTTCCTGCGGGACCGGCCGGATATCCCAGTGCTCCCACTCCCGCATCGCCCACAGGCGTTCGGGATCCATCGACGTCTTGGCGTCGGGCAGATCGTCGGGCGGCGCCACCGCGGCCATCTCGTCCTGGTGCGAAGGCCCCTCGTCACCGACGTGGAACGAAGCGGACATCGTGAAGATCGCGGCCCCGTCCTGCACACCGGTCACCCGGCGGGTGCAGAAGGAACGGCCGTCCCGGATCCGGTCCACCATGTACACGGTGGGTGCGGACGGGTTACCGGGGCGCAGGAAGTAACCGTGCAGCGAATGCACCTGGAAACGCGGCTCCACCGTGCGCACCGCCGAAACCAGCGCCTGACCCGCCACCTGACCGCCGAAGGTCCGGGGAAGCTGGGTTTTGGGGTACGCGCCGCGGAAGATATCGCGCTCGAGGCGTTCGAGCTCCAATGCCTCTTCGATAGTCGCCATCCGCCGAGATTATCCCGAACAGTCCGATTTCCCATTGTCCGCCGGGGGGTAATCCCCGTCACCGATCGTCGATGCGGACCTGCTGTGATGAACGGGTGCCGCGCTACACCCCGACCACGAAGGACGCGCTCGCCGAGCAGGTTGCCCGGCGATTACGCGATTCCGGCGGGCAACTGGTCGCGGTCGACGCCGCCGATGCCGCTCACCCCCTGGCGTTCGCCCGGCTGGCGGCCGACCGTCTCCGCGCCGACGGCCGGCCCGCCGAACTGGTCTCGCTGCACGATTACGTCCGGCCCGCCTCGCTGCGAATGGAATTCGGCCGCGACGAAACGGCCTACCGAAACGGCTGGTTCGATTATCCGGCGCTGCGCCGGGAAGTTCTCGACCCGCTGCGTACGGACGGGCAGTGGTTACCCGCCCTGTGGGTCGAAGCGACCGACCGCTCCGCGCGCGCCGTCCGCCGCCGCGCGAGTCCCGGGACCGTCCTGTTCGTCGCGGGTCCGATGCTGCTGGGCCGCGGCCTCCCCTTCGACCTCACCCTGCGGCTCCACCTCAGCCCGGCCGCGCTCACCCGCGGCACGGCAGCCGCAGACGCCTGGACCGTTCCCGCCCTGCTGGCCCACGACCGCGAGAACCCCGAGATCCCGGACTATTTCGTCCGCTGGGATCACCCGGACCGTCCCGCTCTGCGCACCGATTCCGGCTGAGTGTTCAGCGCCTCCGCGCTCTCGGCGCCGCGTTTCCCGGCGGCCGGAGCGGCGATCTGCGGGCCGCACGCGAACTCGGCACAACCTCGTGCCGCCAGCTGGCGTTCTGAACGTCGGGGTCCCCGACCGATCGGAATCCGGGATGAGTACGGTGGGTTAACCGTACCCCCCTCGGGTATCTACTACGACCGGGGATCGATGATCTCGCGGTCACTTCGACGAGCAGCCGGAGCAGCCGCACGCGACGAAAGGACAGCAGATGCATTCCCATGAGGAAGCCAAGTTCATGGCCGACATCAAGGAGGCCGCGCCCGAGATGGTGTCGGCGTTCTTCGGATTCGACAAGGCTGTGTTCGGCAAGAACACCGGAAACCTCGAT
This sequence comes from Nocardia sp. CA-290969, assembly GCF_050936135.1. Lineage (NCBI taxonomy): Bacteria > Bacillati > Actinomycetota > Actinomycetes > Mycobacteriales > Nocardiaceae > Nocardia > Nocardia sp. CA-290969. The sequence goes on along the minus strand of NZ_JBNJNJ010000001.1, from coordinate 1,342,102 downwards.
CTGGCCACCCGGGAGCTGATCGCGGTCGGAGTCGCGGTGACCACGCAATGTCCGTACTGCATCGAGGACCACGCCGCGCGCGCGGTCGAGGCCGGCGCGTCCAAGGCCGATATCGCCGAAGCGGTCATGGTCGCCGCCGCCCTGCGAGCGGGCGGCGGCGTCACGCACGGATGGAAGGCGATGAAGAGCATCGCCGAGGACGAGTGAGCCCACACACGCCGGCCTCCGCGAGGCCACCGGCGCCGGAAGCCTGCGCGCCGGACGCCGCGGCGGAAAGACGCGAGAGCGCGACCCGTTACCAGCCGCGTTCGGCGAGGCGGTGCGGCTGCGCGATCTCCTCGACATTGATGCCGACCATCGCCTCGCCGAGTCCACGGGAGACCTTGGCCAGCACGTCGGGGTCGTCGTAGAAGGTGGTGGCCTTCACGATGGCGCTCGCGCGCTGCTCCGGGTTACCGGACTTGAAGATGCCCGAGCCGACGAACACGCCCTCGGCGCCGAGCTGCATCATCATCGCGGCATCGGCGGGAGTGGCGATACCGCCCGCGGTGAACAACACCACCGGCAGCTTGCCGGTTTCGGCGACCTCACGGACCAGCTCGTAGGGCGCCTGCAGCTCCTTCGCCGCCACATAGAGCTCATCGGCGGGCAGCGCGCCCAGCCGCTTGATCTCCTGGCGGATCTGCCGCATATGGGTGGTCGCATTCGAGACGTCGCCGGTGCCGGCCTCACCCTTGGAACGGATCATCGCCGCGCCCTCGGTGATCCGGCGCAGCGCCTCACCGAGATTGGTGGCACCGCAGACGAACGGCACGGTGAACTGCCATTTGTCGATGTGGTTGGCGTAATCCGCGGGAGTGAGCACCTCGGATTCGTCGATGTAGTCGACCCCGAGGCTCTGCAGGACCTGCGCTTCGACGAAATGACCGATACGCGCCTTGGCCATGACCGGGATCGAGACGGCCTCGATGATCCCATCGATCATGTCCGGATCGCTCATCCGCGACACTCCGCCCTGGGCCCGGATATCGGCGGGTACCCGCTCGAGCGCCATCACCGCGACGGCACCGGCGTCCTCGGCGATCTTGGCCTGATCCGGGGTGACCACATCCATGATCACCCCGCCCTTGAGCATCTCGGCCATACCGCGCTTCACGCGGGCGGTACCGGCCTCGCGGGTCGCTTCGGTGGTCTGGGTGGTCTCGGGCGTGGTCACGGCAGCTCCTGTGTCCGGTGCAGGGGAAATAGTCGATGAACACCACGATTCTAGGGGGGCCGCAAATCCGCCTTCATATCCAGTCGGAGCCGACTGGACTGATCACCACCTGGTGTTATGCGCGGCCCCGCGGAGACTGGACCGGTGAAAAAACACCGCCGGGCCGGTGTGACACCGGCCCGGCGGGGCATGGAGAACCGATTCAGATCGGGTTGACCACCAGCAGCTTCGCCCAGTACTCGGCGGCGCCGGGCCCGAGAATCGGCAGCAGGTAATCGAACAGGATGTAGGACACGTCTTCACCTCCACACACCGAATCGACAAATCCTCGGTGCGTCAAACCGTGTGCGACCCTATCACGCCAGTGAGGTACATCACTGTATCTTTGGCGCCGACTCCGTCGGCGCGGGGTTTGGCCCCCCTTGGTCCCTGCGTTCAGCCCCGCGATACTCGCGCCTGCGGCGCATTGTCTCGCGGGGCTGAACGCAGGGACGGGCCAAACCCTCCAAATGCCTCGCTGAACTCGGCGCCGCCGTGGTTGCGTTCGATTTCGGGGGCGATGGAAACGCGCCTGTTGCGGGATTGTATGACGGCCGCGCCGGCTTATCGAATGGATCGAACCTCGGGGTCGGTGTCTGCATCGGCGGCCCGGGCGGCTTCGGGGAGTAGTTGGTCGAGGTGGTAGGGGTAGACCGTTTCGCCGGCGGCGTCGAGTGCGCGGATAGCGGCGGGGTCGCACCAGCGGCTACCGGTGATCGAACGCTGTTCCACATAGGTCAGGTTCGCGGGTTCGGGCTCGTATTCGGCGACCCGTAGGGCGAAGAAGAGTTCTTCGGAGCGGATCAGGTCGCCGTTGAAGGGGAAGACCGCCACCCGGCGCCAGAGCGGGCCGCGGAGGGCGGCCGGGTCGGCGCGGTATCCCGTTTCCTCGTGGAGTTCCCGGACCGCCGCCTCACGCAGGCTTTCGCCCGGTTCCATGCCGCCGCCGACGGTGAACCAGAACGACACCTCCGGGAGCATCGGGTCGTGGCCGCGCATGAGCAGGATCCGGTCCTGTTCGTCCAGGATCGCGACCCGGGCCGATACCCGGGTGGTGTCGACCTCCAGGCCGGTCGCGGCGGCGGGGGTGGCGCGTTCGGCGATCTCGAAGTATGCGGGCATGGGCGCGGTGCCGCCCAGACGCAGCCAGCGCACCGTGCGGCGGGTACGCAGCGCGAGGGTGTCGCGGACGGCGTCGTTGTGGAAGCGGCGGGCGATCAGCACCCGGGCCTCGGCGTCGGCGAGTTCGGCGACCTGCTGCGGTGGCAGCCGGGCGATATCGACGGCCGACAGGGTCGCGGCCAGCTGGTTCTCCACCGCTTCCCGCTCGTCGCGGCCGGTGCGTTCGGCCCGATCGGCGAGGACGGTCAGGCGGCGGGCCAGTTCGCCGGGTTTCGGGTCCGCGCCGGGGTCCGGCGGGCCGGTCCCGCGCAGCGATATGGCGACCGCCCGGGCCACCACCGCGCGGCGGGCAAGCGCCGCTTCCAGCGCGTGCCAGGCGAGATCGGTGCGTACATGCAGGCGGTCCAGCCGGTTGGCCGTGGAGTAGGCCCAGACTCCCAGGGCGACGACGAGGGCCGCGACCAGCGCGAGGACCAGGACGGTGGTCGCGGAGAAGGTGATCATCCGGCCACCCGCACCCGCAGATCGCCGACAACCACGGTTTCGTAGACCCGCAGGATCTGTTCGGCCACCACCGGCCAGTCGTAGGAGGCCACCACCTGGGTCGCGGTCCGCACCAGCTCGGCCCGGCGCGCGTCATCGGTGAGCAGGCCGCTCAACGCCTCGGCCAGCGCCGCCGAATCGCCGGTCGGCACCAGCACACCGGCGGCGCCGTCACGCAGCACCCGCCGGAAGGCGTCCAGTTCGCTGGCGACCACCGCGGTCCCGGCGGCCATCGCCTCGATCAGGATGATGCCGAAACTCTCGCCGCCGAGGTTCGGTGCCACGTACACATCGGCGCTGCGCATGGCCGAGGCCTTCTCCAGATCCGAGACCTGCCCGAGGAAACGCAGATGCCGGGCCAGCGGACCGGCTTCCCGGCGCAGCCGGGCCTCGTCGCCGCGGCCCACGACCAGTACCTCGACCTCGGGATGCCGTGCGACCAGCACCGGCAGCGCACCCAGCAGCACCTGCATTCCCTTGCGGGGTTCGTCGTAGCGGCCGAGGAAAAGCACCGTCCCGCCCGCCCGCGGATACCCCGGCAGCAGCGGTGCCCGGCTGAACGCCTGCACATCGACACCGTTGGGGATCTCCACCGCATCCGAGCCGAGCGCTTCGACCTGCCACCGCCGCGCCAGTTCCGAGACCGCGATCCGCCCACTGATCTTCTCGTGGTAGGGCCGCAGCACACCCTGGAATGTCGACAGGATCAGTGATTTCGTGGTGGAGGTGTGGAAGGTGGCGACGATCGGGCCCTCGGCGATCTTCAACGCCAGCATGGACAGGCTGGGCGCGTTGGGTTCATGGATGTGCAGCACATCGAAATCGTTGCTCTCGATCCATTTCCGGATCCGGGTGTAGGCGGTGGGTCCGAACGACAGCCGGGCCACCGAGCCGTTGTACGGGATCGCGACGGCACGACCGGCCGACACGACGAAATCGGGCAGTTCGGTGCCGTCCGTGGCAGGTGCCAGCACACTCACCTTGTGCCCGCGTTCGCGGAAAACCTGCGCCAGCTCCACCACATGCGCCTGCACGCCGCCCGGTACGTCGAACGAGTAGGGACAGACCATGCCGATTTTCATGGGGCGCGATCCCCGGCGGCGTCGACCGAACGGGTGTTGCGCCGCGCCTGTTCGGCCGCGATCCGGTCCAGCCGGGCTTCGGACAGGTCCGTTTCCCACAGCGGCTGCAACATATGCCAGTCGGCGGGATGTTCGGCGATCCCGGTGGCGAAACAGTCGGCCAGCGCCTGGGTGGCGGCGGCGACACCATCGGAGACGTCCAGGGGTTCGCGGGTGCGCACCAGCCAGCCCTCGCGGCCGCTCGCGTCGACGGTGAACCAGACGTGTACCGGCATGAGCGCGGCCCCGGTTTCGATGGCGAGTTTCGCCGCGCCCGCCGGCATCCAGGTGCGTTCGCCGAAGAAGGTGACCGGGATCCCGCGGCCGGTGAGATCCCGCTCCCCCATCAGGCAGACCACCCTGTTCTCCCGCAACCGCTGTGCCAGCGCGGTGAACGGCGGTTGTTCGCCGCCGGTCAGCGGGAACACCTCGAACCCCAGGCTTTCCCGGTAGGCGACGAAACGTTCGAACAACGATTCCGGTTTCAGCCGTTCGGCGACGGTGGTGAAGGTGCCGTAGTTCTGCACCAGCCAGGTGCCGGCCATATCCCAGTTCCCCGAATGGGGCAGCACGAACACCACACCGCGACCGCGGGCCAGGGCGGCGTCGAGATGTTCGCGGCCCTCGACGACGATCCGGCCGGAATCCACGAGGTCGCGGTGATCCATGGCCGGCAACCGGAATGCTTCGCGCCAATACCGGGCGTAGGAACGCATACTCGCCCGGACGAGTTCGCCGGGAACCGCCTCGGGCGAGGTGCCGAGCACGCGGGCCAGATTGCGCCGCAACTGCTCGGGCCCGCCTTTGCGGGCCGCGAAATCGGCGCCGCGGTCGAACAATCCGCGGGCCGTGGATTCGGGCAGGGCGCGCACCAGCCGCCAGCCCGCGGCGTATCCGCGATCGCTCAGCGTCGCCCGCAATCCGCTCACGACGGCTGCTCCGTTTCCGGATTCGCGGTGCCCAGAATCTCCCGGGCGCCGGGCGAGTTTCGCACCGCCAGCACCCGCTGGGCCACCGTCACGATACTGAGCACGGCCAAGATCCACATGGCCACATGCACTGCCCAGGTGAGCCATTCGATCCCCCAGTGGCCGCCGATACCGGTGAGCCCGGCACCGACGAGCACGATCACCAGCCGGTCGGGCCGCTCGATGAGCCCGCCGTCGGCGGACAGTCCGCTGGCCTCGGCGCGGGCCTTGGCATAGGAGATGACCTGCGAGGTCACCAGCACCACGAGGGTCGCGACGAACAGGGCTTTGCTCTGCTCGTGATACACCGCCCACCAGGCCAGGCCCCCGAAGATCGCGCCGTCGGCGACGCGGTCGCAGGTGGCGTCGAGGACGGCGCCGTAGCGGGTGCCGCCGCCGCGGGCCCGCGCCATCGCGCCGTCGAGCATGTCGAACATGACGAACAGCCAGATCACCATGGTTCCCCAGAACAGATGCCCGGTGGGGAACAGGGTGACGGCCGCCGCGATCGAGGCGGCCGTGCCGATCAGGGTGACGGCGTCGGGCGTGAGACCGGTACCGACCAGTGCTCTGCCGAGCGGCGCGGTGGCCTTGGCGAAGGTCGCCCGCCCGAAAATGCTCAGCACCTACGCCTCCTGCTCGGTTCCGCGGGATATCCGCGTACGGCCGGCCCCGGCGCGGCGCGGAGTTCCGGTCATCTACGCCTCTTCCCAGGCCGACGCCAGCAGGGCCCGCGTTTCGCGCAGCAGCTGCGGCATCACCTTCGCCCCGCCGATCACGGTGATGAAATTGGCGTCGCCGCCCCAGCGGGGCACGATGTGCTGGTGCAGGTGGTCGGCGAGCGAACCGCCCGCGACCCCGCCCAGGTTGAGCCCCACGTTGAATCCGTGCGGGCGCGACACCTTCTTCATCGTGCGAATGGCCCGCTGGGTGAACGCCATCAGCTCGGCGGCCTCGGCGGCGGTGAGATCCTCCAGGTTCGCCACCCGGCGATACGGCACCACCATCATGTGCCCCGGGTTGTACGGGTAGAGGTTCAGCACCGCGTACACCTGTTCGCCGCGCGCGACGACCAGCCCGTCCTCGTCGGACATCTCGGGGATATCGGTGAACGGATGACCCGTCGCACCCTTGGGCGCCGACGTGGCCGCCTCCGCGATATAGGACATCCGGTACGGCGTCCACAACCGCTGCAACCGATCCGGTTCGCCCGCACCGCGATCCACGATTTCCCCGGCCGCGGCGTCCGCGGCGGTTTCGTCCGATGCGGTCAGACCGTCCGGCACCGTGCGCTCACTCATAATCCATACCCTTTCCCCGCCCGGGCGGACCCGGTATCACTCCGGCGCACCGCCCGCGCCGTCCACCAGGGGACGCACCGACTCCGCGGTGGGTGAGCTGTTGTCCCGGCGGTGAACCCAGTCCACGACCACCCGGACCGCGTCGGCCACCGGCACACCGTTGACCTGGGTTCCGTCGCGGAACCGGAAGCTCACCGCGCCCGCTTCCACATCCCGCGCCCCGGCCAGCAGCATGAACGGCACCTTCTGCGCGGTCTGATTGAAGATCTTCTTCTGCATCCGGTCGTCGCTGCGATCCACCTCCGCGCGTACCCCGGCGGCCCGCAACCGGCCGACCACACCGTCGAGGTGTTCGACGAAGGTGTCGGCGACCGGGATCCCCACCACCTGTACCGGCGCCAGCCACGCCGGGAAGGCACCCGCGTAGTGCTCGGTGAGCACCCCGAAGAAACGTTCGATCGACCCGAACAGCGCCCGGTGGATCATCACCGGCTGCTTCTTGGTGCCGTCGGAGGCGGTGTACTCGAGTTCGAACAGGCCGGGTTCGAAGAAGTCCAGCTGGATGGTCGACATCTGCCAGTTGCGGCCCAGCGCGTCGCGGGTCTGCACCGAGATCTTCGGGCCGTAGAACGCGGCGCCGCCCGGATCCGGGATCAGTTCCAGCCCGGAGGCCTCTCCGACCTGGCGAAGGGTTTCGGTGGCTTCGTCCCACAGCTCGTCGGAACCGACGTACTTGTCCGGGTCCTTGGTGGACAGCTCCAGGTAGAAATCGTCGAGACCGTAGGCCTTCAGCAGGTCGAGCACGAACCGCAGGGTGCCGGTCAGCTCTTCGACGACCTGTTCCTGGGTGCAGTAGATATGCGCGTCGTCCTGGGTGAAGCCGCGGGCGCGGGTCAGGCCGTGCACCACCCCGGACTTCTCGTACCGGTACACCGAACCGAATTCGAACAACCGCAGCGGCAGTTCCCGGTACGACCGGCCCCGGGACCGGTAGATCAGGTTGTGCATCGGGCAGTTCATCGGTTTGAGGTAGTAGTCCTGCCCCGGCTTACGGACGGTGCCGTCCTCGTTGAGTTCGGCGTCCAGATGCATGGGCGGATACATACCGTCGGCGTACCACTCGAGGTGCTTGGAGGTCTCGAACAGATGCGCCTTGGTGATATGCGGAGTGTTGACGAACTCGTAGCCCGCCTCCACATGCTGGTGGCGCGAGTAATCCTCCATCTCCTTGCGGATGATGCCGCCCTTCGGATGGAACACCGGCAGGCCGGAACCGAGTTCGTCGGGGAAGGAGAACAGATCCAGTTCCGCACCGAGTTTGCGGTGATCGCGCTTTTCGGCCTCGGCGAGCATGGTCAGGTATTCGTCCTGCGCCTCCGCCGATTCCCAGGCGGTGCCGTAGATACGCTGCAGGCCCTCGCGGTTCTGGTCGCCGCGCCAATAGGCGGCGGAACTGCGGGTGAGTTTGAACGCCGGGATGAACTTGGTGGTGGGGATATGCGGACCCCGGCACAGATCGCCCCAGACACGTTCGCCGGTGCGCGGATCGAGGTTGTCGTAGATGGTCAGCTCGTTACCGCCGACCTCCATGATCTCCGGATCGTCGATACCGGATTTGTCCCCGATGAGTTCGAGTTTGAACGGCTCCTTGGCCAGTTCGATCCGGGCCTGGTCCACCTCGACCACCCGCCGGGCGAACCGCTGCGCACCCTTGACGATCTTCTTCATCCGGGTCTCCAGCTTGGCCAGATCCTCGGGAGTGAAGGGGCGGTCGACCCGGAAGTCGTAGTAGAACCCGTCCTTGATGGGCGGCCCGATCCCCAGGACAGCCTCCGGGAATTCCTGCTGCACCGCCTGGGCCAGCACATGCGCGGCGGAATGCCGGATCACGCTGCGCCCGTCCTCGGTGTTCGCGGCGACCGGAACGACCTCGGTATCGAGTTCCGGCGCCCAGGAGAGGTCCTTCAGATCACCCGCGGCGTCCCGGACGACGACCACGGTGTCCGGACCCTTGGTCGGCAGGCCCGCCTCCCTAACCGCGGCACCCGCCGTAGTCCCGGCCGGCACCCGGACGGGGGTGACTGGGCTGCGGGGGGCTGTGGTGGTCACGGTGGCGCTCTCCTCGGGTTCCGCGGCCGGATCCGCTCCGGCTCGCTCGGGCTTCGGACGGACCGCCACTACTCCCGGCTACCCCGGTTCGGTGACGGCTTCTCCGTCGATCGGTAACCGGGCATTGCCCGGCCGCGACCATGCTATCGGGACACACCCGGACGCGTGTCGATGGACCGGGCCGGACACCGGACGCCCCGGCCACCGCGGGACTCCCGGTAGGCGTGGCGGGCGCTCCCGGCCGGCGAACCGAAGGAGGCGACGGATACAGCCCCCGCGACGAAGACGGACTCACCGGGGTGGCCACCACGACGACGAGCCGACGCCGCACCCGGCTCGAACCGTCCGGCGCCGATACTCCGCCCGATGGCGCAGCGGTGACACGGCCTGCTGTGACATCCCCAGGACCTCGACCGGCACCCGCAGTGACGCGCCGGCCCTTCGTCGGCTGCCCGCGGCCGACCGGTGCGGCGAGCGGTCATCGCCAGCGGAGTGGGACAACTTCGGCGCACTCGGCGCGGTGCTCGGCCCGTCCGGCAGACCGTGCCGGCCGACACGCCGCGGCGTGTGCAATCGTGCGATCTACCGGCGGGTTCCCACTTTCGGCGGGGGCGTGCTCGCACGTCCTGCGGAGGACTAGGCGCGCCGTGCGTAGTCCGCGAGCAAGGCCGCACGTTCGGTCGGCGGGCGCTTGGGGCAGCTCACGCATTTTTCACAGTTCGGCGCCTCGTAGACGAGGCAGCACGAGGCGCGCTTCACGAACGTCCGGCCGCCGACCTCGACGAACCGGGGGGCGGGCAGTGCGGACCCGATCTCGGCGGCGAGCCGCTGCCCGATCTCCGGGGCCCGCGCATCGACCGCCCAGCTGGCGACGACATCGGTCACGACAGCCCACAGCGCCGGCCCCCGCACCCCCGAGACGGCACTGATCCGGTCGATCACGGTGGACAAGGTCGCGCGTAGCGCCACCGGGATTTCACCCGGGCCGGCCGGCTCACCGCCCGGCCCGCCGATCACAGTCCGTGCACCGGACGGAGCCGCTGCCGCACCCACTCCGGATTCGGGGGCGCCGATCCGCACCCGCGGCGTGCCGTCGCTGTCGGCGCGCGTGGAACGGGTTCGCGGTTCGACGACGTGCCGGAGCTCCGCGGGACCGGCGGCATCGGCATCGGTATCGAGGAACCGGACCTTCTCCACCGTGCCGTCCGGGCGTAACCACAGTTCCAGCCGGTCGAGGGCGGGCGCGGTGATCGGGGTTTCCCGGGCCAGTGCCCGCACCACCGGTTCGACCAGCGCGGAGGCGGTCATACACCACCACAGGGTGGCTCCCACCCGCATCGAATCGGTCCGCCAGGACGCGTTGAGTTCCGCGATCCGGGCGGCCAGCCACGATTCGTCCGCCAGCATCTCCCCCCGCGCCGTCCTCACGACATCAGGGGACTGTGCAACCACTGCCATTCGACTCCGATCCAGTCGCCGACCAATCCGAACGTGCCGAGCACCCACAGCGTCGCCACGACCACCGCGCAGGTCGCCAGGAACGCCAGCACCTGCATCAGTGGCCCACGGGAGATGTACCAGGCCATCCCGCGCCGGTACTTGTCCCGTAACCAGACCAGCGCGTGCCGCGCCACCGCGAATTCGGTGGCGAGGATGCCGATACCGGCGAATACCAGTGCCCAGCCGGGCCCGGGGAACGGAATGGTGATGATGCCGACCACGAGCACCACGGTGCCGACCACCGCCACCCCGACCCGGTAGACCAGCTCGAGCGTAGGGCGCCCCGCGATCCGCCCCCGGAAGGCGCGCCAGAACGCCGGCCCCGAACCGGCCGGGCCCTCGTCGGTCCCGGAATCGGACCCCACCGGGCGGGTACTCGCCGCGTCGCCATCGACGGCGGTTTCGGAAGATTTCTCCACGAAACCAGCCTACGAGTCGGCATTACAACAAGACCCGGGGCCCGCATCGGTTCACGGCGGCGCCGAGGTGCCTTCAGGGTCCCGATCGGCCGGGAGGAACGCCGAGCCGGGCCCCTGTGGCACGCGGTAGCAGCGAATGCGGCGGGGCCGCCTCGATGGCCCGGCCGAGGGAGCGCGCGAACCCGCGCCGCCGGATGCGGCGCGGGTTTGCGCGGTAGGTTCATGGACGAGCTGGGACTGCGTAGCCGTCCGGCGGCTACTTCCCGGCCGAGGCCGGCTCCCTGTGCAACTGCTCGAGTACGCCGTCGTTGTCCTCGATCGGCGCGATCCCGTCCACCCGGACCTCGATGAGCCGGGCGCTGGCGATATCGAAGAACAACCCGGAAACGGTGACCCCGCGTTCCTCGGTGGCGCGCCCGACCGACGGATGCCGGCGCAGGTTCTCCAGCTGGACGGCGATGTTCACCATGCTCAGCTGCTCGACCGGCCCGAACCCGGCGGCCTCGGCAGCCCGGCCCACGGGATGCCCGGCGCGGTAACGGTCGAGGCTGGGCTGCCCGTATTCGAGCCAGCGGTCGATGCCCGGCCCTGCGGATTCACCCGAGTGCAGGGCACCCATCGCCCCGCAGGAGGAGTGACCGCAGACCACCACCGAGCGCACATTCAGTTTCTCGAGCGCGAAGATCAGCGCCGCTTCGACCGAGGCGTCACCTTCCTCGGGCACCAGGTTGCCGACATTTCGGACGGTGAACAGATCGCCCGGCCCGCTGTTGGTGATCACATTCGGCACGATCCGGGAATCGGAGCAGGTGAGGAAGAACGAATCCGGGTCCTGCCCGTCACGCAGTTCGTCCAGATGCGGCCGCATCAAATGGGCGTGGCTGCGATGGTAGGCCGCGATCCCGCTGACCAGCGGATCGTTTCCGGCGCCGGATTTGTCCGCCGCCGCGTCGCGGTCGATCCGCCACGGCCCGAGGACGTCGTCGAGCACCACCCGGCCCAGGCTGCGCGACGGCGGCGCCGCCTCGGCCCGCGCCATCCGCGCCTCCCCGATTTCGACGAAATCGACTGTGCCGCCGTTACTCTCGTGTTGCCGGGCCCAGTCGGTGATGGCGTCGTAGGCGGCGTGGTCGAGGAAGTCGACGGTCATCTCCACCGTCACCGCGACACCGTGCGGAACCTTCGCGAAGGTGGTCGACAGTTTCGGCAGCGACAGGAAGGTGCAGGAACCGTCGATCCGGATCAGCCAGCGCTCGGTGCCGCCGAGCGGTTCGGCGGTGACCGCGACCCGCACGACCCGCCAGATCAGCAGCGCGAAGGCCAGCGCCAGTCCGATGAGCACACCCTCGAGCAGGTTCAGGAACACCACCGCGAGCAGCGTGACGGCGTAGACGAGCAGATCACCGGTGCGGTGGGCGAGCCGGATATGCGCCAGTTTCACCAGCTGCGTGCCGATGACGATCAGCAGGCCGGCCAGCGCGGCCAGCGGAATCTGTTCCACGAGCGAGACCAGGGCCACCGAGAAGACCAGAACCCAGACACCGTGCAAAACCGCCGAGGCGCGGCTGCGGGCGCCCGCGGCGACGTTGGTGGAGCTGCGCACGATCACGCCGGTGACCGGCAGCCCGCCGAGCAGGCCCGAGAGCACGTTCGCCGACCCCTGGCCGATCATCTCGCGGTCGAAATCGGCGCGCGGGCCGGTGTGCATCTTGTCGATCGCGACGGCCGACAGCAGGCTTTCCACGCTGGCGATGAGCGCGAAGGTGAGGATCATCACCACGACCGCGGCCCAGTCGCTGCGGGGCAACTCCGGTAGGCCGATCGCGTCGAACAGCGAGCCGTCGATGGTGACCCGTTTGACGTCGAGGGACAGCACCAGCGACAGTGCGGTGGCCACGACGACCGCGGCCAGCGCCCCCGGAACGACCTTGACGCGTTCGGGCAGGTATTTCCAGCCCAGCATGATGGCGATGACCACCAGGCCGATGAACGCGGCCGGCCCGTGCAGCGAAAGCAGTTGCGCGGGAAGTTCGGTGATATTGGTCCAGGCGGTGCTGTTGGATTCGCCGCCGAGCAGCACATGCAGCTGTTGCAGGGCGATGGTGACGCCGATACCGGCGAGCATGGCGTGCACTACCACGGGAGCCACCGCCAGCGCGGCGCGCGCGATGCGGCTCAATCCGAACAGGATCTGCAGCACGCCGGCGGCGACGACGATGAAACCGGTTACCTTCCAGCCGAATTGGTGGATGGATTCGGCGACGATCACGGTGAGTCCGGCGGCGGGACCGCTCACCTGCAGAACGGAACCGCCGAGCGCGCCGGCGACGATACCGCCGATCACGGCGGCAATGAGACCGGCGGCCACGGGGGCGCCGGAGGCGATCGCGATACCGATCGAAAGTGGTAGCGCGACAAGGAATACCACGATCGAGGCCGGTAGGTCGTGCCGCAGGATCGAGTTCAGCCAGGGGGGTACGGATCGGCTCGCGGACCCGGCGGCGCGCAGTTCCGCTGGGTCCGGACCAGATTCTGTCGCAGGGGAATTCGGAATTTTGGTTGCCATCGCTCTCCTTCGCCGACTCGGCCGGAGCCGAGGTCGGTTGACGATCAATATGTCCAGTCGGGCACAGACCGCGAACCGGCATCTCGCGGTGAAGTAGGTACTCGGCACGGCAACGGGCCGAGACTTAAACCGTCGCCATAGTATTAGTAAAGACTTAGCAAAGCCTGAGAGGGCACCTCCACTGCTGGTGATATCGCACCGAACTACGCCGTCCGATCGCTTCCGACTCGGATCGCTGTCGAAATACGCTGCAGAGCAAGAGATTATGAGTGGACGAACAGCGCCTGGACGGCCGGCCCGGACCCGCGGACGGGCCGGCGCCGAAGCTGTTCGTCAACTCCTCTTATAGTAAAGAACTACCCAAACTTGGCAATAGATTGGGCGTGACGAAAATGACAATCGCTGCCGAACCGCAATGTGTCGCGGCACGCCGGTGACGCCGGCCGGTGCTCAACCGATCGCGGCACGCAGCGCGGGACGGTCCAGCTTGCCGCGGGGTGTCCGCGGCAGCGCATCCAGCACCTCGATCCGCGCCGGCACACTCGGCGCCGGGAGCGCCGCACGCAACAGCCGGCGGATCTCCCCGGTGTCCGGCGCCCGTTCATCCACCACGACCGCGGCCACCGGCACCTGACCCCAGCGTTCGTCCGCGACCCCGAGACAAGCCGCCTCGGTAACCCCGGGGATCGCGGTGAGCGCGGCTTCCACCGCCGCCGGTTCCACATTGAGACCGCCCCGGATCAGCATCTCGCTGTCCCGGCCGGACAACCACAACCGCCTGCCGTCCAGCGCGCCGCGATCGCCCACCGAAACCCATCCGTCGACCGGGCCGTCCACCACGCCGGATTCGGTCAGATAACCGCGGAAGACCATATCGCTGCGCACGAACACCCGGCCGTCGCGGATCTGCACCTCGACCCCGTCGAACAACTCCCCGGCCGAATACTCACCCGCGGCGCCCGCGCCCGCGCCGGCGCCGGGTTCGACGGCCGCGCCGAGGCCCCGGTCGAACGAGACGAAGCTGAGTTCGGAGGCACCGTAGAAATGGGTGAGCGTCGCGTCGGGCAGCACCTCCTGCAGGGCGGCACGCCCGTTCCGGGGCCACCGCGCTGCCGAGGACAGGACTTCCCGTACCCCGGTGTACGGCGCACCCGCGGAACGCACGACATCCCAGGCGAGGGTCGGCACCGAGTACAGGTGGGTCGCACCGGCCATCAGCGCGTCCGTGGCGGGCCGCAGGTCGACCGTCGCGCCGCGGGTCAGGGCGTGCAGGGCACCGTAGAGAAAATGCGTATGGTCCAGCACCCCCGGCACCGCGACCGTATCGCCCGGCCCGATATCGAAGGCTCGGTCGGAGCGGTCCAGGGTGGCCGCCCAGGACGCCTGATCGCGGACGAAGAGCTTCGGTTCGCCGGTGGTCCCGGAGGTGATCCCCACCAGCAGTTCGGAATCCGGCCGGGCACTGCCGGGCGACCCGTCGCGTGCCAGTCCGGCCGCGGTCTGCGGCTGGCCGTCGAACCCCATCCGCCGCAACCGCCGGTGCTGCGCGGTCACCGCCACCACGGCACCGGGTCGCGTCACGGCCAGCACCCGCCCCAGCTGATCCGGCCGCAGATGCCGGTGCAACAGCACCACGCAGACCCCGGCCCGCACGGCTGCGGTCACCGTGACCAACGAGTCGATATCCGAGGTCGGCAAAACGGCGACCCGCCGCATTCCGGCCAAGCCCGCGGCGACCCGCGTAACCCGCTGCCAGAACCCGGAATAGTCGACACCGTGGCGAGCGGTCCGGACGGCCGGTGCCGCGGGACGGGACCGTACCTGTCGCGCGATCCGTTCGGCGAGCAGTTCAGTCATCGTCCACCCCGCGCGCCGCCAGCGCATCCCCCATCGCGTCGGCCGTCCGCAACGACCGCACCAGCACCGGCGTCACCAGCGCCGTCATCGACCACTGCAACCCCCGCGCCCGGCGGGCCTCGGCGACCTCCCGCACGATCGTCGCCAGCAGCGGTACGCACCGGATCGCCAGCGCCAGCAACAACCCGAGCCGGTCGGGGTCCACACCGATCCGCCGCAACGGGCCCAGCGCCCGGGTGACGGCATCGAGCATATCGGTGACCTTGGTGGTGAGCGTGACCAGCGCAGCCAGCGCCACCGACAGCAACAGCAACCCGCACACCACCAGCGCTCGTGCGGGTGAGGTGGTCAGTATCTGGAACACCGCGATGATCGCCAGCATCCACACCATCGGACGCAGTTGTTCGAGGGCGGTCCGCCACGGGATCCGGGCCAGGACGAACAACGCCGCCGCACCTGCCGCCACCACCCCGAGCTGGACGGGTGTGCGCACGAATACCGTTGCCGCCGTGATGGTCACGAGCAGCAACACGAGTTTCACCCCCGCCGGGGTGCGGTGTACCGGCGAATTCCCGGGGCGGTACAGCCCGATCACTCGACCAGGTCCCGGTAGGCCGGCAGGGCGGCGGCCGGTTCGCCGTCGAACGCCACCGCACCGTCGTCTACGACGATCACCCGGTCGAATCCGGCCAGCAGCGACAGCTGATGTGTCACCACGATCACCTGCTGGTCGACGGCGTCCAGCGCGTCGGCGATGATCCGGGCGTTGCGCAGGTCCAGCAGGGTGGTGGGCTCGTCGGCGACGATCACCTCCGGCCGCCGGATCAGCACCGCACCGAGCGCGAGCAACTGTTTCTGCCCGCCGGACAGCAGATGCGACGGATGGTCGGCATGCCCCGCGAGCCCGAACCGGTCCAGGATCTCGGCCACCCGCGCGGCGACCTCGGCTTTCGACAGGCCACTGCGGCGCAACGAGAACGCCAGATCCTCGGCGACCGTCGGCATGACGATCTGGGTGTCGGGGTCGGTGAACACGAACCCGACCTTGCGCCGCACCCGCGCCCCCTTGCGCGCGGTGTCGACACCGTCCACCGTCACGGTGCCGGAGGTGGGGGTGAGCAAACCGTTGATCATGCGGGCCAGGGTCGATTTCCCCGACCCGTTCGCCCCGACGATCCCGACCCGGCGTTCCACGATCCGCAGATCGATCCCGCGCAGCACCCGGCGGTCACCGAAGGAATGGCTCACCGACCCGAAAACGATCTCACTCATGCTGCGCCTCCCGGCATGAGCGCGGGCCCTGTGTGGGCACACCCGGCTACCGCCTGGCCTGACGCACTCGTGCCCGGCCCCACGGGCACGGCCGCGGGCCCGGCACGGTCAGGCCGCGTGACCGCATTCGTGCCCGACCGGTTCATGCCGTCCGCTCCAGGAGCATCGCGACTCCCTGTCCACCGCCGATGGCGCAGGCGGCGAGGCCGAGTTCGGGGCCGTCCGGGCGCAGCATCCGGCTCGCCAGCCGCGCCAGCAGGACCGCGCCCGACGCACCCCACGGATGGCCCATGGCGATCGCCCCGCCTTCCGGGCAGATCAGTGATTCGTCCAGGTCCAGTTCGTCGGCGACCGCCAGTACCACCGACGCGAAGGCTTCGGTGATCTCCACGACACCCACCTCGGATACCGTGCGGCCGGCCCGGTGCAGGGCCTTGTGAATCGCCGGTACCGGCCCCAGGCCGGGTAGTGCCGGATCTCCGGCGGCGACGGCCGTGGCCGCGATACGCAGTGCCGGGAGCCCGGCGGCCCGCTGAGGGGTGGTCACGGCGACGACCGCGGCGCCGTCGGAGATACCGCAGGAGTTCCCGGCGGTCGCGGTGCCGTCGGGGCCGAAACTCGGCCGCAGCCGGGCCAGGCGGGCGGTGGTCATCCCGCGGCGGATCCGCTCGTCGTGACGCACCCCCGCCACCGGCACGATCTCGGCCGTGAAATCCGCGGCCGCGGCCAGGGTATGCGATCGCGCCGCGTACTCGTCCTGGCGTTCCCGCGAGATGCCCCGGATCCGCGCGAGATCGTCGGCGGCGACACCCATATCGGGATCCGGGAAACCGGCCGGCGCGAACGGCGCCCGGGTGTAGCGCACCGGGTCGGCGTCCGCGGCGGGTGGCCAGAACCGCCACGGCGCGGTACTGGCCGATTCGGCGCCACCGGCCAGGATCAGCTCATCGGCGCCGCTGCGCACCCGCAGCGCCGCCTGGATCACCGCATCCAGCCCGGAACCGCACTGCCGGTCGACGGTCACCCCGGGCACCTCGGTGCCGAGGCCCGCCTGCAGCGCGGCGACCCGGGCCGGGTCGCCGCCCGGCCCCAGGCAGTTGCCGAGCACGACATCGTCGATCGGAGCATCGACACCCGCGTCCCGCAGCGCGCCGGCCACGGCGGCCAGCACGGGCGCCGCCAGATCGGTGACGGTGAGAGCGGCGAACCCGTGGCCGGCCGTGCCGATGGGGGTGCGCCGGGCGGCGACGAGAACAGCGTCGGTGCTCATACGAGCAAGTCTTTCAACCGACCGCGCGCGATCTTGCCGGCGGCCGTGGTGGGCATTTCCGGCACCGGCACCCAACGGCGCGGCATCGCTTCCTTGCTGAGCAGACCGCGTGCCCGCCGCCGGATCTCGCCGATTTCGGCACCATCCAATTGCACTGCCGCGGTGACGGTTTCGCCGAGCACGGCATGCGGGCTGCCGATGACGGCCGCCACCGCGACACCGTCGATGGCACCGAGCACGCGCTCGACATCCTCGGCGACGACGCTGGTTCCGCCGACGTTGATCACGGCCTCGCCCCGGCCGTGCACCCGCAACTCCCCGTCCGCGCCGAGTTCGGCGAGATCGCCCACGCAGAACCAGTCCGGCGCCCCGAGCACGGTGTACGGGGAACGCACGTGCAGCAGCCCGTCGCGAATCCGCGCCTGCACCGCGGGCAGCAGGCGCAGCGGTGCGGGAACCTCCCGGGCGGCGACGAGCGAGACCTCCGAAGCGCCGTAGTACTCGATGACCCGGAGGTGGCGCGCCGCGGCCAGTGCGCCCGGATCGGCCGCGATTCCGGCGACGATCGCGGTCCGCAGCCGGGGCGCCCGCGACACCAGTTCACGCAGCACCGAAGGGACCGCATGCACCACGGTCGCCCGGGCGGGGTCGTCGGTGACGCAGGCACCGCGCCACAGCGCGTGCAGCGCCCCGAACAGATGCATGGTCGCGTGCAAGGGGCCGGTGATCAGCACTCGGTCCCGCGGGGTCACGCCGGTGAGGTCGGTGAAAACCGGGAAACTGTCGTACCAGGACGCAGCGGTACGGGCCAGCGGACGCGGACGGCCGGTGGAGCCCGATGTCGCGACCAGCAGGAATGCCTCGGCGGGCCATTCGCCGCGCTTCGGTCGCGCCGCCGGGTCCTCGACGGCGACCGGTATCCCGCGACGCGCGGCCGCGCAGATACAGATGAGAGCGTCGGCGACCGGCAGCGTGGAGGCGTCGTAACCGCGTGGACCCGGCTCGTACCGATCGATCCAGCCGTCGACGGCGCGGTCGAGCTCCCGATAGGTGAGGGTGACGCCGGCGAGGTCGAGTGCGGGCGCCGCGCCGCTGCCGCCGAGTTCGGGGCTACCCACGGATCAAACCCGGATAGGCACGGTGCACGCCCTTGGCCACCATCGTGGCGACGACCACCTTGAGCAGGTCACCCGGCAGGAAAACGCCGTTGGCCTCGATCGCGGCGAGCGCGCCGAGGTCGGTGCGCACCAGCAGACCGAGGGTGCCGAACAGGTAGATGACCCCGATCCCGCCCGCCGCGTTGATCAGCAGTGCGGGCACCAGCGGATACTTCGGCACGATCCGCGCCGTGAGCAGGCCGATGACCAGCGCGGCCGGGATCCAGCCGATCAGGTACCCGGCGCTCGGGCCGGCCAGCGCGGTCAAACCCGTGCGCCCGCCGGACAGCAGCGGCAGGCCGATGATCGTCAGCGCGATGAACACCGCGACCGCCGCAGTGCCCTTACGCGCGCCCAGCACCGCCGGTGCCAGAATCACCCCGAGGGTCTGCACGGTGATCGGCACCCCGCTGAAGCCCACGGTGATCGCCCCCGGC
The DNA here is from genome assembly GCF_050936135.1 of Nocardia sp. CA-290969. Taxonomy (NCBI): domain Bacteria; kingdom Bacillati; phylum Actinomycetota; class Actinomycetes; order Mycobacteriales; family Nocardiaceae; genus Nocardia; species Nocardia sp. CA-290969. Next base: position 1,323,205 of record NZ_JBNJNJ010000001.1, on the reverse strand, counting down.
AGGCCCAGTGCCGCGATGAGCGCGGCGAATACCGCGATCTGCGCCATATCCCGCGCGGTGATGCGAGTCTTCGGCGCCCGCGAGTCCTCGACACCGTTCATAACGCCATCCTTCGCATACCGAGCTTGAACGTCGTTCAAGATAGCAATGCGCAGATCGGCCACCCGCGCGACCCCGGCATGTTCCCCCCGGTCAGCCGCCGCGCGGGCGGCGGGCGCGCAGCCGGTCGAGGTCGGCGAGCAATGCGGCGTTGGCGTCTTCGAGGTCGAGGATGCGGCCGATACCGGCCAGGTTGACCCCCTGCGCCGCCAGCGTGGTGATGCGATGCAGGCGCGCCAGGTCGTCGCCGCTGTACCTGCGGGTGCCGCCCGCGCTGCGTTCCGGAGTGATCAGGCCGTGCTGCTCGTACAAACGCAATGTCTGCACCCCGACGCCGGCCAGATCGGCCGCTACCGAGATCGCATACACCGCCTGTCCCGAACCGGGCAGACGGTGATCGCGCCGCTGTGGATCCATACTCGTCCTCGTCTGCTCTGTAATGAGGTTTTCTAGTCTAACGTCTTGCACTCATATGTTGGCAATGGTAGAAAAAATCTGTGTCAGATGACGCAAGTTATCTGAATAATTCGATCGAGAACGGAGTGAGTTGGAGGTGGCGACCATGCTGATGCGCACCGATCCTTTCCGCGATCTGGATCGCCTCACACAGCAGGTGTTCGGTACCGCGGCACGCCCGGCCGTCATGCCCATGGACGCCTGGCGCGAGGGTGACGAATTCCTGGTGGAATTCGACCTGCCGGGTATCGACGTGGAATCACTGGACCTCGATATCGAACGCGATGTGGTCACCGTGCGGGCGACCCGGCCGGAGCTGGATTCGAACCGGTCGATGATCGCCGCCGAACGTCCCCGCGGGGTGTTCAGCCGGCAGTTGTTCCTCGGCGACGGCCTCGATACCGAGCACATCCGCGCCGATTACCGCGAGGGCGTGCTGCGGTTGACGGTCCCGGTCGCGGAAAAGGCCAAACCACGCAAGATCGAGATCGCCCGCAGCGACGGCCATCGGCAGGCCATCAACGCCTGATCGGTGCGGCGGAGTCTCACCGGGCCCGCGACGCGCAGTCGCGGGCGGCGGCGCGGAGGGCATCGGCCGCATGGCCAGCCGCACAGCGGCCGATGCCCGATCCAGCGGTCGGGTGCAGACTGGAGAGCCGAGACGCGTAGGACACGGACAGGTCCGGGCGTGCCGGACGGTGACCGCGGGGCCGGCCTCCGCACCTGCGGCCAGGGTTTCCGCCCGGCACCATGCCTGCCGGAAAGGATGACGATGACGCGAGCCCGGCCCACCGCCACCCATTGGGGAAATTACCTCGTCGGCACCGCCGCGGACGGCACATTGTCGGTGACACCGCACACAGCGGACCCGCACCCCTCCCCCATCGGGCGCTCGCTGACCGCACTCCACGATCCGGACCACCGGATAGCCCGCCCCGCCGTACGCCTCGGCTACTACCGCGACCGGTCGGCCGCCGACCCGGCACTCCGCGGCCGCGAACCGTTCGTCGAGGTCGGCTGGGACGAAGCCCTCGATATTGCCGCCGCAGCGCTGCGCGCCGCCCGGGCCGAAGGCGGGAACCGCACGATCTACGGCGGCTCCTACGGCTGGGCCGGCGCCGGCCGATTCCACCACGCACAAGGACAGATCCACCGCTTCCTGCAAATGTTCGGCGGTTACACCGCCTCCGTGAACACCTATTCCTTCGCCGCGGCCGAGGTGCTCATACCCCACGTTCTCGGGATGAACGCCTATTTCGCGGCCCGGCAGGCACCCACCACCGAGGAGATCAGCCGGCACTGTGCCCGCATCGTGTTCTTCGGGGGCGCCGCGCAACGCAATACCCAGGTCAATCCCGGTGGTATCGGGGCACATCCGGATCCCGCACGGCTCACCGCGCTACGCGAGGCGGGGGTCGATATCGTCCATATCGGGCCGGTACGCGACGACTGCGACCCAGCTCTCGGCGCACGCTGGATACCCTGCCGCCCGCACAGCGATACCGCGATCATGCTCGCGATGCTGCACACCCTGATCACCGAGGACCGGCACGATCGCGTCTTCCTCGACCGCTACTGCACCGGTTTCGACCGCCTCGCCGAGTACCTCACCGGCCACCGCGACGGCATAGCGAAATCACCGGAATGGGCCGCCGGTCTCGCCGACGTCCCGGCCGCCGAGATTCGCGATCTCGCCCGGCTGATGGCGCGCGACCGCTGCCTGATCGGACTCCCGTTCGCCCTCCAACGTGCCGAGCACGGCGAGCAGAGTTACTGGGCGGCCTGGGCACTCGCGGCCGCGCTGGGCCATATCGGTTCGCCCGGCGGCGGGGTGCTCATGGGCACCGGGATCGGTATGACCAACAATATGCAGCGCCGTTACCTACCCTTCGAAATCGGCACGCTACCGCAGCCGGGCAACCCGGTACCCGATATCGTTCCGGTCGCCCGGCTCTGCGAGATGCTGGAGCGTCCCGGCGCAACGTTCCCCTACGACGGCCGGGTGCTCACCTACCCGCCGATCGACCTGATCTATTGGGCCGGTGGCAATCCGTTCCATCACCACCAGGACCTCAACCGGCTGCGGCGGGCATGGACGCGGCCGCGCACCGTGATCGTCAACGAGATCAGCTGGACCGCGACTGCCCGGATGGCCGATATCGTGCTGCCCACCACCGCCTCCGCGGAACGCGAGGATTTCGCGGGCGGGCGCAGCGATCACTGGCTCACACCGATGCACCGGACCCTCGAACCGTACGGTCAGGCGCGCGACGACTACGCGATCTTCACCGGTCTCGCCGGACGACTCGGTTTCGCGGAGCGCTTCACCGAAGGACGCACCGCGCGGCAGTGGGTGGAGCACCTGTGGCACACCACCGTGGACAATGCCGCGGCCGCCGGTATCCGGTTGCCGGGTTACGCGGAGTTCCGTACCGGCGGGCCTGTCGATCTGCGGCCACAGCTACCGGAGTCCCGCCACACTCTCGAGCATTTCCGCGACGATCCGGAGCGGTATCCGCTCCGGACGCCGTCCGGCCGGATCGAACTCTTCTCCCGGACCGTTGCCGGTTTCGGCTATCCGGACTGCCTCGGCCACCCGGCATGGTTCCCGCCGCGGGAATGGCTCGGTAGCCCAGCGGCACAACGCTTTCCGCTGCATCTGCTCTCCCATCAGCCCGCGACCCGCCTGCACAGTCAGCTCGATCACGGTGTCACCAGCCGGGAATCCAAGATCCGCGGCCGCGAGCCGGTGCGGATGAATCCGGCCGACGCCGCCGCGCGCGGACTACGCGACGGCGATATCGTGCGGATCCACAACGACCGCGGCGCCCTGCTCGCCGGTGTCCGGATCAGCGATGCGGTACGGCCCGGCGTCGTGCATATGGCGACCGGCGCCTGGTACGACCCCCTGGACCCGGCCGACCCGGAATCGCTGGATATCCACGGCAATCCGAATACGGTCACCAACGATATCGGCACCAGTTCGCTGACCCAGGGCCCGTCGGCCAACAGTTGCCTGGTGGAGGCCGAACGCTACGAGGGCGAACTCCCGCCGCTGTCGGTTCGTACTCCGCCACCGACCGTGGCCGCCGGCACGATCCGCTGATTCCCGCGCCGGCAGCCCGCACGACCGTCCCATGGTGACGGCCCGGCGTCACAGCCGGTCCGGCAGCGCGGAGAACAGCGGGATGCCGATCAGCGACAGCACCGACATCGCGACCAGCGCGCGCATCACCTCAGATTGGTCGTATCCGATATCGGTGGCGGGCGGGGATGCCGTGCGGGCACCGAGGCCGCGTAACTGTGCAATGGGCCGGACCGAAGAGCGCCGCCGGTGTGCCCGCCGGGTCCCGGAACGGCTGCGGGAATAGAAAGTTGCCTGTTCAGGCGCCTGAACGAGCTGCCCGGAGTGAAGTAACCGGACGTTTACTTCGAGGCCTTGCCGCGTAACCGAGCCCGGTCGCACGCTACCGGCATGCACCACATCGCAGAACACGACGAGCGGCTCGGCACACAGCAGCGGGCGCGTGAGCGCGCGGTGTTCGACGGACAGGTCCGGCGGCTGCTGCCCACCGCGGCGACGCTGGCGACCCGCCGGCTCCGTGACCTGCTCCGGGCGGAACTGCGCTCCGGCGCGTTCGGCACCGGGCGGCTACCCGGCGAATCCGAGCTGATGACCCGGCACCGGGCCTCCCGCGACGTCGTCCGCGCGGCGCTCGACCTGTTGCGCCGGGACGGACTGATCGAACGCAGGCGCGGGCTCGGCACCGTCCCGATCCGCGAGGAGTACGTGGTCGCCGGGGCACCACCACCGGCGGGCCGATCGCTGGAGGAGCATCTGGGTCTCGGCCGGATCTCGCCGCGCCTGCTGCACTGGGCCTGGATTCCCGCCCCGCCGGTGATCGCGGGCCGGCTCGGCGCCGTGGCGGCCGGTGCGGACTGTCTCTGTATCGAGTACGTGCTGCTGCTCGACGACCGTCCGCTCGCGGTATTCACCAACTATCTACGCGGCCCGGAGGCGAGCGGCCTCGACCAGACCACCTTCCGGGACGATTTCTACACCCTGCTGTATTCGAGCGGGGTCGATCTCACCGGTTGTGATGTGGGCGTACAGGCCGGGCGTGCCGACGACTGCGCGGCGGCGCTGCTGCATATCCTGCCGGGCGAACCCGTCCTGCTGGTCGAGCAGACGATTCGCGACCCGTCGGGTTGCGCGATCGACTACGCCCTCGGCACCTGCCGCGCCGAACTCCAGCTGGAGATCGGCGGCATACCCCGAATCGATGCGACCGGCGCGCTGTCGCGCCGGCCGTGACGCCCACCGCGCTTGTCCTGCGCGTGTTTCCCGTACGCGACAGCACAGTTCGACCCGAGAACGAGGATCACCATGACCACCACAGTCCCGGCACCCCCGCTACCGACACTCACCGACGCCGCGGCGGCATTGCGCGCCGGTGAAACGAGCGCCACCGCACTCGTCGAACAGGCCCTCGCCGCCGCGGACACCGCGGACGGCGAGATCGGGGTGTACCTGACCCGGTTCGACGAGCACGCCCGGGCGGCGGCGGCCCGCACGGACGAGAAGATCGCGGCCGGGCAGCCGCTGGGCCCGCTCGAGGGTATTCCGGTGGGCGTCAAGGACATCCTGGCGCACTCCATGGGCCCGACCACCGCGCAGAGCCTGGTGCTGGACCCGGCGTGGGGCGCGGCGACCGGCGATTGCGTCGTGGTCCGCCGCCTGGAACGGGCCGGCGCGATCGTCACCGGCAAGACCACCACCATGGAATTCGCCATCGGCGCGCCCGATCCGGCCAAACCCTTCCCGATACCGCGCAACGCGTGGGACACCGGCAGATGGGCCGGTGGGTCCAGTTCTGGATCCGGCAGCGGAGTCGCCGCGGGGATGTTCTGCGCCGCGATCGGCACCGATACCGCGGGCAGTATCCGTATTCCGGCGGCGTTCAACGGCATCACCGGCCTCAAACCGACATTCGGCCGGGTCCCGAAATCCGGTGTGGTGCCGCTCGGCTACACCCTCGACCACGTCGGGCCGATGGCTCGCAGTGCCGCCGACTGCGCCGCCGTCCTCGCCGCGATCGCCGGATACGACAGCTCCGACCCGTACAGTTCCCGCAGGCCGATCGACGACTACCTCGGTGCCCTGACGGGCGATCTGCACGGCGTCACCATCGGAGTCGACGATCTGGACCGCTACGCCGGCGGCGGAATCGATCCCGCACAGCCGGCGCTGTTCGCCGCCGCCGTGGACACCCTGCGGGCGGCGGGCGCGCGGGTGGTTCCGGTGGAGCTGCCGATGTACCCGGAGCTGACGGCTATCGATATCGTCGTCATGCTCGCCGAGGCGCACGCCTACCACCGGACGGCACTGCGCACCCGATGGACCGACTACGGGCAGCCGACCCGGATCATCCTCGCGGGCGGGGCCGGGGTGAGCGGTCCGGATTACGTACAGGCGCAACGTGTCCGGCGTATCGCACAGCAGCGGATGGCGGAACTGCTCGCCGCGGTGGACCTGATCGTCACCCCGACCGGTCATCTGGGTGCCCCCGCGCTCGACACCATGGATCCCCTCGATCCGCTCGGCGTCCTGCCGTCGTTGCACACGCCTTATTGGAACCCGCTCGGCAACCCCACGCTCGCGGTGCCGATCGGACTGTCCGGTGCGGGCACCCCGCTGTCGATGTCCATCTCCGGCAGCCATTTCGGCGAGGCGGCCGTCCTGCGCGCCGGAGACGCTTTCCAGCGCCGGACCGATCACCACCTGCAGTACCCCACCGTCCACGGAGGAGAAATCCGATGACTACCGGCACCCCCGAACTCCGGTCCGGCGACCCTGCCGAGATCGCGGCGGTCGACGCGATGTATCGCCTGGTCGGCGAGATGGCCGCCCTACTGCACGGATTCGACGAGGCCCGCTACACCGACCCGAGCGGCGGCTTCACGGTCGGCTGAGCCGGCCCGCGGCACCGCGTGCGGACCCCGGGCCGGTCCCACACCCGGCCCGGTCCGCACGCAGGCACTTCCACCCACGCCGGTGATGTGTTTGGATAGGCTCACCTTAATAGTGCGCCGAGCCTCGCACCGGACCGGCGGACACGACAGGAAGTACCGAACTGATGATCAGCACACGAAACAAGCTGGCCGCCCTGAGCTTCGCGGCCGCCGCCACGCTCGGAACCCTCGGCATCGCGGGCCCCGCCGCCGTCGCCCAGGCCGCCCCGATCAGCGCACCGCGGATCACTGCCGCCCCCACCGCCGGTGAGCTGAAGGCCAAGATGGGTGTTCTGTTCAATATCAACGCGCCCCGTTCCGCCCGCGCCGCCGAACTCGAAACCGGCGAGGCCGGGCTCCCGGCCTTCGATGCCGCCGCCGCGCTGATCGCGATCGCGCCGCCCAGCTGGCGCTGGGATATCCCCGGGCCGGTCACCGTCACCGGCGATACGGCCGCCGCCGGCCTGGTCACCACCACCGAGGGCTACGAGCCGTGGACCTTCGACCTCACCTGGCGACAGGTCGGCGGCACCTGGAAGCTCACCCACGAATCCGTCTGCACCATCGGTAATTTCGTCGGCACCGGCTGCTGACACCGTAAGCCGTCTCCGTCCCGGCCGATCGCCGGGACGGAGACCTTCTTTCCGCCGGACACCACAGCGGATTCGCCGGCACCGAGCTGTACCCGGTCGCGGCCGTCCGGAGTGCGTCTCAGTACCCGCTCCGGTCAGCCGAGCGGGAGACCGCTGATGATCGGGACGAAACCCCAGTCCATGATGCGCCTGGCATCGGCCGTGGCGGCGTCGAGATCGTGGGGTGAGCTGTTCAGCACCACGCCGATCAGCCGCTGCCCGCCGCGGGACGCCTCGAACAGCAGACAGGTCCCGGCGGCGTTCGTGGACCCGGTCTTGATCCCCGTGGTGCCCGGATACTCCTGCAGTAGTCCGTTGGTGTTCTCCCAGACGTGCGCCCGGTTCGCGGGACCGGCGGCCTGATGGTGGACCGGTGCCGCGACGATCTCCCGGAAAACCGGATGACCCATCGCGTGCCGGCCGAGCCGCACCAATTCCGCGGGGGTCGAGTACGTGGCGTAATCATCGGGGACGGGCAGCCCGCTGGGATCGCTGAAATGGGTGTTCGGCATGCCCAGGCGTTGTGCGGTGGCGTTCATCTTCGCGACGAAGGCCGCCCGCCCGGGCCCGTAGGCCTCGGCCAGTGCATAGGCGGCGTCGCACCCGGACGGCAGCATCATCGCGTACAGCAACTGGCGGGCCGTCAGCACCTCACCGGGCACCAGGCCGGCCGAACTTCCGCCGTAGGCGGCCGAGGAATCGACGGCCGATTGCGGCACGGTGATCGGGCGCTCGAGATCACCCGATTCGAGCACCACCACGGCCGTCATCACTTTGGTGATACTGGCGATCGGCAGCCGCGTATCCGGCTGCCGCGACCACATGATCAGTCCGGTGTTGGCCTCCGCCAGCGCCGCGGCCGGCGCCAGCACACCGTCGGGCTGGAGGGCCATCGGAAACGGAGCCTGCCCCGAGGAGAGACCCGCGACAGGAGCCGGCACAGCCGCACCGGGGGCGGCCACGGCGGCGGGAGCGAAAACCACGAGCAATCCGGCCACAGCCGCCGGCAGCACACGGGCAAAGGGTCGCATCGCCATATTGTGTCCGCTGACCAGGTATAACAGTGGGATTTACGATCCGCCGCGAGCCCTGCCCAGCCGGTCCGGACCAGTCCCGGAACCTGCCCCGGCACGGAGTTCAATCCGGCCGGACGCGAACCGGAATCGATTCCCGGGAGTCGGCGCGCAGCCCGACGCCGAAGCAGAGTAGACCGATGGCGGCGAACAGGATCGCTGCACCCACTCCTGCTTCGGGCGGTGTTCGGCACCGGCCGTCCGCGCCGGACGACGCCGGCATCTTGCCGGCACTCGGCGCGTCCATCCGAGGCACTCACCGTCGTGTCGAACCAGTACCTGCCCGATGCTCCGCTGAGGGCACGGTGGTTCCGTGCGCCGGCTCGACCGGCGTGGCATTCAGTGGCCGCGGGCGATCCATCGTGGTCAGGAGCGTAGGGCGGTGAAGCGTTGTTCGGCTTCGTCGATCAGTGCGATCTGCTCGATGATCTCGCCGGGGCCGGACTCACCCACCACTTTCTGCAGGAGCGGAGTGTGGTCGAGGATCGCATCGCGGAGCCCGCGCAGTGGCCGTGGGGTGTGGTGGAACAGTTGCCCGATGTAGTACGCCTGATTCGACTGCCGCGCGGTATGCGGTTTACGAGGCGTTTCGTACCGGGCAAGGGCCGCTGTCACGGCGTCGCGGTCGGTGAGGTCGATACCGGCCAGGGTACGGCCGATGAAGTAGCCGTCCTCGGTGGCCATTCCGGCACCGTAGGCGGCGTACGGGGAGGTCGGGTGGGCGGCGTCGCCGGCCAATGTGACCCGGCCGGCGGACCACTGGCCGATGGGTTTGCGATCGCGGATCGGCCAGCGCTGCATATCACCGAGGTCGGTCGCATCGATCAGCGTCGTCAGTGGTGCACCGAATTCGGCGGCCAGCATCCTCGCTCTGGTCCCGATATCCTCGGTGAACTCGGCGCCGGCGGCGTGGGCTTCGAGTACCCACCACTGGTAGCCGTACTGGCCGCGGTGGAGCATCCCGCTCCAGGTGCCCTGGACGGTGCGGCTGTGGTTGAGGATGTTCTCGTTGTATTCGACGCCGTCGATCTTTTTGCCGAGGACGAATCCGGCGAGGACGTGCAGATTGTGCTCACGCTTGGGGGAATCACCCCACAGGGTGCGGCGGACCAGGGAATCGATACCGTCCGCGCCGATGAGTACATCCGCTTCTTCGATGGTGCCGTCGGACATGTGCAGGCGGACACCACTGCGGTCCTGTTCGAAACTCGTGACGCCGCGTTCGAATTGGATCACGCCTTCCGGCATGGTCGCGAGCAGGCGCTCGTAGAGCTCACGGCGCAGCAGCCCGATGTAGCCGCCCTGATAGTCGCGAACGATATCGTCGGGGAGCTGGATCCGGGCCCGTCTCTTTCCGCGGTGACCGCGGAACTCGGTGAAGCAGCCGGCGCCGAGGCCGTCGGTGTCGACACCCATCAGCCCGAGCGCTTTGATCGGCCCGGGCCACAGGTTGAGGATATTTCCCGCGACCCGCGCATGCGGGTAGCGCTCGAACACGGTGACCTCGTGTCCTGCCTGACGCACCGACAGTGCGGTGGCCATGCCCGCCGGGCCACCACCGATCACCGCGACCCTGCCGTTCTTCGTTGATTGCCGGGCCATCTCTGCCTCTCTTCCATCACTCCCGGCTGGTTCCGAAGCTGTTGCAGCACCCGCCCTTCGTCGAATGTGGGCAGTTTCGGTGAGTGCCGAGGAGTCCGTTGATTGCGGTACGGGTCCGCGTCGCCCTCCGCCATCGGAAATCCGGGCGGTGGTCGCACCGGCCGGGCCGGCGTTTCGAGAGCCATTCGTACCAAACCGAAGTGATTACTTCGGTTACGGACAATCATGTGCGCCGTGTCACCATTTGTCAATGGCCTCCCGCAAATCCCCCGAAATGTCAGAACGCGACGTGGCAACTCCGGAACTTCCCGAGGCACTCGCGATCAGGCAGCCGCGGCAGAAGCGCAGCCGCGAAGCATGGCAGCGCGTGCTGGATGCGGGAATCACGCTGCTGGAGTCCGCGGGCTACGGAGGTTTCACCATCGCGGCGCTCAGCGACGCGTCGGGTATCAATCCGCGGGCCATCTATGAACGCGCATCGAGCAAGGAGGCCTTGTTCCTGGCCGTCTACGAACACAAGATGGCGCAGATGGCGATCGATCGGGACCACTTGTTCCGTGCGGCGCACGAGCCGGGATTGCCGCCGGTGGCAGTGATCGGCCGGGCGGTCACCGCCGTGCTGCTCCTGTTCGAGCGAAACGCCGAGTTCCTCCGGCCGGTCATCGCGATCGCGCCGGAGCATCGCGTGGTTTTCGAACGGGGCAAACGGCATACCGCCCTGCTCGGGGATATGTTCGTCGCCGCGCTGGAGCGCACCGGACTGCTGACCGGTGACTCGACACCTGCGTGGCAAGCCTTTCGTGCCGTGTACGCGATGGCCGTGCTGCGCACGATGCAGGGTGCTGATTTCATCAGCCCGGCGCCGACATTCGACGAGGAGATCACGTCCGCGACAACCATGGTCGACCAGTATTTACGGGCGAAGTGAGCAGGCGAATCTGCTCGGCCCGTGGCGATGACAGGGGCGCCGTGGCGGTAGTAGACGGCGGCTCAGGGCTTCGGCGGCCCGATCCGGACCGGATGAATCGGTCCGGTGTCTTCGTCGCGGATTTCGCGACAGACCTGCTGGATCGATTCACGGAGCCACGTGTTGGCGGGGTCGGTGGTGTGCAGGGGATGCCAGAACATGGCCTCCACGACCGGAATCTCGAGCTCGGCCACGAATTCCACGACGGTCACCGACAGCCCGGTTGCCAATCGGGTCGCCAGCAGGCGCGGGACCAGTGCCACGAGGTCGGTGCCTTCGACGAGGAACGGCAGGATCTGCCAGCCCGATACCCGGGCCGCCACGACCGGGGTGACACCGGCGTCGGCGAGGAACTGCATGGGTGGTGTCGTCACGCCGGGGCCGAATTCGCCGGCGGCATGTGGCACGGCGGCGAGATCGTCGAGGGTCAGTTCGGCGCGCTCGAGCAATGGGTTGCCGCTGTCCACGACGGCGACGAACTCGTCGCGGAACAACTGCCGGTAGCTGCCGCCGAAATCGAATCCCATCGGGCCCACGAGGACATCCACCTGGCCGAATGCCTCGAGGCCGACGTCGATTCCCGCGGTGGGGACAATTTCCACCGACACGTGGGGCGCCGCCCGGGCGATCAGGCCGCGCAACGGCCGGATCACGACCGAGGTCGCGTAGTCGGACGCGGCGAGGACGAAGGTGCGGTCGGTCTCCGCGGGATCGAACTCCGATCGCATCTGCATCGCATCCTGGACCCGCGCCAGGGCCTCCTCGACGGCCGGCGCGAGACTGCGGGCGAACGCGGTCAAGGTGTACTCGCGTCCGGCGCGCACCAGGAGTTCGTCGTCGAAATGCCGGCGCAGCCGGGCCAGTGCCGCGCTCATCGCCGATTGGCTCAGGTGCACGCGTTCGGCGGCCCGGGAGACGTTGCGCAGTTCGAGCAGTGCGTGCAGATGCGGCAGCAGGTTCAGGTCGACTTCCTTCACCGGCACTCCTCCGCCCTGGCCACGGTGTCCTGTCCCTTCGAAACCCTACGTGACCAGGTCCTCCCGATCCCCGGTGTCCGGTAGCAGTGCCGCGGCATTGCCGGCCAGTACGGCCCGCACGACCTCTTCGGGCAGGCCCGCGTCCCGAACCGCGCCGACGGGGTTGTCGGTTCCCATATCGAAGGGAAAGTCCGAACCGAGCAGTACACGGGTGGGCCCGGCCACCCGTACGAGCTCCGCGAGCTGTCCGCTGTCGTGGGTGAGCGAGTCGAACCACAGCCGCCGCAGGTAGGTCGACGGCAGCTGCCGGCAACGGCGGGCTTCGGGACGTACTCGCCAGGCATGGTCGGAGCGCCCGATTGCCGTCGGAAGGTATCCACCGCCGTGCGCGGCGACCACGCGCAGACCTGGATAGCGATCCAGGACACCGCCGAAGATCAAGTGGGACAGCGCTACCGCGTTCTCGGCGGGTTGCGACACGGTGTTGGCCAGATAGAACCGGTCGAGCCGTTCGTCGAGTGAGCACCCGAACGGATGCAGGAACACGATGGCACCCGCCGTCTCGGCGGCCGCCCAGAACGGGTTCAGCGCCGGATCGGACAGTTCCACGGTGCCTGCCTGTCCGCCGGTAGCGGAGGCACCGAAGGACCCGATCTCCACGCCTCGCAGTCCGCGGCCGAGGGCGTCGTCGAGGGCGGGAACCAGCTGTTCCGGATGCTGTAGCGGAGCGACACCGAGGCCGAGGAGCCGGCCGGGGGCTCGGCCGACCAGCTCGCCGATGGCCGCGTTCACGCGTTGGGCAACGTCCAGCGCCCGGTCCGGCCCGAGGAACGGGTAATAGTGGGACGGCGACGGCGACACCAGTTGGACATCGACCTCGGCGGCGTCCATCGCGGCCAGCCGGGTGGGCAGGTCGGTCAGGAGCTGCCACCGCTCACCGATCATGCGGCCCGACGCGGCGAGGGACTCGGGTCCGTTGCGACGGGCGTCGAGCTCTTTGGCGGCAAAGAAGCCCGCCGGGTCGAGTTCGGCGACGTAGGCTTCGACGGCCGGTAGCAGAACGTGCGCGTGCACGTCGACGATCGGGCCCGTCATGCCGGTTCCTTCACCATGTGGGCGACACGCTGGATGACTTCGGCCACGTCGCCGTGGTGGCCGTCGACCATCCACCGCACGAGCTGGGTGGAGGATTCGACCACGGTCCTGGCTCGTTCGAACCGGCGTTCCCGGAAGCGGGTGAACACCGTATCGAGCGCTGTGTCGCCGGCGAACAGTTCTTCGACGAGAACCGCGGCGTCTTCCAGGGCCATGGCCGCCCCTTGGGCGATGGTCGGTGGGCAGTTGTGGATGGCGTCGCCGATCAGGACCACCCGGCCGCGATGCCAGGGGCCGTCGACGAGATGGGTGGTGAACCAGGTGTAGTTGGCCGGGGTGTTCTCATCGATCGAGTCGGCGATCTGTTTCCACGGTCCGCCGTAGCCGGCCGCGAGTTCCTTGACGATCTGCGGTCCTTGCGCGCTGTCGCGGACCTGGGCGTCCTCGACGATGTAGGCGTAGATCGAATCGTCGCCGGTAGGGCAATATCCGGCGAGGTGATGCGGGCCGCCGTAGATCAGATCGGTGCGCACGACATCGGCGGGACGCGGGACAACCACGCGCCAGGCACCGACACCGGTGGGGCGGGGGGTGAGATCGATGCCGAGCAGACCCCGGATGGACGAGTTGATGCCATCGGCGGCGATCAGCAGATCGTAGGACCTGCGCTCTCCGGACGCCGTAACCGCGGTCGCGGTGTTCTCGGACGACTCGATTCCGACGATATCGGCGCCGTATTCGATCCGACCGCCGGCCGCGTCCAGCCGGTCGCGCAGGATCGCGGCGAGTTCCGGGCGGTGCATACCCACGGTCGCCGGCAGATCGTCCCCGCCGGTCCGCACGTCGTTCATGACGACCAGGACGGTGGCATCGGAGTCGGGGGCGCGCAGGCCGACGGTGTCGAAGGAGTACCCCTGCGACTCGATCCGGTCCCAGACGCCGAGTTGGCGCAGGATGCGTAGCGCGTTGCCTTGCAGCGTGATTCCGGAACCTACTGTCCGGGGACCGTCGGCACGTTCGAGGATCTCGACATCGATACCGCGATCGGCCAGCAGGATACCGGCCGACAGTCCGGCGATACCGGCGCCGACGATTCCTACCTTCTTCGTTGAGGGCATGGGCGGGTGCCTTTCTGGCGTGTCTTCGTTGTCACACGACGGCGATGGGATTGACCGGCGACCCGACAGCGCCGGTGACCGGAAGCGGCGCGGCGACGAGGAATGCCTCGTATCGGCCGGTGCGCGAGCAGTATTCGGCGAGGTGGTCGAGATTCCACATTTCGCCGATGTAGAGACCCATATGGGGGATGACGATCTGGTGCAGTGGCTGGAAAGCGCCGGTCAATTCGGTGGGCCGCACCTCGAATCCCCAGGTGTCGGTGGCGATCGCCGCGATCTCCCGATCGTGCAGCCACGGCGCGGAGCGGAACGACAGTCCGGGCGCGGCGCCGCCGGCGTAGTCGCCCCAGCCTTCGCGCCGGGTGCGGCTGTACTGGCCGGTGCGGACGAGCAGGATGTCACCGCGGCCGACTTGAGACGTGACGCCCTGCTGGTCGATGATGCGATCGAGCGCTTCGGGTGTGATCGCGAACCCGTCGGGCAGTTCGGGATGTTCGAGTCCGAGTTCACCGGCGAGGGCGCGGCCGGCGTCGAGGAGTACGGCGCGGCCCGCGATGCGGTCGGCGGCGGTTTCGATGCCCGTGATCTGGTCACCTTCGGAGGTGACGACGCTCCCGGCGCGGCGGCCGTTCCAGGCGCGGCCGTGGTCGAAGATATGGCCGAGCCCGTCCCACTGGGTCGAGCACTGCAGCGGCATGGCGATCACATCGTCGGCCCCGCCCATTCCGAAGGGGAAGCCCTGGTCACCGAATTCGGCGTCCAGACCGGTGTCGGTCATGGTGTGGACCGGGTTGGTCCGTCGCCGCCATCCTTTCTGCGGGCCTCCGGCGTCGAATGCTTGTGCCAGCGAGAAGGTCTGGCCGGTGGTGACGAGCCGGGCCGCGCGGACCCGGGCGCCGTCGTCGAGGAAGTTGAGCGTCCCGTGGACGTCGTCCTCGCCCCAGCGGCCCCAGTTGCTGCATCGGTGGGCCATGGCCTCGATGCTGGCGGCCGGATTCTCCGGGTCGACGACCGGCGAGGTGTGTGCGGTGTTGTCCGAGGTCATGGTGTGGCCTTCTTTCCCGGTGCTCGGCAGATATTGCGGAGGGTCCCGATTCCGCTGATGGACGCCTCCATCACGTCACCGGGCGCCAGCCAGCGCTGCCACTTGCCGCCGTTGCCCGCCGGACTGCCGGTGAGGATGAGGTCGCCGGGCAGCAACGGAGTGATGGCGGAGGCCTGGGCGATGAGGGTGGGGACATCGAAGAGCATGTTGGCGGCGCGGTCGTATTGCATCCGTTCGCCGTTGAGCCGGAACTCGATCTCGAGGTCCCGGTAGTCGCCGAGGTTCTCGGCCGGAATCACGAACGGGCCGACGGGCAGGAATGTGGGCCGGTTCTTCGCGCGCAGCCAGTCCCCGCCGAGTGGCCGGTGTTCGGCGGGGAATTGCAGATCGCGGGCACTGACATCGTTGGCGACGGTGTAGCCGGCCACGAAGTCGAGGGCGTTCTCGCGCGCGACGTTGTCGGCGACCGCCCCGATGACGACGGTGAGTTCGGCCTCCCAGTCGGTCCGGTCGGATTCGGGAACGAGCAGGACATCGTCGTCGGCGCCGCACATCGCCGAGGCCAGGCCGGTGAAGAAGAACGGGCTGCCCGTCCGGGCCCGCTCGTCCATCATCGCCGCGGCCGCGGCTTCGAGCTCTTCGTCGGTGCGGGTGTCGTCGGCGGCTTTGCCGGATACGATGATCTCGGCGACATGGCTGCGGTAATTCGCTCCCGCCTGGAAGATGTGCCGCGGTTGTACCGGCGGCAGAATGCGCAGCTGTGCCAGCGGTTCACCCTCGGTCGCCGCGCGCGCGGCGATATCGGGTAGTGCGGTGCGCACGGTATCCCAGGCATCGAAAATATCTGCGGTGGTGACTATCCCGGGCCCGAGTTGCTCCGGCGCTATCTCGACCACCCGGTCCCCCGCGACCAGCCCGGCGAAGGTCCGCGTGCCGTCGGCGAAGGTCCCCAGCCCGTAGCTCTCGACCACCCTGTTCATGCGGTGAACCGATCGTGGGCCACGGCGGTGATGGCGGCGGCACCTGCGTATTCGATCCGGTCGCCGAGCTGGGCCTCGATCTGCAACAGCCGATTCCATTTCGCGGTGCGTTCGGAGCGCATGGTGGAGCCGACCTTGATCTGACCGGTCCGCCAGCCCAGTGCCAGATCGGCCAGCCACGCGTCCTCGGTTTCCCCCGACCTTGCGGAAAGCACGGTGCGGTAGCCGTTGTCCTGGGCCAGCCGGACCACCGTGTGCGCGTCGGAGAGGGTGCCGGTCTGATTGGGTTTGACGAGCACCGCGTTGGCGACCTTGTCCCGGATCCCGCGACGCAGCCGTTCGGCGTCGGTGACGAAGAAGTCGTCACCGAGCAGTTGCCGGTGGCCGAGTCGCTCGGTCGCCCGCGCCCAGCCTTCCCAGTCGTCTTCGCCGAGTGCGTCTTCCAGGGAGATGATCGGGTAGTTCGCGCACCAGTCGGCGAGCTCGTCGACCAATTCGGCCGCACTCAGCCGGCGGCCCCCTTCGGCGGCCAGGACGTAGTGTCCGTCCTGGGTGAGGAACTGGGTGGCGGCGATATCGACCGCGATCCCGATATCCGCGCCGGGTCGCAGTCCGGCACGCTCGATACCGGCGACCACCATGTCCAGCGCGGCCCGGTTGGTCGGCAGTA
Source organism: Nocardia sp. CA-290969 (assembly GCF_050936135.1). Classification (NCBI taxonomy): domain Bacteria; kingdom Bacillati; phylum Actinomycetota; class Actinomycetes; order Mycobacteriales; family Nocardiaceae; genus Nocardia; species Nocardia sp. CA-290969. Next base: position 1,306,479 of record NZ_JBNJNJ010000001.1, on the reverse strand, counting down.
CTGGTCCGAGCCCGCCTTCGTCGGCGATCAGCGCGACCGAATGACCGCGTTCGGCCAGCACCTCCGCGGTGCCCCGGCGTACCCGGGCGGTGTACTCGATTGCCTCGGCAAACGACTGCGCCCCGACCGGGACGGCAAGAAAGTCCTGCACATCGATCGAGCGGCCGGCATGGGCGCCACCGGAGATGATGTTGACCATCGGCAGCGGCAGCAGCGGCTCGTCCCCCGCTGCCGCGACCAGCCGGTGGAGCGGGATGCGCTGGGCATCGGCGGCGGCCAGTGCGGTCGCGACCGATACCGCCAGCACCGCATTGGCGCCTACCTCCCCCAGGTCCGGTGTCCCGTCGGCAGCCCGCAGCGCGGTATCGACCGCGCCGCGGTCGAGAGCATCGAGGCCCCGCACGGCCTCGGCGAGGATCGTGGTGGCGTTCGCAACGGCGCGCTGCACCCCCTGCCCGTAGTAACGGGCGCCGCCGTCGCGCAACTCGCGCGCTTCGTGGCGGCCGGTCGAGGCCCCGGAGGGAACATAGGCCTGCCCGTGCGCACCGCCGGCGAGCAGCACCTCACACCCGACGGTGGGTTTGCCGCGTGAGTCGAGTCCTTCCCAGGCGGTGATATCGCGGATTGCGGTGTCGGTCATACGAGAAGCCTCCAAGCGTCCGGTAGAGAATGAGGGGGATCGCCGAGCAACCGGCGGCCGAGCGAGCGGGCGGCCACCTTTCCGGGTTCGTCGAGGTAGTCGACCGGGCTACGGCCGTCCACGCGAGCCAGCACGAGGCAGCCGGTTTGGCGGATCAGCTGGGCCACCGACTCGGGATCGGCGCAATTCCAGGCGTCGAGAAAGGTCGCCGCCGCGGCGCGGTAACGGTCGCCGTAGTCGGGCCGGCGGATACTTTTGAGCAGTAGATGCCCGGCAATCCAGGCTGGATCGAAGGTCGGGTCGCCCAGATGGGCGACTTCCCAGTCGATGACCCACAGCTCGGCGGCGGAATCACCGACGAGCACGTTCTTCGGTGAGTAGTCACCGTGCACCAGGCATTCGGTGGTCTCCGCCATGACCGCCATCGTCCGATCGATCTGCGGTGCGAGCTCGGGATACCTGCCGCGGATCTGCCGGTGAAACGGATCGACCCGTAACTGCTCGAACGCGGTCCGCGAACCGAACTCGTCCCGCAGCCGGTCGACCCGGCCGGCAGTGCCCCGTTGCAGTTTCGCCAGGAACTCGCCGAGCCGGGCGGCGACGTGCACATCGATCACACCGGCCATCAGGTCGGCCTTCCAGGTATGCCAGTGGTCGGGGGCCCGGCCGATGACGAGGAATCCGTCGGACAGATCCAGCACGGGGGGAACCGAGTCCGGCGCGATCGTCGCGGCCAGGCGCAGCGCGCGGCCCTCGGTGGTCAGCCTGCCCACATCGGCTTCCCACTCCTGCCGGACCCGCAACCGGCTCAGGGCTCGTTTGACCACGGCATCGACACCGTCACCGGTGACCGCGACGACATCGTTGGAGACTCCGCCGGTGAGTGTGCGCACGGTCAGGCCGGCCTCGGGCGCGGCGAGACCCCGGACGCGCAGATGCGCGGTGACCGTATCGGTCAGGTCGGCGTACTCGGTACTCATCGCGCCAGCTCCGGTGTGCGCAGCGCCGGGGACACGAGTACTTCTGGATTGACGATCGAATCCGGTCGGCGACCGGTGAGCACGTCGAGGACGTGTTGGGCCGCGGTACGCGACAGATCCGCCATCGACCCGTCGGAACTGAACGCGTAGTGCGGAGTGAGCACCACGTGGGCCATCGTCCGCAACGGGTGATCCGCCGGCAGCGGTTCGGGTTCGGTGACATCGAGACCCGCACCACCCAATCGCCTTGCCGAGAGCGCCGCGGTCAACGCGGCGGTATCCACCAGCCCACCGCGCGAGGTGTTGAGCAGCAACGCTGTGGGTTTCATGAGCCCGAGCTCACGCGCGCCGATCAAGTGGTGCGTGGACGAGTTCAACGGCAGGTGCAGCGAAACGACATCGGACGCCGTGAGCAGTTCGTCGAGAGAACTCACCACGGTGGCACCCTCGATCTCGCCACCGTGGCGGCGCAGTGCCAGCACATCCATCCCCAGCGCCGCCACCCGCGGAATGAGAGCCGACCCGATCGCACCCGCACCGACGATGCCGAAGGACTTCCCGCGCAATCGGACCGGCACGGTGCCGAGACTGCGATTCCAGCCGCCCGCCGCGGTGTCGGCGGCGAACGGCACCAGCCGCCGCGCCAGTGCCAGCAGCAGCATCAGCGTGTGATCAGCGACCTCGTCTACGCAGTACACCGGCACATTCGTCACCACGATGCCCAGTTCACCGGCCCGCGCCACGTCGATGTTGTCCACGCCTACGCCGAACCGCGCCACGGTCCGGCAGCGCGGAGCGTTGTCGAGTACCTCGGCGGGGACCTTCGCGAAGCAGGTAGCAATAGCGTCGACATCCGCAGCCAGGGCTGCCAGCGATGCCGGCTCGGTGGACTCCGCCACCACCATCTCAACTCCGGCAGCGTCGAATACGGCACGCTCGACCTCGACGGTCGCCGCGGGATGATCGGTGATCAGCACCCGGTAGGTCATGCCGACCTCCACGCACGGATCGGCCGCATCGGCGCGGCCTCGACGATTCGGTTGCGGGTCTCGCCGAGGACATCGACGGTTGTGGTGACCACGTCACCCGGCCGCAGAGCGGGCCGTACGTCACGGCCGTGCCTGCCCCACAACTCCGCCAGGCATCCGCTGCGACAGGTACCCGAACCCAGCAGATCACCCGGCCGGATCTCGGTGCCCCGCGAGGCGTACGCCGCCAGCGCCGGGAAACTCCACGCCATATGATCGAGCGTGTCCTGCCCGACCGTCTCCCCGTTGACCGCGACCTCCATCCGCAGGTCGAAGGACGGGCCGGAGGTCCGGGAGGCGAGTTCGTCGGCGGTGACGAAGAACTGACCGAGGGTCGTCGCGGTGTCCTTACCCTTCGCCGGCCCCAAACGCAGCCGCATTTCGTGGAATTGGACGTCGCGGGCGGAGAAGTCGTTGATCACGACATATCCGGCGATGTGCTCGGCTGCCTCCTCGACGCTCAGGTCACGGCCGGCCGCGCCGACCACCGCGCCGACCTCGAGTTCGAAATCGAAATCGAGGCAACCCGGCGCGAGCGGCACGTCCGCATAGGGACCGGTGATGGCATAGGGGTTCGAGAAATAGAATGTCGGAATCTCCCAGAACTCCGCGGGCACGGTGGCGTTCGGGTCGAGGAGTTTCACCACTCCCTCCGTATGGTCCGGAAACGTCGAGAAATCCCGGAACGTCGGGGGGTCCAGCGGCGCCAGCAGCGCCGCGTCGACCAGATCGGTTACCGTCTTGCGCCGCGCCAGAGCCCGGTCGGCGACGTCGTGGATTCGGCCTCGGTCAGCGAGCAGAGCCGCCAACTCGGTCTCCGGATCGAGGTCGACGAGCAGGTCACCCTCCGCGAGCACCGCCAGGATGGGCCCATCGTCGGTCTGCCTGCGTGCGATCTTCACTTCGTTCACTCCTTCACTGCGACGGCGCCGGGTAGAAGAGGGGCAGGTCAGCCCTGGCCGGGGGTCGCGTAGGGATTGAGCAGCTCGGCTTTCATCTCCTCCGACGCTCCTTCCTCCGTCGCCGTGAAACCTTCGGCGTAGGGAAAGGATTCGGTCATCGAATGCGGCATGGCGCCGTTGCGGTAGAGGTTGTTCGAGCCTTCGGACGGCTTCCAGGTATGCGGTTCCCAGTCCGGTACGTAATTGCGGTATCCGCCCGAATTCAATTCGATGCGCATCGAGCTCGGCTCGCGGAAGTACAGGAAGTTCTGTTCCCCGATGCCGTGGATGGAGGGCCCGTACTCCATGGCGGTGCCGCGTTCCATCAGCACATCCGCGCACACCAGCAGCTCCTGATAGGTGTCCACCCAGAACGCGACATGGTTGATGCGACCGGCCCGTTCCGAGGTGTCGAGAACCACCCCGAGATCGTGCGACTTCTCGTTGGTCGTCAGAACACCGAAAACGGTGATGGGCGCTTCCTCGAGCTCGGTGAAGGCCATCGTCCGGAATCCCAGCACTTCGGAGTACCAGGCGCAGAACCCACGCACATCGGAGGCCGCGATCGTGACGTGATCCAGGAACCGGGGAGCCCCGGCATGCGCGGAGCGCTTCTCCGGCCGGTCCGGGTAGATGGACTCGAATTCCGGTTCCGCGGTGAATTTCTCCACGTCGTAGAACAGGCGCATCGGGTGGCCGTAGGGCCCGGTGAACTCGTAGGCCCGGCCGAATCCGAACGACCCGGTCGTCCACTCCCCCGTGATTCCGGCGGCCTCGATACGTTCGGCGGCCTGCTCGAGCGCCTCGGAACTGGTCGTACGCCATGCCATACGCTGCAACGTCGGTTCGGGACCTTCGATGAGCACCAGGCTGTAGGTGTAGTAATCACCCCAGCACCGGAGATACGTACGGCCATCGATCTCATGGATAGCCCGCATCCCGAACTGCTCGACGTAGAAGCGCGCCGAGGCGGCGACGTCCGGGGTGGTGATTTCGACATGGCTGAGGTGAGCCAGCAGCTGAGACACGGTTCTGTCCTTATCGACGGTTCGACTGACTGTGGTGCGAGTCACCAGTGTCAAGGCGATCAACCGAAAGGGGAACCGGGTCTCGCGGATACCAACTATCGATGCCGTAGATGGCTGCGGCAGCCCCGGCCACACCGGCTGCGGGAACACTCTCCGGGGAGCACGGGACGGCAGCGGTGCCTACATTCACCCGGGGAGAGCTCACGGCCAACTGGAAAGTTCTCGCCTTCGCGACTGTGGGTGCCGGGCTGGGCTTCAGCGCTCTCGGGTACACACTCGGCCCGCTGATCGTCCCGTTGCAGAACGAGTTCGGCTGGGGAAGGGGACACACCCTCGCGAGCCTGTGGAGTTCGCTGGGTATGGCGATTGCCCTGCCGTTCCGCGTCCCGAAACCACGCCGATGGAGTCGTCGGCACGAAGTCGCAACCCGCAGAACCGACCGAAACAAGAAATACCCCCTGAGCTGCAAAGATCAGAGGGCATTCGAGTGGTCCCAGCTGGGATCGAACCAGCGACCTTCCGCGTGTGAGGCGGACGCTCTCCCGCTGAGCTATGAGACCGGGAATCGTGCGGGGGCTTCTTCCGATGCCTCCGAACGAGATGGAACCTTAACACGCACCACCCATCCGCTACCAAATCACCCCCATGTCATTCGCTGCCGGAGCACCGGCACGGCCGTTCCGCGGCACCTGCCGGGACAGAACCGGTCACCGACGCAACCCGCCGACGGTGTCCGCAGCACACCCGCCGCCCGTCGCGGCGGATGAATGACAACCGTGTAGTTCATGCCCTTCTACCAGGCGATTTGTAGGTTTCGCCGGATGTCGGCTAATGTTCTGTCTCGCACCACGGAGGGCCGCCAGGTCGCCGAGGAGCAAATGCGGATGTAGCGCAGCTGGTAGCGCATCACCTTGCCAAGGTGAGGGTCGCGGGTTCGAATCCCGTCATCCGCTCGAGAGGTAGGGCCAGGCGCATAGAATGCCTTCCCCCTTTGCGCGGTGGAGTGGCCGAGTGGTGAGGCAACGGCCTGCAAAGCCGTGCACACGGGTTCGATTCCCGTCTCCACCTCGCGCGATTAGCTCAGCGGGAGAGCGCTTCCCTGACACGGAAGAGGTCACTGGTTCAATCCCAGTATCGCGCACCACCATGAGAACAGTTCAGACCCGGCCTTTCCGGCCGGGTCTTTTCTTCTGTGCCGGATAGGCGCTCGATCGGCCGGGAAACGAGCGGGCCGCCGTGGGCGATATCCACGGCACAGGAAGAGGCCCGCCATGAACGTCCCCGACATCACACCGGAGCAGCAAGCCGGCCTCGATGCCGCGGCGGAGGCAGTTCAGCGGTACGTGTTGTTCCTCCTCACCTCCGGCCCCGACGTCGACCCCGATCGAAACGCCGCTCATCTGCGTGCCTGCCGTACCGCGATCCGCCGCGCCGTCCTGTTCACCGGCTGGCCGCGCGGGCTGGTTCTGCACCACACCTTCGCTGCGGCACTGCCCGCAGACCTGGCCCGTGATGTGGCAGCGGCCGTCCGCAGGCGCCGGGGCTGACCGAGAGCAGGATCTCGGGCTTGTGCGGACGCCGTGACGGTGCCGCCGTTCGACCATGCGGTCGCCGCGGATTCCGGTGGCCGGTGCCGGATCTTGTCGGCGGCCGCCGATAAGCTGGCCCGCACGTACTCGAGCCGGCCGGTGATCCGGGATCCCGACAAGGGGGTGTTGTGCAGGCGGAACCAGTCCGTGAGACGGCGTACGACGGTGCGGGCACCGATGCCGCGGACTTTCCCGATGATCTGCGCGATCATCTGTCGTTCGAGCTCGAGGAGTGCGCGCACGCGCTGGGGGAGCTGATCGCCGAGTACGCGGTGGACCGCGAACGGGCCGGGACCATTCTGCGGTTGCGGCTCGGGATCGCCGGGGAAAGGCCCGAAACCTTGACCCGGATCGGGGCCCGGTTCGACTTCTCGCGGGACCGGGCCCGCCAGCTGCACACCAAAGCCGTGGGCGAGCTGTTGCGGCATACGGCGCGCTCCGGGCGGCTTCCGGTGCCGGTGTATGCCCGGCGCTACCCGGTGGGCACGCGGGATTCGGCGCTCACGCGGGCGCTGCTGGCCGAAACCTATGCCACCGAGGGTGATATCGCCGCCAACGATCTGGCCTACCTGAAATTGCGTCTGGCGGGGCACAGCGCCGCCGACGCGAAACGGGTCGCGGGTTTCGTCACGCAGCGGATCGTGGCGTGGCGCAAGAAAACCAATCACCTGTTGTCCAGGCTGCGGGAAATCGGGCCGCCGGCGGGGCCGCCCGCGCCGTGGCCGCAGCGGATCGAGTGGCCGCGGCGGTCCGCGGCCGCGGCGCCCCTGCCCACCGCGGCGGCGCGCTCCTTCGATCTCGACGACGACGGGCGCGGCCGGTTCTATCTGCACAAGCCGGGCCGGGATATCGGTTTCGACTCCGGGCTCGAGGCGCGCCTGATGCGGCTGCTCGACAACGACGACCGCATCCGGACCTTCCAGGAGTATCCCGATGCCGTCGGCTATCGAGTCGACGGTGCGGAACATGTGCACTTTCCGACACTCGTCGCCGAACTAGACGACGGCCGCAGAGCCCTGATCGATGTGCAACCGCTGGGGCATATCGGTTTCCACGTGAACCGGGAGAAGGCGCGCGCGGCGCGGGCGTGGGCGCACGAGAACGGGTGGGGCTGGATGCTGTGGACCGGAAGCGCCCTGGGCGAACCGGAACTCGCCACGCACCCGGTGGCCACGGATATCGTCCGACAGCTGACGGATCTGCTGGCCGAGGGACCGGTGCGGTGGCCGGCGCTGCGGCAGCTGGCGACCGAGCGCGGGCTCGCGCCGATCGATCTGCTCGCACTGGCCGTCCGTTACGAATGGCGTTGGGACCGTACGCCCTTCCGGCTGTCGACCGGAGAACAGCCGCGCGCCGGCGGTCCCGCCGCGGTCAAGGTTTGATGAACATGGTCGCAGCGATGAAGGTGGCGAGCAGCAGCATCACGAAAACCGTGACGACCTGCCAGTTGTCGATGGTCTTGTGCAGGCGGCGGATGGTGTCCTCCAGCGCGCGGTGCACCCGCTCCTGATCGGCGACCCGCCGGCCCACCGCGGCCACTGCCTCGGCCTGTTCCCGCGCCCGCTGGGCGGTCCGCTCCATCCGGGCCTGCGCGCGCTCGAGCTGCTGCTTCTTCTCCCGCACCGCCTGCCGGGCCACGGCCAGCGCCGTGCGCTGCTGAATCAGTTCCTGACGCTGCTGTTCGAGCATCAGCGCTTGGGTACGAGTGTGCTTCTCCCAGTCGGTCACGGCCGCCCAACCCTTCCTCAGATGATCGCGATAACCCCACGCGACCTCACCGGCCACCCACTCCCGCAAGAACTCACGCAGTTCGTAGGGGCGTTCACCGGGCACCACCAGACCCTCGGAACCGAGTTCCAGCATGCCGGTCGCCGCGCGGTACTCGCACGACTCCGGCGCCAGATCGGCGATACCGAGAGCCGGGAGCTGCGCCACCCAGTACCCGGGCGCGCACAACCACAGCACGCCGGCATAACCCAAAGCCTTCAACTGATCCGTATGTTGCTGCGCGAGCTCCTGAGTCAGTGGCCCGGAACGCACCTCGATCGCGAACTGTTCGGTGCCGCGCCGCCACCACACATCGATGGTCAACGACCCGCACCGGCGGTCCACCACCGCCTCGTCGGCGCCGAACGCGAGCAGCCGGGCGGCCAGCCAGTACTTCAGGCGCTGGGTGTTCCATTGGGCTTCCACACAACGGGCGCAGCGGCAACCATAACCGGACGCGGCTTCCCCGGTCTCTTCACCTCGCGGCTGACCGTCCGAAATCCCCAGGTCGGACAGCATTGTCCGGCGCCCACACCGTATTTCCGTTCGCCGCTTAGTCTGCATGCGACCACCCATCTGAACCCGAACACCGCGCCGGCCCGACCACCACACCGACACTCCCAGGGTGCGCCACAACTGCCGGTCAGCGCCAGGTTTATCCCCAGCAGTTACCCAAGTGGGACCCGCCGAACCTTCTCCGCCCGCGCTGTCCCGGTCACCGGATCACCGGACGCCAGCACGGTACGGATCAACGTACGCAACCACGCATGCGCGGGGTCGGGAGTGTTGCGCGGATGCCACGCCAGCGAAATCGTCACCTCCGGCAGCGGCAGCGGGATCTCGAAGGCGCACAGCCCCATCGCGGGTAGCGTTGTGGCCGCGACCAGTGCCGGTGCCGGGCAAACCACCGCGCCCGACCGCACGGCCAGTAGCGCGGTGGTCAGATCGGGCACGGTCGCCACGACGCGGCGGGTGCGGCCGTGCAGGGCGAGCCGGTCGTCGATGGCGTCGCGGGCGATACCGCGCGGCGAAATGCTGAGATGCGCCGCCGCGGCGTAGGCGGCGACGGTGGCGCGCTCGGTGACCAGCGGATGCCCGGGCGCGGCCACGCCGATGAGCCGGTCACCGCGGACGCGTTCCACCCGGGTCTGAGGATCCGCCCGGGCGATCACCCCGACCTCCACGTCGATCCGGCCTTCCCGTAAAGCACTCGCCGCCCCGGCCGGGTCGGCCGGGACGAAACGCAGCGTGACCCCGGGTGCCTGTGCGCGGGCGGCGGTCAGCAGGCCACCGGCGAGTTCGGGCAGCACCGCATCGTCGACGTGCAGCGCGAAACCGCGCACCAAAGCGGTGGGGTCGACGGTATCCGGTTTCGCCAGCAGCGCCCGGCCCTGTTCCACCAGGGCGCTCACCTCGAACCGCAGTTCGAGGGCGCGCGGTGTCGGCACCAGGTCGCGGCCCGCGCGCACCAGCAGCGGGTCATCGTAGACGCGGCGCAAACGCGCCAGTGTGCGGCTCATCGCGGGCGGTGAGGTGTTGAGCCGTTCGGCTGCCTTGGTGACGCTGTTGGTTTCGAGCAGGGCGTGCAGCGCCACCAGAAGGTTCAGGTCGAGATCCGCCACGCCCGGTTCAGGTCCGCCTGGCGGCGGACCGGGACGCGGGGCGCTCGGGGGTATCCCGCGCACTGTCGCCGGCCGGACGATCCGGCGCCGATTCCGTGGATTCCGTGGACGACCCGGTGGTCGCCGGCTCTGTCCCGCCGGCCCCCATCTCCGCGGCATCCGCGGTCTGCTCGGCCGTCCGGTCCGCAGTAGCCGCCTCGTCGTCTCCTACCGCGGCCGGCTCTACAGAAACACCGCCGCCCGCGGACGACTCCGCTGCAGCCGACGGGCTTGTCTGTTCGGCAGGGGCGGATTCTCCGGCCCTCTCCATGGTCGATCCGGCCAATTCCGGGTCCGCGTCGGCCTGCTGTCCCTCCGGATCCGCACCCTCGGCCACGGGCTCGACCCGTTGCTCCGCAGACTCGCCGGCGCTACTCGCTCGGTTCCCGGCACCCAGCTCGGACGGTTCTGCCGCGGCCGCTGTGTCCTCGGCCGATCGCACCTCCGCGGCAGGCGAAGCGGTCTCGGAGATGCGATCGGCCGCCGGCGCGGGTTCTTCTTCTCCGGACTGCACCGCGGAGGCATCGGATACGGCAGTGGCGTTTCCCTCGGCCACAGACGCCGCAGTCCGAGCAGCAGACTCATCGGCCCCCGGAGCAACGGATTCATCGGCCGCCGGGCCGTCAGGTCCCGGCGCATTCGATCCGGTGGCGTCCCGGGTCGTTCCGGACGCCGGGCGGATGTCTTCCACGGACACCGGCTCCGCGGGAGTCGACCCGGGCTCTTCCTCCGGGACCTGCACCGATCCACGCGCCCGGTATGTCGTTGTGGCCACGGGTTCCACGTTCGCGGCAGGAGATTCAGATGTGTGCGGCGGCGAGCTCGCAACGGCTCCGGCCCTGCTCGCCTCGGCCTGCCTCGGCTGCCCCCCGGCGAGATCCTCCGCGGCTGGTTCGGTGGCACCCGAACGAGAGTCTGCGGACTGATCCGAGGAGGCGTGGGCTTCGTTTGCCCCGCGGCTGTCGGTCGCCCCGCGAGCGTCGTCTACTCCGTGACTGTCGTCCGGTGCCGAGCCCGCAACAGCTTCGGGGAAGGTTTCTTCGGCCTGCTCCGGCTGCCCGGCGGCGAAGCCCTCGGAAGCCGACTCGACGTGACCTGGCAGGGAGTCGGCGGGCTGCGCGGAAGCGGGATCCGGCGCTGCCATCTCGGCCGGCCGCTCCGCGGGGCGAGGCGGAACCTGTCCGGTTTCGGCGGCGCCGGCAGCCGCAGCTCCTGGCACCGGGTATGTGTTCGCCGGCGGGAGTCCTTCCATCAGCGGCTGCGCGGTACGCATATCGATCCGCACTGTCGCGCTGTTGGAGCGGGCGGCGATCTTGGCGGCCCGCTGCTCGGCCGCGGCCCGGCGGGCAGCCTCGGCGGCAAGTTCCTGCGCGGCCGCGGAGCGCGGCGTCACCGGAGCCGGGCTCGGCGGCGTCTCGGCCGTAGGCCGTGGGTTGGGCGGCGCGGGCTGTGGATTCGCCGCCGCGAGCGAGTTGGCCGCCGCGGGCCCGGACGCACCGGCCGACGGCCGAGCTACGTGCGGCGGCCGGGTTGCGGAGGGCGGAATGGGCGCCGCCGACGCCGGGTCGTGCGGTGGCGGCGGGGTCACGGGTGCAGAGCGGGATTGCGCGGCGGCGGAGCCCTGCGGACCGGGCAGCGGTGGCCGCGCTGCGGCTGCCGGCCGGGAGGGTTCGGGGTGCGCCGGAGGCCGGATTTCCGGGACCGGGCGGGTGCGAGCCGCGGGGTCCACGGCGGGCAGGGCTGCCGTCCGGACGGCGCTGGCGACGACGGCCTCCGGTATCCGGACGGTCGGCGAATCCGCGGGCACTACCGGGGCGTGGAGTTGTGGCTGCGCCGGTGCCGCGGCCGCTCCCTGCGCGGCGGCCGGCGGGGCGACGGCGAGCGGAGCGGTGGGCGGATGGGCGGGTGTCTGTCCACCCGTCACCGGAGCCGGGTTCGGTCCACCCGTCGCCGGATCCGTCGCCGCGGGCGTCGCCGCCTGCCCGCCGGGACCGCGTTTGCGCCGCGACACCACCCGGTAATCGCTGGGCCGCACCGGCCGCAGCCACTGCGCGGTACGGGCCGCGAGCGGGAGCCGGACCCCGAGATCAGCCAACAGTTCGTCGATATCGCGAATGGCGTACGGCGTGACCGTGCCGTGCGTGTGGCGGCCCCGGGTGTGCTGGTCCAGCCAGCGCAGCCGGGCGTCGATCCGCTCGCTCATCGTCTCGGCCGGGGGCACGGCCAGATTTCCGGTGAGCAGCGCCGAGGTCCAGTGCGCGCCGATTTCCGCACGCACCGCGCTGAGCAGCGAGGTGTGGTAGCCGGCGAAGGTCAGATGCGGGACGTCCAGCGGCAGGATCTGCCGGTACAACCGGAAATTGCCGTCGTCGTCGGTGAGCTGCCGCTGCACGTACGGGGTCAGGAACGGGACCCGCTGCTGGAAGCCGGTGGCGCAGACGACGATATCGGCGCGGACCCGCTGCCCGTCGGAGAGTTCGGCGTAGGGGCCGGCCGGGCCGCCGCCGAGCCCGACAACCCGGGTCTGGCCGCGGACGGTGATCCGCCCCTGCGTCACCTGTTCGGCGAAACCCTCCGACGCCAGACCGAAGGCCCCGTCCTGCGCTTGTTCGAACCGTACCGGGGGGATCAGCCCGAGCTCGGCGGCGCCGGAGCGCTGCGCCACCAGGGCTTCGATCAGGTCGAGGTTGCTGTCGCGGAAGGAGCGGCCCGGGCCGTGCAGCAGCCGCTCGAGCCGGCCGGGCTCGGGATGACCGAAATGCGCGGCACCCGTGCGGGTGAGCAGCACCCGTTCGGCATCGATACCGGCGGCGAGCCGGCGCGGCATCTTCCACAGCAGCCGGCGCGCCACCACCGTGGTGTCGGCGGCCACCCGGCTGATCTCGGTGGCGATATCGCCGGCGGCGGCGCCGTACCCGATCACGACGACCGACCGGTCGCGTACCGCCTCCACATCGAGGAACTGGGTGGAATGCCCGAGCTGGCCGCCGGCGCGGGCGAATTCGGTCGCGCCCGCGAAGTCCGGCACTTCGGGCTCGCTGAAGACGCCGTTGGCGATGATCAGGTGATCGCACGAGGTGCGGTGCACCCCGTCGGCGTCGCGGATCTCCAGCAGCCAGCCGCCCTCGACCGGGTCGGCCGCCACCACCTCGGTGCGCAGGCGCAACTTGTCGGTCAGGCCGAAGGCGCGCACATAGCTCGACAGGTACTCCTGCATCCGTGCGCCGTCGAGCACCCGCGGGTAGTCGTTGGGCATCGGATGGTCGGAGAAGTGGTAGGTGTACTTGGTGCTCTGCGCCCGTAAGCCCGGGTAACGGCGGGTCTCGCTCCACACGCCGCCGATATCGGGGGCACGATCGAACACCTCGACCGCGAACCCATCCTCAGTCAGGACCTTCGCGCAGACCAGACCCGCGATACCCGCACCGACGATTGCGATGCGGTTCCCGCTCCTCATGGGCGAGAGATTACGTCGGATGCGTCCGGCAGCAAAGCCGGCGCCGGTTTTCGGCTCATCGCCGCAGGTCGGGAGAAACGGTTCCGGCGCCGCCCGGGCCGGGTGGTACGGCGGTTCCCGGCGAGGGGACCTGCGCACACGCCGGGAACGACGGGCGCTGTGGTCTCATGGAGCTATGACCACTGTCACCGTCGATCGGGCCGGACTGTGGGACGCCGAAGCACTCAGTGACGTCGCCGCCGCGACCTTCCCGCTGGCGTGTCCCCCGGGCACCGAACCCGACGATATCGACGTGTTCCTCGCGGAAGTACTGTCCGGGGAACGGTTCGGCGAATACCTCTCCGATCCGGCCCGCACGGTGCTCAAAGCCGTAGACGAGGGCGAAATCGTCGGATACGCGCTCCTGCACGGCGGCGCCCCGGCCGATCCCGCCGTGGCGGCGGCCGTCGCGCTGGATCCGGTGATCGAGATCAGCAAGATGTACGTGCTGCCGGGCCACCACGGCACCGGGGTGTCGAGTGCGCTCATGACGGCGGCGCTGCAACGGGCCCGCGGCGCCGGCTACGCCGGAGTCTGGCTCGGGGTGAACCAGCAGAACCTGCGCGCGCAGCGTTTCTACGCCAAGTACGGATTCGAGCGGGTGGGTACCAAAACGTTCACCGTCGGCCGCCAACTGCACCACGATTACGTGCTGCGACTGGTGTTCTGAGCCGGATCAGGCCAGCATGCGCGCTTTCAGCGCCTCGACCTCCGCGGCGGTCAGACCCAGACCCTCGCTGACGTACCGGTCGAAACTGCCGTAGCTCACCCGCACCTGGTCGAAGGCGGAGTCGAGCCATTCCCGCTGGACACCGGCCAGCCCGTCGCCGGGGGCGGCGTTCCGGTAGTGGTTGGAGAGCAGGAAATCCTCGGTGACCGTGTCGCGGTCGACGCCGAGCACGGTGAGCAGCACCGCCGCGACCCAGCCGGTGCGGTCCTTACCGGCGGTGCAGTGGAACACCACCGCGCCACCTGCGGGGTCCTGCCCGGTCTCGACGATATCCCGCAGCACCGCGGCCACGGCCTGGCTCGCGCCCGGCGCGGTGATGAACGCCCGGTACAGATCGGTGCCGCCGGCCAGCGTCGACATCAACTCCGGGAGCGGGGCCGCGCCGATCATGTCGTACCAGTTGGACCGGGCGCCCGCGGGAATCCGGTCGGGGGCCAGCGCCCGCTCGTACACGGTGCGCAGATCATCGACCTCGCGAACACCCAGCCGGCTCAGTTCGGCCAGGTCGGCCGGGGTGAGGTTGGTGAGCTGATCGGTGCGGAAGGCGATTCCGGTGCGGACGGTCCGCCCATCGGTGGTCCGGTAGCCGCCGATATCCCGCGCGTTGGGGGCCCCGGTCAGCTGCAGCGACCGGTCGGCCGATACCGCCTCCACGGCGGCCGGTGGATCGGCGAGACCCACAGCCGTCGCCGGGCCGAACGCCACCACCAGACCGGTGAGGACGGCAGCCGGTACACGCGCCGGACGATGAACCATGGCGGACTCCCATCGATATTCGACGGCACCCCCCGCGTGGTGCCCGCCCCAGCAAACCAACAGCCGGGCCCCTGGTCAACTCGGAAACGGCGTGGCGTCCGCATGTCCCGCAGCGCGCGAGTAGACCGGGCGCGGGCCGCGGGCTACCACCCAGCGGCGGTCAGGCGGTGCCGCGCTACCGCCTCCGGGCCCGACTCGCTCAGGCAGTGCCGATCGGGCCTGAGCGAGGGCCCTGCGTGGTGACGCTGCGCTACCGCCTCCGGGCCTGACTCGCTCAGGCAGTGCCGATCGGGCCTGAGCGAGGGCCCTGCGTGGTGACGCTGCGCTACCGCCTCCGGGCCTGACTCGCTCAGGCCGCGACCTCGAACCGGGAGAGTGCGAGCAGCCGCGAAATCGCGCGCAGGTACTTCTTGCGGTACCCGCCGTCGAGCATTTCCTGGGAGAAGATCCGGTCGAGTTTCGCGCCGGAGACGGTCACCGGGGTGCCGGCGTCGTAGAGCCGGTCGGCCAGCACCACCAGGCGCAGGGCGACCGCCTGGTCGGTCACCGGGTGCACACCGGAAACGAAGACCGCGGATACCCCATGGATCAGCGCGCCGTACTTCGAGGGGTGCAGGGTGCTGAGATGGTGCAGCAGCGCGTCGAAATCGTCCAGCGTGGCGCCGGAGGTGGCGGCCGCGCGTTCGGCCAGCTGTTCGGGACTGCTCGGTTCGGGGGCGGGCGGCAGGTCACGATGCCGGTAATCGGGGCCGTCGACGCGCACGGTATCGAAGATCGAGCCGAGTTTTTTGATCTCGCGCAGGAAATCCTGGGCGGCGAAGCGGCCCTCGCCCAGCTGCCCGGGCAGCGTGTTGGAGGTGGCCGCGATCGAGACCCCGCTCGCGGACAGTTCGGTGAGCAGCCGGGAGACCAGCATGGTGTCGCCGGGATCGTCGAGCTCGAATTCGTCGATGCACAGGACACTGTTGGCCGAGAGCCGCTCCACGGCATTGCCGAATCCGAGCGCGCCGACCAGATTGGTGAGTTCGCCGAAGGTGCCGAAGGATTTCGGCGCGGGGGCGCTGTGGAAGATCGAGGCCAGCAGGTGGGTCTTGCCGACACCGAACCCGCCGTCCAGGTACAGGCCCGCGCCCTGGGGCGGCTTCTTCTTACCGAACAGCGACTTCTTGTTGGTGGCCTTGTGGATCGCGGCGACCTTGTCGGCGAACGCGCGCCCCGCCGCGACCGCGGCGGCCTGGCTCGGCTCGTTGGGGTCGGGAATGTAGGTGTCGAAACCGACCTCGTCGAACATGGGCGGGGGCACCATCTGGGCGACCAACTGGTCGGCGGGGACCTCCGGGCGGCGGTCGACGAGGCGTTCTTGCATGTGTGCAGCCTAATGACGTGATATGAGCTGTTGTTATGCAGCGTATCCCCGATGCGATCCAGCTCACAGACCTCGCCAACGAGAAGCTGGCCGACCTGTACGCCTATCCACCCGATCCGGAACGGAGTTGGCTGCGGGTCAATTTCGTTTCCAGTATCGACGGCGCTGTCACCGGAACCGGCGGCGTCTCGGAAGTGCTCGGTACCCCGGCGGACAAGCGGGTGTTCCATATGCTGCGCGAACTCGCCGAAGTGGTGCTGGTCGGTGCCGGTACCGTCCGCGCCGAGAACTACGGCGGCGCGCAGACCGACCCGCGGTTCCGCAGCGCCCTGTATGCCCGCGGTATCGGCGGGCACCCCGCCGGCGATCCCCCGCCGATCGCGATCGTGACGGCATCCGCCGACCTCGCCCCGGATCACCGGGTGATCACCACCGCCCGGACCCCGACCCTCGTACTGACCACCGCCGCCGCACCCACCGCCCGCAAACGCGCACTGGCCGACGCGGGCGCGGAGGTGCTCGAGGTGGGCGATCACCTCATCGCACCGCAGGCGGTGCCGGCCGCGCTGACCGCCCGCGGGCTGCGGCGGGTGCTGTGCGAGGGCGGCCCGCAACTGTTCGGGTCGCTGGCGGGCGCCGGTGTGGTCGACGAGGTGTGCCTGACCACCGCGCCGTTGCTGACCGGCGGCTCGGCGCGGCGGATCTCGGTGTCCCACGAGGAATTCGCCCGGCAGATGATGCCCGCCCACGTGCTGTTCGACACTGACGGAACGGTGCTCACCCGCTGGGTACGGACGTGACGGCCGCGGGACGGATGCCACTACCCGGGCTCGCCGGGCGATATCGGAGCGGTGCCGGGTGCGTCCCGCGCAGGCAAGCCCGGACCGGACCTGGCAGGCTGTAACGCATGCGCTGGACTCGGGCACTGGTGCCGGCCTCGGCACTGCTGATCATGATCGCCGGATGCGGTGCGGGCCCTTCGGACCGTCCGCATGTCGCCGTCGAACATCCGCCTGCGCCAGGCGATCCCGCCACTTCCGCCGAGGTCCCGCCGCCGCCCGCGGCCGAGGTTCCGAAGAAGGAACTCGCCTGGCGCGATTGCACCCGGGAGACATTCGACCAGGTCGGTATGGGTCCGGGAGCGCCCGGTGTGGTCCTGGAATGCGCGGACTTCTCCACCCCGATCGACAGCGCGGGCACCGTGCTCGGCAATTTCCGGGCCAGTGCGGTGCGGGCCCGGCTCCCGCAGACCCCGGCCGATGTCCCCCCGCTGGTCCTGACCTCCGGCGTCGACCGCTCCTCCACCGCGACCCTCGCCGGTATGGTCACCGGCCCCGCGAGCGCGCTGCTGGCCGCCTACCCCGTCGTCGCGGTGGATCGCCGCGGAATCGGCAGTTCCCAGGCGATCGACTGCCTGCCCGCCGATATCCGCTCCGGCCTGCACGACAACGCGCAGTTCGCGCCCGGCGGCGATCCGGTGGCCGCGATGACCGAACTGTCCCGCAACGGGACCATCGCCTGCCGCGATTTCCTGCAGCCCTACGACGGCACATTCGACGCCGCGCACGCCGCCGACGATATCGAGCAACTGCGCCGGGAGTGGGGAGTCGAACGGATCGCGTTGCTGGGCACCGGTACCGGCGCCACGGTGGGGCTGGAGTACGGCCGCAAATACGGTGACCACTTGGCCCGGCTCGTCCTCGACGCCCCGGCGCCCGTGGGAGTGGACGCGATCACCCGGACCGAGACCGCCGTACAGGGCGCGGAGGCGGCGCTGACCGCGTTCGCGCAGCAGTGCGCCGGGATCGCGTGTTCGCTGGGCCCGGATCCCCGGGCGAAGGTCACCGAATTGGTCGGGAAGGCCGCCGCCGGCCAGCTCGGCGACATTTCGGCAAACGCGGTTCGCACCGCGGTGACCGGGTTCCTCGGCAGCCCGCGCGCCGACCAGTCCGGCCGGATCGCCGAACTCGCCGACGCGCTCGCCGCGGCCGACCGGGGCGACCGCGGCCCCTTGCAGGCGATCATCGACCGGCAGGAGAACGCGACCGCGGGCGACGGCCAGTTCGTCAACGGATGCACCGATATGCCGCAGCCACCACCCGCACCGCAGGTCACCGACCTCTCGGTGATCTGGGCGCAGAAGTATCCGGCGTTCGGCCGGCCGGCCGCACTGTCCATGCTGGTCTGCTCGGCCTGGCCCACCACGGAGGCCCCGCCCGCCCTGAAGGACCTGGAGTTGCCGGTGCTGGTGCTCACCGGGGCCGGCGACCCGGTGACCGGTGCCGCGCACGCCTCGGTGACCGGCGCGCTCGGCGCCGCGGGCGCCCGGCATGCGACCATGACCTGGCAGGGCTGGGGTCATCCGGTCAGCGCCCATTCCGGATGCGCGCAGACCGCTCTCGTCGAGTACCTGAAGGACGGCAGGCTCCCGGGCGACGGCGCCGCCTGCCCGGCCTGACCGCGGTCCGCCGACCCGCCCGCGACCGGGGGTTCGGCCGCCGCCACCCCGCGCGTCGAGGGTGGGTCCCGGCAACACCACGGCACCATCCGGTGTACCGTGCCGTGGTGTTCCTTCGACAGCTCGAGCCCCGCACTGCTCGAACCACCGCCGACGTGATCCGGTTCGCGCTCTGGCCGCTGGCGGTCATGACCGTGCTGAACCGGGTGTTCATCAAGGCTGTCAACGGTTTCGTCACCGACGACTACAAGCCCGTCTACCAGGCCTCGCTGGACTTCCTCAACGGGCGCGCGGTGTACACGGCGAATTTCGACTCGGTGGACCCGCACTACCTGTATCCGCCCAGCGGCACCCTGTTGATCGCGCCGATCGCGGTGATCGATTACGAGAAGTCGCGCTGGTTGTTCATCCTGCTCAACGCGGTGGCGATCCTGATCGCCTGGTATCTGCTGCTGCGGTTGTTCAACTACACGCTGCGCTCGATCGCCGCCCCGGTGCTGCTGCTGGCGATGTTCCTGTCCGAGACGGTGATCAACACGCTGGTGTTCACCAACGTCAACGGCTGCCTGCTGCTGGCCGAGATGCTGTTCCTGATCCTGTTGTTGCGCAGACGAGACTTGTGGGCCGGGGTGATACTCGGGCTCACTATCGCGGTCAAACCGACGCTGGCGCCGCTACTGCTGATCGCCCTCGTCCGCAAACAGTGGAATGTGTTCACCACCGCACTCGGTGTCCCGCTGGTGCTGACCGCCATAGCCTGGCCGCTGTCGAAGGACCCGGAGAAGTTCTTCACCCGCACCACGCCGTACCTGTTGGAGACGCGCGACTACTTCAACAGCTCCGTCCCCGGCAACGCCGAGTACTACGGGCTGCCGCCGTGGCTGATGTGGGTGATCCGGCTGTCCCTGGCGGTCATGGTGCTGGCCTCACTGTGGATTCTGTACCGGTACTACCGCGAGGACGAGTTGTTCTTCGTCACCACCGCTTCCGGTGTGCTGCTGCTCGCCGAATGGCTGCTGACCTCGCTCGGCCAGATGTACTACTCGATGATGCTGTTCCCGTTCCTGATGTCGGTGGTGCTGCGCAATTCCGTCCTGCGCAACTGGCCGGCCTGGCTGGCGATATTCGGGTTCATGTCCTACGACAAATGGCTGTCGGACCGCTGGCCCGATATCGGCCGCAACCTCGAATACCTGCGGATCACCTTCGGCTGGGGACTGCTGCTGATCGTGGTGTTCTGTGTGCTCGGCGACCGCTACCTGGCCGCGCGCCGGGCCGGCCGGTTGCCGCAGCTGGATCCCGAGTGGATGGTGACCGCCCCCGATTCCCGGCATACCGCCGGCGCCGTCGCGATGCCCGGTATCGAACCGGATCCGGCGCGGGCCGCCCGGCAGCCCGCTGTCCCGGAACCCGTCACCCCTCGGGTCGCCGAGACGCAGGCCGTACGCAGCTGATACGAGACGCCGCCGCGCGATCGTATTAGCGTGGAGGCATGAGTTCCGAAGCGGATACTTCCCTGCCCACCCCGAAAATCCAGCTCACGCCGCAGCAGTGGCGCGCCAAACTGGATCCGATGGAGTACGCAGTGCTCCGGGAAGCCGGTACGGAGCGGCCGTTCACCGGCGAGTACACGGATACGAAAACCGAAGGTGTGTACAGCTGCCGCGCCTGCGGAGCCGAACTGTTCCGCAGCACCGAGAAGTTCGAATCGCACTGCGGCTGGCCGTCGTTCTTCGATCCCGCGTCGTCGGATGCCGTGATACTGCGGGCCGACGATTCGCTGGGGATGCGCCGTGTCGAAGTGCTGTGCGCGAACTGCCACAGCCACCTCGGACACGTCTTCGAGGGCGAGGGATACCCGACACCCACCGACAAGCGGTACTGCATCAACTCTATTTCGCTGCGGCTGCACCCCTCGACCAGCTGAGCGGAGTGAGCTCTCCGTTTGCCCAGCGGTACGTTACGTAACGACCGCCCGGCGCACATGCCCCTATTTCCAGGGGCCCGACCGGGCGGTCGGTATCCGCTGCTCAGGGCAGCGCGGTGACCAGCTGGTCGATCTCGACGCGCGGACCGGTGAAGAACGGGGTCTCCTCACGCACATGCATCCGGGCCTCGGTGGCCCGCAGATCCCGCATCAGATCGACGATGCGATGCAGCTCCGGCGCCTCGAACGCGAGGATCCACTCGTAGTCGCCGAGGGCGAAGGAGGCGACGGTATTGGCCCGCACGTCGGGATAGCCGCGGGCCTCTTTACCGTGATCGGCCAGCATTTTGCGGCGTTCGTCGTCGGGCAGCAGATACCACTCGTAGGAGCGGACGAACGGGTACACGCAGATGTAGTTCCCGGCTTCCTCCCCGGCCAGGAACGCCGGGATATGACTCTTGTTGAATTCGGCCGGCCGATGCAGCGCCACATTGCTCCACACCGGGGTGCTGGCCCGGCCGAGTTCGGTGGTCCGCCGGAAGTCGGCGTAGGCGGCCTGCAGATCCTCGACCCGCTCGGCATGGGTCCACACCATGAAATCGGCGTCGGCACGCATACCGGCCACATCGTAGATCCCGCGGACCACCACATCGCGATCCGCGAGACCGTCGAAGAACGCCCGCGCCTCCTTGATCGCCGCCGCCCGGTCGTCCCCCAGCGCACCCGGCCGCACCTGGTACACGGAGAACATCAGATAGCGAATGGTGGAGTTGAGGGCTTGGTAATCGAGTCGCGCCATGCTGTCTATATTGCGCCGCCTTCGGCGGCGCGTGGTTCGGGGCCCCCCTTTGTCTCGTTCTTCACTCCGCCGCTCCTCCGCTTCGCTCCCCCGCTCTGTCGCTCCAGAACGAGACGGGCCCCGAACCACGGATGTTGACCATTCAAGGTGTGCGACGGTGAACTCAATGCGTACGGCGAGCAGGCCGTTGCCGACTAGGGGGCGCCGGTGGGGGAAGCGGTGTCGGTGGCCGCGGTGGCGATGTGGTGGGCGGCGGTGGTCGCCGCGGCGACGCAGGCCGGTACGCCCACACCGTGTAGGTAGGCGCCCGTCACCGCGAGATCGCCGAAACCTTTGAGATCGGATTCGATCTCGGCGACTCGCTCGGTATGGCCGGGCGCGTATTGGGCCAGGCCACCGGGCCAGCGTTGGACGGCTGCCGACAGCGGGACGATGGGGACTCCGGTGACCGTGGCGAGGTCGGCCGTGGCCGCGGCGACGAGGTCGTCGTCCGGCAACGCGAGAGCGGAGTCGTCGCCGAACCGCCCGAACGAGACCCGCACCACAGCGGTGTCCCGCGCCGCCAGATGCGTCCACTTCCGGCTGGACAGGGTGAAGGCCTTGGCCCGCAGCGATTCGCCCGTGGCGACCAGGACGCCCGAATTCGGGGGCAACGGGGTGTCCTTCGGCAATTCCAGGACGACGAGGGCCGACGACGACAGCTCGATTCCGGCGGCCGCCCGGGCCGCTACCGGGGCGATCCCGGCCAGCAAGCGGGCGGTCACGGGCGCGGGAGTGGCGAGGACGACCGCATCGAACTCACCGACCGGGTCGACCCGCCAGCGGCCGGATACCCGGCTCAGTGCCTCGACCGCGGTATCGCGGACCGTATGCGCCGCGGTCTGCTCGGCCAGCGCGCGCAGCAGCACGCCGTAGCCGTCGCGCAGCGCACCGAATACCGGAGCGTCCGAAGGCGGCGGAAGTGTCGCGGAGACCGCGGCGGTGAGACTGGTGGCACCGCGATCGAGGGCCGTGGCCAGCGCGGGCAGGGCGGCGCGGAGCCCGATCGAACTGGCCATGCCGGCATAGACACCACCGAGCAGGGGGTCGACGCTGCGCGCCACGGTCTGCGCGCCGAAACGATCGGCCACCAGCGAGTACACATCGATATCGGCGCCGGGACGCCAGCTGAGGAGGCGGGTGGGTTCGCCGGCAATCCGTGCCACCGTTTCCGCGTCCACCAGGCCGGCGACGGTATCGGGGCCGGACGGAATACCCATCAACGTCCGCTCGGGTAGTGGATGCGTATGCCCCGCGGCCCAGATCAGCGGCCGGAGTCCGGCCGGGTGCACCAATTGGTCGGCGATGCCGAGTTCGCGCAGCAGCGCCGGCACCTCCGGTCGGCGCCCCACGAACGCCTCGGCCCCCAGATCGACCGGTTCGCCGCCGACCAGACCCGTCCGCAGCACACCGCCCAGCCGGCCCCGCCCTTCGATCACGGTGAGATCCGCCGCGGCACCGAGCGTCTGCCGCAACCTGAAGGCCGAGACCAGCCCACTGATCCCCGCACCGACCACCGCGATTCTCATGCCCCGACCGTATCCGGGCCGGCAGCAGCGCCGGCGTGCACCCCGCACACCGTCGCGTGAAGAAGAAACAGTTTGCGAAACAAGAAATCCCACGGGTATCCGGAGAACCCCGGCACTGCGGCAACAAAGCGCCGGGCGACTGCGCCGTGCCCGCGGCCGGTCATCAGGTTCCTTCACGGACCGGCGGCGCGGCGCCGCCCGCCGGCAACGGGTCGGAGAACCGGCACACGTCCGCGACCATGGAACAGTTCTGCGAACGACCTCGGGCTTGCCGTACGGCACCGGAAGCCCGACAACGCACGCGGCTCGCAGGCGAGCGATCGCCGGGACACCGGAAACACAGGATGTGCGCGCCGCGGTCGCACATCGACTCGGCCCCGGCTACTCCGGGTACGCGTCCGGGCGTGCGAGCGGCCGCCACCTCACCCGGACCTGGGCCGATCCGGGAACGCGAGGTACCTCGGCGGCCCGCAGCCACCCGGAACCGGTGGTCGGTTACCGAGCGACCGGCGTACCCCGATCGGCGACCGGGACCGTCACAGTTCGTGGATGAATTCCACCAGGGCCGTCAGCACGCCGGGATCGGTGTCCGGGAGCACCCCGTGCCCGAGGTTGAAGATATGGCCCGCGGCGCCCATGGCAATCGCCGAATCCGCTTCGTCGGCGATCCGCCGTGCCTCGGCCTCCACCACCGGCCGGCCGGCGAACAGGACGGCAGGATCGAGATTGCCCTGCAGCGCCTTTCCGGGCCCGACCCGGCGGACCGCCTCGGTGAGCGGCACCCGCCAATCGACCCCGACCACATCGGCGCCCGCCTCACCCATCGCGCCCAGCAGCTCGCCGGTCCCGACCCCGAAATGGATCCTCGGCACCCCGGCGTCGGCGATCTCGGCGAATACCCGCTCCGAATGCGGCAGTACATAGCGGCGGTAGTCGGCCAGCGACAGCGCGCCCGCCCACGAGTCGAACAGTTGCACCGCGTCCACTCCCGCCTCGAGCTGGGCCCGCAGGAACACGATGGTGATATCGGTGAGCGCACCGAGCAGCGCGTTCCAGGCGGCCGGATCGCCGTGCATCATCGCCTTGGTGCGTTCGTGGTGCTTACTGGGCCCGCCCTCGACCAGGTACGAGGCCAGCGTGAAGGGGGCACCGGCGAAACCGATCAGCGGGGTCTGCCCCAGTTCACCGACCAGCAACCGCACCCCGTCGGTGACGGCACCGACTTCCTCGGGACGCAACCGCGGCAGGGCCCGCACATCGGCGGCGGTACGCACCGGGGAAGTCACCACGGGCCCGACACCCGGGACGATATCGAGATCGATCCCCGCCGCTTTGAGTGGGACGACGATATCGGAGAACAGGATCGCCGCGTCGACACCGTGGCGGCGGATCGGCTGCAGCGTGATCTCGCAGACCAGTTCGGGGTCGAAACAGGACTGCAGCATCCCGATGCCCGCCCGCAGCTCACGGTATTCCGGCAGCGACCGCCCGGCCTGACGCATGAACCACACCGGCCGCCGGGCCGGGGTCGCCCCGGCTGCGGCGGCCAGGAACGGGGCATCGGACAACTGGCGGCGCGTGTATGTGCTCATCACCGGCCATCGTATTCGGCGTGCCGGGCGGCGGCGCGCAAGCCCGGACCGCTTCCGGATCCGCGGCCGCACCCGGCCCCGGCCGGTCAGCCGGATAGTTGCGCGGTATTTACCACGAGCCTGCCCGCACATCCAGCAACAACGGTCGCCCGGCGCGCCTCCCCACGCCCCGGCTGTGACAGGTCTACCGTCATCTCCCGTGACACCGCTCGATATCCGCGACGGCGCACCGAACGATGGGCCCGGCGACGAACCCGCATCGTTCCGCATGGCCGTTTCGCAGATGGGCGCCGCGTCCGTACACCCGCGGATCGAACTGTCCCCGATCCGGCCGCCGCAGCGTCTGGCCCCGTACTCCTACGCCCTCGGCGCCGAGGTGATCCACGAGGACTCCCCGGTGGTGCCCATCGATTCCGAGGGCGACGCGTTCGGCCGGCTGATCCTGCTACACGATCCGAACGGCGACGAAGCCTGGCACGGAGTGTTCCGGCTGGTCGCCTATATCCAGGCCGATATCGACGGCGCACTCGCGGCCGATCCGCTGCTGCCGGAGGTCGCGTGGAGCTGGCTGGTGGACGCGCTGGAGTCGCGCGATGTGCCGTTCACCGCGCTCGGCGGCACGGTGACCTCGACGAGTTCGGTGCGCTACGGGGATATCGCCGGCCCACCGCGGGCGCACCAGCTGGAACTCCGGGCTTCCTGGACGGCACGGACCACCGAGATGGCACCGCACGTCGAGGGTTTCGGCGAAGTACTCGCCTACGCGGCAGGCCTGCCACCTGCGGGAATCACCGATCTGCGGCCGTCGTCACCGGGCCGCACCGACCGTGGTTGAATATCGGCCGTAGCCTCGGCCACGTAGAGTGGCCCTTTATGCCGGTAGTAGAGGAGCCCGAACACCTGTCCGGTGACCGCCCGGACGGTGGCGCCGCGCAATCACCGGCGGCGGAACCGGGGGCAGGCAGCGCGCAGACAGGTTCGACGCCGGACACCGGGCTCCCCGATCCCCCCACCGCGGTTCCCCTGCTGGCCCCCGCCGACGGTATTCCGCCGGTCTGCGCTACCCCGGACGAGGTCGCCGCGGCCGCGGCACGCCTCGCTGCCGGAACCGGCCCGCTCGCCGTCGACGCCGAACGCGCCTCCGGGTTCCGCTACTCCTCGCGCGCGTACCTGATCCAGCTGCGCCGCGCCGGGGCGGGCACGGTCCTCATCGACCCGATTCCGGTGGCCGGCGCGCTGGCACCGCTGGCGGCCGTCATCAACGATCTGGAGTGGATCCTGCACTCCGCCGATCAGGATCTGCCCGGTCTGGCCGAGCTCGGGCTGCGGCCGGCGAAACTGTTCGATACCGAACTCGGTGGGCGGCTCGCCGGCTATCCCCGCGTGGGGCTGGCCGCCATGGTCGAACAGTTGCTCGGCCGGGCACTGCGCAAAGGGCACGGCGCCGCGGACTGGTCGACCCGGCCGCTGCCGGAGGCATGGCTGAACTACGCCGCGCTCGATGTGGAATTGCTGCCCGAACTCCGCGAGGCGGTGGCCGCGTCCCTGCGGGAACAGGACAAAACCGAGTGGGCAGCGCAGGAATTCGAGCATATCCGGCTGGCGGAGCCGGCCCCGCCGAAACCGGATCGGTGGCGGCGCACCTCCGGTATCCACACTTTGCGCCGGGCCCGCCAGCTGGCGATCGTGCGCGAACTGTGGACCACCCGCGACACCCTGGCCCGGGGCCGCGATATCGCGCCGTCGCGGATCCTGCCCGATTCGGCGATCATCGCCGCCGCGAACGCCGACCCCAAGAGCATCGGGCAACTCCGCGAACTACCGGTGTTCGGCGGGCCCCGGCAACGCCGCTACTCCCGCGAATGGCTGGGTGCGGTGGAACGCGCCCGCACCCTCCCCGACGAGGAACTGCCCCGGATGAGTCAGCCGTACGACGGTCCGCCGCCGGTGAACCGCTGGGAACGCCGCGACCCGGCGGCCGCCGCCCGGCTCAACCGCGCCCGCGCCGCCATCACCGAGATCTCGGAGCGGGTGTCGGTGCCGGTGGAGAATCTGCTCGCCCCTGATCTGGTGCGCCGGCTGTGCTGGGACGGGCTCCCCGACTACCGGCTCGGCCCGGAATCGGCGGCCGAGGTTGCCGAGGCGATCGAGGGGTTCCTCAAATCCCACGGTGCGCGGCCGTGGCAACGCGAGCTCACGGTGGATGCTCTCGCCGGGGCGCTCACCGCCCCACCGGAGGGCTGACCTGCGACCTGCCGCCGCGCGGGGTTGCGCCATCGCCTGCGGCACTCATCCGATCGGCCGTTGGCGGCCGCCCGTCTCGCCCGGCGATCACCGGGCGTCGAGCCACCCGGCGACCCGGCGGGCGATATCGGGCGCGGTCAGTCCCAGTTCCTGGCGGACCTGAGCAATACTGCCGTGGTCCAGGAATTCCTGCGGGATACCGATATCGCGGGCGGGCACATCGAGGCCCGCCGCGCGCAACCGCGCCGAGATGGTGGATCCGATCCCGCCGTGCAGACCGCTGTCCTCCAGGGTCACCACCAGCCGGTAGTTCTCGGCGAGTTTGACGATGGCGTCCGAGACCGGCAGCACCCAGCGCGGATCGATCACCGTCGTGCTGACCTGCTCGGCCTCCAGCAGTTCGGCGGCTTGCAACGCGGCCGGCACGAGCGAACCCACCGCCACGAACAGCACATCCCCGTGCTGGGTCTGCGCCGAGGGACCTTCCCGGTCCGGCAGCCACAGCACATCCACGCCGTCGAGGCGTTCCAGTGCGCGGATGTCGGCGCCGACGCTGTCCTTGGGGAAACGCAGTGCGGTCGGACCGTCGTTCACCGCGAGCGCCTCGGCCAGTTCCTCGGCCAGGGTCGCGGCGTCACGCGGCGCGGCGACCCGCATACCCGGCACGATCCCCAGCAATGACAGATCCCACATCCCGTTGTGGCTGGCACCGTCGGCCCCGGTGATTCCGGCCCGGTCGAGGACCAGCGTGACGGGCTGTTTCAGCAGTGCCACATCCATCAGCAGCTGATCGAAGGCGCGGTTGAGGAAGGTGGAGTAGATGGCGACCACAGGGTGCAGGCCCCCGAGCGCCAGCCCCGACGCCGAGGCCAGCGCGTGCTGTTCGGCGATCCCCACATCGAAGAGCCGGTCCGGGAAACGCTCACCGAACGCCGAGAGGCCGGTGGGGCCGGGCATGGCCGCGGTGATCGCGACGATATCCTCGCGGCGTTCGGCGTGCGCGATGAGTTCCGCGGAGAACACCGAGGTCCAGCTGGCGGCGCCGCCTTTGCTCACCGCTTCCCCGGTGCGCGGGTCGATGGGCCCGCAGGCGTGCATCTGATCGGCCACATGGTTCTCGGCCGGTTCGTAGCCGTGCCCCTTCTGGGTGACGGCGTGTACGACCACCGGGCCGCCGAACTCCTTGGCGTGGCGCAGAGCCGATTCCAGCGCGACCAGATCGTGCCCGTCCACCGGGCCCACATACTTCAACCCGAGATCACCGAACAGTTCCTGCGGGCTCACCGCATCCTTGATCCCGGCCTTCACCGCATGCACCATCGAATACGCGGAATCGCCCACGCCGGGAATGCTTTTCAGGAATCGACGGCCCGTGTCGAGCATATGCTCGTACACCGGCTGGGTGCGCAGCGCCGTCAGCCGCTGCGCCAGGCCACCGATGGTCGGCGCATAGGACCGGCCGTTGTCGTTGACCACGATCACCACCGGCCGGTCCGGGGCGCCCGCGATATTGTTCAGCGCCTCCCAGCACATACCGCCGGTGAGCGCCCCGTCGCCGACCACCGCGACGACGTGGCGGTCCTGCCCGGTGAGCGCGAACGCCTTGGCCAGGCCGTCGGCATACGACAGCGAAGCCGAGGCATGTGACGACTCGACCCAGTCGTGCTCGCTCTCCGCACGGCTCGGATACCCCGACAGCCCGTCCTTGCGGCGCAGGGAGTCGAAACGGTCCTTACGACCGGTCACGATCTTGTGCACATAGGCCTGGTGGCCGGTGTCGAAGATCAACGGGTCGGCGGGCGAATCGAATACCCGGTGCAGCGCCAGGGTGAGTTCCACCACCCCGAGATTGGGTCCCAGGTGCCCGCCGGTGACGGCGACCTTGTGCACCAGGAACTCGCGGATCTCCGCCGCCAGTTCCCGCAGTTGCGGTACCGACAGCCGACGCACGTCTTCGGGCGTATCGACCCGGGAAAGCACTCCCACCTGATTCGCTCCCTCCGGATAGCGCAGTTGATCCGACCAGTCTAGGAGCCGCGGCCGAGTACTCGCCCGACGGCGAGGGCTGGCTACCGCCGCACCGGGCCGGATCCGCGGTCCGGCGTATCGGTCCAGCCTAAGGTGAACGGCATATGCCGCGCGAACCGCGTACCCCCGGCCGCGGCGTACGACGACCGCCCCCACCGCATTGCGAGGAGACCGGATGAACCCTGCGCAGGCCGGAACAGTCACCGTATTCGGGCAGGGCACGGTGCGTGCGATCCCGGATCGGATCGTGCTGGGTATCGGCGTGGAATGCCGGGCGAGCACCGTCGGCCTGGCCTACGACCAGGCGGGACAGCGGGTGGCCGCCATTACCGCAGCGCTACGCGGCGACGGCGTATCCGAGACCGACATCACCACTGGTGTGCTGTCGGTGCGGTCCGATCTCACCTGGCAGGACGGTCTCTCCCGGATCACCGGATATATCGCCACCAGCGGCCTGCGCGTCGTCCTGACCCACCCCGGTCCCGGCGAAGCAACCGCCACACCCGGTCCCGGCGAGATCATCGCGCACGCGGTGGCCGCCGGCGGCGACGACGCCCGGCTCGGCGGCCTGCAGTACACCTTCGCCGACCGCACCCGCCGGCTGACCCGCGCCCGGGACGACGCGTGGGACGACGCCCTGGACAAGGCCCGCCAGTACGCCCGCCGCGCCGCCCGCGAACTGGGCCCCGTGCTCGAGATCACCGAAGACACCACGTCCCCGGCACCGCGTGCCCAACAGGAGCCCGGCGCCGTCCGCATGGTGGCGTCGTCGAGCCCTGCCGCGATTCCGGTCGAACCCGGCGAACAAGAGATTTCCGCGGTCCTGCGCGTCACCTGGCAGCTGCGCTGACGTGCCGGATCACCTCAGCCCGCGAGGAACTCCAGCCGGTTGCCGACACCGTCGACCGTATGGAACCGGCGCCGGCCCGGAATCTCGGCCGGATCCGCCCAGGTGACGGGATATCCCGCCGCCGTCACCGCCGCGGCCGTCGCGTCGATGTCCACAACGAACGCGGGATGTGCCTTGATCGCCGGGCGGAAGTCCGGGTCGACGCCGATATGCAGTTCCCCGGCGGGACCGCCGAGGCCGGGAACCCGGAACCAGCACCCACCGCGGGCCGCGAGCAGCGGCGGTTTCGGCAATTCCGTCCAGCCCAGGACACCGGTATAGAACTCACGCTGCCGCTCTTCGGCTCCGGCCGGGCAACACACTTGCACATGATGGATCATGCTCGCTCCCTCCAGGTTTCACGCCGAGTATGGGGGCGAGCGGTCCACGCACGTGCGTCCGGTGACGAACAGCACCCCGCGTCCGGGCTCAGCGTTCCAGGAGCGCAAGGCATTCCACGTGGTGGGTGGCGGGGAAGGCGTCGAAGGCGCGCAGGGCGGTGAGGCGGTAACCGGCATCGAGGTAGAGGCGTAGGTCGCGGGCGAAGGAGGCCGGGTCGCAGCCGATATGCACGATCCGGTCCGGTGCGGCCGCCGCAACCGCGGTGACGACGGGCTTACCGGCGCCGGCCCGCGGCGGATCGAGGACCACGACCTGCGGCCGGGGGCCGCGCCGACCGGCTACCCACCGCTCGACTCGGCCGCCCTGCAGGGTCAGCCAGGGCAGATCACCCAGGGCGGCAAGGCCGTCGGACACCGCGCCGGGAGCCGATTCGACCGCGTGCACCGCACCGGCGGAGCCGGTCTGCCCGGCCAGCCGGGCCGCGAAGACACCGGCACCGCTGTAGAGGTCCCAGGCGGTCGCACCGACGGACAGATCGGCCCATTCGGCCACCACGTCGGAATAGCATCGGGCGGCGCCTCGGTGCGCCTGCCAGAAACCGGCGGCCGAGACCTCCCAGCGGCGGCCCGCGACGTATTGCACGGCGCGGCCGCTGCCCTCGATCACCCATTCGTCGCGCGCGGCGTGCACGGCAGCGCGGTGGGCCGTGGCCCGGCGGCGCTGACCGTTCGCCGTCTCGGGAGCCGGCTCAGCGGGTCCACTCACCGCGGCGGCCCGGCGATCCGGTCCCGAGCGCGCGCCACGCCGCCGGCCGCGTGGCCCACGCCGGCCGTCCCGGGCCTCTGCGGCCCGTTGTTTGTGTTCCGGGTATTTCTGTTCCGGGACAGGGGCGAGTTCGACGATATGCCGGGTGCCCTCGTCATCCACCGCGATCACCAGGTCCGCACCCGGTGTCCAGAGCCGCTCCCCGACCCCGTCGAGCGCCGCGGGTACCGGCTGCGGGCAGCGCAGATCGGGGATCACCTCGGTGCTCCGATACCGGTGCACGCCGACCCGTCCGGCGTCGTCCACCACCAGCCGGATGCGGGTACGCCAACCGCCGGACGGATCGGCCACCCCCGGGATCGGCTCCACGTCGATATCCCGGTCGATACGGGTGATCCGGCGCAGTTGTTCGGCGACGACGGCCGCCTTCAACGCCCGCTGGGCCGCGGGGGCGGCATGGGCGAAATCGCAGCAACCCGCGCCACCCGGCCCCGAGACCGGACACGTCCGCGGCACGCGATCCGCCGACGGCTCGACGATATCCACCGCATCGGCCCGGCAGAACGAGCCGCCGCGGTCCTCGGTGACCCGAGCCGTCACCAGCTCCCCGGGAAGGCCGTGGCGCACGAACACCACCCGTCCCTCGTGGCGGGCCACGCAGAAACCACCGTGGCCCGGTGGCCCCAGCCGCAGCTCGAGCTCGCGATCACGCCACGACGTCATCGGCGCTTCCCGACCCGCCGGACGCGCGCCCGGGACTCGGTGACGCAGACCCGCGCCCGTCCGTCGCTCAGCGCCCGGAGCTCACCCATTGTCGCCGTACCCGCGCCGGACCGAACCGGGTGCCGTGTGCTCGCCCACGGCCCGGGCCCGCGCCGAGGAACTGAGCTGCCACGGCACGCTGGTCACCATGACGCCGGGCTCGAACAACAGTCGCCCCTTCAACCGCAGCGCGCTCTGGTTGTGCAGTACCTGTTCCCACCAGTGGCCCACGACGTACTCCGGGATGAATACCGTCACGACGTCGCGGGGTGCGTCCTTACGCACCCGTTTCACGTAGTCGAGCACGGGTTTGGTGATCTCCCGGTAGGGCGACTCCACAACCTTCAACGGTACCGAGATATCGCTGTTCTCCCAGTCCCGGACGAGTGCGCGGGTGTCCTCCTCGTCGACGTTGACCGTGATCGCTTCGAGCGTGTCCGGACGGCCGGCCCGGGCATAGGCCAGCGCGCGCCGGGTCGGCAGATGCAGCCGTGACACCAGCACGATGGAATGCGTCCGGCTGGGCAGCACCCCGTCCCATTCTTGTTCCTCGAGTTCCCGGGCCACCGAATCGTAGTGGTGGTGGATCATCTTCATCACCACGAAGATCACCGCCATCGTCACGATCGCGATCCACGCGCCCGCGAAGAACTTGGTGATCAACACGACGATCAGCACCGCACCGGTGGCCACCAGGCCGAGCGCGTTGATGGCCCGCGACCGCAGCATCCGCGACCGTTCGGCCGGATCGGTCTCCCGGCGCAGCAGCCGGGACCAGTGCCGCAGCATGCCGGTCTGGCTGAGGGTGAACGAGACGAACACCCCGATGATGTAGAGCTGGATGAGTTTGGTGACCTCCGCGTCGAACGCCACCACGAACCCGATCGCCCCCACCGCCAGGAACAGGATGCCGTTGCTGAACGCCAGGCGGTCGCCACGGGTGTGCAGCTGCCGCGGCAGGAACCGGGCCTGTGCCAGCACCGAGCCGAGCACCGGGAACCCGTTGTAGGCGGTATTGGCGGCCAGCACCAGGATCACCGCCGTCACGACCGCCACGAAATAGAAACCGGGCGTGAAGGTGTCGAACACCGCGTGCGCGATCTGAGTGACCAGCGTTTTCTGCTGATAGCCGTCGGGGGCGCCGATCAGATGCGCCGGATCCTCGGCGAATACGACATGCGCTTGGCGGGCGATCACGATGATGCCGAGCAGCAGGACGATGGAGATCCCGCCGAGCAACAGCAGCGTCGTCGCGGCGTTGCGTGATTTGGGCTTACGGAACGCCGGGACTCCGTTGCTGATCGCCTCGACACCGGTCAGCGCCGCGCACCCCGACGAGAAGGCGCGGGCGAGCAGGAACACCAGCGCGATGCCGGCCAGATGGTCGTCCTCGGCCCGCAATTCGAACGAGGCCGATTCGGCGCGCACCTCGTCGCCGAGCACGAAGATCCGGATCAGGCCCCAGCCCAGCATGGCGAACATCCCGGCCAGGAAGGCATAGGACAGCAGCGCGAAGGCGCGGCCCGATTCCCGCACACCACGCAGGTTCATCGCGGTGAGCAGCGCGATGGCGGCCACCGCGAACAGCACCTTGTGGGTGGCGACGAACGGGATCGCCGAACCGATGGTCGATGCCGCCGACGATATCGAGACCGCGACCGTCAGCACATAATCCACCAGCAGTGCGCTGCCCACCGTCAGACCGGCGGTGGGACCGAGGTTCGTGGTGACCACCTCGAAGTCACCCCCGCCGGACGGGTAGGCGTGCACATTCTGGCGGTAGCTGGTGACCACGATGATCATCACCACGGCCACCGCCAGTCCGAGCCACGGCGCGTAGGCGTAGCCCGCGAGCCCGGACACCGACAGCACGAGGAAGATCTCCTCGGGCGCGTAGGCGACCGAGGACATCGCGTCCGAGGCGAACACCGGCAGCGCGATTCGTTTCGGCAGCAGGGTGTGGCCCAGGGAGTCACTACGGAATGGCCGCCCCAGCACCAGGCGTTTGGTGGCGGTCGTCAACTTCGACACTGGACGGAGCATATGCCCCCGCGGCGTTGTGTGCTGCGAGGCATTACCGGATTACCGGTTTGCCCGGGTTCGCCAGGGGGAATCTGGCTGTGGGTGCGAACCGGCGAGTACGGTTCGTTGCGCGGCAGCCGTACGGCTGCCGCAGCGGTATCGACCGCACGGCTGTACAAGCGTTCGGAATCAGGAGCGAGGTTCACGGTGTACGTGGTGATCATGGGATGCGGCCGAGTGGGGGCATCACTGGCCCGCGCCCTGGTCCGGATAGGTCATGAAGTCGCCGTGATCGATCGCAACCCGGACGCGTTCCGGCGGCTGGGCGAGGATTTCCCCGGCGAGCGGGTGGTCGGGGTCGGGTTCGATCGCGATGTGCTGTGCCGGGCGGGGATCGAGCGGGCCGGCGCATTCGCGGCGGTGTCCTCGGGCGACAACTCCAACATCATCTCCGCCCGCGTGGCGCGGGAGATGTTCGGTATCGAACGGGTGGTGGCCCGGATCTACGACGCCAAACGCGCCGCCGTCTACGAACGCCTCGGCATCCCGACCATCGCCACCGTGCCGTGGACCACCGATCGTTTCCTGCACAACCTGCTCGGCGACGCGGGCACCACCACCTGGCGCGACCCCACCGGCACCGTGGCCGTCGCTCAGCTGATCCTGCACGAGGACTGGTACGGGCGCACGGTCCGCGATCTGGAAACCGCCACCGGCGCGCGGGTCGCGTTCATCATCCGCTTCGGTCAGGGCATCCTGCCCGACGCCAAAACCGTCGTCCAGGCCGACGACACCGTGTACGTGGCCGCGACCTCCGGTTCCGCCGGTGAGGCGGTCGCGCTGGCCGCGAAACCCCCAGCGAACAAGGACTGATCATGAAGGTGGCCATTGCCGGAGCCGGGGCCGTCGGCCGCTCCATCGCCCGCGAACTCTTGCGCTCGGGGCACAGTGTGATGCTGCTCGAACGCCAGCTCGACCATATCGACCGCGATTCGGTGCCGAACGCGATCTGGGTGCACGCCGACGCGTGTGAACTGCAACTGCTCGAGGACGCGGGCCTGCAGGACTACGAGGTCGTCATCGCCGCCACCGGTGACGACAAAGCGAATCTGGTGCACAGCCTGCTGGCGAAAACCGAATTCGGTGTGCGCCGGGTGGTCGCCCGGGTCAACGACCCCCGCAACGAATGGCTCTTCGACGAGGCCTGGGGTGTGGATGTCGCCGTCTCCACACCGCGCCTGCTCGCCTCGCTGGTCGAGGAAGCGGTCTCGGTGGGCGATCTGGTGCGGTTGATGACGTTGCGGCAGGGGCAGGCCAACCTGGTCGAACTCACGCTGCCGCCGGATACGACCCTGGCCGGTAAACCGGTCCGCAGCCTGCGCCTGCCGCGTGATTCCGCATTGGTCACCATCCTGCGTGGCGGCCGGGTCATCGTGCCGCAACCGGACGACCCGTTCGAAGGCGACGACGAACTGCTGTTCGTGGCTTCCGCGGAGGCCGAGGAGGAGCTGCGCTCGGTACTGGCACCGATCGGCGCCGCCACCGAACCCGCGGCACCCGAGACCGGGCTGACCCCTTCGCAGGATGCCGAATACTGAGCCCCACCGGCGTGCGCGAATCCGAGGCGGCAGCGCAGCGTCACCACGCAGAGCCCTCGCACCGCCCCATCGACGCAGCGTGACGAGTCGGGATCGGCTCAGGCGGCGACCGGCTGGGCCGCGCGCGCCCGTAGCTTGTTCAGGGCCCGGTATTGCATCACCCGGACCACGCCGGCGCTCGTTCCCAGCTCTGCCGCCGTCTCGGCCGCGCTCAGCCCGAACACGATCCGCAGCACCAGCACCTTGCGGTGTACCGGATTCAGCTGCTGCATGAGTTCACGGGCCACCGAGCCGCGTTCGGCGGCCAGCGCCCACTCCTCCGGCCCCGCCGCGGTGGAGGCCACCTCGGGCACCTCCGCCATCGGATAGGCCGGGTGTACCTGGGCGCCACGGAATGCGTCGGACACCTTGTTGGCCGCGATGCCGTAGACGAAGGCGAGGAAGGACTTGCCCTGGTCCCGGTAGCGGGGAATGGCGGCGACGGTGGCCAGGAGGACTTCCTGGGTCACGTCGTCGGCCGTCACGTGCAGATGGGCGGGGTTCCCGAGCCTGGTGCGGCAGTACCGCTGCACCAGCGGCTGGACGAGCCGCAGGATTTCGGCTGTCGCGCGACGGTCACCGGCGGCCGCGGGGCCGACCAGGGCGTCCAGTTCGGCGGACACCCGGCGGCTCTGGGACCGCACCGGATTCTCGCGCCCCCGCTCCGGGCGTGGGATCGTGTGCTGCTCGGTACGCATTCGCCAGTCCTCTCGGCAGATCGTCTACTGCAACGATCGTCCGATGAACGGCGGCGCGGTGATAGACACCAAAGGGTGGGTCATCCGCCACCCTGCGGGTCCGGATCAGGCGGCGTGCCGGGCAGCCGACCCGGCGGGCAGATGTCCCGCCCGCCGGACGGCCCAGACGGTGACCACCAGCGCGATCGCGGTGAGCGGCCACCCCATCGCTATCCGGGCGGCAGCCAGCCAGCCGGTGCTGTCGGCCGCGTACAGATGGTGTTGCACCAGGTAGCGGGCACCGAAAACGAGCACCCAGGTGGCGGTCGCCAGATCGTAGAGGCGCACCACGCGAGGGTCGCCGCGCCAGTCACCACCGTGGCCGTTGAGCACACTCCACACGACACCGACGAGGGGACGGCGCACCAGGATGGAGATCAGGAACGCGGCCCCGTAGATGAGACTGGTGTAGATGCCGAACAGGAAGAAGCCTTTGGCCTCTCCCATCCGCCAGGCGATCAGCGCGCAGATTCCCACGCCCAGGAACCCCGAGATCGCCGGTTGGATGGGTTCGCGCCGCACCAGCCGCCAGACGAGCACCGCACCGGCCACACCCAGCGCGGCCCAGATCGCCGCGGTCAGCCCGAAGAGGGCGTTCACCGGGACGAAAACCACCACCGGCACGGTGGAGTAGATCAGTCCCGCGAAACCGCCCAGTTGTTCCAGCAAAGTCTGTTGCCCGGGTTCGGCATCCCCGGGCGCCGGGGATTCGTCCGTGGACGGCGAATCCGCGGCAGCGGTGGTCCGCGGTAGCGGCGTGGTGGCGTACTCGTCGCTCGATGGCATACGTCAGCTGTTTCCGCGCAGTTCGTAGTAGGGGTTGTAGATCACTTTGCGGCCTTCGCGCTCGCCGATCCGGCCGCGCACCATGATGCGCCGGCCCGATTCGATACCGGGAATCCGGCGCCGCCCGATCCACACCAGAGTGATGGCATCGGTACCGTCGAAAAACTCCGCCTGCACATTGGCACCGGCGGCCTGCGGACACGAATCGACACTGCGCAATCTGCCCAGCATCGTCGCCTCCTCACCGCGCCGGCACTCCGAGACCCGGCAGGCGCCCGAAGCGTCCGCCGACTCCGCCAGCTCCTCGGCGTCGAGCTGATCGAGATCCTCGGTCAATCTGCGGCCGAGCCTGCGAAAATATCCGGTTGCGGACTTCGCGCCCGCTTTTCTTCCGGCCGAGGAAGACATCGCATGCTCTCCTGTGAGCGGACGGCGTGGGTCGCACGTCATCCGAGTTTCCTGCTACGGCCCGGCTGTGGCCGTACCCGCCACTGTAGATGGGCGGGGGCGGCACCGCTACGCTCGGTCCGGTGTTCGATTCCCCACGTCCGGCAGTCGTGGTCGCCCTCCCCGGCACCGGTTCCGACGCACATTTCGCCCGCCGCGCCTTCGAACCCGCCTGTACCGCGCTCGGCCTCGACCTGATCGCGGTGGACCCCGAACCGGGCGCGGTGATCGACGGCTACCGTGCCGCCCTGGACGCCGCCGCGGTGCGCGGTCCGGTGCTGGCGGCCGGGATCTCGCTGGGCGCGGCGGTCGCGGTCGAATGGGCAAGCGCCCGCACCACCGCCGATGTCGCGGGCGTCATCGCGGCGCTACCCGCCTGGACCGGACCCGATACCGCGCAATGCCCGGCCACCCTCAGCGCCGCGGTGACGGCCGCCCAGTTGCGGACGGAGGGACTGGAACCGGTCCTGGAACGGATGCGCGCCAGCAGCCCCCGCTGGCTCGCCGACGCACTCACCCGTTCCTGGCGCGCGCAGTGGCCGGGACTGCCCGCGGCGCTGGAGGAGGCGGCCCAGTACAAATGGCCGGAGGCGACGCTGCTGGACGGGTTACCGGCCCCGTTGGCGGTGGTGGCCGCCGCGGACGACCCGGTGCATCCGGTGGCTGTCGGCCGCGAATGGGCCCGCCGCGCGCCGCGGTCGGTGATCACCGAGATAACTCTCGACCAGCTGGGGGCCGACCCGGCCGTCCTGGGCCGGCTCGGACTGCGCTACACACGCTGAACCCTGTTCCCGCCGGGCGGGAACAGGGTCGACGCTCGTCAGCCGCGGCCGAGTTGCTGCATCGCCGATCCCTCGGCGCCCCGGCGTGGCTGCTGCGGCTGCTGGGGCGGCAGCACGGCACCGGTCGGCGCCGGCCGGGGTGCGTTCTGCGCCGCGGCCGCCTGTTGCGCCTGCTGCTGCTGGAGTTGCTGTTGCTGGTGC
The DNA here is from genome assembly GCF_050936135.1 of Nocardia sp. CA-290969. Taxonomy (NCBI): domain Bacteria; kingdom Bacillati; phylum Actinomycetota; class Actinomycetes; order Mycobacteriales; family Nocardiaceae; genus Nocardia; species Nocardia sp. CA-290969. The sequence continues at coordinate 1,268,511 of NZ_JBNJNJ010000001.1, read as the reverse complement.
GCGGCCGTGAGCTGTTCGGCCAGTTGCTGTGGCAGCACTACCGGCAGCGGTTCCCGCACCGGCAGCGCGTCGGTACCGCGGCGGATGATCGTTTCGCTCAGCACCGTCCGCGCCGCGGCCACCAGGGGGCTACCGACCGCGGTGGAACCGGAGGGACCGGCGGCGACCAGCCGGATCATCCACCGGTAGCCGTCCACGCCGATGAATCGCAGATCCGCGCCCTCGGTGACGGCGACGAGTTCCCGGCCCCACGGCCCCTTCTCGACCGAGACGCGGGCGCCGTCCTTGCGCAGCGACTCCGCCAGATCGGCGGCCACCGTACGCCACTGACCCTTCGACTTCGGGGCGGCGTAGGCCGCGACCGTGATCCGGCCGTGTTCGGTGGCCAGGTGCACCGCCTGCGGGGTGCCCTGCGGTGTCATCTCCACCTGCAGCTGGCCGCCCGGCGGTACAGGCAGGATCACCGAACCCAGGTCGAGCCGGGTATCGCTGAAATTCTCCAGGACTTCGGCGACATCGTCGTAGTCGTAGGGACCCCGCCGTTGCGGTTCGGTATCGGGGTCGTCGATCGCGGCGTCGTAGGCGTCGCTGTAGGCGGCCCCGCCATAGCCGTCGTCATAGCTGTCGTCGTAGTCGCCCGGATACTGTTCCTCGCCGGCGCGGTGATAGCCGCCGTCGTCGTAGTCGTCGTAGTCGTCGTAGGCCTCGTATTCGCCGGTGCCGTACGCACCGGTGTCGCGGGGCTCGTCGCCGGATCTGCGTCCGCCCGATTTGCGTCGTCCGAACATGTCAGGCCTCCTTGCCGTGGGCGGTTTCCGCGCCGCTCGGCCTCAAACTCGCGTGTCCCCCGCTGGACCCGTACCCGCCCGCGCCGCGCGCGGAATCGTCGAGCCGGTCCACGGCCACGAAATCGACCAGTTCCACGCGTTGCACCAGCAACTGCGCGATCCGGTCGCCGCGGCGTAATTCGATGGGTGTGCGCGGATCGTGGTTGATCAGGCACACCTTGATCTCACCTCGGTACCCGGCATCGATCGTCCCGGGCGTGTTCACCACGGACAAGCCGGCTTTGGCCGCCAGACCGGACCGCGGATGGATCAGCCCGACCGTGCCCACCGGTAGCGCGATCGCGATACCGGTACCGACGAGTACCCGTTCCCCGGGTTCGAGGACGACATCCTCGGCGGTGCACAGGTCCACGCCCGCGTCGCCGTCGTGGGCGCGGCTGGGCATCGGGATTCCCGGGTCCAGCCGCAGCAGTGGTATCGGTGAGAGTGCGTTCACGTCCGACCAGCCTACGCGCAGGCGCGGCGCGCATGTCGCTTAGTGTTGAGTCGTGTCCGACCAGCCCCGACCCACCGAATCCGGCCACCCCGCACGGCCGGCGCCGCAGGCGTATCGCGAACGCCTCTGGGTGCCGCTGTGGTGGTGGCCGGTGGGATTCGCACTCGCCGCCCTGCTCGCCGCGGAGGTGCATATGGGAGCGCCGGGCCTACGGGCCTGGCTGCCGTATGTGCTGCTGCTCCCGATCCCGGTCTGGGTGCTGCTGTGGTTGAGCCGGCACCGGGTGGAGGTCGCTCCGGACGGCAGCGGGACGCCGGAGCTGCGCGTCGATCGGGCGCATCTGCCGGTGTCGTTCGTGGCCCGCGCGACAGTCGTGCCACGCAGCGCCAAAAGCGCGGCGCTGGGCCGCCAGCTCGATCCCGCCGCCTATGTCCAGCACCGGCCGTGGATCGGCACCATGGTGCTGCTGGTACTCGACGATCCGGATGACCCGACGCCGTACTGGCTGGTCAGTACGCGCCGGCCGGAACAGGTCCTGACCGCGCTCGGAGTCCCGAGCGCGGAATGACCTCGCGCCTGTCTCAAGCAGCGCAATCCATGCAGATCATCTGCCCGCCGGCCTCACTGGCCAGCCGGCTGCGGTGATGCACCAGGAAACAGCTCGAGCAGGTGAACTCGTCGGCCTGCTTCGGGATCACCCGGACCGTCAGCACTTCCTCGGACAAGTCCGCACCGGGGAGTTCGAACGACTCCGCGGTATCGGATTCGTCGACATCCACGACGGCGGACTGGGCCTCGTTGCGACGCGCTTTCAGCTCCTCGAGCGAATCCTCCGATACATCGTCGGTTTCGGTACGCCTCGGCGCGTCATAGTCGGTTGCCATGTCTCTTCCCCTCGTCCTTACTCCGTATATCCGGATCGGCGCACGCCGTCGGTTTCGACCGCGGCAGCCACCCCGCCGGTGGTGCACTTCACATACGCACCGGTCTTCTATCAGCGTGAATCTGTGGACACACCGCCGATAGCGTCCGGACAACGCATGAGTTGCCCTGCTTGTTCCCGGGACCGAACGCCGATTTACTCACCGATGTTTCGGTCTGGGCGGGCAGACAATAGCGGACGGTGCGGAAATTGTCGCAATCGCAACCCGGTCGTGTCGGAACCGCCGGGCAATCGATACGCGCGGTCACGGCGCTGCGGCGGGCGCTCCCCCGGCGCGCCCGCTGCCCACCGGGTAATGCGCGGACCGCCGGCGCGGGTACGTACAGTGTCGTCGTGGTTTCACTGATCACCGAAGGCAGTTCGACGGATGCCAAAGGCCGTCCCTACCCGCGCCGGCGGATGCGCCCGTGGCTCGTCCTGGTCGTCGTACTCACGTTGATCTGCTCAGCGCTCTGGATCAAGGCGCTGACCACCAACGATGACGACCACACGCCGATGGCCTGCAATTCGCCGAGCCCGGCCACCGATCCGAAGGCGGCCCCGCAGCCGCTGCCGGGGCAGCGGATGAGTCCGAGCCTGCTGGCGGAGGTGGAACCCGCCCCGATGGCGGAGACGAAGCTGCGCGTGCTCAACGCCAACGGTCAGCGCGGACAGGCCGCCCACGTGGCCGCGCAGCTCGGCGATCTCGGCTTCGGCAGCGTACCCGGCGATCCTTACGGTAACGATCCGATATATGCCAACGGGGACCTGGAATGCACGGGTCAGATCCGGTTCGGCGAAAGCGGGCGCCCGGTCGCGGCCGCGGTCCAGCTCGCGGTGCCGTGCGCCGAGCTGATCGAGGACAAGCGCCCCGACGACAGCGTGGATCTGGTCCTCGGCGCGTTGTTCGGCGGCGAGCTGCAGCCGAACAACGACGCCGAAGAGGTGCTGCGTTCGCTGAAGAACCCGGTGAACGGCGAAAGCCCGGATATCGACCCGGATATGCTCGAGGCGGCCCGGACCGCCCGCTGCTGATCGCCGAACGCGGCACCGCCGATTCATTCCTCCGGGATCGGCACCGATACTCCCAGCCGGTCCAGCAGCGCGAACAGCTCGTCGGCGATTCCGGGCGCGGCGGCCACCACCAGCGCACCCGCCGCGCCGCCGGTCGCCGGCGGCGGTAACCGCAACACCGCACCGGCCTCGGCGGCGATCAGGGCACCGGCCGCCCAATCCCACGGGTTGAGCCCGTGCTCGTAGTGCGCGTCGACCCGGCCCTCGGCCACCATGCACAGATCCAGTGCCGCCGCGCCGATCCGGCGGATATCGCGAACATGGGGCAGCAGGGTCGCGACACAGGCGGCCTGCGCGGTACGGCGGCGCACGCCGTAGGCGAATCCCGTCGCCACCAGCGCCAGCTCGGCCGAACGCACCGGATTGCAGCGCAGCACGGTGTCCTTGCCGTCCGGTCCGATCCGGGTGGCGCCGAGCCCCGCTCCCGCGGCGTACACCGTCGACGCCGCGACATCGGCGACCGCACCGGCTACCGGCCGGCCTCGGCGGACGGCGGCCACCGAGACCGCGTACGCGGGGATGCCGTAGAGGAAATTGACCGTGCCGTCGATGGGGTCGACCACCCACACGACCTCATCGTCGCCGGCCGCGGCCAGATCACCGCCGCCTTCTTCGCCGAGAATGTGGTCGGCGGGTCGCAACCGGGCCAGTTCGTCCCGGATCAGTTGTTCGGTTTCGGTATCGACGACGGTGACCGGGTCGGTCGGGGTGCTCTTGGTGCGGACGGCGGTATCCGCGGCGCCGGCGGAGCCGAAAACCTCGGGTCGGCGGGCCCGGACATGTGCGGCGGCGATACCGGCGAGGTGGGTCGCGATCCGGCGTAACAGCACCGCGTCGGCGGGGGCGGGTTCGGTGGCAGCGGTGAGAGACCAAATCGATTCCGGCACGCCTACCATCGCAGCACAGATCCTGCGGTCCGGGCATCCGGGCACGCACATTACTCTTGTCGTGCACACCACACCGGCCCACGTCGGCCCGGGGGCGGCATCGCGAGGCCGGTGACGGACCGGCACCGTTTCGATGATCTCGCGGAGGGCCCGGCCGGCAGGCGCGCGGGTGCGGCGCGAAGACGACATCAGCCAGCACAGGGAACGAGGGAAACCCGCATGTCCGGTGGACGGCACGCGTTCGGCATCGATATCGGCGGCAGCGGCGTCAAAGGCGCCGCGGTCGACCTCGACACCGGGGAACTCACGCACGAGCGCATCAAGATCGCCACCCCGCATCCGGCGACGCCCGCCGCGGTGGCCGAGGCCGTCGCGCAGTTGGTCGCGAAGGCGGAGTGGGACGGCCCGGTCGGCCTCACCCTCCCGTGCGTGGTCCTCGGCGGGGTCGCCCACACCGCCGCCAATGTCGACAAATCCTGGATCGGCACCGACGCCCGGGCCCTGTTCTCCGAGGCGCTCGACGGCCGGGAGGTCACCGTGCTCAACGACGCGGACGCCGCGGGACTGGCCGAGGACCGTTTCGGCGCCGCCCGCGATATCGAGGGTCTGGTACTGCTGCTGACGTTCGGCACCGGTATCGGGTCGGCGCTGCTCAACAACGGCACGCTGGTCCCGAATACCGAACTCGGCCATCTCGAGATCGGCGGGATGGAGACCGAGCACCGCGCGGCGGCCTCGGTGAAAGAACGCGAGGACCTCGGTTACCCCGAATGGGCGGCCCGGGTCAGTACTGTGTTGCGGGGACTGGAAGATCTGTTCTGGCCGACGGTGTTCGTCGCCGGAGGTGGGATCAGCCGCGACGCCGATCAGTGGATTCCGCTGCTCACCAACCGCACCCGGGTGGTGCCCGCCGATCTGCGCAACACAGCGGGTATCGTGGGCGCGGCCATGGCTGTCGATGCCGGAATCACCCCCTGAAGATGTCCGCCGCACGGGCAAGGGCACACTGGTCGATCGTTACAATGGAAGGACCCCGGCGGTGAGCCGGACACCCGACCGGCGTTTTAGCCGGTAAACCCGACAGACCGCTCCGCCGGAATACTACTCTGGCGTGACGCCGCACGAGACCGTCACGAAAGGGCGTACGTGGTAGCCACGAATACCCGTCAGACAGCCGAACCGGCCGACGCCGAGGCCACGGAAGTTCCCGCGGCACGCCCGGTGCGCAAGGCCGTGGCCAAAAAGGCCCCGGCCAAGAAAGCCGCCGCCAAGAAGGCCCCCGCGAAAAAGGCCGCCGCCAAGAAAGGCGCGGCCAAGAAGGCCCCTGCCAAGAAGGCCGGTAGCGCGGGCGCCCCGGGCCCGGGGGAAGACCAGCCGGACGACGATTCGCTGGATGTGGCCGATCTCGGCGATCTCGAGGTCTCCGAGGACGATCTCACCGACGAGGGCGACGATCTGGTGGCCGAGGTCGCCGAGGAGGAACCCGAAGCCGAGACCGCCGAGCCGACCGCGGCCGACAAGGCCTCCGGCGATTTCGTCTGGGACGAAGAAGAGTCCGAGGCGCTGCGCCAGGCCCGTAAGGACGCCGAACTCACCGCCTCCGCGGATTCGGTGCGTGCCTATCTGAAGCAGATCGGTAAGGTCGCGCTGCTCAACGCCGAAGAGGAGGTCGAACTCGCCAAGCGGATCGAGGCCGGCCTCTACGCGGCGGAGAAGATGCGCGAATTCACCGAGGCCGGCGAGAAGCCGCCGGTCACGATCCGCCGCGACTACAACTGGATCATTCGCGACGGGAACCGCGCCAAGAACCACCTCCTCGAGGCGAACCTCCGCCTGGTGGTCTCGCTGGCCAAGCGCTACACCGGCCGCGGGATGGCGTTCCTGGACCTGATCCAGGAGGGCAACCTGGGCCTGATCCGCGCGGTGGAGAAGTTCGACTACACCAAGGGCTACAAGTTCTCCACGTACGCCACCTGGTGGATCCGGCAGGCCATCACCCGCGCCATGGCCGATCAGGCCCGCACCATCCGTATCCCGGTGCATATGGTCGAGGTGATCAACAAGCTGGGCCGTATCCAGCGCGAGCTGCTCCAGGATCTGGGTCGCGAACCCACTCCGGAGGAACTGGCCAAGGAAATGGATATCACCCCGGAAAAGGTGCTGGAGATCCAGCAGTACGCCCGGGAGCCCATTTCGCTGGATCAGACCATCGGCGACGAGGGCGACAGCCAGCTCGGTGATTTCATCGAGGATTCCGAAGCCGTGGTCGCGGTGGACGCGGTCAGCTTCACCCTGCTGCAGGATCAGCTGCAGTCGGTGCTGGAGACCCTGTCCGAACGTGAGGCGGGTGTGGTGCGGCTGCGCTTCGGCCTCACCGACGGTCAGCCGCGGACCCTGGACGAGATCGGCCAGGTGTACGGGGTCACCCGCGAGCGGATCCGGCAGATCGAATCGAAGACCATGAGCAAACTGCGGCATCCCAGCCGTTCGCAGGTCCTGCGGGATTACCTCGACTGAGACCCGCGGGCGAACCCGCTCGCGCCACGGCCCCTGAGCACGTCCGGAACCACGGTTCCCGAGATGCTCAGGGGCCGTGGCGTATCCGGGCCGGGGGTCAGTCGCCGGGTTCGAGTGAGGTAGCGGCCGGGGGCGGCAACAGGTCCCGGGAGGTGTCTTTCAACTCGACGCCGGAGCGGCCGAGCCGGTGCGCCCCGGCGATCAAGCCGGCCGTCACCTCGGCGGCCCGCCGGTAGCCCAGGCCCTCCGGCGGATGGATATTGGAGACGCAGTTGCGGTCGGCGTCGGTGCGGCCCGGGCGCGGCCGGTGGGTCAGGTAGATGCCGAGACTGTCGGCCACCGAAAGCCCCGGACGCTCCCCGATCAGGACCAGGACCGTGGATACGCCGAGCGCGGCACCGATATGGTCGCCCAGCGCCACCCGGGCCTGGGTCGCCACCACGGGCACCGCGAACGAATAGCGCGGGCGCAGCAGTTCGGCCAGCGCACCGAGTAACGGCGGGCCGTGTTCGGTGAGTGCCCGGGCGGAGAGGCCGTCCGCGAGTACCACCCCGATTTCCGGTGCGGTCCGTTCGAGCGAGATCTGTGCCGGTGGGTTCGGCCCTTCGGCCGGAAGCCGGCCCAAATCGGGCCGGCGCAGGTATTCGGCCCGGTCCTGCGCCCGGCTGCGCACGTGGATCGGTGTGCCGAGCCCGAGGTCCGCGATCGTGGCCGAGAAGGCGGCCACATCGAGGGCGGTGTGCACCGCGTCGCGGGCGAACGCATGGGCGGCGGCGAACTCGAGCACCTGCCGGGTGGGCAATGCGTCACCTGCGCGGCCCAGTCCGATCCGCGCCTGGGTCAGCGTGCGTAAGCCGGCCCAGAACGTATCGCCGGAATCGCTGTCCGTCCGCGCTTCGTGCCCACCGATCCCCATGATCACCACACCCTCGTTCGCCGTACTTCATCCTCCCCCGTCGGGCCTACAACAAGGCGCGCAACGGCGAAGCGGAGGGCGGTATCGCCCGCACCCGGCCGGTTTCGTCCAGCATGCCGAGCCGGTCCAGCCAGTCCGCGAATTCGGGGGCGGGTCGCAGGCCCAGCACCCGGCGGGCGTAGAGGGCGTCGTGGAAGCTCAGGCTCTGGTAGCCGAGCATCACATCGTCGGCGCCGGGCACGGCGATCACGAAGGCGCAACCGGCCGCACCGAGCAGGGTGAGCAGGGTGTCCATATCGTCCTGATCGGCTTCGGCGTGGTTGGTGTAGCAGACATCCACTCCCATCGGCAGGCCCAGCACTTTGCCGCAGAAGTGATCCTCGAGTCCCGCCCGGACGATCTGTTTGCCGTCGTAGAGATACTCCGGCCCGATGAACCCGACCACGGTGTTCACCAGCAGTGGACGCAGTTCCCGAGCGACCGCGTAGGCCCGCGCCTCCACTGTCTGCTGGTCCACCGGTTTACCGCCCACCCCGAAATGGGCGCCGGCCGACAGCGCCGAGCCCTGGCCGGTTTCGAAGTACATCACGTTGTCGCCCACGGTGCCGCGACGCAGCGACCGGCCCGCGTCCTCGGCCTCGCGCAACAACGCCAGATCGACCCCGAATGCCGCGTTCGCGGCCTGCGTCCCGGCCACCGACTGGAACACCAGATCCACTGGCGCACCGGCGGCGATCAACTCGATGGTCGTGGTGACATGGGCCAGCACACAGGACTGCGCCGGGATATCGAAGCGGGTGCGGATATCGTCGAGCAACGCCAGCAGATCGGCCGCGGCGCGCGGGGAGTCGGTGGCGGGGTTGATCCCGATCACGGCGTCCCCGCAGCCGAGCAGCAGCCCGTCCAAGACGGCGGCCGCGATACCGCGCGGATCATCGGTCGGATGGTTGGGTTGCAGCCGAGTGGCCAGCGTTCCGGGCCGGCCGATGGTGGTCCGGAACGCCGACCGCACCTGCGCCGCCCGCGCCACCGCGATGAGATCCTGATTGCGCATGATCTTGCTGACCGCCGCCACCATTTCGGGGGTGAGGCCGGGCGCCAGATCACGCAGGGTCGCGGCCGGGTCGCCGGTGCCCTCACCGGCGACGATACCGAGCAGCCGGTCCCGGAAATCCCCCACGGTGCAGGAGGCGACCGGCGCGAACGCCGCCCGATCGTGGGTGTCCAGAATGAGCCGGGTGACCTCGTCGGATTCGTAGGCCACCACCGGTTGTTCCAGGAACTCGGTCAACGGCAGCTCGGCCAGCACCCACTGCGCCGCGGCCCGCTCGGCGTCCGTAGCGGCGGCGCATCCGGCCAATTCGTCACCGCTGCGACGCGGGGTGGCCTTGGCCAGAACCTCCACCAGGCCGTCGAACCGATAACTCGTGCCGCCCAGCTGCTGGGTGTAAACAGTCATCCGCCGGGTCCGTCCGTCCGGGCCGCCGCGGTCGGCGGAACCGGTTCGATTTCGCGCGCTGCGGCCGAGAATGCGCAGTGCATCCACACTTTACCGGCAGTGTGCACGACGCACCCGGTGGACGCCGCGGGTGTCCGGGCCGAATCGACAAGATCACCGGCACTGCGGCCCGAGCAGCCGGGCGCATTGTCGAGGGCTGTGGTGACGGGTTCGCGAGCAGCGATGCGGGGGTGTGTTCGGTACGACTGCGGATCGTTATTTCGATGGACTCCAGGCGCCGAACCGTGTGCTGTGATTGAAGGATGCAACGGTGGTCGGCGTTATCGGCGACGGGCAAAGACATCGTTATCGCCGTCGCGTGGTTCGCGTTCGGGTCGCTGCTGTACCTGGCCGGCTTCCATATGCTGTTCGTTTCCGAGGACGGCCCCTCCACTCCGCTGGCCCCGCGTTTCGCGCTGCTGGCGATGGTGTGTGCCGTGCTCCTGGTGCGGCGGCGGGCGCCGATCACCGCCATGGTGGTGGGTTTGGTGCCGCTGTCCTTCGATCTGATGCTCGGGCCGACGCTGCCGGTCTGGCTCGTCTACACCGACCTCATCTACGCGGCCGTGGTCTACGGCACCCGGCGCCAGATGGAAGGGGCGGTGGTGGCGTGGCTGGCGCTGTCCGCAACCGCCGCGGGCGTGGTGCTGGGGGTGACCGAGAACTGGCGCTACATGGTATTGGCGCTGATCATGGCGGCGGCGTTCGTGGGCACCTCACTGTGGTGGGGCCTGACCGTGCGCGCGCACATGGAGACCGCCGAGGCCGAGCGCGACCGGCGCCGCGCGCTGACTCGGGTGGCGGAACTGGACCGGCGGGCCGCGGTGGCCGACGAACGCAAGGCCATGGCGCGCGATCTGCACGATGTGATCGCCGGACACCTGTCGGCGATCGCGCTGCAGTCCGAGGCGGCGCTGGCGGGCGTCGACGGCACCGGCGGTGATCCGCGGCTGACCGGAATTCTCACCGCCATCCGCACCAACAGTGTCGAAGGGCTACAGGAGATGCGGACCATGATCGGTTTGCTGCGCCGCGACGACGATCGCCCGGAAACCACGGCGCCCGGACGGCTGGCCCAGCTGCCCGGACTGGTGACGGTGGCACAGCAGGCGGGTATGCGGGTCCGGGTACGGCAGGCCACCGGCGATCTGCCCGTGCCCGGCGCGGTAGACCAGGCGGCGTACCGGATCGTTCAGGAGGCGGTGACCAACGCGATGAAACACGCGCCGGGACAGGAGGTCGAGATCGACGTGCACATCGACGCCGGCGACCTCGATCTGACAGTGCGCAATCCCCTGCTCACCGCGGCGGCGCACCCGGTCGTGGCCGACGGCGCCGCGGACGGGCACCGCGGTGTGACGAATATGCGCGAACGCGCGGCGGCGCTGGGTGGCACGTTCCGGGCAGGCCCCGAAGCGGGCACCTGGTGGGTGCGAGCCCGGCTACCGCTCACGGCGGTGGCCGAACCGGTGGGCGAAGCGCGATGACGATCCGGGTACTCCTCGCCGACGACCATGCCGCCATCCGGGCCGGTCTGCGCATGATTCTGGACACGTCCGGCGATATCGAGGTGGTGGGTGAGGCCGCCGACGGAGCGGTCGCCCTGACCCAGGCCCGGGCGCTACGACCGGATGTGGTGCTGATGGACGTCCGGATGCCGGGTACGGACGGGATCACCGCGACCGCCCGGATCACCGGCGAAAACCTCGCCCGGGTCCTCGTGCTCACCACTTTCGACCTGGACGAATACGTGTTCCGCAGCCTGCGCGCCGGCGCCGGTGGTTTCGTCCTGAAATCCGCGTCGGCCCCGGCGTTGATCGAGGCGGTCCGGGCAGTGGCCGCCGGGGACGGTGTCCTCGCACCGGAGGTGACCCGCACCGTGATCGAGGCGTTCGCGGGGGCGGCCGCCGCACCGCGGCCGCAGCCGCCCGCCGGGCTCGCGGACCTCACCGGCCGCGAGCGCGAAGTTCTGGATTGCCTGGGCGCGGGACTGTCCAACGCGCAGATCGCCGCCCAGCTGTTCATCGGCGAGACGACGGTGAAAACCCATGTGTCCCGGGTGCTGACCAAGCTGGGAATGCGGTCGCGGGTACAGGCCGCGATCCTCGCCCGGGAACTGGCGGTGGGATCGGAGGACCGACCGGGCTCGCGCTGATGCGACGCCGCCCTCCTGTCCTGGTGCGTCGACCAGGCTGCGGCGCAACCCATCCCTGAACGGGTGCCCGGTCGGCTCCGCACCGGTCCCCCGTACGAACCCCGGCCCGGAACAACCGGCAGGTTCCGTGTGCGGGCCTGTGGCGTGTGAGCGAAAACCGAACCTCGGGTCGCCGCGCGATCAGATTCGCCGCGTCGACGGCGGAGGGCCCGGGTATCAGGCGGTCAGCGCGGCGTAGACCCCGTCCGGGCCGGGACGATACGGTTCCACGCCGATCACGGCCGCGACCGGCAGCGGGCCGTACAGGTGCGGGAAACGCATGGCCGGATCGTCACCGGGGACACCCGGCTCCCAGCGCACCGGGGCGTCCAGCCGGGCCGGGTCCAGCCGGAGCAGCACCATATCGGAGCGGCCGGCGAACAGGCGGTTGGCGGGCAGGTGCACCTGGTCCGGTGCCGAGAGGTGTACGAACCCCTCGGTCGCCAGCGAGGCGGGCCGATGAGCCCCCTCCCGGCGTGCAATCGCCCACTCACCGGGAGTACAGAGGTGAACAAGGGTGTGAGTGTCACTGGGCACGGGTAACCTCCGATACACAACTCGACAGTCGTTGCGGAGCAGGCGATCCACCGGTTTTCCACGCCCGGTCCGCGGTGTTCGCCACAGGCGAAAACCGCTGGTCGTGTTAGGGAAAACACAGTGGGAAGCCACCGGGAACAAACCCATCGCCCCGAACGTCTGACAGAGTAGTCATACCACTGCTGGGAAGTAGCGGAAGCGAGCCCGCGGAGTGACCACGGGCCTCACACCAGGTGAACGGTCTGTAGTGCCGGAAGCCAGGACGGAGGAGTCATGCCAGGAACCCTGACTAGCACCCCACTGACCGCGGTCGATCGCTGTGATCGCTGCGGGGCGGCGGCCCGTGTGCGTGCCGTTCTGCCCGCAGGTGGCGAGTTGCTCTTCTGCCAGCATCACGCGAACGAACATATGGAACGACTGCGCGAGCTGGACGCCGTGATCGATACGGAGTCCGCACCCGCTCTCTGACCGTCCGCGTCCGACACAACAGCATCGAACAACTGAACACCGCTTTTCCGTGGCGGGCGACCCTCCGGTCGCCCGCCACGCTCATCCGGGCAGGATCGCGGCGATCAACCGCTCGAGCCCGTATTCGAAATCCCCGGCCGGATCGCCCGGCGCCTGGTAGAGCTCCCCGACCGCCGCGCCCACCCGGCTGGAGAGCGGAAAATCGGCCGCGGGCATGAGCTCGGTCAGCAGGGGTCCGTAGGTTTCCCACCAGTCGGCGTCCGACTGTTCGCGGGCGCTGTGCGCCGCGGCGAGCGCGGTACGGGCGTTACCGGTGGCGAACTGGGTCAGCACGGAAATCACCCGGTCCATCTCCGGATCGTCGAGGCCGATCCCGTCCACCGCCGCCAGCTGGCTCTCGTAGCGGCGGAGCCGGCCCGGCCCCAGCACCATCCGCCACGACGGGACCTCGAACAGCCACGGGTGGGCCAGGTATTCGTCGCGGATCTGCCGCGCGACGGCCGCCAGGCGGTCGCGCACCGGCAAGTCGCCGGGAATCGGGTCGTCCGCGGCGGCCACCGCGTCCACCATGAGGACGGTGAGCGCTTCCTTGCTGGGTACGTAGGTGTAGAGGCTCATCGGCCGCAGGCCGAGTTCGGCGGCCACCGCCCGGATGGACACCTTGTCGTAGCCCTCCCGGTCGGCCAGGCCGATCGCGGCGGTGACGACCTCGTCGACGCTCACGGTCTGCCGGGGTCCGCGGCCCCCTTTACGGGGTGGCAGCCGATGCCGCCACAACAGTTCCAGCAGTATCCGAGCGGGGTCCGCGGCCCGGCCCGGATCGCCCGTCCGGCGTCCAGGCGAGGCCGCACCCACGGGCTCGCTCGTCTCGTGTCGACGGGGCGTGACCGAGAACTCTCCGTGGTTACGCTCCACTGCCGCCTCTCAGTTCGACTCGCTCATAGCCGCCCTCGGCGGCCTCGTACCGCGCCGGGCCACCCGAACGTGGTGGAGCCTGCCGGAGCGGCCGTATGGACGGAACCGCCGGCTCGGCTCCGGCGGACAGTCGGTGGGCATAACCGCCCATGGATCTCCCTTCCCGGTCCGGCGCCGATGCCCGCACCGGTACACCCGGAACAAATCCGGTACCGTACGCGTTCGAATATTACTCCGTACGCAATACGATGATTTTAGGGGTGCGCGCTGCCGACCATCGAGACCACCTACCTACCCGACCGGCACATGTTCGCATTGTGGACGTGGACAGGTCGCGGGACCGGACCCGCCCCCGGCGGGCTCGGTGAAACCGCGACCCTCCCGCTGGTCGTCCCGGACGGAACCCTCGCGCAGCTGCGCGCCGGAAGTGCCGGACTTCGTACGGCGCAGGTCGACTGCGCCCTGGTGGAGCCCGGCCGTTTCACGGAACTGCCGGTGGATAATCCCGGCAATTCGACCCGCGCCTGGTTGGAAAACCTCGCCGGTACCCCGGCCGAGCTGCCCATCGCCGGTCACGCGGTCCCGAACGCACAGGGCACCGCGATCGTGGACGCAGACCATGCCCGCGCGGTCCTGCGGGACACCACCGAGGTCACCGGCCTGCTGCGCACCGGCTTACGGGCCGATCTGCGGCCGTACCAGGCGCGGGGAATCGCCTGGCTACGGGCGACCGTCGCGCGCCACGGCGGGGCCGTCCTCGCCGACGAGATGGGTCTGGGAAAGACGGTGCAGACCATCGGCTTGCTGGTGGACCGTGCGGAACAGGGCCCTCAGCTGGTGGTCTGCCCGACGTCGCTGGTGGGCAACTGGGTTCACGAGATCGCCCGGTTCGCGCCGGAGCTGCATCCGGTGGCCTGGCGGGGCGGCGCGTTGCAGACCGCTCCCGGCACCGTGGTGGTCACCGGCTACCCGACCCTGCGCCGGCACGGACCGCTGCTCACCGCCACCACGTGGGCGACCGTGACCTACGACGAGGCCCAGGCGCTGAAGAATCCGCGGACCCAGGTCGCGAAGGCGGCGCGAGCACTGCCGGCCCGCGCGGTCGTCGCGCTCACCGGCACCCCGGTGGAGAACCATCTCGACGAACTGTGGGCGCTGCTGCACCTCGTGGCACCGCGTATCTTCGGGCATCGCACCCAGTTCCGGCGGCGCTTCGTCAAACCGATCGAACAGGGTTCGGCCGATGCCGCCGCGCGGCTGCGCGACGCGGTCGAACCGGTACTGCTGTCGCGACGCAAGGCCGAGGTGGCCGCCTCGCTCCCGGCGAAAATCCATTCCGACCTGCTCTGCGATCTCACGCCGGAACAGGAGCGGCTCTACGACAGCCTGCTCGACCGCGCCGTAGCGGAAGGTTTCGGCGTCGGCGCCGGGCGGCAGACGAAGATCCTGGCCGCGCTCACCGCGCTGAAGCAGGTGTGCAATCACCCCGCCCTGATCGACGGCGATACCGGCGAACTCGCCGGGCGGTCCGGGAAGCTCGATCTGTGCACCGATATCGTGGCGAACAACCTGGACAACGCCGCGCCGACACTGATCTTCACCCAATACCGGGCGACCGGGGAGCTGCTGGTCCGGCATCTGGCCGAACAGTTCGCGATCGCCGTGCCGTTCTTCCACGGCGGGCTGTCCCAGCCCGAACGCGCCGGAATCGTCGACGAATTCCAGTCTCCGGACGGACCGCCCGTGCTGGTGCTGAGTCTGCGGGCCGCCGGCACCGGCCTCACCCTCACCCGGGCCGCCGATGTGGTCCATTTCGACCGCTGGTGGAATCCCGCCGTGGAAGCACAGGCCTCGGATCGGGTCCATCGCATCGGCCAGACCCGCACCGTCACCGTCACCACGCTCACCTCGGCGACGACCGTGGAGGAACATATCGCGGATATGCAGCGGCGGAAATCGGCACTCACCGAATTCGGCACGGGCACCGGGATCGCCGACCTGGCCCGGCTCGACGACGATCGGCTGCTGGACATCCTGCGCCGGAAACGAGGCAACTGATGGCGGACAACGAATTCGGTTACACCCGATGGGGCATGGACTGGGTGCGGCTGGCCGAGCCGCTGCGCCAGACCCGCCCGGACCCGCTGCTGCCGCGCGCCCGCAGCATCGCCCGCAACCACGGGGTGCGTACCGAGATCGAAGGCCGGGTCGTGCGCGCGCATATCCACCGCGGCGGCCAGGCCTCGATCACCCATATCGAACTGGCGCCACTGTCCCGCGAGGCGGTCACCGTACTGGCCGCGACCCTCGGCCCGGCGCCGGCGATACCGACCGACGAGATGTACGCGGCGGTGACCGGTTCCGGCGTTTCGGTCGCACCCGAGCCGGCAGCGATCGATTGCTCCTGCACGGCCCGCACCGCACACTGTGTGCACGTCCTGGCGACCTTCTACGATGTTGCGCGCCGAGTGGACGAGGACCCTCGCCTGAGCCTCGACCTCCAAGGCTACGGCCGGGACCAGGGCCCGGACGATTCGGTGGAGCCCGCCGACGGTCCGCGCTGGGTACCGCTCAACCTCATTGATCCGGCGGCATACTTCGGAGTCTGAGGCCGGTTGCATGCCGGCAGCTGGGTTTGCGGGCCCCGGTCCCGCCGGATTGCCGGGAAGCCGAGCCCGCCGCCCAGCTGTGCGCGCAGGCGCCGCTCGACCCAGGAAGAGGAAGGGCGGCGCGCCGGGGTCATCGGTCCTGCCGCAGCACGAGCAGGGTGTTCAGGGCGGCGGCGCTGTGCAGCAAGGCGGCGGACCGGGCGTCGATCCGGGCGTTGCGCGCTGCCAGTGCGGCTGCCAGATCGTCCCACCGGTGCCACCCACGCAGCTGCGGAATCAACTCCCGCAGCGATTCGATTCCGTAGCCCGCCAGCCGGAGTTGGTGGACCAACCGGGCGGCACGCACATCGTCGGGGGTGTAGTGCCGAGGTTCGCGGCCGGTGTTGCGGCGCGGGACGACCAGCCCGGCGGAATCCCAGTGCCGCAGCGTCGAGGGGCGTACGCCCAGGGCTCGGGCGAGCTCGGAGATGCTCATCGAATCACCCGGCCGGATATCTGCCAGCGGTTCGTCGGCGATGGCCCGGGCCGCTGCCCGCGCGGCCTCGAGATCACGGCGTTCCCGGTCGATCCGGGCGTGCGCGGCATCCAGAAGCGCGAACAGCCGGCTGCTGTCACCGGAATGGACCGCGCGCAGGATCGATTTGGCCGTCGCGGGATCGGTTCCGGCCGTCAGGTCGCGGTAGGCACGGGCGGACCACACATGTACCTCGCCGTACATCCGGTAACCGGCCGGGGTCCGGGGCGCGGCGGGCAGCACACCGTCACGCTCGAGGTTGCGTAACTGCTGGACGGAATATCCGCTACGGCGCGCCACCTCCGCCGTGCGCAGAACGTCCGAGTTGCGGCTTTCCAAATCACCACCTGCCATCCAGTGCCCGAAACCCTCCACGAGCACTTCAATGTAACGCTGGAATACATGACCATCGACGAGATCATCGGATACGTCGCCGCCTTCGACGGCGTCCTCACGCAGCGGCCGGGCCCCGGCGACGGCACACCGGAAATCGCCTGGGGCGATACGTTCTTCCACTACGCCCCGGACGGCGAGATCCCGGCGCGCACCCAGCCGTTCGCCACCATCGTCACCAAGGACTATCCCGGCGACGACCGGTCCCGGCTCGATCGCCCGGACACCTTCCGGCTGAACATCAGCGCCACGGCGGCGGATTTCCGCACCTGGACGGGCCGCACGCCCCGCGACGCCCACTCCGGTAGCGAGGATCCGAGTGCGGCCGATACCGTCCTCGCCCACCCGGTCTACGGGACCGCTGCGTGGCTGGCGGTGGTGAACCCGGGACCGCGCACGGCACAGGCGGTCCGGGGCCTACTCCGGGCCGCCTACGACCGCGCCCGCGCACGCACGGAAAGGACCGCCACCAGGAACGTTTCGAGCGACATGCGCCGTCCACCGGCGAGCTGAGGCGCGCTCCCACGCCCGGTACGCAGGCGTTCCTACCGCGGGAAATCGGTACGGCTCTCGGTCACGCGTTCGTGCCACTGTCCACTGTGATGACCGACCCCGTGATACTTCGTGCACCCGGCCCGGCGAGGAACGCGACGGTAGCGGCGACATCATCCGCGGCGCCGTACCGGCCGAGCGCGGTGCGGGCCGCCCGGTCCGCCGCTCGCGCGCCGTCGGCCGGGTTCATATCGGTATCGGTGACCCCCGGCTGCACCAGGTTCACGGTGATGCCGCGGGGTCCGAGCTCCCGGGCCAGCGCCTTGGTGTACCCGTTCAGCGCCGATTTGCTCAGGTTGTAGAGGCTCAGGCCGGCGAACGGAGCATGATCGGTGAGGTTGGTGCCGATGCTGATGATCCGCCCGCGCTCGCCCATATGGTCGAGCGCGGCCTGC
This sequence comes from Nocardia sp. CA-290969, assembly GCF_050936135.1. Classification (NCBI taxonomy): domain Bacteria; kingdom Bacillati; phylum Actinomycetota; class Actinomycetes; order Mycobacteriales; family Nocardiaceae; genus Nocardia; species Nocardia sp. CA-290969. The sequence goes on along the minus strand of NZ_JBNJNJ010000001.1, from coordinate 1,250,836 downwards.
CCGGCGACGAAGGCCGCGCGGGCGTGCACGTTCAGCGCCAGATCCACCTCCGCGACCGTGAATTCGCGGTAGGGCTTGGCGGGAAAGATCCCCGCGTTGTTGACCAGGATGTCCAGGCCACCCAGTTCGGCCGCCGTCCGGTGGACCGCGCCGACCACGGCCGCCGCGTCCGCGCTGTCGGCGGCGAGGGCGACCGCCCGCCGGCCCAGTGTTTCGATCTCGGCGACCACGGCCTCGGCGCGCTCCCGCGAATGCTGGTAGGTCAGTGCCACATCCGCGCCTTCGGCGGCCAACTGCCGCGCGACGGCGGCCCCGATTCCGCGGCTACCGCCGGTTACCAGCGCCACCGAGCCGTCCAGATCCCGCATACCGTTTCCCTCTATTTCTGTGTCGATCAGTACATAAATAGGAAAGCTGATCGACACGGCCGCGTCAAGAGGTATATTTAATGATCGATACAGAAAGGAACCGGATGGCAGGACGCGGACGTCCCCGCAGCTTCGACCGCGATATCGCGTTGCGCCGCGCGCTGGAGGTCTTCTGGGAACACGGGTACGAGGGCACCGCCATGTCCGACCTCACCGCGGCCATGGGAATCAACTCGCCCAGCCTGTACGCGGCGTTCGGCGACAAGGAGGCACTCTTCCGTGAGGCGGTCGGGCTCTACCGGCAACAGGAGGGCAGCCGTACCGCGCGTGCCCTGCGCGAGGAACCCACCGCCCGCGCCGCGATCGAATCGATGTTGCGGGACAATGCCCGCACCTACACCGCCGAGAACTGCCCGCACGGATGCATGGTCGTGCTCGCGGGGGCCACGTACACGACGCGGACGGACAGTGTGCGTAATTTCCTCGCCGAGAAGCGCGGCGAAACCCGCACGGCGATCCACGAACGCCTGGACCGGGGTGTCGCCGAGGGTGAGCTACCCGCCGGCACCGACACCGCGGAGCTCGCCGAGTTCTACACCACGGTCCTGTTCGGATTATCCATCCGCGCCCGCGACGGCGCCGGCTACACCGATCTCACCCGCACCGTCGACCGGGCCATGACTGCCTGGCCCGGCCGTTAGCGGACGAGACCGCCCGGCGAGACCCGGTGCGAGTTGCCACAGACCCGGCCCGGGCCAGCGGTGCGCCGCCACCGGACACGAGGTCAGCCCTGAAACCGGGCGCCTCAGCGAGTAGCCCCGCCCCTGCGCCGACGAACCACATTCGGCGTCGGTGGCCGGTGCCGCCGGATCACATTCGGCGCAGGGCGGCGATACGGTCGGTGAGCTGATCGGCGGTGGCGAGCGCGGTGGGCGGGCCACCGCACTGGCGGCGCAGCTCGCCGTGGATCACGCCGTGTGGTTTGCCGGTGCGATGGTGGTGCATGGCGACCAGGCTGTTCAGTTCCCGGCGCAATTCACCGAGTTTATCGGCGGTCGCGACCCGTTCGGCGGCGTTCCCGGCGGGCGCGGGAGCCGGCGCGGGGGCGGCCGGTTCGGCCTTGGACCGCTCGGCGACCTGGCGGGCCTGGCGTTCCCGCAGCAGCGCACGCATCTGCTCGGCGTCGAGCAGGCCCGGAATCCCCAGGTAATCGGCCTCTTCCGCACTTCCGGCGAAGGTCGCGGTGCCGAACGAGGAACCGTCGTAGATCACCTGGTCCAGTTCGGCATCGGCGGCCAGTGGGACGAACCGCTGCTCCTCCTCGCCCGGTTCGTCGCGCTGCTTGTTCGCCTCGGTGAGCAGCTCGTCGTCGAGGCCGTCCTTCTCCCGGTGCGGTTTACCGATGACGTGATCGCGTTGCAGCTCGAGCTGCGCGGCCAGATCCAGCAACACCGGCACCGAAGGCAGGAACACGCTGGCCGTCTCACCGGGCCGGCGGGCACGCACGAACCGGCCGATGGCCTGGGCGAAATACAGCGGTGTGGACGCGCTGGTGGCGTACACCCCGACCGCCAGCCGCGGTACGTCGACACCTTCGGACACCATGCGCACCGCGACCATCCACGGCTGGTTCCCGGCGGCGAATTCACCGATCCGCGCCGAGGAGGTGGGGTCGTCGGACAGAACCAGCACCGGCTTGTTGCCCGTGAGATGTTCCAGGAGTTCGGCATAGGACCGGGCGCGTTCCTGGTCGGAGGCGATCACCAGGCCCCCGGCGTCGGGCATACCCGCTTCCCGCAGTTGCGCCAGCCGCATATCCGCGGCCCGCAGCACGGCGTAGATCCAATCGCCGGCGGGATCGAGGGCGGTACGCCACGCCCGGGCGGTCTGTTCGGCGTTCAGCGGTTCCCCGAGCCGGGCCGTATACTCCTCCCCCGCGCTGTCACGCCAATGCGCCTCGCCCGAGTAGGCGAGGAACACCACGGGCCGCACGACACCGTCGGCCAGTGCCTCCGCGTACCCGTACGAATGATCCGCCCGTGAGCGCGGCAGCCCGGCCTCGTCGGGTTCGTAGTTCACGAACGGGATCTGGCTGTCGTCGCTGCGGAACGGGGTACCGGTGAGCGCCAGCCGGCGGGTGGCGTCGCCGAAGGCCTCGGCGACCGCGTCACCCCAGCTCTTCGCATCACCCGCGTGATGGATCTCGTCCAGGATCACCAGAGTGCGCCGGTTCTCCGTGCGCACCCGGTGCTTGAACGGATGCGCCGCGACCTGGGCGTAGGTCACCACCACACCGTGGTAGTCGCCGGAAGTTCCGCCGGTCGAATTGGAGAAATTGGAATCCAGGGCGATTCCCGCGCGCGCCCCCGACGCTGCCCACTGGTGTTTGAGGTGTTCGGTCGGGGCGACCACGGTGATCTGGTCCACCGTCCGATCCGCCAGCAGTTCGGCGGCCACCCGCAGCGCGAACGTCGTCTTACCGGCGCCGGGGGTCGCCACGGCCAGGAAATCGCGGGGTTTGGTGGCCAGATACCGGGTGAGGGCGCGCCGCTGCCAGGCGCGCAGGGATGCGCCCGCAACTTCCGTCGCCGTGGCGCCGCTCGCTTCGGTCACGAAGACAAACACTAGCGGCCGCCGCCGCCACGGCGCCAAACCGGCGCGGCGGGCGCGACGCGAGTCACAAGGCCACCGGGAAGGCAGCGTCACCGGCGATTCACCCGGCGCGCGCCGACACGTTCGCCACACGCCACACCACCGGACACTCATGTAAGCGATGCTGGACTGATCATGCACAGCTACGGACACGGTGCCGGCCCCCAGCCGGGCGCTACTTCGTGGTTGCGCCATGCCCTGGTGCAGGCCAGGCGGCTGGTCGTCCGGGTGGCGGTGAAGTCCTGGAACGACTCGATTTTCGCGAAATCGGCGGCCGCGGCGTTCTGGCAGACACTCTCGCTGGTGCCGTTGCTGTTCGGGTTGCTGGGCGGGCTCGGTTACGTCAGCGGCCTCTTCGGGCCCGATACCGTCGAAATCGTCGAATCCAAGATTCTCACCTTCAGCCGCGACCTGTTCAGCTCCAGCGTGGTCACCGACCTCATCGAGCCCACCGTTCGCGACGTGCTCGGCCAGGGCCGCGCGGCCTTCGTCTCGGTCGGTTTCGTGCTCTCGCTGTGGGCGGGCTCGTCGGCCATGGCGACCTTCGTCGATGCGATCACCGACGCCCACGATCAGCAGCATGCCCGGCACCCGGTCTGGCAACGGATCTTCGCGCTGCTGCTGTACGTGCAGTTCCTGGTGGCGGCCGTGTTCATCCTGCCGCTGGTGGCCCTGGGCCCGGTGCTGATCGGCCGGATCCTGCCCGACGGCTGGCGCGAACCGGGGTTGCGGCTGATCGATACGTTCTACTACCCCGCGGTGGGGCTGCTGCTCATCGTCGGGCTGGCCACTCTGTACAAACTCGCCCTGCACAGTTCGCTGCCGTATCACCGGATGTTCTACGGCGCGCTGGTCGCGGCGGTGTTCTTCATGGCCGCCAGCGAGGGACTGCGCCGCTACCTGGCCCTGATCACCCGGACCGGTGTCACCTACGGCGCGCTGGCCACCCCGATCGCTTTCCTGCTGTTCACGTTCTTCCTCGGTTTCGCGGTGATCCTCGGCGCCGAGTTCAACGCGGCCGTACAGGAGTTCTGGCCCGCGCGGGCCACCCGCTTGGAGCAGTTCAAGGCCTGGCTGGCCAAACGCCGCGGGACGCCGTCCGGTGACGGCCGGGAGTCACCCGAGCCGAAAGCACACCGGCTCCCGGTGCACCGCTTCGGGCGCGGCAACGACGGGCACGACAAGGGCGCCGGTGGGACACCGGCGCCGTCGAGCACGCGCTGAGCCTGCGCTCAGTCGCCCTTGCGCAGCTGTTCGTAGACCTTTTTGCACTCCGGGCAGACCGGGGAGCCGGGCTTGGGCGAGCGCGTCACCGGGAATACTTCACCGCACAGCGCGACCACCATGGTGCCCATGACGGCACTCTCGGCGATCCGGTCCTTCTTCACATAGTGGAAGAACTTCGGGGTGTCGTCACCGGTGGTCTCGTCGGTGGTCGTATCGGGGCGAACCAGAGTATCGGTACTCACGGACTCCATGATGCCGTACCGCGGCGCCGCCTTCATCCACCACCGGCACCGGGGTTACGCGCGCGGCCGGGGAGTGCAAGACTCGAAGGTATGCAGCAGCACGGCGAAGACTCCGGGCGCGGCCCGGAGCACATCGACGCCGGTGCGAGCGGTCACGGTGAACACATCGGGGCATCGCGGCCGGCCCGTCCCTCTCGTTCGTCCGGGTACTTCCCCGGCGACGACCCCAAACATGCGGCGCTCATCACCGCGGCGGCCCCCTCGTTCGAAGACCAGCATCGGGCCCGGGTACGCCGGTACACGATCATCATGGCGTTCCGGATACCGGCGCTGATCCTGGCCGGTATCTCCTTCACCGTCTTCGACAACGCCCTGATCGCCATCCTGATCATGGCGGCCTCCGTGCCGCTGCCGTGGATCGCGGTGCTGATCGCCAACGATCGCCCGCCGCGGGACAAGAACGAACCCAGCCGCTGGGACCGGCCGCGCACCGCGCTCGAGGAACGCAACCGCGACGCCATCGACGGATAGACCGCAACCGGCGTCCGGTTGCCGGACTTGCCGCGCGCGGGTGGCAGAGTACGGCTGTGCCCACACACAAGTCACCGCTCACCGAGTTGTGCCCCGGCCTGCGCATCGCATTGACCCGGGTGGGTTACGACGCCGGCACCCTGCTCGACGTGCTGGGTAGCGAAGCACACAGCGCGCTCGGGCGCGGAGAGCCGGTCCCGGTGCGACGGATCGCGCGCGAAGCCGGCGATCTCGGCGTCCTGGTGCGGCTGCTGCTCCTCGGTGACGCGGTCGCCGAACACGAGGTGGCGGCCGCGCTGGCGCCGGTCCCGGTGGCCGACGCGGTCGCAGCGGGGCTGCTGATCGCCGAGGGTGACCGCATCCGCGCGGCGCTGGATCTGCGCCCGCTGGACACCGGCGCGGGTACCCGCTGGATCCTGTCCGACCTCGACGATTCGATGTCGCCGCGCACCCTGACCGAGGATCACGTGCTGGGTGTGGGCCATGCCTCGCTCTCCCTGCTGCGGGCGACCCCCACCGCTCCGGTCGGGTCCGTGCTGGACCTCGGTACCGGCTGCGGGGTACAGGCCGTCCACGCCGCCGGCTACGCCCGCTCGGTGACCGCCACCGATATCAATCCGCGGGCGCTGTGGCTGGCCGAGGCCACCGCGGCGCTCAACGACCTCGCCATCGAACTGGTCGCCGGTTCGTGGTTCGAACCCGTGGCCGGCCGGCGGTTCGATCAAGTGGTGGCCAACCCGCCGTTCGTGGTGGGCCCGGCCCGGATCGAGCACACCTACCGCGATTCCGGCCTCGCCCTCGACGGCGCCACCGAACTGGTGCTGTCCCGCACCCCCGGGCTGCTGGCTCCCGGCGGGACGGCGGCCGTACTGGGCGCGTGGGTGCACACCGAGGACGAGGATTGGCGTGCGCGGGTCTCGGGCTGGTTACCGGCCGAGGGGATCGACGCGTGGATCGTGCAACGCGATATCGCCGACCCGGCGCTCTACGTGGGCACCTGGCTGCGGGACGCCGGGCTCGACCCTCGGAGCCCGGCGGCACAGGAACGCGCGCAGGAGTGGCTCACCGCCCTCGACGACGCGGGCGTCACCGGGATCGGCTTCGGCTTCGTCTACCTGCGTGCGATCGACGGGCCGACCGAAGTGCTGGCCGAAGACCTGGCCCACGGTTTCGACGACCCGCTGGGCGCCGAGGTCCTCGCGTATTTCGAGCGGTCTGCCTGGCTGCGCGCGGTCGCGTCGGATCCGGAGCTCGCGTGGCGATCCCGGTACCGGGTGGACCCGGCAACCGCGCTGGAACAGGTCTCGCTGCCCGGTGCCGACGGCTGGGAACCCCGGGTCACCCGGCTGCACCGGGGCGACGGCCCGCGCTGGCAGCACGAGGTGGACGAGACCACCGTCTCCCTGCTCGCGGGAATGCGGCCGGACGGTCTGCCGTTGTACGAACTGGTCGAACTGCTGGCATTGTCCCAGGGATCCGACGAGGTGGCCCCGGAATTCGCCGCCGCGGCGCTGGGGGTTGTCACCGCGCTGGTGCGGCACGGGCTGGTACACCCCGCCTGACCCCTACATCCCCCGTGCTCTCGCGGCGCTGGTGACGGCGGCCCGGCTACGGCCGTGTCGATCGCGGGTTTCCCGGCGCGTTCCGTTCTCAGGAACTTCTCAGAACGCAACGGCAAAAACCCCAGTTCAGAGCGGTTTATCCGTACCCGCTGAGGGAACTTTCCCTATGTCGGGTCCGTTGTTCGGAGTGAGACACCACCGACAGGAGGCAAGTCATGACAAGCCCCGCCACCACTCGTGTGCGCCCCAGTGATACGGACCTCGACGCCCAGAGCCCCGCCGCCGACCTGGTACGCGTGTACCTGAACGGGATCGGCCGTACCGCGCTGCTCACCGCCGCCGACGAAGTGGAACTGGCCAAGCGCATCGAGGCGGGTCTCTATGCCCAGCACCTGCTGGAGACCGGTAAGCGGTTGTCGGCGACCCGTAAGCGCGATCTGGCGATCGTCGTCCGGGAGGGCCAGGCGGCGCGGTCGCATCTGCTGGAAGCCAACCTGCGCCTGGTCGTCTCGCTCGCCAAGCGGTACACGGGCCGCGGAATGCCGCTGCTGGATCTGATCCAGGAGGGCAATCTGGGCTTGATCCGCGCGATGGAGAAGTTCGACTACGCCAAGGGCTTCAAGTTCTCCACCTACGCCACCTGGTGGATCCGCCAGGCCATCACCCGCGGTATGGCCGATCAGAGCCGCACCATCCGGCTCCCGGTCCATCTCGTGGAGCAGGTCAACAAGCTCGCCCGGATCAAGCGTGAACTGCATCAGCAGCTCGGCCGGGAAGCCACCGACGAGGAACTGGCCGCCGAATCCGGTATCGCGGTCGAGAAGATCGCCGATCTGCTCGACCACAGCCGCGACCCGGTGAGCCTGGATATGCCGGTCGGCAACGACGAAGAGGCCCCCCTCGGCGATTTCATCGAGGATTCCGAGGCGACTTCCGCGGAAAGCGCCGTGATCGCCGGTCTGCTGCACCACGACGTCCGCAGTGTCCTGAATACGCTGGACGAACGCGAACAGCAGGTCATCCGGTTGCGGTTCGGGCTGGACGACGGCCAGCCGCGCACCCTCGATCAGATCGGCAAGCTGTTCGGTCTGTCCCGTGAGCGAGTCCGCCAGATCGAGCGCGAGGTCATGTCGAAACTCCGCAAGGGCGAACGAGCCGACCGGTTGCGCGCCTACGCCAGCTGACAACACCCCACACCGATATCCACGATGACCGGCCCACTCGGCCGGTCATCGGCATACCCGACCCCGCCGCGACCCGTTCGGCCCGTCCGCCGTGGTCCCGCAACCTGTGCCGACGTTGCGCCTCTCCGGGGAACGGTCGGTGGTCACACCGCGGCCCGCGTCAGCCCAGGCGCCGGGGACCGGTATCGAAACGGCTCGGCTGGGGCCCGATCCGGGCGCGGGCGTAGAGGATCGCGGCCGATTCCGGGCTGGCCAGGACGGGTTCGCAGGACAGTTCCCGCATCTCGGGAAGATCGTCGAACAGGGCCGAAATGCGCCGGGTCAGGTCGATGATGGCCGCCTTGTCGACGCGCGGGCTGGCGGGAGTTCCGCTGAGCAACGGCGCGGCCCGCGGGGCGTCGATCAGGGCCGCGGCCTCGTCCGCGGAGAGCGGCAGCGCACGGTACGCGCGATCGCCCAGCAGCTCGATTATGGGGCCGGAGAGCCCGAATTCGATCACCGAACCGAATGCCGGATCGTCCTGCACCCGGAGCACACAGCCGACACCTTTCGGCGCCATCCGCTGGATATGCACCAAGGGGTCGCCGCACAACTCGACCAGATCGCGGTAGGCCTGGCGCACGGCTTCCGGCCGCCAGAGGTCCAGCCGGACCCAGCTCATATCGGGCCGACGCCGCCAGCTCTCGTTCGTGGCCTTCGCCGCCACCGGATACCCCAGTTCCGCAGCCGCGGCCACCGCCGCATCCTCATCGCGAATCGCCCGGAAATCGACCACCGAAATCCCATAGCAATCCAGTAGCGCCACCGTCTCGTCGTCGGTCAGCCGGCGGCCGTCCCCGCGCATCCATTCCGCCATGAGCGCCACTGCGCGCTCGCTGTCGATCCCGGCCGGACGCCCCGCTTCCGGGCCGGATCGGGCCGCATCGTCGGGAGCGGATGCGAGCGGCCGGTCGCGCCAGCGGGCATAGCGTTGTATACGGGCCAGCGCCCGCACCGCGCGCGCCGGGTCCGGGAACGACGGGATGGAACCGCGCACCGCCGCGGCACCCGGCCCGCGCACCGCGAGAAGATCCGGAATACCGTCGCCGCTGGCGAAGGTGGTCAGCACCGGTTTCGTTTCGCCTGCTTCGGCGACGGCAGCCCGGATCGCTTCCGCGTAACCCGTCTGCGGCAACGGGATCGGCGGCGCGAAGATGACGATCACCGCGTCGGTCTCCGGCGAACGCAGCGCGGCGATCACTGCGGTGAGGAAATCCTCGGCAGTCGCCTGCGGGCCCAGATCGACGGGTTCCGCGGCGCTCAGGCCCTCACTGCGCGCGGCGTCCGCGGTGAGCCAGTTCAGGGCCGTGCTGTTGCCCACGATCGCCGGGCGCGGGCCGCGCGGTAGCGGTTGATACCCCAGCAGCGCCGCGCAATCGAACATCTCCGAAATCGATTCGGCCTGAATCACCCCCGACTGGGCGAACAGATCCCGGACCACCGCCCGATCCAGTTCGCCCTCCGAATCACCGCGCGCGGCAAGCCGGCTCGGGCTCACCGCCACGATCGGTTTGCTGCGGGCGACCCGGCGCGCGATCCGCGAGAACTTCCGCGGGTTACCGAAACTCTCCAGGTACAAAAGGATCACATCGGTGTCGGCGTCGGTATCCCAGTACTGCAACAGATCGTTGCCGGAGACATCGGCGCGGTTCCCGGCGGAGACGAACGTGGACAGGCCCAGATTGCGCGCGGCCGCCTCGGCCAGGATCGCCACGCCCAAAGGCCCCGACTGACAGAAGAATCCGATCCGCCCGCGACCCGGCAGCACGGTGGCCAGCGTCGCGTTCAGCCCGACCACCGGATCCGTATTGGCGATACCCAGCGCGCTGGGCCCGACCACCCGCATCCCGTGGCCACGGGCAGCCGCGACCAGCTCCGCTTCGGCCACCCGCCCCGCTTCCCCCGTTTCGCCGAATCCGGCGGACAACACCAGCAGGCCTTTCACCCCCTTGGCCATGCAGTCGTCGAGCACCGAACTGATCGCGGCCGCCGGCACCGCCACGACCGCGAGATCCACCTCGTCGGGAATATCGCGCACCGTGGGGTAGGCGTGCACTCCGCGTACCGACCGGCGGTCGGGGTTCACCGGGTACACCGCGCCCTGGAAGGTGCCGGCGAGCAGATTGGCCAGTACCACTCCGCCGACCCGGCCGGTGCTGGGCGTGGCGCCGATCACCGCGACCGAGCGCGGAGCGAGCAGATTGCCGACACTGCGTGCCTCCGAGGCGCGCTCACGCGCATCGCGCACCGAACGCAGCGCCTCGGTGGGGTCGATGGCGAACTCCAGATGCAGTACCGACCCGTCGCGGCTGCGTTGCACTTGATAGCCCGCCTCCCGGAACACGGTGACCATCACCGTGTTCTCGGCCAGCACCTCGGCGACGAAAGTGTCTATCCCGTTCTCCGCGGCGGCGCCGGCCAGATGCTCGAGCAGAATCGAGCCGAGGCCCCGGCCCTGATGCCCGTCGGCCACGACGAAGGCGACCTCCGCGGCCCGCACGTCCGACCGGTCGAGCAGTTCGTACCGGCCGACGGCGATGATCGACTCACCGAGCACGGCCACCAGCCCGACCCGATCGCGGTAGTCGACATGGGTGGTGCGGTACAGATCCTTCGGCGAGATCCGTGGATACGGCCCGAAATAGCGCAGGTAGCGGGTGCGTTCGGACAGGGCGGTATGGAACCGCTGCAGTTCCTCGGCATCCGCCGGGGCGATCGGACGCAATCGCACGACACCCCCGTCCGAGGCCAGGACGTCGGCGTGCCAGTGTTGCGGCGCCGGGGCCGGATCATCGGGAACAGTGGGATCAGTCACGCGGGTCCTCCGGGTCCAGGCCGAGCGGGCCGAAGCTGGCTCGGCGGGTGGCGAGAACGGCGGTGTCGACCGCACGTTGCGCGCGGTCGGCCCGGGCATCGCCGGTTTCCGCGGTCCCCCCGGGCCCGTCCCAGCGCTGGAACGCGATATCCACACCGTCGCCCATGGTGCGGGGCGGCGATATCCGCGGCCTGTCGGTGTGTACGAGATCGATCCAATCCTGCGGTATCGCGGTCGCCGGGTCCACCGGGCGGTCGAGTGCGATGCCCAGCAGATGGGTCCAGGCTCGTGGCACCACCCGGACCAGACCGTATCCGCCACCGCCGACCGCCAGCCAGCGTCCGTCGGCGTAACGGTCGGCGAGGTCGCGCATGGCAGCGAAGGCGGCCCGCTGGCCCTCGATACCGAGTTCGAGTTCGGCGAGTGGATCCTCGCGGTGGGTGTCGACGCCGCACTGGCTGACCACCAGTTGCGGGCGGAAGGCCGCGACCGCGCCGGGCACCACCGCGTGGAACGCCCGCAGCCACTGCGGATCGCGGGTACCCGGTAACAGCGGCAGATTGATCGCGGTGCCGTCGCCGGGGCCGCTGCCGGTCTCCTCGGGCCACCCGGTATTCGGCCACAGCGTCGCCGGATGCTGGTGGACGGAGATGGTCAACACCCGCGGGTCCCGGTAGAACGCATGCTGGACACCGTCGCCGTGGTGGACGTCCACGTCGATATAGGCGATCCGGTCGAATCCGTGGTCGAGCAGCCAGGAGATGGCCACCGCCACGTCGTTGTACACGCAGAAACCCGCCGCCGCGCCGGGCATCGCATGATGCATCCCTCCGCCGATGCTCACCGCCCGCCGGGTGGTGCCCTCGGCGATCGCCCGCGCGCCGGCCAGGGTCCCGCCCACGATCACCGACGAGGCCTCGTGCATCCGCGGGAAGACCGGATTGTCGGCCGAACCGAGCCCGTAGGGCGGGTCCGCGAGTTCGGCGCCCGGGACTGCCGCCGGCACCGCGTGACGTACGGCGTCGACATAATCCGCAGCGTGCACTCGGAGCAGGTCCGCGGTATCGGCGGGCCCCGGCTCCAGAAGTTCGATTCCGTCCAGTACCCCGAGCGCCCGCGCCAGCGCCATGGTGTACCGCAACCGGACGGGTTTCATCGGGTGCTCGGGCGTCCACGAGTAGTCCAGGAACCGGTCGGTCCACACGACTGTCGCCGCGTGCCCGTCACGGCGAGGTACCTCCGATGCTGCAGTGGCCATGATCGCAACCGTAGTGGGAAGGGCGGAACCCCATCCGGCGTTGTCATGCAGTAGAAATACATGTATGTGCGACAGCGGCGCCGGACCGCGCGCCGCCGGTATTCCCATCGCGTCACGCGACCCGCTCTGTTCGACCGTGGTCGCTGGTGCGCAGGTAGAATTCGTGCCGACGAAGGGGCAACAGTGAAGGATCTGGTCGACACCACGGAGATGTATCTCCGTACCATCTACGACCTCGAGGAGGAGGGCGTGGTACCCCTGCGTGCCCGGATCGCCGAGCGGCTGGAGCAGAGCGGGCCGACGGTGAGCCAGACCGTGGCACGGATGGAACGCGACGGACTGTTGCTCGTGGCGGGTGACCGGCATCTGGAGCTGACCGACAAGGGCCGCAGTATGGCGGTCGCCGTGATGCGCAAACACCGGCTGGCCGAGCGGCTGCTGGTGGACATCATCGGCCTGGACTGGCAGAACGTGCACGCCGAGGCCTGTCGCTGGGAGCATGTGATGAGCGAGGACGTCGAACGACGCCTCGTCGAGGTGCTCAACCACCCCACCACCTCGCCCTACGGCAACCCGATTCCGGGGCTGGACGAACTCGGTATCAACGCCTCCGATCTGCTCGAGGAGCCGCTCAAACGGCTCTCCGAACTGCCCCAGGGGCAGACCCACGCCGTGGTGGTCCGGCGGCTGGCCGAACATATCCAGACCGATCCCGAGGTGATCGGCCGCCTGCGCGAGGCCGGTGTGGTCCCCGATGCGCGCGTCACGGTCGAGAGCAAACCGGGGGCCGTCGTGATCACCGTTCCGGGGCACGGGGGTTTCGAACTGCCCGATGAGATGGCCCACGCCGTCCAGGTGAAGCTGGTCTGAACCGTGAAACTTCTGGTCACCGGCGGTGCCGGTTATGTGGGTGGAGTCTGCGCACTGGTGCTGCGCGAACAGGGCCACGAGGTCGTGGTGGTCGACGACCTGTCGACGGGCAATGCCGACGGGGTGCCCGCAGGCGTCGAGTTCGTCGAAGGCGATGTGGCCGAGGCCGCACCGGCCCTGCTGCGCTCCCGGCAGTTCGACGGAGTCCTGCATTTCGCCGCGCAGTCGCTGGTCGGCGAATCGGTACAGCGCCCCGAAAAATACTGGCACGGCAACGTGGTGAAAACACTGACGTTGCTCGAGGCCGTCCGGGAGACCGGGACACCCCGGCTGGTGTTCTCCTCCACCGCGGCCGTGTACGGCGAACCCGAGCAGGTCCCGATCACCGAGGACGCCCCGGCCCGGCCCACCAACCCCTACGGCGCCTCCAAACTGGCCATCGACCACGCGATCACGTCGTATTCGGTAGCGCACGGCCTGGCCGCGACCAGCCTGCGGTACTTCAACGTGGCCGGCGCCTACGGCGGTCTCGGCGAGAACCGGGTGGTGGAGACCCATCTGATTCCGCTGGTGCTGCAGGTAGCTGCGGGCCACCGGGATTCCATTTCGGTTTTCGGTACGGATTGGCCCACGCCGGACGGCACCGCGGTCCGTGATTACATCCATATCCTGGATCTCGCACAGGCCCATCTGCTGGCGCTGGAAACCGCTACGGCGGGTACCCATCGCGTCTTCAACCTCGGCAGTGGCACCGGTTTCTCGGTGCGCGAGGTGATCTCGGCGTGCGAGCGGGTCACCGGTGGGCCGATCGCGGCGGTCGATGCGCCGCGCCGGGCCGGTGATCCCGCGGTGCTGATCGCGTCCAGCCGCCGGGCCATCGACGAACTGGGCTGGCAGCCGAAGCACAACGATCTCGACGAGATCGTATCCACCGCGTGGGACTATCTGCGGGGCCTCGGATCCCGCGCACACAGCGCCCGCTGATCCCGGCGCCCGGGCGCGGCTCACCACTGCCCCGCGTCCAGGTCCACGCCGAGCGCGGCGGCGCAATCGCGGCCGCACCGGGCGAGTTCACGCAGCCGCTCGGGCCGCATCCCGGCCTCCAGGGCGGTGTGCAGGAGGTTCGCCATCGAGTGCTGCGGATCGGCCGAGAGCGCGGCGTCCAGAGCAATCCCGGCGAACGGGCCGTCGCCCCGGACGTAGGCGAAATAACCCAGCAGGGTGGCTGTTTCGGCCCGGTCCGGACCGTCGAGGGCGCGGGTCAGCCGCAGCCAGATCTGTTCGGCCGCCGCCGCGTGCGGTGTGGCGGCGAGCGCGAACATACTGTCGCGCAGTTCCCGGTCGCGTAACGCGACGGCGAGATCCGCGAGTTCCCGGGCCTCGAGTTCGCCGCCGGATTCGGCGCCCGCGATCAACCACAGCACGGTGGCCAATTCCCCACGCAGGAACCCGATCGGGTCGCCACGCCTGGCCGCCGCCGCATAGCGGTCTTTGGCCCGGGACTTCGCGGCGGTGAGTTCGGCCGAAACGCCGGCGCGCAATGCGGTGTCGGCGGCGATCAGCGCGGTCAGTTCGTCGCGGCTGCGCCGCACCGGCCGCCCGTCGAGCACACGGTTCAGCGTGACCCTCGAGGCCGCCGGATCGGCGATGAGACCGCGCTCCCCCGGGTCGGTGAGGCTCCACCAGCGATGACCGGCACGGATAACCGATGCCGCCCAGGCAGCTCGCACCGGAACCGCCGCGGACGCCAGACGCCGCTCCAGTTCCGCCAATACCGGAACAGGTTCCGCGACCGCGTTTTCCGGCTCCACCAGCTCGTCGTCGACAAGTACGGCGAGCACCCCCACCACGTCCGGCCGGGCGCAGACCCGTGCCGCGGCCGCGGCCACCGTGGCGGTATCGGCCGGCCGCCGGGCCGCCGGACGCAGCAGATCGAACCGCACGACGAGATCGATGACCGCACTGTGCGGGGCCTCGGGCCCCGCGCAGAGAACGGCCAGGATCAATGAACGCTCCGGGCAGAAACCGAGCATGGCGGGAATCGCCGCGATGAGATCTCCCGGATCGTCCAGCCGGGCCGGGCGTGACCGGGCGAGCCAGTCGTACTCGCCGGCCACGCCCTCGGCACAGCGCAGCAGGCCCCGGACGGGCGGCCGGTCACCGGGCTCGGCGTGAGCCGCGCCACGCCGGGCAGCGGGGGCCGTCGCCGCCACCGGCCGGGCGGTGAAGGCCCGCGCCGTCGGGCAGCGGCCGGGGCGGGCGGGCGAGGCCGGCGGCCGACCCGGACCCTCCGGGATCGGTGGCTCGGATGCGCCGGTCGTTGCGAGGGGAGGCGGGGAGGCCGAGGCGGCTGCGGGTGTCATGGACCGATCATGCGGGCGGCGGCAGGACAGATCGACACCGTGAACTGGGCGAATGCCGCGGAAGAAACAAGGCTGTGGATAACTTCGGGCTGTGGACACGGCCGCGGCCCGTCCTCCCGGGAGCAGGGCGTTTCCGAGCCACCGGGGCGAAAATCGGCACAATCGCGCGCGGGCTGTGCAACACTCCCTGCGTCCGCCGGCCACTGAACACCCCGATGCGGCATCGAGGCCGGTCGGGGCCGGGAATTCACCGGCGGCGCCCGCTGTTGTCATCACCGAGCGCCGAGAAGCGGCCGCGTGTGGCCGTTCATCGTCATGGGGGACAATGGAGCGTGATTCGCGGCTCGCGGCGCGGCAGCGGACACCCAGCCATGACCCGGCCCGCCGACGGATCGCGCAGGAAGGAGTACGCGATGGACTACGAGTCGCGAATGTACGAACTGGAGTTCCCCGCTCCGCAGCTGTCGTCCGACGACGGCTCGGGGCCGGTTCTGGTACACGGCCTCGAGGGTTACTCCGACGCGGGCCATGCCGTCCGGCTGGCGACGACGCATCTGCGGGAGAGCCTCGAGAGCGAGCTGGTCGCCTCGTTCGATGTCGACGAGTTGCTGGACTACCGCTCGCGCCGCCCGCTGATGACGTTCAAATCCGATCATTTCGCCGACTACGCCGAACCCGAACTGAACCTGTGGGCGGTGCGCGATACCGCGGGCACACCGTTCCTGCTGCTGGCCGGTATGGAACCGGACCTGCGCTGGGAGAAGTTCACCACGGCGGTGCGGCTGCTGGCCGAGCAACTGGGGGTACGCCGCAGTATCGGTCTCAGTGCGATACCGATGGCGATCCCGCATACCCGCCCGCTGGGCGTGACCGCGCATTCCTCGAATCGCGACCTCATCCCGGACAACCAGCGCTGGCCGGGTGAACTGCAGGTGCCCGCCAGCGCGTCCACGCTGCTCGAGTACCGGATGGCCCAGCACGGCCACGAATCGCTGGGGTTCTCGGTGCACGTGCCGCACTATCTGGCACAGACCTCGTATCCCGAGGCGGCCCAGACGCTGCTCGAACACCTCGGCGAGAACTCCGGGCTGCAGTTCCCGCTCGCCGCGCTGGGCGAGGCGGCGGCCCGGGTCCGCGAGCAGGTCAACGAGCACATCTCGGGAAACGCCGAGGTGGAGACCGTCGTGCAGGCGCTGGAGCGGCAGTACGACACCTTCGTCACCGCCCAGGAGCGCCAGTCCAGCCTGCTCGTCGGCGAGGGCGAACTGCCCAGCGGTGACGAGCTCGGCGCCGAATTCGAGCGCTTCCTCGCCGAACAGGGCGGCTACACCGACGACGACGAGCAGAACTGATCGTGGCGATCACCGGCATACGCCCACCGTGCCGGTGATCGATGCCGGGCAGGCCGTAGGGTGTCCGGGGTGGATCTGACCGAACTGCTCGAGATACCGGGAACCGACGCCGACGCGTTGTACGAGTCGTTCGCACTATGGGCAGCCGATCAGGGCACGCCCCTGTATCCCGCGCAGGACGAGGCGCTGCTGGAGCTGGCGTCCGGCTCCCATGTCATTCTCGCCACCCCGACCGGCTCGGGAAAGTCGCTGGTGGCGGTGGGCGCGCATCTGTTCGCCCTGACCGGCGGCCGCCGCACCTACTACACCGCCCCGATCAAGGCGCTGGTCAGCGAGAAATTCTTCGCGCTGTGCGAGATATTCGGCGCGGAACGGGTCGGCATGGTGACCGGCGACGCGGCGGTCAACCCGACCGCCCCGATCATCTGCGCCACCGCCGAGATCCTGGCCAACCTGGCTCTGCGCGAGGGGCCGCAGGCCGATATCGGCCAGGTCGTGATGGACGAATTCCATTTCTACGCCGACCCCGACCGCGGCTGGGCCTGGCAGGTACCGCTGCTGGAACTACCGCACGCACAATTCCTGTTGATGTCCGCGACGCTCGGCGAGGTCGATTTCTTCGCCGCGGACCTCGAACGGCGGACCGGCCGCAGCGCCGCGGTGGTGGCCGGTACCGAACGCCCGGTGCCGCTGAACTTCTCCTATGCGCGCACCCCGATCACCGAAACCCTGACCGAATTGGTGACCACTCACCAGGCCCCGGTCTATGTCGTGCATTTCACCCAGGCCGCCGCACTGGAACGAGCGCAGGCGCTGACCAGCGCGAATTTCGCGAGCCGGGCGGAAAAGGACGCGATCGCCGAGGCGCTCGGCGAGTTCCGGTTCTCCTCGGGATTCGGCCGGACCCTGTCACGGCTGATCCGGCACGGCATCGGCGTGCACCATGCGGGCATGCTGCCGAAATACCGGCGGCTGGTGGAGAAGCTCGCGCAGGACGGCTTGCTGAAAGTGGTGTGCGGCACCGACACGCTCGGGGTGGGTATCAACGTACCGATCCGCACCGTCCTGCTCACCGGGCTCACCAAATTCGACGGAGTCCGCACCCGGCGGCTCAAGGCCCGGGAGTTCCATCAGATCGCCGGCCGCGCCGGGCGGGCGGGATACGACACGATGGGCACCGTGGTGGTGCAGGCCCCCGAGCACGAGATCGAGAACACCCGGCTGCTGGCGAAGGCCGGTAACGATCCGAAGAAAATGCGGAAGGTACAGCGCCGTAAACCACCCGAGGGTTTCGTCTCGTGGAGCGAGGAAACGTTCCAGCGTCTGGTCGCCGCCGCGCCCGAGCCCATGGTGTCGCGTTTCGCGGTGACCAATTCGATGCTGCTCAACGTGATCGCGCGCCCGGGTAACTGTTTCGAGGCGATGCGTCATCTGCTGGAGGACAATCACGAACCGCGGCCCGCGCAGCGCCGCCATATCCTGCGGGCCGTCCGGCTGTATCGCGCACTGCGCGACGCCGGCGTCGTACAGCAGCTGCCCGAACCCGACGAGACGGGTCGCTACGCCCGCCTGACCGTCGATCTGCAGCGCGATTTCGCCTTGGACCAGCCGTTGTCGCCGTTCGCGCTGGCCGCCTTCGAACTGCTCGACAAGGAATCCTCGAATTACGCGCTCGATATGGTGTCGCTGGTCGAGGCGACCCTCGAGGATCCGCGCCAGCTGCTGATGGCCCAGCAGCACAAGGCGCGCGGCGAGGCGGTGGCCGAGATGAAGGCCGAGGGCATCGAATACGACGAGCGGATGGAACTGCTCGAGGAGATCACCTGGCCGAAACCCCTCGCCGACCTGATCGAGGCCGCCTACGAAACCTACCGGGCCGGGCACCCTTGGCTCTCGGAATTCGCGCCCGCCCCGAAATCGGTGGTGCGCGATATGGTCGAGCGGGCGATGACCTTCACCGAGCTGATCTCCTACTACGAGCTCGCCCGCTCGGAAGGAGTGGTGCTGCGCTACCTCGCCGACGCCTACCGGGCGCTGCGCCGCACCGTCCCGGAGGCGGCCCGCACCGAGGAACTGGACGACCTCACCGAATGGCTGGGCGAGCTGGTCCGCCAGGTCGATTCCAGTCTGCTCGACGAATGGGAACAGCTCACGGGCGCGGGCGCCGAAACCGATGCCGAGCAGATCGCGTTCGGCGCCGAAACGGTGCGACCCATCACCGCCAACGAGCGCGCGTTCAAGGTGATGGTGCGCAATGCCATGTTCCGCCGGGTCGAGCTCGCCGCCCGGCGCCGCTGGGACGAACTCGCCGAGCTTTCCCCGGGGCCGGATTGGGAAACCGACCTGGCACCCTATTTCGCCGAGTACGACTCACTCGGCACCGGACCCGACGCCCGCGGCCCGCAACTGTTCCGGATCGAGCAGCGACCCGGTTTCTGGCAGGTACGCCAGACCCTCGACGATCCGTCCGGCGATCATGGATGGGCGATAATCGCGACCGTGGATCTGGCCGAATCCGATGCCGCGGGCGATGTGGTGTTCGACGAGGTCACGGTGGTATCCGGTTGACCGCCGGCACCGAATGCGGATGAGTGAGGTCGAGAGGTCGTGACGGCGGAGTTCACCGGCCGGCATGTGCTGGCCGAGTTCGGCGGGGTCGACAGCGCGCTGTGCGACGACCGCGACAGGCTCGAGGCCGCACTGCACGGGGCGCTGACGGCGGCGGGCGTCACGATCTGCGAGATGGTGGGAAAACAGTTCGCTCCGCACGGTGTCACGGTGCTGGCACTGCTGGCCGAATCGCATGCCTCCCTGCACACCTATCCGGAGTCCGGCGATATCTTCGTCGACGTCTTCACCTGCGGGACCGCCGCGGGCAGCGCCGAAACCGTCGCCGAGCACCTGCGCGCCGCGCTGGCACCGCGCCACGTCCGGATCTCGACCGTGCTGCGCGGCCGGGCCGCCGAACCGGCCGAGCCGAACCCGCCAACCGAGCCGGAGCCGGCGGCTGAGCCGGATTCGGCGGGTGCCCGCACAACGTTCCTGCCCGCGCAGCACGGCTCGCTGTGCGCGCCGGCCGCCGACCCACTCTGAAACGAGAAGCCAGTACGCCGAACCGAGCGCACCCGGCGAATCCGCACTGTTCATCCCGGCCGGCGCAGCTCGGTCGCGCGCCGGCCCAGTTGCTCGGTCCCGGCCGGGCAGCTCAGCCGAGCGCACCGGGCAGCAGCATGTACGCCATGCCCAGGTCCATGACGACGTGCGGCAGGACCCCGGCCGGCCATGCGCATCCGGCGGCCGCCGGATGCGCCGCCCACCACAGGCGGCCGCCGGACCGCGCGGTTACCGTCACCGCGATCGCATCCGCCAGGAACACCAGGGCGAGGATTACCGGCACGGCACCCGGCTCCGCACCGTGCCCTCCGGCGGAATGCCCCGACATGGACACCAGCATCACCACGGCCGCCAGCAAGTGGTAACCGAGCGGGCCGGCGTCCCCCGGACGGGTCCGGTCCCGTCCGGCGAGCCGGCCGGCCAGTAGCAGGGCGAGGACCAGCGTCATCGCCAGCAGCACACCGTGCAGGGCATGGGCATGTGGCGCGGTGGGGAACAGCACCATGACAAGCATCACGGCGCACATGAGCAGATGCGCCGCGTCGGCTTCGTGATCGCCGGCCGGGCCGGCGCAACCGGTGGTGGTACACCGCGCACCTGCGTGCACCGGACGGCGCGCCACCCGGGTCAGCACCAGCGCACCCGCGATCAGGAAGGCCAGCGCCGCACCGGCCCGGACCACAGCGTGGCCGGAAACGAAATCAACCATGCCACACTACCTTTCACGAAGGACGCGCCCCGGACATGGTCCCACGACGCCGCCGGCCCGGGAACGGTTTCGGGCGCCGAAACCCCGGCCCACGCTCACGCCGCGCGCGACAACCCACCGGACCGACCGAAGCGCGCGGCACCGGCCGGCAGGCATCCCGCCGCATCCCCGGTGGCGCCGGGCCGTATCCGGCCGCGACCGCCGAGGGCGGCGACTCTGGACTTCGTTACCCTGGTCAACGCAATGACCAGGACTGCCGTCACGCACCGGGAGCTTCGTACCCGGTTGGCCTCACTCACCCTCCGCGACGAACATCGGCTGCGTAAACAGCTCGACCGGGGTCGCGGTGGCGATCTCACCCGGATCGAATCGGAGATCACCGCCGCCGAACAGCGGGTCGCGGCCCGTCGCGCCGCGCTGCCCGCCATCACTTACCCGGAACAGCTTCCGGTGACGGCGCGGCGCGCCGATATCGCCGCCGCCATCGCCGCGAACCAGGTGGTGGTCGTCGCCGGGGAGACCGGGTCGGGCAAGACCACCCAGATCCCGAAGATCTGCCTGGAACTGGGCCGGGGTATCCGCGGCGCGATCGGGCACACCCAGCCCCGCCGGCTGGCGGCCCGTACGGTCGCGGAGCGGATCGCCACCGAGCTCGACACCGAGCTGGGCGACGCGGTCGGCTATACCGTGCGCTTCACCGATCAGGCCGCCGAGCACACCCTGGTCAAACTGATGACCGACGGCATCCTGCTGGCGGAGATCCAGCGCGACCGGCTGTTGCGCGCCTACGACACGATCATCATCGACGAGGCGCACGAACGCAGCCTCAATATCGATTTCCTGCTGGGGTATCTGAAGCAGCTCTTGCCGCGGCGGCCGGACCTCAAGATCATCATCACCTCGGCCACCATCGACCCCGATCTGTTCGCCCGGCATTTCGCCGACGCGGCCGGTAACCCGGCGCCGATCGTGGAAGTCTCCGGGCGCTCGTATCCGGTCGAGATCCGGTACCGCCCGCTCGCGCTGCCGGCCGTGGCGGATACCGAGGACGACGAGGACCGCGCGGTGGACCGGGATCCGGTGGACGCCATCTGTGATGCCGTGGTCGAACTGTTCGCCGAGGGCGACGGCGATGTGCTGGTGTTCCTGTCCGGCGAGCGGGAGATCCGCGATACCGCCGACGCCCTGGCCGACCTGAAACTTCCCCGCACCGAGATCCTGCCGCTCTACGCGCGGCTGTCGGCGGCCGAACAGCATCGCGTCTTCGCCCCGCACAGCGGGCGGCGGGTGGTGCTGGCCACCAATGTCGCCGAAACCTCGCTGACGGTGCCCGGGATCCGTTATGTCGTGGACCCCGGCACCGCACGGATCTCGCGATATTCGATGCGGACGAAGGTGCAGCGGCTGCCGATCGAGCCGATATCACAGGCCTCCGCCCGGCAGCGTTCCGGCCGCTGCGGCCGGGTGGCCGACGGTATCTGTATCCGCCTGTACTCCGAGGACGATTTCGACGCGCGGCCGGCCTTCACCGATCCGGAGATCCTGCGCACCAACCTCGCCGCAGTCATCCTGCAGATGACTTCCCTCGGGCTCGGCGCGATCGAGCGGTTCCCCTTCGTCGAAGCTCCCGACAACCGGGCGGTCCGCGACGGCGTCGCCCTGCTCGAGGAGCTGGGCGCACTGGTCCGGCGTGCGCCCGGGTCGGGCGCCGCGCACTCCGGCGGGGACGGGGAATCCGCGGACACCGGCCCCGCCGGCGACCGCGCCGTCGCGGCGACCGGCGACGAGGCCGGCACACCGGCGGCCGGAACACCGGACCCGGGGCAGAACGGCGAGCCGGGACGCCGGGTCGAGAGACGGTCGGAATCCGGCCATACACTCACCCCCACCGGGCGGGAAATGGCACGGCTGCCCGTGGACCCGCGGATGGGCCGGATGCTCGTGGAGGCGCACCGCACGGGCTGCCTGGCCGATGTGCTGGTGATCGTGGCGGCACTGTCGATCCAGGATGTCCGCGAGCGACCGGCCGATCAGCAGCAGGCCGCCGATACCGCGCATGCCCGATTCAGCGTGCCGAATTCGGATTTCCTGGCCTATCTGCGGCTGTGGGAGTACCTCTCCGGTCAGCGGCGGGCCTTGTCGGCCAACCGGTTCCGCCGGATGTGCCGGGAAGAGTTCTTGCACTATCTGCGGATCCGGGAGTGGCAGGACCTCTACGGTCAGTTGCGCACCATCACCAAAGGCATGGGCTGGTCGCTCCACGATCGCAGCGCCGAAGCGGGCTCGCCCCGGCCGGTCCGGGGTGAGAACGCCGACGCTCCCGCCCGTTCCCGGCGGCGACGCGGCGACCGTCCGGGGAAGCCCGCAGGGGACTCGGGCGGCGGCGGTGGCGAGATCGCAGTCGTCGCGATCCGGGCGCAGGGCCCGCGCCCGGTCGACGAGATGACTCCGGATACCGACCCGTGGGATCCGACCGCGATCCACCAGGCGCTGTTGTCCGGGATGTTGTCGCATATCGGTGTCCGCGAGGCCGAATCCCGGGAATTCCTGGGCGCGCGCAATGCCAAATTCATGATCTTCCCCGGCTCGGCGCTGGCCAAGAAACCGCCGCGCTGGGTGATGGCGGCGGAGCTGGTGGAAACGTCGCGGCTGTGGGGCCGGATGGCGGCGCGGATCGAACCCGAATGGGCCGAACGGCTCGCCGGGGATCTGGTGAAACGCACCTACTCCGAACCGCACTGGTCGTCGAAGCGCGGTACCGCCCGCGCCTACGAACGGGTGACCCTCTACGGTGTCCCGCTGGTCACCGGCCGGCCGGTCGACTACGGCCGGATCGATCCGGAAATCACCCGGGAGCTGTTCCTGCGGCATGCCCTCGTCCAGGGCGAATGGCAGACGCGGCACGAGTTCTTCCATCGCAACCGTTCGCTGCTCGAGGATATCGCCGACCTGGAGCACCGGGCCCGGCGGCGCGACATCCTGGTCGACGACGAGGTGCTCTTCGAGTTCTACGATCGGCGTGTCCCGGCCGATATCGTCTCGGTCCGGCATTTCGACACCTGGTGGAAAACGGCCCGCCGAGAGGACCCGCACCAGCTCGATTTCACCATCGACGCCGTGGTCAACGAAGGCGCCGACCGGCTCGACCCGGCCGCGTTCCCCGACACCTGGCGCCAGGGCGAGCTGTCCTTCCCGCTCACCTACCAGTTCGAGCCGGGACAGGCCGACGACGGTGTGACGGTGCGGATTCCCGTCGCTCAACTGGCCCACGTCCGGGCGGTCGGCTTCGATTGGCTGGTGCCCGGTATGCGCGCGGAACTCGCCGCCGGCCTGATCAAGACTCTGCCCAAACACCTGCGGCGGGCCGTGGTACCGGCCCCGGATTTCGCCGCGGCCGCGCTCGCGGCACTCACTCCCCGCGCGGAGCCGTTGCGCACCGGACTGGCTCGGGAACTCACCCGGCTGGCCGCAACACCCATCGCCCCGGCCGATCTGGACCCGGCGGCGTTACCCGACCACCTCCGGATGACCTTCGCCGCCGTCGATACCGACGGCCGGGTCCTGGATACCAGCAAAAGCCTCGCCGAGCTCAGAACCAGGCTGTCCGACCAGGTTTCGGCGTCGGTGGCCGCGGCCACCGCGGGTGCCGAGCGGGCACCGGCCACCGTATGGACCTCGGAATCGCTGGGTGCGCTGCCGGCCACGGTGCGCCGGGAGGTCGGCGGCCAGCCGATCACCGGGTATCCCGCCTTGGTTCCGGAAGCCGGCGGTGTGGCGGTCCGGGTACTGAAAACACCCGCCGAACAGGCGCGCGCCATGCGCGCCGGGACCCGCGCCTTGGTGCTGGCCGCGATCCCGACCTCGGTGCGTGCGGTCACCGCGGGCCTGTCACCGGCGGATCGGCTGGTGCTGAGCCAGAATCCGTACGGCTCGGTGGACGCACTCGTCGAGGATTGCCGCGCCGCGGCCGCCGACCAGCTCATCGCCGCCGCCGGCGGACCGGTACGCGACCCGGATCGATTCGATCGGCTCGTGGCGGCGATCCGGCCGAAATTCAACGACGTGGTGGCCCGCCTGGTCCGCCTGCTGGTTCCGGTGCTGGCCGCGGCCCATGAGGTTTCGGCCGCGCTCCCGGGGGTGCGGGAATCCGATATCGCCGCCGATGTCCGCGATCAGCTGGCAGACCTCGTTTTCGACGGATTCGTCTCGGAGTGGGGCCCGGGGCGGTTGCGGGAACTCCCCCGCTACCTCAGGGGCGCCGCCGAACGGCTGGCGGCACTGCCCGGTTCGGCCGATCGCGACCGCCGTGCCATGGCGGAGGTCGACGCGGCGGTCACCGTCTACAACCAGTTGCTCGCCGGATTACCGGAATCGCGGCGGTCCGCGCCGGAGGTCACCGAGCTCTGGTGGATGATCCAGGAACTACGGGTCAGCCTGTTCGCGCAGCGGCTCGGCACCCCGTATCCGGTGTCGGTGAAGAGGATTCAGAAGGCGGCCGCCGCTATTCGGCGCTGATCACAGCCGACGCCGTGCGGTTCCGGGTGCTCCGGCCCACGGCACCGAATCCCTCTGCGGCTGTGCGGTGCGGAGGAATCGACCCGATGCGCGGGGCTCCGGAGTCTCCGGTCCGGTAAGAGTGCCCTGGTCTTCAGCACCGTCGCCGCCGGACCGCAGCGGCCGGTCGGCGCATATCCCGCCGACGTCGCAGAGAGCCGACCCGACTCCTACACGACCACATACGTACAGCGGGTGCCCCGGCGAACGTTGTGCAACGCCGAGCGGATACCCACCCGGCGGCTGCACCGGATCACTCGCCGCCGACTACCGCGGCACGCGCCCGGCGGATCTCCCGGATCTCGCGTTCGAAATCCTCGGCCGAGGTGAACGATCGATACACCGAGGCGAAACGCAGGTACGCCACCTCGTCCAACTCGCGTAGCGGCCCGAGTATCGCCAGGCCGACCTCATGGCTCGGCACCTCGGGCGATCCCTTGGCCCGCACCGCGTCCTCCACCTGCTGGGCCAGCAAGTTCAGCGCGTCGTCGTCGACCTCGCGGCCCTGACAGGCCCGGCGCACCCCGCGGATGACCTTCTCCCGGCTGAAGGGTTCGGTGACCCCGCTGCGTTTGACGACCGACAGGATCGCCGTTTCCACGGTGGTGAAGCGACGGCCGCATTCGGGGCATGAGCGTCTGCGGCGAATGGCGGCGCCCTCGTCGGCCAGTCGCGAGTCGACGACCCGGGAGTCGGGGTGTCGGCAGTACGGGCAATGCATCCGGGGTCCTTCGTCGCTGCGAACGCTCGCGGCCGAACCGGCGGCGGTCGCGGGTCCGGCGAGCGCTGGCACCGGGTGGCTGCCCGGTGCCGGGTGGGCCGGTGGCAGGCACCGGCTCATCTGCATAACACATCGAGGATACCGGCACGGGGTGTGCCGTGGTTTCGCTCACCCCGGGACCGCGCCTGGACCCGGCCACGAGCTACCGGATCCCGGATCCCGCGCCGGCGGCCGGCGGCACCGCCACGGCCGGTATTCCGGCCGGAACGGGGGCAGGTTGGGGTTCGGGTGCCCGCAGATGCGCGAGGGCGAGGAAACCGGTCACGACGGCGGCCGTGATCACTGCCGTAAGGGCCGTCGCCGCGAAACCGGCGCGGGCGCGCTGGACGAGCTCGTCCGGAACAGGCGCGACCGCAGGGCCCCGGCGAGCCGGGGACCGCACGGGTTCCACGCGGGCAGCGGCGCGACGACGGCCTGGTGCGCCCGCCTGCGTGCCGGAACGCGATCCCACTACCGCACGACCGCCGGACCCCGCCGCCGGCCGTGCCATCCCGGTACAGGGCCGGGCGGCACGGCCGGCGACCGGCATCGGTGACCCGCCACCATCCGGATGCCCCGTTCCGGTCTCCCCCGGCGGGATCGGAACGAGTGCCGGACGTGCGGTGGCGTCTTCCCACGCACCGGTGCCGGTCACGCTGATCGCAGTGTTCATCGGATGGACCTCCGTGCTGGTCGCTTCGCGGAACCTCGGCTGGATTCGATCAAATGTTCGACGAACTGATGTTCGAATTTCTACCATGCGAAGGAGCCGTTGTCAGTAGCAACGCCGGACATACCTCGAACAGATGTTTGATAGATCGCAACGCTCGGACTAGATTCACTGCCACGGTATGAACTTCGGGCACCTCCGGCGCGGAGCCACCACCAGGAGTGGTCCGCCGGACGCGAAGACCGACGAGAAAGGGCGGTTGTGGTGAGCCAATCAGACGACACGGGTGACGGAGCCGATATCGGTGCCGGCCCCGAACCGGTGGCGACCGGGGCGGATCTCACCGTGCGTCAGCGCAAGGTGCTCGACGTGATCCGATCCTCGGTGAGCATGCGCGGCTATCCGCCCAGCATCCGCGAGATCGGCGACGCCGTGGGGCTGAACTCGACCTCGTCGGTCGCCCACCAGCTGCGCACACTGGAGCGCAAAGGCTATCTGCGCCGCGACCCCAACCGCCCCCGCGCCGTGGACGTCCGCGGAATGGACGAGGCCGTGCGTTCGGTGACGACCCTGGCTCCTGCCGACGGCGCGGTCGCCGCCGACACCGTCGCACGCGCCGAGGACGGCGGCACAGACCAGCCCGTCCCCACCTACGTCCCGGTGCTGGGTCGCATCGCCGCCGGTGGCCCGATCCTGGCCGAACAGGCCGTGGAGGATGTGTTCCCGCTCCCGCGTGAACTGGTCGGCGACGGATCGCTGTTCCTGCTGAAGGTCGTCGGTGAATCCATGGTCGACGCCGCCATCTGCGACGGTGACTGGGTGGTGGTCCGGCAGCAGAACGTGGCCGACAACGGCGATATCGTCGCGGCCATGCTCGACGGCGAGGCCACCGTCAAAACTTTCAAGCGCAGCGGTAAGGATGTCTGGCTGATGCCGCACAACCCGCTGTTCGAGCCGATCCCGGGTAACGACGCCCGGATCCTGGGCAAGGTCGTGACGGTGATCCGCAAGATCTGAGCGGACCGGCGTGGCACGGTGCGCGGGTGTACACGGCGCTCACCGCGGGATACCGGAGCGAGGTGGTGAGAACCGTTGAGCAGGCAGACCGTTGTCGTCGCGAGGCCACGCACCGATGCCGATCTCGCGGCCACACCCGGCCTGGTGTGGTACGCGGCCTACGGGTCGAATGCGAATCCGGACCGGCTGGGCTGCTATCTGTCCGGTGATGTTCCCGATGGCGCCGTCGGCGCACCGGTCACCACGCCTGCGAGCGAGTCCGTCTCCGGCCGGTCGCCGCTGCGCGGCTGCCGGGACCGGACTCCGCCCGCGCGGTCGATCGGCATGGTCCTGCCCGGGTTGCTCTATTTCGCGACCCGCTCGGCGATCTGGTCCGGCGGGCGCGCCTTCTACGATCCGGCGACGCCCGCCGAAACTCCGGCGCACGCATATCTGCTCACCCGGGGCCAGTTCAGTGATATCGCCGCGCAGGAGATGTACCGCCCCGCGGGTACCGACCTCGATCTGACCGAGGTCCTGCGGACCGGCCGCGCCCACCTCGGCCCCGGTCGTTACGAAACCCTGGTGTGTCCCGGCTCTTTTCAGGGCGTACCCATCGTTACCTGCACAGCCGGCCGCAGGTGGCGCGACCTGCCCGGTAACCCGCCCGCACCGGCGTATCTCCGCCGGATCGGCATCGGACTGCGCGCGGCGCATCGCTGGTCGGTCACCGAGACCGCCGGCTACCTGGCCAGCCGCCCGGGCGCGGCGGGACAGTGGACCCCGGAAGCTGTTGCCGGGCTCCTTTCGGACGCAGATCCACCGACGCCGCCGGCGCGCTGAGCGGTGATACCGGCGAAGCCTCCTGACACAGCCCCGCCGACGGGTCGGCCTACCGCGACCCGCGCCTGACCGGACACCTCGGCGCGGGCCGCGCCGGAGCGGCCGGTCCCCGTGGGCAACAGTCCGGACAGCAGCGCATCCCGGTGGCGCCGAACGCGCGCAGATTCAATGATCCTCAGCGATGCGCTCGGCGACCCGCTGTCCGGGTGGTTTCGGTATCCCGCGGGCCGCCCCATTCGAACGCCGCCGAAACCGCACGGGCTCCCGCCCGGATGAGCCGGGCATAACGTGCCCGGTCGGCCGGTCCCACCTCCGCGCGCAGCGGACCCAACTGCACTTCGTAGGGCGTTTCCGCGCCCCGGTACACCGGTGCGGAGATGTAGCTCACCGGAAGCGCGTGCGGCGCTTCGAGATCCGCCGCGGTGTAGGCGCGTGCGGTCAGCCGGGCGAGCTGACGCAAGAGTTTCGCGCGCAGCGCCGGCTGCAGGAGTTCGGCACCGAGCGCGCCGAGGAGTTCGGTGAGCACGTCGACCAGTCCGGCGTCGTCGTCCTCGGGCCGGAACATGGCGAATCCGTACGCGGTAACGAAATCCAGCAGCTCGCGGGCTCCGGCCTGGTTCCTCGCCGAGCCGAGCCAGCGGTCACGTTCGGCGGCCGGCCGCCACGGCATCACCGCGGCACCGGCCGGATACGCCAGCGGGATCGACTGTCCCACCGACAATCCGGGCACGACCGGCGCGTTGGCGTACTGTTTGGCGACGAGGGTGAGTCGGTCGCCGGCGATCCGGCTCAGCGTCGCCCCACATCCGGCCGCCTCCGCCAGGGCCGCCAGTTCCGCACCCACGGCCGCGTCGGTACCCGGGGTTTCCGCGGTGGTGAGCCGCGTCAAGGCCGGCCCCAGCCGGTAGGCGCGGCTCGCGTCGCGCACGACCCACTGCGCCACGGACAGTTCGGCGAGTACGGCGGTCACCGTGGCGCGGGCCAGTGACAGCGCGTCGGCGATCTCGGACACCGTACGCGCCCGGGGCGATTCCCGGAGTAGCTCGACCACCGCCACCACCCGCCGGGTGGGCGGGGAACCCGATGCCGCCATCTGTCACCGCTCCCTTGTCGCCCGCGCTGCCGGGCCCTACACTGCATCGACTATTCGTTGGTACTTCGTCGAATAGTCGTCATCAGCCTAGTCGACCTCAGGAGAAGACCATGATTCTGGACAGGTTCCGGCTCGACGACCGGGTAGCCGTGGTGACCGGCGCCGGCCGCGGTCTGGGGGCCGCGATCGCCCTGGGTTTCGCCGAGGCCGGCGCGGACGTCGTGATCGCCGCGCGTACCGAATCCGATCTCGAATCGGTCGCCGGACAGGTCCGCGAACTCGGCCGCCGGGCGCATATCGTGGCGGCCGACCTCGCCGACCCCGCGGCCTGCGCGGCGCTGGCGGAAGCCGCCGCCGCGGAGTTCGGCCGGCTCGATATCGTGGTCAACAATGTCGGCGGCGCGCTGCCGAAACCCCTGCTCGACACCTCCCCGGACAATCTGACGCAGGCGTTCGATTTCAATGTCGCCAACGCGCACGCCCTGGTCCGGGCGGCCGTCCCCCTCATGCTGGACACCGCCGGCGGCGGTTCGATCATCAATATCACCTCGACGATGGGCCGGCTCCCGGGCCGGGCGTTCGCCGCCTACGGCACCGCCAAAGCCGCGCTGGCGCACTACACCCGGCTGGCCGCGATGGATCTGTGCCCGCGGATCCGGGTCAACGCCATCGCCCCCGGTTCCATCGCGACCTCCTCCCTGGAGATCGTCGCCGCGGACGACAACCTGCGGGGCGCCCTGGAGAAGGCGACGCCGTTGCGCCGGATCGGCGATCCGGCCGATATCGCGGCCACCGCCCTGTTCCTGGCGTCCCCGGCCGGTGGTTATCTGACCGGCAAAGTCATCGAAACCGACGGCGGGCTGATCGCGCCGAATCTCGATATCCCGATCCCGGACCTGTGAGGAGAACACCGTGACCTATCGCGTAGTGCATTGGGGCACCGGCAATGTCGGTAAGCACGCCCTGGCCGGAATCATCGACGACCCACGGCTCGAACTGGTCGGTGTTCACGTCTCGAGCGATGAGAAAGCAGGCCGGGATGCCGGTGAACTCGCCGGCCTCGATCTCCGCACCGGCGTCCTGGCGACCACCGATTCCGCGGCGCTGCTCGCCGCGAAACCCGACGTCGTGGTTTATACGGCGATGACCGACAACAGGCTCGTGGAGGCGCTGGCCGATCTGCGGGACATCCTTTCGGCGGGCGTGAACGTCGCGGCGAGCGCGCCGGTGTTCCTGCAATACCCGTGGCACGTGCTGCCCGAGGATCTGCTGCGCCCGATCGAGGAAGCCGCGGCGGCGGGCGGCGCATCCATTTTCGTCAACGGTATCGATCCCGGGTTCGCCAACGACCTGCTCCCGCTGGCCCTCGCGGGCACCTGCCGGCGGGTCGACCGGATCCGCTGTATGGAGATCGTCGACTACGCCACCTACGACAACGCGGCGGTGATGTTCGACATCATGGGCTTCGGCAAACCGCTCGACGAAACTCCCATGCTGCTGCAGCCGGGAGTGCTGTCGCTGGCCTGGGGCAGTGTGGTGCGGCAGCTGGCGGCGGGGCTCGGGGTGGAACTGGACGCCGTCACCGAAACCCACGAGCGGATTCCCGCGCCGGAGGATTTCGAGATCGCGGCGGGCCCGATCACCGCCGGTACCACCGCCGGGGTGCGTTTCGAGGTCCGCGGCATGGTGGGCGACGAAGTGGTCACGGTGCTCGAGCATGTCACCCGGTTGCGCGCCGATCTGGCACCCGAGTGGCCGCAGCCGGCGCAGGAGGGCGGCTCCTACCGGGTCGAGATCACCGGTGAGCCGAACTACCACATGGATATCCGTCTCTCCAGCGCGACCGGCGACCACAATCACGCAGGTCTGGTGGCGACCGCGATGCGCGTGGTCAACGCTGTCCCCGCGGTGGTGGCGGCGGCACCCGGCATACGCACAACACTCGACCTGCCGCTGGTCACCGGACCGGGGAGGAAAGCGGGGACCGGCAGTTTCTGAAACCGGCACCGTGCACAACGGCGCGGGCCCTGACGCCGAGGTCCCGGCAATCCCCCTGGACAGCGTGGCGATTTGCATGCACTCGGGACCTCGGCCGCCGGCGACCTGGCATTTCGAGACATTGATAAATACGTGTCCGATATGCCTCGCCACGCACTCATCGCACCGAGGTCGCGCCGGGATGGTTGAATGCCAACCGAAATATCAGCGGCGATGCGCCGGTGACCCGGTGACCGTGGCGCGACGCCGGCTACGGTCCGTACTACGAGGCGGTTTTCTCTTATATGGACGGGTTCGACGAGTTTCTCGGCAATGCCAGTGACTTCATCTGGGGTCCCTGGCTGCTGATCCCGCTGCTCCTGCTGACGGGGCTGTACCTGACCGTGCTGCTGCGCGGTATTCAGCTGCGCCGGTTCACGCTCGCGTTCCGGCTCGGTTTCCTCGATCGCAGCGACGCGGACGCCGAAGGTGATATCTCGCACTATCAGGCCTTGTCGACCGCGCTGGCGGCCACCGTGGGCGTGGGCAATATCGCCGGTGTCGCCACCGCCATCTCGCTGGGTGGCCCGGGCGCGGTGTTCTGGATGTGGGTGACCGGCCTGGTCGGTATGGCCACCAAGTACAGCGAGGCGTTCCTGGGTGTGCGCTTCCGCCGTACCGACGCCGCCGGTAAGCAGGCCGGCGGGCCGATGCACTATCTCCGGCAGGGCATCAAAGGTCCGGTCGGTATCTTCCTCGGCGGCTTCTTCGCCGTGGCCGGTGTGGTCGCCTCTTTCGGTATCGGCAATATGACGCAGGCCAATACGGTCGCGGCGAATATCGAATCGGAATGGAATGTGCAGACCTGGGTCACCGGGTTGATCATCACCGTCCTGGCCGCCGCGGTCATCCTGGGCGGTATCAAGGGGATCGGCCGGGTGGCCAGTGTCTTCGTGCCGGTGATGATCGTGCTCTACATCCTGGGCGCGCTCGCCGTGCTGATCTTCCGCATCGAGGATCTGCCCGCGGCCATCGGTGAGATCATCTCCGACGCCTTCACCGGAACCGCGGCGACCGGCGGCTTCGTCGGCGCAGGTGTCGCCGCGGCCATTCAGTACGGCGTTGCCCGGGGCATCTTCTCCAACGAGTCCGGGCTCGGTACCGGTGGTATCGCCGCGGCCGCCGCGTCGACCACCCACCCGGTACGGCAGGCGCTGGTGTCGATGACCCAGACCTTCATCGATACGCTGGTGGTGGTGTCCTTCACCGGCCTGGTGATCGTGGTGACCGGGGTCTGGAAAACCGATGCCTCACCGGCGACCTACACCGCCGAAGCATTCGCCGAGGCGCTGCCCGGCACCTGGGGCAGTGTGATCGTGACGATCAGCATCATCTTCTTCGCCTTCTCCACCATCCTCGGCTGGTCGTACTACGGCGACCGCTGCATCGAGTTCCTGTTCGGGAATGCCTTGGTGCTGCCGTACCGGATCGTGTTCATCCTGGTGGTTTTCGTCGGCGCCACCCGGGAGCTGGACACGGTCTGGGTGTTCTCCGATGTGGCCAACGGCCTGATGGCACTGCCGAACCTCATCGGCCTGCTGATCCTCTCGCCGCTGGTCTACCGCGAGACGAAGGCCTACTTCGACAACAAGGCGAAAGAGGAATTCATCGTCAGTACCTGACCGGTCCGTGCGCGGACACCGCGGGGGCACGTTCGGCAAGGAACGTGCCCCCGCGCGTGTCGGTGTCAGCTGTTGCGAGGCCGCCCGGCGCAATCGATCGCGGCACCCCCAGCCGGATCCAGCGCGGCGAGCACGTACTGCGCGACCACGGGATCGGATGCGGCGGTGAAATGCTCGAACAGCGCGTCCGGACAGTGGTCCTGCACGACGATATTGGTGATGTTCGACGCCACGGGACCCCTACCGCTGGTGTAGGGGACGACCAGTTCGTCGTAGCGGGTCATGAGAAAGGTGTAGGCCACGTTTTCCGGGAAGCCGGCCGCCGCGAGCTCGTCCATCAGGTCCGAGCCGCGCAGCAGGTCGTTACCACCCGGGGTGGAGCCGAGGGAGAGCGCGGCACGTTCGACGAGGTCGGCCACGCCCAGCTTCTCGGCGATATCGGTCATGGTGGCCGCGCCCAGCACATCGGTCCCCTGGTTGAGCGGGGCGATGTTCACCGAACGGGCAACCTGTGCGGCGCCGCCGAGCACCGCGGTGTAGTACCGCGCGGCCACGGTACCCATCGAATGCCCCACCAGATGCACCCGTTCGGCACCCGTGGCCTCGAGCACCCGCTCCACGAACGGCGCCACATCCCGTTCCGCGGATACCCGGACCTCCGTACCGCCCGGTGTCGCCGGGTCCGCCGCCGCGCCGAGCCCGTAGGTCAGGGAGAACACGCAGTACCCGTTGTTCACGAGCAAGGGGGCGAGGGTCTGCCAGTTACCGGCCTGACTCGCGGTGTACCCGTGCAGCAGGACGACAGGCTCCGGATGGTGTGTGCCGGGCCGGCAATTCCAGTCGTTCGCACCGGGCGGGGCGGAAACCGGATCGCTGTAGTGCGTGACCGCCGCGCGGGTGGCTTCCGCGCCGAACGGTACCGGCAGTACCGGATCCGCTTGGGCGGCACCCGGTACGGCGAGCAGGCAGGCGGCCGCGAACGCGGCGACCGGCCGGCCGATTCGCTGGAGCCGGGACGGGTGGCGGGAGCGAATGCCGACGATCACGGTGCTCTTCTCCTGGTGGGCCGAACGGAAGCACCTGTGTAGCACGCACTCGCAAGCCGCGGGACGGAGTTCGAGAAATTTGGTACAGAGAACACAAATGAATCAAATAACCATTGTCGGGTGAGGCCACATCCTGTGCGGACCCACTCCGTGGCGCCCACGAGGCGCGGTAAACCTGTCTCCCACCGGGTCTCGGGGCCCGGCTGCCCCAGCGCTCGAACCCGGCGACCCGCGCGCCACCCTCCGAACGCAGGCCGGCCCGGTAGCTCCGTCAAGGGAGCTACCGGGCCGGGCAGGCAACCGCTCTGCCGATCGGACGGATTCGCCCGGTCGGCGGAGGAGTCCGATCAGGAGAGCTTCAGGCTGCGCCCGATGATTTCCTTCATGATCTCGGTGGTGCCGCCGTAGATCGTCTGCACCCGCGCGTCCAGATACGCCTGGGCGATCGGGTATTCGCGCATATAGCCGTAGCCGCCGTGCAGCTGCAGGCAGCGGTCGATCAGCGCGACCTGTTCCTCGGTGCTCCACCACTTGGCCATGGCCGCGTCCTCGACCGACAGCGTGCCGGCGTTCAGTTCCGTGATGCAGCGATCGACCAGCACGCGCACCGCGGTGGTCTTGGTCGCCAGTTCGGCCAGCACGAAGCGGGTGTTCTGCAGCGCGCCGATCGGTTTGCCGAACGCCTTGCGATCACGGACGTACTGGCAGGTGTATTCCAGGCAGGTTTCCATCGCCGCGGCCGCCATGACGGCGATCGACAGCCGCTCCTGCGGCAGGTTCTGCATCAGGTGGATGAAACCCATGCCTTCCTGACCGAGCAGGTTGGCGGCGGGCACCCGGACATCGGTGAAACTCAGCTCGGCCGTGTCCTGCGCCTTGAGCCCGAGCTTGTCGAGGTTGCGGCCACGTTCGAAGCCCGGCATCCCGCGCTCGACCACCAGCAGGCTGAAGCCCATCGCGCCCTTTTCGGGGTCGGTCTGGGCAACCACGATGACGATATCGGAGTTGATGCCGTTGGTGATGAAGGTTTTGGCGCCGTTGAGCACCCAGTCGTCACCGTCGCGCACCGCGCGGGTCTTGATGCCCTGCAGGTCCGAACCCGTGCCGGGTTCGGTCATGGCGATGGCGGTGATGAGTTCGCCGGAACAGAACTTCGGCAGCCAGCGCTTCTTCTGTTCCTCGTTGGCCAGTTCCAGCAGATAGGGCGCGATGACGTCGTTGTGCAGCGAGAAGCCGAGACCGGAGTACTGCCCGCGGACCGTTTCCTCGGTGATGATCGAGTTGTAGCGGAAGTCCTTCACGCCACCGCCGCCGTATTCCTCCGGCATCGCCATGCCGAGGAAACCTTGTTTGCCGGCCTCGAGCCAGACGGAACGATCGACTACACCCTGTTCCGCCCACTGGTCGTGGAACGGCGCCACATGCGTCTCGAGAAACTTGCGGTACGACTCCCGGAACAGGTCGTGCTCGGGTTCGAACAGTGTGCGCTCCACACCTACCTCCTAGTGAACACTCCGACGGGGCCGCACCGGCCCGTCGCTGTGATCCACCGTACCCGGAGTGTGAACCGTTGTTTACTTCACTCCCCGAATTCGCTGGTGCACCAGTTCCGACTGCGATCGACACACCGCCGGGCCATTCACAGCGGCGCCCTGTGAGGGCTGATCACTCAGACCGGGAGCAGCTCGCGCAACCGGCCGGTGAGGGTCCGGCCGCGGTCGCGGTCGCGTTCGGCGAGCAGGAAGGTCAGTTCCTCCCGGACCGCCTTCTGCACAACCAGGGAGAGTTGCTCCGCGGCCTCGTCCAGATCGTGTGCCCCGCGCCACGGCTCCGGATCGATCGGTGTGCCCACCGAGAAATAGAACCGCTCCGGCCGCGGGATCGCGGTGAGCCCCACACCGCGCACCAACGGCGGGGTGAGCTCGGTATGGATACCGAGCGACTCGACCAGCCGGCGCAACGGACGCAGCAAGAGATCGTCCTTGTCGGCGATGATGTCGTAGGCATCGTCGATACCGATCATCGCCACCGGCAGGATCGGCGCCCCGCATTCGATCGCCATCCGCGCGAAACCGGTGCGGCCCTCCCAGCGCAGCGCGTACTTCTCCCCCTTACGGCGGATCGCCTCACGACCGCCGCCGGGGAAAACGATCACCGTCTCCCCGTGTTCGAGCAGGGTCCGGCAGTTCTCCCGGGTACCGCGCACCGAACCGTAGTGGTGTAGCAGATGCCGCACCCCCGGAACCCGGATGAGCACGTTCTCGGCCAGCCCGCGGATCAGCCGGCCACGCCGGCGCAGCACCTCCGGCAGGAGCAGCGGGGCGTCGATCATGCCGAGCAGGTTGTGGTTGGAGACCAGCAGCGCCGGCCCGGACTCGGGGATATTCGACAAACCGAAGAACCGCGGGTCGCTCCACATCCGCACCGGCGACAGCAGCGCTTCCAGCATCCGGAGATCGGTATCGCTCAGCTCGACCGACAGCGGCGCACCGTCACTCAGCCGCGGTGCTGCCGAATGGTCGCGGTGCCGGCCCCCGCCGGCAGGGCGGCCGCCCGTGTATCCCATGAATCCCTCCTGAAGTCGATTGATATTGATTGTGAATCGACATCAGCGGATATCACACCCGGATATGCGAGATCCCACACTTTTACCGCGAGAGCCGGCGGCGCCGTCGCGCGCCGGCAACCGGTCACACTCCGGCGGCTCCCGCATGGGCGTACCCGGACAACGCGGCGGCGAGCGCCCGCGGCACCTTCGCCTGCACCCGGGTGCCCTGCTCGGTGTGCTCGGAGTGCTCGATCCGGCCGTCGGCATGGATGCGGGCCAGCAGATCGCCGCGGTTGTACGGCAGCAGCACACTGACTTCCACATCCAAGCCGCCGAGCACCTCGCCCAGCCGGGTACGCAACCGGTCGATACCGAGATCCTTGTGCACGGAAACGAATTCGGCCTGCGGCAACATCGCACGCAACCGGGTCAGCTCCACCGGATCGATCTCGTCGATCTTGTTGACCACGAGCAGTTCCGGCGGCGCCGGATTCCCGGACTCCCGCACCACATCGGTGACGACCTCACGCACCGCCTTGATCTGTTCCATCGGCAGCGCATCGGAACCGTCCACCACATGCAGCAGCAGATCGGCGCCGGTGACCTCCTCCAGCGTGGACCGGAACGCCTCGACCAGTTGCGTCGGCAGGTGCCGGACGAATCCGACGGTATCGGTGAACACCACCTCGCGGCCGTCCTCGAGCTGCGCCCGGCGGGTGGTCGGATCCAGGGTGGCGAACAGCGCGTCCTGCACCAGCACACCCGACCCCGTCAACGCGTTCATCAGGCTGGATTTACCGGCGTTGGTGTAACCGACGATCGCCACCGCCGGCACACCGCTGGAGGTGCGGCGCGCGCGTTTGGTGTCACGGGCCGTTTTCATCTCCCGGATCTCGCGGCGCAGTTTGGCCATCCGCTCGCGGATCCGGCGGCGATCGGTTTCGATCTTCGTCTCACCGGGGCCGCGCAGACCCACACCGCCGTTGCTGCCGGCCCGGCCACCCGCCTGCCGTGACATGGACTCACCCCAGCCACGCAGCCGCGGCAGCATGTACTCCATCTGGGCCAGTGCGACCTGCGCCTTACCCTCGCGGGAGGTGGCGTGCTGGGCGAAGATATCGAGGATCAACGCGGTCCGGTCGACCACCTTGACCTTCACGACCTTCTCCAGCGCTGTCAGCTGTGCGGGCGTGAGTTCACCGTCGCAGATCACGGTATCCGCGCCGCTGGACAGCACCACCGCCCGCAGTTCGTCGGCCTTACCGGAGCCGATGTAGGTGGCCGGATCGGGCCGGTCACGGCGCTGGATGAGTGCTTCGAGCACCTCCGAGCCCGCGGTTTCGGCGAGCCGGGCCAGTTCGGCCATACTCGCCTCCGCGCTCGCGGCACTGCCCTCGGTCCAGACACCGACCAGCACCACGCGTTCCAGGCGCAGCTGCCGGTACTCGACCTCGGTGATATCGGTGAGCTCGGTGGACAGGCCCGCGACCCGGCGCAAGGCGCTGCGCTCGTCGAGCTGGAGTTCACCGGTGGTGGGGTCGGCCGTCCAGCCGCCCCGGCGACCGGGCACGACGGCATCGTCGCCGCGTTCCGCGCCGCTGATATCGGTAGCGTCGGCGCTCTCATCTCGATCGTCGTGCTCGAGTGAGTCCGCGTCGAACGCTTCAGGGGACCATGCGCTGGTCCCGGACGTGTCATTTCTTCTCATACACCATCCATGCTGCCACTGATGCGCTGCTCGGCGCATATGAATTTCCGGCCCGGGGCTTGTTCACCGGGTCAGAGCACACCTCGCGCGCCCGGCTAGGCGGCCCACCACTCCGCCGCAAGTTCACCGGTCGCTACCAATTCGGAGGGTCCGCGCAGCCACGCCGCGCCCGCGGCGATCCCGACCCGCACCTGCCCGCCGGGCACCCGCACGGTCACTTCGCCGGTGCCACCGGCCAGGTCGAAACCATCGGCGGCCAGCGCCGCGGCCGCCGCCGCCACTGTGCCGGTACCGCAGGAACGGGTCTCCCCGACGCCGCGTTCGTACACCCGCATATCGACCCCGCGCCCGGCGTCGAGGCCGGTCAGGATTTCGATGTTGACCCCGCGCGGGAACATGTCCGGGTCGTATCCGGGCGGCACCGTGAGATCCAGTTTCGCCAGCGACTCGGCCGTCAACGTGCTGTCGGCGCACGCCAGATGCGGATTACCGACATCGATGCCCAAACCGGTGTAGCCCCAGCCCCCCAGCGTCGCCGCCGACTCCCCCAGCACCTGCACCGGGCCCATATCGACCGTCACCTCGCCGTGCACCGGCCCGGCCGAATGCACCACGACGGGGCGTGCACCGGCCCGGCTGCCCACCACGAAGCGCTCGTCCGCCGCCAGGCCCCGCGACACCAGGTAGTGAGCGAAAACCCGGACACCGTTGCCGCACATCTCGGCGACCGAACCGTCGGCATTGCGATAGTCCATGAACCAATCGTCCGGGCCCACGCCCGCCGGCAGGTCTGTCAGCACACCGGCCTGCCGCAACGCACCGGCGCGCGCGACGCGCAGTACACCGTCGGCGCCGAGGCCGCGCCGCCGGTCGCACAGCGCCGCGACCCGCTCGGGGGTGAGATCCAACCGCACCCCTGGGTCCGGAAGGACCACGAAATCGTTCTGCGTGCCGTGGCCCTTGGTGAATTCCACGGCCGTCGCACCACTGGTGGTCACGTCGTCGCCCCTGTGCACGTCGGTCGGTTCTCCTCGTCGTGAGTTCTCACTTCGCAAACGTCCGGCGTTGCCGGGAAATTTCGTACAGTGCCACCGCCGCGGCCGACGGCGCGTTCAGTGAGCTGGCGCTGCCGCCCATCGGTATGGACACCGTATCGTCGCAGGCGGCCGACCACGCGGCGCTCATCCCGCTGGTCTCGTTGCCCAGGACCAGAATCGTGGCGTCCCGCAGATCCTGATCGAAGACAGCGCGGGCGCCCCGCTCGTCGGTACCGACGAGGCGAGTGGGGATACCCCGGCCGATCTGGCGGTCCCGGAAATCGAGCACCTCCGCGGGCCCGGCCACCCGGAACACCGGTATCGAGAACAACGAACCCGTGGACGCCCGCACGCAGCGCGGGTCGTACTGGTCGGCTCCGTGCCCACTCACCACCACCGCCGAAACACCGAAAGCATCCGCGGACCGGATCAGGGTACCGAGATTGCCCGGCGAGTTGGGCCGGTCGAACACCACGACCACCGGTGCGTCACCGGGGTCGCCGGCCTCGTAGGCGCCCAGGTCGGCCGGAATCTGCTCGGCGACCGCCACCAGTTCGGGCGCGCCCCCGCTCTTCTCCCCCAGTTCGGCCATCAACTCCGGGGCCAGCCCGACGGCGGGCGCACCGCAGCGGTCCAGCGTTTCGCGCGCCCAGGCCGACAGGCCCGGATTGTCGCCGAGCCGGTACAACAAGGTTTCCAGCGGCCAGTCGTTGGCCAGCGCCTGGGTGATCGGCCGGACCCCGTGCACCAGGAACCGGCCGTCGCGGGTGCGTTTGGTGCGGTTGTCGAGGTAGGCGGTCCACACCTGGACAGCGGCATTGCGGCTGTGGATCTGCCGGGTCACGGGTGGGTCGGCTCCTTCGCTGCGGAATCGGGCACGCCGGAATGTGCCGGATCGGATACCGCAGAGTCTGCCAGCAGCGACAGCGCCCGCTCGGTGGCGGCCGGGTTCGCGGCGTCCACCCAGCGCACCCGGTGATCGCGGCGGAACCAGGAGCGCTGGCGGCGCACATAGCGGCGGGTGCCGATGAAGGTGCGCTCGCGGGCTTCGGGCAGGTCGTATTCCTGGTCCAGGAACGACAGCACCTGGGCGTATCCGATGGCACGGCGCGCGGTCTGCCCCTCCCGCAGGCCGCGCTCCACCAGCCCGCGCACCTCTTCCACCAGCCCGGTCTCGAACATGGTGTCGGTGCGCTGGGCGATCCGGCGGTCGAGTTCGGCGGTATCGCGGTCCACACCGAGGATCCGGGTGCCCCACCGGGGCTCACCCACCGCGGGTGCGGACGCCGCGAACGGCCGCCCCGTGAGTTCCACGACCTCCAGCGCCCGCACCATCCGGCGGCCGTCGGTCGGCAGAATCGTGGCCGCGGCGGCTGGATCGGCCCGGTGCAACGCCTCGTGCACGGCGTTCACACCCTCTTCGGCCAGCAAGGCCTCCCATTTTGCCCGTACCCGCGGATCGGTGGCGGGGAACTCCCATTGATCCAGCAACGCCTGGACGTACATCATCGACCCGCCCACGATGACCGGGAGCCGTCCGCGCGCCACGATCGCCTCCACATCGGCGGCCGCCGCGGATTGGTAGGCGGCAACCGTCGCGGTCTCGGTGACGTCGAGTACGTCGAGCTGGTGGTGCGGGATTCCGCGCCGCTGCTCCGGTGGCAGTTTCGCGGTCCCGATATCCATGCCCCGGTACAGCTGCATGGCGTCGATATTGACGATCTCGCCGTCCAGCCGCTCGGCGAGCTCGAGCGCGAGATCGGATTTGCCGGTAGCGGTCGGGCCGACCACCGCGACCGGGCGGATGGCCCCGCTCATCGGCCCGGCCCGCCCGGCCGCCACGATCCGGCGTAGTACCCGACTCCGAACGGCGCGTCCCGATACCGTTCGACGACCACCGGCGGTTCCGGGTCGGCGGCGAAGAGACCGGCCAGCGCCTGATACGTGACGCGGCCGGACAGCATCAGTTCGGCACACACCCCGGCGTCCATGGCCAGTAGGGCGGCCCGGTCGCCCGTGGCCAGCGCCCGGTCCAGCTCGTCCTGCACACCCTGCGCGCGGGGATCCAGGTAGCCCGGTGCGGCCGTCGACAGCGTCGCGGCGCCGTCGGCGACAACCAGTACCGCCTGCGGCTCGTCCATGGCATCGAGTTCGGCCCGCAATTTCGCACCGGTCTCCGCGCAGTGCGCCCCGGAACTGCGGGCGGCCAGGATCTGCGCCCGGACCTGCGCCGCGGGCGCCACCGCACCACGCAGCCAGCCCGCGATGAGCACCGCCAGCGGCAAACCGGGATCGGGGCGCCCGGACGCCTCGGCCGGGCCACCGAGCGAAACCGTCACCTCCGGCCCGAAACCGCGGAAGCTACCCACGGTGCCGGCGTCGTACCGCCCCTCGGCGGCACCCACGCCGAGAACGGTCCACTGCGACGCCGCCTCGGCCAGCGCCGTCCCGGTCTCCAGGACAGCGGACCGCAGCGCCGCGACGGCTGATTCGGGGCCCGCGGCCGCGTCGGGCGGGGCCGGGATCGGAGCGCGGGCACCGGCCGGTACCGCGCCGCCGCACAGTTCGGGAACCAAGACGGGCGGCGAGGGGATCAGGGCCGCGAGACAGAACACGACGTCAACCGTAGCCCGTCGGCCGATGACGAGGAGGAGATCGGTCCCGCAGCACTGTCGCCTCCGCACGCCGGCGCGGCCCGTCTGCGTGCCGGCGCACAGCAAGCAACACGATCCGCGTGCAGTACGACCACTCTCTTGCAGTGGAGGCAGGGCACTCGGGTGGAGGAACGCCACGCACCCGTGGCGGGGATATGAGTGTCTCTCCCGGAAACCCTCTGGTAATTGCTAGGGTGCGAAGTATCCGGAACAGGTGCCGGTGGGACCGGATCCGCAGGTCGAGCCATATACCGCCGGACCGGTGTGGTGGCTGCCGGAGCGCGGCCACCGCGGCCCGCGCCGCGGCGGTCTCAACCGGTACCGCGTCCGCGCGTGGATCTCACCTACCGGTGGATGTGGCCAGAATGAGCGGGCGTAGCCAGAATGAGCAGAGCATAGCCAGTATGCGCAGCGCGTAAACCAGGCAGCCGTGACGCGCGGCAGGGACGAGGAGCAATGACCCACAGCAACGGAACCGCCAAACCAGGCCCCGGCACCGCCGGCCGCCCGTCGCCCGCTCCCAAACCTCGCAACCGTCCCAAACCCGGCGAGACCCATCCCTCGCCCGCTGCGATGAAACCGGCCGAC
The DNA here is from genome assembly GCF_050936135.1 of Nocardia sp. CA-290969. Taxonomy (NCBI): domain Bacteria; kingdom Bacillati; phylum Actinomycetota; class Actinomycetes; order Mycobacteriales; family Nocardiaceae; genus Nocardia; species Nocardia sp. CA-290969. Next base: position 1,208,394 of record NZ_JBNJNJ010000001.1, on the reverse strand, counting down.
CCGGCCGTCGAGCATCCGCATCCGGTCGTCGTGCCCACGACCACCGACCCGAGCAAATGGGGCCGGGTCGACGAAGACGGCACCGCCTGGGTGAAGACCTCCGAAGGAGAACGGATCGTCGGCTCCTGGCAGGCCGGTAACCCCGCCGAGGGGCTCGCGCATTTCGGCCGCCGATTCGACGATCTGGCCACCGAGGTGGCCCTGCTGGAGGCCCGCCTCGCCGCCGGTACCGACGCCCGCAAAACCAAGGCCGCGGCATTGGCGCTGGCCGAGACGCTGCCCACCGCGGCGGTCATCGGCGATATCGACGGGCTCGCGGCCCGGTTGCGGGCCATCGCCGAACACTCCGACGAGGCGGCCGCCCACGCCAAGGAGGAGAAGGAGCGTACCCGGCACGAGCACACCGAACGCAAGGAAGCGCTCGCCGCCGAGGCCGAGCAGATCGCCGCCGAATCCACCCAGTGGAAAGCCGCCGGTGACCGGCTGCGCGAAATCCTCGACGAGTGGAAAACCATCCGCGGGGTCGACCGCAAGGTCGACGATGCGCTCTGGCGCCGGTACTCGAAGGCCCGCGAAGCGTTCAACCGGCGCCGCGGCGCGCATTTCGCCGAACTCGACCGGGAACGTGCCGCCGCCAAGACCCGCAAGGAAGAACTGTGCGTGCGGGCCGAAGAACTCTCCGGTTCCACCGATTGGGCGGCCACCGCCGCGGTATTCCGGGACCTGCTCGTCGAATGGAAGAACGCCGGTCGCGCGCCCCGCGAAGCCGACGAAGCGTTGTGGCGGCGGTTCAAAAGCGCCCAGGACGTGTTCTTCGCCGCGCGCAATGCCGCGGCCTCGGAGCGGGATGCCGAATTCGCCGACAACGCCACCGCGAAGGAAGAGCTGATCAGCGCCTACGAACCGCTGATCGACCCCGATACCGATCTCGAGAGCGCCCGGGCCGCCCTGCGTGACCTGCAGGAACGCTGGGATGCTATCGGTAAGGTCCCGCGCGAGCGGATGCACGACCTGGAAAGCAAGCTACGGGCACTGGAGAAGCGGGTCCGCCAGGCCGTCGACGCCCAATGGCGCCGGACCGATCCGGAAGCGCTGGCCCGGGCCGCACAGTTCCGGGAACGGGTCGCCCAGTTCGAGGAACAAGCCGCCAAGGCCAGTGCCGCCGGTAAGACCCGCGATGCCGAAAAGGCTCTCGAGCAGGCAAAACAGTGGCGTGAATGGGCCGAAGCCGCAGAGGGCGCCGTAAGCAACCTCTGAACGTCGCGGGAGCCGGCCGCGACGTTCACCGGCTCAGTCCTCGCCGAGCCGGCGGCGGCGCTGCCGCTCCTCCTCGGCGGCCGCCGCGATCCGCCGCTGCTCCTCGGCAGCCAATTGCAGCGCGGTCCGGCTCCATACGACCTTCACCCAGTGGAAGGTCAGCACCATGATCGCGATAGTGCCCAGGATCAACCCGATCCCCGGGCCCGCCCCCACATAGTTGTTGATACCCGGCGTCTGCCGGTGCCAGATCGAGAACACACCGAACGCGCTGGCGATCGCCGAACCGGCCACCGCGAGCCAGGCCAGCGCCCAGCGCCGGGTCATCAGCGCCAGCAGCGAGAACCCGATCCCGAACACCAGCACGAACCAGACGAAAATCCGCGACGGCAACCCGATGTGCTCGATCCCGGCCGCCTCCGAACCCAGCAGCACATCGAAACCGCGCGCACTACCGGCATGCGGCAGCACCAGCGAGACCAGCAGTACGAACACCGCGCCCGCCACCACCATGGCACGCACGCCGGGGTCGATCTCGCCGGCGATCCGGCGTTCCACCGCGTCCAGATCGTCGCGGAACTGCTCGAATTTCTCGGTGGTCTCCGCCGGGTTCACTGGCTCCTCGTTTCCGTCGGCTGATTCGTCGTCGCCCGCGGCCGGATCGCCGGCCGGCCCGTCCTCCGGGCGGCCGGGACCGGATTCGCCGGCCGACCGGTCCGCGGGATCTCGGTCGTCGTCGCCGGGCACCGTCATATTCCGCACCCGGAGCCGCAACCCGAAGCCACCGGCTCCGGCTCGGGCGCCCCGATCCGCGGCAAGCCGAGCCCCACTCCGATCGGCGCGGTCTTGGGCGTGGTACCGGCCGCATGAGCGTCACCGGCGCGGGTGCGGCGATGACCGCGGACACCACTGTCGGCAACCAGATGATGCGGTGCCGCACCGGTCACCGCGACGGTGACCAGATCGCCGGGCCGGATCTCGGCGCCCGTGCCCTCGGGCTTGAAATGGACCAGCCGGCCGTCCCGGGCCCGTCCGCTCATCCGGGCGGTCGCGGCGTTCTTCTTCCCGGCACCATCGGCGACCAGCAGCTCCACCTCGGTACCGATCAGGTCCTGGTTGGCCTCCAGACAGATCTGGTCCTGCAGCGCGGTCAAGCGGTCGTAGCGTTCCTGCACCACCTGCTTGGGCACCTGCTCGGCCATCTCCGCCGCCGGCGTACCCGGACGCGGCGAATACTGGAAGGTGAACGCGCTGGTGAAGCGGGCGCGGCGCACCACCTCGAGGGTCTGCTCGAAATCATCGTCGGTCTCCCCCGGGAATCCGACGATGATATCGGTGGTGATCGCCGCATGCGGCATGGCCGCCCGCACCTTGTCGATGATCCCCAGGAAACGAGCCTGCCGGTAGGAGCGGCGCATCGCCTTCAGCACCCGATCCGAACCCGACTGCAGCGGCATATGCAGCTGCGGGCACACATTCGGGGTCTCCGCCATCGCCTCGATCACATCATCGGTGAACTCGGCCGGATGCGGCGAGGTGAACCGCACCCGCTCCAGCCCCTCGATGCTCCCGCACGCCCGCAGCAGTTTCGCGAAGGCACCGCGGTCGCGCGGCTGGTCCGGATCGGCGAACGAGGCCCCGTAGGAATTGACGTTCTGCCCGAGCAACGTCACCTCCAGCACCCCCTGATCCACCAGCGCCTGCACCTCGGCCAGCACATCGCCCGGGCGCCGGTCGACCTCCTTACCGCGCAGCGACGGAACGATGCAGAAGGTGCAGGTGTTGTTACAGCCGACGGAAATCGACACCCACCCCGCGTACGCCGATTCGCGGCGCGCGGGCAGCGTCGACGGGAAAGCCTCCAGCGACTCCAGGATCTCGACCTGGGCCTCGTCGTTGTGCCGGGCGCGTTCGAGCAGCACCGGCAGCGCACCGAGATTATGGGTGCCGAACACCACATCCACCCACGGCGCCTTACGCAGCACGGTCTCGCGATCCTTCTGCGCCAGACAGCCACCGACGGCGATCTGCATCCCCGGCCGCGCAGCCTTGATCGGCGCGAGGTGACCGAGCGTGCCGTACAACTTGTTGTCGGCGTTCTCCCGTACCGCGCAGGTATTGAACACCACGAGATCGGCCGTCGCGCCGGGCGCGGCCCTGCTGTAGCCCGCATCCTCGAGCAGGCCGGACAAGCGTTCGGAATCGTGCACGTTCATCTGGCAACCGAAGGTGCGGACCTCGTAACTGCGCGCGCCCACCGGCTCCACCTGCGGGGGAAGCGCTACCTGTCCGATCGAATCCACCCGTCCAGGGTACGGAATGCGTTTTGGGCTGTGTTTTCGGCGCCGCCTTCGGCGGCGCGGGTGCTGTGTCTTTGGCGCCGCCTCCGGCGGCGCGGGGTTCGGGGCCCCCTTGGTCTCGTTCTTCACTCCTCCGCTCCTCCGCTTCGCTCCCCCGCTCTGTCGCTCCAGAACGAGACGGGCCCCGAACTGTGTCATGGCGCCGCCTTCGGCGGCGCGGGTTCGGGGCCCCCGGATGTCTCGTTCTTCACTCCGCCGCTCCTCCGCTTCGCTCCCCCGCTCTGTCGCTCCAGAACGAGACGGGCCCCGAACCACGGAGGTGGACTGGCACGGGGTTGATTTCAGGGCGGCTCGAGTGGTCGGCCGATTACCGGCTGGTCGCCTCGAGTGCCATCGTGGCTCCGCTTCTCCGGATGGTGCGTACTCGGGGTGCGGACCGCTTCTCGGTCTCGATCCTTCGTGCTGGCGTTTCTCCGCCAGCGCTCTCCGCTTTCTTTCGGATCGGGGGGGACCTGACCACAGATGTCGGCGAGGTGGTGTGTCGCCCGGGCCGCGGGGGGCGATGCCCGGATGCCGACACTCACCCGCTCCCGCCCACCGGACTGCGGGTGCTTATCATGCGCGCCGATCGGGTGGCGGCCGGTGGCGTGGTCGGATCGGGGAAATCGTCGGCGAGGGAATGGGTTACAGCGGTTTACCGTGGAGTTAAGGGCGAATGTCGGCTCGGTGTGGCGTCCGGGTGTGTCGCCGAAAGGCGCGCAAATCCGGGAATTCGGCTTAAGGTCATCTTCATGACCGACGCCACCGACGCCGACACGCCGGGTGCGGCGGGCGATACCGCCGCGCCGCCGATGATCTCCCTCCGCGCTGTCGACAAGCATTTCGGCGCCCTGCATGTGCTGCGCGATATCAACCTCGAGGTGCCCCGCGGGCAGGTCGTGATCGTGCTCGGCCCCTCGGGTTCCGGTAAATCGACACTGTGCCGCACGATCAACCGGCTCGAACCGATCGACTCCGGCGAGATCCGGGTCGACGGTGTGCCGCTGCCCGCCGAAGGCCGCAACCTCGCCGCCCTGCGCGCCGATGTCGGTATGGTTTTCCAGTCGTTCAACCTTTTCGCACACAAGACGATCGTCGAGAACGTCATGCTCGCGCCGGTCAAGGTGCGCAAGGCCAAGAAAGAAGAGGCCCGCACCCGGGCCATGGAACTGCTGAAACGCGTCGGCATCGCCGACCAGGCCGATAAGTACCCGGCGCAACTGTCCGGTGGCCAGCAGCAGCGCGTGGCCATCGCCCGGGCCCTGGCGATGAGCCCGAAGGTGATGCTGTTCGACGAACCCACCTCGGCGCTCGACCCGGAAATGGTCAACGAGGTACTCGATGTGATGGTCTCGCTCGCCAAAGAGGGAATGACCATGCTGGTCGTCACCCACGAGATGGGGTTCGCCCGCCGGGCCGGCGACCGGGTGCTGTTCATGGCCGACGGCCAGGTCGTGGAGGACACCGACCCGGAGACGTTCTTCAGTGCGCCGAAATCGGATCGCGCCAAGGATTTCCTGGGCAAGATCCTGAGCCACTGACAGTCCGGCGACGGCAGCGCGCGAGCACACCGCGCCGCCCAGCAGCATCGAGAAGATGAGGGAAGGAAACCCGATGAGGATCAACCGAGCATTCCGCCTCGCGGTCGGGGCGGTCGCCGTGGCCGTCACCGCTGCCACCACCGCCGCCTGCGGTGGCGGCAGCGATCAGACCGCCCTGCAGAACGCCCAGGAGGGCAAGCTCACCATCGGCATCAAATACGACCAGCCGGGCCTGGGCCTGCGCAACACCGACGGCACCTACAGCGGCTTCGACGTCGAGGTCGCCAAGTACGTGGCCTCCAAACTCGGTGTGCAGCCGGACGCCATCACGTTCAAGGAAGCGCCGTCCGCCCAGCGCGAGACGCTGATCGAGAACGGCCAGGTCGATTTCGTGGTCGCCACCTACTCGATCACCGACGCCCGCAAGGAGAAGGTCGACTTCGCCGGTCCCTACTACGTGGCCGGGCAGAGCCTGCTGGTGCGTCAGGACAACAACGAGGTCACCGGCCCGGAGAGCCTCGCCGGGAAGACCGTCTGCTCGGTGACCGGTTCCACTCCGGCCCAGAACATCCAGAAGAAGTACCCGGACACCCAGCTGCAGACCTACGACACGTACTCGCTGTGCCTGGAGGGCCTGAACAGCGGGGCGGTCGCGGCGGTGACCACCGACGACATCATCCTGGCCGGCTACGCCTCGCAGTCGCCCGGCAAGTACAAGGTCGTGGGTGAGAAGTTCACCACCGAGAACTACGGCATCGGCGTGAAGAAGGGCGACCAGGAAACCCGCGACAAGATCAACGACGCGATCGAGGAAATGATCAGCTCGGGCGCCTGGGCCACCGCGTTCCAGGAGACGGTCGGCAAGGCCGCGAGCTACGAAACCCCGGCGGCACCCCAGGTGGACCGGTACTGAACCACTGAACCGGAGGGCCGGGCCGGCGACGGCCCGGCCCTCCGGTCCCGGCCCGACCTGCCGATCGGAGGCGCGCAACCACCGTGTTCGATTTGATCTCGGAATACGACTCCCAGCTGCTCGACGCATTCTGGATGACCATAAAACTGACCGTGCTGTCCGCGGTCGGTTCGCTGGTGCTGGGCACCCTCGTCGCCGGTATGCGGGTCTCGCCGGTTCCGGTGGCCCGCTGGGTCGGTACCGCGTACGTGACCGTATTCCGCAACACCCCGCTGACCCTCATCCTGGTGTTCTGCTCGCTGGGCCTGTACTCCACGCTCGGGATGAACCTGGCCTCCGAAGGCCCCACCTCACTGGCCGACAACAACTTCCGGTGGGCCGTGATCGGCCTGAGCGTGTACACGGCGGCCTTCGTCTGCGAATCGCTGCGCTCCGGAATCAACACGGTGCCGCTGGGCCAGTCCGAAGCCGGGCGCTCGCTGGGCCTGAGCTTCCTGCAGAACCTGCGGATCATCGTGCTGCCGCAAGCCTTCCGGTCGGTGATCGCACCACTGGGCAGCGTGTTCATCGCGCTCACCAAGAACACGACCGTCGCCTCGGCGATCAGCGTGGCCGAGGCATCCTTCCTGATGAAGAACATGATCGAAACGGAGGCGGCGCTGCTGACCATCGGCCTCATCTTCACCCTCGGTTTCGTGATCCTGACGCTGCCGGCCGGCCTGCTGTTCGGGCATCTGGCCAAACGATTCGAGGTGGCCCGGTGAGTGGCAAGGCATCCGTTCTCTACGACGCACCGGGCCCCATCGCCCGCGTCCGCAATATCCTCTATTCGCTGGTGGTGCTGGCGGCGGTCCTCGTCGCGGGCTGGTTCGTCTACCGCGGTTTCGCGAATCAGGGCCAGTTCACGGCCGATAAATGGGAGCCGTTCCTCGACGGCGCGGTATGGACCACATACATCCTGCCGGGCCTGGAAGGCACCGTGGTCGCCGCGGTGCTGTCGATCGTGTTTGCGCTCGTCCTCGGCATGATCTTCGGTATCGCCCGGCTCTCCGATCACCGGTGGCTGCGCTGGACCGCGGGCACGATCGTCGAAATCGCCCGCGCCGTCCCGGTGCTGATCCTGATGATCTTCCTGTTCGCCCTGTACTCCGAATACGACGTCTTCGATTCCGAGTACCTGGCGCTGGGCGCCGTGGTGACCGCGCTGACCATCTACAACGGTTCGGTGATCGCCGAGATCGTGCGCGCCGGGATCCTGTCGCTGCCCAAGGGGCAGACCGAGGCGGGCGTCGCACTGGGACTGCGCAAAGGCCAGCTGATGCGGCTGATCCTGCTCCCCCAGGCGATCACGGCGATGCTGCCCGCGCTGATCTCCCAGATGGTGGTCGCGCTGAAGGATTCCGCCCTCGGCTACGTGATCACCTACGAGGAAGTCGTCCGTAGCGCCCAGCAGCTCGGCGCTGCGGAACAGAACACGATCCCCGCGCTCATCGTCGTCGCGATCATCATGATCGTGCTGAACGTGCTGCTCTCCACCCTCGCCACCCAGCTGGAGAAGCGGCTGCGCTCGGGTCGCCGCAAACGCGGCGGCGCGGTGGTCGCCGCCGATTCCGTCATCACCGATGCCGCCCCCGGGGTCGACATCACCAAGTAGCCGAATGGATGGTGGGCGGGCCCGACAGTGCACACACGCTGGGCCCGCCCTCCGCTCGCTACGTGGAACGGCCTGTATCCGCGGGCGGTGCGTCGTAGACGAGGGTGTATCGCCAGAACAGGCGTCGCCTGATGCGGGCTGTGGGAAGCGTTTGCCGGGCGGCAGCCCTGATCTCGGCCAGGGTCTCTTGCGGGTCGGCCGTGGGTGCCCGCATATGCGCAGGTAGTCCGGCGGCACGCGCGGGGTGTTTGATCATGCCGACGATCGGGTTGGCGATAACCGCAGGTACGGCAGCTAACAAGTCGGCCGGGCCGGCTTCGCGGTAGCAGCCGACGATCACGAGTCGGCCGCCCGGAGCCAGACAGTCGCGCAGCTCGCGCAGAGCCGGGACCAAAGGCAGGTGATGCAGGACGGCAACCAAGGTGACGGCGTCCCAACGCCGGTGTGGCTCGCGGGCGGCGAAATCGACGTTGAGGACCCGCACAGCGGAATCGCCGGCGAACCGCTGGGCCGCCACGCGGGCGGTCACGGGATCGGGTTCGAGTCCGGTGACCTCGGCGACCCGACCGCGCAGCAGCGCGAGGAGATTGCCCGTACCGCACCCGATATCGAGTGCATTCCGGGCTCCCGATATGACCACCTGACGCACGATCCACCGGCCGTAATGATCATTGTGGCTCCACGGGTGCCGTCGGTTGAACCGCTCGAGTAGAGACAGCATCACCGAATTCTCCCGGCCCCAACCGATCATCGCCGATACGGGAGCCGACCCACCGGCATTCCGAGGCCACACCGATAGTTCCTGGATCCGGCCGGGATTCGTTCCAGCCCACAGCTGTCGCCGATCACCCGACGACCGACCGAAAGCCGTGGACTCGCCGGATCACCCGATCGGCTCATCGGTATCCGTATCCCCGATATCGGACTCCCCATTGCTCGCTTCCCATTCGGCCCTGACCACCGTGTACGCCACCGAGTGGCCATAGCCGCGGCGCGCCAGCATCCCTACCAGCCGCCGCATGGCCTTCTCCCGGTCGAGACCCGCGGGTAGCGTGCGCAGTTTGCGGCGCACCAATTCGGTGGCCCGATCGTGCTCGTCGTCGGCGGTGACCTCCGCGAGCGCGGCGGCGGAATCCTCGGCCGCTACCCCCTTGCGGCGCAATTCCTGGGCGAGCGCTTGCCGGCCCTTTCCGGCGAAACTGTGCCGCTGCCGCACCCACTGCCGCGCGAATTCGGCATCGTCGACCAGCCCCACTTCGGCCAATCGGTCCAGTGTCCGCTCGGCCACCTCGGCCGCGAAGCCCTTGGCGGCCAAGCGTTGCGCGAGTTCGGCACGACTGCGGGCACGCACCGCGAGCAGCCGCAGACACGCTTCTTTCGCCTGTTCCACCGATCCGCCCGGCGGGTTGCCGCCCGGATCACCGGCATCCGATTCGTGCCCGGCTCCGCCGGAACCGGCCGGGCGAGTCCGCTGCGGATCGGGCTCGTCCGGCCGGTCTCCCCGGCCGGAACCGGTGGACCGCCCGTCGGCGGCCAGGAGCTCGTCCAACCGGCGACGAACATCCGCCACCGGATCGGACAGGCCCGGACCGCCGGACGCGGCACGCTGATTCATCGGATCAGAAATCGGCGGGGGTCTCCTCCGTGGCGGTCACATCCGCACCGATCCCGAGCTTCTCCTTGATCTTCTTCTCGACCTCGTCGCGGATATCGGTGTTCTCCAGCAGGAACTTCCGGGCATTCTCCTTACCCTGTCCGAGCTGATCACCCTCGTAGGTGTACCAGGAACCGGATTTCCGGATGAACCCGTGCTCCACCCCCATATCGATCAGCGACCCCTCCTTGGAAATCCCGTGACCGTACAGAATGTCGAACTCGGCCTGTTTGAACGGTGGGCTCACCTTGTTCTTCACGACCTTGACCCGCGTCCGGTTACCCACCGCGTCGCTGCCGTCCTTCAGCGTTTCGATCCGCCGCACATCCAGGCGCACCGACGCGTAGAACTTCAAGGCTTTACCACCGGTGGTGGTTTCGGGAGAACCGAACATGACGCCGATCTTCTCGCGCAGCTGGTTGATGAAGATCGCGGTAGTACCGGAATTGTTCAGCGCGCTGGTCATCTTGCGCAGGGCCTGGCTCATCAGGCGGGCCTGCAGGCCGACGTGGCTGTCACCCATTTCGCCTTCGATTTCGGCGCGAGGGACCAGGGCGGCGACCGAGTCGATGACGATGATGTCGATGGCGCCGGAGCGGACCAGCATATCGGCGATTTCCAGGGCCTGTTCGCCGGTATCGGGCTGGGAGACCAGCAGGGCGTCGGTATCGACGCCGAGTTTGGCGGCGTAATCGGGGTCGAGGGCGTGCTCGGCGTCGATGAACGCGGCGACCCCGCCAAGGGCCTGCGCGTTGGCGACCGCGTGCAGGGCGACGGTTGTCTTACCCGAGGATTCCGGGCCGTAGATCTCCACGATGCGGCCGCGCGGCAGGCCACCGATACCCAGTGCGACGTCCAGCGCGATGGAACCTGTCGGGATGACCGAGACGGGCTGGCGGGCCTCCTCCCCGAGGCGCATCACCGCCCCCTTGCCGAAACTCTTCTCGACCTGCGCGAGCGCGAGTTCCAGCGCCTTGTCGCGGTCATAGGGCTGTGGCGCCATCGTGACTCCCCTTTTCACCGGGTGGTAGGTAGGTGGTGTGGTTGGCGCCCACAGTAGAGCGCGGCACCGACAAGTTCCGGGGCTCAGCCTAGACGAACAGATGTTCGAGTCAAGCTCCGGATCCGCGCGTCGCCGGTACCGTGCTCACCCCGGTCGCCGCTGGGCAGCGGTATCGCGGTGCGGGCCGTGGATCCGCCGCCCGCATGCCATGGCTACCCGGCGGTGACCGCGCGCGAACGGCGCGCCACCACGCCCGGAGAGTGTGATCGGCCCGCTGCCGGGCAGAGATCTACCACCGGGAACGTGGCACGTCGAACTCGGCGCACAACGCGCGCCAGACCTCCCGCGGATCCACCCCGGCTTCGATGGCCGCGGCACCGGTCCGGCTACCCAACCCGGGGATGACGTGATCGTTCAGCAGAGTGTCGCCCCGCATCTCGCCGAACTCGGTGTGCAAGAGCTCCTGGAATTCCGTCAACCGCACGTGCCCGAAGATACCCTTCCCCGGCGCACCGGCATCCGCGGCTCAGCCCGCCCGGACACCGCCCGCGACCCGATGACAGATATCCACCGGATCCGCGACGGCACCGGCGTCCGCCGCCGCGGCGTGGGCCGCCGCGGCGAACCCCGGTTCGTCCAGGATCCGGCGTACCGCGGCGCGGATCGCCTCCGCGGACAAGGGGCGTACCAGCAGGGAACTCCCCTGCCGCAGCGCACGGTTGGCCAGCTCCCACTGATCTCCGCCACCCGGCACCGTGACCACGGGAACACCTGCGGACAAGGCCTTGGCCAGCAGTCCGTGACCGCCGCCGCCGATCACCACCGACGCCCGGGACAGCAGATCGTCCTGGCGTCCCAGCCCGGCCCGCGCCCAGGACGGGAGATCGGCGGGCGGCTCGTCCAGCATGGAGATCACCACCCGCACCCCGGCGCCGTCGAGCGCCGTCAGAACAGTATCGATCATCCCGGCCACACCGGTGTGCGCGGTGGACGGTGCGACCATCACCAGCGGTTCGTCCCCGGGCGGCGGTTCGAGAATCCGGTCGGTGGGCTCCCAGAACAGCGGTCCGACGAGATGCGCGTTCCCGGGCCAGTCCGGTCGCGGCACCTCGAGGGCGGGCAGGGTGGCGATCAGCCGGGCGGCCGGCCCGGGATCGGCGGCCGGTAATCCCACTCCGGTGCGTGCCAGTTCGCGCTGCCGGGTTCCGGTGCGCAGTGCGCGAGCGGTGAACATCCGCAGTACCGTGTCCCGCGCGCGACCCCGCAGGCCCGTCCCCGGCGCGAGACCACTACCGATGGGCGGCAGCCCTTTCGACGGGAGGTAGAGCGGATGCGGGGACAGCTCGACCCATGGCACCCGCAGCCGTTCGGCCGCCATCCCGCCGCCCGCGGTGAGCACATCGGAGACCACCAGTTCGGGCAGCATGGCGCTGAGCTCGGGCAGGATCTCGGTCGAGATATAGGCCGCCCGTTGATGAATCCGCGCACCCGCGTCGGCATCGTCGTCGTCCGGGCGCGGCGCCAGGCCCTTCAGCCGGCGCACTCCGATCCCGGCCTCCCGGGCGGCGTCGAACCACCGCGGACCGGTGAACAACACCGGCTCGTCACCCGCTTCCAGGAAACGCCGGCAGATCGCGATAGCGGGAAACGCATGACCCGGATCGGGACCGGCGACAACGGCTACTCGCATCCGCCCAGCCTGCCATGGTTCCCCATCCGAGACATGCTCGGGTTCGAGGTCTCCGGTACCCACGAACAACAACCGTATCCATCGAGGCACCCAGAGAATTTGTCCACGGCCGTCCCGCACGCGCCCAGCGGCGGCGCCGAGTTCAGCGAGGCCCTTGGAGGTTTTGGCCCGTCCCTGCGTTCCGTCCTCGAAGCGAGGCGGCGCAGCCGCGAGTCTCGAGGGCGGAACGCAGGGACCAAGGGGGGCTAAAACCCGCGCCGACGAAGTCGGCGCCAAAGATTCAGGCGCCAAAGATTCAGGCGCCAAAAAATCAGAAGGTGAACAGTTCGAAACCGACCGCGTGAGCGGCCGGGAACCCGGGAAGCGGGGCGGTCGTCATCGTCACCACGGCTCTGGCCTGTTCGGCCACCGGCCGGTCCGGATCGAGGACTTCGAGGTAGCGCCGGTGTTCGGCCAGCGACGCCTCGGCCGCGCCGACGGTGGCGGTGACGTCCACGGCGTGGGTGACCCCGCTGGGGACCGCGACGGCCGCCCAGCGGGCGGTCCACGGTGCGAGATCGGCGATTTCGGGGAAGATCCATTCGTTGCCCGCGTCGGATACCGCGTCCAGGCCCGCACGTCCCACCGCCCGGTGATCGGCGCTGTTGACGTGCCCGGGCGCCCAGGTCGGGCCGAAATGACCGAGAACCACCAGCTCCGGCCGATGCCGCCGGATCGCGGCCGCCAGATCACGGCGTAACTCCAGGCTCGGTTCGAGCCGGCCGTCGGGATAGCCGAGAAATTCGACCTCCCGCACGCCGACCACCGCCGCCGAGGCGTGTTCCTCGGCTTCGCGTAGCGGTCCCGACTCCGCCGGTGGTACACCGGCGATACCGGCCTCGCCCGAAGTCGCCAGAACATATCGGACGTCTTTACCCTGGCCGGTCCACCGGGCCACGGCCGCCGCGACCCCGTACTCGATATCGTCGGGGTGCGCGACGATCACCAGTGCGCGCTGCCAGTCCTCGGGAAGCGGGGGAATGGTCGTCATACGACCATCCTCGTTCATCCGCACCGCATCCGCGGCAGGCCGGCACACTCTGCCACGGGAAGGCCGGTCACACTTTGGTGGTGGAGTTGTCGTCCGAACCCGAGATCGCCTTGTAGAGCAGGTACAGCCCGAAAACCACGGCGCTGATCACCAGGATCGGGAACAGTCCCTTGACGAGCGCGCCGATCACCGCCAGGGCGATCCAGACGACGGCGACCACGCCGATGATCTTCCACAACATTTCTGCCTCCCAGCGGTTGCTCCTACTGTCGAGCATGGCAGTGCGGAGAGCGGAAATCACCAGGTGAGAGGCAATATAGGGGGAAGATCAGGGATGACCCTGAGCGGGGTTACGGACGTGTACGCCGCGCTGCCGGCGACGCGACGGGCTCGGTCCGGGGCATTCCGGCGGGCGCCGGCGGTAGCAGGCTCTCCGGGGCGCGGTCGGCGAGTTCGGTGAGCGCCTGGGCCCAGCCGTCCATCCGATCGGCGGCCCGGCGCAGATCGGCGACGATCCCGTCGAATTCGTAGCGCAGCGCGCCGGTTTCGTCCACGGCCAGCACACGGGTGGCCGCGGCCACCACCTGTTCGTATTCGGCGACACCGGTATCGAGCCGAGCCACGATCGACTGCACCGTTTCGGTCAGGCGGTGTACATCGGCGGGGTCACCGAGTTCGCCACCGCCGAGAGTACGCACGGCACCCTCCATGGTGGCGATATCGGCGGCGAGCGCAGTGAGCGCGGCGGCGCCGGAGGCCGCGGTGGCCACCAGATCGTCGAGTTCGTCGGCGGGCAGGCGGCGGGTGCGCGCGATCTGGCCGGCCACATCGTGCAGCAGGCGTTCGGCGCGGGCCAGCCGGGACATCGCGGGGCGGGCCGCGGAGCGGGCGGGCGGGAGTTTACGCGGGACGTAGCCGGCGAGCGGCAAGGGAGCACGCCGCAACTGCAGGTAGCGACGGGTACTCAGTGCCGCGCCGGTGACCAGCGCGACGGCCCCGCCGCCGAGTACGAGCACCACCCAGGCCGGTGCGGACAGAATGACCAGGCCGACCGCTCCGGCGGTGGTCAAACCGGAAGCGGTACCCAAACCGATACTGCGGCGCCGCGCCCGTCGCCGGCGGCGCAGTTCCCGTTCCCGGGGATCAGCCCAGCGCCGGACTGCGACGAGCGCGTTCTCGCCGGCCGACCGGAGCGAATCGGCGACGGAGACGACCTGGGGCTGGAGTTCCTGCCAGGTGCGGTCGACGTCCCGGGGCCCGGCGGGGAACCGGGGTCGATCAGACTTCATACGCTGTCCTCGCCGAACTCATGATCCGCTACTGCTGAGCGGTCTGGCCTTTGTTCATCTGCGGTTGGGGCTGGGCCGGTTCGGTGGCGGATTTGCCGGGGTCGATCGCGGCATTGGTGTTACCGGCGGGCAGGGCGTCACCGCGCATGGAGGCCCGGATCTGCTCGAGCCGGCTGTGGCCGGCCATCTGGATACTGGCCTGCTGGACCTCCAGCATCCGGCCCTGCACGGTGTTCTGGGCGAGCTCGGCGGAGCCGAGGGCGTTGGCGTAGCGGCGTTCGATCTTGTCCCGGACGGCGTCGAGGCTGGGAACGCTGCCCGGGGCGGACAGCGTGCTGTCCATCTGCTGCAGGGAGGCGCTGACCTGCTCCTGCATCTTGGCCTGTTCGAGCTGGCTGAGCAGTTTGGTGCGTTCGGCCACCTTCTGCTGCAGCAGCATCGCGTTCTGCTCGACCGCCTTCTTGGCCTGCGCGGCGGCCTGCAGCGACTGATCGTGCAGCACCTTGAGGTCTTCGACCGACTGTTCCGCGGTGACCAGCTGCGCGGCGAACGCCTCCGCGGCGTTGGTGTACTGGATGGCCTTCTCGGTATCGCCGGCGGCGGTGGCCTGATCGGCGAGGGAGACCGCCTGGCGGGCATTGGCGTTGAGCTTTTCGACCTCGTCGAGCTGCCGGTTGAGTTTCATCTCCAGCTGCCGCTGGTTCCCGATCACCGACGCGGCCTGTTGGGACAGGGCCTGGTGCTGGCGTTGCGCTTCTTCGATAGCCTGCTGAATCTGGACCTTCGGATCCGCGTGCTCCTCGATCTTGGAGTCGAAGAGGGCCATCAGATACTTCCAGGCCTTCGTGAACGGATTAGCCATCGGTTGATCCCGCCTCCATCTACTGTGCCGCCTGGGCGACTCGCCAGTGCGCGACCGTCACGCACTCCTGCAGTACCTATCCTCCACCATGCGGCGCCCGGTACCGGCCACCGGAAAGCGCCGCGTCTGCCCGCGGGCGGCCCGCGGACGCCTCCTACGAATCTATCCGTTCCGGTGCGCTACGCGCATTGTCACGATCGGGTATACCGCGGCTATCACCGGATCAGGCCGCTTCGACCAGAACCAGCGGGCCGTTCGTAGGTGCCGGGATGACGATCCGGGTGTCGCCGTCGACCTGCGGCCGGGCGGATCCGGCCGACATCGAGGCGCCGGCACCGGCCGGGGCGGATTCGGTGGCGACGGGTTCGGTAGCGGGCTCGACAGCGGCCGCTTCGGCCGGGGCCCCGGCGGGTGCCGCGCCCACCGGCAGTTCGCCGCCGGCGATGGTGGTACTCACATCCCACAGGACCCGGGCGAGCGGGACGTCGAGGGCGTCGCAGATGGCGGCCAGCAGTTCACTGGACGCTTCCTTACGACCCCGTTCCACCTCGGACAGATAGCCCAGGCTCACCCGCGCCGAGGTGGATACTTCGCGTAGGGTCCGGCTCTGGGCGAGGCGGGCACGCCGCAGACTGTCCCCGATCGCTTCTCGCAGCAGCGTCATCGAGTTCTCCTTCTCCCGGTAGGCTCGTCGCCTCATATGCCGCAGCCCACGGCACGCACGCGGTTCTCTCCTGGCACAACGTCGGAACCGGTCCGGTGGGTTCCCGGGCCGGATGCGGAATCGCTCACCGGGTAGGTGTGGCGCCCCGCACGCACCGCAGCAGCTCCTGTATCGCGGCGCGCGTCGCTGTGAACCTGATATTCCACCGGTCGCCGGTGAGTTTCAACCGCATCACCTCGGTATGCCCGGCCCCGGCGAGACCGAGATAGACGGTGCCGACCTCTATCCCGTTCTGCGGGTCCGGTCCGGCGACCCCCGTGAGCGCGATTCCCCAGTCGGCGCCGCACCTGGTGCGGGCGCCGACCGCCAGCTGTTCGGCGGTGCTCGCGGCCACCGGACCTTCGGCGGCCAGCACGTGTTCGTCCACGCCGGCGAGCCGGTGTTTGAGATCGGTCGCGTACACCACCAGCCCGCCGCGCAATACGGCGCTGGCGCCGGGCACCCCGGCGAGGGTCGCGGCGACCAATCCCGCGGTCAGCGATTCGGCCGTGGCGACGGTACGGCCACTGTCCCGCAGCGCCGCGATCAGCTCCGCGGCGGCGGTTTCGCCGGTCAACGGGTCGGCCGTGGTCATCGGCGGCTGCGGTGGGGTCCGGCCAGCCAGAGCCGCGCGGCCTGGCCGACGTAGTCCAATCCGGTCACCACTGTCAGCAGCAACGCGATCCACATCAGCACCATTCCCGCGGTCGCGAAGCCGCCCGACAGCGGCAGCAGCAGCACGCCGATGGCCAGCGACTGGACCAGGGTTTTGAGTTTCCCGCCGCGACCGGCCGGGATCACCCCACGCCGCACCACCGCCAGCCGAAGCAGCGTGATCCCGATTTCGCGGGCACAGATGACGGCGGTCATCCACCACGGCAGATCGCCCAGGATCGACAGCCCGATCAGGGCGGACCCGATCAGCGCCTTGTCGGCGATGGGGTCGGCCAGTTTCCCGAAATCGGTGACGAGACCGTATTTGCGGGCCAGCTGCCCGTCGAACCGGTCGGTGATGGCGGCGAGCGCGAACAGCACGGTCGCGGTGACCCGCCAGCCGGTCTCGTGGCCACCGCCGGCGAACAGCGCCAGCACGAACAACGGCACCAGTGCGATCCGGGCCATCGTGAGGATATTGGCGATATTCAGCAGCGGGACCGCCGATTCGGCGGGCGCCGGAGCCGGCCCGCCGCGCACCGGTGCAGCCCCGGGCCGTGGTCCCAGCTCCATCTCCTCGGGGTGCACGCTCATAGCCGCCTCTGCGCGCACGCGCTCGTCGGGCACTGCGCGCACGCGCTCCACAGACACTGTGCGGAAGCGCTCGGCAGGCACTGCGCGGACCCCGGGCGACGGCCCCGCGCCGCGACGCCGGGACAGGCGCGCGGAGTCGAGCGGGCGGGCGGGGTCTGCGGCACACAATCAGACTATCGGTACCCCCGCCGACTACTGTGCACCCCATGACCTCACGGGGACCCCTGGGCAGCGCGACCGGCGACGCGCCCGGTACGCAAACCGCCTCCGTGCGGGTGCGCCGCGCCCGCACCTCCGATGTCCCGGCGATCAAGGGGCTCGTCGATGTGTACGCGGGCCGCATCCTGCTGGAGAAGAACCTCGTCAACCTGTACGAATCCGTGCAGGAGTTCTGGGTCGCCGAACTCGGTGACCGCGTGGTGGGCTGCGGTGCGCTGCATGTGCTGTGGGCCGATCTCGGCGAGGTGCGCACGGTGGCGGTGCTGCCGGAGGTCAAGGGGCACGGTGTGGGCAAACTCATCGTCGAACAGCTCATCGAGGTGGCCCGGGAGCTGGAGCTGAGCCGGTTGTTCGTGCTGACGTTCGAGGTCGAGTTCTTCGCCCGGCACGGTTTCGCCGAGATCGACGGCACTCCGGTGACCGCGGAGGTCTACGCGGAAATGTGCCGCTCCTACGACACCGGTGTGGCGGAATTCCTGGATCTGAGCTATGTGAAACCGAACACGCTCGGCAATACCCGGATGCTGCGCACCCTCTGAGCGGTACCGCGGGGAACCACCACCGGGCCCTTCGAGGGTGGCGGGCTGTATGCGAGGCGTCCGCCGGTGGGCGGGCCGGTGGCGGGAACAGCGGATGCCGGCGCGCGACACGCGACGGGAGGCGCGCGCATTAGAGTCGTGCCGTGCCGATATTCGCCGTCCACTACACCTATTCCGATGCCACGATCGCCGATCGTGACACCCATCGCCCCCGCCACCGAGCCTGGCTCGCCGACCAGGTCGCGGCGCAGACGCTGCTCAGCAGTGGGCCGTACCCGGACGGTTCCGGCGCACTACTGCTGTTCCGGGCGGCGGATGCCGGAACCCTCGCCGAATTGCTGGCCCAGGACCCGTTCGCCCAGGAAAAACTGATCGATCAGGTGCGGGCCGTCGAATGGCAACCCGTACTCGGCGTTTTCGCCGAGTGAACAACCGCGCCGCGCCGGCCGGCCGATCCGGGGCCGGGATCCCGTTGCCCGGCTGGACACCCGGCCGGCTGCCCACGCAGCTGTGGGCAGCACCGGGAATGCGCGACCGGCCGGCGCGCCTCGGGGCTACTCCTTCGGTTCCGGAGCCGATTCCGGCCGGGCGCGACCCCGGGTGCGCAGCAGGCTGGCCACCGTCGCCACGACCAGGATTCCGAGGATCACCGACAGCGACAGCGCCGTGGAGATCTCCGGCACGCTCACATGCTCGCCGCCGTTGATGAACGGCAGGTTGTTCTCGTGCAGCGCGTGCAGGACGAGTTTCACGCCGATGAAGGCCAGGATGGCCGACAGCCCGTAGGACAGGTACACCAGCCGGTCGAGCAGGCCGCCGATGAGGAAGTACAGCTGACGCAGCCCCATCAGCGCGAAGGCATTGGCGGTGAAGACGATATAGGGCTGTTCGGTGAGGCCGTAGATGGCCGGGATGGAGTCGAGCGCGAACAGCAGATCGGCGAAGCCGATGGCCAGCAGCGCCAGCAGCATCGGGGTGACCACCCGCTTGCCGTCGATCCGGGTGATCAGTTTGTCGCCGTCGTAGGTTTCGGTGGTCGGCACCAGCCGTTTGGTCAGCGCGACGATGCGACTGTCGCGTTTCTGTTCCTCCTCGACCTCGTGCCCGCTCTCCTTGAGCAGTTTGATCGCGGTGTAGACCAGGAAAAACCCGAAGAGATAGAAGACCCAGCTGAACGCACTGATCGCCGCGGCGCCGACGGCGATGAAGATACCGCGCATCACCAATGCGACCACGATGCCGATCAGCAGGACTTTCTGCTGATAGATCCGCGGCACCGCGAAGGTGGACATGATGATCAGGAAGACGAACAGGTTGTCGACCGAAAGGGCTTTCTCGGTGACGAAACCGGCGTAGTACTCGCCGGCGTAGGTGCCGCCCCATTTCCAGGCGATGACCCCGCCGAAGGCGAGTGCAAGGCCGATGTACACCGCCGACCAGAAACCGGATTCCCGGAAGGTCGGTTCGTGCGGGGTGCGGACATGGGCGAAGAAGTCGAAAACGAACAGGCCGAGGATCACCGCGATGGTGATCCCCCAGACGAGAGCGGTTACCTGCATACGGTGATCCGTTCAGCGGTGCGAGTCATGAACCCAATCATGCCCGATATGCCCGATTCGGTCGTGTTGCGGGGTGGTTGCCGGTGATCTTCTCACACCATGCGCCGGCGGGAGCCGGTCACTCGTCCCCGGATTCCGCGGTGTCGTCCCCGCCGCCGCGGATCGAGAAGAGCAGCCCGTCCAGCTCATCCGGCTTCACGAGCACATCCCGTGCCTTGGACCCCTCACTCGGCCCCACCACGCCCCGGGTCTCCATCAGATCCATCAACCGCCCGGCCTTGGCGAACCCGACCCGCAGTTTGCGCTGCAACATCGAGGTGGACCCGAACTGCGAGGTGACCACCAGCTCCACGGCCTGCAGAAAGACATCGAGATCCTCGCCGATATCCGGGTCGACATCCTTCTTCTCCCCCGCCTTGGCCGCGGTGACACCCTCGGTGTATTCGGGTTCGGCCTGATTCTTGGTGAACTCGACGACCGCGTGGATTTCCTCGTCACTGATGAAGGCGCCCTGTAGCCGGGTCGGTTTCCCCGCGCCCATCGGCAGGAACAGGCCGTCGCCCATACCGATGAGCTTCTCGGCGCCGGGCTGATCCAGGATGACCCGCGAATCGGTGAGCGAGGAGGTGGCGAAGGCCAGCCGGGAAGGCACATTCGTCTTGATGAGGCCGGTCACCACGTCGACCGACGGCCGCTGGGTCGCCAGGACCAGGTGGATACCGGCGGCGCGGGCCTTCTGCGTGATCCGCACGATGGCGTCCTCGACATCCCGCGGGGCGGTCATCATGAGATCGGCGAGCTCGTCGACGATCGCCAGAATGTACGGATACGGCCGGTAGACGCGTTCGCTGCCCAGCGGAGTGGTGATGGCGCCGGATTTCACCTTCCGGTTGAAATCGTCGATATGGCGGACCTTGCTGGCCTGCATGTCCTGATACCGCTGCTCCATCTCCTCCACCAGCCAGGCCAGTGCCGCGGCGGCCTTCTTCGGCTGGGTGATGATGGGGGTGATCAGATGCGGGATGCCCTCGTACGGGGTCAGTTCCACCATCTTGGGGTCGATCAGGATCATCCGGACCTCGTCCGGGGTGGCCCGCTGCAGCAACGAGACCAGCATCGAGTTGACGAAACTCGATTTACCGGAACCGGTGGAACCGGCCACCAGCAGATGCGGCATCTTCGCGAGATTCGCGGCGAGGAATTCGCCCTCGATGTTCTTGCCCAGGCCGATCACCAGCGGATGGTGATCGTTGCGGGTGGACGGCGCCTTCAGCACATCGGCCAGCCGCACCAGTTCCCGGTCGGCATTGGGCACTTCGATACCGACCGCGGACTTCCCGGGGATCGGCGCGAGCAGGCGCACGTTCTCGGTGGCCACGGCGTAGGCGATATTGCGGGTCAGCGCGGTGATTTTCTCGACCTTCACGCCCGGCCCGAGTTCCACCTCGTACCGGGTGACCGTGGGCCCGCGAACGAATCCGGTGACGGCCGCGTCGATCTTGAACTGCACCAGCACCTCGGTGATCGCCTCGATCATCGACTCGTTGGCAGCGCTGCGCCGGCGCGGCGGATCACCGTCGACCAGCAGATTCATCGGCGGCAGCAGATAATCGCCTTCGGCCACCCGCTCGGAGACGAATTCCGGTTCCGGCGGTGGCGGCGGCGTCTGGTCGACCGGTGCCGCGGCGGCCGGTTTACGTTTCGCCCGCGCGGCCGGTTTCTCGTCCCCGGCGGCGATGGGTTTCGCATCGCGCAACGGCGGCTCGCCGGCACCGCCCGGGTCCGGCAGCGGGCCGGTGAATTCCTCGGCCGGGTAGCTCTCCGACGGTGTGCGTCCACGGCGCCGCGACCGGCTCGGCGAAACGATGGGTTCGTAGTCGTCGACCGGGTCGAAGCCATCGCGGTAATCGGCCTCCGGGCCGGGCGCACCGAAGAACTCGCGTAACCGCTGCGGCGCCTCCCGCACCGTCGTGCCGGTGACCAGCAGCACCCCGAACACCATGGCCAGCAGCAGAATCGGTACCGAGAGCCAGGCCGTGAGCCCGTCGGTGACCGGCCCGCCGATGACGAAGCCGACGAAACCCGCGGCTTCGGCTCGGCCCGCCGCGTCGGCCGGGCCGCCGTCGGCGATATGCCACAGCCCGAGGAACGGCAGGCCGATCAGCAACCCGCCCAGCACCAGCCGCGGCCGGATATCCGGTCGCGGTTCGGTGCGCATGAGTACGACGGCGATACCGGAGGCCACGAACGGCAGCACCGCCGACGCGGTACCGGTAACGGCGCGGATGATGCCTTCCACCCAATGCCCGATGGGGCCGCCGGCGGAGAGCCAGACCGCGGCGGCGATCACCGCGCTGAGCGCGATCAGGCCGAGGGCGGCCCCGTCCCGGCGATGTCCGTGTTCGATCTCCCCCGCCCGGCTGATCGCGCGGGTGGCGGCGCCGACACCGCGGGCCGCCATCGTCCAGCCGCCGCCGACCAGCCGGCCGAATACGGCCAGCGGCGCGGTGTCCGAACGCCGGGGCGGCGCGGGGCGGCGCGTGGTGCGCCGGGCGCGCGGGGCGGGCGCCTTGCGCGCGGCGCCCTGCTGCGTGGTCTTGGGTGCCGGGCCCTGAGCCCGTGCCGCGCCGTTCGATCGACGCGTGCCCGAACGAGAACGGGCCGCGGTGGTCCGCCCCCGAGCCGATCCCGCCCGCGCACCCGGTGTGGTTGTGCCGCGGGACTTACCTGCCATGGGCTCAGGCTAGCCGCAACAACCCCATCGGGACCATCCGCAACACTGGCACCGAGGTCCGGGCGCGCGGCGAATATCGCGTCCCCGCCGCTCGCGGGCCCGTCCCGAAGGCGATTCCACCGCCCGGACGGACCCGGGCGGCGGGGTGTGCGTATGTCAGATCGAGCGATCGAGTTCGAGCACCTGCCGCACCGCCTCGGGCTCCCCGGACGTATCGATCCGGACCTGATCCCGGCCGAACGCGTGCAGCAGCAGTTCGGCGGGTGTACCGGTCAGAGTGACCACCGGACCCGTCCCGTCCACCACCCGCACCCGTTCACCCGCCGGGGTCGACAGTTCCACCGGTACCGGCGATTTCCGGTAGGCCATCTTGCCCATCCGCCGCAGCACCGACCACAGTCGCTGCTGGTCCTCGACGGGCAGTTCACGCGGTTCCCAGCCGGGCCGCGCGCGCCGGACATCCTCGTGGTGGACGAACATTTCACCGAGATTGGCGAACGCGTCCACCGGCCGCAGCGGCGACCACCACGGCGGGCCGGTCCGCACCAGCTCCAGTAGTTCCCCGAACGGCTTCTGTGCCGCCTTGTCCTGCCGGCGCTGCAGATAACCGGCGAAGGGGCGCAGCATGATCCCGGGCGCGGCGTCGGGCCGGCGTTCCCGGACCACCAGATGGGCAGCGAGGTCGCGCACGGTCCACTCACCGCATAGGGTAGGCGCGTCCGGCCCGGTCTCGTTCATCGTTTCGACCAATGCACGGCGTTCACGCTGAGCCAAGTTCACACGATGAATTTAGCCGAGACCCAGCCATCGGGGAGGGGATGCGATCCGAACCGGTTGCTACGCAGCAGAGATGCTCTGTACTTTGTCATTCGGTCCATAGGGTCGTGGACCGATACACACAGAATGGGAACACCTTTGAAGAAGTTTCTCACCGTCGCCGCCGTTCTGGTGGCGACCATCGGTTCGATGTTCGCCGCTTCGGTGGCACCGGCGCACGCGCAGTACAACAGCTACTACGGCGCCATCGCAGTCTCGCTGTCCACCGGTAACTACGGGTGGTCCTACGACTACGACAGCTACTCCGAAGCCGAGCAGGCCGCCGAGGATCGGTGCGGTGCCGCCGATTGTGTCGCCAAGATCTCCTGGCGCAACGGCTGCGGTGCGCTGGCGGTGTCGGACAACTGGCTGAGCTACGGTTCCGGTTCCACCCGGTCCGCGGCGCGATCCGAGGCGCTGGCCAACAACCCGGGTAACGCCTACATCGAGCACTGGAACTGCACTTCCGGCTACGACCTGTGAGTTCGTACCGACCACTTTTTCCGGCCGGCGCCGAATTCGCCGACATACTCTCGTAGGGGAAACAGAACTGTGAAAATTCGTCCATTCCGGGTCGTGGCCGCCATAACGATGGCCGCCGCCGCCCTCACCTTCACCGCGTGCTCGTCCACCGAGGAGTCCTCGACCGACGCGGCGGCCACCACCACCGAAGCCGCCGCCGAGTTCGAAACGGGTAAGACCCAGGGCGAGCGCGAGGAAGGGAAGGCGCCGACCACCACACCGGCACCGAACCTGCCCAAGCCGACGGTCGAGGAACTCAACGACAAGCTCACCCGGGCGCTCGACGGTGCGGTGAGTGAAGAAGAGAAGCTCGGCTTCATCGAGGATGCCGAACAGGATCCGCAGCTGGTCGACAAGCTGGTCGAGGCGGCCAAGAAGAACGAAGTAACGGTAAAGATCACCAATGTCGGCGAGCCCGCCGAGGGCAAGGTGAAGGCCGACGCCGAGGTCACCATCGCCGGCAGCCCGGTGGAGAACGCCTCGGTCGATTTCGTGGCCGAGGGCGACCAGTGGAAGATCGCGCACGATTTCGCGTGCAATATCGTGAAGTCCGCGGACCTCGATTCGGCAGCCTGCCAGCCGGAAGCCTGATCACCAGACCGGACCGGACACCGGTGAAAACCGCCGCGGGCCTCGCGCCCCGCGGCGGTTTTCTGTTTCCGGCCCCGGAATCTCGAGGGTGTCAGACCCCGAGCACGGTGGGCACGATCATCGGCCGGCGCCGGTAGGTATCGGCGACCCAGCGGCCCACGATCCGCCGGACGGCCTGGGCGATGCGATGGGTATCGGTGACGCCCTCCCCGGCCAGCCGCAGCAGTTCGGCTTCCACCAGTTCGGCGGCCTCGGCCAGCGCGGTGGGGTCGTCGGAGAAACCGCGACCGCTCACCTCGGGCGTGCTCACCGCTTTACCGGTGGTCGCGTCGACGGCGACGGTGATGGCGATGAAACCACCCTCACCGAGCACCAGCCGGTCCGACAGGGTGGATTCGCCGACATCGCCGACCGACAGGCCGTCGACATAGACATGCCCCACCGGAACCCGGCCGACGATGGAGGCGATCCCGTCTACCAGGTCCACCACCACACCGTCCTCGGCCAGCACCACCCGTTCCTCGGGGACACCCGTGGCGACCGCGAGCGCGGCGTTGGCGCGCAGATGCCGCCATTCCCCGTGCACCGGCATGGCGTTGGTCGGCCGCACCGCGTTGTACAGGTACAGCAGTTCCCCGGCCGAAGCATGCCCGGAGACATGCACTTTCGCGTTCTGCTGGGTGATCACCGTGGCACCGAGCCGGGCCAGGCCGTTGACGACCGTGAACACCGAATTCTCATTGCCCGGGATCAGCGAGGAGGCCAGTACGACCAGATCGTCGGGCCGGATATGGATCTGGCGGTGCTCGCCACGCGCCATCCGCGACAGCGCCGACAGCGGTTCGCCCTGGGAACCGGTGGAGATGAGCACCAGTTTGTCCGGTGGCAGCGTGGCGGCCTGGTCGAGATCGACCACCACCCCGTCCGGCACCGTGAGATAGCCGAGATCCTGCGCAATCTGCATATTGCGCACCATCGACCGGCCGACGAAACAGATCCGGCGGCCGTACTTCTGGGCCACGTCCACGACCTGCTGGATCCGGTGCACATGGCTGGCGAAGGATGCCACGATCACCCGGTTGCGCGCCTTGCCGATCACCGTGTCGAGCACCCCGCCGATCTCCCGCTCGGGGGTCACGAATCCGGGCACTTCGGCATTGGTCGAGTCGACCAGGAAAAGGTCCACCCCCTCGTCGCCGAGGCGGGAGAAACCGGCGAGATCGGTGAGCCGGCCGTCGAGCGGCAGCTGGTCGAGTTTGATATCGCCGGTGTGCAGAACCGTTCCGGCGGGGGTGCGGATGGCCACCGCGAGGGCATCGGGAATGGAATGGTTCACCGCGAAGTACTCGCAGTCGAACGGCCCGTGCTCGGTGCGCTCCCCCTCGGTGACCTCGACCAGCCGCGGATGCAGCCGGTGCTCCCGGCATTTCGCGGCGACCAGGGCCAGGGTGAACTTCGACCCCACCACCGGGATATCCGGCCGTAGGCGCAGCAGGAACGGCACCGCACCGATATGGTCCTCGTGGCCGTGGGTCAGCACCACCGCCGCCACATCGGCCATCCGGTCCTCGATCGGCCGGAAGTCGGGCAGGATGAGATCGACACCGGGCTGCTGATCTTCGGGGAACAGCACACCGCAGTCGACGATCAGCAGTTTGCCGCCGTATTCGAACACCGTCATATTGCGGCCGATTTCACCGATACCGCCGAGCGCGAACACCCGCAGACCCGCGCGGGGCAGCTTCGGCGGCAACGACAGACGATCCTGCGCGGCGGTCTCCGGGGGTACCGCCGGCACGGAACGGGCGGAATCGCCGCGGCCGCGCCCGGATTGGCGGCCTTTGCCCCGGCGCGGCCGGTCCCGTGACGAGCGGGACTCCGGCGCCGTTTCCGGCCGGACCGCCGTGGTTTCCGGTTCGGTAGCCACGGGCTCCGGTTCCGGGGCACGCACGATCCCGGGTTCCTGTTCGGCCGCAGCCGCCGGGGATTCCGCAGGCTGCGGGGTGGGAGCGGGTTCGGGCTGCGGGGCCGGCGTCGGCTCGGCAGGACCGGCATCCCGCCGCGCGGTGCGGCGGGGACGGCGTGCGGCGGGTTCGGTCATTCGAGCACCCCGGCCGCCCGCAGATCCGCGGCCAGATCCTCGAGTTGTTCGGGGCTGGGCATGATCTGCGGCAAGCGCGGTTCGCCCACATCCACACCGAGCAACCGGAGACCACCTTTCGTCATCGCCACCCCGCCGAGGCGGGCCATGGCAGCGTTGAGCCACAGCAGGCTCGTGTTGATATCTCGCGCGCGCACCACATCACCGGCGGTGAACGCGTCCACCATCTCCCGCAGCCGCTCCGGAACCAGATGGCCGATCACGCTGATGAAGCCGACAGCGCCCATCGCCAGCCACGGCAGATTCAACATATCGTCGCCGGAGTAGAAGGCGAGATCGGTTTCGGCGATCAGCGCGGCACCGGCGTTCAGATCGCCCTTGGCGTCCTTGACCGCGACGATCCGCGGATGTTCGGCGAGCCGGCGGATCGTATCCGAGGCGATCGGCACCACCGATCTGGGCGGAATGTCGTAGAGGGTCACCGGCAGATCGGTGGCGTCCGCGACGGCGGTGAAATGCGCGAACAGGCCCTCCTGGGTCGGCCGCGAGTAGTAGGGAGTCACCACGAGCAGGCCGTGGGCGCCCGCACGCTGGGCGTTGCGGGCGAGTTCGATCGAATGCGCGGTGTCGTAGGTGCCCGCGCCGGCGATCACGGTGGCCCGGTTGCCCACCGCGTCCACCACCGCACGCAGCAGATCCGCCTTCTCCGATTCCGTGGTGGTCGGCGATTCGCCGGTGGTACCGGAAATCGCGAGCAGGTCGACACCCCGGTCGACCAGACGGTGCGCAAGGGCGACGCCGGTGTCTATGTCGAGCTTGCCCTCGGCGCTGAAGGGGGTCACCATCGCGACACCGACCGTGCCGGACGCGCTCAACACCGGAGGCGTCGATTCACCGTTCGTCATGGTCAGAAAGGCTACCCGGTCACCGTGCCACCCTCGACACCCTCGTCTGTGTTCTGGGCCGCCGGACCCGGTGATGACATCAGCGGCGCATCGCTGCGGCGCCAACCGCACCCTTGTATGACATCAGGAAAGGCGTCACACTGATGTCATGGATTTGACCCGATACACCGCCCGGATCCGCGACGACCTCGTCGCCGCGGCCGCCCTCGGCGACGAGAAAACGCAGGCCACGGCGGAGGCGCTCGCCAAGGCGGTGGAGAACTCGGCCCGGCTGACCCTGCTGGCCGCACTCACCGAACTCGCCGATACCGTCTCGACCGAACTCGGCGACCGCACCGTACGCGTTTCGCTGCACGACGACGAGGCCACCGTCGAAGTGCACCGGAACCCGGCCGGCGACAACCCCAGCTTCGAGGAGATGACCGGCGATATCAGCCGGGTGACCCTGCGCCTGGTCGAACAGGTGAAGTCCCGCGCCGAGGAGGCCGCCGCGCAGAGCGGGCAATCCCTGAACTCCTGGATGGCCGGCGTGGTGTCGGGCGCACTACGCGACCAGATGCGCGGCGGCTACGGCAGCGGTAAACGCGACGACACACCCTGATCACGTCGAGACCAGGACCGCACCGGTCCGGTCGATCTCGGTGCGGCGGTCCCCGCCGGGCGCGCTCGCCAGGATGGTTGCCAGATTCCGCCGCCCCGCCGGCAGCACCCGGACGGTGACCGTTCCCGCGTCGGCGGCGGCCAGCTCGCGCACGGCGAGCTCGAGGACCCGTTCCCGCAAGGCCGCCGCGACACCGGTGAAGCCGCCGTCGTCGAGCAGCAGGACCTCCACCCCGCGCGACCGTGCACCGCGCGCCGCCGCGTTGAGCCGGTCGCTGATCAGTTGCGGCGCCCGCAGACCGTCGCGCAGTTCCGCCTCGAGCAGGCGGCACTGCTCCTGTTCGGCCGCGGACAGTTCCCCGCCGCGGGCGATCCGTTCCAGCATCGGCCGGGCCAGTTCGTCCAAACGGTCCAGCTGCCGGGCCCGTTCGGATCGCTCCGCCGCCATGGTCGCCGCCGCCGCCGCGCGCATGGCGGCGTCGTCGTGCAGCAAACGCAGCGAACGCTGAGTGGGCCGCAGGATCAGCGCACAGACCGTGGCTCCCGCCAAGCAGGCCACCGGCAGGATCATCACGAACAGCGAGCCGACCGAGATATCCAGCACCACGGCCACGAACCCGAGGGTGAGCGCGACCGCGACCGCACCCGCCCAGGCCGCGGCGATCCGGCCGCGCACCGCCAGCGCTGCCAGTACGAAGGAAGCGGCACAGGCCGTCCACGGCTGGCGGGGCGCGCCCTCCGCGAAATTCAGATGCGCTGCCAGCACGGCCACCGGCCCGGCCGTGATCACCGCGGCGGTGGCCGGCCACGGCAGCGGATCACCGGGACACAGCACGAGTAGTACACCCGCGCCGAGCATCGCCACGAGCGCCACGAGCAGCTGCGCGATCGGGACATTGCCGGCCAGCGGCGTCGTGTACAGCATGATGGTGACGGCGAGGCCCACCTGGAAAACCCACCCCGCGCGGCCGCGCATACCGAGCAGGGAACGCAGTTCGAAATCGCTGTCGCGCCGGGTCACCGCAAGCACCTCCGCCACCGGGTCACCGCAAGCACCTGGGGCACAGCCGCATCACAACCACTTCCGGCGCCCGGCCACGGCAACCACTTTCGGCGCCGGATCACCGCAACCACTCCCGGCGCCGGGCCATCGCAACCGCTTTCGGCGCTGTGTCGCCGGAACCGCTACCCGTGGGGCCCGCACCGGCGGCCTCGTCGCCGGCGCCGCTTCCCCACATCAGCGTGACCGTCGTCCCGTGGCCCGGGGCCGATTCCACGAAGCCGGCGCCACCGGGCAACGCACGCATGCGGCCCAGGATGCTGGCCGCGATCCCGAGCCGGTCGGCGGGCACCGCGCCCCGGTCGAAACCCTTGCCGTCGTCCCGCAATACGACCAGTAGTCCCCCCGCGCCGACCGTCACGGTCACCTCGCGCCGCACCCGGCGGCCCGGGACCCCGGCGTGGCGCAGACTGTTGCGGACCGCCTCCGCCAAGGCCGCGGCCACCGAGGCGGCCGCGGCCTGCGGCATCCGCAATTCGCTGTCGTTCCCACCGCGATGCACGGTGAACTCGATACCGGAGTTCACCTCGTGCACGGCGGCGCGCAGGAAACCGATGGCCGAATTCGCGTCCAGTAGCTCGGTATCGGTACCGGAGATCCGGGTGGCGTCGAGCTGGTCGAGGGTGCGCCGCGCCTGCTCCCGCAGCACCGGCGAGGTGCCGCGGGTACGCGAAGCGTCCAGCAGCGTGGACAGCACGGCGTCGTGGATCAGCACGGCGAACCGCGCGCGTTCCCGTTCCCGGGCGGCCGTTCCCGCGACCGCGGCGGCCCGTTCGCCCGCGATCACCGATTCGCGGTCCAACCGGGCGCCGGCTGCCTGCGCGTGCACCACACACCACAGGAACACCAGGCACTGCCCGGCCAGGCGGACGAAATTCTCGACGGCGTACCAGACGGCGATGTGGTCGTACATCACCAGCAGCGCGACGCTCGGAATCGCCGAGGTCAGTACCAGGTAGGCGCCGGCCGGCCAGGGTCGCCAGGCCACCGCGGCCGCCAGCACGCCGATCATCACCAGCCGATGCGCCCAGATCAGCCCGGGGGCCTCCGCCACCTCGTAGTAGTAGGGCATCACCAGGGCCATGCCCGCCAGATAACCCACTGCGGCCGCTCCGGCCACCGTGCGGACCAGGCGCGGACCCGCCAGCAGCGATACCACCGCGAGCACCGGCAACATCACGAACGCGACGCAGACGGTGATGAGCGTCCAGACCGGCGGGACCGGGCGCTGCTGCATGATGATCTCGGGCAGTTCCAGGACCGCCGCGAGCGACCCCACCAGCCCGATCACCAGGCCGAACCGCCGGACCACCCGGTCGGCCGCCGGCTCCGGACCGGCATTGCGCGCCCGGATCAACGCCACCACCCCGGACCACACAGCGCACGGCCGCGACGTCCACACCGCCGGGCGACCGGCCGCGCCGACGGAGGTCGAGGTCGCGCTCATGAGCGGCGATGTTCGGGAACCGGTAGCCAGCCGTCCTCCACGGCGCGCTTGTAGAGATCGGTTTTGGTGGGCGCCGGCCGGCCCGCGTCGGCATACTTCTGCCGGATCCGGCTCAGGTAATCGTTCACCGTCTGTTCCGACAACCCGGTCAGCCGCGCGACCCGCGACGCCTTCTCGCCGGAGGCGTACAGCGTGAGCACTTCCTCCTGCCGGGGACTCAAACCGACGCGGGACAACTGCGGATCGCCGTCGATGGCCGCCGCCCAGTCGGTGGTCACCACTTGTTCCCCGGAGGCGGCGCGGCGCACCGCGGCGACCACGGTCGCCACGTCCTCGGATTTGCGGACCACGCCGAGCACCCCCGCCCGGGCCGCCGAGCGCACCAGATAGGTGTTGTCGGCGCCGGTGAACACCAGGACCTCCACCCCGTTGCCGCGCAATGTCGCGACGTTCTCCTCCGGGGCGGAGTCGTCGGCCAGGCGCAGGTCCAGCACGACGAGATCCAGCGCCGGAGTGTCGTCGACCCGGCAGGCCGGATGCTCCAGCAGTTCGCTCACCGTTCCCGCGGTCGCCACCAGTTCCAGATCCGGTTCGGGCCCGAGCATGGCCGCCAAGCCGATCGCCACCGATTCGTGGTCCTCGACAAGGCCGATACGGCGCGGTCCGCGCCCGTCGGTGACGTGTTCGGTCACAACACAACTCCCATCAGGCGCATCCGGTGCTCAGAGCAGTATGTCGTGGCGCGCGCGGCGTGGTCAGCCCCAGATTCCAGGGGAGTGCGTTTCACTCCATCAGCTGCGCCGCCACGGTCGCACCGAGTTCCCAGCATCGCTGCAGATCGTCCTTGGCCGGTTTACCCATCACCACCACCGAATTCGCGGCCTGCACCCAGCCGAGCCCGGTGGTCACCGCGGCCACGCTGCGTTCGGCGCCTTCGGTGCCCTCGTTCCCGTGGACGTAGAGCCCGTACGGCCGGCCCTTGGTGCTGTCGATACAGGGGTAGTAGCAGGTGTCGAAAGCGTGCTTGAGAGCACCGGACATATAGCCGAGGTTGGCGGGGGTACCGAGCAGATAGCCGTCCGCGGCGAGCATCTCGGCGGGGCCGAGGGTCAGCGCCGCGCGGCGCACCACCTCGACCCCTTCGATCTCCGGATCGCTCGCCCCGGCCAGGACCGCTTCGAACATCTCCTGCATATGCGGGGACGGCGTGTGATGGATGATCAGCAGCGTCGGCACAATCGCGAGCCTAGTGGGAACTAGCGGCCGGAATCGCGTTCCCGCCGTTCCAGTTCGACCGCGCGGCGCATGGTGCTGCGCGCCCGGGCCCGGTCACCGGCGTAGTCGTAGGCGCGGGCCAGGCGGTAGGAAACGCGCCAGTTGTCGGGGTCGGCTTCCCATTCCTGTTTCACCGTGAAAAACAACTCGTCGGCGGCGGCCCGCTCGATACGTCCGGAGGGCCGCCGCGGGAGACCGGAAACGTCCAGTTCCCGGCCCTCGTCGTGCATGCGCCGGGCGAGCCGCTGGTGATCGAGCGCGGATCGGATGGTGGACACCACCATCCATACGCCGAGAACCGGCAGGATCAGCACCCCGACGCCCAGCACGACGGCAGCGATATCACCGGAGGTGAGCAGTTCCACGGCGATCCGGCCCAGCAGGACGAAATAGAAGATCAGCGCCAGGACGAGGAAGCCCACCAGGAGGACTACCTTGGCCACCGCGCCACCGGCCGCCGGATCCCCGGTCGCGCCGCCGGATTCGCTCACAGGTCGAGGAACGGATCGAGCCCGACGGTGAGGCCGGGGCGGGCACCGATCTGCCGGACGCCCAGCAGCACGCCCGGCGCGAACGACGAGCGGTCGATGGAATCGTGCCGGATGGTCAGCGTCTCCCCCTGAGTTCCGAACAGCACTTCTTGGTGGGCGACCAGCCCGGCCAGGCGCACTGAATGCACCCGCACCCCGTCCACCTCGGCACCGCGCGCCCCGTCGAGTTCGGTGGTGGTGGCGTCCGGAACCGGGCCGGCCCCCGCTTGTTTGCGGGCTTCGGCGATGATCCCGGCGGTCCGGTAGGCGGTACCGGAGGGGGCATCGGCCTTGTTCGGGTGATGCAATTCGATCACCTCCACCGATTCGAAGAACCGTGCCGCCTGTTCGGCGAACCGCATCGAGAGCACCGCCCCGATCGCGAAGTTCGGCGCGATCAGAACCCCGATTCCGGGCCGGGCGGACAGCCAGCCGCGCACCTCGTCGAGCCGGGCGCTGTCGAATCCGGTGGTACCGACGACAGCGTGGATACCGTTGTCCACCAGGAAGCGCAGGTTGTCCATCACCACGTCGGGGTGGGTGAAGTCGACCACGACCTGGGTGCCGGTCTCGGTGAAGCGCGTCAGCGGATCGTCCTTGTCCACGGTGGCGACCAGTTCGAGATCGGCGGCCGCCTCGACCGCGGCGCAGATGGCCTGGCCGACCTTGCCCTGCGCTCCCAGAACACCCACCCGAATCGGTGTCGTCACCTCACCACTCCTACCTGTAGTCGGACGCACCGAGTCTATGGCGCGCCGGACGTAGGAGAACCGGGCACCCCTCGTCGATGCTCGACCGCGCGCACGATCGGAGTGCGTGGGGCGGCGCAACCCGGCCGCCTGCTGTCCTCGGCCGACGGACCAGGCAGAACACAGCGCAGGGGTTCACCGGGAACGCGAGACAATCGCCCGGAAGTCACTGATGCCGGGAGCTGCTGTCACCGTATTCGCCTCACTGACCAGCCACTGCCCGCACAGGCAGCGCCAGTAGCGCACCATCCCGTGTTCGGACAGCAGGGTCGGTGCCGGCCAGTCGCACGCGGTGCAGATGATTGCCATACCAAGAGCCTGATGTAATGGTTCAGTGCATTTCAACCCTTACGGCGGCGCGGCGGCCGAGCTGGCGGTCCGTCTGGTCAACGCGACCGACGATCAGGACCTCGCGGACCTGCTGGCCGATGCCGGTTACAAACCGATCGGCGACATCAGCCCGAGGCAGACGGCCGAACTGCGGCGCTGGACCCACCGTCTCGACGAGGTCTTCCGCACGCCCGGTGTCGACCTCCTCAACGCCCTGCTGGCCGAGACGACCAGCCGTCCCTACATCTCGACGCACGACGAGCGCGCACCACATCTGCACTACGCCGCCGAGGACGCCCCGATCGACGAACGGGTGAAGGCCTATACCGCCGCGGGGCTGGCCGAACTGTTCTGCGCCGCACCGGACCGGATCGGCCGGTGCGCACGGGAGGAATGCACCCAGGTTTTCGTCGACACCTCACGGAACGGCCGGCGGCGGTTCTGCAGCGATCGGTGCGCCAATCGGGTCAACGTCGCCAGACACCGCTCTCGGCGAACCGCCCACCCGACGACCTCCCCATCGGCACAGAGCTGAACGCCGGGCACGTCCCACCGACCGAGAGCGGCCGCTGAATACGCCCGAGATCAGGTGTCCACCGACTCGATCACCCGACCGGTGCGAGCCCGCCGCACCGCGGCAGCCGGCGCGGGCGGCGCCGGCCGGAACCGGGTTCCGGCAACGCCGCGGAAGGCGAGCCATCACTACGACTCCTGCGGGACCCGAACCGACGGCCGGGCACAGCCCTCACCTGCGCAACCGTACGGAGGCAAGGACCGGTATCGACCACCGGGCATCCGGCGGCCGAGCGCGCTCCATCGCTACCGCTGCGACCGACCGGGGATCGCCGGCTGCGCACCGAACCAACCTTCGCGGACGAGCGCGGGCGCTCCGTGCCGGTGCCGAATACCGGGCCGCACCGGAGACCCGGTCTCAGA
The DNA here is from genome assembly GCF_050936135.1 of Nocardia sp. CA-290969. Lineage (NCBI taxonomy): Bacteria > Bacillati > Actinomycetota > Actinomycetes > Mycobacteriales > Nocardiaceae > Nocardia > Nocardia sp. CA-290969. The sequence continues at coordinate 1,174,298 of NZ_JBNJNJ010000001.1, read as the reverse complement.
ACACGATGACCTGGCGTAGGGCGTGCCCGGCCGCCAGTTCGTCCATGGCCCGGTTGATCTCCTCCAAGCCGATCCGGGCGGAGATCAGTTTCTCCACCGGCAACCGGCCCTCCCGCCACATCCGGACGTACTCCGGGATATCGCGCGACGGTACCGCCGATCCGAGGTAACTGCCGACGATGGAGCGCCCCTGAGCGACCAGCCCGAGCGGCGAGATACTGGCGCGAGCTTCGGGGGACGGAAGACCCACCGTCACCGTGACACCACCCGGCGCGGTCGCGGCCACGGCACTTTCGAAGGCCCGGGCCGAGCCGACCGCTTCGACGACGACTTCGGCCCGGATCTCCCCGTCGGCGATCTCGGCGGGCGAATATGCGCCGGTGGCACCGAGGTCCCGGGCCAATTGCAGTTTCTCCGGGACCGTATCGACGGCGATCACCTCGCGGACCCCGAGCGATACCGCCACCAGCACCGCCGCCATCCCGACTCCACCGAGACCGACGACCATCACGCGGTCGGTGGCGGCCGGTTTCGCTGAGTTCAGCAGCGCCCCACCGCCGGTGAGGACAGCACACCCCAGGACGGCGGCGACCTCCGGCGGCACATCGTCGTCGACCGGGACCACCGACCGGCGGTCCACCACCGCGTAGGTCGCGAATCCGGAGACGCCGAGGTGGTGGTGAACTTCGGTGCCGTCGCGGTGGAGCCGGCGTCCACCCGCCAAGAGTTCGCCGGCATTGTTGGCGGCACTGCCGGGAATGCAGGGGGTGCGGCCGTTCGAGGCACAACCCGCGCATTCGCCGCAGCGCGGCAGGAAAGTCATCACGACCCGCTGCCCGACGGCCAGATCGGCCCCCGGACCGGCCGACTCGACCCTTCCGGCGGCTTCGTGGCCGAGCAGCATCGGCACCGGCCGGACCCGGTTTCCGTCGACCACGGACAGATCCGAGTGGCAGATTCCGGCGGCTTCGATCCGCACCAGCACCTCGCCGGGACCGGGTTCGGCGAGATCGAGCTCGCCGACGGTGATCGGCGTGGACTCGGCGTACGGTCCGGGTGCGCCGATACGTTCCAGGACTGCCCCACGAATTCTCATGACACCACGGTAGGCCGCGGTGGGGTCGCGCTCATGATCCGGATCGGACTATCCTCGATTGCCGTGATGGTGCTCCCGTTGGCCGCCTTGTACCGAGCCCGGGGTCGGGATCATCACGATCCGAGGAGATCTTCCTTTGTCCATTCAGTTCAACCACACCATCGTCGGCTGCCGTGACAACCGGGTCTCGGCCGAATTCTGGGCCGATATCCTGGGCCTGGAGCTCGGGCCCGAATGGGGCCCGTTCATAGCGTTGCCCACCGCGAACGGCGTCACCTTCGATTTCGCGAACGTACCGCCGCATATCACCGAGATCCAGGGGCAGCACTACGCGTTCCTGGTCTCGGAGGCGGAGTTCGACGCCGCCTACGCCAAGATCCGGCGCTACGGTCTCGAGCACTGGGCAGATCCGCATCAGCGCGCGCCGGGCGAGATCAACCACAACGACGGCGGGCGCGGGGTCTACTTCCTGGATCCCAGCGGTCATTACCTGGAGCTGATCACCGTCCCGTACGGCGGTTGGCCGGAGTAGTCCAGGACGGTCCGGGTGGTCGCCGGCCACCCGGACCGGCTCAGGCCGCCACCGCGCCGCGCCGCATGCCCAGGCCCGCCGCGACGAGGCAGGCCACGGCCACGGCGCCGATGAACCACGGGAACACCGAGTCCAGTCCCCAGGCCGTGGCGGCCCAGCCCGCCAGCACGGTGGGCAACGCCATGGCGGTGTAGGCCAGCAGGTAGTACGCGGACATCGTTTCGCCGCGTTTGTGCTGCGGAACCACATTGGAGAGGTGCCGCAGCGAGCCACCGAAGCCGAGTCCGAAGGTGGCGCCGAGCACCAGCCCGATACCGATCACGGCGACCCACTCGTGGGTGCCCAGCGCCGGAATGGTCAGCAGCAGGGTGATCGCCATCCCGATATCGCCGATGATCGCGGCCCGCCGGGCGGGAACCCGCGTCGCGAACAATTGCACCAGGGCCGCAGCGAGGGCCGTCGAGCCCACTACGACCCCACCGAAGACCAGGTTGTGGATACCGGTCCGTTCCGCGGCCAGCGACGGATACAGCGACAGCAGAACACCGAGCACCGACCACGCGGCCATCACACCGAGCGCGGAGAACCAGAAATCGGCACGGATCTCATGCGGTACCGCCGGGCGCGCGATGCGGATCCGGCCGGCCACCCGGGCGGCGTGCGGTTCCCGCAGGGCGAGTACACCCGCGGCCACGATCAGGCAGATCACACTGATCACGACGTACGGAGTGCGCAACGGGTTCGGGGCATATTGCGCGAGCAGCGCCGACCCCATGATCGCCACCGCCATACCGACATTGAAAGCAACACCGCTGAGCTGGCCGGACCGGGCACCGCGGTGCGGCCGCAGATCCAGCAGGGCCGCGGCCCCGGCCACCACGGTCGCCCCGACTGCCAGTCCGTGCAGCGCCCGCGCCAGCACCAGCATGGCGACGTTGTCGGCGAGGACGAAAACCACGAGGCCCGCGATCATGGTCGCGAACGCACCCAGCAGTACCGGTTTACGCCCGACCACATCGGAGATACGCCCGGAAACCAGCACCGCCACCAGGGCGGCCACCGCGTACACCGCGAACACGATGGTGGTGATCAGTGGCGACAGCTGCCATTCCCGCTCGTAGAGGCCGTACAGCGGGGCCGGGACACCCGATACTCCGAGTGCGACGCCGGTAGCTCCCAGTACCAGCGCGTAGGCCCAGGGTTGCACCGCTCGCTCCGGCGCCGGTGCTGCGGTTATCGCTGCCATCGAAACCCCGATCAGGTAAGTTTGAAGATTATCGAACTTGATCGACAGTAACGTAGAGTACGACGATCATCAAACCGACCGAGGCGGACCATTGACCGACACCACCACCGCGACACACCCCGTGGCCGCGCTTCCCGCTGTCCTCGGCGCGCTCCAGGACCCGGTCCGCCTGGAAATGGTGCGCAGGCTCAGCAACGCGGGCACCGCCCTGCGCTGCGCATCCCTCTACGACGGAATCAACAAGTCGACCGCCACCCACCATTTCAAGATCCTGCGCGAGGCAGGTGTCACCGAACGCCTGGTGATCGACGGCCACACCTGCCAGCAACTGCGCGCCGAAGCCCTCGACGCGGCACTGCCCGGTCTACTGGATTCGATCGTCGCCGCCGCGAACCGCGCCCGGCCGGAGTAGCCGGCAGCACGGCCGGCCCGCTCCGCGGCGCGAGCGGCGGATATCTCAGCCGACCAGCCGGGTCACCGCGGCGGGAAGATCCCGTTTCCGGCGGTACGGTCCGGCCACCGCGGCCGCGAACGGGCGGGCGAGCAGCGACCGGGCGATCTCCCCGACCTCCTCCGTGGTGACGGCGTCGATTCGGGCCAGCGTTTCGGAGACACTGCGATGATTGCCGTAGCTGAGTTCGCTGCGGCCGATGCGGTTCATCCGCGACGCCGAATCCTCCAGGCCGAGTACGAGCCCGCCGCGCAACGAGCCTTTCGCCCGGGCGCATTCGGCGTCGGTGATGCCGTCGGCCGCGATCTCCTCGAGCACGCCGCGCGCCAATGCCGTCACCTCGTTCAGGTTCTCCGGCTGGCAGCCGAGATACACCGAGAACGCGCCCGTATCGGCGAAGGTGTCCACACTCGAGTACACCGAGTACGCCAGGCCGCGTTCCTCCCGGATCCGCTGGAACAGCCGCGAGCTCAGGCCACCGCCGATCACGGTGTTCAGTACCGACAGCGGCCAGCGGCGCGGGCCCTCGTGCCGGCCGTACGCCCGGACCCCGAACACCAGATGCGCCTGTTCGCTGTCGCGGTGGCTCCAGCTCAGCGCGGGCTCCGCACGCGTCCGGAAACGGCCCTCGCGGCGGGGCGCCGGAACGGCCGCGGGATCCAGCCGGCCCGCGACCGCACGGTGCACCAGTTCGACGGTGTGCTCGTGGTCGATATTGCCGGCGACCGCCACCACCATCCGGTCCGGGGTGTACCGGCGCTGGTGGAACGACCGCAGCTGGCTCGCGCGCATCCCTTCGATGGACTCGATGGATCCGATGACCGGCCGCCCGATCGGGTGATCCCCGAACAGTGCGGTGAGGAAGGCATCGCCGACGAGGTCTTCCGGATCGTCGTCGCGCATGGCGATCTCTTCGAGCACCACCTGCCGTTCCAGGTCGACGTCCACCGCCCGGCACAGCCCGTTGAGCACCACATCGCTCACCAGGTCCACCGCGAGCGGTAGATCCTCGTCCACCACATGGGCGTAGTAGCAGGTCTGTTCCTTGGCGGTGAACGCATTGAGCTCGCCGCCGACCGCGTCCACGGCCTCGGCGATATCGAGCGCCGACCGCGTCGGTGTCGCCTTGAACAGCAGATGTTCCAGGAAATGCGCGGCACCGGCGACGGTGGGGCCCTCGTCGCGGGAGCCGACGCCCACCCAGACCCCCACGGACGCCGAGCGCACGCCGGGTACCTGCTCGGTCACCACCCGCAGACCGCCCGGCAGGACGGTTCGCCGCACCCCGTTGTCGATATCGACGGTTTCGCCGATCCGCCACGCCGATGACGAACCCCCCTGCCCACTCGGGCGCAGGGGGGCCGCTGTTTTCTGCTCCGTCACACGACCAGTACTACTCGGTCGCCGCGGTATCCGCATCGGCGGGCGCCTCGTCGGCGGTCTCGTCGACGGGGACCAGCGAGATCTTGCCGCGGTTGTCGATATCGGCGATCTCCACGCGCAGTTTGTCGCCGACGTTCACCACGTCCTCCACCTTGGCCACGCGCTTGCCGTTGCCGAGCTTGGAGATGTGCACCAGGCCGTCGCGACCGGGCAGCAGCGAGACGAACGCGCCGAACGCGGTGGTCTTGACCACGGTGCCGAGGAACCGCTCGCCGACCTTGGGCAGCTGCGGGTTCGCGATGGCGTTGATGGCGTCGATCGCGGCCTGCGCCGACGGACCGTCGGTGGCCCCGACGAAAACGGTGCCGTCGTCCTCGATGGAGATATTGGCGCCGGTGTCGTCGGTGATCTGGTTGATCATCTTGCCCTTGGGCCCGATCACCTCGCCGATCTTGTCGACCGGGATCTTGATCGCGGTGACGCGCGGCGCGTAGGGGCTCATCTCGTCCGGGGTGGCGATGGCCTCGGCCATCACGTCCAGGATGGTGGTGCGGGCATCGTGCGCCTGGCCCAGCGCACCGGCGAGCACCTGCGAGGGGATGCCGTCGAGCTTGGTGTCGAGCTGCAGGGCGGTGACGAAGTCACGGGTGCCGGCGACCTTGAAGTCCATATCGCCGAAGGCATCCTCGGCGCCGAGGATATCGGTCAGCGCCACATAGCGGACTTCCTGCGCACCGGCCTCGTTGGTGACGGTGTCCGACACCAGGCCCATGGCGATACCCGCGACCGGCGCCTTCAACGGCACACCGGCGTTGAGCAGCGACAGGGTCGACGCACAGACCGAGCCCATCGAGGTGGAGCCGTTGGAGCTCAGCGCCTCCGACACCTGACGGATGGCGTACGGGAACTCGTCCTGGCTCGGCAGCACCGGCATCAGTGCCCGCTCGGCCAGCGCACCGTGGCCGATCTCGCGCCGCTTGGGCGAGCCGACACGGCCGGTCTCACCGGTCGAATACGGCGGGAAGTTGTAGTGGTGCATATAGCGCTTGGAGGTTTCCGGGCCGAGCGAATCGACCTGCTGCGCCATCTTGACCATATCGAGGGTGGTGACACCCATGATCTGGGTTTCACCGCGCTCGAACAGCGCCGACCCGTGTGCCCGCGGCACCACGGCGACCTCCGCGGACAGCGCCCGGATATCGGCCAGGCCGCGGCCGTCGATGCGGAATCCGTCGGTGAGGATGCGCTGGCGCACCAGCTTCTTGGTCACCGAACGGAAGGCGGCGCCGAGTTCCTTCTCGCGGCCTTCGAACGAGGCACCGAGACGGGACAGGACGTCGAGTTTGATCTCGTCGATCTTCTCCTCGCGCTCCTGCTTACCGGCGATGCTCAGCGCCTCCGACAGCGGCGCCTTGGCGGCATCCTCGACGGCGGCGTACGCGTCGTCGGCGTACGGCGGGAACAGCGGGAAATCCTCGGTGGGCTTGGACGCCAGCTCGGCCATGTCCTGCTGGGCCCGGCAGAGGCGGGCGATGAACGGCTTCGCGGCTTCCAGACCCTCGGCGACCACGGTTTCGGTCGGCGCCTGCGCCCCGGCCTCGACCAGTTCGATCACGTTCTCGGTGGCTTCCGCCTCGACCATCATGATCGCGACATCACCGGTTTCGGTGACCCGGCCGGCCACGACCATATCGAAAACAGCCTTCTCCAGCTGTTCGTTGGTCGGGAAGGCGACCCACTGGCCACCCGCCGGGGTACCGGCCACGGCATCGTTGATCAGCGCGACCCGCACACCGCCGACCGGGCCGGAGAACGGCAGGCCCGCGATCTGGGTGGACGCGGAGGCCGCGTTGATGGCGACCACATCGTAGAGATCCTTCGGATCCAGGCTCAGCACCGTCACGACGACCTGGATCTCGTTGCGCAGGCCGTCGACGAAGGAGGGGCGCAGCGGCCGGTCGATCAGGCGGCAGGTGAGGATCGCGTCGGTGGAGGGGCGGCCCTCCCGGCGGAAGAAGGATCCGGGGATCCGGCCCGCCGCGTACATCCGCTCTTCGACATCGACGGTCAGCGGGAAGAAATCGAACTGGTCCTTGGGGTGCTTACCGGCGGTGGTCGCCGACAGCAGCATGGTCTCGTCGTCGAGGTAGGCGACGACCGATCCGGCGGCCTGTTTGGCCAGGCGGCCGGTTTCGAAACGGATGGTGCGGGTGCCGAACACGCCGTTGTCGATCAGCGCGACGGATTCGAACACACCCGGTTCGACCTCGATGGCCGTGCTCTTCGAGCGTTCGGTGGTTTCTTGCATATCTCTGTTCTCAACCTCTCGTCTCGCCGGATACAGCGCCCGGTGGCGCGATCCGGCTGTGTCAGCCGTACCAGGTATGGACGCGACGCGACGGCGGAACCGCGGTGACCGTTGCGGTCAGCGGCCGCCGTATAACAGGCTGCGGCGCGTACACCCGGCCGGATCCCCTTGGATACGGCGACGCGGAGGCGGTCAACGATCGAAGCTCTCCGGCGAATCAACCCCGGGCCGAAAAGCCACTACCGAAGACCGACGCCACGAGCGCGGGTGTGACGGCTGGTTCTGTCGTTCTCGTACGGGGGTGGCTCCCCGCGCACGAAAATGCCGACGAGGCGATTGTATGCGCCCCGCCGGCATACCTGCCGCCCGGCTCACGGAACCGGGCGTGTTCACGATCTCAGCGTCGCAGGCCCAGGCGTTCGATCAGGCTGCGGTACCGGTTGATGTCCTTGTCCGCCAGGTACTTCGACAGCCGCTTGCGGCGGCCGATCAGCGCCATCAGGCCGTGCCGGGTGTGGTGATCGTGCTTGTGCACCTTGAGGTGCTCGGTGATCTCGGAGATCCGCTTGGACAGCAGCGCGATCTGCGCCTCCGGGGAACCGGTGTCCGTTTCGTGCAGACCGTACTCGGCGAGAATGGTCTTCTTCTGCTCGGTGGTCAACGCCATGGGGCATCCACTCCTGTTTCTCAGTTCCGCGCATAAGGTGCCCGGGCCGAGCGCCGGGAAAAGCGCCTGCGAACAAGCGGTTCTCCGGTTGCCGTCACCGGGGTGGGCGCCGCCGCGGACCGCAGCAGACCCGGCGAGCCACACTACCGGAGCGGTTCGCCACCCGGCGCACCGGGTCGCGAACCCCTCAGTTCCCGGCGCCGAGAATTTTGCGGGCGGCATCGACGTCGCGGCCCATGGCGGCGACCAGTTCGTCGATCGACTCGAATTTCCGCATTCCGCGCAGGTGGTCCACGAAATCCACGGCCACGTGCTGACCGTACAGATCGGCCTCCCGGTCCAGCACATAGGCCTCGACGGTGCGGGCGCGGCCGGAGAAGGTCGGATTGGTACCCACCGAGATCGCGGCCATGGCGCGCTGACCGGGTGTCACCGTGCCGATGGTCGGGCCCGGGCCGAGCACGGTGAACCAGCCCGCGTACACCCCGTCGGCCGGGATGGCGGCATGCATGGGCGGGGCCACGTTGGCGGTCGGGAAGCCCAGACTCTTGCCGCGGCCGTCACCGCGCACCACCACACCTTCGACCCGGTGCGGCCGGCCCAGCGCGTCGGCGGCGGCGGCCATGTCCCCGGCGTCCACACAGGCGCGGATATAGGTGGAGGAGAACGTGACGGCGTGTTCGCCCAGCAGCGTCACCCCATCGACCTCGAAGCCGAATCGCGCGCCCAGCTCGCGCATGGTGGACACGGTGCCCGCGGCCTTCTTACCGAAGGTGAAATTGTCGCCGACCACGACCTCGGCGACGTGCAGCCGTTCCACGAGCAGATCGTGCACGTATTCGGCGGGGGTGAGTTTCATGAATTCGTGGGTGAACGGCATCACGCAGAACACGTCGACCCCGAGTTCCTCGGCGAGTTCGGCGCGCCGCGTGAGCGTGGTGAGTTGCGCGGGATGGGAACCCGGCCGGATCACCTCCATCGGATGCGGATCGAAGGTCATCAGCACCGCCGGGACCCCGCGCGCGGCAGCGGACTTCACCGCCCGGCTGATCAGTTGCGCGTGACCGCGGTGCACACCGTCGAACACGCCGATCGTGAGCACGCACCGCCCCCAGTCCGCGGGTACGTCGTCGAGACTTCGCCACCTCTGCACAGACGCCAAGCCTACGCAAACACGCGGCCGCACCGTATTCGGGTGGGAGGGCGTCCGGCTCGGCGACGCGCACGCGAACACGGGGTTTCTCCGAGGTGGCGGGATATGTGTATCGAGCCACGAATGCTTAAGCTCGTGGTTGTGCCCGGAAAACGAGATATCGCCACCCGACGGGAACTCGCCGACGCCGGGGATTCGGTCGCTCCGGGGCTGTCGTCGGTGGCCCAGGATTACCTGAAAGTCATCTGGACGACCCAGGAGTGGTCGCAGGAGCGGGTGAGCACCAAACTGCTCGCCGAGCGGATCGGCGTCTCCGCATCGACGGTGTCGGAGGCGGTGCGCAAACTGTCGGACCAGGGCCTGGTGGAGCATGCCCGCTACGGGGCGATCACGCTGACCGAGGAGGGCCGCCGGGCCGCGATCGCCATGGTGCGCCGGCACCGGCTGATCGAGACGTTCCTGGTGAGCGAGCTCGGCTACGGCTGGGACGAGGTGCACGACGAGGCGGAGATTCTCGAGCATGCGGTCTCGGATCTGCTGATGGCGCGTATCGATGCCAAGCTCGGCTTCCCGGACCGGGATCCGCACGGGGATCCGATTCCGTCGGTGGACGGCGCGGTGCCGACGCCCCCGGCCCGGCAGCTGATCGATTTCGAGGCGGGCGAATCGGGTCGGGTGGCCCGGATCTCCGATTCCGATCCGGAGATGCTGCGGTACTTCGATTCGGTGGGGATCGCTCTGGACACGGTGATCGTGGTGGTGGAGCGACGCGATTTCGCGGGCACCATCGCGGTGCGGATCGGGCGCGACGACAACCTCACGGATCTGGGCAGTATCGCCGCGGAGGCGATCTGGCTGCGGGACTGACCGCCGCGACACACCCGGTGACGCGCGGGCGGTGAGCCCGGGGCATTGCCGATTCCGGGCCCCCGTGCTATCCATAATTGTCAACAATCCGACAATCCCCGTCGGTCCGGATCGCCGCACCGACCGTCCCGGAGGCGCCGCCATGGCCGAACTGTCCCCGATCCTGAAGCAGGCCACCCCGGTCACCGTGGACCACGGTTCCGGCTGCTACCTCTACGACACCGACGGTCGCCGTTTCCTCGATTTCACCGCCGGTATCGGGGTCACCAGTACCGGCCACTGCCATCCGGCGGTGGTGGCGGCAGCCCAGGCCCAGGTCGCGAAGCTGATCCACGGCCAGTACACGACGGTGATGCACCGGCCGATGCTGGAACTCACCGAACGCCTCGGCACGGTCCTGCCCGAGGGGCTCGATTCGGTGTTCTACGCGAACTCCGGCAGTGAGGCGGTCGAAGCCGCGCTGCGGCTCGCGCGCCAGGCCACCGGCCGGCCCAACGTGATCGTTTTCCACGGGGGATTCCACGGCCGTACCGTCGCCGCCGCGACCATGACCACCTCCGGCACGCGGTTCTCCGCCGGTTTCAGCCCGCTCATGTCCGGCGTGCACGTCGCCCCCTTCCCCACCGCCTACCGCTACGGCTGGAGCGAGGAGGAGGCCACCTCCTTCGCCCTGCGCGAACTCGACTACCTGTTCGCCACCCTCACCTCCCCCGCCGAAACCGCCGCATTCATCGTGGAACCGGTACTCGGCGAGGGCGGCTACATCCCCGGCAACCGGGTGTTCTTCGAAGGTCTGCGCGAACGCGCCGACCGGCACGGCATCCTGCTGATCTTCGACGAGATCCAGACCGGCTTCGGCCGCACCGGAAAGTTCTTCGGCCACCAGCATTTCGGTATCCGCCCCGATGTGATCACGATGGCCAAGGGCCTGGCCAGCGGGTTCCCCATCTCCGGGATCGCCGCCTCGGCCGAACTGATGAGCGCCGCCTGGCCCGGTTCGCAGGGCGGCACCTACGGCGGCAACGCCGTGGCCTGTGCGGCCGCACTGGCCACCCTCGAGGTGATCGAATCGGAGAACCTGGTGGAGAACGCGCGGGTGCGCGGCGAACAACTGCTGGCGGGTGTACGGGCGGCCGAATCCAAGGCCATCGGCGACACCCGCGGTCTCGGACTGCTCGTGGGTGCCGAATTCGTCACCACCGACGGCTCACCCGACCGCGAAACCGCCACCGCCGCCCAGCAACTCGCCGCCGCGAAGGGCCTGCTGCTGCTGACCTGCGGTGCGTATATGAACGTGGTGCGCATGATCCCGCCGCTCGTCGTCTCCGAAAGCCAGGTCGCCGACGCCCTCGGCATCTGGTCGGAGGTGCTCGCCGAAATCGGCCACTGACCCACCCCGCGAACGGACCGGCCCGCGCGGCCGGTCGTTCCGCACGACCCCCAGGACGGACACATGGCGCGCTATCTGACGATCACCCTCACCAAAGCCGGTATCACCTGCCGGGCCCGGCTGCTCGACGACCAGGCGCCGCGCACCTGCGAGGCGGTGTGGAACGCCCTTCCGCAGGAGGGCGACGCCTTCCACGCCAAATACGCCCGCAACGAGGTCTACACCCTGGTACCCCGGATCCCCGGCGCACCGCATCGCGAAAACCCCACCGTCACCCCGATTCCCGGCGACGTCTGCCTGTTCGATTTCGAGCCCTGGGAAATCGGCAACCCGGCCTACGGCTACGAACCGGGCTCGGCCGCCCACCACGACCAGGGCGCCACCGATCTCGCCCTGTTCTACGGCCGCAACAACCTGCTGATCAACGGCGATCTCGGCTGGGTCCCCGGCAATGTCTTCGCCACCATCGAGGACGGTCTGGACGAACTCGCCACCGCCTGCAATACCCTGTGGTTGCACGGTGTGGCGGGCGAAACCCTCGCCTTCGCCCGGGCCTGACGGGCAGGCGCAGGCGTCACGCCGGCTCAGCGTCATCATCGCCGTGTGATCGGAGCCGCCGATGTCCACTGCCGGGCAATACGCCGCGTTCGCGGTCGTGATGCTGTTCCTCGCCGTCTCACCGGGGCCGGATATGGCGGTGATCGTCAGCCGGGCATTGACCGGCTGGGCGGCCGGGGCGGCCGCCACCCTCGGCGTGGCGATCGGCATATTCGTCTGGGTGCTGGCAGCCGTGACCGGAATCGCCGCCCTGCTGGCCGCTTCCGCGCAGGCGTTCACCCTCGTGAAGGTCGCCGGCGCGCTGTACCTGGTCTATCTCGGCGCCCGGGCGCTGCTCACCGCGCGACGCCCCGGCGGCGTACCGGGCGCCGGCGCGCCGGCCCGTCCCGGAACCCCATTCGACAACGCCGTACGCGGGTTCCTGTCGAACATTCTCAACCCCAAGGCCGCGGTGCTCTTCGTCGCGCTCATCCCCCAGTTCGTCCCGCACGGCAGGGTCTCCGTGGCCGAGGCGATCGCGTTCCCACTCGTCGCGGCGCTGGTCGTCGCCGCCTGGTATCTGGTTCTCACCACCACGGTCGCCGCCCTGCACCGCAAGTTCGCCGATTCCGGTATCCGGCGGCGCATCGACGCAGTGGCCGGTGCGGCCCTCATCGCGGTGGGGATCGGCGTGCTGTTCGGGGATCCACCGGAACCGGCCGCCGGCTGAACGAACACGCCATCCGGCGGATACGGCACCGCGCCGACACCACACACGCACCGCGGTCCGGTCGCGTATCGATGCGTCGGCAGCGGGCCCCCGGGGTCACCGGACCGCCGGCTCGATCACGGTGAGTACCGCGAATCTGCTTCTCCCCGGCGTTCGGCGCGACGCAGGGTGGCGCACTCACAGCGGCGCCGTCAGCGCGCCGCCAGGACCGCCTCCGCGTACCGGCCGACCGCCAGTACCAGGTCGTCGGAGTGCCGGGGGCCGATGATCTGCAGCCCCACCGGCAAACCTTCGCTGGTGCGCCCGGCGGGGATACTCAGCGCGGGCTGCTGGGTGAGGTTGAACGGATAGGTGTAGGGGGTCCAGTCCGGCCAATCCGACATCCCGCTGCCCGGAGGCACATCATGCCCCGCGGTGAACGCGGTGATCGGCACCGTGGGCGTGATGAGCAGGTCGTAGACGGTGTGGAACGTACCCATGGTGATCGCCACCTGGGCGGCCACGGCGCGGGCGTCGAGATAGTCGGTCGCGGAAAGAGTTTCGCCGCGCTCCCAGACCCGGCGCAGGCCCGGGTCGGCGTTCTCGCGGGCACCCGGCGGGAAATTCGCGAGCATCGCCGCGGCGCCCGCCGCCCACATCACGTCGAAGGCTTCCCGTGGATCGGTGAATCCGGGGTCGGCCGCCGAGACGCGCAGCCCGGCCTCCTCGAGGGCGGTGACGGCCCCGGATACGATCGCCTCGACTTCCGGCTCGGGTCGCACGTAGCCCAGCGTCGGCGAATAGGCGGCGGTCACGCCGCGGACATCGCGCTGGATCTGGCCACGGAACGTGGTCAGCGTCGGAGCCAGTGCCGTGGGGTCACGCGGGTCCGGCAGAGCGAGGATATCCAGCAGGAGTGCCGCGTCCTCGACCGTACGGGTCAGCGGGCCGGCATGGGCCAGCGGGCCGAACGGGCTGGCCGGGTACAGCGGGATGCGGCCGTGGGTGGGTTTGAACCCGACGATCCCGCAGAACGCGGCGGGAATCCGTACGCTGCCGCCGCCGTCGGTACCGACCGAGACCGGGCCCATCCCGGCGGCGACCGCGGCCGCACTGCCACCGGAGGAGCCACCGGCGGTGCGCGCGGGGTCGACCGGGTTGCGGGTGATACCGGTCAGCGGGCTGTCCGTTACGCCCTTCCAGGCGATTTCGGGCGTGGTGGTCTTACCCACCATCACCATGCCGTCCTCACGCACCCGCGCCGCGACCGGACTGTCCACCGGCCAGGGCCCTTCCGGGCCGATGCTCAGCGAGCCGCGGCGCGTGGGCCAGTCCTCGGTGAGAAAGATGTCCTTGATCGAGATCGGCACGCCGTCGAGCAGCCCGCGGACATGCCCGGACTGCCAGCGTGCCTCGGAATCCTTGGCCTGGACCAGCGCCCGGTCGGGGTCGACGAGGCAGTAGGCGTTGATATCGGCATCCCGCGCGCTGATCGCGGCGAGTACGGCCTCGGTCGCTTCGACCGGGGACAGCGTCCCGGCGGCATAGGCCGAGACCAGTTCGACCGCGGTCATCTCGGCGGGATCGGCCGGGCGGGGTTGCTCGGGCTGGTTCATCTGCGGCGCTCCTTCAGCCGGGCACGTACCCCAGCGTCTTGTCGACGACGTTGTCCAACGGCCGGCCGGCCAGCCAGTGGTCGAAATTGGTGGTGAACGCGGTGACGATCTCGTTACGCCAGCCGGTGAAATCACCCGAGTTGTGCGGGGTGATACGCGCGTTCGGCAGCTGCCACAGCGGATGCCCGGGCGGTAGCGGTTCCGGATCCACCACATCCAGCGCCGCGCCCGCGATCGCGCCCGTTTCCAGCGCGGTGACCAGATCGTCGGTGACCACGAGCTCCCCGCGGCCCACATTGACGAACCGGGCATGCGGTTTCATGGCACCGAAGGCCCGGGCGTCGAACATATAGCGGGTGTCGTCGGTCAACGGCGCGATGGCGACGACGTAGTCGGCGCCGGGGAGTTCGGCGTACAGATCGGTGGCGACGACGCCGAAGTCGGGATCCCCGGTGCGGGCCCGGCGGCCCACGGCCCGGATGTGCATGCCGGCTGCCCGCAGCAGACCGGCGATGGCCCGCCCGATGGACCCGGTGCCGACGATGAGCGCGGTGGATCCGGCGATCCGCTCCGATTCGCGGTGCTGCCAGACCTCTTCCTGCTGCAACCGGTTCGATCCGGAGAGATCCTTGGCGAAATCGAGGATCTGTCCGAGGACGTATTCGGCGATCGCGGTATCGAACACCCCGCGGGTATTGGTGACCACGACCTCGCTGTCGCGCAGTTCGTCGAACATGACCGTATCGACACCGGTGGCGCCGATATGCACCCAGCGCAGCCTGTCGGCCGCCGGCCAGGCGGCGGGCAGGGCGTGGGTCTGGAAGTCGTAGACGAACAGCACTTCGGTACCGGGCAGCGCCTCGGCCAACCCGGCCGAATCGGTGTAGCGCACCGCGGCCCGGGCACTGACCGGCGCCATCAGGGCCGGATCGGGCTGCTGGTCACTGTGCACAACCGTGACGATGGGGCCCGATTTCATATTGACACAGTATGATCACATCGTATGATTGTCAACAATCCGATCGTTCTCGGAGGTCTACCCGGCTGAGCGCGAGAGGGGCCACAGTGGAGTTCGATTTTCCCGATATCGAGGGCCCGGTCGCGCAACGGGGCATCGGTGTCATCGCACCGTTCGATCTGGCCCTGGAGCGGGAACTGTGGCGATGGGCGCCGCTGGAAGTGAGCCTGCACCTGGCCCGTACCCCCTACGAACCGGTACCGGTCTCGCTGGCCATGGCCGAACTGGTGTCCGACGCCACCCATCTCACCGCCGCGACCCGCAACGTCCTGCACGTGGAGCCCGAGGTCGTGGCCTATCTGTGTACCAGCGGCAGTTTCATCAAGGGCATCGAATACGAACGCTCGCTACGCGAAACGATCTGCCGCGCCGGTGCCGCCAACGCGGTCACCACCTCCGGCGCGTTACTCGAGGCGATCCAGCATCTCGGTATCACCAGCCTGTCGATCATGACCCCCTACGACGAGATCCTCACCGGCAAACTGCGCGATTTCCTGGGCGAAGCCGGCTGTTCGGTGGTCCGTTCCGACCATCTGGGCCTGGGTGGCGGGATCTGGAAGGTCAACTACCGCACCATCGCCGAACGCATTCTCGGCGCCGACGATCCGCGTGCCGAGGCGATCTTCGTCAGCTGCACGAACCTGCCCACCTACGACATCATCGAACCGCTCGAGAAGGTGCTGGGCAAACCCATTCTCACGGCCAATCAGCTCACCATGTGGGCCTGTCTCGGGCGGATGAAGCTGCCGATGATGGGTCCCGGCCGCTGGCTGCTGGAGGTGTTCTGAAAGATGATGTCCCCGAACGAATCCCAGCCCCGAAACGGAGAACCCATGCCGGCACCGACCATCGGATTCATCTACCCCGACCACGCCGCCGAGGACGATTACCCGCGGGCGGAAGCGCTGCTGGACGCCCGGCTGCCGGTGGCCCATATCTACGGCACCGATCTGCATGCCGTGCCCGAACTGCTGGACCTGGGCAGCCCGGAAAAACTCCGCCACGGCGCCGCACAACTCGCCGCCCATCACCCCGACGCGGTGGTCTGGGCGTGCACCTCCGGTAGCTTCGTCTACGGCCCCGAGGGCGCACGCGAGCAGGTCCGCGGGCTGTCCGAGGCGGCGGGCGTCCCCGCTTCCAGCACCAGTTTCGCGTTCGTGGCCGCGGCCCGGGCGCTGGGCGTGCGCCGGGTGGCCGTTGCGGCGAGCTATCCCGAGGATGTGGCGCGGCTGTTCGCCGATTTCCTGGCCGACGCCGGAATCACGGTGGCCGGATTCGCGAGCGCCGGGATCGAAACCGCCGCCGAGGTCGGCACCCTCGACGCCGATCAGGTACTGGCGCTGGCCCGGGCCAACGACCATCCCGAAGCGGAAGCACTGCTGATTCCCGATACCGCCATGCACACCCTCGAGGTACTGCCCCGGCTGGAGGCCGCGCTGGGCAAACCGGTACTCACCGCCAATCAGGTGACCATCTGGGAGGGCCTGCGGCTGGCGGGGGCGACCCGGATCTCGCCGTCACTGGGTGCACTGTTCGCGGAAAGGCCCGCATATGTCGGTAGTTGATTTCGAACCCGTCAATCAGCGCTCCACCGCGGAGATGATCGCCGACAAACTCCGGGAAGCGATCATGCGCGGCGCGCTGGAACCCGGTGAGCAGCTGGGCGAGGCCGATCTCGCGGCCCAGTTCGGGGTGTCCCGCGGGCCGGTCCGGGAAGCCATGCAGCGGCTGGTGTCGGAGGGGCTGCTGCACAGCATCCGCAACCGGGGCATCTTCGTCATCGAACTCACCCTCGCCGATGTCGTCGATATCTATCGGGCCCGCACCGCGATCGAAGGCGGCGCGCTCGCCCTGATTCTCGACGGCCGCCGGGATATCGCCTACGAGGCCTTGGCACCGAGTGTGCTGGCCATGGCCGAGCGGGCCGCGGCGGGCGACGCCGCCGGTGTCTCCGATGCCGACCAGCAGTTCCACGAGGCCCTGGTGGCGGCGGCCGGGAGCACCCGGCTCGTGCGCGCGGCCCGCACCCTGCTCATCGAAACCCGGATGTGCCTGGGCAAATTGCAGACCACCTACCCCGATCTGGGCGTTCAGGCCGACGAGCACGTGGCACTGCGCGAGGCGATCGGCGCCGCCACACCGGACCGGGCCCACCGCCTGCTGCGCGATCATATGGACGACGCGGTCCAGCGCCTGCGCAGCAAATACGCGGAAGAGCCCGTCGCGGGCTGAACCGGACAGCGCGCGGCCGGGTCCGGGGCCCTGAGACAATCCGACCGCCAGGGCGCAGAACCCAGCGGCCACTCCCGTCCGTCGCACCGGATCTCCGGGCAACCGCAGCCGTGCCGGGCTCGGTCGCCCTGACCCAGGTGATCGGGCGGCTGCTCGATTCCCCGGACCCGGCAGCGGATGCGCACCGGCCGCGAATGGTGGCCGTCACAGGACGGCAACCGCCGGCCCCGGCCGATCACCACACCGCCGTTCGTCGGCTGCGGGGCCGAATCCCGTACGCACCGGTGTCGCCGGCACCCGCTGTGTAGCCGACGGCGTGCCTCGTATCCGGTCCAGGGCCGCGGGCCGACGGGTTCGGCCCGGAGGCGCTCCGCGGTCGCTCACCTCGAGGCGGCCACCGGACATGGGTGCCGCCGCAGCGCGCGGCGCGGGACTTCAGTCCACCAGGCCGCGCGGGCGCACCACCAGGACGGGCGACGCTCGGGTGCCCTTCTCCTGCAGGAGTGCGATGGCGCGGCCGTCCTCGGTGAGCGCGGCGTACACGCCCGTGACGCCGGCCGGTTCGAGCCAGCGGCCGTCCCGAAGCTTTTCCACCTCCGCGGCGTCGATCAGGCGGTGCGGGAACGACAAGCGCACCGCGGCATCCATATCGAGGCTCGGCGCGGGATCGTCCGCGAGCTGGTCGAGGGTCCGTGCGTGCTCCAGGGTGAAGGGCCCGACCCGGGTACGGCGCAACGCGGTCAGATGACCGCCCACACCCAGCGCGGCGCCCAGATCGCGGGCCAGAGCACGGACATAGGTTCCCGACGAGCATTCGACGACCACATCGAGATCCACCAGATCGAGCTCTGCGATATCGCGTCGGGCCAGCACCTCGAATCGGGAAACGGTGACCGGCCGGGCGGCGAGTTTCACCTCTTCCCCGGCGCGATGCCGAGCGTAGGCGCGTTCGCCACCGACCTTGATGGCGCTCACCGTCGCCGGCACCTGCTGGATCTCACCGCTCAGCACAGCGACTTCCCGGGCGATATCGGCGTCGGTGACGTGCCCGGCCGCCGCGGTGGTCAGGATCTCGCCCTCGGCGTCGTCGGTGGTGGTGGCGCACCCCAGCCGGATCGTGGCGGTGTAGGCCTTGGTGGTGAGGGTGAGCAGCCCGAGCAGTTTGGTGGCACGCTCGACGCCCAGCACCAGCACACCGGTGGCCATCGGATCGAGCGTGCCGGCATGCCCGACCTTCTTGGTGTGCAGCAGTTTCCGGGCGCGGGCCACGATATCGTGGCTGGTCGGGCCGCTGGGTTTGTCGACGATCAGCACACCGCCCAGGAGATCGGCCATCAGCTGTGCGCGATCGCGGTGAGGATGAAGCCGCCGGTGATCTGCCAGCGGCCGTCGAACGAGGTCAGCGGCAGACCGCCGTCACCGGTCTGCCCGGGAACCAGCAGTTGCGACCGGAACGTGCCCGCTCCCGATTCGGCGCCCTCCTCCTCGACCGTGAAGGTGATGTGCGCGTCCTCGAAACCCAGCCAGCGGGTGGTGAGCGGGAACCATGCCTTGTAGGTGGCTTCTTTCGCGCAGAACAGCAGCCGGTCCAGGTGCAGCCGGGAATCGGTGCTCCGCAACCACTCCCGTTCCGCGGGCAGGCTCACCGAATCCAGCACGCCCTCGGGCAGGGTTTCATGAGGTTCGGCGTCGATCCCGATCGACCGGTAGCGCATCTTGTGCGCCAGCGCCGCGCCGCGGAACCCGTCACAGTGGGTGAGGCTGCCGACGATCCCGCGCGGCCAGACCGGCGCACCGCGCTCCCCTTTTCCGATCGCTACCGGCGGCTCGCCCAGCTGGGCCAGCGCCTGGCGGGCGCAATGGCGGGCGCCGATGAAATCGCGGCGCCGCTTCTCCACCGATTTCGCGATCAGCGGTTCCTCGGCGGGATGCGGTTTCAGGTCCTCCGGATAGTCGAGCAACTCGGCGGAGGCGACATCGGCGGGCAGGATTGTCTCGATCATCGTCGGTGAGCCTACTGGGTGCCGTCGGGCATCGGCTCAGGCGAGCCCGCGGCGGCGCTCGGCCTTGGCGCGCATCTCGGCGGCCGCCTCCGCCATCTCCGGTGTCACCTCGAAATGACCGCCCCACTCGTTCAGGTCGCCCGGGCGGTACTGCGGGTCGGGCAGGATCTGGCGCAGCAGCTTCTCGGGTTTACCGCGCTTCTGCCACTCCCGCGGGTAGCCCAGCGAGACCTCCTCGAATCGCACACCGTCGTAGTAGGTGGTCCGGGGAATGTGCAGATGACCGTAGACCGCGCAGACCACGTTGTAGCGCGTATGCCAATCCGCTGTCTGCTCCGTTCCGCACCACAGCGCGAATTCGGGGTACCAGAGCATATCGGTGGGTTCGCGGACCAGCGGGAAATGGTTGATCAGCACCAGCGGTGTCGCGTCGGGCAGGTTGTCGAGCTTGCGGCGGGTGGCGCGCAGCCGCGCCTCACACCAGGCGTCCCGGGTGAGGTAGGGGTCCGGGGAGAGCAGGAATTCGTCGGTGGCCACGACATTGCGGTCCTTGGCCAGCGCGAGCCCCTCGGCCTTGGTGCGCGTTCCCGCGGGCAGGAAGCTGTAGTCGTAGAGCAGGAACAACGGGGCGACGGTCACCGCACCGCCGTAGGCCTCGGCGCCCGCGCCGGTCCACACCGGGAACGGGTCCTCCGGGGTGACCACGTCCAGATCGCGGCACATGGCCACCAGGTAGTCGTATCGCGCGGCGCCGTGCATCTGCACCGGATCCTTCGCGGTCGTCCACAGTTCGTGGTTCCCCGGCACCCAGATCACCTTCGCGAAACGCTCGCGTAGGAGTTTCAGCGCCCACCGGATATCGTCGCTGCGTTCGGCGACATCACCGGCGACGATCAGCCAATCCTCCGGGGAATCGGGCCGGATCTCCTCGACGACGGGTTTGTTGCCCTGGTGACCGACATGGATATCGCTCACCGCCATCAACTTGGGTATCACCACACCTACCTTCGCATATCGCGGGCCGGTCCCGCCGCACACATACCGATCACGCCGTGTCCGCGGAACCCGAGCACGGGCTCCGCGTGGTGACGCTGCGCCACCGCCTCGCTCATGCGGGGATCTCGGCTCCGACGCGGACCCATCGGCCCGACAACCAGCGTGCGCTCACCGCCGCCAGCCGCAACAGCATGAACGCGATCAGCCCGCACCAGATTCCGCCGATCCCCCAGTCGAACACCAGTGACAGCCAGATCGCGGGCAGGAAACCGAGCAGCGCGGCCCCCAGCGTGGTGGTGCGCAGGTAGGCGGCGTCGCCGGCACCCAGCAGGACACCGTCGAGCGCGAACACCACCCCCGCCACCGGGATCATCACCACGAAGAACCACCAGACGACGCCGGTCCGGTCCAGTACCGCGGCGTCGGTGGTGAACAGCGGCGGTATCCACGCCGCGCCCGCCGCGAATACCGCGGCCAGCCCCAGTGCGAACACCGTGGACCAGGCGGTGACCCGGCGGGCCACCGACCGCGCGCCGGCCGCGTTGCGTGCGCCCAGCGCCGAACCCACCAACGTCTGCGCCGCGATGGCCAGCGAATCGAGCGTCAAGGCGAGGAAATTCCACAGCTGCAGTACCAGCTGATGCGCCGCCACCGAGGGTGCCCCGAACCGGGAGGCCACCGCCGCCGCGGAGACGAAGCAGGCCTGGAAGGCGAGGCTGCGCGCGATGAGATCGCGGCCGAGGATCAACTGCGATTTCATCACCGTGAGTCGCGGCGCCAGCGGCACCCGGGCGCGGGCCAGCGCGCTCACGAACAACCCCGCTGTCACGAGCTGGCCGAGCACATTGGCCACCGCCGACCCCGGCAATCCCATCCGCGGCATCCCGGCGAGACCGTGCACCAGCAGGGGGCACAGAACCGCCGACAGCGCCAACCCGGCAACCACATAGGTGAGCGGCCGGCGGGTCTGCTGAACACCGCGCATCCAGCCGTTTCCGGCCATGGCCAGCAGAATCAGCGGCACCCCGAACAGCGCGATCCGCAGCCAGGCCAGGGCCTCGCCCGCGATCTCGCCGTTCCCCGCGATGGCGCCGGCGATCGGTACCGCCGCGAGCTGAACCACCACCAGGATCAGCAGCCCGATACCGCCGGCCAGCCAGCTCGCCTGCACGCCCTCCTCGACCGCACCGGTGTCGTCCCCCGCACCGTGCCGGCGGGCCGAGCGGGCCGTGGTGCCGTACGCGAGGAAGGTCAGCTGTGAACTGACCTGGGCGAGGATCAGACCGCCCACCGCGAGCCCGGCCAGCGCCAGCGCACCGAGCCGGCCCACCACCGCGAGATCGAACAGCAGATAGATCGGCTCGGCCACCAGCACACCGAGAGTCGGCAGGGCCAGCGCCAGGATCCGCCGCGGCCCGGCATCCACGTCCACCGACGACGCGGTCGCCTCCGCCTGCATTGCCACTCCCCGTCCGTACTCACCCATCGCGACTCAACTCGGGTCGCGGGCGGCGCTCATCCCGCCGCCGAGCACGTTAGCCGAACCCTCGGACACCGAGTGCACCCATCGCGTCGCTCTGCGCGCTCCCACCGGCAACCGACGGCGCCGCCTGCCGAGATTGCCTATCCATCCGGCAGTGGACCGTCAATCCAGCGCGACGCGGAGCTGGTCGAGGATCTCCTCGGGCTCGCCGTAGGTCGTGTACCCGGCCGCGTAGCGGTGCCCGCCGCCGCCGAGCCCGGTGGCAATCGCGGCGACATCGGCGCCGTCGTCGGTGCCCGGACCGCTGTCCTTCGAGCGCAGCGATACCGTCCACCGCCGCCGCCCGTCCACCGGGCGCGCTTCCTTGAACACCGCCGCGATCCCGGCTTCCGCGGTGGCACGCACGATATCGACGACGCTTTCGGCCTCTTCCTGACGGACCCCGGCCAGATCCGTGGCCAGTACGAACGCGGCGACCAGCCCGGTCCCGTCGTGGGCCGCGGGCTCGAGCCGCGCGGAGGCGAGCACCGTGGACAGCATCCGCAGCCAGGCGAACGGGTGGGTGTCCATCAGGGTGCGGGTGATGGCGGCGCCGTCGATCCCGGTGGCCAGCAGGCGTTCGGCGAGCGTATGGGTGCCCGGGGTGACCCACCGGAACGATCCGCTGTCGGTGACCAGCCCGGCGAACAGGCAGTGCGCGATATCGGCGTCGATCGGCTCCTTCCACAGATCCAGCAGCGCGGTGAGCACGCTGGCCGTGGAAACCGCGTCGGGATCGATCAGGTTCGTGGCACCGAACCGGGTATTGGACCGATGGTGGTCGATCACCAGAGTGGTGCGCGCCCCCGGCAGCCGGTCGGCCAGGGAGCCGAGCCGCCCGGCGCTGCCGCAATCGACGGTGACCAGCAGATCCACCTCGGCCGGCACCTCGGCGGGTGGCACCACGAACCGCGTTCCGGGCAGTGTGCGCAGTACGAACGGCAGCTCGGCGGGTTCGGCGAAGGACACCCACACGGGAATGCCCCGCCTGTCGAGGACCTGCGCCAGCGCCAGCCCGCTACCGAGAGTGTCGGCATCGGGCTGGACATGGCAGAGGATGGTCACCGAACGCGCGGCGTCCAGCACCCGTACGGCCGCGGAGTAGTCCACAGCGGCGCCGGTTGTGGTCATGACGGCCGCAGCTCAGTCGTCGTCGCGGGGTGTTTTGTACGGATCCGCCTCGCCCGCGGGTTTCGCGTCCGCCGCCACCCGGGCGACAGCATCGTCGGCGGCGCGGGCGCGGGCCAGCAGATCCTCCATCTGCCGGGCGGCGTCGGGCACGGTGTCGAGCACGAAGGCCAGGGTCGGCGTGAATTTCACCCCGGTCCCGGCGCCCACCTTCGACCGCAGCACGCCCTTGGCCTTCTCCAGCCCGGCCGCGGCCGCGGGGTAGTCCGGTTCGGCGTCGACGGTTTCGCCCATGACGGTGTAATAGACGGTCGCCTCGCGCAGATCACCGGTGACCTTGGCATCGGTGATCGTGACGAAACCCAGCCGCGGATCCTTGATCTCGTATTCGATCGCGGTGGCCACGATCGCGGCGATTCGTTTGGCGAGCCGGCGTGCCCTGGCTTGATCCACCATGGCCGCTCCTTTCCCTTTCAGTCCTCGGGTCCGAAGACACGGCGGCGTACTGCCAGCAACTGTAACTCCGGACGCGCGGCGACATGGCGTTCGCATTTGTCGAGCACGGCCGTCAGGTGGTCCATCCCGGCCGACACCATCGCCACCGCGAGCAGTGTGCGCCGGTAGCGGTCGTGTTCCCCGGCCTCGGCGGTGCTCACCCCGAAGCGCTGCAGTTCGGCCAGGATGGGCCGCACGACCGAACGCTTCTCCTTCAGCGAGTGCACATCACCCAGCAGGATGTCGAACTCGAGTGCACCGAGGTACACGCAACCTCCCAGTTATGGCACCGGCGCAGTTGGGGGCCCGCCGTGAACGGCGAGCCCCACGCCTGTCGTGCCGTATCGATGACCGGGCCGGACGCGTACGCCCGGCCCGTATCACGGTCAGTCGCGCGGCTTCTCGCGCAACTCGTAGGCCTCGATGATGTCGCCCTCCTTGATATCGGAGTACGTCAGCGTCATACCGCATTCGAAGCCCTCGCGGACCTCCATGGCGTCGTCCTTCTCCCGGCGCAACGAGCTGATCGTCGTGGATTCGGCGACCACCATGTTGTCGCGGAGCAGGCGGGCCTTGGCGTTGCGCTTGACGACACCCGAGGTGACCATGCAGCCGGCGATGAGACCGATCTTGGACGACCGGAAGATCGCCCGGATCTCGGCGCGGCCCAGTTCGACCTCTTCGTAGACCGGCTTGAGCATGCCCTTGAGCGCGCTCTCGATCTCGTCGATGGCCTGGTAGATCACCGAGTAGTACCGGATGTCCACGCCTTCGCGGTTGGCCAGTTCGGTGGCCTTGCCCTCGGCCCGGACATTGAACCCGATGATGATCGCGTTCGACGCCGACGCCAGGTTGACGTTGGTCTCGGTGACACCACCGACACCGCGGTCGATGACCCGCAGGCGCACCTCGTCGTCGATCTCGATCCCGAGCAGGGCCTCTTCCAGCGCCTCGACGGTACCGGAGTTGTCGCCCTTGAGGATCAGGTTCAGCTCGCTGGTTTCCTTCAGCGCGGCATCCAGATCCTCGAGGCTGATCCGCTTACGGCTACGCGCGGCCAGGGCGTTGCGCTTACGCGCATTGCGCCGGTCGGCGATCTGCCGGGCGATCCGGTCCTCGTCGACGACGAGCAGGTTGTCGCCCGCACCCGGTACCGAGGTGAAACCGACGACCTGGACCGGTCGCGACGGCAGCGCCGCCTCGACATCGGCCCCGTGTTCGTCGACCATGCGCCGGACGCGACCGTAGGCGTCGCCCGCCACGATCGAATCGCCGACCCGCAGCGTGCCGCGCTGGATGAGCACGGTGGCAACCGGGCCGCGACCGCGGTCCAGATGCGCCTCGATGGCCACACCCTGGGCGTCCTGTTCCGGATTGGCCCGCAGGTCCAGAGCGGCGTCCGCGGTGAGCAGCACCGCCTCGAGCAGGGCGTCGATATTGGTGCCCTGTTTGGCGGAGATGTCGACGAACATGGTGTCGCCGCCGTATTCCTCGGCCACCAGGTTGTATTCGGTCAGCTGCTGCCGGATCTTCTCCGGGTTCGCGCCTTCCTTGTCGATCTTGTTGACCGCGACCACGATCGGCACATCGGCCGCCTGGGCGTGGTTGATCGCCTCCACCGTCTGCGGCATCACACCGTCGTCGGCGGCGACCACCAGGATCGCGATATCGGTGGCCTTCGCACCACGGGCACGCATGGCGGTGAACGCCTCGTGACCCGGGGTGTCGATGAAGGTGATGAGCCGGTCTTCCTCGCCGAGGTGGGTCATCACCTGGTAGGCGCCGATGTGCTGGGTGATACCGCCGGCCTCCGCCTCGCGGACGTTGGCCTTACGGATGGTGTCCAGCAGACGGGTCTTACCGTGATCGACGTGGCCCATGACGGTGACCACCGGCGGCCGCTGTTCGAGGTCTTCCTCGCCGCCTTCGTCCTCGCCGTAGGTGAGGTCGAAGGATTCCAGCAGCTCGCGGTCCTCGTCCTCGGGGCTGACCACGTGCACGACGTAGTTCATCTCGCCGCCGAGCAGCTCGAGGGTTTCGTCGTTCACCGACTGGGTCGCGGTGACCATTTCGCCCAGGTTGAACAGCGCCTGGACCAAGGCGGCCGGGTTCGCGTCGATCTTCTCCGCGAAATCGGACAGCGACGCGCCGCGGGCGAGGCGGATGACCTCACCGTTGCCGCGGGGCAGCCGCACACCGCCGACCGACGGGGCCTGCATCGAATCGTATTCCTGGCGCTTCTGCCGCTTCGACTTGCGACCACGCCGGGGCGCGCCACCGGGACGGCCGAAGGCACCGGCCGCGCCACCGCGGCCGCCGGGCCCACCCGGGCGGCCACCGCCGCCACCGGGACGACCCCGGAAACCGCCACCACCGGCGGGTGCGCCGGTACCGGCGGGTGCGCCGCCGCCACCGCCACCGCGGTAACCGCCGCCGCCACCACCGGGACGACCGCCACCACCGGCGCCGGGCCGGCCACCACCGGGACGGCCACCGGCCGCCGGACCGGGCCGCGCCGAACGCTGCGGCATGGCGCCGGGTGTCGGGCGGGGCGGCATCGAAGCCGGGCTCGGCCGCGGACCACCGGGACGGGGACCGCCCTGGGCCGCCGCGGGCCGCTGGCCACCGGGGCCGGGCCGCGGTGCGTTACCACCGGGACGCGGACCACCCTGGCCGGGACGTGGACCACCCTGTGCCGGACCCGGGCGCGGACCACCCTGACCCGGTGCGGGTCGTGGACCACCCTGGCCGGGCTGCGGACGCGGCGTCGGACGCTCACGTTCGGGGGCCGAGGAATACGGGTTGTTACCGACCCGAGGGGTCTTCGGGCCGGGTTTGGGGCCGGGCCGGGCCGGGGCCTGCCCGGGCGCCGCCGGCCGCTGCTGACCCGCCGGACGGGCGGGCGGAGTGGCCGGTTTCGCGGCCGGGGCCTGCGCCGCTTCCCGGGACGGGGCCGGCGCCGGACCCGGTTTCACCGCGGGACCGGGCCGCGGAGCCGCGGCCGGCTTCGGGCCGCCGTCGACGGCCGGCGCCGGTGCGGCCTCGGCCGCGGGGGCGGATTCGGCGGGACTCGGTTTAGCGGCCTGCGCCGGGGTACGCGGGCCGGGACGGGGTCCGGGTGCCGCGGGTTTGGCCCCGGTTGCCGGACCGGGGCGGGCCGACGGCTTGTTGCCGTTCGACCGATCGGATTTCGCCGGCGCGGATTTCGCCGCGAACGACTCGCGCAGCCGGCGCGCGACGGGTGCCTCCACCGTCGACGATGCCGACTTCACGAACTCGCCTTGCTCCTTGAGCTTCGCGAGTAGTTCTTTGCTCGTGACACCGAGTTCTTTGGCCAACTCGTGCACGCGGGCCTTGCCTGCCACTGCTCTCCTCACTGAGAGGTCGAGCAGCGCCGCCCGCCTGCTGGCGGGGACCCGCACGACCTCGGGTTAACTCCGATGGACGTTCATCGTTGGTACTTCACGGTGTGCTCATGAGTGCTCGTGCCTGTTCTCGAGGTGTTGCTCCAGGGCTGAGATATCCAGATGTCCGGACACTCGTAGTGCTCTGCCGATCGCTCGGCGCCGGACCGCGGTGCGCAGACAAGACGAAAAGGGGTGCAGCCAGGCACCCCGTCCGGGAAGTCTGCGCTGTGGATCGGGAACGATCACGACGACGTCCGCACCGTTCCCGGTGCCGGGCCCTCGCGCCACGATCCGCAGCAGTTCGGCGGCCGGTTCTCGTTTCCGGCACCCGACGCACGTACGTACCGGATACGCCGGGCGCCGGGGCGCCGCGGATTCTCCACGTTCGTGGGCGGGAACCGAAGACTCGGACCGAACCTGACACCACTCTACCGCTGACCGGTCGCCGACCTCCAACCCCGCCCCCGGCTGCGCGTGCACCGGCGGGTCGTCGTGGCGTGTTCGCTGGTCGCGGACGGGGCGCGCCACATGCGGGGCAGGAGTCAACGGCGCTGGGCCTCTGTACGCACCGAACCGCCGGCATCGGGGGCGGCATCACTGCGGATATCGATCCGCCAGCCGGTGAGCCGGGCGGCGAGACGGGCGTTCTGCCCCTCTTTGCCGATGGCCAGCGACAGCTGGAAATCCGGGACGATCACCCGGGCCGCGCGGGCATCCGGGTCCACCACTGTGACCGAAACCACTTTCGACGGCGACAGCGCGTTACCCACGAAGGTCGCCGGATCCTCGGCGTAATCGATGATGTCGATCTTCTCGCCGGCGAGTTCGCTCATCACATTGCGCACCCGCTGCCCCATCGGGCCGATACAGGCGCCCTTGGCGTTCACCCCGGACACCGTGGACCGCACCGCGATCTTGGACCGGTGCCCGGCCTCCCGGGCCACCGCGACGATCTCGACCGACCCGTCCGCGATCTCGGGCACCTCGAGCGCGAACAGCCGCCGCACCAGATTGGGGTGGGTGCGCGAGAGGGTGATCTGCGGGCCGCGCGGACCACGGGACACCCCGACCACGTAGCACTTGATCCGGTCGCCGTGTTCGTAGCTCTCCCCCGGCACCTGTTCGGCCGACGGGATCAGTCCCTCGGTGCCGTGCAGTTCGCTGCCGATCCGCACCACCACCGTGCCGCGGGCGTTGGCGCGCGCATCCCGCTGCACCACACCACCGACGATATCGCCCTCGTGCGTCGAGAACTCGCCGAACGATTTCTCGTTCTCCGCGTCCCGCAGCCGCTGCAACACCACCTGGCGGGCGGTGGTGGCGGCGATCCGGCCGAACCCTTCGGGGGTGTCGTCCCATTCGGACACCACCTGCCCCTCGGCGTCGAGCTCGGTGGCCAGCACCCGCACCAGGCCGGTGCGCTGGTCGATCTCGACCCGGGCGTTGGCCTGATGACCCTCGGTGTGCTTGTAGGCGGTGAGCAGTGCGGATTCGATCGCGGAGATCACGGTTTCGATCGAGATCCCCTTGTCCGCGACAATGGCGCGCAGGGCTTCGATTTCGATGTTCATTCCATGGTCCCTTCGGTCGAATCGGACGCGGCGACGGTGTGTGCGGTGAGCTCCGCGGCGTCCGCTCCCGCGGGTGGGCGGCCGGTGGCGACACCCCCGGCAAGTTCCAGTTCACGGGCGCCGGGCGGGGAGAACTCCACTTCCACCACGGCGCGTTCGATATCCCCCAGGGCGACGGTGACCAGGTGGGGAGCACGTTTACCCCCGACCACGAGCGCGATACGGTCGCCGTCGAGGGCTCCGACCCGGGCGTCGAAGGCGGTCGGCAATCCCGGTTCGGGTGGTTTCACGCCCGGCCGCAACCGGACCGCGACCTTGCGGCCCCGCGCCCGGCGCCAATGCCGGTCGGCGGTGAGCGGGCGGTCGATACCCGGTGTGGTCACCTCGAGCAGGTATCGGTAGGCACCGAACTCGTCGTCCGCTTCGTCCAGGCGCGCCGATACCTCGCTGCTGAGTTCGGCGATACTGTCCAGGTCCGCGGCGTCGTCGCTGTCCACGATAACCCGCACCCGGGTCTGCCCCGCCGCGGTGGAAACCTCGACTCCCTCGAGATCGAATCCTCGACCGGCAACGAGTCCGGCGACGAGCCGGCTCACCCTTTCCTCGGTCGGCATCGGCATATGGGCAGCTCCTGGTTCAGTTGTTACGCGGACGGAAATGTTCTGTGCCGGTCACCCAGCGTAACGCGCCGCGAGAAGGTAAAGGACCAGCGGTCGGCGGTAAGTCCGCCCGCCGACGCCGAACCCGGCCGCACAGCGCGGATCTGGCACGATGGTCCGGTGACAGAGCGTGTTACCCACCGGCCCGCGGCCGGTTTCTTCCGCGGACCCGCACGTCAGGGGGGCCGCATCGATCGCCGGACGGCCCTGCGGGTGGCCGGTGGCGGCGCGGTCGGGCTGCTGACCGCGCCCGCGCTGCTGTCCTGCGCCGAAGAGCCGATCACCGAACCCGATGTGCTCGTCGCCCAGGAGTTCTCGGCCCGTTCCGACGCCGCCGCCGCGACCGCCGCGATCACCCTCGATCCCGCCCGCACCGCCGCGCTCACCACCATCGCGGCCGAACGCACCGCCCACGCCGACGCCCTGCGCACCGAGATCGACCGCGCGATCGGTGTGTACGGCGACGGGACGACACCGGCGGTACGCACCCCGGCACCCACGACCACCCCGGCCCCGGCCGCACCGCCGAGTATCGACGGACTGCGCGATCAGCTCACCGCTTCCCAGCGCGCGGCGGCCGATCTGGCGGTCACCCAGTCCGGTTACCGCGCGGGCCTGCTCGCGTCGATCAGCGCGGCGTGCGCCGTCCACGTGGGGGTGCTGCTGGCATGAGTGAGTCAGGCCCGGAGGCGGCAGCTAAGCATAACCACGCAGGGCCCTCACTCATGCCCGATCGACACAGCATGAGTGAGTCAGGCCCGGAGGCGGCAGCGAAGCGTAACCACGCAGGGCCCTCACTCATGCCCTATGGACACAGCATGAGTGAGTCAGGCCCGGAGGCGGCAGCGAAGCGTAACCACGCAGCGCCCTCACTCATACCCGAGGAGACAGCATGAGTGCCACCGAACAGCGGGCGCTGGCCGAGGCGCTCACCGCCGAATACGCCGCCGTCTACGCCTACGGTGTGATCGCCGCCCATACCGGCGCGGACCAGCGGCGTACGGTCGCCCAGCACACCGCGGCGCACCGCGCCCGGCGGGATGCGACGGTCGATCTGCTGACCGGTCAGCGCGCCACCGTGCCACCACCCGACCCGGCCTACACGGCGCCGCTCCCGGTTTCCGACGCGGACACCGCGGCCCAGCTGGCGATCATCGTCGAAACCGATTCCGCGGTGGCCTGGCGTGCGGTGGTCGAGCGCGCCGAGACCGAAAGCACCCGCCGCATCGCCGTCGAGGCACTCACCGAATGTGCCGGGCGCCGCGCGGTCTGGTCGGCGGCCCGCGGCACCGAACCCGCCACCACCGCCTTCCCGGGACGGCCCTGAACAGCTGCGCGGTCCGCTCCGGCACGGGAACCGCCGGCCGTCCGGGTCCCCGCGGGCTCGTCCCGGCCCGGACATCGGGTCGCAGCGGCCGAGGGGTCTCCGTCGATAATTGCCCGCACCATGCCGGCGGCGGGTACATCCTGCGATCGAGATTCCTCCGATCGGTCCGCCCGGTCTCGTGCAGCGGCAGCGATCTGCCGGAACGCACTCCGAACCCGGGCATGGTTACCCGGCCGCGCCTGTCGGCGCATGTCACGGCTCGGATCGGCACCCGGGCGCCGGCCGCCCGGTCCGCCGCGCGCTGGTCGATGGGCTGCCGCATCTCGTGGCACCGGCGATCTTCGCCGCATCCGGCCCGGTTCCGGCGGCACTTTCGTGAACCGGTCGAGCAGGATCGGACCGATGTCGCCGCTCGAGTGCGGGATCCGGTCGAGTAGTTGCTGCTATCGGTCTGTGTCGGGGTCCAGCCGGCCACGGCCGAGATGTCGTACTGAACCGAATTCCTCGGAGGTCGCACGGCAGCACGGTGCACGCCGGTTTCGTCAGGTACCGGTGGCCGTTCCGACACGGTATCGGACGGTCCCGGCCATATCGCTACGCGCTGGGACCGAGGCCGCACAGTCAGCCGCGGCCCGCCGGTTCCGGTCCGTCCGTTCGGGGGCGGGGGAACACGGTTCCGCCACCGTGCGTCGAACCGCGGCCCCGGGACCAGGGCGCGCTGCCACGCGGCGGCCTTTCCTGCGGCGTCAGCGACCCCAGCCCGCCGGGCATTCCTGGCATATACGGCATCGAGGAACCGGCGCCGCCATTCCACGGCGTGCCTCCGGGCACCTGACCCTGTGCCGCGCCGACCCCGCCGCCGGCGAGATCGGGCGTCCACGGAGTCGAGCCGGGCGGCGCGGACGATTGCCGCACCGCCGGTTCGCCCGCCGGGGCTTCGGCGAGCGACTCCGCCATCGGGGTCGTGTTCGTCCCCGCTGACGGCGATCCGGCCGGGTCGCCCGGGACCACGGGGTCCTTCCCGGCGGCGTCGGCAACCGGCTCCGGGCCCGGCACGGGCCGGTCGGGTCCGGATACGCTGCCCGAGGCCACTGGCTCTGTCGCGTTCGCGGCGTCGTGCGCCGGTTCCGGCGGGTCTTCCGGCTCGGATGTCCCGCTGTGCCCGCCGCCGACCGCGGCCGACACTGCGGGATGACCGGCACCGCCATCGACCTCACCGGCCGCGCCCGCACCATGCGGTACTCCGGCTTCGTCCGGCGAGTGGCCGGCATGACCACCGTCGACCGACTCGACACCCCCTGCCACCGCGGCGTCACCGGCGCCCGCGCCGACCCGGCCGGGCCCCGAATCGCCGGACTGCTCCGGAATAGGCTCCGCGGCGGGCCGAGACCACGCGCCACCCGCGGGGGTGGATTCCTCCGGTACTGCCGACGTGTCCGGTTGAGGGCTTTCCGCGGGCTCGGCTCCGAACACCGCCGACGGGACGGCGCTCGCCGCCGGATCGGGCGCCGAGTGCTTTCCGGTGGCCACCTGCTCCACCTGCGCGGTGGCACCCCGATCGACCGCCTGTTCGCCCGCGGTAGCAGCCGCTATCCGACCGGCACCGACCGCGTCGGCCTGGACCAGCAGGGCGATGGATTCGGCCCCGCCGGCCGCGGTACGCACATCGCGTCGCATCACCTCGCCGGCGGTTTCACCGATCGCGCCGAGCCGGGTGGCCAACTGGCCCGCGACGGCGTCCACGGTTGTGCCGTCGGCACCATAACCGCCCTCGGTCATCGGCACGTCTCCACCATTTCGCCCTGCTGAACCTCCCCGGCGGGTGCGCCGATCGCGGGCCGTTGCCGGACGCGCACGGCCACGGGCCCCGCGTCCGGTCACCTTCGGACACGGTGACACGCACACCCTGGGTCCGGGCCCTCGGGTATTGCCGTCGCTGGGAAGTTCAGCCGTAGGAGGCCACGCCGACCGGCCCGGTACCCAGGCACACCAGCAGCCCCGGTGTCCGGTTCTGGATCAGCAGCGCCGACCCGCTGCCGGTGATCCGCACGTACACCGTGTGCATCCCGGGCCGCACCGGCACCAGGACCTTCTCACCGCTCTCGAATCCCACCGTGACCTGCCCGTCCCGGTCGGCGAAGTAGTTGAGCTGGGCGGTCCACTCGTGCGCGATCATGGGACCGTCCAGCGGGACCCGGATCGGCACCTCGCCGTCGATTCGATGGCCGCAGCCCGGAACCGGGCCGGGTACGACAGCTCTGTTCCACCACACCCGGGCCTCGGTGAATTCGCCGTCGTCGGTGATCATCCGCAGGTGTTCGGTGGTGTCGGCGAAGGCGCCGGGCGGGGTGATCGGCGCGAGTACCCGGCTCGCCTCGTTCTGCGGATAAGCGGTGGGGTTCAGCACGCCCCAGGGGACTTCCTGTTCCAGTAACGGCACCCCGTCCCATCGGGCGAACTCCGATTTCACCGTGGTCACGTAGGTTTCCGTCGGCCCCGCCGACCAGCTGCGGGTGAAGGTGTAGGTCGACCACAGGCTGCTCACCACGAACAGCGCGACCACGGCCACGGCCGCCGGTGCGCCGGGCCACCGGGTGGCGCCGACGGCGCCTCGACCCGAGCGCCGGCGGTGGGCGAAGGCCCGCAGCACGAGCGCACCCGCGACGGTGAGCACGACGGCGGCGTCGGCCAGGTAACGCAGCGACATCATGAGCTCGTCGACCGTATTGGGCCCGGCCCGCATCAGCACGACCGGGATCTGCACCGCCGTCAGGTACAGCGCGGCCGCGGCCCATACGCGCCAGACCACCGGCCGGGCGCGGATCGTCGCGAGCACCACCGCGGCCAGCAGTATCCACGCCACCCACACCGCCCAGTCGGGTGCGACCGCCCACGGCGCCGACGGTACCCAGCGCTCCCAGCCCCACGGCCCGCCGAGCAGCGCCGTCACCACCCCGGCCCAGGCCGCCCGGGGCAGCAGATGGGCCATTTCGCCGGACCCGCCGTCCCCGGTCGATATCCCCGCGACCGCCAAATAGACCAGCGCCCAGGTCAGCAGGAGCACCGCCGAACCCGCCCACAGACCCGCGCCCCGGCGCAGGACCGCGCGCACCGCCATCCCCCGGCCGTCGACGGACCGGCGCAGCAGGACCACCGCAAAGGCGACGAACGGCACCACGACCGCCTTCTCGAAGAACAGCAGCGATACGGCCGCCACCACCACCCCGGACACCGCGTACCGCCGGCGCCCGGTCCGGTCCAGCGCGAGCGCGTCGGCGGCGACCCAGGCCAGCGCGAACTGCAGCGGCAGGGCGTTCAGCGCGGCCGACCACCAGGCGAACGCGGGCAGGGTGAGGGGGCCGAAGAGGTAGAACGCGAGCGGGATCAGCAGGACCCGGCGCCGCCCCAGCAGCATCAGCAGCAGGCGCAGAATCGCGCCCGCGGCGGCCGCCTGCATGAGCAGTGTCACCGCGGCGGCGACCGGCCAATTCAACGGCGCGACGGCGGTCACCAGCCAGGACACGGCGAACGCCAGCGGCATGAAATGACCGTCGTGATCGTGGAGGAGCAGCTCACCCGACCACAGCGGGTAGGTACCGGCGCGGCCGGTGAGGATCAGATCGTCCCAGTAGAAATAGCCGTGCGCGGCAACCCAGGTACGGACGGCGAGCTGGACCGCGATGAGGAAGGCGGCCACTCCGAGCACCGTGCGCCCGTCCGCGAATCTTCCTCGGCGTAACCCGCCCGGCCCCCGGGCCGACCGCCTGTGCGGCGGGTCCGGGACAGGGGATCGCTGCGGTACGACTGCCGGAGCGCTACCCATGGGCCCCCACCCTACAAGCGACCTGTCGGGGCGGTCGGGCGGTTAGGCCGGTGGGCTACGTCTCGGCGTCGGTGCTCTCGGCGGTGTCCAGGCCGAGATCGAATTCGCTCAGGTCCACGGCATCGGTGCGTTCGTCCCCGATATCGAGCAACTGTGCGACGGCATCGGAATCGCCGTGCGCGGCGCGCTCCCGCAGTTCGGACAGGTTCGGCTCACGCGGCGGGCCGGACCGGTCGGGCTCATACATTCAGCGCAACCTTCCTGGTGTCGGCGGCGAACCACCGGCTCGCCCCGGTTCCCGAGCTTAGGCGGGCGCGCGGATCGCTGCCGAATCCGCAGGCAGATACACCCGGTCAGGCGGGCGCCG
Source organism: Nocardia sp. CA-290969 (assembly GCF_050936135.1). NCBI lineage: Bacteria > Bacillati > Actinomycetota > Actinomycetes > Mycobacteriales > Nocardiaceae > Nocardia > Nocardia sp. CA-290969. Next base: position 1,139,795 of record NZ_JBNJNJ010000001.1, on the reverse strand, counting down.
TGATTCCGGGTCCGGTGTACATCGGCAGGTCACCGGTGGTGCGGATACCGGGTTCGGCGGCCACGACGGCCGGTATGGCGTTGACCACCCGGCCGACCCCAGCGAGGATCGCGGCGTAGTTGTGATCGCCCGATCGGCTCGACGGGCAGATGTCCACGGCATACGACGGTTCCCCGGTGATCTCCACCCGGTAGGATCCGCCGGCCTGCGCGGGGCGCGCCCAGTCCGGTCGCAGATCGTCGCGTAACCGGGTGATGTGTTCCACGACGATCGCCGGATGCCCGGCGACCCGGCCGGTGATCTCGAACCGCAGTGCCGCCTGGCTGCCCTTGGGGACCGGACCCACCGCGACCTCGAAGTCCTCCGGCGCGGGTTCGCGCTCGTAGCTCTCGGTGATCTCGTCGATGCGCACGCCGAGCCCGGCGGCCAGGGCGCGCATTCCCGCACCCCACGCGATTCCGAGGACACCCGGTTGCAGCAGCATCGGGGTCTCGTCGAGCGGTGTGCCGAAACCCATCACGTCGAACATGACCGTGGACCCGTCGTAGGTGGCGTAATCCGCGATTTCCAGGCAACGCACCTGTTCCACCCGCTGACAGGTGGATGCCAGCGCGAAGGGGATCAAATCGTTGACGAACCCCGGGTCCACACCGTTGACGAATACGCTGGCCCCGCCCGCGGCCGCGGCCGCTTCCACCTTGGCGAACAGCTTGTCCGGCAGTGTCCCCCAGGGATACATGAGCAGACCGGGCGCCGTACCGGCCACGTTCACGCCCGCCGACAGGAATCGCGCGATATCGTCCATCGCCTCGATCAGCCGGGTATCGCCCATCGCGCAGTACACCGCGCAGTCGGGGCGGGTCGCCAGCAGCGCGTCGATATCGCCGACCGCGGTGATTCCGGTGACGACGTCGAGCCCCGCCAGCTCGCCCGCGTCCCGCCCGGCCTTTTCGGGGGTCGATACGCCCACACCGACGAGGTCGAACCGGGGATCGGTGATGAGTTGCGCGAGGGCGATCCGGCCGGCATTGCCGGTACCGACGAGGACGACGCGAAGTGCCATTTTTTCTCCTGGGTGCGGCGGCGCGAGCGGTGAAATCACCGTCCCACCGCGTTCTTCGGGCTCCGAGCACGGTTCCGGAACAGTGTCTAGAACGTGTTCCAGTTTCATGGTAGCGTCACCGGCATGGGACGTGTAGACGGCAAAGTCGCCCTGATCAGCGGCGGCGCACGGGGCATGGGCGCGGCCCATGCGAAACTGCTGGTGGCCGAGGGCGCACAGGTGGTCATCGGCGATGTACTCCACGACGAGGGCAAGGCCTTGGCCGACGAGATCGGCCCCGCCGCCCGCTACGTCCCGCTCGATGTCACCGAACCCGACCAGTGGGACGCCGCCGTCACGGCCGCCACCACCGAATTCGGCAAACTCGATGTCCTGGTGAACAATGCGGGCATCGTCAACGGCGCACCGCTGCAGAAACTTTCGCTGGAGAAGTTCCGGGCCGTGATCGATGTCAACCTGGTCGGCACGTTCCTCGGGATGCGCGCCGCGGTCGAGCCGATGATCGCCGCCGGCGGCGGCTCGATCATCAACGTCTCCTCCATCGAGGGATTACGCGGCGCCCCGTTCGCACACGGCTACGTCGCCTCCAAATGGGGCGTCCGCGGCCTCGCGAAATCGGCCGCCCTCGAACTGGCCCCGCACAATATCCGGGTCAACTCCGTCCACCCCGGCCTGATCCGCACCCCGATGACCGAGGGCATCCCCGACGACCTGGTGACGATCCCGCTCGGCCGCCCGGCGGAGTCCGCCGAGGTCGCCACCTTCATCCTGTTCCTGGCCAGCGACGAATCCTCCTACGCCACCGGCAGCGAATTCGTCGTCGACGGCGGGCTGGTCACCGGAGTGCCACACAAGTAGCACTTCCGATGCCGGGGGGAGCCGCGCCGCACGGCCGCCCGCTGGACGGATAACCCGCCCGCGGCACCGCTATCGGCAAGAATGCACGCCGGATACCGAGGGCGGGGCTTTCGCCCGGTAGGCCGCGGCGCCTGCGCGATCACACCCGGAAACTACTCACGGCGGCCGGGTTCACAAGACGCTGACCGAACACCGGCACCACCGGCGCACCTTCCGCCGGGCGCGCGTCCGTCCGCCGCGACCGCGCGCGACCCCCTGAGGGCGTGACAGCATGCGGCACACCGTGCCGGATACCGTTCGCGAGGTGAACACCGAGGGCGAAATCCCGCAGGGCGAGGACAACTGTCCGTGCTGCTCCCATGACTACCTCCACTACACAGGTCTGTGAAGTTGCTCCTGTGGATAGACTAGGTTCACAGACCTGTGAAGGCAAGGGATCCGGAGTATGTCCACACCCGCGCACGATGCGACCACGACACTGACCCCCGCGGCGCAGCGGATACTCGATACCGCCGCCGAGCTGTTCTACACGCGCGGTATCCACGCGGTCGGTGTCGACACCATCGCCGCCGAATCCGGCGTCACCAAACGCACCCTTTACGACCGCTTCGGTTCGAAGGACGGATTGCTGGTCGCCTATCTCGAACAGCGCGACCGTCGCTGGCGCGCCCTGATCGAGTCCCGCCTCGCCGACCGCACCGACCCGATCGAGCGGGTGCTGACACCGTTCGATGTGCTCCCCGAATGGCTGCCGGACAGCAACCGGGGCTGCAGTTTCATCAACGCCTTCGCCGAACTCCCCGAACCCGACCACCCGGGCCGGCGGGTGATCGTCGCCGAGAAACAGTGGCTGTACGACCTGTTCGACCGGTTACTGACCGAGGCCGGCAGTAGCGACCCGGCGACCACGGCAGTGCAGTTGCTGAGCTTGCACGAAGGGGCGATCGTCAGTTACTCCATCACCGAGAAGCACACCGCGCCCGCGGCCGTCCGCAGCGCCGCCGAGCAGCTGGTGAAATCGACGAGGACGTAGGGAGACGACGGCGAACGCCGCCGCTCCGCCGACGCCGGCGGTCCGAGCGCCGCAGACAGGCCGGCGGAATCCGGCACCCGCCGACCCGGAACCGGGCGGCCGGGTATCGCCCACTCGCCCGGTACGGACCGCGTCCGGCCTCAGCCCCGGATGCGGGCGAGTACCGCCGACACCGCGGAATCCGAAGGGATGTCGAGGGTTTCGCCGGTGAAGCGGTCGCGCAGTTCGACCTTGCCCTCGGCCCAGCCGCGGCCGATGACCAGGACGTAGGGCATACCGAGCAGTTCGGCGTCCTTGAATTTCACGCCGGGTGAGGCGGTGCGGTCGTCGAAGAGGATGTCCAGGCCCTGGGCGTCGAGAGCGGCGACGACCTTTTCGGCGCCGGCGCGGGCGGCGTCGTCCTTGTTCGCGATCACCACATGCACGTCGTAGGGCGCGACCTCGGACGGCCAGCGCAGACCCTTGTCGTCGTGCTGCTGTTCGGCGATCACCGCGACCAGGCGCGAGACACCGATTCCGTAGGAGCCCATGACCAGCCGGACCGGTTTACCGTTCTCGCCGAGGACGTCGACCTCGAAGGCATCGGTGTACTTGTAGCCCAGCTGGAAGATATGGCCGATCTCGATACCGCGCGCCGAGACCAGCGCACCGCGGCCGTCGGGCGAGGGGTCGCCGTCGCGGACCTGTGCGGCCTCGATGGTGCCGTCGGGGGTGAAATCGCGACCGGCGACCAGGCCGACCACGTGTTTGCCGGGTTCGTCCGCGCCGGTGATCCAGGACGTTCCGGTCACCACCCGCGGGTCGACGAGATAGCGGACCCCGTTGGCCTGCAGGCCCTTCGGGCCGATGTACCCCTTCACCAGGAAGGGGTTGGCGGCGAAATCGGCGTCGTCGAGCAGTTCGACCTCCGCCGGTTCGACCGAGGCACCGAGTCGTTTGTCGTCGACCTCACGGTCGCCGGGGACCCCGATACCGACGATTTCGGCCTTACCGTCCGGATGCCGCAGTTTCACCATCACGTTCTTCAGGGTGTCGGCGGCGGTGACCGGGCGGCCGAGGCGTTCGCCGATACCGGCCGCATTGGCCCAGTCGACGAGCGTGGCGATGGTGGGCGTGTCCGGGGTGTCGTGGACGACCGCTTCCGGCTGCCCTTCGAGCGGCAGCGGCGCGGGGGCGGGGGTGACCACGGCCTCGACATTGGCCGCATAACCCGATTCCCGGCAGACGACGTAGGTGTCCTCACCGACAGGGCTGTCGGCGAGGAATTCCTCGGAGGCGCTACCGCCCATCGCGCCGGAGGTCGCGGCGACGATCACGTATTTCACCCCGAGCCGGTCGAAGATGCGCTGATAGGCCTCGCGGTGGGCGTCGTAACTGGCCTTCAGGCCGGCTTCGTCGAGGTCGAAGGAGTAGGAATCCTTCATGATGAATTCGCGGCCGCGCAGAATACCGGCGCGGGGGCGTTCCTCGTCCCGGTATTTGGCCTGGATCTGGTACAGGGTGACGGGCAGATCCTTGTAGGAGTTGTATTCACCTTTCACGGTGAGCGCGAACAACTCCTCGTGGGTGGGGCCGAGCAGCATATCGGCGCCCTTGCGGTCCTGCAGGCGGAACAGGGCGTCGCCGTATTCGGTCCAGCGGTTGGTGGCCTCGTAGGGATCCCGGGGCAGCAGGGCGGGTAGCGAGATCTCCTGCGCGCCGATGGCGTTCATCTCCGCCCGCACCACCTCCTCGACCTTGTGCAGCACCCGCAGGCCCAACGGCAGCCACGAGTACACACCCGGCGCGATCCGGCGCACATAGCCGGCGCGCACCAGCAGCTTGTGGCTGGGCACCTCGGCGTCGGCGGGGTCGTCGCGCAACGTACGGAGGAAGAGGCGGGAGAGGCGGGTGATCACGGTTGCTCAGCGTAGACCCTGCCCGATCGGCGCCGACACCGGATTACCCCCTCTCGCACCCGGCCCATCGCAGAGGGGTCCGCGCCGGTCGGGGCGGGTTTCCGGCGGATCCCCGGACTCAAGCTCCAATAACGTTCAAGACACTTTTTAATAACTTTTCGATATACATATTTTGAACTTCTCTTTGCGGGTTCATTGCGGCGCCGAGAGTCGGACCCGGACGCCACTAGGGTTCGATCCACCGGGAATTTCCGCCTGAATCGTTCCCGAGCAAACTGAAAATGGCCGCTGACCTCTGTGCCCCCAGCGCCGCACATCGACACCGGAGAGCCTGCGTCAGCGCCCCGTGGAAAGGTCGGCCGAGATGGGAACCAAGAAATCAAGGGCGCGCGCAATCGCACTCGTCGCGGGGGCTGTGCTGGCCGCGGCCACGCTGTCGGGCTGCACCAAAACCGATACGGCGGGGAGCGGCGAACTGCTGCAATCCTTGAAGGACAAGGGCACCGTCACCGTCGGATTCGCCGGCGAAGCGCCGTACTCGTTCGAGGAAAACGGACAACTCACCGGGGCAACCGTCGCCCTGCACCGCGAGATCTTCCGCAATCTCGGAATCGAGACGGTGGAAGGCGTGCAGACCGACTTCGGCGCGCTGATCCCGGGCCTGCAGGCGCAGCGGTTCGACGCGGTGAGCGCGGGCATGTCGATTCTGCCGGAACGCTGTGAACAGGCCGCGTTCAGTGAGCCGGAGTTCATGTACACCACGGCGTTGATGGTGAAGAAGGGCAACCCGCTCGGGCTCACCGATATGCAGTCGATCAAGGACAAGGGCGCCAAAATGGCGGCGATGACCGGCGCCATCGAATCCGATTACGCGGCCTCGCTGGGAATCGACGCCACGCAGGTCGGCAGCCCGCAGGACGGGATGGACGCCGTGACCTCGGGCCGCTCCGATGTTTTCGCGCTCACTGCGATCTCGCTGAACTGGCTGGCCGACCACAATCCGGACGCTCCGGTGGAGGTCACCGAATCGTTCGTCGCCGAAATCGACGGCAAACCGCAGATCGGCGCCGGCGGCACCGTGTTCCGCACCGACGACAAGGATCTGCTCGACGCCTACAACGCCGAACTGCGCAAGATCACCTCGGACAAGGACAAATACCTCTCGCTCGTCGGTGAGTTCGGCTTCACCGAAGCCGAACTGCCCGATCCGGAACTGACCACCGCCAAGCTGTGCGCGGGCGATATCTGATCGTGCCGGTAGACAACTCCACGGCGGCGGCGCTCCCCGCCGGCCTGCCGGGGCCGGAAGGGAGACACCGCCGGTGAGTAATCTCGACGCCCTCACCGGGGCATGGCCGCGGATCCTCGACGGCATCCTGATCACCCTCGAACTCACGGCCGGCGGGGCGGTGCTGGCCTTCGTCCTCGCCCTCACCCTGGGCACGACGGCACGGGCGCGCAGCCTCGCCGTCCGTGGGCCGGCGCGGGTGCTGATCGAGTTCTTCCGCGGTACTTCGCTCCTGGTGCAGATCTTCTGGCTGTTCTATGTGCTGCCGCTGCTGGGCTACCAGCTCGACCCGGTGTTCTGCGGAATTCTCGCGCTCGGCCTGAACTACGGGGCATACGGCGCGGAAGTCGTTCGCGGAGCCCTCAACTCGGTGCCGAAACCACAGGTCGAGGCCGCCGTCGCGCTGGGGTTCAGCCCTTGGCAGCGGCTACACCGGGTGCTCTTCCCGCAGGCGTGGGCACTGATGATCCCGCCGCTGGCCAACCTGCTGGTCCATCTGTTGAAGGGCACCGCGGTCGCGTCCTATATCACCCTGCAGGACCTGACGTTCGAGATCGAGAAACTACGGGACAGCACCGGCGACACCCTGTTCGCCTTCGGGATCGGCCTGCTGATCTACTTCGTGATCGCCTACCTGCTCAGTCTGGGAATGAATCTGCTGGAAGCACGGGCCAAACACAAACTGGGCCGCGGCCCCTCGATGCGCGAAGTCCTGCGCCTGGCCCCCGACACCTCACTGGACGCGGTCGCGGGCACCGCGTCCACCCGGCAGAAGGTGGCGCCGTGATGCGATATGAAACCGCCGCCGCTGCCCGGGCCTGTACCGATCGCCGGCCGCAGGGCCCGGCCGGGAAGGAGGCCCGGTGACCGTCGAATGGAGTTGGGAGCGGGCTGCCGACGCACTGCCGGTGCTGTGGGACGGGTTCCGGATCACTTTGCTGGCGACGGTGCTCGGATTCGTGATCGCCGCGGTGCTCGGGCTGATGATCGCCATCATCCGGCGCACCCTCCCCCGCTGGATCGCATTGCCGGTACACGCGGTGAGCGAGTTCATCAGGTTCACCCCGCTGGTGGTGCAGCTGCTGTTCGCCTATGCGTTACTGCCGCAGTTCTCGGCCCTGCAGATCGGGGTCGTGGTGCTCGGTATCCACTACGCCGGATACCTCGCGGAGGTGTACCGCGCCGGGATCGACTCGGTGCCGCCGGGCCAGTGGGAAGCGGCGCGCGCGCTGTCGCTGCCTCCGGTACGCACCTGGCGGTCGGTGATCCTGCCGCAGGCGATCCGGGCGAGCGTGCCCGCTCTCGGCACCAACGCGGTGTCGATGTTCAAGGACACCCCGTTCCTGTTCGCCATCACCGTGGTCGAACTGGTGACCGCCGCACAGCAATTCGGGGCCCGTCACTACGCGTACCTCGAGGCGATGACCCTGGCCGGCGTGTTCTTCCTGCTGGCCAGCTACCCGACCTCGGTGCTGATCAGACGACTGGAGAAACGACTTGCCTACTACTGAACCGGTCTCCGGGACACCGGCCGGCGATGCCGCGCAGGCGCGGCCGATGATCGAATTCGACGGGGTGGTCAAACGCTTCGGCGATCTGGTGGTGCTCGACGAGCTCGATTTCACCGTCCGCCGCGGCGAGAAGGTGACACTGATCGGGCCGTCCGGCTCCGGCAAGACCACCATCCTGCGGCTGCTGATGACCCTGGAAACCGTGACCAGCGGGGTCATCCGGGTCGACGGTGCGCCGCTCACCCACGAAGAGCGCGGCGGCAAACTGGTACCCGCTCGGGAAAAGCATCTGCGGGAGATGCGCAAACAGGTCGGGATGGTGTTCCAGCAGTTCAATCTCTTCCCCAATATGAACGTGCTGCAGAACATCACCGAGGCGCCGATCCACGTGCTCGGCAGATCCCGTGACGAAGCCGAGCGCCGCGGGAGGGAACTGCTCGAGATGGTGGGGCTGTCCGACAAGGCGAAGGCGCATCCGTCGCAGTTGTCGGGCGGGCAGCAGCAACGGGTGGCGATCGCCCGCTGCTGCGCGATGGATCCGAAGGTCATGCTGCTCGACGAGGTGACCTCCGCGCTCGACCCGGAGCTGGTCGGCGGCGTCCTCGACGTGCTGCGCGAACTCGCGGAGACCACCGATATCACCATGCTCATCGTCACCCACGAAATGGGTTTCGCCCGCGATGTCTCCGATCGGGTGCTGATGTTCGACCGCGGCCGGATCCTCGAGGAAGGCACACCCGAGCAGATATTCAACGCACCCGAACACGAACGCACCCGGGAGTTCCTGGACGCCGTGCGCTGACCGCGGTGCGGTCGTGCAGTCCGCCGCTCACCGCGGGTAGGGCCTAACTCACTCCTCGCACACGGCCCGGTACCGGTCCCCGCTCGGGGCCGGGCCGTGCGCGGAAGATGTCGGGTGGTTCCATGGGCCGCGATCGGCGACGCCGACCAGGATCAAGTCGTTCTCGACCACGGTGTGCTCGCCATCGCCGCGGGCAACGTCCCCCAAGGCCCCGCAGGACTCGGACGTGGATCGGCCGGCAAGTCAGGTGCGCTCCGGGAAGGAGCTTCGAGGCCCGCCGCAGCGCATCGGCGCTCCCCGTGTGTCCGCCCGGTCTCCGGCGTATGTGAGCGTTCGCGGCCTCGCGCTGATCGGCACGGCCGCCGGGATCGCGACCGGTGGCACGTATGAGGTGTACCTGCGGCGCGTCCGACGGGACGCGGGGCGGGTACCCTGACCGCTCGTGCTGGTGCTGTTACCTCCTTCCGAGACCAAATCCGACGGCGGTACCGGCGGCCCGCTCGACCTGGGTGCGCTGGCCTTCGATTCGCTCACCGAGATCCGCGACGGTTTGGTCGACGACCTGGTGAAACTGGCCGGTGATCCGGACGCCGCCCGGGTGGCGCTCGGGCTGGGCAAGAACGCCGAGCCGGAGCTCGCCCGCAATGCCGCACTGCGCAGTTGTCCCACCCGCCCGGCGCTGGAGCGCTACACCGGTGTGCTGTACGACGCCCTGGACGCAGCGTCGTTCACCCGGGTGCAACGCGCCAAGGCCTACGCCCGGCTCGCGATCGGTTCGGCGCTGTTCGGCGCGGTCCGCGCGGGCGATCCCATTCCGGCCTACCGGCTGTCCGGCGGCTCCAACCTGCCGGGCCGCCCCACCCTGTCGGCGGTCTGGCGCGACCACCTGGCCCCGGCTCTGCACGAGGCAACAGCCGGCGATCTGGTGGTAGACCTGCGGTCGGGTACCTATCAGCAGCTCGGCCGGGTGCCGGGGGCGGTCACCGCGACGGTGCTCACCGAACACGAGGACGGATCGCGCACGGTGGTCAGTCATTTCAACAAGCACCACAAGGGCCTGCTGGCCCGGGCCCTGGTGCTGACCCGCGCCGAACCCACCGATATCCGCGGACTCGCCCGGGTCGCCAGGAAGGCGGGTCTGCGCGTCGAGGTCGCCTCGGACACCGAGCTGGTCGTCCTCACCTGATGCTCGCCGCGCACCTGCCAGGTGGCCGATCAACTTTGGGCACCGGACACCCGAACCGGGTGGTCTCCGAGCGCTGGGTTCTGTGGCGGGACGCTCGGTCGCCCGGACAGCGGCCGGGTGACCCGTGCCCGGTCTCCCGGAATCGCGCCGGATTCGGCGACCGGGCCCGGTGGGCGGCTGCGGCGGGCCGCTCGGCCGGAAAGTAGGCTCGCACCTTGTGCCGAATACGTCAGCCGATACCGACCACCTGTCCAGCGGGGATTCGAACTACCTGGTGGGACTCGATCTGAGTGGGCGGCGGGTCGTCGTCGTCGGCGGCGGCAGCGTGGCTCAGCGGCGGCTGGGGCTGCTGATCGCCTCGGGCGCCGTTGTGGAAGTGATCGCCCGGGAGGCCACGCCCGCGGTCGAGGGGATGGCGACCGGCGGTCAGCTCACGCTCACCCTGCGCGACTATGCCGACGGTGATCTCGACGGCGCCTGGTACGCGATCGCCTGCACCGACGAACCCGAAACCAACGCAGCTGTCGTCGCCGAGGCGACGCGACGCCGGATCTTCTGTGTCCGCGCCGATCACGCCCAGTCCGGTACGGCGGTCACCCCCGCGACCGCCCGCTACGACGGGATGACCCTGGGCGTTCTCGCCGGCGGCCGGCACCGGCGGTCGGCCGCGGTACGCACCGCCCTGCTGGAGGCGCTGCAATCGGGTGTGGTGACCGATGACGCGACACCGATGACACCGGGGGTCGCGCTGGTGGGCGGTGGGCCGGGCGATCCGGACCTGATCACCGTCCGGGGCCGGCGCCTGCTGGCCCGCGCCGATCTGGTGGTCGCCGACCGGCTGGCCCCGCCGGAACTGCTCGCCGAACTCGGACCGGACGTGGAGGTCGTGGACGCGGCCAAGATCCCGTACGGGCGGGCGATGGCGCAGGACGCGATCAACACCGCCCTCGTGGAGGGCGCGCGGGCCGGCAAATTCGTGGTCCGGCTCAAAGGTGGTGACCCGTACGTATTCGGGCGCGGTTACGAGGAACTCGAGGCCTGCGTCGAGGCCGGTGTGCCGGTGACGGTGGTTCCGGGCGTGACAAGTCCGATCTCGGTCCCGGCCGCCGCCGGTATTCCGGTCACCCACCGCGGCGTGACCCACGAGTTCGTGGTGGTCAGCGGGCATATCCCACCGGATCATCCGGATTCGCTGGTCGACTGGCCCGCCCTGGCGCGCCTGCGCGGCACGCTCGTTCTCATGATGGCGGTGGAACGGATCGCGCAGTTCGCGGCCGTATTGCGCGAGGGTGGCCGCCCGGCCGATACCCCGGCGACGGTGATCCAGGAGGGCACGCTGCGTGGCCAGCGGGTCCTGCGGGCGACGCTCGCGGATGTGGCCGAACGGGTCCGCGACGAGGGCATCCGGCCGCCCGCGATCGTTGTGATCGGGCCCACGGCCGGGTTCACCGCCGCCCCGGTCGCCGACGCTACCCGTCGGTTACAGTGACCCACTGTGCTCGATAACCCACCGGCTGTGCAGTATCCCGTGACGAAGCGAGCCTTCGGCCTCGCCATCCTCGTCCTGAGCGGATTACAGCTGATGGTGGTGCTGGACGGCACCGTGGTGATCTTGGCTCTGCCGCGTTTGCAGGAGGAGATGGGCCTGTCCAGTTCGGGCAGTGCGTGGACCATCACCGCCTACGGTCTCCCCTTCGCGGGTTTGATGCTGCTCGGCGGCCGGATCGGTGATTCGTTCGGCCGGCGGCGCATGTTCATCCTGGGCGTCGGCCTGTTCACGCTGGCCTCGATGCTGTGCGGCCTGGCGCAGGGCGAGCAGATGCTCGTCGCGGCGCGCGCCTTCCAGGGCACCGGCGCCGCGCTCGCCGCCCCCACCGCGTTCGCGCTGGTGGCCAGCACCTTCGCCCCGGGCAAAGTACGGAACCAGGCCTTCGCCATCTTCGGATCGATGGTGGCGCTGGGCTCGGTCGGCGGGCTGGTGATCGGCGGGGCGCTCACCGAGGCCAGCTGGCGCTGGATCTTCCTGATCAATGTGCCGATCGGCGTACTCATCGTGATCGGCGCGCTGGTCGCGCTCCGCGATACCGGCCACCACCGTCTCACGCTGGATGTGCGCGGCGCATTCCTCGGAACCCTGGCGTGCGCCCTGATCGTCTGGGGCGCCACCGAGGGACCGGAGCTCGGCTGGGGCAGCCCGCTGGTCTACGGCACCCTGATCGCGGGCGCGGTCCTGTTGCCGATCTTCGTTTTCGCGGAGCGGTCGGTGGACAACCCCCTGCTGCCGTGGACGCTGTTCGACAGCCGCGACCGGGTCGCCACCTTCGTGGTGATCCTGCTCGCCAGCGGCATCCTGGGCGCCACCACCTACTTCGCGGGCCTGTTCGTCCAGAACGTGGTGGGCTACAGCCCGCTGGTGGCCGGTGTTTCGTTCATCCCGTTCACCGTCGGCGTCGGCGTCGGCAGCGCCGTCGCGACCCGCCTGGCGTTGCATATCGCGCCCCGCTGGCTGCTGGTGGGTGCCGCGGTGGTGCTGGTGGCCGGGCTGGGTTACGGCTCGACACTCGACGGCGGTGTCGGCTACTGGTCCACGCTGTTGCCGCTGTTCCTGGTGATCGGTTTCGGTATCGGCGTCGCCATGGTGCTGATCCCGCTGTGCGTCCTGGTCGGCGTCCCCCCGGACGAGATCGGCCCCCTGTCGGCGATCGGCCAGATGTTCCTGAACCTCGGCACTCCGATCGCCATCGGCGTCTTGACGCCGCTGGCCGCCTCCCGCACCCTGTCCCAGGGCGGCACCGACGGCAAACCCGCCCAGATGACCCCCGCGGAGATCGCCGCCCTGGGCGACGGGTACACCCTGGCCATGTTCGTCGCCGCCTGCGGCGCGCTGCTCGTCGGCCTGATCGCGCTCACCCTGCGCTACACCGCCGCGGAGGTCGCCCGCGCCCAGCACGCGCAGGACGAGGCCCAGGCCGCCTGAGCCCCTCCAAAGTCCAGGCCCGGAGTAACCGGCTTGCGCCGATCCCTTCCGGGCCCGGTCTGTCCGCCTACGTCAGGCAGGATCTGCCGGGATCGAAACCCGGCTCCGGCGGGTTCACAACCGGCCGGTGATCTTGTGCGGGGTGATGCGCACAGTGACGCGCGGGCCGTCGTTCACGGCGTCGGGGTTGAAATCGGCGTAGTCCTTGCCCGTGTACTTGCGCGAGATCCGGTTGCCGGTGCGCAGTTCGGGGTCGGGCGTGAGCGTGGCGGTCCCCTTGACCTCGGCGTAAAGGTAGGGATTGTCCGGGGCGGTGACCAGGACCGAGATCCGCGGATCGCGGGCGAGATTACGGCCCTGCACCCGGTCCGTGGTGGTGGAGTAGAGCAATTCGTCGCCGTCGCGGTCCAGCCAGGTGACGGTCTGGTGCGGATGCCCGTCCCGGCCCACGGTGGCCACGGTGACGAACAACCGGTTCTCGTCGATGTACTTCTTCAGGTTTTCCGGCAGCGGAACTGTGCTCATGACCACGGGTAACCGATTGCGCCGCGCGATAATTCCGGTCAGCCCGGAGGTGCCGGTGCCAATTCCGTCAGCAGCAGCGCCATCAGCCCGGACTCCTGGGTCTGGCCGGTGATCATCTCGCGGGCCACCTGTTTCACCACACCACCGGAGAGCAGCGCGTCGGCGACCCGGGCCATGGCGATACCGCCCTCGTGGTGGGCTTGCATGAGCTGCAGGAACAATACGGAAGCGGCCCGGCCGCGGGCGGCGGACAAGGCGTCGAGCTGCGCCTGGGTCGCCATACCGGGCATGGTGTGCCCGCCGGCGGCCGTATGCGCGACAGATCCGTCGTGGGCGGTATGGTCGTCGTGCGCGGCGTGGGCTGCCGCGGGCATCCAGCCCATCGGGGCGGGGTTGGCCGCCGGTGCGCCGGCCATCCGCAGCCAGCCCAGCAGCGTGCCGATTTCGGCCCGCTGGGTGTCGTCGATCTGCTGGGCCAGGCGCCGGACGGCGGGATCGGCGCCGGGGTCGAGCCGCTGCACCATGATCAGGGCCTGATGGTGGTGGGCGGCCATATCCTGGACGAACCCCAGTTCGGTGGCCGACAGTATTTCGGGCGGCGCGGGATCGTCGGTGAACAGCGGCCGGATCACCGCCCCGAGCACCAGGAACGCCAGGGCCGCAACGGCGTAGGCGATACCTTCGCCTACGCGCTTCACGACCGGACCCGATCTGCCCCTCGGCGATCGAGGCCGCCCGTCTCGGCCGGTTCCCCGCGGCGGGTCGAGTCGAGCATGCACACCTCCTGCACGGGCCCGGGCTGCCGACATCCGGACCTGCTCGAGGATTATCGCCGTCCCTGTCCCCCGGCGTGGCGATACCGGCGATACCCGCTCCGGGATCGCGGTGAATCGACTCCGCACCGGAGTGAAACACGTTACAGTCTGCGGCACGCGAGCGGCCGGAATCGCGGCGCAGCCGGCACTCGAGCGCCGGTCGGGGTCCGCCGCGCACCATGGCAGGAGGACGACGATGCCCGACGAGATAGATCCCACCGAACATCTGCAGCTCACCACCAGTGAACGCGATCTGGACACCCTCGCCACCCAGCTCACCGGCTGGTTGCAGGTGCGGACCGGGGCCGAGGAACCCCCGGTGATCGCCTCGCTGAGCCGGCCACAGTCCGGTGGGCTGTCCAGCGCGTCGGTGCTGTTCGACGCGCAGTGGCGGGTCGCGGGTGAACCGCGGCGCGGGTCGTTCGTCGCCCGGATGGTGCCGGAGCAGGGCGCGTTCCCGGTGTTCCGGGATTACGATCTGCCGTTGCAGTACCGGATCATCGACGAACTCGCGACTCGAACCGATGTACCGGTGCCGCCGCTGCGCTGGCTGGAAACCGACAACACCGTCTGCGGTGCGCCGTTCTTCGTGATGGACCGCGTGAACGGCCGCATCCCCGGCGACAACCCGCCGTATGTGTTCGCGGGCTGGTTGTACGACGCGACCCCCGCCGAGCGCGCCGAACTGACCCGCAACACTGTCGATATCCTCGCCCGCATCCACGCGATCACCGAACCGGCCCGGCGTTTCCCGGAAATGGACGGGCCCGCCCCGGCGCTGCGCCGCCACCTCACCGCCCAGCGTGACTTCTATCGGTGGGCACTGGTGGACGACGGTTACGAGATTCCGCTGATCGAGCGCGCTTTCGACTGGCTCGAAGCCCACTTCCCCGCCGATCCCGGCCCGGATGTGCTGAGCTGGGGCGACGCCCGGCCCGGCAATATCATCTACGACGGCTGCACACCGATCGCGGTACTGGACTGGGAGATGGCGGCCTTGGGCCCGCGCGAACTGGACCTGGCCTGGATGATCTTCCTGCACAGATTCTTCCAGGACATCGCCACCAACTTCGGCATGCCCGGACTCCCCGATTTCCTGCGCCGCGACGACGTGGTCGCACAGTACGAACAGCTGACCGGCCACACCGTGCGCGACCTGGATTTCCACCTCACCTACGCCGCGCTGCGCCACGCGATCGTGATGGCCCGGATCAAACGCCGCATGATCCATATGGGCGAGGACACCGCCCCCGCCGACCGGGACGACTACATCATGCACCGGGCAAGCCTGGCGGCCATGCTCGACGGCACCTACGAATGGGACTGAAATGAGCGAAAACACCGCCCACTCACCGGCTTCGGCGCCCGGCCCGCTGGACGAGTACCCGATCCACCAGACTCCGCTGCCGATCGCCCGCGCCGCCACCAGTGACCGCAACTTCTACGACCGCAGTTATTTCAACGCGCACAACCGCGACGGCGCGACCATGCTGGTCACCGGTTTCGGGGTCTACCCGAATCTGGGGGTCGTCGATGCCTACGCGGCCGTGCGCCGCGGTGACGAGATCACCTCGGTGCGTTTCTCCGACGCCCGCAGCGACCGGAGCCTGGAGATGTCCGTGAGCGGCTACCGGATCGAAGTCGTCGAACCGTTGCGCACGCTCCGGGTGCTCTGCGAACACGACGAACTCGCTCTCGACCTCACCTGGACCGGTTCGTTCCCCACTGTCCAGGAACAGCCGCATGTGATGCTCGCCGGAAACCGCCCGACGCTGGACGCCTCACGTTTCGCGCAGGTCGGCTCGTGGGCGGGCACGATCTCGCTGCGCGGCGAGGACATCACGGTGGATCCGGACGTATGGCTGGGCACCCGGGACCGGTCGTGGGGTATCCGCCCGGTCGGCGAGGCCGAACCACCGGGCCGGGCCGCGGCCGAGGGCGCCGGCGGATTCTGGTGGCTCTACGTTCCGCTGCGTTTCGACGATTTCGCGGTGGTGGTGATCCTGCAGGAGAACCCGGACGGCTACCGCACCCTCAACGACGCGGTCCGGGTGTTCCCGGACGGTTCGGTCGAACAACTCGGCTGGCCGCGCGTCGGCATCGACTACCGGTCCGGGACCCGGCATCCGGAGGCGGCGAGCCTGGAACTGCGTACCCCCGAAGGGAAACCACTGACCATCGAAATCCGCACCGTCACCGGGATTCCGCTGCATATCGGCTGCGGTTACGGCGGCGACCCGGACTGGCAGCACGGCCAGTGGAAGGGCCGCGACTGGTCCTCGGCGAGCCGGTACGACCTCACCGACCCGGCGATCGCCGGCCGCATCCCCTGGGGTGTGACCGACCATATCGCGCACGCCCGCTGCGGCGACGCCGAAGGCTGGGGCCTGTTCGAGCACGCCAGTATCGGCCGCCACGACCCCACCGGTTTCGCGGATCTGCTGTCGGTGGCGCCCTGAAGTCGCAACCTCAGCTCGCCGCGGCGGCAGCGATCACCATGCCCGAGACCACCCGGCGCGGCAGGAGCAAGGGACCGGTGCCGGCCAGCAGCGCCGCGGCTTCGGCCACGCCGGGAATGCCGAGTGCCGCCGTCACCTGATCGGACGGGTTCGGCACCCGGATATCGGCCAGCCGATCGGCCGGAAAACCGTACAGCGGCACCTTCAGCACCGCTGCGGCGCGCCGCAGTCCCGGTTCCTCGGCGCGTCGATCGATCGTTGCCAAACAGGCGATCCGCACGTCGGGCAGGGCCGCGGCAAGGGTCGCGAGAATATCGCCGACCGGCCGGCCGGGGCGCAACCCGAGGCCCACGGCGAGCGAAGGCGGCAGGGGGCCGCCGGTCCGCGGCGAGCTCACCGCGCCGGTTCGGCGGCAGCGGCGCTCTGATGTATGCGCGCGGCCGCCACGAAGCGGTGTACTGCGGCCGGGTTTCCCGCAGGATGAGTGTGCAGGTAGGAGGCGTGCACCTGATGTACGAGCAGCCCTTCACGGATCTGCGTCCGGTCCACCTGCCAGCCCCAGGCGGGCGGCAGGGAGCCGGCTGTCACCAGGCGCGTCCGGTGGAATTCGTGGCCGAACACCCGTTCCCCCGCACCCCAGAGCGGAGAATCGGCCAACGCGACAGCCTCCCGGTAACCCAGGGTCAGGCGGGGACCGAATTCGGCCACCGCGTCGAAGACACCCGCCATCGGATGACCGTCCAGTGATTCGGTGAGGTACAACAGCCCCGCGCATTCGGCGTGCACCGGCAACCCGCGCCGCGCCTGCGCGGCCACCTCGGTGCGAAGCACGGTATTGGCGGCCAGGGCTTCGGCATGTTCCTCGGGGAAGCCGCCCGGCAGCACCAGTCCGGCGGCGCCGGCCGGCAGCGCATCGTGCAGCGGATCGAACACCACGACTTCGGCCCCCGCGGCGGTGAGCAACTCCCGGTGCTCGGCATAACCGAACGTGAACGCGGGTCCCCCGGCCATCGCGATCACCGGGCTCGGCCCACCCGCCACAGGCCCGGCAGCGACCGGTTGCCCACCCATCTCCCCGAAGCCGGGCCGCGCCGCATCCTCCCTGCCACGCGCCCCGGCCGGGCCCGCCATCGCACCGGCCCCGGCGGTCGCTGTGACGACATTCGGCCCAGCGGGTTCCCCGGTCACAGCCGACCCGGTTCCGCCACGGATCGCAGGCCGGCCGGGTGCGTCGGCTCCCGGGGGCTCCGGCAGGCCGGCGGCGGGCCCAGCAGCCTTCGCTGGTCTGCCCGGCTCCGCCGGGTCCCAGACCGGGCCCGGGCCCGGCGCGACAGCCAGCGCGGCAACAGCGGCTAGGTCGATATGGCGGGCGGCCAGATCGGTCATCGCATCCACCGCGCGCAGCGCCGCACTGCCGTGTTCGACCGCCGGAATGAGACCCAGATGCCGGGAGGGCACCTCGAGTTCGGCCAACCGTGGCAGAACGCCGAGAACCGCGAGCCCGACCCGGTCGCAGGCGGCGCGCAGGACCTGTCCGTGCCGCTCGCTGCCGACCCGGTTCAGGATCACACCGCCCAGCCGGACCCCGGTGTCGAAGGTCGCGAAACCGTGCAGCAGCGCGGCAAGACTTTGACTGTGCCCGCGCGCGTCCACGACGAGGACCACCGGCAGGCCGAGCAGACTCGCGACCTGCGCGGTGGAACCTTCGGCCACGGGATCGGGCGACCGGTCGTCGATCCGGCCGTCGAACAGCCCCATCACGCCCTCGACGACCGCGAGATCGCAACCGCGGGAGCCGTGGCGGTACAGCGGCGCGATCCGGTCCCGGCCGACCAGTACCGGGTCGAGGTTGCGCCCCGGCCGGCCGGCCGCCAGACCGTGGTACCCGGGGTCGATGTAGTCCGGCCCCACCTTGAACGGCGCGACCTGATGCCCGGCCCGGCGTAGTGCGCCGATGAGCCCGGTCGCGACGGTGGTCTTACCACTGCCCGAAGCCGGTGCGGCGAGGACGACCCCGGCGGCGCCGGTGCTCATCGGCGCACGCCCGCTCCGGTGGGACCGTTCTCCCGGGTGGACCGGCCGCGCGCGCACCTCACCATTCGATACCTCGCTGCCCCTTGCGCCCGGCGTCCATCGGGTGGCGCACCTTGGTCATTTCCGTGACCAGATCCGCGGTCTCGATCAACGCGGCGGGGGCGTCGCGGCCGGTGATCACGACATGCTGGTTCCCGGGGCGGTTCCGCAGGGTCTCGACCACCTCGTCCACCTCGACCCAGCCCCATTTCAAAGGGTAGGTGAATTCGTCCAGCACATAGAATCGGTGTTCTGCGTCCCGCAGCCGCCGCGCGATCTCCCGCCAGCCGGCCAGCGCGGCGGCGGCATGATCGGTCTCGGTGCCGGCCTTACGGCTCCACGACCAGCCTTCACCCATCTTGTGCCACTGCACCGGCGCGCCGGCGCCGGTCTCCTCGTGCAGCCGGCCCAGTTCACGGAAGACGGCTTCCTCCCCGACCTTCCATTTGGCGCTCTTCACGAACTGGAACACCGCGAGATCGAATCCCTGGTTCCACGCCCGCAGCGCCATCCCGAACGCTGCTGTGGATTTGCCCTTGCCCGGGCCCGTGTGGACGGCGAGCACCGGTTGGTTCCGCCGTTGCCGCGTGGTGAGCCCGTCGTCGGGCACATTATCCGGTACCCCTTGGGGCATCTGATCTCCTCGGTCTCATCGGGTTTCGCAGTAGTCCGGCGGCGGCCGGATCAGGCCGCGCGGGTACCGGCGCCGGGCGCGCCCGCCCGGACAGTGTCGGCGACTGCCGAACCGGTCAGCTCGGTGAGCCGGACCACCGTGCCGCGCAGCGCCGCCGCCAGATCGGCCGCCAGGCCGAGCCGGACCATGCCGCGTTCGCAGTCGATGACGATCGAGGCCACACCGTCGCGGGCCAGTAGTGCCGCGCTCGCGCGGGCCCGGGGTACGGGATCCGTTCCGCCGGTGGCGCGGCCGTCGGTGAGCAGCACCAGCATCGGGCGGCGGCGCGGGTCGCGCACCCGTTCCCGGCGCACCACCTCGTGCGCTTTGCGCAGCCCCGCGGCGAGAGGTGTCTTTCCGCCGGTGCGCAGGCCGCTGAGCCGGCGTACCGCGATATCGGTCGACGAGGTCGGAGGCAGCACCAGTTCGGCTTCGCTTCCCCGCACCGCGATCACCGCGACCTTGTCGCGTCGCTGATAGGCATCGCGCAGCAGGGTGAGAACCGCCCCGGTCACCGCCGACAGCCGGTCGCGGGCGGCCATGGAACCGGAGGTGTCGACCACGAACACCACCAGATTGCCTTCGCGCCCTTCGCGATAGGCACCGCGCAGATCGGGCGCGGCGAGCCGCAACGGACCACCTCGGCGGCCGCGGGCCCACTGCTGCGGCGCCGCGGCCTGCAACGTACCGAGCAGGTGCAGGCCGCCGGTGAGCTCGGGGGTCGCGTTCACGACCCGGCCCTGCCGGGTCCGGGCGCGGGAGCGGCGCCCGGGAGCGCCCTCACCCAGGCCCGGTACTTCCCAGCGGGGCGGCCGGACCGGAGCCGCCACCGGCGTCGATGCCTGCCCGGTGCCGGCGGGGCCGGGATTCCCGGACTTCTCACCGGATTCGCCGGACGGCCGCCCGCCGCCGGGACCGTCGGGATCGTCATCGGGTTGCTCCGCACCGCCACCGGGGCCGTCCGGATCATCGTCCGGCCGCTCTGTTCGTCCACCGCGGCCGTCGTCGGGTGCCCCGGCCGCCGATTCGCCGTTCTGTTCCGGACCCGGCTCCGCCTGGTCGGCGGCATCCCGCATCGCCTCGTCCAGCTGTTCGGGCGTGATCCCCGGTTCGTCGAACGGATCCCGGCGGCGCCGGTGCGGTAGCGCCAGCTCGACCGCGACCCGCACATCGTCGGCGGTCACCGCGTCGCGCCCGCACCAGGCGGCATGGGCGGTGGCCGTCCGGGCGACCACCAGGTCCGCCCGCATCCCGTCCACATCGAAGGACGCGCAGACCGCCGCGATCCGGCGCAGTTCCACATCGTCGAGCGCGGTACCGGGCAGGCGGTCGCGCGCGGTGAGAATCCGGTCGGCGATCGCGGCGTCCGCGGGAGCGTAGGCCGCGGCGAAACCGGCCGGGTCGGCCTCGTAGTCCAGGCGGCGGCGCACCACGGCCATCCGCACATCCACGTCGCGGGAGGCGGTGACGTCCACGGTGAGACCGAATCGGTCCAGCAGCTGCGGGCGCAGCTCACCTTCCTCCGGGTTCATGGTGCCGACCAGCACGAACCGGGCCGGATGGGAATGCGAGACCCCGTCGCGTTCGATATGCACCCGGCCCATCGCCGCCGCGTCCAGCAGTACATCGACGAGATGGTCGTGCAGCAGGTTGACCTCGTCCACGTACAGCACACCGTGATGGGCCGCGGCCAGCAGACCGGGCCGGAACGCCTGCTCACCGTCGCGCAGCACGCGCTCCAGATCCAGCGATCCCACCACGCGGTCCTCGGTGGCGCCGACCGGCAGTTCCACCAGCCGGGCCGGCCGCGCACCCGATTCGTCCACCACCGGGGGGAGCAGCCGCGCCAGGGCGCGCACCACCGTCGATTTCGCGGTGCCCTTCTCGCCGCGTACCAGCACGCCGCCGATTCCCGGGTGCACCGCGCACAAGATCAGCGCGAGCTGCAGCTGTTCCTGACCGATCACCGCCGAGAACGGGAAACCGGCCTCGCTCTCCCCACCGGCGGCGGCGAAGGGCTGGGGTGCGGGCCGGGCGATCTCGGTATAGGACACGGCCCCACTCTAAAACGTGCCGTGGGGCGCGCCCGGTCTCCCCTACCCGCGGCGCATCGGTACGTGCGCGACACCGTCTTCGATGAACTCCGCGCCGTCGACCTCGAACCCGTGCTTGGTGTACAGATCGATCAGGTAGGTCTGCGCGTTCAACCGGACCGTATGCGATCCGGTCTCGGCGAGCGCGGCCTGCAGCAGCCGGGTGGTGTAGCCGTGCCCGCGGGCTTCCACGGCCGTGCACAGACGTCCGATCCGGAACGATTTCACGCCGTCGTCGTGCTCCTCCAGCAGCCGCAGGGTCGCGATCACCACGCCCTCGTCGTCCAGCCACAGATGCCGCGTCTCCGGCAGCAGATCCTGGCCGTCCAGTTCGGGGTATGCGCATTTCTGCTCGACGACGAACACTTCGACGCGCAGCTTCAGCAGCTCGTACAGGGTGGCGGTATCGAGATCCTGGGCCCATGACCGTCGGAGTGCAACCGTAGACATCATCGCGCCTTGCTATCACACCTTGGCGGAAGATGCACGCGAACGCCCTCGGCCGGGCACCGCCGGTGTCCGCACAGCAGTGCGCGGGCCACGGAACAGGTTCCGTGGCCCGCGCCGATCAGCAGGCGATACCGGCTCAGGCGCCGGCCGGTACGGCGTGCGCCGCGCTACCGGTGAGCTGCAAGGCCTTGCCGGTCCAATCCCAGACCTCGCCGAACAGTGCCTGGTTCTCCGAGAGCTTCACCCCCAGCGACGGGACCATTTCCTTCAGCTTGGGCGTCCAGGTCGCGTATTCGGCCGGGAAGCACCGTTCGAGGACGTCGAGCATGGCGGTCACACAGGTCGAGGCGCCCGGGGAGGCACCCAGCAGGCCGGCGATCGACCCGTCCTGCGCGGCGATCACGGCGGTACCCAGTTCGAGCACACCACCGGCACCCTGGCGGCGGATCATCTGCACCCGCTGCCCCGCGGTGATGAGCTCCCAATCGCTGCCCTCGGCGCGCGGGATGAACTCCTCCATCGTGTACACCCGGCCGGCCTGCGATTTCATCAGCTCGGTGACCAGGTACTTGACCAGGCCCAGTTCGGTGACGCCGACGCCCAGCATCGGGGTCAGGTTGCCGGGCTTGATCGACTTGAACAGGTCGGCGTTGCTGCCGTCCTTGAGGAACTTCGGGGTCCACCCGGCGTAGGGGCCGAACAGCAGGCCGGGCTTGCCGTTGATGACGCGGGTGTCCAGATGGGGCACCGACATGGGCGGCGCACCGACGGCGGCCTTGCCGTACACCTTGGCCTCGTGCATACCCACCAGTTCCCGGTTGGTACAGCGCAGGAACTGCCCCGATACCGGGAACCCGGCGAAACCGCGGATCTCCTTGATCCCCGATTTCTGCAGCAGCGGCAGCGCTCCACCCCCGGCACCGACGAAGACGAACTTGCTCACCAGGGTGCGGGTGCGGCCGGTACGGGTGTTGCGCACCGTCACCTTCCAGCTGCCGTCGCGCTGTTTGCTCAGGTTCCGGACCTCGTTACCGAACGCGATCTCCCCGCCGGTGGCGCCGATATAGGCCAGCAGTTCCTTGGTGAGCGAGCCGAAGTCGATATCGGTGCCGCCGTCGGTCCAGTTGAGGGCGATCGGATCGGAGAAATCGCGGCCCCGGGCCATCAGCGGCAGCCGGCGGGCGAACTCGTCGGGGCTGTCGATGTACTCCATCCCGGCGAACAGCGGGTGCCGGGACAACGCCTCGTAGCGTTTGCGCAGGTACTCGACATCGGCGGCGCCGTGCACGAAGCTCACGTGCGGGATCGGGTTGATGAACCGGGACGGATCGCTGAGGATCCCGTTCTCGACGGCGTAGGCCCAGAACTGCCGCGATACCTGGAACCGTTCGTTGATATCGACGGCCTTGCCGATATCGACCGAACCGTCCGGCTTCTGCGGGCTGTAGTTCAGCTCACACAGCGCGGAGTGACCGGTACCGGCGTTGTTCCACGGATCGCTGCTCTCGGCCGCGGCGGCGTCCAGCCGTTCGAACACCGTGATCGACCAGTCCGGCTGCAACTGGCGCAGTAGCGCGCCGAGGGTAGCGCTCATGATGCCGGCACCGATGAGGACTACATCGGTCTTTTCAGTCTGGGCAGCGTTCGGCACGGGTGTTCGACTTCCTTGTCCTGGTGCGCGGGGCGCACATCCCGACAGGATGTGGTCCGCTGGGGCACGGGCGCATATGTAGTTGTGTACGGGCGGCGAGGAGCCTGCTCGGGCTCGGCCGAATGTAGGTTACCCGTCGTTCACTACTGCTAATTGTGCACCTCGACACGCGCGGAATCCGCAGCCAGGGCGGCGATTGTGACAAAGATTCCTCTCCCGCGGCGCCCCACCGACCAGCGCTCACCGCACGGGCGGCCGCCGGTTCGGCCGCCCCGCGGAACCGCGAAAAGCCGGAGTCACCGCCTGGATCGCACCGCGACAACCCCTCCCGGCGCGGGGGTGAAGCCCGCCGATACGTCGGGCCGGGCCGCAGCGAAGGCGAAAGGTTTCACAGCGCGGGCGCAGCCCCCGCATACCGCGCACGACCGCAGCGTCGGCGGAGGTTTCGCCTAGATTGGACGGCGTGACGAACAAATCCGCGGCCGCCGGCAGCACGCTGGGCCGGGCCGATTCCTGGCAGCCGGACGTGCTCGGCGACGGCTACGAATATCGCACACTGGACCTCGGGCCGGATCCCGACGGGGAGGGCGAGATCGTCGCGACCCTGGTTCGCCACCTGCCCGATCCCGACAGTGCCGGAAGCGCCCTGTCCGGTACGCCCGGCACGGCGGCCGGGTCCGGCACGGCCGAGGCGGTGCTGTACCTGCACGGCTTCACCGACTACTTCTTCCAGCGGCATGTGGCCGAGCATCTGACCGCGCGTGGTCACCGCTTCTACGCGTTGGATCTGCGCAAATGCGGCCGTTCCCTGCGCGCGAACCAGACGCCGCATTTCATCAGCGATCTGGCCCTCTACGACCGGGAGCTGAACGAGGCGCTGCGCCTCATCACCGCGGAGACACCGGGCAAGGTCTTGGTGGTCGGTCATTCGACCGGCGGTCTGGTGGCGTCGCTGTGGCTGGACCGGTTGCAGCGCGCGGGTGGTTCGGCCGCGGCCGGAATCCGCGGGCTGGTCCTGAACAGCCCCTGGTTCGATCTCCAAGGCCCCGCCTATGTGCGCACTGTCGGTACGCAACTGATCAATACCGTGGGGCGGTTCCGGGCGAAGTCCGCGCTGCCGCTGGGCAAATCCAGCGCCTACGGCGACAGCCTGCACAACAGCGTGGCCGGCGAATGGGATTACGACCTCGACTGGAAACCCCGGGAAGGGTTCCCGGTCCGGGCCGGCTGGCTACGGGCGATCCGCTTGGGTCAGGCCCGGTTGCACCGGGGTCTGGATATCGGAGTGCCCGCGTTGCTGCTGCGGTCGAAGCTCACGCAGTTCGCCCGCGAATACGGTCCGGCGGTCGATGTGGCCGACGCGGTCCTCGATGTGGCGCAGATCCAGCGCTGGGCCGGTTGCCTCGGCGACCGCACCACGATCGTCCCGATCGACGGCGCACGCCACGATGTGTTCCTGTCGGCCGAGGGCCCGCGCACCGAGGCGTTCCGGGAACTGGACAGCTGGCTGGACTGGCTCGCGGGCTACAACCCGGCCGAGTAGGACAGCGCCGGACGGCGGACCGGGTATCCCGGCGGACCCATCGGCGCGTTCGGCGCCTGCGTGGTCACCACATACTGGTGCGCAGCACGATCTCGGTGGCGAATTCCTGGTCCGCTTCGGCGGCGACATTGTCGACGTCGAGATCCACCACCCGGAACTCGCCGTACACATGCCGACCCGAGGAATCGGCGACCGACCGCGGTAGCCCCTTGGTCACCAGGACGGTGGTCGGCAGTTCGACGGCCGGGCAACCCGCATCGAGGACGGCGCCGGTACCGTCCGGCACGGCCGGATGCCCGCGATCGGCGACGATCAGGCTGACGAACCGGCCGAACCCGTTCGCGCACACCTGCCACGCCACGCTGGCTCCCGCACCGCGCCCGGCGACATTCGCCCAGGGCACACCGAGATCGTCCAGTACCGCGTACACGCCCGCGAGATCGAGGCCGGTGGCGGTTTCGAAGACGATGGTCCGCAGATCGGAGCTGTGCAACCGCGCGCAGACCCGGTCGTACACCTCCGGCGGATCACCGGTATCGGGCAGCAACAGCACACTGTGCTGGGTCACCGGCCCGTCCACCCGCACCGTCCAGCCCCGGTCACCGACCGCGATGCGCCGAGATTCCATGACGCTTGACGCTACACCGCCGGTCGGTTCCGTTGGCGCACTCCCCGCAAAGAGCGCGAGGATCGTGACGCATGATCTTGCGGCGGTCTCGGCCCGTTCACAGCCCGGACGATCCCGCCCCCGACAGCGTGCTCAGCGCGGAACCGACCACCGGCAGACCGGCCGGCACCCCGTCGTTCAGCAACCGCTCCACCCGGGAGACGTCGAGATTCTCCGCGACGAGATCGGCGAGCAGATCGAGTTGCGCGGCACGCACGGCGGCCACCCGGGTCCCGGGCGCGACCAGGAACCCGGTCCGGCCGGCAGCCCGCGCCACCTGAGTGAGCCAGGCTCGCCGGAATTCGTCGGATTCCAGCAACCCGTGCAGATGAGTACCCCAGACCGCGCCGCGCACGCTTCCTTCCGGTTCCGGAGCACCCGGACCCCCGTCGGTGGCGGCCGCCGCGGGGGCGGCGCGTCCGGTCACGTGGAGCCACGGTGTTTCGGTGGTGGCGCGGACCCGGCCGTGATGGATTTCATAGCCGTCCGCGGCGATACCCGCGGTCCCGGCCGGTTGCGCACCCGGTGCGGCGGGGGCGCCGAATGCGGTCGTCCGGCACAGCACCTTCTCCGGCGCGAATTCGACCTCCACATCCAGCAGCCCCAGCCCCGCGATATCGCCGGCCCCGGATTCCACCGGGTCCACGATCCGGCGCCCGAGCATCTGGTATCCGCCGCAGATTCCCAGCACGGGCCGACCGGCCGCGGCCCGCCGGTGCAGCGCCTCGGCGATACCGGTGCGGCGCAACCAATTCAGATCGTCGACGGTGGCCTTGCTCCCGGGGACGACCACCAGGTCGGCATCCACGAGCTGCGACACCTCGTTCACCCAGCGCACCGCGACCCCCGGTTCGCAGGCCAGCGCCTCCACATCCGTCGAATTGGAGATCCGGGGCAGCCGGATCGCCGCGACGCTCAGCCATTCGCTGCCGACCGGCGCGGCCGGACGCCCCACCGGAGTTCCGGCGAGGGTGCCCAGCGAATCCTCGGCATCGAGCCACAGATCGTCCCGGTACGGCAGCACCCCGAGCGTGGGCCGGCCGGTCAGGGCCGCCAATTGGTCCAGACCTGGTCGCAGCAGCCCCAGGTCGCCGCGGAACTTGTTGATCACGAATCCGGCGATGAGCCGCTGATCCTCGGGTTCGAGCACGGCCAGCGTGCCGAACAGATGCGCCAGCACCCCGCCCCGGTCGATATCGCCGACCACCAGAACCGGCAGTTCGGCCGCCCGCGCCAGGCCCATATTCGCCAGATCCGTGGCCCGCAGGTTGATCTCGGCCGGCGATCCGGCCCCCTCGCAGATCACCACATCGAAATCGGCCCGCAGCGCCGCGAGTTCGTCGGCCACCACCGCCCGCAGCCGGCTGCGGTGGGCCATATAGTCGGCGGCGCCCACGGTATCGATGACCCGGCCGCGCACCACCAGTTGCGAACGGCGGTCGCTACCCGGTTTCAGCAGAATCGGATTGAACCGCACACTCGGTTCGAGCCCGCAGGCCTGCGCCTGCAGCGCCTGAGCCCGGCCGATCTCCCCGCCGTCGAGCGTGACCACCGAATTGTTCGACATGTTCTGCGCCTTGAACGGTGCCACCCGCACCCCGCGCCGCCGCAGCAGCCGGCAGATCCCGGCGACCAGCACGCTCTTCCCGGCATCGGAGGTGGTCCCGGCGACCAGCAGCGCCCCGCCGGGCCCGCTCACGGCAGGGTCAGGATTTCGGTACCGGTCTCGGTGACCACCAGTGTGTGCTCGAACTGCGCCGTCCACTTACGGTCCTTGGTGACCACGGTCCAGCCGTCGTCCCAGATCTCGTAGTCGATACCGCCGAGGTTGATCATCGGTTCGATGGTGAAGGTCATCCCGGGTTCGATCACGGAGTCGACGGCGGGCTGGTCGTAGTGCAGGATCACCAGGCCGCTGTGGAAGGTGGGCCCGACGCCGTGGCCGGTGAAGTCCCGGACGACGCCGTAGCCGAAGCGATTGGCATACGACTCGATCACCCGGCCGATCACATTGAGCGCACGACCCGGCCGCACCGCCTTGATGGCCCGCATGGTGGCCTCGCGGGTGCGTTCCACCAGCAGTTTCACCTCCTCGTCCACATCACCGGCGAGGAAGGTGGCATTGGTATCGCCGTGCACTCCGTGGATATAGGCGGTGACATCGATATTGACGATGTCACCGTCCTCGATCACGGTGCTGTCGGGGATACCGTGGCAGATCACCTCGTTGAGCGAGGTGCAGCACGATTTCGGGAAACCTTTGTACCCGAGCGTCGAGGGGTAGGCGCCGTGGTCGCACATGTATTCGTGCGCGATCCGGTCCAGTTCGTCGGTGGTGACACCCGGCGCGACGGCCTTACCGGCCTCGGCCAGCGCCTGGGCCGCGATCTTCCCGGCGATCCGCATCTTCTCGATGGTCTCGGGGGTCTGCACCCAGGGCTCGGAACCTTCCCGGGCAGTCTTCTTCCACACGTACTCCGGGCGTTCGATGGTACGGGGAACCTCACGGATCGGGGTGGGGGTTCCGGGGAGCAGCGGCTGGCGGGTACGCACGGACATGGTTCAAGACTAGTCGGCGCAGGCCGGCGGGTCGGCGGGAACGGTCACCGGCCGCGCCCACCACACGGCCGGGACCGGGGCCGGGCCCCGGCGAACCCCGGTTCAGCGGCTCCGGCCGCCCGTGCGGACCTCGAACGCGACCCGGTCACCGCGGTAGAGCGAGGCGACCCGTTCGATCGGCCGGCCCTGGGTGTCCATCCCGCGGCGGACCACCCGGAACAGCGGAACGGCGGGCCGGCAGCGCAGTAACCCGGCCTCACGGGGCGCCGCGAGCACGGTTTCGATCCGCTCGGTGGCACCCGCGTATTCGACCCCGGAAGCGCCGATCGTCGCCGCGAGCGAACCCAGTGGATCGAATCCGGCGCGCAGCCAGCCGAACCGGTCCAGGGACAGGTCGATACGTTCCAGCGCGATGGGGTCGCCGTCGGCGTAGAGCAGGCGTTCGAGGGTCATGATCGGGGTCTGCGGTGCCAGATCGAGATCCCGGGCGATCTCGGCATCGGCGATTCCGTCCTCCCAGGACAGCAGCCGGCGCACCACCCCGGGGGCATCCTCACCGGCCGGTTCGGGAGCGAGCGGACGAACGACCTTGGGCCGGGCGAGCACGGTTCCGCGGCCCTGGCGGCGGATCCGGCCCTCCACCGCGAGATCTCGCAGCGCGTGCCGGACGGTTTCGCGAGCGACACCGAAGCGTCCCGCCAACTCCCGTTCGGCGGGCACCCGGTCTCCCGGGCGCAACTCGTCGAGCATCGTGTCGATTTCGGCGCGTACCCGGTATACCTTCGACGCCGCCACGCCGCCGGGCGCCGGCGCCGCCGCGCCAAGGTCTTCCGGCGCCGCAACGGTGGCGACGCTCTCTGTGTGCATCATGGCAGTAACTACCTCCAATTGGCCTGCACCGCTTGGTTAACCGAGTGTTCGCCGCCGACTCACCGTTGGGTCTAGGCCATTCGACATCTCGCGGTAGTCGCCGAACCCACCGCGAGGGGGCTGGTGTTCAGTGGGATGAACGGACCGGCGCTCCGCGTTCCCCGTCTACTGCACCGGTAGCCGGCGCCTGCCGCCGGCCACCTCGGCGATCAGATCCGTGTACCCGTCCACCAGTTCGGCCAGGTGATACCAGTGGCGATGGGTTCGGTCACTGCGCACGCCGTCCGCCTCGATGGCCTGATTCGCCGCGACCCAGCTGTGTGCCATCCGATCGATCACCGCACCCAGACTCTCGGTGTGCAGCGACGCTCCGTTGCGGTGCTGTGGCATCTTACGCATGATCCAGGCGTTGATGTCGTCCACGAGTTCCGCTCGGCGACCGTCGATTTCGGCG
The DNA here is from genome assembly GCF_050936135.1 of Nocardia sp. CA-290969. NCBI lineage: Bacteria > Bacillati > Actinomycetota > Actinomycetes > Mycobacteriales > Nocardiaceae > Nocardia > Nocardia sp. CA-290969. The sequence continues at coordinate 1,110,347 of NZ_JBNJNJ010000001.1, read as the reverse complement.
ATATCGGCCAGATCGCGGACATGGGCCCGGCGCTTGTGCAGTTCGACCAGCGCGTGCGCGAAACGTAGTAACACCCGGTCCTGGGTCCGCCGCCCCTGGAATGCGCACAGCAATTGTGGCGCTGTCGGCAGGGTCCCCAGCGTGGGCGCGCTCATCTGCACCCCTCGGACTCACCCGGCACCATCACACTCTGTACCAACATGATCGGCTCTCGATTCGGTTATCCCGGACATCGGATCGTTGTTCACAACAAGGCTAGCTGGATCATGCTCTTACAGATGCAAGAACACAAGACTTCGGTACGCAATGTTGCGAACAGCGTTATGCGCAAGCCTAACGATCCTTCTCGCGGAACCGCACTACGGCCGGACCCGAAAAGACGTACCCGCCATGCTCGTTGCCGCCGGCGGTCCGAATCCGCGCCGCGCCGAACGTTACCCGGCTCACCCGCGAGACCCGGCCCGACAGCGCGTTACGCGACCACATCGCAACCGTGCCGAGATCTCTCCGCGCTTCCGCCACTGCACCATACGCATACCTATGGTGCGCGCAGGTATGCGCCGGGCCGTCGCGAACACCGCTTTTCAGAACCGAACCCCACGCGGCCGCATTCCATTTCGTTCCCGGCCACCGGCCCTGCGCGGCACCATCCGATCCCGTGCCATATCACCACGTTCGCGATTGCCACCGATTTGCCGACTATGCCATCGATCCCGCCGCGGAGCCGCCTGTGCCGGCCTCGGCGCCCGACGGCAGCCGCACGCGGCCACCACCGTTCCGGGCCGGGCGGAAGAAGTCCGCTCCCGGCCATGAGGTAAGGATTTTCCGCAGAACCGTCGACAAGGATGTGGACCCATGAGCAATGCCGCCGACCCCCGCGCCGCCGCAGCGCGCCGGGCTGCCGAACTCACCGGTCCGGGCGGTCCCTTCGAACTGGTCACCGAGGAAGTACTGGGCGTCCCGATCCCCGTCGTACGCCATCGGCGCCGGTCGTTGCGTGAACAGCTCGACGCCTCCCGCGCCTGGGGCGACCGCGATTACCTGGTCACCGCCGGGCGCCGGTACTCCTTCACCGAGCATGCGGAGGCCGCGGAGGCCCTGGCCCGCGCCCTGGCGGACAACTACGGGATCGGCAAGGGCGACCGGATCGGCATCCTGGCCGCGAACACCCCGGAATGGGTGATCACTTTCTGGGCCGCACAATGCCTCGGCGCGATCGCCGTCGCCTACAACGCATGGTGGGCGGAACCCGAGGTGGCCTACGGTATCCGGCACACCACCCCCGCCGTGGTCGTCGCCGATACCAAACGCGCCCCGCTGCTCGCCGGTACCGGGGTCCCGGTGCTCACCATGGCCGAGGACCTGCCGCGGCTGATCGACGACTACCGCGGCGCCGCCCCGGTGGTGGCCGTCGCCGAGGACGATCCGGCCGTGGTCCTGTACACCAGCGGCACCACCGGCCGGCCCAAAGGGGTCGTCCACACCCACCGCAACCTGATCGCCGTCACCGACTACCACCGCTACACCGATGCGCTCACCGCGCCGCCCGGCTACCGCGAACCCAGCGATAAGCGGTTCCTGCTGACCTCACCGCTGTTCCATATCGCCAGCCTGCACAATCTCGCGGTCCCCCGGCTGGCCACCGGCGCCGCCGTGATCATCCACACCGGCGCCTTCGATGCCGGGCAGGTCCTGGAACTGATGGCGCGGGAGCGGGTCACCAACTGGGGCGCGGTCCCCACCCTCGCGGCCCGGCTGCTCGAACACGACCCGGCCGGCTACGACCTGTCCGCGCTCACCTCGCTCTCCCTCAACGCCGCCCCCGCCTCCCCCGCCTTCCAGCAACGCCTCCGCGACCGGCTGCCCACCACCGGTATCGCGCTGACCACCAGTTACGGCCTCACCGAGGGCGGGACCGCGGCCACGGTCGCCACCCCGGCCGAGTTGGCGGCCGAACCGGAAACCGTCGGACGGCCGATCCTGGGAGTATCCGTCGAGATCCGCGACCCCGGCGGCGCCCCCGTACCCGACGGGACCGAAGGCGAGATCTGCGTGCGCAGTCCCTACGTCATGCTCGGCTACTGGCGCGACGAGACCGCCACGGCCGCCGCACTCGACGACGGACGCCGGCTGCGCACCGGCGATTTCGGCATCCTCGAACAGGGCCGGCTACGGATGGCGGGCCGCCGCAGCGACCTGCTGCTGCGCGGCGGGGAGAACGTGTACCCCACCGAGATAGAGAACGTCCTGGACGAACATCCCGCGGTACGGGAATCGGCGGTCCTCGGCCTCCCCGACGACGAACTCGGCCAGCGGATCGCGGCGGTGGTCGTCGTCGCGGATCCGGCCGCTGTCACGGCCGCCGACCTGCGGGCCTTCACCGCCCAGCGCCTCGCGTACTACAAGGTCCCCGAACACTGGACACTCACCACCGAACCGTTACCCCGCAACGCGACCGGAAAGGTGCTGCGCCGGGAAATCTCGTTGTGAGCGTGCTCGCCGTATACCCGGCTGCCCGCCACCGCTGACCATTCGCCTTCTCCGCCCGGGTATCCCCCGCCCGGGGCCGTCGCGGGCGGCGGCCGGCGAGGCACGGTCCACCGCTACCCGACCGTGCCGATCCCATCTGTCCGCGCTGGTCGTTATGGTTGGCAGCACAGGGCGTGTGGCCGCCGTGAACCGGTGGGTGCCGCGCGCTGCCCACCGCGCTGGTCGAAAGGGATGACATGGCAGGCAAACGCACCGTCCTCACGGCGGGTTTGCGCCGGCTCTCGGTGTTGCTGCTGGAGATGCGCGAGGACGCCGAACTGAGCAAAGAGGAGGTCAGCACCCGGACCGGGATCAACGTGACCACCCTCTACCGCATCGAAACCGCGCAGGCCCGTCCGCAACGCCGCACCCTGATGACGATGCTGGACCTCTACGGTGTCGACGCCACGCGCCGCGCGGAAGCGCTGGACCTACTCTCCGACGCGCAGAAACCCGGTATGTCGCGGCCGTACGAGGCCAGCCTGTCCGAGGTCTACGCCGCGTACATCAATTTCGAGTCGGTGGCGCTGTCGGCCCGGCACTACCAGACCTCGTTCATCCCGGGGTTGCTGCAGACCGAGCAGTACGCCACCGCGGTGATCGATACCTGCATGCCCAAACTCGAAGCCTCCGACCTGGAACGCCGGGCGCGGGCCCGGATGGACCGGGCGGCCGTGCTCGCCAAGGACGAACCCCTCGAATTGTGGGTGGTCCTGGACGAGGCGGCCATCCGCCGCGTGGTGGGCGGTCCGGAGGTGATGAGCGGCCAGCTGCGGCGGCTGGGTGAGGCGACCAAACGCAAGAACGTGATCCTGCAGATCCTGCCCTTCGACGCCGGTGCGCACCCCGGTATGGCCGGCTCCTTCACCATCCTGGACTTCCCGGACCCCACCGACCCCGAATTGGTCTATGTCGAGGGCATTTCCGGTGACGCACTGATCGAAGGGCATTCCGAGATCCGCCGATTCGGCGTGATGTTCGACCAGTTGCGCGCGATGGCGCTCAGCCCCCGGGATTCGGCGACGATGATCGCCGATGCCGCGGAATCCATGAGCTGACGGCCGGATTCGCCGGCGAACCGGCCGGAACAGGAGTCACCGGGCCACCGAACGGGTATACACATCGAACCCGGTGCCCACCGGGTGCGTCGAGGAGAAATGAGGGGACCTTGGCAGACATCACCGCTCGGACCGATTCGGACCATCAGCCCGAACTCAAACGCGTCATCGGTCCGTGGTTGCTCCTGTTGTTCATCGTGGGCGATATTCTCGGCACCGGTATCTACGCGCTCACCGGACGGGTAGCCGGGGAGGTCGGCGGCGCGGTGTGGGTGCCGTTCCTGGTGGCGTTCGGGGTCGCCATGATCACCGGATTCAGCTATCTGGAACTGGTCACCAAATACCCACAGGCCGCCGGAGCCGCGCTCTACACGCACAAAGCGTTCGGCATCCATTTCCTCACCTTCATGGTGACCTTCGCGGTGATGAGTTCCGGAATCACCTCCGCAGCCACCGCCGCCAAAGCCTTCGCGGCCAACTTCGCGGAGGCCTTCGAATTCGACGGCGCGGATTCGCTGGTGCTCACGCTGATCGGGCTCGCGTTCATGGCCGTGGTCGCGGCGATCAATCTGCGCGGTGTCGGCGAGAGCGTGAAGGCCAATGTGCTGCTCACCTGTGTCGAACTGTCCGGTCTGCTGATCGTGATCTGTATCGGCCTGTGGGCACTCGGTTTCGGCAACGGTGATTTCAGCCGGATCGTCGAATTCGACACCGGTGACCGGTCCGCGTTCGGCGGGGTGATCGCCGCGACCACATTGGCCTTCTACGCCATGGTCGGGTTCGAGGATTCGGTGAACATGGCCGAGGAAACCAAGGAACCCAGCCGGATCTTCCCGCGGATCCTGCTCACCGGCCTGCTGATCACCGGCGCGATCTACGTGCTGGTCTCGATCACCGCGGTGGCGCTGGTACCGCTGGACAAGCTCGCCGAAGGCGATACCCCGCTGCTGCAGGTGGTGGAAATCGGCGCGCCCGGATTCCCCACTCAGGTCTTCGCGTTCATCACCATGTTCGCCGTGGCCAATTCGGCGCTGATCAATATGCTGATGGCCAGCCGGCTGCTCTACGGTATGGCCCGGCACAAGGTCGTACCCCGCGCCCTGGGCCGGGTCCATCCGACCCGCCGCACCCCGCATATCGCGATCATCTTCACCACTCTGCTGGCGCTGGGGCTGCTGTTGTTCGTCGGTGAGGTTCCCGAACTCGGGGGTACGACCGCGCTGCTGCTGCTCGTGGTGTTCACCATCGTCAACGTGGCGGTACTGGTACTGCGCCGCGACCGCGTCCCGCACCGGCATTTCCACACCCCCACGCCGCTTCCGATACTCGGCGCGGTGTGCTGCGCGTACCTGGCCACACCGTTCACCGACCGCAATCCGCAGCAGTACCTGATCGCCGGGATCCTGCTCGCGGTGGGTGTGGTGCTGTGGGCGCTCACCGCGTTGTGGAACAAACCGCACAATGTGAAACCCCTCGGACCCGGAGTCGATATCGAGCCGTAGCACCGGGATCCGCCGCCGCAGCGGCCGGAGATCGCTGAAGTGACGAGCGCCCGCGGGATCGGTAACGTATTGGCCGATGACAAGCATGGACGCCAGATTCGGCGATGCGGCTGGGTCGGTGCCCCTGCCCAGCCCGTGGGATCTCAACACCTATCTCGCCGAGGTGGCCGCCTACCGGAAGCGGCCGATATCGCTACAACCGGCGCACCGCTCGGCGCTGACCGAACTGGGGTGCAACGGCAACGGGCTGTGGATTGCGCGCAAACACGACGATATCGTCGTCTACGACGCCTCCGCGTCCGGCCGCAACGCCGACCACATCGTGCTGCACGCCGTCGGTCATATGCTGCTCGGGCACGGCGGCCCGGGCTCCGAGGACGCCGACATCACCCGGATCTCGCTCGGCGCCCTCAACCCCGCGCTGCTGGACGCGCTGGCCACGATCGCCCCGGGCTCGATCACCCAGATCCTCGGCCGCGACGATTTCGGCGCCGACCGGGAACGCGAAGCGGGGGTGTTCGCCGAGATGACGATGGTCTACGCGGCGCTGCCGCGGCGCCGTACCCGTTCGTTCTGGCCGTTCGGCCGCCGCAAGAACAAGTAGCGGCGCCGCCGGGAGGCACGCGGTACGGCGATCGGGTGTACCCGATCGCCCTCCGAGGGGCTACGCTTGTGCGCCGTGGCCGAACCGCAAACTCCCGCCGCCCCGCATCCCGCCATCGCGCCCCTGGCCGGCCTACTGGGTACATGGCGCGGCTCGGGGCAGGGCGACTACCCGACGATCGAGCCGTTCGGTTATCTGGAGGAGATCACCTTCGGCCACCTCGGCCGCCCGTTCCTGACCTACCGGCAACGCACCCGGCACGCCGACGACAACCGTCCGCTGCATGTGGAAACCGGTTATCTGCGCTGCCCCGGGCCCGACCGGGTGGAACTCATCCTGTCCCATCCCACCGGCATCACCGAGATCTGCGAGGGCAAACTGACCCTCGCCGACGACGAGATCCGGCTGGAATTGGAATCCACCGCCATCGGCCTGAGCAGTACCGCCAAGTCGGTGACGGCGCTGAGCCGAACCATCCACATGCACGGCGGCGTGATCGACTACACGCTGCAGATGGGTGCCGTGGGCCTGCCTTTACAGGATCATCTCGCGGCCAGTTTGCAGAAGATCTGAACTACGGATAACGAAGCCGTCACGGATTTCGGCGGCCCGGGTCACGATTTGCTCATCGTCGATTTTCCCCAGCTTTCCATCTTGTCTCGGTCACTGTTCCCGGCTTAGGTTGACCTGAGCAGCAAATCATCAGATAACACTTCCGCAGAGCCCGGTCGCACAGGAGCCACCCGAGCTCGCACTCTGTCGAACCTCTGAATCGGAGGGAGCCGGAAAATGAAGCGTTCCACCGTTGCTCTCGTCACCGCCGGATTGATTCTCGGCGGCACCGGGGTGGTCGAAATCCTCAGTCCCGACACCGCCGCCTCGGCCCCGGTCTCCGACCATACGGTCTCGGTCGTCGCCCCCGCCCGTGTCAGCGACCCGGTGGATACCGATACCGGTCACCGTTACGCGACCGACCCCGGCCCCTCGACCACCGGGCCGTGACCGGGTCACGGCCGGACGGTCAGTAGCCGGCCGGGAGAGCGGCGAGCATATCGCGGGTCACCCCGACGGCGTTATCGGAGCTACCGCCTTCGACCAGCAGGGTTGCGAACGCGAGGTCGCCCCGGTAGCCGACGAACCAGGAATGGGAGCCCCCGGCCACCTCCGCCTCACCGGTCTTGCCGAACACCGCGCCCTGGTCGGCGATGCGGTTGGCGGTACCGGTCAGCACCACCTCACGCATCATCGCCCGCAGCCCGCGCACCACCGCCGGATCCAGCGCCGGCCGCTGTCCGTCGACGACGGTCTCGCGGCCGGCGATCAGGTACGGCGTGGGTGCGCTGCCGCGGGCGACGGCCCCCGCCAGCAATGCCATACCGAACGGGCTGACCACGACCCGGCCCTGACCGATGCCGTCCTCCGTGCGCTGGGTCCGGTCTTCGGAAATGGGTACCGATCCGGAATAGGCGGGTAATCCGGGAATCGTGTAATCCGGGCCGATTCCGAACGTCGCCGCGGTATCCGAAAGTGCCGGGGCCGGCAATTCACTGGCCAATTTGGCGAACGAGGTATTGCAGGAGCGTGCGTAAGCGGTTGTCAACGCGACATTCCCGATGGTGAAACCGTTGTAATTCGGAATCATCCGCTCGCCGATGGTGATAGCGCTCGGGCAGGCGACCACGGTGTCCGGGGTGGCGAGTCCCTCCGATATCGCGGCTGCGGCGGTCACTGTTTTGAACACCGAACCGGGCGGGTACTGCCCTATCGTGGCCACCGGACCGTCCCGGTCGGCGGCCGCGTTCTGTGCGACGGCCAGGATGCCGCCGGTGGACGGTTCGATCACCACCATCATGGTTTGTTCCCGGCGCCCGTCGACCGCGCGCTGCGCCGCGTCCTGTACCCGCCGGTCCACACTCAGCGAGAACGACGGCGCCGGCTGTGCCGCCACCTCGTGCAGTACCCCGGTCTCCGCGCCACCCGGATTCCGGGCGACCACCCGCCAGCCGGCCCGGCCGTCGACCTCGTCGATCACGGCCTGCCGCACCTGAGCGATCAGGTCGGGGGCGAATTTCCGGTCGGCCGGCAGCAGATCCCATTCCTGGGTCACCCGCACCCCGGGCAACCCGATCAGTTGCGGTCCGGCCCGGCCGAACTCGGTTTCGTTCAGGACGGTCACCGTGTACACGCCGTCGGCGCCGCGCGCCGAATCGAGAATACGTTCGGGGGTGAGCCGTTCGTCGATACCGATCAGCGCCTGCGACACCTCCGCCGCCACACGCTGCGGGTCCGTGCTCGCGGCGGCATCGAAGGTCACCCGCGACACCGTGCCGGGAATCAGCACATCGCTGCCGGACTGTTCGTTCACCCGCGCCTGCGGCGCCTGCCGCACCGCCAGGGCCATCGTCTGGGTGTCGCCGAGCCGTGGATGCAGCGCGGCGCCGCTCCAGCGCACCGACCAGCCGCCGCCGCTGCGCACCAGCGGGAGCTGACCGGTATAGGTCCAGCTGCGTCCGCCGCCCAGCCGCCATTCGTAGGTGTAGTCGACGGTGGCGGTGTCCCCGGAGATCCGGGCCGCGCCGGACTGGGCGTGTAGTTCCTCGGCCCCCAGTTCCGTCCAGACGGACGTGAGTGCGGGGAGGGCTTTTTCGGGACGAGTGGTTTGTCCGGCAGCGGCGGTGAGGTCCCGGGTGGCGAAGGCGTTCAGGAATCCGTCGGCGGCCGTGATCGGTCCGGCCGAGCCCGCGAGGCAGGCGGTCGTGGCGAAGGCGAGCAGCGCGACCGCGAATACGAGTACCGGACGGATCGTCATCGGGGCCGATGGTAGCGATCCGCCGCCGGGGATCACCTGCGGCGCACCGGAATCTATCCGGACTCAGTCGAGAAGCACCGTGGCGAAGGTCGCGACCTGCCGGAACCCCACGGCCCGGTAGGCACGCCGGGCGATCTCGTTGTAGTCGTTCACGTACAGACTCGCGGTGCGCCCGGTCGCGACCACCGCATTCGCCACCGCCGCCGTACCCGCGGTACCCAGCCCCTGCCCGCGGTGCTCGGGATGCACCCAGACACCCTGGATCTGCCCGGTCCGCCGGGACATCGCCCCCACCTCGGCCTTGTAGGCGACCTCACCGTCGATGAACCGCGCCCAGGCCCGGCCGGCCTCGATCAACCCGGCGACCCGGCGACGATATCCGCGCCCGCCGTCACCGGCCCGCGGATCCACCCCGACCTCTTCGATGAACATGGCAATGGCCGCCGCCAGGTAGCGGTCCAACTCGTCGGGCCGGACCTGGCGGACCTCCGCGTCGGCGGGGGCGACCGCGGTATCGGTGAGTGCGAGCAGCGGCTGGGCACCTCGCAGCTCACGTTCCGGCCCCCAGTGGTCGGCCAGCATTTCCCACAGCGGGAGCGCCAGTTCGCGCCGGCCCACCACCGATGAGCACATGCGCGGCCAGCGGATGGCGCGGTCGGCGAACGCCCGCAGGGCGTCGCGGCCACCGCGCAGCGGGATCAGGTTGACACCGGAGAAGCACAACGATTCCGAGGGGCCGCCGTGACTCCACAGCTCGCCCTGCCCGCACCGGTTGTCCAGGCCGTATTCCTGTAGCCGGGCGGCAACCATACAGGCCGCGACCGGATCCTCGTCGAGCACCCGGAGAACCTGTCCCAGGTCCCGCTTGGCGAGCTGGCGCGCGGGAACGTATTTCGCGCGCCGGGTCGGCTCCAGCAGACTCCGCACCTAGTACAGCCTGCCATGAACAGCGCCCACGCGATACGGATATCCCGAAAGCGCCGGTCCACGCGGCGACAGCCGCGCAGAACGCAACGGCTCGCGGCGGCCGCGAGCCGTTGCCATCGGCCGGTCAGCCGACGCTGACGACCGGTTCACCGGTTTCGGCGTCCGCACCCATCTCCTCGGCGATCCGCATGGCTTCCTCGATGAGGGTTTCCACGATCTGCGCCTCGGGCACGGTCTTGACGACCTCACCCTTCACGAAGATCTGCCCCTTACCGTTGCCCGAGGCAACGCCCAGATCGGCTTCCCGCGCCTCGCCCGGTCCGTTGACCACACAACCCATGACCGCGACCCGCAGCGGCACCTCCAGCCCGTCGAGGCCGGCGGTGACCTCGTTGGCCAGCGTGTACACATCGACCTGCGCCCGCCCGCACGACGGGCAGGACACGATCTCCAATTTGCGGGGGCGCAGATTCAGCGACTGCAGGATCTGCCCGCCGACCTTGACTTCCTCGGCCGGCGGCGCAGACAACGAAACCCGGATGGTGTCGCCGATACCTTCGCTCAGCAGGGCGCCGAACGCGACGGCGGATTTCACGGTGCCCTGGAAGGCGGGGCCGGCCTCGGTGACCCCGAGATGCAGCGGGTAGTCACACTGCGCGGCGAGCTGCCGGTACGCCTCGACCATCACGACGGGATCGTTGTGCTTGACCGAGATCTTGATATCGCCGAAGCCGTGCTCCTCGAACAGGCTCGCCTCCCACAGCGCCGACTCCACCAGCGCTTCCGGGGTGGCCTTGCCGTATTTCTCCATCATCCGCTTGTCGAGGGAGCCGGCGTTCACACCGATCCGGATCGGGATACCCGCGTCTCCGGCCGCCTTCGCGACCTCCTTGACGCGCCCGTCGAACTCCTTGATGTTGCCGGGGTTCACCCGCACCGCCGCGCAGCCCGCGTCGATCGCGGCGAAGATATAGCGCGGCTGGAAATGGATATCGGCGATCACCGGGATCTGGGATTTCTTCGCGATGATGGGCAGCGCGTCGGCATCTTCCTGCCGCGGGCACGCCACGCGCACGATATCGCAGCCCGACGCCGTGAGTTCGGCGATCTGCTGCAGGGTCGCGTTCACATCGTGCGTTTTGGTCGTCGTCATCGACTGCACGGAGATCGGGTGGTCGCTGCCCACACCGACACCACCCACCATCAGTTGACGGGTTTTGCGCCGCGGCGCGAGCACCGCCGCCGGTGCGGTCGGCATCCCCAATCCGACTGTGCTGGTCACTTTCGGCTGCCTACTTTCGTACTGGTCCGGCCGGTCGGTGCCGAGTGTAGTCCGGCCGCGGCACTACGCCGCCGAGACATGGGCTACACCGGCGACCGGCACCCGGACGTCACCGGGGTGTAACCCCGGCGATGCCCAGCACGGTCGGCGATATTGACGAAAGAGCAGGTCAGCGCGGTTTGCGGCGGTAGATGACGTCGTAGACGAGGATTCCGGCGAGCGCGGCCGCGAACCCGACCAGATACAGGTCCTCGACCTTGCCGGAATGGTTGCCGATCAGCATGCCGAGCAGCGCGATGATCACCACCACCGCGGCCACCCGGAAGGTCGTGCGCGATTCGCCGCTCCAACCCCAGGCCGCCGACGGAACCTCCGCGGGGTCCACCTTGGTGACGTGCTGGTCAGTGGCGGGTTCGACGTCCGTGGCGGCCACGATCGCTCCTCCTCGAGAGAACGGATACTGCTCGATATCGTGGCATACGACCGCCCGTCGTAGCCAGTAGGGTCGCGGTCGGTGACAATGGGCGGGTGTCAGATCTCCGCAGAGTTCTCCTGCTCGGCAGCACCGGTTCCATCGGCACCCAGGCGCTCGAGGTGATCGCCGCCAACCCCGACAGATTCGAGATCGTCGGATTGGCCGCCGGCGGCGGCAACACCGACCTGCTCGCGGCGCAGATGGCCGCCACCGGCACCACCAACGTCGCCCTGGCCGATCCGGCGGCCGCGGCCCGGCTCGGGGTGCCGTTCGCGGGAGCGGACGCGGCGACCGAACTGGTGCGCAGCACCGAGGCGGATGTGGTGCTCAACGCGCTCGTCGGCTCCCTCGGGCTGGAGCCGACCCTGGCCGCCCTGGAATCGGGCGCCACGCTGGCGCTGGCGAACAAGGAATCACTGGTGGCCGGCGGTTCGCTGGTGACCCGGGCGGCGCGCCCCGGCCAGCTCGTACCGGTCGATTCCGAGCATTCGGCACTGGCCCAGTGCCTGCGCGGCGGACGGGCCGAAGAGGTCGACAAGCTGATCCTGACGGCCTCCGGCGGGCCCTTCCGGGGCTGGACCACCGAAATGCTGGACGGGGTCAACCCCGCCGAGGCGAAAACCCATCCCACCTGGTCCATGGGCCCCATGAACACGCTGAACTCGGCCTCCCTGGTGAACAAGGGCCTCGAACTCATCGAAACGCATCTGCTGTTCGGGATCCCCTACGACCGGATCGACGTCACCGTGCATCCGCAGTCGATCGTGCACTCCATGGTCACCTTCACCGACGGATCCACGCTGGCCCAGGCCAGCCCCCCCGATATGAAACTGCCCATCGCGCTGGCCCTGGGCTGGCCGGACCGGGTTCCCGGCGCGGCCCCGCCGTGCGATTTCCGGACCGCCGCCACCTGGACCTTCGAACCCGTCGACGAGACGGTGTTCCCGGCGGTGGAACTCGCCCGGGAAGCCGGCACGGCCGGCGGCTGCGTCACCGCGGTGTACAACGCGGCGAACGAGGTCGCGGTCCAGGCCTTCCTCGACGGGCGGATCCGTTTCCCGGAAATCGTGCGAACCGTGGCGCAGGCCGTCCACGACGCGGATCAGTGGCGCGCCGAACCCGGGGAACTCGCCGAGGTCCTCGCCGCCGACGAATGGGCCCGTGACCGCGCCCGCACCCTGGTAACCCGGTAATCCATGTCCCAGATAGTCGAGGCCCGCCGCGCGGGCGGTTACTGTGGATACGTGCTCGCGGCCGCTCCGGTCTCCGTGCGGGCCGGGAGAAACGATCTGCACATCGCAGGAGGGCTGTAAACCACATGCTGTTCGTGTTGGGGTTCGTGCTGTTCGCCCTCGGCATCACGATTTCGATCGCATTGCACGAATGCGGGCATATGTGGACCGCGCAGGCCACCGGAATGAAGGTGCGGCGGTACTTCATCGGATTCGGCCCGAAAATGTTCTCCTTCCGGCGCGGGGAAACCGAATACGGGGTCAAATGGCTCCCGCTCGGCGGTTTCTGCGATATCGCCGGGATGACCGCGCTCGACGAACTCGAGCCCGAGGAAGTCGACCGGGCGATGTACCGGCAGGCCACCTGGAAACGCCTCGTCGTGATGTCCGGCGGGATCGCGATGAACTTCCTGCTCGGATTCCTCCTGATCGTGGTGCTGGCCGTCGGCTGGGGGCTGCCGAACCTGAACCAGCCACCGGAAACCACCCTCGGCGAGATGAGCTGTGTCGCGCCGCAGAACCCGGACGGCACCGTCGGCACCTGCACCGGAGAGGGTCCCGCCCAGCGCGCCGGATTGCAGCGCGGCGATGTGGTGACCGCGGTCGACGGTGAACCGGTCGACACCTGGAAGGAATTCCAGACCCTCACCCAGCAGCAGGACGGCCCTTTCACCTACACCGTCGAACGCGACGGGCAGACCATGAATATCGAGGTCGTCCCGGAGCAGACGATGCGCTACCCGAGCGAAGGCGGTCCGGGCCGGGAAGTCGGCGTGGTGGGCGTCGGCCAGGAATTCTACGAACCCGTCCAGTACGACATTCTCGGCGCGATCCCCGCCTCGGCGGCGTTCACCGGGGATATGTTCATCCGCACCTTCCAATCGCTGGCCCAGATGCCGGCGAAGGTCGCCTCGCTCTGGGACGCGGTGACCGGCGGCGAACGCGATGCGGATACTCCGGTCAGCGTGTACGGCGCCAGCAAGATCGGCGGCGAAACCGCCGAACGCGGCTACTGGAATATGTTCATCCTCGTCCTGGCGAGCCTGAACTTCTTCCTCGGCGCCTTCAACATCCTCCCGCTGCTCCCCCTCGACGGCGGCCATATCGCGGTGGTGCTGTACGAGAAGATCCGCAACACCTTCCGCGGCTGGAAGGGCCTGGCCCCCGGCGCCCCCGTCGACTACCTGAAACTGCTACCGCTCACCTACGTAGCGGTCGTCCTCGGCGGCGCCTACATGCTGCTCACCCTCGCCGCCGATATCGTCAACCCGATCAACCTCTTCCCCTGACCTCGCTGTCCGGGCTCGGAGAGCATCGCCGCACACGCCGCGCACACGCGCCCGGGCACTGTCTCCGGGCCACCGCCGACACAAACCGGTTATCCGTAGGAACTGCCCGCGGGTGCGGTACCCGACCCGGTCCCGGGGCCTCTCGTTGCCGCTGGGTGTGACGTCCCTCGTCGGCGCGAACGGCGGCGGTAAATCGACCCTGCTCGAGGCGGTCGCGGCGGCCGCCGGCCGCAATCCCGAAGGCGAAAGATATCTCGTCGAGGAGCTGTGACGTGCGGGCCTGCCGCCGCGTCGACAGCGCTCGGCTATCGGTTGGGGCTCAGCGCGGCCGGGTCCTTGCCGTCGATCACATCGACGATGTATTCGGCGATCGCGAGCGAGGAGGTGGCCGCGGGTGAGGGTGCGTTGCGGACGGCGGTGACCGGGCCCAGCCGGTCGATGCGGAAATCGTCGACCAGGGTGCCGTCGGCGTCGAGGGCCTGGGCGCGGACACCCGCTCCCCCGCGGACCACGTCCGCAGCGCCGATTTCCGGAATGTAGCGCTGTGCCTTACGCATGTACGCACTGATCGACACCGAGCCGTACATTTCCTGGAGCCCGGTGCGCCAATGCTGCCGGGCCATCCGCCGGAAGCCGGGCCATCCCAGGGTTTTCGCCATATCCCGCGGCACGAACCGGGTACGGCGGTACCCTTCCCGCGCGAACGCCAGGACCGCGTTCGGCCCGACTTCCACCGTGCCCGACACCCGCCGCGTGAAATGGACGCCCAGAAAGGGGTACCGGGGATCCGGGACGGGATACACCAGTCCGCGCACCAGATCTCTCTTCTGCGCCACCACGTTCATGTACTCACCGCGGAAAGGGACTATGCGCGGCCCGCTTTCGGCTCCCGCGAGCCCCGCGACGGTATCGGCGTGCAATCCGGCGCAGAGCACCACCTGGTCTGCGCGCAAAACCTCTTCGCCCGTGCCGATTTCGACACCGGAAGCGGTCCGGGTGATCCGGTCGACCGGACACGATGTCCGCACCGCACCGCCCATGGCCGCCAGATCCGCCGCGAACGCCTCGGCGACGCGGACGAAATCGGTGATCGCGGTATGCGGCGAATACAGCGCCGCGATTCCTTCGGCGTGCGGTTCGATATCGCGGATTCCCGCCGAATCCACCCGCCGCAGGCCCGGCACCGCATTCTGCCCGGCCCGTCTCTCCAAGTCCTCCAGGCGGCCTGTTTCGCCGTCGTCCACGGCAATCACGAGCTTCCCGGACTCCTCGTACGGCAGATCCCGTTCGATGCAGTAGTCGCGCAACATCGCCCGCCCCCGCGCGCACAGGACGGCCTTCAAACTCCCCGGCTGGTAATAGATCCCGGCGTGCACCACCCCGGAGTTGTGCCCCGTCTGGTGCACCGCCACCCGATCTTCCTTCTCCAGCACCACAACGCGGACCCCCGGACGCCGGAGCCCGATCTCCCTGGCCACCGCCAGACCCACGATCCCCGCACCGACCACAACGACCACCCGGTCGGTCATACACGTGCTCCTACTTCGCGTGAACTATCGGAAGGACGTACTCGACGCTGTTCGGGCGCCGGGAACTCAGCCTTCGGCGGCGAGCTGGCCGCAGGCGGCGGCGATTTCCTGGCCGCGGGTATCGCGGACGGTGCAGGGCACGCCCTGTTCGTTGACCCGGCGAACGAATTCGCGTTCGACCGGTTTGGGGGCGGCGTCCCATTTGCTGCCAGGGGTGGGATTGAGCGGAATGACGTTGACATGCACGCGCGAGCCGAGGGCCTTGTGCAGTTTCGCGCCCAGCATATCCGCCCGCCACGGCTGGTCGTTGATATCGCGGATCAGGGCGTATTCGATGGATACGCGGCGGCCGGATTTATCGGCGTAGTAGCGGGCGGCGTCGAGGACCTCGGCCACCGGCCAGCGGTTGTTCACCGGGACCAGGGTGTCGCGGAGTTCGTCGTCGGGGGTGTGCAGGGAAACGGCCAGCGTCACCGAGAGATCCTCGTCGGCGAGTTTGCGGATGGCCGGGGCCAGGCCGACCGTGGACACCACCACATTGCGCTGCGAGATCCCCAGGCCGTCGGGGGCGGGCGAGGTGATCCGGCGGACCGCGTTCACCACCCGCTTGTAGTTGGCCAGCGGCTCGCCCATCCCCATGAAGACGATGTTCGACAGGCGGCCTTCCCCACCGGGGACCACGCCGTCGCGCAGGTCGGCGGCGGCGGCGCGGACCTGGTCGACGATCTCGGCGGTGGACAGGTTGCGGTTCAGGCCGCCCTGGCCGGTGGCGCAGAACGGGCAGGCCATACCGCAACCGGCCTGGCTGGAGATGCACAGCGTGGCGCGGTCGGGATAGCGCATCAGCACGCTTTCCAGCAGCGTTCCGTCGCCGGCGCGCCACAGCGTCTTACGGGTCTCCCCGGCGTCGCAGGCGATATGCCGGACCGGGGTGAGCAGCGGCGGGAAGAGCGCCTCGGCGATGGTGTCGCGCACCGCGGCGGGGAGGTCGGTCATGGCGGCCGGGTCGGCCTGGAGCCGGCCGTAGTACTGACGGGCGATCTGGTCGGCCCGGAATTTCGGCAGGCCGAGTTCCGCCATGGCGGCGCGCCGCCCCTCGGCATCGAGGTCGGCGAGGTGGCGGGGCGGCATCCCGCGGCGGGGTGCATCGAAAACCAGGGGCAAGGGCGCGGTCATAGTCCTACCAGTGTGGCATCCGGCCCGATGTGACCAGCGACAAGCCACCGGTGCACGCGGCGCGACCGACGGACCTACCGGAAATCCGTGCGCCGGCGATAGCTGTCGGCAATCATCGACGTATGGCGACCTCAGATGATCGAATCCCGGAAACCGGGGCGGTGCCCGGCGCGCAGCCACCGATCGGGCAGCCGGGCGAACCCACCGGTGGTAAACCGGCGCCCCCTCCCACCGGCCGGAAAACCGCTCCGCCGGTCCGCAAACGCAGAGATGTCGGCAAATCGCGGGTCGGAATCACCTGGATCGCGCTGATCGTGGCTGCGGTCCTCGGCATCATTCTGCTGATTTTCATCATCCAGAATTCCGAGGACGCCAACGTCGAGATGCTCTTCTGGAACTTCTCGCTCCCGCTGGGCGTGACGATCCTGCTCTCGGTGATCGCCGGCGCGCTGGTGATGGCCCTGGTCGGTGGTGTCCGCATCATGCAGCTGCGCCGCGCGGTGCACAAGAGATGAACCGGCCGGCGGCGCTCAGACCAGGGTGCTGAGCACCAGCCACGAAACGAAGGCCGACGGCAGCATGGAATCGAGCCGGTCCATGATGCCACCGTGCCCGGGCAGCATGGTGCCCATATCCTTGATGCCCAGCTCGCGTTTGATCTGCGATTCGATGAGATCGCCCAGGGTCGCGATCACCACCAGGCCCACACCGAGCACCACCCCGATCATGGAGTTTGCTTCCAGCAGCAAGGTCACGGTGAGCAGGCCGCCGATGATCGCGAACACCAGCGACCCGCAGAAACCCTCCCAGGATTTCTTGGGGCTGATCGAGGGCACCATGGGGTGGCGACCGAACAGCACACCCGCTACGTAGCCGCCCACATCGGAGCACACCACCAGGATCATGAAGGTGAGCACCCGCAGGTTGCCGTCCGGATCCTCGAGGAGCAGCAACACCGCGAACGAGGCCAGCAGCGGAATCCAGGCCAGCGTGAACACCGTGATGGCGGTATCACGCAGGAAGTTGCGGGGGGCGGTGTGCAAGCCGTGGTCGAACAGCCGCCACACCATACAGGTCAGCGCGGTCGCCGCGAACGCACCGGCCACCCCGCCGGGCCCGAACGGCCAGCCCAGCCAGAACACCGCCTGACCACCGAGGATCAACGGGGTCCGGGGAACCAGCACATCCGCTTCGCGCAGCCGTTTGGCCACCTCCCAGGTGGCGATACCGACGGCCACACCGGCGACCCCGATGAACACCTTGGGGACGAACAGCAGGATCGCGATGAGCGAGACGCCGAGGGTCAAGCCGACGGCGAGCGCCGCCGGGAGATTCCGCCCGGCGCGCGATTTGCGCGGCTCGGGCTCCGCGGGAGCATCGGATACGGCACCCGACGACCCGCCCGTGACAGCGCCGTGAACCGGCCCGGGCGGCACAGCGGCAGCGGCAGCACCCGGCACGGAACCCGAGGACGCACCGGGCCCGGAGTTCTGCGCCGGTACACCGGACGCCGACGCCCCACCGTCAGGCTTCGCCTCTGCGGCCGGCTCGGCGGATGCGGCGCCCCCGGGTGCACCGGTCGATGGGTCGCCGGTGGGCGCACCGGCGGCTGCCGATATCGGTTCGGATATGCCCTCGGCCGGCGGCTGCGGTCGGGCCGCACCGGTCGCGGCGGCTTTCTCGGCCACGATTGTCCCGTCGCTCAACTCGTCGTCGTTCCGTTCGTTCCCACCCGAAGCGGGCGTTGCTCCGCTGTTCTCATTGTGCGTCAATCCGCGGGCCGGTGGCCCGGGGGTTCGCCCTCCCGGCGTCGGCACGACACCGGTTTCCGCCCGGCACCCACCGCTCGTGCCACTCGCGGACCCTGCGCTCCCACCTCACCCGCTGTGGGAGCGCAAACTACACCGCCGCCTCGACGACGGCTACACCCGAGACCGCTCAGACCTCGAGTAGCTCGGATTCCTTATGTTTCACCAGCTCGTCGACCTGGCCGACATAGCGGGCCGTGGTCTTGTCCAGTTCCTTCTCGGCCCGACCGACCTCGTCCTCACCGGCCTCGCCGTCCTTCTGGATCCGGCCCAGCTCTTCCATGGCCTTACGACGGACGTTGCGGATCGAGACCTTGGCGTCCTCGCCCTTCTGCTTGGCCTGTTTGACCAGCTCACGGCGGCGCTCCTCGGT
Source organism: Nocardia sp. CA-290969 (assembly GCF_050936135.1). Taxonomy (NCBI): domain Bacteria; kingdom Bacillati; phylum Actinomycetota; class Actinomycetes; order Mycobacteriales; family Nocardiaceae; genus Nocardia; species Nocardia sp. CA-290969. The sequence goes on along the minus strand of NZ_JBNJNJ010000001.1, from coordinate 1,091,754 downwards.
GAGCTGCGGGATGGTGATCCGCAGGATGTCACCGTTGTTCGTCGGGTTGACCCCGAGATCGGAATTGCGGATCGCGGTCTCGATCGGCCCCAGCTGCGCCTGCTCGTACGGTTTGACCACCACCATCCGCGGCTCCGGGACGGTGATACTCGACATCTGGGTGATCGGGGTCGGCGATCCGTAGTAGTCGACCACGACCCGCGAGAACATCCCCGGGTTCGCGCGCCCGGTCCGGATGCTGCCGAGATCGTCCTTCGCCACCGAGACAGCCTTTTCCATCTTCTCCTCGGCGTCGAAGAGCGCTTCTTCAATCACGACCGTTCCTCCACTGCGTCGTCATCGTCATGACCCGCGGGCCCGCGGTATCAGGATCGAACCAATGTGCCGATCTTCTCACCGGCCACCGCCCGGGCGATATTGCCCTTGGTCAACAAATTGAACACCAGGATCGGCATCTGGTTGTCCATGCACAAACTGAACGCCGTCGCATCGGCGACCTTCAGATCGCGTTCGATCGCTTCCTTGTGGGTGATCTCCTGGAACATGCTGGCGTTCGGGTTCAGCCGCGGATCGGCGTCGAACACCCCGTCCACCGCTTTGGCCATCAGCACCACATCCGCACCGATCTCCAGGGCGCGCTGGGCGGCTGTCGTATCGGTCGAGAAGTACGGCATGCCCATACCGGCGCCGAAGATCACGACGCGACCCTTTTCCAGATGCCGTTTGGCGCGCAGCGGCAGGTACGGTTCGGCCACCTGCCCCATGGTGATCGCGGTCTGCACGCGGGTGTCGATACCCTGCTGCTGCAGGAAATCCTGGAGCGCAAGGCTGTTCATGACGGTGCCGAGCATGCCCATGTAATCCGAACGTGCGCGTTCCATCCCGCGTTCCTCGAGTTCGGCACCGCGGAAGAAGTTTCCACCGCCGATCACCACCGCGACCTGCACCCCGGTGGCCACGACTTCGGCGATCTGTTCCGCGACGGTTTGCACCACATCGGGATCCAGCCCCACGGTGCCGCCGCCGAACATCTCACCACCCAGCTTCAGCAGTACCCGGCGATATCCTGGGCGGTCGGTCCCGGGTTCCATCATCGGCTGGCGTCTCCTTCGGCGATCGGCGGTGCTCGGTGGTTGTGCTCATGATGCGGGCCGGGACTTCCTCCGGTACCGCCCGCTTCCGACTGGCCCGGGCACGGTACGCGGCTACCCGGCAGGGCCAACACAAGGCGGCCTCTATCCTGCCCTACTCCCCCGCAGTGCCGGTACGAGGGGGCGGCGGACGTCGGAAGACGCCCCCTCAGCACGAAACCCCCGTCGCAGCGGCTGCGACGGGGGTTTGCGGGAACAGGTCAGGCCTGGCCGACCTCGAAGCGGGCGAACCGGGTAACGGTGACCCCGGCCTCGTCCAGCAGCGCCTTCACGGTCTTCTTGTTATCGGTGACCGACGGCTGCTCGAGCAGCACGACATCCTTGAAGAAGCCGTTCACGCGCCCCTCGGTGATCTTGGGCAGCGCGGCCTCGGGCTTACCTTCTTCCCGAGCGGTCTGCTCCGCGATCCGGCGCTCGTTCTCGACGATATCGGCGGGCACCTCGTCACGGGTGACGTACTTGGCCTTGAGCGCGGCGATCTGCATGGCGGCGCCACGGGCGGCCTCGGCGGCCGCGTCACCGGAACCGGTGTACTCGACCAGCACGCCGACGGCCGGCGGCAGATCCGACGCCCGCTTGTGCAGGTAGGTGGCGACCGGGCCGTCCAGGGAGACGACACGACGCAGTTCCAGCTTCTCGCCGATCTTGGCGGCCAGTGCCTGCAGCGCCTCGTCGACGGTCGAGCCGTCGAGAGCCACGGCCTTGAGCGCGTCCACATCGGCCGGCTTGGCGGCCGCGGCGGCAGCGACGATCTTGTCGGCCAGCTCCTGGAACTCCGCGTTCTTGGCGACGAAGTCGGTTTCGGAGTTGATCTCGACCATCACGCCGTCCTTGGCGATGACCAGACCCTCGGCGGTGGTGCGCTCGGCCCGCTTGCCGACATCCTTGGCGCCCTTGATGCGCAGCAGCTCCACGGCCTTGTCGAAATCGCCGTCGGTTTCGGCCAGCGCGTTCTTACAGTCCATCATTCCGGAGCCGGTGAGCTCCCGCAGCCGCTTCACGTCAGCGGCGGTGTAGTTCGCCATCGGGGGCGAGCCTCCTTCGAGAAAGTCAGGTACCGGTCAGCGGTGGTCACGACTCGTGCGCCGTGACCACCGCTGTGGAAAATTCGGATCCGGCGGCGCTCACCTTGGCAGTGGCCGGTGAGCGGCGGCCGAACACGGGGTGACGACTCAGGCCTCGGCCGGAGTCTCGGCGGGCGCTTCGGCCGGGGCCTCGGCGCCGGGGGCGGCCTGCGCCAGCAGTTCCTGCTCCCACTCGGGCAGCGGCTCGGCACCGGCTTCGGGCTTGTCGTCACCGCCGGAGCGGCCGGCCCGGGCCTGCACGCCCTCGGCCACCGCGGAAGCGACGACCTTGGTGAGCAGCGCGGCGGAACGGATCGCGTCGTCGTTACCCGGGATCGGGTAATCGACCAGGTCGGGATCGCAGTTGGTGTCCAGGATCGCGATGACCGGGATGTTCAGCTTGCGGGCCTCGCCGACGGCGATGTGCTCCTTGTTGGTGTCGACGACCCAGATGGCCGAGGGCACCTTCTGCATATCGCGGATACCGCCGAGGGTGCGGTCCAGCTTGTTCATCTCACGCGTGAGCATGAGGATTTCCTTCTTGGTGCGACCCTCGAAGCCACCGGTCTGCTCCATGGCCTCGAGTTCCTTGAGGCGCTGCAGGCGCTTGTGCACGGTGGAGAAGTTGGTGAGCATGCCACCCAGCCAGCGCTGGTTCACATACGGCATACCGACCCGGGTGGCCTCGGCCGCGATGGACTCCTGGGCCTGCTTCTTGGTGCCGACGAACAGGACCGTGCCGCCGTGGGCGACCGTCTCCTTGACGAATTCGTAGGCCTTGTCGATGTAGGTCAGCGTCTGCTGCAGATCGATGATGTAGATGCCGTTGCGGTCGGTGAAGATGAACCGCTTCATCTTCGGGTTCCAGCGACGGGTCTGGTGCCCGAAATGCGCGCCGCTGTCGAGCAGCTGCTTCATGGTTACGACAGCCATGGCTCTCGTACTCTCTTTCGTTGCCGGTTGTCGCAGCAAGCCGGCGGCCTGCTGCCCTGGCACCACAGAACGTTCGGACCCGATCGTCGATCGGGACCAGCCGAGACGTCCCCTGTTCCGGAATCGCGCCGCCGGCCGGCGGCTCCGCGAGGAGCGCGTGGCGGGCAGCGCCGTGATGAACAAGCACGGTGGTGCGCGAAGTCGATCGGTGCCACGCAGTTACCCGCGAACACAGACCGCTCGGCCAGTTTACGGCGTGCGCTGCGCGAATCGGAAATCGGCCGGTCGCGTGGACCTGGCGTGGGATCGCCGGCCAGTCGTTTGAAATGCAATTTGTTCACAGGAGGCGAGTTATCCACAGGTGCCGGAATTGCGGGTTCCGGTGGGAATCCGCCCCGGGCAGGCTGAGCCTATGACCGCTGACGACCACATGACCTGCACGAACACCATGAGCCCGGACAGACCGACGGATCCCGCGCTACCACCCGCACCCCATTGCTGGCCCCATATCGCCAGGAAGAACCGGCCCGCAGCGCCCCGAGCCGAACGCCACGCGGAATCGGCAGCGCCGTGGCCCCGGAAATCCGGATCCGCACCGGACAGACCGGTGAGCACCCACGATCATGATCATCCGGGCGGCCGGACCGATCGGCAGGCCACGCTCGGTACGGAAGTTCGTTCCGTACGCGCTCGCCAGGCCCGGGGTCCGCGGATCGCGGGCCGGATGGGGTGCGGCGCGGCGGCGGACCGGCCGAGGCCCACCCCGCCTGCGGATACGCGCACCGAATTGCCCGACCGGGGCCCGCGATCGGCGAAGTCCGGCAATCCGGCGGAAGCCACGGCCGGCCCCGGCGATATCGAGCGCCGCGCACGACGCTACGAACGACGGATGGCGTATGGCGCCGCCCGCACATCCCATCACCCAGGGCCGTCTCTCACCTCCTTCGATTCGCAACGGGCGAACCCCGGGCATACGACCCGGTACCCCACGGTGCGGCCCGGCATCACACAACCGCCTGCGCCGGCCGCCCACCCGTTCGCACCCGGCCGCCGGTCACGCCGCGCGCCCGTCCGGAACCCGATCCGCCGTGCCACGCCCGAGGACCAGGTGGGCGACCCGGACCGGTCGCCGCGGGCACACCGGGCGCCCCGCGAATCGACACGATGGGCGCAGGCGAAGGCAGCGGGCCGGACGCCCCGCGCGGCCTCGCGGCCCCTCGCTGCACCGGTACGTGCGGTCCTGCTCCGCGTGGGCGTACTCGCATCGATTCCGACAAGCGTGCCGCACAGCCCGGCCATCCGCCACGGCTCGGGCGTACTCGCATCGGCACGGACAAAGGTCCAGCGACGCAGCTCGGCCGTGCGCCGCGGCGCGACCGCATTCACGTCGGCACGCATGAATGGCCGGGAACGCCGGCCGTCAGTACGCCCGTTCGGACACGGTGCGTCCCATGACCGGCCGTCGATGGCCTCGGCACCCGGTTCCTCGTGGATGCTCGACCCGCAGCGGGGTGTTGGCTCCTCCCCGGCCCGCCATCGGCGACGGTCGCCCCGTCGCCCGGCGGGGGCGCTACTCTCTACCGCCCTCACGACCGTGATCGTTGCGATCCCGTTGGGGCCGGGAAGCACCGCCGCGGCCTATTCCGGTGATCGGCCCGCGCTCGCGTACGCCGGCACCGGAGGTATCTCGACCGGCCTGGAACGGGCTGGTGCCGGGCCTGCTCTCTTGCCGAGCTCACTGTTCGGGGAGACCGCCGCGGCGGGCGGCGCATCCGGGCCGGCAACGGCAACGATTCCCGCGCACAGCGGGCCGCTGCCGGCCGCCGGATCGGTGCCGGGGCCTCGGCGGGAAGCCGCCGGACCAATGGGACACAACGAACCGCGTACCGAGAACGCGGCAATCACCGGCGGCACCCGATTTGCCCAGGAGGCCGGCGTTCCCGGCGCGGTGGACCCAGGTCTACCGGACCGCGCCGGGCCGGAACCTACTGGGTTCGCGAGCTGGAACCACGGCACAACACAGGATGTGGCCGGATGTGGGTCCGCGTCGGGATCCTCCCGGCCCGGGCAGGGGTCAGGCTCGGCGGCTCCCGGATCGGGATCGGCTCCCCGTTCCGGGCCCGGGTCGGGCTCGGCGGCTCCCGGCACACCATCCGGTTCGGCATCAGCGCCCCGCTCCCGGCCGGGATCGGGCTCGGCCGCTCCCGGCATACCGTCCGGATCCGGATCGGTTCCCGGCCCGGCATCCGCACTGGAGTCGACGTGCGGTGTGCTTCCGCTGCTCGACGGGGTGCTGCGCGCATTGATCCGGCTCGCACCGCTGGTGGGTCCGCAGCCGTGTCCCTGCCCGCATGTCCGGCAGTAGGAGCAGCGGTGCGGGGCCGGGCGTATGGAGGGGGTACGCCCGGCCCACGGCGGGTCCGATGGCGGGGTTGCTGGTTCTGGTATTCGCGCTGCTCTTGCCCGGTACGGCCGCCGCCGGCCCCGAGCGGCCTTTCGAGTGGCCGCTGCGACCTCGGCCGGCCGTGGAAAGGCACTTCGACCCGCCGGAACAGGACTGGTTGCCCGGACATCGCGGCGTCGACCTGACCGGTGCACCCGGCCAGGCGGTGTACGCGGCGGGGCCCGGAACGGTGGTTTTCGCCGGAGAGGTCGCCGGCAAACCAGTGGTATCCATTCGTCACGAGGGCGACCTGCGTTCGACCTATGAGCCGGTGACAGCGGAACTCGCGGTGGGGAGCAGAGTCACCCGAGGGACGAGGATCGGTGTGCTGGAGGCCGGACATGCGGGATGCGCGGCGGCCTGCCTGCACTGGGGGGTCCGCCGCGAAAGCTCCCGCCGGGCGAAACGCGAGTACCTGGACCCGCTCGGCCTGCTCGACCTCACCCCGATCCGGCTCAAACCTGTCTGACAGCAGCGAATGGACCAGGACGCGGCCGTTCTCCGGCTCCGGCCGCAACGCCGCGCTGATCCGGTGGCATCCGGTGAGCCCGGACCACAGCGACCCGGGCTCACCACTGCCCAATGGCCGAGACGTTCGCGCCGGCGAGTGTGGTGCGGAGCCGGACGCCGCCGGCCAGGCCGGACGCACACCGATCCGAGGCAAGGAGGCGGCCCGCACCGCGCGACGGCGGGTCTATCGCACCGGTGAACCCAGTACGACGACGGCACCACCAGCGAACCCGGTACGGGGCTGGCCCCACCGGCAACGTGGTACGACGACGGCCCACCAGTGGACATGGCCGGCCCCGGGCGTGCGGCGGCCGACCTCGCCGGCTCGGAACGTGCGGCGGCTGCCTGTACGAGAACCGGCGCCCGTCCGGCGGTTTCGCTATCCGGCGCCCGGAGTGAACACAACGAACCCGGTGGTGATCGACACGGCGAGCACCACCGCGACGGTCGTCCACCGTAGGGTCATCGAACCGGAACTGCGGGCACCCCGGTGCAGGCGGAGATTGCGCCGGTAGCCGAGGGCGGCGACGAACAGGAGCACCAAGCCCGCGACACCTGGTGCGAGCGCGGTGGTGTCCCAACCGGCTTCGAGTACCGCACGCAGCAGCAGGAGCGCGACGGCGACCGTGCCCAGGCACGTGCGCCGCCACGACAGAGCGGTACGTTCCGCCGCCAGGCGGACCTCGGTGGGATCGGGCATCGTCACGACCTCAATGCAGTAGCACCGCTGCGCAGGCCAGGATCGCGACGAACGCGGTTCCGGCGGAGAGCACCGGAACGAGCACCGTTCCCGGCAGCGGCCGGCCCTCGTCCATGGCCGCCCGGATACGCCGCCAGTGCAGGTACGCACCCACCGCCACCGTCAGGGACAGCACCAGGCAACTGACAGCCAGCGCCGCGCGGAAATCGGTTTGCCAATGCTCCACGACCACGGTGTGCACCGCGACCCCGCCCGCCAGCAAGCCGAGTGCGGTCCGGATCCACGACAGGAAGGTCCGTTCGTTGGCCAGGGTGAACCGATAGTCGATCGGTACCGCAGCACGTTCTGCCACCTCGGCACCGCCCGGTTGGCGATCATCCCCCGGTGGTGGGGTCATCGGGTATTCGCGCTGTTCATGGTCTGCACGCTCACCTCCCGGTCCGCACTTCGGCCACAGCTGGGCGAATCCGCTGGACAGCGTATCGCCACACGACCACGCGTCCGCGCCCACTGCCCGGACGGGGATCTTCCGCTTCAGGCCTTCGCAGGCGGGCGAGTGGGCACAAACGGTGCGTCGACCGACTCGGACCGTCGCGACGTCGCCGGTCCGGACCCGGAACCGTCGGGAAGTCTTCCGGATACGACTCCGGGTTGCCGTCCGTTCAGGGAGGCGATGAGCACGATGGACCGCTGTCGCGCAAAAGTTGGATCCGGCCTTCGCCGATGGGCTCTACGCGCGGGGGTGAGCTCGGTCGTGGGCCTTCCGGAGCCTGTCGATGGACACGTGGGTGTAGAGCTGGGTGGTGGCAAGGCTTGCGTGGCCCAGAAGTTCCTGCACCACTCGCAGGTCGGCGCCGCCTTCGAGAAGATGGGTGGCCGCCGTATGCCGGAGGCCGTGCGGGCCCATATCCGCTGTGCCGGGGACGGCGGCTACCGCGGCGTGCACCACGGTCCGGGCCTGCCGCTGGTCGAGGCGGCGGCCGCGGCGGCCCAGTAGCAGGGCACGACCGGATTCCGGAGTGGCCAGCAGGGGCCGGCCGTGGTGCAGCCATCGGTGCACCGCGTCGTCGGCGGGCAGGCCGAAGGGCGCCGACCGTTCCTTGCGGCCCTTGCCGAGCACACGGACGACCCGGCGTTCGCGATCCACATCGTCGATATCGAGTCCGCAGAGTTCACTGACCCGGATACCCGTGGCATAGAGCAATTCGACGATCAGCCGGTCGCGCAACGCCATCGGGTCATGCTGTGCCGCACCGGATTCCACCGCCGACATGATCCGGCCCGCCTGCTCCTGCCCCAGCACCGCGGGCAGGCTGCGATGCGCTTTGGGAGCGGCCAGGCGCAGGCCGGGGTCACGTTCGAGCCTGCCGGTATGAGTGAGCCAGGCGGTGAAAGCCCGGGCGGCAGAGGCCCGCCGGGCCATACTCGTGCGGGCGGCGCCTTGTTCGGCATGCGCGGCCAGCCACGAACGCAGCGTGGTCAGATCCAGTTCACGTAGGGAGACATCGGCGGTCTCCCCCAGCAGATGTCGTAGCAGCGACCGGGTATCGCCGAGGTAGGCACGCACGGTGTGCGCCGACCGGTTCCGGCCGAGTTCCAGATATCTGCCGTATTCGGTCAGCAGCGCTTCCAGGTCCTCGGGCAGTTCCACCCCCCTACCGTCGCCTGCCCGCCCGTACCGCGCAAGCCCACGCGCCGCACCACGACGGCGCCACCCAGCCCCGTCTCGGGCGCACAACCAATCAACCCTTGGGGCGCATTCGCTGCTGCTCGGTGGCGTGACCGACGGTATGCACGTGCGGATCGCGGCCCCCTCGGGGTTCCAGCCCGCGCCGGCGGTACTCACCGCGGCCCGTGCCCGCGCCGCCCTTGCCCACATCGCCGAACCGCGCGGTCGCCGGTTCGTCGCCGATTTCGTGCCCGCGGCCGGGATTCGAAGCGCGGATCGCCGCTCGCGGCTGCCGGCGTCCGACGTCTGTGCCGGCCACGGGCAAAGCGCCGCGACCACGACTCCGAACACCGACCTCCGGCACGGCCGGGCCGGCGGGATTACCCGCGCACCTCGGCCGTTCGCCGGCCGCGGAATCCGCGCTGTACCGACCGCATCTGCTGTCTCCCCGTGATCCCCCGGGTATCGGCGATAGCCGCCTGCCGCGCCGCACGGCCGGCGGACCGTGCCGCGCACCGAGCAGGTTGCTGTTCATGCCGACCGCGACAGCAAGCCGTCACGCGCTCGTGGCATCCGACGGAGTCGGGAACCGTCACCCGGGGTTCTCCGTGGTCGTACCCGGACCGCCGTCCGTAATGCCCCTGACCGGTGTTCCGGACGCACCGCGTAGGCGATACCAGCCCGACCCTCCGCTCCCGGCGAGCCCGGCCAGATCCAGTGCGGCCAGCCCGGCGCGCACCTGGGCGATGTCCAACCCGGTGGCGGCGCACAGTTCGTCGGGCCGGCGGCCGCCCACACCGGGCAATGCGGCGTAGAGGGCGGCCTGCGCCTCGGTGAGCCGATGGTGCGAGGGTGTATCCGCCATCGGCAGATGCAGCGGCGCGGCATCCGCCAGGATGTCCTCCACACTGCTCACCAGCGTGGCTTCCCCGTCGCGGATCATCCGGTGGCAGCCGGCGGAGGCCGCGGAGTCCACCGAACCGGGGACGGCCAGGGCCGGGCGACCGATTCGGCGGGCCCATTTCACCGTATTGCGGGCACCGCTACGCACCCCGGCTTCGACGACGAGAACTCCGTCGGACAGGGCCGCGATGAGCCGGTTCCGGGCCAGGAAGTGGTGTTTGCGAGCGACGGTGCCCGGTGGATATTCGCTGATCACCAGGCCGGTTTCGGCGATCCGGTCGAGGAGGCGGTCGTGCTGGGCCGGATAGGGCCGGTCGACACCGCAGGCCAGGACCGCGAGGGTGGCGCCACCGACCGCGAGGGCGGCCCTATGGGCCATCCCGTCTATACCGAATGCCGCACCGGAGACCACCGTCCAGCCGCGGGCCGCGAGATCTCCGGCCAGCGCACCGGCAACCCGGTCGCCGTATCCGGTGCTGCAGCGAGCACCCACCACCGCCAGCGATTGTTCGGTCAGTTCCGTCAGACTGCGGTTTCCCCGTACCCACAGCACCAGTGGCAGCGCGCTGTCGGGATCTCGGCCCGGTGGCAGCTGCGCCAGGCCGAGCATGCGCCAGGCCGGCCACTCCGGGCTGTCCGGGGTGATCAGCCGGCCACCCAGCGCCGCCATCGTTTCCAGGTCCCGGACGGCCAGATCCTGGGTACGGCGCTGCGCCGTGGCCGCGTGCAGAACCTGCGGCAGTTCCCGTTCCCGCACGGCGCGCGCTGCCTCCACCACGCCGACCGACTCGATCAGCGCGGTGAGCGCCGGGCACGGGCCGAGCACCACGCGGGACAGATAGGCCCAGGCGAGCTGTCTGCGGCCGGAATCATCGGCGGCCCCCTGCGCCGCCGGCGTTCCGGGCCCGCCCGGCATCACTGGGTGCCCCGCTGGCGGAAGTTGAGCGCCTGCATGACGTCGTGTGCGCTGGGCACGTCACCGCCGCGCAGATCACAGATCGTCCAGGCGACCCGGAGCGCGCGGTCGGCACCGCGCGCCGAGATCCGCCCCAGCCGCAGCGCCGCCTCGACCGGTGCGGTGGCCTCCCCGGGTAGCGGGAATTGCCGCCGCAGTACATGGCCGGGCACCTCCCCGTTGGTCCGCCAGCCGAACTCGCGCCAGCGGGCGGCGGCGGCCGAGCGGGCGGCCGTGACCCGCGCGCGGACCGTCGCGCTGTCCTCGGATTCCGCGGCCGCGAGCCCGGCAGTGGACATCGGATGCATCTGCAACCAGATATCGATGCGGTCCATCAGCGGACCCGACAGCTTGCCCAGGTACCGGCGCCGGGCCAGCGGCGCGCAGATGCAGTCCACATCGCGGGCGGGGGCGCAGGGACAGGGGTTGGCCGCCAGGATCAGCTGGAACCGGGCCGGGAACCGCGCGACCCCGTCCCGGCGGGCGATGCGGACTTCCCCTTCTTCGAGCGGCGTACGCATCGCCTCGAGCACCTTGGCACCGATTTCGGCGCATTCGTCGAGAAACAGCACACCCCGGTGGGCGCGGCTGACCGCACCCGGCCGCGCCGACCCCGATCCGCCGCCGACCATGGCGCTGACCGAGGTCGAATGGTGGGGTGCGACGAACGGGGGTGTGGTGATCAACGGCTGTTCGTCCGACAGGGTGCCGGCGACCGAATGGATGGCGGTGACCTCCAGCGACTCGTTGTCCGACAGCGGCGGAAGTACACCGGGCAGCCGCTGCGCGAGCATCGTCTTACCGATCCCGGGCGAGCCCGTCAGCAGCAGGTGATGCCCGCCGGCCGCGGCCACTTCCAGCGCCCACCGGGCCTCGTGCTGACCCGCGACATCGCGCAGATCCCCGGTAGGAGGTACCTGCCGGGGCGAAAGCGGCCCCGATTCGGCGAGTTCCCGCTCGCCACGTAACCAGTCGAGAGTGGCGCGCAGGGTCGGCGCCCCGAGCACCCGGATCCCCGCGACCAGACCCGCCTCGGACAGCGCCTCCTCGGGGACGACCACCGTTTTCCGGCCCGCCCGGCGGGCCGCGAGCACCGCGGGCAGAATTCCCCGCACACGCCGCAGCCGGCCGTCGAGCGCCAATTCCCCGAGCAGCACGGTCCCGGCGAGCCGGCTCGACGGCACGATATCGGCCGCATCCAGCACCGCGATCGCCAGCGCAAGATCATATGTCGATCCCACTTTCGGAAGCGTCGCAGGCGACAGCGCCAGTATCACCCGGCCGTCCGGCCATTTCTCGCCGGTATTGGCCACCGCCGCACGCACTCTGTCCCGCGATTCCTGCAGCGAGGTGTCCGGCAGACCCACCAAGTGCACCGACGGCAGGCCCTGCCCGATATCGGCCTCGATTTCCACGACCTGCCCGTCGATCCCGCGGACCGCGATCGAGCAGGCCCGGCCGAGCGGCATCAGAACACCGCCTCGAGGTGCTCGATCACCGGATCGGCGGTGCGTGACAGCAGGACCGAGACGACGTCGAATCGGATGCGCTGCCACGGACCGTCCTGTTCGGTGAGCCAGAGCAGCGCCAGCCGGCGGATCCGCCGTTGTTTCTCGTAGGTGACCGCTTCGGCCGGTATCCCGAAGCCGAGACCCGATCTGGTTTTCACCTCGACGAATGCCGTGATGCGCCCGTCCCGGACGATCAGATCCAGTTCGCCGTACCGGCAGCGCCAGTTCCGGCAGACGATTTCCATCCCGGCGGCCTGCAGGTACTGCGCCGCCAGTTCCTCCCCTTGTGCGCCGAGCGCCGTGTTGTGTGCCACCCACCCAGCATCCGTGGCGAGCGGGCGCCCGATCCCGCGCCGACCTGCAGAAACACTATCCCTGTGGATAACCGCACCCTGTGGATTACGGGTACGGACAGCAGGTCGGCCGGCTGCCGACGCTCATCACAGGCCGGCTTCCCGCCACGACCACCCAGCCGTCGCTTGTGGCGGCGAACCGATCACGTGGGCAACCAGCGTCATCGTGGCATCCGCGCCGACCCACGCGTACGCGCGACCCGGGAGTCACTGCCCCGGGAGACGACGGACCGCCGCCCGAACGGGCGCCGGTCGCGGTCCGGGGCGACCGACCGCGACCGCCGGGCCGACGAGCCACGGCTCCCTTCGCGCACCGGCACTACCGACACACGGCGGGAAGATCGCTGCGGCGGGTCACTCCGGAAGCCGCAGGTCCGGCTTCTCCAACTCTTCGATGTTGACGTCTTTGAAAGTGATGACCCGGACGTGTTTGACGAACCGCGCCGGCCGGTACATATCCCAGACCCACGCGTCGCTCATCCGGACTTCGAAGTACACCTCACCGTCGGCGTTCTGCGGGCGGAGTTCCACGGAGTTGGCCAGATAGAAACGGCGCTCGGTTTCCACCACGTACGAGAACTGACCGACGATGTCCTTGTACTCCCGGTACAGCGAGAGCTCCATCTCGGTTTCGTATTTCTCGAGGTCCTCGGCACTCATCGGGTGGAACGTCCTCCTTCTCGCCGCCATGCGTGTGTTGTCATCATCGCTCATGCTGCCCGCGCATGTCACCGTGGGCCGGTCAGCAGCCCGTCGGCGAGGGGGCGGCGTGCGTGCGGTGAAGGCCCGGGTTGTCCGTTCAGGCCGCTCCGCCGGACCCCGCGGTGGCCTCGGCGAGGATTTCGCCGGTCGGCGTCGGCTCGACCGTGCAGTCCCGTACATTGCGCCACGACCTGCGATGTTCCGGGCAGGGGCCGAGCCGGCGCAGCGCTTCGATATGCCGGTTGGTGTTGTAGCCCTTGTGCTCGGCGAACCCGTACCCCGGGAGCCGCTGATCGAGTTCGACCATCATCCGGTCCCGGGTGACCTTCGCCAGCACGCTGGCCGCCGCGATACAGGCCGCGGTGCCGTCGCCGCCGATCACCGGCAGGGACGGTACGGGCAGCCCGGGCACCCTGAAGCCGTCGGTGAGCACGTAACCGGGGGTGCCGCCGAGGCCGGCGACGGCCCGGCGCATCCCTTGGATATTCGCCACGTGGATACCGATGGCGTCGATTTCGGCCGCCGGGATCACGACGACCGACCAGGCCACCGCGAGCCGGGTGATCACCGGGTACAGCGCCTCCCGGGTCGGCTCGCTGAGCTTCTTGGAATCGTCGAGCCCGGCCAGTGCGTCGTGCGCCCGCGGGCCGAGCACACAGGCGGCGACGACGAGTGGTCCCGCGCTGGGGCCGCGGCCCGCCTCGTCCACCCCGGCGACCGGGCCGAGCCCGCAGCGGTGCAGCGCCGATTCCAGGGTCCGCAGCCCGCTCGCCCGGCGCATCACCACCCGGGGTGGCCAACTCTGCTCTCGTACCGGTTTCATCCGCGTCTTCGTAGCCAACTCGATCCGCCCCGACTCAATTCTCCTGCGGATTCGTTCCCTCGATCGGACCGATCCGGCCCGGCGGCCAGATCTTGAACACCGCCTTACCGCGCACATTCTCGATCGGCACGGTGCCCTGGAACTCGTCACCGACGTGTGCGCGGGAATCCGCGGATTCGTTGCGGTTGTCGCCCATCACCCAGATATTGCCCTGGGGAACGGTCACGGGTCCGAAAACCCGGCCCACCGGGTAGGAAGCGTTGGCCTGGCCGGGGGTCCACGGGTAGTCGTCCTCGACGTAGGGCTCGTCGAGGGGCTGTCCGTCCACCATCACCCGGCCCTGTTCGTCGCAGCATTCGACGGTCTGGCCGCCGACCGCGATCACTCGCTTCACCAGGTCGTTCTCATCGGGCGGTACCAGGCCGAAGAAGGAGAAGAAGTTCTGTACGCCGCGGATAACCGTGTTGTCGGAGCGGATGGAGCGGTAGTGCCCGTTCCACGACGGGGGCCCGACGAAGACCACCACATCACCGGGTTCCGGTTCGCTCCAGTAGTAGCTCACCTTCTGCACATAGATCCGGTCGCCGGTGCAGCCGGCGCAACCGTGCAGGGTCGGCTCCATCGATTGCGAGGGAATGACATAGGGGCGGCCGACGAAGGTCACCATGAGGGCGGCGATCACCGCCGCGATCACCAGCAGGATGGGAAGTTCCTGCCAGAACGGCCGTTGCTTCTTCGCTTTGACGGCCCGCCGCGCCCGGCGCCTGCGCGGCTGCCCGTCCGCGGGATCCGACCCCGATACCGACCAACTCTCGTCTGCCACGCGAACAGCGTAGCCCGGCGCCGCAGCGGATACGCGGCACCGGGCTACTAATGCTGTTCGCCGAGGTCACGGCCGCGCGCCGAGGCGCGCGAGTGTCGGTGACCAGGGGCAGGTCAGCGCTTTTCTTTGATCTTGGCGGCCTTACCGCGCAGCTCCCGCAGGTAGTACAGCTTGGCGCGGCGGACATCGCCACGGGTCACCACATCGATGTGATCGATGGTGGGGCTGTGCACGGGGAAGGTGCGCTCCACGCCGACACCGAACGACACCTTGCGCACGGTGAAGGTCTCGCGGATACCGCCGCCCTGGCGCCGGATGACGACGCCCTTGAAGACCTGGATACGTTCTTTGGAGCCCTCGATGACCTTCACGTGCACATTGAGGGTGTCGCCCGGACGGAAGTCGGGGACATCGCTGCGCAGCGAGCTCTCGTCGACGAAATCAAGGGTGTTCATGATCATCCTTCTGATGGTCGCGCGAACAGAGGAACCTGGCGGCACGGTTGCTCGACCGGTTCGTGCTCCGAATGTGGGATGCGCCCGGGCCGAGTGCGCCCAGGGCAACCCGTGCATTGTGCCAGATCAGGGGTCGCTTCCGGAAACCGGCCCCGGCCCGGTGCGCGGGTCGCCCGGGTCGTCGTCGCTTTCCGCCGCACCACCGTGGGCCCATCTGTTCAGGTCGTGCAGCAGCGGATGATGCCGGTGCGGCGCGGGCGGCGCCGGCACCACCCGGCGGGTCAGCTCCTCCTCGGCCGCCGACCGGACGTGCTCGACATCCGGTTTCCCGGCGATCAGATCCTGCACGAAGATCTTGGCCCGGATGACGGGGCGGCGATACCGGCGTTCCCGCACGATCGCCCGGTACATCAGCCGCCGCCGGTTGTTGCCGTAGCGCCAGCGCGCCCACGGCGCCCCGGGCCGGCTCAGCCGTAGCGCACCCACCACCAGCAGCGGCAGGAAGAACATCCCGAACAGGCCGGTCCAGATCTTGCCCTTGGCGATCACCACGGCGGCCAGCGCCAGGTTCACCAGGGCGAACACCACGACCAGTACGCGCACCCAGATACCGGGTTGATCGCGCAGACCGTTGATCTCGAGCAACCACAGGGGATGGAATCCGAGCAGCAGCAGACCGGTCACGGCCAACGCGACGAAGACCGCGTCCACCGAGGTGCGGCCCTGTTTCTCCCAGTAGACGTCACGCAGGTAGTAGAGCAGCGCGAATTCGTCCAGGACCAGCGCCGCACCCACGCCGAAGGACGCCGCCAGCCCCGCCGCGACGCCCGGACCACCACCGTCGTCCGCGGTGGCGATCATCCCGATCCCGGAGATCAGGACCAGTACCACCCCGAACACCATGTGGTGGATGTGCACACCGCCGGATTTCAGATTGCCCGGCCACCAGCGCACCTGGGCCCGGATCAGCCGGACACTGATCCGGATCACCAGGAATCCGAGGATGAAGCCGACCAGGAAACACAGCAGCGGGAGCCGGCCGGCGGCGATGACGTCCTCGGACCACCACTGCCGCATACCGGCCCCCTTCAGCGACGATGCCCGCTTACTTTCCGAAACCCGCCCGCCGCAGTGCGTCGGCCATGGCGCCGTTCACAGGTGCATTATCCCGCCGATTATCGCGGCCCTGCCCCCGATTGCGGTCGCCGCCGCGGCCGCCGCCGTTGCCCTGACCACCGCGACCTCCGGCATTGGCCTGACCACCGCGACCACCCGCGTTGCCCTGGCCACCGCGGTTCTTCGCGCCCCGGCCCTGGCCACCGCGCTCCGCACCGTCGCCGCGCGGGGCACCGTCCCGTCCGCCGGAACCGCGCCCGCGCTCGCCCCCGGGGCCCTGACCGCGTTCCGGTTTCCCCGCACCGGGTTCGTCGTCGAGCCGCAGCGACAGGCCGATCCGCTGGCGCGGGATATCGACCTCGAGCACTTTCACCTTCACCACATCGCCGGATTTGACGATCTCGCGCGGATCGCGGACGAAGTTCTTCGACATCGCCGAGACGTGCACCAAACCGTCCTGGTGCACACCCACGTCGACGAAGGCGCCGAACGCCGCGACATTGGTGACCACACCCTCGAGCACCATCCCCGGCTCGAGGTCGGCGACCTTCTCGATTCCGGCGGCGAATTCCGCGGTTTTGAATTCCGGGCGCGGATCGCGGCCCGGTTTCTCGAGTTCGCCGATGATATCGGTGACCGTCGGCACGCCGAAGGTTTCATCGGTGAAATCGGCGGGACGCAGGCTCCGCAGCACGCCGGCGTTGCCGATGATCTCGGCGATCCCGCTACCGGTGGAGTCGAGGATCCGGTGCACCACCGGGTAGGCCTCGGGGTGCACGGCCGAGGTGTCGAGCGGATTGTCACCGCCGCGGATGCGCAGGAAGCCCGCACACTGCTCGAATGCCTTGGGACCCAGCCGCGGTACCTCCAGCAGAGCGGTCCGGCTGCGGAACGGGCCGTTGTGGTCGCGGTGGGCGACAATACTTTCCGCGACCGAACCGGTGATACCGGAAACCCGCGACAGCAGCGGGACCGACGCGGTGTTCACATCGACCCCGACCGCGTTCACCGCGTCCTCCACCACCGCGCCCAGCGAGCGCGCCAGCAGCGTTTCCGAGACGTCGTGCTGGTACTGCCCCACCCCGATGGATTTCGGTTCGATCTTGACCAGTTCGGCCAGCGGATCCTGCAGCCGCCGCGCGATGGACACCGCGCCACGCAGCGAGACATCCAGTTCCGGAAGCTCCTGGGAGGCATAGGCCGACGCCGAATACACCGAGGCCCCGGCCTCGGACACCACGATCTTGGTCGGCTTGTTGCCCGGGATCCGTTCGATCAGCTGCGCGGCGAGCGCATCGGTTTCCCGGGAGGCGGTGCCGTTGCCGATGGCGATGAGTTCGACCCCGAACCGCTCCACCAGCGCACCGAGTACGGCCAGCGATTTCTCGGTCTGGTTCTGCGGTTTGTGCGGGTAGACGACCTCGGTGGCCACGACCTTGCCGGTGCCGTCGACCACCGCGACCTTCACGCCGGTGCGATAGCCGGGGTCCAGGCCCATGGTGGTGCGGGTACCGGCGGGCGCGGCCAGCAGCAGATCGCGCAGGTTGGCGGCGAACACCTCCACCGCATCGCGTTCGGCGGCCTGCCGCAATCGCATCCGGGTGTCGATGCCGAGGCTCACCAGCAGTTTGGTCCGCCAAGCCCAGCGCACGGTATCGAGCAGCCAGCTGTCCGCGGGGCGGCCCTCGTCGGCGATGGCGAACCGCTGGGCGATACGCGCCTCGTAGACGCTGCGTTCTCCCGGCGCGAGTTCGGAATCGGCGGGTTCGGGGTCGAGGTGCAGGCTGAGCACCTCTTCCTTCTCACCGCGCAGCAGCGCCAGGATGCGGTGCGAGGGCAGGGCCGTGAATTCCTCGGCGAAATCGAAGTAATCGGCGAATTTCGCGCCGGCCTCTTCCTTCCCGGCGCGGACCGTGGCGGTGACCCGGCCGCGGTTCCACATCAGTTCGCGGAGTTCGCCGACCAGATCGGCGTCTTCGGCGAACCGTTCGACCAGGATCGCCCGGGCGCCGTCGAGTTGTTCGGTGGTATAGCCGGCCGGATCGGTGGACGGATCGCCGAGCAGGGCATCCGCGACGGGTTCGTGCCCCGCCTCGCGAGCGATCTGGGCCTTGGTGCGGCGCTTGGGTTTATAGGGCAGGTAGATGTCCTCGAGGCGGGCCTTGGTCTCGGCCAGCAGCAGCTGCCGGTGCAGGGCCTCGTCGAGTTTGCCCTGGCTGCGGATGGATTCGATCACGGTGGCGCGGCGTTCGTCGAGTTCGCGCAGATAGTGCAGGCGTTCCTCGAGGGTGCGCAGCTGGGCGTCGTCCAGGCCACCGGTGGCCTCTTTGCGATAGCGCGCGATGAACGGCACCGTGGATCCGCCGTCGAGTAGGTCGACGGCGGCGGCGACCTGGTTCTCCCGCACCGCCAGCTCGTCGGCGATGCGCCGGGTCACGCTGCCGGAAACGGCCGGGCCGGTGGAAGGGGCCGAGTCGGTGGGGATCGTGTCGGGACTCGAGGTCTCTGGCGCTGTCGTCACGACCCGCACACTACCTTCGCCCGATGACAGGCGAATCCGGCCCGGCCCGGCCGGCCCCGAGGGACCGTGCGCGGCCGCCGACGTGGCTATCCGGTGGCGGCGCTGCCCCGCTCCCGGAGCAGGAAACGCTGGATCTTGCCACTGGGGGTCTTCGGCAGGCCCAGGACGAAATGCACCCGCCGCGGGTAGGCATGTGCGGCGAATTTCTTCTTCACCAGGGTCTGTAACTGTTCTTCCAGGGCGGCATCCGCCGCGACCCCGTCGCGCAGCACCACGAACGCTTCCAATACCTCGCCGCGGAGTTCGTCCGGCAGGCCGACCACCGCGGCCTCGGCCACGTCCTCGTGCATGACCAGCACGCTTTCCACCTCGAACGGGCCGATCCGGTAGCCCGCCATGATGATCACATCGTCGTCGCGGGCCGAGAAATGGAAGAAACCGTCGGCGTCGCGTGATCCGGCGTCGCCGGTCAGGTACCAGCGGCCGTCCGCGGTGTAGCGCTGCGCGGTGCGTTCGGGTGCGTCCAGGTACCCGAGGAACCACTGCAGCGCGCTGTGCTGGGTGTCGATCGCGATCCGGCCGACCTGGCCGGCGGGTACCTCGGTATCGGCGTCGTCGGCGAGCACCGCGCATTCCCAGCCGGGCAGCGCCCTGCCCATCGAACCGGCCGGGGCCACCGCGTTCAGGTCGTCGTGCCAGGCATTGCAGATCACCATGCCGTGTTCGGTCTGGCCGTAGTGGTCGCGGACCGCGACCCCCAGCGCTTCGGCCGACCACGCGACCACCTCCGGTGTCAGCGGTTCACCGGCCGAGGAGGCCCGCCGCAGCCGGACCGGCCGGCCCCCGGAGCCCGCACGCAACGCCCGGTAGACGGTCGGCGCGGCCGCGAAGTTGGTGACCCCGAACCGGCGCAGCACCTCCCAGGTGAGCTCCGGGGAAAAACCGGCGTGCAGCAGCAGGCTCCGGGTGCCCGACACCAGCGGGCCGAGGATGGCGTAGTAGAGGCCGTAGGCCCAGCCGGGGTCCGCGGCGTTCCAGAAGACGTCGCCGGGGCGGACATCGAGCGCGAACTCCTGATAGGCGTGGAAGGACGCCAGCGCGCGGACCGGAATCGGCACGCCCTTCGGCGTTCCGGTGGTACCGCTGGTGAACAGCTGCACGAGCAGACCGTCCCCGCCGACCGTCACCGGCGCCACCGCCGCGCCGGCCGACGGCAGTTCGTCCATACGCAGTGCGCCCGGGAGATCGGTGGCGCCGGCGACGATCGTCTGCCAGGGCGGGTCGACGGGCATATCCCCGCCCGGCGCCAGCTTGCCGGCCTGGTCCGGATCGGCGATGACCAGCGCGGCACCACTGGCCTGCAACCGGAACGCGATGGCCGGCGGGGCGAAGGCGGTGAACAGCGGTACGTGCACCGCGCCGCGCCGCCAGATACCCAGCAGAACCACCACGAGGTCCGCCGATTTCGACATCAGCGTGGCCACTCGGTCGCCCGGCCCGACCCCGAGGCCGGCCAGCGCTTCGGCGAAGCGCTCGGACCGTACGCGCAGTTCACCGTAGGTGAGATCGGCCGCCGAGAGATCGCTCTCGATCACGGTGAACGCGACGGAATCGGCCGGGTGCCGGTCGCAGAGCAGCTCGGCCGCGCAGGCGTCGGCACGGTCGTAGGTGTCCAGCAGTTCACGCACCCGCGCGTTCGGGTCGGCACCCATCTCGCATCTCCTCGGTCGTCGATCCGGTGTTGCAATAGGATGTAGGTCACAGTTTGTCGGCACTACCCCCGAAAAGGGGTGAAAGCTCCATGACCACTCCTCCCGCGTTGTTACGCCCCCGCGACGGCGACGCCCTCCGGGCCGAGATCCGCCGGGTCGCGGGCACCACCGGGGTTCCGGTGGTCTTCGGCGGGGAAGTCCAGGCCGGTACCTTGCTGCTCAGCGAGTTCTGCGGGATCCGTACCAACGGCTTGCGTGGTCTGTCGGTACACCGCGCCTCCGGTCTGGGTGGCCAGGTCCTCGATTCCCGGCGGCCGGCGTCGGTGACCGACTACAGCAACGCCCTGTCGATCACCCATCACTACGACGGCCCGGTGCTGAGCGAGGGCATCCGATCGGTGGTGGCAGTTCCGGTGGTCGTGCAGAATCGCTCCCGCGCCGTGCTGTACGCGGCCACGCGCGGATCCGGGCCGATCGGCGGACGCACGGCCGAGGCGCTGCTGCAGGCCGGTCGCCGGTTGGCCACGGAGATCACCATCCGCGACGAGGTGGACCGGCGGCTACGACTGTTGAACGCCGCGGCACCGGCACCCGCCACCGATGGCGCGCTCGCCGAGGAAATGCGGGCGGTCCAGGCGGAACTACGCACCCTTGCCGAAACGTCCACCGCCGACGAGCAAGTACGCACAATTCTGCGCGCACTCGGGGACAAACTGACCCGGGCCCTGTGCGGCGAGCCCGGGCCCGAGGCTCCCCGGCTGTCCCGCCGCGAAATCGACGTCCTGGTACAGGTCGCACTGGGCTGCTCGAATCAGGCGATCGCCCAACGCCTTTCCCTCGGCCCCGAGACAGTGAAAAGCTATCTGCGCAGCGCCATGCACAAACTCGACGCCGGCTCCCGGCACGAGGCAGTGGTCACTGCCCGGCGCTTCCGCCTGATCCCCTGAGCCGGCCACCGGCAACCCGACCCGTCAGCTCGTCGTACCGCTTTGCACTCCCGGTCTCGGGGCCGCCCCACTGCGGCGGCCCCGCGATCCCTGCCCGGCGGCTTCGATCAACTCGGCGGGAAACAACGATGGCGCAAGCAGAGCAGGCTCGACTCGGCACGACCCCGGCGAGCGGCGTACCCAGCGGGGCCGCGCGACGGCGGGTGGATGATCGATCACCTGAACCTGAGCGGGCCGCACCGCCGTGTCGCGCGGCCGCACTACCGCGCGACACGATCGTTCACCCGGGGTCCGGCAGCAGACGACCGCGGTCTCGGCGCGGGTTTCGGGGCCGCATCGGATGCGGTGCCGCACACCCCGGAGCGCCCGCTGGTGAGTCCTGCTCACCCGGCGAATCCCGTTCGGTGTCCGCGGCGCCCCGGCCCGATCAGTTGTCTCCGGGCAGTAGATCCGGGCGGCGGTCACGGGTGCGGAGCAGCGCCTGTTCCCGGCGCCATGCCGCGATCTTGGCGTGGTCACCGGACAGCAGGATCGGCGGGACCTCGAGACCGCGCCAGCTCACCGGGCGGGTGTAGCTGGGTCCTTCGAGTAGCCCGTCGGAGAACGAATCCTGTTCGTGCGATTGCTGATTGCCGAGCACACCCGGAATCAAGCGCACCACCGCTTCGGTGATGACGAGCACCGCGGCCTCACCGCCGATGAGGACGTAGTCGCCGATACTGACCTCTTCGACCCGGACCCGGCGGGCCGCGTCGTCGAATACCCGCTGATCGATTCCCTCGTAGCGACCACAGGCGAAGACCAGATGTCGTTCGCCGGCCCAGCGGGTGGCCGTGGCCTGGGTGAAGGGGGCACCGGCCGGGGTCGGGACAACGAGCAGGGCGTCGTCGGGGCATACCTCGTCGAGGGCGTCGCCCCAGACGGTGGGCTTCATGACCATGCCGGGGCCGCCGCCGTAGGGCGAATCGTCCACGGATTTGTGCACATCGTGGGTCCAGCGGCGCAGATCGTGGACGTCGACCGACAGCAAGCCCTTGTCGATGGCCTTGCCCAGCAACGCGGTGCGCAACGGCTCCAGATACTCCGGGAAGATCGTGATCACGTCGATCTTCACGACGAGCACCTCATTCGGGATCCAGCAGACCCTCGGGCGGGTCGATCACGATCAGCCCGTCGGCGATCGACACCGTCGGCACGATGGCGGTGACGAACGGGATCAGGATTTCGCGACCCCCCTCGGCGGCGCGGACCGACAGCAGTTCACCGGCCGCGGAATGCAGCACCTCGAGGACGGTCCCGACAGCGGTGCCGTCGGTCAGTTCCACGCGCAGGCCCTCGAGTTCGTGGTCGTAGTACTCGTCCGGGTCCTGCGACGGGCCGAGATCCTCGCTGTCCACCAGGAACAATGTCCCGCGCAGGGCGTCCGCCGCACCCCGATCGGTGATCCCGGCCAGTTGCACCAGAAGCCGGCCCGAATGCTCTCGGGCCGACTCCACGGTGAATTCACGGACCTCGTTCGAGCGTGGCGCCCGGCCGCGCAGCGACGAACCGGGCGCGAAACGCGCCTCCGGCTCGTCGGTGCGTACCTCGACGACCAGTTCGCCGCGCACGCCGTGCGATTTGGCGACCCGGCCGACTACGAGTTCCATCTACTGATCGGTGTCGACCACGTCGACCCGGATACCCCGGCCGCCGATACCGGCGACGAGGGTGCGCAGCGCGGTCGCGGTGCGGCCGCCCCGGCCGATGACCTTGCCCAGGTCGTCGGGGTGGACGTGCACCTCGACGGTGCGCCCGCGCCGGCCGGTGATCAGCTCGACGCGGACATCATCGGGATTGGCGACGATACCGCGAACCAGATGTTCCACGGCATCGGCGACGACGACGCTCATTACTCGGCAGCCTCGGCGGACTCACCGGATTCGGTCGCCTCGGCGGCCTCTTCCTTGTCCTTCTTGGCCTTCTTCTTGGGGGTCACGGCCTCGGTGGTGGGCTCGTTGTCGGCGGCGGCCAGCGCGGCGTTGAACAGGTCCAGCTTGGACGGCTTGGGCTCGGCGACCTTGAGGGTGCCCTCGGTGCCCGGCAGGCCCTTGAACTTCTGCCAGTCGCCGGTGATCTCCAGCAGCCGCTGCACGGGCTCGGTCGGCTGCGCGCCGACACCCAGCCAGTACTGGGCCCGCTCGGAATCGATCTCGATCAGCGAGGGCTCTTCCTTGGGGTGGTATTTGCCGATGGACTCGATGGCCCGGCCGTCACGGCGGGTGCGGGCGTCCGCGACGACGACGCGGTACTGCGGGTTGCGGATCTTGCCCATACGGGTGAGCTTGATGCGAACAGCCATCTGCTGATCTGCCTTTCATTGTGGTCACGGCGCAATTCAGCGACTCACGCGGTTCGCGAGCCCGGTTTTGCGAATGAAGTGTGTGACCGCCGCGCGGTACGTAACCGGAGACGGGCTGACACTGTCCGGAAGGACGATCGACCATTCTGCCAGACGCAGGTCCCGGCATCGAAATCGCATCCGCTCCGCCGGGCCGCCGGTGCCCGGCAGCGACCCGTCGATCGGGAATACCGTGACTACCGGACAACCGTACCGCCCGGTGGCGGGCCGTGGTGCGCGTGCGTAGTGTCCGCTGGGTCGCGCTGTCCGCGCGGCGGCAACGATCGGGAGTACGGACAGCGTGTTGTTTCTGAACAGAGTCCTCGCCGCGGCGGCAGCGGCGGTGATCGCCTCGGTACCGGTCGCGATGCCCGCGCTCGCGCAGCAGTCGCCCCAGGCCGGGACGGAGTACGCCCCGACGATGCTGGTACTGGACGCATCGGGTTCGATGCTGGCGGCCGATCCCGGCGGCGGTACCAAGATGGACGCGGCCAAGAACGCCGTCCGCAGTTTCGTCACCGCGGCGCCGGACAACGCGAAAGTCGGCCTCTCCGCCTACGGCACCGGCACCGGTAACTCGGATGCGGAGAAGGCCGCGGGCTGCCAGGACGTGCAGATCCTGCACCCGGCCGAAACCATCGACAAGCCGGCATTGACCGCGGCGACGGATCGGATCGTCCCCCGTGGCTACACCCCGATCGGCGCCTCGCTGCGGGCTGCCGCCGCCGCACTGCCCCAGGAGGGACCGCGCTCGATCGTGCTGGTCTCCGACGGTCTCGATACCTGCGCACCCCCGGACCCCTGTGATGTCGCGCGCGAACTCAGCGCCCAGGCGAACGAGATCGTGATGCACGCCATCGGTTTCGGGGTCGACGATGCCTCGCGCGCGCAGTTGACCTGTATCGCCCAGAGCACCGGCGGCACCTACACCGATGCGGCCGACGGCGCGACACTCGGGCAGGTGCTGCCTCGGGTCAGCGCCGTCGCTCTGCGCAGCTACGCACCGGTCGGGCTGCCCCTGACAGGCGCGCCGGGCTGGCGAGAGGCTCCGGTGGCCGGGCCCGGGCAGTATCTGGACGTGGTCGGGCAGAAGAAAACGCAGTACTACGCCGTGGATGTACCCGACGGTGCGACCGCGTACTTCAGCGGTACGGTGTCGTTCCCCCGCGGCAACGGCGACGCGTCCACGTCGAACAACCGGCTCGATCTGCGGGTCTACGGCGCCGAGGGCCAGGATTGCCACAGCCTGGAAAGCGAGCTGGCGACCCGTTCCATCGACGGGGTGGCGCTGACGGTCAGCAGTGCCTGGCGAGGTGCCGCCGAAGCCGATTCCGGTAGCGCGAGTAGGGACAATTGCCGGGGTGGCGGCCGCTACTATTTCGCGCTCGAATGGGCACATATCTCCGACGGCGCGCCCGCACAGTTGCCGATCGAGCTGAACATCGGCGTGGAACCGGCGGTCACCGACCCCGGTCCCGCGGCGGTGACCCAGCCGGTGGAGTTCACCGCACCCATGACGCCTGTCGTGCCGGTCGTCGGTGGCGGTTCGTTCAATGTCGCGGCGGATCTGCCGGGTACCGGCCGCTACACCGATACCGTCCAGCGCGGCGAGTTCGTCTTCTACCGGGTGAAGGTGGACTGGGGCCAGGGGCTGGCCTACCGGGTGCGGTTCGGCAACAGTTCCGAGGAAGGCAGCGAGTACACCTCGAATATCGCGACCTCGCTCTACAACCCGTACCGTGCCGAACTCGACTCCGACACCAACTCCTACGCGGGCACCGAGAAAACCCTGCCGAGCAACGATCCGGCGCTCGCGACCGCCCCTATCCGCTATCGCAACCGGGAAGAACGCGGCGCGGTCGCCGATCAAGCTGTCGCGGGCTGGCACTACATAGCGGTCAAACTGAGTCCGACGATCCACAGCACCCGCGCCGTCGCGCCGGTGCCGATCGAGCTGGAGGTCGCTGTCACCGGCGAGCCGGAACCCGGGCCGCAGTACGCGGACGGCGATGCCGCGGGCGAGGCGACATTCGGCGAGAACTCGAAGCAGGTGGCCCCCGGCGACGCGGTCGCGCAAGCCGGGGAAACCGCCGATAGTGAGGTATCCCCGCTGGTGTGGGTTGCCCTCGCGGGCGCCGTGGTGGTGGCAGTGGCGGCGTTCGCCGGGGCACTGCTACTGGCGCGGCGCCGCAAGCACTGAGCCGGCGTCTCCCCTGAGCAGGCCGAACCGCTCAGGGGAGACGAGCCGTGCCGCGATCACGCAGGCGATACGGCACCGCGGGCGCAGCTGTCCGCGCACCTGCGCCGCCCGGCCTGCACAACGGGGCGGCGACGTCGCTGCGGTCTACCGCCGGATCACTTGTCCGGGAACTTGAACTTCGAGAGATCGAAGTTCTCCAGCCCGGGCGGCAGCTGGTCGAGACCGGGCGGCATATTCGACAGATCCGGCATACCGCCCCCACCGGGCATACCCGGCATCCCCGGGAACCCGCCACGCATCTTCGGCTGGGTCGGCCCGCGACCGCCCTTCTTGCCCTTCTTACCGCCCTTGCGGTTCTTGCTGCGGCGATTTCCGCCGGGCATGCCCATCTGCCGGCCCATCGCCGTCATCATCTTGCGGGCCTCGAAGAACCGGTCGACCAGCTGGTTCACATCCGAAACCTGCACTCCCGACCCGTTGGCGATACGCAGCCGGCGGGAGGCGTTGATGATCTTCGGATTCTCCCGTTCGGCCGGCGTCATACCGCGGATGATCGCCTGCACCCGGTCGAGCTGTTTATCGTCGACCTGGGCCAGGACATCCTTCATCTGCCCGGCGCCCGGCAGCATCCCGAGCAGGTTGCCGATGGGGCCGAGTTTGCGGATGGCCAGCATCTGATCGAGGAAATCCTCGAGCGTGAGCTCACCGCTGCCGATCTTGCGGGCGGCCTCCTCGGCCTGCTGCGCGTCGTAGACCTGCTCGGCCTGCTCGATGAGGGTGAGCACATCGCCCATCCCGAGGATGCGGCTCGCCATCCGGTCGGGATGGAAGACATCGAAATCTTCGAGCTTCTCGCCGGTGGACGCGAACATGATGGGCGCACCGGTGACGTTGCGCACGCTCAGCGCGGCGCCGCCGCGGGCGTCACCGTCGAGTTTGGTGAGCACGACACCGGTGAACCCGACACCGTCGCGGAACGCTTCGGCGGTGGAGACGGCGTCCTGGCCGATCATGGCGTCGAGGACGAACAGGGTCTCGTCCGGTTGCACCGCGTCGCGGATCCCGGCGGCCTGCGCCATCAGTTCTGCGTCGATACCGAGGCGGCCGGCGGTATCGACGATCACCACGTCGAACTGTTTGGCACGGGCCTCGGCGACGCCGGATTCGGCGACCTTGATCGGATCGGCCGCGGTGACGCCGAGCGCGTTCTCCCCACCGCCGATCGACGTACCGGGATGCGGCGCGAACACCGAGACACCCGCGCGTTCACCCACCACCTGCAGCTGGGTGACGGCACCCGGCCGCTGCAGATCGCAGGCCACCAGCAGCGGCTGATGCCCCTGGTCACGCAACCATTTGGCGAGCTTGCCGGCGAGTGTGGTCTTACCGGAGCCCTGCAGGCCCGCGAGCATGATCACGGTGGGCGGAGTCTTGGCGAGGGTGATCCGCTTGGTCTCCCCGCCGAGGATCCCGACCAGTTCCTCGTTGACGATCTTGACTACCTGCTGGGCCGGGTTGAGGGCGGCCGAGACCTCCGCACCCTTGGCGCGCTCCTTGATCCGGGCGATGAAACCGCGTACCACCGGCAGCGCGACATCGGCCTCCAGCAACGCCAGGCGGATCTCCCGGCAGGTGGCGTCGATATCGGCCGGCGACAGACGTCCCTTACCGCGAAGATCCTTCAGGGCACCGGTCAACCGGTCGGAAAGGGATTCGAACACCTGGCGCGCTCCTGATCTCGAGTGTCATCACTGAGTCCCAGGGTAATGGGAGGTCCCAGCGTAGCGGGCGCCCAGGCGTGACCCGGCACGCACTGTCGGTGCCCGCACTGTACTCGGGAAGGTCGCGGCGCCGGAACCCGGCGCGGCCGGTCAGCCCGGCGCGGGTGTGGAGAAACCGCGCTGATAGTCGTGCTGTTCCACGGCGACGAGATAGGCCGCTTCCCGGCCGGTGAGGCCGAGGCCCCGGGCCAGGGAGTCCAGCTGCGACCAGTCGTCGTCCGGGGGGACGCCGGTGGTCGCGACGGCGGCGGCCACGTTCATGGCCGCCATCGCCTGATCCTCGGTGAGAGTCCGCCCGGGCAGCCAGGTCACCACCCAGTAGGCCTCACCCACACATCGGGCGATATGAGGGGTCATATCGCTGGTCATGATCGACGAAGTCACCACTTGGATTGCCACCGACCTGCTCCCCTCATGAGCGCGACAGCTGACTCCCGAATCGTAGGGGCCGAGGACGGCCCGGCTCCGGATCCGTTAGCAACTGCAGGGCAATCGACGCGCAACGGTGACCTTCGGCACCGTGACCACGCGAAACCCACCGACCCGCCCGGGTGGGGGACGGCCCGGTCAGGTGCGTTCCGGCTCCGGCGGTTTACGCGGGGCCGGGCGCGGAACCTCCGCCAGCACGGCGGTTTCGATCGCGGCGAGCCGCTGCGGACCGCTGTCCTCGCCCAGATCCACGCAGAAGACATCGACGACGAACGATCCCATGGTCACCACCTTGGCCCAGCGCACATCGGCACCCGCGGCCGCCAGCGCCGCGGACAGCCGGCACAGCAAACCGATTCGGTCCTCGGCCCGTAACTGCAGCAGGAACTGGCCGTCGACCGGCGCCGGCGTCCACAGCAGGCGGGGTTCGGCCTGGGCGTAGCGGGCCGCGCCGGGCGTATCGCGTTCCCGCGCGGCCAAAACCGCCCGCACATCGAGTTCACCGGCTGTCGCGCGTTTGAGTTCCTGACGCAGCAGGCCCGCGTCCGGCGGGGCGCCGAAGGTCGGTGTCACCACGAAGGTGTTGATCGCCGAGTTTCCCGCGCCACCCACCGAGGCGGAGAGCACTCGCAGCGAGTGCAACGCCAGGACCCCGGCGGTGTCGGCCAGCAAACCCGGAGTATCCGGGGCGATCACGGTGGCGAGGTAGCTGTATTTACCGTCCCCCTGGGTCAATTCGACATGCACACCGCCGACGGCCGCGCGAGCCAGCAACTCGTCGGGGATGGGTTCGGGTTCGGGGAGTTCCTCACCGGCCATCACGGTGCGGCAGCGGCGGACCAGCTCCCCGATCAGGGTCGCTTTCCACTCGCCCCATACACCCGGGCCGGTGGCCAGCGAATCCGCTTCCGCCAGCGCGTGCAACAGTTCGAGCCGGCGCGGGTCGTGTTCGAGCGCATCGGCCACGTACTGCACCGTGGCGGGGTCGTCGATATCGCGGTGGGTCGCGACATCGGGGAGCAGCAGGTGATGACGCACCAGCGCACTGAGAACCTGCACATCCGACGGCCACAACCCCATCCGGCGGCCGATCTGGGTGGCCAGTTCGGCGCCGACCACACAGTGATCCTCGGTGCGGCCCTTGCCGATATCGTGCAGCAGCGCCCCGAGTGCGAGCAGGTCGGGCCGGGCGACGCGGGTGCTCAGCGCGCTCGCGTAGGCGACGGTTTCCACCGAATGCCGGTCCACGGTCCAGATGTGCAGGGCGTCGCGCGGCGGCAGGTCGCGGACCGCACCCCATTCCGGAAGGAGCCTGCCCCACAGGCCGGTACGGTCCAGCGCTTCCACCGCGTCGATCACCCCGCGGCCGGCGCCGAGCAGGACCAGCAGATCGTTGAGAGCGTCCTTGGGCCACGGTTCGCGCAGTTCGGGGGCGTCCTCGGAGAGCCGGTTCAAGGTGGTCGCCGACATCGGCAGACCGGTCTGCGCGGACGCCGCCGCCACCCGCAGCACCAGGCCGGGATCGCGCTGCGGCCGGGCGTCGCGGGCCAGCACCACCTCCCCCGCGTGTTCGACCACACCCTCGTCCAGGGGCCGGCGGACCGGCATCCGCCGCAAACGGGCCAGGCCTCGGCGGGGTAGCGCGTTACCGGCGGTGCGTAAACCGACATCCACCGAATACCCGACCGTGCGTGCCGCGTCGCTGAGAGTGCGGGCCAGATCGAAACGGTCGCCGATACGCAGCGCCGCGCCGATCTCGTCGGCGTCCTGGGCGCGTAACTGGTCGCGCGACCGGCCCGCGACCCGATGCAGTTCGGTGCGGACATCCAGGAGCCGCCGATGTGCCTGCGCCAGACCGCCGCCCGGTGCGTCCGGCCCCAGACCGGGCATGGCGTCGGTCAGCTGCGCGATGGCCAGCGCGTCCAGCAGCTGGATATCGCGTAACCCGCCGCGGCCGTTCTTGAGGTCGGGTTCGGTGCGGTGAGCGACCTCGCCGCTGCGTTCCCAGCGGGCGCGGACCCCGCCGACCAGTTCGTCGAAGCGGCCCCGGATATCGCGCCGCCACTCCTTGCGGATACCGGCGATGATCCGGTCGCTGAGGTCGGGATTACCCACGATATGCCGGGCGTCCAGCATGCCGAGCGCGGCGACCAGATCCCCGGCGGCCACCTTCATCGCCTGCGGGACGGTGCGCACACTGTGGTCGAGTTTGATGTGGGCGTCCCACAGCGGATACCAGAGCCGGTCGGCGATCTCGGCGACCCGTTGCGGATCCATATCCTCGTGCAGCAGCACCAGATCCAGATCGGAGTACGGCAACATCTCGCGCCGGCCCAGTCCGCCGACCGCCATGATCGCCAGCCCGCTGTCCGGCGTGATCCCGATTTCGGTGCCCTTACCGGTGAGCCACAGTTCGTACAGGTCCACCAGGGCCGAACGCAGGGATTCGGCGTCCAGGCGCGGATGCCGCGGCTGCCCGCCGCCGAGCAACTGATCACGGGCGCGAACCAGATCGGCGGCCCCCTGCGACAGTTCCGCGGATTTCCCCTGCGGTGCGGCGGCCCGCCCGTGTTCCCGCTTCTGCCGGTCCTCACCCAACCAAACCACCACCCGTTCACACAGGCGACCCCGCCCCGACCGGTAACGGTGGGAGCGGGGCCGCTGTCGTCGTTTACACCCGCTGCCGGTGCGGCAGCGGCTCTATAGCGCGTCGGTGCCGCGTTCGCCCGTGCGGACCCGGACGATGGTCTCGACCGGGGAGACCCAGACCTTGCCGTCGCCGATCTTGCCGGTGCGCGCGGCGTCGACGATCAGGTCCACGACCCGGTCCACCATGGCGTCGTCGACCACGACCTCGACCCGCACCTTGGGAACGAAATCGACCGAGTACTCGGCGCCGCGATAGACCTCGGTATGGCCCTTCTGCCGGCCGTAGCCCTGGACCTCACTCACGGTCATACCGAATACGCCCGCCTGTTCCAGACCGGTTTTGACGTCTTCGAGCGTGAACGGTTTGACGATTGCGGTGATCAGTTTCATGGGGTTCATGCCTCCTTGCCGGCCGAACGTGCGGTACCACCCAGTGCAGCGAAATCGTATGCCGTTTCCGCGTGTTCGGAGTCGTCCATACCGTTGGACTCCGCTTCGGCATCGGCGCGCAGCCCGATCGTGAACTTGATCGCGTAGGCGATGATCAGCGCGATCACGAAGGAGTACACGAGCACCGCGACCGCACCGAGCGTCTGCCGGCCCAGCAGTTCGAGATTTCCGCCGTAGAGCAGGCCCTCGGCACCCGCGGGCGCCTCGGGAGCGGCGAACAGGCCGATCAGCACCGTGCCGAGGATACCGCCGACCATGTGGATACCCACGACATCGAGCGAGTCGTCGTAGCCGAACTTGAACTTCAGGCTCACGGCGAGGGCGCAGACCACACCGGCGATCACGCCGATGGCCAGCGCACCCAGCACGTTCACCGAGGAACAGGACGGGGTGATGGCGACCAGGCCGGCGACGATACCGGAGGCGGCACCCAGCGAGGTGGGCTTCCCGTCGCGGATCTTCTCCACCACGAGCCAGCCGATCATCGCGGCGGCGGTGGCGACCAGGGTGGTGATGAAGGCGGCACCGGCGACACCGTCGGCGGCAGCGGCCGAGCCGGCGTTGAACCCGAACCAGCCGAACCACAGCAGCGCGGCGCCCAGCATGACGAACGGCAGGTTGTGCGGCCGGAAGGGGGTTTTCGGCCAGCCGGCGCGTTTACCGACCACGATCGCCAGCGCAAGGGCGGCGGCGCCGGAGTTGATGTGGACGGCGGTACCACCGGCGAAGTCGATGGCCTCGACCTTCTCCATGATCCAGCCGCCACCCCAGACCCAGTGCGCGACCGGGAAATACACCACGGTGGCCCAGATGGCGCTGAACACCAGCCATGCGCTGAACTTCAGCCGGTCGGCGACCGCACCGGAGATCAGTGCGACGGTGATGATCGCGAACATCGCCTGGAAGGCGACGAAGACGGTCGCCGGGATGTTCCCGATCAGCGGGACACCCGCCGATTCGTCACCGAAACCGGCGATCAGCGTCTTCAGGCCGAAGAACTGACCCGGATCCCCGAGTAGGCCGCCCTTGTCGGTCCCGAAGGCGACCGAGAAGCCGTACAGCACCCAGAGCACTGTGACGACGGCCATCGCGCTGATGCTCATCATGATCATGTTGAGCACGTTCTTGCCACGGACCATACCGCCGTAGAAGAACGCCAGGCCGGGTGTCATCAGCAGTACGAGCGCGGCGCTCGTCAATATCCATGCGGTATCGCCGGCATTGGGCGCTCCGATCACGGTTTCCACCAGTTACCTCCCTCATCTTCCGGCCCGCCGCCTGCACGACTTCGGGCCCGCTACAGAAGGGTCCTCATTCGGTGTTTCATCCGTGACGCCCCGGTGTTTCACCTAGGTGAATGGATCGCGCCGTTTTGTTTCGAGTGTGTTGCCGCCGCCGAACGCGCCGGTCACCGGGGTGTGTGAGGTCGCCGGCACGGCAACGGTGAGGCAATCGGCGGCCGCGGTGTCATGGTGGCTGGACACCCCGGCCGCCGGCCCGGTCAGCCGAGCAATGCGTCGACGAAGGCGGCCGGTTCGAACGGAGCGAGATCATCGGCGCCCTCGCCGAGGCCGACGAGTTTCACCGGGACACCGAGTTCGTGCTGGATCTGGAAGACGATCCCGCCCTTGGCGGTGCCGTCCAGTTTCGTCAGCACGACGCCGCTGATATCGACGACCTCGGCGAAGATACGGGCCTGCATGAGCCCGTTCTGCCCGACGGTGGCGTCCAGCACCAGCAGCACCTCGTCCACCGACGCCTTCTTCTCCACCACCCGTTTGACCTTGCCGAGTTCGTCCATCAGCCCGGTCTTGGTGTGCAGCCGGCCGGCGGTGTCGATGAGCACCGCGTCCACCCCGGACTCGATTCCGGTGGTCACCGCGTCGAAGGCCACGGCGGCCGGATCGGCGCCTTCCTTACCCCGGACGGTTTCCGCGCCGACCCGTTCGCCCCAGGTCTGGAGTTGGTCGGCCGCGGCGGCGCGGAAGGTATCGGCCGCGCCCAGCAGTACGCGCCGGCCGTCGGCGACCAGCACCCGCGCCAGTTTGCCGGTGGTGGTCGTCTTGCCGGTGCCGTTGACGCCGACCACGAGCAGGATCGACGGATGATCGGCATGCGGCAGGGCCCGGACGGAACGGTCGAGTTCGGGCCGCAGCGATTCCATCAGCACATCGCGCAGCACCGCCCGCGCCTGGTCGGCGGTGCGCACGCTGCGGGCCGCCATCTCCTCGCGCAGCCGCTCCACGATGACGGTGGTGACGGCGGTACCGATATCGGCGAGGATCAGCGTGTCCTCGACCTCTTCCCAGGATTCCTCGTCGAGGTCGCCGCCGCCGAGCAGGCCCAGCAGGCTCTTGCCGACGGCATTCTGCGACCGTGACAGCCGGCCGCGTAGTTTGGTCAGCCGGCCGGAAGTGGGCGCGATCTCCTCGACATCCGGCACGAGGTGCGCCCCGGCCGCGGTATCGGGGGCCACCACAGGGGCCTCGCCGGTAGGCGGTGGCGTAACGGGCGGTGCCGTGGCCGGCCGGTCGGCGGGCTGCGCCGGTGCGGTGCCGGTATCCGGTGCGGTGGTAGCGCCCGCGGCGGTGCCGCTCACGCCGTTCTCCGGCCGAGCTGTCGACCCGGATTCTGTAGCAGCGGCAGGTTCGGCCTCGGGCGGCGTCGAGGTGCCGGTGTCGGCGGACGCGGTACCCCCGGTGTCCTGCGGAGCCGCCGTGCCGGTGCCTTGCGACGCTGTCGTGCCGGTGTCCGGTGGCGCCGCCGGGCCGGTGTCCTGCGGAGCCGCGGTATCGGCGCCCTTCGGTAGCGCATCGGGCCGGGCGGGTGCGGCCGCGTCGGCGGCGGTGGGTGACGCAGGCTTCTCCGGGGCAGCGGCCTCCCCTGGCGTGGCCGGCGGCGCTTCCGGCGCCGCGGAATCCGTGGTGGGCGCGGCCGCCCCGGGCTCGGCCGGCGGCGCGGTGGCGGTGTCGACCGTATCCGGCAGCCGGACATCGGTGATACCCCTGCGCGGGGCGTCGCGCGGTACCGCGGCGTCGTCACCGATATGGGGCTGGCCCTCGGTATCCGTCCGCTCAGTGGGACTCGGCGGCGCGGGTGGACTCGGGCGTGCGGGTGCGGCGGTGGCGCCCTGCCCGCCTTGACTGAAGGTGAACCCGCCCGCCGCCTGGTAACCACCCGACCGGTCGGCCAGTTCCCCTTTCTCGGCCGGCGGGGTCAGCGAGACCCGGCCGCGTCGGTACCGGACGAAACCGGCCACGAGCGCGACCAGCAGTACGGCGGCGATCGCTGCGATCAGAATCCAGGCTTGCGCACTCACACCGCCCATCCTTGCAGAGCCGCCGCAGGCCGCCGCCGACCCCGCCCGGCCCGCGCGGCGGCCATCACCGGCCGCACTCCCATGCGCTGCGCTTTCCCAGCTCAGCCCCGCGAACACCGCCGGTGAGATTTCTTGTCCTGCGGAAGTTCTCGCGGCAGGCCAATAGGATCGGCGATGTGACCGATCGAAACGTGCTTGGGGGTCCGCTACAAGAGTGCGGCACCGATCCTCTGACCGGGTTCTACCGGGACGGCTGCTGCAGCACCGGCCCGGAGGATCTGGGCAGCCACACCGTGTGCACGGTCGTCACAGCCGAGTTCCTGGAGCATCAGGCATCCATCGGCAACGATCTGAGCACACCGCGTCCGGAGAACAATTTTCCCGGCCTCCAGCCCGGAGACCGGTGGTGTGTGGTGGCGGTGCGCTGGCTGCACGCGCACGAGGACGGTGTCGCCGCTCCGGTGATACTGGCGGCGACCCATGAGAATGCCCTGGAAGTGATATCGATGGAGATCCTGCGAAAATACGCGGTCGACGTCCCCGACGACGTCAGCGACCTGCTCTGAGAGAAGCCACCGGTCGCGCGCCGACGATTCCGGCACCCGTGCCGAGCAGCGGCGCGGGGCTGCCGCGCAGCGGATGCCCGATGCCCTCGCGGACGAACGCCGGATTCATCGTCCGGGGCAGTCCGATCAACCGGCGCGAGGGCGGCGATCCGTGGGGATCGGCAACGATCCCGGTCCTCTCTGGTCGGGGCCGCGCATCCCGCTGTGAACCGGAAACCACTCACGCCGCCGGGGCCATCCCGAGACGCTTACCCGGCCCGTCGTCGCGGGAGCGATCAGGTCGGGGCGGCAGCTGGGGCGGGGGCGAGATTCTGCCCACGCAATCGCTGCGAGATCACCTGGGTGATTCCGTCGCCGCGCATGCTGACGCCGTAGAGGGCGTCGGCGATCTCCATGGTCGGCTTCTGGTGGGTGATGACGATCAGCTGGCTCTTCTCGCGCAGCTGTTCGAACAGGCCGATGAGGCGGCGCAGGTTGGTGTCGTCGAGCGCGGCCTCCACCTCGTCCATCACATAGAACGGCGACGGGCGGGCGCGGAAGATGGCGACCAGCAGCGCCACCGCGGTCAGTGATTTCTCGCCGCCGGACAGCAGCGACAACCGTTTGACCTTTTTCCCGGGCGGCCGCGCCTCCACCTCGATACCGGTGGTGAGCATATCGCCGGGGTCGGTGAGCAGCAGCCGGCCTTCGCCCCCGGGGAACAGGGCGGAGAACACCTGCACGAATTCGCGTTCGACGTCGGCGTAGGCATCGGTGAAGACCTGCAGGATCCGCGCGTCCACCTCGGCCACCACGTCCAGCAGATCCTGGCGGGCCTTCTTGACGTCTTCGAGCTGGGTCGCCAGGAAGTTGTAGCGCTCCTCGAGCGCGGCGAATTCCTCCAGCGCCAGCGGGTTCACTTTGCCGAGGGTGGCCAGATCCTTTTCGGCGCGTTTGGCGCGGCGCTCCTGGGAAGCGCGGTCGAACGGCATTGGGGCCGGGGCGCTGACCTGTTCGCCACGCTCCTTGGCCTGCTCGTATTCGCGCATCTCCAGATCGCTGGGGGGCAGCGGGACGCCGGGGCCGTATTCGGCGATGAGATCGTCGAGGGCGATCCCGAACTGTTCGGCGATCGTGGTCTCGAGCTGTTCGATACGCA
This sequence comes from Nocardia sp. CA-290969, assembly GCF_050936135.1. Taxonomy (NCBI): domain Bacteria; kingdom Bacillati; phylum Actinomycetota; class Actinomycetes; order Mycobacteriales; family Nocardiaceae; genus Nocardia; species Nocardia sp. CA-290969. The sequence goes on along the minus strand of NZ_JBNJNJ010000001.1, from coordinate 1,055,551 downwards.
ACGCCGCCTGCGCCTTGGCGACCTCGTCGCGGTGCACCGCGTCGGTGAGCTGCCCGAGTTGGGTGCTCAGCGCCCGCACTCGTTCCTTGATCTGTTCGACCGCGGTGGCGCATTCGGTGCGCCGGCGCACCAGATCGTCGCGCCGGGCGGCGGCGGCCGCCACCACCCGTTCCAGTTCGGCGGTCAGTTCGGCACCGGATTCGGCGACCGCCGCCGCGACCTGCGCCGCCTGCCGCCGCGCCGCCTGGGCGCGTTCGGCCCGGGCCCGGGCGTCCCGTTCGGCGCGGGCGGCGCGGCGCAGTGAATCCGCTTTACCGCGCACCGATTCGGCGCGTTCCTCGGCGGTGCGCACTGCCAGCCGCGCCTCGACCTCCATGGCCCGGGCCTCGGCCAGCGCGGCGGCGGCCTCCTCCCGGGCGAGCGCGGCGGCCTCGGTGCCGGCGTCGGCGGTATCGCCGTCGGTGTCGGCCTGTTCGAGTTCGACGCGGCGCAGCCGGTCCTCGAGTTCGGCCAGCGCGGTGACGGCCTCCTCCTGCGCGGTCTCGGCCGCCGCCCGCTGCTCGATGAGCCGCTCGGATTCCACGGTCGCGGCCCGCGCGGCCGCACCGAGCCGGCCGAGCCGCTCGTAGATACCGTTGAGAGCCTGGTCCGATTCGTGCAGGGCCAGCAGGGCCTGATCGACGGCGTCCTTGCGATCGGACTGTTCCTCCAGCGCACCCGCCAGGCTCGCTTCCAATTCCTCGGCGTGCCGCTGGGCCGCCTTCAGTTCGGCTTCGGCGGTATCGATTTCGGCCTGGATCTCCAGCCGGCTCGGCGCGCGATCGGATCCGCCGATGAGCCAGCCGGTGCCCGCCAGATCGCCCTCACGGGTCACGACCCGCAGTTCCGGGCGTTGCGCGAGCACCTCCGCGGCACGGTCCAGATCGTCGACCACCACCACCCGGCTGGTCAGCGCGAGGACGGCCGCACGCACCGAATCCGGGCAGTCCACCACCTCACGCAGTGGGCGGGCCGCCCCTGGCAGGCCGGTGCCGAGATCGCTCCCGGTCTCGGCAACGGCACCCTCGTAGACCAGCGCGGCCCGGCCGGCATCGGCCTTCCCGAGCGCCCGTACGGCACTCACCGCCGTCTCCCCGGTATCGGCGACGACCGCTTCGGCCACCGGACCGAGCACCGCCGCGACCGCGGCCTCGTACCCCGCGTGCACGCTCAGTAGCTCCGACAGCGGTCCCAGCAGCCCGGCCGGCTGGTTCTCGGTGAGCCAGGCGGCGCCGTCGCGGCTGGCCAGGTTCATGCCGAGCGCTTCGATCCGCGCGGTCAGCGAGGCCACCCGCCGTCCGGCGTCCCGGTCCTCGGCACGTAGTTCGGTGACCCGGCGATCGGCGAGGTCGAGCGCCTCGACGGCATGTTCGTGCTGTGCGTCGAGCCCGGCTTCCCCGGCGTCCAGTTCGGCCAGTTCGTCCTGCACACTGTCGTATTCGCGCTGCGCTTCGGCCCCGCGGTCCCGGGCCTGGGTGATCGAGGTGGTCAACCGGACGATCTCGGCGTCGAACGACTGTGCCTTGGTGCGCAGGTTCTCGACCTGGCCCGAAAGCCGCACCAGACCTTCCCGGCGGTCGGCGATGGCCCGCACAGCGGCCAGATGTGCCTGTTCGGCCGCTTTGGCGGCGTGTTCGCGTTCGGCGAGCCCGTCGCGGGCGGCCTCCAAGGTTTCCGCGGCCATCTCGACCGCCTCGCGGAGCTCGGCCTCCTCCGCCTCGACCCGGTCGGCCTCGGCCTCGAGCTGATCGGGATCGCGGCCGGTGTTCGTGGTGGGCGCGGTATCGAGGTGGCGGGCCCGGTCACCGGCGATACGGGTGGTGGCGTTGACACGTTCGGCCAGCGCCGACAGCTGGAACCACAGTTGCCCGGCCGCTTCGGCGCTGGGGGTGAGCCGGGAGAGCTGGAATTCCTGCTGGGCGAGTGCGGCATTCGCCGCGTCGAGTTCGCTCTGCACGGTGATCTGCTGTTCCCGCGCGTAGGCCTCTTTGCGCTGCTGGCTTTCCAGTTCGGCACGCCGGGTGACCAGATCGTCGGCAGCCAGCCGCAGCCGGGCGTCGCGCAGATCGGCCTGTACCGTCTGCGCGCGGCGCGCCACCTCGGCCTGGCGCCCCAAAGGTTTGAGCTGGCGGCGCAGTTCGGTGGTGAGGTCGGTGAGGCGGGCGAGGTTGGCCTGCATCGCGTCCAGTTTGCGGACGGCCTTTTCCTTGCGTTTGCGGTGCTTGAGCACCCCGGCCGCTTCCTCGATGAAGGCGCGCCGGTCCTCGGGCCGCGATTCCAGGATGGCCGAGAGCTGTCCCTGTCCGACGATCACATGCATTTCGCGGCCGATACCGGAATCGCTGAGCAGTTCCTGCACATCCATCAGCCGGCAGGAGTTGCCGTTGATCTCGTATTCCCCCGCGCCGTCGCGGAACATGCGGCGGGTGATGGAGACCTCGGCGTAGTCGATGGGCAGCGCGCCGTCGGAGTTGTCGATGGTCAGCGTGACCTCGGCGCGGCCCAGCGGGGCCCGGCCGGAGGTGCCGGCGAAGATGACGTCCTGCATCTTGCCGCCGCGCAGCGCTTTGGCGCCCTGTTCACCCATCACCCAGGTGAGCGCGTCGACGACATTGGATTTCCCGGAGCCGTTCGGACCGACCACACAGGTGATCCCGGGTTCGAACCGCAGGGTCGTCGCGGACGCGAAGGATTTGAACCCCTTCAACGTCAAGCTTTTCAGATGCAACGCCGACGACCCTTTCCGCCTCCATGTACTGTCCGCCTCGCTCAGGCCGATCAGCCATGCTATAGGGCCGCTGTAGGAAGGCCCTATCCGGCGCACCGGCGATGGCCGATCGGTTGCCGGCGGCGGTGGTGGTATCGGACCCCGCGCCCCGGCACGTCCGCCGACCGGATACCACCGAGGCTACCGGGCGTTATACCTTGCGCCGATGGCAGCGGCCGCCCTCGATACCGGTTGCCGCGCGTACTGCCAGCACCGCGCCCCACGGGCCGATGACCCATATGGGCCAGAAATAGGTGAACGCGCCAACGCCGAGCGAGATCACCGCCCAGATCACCAGCACCAGCGCGCCGACGCCCAGCCAGGCGCTCGCTTCGATCCGCTGCCAGATCGGGAACCGGTCGCGCGGCGCAACCATCCGCGCCGGGGAGGGTTGGGGCAGATCCGCGAGGACGTCCTTCAGTCCCTCCCGGGTCGCGCTTTTGTACACCTGCGCGACCCGTTCGTCGTATTCGGCGAGATCGATCCGGCCGTCACCCAGATGGCGGCCCAGCTCCCGCACGTACTGATCGCGTTCGGCATCCGAGGCCCGGATGCCCGTCGATATCTCCATAGCGCTCCCCTTACGGCTCAAACCCACACTCCACTGTGGAATAACCTCAGAGTGCTCCTCCCACTATGGAATGTCAAGAGGCGGATGGGCCCGCGCCCGGGGTCGAAAGGGCTGTTACCGCTCGACGAACCCCTGCAACCCGCCGCGAGCCGGTTCCCAGCTCTCCACCACCAGATCCACCCGGCCGGGCGTGCTTCCCGACCGCAGCAGCGCCAGCAATTCCTCCGCCGCCGGCCGCGCCCCCTCGGCCACCACATGCACCCGCCCGTCGGCGGCATTGGTGGCATGCCCGGTGAGCCCGAGTTCCAGCGCCCGAGACCGGGTCCACCAGCGGAAACCCACACCCTGCACATATCCGTGCACCCAGGCGCTCAAGCGCACCGGGCCGGTATCCGGCTGCCGCTCCACGATCAGTCGGCGGTATCGATATCGAACGACAGCGTCACCTTGGTTCCCGCCTTCAAGGTCCGGCCCACCGTGCACACCTTGTCGATCGCCCGCTGCACCGTCACCAGCAGCCGCTCCCGGCCGGCTTCGTCGAGTTCGCTCAGGTCGAGTTCGAACACCTCGTCCAGGTGCGGGTACACCTCGTTCTCCCGGTCGGCGGCACCGGAGACCCGGATGGTGGCGTCGTAGTCGTCGCCGAGCCGCCGCGACAGCGGGAAATCCGAGCTCATCCCGGAACACGCGGCCAGCGCGATCTTCAGCAGTTCCCCGGGAGTGAACACACCGGGCACTCCCTCGGACCCGATCAGGACCTCGGCGCCGCGCGAACTCCGCCCGGTATAGCGCCGCGTCCCGGTCCGCTCGACCCAGAGTGTGGTCGGCCCCGCCGGCGCGCCGGCCGGGGCCGCGGCAGCCGCGGTGGTGGTGTCATCAGCCATGGTTGCGATCCTGCCATTCGCCCGCCCGGCGCTACGATACGCACCCGTTCGTACCCGCCCGGCTCACCTTCTGCGTAGCGGGCGCGGCCGCGGCGCGGCCACCCGGATACGCCGCGGCTCCCGGTGCTCGAGGTTCGCCGCGATCACCCGCAGCAGGAGCAGTCCGACGAGGAATCCGGCGATCAACGTCGGGGTCACCAGGGACATGGCCGTCCTTCCGTCCACCTCACCCGGCCGTTCTCGGTCGCGTACCCGCCGTCGACGCCGGAATTTCCGGCTGCGCTCAGCGGCGGCGCGAAGGGAAAACTACCCCTGCCGGCCCCCGCGAAACACGCTGCTTGCGCTATCTTTACGCCTCGATTTCCCCCGGCGCGGCGAGGTGCGGGCGGCCACCGGCGCACCTGCCGGTCACCGCACGAAACCCCGGTTACGGGTAGCAACGCGACCGGTCGGCGACCTCTTCGCAGGGCAGGTTCCCGTAGCGGCGGATCACATCCTGGCCGCCCTCCCGGAGCAGGAACCGCACGAAGCTCGCGCCGACCGACCCCGGAACGAAATCGCCGTAGGAGAACGCGTACTCCACGCCCCAGAACGGGTAACTCGCATCGGCGATGTTCTCCCGTGTCGCGGTTCTGCCGCCGATCTGCACGGCGACCACGCCCGGGGTGTCCACGGCGTCCGCGTATTCGCTGTAGCCGACGGCGCCCGGCATCTCGGCGACCTCGGTGAGCACATCGTCGGTGGTCAGCGTCTGGCAGCGCCCGGGTCCGCCGGTGCGCTGGAGCTGGTTGCAGGTGATACCGGGTTCGGCCGGCTGCTCCGACCCCAGCAGCCGGGTCTCGAAGTTCCACCGGGTCCCGGACCCGGCGAACCGGTTGACCACCCGCACCGGCAGATCCGCACCGCCCACGGCCTGCCAGTTCGTCACCTCCCCGCGGAACAACGCCCGGATCTGCTCGACGGTGAGTCCGGTGACCCGCGCGTCCGGGTCCACGACCACGGTGAACCGCGACAGTGCGAGCGGGCGCTGCACCAGGCCCGGATAGTCGGCACCGTTGGGCGCGTCACCGATCGCGAGCAGGGTGCCGTCGCGGCCGCGTTCGTCGCTCACCCGGGTCATCCCGCGGTCGGTGCCCTCGAACTCGTAGTCGAGATCGGCGCCCGGGCAGGTCTTCTCGTACAAGTCGCCCGCTTCCCGGATCACGCTTTCGAATGCCGTGGAGCCCACCACCGTGAGTTCTCCGGTGGCACAACCGCTCGGCGCCGCGTCGGATTCGACAACATTGAGCACCGTCATGGCCGCGATCACGGTGACCAGAAAACCGATCAGCACCAGCATGAGCAGCGAGGCACCGGAGCGCCCCTGGGTCTTGGCGATACCACCGCCGGTGACCACACCCTGCATCGTGGGCTCGGGGTATTCACCCGAGCCCGTGGTCCGTTCGAGGGTTGCCAGGATCTTGTAGTGGTCGGAGCGGTTGAGCGGGACCTTCGGCAGGTCGATCACGCCGACGTTCTGTCCCGTCAGTTCGCGGTGACCGAAACCGGAGTCCGGTTCGAAACAGACGGCGAGCCCCGGATTGCTGAGTTCGGTGACTGCCATCCCGATCACCCGGCGCTGCGGGAAATGGATATGCAGCCCGGCGTGGCCGTTCTGTCCGGTCACGTAGTCGGCCGCGTCGATGGCTGTCGCACCGTTGTTCTCGATCCGGACCAGCACCACCGACAGATCTTGCAGATTGCGTTCGGAGCCGTCGGCGGTCTGCCGCAACTGCCGTAGCGCCCCGGCGTGCCCCGATTCGGCCTCACCGGTGACAGGGGTGTCCATCTGTACGCGCCAGCCGAGCCGTTTACGCCCGACGAACACGAACTCCCAGAAGAAAGCGCCTACCGGGATCGCGATACCGGCGAGCGGGAGCACAATATTGAACAGCAGTTCACCCACCGGTCGTTACCACCCCGAATCCACCCATTACGCATCATCTTTGGCCATCCGGGCACGAAACCCAGTAGGGCGGCGAAGAGTTCGGTAACCGTTCACCGCCGCGTCATCGACTCCGCGCCCCGCCCGCGCGCGGTCCCGCGGCGATCCGGGCATCGTAGACGTCGATCTCGCACGGCAACACCGATCTCGCACGGCCGGCGCACACCTTGTTCACCCGCACCGTATCGCTCCTCCCAGCCCGTACCTCGCTAGCCGGTGACGCCCCTCCCGCTCACCCGGTGACGACGACCTCACCGCCGCTGGGGTCCTCGGAAACGAATTTCAGCAGGTGTCCGGTTCGCCGACGGGGTGAGCGCTCAGCTACCCCCGGTGCGCGTCCACTCCAGCAGATCATCGACCGGGCGGGTGTTGATGATCCGGTCCGGCGATATCTCGCAGGCCGCGGCACGGGCGCAGCCGTAGCCCTGCCAGTCCAGCTGACCCGGGGCGTGTGCGTCGGTGTCGAGGGCGAATTCGCAGCCCATCTCGTCGGCGAGCCGGATCAGCCGTTCCGGCGGGTCCTGCCGTTCGGGCCGGCTGTTGATCTCGACCGCCGTCCCGTAGCGGCGGCACGCCTCGAAGACGATCTCGGCGTCGAAGTCCGATTCCGGCCGGGTGCCCCGCCCGCCCTCGACGAGCCGGCCGGTGCAATGCCCGAGCACGTCCACGTGCGGGTTCGCCACCGCGTACACCATGCGCCGGGTCATGGTGTCGCGGTCGTCGCGCAGCCGCGAATGCACACTGGCGACGACGATATCGAGTTCGGCGAGCAGTTCGGTGTCCTGATCCAGCGCGCCGTCGTCGAGGATATCGACCTCGATCCCGGTGAGGATCCGGAAGGGCGCCAGCTCCGCGTTCAGTTCGGCGACTACCTCGAGTTGCCGGCGCAACCGCTGCGCGGACAGTCCGTTGGCCACGGTGAGCCGCGGTGAATGATCGGTCAGCGCGCAGTACTCGTGCCCGAGGGCGGCCGCGCAGCCCATCATCTCCGCGATCGGGCTCCCACCGTCGGACCAGTCCGAATGGGTGTGCAGATCACCCCGCAACCGGGACCGCAGCTCCGCACCTTCGGGTCCGATCGGCTTCGCGGCCGCCCGCAGTTCCGCAAGATACCGGGGCACCGCACCGGCGTACGCCTCCTCGATCACCGCGGCGGTCTTGGGACCGATGCCCGGCAGCTCCTGCCAGGTTCCGGCCGCCGCGTGCCGGCGCACCTCGTCGTCGCCGAGGCCCGCGACGATATCGGCGGCCCGCCGATACGCCTTCACCCGGTGCGTTTTCTCCCGGCCCCGCTCGAGCCAGAACCCGATCTCGCGCAGCGCCGCCACCGGCCCGGGCGCGGGCCGGGCGCTGGTAGCGGACGCCTCGCCGGACACCGCTCAGCGGGCCCTTCCGTATTTGAGGAACGCCACCCCGTCGTCGAAGACCTGACTGGTGATGATCCGGAACTCCGCGGGCTCGGGCAGCCGCGGCCCGGCGCCGAACAACGGCCGCCCACGCCCCAGCACGATCGGATGCAGCTTCAGGAAGATCTGGTCGATCTCCGGCATCAGTTCCTGGGCCAGTTCACCGCCGCCGCACAACCAGATACCCGGACCCTGCTCGCGTTTGAGTTCGCGCACCCTGGCCAGCGGGTCGGCGCCGATCACTTCCACCGCCGGGTCCGGCGGCGCGGTCAGCGTGGTGGACACCACGAACTGACGCAGATGCGCGTACGGGCTGGAAGTACCGGTGCGCACCCCGAAGTCATAGGTTTTGCGGCCCATGATCACGGTGTCGAAATTGGCGTTGCGGGCGCCGATACCGAGTGCCCGGCGCACCTCCGAGGGCACGGTTTCCGGGTACTGTGCGGTGATCGTGGGCCCGTGGTCGCCCCCGACCGGGAAGAAATCGACGGTCCCGTCCTCGGTCGCGATGAACCCGTCGATCGTCGCGGCGACGAAATAGGTGAGCTTGCGCATGCCGTCCTTCCCAGATGGACCGGGTTGGTGATCTTGCCCGAGAAAACCGTAACCCCTCGGCGGATGTCGCGCGAGATGTCCTACGAGACGGATTTCCGGCGCCGTGCGGCCGGTTGACAGCGCGGGCACGAGAACGACGAGCGGTTCATGAACTTCTCCCGCACGATCATCGTCCCGCAACGCGGGCAGGGCCGGTCACCGCGCCCGTACACCGCCAGCGCGCGCTCGAAATAGCCGGATTCGCCGTTCACGTTCACATACAGCGCGTCGAACGACGTTCCGCCGGCGGCCAGCGCGTCGTTCATCACCGCCGCGGCCTCGCCGAGCAACCGCCGCAGTACCGGCCGGCTCAGCCCGGCCGCGATCCGGCCGCCGTGGAGCTGCGCCCGCCACAGTGCTTCGTCGGCGTAGATGTTGCCGATCCCGGAGATCACCGTCTGATCCAGCAGCACCCGTTTGATCTCGGTCCGCTTGGTACGCAGGACCGCGACCACCCGTTCGGCGTCGAAGCGCGGATCGAGGGGGTCGCGAGCGATATGGGCCAGCAGATCGGGCAGCGCATCGCCGTCCACCTCGACCAGCGGTGCCAGCACCCAGCCGCCGAAGGTGCGTTGATCGACGAACCGCAGTTCGCGGTGGTCGTCGAGGGTCACCCGGATATGCGCGTGCTTCTCCACCGGCGCGTCCGCGGGCTGCACCAGCATCTGCCCGCTCATCCCCAGATGGACGACCAGCGCGTCGTCGGCGGGATCACCGCCGGGATGGTCGAAGGTGAGCCACAGGTATTTACCGCGACGCCGGGCCTCGGCGACCGTCAGACCGGTCAGTCGGCCCACCATATCCGCGGCACCGGCGATATGCCGGCGCACCGCACGGGGATGGGTGACGGTGACCGAGCGTACGGTCCGGCCGCACAGGTGCTCGGCCAGGCCGCGGCGGACCACCTCGACCTCGGGAAGTTCGGGCACCTCAGGATTCGCCGGTCAGCGCGCGGTAGGCCGCACCTGCCGCCTTCTGTTCGGCTTCCTTCTTCGACCGTCCGACCCCCTGCCCGTAGGCATTCCCGGCGATCACCGTGGTCGCGGTGAACTCTTTGTCGTGGTCGGGGCCGGTGGAGGTGATCTCGTAACTGGGCACGCCGAGACCGCGTTCGGCGGTCAGCTCCTGCAGGCTGGTCTTGAAATCCAGCCCGGCACCCATCCGCGGCCCGCGTTCGAGCAGATCGGCGAACAGCCGCAGCACGACCTCACGGGCCACATCGATACCGTGCTCGAGATGCACGGCGCCGAGCAGCGATTCCATCCCGTCGGCCAGGATGCTGGGTTTGTCCCGGCCACCGGTGAGTTCTTCACCTTTGCCGAGCAGCAGATGCACGCCCAGACCGCCCTCGCCCAGCGCACGGGCGACTTCGGCCAGCGCGTGCATATTCACCACGCTCGCGCGCAGCTTCGCCAGCTCACCCTCGGATTTCTCCGGATGCTCGTGGTAGAGCCGCTCGGTGATACTCAGACCGAGTACCGAGTCGCCGAGGAATTCGAGCCGCTCGTTGGTCGGCAGCCCACCGTTCTCGTACGCGTACGAGCGGTGGGTCAGCGCCAGCCGGAGCAGCTCGGGCTGTATCTCGACACCCAGGGCGGCGAGCAAACTCGCATGATCCGGCCGCTCGCCGGATTCGTCCTTGCCCGCGGTCACTTCTGGACCGGGGATCAGACGGCCGAGGCGACCTGGCGGCCCTTGTAGGTACCGCAGGACGGGCACGCGATATGCGGCGGGGTCTTCTGACCGCAGGCCCGGTTCGGGCAGGTGATCAGCGTAGGCGCGACAGCCTTCCACTGGCTGCGCCGCGACCGGGTATTGGAACGGGACATCCGGCGCTTGGGAACGGCCACGACTACTTCTCCTCTGTGCTGTTACGTGCAATGTCTGCGGAATGATCTCCGGTGGCCGCACCCTCGTCGGGGCTGCCGCTGCCGGGCGATCCGGAGCCGAATTTCGCCAGCCCGGCCCAGCGGGGATCCAGTATCTCATGCCCGTGATCGGATCCTGCAATCGCCATCCGGATACCGCATTCCGGGCACAGTCCCGCGCAATCGGGAGTGCACAGCGGCTGCAGCGGCAATTCCAGGCCCAGCTGGTCGACGACGAGGGGCTCGAGGTCGATGAGATCATCGACCATCCGGTAGACCTCGTCGTCCTCCGCGGTCCGATCCGTAGTGCTGTCCGGATAGGCGAACAGTTCGGTGAGCGAGAGCTCGACCGAATCGGTGAACTGTTCCAGGCAGCGCGAGCATTCACCGGCCACCGGCGCGGTGACGGTTCCGGTGACGAGCACGCCCTCCGAGACTGCCTGCAGGCGCAGATCCAGCTCGACCTCGGACCCGGCCGGGACCGCGATCAGGTCCAGTCCGAGCCGTTCGGAGGTGGTGACGGTTCGCCGCAGTTCGCGCAGGGATCCCGGGGCGCGACCGAGGCTGCGGACATCCAGCACGAAACCCGCGTCGTGTGCACGGCGTGCACCGGAACGCGAGCGCGCGGTTGTATCGGCAGGCATCGAAGAACACTCCACTGGGTCGTACGGGGTATTGGGCCGGATTCGGCGGGCAACCACACCACAGTACGCGAAACGGGCGGTTACCTGCAAAATCGCCCGGTGTACTAGCGGCGGAACTCCGCCGCGTAGTCCGGCACCCCGGCCCCGTTGCGCAACTGCTGCCGGCCGCGGCCGATCGTGCGCAGTGCGCCGCCGAGGGTCTCTTCGAATTCGGCGAGTTTGGTGTCGACGTAGTGATCGCAATCGGCCCGCATCCGGTCGGCGTCGGCGTGGGCGGTATCGATCAGCCGCGCGGATTCGGCGTGGGCGGCCCGGACCACCTCGGTGTCCTCGACGAGACGGCGCTGTTCGGCCTGCCCGTCGGCCACCGCGCGGTCGTAGGAGGCGCGGCCCGCTTCGACCATCCGGTCGGCTTCGGCCCGGGCCCGGCCGGTAACCGATTCGTACTCGGCCTTGGCGTCGGCGACCAGTCGCTGGGCTTCCGCGGTAGCGGTATCGACCAGCCGGTCGGCGTGCGCAGTGGCCTCGGCCACCATCCGGTCGGCGTGCGCCTTCGCCTCGGCGAGGATCCGGTCGGCTTCGGCGCGGGCGTCGGCCACGGTGGTGGTGGCCTGTTCGTCGGCGGTGCGCACGGTGTCCTCGGCCAGCCCGCGGGCATCGTCGACGATCTTGTCGCGGTGGTCGAGGACATCCTGGGCGTCGTCGATCTCGGCCGGCAGCGCGTCGCGGACATCGTCGAGCAGGTCGAGCGTTTCCGGACGCGGAACAATGCAGTTGCGCGTCGCGGGTATCCCGCGTGCCTCCTCGACTATGGCGACCAGTTCGTCGAGCGCCTCGAATACCCGATACATGCTCAGTGCCCTCCTGCTGACGATCGGCGAAATATCACGCCGTTCCCAGTGTGCCCCGGCCCGTCGGCTGAGCCGAACCTACTTTCGGTGTGTCGCTGGTTCCGCCGGATATCCGGTGACTCCGATCATCAACTGGAGACCTTCTCTCCGCTTGATGATAAATTCGTAGCAGCCCCATCGGCCGGATGGCGGCTACCTGTCCCTTGCCCGATCGGAACCGCCCATGACCATCCTGCAGCTGCCCTCCGCCGGGGCACTGTCCGCCGCGGAGCTGGATATCGATTGGCCGGAACCGATCTCCCCGGTGGCCTGGCAGCGGCGCCTGCTGCAATACCTGCGCGGCGATCGGGCGTTCCCGCAGTTGATCCGGTTCGCGCTGGTGGGCGGTCTCAGCAATATCTCCTATGTGCTGCTGTTCCTCAGCCTGACCGGGGCCGGCACGCTGCTGGCCAATGTCGCCGGGTCGGTGGTGAGCACGGTGCTGGCCAACGAACTGCACCGGCGGCTCACCTTCCACGCGGCCGAGCGGGTCGGCTGGTTCACCGCGCAATGGGAGGGCGGCGGGCTGGCGCTGCTGGGCCTGGGGATCAGTACCGCGGCTCTCGCCGCCCTGGAGGTGCTCGCTCCCACCCTGACCGAACCCGCGCAGGCCGCGGCCGTCCTGGCCATCAGTGCCGCCGTGGGCGGATTGCGGTTCCTGGCCCTGCGCGGCCTGGTGTTCCGGCCACTGCGGCGGGCCCGGGAAGCCAGCGCCGCCCGGGAGGAATCAGCTCGCGCGCTCGGCGAGCCGGTCGAGTAGCCGTTTGTGCACCAGCGGCGGCAGCATATCGCTGACATCCCCGCCGAAGGCCGCTACTTCCTTCACCAGTGAGCTGGACAGATAACTGAACGACGGGTTGGTGGCGATGAAGAACGTATCCACCCCGGCGAGCTTCTTGTTCATCTGCGCCATCTGCAGTTCGTAGCCGAAATCCCCGGCATCGCGCAGACCCTTCACGATCGCGGTGATGCCCTGCTCCCGGGCGAAATCGACCGTCAGGCCGGCCCAGGACGCGATCCGCACGTTCGGCAGATCCGCGGTGGCGTCGCGGAGCATCTCGATACGCTCCTCGACACTGAACATGCCCTGCTTCTTCTTGTTCACATTCACCGTGACTACGACCTCGTCGAACTGGGCCGCCGCCCGGCGGAACACATCGAGGTGGCCGTTGGTCACCGGATCGAACGAGCCCGGGCACAATGCTCCTGCCATGGCTCAAACGCTAGCAGGTGCGGCGGGATCCACCGCGGCGGCGCCGACGTACACGGCCGACTCGATCCGGGTTTCCCCGTACCGTTTCGCGGCGCGTGCGGCGAAGCCCGCGGGCCAGGTGATCTCCGCCGACCGCGCGGACCGTTCCACCAGCACCAGCGCCTCCTCGGCCAGCCAGCCGTGGGCGGCCAGCGCACCGAGATCGGCCTCGACGGCCGCGGTGGCCAGCTCGTAGGGCGGATCGGCGAAAACCAGATCGAATTCGCCCGCGCCGGCCTGCGCCAGCACCTGAGCCACCGCACCCACCCGTACCTGAGCCGCGGCCAGCCCGAGATCCGAGATATTGCCGCGCAGCACCGCGGCCGCCCGCCGATCCGATTCGACGAGCAGCGCGGCCGCGGCGCCACGGGACAGGGCCTCGAGTCCCAGCGCACCCGACCCCGCGTAGAGGTCGAGCACCCGGAGACCGTCGAGGTCCATCCGGGCCTCGATCGAGGAGAACAGCGCCTCGCGTACCCGGTCCGAGGTGGGCCGGGTTCCGGCGGGCGGTACGCGCAGGCGCCGCCCACCGGCCGTTCCGGCGACGATCCGGGTCATTCCGATTCGCGCTCGCCCAGTTCGATCAGCAGGTCACCGCCCTCGACCTGCTGCACCTGGGTGATGGCCACCCGGCTCACCACTCCCCCGCGCGGTGCGGTGATCGCGGCTTCCATCTTCATGGCCTCGATGGTGGCGATGGTGTCTCCGGAGGCGACGGTATCGCCCTCGGCGACGGTAAGCGTCACGACTCCGGCGAACGGGGCGGCGATATGGTGCGGGTTGTTCCTGTCGGCCTTCTCCGCCGCCGGGATCTCACTGGCGATGGATCGGTCCCGCACCGAAACCGGGCGCAACTGCCCGTTCAGGATGCACATCACCGTGCGCATCCCGCGTTCGTCGGGTTCGGAGATGGCTTCCAGCCCGATGAGCAGGATGACGCCCTTCTCAAGCTGGACCCGGTGCTCCTCGCCGTGGCGCAGGCCGTAGAAGAACTGATTCGCCGACAAACCGGTGGTGTCGCCGTACTTCTCGCGATGCGCGAGGAACTCGGCGGTCGGACCGGGGAACAGCAGCCGGTTCAGGGTCGCGCGGCGCTCCTGCGAGGTGCCGGCCAGCCCGGCCTCGTCCACCGCGGTCAGCGGTGTCTCCGGTTTGGCGGCACTACGTCCGGCCAGCGCCTTCTCCCGGAACGGTTCGGGCCAGCCACCGGCCGGGGTGCCGAGTTCGCCGCGCAGGAAGCCGATCACCGAATCGGGGATGTCGTAGCGACCCGGATCGGCGGCGAAATCCTCGATATCCACCCCGGAACCGACCAGCGACAGCGCCAGATCGCCGACCACCTTCGACGACGGGGTGACCTTGATCAGCCGGCCGAGCAGCCGGTCGGCCGCGGCGTATTTTGCCTCCACCTCCTCGAACCGGTCGCCCAGGCCGAGGGCGATGGCCTGCTGCCGCAGATTCGACAGCTGGCCACCCGGGATCTCGTGGGTGTAGACGCGACCGGTCGGGGCGGGCAGCCCGGATTCGAACGGGGCGTAGACCTTGCGCAGCGCCTCCCAGTACGGCTCCAGATCGCAGACATTGCCCAGGTTCAGACCGGTGTCGTACTCACTGTGCGCGGCGGCGGCGACGATCGCCGACAGCGCGGGCTGGCTGGTGGTACCGGCCATCGCCGCGGCCGCGCCGTCGACCGCGTCGGCGCCGGCCTGCCACGCCGCCAGATAGGTGGCGAGCTGACCGCCCGGGGTGTCGTGGGTGTGCACGTGGACGGGCAGATCGAAATTGCTGCGCAGGGCGGTCACCAGTTTCGCCGCCGCCGGGGCCCGCAACAGGCCGGCCATATCCTTGATGGCCAGTACATGTGCGCCCGCGTCGACGATCTGCTCGGCCAGTTTCAGGTAGTAGTCCAGGGTGTAGAGCTTCTCGTCGGGATTCGTGAGATCGCCGGTGTAGCTCAGCGCGACCTCCGCGATCGCGGTTCCCGTCTCGCGCACCGCATCGATCGCCGGCCGCATCTGGTCGACATTGTTGAGCGCGTCGAAGATCCGGAAGATATCGATCCCGGTATCGGTGGCCTCGGCGACGAACGCCCTGGTCACCCGCTCCGGATACGGCGTGTAACCCACGGTGTTCCGCCCGCGCAGCAGCATCTGCAGGCAGATGTTCGGGATCGCCTCGCGCAGGGCGGCCAGCCGCTCCCACGGGTCCTCGTACAAGAACCGCAGCGCCACATCGTAGGTCGCGCCGCCCCAGCATTCGACCGAGAGCAGTTCGGGCGTCAGCCGGGCAATATGCCCGGCGACGTCGAGCAGGCCGTTGGTGCGCACCCGGGTCGCCAGCAACGACTGGTGGGCATCCCGGAAGGTGGTATCGGTGACCCCGACGGCTTTCTGCTCGCGCAGTGCCCGCGCGAACCCCTCCGGGCCCAGGGTCAGCAGCTTCTGCCGCGAACCGTCCGGCGGCGGTACCGACAGATCGATCGCCGGCAGTTTGTCGTGCGGATACACCGCCGTCGGCCGGGCGCCGTGCGGTTTGTTCACCGTGACATCGGCCAGATAGTTCAGGATCTTGGTGCCGCGGTCGGCGGGTTCACGCAGGGAGAGCAACTGCGGACGCTCGTCGATGAACGAGGTGGTGACCCGTCCGGCCTTGAAATCGGGATCCTCGAGGACCGCCAGCAGGAACTGGATATTGGTGGTGACACCGCGGATCCGGAACTCCATCAGCGCCCGCCGCGCTCGCGCCACCGCCGCCGGGAAATCCCGGCCCCGGCAGCTGAGCTTCACGAGCATGGAATCGAAGTAGGCGCCGATCTCGGCACCGAGGTTTGCCCCGCCGTCGAGGCGGATACCGGCGCCGCCGGGTGTGCGGTAGGCGGTGATCCGCCCGGTATCGGGGCGGAAACCGTTGGCCGGATCCTCGGTGGTGATCCGGCACTGCAGCGCCGCGCCGCGGATGGTCACCTTGTCCTGGCTCAGTCCCAGATCGTCCAGGCTCTCCCCGGCCGCGATCCGCAGCTGCGACTGCACCAGGTCGACATCGGTGATCTCCTCGGTCACCGTGTGCTCGACCTGGATCCGCGGGTTCATCTCGATGAAGACGTGGTTACCGCGTTCGTCGAGCAGGAATTCGACCGTACCGGCGCAGCTGTAGCCGATCTGCCGCGCGAACGCCACGGCGTCGGCGCAGATCCGGTCGCGCAGTTCCGGGTCCAGGTTCGGGGCGGGCGCCAGCTCGATCACCTTCTGGTGCCGGCGCTGCACCGAACAGTCGCGTTCGAACAGGTGCATGACATTGCCCTGGGTGTCCGCCAGGATCTGCACCTCGATATGGCGCGGGTTGACCACCGCCTGTTCCAGGAAGACCGTGGGGTCGCCGAACGCGGATTCGGCCTCGCGCGAGGCCGCCTCGATCGCCTCGCGCAGCTGTTCGCGGGCGGCCACCCGGCGCATACCACGGCCACCACCACCGGCGACCGCTTTCACGAATACCGGGAATTCCATCGATTCGGCCGCGGCGAGCAGCTCGCCCACATCCGCGGACGGGGCGCTGGAGTTCAGGACGGGCAGTCCCGCCGCCTTCGCCGCCGCGATCGCCCGCGCTTTGTTACCGGCCAGTTCCAGCACCTCGGCCGACGGGCCGATGAAGGTGATCCCCGCTCGTGCGCACGCGGCCGCCAGATCCGGGTTTTCCGAGAGGAACCCGTAGCCGGGGTAGATGGCGTCGGCGCCCGCGGTCCGGGCGGCCTCGATGATCGCCTCGACCGAGAGATAGGCGCGGACGGGATGCCCTTCCTCACCGATCTCGTACGCCTCGTCCGCCTTCAGGCGGTGGACCGAATTGCGGTCCTCGTGCGGGAAGACGGCAACCGTTCCGATACCGAGCTCGTACGCCGCGCGGAAGGCTCGGATGGCGATCTCGCCGCGGTTGGCAACCAAGACTTTCGAGAACATTGACCCAACGTACCCGGCGCCACATCCAGGTTCGACACCGAAGTCCACTTCGCAGAATCTTCACAACGCGGCATTGCACCGTTGCGAAACCTTGGTCACCCTGCCGTCACATCTCACCGGCGACCACGGCGGATTGTGCGGCCACGCAGATCCGGCCAACTCCGGGCAACCTTCGCAGCACGACCGAACCGGACCCGGCGGCGGGGTCGCAGTGCGCACAGCAGCACGATCGCACTGTGCACAACAGCGCGGTGGCGGCGTCGGCCGGACGGTGGCCGCACGGCCGGTAGCGGCGGTCGCGACAGCTCGCCACGATGGCCGGGCTACCGTGGGCCACGCAGCCGGTTCGCCGACCCTTCGCAATGTGGTCGCCGCCGCCCATTCCGTGCGCTGACCCCGACGACCCGATCCGGCCGGGAGTTGTCCGCAGGTATGCGCCCCGGCCGGGCCGGCCGAGCCCCGATCTCGGCCTCCGGTGCCCCGCCTGATCAGCCGTCGAGCTCGCCCGCACCGGTCTCGCGTCGTTTCATCCGTTCGGCCGCGGCGCATTCCGGGCAATGCCGCATCACCCGCACCACCGGGCGCATCCCCGATTGCGGAAGCGGTGATCGCCGCCGAACCGCACGGCACCCTCGCTCTGGTCTCATCCCACCCAACCCTTCCCTCGCAGTTGCTCTGTGCCAGCTTTGACGCTGCACAGTCCGCGCCGGTTCCCGTTTGCCGCAAGCAATTTCGCTACCGCTCGATCAGGACTTCGCCAGGTACTCCAGGCGTTCCGAATCGACGGCGGCGTGCATCATCGCCGCCAGGCCCGGATGCCGGGTGAGGCCGGGATCGTCGGCGACCAGCGCCCGCGCGAGTTCCTGGGCGGTGGTGATGACCTCCAGATCGTCGAGCAGGGAGAGCAGCCGCAGCGAACGCGCGGTGCCCGACTGCGCCGAACCCAGCACATCGCCCTCGCGCCGCTGCCGCAGATCGAGTACCGACAGTTCGAAACCGTCGGTGGTCGCGGCCACCGCTTCCAACCTGGTCATCGCGGGCCCGCCGGGTGCGGCGTCGGTGATCAGCAGACACAGGCCGGGATGTTTGCCACGGCCGATCCGGCCACGCAACTGGTGCAGCTGGCTCACCCCGAACCGGTCGGCGTCCACGATCACCATCACGGTCGCGTTCGGCACGTCCACGCCGACCTCGACGACGGTCGTACAGACCAGTACATCGATATCGCCTGCGTTGAAATCGCGCATCACCTGGTCTTTTTCATCGGCCGGCAGCCGCCCGTGCAGTAGCCCGACGCGCAGTTCGGCCAGCGGCCCGCTGCGCAGCCGGTCGAAGACATCGAGTACGGCCTGGGTGGTGGGCGGCTCCTTCCCGGAATCCGCGCCGCGCGATTTGCCACCCTTCCCGCGGGCGCCACCGCTCTCCTCGTCGTCACCGATCCGCGAGCACACGACGTAGGCCTGCCGGCCGGCCCGCACCTCCTCGGTGATTCGTTCCCAGGCCCGGTCCACCCAGTTGGGGTGCACGCGGCGCGGTACCACTTTCGAGGCGATCGGTGAGCGGCCACGGGGCAGCTGGGTGAGGGTGGAGGTCTCCAGATCGCCGAGCGTGGTCATGGCGATGGTGCGCGGGATCGGTGTCGCGGTCATCACCAGCAGGTGCGGGGAGACACCGTCTTTCGCCTTGGCCCGCAACGCATCTCGCTGCTCCACGCCGAACCGGTGCTGCTCGTCGACCACCACCATGCCCAGATCGAAGAATTCCACCGAATCCTGGATCAGCGCATGGGTACCGATCACGATCCCGGCCTCCCCGGTCACCGCCGCCAGCAGCGCCGCCCGCTTGGTGGCTGTCGACATGGAACCGGTGACGAGCGTGACCCGGGTGGCCGTCTCGGCCGCACCGAGTTCCCCCGCCTGCCCGAGATCGCCGAGCATCGCCCGCAACGACCGGTAGTGCTGGGCGGCGAGTACCTCGGTGGGTGCGAGCAGGGCACACTGCTGACCGGCGTCGACCACCTGCAGCATGGCGTGCAATGCCACGATGGTCTTCCCCGACCCCACCTCACCCTGCAGCAGGCGGTGCATCGGCTGCTCCCGGGACAGATCCGCGGAGATCTCGCCGATCACCGTGCGCTGCCCTTCGGTCAGTTCGAACGGCAGCCGCCGGTCGAAGGCCGCGGCGATCCCGTCGGAGCGCGGTGGGCAGGGCCGGGCCGTCCGCCCCGACACCTCGTGCCGGCGTTCGGCCAGCACCAGTTGCAGGGCCAGCGCCTCGTCGAACCGCAGGCGCTCCCGGGCCCGCTCGATATCGGACTGGTGTTCGGGCAGATGGATCAACCGCAGCGCATCACCCACCGGCATCAGCGCCCGCTCGTCGCGCACTTCGGCGGGCAGCGGATCGGCGAGCGGGTCGAGCTGGTCGAGCACCTGCCGTACGCAGGCCAGAATCTCCCAGCTCTGCACCTTCGCGGTCGCCGGGTACACCGGGATGAACTCGCGTTCGAAGAACGACATATCCACCCCGCCCGCGCCTTTCGCGCTCTGCGCGATCCCGCGCAGATCCCCGCCACCGCGCACGGTCGTCAGCACCGGCTCGTCGGTATCGGATTCGGGCAGGATCAGATACCCGGGATGGCTGAGATTCCACTGGCCCGGCCGCCAGTAGTTCACGGTCCCCGACATCATGGCCCGGGCGCCCTCGCGCACCGCGTATTTCACCTTGTCACCGTTGAAGAAGGTGACATCCACCCCGCGGCCGGAGCCGGTGTCGAGCACCACCTTCAGCAGCGAACCCCGCCGCTGCCGCATCGGCCGCAACTCGGCTTTGGTGATCCGCCCGATCACGGTGATATGCGCACCGTCCTCGGGCGCCTCCTCGGTGAGCGGCTGCCCCTGGGTCGCGTACCGCAGCGGGTAGTGCCGCAGCAGATCCTCCACGGTGCGCATATCGAACGCATCCGCCAGCGACCCGGCCGCCTTCGCCCCGAGCACATGGTCGAGACGATCGCTCAATGTAGCCATAACACTCCGCTCAGTGCCGCCCTCGCGCGCGCCTACTCATTCCACACCGATCTGTATCAGGTCCGCGCGCTGCCCTCCGGAATACACCGCGACCTCGACACCGGGGAATTCGGCCCCGATATGCTCCGCGAGATCGCCGGCCAGCCCGTCCGGCGCCCCGGCGCCGACGAGCAAGGTGACCAGTTCCCCGCCCAGCCCCAGCATCCGGTCCAGCAGGGTGTACCCCGCGGCGCGGGTATCGCGGTCGATCACCACCACATCGTGGCCCACCAGCCCCAGCCCGTCGCCGGGTGCGCAGGTTCCCACCATGGTCAGCGCCCGGCCCTCCGCCCGGCGCAGCGCACCCCACCGCGTGCCCGCGGCGGCCTCGGACATGGCGAAGGCATCGTCGACCGCGATCCGCGCCCGGTCGTGCACCGCCAGCGCCGCCAGTCCTTGCACCATGCTGGCGCTGGGCAGCAGCAGGACATCCCGGTGCGCATCACGTGCCGCCGCACCTACCGCCACCAGCTCATGGGCGGGTAGCGCCCCGTTCGGCAACACCAGCACCTCCCGATGCGGCATCCCCCGGATCGCCGCGAGCAACGCCGCGGATTCCAGCGCGGGCTCGGCACCGAGCACCACCGCCCCCGCCGCCTCGAACAACTCCGCCGCCCCCGGCCCGGCCGCCACCGCCAGCACCCCGCGATCGACCACCTCCGTCACAACGCCGTCGTGGCGCACAGCACCCCGGCCTGTATCCGCGCCCCCGCCTCGCCCGCCGATTCGGGTACCGGCCGCTCCCGCCGCGGCAGCGCCGGGTTCACGATGATCCCCGGCCAGATATTCGATCCGGATATCCCGCACCCGGCCCGCGGCGATTCCCGCTTCCACCGCCGCTCCCGCGTCCGCGCAGTGAACGTGGGCGGCCCATCCCCCGGCGGCGTCGGCCGCGACCACCACCGAATCCCCGAGCACCGCCAGCCGGGACCGCAACCGGTCGGCCTGATTCTCATCGCTCTCGAGAATCCGGAACATCACTTCGTAACGCACCGGCTCCGGCGCGGCCCGGCGCCGGTCGCCGAGCCGGGCGCCGGTGGCCGCCGGGTATTCGCGGCGAACGGGGGTTTCCCCGGTGACCACCGCGACCATCGTGTCCAGCAGAACCAGCAGCCCACGGGCGCCCGCGTCCACCACCCCGGCCGCCCGCAGTACCTCCAGCTGATCGCCGGTCTCGTCCAATGCCCGGGCCGCTCCCTCGGCCGCGGCCCGGGCCACCTCGGCCAGCCCGGAACCGGCGCACTCCCGCGCCGTGGCGCTCGCCCGGTCGAGCACGGTGAGGATGGTTCCCTCCACCGGCTCACTGAGACTGCCGCGGACAAGCTGCGCCGCCCGCGCGAGCGCGGTCCGATACGTCGCACCGGTCAAACCGCTGTCCCGCGTCGCCTCCGCGACCCCGCGCAGGACCTGCGCGAGGATGATCCCCGAATTCCCCCGGGCCCCCACCGTCGCCCCGTGCGCCATCGCCGCGGCATACCGGTGAACGCCCCCGGCAGAGGCCACCGCGGCGTCGGCTTCCGCGGTGGCGGCGCGCATGGTCGCCAGCAAATTCCGCCCGGTATCGGAGTCCGGTACGGGGAAGACGTTGAGCCCGTCGATCTCCACGCGCGCCTGCTCCAAGGCCGCGACGCAGGCGTGGCCCCACCGCAGGAATTCCCTATCGCTCAACCCGCCACCGGGTGTGCCCGCGTCCCGGCTCTTCGATGCGCGGTCCGCCCGCGCGGCCATACCGTGCGACCCCGGGCGCTGTCCCTCCGGAACATCGCTCACCTGCCGGGTTTCGGGCACCGCCACCTCGTTCCTGGTCGTCGGGTTTTCGCCCGCCAGATTAGCGGGGGCACCCGACACCGCGGACCGGCCATACGGCACCGCTCAGTTCTGACACACAGCGGCCGCCACGCGGCTGCGAATGCGTCGCCGGTACGCCCCACGACCGTTGTCTCCGGCCGCGTAGCCCTCGGCGGGCACGGCACGAAGCAGGTAACCCCGCGGGAATCCGCGCACGGCCCGCCGGTAGGGTCGAACCGAACGTGCCGGTCAGGCGCGGTCCGGCCCCGGTTTGGTGGATCACCGCGGGTCGGGCTACCCTTGCAGGGTTGCCTGGCGCGACCGGACCGGTCTGCGCTCGCCGTGGTTTCCACGGCAGGCATGACGACAATGATCTCGGATCGACCGCCGCACGGTGGCAGATCCCCCTGAAGACATGAAGGAGTTCGCGACTATGGCTGCCGTCTGCGACGTCTGCGCCAAAGGCCCCGGCTTCGGGAAGTCGGTCTCGCATTCGCACCGGCGCACCAACCGTCGCTGGAACCCGAATATCCAGACCGTGCGTGCACAGGTCGCCCCGGGTAACACCCGTCGGATGAATGTGTGCACCTCCTGCCTGAAGGCGGGCAAGGTCGTCCGCGGCTGAATCCGCGACGACCGCGCTGCGGCCGAGCCGCGATCGCCGTGGGTAACCGCGCCGGCGATTCGCGGGTAACCGCAGCGCTGCCGTATCTGCACAAACAACAGCACTTCGGTTCCGGCCCCGGTTGCCACTCGGCACCCGGGGCCGAAATCGTTGCCCGCATCCAATCGGAGGTGCTGTCATCGAGCTCGGTAGCGGAACGCAGATCCCGTCCGATGCACCGTGGCGGATCGTGCCGCTGGCCCCTGAGCATGCCCATCCGCTGGCGGTCTGCCATATCGCCTGCTGGCGGGAGGCATATCGGGGCATCGTGCCCGATCATGTGCTGGCGGCTTTCGATACGGACCAGCGCGCGGCGGCCTGGGAGCGAATCGCCCGGGGCCACACCGCGAAGACACTCTTCGTCGTCGAACACGGTGCCGAAATCATCGGATTCACCCAGTACGGCCGGCCGGACGAATATCCCGCGGCCGCCGACCGGGAGCTCGGCGCGATGTACGTCCGGGCCCCCTGGTACGGCACCGGACTCGCCCAGGCCCTGATGGATTCGGTACTGGAACCGGATCGATCCTGCTCACTCTGGGTTTTCGAGCGCAATCCGCGGGCCCGGGCCTTCTACGGAAAATACGGATTCACCCCCGACGGCACCGCCCGGGCGGAACGGTTCGCGGGCGCAACCGAGATCAGGATGGTGCGCCCGGCAGTAGAGTTCCGGTCATGAGCACCGATAACGAATACGTCCGGATCGAAGACGGGGTACTGGAGATCACCCTGTCCACCGCCGCCCGGGGCACTTCCCTCGATTTCGCCGGGGTCGCGGCAGGCACCGCCGCACTGGCGGAGCTGGGTTCGGATGTGGGTGCCGTCCTGCTCACCGGTTCGGGCCCCAATTTCTGCGCCGGCGGGGACGTCCGCGATTTCGCGGCGGCCGAAGACCGTTCCGCGCATCTGTACCAGCTCGCCGATACGCTGCACGTCTTCGTCCGCGCGCTGGACGCCGCCCCGGTACCGGTGGTCGCGGCCGTGCACGGCTGGGCCGCCGGGGCCGGCATGAGCCTGGTGTGCGCCGCCGATATCGCGGTCGGCGGCCCGGGCACCCGGATGCGCCCCGCCTATCCGGGGGTGGGCCTGAGCCCCGACGGCGGTATGTCCTGGACCCTGCCGCGGCTCGTGGGCGCCGCGAAGGCCCGCGACATCATGCTCACCGACGCGGTACTCGACGCCGCCGAAGCACACCGCCTCGGCATCCTGGCGCGGTTGACCGGCAGCGACGACGCGGTGGTCCAGGCCGCCCGCGATTTGGCCCGCACCCTGGCCCGCGGCCCCCGCGCCAGCTACGCCTCCATCCGCACCCTGCTCAGCCAGTCGGCCACGTCGACCCTCAGCGAACAGCTGGACGCCGAACGCGACGCCATGGGCAAAGCCGCCGGCAGCCCCACGGGCCGCGAGGGCGTCGACGCCTTCCTCGCCAAACGCACCCCCGACTATTCCGGCCTGAACTGATTCACCCGGAAACCGAACGCAACCACGGCGGCGCCGAGTCCAGCGAGGCACATGGCGGGGTTCGGCCCGCCCCTGCGTTCAGCAGGGACCTAGGGGGCCGAACCCCGCGCGTGCCGGCGGGCAACAAACCCAGCAACTGCTTCCGTGAAGGCGTCGTTGTCGTCGCCGGCGGCGGTGTGTGCGGCATTGCCGATCTCGGCGATTTCCGCATGCGGAACCAGCTCCCGGAACTCGGCCGCGCCTTCCGCGCTGACCACATCCGATTGCATACCCCGCACCAGCAGCACCGGGATCCGCAGTGCCCGGGCCACGCCTTCCAGGTCGGCGGCCATCTCGTCCGGATCCTGCCCTTTGTCGCCGAGGATGCCCGGATCCCAGTGCCAGTACCAGCGCCCATCGCGCTGCCGGAGGTTGCGGAGCAGGCCCGCGCTGGATTTCGGCCGGGGCCGGTGCGGCATGTATTCGGCGACCGCGTCGGCGGCTTCGTCGACGGTGGCGAATCCCTCGGGGTTCTTGCTCAGGAAGCTGATGACCCGGTTCACCCCCGCGGGTTCGGGCCGGGTGACGATATCGACCAGGACCAGCGCGGAGATCGCATCCCCGCCCGGGGCGGCGGTGGCCAGCAGCCCGGTGATCCCGCCCATACTCGCGCCTACCAGGACGGCCGGGCCGCCGCCGAGTTGTTCGATGACCGCGAGTACGTCACCGACCATGGTCTGGTAGCGGTAGTCGCGGTCGACAGCCCACTGGCTGTCCCCGTGACCGCGTGCGTCCAGCGCGACCGCGCGCAGCCCGGCGGCGCCGAGCTGGGCGCCGGTCTGCTTCCAGGAGTGCCGTGTCTGGCCGCCGCCGTGCAGGAACAGCACGAGCGGGCCCTCCGGTGGGCCGTACCGGTCCGCAACGAGCTCGATCCCGCCCACGCCGCGTAAGCGCAGCTGGACGGGATCGAGCAGATTGTTCGCATTACTCACGATTTGCAGCATCGCAAATATGCGGACGTTACGCCGTATGAACGGACAAATCAGCAGTCCAGGTCCATGGCGCTGAGGGTCCGCTGGAACAGGCATGCGCCCTTGGCGTTCACCGACGCGGAGATCGTGGACGAACCGGTCGAAGTGAAATCCTCGGCGACCGGCTCGGTGACCGGCTGCGCCGGCTCGAGGGTCAGCGGGGCCGCTCCGGCCGTCGCCCCGGCGGCGCCGGTCAGGGCGGCGCTCAGCGCGAGCGTGGCGGTGATGCCGCGCAGTTTCATGGTGTGCTCCTCACTTGTTTCCTTTTCGACGCCCGGTCAGGGCAGGCGCCAGTCCACCGGTTCCGCGCCGAGTTCGTCCAGTAGTTCGTTGACCCGGGAGAACGGACGGGAACCGAAGAATCCTCGCGACGCCGACAACGGTGACGGATGCGCGGACTCGATACAGGGCACCTCGGCCTCGGCCAGTGCCGGTTTCAGCGATGCGGCGTCGCGGCCCCACAGGACCGCGACCAGCGGTTCGCTGCGGCCGACGAGCGCACGGATCGCCTGTTCGGTGACCTGCTCCCAGCCCTTACCGCGATGCGACGCCGGTTTGCCCGGCGATACGGTCAGTACGCGGTTCAGCAGCAGCACGCCCTGATCCGACCAGGGGCTCAGATCACCGCTGGTCGGGGTCGGATGGCCGAGATCCTTGGTGTATTCGGCGAAGATATTGGCCAGACTGCGCGGGACCGGCGAAACGTCCGGTGCCACCGAGAAGCTCAGCCCCATGGGATGCCCGGGGGTCGGATAGGGGTCCTGGCCGACGATGAGCACCCGGACGGCCTCGAACGGATGCTGGAAGGCGCGCAGCACATTTTCCCCGGCGGGTAGGTATCCGCGGCCGGCGGCGTTCTCGGCACGAAGGAACTCACCCATGGCCGCGATCTGTTCGGCCACCGGGTCCAATGCTTTCGCCCAGCCCGGATCGATGATTTCCGCGAGTGGTTTCGTGCCCATGACCGCACAACCTATCGTGAGTGGTCCGATTTCGCCGAGTCCGTCCCGGAGAAAGCTTCCCACCCCCCGGGCCCGTGGTACCGCCCGCCATCGACCGTCACGCCCTGACCAGGCTCGATGACCCCGATGGGAGTCCAACCGGGCGGGGGTGTCACCCCGGGTGGCCAGACCCCGGCGAACACATGGTCCTCCCCGCCGGTCAGGATCCATTGCCGCGCATCGTTTTCCAGCTCCGCGGCAAGCCTTTCCAGATCCGGATCACGAAGGTTCGCGAAATCCACTGCGACCGTCACCTCCGACGCCGCGGCCAGATGCCCGAGATCGGCGAGCAGCCCGTCGGAGATATCGGTGAGTGCGGTCGGCGGGGTGCCGGTGGTCATGGCCGCGCGGACCGTGTCGTAATCCGGTCGCGGCGCCCGGTGCGTGGCCACCGCGATCCCCGCGAGGGAGTCGCCGTAGTTCCGGGTCGCGCCCGGGTGCGCACCTGTCAGCAGCTCGAAACCGGCCGCGGACCAGCCCGGGCGGCCCGCGATCGCGACCGTACCGCCCACCCGGGCACCGGACCGGGTGACCGGCCGCTCCCCCATCGGGTCACCGAAAGCCGTTACGGAGATCACCACCCGCTCGCTGCGCACGATATCCCCGCCCGCGACCGAGCCGCCGGCCCGCGCCGCCTCGGCCCAGAACCCGTCCGCGAGTTCGGTGACGAAATCCACCGGTGCGTGCCCGGGCAGCCCCAGGCCGATCACATATCCGACCGGTTCGGCGCCCATCGCATAGATGTCGGCGGCGTTCTGCGCGATCGCTTTCCGCCCGATCTCCTCCGGCCGGGACAGATCCAGCCGGAAATGCCGCTCCTCGATCAACATATCCGTGCTCACCACGTACTGGCCGCGTGCCGCGGTGAGTACCGCGGCATCGTCGCCGGGCCCGAGCCGGACGGCCGGTCCCTGTGTCCGGCCCGCGTTGATCCGATCGATCAGGGCGAATTCGCCCAGTTCGCGCACTGTCGGTCGGGTACTGATCGTGGAGCCTCTCTCGCTCGTCGCCGCGAAGCCGGCGTGGTCTGCGCTGATTCCGAACGCCGCGGGCGGGCCGCGCGGTACGGAGTTGTGGCAGGGCTTCCCGGCCACCCGGCCGTCCGGCCGTCCGGCCGTCCGTCATTGTCCGTCCTGACGGTACTCGGTGCCCGGTGAACCACCGCGGCGACCGGATCACCGGCGGTGGGCCACCGCCACCCTCGCGCGGCGAGTAGATCACCGCGCCGAACGCCCGCCGTTCGGCAAATCCCGTCGGCCCCGCACCGCCGGACCCACCGCGCCACACGCCGCGACCGGCGCCCCGATGCGCACGGGGCTCCCGGTAGCCTGTGTTCGGTGCACCGCCGCAGCGGCACGAAGCGTTACCGCACTGCGGCAACCGGACCGCCACCGTGGTAGCCGTACCGTCGCCGTCGCCACCACAGCGACAGCGGCGGACCTGTGGCAACCCGGTAATGACCGACCCGCGGCGCGCGGACCGTCACCGCATCCGCGGTATCGATCACGGTTGCGCCTGCGACGGCCACGACGGTCGCGGGACAACCGCGCCGGGCACCGCGCGGTACATCGGTCCACCGCGGACCAACGGAGTGCACCCGCACCGCAGAAAGGAACGTCGAGCATGCCGGGGACATCGCCGGACGAAGACGCCGAGGCCCCGGCCGAAGCCGGGAAAGCCCCCGCCGCCACCGAGACCACCGACGACGACGCGGAAACCGAACGCCGCCCTTATTCGCCCGCCCTCATCGCGACCGCCGTAGCGCTCCCCGTGGCCCTGTTGGTCGGTGTCGTGGTGGCGGCGGTGATCGTGCTGCGCGGCCCGGCCGAACCGGAGCCGCTGGCACTCGGCCCGGTTCCGGCGCCCGCCGCCGACGGCCCGGCCTGTTCCGCACTCCTGCCCGCCCTGCCTGCGGAACTCGGCGATTTCACCCGAGCCACCTTGGTCGAACCCGCGCCCCCGGCGACCGCGGCCTGGCAGCGCTCCGGCGGCGGCGATCCGATCGTCCTGCGGTGCGGCCTGGACCGCCCGCTGGAGTTCAACCGGGCCTCACCGTTGCAGGTGGTCAACGGCGTGCAATGGTTCGAGGTGCGCGACGACACCGCCGGCACCGCCACCTGGTTCGCCGTGGACCGCGAAACCTATATCGCCCTCACGGTTCCCGACGGCTCCGGCCCGACCCCGCTGCAGGTGGTATCCGACACCATCACCGCGCACCTGCCCGTGCAGCCGATCGATCCGGGCGAACTGCCCAACTGAGATCCCCAGGCTCGCTCAGCGCAAGAACGACGGGCGCATTCGGCGCCGCAGCCGCCGGCGGCTCAGCGCAGGACCACCGGCGTTCTCAGCGCAGCCCGGTGCCGCGGGCGAGCGCGGTGTCGACGAGGTGGGTCAGTAGTTCGGCGTAGCCCACCCCGGATTCCTGCCACATCCGCGGGTACATGGAGATCGGTGTGAAACCGGGCATGGTGTTGATCTCGTTGATCACCGGGCCGTCGTCGGTGACGAAGAAGTCCACCCGGGCCAGCCCCTGGCAGTCCAGTGCACGGAAGGCGCGTACCGCCATGGCCCGGACCTCGTCGGCGATTTCGTCGTCGAGTTTGGCCGGGACATCGAATTCGCAGACGTCGTCGAGGTATTTGGTGTCGAAATCGTAGAAGGCGGGGCCGGGTTCTTCACCGGCGTCGGCGTCGGCGAGGTCCTCGGGCATCCGGATCTCGGCGAGCACACTGGCCTCCACGCGGCCGTCGGGGAATTCCAGCACCCCGCATTCGACCTCGCGGCCGACGATGCCGGCTTCCACGATGACCTTCGGATCGTGTTCGCGGGCCGTGGCGATCGCGGCATCCAGCCCGGCCCAGTCGGTGACCTTGGTGATCCCGATCGAGGAACCGCCGCGGGCGGGTTTGACGAAAACCGGCAGCCCCAGCCGCTGCCGATCCTCCGGGGTCACCGTGCCGGTGCCCGGGCGCAGGACGACCTGTACGCCGATGGGCAGGCCGTCCGCGGCGAGCAGTTTCTTGGTGAATTCCTTGTCCATCCCGGCGGCGCTGGCCAGCACTCCGGGCCCCACATACGGGATACCGGCCAATTCCAGCATTCCCTGGACGGTGCCGTCCTCGCCGAACGCCCCGTGGAGTACCGGGAAGACCACATCGACGGTTTCGAGCACGGAACGCGGTTCGTCGAGCGCCACCAGGGTTCCGGCGCGACTCGGATCGGCGGCCAGCACCAGTTCCGTACCACCGCCGGTCACCGACGGCAGCGTCCGGTCGTGCCTGGCCAGGGCCGCGATATCGATATCGGCGAGCATCCAGGTACCGGCCGGGGTGATACCGATGGGCACCGCCTCGAACCGCTGCGGATCCAGATTGCGCAGCACCGCACCCGCCGACACGCACGACACCGTGTGCTCGTTACTGCGACCGCCGAAAACCACGGCAACTCTGATCCGACTCATGCCCGAACGGTACCCTGCCGGGCCGGCCGGTAACCGTGGCGCACCGGCGCCGACGGCTCATTCGGGTTTGATCTGGCGGCCCAGCAGTTTCTCCAGCGCCGACTGCACCGCCAGCCCCTCGTGACACACCTGGTGCACGGCCTCGGTCAGCGGCATCTCCACCCCGTGCGTCACGGCCAGGGCCCGGACCGAGGTACAGGATTTCACGCCCTCGGCGATCTGCCCGTGGGTCGCTTCCTGCGCGGCCTGCATGGAACCGCCGGAACCGAGCACCTGGCCGAAGGACCGGTTGCGCGACAGCGGGGAGGTGCAGGTGGCGATGAGATCGCCGACGCCGGCGAGCCCGGCCAGGGTCACCGGTTCGGCGCCGAGCGCCATACCGAGCCGGATGATCTCGGCGAGCCCGCGGGTCATCAGCGCGGCGATGGAATTGTCGCCGAAACCCATTCCCGAAGCGATACCGCAGGCCAGTGCGATCACGTTCTTACAGGCCCCGCCGATTTCGCAACCGACCACATCGGTGTTGGTGTAGGGCCGGAAGTAACTGGTGACGCAGGCCTGCTGCACCGCGGCGGCCCGCTGCGCGTCGGTGCACCCGACCACGGTGGCCGCCGGCTGGCCCGCGGCGAGTTCCCCGGCGAGGTTGGGCCCGGACAGCACCGCGATACGACCCGGGTCCGCGCCGGTGACCTCCGCGATCACCTCGCTCATCCGCAGTAGTGTGCCGCTCTCGATCCCCTTGGCCACGCTCAGCAGCGTGGCGTCGGGGCCGATGGCCGGTGTCCAGGTCTTCAGGTTCGCGCGCAGTGATTGGGAGGGCACCGCGAGCACGACGATATCGGCGCCGGCCATGGCCTGGGTGTAGTCGGCGGTGGCGGCGACGGGCGGCAGCTGCACACCCGGCAGGTAGTAGGGGTTGCGGTGGTCGGTCGCCAGCGCTTCGGCGACCTCGGGCCGGCGGGCCCAGATGGTGACCTCGGTCCCCGCGTCCGCCAACACCTTCGCCAGTGTCGTACCCCACGATCCCGCGCCCATTACCGCCGCCCTCGTCATCAGCCCAATATGCCATGACAGGATGAGGACATGTGCCCGCACTCCGTGCACGCCGTAATCGCGGTGAAATCCCTGGACAGCGCCAAGAGCCGGCTCGCCGGTGTGCTGGCCCCGGCGCATCGGTCGCGGCTGGTATTGGCCATGTTCACCGATACCGTGCGCGCGGCCGCGGCCGTCGAAGCGATCACCGGGATCACCGTCGTCACCCCCGACCCGGCGATTTCGGCGGCGGCCCGGGCGCTCGGGGCCGAAGTCCATCCCGAACCGGCCGGCGCCGGCGCCGATCCGGACGCACTCAATACCGCGCTCGCCGATGCGGCGACGGCCCTGCGGTCCCGGTATCCGGACTCGGGTGTGCTGGCGTTGCAGGCCGATTTGCCGGGACTGTGCCCGCAGGAGCTGGCGGCCGTGCTGACCAGCGCCCCGAACGACTCCCGGGCGCTGGTCGCCGATCATGCAGGCACCGGAACCGCGGCACTGTTCGCGCCCGCCGGAATACCGTTGCGACCGCGATTCGGCCGTGATTCCGCTCACCGCCATCGCACCGACGGTGCCCGCGAACTACACGGCGACTGGCCCGGGTTGCGCCAGGATGTCGACACCGCCGCGGATCTGGCTGCCGTGCAATCGCTGGGCACCGGCCCGGCGACCGCCGCTCTGCTGCGTGAACTCGAGCTGCCATACCGTGTTCGCGAAACGGTCACCCAGGTGTGCGGCCCGGTCCCCGCCCCGTGAACTGGAGATAACAGTCACCGCCCGTACATGCACACCCTGCGGTTCGTAAGGGATGATCGTAGGTGTGAGCGATACGGAAACCGTCAAGCAGCAACAGGTGCTACCCACCCCGCCTCCGGCCGCCACCCAGATCCCCGCAGACGGCAATGCCCCTCGTTTGCCGGCCGATCGCTACCTCAACCGGGAGCTGAGCTGGCTCGATTTCAACGCCCGGGTACTGGCGCTGGCGGAGGACAGCTCGTTGCCGCTGCTGGAACGCGCCAAATTCCTGGCCATCTTCGCCTCGAATCTCGACGAGTTCTATATGGTCCGCGTCGCCGGTCTCAAACGCCGCGCCGAAACGGGGCTTTCGGTCCGCTCGGCCGACGGCCGGTCACCGAACGAGCAGCTCGCGCTGATCGCGGCCCGCACCCAGGATCTCGCCGTCCGCCACGCCGAGGTGTTCCTCACCGAGGTGCTGCCCGCGCTCACCGCGGAGGGTATCGAGATCATCGATTGGGCCGATCTGCACGAGGCCGAACGGGAGCGGCTGTCCGCGCATTTCCAGGACCAGGTGTTCCCGGTGCTCACACCCTTGGCCGTGGACCCGGCCCACCCGTTCCCCTATATCAGCGGGCTCAGCCTCAATCTCGCGGTGACGGTGCAGGACCAGTCCACCGGCGGGGAACATTTCGCGCGGGTGAAGGTCCCCGACAATGTGGACCGATTCGTCCGCGTCCGGCGCCCCGGCACCGGGAACGGCGCGGCGATCGCGGCGTTCCTGCCGATGGAGGCGCTGATCGCCGCGCATCTGGAGCAACTGTTCCCCGGGATGACGGTCGTCGAGCACCATTCGTTCCGGATCACTCGCAATGCCGATTTCGAGGTCGACGAGGATCGCGACGAGGATCTGCTGCAGGCGCTGGAGCGGGAACTGGCCCGCCGGCGCTTCGGATCGCCGGTGCGGCTCGAGGTTTCCGACGATATGACCGAGCATATGCTCGATCTGCTGTTACGCGAACTCGAGGTCGACCCGGCCGATGTGATCCAGGTGCCGGGCCTGCTGGACCTGTCCTGCCTGTGGCAGGTGTACGGGGTCGACCGCCCGAATCTCAAGGATGCCCCCTACGTTCCCGCGACCCCGCCGGCGTTCGGCGAACGCGAAACCCCGCGCAATGTCTTCGCCGCGCTGCGTGAGGGCGATGTGCTGGTGCACCATCCCTACGATTCGTTCTCCACCAGCGTGCAGCGTTTCATCGAGCAGGCCGCCGCCGACCCGCAGGTGCTGGCCATCAAACAAACCCTGTACCGCACCTCCGGTGATTCGCCCATCGTGAACGCGCTCATCGATGCCGCCGAAGCCGGTAAACAGGTGGTGGCGCTGGTGGAGATCAAGGCCCGGTTCGACGAGCAGGCCAACATCAAATGGGCCCGCACACTGGAACAGGCCGGGGTCCATGTGGTCTACGGGCTGGTCGGGTTGAAAACGCATTGCAAGACCTGCCTGGTGGTGCGCCGGGAGGGTTCCACCATCCGCCGCTACTGCCATATCGGCACCGGGAACTACAACCCGAAGACCGCGCGCCTGTACGAGGATGTCGGCCTGCTCACCGCGGCACCCGAAATCGGTGCCGATCTCACCGACCTGTTCAATTCGCTCACCGGTTATTCCCGCAAATCCGATTACCGCAATATTCTCGTGGCCCCGCACGGAATCCGGGCCGGCATCATCTCCCGGATCGAACGCGAGATCGAACTCGCCCGCGAGGGCGCCGACGCCCGGATCCGACTGAAGGCCAACGCGCTTGTCGACGAACAGGTCATCGACGCCCTCTACCGCGCCTCGCAGGCGGGCGTCCCGGTACAGATCGTGGTCCGCAGTATCTGCGGGCTGCGGGCGGGTGTGCCGGGGATGAGCGAGAACATCGAGGTCCGTTCGATCCTCGGCCGGGTGCTGGAGCATTCGCGGCTGCTGAACTTCAAGGCGCAGGACGAGTACTGGATCGGCAGCGCCGATATGATGCACCGCAACCTCGACCGGCGGGTGGAGGTCATGGCGCAGGTGAAGGACCCGAAACTGCGGGAGCGGCTGGACGGCATCCTCGAATCCGCGCTGCACCCGATGACCCGCTGCTGGGTACTGGACCCCGACGGCAATTGGCGATCCAGTCCCGATCGGGACGGCACCGGCCCCGGCGGGGACGGGATCGAAGTCCGCGACCATCAGGTGGAGTTGATGCGCCTACGCCGCCCGGGTCAGCAGTGAACGGCACGCATACACCACCGTCCTATCCGGATCCCCGGATCACACCCAATATTCATGCGGCGGGCACCGTGCTGTGGCGGCACGCACCCGGTTCCGCCGGGGGAATCGAGATCGCGGTCATTCACCGGCCGAAGTACGAGGATTGGTCGCTGCCCAAGGGCAAACTCGATCCCGGCGAAACCCCGGTGCTGGCCGCGGCGCGGGAAACCGCGGAGGAGACCGGTCTGCGTCCCCGGCTGGGCCGCTATCTCGGCAAGGTCACCTATCCGATCCCGGGGCACCGGCGGACGAAACGCGTCGACTATTGGGCGGCCGAGGTCGCGGGCGGGGAGTTCACCGCCAACCACGAAGTCGACGAACTCACCTGGTGCCCGCTGGAGAAGGTGATGTCGGCGCTGTCGTATCCGATGGATCGCCGGATCGTCCGGGCTTTCACCCGGCTGCCGATGGATACCCGCACCGTCCTGGTGGTCCGGCACGCCAAGGCCGGTCGCCGCGACCGCTTCCGCGGCCCGGACACCCAGCGTCCGCTCGAACTCGCCGGCTATCAGCAGGCACTGGCGCTGGTACCGAATCTGCTCGCGTTCGGCGCGAGTACGGTCCATTCGGCCGAACCGCTGCGCTGTGTGCAGACGGTGGCACCGCTGGCCGAGGAACTGGGGGTCGAGGTGGCGGTGGAACCGCTGCTCGGCGATATCGAATATGCCGCGGATACCGAGAAAGCGCGCGAGCACATCCGGTCCCTGGCCCTGTCCGCCGAGCCGGTGCCGGTCCTGTGCAGTCAGGGCGACACCATTCCCGATCTCATCGGCTGGTGGGCGGAGCGGGACGGAATAACGCTGTCACCCGCCCGGACCCGGAAAGGGTCGGTGTGGGTGCTGTCTTTCGCGGGCGACCGCTTGGTCGCCGCCGATCATCTGGACCGATCGCTGTCGGTCGATACTGCTCCGGCGACCGAGGCCGCCGAACAGGCCGAGTAGGCCCGTCTCCCATACCGCCGGCGTGGACACGGTCACGCCCCCGGGGATCGCCCGGGGGCTGGTCCGTCCGGCGTTTCGGTTGTGGAGGTCACGAGTTGCCGAGCCGAGATACGGCCGCCGGTACTCGTCGACGCGCACCGTTCGCGGGTCGGAAAGCCGTCGGGGATTTCCGCGACATCCGCGGGCGTTGGGTCAGCGCGCCTTCTTGGCGGCGGTCTTCTTGGCCGTGGTGGTCCGCTTCGCGGTGGTGGCCTTCTTCGCCGCCGTGGTCTTCTTCGCCGTCGCCTTGGCGGTGGTCTTCTTGGCCGCGGCTTTGGCGGGGCTCTTCTTGGCGGTGGTCTTCCGGGCCGCCGTCTTGGTGGCCGCCTTCTTGGCGGCGGTGCTCTTGGCCGGCGCCTTGGTGGCGGTCTTACGTGCCGTTGTTTTGGCGGGCGCCTTGGTGGCCGACTTCTTGGCGGTGGTTTTCTTCGCCGTGGTCTTCTTGGCCGTGGATTTCTTGGCCGCCACAGGAGCATTGACACCGCGTTTCACGGCGGGGCCGGTTGCCGCGAGCTTCTGTTTACCCGCGATTACCGCCTTGAACTGGGCGCCCGGCCGGAACGCCGGCACCGAAGTGGGCTTCACCTTGACGGTTTCCCCGGTGCGCGGATTACGTGCGACGCGGGCCGCCCGCTTGCGCTGTTCGAACACACCGAATCCGGTGATGGTGACGCTCTGCCCTTTGTGTACCGCACGCACGATGGTGTCGACCACATGCTCGACTGCCGCGGTGGCCGTGCGCCTGTCAGTACCCAACTTTTCGGTCAGAACGTCGATCAGTTCCGCCTTGTTCATTGAATCCTCCGCAGACTAATGGCCCGTCGTCGGACCGACTAGGTACCACGGTAAACCCACATTGGGCAAGAGTCTATGTGCCACGCCAAAATTCATGTGGCCTAGCACACGCACAGCTACCGCGTCATCCGAAGCCCCACTAAGAGGCCCAGAACATTACGCCTGCGAAATAGGTTCGGGGAGGGTCTTTGGTTTCCAACCCGGCCTTGCCTTTTCGAACTCGGCGATCACATCGCTACGCCGCAGGGTCAGGCCGATGTCGTCCAAACCTTCCAGCAGGCGCCACCTGGTGTAGTCGTCAATATCGAACGGCAACACGACGGTTCCGGCGGTCACCGTGCGCTCTTGGAGGTCGACAACCAATTCCAGTCCGGGCTGTTCCTCGAGCAACTTCCAGAGCATTTCGACATCATTCTGTGACATTCGCGCGGCCAGTAGACCACCCTTGCCCGCATTACCGCGGAAGATGTCGGCGAAACGTGAAGAGATAACTACTCGAAAGCCATAGTCCATGAGCGCCCAGACAGCGTGCTCACGCGACGAACCGGTACCGAAATCCGGGCCCGCGACGAGTACGCTGCCGCGGGAGTACGGTTCGGTGTTCAGAATGAAGTTCTCGTCGCCGCGCCATGCGGCGAACAGGCCGTCTTCGAATCCTGTTCGAGTCACGCGCTTCAGATAGACGGCGGGGATGATCTGGTCGGTGTCCACATTGGACCGGCGCAGCGGAACGCCGATCCCCTTGTGCACGGTGAAGGCATCCATCGTATTTCTCCTGTTTCGGGCTGTTCGTGGGTTTCGGAATACGGCGCGGCGGCTCAGTTCAGATCGGCGGGCGCCGACAGCGTGCCGCGTACCGCGGTGGCCGCGGCGACCAGTGGCGACACCAGATGGGTGCGGCCGCCTTTGCCCTGCCGTCCCTCGAAGTTGCGATTGGAGGTGGAGGCACAGCGCTGACCGGGCTCGAGCTGATCCGGGTTCATCCCCAGGCACATCGAGCATCCGGCCTGCCGCCATTCGGCGCCGGCCGCGGTGAAGATCTCGCCGAGCCCCTCGGCCTCGGCCTGTTCCCGCACCCGCATGGACCCCGGCA
This sequence comes from Nocardia sp. CA-290969, assembly GCF_050936135.1. Taxonomy (NCBI): domain Bacteria; kingdom Bacillati; phylum Actinomycetota; class Actinomycetes; order Mycobacteriales; family Nocardiaceae; genus Nocardia; species Nocardia sp. CA-290969. The sequence continues at coordinate 1,019,313 of NZ_JBNJNJ010000001.1, read as the reverse complement.
CCACCAGCATGCGCACCCCGTCGGCGACCTTGCGGCCCTTCAGGACCCCGGCCACGGCCCGCAGATCCTCGATCCGGCCGTTGGTGCACGACCCCACGAAAACGGTGTCCACCGCGACCTCGCGCAGCGGCATACCCGGGGTCAAATCCATGTATCGCAGCGCCTTCTCCGCCGATTCCCGCGCGGATTCGTCGGCGATCTGCGCCGGGTCCGGCACATTCGCGCCGAGCGGCAAACCCTGCCCCGGATTGGTGCCCCAGGTGACGAACGGCGTCAGAGTGGAGGCGTCGATATGCACTTCCCGATCGAAAACGGCGTCTTCGTCGGTCTTCAGCGCCTCCCACGCCTGCACCGCGGCATCCCAGTCGGCGCCCTGCGGGGCGTGCGGGCGGCCTTTCAAGAACTCGTAGGTGGTTTCGTCGGGCGCGATCATCCCGGCCCGCGCCCCCGCTTCGATGGACATATTGCAGATCGTCATCCGCGCTTCCATCGACATTTTCCTAATGGCCTCGCCCCGGTACTCGAGCACATATCCCTGTCCGCCACCGGTACCGATTTCGGCGATCACCGCCAGAATGAGGTCTTTACTGGTGACTCCCGGCGGCAGTTCCCCGTCGACGGTGATGGCCATCGTCTTGAACGGCCGCAGCGACAACGTCTGTGTGGCCAGGACATGTTCGACCTCGCTGGTCCCGATTCCCATGGCCAGTGCGCCGAACGCGCCGTGGGTGGAGGTATGACTGTCCCCGCACACGACAGTCGTACCCGGCTGGGTCAGTCCCAGCTGCGGGCCGACCACGTGCACGATGCCCTGTTCCCGGTCGCCCATCGGGTGCAGCCGGATACCGAATTCCGCGCAGTTACGGCGCAGCGTCTCCACCTGGGTGCGCGAAATCGGGTCGGCGATGGGTTTGTCGATATCGGTGGTCGGGACGTTGTGATCCTCGGTGGCGATGGTCAGATCCGGCCGGCGCACCGGCCGCCCCGCCGCGCGCAGCCCGTCGAAAGCCTGCGGGCTGGTCACCTCGTGCACGAGATGCAGATCGATGTAGATCAGATCGGGTTCGCGCGCTTCGCCCTCCCCTTCGCCGCGGGCGACGACGTGCTGTTCCCATACTTTCTCGGCCAGCGTACGTGGCATTGTTGCGATCACCTTTCGGGCCGGGCACCCGCCCGGGCTCACCCGGGCGGATACGCGCTAGCTGGATTATCGCGACCCCATCCCACGACCCACCTGGGCTGTTCGTGATGGCATCTCAGAATGCAGGACGCTAATATCGTTCTATGAGACAGCATAGCGGTATCGGCGTTCTGGACAAAGCGGTGGCAGTGCTGTATGCGGTCGCCGAGCAGCCCTGCGGTCTCAACGAGTTGTGCGAACGCACCGGCCTGCCCCGCGCCACCGCGCACCGGCTCGCGGTGGGCCTGGAAACACATCGCCTGCTGGCCCGCAACGGTGACGGCGCCTGGCGCCCCGGCCCCGCGCTCGGCGAACTCGCCGCCGGTGCCGCCGATCCCCTGCTCGAGGCCGCGAGTTCGATTCTGCCGCGGCTGCGCGAGATCACCGGCGAAAGTGTGCAGTTGTACTGCCTGGACGGCAGCCAGCGGGTCTGCGTCGCCGCCCTGGAACCACCGGCCGGCCTACGCGATACCGTCCCGATCGGTTCCCGGCTTCCGCTCACCGCGGGCTCGGCCGCGAAGGTCCTGGTGGCCTGGGCCGATCCGGAACTGCAGCGCAGTGTGCTCACCGAGGCCGTGTTCACCGAACGCACACTCGCCGATGTCCGCAAACGGGGCTGGGCGCAGAGCGCCGGGGAACGCGCGGCCGGGGTCGCGAGCATTTCGGCCCCCGTCCGCGATCAGCAGGGCGCCGTCGTCGCCGCCATCTCCGTCTCCGGCCCGATCGACCGTATCGGCCGCCGCCCCGGCGCCCGCTGGGCCGCGGATCTGGTGGCGGCCGCGGATGCGCTGCACCGCCGGATCTGAGCGGCGGGCGACCGCCGTCACTTATGGTGGCCTGATGGGAGTGAACCAACGGTCACAGATCGTGATGACCGATACCGAGATCACCGATTTCCTCACCCGCAGCCGGGTGGCCACCCTGGCCACCCTGGACGCGAACGGGAAACCGCATCTCACCGCCATGTGGTACGCGCTGATCGCCGATCCGGACCGCCCCGATGCCGTCCCCGAAATCTGGTTCGAGACGAAGGGCAAATCCCAGAAAGCGGTGAATCTGCGCCGCAACCCCACGGTCACCTGCATGGTCGAGGCCGGCCAGACCTACGACACTCTGCGCGGCGTCTCCATCGAAGGCCACGCCGAAGTGATCGACGACCCCGAGAAGCTGTTCGCCGTCGGCGTCAGCGTCTGGGAGCGCTACACCGGCCCGTACACCGAGGATATGCGCGAGTACGTCGAAGGCATGCTCAACAAACGTGTGGCGGTCCGCGTGGTCCCCGAACGCATCCGCAGCTGGGATCACCGCAAACTGGGCCTCCCCGAAATGCCCCTGGGCGGTTCCACCGCCGGTGCGCTCGACGACTGATCCAGGAGCCCCGGGTGACGCCGATCGCCCGGGCAAAACGCCCCGCCGCCGCCCGCGGGACAACGGCGCCCGCGCCACCATGGACTGATGACGAACGTGTCCGGCGTGGGTCGTGCGGGCGAGATCGCCCCGGGCCAGGTTATTTTCCTCAACGGAGTCTCGAGCTCGGGAAAGTCCAGTATCGCGCGCAGGCTGCTGACCGACCTCGACCGGCCGTTCTTCCATATGGGCGTCGATATGTTCGGCGCCATGCGTTCGGAATCCCGGACCGGCGAACTCGATCCGGGCGACCTCGCCGAGGTCCTCCGCAGGACGCGCGCCGGATTCCACCGCGCGGTCGCCGGTATGGCCCGCGCAGGCAACGACATCGTCATGGACCATGTGTTGAGCGAACCCTGGCGGCTGCACGACTGCCTGGCCGTGCTGGCCGGTATCGACGTCGTTTTCGTCGGCGTCCACTGCCCGCCCGGGGAACTCCGGCGCCGCGAACAGCACCGCGCAGACCGCCCGCCCGGTACAGCGGCCCGGCAGCTGGATTCGGTCCACGCCCACGCGATCTACGATCTCGAAGTCGATACCGCGGCCGCCTCCATCGCGGAATGTTCCACCGCGATCAAGACCTTCCTCACCCGCACCCCCGAAAATCGGGCCTTCGACCGGCTTCGGGCCCAGGCCGGCCGCTGACGTCCACTCCGCCCGCGGCACGGCCCCGCCGTGTGGGTGCGCCCGAGCGACGGACCCCGGTCGGCCCCGCGCCCGCAGCCACGTGCAAATGCCGATTCCGGCTGTGTTGTTCATCACTGCCGATGGTAAGAAAACCGGCACCCGCCGTCGGTCTCATCGCATCTCGAAGGCAACCAACCACAGAGGGATCCAGGGGCGCAGCCCCGGCACCAGCCTTCGTAGGTCCCCAATCCGCAAAGGGGGGTCCAGGGGGCGCCGAGCCCCCTGGTCGGGGTGCGGGGGTCGAACCCCCGCAAAACATTGCGAATCAGCAAAGGCCCATGCTCTCCATGAGCATGGGCCTGCCAGCTGAGTAGCCCCGACGGGATTTGAACCCGCGCTACCGCCTTGAGAGGGCGGCGTCCTAGGCCGCTAGACGACGGGGCCAGGACTTTTGATCAACTCCTGCGAGCGGATCGTGGATCTTGCGATCCGAAGCTCGATCAGCGTAACCGACCGGGCGGCGGCGACCAAATCGCCTGGATGTTCGTTCCGCACCGCATCTGGAGGATGTAGTAGAGACCGATCTCCGCTGGGGTACCAGGACTCGAACCTAGAATGGCTGAACCAGAATCAGCTGTGTTGCCAATTACACCATACCCCAATGACCTGGGCTTTCGGGTTCGTCGCTGGCTGCGGCGGCACCGTCGTTCCGGCCGAGAAAGAGAGTACCAAACTGTTCGGGGGAAACTACAAATCGCCTGGTCAGTCCGGGGTTCCCGAGTGTTCGCGGGGGTGGCTCACGGCTGTCGGCAGCCGATTGGGCCGACCCGAAGTGCGCGACCTGGCGCGCCGGAGCAGCGGAACCGGCGGGGCCGGTGCCTGCTGGACGTCCCGGCCCCTTCGGCGACCTGCTGCGCCGGTGATCGCGGGCGGGTGCCTGATCCCCGCGATTTACGCATCGGGCCGGCGCCGTGGCTACCGCACGCCCCGTACGGCACGCCCGGACGATCGGGTGCGGCCGTCCCGACGGGGCGCCGCGCGGTCATTCGGCGGGTGCGACCCATTCCCGTCCGGCGCGCAGCCGGCGCATGGTTTCCGCGCGGCCGAGCAGTTCCATGGATTCGTAGAGCGGCGGGCTGATATGCGATCCGGTGACCGCGACCCGTACGGGTGCGAATGCTTTTCTGGGTTTGAGTTCGAGCCGTTCGATGAGTGCCGTTTTGAGCGCTTCTTCTATTTCTCCGGCGGTCCATGCGGTGAGCGGTTCGAGCGCTTCCACGGTCGCGTCCAGGACCGGCCGGGCGGCTTCGCCGAGGTTTTTCTTCCCGGCTGCCGGGTCGATTGCGAAGTCTTCGGCGGGGGCGAAGAGGAAGCGGAGCAGATCCCAGGCGTCGGCGAGTACCACAATTCGCGTCTGAACCAATTCCGCGGCTTCGGCGAAGAGTTTTTCGTCTATTCCTTCACCGATATATCCGTGCCGGACGAAGTATTCGCGCAAACGCCCAGCGAAATCGGCGGGAGCGAGCATCCGGATGTGCTCGGCGTTGATCGCGTCGGCTTTTTTCTGGTCGAATCGGGCCGGGTTCGAATTGACCTTCGAGATGTCGAAGGCCGCGATCATCTCGTCCATGGTGAACACATCGTGGTCGTCGGCGATGCTCCAGCCGAGAAGCGCGAGGTAGTTCAGCAATCCTTCGGGGATGAAGCCGCGGTCACGATGCAGGAACAGATTGGATTCGGGGTCGCGTTTGGAGAGTTTCTTGTTTCCTTGACCCATGACGAAGGGCAGGTGCCCGAATTCGGGGGTGAAGTCGGTGACGCCGATACGCCGCAGCGCCGCGTAGAGGGCGAGCTGGCGCGGGGTGGAGGAGAGCAGGTCTTCGCCGCGCAGCACGTGCGTGATGCGCATGGTGGCGTCGTCGACGGGGTTCACCAGCGTGTAGAGAGGGTCACCGGTGCCGCGGGTGAGCGCGAAGTCGGGGACGGTGCCGGCTTTGAAGGTGGTTTCGCCGCGGACGAGGTCGTGCCAGGTGAGGTCGGTATCGGGCATCCGCAGCCGGACCACGGCGCCGCGGCCGGCGGCTTTGTATTCGGCGATCTGCTCGGGTGTCAGGTCGCGGTCGTAATTGTCGTAGCCGAGTTTCGGGTCGCGTCCGGCCGCGCGGTGGCGCGCTTCGACTTCGTCTGGCGTGGAAAAGGATTCGTAGGCCTCACCGGCCTCGAGCAGTTTTCGCACTACGTCGAGGTGGATTTCGCGGCGCTGTGATTGCCGGTACGGCGCATAGGGTCCGCCGATTTCGGGGCCCTCGTCCCATTCGAGTCCCAGCCACCGCAACGCGTCCAGGAGTGCCAGATAGGATTCTTCGGAATCCCGTGCGGCATCGGTGTCTTCGATTCGGAAGACGAAGGCGCCACCGTGATGTTTGGCGTAGGCCCAGTTGAACAGTGCGGTGCGGATGAGTCCGACATGCGGTGTCCCGGTGGGCGACGGGCAGAAACGGACCCGTACGTTTGTCATGTCTCTCTTTCGTTCAGCGTTTGGCGGCAACAGGATTGGTGAGTGTACCGATTCCGGAGACGGTTACCGAAACACTTTGGCCGTCTTTCATGGGGCCGACACCTTCGGGTGTGCCGGTGAGGATCACATCACCGGGCAGCAGGGTCATCACCCGGGTCACCCATTCGATGATTTCCGGAATATCGTGCAGCAGTAGCGATGTGGTGCTGCGCTGCTTGACTTCGCCGTCGAGTTCGGTGGTGATCTCGAGATCGGCCGGGTCGAGTTCGGTTTCGATCCAGGGGCCGAGAGGGCAGAAGGTGTCGTAGCCTTTCGCCCGCGTCCATTGCCCGTCCTGGGCCTGCTGGTCGCGGGCGGTGACGTCGTTGGCGACGGTGTAGCCGAGGATGACGTCTTTGGCGCGGGCGGCGGTGACGTCTTTGCACGGGCGGCCGATCACCACTGCGAGTTCGCCTTCGTAATCGACTCGCGAGGAGCTGGGCGGCAGCTGGATGGGCACGTTCGGCCCGATGATGGAGGTGTTCGGTTTGATGAAGATCACCGGCTCCTCCGGCGCCTGCCCGCCGAATTCGGCGGCGTGCGCGGCGTAGTTCTTGCCCACGCAGATCACCTTGCTCGCCAGGATGGGGGCGAGCAAGCGGATATCGGCCAGCGGCCAGCTACGGCCGGTGAACGTCGGGGTGCCGAACGGATGTTCGGCGATTTCTTTGGCGGTCTCGCCGTCGATGGCGACGAAAGCGACCCCGTCGGGGCTGGCAACTCGACCTAGACGCATGGTCGGAGTCTATCCAGCCGGTTCCACCAGCCCGAATGCGCCCGACCGGTCGGCACGCCCGAGGGCAGTGAAAAGCGTGACACCGCCTGGTACGAGCACGGACGGGCGGTGTACGGTGAGCGAGATAGTTCAAAGATTGAGAAGCGAATCCCATATATTGAGACTCGCTGTTGTATTCCGAAATGGGGCACGATGGCGCACAGTTCACCGGCGACCGCCCCGGTCGCCACGCCCGGAAATCAGCGGGCACAGGTCTCTCCGGTCCGCCGCTGGCTCATGCTCGCTCTCGGCGTCTTCGCCCAGACCTCGAGCGCGATCTTCGTCCACGGTGTCCCGTTCCTGCTGCCCGCGCTCACGGCCGGCGGTATGCCACTGCCCACGGCCGGGCTGCTGGTCGCACTGCCGACCGTGGGACTGTGCTGCACCCTCATCGCCTGGGGTTATCTGGTCGACCGCCTCGGCGAACGCCTGGCACTGGTGGCCGGACCCCTGATCATGTGCGCGGCCGGTGCCGCGGCCGCCTTCACCACCAGCTATGCCCTGCTCGGGATTCTGCTGTTCCTCGGCGGTATGGGTGCGGCCAGCACCAACGGCGCCAGCGGCCGGGTGATCGTCGGCTGGTTCCCGCCCGAACGCCGCGGCCTGGCCATGGGTATCCGGCAGACCGGCCAGCCCATCGGAGTCGGGATCGGCGCTCTGACGATCCCCTTGGTCGCGGCCGAGTTCGGTATCGCGACGGCGCTCCTGGTCCCCGCCGTGCTGGCGGGTGTGGCGGCAGTGGGCTGCCTGCTGGGCATCATCGACCCGCCGCGCCCACCGCGCGCGGAATCCACCGGCGCCAACCCGTACCGCGCCGGCGGCACACTGTGGCGCATCCACGGTGTTTCGATCCTGCTGGTCATCCCGCAGGGCACCGTCTGGACCTTCGCCCTGCTGTGGTTGCATCGCGATATCGGCTGGTCCCTGGCCGCTGCCGGCGCCCTGGTCACCGGCACCCAGATCCTCGGCGCGCTGGGCCGCATCGGCGCGGGCGCCTGGTCCGACCGGGTGGGTAGCCGCATGCGCCCGCTACGCCTGATCGCCGTCGCCGCGGTCACCACCATGGCCCTGCTCGCGCTGACCGCCTGGACCGAATGGTGGTGGGCGGCAATACCGCTGATGGTGATCGCCTCGGTCGTCACGGTCTCCGACAACGGCCTGGCCTTCACCGCCATCGCCGAACTCGCCGGACCCTACTGGAGCGGCCGCGGCCTGGGCATCCAGAACACCGGCCAGAACCTGATGATCGCCGCCGTCCCCCCGGTCCTGGGCACGGTGATCACCGCGACCGGCTTCCCCGCCGCCTACCTCGTAGCCGCCGCCCTCGCCGCCGTCTCAATTCCCCTGGTGCCCACGCGGTCCGAGAAGCCGCTGAGGTAAGCCAAGCAGGCGGCCGTCCGCGGCGCCGTCACATCTCGATGAGAACCGCGGGGTCGAAGTTCACCCGAACCGGTACATCGACCTCGAACTCAGCGGCGAACACACCGCCCTCGCTCACCGGAGGCTCGAACTTATAGCTGCCACCATCAAGGATGCCCTGATGAATCTGAATCGTGGGCTGGTGTTCGACGATCCAGTACTGCGGAATCCCCAAACCTGCGTACTCCCGGACCTTCCGGACCCGGTCGGTACGTTCGCTGCCACTACCCGGCGACACGACCTCGACCACCAGCTGCACATCCATCCCCGGAATCAGCTTCGGCGACTCTTCGACAATGGCGGCTCGCGCGATGGACTTCGGAATTACGAGCACATCGGGTTTGCGGACACCCGACGGTGTACTGATCTCCCATTCCCCGCCGTCACAGACGAATACATCCGCGTCTTCGGCGGCACTGCGGAGCCGCCGGGCGAGCGACCAGCCGATGTAGTTGTGCCGTGCCCCCGCTGCCACCTCGACCAGCCACCCGTCTTCGAGTTCGAAACCCTTACCGTCCTCCGGTAGGTCGTACAGATCCAGCACCGTGTACGGGCCGAAGCCTGCATCACTGGTGGCGTGCCACGCGGTCATGCTGCCTCCAAGCGCTCGGGCCGTCCATCGGGGATACGCCCAGGTATCCCCGATGGTATCGGAGAAGCAACCCGGTTTCGGGCGCGAGAGTACGGAGCTTCCGGGTCAGAGCGCGGCAGCGATCCGGTCGCCGATTTCGGTGGTGGAGGCGGTGCCGGTGCGACCCGACAGGTCCTTGGCGACCGCTTCCTGGATGCGGGCGGCGGCCGCGGTTTCGCCTTTGTGCTCGAGCAGCAGGGAGACCGAGAGGATCGCGGCGGTCGGGTCGGCCTTGGACTGGCCCGCGATATCGGGGGCGCTGCCGTGGACCGGTTCGAACATGCTCGGGTTGGTGCCGGTGGCATCGATATTGCCGCTGGCCGCCAGGCCGATACCACCGCTCACCGCGGCGGCGAGGTCGGTGATGATATCGCCGAACAGGTTGTCGGTGACGATCACGTCGAAGCGGCCCGGATCGTTGACCATGTGGATGGTGGCGGCATCGATGTGCTGGTAGGCGACCTCGACCTCGGGATATTCGGCGCCGACCACGTCGACGGTCCGCTGCCACAGCGAACCGGCGAAGGTCAGCACATTGGTTTTGTGGACCAGGGTGAGGTGCTTACGCCGGGCCTGGGCCTTGGCGAAGGCGTAGCGGACCACGCGTTCGACGCCGAAACGGGTGTTGGTACTGACCTCGGTCGCGACCTCGTGCGGGGTGTCGACCCGGATGGCCCCGCCGGTGCCGGTGTAGGGGCCCTCGGTGCCTTCGCGGACGACCACGAAGTCGATATCCGGTGCGCCGGCGAGCGGGCTGCCGACGCCGGGGTACAGCTTGGAGGGCCGCAGGTTCACGTGGTGGTCGAGCGCGAACCGGGTGCGCAGCAGCAGGCCGCGTTCCAGGATGCCGCTGGGCACCGAGGGGTCGCCGATCGCGCCGAGCAGGATCGCGTCGTGCTGTTTCAGTTCCGGCAGCACCGAGTCGGGCAGGATCTCGCCGGTCGCGTGGTAGCGCTTGGCGCCGAGATCGTATTCGGTGCGTTCCACGCCGGGCAGTACCACATCGAGCACTTTGAGCGCCTCGGCGACGACCTCCGGGCCGATACCGTCACCGGGGATCACGGCGAGTTTCATGACAACCACGCTTTCTGGATACGACGTGCCGCGAGCCGCCGCGGCCGGCGGGCCGGGTGCGGCCGCCACTGGACAGGTATTCTGCGCCGCCCGCCCGGATGCCGGGCACCCGGGCGGAGCGGCGCACCGCTACATCAGAACAGGTCGACCAGCGCGACCTTGCCGGCGCCCACCGCGGCCGCGATCTCGGAGCGCACCGATTCCGGCACCTCCTTGTTGACCCGCAGCACCACGGTGGCGCCCTCTTTGTTGGCGTCCTGGGTGAGCTGGGCGGCGAGGATATCGATCTCGGCGGCACCCAGTGCGGTGCCGACCTTGCCCAGCGCGCCGGGCCGGTCCTCGTAGTTGAGGACGGCCAGGTTGATGCCCTCGGCGCGCATATCGTAGTTGCGGCCGTTGATGTTCACGATCTTCTCCACCTGGGCCGGTTCGGTGAGCGCGCCGGCGACATTGATGCTGCGCCCGTCGCCGAAGACCGCGCGCAGATCCACCAGGCTGCGGTGGCTGGGGCTTTCGGTGACGGTGGTGACCTCGGCGCTGATCCCGCGGTCCTGCGCCAGCGCGGGCGCGTTGACGAAGGTGACCTGGTCGTCGACGTGCGCGGAGAACACCCCGCGCAGCGCGGCCAGCTGCAGCACCTCGACCTCCGAGGAGGCCAGCTCGCCGCGCACCTGCACCTCGAGGCTCACCGGCAGTTCGTCGGCCAGCGCGCCCAGCAGGGCACCCTGCTTGCGGACCAGATCCAGCCAGGGCGCCACCTCGTCGCCGACCACGCCGCCGGTCACGTTCACCGCACCCGGTACGAACTCGCCGGCCAGCGCCAGCAGCACGGATTTCGCGACATCGGTACCGGCCCGGTCCTGCGCTTCGCTGGTGGAGGCACCCAGATGCGGGGTCACCACGACCTGCGGCAGGTCGAACAGCGGGCTGTCGGTGCAGGGCTCGGTTTCGTAGACGTCGATACCGGCGGCGCGCACATGCCCGGACTTGATGGCCTCGGCCAGCGCCGCCTCGTCCACCAGTCCACCGCGGGCGGCGTTGACGATGATCACGCCGGGTTTGGTCTTGGCGATCGCTTCCTTGCCGATGATGCCCTTGGTTTCCGGGGTCTTCGGCAGGTGGATGGAGATGAGGTCGGCCCGCTCCAGCACTTCGTCCAGGCTGATCAGTTCGATACCGAGCTGGGCGGCGCGCGCCGGGGAGACGTAGGGGTCGTAGGCGACGACCTTGGTTTCGAAGGCCGCCAGCCGCGCCGCGAACAGCTGCCCGATCCGGCCGAGGCCGATCACACCCACGGTTTTGCCGAAGATCTCCACACCGTTGAAGCTGCTGCGCTTCCAGGTGTGCTCCCGCAGGGTGGCGTCGGCGGCCGGGATCTGGCGGGCCGCGCTCAGCATGAGCGTGACGGCGTGCTCCGCGGCGGTGTGGATATTCGAGGTGGGGGCGTTGACGACCATGACACCGCGCTCGGTGGCGGCCGGGACGTCGACGTTGTCCAGGCCGACCCCGGCCCGGGCGACGATCTTCAGGTTCTTACCGGCTTCGAGCACCTCGGCGTCGACGGTGGTGGCCGAGCGCACGAGCAGCGCGTCGGCTTCCGGCACCGCGGCCAGCAGGGCGGGCCGGTCGGGGCCGTCGACCCAGCGGACCTCGACACCGTCACCGAGCGCATCGACGGTCGACTGGGCGAGCTTGTCGGCGATCAGAACTACAGGACGGCCTGCTTGGCTCACGGTGGGGTTCTCCTGGATGAAGGGGACGGCCAGTTGACGCGGCCAAGCTTAGTTCCAGCGGATCGGGCGGCCGCCCGCCCCCTCGTGGTCGGCCGCCGTCGGACCCGGCGCAACCAGCACCGGGCGGATTGTGCGGGTGGGCGGAATCACGCTCGTGGCGGCCGTCCGATCGCGGATACGGACCCTACGAACCGCGACGCCCCGGTCTCCAGCGCAGTAGGAGACCGGGGCGTCGCGGGAGCGGATCAGCCGAACAGCAGGGTCCACAGGGTGTCGAACACAACGTTGAGAGTGGCGGAGCCGCTTTCGATGATAACGGGGATCATGGAAATGTCCTTTCGCTCGGGAATGCAGCCGTGAATCGACTGTCGCGCGGTATGTCGACGACCGGAGCGAGACCATTAGCAATTTACCGTCTTTTGTGTCTCGCATCACCGTATATCGTTTCGTGATATGAGACATCAAGCCCTCGCACTGCCACTACCTGCCCGTATGCAAGCCATGGGCGACGAACCGGCATCGGCCACCGAACACCGGCCGCAGGTATGGACGATTGTTTTATCCGAATGAGGCGCTGACCGCTCATTCCATCCATATGCGGCCGACACATTTCATTTACCACCGGCTGCGACCGCCTGATCGACCGAGGACAAACCTGAAAACAGTCACTCGGCCCGAATTAATCCGCATGCCACGAGCTCCCGGACCAGCCCGACCGGCGCCCATCGACGGCGACCCGCCGGTGCCGACCTGCGGCCCGGCAAACAAGCGCAAAGATCGACAGGCCGGTTGTAGGGAAGTCCGGGCTCCGCTGTCGGACGACAACGCGCAGCTGGAACAAACCCGAAACACCCCCGAAAACGAAACCCCCGAAAACGACGAGGGGCCCCGCACCTTGCGGTGCGGGGCCCTGTCATTTCGTCACATCACTCAGATGGAGCGAACATCCTGAGCCTGAGGACCCTTCTGGCCCTGGCCGATCTCGAACTCCACCCGCTGGCCCTCTTCGAGGGTCCGGAAACCGGAACCGGATACTGCCGAGTAATGCACGAAGACGTCAGGACCGCCCCCGTCTTGCGCGATGAAGCCGAAGCCCTTCTCGCTGTTGAACCACTTCACGCTGCCTTGAGCCATGATACTTACTTCATACTTTCTGTTGCGAGCCAGCCGGCTCTCGTGTGATCCGACTGATCTCTCTGACAACGATGCCACGTCCCGAGAAGTTCCTCCACCTCAAAACCGGGTCTTTGTGAGGCAGAACGCGGTGATGTCGCACACCGTATGGCCGGGGCGGCAGAATTTCTCCACCACTGGGAGGAGACCCAGGGTTAGCCCTTAGTACCGAGGGATGATTTCCGCGAAAATCGGTGACATACCGGCCCGTCTGCGCGAAGGTGAAGCCCTATCGCCGATTTCGGCGCGCGCCCCCGCCGCGCCGCGGCGCAGTTCGAGAGGATTACCACGTGTTCGGCACGAAACGAACATCCGCGACCGGCCGGGTCGTCGTCGCGGGTGCTATTGCCCTGCTCCCCCTGGCCGCCGTCGCCGCCCCCGCCGCCGCCGATCCCGCCGCACCGGCGCCCGGGTACACCCAGGTGGATCGGGACCGGCACTGGGATCGCGACCGCGACCGGCATTGGGACCGCGACCGCGACCGCCACTGGGACGACGACCGGGATCACCACTGGAACCGGGACCACCACGGCTGGGACGATCCGGCGAAATGGTTCCGCCATCTCCTGCGCGGCGGCTTCGGCAGCAGCTGATCGCCTTCCGATCGGGCCCGGCTCCCACGTGGGATCCGGGCCCGATTTCTTTTCCCGACGCCGTCGACCGGCGGGTTTACGCCCGTAGCGTAATCGGTGCCGGCAGCGGCGGCCGGAATCCTAGGCTCGACCCATGAGCGAGCCGCGCAGACTCCACGCGATCCCCGGTGGCCGGGCCGAGCCGCCGCGCCCGCAGCCGGTGGGCGAACCCGAACCCCTGTGGCGTGAGGTACTGGGCAACCGATTGCGCACCCTGCGCGGCGAGCAGCGCGAAACTCTCGCGGAGACGGCCCGGCGCGCCGGCATCTCGCCGCAGTACCTCTCCGAGGTCGAACGCGGGCGTAAAGAACCGTCCAGCGAAATGATCGCCGCCCTGGCGGGCGCGCTCGGCACCTCCCTCGGCGAACTCACCCGGCAGGTCGCCGACGAACTCGTTTCCCATCGGCGACCTGCCGCGGCACCGCGTCCGGGCCCCGCGGGCGTGCCGATGCTGCGCGCCGCCTGAACCACCACCCGGCCGATCCGGATTGTGCGGCCGATACCGGCACCGGTGCAGCCGTTCACCTTGGCGCGCGGCTCGGCATGGGCGCCTATCAGTGCGTCGTGACAGCGACCGCTCGGCCGACATCGAAGCAGTCTGCCCGCGCACACCCGCCCGCCTGACAGCCTGAGAGGCCGCTACCCGGCCCTGGCCGGAACCCCACGCGCACGCGACCCGGTGCCCGGCTCATCGGCTCAACCCGGATACTGGCCGGTTCGACGCCCGGGAGGTCAAGTCCGCGGCGCGAGCACGGTGTCGGCGAGACCGTATTCGACGGCGGCGGAGGCGGTGAACACCCGGTCGCGATCGGTATCGCGCCGGAGTTGCCCGGCCGGCTGGCCGGTGTGCCGGGAAAGGATCGATTCGATCTCCGCCCGCATCCGGACCAGTTCGTCGGCCTGCAGGATCAGATCGGGGATGGCGCCCTGGCCGCGGGCCGCCGGCTGGTGCAGCACGACCCGGGCGTGCGGGAGCAGGGCGCGGTGCCCGGGAGCGCCGCCGGCCAGGAGCACCGCACCCACGGCGATCGCCTGCCCGACACAGGTCGTGTGGACCGGCGCGCCGATGTGCTGGATGGTGTCGTAGATCGCCAGCATGGACTGCAGATCACCGCCCTCGCAGTTGATGTAGAACTCGATCTGCTGGCCGGGACTCTCGGATTCCAGGTGCAGCAGTTGCGCGATGAGCGCGTTGGCCACCCCCGAGTCGATGGGTGTACCGAGATAGACGATCCGCTCGGCAAGCAGATGCGAATAGATATCGGTGATGCGCTCCCCACGCGGATGCTGCGCGATCACATTGGGAATGGTGTAGGTACTCATCGGATCTCCGCTCCCTGAAGCTGTAATTCGGGCACTGGCTCCGCCGGCCGCCGCCCGCTCATGCCCTGCCTGTTGCGCATACGCGGAGGCCTTACGTGGTGACGCTTCGCTACCGCCTCCGGGCCCGACCCGCTCACGCTCTGCAAATTGCGCATGAGCGGGGGCCCTACATGGTGACGCTTCGCTACCGCCTCCGGGCCCGACCCGCTCATGCGGAGATCCCCACGCGCTGGCGTTGGGGGACGACCTGACCGAATTCGCCGACGATATGGTCGATGAAGCCGTATTCCTTGGCCTGGGTGGCGCTGAACCAGCGGTCGTGCAGGGAATCCTCGTAGACCTGGTCGTAGGGCTGGCCGGTGTCGTCGGCGATGAGGCCGAGCACGGTTTCCACGGTGTAGCGCAGATCGTCGGCCTGTACTTCGACGTCGACCGCGGTGCCGCCGATTCCGGCCGAGCCCTGATGCATGAGGATGCGGGCGTGCGGGAGCGCGTAGCGTTTGCCGCGGGTGCCCGAGGAGAGCAGGAACTGCCCGGCGCTGCAGGCCAATCCGAGTGCGAGGGTGGAAACCGGGCATGGCACCAGCCGCATGACGTCGCGGATGGCGAGCATGGCCGGTACCGAGCCGCCGGGCGAATGGATCCACAGCGAGATGCCCGCGTCGGCGTCCTCGGCCGCGAGGGTGAGCAGCTGGGTGGCGAGCAGGGTGCCGTTGTCGTCGTCGAGCGGGCCGTCCAGTACGAGGATGCGGCGGGCGAGCAGTTGTTCGCGGGCACGCCAGCTGAACAGCGGGGATTTGTCGTCGTGAGCCATGTATTCACGGTGCCCGGCCGGCGCGGGAACCGGAACCGCATGCTGCTGTGAGCGGATCTGCTCTCAGCAGCGCGGCCGAGGGGGGTTGGCCAACCGATACCCGGGTTTCACGCTGCGATACGTGGTTGAAACACAGCGTCCTTAGCGTAATTCCTCGTATACGCCGCTGTATACAGCTTCGAATACGAGCGAGTCAGCGGGCTGACCTTTGCTGAGTGGAGGCCGAACGGTCATGAATGCAGCCAGATCCGAATCACCTACGAGCGCTGCGGCGATCCGCCGGAAGAAGGGCAACCGGACACGTACGTTCTTCGCGCTACCGGTCGCCGTATGCGTCACCGCGCTGGCCGTCACCGCCTGCGGTAGCTCGGCGTCCGACCAGGCCGGCTCCACCGCGCAGTCCTGCGTAGACACCGCCGGGCCCACGATCAAGGTCGGGTCGCTGAACTCGCTGTCGGGGACCATGGCCATCTCGGAGGTCACCGTCCGCGATTCCATCCGGCTCGCGGTCGACGAGATCAACGCCGCCGGCGGGGTGCTCGGCAAGCAGATCGAATTGGTCGGGGAGGACGGCGCGTCCGAGCCGACGGTGTTCGCGGAGAAGGCCGAGAAACTGATCAGCAGCGATTGTGTCGCAGCGGTTTTCGGTGGCTGGACCTCGTCGAGCCGTAAGGCGATGCTGCCGGTGTTCGAGGATCGCAACGCCCTGCTGTACTACCCGGTCCAGTACGAGGGCCTGGAATCGTCGGAGAACATCTTCTACACCGGCGCCACCACCAACCAGCAGATCGTGCCCGCCCTGGACTACCTGAAGGGCCGCGGCGTGAAATCGCTGTACCTGGTGGGTAGCGACTATGTGTTCCCGCAGACCGCGAACCGCATCATCAAGGCGTACGCGGAGGCCAACGGCATCGAGATCAAGGGCGAGGACTACACGCCGCTGGGGTCCACCGATTTCTCGACCATCGTCAACAAAGTGCGCTCCGCCGACGCGGACGCGGTGTTCAACACCCTCAACGGCGACTCCAATGTCGCGTTCTTCCGCGAGTACAAGAATGTCGGCCTGACGGCGCAGGATATGCCGGTGGTCTCGGTGTCGATCGCCGAGGAGGAGGTCGGCGGTATCGGTGTGCAGAACATCGCCGGCCAGCTCACCGCCTGGAACTACTACCAGACCGTCGACAACCCGCAGAACAGCGAGTTCGTCAAGGCGTACAAGGCGAAGTTCGGCGCGAACAAGCCGACCTCCGATCCCATGGAAGCCGCCTACGTCTCGGTCCATCTGTGGAAGAACACCGTGGAGAAGGCCCAGTCCTTCGCCGTGCCGGAGGTGCAGAAGGCGGCCGGCGGGGTCACCTTCGAAGGTCCCGAGGGCCTGGTGACCATCAACGGCGAGAACAACCACATCACCAAAACCGCCCGGATCGGTGAGATCCGGCCCGACGGCCTGATCTACAGCGTCTGGGATTCCGGCGAGGCCATCGAACCCGACCCGTACCTGGCCGGTTACTCGTGGGCCGAGGGGCTCGGGGGCTGATCTGAATGGAAGCACTTGTCGGGCAGCTGTTCACCGGCCTGAGCCTGGGTTCCATCCTGCTGCTGGCGGCCCTCGGGTTGTCGCTGACCTTCGGTCAGATGGGCGTGATCAATATGGCCCACGGCGCGTTCATCATGGCCGGCTCCTACACCGCGTTCACGGTGCAGGAGTACCTGGTCTCCAACGCCGATGTCTCGTTGATCGTCTCGCTGCTCATCGGTTTCCTGGTCGGCGGTCTCATGGGTGTCGCCCTCGAGGTGACGCTGATCAAACGGATGTACGACCGCCCGCTGGACACCCTGCTGGTGACCTTCGGCGTGGGTCTGATCCTGCAGCAGGCGGCGCGGGATATCTTCGGTGCCCCCGCGGTCCGCGTGGTGACCCCGGACTGGCTCGGTGGCGGGGTGGAGATCCTGGGGGCCGTGGTCCCCAAGACCCGGATCTTCATCATGCTGCTCGCGGTGCTGTGCGTGACGGCCATCGCGGTGACGATGAAATACACCGCGATGGGCCGGCGCATCCGGGCCGTGGTCCAGCATCGTGATCTCGCCGAAACGAGCGGGATATCCAGCCGCGGCACCGATATCACGACGTTCTTCATCGGCTCCGGCCTCGCCGGTGTTGCCGGGGTGGCGCTCACGCTGATCGGTTCCACCAGTTCCAATACCGGCGCCGCCTATCTGGTGGACGCCTTCCTGGTGGTCGTCATCGGTGGTCTCGGCCAGATCCGCGGCGCGGTGATCGCCGCGGTGGCGCTGGGCCTGTTGAACTCGTTCATCGAATACAGCACCACCGCTTCGGTGGCGAAGGTGATCGTATTCGTCGTCATCGTGATCTTCCTGCAGGTTCGCCCGCAGGGACTGTTCATGATCCGGTCGAGGAGTCTGGTATGAGGGAATTCCTGACCACCCGCTGGAAGGTCTATTCGGGGTTCGCGCTGGCCGCCGTGCTGCTGTTCGCGGTGGCGCCCGCGGTGCTCTCCGATTTCCGGCTCAATCTGCTCGGTAAATTCCTGTGCTTCGGCATCGTCGCGGTCGGGATCGGTTTGGCGTGGGGCCGGGGCGGCATGCTCACCCTCGGTCAGGGTGTGTTCTTCGGGCTCGGCGCCTACATCATGGCGATGCACCTCAAGATCTCCGACGCGCAGCTGCGCGGCGACGAGGTACCCGATTTCATGCAGATCGCGGGGATCCGGGAGCTGCCGGCGTACTGGGTTCCGTTCTCGTCCCCGATCGTCACGATCCTCGGCATCCTGATCGTGCCGCCCCTGGTGGCCGTGCTGCTGGGGCTGGGCGTATTCAAACGCAAGGTCAAGGGCGCCTATTTCGCGATCCTGTCGCAGGCGCTGGCCGCGGCCTTCGCGATCCTGCTGGTGGGTCAGCAATCCACCGGCGGCAGCAACGGGCTCAACCGGTTCCGCAGTTTCTTCGGGCTGGCGCTCAACGATCCGGTCAACCGGCGGCTGCTGTTCTTCATCGCGGCGGGCGCCCTGCTGGTGATCGTCGCGCTGACCCGGCAGCTCATGTACAGCCGGTACGGCGAACTGCTGGTCGCGGTGCGCGATCAGGAGGAGCGCGTGCGTTTCCTCGGCTACGACCCGGCCAACGTGAAAGTGGTCGCCTACGCGGTGGCCGCGCTGTTCGCCGGTATCGCGGGCGCGCTGTTCGTACCGATCGTCGGGATCGTCTCCCCCGCCGATATCGGAATCGTCCCGTCCATCGCGTTCCTGACCGGTGTCGCGATCGGTGGCCGCAC
This sequence comes from Nocardia sp. CA-290969, assembly GCF_050936135.1. Lineage (NCBI taxonomy): Bacteria > Bacillati > Actinomycetota > Actinomycetes > Mycobacteriales > Nocardiaceae > Nocardia > Nocardia sp. CA-290969. The sequence continues at coordinate 1,000,676 of NZ_JBNJNJ010000001.1, read as the reverse complement.
CACCCTGCTCGGCCCGGTACTGGGCGCGATCGCGGTGGCCTGGGCGCAGACCAGCCTGTCGGAGAACTTCCCCTCGGGCTGGGTGTACGCGCAGGGCATCCTCTTCATCGTCGTGGTCGGGTTCTTCCCGGCGGGCCTGGCCGGCCTGGTCACCCTGCTGCGCCGGCGGAAACGGGCCGACGACGATCCGGCACCGCCCGGTCCCGCGCCGGCAACCGCAGCCGCTACCCCGGTAGGAGTGCCGTCATGACCCAGGAAACGACCACCGCACCCGTCGCCGGTGGTAACGCCGGAATGCACAGCGATTACCTCGAGGTCCGCGGGCTCAGCGTCGAATTCGACGGGTTCAAAGCTGTATCGAATGTCGATCTGACCCTCTTCCAGGGCGATCTGCGGTTCCTCATCGGACCCAACGGCGCCGGGAAGACCACCATGATCGATGCGATCACCGGGCTGGTGCCGGCCACCGGATCGGTGCAGAAATCCGGGGTCGAACTGCTGGGCAAGAAGGTGCACCAGATCGCTCGCCTGGGGGTGGGCCGCACCTTCCAGACCGCCAGCGTGTTCGAGGAACTCTCGGTGCTGCAGAACCTGGATATCGCCGCCGGGGCGGGCCGGTCGATCTGGACCATGCTGCGCCGCCGCCCGGCCGAGGTCGCCGAATCGATCGAGCGGGCGCTGGAAACGATCGGGCTCACGAAGCTACGGGACAAACCCGCCGGCACGCTGGCCCACGGGCAGAAACAGTGGCTCGAGATCGGGATGCTCCTGGTGCAGGACGCGTCGGTGCTGCTGCTGGACGAACCGGTCGCCGGGATGAGCCAGGAGGAGCGCGAGGAAACCGGGAACCTGTTGCGCCGCATCGGCGGTGAACGCACCGTCGTGGTGGTCGAACACGATATGGATTTCATGCGCAATTTCGCCACCTCGGTGACGGTGCTGGCCCGCGGCTCGGTACTGGCCGAGGGGTCGGTGGCCGAGGTGCAGGCCGATCCAGCCGTCCAAGAGGCGTATCTGGGCACCGCCGCCGAGCCGGGCCCGGATACGGACCACGAACACAGCCGGGACGAGCGGGGCTCGAAGCCGGCGACCGCGCGCGAAGGCGCCGGATCCAACGGACAGGAGGGGTGACCACGATGCTGGAACTCGTCGACGTCCACGCCGGGTATGGGCGCACCGAAGTGGTGCATGGGGTCGGGATCGAGGTCCCGGCCGACGGCGTCGCCGCGATCATGGGACATAACGGCGCCGGGAAGACCACGCTGCTGCGTGCGGCGGTGGGACTGGTGAAAACCGCGCGCGGCCGGATCCGTTTCGACGGGGCCGATATCACCTCGATGCGGCCGAGTGCGCGGGTCAAGCGGGGGCTGGCCTATGTTCCACAGGGACAGCAGTGTTTCGGTCATCTCACCACCGCCGAGAACCTGCGGGTGGTGGCCGACGGCCGTAAGCGCGGGTCCGCGCTCATCGACGAGCAACTGGACCTGTTTCCCGCGCTGAAGGATCTGCTCAACCGCCGGGCCGGGTTGCTGTCCGGCGGGCAGCGCCAGCAGCTGGCCATCGCGCGGGCGCTGATCACCGAACCGCGCATGCTGATTCTCGACGAACCCACCGAGGGCATCCAGCCGTCGGTGGTCGCCGAGATCGAGAACACCATCACCGAACTGGTGGGGCGCGGCGGGCTCGGGGTGCTGCTGGTGGAACAGCACATCGGGTTCGCGCTGCGCGCGGCGAGCCGGTACTACGTGCTGGAGAGCGGTCGCGTGACCTCGTCCGGGGAGGGTGGTGCCGGTGCCGTCGACACCGTTCGCGCCGCCATGACTCTGTAGGTTGCGCGTCGTGACCGAACCACGAAGCAAACGCGAATCCCGCAGCGACACTGTGTACAAGGCGTTGCGCGACGAACTGATGGCCGGCGCGCTGGCACCGGACGAGCGGCTCGGCGAGGAGCGGCTGGCCGAACGCTACAGCGTCTCCCGGACCCCCGTGCGTGAGGCGCTGGCCCGGCTGCAGGCCGACGGTCTCGTCGAACGTCGCGATACCGGCCTGTTCCCGTACCGCCCGCGCCTGGACACCCTGGGCGACTACTACGAATTGCGGATAACCCTGGAGGTCCAGGGCATCGCCCGGGTCCTCGACGACCCCGAACTGGGGCACGACCGGGCGGTGCTCGGCCCGGAGATCGACCGGTGGCGCGCGTTCCGCACCGCACCCCCGGACCCGGACGCCGGTTTCGTCGACGCCGACGAACAGTTCCACACCGTCCTGCTGGAGTCGTCGGGCAACCACGCCCTCACCGAGGCGTTGCGCACGGTGAACGCCCGGATCCGCCCGGTGCGGATGTTCGACTACCTGACCCCCGACCGCATGCTCGCCACCATCGAGGAGCACATCGCCATCGGCGAGGCCGTGCTCGACCACGACCTCGACATCGCCCGCGAGCAGCTCCTCGCCCATATCGACCAATCCCGCCGCGTGGTGGCCGACCGAGCCGGTCAGGTACTCCAGCTGACCCGCCTGGCCCGCGCGACCAAGACCTGACTTACCCGGCTACTCCGGTAGCCGCACAGTCCACGCCGAGAGGACCGACCGTGACCGAGACCGCCCCGCAGTTGTATACGCCGGTGCATACACCGCTGCCCGAATGTCTGCTGATCGCCAATCGCGGCGAGATCGCCTGCCGGATCCTGCGCACCGCGCGGCGGCTGGGAATCGATACGGTCGCGGTGTATTCCGATGCCGACGAGGGGTCGCGGCATGTGCGGATGGCCGATCGCGCGGTCCGGCTCGGGCCGGCCCCGGCCGCGGAGTCCTATCTGCGCGCCGACGCCGTGATCGAGGCGGCGCTGTCCAGTGGGGCGACGGCGATTCACCCGGGCTACGGATTCCTCTCCGAGAACGCCGGTTTCGCGGCGGAGGTGGAGGCCGCCGGTATCGCGTTCGTCGGCCCGGCCGCCGAGCATCTGCGGCTCTTCGGCGATAAGCACAGTGCACGCGAGGCCGCCGCGGCGGCGGGTGTGCCCCTGGTCGCGGGGAGCGGGCTGCTCACCGGGCTGGACGAAGCGCTGGCGGAGGCCGAGCGGATCGGCTATCCGGTCATGCTCAAGGCGGCCGGGGGCGGCGGCGGTATCGGTATGGCCGCCTGTTCGACCCCCGGCGAACTCACCGACGCCTACCAGCGCGTGATCCGGCTGGCGCAGAACAACTTCGGTTCCTCGGCGGTCTATCTGGAGCGTTTCGTCGCGCGGGCCCGGCATGTGGAGGTGCAGATCTTCGGCGACGGCCGCGGTCGCGCGATTTCCCTGGGCACCCGCGACTGCAGCCTGCAACGCCGCAACCAGAAGGTGATCGAGGAGGCGCCCGCCCCCGGACTGCCGTACACCGTGAGCGAACGGCTGCTCGCCTCGAGCCGCAAACTCCTGGGCGAGGTCGGGTATCGCTCGGCGGGCACCGTCGAGTTCATCTACGACGTGGACCGCGGCGAGGCGTCGTTCCTCGAGGTGAACACCCGCCTGCAGGTGGAACATCCGGTGACCGAGGCCGTCACCGGCGTGGACCTGGTGGAATGGATGCTGCGCCTGGCCGGCGGTGATTCCGCTTTCCTCGACGACGTCCCCGAGGCCGGTCCGCCCGTCACCGGTTTCGCCGTGGAGGCCCGCGTCTACGCCGAGGACCCCGGTAACGACTACCGTCCCGGCGCCGGCACCCTCACCGGGGTCGAGATCCCCGGCGCGAATGCCCGGGTGGAGACCTGGGTCGAAACCGGTACGGAGATCAGCCCTTATTACGACCCGCTGATCGCCAAGATCATCACCTCGGGCGAGAGCCGGCCCGAGGCGCTGCACCGGCTCCGCGCGGCGCTCGACGAAACCCGCATGTTCGGTATCACCACCAACCTGCCGCAGTTGCGTGCCGCCGCCACCAGTTCCCCCATGCTCGACGCCCGGCACACCACCGCGACCCTGGGCAGTCTGGCCACCACCCGGCCCCGGCTGGAGGTGCTGCGCGCCGGTGTCTCCACCACCATCCAGGACTACCCGGGCCGCCTCGGCCTGTGGAACGTCGGTATCCCGCCGTCGGGCGCCTTCGACGACCTCTCCTTCCAGCTCGCCAATCACGCCGTCGGCAACTCCCTCGGCGAGAACGGCCTCGAGGCGACCCTGCTCGGTCCCCGTCTCCGCTGCACCGACACCACCGTCGTCTGCGTGACCGGCGCCGACGCCCCGGTCACCGTGGACGGCGAACCGGTTCCGATGTGGGAACCGGTCACCGTCCCCGCCGGATCGATACTCGATATCGGCGCTCCCCACGACACCGGCCTGCGCACCTATCTCGCCGTCCGCGGCGGTATCCTCGCGCCCGATTACCACGGCAGCGCAGCCACTTTCACTCTCGGCGGCTTCGGCGGTATCACCGGCCGCGCCGTCGCGGTAGGCGATATCCTGGGCATCAAACCCGATGCCGGTGGCCTGCTCGACCCCGAACCCGTCCCGGCCGCGGACCGTCCCGAATTCGGCCACACCTGGTACGTCGGTGTCGGGGAAGGCCCCCAGCCCGCGCCCGACTATTTCACCCCCGCCGATATCGCCCAGTTCTACGACGCCACCTGGCAGGTGCAGGCGCATGCCAACCGCACCGGCCTGCGCCTGGCCGGGCCGAAACCCACCTGGTCGCGTACCGACGGCGGCGACGCCGGCCTGCATCCGTCGAATCTGCACGATTGCCCGTACAGCGTCGGCGCCCTCAACCTCTCCGGCGACACCCCGATCCTGCTCGGCCCCGACGGCCCCAGTCTCGGCGGTTTCGCCTGCCCGCTCACCGTGGTTTCCGCGCACCGCTGGAAACTGGGTCAGATGCGCCCCGGCGATCAGGTGCGTTTCGTCCCGGTCGCCGACGACCGCACCGCCGCCTTCCGCTCCTCGCCCGCCCTGCGCGGCCGCAATACCGCCACGCCGGAACTCCTGGGTTCGCGCGAAGAGGACAACGGTGTGCTGGGCCGCCGCGATGCCGGCACCGGCACACCCGAGGTCAAATACCTGCGCGGCGGCGACGACAACGTGATGATCGAATACGGCCCGATGGAACTCGACCTCGGCCTGCGGATGCGCGTGCACGCCCTGAGCGAGCGCCTGGAACAGGCCGCCGTCCCCGGCCTGATCGATATCACTCCGGGCGTGCGTTCCCTGCATCTGCATTTCGACCCGGATGTCATCGATCAGCGCACCGTGGTCCGCCTGCTCGGCGAATTCGAGGACGATATCCCCGATACCGCCGATCTGCGGGTCCCGAGCCGCCATATCGAACTCCCGCTCTCCTTCGACGACCCCACCATCGTGCAGGCCATCGAACGCTACGGGCACGGCGTGCGTTCCGAAGCCCCCTGGCTGCCGTCGAATATCGAGTTCATCCGCCGCATCAACGGCTTGGACAGTATCGGCGAGGTCCGCGATATCGTTTTCGACGCCCAGTACATGGTGCTCGGCCTCGGCGACGTCTACCTGGGCGCGCCGCTGGCCGTCCCGCTCGACCCCCGGCACCGGCTGGTGACCACCAAATACAATCCCGCCCGCACCTGGACCCCGTCCGACGCCGTCGGTATCGGCGGCAAGTACCTGTGCGTCTACGGGATGGAATCCCCCGGCGGCTACCAGCTCGTCGGCCGCACCGTCCCCATCTGGTCCGGTTACCGGCAGCGCGCGCCGTTCGAGTCCGGCAAACCGTGGCTGTTCCGGTTCTTCGACCGCATCAGCTGGTATCCGGTCTCGGCCGAAGAGCTGCTCGAGCTGCGCGCCGATATGTCGGCGGGCCGCTTCGAAATGCGCACCGGTACGGGCGAATTCGCGATGGCCGACCATCTGGAATTCCTGCGGGACAACGCCGCCGATATCGCCACCACCGACGAACACCGGCAGGCCGCGTTCACCGCCGAACGGCAGCGGTGGGAGGCCAGTGGCGAGCTCAGCGCGCACACCGAACCGGATCCGGCCCCCGAAACCGCCGATACGCTCGATCTGCCCGAGGGCTGCGAAATCGCCACCGCGCCCATGATGGCGAATGTGTGGCGGGTGGCGGTCGCCGAGGGCGATCACGTCGAGGCCGGCACCACGCTGCTGGTGCTCGAGGCAATGAAAATGGAGCTGCCCGTGCTGGCGGAGGTCGCGGGGACAGTCCGCGCCGTCACCGCCGCCGCAGGCGATCAAGTGACCACCGGCGCACCTCTGGTCGCCATCGAAACCGAAGGAGCGGCATAACCATGGAGAAACTACCGCTAGCCGAAGCGGGCACCGCGGCGGACAAAGTCGCCGCCGCGTACCGGTCGATCGGCGAGCACGATCGTCCCGAGGTCTGGATCCACCTTCGCGCCGAGGCCGATGTCCTGGCCGAGGCCGCGGCGATCGACGACCGGGTCGGGCGGGGCGACAACTTGCCGCTGGCCGGAGTTCTCCTGGCCGTCAAAGACAATATCGATATCGCCGGTATCCCCACCACCTGCGCCTGCCCCGGTTTCGCCCGCATCCCCGGCCACACCGCTCCCGCGGTGGCGCGGTTGGTCGAACAGGGTGCGATCGTGCTCGGTAAGACCAATCTCGACCAGTTCGCCACCGGTCTCGTCGGTACCCGCAGCCCCTACGGCGCCGTCCGCAACAGCCGGTTCCCCGACCGCGTCTCGGGCGGCAGCAGTTCCGGTTCGGCGGTCGCCGTGGCCCTCGGTATGGTCGACGCCGCGCTCGGCACCGACACCGCCGGCTCCGGCCGCGTCCCCGCCGCGTTGAACGGCCTCGTCGGGATCAAACCGACGCTGGGCCTGGTCCCCACCACCGGCGTGGTCCCCGCCTGCCCCGACTACGACGCCGTCAGTGTTTTCGCCCGCGACCTGGCCCTCGCCACGAAGGTCGCGAACGCGATGATCGGCACCGACCCGGCCGACCCCCGTTCCCGCCCCTGGCCCACAGACACCCCGCTCGGCGCCCCCGCCCGAGCGACCCTCGCCATCCCCACCGACGACAACCTGAAAGCGCTCACCCCCGCCTACCGCGCCGCCTTCGACGCGACCGTCGACCGCTGGTGCGCGAGCGGCGGCGACGTCACCCGGGTCGATATCGCCGAACTCCTCGACGCCGCCAGACTGCTCTACGACGGCGCCATCGTCGCCCAGCGCTACGCGGCCGTCGGCGAATTCCTCAGCGGCGCACCCGAAGGCGCCGACCCGGTGGTGTCCGCGATCGTCGAGAACAGTGCCCGTCCCGCCGCCCACGCCTACGTCACCGACCTCGACCAGCTCGCCCGCGCCGGCGCCACCGCCCGCCGCCTGTTCGCCGACCACCCGGCCCTGCTTCTGCCCACCACCACCGAACACCCGACGATCGAAGCCGTGGCGGCCGACCCGGTCACCATCAACAGCCGCATGGGCACCTTCACCAATTTCTGCAACCTCCTCGACCTGGCCGCCGTCGCGGTCCCGGGCGAGGACACCGCCGAAGGCGACCCGTTCGGCGTCATGCTGGTGACCCCCGGCTTCGCCGACCAGGTCGGTATCGATCTGGCGGCCCGGCTGCTGGGCGAGCCCTCTCCCCTGCTCACCGGCACCGGCACCGACCTCCTCGTCGTCGGCGCCCATCTCCGCGGCCTCCCTCTGCATCACCAACTCGAATCGGCGCAGGCCCGGTTCGTCGGTGAGGTCGCGACCTCGGCGGCGTACCGCATGGTCGCACTGCCCGCCACCCCACCGAAACCCGGCATGCTCCGGGTGGGCCCGGGCGACGGCCGCTCGCTACCCGGCGAACTATATCGCCTCTCCACCGCCGCCCTCGGCACCTTCCTGAGCAACCTCCCGTCGCCCATGACGCTGGGCAAGGTCGAACTCGATACCGGCGAATGGGTCACGGGTTTCGCCTGCGACTACGAATCATCACGTGACGCGACCGATATCACCGAATACGGCGGCTGGCGGAACTACCTGAAATCGCTCCGCTGATGCTGTGTGCGGCAGCAACTTCCGGGTAACCGGTCGTCAGCGGTTCGGACCGGCCCCCGTGTCGATGAGGGGCGTGGGAGCCGGTCCGAACCTCGCGTATCTCCGGTCGCACACCGACGGCCGGCGGCGTGCGTATGTCCGGACGCCCGCCGCCGGCCGCCGCCGCCGCGACCACGGCTTGTCGCCCCCGTACGCGCCCAATGGTTCGGCAGCGGCCCTGGCTGCCCCGCCACCACGGACAATCCCAGCATGCTCGACCTCATAACTCAGAAATCCCAGCGCGCGTCCTTCGGGATATCGCCCAGTTCCTGAACCTTGGCCAGACGGGCGAACGCCCCGTTGATCGCGCCGGGTTCCAGGCCGGCATCGTCCCATGCGGCCCGGAGCTTATCGGTGTCGACCGCGCGCACCGCGGCCAGCACGTCAGGGTCGAGCGGCCCGTCATCGATAAGCCGTTCGATGACGAAAGGGGACTTGGTCGGCACCTCGAACGGCCCTTCGGTGATGGGGAAACACCAACCGTGGTCGATGGCCACGATCTCCGGTTGACCGTCTCGCTCCACGGTCCGGAAGTTGGCCCAGTGCCGGTCCCGGTTTCCCATGACATAGTCGAGCACCGCGAGTTGGTGGCGTTGCGCCCGGGGATAATCGACCACATCCCGCGATTCGGTCGACTCGACGAACTGCTGGATCATCCCGGGCCCGGACGTCTTGTCGTCACCGGCCACCCCCTGGGTCCGGGCGGTCGGCGGGATCCGGCCGAATCCGAGAATTTCGTCGAAGCGGTACGCCGCGATCTCCCGGTTCGTCTGCGCTCCGCGAGTTTCCCAGTACCATTCCACATTTTCCGTGAGCTCACCCCGAGTGGGTTTGTAGATATTCAGAGCACCGTCGTCGGACCGCATCTTGCGCACGATGCCGCGCGCCTCCAGCACGTCGAATACCATTTTTCCGGTGAATTCGACCGGCTCCACCATCCGCCGGCCCGCCATGGCGGCCTCGGCGGCACTCGGGCGATAGACCCACGGCCGGCCGTGGAGCATACCGGGCGCCAAAGTCCCACCCAGACCTCGTGAATCGACGTCCACCAAGGCCCGGCGGCCGCTGTCGAGGTGGCGGACGGCCCTCCGATACCGGCGTGCAGACTCGCGCGCACCCAGGTCAACAGCCCTGGACAACCGGCCGACGACGCCCTTGAGCACCGACGCCACCCGACTCGCACTCATGGTTTCGGCGGAAGCACACTTTCGTCGACGACGCAGTGGTGGCCCATACCCGAAGGCCGGACCTCCGCCACCTTCCGGTCCGTGGACGATCCGACGCCACAGCTACCCACCACGGTGGGCTGCGCATTCATTTCGTCAGCCTTCCACTCCCTGCCCCACCGGCGCGCTCGAACCGGAATTCGCCCGTGATTGCCGAGTACTATGCCCGCACGGCAGCACTTTCGCGCGTCGAACGCTCTACCCACCGGCGGCAAGGCACGGGCCTTCGATACGGAGCCGAAGCACCTCAGGGCTGCGCGGTGAAGAGTTCGTAGCTGTGACCGCCGGGGTCGCGAACATAAACACCGCGACCACCGGACAACCGGTTGATCCGGCGATCCCAGCCGTTCTCCGGCGCCGACCCGTAGTCGACGGCCGGCCATTGCGCGAGCCGTTCCAGCACGGCATCGAATGTGCCGTCGTCCACCAGGAACGCGTAGTGCCCTGGTTCGACCCGGCCCCGCTCGTCGAAATCGAAGGTCAGGTCATCGTTCACCCGCACAGGTACGAACGGCCCGGCCGGCGGCGACACCGCCAAACCCATCAGCTCGGCGAAGAACGTCGCCGATCCGAGTTTGTCGGTCGCCGGGATGATCGTGTGGTTCAGCACGATGGGCATGCGGATCCTTTCGACTGATTATTACATGCGATACGCATACAAATATAGATGCGCAACGCATACAATGTCGAGGTGCCCGACACCTCCGACACCACCCAGGCCGACCCCGCAGACGGCGGACCGGCACTGTTCCGGCTGGTCCGCTTCTGGTCCCGGCGCTGGAGCGGCCACGTTTTCGATCACCGGCCCGCCGAAGCAGCCGGGGACACCACCCGGATCCAGCACATCCAGACCCTGGAGGCCGTGGCCGCCGCCCGGCGCGCCCACGAGGAAGCCACCGTCAGCGATGTCGCAACCCAGCTCGGCATCGATCACTCCGGCGCCAGCCGGATGGTTCGCGACGCCGCCACTGCCGGCTACCTGACTCGCACCGCGTCCCCGCACGACCGCCGCCGCGTAGTCCTGGAACTCACCGAACCCGGCGAACGCCTACTGGCCGCCGCCCACGCCTGGCAACGCGAAAGCTTCGAACAACTCATCGCCACCTGGCCCGCCCGCGACCGCCGGCAGTTCGCGATCTACCTCCAGCGCCTGGCCGACGAAACCGCCATATAAGCGGACGAAGTCACGACGACGTCGTCCGGCCGCCTTCGACCGGTATCACTATCCGCCGCTGCTCTTCGAGCAGGCCGGTCACCCGCTCCTCGGACAGCGGGCGGTGAAAATACCAGCCTTGGGCGGTATCACAGCGCAGGCCGCGCAATTGCTCGGCCTGGAACCGGGTTTCGACGCATTCCGCGGTGACGGTGAAGCCGAGGGCGTGGGTGAGGCCCACGATCGTCTCCAGCACCACCAGATCGGTGGCACCGGCACTGTCGCAATCGCGGATGCGCTGGATGAACGGCCCGGCCAGCTTCACCACCTGCAGCGGCAGCTGGCCCAGATACGCCAGATTGGAATAGCCGGTGCCGAAATCGTCCAGCGCGATACGCACCCCGGCGGCCGCCAGTGTGCGCAGGGCCGCCACCGGTCCGCCGTCGTCGGCCATGAACGCCCGCTCGGTCAGCTCCAGTTGCAGCCGCTGCGGCGGGATACCGGTCTCGGCGAGCGTTTTCTCCACCCGGGCCAGCCAGGCCGGGTCGGCCACCTCCACCGCGGAGACGTTCACGCTGATGACCGGGGCGCCGTCGGGGTCGAGGTCGTACCACCGGCGGGCGGCGCGGCAGGCCTGCGCGAGCACATGCGCGCCCAGGGCCGGGATGTGGCCGTCGTCCTCGGCCAGATCGATGAATTCGGCGGGTGAGAGCACGCCCAGGTCGGGATGGCGCCACCGCACCAGCGCCTCCACGGCATCGATCCGGTCCCCGGACAGGGGCACGATCGGCTGGTATTCCAGGAAGAACTGCCCGTCGGCCAGCGCCTCGGGGATCGCCGCGGACAGTTCGGCGCGCGCGTGCTCACGACGGCCACGGGCGGGGTCGAACACCGCATAGCAACCGCGACCGGCCGATTTCGCCCAATACATGGAGGTGTCCGCGGCTTGCAGGAATTCGTCGACATCGGTGCGATCCGACCGTTCCTCCACCACGCCCACGCTGGCACCCAACCGCAGGCGCTGGCCGTTGATCTCGAAGGGTTCGGCGAGCGCCGCCAGCACGGTTTCGGCCAGCGCTGCCACCTCACCGGGACGGTCCGGGTCCGGCACCAGGATCACGAACTCGTCGCCGCCCATTCGCGCGACCAATTGCCCGGGCCGGGTGAGGCATTCCCGCAGCCGGGCCGCGGCGGCCACCAGCAGTTCGTCGCCGACCGCGTGACCGTGGGTGTCGTTGATGGTCTTGAAATGGTCCAGGTCCACGTAGCACAGGCCGATACCGGAGGCCGGGGCGGCGAACGCGTCGGCGAGGGCGTCGAAGAAACGGGACCGGTTCGCCAGCCCGGTCAGCTGATCGTGGTGGGCCCGGTAGCGCAGGCTCTCCTGCAGCGCCCGCTGCTCGGAGATATCCTCCACCAGCACCAGGGTGTACTGCGGGGCGCCCCGCTCGTCCCGGATCAGCGACACGTTCAGGTTGGTCCACACCGCGTGCCCGTCGCGGTGCGGGTAGGCCTTCTCCAGCCGCACGCTGTCGCATTCACCGGACATCAACGCCCCGTACAGCTCCCACATCCCGGATTCGTCTTCGGGATGGGCGAGGTCGGTCACCATCATCCCGCACATCTCCGCGGGCTCGTACCCGAGCATATCCGCGAACGCCGCGTTGACCTCGATGATCCGGCCCGTCATATCCGACAGCCCCGTACCGACACCGGCCTGCGCGAACACCCCGCGCATCCGGGCCTCGCTGGCCCGCAATTGTTCCTCGGCGGCGCGCCGGGCCTCGATCTCGGCGGTGCGCACACTCTCCTGTTCGCCGAGCAGCCAGGTGCGGAAGGCACGCAGATAACCGTTGGCGAAGGCACCCAGCGTGGCCACCACGCGCGGCGCCGCGACTCCGGTGGCGGCGAGATGCGCACCGAGGACGTCGATACTGCGGCCGAGTACCTCTTCGCCTACGAAATGCGATCGTGCCAGCTGGGCACCGACCGCGGCGGCTCGCTCCGGCTGTGGGTCCGCGGCGTCGGCGGACTTGTCGAATTCGGCCGCCAGCCGGGCCAACAGGACGGCGGTTTCGCCTGCGCTCAACGGCACGACGTGATCACGCGCGCCCTCCCGTAGCGCTGTCATCCATCGGCCGGCCAGGTCGGCATACGAGCCCTGGGGTAACGCACCGGGCCCGGCATCCCAACCCATGGGGTCCGATGCTAGCCGCAACCGGGCGCCGATGTGGAACGTACACACTTCCCACCGGTGTCGGCTACGATGACGACCACCCGGCTGGCGGCTCCCGCCGACGCCGAAATGGTTGGTGCGAAAGGAAATACCCGGCCGATGAGCAGACCGAGTTGGGCCCCCGACGGCATCGACCTCGACCGCCCCAGCGCATCCCGCGTCTACGACTACTTCGTCGGCGGTATGCACAATTTCGAGATCGACCGGCAACTCGCCCAGCAGATCGAAACCTTCACCCCGAATGTCGCCGAGACCATGCGCGCGAACCGCGACCTGCTGCGCCGCTGCGTCCGGTTCCTCACCGACCAGGGCATCGAACAGTTCCTCGATATCGGCTCGGGCATACCGACAGTCGGCAATGTGCACGAGGTCGCGCAGGCGGCCAACCCAGGGGCCCGCGTCGTCTACGCCGATATCGACCCGGTCGCGGTCGCGCACAGCGAAGCCATCCTCGCCGGCAACCCGAACGCCGCCGTGGTCCAGGCCGACGCGGCCCGGCCGGACACGATCCTCGCCGATCCACTGGTCCAGAACCTCATCGACTTCGACAAGCCGGTCGCGGTGCTACTGCTGGGCGTACTGCATTTCGTCCCCGACGAGGCCGGCCCCGCCGCCTGCGTGACCCGGCTCCGCGACGCCGTCGCGACAGGCAGCTACCTGGCGATCACCCACGCCACCGCCGACGGCCAGCCGGCCGAGGTACTGGAGGCCCAGAAACTGTCCGGCCGCACCAACACCGAGATCGTGCTCCGCACCCACGACGAGATCGCAACCTACTTCGCCGGCTGGACAATGCTCGATCCCGGCCTGGTCCACCTCCCCCTGTGGCGGCCCGAGCACCCCGACGATATCGGCGAACATCCGGAACGTTCCGGAGCCTTCGGCGGCGTCGCCCGCAAGGACTGACCCGCAGACGCTCCGGGAGTTCGGCGAAGGTGCTGCCGAATACGGCGCGCACAGTCTCGCGATCCACGAACGGCCGCCGTGAGGTAGCGCGTACGCGACCACGAAACGGTTGTGTCCGCCACCGACTTCCCGCGGCTGCCACCGTGTAATCGAGGCATGACTACAGCGTTGACCGATCGGGAGCCGTTCGGGTGCGGCACCGCATCGCGACGGAAAGGCATCCGCTGGTTCCTGGTGCTCGCATTCGCGGGCGCGTGGATTCCGTGGGGACTGGCCGGAGCGGCCGGGTATTCCCTCGACGATCCGGTTGTCCAGCTGATGACGGGCGCTTTCGTCGCGCCCGCGCTCGCCGCGATCATCACCCGCCGGTGGGTCACCCGCGAAGGCTTCGCCGATTCCGGACTCCGGCCGCGGCTCGGCCCCCAGTGGCGGTCGTACCTGACCGCGGCCGTGCTACCGATCGGCGTGCTCGCCGCCGCGCTGGCGCTGGCGGCACTCCTGGGAATGTGGCGGCCCGAGCCAGGCGACTTCGGGTCCGGTGCCGCACTGTTCCTGTTGCTCGCGCCGATCATTCCGGTGGTGGCCGCGCCGATCTTCTTCGGCGAGGAATTCGGCTGGACCACCTACCTACGCGACCGGCTCCTGCCTGGCCGCCCCGTGGCCACCACCTTCGCCACCGGCCTGATCTGGGGTGTGTGGCATTGGCCGCTACCGTGGGTGGGTTACCTGGGCGCGGGCGGTTCGGCCGCCGACGCGTTCGTCGCCATGCTGATGTGGCTGCCGCTTTCGATCGAACTGGAATTCGTGATCGGCTGGTTGTGGACACGCAGCGGTTCGGTGTGGCCGCCGGCGATACTTCACGGCGGGAGCAACCTTGTGATCGCGTTGGGTCTCGAAGTGTTCGTCGGCGACGCCGGCCCGTCCGGCGCTGCCACTACTCTGCTGATGTGCGCAGCGTATTCGCCCGTGGTCGCCTGGATCATCGTGACAACGCGACTGCGCGCCCCGCGCGACGCACAACCCACGACGGGAGCCGCGCGGTGACCACGGTGGGGTCCGCACTCCGCACCGGCCCGCGGTTCCTGCTCACCCGATGGCCGTGGCGTGCGGTGCTCGCCGTGCTCTGCGGCGGCGTCCTGTCGGCACTGACAGTGATCGGTCTCGTCCCGGTGGTGCTACTCGGGCTGACCCGCGCTCTGCGGGCAGCGCTGTGGGAGCCGATGGTGCGGCTGCAGTGCGCCCGGCTACGACTGATCGACCCCGATACCGCCGTCCGTGCCGATGCCCGGGTGCGCGAGGCGAGCGCCGCCCGCCGGCTGCCCACGGCCCGGCACATCACCTATGTCCTCGCCGGCACGGTCTTCGGCGGTGCGGTGTTCTGCCTGGTAGCCCTGGGATTCGCCATCGCCGCCGTCCTGCTCGCCGCGCCGCTGATCGTCCGGGCCGATTACCTCGACTTCGGCCCCTGGATGATCGACGAACCGGCGGAAGCCTGGACGGTCGCCGGCGCGGGAGCTCTCGCCACGGTCCTGCTCCTCGTATTCGCCGGGGCGTGGTCGGCGCTGGACGCACGGATCGCGCGGGCCCTGCTGACCCCCGATTCCGACCGGTGGCGCCGCGAAGCCGTGCGGATCGAGAGTTCCCGCTCGGCACTGCTGGAAGCGGAGGGTTTCGAGCGGGAACTACTCGAATCCGAACTGCACGATCGCGTCCAGCACCGCCTCGTCGCGTTGTCGATGAACCTGGGGCTGACCGAAGCCCAGGACGCGAACGGCCCCGCCGGCCGCCTCGCCGCCGAAGCCCACCGGCAGGTCGACGAAACCTTGAGCGAACTCCGGGCCGTCCTGCGCGGTTTCTCCCCTCGGGTACTGTCCGAACGCGGACTCGAACCGGCCCTGACCGACCTCGCCGCGGACCTGCCGCTGGATATCCGCATCGACCTCGGCAACACCGACCGCCTGCCACCCGCCGTCGAGCACATGTCCTATGTTCTCGTCGCCGAATGCCTCACCAATATCGCCCGGCACGCCGCGGCCGCCCAGGTCGAGGTGCGCGGCACCCGCAGCGGTTCCCGGTGGATACTGAACGTCACCGACGACGGTCCGGGCGGTGCGCATATCGTCGCCGGCCACGGCCTCGACCGCCTGCAACGCCGTCTCGCGGCCCTGGACGGGCAGCTCACGGTGACCAGCCCGCCCGGCGGCCCGACAACCATCCGGATGGAGTGCACAGTGTGACAACCCGATCCGCCCGCCTGCGAATCGTGCTGGCCGAGGACAGTCCCCTCCTCCGGGCCGGGCTGGAAAGCGTACTCGCCTCGGCCGGACACGAGGTGAGCGCGGCGGTCGGCGACGCACCCGGGCTCGTCCACGCCTACGCGGCCCACACACCCGACCTCGTGATCACCGATGTGCGGATGCCCCCGAACGGCACCGACGACGGCCTCCGCGCCGCCGCCGAACTACGACGCCGCGACCCTCACCTACCGATAGTCGTGCTGTCCCAGTACGTTTCGGTCGCCTACCTCGATGACCTCCTCGGCGACGACTCGTCCGCCGGTATGGGCTACCTCCTGAAGGAACGCGTCGGGCACGTCCGCCAATTTCTCGACACCATAGCCCGGGTGGCCGCCGGTGAGACGATCGTCGACCCGGAGGTCGTGCGAGCCCTCGTCAAGTCCGGCCGCCACCGCACTCCCCTGGCCGACCTCACCGCCCGCGAGCGGGAAGTACTCGCGCTGGTAGCGGAAGGTCGCACGAATGCCGGAATCGCCGAGGTCCTGACCGTCTCGGAAGCCGCCGTCCGCAAACACATCGGCGCCATCTTCGCCAAACTCCCCCTCCACGACGGCGACCGCCGAGTCCAGGCAACCCTCATCTACCTCCGCTCCCTCGGCCAACCCCCCACCCACTGAAACCACTAGCATGGCCCCGGCTCCTACGACCGGCCGGTTCGGACGGAGGCGGCGTGCTCCGGCTCACCCGGCGACAACCGGTCGCGGGGCCGACCGTGCGCGAACGTCGAGTGGAGAGGCATTTATGAAGAAGGCCTGCATGATCGCGGCAATGTCCTTGGCAGTTCTGGGTTTCTCGGGGGCGACCGCAGCCGCGGTCCCTTCCGGTAGCGCGGGGCTACCCGGTCTCCCGGGCGCACAGCAGCCCGGCCCGCCCCCGCCGCCGGACGGCAAGAAGGTCGGCGACCCGTGCACCGCCGGCGGCGGCGTCCCGGGACACTACGAGTGGGTGCATCTCGACGAAAGCTCCGCCCAGCACTACGGCACCGAATGGATGTTCGTCTGCCAAGCCAGCTGATCTCGTGACCGTGGCGGTGCGCTTTCCGGCGCACCGCCACTTCACGATAGGCGACCTGGAACTCAGGCGGTTTCGAGCGTGGTCTCGACCGGTGTCGCACCGGTGGTGAGGTCCAGGACCGGGCAGTGGGCATCGACAGCGGCCTGCAATTCCGCATAACGCTGCGCGGTCTCGGGCCCGCTGATCCGAACCCGCACCCGCACCGCCTGGAACCCGGCGCGCACGGTGTCGTCGAGCCCGAAGAACCCACGCACATCCAGGTCACCTTCGGCCTCGATCGACAGATCGTCGACCACGATCCCCAGCCGCTGCGCCCAGAACCGGTAGGTGACGATCTGGCAGGAAATCAGCGCACCGAGATACGCCTCCACCGGATTCAGCGCGGTGTCCTCGCCCCCGAGCGACGGCGGTTCGTCCACCCGCAACCCATGAGCACCCGCGGTGATGGCACTACCCACCGTCCCCTGCGGAATCCCCGACGCGCGGAACACCACCGTAGCTTTCGCCGGATCCTGTGCCACCGCGTCGGCCGTAGCAGCGGTGATGTCGTTGAGCGTGGAAGTTCCGGCGGTCATGGGCGCGACGTTAGGCCCCGGCGCGCACCCCAGCCAGTATTACGCTCGCGCTGAGGCGAATCGGCGAGGCCGTCAGGGCCGAACCCAATCACGCATGAGCAGGTAATGGAGCCGAAGCGCCGTGGCACGCCCGAGCGCCAGCGTGTGGTCGGTGCGCAGCAGATTCGCGCCGTCGGCGAACACGTGGAACTCCTCATGGATCGGAATCCGCGACGCCCAGCAACGATCACCATCGACCACCGTGACATACGCACCGTCGGCCCCGAACGCGCCCGGCGGCGACACCAGACGCAACGCCCCACCCTCCCCGACCTGCGGCCGCAGAAACACCTGCACGTTCCCCAACGGCAGCGGAAACGATACATGCACACTCGGCTGATCGGCCCCGGGCAGCCGCGAGACCCGATAGAACCCGCTGTAGATGTACTCGCCCGTGGCCCGGGAAGTCCGCAACCACGCTGCACCGCGATACCCACCGTCCGCGCCGACCACCCGCTCGACCCGGCTGTCGATCCCCCGCGCGGTATCCAGCGGCCGAATCGGCAACGCCAACTGCCCCACCCGCCGCCCGAAGAACCTGGTAACGAACCACCCACCTACCGCAAAAACGGGCGCCCACTGCACCCACGCCTCCATCCGCCACAACGCAGTGCGCTCATAGAAATCCCGGACGTCCGGATGCAACCGCTCCGGATCGAACCCGGCTCCCCCGAGCACCCCGATATCCGCCAGCAGACCGGCCTCTGGGTCGTTCTCGGTCCGCCCACCGACCCGCTCGGCTTCGGCCCTCAGCCAGTTGTCCTCCACCGCCCCATCGACGTCGGTGAGCACGGGAGCCCGCAGCCAGGAATGCCTTCCGCCCAGGTCTACCGGCCGTCCGAACGTCTTCCAGTACCGCCGGGTCCCGCGATCCACCGTCGCCCACAAGTCCACGGCGCAATCATGCTCGGCCGGGGTCCGGCAGTCGACCGGAGCAGGCAAGATGCCGCACACACCGCGACAAGCAGGCTTCGCAGCCGCATTGCCGTCCCCGGATCTCTGGTGTCGGCGCCTGGATCGCTTCGGTCGACAGTCGCTGGCCCAGGGCGTTCGAGCCATCTACACCTGGCTGCTTGCCGCCTGCGATCTGCTTCCGTCGAGGATGTTGTCACCGACTGCTACCGAGCGACCGAGGTCCACGACCGAATCGATGTGCCGTTTTCTCGGAAACCCCTCGTCCAGCCACTTCCGAAGCCGCTCGGGATCGCTGTATCCCTTCTGCCGCAATGAGTCGACCACATCGCGTCCGCAAATCATGACTATGGGATGACCGTCTTCCCTGACTTCCTCATAGACTTGTTTCGCGAAGTAGGACAGCGTGACGAATACACCGAACTGCCGGTGCCGGATCCGGGAGATCAGCCGGCTCATCTCCTTGACACCGATGCTGTTGGTTTCCCTGTAGCACTTTGCTTCCAGTCCGAACTCAACAGCGACCCGGTCGGCACCGGGACCCAGCAAGTAGTCGCCTACCGCGTCGCGGCCACCATCACGAGAGGGAGGTGTCACCGTGCATTTCCCTGTGGCGGGTGCCATCATGCGCCAAATTGCCACGGCACACTCTTCGAAGTCTGTCTCTCGGCCTTCGAAATGTGCACGGATCATTGTCAGCATCTCCCGACCCACAGGATCATCGGGAAGCTGCTCCTCCTTCGTCCGGATGGTCAATGTCGACGGTGCAACCAACGGGCGATATACGCGCCCCTCGACCCATTCGCGCCACGGCTCAGGGCAACCGGGTCCGAGGGTGGGTTCGCCGGCAAGGACCGATGCCAGCCAACTGCGTTGCACTATGCCGACATCGAGAACAGTGAAGAACGCGCGATAATTTTGGAACCGGGAACCCTTCGTATGACGCCAAATCGCGGACAAGTCCTCATCGGATGTCATCGTTTCCGTGCCAGGGGCGAGAAGCCCTCGGAAGCGGACCGAACGACCTGGTGCTGCCTTCTCGAAACAGAGAAACGGTGGCACCACCGCCCGTTCCTCGGGCAGGCCGTGGGTTGCTTCGAAGACATCCCGCAGCAGTAGATTGCCGGAGCGTTTGGTGTGGTGCAGCTCAGATCCTGGCTCGCGGTTGTCTCCGTAGTAGGTGAAGATTCCGGTCTCCGGGTCGAGGTGGTCCGGCCAGTCCGGCTCGGCCCCAGTGGTATACAGGGCCACCAGCCGCACCGTCTTCTTCCGAACCGAACCATTGGGCCGAAACCCGCCCTGGTTTCCAACTGGAAGCAGCCGAGCCAAAGCGTCGTCCCCCGCCGTCCCGTTGGTACCGCCCAGGTATAGGCGGTCGATATGCAAATCGGCCTCCCGGAGTGCGTCGAAGGCAACTGCCGTCTCAGAACCGATCACGGATAGAGATTCTAGGGAGCTCTACGATCACTGACCAGCCGGACGGCCAGTAGGTGGTTGCCACTGGACGGCCAGCCTGCCGGATTCGGCCGGCGGTCGGCCAACAGCATTCTCCGCGCGAACTATCACGACCAACCCGTCGAGGTTCTTGATCCGCCAGACCGTCAGTTCGTCACCCTTGGACCTTCGTCCTATGTATCCAGGCCCAAGTCAGCGTCTCCTACATCGAAGATCACCGCCCGGGTCACCGAGCCAGACTACTGATACCTTCACCTTTCGGCCGCGGATGATCTTGTCCATCGTGACAGCCGAGATCCGAAGTGCCAGAATTCGTTCGTGGAACGCGGGTTAGAGGTCGAGCTACGCAACATGATCTTCGATCACCTTGCGAAGCAAGTTGCGAACAAGGGCACGTTGACGCGTTCCGAGCTCGCCGCTTTCCCTGTCGGTGGACGGATACAACGCCTGATCGACCAGAACAAAGGCATCTGGAATCCGCGTGACTTCGCTGCAACGCTGTCGATCATGTCGAAGCCGGATAGTCCCTATGATGACGCAGAGCTCGATGACTCGACATTCATCTATGCCTACCGCGACGGCAGCACCGACAGTGACAACAGAAAACTCAGAATCGCCCACGAGGAACACCTTCCTTTGATCCTGCTTCGATGGATCGAAAAAGGCGTCTATGTTCCCGTCTTCCCGGTCTATGTGATCCATGACGACTTCGAACGACGGCGTTTCATTTTAGCGTTGGATGAACGGCTCTTCGATGCCGAGGACCCCGTGCACCTCAAGCCAATCGAACGAAGCTACGCCCAGGCCATCAATCGGAAACGCCTGCATCAGCCAGAATTCAGAGGTCGAATCATGACCGCCTACGGGAATAAGTGCAGTGTTTGCAAGCTAGGGCATCGGCAGCTCTTGGACGCCGCCCATATCACCCCCGACGGGGAGGAACACGGTACTCCCGAAGTTGAGAACGGCCTGTGCCTCTGCAAGCTTCATCATTCGGCTTACGACACCAACCTGATCGGAATCTCTCCCGACTACCAGGTAGTGATCAGCAAGACGCTGTTCGACAGCCGCGATGAGAGCCCGGTTGTCGAGCACGGATTCCTGCAATTCGACGGCCAGTCGCTCGCCGTGCCGAGATCGCCCCGACAGCGCCCTTCCCCCGAACGCTTGGACGAAAGATTCGCCGCATTCAAGGCCGCGAGCTGACTGCCGCGCGATCCGGTGGGCCGTCTTCTAACCATAGCTCCTGGTCGAACGCATCCATGACCACGTGCTCATCGGTCAGGTAATGAACCGAACCAGGCGAGCCTATTGTCGACCGCCTCGCAGAACCGGCGGCGGCCTCCACCGCCCGGTCGTCGCGGCTGCCGTCGGCTGATACATCCGTAGGACCAGGAAGAACCGGAATGGCGGGCACGGCAACCAGGTGCTCGAGTCCGTCGGCGGTGCGGTACTCACTGTGATTACTGTCGGACCGTCGGAAGGCGCCGAATGCTCGGAGCCGGCGCCGCTTCCGACCGAGTACCGGGCACCCGGTGCGTCGTAGAGTCGGCCGGTCTCGGCCTCGTAGAGAGTGATGCTCCAGAATGCCTCGGCGGGCGGTGGGTCGGCGAGATCGATGCGGTAGACGCGATCGCCGGCTCCGGTGAGCGGTTCGCCGGTGGCGTCGGCATAGGTGTTGTAGGAACAGTTTTCTTCGACGACATTCGCGGCGAGCCCGACGAAGTTCATTACGGCGCGGGCCAGGAAGTTGTCGCCATGGGCGCCCTTGTCCAGGACTTGGGTCCAACCCGTGCCGACCGATTCGCCGAGAAGTGACCGCGACTGCGCCAGCAGTGCCAGCGCGTCGTGAAAGCCCGCTCGCATACCCTGGCGGCTCGATTCGTCCAGGTCGCCGGGGTTTCGGTCGGCGGCGCAGACGCCGAGCACGCGAAATTGCCTGACATGCGCAGCGTCGCGGAGGGGGGTGCCGTTGATCCGCAACGAGGCGTCCAGGGCACGGAAGAAGGCTTCGGGCGAGGTTTCGACCTGAGCCTGATCCAGCACGGGCCATGTTCTGTGGCGGTCGTCGTCGTGGTGGATGTGGACGGCGTCCTGAAGCCGATGAACATTCGTCAGATCACCTGGCCCGAACACTTGAATGCGCATCAGGATCCACATGAGCGGGGTGGCCACGCGGAACAGGGTGCAGTCCGGTGGCACCGGACCCGTCCAGTCGGTCGTGGCTATCAGGAAGCGGTTGCGGCCGGGGTGGGTGCGGGCGCTGATGTTGCTCGCATTGCTGTAGGCATCGAGGAAGTTCAGGGTGTAGTAGCGGTGGCCGAAGTCGGGGAGATCGAGCCGCACGTGCCCGTGGGTGAGATCGAGCCAGGCGTTGGAGTACAGAGTGTCGACGTTGGGCACACGGAATGCCTGATAGTCCGGACCGGCCGGCTCTCGTCTGTGGGCGAACTCGTTCAGTCGCCACAGGCCGTCGGCGCCGCTGGGGGCGCACTGGGCGCACATGCTTGCGTACTGGTAGACGCTCGGCAATCCGTAGACAACCGCTTGCAGAGTCAGCATGCGTGTCAGCAGCTCCCGGGCGCCGGAATCGTGCGGAACGATATCGGGCCGCGGTGAGGCGGTCAGTTGGTCTGCCGAACCGGGCTCATAAGTCCGCAGATCAGTTGACGGCTCGTTCTCGTCCCGACCGCTGTGCATCGGCTTCACACTCCTCGCTGTCGATCACCACCGTGCGCCCCGTGGGCCCCGGAACGTGATTGACACCACTCTGCCATATCTGCTGAACTGATGTCAGTTCGACTCTAGAGAGTGAGATTGCGGTGGCGGGATTCAGACGAAGGCTTGCAGTGATCATCGGCGCCGCGCTTGTCGCGGCGGGATGCGGTGGCGGCGGCACGACCTCTTCGGTCGAGGGCAGCTGGGACGACGTGGTGGCCGCGGCGCGTGAGGAGGGCTCGGTGCTGCTGTATTCGAGTCAGCACCCGGCGATCCTGGAAAGCCTGAAGAAGGCGTGGAACGAGAAGTATCCCGATATCACGCTGGAATTCGTGCGCGGTACGGATGCCGATTTGATCCCGCGCGTGGAAACCGAGAACCGGACCGGCCGCGGAACCGCGGACGTACACGTCGTCACCGATACCTCGTGGATCGCGAACGCTGCCGAGTCGGGCAGCTACTCACAGGCGTTGCGCGGTCCCAACCGTGAACGACCGGAGTATCGACCCGACCGCAGCATCAAGAACGACCGCTTCTTCCTGGATGTTGCCGCCACATTCAGCTTGGGATGGAATACCGATGCGGTGCCCGGCGGGTTCGACGATCCGCGCGACATGCTGGATCCGAAGTACACCGGCAAGATCGGCGTGGTGAACCCGACCGGGATCGCCTCGTATGTCGATCTCTACGACTACTACCGAGAGAACTTCGGTGACGATTACGTCGACCGGCTCGCGGCACTGCAACCACGTATCTATCCCAGCGCCTTGGGAGTTGCGCAGGCACTGACCTCCGGCGAGGTCGTCGCCTCACCCACGGTGCAGCCGCTGGTTCAGGAGAAAGCCAAGGGGGCCCCGGTGAACTGGGTGCTGCCGCAGCCGTCGTGGGGTGTGCCATTCTATGGGCACATCACCGCGACCGCCCCGCATCCGAACGCAGCCCAGGTGCTCGCCGATTTCATGGTCGGCCCGGAAGCGCAGGCCGCACAGGCAATCGGCGTAGCCACCGCGCTGCCTGGTATCCCCGCCGCCACCGCCGACGCACACGACGTTCGCGTCCCCGACCCCGCGAAGCTGACCCCGGAGTACGTGGACCGATCCTCGACAGAATGGCAGCAGCTTTTCCAGGGCTGACGGATTCGATGCCCCCGGAGCGGCCGGGCCCCGGTCAGCTGGATTCGCCGGCCGGCCAGACCTCGGCCGCACCACTCGACAGCACCAGCAGACAGAGAATCGCGAACAGTGCGACGAGCAGTGCCAGCAAGAGACCGCGCAGACCGGTCGACGAGTTCGAATACACCACGCCGTGCTCGTCCTCGGCCAACAGGTGACCGGCCGTCGCGGGTCGCGACCACCCGCTCAGCATGACCACCAGCGTCGGCGCGGTGGCCGCGATGAACAGGACGGCGATAAACCCCTGGCCCCATTCGGCCGCCACGCGGGCGGCCGCCAATTCGAAGATCATCAGCGAACATCCGGTACGCCGCCACGCCAGGGCGGTGCGTTCCAGTTGCAGCCCTCCGTCGGCGGGTGCGATGGCCCCTTGCGGCCTGCGGCGACGGTGCCACATCATCACAGGAGGATCGCCGCCAAGACCAGACCACTCGCGACAGCGAGAACCACGGCCAACGGTCCGGCCATGCTCGGCGCAGGCAACGGAGCGTCCTCACGCAAACTCCGCTCGACCCGGGCCCAGCTCACCCAGGCAGCACCCGGCAGCACGATCGAGCAGACGATCAGCAGAGTCGAAGCCAGCACGCCGGGGCCGGAACGGCCGCCGATCCCGAAGACCTGCAGCGCCACCCCGGCCGCCATCAACGCCACCGAGGTGCGTATCCAGGCCAGGTAGGTGCGCTCGTTCGCCAGGCTGAACCGGGCGTCCGGCTCGGTGCCGCGACCGTAGACCCGCATGGGAAATCGCCGCCGGACGTTGTACCCCGCATCGGCCACCACGGCGTCTCCTCTCACCGACCCAGCACGACCGAAGGTTCGGCCCTCTGCTCACCAGATCAGTCTAATTGAAGTCAGTTCACTAAGATGGGTGGCCTATGAACAGCCGGAAACAGCACCTCGAGCCGGACGAGATCGCGGGCCGGGCCGCGGATCTACACATCTGGGGCTACCCCTACGTTTTCGCCCAGCGCCTGCGATTGCGCTTCACGCTGCCGCTCACCCCGGATGCTCCGCGGCCGGATACCTCGGCGGGCGCGGCCGTGAATCGCCTCGGCCACCAGCGGAGACTCTCGGATCCGACGCTCACGAGCGGGGTCGCCCCCAATGTGGACACGCTCTACTCGCTGGCATTCCTGGACCTCGCCTGCGGCGCCTTCCGGCTCCGACTACCCGATTTCGGGGACCGGTACTACAGCATCCAGATCGGTGAGGCCGATTCCTCCACCGCGGCGGTGCTCGGACAACGCACGCACGGTCCGCAAACGCCGGAGATCATGGTGCACCACCGCAGTCGTCCGGTGCCCGAGAGAGATTGCGTCACGACGATCGGGTGCCGGTCACGATTCGTCATGGTGGCGATCCGAATACTCGTCGACCCCGGTCGCGGCGACGATCTCCGAACGGTCCACGCGTTGCAGGATCGAATCGAACTCAGCGGACCGGGCACGCCGGCGGCTGCACCACCTCGTCGCCTCGTCGAACGGGAACGGCAGGACGAAACCCATGAAACTGCGGCATTTCTGGATTCGTTGAGCGCGGTACTCGCCGATACAGAGCCGACCGAGGTACCTGAGTGGGTCACGGACGCACTCGGCACCGTACGTACCGCCCTGGACGATCCGGCACTACGACGTTCGGCCGATCTGGGTCTCGTGGAAGGGCTACGGGCAATCGAACAACACGTCGCCGCGCTCGGCCGGACAGTGAA
Organism: Nocardia sp. CA-290969; assembly: GCF_050936135.1. Taxonomy (NCBI): domain Bacteria; kingdom Bacillati; phylum Actinomycetota; class Actinomycetes; order Mycobacteriales; family Nocardiaceae; genus Nocardia; species Nocardia sp. CA-290969. The sequence continues at coordinate 975,251 of NZ_JBNJNJ010000001.1, read as the reverse complement.
TGGATGGTCGATCAACGATCGCGGCACCGACTTCGGTGGCGACCTCCTGCTACGCGCCGCGGTCGCTCATTCGCAAATCTATATCAACCCCGCCGAAGAAGCGCTCTACCCGGTGTGTGAACGCGACGACAGCGGCAGGCCATTGACCGGAACCCGCTGCTACACCGTCCGGTTCGATCGTGGAAACCGTCCGCCGGTCGACCAGTTCTGGTCGCTGACCGTCTACCACGCGGGCGGCCTGCTCTACGACAATGCGATCGACCGCTACGCGATCACCGATCGCACACCCGGACTACACGTCGGCGCCGACGGCTCCATCACCATCCACTTGCAAACGCAGCAACCCACTCGGCCGGGGGCAAACTGGCTTCCGTGCCCACCAGGTCGTTTCCGGCTCATGCTGCGCCTCTACGGTCCACGAAACCCGACGTGGGAACCCCCGCCTGTCAGGACGGAACCCTTTGATACGTGATTCCGGAGCCTTCGCCGACCGACTTCCACCGGCGTCCGGGATTGCCACCGGAATCCGGAAGCCGATTGCTGGCGCTTTCGTCGATGACCTGGGCCGCCGCCCGCGACCTTGTCGTGCCAGCCCTGCTTCGTCGGGCTGCCGCTTATCGTGACCGCGATCGCGATGGCGGCGACGAACCAGAGGAGGCCGCCGATCCAGGGAGTCAGGTTGAGGAGAATGTAGGCGTTGAGCGACACCGCGACCACATGCGCAGCCGACCTACAGATCGTCAGGCATCAGCCGGAACGCACTGTGCCCGGTCAGGGGACGAATCATGCGGAAATGGCAGTCCGAGGTGAACATCGCATCGGTACGGTACGCAGCTGCCAAGGCGACATTCATTGCATCCGTCAACCCGACACCCTTTCCCCCGTCGGCGTCTTCGTACTCTTCCGCCACGGCGACCGCCACCGTCAAGTGATCAGCGACCTCAGGGATTTCGAACCGCCGAAGGCCGGTATTGCGCGTGATGAACTGCGCAGCCATCACCGCTTTCCGGGCTCCGGCACGGGTGGCGACCAGGTAGTCCAGCTCCGCCAGAACCATGGGCGAGATAATGAGTCGGCTGACTACAGACAGCACCTTTTTGTGTGCCTCATGGCCTGTCAGCTTCGGATCCAACAACCGATACAGCGCATTGGTATCGGCTACGGCAACCAGGCTCACTCCCCCATTCCCGCGAGTGTTTCTTCGATCTCCTCGTCGCTCAGGTCCGGAAGACCCAGGTCCGGGAGATCGATCTCGCCTATCGAGCCGGTCGGATAGTCGGGGATATCGTCGTCGGAAATCGGCAAGATACGCGCGACAGCGACGCCGTTCTTGGTGATGGTGACAGTCTCCCCACGCGCCGCCGCCGCGAGGATCTGCGAGGATCTCTGGTTGAACTCCCGAGCCGTCACAGTCATGTACTACATATTACTACGTGGCGAGGACGCAGCCTGAGTTATTCGTCGATGACCTGGGTGCCGCCCGCGACCTTGTCGTGCCAGCCCTGTTTCGTCGGGCTGGAGCTGATCGTGAAGGCGATGGCGAGGGCCGCGATGAACCACAGCAAGCCGCCGATCCACGGGATCAGGTTCAGCAGCATGTAGAGGTTGCGGATCGCGGAGTCCTTGAGACTGGGTTTCGGGGCATTGTCGGAGCCGTTGACGTGCAGGCCGAGCAGTTTCTTCCCGGGGGTCGAGCCCGAGGAGACTTCGAAGGCGATGAAGTAGAGCCAGCCGAAGGCTGCGCCCGGGAGGACGGACACCCAGTCGGGCAGGTCCGCGACCACACCCAGCAGCCAGAAGAAGACTGCGCCGATGATGCCGGCGATGATCCAGTCGATGAATCGGGCGCCCGCGCGTTTACCGAGGCCGCCCGGTTTGATTCCCGTCGCCTGGCCGTACATGGGGTCGGCCTGGCCGTACATCGGGTCGAAACCACCTGTGGTCATGACGCCTCCTTCGAAGCGGGTGCATCCGGTCGGCGGAGCCCGTAGCGGAGGTGGAGGGGTCGTATCATCACGCCTCCTGGCCAACGCTGCGGCTGGTTTGCCTGTCAGGTGCTGCTTAGGGCATGTCGACTCTCAAGGATGGCACAGCCGCGGTGACCAGCGGAGATGTCGACACTGAACTGTGTCCGGGATGAGTTGCGGATTAAACCTGGTGACCGTCCACCGGCCGGCCGGGTCATACGGCCAGGTAGAGGCGTTCGCACGGTAGGCGGGGGAATTCGTGGGCGTCGCCGGGGAGGAGGGCGGCGCTGTGGGCGCCGTGGTGGGCGTTCCATTCGCAGAGGAAGAGTTGAGCGGCGGCGGGGTGGGCTCGGTAATCGAGGCGGAGACCGTGGAGAAAAACGCTGAGGTGGACATCGGTGCCGGGCCGATGGGCTGGGCCGGTGCTCATGGCTGAGCCCGGGTGAGGCCGGTGAGCAGCCGGTGGAGGACTTCGACCGGCAGGTCGGCGCGCGTGGTGGCCGGTTCGGCCGGTGGGTACGGGAGGCCGCGGGCGGCAGCGCGTTCGCGGGGGCTGCGGGTGGCGGGTACCAGTCTTCCGGCTTCGGTGAGGCGGGTGAAGGCGGCGGCTTTGCGGGGGCAGTCCAAAGGGTTACAGGCTCGGTGTTCCTGCATGATTCGGTGCGCGTCGATGATGCGCAGCCGGGTGTCGGGTTCGCTGTGCCGGATATCCGGTAGCCAGAGGGGTTCGTGCGACGCGGGGCGGGTGCTCGTGCCGGCTTTCGTCCAGAGCTGTTCCGGGCAGACGGTGATGAGGTCGCAGGTGTCGCAGACGCGGCCGGGATGGTTTTCGAGGTGGGCGAGGTCGGGGACGATCAGTGTCGTCGCCGCGGTGGCGCGTATCAGATCGAGGACGTGGGCTATGGGGTCCGGGACGGAGTCGGGGCCCAGGCGGACTATGTAGACCAGCGTGAGGCCTTGGTGGCATGCCAGGCGGCGGATGGCTTCGGTGTGACGGGGCTGCAGTGCGCCGGAGAGGTCGGTGCGGAGGTGGCCGATCGCTCGGGGGCGATGCGCGTGCATTGTTTCGCATTCCGGACGTATCGTCATTTACTCGAACCTTTTTCGGAGAATTGACTGGGACCGCCGACCGGGCACGACTGTTACTGCCGGGTGCGGAAAGTCTGCGTCCGGCAATGTCGCGAAGGTTTTTACGAAAGCAATTGCGCTCGGGGATTATCCGAGGTTTCCGGTTGACGGGTGGATATAGTAGACAACGAAAGTTGTTCACTGAGAAGCCCATTCGGGACAGTCCCGCGATATCGCCGGCGGTCCAGTATGGGTAGGTCCAGAAAACATAGGTCCGTTCTGGACCACGACGGGATAGCGAGGGTGGGAATGGCTATTGGATCGACTCTTCCGCGGCGGGCATTGGGGCGGCGGCTGCGGGAACTGCGCTTCGAATCGAAGAAGAGCCAGTTGGCCGCGGGGCTTGCGATCGAGGTGTCGAAGCAAGGGATCGGGCGTCTGGAAGAGGGGCAACCGGTCCGGATCAGCACCGCGCAGTTCAGAGACCTCTTGGAGTTCTACGGCGCCGATGACGATGTACGAGAGGAAGTACTCGGCCTACTCCAGGAGGTGAAAGCGACGAAGGGTGATCCGTCCCGGGGGTGGTGGCGCGCCTACGCCGACGTGGTGAATCCGCATTTCGACCACTTCATGAGCCTCGAACAGGCATGCTCCGGCATGACAACATTCCAGCTCACGCTGCTGCCAGGCTTGCTCCAAACCCCCGCCTACCGCGAATGGATCATGGAAACAACCGGTCCGAACATCTCGGGGGTAAATAGGGAACGTCACCTCGAACTCATTGCCCGTAGGCAACGGCGACTCGAAGACGCCCCTGGGTTTTCATTGGATGTGTTGCTCTCCGAGGCAGCGCTGCGCCACCAGGTAGGGGGCAGACGGGTGATGAGTGGACAAATCCAGCACCTGCTTGCAATAAGCGAGCGGCCGAACGTGACGATTCGCATCATCCCGTTCGGCGTGGGTGGGCATTTCGGACTGATTACCCAGTCCTTCACGCTGTTCGAGTTCCCACCACTTCGCCCCGGTCGACCGTCCGAGCCTCCTGTGGTGTTTGTCGAAGGCTTCACCGGGGCGCTCTTCCTGGAAGAAGAGGGCGAGATCGAGCGTCATCGGGCAGCGGTGGCAAGTCTGCGCGATGTAGCGTTGAGCTCTGAGGGCACCAAGCATCTGGTGCAGGAGATTGCAGAGGAGTACGCCGGTGAACGGTGATCTATCTGGCGCCGACTGGTTCAAGAGCAGCTTCAGCCAACATGGAGGCGACTGCGTCGAGGTCGCGCACCTGGCCGACGTGGTCGGGGTCCGTGATTCGAAGGACGCGGCCGGGCCCGTGCTCGTTTTCGCGCCGAGCGTGTGGGACGCGTTCCTTCGTGGGGTTGCCGAAAACAGCTGAGGAGTACGCGAAGTGAGCAGGGATCTATCCGGAGCAAGCTGGTACAAGAGCAGCTACAGCCAGGCTGGTGGCGACTGCGTCGAGGTCGCGCACCTGGCCGACGTGGTCGGGGTCCGTGATTCGAAGGACGCGGCCGGGCCCGTGCTCGTTTTCGCGCCGACCGCATGGGATGCGTTCCTTCGCGGCGTTGCCGCAAACAGCTGAGGGCGGCCGGATCTCCAACCCGCCCGATACCTCCCTACGATCGGGCACCGCACCGCCACCGCGGACCCGTCCCGCGTACCAGCGCCTTTCGGCGACCCGAGCGCACCGATCGCGGTCGGGTTCGTCGGGAGACGTCCGGTCTCGAGCATGGTCGCAATGGGGCGGTCGCCGGTCGGGACCCCGGCAGTAGGTCGCCGGCACCGGCGTCCCGGATACGGATCGCGCGACCTCCAGCACTGCTGGGCGTCGCGGCCGTGTGAGACGGCGAGCACCGGGGTGGGCTGCGGCAGGTATTCTGGTGCCGTGCGTTGGCAGCAGCGATTTCGTCACCCCCGGCCGGGATACGGCCGCGGGGTCTTCGACGTGCGCCGATAGCACCGGGTCTCCGCAGGCACGGCCGGGGGGAATTTCATCCCTTGCCGAGCCTGCAACCGTTTCGGAGGCCTTCTCATGTCGCATGCCGACTATCTGACTTCTGTCCAGCTTTCCCGCGCGCTGAACATCCGGGATCTGACCGACCCCTCGCAAGGCGAGCACGCCATGCAAATGCTTCTCGACGCGATAGTGACCGCGCTGCGAACCGAATGGGGCAGCACCGTCCGCTACGTGCGCAATTCGCCGATCGTGCCGGTGCGGGAGAACTACGACCGCCTCGGCTACGACCGGGGTGATGTCACCCGGGCTCGCCGCTACACCCGTTACCTCAGCCCGACGGTAATGCTGCGCAGTCATACGAGCGCGGAACTCCCGGGGGCGCTCGAGGAATACGCGGGCCGGGCCGGTGTCGATGAATTGATCGTGGTGCCCGGACTCGTCTACCGGCGCGATGCGGTCGACCGCAGCCACGTCGGCGAACCGCACCAGGTGGATCTCTGGCGCATTCGCAGTACCGCGACGACCGATGACGCCGACATGCTCACGATGATCGGGCTTTTGGTCGACGCGGTACTCCCGGGTGCCGAGTGGAAAGCGACCGAAGTCGTGCACCCGTACACGGTGGGCGGACATCAGATCGACGTGCTCCACCACGGCGAATGGCTGGAACTCGCGGAGTGCGGGCGCATTCACCCCGACGTGCTGCGCGGATCGGGCCTCGACCCGCAGCAGTGGTCGGGGCTGGCACTGGGTATGGGCTTGGAGCGCGCGTTGATGCTCCGCAAGTCCATCCCCGACATCCGGTACCTGCGCGCCGAAGACCCCCGCATTGCTGCGCAAATGCTCACTTTGGCGCCGTGGCAGCACGTCTCACCGCTTCCGGCGTCGCGACGTGACATTTCCGTGGTGCTGGCGGAAGAGGAGGACGAGGAGACGCTCGGCGACCGAATCCGCACCGCCCTCGGGGACGATGCGGACGTGGTCGAATCGGTCGAGGTACTCGCCCGGACCCCGCACGACGAACTGCCGGAGGCCGCACGTTCGCGCCTCGGAATCCGGGCGGGTCAGGTGAACCTGCTGTTGCGAATCGTCCTGCGCCCCATCGACCGCACGCTTACCTCGGAGCAGGCCAACGCGATCCGCAACACCATCTACCAGGCCGTGCACGAAGGAGCGGTCGCGGAGTTGATCTGATCACCACCAGCCGCAGCCGCCGATGGCCGGCCGCTTTCCCTGCCACTCCCCCGCCCGCCGTTTCCGGCGCTTCAGGCGAGACTCGGGGCTCAGATGCTGGTGGCGATGCGCTCGTGGTCCCGTTCGCCCTCACGGGTCTGGATACCGGCGGCGAGCAGCTTGTGCGCGAGTTCGGTGACCTCCTCGCGGCGCGGCGGCGCTCGAATGCTTGTGGATCTTCCTCGGACAGTGGAGTGCGAGCGACGGCCGGGAGGGCCCCGGCACACTGCTGGATGCTGCGTTCGCCGCCTTCTCGACCCCGGCATGACACCGGAAGGACGCGCCGACTTCGCCGATCACGATCGCGAATGCGTACGGAGCACGTACTCACCCGCTTCCACGTAGGAAGTGAACAAGTTCGTGACATCGCGGAGTCGAGCCGCCGCGTGCGCGTTCTCGGTCAATTCTTCAGCGGCGCGAAGAGTGCGCACGAAGGTACGGGTGCGTTCGTGGCTGGCGGCAAGAAGCTGCTCGAAGCCGCCGACGGCCTCCACGAGCAGCCGGCGACTGCCGGGTTGAGGGATAGTGCGTGCCAATCCCCAGGACACCAGTTCTCGGACCGCGGTGCTGACTGCCCCGGAACTGAGCGAGAGATCGGTGCGCAGCTGTTCGGAACTGGCTGCTTCTCCGCGCAGCAGAAGATCGCCGTAGACCCTTCCCGTGGCGCGGGGCAGATTCCATGTGGCGAGCATGTCCCCCATGGCGTTGACGAACTGCTCTCGCTCGGTCGAGATCACGACGTCTCTCCCCCCGCGATCGAGTCGTTCCAGCCCTCGAGGATCTCGAACAGCGTGCACGACACCTGTTCGGGGGCATCCCATGTGACGATATGTCCGGCGTTCGGGATGAGGTACTCCTGAACGCCCTCGGCCGCCGCCCATCGCGGCATTGCGGTCGAAATGTTGCCCGTATCGTCTTCGGCGCCACGTACGAGAGCGAGCGGCACCGGGAACCGACGTCCTGGATCGGGATCGACAAAGGACACCGTCGCCCGCCACACCTCCAGGAACCGGGTCTTGGGCATGCCGGCGAAGATCACCTCGGCGCGGGCGATCGCCTCCGGAGTCACCGCCGAGGCGCGAGCCATGAGACGAGGAAGCCGCCCCGCGGGTACCAGGGACAGTGCGGGCGCAGCGAGCCGGAGCGCGATTCGTTCGAATACCGACAGCGGCCCGCCGTTCCATGTCGAGTCGAGCACGATCACTCCCCGCACGCGGTCCGGGTTCGCGCATGCGAAGGCCTGGACGAGGTTGCCACCCAGCGAATGCCCGACCAGCACGGGCTCGCCGACGGCACATTCGACAAGCAGCGCATCGAGATCCTCGAACGCATCGGAGGCGGTGAACCGAGCCCCGTCCGCGAGCGTCGATTGCCCATGCCCGCGCAAGTCCCACACGATCACGCGGAAACCCCGCTGAGCAAGAGATGCGGCCTGCGCATCGAACATCGAATGGTCGAGGCCCGCACCATGCGTCAGAACTACGACAGCACCCTCTCCGCCCGAGTCCGTGAAGGCAATCACGGCATTCGGGCGATTGAGACGGTCAGCTAATTTCACCATTCTCTGAATATAGATTGGGTAGACCATGGGCGGTCACCACGAGGTTCCGATCGTCCGCACGACCCGGTCCGCTCCCCGAACGCGCGGCCGGCCGGTCACGCAGGCCGGTTTCCCGGTGCATCGCCCGGTGTTACCTGCGCCGACAGCGCGTTGCGGGGCAGCTCGTCCACAGCGGCTACCGGCCTGCGTGCACCGGGACCCTCTCGCATGGCCGCGCGTAGCCGGTCCAGTGCGACCAGGAATGGATTGTGGACCGCTTGCCACTCCGGTGAGCCCGCACCGGCGCGATCGACTACGACCTGCTGTGCGATCAGCATCTCGCGGATATCGCGCAGTCGCCGGTAGACCTCCCACGCGTCATCGCTGACGACCTCCGGTGCGACGAGCTCCAGTTCGTAGATGGTGGCGACGAGATCGTGGGAGCGGAAGGCGGCGGTGGCCTCGGCTCGGCCCAGCGGAGTCGGGCCTTCGATCGCGAGGGCCTGCATCGCGGTGTCGGTCTGCGTCAGCGCGGTCAGCGTTTTCACATACACCTGCCGCCTGGTCTCCTCGAGCCGGCCCGTTCGCTCCCGTCGCGCCCGCAAGGTCTCGACCATCATCGTGGAGCCCGCCCCGACAAGCGCCCCGCCCAACGTTCCGGCAACCGCCAGCCACTCCAGTGCCACGCCTTTACTGTAGTCAGGTCAACGACTTTCGTGCCGAACGGTGTCGCGGATGGCGGCGGCGACGGCGGGTGAATCCTTGCGCAGGATCTTGGAGTGGTTGCTGGCGACCTTCGCGCTGATCGTGACATTCGGGTTGTGCGCGAGGATCGGTTCGAGGACCTTGCGACCCTCCTCCATCTCATCGTGCTCGCTGCCGAGGCTGTCTCCGGTGGCCAGGACGAAACGTACGGGGCGGGTCGCGCGTTCGAGCACCGGCGCGCTGGCGGCGCCGATCTCGTTGAGTTCGATATTGCACTCGGCGTGCTCGGCGGCGCTCATCCGCGCGGCCATGCCGAACGGGCGCACCAGCGGCAGCAGGAACCGCATCTTGTGGAACAGCTTGCGGATTCGCTCAGCGCCTTCTTCACCGGTCAGGCCGTAGGGGAAGGCGTCCACCGTCACCACGCCGAGGACGCGGTCCGGGTTGCGGTCGGCCCAGTGCCAGCTCAGCACCCCGCCGTACGACCAGCCCACCAGGACGATCGGCCCGGCCACGCCTCTGGCCGCGAGCACGGCATCGATATCGCGCAGGCACGCCTCGAAGGAGTAATCCGCGGACTGCTTCGATTTGCCGCGGGCTCGTTCGTCGAAGGTGATGTGGCGGTAGCCATCGCCGAGCTCGGCGATCACTCGTTTCCAATGCGACCGGTCGGCGTAGGCGCCGTTGAGGTAGACGATCGCCTGGCCGGCGCCACCGGTGTCGGTGACGGCCAGTGCGGTGTCGTCGACCGGCACCATGCCGGTCCAGATGGTGGTGTTCGATTCGGTACTCGTTGCGTTGCTCATGGGAATACAGTCGCCGCGGCGGCTGATACCCGCCTGACGCCGGCCTGACACGGCACCTGACACCATCTCCGCCGCATCCGGGCCTTCCGCCGCCGCCCGACCACGCTCCCCGCCTCAGTCGGGGCTTCGGGTGATGATCCGGGCAGCCGGAACCGCCGCCGCGAGATGCATGATGTCGTCGGGATCCGAGGTGATCACCAGGCCACCACCGAACTCGGCGCACACCGCGACCACGTGCGCATCCGCCAGATACCTGCTGCCCACCTTCGCGCCGTTCAGAATCGCGCCGACCTGGCGGGCTATATCGAAATCGGTGGGAATTATCCGCACCGGCCGATACGCCGCAGCGTCGCGAGGCGTGCGAGCAACCAGCGTCTCGACCTGTCGCGTACGGGCGACGCCGCGGCATACCTCGGCGCAGACAACGGCCGGTACCAAGACCTCACTCCCGCGGCGGTACGCCTCGGCGAGCAGCGCCTGCATCCGTTTCGGCGGCTTCGGCTCGGCCGCCGCGGAGAGACCGGCGGAATCGAGGACTACCGGCAGCATCAGGCGATCTCACGGCCGAACCCGATACCCTCGAGCTCGTCGAAGGCGGCAGCAGCATCACTCGCGTCATCGTCCCCGACCGGGCCGACGGACCGCTCCCAGCCCTCGAGCAGATCTCGCAGCGCGTCTCGTCGCGCCAGCCGATCCACGTGCTCGGCGAGAGCCGCGTTCACCACAGCGGACAAGTGCGCGTCACCCAGTTGACGGGCCTTGGCCAAGACCTCTTCGTCGATGGTCACCGTTATCTTACGTTTGGCCATACAAGTACCTTACTCCCCCTGCCGCGGATCCGGCCCGAGGTGGGCGAGCCCACCGGACCCGCAGCGACCCGCCGGTGCGGCATGCGGGGCGGGCGGTGAGCCACGGACCGGCCGGGATCGGGCGGTTACAGGTTCAGCCTGGTGGAGGGGGTGAAACGGACCGGTAGTTCGGCGAGGGCCCGGTGGAAGGGGCCCGGGCGCCAGGTCGGTTCTCCGCCGGGGAGTGCGGCTTCCATTTCCGGGAGGGCGTCCAGGAGCTGGTCGATGGCGTTCTGGGCGATGAGGTAGGCGAGGGATTGGGCAGGACAGGCGTGGCGGCCGATGCCCCAGGCCAGGTGGGAGCGGTTGCCGACGTGATCGTCGGAACGGATGGCGGGGTCGTTGTTGCAGGCGGCCATGCTGATCAGCACCGGTTCGTCGGCGGGGAGCCAGACCTCGTCGACGAGGATGGGGTGGCGGGGGTAGGTGATGAGAAAATTCGCCAGGGGCGGGTCGGTGAACAGGACTTCGTCGAGGGCGTCGCGGGTGGAGAGGCTGCCGCCGAGGACGCCGCTGCCGACGCGGTCGTCGGTGAGGATGAACAGCAGGGTGTTGGCGATGAGGTTCTGCTGGAATTCGATACCGGCGCCGTAATGGCCGGCGACCTGGTGAACCATTTCCTCCTGGTTCAGCGCGGCGGGGTGGGCGAGCAGCTGGGAGGTGACGTCGTTACCGGGTTCGGCGCGTTTGAGGTCGACGAGTTCCAGCATCGCCGTACTGATCATGCGGTTGCCGTTCTCGGCGTCGACGCCTTCGACCAGGGCGGCCATCCCCTCGGCGACCCGCTGCCCGATCTCCGCGGGGCAGCCCAGCAGGGCATTGACGGTCGCGAAGGTGAGCGGGAAGACGTACTGGGCGATGAGGTCGGCACTGCCGGATTCGCAGAAATCGTTGATCAGCGGGACAGCGGCCCGTTCGACGGTGGTGTGCAGGCCGTGCAGATCGAGGCGGCCGATGCTGGTGGTGATGGCCTCGCGGTAGCGGTGGAAATCGGGGCCGGTGTTGCGGCTCGCGGTGGGGCGCCACTCCATGATCGGCAGAACCGGGCAGTCGGCGGGGACGGTGCGCTGCCAGGTGCGCGGGTCGGCGGGGAAACGGTCGGGGTCGTTGAGGATGCGTAGTGCGGTGGCGTAGCCGACGACCAGGGTCGCGGGGACACCGGGGGCCAGTTCGACCGGTGCCAAAGAGCCCCAGCGGCGGCGCATTTCGTAGTAGGCGCGGTGTGGGTCGGCGGCGAATTCGGGGGCGTGCAGGGCGACCCGCTCCGCGGGATGGCCCAGCGGTGAACGGTGGTCCGCCACCGCAGCCGGCGGATGCGCGGGGTTGTGCTGCACCAATCGTTCGTCCTCACCGCTCGTCCGCCACAGCCGCGCCGGCCACCCCGGCACGGCCATGGTGCCATCGGCAGCGGAAGGCCGACAGTGCCCATCGCGCCCCGAACGAGGCGGATCGCGCCACACTGTCACCCGGTGCACCCGGCAGGCCCGATTCGGCGCGGCCGGACACCGCAGCGCGGGATATCGTCGTGGGGCATCGGCTCGCGAGCGGGCCGGGAAGTCCTCGTTCCGATTAGGTGTGTTTCGCAGGTGGATACGGTTGAGCATGTCGCGTTCTCGAATTTCATCCTCGGCACCGCGGGTCTGAGCGATTCGGCGCGACAGCAACTGGCACGGGCCGCGGAATTGCCGGGCTGGGTGCTCGACGCCGGTGACACGATGGTGTCCAGCACCTACCAGCTGCGCCTGTGGGAACTGGTGGAACACGCGCAGAGCGACCCGCACGTGGCACTGCGCGTCGGGAAGACGAACACGCTGGGGAATTTCGGAATTCACGACTACTTGTTCAGCACCGCGCCGACGTTGGCGGATGGGCTGGCGCGTTCGGAACAGCACGCGAACATGATCACCACGAATATCGGGTTCGCGGTATCGGGGGAATCGGAAGAGGAAGCGAACGCGGACGTCCGGCTGTGGAACGGGCACGGGCGCGGGCGTGAATTGGCCACCCAGTTCGCGCTGGCGGCAGTTGTGACGCGAGCACGCCATGCCACGGGGCGGGATGTGCATCCGGTGCGCATCCGGTTCCGGCAACCGGCGCCCCGGCAGTACCGGCCGTTCGTCGACATGTTCGGGACGCGGCGGGTCGAGTTCGGGGCGCCGACCGACCGGATCACGTTCCGGGCAACCGATCTGGCGCTGCCGCTGCGGACGGCAGATCCGGCGCTCGCCGCGATTCTGGGCCGCTGCGCGGAGGTGCTGCCCCCGCCGCCACGGCTGGAGGCCGGCTGGGCGGGGCAGGTTCAGCAGGCGCTGGCCGTGCTGCTCGGGGACGGGCGGGTGACGATCGAGCGGGTCGCGCGGTATCTGGCGACGAGCAGCCGCAGTCTGCAGCGACGGCTGGCCGACGAAGGAACTACGTGGACGCAGGAACTCGACCGGGCGCGCAGTGAGCTGGTGGAACAACGTCGCGCGGACAGCCCCGACGTGACGCAGACGGCGCTGGCCAGACGGGTCGGCTACGCGGATGCGGGGGCGCTGCGCCGGGCGCGGCAGCGGTGGTCCGGACGCAGGTAGGACACAGTCCACGCCGAGGTCGCGGTGACGCGGCCGGGCAGGGACGCGCGCAGCGCTGTCACGGCGCTACGAAGGTGCTACGGGTGCGCTATGGAACCGCTGCGAAAGGTAGTGGTCGCGACGCGCGGTGTGCTCGGTGCCGTGTTCGCCGGCCGCACCACATCCGTTGCCCCGGAGGCGCCGAACGCGCCTACCAGGGTGCGATTCGCGCCGAGTTGTCCACACGTCCCGGGCGGCAACCGGCGGATAAGCGCTGGTCTTCGAGGTTTTCCGACGACACGCGACCTTCCGGCGAGTATTCCGCGGGCACTGCGGCGGTCCGATCACGCGCCCATACTTTCGATCCGCCGGGCAGTTGTGCGGCGGATCGAGCCGAGGAAGGCAATCGGATGGGCGAAACGGATACCAGCGGTCCCGGGGAAAGTGTGCTGCCGGGGGTGCTGAAGCTCGGCGGGCAGGTACTGGCGGAGAAAGTGTTGCGCCGCAACGGCGGAATCCCGATGAAGAAGAGCGAGATCGACGCCGAATGGCTCGGCGAGGTGCTCACCGACGGCTACCCGGGCGCGCAGGTGGAGTCGTTCGAGCTCGTCGATGTCGACGGCGGTACGACCAGCCGCTGGAAAGCGACGATCACCTACAACGAGGCCGGTCGCCGGGCGGGGTTGCCGCAGCATCTCTTCGCCAAGACCACGCTCACCTTCACTCAGCGGTTGACGCAGTATCTGGCGCACGCATTGCCCGGCGAGCCCGGCTTCTTCCAGGAGTTACGGCCGGAGCTCGAGATCGAGGCACCACACGGGTATTTCGGTGCCGCCGACCTGCGGACCGGACGGTCGCTGACACTGCTCGAGGATGTGAGCGTCACCCGGGGCGCACGGTTCTGCACGCCGCTGGAACGGGTCACCCGGGAACAGATGGAGGACCTGCTCGGGAATATGGCGCGCTGGCACGGGCACTACTGGGATTCGCCGGAACTGCGGGCCCGGGACTGGCTGAAGACACCGGACGCGCATTTCCGCAATTTCGATCGTCTCCTCGGTATGCGTAAACGGGCGGAGGTCGGGTTGAAACGCGCCCCCGATCTCGTGCCCGACACCCTGCCGCCCGTACAGAGCGCACTCTACGAAGCCTGCGGCCGGGCGTTGCAGATCGCCGAACAGGGCCCACAGACACTGCTGCACGGCGACCCGCATATCGGCAACGCCTACATCTGCGTCGACGGCAGTATGGGTTTCACCGACTGGCAACTGGTGATGCGCGGCAGCTGGGCGTTCGATGTGGCGTACACGATCACCTCCGGCCTCGAGGTGGAAGACCGCCGCGCCTGGGAACGCGACCTGATCGCCCTCTACATCGACACGCTGCGCGCGGCGGGTGGGCCGGCGCTGTCGTACGAAGCCGCCTGGCTCGCCTACCGGCAGCAGTCGCTGTACCCGTATTTCGCCTGGATGATCACGATCGGGCGGGGCGCGCTGATGCCGGAATTCCAGCCCGCCGATATCTGCCGCGCGATCGTGCACCGCACCGCGCACGCCATCATGGACCTCGACGCTCTGGGGGCGGTCGGCGGCTGAAACCAGCACTTCGCACCTGCCGCAGCGGGCGCCGCGACAGGGCGGACTCCGATGTGGGGCGCGTTTCGCCGCACGCCCGTACTCTCGACTCGTGCCAGGAGCGCGGGAAGTACCGGACCTTCCGAGGGAGGTCGAGTTGACCAGCCCTCGCGAAGCACGCGCGGAGAGGTTGTTCGCCGCGCTGCTGATCGCCACGGGGCCGGTGATGATCGGCATTGCGGCAACGAGCGGGCAGGCTTGGTGGGCGGTTCCGCTCACGGCCCTCGCCACCCTGCTTCTCGTGTTCATAGGCCTCGGCATGTGGTTCAGCCCGGTGCAGCGCCTCGAAGACACTGCGGCCCTGCACGCCTCGGGGCGAGCGGCGCGCGCCGAATTGATCGCCGCCGAAGAAGTGGGTGACGAGGATACGGTTTACCTGCTCACCTTGCGTATCGTCGCGCAGGGGAGCGAGCCGGTCGAGGTCTCCCACCGGTGCCGGAAGGAGATCTGCCGGCGGTTGGGTGTGCAGGGACCACCCGGCGAGCTCGCCGCCCTCATCGATCCGGAGTCACGCACCTGGGCGATCACGCACCGCTGACCGGCGGCTCACCCGGCCGGCTTCCTCCGGGCCGCGGTGCGGCGGCCGGCGAAGCGGCGCATCAGCGGGGCGTCGAGCCAGTGGTAGATGGCCGCGGCCGCCAGGGTGGACACCACCAGGCTCAGGGCGGCGAACCCCAGCCAGCCCAGTAGCCCGAACTGTTTCCCGCCGATCAGGAAACGGGTGATCAGCACCATCACCGGGAACTGGATGAGATAGAAGGCGA
Organism: Nocardia sp. CA-290969; assembly: GCF_050936135.1. Taxonomy (NCBI): domain Bacteria; kingdom Bacillati; phylum Actinomycetota; class Actinomycetes; order Mycobacteriales; family Nocardiaceae; genus Nocardia; species Nocardia sp. CA-290969. Next base: position 960,165 of record NZ_JBNJNJ010000001.1, on the reverse strand, counting down.
AGGAGATATTGCCCAGCCAGACCATTCGCGGGGAGGCGGTGAACCCGCGGATTCCCGCCAGGTCGCGCGCGGCCAGCGTGGCCACTACGGCCGTCATCGGCGCGAGCAGCAGCACCGACATCTTGTAGTTCGGCGGCACCACCCAGGTCGCGGCGTAGGCGATCACCAGCGCGATGACCGGTGGCGCCAGCCGGAGGTTGCGCCAGCGGCCCTCCAATACCAGTCGTGCCGCGAGCACGCCGAGGAAGAACTCGGGCAGTCGGGAGAGCGGAAAGTTGTAGCTGAGCCAATACGAAAGGGCCACAGGAATATCCGACTGTTCGAACCAGATCGGCGCGGCATGGATCTCGAAGTACGGCGACACCTCACCCGGCAGCAGTCGTGGCGCGAAGGTGTTGGCGATTCCCTTGGGCCCGGGCAGCCACAGGTAGTACGCGGTGTGCAGCAGCAGAATCGCCACCAGTAATCCCGCCAGCGCCCACAGCACCCGATCACCCCTGATCCGGCGGACCAGTGGCAGCAGCAGTGGAAAGCTCAGGTAGAAAAGGATTTCCGCCGCCAGCGACCAGGACGGCACGTTGAGCCCGCCGACCGTCGTCCACTTCGGGACCCAGGTGTGGATCAGCGCGAGGTTCGGCGCCCAGACCACCGGTCGCGTCAACGGCACGCTCGCCACCAGGACGAACGCGAGAGCCGCCACCAGATGGGTCGGGTAGATCTTCAGTGCCCGGCGCCAATAGAACCGCGGCACCGAACTCCCCGGCCGGAACGACCAGTAGATGATGAACCCGGACAGGACGAAGAAGAAGGTCACCCCCGCGGCGCCCAGCTGCATCGGCACCAGCTGATGGATCTGCCGGAACAACTCCGACTTCTGGAACGGATACACCGGCAGGAACACCAAGGCGTGCAGCAGGAATACGGCGAACGCCGCCCACCAGCGGGCTCCGGTCAGCGACGGCAGCGGCGGCCGCACCGTCGCCGGATCGAGGAACTGCGGCCCCGGCGCGAGCCGAGGCGGCGCCAGGCTCACCGGCGGATCCGCTCGTGCACCACCTCGGCGGCCACCGCGTCACCGTGTGCGGAGGGGTGGAACGGAATCCCGGCGATATCGGCCGCGGGATCGAAGACACCGTTCAGCCACGGGTCGCCCGAGCACAGCCCGTGGCCCGCGGTCGCCTCGCGGAGACCGACGAATTCGAGGCCCAGCAGCTCCGCGGCGTCCCGTTGCGCGGCGTCGAGGCGGTCCAGGTATTCGGTCACCGCGCGGCCCCTCGGCTGCACGATCTGCCCGGCGCCGAGTACGTTCACGCACACGTGCTCCTGCCCCGCCGGGAACAACTCCGGGTATCCGACCAGCAGAATTCGCGCGTTCGGCGCGTAATACCGCATATAGGTGACCACGTCACGGATGCTGTCGGCGTAGAGCTCGCCCGTGAGGTTCCGGTAGTCGATGAACCGTCCCTGGTCGACGGCCTCCGGCCCGCATCCGTCGACGAGATTGAACACGCAGCGCCGCAACGACGAAATCATCGTCATCTTGCCGGTCGGGGACCAGACATCGTTCATCCCACTCTGAATGGCGATGACCTCGGTCTCCGGACCGAACGCCTGCTGCTCGACCGCCGCGGCCACCTCGTGCACCAGCCACCAGCCGTCCCCCGTGGCGATCGTGGACCCACTACAGGACACATCCCCGAAGTCCGACGTACCCGCGAGACCCATTCGCTCGCTCAGCCGGGTCGGCCACGAGGTGGGCGCGTGCAGGCATTCCTTGGTTGCCGAAAAGAACTTCGGGTAATTCGCGGTGAACGAATCACCCAGTACTACAACGGATTTACCTTCCGGACGAGAGTTTCCTACCGGAGCGGCCGCGGCCGGGGCGTACATTGCGGTCACGGTGAACGCGGCCGCGACAACGGCTGCGACGACCCCACCCCAACGCTGAGAAATACTGCGCATCACGTCTTTCCCGTCGATCAGTAGCCGGCTCGCGGATCGAAATCGGGGAGAGTGAGCGTCGGCTCCGGCTGGACGGGTTCGGTCTGCACGGGCGCCGGCGGCAGTGGCTGCGGCGCGGGCGCGGGTTCATCCGCCGGCGGTTCCGCAAGTGGCGGTTGCGCGGGTGGCGGGGGCTCGACGGCGGCGGGAGGCGGCGGACTTTGCGGAGCCGGGGTGGTCGATACAACGCTCGACGGTGCCACCGTGTTCGCCGGAACCGAACTGGAGGTCGTCCCATGATTATTGTGCGATTCGGTGTCCTCGCCGCACCCGCTCGCGACGAGAATTACCGCAGCACAAGCCAATACGGTTGAGATTTGACGTTTCATGAAGATTCCCAATCCTGCCGTCCGGCATCCTGACCTCTGCCCCTTGCAGGGTCACGGAGTCGTCAGCAATGAATTCGCGGGATCCGCAGTACCCGTTACGACCCTAATTCCATGGGCAGCGCGGCCGGCGCGATGGAGCACTGCCGCGAGGAGCAACGGGACCGCCCCGACGGCGGAGAACCAGTAGAGTCGACCCGGGTCCACGAAAGGGGAGGTTCGATGCTCGAGGTAGCGCATCTGGTGCGCCGGTTCGGCGACAAGACAGCGGTCGACGATGTGTCGTTCCGGGTGGAGCCGGGGGCGCTCACCGGGTTCGTCGGCGGTAACGGGGCGGGTAAGACCACGACCATGCGGATGATCATGGGCGTGCTGGCCATCCACGGTGGCGAGGTGCGCTGGGACGGTCGTCCGGTGTCGGCCGCCGATCGGCGCTCGTTCGGGTACATGCCGGAGGAGCGGGGGTTGTATCCGAAGCAGCCGGTACGGGATCAGCTGGTGTACCTGGCACGGTTGCGGGGGCTGTCGCCGGCGGCGGGCCGCCGGCGGACCGCGGAACTGCTGGAGCGGTTCGGGCTCGGAGACCGGGGGAAGGACAAGCTGGAATCGCTGTCGCTCGGTAATCAGCAGCGGGTGCAGATCGCCGCGGCGGTGGTGGCGCAACCGGCGGCGCTGGTGCTGGACGAGCCGTTTTCCGGGCTGGATCCGGGCGCGGTGGATTCGATGGCCGAACTGCTGGCCGAATACGCGGCACAGGGTGTGCCGGTGCTGTTCTCGTCGCACCAGCTGGATCTGGTGGAACGGCTGTGCGATCGGCTGGTGATCCTCGCGAACGGGCGGGTCGTCGCGCAGGGGTCGGCGGCGCAGCTGCGGGAGAACGGCGCGCTGCGGTATCGGCTGCGAGCGGGAGCGGATACCGGCTGGCTGAGTGAGTTCGCGGGGGTCAGTGTGATCGAACGCAACGGGTCGGGCGTGCTGCTCGAGCTGACCGGCGCGACCACCGACCAGGTGCTCACCGAGGCGCTGGCGCGCGGATCGGTGCAGGAGTTCGCCGAGGTGCGGCCGTCGGTCGCGGAGATCTTCCGGGAGGTGACGGCATGACGACCGAGTCGAGCCGGGTGCGTACGGACCACGAGAAGGCCACGGACAGCGCGCCGCGTGGAGTGTGGCGGATCGTCACGGAACGTGAAGTGATGGTCAAGCTGCGTGACCGCAACTTCCTCATCTCGACGCTGATCACGATCGTGGCGATCGTCGCGTCGCTGGTCGTCAGCGGATTCATGAGCGGGCGCACCGAGACAGTCGATATCGCGGTCACCGGTACGGACGGGAGCCAGGTGGTGCAGACGGCCGGCACCCTCGCCGACTTCGCCGACAGCAACGTCGCTTTCACTTCGCACACGGTCGCCGACCTCGCCGCCGTCGAACAGCAGGTACGCGACGGGGAGGTCGACGCGGGCCTGGTGGCCGACCCCGGCGGGTGGCGACTCATCGGCAAGGAATCGGTGAACGACGACGTCAACACCTACGTGACCACCGCCGCGCAGCAACTCGCGCTGCAACGCAACGCCGAGGCCGCGGGCACCTCGCTCGAAGAACTCGGCCGCGGCGGCCGGGTGACCTACGACGTACTCGACGAGTCCGCGGTCGATCCCGGTTTCGCGAAGATCATGACGGTCGTGTTCGCGTTCCTGTTCTACGTCGCCTCACTGCTTTTCGGGATGTCCATCGCACAGAGCGTGGTCGAGGAGAAACAGAACCGGATCGTCGAGATCCTGGCCAGCGCGATTCCCTTGCGGCAGTTGCTGATCGGCAAGATCGTCGGCAATACGCTGATGGCGTTCGGGCAGCTCGTCCTGTTCGCGGGCGCGGGACTGGCCGGGCTGGCGGTGATGGGCAGCACCGAACGCGTCACCCAGATCGCCGGTGCGGCCGGCTGGTTCATCGTCTTCTTCATCGTCGGATTCCTCGCGCTGGCCAGCCTGTGGGCCGTCGCCGGCTCGCTGGCGACCCGCAACGAGGATCTCCAGTCCACCTCGACCCCGCTGAGCATGCTGATCATGATCGTGCTGTTCCTCGGCATCTTCGCGTCCGGCACGGCACAGACCGTCACGTCGTATATCCCGATCGTCTCCATCGTCAGCATGCCCGCCCGCCTCGCCGAGGGCACGGCCGCCTGGTGGGAACCACTGGTCTCCCTCGCGATCATGGCGGTCACCGCCTACGGAATCGTGGTCGTCGCGGAGCGGATCTACCGCCGTTCCCTGATGCAGACGCAGGGTCGTCTCACCTACCGCCAGGCACTCAGCGTCGAAGACTGATCAGCGGTCCCGGCCAATTGCCGGCGTCCGGGCATTCGTGACGCCGACATCAGCTCGTTGCCGGGCACCGCGGCACACCTGGTAGTTCGCCCGGCACATACGCGGTTCCGGCGCGAGTGGTGCCGGCCTGTCCAGCGCACCGCTTCCGGAGCGTCACCTGCATCAGCCGATCTTATTCAACCAAACGGTTGAACATTCCGAGATTCAGCGCTACGGTGTTATTCAACCAAAGAGTTGAGGAACCAGGTGGACGAAGACAACGAGCAGCTCAACCGGGTGTTCGCGGCATTGGCAGACCCGACCCGGCGCCACCTCGTGGCCCGGCTCGCCGAGGCCGATGCCACCGTGGGCGAGCTGGCCGAACCGTACGACATGAGTTTTCAGGCGATCTCGAAGCACGTGAAAGTGCTGGAGGACGCCGGATTGGTGACCCGGAGCCGCGATGCCCAGCGCAGGCCGGTGCACCTGGACGCGGAGGTACTCAGCCTGATGACGAAGTGGATCGAACGCTACCGGCAGAAGGCCGAGGAACGCTATCAGCGTCTCGACGCCCTGCTGAACCGTATGACCGAGACCGACAACAACAACACTCGAAAGAAGGACGCATCATGACCGCCACCGAGATCGTCGCCGACGACAAGGTCCCGACCATCGAAATCATCCGGGAATTCGATGCCACCCCGGAACAGGTCTTCCGCACCCACGTCGACCCCGAGCTCTATGCGCAATGGGTCGGTCCGCGGAGCGTGACCACCCGGATCACCACCTGGGACGCCCGCACCGGCGGCGCGTGGGCCTTCGCCAACGACCGGGACGGCGCCGAAATCGCGTCCTTCTTCGGCAGTTTCCACGAGGTCCGCCCCAACGAGCGGATCGTCTGGACCTTCACCTACGAGGGCGAACCCGACGGCGTAGCGCTGGAAACACTGACCTTCGAAGCGCTGCCGGGCGGCCGCACCCGGCTGCGCGTACGCAGCGTCGTCGAAAGTTTCGAGATCCGCGACGGCATGCTGGCCAGCGGGATGAACGTCGGAGTGGAGGAGGGCTACGCCAAGCTCGACGAACTGCTCGCGGAGCAGGCCCGATGACGGCCCCGGCAGGCCCGGCCGAACGCCACGCACAGGATGCGGCCCGGTTCACCGAACTCGTCGAATCCGCCGGCCCCGACGACTGGACGCGCCCGAGTCCGGTCGCGGAGTGGACGGCGCGCGATATCGTCGCGCACCTGGTCGAGTGGTCCCGAGGACTCCTCGGTGGTGCCGGTATCGACCTGCCGGCCCTGGACGTCGCCGCCGACCCGGCCGCTGCCTGGAAGCGGCACGTCGCCGATATCCAGGCGATACTCGACAACCCCGCGGGCCGGGTCCTGCGGAACCCGCATTTCGGGGAACGCCCCGTCGACGAGGCCGTCGACGAGTTCTACACCCCGGATATCTGGATGCACACCTGGGATCTCGCCGAAGCCCTCGGCCGCGAACCCGACCTGGGACAAGACCGTTGCGCCGCCGCACTGGCCCAGATGCAGCAGGTGGAACCGATGCTGCGCGAAAGCGGCCAGTTCGGCACCGCCGTCCCCGTCGCCCCGGACGCCTCGCCACAGGACCGGTTGATGGCGTTCATCGGCCGCGACCCCGCGTGGTCTGCCCGGCGCTGAACCACCCACGCAAAAGGGGCCCTTCCGCCACCGGAAGGGCCCCTTTTCAGCGCTTGATCAGCGAACCGCTCAGGCGGTTTCGGTGATCGGGCGGTCGACCCAGCTCATCAGGTCGCGCAGCTTCTTACCGGTGACCTCGATCGGGTGCTCGGCGTTCTGCTTGCGCAGGCCCTCGAGCTCCTTGTTGCCGCCCTCGACGTTGGCGACCAGGCGCTTGACGAAGGTGCCGTCCTGGATGTCCTTGAGGATGTCCTGCATGCGCTTCTTGGTATCGGCGTCGATGACCCGCGGGCCCGACAGGTAGCCACCGAATTCGGCGGTGTCGGAGACCGAGTAGTTCATGCGGGCGATACCGCCCTCGTACATGAGGTCGACGATCAGCTTCAGCTCGTGCAGCACCTCGAAGTAGGCCATCTCCGGCGCGTAGCCGGCCTCGACCATGACCTCGAAACCGGTCTTGACCAGTTCCTCGGTGCCACCGCAGAGCACGGCCTGCTCACCGAAGAGATCGGTTTCGGTCTCTTCCTTGAAGGTGGTCTTGATGACGCCGGCGCGGGTGCCGCCGATGCCCTTGGCGTAGGACAGCGCCAGGGCCTGGCCCTCGCCCTTCGGGTCCTGCTCGATGGCGATCAGGGCGGGCACGCCCTTGCCGTCGACGAACTGGCGGCGCACCAGGTGGCCGGGGCCCTTGGGGGCCACCATGCCGATGGTGATCTCGGCGGCCGGCTTGATCAGGCCGAAGTGGATGTTGAGGCCGTGACCGAAGAACAGCGCGTCGCCGTCCTTCAGGTTGGGCTCGATGTCATTGGTGAAGATCGCGGCCTGCGCGGTATCGGGGGCCAGCAGCATGATGACGTCGGCCCACTCCGACACCTCGGCCGGGGTGCCGACGGTGAGGCCGGCCTCTTCGGCCTTGGCCCGCGACTTCGAGCCTTCCTTGAGGCCGATGCGCACCTCGACGCCGGAATCGCGCAGGCTCAGCGAATGCGCGTGCCCCTGGCTGCCGTACCCGATCACCGCGACCTTACGGCCCTGGATGATCGACAGATCGGCATCGTCGTCGTAGAACATCTCGACTGCCACTTGGTGGTATCCCTTCTGACTATTTCGAACCCGCGAAACGCGGGAAACGGTAAACGAGGCGTGAAAGACGGCCGGGCGCGGGGTGTGCCCGGCCGTGGTTCAGCGGGTGGCGGTGATGGATTTGGGTCCGCGGCCCACGGCCACCACCCCGGATTGCACGATCTCGCGGATGCCGTACGGCTCGAGCATCCGCAGCAGGGCGTCGAGCTTGGAACGGGTGCCGGTCGCTTCGACAGTGAGGGCATCGGGCGACACATCGATCACCTTGGCGCGGAACAGGTTCACCGATTCGATGACCTGGGTGCGCACACTGGCGTCGGCGCGGACCTTCACCAGGATCAGTTCGCGGGCCACCGAGGTCTCCGGATCCTGCTCCACGATCTTGATGACGTTCACCAGCTTGTTGAGCTGTTTGGTGACCTGCTCGAGCGGCAGATCGTCCACGGTGACCACGATGGTCATCCGGGAGATCTCCTTGACCTCGGTCGCACCGACCGCGAGGGATTCGATATTGAATCCGCGGCGGGAGAACAGGCTGGCCACGCGGGCCAGCACGCCCGGCTTGTCCTCGACCAGGACGCTGAGGGTGTGGGTGGTACTCATGCCGGGTTCGTCCCCTCGGTCTCGTTCTGCTCGCGGGTCATGGCTTCGTGGATGACGGCCGGTTCGGCGGCCTGCTCGTCCTCGTCGAACAGCGGGCGGATTCCGCGGGCGGCCATGATCTCGTCGTTACTGGTACCGGCGGCGACCATCGGCCACACCTGGGCGTCCTTGCCGACGATGAAATCGATCACCACGGGGCGGTCGTTGATCGACTGCGCCTCGCGGATCGCGGCCTCGACATCCTCTTCCTTCTCCACCCGGATGCCGTGGCAGCCCAGCGCCTCGGCGAGTTTCACGAAATCGGGGATACGCAGGCCGTGGGTTTTGAGGTCGGTGTTGGAGTACCGCTGGTCGTAGAACAGCGTCTGCCACTGCCGGACCATGCCCAGGTTGCCGTTGTTGATCAGCGCGACCTTGATCGGCACACCCTCCACCGCGCAGGTCGCGAGTTCCTGATTGGTCATCTGGAAGCAGCCGTCGCCGTCGACCGCCCACACCTCGCGGTCGGGCATACCCATCTTGGCTCCCATCGCCGCGGGCACGGCGTAACCCATGGTTCCGGCGCCACCGGAGTTCAGCCAGGTACGGGGCTTCTCGTACTTCACGAACTGGGCCGCCCACATCTGATGCTGGCCGACGCCCGCGCAGTAGATGGCGTCCGGACCGGCGAGGCGGCCCAGGGTTTCGATGACGTACTCGGGCGAGAGCGCGCCGTCCGACGGCGCGGTCCAGCCCAGCGGGTAGGACTCGCGGACGCCGTCGAGGTAGGTCCACCAGGCGGTGAGGTCCAGCTCGATACCGGCCGGGTCGGCACGCAGGGTTTCGATCAGTTCGGTGAGCACCTCGCGGCAATCGCCCACGATCGGCACATCGGCGTGCCGGTTCTTACCGATCTCGGCGGGGTCGATATCGGCGTGGATCACCTTCGCATCGGGGGCGAAGGAATCGAGCTGACCGGTGACGCGGTCGTCGAAACGGGCACCGAGAGTGATCAGCAGATCGGATTTCTGCAACGCCGCGACGGCGGCCACGGTGCCGTGCATACCGGGCATACCGAGGTTCAGCTTGTGGCTGTCGGGGAACGCGCCCCGCGCCATCAGGGTGGTGACCACGGGGATTCCGGTGAGTTCGGCCAGCTCCAGCAGTTCGGCCGACGCCTCGGCCTTGATCACGCCGCCGCCCACGTAGAGCACGGGTGCGGTGGCCTCCGCGATCAGCCGGGCGGCCTCGCGCACCTGCTTACCGTGCGGTTTGGTGACCGGGCGATACCCGGGCAGCCGCATCTCCGGCGGCCAGCTGAAGGTGGTCTGCTCCTGCAGCACATCCTTCGGGATATCCACCAGCACCACGCCGGGGCGCCCGCTGGAGGCCAGGTAGAACGCCTCGGCGAGGATACGTGGGATATCGGCGCCTTCCTTGATCAGGAAGTTGTGCTTGGTGATCGGCATGGTGATGCCGGAGATATCGGCTTCCTGGAAAGCATCGGTGCCGATGAGGCTGCGGCCCACCTGCCCGGTGATCGCGACCATCGGCACGGAGTCCATCTGGGCATCGGCGATGGGGGTCACCAGGTTGGTCGCGCCCGGACCGGACGTGGCCATACACACCCCGACCTTGCCGGTGGCCTGGGCGTATCCGGTGGCGGCGTGGCCCGCGCCCTGCTCATGACGCACGAGCACATGGCGGACCTTGGTCGAATCGAAAAGAGGGTCGTAAACGGGCAGCACCGCGCCGCCGGGAATACCGAATACGGTGTCGACGCCGAGCTCCTCGAGGGAGCGGACGACGGACTGCGCGCCGGTGACCCGCTCGGGCGGGACCTGGCGGCGGTTCGCCGGGGTGGTCGGAGCACCGGCCGGGGCCGGCGGATTCGAAGGCGCGGGCTTGCGGGCCGCAGGCCCGGGCCGGGTAGTTGGTGCGCTCACCGTCTTGGTTCCTTACTGCTTGTCGTTCACTTGTCCCGACATAAAAAATCCCCCGACAGCCGGTGGCTGTTCGAGGGTGGCGCGTCGCAGTGCGAGCTGACGTATTCGACTCCGGATCGTCGGGCTCAGCGCTGGACGCGCCGGCCGATTACGAGCAACTCGTTTCGATTCACGCGCATGACGGTATGTGTGCGTGTGGTGCAGAGTCAAACAGCTGACCGCCGACTTCCCATTATGTGAGAAGGTAGCGGGTGCTCACGCCCGTCCACCATGATGCGAGGATGGTGGTGTGTCATCACCGCATCAGTCCGTGCCACCTCCAGAATCGTCCCATATCCCCGCGGCCGCGGAGGTAACGGGTGGGGATACGGCGCCGCCGGGTCGCACGCGTGTGATCCGCACGACACGCCTGGCCTTCCTGGGTGTGGTGATCCTGGCGCTGTGCGTGTTCTTCCCGATCGTGGGCTGGCCGGCCGGGCTGTTCTGGCTGGCGCTCATCCCGATCGCGGTGATCGTCTGGATCCTGCGTACCCAGACCACGGTCTCCCCCACCGGGCTGGATCTGCGCTCGCTGTTGTCCTCCCGGCATATCGACTGGGCGCAGATCAAAGGCCTGAGCATCCCCAAGCGCGGCTACGTGCGGGCACATCTCGACGACGACACCGAGGTGCCGCTGCCCGCCGTGAGCTACGACCGGCTGCGTGATCTGGTGGACGCCGCCGAGGGCCGGATTCCGGACCCGTTCGTACTCCCCGACCTCGATGAGGCCGATTCCGACGAGCCCGGCACCGAGGCAGGATCCGCCGACGACGAAGCCGTTGCCGAGGGGTCTACCGCTGAACCATCCGGCAGCGCGGGGTCTACCGCTGAGCAATCCAGCAGCGCGGGAGCCGCCGACGAGGAACCCGGCAGCGCAGGACGCGACGCCGCGAAACCCGGTGGAGAGAAATCCGCCGACGAGCGATGAACGGCGAGACCACCGGGACGAACCGCCCGGCGAGCGCCGATACCGATCCCGGGTCCGCTTCCGGCCGGGAGTAGCCTGAGAAAACGCCGATCGCACCGCCGCAGCGGTTAACCGCCGGTGGGTGATACGGCGTCGTCGCAACGTCCAGCCCCGCGACCAGACCGAGGACACCCATGCCAGCGCTTCGTTCCCGCACGACCACCATCGGCCGCAATGCCGCCGGCGCCCGCGCCCTGTGGCGCGCCACCGGGATGACCGATTCCGATTTCGGTAAGCCGATCGTCGCGATCGCCAACTCCTACACCCAGTTCGTGCCCGGGCACGTACACCTCAAGGATGTCGGCGAAATCGTGGCGGCCGCGGTCCGGGAAGCGGGCGGGGTACCGCGCGAATTCCACACCATCGCCGTCGACGACGGGATCGCGATGGGTCACGGCGGCATGCTGTATTCGCTGCCCAGCCGCGAGATCATCGCCGACTCCGTGGAATACATGGTGAACGCGCACACCGCCGACGCGCTGGTGTGTATCTCCAACTGCGACAAGATCACCCCGGGCATGCTGAACGCGGCCATGCGGCTGAACATCCCCACCGTGTTCGTCTCCGGTGGTCCGATGGAAGCCGGTAAGGCCGTGGTCGTGGGCGGCGTGGCGCAGGCGCCCACCGACCTGATCACCGCGATCTCGGCCAGCGCCAACTCCGCGGTGACCGACGACGGGCTCACCGAGGTCGAGCGCAGCGCGTGCCCGACCTGCGGTTCCTGCTCCGGCATGTTCACCGCGAACTCGATGAACTGCCTCACCGAGGCGCTGGGCCTGGCGCTGCCGGGCAACGGCTCCACCCTCGCGACGCACGCCGCCCGGCGGGCGCTGTTCGAACGCGCCGGCCGGGTCGTGATCGATATCGCGACCCGCTGGTACCGCGACGACGACGCCTCGGTGCTGCCGCGCAATGTCGCGAACGAGAAGGCTTTCCGCAATGCGATGGCCCTGGACGTCGCGATGGGCGGGTCCACCAACACCGTCCTGCACATCCTGGCCGCGGCCCAGGAGGGCGAGATCGACTTCGACCTGCAGGACATCGAAGAGATCAGCCGGCGCGTGCCGACCCTGTCGAAGGTGGCGCCGAACTCCGACTACCACATGGAGGATGTGCACCGCGCCGGTGGTATCCCGGCGATCCTCGGTGAACTGCACCGCGCCGGGCTGCTGGAAACCGAGGTGAGCACGGTACACACCCCGACCGTCGACGAATGGCTCGACACCTGGGATATCCGCTCGGGTAAGGCATCCGAGGAAGCACTGGAACTCTTCCACGCGGCACCCGGCGGCGTGCGTACCGTCGAACCGTTCTCCACCGAGAACCGCTGGTCCTCGCTGGACACCGATGCCGCCGGTGGCTGCATCCGCGATCTCGAGCACGCCTACACCACAGAAGGCGGGCTGGTGGTGCTGCGCGGCAATCTCGCCGTGGACGGCGCCGTGCTCAAGACCGCGGGGATCGACGAGGAACTGTTCACCTTCGAGGGCCCGGCCGTGGTGGTCGAATCCCAGGAGGAAGCAGTCTCGGCGATCCTCGGTAAGAAGATCCAGCCCGGCGATGTGGTGGTCGTGCGCTACGAGGGCCCGGCCGGCGGGCCCGGAATGCAGGAAATGCTGCACCCGACCGCGTTCCTCAAGGGCGCGGGCCTGGGCAAGGTGTGCGCGCTGATCACCGATGGCCGCTTCTCCGGCGGTACCTCGGGCCTGTCGATCGGGCATATCTCCCCCGAGGCGGCCAGCGGCGGCACCATCGGCCTGGTGGAGAACGGCGACCGGATCCGCATCGATGTCGCGACCCGCACCCTCGAGGTGCTGCTCGACGATGCGGTGCTGGCCGAGCGCCGCGCCAAGATGGAAGCCCGCGAGCGCCCGTGGCAGCCGGTGAACCGGGAACGTCCGGTCACCACCGCGCTGCGCGCCTATGCGGCGATGGCGACCTCCGCCGACAAGGGCGCGGTCCGCCACGTGCCCTGATCTCCGGCAATGACCAACGGCGTCCCACTCGTTTCGAGTGGGACGCCGTTGTCGTATGGCCGGCGTCGGCTAGTCGAAGGGTCCGATACCGGTGAGCGGGTTGCCGTCCTGCAGGTACCAGTAGGTGAAGATCGCGGCGGCGAACGCGAGGACCAGGACCACGAAGGAGCCCGCGCCGGGGCGGGTGGCCCAGCTGCGACCGCGGTCGAGGGCCCATCGGCCGGGGCCGGTGAAGATGATGGCGATGGCGGCGCCCACGAGGATGGTGTCCAGTTCGACCGCGCCCGGACCCTGGTGGTACTGGAAATCCGGGTACATACCCTGCTTGAACATCCAGGCATCGAGGATCACCGCGAGAACTGCACCGGCGGCCAGCGGTGTCGCCAGGCCGAGTATCAGCAGGATCCCGCCGCCCACCTCGCCCGCGGTGACCATGGCGGTGGCGACGGACGGATGATCCCAGCCGCCCTGCTCCATGGACTGTTTGGTGCCGTCCAGGCCCGGACCGTCGAACCAGCCCGCGAGCTTCTGCAGGCCGTGGTAAAGGAATGTGCCGCCGACTACGAGGCGGAGGATGAACAGGCCGAAATCGAGGGTGCCGCGGCGAGCGTCCCCGTTCCGGCGGCGCAGCGCACCACTGGGCTGGGTGCCCGCCGGGGGGATGCTCGCGTAGGAGTAGGTCTTGTCGTCGGCGCCGACGGGCCCATCCGGGCCGGGGGTGTCGGTCGGTTGGTCACCCGGAGCAACAGAAGCCATTGCCGGTATCTCCTTGGTCATGGCCACCTTGGGGAACTGGCCGGTAGGGGAATCGTAGGGGCTGCCGACCCCGCCCGCCGTCGTCGAAACCGCGCGCCGGCCGGCGGTGGACGGATTCCCGGGCCGCCCGGATTCCGACGGCGCGGACCCGTTTCTCGCCTTGGCACTCACCCCTCAACAGTAGGCCGACAACAGCCTGCGCACACTCCCGGAACCACGGCGTGTCCGCGCCACCCCGGCCCGGCGTCCCACCCCTGTGGGGGCACGGCCGGGGACATTTCCACTACGTTGGGACGTTATGAGGTCGGTTGGCGCGCGGCGCGTGACGGTGGGGCTGGTTTGCGGCGTACTGCTGCTCAGTGGATGTGCGCGATTCGACGATTCCGCGTCCAGTCCGTTCACCGATGAACCCACACCCGAGGCCGCGGAACTCGAGCCGACCAAGCCCAAGGGACCCGAATCGTCGACCACCCGGCCCAGCGGCCCCTGTATCGACCCCGACCCGGCGGTGGTGGTGAGCTGCCTCGACACCACGGGCGGGCTGATCGAACTGGGCGGATACGCGCTCGTCGCGGAACGCCGTACCGGGCGGATCCTGAAGGTGACGCCGGAACAACCGCCGGTCGAGGTCGCTCGCGTAGAGGTCGACCCGGCCGGCGACGGCGGGCTCAGCGATATCGCGGTCGCCCCGACCTACGGCGAGGACGGGCTCATCTACGCCTACGTCACCACGGCGAGCGACAACCGGGTGGTCCGGATCGCCGAAGGCGGCGATCCGAAACCTGTCTTGACGGGAATACCGAAGGGCACCACCGGTAATCGCGGCGCGATCGATTGGGTCTCGGACGATCAGATGCTGGTGCTCACCGGCGATGGCGGTGATCCCGCGGCGGCGGCGAATCCCGCCAGTACGGCCGGGAAACTGCTGCGGGTGAACAACCCGTCGACGAACGGGAACTCCCCCACCGAGGTCGCGGTCTCGGGCATCGGCTCGGCCGGCGATATCTGCCTCGGCGGCGACCAGATCTGGATCACCGACCGCACCCCCGCACTGGACCGGCTGCAGCGGATCGCGCCCGACGGCACCGTCAGCACGGCCTGGACCTGGCCGGACCGGCCGGGTGTCGCCGGCTGCGCGGTCACCGCCGAAGGCGTGGCGATCGCCCTCACCGACGCGAAAGCGCTCGCCATGGCCGAACCCGACCCCACGACGTACGCCGTAACGGCACCGCCGAGCGTTTTCCTCGCGAACAAATACGGCCGCATGCTCGGCGCCACCGCCGCCATGGACGGCATGATCTGGGTGTCGACAGCGAACAAATCCGAGGGCGGCCAGCCCACCCCGAACGACGACCGCGTGGTGCGGATCCCGCCGCCGTCGTCGGCCAGCGGCGGCGGCCCGGACTAGATCGCCGTCAGTACGACCTTGCCGCGCACGTGCCCGGATTCGCCGATCCGGTGCGCGTCGGCGATATCGGCCAGTGACATCACCCGGTCGACTTCCACCCGTAGCCGGCCGGCCGCGACCAGCGCGGTGATCTCGCGCAACTCCGCACCCGACGGGTGTACGTAGATCCGGTGGTAGCGCGGATCACCGGCCGCGTCGTTGCCCTGGGCGTCGATGAGCCGGCCGCCGGGCTTCAGCACCCGTGCGGAGCGCGAACCGTAGTCGCCGCCGACCAGGTCGAGCACCACATCCACCGGATCCAGGGCGGTGCCGAAATCCGTGGTGGTGTAGTCGATCACCTCATCTGCGCCGAGATCCCGGAGGAATTCGTGGTTGGCTGCGCGGGCCGTGCCGATCACGTATGCGGCACGGCTTTTCGCGATTTGAACGGCCAGGTGCCCGACACCGCCGGCGGCGGCATGGATCAGCACGCGGTCACCGGCACCGATATCGGACAGCGCCTGCCAGGCGGTGAGGGCGGCGGTGGGCAGCGCGGCGGCGTGCACATGATCCAGGTGTGGCGGTTTCGGAGCCAGTGCGCTCACCGGCGCGACGACGTATTCGGCGTTCGCGCCCATCGCCATCCCGAATACCGCGTCACCGGGCCGGACCGCACTCACCTGGGCGCCGATCTCCGTTACGACGCCGGAGACGTCGAGCCCGAGTGTGAACGGCGGCGATCCGAGCCCGTCCACGATCCCGCGGCGCGCTTTCCAGTCCGCCGCGTTGAGCGAGGTCGCGACCACGCGGATCAGCGCCTCCCCGGTCCCTGGCCTGGGCGTATCCACCTCCACGACCTGCAGAACTTCCGGACCGCCCACGATTTGCTGACTGATGGCTTTCACGACCCCCATTGTTCGCCGCGTAGTATCCGGTGGAAAGAAGGCACTTTCATGATCCCGAGGTACCCGATGGATACTGTCTCCGACCTGGCGAGTTCCCCGAACCCGGTGCAGAGCTACCTCCAGCGTTGCCCGGCGCGCGATGTGCTGGACGTCTTGGCGGACAAATGGGTGCTGCTGGTCCTCGGCACGCTGCGCGAGGGTAAGGGCCCCGTGCGGTTCAACGAACTGCGCCGCCGGCTCGACGGGATCACCCAGAAGATGCTCACCCGAACGCTGCGCAACCTCGAACGCGACGGTCTCGTCCGCCGCGCGGTGTATCCGACGGTGCCACCGCGGGTCGAATACTCGCTGACGGAACTGGGTGCCGACCTGGGCCGGGTCACGCACGCCATGGGCGAATGGGCGCAGCGCCGCCATGGCGAGGTCCTCGCGGCACGCACCGAATTCGACAACCGGCCGGCCCCGGAGCCCCTGACCCACTGAACCTGGGCAACCGCTGCAATCCTCCAGCGCCTGCCCGGGCACCGATGGTCAGGCGGCTCGGCACGGCCGCGCCGGAAACTCCCGCCGACGACACCACGGCCGGGTCGACAGCGAACTGCCGAACACTAACTACGTGCCGTCATATAGCGGCTTAATAGGTTCGGTTCCCCGCGCATCTCGACCCGCACCGGCGGCCCACATACCCGCCGACCCGGCATCCTATGCTGTTGCACAGCAATACTTCCCGTGAATGAGAAGGGTGGAATCTTGGCGCACCCATCACTCCCGGCTTATCGTACCGTTACATAGCGGCGCATTATTCAACGGAAGGTAGGGCGCGTCGCGCAGCCAGAGCCTCGTCACAACCGCAGGGCCGGCGGTCCGATCGCCTCTCCGGAACCGATCGGCCGGGTGTATGCAGACACCGTGCCCCGCGGGACGGCGCTCGAACGACAACATCCACAAGCACCGCGTGCCGGTTCATTCGCATACCGCGCGCTTCCCGGTGCCGAGCGTATCCGGGCTCATCGGAAGGTCGCCATGTCCACGATCCCCTCGAGTGCACCAGCCGAAGTCGAAGACCCGACTCCGGAGCACAGTCCACCTACCGCCGAGACGAGTACCACGGCCGCCCCCACCGGTCTGAAGAAACTCCTCGACACCTCCCGACTGGGGAATACGAGCACCATCCTCGGGGTGGTGGCACTGGCGGTCGGCTTGATCGCGCTCGGATTCCTCTCGCCCGGAGAGATTCCCGGTGAGGGCGGGCACATCGGCGCGTTCAGTCTGCTGCCAGCGGTGGTCACCCTGGTGGTGGTCTTCGCCACGAAGAACGTGGTGGCCGCGCTGTTCCTGGGCGTTATCACCGGCGGCGTCGTCAGCGCGCAGTACAACGTCGTCGACAGTTTCATGCTGCCGTCGCTGGGCACCGTCTCCTTCGCCACGATCCTGCTGGTCTACCTTTGGGCGCTCGGCGGGCTGATCGGCCTGTGGACCCGCACCGGTGGGGCGCAGGCCTTCGCGGAGCTGGCGGGGCGCACACTGGTGCGCGGACCGGTCAGCGCACGCGTGTTCGGGTGGCTGGTCGGCGTGCTGTTCCACCAGGGCGGCACGATTTCGACAATCCTCGCCGGCACCACCGTGCGGCCACTCACCGATAAACACAAGGTGTCGAAGGAAGAGCTGACCTACATCGTCGACTCGACCGCATCCCCCGTCGCGACCGTACTTCCGTTCAATGCCTGGCCGCTGTACGTCGCGGGCCTGGTTGTGGGCACCACGCCGTTCTTCCTCACCGAGGACGACGGTGTCGCATTCTTCATCAGCTCGATCCCGTTCAACTTCTACGCGATCTTCGCGATCCTGGCGACCTTGCTGTTCGCCTGGGGGAAGCTGCCCTGGGTCGGCGGTGCCATGCGGAAGGCGATGCACCGGGCGCGCACCACGGGTCAGCTGAACGCACCGACCGCGAAACCGATCACCTCCGAAGAACTGGTCACCCTGAAGCTGCCGAAGGACTACAAGCCCGGCGTGATCGATTTCGCCCTGCCCATGGGCGTACTGCTGGCAGTGGTGATCGGCTCCTACATTCTCACCGGCGATGTACTGATCGCCCAGGGATTCGGCCTGGCCGTGATCGTCGCGATCGTGCTCGCGCTCATCAAGGGACTCCCACTGGGTGAGGCCATCGACGGTTTCGTCGACGGCTGCAAGGGCGTGACCGTCGGTGCGCTGGTGCTGGCCCTGGCCGTCACGCTCGGGTTCGTGTCCAAGCAACTCGGCACCGCGAACTACATTGTCGAGACCACATCGGATCTGGTGGTGGGTCCGCTGCTGCCCGCCATCCTGATGGCCATCTGCATGGCGGTGGCGTTCTCGATCGGATCGTCGTGGGGCACCTTCGCGGTCGTTTTCCCGATCGCGATGCCCCTCGCGTACTCCATCGACCCCAGCCCGACGTTCATGCACCTGTGCTTCGGGGCCGTCGTCGGCGGTGCGGTATTCGGCGACCAGTGCTCACCGATCTCCGATACGACGATCATGTCCGCCCTGGCCTGCGGTGGCGATGTGATGGACCACGTGAAAACCCAGCTGCCGCTTGCGCTCGGCGCGGCCGGGCTGGCCGCTGTCACCTCCACCGGTATCGCCTTCGCTGTTCTGTGACGGCGCTACCGGAAAATTGAACAGCGGCTGAATCCGGTTCCGGCCGTCCGCGACGTCGATCCGACGTCGCGGGCGGCCGGAGCCGGTTCGGCCGTAGACCACCGGGTCCTTCGGTTGCGCCTCAGCTCGCGCACGCCGCCAGGACGAGTTCGCGGACGCGGGCGGCGTCGGCCTGGCCGCGGGTGGCCTTCATGACGTCGCCGACGATCTTGCCGGCGGCCTGGACCTTGCCGGACCGGATCTTGTCGGCGATATCGGGGTTGGCGGCCAGCGCCTTGTCCACCTCCGCCTGCAGGGCGCTGTCGTCGCTGACCATGCCCAGGCCCTTGCTCTCGACGATGGCGCCCGGATCGCCTTCACCCTCGAGCACCAGATCGACGACCTGCTTGGCGACCTTGTTGTTCACGGTTTTCGCCTCGACCAGGGCGATCACCTCGGCCACCTGGGCGGGCGTGATCGGCAGATCCTCGAGGGCGACCCCGCGTTCGTTGGCCTTCTCGGTGAGGTAGGCGACCCACCAGGAGCGCGCCTCCTTCGCGGGGGCGCCGGCGTCGACGGTGGCGATGATGAGATCCAGCGCGCCGGCATTCACCAGGTCGCGCATGACCTCGTCGGAAACACCCCAATCCGATTGGATGCGGGCGCGGCGCAGCCACGGGTATTCGGGGATGGTGCCGCGCAACTCTTCCACCCAGGCGGCGTCGGGGGCGACCGGTTCCAGATCGGGTTCCGGGAAGTACCGGTAGTCCTCGGCCGTTTCCTTACGGCGGCCCGGGGAGGTGGAGCCGTCGGCCTCGTGGAAGTGCCGGGTCTCCTGGATGATCTCCCCGCCGGTGGCGAGAACGGCCGCCTGACGGCGCATTTCGAACCGGACCGCGACCTCGACGCTCTTGAGCGAGTTCACGTTCTTGGTCTCGGTACGGGTGCCGAACACATCCGCGCCGATCGGCATGAGCGAGACATTGGCGTCGCAGCGCAGCGAACCGTGTTCCATCCGGACATCGGAGACGTTCAGCGATTTCAGCAGATCACGCAGGGCCGTCACGTAGGCGCGCGCCACCTCGGGGGCCCGGTCGCCGGCGCCGGTGATGGGTTTGGTGACGATCTCGATCAGCGGCACACCGGCGCGGTTGTAGTCGAGCAGGGAGTGGCTGGCGCCGTGGATCCGGCCGGTGGCGCCACCGACGTGCACCGATTTACCGGTGTCCTCCTCCATATGGGCGCGTTCGATCTCGACCCGGAAGGTGGTGCCGTCGTCGAGCGGCACCTCGAGGTATCCCTCGGTGGCGATGGGCTCGTCGTACTGGCTGATCTGGTAGTTCTTCGGCTGATCCGGGTAGAAGTAGTTCTTGCGCGCGAACCGGCCCCACGGCGTGATGGAACAGTTCAGGGCCAGCCCGATGCGCACCGCCGATTCCACCGCCTGCTGGTTGACCACCGGCAGCGAACCGGGCAACCCCAGGCATACCGGGCACACCTGGGTGTTCGGGTCGGCGCCGAACGTGGTGGGGCAACCGCAGAACATCTTGGTCGCGGTGTTCAGCTCGACATGGACCTCCATGCCCAGCACCGGCTCGTACCGGCTCACGACATCGGCGTAATCCATGAGTTCGACGGTGGGTGCGCTCATGGCGAACAGTCTATGCACCCAGGTGCCGCCCCCAGCGGTCACCTCAGCCGGTGGGGACCCGTTCGCCCAGCCAACCCGTGACGGTATCGAGAACGACCGGGTCGACGGTGGTCTCGATCCATTCGTATTCGATGGGTAGACCGCTCTCGGCGGGCTGCATGAGATGGTTCAGGCCCTCGAACACCCGGACCGTCTCGTCGGGGTCACCGGCCAGCAGGGCACGCATGGGTTCCGCGTTCTGCTCGGCGACCACCTGAACGTCCTTCGTCCCGAACAGCGCCAGCACGGGCATCCGCAGTGCCGCGAGCGCCGGCGCGGGATCGTAGGACACCAATGCGGCCATATACGGGGTGTTCTGGCTGGTGAGCTGTTCACTGGCGGCACGGAGACCGTCGGGCAGCGAGCGGTTGTAGGTTTCCGCGAGCCGGTCCGCTTTCGTGAGCTGCCCGGCGCGCAGCGCCGCGGTCCAGTCCATCAGGAACGCGCGGTTGGCGTCGAGCTGTTCCTGGGTTGCGCCGGACATGGTGAAAACCCGGGTGCCCTGGTCGAGGGCGATCTCGGTACCGGTGATCGCGGGCGCGGCCATGAGAATCACGAAAGCGACGTCGTTCTCCGGCCGGGCGGCAACCAGCGGAGCGAGATATCCGCCCTCGCTGTGGCCGAGCAGACCGATCCGCGCGGAGTCGATTTCGGGACGCCCGTGCAGATATCCGAGACCGGCCTCGATATCGGCGGACAGATCACCGTAATCGGATTGGTCCAGATTGCCGCCGGTACCGCCGACACCGCGGTCGTCGGTGCGCAATACCGCGTATCCCGCACGAGTGAGTGTGTCGGCGAGCAGCAGGAACGGTTTGTGCCCGGAAATCGTCTCGTCGCGGTCGTGCGGACCGCTGCCGGTGACGAGGACGACCGCGGGCACCGGATCCGCGGTGTCGGGCCGGGTGAGAGTCCCGGCAATTGTGAATTCACCGCTGGAATACGAAACATCCTCGGAGATATACGGATACGGCAGCTGCGGCTCCTGGGGGCGAGCCGGTCGCGGGACCGGTTCGCGGCTCAGGGTGAGCCCGAAGGTCTGGCCGGCCTGCCGGTAGTCACCGACGATCCGGCCGGCGGGTTCATCCAAACGGCCGGCGAACCTCGCGTCGCCGGGCATATCCGGGACGCCGAATTCCACCTGATCGGGTTCGGCCACCACATCGGCCAGCGGACGATCCCGCAGCTTGTGCACGGGAATATCGACCGATCCGCTGTGCCGGCCGGTGAATTCCACGCCGACGAGCACCGGCGCCCCGGGAGCCTCGATGGCCCCGTACCACTGACCCCCGACCCGTTCGTCCACCACCTCGTCGGCGCAGCCGACAAGCATCGAGACGAGCAACCACACAACAGCTACCGGCAACGCTCCCCTGCGATGGCGCATGGCCCGACTGTATCTTCGGCGGCGCGCCGGCGGGGCAGGGTCGGCGGCCTGTCGGCCTTTGGTCTCGGAAGAGACCCATCCGCGAATGGGCGGGCTGTATTTTTGGAGCCGCTCCGCGGCTCGAGAAGTCGGGGCCCTATTAATCCCTACCAGCGTGGTTGGAACGTGCGGCTAACCGAAGAAAGCGCGGGCCTCGTCGTAGCGGTCGGGCGGGACTCGCTTCAGCTGTTTGGTGGCCTCGTGCAGCGGGACCAGGCCGATCTCGGTGCCGCGCAACGCCACCATCTGACCGAAATGCCCGGCGTGCACCGCTTCGGCGGCGTGCAGGCCGAAGCGGGTCGCCAGCACGCGGTCGTACGGGGAGGGGCTGCCGCCGCGCTGGACGTGACCGAGCACGGTGGTGCGGACCTCTTTACCGATCCGGCGTTCGATCTCGATACCGAGCTGCTGGGCGACCCCGGTGAACCGTTCGTGCCCGAATTCGTCGACGCCGCCTTCGCGCAGCGTGAAACCGGAATCGGGGGCCGGATGCGAACCTTCGGCCACCACGCAGATGAAATGCTTGTCGCCGCGCTGGAAACGGCTCTTGATCAGCGCGCAGACCTCGGTGACGTCGAACGGCTGCTCCGGTACCAGGGTCAGGTGCGCGCCCGCCGCCATGCCCGCGTGCACCGCGATCCAGCCGGCGTGCCGGCCCATCACCTCCACCAGCATCACCCGCTGATGGGATTCCGCGGTGGTGTGCAGGCGGTCGATGGCCTCGGTGGCGATGGACAGGGCGGTGTCGTGCCCGAAGGTCACATCGGTGCAGTCGATATCGTTGTCGATGGTTTTCGGTACGCCGACCACCGGCACACCTTCCTCGGACAACCAGCTGGCCGCGGTCAGCGTGCCTTCCCCGCCGATCGGGATGAGCGCCTCGATACCGTTGTCGTCGAGGGTCTGCCGGATCCGGCCCAGGCCCGCCCGCAGCACATCCGGATTGGTGCGCGCGGTACCGAGCATGGTGCCGCCCTTGGCGAGCAGGCGGTCGGTGCGGTCGTCGTTCTGGATGCGGATCTTGCGGTCCTCGAGCAACCCGCGCCAGCCGTCCTCGAAACCGACAACGGCGTCACCGTAGCGGCCGTTCGCGGTACGGACCACGGCCCGGATCACGGCGTTCAGTCCCGGACAGTCCCCACCGCCGGTCAGGATTCCGATGCGCATGGCGCCCATCTTGCCCGCTGCGGGTCGTCCGCGCCGCTTCGGGCCCGTGAATGTCGGGTAACGCCGGAATCAGGCCGGGCAGGAGCCGCCGGTGAATTCGCCCAGATGCTGCGAGACGAGACCGGCCATCCGGTCGAGGAGGTCCATCCCGTCGGAGAAGGTGCCCGAATCCGGTTGCGCGGCAAGCGCGACCGCGATGGTGCCGCCGGCCACCGGGACGAGACCGAACTGGCGCACCAGGTAGGCGCCGTCGGGGTTGGGCCCCCAGCCGCCCTTGAATTCGGCGGTATCGAAGACCGAACCCAGGCCCCACTGCTGGCCGGCGTTCACCGAACCCATCAGGTCGATCACCCGGTCGGCGCCGGGCAGGCACGGCAGCCGGGAGGCGAAACGCACCTGATCGGCGAGCGCCCATTCGGATTGGCCGAACGCGGAGTATTCCGACCGGCTGCGCTTCTCCTGGACGACGGTCGCGGTATCGCCGCCCTCACGCAGGACGGCCTGCACCGAGAGCGCGGCCTCGCGGGGCGTCCCCAGGTTCGACCAGAGGCTGTCGGCGGCGGTGTTGTCGGAGGCGGTGATGGCGGCCGAGGTGGCGTAGTTCTGCCCGCCCGGGTTCTTGCGTTCGGCGGCGATGACCAGCGGCACCTTCATCGTCGACCAGGCCGGGCCGGTGGTCCATTCACCGAGCCCGACGAACCGGTCCCCGCCGACCGGCATGATCGCCAGACCCAGCGCGCCCTTCTCCGAACGTTCCAGTTCGGCGAAATCGGCGGCCAGGGTACCGGGAATCGTGATCAGCACTTCCCCGCCCGGCGAATCGGCCGCCGCCGGGGTGATCGAGGTGGTCGTCGCGGGCTGCTCGGTGGAGCCGGAACCGCAGGCGGCGGCGGAAACCGTGACCGCGAGGCAGCCGAGGAGGGCGAACAGGCGCCGAACCGTGGAGAGTTCCCGTTTCGTCTCGGTCGACACACCTGCGCCCATGATTCTTGCGATCTCCCACAATCCCACTGGTTTGCGTACCGGTCGGAAAACCGTACTCCACGGCGACCCTAGCCGGGCCGGGATCGCGCCGCGAACTCTGCGCAGTCGTCACACCGGGTGACGCTCACGGTGTGAGTACGGTCCCGGCCCGGTTCTGTCCGGCCGATCAGTACAGGTACACCACCGCGTTGTTTCCGCCGCGGCAGGTGACCAGGCCGTCCTGGGCGACACATTCCAGCGTGTACGCCTGGCCGGTGACCGGGCTGGTCGCTTCGATGGACACGGGTTCGCCCTCGGCGGAGACCACGCCGGGATCCAGGTACGCCTGCCGGACCGCTTCGGCGAATTCGCAACTGGTCACGGACGTACCCGCCGCCGACGAACCGTACGGGCCGCTGCCGGTGGACGCGGTGGTGCACGGGGTCGCAGCCGACGGCAGGTCGGCTTCGGTGGTCGTGGTCGCGGTGGAGGTGCGCGTGGGCGCACTGGTGGCGGGCACACTGCTGCGGGCGGCCGCGGTGGTGGCCGCGCCCGTGCTGTCGGCGGCGGTCGTCGAGTCGTCGCCGGATCCCAGGAAATTGACGGCGAGCAGCGCGATCAACGCGACGACGACGAATCCCCCGGCACCCGCCAGGATCGGGAAGAGCCGGGACCGCCGGCCCGCGGAATCCCCCTCCGGAGGCCGGGCCGCGTTCGCCAGATAGCTGTCGCGGTAGCCGGCTTCGTAGGCCGCGGCGTACGGATCCGGGGCCGGGGCGACCGGTTCGGGTCCGGCGCCGCCGTAACCGAACAATCCGCTGGGACCCGGCGCGACGGGGCCCGGCTGGTGCGGTTCGTCGTGCTCGTCCTGCCTTTCGGCGGTCCACCAATCGCCGGTCGAGGTGCGTGAATCACCGGCCGGATAACCGGGCGCGCCCGGGTGGTGGCCGTACTCGTCCGGGCGGCTCCCGGGGCCGCCCGGCCCGGCTGCGTTCAGCCGCGTGGTTTCCTCGGGGCCATAGGCGGGCTCGCGCGGCTCGTACCCGGATTCCCGCGACGCGTAGCCGTCCGGTCCCGGCCCGTAGCGATTGTCATCCACCGGGTAGCCGCCGGCTCCCGGCGGATAATCGTCGGCGCCCGCGGGATAACCGTCGGCCCCTGGCGGGTAGCCGTTGTCACCTGCCGCGTAGCCGTTGGCCCCTGGTGCATAGCCGTCGTCACCCGCCGCGTAACCGTCGGCGCCTGGTGCATAGCCGTTGTCGTGGGCCAGGTGGCCGGGGGGCTCTGCGGCATAGGCGTTGTCGCCTACCGCATAGCCGTGTTCCCCCGGCACGTACGCGGGGTCCGCCCGCCGGTAGTCGAGTTCCCCCGACACATAGGCGCGGTCTTCCGGCCCACGGGTGTGTTCTCCCGACATGTACGCGTATTCCCCCGAAGCGTCACCCTCCGCTCCGCGGGCGCGGCCCGCCGATGGGTGCGCGGGCGCCGCGCCGTGCGCACCGGGCCGGTACGCGCGGGTGGTCGCATCGCCGTCGGGACCGACCGGCGGAACGGATTCGACCGGGTCGAAGACGCGGGTGGCGTCCTCGGCGGAGGGCCCGGGGACCTGTTCTTTCCCGTAGATGCGGGTCGCCTGGTCGGGCGGGTAGAAATCCGCGACCGGCATACCGCCGGTCGCCGGCGCCGCGTCCGGATGCAGGGCCGGATCGACGGCCGGATGTAGCTGTTCCTGCTGGTACAGGTGGGCGTCGGGGAAGGGGCGGATACCGGGGTTCGGGGCTTCGGGTTCGGCTTGTTCCTCGGTCAGCGGGGTGAAGTGGAACTCCGTCGGGCGCACCGAGGTGGGGTCGCCGGGGATGATCGCCGGTAGCGTCGTGGTGGGGTCCGGGGTGCCGTCGTCGTCGAGGTTGGGTATCCGGACCACCAGGGTGGGTATACCGCCGGTCGGCGGGGACGAGTCCACGGGCGACACCGGAGTTGCGGGAAGTTCGCCGGAGGTCGGCGCCGGGGGCATGGCGGAATGCGGCGGGCGCGGCGGGGAATTCAACGCGGTACGCGCGGCGACGGCGAGTTCGGTTGCCGTAGCGAAACGATCGTGCGGATCCTTGGCCATACCACATGCGATCACATCGTCGAATGCGGCCGGTAACCCGGTTCGCTGAACACTTGCCCGAGGCGGTGGTTCGGCGAGATGCGCGCGGATCAGCATGCCGATACTCGGTGCGTCGAACGGCACGGCGCCGGTGAGGCATTCGTGCAGTACGCAGGCCAGTGAGTAGATATCGGCGCGTGGGGTCACCGGGGCGCGGTCGAATCGCTCGGGTGCCATGTAGGTGTAGGAGCCGATCGCGACCCCGGCCTTGGTCACGCTGGATTCGCCCTCGTAGTGGGCGATCCCGAAGTCGGCGAGATAGGCGAAATCGGCGTCGGTCACCAGGATGTTCGCCGGTTTCACATCGCGGTGCACGAGCCCGTCGACGTGCGCGGCGTCCAGTGCGGCGGCGATCTGTTCGAGCACGGTGACCGCGCGCTGCGGGCTCAGCGGGCCACCCGACTGCAGAATCGTACGCAGATCGGTCCCCGGCACCAGCCGCATATCGATGAACAGCCGGCCCTCGATCACCCCCCAGTCGTGGATGGGGATGATATGCGGTTCGGCCAGCCGGGCCGCGGCCTGCGATTCGCGGCGGAACCGGATCTGGTACTCCGGATCGCCCACCAGGTCCCCGGCGAGCAGTTTGAGCGCGACCACCCGATCCTTGACGGTGTCGTAGGCCTCGTAGACCTCCCCCATCCCGCCCCGGCCCAGCAGGGAACGCAGTTCGTAGGGGCCGAACCGACTGCCGATTTCGGAACCTGGCGCCTGCACCCGTCCATCCTCTCCACGTCGCGGGCGCCGTACCTTCTCCGGACGCGCAGTCGCGCCCGGATGCCCGTCAAACCATGGATTGTCCAGGGGAAACCACACCGTGGTCAAACGCGTACACAATGGCCGCGGCCCGGTCCCGCAGCCCCAGTTTGCCGAAGATATGACCCACATGGGATTTCACGGTGACCTCCGAGATTCCCAGCGCGTGGGCTATCTCACTGTTGGCGCGACCCCGGCCGATCAGCGCCAGCACCTCGTACTCGCGGCCGGTCAGCTCACCGCCGGGAGGCGGGGCGGCCGGGGCGGCCGCGGAAGTCCGGTAGGTGGACAGGACGCGGCCGGTGACGGCCGGGTCGAGCCAGGCGCCGCCCGCGGCGACCGTACGCACCGCGCGGATCAGATCCTCGGCCGGGGAATCCTTGAGCAGGAACCCGGCCGCACCGGCGCGTAGCGCGCCGGACAGCAGCTGGTCGTCGTCGAAGGTGGTGAGGACCAGGACGGGTGGTTCATCGGCCCGGGCGCGCAACAGCCGGGTGGCCTCGATCCCGCCCATCCGTTTCATCCGCAGGTCCATCAGCACGATATCGGGATCATGTGCCAGCACCGCGCCGACCACTTCGTCCCCGTCGGCGCATTCGCTGATCCGGAAGCCGTCGCGGCGGCGCAGGATCCGGCGCAGCCCGCCGCGCACCAATTCCTGGTCGTCGACGATCAGCACCTCGACGGTTTCCGGAACGGCCTCGGGCTCGGTCATTCTTCCTCCCGTAGCTCGGCGGCCGGTCGACGGGATTGCGGTTTCCCGAACGATTTCACCAGTGGGCAAGGTTCGCCGCGGACCTCGGCAGCCGAATCGTCCGCTTCCGGCCGGCGGTCGTGCAGCGGGAACTCGGCCCGCACATGCCACATACCGGCGTCGGGCCCGATCTGGATTCGGCCGCCCAGTCCTTCCGCACGCTGGCGCATACCCGCAACACCGGTACCGTTGCCGCGCCCGGCAGGTGCGGCCGCCGCGCCCGGCGGGAGCGGATTGCGCACCCGCACGACCACCGAGCGCGCGCCCACCTCGACGGCCAGTTCGACAGCCGCGCCCGGCGCGTGTTTGGCGATATTCGCCAGTGACTCCTGGCAGATGCGGTAGAGCGCGAGACCGACCGCGGCCGAAACCCGGCCCAGATCGCCGGTGAACCGGCGGCGCACGGCGAGTCCGGCGTTGACGAAGTCGTCGACGAGGACGGGGATATCGTCGGCGCCGGGTTCGGGCCCGGCGGCCGCCGGCCCGGAATCCAGCAGACCCACCGTCCGCCGGATATCGGCCATCGCCTGGCGGCCCAGGCGTTCGGCGTCGCCGAGGGCGTCCACCGCCTCCGCCACATCGCTGTCGGTGGTGAGGGCGTGCCGGGCGGCGGTGACGTGCAGCAGGGTCACGGTGAGCGAATGGGCGATGACATCGTGCACTTCGCGCGCGATACGGTTGCGTTCGGCCGCCGCGGCCTGCGCGGCCCGCACGTTCTGGTTCTCCCGTTCCTGATACAGGTACAGCCGCTGGTACTGCAGCATCACCCCGACCAGCCAGCCCAGCAGGATCCCGAGCGCGTACATCGGGACACCGGTGCGCAGATAGTCGTTACCCCACAGCACCTGGCTGAGGGCGGCGAACGCGATCAGTTCGACGGTGGCCAGCAGGGCCAGCGGGATACTCACCCGTTTCGGCGCGATCGCCGCGATCTCGGCCGCCACGACCATCAGCACGAACGGCGCGAAATCCGATTCGACCGGCTGGGCGAAGAACAGCGCCGCGGCGGCCATCGTCGCCAGGCACAGCACCAGTGGCCGCGGCACGATGCCGAACAGCACGTAGGCGGGTACCGACAGGAACAACAGCACCACCGCGAGCAACGGCAGGACGGTCGGGAAGTACTCGTGCCGCTGCAGGCAGGCGATCAGACCCAGTACCAGCAGTGCCAGATCGGCGAACAACACCACCTTCGGCGGATAGTCGAACGGCAGGTCACCCAGCGAATGCCAGCCCGGCCGCACTCGCCGGCCGGGCCACGGCGCCGTGACCCGGCGCCACATACCGCCGAGTCCAGCGGGCCCCCGGCTGCCGGACTCACCACCCGGCCCCACGACCGCGCGGGAGGTCGCGATCGGGCGGGAGGTCGCGATCGGGCGGTCCGCCGGCGTCCGGGCGGCATGATCCGGCGCGAAACCGTCGGCATTGTCGGCGCCGGATGTGCCGGATCGGGCCGCGACAGCGTCCCCGGAACTGCCCGGAACTACGCGTGAGTTGTCGGGGTGCTCGGTGGCAGCGGCCCCGGAATTCCTTGCCACCGAGTCGCCCGCGGAGGGGCTCGTAGCGGTGCTTCCGGCTTGCCCGTCGGCTGAATCTCCCTCCACCGCGCTCGCCGGCACCCGGCGCGTGGAGTCGCCCACGGCGGCGCCGGATGTGAGGTAGCTCTCGGGCACATGTCCAGAGTAATCAGGCCGGTTGTCCCGGGCATCCACCCGTGGCCGGGCCCGGTCTCCGCCCCCGGTAGGAGATCGATTCACGCCCGCCGCACGACGAAACCCGGGCCCCGGCTCCGTAGCGTGGAACACGCCGGCGTCGTACCGGACCGGGCGGCGCAACCCAGGCCCCGAGCGAAAGGGCACGGATCATGTCCTGGACAGAGCAGCATCTGCGCACCGAAATCCTGCGCACCGTACTCGACCGCGCGGCCCACGACCCCGCCCGCGCCGACCTCTTCGACGATATCCCCCACCTCGACCGGCTGTTCGGCGGCCCGCAGGGCGTGCTCGCGGCGCTGCGCTACCGGTGGAACATTCATCTGGACGCCAAACTGGAGCAGGGCTCGGCCCAGGGCCGCACCCTGGACGAGGCCTACCTCGAACTCGCGGCCGAACAACCCGTACTCCGCGCGGTGCTCGACACGCGGACGCGGAGGCGGAACCCGATATCAGAGCGGCGCGCCGGCCCACCATTGTTCGATGTCCGCGCGCGCGGTGGGGCCCCATTTGCGGACGAACAGCAGCGAATTGCTGCGCGGTGAATCGACCCCGGCTCCGAAGGTGACCAGCATATTGACGGTGAAGTGGCCGCGGTCGCCGGAATCCTCCCAGAACCGCGCCGTGTACGGCTCGCCGGCCTTGGCGCCCGCCAGCGAATCGTGCGGCGGCAGGCCGGCCACCACCTCCCGGACCGCTTCGGCGTCCGGGTAGGTGAGGATCGTGTAATCCAGCCGGGTGGGCTGTAACTGGATCTGGCGGCAATCCCAGATCGCTTCCCAGGGCCGACTTTCCAGCACCTCGTCGAAGACCGGAACACCGGGCAGCAGCGGTATCTGATCATCGGGTCCGTAACGGGTGCACCGAGCGTTCTGATAGCCGAGCCCGTCGCTGCCGGATCCCTGCGGGAGCAGAGCCGGGAACAGCCGGCGGGTACGGTCACCGGGTTCGGCACCGGGCGAATCGCCCGGGCCGGTGGTGCCGGTTCCCGCGCTGGTGGGCTCGCGTTCCAGGGTCGAGGTCTGCGGTGCGGCCGGAGCGCTGCCGGAGCTGCGCTCATCGGATCCCAGGATCACCAGCACCGCCGCCACGATCAGGGCGACCACGATCAGCGGCACCAGAATCGCCGCCACGATCCACGGTGCCCGGCTGCGCCGGACGGGCGGCGCCGGGTAGCCGCCCGGCAGGACCGGCCCGCCATAGCCGGGAGCGGCCGGCGCGTAACCGCCGGGTCGCACGGCGGCCCTGGCCCCCGTGCTCTCCGTGGCGTCACCCGCGTACCCGGCATGCGCGCCGGCGTCGCCGGGGTGCTCGGGCCGGACCACCGGTATCCCACCGGTGTGTTCGACCGGCACCACCGGAAGCCCCCCGGTGTGCTCGACGCCCATCGGCGCGGCCCGGAAACCACCCGTCTGCTCTACCGGCTGCCCCGCGGGTGAGGGCGCGGATCGCGTGATCGCGACCGTACGTTGCGCGCCCGTCGAGTCGATCTCCTGCGGGCCCACGGCGGGCCGCCCGTGGGCCGCACCACCGGTCTGCTCCACGGCCGGTGCCCCGGGCGCACCCGGTGCGGGCTGCGGCGGCACCACCTGAGGTGCACCGCCGGCGAAACGACCGTCGGCCGGATAGCTCGTCGGCGGGCCCCCGGGCGCACCCGGGGGAACCGCGGGATGGGGCGGGATCGGTTGCGCGGCAGCATATCCCGCAGCGGGTGCGGCGAAGCCCGTACCCGGCCCCGTCTGCTCCGTCACCGGTGCGTAGGCGGGTGCCGGAGCGGTGAGCGCATGTTCGGCGGCCGCGGCGAATTCGACACAGGTGCGGTAGCGGTGCCCGGGATGTTTGGCCATCGCCTTCGCCAGCACCGGGTCCAGGCCCGGCGGCAGCCCACGCCGTTTGACCGCCAGCGGCGGCGGCGCGAGCTGGAGATTGCCGTGGATGATATCGGCGGGATTGGGCGAATCGAACGGTGCCATTCCGGTGAGCAGCCAGTACAGGGCACACGCCAGCGAATACTGGTCCGACCGGCCGTCCATATCGCCGCCGGTCATCTGTTCCGGTGAGGCGAATGCCAGCGTGGCGGTGAACATCCCGGTCTGCGTGAGCCGCACCGTTTCCGCACGTAATCGGGCCAGCCCGAAATCGGTCAGGAAAACCCGTTCACCCTGCCCGGTATTGGCGCGGGCCAGCAGGATATTCGACGGTTTCACATCGCGATGCAGCACACCCATTCCGTGCGCGTAATCGAGCGCGTCGGCGACCCCGGAAATGATCTGCACCGCTTTTTCCGGGGGCAGGGTCAGCGAATTCACGGTGCCCGCGTCGGCGCCGTCGATGTACTGCATGCACATCCACAGGTGCTCACCCTCCGCGCCGCGGTCGTAGACCGTGACGATGCTCGGATGGTCCAGCGCGGCCGCCAGATCCGCCTCCCGCTCGAACCTGGTCCGGATCGCGGCATCGGCGAACAGTTCCGGTTTCAGCAGTTTGAGCGCGGTCGGTTTCCCGAGCCGGGGATGCCGGGCCAGATATACGGCGCCCATTCCGCCCTCACCGAGTAACCGCTCGATGGTGAACCCGGCGAACACGTCACCGCTGTTGAGCAACACGACCCCCTTCGGGCATCTGACAGACTCGTGAGCCTACCGGGCTCACATCGCCGGTTCCGCCGTGACAAGGGTAATCCGCGCAGTACATGGAAGCCTGATGATCCGATCAGCCGGGGGTGACCAAACCTGATTCGTAGGCCAGCACCACCGCCTGCGCCCGATCACGCAGATCCAATTTCGTGAAGACCTTCGACACATGCGTTTTCACGGTCTGCTCGGCAATGAACAGGGCTTCCGCGATTTCGGTATTCGACATCCCGCGGGCGACGAGTTCCAGGATTTCCCGCTCCCGCGGAGTCAACGCCGCCAGCGCCGGGGCCGGCGTGCGGCGGGCGGAGCGCCGGGCGGTCACCTCGGCGATCAACCGCCGGGTCACGGTCGGGGCGAGCAACGCCTCCCCGGCGGCGACCACACGCACCGCGCGTACCAACTCCTCGGCCGGAGCGTCCTTGAGCAGGAAACCACTGGCACCCAGCCCGAGCGCCTCGTAGACGTAGTCGTCGATATCGAAGGTGGTGAGCATGAGCACCCGCACCGGCGGATCGAACCCGGCGCCGAGGATGGCACGGGCCGCGTCCAGACCGTTCATCTCCGGCATCCGCACATCCATGAGCACCACATCGGGCCGCAACCGCGCCGCCTCGGCGACCGCCACTTTCCCGTCCGGCGCGTCACCGACAACACTGATATCCGGCTGCGCGGCCAGCAGAGCGCCGAATCCCTGCCGAACCATGGCCTGGTCATCGGCGATCAACACGGTTATTGCCACGCGCTCAGCCTAAGGTGTGACGAGTATCTGTGCGGGTCCGGGGGATTCGGCCGGGCAGGGCCGGGGAGGCCGCGGCACGGGATGATGGGCATCCCGTGCCGAGGTGTACGGCGGTCAGGCGGTCGTGTCCTGCTGGGTGGCCATGGCCAGGGACAGGTCCACGGCGGTCGCGCGGGGTAGTAGTGCGCTCACGCGGAAGCCGCCGTCGGGGGTCGGCTCCGCGGTCAACCGGCCACCGACGGCCAGTGCGCGCGCCTGCATGCCCGCGATACCGTGGCCGCCGTTCCCGGCCGCGGCGGGGCTGGTACCCGGGCCGTTGACCACCGTGAGCGTGACGATCTCGGCACAGTCGATACCCACCCGCACGGCCGCCCCCGGGGCGTGCCGGCCCGCGTTGGCCAGCGATTCCTGCACGATCCGGTACAACGCGGAACCCACGGTGTCGGGTATCGCCGCGAGGGTGCCCTCGACCGACCAGGTGAGGTCCACACCGGCGCGGGCGGCGCCGACGAACAGCGCTTCCAGATCGGCCGCGGTGGGTTGCGGGGTGTGCTCGGCGAGCTGCCCATCGCTGCGCAATACCCCGAGCAGCCCGCGGATCTCGTTGAGCGCTTCGCGGGCGGTGGCGCCGATCGATTCGAATTCCGCGCGCGCCGCGTCGTTCACACCGGTCACCCGGTAGGGCGCGGTCTGCGCCTGCACCACCACCAGCGACATATGGTGCGCGACCACATCGTGCAGGTCCCGCGCGATCCGCGCCTTCTCCTCGAGGATCGTGCGCCGCGCCCGTTCCAGTTCGCTGACCTCGGTCTGCCGGTGCAGCTCCGACCGGGACCGGACCAGCGAACGCAGCAGAACCGCGATGAACACCGTCGCGCCCAGCGATACCGGCCACGCCCAGGGGTCCGCGCCGACCCCCTCGGCCGACAGTGCCGCGCCCAGGAGCATCGACGTCGCCGCCCACACCACCGCGACCAGCGGCAGCGGTGACCGCAACGTCACCGCGAACACCAAGAAGTAGAGCGCGACGATATGCACCACCTGGAACGGCATCGCCTCACCGGTCTGGTTCGGCACGGCCAGCGCGATGATCAGTGCCGAACCGGCCGAGACCGCCCAGCCCAGCGGCGCGTTGCGGCGGATCAGCAGCACCGGCAGGGCGGCGAAGGCCGCGATGAGCGGCGCGATCGGCCACGGCACCTGGTGGGTCAGATGCAGGGTGGGCCAGGCGACCGAAAACAACACCAGCGCCAGCAGCACCGTGCCCGCATCGACCCACCACCGCAGGCCGAGGCGGGTGAGCCGGCTCCAGAGGCTCGGTGACTTCCCCGCCGGCCGGGCGACGCTGTACTCCATCATGACCCCGACACTACGAACCGCCGCCCGCGCGCACCTCATACCGTGGGGTGAATTCGGGCCCGTACACCCGGGGTAGAACCCGCCCGGCGTCCCCGCGCAGGCCGGGCCCGGAAACCCTCCCGAGCGGGACGGCCGCGACCGCTCCCGGTTCATAACGTCCACGACCATGGTTGTCTCGAACACTGCGGCGCGCCACCGGACGCCGGTGTATCGCCGGCCCGTGACGCTGGCGGTCGCCGGTGCCGCCGCAGCGCTGTCGCTGCTGGCGGTACCCACGGCCGATGCCGCCGGCCCGCCGCGCACCGCGACCCCGGCCGCGTCCGCCGTCCAGGCCCTGACTTCCCCGCCCGCGGCCACCGAACCGCGGCTGCCCGCCGATTTCGGGGCGGTGACCGGATATCGCCCGGAGCTCGTGGACGGCATCCTCGTCGCCCCGCACGGGTCGTGCTCCTCGCCGGTACCACTCCCGCCGGAGTTCGAAACACCCTGTAAAGCCCACGATCTCGGTTACGACCTGCTGCGCTACGCCCAGTACGACGGCCACCCCCTCGGCGCGTGGGCCCGCCGCGAACTGGACCGCACCCTCGCCGACCGGATGCGGTCGGCGTGTACGCACCGCGCCGACCCGCTCACCCGCACCCACTGCACCGCCATGGCCGAGATCGCGGCGGTCGCGGTGGACCTCAACTCGCGGCGGCAGAGTTACGGCGTCCCGGTGGCCGAGCATTTCTCTTTCGCCGAAACAGCCGCGACCTGGTTGCCGCGCGGTGTCGTGCTGCTGCTCGCCGCGTTCGCCACATTGCTGACCGGGCGCGCGCTGGTGGGCGGCCGTTTCGGCCTCCCGTCCCTGCGCGAGTTGCACGACCGGCGCCGCCGGTTACGCGCCCGGGTCCCCCGCGGCATCCGGCGCGCCGCGTTCGCCCCTGCCGTACTCCGCCGGGAGTTCGCATGAGCACAGCATCGACACCGGGCCGCCCCATCTGGTCGGTACCGTCGGCCTTCGAACTGCTCGCGCACTCCCGCACCCGCGCGACTCCGACCCGCCGCCGAGCGACCTCCCGCACCGCCCGCCCACACCTGCCGTTGCGGTGCCCGCCCGCCGGTATCACCCTCCCCGTCACCCTCGGCACCCTGCTCTCGCTGGCGCCCGGCCTGCTCCCGCGCAGCGCCGCCACCCAGGCCGTTCTCACCTCGGTACTGATCCTCGCCCTACTCGCGATCGCAGGACTCACCCGGCTGATCTTCCGGCCGCGCTCCCGCCGCGCCGAGCCGGCCACGACCACCAGCGCTCGACCGGCGGCGACCGAACTCGGCACAGCGATGTGCCGCACCGCGAACCGGCGCCGGCCACGCGGTGCGGTCGCGCCTCCCACCGGAGGAGGCGGCCCGGTCCGGCATGCTCCGTACCGAGGTAGCGGAACGAACATCCGGAGTACCCGGCCGGGCAGTGAGTCGGCCACCGACCAGCCCCCCGCGGAACCACCCGAGGTCGGTACCACGGCCCCGCTCGGTAACCACACCAGCGACCGGCCGGGTAACGCAGACAGCCCGACCCGGGGGTGGTTCGGCAAGAGGACTGCCGACCGGACACGACGGGCCGGCGGGTGCCGCCGGATCGGTGTCCCCGGTCTCTCGGCCGCCCCGACGGGCACGAGGACGGCGTCGACTACGTCGCCTGTACTTCCCGGCTCGGGATCTCCCGGTTCCGGACGGTCCACCGGCCGGCCTGCGCAGCGGGTGGTCTCCTGCGCCCGCGAGCACGGACGGCAGGTAGCACTGGCCGTCGCGGTGGCCGGCGTGCTGATCGCGGTAGTGCACGCGGCGGCATGGCAGAACACCGTGCGTGATGCCATGGGGCTCGCGCGAACGGGACCGGAGTACTGGCCGCTCTGGGCGGCCGGGTCGGTGGTACTCACCGCGGCGCTGGTGGCCGCGGGGTCCGGGATCGGCCGGGTGCTGCGGCGGATCGGCTGGTCCCGGGGGCTGGTTATGGCGGTGGTCGCGGGACTACCGGTGGCGCTTCTCGGTGGCCAGGGGATCGCGGGGGCGAGTGGGCAGACCGCCGATTCCGGTCTGGTTCAGCCTGCCGCCGTGACCCGGTCCGGCAGCGCCGAATCGATGGTGAGCTGGTCGTCGCTGGGCCGGGAAGGGCAGCGATTCGTCACGTCCGGACCGCCCGGCGCGGTGCGGGTCTACGTCGGGCTGCGGTCGGCCCCGGACCTGGCGGCGCGGGCCGCGCTGGCCGTGCGGGAACTCGACCGGGCAGGCGGTTTCGACCGGTCACATCTGGTTGTGGCGGTGCCTACCGGGTCGGGGTGGGTGGACACGCGCGCCCTGAGTGGGTTCGGGCAGCGTTTCGGCGGCGATGTCGCGGTGGTGGCGCTGCAGTATTCGAACCTGCCGAGCTGGGCCACCTTCGTACTGGGCCGGGGATCGGCCGCCGCGTCGGCCCGCGCCTTGTTCACGGCGATCGAGGAGCACGCCGCGACGCTGCCGGATCCGCCGCGGCTGCACCTGTACGGCCAGAGCCTGGGCGCCCTCGGTGGTAGCGCGGTGTTCGCCGGGGCGGCCGAACAGAACCGCCGCGTGTGTTCGGTGCTGTGGGCGGGCAGGCCCGGCGGCGGTGGCCGGGAGCCCGGGGCCCGCACGGCGGTGCTGGCCAATATCTCGGACCCGGTAGTGCACTGGTCACTCGACCTGCTGTGGCGTCCCCCGGACCTGACCGGCACCCGCCGCGACGCACCGGCCCCTGGTTGGCTGCCCGTGGTGAGCTTCGTCCAGACCACCGCCGACCTGCTGGGCGCGCTCGGCGCCCCGCCCGGCCACGGCCACCGCTACGGCATCGATCAGGGCACCGCCATGCCCGGCTGCGGGTAACGGCACAGCCGGCCCGCACCCACGGCCGATACCGGTTTGCCCGCCGGATGCGGGCAGCTGCGCCGGTCCCACCGGCGAGCCCGAGTCTCCGGCGTCGTTCGGAAACACACAGGTTCGCCCTTTAAGGTGTCCCACCATGGCTTCACCCAGTTACCACCACCGGCGCCGGAAAGGGCGCTGGTTCCGGCGGATCTCACCGCCGGCGCTCGCCGCGGCCGCGCTGCTCAGCCTGGCGATTCCGGTGATCTCGGCACCCTCGTCCGATGCTGTCGGTATCGACGGCTCGATCGCGGGGCCCGCCGGACTGGCGGTGGTGGCACTGACCTCGGGTAGCACCGGCGCCGCCGCGGCGGCGGAAGCCATTCCCCGCGATTTCGAGTCCTATACCGGCTACCGGCCCGTCGTCCGCCAGGGCGTGCTCGTGGCGCCGGACGGCAATTGCTCGTCGCCGGTCGAACTGCCGCCGGAGTTCGACACCGCCTGCATGGCCCACGACCTCGGCTACGATCTGCTCCGCTACGCCGACAGCACCGGCGCCCCGCTCGGCCCGTGGGCCCGGCAGGCCGTGGACAACGCCTTGGGCGTCCGCCTGCACCAGGCCTGCGACGCGCATACCGAGCCGATGGTGCGGACCCGCTGCGAAACCCTCGCCGAGGTCGCGGCCACCGCGGTGGAGCTGAATTCCCGGCGCCAGCACTACGGGGTACCGGTGGTGGAAACCTTCACGCAGGCGGCGACGCAGGCCGCCACCGCACACCCGACCCAGCCGTGGCTGCTGCGGATGGCCGCGCTCGCCGTGACCGCGATCGCCGGGCTGGTATTCGCTGTCCGCCGGTTGCACCGCCGGAGGCGCCGCCCGGCCACGGCCACCGGACACCACGGATTCGGCCTCCCGCTGCGGCCCAGCACCATCACGGGCCCCGTGGCCGTGCGACGCCGGCGGCTGTTCGTACCCGTCCTGGTGCGGTTTCCGGTGGACCCGCCGCTGCCGCACCTCCCCCATCTCCCGCTGCCCGGGCGGCCGCCGGGCCGGGCCGCCGGTTGACCCTTCCTGAAACACGTTCTAGTTTTAGG
Source organism: Nocardia sp. CA-290969 (assembly GCF_050936135.1). Classification (NCBI taxonomy): domain Bacteria; kingdom Bacillati; phylum Actinomycetota; class Actinomycetes; order Mycobacteriales; family Nocardiaceae; genus Nocardia; species Nocardia sp. CA-290969. The sequence continues at coordinate 922,292 of NZ_JBNJNJ010000001.1, read as the reverse complement.
GCGTGCTTGTTGTGGACGATGTGGTCGAGGTAGCCGCCCCCGCCGAGGTCGTGTGGTCGGTGCTCACCGATTTCGACCGGTACGGCGAGTGGAATCCGTTCATCGATCGCTGCCGGGCGGAGCTCACCGTCGGCGCGCCGATCGATATGCGGGTCCGGCAGCTGCTGCCGCGGCCGCTCCCGATGCGCGAATACATCCACACCGTCGTTCCCGGCCGGAAATTCGGCTACTCCATGAAACCGCTGCCGCTGGGCGCGCTCCGCAGTTTGCGTTCCCATGAGCTGATCCCGCTCGACGGCGGCCGCACCCGCTACGAATCGCATTTCGAACTCGCCGGATGGCTGGCGCCACTGGTGGGCCTGCTGTTCGGCCGCGGTTTCCGGCGCGGCTTCCCCGGGATGACCACCGCCGTCGAGCGCGAAGCCGAACGCCGCCACGCGGCCTGAATCCCCGCCGCCGACAGAGGCGCGGCCTGGTCCGTTCCATGGACCCGACGTGCCGCGGAGCTCACGGCCACCGGCACCGCCCGGACAGCCAGTCGACCGACCTCGGCCGTGCCGCGGGGCGCTCGGCCGAGAACGGCGTGGGGCGGCGGCCCGATCCCGGACCACCGCCCCACCTCATTCATCCGTGGTTCGCTACCGCCTCAGGCGATCGGCCCGCGCGCCGCCTCGTAGGCCGCACCGACCCGGTACAGCCGGTCGTCGGCCAGCGCCGGGGCCATGATCTGCAAACCCACCGGCATCCCGTCGTCCCGGCTCAGACCCGACGGCACCGACATCGCCGGATGCCCGGCCAGGTTGGTGGGCAGCGTGCACAGGTCCGACAGGTACATCGCCAGCGGATCGTCGACCTTCTCGCCCAGCTTCCACGGCGTGAACGGGCTCGTCGGCGAGACCAGCACGTCGACCTGCTCGTAGGCCTTGTCGAAATCGCGGGCGATCAGCGTCCGCACCTTGAGCGCCTGACCGTAGTAGGCGTCGTAGTACCCGGCCGAAAGCGCATACGTACCGATCATGATGCGGCGCTTCACCTCGGGCCCGAAACCGGCGGCCCGGGTGGCGGCCATGACCTGCTCGGCGCTGTGCTGCCCGTCGTCGGCGACCCGCAGCCCGTAGCGCATGGCGTCGAACCGGGCCAGGTTGGAGGACACCTCACTGGGCAGGATCAGGTAGTAGGAGGCCAGCGCGTACTCGAAATGCGGGCAGGACACCTCGACCACTTCCGCGCCCAGATCCTTCAGCACACCCACCGCGGCGTCGAAGGAGGCCAGCACGCCCTGCTGGTAGCTGTCGGAGTGCAGTTCCTTGACCACGCCGATCTTCACACCCCGCAGATCGCCGCTCGCACCCTGGCGCGCCGCCTCGACCACCGGCGGCACCGGCACGTTGCGGGAGGTCGAATCGCGCGGATCGTGCCCGGCGATCACCTCGTGCAGCAGCGCGGTATCGAGTACCGTCCGCGCGCAAGGGCCGCCCTGGTCCAGCGACGAGGCGCACGCGACCAGCCCGTACCGCGACACCGTTCCGTAGGTCGGCTTGGTGCCGACGGTCGCGGTGACCGCGGCCGGCTGCCGGATCGACCCACCGGTATCCGTGCCGATCGCCAGCGGCGCCTGATAGGAGGCCAGCGCGGCCGCCGAACCACCACCGGACCCGCCGGGAATCCGGCCGGTGTCCCACGGGTTCTTGGTCGGCCCGTAGGCGGAGTTCTCGGTGGAGGAGCCCATCGCGAACTCGTCCATGTTGGTTTTGCCGAGGATCGGGATCCCGGCCGCCCGCAAGCGCGTGGTGAGGGTGGCGTCGTAGGGCGCCACCCACCCCTCGAGGATCTTCGACGCGCAGGTGGTGGGCATATCGGTAGTGGTGAACACGTCCTTGAGCGCCAGCGGCACACCCGCCAGCGGCGAGGCCGGCGCTTTCCCGCCGGCGATCGCGGCGTCCACCTCGGCGGCGGCGGCCAGCGCCTGCTCGCCGGCGACGTGCAGGAAGGCGTGGTATTCGCCGTCGACCTCGGCGATCCGGTCCAGATGCGCCCGGGTCACCTCCACCGACGACACCTCGCCGCCGTGGATCTTGCCGGCGAGCTCGGCCGCACCGAGTCCGGTCAGTTCGGAGCTCATGCTGCTCATTCGCCCTCCCCCAGGATCTGCGGCACCAGGAACCGCTGATCTTCACTGGCGGGCGCGCCGGACAGGGCCTGCTCGGGGCTGAGCCCGGGGCGTACCTCGTCGGGGCGGGTCACATTCGTCACCGGATCCGGGGACGGTGTGGCGGGAACATCGGCGGCGGCCACCTCGGAGATGGTCGCCACATGGCTGAGGATCGAATCCAGCTGTCCGGCGAACTGGTCGAGTTCGGTCTCGGACAGGGCGAGCCTGGACAGCCGGGCGAGGTGTGCGACCTCGTCGCGGGAGATGGCGGTCACCGCGAACCCCTTTCGGCGATAGTTCGGATTACGGATCACAAGCACCGAACAGCCTAATGGTGCCGCTCGCCGGGGTCGGCCGCGAGGCCACACGAGCACCGCGGGTCACCCGATTCACACCGTCCGCTACCGCTGCGGGGCGGTCAGGGCGCACAATTCGAGTCGAGAACCCGCAGAAATGGGTGTAGAGATGAGCAGACCGGGTATCCGTTGAGAGCCTCGGCCGCTGAAGGAAAGGGAAACGCACGTGTCTTATCTGCTCCGCGTGCAACTTCCGGATCGTCCGGGAAGCCTCGGATCGCTCGCGGTGGCGCTCGGCACCGTCGGTGCCGATATCCTCTCGCTGGACGTGGTCGAGCGCGGCGCCGGGTTCGCCGTCGACGATCTGGTCGTCGAGATCGCCCCGAACGCGCTGCCCGATACGCTGATCACCGCCGCGGAATCACTGGCCGATGTGCGCGTCGACTCCATCCGGCCGTACTCGGGTGTCCTCGACACCCACCGCGAACTCGAACTCATCGACAACGTCGCCAATGCCCGCGACGACCGGCTCCAAGTGCTGGTCGACGGGATTCCCCGGGTGTTGCGGGTCGGCTGGAGCACGGTGCTCGATATCGGCCCGCAGGGCGCCTACCGCCTGGTCGGCAGCCAGAGCGCGCCGCAGACCCAGGCGGCTTCGGTGCCGTGGATGCCGTTGCAGAAGCCGACGGCCCTCGATCCCGACGCGGACTGGGTACCGCAGATCTGGCGCGATATGGATACCAAACTGGCCGCCGCGCCGCTGGGTCCGTCCAGCCAGGCGCTGCTGCTGGGCCGCCCCGGCGGGCCGGATTTCCGGCCGTCGGAGATCGCACGACTGGGCTACCTCGCCGGTATCGTCGCCACCGTCCTGAGCTGAGCCCGGCCGGTTGCGCTACTTCCCGGGTTCGACGATCCGCCACCGGTCCGGTTTGCCGGGCGGGTAGGCGACGGTGAGGGTATCGCCGACAGCGGGCCAATAGGCGGCGTCCCAGACCAGTCGCCCGTACACCACGGTGCCGGCTTCGGACGGACCGGACAGGTTTCCGGTGATGGTGACGAACTGCTCGCCCATCGCCTCGGGCCGCGGGCTGACCCCGGTGAGATACAGCGACCCGATCTCCGCGTCCTGCGGCAGTGCGGTACCCCGCCGCCCGCGGAACACCAGGACCAGCATTCCCACCAGTGCGGCCACCATGATCGCCAGCATCGCGAGTTCGAAGAACACACCACCATGCTAGGCGGAGCCGCCGCCCGCACCGGTCGTGCACGCCCGAGCCGGGCGCGGTCCGGTGGATTCCCGGTCCGAAACCCGAAGCGCCGGAAAAAGATCATCCGAAACGCCCATGAGTAACTGTTTGCGTGAGTCCTGCCGCATCGCGCATCAGGCCGCCGCCACGGGGTATTCCACGATTACCGATGCGGAAGGAAGATCGAAATGCCGAACCCATCGATTCGAACGGGCGCGACCGGCAGTCGTGTAGTCAGCCTGGTACTCCTGATCTGGTTCGTGGCGGGCATCGTCGCCGCCTGGCAGCGGGGCTATTTCAACGAACCACCGGAACAATGCTCACACGCCGCGACGCTGGCGGTGAACATCGTCGCCGGACCACTCAACTACATGGGACTCAACCCGAAGATGGGTTGCACACTGCCACAACCCAGCAACTAGCCGGCTCCGGCGGCCGGCGCTCAGGACAGCGCGAGTGTGCTGACACCGGCCGCCGACCGCCGGACCGTCCACACACCGGTGCGGGTCCGCGCCGACCGTCCGTTACCGCGGTCCACGAGCGTGCGATCGCCGGTCGTGTACACCAATTGCGCACCGCGGGTGTTGGTTTCCGGATTCTGGAACAGTTGCACCAGGCGGTCGGCCTCCTCGACCGTCAACTGCGCCCCGAGATCATCGACCACGAGCACCTTTCCGGCGTCGAGGGCATCGAGCAGTACCGGGAGCAGCCGCAGCAGCGCCACCGTCGCCGAGGATTCCTCGGCGAGGGTGAACACCGGTTCCACACCGGTGTGCACCAGCCGCAACCCCACCCCGCGCCGGGCGACCATCCGCGTGTACAGCGCGTCGCGCGCATTGCGCATATTGGTCAGTTCGCGCGCCAGCTGTGCGGCGGTGAGCCCGGTGTCCTGTTCCAGCTGCGCCGCGTAGCCCGCGGAGGCGATCGCCCGATCGGTCTGTTCGCTCAGCGCCGCGATATCGGCGTCGAGGTCGCGCAGATAGTCGGCATAACCGGGGTCGTTCTGCGCGATGAGCAGATCGGTGATGCCCAGATCGGCGGTCTGTAGCAGGGTCAGCAACCGGGCCGCGTTCTCGGCGGACCGCGACAGATGCGAACCCACCCGCAGTTCGATCGCATCCGTATCGCCGGGACCGCGCAGCACCTCGAGCATCGTCTCGAACCAGCGGTAGGCGGGTACCAGCGCCTCGGCGTACATCTGCCCCGCCAGGCTCAGCAGCAGCGCATTGGGCCGCACCAGCGGCACCAGCGCGGTGATCCCGAACCGGGCGGCCTCGAACATCGGCCCCACCCGTACCGCCTCGCCCTCCCGTTCGAAAACGATTCGTTTCCGCGACCGGGGATGGCTGTAGAGCCATTCGGCCGCCACATCGGCGGCATCCAGCCGGAACCCGTAGGTGTACGGCGTCCCCTCGGCGATGAACACCGCCTCGAATTCGGAAGGCTGCCCGGTATGACCGAGATGGGGCGCACGTTCGGGCCCGGCGTAGGGGTCCCAGCCGGTCACCGACCGCAGCACGGCGTCGCGCATCTGCCCCAGCGCGTCGACCAGGTTGGATTTACCGGCCGCCGGCCCACCGTGCACAGCGGTCACGGGCACCGCCACCGGCGCACTACCGCGGGTCAACCGTAATTCCTGAAGGTCGGCCAGCGATTTGTGGTTGGACACCCGGAAACTGCGCAACATCCCGCTATCCTGCCGTGTCCGGTCCCGACACCACGGAACCGGGCCTCACCCGTGTCGCGCCGCCCCTGCTACGGGCCGAAAACTTCTCCGGCACAGTCACTCCAGCGCTGCTACTCTTGCCGACCGTGACCGCAGGTGCTCGCTTTCTTTCAGATCGTCTTCCTCATAGCCGGCCTCGGTCTGCTACTCGGCGCAGCAATCTCCGGGTATACCGGATATACGGAGGGCGGTGACACCTACAGCATCGGAACATTCGAGATGTCCTGGGAATGCGGTCCGACGGGCGACTGCTCGACAAAGAAGAGCGACGGCCCAAGCTACCTTCCGTTCCCGCGTAATACAGATTTTCCGGTCGTGCTCGCGCTGACCGGAGTCGGCCTGCTGGTCGCGTCGGTTTCGGTCGCTGTCGGAGGGCGAAACCCGTCCCGTTGACCCGGACTCGCCCTGCGACTATTCGTCCGAGGCTTCCGGTCCGGGGCTCGAGCCGCTCGAGGGCCGCACCGCGTCCGGACCCGACTCCAGCAACGTGCGGAAACCGTCCTCGTCGAGGATCGGGACACCGAGTTCCTCGGCCTTGGCGGCCTTCGAGCCGGGCGAATCGCCGATCACCACGAACGCCGTTTTCTTCGACACCGATCCCGCGGCCTTCCCGCCGCGCTGCAGAATCGCCTCCTTCGCGCCGTCGCGGGAGAAGCCCTGGAGCGATCCGGTGACCACGATGGACAGGCCCTCGAGGTTGCGGGGGATCGATGCGTCGCGTTCGTCGGCCATCCGGACCCCCGCGGCCCGCCATTTGTCCACGATGGCGCGATGCCAGCCGACGGCGAACCATTCCGCGACCGCGGTCGCGATGGTCGGCCCGACGCCCTCCGCGCCCGACAGCTCCTCGAGTGATGCCTGCTCGATGCGTTCGAGACTGCCGAATTCGGCGGCCAGGGCGCGCGCGGCCGTGGGCCCGACGTGGCGGATGGACAGCCCGACCAGTACCCGCCACAGCGGGACGTCCTTGGCGGCGGCGAGATTGTCCAGGAGGCGGCGGCCGTTGGCCGAGAGGCTGCCGTTCTTATTCACGAACAGCGAGACGTTCTGCAACCGTTCGGCGTCGAGGTCGAACAGGTCGCCCTCGTCGGTGATCGCACCGGAGTTCAGCAGCGCGACGGCCGCCTCGTAGCCCAGCGCTTCGATATCGAAGGCGCCGCGACCGGCCACATGGAACACCCGCTCCCGCAGCTGCGCGGGGCAGGTGCGCTGGTTCGGGCAGCGGATATCGGCGTCGCCTTCCTTCTCGTAGGCGAGTTCGGTCCCGCATTCCGGGCAGTGGGTGGGCATCACGAATTCGCGTTCGTCGCCGGTGCGGGCGTCCACCACCGGACCCAGCACCTCCGGGATCACGTCACCGGCCTTGCGGATGGTGACGGTATCGCCGATCAGCACACCCTTGCGCACCACCTCGGCGGCATTGTGCAGGGTAGCCATCGCGACCGTGGACCCGGCGATCACCACCGGTTCCATCACCGCGAACGGCGTGACCCGCCCGGTGCGCCCGACGTTCACCGCGATATTGCGCAGTTTCGTGGTGGCTTCCTCCGGCGGGTATTTGTAGGCGATCGCCCAGCGCGGCGCCCGGGAGGTGGAGCCCAGCCGGCGCTGCAGCAGCAGTTCGTCGACCTTCACCACCAGGCCGTCGATCTCGTGCTCGATATCGTGGCGGTGCTCGGCCCAGTAGGCGATCCGCTCCAGCACGGCGTCGACACCCTGCACCAGCACGGTATGTGCAGATACGGGCAGACCCCAGGCAGCCAGCGCCCGATAGGCGTCGTGCTGGGAGCGGGGCGTGAATCCTTCGGTGCGCCCGAGGCCGTGGCAGATCATCCGCAGCCGGCGCCGCGCGGTGACCGACGGATCCTTCTGCCGCAGCGAACCGGCCGCGGTATTGCGCGGATTCGCGTACGGCGGTTTACCTTCCGCCACGATCGCGGCGTTGAGGGTTTCGAAATCCTCCAGCCGGAAATACACCTCGCCGCGGACCTCCAAGAGGCCGGGGATGGGGAACTCGTCGGTTCCGGTGAGCTCCCCCGGGATGTCCTCGATGGTCCGCGCGTTGAGCGTGACGTCCTCACCGGTGCGCCCGTCCCCGCGGGTGGCACCGCGCACCAGCTTCCCGTTGCGGTAGACCAGATTGAGCGCGACCCCGTCGATTTTCACCTCGCACAGATAGTGCAGATCCGGGCCGGTCTCCTCCTCCACCCGCGTTACCCAGGCCCGCATATCCGCCTCGGAGAAGGCATTGTCCAGCGAAAGCATCCGCTCGAGGTGATCCACCGGGGTGAAATCGGTGGCGAAACCGCCACCCACCAGCTGGGTGGGCGAATCGGGGGTGCGCAGATCGGGGAACTTCTCCTCCAGCGCCAGCAACTGCTGGAACAGCCGATCGAATTCACCGTCGGAAATGATCGGCGCGTCCCGGACGTAGTACCGGAACTGGTGTTCGCGCACGGTATCGGCGAGTTCCTGCCAGCGGACGCGTTCTTCCCCGGCGGCCGGTGGCGGCGCGGCCTCGCCGGTGGCGATATCCCGTTCGGTGGGGGCTCCGGTCTCACTCACATCTGGCAGATTAGTCGAGGCCACCGACACTCCCGGTCACATATCTGCACGTCGCCGCCCCCGAGCCGACCGGGTCGGGCATCCGTTGCGGTCCGCGGCGAACACACCGGAAACACCACACGACCGCCTGGGCTGCGCTGGGCGCCACGCGCACATGCCCCGATGACGACAGCGGGACGCCGCTGCCCGGACCTGGTGGTGAGCGGTGGCCCGGCAAGTACATGAAACGCGTCGCGCGCCGACCGCGACTGTCGACGGCATCTCCCCGAATCGGTGGCCGCCGGGCAACTGTCTGCCCGATGGCTGCGCCGACGCCCGGATGCGGCGAAACCTACTGCGGCACCAGAGATTCCGGATCCTGCGCGAAGGCCTTCGCGGTGTCCGCGGCCAAGCGCAGCGCATCCCGCGCCCAGCCCAGTGATGCGCCGCCGAGTCCGCACGCGGGGCTGACCGTCACCCGCCGGGCCAGTTCGGAGCGGGGGAACCCGAGCCGATCCATCAAGCGCGCGCCCGGCTCGGCAATGTCCCGCCAGGTCGGCGGGGTGCCGGGCTTCGTTGTCGGCACCATTCCGAGCACCAGGTGTTTGCCCGCGTCCAGCGCTTCGCCCACCGCGTCCAGGCCGGCCGTCCCGGAAAGGGTCGCGAGATCGAAGCCGAGCGCGCCGGCCGCGGACCGGCGCAGGAAATCCAGCGGCGGACGGTTCGCGCAGGTGTGCACGAGAGTCGCCACCCGTTGCGGTGCCAGTACCGCGTCGAGAATCGACAACGCCTCCGGTTCGGGCACGGCCGGGACCGTGTTCAGCACGCTCGCCCCGCGCAGCGAACCGTTGAGCACATCGGCCAGTGACGGTTCGTCCAGTTGCAGCACGACCTCGGTCTCGAGCCGGGCCGCGATTTCGGCGATATGCGCGGCCAGCCCTTCGGCCAGCGAATCCGCCAGATCGCGTACCGCGCCGCGGTCGGTGAGCACCCGATGGCCGTGCGGCAGCTCCACCTGCGCGGCCAGGGTCAGCGGACCCGCCGCCTGCACCTTCACCGGCCGCCCGCTACCGCGCAGGCCGGCGTTCTCCCAGGCCTCCTGGAGCGCGTCGAGATCGGTGCGCAGCAGATCGTGTGCGCGCCGCGACACCCCACCGGGGCGCGCGGCCAGCCGATAGCCCCGCGGGGTGGTATCGAAACGCATATCCACCAGCAGCGCCGACACTCGTCCGACGGTATCGGCGCCCACACCACGCCCGGGCAGTTCCACCAGATGCGGTAGTCCGGGCAGTTCGCCGACGATCACCGCGGCCGCCTCGCGCGGGTCGGTGCCGGGCCACGACCCGACCCCCGTCGCCACCCCCGCCGGGATACCGCCTGGGGTCATCGGGGCGCGCCGGCCGGTGCCGTACGCGAGGTGGCGGCGATGGTCCCGCTGCCCAGCACTTCGTCACCGGCCGCATCCGGCCGGTACAGAACGGCCGCCTGACCACGGGCGACACCACTGAGCGGTTCGTGCAACCGCACCCGCAACCCGGCACCGACAGCTTCCGCCGTGGCGGGTGCGGTACCGCCGTGCGCGCGGACCTGCACCACACACTCGACCGGCCCGTCCGGCGCCACGCCGCCGGTCCAGACGGCCCGCTCGGCGTCGATACTCCACACCTGCAGATCACCGGCCGACCCCACGTGCACGGTGCCGGAGTCCGGATCGATCTCGGTGACGTAGCGCGGTTTCCCGTCCGGCCCGGGCCCGGGCAGACCCAGACCCTTGCGCTGTCCGATGGTGAACCCGTGGACACCGTCGTGCCGCCCGAGTTCGGCGCCCTGCCGGTCGACGATCGCGCCCGGCCGGATGCCGATCTTCGCCCCGAGGAACGCCCGGGTGTCGCCGGAGGGGATGAAGCAGATGTCGTGGCTGTCCGGTTTATCGGCCACCGCCAGGCCGCGTTCCGCGGCTTCGGCGCGGATCTGCGGTTTCGGGGTGTCACCCACCGGGAACATGGCCCGCCGCAGCTGCTCGGCGGTCAGTACCGCGAGCACATACGACTGATCCTTGTCCGCATCCACGGCCCGGCGCAGCACACCGTCGGCCAGCCGGGCGTAGTGCCCGGTGACCACGGCGTCGAAGCCGAGCGCCGCGGCCCGGTCGGCCAGCGCGGAGAATTTGATCTTCTCGTTGCAGCGCAGGCAGGGGTTCGGCGTTTCACCGGCGGCGTAGGCCGCGACGAAATCGTCGATCACGTCTTCTTTGAAGCGGTCGGCGAAGTCCCAGACGTAGAACGGGATACCGAGCACATCCGCGGCCCGGCGGGCATCACCCGCGTCCTCCTTGGAGCAACAGCCCCGCGAACCGGTGCGCAGGGTCCCCGGCGCGCTCGACAGCGCCAGATGGACCCCGACCACCTCGTGCCCGGCGTCGACGGCCCGTGCCGCCGCCACCGCGGAATCCACTCCACCACTCATCGCGGCGAGTACGCGCATACGCTACGCACCTCCTCTCGCACCGGCCAGGCCCGCGGCTCTGGCTCGTTCCACCACTTGCGGTAATACTTCCAGCAAAGCGTCGATATCGGCCCGCACCGAGGTGTGGCCGAGGGAGAACCGCAGCGAACCGCGCGCTTCCCGAGCTTCGACACCCATCGCGATCAGGACGTGGCTCGGCGAGGCCACCCCGGCCGTGCACGCCGAACCGGTCGAACATTCGATCCCCGCGGCGTCCAGCAGCATCAGCAGCGAATCGCCCTCACAGCCGGGAAACGTGAAATGCGCGTTGCCGGGCAACCGGCGATCGTCGTGCGGGCCGTTGAGCACCGCGTCCGGCGCGATCCGGCGCACCCCGGCGATCAGGTCGTCCCGCAACCCGGTCAGTTCCTTTGTCCGGGTGGGCATTTCCGCCACCGTCCAGCGCAGCGCGGCGGCCAGCCCGGCCGTGGCGGCCACATCGGAGGTCCCCGACCGGAGATCGCGTTCGTGCCCGCCACCGTGCAGCAGCGGCACGCAACCCACCTGCCGCCCGAGCAGCAGCACACCCACCCCGTGCGGGCCACCGAGTTTGTGGCCGGCGAAACTGGCGGCGGCCAGCCCGCTGGCCGCGAAGTCGATGGGTAGTTGCGCGGCGGCCTGCACCGCGTCGCTGTGCATGGGCACCCCGGCGGCACGCGCGATCTCGGCCAGTTCCGCGATCGGCTGGATCGAGCCGATCTCGTTGTTCGCCCACATCACGGTGACCAGCGCCACCTCCGCGGGATTCTCGGCGAGTTCGGCGCGCAGCGTCTCGGGCGCGACGATTCCGTCGCCGTCCACCGGCAGCCAGGTGACCCGCGCGCCCTCGTGCCGTTCCAGCCATTCCACGGTATCGAGCACCGCATGGTGTTCGGTGGCTCCGGCCAGGATGCGGGTACAGCGCGGATCGGCGTCGCGGCGGGCCCAGTAGATCCCTTTGACCGCGAGATTGTCGCTCTCGGTTCCGCCGGAGGTGAGGATCACCTCGGACGGCCGGGCCCCCAGATCGGCGGCGATCGATTCGCGCGCCTCCTCCAGCCGCCGGCGGGCCGCCCGGCCCGATCCGTGCAGCGAGGAGGCGTTACCGCCGTGCGTGAAGACAGCGTTCATCGCCTCGATGGCGACGGGCAGCATCGGTGTGGTCGCCGCATGATCGAGGTAAACCGTCGTGGGCACACCGTTGACCGCACCCGGGAAAGCCGACTTCATGACCGATCAAGCCTAACCCACCGTTGACCTGCACATCTTTGGGGTCTCCCCCCTGCTTCTACGATTTTTCTACGATTCGCACGGGACTGACAACAGTGCAGGCACCACCGGCATTCCCGGGTCCACGACAGAAGGGATGTCACTCGGTCTCAGCGCTTCGATGGTGGGTTCGACGCCCGAACCCACCGCCGAGGCCGGGTCTGCGTGCGACCTCGCTCGCACCTTTCAGCGGGCGCCGCTGATGCCCCGTCCACCGGGATCACCGTGCCGGTGAGATACGTACCGGCACGTGACGATAGAAGGATCGCGGTGCCTGCGATGTCGTCGGAGCTGCCGACCCGCCCGAGCGGGACTTGCCGCTCGACCGCGGCGCGGGCGCCGGGGTCGTCGAGGACGAAGGCCATCATCTCGTCGGGAACGGTCCCGGCACAACGGCGTTGACAATCGGCACACGTCCAGGATCAGGACGTCGGCGCCGTTCCGCCGCAGGCGCCGGTACCGCGGCTGCGGCACTCTGCGCTGTCAGCGGCGCTTCCGACGCGATCGATATGGGTTATTTCCGAGCTATTGCTATGGCAGTCCCGCGAGAGAAGTGTGGGGGGCATCGGTGGTGCCACCGGGGCGCTGCCCTGAGCACAGAGGGAGTCGATCGTGTACGCACGTTCTACAACCATTCAAGCGAAGCCCCCCGCGATAGACGCCGGGATCGCGCATGTACGCGACCGGGTGATGCCGGCCCTGGAGGCCATATCCGGCTGTATCGGGATGTCGTTGCTGGTCGACCGGGCGTCGGGTCGCTGCATCGCGACGACATCGTGGGAGTCCGAGGAGGCGATGCGCGAGAGCGCCGATCAGGTGCATTCGCTCCGTGACCGCGCCGTCCAGCTGTTCGGTGCCGATTCGGCGCGGGTCGAGCAGTGGGAGGTCGGGGCCATGCACCGCGACCATCGCATACGCGAGGGCGCGTGCGCCCAGGTCACTTGGGCCGAGGCCGCCGATCTGGGCCGGTTCGACGCAGCGGTCGAGACCTACAAATCCATGGTCGCGGCGCAACTGGAACAGCTGCCGGGATTCTGCAGCACGAGCCTGCTGATCGACCGGGCAACCGGACGCGGCGTCGCATGCGAGACGTTCGACAGTTCCGACGCGATCGAACGAAACCGCGAACAACTCGAGACCCTACGCCGCGAAGGTACCCGCCGAGCCGGTGTCAACGTGCTCGAAGTCGGCGATTTCGAGGTCGCGCTCGCCCACCTGCGCGTCCCCGAGCTGGTCTGAGGGCGGGTGGCGCCGCGAGTAGCAAGGTCGCGGCAAGTGCTGGAGGTGGTGTACGTCTGCATGAGTCTTGGGTGTTGACCGAGATAGCATCGGGGCCAGACGGCCGGTAAGCGATCGGATGGTTGATGCCTCGTAACAGACGTCCGCGTGATCGCGCGGAGAAGCGTGCGGAGATCGTGGCGGCCGCGCGGCGATTGTTCGTCGGGCAGGGCTACGAGTCGGTATCGATGACGCGCATCGCGCGCGAGGCCGGGGTGGTGTCCAACACCGTGTACTGGTATTTCCAGGACAAGGACGCCGTGTTGATCGCGGTGCTGGACGAGGTGCTCACCGAGGCGATGGACCGTTACCGCGCGGTCGCGGAGGTCGAGTTGACCGATCGGCTCGTGTGGATGGTCGGTGAACTCGAACAGGTGAACCGGTTGGTGACCACGGTCCACGCGCGGTCCAAGGAATCGGCCACGGTCGGTGAGTGGCATGACCGGTTCCACACGCTGGCGGAGGACCTGTTCCGGATCGAGCTGATCGAACTCGGGTGCACCGATCAGGATCTCGACGCGGTGATCACCTTGGGGGTGTTCGTCATCGAGGGCCTGCTGATGCACCCCGCAGACGAGCCCGGTAAGCGAGCGGTGATCTCGACCCTGGTCCGCAGCGCCCGCGGTCTCGCCGTGACGACCACGCCCTGACACCCGGGCCGGCCCGCCCCGGTGTCCCGGTTCGTCAGTGGTGGGCTGCGGCGGTGTCGCCGAATTGCTCTGCCAGGAAGAGGATTTGGTCGCGGACGGCCTGTTCGAAGTGAGTGCCGACGTAGATGTCGAAATGTGCGCACGGGTAGGTCCGGATGTGGACGTGGGCCGCGTCGGCGGCGTGGGCGATGGTGGCGGCAGCGGGAGCAACGGCGTCGTGGTCACACACGCACACCAGCGTCGGAGCCTGAATGCGCACCATGGCGCGACCGGGCCGATAGAACGGTAGCCGTAGCGCCAGCCGGGCCGAGAGCGCGTTCGCGGCGGTGAAACTGCCGCGGGGACCGGTCAGTACACCCCAGAGGCTGTCGCGGCCGATACCCGGTTCGGCCGGGGAGAGGTTGCCGGAGAGTTCGAGGTGGGGTGCGAGCTGGGCGCGCAATCGCGGCAGCCGGCGCAACGCGGCGCTGGTCCGCGCCGACAACAGGGTTCCGGCGGGAACGAGTTGCGAGGCACCGGACACGGTGTCGGGCGAGACCAGGAACCCCGGCAGCCACGACGGCCCGGCCATGGGCATCAGCACCGGACGCGCACCGAACCAGGACCCGACGGTATCCAGCAGCGCTGCCCCGCCGAGTATCAGCATGCTCGGCACGCCGGCGCGTAGCCGCGCCAGCGTCGAGGCCGGGCCGTCGGTGAACGGGCACTGTGCCACCACCGCCGCGACCCGGCCGTCCGCTGCGGCTACCTGCAGCACATGCCCTCCACCGAACGAACTGCCCCACACCGCGATCCGCTGCGTGTCGACGAACGGCAGGGATCGCGCATACGCCAGCGCGGCATGCCAATCCGCCAGTTGAGCGCCGATATCGATGAGCTGCCGCGGCTGCCCGCCACTGGCGCCGAGATACCGGTAATCGAAGACCAGCACCGACCAGCCCGCCGCGGCGAACCGTTCGGCGAAGGCGTCCAGGCGCATCTGCCGCACCGCGCCCAACCCGTGCCCCATCACCACCATCGGCCCGGGGGTCCGCGCGTCGTGCGCGGTGTAGAGCCACGCCACGCATTCCTGCCCACCGGACACGAACCGCACTTCCTGCCGGCTCGTGTCCGCGCTCGTATCGATCGAGGTCGGCGACTGTCCGGTGGTGCCCATCGGGTGGTCCTTTCTCCCGCTTCTTGATCATTGATCAAGAAATTTCGGAAGTCAGGTTAGGTCGCCTCTTGGTCGCCAGTCAAGAAAGCGGACGGGCGATAGAACGGATTGCGTCTGGGTAACTTATGGCATCAGATACTTGCACTTGATGTTAATTGGAGACGTCCCTAGCGTTCTCGGTATGAACCTCACCATCCTGGCGGCATCCGGACAGACCGGACTCGCCCTCACCCGACAGGCGCTGCATCGCGGTCACACCGTGACCGCCATCGCGCGAAACCCCGACCGGATCGCCGTGGCCGACTCGCCGAATCTGCGCAAGGTAGCCGGGGAGGTGAACGACGCTGCCGGCATCGCCGCCGTTGTGGACGAAGAATCGGTGGTCCTGTCCGCGCTCGGCACCGACCGCGCCGGCACTCTGCTCGCCGGCGCCGAGGCGGTCGTCGCCGCCGGCCCACGCCGCGTCATCTGGCTCGGCGCCTACGGCACGGGCAGGTCGGCAGAGGTAGCCGGCGCGGAAATGCTCGCCGCGGTGCTGGGCGATCGGTTGGCCGACAAGGTCGACGCCGACAACACCATCCTCGCCGCAGGTGGCACGGTCTTCCATGCCGGGATGCTCGCCGACGGGCCGGAAAGCCCCCGCCGGCGCACCGTCGGCCTGGCGGCCGGGGCACCACTGGACTTCGGGGTGAAGATCAGCCGGGAAACCGTCGCCGCGGCCATGCTCGACGAAGCCGAAGCGCCGGAACATCCCGGTGCCGTGGCACTTCCGTTGGCAGAGTAGTCAACCGGTGGTGATCTCCGCGAGTGACACTCGAACCTGCTCACGCAGCCACGCGTGAGCAGGATCGGAATCGTAGCGCTGATGCCAGTTGCAGTTGATCACCGCTGCCGGGGACTCGACCGGCAAGGGCAGAGCGATGAGCCCGAACGCATCGATCAGCGGGCGGCCGAGCGTGTGCGTGCACGTGACCAGCGCGTCGCCGCGGGCGGCGATCTGCAGAGCCGTGGACACCGTCGCCACCGCCGCGACCACCCGCCGCCGAAGCCCTTCGGCCTCGAGCACGTCGTCGATCGGGGCGGTGAGACGCCCGCGCCGGGAGATCACCACATGCGGCTGCGCCGCGTAGGACACCAGGTCGAGTCCTTGGGCGCACGGATGATCCGCGCGCATCGCTACGACGAGCCGATCGTCACCGAATGGCTCGGAACGGAATTCGGGCAGTCCGGGCCTGCTGCCACCGAGTTCCAGATCGACCCGGCCGTGTCGCAGATCGTCGGTGTCGACGGGATTCTCCGCGAGCACCCGCAGCTGTACACCGGGGGCCTGCTGCGCGATCCGCGCGGCCAACACCGGAATCACTGCTACGGCCACCGCGTCGTGGCAGGTGATCGTGAACGTGCGCTCCATCTCGGCGAGGTCCAGTTCGCGGATCGGTGAGAGCACCGCATGGGCTTGCTCGACCAGCCGGTGTACCTCCTCGCGCACCGATACCGCGTACGGAGTGGGTGCCATCGAGTGGCCGGTGCGCACCAGGATGTCGTCTCCGGTCACGGCCCGTAACCGGCCGAGAGTGCGGCTGACCGCGGGCGAGGACAGCTGCAGCCGCTGGGCCGCGCCCCGCACGCTGCCCTCCTCGAGCAGGGCGTCCAGCGCGGTCAGCAGATTCAAATCCAATTGCACAAGAGTAAATCCTATCCAGATATCAATTCGTTTCATTCAACTACAGGAGTATTGCCATGAGCGGAGAACTGCTGGCAGCCACCGTCGCCGCCGTCCGCCACGCCGGCGCTCGGATGATGACGCGCTATTCCATCGAGTCCCGGCAGCCCGGGCTCCCCGACCTGCTCGCGCACCTTCGCGCCAACGACGCGGCCGTGGTCGATGTCTTGCGCCCGGCGTTGACCGCGGCACTGCCGAACGCGAGCTGGCTCGACGACGAACACGGATCGGGGCCGTTGGACATGGGCCAGTGGTGGCTCATCGACCCGGTCGGCGGCAACGTCAACGCCGCCCACGGTATGCCCGATTGGAACATCGGGGTCAGCCTCGTCCGTGACGGCCGCCCGGTGCTCGCGGTGGTCTACTTCCCGGTTCTCGACGAGATGTTCACCGCGACCGAGGGCGGCGGGGCGTTGCTCAACGGCGCACCGCTGCGGGTTTCGGTCAAGACCGCACTGGACGGCGCGCTGGCCGGTACCGGCCAGGCCCGACCGGGCCAAGGCCCCGAGTTCGCCGAGCGGACAGCTGCCTCGTTCATCGCGATGTCGAAATCCGCTTTGCAGGTGCGGGTTTCGGTGCCGGTTACCCACCAGCTGGCCCAGGTCGCCGCCGGCAGGATGGACGTGCACTGGCAGTTCGACAATGTCCGCGCCCACGCCGCAGGTGTGCTGCTGGTCCAGGAAGCCGGAGGCATGGTGACCGCCCTGGACGGCACACCGTGGAAGCTGACCAGCGAAAGCTATCTCGCCTCGGCGCCGGGCGTGCACGCTGCCGCCCTCGACGTGCTCACCACCCGGCCAGGAAACGCCTGATCCAGCTCCTCGAAAACAGCGAAACGGCTCGGCGGGCAAGATTTCGGATCACCCGTCCTGCCCGGGCCGCACAGTTTCGCGTATCCGGCGACGCGTTCGGGCAGCGGACCGATGTCACCTACGGGTTGCACGAGCGGCGGCGCGAGCCCGGAGATCTCGGCGTGCTCGCGGCCGGGGCCGGCGCGGGTGACGATCCGCGCCCACGTCACCCCCGGCGCCGGCGGCCCGGATCCCGGGAGCACGCGGGCGTAGAGTCCGAGGATGCGGATCGGCGAGCTGTCCACGCGCACGGGCGTGAGTCCGCGCTCACTGCGGTATTACGAGGAGCAGGGCCTGCTGACCAGCTCGCGCTCCGAGGCCGGGCAGCGGCACTATTCCGAGACCGCGGTAGAGCGTGTGGCGCTCATCCGGCAGCTGTTCGACGCGGGTATGTCCAGCCGGGTGATCGCATCGGTGCTGCCGTGCGTGGAGACCCCCGGCGATGAGGGAATCGCCGAGATGGCATTCGCGACGATGACGCGCGAACGCGACCGGATCGACGCCGAGATCGCACATCTGATCCAGACCCGGGATGCGCTCGACGTGCTGATCGAAGCCAATGCCCGGCACCGGGCGGAGCTCACCACCGGCTCGGAAAAGGTCGCATAGCCGACCCGATACCGTGACCTGCCTCTCACCCAGTTGCCCCTTACATCGATGTGAGGGGTGACGATGGCCGCAGTGCCCGGAACCACCGGGACGGTCACACGAGAGGCGGCGGAAAATGGGGAAGGCGTGGGGTTTCGGCAAGCATGGCGGGCCCGAGGTGCAGGAGTTCTTCGATCGCCCCGACCCCGTCCCGGGGCGCGGTGAGGTGTTGATCCGGGTCGGTGTCGCCGGGGTCAATCCCCTCGACTATCTGTTGCGCGAGGGCCTGGTCCCCGGACTCGACGGCGGCCGTCCTTTTCCCCGCGTGCTGGGCATGGAGGCGGCGGGAACCGTGCTCGCCCTGGGCGAGGACGTCGATGGGCTCGGGGTCGGTGACGCGGTCTTCGGTTTCGCACTCACCGGTGGCGGCACGTACGCCGAGACGACGGTGCTCTCCGCAGACAACACGGCACGCACGCCGGCGGGGCTGTCCGCGGCGGTGGCGGCAACGCTGCCGGTGGCCGGGACGACCGCGGTGGATGTGCTCGACCAGCTCGATCTCCCGGCCGGTGCCACGATCGTGGTCAACGGGGTCGGCGGCGGGGTCGGCCTCGCCGTTGCCCGGCTGGCCTGCGCCCGCGAGCTGCGAGTGATCGGCACCGGGAGCGCCGCCAAACGCGAGCACGCCGAGGCCGTCGGGGTGCGGTTCATCGACTACGCCGCGGGCGACGTCGTCGCCGCGGCACGCGAGCTGGTTCCGGACGGCGCCGATGGGATCGTCGACCTGGTAGGAGGCACCTCGCTACGGACAGTCGCCCGGCTGGCCCGGAACGCGCGCAACGTCATCGCCGTGGGCGATGCGTCGGTGTCCGATCTCGGTGGACGTTTCGTCGAACGTCGCCTCGACCGCGAGAACCTGGAGCGGTCCGCCCGGCTGGCTCTCGACGGCGTCCTCGCACCTGTGATCTCCGCGGTCCATTCGCTCTCGGACGCCCCGGCAGCCCTCGCCACCGTGGAGAACGGTCACACCGCAGGCAAGGTTGTCATCGAGGTGGCATGAGAAGTTGCCCGGCTGCTCGGCACACCGAACCTGCGCCGGCCGGCCGTCCGCGATGTTGCCCAGAAGTGCGGAATACGGTGTGATCATCGCACCGGCATGTATGGGAGGAAACGGACGTTGGCCACAATGACGCCCGGCTCGGTGTTCGCCGGTTATCTCATCGAACGTCTGCTCGGCGCCGGTGGTATGGGTGAGGTGTACGCGGCCCGGCATCCACGGCTGCCGCGCTCGGATGCGGTGAAGGTGCTTGCCGCGCCGCTGGCTCGTGACGATTCCTACCGGCGCCGTTTCGAGCGTGAGGCCGATCTGGCGGCGCAGTTGTCGCATCCCGGCATCGTCAGCATTCACGACCGTGGCGAATTCGACGGGCGGTTGTGGATCGCGCTGGAATTGATCGACGGTGCCGACGTTTCGGCGATGCTGCGGACGGCGCCGGGCGGGTTGCCCGCGGCCGATGTGGTGCGGGCGGTCACCGAGGTGGCCGACGCACTCGACTACGCGGGAGCCCGCGGGCTGGTTCATCGGGATGTGAAACCCGCGAACATCCTGCTCGCCGGCACGGGTCACTATTTGCTGACCGATTTCGGGATCGCCCGGAAATCCTTGGAGACCTCGGACCTCACCGGCACCGGTCTGACCGTCGGCACTGTCGCCTACGCCTCACCCGAACAGATGCAGGGGCTCCCGGTCGGCCCGCGATCGGACCAGTACGCACTGGCCGCCACCGCTTTTCATATGCTCACCGGGACGCAGCCGTTCACCGGGACCAACCCGGTGGCGGTGATCATGGCTCATGCGCAGCAGCCGGTGCCGAGTGTGCGCGCGCAACGGCCGGACCTCTCGCCGTACGTGGATTCGGTACTGGCCCGGGCGATGGCGAAGAGCCCGGAGCAGCGTTTTCCCAGCAGCAAGGAATTCGCGGCCGCCCTCGCCCATGTCCTCGCGCTGCGGCCGCCGCAGGCTTCGGCCGGTCATCAGGTGCCGATGACGGCCGACCCGGCCACGGGCAGCCGGCAGCACCGGGTTCCACCGACACCGCCGCCCGGTCCGGAGCTCCGGGAACGTCGAACGACTCGGCGCCGGACCGCACTGCTCATCGGAACACTGGTTGCCACGGTGGTGCTGGTGGTCGCCGGTGTGCTCGGGGTGCGGGCAGTTCAGCAGAACGCGGTTGCGGGGGAAGCGGCGCAGTTACCCCGCCTGCCCGTGACGCCGATCCTGCCGGCACTGGATACCCGGCCGGACAGGCCGGTCTGGACGCTGCAGGAAACTCCGGGCCCGCCCGGTTCCGAAGCCGGGGACACCGTGGCGCTCGGCGGGGACTCCGAGGTCGTGCTCATCCACCGTGAGGTCCGTCTGGCGGACGGTAACACCCTCGACTACCTCGATATCGTCGACGCGAACACCGGCCGGCTCCGGGACGGCACCGCACCGATCGAAGTGGACGCGAGTCAGCGCAATCTGGACCGCTGCGTGGTCGACGACACCCGTTCGTCGGCCGCCTGTGGTCTGCAGGGCGCGTCGGTACCGGACGATGCCGTCGTGATCATCGATCTCGCGGCCGGGCGGATCATCACCACCCTCACCGCGCGAGAACATATTTTCGACCTGACCGCCGCCGGCGCGCGGTTCGTGTTCGTGGACAGCACCGATGGGTGGCCGCCGGTATTGCGGTCGATCGGTACCGACGGCCGGGAACTACCGGCGATCCGCTGGCCCGATGCCCGGCCCTCGCCCGAAAACCACCATTGGATCGACGTATTCGACGCGGCCCGGCTGGCGGTGATCAAATCGGCCCCGGCCCCGGGGCGGCCGCTGTCGAAATGGGAATTCCGGGTGATCCGGCTCGAAGACGGACACGAAGTGTTCCGGCGCGATTCGGTCGAGGGGATCGATAACGATCAGTGGAACGTTTTCGTCGACGGTTTCGTCCTCGCCGAGGACGGCTCCCCACCCGCGGTATATGACCGCAACGGCGTCAAAACCGCAGATATCGCGGCGGGCTGGCTCCCGGGCCCGCATCTGCCGACCGCGTCCGAGGAGGGCCCGGTCGAGACATCGGTGCCGATCGTCGTCCGGACGGACGGTGACAAGACGACCTATGCGGGAATCGGCCCGCGCACCGGGACCGTGCTGTGGGAGAACGAGTCCTACAGCGCCGAAGACAGTTCCGAACCACTGGAGTTGTTCGGTGTCGGCACGTTGATCGCAACCTCGGATTCGGGTCGTGTGATCGACGCCTACACCGGTGAATACGTGATTCCCGGCTACGTACCGGAGGGTACGCCGCTCGGCACGGACGGCACCCGGATCGCCGTCGCCACCGACGACTCCACCGGTTCGGGCCACTCACTGGAAGTGTGGGACGCCACCGACCGGGTATGGGAGGTCACCAGTGAGTACACACCGGTCTCGGTCGGTGGCAAGGTCTATCTCGGGAACCTGAGGATCTTCTGACCGGGCCGCAGGGCGCGGCTCACCGCCCACCTGCGCTCGGTGCCCGTACGGTCCACAGGTTCACCGGGCTCTCAGGGCCGCTCGGCGCCCTCGTCGGGTGCTGCCTCACCGGCCGCGCGGTGCTCGGCGGCGGCGTTGGAGAACACCGGCTGATTCGCGATGCCCGAGGTCGGATAGACCTCGGGTTCCGCGGGGACGTGACTGAACAGATTGCTCTCGTGCATAAGGAAACTCCGGTCGTAGATGGTGTCGCGATGGACGCGCGGTGCGTGGTCGCGGTGGACGGCGCGGGCCTCGGATATCCGGCCGGTGCGCTGCCCGGCCCTGTCCGCCCGCGGGGGCGGGTGCCGGTCGTACCGTGCACCCCGGCAGCCCGCTCGGGCATCATGGGCAGCGCCCGGGTCCCGATCGGATCCGGTGCTGTGATCGATACTCCTGACTCGGCCCGAGGGGACCGGATTGCGCGTCAACCCGATGGTCCAGGGCCCGCGGCGCGAGGGCGCGCGGGGACAGGGCCCTCTCCACCCTACGCGCTACCGCCCCGGGCCGTCGCCTTTCCCCGCCGCAACGCGGTGCGCAGACCGCCCCCGCCGCGGCCGGCTGCCGGGAATCTGCGCTCGGACGCGGTTTCGGGCGCATCGTCGGAGGTCGCGGTGAGCAGACTGTCCGGCAGCGCGAGCTTGTGGATCGTGCGCAGGCTGAGCAGGGCTTGCCGCGGCAGCGGCCCTGTCGTATACGGCAGATCGTATTTTTCGCAGACCGCCCGCACCCGCACCGCGACCTGCCGATACCGGTTGCTCGGCAGATCCGGGAACAGGTGGTGTTCGATCTGGTGGGAGAGATGCCCGCTGAGGAAGGCGAGTACCGGTCCGGCATCGAAATTCGCGGTGCCGAGCATCTGCCGCAGATACCACTGCGCCCGGGTCTCGTCGTGGACCGCGCCGGGTTCGAACTTCTCCGCGCCGTCGGGAAAATGGCCGCAGGAGATCACCAGATACGCCCACAGATTGCGGATCAGATTGGCGGCCGCGTTCGCGGCCAGCGTCCGGCGCCACCGGCGGCCGCTCAATGCCGGGAAGACCACATAGTCCTTCCCCACCTGCCGGGCGATTTTCGCCACCAGCCCGCGGCCACCGCCACCCGCCGGCGTGCGCCCGAACTTGCGTTCCAGGTACCAGCCCTGCGAGGCGATCCCCCATTCGAAGGTGGCTGCCAGCAGCAGATTCCGCAGGGGTTGCAGCAGGTGCCCGGGCCGCCACCGCTCGTCGCGGGTCACCCGCATGACACCGAACCCGATATCGTCGTCGAGCCCCAGCACATTGGTGTAGAGATGGTGCCGGTAGTTGTGGGCATGCCGCCACTGCGCGGAGAGCCCGGCCATATCCCACTCCCATGATATGGAGTGGATCTCCGGATCGTTCATCCAGTCCCACTGGCCGTGGCTCACATTGTGGCCGATCTCCATGTTCTCGATGATCTTCGCCAGTGCCAGCCCGCCGGTTCCGGCGAGCCGGCCGGTCCGCCGCGGGCTGTAGCCGATCAGCAGCCGCGAGACCGCGTCCAGCACCCGCTGAGCAGCGATGGTGCGCCGGATGTACCGCGCGTCGCGAGCACCGAGACCGTCGACGACATCGCGGCGGATCTCGTCGAGTTCGTTGCCGAGCGCCTCGATTTCGGTGGCGTTCAGGTGCGCATACACCGCTACCTGGCTTATCGCCATACTTCACTGCCCCACAATCCTGGGTAGTCGATCGGTTCGCCGGACCCGGAACCGTCCTGGATCACCGCCGAGGGTCATCGGCGGCCCTGCTGATATGCCGGCACCCGCCCACGGCGCCGGCGGACCTGCTCGGTTGACGTCTGAAGTTGATCTCGAGAGCGAAGCAGGCTGTTCGCGCCCGCTGCGAACCACCGTAGCCGGGTTTCCCGGCGAGGGGCCACAACGGCCTGTGCGACTCGCGGTTGCGAAGGCCGCCCCGCGCCGGCTCGTCGCGCCGGAGGCCGACCTCGCGGTGCTCAGTACCCGGAATCACAGCAGCTCGAAATTACCTATTGATCGTGCCGTTAGATAGCGGTACGGTATGTGGTGTATCGATAAAGCGCTCCAAGAAGTGCTCCGCCCCACCGATCCACAGGGGCGTGACGAGTGAGGAACTCCACGATGAACCGAACCCCCGCACCGCGCACCCGCCGTATCGCCGCCCGGCTCGCCACCCTCGCGGTTCTCGCCCTGACGCCGGTCGCCGTCGCCGCCGGCACCGCTCTGGCCGATCCGGTCACCGCCACCTCGATCAGCGATTCCGACGATTCGAGCGGTTTCGGCAACGACGACAGCCACGGCTTCGGCGACAACGATCTGGGCGACAACGATTCCGGCGACTACGGCATCGGCGATAACGGCTTCGGCTGGGACGACAACGGAAACTACGGCTACCGGGACCACAACCAGCACAATTACGACGGCTGGAACGACGAGTTCAACAGCGGCGGCAACGGCTACCGGGACCACGATTCGCATGCGGGCTACGGCGGCAACCGCGGTAGCGACTACGACGCGCCGGCCGATTGGGACCGGGAGGAGCACAGCGGCGGATCCCCGAACCAGACCTGGAACGTACCCAACCCCTATATCCCGCCGGCGCCGCCCGCGGTCCTGCCGATGCCGCAGGTGCTGCTGCCGTCGCTGCCTCATCTGCCGTTGCCGGTGATCGGACTTCCCGGCCTTCCCGGCACCGGGAGCGCGTTCTGATCGAATCCGAACATGTTACCGTTGTTCAGCGGTACATACATGAGCGATACACTGTAGGCCGATTTCGGCCGGGCCCATGTTCGAGGCCCGGCCGAAATCCGACGTTCGATCAGGCGGGCGCGGCCACCGCCTTCGTCAACTGCCGATCGGCCGCGGCGAGCACCGCATGCGCGGCATCGGAGAGCTCCTCGGCCCGCACCGCCCGCTCGCATCGCCGCGCCAGATCCTTCCGGTCGATCCCCGGCTGCTCGACGGGCGCCAGCACGACCTCGGCGGTGAGACCCCGCGCCCGTAGCACCCGGGTCACCGAGCCGATCAACGTATCGTCACCCACGAATCCCGGGACGGTCGACCGATGACCGTGCCGGTCCAGATAGCGCAAGCGCACAGGCTGCACCGGGGTGCCGGTGTCCACGGCGGCCTGGAAGATCGCGGGCCGCAGTTTCCCGTAGGCCCGGCCGCACCAGGTGGTGCCCTCGGGGAAGAATCCGATCCGCTCCCCCGCCACCAGTCGCTGCCCCACCTGCTCCACCACCTCCGGTAGCTGTCGCAGCCGCTCCCGCTCGATCGGAACGACCCGCATGATGCGGGCGAGCCGCCCGAGCAACGGCCAATCGATCAGATCCGCGCGCGCCACGAACGCGAGGGGTTGTACCGACGCCAGCACGATGATGTCCGCCCAGCCGATATGCCCGCAGGCCACCAGTACCCCGGTACCGGACGGCGCGAACAACGCGCGCCCGTCGCCGCCCCGGCGATCCACCACCCGCAGACGGATACCGCAGCTGCGCAACAACATTCCCGCAAACTTCCGCTGCACCACCGACCGCCGCGACGGCGGCGTGACGATATGCGCGAACGGATAGGCGGCCAGTATCGACAGCGCGCTCGCCGCCCGCAGCCCCGCGCGCAGTACACCGACCTCGGCGCTGTGCTGCACACAGCCGGTCTCACAGGGGCTCGCGGGCATCCACGAATGCTGCGGTAACGCTACGTCGGCGGCCTGCTCTTCCAATGTCCTGACCGGCATCGGTTCACCGCCCGCCCTCGAAATTCGCGGCCGCGCCGCGCAACCGGTCCAGATAGCGGGTGTTGATGGTGTCCAGGCCCAGCAGCACCACGAAATCGGCCACCGCGAAATCCGGGTCGTGGGCGGGTTCTCCGCAGACCTCGGCGCCGAGCCGCAGATACCCGTTGAGCAGCGGCGGCAGTTTCGGGCGGGCGGGCGCGGGCAGATCGTCGAGCGCCACCCCGTCCACCACCACCGGGCGGTAGGGCCGCACCCGCTTTTCGGGCGCGCACGCATGCTTGCTCAGCAGCAGGTCGCGCACCCCGCGTACGTTCACCCCGGCCGGGTCCTCCGGACGGTTGCGCATGGGCACCGACGCGCAGCCCATCACCCAGTCGTAGCCGGTGAGCTGGATGTAGTGCAGGATCCCGGCCCACATGAGGGTGAGTACCGAGCCGTTGCGGTGCTCGGGCACCACGCAGGCCCGGCCCATCTCGACGATCCGCATACCGTTCGGATCCAGTGCCGTCAGATCGAACTCGGTGGCCGTGTAGTAACCGCCTGCCGCCGCGACCTTGTCCGGCGGCAGCATCCGGTAACAACCGACGAATTCGCCGGAGACCTCGTCGCGGACCAGCATATGGTCGCAGTGGTCGTCGAATCTGTCGGCGTCCAGGCCCGTACCGTCGTCGGGGATCTGGAACCCGGGTTCGCCGGCGAAAACGTTGTACCGCAGTCGCTGCGCCGCGATGCGATGGTCGGTATCGGAGGAGACGATCAGTGCGTATCGGGACCGGTGATCCTCGCTGCCGGCCGGTCGAGCCGGCGCTGTCAGCACGGACGTAATAGCCATAAAGCTAAGGAGGCCAGTCCGACACTGCGCCGGAGCGTCCGCGAAGTGTCGCGGGTATGCCGGTTCGGTGAACGAGATGTAGCTCACACCGGGCGTTCACCAGCAGGTTCCCGGTAGTTGGTCCCTCAGGCGCACACCTGCCCCCACCGGGCCGTGGGCCGCCGCGGCCGCCGGTACGTGGAGTCGGTGCTCACGCGAGGACGGACATCCGGCGGCGCTGGGTACCGAGCGGACGGAACACCGGCCGCGGGTGGTTACCCTCACCGGCCGCCCGTTCCGGACGCCGGGGACGCAGCGGTCACCGCCGTCCCGCCGCGACACGGCCGGACCTCACTCGACCAGGCCCGGCCGCGTGTGCCGGCTCGGCACCGATGGCTCGGGTTCCCGGCCGGTGCACGTTTCCGAGATGGCCGCGCGTCAGGCGGCTGTTCGTTCGACCTCGCGTGGTTGCGCCCGCCGCTCCTTCTCGACCTCGGCGAACCCGGGCCGCCCGGTGCCGATGAAGGAGACCAGCCACGACAGGATCGCCGCGAAGCGATTCCGGAAGCCCACCAGGTAGAACAGGTGCACCGCCAGCCAGATGATCCACGCGAGCGTGCCGCGGAAGGTGATGCGCTCGTTGAGTTTGGTGACGGCGCTGAACCGGCTGATCACCGCCATACTGCCCTTGTCCCAGTACACGAACGGCGTGCCGGGGTGTTTGTCGCGGCTGATGATATCGGCGGCGTGGCGGCCCTCCTGCATGGCGACCGGCGACTGGCCCGGGTAGCCGTTGAGCGAGGTCATATCGCCGATCGCGTAGATATCGGCGTAGCCGCCGACGGTCAGATCGGGGTTGATCAGCAGCCGGCCGGCGCGGTCGGTTTCGCATCCGGTGGCTTCGGCGAGCAGTTTCGCGAACCCGCCGGCCTGCACACCCGCCGACCAGACGATGGTCTCGGCTTCGATCTGCCGCTGCGCGCCCTCTTTGTCCTTGACGGTGACCTGCCCGTCCTCGATATCGGTCACGAAGGTGCCGAGCAGTACGTCCACGCCGCTGCGGGTGAGCGACTTCTTCGCGTATTCCGACAGTCCGCCGCCGAACGGCGGTAGCACCGCGCCCGCGCCTTCCACCAGGGTTACCGATACGTCCTCGTGGTAGTAGCGCTTGGCGAGTTCCTTCAGCTGCCCGGCGACCTCGACACCGGTCGCACCGGCACCGACCACCACGAACGACAGCAGCCGCTTGCGGGTCTCCGGGTCGGCGTCGGCGGCTTCGGTGAACACCCGCTGGATCTGGGCGCGCAGCAGCTTCGCGTCGTCGATGGTTTTCAGCGAATAGGTTTTGTCGGCGAAGTCGTCACGCCCGAAATACGACTGGCTGGCGCCCGTGGCCGCGATCAGCGAACCGTAGCGGATACGCCGCGTGCCCTCCGGAGTCTCGTAGGTGAGGATCGCGGCGTCCGGCTCGATGGCGCTGACCTTGCCCAGTCGCACATCCGCCTCCTTGTGCCGGCGCAGGATGTTCGCGATGGGGGGCGCGATCTCCTCGGACGCCAACACCCCGGTGGCGACCTGGTACAGCAGTGGCTGGAACAGGTGTTCCGGCGTGCTCGAGATCAGGACATAATCGACACCCGCCTTCGCCAACTGCTTGGCGGCGGCGAGCCCACCGAAACCCGATCCGATGATCACGACATCCGCGTACTCGACGCCGGCGCCGACTTCCGTGACGTTCTGCATGACAGCCTCCTTCACTCATGAGGAACCGTCATCCAGAACCAAGATATTTCAGGGTTCAGGGCGCATAATTGAGATGACTCTTATCTGATCTCGTCATGAATGAAGGTGGAGATGGAACTTCGGCAGCTCACGTACTTCGTCGCGGTGTGCGAGGAGCTCAGTTTCAGCCGGGCCGCGGCCCGCTGTTTCATCTCGCAATCGGCGATCAGCCATCAGATCGCCCGGCTCGAGCACGACCTCGGCGTCCAGCTCTTCGAACGCTCGACCCGCTCGGTCGTCCCCACCGACGCGAGCACAAGGCTACTACCGCTGGCGAAGCAGATGCTAGGTCTCGAATCCGCGATCAGGGCGTCGATCCGCACCACCGGACCACGGGTGCGGCTCACGGCGAATATGTCCTTCGCCACCCGATCGCTCTCGGCCATCGCCGGCGCCCGCGAGGCCCATCCCGGCGCGGAGATCGAATTCGTCATCAAACCCTTCCGCCAGCGGGTGGCCGCGGTGGCCGACGGCGACTGCGATCTGGCGCTCATCCGCGGCAGCGTGCAGCAGGCGGGCCTGATCGTGGAACAACTGTGGGTGGAAGATCTGACCCTCGCCACCGCCCCCGCACATCCTCTCGCCGGCCGCACCGACGTCACCCTCGCCGAACTCAGCGACTACCCCCTGTTGCTCCCCCCGGAATCCGAGCAGGTCCTCATCCACAACGTCATCCGCGCCGCCTTCGCCGACCTCCCCGTCGGCCCCACCTACGGCCCGCCGATTCCCCCCGACCACACGGCCACCATGGAGTTGATCAACCACCCCGACGCGTGGACCGTGCTCTACGCCAACAGCTCCACCGAAGGCATCGCCACCCTCGCCCTCGCCGATCAGCGCCTGCGCATCCCGGTCTCCGCCGTCCTGCGCGCCGACACCCGCCGCACCCCCATCCTCACCACCCTCCTGGACGGATTGCGCGGGACATAGCTCCAAGACACCCGTTGGAATCCCGGCCCACTCCGGCGCCGGGGCACAGGGGTCGCTCCGGGCACCGATTCGACCCTGTGCACGACCGAGGCCACCGAGGAACCCGCGCTGATCCACCGGACAGAGGTCGCCGTGTCCCGCACGAACGACCGGCCCGGTGCCGTGGCGCACCGGGCCGGTCGTGCCTCCCGCGGCCGGGCAGTGGCCGCCAGGAGAGGTGACACTCCCGGTTCGGCGCGGCGTGTCACCGATAACCCGAGTGGCGAGGGACCATACCTCGGGTTGTTTCCTCACCCGCCTTATGACGGTGGATATTCGCTACCGGTTTATCGCCGGTCGTCGCGGTGCCGCAATACCGCACCTTCGGGTACGGGCTGAACCTCTCCGTTCTTCAGGATGATCACGCCCGGACTGCCCGGAGGCAGCTGGTATCCGGGCAGGTCCCGGCCGATGTTCTCCCGCAGGATCACCCGGTCGATATCCGACCGCTCCTGGCCGTTGATGATGATCTTCTTCTCCCCCGGCCCCGGATCGGCGCCTGCCGTACCCGCTCCGGCAACGGCCGCACCCGCCACCCCGATCCCACACACCACAGCCGCGAAGGCCTTGCTCGCCGGCTTCAGCTTCACCATGGATCTCCTTGTCGCATCGTACTTTTCGCCGATCCGGTGACCGGCTTCCCGATGCCTGCGACGCTACGTCGCTTCCCTGTGCCCCAGCTGCGTACCGAGCTGGGAGTCCGCTGGGAGCCCGCGCCGCCCCTGCGGACGGTGGCGGCTCAGCCGCAACAGAACGGGTCGTCGCAAGATTGCCCCACCTCGCTGCCGTACACCGCGAACTCGTACAGGGGCGTCAGCAGACTGCCGGCGGTCCACGGGTCCAGCGGCGCTACCGGCGCGAGATCACCCCAGCTCGGTGGCGCATCGTTGAGGTCGTATCGGGCGACGCCGTCGATGAACAGAGTCCACAGATCATGGTCGGGGAACGGGTTCATCCGCAAAACCCACCACTGGCCGCCGACCTGCGCGGCCAGCGGAAACTTCCAGCTGCCCGTACCCCACCACCGGGGCCGAGCCTGCGAAATATGTCGCGCCATGGACCGAGTATCGGGTGCCGGTGCGGCGCTCCGAGGGCGATTCCGACGCAGCCGGTCGCGGGCCGGCCCCGTCAGTCGTTGTGTTTCTTCAGGATGACTGCGATCTCGATGGCCTGGCCCGAACCGAAGCTCGGGGCGAGCGTGCCGACCGCTTCCCACCCCTTCCGCCCGAGGTCGTTGAGGTCCTGCTCCATCCGGCCGTAGTCGAAGCCTTTCATGCCGAGCTTGTACTTCAGCACTTTGTGTTCCCACTGTGCGGCCATTCGTCGCCCTCCTCGGGGGTGTTCGTTCGGCTTTCCGGCGCGGATCCGCCCGGTACACCCAGTAGAAACGATGCCGCGACGGCACGGTCAAACGATGAGCCGGCGCGACAACGCCCTCCGGACAACGCCGATCGTCCCGGCCCGCGGCCCCGCGCCGGCAATCCGCACGCCCGTGGCGTGGTGAACACCAGGATCGGGCCCGCCGTCCACTCCCTGACCATCCGGGCGTATCGTTTACTTAGCCGAAGCAACTAACTAACGTGTGTCATCACCAGCCTTCTTACGATCGATCGACGAGAAGTGAGGGCGCCATGCAGAGCCTCGCCCCAGCCGACGAGCCCGGTACTCCCGACGACGTCGCGACCCTGTACCACCTGCTCACCTGGATCAACCGAACACTGCGCACCCGCGGCTCCGGCGGGAATCTCAGTGCGGGTGTCGCCTCGGCGCTGTGGACGATCGTCAATCACGCCCCGATCCGGCTCTCCGCCCTGGCGGAACGCGAATCCGTCTCCGCGCCCACAATGTCGCGCCTCGTGGCCGCGCTCGAGGACCGGGGTTACATCGAACGCACTCCCGACCCCGACGACGGACGTGCCCGCCTGCTGAAACCGACACCGACCGGGATCGAATTGATCGCCGACGCCCGGAGCAGAAAAGCGCAACTGCTCACCGAAGCCGTCGAAGGACTCGACCCGGACGATCGCCGGACGGTGAGCCGCGGGCTCACGATCCTGGCGGACGCCATCCGGACGATCGGCCCGCCCGGCCCGGACCGATGACGTATCGCGCACCACCGCCGTTCGCCGGACAACCCGCACAAAGGAACCGTGCATGGCCTCCCCCACCACCAGCGAACCCATACCGGGCACCGCCGATCTCGGACCGCACTACAAATGGATCGCGCTGTCCAACACCACCCTCGGCATGCTGATCGCCACGATCAACTCCTCCATCGTGCCGATCGCCCTGCCCGATATCTTCAAGGGCATCCACCTCAACCCCTTGGAATCAGGGAACACCAGCTACTTGCTGTGGATGATGATGGGATTCCTCGTCGTCACGGCCGTGCTGGTGGTGAGCTTCGGCCGCCTCGGTGACATGTTCGGCCGGGCCCGCATCGAAAGGCGAAGACCGGAGGAGCGGCCGGACCGGCCGAGAGCCGCGAGTCGGTCGGGCAAGAGCTGGCCGCGGTGGCCGCCCAGGCGTCCGGCGAGGCGCCGTCCGAACTGGTCGACGAACCCGCCCGCCGCTGAGGCCACCGGCTCGCCGTAACGCACCACCGCGGTTCACCGTTTCGAGAACTATCCGTCCTTTCCGGCCGCCGGCTCGGATCACCCCCTTTCGGGGGTGGGCATCCGCCGTGACCTGTATCACTATTGCCTCGGGCCACGCGGCGTGACGGACAACGCCCCCGGCCCCGCTCAAAGAGGTACCCGGACGGGTGCAGGGAAAGGACCGGTGATGAGTACACCTCAGCAGAGCTACGCCTCCGGCGCGTGGAATGTCCCGTTGCTCGGGGACACGATCGGGGACAATTTCGATCGCACGGTGGCCGCCTTCCCGGACAACGATGCGCTGGTGGATGTGGCCGGTGGAAGGCGGTGGACCTACCGCGAACTCGCCGGCGAGGTCGACGCGCTGGCCGCGGGATTGCTGGCGGCGGGTATCGGCAGCGGGGACCGGGTCGGGATCTGGGCGCCCAACTGTCCCGAATGGGTTTTCGTGCAGTACGCGACCGCGAAAATCGGCGCCGTCCTGGTGACCATCAATCCCGCGTACCGGGCGCACGAACTGGAGTACGTGCTGCGGCAGGCCGGGATCCGGATGGTGATCGCGGCGCCCTCCTTCAAGTCCTCCGACTATGCCGCCATGCTCGCGGAGGTGCGCTCGGAGTGCCCGGCGCTGGAACGGGTCGTTCTGCTCGGTGGCGCGGACTGGTCGGGCTTACTGGAGTCGGGACGCGCCGCCGGTCCGGCAGATCTTGCGGTGGCACAGGCCGAATTGTCCGCGGACGACCCCATCAATATCCAATACACCTCGGGAACAACCGGTTTCCCCAAAGGCGCGACGCTGAGCCACCACAACATCCTCAACAACGGTTTCTTCGTCGGTGAGATCTGCGGCTACACCGATCAGGACCGGGTCTGTATCCCGGTTCCCTTCTATCACTGCTTCGGCATGGTCATGGGCAATCTGGCCTGCACGAGTCACGGGGCGACCATGGTGATCCCGGCGCCGGCGTTCGACCCCGCCGCCACCCTCGCCGCGGTCGAGGCCGAGCGATGCACGTCGCTGTACGGGGTGCCGACCATGTTCATCGCCGAACTCGCCGAGCCCGGGTTCGGCGACTACCGGCTGTCGACGCTGCGGACCGGGATCATGGCGGGGTCGCCGTGCCCGGTGGAGGTGATGAAGCAGGTCATCGAACGGATGGGGATGAGCGAGGTGACCATCTGTTACGGGATGACCGAGACGTCACCGGTTTCGACGCAGACCCGAGCCGGCGACAGTATCGACCAGCGCACGGCAACCGTCGGGCGGGTCGGCCCGCATCTGGAGATCAAGATCGTCGACCCGGCGACCGGCCGGACCCTGCCACGTGGCGAACCCGGCGAGGTATGCACGCGCGGCTATTCGGTGATGCTCGGATACTGGGCGGACCCGGAGAAAACCGCGGAAGTCATCGACGCGGCCCGCTGGATGCACACCGGCGACCTCGGGATCATGGACACCGACGGCTACGTCGCCATCACCGGGCGGATCAAAGACATGGTCATCCGGGGCGGCGAGAACATCTACCCGCGCGAAATCGAGGAGTTCCTCTACACCCACCCCGATATTCTCGACGCCCAGGTGATCGGTGTTCCCGATGCGCGGTACGGCGAAGAGTTGATGGCCTGGATCAGGATGCGCGATGGAGCCCCGGCGCTCGATGCGGCAACGGTCCGGCAGTTCTGCGCGGGGCGGCTCGCGCATTACAAGATCCCCCGCTATGTGCACGTGGTCGACGAATTCCCGATGACCGTCACGGGGAAGGTTCGCAAGGTCGAGATGCGCAGGCAGGCCCTGACTCTGCTCGGCGGGTAGCCACCGCATCGCCGGGCCGCCCGGCCCGGCGATATCGCGGCAGTTCAGGCGGGTGTGCCGAAGGATTCCAGGATCGTGTTCATCCGCTCGCGGGCGGCGACCGCCATGGCCGGATGGGTGGTTTCGTACAGCTTCCCGGATTCCACTGCGGCGAGGATGATTTCGGCTGCCTGCGGGGCGGGCAGCATTTCCTTCGCCATCTCGGTGATCGCATCCATCATCGGTGCGAGCTTGGCCGCCACCTCGGGGGGCAACGCGTCGGGTGCCGCGCCCGCCGGCGGATCGGCGAGTTCGGCCAGCCCCCGGAACATCTGGGTATCCACGGGACCCGGGCACACCACGGTGACCCCGACATCCGGTGCGACCAGATCCAGTTCCCCCCGCAGCGATTCCGAGATCGAGATGATCGCCGCCTTACTCGCCGCGTACGGGGCGCCGAACAGGCCGACCGTCAGTCCCGCCAACGAGGCCGTGTTCACGATATGCCCTCGCCCAGCGGCGATCAGATGCGGTGTGAAGACGTGGACCCCGTTCACCACACCGCCGACGTTCACCGCCCAGACCCGGTTCCAGTCGGCGGGAGCGATATCCCAGCTCGGCCCGCCCGCGCCCATGCCGGCGTTGTTGAAAACCAGATCTACTCGGCCGAATTCGGCAAGTGTCCGATCGGCGAGCGCGCGCACCTGCTCGATTTCCGCGACATCGGTGGGTACGGCGAGCACCTGGTCGCCGAGGTCGGTAGCGGTCTTCGTCAGCGCCTCGCTGTCGATATCGGCCACGACCACCCGCAGCCCGCGCCGCACCAGCGCGGCCGCCAACGCCGCACCGATCCCGTTCGCGGCACCGGTGACGACAGCGACCTGCCCCGCTTCCAGTTTCATCTGCCCTCCGATCATCTGCCCACCCCGATGGCGGGCGATACCACCATCGTCCAGACATCCCTCACCCGGCGCATCGGCCGCGGGAGCGACACCCGCCTCGGTCTCGGGTATCACAACGCAATTCGAACACCGGATCAGCGACTGTTCATCCGGTCGAGCACAGGACGATCGGGCGGTGAACCCAGCGCCGGGCGGCCGGTGTCACCCGGCCGCCGCCGACGCCAGCCAACCATCGACGGGGGGTGGCCGATCCTTTTCCAGTGCAGCCGCTTTCCCGCGGCGCCGGCCGTTTCCGAGCCCGGGGAACAGCGCCTCCGACACCTCCCGGGCCGCATCGGCCACCAGCGGCGCCACCGTGTTCAGCGGTACGGTATCGGTCTCACCACACAGGGAGACCGCGGCGACAGGACCGTCGGCGCCGCGTATCGCGGCGCCGACGCAGGCGATTCCGGCCACGGATTCATTGCGTTCGAAGGCGAGCCCGCGGCGCAACCGGATCCGGTTGAGTTCGTGGTGCAAGGCCGTCCGCTCGGTGATCGTGCGGTCGGTGCGTGGCCGGAAGGCCGGGCCGTAGAGCCCGTCGACCACCTCCGGTTTCAGCCACGCCAGAACGGCTTTTCCGCCGGCGGTGGCGTACGCGGGAACACGCCCGCCCACCTGGGAGGGCACCCGGGTGGCGAACGGCCCGCCGATTTTGTCGAGGTACAGGCTGTCACCGTGGTCGAGCACGGTCAGATGCACCACCATGCCGGTCCGCAGCTGCAACCGGTGCAGCAGCGGCGCGGCCGCCGCCCGGATCCGGCCGTACTCGTCGCCCCCGGCGAGGCCGGTCGCGCGGCGGCCCAGCCCGTACCCCGTGGAGGTGTGCTCGACCCATTCGGTCCGCACCAGCTGGTCCAGGATCCGGTACACCGTGGAGCGGGGTATCCGCGCGCGGTAGGCGACCTCTTCGAGCGACAACCGCGACCCGCGACCGTCGAAGGCATCCAGGATCCGGGTCATCCGCTCGACCATGGACGTCGGCACGCCCGGTTCCGGAGTGCGCGCGGTGGTGTTGTTCCCCGAATCAATGATGCCCACTTGTCTCTCCATCAGCGCAGGTCATCAGTTCAAGACGGACAAGAACTGAAATTCATTCTTGTTCACACTAGCACCGCGGCACGGCCGTGAACCCGAAACGGCCCGAACCCCGGGAGGCAGGGCCGCCGCGGCGGTGAGTTCCGGACGTCAGTCCGTCTCCGGAGAGAGCTCCGGCCAGTCCACGAGCAGCAGATCGCACAGGTCGCGCAGGTCGGACTCGGCATCGGCGATCGCGATCCGGCCGTTCAGGCAGGACTGGATGATGCCGAACACGGCATGGATCAGCAGCCGCAGCCGCGCGGCATCCCGCTCGGTCATCCGGTCGATGCCCGCCGCGGTGCACAGCAACTGCCGGAAGGCCCGGTCGACCCGCGCCGTATCCGGGACAGCGGACACTTTGGCCGTGCTGTTCGACTGGATCATCGCCGCCGACAGCAGCGGCCGCCGCAGCAGCACCCGGACCACCCGCACCAATGCCGCGTGCACCGCGTCCTTCGGATCGGACTCCGAACCTGCTGCACGCGCGAACTTCTCCCGCATCCGATCGATCTGGTCGAGCATCACCGCCACGAACAGGTGTGTTTTCGACGGGAAATAGCGATACAGCGTGGCGACCGCGACCCCCGCCGATTTCGCCACCTCGCCCATCTGAACCCGTTCGAACTCGTGCACGCTCGCCAGTTCGGCGGCGGCGGTGAGTATCCGCCCGACCCGCGCGCGTTGTTCGGTGGAACTCGGTGCCGCCGCGTCACGCACTTCGGCGATTCTCGGCATCGCGTCCCTTCCCTCATCCGGCCACCGCGCACATCAATGCTGCCGGGTTCTACATTCGCAGACAGCATCCCCGAGTCGCACGAGGCCCGCACACGCATTCCCGACCAGTGAGAACGCCGCCGCGGTGGCAGCAGGCCGGCCCTTGACCCGCAACCGGCGTCAGGCCGCGTCCGGCTTCTCGAACCGTGCCACGAAGCGCAGTTCCAGGGCATACGCCAAACGTTCCAGCATGCCGATCGTGGGGGTTCCGCCGCCGGATTCGAGACGCGAGACATCCGGCTGACGCAGCCCCGCACGCTCGGCCACGTCGCTCTGGGTCAGCCCGAGTTCCAAGCGACGCTCGCGAATCGCGTTCGCGAACTCGATGGCGAGCCTGGCCTCTTCTCGACCCGCTTCGTATTCCGCAGCGTTGAAATCCCGGCTGCCGAAGCGCTCCCGCCTCATATCGTCCATGGACTCGTGTTCAGCCATCGCCGTTGACCTCTCTATCGAAACTGGATCGGGCGTGGTCATGTTCCGCCTCGCATACCTTGCGCAGGAGCTTCGCTCGCTCGACCTCGGCCGCCTCGCGCATCTTCGTCTTGCGGAACACCGTCAACAAGATCACACGGCGGCCGGGCGCGAGCCAGTAGGTCACACGCATTTCCAGCGGATGGAGATGGAATCGCAGTTCACGCAGCCTGTCACCGAGATTGCGCGACCAGGGCTCGCCGAGGGTTTCCGCGTGTTCCGCCAACATGCCGACCTATGAATCGACGCGACCGAAGTCACGGTCCGAGAGGGATCGGAGCCACTCGGCCACTTCGGGCTCGATCTCGACCGCATACAGCGACATAGGATTCATGCTATATAGCATGAATCCTATGTGCAATGCGCCGGGATCACCGGAGCGCAAAAGACACACCGTCGCCCTGCACACGACTGTGCCCCGGCCGGAGAACCCGGCCGGGGCACAGTCGAGAGCTTCGGCGGACGATGTCCGCGCCGGGCTCAGCCCTTGTGCTTCTTGACCTCTTCGGTCAGCTGCGGGGCGACGTTGAACAGGTCGCCGACGATGCCGTAATCGGCGATCTCGAAGATCGGCGCCTCTTCGTCCTTGTTGACCGCGACGATGGTCTTCGAGGTCTGCATACCGGCCCGGTGCTGGATGGCACCCGAGATACCGAGGGCGACGTACAGCTGCGGGGAGACCGTCTTACCGGTCTGGCCCACCTGGAACTGGCCCGGGTAGTAGCCGGAGTCGACCGCGGCACGCGAGGCGCCGACGGCCGCGCCGAGCGAATCGGCCAGGGCCTCGACCACGGAGAAGTTGTCGGCGGAACCGACACCGCGGCCACCGGAGACGACGATATTCGCCTCGGTGAGTTCCGGCCGGTCACCGGCGACCACCGGCTCGCGGCTGGTGACCTTCACGACGCCTTCTTCCTGCGCCGGCACCTCGACGGTGACCTTCTCGCCGGCGCCGGCCGAGGGCTTGGCCTCGATCGAACCCGGGCGCACCGAGATCACCGGGACATCGCCGGTGGCCTTGGCGTCGACGGTGAAGGCGCCACCGAAGATGCTGTGCACGGCCGTACCGTCGGCCTTGACGTCGATGACGTCGACCAGCAGGCCCGAACCGATGCGGGCGGCCAGCCGACCGGAGACCTCTTTGCCCTCGGCGCTCGCGGCGACCAGGACCGCCGCCGGGGACGCGGATTCCACCAGGCCGGCGAGGACGTCGACCTTGGGGGTGATGAGGTAGTTCTCCACATCGTCGGATTCGGCGATGTAGATCTTGGCGGCACCGGCCGCGGCCAGCGCGTCGGACAGTTTGTCGGCGGTGCCGGGGGCACCGAGCACGACGGCCGACGGCTCACCGAGGGCGGTGGCGGCGCTCAGCAGTTCGGTGGTCACCTTCTTGACCGCACCGTCGGCGTGCTCGACGAGCACAAGTACTTCTGCCATTTGTCTCTTCTCCTAGAAGTTGCTGCGGGTGCGGGGGACTCAGATGATCTTCTGGCCGACCAGGTACTGGGCGATCTTGGTGCCGCCGTCGCCCTCGTCGGTGATCTTCTCGCCCGCGGTGCGCGGCGGCTTCGGGGTGGACGCGGTCACGGTGGTGCCCGCATTGGCCACGCCCACGGTCGACGGGTCGATGCCCAGGTCTTCCAGGGTGAAGGTCTGCACTTCCTTCTTCTTCGCGGCCATGATGCCCTTGAAGGAGGGGAAGCGCGGTTCGTTGATCTTCTCGGTGACGCTGACGATGGCCGGCAGCGTCGCCTCCAGCTTGAACACGCCTTCGTCGGTTTCCCGCTCGCCGGTGATGGTCTCGCCGTCGACGGTGAGCTTGCGCAGATGCGTGAGCTGCGGGATGCCCAGGTACTCGGCGATGATGGCCGGGACGGCGCCGGAGCGGCCGTCGGTGGCCTCGTTACCGGCGATCACCAGTTCGACGCCCTCGACCTGGCCCAGCGCACCGGCCAGGACCCACGCGGTCTGGACGGTATCGGAGCCGTGGATGGCCGGGTCGTTGATGTGGATGGCCTTGTCGGCGCCCATGGACAGCGCCTTGCGGATGGCCTCGGTCGCGCGATCGGGTCCGGCCGCCAGCACGGTGACCTCTCCGCCCTGCGCCTCCTTGATCAGGAGGGCTTCTTCGACAGCGCGCTCGTTGATCTCGTCGAGCACCGCGTCGGCGGCTTCACGGTCGAGGGTGAAGTCACCGTCGGTCAGCTTGCGCTCGGACCAGGTATCGGGCACCTGCTTGATGAGTACGACGATATTCGGCATCGGTCTTCGTCGACCTCCTGTTCTGGTTACCTGTATTGGCGGTCGCACGATCTCCAGCGGCCGTACGTCCATGTGAGTAGCTCAGGCCGAGACATTACCCTACGTTAAGTTACTCGTGGGTAACTTACGTGCGCAAGCGTCCGGAGGGGCTCCCTGGGCACCCGTGTACCGGGCAGTACCAGTAACCTCGTCGCAATGAGTGAGGCTGTGATTCCCGCCGCACCGGCTACCCCCGACGTACTGGAGCCGCTGCCGTTGACCGGTGAGCGGACGGTGCCGGGTATCGCGGAGGAGAACTACTGGTTCCGGCGGCACGAGATCGTCTACGACCGGCTGTTGTCGCGCTGCGCGGGGAAAGTGGTGCTCGAAGCGGGGTCGGGTGAAGGCTACGGCGCGAATATGATCGCCGAGGTCGCCACCGCGGTGATCGGCCTCGACTACGACCGCGGCGCGGCGGCACACGTACGCGCCCGGTACCCCCGGGTGCGGATGATCCGCGGTAATCTCGCCGCGCTCCCGCTGCCCGCCGACACGGTGGACACCGTGGTGAATTTCCAAGTGATCGAACATCTTTGGGATCAGGTGCAGTTCCTGCGCGAATGCCTGCGGGTGCTGCGCCCGGGCGGTGAACTGCTCATCAGCACCCCCAACCGGATCACCTTCTCCCCCGGCCGCGACACCCCGCTCAACCCCTTCCACACCCGCGAACTGAATGCCGCCGAACTCACCGAACTGCTCGCGGAAGCCGGTTTCCGCGTCGAGCTGATGACCGGTGTGCACCACGGCCCGAGCCTGCGCGCGCTGGACGAAAAGCACGGCGGCTCTTTTATCGACGCGCAGATCGAGCGGGCCCTGGCCGGGGAACCCTGGCCGGCCGAACTCACCGCCGATGTCGCGGGTATCACCGTCGACGATTTCGCGCTGACCCCCGACGATATCGACGCCAGCCTCGACCTGGTAGCCCGAGCGGTAAAGCCGTGAGCGGCAACAACTCCCACGACGCGGTACCGGGACAGTTCACTCTCGTCCTGCACTCGCACCTGCCCTGGCTGGCCCATCACGGCCGCTGGCCGGTCGGCGAGGAATGGCTCTACCAATCGTGGGCGGCGTCGTATCTGCCGGTCGTCGAGGTGCTGCGCACGCTGGCCGCGGAAGGCCGCTCGCATCTGCTGACGCTCGGGATAACCCCTGTTCTCGCAGCACAACTCGACGATCCGCATGCGCTGGCCGGTATGCATCACTGGCTGGGCAATTGGCAATTGCGCGCAGACGAGGCGGCGATGGCGGGTAACCGCGCGCTCGGCCGCCACGAACACCGGCTCGCGGCCGCGGCACTGGCCGAATTCGAGCAGAACTGGCGGCACGGGGCGGCGCCGGTCTGGCGGCAACTGCTCGACGCGCAGGTCATCGAGCTGCTCGGCGGCCCGCTGGCCCACCCGTTCCAGCCACTGCTCGACGACCGGCTGCGCGACTTCCAGCTGCGCGAGGGCCTCACCGACGCGCGACTGCGCTGGGGGCACACACCGTCCGGGATCTGGGCGCCCGAGTGTGGGTTCACGCCCGGAATGGAGGACGGATACGCCGCCGCCGGTGTGACGCATTTCATGGTCGACGGGCCCGCTCTGCGCGGGGACACCTCGCTCGGACGGCCGGTTCGCGACTCCTCCGTAGTCGCGTTCGGGCGCGATCTCACGGTGAGCTACCGGGTCTGGTCGCCGAAATCGGGCTACCCCGGCAACGGCGCCTACCGCGACTTCCATCACTACGACCACGCCACCGGGCTCAAACCCGCGCGGGTCACCGGGAAAACGGTCGCCGGCCCGGACAAGGCGCCCTACGACCCGGAACTGGCCGCGGCGCAGGTCGAGCGGGATGTGGCGGATTTCGTGGCGACCGTGCGGGAACGGCTCATCGCCGAATCCGAGCGGATCGGGCGGCCGGCGCTGGTGGTCGCGGCCTTCGATACCGAGTTGTACGGGCACTGGTGGCACGAGGGCCCGCAGTGGCTGGCGCAGGTGCTGCGCGCGCTGCCGGAGGCGGGGATCACCGTCGGCACCCTCGCCGACGCCCGGGAACGCGGGTTCACCGGAGACCCGGTGCCACTCACCGATTCGTCGTGGGGGTCGGGTAAGGACTGGCGGGTCTGGGCCGGTGACCAGGTGCGTGACCTGGTGGAACTGAACGACGATATCGTCCGGCTCGCCCTCGACACCACCGCGAAGATGCGCGCCGCGGCACCCACCGGCCGCGACCCCGTCGCCGATCAGCTGTTGCGCGAAGCCATCCTCACGGTGTCCAGCGATTGGGCGTTCATGGTCAGCAAGGATTCCGCCGCCGGTTACGCGCGCGACCGCGCCCATCAGCACGCGCACGCCGTCCGGGAGATCGCGGGCGCCGTCGGGGCGGGTCAGCCGGCCCGGGCCCGGGAGCTGGCGGCGGGATGGGCAGCGGCCGACGGCGTGTTCCCGGCCCTGGACGCGCGTAGGCTACGCGTCACCTCAGCAGAAGGACCGCGATGAAGATCTTGATGGTGTCGTGGGAGTACCCACCGGTGGTCGTCGGGGGTCTGGGCAGGCATGTCCACCACCTCGCGACCTCGCTGGCGGCGGCCGGGCACGAAGTGGTGGTGCTCGCGCGGCGGCCCACCGGTACCAGCCCCGCCACCCATCCCACCCATTCGTTCGCCGCCGAGGGCGTCTTGGTGGTGGCAGTCGCCGAAGACCCGCCGGTTTTCGATTTCGGCGAGGATATGCTCGCCTGGACCCTGGCCATGGGGCATGCCATGGTGCGGGCGGGGATCGCGCTGGACAAACCCGGGATCGGCGAGGGCTGGACCCCCGATGTGGTGCACGCGCACGACTGGCTGGTGGCCCATCCCGCGATCGCGCTGGCCGAGTACTACGACGTCCCGCTCGTCTCGACCATCCACGCCACCGAGGCCGGCCGGCACAGCGGCTGGGTCGCGGGCCGGGTTAACCGGCAGGTGCATTCGGTCGAATGGTGGCTGGCCAACGAATCGGACGCGCTCATCACCTGCTCGGCGTCCATGCAGGACGAGGTGGAACGGCTCTACCGGCCGGACCGGGTGCCGGTCCATGTGATCCGCAACGGGATCGACGTGGGCTCCTGGACATTCCGGGAACGCCCGCCGCGCAGCGGGCCGCCGCGGCTGCTGTACGTGGGGCGGCTCGAATACGAGAAAGGGATCCAGGACGCGATCGCCGCGCTCCCCCGGATCCGGCGCGCCCACCCCGGTACCACGCTCACGATCGCCGGGATCGGCACTCAGTTCGAATGGTTGCGTGAACGCGCACGCACCCACCGGGTGGCGCGCGCGGTG
Organism: Nocardia sp. CA-290969; assembly: GCF_050936135.1. Taxonomy (NCBI): domain Bacteria; kingdom Bacillati; phylum Actinomycetota; class Actinomycetes; order Mycobacteriales; family Nocardiaceae; genus Nocardia; species Nocardia sp. CA-290969. The sequence goes on along the minus strand of NZ_JBNJNJ010000001.1, from coordinate 880,213 downwards.
CATTTCACGGGGCAACTGGATCACGCGGAACTGCTGGGCTGGCTGCACGGGGCCGACGCGATCGTGCTGCCGAGCCGCTACGAGCCGTTCGGGATCGTCGCCCTGGAAGCGGCCGCGGCGGGAACACCGCTGGTCACCTCAACTGCGGGCGGTCTCGGTGAGGCCGTGATCGACGGGGTCACGGGCGCCTCGTTCGAACCCGCGGACGTCAACGGTCTGGTGGACGCGGTCGTCGCGGTGCTCGACGATCCGGCGGCCGCGCAGCAGCGGGCCCGCGCCGCCCGCGACCGGCTCACCGAGGATTTCGCCTGGGACGTGGTGGCCGCGGAAACCGCGGGGGTCTACACGGGCGCCAAACGCCGGGTCCGGACCCCGCTCGGCCGCCCCGAGATCGACCGCCGCCCGCTCCCCGAACGGGACCCCGGCCAGCCGCTGTGATCCGAACCCGGCCGGCCCCGGCCGCCGGGCGTAATTCCGATTCCGCCGAGCGGATTCTCCACATGCCTGCACGGAAGCGCCGTGTGCACAGCCTGCCCGTGACAAGGTCGGGCCGGGCCGCAGTCGCCCCGTGCCGGCCACTGGTGGTCTGCTGTTCACGGCGGTGCCCGCCGACGCTCTCCCGCCAGGCCGCGGTCGATGTCGGTACCTCGGTGCACACATACCTCGGTGCACACATAGGGCGGGCCCGGCTGCTCCCGGCGCGACGGCACCATGGAAGGTGATGCCTACGCCGACGCCACAGTCGGCCCTGAACCGGCGCGCCGGACCGGTCGGTTCGCCATGCGGTGGTTCGGCTCCGGGCCGCCGGTCGGACACCGCCGACAGCGTCCTGGTCGAGTATGCGCCCGACGCGCACGCCGTCGGCGGGTATCCGAATCAGGCTTTTTCGCGGAAGGTGAAGATCTCGCCGATCCGGGTCGCGACCACGACCTCGCCCTGGGCGCCGACCGCGGTGCCCGTGGTCGTCCCCTGCGCACCCGGGAGCACATCGGAGTCGAGGGTGTTGCCGGTGGCGGTGTCGAAGGTGATCAGGTTCAGGCCCTCCCCGATGGCGGCGGTGACGTAACCGGTGCCGCCGGCCGTCTGCACCGGGGCGCCGCGCAGGGCGAGATCCTTACGCGCCCAGACCCTTTCGTAACCGGCGCCGGTATCGCGCAACGCCATCAGGTAGCCGTCGTCACCGGCCGGGATGATCAGGCCGTCGTCGGACACCGAGATACCGCGGCGCGGCTCCCAGTCCAGGTGCGCTTCCCATTTCGGTTTCCCGGTGGCGGTGTCGACGGCCAGCAGGCGTTTGCTGTTGTCCCCGACGTAGAGCGTGGCACCGTCGGCGGAGAGAGCGGGATCGGTCGCGCTGCCGCCCGCCAGGATCGGGCTGCTCCATTCCTGCTGGACCTTGCCGTCGGCATAGCGCAGGGCCACCAGCGAGGCATCGGGTTCGCCGGGTTTGCGCACGGTCGCATAGATACGCCCGGTATCGACCTCCATCGCGGCGATGGTGGCGACCGCGCAGTCCGGGCCGCCGGTTCGGCAGTCTTCGAGCCCCTCCCCGGGGGCCGGCCAGTCCGTGTTGGGGTTCTGCAGGAAATCGGGCCGCGGCAGCAGCTGCTGGGTGGGGACCATCCGCTTACCGGTCTGCCGGTCCAGCACATCCACCTGACCCGACTGCGTGATCACCAGCAGATGACCGTCACCGGTGAACTGCATCCCGATCGGGACGCCGGCCACCGGGGTGCGCCAGCGCGGCTGACCGAGCTGGTTGTCGGATTCCACCGCACTGTCGAGCCCCACATACACGTTGGTGGCGCCGTCGAGCAGGGTGGGCGAGTAGATCGAATGCGGGCCGAGCGGGTTGCAGAACCGTTTACGGCCCGTGCGCATCTGATAGGAGAAGATCTCGCAGTTCGCATCGGTGCGGCTGGTGACGAAGATCTGCCCCTCCGACCCCACCGTCACCGGCTGCACGATCGGCCCGCCGACCGGCCGCGACCACCGCAGGCTCAGGTCCCGGGAACCGGTGACCTGCGTATTACCGCTGTTACGGGCCTCGTGCCCCGCCGCGGGCCAGCCGAGCCCCCGGCCGACCGTGATGTCGTCCACATCGGTTCCGCAGGCGGTGAGCACACCCACCGCCGCGACCACCACCGCGAGCCAGGACACGGTCCGCACGCCGCCGCCGATACGCACCTGCTGGTCTCCTCCGTTGTCCTGTCTCCCCGGGCCATGTGTGAGATTAACGGAAGGGTATAGGCCGGGGCCGGAGAGCACGAAAGTAGGCTGTCCAGCGGTAGTGGCCACGGGGGATACCCAGAGAAACAGGAGAGACGTCGTGACGAGCATGTGGGGCGCACCGTTGCGCACACGCTGGCAGGGCTCCCGGCGCCGGGACCCGCGACAAGCCCGTTTCCTCACCCGCGATTCGCTGCGCTGGGTGCTGGCCAACCGCGCCTACACGCCGTGGTATCTGGTGCGCTACTACCGGCTGCTCAAATTCCGGCTGGCCAACCCGCACGTGATCCTGCGCGGCATGGTGTTCCTGGGCAAGCGGGTGGAAATCCACGCCACACCGGAGCTGGGCCGGCTGGAGATCGGGCGCTGGGTCCATATCGGCGACGGCAACGCCATCCGCTGCCACGAGGGCTCGCTGCGCATCGGCGACAAGGTGGTCTTCGGTAAAGACAACGTCGTCAACACCTACCTCGATATCGAGATCGGCGAATCCACGCTGGTCGCGGACTGGTGCTACATCACCGACTTCGACCACCGGATGGACGACATCACCATGCCGATCAAGGATCAGGGCATCGTGAAGAGCCCGGTGCGGATCGGTCCGGATACCTGGATCGCGGCCAAGGTCACCGTGCTGCGGGAAACCCGGGTCGGGCGCGGGTGCGTGCTGGGTGCGCACGCGGTGGTGAAGGGCGAGATCCCGGATTACAGCATCGCGGTGGGCGCGCCCGCGCGCGTGGTGAAGAACCGCAAGTCCACCTGGGAGGCCGGTGCCGCCGAACGCGCCGCCCGGGAGGCCGCGCTGGCCGATATCGAACGTAAGAAGAACGGGATCACGCAGGACGCGTGACCCGGCGGCCTACTTCAGCGATTCCATTTTCTTCACGACACGCTGCACCGTGAGCCAGGTGCGGGTGGTGATGTCCTTGCCGTAGCTGCGTTCCAGCCAGGCCATGAAATTCGGGGTTTTCGGCGAGGAATTGTCGATGATCGACAGGAATGCCCGGGACTGCTCGTCGTACCCGAGGATTTTCGTCGACGGATCCGTTTCGGCCGGCGGTAAGCCGGCGCGGGGATGGGCCGCGTCCTTGAAGAAAGTGACGGTCAGATAGGTCTCGCGGCCGTGGGTGTACCCGGCGAAGGGATCACGGTCCAGTAGGGCCCGCAGTTCGGCGTAATCGCGGATGATGGTGCCGCCCGGAATTCCGAGTTCGGTATTCAACGCCTGCTGGATGCGATCCTCCAGTTCGGCGCCCGCGGTTTCCTCGGTCGCGAACACGATATTGCCGCTGGCCAGCACCGACGCCACCGCGTCGAATCCGAGGCCGGTGAAAACGCCACGCAACTTCTCGTTGCTCATGTTCGGATTGCTGGGCATGATGCCGCGTAGCAGCGCCGCGTACCTCGTCATGAACAGAAAGTACCCCCGCACCCCGACATCCTCGCGGCACCCGTTCCGGCCCGGCCGAGCGCGGCCCTGCCCGCGAAATCACGGGCAGGGTAACTGGGGGCTGTACCGGGCAGCGCCTACCCGCTAGCTTCCCAACTGATCGGTACCGACCGGTCAGGAAGGAAGTAATCATGCGTCGCGCACTCCGGGCCGTCCTCCTCGTATCGGCCCTGCTGACCGCCCCGCTCGCCACCGCGGCCACCGCGTCGGCCATCCCGCTCGAACCGCAGTCGGCGCCGGCCGCCGTGCAAGCGCCCGGGTTCGCTCCGATTTGCACCATGCAGTACCCGCCGACGCTGCAATGCTGGCTGGCGAGCATGTCGGCCTCGCTCTCGGGCATTCGGTACTAGGAATGACCTCATAACCGTGTAACGCGGCCCCTGCTCGAGCTTTTCGCGCATTCTCGTTTCACATATCGGTTTTGCGCCGAGCCGCAACAGCATCGGCGATCTTGCCTAGGATGGCCGTACTGATCGATATCTTCGACCGGTTCGCGCGGCCCGCGCCGCGCGAACCGGGGCCCCCTGCGGTGCCGGAAATCGATATGCCGGATATCGATTGCCGAACCGGGAGGGGCGATACCTGTGGAAGGCCCGAAATTGCATGGGCTGGAACCGATCACCGGGCCGTTGATCGAGCAGCTGGTCCAGCGGCCGGAGGGCCGGAGCCGGTTGCTACCGGTGGTGGTGGCGGTGGGGCCGCCCGGTAGCGGGAAAACCGTACTGCTGCACACCCTCGCGCAGCGCTGCGCGAAATTACCGGTCGCACAGGTCGATCTGGGTCAGGGCGAACGGGCGCCGCGGGAGGTGTTCGGGGAACTCGCGTTCGAACTCGGCCGGCACCGGCGCCAATTCGGCCGGATCACGTTCCCGCAGCTGTGGCTGTGCGTGGTGGCGGTGGGCAGCACCCTGCACATGCACGAGGACAACCGCCGGCTGGCGTTGCAGAACCTGCGCCAGGTGGTCTCGAGCGCCCAGCCCATGGAGGCCCGCAGCCAGGGCGTCGCCGACATCATCGAGGCCGCCGGGCAGGTGCCCGAAGGGTTGTCGCCGTGGGTCGGCATGGCGGTGGAAACCCTGCTGCAGAGCCTGAACCGGCTCAACATCAGCCGGCGGATCAAACGGGGGCCGCGGCTGACCGGTGACGAGATCCAGCGCGAGGATATGCTCATCGACCTCGCCAAATGGGCGCACGGCGACGACGAATCCCGCGCCGAGGCCGATGCCATCTTCGGGATGGCGTTCCTGCACGATCTGCGGCACGCCTACAGCGGGGTGCGCGCCTCGCGGCGCACGCTCAATTCCGTGCTGTTGCTGGACAACGCCCACACTCCCGCCGGCCGGCAGTTCCTGCAGACCCTGCGCGAAGCGCGGCGGCGCAACGGCGCCGAACCCGATCCGCTGGTCGTGATCGCCACCAGCGCACAGTGGCTGCCCGCGTGGAGCGAATGCTGGCACCGGCCCGGTATGCACCGTTTCAGCGAGGACACCGAACGCCGCGAACCCGAACACCGCACCGGCGGTATCGAATGGCCCGCCCCGCGCGACCCGGCCGATATCCGCACCGATTGGGCGGCGGCCGCCGATGATCCGGCCGCGTCCTGGTTCCCGTGGTATCTCGTGGATCTCAGCCGGTTGAGTGTGCAGACCACCGGCGACCTCGCCGCCGACCGGCGGATGCGTTCGGTTCCCCGGGTCGCGGATTTCGTCCGGGCCCTCACCGGCGGGAACGCGGCCGGCACCGTAGATGTCATCGCCGCCCTGGGCCAGGCCGGCGACGGCGACCCACTCGCCCGCGCCCGGACCGTCCTCACGAGCACGGTGGGTACCCAACTCGACCCCCTGCAGGAGCCGGTCGACCCACCGGCCACCGTACTCGACCGGGCCCGCGAGCGACTGCTCGGAGACTTTCTCGCCGCCGAGAGTGTGCGCGATCTGGTCACCGCCGCCGCGGGCCGCACCGTGGATGTCCTCTACCAGCGGGAGGTCCTGGACTCGGCCCTGCCGGACGGGGAGGCGCTGCTACAGGAACTGCGGAACCGGCTGTGGATCCGGACCGTCCCCGGCCCGGATCCGGAAATGGTGCTCGACACCTGGTTACGCCGAATCCTGCTCTGCGAACTCGCCGCCCGCGAACCGGACGACCCGCGGGACTGGGAAGCCACCCATACGATCTGCCGGGACGTCTACCGCCGCGCCGTCGAGGACGGCGAGCCGGGCGCCGAAATCGAGGCCATCTATCACGATCTCGCGCTGGGCAGTCTCGGTGCCGCCATCGAATATCTGGAGCGGCCGTTCCTGCCCGGCCGCGCCGAATTCGGCCGTACCACCGCCGCCGGCTGGCTGTCCGATCTGGACCTGATCACCTCCGCACCGCGCCGCCCGGATCCCGACGGCACACCCTTCGCCCAGGTGGAGGCGATCGTCCGGGACAACGGTCTGGAGCCGGAACACGAACTGGCCTGGTTGATCGCGGCGTTGTGGGTTTCCAACGATCCGCTCGGCGACCCGCAGCGAACCCTGAACCGCACCATCGAGAACGAATTCCGGCAACTCGCGCGCGGTCTCGGCCGCGGAGCACTGCTGCTGTACGAACGGGCGGAGAGATACCGATGAGCACCCTGATCCAGCCACCCCCGCCGAGCTACCGGAAATGGTGGTGGGTTCCGGCCGCCGTCGTGGTGGCGGCGCTGGTCGTGGGCGTGGCGATCTGGGTGCCCACGCTCTTCCGGCCGGACAACAGTTGCGGGCCGGGGGTCGTGCACAGTGGACCGCGTGACGAATGCGCCGGCGTCACCGACGGCAGTTATGTTTTCGCCCCGGAACTCGCCGATATCGAGCGCCGCATCCTCGCCGAGAACCGCGCCGTGGAGAATTCGGGCGACCCGTATGTGAGCGTGGTGACGATGTCGCCGATGACGGTGGGGGCGAGCGAGGAAAGTATCGTCACCATGGCGGGTATCCGGCATCGGATCGAGGGCGCGCATCTGGCCCAGCTCGCGGAGAACCGGACCGCCGCCACTCCGAAGATCAAGCTGCTGGTGGCGAACCCCGCCAGCGATTTCGCCGAATGGGAGACCGCGGTCGGCCGGATCCAGGAACGTCGCGAGGCCGACCGTATCGTCGCGGTCACCGGTATCGCCTTCAGTATCCGGAACGCGGTCCACGCGGTCGAACGCCTTTCCGAACTGCAGCTACCGGTCATCGGCTCCACCCTCACCGCCGACGACCTGCCGGTGGTCCGCGGGTTCTACCGGGTGTCGCCCACCGCCACTGGGCACGCGCGCGCCGCCGCCGAGTATCTGGCCACCGGCGCCGACCGGATCATGGTCGTCCGCGACGACAATCCGGCCGATCACTACGGCACCGCCCTCGACGCGGCCTTCCGGGCCCGCTTCGCCGAGCAGCCGCAGCGGATCGTCAGCCGGGTGGAGAGCTACGACTCCGAAGTCGGCAATGTGGCCACCGCGTTCCGCGGCATGCTGGCGAATATCTGCCGGAATGCCCCCGACACCATCTATTTCGCGGGCCGGGCCGCACACGCACTCGGTTTCCTGACCGAACTGGCCGGGCGCAACTGCCCGGAGATACCGATCCAGGTGGTCACCGGCGACGATATGGCCTACTACAACCTCGCGGACAGTCCCGCCCGGATAGCGCTGGAAACCGGAGTATCGGTGCTGTACACCGGCCTGGTGCACGAGGAGGCTTGGCGGCGGCACCCGGACCTGTTCAACCGGGTCGCCGTCGCCCGGTTCACGGGCGAATGCACCGGGGAGATCTGCTACCGCGAACTGTCCGGCGACGCCCTGGACGATTTCGCCGCCGTCATGGAACACGATGCGGTGGTGACCGCCGTCCGGGCGATCCGGCAGGCGGCCGACTTCGCCGGCACCGTGGTGACCCCGGGCCAGGTGATCCAGGCGATGAAAGGACTGCACGGGGCCACCCAGGTGAGCGGGGCGAGCGGCATGCTGTCCTTCGACGAGGACGGACTACCGACCGATAAACCCATCCTCATCCTGAAAGCCCATGCCGGGGAACGACCGGAGTATGTCGGGCTGTCCGTAACCAGTAGCGGGTAACAGACCTAGGAGGCCGGGTCGTCCGCGGCGGCCACGCGGCGCGCGATCCGATCGGTGAGCCGGGCCCTGGATCGCGGCCATTCACCGGCGAGGATCGAGTAGACGACGGTGTTGCGGCGGCTACCGTCCCGGCGCCGGGCATGCTGCCGCAGAATTCCCTCCTGGGTCGCGCCGAGGGCGGTGACGGCTTCACGGGAGCGGGCGTTGAGATCGTCGACGGTGAACTCCGCCCGCTGCGCCCCCAGGGTGCCGAATACATGGTCCAGCAACAACAGTTTCGTTTCCGGATTGCATACGGTGCCGCGGGCGCGGCGCGAATACCAGGTGAATCCGATGGTCACCCGGCCGTGTTGCTCGTCCATGTTGTACAGCGAGGTGGTGCCGACGATCCGGTCGTCGCGCAGGTCCACCGGCACCAGCACCTGGCGGCCCGAGGACAGGGCGTGGGCGACGGTTTCCGGTGCGGGCGGCCGGGATTCGATACCGAACGGAAAATACTTCAGGGTGTCCGGATCGTCGTGCGCCGCGGCCAGCGCGTCCGCATCGCCGGCTTCCAGGGGCCGCACCAGCACATGGTCGCCGCGCAGGGTCGGCGGCAGGTGCCAATACTCGCTGGCCATTGCTCTCCTCGGTTGGTTTCCGACTTGCGTACATCTACCGGCGTCGGTGCGTTCCGTCCGATCGTCCCGGCTCCGGGCCGCCGCCGCGCAGCGGTCATCGGGACGCACGGCACAGGAAGGCCGTGGCGGTGCGGCCGATCCGGGTGATCACCAGCGTATAAGGCAGAGAGCCGGTGGGTTTCAGCCGGCGCCGCAGCACATCGGGGTCCACGTCCACGCCGCGGACCAGGATCTCCAAGGCACCGCAGTCGAGGCGCCGTAGTTCGGCGCGCAGGGATTTCTCCCGGAATTCGAGCCGGTCGAGGATACGGAAACCGCGCACACCGGCGGGGAGCCGGTCACCGGTGAGGTACGCGATCCGGGGGTCGAGCTGCCATAGTCCGTGGCGGGCCGCATAGTGGCGGACCAGTCCGGCGCGGACCACCGCACCGTCCGGATCGACTATCCACTCCCCGGGCGGCTGCTCGGGGATCTCGTCGGGGTCGGTATCGGTGAGGGTGATGGCCTCGCCCGCGCTCGTGAGTACGGTGGACCGGCGGGTGATACCCGGTTCGGTCAGCCCCGGCGACCACAGGCATGCCTCGCGCACGGCCCCGTCCAGCGACACCACCTCGACCTCACCCGCCCAGCCGAGCCGGTCGAAATCCAATCCGGGAGCGCATTTCACGGCCAGATCGCGGCCGGCGTAGGCGGCGAGCAGATCCGGCAGCGGCGGCTGCAGGGCGGCGGGGTCGTGGGTGCGTCTACCGCCCGCCCGCCGGGCCGGGTCCGCGACGATCGCCGTGCCGGTCGAACAGGGCACCAGAGCGTCCGCCCGGACCAGCACCGTATTCGTCGTCGGCTTGGGCTGGGTCAGGTTGAACTGGGCCATGGCGAGCCGGATCGGGTCCAGATCGCTGCCCACGACGCGGGGGCAGACCCGGGCCAGTTCGGCCAGGTCCGCCCCGATCGAGCAGGTCACGTCGTGCACATCGCGGCCGGCCAGCCGACGGGCGCGGTGCCGGGCGACCAGGGTCGGGGTGGCCTGCTGCAGTGCGTCGTCGGTGAACAACCAGTGCTGTGCGCCGGACAGTTTCGCGGCGGCCCGGCGGCGCAAGCGCACGGTTTCGACCAAGGCGGGGGCGTGGTCGCGGTGCGCGCGGCGCATCGCCGCCACATCGGCGAGCTGCGAGGCCGCCGACAACTCCAGTTCGGCGACCTCGGCCAGCGCGGCCGCACCCGGTGGCGAGGCCAGGTAGGCGATATCGGCCGCGCTGAAGCCGTAGCCCACTAGTTCGCGGCGGCGACCGGTTTCACGCCGGTGATCATGGCGTTGTAGAAGAACTGGCGCGGCACCACGCGGCGCATCACGTTCTCGTCCACCCAGCTCAGCCCGAGCCACGCCCGGTACATCGCCATCCGGTAGCCCCAGGTGAGTTTCTCGTCCGGGACGGCGGCCTCGAAGGTGCGCACCGGCCAGCCCCACAGGGCGGCGGCGAACTCCTCGGTATGGGCGGCGACCTGGACGGCACCGGCGGAGCGGGCCATATCCTCGAGCTGGCTGGGGTCGAAGGTGTGCAGATCGACCACGGCCTCCAGCGCGGCGGCGCGCGACGATTCGTCCAGTTCCTCCTGGGGGCGGCGCCAGTCCCGCAGGAACGGGAGTTTGGTGATGGCGGTGGTCGCCTTCCAGGTGATGTTGCCCAGGTTGCGGGCGTAGAGGTTGCCGATGGTGGTGGGCTCACCGGCGAAGACGAACCGGCCGCCGGGCTTGAGCACGCGCAGGCATTCGCGCAGCGACTGTTCCACGTCGGGGATGTGGTGCAGGACGGCGTGCCCGACCACCAGGTCGAAGGTGTCGTCGTCGTAGGGGATGGTTTCGGCGTCGGCGACCCGGCCGTCCACGTCGAGGCCCAGGTTCTCGGCGTTGCGCAGCGCGACCTTCACCATGCCCGGCGACAGGTCGGTGACCGAACCGGTCTTCGCGACCCCGGACTGCATGAGGTTCAGCAGGAAGAACCCGGTACCGCAGCCCAGTTCCAGGGCCCGCTCGTACGGCAGCTCCACCTCGCCCACCGCGGCGTCGAACCGGCCGCGGGCGTACTCGATACAGCGTTCGTCATAGGAGATCGACCATTTGTCGTCGTAGGTCTCGGCTTCCCAGTCGTGATAGAGCACCTGGGCGAGCTTGGTGTCCTCGAATGCTGCTTCGACCTCCGCGGCGGTCGCGTGCGGATGGGGCGCGGGGTCGTCGGGGCGTACCGTCATGGTCGGAGAGCCTATCCTTTGCTTTTCGGTGGGTGATGCGCGCCTCGTTCAGGCGCCGGTGAACTCCGCGAAACCCGGGCCGTCCCGCAGATAGGACCGGGTACCGAGGCGCTGATCGGCGGTGGTGAACAGCTGCGCCCATTCGGTGCGGGCGCGTTCGTGGCCGTGCGGGCCCGCCTCGAAAACAGTTTTGGCCGCGGCCAGCGCACGGGCCGGGCCGGTGACGAACTGCCGGGCCCAGGCGATCGCCGATTCGAGGACGTCGTCGGGTGCGACCACCTGATCCACCAGGCCCAGCCGGGCTGCCTCGTCCGGTTCGACGAAACGCCCCGTGTACACCAGGTCCTTGGCTGCCCCGGGCCCGATGAGCAGCGACAGCCGCCGGATACCGGCGAGTGGGATGAGCCCGGTCCCGATCTGCGGCAGGCCGAGCTTAACGTTGTCACCGATGATCCGCCGGTCGGCGCCCAGCGCGAGCTCGAGCCCGGCGCCCAGCGCGTAACCGCTGATGGCCGCGACCGTCGGCTGCGGGATCCGGGCCAGGCAGCCGAGCGCGTCCTGCAGGTCGGCGGCCATCGCGTGCGCCTGTTCGGCAGGCAGATCGGCGAGTTCGGCCAGATCATCACCGGCGCAGAACACCCGCTCGTCGCCGTAGACCACCAGCGCCGCGATCCCGGGGTCGCTACCGCAGGCCGCGGCGGTTTCGGCGATCTCGCGGATCAACTGGGTGCCGAACAGGTTCAGCGGCGGCCGGGCGATCCGCAGCACGGCCACACCGCGGCCGGAGCCGCCCGCGTGATCGGGTTCGAGCCGGGACAGGGATACGAATTCGGCCATGGGCCGATACGCTACCGGGCGCCCGGATCGGCGCTCGCCGCCCCGGAACCGCCGAGCAGCGACGGATCGGTCTCGCGCATCCCTTTCGACCCCACCAGCCGGGACGCGTCCGGGAGTTCGGCGAAGTAGCGCATATTGTCCGGGAATTTCAGCAGTTTCTTCCCGTCCACCTCACCGAATTCCGGCTGGATCGGTTCGATGGCCGGTTCGGCCGCCAGGATTTCCGCGGTGGTCGAGTAGGCGCCGAGCGAGGTCAGCTGCGACCAGGTCGGGGGCAGCAGCACATGCTCCCCGGTTTTCCAGGTGGCCAGCGCGGCGGCCGGGGTGGACCACTGCACCAGGTCGGTTTCCGAGGTAGCGCCGTCGGCGAGCTGGCCTTCGGGCAAAACCGCGACGAAGAAATTGGTGTCGTAGCGACGCCGCTCCACGGTCGGCGTGATCCAGCGCGACCACGGCCGCAGCAGATCCGCGCGCAGAACGAGTTTCTCCTCGGCCAGGAACTCGGCCAGCGTCAGATCCCTGCTTTCGATCCGCTCCCGCTGCCGCCGGTAGCCGGCGGTATCGGCGACGACGGTATCGGCGGTCGGCCCGGCCAGCAGCACCCCGCATTCCTCGAACGTTTCCCGCACCGCGGCACACACCAGCGCCTTGGCCCGCGCCTCGGACACCCCGTACCGCTGCCCCCACCACGCCGGCGCCGGCCCGGCCCATTCGATCTCGACCTCGGCGTCCACGGGATCCACCCGCCCACCGGGGAACGCCGTCATCCCGGCCGCGAACTCCATCGCCCCGGCCCGCCGCTGCAGGAAGACCTCCGGCCCGTCGGCACCATCACGCACCAGCATCACCGTCGACGCGTCCTTGGCCTCGGGCACCTCACCGGAATCCGGCACAGTCGTCTCACTCACCCCTGCACACTAATCATAGGATGAACAGACAGTCCATCTCACGCAGGGCCAATACCCAGGTACTCCGTGATCACCGAATCGAGCCTGGTCATATCCTCGAGCGACAGATAGTCCACAGGGTCGCCGACCAGATACCGACCGTCGATCGAGCGCATCTGTTCGACCAGCAATCGTGTGGCCGTACCCTCGATAATCACTTCAACACGCGACCGGGCCGGCGCGGCACTAGTCGATGACGGCACAACGGTAACCATCGACCAGTTGGTGCGCGACAGAACGACTCCATAACGCCGACCCCGCTGCTCATGTCCTCGCTTCGCCTCACCTAGATCGATGCGATGGACCATCCCCCGGATCACCAGGCATCGGGTTCTGTGCTGAGATCCTCGCCACTGGCCTCGATGCGGTCGGCGTCCGCCTGCATCTGCTCCTGCCAGCGTTCCCGGCGCAACACACGCAGAGCATGACGTAGCACATCACTGGTTGTCTCGCCCTCACGCATCAATTCCTGGACGAGCGCTTGATCTTCGGCGGTAGCACGGAATGCGATAGTGCTCATATCGGCAGTGTACGGCTGTTATGCATTTGTGCAACAACGTGTCGGGTGCTCAGCGGGAGCGGTGGCGGCCCAGGCGGCGTTTGCGGCGGGCGAAATAGCGGTCGTCGATACGATCCAGGGCGATGGATTGGCGGAATGCCTCGCTGAGGTTCTCGGCGGTCAGGACGTCGCCGATCAGCCCCTGGGTGACGATCTCACCCTCGCTCAGGAGCATGCAGTGGGTGAAGCCCGGCGGGATCTCCTCGACGTGGTGCGTCACCAGAACCAGCGCCGGGGCGTCCGGGTCGGCAGCGAGATCGCCGAGGCTTTCCACCAACTCCTCGCGACCGCCCAGATCCACCCCGGCGGCCGGTTCGTCCAGCAGCAGCAGTTCCGGATCGGTCATGAGGGCACGCGCGATCAGCACGCGTTTGCGTTCGCCCTCCGAGAGCGTGCCGTAGGTGCGGTCCAGAAGGTGTTCCGCGCCCAGGCTTTCCAGCATATCGATCGCACGATCGGTATCGACGTCGTCGTATTTCTCGCGCCACCGGCCGAGTACCGCGTACCCCGCGGACACCACCAGATCGGCCACCCGCTCGTCGGCGGGGATCCGCGCGGCCAGCGCCGCCGACGACAGGCCGATCCGCGGCCGCAGTTCACTGACATTCGTTTTGCCGAGGCGTTCCCCCAGCACGTAGGCGGTGCCGTAGGAGGGGTGGGTTTCGGCGGCCGCGACCTGGAGCAGCGAGGTTTTCCCGGCACCGTTGGGCCCCAGGATCACCCAGCGTTCGTCGAGTTCGACCTGCCAGGTGACGGGACCGACGAGAGTGTGCCCGTTGCGGCGGATGGAAACGTTGGTGAAGTCGATGAGCAGATCAGGATCGGGGTGCGCCACGGCCTCCATCTTGTCTCGAGACGTCCGCGCTTCCGGCACCGGGCACGCTACCAATGATCGAGTCGCGCGGGCCGCGTGGCGATCACCGTCGTCGAACCGGGCGCGACCTCGGTGAAACCGGCGTCGCGCACCGCTGTCGCCGCGCTGCGCGCCACCGCGCCACGCAGCATCTCCCATTCGTCGGGCTCGGCTTCGCGGACCGCGCAGGCGAACCCGCGCTGCGCCCAGGTGCGCGCCTGTTCCACCGGCAGCGCACCGGCGAACAGCATGCTCGCATGCCCCACCTGCGCCGCGGCTTTCCCGACCGTCATTCCGAGCGCCGCGTTCACCCAGAACACCGGCACATCCAGTGGCACGGGCCCGGGATCGTCGGATTCCAGGTCGGTGCCGCCGATCTGCAGTCGCCGGATACGCGGGTCGACCGCGCCCACCGGTCCCGGAACGAGCGCCCGCACCAGCGCACCGCCGCTTTCGACGGTCACCCCGGGTACCTCGTTCGCGGCCGCCCACTGCGCGCCCCGCGCCCGCCGCGCGACCTTCCTGATCCGCGACCGTTTCCACGCCAGGTACGGCTGCTGCCATTCGCCCGCGACCCCTACCCGCGGATCCAGGCACAGCGCGACCGCCGCGCCCGCGGCCGCGGCGAGCAGATCGCTGCGCGCCGGTGGATCGGTCTTGGGCATATGCAGCACCATCTGCATGGCCTGCACCCGAGCGGGATCGTCGGGATCACCCGAACCCCCGTAGCCCGCGGCGAGTTCGGCGTGCCGCTCGGAAAATCCTGGGTCGCTGTAGAAATCGTCCTCCGGGTCGTGCCCGAAGTCCGGGTCCACATCCGATTCGCGGCCACCGGCCACCATTTCCGCGCCGCTATCCGGCAGCATCACACAAACCCTTCCCGCACCCGGCCAACACCGGACGACAGCCTACCTACGCCCCCGCACGCCGCCCTCGCCACGGCACCGAGACCGGCGGGACACAACCCGAATTCCTACCCACATCCGCCCCCGACGTACCAGCGGCGGCACCGAGTCCAGCGAAACCCCTGCGGGCCCCTGGCCCCGAAATTCGAACGCAATCACGGCGCCGCCGAGCACGGCACCTGGGTGACAGACCCACTGCCGTCCCTCACGCAAACGACGGCGCCGAGTCCAGCGAAGCATGTGGAGCACCCCGGCCCCGAACCCGAAGCAACCACGACAGCGCCGAGTTCAGCAAGGCACTCGGGGCCTCACAACCCCGAAAAATAAAACGCAACCACGGCGGCGCCGAGTCCAGCGAGGCACTTGGAGGGGTTCGGCCCGTCCCAAGGGGGCCGAACCCCCGCGCCGACGGAGTCGGCGCCAATGTCACAGCGGTACCCGGCGCAGCAGACCGTCTTCGGCGTCCGCGGCTTCGACCTCGTCCCGGGTGACGCCCAGGATGAACAGCACCGCATCGAGGTAGGGGTGCGACAGCGCCGTATCCGCGACCTCCCGCAGCGCGGGTTTGGCATTGAACGCCACACCCAGGCCCGCCGCGTTCAGCATGTCGATATCGTTGGCCCCGTCCCCCACCGCGACCGTCTGCTCCATCGGGATCCCGGATTCGGCGGCGAACGCCTGTAGCGCGGTCGCCTTGTAGGCGCGGTCCACGATCTGGCCGGTGACCCGGCCGGTGAGCTTGCCCGCGGCCACTTCCAGCATATTGGCCTGCACGAAATCGAGGTCGAGTTCGCGGGCCAGCGGGTCGATCACCTGCCGGAATCCACCGGAAACCACCCCGCACCGGAACCCGAGCCGCTTCAGCGTGCGGATCGTGGTGCGCGCGCCGGGGGTGAGTTCGATGGTCGCGGCGACCTCCGCGATCACCGATTCGTCCAGCCCGGCCAGGGTGGCAACGCGCTGGCGCAGCGATTCCGCGAAGTCGATCTCGCCGCGCATGGCCGCCTCGGTGACCGCGCGCACCTGTTCCTCGACGCCGGCGTGCGCGGCCAGCATTTCGATGACCTCGCCCTGGATCAGGGTGGAGTCCACATCGAACACGATCAGCCGTTTGGCCCGCCGGGCCAGGCCGGCGCGTTCCACGGCGATATCGATGCGTTCGGTCACCGCCACCTCCGCCAGGGCCGTCCGCAGCCGGGAATCGGTGTCACCGGCGCGGTCGGGCGCGGTCACCATGAGTTCCATCCCGGTGACCGGGTAGTCGGCGATGCCGCGGATGAGGTCGATGTTCACACCGAGCGCCGCCAGTTCCCGGGATACGGCGCTGAACGCCCGCGCCGTCACCGGAGCGCCCAGCACCACCACGGCGTGGGTCGATACGGGCGCCCGCGCGGCATCGGCGTCGACATCCACATCGACCTGCATACCGACGGTGTTCATCGCCTCTTCGAGCTCGTCCTGCAGGGCTTCGGGGTCCGAGGGGCAGGTGACCAGCACGCCCAGGGTGAGCCGGCCGCGAATCACCACCTGCTCGATATCGAGCAGGCTCACCCGATGCCGCGACATCGCGGTCAACAGCACCGACGTCACGCCCGGACGGTCGGGCCCGGTCACGGTGACCAGAACGGTCGTCTCGGCCAAAACAACTCACTCTCTGTGTCTTCGGCGCCGCCTCCGGCAACGCGGGGTTGGACGGCCCGAACCACTGAGGTGCAGTGTGGGCACGCCCCAAACGAGTGTGCACCCGCTGGTATCCCAGCAGGTGCACATCTCGGTCATGCGACGGGGCTAGCTCTTGGCCAGCGCGGGCTCGTCCGGGTGGTGTTTGGCGCCACCGTTGAATCCGACGTGGGCCTCCTTGCGCATCCGCTCGATCATATGCGGGTAGTGCAGTTCGAACGCGGGACGTTCGGAGCGGATCCGCGGCAGTTCGTAGAAGTTGTGCCGCGGCGGCGGGCAGCTGGTGGCCCATTCCAGCGAGTTGCCGTAACCCCACGGGTCGTCGACCGTGACGACCTCGCCGTAGCGGTAGCTCTTGAAGACGTTCCACAGGAACGGCAGCATCGAGGCACCGAGGACGAACGCACCGATCGTCGAGATCGTGTTCAGCGTGGTGAAACCGTCACCGGCCTGGTAGTCGGCGTAGCGGCGGGGCATACCCTCCGCGCCCAGCCAGTGCTGCACCAGGAAGGTGAGGTGGAACCCGAGGAACGTGGTCCAGAAATGCCACTTCGCGAGGCGTTCGTCCAGCATCCGGCCGGTCATCTTGGGGAACCAGAAGTAGATGCCGGCGTAGGTGGCGAACACGATGGTGCCGAAGAGCACGTAGTGGAAGTGCGCAACCACGAAGTACGAGTCGGTGACGTGGAAGTCCAGCGGCGGGCTGGCCAGGATGACACCCGACAGGCCACCGAAGAGGAACGTGACGAGGAAGCCCACCGAGAACAACATCGGTGATTCGAACGTCAACTGTCCCTTCCACATGGTGCCGATCCAGTTGAAGAACTTCACCCCGGTCGGGACCGCGATCAGGAAGGTCATGAACGAGAAGTACGGCAGCAGCACCGCGCCGGTGGCGTACATGTGGTGCGCCCACACGGCGATGGACAGGGCCGCGATACCGAGGGTCGCGTAGACCAGGGTGGTGTAGCCGAAGATCGGTTTCCGGCTGAAGACCGGGAAGACTTCGGAGACGATGCCGAAGAACGGCAGCGCGATGATGTACACCTCGGGATGCCCGAAGAACCAGAACAGGTGCTGGTAGAGCAGGATTCCGCCGGTGCCCGGATCGTAGATGTGGCCACCCAGGTGCCGGTCGTAGGCCAGGCCCATCAGGGCGGCGGTCAGCAGCGGGAAGGCCAGCAGCACGAGCACGCTGGTGACGGCGATATTCCAGGTGAAGATCGGCATCCGGAACATGGTCATACCCGGAGCGCGCAGGCAGACCACGGTCGTCAGCATGTTCACACCGCCGAGGATGGTGCCCAGACCGGAGACGGCCAGGCCCATGATCCACAGGTCGGTGCCCACACCCGGCGAATGCAGGATATCGGTGAGCGGCACGTACGCCGTCCAGCCGAAGTCCGCGGCACCGCCCGGGGTGATGAATCCGGCGGTCGCCATGGTGGCGCCGAACGCGTACAGCCAGTAGCTGAAGGCGTTCAGGCGCGGGAAGGCGACGTCGGGGGCGCCGATCTGCAACGGCAGGATGATGTTGGCGAAACCGAACACGATCGCGGTCGCATAGAACAGCAGCATGATCGTGCCGTGCATGGTGAACAGCTGGTTGAACTGCTCCGGCGAGAGGAACTGCAGGCCCGGGCGGGCGAGCTCACCGCGCATCATCAGGGCCATCAGGCCACCGATGAGGAAGAACGCCATCGAGGTGGTCAGGTACATGACGCCCAGGACCTTGGGGTCCGTGGTCGTCACCATCTTGTATATGAACGACCCCTTCGGCCCCAATCGCGCCGGAAATGGCCGAGTCGCTTCCACCCCCTGCGGGATTGGCTTGGGCTCTACGGCAGTCACTGATCCTCCTGAAAGGTGCCTTTAGGTCGCTCCGCAGGCTCCACTGTTTGCCCGCTGCCCCGCCGCACGGGACAGCCAACGGTTAGCTTGCGCTTCTCGAATCGTAAACCGTCCGCCGAAAGCGAGCCGAACGGGTCCTACTCTGTGTCGTACTACCGGCTCCCCGAGGCCCCGCACACCGGCCCGCCGGACCCCGGGACCGGCCCGTCGGTACGTCACGACACCAGCCCGCAAGTACGTCGCACCACCGCCCCGCCGAGCCCGCACCGCGAGCCCACGCGCCTGTCCACGGCGCATATCCATGGTCCGCAACCCTCCCGTTCCCGTGTGACAGCCGCCCCACCCCGATGGTTCGGGACCCCTCTCGTTCGGGAGCGGCAGCCGGTGGTCCACACCCATGGCGCACAACCCTCCCCCTTCGCAGCAACAGCAGGCTTCACACCAGCGACCCCGGCACCCCGCCTCGTTCCGGACCGACAGCCGACCCACACCCACTGGTCCGCAACCCGCCCCCTCTGCAACAACACCAGACCCACCAACGGCTCGAGCCCTGCCTCGTTCCGGAGCATCGGTCGACCCACGCCGTGGTTCGGAAGCGTTGTTCAGCAACAACAGTCGGCTCACACCAATGGTTCGGGGCCCGTCTCGTTCTGGAGCGACAGAGCGGGGGAGCGAAGCGGAGGAGCGGCGGAGTGAAGAACGAGACCAAGGGGGCCCCGAACCCCGCGCCGCCGGAGGCGGCGCCATGACACAGCATGTACCCTTCCCGGCATGCCGGTGAGCTCCGCTGTCCGTACCCCAGCCGTGCGTAAACCCCGGACCTCCGCCCGGGCACGCCGCACCCACCGGTTCGTGGGCGCCGCACTCGCCTGTCTCGCGGTGGCAGTGGCCGGATGCGCGGGCCAGCCAGACAATTCGGCGTCGATCATCCGCACCACCACGAAGATCGCCGGCGCGGGTGTGGTCGGGATCGAACGGGACACCACGCAGGCCTGTGCACTGCCCACCGCCCCCGATCCCGCCGCGGGCGCCACCCGCACCGTCCGGCACGCTTCCGGCGAATCCCGGGTCCCGGCCGATCCGCAGCGCATCGTGGTGCTCGGCACCCCCGCCCTCGACGCGACCTGTGCGGCCGGCCTGTGGGAACGGGTCGTGGGCGCGACCACCGTTCCCGGGCCCGCCCCGCAGCCCGGCTACCTGGGGTATGGCGTGCTGGAGATTCCGGGTGTCGGTCCCGCCACCGATCCCGATCCCGCGCTGATCGCGGCGCTGCAGCCCGATCTGATCCTCGGTGAGGTGCCGGTCGGCCGCGCCGACTACGCCACGCTGAGTGCTATCGCCCCGACGGTGCTGGTGGGCACGGACAAGTCGTGGGAGGAGCAGTTCAGCGCGTACGCGGGCGCCATGGGCCGGGCCACCGCGGGGCGCGAGGCGCTCGACGCCTACCGTACCGAGGCCGCCGATACCGGTAAGTCGATCAACGCGGCCCTCACCCAGGCGTCTCTGGTGCGGTTCACCGCCACCGGTACCGAGATCATGGGCAGTGAGACCTTCGCGGCGCAGGTCCTCGCCGATACCGGCGCACAGCGCCCGACCGCGCAGCGCGAAGAGTCCGCGCCGGTGAACGAGTCCGATCCGGTCGCCGCGGAAGGCGACCTCGTCTACGTCATGTTCGCCGGTCCGGAAGGCCGGGCGCACGGCGAATCGGTGATGCGGTCGGAGACGTGGGAGTCGCTGGGCGCGGTTACCGACAACCGCACGTTCGTCGTCGACGACGCCCTCTGGCACACCACCGGGTTGACGGCGGCGCGTGCTGTTCTCGGCGATATCCGGGACAGCCTCAACGCCTACGTCATGGAGTAGACCCGGCCCTGCTGCCGGGGAGGGACGCAGCGCGCCGGCCGGTCGAATGGTCGTTGCGGCCGGGGAACGACCCCGGCCCGCTGCCGTGGCACAGGGGATCCGGTCCGGCCGCACACAGCCGACTCACAGCGCGGACGCAGGTGACGGCAAGCCGGCATTTCTACCGTCGGTGTCACCCATCGTCGAGAAGAGGTGCGCAACGTGCGGAAACGTCCAGCCAGGCCCAGCGGGGAACGGCACGAACACGATCTGGGGTTCGCCCACGATATGTCGGTGATGTTCTCCCGGCGGCGAGCTCTGTGGTTACTGGGTGCGGCGGGTACCGCATCGGTGGCCGCGGCCTGCTCGACCGGTACCGGCGGCTCCGGGACCGGTTCGGCGACCGCCACCACCGGCACCGTCGCCGCGGCCGCCCCGCAGGAAACGGCCGGACCGTATCCCGGTGACGGGTCGAACGGCCCGAACGTCCTGATCGAATCCGGGGTCGTGCGCTCCGATATCACCAGCAGTTTCGGGCCCTACTCCGGCACGGCCGAGGGTGTTCCGGTCAGCATCCGGCTCACCCTGCAGGACCTCGCGAAGGACGGCGCCGCCGGCGCCGGGATGGCGATCTATATCTGGCACTGTGATCGCGACGGTGAATACTCGCTGTACGGCAAGGAGATCACCGAGCAGAACTATCTGCGCGGCGTCCAAGTGGCCGACGAGGCGGGCGAGGTGACGTTCACCTCGATCTTCCCCGCCTGCTATTCGGGCCGCTGGCCGCATATCCATTTCGAGGTCTACGACAGCCTCGAGGTGGCGGTCGCCGGCGAGAACGCCCGGCTGACCTCGCAGATCGCGCTGCCGCAGGAGGTCTGCGAGCAGGTGTTCGACGCCGACTCCGGGTATTCGCGCAGTCTCGGCAACATGTCCCGGGTCACCCTTGCCACCGACAATGTGTTCGGTGACGGCTGGGACGCCGAACTCGCGACGGTCACCGGTTCCCCGGAATCCGGGCTCGATATCGCGCTCACGATCGGGGTCGCCGAGAGATCCGCCAACCAGCAGGAGGGCGGTACGAGTCCGGGCGGTACGCCGCCCGGCGGTATGCCCGGTGCCCAACCACCGTCCGGCCCACCGCCCGGCAACTGACCCGACGTCCACACCGGTCTCCCGGTTCGGGGCCCGTCTCGTTCTCGCGACCGGTCCGAGACCATCCCGAAATACAATAATCGCAGGTGAGAGGCCATATCGCCGGTACCGTCGAGGTATGGGCGACAAGGTCGACGGTGATCGTTCGCTCGGTTACCGGTTGAGTATCGGGATCGTCATCGGACTGGCGATCGGGATCCCGCTCGGCCTGGCGGTTCTGGGCAATCTCGCCCTCGGGATCGGCCTCGGAATCGGTTTCGGCCTGGCGTTCGGCCTGGCCATGTCGCCGCACTCCGCCGGCGACGACGGATCCGGCGGCCGCCACGAACCGCCCGACGACGACTGAAGTAGGCTCGGCGCCTGCGGTCGCCGTGCGCCGAAGTCCCCGCTCCCCTAGCGCATTCGACGCGAAAAACACAACTTGTGGTGGCGCTCGGCTATTCGCCCCACAAGGGGTAGTGTTACGGCACGCGCAGGCCAGGCAGAGTTGTCGTCGGAGTCGTTGGGAAGGGTGTGGAAGCAGCATGAAGCTCATCGATCGGGTTTCGGCCATCAACTGGAATCGGGTACCCGACGAGAAGGACGCCGAGGTCTGGGATCGGCTCACCGGTAATTTCTGGCTTCCCGAGAAGGTCCCGGTGTCCAACGACATCCCGTCCTGGAACACTCTCACCGCCGACGAGAAGCAGCTCACCATGCGGGTGTTCACCGGGCTGACCCTGCTCGACACCATCCAGGGCACCGTCGGCGCGGTCAGCCTCATCCCCGATGCGCTGACCCCGCACGAGGAAGCGGTGCTCACCAATATCGCGTTCATGGAGTCGGTGCACGCCAAGAGCTACAGCTCGATCTTCTCGACGCTGTGCTCCACCCGCGAGATCGACGATGCCTTCCGCTGGTCGGAGGAGAACCGCAATCTCCAGCGCAAGGCCGAGATCGTGCTGGATTACTACCGCGGCGAGGATCCGCTCAAGCGCAAGGTCGCCTCTACGCTGCTGGAGAGCTTCCTGTTCTACTCCGGCTTCTACCTGCCGATGCACTGGTCGTCGCGGGCCAAGCTCACCAATACCGCCGATATGATCCGGCTGATTATCCGTGACGAGGCGGTGCACGGCTACTACATCGGCTACAAGTACCAGCGCGGTCTCGAGCAGGTGACCCAGGCCGAACGCGACGAGCTGAAGAACTACACCTTCGAGTTGCTGTTCGAGCTGTACGACAACGAGGTCGAATACACCCAGGACCTCTACGACGAGGTCGGCCTCACCGAGGACGTCAAGAAGTTCCTCCGCTACAACGCCAACAAGGCGTTGATGAACCTCGGCTACGAAGGTCTGTTCCCGAAGGACGAGACCGAGGTCAATCCCGCCATCCTGTCCGCGCTCTCCCCCAACGCCGACGAGAATCACGATTTCTTCTCCGGTTCGGGCTCGAGCTATGTGATCGGCAAAGCGGTGAACACCGAGGACGAGGACTGGGACTTCTGACCGGACCCCGGTTGTCACACCGGACCGCTACCCTGCGATCGCGATCCGCATGCTGCGGATCGCGATCGTTTCCGCATGGGGCGGGCGAGGTGTGCACTGGAGGAGCAGGTAAATGGCAAGCAGTGACGACGTCAGGGTTCCCCGCTGGCTCAAACCGATGAACCGCGCGATGGTCGCGGTCAGCCGTATCGGTGTTTCGCTGCCGATGGCTTTGCTCACCGTGCCGGGCCGGAAATCGGGGAAGCCGCGGACCACGCCGGTGACACCGTTCGAATATCAGGGCGCCGAATATGTGCTGGGCGGAATCCCCGGCGCCGACTGGGTGAAGAACGTACAGGCAGCCGATACCGCGGAGTTGAAGCTGGGTAAGCGCCGGCGGACCGTGCGCCTGGTCGAGATCCCGGCGGCCGACAGCGCACCGGTGCTGCGGGAATTCCCGCGGCTCGTCCCCACCGGTGTGCCGATGATGATCAAGTCCGGGGTGGTGACCAGTGACGACCCGGAGGAGTTCGCCGCCCTGGCCGGCCGGTGCGTCCTCTTCCGTATCGACGACGCCTGAGACCGGCTCGTCGAAACGGCCGGCAGGCCCCGCCCCCTGGCGCCGGGCGCGGAGCCTCTACTGGGCGATCCTGCAGGTGTCGTCGACCGGCCGGGTGATCGACCAGTACTGTTCGAAACGGCAGGCGGCGATCTTCCACCGGCCGTCCTCGACGACGTATTCGTCGTCGTACTCCCCCGTCATCACCGTTTCGGTCCGCTCGACGAGGTTCACCTGACGGAACTTCAGCGTCCACCGCCCGGAGGCGTGTTCCGCGTCGTGCACGGTGATATCGGGATGGGTCCCGTGATGCATATCGAGGATCACGTTCTTGCCGTCGACCTTCTGCAACGCGATCTTCTCGAATACCGCCGCCATCCCGTCGGCGTCGAACGAGCCGAGCGCACCATAGTCGACCGCGGCGCCGGCGGCGACGAAACACTCCCGGAAAGCCTTCGGGTCCTTGGCATCACACGCGCGCAGGTACCGGTGTTTGAGAGCCTTGATCGCCTCCACCGCCTCCCATCGCGCCACCCGCCGCTCCAGATCGGATTCCCCGGGAAGCGGTAGCGGTGCAGGTGACATGCGGTTTCTCCTCGTACAAGGGCGCGGCGGGCGGTAGTGGCCGACGCGCGGTTCGGTTCTCGCGGAGTGTATCCCCGGCCGCGGACGCCGTAGACGCTATTCGGACGCGGCGCCGAGGGTCCGCGACCAGGACGCGAGGATCTGTAACCGCTGGGCCGACGGCGAGCCGGGTTCCGGGGTGTAGATCATGAGAATGAGACCGGGTTCGGCGGTGATCGCGAGTTCTTCGTAGGCCAGCACCAATTCACCCACTTCGGGGTGGTGGAATCGTTTGGTGCCCGACCCGTGGGTGCGGACATCGTGGGTGCCCCACAGCCGGCGGAAAGTTTCGCTGCGCGTGGACAATTCACCGACGAGATCCTGCAGCCCGCGGTCGTGCGGATCGCGCCCCGCTTCGGTGCGCATGATCGCCACACACATTTCGGCGAACAGGTCCCAATCCGGATAGAAGTCACGCGCGGCGGGGTCGAGGAACTGGAAACGCGCCAGGTTGGGTGTGCGGCCGGCAGCGCCCAGCAGCGGGGAGTAGAACGCGCGACCGAGTTCGTTGGTCACCAGCAGGTCCTGCTGCGGGTTGCGGACGAAGGCGATCGCATCGCGGATGCTGTCCACCGCCCACTGCAGGCTCGGGCGGGTGGCCGCGGGTTTGGCCGCACGGCGGCGGGAGCGCCCGGAGGTGGGGATTCCGTCGGCGGCGCGAGCGAGGTCGAGCAGGTGGGCGCGTTCGGTGTCGTCGAGTTGCAGCGCCCCGGAAATGGCGTCCAGTACCGACGCCGAGGCGCCGGCGATCGCGCCGCGTTCGAGTTTGGCGTAGTACTCGACGCTCACCCCGGCCAATGCCGCCACTTCCGAGCGGCGCAGGCCGGGTACCCGGCGGTTCGGGGCCGCGGGCAACCCGGCGCGTTCCGGAGTGATCTTCGCGCGCCGCGACATCAGGAATTCGCGCACTTCCGCTCGATTACCCATATCGCCAGCGTAGGGCGGTGCGGGCGCGGTTGGGGTGCCCTGCCGGTACACGTCTCGAGGGAGACTCCCCGGATCACCGCAACCGGGGTTGACTGGGTACTACCGGCGAACAGCCGGGTCCGCACCGAGCCCGGCGAACTACCCGGGCAACCGCGCCCACCGGCGTGCCGGGTCTCTGCCGGGTCACGCCGCCGCGTGGTGCCGTGCAGCGGTGGCCGGACAGCGGGACGATCCCCGGAACACAGGCGAAGGAGAACCTGACAATGCGTGGAGTCATCATGTACGCCCCCGGCGATGTGCGGGTCGAAGAGCGCACGGACCCGGAAATCGTCGAGCCCACGGACGCGGTGATCCGGATCGCCGCCACCTGCATCTGCGGGTCGGATCTGTGGCCCTATCGCGGGGTGGAGCAGATCGACGGGCCCGCGCCGATGGGACACGAATACATCGGTGTGGTCGAAGAGATCGGTGCCGACGTGCGCAACCTCGCGGTCGGCGATTTCGTGGTGGGGTCGTTCTTCGCCTCCGACAACACCTGCGAGATCTGCCGGGCCGGTTACCAGAGCCGCTGCGTGCACAACGTGCCGATCGGCGCGATCGGCACCCAGGCGGAGCGTGCCCGCATTCCGCTCGCCGACGGCACCCTGGTCCCGGTACCCGGCGATCCGGCTCCCGCGCAGTACCCGAGCCTGCTCGCGGCCTCCGACGTACTCGGCACCGGCTGGTTCGCGGCAGTGGCCGCCGAGGCCGGGCCCGGGAAAACGGTGGTGGTCGTCGGTGACGGCGCGGTCGGGCTGCTCGCGGTGCTGGCCGCGAAACAACTCGGCGCCGAGCGGATCATCGCCATGAGCCGGCACGCCGACCGGCAGGCCCTGGCCCGCAAGTTCGGCGCCACCGATATCGTCGAGGAACGCGGCAAGGCGGGTGTCGCGAAGATCAAGGAACTCACCGGCGGGCTCGGCGCGCATTCGACCATCGAGGCGGTGGGCACCCAGGAGTCGATGATGCAGGCCATCCGCGCGACCCGCCCCGGCGGGCATGTCGGCTACGTCGGCGTCGCCCACGATGTCGAACTCGACGGTATGCAGCTGTTCTTCTCCGGCGTGCACCTGCACGGGGGGCCGGCCCCGGTGCGCCGCTTCCTGCCCGAACTGATCGACCTGATCGTTCGCGGCGATATCGACCCCGGTGAGGTTTTCGATCTCACCCTGCCGCTCGAGGAAGCCGCCGAGGGCTACCGCGCTATGGACGAACGCCGCGCCACCAAGGTCCTGCTGACGGTCTGATCCCGGCGGATCCGGCAAACCGGTGCGACACCGTGTTCACCGGCCCCTGCCGCTGCGACCGCCGGCCGCACGCTCGTGGTGCGGACGGTGAATCCCACCCGGCCGATTCCCGGCCCAGCACCCGAACCCACCCTTGGAGGACTTCGTATGGAGACCCTGCGCAAACCGCCGACCACCGAAGCACCCGCCGAAATCTTCACCGGCCCCGTCTGGTTCGACACCATCTATCGGGGCGAAGACCCGTCCCGGGCCCGGCTCAACGCCGTCCACTTCGCGCCCCGCTCCCGCACGAACTGGCACACCCACGGCCTCGGTCAGACCCTGCACGTCACCGAAGGCACCGCGCTGGTGGTCACCCGCAGCGGCGAGGTCGCGGTACTGAACCCGGGCGACACCGTCTGGTGCCCACCCGGCGAGGAACACTGGCACGGCGCCGGCCCCGGCCATTTCATGACCCACCTCGCCCTCTGGGAGGGCGACGACGTCGTCTGGGCCGAACCGGTCACCGCCGCCGACTACAACCGAGCCGCCGCCCACCTCTGACACCCGCCGGTTCGCCTGACCGGCACCCTCGGAAATTGTGCCCCGCTGCACGGTTTCGGCCTTCGGCCGGAGGATCCCGGTGGTGCCGATGTCTCGGCACGCCGTAATGTGGCCGATCGAATATGCCTGCCGCTCAGCGCGGCTCGCCGTCGGACGGATAGAGGGGGAAGCCGATGCGTCGCTCGCCGGGCACCGGAATTCACGCGGGATCGAGCACCCGGCGCCGGCCGGCCGGCCGGCGCCGGCCGGCCGGCCGGCGCCGCCGCGGGCTCACGGCGATCACCGCGTTGCTGCTCGTGGTCGTCACCTTCGCGGTCGGCGCATGCCAGAGCGACAGTGAGGCGGCCGCGGTCGACCGGATCTGGTTCGAGGCGGCCACGACCGACGGGCAGAACTGGGAGCTGATGCGGCGGATCCGGGAGGTCGATCCGTGTGCTCTGGTGCCACGATCCGCCCTGGAGGAACACGGGGCCGTGCGTGAGGTACGCGTCGGGAGCGCGATGATCGCCGCGTGCCGGGCGACAGTCGCGGACGCAAGTACCGAACTCGAGATCAGCTGGACCCTGGCGCGGGCGCCGGGCGGCAGCGCTGTCGAGGAAGACCGGCGCGTCGGCGAGGTGGCGGTCGAAGTTCTCGAGCCGGGGAACGGGGATACGGCGGGTAACGAGGTCAATGCCTGCTGGGTGACCGCGCAGTTCCCGTCCATGGCGCAGATTCTGCTGACCGTGAAAGCGCCGCCCGGCACCGACACCTGCGGCGTCGGCGACACGCTGATCGACACCGCGATCGCGCAGCTGCCCACCAGCCCGCCCTACGGCACCTCACCGGATACGTCACGTAGCGTGCTCACCGGCGCCGACCCGTGCGAGATCCTCCCGGAGATCGGTGCGACGCCGACGCTACCGGTAGTGGAGAACCAACTGGTCCAGAGCTGTCGCACCGGCGAGGGTCTCGCGGCGACGATCGCCTACGAGTACCAGGACGCGGGAGAGATATTCCACGACGAGATCACCACCATCGGCGGGCGCCAGGTGTTCGTGCTGCGCTTCGGCGAAGGTGAGCAGATCGGTTACTCGTTCGTGGCCGGACCGCCGGTCGCGGCGAATATGGTTCCCGTGGTCAGCGTGCTCGGCAGTGATCAGCCGCTCGTGGAGCGGGCGCGCGACGCACTCATGCGGAAATACCCTGCCGCCTGAACGAGCGCGGGCCTCACCTTCGGCTCGCGGAACCGGCGTCCGCATCGGCTACGGCGCGATCTCGGCAGCGGCGACGTTCGGGACTACGGCATCGCCGGCGGTAACCGGCCCGCCTCATCGGCACCCGCTTCAGCGACGCCGTTATCGCCCGGCTGCTCACGGGCGCCCGATGGGTTGAACAGGTCGAGCGCCTCACCGGCCATATCCGACCCGCGCCGGTGATGCGCACGAGCGGCTTCGGCGATCGAGACGATTTCCGCGCGCAACGCATCCGGCGCGATCACCTCGACCTCGGCACCGAAGCCCACCAGCATGGCTGCCGCCGCCCGCGTACTGCGCACCCGGAGCCGGAACACGTCCGGTTCACCCGGTGCGGGGCGGGGATCGTCGAGCACGGTGACCGACAGCGACCGCAGCACCATCGGTACTCGTGGCCGGTGGATTCGCAGCGCGATCTCGGTGCCGGGCACGGCACGGAAATCGGCGCGCATCCGCTCCCACACCTTCCGCAGGTCGAGGTCCGGTGGGCGGCGGGCGGGTGTGCCGAGGCGCCGGATCCCGCTGATCCGCGAAATCCGGTAGCTACGCGGCCGGCCGCGATGTTCGCCGATGAGATACCAGGTGCTGCCCACCTGGAGCAGCCCCCACGGGTCGACGGTCCGGTGCCCCGGCGCGGCAGCCGTTTTCGACTGGTAGCGGATCCGGATCCGTTCGTCGTCGAGGACTGCCGTCTGCACCTCGGCCAGCGCGTCGAGCGCTTCGGGGTCGCGATGCCAGCCACCGGCGTCGAGGACGATCCGTTCGCGGACATGGGTGACCATCCGGTGTTCGTCGTCCGGCAGGGCGGCAGCGAGTTTGTGCAATGCGCTGCAGAACGACCCACCGAGTCCGAGCGCCTCCGCCGTTCCCCGGCCGCCGGCGACGAACAACGCCCGGGCTTCTTCGCTGGTGAGCTGTTCGATATCCGGTTCGTATCCCGGGACCAGTGCGAATCCCCCGCCGCGGCCGTGTTCTGCGTATACCGGGATCCCGGCGGTCGAGAGCGCGTCCATATCGCGCAGCACGGTCCGTTTGGTGACCTCGAGACGGCGCGCCAGCTCCGCGGAGCTCATCCGGCCGTGCCGCCGCAGCAAGTGGACGATCTGGAGAAGCCGGTCGGCACGCACCTTTCCAGGATTCCATGAAAAGGTGACAACAGATGTCACCGTACGGGCCGGAGGCTGGGTCCATGACACCGATTCCGGATTTCCGAGCAGACCTGGCCGCGGCCCACCGGTGGGTGGCCGGCCTCATGGAGGCCGTTCGCCCCGCCCAGTGGCCGGACCCGACCCCGTGCACAGAATTCGACGTCCGCGCCCTGCTGGAACACCTGTCCTGCCACCCGGCGAAGATCGCGGCGACCGCCGCCGGCGCGGACCCCCGGCAGTTGCCCGCGCGCGCCGATATCGACGAGAACCGCCCGGGCGAGGACTACCTGAAACGGGCGACAGCCGCCCTGGCCGAATGGGCCGACGATTCGCTGCTCACGCGCAGCGTCCTCGCCCCGTGGGGCCCGGCCCCCGGTGGCCTCGCACTGGGCGGGTATCTGATGGAAACCTTCGCACACGGCTGGGATCTCGCGGTATCCACCGGACAGGACGCCGAAGCGGACCCTGCCCTCGTCGCCAAGGCCCAGGCCGTCGCCGACCGCGCGTTGACCGATGCGTTCCGCGGCGCGGGCGCACCGTTCGGCCTGCGCCGCGAGCCCCCCGCGCAGGCGGGCCCCACCGAACGACTCGCCGCCTTCCTCGGACGTTCCCTGCCACCCGGCCGCTGACCGGTTCCGAACCGGCAGGCGACGGCACAACCGATCGTTGTGGACGGCCGTAAGTCGGTTGTTTGCAATGCATTACCCGAACCGGTGTGATGCGGGGACGCGAGTAACAGTTGTCTCGAAGGAGTCGGGTGCGCAGTCGGTTCGGGTCCGGTTTCGACCGGCTGTGGTCGGCCTACGCCGTCAGTACCTACGGCACCTGGATCGCTTTCGGCGCGTTCCCGCTCCTCGCGGTCCAGGTGCTGGACTCGTCGCCGTTCGCGGTGTCGCTGCTGGGGGCGGCGAGTCTCGCGGTGGCGGCGGTGGTCGCTTTCCCGCTGGGTCCGTGGGTCGAGCACCGGGCCAAACGTCCGGTCATGATCGCGATGGACCTGGTCCGGTTCCTCGCCATGGCGAGTATTCCGGTCGCGTATTTCCTCGGCGCACTCACCTACGGCCAGCTGCTGGTCGTCTCGGTCGTCTCCGGAACCGCGACCATCGCCTTCACCGCCGCCTCCGGTGCGTACTTGAAATACCTGGTTCGCGGCGATCGGCTCGTTGCCGCGAACGGGAGGTTCGAGGGGACGAACTGGGTGGCGACAGCGGTCGGCCCACCCCTCGGTGGCGCGCTCATCGGGCTGCTCGGCCCGGTCGTCACCGTACTGGCCGACGCCCTGAGCTATCTGCTCTCCGCTTTCGCCATCCACCGCATCCGCGGCGGAGATATCGCGACGGTCCGTGCGCCGGCCACCGGAGTGCGCGGCGCCGAGCTGTTCGCGGGCGGGAGGTTCATCCGCCACGATCCCGTACTGCGACGCCTGTTCCTCAATTCGGTTCTCGTCGGCGGCCTGATCATGGCCACCGTCGCGCCACTGTCCGTGTTGCTGCTCGGCGAATACCACTTCCCTGCCTGGCAATACGGTCTCGCCTTCGGTGTCCCGGCGCTCGGCGGTTTCCTCGGTGCCCGCCTCAGCGCACCTCTGGTCGAGCGTTACGGCAGGTACCGGATCATGGTCGTCTCCGGCTGGTTGCGCTCGCTGTTCCCGCTCGGCCTCGCATTCGTACAACCCGGCCTGCCCGGACTCCTCACCGTCATCGTCGTCGAAGCGCTGTTGATCACCTGTATGGGCATCTTCACCCCGATCTATGCCACCGAACGCCTGCAACGCACCCCCGCGGACCATGCCGCCCGAGTCCTCGGCACGTGGAGCGCCTGCGGCAAACTCGTCCACGCCGCTCTGGCAGCGGTCTGGGGCGTCCTCGCCACACTCCTGGGTCCGCTCGCCGCGATCACCGTCGCCGGAGTTCTGCTACTCGCCACCCCGCTCCTACTACCCCGGCGGCCGGATTTCGCGGACCCGGAACCCATTCCATCGGCCGGTAGCGTCCCGGTAGGCCGGCGTGGAGATCCGTGACCGGCACCACCTGCGCGACGATCCGGAATCCACGCGTTCGCCAACAACATTGCGCGCAGTGGTGGCCCGAACCGCCGTAGGCGGTCGTTTCCGCGGGATCCGACGTTTCGCGACCGTGTCCGTGCTCGCGCACGTTACCCTGAGCCGATGCGTACACGGTTCCGTCGGTACTGCGTCGCCTCGCTTACCGTCCTCGTTTCGACCGTCCTGTTCTGTTCGCACTCCGCCGCCGCACCGCAGGCCACCGCCGGTCCACCACCGATGGATGACGGGTTCCTCTGGGGCGTATCGACCTCGGGGTTCCAATCCGAAGGTCATGCGCCCGACAGCAACTGGACGCGGTATATCGCGGCGAACCCCGGCTACGACCGCCTGGGCAACTCGGTGGATTTCTACAGCCGCTACGAATCCGATATCCGCCTCGCCGCGGATATGGGCGTCCGGGTGTTCCGGATCGGGATCGAATGGGCACGCCTGCAACCGGTGCCGGGGCAGTGGGACGAGGGCGCCTTCCGCTTCTACGACGCCGTGCTCGCCGCCATCGTCCGGGCCGGTATGCGACCCATGATCACCCTGGACCACTGGGTGTACCCGGGCTGGATCGCCGACCGGGGCGGCTGGCGCAGCCCGTCCGTCGTCGAGGATTGGCTGGCGAATATGCGTGCCGTGGCCGACCGCTACGCCGCTCTCGACCCGCTGTGGGTCACCGTGAACGAACCCGTCACCTACATCTCCCACGAGGCCGGCCGCGGCAGCGCCGACGCGCCCCAGATGCTGGACCGGCTCGCGCAGGCACACAACGGTATCTACGACTACCTCCACCACATCCGGCCGAACGCCCAGGTGACCGCCAATGTCGGCTACGTCGCCGGCGCGGAGTCCCAGATCAACGGCGCCCTGATCGACCGTATCGGCGCCCGCCTCGACTACGTGGGTATCGACTACTACTGGGGCTACGACCCGGCCCGGACGATCCTCGAATCCCTCGGCCGCGCCGTCGGTTCCGCCGTGCCGCCCGGCCCGGCGATCTGGGACCTGCCGATCCGCGCGGAAGGGATCTACTTCGCCCTGCGCCACTACGCCGACCGCTTCCCGGGCAAACCCCTCTACATCGTCGAGAACGGGATGGCCACCGACAACGGGCATCCACGGGCCGACGGCTATACCCGCAGCACTCATCTCCAGGACACCGTCTACTGGATCCAGCGCGCCAGAGCCGACGGGATGAACGTGATCGGCTACAACTACTGGAGTCTCACCGACAACTACGAATGGGGCAGCTTCCGTCCCCGGTTCGGCCTCTACACCGTCGACGTCACCACCGACCCAGGTCTCACCCGCCGGCCGACCGACGCCGTCGCCACCTACACCCGGGCCATCGCCGAAGGCGGTGTCCCGGGCGACTACCGGCCCACCCGCGCCCCGGCCCCGTGCTTCCTCATCGATCCCCCGGACAGCTGCCTCCGCCCCGTCGCCACCACACGCTGATTGCGGCGGACCGCGGAACGGGCTTGACCCTCACGTTGCGTGAGGCCCGAAGGTGGGGTTCATGAGCGACTACTACAACGCGTTCGAGATCAGTCCCGTACCCACTCCCGGCCCGGATGCCGTAGCACCGGAACCGTTCCGGGGCATCTACGGAATGCCCGCGTTCGTGACCGTCCCCACGAACGATCTGGCGGCGTCGGTGGATTTCTGGGTTCGCGGGCTCGGGTTCTTCGAGCTTTTCGGTATCCCCGGCACGCTGGTACATCTGCGCCGGTGGGCGTTTCAGGACGTACTCCTCGTATCGGCGGCGGACGTGCCGGAGCAGGCACCGGCGATGAGCTTCAGTGTCGCCTGCGTACTCGGCGAGGTCGATTCCGTTGTCGAGGCCTGTCGCGCACTGCGGCCGGATTCGGTCGACGGACCGCGGGATACACCCTGGAACACGCGAGATATCGAAGTGATCACCCCCGAGAACGCGCGGATCGTTTTCACCGCCGCGAAACCTTGGGACCCGGCGAGTCCGGAGGCACGCAACCTCGAAGCCATCGGGATCACCCCGCCGCCCGCCGGACGCGGCGACAATGACGGGTATGCCTGATACCACCGGTGCCGACGGCCTGACGGTCGGTCAGGTCGCGGCCCGGGTGGGCGTGACAGTCCGCGCGCTGCACCACTGGGACGAGATCGGCCTGGCAAGTCCGTCGCAGCGCACGGCCTCCGGATACCGGCTCTACACCGCCGATGATCTGGAACGCCTGCACCGCGTCGTCGTCTACCGCGAGCTCGGTCTCGGCCTGGACCGGATCCGGGCCGTCCTGGACGACTCGCCCGCCGACGTCCCCGGCGCGCTACGCGCGCAGCGCGCCCAGATCGACGCGCGTATCGAGCGGCTCCGGCAGCTCGGCGCCGGACTGGACCGCATGATCGACGCCCACGAGCGCGGCCTGTTGCTGACCGCCGAACAGCAGGCCGCGCTCTTCGGCCCCCGGTGGAACCCGGACTGGGCCGCCCAGGCTCGTGAACGCTACGGCGACACACCGCAATGGCAGCAGTACGCCGAGCGCTCGGCCACCCGCACGCCGGCGGAGTGGCAGGCCGTCGCCGATACCGTCACCGACCTCGAGCGCGACCTCGCGGAGGCGATGGACGCCGGCGTCACCCCCGGCAGCTCCGCGGCGAATCGACTCGTCGAACGGCACCGGGAAGTCTTCTCCGCGTACTTTTCCCTGACCAGGCAGATGCAGGTCTGCCTCGGCCGCATGTTCGAAACCGACCCCGGATTCGCGGCCCACTACAACGGCATCCGCCCCGGCCTCGCCACCTGGTTCCGCCGGAGCATCGACGCCTGCGCCCGCAGCCACGGCATCGACCCCGACACCGCGACCTGGCAGTAGCACCACGCGGCCACCGACGTCACCGCCACGCGACCCGCCGGCGGCCTTGCTACCGTGGATTCGGCACGATCGACGCCGAGAAGGGTGTGCACAGTGACGCTGGTCGATCCGGACACCCGGGGTCTCGAGAATGTGCTGGCGGATCTGCGCTGGCGATTCGTCCGCCGGGAGGTGTTCACCCCGGCGGCGGGTGGCTGGGAGTTCCTGTCCGGCCGGCCGAGTGCGCTGCTCGTCGCCGAGGGCCTGATCAGGGTCGAAGGTCTGGGTGAGCGGGAAGATCTGGCGCACGGTGATTTCCTGTTCGTCCCGCACGACGACCGGGTCGCGCTCAACGCGCTGTCCGAAGCCCGGGTGCTGGCCGTCCAGCTCGCACCGGTCGGTGCGGGCGGCGCCATGGCGGCACTTCCGCCGCGGGTGCTGCTGACCGATTTCGCCCGGCACTCGCCGCTGGCGGCGACGATGCTGAGTCATCTGGTCGAGGAATGCCCGGATCCGCTCGGTGTGCAGGGTGACCGGGTGGCGACCTTGATCGGATCGATGGCGATCGAATCCTGGCACCACCGCGGATGCGCCCCGAAACGGTGGCTGCTGCGGGTGAACGAGCCGGATATCGCGCGGGCGGTGGCCGCCGTCCACGCTGATCCGGGCAAAGAGTGGACCGTCGAAGCGCTCGCGCGGGTCGCGCTGGCGTCGCGTTCCGGTTTCGCGGCCCGGTTCCAGGCGGCGACGGGCCTCACCCCCGGCCGGTATCTGACGACACTGCGGGTGGAACGGGCACAGCGTTTCCTGGCGGAGCAGAACACCCCGGTCGCGGCGGTGGCCCGGCAACTGGGTTACCGGTCGGAGACGGCGTTCGGCCGGGCGTTCCGCCGGCATACCGGCCGCACGCCGTCGGAGTGGCGGCGCGCGGCCCGGATGTCGTCGGCGCAGTCCCCTAGCGCGGCGCCCGGCTGAGCGAGGTCCGGAGCGCGATCCCGCCCAGCACCGCCGCGGCGGCCGCCAGGGCATAGGTCGCGGCCACCCCGATACCGTCGACGCTGCGGCCGCCCACCGCGGAGCCGAGAATGATCGCCAGCTGGAAACCGGCCACGACCAGCCCGCTTCCCGCTTCCACCCGATCGGGAAGCAGCCGTGATACCCAGACCTGCACGAGATTGAGGATTCCGCCGAACGCGGCACCCCACAGCACCACGGCAACATACCCCAGGGGCGGCACGGCTCCGGAAGCGATGATCGCCACCAGTGCCAGCCCGATCGTCGCGGGCACTGCCGGCAAGAGCAGTCCGAGCCGCCGATCGGCGAGGGCCCCGAGCACGAAATTGCCTACCAGACCGCCGATTCCGAACAGCGCCAGCAGCACGGGAATCACCTCGGTCGCGGCGCCCAGCAGTTCGGCCAGCGCGGGCCGCACGTAGGTGTATCCCGCGAAATGCCCGCCGATCACGGCGACCACGCTCACCAGCCCGAGCACCACTCCCGGAACGCGCAGTGCGCCGGCCATCGCCGCCGCGCCGACCCCCGGAGCCGGTGCGATCGGCGGTAGCACCAGCAGCACCGCCACCGCCGCGGCGACGGTGAGTCCCGCCGCCGCCACGAACACGACCCGCCACCCCGCGAAGGTACTCAGCAGCACCGCGAGCGGAACACCGGCCACCGTCGCCACCGTGGTGCCGGCGTTCACGATCATCATCGCTCGCCCGAGCCGCGCCGCGGGCACCAGCTGCGCGGCGATCACCAACGCCATCGACCAGTAACCCCCCACGGCCACCCCGAGGAGCAGCCGGGCGACCAGCAGCAAACCGATATTCGGTGCCACTGCCACGGCGATATTGGATACCGCGGCGCCGACGGTGAGGATCGCCAACAGCATGCGGCGGTCGGTCCGGGGGAACAGCGAACCGAGTCCGAGCGCTGCCAGCAGCGCGGTGAGCGCGGTGGCACTCACCGCCAACCCGACCACCCCTTCGGGTACGCGGAGATCGGCGGCGACGGTGGTCAACACCCCCGGCGGCAGGAACTCGGCGGTCACCAGCGAGAAACTGCCGAGGAACATGGTGATCAGCGCGGGCCACACCCGCCGGGCCGTTGCCGGCACCGCGGCGCCGGTTGTCGAAATGCTCGTTGTCATGCCCGATGCAACAACCGGGCGTCGCCGGCCGGGCGACCGAAACGCCACCGGACTCGACCGAAAAGCCAGAACTGCGACAGTGCCCCCGGTGGCGGTTCCCGGGCCGACCGGGAGACGTCGGGGCTGCTCGATGACGCCATCCCACCCACCGCATCTCCGCGGGCGAAAAATATCAGAGCAAGGGCCGGGCGGGCATCCGCAGCACTCCCACCGGGGGCACTACTGTTACCGGCTCGCTCAATTCAGACTGCGGACGAAATCTGTTCTCCGGTACCGTCTTCCGGCACCAGCCTCCACAGCGAGGTGACTTCGCGCCGCCGCGCTTCGTGCAGTGGGTCGGCGGTGTCGGTGACTCGTGGATGTCGCGGGGCGGTGTCGTAGCGGCCGGCCACGCGCAGACCCGCGCCGGCGATATACGTGTGGAGTTCGTCGCGGGTGCGCAGCCCCAGGTGCTCGGCCAGATCGGACAGTACGAGCCAGCCCTCGCCGCCGGGTTCGAGGTGATCCGCCAGACCAGCGAGGAAGCGGCGCAGCATGGCGGAACCGGGGTCGTAGACACCCAGCTCGAGGTCGGAGGTCGGCCGGGCGGGCAGCCACGGTGGGTTGCAGACGATCACATCGGCGCGACCGTCCGGCCACAGATCGGCCTCCACGACCCGCACCCGGCCCGCCGGATCGAGCCGGCGCAGATTCGCGCGAGCGCAGCGCACCGCGCGGGGGTTGATATCGGTGGCCACCACGCGGGCACCCCGGCGGGCCAGCACCGCGGCGAGCACACCGGTTCCGGTGCCGAGATCGAACACCACCGGTTGCCCGTTATCCGGCGGAAACGGCGCCCGGGCAACGAGATCGATGTATTCGCCACGCACGGGCGAGAAGACACCGTAGTCCGGATGGATTCGTGCGCCCAGCGCGGGAATCTCGACGCCGTTCAGGTGCCATTGATAGGCGCCGAGCACGCCGAGCAGTTCCGGTAGCGAGACACATATCCGCTCGGCCCCGGCGCCGTAGGCGTGATCGCAGGCCTGCCGGACGTCCGGCGCCCGGCGCAGCCCCAGGTCATAGCCGGGTTCGAGCACCACCAGCACCCGGCCGAGCAGTTCCGCGCGGGCCGCCCGCGCGGCTCGGTGGCTGTCGAACAGGGACGCCGTATCGGTCCCGCCCGGCGTGGTCCGCGGCTTCCGCTGCCGGCGTTCCAGCGCTCGGACGAGCTGACGCGCATTGTGGAAATCGCCCCGCCACAGCAGGCCCTTCCCGGCCTTCGCCAGCCGGTGCGCGGCGTTCGCGGTGGTGCGGTCGTCGATGACGACGACCTCGGCGGGCGCCGGGGACCCGTTCTCCGAATGCCAGCGCGCGGTCCGGGTCGATTCGTTCTCGGTCCACGTGATCGTGGTCATGTCGTACTCCTGTGGGACGAAGGTGCCTCGGGTTCGGCATCGCTTCGATGCGGGAGTACGGCAGGGGCTATCCGTCGATGAGCGCGCGGACAGGGCCCAACGCTCCCGCGCCGAAGCGCGCGCGCTCATCGCCCAGCACCATGCCCATGACCACGGTCGATTCCCTCCGTTGCGAATCACCATCCTCCCACACGCACCCGGGGCCCCTCGGTGACGGCCGTCCGACCGCCGTCGTCGGCCCGTCGCCTCACCCGCGGTTCATCTCGAGGCCCCGCGGCGGGGAATCCCGCGGCCTGGCGGAACGTTCGGACAGGTGCTGAGCGCGGCACCGCGCCACGGATCGCCGGCCCCGGTCGCCACGATCCGGCCGTTCGACACCGAAAGAGGACACCGTGCGCCACCGCAGGGAAGACGATCACTGATGCGTATCTCTCTGCTCGACCGCGCACGGACGCGCACCGGTGAGACCGATGCGGCCGCCGTGACGGCAACGGTCGACCGTGCGGGGCGGGCCGAAGAGCTCGGATTTCACCGGTTCTGGACGGCCGAGCACCACGCCGTCCCCGGTATCGCCGGTGCGGCTCCCACCGTGCTGCTCGCGGCGATCGGGGCACGCACACACACGATCCGCCTCGGGACCGGCGGGATCATGGTCCCCAATCACAGTCCCCTGGTGATCGCCGAACAGGCGCTGCTGCTCGAATCGCTCTATCCGGGCAGAGTCGATATCGGCCTCGGCGGTTCCCTCGGGTTCACCGCTCCGGTCCGGCGGGCGCTGGGGCGGACGGCCCTGCGTGCGGGCGAGTACGCGGCCGCCCTCGAGGAGATCCGGTCTTATCTGCACGGACGCGCCGATATCACGGTCCGGCCCCGGGTCGAGCCGCCACCGGTGCTGCTGCTCGCCAGCGGAGCGGGATTGGCTCTCGCCGCCGAGCTCGGCCTGCCCGCGGTGATCGGCGGCCCGCTGATCCGGGACGCGAACAAGATCGACGCCTACTTCCGCGACTTCCGTCCCGGCCCCCGCACACCGGAGCCGTACCTCATGGTGAGTGTCGATATCGCCGTCGCGGAGACCACCGAGCGCGCCCGCGACCTGCTGTTGCCGGAAGCGTGGGCATTCGCCGACTCCCGGGACGTCGGCGAGTTCCGCGCGCTGCGGCCTGTCGCGGAAGTACGCCGGCTGCTCGGCAGCGCGAGTGCGAAGAAGTACGATGCCGTCCGCGGCTGGATGTCCACGGCCGTCGCCGGCACGCCCGACGCGGTAGCGGACTCGCTCACGGATCTGCTGGCGCGAACCGGCGCCACCGAGATCCTCGCGAGTGTCAGCACCTACGATCGCGAGGACGTCGCAAGCACCGACGAGTTCCTCGCCACGCTTCAACGCGGGACCGGCGAGCCGACCGGTCCCGCCCCGAGACGGACGGCCGTCACATCCGGGTAGTCCGGACGTGTTCCCACAGGTATCTGAGCAGGTCGTCATCGATATCGGACTGTGGTCCCCGGTCACCGTTCGCGCCGTGCACCTCGGTGTGCAGCCGTTCCATCCGCTGGTCGAGTTCCGCGGCCGTCGCCGCCGCGTCCGCGAGATCGTCGATCAGGCGCTGGGGGACGTCTCCGTCGTACTTGTAGAAGATCTTGTGTTCGAGGGTCGCCCAGAAGTCCATGGCGACGGTGCGCACCTGGAGTTCGACGGTCACGTTCACCGGCCCGGTCGACAGGAACACCGGGATCTGCAGTAGCGCGTGCAGGCTTTTGTAGCCGTTCGGTTTGGGCCGGGCAATGTAGTCCTTGACGGTCAGCACGCGAACGTCGTCCTGTGCGGTGAGCGCATCCAGCACCCGGTAGGTGTCGGCGATGAAGCTGCAGGTGATCCGGACGCCCGCGATATCGGTGATGTGATCGCGCAGTCCGGGCAGCTCGGGGCGAATATCTTTGCGGATGGCTTTCCGCAGGATGCTGCTGGGTGACTTCACCCGGGACGTGACATGTTCGATGGGGTTGTAATGATGCAGGTGCAGGAATTCCTCCCGCAGGATGGTGACCTTGGTCAGCAGTTCCTTCACGGCGAATTCGTACTCCATCACGAACCGCGTCATCTCATCCCGCATACGAGACATGAAGGCGATCATCGCCTCGTCGTCCGGCCTGTGCGGCCCAGGGTTGCGGACAACCTCTTCTTCCACCGGCTCGGCCTTTCGTGCGCACTCGCGTATCGGCAACCGTATCGACGGTACGCGCCGGCGCACGCGGCTCCCGCCCCAGACCTCGAGGACAAGCAGCGACGGAATCGGGCTCAGCCCGGTCCGCCCGCTATCGTGCCCCGGGCACCGTCAATGCGAGGGAGGCCGCGCGGCCGTGCTCGTCGAATTCGATCGTGCCGACGAGAACCGCCGACTCGACGATCAACCGGCTCTCGTCCGGCGCGAAGGCCGGATTCAGACCGCGCAACGACAGGTAGCTGTTCAGCGCGCGGCGATGATCGTACAGCGCCAGTCCGGACAACCCCTCGCTCAGCGTCCGCATGATCCGCGGCCCCTCGGCGGGCGGGAGCCGGAAATCGGGATGCTCGACAATAAATGCCGCGCGGGTCCCGTCGTCACCGGCCGGGCCCTGGTAGCTGGTCCAGCGACCGGTGACGGCCTTGACCGCCTCGCTCTGCACCGCCGCGACCTGATACGGCTCCGGCTGATCGAAGGGAAGGCTGTCGAACGGTATTTCCGGCGCGGACAGTTCGCCGATCCCGTGCTCGATCCCGAAATCCCGCACGGAAGCCGCGAGCGTAGCAACCGATTCCGGGAACCCGGACCGATTCGCCCACGACCACAGCCACGACCCCGCGCCGGGCGCCGCGGTACCCAGGAAATGGAAGTCGGTGCATTCGACGCTGCCGTGCTCGGTGTCGAAGGTGAACGACCTGGTTTGCAGGTTCACCTGCCACGAATGCTCCCCCAGCACCTCGGCCAGGTGCAGCTGGTGTTCGAGGGAGAGAAACGCGGCGTCGTCCAGCAGGTTCACGAAGGCAGGCGTAGGGCGCACCTCGGCAGCCTAGTGGCCCGGCCGCGAACCGGCATGTTGCAGGATTTCCGTCAGGCTTGCGACAGCGCATACAGGACGGAACGCAGGGACTCGGCCGCCGCGCGTTGCTCGAGCCAGATGAGCCGGAGCTGCAGCGGCGGCGTGTGCGCGTCGATCATCGCGATGCGGCCCGCTTCCAGGTCGGCCCGGACCGCGAATTCCGGCAGCACGGCGATACCGCGCCCCGCTGCGACCCATTCACGCACCTGCGCGAGTCCGCCGACGGCTGTCAGGTCGGTATCGGATCCGAGCCAGCGCTGGGTTGCCATCCAGAAGGAGCAGCGTGATTCCTGCCCGATCAGGCTGCCGGTGCGCCGGATCTCCGCACGGCCCACCGGGCGCCCGAGCAGCGGATGCCCGGGTGCGGCCACGGTGGTCATGGGCACCTCCCGGAGGTCGAGGTAGCTCATGGTGGTGCCGGGTTTCGCGAAACCGAGGTCTGCGATGTGGGATCCGGTATCGAGCAGCAGCACCGCGTCGATCTCGGCACGGTCGAGAGCGGTGAGGAGCCGGGCTCGGTCGGGATCCGGGCGTAATCGCACGTCGATCGCCGGATGTCGGGTACGCAGGTCGTCGAGGACCGCGGGCAGCAGTTCATCGGCGAGGGACGCTTGCGCCCCGACGAGGAGAGCGGACGAGTCGGGTAATCGCCCGGCGGCTTCGTCGAGCGTGCCGAGGGCCGAGGCGGCGGCGGTGAGGTAGGCCCGGCCGGCGGCCGTCGGGTGCATGCCGGTCCGGTCACGGGTGAACAAGGGCGCACCCAGTTCGGCTTCGAGCCGGCGTACCCGGTCGGATACCGAGGAGGGGGCCAGGCCGAGGGCGGCTGCCGTCCGGTTGACGGTCCGATGGTGCAGCAGCGCGAGGGCGGTGCGGAGTTGATCGAGGTCCACGGAGTCACCGTAGGCCGGTATTCGGATATTCCGAACAGGGATACGGCTGCGCCGGTCGAGCGGCCGGTCGCGGCGGCGGATCGTGGTGCACCGTCCTGTCGTCAACGGTTCAGGGAGAATCGTGTCCGCCCCACCTGCTCTTTCTCGACCCCGCACCACGACCCGGCTCATCGGCATCGCACTCGCCTACTTCATGGTGCTTCTCGACACCACCGTCCTGGCGGTGGCCGAACCCGACCTGATCGCCTCGCTGGACACCGACATTCTCGGTGTCGGCTGGGCGACCACCGTCTACACCATGACCCTTGCCTCGACGCTCGTCCTCGGCGGCAGCCTCGCCGATCGGCTCGGTGCGTATCGGCTCTTCCTGGCCGGAGTCATCGGATTCGGTGCCGCTTCCCTGGCGTGTGCCTGCGCTCACGGCCTCCCCGCCCTCCTCGTGTGCCGCGGCTTGCTCGGTGTATTCGCCGCCGCGATCGTCTCCAGCTCCCTCGGGCTGATCGCGAGCCTCTACCCCGAACCCGGCCCGCGCGGCGGCGCGATCAGCGCGTGGGCGGCGATCAGCGGAGCCGCCATGGCGGCCGGTCCGGTTCTCGGCGGCCGGCTCATCGAATTGGACGGCTGGCGGCTGATCTTCGTGATCAACGCCCCATTGGCGGCCGTCGTTCTTCTGTTGTGCCGGACCCGGATCTCTACTCCGCACCACGAACGCCCGATCTCCTGGCTTCCGCACCTCGGCCTGGCGGCCGGTCTCGCGGCGCTGACTCTCACCATCACCGAAGCCGGGCAACGCAATTGGCCATTCGCGGGCCTTCTGGGTTGCGTCACACTGGCCCTGGCCGCCGGCACCGCGGCGATCGACCGGCGGTCGGCTGCGCCGCTGATCCCACACACCCTGCGCCACAACACCG
This sequence comes from Nocardia sp. CA-290969, assembly GCF_050936135.1. Lineage (NCBI taxonomy): Bacteria > Bacillati > Actinomycetota > Actinomycetes > Mycobacteriales > Nocardiaceae > Nocardia > Nocardia sp. CA-290969. The sequence goes on along the minus strand of NZ_JBNJNJ010000001.1, from coordinate 837,863 downwards.
CTGTGTGGACCGCCTTCGGCTGGGGCGCGGTCGTCAACTACGCGCTCACCACCGTCCTCTTCGCCCTCCCGCTCCTACTCCACACCACCGCGGTGGAAGCCGGCACGACGCTACTGCCGATGACCCTTCTCGTGGCTTTGAACCCGCCGCTCACCGCCCGCCTCGCCGCCGCGTACGGCTCGTTGTACCCGATCCGGATGGGTTTCGCCGCCTTCCCGGCCGGTCTGTGCGTCACCGCGTTCGCGCTGGCCGGCGATCACCGGCCGATCGTGCTCGGCATCGGACTCCTGCTGTGCGGTCTCGGAATCTCCTGGACCCTGCCGGCGCTGGTCGGGTTCGTCGTCGACCACGCACCACCGGACGCCACGGGGGCCGTCGGCGGCATCCTCAACGCCACCCGCCAGATCGGCGCCACGGTGGCGGCAGCGGTCGCCGGTGCCACTCTCACCCAGCATTCCGCCGGCGGCTGGGCAGCGGCTCCCCTGACCATAGCCGCAGCCCTGTGCGCACTCGGGTTCTGCAGCGCCGTCCTCGCCAAACCCGGCCGCTCCCGGACTCCGTCCGGACAACCCCAGGGCGACGCGCTGTCAGAGCTGTGAAGAAGTCCCGCCAACTGTGTGGAACTACTGCTGTGCGGCTCAAGCGCGCACGAGGCCGATGCTGCCGGATACACACCGACAAGGTCAGCGGATTCGAACGCAATTGCGCCGGAAACGAGTGCAGGATCACTGTCTCCTTTTCTGGTAACCCGGTGGGCACCCACTTATCATTTCCGGTGAACGAAATCACCGGAAGCGCAGCGATATTCGATAATTCGCACGATCGGCGCTTCCGGTGGAACCGGCAGCCCGTGATCCGGTGGGCGCGAATCCACACCGGCGTCAGCGGATCGACCTCACGGCTGTCGCCGCACAAGGAGGCACCGGTGCCCGAAACCGATTCATCCACCCGTCCCGCCCTCACCCGCCGCCGCGCGTTCGCCGCCGTGGCCGCGCTGGCAGCCGGCGGGGCAGCGGTCACCCTCGTCGCCTCGCGCGACCGCACCGATACCCCCGCACACTGGGATTACGAGGCCGAGGGGCCCGGCCACTGGGCGGAACTGGACCGCACCTACCGCACCTGCGCCACCGGGCACGCGCAATCGCCGATCGACCTACCGTCGCATACCCAATCCCATCCGGACGAGCACATCGATATCGAATACAACGTGCTTCCTATGGCCGAATCGGTCAATAACGGACATACCGTGCAAACAAACCTTTCCACCGGAAATGGGAATCGAATCCTCATCGCCGGGCGCCCGTACGAATTGTCCCAATTCCATTTCCACGCCCCCGGCGAACACACCGTGGACGGACGCGGCGTGGAGATGGAATTCCACCTCGTCCACAAAGACGCCGCCGGCGCCCTCGCGGTGCTGGCGATACTCCTGGAACCAGGCAGCGGTTCCCCGTTCGCGCCCCTGCTCACCGCCCTGCCCGCAACCCTCGGTTCCACCACTCGAATCGGCCCGGTGGACCTGCGCACCTTGGTCCCCGCCCACCGCGCTCAATTCCGCTACGCGGGCTCGCTCACCACCCCGCCGTGCACCGAAGGTGTCTCCTGGACCGTCCTGCGCACCCCACTCCCCGTGAGCCACTCCGAACTCGACCGCTACCGCTCCCTCTTCCACCACACCAACCGCCCGGTCCAGCCACTGAACGGCAGGCAGGTAACGCTCGCGGACAACTGAACCCCGGTGACTCCGGCCGCAGATCGGGGTTGGTTCGCATCGCAAGTCCGCAACCGTGATGATCCGCATCGACGTATTCGAGGAGCCGAGCGCACCCGCGGGGGCTGCTGCCCCCGGCTGTTCGGAGCCGAGTACCTGAGGAGGACCGGTGACCGACCCCATCCTCGACCTACTCCGGCGCCTCGCGAGCCGGATCGACGACGAAACCCTGAACAGCCTTCACGGGTATCTCTTCGTCGGCGAGGAGACCATGATGGGCGATGTCCTCGTCGGGTACTTGGTAGAGCACCGGGTGCCGCTGACCGACGAAGAACGCACGGTCCTGTTGTCCGCGGCCGAGGTCGAGCCACACGAGAACGAGGCAATCCCGCGCACCACCGTGATCCCCCGCAACTACGTGTTCGATTCCGGCGCACACGTACCCGAACCCACCGAAACAGACGCCCGGATCGTCGAGTACTCGACCCATCTGCCGGGCGCCCGCACACTCTCCCGGGCCTACCGGCGACCGGCACACGCTGCGGCCCCGGGGCCGGCCACGTGGCTCTATCTCGTGGAATTCGCCCCGGACGCGATGCTCCACCCCGCCTCGAACCTGCCGACAGGCGGCCCCGCTCACGGCGTCGCCGAGGTGTACTGGTCCGGCGAACAGCTACCGGAATACCATGTCGAAGCCCTTCGCGTCGCTCGCGTCGTCTGGGCCCGGGACGCATGACCTGCGCGGCAAGAGGTGCCGAGCGTACTCGCGCAAGCTGCGGAGGCCAGAGCCTCGGTCCGCACCGAAGATAGAGAGTCCAGGGAGACGCCGCCCTAACAAGGGACCTGGAGCAGGTCTGGTTCCTGCGGCGGGAGCGAACCTCCGACAGGCCGGTCATGTGTACTCGAACTGTGGAGCGCCATCCTGGCGGAATACGGCGACAACAGGAATCCGGCCGAGCGACCCAGCGTGACGCGCTGCCGGAGCTCTGAGCAAGCCGGGGCGCATCCTGACGGCTCGAATGATCTGCACGACCGTGCCGCTGAAACATCGAGAGCGCCGAGCGTCTACACGTATCAGCCCACTGATACGTCGGGCAGTACTTGCTCGGCATTCTTCTCGACCTCTGGTCGAAGAACCCGGCTTTCAGTACCCATACTTGTCAATGCGGACGGCAGTGCGATATGCGACCCAATGCCCCGTCGCGCGCGCCGAGGCGCAGATCAGGCCGATAGCCGACACAACGCCGGGAATTCCGAACGTCACGATGCAGGGCAGGACGGTGAAGCCGGAGGCCAGGCCGAAGATGAGCGCACCGAAACCGAACAGTGCGCCGATGAGCGAGCAGACGATGGTCAGTACCCGACCAGCCCTTCTACCCGCCAGCAGCATGAAACCCGCAGTGCTCCACAGGAACATCAGCATCATGAAAACAACGATCAACAGCACAATAAGGGCGAAGTCACTGTCCGTAGAAATCGATTCCCAGTCGACAATCGTCACAGCAAGAAGTCCAACGGACAACACCGTGAACACCAGCCCGATGACGAGTGTCGCGATCCCTGCGGCGAGGGCTGTGCCTTTCGGGGGCGCCGGACCGAAGAGCACTTCGGGATCATCGATCTCGTCCACATACGGGTCGGGCTGTGCGATAGGCGCGCCCCAGGCCTGGGGTCCGGGCCCCACATACGGCTGTTGCGGGCTCGGTACCCCGTAGCCGTTCGGATGCATATTGAATGCGGTCGGTGCCGAACGTGCGAGATCGGCCGCGATATGCCGGCCCTCGAGCGCGGCCATGGCCGCGGCCGTGAATTCACCGCAGGTGGCGAACCGCTCGTCACGGTTCTTGGCCATTGCCCGCTCCAGCACCGTATTCATTGCGGTGGGCAGGTCGGTGCGGAATCCGGTCAGCTGCGGCACCGGCTGTGCAATATGCCCCATGACGACCTGTCCCGGGTTCGTCGACGCATACGGCGGCTGTCCGGCGAGCATCGCGAACAAAGTGCACGCCAGGGAGTATTGGTCGGTGCGATGATCCACGTTATCCCCGGACAACTGTTCCGGCGACCCATAGGCGAGGGTCGCGGTGAAGGTGCCCGTGGCGGTGATCTTCGTATTGTTTGCGTCGGTGAGCCGAGCGATGCCGAAATCGGTAAGAATCGCGTGTGTTTCGCGGAATTCGTCGGCCTCGGCAATCAGAATATTGGCCGGTTTGATATCGCGGTGCAGGACGCCGCGACTGTGCGCATAGTCCAGCGCCGAGGCGGTTTCGGTGAGCAGGCGCACCACGGTCGCGGGCGACTGCTCCGTGGCTTTCCACGACGCCGCATCGGTACCGCGGATGTATTGCATAGCAATCCACAGGTGGCCGTCATCGGCACCGCGGTCGTACACTCCCACAATCCCGGGATGCTCCAGCTGGGCGACGACATCGGCCTCACGCTCGAACCGCCGGACCAATTCGGGATCGGTAGACACCTCCCGGTTCAACAGTTTCAGCGCCACACTGCGCGGCAGACGTGGATGGCGGGCAAGGTACACGGTCCCCATCCCACCCTGACCCAGAACCCCTTCCACCCGGTATCCGGCGAAAGCGGCACCCACCCCCAGCATCACAAACTCCCTCTGTAACCAGCGAACGTGCCGACGCTACCGCACGGACGCCCCTCCGGCCACGGCAGGACGACGACCAGCGCAACCGGTCGTCAGGACAGCACCGCGACCTGAGCCGGGCCGCGAAACATGTCTCCGGCGACAGAATCCAACCGCCGCTGATCAGCACAGAAGTCGGGGGCCTCCGTTTCCCTTCATATGAGTGGTGAAAGCGGCCCATTCCGCGGGACTGAACATCAGCGCGGGACCGGTGGGAAGCTTAGAATCGCGGACACCGACCTGCCCGGTGCCGAGCCAGACAACTTCGACACAGTCGTCATCCCCCCCGCTGTACGACGACTTGAACCACTGCGCACCCGATAGATCACCAGTCACTGGTCATATCTCCTTGCTAATTTCCTGAGACGATCTCGAGTACTCTGCTCGTCAAGGGCGCCGTCCCGGATGGAGTTGTACAGCGAGCGATAACTCTTCACCTCGTCCGGATCCTCGACTGTCATCGATCCGAGAGCCCCCTCGGCGTGCACCACGGAAGGCTCGCTGTCCGGAAAGTCGAGAATGTTGAACGGCGGAATAACCTTTCCCAACGGAGGTCCCGCTGTGAAGGGCATCAGCCGGATGACAAAATTCTCACGGGTGCTCAGGTCCGCGACTTGCCGACACTGGGCAGCCATGACCCGGTTCGAGCCGACCACAGTGTGCAATACATTCTCATGGAGTATGAACTCGAGCCGGGCATGACATCGCCGCTGAATAATGCGTGCACGGCGCTGCATACGCAGCTTGACCCGCTTATCGATCGCTGCGGGCGGATCGTCAGGTGCAAATGCACTGAAGACTGCGCTGGCGTAGTCTGCTGTCTGCAGCAGACCGGGAATTACGAGTGAGTGATAGATCCTGAACTCGGTGGCGTACGACTCGAGCTCGAGATACGAGTTGAAGTTGTCGTTGAGAAAGTGCCGAGATTCGTGCCACCAGACGTTTGGGGTCGATTGCGTCGCCAACGCGACCAGATACTGGGTGCGATCTTCTGGCAGAAAATAGTACCGGCAAAGGTGCTCGACCTCACGGGCTTTGATCCGATCGTACTGACCCAGCTCTATCCGGCTCAGGGGTGCCCGACTGAATTCGCAATCCCGTGCCACCTGCTCCAGTGTGGAACCGTGTGCGTGACGAGCGTCGCGCAACGCCCGCCCCAGTTGTCGGCGCGGCAGTGCAGTGCCGCTGAGATCCGCCTTGCTCGGCATAGCTCCTCCCCTGTTTCTCATCGAATTCGCTCGGCGTTTCTCAGTTCGAGAATCATCGAAGGCTTGCCCTGAGCGTTGTGCTGGGCATATCCACCGATCCTGCGACGGTCTCTCGTCGAGATATTCCAAGGCACTGACCTGCAGCAATATAACCACATGCCTGAGATACGCGGAAGCCGTTGGCGCAAAGGAGCATTGCTCCGGATACGCGCCTACGGACAGACAGATCGGACCCCCGTCGTCACTGCCGATGTTCGCTCGGCCACGTGCGAGCATGTTGAGCACGGAAGCCGTGTTACCCACCATCTCCCGTCGGACAGGGCACAGGTCCGAGGTCGCCGAGGAACCCAGCGAGATGACGACCAAGAAGCTGGTCTGTGGCTCTCACATTCCGCCCCGAACCCACCTACCCGATACACCGAGGCGGACGGCTGGCTCGCCGCCTGGCGTCACGATCGCGGTCATATCCGAATCCTGCAGGTACGCTTGTCCTCCGGCGCACCACTGGAGTTGTCCACCGGCGCCTATATCCCGGATCTGGCGGAAATGCGCGAACGTTTCCCGGAGCATTCCGGGTTGTGGGATGCGATCCGACACGAGTTCTGGGCGGCTCTCGTACCGGAGAGCCACACCGGATGAGTGCCATCCGCTATCCAGACGACGAATCCGTCGCGGAAATCACCGCGCGCTATCTGCTCGCCATGCCCGCCGGGCTGTTGCCCATGTTGTACGGGTTCCTTTTCGACGGCCGGATCATCCACTCCGATTGCGTCGGAGTGGATCTCGCCCATGACCGCGGCCCGGACGATCCCAATCCGATACATCTGAAGGCCGCGAGCCTGCGCAAAATCCTCGGCCCCGGGATGTTCGGTTTCGGGTTCACGTTCCCGGTCTTCGCCGATCAGCTCGAAGACCACCCGCACAATCACCACATACCGGCACCCGTCCGCACCGCCGCCGCACAGCTTCCCGCACCTGGCGATCTCATCGCCGCGGTCACGATCGACGCGACCGGCCGGCAGTGGTGGTCGGTGATCCCCCGCCATATGCCCGGGCTGGACCCGATCCTGCTGCGCATCCCAGCGGTAGCCCCCGAGCACTGGCGGATACCCGACTCTCTGGATGCTTCTCTCTGGACCGCCGCCCTCGCCCTCGACGAGGCCAACCACGCCGCGCTGCTGCGCCTACGCACCACCTGCCCCGATTCGAGTTCCGCCCGGTGAGCGCCGTGGCGATCGGTCACAGAGGTCCAGACCGTGGACAATCCTCGGCCGGCGGTGCATTAGGTGTTGCGAGACAGGCGCGGCGGCGAAGCTCACCAGGCGTCGGCGCACTCCTCTTCCAATCGGTTCCACGCGAAATCCAGCCAGGTAGTGAAGTGCCGGGTGAATTCGGCGGGTATGGCCGGACGCACGGTGACGTGGTTGCCCCGATGTTCGATGTAGCGGCCGTCGCCGGTGATGTCGTACCACTCCAGCGTGCGAATCGGGTCTGTGGCCGCGTCGTGCCGTCCGATGCGCAGGACCGCGCACCCGCCGCCGTCGGCTTCGCGGCCGAGCAGCCGGCGGTAGGCCTCACGCGCTCGAGTCCGCCGTGGATCCTCGAACTGCTCCGTCCGCCGTCCTATATCCTCGGGATGAAACGTCGCAGGTTCGGCGGACCCCGGTGCGCAACCCGGCAGCGCGGAAACCAAACGGGAAGCCAAGTTCTCGGGGCGGAACAACCGCACCGTGATCGATCCGAAATCGTCGTTGTTCCCGGCCTGGCTCAACGTCACCGCATGCATATCGGTGCGGGCGCCCACTATTCGGTAGTTACGCATATCGTCGCGCCCGGTACTGCGTTTGTGCGCGACGGTGCCTCCGAAGATCACAAGCTGCATCCGGGACGTACCGAGCGTATCCAGCGCCACTTGGATTGCGGCACGTTCCTCCCTCGAATACCGCTCCCGCACCGCGAGCTCATGCGCCCGAAGTTCGTCGTTGAACGCAAACCTGCTGGTATAGCGCAGCGGGCTGGGGAACCGGTCATAGGCGTCGCTGTACCACAGTGCCGCGAAATCATCCGGCTCCCAGGTCCACTCGGACATTTTCGTTCCTTTTCCCCAATACGATCCAAACGATTCCGGCGACTATCCGATACCCGGGCGCGTCCACGCCGGAGCAGAAGCGCCCGGTGGCCGGCCGTCATCCCGGCCGCGACCAATCCTCGGGTGTCACTCGGGAGTGGATCCGATGACGCCGCCCTCGATCGTCGGCGGAAGCTCGCCCAGCAGTTCGTCGGTGTTCTCCTGATTGATCAGATAGTCGGGAGTGGAGCGTTTCGATTCGTCGTCCTGCCCGGCACCACGACCGGCTCCCGCCGCACCCATTGGCATACCAGCCATACCGCGAGTTCCCGCTGGCGCCCCGGCTGTTGTGGCGGTGGCCGCCGGAGTCCCTGGGGCCGTGCTCGGAGTGCCCTGGACCGTACGCCCTGGACCAGGAGTTTCCGGGCTACCCGGGGAGCCGGGGGTACCGGGTGTGCCCGACGGCGAACCGGTCGTGACGCCGGCCGGAGTGGTCCCTGCCGGAACCGTGGGTGTGGTGGATCCCGGCGGCTCGGCGCCGGTCGGAGTCGTCGGTGTCTGGCCAGTAGTCGTTGTGCTCGGCTGGGTTGTCTCTTCTCCGGGTGTCTCGCCTGGCGTCTCATCCTCCGGTGTGCCGGGCGTCTCACCCGTGGGCGTTTCCCCGGGTGTGGTGCCGGTGGGACTACCTGGGGTGGAGGGCGTTCCGGTCCCCGTGGGATAGCCTCCCGGCGGAGGTGCGGGAATATCGGTAGTCGAGGTCGGCCCGACCGGAATCGGAACGACGGGAACCAAGGTGTCCAGTTCCCCGAACGGATTGACATAGTGAGTAGTCATCGCGGTACGGGCTTCCTGGGTTCGCCGCTCGGCTTCGTCCTCGCTGAACAGCCAATTGGTGAATCCGTCCAAGCCGGTGACGTCCAAAGGGTTGCCGACGCTCTTCTTCATGGTCACGATGGCATCGACAGCACTGGCGATCCCATTGGACAGCGCCTCCAGCGCAGGAGTCACCGGACGTGCATGCTTGTCCACGTAGTCCTTGATGGCCTGCCTGGACTGCTCGGCGGCCGGGCCGGACCAAGCCTGGGCAAGCGAGGTGTTGATGGACCGGATGAAGGTCTCCACACCTTCCTCCCACGACACGCGCATCTCCCAGTACTTGTCGGACTGGGCTTTCGCATCGTCGACAACCAATGGGTCGAAGGCATTCTTGATGCGCTCGTGGTCCCATTCTTTCGGGTTCTCCCCGCCGAGCCCGATGATCGGGTTCTCGTATTCCGGTACGTTGCTCATCCGGCGGATCCATCCGGTAGCGGGCGGCCAGTGGCCACCACGACGGGCGGGCGTTCGGGCAGGCTCGCGCTCACCGAGCTGTACGCGGCCGCCCATTCACTATCAGCTTCGATGATCCGGTCACGGATGGTGCGATAGACGTTCTGGATGTCCTCAACGATCAGATAATGCTGCTCCATGATCTCCCAGACAGCATTACCATCCGGTGCGCCTTTGGCTTTCACCTTGTAGCGCCCGACCATTGCGCGTGCGGAGATCAAGGAGTCGTTGGCCTCACCCAGACCCCAGTGGTCCTGCTGCGATATCTGCTCCGCCTTACGCTGGATATCACGGATCGCCAACTTGAACGTCTCACAGTCACGGTCCAGGTAGATGAATTCCTCGGGCGTCATCTGAACAGAGACCTGTCCTTCGTTCGCCGCGTTCAACAAGTTGGCCATCGGCCGCGGCGCAGGTTCTTCACTCACGAGTTCTTACCTCCCCGAGACAGTAAAACCTAGGCGATCACACACCAGCCGGAATTGTGGGTACTACCTTCTCGGCTAGGCCCCGAGCCAAAGCGCAAGTATCGAGGTGACCGGTATTACGATTTGATGGAGGGTTACTCAGTCCGAATTCCACACTTCCACCGTTGATCTCAACATTCAGGTTGCAGGATGCATCGGTGTGTGTCTCCTGCCGTTGCGAAGTAATCGCTTTGCGACCACTGATGGTGAACTCAACGGTCCCGGGATAGCCCTTGTCCCGCACCATCTGCAGTGTGAGGTTGGTTGTCTGGATGCCAACCGCGTAGCCATCTGGCTGCACCCACCCACACCCCTCCCACTTGACCCCGCCCCCGCTGAAGTCATCGTCGTTTTTGTTCCGGAGATTCTCGGAGTCCAGTACACCCTGTGGGATATCCGTGCACGGGTCATAGCTGGTAGGCGCATCCGGCGCCATGGCGGGAGTCGACTCCGCCGCTTCCCCTTCGGGAGCCGATTCACACCCGGTCAGCGCCAGTACCGCCCCGCCCACCAGGGCGATGAACGCCTTACGCTTCCCCGCGGTCACCATCCCGACCTCCACCGCCGATACCACCACTCGTCCGACTCCGGGGAGGACCGGCGTCTCCGCCCCCTGCTGCCGGCTCGCCCAAACGTTACCGGCGCTCACGAACCCACGCAACCGACCCGGACGAGCACGCACATACGCTCATCGGCTGTCAGTCGCGACATCCGAACCCGCACGCCCGAGGCCGGCCGACGCTCGGGAATGTCACGGCGTGGCGATACCCGGATACAACCCCCGCCCCTCAACCAGGGCCCGTCCTGCAGATTCCTGGCGCGATCCGCGGATCCTGCAGGAGAAGTTGACGGCCCCGCACATCATCGGCGTCGGTCTTTCGCTTTGACGCGCAGGGCACGTAGGAAGGCTCGAAGCCTCGCTACTGATCTGCCGGTTCGGCGGGCGTGCGCCGAGGCCCCGACCTGTGAGACTGATTCGTCCGAGTGCCAGCTGGTATCGTCCGGCCAGTCGGCTCAGCAGGAACAGATGGGGGGACGGGTGACGAGTCCACTTCAAGTCGATATCGATGTATTGACGAAAACCGTTACTGGCCTCAGGAATTCGCAACAAATTCTGGAAGATGCCCTGAAGGCGATGGCCGATGTGGGAGCAGCGAGCATCGGCACCCAGGCTCTCGACGACGCCGCCGACAGTTTCCAGCGGCGATGGCGCTTCGGGGTGCAACGCATCGGCGAACTCTCACGGACCACCGCGGACGGAGTAGACCAATGCCTTGCCGCCTACCAGGCGGTCGACAACACTACGGCCGCCGCCCTCGGCCAGGTCAACGGGACACCGGTCACTGCAGTTGAACAGGGGCAGCCGTGACCCACAACCCCTACCCGAACCTCGGCTACAACCCAGTCCCCGGCGTTCCTGACGACGTCACCGGTCTGAGCAACCGGATCAAGACCGCCGCCGATGCGGTACGTGAAACGAATGACCTGCTCGCCCGGCTGCGCAACAGTAACGACGAGGTCTGGCGGGGCGAAGCCGGTGATGCGTTCCGCAGTCACTTCGATGCCACCCTCGCCCAAGACCTGGGCTACGCCCAGAGTTCGCTTGAACGCGCCGTCACAGTCCTAGGGGAATGGAACACCGCCCTCGTCGGATTCCGCGACCAGGCCAAAGCGCTGGACCAGGAAGCCGGGGTCGCTGCCGCAGAGGTCAACAAGGCAGTCACGGAGGTCCAGAACGCGAACGCCAACCCTGACCTCGGCTTGGCGAACCAGGTGTTCGACGACCCAGCCGCACTCCAGGCGGCACAGACCCGGCTCAATGCCGCAACCGCACGGGTCAATGCGGCCAACACAGCGCTCGACAACTGGTTGGGGACCCAGGATTCGATCGCCGCACGGGCCCGCGATCTGGCCACCGAACACGAGAACGTCGCCAAACGGATTGCTTCCGAATTAGACGCCGCCGCGAAGGATTTCGCCCCGAGCGAACCCGACAAGAGCATCTGGGACAAGATAAAGGATGCGATCGGGGCGATCGGCGAGTGGATCGACGAGCACCGGGAGGGAATCCATACCGCACTCTCCATCACCGCCTCGGTAGCAGGGCTACTCGCGCTGGTCACTCCACCACCGGTTTCCGCGATCGCACTCGGTGTGTCCTTGGCCGCGGGCGCCGGGGCGCTCGCCCTCGATTTCACTGATCCCCAGATCCGCGAGGGCCTTATGTCCGGTGACATGAGTGCGTGGCTGACCGTGGGCGGCGATGCGCTCAGCGTTGTTCCCGGCGGCGCCGCCCTGGGCAAGACTGCTTTGGTCGGCATCCGTGGGCTGGACGATGTCGGCCGTATGGAGGGAATGCTGAATGCCTGGAAAGCGGGTGCGCACGATCCCGGTATCGTAATGAAAGGCCTGGCAGTACCGGTCGATTCGGCTCTCGGCGCAGCGGCGCAGAGCGCTCCGGCGATTGCCCCGGTCTATAAGGTTCTGCAGGTAGCCGATATAGCCGATACCTCCCCATTGCCCAGCGCCGCGCCGGCGATGGCGATCCTGTCCAGGGCCGGTTCATCTGTGACCAACCTGGCCGGTCTCGGAGGGGAGGACTAGCGCACCGGTATGCCGAACAACAAATTGCGCCGTGCACCGACCATCGGTATCGAAATCCCCCACGGGTACAACGAGATTCCGCTCGGCGATCTCGACGCGCTCATGCAGACGGCCGGCCCGATGATCACCGAGTCCGTTCCGGGCCACATTCGCAACGACGTTCCGAATGTACTGGGAGCACTACATTTCATGCTGGCCACACTGGCCGCGAACAACACCCTGTACAGCGGTATCGGTCTGCACCGAACGGCAGAATCGGAGATCGAGCGCATAGCTGTCTCCTGGTTGACCGTTTCCTCGTTCGATTACGGAGAAGAGCGGAATCCGAGGCTGGTGCTCAGTGAGTTGATCCATACCAAGGCCGCCACGAAATCACGGGGAAAGCTTGCGGTGGTGGAAACGCCGACAGTCCCAGTCCTCTACTTCGAGTGGACCGCAAAGCACATCGCACCGGCAATCGCGAGCTATCCAGCAGCCGATGATGCGCCAGAAGTGTTCCAGATCGAGGCGACAGTGCCGTCCCGAGACGGCACTGCGATCGCCGTGGTGGAGCTGTCGACCGCCGACCCCGGAGCCGGACCACAATACCGCGGGATGGTTCTCGATATGGCGGCATCGGTGACCTTCCCACAACCACCACCTGACAGCGAAAGTTCCAGTCTTGCACTTTGATCAAACGCCGCAGCGAAACATAGCGCCGGTTCCCGGCGCTCGCGCCGAGCCGGCCGGTTGTGCGGTGCCTACGGACGGGCGCCCCGCGAACCCTATGAGGCACAAGAAACGTGCCGGTGGCGCCACGGGCGCCGGCACCAGTACGAGAAGCGCCACAGACGGCCTCATGGTCGGTGGATGGGAGTATTCGTATACTTCGAAGTCGCTGCGGTACGCGCTGATTACGATCGCGTTCATGGTGGACCTGCTGTCGCACATCGCAGTGGGTCTGGCGGTGTGGTACACCTTCGATCATTCCCCGGAACCCCCCTGGAATCCGATCATGTCGGGTGTGTTCGCCGGTATCGCCGCGTCGTTCGTCCACCGGACATTCGTCCAGCGACTGATCCGGACAACGCTCGGTAAGGTCGTCTTCGGTCTGCGTCTACGACAGGAAGACGGCACCTATCCGACCTTGTGGAGACTGATCAAACAGTGGTTCGGCGGCACCGTCGCCGCGCTGGAGGTGGTTACCAGCCTGGGCTGACGGAGCCTACGTTTGCTGTTCCACGAAATCGGCGATCGTGGGTGTGGGGCGAAAATGTGTTCATGCGTTCAGTACTCCCCCTGCCGATTCCGCGTTCACTGGTCGAGCTGCACCGATTCGATTTGTCGGCACCGTATACACCGGCCTCGAATTTCATCACCTGGGATGTCGTGTCCTCCCCTTCGGGGGATACGTACGCACTGTCCCGGCTGAGGCGGTATGTGCAGAATGCGGGCTCCGAAAGTGATCCGCCAACAAGTAGTTTCGGATATGTCATCCTTACCCGGTACAGCCCGGAGGGTACGGTCGCCGCGATCGCGGTCTCCGCTTCGGAACACCCTCGCGGCGCGCTGCCGACTGCGGCGAACGGCCTGCTCCAGACCCTCTGCATACTGCCCGGCGGCACACTCACAACAAACGCGAACCCGGACCGCACTGCGCTGATCTCACCCCACCTGACCGATGTCCTGGCGACTTACACCGAACCGGCCCGAAGACCCTTCGAGGAAGTCGTTCCCGGCGACCCCTTCGCCTGCTCGATCGACGTCACCCCGTCGGGCCGGCTGTTGTGCGTCACCGCCGAGTACGGCACGAACCGATACGGTGCGTCCCAGGCGAATATCGTCGGGCTCGCCGATGGATCGCTGACCCCGGACAACAAGCCCACGATCCGGGCGATTGCCTCGCTCGACCCCGAGCCCGCCCACCAGAGCACCGACGACCTCCGGCCCCATGTGCAGTTCGAGGGCGCACCGGTGGGCTTGGCGAATCGCCCGCGGCCCGCGCTGACCGAGCTGCTGACATCGCCGTCGGGTCACCGCTACCTCGACTGGGGTGAGGCCGGACTCGGCCGCCCGGCGGTACTCGCGGACGATCTGTTCGTTGTTCCCGTATTCGAGCGACTCACCCGTCGTGCCACTCGGGGACGGAGCTTCGAATTCTTACTTCTCGACGACCACGGCGCGGTGCGGGGGAAACTGGCCGGTTTGGATCAATGGCGCCACAGCCCGTACCCAGGTCAGCATTTCACCGTGGTAGCCGACCCGCACCGCGGCCACATCTTCCACCTGAACAACTTCGGTCTCTTCGCCTGGACCCGAGACGGCGTGCTCCGCTGCGCGCTGGACACCACCACCAAGACTTTCAAGCCCCTGACCAATTTCGCCCTGAAATCCTTTTCCCCGGCCGGTGAGCTGGTTTTCGTCCACAACAAGCAGCACCTGGTGCTGCGCATGCCGACCCCCGAGGACTTGCACGATCTGCCGGGTGCCGTCGAAAACGCTCTGCGCACCTACACCAGAGATCGCACCGCGCTGAAGAAGCAATGGGGCCCGGTCAACTGGCATTGGCCGGCTCCGGACGTCCGCGTCTACCACCTCTGATGACCGATCGATCTCGTCGGGAAACTCGAGTCGTCGGACGCCGGTAGCGTGGGGCGAGCGCTCGGCCGTCGGTGCGTGGGAGGAGGGCGGGTATGCCCACAGTGCGCCGGTTCTGGATCGAATTCGATCCAGACCACGGATCGATCCTCTGGTGGGGCAGATATACCGGTGTCACCGGCTTCGATGAGCGGGACTGCCTTTCGATGGTGGCGGATCTGCTTTCCGATGGCGATGATTTGCCCCCACGCCGTCCGAGCTTCACGCGGGCAGGCGGCCCAGCTCGATTGACATCCGAGGTAGTGTGGATGTTTTGAGCGCGACCTACGACATCGTCCCCTTCAGCGACCTTTTGCACCGCCCTGCGGTAACCGTCGGGTTCCTGGACCGGGTTCGCGCACTGCGACTACGCCGCCGAGATGCGGGCGACCTGGCTTTGATGCGCGTCGAACAGCTCGACTCCGAAGGCGTGGTGGTCGACTTCACCGCACGACTTCTTGCCGGACTCGTTCGCCGGGTGGATCGCGATGCCGTCTGCGCGGTACTGCCCGAAGCGCTCCCCTGGGTCGTTTTCCTACCCGATGACGACGTGGACGAGTTTCTGACCGAGCTGGTTGCTGTCGTACAAGGAGCAGCTAGCTTGCAGAATCTCGCGCCGGTGGCAACACTGCTCGCGCAGTGGCGGCACACAGCCGAGGTACACGCCGATCCTGCCCTGCTGGACCTCCTCACCAGCGAACCGGAAGGCGATCTCGGGCCGGTCCCTGTACCGGAAGGCCATCCCGGATGAGTCCGAAACGGGGTGATCGGGCGGCTGCACCCATCCGAAGGCCACGGACTGACCGGTCGTCCGGCGACACGGCCGCGCGGATAGTAGTTCGGCGGCTCGGAGGACGACTGCGGCGAGGCGGTCGACGTCGATCCGCGCTGATCGAAGATCTTTCAGTTCGGACGCACCAGGTCGTAGGAGGTGCTGCGGCCGCCGGAGCCGGACCGCGCGAGAACCCCGAGATCCACGAGTTCGTTGATATCTCGGAGTGCGGTGTCCTGGGAGCATTTGGTGATGGTCGCCCACTTCCGACTGGTGAGTTTGCCGTTGAATCCGTCCAGGAGCCGGTTCAGCATCGTGATCTGGCGGTCGTTCATCGGGACAGGCTGCCAGTGGCGCCAGAACCGGGCCTTCGAGAGGACCTTGTCGACCGTCGCGTCCGAGTGCTGGATGGCGCGATGCAGAGTTTCGAGGAACCAGATGAGCCACTCGGTCACATCGAGTGTCCCTTTCTGCGTGCGCTCGAGAATCCGGTAGTACGCCGCTCGGTCTCGCTGGATCTGCGCGGACAGACTGTAGAACCGGCGGGAGCTGTGGTCGGCGCGGGCCAGCCACAGGTCGCCCACAGCGCGGGCGATGCGTCCGTTTCCGTCGTCGAAGGGGTGAACGGTGACGAACCACAGATGCGCCAAACCCGCTTTGACGAGCGCAGGCTCGGTGGCGTCGGCGTTCACCCAGTCCAGGAACTCTCGCATCTCGGTATCGAGCCGCGCCGCGGGAGGCGCCTCGAAATGCACGCGTTCCCGGCCGTAACCGCCGGACACCACCTGCATGGGTCCGGACGAGTCGGTGCGCCAGGCGCCGATCGTGAGCCGGGTTCTGCCGGAGTATCCGGTCGGGAAGAGCGCGGCGTGCCACCCGAACAGCCGTTCCGCGGTGACCGGGCGGTCATGATGCGCCGCGGCGTCGAGAACCATTTCGACCACGCCGTCGACATGCCGGTCGGTGGGCGCGAGCGCGCCGATTTCCACACCGAGGTGACGTGCGAGAGATGATCGAACCGAGGCCACATCGAGCAGTTCGCCCTCGAGCTCGCTGGTCTTGACCACGTCCTGGGTCAGCACGGCCAGGCTTGCCTCGTCCTGCACAGTTTCGGCGGTCTCGGCGAGGCGGCCGAGTAGCCGGCCCTGCTGATGGGCGACCTCCGCGAGCGGAGCCGCCAATCGCGCAGCGTCGTACCCGAATGCCGGCCACTCGGCATGCTGCCAGATGTACCTCCGGTATTCGGGCGCCATGCGGTGATACTACCGCCTATTCACCGCATATTATGCGGTGAATAGGCGGTAGGCGCCCCCTGGCAGTGCCTACAACGTCAGAAACCTCCGCCGTCGAACCCACCCCAGTCGCCGCCGGAATCGCCGCCCCAGCTGTCGCCGCCGGCGCCCTGGTCGCCCGCGTTCAGGCCGTCCTGGAAGCCCTCGCCGTACCCGCTTTCGAAGCCGCCGGCGCCGTAGCCGACACCGGCCATACCGGAGAACAGGGAGGTGAACAGCAACGCCGACCCCACACCCCAGGCGCCGGCGATCATCGCCGGTCGCCACCAGGGTTCGGAGTACCAGCCCGCCGGAACGGGTCGTCCGGCGACGCGGCCGCCCGGGTAGTAGTTGGGCGTCTCGGACGAGGGCTGCGGTGAGGCGGCGACCTTGCGGTTCTCGAAGTCGATCACCCGGTCTTCGGTGACCTTGCCGGCCGCTGCCTGCCCGTCGAGTTCCGGTACCGGCGGGCCGGGGTCCATATCCATGGCGGTGCGTGCGGCGCGGATGTAGTACATGCCCTCGACCGCGGTCTGTTTCGCGAGCCGCGCCTGAGCCCGGCTACGGGCCTGGTCGAGTTGCGAACCGGCCGCCGTATGACGTTCCGCGGCGTCGGCGAGTGCCTGCTGGGCGGCGATATTGCTACCGGTGAGGCTGTAGACCTGGCCGCCGAGGCGTTCGTTGACCTGGCGGGCATCGGCGAGTGCGTCGGCCAGTTCGGTCGCGGCGCGTTCCTTGCTCTGCCGGGATCGCCACACCAGGAAGAACATCACCAGCACGACCACGGCGGCGATGAGGAGCCACTCCATTTCGCACTCCTTCGGTCGACGGAGCACAGTGCTGACCAGCCTACTCGCGTCCGATCGGCCACCGGACGCGTGAACCGCGAGGCCCTCGCTCGATGCGGCGGCGAGGCTCAACAAGGCTGCGTAGCCGGGAAGAACTCAGATGCCGAGAACCAGTTTCGCGGTGGTGAAGTAGATGATCAGGCCGGTGGCGTCCACCAGGGTGGTGACCATCGGCGCCGACACCACGGCCGGGTCGATGCGCAGCCGCTTGGCCAGCAGCGGCATGGTGCCGCCGATGGTGGCGGCCCAGCCGCAGATCAGGATCAGCGTGATCCCGACGACCACCGCGACCTTGGGTCCGACGAACAGTCCGCCGATCACCAAGCCGACCAGGGACAGCATCGAACCCAGCACCAGGCCCACCCGGCATTCCCGCCAGATCACCTTGAACAGGTCGCCGCCGCGCACCTCGCCCACCGCGACCGCGCGCACACAGGCGGTGGCGGCCTGGGCACCCGCGTTACCACCGGCGCCGATCAGCAACGGAATGAACAGCGCCAGCTGGGCGGCCTGTTCGAGCGTGGCCTCGAAGAAACCGGTGACGCTGACCGTGAGCGTCGCCGCGACCAGCAGCAGCATCAGCCAGAGGGCGCGGTAGCGGGCGAGCTGGAAAACTCCCGCCGCCATGTAGTGCCCTTCCCACGGCGCCGAACCCGCCTGCTTGGCGACGTCTTCGCTGTCGGCCGCTTCGATCACCTCGACCGCGTCGTCGATGGTGAGCAGGCCCACCAGCCGATCCTCGCTGTCGACGACCGGCAGGTTGATGTCGTTGGTCTCGCGCATCAGACGCGCGGCCTTCTCCGCCGAATCGGTGGCGCGGACGAACGCGGGTTCGGTGACCACCAGTTCCGCGACCATCGTGTCGGGACCGCTGAGCACCAGTTCCCGCAGTTCGACGATGCCCTGCAACCGGCGGCCCGCATCGACCACGGGCAGGGTGTACACGGTTTCGGCGTTGGCGCCCTTCGCGCGCACGGTGCGCAGCGCGTCGGCGACGCTGAGGGTCCCCGGGATCGCCACGACCTCCGGCGACATGTACCGCCCGACCGACCCCTCCGGGTAGCCGAGCAGCGCCGCGGTCATCCGCCGCTCGCGCGGGCTCAGCCCGGCCAGCGCCTTCTTGGCGACCTTGGCGGGCGCTTCGCGCAGCATGCGGGCGCGATCGTCGGGGGCCATCCCCTCGACGAGTTCGCGGAAGCTCTGATCGCGCAGGCCCTGCAGGATCTGCTGCTGGTCGACGGGTTCGAGTTCCTCGAACACCGCCAGGGCCAGGTCTTTGTCCAGGAGCCGGAACGCCACCCCGGCCTCGACCGCGTCCATGCGCGCGAGCTCGTCGGCGATGACGTGCGGCGGATGATTGTCCAGCCAATGCAGCGCGGCATCCACGCGGTGGCTTTCGACCACGTTCTGGAGGGATTCCGACAGCGTCGTCGGCGCTTCGATGAGTTCGATCTGCGACATGAGAGGTCCTCGGCACAGCGTTGATTTGCGAGTGATTCGAGTGAAGTCACACCGCGAGGCGCCGAGCCGGGCCGCTCCGCCGGCAGCAGTTGCTAGCGGAAACGCGGACGGACGGCGCCGCGCGGCCTTCGACTGGGAGGTTCGCTGCGCATTGCAACACCACCTCCTACTCGGTAGCCGCCGCGCGCTGGGGCGCGCCGCTCATCCGGATCAATAGTCAATGAATGCGAACGCATTCCTGTGCAGGATACATCCCCGCGGGGGGATGTCCGCATCGCAACGTTCGTCACACGGCGTTTCATACTCCCGGGCGTGTCCGTGGGAACTGTGCGGCGACCGGCGCCGGAGGTCAGATCGGCGCCGCGGCCCACCACCGGTCGACCAGGTCCCGGCCGGAGGTACCGCCGAAGGCGCGCAGCAGGCAGTGCGCCCGGAGGCCGTCGAAGCGCACGGCCAGACCACCCGACGGGGTGCCGTCCGGTGCGGGCAGATCACCGTAGGCGATTTCCCCGGTCCCCGAGTTCCGTTCCCAGTGCTCCCGGCCGGTAGGTGTCACATCGCCGGTCAAGCCGGGTTCTGGCATCGCGATACGATTCGCGCTGCAGTGCACCCGGAGGACGTGCAGCGGGTTCTTGTCACCGTTGCACGAGAGCTGGTTCACGCCGGTCGCCGGCCGGCTCACATCCACCGGCCGGCGATCGCCGTCGACCGCGCTACAGCGGATCCCGCCGTACCCGGCTTCCTCCGGAGCTGCCGGTAGCAGACCGGGAAATGCCTGCGCGATATACGTATGGCTACCCCAGCCCGCCACCGGCGGAACGGAGGTCGTGGTAGCGGCGGTGGATGTCGTGGCCGGCGAGGCCGCCGTATCCGTGCCCGCATCGTCCCTGGTCGATACGGTGACGATCACCACGACGAGGACGAGCGCGAGCAGCAGCGCACCCAGCACCGCCGCGGCTCGGCCGGACCGGCGGCGCTGCGCCCCACGGGTTCCGGCCCCCGGATCGGGGGGATACCGCCATGGGTCGGCGGAGCTGCCGTCCGGTAGCGCGGTTGTACCGTGCCAGGAATCGGGTACGGCGGGGGTGCGGGTGATATCCGGCGTGGGTGTGCCACCGTGCCGGTTCCCCGGTAGCGGCGCGGCGGGCCGGATTCCCGACAGCGCGGCCTCGGCGGCGGCGGCGAGCGCCCCGCAACTGCCGAAGCGGTGATCGGGATCCTTCGCCAGGGCGTGCGCGATGACGAGATCGAGTTCCGGCGGTAATCCGGGATTCACCGCACTCGCCCGGGGCGGCGGATCGGACAGATGGGCATTGATCACCGCGGCGGGGGTGGGCCTCGGGAAAGGCTTGGCCCCCGTCACCAATTCGTAGAGGGTGCAACCCAGCGCGTAGATATCCGCGCGTGGATCGACACGCATACCACGCAGCTGCTCGGGCGCCGCGTACGCGAGGGTCGCCAGGACCGCGCCCTCTTCGGTGAGCGCGGTGGATTCGCTCGCGGACCGGCCGATCCCGAAATCGGTGACCAGGACCCGGTCGGGGCGCCCCGGAGTCGAATCCACCAGCAGGTTCGCGGGTTTGATATCGCGATGCACCATCCCGGCGCGGTGGGCTTCGTCGAGCCCGCGTGCCGCCTGTACCACGATCTGCACCGCCCGTCGCGGATCGGTGTGGATCCCGGCGCGCACCAGGGCCGCCGCATCGGTACCCGCGATGTACTGCATGGCGATCCAGAGCCGGCCGTCCTCGACACCGCGATCGTGTACGGCGACGATATTCGGATGGTTCAGCCGCGCGGTGAGCTCCGCCTCCCGGATGAACCGCGCCCGGTAGTTCGGGTCCGCGCTGTGTTCGGCGGACAGCACCTTGATCGCGTCGTGCCGGGGCAGTCGCGGATGCGCCGCCAGGTACACCGTCCCCATACCGCCACCACCCAGGACGCGTTCGATCAGGTATCCGGCGAATACGCTGCCGGGCCGGGGGTCGGTCACTCGTCCGCCTGATCGGCGCGCACCAGCAGTACATACTGGGCGGCGGCGCGCTGCTGGGTGTCGCGGATCGTCCGGCCGAAGACGATCCCCTCGTATTCGCGGTACAGCACGCGACAGGCGAACCGCGCCTGGTGCGGTGGCACCGTCAGTGATTCCAGGCAGCGGGCATCCGGCAGCCCGAACGGTGCCGGGGCCGCGGCGACACCGGATTCGCCGGCCTCCATCTCGCCGGTATCGGTGAAACCGTTGCGGGCCGCTACCACGTCCGGATGCCGCACCAGCTGATGTGGGCCGTTCACCGCCAGCACCAGTCCCCGGCCCTCCCCGGTTTTCTCCCACTCACCCCAGCGAAGACCCGCGCGCGGACCGTACACCACCCCGCGGACGTCGAACCCGGTCCGCCAGCCGGCATTCGGGTCGCTCCGGTCGGTGACCACCACCGGATACGGCCACACACCGGGCGCCTCCGGGAGCAGGCGGGCGAGCATACCGTCCTGGTCGAGAGGCAGGGTGGCGATGCGATCGGGTGGAGTCGGCACGAAATCCGCCAGCCGGCGTATCTGGGCGGTGAACGCCGCGTCCACCAGACCGGTGAGCACCGCGGCGTCGGGGGCGGTATGGCCCGCCAGCACGCTGATGACGAACGGCCCGTGCGCGAGACCGGCGGCCAGTGTCGGCACGGCCGGGCGCCAATGCGCGTGCGCATCCGGATGATTCGGGATCTCGATGCCCACATTGTCGGTGCTCACCGCGGCGTCGGTGGTATCGATCTCGGCGGCGGCCTGCCGCGCGGATTCGTCGTCGGGGAAGCGCAGGAGCTGAACGGTCAGCAGCCGGGCCCGGCCCACCGCCAGCTCGGGCTTGATCCCCTGGTCCATTCCGCCTACGGAGAAGCCGGCGAGCATTCCGTGCCGCTCGAGCACCGCGCGCACGGGGCGCGCCAGGAAACCGGCCGCGGCCGGGGTCGGAATGGGGACAGAAGCGGTGTTGCCCAGTCCGAAGGTGAGGCTCGGATCGGCCTCCACCGGGTCGATGACCGCCTCGCCCAGTCGCATCGACTCCAGAATGCGTCCGTGTTTCTCGTTGTGGTTGTCCGGAGCAACCAGCGGTTCGAGGCCGTAGGGGCCGGTATCGAGGGCCGCCGGGTCCGGCAACGACGGCACAGGATTCCCGTCTACCGTGCACCCCGAGAGGATTCCGGCGGCCAGGAGTATCGCGGCGACGGCACCCGGCACCCGGTGGGTTCGGATATCAGAGCGGTGCATCGGGCCACCACCGATCGTGGAGTTGGGCACCGGTCCCGACACCGTTCACTTCGAGCCGGCAGTGGTCGCGGCCCGGATCGTCGAAGAGCACATCGAGGCGGCCGCGCCGCTCACCGCCGACGGTGTCGATCTCACCCCAGACCAGCCGGCCCGACCCGGACGGCCGTGTCCAGCGTTCTTGTCCGGTGACATCCCAGGGGTGCGGCTCGGGGTCGATCGGTGTCAGATCGGCCCGGCAGGTCGCGATGACGAGCACCACCGGGTCGTAATTGCCGAAACACGCCACCGCGCCCACCACCGGCGGGTCGTAGAGCGACACCGTCTGCAGCGTCTTGTCGACCGCCCGGCATTCGAGCAGGTCTTGATAGCCGACCCCGTCCACCGAGGCGGGCAGCAGATCCGGAAAAGCATCGGCGACGAACACGTACGAACCCCATAGTGCCGCCTTCAGTTCCGGGGATCGGGTTTCCGTACTCACCGCGGCACTCGGCGGCGGTGCGGCGGGCCGGCGCACCACCGTCACGGCAACAATCGCGATCAGCACCGCCACCACGGCAACCGACACATACACGGCGATCCGCCGCCGCCGGTCTACCGGTGGCGGTCCGGTATCCGGCCGGGGCGTCGCGGCCTCCGACGCTGCGGCCGTCAGCGCGGCGCCATCTGCATAGCGCCCGGCGGGATCGGCAGCCAGCGCCTTCGCGACAACCGTATCGAAAGCCGCCGGTACCCAGGGGTTCACGGTGGTGACCGCAGGCGGTGCGGCGCCCGCAGCCGCATCGCCTGGTGGGAACGGTTCTCGGCCGGTGAGCATCTCGAACAGGACGCAACCCAGCACGTACACATCTGCGCGCTCGTCCCCCGGGCCGCCCGCGAGCTGTTCGGGCGCACGATAACGGGGAACGGCCGCCAACGGCGCCAGCCGCACCGTATCGGGTGCGCCGGGCTGCTCGGCGACCAGGATATGCGTCATATCCAGCCCGGGTGCCGGATGTCCGGCCCGCCGGTACTCCGCCAGCTGACGCGCGATCTCGGCCACGATCCGGACCGTCCGCGTACCGTCGAGCGATCCACCCGGCACCATCTCGGCGATGGTCACTTCGCCGGCGCCGGTCATGGCGCCTCCTCGGAAACCGTTGCCTGCGCCCGGCGGAGGTATCGCATCATGACCTCTCCCCCTCGATCACACCGGTGCATCACGCCACCACCGGTCCACGAGTTCTTGTCCCGAGGCCCCGCCCGACACCAGCAGACTGCAGAAGTTCCGCTCGGGATCGTCGAACTGAACCAGCAGGTCCCCGACCTGCCTACCGCTGTCGAGCCGGCTGTCACCCCAGATCAAACGGCCACGTCCGGACGGCCGTTCCCAGGCTTCCTCGCGGACGTTCGTCATATAGGAAAATGCACGAATACCGGTGGGGGTGCGGTTCGCATTGCACAGCACCGACAGCACGACGAGCGGATCCCTGTTGCCGTCACAGCCCAGGCGGATCATGGAATCCAGTGGTTGCGATATCTCGATCCGGACCGCCTCCTGATTCACCGGTTCACAGCGCAGCCCCTGGTATCCGCCGGAGATCGGTGCCGGTGGCAGCAGATCGGGGAACTCGGCGACCACGGCACTGTATTGACCCCAGGTCGCCGGGCCCGGCCCGGCCACCGTCGGGGTGGTGACGCCGGCGGCGGTCCCCTCGGACCCCGGCGGATCACCGCCGCCGCTCAGCACCACCACCCCGACCACGACCACCAGGACGAGCGCGACCGCGGCACCGGCGAGGAGCAGAGCGGAACGCCGGGCAGGTGGCGGTGGGGTGAGGTCCGGCAGCGGTCGCGGTACGAACGGCCGATCCGGCGAAGCGGCCGGGTGATTCTTCGAGGCGGGCGGCGGAGTTCCGGCCGTACCCGGGGAAATCGCCTCGGCCACGGCCCGGGCCAGTGCACCGCACGACGGATAGCGGTGCGCCGGATCCTTGGCGAGCGCGGTCGCGAACACTTCGTCGACCGCGACCGGTAGGCGCGGATCGGCCACCGACGGGCGCGGCGGTGTTTCCGCCAAGTGCGCGCGCATCACCGCGACAGCGTCCCCATGAGGAAAAGGCTTGGTGCCGACCAGCAGTTCGTACAGGGTGCAGCCGAGGGCGTACACATCGGCGCGCGCATCTACCGCCGCGCCCCTGAGCTGTTCCGGCGCGGCATAGGCGAGCGTCGCCAAGACGGTGCCCGTCTCGGTCAGCGAGGTGCCCTCGGCCGGCCGCGCGATACCGAAATCGGTCACATACACCCGATCCGGTCCGCCGGGTCGTGGTTCGAGCAAGATATTGGCGGGCTTCACATCGCGATGTAACAGACCGGCCCGGTGCGCCTCGTCCAGACCCTGGGCAACTTCCCGGGCTATATGTGCCACCACCGCCGGCGCGAGACCTCCGGGGTTGCGGCGCAACAGTTCGGCCGCATCGATACCGTCCACGAATTGCATGGCCAGCCAAAGGAATTCATCCTGCACACCGCGATCGCGAATGGCGACGATATTCGGATGATCCAGCCGGGCCAGCAGTTCGGCCTCCCGCAGGAACCGGGCCCGGAATTCCGGATCGGCACCGTGTTCAGGGGCCAGCACCTTCAGCGCGTCCTGCCGGGGCAGCCTGGGATGCGCGACCAGGTACACGGTGCCCATCCCACCGCCGCCGAGTACTCGCTCGATCCGATATCCCCCGACCACCGTTCCGGGAGCCCATGTTCCGGTCATCGCCTACCCACCGTTCACCAGCAGACCGTATTGCGCCGCCGCCCGCTGCCGCGCGCTACCTATTTCCCGGGCGAACAGCGTGACGAGGTAGCGGTCGTAGTACACATGACAGACGAACCGGGTGAGGGAGAGCAGATCGAGATCGGAGCTCTCCAGGCAGCGCACGTCGGGAACACCCGCCGGCCCTTCGACCGGACGCAATCCGCCGTCGAGATTGAAGCGGACCTGCCCGTCGAACGCCGTGCGCGCAGCCGCCGGATCGGAATATCGGCGAAGTTGATTGAAACCGCTCACCGCGCTCGCCTCCACGCCGCCGCGCTCTTTCCGGTTGCTGCGCAGATAGGTCGCCCGTGGACCGAAGGACACTCCGCTCACCTGCGCCGTGGCCGCCCAACCGGCGGTGCGCTGTCCGGACATCGCGGTGACCGCGGGATACTCCCAGCGCCGCGGCGCCTGCGGAATCATCCGGCGGACCAGGCCTTCCGGGTCGAGCGGCAGCGCCGCTATCCGGTCGGGTGGGGTCGGTACGAAATCCCGTAGCCGGTGGATCTGCGCGTCGATGGCCCGTGCGGCCAGGTCACCCAGCACCGCCGGATCGGGCGTGGTATCCCCGGCCAGGACATTGACCACATAGGATTCGTGGGCTGCCGAGGCCGCCAGGGTGGGCACCCCGGGACGCCAATGACCGTGCGCCGCAGGGTGCTCCGGAATATCGACCGCCACGTTGTCCCGGTTCACAGCGGCATCGACCGCATCGATCTCCTGCGCGGCCCGCTGCGCCGCCCCGGAATCGGGAAAGCGCATCACCAGCACCAGCAGAGCCCGCGTCGAGCCTATTGCGGGGTTGTACATCTCGGGGTCGATATCGGCTCCGGTCACCACGGCACCGGCCAGCATTCCGTGCCGTTCGAGTACGTCACCGACCTGCTCGGCGAGCACAACCGAGGCGACCTTGGCAGGCGTCGGTAGCGGTAGGAGCCCCACGGCATCGGCGGAGCTGCGCAGTACCGGGTCCACCTCGACCGGGTCGATGAGGAATTCCGCCATCCGGACCGATTCCAGGATGTGGCCCCGGCGCGGATCGCCGCTGTCCGGTACCTCCAGCGGTTCGACGCCGTAGGCGCCGGTGTCCAGCGTGGCGAGATCGATCGCGTCGGCCGGGCGCCCGGCACATCCCGACAGCAGGGTGGCAACCAGCAGTACCGCGGCGATTCCCGTGCTGCCCGGGCGATTACAGCGGCGCATCGGGCCACCACCTCTCCAGCAGGACCCGCCCACTGGGGCCTTCACCCACGACCTCCACCCGGCAGAAGTTACGACCGGGATCGTCGAAGTAGACCTCCAGCACGCCCCACCACCGGGGACCGGTATCGGTTCCGGCCGGTGCGAAATACGAACTCCCCCAGAACACATGCCCCGTACCACTGGCACGCGTCCAATGTTCGTCACCCTCCGGGCGGCGGGGCGGGAATTGCAGGCCGATCGGGGAACGATCGGCGTTGCAGACGATCTCGACGGATTCGACCGGGTCCCGATCACCGATGCACAACAGCCGGGCCACCGCGACCGAGCCGTCCAGTGGAAGGCTTTCGTAGTCCTCGCTCTGCGGGGTGCAGTTCGACAGGTCCTGATAGCCCGCCCCGTACGGCCAGGGCGGAAGCAACTCCGGAAAGGTCTGTGGGATATAGGCATAGCCGCCCCAGTGCGCCGGGTCCGCGGTCACGGCCACCGGTTCGACCGCCCGGGAAACCGCCGGCTCGCTCGTCCACGACCACAGGAACGCCGCGGTCACCGCGAAAACCAGCAGACCGGCCAGCGCGACCGGCACCCGGCCCCGCCGCGGCCGGGTGCGGGGCCCGGCCGGTGCGGTGACCGGCGCCGCCAGCGCGGTCGCCGCGGCCGCGGCCAGCGCGGCGCAACTCGGATAACGATGCTCCGGACGCTTCGCCATGGCTTTGGCGATCACCAGATCGAAGGCCCGCGCGACCCGCGGATTCACCCGCGAGGGCTGCGGCGGCGGCTCGTGCAGATGCGCGTAGAGCACCGAGCCCGGACTGTGCCGGGGAAACGGCACACTGCCGGTGAGCATCTGGTAGAGGGTGCAGCCGAGGGCGTAGATATCGGCGCGCCGATCCACCGGATCCCCGCGCAACTGTTCGGGCGCGGCGTAGGCGAGGGTCGCGGCGAACCCACCGGATCCCGAGATCGTCTCGGCGTCGTCGGCAGTCCGCGCGATCCCGAAATCGGTGACCAGGGCCCGGTCTGTTCCGTCGGCCTGTTCGGTGACCAGGATATTGGCCGGTTTCACATCGCGATGCAGTAGTCCCGCCCGATGCAGTTCGTCCAGACCCTGCGCGACCTCGGTGATGATCCGGACGGCGCGGGCGGGATCGAGCACCTGCGGTCCGCGCCGGATCAGCTCCCGCAGATCCACGCCTTCCACGTACTGCATGGCGATCCACAGCCGGCCTTCGGATTCCCCGCGGTCGCGCACCGCCACGAGATTCGGATGCTGTACTCGCGCGGCCAGTTCGGCCTCTTGCAGGAATCGGGTGCGGAACTCCGGATCGCCGGCGCGGGAATCGGAGAGCACCTTCAGCGCGTCCGTCCGGGGCAACCGCGGATGGATAGCCGCGTACACGGTGCCCATACCCCCGCTGCCGAGGCGGCGCTGGATCCGATAGCCGGCGAAGGTCGAACCTTCGGCGACGCTCAACAGGTCTTCCCTCCCGATCGAACCGACTTCGGCCGCGGTCGAACTCCTCCCGGGAACGATTCCGGCGGCCGGATGATGCTGAACTATAACAGCGGACCGGCGGATGTTCGCCCGGAAAAGTCCACGGCACCACCCGCATCCTGCCGCATTCTCTCCGGTGCGAAGTCCTCGCATCGCGGGCTCGGCACGGTAATCGAGCCGACCGCCACGCGGTTGCGCGATGGTCCGACGTCCGGCCGCCGCAGGGTCACCGCCTCCGGTTAGCTGACAGGATGCCGGTGGCGGAGGATAGTGGCGGCATGGACACCGACAGGGCTTCCGCGACGGCCGTGGCCGACCGGGTTTTCCATGCGGTCCTCGGCGCCGTCGATATGCTGGCGATCTTCGTCGGCGACCGGCTGGGCTGGTATCGCAGCCTCGCCGACGACGGCCCGGCGACAGCCACGCAACTGGCCGAGCGCACCGCGACCCATCCGCGGTACGCCAGGGAGTGGCTGGAACAGCAGGCGGTGACGGGGTTGCTGACCGTGCACCGGGACGGCTCCGCCGACGAGCGAGTATTCGCCATCCCGGCCGGGACCGCGGAAGTGCTCACCGATGAGAACAGCCTCGACTACCTGGCACCGTTCAGCCGGCTGTTCGGCGCCACCGGGCCGGTGCTGCCGAAACTCCTCGAGGCCTATCGCACCGGTGGCGGGGTGAGCTGGGACGATCTCGGCGACGACGCGCGGGAGGCGCAGGCCGACGGTAACCGGCCCTGGTACGAGCACCGGCTCGCGGACGCGTTGAACGGGGTTCCCGAGGTGGCGAGCGTCCTGCGTGCCGAGGGCGCACGGATACTCGACGTCGGCTGCGGTGGGGGCTGGTCGGCCATCGCTTTGGCGCGCGCTTATCCGGCGGCCCGGGTGCAGGGCGTCGATATCGACGCGCCGTCGGTACGGATGGCCCTCGCCAATGCCGCCGCGGCAGGGGTTGCGGATCGGACGGATTTCGTGGTGGCGGATGCCGGGCAGCTGGCGGCGGGCGGGTTCGATATCGCGTTCGCGTTCGAATGCGTGCACGATATGCCCCGTCCGGTCGAGGTACTGGCGTCCGTGCGCCGGGCGCTGCGGCCCGGCGGGATGATGGTGGTGATGGACGAGGCGGTCGCGCCGGAGTTCGCGCCCGGCGGGGACGAACTGGAACGGCTCATGTACGGCTTCAGCCTGTTCGTCTGCCTGCCCGACGGGATGTCGAGCCCACCGAGCGTGGGAACCGGCACGGTGATGCGGCCCGCGACCTTACGGGGTTATGCGCTCGAGGCCGGTTTCCCGGAATTCGATGTGCTGCCCATCGAAGATTTCGGGTTCTGGCGTTTCTACCGGCTCGGCTGAACATCCACGACACCCGCGGCCGGCGGTGTGCCCGCGGCGTGACGCTACGTCGTAGTCGAGGGCCGGCTCGATATCGAGATCGGTCGCCGGTCGGCCCTCGCGCCCATTACGCGCGCCGGGCGCCGAATCGTTGCCCGGACAGCGATCGGGCGACAGAGTGGAGACCGAGGTATGTCTCGTGTGGCCCGCGGGCCCGACAACTGAGGAGAGTGCTGTGCGCTTCGGAATCTTCATCCCCCAGGGCTGGCGGTTGGATCTGGTAGGTATCGACCCCGCCGCACAGTGGGAGGTGATGCGGGGGCTCGCGGCCCGCGCCGACGCGAACCCGGTGTGGGAGTCGCTGTGGGTGTACGACCACTTCCACACGGTCCCGGAGCCCAGCGAGGAAGCCACCCACGAGGCGTGGAGCCTGATGTCGGCCTTCGCGGCCACCACGTCCCGGGTGCGGTTGGGGCAGATGTGTACGGCGATGAGCTATCGCAACCCGGCCTATCTGGCGAAGGTCGCGGCGACCGTCGATCTGATCTCGGGCGGCCGCACCGAGATGGGTATCGGCGGCGGCTGGTACGAGCACGAATGGCGGGCCTACGGGTACGGCTTCCCCACCGCCGGGGAGCGGCTGGGCCGCCTCGACGAGGGCGTGCAGATCTTCCGGCAGGCGTGGAGTTCGGGCACCGCCACCCTCGACGGCAAGTACTACCAGGTCGACGGCGCGATCGTGCGACCCCGACCGCTGCAGGAAGGCGGGATCCCATTGTGGATCGCCGGCGGCGGCGAGAAGAAAACCCTGCGGATCGCCGCGAAATACGCCAACTACACGAACTTCGCCGGTAACCCCGAGGAGTTCACCCGCAAATCGGAGATCCTGCGCGACCACTGCGCCGACGTCGGCACCGATTTCGACGCCATTGTGCGCAGCGCCAACTTCAATGTCGTCATCGGCGCCACCGAGGCCGAAGTCGAGCAGCGCAAATCCGAGACCGCGGCGCGGATCGCCCAGGTCCTCGGCGCGGAGAAGGCACGCGCCTATATCGACAACCTGACCGACGGCGGCGCCGCCGTCGGCACCCCGGAACAGATCGTGGAGAAACTGTCCGCCGTCCGCGATCGCGGCCTGGGCTATGCCATCTTCAACTTCCCGGAGGCGGCCTACGACACCAGCGGTATCGAACTCCTGGAACGCGAGGTCCTCCCGGCGCTCACCTGACCGGCAACCCGGGGCCGCGGCCGTGCGCGGCCCCGGTTCACCTGCCCTGCACGGCGTGAATACCGTCGTCCGGCCTGCCCTCTCCGAAGAGAGCGTCGATCTCCGCACGCCCGTCCGCGGCGTTCGCCATGCTCGTGAATCCGGCGAGCCGTTTCTTCAACGAGGCCGTCGCGACGGTGTTTCCGCCGGCCCGTCCTGCACCTGACGCCGCATCATGCGCGCACGCTCGCGCGGAGGAACGCCGTCAGCGGAGTGAGAACTGCCTGCGGATCATCGATGAACGGCCAATGACCGAGGCCTTCGAGGATGTGGATTTCGGCTTCGGGGAAGAAATTCCGCTGCTGCCGGGCGAACCGGACGGGAATGTAGGGGTCGCCGTCGCCCCAGATCACACAGACCGGCAGGCTCTCTTTTCCGGCAATGTCCGAGTGCATTTCCGGGAAGGCGCTGCTCGGGTCGCGGGAGTTTCGGTAGAGGTCGAGGACTGCGCGTTTGTGTGCCCGGTCCGCGTAGCGGTCGACGCGGTCGATATAGGAGTGCGGCAGCGGGACAGGATTGTCGCGGTTGAGGGCGGCGTGCATGGCGCGCTTGTTGCTCACCAACTGGAACAGCTCACCCAGAACCGGGGTCTGCCAGATCCGTGCGTACCGGTGCCAGCGGTAGCCGTCGAGCACGCCGGTGTTGATCAGGGTCAACCCGGCCAGCCGGTCGCGATGGTCCAGCGCCCAGCGCAGTCCCCACGGACCGCCGAAATCGTGCAGGACCAGATGCGCCCGCTCGACACCCAGTTCGTCGAGCAGCAGGCCGAGGAACCGTGCATGCCCGGCGATGCTGTGCTCGAACGAGCGCGGCCGCTCCGAGCGCCCGAACCCCGGCAGATCCATGGCGATCACCCGCGCGAACTCCGCCACCGCGGGTATCAGCTCCGCCCAATCGTCCATCGGGCCCGGATTGCCGTGCACGAACACCACGGCCTCCGAGCGGCCGGCCGGTTCGCTGTCGTAGACCGCGCACCGGACCCCGGCTATCCCGTGCTCGGTAATCGGTGCCATCGGCGTAGTTCCAGCCATACCCCACCCTCGATCATCGTGGCCGCCCCGCGGGCCGTACACCGACCAACAGTACTGCGGAACGCGGATGAGCGGCAGCTGTTCGGATTCCACCTCCCGGCGAACCCGGCTCGGGTAGCGGCCCGGCGGCCGCACCCGGGCAGACCGCTCTACACGGCCCTGACGAGTCGGTTGGCGAACGTCGAGATCGTGTAGGTCCCGACACCCAGGACGACCTCCAGTGCGTTGCGCTCGGTGTATCCGTGGGCCGAAAATGCCTCGACGGCACTGGAATCCATGCCGCCGGCGGCAGCCATGACCGCGAGGGTGAATTCCCGGACCGCTTCGAGACGCTCGTCGGCGAGGGCCCGCCGCTCGCGCAGGGCCGCGACGAGTTCCGGTGCGCCGCCGAGTTTGCGCAGTTTCCCGGCGTGCTGGGCGATGCAGATATGACAGTCGTTGTGTACCGCCACCGTCATGATGACCACTTCGCGCGCGATCGGGTCCAGCGTGCACTGGTCGAATCGGGCGGTCATATCCAGGAATCCGGTCAGCAGTTCCGGGGAGGCGGCGAGCCGGGCCACAGCGTCGGGTACCACGCCGCCCCAGGTATCGGCCATGGCGGCCATCGTCGCGCGCGAGCCCTCCGGGGCGGTTTCCACTGTATGCGGGGCGAACATCTCGGCCTCCTAGTATGGACAACATGGTTGACGAATTGATAGTAAACCAGGTTGTCCATTATGCCAAGGCCACGTCATGACCAGGGAAAACGCGGACCACCTCCGGGCAGGCTACGAACTGCCCCTACTCCTCTTGGCAGGATTCCGCACTCTCATCGACGAACTACACGAGGAACTGGCACGTCAGGGCCATCCCGGCGCGCGACCCGCCCACGGCTTCGCCATGCAGGCCATCGGACCCGATGGCGCGACCGCCAGCGATATCGGCCGCAGGCTCGGCATCTCCAAACAGGCCGCGGGCAAAACCGTCGACCGGCTCATCGCACTCGGCTACGCGGAACGCGGCACCGACCCCGCCGACGCGCGCCGCCGGCTCGTTCGCCTCACCGCGCACGGATACGACATGCTCGCCCGCTCGGCCGCGATCTTCGACCGATTGCGCGAGCAGTGGGCGCGGACGCTGGGCGAGCAACAGCTACGTGCGATGGAAGACGGCCTGCGCACCGTGGCCGCACCGAACGCGTTCCGGCTCGATGCCACGCAGTGGCTCGGCGATTGACGTCGCGTACCGGCCGCCGGGTACGAGCCGGCCACACGAAAGGCCCAGCGGCTTCGGCTGAACTGGGCCGTAGTGCACGAGGCGGAATTTTCAGAGCGGAACCACTGTCAGCAATGGATCCAAACCTTTGAAATCGTCCGCATTGCGGGTGAACAACGGCAGATCATTCGACGAGGCGATTGTCGGTGGGGGCGATGAGTGCACCAGCGCCGAGCAGGCCGGCGGGGCAACGAAACGTCGCACTCGGTTCAGTCATCCGGCCTGCCCTCCCCGAATGCGGCGTCGATTTCCGCACGTTCATCCGCAGCGTTCACGGTACCCGCATACCTGGCGAGACGCTTCTTCAGTTCGGCCGTCAGAGGTTGTTTCGCGGGGCTATCGGATGCAGTTCGCCCACAGGCCGCCCGTTGCGGGCAATGACGAAATCCTCCCCGGCTTCCAGAGCGTCCATCACACCCGTGCAGCCGTTGCGTAGCTCGGCTTGGCCGATCGTCCTCGTCATGCACCCAAAGATAGCGGTCGATGCTGTTCAGTACCCGCACGAGAGGTGGCGGGACGGCGACCGGCGCCACCTACCCACTACGGAGGTGGCACCGGTCGCCGGCAACGCACGAGGCATATGCGTCCAGGACGTCAGAGCATGCAGCTCACGCAGCCCTCGACCTCGGTGCCCTCGAGAGCCATCTGCCGGAGGCGGATGTAGTAGAGGGTTTTGATGCCCTTGCGCCAGGCGTAGATCTGGGCGCGGTTGAGGTCGCGGGTGGTGGCGGTGTCCTTGAAGAACAAGGTCAGCGACAGGCCCTGGTCCACATGCTGGGTGGCCGCGGCGTAGGTGTCGATGATCTTCTCGTAGCCGATCTCGTACGCGTCCTGGTAGTAGTCCAGGTTGTCGTTGGTCATGTACGGGGCCGGGTAATAGACGCGGCCGATCTTGCCTTCCTTGCGGATCTCGATCTTCGACGCCACCGGATGGATGGAACTGGTGGAGTGGTTGATATAGGAGATCGAGCCGGTCGGCGGGACGGCCTGCAGGTTCTGGTTGTAGAGACCGTGTTCCATGACCGCGGCCTTCAGCTGCCGCCAATCGTCCTGGGTCGGGATGTGGATATCGGCGTCGGCGAACAGTTGCGCGACCCGGTCGGTTTTCGGCTCCCACACCCGATCGGTGTACTTGTCGAAGTATTCACCGCTGGCGTACTTCGATTCCGGGAACCCGCCGAAGTACGTACCGCGTTCCTGCGCAAGCAGATTCGAGGCACGCAGCGCGTGGTACACCACGGTGTAAAAGTAGATGTTGGTGAAATCCAGGCCCTCTTCGGACCCGTAGTGGATCCGCTCCCGCGCCAGATACCCGTGCAGATTCATCTGCCCGAGACCGATGGCGTGCGAGGAGTTGTTGCCCTGTTCGATCGAGGGCACCGAGTAGATATGGGTCTGGTCGGAAACCGCGGTGAGCGCCCGGATCGCGACCTCGATGGTCTGCGCGAAATCGGGCGAATCCATGGTCTTGGCGATGTTCAGCGACCCCAGATTGCAGGAGATGTCCTTGCCCACCTCGGCGTAGGTCAGATCATCGTTGTACACCGACGGGGTGGAAACCTGCAGGATCTCCGAGCACAGGTTCGAATGGGTGATCTTGCCGGCGATCGGGTTGGCCCGGTTCACCGTATCCTCGAACATGATGTACGGATAGCCGGATTCGAACTGCAGCTCGGCGATCGTCTGGAAGAACTCGCGCGCCTTGATCTTCGACTTGCGGATCCGCTTGTCGTCGACCATCTCGTAGTACTTCTCGGTGACGTCGATATCGGCGAACGGCTTACCGTAGATCCGTTCCACGTCGTACGGCGAGAACAGGTACATGTCCTCGTTCTTCTTCGCCAGTTCGAAGGTGATATCGGGGATCACCACCCCCAGCGAGAGGGTTTTGATACGGATCTTCTCGTCCGCGTTCTCCCGCTTGGTGTCGAGGAAACGGTAGATATCGGGGTGGTGGGCGTGCAGGTACACCGCACCCGCGCCCTGCCGTGCCCCGAGCTGGTTGGCGTAGGAGAACGAATCCTCGAGCAGCTTCATGATCGGGATGACACCGGAGGACTGGTTCTCGATCTTCTTGATCGGCGCCCCGTGCTCACGAATATTGCTGAGCAGCAACGCAACCCCGCCGCCGCGCTTGGACAGCTGCAGCGCCGAGTTGATGGAACGCCCGATGGATTCCATGTTGTCTTCGATGCGAAGAAGGAAACATGACACCGGCTCGCCGCGCTGTTTCTTGCCGGAGTTGAGGAAGGTGGGGGTGGCGGGCTGGAAGCGGCCGTCGATGATCTCCTCGACCAGTTTGCTCGCCAGTACCTCGTCACCCGCGGCGAGGGTGAGCGCGACCATGCACACCCGGTCCTCGAAACGCTCGAGGTAGCGCTTCCCGTCGAAGGTTTTGAGGGTGTAGGAGGTGTAGTACTTGAACGCGCCGAGAAAGGTGGGGAACCGGAACTTCTTGGCGTAGGCCTGCTGGAACAGCTTCTTCACGAAGGCCCGGCTGTACTGGTCCAGCACCTCGGGCTCGTAGTAGTTCTCCTCGACGAGGTAGTCGAGCTTCTCGTCGAGGTTGTGGAAGAAGACGGTGTTCTGGTTGACGTGCTGCAGGAAGTACTGGTGCGCGGCCTCGCGATCCTTGTCGAACTGGATCTCGCCGTTCGGCCCGTACAGGTTCAGCATCGCGTTGAGGGCGTGGTAGTCCAGGACCTCACCGGTTACGCCTTCGCGCTGCTCCAGCCGGGCCGTCATACCCGCTGGTGCTGTCGTTGTTGCTGCCAAAACAATCCCAATCCCTCTCGGACGCGCTCGACGTCCTCGGCGGTTCCCATGAGTTCGAAGCGGTACAGGTAGGGCACCCCGCATTTGCGCGAGATCACATCACCTGCGAAGCAGAAGGTGTCGCCGAAGTTGGTGTTCCCGGCGGCGATCACCCCGCGCAGCAAGGCGCGGTTGTGCGGATCGTTGAGGAACTTGGCGACCTGGCGCGGTACGAATTCCTTATCGGAGCGGGCCGAACCCAAGACGTGCCGACCGCCCCCGTAGGTGGGGACGATCAGCACGTAGGGTTCGTCGACGCGCAGCGTTTCGTCGGCGGTGTGCAGGGGGATCCGGAGAGCCGGGATACCCAGCTTCTGGACGAAGCGGTGAGTGTTCTCCGAAGCGCTGGAGAAGTACACCAAGGTATGCGATCCGGACATTTCACCTCCCCTGTTCCTCGGTCGAACCGGGCGCGCGGTTTCGTGCGGTGGCCATGGCGCCCGAGCGCGGGCCCTGCATGGTGACGCTGCGCTACCGCCTCCGGGCCCGACGCGCTCAGGCTGTGCCCATTGCGCCCGAGCGCGGGCCCTTCGTGGTGACGCTGCGCTACCGCCTCCGGGCCTGACGCGCTCAGGCGGCGACGGTGGCCAGTGCCTTGATGCGATCCGGCCGGAAGCCGGACCAGTGCTCGTCACCGGAGACGACGACGGGGGCCTGCAGGTAGCCGAGGGCCATCACGTAGTCGCGGGCATCGGCGTTCTCGGAGATATCGACGACCTGGTATTCCACCCCGGCCTTGTCGAGGGCCTTGTAGGTGGCGTTGCACTGGACGCAAGCGGGCTTGGTGTACACGGTGATCATTCGAGTCCCTCTCTCCTGTGCCAATGTGCGGTGTCTCGCGGTCTCGTCGTGACGGACCGCCGCCTCCGGATCGAGCCCTCCGCGTGACTGATCCACAGCCGGATATTCCGTCTATGGGGGCGCGGTGCCGGCACGATCGGATGATCCTGCGCAAACTCCGAGGACCAGCCCTGAAATGCCTCGTCCGGGCCGGTTCCACCCATCGCCGGCGGGTTCTTCACACCGCCGCCTTCGGGTACCGATGACACTACACCTAGTGGCCGACATTCCGAAACAACACGAGATGTTGCGAGTCACAACCATGTGATTTCACGGCTGTAAGCCGCAGGACAGCGTAGCGACACGCCGAATTCACCGTGGTCCAGATCACAATCGGGCGAGTCCAGTTCTTTTTCAGCAAACGCATGAGCACCGCCAGTCACACCAGTCGCCACAACCCCAGCAAACTCGTGAGTCCCCGCGGAAACCGGCCCTGACACCGCAACGCCGAGGGCCGCCCCGTCATAGACGGGGCGGCCCTCCGAAAGCCGAGATACCGAACACAACCCGACGGCCCTATACGGTCACACTCCGCAGCATCTCCGGACCCGGCTCATTCCTGCGATCAGGCGTCGACCAGTTCGCTCGCGGCGGAGATCAGAGCCTTCAGCGCCTCGGCCAGTTCACGCTGAGTATCGGCATGCTCACTCGGGTGGGTGGCGCCGAAGGTGTCACCCCAGGTGGCGAAGTGCAGATGCGCCTCGTCGACAACCTTGCCACCGGCGATGCCGACGGACTTGACCGCGTCGCCGTGTGCCCACTTGGCGGCATTGGGGCTGATGGACCCGCTCAGGATCGCGACCGGCTTTCCGCTGATCGCACCGGCACCGTAGGGGCGCGACAGCCAATCGACCACATTCTTCAGCACGGCGGGCAGCGTGCCGTTATATTCCGGGGTGATCACCAGCAGACCGTCGCTCGCGCCGACCGCGTCGCGCAGGGCCGCGGCGGTGGCCGGAACCGAACCCGCAACGTCGATGTCCTCGTTGTAGAACGGAATCTCGCCGATACCCTCGTAGATGGAGATGTCGACACCCTCGGGCGCGGTGGCGACCGCGGCCTCGGCGAGCTGCCGGCTGATCGAGGCGGCACGAAGGCTGCCGACGAGGACGACGATACGGGTCTGGCTCATGTTCTCTCCTGCGGTACTAGTTGTGTGATGATCGCACTGCCCAGATCAACCGGACCACGGTCCGCTACATTCCCCGGAGGCTTCTCCCCCGCCGTGAACTACGACACACCTCGTCCGGGACCGGCGGATGCCGACCATCCCGGCGGCGAAACCCAGCCCTCCGCGGCGGACGCACCTTCCGTCGTATCGATACGGCCGCTGCACCCGATCGGCCCGCGCCTGCCCGGCACCGCGGAACCGGCCGAACGCGCCGATGCCGCCCGCAACCGCCGCCGGCTGCTCGATGCCGCCCGCGACCTGGTCCGCGAACACGGCGTGGACGCGCTCACCATGGACGCCCTCGCCAAACGCGCGGGCGTCGGCAAGGGCACCGTATTCCGCCGTTTCGGCAACCGCACCGGCCTGATGTACGCGCTGCTCGACCATTCCGAGGCCCTGGCGCAAGAAGCCTTCATCTTCGGCCCGCCGCCGCTGGGGCCCGGCGCCCCACCGGTGGACCGTCTCATCGCCTTCGGGCGGGCCCGCCTGCTCGATATCGAAGTGGAGGGCGAACTGCACCGGGCGGCCGAACTGGGCTCACCCGAAAGGCATTACACCAGCCAGCCGTACCGGGTGCTGAAAACCCATGTGGTGATGCTGCTGCGCGAAGCCGCGATCCCCGGCGACACCGGGCTGCTCGCCGACGCGCTACTGGCTGCGCTCGGGGCCGGGCTTGTCCTGCACCAGATCCGCACCCTCGGCTACACCCGCGAACAGGTCGCCGACAACTGGGAAGCCCTGGTTCGCCGGGTCGCCGGACGCGCGGCGCAGTAGAGTGATCCGGCATGGGAAACCTGCGTGATCAGATCATCGCCGAACTGGGTGTCCAGCCGAGTATCGAACCCAAGGACGAGGTACGTCGCCGCGTCGATTTCCTCAAGGATTATCTGCGCGCCACCCCCGCAAAGGGTTTCGTCCTCGGTATCAGCGGTGGTCAGGACAGCTCGCTCACCGGCAGGCTGTGCCAGCTGGCAGCCGAGGAGGTGCGCACCGAAGGCGGCGAGGCACGGTTCGTCGCGGTCCGGCTGCCCTACGGTGTGCAGGCCGACGAGGCCGATGCCCGGGTCGCCATGACCTTCGTCGCACCCGACGAATCCGTGGTCGTCAACGTCCGGCCGGGCGCGAACGCGGTGGCGGCCGAAGTGGCGTCGGCGCTGAAGATCGGCAAACTCCGCGATTTCGTGCGCGGCAATATCAAGGCCCGGGAGCGGATGGTGATCCAGTACGCCCTCGCCGGGCAGGAGAACCTGCTGGTGGTCGGCACCGATCATGCCGCCGAAGCGGTTACCGGGTTCTTCACCAAATACGGTGACGGCGGCGTGGACATCACCCCACTGACGGGTCTGACCAAACGCCAGGGCGCCGCGCTGCTCCAGGAACTGGGCGCGCCGGCACGGCTGTGGTCGAAGGTGCCGACCGCCGACCTCGAGGACGACCGCCCCGCCCTGCCCGACGAGGAAGCGCTCGGGCTGCGCTACAGCGAGATCGACGACTACCTGGAAGGTAAAGACGTCACCGCGGAGGTCGCCGAACGGATCGAATCGGTGTTCGCCGCGACCCGGCACAAGCGGACCGTCCCGGTCACCCCGCTCGACGACTGGTGGCGCTGACCGCTTCGGCCGGCACCCTAGCGCCGGCCGGTCTCCGGCATCGGGCGAACGCCGAGTCCGCTCGACTCGACCTCGTCCAGCCGGCGCCGCAGATAGCGCTGCGCCCCCTCGTTTCCGGCGGCTGCCAGCGCGGCCCGGTAGCTCTGCGCGGCTTCGGTGTACCGCCCCGCCCGCCGGTACAGATCGGCGCGCGCGGCCGCTATCGGCTGCCCGCCGGCCACTCGGCTGTCCGGCGCGAGCTCGTCGAGCGCCCGCAGGCCCGCGTCCGGACCGTCGCGAAAGCCCAGGGCGATCGCCCGGTTCACCCGCACTGCCGGTGACGGCGTGTAGCCGAGCAATTCGTCGTAGGCGGCGACAATGGCGGGCCAGTCGGTGGCCGCCCAGCTCGGCGCGACGGCATGTGCCGCGGCGATCCGGGCCTGCGCCAGGTACGGCCCGCCACCCGCGGCCGCGACCAGTAGGCAGTTCAACCCGGCCCGGATCGCCCCGCGATCCCAACGGCTGCGGTCCTGCTCCGCCAACGGAATCAGCGCGCCGCCGGAGGTCCGGCGCTGGGACCGGCGGCTGTCGGTGAGGAGCATGAGCGCGAGCAGCCCGTGCGCCTCGGCCCGTACCGCACGCTCCCCGACCGGTAGCAGGGCGCACAGTAGCCGCCCCACGCGCAGCGCCTCGTCACACAGTTCGTCGCGCACCGCGACCGGGCCGGCAGTGGCGAAATAGCCCTCGGTGAACATCAAGTACACGACCGCGAGCACCGTCGGCGCGCGTTCCGGCAGCAGATGCGCCGGCGGGACCCGCAACGGAATCCCGGCCTGGCGGATCTTGGCCTTCGCCCGGCTGATCCGCTGCGCCACCGTCGCCTCCGATTGCAGGAAGGCCCGGGCGATCTCCGCGGTCCGCAGGCCGCACACCAACCGCAGGGTCAACGCCACCCGGGACTCCGGGGCCAGTGCGGGGTGGCAGCAGGTGAAGATCATCCGTAGCCGGTCGTCGGGCAATTCGCTCACCTCGATCTCCGCGGGAACCGGCGCCGAGAGAACGGCCTCGTGTTCCTTCCCGAGGCGGGCGGTCTCCCGGCGCAGCCGGTCCAGGGCGCGGCGGCGGGCCGTCGTGGTGATCCAGGCGCCCGGATTCGCCGGGACACCGTCGCGGTCCCAGGTCCGTAACGCGATCGCGAACGCCTCCTGCACCGCGTCCTCGGCCAGGTCGATATCCCCGGTGAATCGCGCAATGGTGGCCACGGCGCGACCGAACTCGGCGCGGTACACGCCGTCGAGATCGACCGCCCGCTCACCACTCATACCCGCTCCGCAACCGCCTCCGGGCCCGGCCCGCTCACACTCGGCCCACCAGGCACGAGCCGGGAACCTCCGTCGCCACGCCGCGCTGCCGCTATCGGGCCCACCCCGCTCCCACCCTGCCCATCGCGCACAAGCGGGAGCCCTGGGCGGTGACGCCGCGCGACCGCCGCCGGCAATCCCCTCATCCCGGGAGATCCACGATTTGCCGGACCTCAGTACCGCCTCCTGGGCCGATCGGCATCTGCGCGGCGATCTCCGTGGCGGCGCGGCGATCCGGGGCCGTGAACAGGTAGAGGCCCCCGACCACCTCGGCGGTTTCGGTGAAGGGTCCGTCGGTGAGCAGCGGTGCACCGGCGGAGCCGCGCACGGTGGTCGCGGTCGTGGGCGGTTGCAGGGCTCCGCCGGCGCGCAGCACCGGCCCGGCCTGTGCACCGAACCGCTCGTGCTCGGCGACGGCCGCATCCCATTCCGGGGTGCCCGGCGTGAGCACCGCATCCGCTTGCTCCCACAGCAACGCCATCCACCAGTCCGGTCCGGGCTCGTCGTGGGGCCGCCACTGGACCAGCGGACGCAACTCCACCGATCCCGTCGCCACGGCCGGCAACTGCCGGGCGAGCTCGATCGCCGCATCCAGATCGGCCACATCGAACACGTAGAAACCACCGATCACCTCGGCGTGCTCGGCGAACGGTCCATCGGTCACCAGCGTGTCCGCGCCGTTGCGGCGCACGGTGACAGCGGCCTCGGACGGATACAGTGCGGCGCCACCGGCGATGACCTCGGCGACCCTGGCGTCGAACGCCGCGTACTGTTCGACCTCCGCGTCGAATTCCGCCGAGCCCGGTTGTGCCGCGGGTTCACCCTCGTTGCCGGTCAGCAATGCCAGGTAATACATAACGTCATCCTTCCGCGTACCGGAGGGGTCCGATACCCCTCTCACCGAAACGACGATCGGCAATACGGATCCTCGACAGGACGAAAGAATTCCGGCCGGAGAAATCCCTGCGCGCGTAACTCCGGACGCCCGCGCAGACCAGGCCGGCCGGGCTTCCTGGCCGGCGCTGAGCAAACCGGCGGCGGTGGCCACATTCGCCCGGACCGGCGTCGATGCGCTCGCCCCAGGAGAATGCCGCGCGCTCGGGCCGGACGAACCGTTCACGCGTCGACCTCGGCCACGGGAGCCCCCGGGCTCCTCGAACCATCAGGCCGGGGCCTGGGTTCCCCAAGCCACAGGGCCGGGCTTCCTGCCCCGGGCCACAGGTCGAGCTTCTCGCCCCCGGGCCGCAGGTCGGGCGGAACCACCGGGCCGCGGGGCCGGGCTTTCTCCGGACCCCGGGCAACAACCTCGGACTTCCGGAGGCGCCCGGACCGCGCCCACACCACTATCTCGGGCACGGTGATCCGCCGGGCTCCGTGCCCGGCCGCGGGGAGTGCGGCTCGGGGTCTGCCGGTATCGGACTCTGTACTAGCCGCCGGCGAAGGGGGGCAGGACGTCCACCCGGGGGGTGAGCGCGGCCGTGGTGTCGCGGGTCAGTTCGTCACCCACCAGGTAGGCGCAGACGGCGAGCATCTTGTCCAGGTCGGGACCGTAGGCGGCGGCCAGGTGAGTGCGCAGATCGGCGACGGTGGCGCCGGGCGGTAGATCCAGGGTTTCGGCGTCTTTCCCGACCGCGTCGGCGATGGCGGCGAAATACCGGACCTCAACCACCTATTGCTCCCATCGTGCGTTCCGGCGGCACGAAGCCGGCGGCATCGATACCGTGACCCGCCCATTTCTGCCACATCGCGCCGCGCCACAGCTGGGCGAGCTCCGCATCGCTCGCGCCCGCGCGCAGCACACCGCGCAGATCGAACTCCTGATCACTGAACAGGCAGGATCGGAGCATACCGTCGGCGGTGAGGCGGGTGCGGTCGCAGGTATCGCAGAATTTGCGGGTGACCGAGGCGATGATGCCGACGGTGGCGGGGCCACCGTCCACCAGCCAGGTCTCGGCGGGGGCGGACGGATCTTCGCGGCCGGCGGCGGTGAGCCGGTAGCGGGTACCGAGCACTTCGAGCAGTTCGGCCGCGGTCACCATATTCGCCCGCGCCCATTCGTGGTCGGCGTCGAGCGGCATCTCCTCGATGAACCGCAGCTCGCAGCCCTCGTCGAGGCACCAGCTGAGCAGATCCGCGGCGCCGTCCAGGGTTTCCCGCATGAGCACCGCGTTCACCTTCACCGGCGCGAGCCCGGCCGCACCGGCGGCCCGGATACCCGACAGCGCGGATTCCAGCCGGTCGCGGCGGGTGAGCCGGGCGAAACCGGCGCGGTCCACGGTGTCGAGGGAAATATTGACCCGGCTCAGCCCGGCCTCCGCCAGACCCGCCGCCCGGTGCCGCAATCCGATCCCATTCGAGGTCATCGCCAGCGGGATCTCCGGGACCGCCGTATGGCATCCGGCCACGATCTCTTCCAGATCGCGTCGCATCAGCGGCTCCCCGCCGGTGAACCGTACTTCGCGAATTCCCAGCTCACGCACCGCGAGGGTGACCAGCCGGACGATCTCGGCCGCCGTGAGCAGTTCCTCCGCCGGTATCGCGGGCAGACCCTCCTCGGGCATGCAGTAGGTACAGCGCAGCGAGCATTTCTCGGTAATGGAAACCCGCAGGTCGCGCGCGGTGCGACCGAAACGGTCCACGAGCAGCGGCGTCTCCGGACGCCCGGTCATCGAGGGGCGCCCGGACCGCACAGTGGGTATCCCCATATCGACCAGCGTCACACCCCCATTATGGCCGCCGGGCCGCCACACGTAACCCTCCCGCACAGGATCACCGCATAATGCCCGGCCCGGCGGTCGCGCGGGCGTGGCGGGCAACCGGTGGTGCCCGCGAACGACGGGCAATACGGCGGCGCCCGCCCGGCCGCCGCCATTAGTCTGAGCGCATGATCTCTCGGCCCGCCAGTCCCCCGGTCCGGTCGGCGGACGACTACCGCGACACCATCGAACAACTGTTGCGCCCGCTGGCCGCCCGGCCCGTCGACACCGTGCCGGTGGCCGACGCGCTCGGCCGCCAGCTCGCGGCGGATACGCACGCGCCGATCGATCTGCCGGTATTCCGGAATTCGGCGATGGACGGGTACGCGGTGCGGGCCCGGGATGTGGCCGTCACACCGGTCACGCTCCCGCTGGCCGGGGTGGTGGCGGCCGGCGATCCGGGCCGGCAACCGCTCGCCCCAGGCACCGCGCGCAAGGTGATGACCGGCGCACCGCTGCCCGACGGCGCGGATTGCGTTGTCCCGGTGGAGGATACGACCACCGAGGGCGATACCGTGCGGATCGGCCGGGGCCGCGCGGCGGGGGAATTCGTCCGGGAGCCGGGCAGCGATGTGCGGGCCGGTGCGCAACTGGTGGCCGCCGGGACGACGGTGGCGCCGCGGCATATCGCGGCGTGCGCCGCGGCCGGGGTC
The DNA here is from genome assembly GCF_050936135.1 of Nocardia sp. CA-290969. Classification (NCBI taxonomy): domain Bacteria; kingdom Bacillati; phylum Actinomycetota; class Actinomycetes; order Mycobacteriales; family Nocardiaceae; genus Nocardia; species Nocardia sp. CA-290969. The sequence goes on along the minus strand of NZ_JBNJNJ010000001.1, from coordinate 794,047 downwards.
GCGCGGCTTCCGGTTTTCGGTCCGGTGCGGGCGGTCGTCATCAGCACCGGCGACGAACTGGTCGCACCCGGCACCGCGCTGCGGCCCGGGCAGATCTACAACTCGAACGGGATCGCGCTGGCCGCCGCGCTCACCGCCAACGGGATCTCGGTGGCCGGGGTGGAGCACAGCGGTGACGATCCCGCGCAGTTCCGCCGGCTGCTGCACGCCGCGACCGCGGCCGCGGATCTGGTGATCACCACCGGGGGTGTGTCCAAAGGCGATTTCGAGGTCGTGCGGGAGGTGCTGATCCCGCTGGGCGGCGATTTCGGTCCGGTGGCGATGCAGCCGGGCGGGCCGCAGGGGCTGACCGTGGTGGACGGGGTGCCGGTGCTCAGTTTCCCGGGTAACCCGGTGAGCGCGGTGGTGTCGTTCGAGGTGCTGGCCCGGCCGATCCTGCGCCGGCTGGCAGGGCTGGGGCCGGTGCCGGAGTACGAACTTCCGCTGCTCGGCGCGGTCCGGCGGTCGCCGGAGGGGCGGCGCCAGTTCTTGCGCGGCAAACTGGTGTGGAAGGGCTCGCAGCCGCGTGCGGTGGAGGTGGTATCCGGGCCCGGATCGCATCTGGTCGCGAGTATGGCGGCGGCCGATGTACTGATCGATATCCCGGCGGAGGTTACCGAACTGCCCGCCGGGGCAACTGTGCGAGTGTGGACGTTATGAGCGATTTGTCGCATGTGGATTCCGAGGGCCGCGCCCGGATGGTGGATGTGAGCGGCAAGGCCGACACCACCCGGATCGCGGTGGCCGGCGGGGAGCTGGCGACCACGCCGGAAGTGGTCGCGCTGGTGCGGGCCGACAACATGCCGAAGGCCGATGTGCTGACCACCGCCCGGCTGGCCGGGATCGCGGCGGCCAAGAAGACCTCGGAACTCATCCCCTTGTGCCATCAGCTCGCGCTCTCCTCGGTGAAGGTGGAGTTCGGTTTCACCGATTCGGCGATCACGATCGAGGCGTCGGCGAAAACCACCGGGCCCACCGGGGTGGAGATGGAGGCGCTGACGGCGGTGGCGGTCGCCGGGCTCACCCTGCACGACATGGTGAAAGCGGTCGACCCGGCCGCGGTGTTGAACGGCGTACGCCTACTCACCAAGGAGGGGGGTAAACGAGGCGTCTGGACCCGTCCCGACGTCCCCTCTGAGGCCACACTCCAGGCCGCAGGCGCGCCTGAGGCCCGCACCGCGACCGGGGACTCCTCGCACCCACCAACGCCTGATACCGGCACCCGGGCGAACCCGGGCAGCACCGGCGACAACCCACGACCACACACGACCGGCACCGAGGCGAACATTCCCGGCAACAGCCACACGCACGGCGATGACTCCCGAGTGCACGCACCTGCCACCACTACCGCGGAACACATTCGCGACGAGACCCGCAGGCCCCCGGCCGATACCCCGGCGCACGCCGCCGCACCCACCGGCAGCCGCGCCGACGCCGTCGAAACCCGGACGCGGACAATCGGTACCGATCCCGGGGCGCATATCTCGGGCACGGGTACCGAGGCACACGGCCACATCGGCGAGGTCGGAGGGCACGCGCCCGAGACCGGTGCGCGCGGTACCGCCACCGTGGTGGTGGCCTCCACTGGGGCGGCAGCGGGGACTCGTACCGATACAACCGGGCCACATTTGGTGGCGTGGTTGCGTGGCCTCGGCTTCACGACGCGCGGCCCGCTCGTCTATCCGGACGCCGATATCGCGGATGGGCTGGCCGAGGCCTTGCGCACCGCTCCCGACCTGGTGGTCACCACCGGCGGAACCGGTGCCTCACCCACCGACCACACCCCAGAGGCGACCGCCGCGCTGCTGGACCGTGAGCTTCCGGGGGTGGCGGAGGCCATTCGGCTGCGCGGTACCGCGAAATTCCCGCTGGCGGCGCTCAGCCGCGGCGTGGCGGGGCTGGCCGGACGGTCGGTGGTGGTGAATCTGCCCGGCTCACCGGGTGGCGTGAAAGACGGTATCGCGGTGCTCGAACCGCTGCTGGCGCATCTGCTCGCGCAGGTGGCCGGCGGCGGGTCGCATGAGAACGGTTTTGTGGCACCGCGTGCCGAGAGGGGAAACGAGAGCGCTCATGCCTGAAGAATCTGCACAGCCGCCGGGTACGACCGGTGGCGTCCGGCTCGCCGAGATCAGTGACGGCCCACTGGATCCCGCCGTCGTGGACACCGCGGTGCGCGGGCCGAGTTACGGCGCGGTCGTCGTATTCACCGGCGTGGTCCGCGATCACGACGGCGGGCAGGCGGTATCCGCCCTGGAATACTCGGCGCATCCGCAAGCGACCCGGTTCCTGCGCGAATGCTGTGCCGCGGTGGCGGAATCGACGGGTCTGCCGGTCGCGGCCGTGCACCGGGTCGGGGATCTGCGGGTGGGTGATCTGGCGATCGTCACCGCGGTGGCGGCGCCGCATCGCGCCGAGGCGTTCGCGGCGTGCTCGGCGCTGGTCGACCGGATCAAACACGAGGTGCCGATCTGGAAACGGCAGATGTTCGCCGACGGCCTGTCCGAATGGGTGAACGCCTGCGGTTGACCGCCGCCCCGGGGCAGTACCGGGGGCGGATCCGGCGTCCGTGTTCTACGCTCCCCCGGCGACCGTATCCGATTCCGTGACCTCCGCGGGAACGTAGCGCCAGACTCCGAGCAGCTCCTGCTCGGGCAGGGGTTCCGGGCCGGCGTGCACGGTCTCGCCCAGGCGATCCAGTACCGCGCGGGTGTCCAGGCCGGTACCGATCAGTACCAGTTCGGTGCGCGGGGTACGGCCGCGGCGCACCGGTTCCAGGGTGATCGCGCGTCCCACCAGATGCACCACGAAACGGTCGGCGTCCGGTACCGCGAACGTTACGAAACCCTTGGCGCGGAACAGTCCCGGCGGCGGGTCCTCCAGGAACGCGATCAGGCGGCGCGGATGTACCGGGGTGCCGGTGCTGAACACCGTGCTGGTGTATTCGTCGTGCAGGTGCCGGTGGTTTTCCTCGTCGTGGTCGTGGTGGTCGAGGAGCAGTTCGTCGAGGCTCAGCTGCTCACCGGCCCGTGGTACGGCCGGGTCGCGAGGGTCGAACAGCAGGCCCGGGTCGATCCGGCCGCGGGTGGTGGCGTACACGGGCGCGCCCTCGGTGATCGTCACGAGTTCCGCGCGCAGCCGCTCCAGCTCACCGGCGGCGAGACGGTCGACCTTGTTGAGCACCACCAGGTCCGCCAGGCGCAGATGGCTCGCCAGCTCCGGATGCCGCTCGCGGGTGGCGGTGAACTCGGCGGCGTCGACCACCTCGAGCAGGCCGCCGTAACGGATTCGGGGATTCTCGCTCCCCACCACCATCCGCACGAGATTGCGCGGTTCGGCCAGGCCGCTGGCCTCCACCACGATCACATCGATACCGGCCCGTGGATCGGTGAGCCGGGTGAAGAGTTCGTCGAGTTCGGTGACGTCGACCGCGCAGCAGACGCATCCGCTGCCCACCGACACCATCGCGTCGACCTGTCCGGCGACCAGCATGGCGTCGATATTGACGGCGCCGAAATCGTTGACGATCACGCCGATCCGGGTGCCGCGGTGGTTGTGCAGCAGATCGTTGAGCAGAGTGGTCTTCCCGGCGCCCAGGAAGCCGGCCACGATCACCACGGGTATGCGCTCAGCCACGCGACCACCCTACTGAGTGCCGCGCGCCGAACCCGCCCCGGGGATTCGAAAAGAATTGGTTTCGTTTCAAATTCCGCCGGGGGCGCATATCCCATTCACCGGTTCGATTTCGTGGAATGTCGCAGAAAACTCGTGATTCCGCGGAAATCGGTATGCCGATTCTGGTAAACGTGCCGGGGAGATCGCGGGGAATCTCGTTGCAGAACAGTTGAAACAGAATTATCTAGGAGTATCGAATGCGTGCAGGCACGTTGCTGGTCGCCACAGCGCTGCTGTCGGCGGCGACCGTGCTGGGCAGCGGTAGTGCGGCGGCCGAACCCGCCGATTTCATACCGAACGACGGCGTCTACCGGGTCGGCGTGGATATGCGGCCCGGCGTCTGGGAATCACCCGGCCCCGTCGACCCGGCCAAGGGCTGCGATTGGCGGCGCCTGTGGCGGATCGAGGGCGACAACACGAATATGCAGTACATCATCGAGAACAACTACACCAAGTTCGGGCCGATCCGGGTGACCGTGAAACCGACCGATGCCGGTTTCCGCACCAGTAATTGCGGTCCCTGGCGGATGGTGCCGCCGGCACCGCCCAGCGGCTCGGCCGGCTTCTGAAACCTGTACGGCCCGGCCCCCTGCGCCGGGACCGGGCCGTACGGCGGCACACCCGGCTCAGGGATGTGCGCGCAACTGATACAACCCCTCGGTTTCCGCGACCACCACACCGTCGGTATCGGTGAGTACCGCACGCAGCGTGAAATCGGCCTTACCGTGGGCCGCGGCCTCCGCGGATATCCGCTCGATCTCGCTGTCGTCCAGGGTGGCCTGCGCCCGCACCGCCGTGGTCGCCGGTTTGCGGAACGCGATCCGCAGGTCTTTCACCAGCGGATAGAACTTCGCGGTATCGAAACTGGCCACGGCGATGGCGCCGCCCAGGATCTCGCCGACGGTGAACAGCACCCCGGCGTACATGACGCCGAAATGGTTACCGTTGCCCTCGACGGGCACCGTGGCCACCGCATGGCCGCGCCGCACCTCCTCGGCGTGCACACCCATCCGGTGGGCCACCGGGATGGTGTGCTCCAGCGCCGAGTTCACGACTTCGGCGATGGGCGGATTGCGGGTTTCGCTCATGGCGGCGTGGGCCCTTCCGGGGTGTCAGGCGACGGATTGTTTCTCCGTGGTGGCGGGTGCCGGATCGGCGGCGTCGGGCACCTCGGTTCCGCGCAGTGATGTCCCCGCGGTCTCCCGCAGGAACGCCCAGGCGACCAGGCCGACGAGCGCGGCACCCGTCATGTAGATGGCGGGGAACAGGTTCCAGCCGGTGCCCTCGATCACCGCCTCGTTCACCAGCGGCGCGGTGCCACCGAACACCGCGGTGGACACGTTGTAGCCGAGCGCGAAACCCGCGTAGCGGACGTGGGTCGGGAAGATCGCGGGGAAGGTCGCGCTGATGGTCGACAACTGCGGAACGTACAGCAGCCCCAGCACCACGAAGCCGACGATCGCCCAGCCCGTGCCCTGACCCATCAGCCAGTACATCGGCACGGCGAGTACCGCCAGGCCCACCAGCGAGAACAACCACATGGGCCGACGGCCGACCCGGTCGGAGAGCCGGCCGAAGAACGGCACGCACAGCATCATGATGACCTGTCCGATCAGCATCATCGCGGTGGTGGTCGACTCCCCGACGCCGATGGTGTTCTGCAGGTAGGTCGGCTGGTAGGTGAGCAGCGTGTAGTTGGCCACGTTCAGCGCCACCACGAGACCGAACAGGATCAGCACCTCGCGCCAGTACGTGGAGAGCAACACCCGCAGCCCGCTGTCGGGATGCTCCGTCTCGTTCACCTCGGTGAACACCGGCGATTCGTCGAGCCGGGTACGCAGGTACCAGCCGATGGCGCCCAGCGGGATCGCGATCAGGAACGGGATCCGCCAGCCCCAGTCGTGCATGGCGTCGGTGCCGAGGATCAACTGGAACAACAGCACGACCGCCGAACCTCCGACGAACCCGCCGAGCGTGCCGAACTCCAGGAAACTGCCGAAGAAACCGCGCCGCTTGTCCGAGGCGCATTCGGCGAGGTAGGTGGCCGCGCCACCATATTCGCCGCCGGTCGAGAAACCCTGCACCACGCGCAGCAGGATCAGCAGGATCGGCGCGAGTACGCCGACCTGGCTGTGCGTCGGCAGTACACCGATCAGACCGGTCGCCGCCGCCATGAGCAGGATGGTGGTGGCCAGGACCACCTTGCGGCCCACCCGGTCGCCGAGCGGACCCCAGACGAGCCCGCCGAGGGGGCGGAGCACGAAGGAGATGGCGAACCCGAGCATGGTGCCCAGGGTGCCGAGCTCGCCGGGGAAGAAGGCGTCGGTGAGGTAGGTGGCCGTCGCGGCGTAGACGCCGTAGTCGAACCATTCGGTGGCGTTACCCATCGCCGAGGCCGCCACCGATCTCTTGAGATGCGGCGATTGCGGTGGCTCCTCCAGATGAGCCACTTCGCGGTGCTTGTCGAGTTGTGGTGCTTCCGGCTGCTGCTCCGTCACGGTCAGTCCTCTCCGGCGTGCGCGGCCGAGTCGGCCCGGCCGACCCATGATGTCGCGCCCGCCGGCGACCGGGTTCCGGCGAGTATCGACCACAAACCGTTACCCGGGATTTGCCCGAGGTAAACGCGAGCCCGCTGTGGAGCCCGGCGGTCAACCGCTCCGATCAGCTACTTTCCAGCTTATGTGAAGGCGGTCACGGGGTGCCCGTACCGACCCGCCGCAACCTCGGGAAGGTGCACCGCCGCCGCCCACGCGGGCTGTGCACACCTGCGGTCCGCGCCGGATCAGTTGCCGCAGATCCACGCCTTCCACGTACTGCATGGCGATCCACGGGCGCGGTCCGGGCGACTGCGGGACCTGCGGTGATGCGTACGGGGCGGCGGCGGAGCCGATCGGCGGTCCACCGGGCCGGCATCCGACCCCGGCGACGGCGGCGGCGCGCCGACGCTCAGCCGGTGGCGTAGATACGCGATCCCGGGTAGGCCGGTGGCCCGATCCGGGCACCACCCGCGGATCAGCGCACTTGTTCGCCGACCCCGGCCTCCGGACGCTCGCGGTGGTTGACCTCCACCAGGGGCAGGCGCAGGGCGGCGGGCGCCGAGACGGGCACCACCGGGGCGACCGGAGCGACCGGAGCGATGCGCCGGTACGGCGACCCCAGCGGTGGGCGCGGGTCGGCCTGCCCCTTGTTCGGCCACAGCGCGACGGCCCGTTCGGACTGGGCGGTGATGGTGAGCGAGGGGTTCACGCCGAGGTTGGCCGAGATGGTCGAACCGTCGATCACGTGCAGGCCGGGATACCCGTAGAGCCGGTGGTAGGCGTCGACCACACCGGCTTCAGGGCTGTCGCCGATTACGCAGCCGCCGATGAAATGGCCGGTCATCGGGATATTGAACACACTGCTGAGCGGCCCGCCCGGCGTTCCGTCGATCTTGCGTGCGACCCGCCGGCCCACCTCGTGCCCGGCGGGGATCCAGGTCGGGTTGGGGGCGCCCTCGCCCTGGCGGGTGGTCATCTTGCGTTTGAACAGCCCACGCTTGGTGTAGGTGGTGATCGAATTGTCCACCGACTGCATCACCAGCAGGCCGATCGACTGCTCCGACCAGTGCCGCGGATTCTGCACATGCGGCATCTCACGACGATGCCGCCACATCTCGCGCAGCCACAGCCGGCGTTTGGAGACGCCCGGCTCTTCGCTGACCATGATGCTGCCGAGCAGCGCGATCACATTGCTGCCCTTGCCGTAGCGCACGGGCTCCACATGGGTGTCGCCGTCGGGGTGGATCGACGAGGTGATCGCCACCCCCTTGGTGAAATCGCTGTCCTTGACGCGGCTGCGGATGGCGAGCAGTTCCTCGGAGTTGGTGCGCGAGAGGTATCCGAGCCGGCCGGAGATATCGGGCAGCGACCCGGAATCACGCAGTTTGTGCAGCAGCCGCTGGGTGCCCAGCGCAGCGGCGGAGAAGATCACCTGTTCGGCGGTGAAGGTGGTGCGCTTCTTGCGCACCCAGCGTCCGGTGGTCACGGTCCGCACGGCGTAACCGCCGTCCGGCAGCGGTTTCACATCGGTGACCGTGCGCAACGGGTGCACCTCGGCACCCGCCCGCTCCGCCAGGTACAGATAGTTCTTCACCAGGGTGTTCTTGGCGTTGTGCCGGCAGCCGGTCATACATTCGCCGCAGTGGGTACAGGTGCGCCGCGCCGGGCCCACCCCGCCGAAGAAGGGGTCCTCGACGTCCTCGCCGGGGCGGGCGCCGGGGCCACCGAAGAACACACCGACCGGGGTGCGCTGATAGGTGTCGGCCACCCCCATCTCCTCGGCGACCTCGCGCAGCACCCGGTCGGTGGGAGTGGTCGCGGGATTCGTGGTCACGCCCAGCATGCGCTTGGCCTGGTCGTAATAGGGGCCGAGCTCGTCTTTCCAGTCGGTGATATGTGCCCACGGCCCGTCGCGGAAGAATTTCTCCGGCGGTTCGTACAGCGTGTTCGCGTAGACCAGGGAACCACCGCCGACTCCGGCGCCGGCCATGATCAGGGTGTCCTTCAACAGCGCCAGCCGCTGGATACCGAAGCACCCGAGGAAAGGCGCCCACAGGTACTGCCTGGCACGCCAGGACGTTTTCGCGAATTCGTCGTCGGCGAAGCGGCGCCCGGCCTCGAGGACACCGACCCGGTAACCCTTCTCGGTCAACCGCAGGGCACTCACGCTGCCACCGAATCCGGAGCCGATGACGAGCACGTCGTAGTCGAAGGTCTGGCCGGGCCCGGCGTCGGTGCCGGGGCTCGTTGCGGAACTGGACATTCTTCCGAGACTATGGCCTGGATCACGCCCGCGGGCACATACCCGCGGACAGAAAATCGGCACTTTCGGCCAACCTCCGCGGCGCGGACCGGCGACCGGAGCTACCGAGCACATTCGGCCGGCCGTACCGATACCGGAGAACTTCGGCTCCCCGGGCCGCGACCGCGAACCCAGGGCGGCGCTCGATGAGCAGTGCGCGCACGGGTTCCTCGGGTCCCGGCGAACTCGGGCGGCCCGGCCGGCCGGACACCGGCAGCGCTGTGCGGCTCAGCGACCCGCGTCGATCGCCGGTTCCGGTCCGGATACATCCACCTCGGGCGGAACGGGCGGCGGGCCGGGGTCGGCGGCGGCCAGGGCGCCCGGCCGGCCGTGTTCCACCACGAAGCTCGCCCGGGTGACCACGGGAGCGCCGGGCTCCCGGACGAACGGGACCACCCGGAAATCACTGCGCCACAACCGGTGGTCGACTTCCACGCGGACATATCCCCGTTGCCCGTTGAAGAACTTCATATCCGGATTGGCGGCCAGCAGGGTCCGGCCGCGCGGCGTGAGATCCGCGCCGTCGCGGCCGGTGGTGATCGAGGTACCGGTGAATTCGGTGGCCACGACGGGCGATTGCGGATCCCGGTAGTCGCCACGGATATCGACGACGTAGTTCTCGTGCCGATCACCGGTGAGCACCACCAGATCGCCCCGGCCCCGGGCGGCGGCCGCGGCCAGCACCGCGTCGCGGTCGGCGACATAGCCGTCCCAGGCGTCGGTACCGACCGCGACGGCCGGGCCCGGGTCGTAATCGGATTGCGCCATCGCGACCTGGTTGCCCAGGATCTGCCAGCGCGCCGGCGAGCGGGTGAGCCCATCGATCAACCATTCGCGCTGTTCGGCGCCCAGGATCGTCCGGTCGGCGGCGAACCTGTCCGCGCAGTCCACCACGAGGTTCGCGCCGTCCCCGCAAACCAGTGGCGAACGATACTGGCGCGTATCGAGCATCGTCAGATCGGCGAGTGAACCGAAGGTGTAGCGGCGGTGCATCCGGGCGTACGGCCCGGCCGGCAGCTGGCCGATCCGCAGGGGCAGATGCTCGTACATGGCCTGGAACGCCGCTGCCCGGCGGCGGCGGAACAGGGCGGGCAGCAGGTGGATATCGATTCCCGCGCCCGGCTCGAAACCCGCCCAGTTGTTGTCGATCTCGTGATCGTCGAACGTGCAGACCCACGGAAAAGCGGCATGTGCCGCGCGCAGCTCCGGCTCGGCCTTGTACTGCGCGTAGCGGAGTCGATATCCGGTGAGATCGGTTGCTTCGGCCCGCAGCGTCTCCGGTATCCCGACCCCCACCCGCCCGCGCGCCCATTCGATTTCGTAGATGTAGTCGCCGAGGTGCACCACCAAGTCGAGGTCTTCGTCGCACAGATGCCGGTAGGCGGTGTAGTAACCGGAACTCCAGTGTTGACAGGAGGCGAACGCGAACCGCAACCGGTCCACCCGGGCATCCGCGGCGGGCGCGGTGCGGGTGCGGCCGACCGGCGAGACCGCCGACCCCGCCCGGAACCGGTAGAAGTACCACCGATCCGGCGCCAGACCCCGCACCTCCGGGTGCACGCTGTGCCCCAGTTCGCGGGTCGCCACGGCGCTGCCCCGGGCAGCGATCCGCCGGAACTGTTCGTCCTCGGCCACCTCGTACTCGACGGTGACCGGCGCCAGCCCGGTACCACCCAGCCCGTCGGGCGCGAAGGGGTCGGGAGCCAGGCGGGTCCACAACACCACACCGTCGGGCAGGGGATCGCCCGAGGCGACTCCCAGCGAGAAGGGATCACCGAGCAGCCGGGGCGCCCGGAACGGCGCACTGCTCACCAGACCCGCCCCGGCCAGCATCGCGACGGCACCGGCCGACCCCGCATGCAGCAATGCGCGACGGGATAGGGGCATGGATCAAATTATTGCCTGTCCCCCGTAGTTCGGCGCCGCGGCCCGGGTAACCACGAGCAGGCACGTATCACGGCGACGGTGATCTGCCGCTCGCCGTCGGAGCGGCCACCGGTCGACTCGGCCGCGGGCCGGTGTTCCGTACCGGCCCGCTCGTCTTCGGCACCGCCTCGCCCGGGTGGCCCGCCTCCCGGACCGGTGCCGGCCATCCGGCCGCCGCGGCCTGCCGTTCGAGCGGCACCCGGCCGGTCGCCGGAAGGGACCGACCGGGCCCGGGACCTACAGATCAGCGAAGCACACCACGAACCGGCGCTGGTCGTAGACGAAACCACGATCGGCCGAGGGGCAGGCGTTCACGCTGTTGGTATCCGGCAGGATGCTGATCACCTGCACCCCACCGGGTGCGCAGTCGGTGCGCTGGGGCTGATCGCCCGAGACATCCGCGCAGCTGCCGACGACCCAATCGATATCGAGGCACAGGGTGGTGTCGGCGATGGTATGGGTGGTGTCACCGTCGGCGGGACAGGCGGTTCCCACCGGACCGGCCGCGGACACCTTGTACCGGGATTCCGCACTGCCACAGGGCGCTTCGGTGACCTCTTTCTCACCGAACCCGCTGAGGCATTCCCCGGCCACCACCTCGACCTTCGGCGGCGCCTGCTTCGCCTCCTTGTTGGCCTCACCGGCGGTACCCAGGACCTCCGGCGTGGTGGTCGGCGGGGCACTCGGCGATACCGTAACCGGCGGTGGGGCGGCCGGAGCGCCGGAGGTCGCGGTGGTACCCGCGACCGAGGTGGTGCCCGCGGGGCTCGGCACCGCCAGATCCTGGGTGCTCTCCTCCGTACCACCGGCGGTGGCCATCAGCGCGGCGATACCGATACCGAGCACGATCGAGGTCACCACGGCCGCGATGGCGATCGCCGCCGCGGTCGCGCCGACCCGAGCGCGTTTGTCCTGCGGCGAGAGCTGCGGCTGACCGCCGTCCTCGCCCGATACCGGTTCGGTCACGGCTCGCCGCGCAGGACCGCCGTCACGGCGTCCCCGAACGACTGCCCACCGGTGATGTAGCCGCCGGCGACCGCGCCGACGACCAGCCCGATCGGACCGGTGATGATGCTCAGGAAGCCGAGCCCGACGAGCGCGCCGAGCAGACCGCCGAGCACCGCGCCGACCGCGACACCGGCGACGTTCTTCTCCAGTTCGGAGGTCAGCCGGGCCATCGAGCTCACCGGACGCATCTCACCGATGTTCTCGGCGGTGACGGTCGGGGTCAGTTCGAGTGTGCTGCCGTCCGCGCTGATCTCGTGCGCCACGGCCATTTCGCTGCCGGAGATCTCGTATTCCAGCGGCACTTCGGCGACGACGGCGCCGCTGACGGCCTTCAGGATCGCCTTGGCGCCGTCGGGGGTCAGTTCGAAGCTGCCGTTCTCGACGGCGGTGGTGATGGTCTGCGTCTTCTGGTCGACGCTGGTTTCGTAGGCAACGCCCTGGTCGACGCCTTCGCTCTTGATCTCGGGAGCCGGCGCCGCCGGTTCGGCGTGCACGGTCGCGGCCGAAATACCGACGGCGGCGACAGACAGAAGTGCGGTTGCGGCGAAAGTGCCGAACTTCATGACGTTCTATTCCTTCTCACGTGGACCGTCCGAGCCCGGGCGGCTGCGATTTCAGTTCGCGCACAGGACCATACCGATATTCGGACTTCACGTGCACATCCGAATTTAAGAGGAAAATCAATACTTTTAAATTGCTGGTGAATAACCGAATTCTCCGGCCGAAATTCGGCCTAACCCCCGAAGTGCAACGGTTATACCTTCTTGCGATATTCGCCGCGGGCGATTCGCCGGGACACCAGCACTCGCCCCGCTATCACCGCGCGCCGATAACGTTTACGCACCGTTATCCACCAACAGCCCCGTAATCGTTACACCCGCGCCGCAATGTCGCGTTTCGTCCGGCGCGGAGTACCCGATTCGTGACCCGCCCACACACTTCGTGACCGTCGCGCACTGTGTCCCGTGATCCGCAGCTGCTGCACTACTTACCAGGATGTCCGCCGCACCGCCGATACGACCGGAGCCTGCCATGAACACTTCGGGAAGTCTTCGATCCGGGCTCACCGCCTGCGCGCTCGCCGCGGCGGTCACCTTCGGCTCGCCGACCACCGCTTCGGCCGCCGTGACCGATATCGGCGTCCTCGGCGGATTCGGTCTCGGCTTCCTGCAGTACGGCGTCGGCTGCACCTACACGGTGGCGGCCACCGGCGCCCCCGGCGATCGAGTCGCGTTCACGGATCTGGTGAACGGGCAGCCGGGCGGCACCTTCGGCCCTGTCGTGGAGGAGGAACCCGGCGTGTTCAGCGCGGATTGGGACCCTGCCGTCACCGGCCGGCACACCCTCTCCGCCGGCGGCGTCTCCACGGTGGTGAACGTGGCGACCGGCTACGACTTCGGCATCATCTGCTTCACCCTGCCCGAGCAGGTGCACCTGCCGTTCTGACCTCCGTGATTCCACCCCGGAACGGCCCACCGGTACCGCCCTCCGGAACCCGCGCTTGACATGCCGCCGACTTTTGACAGACTCCGACGAAATCGCCCGGCGCAGCGGCGCGCCGGGTAGGACGAAGGGATTTCGGATGGGTGTCTACGCGGTCACCGGGGCAGCGTCGGGTATGGGACGAGCCGTCGCCGAGAAGCTGACGGCCGAAGGGCACCGGGTGATCGGCGTCGATATCCAGGAAACCGATATCGTCGCCGACCTGTCCACCGCCGCGGGCCGGCGCACGGCGATCGACGCGGTCCTCACCGCGGCGGACGGCCGGCTCGACGGCGCGGTGCTCGCCGCGGGTCTGGGTCCGGTCCCCGATCCGGCCCGGCTGCCGGTGATCGCGGCCGTGAACTATCTCGGCGTGGTCGATCTACTCGAGGGCTGGCGCCCGGCGCTGGCCGCCACCGGTGCCGCGCGGGTGGTGGCCTTCGGCAGTAATTCGTCCACCACGGTGCCCGCGGTACCGAATCGGACGGTGAAGGCGTTCCTGGCCGGCGATACCGGACGCGCCGTCCGGAGTGTGAAGATCTTCGGCTCCCAGGCGGCGCCGTTCGTCTACGCCGCGTCCAAGATCGCGGTGAGCCGCTGGGTGCGCCGCAACGCCGTCCGGCCGGAATGGGCCGGCGCCGGTATCCGGCTCAATGTCATCGCGCCCGGCGCGATCCTCACTCCGCTGCTGGAACGCCAGCTCGCCACCCCCGCGGAGGCCAAGGCGATCAACGCCTTCCCCGTGCCCACCGGCGGTTTCGGTAAACCCGAGCACATCGCCGACTGGGTCTGCATGATGCTCTCCCCCGCGGCCGAATTCCTCTGCGGCAGCGTACTGTTCGTCGACGGCGGCACCGACGCCTACTTCCGCCCGGACGACTGGCCGCGCGCCGTCCCACTCCGCGCAATCGTCGGCTACCTCCGCAGGTTCCGCGGCTTCGCCGCCACCCGCCGAGCGGGATAACACCGGGGATATCACCGTAGGAATACTCATGCCCGGCCACCCCTGCCCGCGACAGACTCGATCCGGGAACCGAATCGGCCGAATGGGTAAGGGGAGATCCGATGACGTGGGCAAGGGCGTGGGCGGTGAGCACCGGGGTCGCGATCCTGCTGATACCGCTCGTGGTGATCGCTGTGCGAGTGCAGATCTCGATGGGCTGGATCTTCGCGTTCGTGTTCATCTACGGCGCGCCCATCTGGCTGGGATGCTTCGCCGCGCAGCTCTGGATCGCGCTGGAGCTGTTCACTCCGGACAGCGCGTTCCACCTGGGGCCGCGGAGCTCCCGGCGGCTGGTCTACGGGTTGCTGTGGGTGTACCTGGCGACGCTCACCTTCTTCTGCCTGTTCATGTCCGACGGCGGCGATGCCGACGACTGGCAGTCGCCGGCCGGGCATTTCCTCGGGGTCGACGGTTACAACGGCAACACGCCCGAATTCTTGTGGCGGGCCGAGGCCGTGGCGATGCCGAGCCTGCTGGTGAGCTGGGGATCCCTCTTCGGGGCAGCGGTCGTCTACGGGGTGACCGTCCTCCGTTACCGGCGCTCCCGGACCGGATCCGCGGCACGGTAGGTCACCGTGCGCCGGGCAATTGCAGGGCGTTGAACCAGATCCAGTTCAGCGTTTCCAGCAGCGTCTCGAAACCGATCTTCTCGCCCTCGACGAATACGAGCGAAGCCATCCTGCTGACCATGCTCGACAATGCCAGTGCTGTCACCCGGGCGTCCAGGTGCGCGGCGACCGAACCGCGGTCCTGCAGGTCGCGGATCAGGGCGGCATTGCGGTCGATGAAGGCCGCGGCCCGTTCGGCGCGCAGGGCGGCGAACTGCTGATCCACCCGGGAAACCTGCTCCAGCGCGGCCATCAACCGGGCGTTGCGGCGATACGAGCGCAGATACTCGCGGTTCGCGGCGGCGATCCAGTCGCGTGGGTCGTCGCTGCCCGCGCGGGCCCGGACGTGCGGATGCAGCATCTCGTCGCGCACCTGGGCGACGACCTCGGAGAAGATCTCTTCCTTGCTGTCGAAATGGGTGTAGAAGGAACCCGAGGCCACCCCCGCGGTGCGGGTGATATCGCTGATCCGGGCATCGACGAACCCGTCGGATTCGAAAACCCGGCGGGCAGCCGCGACCAATGCGGCACGGGTCCGGATACCGCGCCGGCTCTTCGGGGCGGGACGCGGTGATCCCCCCGCGGCCGGTGGGGCCGTCCGCACAGGGTCGGTCACCGTGCCCGCAGCAGCGTCTTCTTCCTGGGCGTTCACGGTCTACTCGCTGTCGTCGAAGGGTGTCTGGATGCCGCGGGCCGCTCAGGCGGGGAACAGGCGGCCCGTGGCGAGGGTTGTGATCCGGTCGTCGTTACCGGCGTCGCGCAGCGTGGCCCGGCCGACATCGGCGCGCAGGGTCGCGTCGGCGACCACCGGGCCCACCCGGGCCGGCTGCAGATAGCGCAGGCCGAGGGTGCTCAGGGTCGCGCCCGGAGCCAGCGACAGGATCGCCTCCTCGGCGGCGAGCGCGATCAGGCCGCCGTTCACGGTGCGGGAGGCGTTGAGCCCGTCGTCGGTGCGCGGCAGCACCGCGGTGCCCGGTGCGCGCCGCTCACAACCCGCCCGCTCGGCCAGCGGGACGGCGAGCAGCTGATCGGAAACGGGCATATCGATACTCAGCCCCTCCGGCAACCGCAGCTCCTCGTTCGGCGACACCATGAACGACCCGCCACCGAAGGCGAACGGTTCCCCGTCCACGGTCCACTCGACCTCGGCGACGAACACCGAACGCCCCGCCTTGATCTTGCGGCCCACCGCCCGGACCTCACCACCGGCCGGCGCGGGCCGGTACAGGTGCACATCGAGTTCGAGGGTCACCGGAACACGCGGCCCCAAGGTGAGCGCGGCAAGCAGGCCGGTCACAGTATCGGTCCAGGTCGCGAGGACGGAGGTACGCAACCGCTCGGTCCCGGGCACGTACATCTGCGGGGTGATCGTGGCCGCACCGTGCAGTTCCTCGCCCACCAGCGTGGTCGCGAAACCCAGCTCCAGCAGAATATGCCGCCTCCGCTGCCGTTCCGCTCCGGTCTCCACCGTCATAGGTTTGCCTCCTCGTGCTCGTCCACGACAGCCCCGGAGCTCACCGGGTACCGGCCGGACCTGTCCAACGTATCCGGAGGCGGCCCGTATGTCCGGCCTACGTGTTCGCGGCGGCTTCCGCGGCAGCACGTGCCTTGCCGAGTTCGGCGCGCGCGATGGTGAGTTTGTGGACCTCGTCGGGGCCGTCGGCGATGCGCAGGGTCCGCAGGTGGGCGTACATGCTGGCCAGCGGGAAATCCTCGGTGACACCCGCCGCGCCGTACACCTGGATCGCCCGGTCGACGATACGCAGCGCCATCACCGGTGCGGCGATCTTGATGGCGGCGATTTCGGTACGCGCCTCCTTGTTGCCGACCGTGTCCATCATCCACGCGGTCTTGAGGGTGAGCAGCCGCGCCTGTTCGATATCGATACGGGCCTCGGCGATCCAGTCCCGGATATTGGCCCGTTCACTGACCTTGCGGCCGAACGTGGTCCGCGATTCCGCGCGGACACACATGAGTTCCAGGGCGCGTTCGGCCATCCCGATGGCGCGCATGGCGTGGTGGATCCGGCCCGGGCCCAGCCGTGCCTGGCTGATCGCGAACCCTTCGCCTTCACCTTTGAGCACATCGGTCAGCGGTACCCGCACATCGGTGAAGTCGATCTCGGCATGCCCCTCACGATCGACATATCCGAAGACCGGCAGGTTGCGCACCACCCGGACGCCGGGCGCGTCGATCGGCACCACCATCATCGACTGCTGGCGATGCTTGGGGGCGTCCGGATCGGTTTTGCCCATCACGATCAGCACCTTGCAGTTGCGGTGCATCGCATTGGAGGCGAACCATTTCCGGCCGTTCAGGACGTAGTGGTCGCCGTCGCGTTCCATCCGCATCTCGACGTTGGTCGCATCGGAGCTGGCGACCCCGGGTTCGGTCATCGCGAATGCCGACCGGATGGTGCCGTCGAGCAGTGGTTCGAGCCACCGTTCCTTGTGCTCCTGGGTGCCGAAGAGGGTGAACACCTCCATGTTCCCGGTGTCCGGGGCCGAACAGTTGCACGCTTCCGGCGCGAGCGCCGGACTGCGGCCCATGATCTCGGCCAGCGGCGCGTACTCCAGGTTGCTCAGCCCCGGACCCCACTCCTTGTGCGGGTGGAACAGATTCCACAGACCCCGTTTCTTCGCCTCGGCCTTCAGATCCTCGAGGATCTGCGGGTGGTGGTGCGGGTCGCCGGCCTCGGCCATCTGCTCGGCGTAGACCGGCTCGGCCGGGTACACGCATTCGTCCATGAAGGTGAGCAGGGTCTGCCGGTACTCGCGGGCGCGGTCGGTCGAGGTGAACAGTTCCACGGGAGAACTCCGATCTTCGGGGCGCGGCTCGACGCGCCGGAGGCGGGCGTTCGATGCACTCCGACGGTAAGCGAAGTTGAATCCGGATTCAACTTCCGAGCCGGATCACCGCTCAGAATCCCACGGCCGGACGCCCGAAACTCTCGTCGTACGCCGCCAACGGCGCACCCGGCGGGAAGACCACCGGGAGGGCGGCCAATGACCGGTGGAACGGCCCCGGCCGCCAGGCCGGCTCCCCACCGGGAAAATCGGCGCGCATCTCCGGTAGCGCGTCCAGCAGCTGGTCGATCGCCCCCTCGGCGATCATGTAGGCCAGCGACTGCGCGGGGCAGGCGTGCGGACCCAGACCCCACGCGAGATGCGCGCGATTACCCGTCAGCTCGGAGGACCGGATGGCGGGATCGTTGTTGCACGCGGCCATGCTGATCACCACCGGCTGATGCGCCGGCAGCCAGACATCGTCGAGCAGAATCGGCATCCGCGGATAGGTCACGAGCAGATTGGCCAGCGGGGGGTCGTTGAACAGCACCTCGTCCAATGCGTCACGGGAGGTGAGGTTACCGCCGAGCACACTGCCGCCGAACCGGTCGTCGGTGAGGATAAGCAGCAGAGTGTTGACGATGAGGTTGAGTTCGAACTCGATCCCGGTGCCGAAGACTTGCGAAACATGGTGGGACACTTCCTCGTCCGATAGCTCCGCCGGATGACGTAGCAGTACCGAGGTGATATCGGCCGCGGGATTCTCCCGCTTCAGCAGCACAAGGTTCATCAGGGCTTCACCGAGCATCCGGCTGCCCGCTTCGGCATCGATCCCCTCCAGCATGGCGGCGATCCCGGCAGCGACCTGCCCGCCGATCTCCGGGGGACTGCCGAGCAGATAGTTGATCACCTGGAAGGACAGCGGGAAGACATACTGCTCGATCAACTCCGCCCGGCCGTCCGCACAGAACGAATTGATCAGCGGGGCCGCGAGATTCTCCACCACGGTGTGGATGGCGTACATATCCACCTGGTCGATACTGGCGGTGATCGCCTGCCGGTACCGGAGGAATTCCTGGCCCGAGCAGCGGCTGGCCATCGGGCGCCATTCCAGCATCGGCAGCACAGGGCAACCCGCCGGAACGTCCTTCTGCCAGACCCTGGGGTCGGCGGGGAAGCGCTCCGGATCGTTGAGCACCCGCAGTGCGGTCGAGTAGCCGATCACCAAGGTGGCGGGCACGCCGGGGGCCAGTTCCACCGGAGCCAGCGATCCGTACCGACTGCGCATTTCCCGGTAGGCACGATGAGGGTCGGCGGCGAACTCCGGCGAATGGAGCGCGACCCTGGGTCCGTCGTCGTGCGAACCGGGGCCGACCGGGCCGTGCGTAAGCGTCCGATAATCCGAGCTGGTCAAGAAGAAACTCCAACCTCTTGGTAGCGGGGCCGGTGGTCTTCCACCGGCCGGACACCGGATCGAGCCTCCTCCTGCACACTGACTCGAGCCGGAACGAGGCGATGTTACGACACTGTCGGGCTCTCTGTTTGTTTACGAAATGGGTTGCCCAACCGCGCTTTTCGCGGAAATCATTGGACTGGTCCGCACGTTTCGGACCTCGCTACCGCGCCCGCGACCCACCTGACCAGGACCGGACCACCGAGTCCGGCCCCGGCCCATCGCTCAGACTCCGAGCGCGTCCAGTGATTCGTTGTCGTGCACGGCCGCAGTGATCCGTCGCATAAGTGTCAGACAGGTTTCCCGCGATTGCATTTCGGGCTGATAGGCCGCACGGCCGATGGTGAACGCCCACGCCGCGTACGCGAACATCGACTGCTGCCGATAGATCAGCCATGCCTCGTCGAAGGAGGGGGCCCGGCCGCCGGCACCCGCGAGTTCGTCGAGATAGGCCCGCAGCAGATCCGGCGCCCAGGCCCGGCGGTCCGCCGGTTCGCATCCCGAGTTCACCGTGTACGCGAAATCGTGTCCCCAGCCGCCGCGCATCACCACCTGCCAGTCGACGTACCCCATGCGGCCTTCGGCGGTGCGGTAGGTCTGGCCGATATGCGGATCACCGTGCAGCAGGGTGTGCGGAAGTTCGCGAGTGGCCAGGTCCACCGCACGCTCCACACCGGCCCAGAGCCGGTCCGCCCGGCCGTGCAATGCCTCCGGGACGACTTCGGCCGCGCGCTCCAGCCCCACCGCGCACCGGGTTTTCATATCGATCGCCGCCAGATAGGCGGCGAGGGCCTCGTTCGTCGTCTTCAGCGGTTCGATCGCCGGGCTCTCCCAGAACGTGCCGTGCAACCGCGCCAGGTTCCGGACCAGATCCTCCATCTCCGCGCGCCCGATCGGTTCGGTGGGTTCGCTGAACACCGCGCCGCGGGTCACGGCGATATCCTCCATCAGCGCGATCGAACGCCAGGAAGCGGGATCGGAGGCGCCCCAGTAGCCGAGCGGTGCCTGGATATCGAGTTTCGGGCGGAAGTCACGGAAGAATCTGGTCTCCCCGTCGATCATCTTCCCGCCGCCCAGCAGGATGCGCTGGCTGAGCGAGGTGGTGGTCTTGGCGAACAGCGCCCGGGGCAACTCGGCCGCCTGTCCCGCCTCGTTGTATTCCACCCGGATCGAGACCCGGGTGGAGGTGCCACTACTGCCACCGGCGATTTCGAACGAGGTCACCTCCGCACCGGGGATATCCCGGCACAGCACCGCTGTGAGCCAGTCGGTGGTGAGCGCCGCGCCGGAGGCGGGTACATCTTCGATCGTGCGGGCGCGGTGCCCGGTGATCTTCTCGCCGAGAATATGCCCGCCCACGGCGACGAGCCGACCGAGTAGCCAGAGTTTGTGATTCATTTCCGCCTCACTTTCCGGATGCGCGCGTGATGAGCCGCGCACCGCGCCGGACCAGCCGGCCCAGGTTTCCTATCGCACCGACCGGTCTCGATCTTGCGCCATTTTTCTTCTGCCGGAAGGGCTTTCGCTCGAATACGTTACGGCGCACCGGCTCGCACCTCGCTTCCGGTCCCTGGCACGGGGCGATATCAGAACGAGACATCGGCGCAGCCGCATCCCCCGCGGCCCGGGAAATACAATCGGGTCACCGACCACTGTCGAGGAAAGACGCCCGCCCATGGTGACGCTATCTGTTCGACATGTACCGGACGCGGTATACCGCGCCCTGCGGATTCGCGCGACCAACCACGGCCGCAGCACCGAGGACGAGATCCTGGCCATCCTCCAGGAGGCGGTGACACCGCCGGAAAGAGCCCGATTGGGCGCCATCCTCGCTGGGGAATGCCCGGATGCGGACCCGGAGGGCCCCGATACCGTTCCGGGCGGATCGGACTGAGTTCTACCCGATTCCCGCGGGATCAGCCGCCGAGGCCGCGCAGTACGACGTCGAGCCCGCGCCGGAATTCCTCGGCGGGCGGTAGCGTGCGCGCATCGGCCGCGGTACGGGCAAGGTGCGGGAATTGTTGCGGCGACAGTTCCGACATGGTGACGGTGCCCGCCCCCGACAGCGCCGCGTAATGCTCGTTCTGCAGGAATCCGAGCAAATAGCCGATCAGTGTGCGCTGGGCGACGACCCGTTCGGTCCCGGCGTGGCCACCGTCGGTGAGCACCGCGAGCATCGTTTCGATCAGCAGCAGCGAGCCCGGCGCGGCCTGCCGGTGGCGCAGCACCAGCGGTACCACCGCCGGATGGGCCGCCACCGCGACCCGTAGCCGGTCCATCAGCACCCGCATCCGGTCGGCCCAGTTCGCGGGGGGTAGCGAGAGGTCCACCGTGCGGAAGATGTGATCGACGACGAGCACTTCGAGGGCCTGCCGATCGGCGACGTACCGGTACAGGCCCATGGTGGCGATCCCCAGTTCCCCCGCGACCGCGCGCATGGTGAGCCCCGGCAGGCCGTCCCGGTCGATCACCGCCAGTGCGGCGGCAACGAGCTGCTCGTCGGTGAGAGAACGGGGCCTGGGCACGAGTTGACAGCGTACTGGATACGCGCATACTCGGAGTGTAAGCGTACGTAGTACACCTAAAGGAGTGCCGATGCTGCCGCCCGATCCCGTACCCGCCCGCACACTCACCTCCCTCGCCGGTGCCGCGATCCCGATTCCCGACCCCGCCCAGCTCATCCACCTGCAGTTCCGGCGCTTCGCCGGATGTCCGGTCTGTCACCTGCACCTACGGTCGGTGGTCACCCGTCTGCCCGAAATACGGGCGGCCGGAATCCGCGAGGTAGTGGTCTTCCACTCCCGTGCCGAGGAACTCCGCAAGTACTCCGGCGACCTGCCGCTGGATGTCGTCGCCGATCCGGAACGGGCGCTGTATCGCGAATTCGGCGTCGAATCCGCCCCCCGCGCCCTCCTCGATCCGCGGGCCTGGCCGGCCATAGCCCGCGCCGTGGGCACCGAACTCTCCGGCCGCCCGGCCGGGCATCCGGCTCCGCCTGCCCGTCCCGACGGCGGCCGCCTGGGCCTACCCGCGGATTTCCTGATCCGGCCCGACGGCACACTGCTCGCCGCCAAGTACGGCGCCCACGCCGACGACCAATGGCCGGTCGACGAACTCCTCGCTCTGGCCGCGACGCCGGCCAAGGCCGCAACCGGCACCACGACATCGGAGGACTGATCCATGATGACCATCGAAATCTCGGTTACCGGACGCGAACTCGACCGCGCCGCCGAACACGAACTCGCCGAGCGCGTACTCGCGGCGCTCACCGGCTACGACAGCGCCCCCGAAGCGACCATGGCCAAGGCCCGTGAATTCACCCATGTGCTGGTACACCAGCCGCGCACGTGGGTCACCGGTGGCCCCGCCCCCGCCGGCGCACCCCGCTACCTGGTCCGGCTCACGGTGCCCGGATCATGGAGCGGCGACCCCGATTTCGGACACAACATCATCCCGCTGATCACCGAGGCGATCGCCGGCACCGAACCCGACCCCCAGCGCCTCCGCCGCGCACCGCACTGTGTCGTACAACTGGTGGGCCTGCGCGAAAACTGCGTCGGCACGCTGGGCCGCGCCACGACCAGCACCGAACTGACCCGCCTGATGACCGAGGACTTCCGCGAATCCGGCGTGCGCCCCGCCGCCCCCGACGGGTTCACCGTCGACCCCACTTGCGGAATGCAGGTCGAATGGGCCACCGCGCAGTTCACCTACACCCACGACGGAGTCGATTACGCCTTCTGCGCCCCGTCCTGCCGCAAGATCTTCGTCGAAGACCACGTCCGAAGCTGATCCGGTCCGGGCCGCGAGCGCCCTCAGCCGGAAGCTGCGCTCAGCACCTCGAGGATGTCCCACAGATCGCGTTCGCGGGCCGGGTCGTACGACTCCCGCGACGAACGCGCGACCCGGCGGCGATCCACGTAGGAACCGGTCGGGGCCGGGACGACTCCGCGGGCGATATCGGCCAGCCAACGGCCGGCCGACCGGGGCGTACTCGCCAGCGGTGTCAGTGTGAGGGCAGGCAGGATCCGGCGCACGGCGAACCGGGACAGCGGATCGGCGTGCCGCGCCAGACCGGTACCCGGCACGAAGCCGGGATTGAAGGCGATCACCTCCACTGCGGCCGGTAGTCGGCGCGCGTATTCGTGCACGAGGTAGAGCACGGCCAGTTTGCTCGTCGAATAGGCGGTGCGGCCGGCGGCGGCGCTCGCCGGAGCGGTGAACGCACCCGCCCGGGCGAGGGCGGCGGGTGCGTTCCAGACCGGGCCGGGCACCATTGCGAGGTTGTGCCGCAGATCGCCGAAATGGGTATCGCTGGCCGTGAGGACGATCCGTGCCGGCGCCCGGAACCGATCCCAGAGTTGCCGGACGAACAGATGGTTCGCGAGCACGTTCACGGTGAACGTGGTCTCGAACCCCTCGGGGCCGGTGGTGAGCGCGTTCGGGTACTGGATTCCGGCATTTCCGATGAACCCGCGCAGCGGCGGCAATTCACCGGCATCGATCCGCTCGCCGATCAGTGTGGCGGCGTGGCGCACACTGTCGAGTGAACCGAGGTCCGCCGCACAGTACGACACCGCGCCGCCGCCGGCCGGCGCCGGGAGTCCTACCTCGGCCCCGTCCCGCGTCACGACGACCAGATGCACATCCGGTGATTCGCGCAGAATGTTCGCGGCGGCGACGCGGCCGATCCCGCGCCCGGCGCCGGTCATGACGAGAGTGTGCGGCATTCGTGCTCCTCAGTGGTTCCAGACGGACCGCGACCGGCCCACTCCCCCAGATTTCCGCCGGTCCGGGCCGCCTGCCAGTACCTTCCGGAGACCACGGACCGGCAGTACCCACGCTGATGCGGCGGCCGCGGGCGAAAATGACGGGATGGGTACCTCCGACGGCGGCTTCGGCCGGCTCCTGCACACCTGGCGTGACCGCCTCGATCCCGCCGACGCCGGGTTGCCCCCCGGCCGCCGGCGGCGCGCACCCGGGCTGCGGCGGGAGGAACTCGCCCAGCTGGCCGGTCTGTCCGTCGACTATGTGCTGCGGCTCGAGCAGGGCCGCGCCCGCAATCCCTCCGCACAGGTGGTGGGAGCGCTCGCCCGCGCCCTGCAACTCTCGCGCGCCGAACGTGACCAGCTCTACCGCGGTGCGGGACTGCTCCCACCGCGCGACGGCACGGTCGACACCCATGTCCCGCCCGGCGTCCAGCGGCTCGTCGCCCGCCTCGGTGATATCCCGATCGGTGTGTTCAGCGCCGACTGGACACTCGTGTGGTGGAACGGCATGTGGGCCGACCTCTTCGGCGATCCGGACAGTATCCCCCCGGACGACCGCAACCTCGCCCGCGCGCTCTTCCGTACCGGGGCCGCGCACACCGCGGTGCGATCGGTGCATTCCGAACGGGGGGACGAGGCCTTCGCGGCGGCCATCGTCGCCGACCTCAGGGACGCCCTGAGCCGCTATCCGGCCGACGCGGAGCTGAACCGCCTCATCGGTGAATTACGTGCGGAATCCGAGGCTTTCGAAGCCGTGTGGTCGACCGGCACCGCGGCCACTGCCCATACGAGCGAGCGGAAGACGATCCGCCATCCGGAAGTGGGCGATATTCTCGTCGACTGCGATGTCCTCCTGGTTCCCGGTGTGGACCTGCGGATGGTCACCTACACCGCCCCGGCGGCGAGCGATGCCGCGAGCAAACTCGAGCTGCTGCGGGTCACCGGCTCCCACGTGGGTTGAGCAGTCCACGGCAGCTGCCCGGCAGTGGTGGTGGCACTGCTCGCGGCCGGTATCCGCGCGGTGCGGCTAGCGGGACTGATCGGCGAGCGCCCGGCCGAGGAGCCGCGCGCCCTCCGGGAATGCTCCGGGATTCGGGCCGGAGTAGTTGAGGCGCAGGTAGGCGCCGGTGGGTTCGGCGGGGAACCATTCGTCGCCGGGCGCGACGACAACCCCGGCCGCATCACAATCGGCGACGAGGCGGGCGAGATCGGTGCGTTCGGGGAACCGGACCCAGAGGTGCAGCCCCCCGCGGGGAACCAGTTCCGGCTGCGCGGCCGGTACGTGCTCGCGCAGGGCGGTGAGCAGCAGATCGCGGCGGGTGGCCAGCTGACGTCCGAGGCCGCGCAGATGGGTGCGCCAACCGGGTTGGGTGACGATATCCAGCGCCACCGTCTGCAGGAGACCGCTCACATACATCGCCTCCGCCTGGGCATCGGCCAGAATCCGGTCCCGGGCGGGGCCCCGTGCGACCACGGCGGCGATCCGCACCGCCGGCGAAACGCTTTTGGTGAGCGACCGCAGATAGACCACATGCCCGCTGTCGTCCCGGCCGGCCAGCGGCACCGGCACGGCGTCGATCCCGAAATCGTGCGCCCAGTCGTCTTCGATCAGGAACGCACCGAACCGCCGGACCACCTCGAGTACCTCCGTACTCCGCCGCGATTCCCACTGTGCGCCGGTGGGATTGGCGAAATGCGGCTGCGCGTAGAACGCCCGCGCGCCGGTCTGCTCGAAAGCGCGCGCCAGCTCGTCCGGGTGCGGCCCCTGGGAGCTGCTGGGTACCGGCACCATCCGCACGCCCGCCCGTTCGGCGGCCATGATCGCACCCCAGTAGGTCGGGGATTCGACGAGCAGCGGTCGGCCCGCACCGATGAGTGCTTGGAAAATCGTGTTCAGCCCACTCTGACTACCGGGGAACACCACCACATCGCTCGGCGCCGGCGGGGTCACCCCGGCCGGGGTGACCGCCGCCAGCTCCGTCGCGAACCAGGACTGTAGATCGGGCAGGCCCGCGCTGGGCGGGCGGTTCACCGTCGCGTCCCCGCGCGCCGCCCGGGCGAACGCCGCGCGGACCAGTCGTTCGGGAAGCAGTTCCCGGTCCGGGTACCCGGAGTGCAGGGCGATCCGGTCGTTCGGGACGGTCCTGAGTGCGGTGAACAGCCGGGCAGCCCGATGCGGCGGTGTGCCCAGTGCCGCGGTCTGCCAGCCGTAGTCGTGCGGTCGGGCCGCCCGGACGGCACGCACGAAAGTGCCTACGCCCGGCCTGCTTTCGATCAGACCCTGCGTTGTCAGTATTCGCAGCGCCTTCTGCACCGTGACCGGCCCGGCGGCGTAGCGGGTCACCAGGGCTCGAGTGGACGGCAGCTGCGCGCCCGGTGGTGCCGCAGCGATCCAGTCGCGGAGGTCCGCGGCGATCCGCGAGCTGCTATCGTCAGACATGAAGGATCATAGTAGCGCTATCGCCCGACTTGGCACTCCGCTATCGTCCGGGCCCGCCTGGGGCCTACTCGGGGTTCTGGCATTTTCGTTCACCGTCCCGCTCACCAAATACGCCGTCGCCGGAGATGGTCTCTCACCTCTGTTCGTCGCCGGTGCCCGCGCGGTCCTCGCGACCTTGTTGGCCGCGTTCGCCTTGGCGATCACGAAACAGCGCCTGCCGCGGGGCCGCCAATGGCTGCGGCTGGGAGTCGTCGCGGGTGGTGTGGTCGCGGGGTTTCCCCTGTTGACGTCGTACGCACTCACCGAGGCGTCGGCCGGGCACAGCGCGGTCGTCATCGCGCTGCTACCGGCGGCCACCGCGGTACTGGCGGTGCGGCGCGGACGGGAACGCCCGCCGCGCGCGTTCTGGTTCACGGCCCTGGCCGGCACTGTGGCGGCGGTGGGATTCGCCGCGTTCACTGGCGAGCGCCTCACGGGACCGCACTGGTCGGATCTGTTGCTGCTCGGCGCGGTGTGCGCGGCGGCGGCCGGGTACGCCGAGGGTGGTCTGCTCGCCCGCGAATTGGGCGCGTGGCAGACCATTTCCTGGGCCCTGGTCCTGTCCGCACCGGCGATGCTCGCCCTCACCACGGTCTCGGTGGCCCAGCAGCCACCGACAGGATCACCGACCCAATGGGCCGCCTTCGTCTACCTCGGCGTGGTGAGCATGTTCCTCGGGTTCCTGCCCTGGTACCGGGGCCTGGCCCTGGGACCGATGACACAGGTCAGCCAGGTCCAGCTCGCCCAGCCGGTATTCACCCTCTGCTGGGCAGTGCTACTGCTGAACGAGGAACTGACCTGGCCGACCGCACTCGGCGCGCTCGCGGTGATCGCGTGTGCCGCGAGCGCGGTACGCACCCGGCTGCGCGAACCCGCCGGGCCTGGGGTTACGCCAGGCAGCCAAGGCCGGGAGAACACTCCGCAAGCCATCTTCGCCGCGAACACACCGGTACCGGCCCGGCATCGCTGAGGACGGTATCGCGTCGGCACACCACCTCACTGCGGCCGGCCGCGCGTGCCGGATCGGCCCGGCCCGTCGGGAGCGGTCCGGAATCGATCCGGCATCCGGCACGGAGCAGCCCCTCCCACGCAGGACCGCGCGGGTGTGCCGTACTACACGTGGGCGGAGAAACCGTGCTGCCCGCCGCGACCGGCACGACCGGACGCCGAGCAGCACCGCCCCGGCGCCGGCGGATCGTCCCCGCCGCCCAGCGCCTCGGTGGTGGCGTCGATCAGGGGTAGACGAGCTCGCGGTAGGTGTCGAGGATCTTCTGGATCGACGAGGTGACCGGCAGCCCCTCCTCGTCGAGACGCGCCCAGACGTATCCGGCGTGCGCACTCAGCACCACGGGACCCGTCGATTCCACCTCGACCGCGAAGTGCAGCCGGCGCACCGGTTTACCGGCAGGCGACAGATAGTCGAAGTCACCGACGTGGTGCCGGATATCGGTGACGGTGAGCCCCGTTTCTTCGCGCACACCGCGGATCAGCGCTCCGGTCACCGATTCCCCCGGTTCCACTGTGGCGCCGGGAAGCTTGCTGGTGGGACGAATCGGACCGGTACTCGGTAGTTCCAGTAACAGGACCTCGCCGCCCCGATCGATGATCGCGCCGACCCGCAGCCCGACCCCGTCTCGTTCACCACGTGGCAGGGTTTCGTCGAACATCGATACCGACATGGATGGTCTCACCAACCTTCGATCGGGCGGGACCCGCCCGAACAGACATGGGCGAGCAATTCGATATTACCGCGCCGTGACCTGGAGATAACACACGTTGACGAGAGTCGGACGGATCGCCGGCTTCCGCCGGGCGCATGACCAGGGACTTCGCGGGCATCAGCCGTCCAGGCCCGCAGGCGGACCAGAGGTGCCCCGAAGAGCTTGCCGGGCAACGGAACCGAAACACAGCTCCGCGCTCCCGGACTACGGCACACAGCTGCCGATTTCGCGGCCGCGCCCGCCACGTGCGGACCGGCCACAGTGTGACGTATACCGCTTCGGCCGGAGATCGCCGCCGCGAGTCCGGAACCGGTTGTGATGTGCGCCACCGCATCCGTCCGCATGCCCACCGCCGGGACCCGATCGACCGCCCCGCGTCGCCGTCTCCGGTAGCAGGGTTCGCCGGCCTGCGGGCCCGCTGGTCGTGGCGTTCGGCGCCGCCTGCGGCACACCCCGGCGTACAGGCGACGCCACGTTCGACGGCCCGGCCGTCCGCGCGGCCTGGATCGCCGCAACATCGCCGATGCGCCGGGGCACACAGAGACGCGACCAGCGTGGACACGGGAGTTCGTGACCATTGCGCCACCCGCCCAGGGTTCACCCGGAGCGCAGCCGGGAAGCAGAGCACCGTACGGGCCGGGTTCGGTGGCCGGCTCGACGCGCACCCGTTGCGCGCTCGGCGGTCGGCCGCTGGGCGGCGACCGCGCCGAAGTTCCCGCCACGGCTCGAGAATATTGTTCTCCAAAATCAGAGGATTCGTTCCGCAAACCGGCAACCGGACCTATGCTGAGCGCGTGCCCAAGGATCGTCGGTATCGGGTCGTCCAGTGGACGACCGGCAATGTCGGAAAGAGCTCGGTTCGCGCCGTAGCCGCGAATCCGACGCTGGAACTCGTCGGCTGTTACGCCTGGTCACCGGACAAGGTGGGCCGCGATATCGGGGAGCTGTGCGGCATCGACCCGGTCGGGATCACCGCGACCGATGACGCCGACGCGCTGCTCGCGCTGAAACCGGACTGCGTGATCTACAACCCGATGTGGATCGATGTCGACGAACTGGTCCGGATCCTGGAATCCGGTGTGAACGTGGTGTCCTCGGCATCCTTCATCACCGGCCACCGTCAGGGTCCCGGGCGCGACCGCCTGCTCGAGGCGTGCCGGCGCGGCGGCTCGACCATGTTCGGTTCGGGGATCAGCCCCGGGTTCGTCAACCTGCTGGCCATCGTCTCGGCGGGTATCTGCGACCGCGTCGACAAGGTGACCGTCAGCGAGGCGGCGGACACCACCTTCTACGACTCCCCCGCCACCGAACGACCGGTGGGTTTCGGGCAGCCGATCGACCATCCCGGCCTTCCGGATATGACCGCGGAAGGGACCGCGGTCTTCGGTGAAGCGGTCCGGTTGATCGCCGACGCCCTCGGCGCCGAACTCGACGAGGTGCGCTGCGATGCCGAATACGCGCAGACCACAGCCGATCTGGACCTCGGTTCCTGGACGATCCCGGCCGGTTGTGTGGCCGGGGTGTTCGCGAGCTGGAAAGGTATCGTCGCCGGCCGCACGCTCGTCGAGCTGACGGTGCGCTGGCGCAAGGGCCCGACGCTGGAACCGGACTGGAAGATCGATCAGGACGGCTGGGTGTTGCAGGTGGACGGCCGGCCGACGGTGAAGAACGTCGTGAGCTTCCTGCCACCACCGGATTTCCAGGCCGAGACGATCGCCGATTTCATGACACTGGGCCACATCATGACCGCCATGCCGGTGATCAACGCGATTGCGGCCGTGGTCGCGGCGCCGCCGGGTATTGCCACCTACAATGATCTGCCGCTCATCCAGCCGCGCGGGGTCGTACCGGGTATCGCGTAGGCCCACCCGGCGAGAAAACCTCAGTACGAGTCACGGTTCTCGCGCAGTACGCGATCCAGCGCCTCGAGCGCGTCTTCGGCCGACCGCAGCGCGGCGACTTGTTCGTCGTCGAGCCGGGCCATCGCCTGTTCGACCGTGCCCGACCACACACTGTGAATGGTTCGCCGGGCACCGAAGGATTTCTCGGTCGGCGAGAGGCGGATCACCCGGCGGTCGGCCGGATCCGCCGAGCGCGCGACCATCCCGCGTTCGACCAGCCCGCGTACCGCGGCGCTGACATTGCTCTGCCGCATGCCCAGCCGTTTCGAGAGTTCGGTGACGGTGATCCCGGGGGCGGCCAGGATCTGTTTGAGCACGGCGAGTTCCGTGGTGGGCAGATGCGGTACGCCGGCGACTTCCGGGACGAGCCGATGCACCGTCCAGGCCAGGTCACGCAGGACCGTCGGCAGGTCGCGGCCACCGTGGGCGCGACGATCGGAGTTCATGCCGTCAGAATATCGCATCGTTTGACATATATATTTTTTCATAACTATTCTGAACCGGTCCTTTCCACGTCCAGGAAGCAGCCCATGTCAGAAACCGCCGACCCGCGCGCCCATTCGATCGGTCCCGCGCTGATCGCCGTGCTCGCCCTGCTCACCGCGGTCGCACCGCTCGCGACCGATATGTATCTGCCGGCCTTCCCGGAAATGGCCGGCGAACTCGGCGCGAGCGCGTCCGGGATCCAGCTCACCCTCACCGCGTTCCTGCTCGGCCTCGGCCTGGGGCAGTTGTTCCTGGGACCGCTCTCCGACACCTACGGCCGGCGCCGGCCGCTGCTCGCGGGGTCGCTGGTCTGCCTGGTCGCCAGTATCGCCTGCGCGGTCGCGCCCACGGTCGAGATCCTGGGTGTGGCCCGGTTCGTCCAGGGACTCAGCGGGGCCGCCGGGGTGGTGCTGGCCCGGGCCATCATCTCCGATACCGCTCGCGGCGCGGCGGCGGGGAAGTTGATCGGGGTCGTGACGGTGATCAGCGTGATCGCGCCGGTCGTCGCGCCCGTCTCGGGTGGCGCGATCATCAACGCCACCGGATGGCGCATCGTTTTCGCCGCCCTCGCGGTATTGACGCTGCTCATGTTCCTGGGCGCGGCGATCTTCGCCGAGGAATCACTGTCCGTCGCCGCCCGTACCCGCGGTGGGTTCGGGGCCACGCTGCGCAGTGCGCGGGCGGTGCTGGCGAACCGGAACTACACCGGCTACCTGCTCGCCTTCTGTTTCTCGTTCGCCGCGATGTTCGCCTATATCTCGGCCTCACCGTTCGTGATGCAGGACGTGATGGGCCTGTCGACCGGTACCTATTCGCTGCTGTTCGGGCTCAATGCCCTCGTCATCGTGGTGACCAGCGGTGCCTCGGCGGCACTGGCCGGCCGGGTCGCCTACCGCACGATGATCGCCATCGGCCTGACCAGCGCCGCCCTCGCCACCACCGGGTTGCTCATCGCGGTACTGCTCGGCACGCCGACGATCCCGGCTCTCGTCCTGTTCGCATGGTTCCAGGGATCGATGGGTTTCATCTTCTCCAACGCCACCACGCTGGCCTTGGCGGAAACCGATCAGCACGCCGGCACCGGGTCGGCCTTCCTGGGGTGCCTCCAGTTCCTCCTCGCCGCCGCGGTATCGCCGCTGGTCGGCCTGTGGGGTGAGGCAACAGCGACCCCGATGGCCGTTCTGATGCTCGGTGCCGTTGCCCTGGCGGTGCTGGCCTACGTCGTGCTCACCCGCGCGAACACGGGCGGTACCACCGCGCCGGCCCGGGAAACCGGAACCGCCCCGGAGACCGCCGGGAAAGTTCTCACTCCTGTTTCCTGAGAACCTCTTTCGTCCATGACCGGAAATGATCTCCGGCGGCCGGGCGATGCAGGCCACGGCCGGTGTCGGGGGCACGGGCTATTATTCGCACAGTGTCATCCGGTCCACGCGGTACCGCGCCCGGGGGCACCGGGCCGCCGCTCCACGGCCGGCCCGTAGCGCAGCGCAGGGGTTTCCCGTGCCCGGCCGGACGATTCCGGCCGGGTCCGGATATCGAGCGCAGGAGGGGACGAGATGGACAGGCCGGCATGGGCACCCGACGGTGTGGACATGATGCAACCGAGCCCGGCGCGGATGTACGACGCGCTGCTGGGCGGTTCGCACAACTTCGAGGTCGACCGGCTGGCCGCGCAGCGCGGAAGCCGGCTGGTACCGGATCTGCCGCGGCTCGCGTTGAGCAACCGTGCATTCCTGCGCCGGGCGGTGCGGTTCCTCGTCGAGGCCGGTATCACCCAATTCCTCGATATCGGTTCCGGTATCCCCACGGCCGGCAATGTGCACGAGATCGTCCGCGAATGCGATCCGCGCGGCCGGGTGCTCTACGTGGATATCGACCCGGTCGCCGTCGCACATTCGCGGGCGATCCTGGTGGGCGACGAACGGTACGGCGCCATCGAAGCCGATCTGCGCGAACCGGCCGAATTGCTGGCGCGGGTCCGCGATACGGGGCTGATCGATTCCGGGCAGCCGGTCGGGATCCTGCTCATCGCCGTCCTGCACCTGCTCGCCGACGCCGATCTGCCGGCGGCGAAGGTCGGGGCGCTGCGGGAGGCGGTGGCCGGCGGCAGCTATGTCGCCATCTCTCATCTCACCTCCGCGCTGCGCCCCGACGATGCCGAGGCCCTGCACCATTCGTCGCGGGAGGGCAACCAGGTCGGGATCCAGTTCCGCTCGCGCGCCGCGATCACCGCGATGTTCGACGGCTGGGAGCTGGTGGAACCCGGTGTGGTCGAACTACCCCTGTGGCGGCCGGAATCCGACCGCGACCGGCACGAAGAGCCGGGCCGGTCGCTCGGTCTGGCCGGCGTAGCGGTCAACACCTGACCCGGGCGGTCCGGCGATGGGGCGTGCGGTGACGGTACGAGAGCTCGCGGTCGGCTGGGCCGACGCGCTCGACGGCACGGTGGCCCCGACCCTGACCCGCGACCGGATCGAGGACCTGCTGACAGTCCAGGTCGAACTACTTCTCGATGCCCTGCGCGGGAACACCGGTCCCGAAGCAGCACACGGTGCGGCCGAGGCGCTGGTCGCGGCGAACTACCGCGACCCTCGGGTGGTCGCGGGGACGATCCCGTTGATCTGTGGTGCGCTCGCCGAATACGTGCACGCGACCGGCCGGTTCCGTGAACCCGGCGGGGTGTCCGAGCGGGCGATACGGGTCGCCGCCGAGTTCGCCGCGGGTTACACGGCGGCGCTGCGCTCGGTATCGCTGTCCGAGCAGGAGGCCATGCTCGCCGCGGCGCTGGCGTCCGCGCAGGAGGCCGAGCGGCGGCGCGAACTCTCCGAGGCCCGGTTCGCGGCGGTGTTCGCGGGTGCCTCGGTGGGGATCGGGACGGTCGACACCCACGGCCGTGTCCTGGAGGCGAACGCCGCGTTCGCGGAAATGCTCGGTCTAGAGGTCGGTCAGATGCCCGGCCGCCCGGTATCGGATCTGGTGGGTAAGGCCAATATCGGCGAGGCGTACGCCAGGATGACACAGTTGCTGGCGGGCAGTATCGACCGGTTCCGCCTCGAACTCGACCATCTCCGCCCCGACGGCGCGCGGACCGGGATCGACCTGTCGATGTCGGCGGTACGCGACCACAGCGGGCAGGTACGTTTCCTGATCGGCGTCGCCGTGGATGTCACCGAACGCCGGGAACTCGCCGACCGCCTCTGGTACGACGCCAACCACGACGAACTCACCGGCCTGCCCAACCGCGGCCATTTCTTCCAGCGCCTGGCCACGGCGTCACCCCCGGTCGGGGTGGCCTACCTGGATCTGGACGGTTTCAAAGCGGTCAACGATCACTGGGGGCACACCGTCGGCGACGAGGTGCTGCGCATCGTCGGCGCCCGCCTGCGGCAGACCGTCACGGCCGCGGGCGGACTGGCGGCCCGCCTGGGCGGTGACGAATTCATCGCGGTGCTCGAGCGCTGTACCGGAACCGGCGAATTGTCCACGCTCAGTGTGGCTCTGCGCCGTTCACTCACCGCACCGATGGATATCCGGGGCCGGACGATCACCATCGGGGCGAGTATCGGCACGGTGTATCTCGAGGAGGCGCCGACCGAGATCGATGAGGCGATGCAGGCGGCCGATACCGCCATGTACCGCAACAAAACCAGCCGTCCCCGCTACTGACCGCCGCTATCCGGACTCTTCCGGAACGGCGCCGGCTCGCAGCGTCCGGCCGGTGGACGGGGCATGGAGCAACCCGTCGCAGGCATCGATGAGATCGGCCAGCCCCGCCTCGTCCGGCATATTGCCGGACCGGCCGAAGCCGGCCAAGGTGCGCAGCATACTCCCGTAGACCATGGTGATGCGCTGGCGCCGAACCGCTTCCGGTAACCCGGCGACCGCCGCGCGCAGCGCCCGGTCCACGGCGAGTCCACTGGCCGTGACCCGCGGGTCGGCCGAATGGAAGGCCCGGTCGAGGATCTCCGAACCCATCAGCCGGTCGAGCAGACCCGCGTAATGATGCCCCCGGCGGACACTGCTGACCAGCGGCAGCGCCAACGCCCACAGCGCCTCCCGGGTGGTCAGCAGCCGGCCGTCGGTGGTCAGCTCGCGAACCAGGGCCTCCCGTTCGGCGTTGATCACCGGCAGGCGGTGGTCGAGTACCGCGCGCAGCAGATTCTCTTTGGAACCGAAGTAGTAGCCGATCACCGAGGCGTTGTGTTGGCCTGCGGCAGCGCGGATCTCGGCGAGAGTGACGGCCTCGTACCCGCGCTGGGCGAACAGCCGTTCCGCCGTTTCGATCAGCAGTGCCCGGGTTTCCTCGCCGGCCTGGTAGCGGCTGCGTTTGGCGGTCATTCGGTGGTTCAGCTCGTTCCGGGTTCGTTCCGAGGCCGGTTTTCCGCGAATCGGTACGACCCGGCGCGGTGATCGGAATCTTTCGGTGCCGTCGTACCGGAGCCGGAAGGCTTTGTAAAGGGAAGGACGCATACCGATCGCATGCCTTCGCAAATTAATACGCCGCGATTACTTTCCATCTATACCGACGAGGGCGCCCATCGGTCATCCGGCCGGGGCCCGAATCACCGCACCGCCGCCTAGATCCACCGGGAGAAACCGTGACCACCACCGAAACCCGCCCTGTCACCGCCGCGGATATCTATGCCGCCGGCGGGATCACCGTCAGCAAACTCGGTGAGAACATCGGTGCGCTCATCCAGGGCGTCCACGCCGGCGGGGACATCTCCCGGGAGACCGCCTACGCGATCCGCTACGCGCTTGCCGCCCACAAGGTGATCGTCTTCCGCGGCCAGCACCATCTCGACGATGCCGAGCAGTACCGTTTCGCCGAAACCCTCGGCACCCCGACCACCACCCATCCGACCCTGACCTCGGAAGACAACCGGACCCTGGTGATCGAGGGCGCCGCCAACAGCTGGCATACCGATGTCACCTTCATCGACCGCCCGCCGAAGGCTTCCATCCTGCGTGCGGTCGATATCCCGCCCTACGGCGGCGCCACCACCTGGGCCTCCACGGTCGCCGCCTACGAGCAGTTGCCCGCGCCGCTCAAAGCGCTGGCCGACAATCTGTGGGCCGTGCACAGCAACGAATACGATTACGCCGGCGTCCACGCCGACCCGAAACGTGCCTCCGCGCTGAGGGACCGGATGCAGAACTTCACCCGCATCGTCTTCGAAACCGAGCATCCGGTGGTCCGTGTGCATCCGGAGACCGGTGAGAAGTCACTGCTGCTGGGTCATTTCGTCAAGAATCTGATCGGCCTGAAGCCCTCGGAATCGACGGCGATCTTCCAGCTGCTGCAGGAGCGGATCACCCGCCTGGAGAACACCCTGCGTTGGGCGTGGACCCCCGGCGACCTGGTGATCTGGGACAACCGCGCCACCCAGCACTACGGTATCGCCGATTACGGCGACCACAAGCGCAGCGTGCACCGGGTGACCCTGGCCGGCGATGTCCCGGTGGCGGTGGACAACTCCACCAGCCGGATCCGCACCGGCGACGCCTCCCATTTCTCGATCATCGATCCCGCCGATCGCTTCCCGGGATTCGGCGCCTGATATCCCCACCGCTCGCGGGACCGGTCACCGACCGGTCCCGCCGCCGTTCCCGAACGGCCTCCGACCGCACCGGGCCGCCGCCGCACCCGGCCACGGCCACATCCTGTTTCGCCGCTGCATTCGCGCATACCGGCCGCCACTCGGGGATCGAACACGGGCGTCCCGGTACCGCGGTCACCAAGGCCGGACACCGCTGATCGGGAACAACGGCGACCCGGACCCGGCCGCCCGGTTCCATGACGACGGCCGATCTGTTGACTTTTTATGCAGACCGGTCTACTTTTCAGGCATGGGTGCCAAAGGAGCCGAAACCAGGCAGCGAATGATCGAGGCGACCCGCGCGTCCATCGAACGCCGCGGCTACTTCGGCACCGGACTCAACCAGATACTCGCCGACAGCAATACTCCGCGCGGCTCGCTGTACTTCCATTTCCCCGGCGGGAAGGACGAACTCGTCGCCGCCGCGATCACGCAGACCTCGGGCGTGATCGATACCGCGATCGCGGAGGCCGATCTCACCGATCCCGCCACCGCGGTCACCGGCCTGCTCACCCTCCTCGGTGACCGGCTCGAAGCCTCCGGCTGGCAATGCGGCTGCCCGGTAGCCACCGTCGCACTGGAGGTCTCGGGCACGAACGATACCGTCGGGCGCGCCTGCGCGGAGGTCTACGAACGCTGGACCGAGGCCTTGCGGATCAGCCTGCATGCCACCGGCCACCGCAATGCCCAGGATCTGGCGGTATCCCTGCTGGCTCTCATCGAGGGCGCACTCCTGCTCGCCCAGACCCACCGAACGCGCGAACCGCTCGAGCGTGCGGCACGGGTCGCCCAGACCCTACTCTGACCCGCCGGGATCAGAACCCACTTCTCGCACGCCACAAAATATGTAGACCAGTCAAGTTAGGAATCTGCCATGCCCACCCCTGATTCCCTCGTTTTCGGCGCCGCCGGGTTCATCGGACGCGCCCTTGTCGCCCACCTCCTGCACAACGGGCACACGGTGGCCGCCGCCGTACGCCCCGGCAGCGGCGACCGGCTCACCTCCTGGCTCGACGAGCGCGGTGCCGAGCGCGGGCGGCTGATCGTTCTCGACTGCGATATCACCGACCCCGAACTGGGCGACGTCGGCCGGGCCGGCCTCACCGGCATCCGCGATGTGTACAACTGCGCCGCCCTGTTCGCCTTCGGGGCCGATCCCGCCCTGGCCCGGGCCGTGAACATCGATGGCGCTCTGCACATCCTGGACTGGACCGCGCAGCTCCCCGATCCGCGTAGGCTCGTCCATATCAGCGGCTACCGGGTCGCCGGCCCGGATTCCGCAGAACACGATTACGACGTCGGCGCCTACGAGGCCTCGAAATCCGAGTCCGATGCGATCTTGCGGAAACGGGCCGCGGCCGCGGGGATTCCGCTGACGATCGCCAACCCCAGCACCGTCGTCGGCCCGGGCCAATACATCGGTCTCGCCGAACTCGCCCGCGACCTGTGGTCCGGCAAACTCCCCGCGCTCCCCGGCAACGCCCGCACCCTGCTACCGACCCTCGACCTCGACTATTTCACCGAGTTCCTCGCCGCCCTCCCGGACAACCCGGACACCGCGGGCCGCTCCTACACCGTGCTGGACCCCGCGAGCCCGCCGCTCCCGGAACTGATCGGCACCCTCGCCCGGCATATGCACGTCCGCCCACCACGTTTCACGATCCCACTGGGCCTGGTCGCCCGGCTCCCCCGCCGGCTCACCGGGGTGGACGAGGAGCGGCTGGCCTTCCTCGCCGAGGACCGCTACGACACCTCCGCCGCCGATGCCGTGGCCTCCGCCGCAGGCCTCACGATGCCGCCCGCCGACACCATCCTGCGCACCTGGGCCGACCACCTGGTGAGCAGCCGTTTCGGCGCCACCGCGGCGGATCCCACCGCCGGCTTCGACAACGGCCGTTGGGTGAGCGGCGACAACCGGACCCCGGATTTCGTTCTCCTGCACGGACTTCCTACCGACAGCGAAGCCTGGCGCCCGGTCACCGCGGCGACCGGCGGATCCTCCTACACCATCGACCTCCCCGGGCTCGGCCGTTCCGCTCCCGGCCCCGACCCCACCCGCTACACACCCGATGAGCTGATGGCCGCGGTCACCACCCGCCCGATCCTGGTCGGACACTCCCTGGGCTGCCTCCCGGTGCTGCGCTACGCGGCCGCCCACCCCGACCGCATCGCCGGAATCGTCTTGATCGCACCGGCTTTCCTGCAACCGCGCGCTTCCTGGCTCACCCGCCTCCCGATCACCGCCCCGATCCTGCGCCGTCTCGGACCGGACCGTCTCGCCGCCACCCTCGGCGTACCGCCCGGCCCGGCGATCGAGAGCGCGAGCGCGAATCTGCGCCGCCCCGGCGTGGCCCGGCGAACCGTCCAGGCGCTGCGCGCGGCGAGCCGGCCGGAGCGCCGCGCCGAAGCCGGCCGCCTGCTCGAGGAGGTCACGGTGCCGGTCCATATCGTCGCCGGCTCACGCGACCCGCTCACCACACCGGCCGCGGCGCCGATCACCGTGATCGAGGGAGCCGGCCACTACCCGCATCTCACCCACCCGGAACAGGTAGCCGAAATCCTGACCAGTGTTCGCCACCGGTTCCCGCACAACGCCGACGCCACCGGCCGGCCCGCGTGATCGCTGCGCGTGAGCGGTCCACGGGGTTACCGCGGCATGGTCTTCGGTTCCACCCCGTGGCCCGCGCGCACAGCCGGAAGTGCGTGTTGTCCGGCCAAGCCGGTGCCGTCAGCCGGCGGGGGTGTCACCGCCGTAGGCCGCCAGGAAGGTGCGCGTCGCGGCCGCGGCGACAGCACGTAATTCCGCCTGGCCGACCTTGCGCGTCCCGTGGGCCGACCGGTTCTCCAGCGGTCCGGTGAGCAGCGCGAGAAACTGTTCCGCCGCCACGGCGGGATCGGTGATGCGGAGCCGGCCGGACAAGGCCAGAAGCCCGAACCGGTCGGTCAGGGCGGCCAGGGTGCGGCCGGCCGTCCTGTCCCGGACCGACGCGACCAGGTCGGGGAGGCGGTTCGATTGCGCCATGGCGAGCCTGCGCAGGGCATGCGAACGGTCCCCGGCACAGATCCGCAGGAGCCGCCGGGCCGTATCCTCCAGCGCGGCAGCGAGGTCGGCACCCGGATCGCGCAGCCGCTCGATCACGGCGTGGCATTCGGCACCGACCTCCTCGGCGACGCGTTCCAGCGTCACCCGGAGCAAATCCTCTTTATCGCTCAGGTGGTTGTAGACGGTGGGTTTGGCGACACCGGCCTCCTCGGCGATCTCCCGCACACAGGCCTGTTCGTAGCCACGCCGGGCGAAAACGGAGAAGGCCGCGTCGAGGATCGCCTCACGCTTGTCGATCCGCCCTCTGCCCGGGCTCTCCACCGTTCGCGCACGCACGCTCGAAGGATACCCGAGCTTCACCCCGAATTGAACCCATTGGTTCAGTTAGACGAACCGTGTTGACATTCCCGACGGGTACCTTAATCTGAACCCACTGGTTCAATTGATGGAGGTTTTCCGGTGATAGTCAACATATTGCGCTTCCGGTTCCACGACGATGTCCCTGCCGAGAAGCAGGCTGCCGTCGTGGATCTGATGCGCCGTACCGCGAGCGTGGAATCGGTCGCCTTCGGCACCGTGGGCCGCGATATCGGCGATCCGCGCGACGGGTTCACCCACGCCTACTGCGCCGCGGTCGCCGACCTCGCGGCACTCGAGCGCTACCTGCACGACCCGGTGCATCTGGCGGGCGATCCGCAGATCCTGCCTTACCTGTCGCGTCTTTCCGCGGTCCGGCTGTCCGACGATCCCGATCCCGGCATTGCCGACAAGATCCAGGAACTGCACCTGGCGAAGGTCCGGACCTATCCCGACTGGGGCCGGATGCTGGCAGCGGTCACCGACCGGACCATCGTCACCGAGCCCGCTCCCTGACGCCGCGCGTGGAGTACGAACCCGCCCCGCTCGGCCGAAGGCCGCCCGCGCGGTCCGGCACGGCCGGCACCTGAGCGTCCCGGCTACCTGCCCGGTCCGGTCGAATCGGCGAAGGTGGGGCGACCGGCCTGCTCGTTCAGCAGGTCGCCGGCCATTCTGTCCAGCGCCTGTTCGAGCAGGGCCCGGTCGGCGGGATCGTCGAAGGTCCAGTCCTCCAGCCGGCGGTCCAGCCAGCCCCGCCACACCCGCCGGAAACGCTGGGCCTGCCGTTCCCCGCTCGCGGTCAGGCGCAGCGAATCCCCTTCGACCGCCACGAATCCGGCGTTCGCGGTGTCACGGTAAACCGGTTCGAGTACACCCACCGGGACCATATGGTCATCCGCGATACCGGTCAGGGTCGCCCCGCCCCGCACCCGGTCGCGCAGATGGACCGCCCCGATCGCCCAGGCCACCGATTCGGAGAGTTCGCCGCCGGTGAGGTCGAGCAGCGAAGGCCCGGGCAGGCCCGCCGCCTTCCGCTGGTCGCGCCGCAATATCTGCGCGACAGCATGTTCCAGCTGGTCGGCCCGGTCGGCGGAATCCGGCATCGCGAAACCCTCGCCCAGTTCCGCGGCGCGGGCGCGGGTGCTGTCGCGCAGTGGTATCTCGCGCAGGAACCACGCCACCACGAAACCGGCCAGCGCCACCGGCACCACCCACCGGAACACGGTGTCGATGGCGGTCGTGTAGGCCTCGATGATCGGCGCCGCCAGGTCGGCGGGCAACGCCCGCAGGGCGGCCGGGTTCTGCGCGGCCTCCGGGGGCACTCCGGTCTCGGCCAGCGCCGCGGCCAGGGCCGGATCGAGTTTCCCCGTGTAGAGGGTGCCGAACACCGCGGTACCGACGGCGCTGCCCACCGTGCGGAAGAACGTCACACCGGAGGTCGCGGTACCCAGCTGCGCGTAGGGCACGGTGTTCTGCACGACGATGGTGAGCACCTGCATGGACAGGCCGATGCCCATGCCCAGGGTCAGCATGTACAGCGATTCCAGCCAGATACCGGTATCGCGGCCCATGGTCGACATCAGGTACAGGCCCAGCGCCATCACCGCCGCACCGGCGATCGGGAAAGGTTTGTAGCGACCGGTGGTCGAGACGATATTGCCGGAGATGATCGAGGTGACCAGCAGGCCGAACACCATCGGT
Organism: Nocardia sp. CA-290969; assembly: GCF_050936135.1. NCBI lineage: Bacteria > Bacillati > Actinomycetota > Actinomycetes > Mycobacteriales > Nocardiaceae > Nocardia > Nocardia sp. CA-290969. The sequence goes on along the minus strand of NZ_JBNJNJ010000001.1, from coordinate 753,174 downwards.
AAGGTGCGCAACCCGGACTCCGTCGCCGACACACCGTCCACGTACTGCAGATACGTGGGCAGATAGGTCATGGCACCGAGCATCGCGAAACCCACGATGAAACTGAGAATCGAGCACACGGTGAACACCCGGTTGCGGAAGAGCTCCATGGGCAGCATCGGCTCGGGCGCCCTGGCCTCCACCAGGACGAACGCCGCCAGCAGCAGAGCCGCACCGGCGAACAGGCCGATGATCATCGGCGAACCCCAGGCGTATTCGGACCCGCCCCATTCGAGTCCGAGGATCAATCCGGCCACCCCGAGCGCGACCAGCGCGATCCCGAGGTAATCGATCACCGGGCGCACGGCCGGGCGCACCGTGGGGATCGTCCGGGCGGCCAGCACGATCATCACCACCGCAACCGGAACATTGATGTAGAAACACCACCGCCAGCTGGCGTGATCGGTGAACAGGCCGCCCAGCGTCGGCCCGAGTACGGTGGTGACCCCGAACACCGCACCCATCGCACCCTGGTACTTCCCGCGCTGCCGCAACGGAATGACATCGGCGATCAACGCCATCGCGGTCACCATCAGCCCACCGGCACCCACGCCCTGGATCCCCCGGGCGATGATCAAGGTCAGCATGTCCTGGGCGACCCCGGCGAGTATCGACCCCAGGATGAAGACCACCGCGCTGATCTGGAACACCGGTTTACGACCGAAGAGGTCGCCGAATTTGCCGGCCAGCACCGTCGATACGGCCTCCGCGAGCATATACGCGGTGACCAGCCAGGCCATATGCCCGGCGCTGCCGAGATCGGCGACGATCGTCGGCAGGGTGGTCGCCACGATCGTCTGATCCAGCGCCGCCATCAGCATGCCGAGCACGATGGTGACGAACACGATGTTGCGGCGGCGGCGATCGAGCGTCGGCGCCGTATCGGGAACCTCGCGGGTGCCGGTCATCCGCCGAGTATCGGCGACCGACGCCCGGTAACCGCGGCGGGACACGCGACCTCCGGCAATCCGGTCACACACGCCGGCGGCCGACCGAATGGTTCCCGAACACGTCGAGATCGCCGACGCCGAAATGCATACACAGCTGCCGAGCCGGCTGACGCCACGTCGGACCATGACCGACCCGAACGACTGAACGGGGTTCGCGGGGCGCGCGGTAGGGTCGGCGACCGTGACGATGATCGAGATTTCGCTTCCCGGTGGCAGTGCGGAGGGCTATGTGTCCGGTGAGTCCGGGCCCGGGGTGCTGCTCTTCCAGGATGCGATCGGGTTGCGCCCGCAGATCGAGCGGATGGTGGACCGGATCGCGTCGTGGGGTTATGTGGTGCTGGCGCCGCATGTGTTCTGGCGGGATGGGCGGGCCGCGGACCTCGCGCCCACGGTGGACCTGCGTGATCCGGCGAGCCGCGACGCATTCTTCGCTTCCGGGGTGGGTGAGCGGATGGCCCGGCTCACGCCCGAGGTTCTGCGGGCCGACGGCGCGGTCTGGCTGGAAACCCTGCACGGGCTGCCCGGAGTGACCGGGACCGCGGTCGGCGCCACCGGCTACTGTTTCGGCGGTCGGATCGCGCTGCGCCTGGCCGCGTACCACCCGGACGAGGTGGCGGCGATCGGGATGTTCCACACCGGCGGGATCGTCACCGACGACCCCGGCAGTCCGCACACCGAGGTCCCCCGGGTCCGGGCCGCCGTGCTGGCCGGGCATGCCGACAACGACGGCTCCAACACCCCCGAACAGATCGCGGCCTTCGATACGGCATTGAAGTCCGCCGGTGTCGATTACCGCACGGCCGTCTACCCGGACGCATTCCACGGGTACACCATGGCCGATACCGCCGCTTATCAGGAAGAAGCGGCCGAGCGGCATTTCCGGGAGCTGCGGGAGCTGTTCGACCGCACCCTGAAGTAGGTCGGTCGGAGGTGGTGGCTCGTTCCAGGAACAGTTGCTGCGCGGCCAGTTCTTCGCCGGCCCGGGGCGAGCAGTTCCGGGACATCGGCCACCGCACCGATCGGTAACGCGCGGGCAGCCCGCAGCAGTGCGTGATCGGCCAGCTCGGTCGGTTCCGCGGGTGTGATCGGGCCGGCGTGGGTCCCGCATCACCCGCGGCGGGTGACGCGGGGCGGGGCACACCACCCATACTCTTCGCCCATGGCGCGCCCGCATTCAGCTTCCGAGCCCGGCCCGAGGGCTGCTACCGAGCCTGGCCAGGGCGCGCCCGCCGATCGCGCGCAGCGCATCGAGGAGGGAGCCCCGCAGCGCGAACGGATTCCGTTCGACGCGCTCGCCGCCCTCGGCCCCGAGGACGATCGCGACCCCCTCGCGCTCCTCGAATCCCAGGCCGGGACCCGGCTCCCGGACTTGGTCCCCGTGCGCTACGCCCGGATGGCGACCTCCCGGTTCGCGTTCTTCCGCGGTGCCGCGCTGGTGATGGCCGACGATCTGGCCCACGCCCCCGATACGGGCCTGCATACTCAGCTGTGCGGGGACGCACATCTGAGCAATTTCGGCCTGTTCGCGACCCCGGAGCGCCGGCTCGCGTTCGATGTCAACGACTTCGACGAAACCTATCCCGGCCCGTTCGAATGGGACGTCAAGCGGCTGGTGGCGAGCCTGGCGGTCGCCGGGCGCGACAACGGTTTCAAAACCAAGCACCGCCACCGGATCCTGCGGGCCTGCGCCGCCGAATACCGCGAAACCCTCACCTACCAGGCCGGGCTCGGTGAGCTCGCGGTGTGGTACGCGCATATCGAGGCGGAGACCGAGATGGCCGAGTTGCGTGCGGTCCTCGATTCCCCGACACGTAAGCGAGTCGAGAAGACGATCGGCAAGGCGTGGGGTCGCGACAGTGCGCACGCCCTGTCGAAACTGTGTGTCACCGGCGCCGACGGGCGGCCGCGGATCGTCAGTATGCCGCCGCTGATCGTGCCGGTCGAGGAACTGGCCACCGACGCCGAGCTGGTGCAGCGGACGATGCGCAAACGTCTGTCCGACTACCGCGCCACCCTGCAACCCGACCGCCGCTTCCTGCTCGACCGGTTCGGCTACGTGCACGCGGCTCGCAAGGTGGTGGGCGTGGGCAGTGTGGGCACCCGCTGCTGGATCGTCCTGCTGCGCGGCCCCGGCGACGATCCGCTGTTCCTGCAGGCCAAGGAGGCGCAACCTTCGGTACTCGCCCGGTACCTCGACGGTCCCGAGTACCCGAACCAAGCGGAACGGGTGGTGACCGGGCAGCGGCTCATGCAGGCGACCAGCGATATCTTCCTCGGCTGGCATCGCGGGCCCGATGCCGACGGCGTGACCCGCGATTTCTACATCCGCCAGCTGCGCGACGGCAAGGGGTCCGCCGATATCGACACCATGTCACCGGACCTGATGGCCCTGTACGGCCGTTTGTGCGCCCGGGTCCTCGCCCAGGCGCACGCCCGTGGCGGCGACCGCTTCGCCCTGGCCGGCTATCTGGGTTCGGGTGACGAATTCGATTCGGCGATGGCGGCTTTCGCCGAGGACTACGCCGACCGCAGCGCCCGCGACCACGCGACCCTGCGCCGCGCGATCGAGGACGGGCGCATCACCGCCGCGCCCGGCGCCGAGGAGAACGCGCTCCCGGAGCAGGAGCGGAGTCCGCGCTAGTTCACCACGGCGAACGCGAAACCGTCCCAGCCCTTCGCGCCCACCGTCTGCAGAACCGTCGCGTCCAGCCGCGGTTCCGCGGCGAGGAGTTCGACGAGTTCCCGGCTCGCCCGGACCGCGGGATCGTCGGAGGACGCATCGACCAGACGCCCGCCGCGGACCACATTGTCGACCACGATCACCGCCCCGGGCCGGCTCAACCGCAGCGCCCACCGCACGTAGTTCGAATTGTTCACCTTGTCGGCGTCGATGAAGATCAGGTCGAACGGATCCGGTTTCTCCTCGGCGAGCACGGGCAACGATTCCATCGCCGCGCCGATCCGGATATCGACCACATTCCCCACCCCGGCCCGGTCCAGGTTCTCCCGCGCCACCTGCGCGTGCCGCGGTTCGAATTCGAGCGTCGTCACGCTCCCCCGCTCCCCGACCGCCCGGGCCAGCCACAGGGTGCTGAACCCACCCAGCGTGCCGATCTCCAGCACCCGCCGCGCCCCGGTCGACCGGGCCAGCAGATACAGGAATTTGCCCTGCGCCTCGGAGACGTCGATGGACGGTAACCCCGCCTCGGCGTTCGCCCGCAGGGTCGCGCTCGCCTCGGCATCGCGCACCAGCTGGTCCACCACGTATTCGTCGACGTTTGCCCACTCGGCTGTGCTCATACCCGCAGTCTGCCACCCGCCCCGCCCCGGTGCCGTCACGCAGGACAGCATGTCCCCGGGATCAGCACTGTCGATGAAACCGACCGGAATACACGGCCTTCCGACCGTTTGACATCGGCGTGACCGGGAATAGCGGGAGCACAGTGTCCCTCGACCATGGGAATTGCCATGATCATAGTTCTCGGGCTCGTGATCGCCGTCGCGGCGATTGCCGCCGGCGTTGCCGGTGTCGCGGCCAATACCAGTGACGCCAATCGTCTGACCAGCGACTTCTCGGTCTTCGACTACCACTTCGCCGGTACCACCGGTGAACTGTTCCTCATCGGCATCATCGTCGGTGTGGCCGGCGGGCTGGGGGTCGGTCTCGTTTCCGCCGGGGCCTGGCGGTCCACCCGCCGAGGTCTGGCGACGCGGCGTGAGCTACGGCAATCGCGTAAGGAGATCGCCGCCACCCAGCGGGATCTCGCCGAGGCCGAACGTCCGGCGAAGCGGCCCGCGCCCGCCCGTCCGGCTGCCCCGGCCTGGTCGATGAGCAAATTTCTGCGCAAACCGGGCAAGGGCGCTGCGACCACCAAGTAGTTCTCGGCGTCGTCCCGGCGTCGAATCTCCGATCAGAAAGTCAGTGTCATGATTGTTCTAGGCCTCATCCTGCTCATCGCCGGTTACCTGCTCGGTATCGGTTTGCTCACCACCCTCGGCATCATCCTGCTCGTCATCGGCGCGGTCCTGGCGGTCGCCGGATCGGTGGGCCGCCCCGTCGGTGGCCGGCGGCACTATTACTGACCCCGCCCGCTACTGAGCCGTACCACGGCCGCGGCGGTGCCGGTGATCCTGGTGATCACCGGCACCGCCGCGCTGCGGGAACTGTTCGGTGCACCGGGCACTGTCCCCGATGACGCGGCCTGGCCGCGGCGGGAACCGGTCGCGGCTTCGGTGGCCTGGCTGACGGTCGCGCTGGTCGTCACGGTTCCGGTGGTCCTGCGGCAGTACGGGTCCGCCCGGCCGCGCCGGTCGTGACCGCGGTGGTTCGGTGCGGGGTCCGCCGCACCGAACCACCGCCTTCGCCGCTACCGGGCGCCGATCGGCTTACCGAAGAACGAGGCGACGGTTTCGCCGAATACCGAGGCGAGGAACGGCAACTCGCCCGGCGTGGCCAGCATGGTGGGAACATCCGTGGTGGTGCAGCCCGGTGCGGCGGGCACGCCGGTGAGCCGGTCGCGCAACCACAGCAGGGCGGCGGGTCCGCCGGTCACCTCGGCGGCGATATGTTCGCTCGCGTGGTCGCGGGTGTAGTGGACGCGGGCGCCGGGGTCGCGGCAGTAGGTGTCCACCAGGGCATTCGTCGAATGCAGCGGCAGGATCTCATCCCATGCGGAATGCCAGACGAACAGGGGCATACCGGGTACGGATTGTCCCATGCGGGTGTCGTCGAGCATCGCGGTGACGGCGGGGTCGCGCATGGGGTCCCCGGCGGTGCGCATCATGCCTTTCAGGTTCAGGAAAGGCAGCAGAGCGCTCTGGTATTGCACGCACAGCGGCGCTTTGAGGGTCATCAGTGTTTTGCCGACCGCGTCCAGGTTGCGGTCGAGGAACCCGGCGAACTCCGGATATTCGCGCGCCAGGCCCATGACAGCCGCGAAGACCAGGCCGGAAGTCGCCTGATTGTTCGACATCTCCAGTGCCGCACCGAGGTCCGCACCGACCCCGCCCATCGCGGAGGCGACGATATTCAGTTCCGGTGCGTAGGAGGCGTGCAGTTCCGCGGCATGACCGGTCGCGATGGAACCGCCGGAGTAGCCGTACATTCCCACCGGCGCCGTATCACCGGCCTCCAGTGGTGCGAACGAGGTGGCCGCCCGGATCCCGTCGAGGGTTATGCGCCCGGCCAGCGGTCCGGCGGCGTAGGCCGAGTCCGGGCCCTGATGGTCGGGGATCACCACCGCCCAGCCCTGTTGCAGCGCGGCCTGCGCGAAGACGAATTCGGCGGGCGCGACGATCTGGCCGAGCAGCGGTGCGGCCGACAGATGCTGTAGCGCATACGACGGGGTGCAGTACCCGGCGGTGGAATCCTCGGCGATCTGCACCGACAGCAGCGGCCGCGGCGCCGCGGCGGTGCCGCGGGGTTTCAGCAGGGTCGCCACGGCGGGGATGGCCTCGTCCCGGCTGTTGTTCGACCGGTAGGACACCTGCCAGGCGTCGACATTGAGCGGAATGAGCCCGAAATTGGCGACCCGCACCGGGCGTACCGCGATGATCTCGCCCGGCGCCCGGGCGGCGACCACCTCGACCGGCGGATGGTAGAAGCCCGGATCGAGTTCCGGTGGTAGCGGTACCACTCCGGCGGGCTCGAGCATCGCGGGCGGCGGCCCGGCCAGGGCCGGACCGGCGGGACCGGTCAGGGCCGCTGTCAGCGCGAAAGTGGTGAGCACCAGGGTGCAGATCCGGCGTATCCGTCCGGGTTCGGTCTTCATCGACCCACATCCTCACAGCCATTTTGAGACGACAGCGTCTCAAACTTGCCGCAGAGTATGGCACGGGCGGATCGGGAAGCACAATCAGCGAGTGGCGGAATCCGGTAGCACGAGCGCCATCAGCAGAGCGGAGAGCACGGCCAGCAGTTCGTCGACCGGGGGACGCGGCCGGCTCCGGCTCCAATGGTGCACCGCGCCGTTGACCGAGCCGATGAACGCGGCCATCGCCAGTTCCCAGCCACCCGGCGGGGTACGCACCTCCGGCACCGCGGCCGCGGCCGCCGCGACCACCTCACCCCAGCCCTCCCGCACGCGCACCCGATGGGCCTCGACCGCTTCGCTGACCCCCACGATCTCCACGAATGCCACCTGTACACAGCGCATATCGGAGGTGATCGACTGTACGTAGGCACGCAGCCCCGCCTCGATCAGCGCCCGGGGATCGCTACTGCCCGAGTCCGTCAGCCCTTCCCGGAACGCCGCCCGCGCCTGCCGCTGGACGTGGTCGTACACATCGACGAGGAGTTCCTCGCGCCCCGAGTACTGCTCGTAGAACTGCCGGCGCGAAAGCCCCGCGGCCGCGCACACATCGGAGATCGAACTCGCCGCATAGGACCGCTCGGCGAATACCGTCAACCCGGCTTCGACGAACAGCGCGCGACGTTCGGCCCGGCGCTCGGCGACCGACCGGCCCGCGTAGCTGTGCCTGGTACGCGCGCTACTCAAAGTTCTCGGCTCCGTGGCCGAGCCCCCGGGCCGGAGACTGGCCCAGGCGCCGGCGAGTGGTGACGGATCCCGCGAACACCTGCGCACTCCTGTCGACAATGGGCGGCTCCACCCTACTGCCCCGGCCACCGAGGACCGTGCGGACCCGTCGGCCGCCCCCGCGCCGACGCGACGCGGCGGGCACCGGCCCGGTATGCCCGCCCGCGGTGTGCCGAGCAGGGTCGCGGTGTACCCAGGGGCACGCGACCACGTCCGCGCCGACCGTGGCCGCGAATCGTCCAACCGGATGCGACCGGACGTTACGAGACGCGCTCTCCCTCGCCCAGCGCCGCCGTCAGCGCGGTGAGCCGCGCTTGCAGGAAGGCGCGGCCGACCCCCGTACCGCCCTCGACGAGGTCGAAACCGTGGTACGCGCCGTCGACCTCGTGCACCTCGCAGGGCACGCCCGCGGCGCGCAAACGATCGGCGTAGGCGAGGTCCTCGGCGTGGAAGAGGTCGTGGGTGCCGACCCCGATCCAGGCGGGCGGGAGGCCGGAAAGATCTTCGTATCGCGCGGGTGCGGCGAGCGGCGGAACGTCACCGTCGGCCGCCGGACCCAGATAGGAGGACCAGCCGAACCGGTTGCTCCGGGCGCTCCACATGCGCATCCGGCGCGGATCGATTTCGGCGGCGGAGGTGCGGTCGTCGAGCATGGGGTAGGACAGCAGCTGGAACACCGGCCGGATCTCGCCACGGTCGCGGGCCAGTAGTGCCAGCGCCGCGGCCAATCCACCGCCCGCGCTTTCGCCGGCGATGGCGATCCGTTCCGGGTCGACCTCGGATTGTGCGGCCAGCCAGCGCAGACCCGCGTAACAATCATCCAGCGGCACCGGGAAGGGGTGATCCGGCGCCAGCCGGTATTCCACCGACGCCGCCACAACCCCCAGGCGATCGGCGACCAGACGGCAGAACCGGTCCCCCATCGCGGCATTGCCGATCACATAGCCGCCGCCGTGGATGTACAGCAACGCCGGTCCCGGTTGGGGTGCCGCGGCGGGGCGGAACACCCGGACCGTCACCGCCTCGTCGACCCGCTCGACAGTCCCGCCGACCGGCTGGGCCGCCCCCGTACGGCTCGTGATGCGGCGGATGAGTCCGAGGGTGCGCGGATGCACGACCGAACGGGGCAGCAACCGGGCCCGGCGCAGGTCGGGGTGGAAATTCGGCGAAGGCATCGACGAGCCGTCCTCTCGCTGTCGAACCGGGTCGGGAACTGCCCGGGCCCTCGCAGCCTACGCGGATCCGATCGCCCGGCTGCCCGTTTCGGGATGGGTAAAAATCGGTTGTCCGCCGGTTCGGCATTACGCAAGCTGGTCCGATGACGATCGGCCTGCCGCCCGATGTGGTGGACAATATCCGCACCATCTTCGAAGAGCGCGGCGACCGCTGGCTCGCGGAATTGCCGGCAGTGGTGGACCGGCAGTGCCGGAAATGGGAGCTCGAACTGATCGGCCGGCCGTTCTCCGGTGGCACACATTCGTTCGTGGCCCCGGTGCGACGCGGCGACGGATCGGTGGCAGTGCTGAAGATCGCGGTCCCCGATGAGGAGAACGCCGGCGAAGCCACCGGAATGCACTGCTACCAGGGCGACGGCGCGGCCCGGCTGTACGATTTCGATCCGGCCACCGGCGCGTTGTTGCTCGAATGGGCGCGACCCGGAACCCCGCTGATCGCCCAGCCGCGGATTCCGCTGGAAGGCAAGCCCGAGAACGCCGGCAAGATCCAGCTCGCCTGCGCGCTGTATCGCCGGCTGCGCCGCCCGCCCACCGATATCCCGGCCGGATATCCCGCCCTGCCGCTGGTGGCCGATATCGTCTCCGGCTGGCAGCGGCGGCTGTCCTCCCCCGAGCTCACCGGCTACCTGCCCGCGGCGGTCACCGCCCGCGCCCGCGAGCTCTGCGCGTGGCTGACCGTCCCCGACGGACCGCTGCTGATCGTCAACCGCGACACCCATCTGGGCAATATCGTCGCCGCCGAACGCGAACCCTGGCTGCTCATCGATCCCAAGTCCTTTCTGGGCGAGGCGGCGTTCGACGCCGGGTTCCTCATCATGAAACAGGTCGAGACACAACCCGACCCGGTGCCGGCGAACCGGGCGCTCGCGGCCACCGCCGACGGTCTGGAACTGGACCGGGAGCGCGCCCACGCCTGGGCGTATCTGCGGGCGATCGAGGAGATCGACTGGTCGATCGAGGACGACCGGCCCGCCGACGCGGACCGGTACCGCGCGGTGGTCGCCGCCCTGTCGTAAACCCGGATCGGCGGGCCGGGTACCGGCGAAACCAGTATCGTGGTTGAGCTGATCAAATCGGCGATAGTGGAAAAGGCCGATCCTGATCGATGGGAGCGTTGCTTATGCGCTGGTCCAGCGAGGCCGCGTGTGGACCCGAGTCGTTCTCGAGCCTGGCCGACGGATTCGTTCCGATGGCGCACGAATTCACCGGGGGACCCGATTGGCAGGCCGATCTCACCACACAGCAGTCGGGCACCTACACCCTGTTGCGCTGGGACCAGCACGGCGGTCGCCTCTGTAACCGCAGCGTCAGGCATATCCGGACCGAACCGGGCGACGACTTCTATTGGGTGGTGCTTCCCGACCGCGGCTCGTTCGGAATGCGTTTCCGCGACAGCGTCACGCGTACTGTGCCCGGCACGGCCGCGGTCGCCGGGCTGGAACTCCCGTGCCGTATCGATGTCCCCGATTCGGCGTGCTACGCGTTACAGGTGCCACGCAGCGAATTCGACCATCGGTTGCGCCCGCGTACACATATGAACCTGCTCCTCGATATGACCCACGGGCTGGGCCGTATCGCCGCCACCATGATCCGCGGCGCGCATGCCGAGCAATCCTGCCTGTCCGAACGCGAATTCAACGCGGTCTGCGATCGGATCACCGAATTGCTGTGCATGATGGCCGCCGGCGATCTCGCGCCGCAGCGCTCCCAGCATGCCGCGGTGGCGGAAAGTGTCCGGAGCTATCTGCGCACCCATATCGGCCGCGGCGATGTGCGGTTGCCCGCGGTGGCCAGGGCGCTCGGCTGGTCGGAACGGCAACTACGGCTGGTGCTGCGGGAATCGGGCACCACCTTCCGTGATGTCCGCCGGGAGGAGGCGCTGCGGGTGGCCCGCGAGATCCTGGAGGACCCGCGCGCCACCGTGCCCATCGCCGAACTCGCGGCCCGCTGTGGATTCACGCCCGCCTGGTTTTCCGCCGCGTTCAAGGAACGGTTCGGCCAGACACCCCGGGAATTCCGGCGCCGCCGCGGCGAAATCGCCGCGCAGCGGGCGTGATCCACCTCGTCGCGGTGTTACGCCGCGGGCCCGAGCCGGACCGGGAGCGAAACCGGGCCGACCGTCGGGATCTGCACCGTGTACTCGATATCCGTCGGGTCGACCGCGAGGGTCAGGCCGGGGTACCGGGTGAACAGGGTGGACAGGGCGATCCGGCTCTCCAGCCGGGCCAGCGGGGCACCCAGGCAGAAATGCGGGCCGCGGCCGAACGCGAGCTGATCCTTGTGGTCGCGATCGATGTCGAAGGTTGCGGGATCGGGGTATTTCAGCGGGTCGCGCCCGACGCCGCCGTGCCAGATGATCATGCTGCCGGCCGGAATATCCACACCGGCGACCGTCACATCGGTTTGTGGATAGCGCATGAGCGCGCCCACCACCGAGGAACGGTAGCGCAGCGCCTCCTCCACCACATCGGCCCAGCGGTTCTCGGCCTGCGCGCGAGCGAGCTGTTCGGGGAACTCCCGCAACGCGACCACCGCGCTGCCGAGCAGGTGCACCGTGGTCTCGTGCCCGGCGACGATCACCAGCCACAGCATGCTGATGAGTTCCTCTTCGGTGAGCTCGTTGTCCTCGTTGGCCGCCAGCAGCGCCGAGGTGAGGTCGTCGCCGGGTTCGGCACGTTTACGCTGGAGCAGTTCGGCGAAGTACCCGCTCATGGCCATCATGGCCGCTTGCGTTTCTTCACCGGTGGCGGTGGCCGAGACGATCGTCAAGGTCCAGTTCTTGAGCTGGGACTGCTCCTCGATCGGCACCCCGAACAACTCACAGATCACCCGGACCGGCAACGGCGTCGTATAGTTCGCGATCAGGTCGACCTCGTCGCCGGCCGGGAAGCTGTCGATGAGTTCATCGGCGATCTTCTGGATCCGCGGTTCCATGGCCGCGACCCGGGCCGGGGTGAACGCCTTGTTGATGGTCTGGCGCAGCCGGCGATGTGCGGCGCCGTCCTGGTTGAGCATATGTTCGGCATCGGTGAGCGGCCGCATCGGCCAGTCGGCGGCAATGGTTCCGTCGTGCAGTGCGGGACACCGCGAATGGTGTTTCGGGAACACCTTGTCGTCGAGCACTTCGCTGACCGCGCGATGGCTGACCGCGATCCACGCGGGAACCCCGCCCGGCAGTTCGACCGGAACGATCTCACCGGCCTGCAGAATGCGCTCATGGGTCTGGAGCATGGACTCCCCGGGAGTCGGCAGCAGAATAGGCGACTCGGACATATTGCCTCCCTGGGTTTTTCGATCTACCGGGGAGAGTCTCCGATGCACCCCGGCACCGCACAAACGCTGCCGGAGTTTCTGCCGCCAACCGGTATTCCGGCGCACCCAACCGTAATTTCCGGACCGCGCGGGCGTCGTCGGCGGCGCGGAGATCGGCCTCACGCCGGTTCCGGAGCGGACGCTTTCACTGCGCCTGCTGCACGACCCGGAGATCCCGGCCGGACGCCGCGTCCCGGATGTTGTCGATGGTGAAGCCGACCCGGTCCGGCCGGTAGCGGTCGTCGCCGTATTCGAGTACGACGCCCGCCGCGGAGGAGGTGTACCGGCGTTCCCGCAGCAGCGGGGCTCCCGGGGTGATTCCCAGCAATTCCGCGTCACCCTGATCGGCGGCGACCGCGTCGATGGTGTGCCGCGCCGAGTACAGGTCCACGCCACGGTCCGCGAGGGAGGCGTAGATCGAGGAGGTGTCCGGGTCGAAATCGAACAGCAGCCGCCCCACCTCCTCGACGAACGCGGCGCGTTCCAGCAGCACAGGTTCGCCGTCGAGCAGCCGCACACGCAGGATCTCGACCACCGGATCGCCCTCACCGATCCGCAGCGCCGCGGCCGCGGTGGGGGATGCACCGCGGCGGGCGATCTCCACGGTGCGCTGCCCGGGGGTCCGGCCGATGCGGTGCGCCCAGGCGGTGAACGAGAGCAGCGTTTCGAAGGGCTGCCCGAGCGCGATATCCCGCACCACCGGCGGTCGACCCTGCCCGCCGACTATGAGCCCTTCGTGGCGAAGGGTCGCCAGTGCAGTGCGAATCGTCCCCCGGGAGGCACCGAATTCCTCGCACAGCCGCGCCTCCGAAGGCAGGGACGCACCGGTCGGGAGTTCGCCGCGGTGGATTCTGTCCCGCAGTTCTGCGGAAACCCTGGCGTGCAGCGGTACGGCCACGTGACCCTCCCGGCTCTTCGATCGCCCTGCCCGAACTTGACCAGACAAGTATAGGGAGGCGGCCGCGAGCAGGAGCAAATATCTTGCTGGCCTCAGCAAATACTGGATGAACTTATCTATACAAGTTTGCCGCCACCCTTGAACCACGGCGATCGGACTTGCGACCATTCCAGCCATGACAGCTGCCCCGCCACCCGGTTCCCCCGCCCTGCCGGCCCAGCCGGTCGACCTCGCCGTCGTCGGCGCCGGCATCGTCGGCCTCGCCCATGCCGTCGACGCGGTCGAGCGTGGGATGCGGGTCGCGGTGGTCGAACGCGACGCCCGCGCGGTCGGCGCGTCCATTCGCAACTTCGGTCATCTCTGCGCCACCCCGCAGACCGGAACCGCCCTCGACTACGCCATGACAGCGCGTGAGAAATGGTTACAGCTGGCGGAAAAAGCCGGTTTCGAGATCGTCCGCGCCGGCACGCTCGTCGTCGCCCGCAGCGCCGCCGAAATGGGTGTCCTCGAGGAATTCGCCGCCGCCCGCGGCCGCGAGCAGGTCGTCCTGCTCGACCGCACGGGTGTCGAGAAATCGTTCCCGGCCGGCAACGGCGGTGAGATCATCGGCGGCGCCCATCTCCCGCTGGACCTGCGCGTCGACCCGCGCGCCGCCCTCCCCGCCCTGGCGCACTGGCTCGCCGGCCAGGGCGTCGAATTCTGCTGGCACACCCACGCCGGCGCCCTCTCCCCCGGCCTCGTCCACACCGCCCGCGGCGACCTGCGCGCAACCTCGATCGTGCACGCCGCCGGCCACGATATCGACCGCCTGTTCCCCGCTCTCGCCGAGGAATACGACGTCCGCCGCTGCAAACTGCACATGCTGGAGGTCGACCCACCCGGCGACGTCCGCATCGAACCCGCCGTACTCACCGGCTACTCGATGCTCCGCTACGGCGGCCTGGCCGCCACCGGATCGGCCGCCGAGGTACGCCGCGAAACCACCGCCCGCGCACCCGAAACCCTGGACGCGGTCATGAACCTCATGCTCACCCAGCGCCCCGACGGCGCCATCGTCCTCGGCGACACCCACCACTACAGCCGCACCCATCTCCCCTTCGACGAGGAATCGGTCACCGACCTCGTCCTGCGCGAAGGCGCCCGCCTCTTCGGCGTCGACAACCTCACCGTCCGCCGCCGCTGGCGCGGCATCTACGCCGACTCCCCGAAAACCGATTTCCTCGTCGCCGCCCCCGCCCCCGGCATCCGGGTCGTCTCGGTGACCTCCGGCATCGGCATGACCACCGCGCACGGCCTGGCCCCGACAGTCCTCGACGACCTGCTCTGACCAGTGCCGCGCTGAACCGGGGCCGGAGTTCCCCTCCGAATCCGGCCCCGCCAACCGTGCGGCTACCCCAACGACCTGCGGCGCGTCGTGGTTCAGTGTTTGCCCGGCAAGCCTCTGCACCACGTCGATAGGCGCTGACTATGACCGGGCGAGCACTGGCGGAGGGCCTCTGGTCGCCGCCGCAAGGCCGGGAGCCCCGTGCTTTTCGCAGCGTCGGCCGCAAGATGTCGGTCCATGAAAGCCGTAGGCCAGATGGGACCGGGAAGATGTGCGGGCCGTATCAGCCCATTCGTCGCCCATTGCTGCCTTACCTGCTGGTCGTGTTCGTTGCTCAGCAAGACAGCCGGGTACTCGAGATACGCGGTATGGTGCGAGCTTCTTACGTCCAGCCAGGGGAATGAGCCGCCCGACTTGGCCCCAGCTAAGCACAGGCCTGTGACACGGCGCAACCAGCACAAGGGTCGAAACGTGCGACGTGGCGAGCCGTCGGCAGACGTGTTTGAGTGGTCGCATGGATTCGTTCAGCGCCGCATTGCCCATGGACGCGCTGCCACATCCGCCGGGCCGGCTACCGATCATCGGTGACGTGGCCAGTGTGGACCGGCACCGCCCGACGCAACACGAGCTGAAACTTGCCCAAGATGGACTGGGCCCGATCTTCCAGCGCAAACTGCTCGGTACTCGGCTGATCATCGTAGCCGGGGGGCGGTTGGCGGCGCAGTGCAACGACGAATCCGCCTGGGGCCGTGTACTTCTGGGCCCCCTGGCGAAGCTGCGGCCGATGGCGCCACACGGGATGTTCACGGCGAGCTCAAAGGATCCGCTCTGGGGGCAGGCGCGGCGTATTCTCACGCCGGGGTTCGCCCAGGCCGCGATGCGCACCTACCACGACGCGATGGCCTCGGTTGCCGATGATCTGGTGGCGGAGTGGACCTCGGCCGGCGAGGGGCCGGTAGCAGTCCATTCGGCGATGACGCGCGCCACCCTCGAGGTGATCGCCCGAGCCGGGTTCGGGCGGAACCTCGGGTTGCTCGATTCGACAGGTGACGGCAGCGATTCGCACCGCTTCGTCCGAGAACTCGGCCGAACCCTGCAGTGGGCCTCGGAATCCACCAATGACGTGCCGATCCTCGGCCACATCCGAGAAGCACTACGAGCTTCGACTGTTCGGAGCGATATCGCGTCGCTGCAACAGTATGTCGACGAACTGATAGCGGGCCGACAGGTCGAGAACGACGACGATCCAACCAATCTGCTCGATTTGATGTTGACCGCTGTCGATCCGGAGACCGGGACACGTCTGCCGACCGCCAACGTTCGCGACCAGACCCTCACGTTCTTGATCGCCGGGCACGAGACCACCGCCGCACTGCTGGAGGTCGCGCTGTACTACCTGGCACAGAACCCCGGCCATCAAGACCGCGTCCGAGCCGAAATGCCCCCACAGGCAATAAGTCTCGATTACGACTCCGTGACCAGGATGCGATTCACCCGCCAGTTCCTGAACGAATGCCTGCGTCTCTGCCCACCCGCGCCCGGCTATTTCCGGATCGCCCGCACCGACCAGAACCTCGGCGGCTACCGGATTCCGGCCGGCCGAGCAGTCTTCGTGCTGGCTCTGGCCGCCCACCGCGACCCGGAGGTTTGGGGCCCGGCAGCCGGGGATTTCGACCCCGACCGCTTTGATACCGCCGCTCTGCGCGCCTTCCCCGACCGGTTCTTCCAGCCGTGGGGCACGGGCCCACGCTCGTGCATCGGGCGCGCGTTCGCCCTGCACGAGGCAACACTCTTGCTCGGCCGCCTCGTACACGCCTTCGATCTGCGCAACTCCTCCGACGCACCGCTGGCGCTACAGGAGCGCGGAACCCTGCGTCCCGAACCCTTCGAATTGCTCGCCCGTGGCCGCTCGGCGGCCGCCCTTCCGGAGAGGTAGGCACCGTCCGATGTCGTGGTTTCTCATCGAGGCACTGGGTCCGCCGGCCACCCCGATGACCATCGTCGCCAAGGACGGCGAGCGACGTGAGTGGGTTTCCCTGCGTTCCCTGCAACGCAACGAAGGCGTGGATGCCGCCGACCTGGTCGACTGGGTCCGTCAATCCGGTTCGGAAGTCGATCAGGTCGTATCGGGGCGCGGTGGTCACCGTCGCGTTCGCGCCCTGCCCGTCCTCGGCCCGGAGGGCGACGTCTACGCCCTTCATCTCTGGGTCGGCGCACCCGATGAACCGATTCCCGCACATCGCCCGGCCGCCGGAATCGGCTGGTACGCCGGCGAGCTACAAGTTCAACAGCGTCTCGAATCCTGGATGATGAGCACCGACGACGCAGACGGATTCAAACGGGTGCGATCACCGGGTGAGTTCTTTCGCAAGGTGGTGAAATTCGATGACGCCACCGCCTTGATCGCGCTCGGCACCAACCCCGAGCCCGACGCCCAGTTCACCTCGAACATCGTGGTATTGCACGACAACGGCCACTTGATGAACTGGCAGATCTTCGCCCGTGGCCGAACGGACCTGGAACGAGCCGGGCTACGCGGCCTGACCCACGATGTCTCCGACGTCGAACCGGCGGCCCTCGGCCCACACGAAGCCCTCGGCCTCACCGACGAACCCGGCCCCGAGACGCCAGCGGCCGCATTGCTCGCCTTCCCACCCACCGGCGCTCCGCTCATCGCCCAGTGGATCGGCCACGTACCCTCCTGGATCGACTGGCAACGCGAAGGGGACGCCGAACTCATCCACCGAGACGATTGGGCAGCAGTCGCCAAATCGGCGGTCATGCTGCAATCGGGACTACCCGATACAAAGGCCGTCACCCCAGCTCGCATCCGCGCCCACAACCCGAGCGGATGGCAGCCCGTCACCATCACCTCACGCCGCTACCCCGGCGAGGTCGGCAGCCGCCTGCACATAGTCAGGATCGCCCGGGTCGAGTAAAGCAACCCCGCCCCCGGCATCCGCGCCGCCTCGGTGACCTCCGGAATCGGCATGACCATCGCCCTCGGCCCGGCCCCCACAGTGCTCGACGATCTGCTCTGCTCGTCCGCAGCTCGCCGGGGCCCTGCCGGCGACCGATCGCAGTCGCGCTGGTGTCCGCTTCTCGCGATCGCAGTCGCGCAGGTGTCCCGCTTCTCGCGAACACGGGACACCAGCGCATCCGACCCACCCGGCACCAGTGCCGCAGGTCAGCCGGCGGCCGTCGTAATGACCGCCGCGACCTCGCCGGGCCGGGAAACCAGCGAGGCATGCGAGGCATCGAGCTCGCTGGTCCGCGCTCCCATCCGCCCCGCCATGAACCGCTGCGACGACGCCGGGATCACCCGATCCTGCCCCGACACCACATACCAGCTCGGCACCTCCGCCCACGACGGCGGACCGGACGGCTCCAGATTCGCGGCCACCGCGATCGACCGCTGATGCGCGAGCATATTCGCGGCGGTGGCGTCATCGACGTCCTGGGCAAATACATCATGGAACCGAGCCGGCGCGACATACCCGTCGAGGTTGCGCCCCATCGGCCCCTGCGGGTCGTCGACCAGTTCCACCTGCAACGTCGGCGGCAACAGCTCACTCCCCGGGAACCGGATCGGATCCAGCGCCAGCTGCGCGACCTCCCCCTGCACCGGCGCGAACGCCGCCACATACACCATCGACACCACATCGGGGTCGTGCACATTACTAATCACGAACCCGCCGTACGAATGCCCCGCCAGCACAATCGGGCCCTCCACGGTGTCGAGCACCGACTGGATGGCCCTGGCATCATACGCGGGCCCCCGCAGCGGATTCTCCGGCGTCACCACCCGATATCCCTGCCCCCGCAGCCGCTCCGCCACACCATCCCAACTGCTGGAATCGGCGAATGCACCGTGCACCAGCACCACGGTCGGCAACGGCGCGGCACCCGCGGGACTCACACCCCCCACCACCGCGGTCAACGCAACGAAAACAGCGAACAACGCAACGCGCCCAGCGCGGAATATGGTCATCACTTCCCTGTCCGGTCTCGATCGGTTCCCACGAATTCGAGCAACTCGACGCCCAGACCTCCGGCGCCCCACAGGCGATACGGCCACAGATTCTAACCCGGCGGATCCAGGGAACGAATGAATCAACTCATTCGGCCACGCCCCACACGCACATCCTGGATCGCAGCATCGAGCTCCCCCACCACAAACCCTCGGTGATGCATAAATCGATCATCGAACCGGAAAGGCCGAATGATCGCTGAATGAATCACTGAGCGATCCATCCCGTATCACCCAGCCGGAAAGCTGCGCCGATCATGGGAGAGAGCAGCGTCCTGGTCTCCTCGAAAGGCCTCGAGGTCGACATGCGGGGCAGTGACCGACATCGCCACGAATTGATCGCGGGAGACGAAGCGGCGCCGCACGGGAACGAGCCGTCCGATCCGGCACTCGCCGCTACGCAGAATGAAGGTTTGCCCGTTCTCGACCGCATCCATGATCTCGCTGGTCTTGCTTCGCAGGTCCTGCTCGGTGATCTCGGAAGCGTTCACGCGAACCACGCGCTACGCTGGCGCACCGCAGTTGGGCACCGAGCGACTCGGATGCCGAGTGATGGTCACGCTGGTAGGACAGGTCGACCCCCTGGAGAAGAGGTGGTACGGCAACTGCCGTGCGGAAAAGGAGTAGCCATGAGCCGCGCACGTACTTGGAGTGAGGTCAAGGCAGAAGCCCCCCGCACCCACAGACCCGGCATCCACGCCGAACCACCTTCTTCCACCTCGAGGCCGCACCAGCCACACCCGATACCTGGACACATCGGGTCACCGGCACAGGCGACGACCACGGCATGGAGTTCGCGTGCCGCTTCGTGGCACTACCTCTGGAGCGACCGTTGGCCGACCAACAGGACTCCTGGCTGGATCAAATCTCACTGTAAGGACCGGCTCTGAGGCAGCCGCCGCTCCACGCTGTTGTCGATTCGCATCAAGACCCGTTCTCGTGAATTCGGGGCAGGATCCTTTCCCGCAGGTAGGTACGAATGTCCCGGGTCTGTTCAGGGTCTGCCGCCACAAGAGGCGGACGGACAGCCGCCGGAAAGCCCGGGAGTCGCTCGGTAAGAGCCGCTTTCACGAAGGCGACATCCGTGAGGCCGGAGCGCCGCCGCAGCTCACGACATTCGTCCAATACCGACTGCCACCGGAGCGCCGCAGCGTTGTCACCGGCGCGGAGTGCTTCCGCTATCCGGACCGGCAGCTCGGGCACCGGGTTGCCACCGCCTGAAACAATCCCCTGCGCACCGAATTCCCCGATATGGGCTGCGGCACCGTCGGATCCCACGAACACCGACAGCCCGGGAATGGCGTAGGCGCGGGTGATCCCACGGTCGGCCCCGGAGTCCTTCACCCCGGCAAGCATCGGGTATACGACGGCGAGACTGCTGAGGAAGCCCGGCGTGATGGCGACCTGGGTGTGGCGAGGGAAGTTGTACACCAGCAGCGGCACCTTCGTCCGGCCGAGCAGGGTGCCGAAGTATTCGCGAATCCCGGCTTCCGGCGGTTCGGCGAAGTAGTACGGAGCAATGGCCGCGACGGCGTCCGCATGACTTTGCGCATGATCGAGCAGCTCGATCGCATCCCCGACGGCGGTGGTACCGATATGCGCGACCACCTGCCCCGGCCAGCGTGCACGGGTGAATTCGAGAACGGTCTTGCGCTCGGCGACGGTGAGTGCCGGAAATTCTCCCGTGGTGCCGTTGACCAGGATCGCCTGCGCCCCGGACTCGTGCAGAAAGGCGAGGTAGTCACCGAGAGCACCCGTATCCACCCGTAGATCACTGGTGAAGGGCGTAATGGTGGCGAGAACCGGATTCAGTCCCGCAGCTCCGGCCCACCGTGGACCGGGCTCGCTTCCCATTTCATCCGCCATCGGCGACACTCCTCCGAATCGACCTGCGGCCGGCCGCACAAGCGTGCGGCAGTGACCGTCTCACCTGACCCAGCTTCCGGGCTCCGACCCTAGTCGGTCGAATCAACGTGAACGTGCCTCTGGAACCCAGGATGGCTCAGTCCGCGTTTTTCTGCGGTGACGACCGATCGTTCGCCATCCGTGTTCGTCCGGAGCCGCCGCGTCCACCATGATTACGTGTTCAATCGATATTTCGATAGGTGGTAAGTGTCTGTTTGACAGCCTCGGTGACCGGGGGTTCTTCGATGAGCTGGAACCACGTGTAGGCGTCGTGTTCGGTGAGCCGGACGGGTTCGGGTGCGGCGCATTCGACGACGAAGTTGAATTGGCGGCTGTGCTTTCCGCCGCCGGAATGGTAGTCGAAGCTGTCGATGTAGCGGCCGATCCCGGTG
Source organism: Nocardia sp. CA-290969 (assembly GCF_050936135.1). NCBI lineage: Bacteria > Bacillati > Actinomycetota > Actinomycetes > Mycobacteriales > Nocardiaceae > Nocardia > Nocardia sp. CA-290969. The sequence goes on along the minus strand of NZ_JBNJNJ010000001.1, from coordinate 732,553 downwards.
ACCTGGAGGCCGGTTTCCTCCTCGACTTCACGGGCGAGTGCCTGGTCGAGCATTTCGCCGGGTTCGACTTTGCCGCTGGGCAGTTCCCAGATGCCGCCCATGAAGTCGTTGCCGGGGCGGCGCAGCAGCAGGACGCGTTCGTTGTGTTCGACGACCGCGCCGACGACGAGTTGCTGGACCCCGTCGCGTTCGGCTTGGGTGGTGAGGTCTTCGAGGTGGGTCGTCATGGGTTCACCCTTTCAGGTGGTCGGCGTGGTGGATGACTTTTTCAATGGCGTCGAGGTAGCGGTCGACGAGGGCGAGGTCGTGTTCGCGGGGCCACACCAGGAATGCTGAAGGCGGCGACGCGACCGAATAGACGCCGATTCCGCGGTCGTCACCGGCTCGGCTGAACACGATTCATGATCTCGGCGGGATCCACCGACTTGACGAATGACTCCATCCGGTCACCGGACGCCGGGAGATAGGAACGATACTCGGCGATAGCGAACACGTAGGTCCAGGCGTAGAGCCGGTTTTCGTCGAGCAGCGGGTGTGCGCGGAGCTCACCCAGCCGATCCGGAATCGATACCGGCCCCTCCTGAATCGCCACCCACAGCCCCGCCTCGGCATTGATATCCCCCACCGCCCCGAGCGGATCGATCGTGTACCAGCTACCCGGACCTTGGAGAATGTTCTTCGCCTGCAGGTCCGCATGCAGGACATGCGGCTCGGTACCGGTGCTGAGCAATAGCTCGAGCATTTGCTCCGCACGCGCCAGATGTGTTGTGGCCCCGAACCGTTCCATGGCGCCGGCATAGCGTTCGTCGGCGAAACGTTCGCGCGCCCAGTCGATGCGCATCCAGGCGATATCGGCGAGGTCCTTCAGCTCCGGCGGCCCGGGTAGACCGGGCGCATTGAGCCTGCTCAGCAGCTCGCCGAATTGCTTCGAATCGCCGGCACCGTGCACGGGCCAGGCAATCTCACCCGGCACGATCCGGGACATCAGGAAAACACCCGAGTCCTCGTCAGCGTTAAGGATGTCCGGCGTCGCCCCCGATGCCGACCAGCGATCGAGCATGGCCATCTCGGTGGTCCCCGACTGCTGGTCGACGGGAATCTTCAGCACCGCAGCCGTTCCGTCAGCAGTGACCGAATACACGCAGCACGACATGGCTCCACTGTCGGCGATGCTCTCCAACCGCAGATCCCATCGGCCGGCGTAGCTCGCGATCCGATCCGGTAGCGCGTCGAGCCACACCCGGCCGTCTTCTTCACCACGCAGAAAGATAATCGCCCTTTCCAGCCGCTCGGGAACGACAGGCACTGCCATGATGGGTACCTCCTTTATGCGGCAGGCAAGCGCTAGAGGTGGTGCTGGTGTCGGGAGGCTGTAATGGCTGCTCTACCGGCGGTTCACCGGCCAGAACATCGACCACACGATCACTGCGACCGGCAGCCCGACCGCCACCGCCAAGCCGAGCATTGTCACCGCGCAGTCCCGGCCGCGTACCACCGTGCGAACGACAACCGGGGCAGGACCGTCTCCACGTCGGCCACGCCCATCACCCGGTTCAGTTCGAGCGCGCCGAGGTGATCCGGCGCGGGCAGTATCACCGCGTCGACCCCCGCGTTCCGCACCTGATCCACGACCGAGAGCACTGAACACACATCGGGCCAGATGATCCGATAGCCGAGACGGTCAGCCAATCGCCGAATCTGCGCCCGGTCCCATTCGGGCGCGGTACTCACGTCGTCATCCACCCATCCGAACGCGGTCGGCCGCATCGTCTCCCCTTCGGTTCACATCGTTGGCAGACTCCCCGTGGCGCGGCGCCGACACACACCACGGGGGTCGCGAATCAACGTATGGACGCTGGACGGACACCTGAACTACGTCCAGGACGTTTTTCCGGACACTTCAAACCATCTGAATGTCCCGGTATGGTTCCGGCATGAGCCAGCGCCTCGAATCGGCAATGCTTCGGGCACAGATGGATTCGGCCACGCTCGCCGCCGCGGTCGGCGTCGACGCCAAGACCGTGAATCGGTGGTTGGCCGGGCGGGTGCCGCACAAGCGGACCAGGGCCGACGTTGCCCGGGTTCTGCGCGAATCCGAATCCACCCTGTGGCCGCAGACTCGGCCGGACCTCAGCGCGGGAGCGCCTGCTACAGCCGAGGTTGTAGCCGCTTACGCTCACCGCGCCGATATCCCGAACGAAGTCTGGATCACCCTGCTGACGAGCGCGACTCAGCGGATAGACATCATCGGATACGCCTATCCGTTCGTACTCGAGCTGCTGCCGGATGCCTCCGACCTCATCGCAGACAAGTGCCGCAACGGCGCCACCGTCCGACTCGCGTTCGCCGATCCGGATTGTCCGCACGTCGCGGAACGCGATGCGCTCGAGCAGATGCAGGGGACGCTACCCGGACGCATCCGGAATGCACTGAGTATGCTCGGCCCGCTCGCCACAGCGCCGGGATGCCGGATCGGATTGCACACCACGCACCTGTACAACTCGGTATTCAGGTTCGATGACCAGATGATCGTGACCCCGTACCTGGTCCGGGCCCGCGGGTACCAGCACCCAGCGCTGCATCTGCGCAAACTGTCGCCGCACGGTATGTTCGCCTCGTTCGAAGACCAAACCGAACAGATCTGGGGAGCAGTGACCCCGTACCTGCAAGAGGTAGGCTCCGATGGCATCACGGCGTGATTACTACCGAGACCCGGATGCACCCGAGGCGAACAGCCTGGTTCCCGGAGGCTCGGCGCTGGTAGTCGACGACAACGGCGCGATTCTGATGCAACGCCGCACCGACTCGGGGAACTGGTCTTTTCCCGGCGGAACCATGGAGATCGGCGAGACCCTGGAACAATGCGTGATCCGGGAAACGAAAGAAGAGACCGGCCTCGATATCGAAATAACCGGTCTCCTAGGGATATACACCGACCCCGACCATGTAATCGCCTACACGGACGGCGAAGTCAGGCAAGAGTTCAACATCACTTTCTACGGGCGGGTCACCGGCGGCGCCATCACAGTCAGCGCGGAATCGACCGAAGTCGCGTTCCTGGCTCCAGCGCAGTTGCAAACGCTCCCGGTTCACGAGACGGTGCGGCTCCGGCTACGGCATCACACCGAGCAAAGACCTAATCCGTATCTCGGCTGACATCGTCATCGTCACGGAACTCTGCGGGCAAGGCTTGGGCGCGATGATGATCCTTCCAGGCTTGCCTGCCAGCAAGCCAGATCGGTGTCACCTGTCACCTGTCGATGCAGCAGCCCCAGCCACTCCGTCAGGTCGTTCCGAGCACCCCCGGTTCCAGCCTGGCACTCCCAATGCGGCTATGCTCACATCTGGTTGACTTATGGTTCTCGTCACAGACTCGAAGTGCTAGGACCACGGAGCGTCGAAGGTTGGCTGTACGTGTCAGATGCCGTAGGGGTCCTAGTCACCTTTGATGGTGCTCCGGGGATCGGCCGCGTTTCTGCTGTGCGTGGGGGCCGCGCGCGCGTCGACTTCTTCGAGTCGGCCGCTGAACCGGTTGTCGGGTCGCAGTGGGTCTCGGTCGAGGGTATTCGCCGTGTTCGTCTGGGCAAGGAGACGCGCGTCTTCGTCCCGAAGAACGACGGCGGTTGGCTCGCAGGCAGGGTAATCGGCGGAAAGGCCCCCACGTACTACGTTCGGTTCCCCAATCAGACGGTTGACCTCGAGGTGCCGGAGTTTGCCCTTCGAGTGCGGCGAGAACTACCGGTGAGTGATCCACTTCAGGTGCTGATCAGCGAAGCCAACGAGACTCCGCGGTATCGGGATGCAAGGCAGCCGGTGCGGGACGCTCTTCTCGCGGACCGGGCGTCGTCGATGTCCGCGACGGGTATTACGTCGTCCGGAGTAAAGATCCACGCGCACCAAGTGAGTGCCGCCCTGCGTATCATCAACGACCCGGTTCAGCGGTACCTTTTGGCGGACGAAGTGGGGATGGGCAAGACGATCCAGGCGGGTTTCGCCATCCGCCAGCTGCTCCTCGACGATCGGAGTCGTCGCATCGGCGTGATCGTCCCAGCAGCATTGAGGGAGCAGTGGCAGGGCGAACTCCTGGAGAGGTTCTATCTGGACGACTTCGCCACCTCTGACGGTCGGTTGCCGTTTGCGATTCGCAGCCATGAGCAACCCGGCGAGTGGCACAAGTTCGTCGGTGCCGACATGTTGGTCGTCGATGAGGCGCACCTGCTTGCCGGTGTCGACTCGCCGGACGAAGAGCCGTACCGTCTCCTTGCGGAGGTCGCACGGGTGGTCCCGCGGATCCTTCTGATTTCAGCGACCCCCTTCGGAAGACGCGCTACCACCCACCTTGCGCTCCTCCACTTGCTCGATCCGGTCCACTTCCGGTGGGAAGGGCGCGAACAGTTCGAACGCCTGCTCAAGTCGAGAGTTGAACTGGCGGAGGTGATTACGGGACTGGAAGACCCCGATCCGGAAGATCCCGAAGACGTCGAGTACTTCTATGATCGCCTGCGGGAACTGCTGCCACAGGACGAGTTGCTCGACGAGGCAATCGCCGACTCCATGTCCACCTATTCGGAGGGCAATGTAGACGACGAGGACGCGTTCCTGCGTTCGGTCGTCGTCGTTCGTACGCACGTTGCCGAGACGTACCGTCTTCATCACCGGGTCATCCGTAACCGCCGGCACACGGTCCAGCGCCAGAGGTTGGACGATGAAGGAACGATGACCCCGTTCGAGTTCACCGGGCGGGGCCGGCCGAATGTGCTTCGGCTGGATACCGTCGAGGGGGCGCTCGCGGTGGACGTGGTGGACGAGTGGTTGCGCCGGGCGGCGGACCATATTCTCGACCATGGCGTGGAGTCGGCGCCGTACGCGGGTGTCGCCGGGATACTTGTTTCCAGACTCGGTGCAGCCACCGCGGGCGATGTGGCCGACGTGATCGAAGCCAGAGTGTCCGGACGCAACATCGGAGAGTTCTCGCCGAGCGAGATGGCCCGCCTGCGAAATGTGCCGCCGTTGTCGTTCGAGGAAGATCTCCTCGAACGGCTGCGCCAGTCGGAACTGGCCGACGGGCCGAAGATTCTGGCGGCCGATATCGTGTGCAGAATCAAGCCGAACCAACGAGCGGTTGTATTCTGCGGCAAGGGCCGCCTCGCCTCCGCCTTGTCGTCACAGTTGAAATCCTTGGGCCAGAACTCGGTACCTGTACTCGAGCACTTTGCCCAGGCGCCCAGCGAGGCTCGGCAGCACGCTGTGAATGCGTGGCAGACTGTGGGTGGTGTCCTGGTCGCGGACGAGAGCGGCGATGTCGGACGCAACTTTCAACAGGCCGATGTCGTGTTCCACGCTCGTGTTCCCTGGAATCCCAACCACCTCGAGCAGCGGATCGGCCGCGTGGACCGCTACGGAACCAACAGGACCGCCAGCCAGTGGGTCGTATCGGATCCCGATCGAGATGGGATTCATACCGCCTGGTTGAAGGTCTTGGCAGACGGATTCTCCATCTTCGATGAATCGATCTCGTCGGTGCAGGACATCGTCGAGGAGTTGGCCGAGGACGTGTGGGTGAGCGTTCTCGACGAAGGTCGCGAGGCCGTGGCGGAGAAGACCACTGAGATTCCCCCACGCTTGCAGGCTGAACGCACCCGGATCAACAGGCTCGATGCGCTCGAGGCGAGTTATGGTGACAGCGCGAGTGACATGCTGGCGAAACGCATCGCCCAATACGATGCGCGTCACGACACGATCGAAAGCGCATTCAAGCACCTGCTGACCGGTGTGGGCGGCTTTGCCTTGGCCGCACGACAGCATTCCGATGGCAGCACGATGTTCGAACCCGATGCGCTCCAGTCCCCATTGGTCAGTCCTCGCCTGCTGGCACGCGTGAGCACACGCCCGGAATCGCGCACCGGTTACTTCGACCGTTGGCGGATCAAGCCCGGACGGCGTCTCTTCCGCCGAGGAAATCCTTTTATCGACGGCGTGGAGTCCATCCTGGCAATCGATGACAGAGGTCAGGCCACCGCGCAGTGGCGACTTGATCGCACATGGCCATATGACCCGCTCGTGTACTTTGGCTTCGAATTTCTTGTGGAAGCCGACCTCGATCCTCTTCTCGGGGTCTTCCACGAAGGCACGGATGCGGTTCCAGTTGCTCGACGTCGCGGTGATCTCGCGCTACGGCCACAGCACTGGAAGGTGTGGGTCGATGTGAGCACGATGGCGCCGGTGGAGGATAGGAACACGATCAGGTATCTGGATCAGCCCTACCGAGACAGGCGGGATACCAATATCAACCCCAGTCGCATGGGCGCGCTGCATTCTGTATTGGGAGGGCCCAGTGTTCTCGGCACGATTGCGCCCCAGTGCCTCGACATCGCCCACAATCACCTCCGCAGCGTTGCCGACCTCGCACGCGTAACGGAAGAAGCAGCAAAGCATGTTGCACTGGAAACCGATTCGATCGTTGCGCAGTCGAAGGCGCGGCACACTGCGGCGGGTATGGTTCCAGACGTCGACCTGTTAGCGGGCGAGATCGAGGCAGGGCGCGCACTCGAGCAGGGGGTCAGAACACCACGGATCCATCTTGCGTCAGTTTCGTGCCTTGTTCGATCGGCGCAGACCTGGGGTGAATATGCCTAGCGAAGATCTCACTGTCGTCGCTGCCGCGCTTCGTTCGTGGCCGTCGGAGTACAAGGCGGCACCCACCGCACAGATATCGGATGCATGCCGCCGACTTCTCGATGCTACAGCGCAATTGTCGTCCGGCGAGGCGGGCTGGCGAGATGTCGGGACACTGTTGCGCCAGGTCCTCATCGGAGTAAGTGCCACGTATGGTTATGACGCTGTGTTGCCGGTCCCGCAACAGGCTGGATGGCCCACCGTTGAACAATGGCGGTGCATTAACTGCCATACAACACCACTCGCCGACGGCAGTGTGAGGGTTACTCCGCAACCGTGGATTCCTGCAAGTTGCGAGTCTGACAACGAGATCGCGGACCAGGCCCGCAATCAGATTCGCGCAGCCTTCGAGGATTCGGTTCCAGAGTTCCCGGAGGTGCCGGCCGATCCCTTCTGGACCAGTGCCCACGGCCGAGAATTCAAAACATATCGGGGGGAGACGCAGCGCCAGGCGGCGCGTGCGGCGGTGTTGAACCACGAGGAGACACTGGTGGTCTCGCTTCCTACTGGGCGGGGCAAGACCGCGGTTGTCTGGTCCAAGCCGCTGATGTCGACATCTGGTGTCACTGTCATGGTGGTTCCGACCGTGGTCTTGGCCCTCGACATGGAACGGCGGACACAAGAACTGGCGCGAGAGCGCGGATTGAATCTCACCCCTACGGGGCGTTTCGCCTATGTGGGAAGCATAAGTTCCGATATCAAGTCGGCGCTTCGTGTAGCCGTCCGTGAGGGCTCCCAGCGAATGCTATACACCAGTCCCGAAGCGCTGGTCACCGGCCTTGCGCCCGCGATCCTCGACTGTGCGAAGGCGGGGCGACTGCAGCAGGTCGTTGTGGACGAAGCTCACCTTGTCGATCAGTGGGGAAACGACTTCCGCACTGCGTTCCAGACGATGGCAGGGCTAATCGCCGAAGTAAGGGCGTGCGCACCCAAAGGTGCACGTCCCTCGGTTACTCTCCTGAGTGCGACCTTTGCACAACGCGCGGTCGATCTCGTCGACCACCTCTTCCGCGGTGAACATCTCCCCAACCTGGTGTGGGGCTCAGAACTTCGGAGCGAGCCGGCCTTTTTCCTCGACAGCACTCAGGAGGAGGACGCCCGCCGGAAAGCGGTGATCCAGGCAATCGATGGGCTACCGAAACCGTTGATTCTCTATACCACTACGGTGAAGGACGCTCAGGAGTGGACCGGCAAACTGAAGGACGCAGGCTACCTCCGCGTTGCGTGTATCACTGGCAAATCAACCGATGACGAACGAGCCGCGGTCGTGGCGTCGGTGCGCGGGAGAAACGCCGATGGCACCGGGAGCGATACCACCACCGACATCGTGGTAGGAACCTCTGCGTTCGGCCTCGGCCTCGACATCACGAATATCCGCACCGTCGTCCACGCATGTGTTCCCGAGACGGTAGACCGTTACTACCAAGAGGTAGGTCGTGCAGGGCGCGATGGGCGGCCCACGGTCGCGTACCTGTGCGAAGGCCCCGGAGATCGGCGTCTCGCGGAGCAACTGAGTATGTCCACACTCATCGGCGATGCCAAGGGTTGGAACCGATGGCAGGGACTGCTGCACAAGGCGACGCAAATCTCAAGCCTGCGCTACCGTGTCGATCGGTCCTTGGTCCCCGCGTACCTGTCCGAGGGGTACGGGGAAAGCGCGAGATGGAACGTCCGTACGCTGCTTCTCATGGCGCAGGCTGGGGCGATCAAGTTCCAGGTCCCACAATGGCGACCGGATATAGACGGTGAGGACCGGGACGCGTTCTTCGAATCTGCCGCCGATGCTGTCGAATTCGAGTTGGCAAATGGCAACTACCTCCGTCAGGACGGATGGTCACAGGCGGCAAATCGGATACGCGAGGACGTTCGCGTATCCCAGCAGCGGGCGCTGCAAGCTATGTTCGAGATTCTGTCCCGCGACCGGTGCGTGGGTCGAATTCTTGCCGGCCACTACAGGGTGCGACGTGAAGGTGGACAACTCATCACCACCCCGACATGCCGGGGGTGCCCGGCATGTCGAAAAGATCCTGCACATTCGCCAGGGGTATCGGTGGGCGAGCCGATTCCGACTCTGCCTCACGCGGGCGGTGCGGACCCACTAGCCGGGTGGAGAGGCGATTCCTGCTGGGTGTTCATCTGGTACACCGACGCCGAACAACCGGAGGGCATTCTCACGCGACTCGCCCAGCGTGGCCTGCAACTCTTCGCAGGCCTCACGACGATCCAGGGCGAGCGCCTGCAGCGTAGTGTTCCCTCGATGCCAGTAATCGTGGACGATCCCGATTCCGACGAGCCGCTCATGCTCACATACTTGGGACCACTCGTAGCCGTCGTGAGCGGAGGAACTGTTCCGGCCGAGATCAGGGAACGGATAGACCTCGGGCTTGTCACCTACGTCGTGGGTCCACATGCCCTCGCGAATCCGGACAAGCCCGGATGGAGTGTGGCGGACACCGCATTGAGCGTTCGAGCATCGACCTTATTGACGGAGTTGTGAATGGATATTCTGGATCCGAGTGGGGCATTGGTATTGCCTCAGACAATGTGGTTGTGCTACTCAACTGTGGCCCGTAACAACGGGGTAGCCAAGGAACAATTGTTTCGCCTCGTCGTGCCCGAGGAACTGCTCGAGACCGTTCCACAGAAGGGCGCGCACGCCTCTAGCGCGCTGGCCGGACTCATCGAGTTGGGTCTCGTCGACGTGGACAGCGATGGATTGCTAAGCGCTGAGCCAACTAATACAGCTGGTTTCTTGAGGAAACTCAGGCGAGTTATCGTCGTGCCCCCGAAAGACATTTCTCCTTCGTTCGAGGGTGCGCCCGATCTGCGGGTAGGTCTGGTGTGGCTCATGAGGCAGGACCCATTTGCACCACTCCACTGGGAGACTGGTGACCAGAATGAGATGCCTTTTCTCAACGACACTCGCTGGAATGCATTTCCCCATTGGAGTGTTGCTTTGGGCTTCGCGCGTCCGGCACTCAAGATCCTCGGTCCCGGTTCCAACGGTTCGATCACGGCTGATCCGACAGAAGCCGTTCTCGATATTCTGTTGAATCCAAAATCGGAATCGCACTTCCCCAGTGGGGAGCAAATACCAGTCGGGACCTTCATGAATGCTCTGCGTAACGAATTGCCGATTCTCCCAGGGCATCCGTCGGCGGTGTACGACGGCATGGACACCGACGAGTCGAGTGGGTGGGCTGCCGTGGGATTGGCTCTCAACTGCGCCGAAGCACGGAATGTGCTGAAGATGGGCTACCAATCGGACCCGACCGGGGTGGCAGCACTTCCGAGCAACGAGGGATCCGGCCGCTCTCGTTATGTCTCATGGATCGAGGTGCTGAAATGACGACATTCCCTGCTGGTTTTACGTGCTGGAAAGCAGAAACTGTCACTGCAACAATTCCCACGGAAGCGGCGACTCCGTCGGACGAGGTCCTGCTGGCGACTCACTCGCCCCTGAGTATCCGGCGCGAAGGTGCGCGCGCGGGCACGGGAACCAACAACGTGACCGAGCGCGACGTGCTAAACGAGTTTCTGGGGTCGCCCCCCAACGCCGGTGTCGTGATCGCACCGGTCCTTGGTGAATCCGGCTCTGGAAAGTCACACCTTGTCCGGTGGGTCCATGCCACGATGCCGAAAACGGAGAAACGTCGCATCGTCTATTTGCCCAAGACTCGGACGAGTCTTCGCGATGTTGTCGAGTTTCTCCTAAAAGACCAGGAAGGTCCCGTATTCGACGAGATCCGCGGACAAGTGAGCTTCGGCGCTTCGATCACTGTGGCGGAGATGGAACACAGGATCCTCAACGAACTTGCCGAGGCGTTGCGGTCTCGAGCGCCGCAGGGCCCACTGGACAAAAAACTAGTCGGCGACAACGGGTTGGGCTTGCTGTTTCACGATCCCTTGTTCCGTGATCACCTGCTCCGACCCGGCTCGTTCATCAACCAGCGCGCCCTCCACGCGCTGAACGGGCGTGATCCCGACGAGCCGGATGTGCCTCTCGAATTCACCCACGACGAACTTCCCATGGACATAGGGGATTCAGCGAGGTTGGATGACGCTGCGGCAGCGACGCAAAAGCTATTCAGGCGAATGGCAACTGACGGCCGTTTGCAGTCGGAGGCGGTCCGCATTCTAAATGAGGTTCTTGATGTCGCCGTCATGAAGGCGGCGAACATTGGAGTCGGAAATATCAATCGGGCATTCATGAAACTCCGCGAGGAGTTGGTCGGACACGAAATTATTCTATTGATCGAGGATGTGGCACTGATCCAAGGCGTCCGGCGCGACCTGCTGGACGCCATTATCGAAACCAGCATCGTACAAGGCAGGGAGAAATACGCCACAGTCCGTGCTCTCCTCGCAGTAACGCCGCGGTACTACCACGAGCAACTTCCTGATACGTTCCGGACACGCGCGGAGGCGAGTTCACCGCGGTATGTCGTGGATATCGAACTCGCAGCAGACGGTGCTGACGACTCGCAGTTCGTCGACTTTGTCAGTCGGTACCTCAACGCGGCGCGTGTCGGTAAAGACGAGTTGGAGTCGTCGATGCGTGCGACGTCCACGCAGATTCCCCCCAACGCATGTAATAAATGTACGGTCAAGGACGCGTGTCACGAGGCATTCGGGATGTCCGAAGCTGGCTACGGCCTCTACCCCTACAACCGATCGGCAGTCGAACGTGCCGTGCGTGCGTGCGCGGACGTCGATCGAAACGGCGAGCACGCACTGTTCAATCCACGACGTGTGCTTGCCAGAGCCGTGCGTGATGTTCTGGAAACAGCCGAGAACTCAGTGCAGAGGGGAGAGTTCCCTCCCGGGGACTTACTTGCAGAAGAGGCGAAGAACGCAAAGTTGCAGAGACTTTCAGTCGACTTAACGGCGGAACTACAGGAACAGTACCCACCTGACATCGCGCGCCAGTTGGGCACCTTCCTTCTCTTCTGGGGGAGAAACGGGACCCGTCGCCCAGCGGACACGATATTTGCGGCCTTTGGGATCGAGCCGCTTCCGAGAAGTTTGTTTCCGGAGCCTGGGACGCACACTCGGGAATCGAGGTCTGCGGGCGGGCCGCCGCAGGAACCCACAAGTACGCTTGCTGGAGAGTCGACGAATCGGTCGAGCGATCCAAACACGCTACGTGACTCGGTCCAGCGATCCCTTGCTCAGGTCGACGCATGGGGTACCAGTGACGCGGTATTGCCGCAGGGAATCGCCAATCTCGCTCGGAACAATATCCGCGAGGCGATCCTCAATCGTCTGGAATGGTTCTCCCCTGTGATTAAACCCCCCAATGCGGAGGTCCTCACAAAAGCACTGCCTGTCGGCGCCCGCAGTGTGTCGATCGAGGGAGCAAAAGAATCAATCAGTTCCGGCGTCGAACCGGTCATTCGCGTCAGCCGAACGGCGCGAAACGCGCAGATGCTCATGGGCCTGCTGCTGCTTGACGACAAGCGGCCAGGCATGTCGGGTGATGCTCTGGCACGCTTGGATGCCCTTGTAGCTGACGCGATTCCAGTGGCGCGTGACAGGATCCTCGCGACCCTCGAATATGACGAGGCAAAGTTGGTCTCTGCGGCTCGTTCACTAATCGAAGGTGCACACGTGTGTGGCCATTCCACCTCGGTTCAGACAAACAGCGGACTGGTGCGTGCACTCGTATGGAGGGGAACACCGAATCGCCCGGACGAGGACTCCCGACACCCGCAGTACAACGCCGAGTACAAGACCTACATCGGAGAACGCCAGAAGGCGATCGATAAGTTCATTGCTGGTGTGGGCGCCGCGCAGGGTTCGGGTGGCGTCCACGCACTGGATTACGAACGGCTTGCAAAAATCGTAAGGGGGGTGCGCGCTGACTGGGGGACCCCGCTCGATCAACGGCAATTGCCCAGTTGGTGTGCTGCGGCCCACAAACAACTCACCACGTTGATCCAGGTCGCCCCGCGACAGGTGAACGAATGGACAGGGCTGATTGGCCGGCTCCGCGTATTGCTACCACCTGGCGAGTCGTACGTAGAGACGGTCGACGCCGTCAGTCGAGCTGCCGATGAAGCGTCGGGGCAGGGTTTGGTACCTGTCCAGAATTTGTCCGCCCTGGCCACGAGGAATTCCAATGCTCGGGGCTTCAACGATCGTGTTATTGCTCGGGTAGAGAAGGCGCTCGCTAACTCCGAAGGCCTGTCCGGCTACGACCTCGCCTGCGCTGTCGGTACCGACGTGGGTAGCGACCTCACGAAGATTGTCATCTTTCTCGAAGACTCGGCAAAATGGGTCGAGTCGGGAATTCGGATCGGTGAAGTCGACCAAGGCTCGTCGATCGATATCGACGACGCAATTAATGAACAGGTTGTGCGGTGGCTCGCGATGGTAGGAGAGGAAGGCACCGATGCCTGACGGTCAATCGAGCACGAGTCTTCTGACCCGGTCACGGCGTTTGACAGACTTGGCCAGGAATCGCCGAGAAGGTGCGGAGAACACCGAGAACATCACAAGGACGAATACGGCCCTCCAAGAACTCGCCAAGGAACTGACTTCCCTAGACGCGTCGCTGAAGTTGTATACATTCCTGGTGGAGAAATCGATTGCGGACGACTTAAGTATCGACCTCACCAAGGCACCGCGCGATCTGCGAGACCATATCGACCACGTCGGAAGACCCACTCCGCACTTACTGCATGCACGTAGAAGAGACGCATCGAAGGTGCGCCAGACCATCGACGCGAGCGCATCGAGTTCGTGGGCGAACTGGTCGCAGGAAAGGCTCAATGAGTTGCCACTCTCACGCATGGCGCTTTTGGGCCCACGGAAAATGTTGGTCGACACCACCGTACGCGATATGAAGCAGGCTGCTAGCAAGCCTCCGACCGTCGCCGGAGTCGAGACTTTCCTGTCAAAATTCGCGTCTGTTAACACACTCTTCGACGAACTCGGCCCCACCTCAGAGTTGGACGCCGTTCTGGCGAAATTTCCTTGCAGGCTCAGCGACCTCTCAGATGCGGACATCATACTCCTACGCTCCCATGGCATCGATTCGCAGATCTCCTTGAGGATGGAATGACGTACGTCAACGAGCACCGCTTGGGGGAACTCGTCAGCCGGCTCGAGGATCTCGAACTTCCGCTGCTGTCGTGGGGAGTCGTCGACGGTTTCCTCAGCGCCGACGATGTGACCTCGGCGATCGACGATCAACGCGGTGCGGCCTTCTCCATCGGAGAGTTCGATGTGCCAGCCACCGACGAGTACCTCGACCTGCTGATCCAGCGAAACCTTCTTTTCCGTCTCCCCACTGGGGAGGAACGTTACCGAACGAGGTTTGCCGAGCAACTTCGATTGCTCCGTCTGCTGCGGCAGTTGTGGCCTCCTGCAGATCCTGCTGCTGACGGATGGTGGCGACGGCACGCGACCCTGGTCGCCGATTACAGGCTGTGGGTGGGTCCGCGTCGATACCCACGCCGCGATATCCCTGCGGAGGCGGTCCGGGATGACTTGCGTACCCTTCCCGACTGGTCTGCGACCCATGAGAAAATCCTGGACCGCGTGATAGAAGGTTCGTCGCTGGCACGATTCCAGTTGCGTGCTGCGCGTGCCGTTCTCACCGGGATAGCCGCCGGCCGACCGACGGCTCATATCGTCACGGCTGGCACAGGTTCCGGAAAGACGCTGGCATTCTATCTGCCTGCTGTTCTCGACATCGCCGCCACCAAATCGGCACGGCGGCGCGGGCCGCACACGCTGGCGCTGTACCCACGGATCGAACTTCTCCGTGACCAGGCACGTGAAGCAATGCTCTTGAGCGAACGTATCGGGCCGATTGCGCGAGGTGGTCGTAGGGTTCGTGTGGGGTTACTCTACGGCGGCACACCGTACAGCGGCGATTTCGAAAAATTGGCACCACGCGAATGGAGCCGCACGAACACGGGATGGACGTCCCCGTACTTCCCGTGTCTATCCGACGGATGCGCCGGGAGCATGGCATGGCTCGACCGGGATCGACGCGCGGGCACCGAACGCCTCACATGTTCGATCTGTGGGAGAGCCACCGAGCCCGAGACCATCGCGCTGACCCGCCAGTCCATTACCCAACGTCCGCCGGACATTCTGTTCACGACTACCGAGATGCTGAGCAAGCAGTCGACCACAGGGCGCGTTGCGGAGGTACTGGGATGGAAGGGGCCCAACGGAACCCGGCTCGTGCTTCTGGATGAGGTCCACACGTACTCCGGTGTTCACGGGGCGCAAGTGGCATACACGTTGCGGCGGTGGCGACATGCCAACCGGCAGTACAATGCGGACAATGTGGCCATGGTCGGTCTGTCGGCGACCCTGCGCGACGCCGGCCAGTTCTTCTCGGATCTGACCGGCATCGACCGCGGTGATGTCGATCTGATCGCACCCACTGCCGACGAACTCGATCCCATCAGCAGGGAATACGGTGTCGTTCTGCGTGGGGATCCACTCTCTGGGGCCGCCCTCCTTTCGACCACGATTCAGACGCTGATGCTGCTGGGGCGTATGTTGGACCGCAGGCCGAGTCAGTTCGGTTCCATCGTTTTCGCGTTCACCGACGACCTCGACGTGGTGAACCGCCTCTATGACAACCTGCGCGATGCAGAGGGACATTCACAGTTCGGACGCTCACGAGGTGAGATTCTCGGTCGACTGCGCGATCCGGGACTTCCGCAAACAGGTGTGCGTTACGAAGACGGCCAATCCTGGGATATGGCAAGTCGTTTGGGTCGCATGGCCTCACCCCTGCGTGTGGCACGCACATCGTCGCAAGACTCCGGTGTGGACGTGGCGGCGGACGTCGTGGTGGCGACCTCGTCGCTGGAAGTCGGGTTCAATGATCCGAGAGTCGGCGTGGTGGTCCAGCACAAGGCGCCGCGTGACATGGCGTCGTTCCTTCAGCGCCGTGGGCGGGCGGGCCGCCGCCTCGAGATGCGCCCGCTCACAGCGGTGGTTCTCTCCGATTTCGGTCGTGATCACGCTGCGTACCAGGAGTACGAGCGACTGTTGAGCCCGGAGATCGGTGTGCGAACTCTGCCGGTAGGCAACCGCTTCGTCATCAAGATCCAGGCCACGCATGCATTGCTCGACTGGTTGGCGCGCGTGACAGGACGTGACGCGCGGGCTGTGGCGGCGCCGCCCCGACCGGGTCATGCGGCACCCGATGCCTCGGCTGTCATCGAACTTCTCCGGCAGGTGCTGGATTCGGAGCAACGCCAGGACGAGGTGAAGCGCTTCATCCAGCGAACTCTGTCGATATCGGTCGATGACGCCGAAGCGGTCATGTGGGAAGAGCCGCGATCGATGATGCTGTCGGTCGTGCCCACACTGCTAAAACGGCTTGAGCGGAAATGGAAGGCACTGCCCGGTAGCGTCGACCCAGGAGCGATCCCGGGAACCCCGCTCCCCGAGTTTCTCACCGCGACACTGTTCAGCGCTCTGAACACCCCTGATGTGGTGTTGGCGATGCCGCCCGACTTCCGTACGGGAGAACAGGAAACTATGCCGGTACTTCAGGCACTCAGGGAGGCTGTACCAGGACGAGTCAGTCGCCGCTTCGGATACGCGCATGCCTCACACCGGACCTGGCTCCCGTTGGCCGCCCATGGCGTGGACATCGAGTTGACGAGTGTCGTGTCGAAGGGACATGCCCTGGGGACGTGGACTGCGCAGTCGGGTGAGGAGTTCTTCGTCGTCCGTCCACTCGAGATCCAGTTGCAGGCACCACCCCGCGAGGTAGCGGATACGTCGGGGGCGCAGGCTGTCTGGCGGTCGTTGTTCGAGTACCAGGACGCCTCGCTGCATGACATGGATGTTCCTTCGCCCTCGCCGTGGTCCGCATTTGTTGCAAAGGTCGCCTTCGCCCTCCATGTCGCCGGTGGTCCGTTGACAGTCCGGCGGATGTGTGTGGGCGCCCAGGGTGAGTTGGCGTTGCAACGCGGTTCGGGAATCGAGCGACGGGCGCACACGACGCGGTACGTGCATCAGGGTTCCCCGGCCGCACTGGGGTTCGAACTGGAGGTGGATGCCTTCATCGTCTCCGGCGTCGTTCCCGAAGAGAGTCAGTGGGTGGCGCTTGCACAGACATCCGCCTGGCGGACACTCGCATTCCGGAGTCGGGTGCTCTCGGATACGCGACTGGACGGTATCGCGAACATGTTCCAGCGGCGATGGCTCATCGAGGTCTATCTACACGCCTACGTCGACACCAGCCTCACGAATCCCGCTGGGGACGCGTCAAGTTCCACACTCGCCGACGGAGTGTGGACGCGGAACCTCGTCGCGTTCCTCAGCACCGCCTACCGGTCGGAGGATACTGCGACGGTGGCGAACCAACGGGTACTGGTCGACCTCGAGAGTTTGGCGACCGACCCGGACGTGCGTGCGGTCGTGGAGGAGCATTCGCGACTGCTCACCGCCACCGATATCGGTGTGACGACCCAGGATCTGTATCGGCAGGTCTTCGTCGACACTCTGGCCACCGCCATTCTCGACGCCACATTCGATGCCATTCCTGATGCCCAAGAAGGCGATCTGGTTGCCGACGTGCAAGTGGATCACGACTCGAGCGAGTATCGAATCTTCGTTTCGGAGACCGCCATCGGAGGTCTCGGCATCATGGAGGCCCTCCATCAGGCCTATGCCCTGGATCCGCGCAGGTTCTGGGAGAGGGTCGGCCGCGCGGTCGCACCCACCGACGTCGAAGACACCGATCGTGCATTACAGATTGCACTGGCCGCGTTGGTCGAAAACTGGTCCCCCCTCGCGCGCGCAGTCGCCGATTTCCGCGCCGCGCGAGACGCATCGGCACTGGACAAGGCACTCGACAATATTCGGCGTGAATGGGAAGCACTCGACGGCCCGCCCAGTCACCTGACATTGTCGACCTTCTCGACCCGCCTCCTGCGTCCGGGCTCGCACCCGCAGATCGACGCCAAGGTCAACCAGATGGTACAGGCCTGGATCGATCTCGAAAGCCGACTCGGGGTGGAGATCGATCCCCGCACGCTCGTCTACCACGCCGACCAGGGCACGCTCGGGATATCGATCCGGCCCCTCACCCTCGACTCCGCCTACAGCATGCTCTGGGCGCGGGGACATGCAGCACGCAACAAGCGATTGCAGTACTGGAATCCTTACCGCGAAGATTTGGTTGTCGAGCGACTCGTGCTCGACTCTCTCGTCGCCGACAACTCCATCATCGTGAATATTTCGCAGCAGGGGTGGCAGGCGAGCTACGTGGAGGCTGTGCAACGCGATGGCGCGGTCCGACTGCACGCGCCGGCAGCACGAAACGACGATCTGGCAAGAGCGCTTCGCGAATGCCTGGTCACTCCCATCGAACGTGCCGGTCTTCGCGTGTACGCGCGGGTCACCGCTGTGACCCGGTGCGGCACCGATTGGCTGGCACGTGTGGACATCGCCGAGGAGCTGCAGTGACCGGCCCCGCGCAACGCACGATCCGGACGCGTCCGCGCAACGGGCTCGCCATCGTCGATGTACTTTCCGGCGTCTTGCTCTCGGAACTTTGTTCACCGAGCTCCGAACTCTGGTTGGTCACAGGATGGGTGAGCGACACGCTGGTGCTCGACAACTCGGCGCACCGATTCGACGATCTGCTGGGGGATGACGCTCCGGCTGAACTGTACCTGTCCGATGTTCTCGTCGAGTTGGCGCGACGTGGAGCGTACGTACACGTCGCTGTCCGTGAGGTCGACCACAACATCGGTTTCCTTCGAAGGCTGGAGAATCGTGGAGTCCCGATCCACACGCACTCGAGCCCGGACCTGCACGAGAAACTACTCGTTGGTGACGACTGGGTGATGAAGGGATCGATGAACTTCACCTGGAACGGGCTGCAACGTAACGAGGAAAGCATCGACCTATTGGTCGGGAGCGCAGCGGCTGCGAAAGAGCGCCTCGAGTTGCAGACGCGATGGATCGGTGGCCACACATGATGTCACCGGACTTCGACGACGTCGTCAGGCGATTCTTCTCGGCTCCGAATCTGATATGGCCGGATATGGATCCGACAGCCGGCGCATCCAGAGCGATATCGCCTTTCGTCCGCGCAGCGCGCGATAAGGGGGAGTGTCCGCTGGTTCTGCCGCGTCGCGAACGCGGTGATCGGGCATCCACCGTGTACGTGGTGTGCTGGGATCCTGCCCATGCAGGGCGGATCCGGCCACTCCTGCACGCAGCCTTTGCCTCCTATCTGGCACCCTTCGACGGCAGGGTGACGCGGTTGCGAGCGGGCGATGGACCCGAGGGCGCGCTTCTTGATTTGGTAGGAGCTGGAACCACATTCGTGCTGCGGCCCGATGACACAACCGAACATGACCTGGTAAGCGGTCTTCATCGGTTCGTGCGCACCCTCGCTGGAAGTCCCCGGCGAACGACCTCGCTGCCGCGGCCTGCCGGCCGCATCCTTCGAGAGTTCGATCTGGCTCTGGCAGCAGGCGCGGTAGAGCAGTCGACCAGCCTGCTCGAAGAAATCGAACGGGTAGGCGGTATTTCGCACGAGAATCTGGCCTTCCTGCAACTGCAACGCCTCGGCCGACTGGGGCGCGATGCAGAACTGTTGGCGCACAGATCGCTTCCCACGGTCGTGCATACCGAACCTCCGACGGCGGTATGCGAAGTAATTCTCGGTGCCTGGGCGAGAGTCAATCTCTACGTCGACAGTGCGATAGATGTCCAGCAGACGCTGGCCCGCCTCCGCGCGGATCCAGTCGATTTCGCCATGCTCGTAGGTGGTTTCCTGACACGGTCGCATGCTACTGATGCGGTGGCTCTCGGTGTGATCGTCGCAGAGACCCGCGGTGACCACGACCTCGCGCTCCGTCTACTGGAAAACGGTGCGCTCGATGAGCATGCTCGAACTGCGCTCGCGTCAGATCTGGGGTTGGAACCTCGGTCGGAGACGGTTGCCGAGGAGACAACACCCACCGACACCGCCGATGAAACGGCTGTATCCACCGAACAACCGGCGGTCGATGAGCCAGACCGGACACCGAGTTCGTGGATCGAGTGGCTGGACAGCATCGACCGTCGAGCGAAGTTCTACGACGTGATGGAACTTGTCGAGTCCTGGACTCCAGCGTCAGATCACGATCAAGAAATCGCACACCGCATCGATTCGTTGCCGGACCTTGCCACCGATGCGCTGTTGGCGGGAGTCGCAGCGTTCCTCGAAACATCTGCGCCGGACGTGCCGGCACCGGACACCGCACATGCCTTCATTCGCCGGTATCTAGTTGAAGAACGGTTCGCACCAGCAGATTTGAGCGCGTTGACCTCGCTGCTCACGATCGTCCTCAGCAGCGCTCCGAAGGCCGGTGACTACGCCATGCTGCTCGATGACCTGGGGGCATTCGCCAGCCGTTGGGTATCGGTGAATACAGCCGCGCAGGCGCTCGATCTGGCCGATGCCGTAACCTGCGGGCCGCGTCCGGACAGCGACGCGCAGATCGCGTTCGTCACGACGATTCTCGGTGCCCTGCACCACCAACGCCGCCGGTTGGCAGGGTCGTTGCGCTCGCTGGCAGTGTTGATCTCGAGTGACCTCGGCCTCGAGTTCGACTGGACATCTGCTCAGACCGAGGAGCAGTTGATTGAACGTGAGCTTCCTGAGGGGCTTCGCGTTCTGTTGTACAGCCTTGATACGGGGACGCTGGATCGAGTCGCCGCCGCGTTGGCCGCGCAATACCCCACCATCCAGGTAAACCAGTCGTCCGACAAGGTCGGCAATCCCGCCCTTCGACAGCACAGTCGCAACGCCGACATCATCGCGATCGCGACACGCCGCGCCGCTCACGCGGCGACCGGCTTCATCGTCGACAATGCTGACCGGGGGAGGATCTGCTACCCGGACGGCTCTGGATCGGCATCGATGTTGCGGGCAGTGGAAGCTGAACTCGACGACCTCAAGGTTTCGGGATGAGGCCCGTCGACTGGAGTCCTGTGAAGGGGCCCGTCAACGGGGCTCAGACACTACCCGTCAGGAGATCGGCTTGCGCACTCGAACCGCGGCAGCCAGCACTTTGGTCAGCAATTTGATATCAGTCGGAGTGTTCTGCAGGGAATTCCATCGCCGCTGATCGTCAGGTCCCAGATCCCATGTACCCGCAGTCCACGCTGTAACGTCCTGCAACCCATCGAGTCGACGCTCCAACCCGCTGCCTGGTAGCTGATCAGCGGTGTGGTTGTCCGTCAACATGTCCATCACGTACCCCAGGGATTGGATTCCCACCCCATGGGTGAGTCGGGATTTCCGTGGCGGCAAGGTCCATTCGATCGGCCACATCTCTGCGATCAGTTTCCAGAAGATCTTCAGGTGCAAGACCATCTGCTCGATATCGCCGGTTCCGTCCTCTGGATTTCGGTACTGGTAGAGGGCACCGTCGTAGAGGCTGTTTTCGATCATCTTCAGGACGCTGTTGTCCTTGATCCGGCCGTCCGGGGAGGTCGGGGTCGCTATCGCCCCGCAGAACGGGCTGTCCGTGTCGATATTCAGGCGAATCATGACTTCTGCCGGGAGTTTGCGCCGGGCGTACTTCGGGGGAAGATAGCCGGCCGAGTCCGGTAGCAACTCGTGGATCAGCCCTTTGGGGAGCGGCTTGGTGTTGTTGACCAAGATAAACTGGGAACGTTGCTCGTCCTGACCGTCAGCGATGAACGCGACTACTGCCACCGGGAATGCGTCGATATCGGCGTCCCGGATCGCGGCGACACGCTGCTGTCCATCGACCAGCAGACCCGGTTTGTCGGCTTCGTCGATCGTCTCGTCGACCGGGATCACGAGTTCACCAGGAATCGAGTAGTCCACAGCACTGAACTGACGGCTCGGCTCGAACCGAACGCGCCCATCGAGAGCCAAGACGATAGCGTTCGGCAACATGGCCTCCGGGGACTCGACATACCTGCGGATCGCCCGGATATGGCTGAGGACTTCGGGACGCTGGTAGCCGTCCAGGCTGCCTTCGCTGGACCGGCGCACCCGTGAGACGGTGGTGAAGTCGAGCAACCGCTTGCCGTCGATACCGAAGCAGAATATATGGCGATCGCCTTGCCGGACCTGCAGCGCAGGAACCCTAATGTCGTATCGATCAGCCATGCATAAACTCCTTCTGGGTAGCTGGCGGTGTGGCGGTATGCAGCGCATCCATCTTGGCGGCGAGGACCGAGAGATTATGGAATCCGCGCCGCTTATTCCGTTCGGTACCGCGGAAGATCATGATTTCTATGCCGTGCTCGGCGCACAGGCCGCAGTCGCACGACTTCCATGGGGCGTCTTCGAGGGTCCGCTGGTAGGCGTCGCGGTAGCTCTTCTTCACCCCAACGATCTTCTCGTAGCCGAGAACCTCATCGAGTGCGTCTGCGATGCTGCATTCATCCTGGTCGAATTCCCGCAATGCGGCCAGGCAACTGCGTTCGGCGGTCAGCGCATCACGCTGGGACACCTTGCCCGAGAGAATTGCTCGCTTCAATGTCACGTTGCCATCAACTTGTGGCACACGAATGGCTGTGTATGTGGTCGAGCGAGTGTGGTAGTTGTCGCGATCGTCCATAAAGGACTGGCGGAAGGCCGAGGTGCTGTCGAAGCTGGTCACGCCGAGGTCTTCGAAGGATCCGATCGAGTCCAGGCGTGTGATGCCCAGCAAATGCAATTCGGTGTCACGCTCGCGGATCACATCGATCTCCTGCAAGCATTCCAGAATATCCACTGTTTTCAGGGGGACCATGCCCCCCAGCGCAATCCGCTTGTAGCCCATCTTCTGCAACTGGGAAACACTGTCGGCATAGCTTCGCGGGTCCCAGCCCTGCGCAGCTCCGACCGGTTCGACTGCAGATTTCCGATGGTGGACCGCTGCCAAGAACTTTTCGGCATACCTGAGCGAGATGACCCTTCGCTCTGCCCACTCGTCCTTGGGTTCATTGACCAAACCCGGGCGCTGGTATCCGAGAATCACATGGTCGACGCTCACACCGGCGTCGAACTCGCACTCCTCGTAGAAGTCGAGCACCTCGTCAACGGAATAGGGCGGAACGGGCTCATTCACATAGTTGAACGCTCCGCAGTCACCGAGGGTGGCCACGTCGTCAGGTAGTCTGAAAAAGGATCGAACACCCAGACGGTACAGCCGATTACGTTGGGGCATAGAGTATTTGCCGGCACCGCTGACCGAACCGTCCACGATCGCCTTGGAGACCAAAATGCCGTTGTAGGCAGGTTTGGTCAGCACCTCGTGGGCATACAAGTCGTCACGCTGACGGACACGTGTAGCCAGGTATTCGTCATGGAGGAAATCGTAAGTTGGGCTCACAAGGTCCTGGCTGTCCGGGAAGTAGAACTTCATCTCTATACGCCCACCCTCGCATTGAGATACACCCGTATCAGATAGTTGGACAACTCCTGGATGTGCTTGGGCACATTTTGAACCTCGTTCCATCTCATCCCGTTCTCATCCCATGTTCCCGAGGTCCAGCAGCAATGAGGAGCAACGAGTTCCAGATGTTTCCGAATTGTTTGGGGTGCATCCGGTCGGCGGGCATCAACCGTTCCCAGGATGCGATCCATCAACCTGCCCAAAGCTCGGATTCCCGCGCCGTGCATGAGCCGGCTATTGCTTGCTGGTTTTCCCCAAGCATCGGGAAATGTGTCGCGCACTGCCGACCAGTACGTGAACAAGGCATGGATGATGCCGTCGAAGTCTGTTTCGTTCTGGCGCACGTCCCGATATGGATACAGGCAGCCCGAAGGTGACGTGAGGCTTTCTTGGATCATGTCCACCACAGCGGTGTCTGTGATCACGGCCTTGGAATCGATGTTCTTCGGCGTCGAAGATCGCCGGATCATCCCATACATAGGAGATTTCTCATCTGTATTCAAGATGTCGCACAATTCCGAGGGAGCCTTACGCAGAGCCAGGCGTGACGGCAATTTGCTGTCGACCTCGGGCAGCAATTCCGTCACAAGGCCCCGTGGTAGGGGGCGAGTGTTGTTGACACGAATGAACTGATCACGCTGAATCTGCACCGAGTCTGCGACGAAAGCCGTCACCGGAACCGGAAAATCCTTCTTCTTGATTCGCGACAGGGCGATCGCCCGTTGTTGCCCATCGACTATCCAGGCGGGCTTGGGTCGTCCGGTTGCCGGCAGTGGGATCGTCACCGTTCCAGTGATTCCCAACTCATCACCTGGCATGCGGTTGCCGCGGATTGCCTGGAACTGCACCCGGTCGGAGAGCGCCATGATGATGGGGTTCGGAAAGATCGCGTCGACGCCATCTAGGTATTCGATGATCTCCTGGACGTGGCGGCGGACCTCCGGCCGCTGATATCCGATCAGCTTGCCGGCCTCGTCCCGGCTGACGCGGGAGATATCGGCAACCTGCAGGATCTCTTCGGCTCTGAGCGTGAATACGTACAGGGGGTGCTTCTCGCTCTGTGACAGACAGAGCGCTCGCCGACGAAGGAGGTTGGGGCTGCTCAAGGTCATTCAGGCTGCCACCTCCGCCATGGTCTCGTGGAAGAGCTTTTTGAAACGGCCCTGTTCACAGGAGAACCCGGAGTCTCGCAACTTTCGCAGCAGTTTGGTGGCGCTCACCGCAGGCAGATCGCTGTGGAGGATAATGAACTTTCGTACTTCATCGTCGTCCATCCGCACTCCGGGAGTTCGCCGGCTCGGATCGGGCGGCGCAGCAGCGATAACCTGGTGGGCAACTCGGCGCAGAACTTGCCGGCCGATGCCACCGGGTTCAGCGATGGCAAGGGGGAGCAAATGGGTAGCGGCACGGACCTGGAGCGCATGCAGACTTCCACCGACAACGGATCGCAGAGTAGCCGGGATCGGGATGACCACATCTTCCAGTTCGGGCGTAGCCCGGTTCGCGCCGATGACTATGAACTTGTCCGCGGAGTTTAGCGACTTTGCCGCACGGCGGAGGTCATCCGCACAGGCATTCAGGTAGGGGTTGGACAGGACCGCCACGATAGTGGCATCAGGATCACGGCGTGCCAGGTCTGCGAAAGATCGCGGCTGATCAGGGTGCGGACCTGCCCAGTCAGTGAGTCGTCGCCACCAGTCGGTGGTAGCTGCCCGGTCTCGGCCCACCGAGTCCTGGCTCCCGGTCGAGAACGTCGCCATATAAGGCTGCAAGCGGGTATTGACCGGTATGAGTCCATACCCTGCCGAACAGACCCACAGCCTGGCCTGCTGACCGATTACGTCCGGCAAGTTTCGTGCGATGTTCCAGTGATCGCCGCAGTACAGGTCTTCCGCAGCAATGGTTGGTGGTTCTTCACTGAGCCGACGGGTCCATGTGGAGAATCTGTCTCCCGGTGTGACAGCGCTGATACTTCCCAGCGTCAACTGCTCGGGGACAGCGATGCGTTTACGGTTCGTGCAGGTGACTACTACATGTACTGGGGAGTGGGGACCGCTAGTCTCCATTGCCGCTCCAACTGTCCGTGGCGACAGCCGTCCACGGGATGGCCGCATACGCGGCGTGGTTGTGAATGCTCTCGTCGTTGACGATCCGGACGCGGTACTCAGCTATCCGACCGTCCGCCTGCAGTGCAAGAGCCACATTCCGTGCGATGTCCTCGACGAACAACGGGTTGTCGTATGCGGCCATGGTCACATACCGCTCGTCGGACCGCTTCAGAAGCGAATAGACAGGTGAAGAACCGGAAGATTCCGCGATATCGATCAGGTCGTCGAACCACAGGTCACCGCGCGGATCCAGAGGCCGGGCGCCGATCGTCACATGTCCCCGCTGGTTGTGGGCGCCGCGGTCACTGATGGCCTTGCTGCAGGGGCAAACACTTGTCACCGGCACGTCAACCTGCTGGGTCAATTCGAAGCCGGTGTCCAAGACAGTTGCTTCGAGTTCGCATGCGTAGTCGACGAAGGACGGGATACCTGAGACAGGCGCCCGTCGTTCGAGAAAATAAGGAAAGGACACCTTAGCCCGCGCTGAACGGCTACCCATTCGTCGCCTGAGTTCGTCGACCATGCTCAGCGTGTTGCCCGGTCCGAATTGATCGCGCCACTCGTTCAGGACATCGATGAAACGGCTCAGGTGCGCGCCTTTGACATCCGCGGTGAGACTCACCGACATGGTGACGGTTGCGGCGACTTCTCTTTTGCCGCCCTGTCCATCGGCGATAAGCAAGGGATAGTGCAGGTCTTCGATCCCGACCTCCGCAAGCGAGATACCTCGTGTGTCGGGTTTCGCCTGGACGTCAGCGAGCATCTGCTTCATCCTCCCCGCGGTAGATGCAGCCGGACGTGCAGGTCTCCTTAACCACAACCTGAGAGAGCGGCAACTGATCGATCAGACACACCCAGATCCAGCGTGCGATGACCTCGCTGGTCGGATTCTCCAGTCCTGGAACCTCGTTGAGATAGTAGTGGTCCAACTGTTCGGACACCGGGGCGAACGCCTTCTTGATCTCTGCGAAGTCCATCACCCAACCGGTCTCCGGGTCGACCTCTCCTGCGACATGGATCACCACGCGGTACGAATGCCCATGTAGCCGTGCGCATTTATGTCCCTCAGGCACATTCGGCAGGCGGTGGGCCGCTTCGAAGGTGAACTCGCGGTAGATCTCCATCACTTGACTCCAATGTACTTGTGGGTCTGGATGCTCAGCCTCCACTGCGGATGCTGGAGGCAGTACTCGATCGCAGCCTTCGTGTTCTCCTGTAGCGCCGGGCCGTCCATCGGCTGCAGCAGCAGCGAACAGAAGTCGAGTGATTCGAACAGTTCCGGAGCCGCTCCCGCCTGAGGGTAGACGAGCTTCAACTCGTCACCCGATGTCACGGCGAGTTCTGTGCCGGCTTTGGGGCTGACACAGATCCAGTCGAGTCCATCCGGTGCGGGCTTGGTGCCGTTTGTCTCGACCGCTATCTCGAAACCCGCAGCATGGAGTTCATCCACCAGTGGCTGGTCAAGTTGCAGTAGCGGCTCGCCACCTGTGCATACGACCAGCGGTCGTGAACGCGGATGAGCCTCTCCCTCCCAGGCCTTAACGACGGCAGCGGTCAGATCAGCAGATGTGGCGAATGTGCCACCGCCGGGCCCGTCGGTGCCGACGAAATCGGTATCGCAGAACTGACAGATCGCTCGAGCCCGACCGGACTCTCGACCGTTCCAGAGATTGCAGGCGGCGAATCGGCAGAACACAGCGGGGCGGCCGGCATTCCCTCCCTCACCCTGCAACGTGTAGAAAAGCTCCTTGACCTGATAACTCATCAGCCCACTCCGGTCGGAATGTACGGTGCCGGGTCGGACATGCCGAGTTCTTGGAAGCCGCGGATCCGCAGCAGACACGAGTCGCACGTGCCACAAGCCGCGCCGTCAGGTCGAGGGTCGTAGCAACTGTGAGTAAGGCTGTAGTCCACTCCCAGCGCGAGGCCACGCTCGATCGTCTGAGCCTTGGTCAACTCGATGAGCGGAGTATGGATCTTCAATTTCTGCCTACCCTCCACCCCAGCCTTGGTAGCCAGATTCGCCATGCGCTCGTATGCCTCGATGTACTCGGGGCGGCAATCCGGGTACCCGCTGTAATCCAATGCACTCACGCCGATGAACACGTCGCTTGCGCCCAGAGTCTCTGCCCATGCCAGTGCGAACGACAGGAAGATTGTGTTGCGAGCCGGTACGTAGGTGATCGGAATCTCGGCACCATCGACGTCCCCAACGTTATCGTGATGGGGAACGGCGATGTCCGAGGTCAGCGCCGACCCACCGAAGACACGTAAATCGATATCGGCTACGACGTGTGCCACTGCTCCCAGTGCCGCGGCAACCCGCCCCGCCGCCTCAAGTTCGACGCTGTGGCGCTGTCCGTAGCGAAAGCTCAGAGCATAGGGCTCATAGCCGTCGTGACGCGCGATCGCTAGAACCGTCGAAGAGTCGAGTCCCCCGCTCAACAGCACAACTGCCTTTTTGCCCATACTGCCTCCTAACGATCACACTGCCATGGCGGGCGATGTAGGCCCCGGCCTAACTGCAGGCAGTTCCTGTACTGGTAGTGTGCAGTTACTACCAGGCTATGCCTGAGTAAACTACATCAATGTAATCTGTTGGGTGCCACTGGGCATGCGATTGGAATGGCCACGTAATCAGCTGTCACCATGTCAAGTAGCCGCTCGGCATCAAGACGGCGAAGACGAGGACTCTGTACGTCCGCAGGCTTGCACCCCCAGACCTATTTTCCCACCGCGCTCGGGCAGCAGTCGGTGGTTGGCCCGCGTGGTGGGATAATGGGCACTTCCCGTTCGGTCAGTGAGCCGCCAGCGGGATGAAGGGCTCCCACCACGACCGAGTTCCAGCCCGCTCCCTAACTTGCGGTATGCGCTGCTGTCAGTCTTTGAAAACTACGCCGAGGGCTGTTGCACGGGTAGGCGACATCGATCTCGTTTGCAGATAAGTGAGCCTGGAACGATGTCACCACGCACAAGTCCTACCGGCGGTAGTTCCGTGACGATGTGGTCCGAGTCACCCGCAACCTTGAAGAAGGAGTGACTCTCTATCAGTGCTCAGTCTCAGTCTCCTAGGGAACCACCAGTTCGCGGGCGGCTGCGACCACCCCGGGCCAGTTTTCCTCGGGGATGAATTCCACCAGATCGTTCCCGTCGTCCAACCGGGTGTGCTCGATCGGCAGTTTCTCCAGGGCTGCACGTGGTAGTTGCAGCACTGTGTCGGCGCTGTCGCGGACCAGGATTCGATCTACGGCGGGCATCAAACAGGCGCGTTCGGAAAGCAGCGCGGCGAAGGTGAATTTCTCGTCGTCCTTGCTCGCCTGGAAAACCCCTGCGGGGTCGTACCGTGGGTCCGGCCACTGCACACGGCGCATCAGTTCGAGCAGGCGGTGGCCGCGGGTGCGTTCGTCGCCTTGGACGAGTCCGGGCAGAGTGCGCGGACCCAGCGCGACATCGCGGTTGGGGCCGGGCAGCGAAATGACTCCGCCGCTGCGCTCGGACAGTTGCGCGACCATGGAGACCGACCGGCCGAGCTGATGCAGCGCCCAGTCTTCGTTGTACACGTCGGTCAGTTCACCGGGCGGCAGCGTGCCGTACTCGGTGTCGACGTCACCGCCGGCGTGGTCCGCCGCAGCTCGCAGTATCCGGAGGGCCAGGTCGAGATCCTCCGGCGCGGACGCCGCGGGCAGGGTTACCTCGAGGGTGTCGTCGGACCAGGCGACGGTCAATACCCGGGTGGAGATCCCTTCGCGGTAGAGGTACCACGTGCCGGGAGCGTTCACCGGATCACCGGGCGCGTCGCCCCGCCAGCAGATATCGGCAAGAGTGGGTATGAGAATGCCTGCGGGGAACGGGAGTTCGAGGTGGACGGTGAAATCGGTGCTCACGT
Organism: Nocardia sp. CA-290969; assembly: GCF_050936135.1. Taxonomy (NCBI): domain Bacteria; kingdom Bacillati; phylum Actinomycetota; class Actinomycetes; order Mycobacteriales; family Nocardiaceae; genus Nocardia; species Nocardia sp. CA-290969. The sequence goes on along the minus strand of NZ_JBNJNJ010000001.1, from coordinate 703,481 downwards.
TCCCAGCATTGTCCGGTGTTCCCGGCCCCGCATCTGCTTTTCCGCCGTCGTCGTGGCGCAGCCCGGCCGCTATTCCTCTGTGGCTCAGTTGCCTACGAATGCGGGCAGAGTGAGGGCCGAATGGACCGGTCGTCCCGCCGCGCTGGGCGGCGCGGTGGCGAGAGTGCGGAGCATGGTGTTACGCCGTTCCAGGGCCTGCCGTGTGGTCGGGAAGAGTGCGGCATCGCCCTCGGCGACCTGGTTCTGGTTCGCGGTCACGAAATCCCGGGTGTCGTTGTCGTATGCGGCGAAGCCCGCAGCGGGGTCGCGGTGGGCGGCCAGGGAGCCGGCGAGCATGTAGGCACCGACCAGCGCGAGGCTGGATCCCTGTCCGGTGAGGAACGAGGGAGCGAGAGACTGGCCTCGACATCGAGATAACCGGCGTCCTAGGGATATACACCGATCCCGAACACGTGATCGCCTACGCAGACGGCGAGGTAAGGCAAGAATTCAACATCACGTTCTACGGCCGCGTGACCGGCGGCGCCATCGCGGTCAGTGCGGAATCGACCGATGTCGAATTCTTGACACCGGCTCAGCTGGAAACGCTTCCGGTGCACGAGACGGTGCGGCTCCGGCTACGGCATCACTCCAAACAGAGGTCGAAGCCGTATCTCGGCTGATGTCATGCCGAGCGGAGTGTATTCGGTGATCGCGAGACGCTGCGAAGGGCGCGGCCGGTGGCCGGCCACCGGGGGCGGGCAGGTATGGGCTTCGGGCCGCAACCATGAGGTTATATCGACCGCCAGCACCAACCGGCCGTCCACGGCGCGAGGCAGCGGCACCGAAACCAGCGCCCGACGAAGCCGAGCGATGTCGATCCGGCCGCGGTCCAGGGCCGCATTAGACGCTGCCGTGTCCTCGGCGATGCTCATTGATCAGCGACAGCTCCGGCAACGATCGCACCGGCCCGTCCGCGCACAACACCGCATCCACCAGATCGAACGCCGCGTCCGCTCGCCGAAGCAGGCACTGGCAGAACTCCCGCCGGAACCCGAAAAGTCCCCGGCCGTGCCAGCGCAGCCGGTGTCGGGCACACTGTTCAACTGAAGCCCTCGGTTGTCGGAAGTCTTTCTGTCGCAAGAGGAACTGATCAACCAAAGGCTTCACCCGGGATCACAAAACAGCAGCTCAGCGCTTAAAACTCGAGCTAGGTGATTCCGCGTCTCTTCTCGTCCGGATCGATCTCGTCGGCGCGCTCGAACTCGTGATTCAACTCGTCGCGAGAGGTCGCCGCCTCACTGCGATGTGCGGCTGCCTGTTGTTGCAGGCTCGCCGCCCGCGCTTTCTTGGCATCGGCTTCGGCCGCCGCCGCCCGTGCTCTGGCCGCGGTCTCGTCGGCGAGCGCTTCGCGCTGCCCGACCTGGTGTTGCCTTCCGGCCGCTTCGTCGCGAATGCTCGCCGCCTCGATACGGCGACGTGCCCTGCGTTTTCTCATCGCCATCCAGATCAGTGCGGCAATGATCAGGATGACCACAACCGCGACAACAATTATCACGATAATTGTGCTGGTTGCCATTTCCGTTCCTCACCTCGAGTGTGATTCGTCGATGGCATCGCATCGCAACGCTGGCCATCGACAACGGATGCCGCCGGATCGACACGGCGACGTCAGTAGTAGTGGCGTCGCCCGCCAACGGCGCGGCCCATCGACCCCAATGCAAGCAACACCAGTCCGACGACGAGAACGACTATTCCTAGAATCCACAGGATCTGGATACCGAAGATAAATCCGAGGACGAGCAGGATGATTCCGAGAATGATCATGTGAGGACCTGAATTCGGTAACGAGAATCGCGGGACCGGACACCCCGGATCATCTCTACGGTCCGTATCGACTGTGACAGCGTGCGAACGCGCCCACAACAAGGCGGTTTGGACCGGCTGAAAGCCGGAGTAATCGCTCGCCGAAGGGGCGCGCAGTCCGGATACCACTGTCCGGGTCTGACGCTGCCGGCTTTCGACCAATCTGTTTCGAGACGGAAACAGTCGAGCTCACGACATACGAGGCCGGTGACCCCGGTGTTGCGGGCACGGGGAACCGTGGCATCGTCCGCCACGGCATATGCGCTGCTCATTCTGCTCACCACACCCACCACCAGCTGCAACGAGCTCCTTTCAGATTCTCAGTACACGCCCGGCGGGCGGCAAAGTCAATGCCGTGGGCCACCCGGGCGACCGTTACGGCGGGTGCGACGTGTGCGCGGCCACGGAGGCCGGCGGCGACCGCTCCAGCCGGTCGTGAAGGCTACCGGCTCGATATCCAGGTGCAGGTGATGGACACGGCCGGAAGCGGGGGAGCTACGCTCGCCCGGCAAGGAAGGTGGCGACATCTGCGCCGGGTACGAATGCGGGCAGAGCGAGGGCCGAATGGACCGGTCGTCCCGCCGCGCTGGGCGGCGCGGTGGCGAGAGTGCGGAGCATGGTGTTGCGCCGTTCCAGGGCCTCCCGTGTGGTCGGGAAGAGCGCGGCATCGCCCTCGCCGACCTGGTTCTGGTTCGCGGTCACGAAATCCCGGGTGTCGTTTTCGTATGCGGCGAAAGCCGCAGCGGGGTCGCGGTGGGCGGCCAGGGAGCCGGCGAGCATGTAGGCACCGACGAGTGCGAGGCTGGATCCCTGTCCGGTGAGGAACGAGGGTGCGTACGCGGCGTCTCCCACCAGCGCCACCCGGCCGCTGGACCAGTGGGGCATGCGGATCTGGGCGACCTCGTCGAAGAACAGGTCGTCCGCGTCGCGCATGGCCGCGACCATGCCCGGGACCTCCCAGCCGGCGCCGGCGAAGAGTGCGGAAACCAAGTCCTGTTGAGCTTGCGGGTTCCGGAACGCTTCGAGGGGCGGTTCCGGGTGCGCGAAGTTCAATAGCGCGTGGACTCGGTCGTTTTCTCCCACCGCGTAGAGCGCCGCGGCCCTGCCGGGGGTGTTCCACATGACGGTCTCGCGGCTGAGCCCGAACGTGTTGGGCATGGTGAACCCGGCGAAGCAGTAGCCGAGGTATCGATGGAACTGCTTTTCCGGGCCGAACACCAGTTCACGGGTACGGGAGTGCAGACCGTCCGCACCGATCACCAGGTCGAACATGCGCGGGCTGCCCCGGCGGAAGGTGATATCGACACCGTCGCCGGATTGTTCGAGGGTTTCGATGGAATCGCCGAACAGGAACTCCACGTTGTCACGGACCGCCGTGTAGAGGGCGGCGGTCAGGTCTCCCCGGCGCACCTCCAGATCTTGTCCGGCGACGCCCCCGGTGACCGCGTTCGGGTCGACCGAAGCCACCTCGCGGCCGTGCTCGTCGAGGAAGGTCAGCCGGCGCAGATCGATATGCGCGTCCCGCAGCCGCGGCAGAATTCCCATTCTCCGGACGACTTCGAGTGCGGTGCCGCGGATGTCGATGGGGTAGCCGCCGCTGCGGGGTGCGTCCGCTTTCTCGACCACTGTGACGGCGAATCCGTAGCGCTCGAGCCAGTACGCGAGAGCGGGCCCCGCGATACTCGCCCCGGAAATCAGGACGGTCCGCTTCGGCGTCGTGCGGGTATTTTCCGGTAGTTCGGTGCGAGTCATTTCTCGATTCCTTTGTCCATGGTGCGGGCGACGAGTAGAGACAGCGCCGTGACGGCGCCGGCGATGACGAAGCCGGTGACGAAGGCGGATTCGGCCGGCACATCCGACCCGGCAGGCGTTGCAGCAGTGAGGATCGCGCCACTGAGCTGCGCGCCCACGGCATAGCCGAGCACCCGGGTCACCAGGACGAGGCTGGTCGCGATGCCGGTGTCACCGCGTTCGACGGCCGTGGCGATTCCGGTCACCATCGCGGTAACGCACAGACCGTTGGCGAGCGCGACCAATGCCTTGCCGCCGATGAGGTGCCAGACCTCGGTGTGCACGGCCGCCAGACCGAACAGGGCGACGGCCAGTATGACGATTCCGGCGATGACCACGGCCCGCGAGCCGGAGCGCCGCGCCCACACCCCGCTGAGGGGTCCGGCGAGCGTAGCGGCCACGGCACCGGGCAGCAGGAAGAACCCGATCTCGGTGGCGCTCGCGCCGAAACCGTACTCGCCGGAGGGCACGGCCAGCAGCTGCGGAACGAGATAGACCGCCACCGAGGTCCCGCCACAGACCGCGAACGTCAGCACACACGGTTGCCATATCGCGGGGCGTGCCAGCATGCGCAGGTCGATCATCGGGGCGGCCGCGCGGCGTTCGACCGCGACCCATGCGGTGCCGAAGGCGGCCGGAACCAGGAGCAGGGCGCCGAGCACGATGGGCTGCGACCACAGATCGGGTGCCAGCGCGAGCGTGATCATGAGGCTGGCGAGCGTTGCGCTCAACAGGACCAGGCCGGGCCAGTCCATCCCGGACTCGTCCGATCGGCCGGGTACATCCGGCGGAAGCAACCAGTTCACGAGAGCACAGGCACCGATGACCGCGATCGTCGGTAGCGCGAACATCCAGTGCCGGGAGAGACCTTCCGCCACGGGCCCGGCCGCCAGCGTGCCCGCCATACCGCCGCCCACGAACAGCCCGCTGACCACCCCGATCGCCACCTTCGCCGCGCCCGCGGGAAGGTGTTCGCGCACCAGGATGAACGACAGCGGAAGGGCGCCCACCATCGCGCCCTGCAGGATCTGGCCGAGCAGCAGCACCGGCAGATTCGGGGCCAGGGCGGACACCATGCCGCCTGCCGAAACCACCGCCATCAGCCGGATCAGGATCCGTTTTCCGCCGTAACGATCACCGAACTTGCCGGCGACCGGTGTGATCAGCGCGCCGGTGACGAGGAGTACGACGCTCAGCAACGCTCCCTGGGCCGGACTCATCGCTAGGTCGCGTTGTAGCAGCGGCAGCGTCGGCGTCACCACCGACTCGAGGGCGCCGGTGGCGACGGCCAGCATGCCGAGCGCAGCGACTGCGCCTTTCCCGATGCGGGCCGGTGGAGCCAGAGTTGCGGTCATCGACAACCTTCCGTCAGTGCTGAGCGGGATGGCTACCAGCCCCGCCCGCGCCATTCGCATTTCTACACTACACCGTGCAGTGTAGACGGCTACGATGAGTCCATGCCGACTACGAAGACGCTGCGCGAAGGGTCAGCGCAGAAGCGGGCCGCCATCCTCGCGGCAGCGCGGGAACTGTTTCTCGCCGACGGCTTCGACCGCTCCAGCGTCGATGCGGTCGCCGCGCGAGCCGAGGTCTCCAAGCGGACGGTCTACGACTACTTCGGCGACAAACAGACGCTGCTGCAAGCGGTCGTGGACGCTGTCGGCCAGTCACTGATCACGACGATCCGGCGCACCCTCGACGAAACCCTCACCGAGATAACCGATCTCGAAGACGACCTTGTCGCCTTCGCGATGCGTATCGCGACCGATATGCTCGGCTCGGCGGAGTACACAACGCTGCAACGACTGGTCCGCACGGAATCCGGCCATCTCCCGGCTCCGGACTACAACCCCATGGCCGAAACCCCCGACGAGGCAATTGCCGAACGGTTCGCCGCCCTCGCCGCGAACGGGCTACTCGATATCCCCGACCCCCGGCTGGCAGCCGACCAGTTCATCGCGCTGACCTTCAACGTCGCACTCAACAGGCTCGGTTCGGCAAACGCCGCCGCGGACGCTCGCGTCCGTCCATTGGTCGTCGAGGGCGTGCGGACCTTTCTCCGCGCATACCGCATCGGTTAGAGGAGCGGCGAACTTTCGCGCGGTTCCGACCACCTCGGGCCAGTTCTGGTCGGGGATAGATTCCACGAGACCGTTACTGTCGCCCAACTGGGTGCGCTCGATCGGCAGTTGATCCCCGGCTACACGCGCTAGTTGCAGCACTGTGTCGGCGCCGTCGCGGACCAGGATTCGGTCCACGGCGGGCAGTTGCGCTCGAAGCAACAGCCACCTCATACCAGCGGCCTGGCCTCGAGGATGCTCGGTGCGACGGCAGGCCGAACCCGCGGTGCGGTGCCGTTCACTCGGCTTCCGGGAAGATACCGAGTACAGCGGTCACGGCCTTCTCCACGGCTGCGCGATCGTGTCCTCGGACCTGCACCGCGGGGACTTCTTCGAATTCGTATCCATCGACGACCGGGTCGAAGGTCGGGCCGACTCGGACCATGTAGGCCGTTCCGTCCTCATTTGTCGCAAATACCTGTCGTCCGGCGATCTCGACCTTGTCGTAATTTTCGAACTCTCTGTCCGAGGCGTGGGTATAGCCCACATATATGTGGTCACCGTCGAGATCGAACCAGCAGCCGTCGACCCACTGTGTACGGCCGCCGCGGGCGTCGGGCAGCCGGGTCAGGACCTCGCACGGATCCGCTCCGGTCACTACGGTGCGCACCGTGCCCGGCGATTCGCCCAATCGCGGGTGACGTTTCCACTCGGATAATGCCACGCCGACAAGGGGCTGAATCGCGGTGCACGGCTCGGTCCCCGCGCCGACGTTGAGGCGGATCTCGATCGAGCCTCCCGTAGGCAACGGCGAATACGCGGTGCAAAATCGCTGCGAGGCGGTGGCGATTTCGTCGGGACGAAGGGCATGGTAGTCGCCGATCAGCGTGACGGCAGCGCCGTCGATGGTGACGGTTTCGCCGGCATCCAGGTCGGTGTTGTCGAGTGACCGCACCACCCAATCGACACTGCCTGATGGTTGGGGGTCGCCACCGAGCACCGCGGCGCATCCGTACAGGTGATTCGTGCCGACCGCGGTGACCCCGTACTCCGCCAGAGCGTCAGGCGGTATCAACGCGCAGATATCGGTATCGCGGAGCCGGGCCAGTGCCTCGGCCGACGGCTCGGTCTCGACAACCGGTGCCGGCGCGCTCGATGAACTGTCCATGCAACCCGCCGCCGCCAGCGCGAGCGCCACCAGAATTCCTACCCGCCGGACCATTGATCCCCCCACCACCCATTCGATCCGTCCTCGGCCCGAAGCCTAGCGCACGCGTTCCGGACATTCTCTCGAACCGAGCCCGTCGTGAACGGCCAGCCTACGGATGCTGGGCAACTTATTCCCTGGACGGTGCTTCCCCTTGTCGCTCGGCCACTCGTAGGTCTTACCTGCGGCTGTGGATCTGCTGGCGGAACCTCATAGGTCCCGCCAGACGTGAGGCTCTTGGTAGGCATGGAAACCTCGGAAATACCAGTCCGCCAGGTCGTCGATTCGTTCGAGACAATCGAGGTGATACTGTGCGGGCTCCGGGCGGGGAAAGTTGGGATGTGACGTCCAATCCCGAACGAAGTGTGAGGCCTCGTAGAAGCCCTCTGCCATCCAACGATCGAACCGATCGTGTTCCTGGGACCACTCACATGCCCTGCGCATCGCACGTTCGAGCCGGGTGAACCCGGCCCGGTCCCACACCAGGCCTTCACCACGCAGGCCCAGCATGAAGCTGCCTTCGGCAGCCTCGAACTCCTCGCGCAACACCGCCAGAAAATCTTCCACGGACACGATCATGCCCAACGCGCACGACGGGCCGCAGGTCACCATGACGGGAATCGACCCTCATGGGAGGGGGTGCCCGCGACGCACCGACAGCCAATGGCCACGACCGCGTTTCCGGCCGCTGTCGATTCTTACGCTCGAGCCCCGCTACCAGCCCCGACCCGTACTCCCTCGCGCGTCCGCGGCTCCACACGCCCGAACCGGACCGCAATCCGCGACATCGACGAATCCAACTCGGCCACAACACGATCCAACACCACACATCAGATCTACCAGCACTGACCATCAAAACGCCGTGGCAGTACTAACCCGCCGTTCCGGTGGTGAGGCCCATGCCGGCGGCGAGGTCGGTGAGGACTGCGTCGAAGAGGACGTCCGGGTCGCTGACCGGCATGGGGTAGTTGCCGAAGACTTCGAGTGTCACGTGGCCGTAGAGGCGGACCCAGACCGTCATCATCAGGTATGCCACGCCGAGGTCGAACTTTTCGGCCGGGAACTTCTGGTCCGATCCGGCCAGTAGCGCCATGAGTTCGCCTTGGAACGCGAGCAGGTCCGTGCGGAGTGCTTCCGGGATCGATTCGACCGGTGGGGTCGCGAGGTCGTAGGCGGCGAGTAGTTTGCCGGCGGCTTCCAGGAAGACCAGGCCGAAGGATTCGTCGAAGCGGCGGACCGTGCCCGAGCCGTCCGCGGTGGGTGAGGCGAAGACCAGGGTGAATTCGTGGCGGTGGGCCAGGGCCCAGTGGCGGAAGGCGCGGCAGATGGCGAACAACCGGACCACCCCGTCGTCGGGGAGTTCGGCGACCTGGGCGGCGAGGTCGTCGGCGAGCTGTTTGCAGATATCGCGGCGTAGCGCGGCCAGGAGGTCTTCGCGGGACGGGTAGTAACGGTAGAGGGCGGGGGCGGTGATGCCGAGTTCACGCGCGATGGCGCGCAGGGTGAGCGCTGCCGCACCCTGCGCGACCAACAGTTCCGCGGCTACGCGCCGGATGTCCGCGTCGCTGACCGCGGGCATCCGGCCGCGCCGGACGGGTGGTGTCATTCGTAGGCGACCTGCCAATTCTTGATGCCGTTGAGCCAACCCGACCGTAGCCGAACGGGTTCGGCGACCTGACGGAGGTTCGGCATCACGTCGGCGATGGCGTTGAAGATGAGGTCGAGTTGCAGGCGGGCGAGGTTGGCGCCGACGCAGTAGTGGGTGCCGGTGCCGCCGAAGCCGACGTGCGGGTTCGGATTGCGGGTGCAGTCGAATTCGAAGGGCTTGACGAAGTGGTCTTCGTCGAAGTTGGCGGAGGCGTAGAACAGGCCCACGCGCTGGCCCTTCTTGATTTCCTGGCCGCCGATTTCGGTGTCCTGCAGGGTGGTTCGCTGGAAGGCGATCACCGGGGTGGCCCAGCGGACGATCTCGTCGGGGGCGGTGCGGGGGCGTTCGGCGCGGTAGAGCTCCCACTGTTCGGGGTTGTCGACGAAGGCCTTCATGCCGTGGGTGGTGGCGTTGCGGGTGGTTTCGTTACCGGCCACGGCGAGCAGGATGACGAACCAGGCGAATTCTTCCGAGCTCAGGGCTTCGCCGTCGATATCGGCGCTGAGGAGCTGGGTGATGATGTCGTCGGCGGGGCAGCCGCGGCGTTCCTCGGCGAGGTTCCAGGCGTAGCCCATGACCTGCGCGTTGGCCATCTTGTAGCTGTCGGCGTACTGGGGGTCGTCGTAGCCCATCATCTGGTTGGACCACTCGAAGAGTTTGCCGCGGTCTTCCTGCGGCACGCCGAGCAGTTCGGCGATGGCCTGCAGCGGCAGTTCGCAGGCGACCTGTTCGACGAAATCGCCGCCGCCGGTTTTCTTGGCGTCGTGCACGATCCGTTCGGCGCGCTCGCGCAGGGCGTCGCGCAGGCTCTGGATGGCGCGAGGGGTGAAGCCGCGGGAGATGATGCGGCGGAGTTTGTCGTGTTCCGGCGGGTCGGTGTTCACCAGCATCGCGCGCTGGATATCGATCTCGTCGCGGGTGATCTCGCCGTTGAAGCGAATCACGGCGGTGTTGGCGTTGGTGGAGTACACCTCGGAGTTCTTGGAGATCTCCTTGATGTGGTCGAGTTTGCTGACCACCCAGTAGCCGCCGTCGTCGAAGCCGCTGACACCGTCGGGCTGATCGACCCACCAGACGGGTGCGGTGCGGCGCAGCTCGGCCCATTCCTCGATCGGCAGGCGGGCGGAGAGGAGGTCGGGGTCGGTGAAATCGAAGTCGTGGGACAGGGACGGTGCGGTCACAATGACTCCCTTGAAGTTGATACGTACGGTTCGCGCCGGCGGAGGTGCCGCAGCACCGGGCCGCCTTGCCGAACACGGTCAACAGGAGTGAACCACACCACACATCATTTGTGAACACCCTTTAGTAAATTGCGTTCACTTATTGGCGTGAGGGGGCGACGACGGCATCTCAGCAAATATTTTGCTAACACGAGCACACCCGCCGGGAATCCACCGCCGAAACCGCCGCCAACGGGTATTCCGAGCCAACCGAACGGGTCTATTGTGGTAGCCGCATGAGCAAGACTCCCACAGCCCAGGAGGACGAAGCGCATGACAACCATGGAGATGCCGCACGTCAGCGAATGTACAGTGAACGACTGTTCCTACAACGATCACGACGGCTGCCACGCCTACGCGATCAACGTCTCCGGCCAGAACGGCAGCGCCGATTGCGCGACGTTCATCCCGCTGGCCACCAAGGGCGGCCTGGACACTGTCACCAGTATGGTCGGCGCCTGCCAGCGTGCGGACTGCACGCACAACACCGACCTCGAATGCACCGCCGGCGAGATCCGGGTCGGCCCCGGGAGCGGGGAGCATTCCGCACGCTGCATGACTTACACACCCCGCTGAGCCCTCCGGAACGCGATACCGCCTCCGGCCGCATACGAATCGACCGGGCCATCGGCATCTTGCCGATGGCCCGGCCGATCACGTTCCGGCCCCTTCCGGGATATCAGCGCTGGAACCTGCCCTGCCACGTCTGCTGATAGCGGGTGACAGCGTCGGGGGTGAGCGCGGCGATATCGGGGAACGGCACCTCCTGCGCCCGCGCCACGGCACCTTCGATATCGGGGAGCGCGGCCGCGTAACCGCTCGACAGCGCGATCTGCCCTTCCCGCGTGACCATGAAGTCGGCGAGGACCTGCGCGGCGTTCGGATGCGGCGCGGCGGCCGCGATATGGCTGTACCACGGCGTACCCCAGGCCGGATCGGGCAGCTTCCAATCGACCGGCGCCCCGGCCGCCTGCTCACGCACCAGCGGTTGCACCATGGGCGTCGCCACGATCTCCCCGGAATTCAACGCCTGCGCAACGCCCAGTGCGCTCGGATAGATCCGGGGCCGCTGCGCCGCCAGTTTCTCGGTGAAGGCGGGATCCCAGTTCCGGTCGAAGAACTGGTATTGATCCACCACGGCGGCGAAACCGGCCGGGTTGGTCACGCCGATGCGGCCACGTAGCGCGGGATCCAGCAGATCCGCCGGTGTCGCCAGGCCGGCGGGTAGCGCCGCGGTGTTCCAGCCCAGACCGAACACCGCGGCGCTGGTCAGGAAGAACCGGTTGCCGTGGAAGCTGCGGTCCCGGCCGTAGGCAGGGTCGTCGAACGACGGACCGACCGGATCCACGGAGTACTGGCCGGATTCGGCCGCGGTGGCGGTCCAGACCGGGTCGGAGGTCATATGCACATCGGCGGTTCCGCGGCCGGTGCGGTGTTCGGCCTCGATCCGGGGGTTGATCTCCACATCGGTGCCGCGGGTGAACTCCATGGTGATCCGCGGGTACTTCCGCTCGAACGCCGCCTTCAGCTTCGCGAGATTGTCCGGGTGCTGGGTCGAGTAGAGGTGCACACTGCCCTCTTCCTCGGCAGCCGCGACCACTGCGGCCCAGTCGCCGGGAACCGGCAGATTCGCCGATGGTGTGGAGCTGCTACACGCCGTGCCCGCGGCCGCGACCGCCGCAGCGAAGATCAGGACGAGAGTACGTCGAGCGAACGAGGACACCGTGACCTCCAGAACTAAACTGATATTAGTTCAGTAACCTAGAAGGCCCGGCGACACGGTGTCAACGACATCGGTGCGGCTACAGTCCCTGCGGACCTTCCGAGCGCAGGTCGTCAACCTTGCGCATCGCGGTCCGTAACTCCTCGAGCCACGATTCGGTGTGCTCGCCCACCAGCTTCACCGCCCAGGCCAGGGCATCGGCCCGCGAGCGGGCGACACCGGCGTCGACGAGGGTGTCCAGCACCTTGCGCTCGGGTTGGCGCAACCGGGTCATCACCGGAACGGCCAAGTGTGTGAACAGGATTCGCTGACCGTCGACAGAGACGCCCCATGCGACACTGCGCCGGTAACGCTGCTGCGCCTCGTCCGCGATCTGCATCCGGGCCGCCCGGGTGGACTCCCGGAACCGGGCGACCGCACCTTCCTTGGTCGCGTCGGGGATCGGCCGGGTCTGGTCGTCGCCGGATTCCTGGCCACCCTCCGGCTGCGGAAGGGGCAGTTCGCCGATCACCACGATCTCGTCGCGGTCGATCTCGATCTCCGGCGGGCCGGTGAACCATTCGCTCGGCAGGCGGCCCGCGAACCAATCCGGCACATCGCCGGTCTCCGGGAGATCCGCCTGCTGCCAGCCGCCCGGCCGGCCGAACCCGCGCCCTCGGTGTCCATGCCTCATGACGATCACCTTCTCGCTTGCAACGATTACTTGATTACAAGATTACGCCGCAAAGGGCGAGGTGGGTTCCGCCGAGAGCGAAAGACCGTCCGAGGCTGCCCCGCCGGACCCAGCAGATTCCGCAGCAACCCACTGATCGCGAACACGGTCGTAGCCGGCCAGGTGCAGCGGTCGCCGCGCGGGCGTGAAGGTCGTTGCGAGACAAAGCCACTGCACCCTGGCCACATCGGCAACAAGGGCTTGTGCAGTTAATGAAAACGGTTATCATTATGTCCCGCTCGAAGCTTGGAGGGTTTGTGGGACATCTGCTGATGGTGGAGAGCTGGGTCGGCTCGATGAGCACGCTGCTACCGGCCGGGATACGCGCCGGTGGGCATACGTTCAGCTTCCTCACCCGGGACCTGAACCATTACCTGCGCGGGAAGCCGGCCGGTCATCCGTTGCTCGGGGCGGCGAATATCCTCACCGCCGAAACCAACGACGAAGCGGCGCTCGTGCCCTATGTGCGCAGGTTGCACGAGGTGCTGGGGTTCGACGGGGTGCTCTCCTCGTGTGACTACTACTTGCCTGCCGTCGCGGCGATCGCCGCGGACCTCGGGCTGCCGGGCCCCCGCCGGGACGCCGTCGCCGCGGCCGGCCAGAAACACCGGACCCGCGAGGTCTGCCGGGCAGCCGGAGTGCCGGGTCCGGCGTTCGCCGTCGGCGAGGGCTGGGACGGAGTGGCGGACGCGGCGGTGGAACTCGGCTATCCGCTGGTCGTCAAGCCGGTGGACCTGTGCGGGGGAATGTATGTCCGCCGGGTCGACGACGAAGAGCAGTTGCGAGCGGCGGTCGAGGCGATCACGGGTTTCCCGGTCAACGCGCGCGGGCAGGTGCGGGCACCGCAGATCCTGCTCGAAGAATGTTTGGACGGGCCGGAATTCAGTGTCGAGACGGTGACCGTCCGCGGTGAGACCACCGTCGTCGGCATCACCGACAAGCGGTTGACCGGAGCACCGGCGTTCATCGAGGCGGGGCATATGTTCCCAGCCGCACTGAGCGAGGACGAGCAGGCGGCGGTGGGTGCGGTGGCCCGGGCAGCGCTGGTGGCGCTGGGTGCCGACGATACGGTCGCGCACACCGAGATCAAATACACCGCGGACGGGCCACGGCTGATCGAGGTGAACCTCCGGCCCGCGGGAAACCGGATCTCCGAACTGGTCCGCCGGGTGACCGGTATCGACCTCGCGGCGGTGCACGCCGAGGTGGCGGCGGGCGGCACACCCGACCTGACGCCACGACCGACCGGCACGGGCAGTGCCGCCATCGCGTTCGCCGTCGCCGATCGCGCCGGGGTGCTGACCGGGATATCGGGGGCGCAGCAATGGCCGGAAGATCCCCGGATCGTCGAGCACACTCTGGCCGAACCGGGCACCCAGGTCCGGGTTGCGACCGATAACAACACTTATCTCGGCCATGTCATGGTCACCGAGGAAACGAGCAGCGCCGCAGGCGATTACGCGCAGCGCTTGATCGACCGGCTCGATCTGGTGGTGGCGTCGTGACCGCCACGGACCTCACCTCGCGACCGAGCTCCGTCGATGAACTCCTCGAGTGGGTGCGGGCGGCCCGCCTCGGCACCGACCCGGCAGAGCTGACGGTGGCCACCGCTTTCCACACCCGGTACGGGACCCGGCACACCGGGCGGCGCGGCGGTTACCGGAACGCGGTGCTCAGCTTGCGGGTGGGTGCGGCCGTCGGGTCCTGCGGGATCGAGCCGGGGACCGACGATCCCGAGGTGCTCGACGAGTGTGTGGGCGCGACGGTTGCGCAGTTGGTGGCACACCCGCAGCCGGCAGTCCGGATCGCGGCGCTGGACGCGTATCTGATGCATCTGCGCCCACACCCCGGCGCGGGCGAGATGACTGCCGAGCGCGTCGAGATCCCGGGTGGGACTTCACTCGAGAAGTCCCGGCGGCGCGCCGAGGCGGTGGTGGATCTGCTGCCCTCCGGGCTACGGCGCGTGCTCGTCGTCGGGGTGGTCGGCTCGCTGCTGGCGGTGCTGCGCGCCCGCGGTATCGGCTACTACCCGTGCGACCTCGCCGGCGGCCGGACCGAATGGGACGAACCCGTTCATCGCGCTGTCACGGACGCTCCGGCGGACTACGACGCACTGCTGGTGACCGGAATGACGCTGGGTAACGGCTCTTTCGACACCCTGCTGGCCGAGGTGACCGGCTGCGGGCGGCCGCTGGTGCTGTTCGCGCAGACCGGCAGTGCCGTGCTGCCGTGGTTCCTGGGCCGGGGCGTCACCGCGGTCTCGGCCGAACCGTATCCCTTCTTCTCGCTCGACGGCGGGCCCAGCACCCTGTACCACTACCGCTACGGGGGTCTTTCGTGCAGTCGATGACGATTCCGCAGCCCGCGCTGCTCGGCCTCGTCGGTGGCACACCGGTCGTGCCGATACCGGCCGGAACAGGCAGTTACCTGGCGAAACTGGAGGCCGCGAGTATCGCGGGAATGAAGGCGCGGGCGGCGGTGTCCATGCTCGGCGCCGCCCGGGCCCGTGGCGACCTGGCCCCGGGTGCGACGGTGATCGAATCGACCAGCGGCACGCTCGGCCTCGGACTCGCGCTGGCGGGCAAGGCGTTCGGTTGTCCCGTGGTGCTGGTGGTGGACGATGAACTCGAGCCGGAGATGCGCGCCTTGTTCACGGCGTTCGGTGTGGGTTTGGACGTGGTCCGGGAACCACACCCCGAGGGCGGCTGGCAGCGTGCCCGGCTGGACCGGCTGGCCGAACTACTCGCCGCGACCCCCGGCGCGTACTGGCCCGATCAGTACGACAACCCCGACAATGCCGCCGGATACGCGGATATGGCCGCCGAATTGGTGGAACAGGCCGGTCACGCGGATGTGCTGGTGGCGGGGATCGGCTCGGGCGGTCACTGTGCCGGCCTCACTCGGGTGTTGCGTGCGCACTGGCCGGAGCTGCGGGTGATCGGGGTCGATTCGGTGGGTTCGCGGATCTTCGGCCAGCCCGCCCGCCCACGCCTGATGCGCGGACTGGGCAGCAGCATCCTGCCGCGCAATGTCGCCTACGCCGACTTCGACGAGGTGCACTGGGTGGGTCCGGCCGAGGCCGTGGCCTCCTGCCGGCGGCTGGCCGCCGGAACGGGAATCGCCGGTGGGTGGAGTACCGGGGCGACCGCGCTGGTGGCGGAGTGGGTCACGCGGCGCGAACCCGGTATCCGGGTACTCACCGTGTTCCCCGACGGCCCGCACCGCTATCTGCGCAGCATCTACGACGACGCCTGGTGCCGGCGCCACGACCTGCTCCGCGCGACCGTCACCGAACCGGTGGAGCTGCCCGAACCCGATGCGGCCGAAGCACGGGGCTGGGCCCGCTGCACCGTTGTCCGCGACCCGCTCGCTCCCGGCCTCGCCGGTTCCGATTCGGTCCGGGCCGGCCGGTCCACCGGCTCGGCGGGCGGGGAGGTCCGCGCATGACCGTGACGTGGACGGCTACCACGCTGGAATTGGCTCGGCCCCTGCATATCTCACGTGCGACGATGACCGGCCGGGTTGCCGTGTGGGTCGCCGTGTCCGCCGGCGACCATATCGGGCACGGGGAGGTCGTCGGCAGCCCCCGCCTCGGCCTGGACCGCGCCGCGATCGACACCGCGCTGCGCGCGATCGGCGACCGGATCGCCGGCTGCGCCGACCCCGGGGAGATCCGCGCACTGCTCCCCCGGCTGCGCGCGGAGTTCCCGCTTCCGGTGGTCGCCGCGGTCGACAGTGCGGTCCACGATGTGCTCGCCCGCCTGGCCGGGTTGCCGCTGGCCGAATACCTCGATCTGCCACGGTGGGACGCCGTGCCCACCGCCTACACGATCGGCCTGATGCCCCTCGGCGAGGCCGTGTCCACCGCCCGCCGGCTGACCGGCGCCGGATTCACCGTGCTCAAGGTGAAGGCGGGCGCACCGGATCCGGCCGAGGACATCGCCCGGGTCCGCGCGATCCGGGCCGCGGCACCGGAGGCGGAACTGCTGCTGGATCCCAACGGCGCCTGGGACGCCGACACCGCCGTCACGGTGCTCGACGCGCTCGCCGGTGCGCGAATCGCCGCCGTCGAACAGCCGGTCGCCGCCGGGGATCTCCGAGGGCTCGCCGCTGTCGCGCGGCGGATACCCATTCCGGTGCTCGCGGACGAAGACGCCGCAACGATCGCCGATCTGGACCGGCTGCCCGCCGGCCTGGGCGGTGTCAACATCAAACTCGCCGAGTGCGGAGGCATCGACGCCGCCCGCACGATGCTCGACCGGGCGCAGGCGCGCGGGCTGGCGGTGCTGCTGGGCTGCCAGGCCGCCAGCTCACTCGGTATCGCACCCGCGGTGCAGCTCGCCGGGGCCGCGCGGTGGGTCGATCTGGACGGGCACCTGTTGCTGGCGCACGATCCGTGGACAGGTCTGGGTGGGTCGGACGGCATCCTGCGGCGGCCCGCCGGGCCCGGGCTCGGAGTGCGACGCCGGCGGGCAGCCGCATGACGGGGCTCCGGTTGTTCGGTTCGTTCCCGCTTTCGGTGCGGCTACTGCTGGTGAACCAGCTCATCGGCAATACCGGGTTCTACATGCTGGTGCCGTTCCTGGCCGAATACCTGAGCACCGATCTGGCGTTGTCGGCGGCGGTGGTCGGGGTGGTGCTCGGCGTACGCAACCTCAGTCAGCAGGGGCTGTTCCTGGTCGGTGGGTCGGCGGCGGACCGGCTCGGGGCCCGCGGGGTGATCATTGTCGGCGCGGGTATCCGGGCGGCCGGTTTCGCGCTGTTCGCCGTCGGCGGTTCGCTGCCGGTGGTGTTGCTCGCGTCGGTGCTCACCGGGTTCGCCGGTGCGCTGTTCAACCCGGCGGTACGCGCCTATATCGCCCGGGACAGCGGTGACCGCGCGGCCGATGCGTTCGCGCTGTTCAACGTGTTCGGCAATACCGGGTCCGCGCTCGGTCCGGTGATCGGGACGCTACTGGTCGGCATCGGTTTCCAGTTGACGGCGGTGGCCGCGGCCGCCGTATTCGCGGGATTGACCGTCGCACAAATGCTCCTGCTGCCCCGCCGGCCCGCACCGCCCCGGGATACGGCGCTGCGCAGCGATTTCGCGCGGGTGTTCGCCGATCGCCGGTTCTGGGCTTTCGCGTTCGCGCTCATGGGCATGTTCGCGCTGCAGAGCCAGATCTATTTCCTGTTCACGTTGCAGGTGCAGGATCTCGCCGGACCCGTGGCGGGCCCGGCGGCGGTGGCGGCGCTGTTCCTCGTGGAGACGGTCGCCGTGGTGGCATTGCAGGTGCGGATCACCGGGGTGCTGTCCCGGCGCACCGACCGTGGGGCGGCGATGGCGCTGGGGATGGCCGTTGCCGGGGCAGCGTTTCTCATCCCACCCGCCGCGGGCATCTTTCCGGCACCGGACGGCGACGGGCCGGTCGCAATCGCGGTGCGGGTCGCGCCGGTGGTGCTGGCCGCGGTGGTGCTCGCGCTCGGGGTGATGGCCGTGCAGCCGTTCGTCAACGAGGCGATACCGCGGTTCAGTGGGCCCGACCTGACCGGCACCTATTTCGGCGCGTTCTACCTGGCCTCCGGGGTGTTCACGGTGGCCTCCACCACCCTCGCGGGCAGCGCGGTCGACCATGCGGGCGGCCCGCTGACCTGGCCGCCCGCCCTGCTCTGCGCCGGCATCGGAATCTGCTCCGCCGGCGCGGTACTGCTGTTGCGCCGGCGACGCAGTCTCCCCGAGCCACCTCCCTCGAAATCCCCGACGACCGAAGCGATCTCGAATCGCACAGCGAAAGGCGATTCCGCCCGATGACTGTTCACGATCAGGGCCCGGTCCTGCTCAGCGAAAATCTGCTGACCGACAACCCCGCGCTCTACGAGCGCACCTTCCCCGATACCGGCGAACGCAACGCGCGCTTCGTCGCCGATCTGCTGGCACGTTTCGGCGCGGGCCGGTTCACGGACATGCTGGACGTGGGGTCCGGCACCGGCCGGGATGCCGCCCGCCTCACCGAGCTGGGGTTCCGGGTGCGCGGGGTGGACATCTCCCCGCGGATGGTCGACTACGCCCGGACACGGTATCCGGCAATCGAATTCCGTACCGGCGACGCCCGGACGCTGCGGTCGGATACGCCCGTGGATGCCCTCACGTGCCTCGGCAGCACGCTGCTGCACCTGCACGACACCGCCGATCTGGCCACCGCGCTCGGCCGTTTCGCCGACTGCCTGCGTCCGGGCGGTCTGCTGATCCTCGAAATGCGCAACGGCGCGTTCCTGCTCACCGATCGCGGGCGGCGGGAGCTGCTCGACGAGCAACTGGTCCGGCAGGTCGATTGGGAAGGTATCGCCTACACCTCCCGGACCTCGCTCGCCCTGGACCTCCCGGCGCAACTGCTGCGCAGGCAGCGGGTCTGGACGTGGCCGGGCTGCCCCGAACCGGTCACCCAGCACACCGCGTGGCGACTACTGTTCCCACAAGAGCTGCGCTATCTGCTGTCCGGCGCGGGTTTCGAGGTGCTCGCGCTGTTCGACGCGCCGGGACCGCTCACCACACCGGGCTGGCCCGCCGACGGGGTGCTCTCCGAACGGCTGGACGGCGACCGGTTGCACGTGGTCGCCCGCCATACCGGTGGAGGCCCGCAGTGACCGGCGCACCGCGGGTCGGTGTCGGCAGTGCATTCGGCAGTTGCGGGGAGCTGCTGCAAGGCGTCACCGCCGAGCACGACCGCCATTTCCTGGTGACCCTGCCCATCGCCCGCGGCTCGGTCGCGGTGTTCGAACCGGACCCGCACCGGCACGCGGTCACGGTGATTCCCGCCCACAAGACCAAATCCCGCATGCTGGCCCGGGCGCTGCTGGCGCGTTCGGCGGTCCTGCGGGGCGGTGTGCTCACGCTGCTCGGTGATCTGCCCGAGGGCAAAGGTCTGGCGAGCTCCACCGCGGATCTGGTCGCCACCGCCCGCGCCGTGGCCGACGCGGAGGGCCGCGAGATCGGCGCCGCCGAAATCGAAACCGAACTGCGGCGCATCGAACCCTCCGACGGCGTGATGTATCCGGGCGCGGTGGCCTTCTACCACCGGGACGTCCGGTTGCTGGCAGCACTCGGCGCGCTCCCGGCGCTGACGGTTGTCACCGGTGACGAAGGCGGCCGTGTCGATACCGTCGATTTCAACCGTCGCGCCACCGGTTGCACCGCGGCCGCCAAACGCGAATACAGCGGGTTGCTCGCCGAACTCACCGCCGCGGTCGCCCGGCGCGACGTGCTCGCCATCGGCGCGGTGGCGACCCGCAGCGCGGAACTGAGCACCGGGCAGCGGGCGCGCCCGCATCTGGATGCGACCATCAGCGCCGCCCGCGACCTGGGCGCGGCGGGAGTGGTCGTCGCGCACAGCGGCACTATCACCGGCATCCTGCTGGACGAGGCCGATCCGGTGCTACCGGTGAAAATCGCGGCGGCCCGCCGGGTCTGCGCCGGCTTCGCCGAGACGGTCACCGTGCACCGGACGTGGCGGCCCGCACCGCCGGATTGGGCACCGGCGGCCCGGCCCGGCGCGGAGGTGGTGCGCGGATGATCACGGTCGACGACGTGACCTTCTCCTACGGCGGCCAGGTGGTGCTCGACGGTGTGGGACTGGTCGCCGAACCCGGCACCACCGTCGGCCTGATCGGGCCCAACGGCTCGGGCAAATCGACGCTGTTGCGGCTGCTCTACCGGGCGCTGCGGCCGCGGTCGGGAGTGGTGGCGATCGACGATATTCCGGTCGAAGCACTGCGCGGCCGGGCGCTGGCGGCGCGGCTGGCGGTGGTCGCACAGGAGTCACCCGCCGAAACCCCGATCACCGTCGCCGAAACGGTGCTGCTCGGCCGCGCCCCGTGGGCCGGTGCGCTGCACGGCTATTCACGTGCCGACCGGATCGCCGCCGCGGCGGCGCTGGCCCGGGTCGGTGCCCGGCACCTGGCCGATCGCCCCTACACGGCGCTCTCCGGCGGTGAGCGGCAGCGGGTACTGATCGCCCGGGCGCTCGCCCAGCAGGCCGACCATCTGCTGCTCGACGAACCCACCAATCATCTCGATATCGGCTACCAGCACGAGTTGCTCGGGCTGATCCGCGAGCTGGCGACCACGACCACGCTCGTGGTGCTGCACGACCTCAACCTGGCGGCCCGCTATTGCGACCGGCTGGTGTTGCTGTCCGGGGGCCGGGTCGCCGCGGCGGGGCCGGTCCGTGAGGTGCTCACCCCGGGTGTCCTCGAACCCGTTTACCACGTCGCTGTCCAGATGTCCTCCGCGTTCGGCGCGACCCAACTGCTGTTCGGGCCACGCGAGACGGAAACACCCGCGGCAGCCACCGATTCCGGAAAGGCGGCCGTGCGATGACCGCGACTCTGCCCCAGGCCGAGGACGCCGACGATCTGGAGCATGCGCGGCACCGCACCACCACCGTGCTCTGGCTGGGCGGGCTCGGCGCCGCACTGGTCGTGGTTCTGCTCCTCGCCATCGGCCTCGGCCCGGTCTGGGTGCCGCCCGGCACCGTCGCGCGGATCGTCGGCCACCATCTCGCCGGGGTACCGGCGGTAGCGGACTGGACACCGGCCCAGGATTCGATCGTCTGGCTGGTGCGGGTTCCGCGGGTCCTGCTCGGCGCCATGGTCGGCGCGGCGCTGGCGGTTGCGGGTGCGGTGCTGCAAACGCTGGTGCGCAATGTGCTCGCCGATCCGCATATCCTCGGCGTCACCTCCGGCGCCTCCACCGGCGCGGCGGTATCCCTGCTGTTCGGCGTCACCGCCGCCTCCGCCGGCGCCTTGGCGGGCAGCGCGTTCGCCGGTGCGCTGGCCGCGACGGCCCTGCTGTTCGCCATCGCCAGGATCAACGGGCAGATGACGTCCCTGCGGCTGCTGCTGGGCGGGGTCACCATCGGCTATCTGTTCTCCGCGGCCACCAGTTTCCTGATCTTCGCCTCCGACAACCAGGAAGGCGCCCGGACGGTGCTGTTCTGGCTGCTCGGCTCGCTCAGTTCGGCCGGCTGGTCGTCGGTGGCCACCACCGCGCTGGTCACGGCGGCGACGGTCGGGTCGCTGTTGTTGCTGGCGGCGCGGCTGGATGTGCTCGCGGCCGGTGAGGACACCGCCCGCGCGCTGGGCCTGTCCCCCGTCCGGCTGCGCATGCTCGCCTTGGGCATCGTCGCGCTCGCCATCGGGGCCGTGGTCGCGGTCGCGGGCGCGATCGGTTTCGTCGGGCTGATCGTGCCGCATATCGCCCGGTTGTGCGGAGGCGGGACGCATCGGCGGCTGATTCCGCTGGCGGCGGTGATCGGGGCGCTGTTCCTGGTGATCGCCGATATAGCGGCCCGGGTTGTTTTCGCACCTCGCGAACTACCACTCGGCATCGTCACCGCCGTCGTCGGGGCGCCGCTGCTGCTGGTACTGATCCGCCGGTTCCGGCAACCACTCCACTGAACCGTTGTCCAGGAAAGGAACACCGATCATTGTGTCCACAGGTCTCACCAGATTCGCGCCGTTACCGGTCGCGTTGCTCGCCGCGGCGCTGCTCACCGGCTGCGGCGGTTCCGGCCCCGCACCCGCCGCGGCGGCGGAAGGGTTTCCGATGACAATCTCCAGTTGCGGCCGCGACGTCACCTTCGCTACCGCGCCGCAGCGGGTGGTGACGGTCGGGTCCGTCGCGGCCCCACTGATCGCGGCCGCGGGCGCGGCCGATCGCATCGTCACCCGGACCTTCGAAACCGCGCCGTTCCCCGGCCGGTACGAGGAGGCGCTGAAGGATATCGAGGTCACCGCACCCACCGGGGAACTCGCGCGGGAGGAGATCATCAACCGCACCCCGGACCTCGTGGTGAGTTTCGAGGGCGCCGCGGTGACACCGGACGATCTGGCGCGCGTGAACATCCCGCTGCTGGTAACCCGCGGATACTGCCGCGACGCCGCGGGCAGTTTCGAGGATATTTTCTCCGATATCGAGTTGTACGGCCGGCTGTTCGGCACCTCGGCGGCGGCGAATGCCGAGGTCACCGCACTGAAACAGCGGGTCGCGGCCATTGCGGACCGGCACCCCGCCGATCACCCTGCCACCTCGGCGGCGGCACTGATCATCTCCCGCGACGGAACCAAACTCAGCGCTTACGGCAGCACCAGCACCGTTGCCACCCAGATGCGAATCCTCGGCCTGGACAACATTTTCGGCGATGTCGCGAAACGCAATTTCGACGCCAACACCGAAACCCTCATCCAGCGCGACCCGGAGGTGATCATCCTGCTGACCCAGGGCAGCCAGACACCCGAATCGGCCCGAGCGGCCTTGCGGGCGCGCCCCGAATTGGCCGGCTTGCGCGCGGTCCGCACGAACCGGATCATCGCGGTGCCGTTCGGCTACACCGGGCCCGGCCCGGTCGCCGTCGAAGGACTCGAAGTGCTGGACCGTGAACTCGAGGCGCAGCGATGAGCGCGCCCGCGGCCACCGCCTACCGGTTGCGCACCGCTCGCGCCGAGGACCTTCCCGGCGCACGCAGCGTTATGCTCGACACCTTCTACGAAGTGTTCGGTATCGGTTACCTGCCCGAACACCATCAAGACGTGATCGACCCGGAAACGGCGTATCTCCGCCACCCGCTCAACCGGCTCTGGGTCGCCGAACACGGGGGCCGCATCGTCGCCACCACCGCGATCCGCGCCCAGGGCCCGCGTCATCCACCGCATCCGGCCCGGCTCGCCGACGAGTTCCCCGACCACCGCACCGCCCAACTGTTCCGGGTCTACGTGCGACCCGAACACCATCGGCGCGGTCTGGCCACCCGGCTGGTCCGCACCGCGGTCGAGCACGTTCGCGCGACCCCGGAGTTCGACCGGCTCTATCTCCACACGGATGCCAGGACGCCGGGAGCTCTGGAATTCTGGCTCACCTTCGGGCGGATCATCCACGACGCGCGCGGACCGCATCCAGGGTTCCAGACCGTGCACCTCGAGATACCCCTGTAGCCCACCCGCCGGGCCGGCCGAGACCCGCTCGGGAGCACCGGCCCGGCGATTCCGGTCGCGTTCAGGTCTCGGGTAGTTCCCTGTCCCCCGGCAGGCCCCAGGGCCCGGATGACCCGACATTACGGACGAGCCGCGCTCCGCGTGTCTGCTCGAGATGCGCACGAACGCCCCCGTATTCTGCGGCTGACCAGGCATTACCCGCGTACGACGGGAGGACGTCATGGCATCCGGAGCAGGCTCGCGGACCGCTGCCGAGATGATGTGGCGCAGACTCACCCCTTCCCGGCCCCGGGCGCCGGGCTACCGCACGCCGGCTTACGCGTGCCCACGGGTGGTGGCGCCGGACCCGCCCGTCCGCGACGACGGGGCCATGTCCTGACCGGGCCGGCGGTGCCGGCGCCGATGCTCGCGGTGGCGGGCCGCGCACCCGATACCCCGGAATGGGCGATCGAGATGAAATGGGACGGGGTACGCGCGATCGTCGTCTGCCGCGACCGCGCCTGCCGGCTCTACAGCCGCAACCGGCGGGAGATCACCGACTCCTATCCGGAGCTCGTGACCGCACTGGCCGCGGGCGCCGGGGACCGTGACCTGGTGCTCGACGGGGAGATCATCGCGCAGACACCGGCCGGGGTGCCGTCGTTCGCGCTGCTGCAACGCCGGATGCATGTCGCGCGGCCGGGCGGTGCGCTGGTCCGGGCCGTACCGGTTCAGCTGTTCCTGTTCGATGTGCTGGCCGCCGACGGCGAAACCGTCACCGGCGCACCGTATCTGCAGCGCCGGGAACGGCTACAGGATCTCGGGTTCACCACCACGCCGGTGCAGACACCGCCGTACTGGCTGGAGGTCGGCGCCGAGCAGGTCATGGCCGCGGCCCGGGACAACCAGCTCGAGGGGATCGTGTCGAAAAGGATCGACTCGCAGTACCGGCCGGGCCGGCGCTCCCCCGACTGGATCAAAACGCCGTTCCGCCGGACCACCGAAGCGATCGTCGCCGGCTGGACCTCGGGCAGCGGCACGATGACCGGAACATTCGGTTCGCTCATCCTCGGCGCCCACGATCCGGCGGGCAACCTGATCCACATCGGCAATGTCGGCACCGGATTCACCTTCGCCGACCGGCGTTCCCTGCGGGCCCGCCTCGACGACCTCGCCCGCCGCGATCCCCTCTTCCCGCTGACACCCGGCCGCGGCCGGCCCGGCACCCCGCATTGGGTGGAGCCGATACTCGTCGGCGATATCGAATACCGCGAATACACCGGAGACGGGCTGCGTCACCCGAGCTGGCGCGGCCTGCGGGCGGACAAGACCCCGGACGAGGTGCGCATTCCCGAATGACGGTGCGTACACCGCCACCGGCAGAGCAGAACCCCGGGCCCGAGGGACCCGGGGTTCCGGGATCGATCGTTGGACTGGCGGATCCGCACGACCTCCCCACGTTCCGAGTCAGATCCAGAGCGGATCGCCGTAGACGACGCCGACTTCGTCCACCTTGTCGGACTTCATCTGGATCTCGGCGTACTGGCGGATCACGGCCGGGCCGATACATCCGTTGACCACCAGGTGGACGTCGTGATAGATCAGGCGGCCCGGTACATCGCTGACGATCTTTTTCTTCATCAGTTCGACATCCGCCACCTGGCCCGGCCCGATGCCCACCGAGATACTGCCCGATGTGGAGGTGGCGCTCCCGTGGGCCGAGGCATTGTTGAGTTCCACCGCGCAGCCCACGTGGTAGCCGACTCGTAAGTCACCGCCGCCACCCCAATCGACCGAACTGTAGGCTTCGCCGGACAGAAAGACCTCACGGACGGTCCCCGAGGCATTCAGCGGCAGCACCTTGTTGATCGTTTCGTTCCGATGTCCCACGACGAAGGTCGGGCCGCCTTCGCTGTGGAAGGTCTTCTCGTGCGGCGGTAGATACACCACTTCGGCGTTACCGGCGGGCGCCGCGACGATGGGCGCGACTATCAAGGTGACCACACCCAACGCACACGAAATAAGCCTGCTCGAGGTGGATTTCATGCGCGGAACAGTAACAGAACGAATATTGGATAAACGGCCCGATTTCGCGGCGTGTCGAATCGAACAACGGTTGGTGGACACGTGCCCGCCGAGCGGATTTTCCATGAAACTTCTGCAATGAATTCCCGGGAACGGTCCACAATTCGACCCGGTACCGAAAATACGACACAGCAACGATTTGCGTGTGTTCAAACCTTCGCAGCCCGCCCCGATCCGGAGGCGACCGGAACCCTCGTGTCGCCACTCCGCTGCTCCGGCGATCGGTCGGTCGCCGGCCGGGACGGTACCTGCCGGCGGCGCGGCCTCCGCGGATGCATCGGCGGATACACCAAGCTCAGCGCGGCCGCCAGCGTGAAATAGCTGCGCAGTACCCGGAAGCACAGATAGGCGGGGACATACCGTACGGCGCTCGGGCGCAGCAGCAGGCAGATGAACACCGTCATGATCAGCGGCATGCCCAGAACGGTGGCGAGCACGGGTTGCCAGCGCATTCCGGTGAAGATCGTCTGGAACGCGAATTCGGCGATGAGCGCGAACAGCAACAGCGGCGCCAGCATCGCCCGGCGGGCGGCGTTCACCAATTGGAACGGCAGTACGAAGGTGCCGGTCATCGAGCGTCGGTCCAGCAGAATGGACCGGTTGTGCGCGGTGATGTGGTAGATGCTGCGGAACCAGCGCACCCGCTGTTCGCGCAGATGCGCGTAGGACAACGGTGTCTCGCTGTAATAGATCGCTTTCGGATCGGCGAGGGTGTGATATCCCGCCGCCGTGAGCCGGATACAGATATCGGTGTCCTCGCCGTTCATCCCCTCCACCATTCCGCCGACCTGCCGCAGCACGTTCCGGCGGTAGATCGCGAACATTCCCGGAACACCTAGCACGCCCTGATAACCATCCAGCGAAACTTGGAAGAAGCCGTGCCGCATCAGCACTTCCACCAGCCGTACCTTGTCGATCCAGGTTTTCTCCGCCATCGGCATCGGCATACCTCCCACCGAACCCACCCGAGGGTTCGCGAAATGCCGCATGGCGGTCTGCAGACAGCCGGGCCCGATCACCGTGTCGGCGTCGATCCGGACCACGAACTCCTCGGTGATCCGCTGGATACCCAGATTCAGCGCGATCGCCTTTCCTGGTGTCGGGCAGTCGAGCAGTTCCCCGGTGATGTTGGTGCATTCGGCGATCGCCTGCCGCGCCACCGCGGCCGTATCGTCGGTGGAGGCGTTGTCGACGATGTAGAGACGGATCCGGCCGGTGTAGGTGCGGGCCGCGCGGTCCACCGAGGCGATGGTGGCGGCAATATCGTGTGCCTCGTTGTGGGCGGGCACGAGTACCGCGACCGGGGGCGCGAACTCGGCTCGCCGCGACCGGCGCAGGGTGCGCCGGCCGAATACTGCGGTCGCCACCGCGAAGATCTGCTGGACCAGGAAGACACCGGGCCCGATCCCGCCGAGCAGCGCCCAGGCGCGCATGGTTTCGACCACGCCGAAGAAGAGCTGCATCGCGGCAAGCGCCCCCAGGCACGCCACGATAAGGCAGGCGAACAGCTTCACGTACGCCGAGGGCGATGTCCGCGGGTTCAGCGGGGG
This sequence comes from Nocardia sp. CA-290969, assembly GCF_050936135.1. Taxonomy (NCBI): domain Bacteria; kingdom Bacillati; phylum Actinomycetota; class Actinomycetes; order Mycobacteriales; family Nocardiaceae; genus Nocardia; species Nocardia sp. CA-290969. Next base: position 676,693 of record NZ_JBNJNJ010000001.1, on the reverse strand, counting down.
TGGTCCGCGTTCCGGCAGCCGCGCCTGCCGCAGAATCGTATGCGGCAGGATGGCCAAGGCCATCAGACCGGATACGGCCTGCTGGCCGAGTACCGGAATATCGAGCAGGTGCAGGTGATCCAGCGCCCAGCCGATGGAATCGACGACCACGCAGAACACCGCGAACTTCCCCAGTAACGCCAGCCCCAGGAAAACCCGGCGCCAGACGTTCGAGTACGCGTAGCAGGCGTAGGTGACGAAGAAGATGACAATGAACAGCCGCGTCGGCACCACCACATTGCCGCGGTCATTGGCGAACAGCACCAGATCGTTCGGCTGCACCAAGTATTCCGCATGCACCAGGTACATGCGCGCGCACATGGCCAGGATGGTCAGACCGGCGAAGGTGACCAGGAAACCGTTGGCCGCGGCGGCCGGCCGGTCCACCGCCAGCCCGGCGGGCGCGCTGTCGACCGAACGGAAGTAGCCGCTGATCGCCGACGGCGACCGGCCGGGTTCGTGCGGCTCGGTCATCTGGGCTGTTCCGTGCGCCCGGTTCCGGCGGTGGCCACCGTGCCGTCGCCGTTGACGACGAAACTGCCCTGCGGCGTGATCACCTGGGCACTTTCCCGCCCGAACGTGGGCAGCGGCACCGCTCCCGGCGCACCGACGGCCTGAATCACCAGCCCGGCCGCGCCGCCGCGACTCATGGCACGTTCCACGATGAGCGCATCATCGGGCGCGGAGAGGTCCAGCGCCGACGGCCCCGGGCCGGCCATGAGCCGTCCGTCCTGGATACGCACCAGGACCGGCACCTCGGGGCTCTGCCCGATCAATACGAACGGTTCACCGGGTGCCGGCTGGGTGTTCCACCGGAATTCGGGGGTGTACTGCGCGGGCACGAATTCGGTCAGCACCGCGACGGTGGCATCGAGCAGGCCGACGACATCGGTACCGGGATCGGGCAGGTAGACCGCGAAGCCGGGGGCGAGGTCGCGGGGCAGCGCGGTGAATCCCACGCCCGGCTCGTCGCCCAGTTCCAGCGCCGAGGCCGCAGTCAGCTGAATCGGGTAGCTGGTGACCCGCACATCGCAACCGCCGAGGTCGCGATCGCGCTGGACGGTCAACGTGAGCTGGTTGCCGAGCGATTGGGCGGTGGCGGGCAGCGGGATGACGACCTCGCGCGCGTTGCGGTCGAGTCGCCGGCTGTCGAGGAGCTGCCCGTTGAGTTCGGTATCGAGCATCCAGGTGAGGTCGTCGGGCGAGTCGGGCAGTTGCAGGTCTACCCGGATTGCGCGCGGAATTCGCCCGCCGGGGAGGTCGGCGAGCGAATAACCGATATTCCAGCGCCGGGATTCGGCGATCTGCCCGACCGACATATCGGCGCCGAGCGCGTCCAGGCCTACCGCGTCGCCGGTGAGCGGCGGTGCCGGCAGCGTGCGGGGCGTGCTCGCGGCGGAATCGGCGGTGGCCGCGGCGGGAGCGGTCAGGAATCGGGCGGCGAGATACCCGTCCGGTTCGACCACGCCCACGATCGGAGTGTCGTCGACCGTGCCCAGGGCGATCCCGTTGTCCGCGGTCTCGGGGGCGTCCCAGCCGGCCAGCTCGGCCGAACTCGCGGCCGGCCCGACCAGGATCGAACTCTGTATCCCGGCATCCGGGAGGGTCTCGGCGAAGGTCACCTGATATCCGGACCGGCTCAGTTCCACGCCGAGCTGGGCAGCCGTGGTCCGCCACGATTCGCTCCGGTCGGCGAGTACCACCGTGAGCCGGCGGTCCCATGCGGCGACCGCATCACGGAGGGTGTGGACCGGCTCGGCGAGCGCGGCCTCCACCACCGTCTCCGGGTCGAGATCGATCTGCATCCCCGCCGACCGGTCGCTCACGCACACGGCGTTGTTCACGGTGCCCTCGGTATGCACCCGCACCCGCAGCTGTCCGTCGGCAGCCAGGTTCGGAGGGACGTCCACCAGCACATCGAGCGGGTTGTCGCCGCGGGCCAGCTCGCTCTTGTAGACCTGCTGTCCGTTCATATCGACGACGAGGAACACCGTACTGTCCTGCGGCACCTGTGTGGTGCCGCGCAGGTGCAGCCGGGTCTGCTCCCGTTCGGAATCGACGGGCAGCGTGACGGGCAGGGTGATCGAGGGGCTGCGGTCGCTCAGACGACCACCGTCCGGGTAGCCGAGGCCGGCGAGGGTTTTGGCGAAATGGCGCTCCGCGGGCACATGCAAGCTGGTGTCGTCGAAATCGCGGGAGAACCACGACGGGCGGGCGACGATGAACGCGAGCAGCAGCACCAGCGCGATACCGAGAATCCACCAGGCGGAGCGCGGGACGGTGCGGCCCCGCTCGCCGCGAAAGTGTTCGGGCTCGGATTCCGGCCGGTCGCCCGGCGGCCCGCCGGCCGGTTCCTTTTCGTCGTCTTCGCTCAAACCTCCTGCTCCTCGACCACCGATTTACGGGTCTCGTTCCAATACGAGCGACTCGGTATCCGGCCGGTGTCGACCCGGTCACAGTATTTCCGGGCGATGTCGGCTTCCGCGGTGAGCAGGCACGAATCCAGTGGTATCGGTTTCAAGCCGAGAGCGAGCAGCCGGTCGTTGCGGGCCGCGAGCTGATTCTCGTCGGCTTCCTGCCGCGGATTGGGTACCGGATGCACCTCTCCGCCGAGCGCGCCCGCCACCAGACGCGCCAGATCCGCGACCCGATGTGTTTCGGTGATCTGATTCATCACCCGCACCGCACCGCACACCGTATCGCCCGATTCCACCGCCATCCTGATACAGCGGATCGAATCGTTGATATTGATGAAAGCCCGGGTCTGCCCGCCCGTTCCGTGCACGGTCAGCGGGAAACCGATCGCGGCCTCCACCAGGAACCGGTTGAGTACGGTGCCGAAATCGCCGTCGTAGTCGAAACGGTTGATCAGGCGCGGGTCGCGCGCGGTTTCGCCGGTCTGCGTTCCCCAGACGATGCCCTGATGCAGATCGGTGATCCGCACGCCGTCGTTGCGGGCATAGAACTGGAAAAGCAATTGATCGAGTGATTTCGTCAGATGGTAAACGCTGCCCGGCTGGGTGGGATACAGGATCTCGCGGGAATACATTTTCCCGTCACGCCCCGGATAGCTGACGGTGAGATACCCCTCGGGCAGATCCACCGGCACACTTTCGTAGCCGTATACGCCCATGGTGCCGAGGTGCACGATATGGACATCCAGCCCGAGCGCGACCACGGCCGTGAGCAGATTGTGGGTGCCGTTGATGTTGTTGTCCACCGTGTAGCGCTTGTGCCGTGGCGACTTCATCGAATACGGCGCCGCGCGCTGCTCGGCGAAGTGCACAACGGTATCGGGCCGTACGGCCGCCAGCAGTTCGGCGAACTCGTCGTACTCGTGGGCGATATCCAGACCGACGAGATCGATATCGTGGCCGCTCACCTCGCGCCACGCGGCCAGCCGCTCGGCGGGCTCGTGGATGGGCGTCAGCGATCGCACACCCAGTTCACAGTCGATCTCCCGGCGGACCAGGCTGTCCACGATCGTGACGTCGTGGCCGGCCGCCGAGAGATGCAACGCGCTCGGCCAGCCGCAGAATCCGTCCCCACCCAGAACCATCACCCGCATCGGCTTCCCCTAACTCGAAGAGCTTCAGATCGTTTGCGGTATTCACATCTGTGGAGCTTCTTCTGTTGTGCGTCCGGATCGGACGAAGGGGCGCGGAATACTGTGCCTGCGACTACACCGGGTGGGTGCAGAACCGACCGAATTCACTTTTGCACCGCCGAGAACAGAAACACTACCTCTTTCGGCACCGCAGCCGCTGCCGGCGAATCCAAGTGTATGCGGGTCCGTAGCGCCGTCGAGACGATCGAGAGCACTACCGGGTGCCGGCTATCGGAAAGTTGCGAAGGCCGGCGCACGACAAATAATTTCTCGTGAAATCGTCCGCTAAATACCAGGTGTGATCAACATGCCCGCCGGAACCCAGCGGTTCCACCGGCTGTCGAGGGACGCTCGACCGAAACATTCGCACCAGAAATCAATTCACACCGGAGTGCGGGCCCGGCGTCGCCCGGCGAGGTCACGGCCGTCGGGGATCGGGCTCGCCCAGAAGGGGCTACAGACGCAGTGGTCCGGGGCTCACTTGGTGAGAGTCGGGTCGCCCCAGACCCCGTTGCCCAGCGCGGTGCAGCTCCCTGTATTCCCGCCCACCAGTGTGAAACCGATCGTCAGATCCTGCACGCCGGTCACCGGGACCTCGATCTTCGGCGGCTCGCCCACCCGGATATTGCCGGAAGAGAAGATCGATGCGCCGTCGGCGATCACCTCGAACCGCAGCACCGCCGCGGAGTTCCCACCGTCGGCCACGCCGATCGACGAGGCGAAGCGCGACCATTCACCGTTCAGGTCGTAGGTGTGGCTCACCTCGGTCGCACAGCCACTGAACTGCTGGTAGATGGCGTGCTGGTAGGACACGCCGTTCACCGGGATCGCCCCGGTATAGGCGGTGCTACCGACCGGCGGCAGATCGGCCAGGTACTGCTGGACGGGGACCGTGGTGGCCGGGGCCGGTGGCGGCGCGGCCGGGGTGGCGGGACTTTCGGTGGAAGTGGCCGCGACATCGGTCTCCGAATCGGCCTCACCCGAGGCCGGGGCGACGAGCATGGTCACGACCAAACCGACGATCGCCAGTGCGAAACCGATCCCTGAGACGAGTGTCACGCGCTGCACGGGATCACCGGCACGGGCGCCCGGCGCGACACGTGCCGGCGAATGCGGACTCGGATTCTGCCCGCGGGTGGGATCGATTGGATTGGACACGCGCACACTCTTCTTCAACGAACTCGCCGGAGCCCGGACGGGCGCCGCAGCAGAGATATACCACGCCCGGAGGGTGTATGGAATTGGAGCGCTTCAATTGGTTGTACCGCCGGTGACAGCGTAATGTTACCGGCATACCTCTGTCTCCACTGTTCGCGAAAAACGCGGTGCGCATTGGTAATTCACAGCACCGGACCGGACCGTTCCGGCCGCCGGACGATTACGCGCAGAGCGTTCGGACGTTTGCCGGGCGGTAGCGATGTACCGCCGGGAAGGTACGGGACACCCGGCGCCGATTACGTGACCGGAATCCCGGCGCGGGGCGCGCAGCGCACCGCCACAGCACAGCCCGAAGTGATATAGGTCGCGTTCGGGATGAATCCGTATACCGGGAAAGACGTGCGGAAATCCCGGCAGCGGAATACCTGCCGGACCTACCGCGGTGTTCGTGGATACCGGAATTGCCGGAAGCGTGCTGTAGGGTGACTGCAGTACCTGCGCCAGCGAGCAAGCATGTACTCCTCCGTCGCGGGATACCTGGCTTTTCGCGTCGGGACCCGCGACACCGCCCCCCGAGGCGCGGACATCGGTCCGATCGGATGTCGCGGTATCACCTCCGATGCCGAAAGGCGCCCATACTTCATGTCTGCCCACACTGCCGACGCGCAGAATTTCACCGTTCTCGGCGTCTCCAGCGGAGTCGTCGATTCACTCACGGCCGCGGGGATCTCCGCGCCGTTCCCCATCCAATCCGCCACCCTGCCCGACAGCCTCGCCGGCCGCGATGTCCTCGGCCGCGGCAAAACCGGTAGCGGCAAAACCCTGGCCTTCGCGATTCCGCTGGTCGAACGGCTCGCCGGCGCCGAGCGCGCCCCCGGCCGTCCCACCGGACTGGTCCTCGCCCCCACCCGTGAGCTCGCGACCCAGATCGCGGCCACCCTCACGCCCCTGGCCCAGGTGCGCGGGCTGCGAGTGACCACCGTATTCGGCGGTGTTCCGGTGAACCGCCAGGCCAAAGCCCTGAAACAAGGTATCGATATCGTCGTCGCCTGCCCGGGCCGGCTCGAGGACCTGATGAAGCAGCGGGCGGTCGCCCTCGACAAGGTGCGGATCACCGTACTGGACGAGGCCGACCATATGGCCGACCTCGGCTTCCTGCCCGGCGTCACCCGGATCATGGCGGCGACGCCCGCGAACGGGCAGCGCCTGCTGTTCTCGGCCACCCTGGACAACGGGGTCGGGAAACTGGTCGACCGCTTCCTGCACGCGCCGGTCACCCATTCGGTGGACGAGGCCGACGCCCCGCCGCCCAAGATGGAACACCACGTCTTCGAGATCGCGGGCGCCGCGGCGAAGAAGGACATCGTCAAGGTGCTGGCCGCGGGCAGCGGACGGCGAATCCTGTTCATGCGCACCAAACATCACGCCCGCCGGCTCGCCGGTGAACTGACGCGCGCGGGCATCGCCGCGGTCGACCTGCACGGCAACCTCTCGCAGCCGGCCCGCGACCGCAACCTGGCGGCGTTCGCCGCGGGCACCGCCCGCGTCATGGTCGCGACCGATATCGCGGCGCGCGGTATCCACGTCGACGATCTCGAACTGGTCGTGCATGTCGACCCGCCCGCCGAGCACAAGGCCTACCTGCACCGCTCCGGCCGCACGGCACGCGCGGGCACCGAGGGCACCGTGGTCACGCTGGTGCTGCCCGAACAGCGCAAGGATGTCGCGGCGCTGTTGCGCAAAGCCGGTATCACCGTGCAACCGCGACCCGTCACCCTCGACTCGCCGATCCTCGCCGACCTCTCGGATGGCACCCTCCCCGTGGTCCCGGCCGGGAGTCCGGTACCGCCGGAGCCCGGCAGGGCGCGGGAAACGCAGGGTAGCCCGCGCGGCAGCCGGGGCACCCGCGGCCGCCGCGGCGGCGGGAACGGACGCGTTTCCGGCCGCGCCGATTCGGCGACGGCTACCGACCAGCGGTCCGGCGAACGCGGCCGGGCCGAAGCGACGAGCACCCGATCCCGCCAGGGCGAGAGGTCCGGTGCCGCCGAACATGCCGGGGCGCGCGGTTCGGGCGGACGGCGCGGGAGTTCGGCGGGTCGCGCCGGGGGCCGCGCGGCCGCGTCGAGCCATGAGTCGAGCCGTCGAACCGGTACGGCACAACGGAGCCAGCCGGACACGAGGCGGGCCACCGGATCGGCGCAGTCGAGCGCCGATACCGCGCGCGGCCGCCGTCCCCGCCGCGCGACCCGCCCCGCGGGCTGAGCGGACCTCTGTCCCCGACACCCGGTTCACCGGTTACGCCGGTGGCCCGGGTGCCCGAGACCACCCCGATCACTCGTGGCCGACGCCGATTGCTCGAAGTGCGGCCACCGCGATGATCACGAGGGTGGCGGAGTTCAGGAACGATCCCGGCTGACCCGGAATGTCGTGCAACCGGCGCCGTCCACGTTGCCCCGCATCGTATCGCCGGTGATATCGGTGGCGACGAGGTCCACCATGAGGTAGCCGGTGGGGTGCTCGATCCAGCGGACCTGGTCGAACTCCACCTGGTCACCGTCGGCCGTGGCCAGCATTTCGAAACTGCCCGACTCCGCGGCGTTGTCGGCGCCCAGTGGATGGAACTCGAAGATGCTCCGGCCGCTGGATTCGACGGTCAAGGTGAGGCCGGTATCGCCCTGCGCGCAGGTGTAGGAACCGGCCCATTCACCGGCGATCGCCGCCAACTCGGGCACCGCCGCCGATCCGGGCACCGCCGATTCGGAACCGGTCTCCGCGGCGACCGGAGTCCCGGATACCGAATGACCACAACCGGACAGCGTTACCGCCGACAAGACCGCCGCAACGATGTTCCGCCGGATTCTGCTACTCCCACCACGCACGTTCCGGACACTACAGTGCGGCCCGTATTCGTACGCAGTTCGACTGTGCGGGCCCCGTGGACGGTCGTCGGCCGATCGCTACTGGCCGAATCGGCTATGCGTATACATATACTGTAACCATGCTCGATCCTCTCAGCCTCGGTATCGGCGCGGGCTTGGTCGCGCTCGGCTGGGCCATCGGCCGGTTCGGGCATCGCCGCAGCGCCCGGCCGAACCGGAAACAACTTCCCGCACGCTGCGGTTGCGGTCACGATCTGGCGTTGCACGACCGCGAATCCGGTACCTGCCACGCCGAATTCTCCCGCCGGGGAACCAGCGGTCTGCGCGAATGGGTGCGCTGCGGCTGCCGCCGCTACACCGGGCCCACCCCGCTCGAAGAGGTCTTCAGCTCGCCGATCCTGCCGCCGGAATCCTGACCCGGCCGGACGCCGTCCGTCGAAACACCTGTGCCCGCCTCCGCGTAGTGCGAAGGCGGGCACACGTTCTGCGTGGTGTCAGTGCGCGAGCACCGGTTCGCCTTCCGCGGGGGCCGGGATCGTATTCGGCAGCAGCGCGGCGAGCACCACCGCACCGATCACGAAAACACCCGCAGCCCAGGCGAAGCTGGTGGTGTAGCTCTCGATCGCCGACTGGGCGACGGTGATCTGGCTCGGCGTCCGGCCGGCCAGGTAGTCACCGGCGGCCGAGGCCGCGATCGTGCTCAGCAGCGCCGTACCGATGGAACCGCCGACCTGCTGGCTGGTGTTGATCATCGCCGACGCGACCCCGGCGTCGTCGTGGCGGACACCGGCGGTGGCACTCTGGAACGCCGTCGACATCGCGGCGCCGAGGCCGAGACCGAGCAGGATCAGGCTGGGCAGGATATGGGTGGTGTAGCCGGTGTCGAGCCCGATCTGCGTCAGCCAGGCCATACCGAGCGCGGCGATCGCGAACCCACCGCTGACGGCCACCTTGGGGCCGACCTTCGGCAGCAGCAGCGACGGCGTCGTGGTCGACGAGACGACCATGCCCGCGACCATCGGCAGGAACGCCACACCGGTCATGATCGGCGAATAGCCCAGGGTCAGCTGCATGTAGTAGGTGAGGAACAGGAAGATCGCGAACATCCCGATACCCATCACGAACACCGCCAGGTAGGCGCCGCCGCGGGTGCGGTCGAGCACGATCCGCAGCGGCAGCAGCGGATGCGCGACCCGGGTTTCGAGCCAGACGAACAGTGCGAGCAGTGCTGCGCCACCGACGAGGAATGCCAGCGTCACCGAATCGGTCCAGCCTTCGCTCTCGGCGTGCGAGAAACCGTAGACGATCGCGAACAGTGCCGCGGTGACCACGGCGGTCCCCGGGATATCGAGTTTGGGCCGCGTGCCGCCGGCATGCCGCGCCAGCAGCAGTACCGCGCCGACCAGCGCGACGGCGGCGAAGATCAGGTTCACGAACATCACCCAGCGCCACGACGCCCATTCGGTGAGCGCACCGCCGAGCAGCAGCCCGATGGCCCCACCGGTACCGGCGACGGCGCCGAAGATGCCGAAGGCCTTCGCGCGTTCGGACGGTTCGGTGAAGGTGACGGTGAGCAGGGAGAGCGCCGCGGGCGCGAGCAGTGCGCCGAACACGCCCTGGCCGACGCGTGCCGCGACCAGCATCTCGAAGTTGGCGGCCGCGCCGCCGATGGCGGAAGCCACCGAGAACCCGATCAACCCGACGATGAAGGTGTTGCGCCGGCCGAACAGATCGCTGAGCCGGCCGCCGAGTAGCAGCAGGCTGCCGAAGGCGAGCGCGTAGCCGGTGATCACCCACTGCCTGCTGGCATCGTCGAAGCCGAGGTCGCGCTGGGCCTCGGGAAGTGCGATGTTCACCACGGTCGCGTCGAGCACGACCATGAGCTGGGCGACGCCGAGGACGGCGAGAACCCACCACCGCAGCGCGTGTGAGCCGCGCCTGTTGGCCGGTTTTTCCTGCGCGGATGGCCCGCGTTCGAACGTGGTAGTCATCTCGCCCCTTGAAAGGTCTTGGTTAAATGGAGGAAGCATCTCCGCTTACCTGAACGCTAACACAATAACGGAGATCACGCCTCCACTTAATCCCGTCGTTGATAGACTTCGGCTGTGAAACCCGCCACGACCTTGCGCACCCGGCGCCTGCGCGCCGATGCCGTCCGCAATCAGCAACGCATCGTCGAGGCCGCCCGTGAACTGTTCGCCGACCGCGGACTCGAGATCACCCTCGACGATGTGGCCGAACGCGCCGGCGTGGGAGTCGGCACGGTGTACCGCCGGTTCGCGAACAAAACCGAACTCATTTCCGAGGTCTTCGAACACCATCTCGGCGAATTCGCCGACGCCGCCGAGGGCGCCCTACGCAATCCCGACCCGTGGCTCGGGGTCGTCGAATTCGTCGACTACGCCTGCCGCCATATGGCCGTCAACCGCGGCTTCAGCGAGGTCATTCTCGAACTCGACCTGGAGACCGAACGATTCCACCGCCTGCGCGACCGGCTCAAACCAGCGGTCGCCGCGATCGTCCAACGCGCCCGCGAAGCAGGCGTTCTGCAACCCGATATCGAACCCTCGGATCTCTTCGCACTGATCCACATGGTCGACGGCCTCGCCGAATTCGCCAAACCGATCAACCCCGAGATCTGGCGCCGCTACCTGGCCATCACCCTCAACGGCATCCGCGCCGACACCGTCGCCCGCCAAGACCTACCGGTCCGCGCCCTCACCGACGACGAGGTCGACCAGGCCAAAACCGCCCGCACCGCCCCCTGCGCCGGCCGCCGCCGCTGACCGCACAGCAGTCGCTGCCGGAGTGTGCTCAGGTGCGATCGAGAACCTCGTCGAGGCTTGTCGCGGTCAGCACGCGCCGGGTCCATGCCTGCAGCTGCCCGTTGCCGGCGGAACGAATCCGGTCCGCAGCGGTAGCGGGCAACGGCCCGAACTTGATGGTCAGCAGCTCGGTCAGCGTCTCCACCAAAGCTTCCGCGCGCCCCTCCACGCGCCCCTCCACACGTCCTTTGGCGCGCCCTTCGGCCTGCAGCCGCTCAGCTGTTGTCACAATGACCTCCTTGGCTCGGGGTCCGAGCTCATCGATCACCGGGCCCAGCTCATCCTCCCCGGTCTCACCGACAAGAAAAATATACGTCACCACACACCGCAGGTCATCCAAGCCGTTAGGCTCTGCGACCAGCGCGTGCAGATCGTCCACCAGCGGCAACAGGTCGCGACCGAGGTTCGGGTTACCCGGTGCGACCTTCTGCACCACCAGCATCACCCGCGCAGCCGGAGTCAACTCCCGCGCTCGCAGAGCCTTGATGTCAACTCGCGACAGGTCGTCCAGGATCAACCGCAACCGCGGTAGATGATCACCCAGTGCCGACTCCAGCCCCGCCGGAACGTCGATCAGCTCGACCAGCTCCGTGGGCGTGTTCCAGTGGCGGCCGACCGGGCTGTTGTGGACCACCACCGGAACCACCGCCGGCAGCAACTTGGCTTTGGGATTGTCTTCCAGGAACCGGTCCCAGATCCGGATCACGTACTCCATCATGCGCAACGGCATGAACCGGTCCGGGCGGCTCTGATGCTCAACGAGGAGATAGATGTAGCTGTTGCGTCCATCGATCCGGGCCCGGAAGAGTACATCGCTGTAGCGTGAGCGCAGTCCTGTGGAGACGTAACTGCCGGGCTCCAGCGCCAGGCTGTCCCAGTCCACCCGCGCGACCAACGCCGCCGGTAGAACCGCCCGCAATTCTCCGGCGACATCGACCGACCGAGACATGACGTATCTGAACAGCGCGTCGTGTGGATTAGACGGTTCCCCAGGCATATTCGGCAAACTACTGGGCGGCACCGACAGTTTGTTCGTCAGTTCATCGCACCGCTATCGGGTTGACCGGGGAGCCGACCGCGCCGGTGATTTTGAGCGGGGCGGCGGTGAGGAAGAAGTCGTAGTTGCCGTCGGCGGCACAGGCTTCGGCCAGTGCGTCGAGGTCCCACATTTCGCCGATGAAGAGGCCGATCTGCGGGATCGCGACCTGGTGCAGTGGCTGGAAGGCGACGTCGAATTCGTTCGGGCGGACTTCGAAACCCCAGGTGTCCGTGGCGATCGCGGCGATTTCGGTACCGTGCAGCCAGTCGGCGGTGGTGAAGGACAGGCCGGGGGCGGGGCCGCCGGCGTACTCGCCCCAGCCGTCGCGGCGGGCGCGGGTGAGCCGGCCGGTGCGGACCACGACGATATCGCCGCGGCGGACCTCCGCGGTGGGGCCCTGGGCGGCGATGGTTTGCTCGAGGTGCGCCTGGGTGATCGCGAAACCGTCGGGAAGTTCGCCGTTTTCGCCGATCGCCCGGCCCACGTCGAGCAGGACGCCGCGGCCGCAGATGACGTCGGCGACGGTTTCGATACCGGTGACCTGGTCGCCGAGGCTGGTGACGACCCGGTCGGCGGGGCGGCCGTTCCAGGCGTGGCCGTGGTCGAAGATATGGCCGAGGCCGTCCCATTGGGTGGAGCATTGCAGGGGCATGGCGATCACATCGTCGGCGCCGCCGAGTCCGTGTGGGAAGCCCTGGATTCCGGCGACGGCGTCGGTGCCGGTGTCGAGCATGGTGTGTACGGGGTTGGTGCGCCGGCGCCAGCCCTTCTGCGGGCCGTCCATATCGAAGGACTGGGACAGGGAGAAGGAACGGCCGGTGCGGATCGCGGTGGCCGCGGCGCGGCGGGTGTCGTCGTCGAGGAAGTTCATGGTGCCCAGGACGTCGTCGGGACCCCAACGGCCCCAATTCGATACGCGTGCGGCCGCGGCGGCGATGGTGCCCTCGGGATCGGTGCGGTCCAGTTCTTCGGGGTTCATGCGAACGCGCCTCCGTCGAGTTCGGTGAAGGTGTCGCGCACCCAGTCGGCGATGAAGGTGGTGACGTGTGGCAGATGGTCGAGGCCGATATGTTCGGTCGCGCCTTCTTCCGGGGTGAAGATCCGCAGTTCCCGCTTGGGGCTGTTGACCGCTTGGTCGTAGGAGCGGTGCGCGTATTCGAGCGGGATCTGCCGGTCCTTCTCACCGTGCGCGATCAGGAACGGCACGGTGATCTGCTCGACCACGCCGTCGAGGTGGATATCCTCGGCGAACTCGATGAACGTCGGGATATCGGGCTGCCCCCACACCCACAGCACGTGGTCCCAGTAGTGCGGGACCGGGTTCTCGCCCTCGCGGTCGAGCCGGCGTTTCTGCACCGCGCCCCAGTTGTGGTTGGCGCCCCAGGCCACACACAGGGCGAGACGCTTCTCGAATGCCGCGGCGCGCGGAACGTAGTAGCCGCCGAGCGACCAGCCGGCCAGCCCGATCCGGTCGGTGCGGATATCGGGGCGGGCTTCGAGCCAGTCGACGCAGGCGGCGGCCCATACCTCGGTGTCGATCCGGGCGGTGAGCCCCTGCAACCGCAGCGCCTCACCGCTGCCGGGGCAGTCGACCATGAGGGTGGAGATACCGCGAGCGGCGAGCTCGGTGTGAACTCCGGCGCCGACCATCATCTCCTTGGTGGAATCCAGGCCGTTCCACATGATGATCACCGGCGTCGGGCTGCCGTCGGCCGAGGCGTTGTGGAAGTACGCGGGCAGGGTGGTGCCCTCGTAGGGGATCTCGACCTTGGTGGTCGCGGGGTCGATCAGCGCGCACGATTTCAGCAGTAGATCCACACTGCGCTGATACTCGGCGTTACGACTCGAATCCTTCGCGCTCTGCATCCGCTCCGCCTGCGCGACATACACCGACGCACGGAAATACGCTTGCCCGGCAGTGCGCGTATGCCCGGCTTTCTCCGCCTCCACGGCCTGCTGTTCGAGCCGGTCGGCGACGGCGCGCCAGGCGGCCATGAATTCGGTGGTGCCCACATCGGCGCCCTGGGCGGCGAGTTCTCGGATGGGACGGCAGGCGCGGTCGACCTCGTCGATCAGGCCGCCGCTGTTGAGTGTCGCGACGACGCCGAGATTCCAGATGTAGTTGCCCGGAAAGTATTCGAACATGATTTCCTCTGCTCAGTGGGTGGGGTGTGGGGGCTGATAGAGCGGGCGCAGGGCATCGGAGACGGGTTTCGCGCCCGCGTGCGAGGCGGCACCGCCGTCGACCGGGATCTCCGCTCCGGTCACGTAGGAGGCAGCGTCGCCGAGCAGGAACACGACGACGGACGCGACCTCCTCCGGGCTGCCCGCACGGCCCAGCGGCGCGGCCGCGATCGAGGCGTCCCGGAATTCCGCGGGGGCCGAGGCGGTCATCGGGGTTTCGATGAAACCGGGATGCACGGTGTTGACCCGGATTCCGCGTGCGCCGAGTTCCAGGGCCGCCGTGTGAGTGAGGCCGCGGACCGCCCATTTGCTGGTCGTGTAGGCCAGCGGATAGTGGCCCTGATAGCCGGCGAGCGAACCGATCAGGACGATCGAACCGCCGGCCGGCATCGACGGCGAGAGCGCCTGGATCGCCTGCACCGGGCCGCCGACGTTCACCGCGTACGTATCGGCGAGGGCGTCGGGGGTGACATCCCCGAGCCGCGCCCGCCAGGTGACACCCGCGCAGTTGACCAGGCCGTGGACCGGTTCGCCGGCGAGGTCGTCGACCAGCGCCGACCAGTCCCGCGGGTCGCGCACGTCGAGCCGGCGGATACCGTCCCCGGCGTCCCGATCGACCGCTACCACGTGACCACCGGCGGCGGTGACCGCGGCCGTCACCGCGGCCCCGATCCCCGATCCGGCCCCGGTGACGATCACAGTGCGTCCGGCGAGCGTGCTCATGACCGGTCCCGGCGGAAGGCCCCGTGGTCGCGGCGCCGCACGGGGCTCAGCGGGGGTGCCGGATCGGCGACTCCGACCCGGCCGCTCAGCGCACCGATGCCCTCGACGGTGAGCGTCACGACGTCACCCGGTTGCAGCGGCGGCGGGTCCTGTTCGCCGCGCCGGCCCCAGAGTTCACCGAGGCAGCCACCGTTGCCGACGGTGCCCGAACCGATCACGTCACCGGGTACGACCCCGCTGTCGCGCGAGGCGTAGGCGATCATCGATTCGAAGGTCCAGCCCGCGTTGCTGAGCACGTCACGGCCGATTTCGGCACGGTTGACGGTCACCGCGCAATCGAGGTCGAGGAACCCGTCGGCGTCGCGGTAGGGGTCGAGTTCGTCGGCGGTGACGATCCAGGGCCCCAGGCTCGTCGCGAAATCCTTGCCTTTGGCGGGCCCCAGCGAAACCTGCATCTCCCGGCTCTGCAGATCCCGCGCCGACCAGTCGTTCATGATCGTGTATCCGAAAATCGCCTGCCGCGCCTGTTCCTCGGTGAGCGACCGGCCGGCTCGGCCCAGCACCACGGCGACCTCGAGTTCGAAATCACGCACCGCGCAGGTCGCCGGGAACAGCGCCGCGTCGTCCGGTCCGAGGACGGCGTGCGGGTTGGTGAAGTAGAACGTCGGCGCGTCGTACCAGGCGTCGGGCACCCCGGATTTGCCGTCCACACTGCGCCGCACGCCTTCGACGTGCTCCTCGAACGCCACACTGTCGCGAATGGACGCCGGCCGCAGCGGGGCCCGCAGCCGCACCTCGTCCAGCCCGCGCCCGGTTTCCAGGGTGCGGGCGTCCCGGGCCAGCCGGTGCGCTTCGGGCAAGCCGGCGTCGATCACGTCGCGCATGCTCAGCCCGGCAGGGAACGGGTACACCGTGTCACCGTCGACCACCCCGACGCGGGGTTCCGCGAGGCCGGGCGCGGTGAAGGTCGCGAGCCGCATCAGACCGGAGGCGCGACGAAGCAGCCGCGGTCGGGGTCGTTGAACGATTTCTTCGCCACGAATTCCTCCATCGGATTCGCGGTGCCCCACTGGTCGCTCACCGTGGGATCGGAGAAGTCGTACAGGTGCGGATGCCAGGTGTCCTCGTCGAGTTCCTCCAGTTCGGTGGTGTATTCGACGGTGTTGCCGTGCGGGTCGAGGAAGTAGCTGAAGGTGTTGTTACCGGCCATATGCCGGCCCGGGCCCCACACCTTCTCCACTCCGCCGCGCAGCAGCCGGCCGGTGCCGCGCATGTATTCGTCGATCCCGCGCATCTCGAACGAGGCGTGATGCAGTGAGACGTGCGGGCATCGTGCGATGGCGATGCTGTGATGGAACCGGTTCGTCCGCAGGAACCACATCATCTCGCCCATATGCGGGTGGAAGAGGGTATCGGACAAGGCGAAGGACAGATGCTTCTGATAGAAGCCCACGGTCGCTTCGGGATTCGGCGAATTGATCACGACATGCGACAGCTTGACCGGCACCGACTCCCCCTCCTCGACCTTGCGGTGCTGTCGCACGGCCACGTCCGAAGACACCTCGAGCGTGCGGCCGTCGTTGTCGAAGAACCGGAAACCGTAACCGCCACCGGGGGTTTGCAGTTCACCGGGTTGGCTGACCAGCTTCACTCCGTCGGCGGCCAGCCGTTCGGCCATGGTGTCCACATCGGCCGGGGTCGCGGCGCCGAACGAGATGAGGTCCAGTCGCTTCTCCTCGGCTTTGCGCAGGCGCACCGAATACTGTTCGGGCGAGCCCGCCGCGGCGAGGAAGGCGAGGCCGTTCTCGGTCGTCTGCGGTTCCAGCCCCCACATATTCGTGTAGAACTCGAACTGCTTGTCGTAGTCGGGGACGGCCAGATCGACATGCCGTAAATGGGTGATCAGTCGTTCGTTCATTTCCTGCCCTTCGATTCCGGTGCCCGAGATCGCGCCGCTCAGGCGGGCTCGGCCACCATGTGTGAGATACGGGTCATCAGTCCGGCGACATCGCCCTGTTCACCGTCGAGCAGCCACTGCCCGAGCTGGACCGAGGAGTCGACGACATCCTTCGCCCGGGGCAACCGGCGATCGGTGAACTCCCGCCACAGGTTCTCGGTGACCGTGTCGTGCGCGATCAGCAGCTCGGCCAGCACGGCCGCGTCCTCCAGCGCTTGGGCGCAGCCCTGCGCCAGGGTCGGCGGGCAACTGTGCGCGGCGTCGCCGATCAGCACCACCCGGCCGCGGTTCCACGGACCGTCGATCACATGGCTTTCGAATTTCGCGTAGTTGATGCGCTCCGGGTCGGTCATCGAAGCCCGCACCTCGTCCCACGGTCCGTGGTAGGCCGCCGCCAGCTCGAGCATCGCGGCCAGGCCCTGTTCCGGTGTCGGGCGGGCATCGTCGCGGGCGTCTTCCACCAGGTAGGCGTAGAGGGTGTCCGGGCCGGTCGGGCAGTAGCCGGCGATATAGGCCGGGCCGCCGTAGTACAGATCGGTGCGGGTGATCGACGCCGGACGCGGCGCGAACAGCCGCCAGATACCCATCCCGGTGGGCCGCGGCTCGATATCGATGCCGAGGGTGCGCCGCGTCCACGAATGGATACCGTCCGCGCCGACGACGAGGTCGTAGCGGCCGGTGGATCCGTCGGCGAAGTCGATGGTCACGCCCCGCTCGTCGGCCGCCAGGCCGGTGGGGGCGAGACCGAAGCGGATCTTCGCGCCCGCCGCGGCGGCCCGGTTCACCAGGATGCGGGCGAGGTCGGGCCGGAACATACCCATGTTGGCCGGCAGGTCGGGGCCGCCGGAGCGCAGCTCGTCGAGTTCGACCAGCAGGGTGCCCGCGGCGTCCGGAGCGCGCAGGCCCAGAGTGTCGTAGGCGTAACCCTTCGCACACACTTCGTCCCAGACTCCCAGCCGACGAAGAACACGTAAGGCATTGCCCTGCAAGGTGATACCGGACCCCAGCGCGGCGATATCGGGTTTGGCCTCGACGATATCGACCGATATCCCGGCCTCGGCGAGCAGGATCGCGGCGGCGGTACCGGCGGAACCGGCGCCGATCACCAACACATTCCGGACAGCAGACACAACAGACTCCAGTGGCTCTCGTGACCTCGCCCGGTCCTCCCCGGCGAGGTGGTAGGGACCACTTTGCGACCCAGGTCACCATCACGGAAGAGCGGATTGCTTATGTTCACCATCCACACCGTTTATGGTTCGAGGTATGACCGCCGGCTCGCTGCGAAATCTGGATCTGAACCTCTTGACGACCCTCGACGCGCTGCTCACCGAACGCAATGTCACCCGGGCCGCCGAGAACCTGGGCCTGAGCCAGCCCGCGGTCTCGGCCGCATTGCGCCGGCTGCGCCGCCATTTCCACGACGAACTCCTGCACCGCAGCGGCAACCGCTACGAACTCACCCCGCTGGCCGAGCAACTCCGTGAACCGGCCGCCGCGGCGCTCGTCGGGATCCAGCGGGTTTTCGACGCCGTCCCCGTGTTCGACCCCGCCACATCCAGCCGGGAGTTCACCGTGCTGGTCTCCGACTACGCGGCCACGGTGTTCTGCGACCAGCTCGCGACCGTCCTCGCCGAACGGGCCCCGGGCGTACGACTGCGCTTGGACCAGCAGACCGGCGCCCATGTCGACCAGGCCCCCGAATCGCTGCGCACCGCCGACGGCACCTTCCTGCCGCACGGCTTCCTCACCGATATGCCGTCCATCGATGTGTTCACCGACAGCTGGGTGCTGATCGTGTCGGCGGACAACACCGAGGTCGGGTATACGGTCACGCTCGAACAGCTCGCCGAATTGCCCTGGGTGGTCACCTATCACGCCCCGACCGCATTCACTCCAGCTGCCAGGCAGCTGCGGATGATCGGCATCGAACCCGATATCCGGGTGGTGGTGCAGAGTTTCCTCGCGGTGCCGTTCATGGTCACCGGCACCCGCTGCGTCGCGCTGTTGCAACGCCGCCTCGCCGACCGGCTGGCCGCCGCCGCGAACGTCCGGGTGCTGCCCTGCCCCTGGGAGGTCGTGCCGTTGGTGGAGGCGTTCTGGTGGCATCCCACCCATCGCGCCGACCCCGCCCACCAATGGTTGCGGTCGATGCTGACCGAAGTGAGCGCGGAGGTGTCGCGCTGACCGGAACACCGGAATGCGCCCCACTGCCCGTGCTGATCGGGCGGTGGGGCGCAACTGTTCGGGCCCGGCTCATCGAACCGGTTTGCTCACCGTGGCCGGTGATACTGCAGCTTTTCCACCACCGGTGCGTCGGAGAAGCGGAACAGGTCCAGTTCCGTCTCCGCGTCCAGCGACCACGGCACCCACGACGGGACGACGAAGAGATCGCCCGTGGTCAGGGTCCTTTCCGCGCCGCCCAAGGTGACGCGGCCGTCGCCCTGGAACACCTGCCAGATCGAGGAACCGACCTCGCGGCGCGGCGCGGTGGTGGCTCCGGCGCGCAGCCGGTGGAATTCGCAGCGGATGGTCGGCAGCACATCGCCGCCGGTGGCCGGGTTGGTGTATTTGATCGCCGCGTGACCGGGTTCGACGGTGGCCGCGTGGCCTTCCTGTTCCAGGAGCAACTGTTCGGTGAGGGCGCGATCGGTGTGTTCCCAGCGGTAGGCCGCGATCGGGGTCGAACCGGCGGGGTCCTGCGCCGAGAGGGGCGTGAGGCCGGGGTGGGCCCACAACCGCTCGGACCGCGAGATCGGCGGTGTGCTGGTATCGGTCACCGTTTCCGGGCCGAACTCGAAGAACCCGAAATCGAGGTCGTGGGCGAGCGGGACGTCGAGTCCGTCGATCCAGGCCATCGGCTCGTCGGTTTCGTTGTGATGGCCGTGGAAGCACCAGCCCGGCGTCATGAGCAGATCACCCCGCCGCATCGCGACCGGGTCACCGTCGACGACCGTCCACACGCCCTCGCCTTCGATCACGAAGCGGAAAGCGTTCTGGGCGTGCCGATGTTCCGGCGCGGTCTCGCGCGGGCCGAGCCACTGGATCGCACACCACAGTGTGGGGGTGGCGTACGCGGTGGGCGCCAGGCCGGGGTTGGCCAATCCGATCGCGCGGCGTTCGCCGCCGCGGCCCACCGGCACCAATTCGCCCGAGCGCCGGGCAATATCGAGCAGCTCGGACCATTTCCACACGTACGGCACGGCGGCCGGCGCCGGGGCCGGGGGCATCAGATCGGTGGTCTGGGTCCACAGCGGTGCGGTCGAATTGCGCGCGAAATCGGCGTAGAGGCGGTCGAGTTCGGCAGTCGGTTCCGCGGTGGTGGTGTTCTCGCTTGTCACGAAATACTCCTCGACAGAAGGGAGTGGGCAGGTTTCAGGGGCGCCGGTCAGTGCACGACGACCGCGGCGTCCGGGTCGGCCCCGGGTTCGGCGGCCTTGTCCCGGTTCTCCGCGAGCACCGGGCGCCGGGTGCGCATGGCGTAGATCGCGACGGCGCCGGCCAGCATGGGCAGTACGAACAGGAAGTAGATACTGCGCGGCGCCCAGTCGATATCGAGCAGCGCACCGGCGAGTATCGGCGATACGATCGCGCCCACCCGGCCGAGACCGATGATCAGGCCGACCGCCGTCGCCCGGACCGACGACCCGTAGTACATGGGCCCGATCGAGAACATGCCGGCCATCACCGCGCTGGTGGCCAGGCCGAGCAGCGCGGCGGTCACGAAGGCCGCGTTCAGCGATTCCACCGAAACCGCGTACAGCCCGAAGGCGGCGCCTGCCAGGACGAACAGCGCGGTGAGGGTCTGCCGGACCCCGAACCGGGCGGCAAGCGGTCCGAAGATCAGCGCACCGGCGATACCGCCCGCACTGAACAGCACACCCGCCTGCACCCCGTCGGCGTCGGTGAACCCGCTGCTGGTGACGAGTTTCGGGGTCCACGAGTTGGCGAAATAGAAACCCGCCATGAGGACGAAGAAGCTGAACCCCAGCAGCAGGGTCGTGACCGGGTTGGCACCGGTGGCGAGTTCTTTCCAATGTCCGGCGGAACCCCGGGCCCGCCCCGGCGCCGGCGGCAGGGTGTCGAGTTCCGGCTGACCGAGCCGCACCAGGATGGCGTTGGCCCGTTCGAGCGCCTTCGCGGGGCGCCGGGTGAGCAGGTAGTCGAGCGATTCCGGCAGCACCGCGAGGGCGACCAGCGCCGTCACCAGGGTCGCTCCGGCGCCGAACAGGAATACCGCCCGCCAATCGAACTGGGCGAGCAGCACACCCGCGATGATGCCGCCGACCGTACCGCCGATCGGCTGACCGGCCGTGTAGACGCTGATCGCGGTCGACCGGGAGCGGGCCGACGAGTATTCGGCCACCATGACGTTCAGGCAGGCCTGCAGGGTGCCGATCGCCAGGCCGGTGAGCACCCGGACCACGAGCAGCATCGCGAAACCGGTCGCCACCGCCGACAGCGCCATCCCGGCCGCGACCACGAACGCGCACACCACGATAGTCCGGCGGCGGCCGACGATATCGGCGACCTGCGAGATCACGATCGACCCCACCGCCATACCGATCAGCGCGGCACTGAGCAGCGCACCCAGCTGGGAACCGGACAGCTCCCATTCGTCGGAGATATGCGAAGCGCTGAACGCCAGTGCCAGCACATCGAATCCGTCGAGCATGTTCAGCAGCACGCATACCGCGACCACGGCATACTGCACCGGCCGCATCGGCGACGATTCGATCCGAGACTTGATATCCATGGTCCTATCCCCTTGCCACACGCACGTCGTGCCGGGCGCCGGGACGTTCGGCGTAGGCGATGGCGTCGCGCGCCGTGACCCCGACCTCCAGGGTTCCGATACCGCCGATCTCCAAGCGGATCCGCGTGCCGTCGGACAGCGGGCCCACACCGGCGGGTGTGCCGGTCGCGATGATGTCGCCGGGATACAGCGTCATCACCGAACTGCTGTAGGCGACGAGTTCGGCGACCGAGAAGATGAGCTCGGCGGTATCGGTCTGCTGGCGCAGTTCGTCACCGACCCAGCAGCGCAGCGGCAGATTGTCGGGGTCGCCGATCTCGTCGGCGGTCACGATCCACGGCCCGAGCGGGGTGAAGGTGTCGAACGATTTGCGGGTCGACCGGTCCTCGGTGGAGCGCACGGTGATATCGAGGACGCCGGTGTAACCGAAGACGTGGTCGAGCGCATCGCCGACGCTCACATTGCGGGCCGTGCGGCCGATGACGATCGCGAGCTCACCTTCCTGGTCGGTCCGCATATCGCTGTACGGGAGCACGACCTGCTCCCCAGGGCCGATCACCGAGGAGTTGGCCTTGAGGAAGACACCGTATTCGGCGATGGTCTTCTGCTCGTGCATCTCGACCTTGTGATCGAGATAGTTCACCGGCGCCGCCACGATCTTGCCCGGACGCGAGATCGGCGCCCGTAACGCGGCGCCGCCGAGCGGTTGGACGGGGCAGGCGGACAGGTCGACGGCGGCGAGATCCGCCGCGCGGCCGCCCTGTTCGAGCCACGGCAGCCAAGGTCCGCCGTAGGGGCCGGGCGTGGTGGGCAGATGTTCGGTGACGTCGTAGACGTCACCACCGGAGACGACGGCGGCGCGATCGCCGTCGAGAACTGCTAGACGCATGAGCGAAATACCTTGTCTGAGAGAGAGTTCGGACTCAGGAGTGAACCGGTTCGGGTACCGGAGCGAAGAGGGGTCCCCGGTAGACCCAATCCGCGTGGTCGTAGAGGTCGGCCGTATCGAGCCGCTCGAGCAGTTCGTTGCGCACGTGGCGGTGCACGCCGCGGGCGTGGCAGATCTCGCCGAACATGCGCGCCTTGGTCTGTACCTCGGCCGTGCGCGGAATCCGGGCCGCGGTGAAGCGGCGGATCACCTCCGGCCATTCGATATCGCCGGCGCGTTCGCGGACCAGCGTTTCCAGGGTGTTCGCATCCTCGAGCGCCTGGCAGCAGCCCTGGGCCAGGTACTGCAGCATGGGATGGGCCGCGTCACCGGTCAGGACCAGGCGGTCGTGACCCCAGTCGTCGGCGGGCAACCGGTCGTAGAGCGGCCACCGGCGTTGTTTGCCGATATGCGCGATCGCCGCCCGCACCTGCGGATGGCATTCCGCGAAGGCGGCGTCGAGTTCGTCGACCCCGCCGAAGTCCGCCTCGCCGCGCAGGAAGCCCGGCGATTCGAACACCGCGACCTGGTTGAGCACCTCCCCGGACCGCAGCCGGTACTGCACGAGATGGCAGCCGGGCCCGGCCCAGACCAGCACATCGTCGAGTTCGCGATCACCCGCGGGCACCTCGTCGACCGGGACGGTGCCGCGGTAGGCGACGTACCCGGACGGCTGGAGTTCGTCCCCGACGATGGCCTGTCGCAGCACCGAATGCAGCCCGTCGGCCCCGATGGTGGCCGCGGCGGCGAAGGTCCGGCCGTCGGCGGCGTGGGCGACGGTCCCGGTATCGGTGGTGTCGACCCGTTCGATGCGCACATCGGTCAGCAGTTCGACGCCGGCCCGGCGGCAGGCGTCCAGCAGGATCGCGTGCAGGTCGGTCCGGTGGATCACCACGTACGGAGTGCCGTAGCGGGCGCGGAAATCCGGTCCCAGCGGAAGCCGGGCGATCTCCGCACCGGAGATCGCGTCCCGCATAGCGATATTCTCCGGCGCCACACCGGCCGCCCGCACCTGGTCCAGCAATCCCCACGAATCCAGGATCCGGGTGGCGTTCGGACCGAGCTGCAGACCGGCGCCGATCTCACCGAACTCGCCGGCCTGCTCGACTACCACGACTTTCCGGCCCGCGCGCACGAGGCCGAGTGCGGTCGCGAGACCGCCGATGCCTCCACCGACCACCAGGACACCGTTATCCAGGTCACACTCAATCATGCGGGAAAGCATGAGTGCAGCGCCCCGGCGGACGGAATAAGATTCCGCTATGCGCAACCCGCCACTGCCCGAACGCCCGCCCAGCGCCGTAGGCTCCCTCGACCGCGGACTCCGCCTGCTGCAACTGCTGCGCGACTACGGCAGCCTGCGGGTGATGGACGCCGCGGCCGATCTGGACATCTCCCGTTCCAGCGCCCACCGGCTGCTCCAGACCCTCGCCTACCGCGGCTTCGCGGTACAGGACGAATCCCACGTCTACTTCCCCGGCCCCTCCCTGGACGCCGCGCCGGCCCGGCTCGCCTGGACCAAAACCTTCCGCGCGCTCTGCCAGCCCCACCTCGAAGTCCTGTCCCGGCGCAGCGGCGAATCGGCAAACCTGATGATCCGGGTCCGCGATACCGTCCGGTTCCTCGGCACGGTCCGCGCCCAATCGGTGTACGCCACCAACGATCGCGACGGCGTGGTGATGCCGGCGCACCGGGCGTCGGGCGGGAAGGCCCTGCTCGCGACACTGCCGGAGGACGAACTGCGCCAGCTGTATCGCCGCTCGGGCCCGGGCGGCACCCCGGGCCTCGACGAGGACGAATTCCGTTCCCTGACGAAAACTCTCGCGCAGATCTCGGCACGTGGATTCGCCATCAACTTCGAGGAAACCGAACGGGGCGTCGCGGCCGTCGGGGTCGCGATCAACGATCGCGCCGGTGCCGCGATCGGCGCGATATCGCTGTCCAGCCACGCCGCCCGCTTCACCGGCCTGGTGGACCGGACCTTCGTCCCGCTCCTGCTCGACACCCGGGCCCAGATCGAAAAAGATTTGCAGATCATCGATCTCGAGATCCGGGACCACTGAGCCGCCCGGCCGCGGGCTCCGGGTCCCGCGGTCCGCGTTCATGAGGGAGCGGCTACGACAGTCGGTCACCGGCGGGCACTAGTATCCGGCAGATGTCGTTGCCGAGTGATATGCGCGCGTTCAATCAATCCGTGGTGGAGAATTTCCGCGCCAACGGCGGGGAGATCACGATGGAAGGGATGCTGAAGGGGTCCGATCTCGTTCTGCTCACCACCGTCGGCAGGCGCAGCGGGCGGCAACATATCGTGCCGCTCGGCTACCTGATCGACGGTGCGGATCGCATCGTGCTGTGGGCGTCGAATATGGCCGCGGCCGAACATCCGGCGTGGTACCGGAATATCCTCGCCAATCCGCAGGTCATCATCGAGCGGCCCACTCCGGCGGGAATCGACCTGTTCACCGGTACCGCGCATACCGCCGCCGGGGCCGAGCGCGAGCGGCTGTTCCGGATG
This sequence comes from Nocardia sp. CA-290969, assembly GCF_050936135.1. Classification (NCBI taxonomy): domain Bacteria; kingdom Bacillati; phylum Actinomycetota; class Actinomycetes; order Mycobacteriales; family Nocardiaceae; genus Nocardia; species Nocardia sp. CA-290969. The sequence continues at coordinate 652,083 of NZ_JBNJNJ010000001.1, read as the reverse complement.
CTGGAGGAGCGCTTCCCGCATATGGCCGCACATCAGCAGCAGACCGAACGAGAGATCCCGCTCGTGGTCGTGGAACGGGTATCGGGACTGCCCGACTGATCGCCGCCGCACCGACGGAGCCGCACCGGACGGCCGGCGGCCGCACACCAGTCGGACTGCGGATCCCGTGGAGGCCGCCGAACGCGACGGGGTGAGCAACCAACCGGTGAATTCCGGCGCAACGGGGCTTATCAAGAGAGGATGTTTGCCGCGTTACGAGAATGTTATTCTCTGAATTAACGAGCAATCTTCTCTCCATTCACGCGTCAGCTCTCGAAGGGGTGTTCCGCTCTCGTCCATCGAATCGGCCGCCGCGAAATGCACCCGCGCGTAACTGCCTCTCCGGGACAAAGCTCCAGCCAGTAGGTAATCCATGATCCTGCGAATGTGTATCGAATGCGCCCAGAGCATCCTCGACGGCGCGCTACCCGAACTCGATCTGCCGCGATTGCAGCAAGCCGCCGCCCGGAGCGCGCGCAGCGGCCGGTCGCTCGAAGAGGTTCATCACACTGTGTGCCGAGGATTCCTGCTCGGTATCGCCTCGACAGACCACCTGCCCGCCGCCGAAGACGCCTTCGAGAGCCTGCGCCGCACGACCCGGACGCTGCTCGAGGCACTGGGCACGATCTCGGCGACACTGTCCCGTTCCTATCTCAGCGAACTACAGGCGATCGTCGACGAACAGCGCAGCAGCGCGCTCACACTCGCCGCCACACTGCTGGCGGGCCGCCGCACGTCCGCGGTCGCACGCGAAATCGGGATCGATCTCACCGCCGGCTATACGGTGCTGTCGTTGATGACGGTCCCGGATTCGGACGGTCCGGAGTCGCCCGGGCACCACCGCCCGGGAACGTATGCCGTCCGCGTCCGGGACATCCTCGACGAGCTCTACGACGCCACGGCGTTGTCCCAGGTCTCCGACAACGGTGGCACGATCGTGCTGCCGGAGAACGCGGCACGAGACCACCCACCGCAAGAGCTGATCGCCCGCCTCTCGGACGCACTCGGCATCCCGGTCCTCGCCGCCGCTGTCACCGGGTCGGGCCCGGGTATTCCCGCCGTGGCAGAGCAGGCCCGCGATCTACTGGACATGGTGTACCGCCTCGGCTATCGCCAAGGCCTGCACCGCTTCGCCGACCTGGCCCTGGAGTTCCAGCTCACCCGACGAGGCCCGGCCCGGCAATCGCTGGGGGCACTACTGGACCCGCTCGACGCGCATCCCGAACTGCTGCGGACCCTCGAATGCCATATCGCCACCGAGTTCAATCGCCGGCGCACCGCCCGCGCACTGCACGTGCACACCAACACAGTCGACTACCGGCTGCAGCGCATCGCGAAGCTGACCGGTCTCGACCCGGCCGAGGCCGCCGGGTTCTGCCGGCTCCGATCCGCGGTCCTCACTCGCAGCTATCTCCGATCGGAAACCCGGAACCCGGTCCCGCCGCTCCGGGAAGCGATACCGATCGGGCCGGGCGCGGTTCGGTGAGCTGCGCTGCCACGCGGGAGCGGATCCGGTCGCGCATCCCGCGGACCGCCTCGGCACCCTGCCCGGCAGCTCCCGGTCGCGCTGGTCGACGCCGGGCGGCGCCGAGCAGATGACCACGATCCGGCGCGATCGCGACGCAGGCGACCGGCCGGCGCAACCGCAGTCCGGGCCAGGGCCGGACCGGCCCGGGCTCGCGCCCCGCACGTCCGCCTCCGGTCCGGGCCCGCCTCCCGCCCGGGCCACCGTGCAGGGGAGTCTGTACCCATGGACAGCAGTGACGTCGCGCGCATCGTGCAGGAGGTGCTCCGCACCGTCACACGCGGCGAGCCGGACGTCGGCGCGCTGGCGAGCTCGCTCACCGGGCTGGGGCTGGGCGGCGAGACGATCGGCGAAATCGTCGACCGGGTAGGTCGCGATCGGGCCGAGGTCGCGCGGTTGCGGCGGCGCGAGCAGGAGCTCACCGCCCTGTACTCCAGTGCCCGCGATCTGGCCGAAGTCCGCGATATCGACGCACTGCTCGCCAGGTTGGTGGCACGCGCCCACGAGATGATGGGTACCGATGTGACCTACCTGTCGGAGTTCGACCCCACGACCCGCGACCTGCACGTCCGCAAGACGATGGGATCGGTGACCCCGCAGTTCCAGAATCTGCACGTGCCGGCCGGCACCGGCCTGGCGAGCCGGATCGCGGATACCCGGTCGGCCCAGTGGGTGGCCCGATACAGCGAGTACGTGGAAGGCACCCACGAGGACACGATCGACAACGCCGTCTTCGCGGAAGGGATCGTCTCGATTCTCGGTGTACCCATGCTCTCCGACGGCCGGGTGCTCGGGGTGCTCTTCGCCGCGACCCGGCAGGAGCACCGGTTCACTCCGGAGGAAACAGCCCTGCTCTCGGCGCTGGCCGACCACGCCTCGGTGGTCCTGCAGACGGCGAATATCCTCGCCCAGCTCCAGGAATCGCAGGAGCGCACCCGCGGCGCGCTGGAGAAGCTGACCGCGCATCTGGAAGCCCGCGACCGATCGAGCGCCGTGCACCAGGAACTCGTGCACGCGGTCCTGTCCGGCGGCGGGTTCCCGCAGGTCGCGCGGACCCTGGCGGCCGCGCTGGACCGGCGGGTGACGATCGTCGACACCGAGTCCTTCCCGATCGCCACCTCCGCCCCGGCGGAGCAGGAGCAGGTGACGGTGAGCCTGTCGCCGCAGGTGCGGTCCGCGATCTCGCTGAGCCGGTCGAGTGGGCACTGCCGGTCGGTCGAGAACAACAGGTCGGTCGAGGCGGTCGCGGCGGTGACGGCCGGTGATCTGTATTTCGGCGCCCTGCTGCTTTCCCCGGGCAGTGTGGTTCTCGGCGCGGTGGAGCGGCGCACGATCGAGCGGGCCGCCCAGGTCGCCGCTCTACTCGCCTTGCAACAGCGGGCGGTGACCGAGGCGTACCGGCGGGAGCGCGGTGAACTCATCGCCGATCTGCTGGACACCTCACCGGATCGGCGCCGCGATCTGGAGCAACGAGCCCGCAATCAGCGCCTCGCACTCGCGGAACTGACCTGCGTTCTCATCGTCGAGGTGCCACCGGCCCGCCGGGCGATCGCGCAACGCCGCGCCGCGGACTTCCTCGGCACGGGCGGACTGGTGGGCGAGTACTCCGCCACACTCGCCGTCATCGGAACGGCCGCCGATCCGCTGATGCTCGCCCGGGACCTCCGGACCCACCTCATCGGTGCGCTCGGCGCACCGGTACTGGTGGTGGCGGCACCGCGGGCCACCTCTCCCGACGAGCTCCCGCAGCTGTTCCGCACCGCCCGCCAGACCGTGCGCCTGCTGGCCGGGCTCGATATCGACGATCGCGCGGTGACCACCGCCGAGTACGCCCCGTACGCGGTGCTGTTCGGCGCGAATCCGGAGGCGCTGCAATCATTCCTCGACCTCACCATCGGGCCGGTGGTCGACTACGACGCGCGGCACGGCACCGATCTGCTCACCACCCTGCGTACTTTCGTACGGCACGAAGCGAGCCCGACGAAGACCGCGCGCGCCCTGAACTATCACACCAACACCATTCTGCAGCGCCTCGACCGCCTGAAAGTCCTGCTCGGAGCGGATTGGCGGCAGGACGAACAGCTGTTCCGCATCTCGCTCGCCACCAGGTTGGACGAGTTGCGCTCGGTAACCCAGCCGTGAGCCGGCTGTGTTCTCCGCACACAAGGATCCCAGTTCTATGTGCTTTGCCTACATGTCCTGCGTTACATCGCAACCGTAGCGTCGGATCCGGCAAATATTCGACGGGGTCGCGGATGCGGCGGCCCGCGAGATGGAGGGTGCAGTGACCGTCAACAGCAGGATTCCCGGATTCAAGGATTCGTCCGTCGGGCAGCGGCGCGCGGTGGTTTCCGAACGGACCGGGATTGCTGTCGCGGACCTGGACGTCCTCGAACCCGCCCGCGGCCTGGGTACCGAACAGGCCGATCACATGATCGAAAACGTCATCGGCGTGCTGGGTATACCGGTCGGGATCGCGACCAACTTCCGGATCAACGGCCGGGACTATCTGGTTCCGATGGCGACCGAGGAGCCGTCGGTCGTCGCCGCCGCGAGCAATGCCGCGCGAATGGCCCGCGCGCAGGGCGGCTTCTTCACCTCCGGTACCGGGCCGGTGATGCAGGCGCAGATCCAGTTGCTCGAGCTCGCCGATCCCGAAGCGGCCCGCCTGCGCATCCTGGAACACAGCGCGGCTGTCGTCGAGCTCGCCAACGAACAGGACCCCACTCTGGTCCGTTTCGGTGGCGGCGCCCGGGACCTGCGAGTCCGCTTGGTCCCGACCCGCACCGGTACCCATGTGGTGGTGCACCTGCTGGTCGATGTGCGCGACGCGATGGGCGCCAACGCGGTCAACACCATGGCCGAAGCGATCGCGCCCCGGCTGGCAGCCATCGCCGGTGGGCGGCCCCTGCTGCGAATTCTCACCAATAAGGCCGACCGGCGCATCGTGCGCGCCCGCGCCGTCTTCGACCGCGAACTACTCGGCGGGCAGCAGGTCGTCGACGATATCGTGCACGCCTCGGCGCTCGCCGAAGCCGACCCGTACCGCGCCGCCACGCACAACAAGGGCATCATGAACGGCATCACCGCCGCGGTACTGGCCACGGGTAACGACACCCGCGCCGTCGAAGCGGGCTGCCATTCGCACGCCGTCGGCCCCGACGGGCGATACACGGCGCTGTCGCATTTCGAGAAGACCGCCGAGGGACATCTGTCCGGCACCCTCGAGGTGCCGATGGCAGTGGGGCTGGTGGGCGGAGCCACCAAGGCCCACCCGGTGGCGCAGGCGGCGATAAAAATCCTCGGCGTGCAGACGGCCGGCGAACTCGCCGAGGTCGTGGTCGCGGTCGGGCTGGCGCAGAACCTCGGCGCCTGCCGCGCACTCGCCGCCGAGGGTATCCAGCGCGGCCATATGAGCCTGCACGCCCGCACCGTCGCGGTGACCGCCGGAGCGAGCACCGGCGAACTCGATACCGTCGTCGCGCAACTCATCCAGGACAAGAACATCCGGGTCGAGCACGCCGAGAAGGTGCTCGCGGAGCTGCGGAGCCGGAGCTGAGATGAGTCCGCACACCGATACTGTCCGGCGGCCCGCGCCATACGCCCACCCGAGGCCGGGACTGCCGGCCGCGGTCCAGGTCTACGAAGTCGGCCCGCGGGACGGCCTCCAGGCGGAGGCCGCCGTGGTGCCGACGGCGGTCAAAGCCGACTTCTGCCGGCGGCTCGTCGCCGCGGGGGTGACGGCCGTCGAGCTCACGAGCTTCGTCTCCCCGAAATGGGTTCCGCAACTCGCCGATGCCGGGGAACTGCTCGCCGAACTCGACCTGCCCGGCGATATCCGCCGAGTAGTCCTCGCCCCGAACCGCCGCGGACTCGACCGGGCACTGGCCGCCGGCGCCACCGAACTCGCGGTATTCGTCAGCGCGACCGAAACATTCGCCGGTAAGAATCTGGGCACCACGGTCGACGGCGCGCTCGAATCCGCCCGGCCCGTGGTGGACGGCGCCGCAGCCCACGGCCTGGCCACCCGCGCCTACATCTCGATGTGCTTCGGAGATCCCTGGGAGGGTGCTGTCGGCACCGCGACGGTCGCCGATCTCGCCGAACGCCTCATCGAGATGGGCGTGAACTCGATTTCGCTGGGCGACACGATCGGGGTCGCCACCCCGGGACACGTGCACGACCTCCTGGACGCCCTGTTCGCGCGGGGTATCCGGCCCGAGACCCTGGCCGTCCATTTCCACGACACCTACGGTCAGGCACTGGCGAACGTCTACGCCGCCCTGACCGCCGGGATCACCGAGTTCGACAGTGCGGCCGGCGGCCTGGGCCGCTGCCCGTACGCCGCCGGAGCCACCGGAAACCTCGCGACGGAGGACCTGGTGTGGATGCTGCACGGACTCGGTATCGCCACCGGTATCGATCTGGACGCGCTCGCCGCGACCTCCCGGTGGATGTCCACCGTCCTCGGCCGGCCCGGCCCCTCGCGAGTCGTCCGCGCACTCGCCGCCTCGACCTCCTGACCTGCCCGACCCCTCGAACGCCCACGGAGTACCCCATGTCCACCGAAACCCCGCCACCGGCAGCGGCAACGGCACCGGCCGAAACATCGCCACCCGCAACGGTGGCGACGCCGGCCGGCCCGCCCGCCGCCACGCCGACCGCCCCGGATGGCGAGCATCCGCAATACCTGGAGGTCTGGGGTGACACCGTCGTCGGCCGGCACCTGGCCGTATCCGTGGTCATCGGCATCGGGGTGAGCCTGGCCGCACTACTGCTGTCCGACTGGGCGTTCTCCTCGTTCGTGGCGAACGAATCGCTCGCCGAGGCCTACGCCCTGCTCGTGGGTATCGCCGGATGTGTGGTGGCCGGGGTGATCTGCGGGCGCCTGTTCCGGCCGAAGCGGATCGTGGTCACCGACGCCTCCGAGGATGCGGCCGTCGGCGAGGTCATCGCCACCTTGCGCGAAGAACGGCAGGGCCTGGGATCACTGGACGACCTGCCCGAGCACACGCGCCGCGAACTCGACGATCTCGGGTTGCGCCCGCGCTTCGCCGCCGCCGAACGTGAGAACACCGGGGCCGTGTCATGAGTTCGATTCTCACCAGCGAAATCGCGCTCGCCGTCCTCCTCGCCGTGATCGGCGCGATCGTGTTCTCGCTGATCGGCATGGTGTCGGGTACCGACGAAACCGCGACCATCGCACCGCTGACCCTGTTGGTGATCCTGCTGGGCGCGCCGCCCGCCGCCGTGTTCACCTTCTTCCTCGCCGGCGCCGTCGCCAAACATATGACGCATGCGGCGCCGACCACGCTGCTCGGCATACCCGGGGACACGATGGCGGTCCCGCTCATGCGCGAAGCCCGGATGCTGCGTGCGCTGGGTGTACCGCATATCGCGCTGCGCAAGGCGATCTCCGCGGCGCTCATCGCCGCCGTGATCGCCGTCCCGGCCGCCGTACTGTTCGCGACGCTGCTGGCCCCGGTCGCCGATACCGTGCAGTCCGCGGCGCCGTGGCTGTTCCTGCTGGCCGCCATCGGTATCGCCTACGCGTCGCCCGGTAAATGGGCGGGTGTGCTGGCACTCGTTCCGTTCGTGGTGCTCATCCTGGGTCTCAAACAGCTCACGGAGTCCTACGATGTCGCACTCAACATCAGCTATTTCCTCGGTATCGCCGTCGGGCCGCTGATCGCCGACCTCTTCTTGTCACTGGGCCCGCAGGGACGCGCCGAGATGGCCCGCACGGAACCGGCGACTGTCTGGCTCGCACCCGATGTCAAGACCTGGAAAGGCTATTTCCCCAATCCGTTCCGGATCCTCGACCGCGGGCAGACCGGCTACGTCGCGGCCACCGCCACGGTCTCCAGCGCCACCTTCGTCTTCAGTCCGGTCGCGATGACGGTGCTGATGGGGGAACTGGTCGGGTCCCGGGTCAAACACGGCTACCGCCGGCTCACCTCGGTGATCGCCGCCCGCAACGGCACGACCGAATCCACCTATATCGCCGAAGCGCTCATTCCGCTCATCGCGTTCGGGCTGCCGTTGAGCCCGGTCGCCGCGGGACCCGCCGCGCCGTTGTTCAACGCGCCCCCGGTTTTCACCACCGACGACGGAAACGGCAATATCGACAATCTGTCCACCGCCCTCACCAATACCGAGTTCCTGCTCTACGGGCTCGCCGCCGTCGTGGTGGCGGCACTCATCGCCTATCCCTTCGCGATGAATTTCGCGCACCGGGCCGCCAGTGTCGTCGTGCGCTACGTGAGCCACGAAGCCATCATCGCCGCGTTCGCCGGGCTCGTCGTGGTGATCAGCGTGTGGGAAGGCGGGATCTTGGGGCTCGCCGTGACGCTCACGGTCGGCTTGGTGGGCGGCTTGCTGTGCCGGTTCTTCAAGATCCATGCCGGAGTGTTGTTCATGGGCTACTACGTCGCGGTATTGACGGTTCCCGCGGTACTCGCGCTCTGAGCGATCGGCACCCGCCGGAAACCGGCACCGAATACGGCCTGCGCCGCCCGTACCCACGGGCGGCGCAGGCCGTTTTGCCTGGTCAGCAACCCCGCTCGGCGATCACCGGTGCCGCCGGGTCGAAGTAGTACTCGGGGTCGCGGGCAGCCGGTTCACCGAATGCGACGGGCGGGTTGCTGTAGTTGGGTGCGAGCAATCCCTTGTCGTGCAGCGCGCAGTTCACGGAGTAGGTGTGACCGCGCATCTCGCCGTAGTAGATCCCCTGCGAGCCCGCGTCGTATCGCGCATCGGACACCCAGATGTAATCGGCTTCCCACCGGTCGACCGTGATGATGTCCAGCGGACCGTCCAGCTCCTCCGGACGGTCGGTGTGGAAGGCGTAGGCGACGAGGTAGTTGGTCCTGATCACCAGTTCGCCCTCGGGATTGACGATCGGGGTCATCGACCCGGCCACTCGCGGCGGCACCGGCAGCAACCGGAAGCCGGGCGCGATCTTGACGTTGATCCACGTCGTCTCGGCTTCGTTTCCCGGCCGCACCCACTTGCGTACCTCGGCGGCCTGATGCGGGGCGAGCTGGGCCAGTACCGGCTCCACGTCGTGCGTCTCCAGCACGTGCCGGTCCAGCCGGGCCGTGATGATCAGCTGCCGCACCGCCGTCATGGCCGTCGCGACCTCCCCGGCCGAATACCGCCCGACCGGTACGGCCGGCGGCACCATGATCCCCTCTCCCCACTTCGCGGCGGGCGTGTCGGCGAAGGGCCTGGACAGATCGACCCGCGCGCGTTCCCGCAGCGGGGGCGTGACCGACGCGCCTACTTCCGCCGGCGAATCGGCGCTGCGGGAACCGACGGCCGGCACCAGGATCGCCGCGACTACCACGAAGACGACCGGCATACCGATCAGCACCGCGATACTGCGGAAACGCGGCGAGCCGAGTACTTCCCGCCACCGGGGCCGCTGCGTGTGGGGCAGCCGATCGGCGGAGCGGGGATCGAATGGATCGGGTGGCATTTCGTGCATGAGAACCCCCGGATGCCTTGCGAAACAACCATTCTCATCATATGTCGCAGCACCGACGGAAACGTGGGTTCCGGCGCCGCGGTGGCGGTCACACGGAATCTCCACAATTGTCACCTGGTCTCTCCACACCGGGTGTCTAGGCTCCCCGGCATGGAACAGAAGGCACCGGCCGGGGGAGCCACCGCGCGGCGGATACTGGTCGTGGACGACGAGCCCACGATCGCGGATTCGGTGGCGGCACGGCTACGGGCCGAAGGGTTCACGGTCGATATCGCGCACGACGGCCCGGCGGCAGTGGCGGCGGCAGGCACATTCCGGCCGGATCTCGTCGTCCTCGACGTGATGCTGCCCGGCTACGACGGGCTGGAGGTGTGCCGCCGGATCCAGGCCGAACGCTCCGTACCCGTGCTGATGCTCACCGCACGCACCGACGAGACCGATCAGCTCATCGGACTCGGTGTCGGCGCCGACGACTACCTGACCAAACCGTTCTCCCTGCGGGTGCTCACCGCCCGCGTGCACGCCCTGCTGCGGCGGGTCGAACGGGCCGGAGCACGCGGCGACGCGATCACCGTGGCCGGCGATCTGCGCATCGATGCCGATCAGCGCCGGGTCTGGCGCGGCGGGGTCGAAGCCCAGCTCACCCCGCTGGAATTCGACCTGCTCGCCGCGCTGGCCCAGCGGCCCCGGGCCGTACTCGCCCGGGAACGCCTGCTCGAAGAGGTGTGGGATTGGGCCGATGCCGCCGGCACCCGGGCGGTCGACAGTCATATCAAGGCGCTGCGCCGCAAACTCGGGGCGGATCTGATCCGGACGGTACACGGTGTGGGCTACGCCTTGGAGACCACATGAGCGAGCCGTCGACCACGCTGCGGGGCGCCGAGCAGGCGGGCGCGCTGAGCACCCTGCGGCGGGCCGCGGACCGGGTCGCCGCGCTCCTGCCGCGACCGCTGGACCGGATCCGTTCGATCAAACTCAAACTGGCCGTCCTGATGACCTCCGCCGGTGGGCTCGCCTTCGGCTACTTCCGGTTGCAGATCGGCTGGCTGCCGCCGATGACCACACTCACCGCGATGGTGATCGCCCTGGTGTCCTCGCAGTTCCTGGCGCACGGCATCACCATGCCGCTGCGCGAGATGACCGCCGCGGCCCAGCGGATGGCGCGCGGTGACTACACGAGCCGGGTGCGCGCATCGTCACGGGACGAAGTGGGGCAACTCGCCGAGGCGTTCAACCGGATGGCGGCCGACCTCGCCGCCGCCGACCAGCAGCGCCGCGATCTGATCGCCAACGTCTCACACGAACTGCGCACCCCGATCACCGCGCTCAACGCCGTCCTGGAGAACTTGGTGGACGGGGTGTCGGAACCCGACCCGAAGACCTTGGAAACCGCGCTCGCGCAAACCGAACGGCTGGGCCGGCTGGTGTCCGAACTCCTCGATATCTCCAGTCTCGAGGCGGGCGCGATCCGGCTGGAACGCGACGAGTTCGCCATCGCCCCGCTTTTCGCGGAAGTGGTGGCCGAGGTCGAGGTCATGACGGCCGCGCTGGGCCGGGGAATCCGGTTCCGCAGCGCGGCCGGCGCCGCCACCGTGTACGCCGACCGCGCCCGGCTGCACCAGGTGCTGCTGAACCTGCTGGACAACGCCGCCCGGCACGGTCCGGCCGGGGGCGAGGTCCGGCTGCACGCGCACACCGTGGACGGCGACCTGGTGATCGACGTGGAGGACGACGGTCCCGGCATACCGCCCGCACAACGCGACCGCATCTTCGACCGCTTCACCCGCGGCGGCCGCACCGACGGCGGCGGCACCGGACTCGGGCTCGCCATCGCGCGCTGGGTGATCGAGCTGCACGGCGGTTCCATCGCGGTGGCCGATCCCGGCTCCCGGATCCGCGTGACCCTGCCGGCCACCGCGCCGCCCACCCCCTGACATTCCCATCCGAACAGCCCGGCAGCCGAGCGGCCCCGGGTCGATAACGCACACCTCCAGGAGGACTCCCGTGCCCAGACGACCGAAACCGAACGACGACAACCCGGAACGCCCGAACCCCGCGAAGCCGGCTGGATTCTCCGAGCCCGCCATACCGACCGACTCGAAGAAACCCGCCGGGATTTCGGTAGCGGCCGACTCGGCCGTCTCGGCCGCGCCGACGGGAACAGCGGACCCGGCGCCCTCCGCCGGTAAGGAAACCGCCGCGCAGTCGTCCGGCGACGCGGCGCTCTGGGGCCCCGGCAGCCGGGCAGAATGGCAGCCGCCCACTACGCAGATCGCGCCGGAAGCCCCGCGGACCGCGGTCGTCCCGCCGCGCCGGCAGCTGGTCGCCTACCCGGCGGGTGTTCTGCCCGCGGCCGGTATCGCCGGGCTGGTCGCGGCGGCCACGGTTCCGCTGGACCGGCCGGGAATCGGCTGGCTGCTGGCGGGTTCCGCGACTGTGGCCGCGGTCGGCGTGGTCCATCGGCGCGCACGGCGCACCTCGAGTCCGGAACAGGGGCGGGCCCGGAATCCGGAACGCCTGCTGTGGTCGATCGCGGCACTGGCGCTGCTGGCGGTCGGTACTTTCCGCGCCGCGGAGTGGTTGTTCGTGCTGTGCGTGGCGGCGGCCGCCGCGACCGGATCGCTGGCGGTGATCGGTCGGCGGTCGGAGCGCGGGATATTCCGGGAGGCGCTGGCCGTTCCGCTGGCCGCGCCCGGCGCTGTCGCCTGGGTGTACGCCGCGCTGGGTAGACGCCCGGACGGCGCGGGGGCACGCAATCGCCGGCTCGGTGTCTCGGTCGCGGTCACGGTGGCGCTGCTGGCGGTGTTCGTGCCGCTGCTGGCCGGCGCCGACGCCACGTTCGCGGCGCTCGTCGAGGGGCTGGTGCCGAGTATGCGCGGTGACACCCTGGTCGCCTGGATCGTCGTGTTCGGGGCAGCGGGTGCCGGGACATTGGGGGCCCTGTACCTGCTCGCCGGACCGCCGGCCGCCGCCGGCGAGAAGACGACGATCCCGAACCGAACTCTGGCGCGGCTCGAATGGGGTCTGCCGGTAGGCGCACTGACCGTGGTGTTCGCGCTGTTCCTGGGGGCGCAACTGGTGGCGCTGTTCGGTGGCGACGACTATGTGCAGCGCACCGCCGGCCTGACCTACGCCGAATACGCGCGGGGCGGTTTCTGGCAGCTGTCCGCCGTCACCGTGCTGACCCTCGCCGTCATCCTGCCGGTGCTGCACCGGGCCACCCGCGAGACGGCCACGGACAGGCTGTGGTTGCGGGGCCTGTTGTGCGCGATCAGCGCGCTCACCCTGGTGATGATCGCCTCCGCACTGGGACGTATGTGGACCTACCAGCAGGCCTACGGTTTCACCGTGCTGCGGCTGCTGGTCGGCACCTGCGAACTGTGGCTCGGTGTCGTGTACGTCCTGGTGATCGTCGCCGTCCTGCGGCTGGAAACGACCTGGCTGCCCCGCACCGCCGTCGCGACCGCCGTGGCCGCGCTGCTGGTGCTCGCCGCGATCAACCCCGAGGGTCTGGTCGCCGGCGAGAACATCGACCGCTGGCAGCGCGGCGAAAACCTCGACGTCGACTATCTGGCCGGCCTGTCGGCCGATATCGTCCCCGCCATCGACCGGCTGCCCGTGCCCCTCCGCATCGACCTGTACAACCGGCTCGAGCACCAACTCGACGACGACACCTGGAACAGCTGGAATCTCGCCCGCAGCCGCGCCCGCTGATCGACGGTCAGCCCGTTCCGTTGCGGCGGGCTTCCCACCGGGCGAGCCGCTCGGCGGAGAAATCGGCCGTCCACACCGGCTGCCACATATGCCAGTCGGCCGGGTGCGCGGCGATACCGGCGGCGAACCGGTCGGCAAGACGTTGGGTCGTGGGTGCGAGGCCGCCGGTGGTGTCGATCGGCGCCCCGACCTCGAATCCCCAGCCGCCCGGGGTGAACCAGCAGTGCACCGGCAGCAGGGGCGCACCGGTGTCGATCGCCAGTTTGGCCGGGCCGGCGGGCATGGTGGCCGGTTCGCCGAAGAACTCGACCGGAACACCGGCCCCGGACAGGTCGCGTTCGCCCAGCAGGCATACCAGGCGGCCCTCGCGGATTCGGGCGATCAACTGGCCGAACGGTGGAGTCGCGCCACCCGTGAGCGGAATGATCTCGAACCCCAGCCGTTCCCGGAACCGGACGAACCGCCGGAACAGCGATTCCGGCTCGAGCCGCTCGGCCACGACCGTCGGCGAGCCCACCCGCTCCACCAGCCACACTCCGGCCAGATCCCAGTTGCCGCTGTGCGGAAGCGCCAGCACCGCGCCCTTACCGGCCGCGGCCGCGTGCCGGACGTGGTGGAGCCCGGTGGCGGAGGATTCGATGATCTCGGCCAGCCGCACCGGGTCCATCGACGGCAACCGGAACGCTTCGCACCAGTACCGCGCGTAGGAGCGCAAACTGTCGCGGATCAGCTCGTCGGGGACCGCATCGGGATCGATGCCGAGAACACGAGAAAGGTTGCGGCGCAACTGTTCCGGTCCACCACGGCGGGCCGCGCGATCCGCCACGAGCTCGAATGCACGCAGAGCCCACCGCTGCGGCAGCAGGCGCACCAGCCGCCAGGCCGCCGCGTACCCGAGATCCGCCGCGCGGGCCGCGGTGTTCACGCGTGCATCGCTTTCGGCAGCCGAGGGTAGGAGTAAGCCGAGTTCGGAATTGTCATGGTCGATGCCCTCGCCGATTCTCGATGGACCGGTCGGAAATGAAGCATGAGTGACGCGGCACCCGCCGCGCCGGACCTGCGAGTAACGGATTCTACCCACCGCGCGCACCCGGCGGGCCCGACCCACCGATGAATTCTGCCGGGTCGGATCGTCTGAACGGGAGAAGTGACGCTTCCCGCGGGCGGGACGCCGAAACCGGAAACGCAAGGAGCTACACACCGTGGCCGAGGAGAACGTGAGCGCGACGCTGACCGTCGCCGTACCCATCGACCGGGTCTTCGCGGTGCTGGCGGACCCGACCACCCATTCCGCCATCGACGGCACCGGCTGGGTGCAGGAGGCCGTCGACCCGGCGCCGCTCACCGAGGTCGGGCAGGTGTTCCGGATGGATATGTACCACCCGAACCATCCGAACGGCGGTTATCGGGTGGCCAACCAGGTCTACGTGCTCGAGGCGCCGCGCATCATCGGCTGGCGGACGGGCGAGGAGAAGGACGGCGGACGGCTGGAGTTCGGCGGCTGGACCTGGCGTTACGACCTGACGTCGTGGAGTCCGTCCGAAACCGAGGTCACGCTCACCTACGACTGGTCGGCGGTACCGCAGTACATCCGCGAATACCTCCAATTCCCGCCGTTCCGTCCCGATCATCTCATCGACTCACTGCGCCACCTGGCGCAACTGGCCGAACCCGCGTCCCGGAACTGAGCGCCGCCGCGCCCAGCGTGAGACAGTAGGCGCCGTCGGGATCAGCAGCACGGCAGGAGACCACAGTGACCGCGGACAACCGAGCCGGCGGCGCGCAGGACGGCGGATTACACCGGGGGCTCGGTCTCACCGACGCCGTCGTCGTCGGGCTCGGTGCGATGCTCGGCGCCGGAATCTTCACCGCTCTCGCCCCCGCTGCCGATGCGGCCGGGTCGGGCCTGTTGCTCGGACTGGCGGTCGCGGCGGTCGTCGCCTATTGCAATGCGACCTCGTCCGCCCGGCTCGCCGCCCGCTACCCCGCTTCGGGCGGCACCTACGTGTACGGGCGGGAACGGCTCGGCGAGTTCTGGGCTTATCTCGCCGGATGGGCGTTCGTGGTCGGCAAGACCGCGTCGTGCGCGGCGATGGCGCTCACCGCCGGCCTCTACATCTGGCCGGAGTACGCGCACGCGGTGGCGGTCGGCGCGGTGCTCGTCCTGACCGCGGTGAACTACACCGGCATCCAGAAATCGGCCGGACTCACTCGCATCATCGTCGGCATCGTCCTGGCTGTGCTGGCGGCGATCGTGGTGGCGTCGTTCGGGTCCGGCACCGCCGACGCCGGACAGCTCGGGCTCGGTGCCGATATCAGCGTCACCGGGGTGCTGGAGGCGGCGGGGTTGTTGTTCTTCGCCTTCGCCGGGTACGCGCGGATCGCCACGCTCGGTGAGGAAGTCCGCGACCCCGCCCGCACCATCCCGCGCGCCGTACCGATCGCGCTGGCCGTCACGCTGGGCACATATACGCTCGTCGCCGTGGCCGCCCTCATGGTGCTGGGTCCGTCCCGGCTCGCGTCGGCGACCGCGCCCCTGTCGGATCTGGTACAGGCCGCGGGGGCGGGATGGCTGGAGCCGGTGGTGCGTGCCGGGGCCGCGGTGGCCGCGCTGGGTGCGCTGCTCGCCCTGATCCTCGGGGTCTCGCGCACAACGCTGGCGATGGCCCGCGACCGCCACCTGCCCCATGCGCTGGCCGCCGTACATCCGCGTTTCGCGGTCCCGCACCGGGCCGAAGTCGCGGTCGGAGTGGTCGTCGCCGTGGTGGCCGCGACCGCCGATATCCGCGCCGCCATCGGGTTCTCCTCGTTCGGTGTGCTGCTCTACTACGCCGTCGCCAACGCCGCGGCCGCCACCCTGACCCGCGCGGAGAGCCGGCCACCGCGCGCGATCCCGGTACTCGGATTCGCCGGTTGCCTCGTCTTGGCGGTCACCTTGCCGCCGGCCTCGGTACTCGCCGGCGCGGTGGTCGTCGCCGCGGGCGCACTCCTGTACGGAGTGCGCCGCACCGTTTCCCGCCACCGCTCGCCGTGACGCGGGCGCGCCTTATTCGGTCGCACCGGCCCCGAGTTCGGCGACCGCGGCCCGGGTGGCGGCGGCGAGCAGGGCACTGTCGGGTTGCGCGTCCTGCTGCGGTTTGGTGCTGAGCACGGCGATGACCAGCGGCTCCCGGCCGGGCGGCCAGGCGACGGCGACGTCGAGCGCGGAGCCGTAGGCGGGGGTACCGGTCTTGTGGCCCACGGTCCATTCGGCGGGCAGACCGGCCCGGATACGGTCCGCGCCGGAGGCGGTGGCGATCAGCCAGGACCGCAACTGCTCCCGTTCGGGGGCCGCGAGCGTATCGCCCAAGACGAGGGCGCGGTAGTCGGCGGCCAGCGCGGCGGGGGTCGCGGTATCGCGCTCATCGCCCGGTATCGCGGTGTTCAGCTCGGTTTCCCAGCGGTCCAGCCGTGAGGTGTTGTCGCCGAGCGTGCGCAGGAACGCGGTGAAACCCGCGGGGCCGCCGAGGAGTTTCAGGATCTGGTTTCCGGCGGTGTTGTCGGAGACGGTGATCGCGGCGTGGCAGAGGTCGGTCACCGTCATCCCGGTGTCGACGTGCTGTTCGGTCACCGGCGAGTATTCGACGAGTTCGTGTCGCGGATAGTGGATCACCTGCTCGAAGAACCCCGACGACAGTGGGTGCCGGTGCAGCAGCGCACCGCAGGCCAGGCCCTTGAACGTCGACGCCATCGGAAACCGCTCGTCCGCGCGATGGCCGACGCTGCGTCCGGTACCGGTGTCGAGGGCGAAAACACCCAGCCGGGCACCGTGCGACGCTTCCAGGTCCACGAAAGCCTGGGTCGCAGCGGATGCGGGGGCGCTGACGGATTCGGTCGCCGCGGGAGAATCGGGCCGAGTGGCGCAGGACGCGGTGAACAGCAGCGCGGACGCTGCCAGCACCGCGGCCTGCACCCGTCGACGGTTGCGCGGGGCCGGCCGGAGAGGAAAGGAAAAGTTCACCGCCGCAGAACATCACCGGTTCGCGGCCGCGGCAAATACGTCAACCGTTCGCGGACCAGTCGAGTTGGATATCGGCGCAGTTCAGGACAGGTTCGCACCGGCCGGCGCCGGCCCGGGTTCCTCGACCGGCTGCCACCGCGGCGGGCCACTCATTCGCGCAGGCCGAAACGGTCGTGGAAACGGCGGAGCGGCCCGGGCGCCCACCAGTTCGCGTGACCCGCGAGACGCATGAGGGCCGGGGCGAGGACGCCGCGCACCAGAGTGGCATCGACGGCGACAGTGAGCGCCATCCCGATACCGAGCTGCTGGAGAAAAGCGACACCACCCGTGGCGTACACGGCGAACGAAACAGCCAGGATCAGTGCGGCGGCGGTGATCAGTGGTGCGGAACGGGCGATACCGCGAGGGACGGAACCGATCGGGTCGCCGGTGCGGTCGTAATCCTCTTTGATCCGGGCCAGCAGGAAGACTTCGTAGTCCATGGACAGGCCGTAGGCGATACAGAACATCAAGATGGGGATACTCGGTTCGATGACACCGGTCGGGGTGAAGCCGAGCAGGCCCGCCAGTGCGCCGTTCTGGAATCCCCACACCAGCACGCCGAACATGATCGTCATCGACAGCAGGTTCAGCACCGAGGCCTTCAGCGGCGCGAGCACGCTGCCGGTCATCAGGAACAGTACGGCGAAGGTGACGAGCATGATGAGCGCGGCGACCAGCGGGAGCCGCGCCACGACAGCGTCGCGGTAGTCGACGAGTTCGGCCGGATAGCCGCCCACCAGAACATCGAAAGGCGCCGCGGTGGCACGCACGTCGCGCACCAGGCCATCGGGGTCGTGGGCGAGCCGCTCCCCGGTCGGCACCACGCGCAACCACGTTGCGTCACCGTTCGAGAACCGGGAAGGGTCCGGGCTTTCCGCAGCGGAGGCACCCGGGCCGAACGTACCGCCGGCCGAATCCACCCGCAGCACACCGGGAATCGTAGACAACCGCTCGGCGTAGGCATCGATCTCGCCGTTTCCGGACTGCCGGGCCACCACATGCAGCGCATCGGCTTCCTCGGTGGCGAACTCGGCGCGGATCGTGTCGTACATGACGCGCACGGACTGCCCGGAATCGACCACCCGGTCGTCCGGCGGACCGAAGTCCACACCGAGCGCGGGCGCGCCGAGCAGGAGCAGAACCAGCAGCGCCGAACCGCCGGTCGCCACCGGCCGGCGCATCACGTACTCGGCCGTGCGGAACCAGAAGCCCTGTTCGGGAACGGGTACGGGGCGCTTCGGCAGCGCGCGACGCCCCAGCAGCATCAGCGCGGCGGGCAGGATCACCACCGCCCCGAGCACCGCTGTCACCGCGACCGCGATCCCCGCGTAGGCGAACGACGAGAGGAACGGGAACGGGAAGGCGAACAGCACGGCGAGGCTGATGCCCACGGTCGCGGCACTGAACACCACGGTGCGCCCCGCACGCGTCACCGCGCGGCGCACCGCCACGGGCACGTCGTGCCCGGCTGTCAGTTCCTCCCGGAACCGGTAGATCACGAACAGGCCGTAGTCGACGCCGAGGCCGATGCCCATGACGAGCGCGATATTCGCCGCGAACGTCGACACCTCGGCGAAACCGGTGATCACCCGCAGCGCGGCCAGTGTGCCGATCACGCAGAACAACCCGATGCCGACGATGATCAGTGCCGCCGCGATCCGCCGCAGCACGAATGCCAGCAGCGCGAGCACCAAGGGCAGCACGATCAGTTCGGCGCGCAGGAAATCCGCCGACGCCTGGGCGGCGACATCCCGGAAGACCTCGTCCGCACCACCCAGCGTGAGTGTCACCGCAGGGTCGGTGAGGGTGCCGATGATCTCCGCCTCGATACCGGGCAGGATCTCCGAACGCACGTGGTCGGCATCGCCGGGTACCCATGCCAGAACCAGCGCATGCCGGAAGTCCGTACTGGCCAAGGTGTCCGGCGCGCCGTACTGCCAGAACGACCACACGTCACCCACGCCCGGGTACCGGGCCAGATCGTCGGTGAGGCGTGAACCGGCGGCGACCACACCGGGATCACGCACATCACCGCTCGCGGCGGTGACCAGGATCGCGACATTGGCCGTTCCGGTGCCGAACGAGTCGGCGAGTGCCGTGGCGGCAGCGGCCGATTCGGCACGAGGGTCCTCGAATCTGTTCAGCGACAGCGCGTTCATCGCACCGCTTGCGACCGCTGCCAACAGGAAGAATGCCGCCACCGCGGCGGCGATCAGTGAGCGGGGATGGTGGGTGACCAACCGTCCGAGCATGGGCCGTCCCTCTGGTAATCTCCGACTATACGAGTAAGTACTCGTAAGTTGAGCCGATAATACGAGCGATTACTCGCATTATCAAGAGGAGGGTGTGTGACCGAAGTGCGCCGCCAGGAACGCGGCCGTCGTCGTATCGAGCAGATCCTGCTCGCGGCAGCGGAGGTCTTCGCCGAACGCGGCTACGAGAACGCGACCACCAACGCGATCGCCGCCGCCGCGGGTATCTCACCGGGCTCGCTCTACCAGTACTTCCGCAACAAGGACGAACTGGCCGCCGCCCTCGCCGAGCTCTACCGGGACCGGCTCGTGGCATTCCGCGGCACCTTCGAAACCGGCGCCGGCGCAGCAGATCTGGACGTACTCCTGGACCAGGTCCTCGGCCCCCTGGTCGAATTCAATCTGGCGAACCCGGGGTTCAAGGCACTGTTCGCGCGCACCGATATGCCCGCCGCCCTGCGCGCCGCCGTCGCCCCCGCCCACCAGGCCATCCACCAGCAGGTGGAAACCCTCATCGGCACGATCTTCCCCGGCCTCACCCCCGAAGACCGCTCCCGCACCACCGCGGTCGCCATCCAGACGCTGCGCGGCATGATGCCGATGATCGTCGAAGCCCCGGAATCCGATCGCCCCGCCCTGACCGAAGAACTACGCCTCGTCCTACGCTCCTACCTCCTGGCCCGCGCCGGTCGCTGACCCCATCGGCCGCCGGCCGCCCGGAGTCAGCGCGCGGCGATGAGTTCCAGGGTCGCGTCCAGGACGGCGCGGTCGGCCGAGCCGGGTACCAGGATGAATTCGTCGAGACCCGCCGCTTCCGCCGCGTCCAGGGTCCGGTGCAGCGCGTCGGCGTCACAGGTCTTCATGGCCGCTGCGGCGGCCGCGGCGTTGCTCGAACCGAGAAAATCCAGGTATTCCGCGGTGAAATCGCACAGGACGGTTTGGGGTTCCGGCACACCGAGGACGTAGAAACAGCCGCTCACCAACCGGGGTGCGTCGCGGCCCGCATCGGACCAGGCGCGGCGGGCGGCGCCGGCCGACCACGCGATCTCGTCCGGCACCCCGCCCACGCTGAACGCCACCACACCGTCGGCCCAGCGCGCGGCCCGGGCCAGCGATTTCGGCCCCAGCGCCCCGGCGAGCACGGGCGGGCCGCCGGGCTGCACACACGGCGGGCCCACGGGATCGGCACCGTCGAACGGCGGGTTACCCGCCCACAGCGACCGCAGCTCGGCGACCGCCCGATCCAGCCGTTCGTGGCGGCGGCCCGAATCGGCCGCGAGACTGCGGTAGTCGCCACCGCGCCCACCGACACCGACCCCGAGGGTGAAGCGCCCCTCGGACAGCACGTCGATCGTCGCGGCCTGTTTGGCCACCAGCGCCACCGGATGGGCCGGGACCACCGCCACATTCGCGATGATCCGCACCCGCTCGGTCACCGCGGCGGCGGCCGCCAGCGTCGTCCACATCTCCTGGTTGTGGTAGGTCATCCGTTCACCACACGAGAGACTGGAGACCGGTCCCTCATCCGCGAGACGGGACCATTCGACGGTGGCCGCCCGGTCGTAACCTCGGCACATGGTGGGCAGCGCGATCCCGATATCCATCGCTCCAGCATCGAGCACGACGCCGAAGTTCGCAAGAACACGTTCCAGTTTTCGGCGTGGACGCGGCAGCGATCCCCTGCCACGGCTGCGAGCGCATATATCCGGCGATTGTGCGATGGTGATCGCCATGAGTGAAGAACGGTTCGAGGTCCACCGCGAAATCGCCGCGTCACCGGCCGATATTTTCGCAGTGCTGTGCTCGCCCGCCGGGCATGTGGCGATCGACAGCTCGGGCATGCTGCAATCCGCGGAAGGTGAACCCGTCACCGCGGTCGGCGACACCTTCCTGGTGCATATGGACCGCGAATCGCTCAATGACTTCCCGATGGGCAAATACGACGTCACGGTGATCATCACCGCCTACGAACCGGACGCCCATATCGAATGGACGATCTCCGGGGCGATCCAGCCGCCGATCGAACACCTCTACGGCTACCGCCTGGCGCCCACCGAGACCGGCACCCGGGTGACCTCGTACTACGACTGGAGCCGGATCGCCGCGCCCTACCGGGAAGCGAACATCTTCCCGATCATCCCGGAATCGGGGCTGCGCGCCACGCTCGGGATCCTCGCCAGAACGGTCGAGAACCGGTAGCCGGATCCGCCGGCGACGGCGGGCCCACCGGCCGCGGCACCTGCCCGGCGATACAGCGGGTCCACCACCGCCGGACGACCCTGCCGAATCGAGGGTCGAGCGGCCCGAGTACTGATACAACTGACTGCGGCTGTAGTCAGACCCCGGGCGGCTCCGCCCACCGATCGAGAGGGTGGTCCTGTGGACAAGGACTCCTACCGGAAACTGTTCGACCTCAGCGGCCGGACGGCGATCGTCACCGGCGGTACCCGCGGGATCGGGCTCGCACTGGCCGAGGGATTCGCCTGCGCGGGCGCGAATCTCGTGGTGGCGAGCCGGAAGCCGGAGGCCTGCGAGCAGGCCGCGGCCCGGTTACGGGAACTCGGCGCGGAGGCCATCGGCGTCCCGGCCCATCTCGGCGAGGTGGGTGCCCTGCACAGCCTGGTGGAGACCACGGTGGCGAAGTTCGGCGGTATCGATATCGTCGTCAACAATGCCGCCAACGCGCTCGCGCAGCCCTTGCGCAGTATGCAGCCGGAGGCGGTCGAGAAATCGTTCGCGGTGAACGTGCAGGGGCCGTTGTTCCTGGTCCAGGCGGCGCTGCCGTATCTGCGGGCCAGCAAGCACGCGGCCGTGCTCAACTTCGGCTCGGTCGCGGCAATGCAGTTCGCGCCGGCGCTGTCGATGTACGCGGCGGGCAAATCCGCGCTGCTGTCGTTCACCCGTTCCATGGCCGCCGAATTCGCCGCCGACGGTATCCGGGTGAACGCCATGGCACCGGGCGCGGTGGACACCGATATGGTGCGCAAGAACCCACCGGAATTCATCGCGGCGATGGCCGGGGCGTCGCTGCTGGGCCGCCTCGCCGAACCCGACGAAATGGTCGGCGCGGCACTGCTGCTGTGTTCGGACGCCGGCAGTTTCATCACCGGCCAGACATTCCTGATCGACGGCGGCACCGTCGCCCGCTGACCCAGCTCGGAAAGGCTCGAACCGTGCCCGCACTCGCCACCGAATACCTGCCCTCCGGCGTCGTCGTCCTGACCATCGACCGCCCGCACCGGCGTAACGCCCTCGACAATCAGACGGTCGCGAAACTGCACACCGTGCTCGACGAGATCAACGGAAAACCCGAGGTCCGCGCTGTGGTCATCACCGGTGCCGGCGCGGGCTTCTCCGCTGGTGCGGATCTGAAGGCGGAGCCCGAGGATTTCACCGCCACCGACGCCTCCCCGGCCGCCGCCCTATTGGGCTCGGTCCGCTCACCGGTCGCCCGGATCTACGCCTCCCAGGAATTGATGGCCTCGGCGTTCGAGAAGATCCATCGCCTCCGCCAGCCCGTGATCGCCGCGGTGAACGGCGCCGCGGTCGGCGGTGGTTTCGCCCTCGCCCTGGCCTGCGATATCCGCTACGCAAGCCCCACAGCGACATTCGGCGCCGTCTTCATCCGCCACGGCATCTCGGCCTGCGATATGGGCACCAGCTACCATCTGCCGCGCCTCGTCGGCGCCTCCCGCTCCGCCGAACTCCTGCTCACCGGCCGGATTTTCGATGCCGCGGAAGCCGAGCGCATCGGTCTGGTCCTCGAAGTGACCGGCCCCGGCGACCTCCTGGACCGAGCCGTCACCAAAGCCGAGGAAATCGCCCGCCACTCCCCGCTCGCGGTGTGGATGACGAAGGAAACCATGTGGCAGACCGTGGATTCACCAAGCCTGCGCCACGCCCTCGATATCGAGAACCGCACCCAGGTGATGTGCAGCGCCACCGGCGAACTCGGCGCCTCCTTCACCGCCTTCCGCGAAGGAACCGGCACCACGTGGGGGCCGCTGTAACCGCGTGGGCTTCGCGGCGGCGGCGCGAACTGCGTGAACCCGGGGACCCATCGGTCCACCGCCGCCCACACAGCCCGCAATCAGCCGCCACCGCTCAGATCTCGCGTTTGCGGATCTTGCCGGTCGCGGTCATCGGCAGGGAGTCACGGAATTCGACGAGCCGCGGGTACTTGTAGGCCGCCAGGCGTTCCTTGGCCCAGGTGACGAGATCGCTTTCGGTGAGGTCGTCGTGGTTCTTGTTCTTGACGACGACGGCTTTGATCTCCTCGCCGTGCGAATCATGCGGGACGCCGATGACCGCGACCAGCGAGACCGCCGGGTGCGTCATCAGCAGTTCCTCGATTTCGCGCGGGTACACGTTGAAGCCGCCTCGGATGATCATGTCCTTGGCGCGGTCGACGATGTAGTAGAAGCCGTCGGCGTCCTTGCGGGCGAGATCGCCGGTGCGGAACCAGCCGTCGCGGAGCACCTCAGCGGTCGCCTCCGGCCGGCCGTGGTAGCCCTTCATGACGTTGTGGCCTTTGATCGCGATCTCGCCGAGCGCGTCGGGACTGTCGGGTACGTCCGACCAGTCGTCGGCGATCAGCCGCATCTCGACACCCGGGATCGGGACCCCGATCGACCCGACGCGCGGCGGCTGCCCGTACACCGAGAACGACGCAACCGGCGAGGTTTCCGACAGCCCGTAGCCTTCGAGGATCGTGACGCCGAACCGCGTCCGGAAGTCTTCGTGGACCTGCCCCGGCAGCGCCGAACCACCGGCCACCGCGATCCGCAGGCCGGCCGCGAGAGCCGAAACGTCCACGGTGTCGTCGAGGGCGCCGAGCAGGCTCCAGTACATGGTCGGTACGCCGGCGAAGAAGGTCACGGTCTCCTTGCGCATCACCGCCAGGGCGGCTGCGGGGTCGAAGCGCGGAAGCAGCACGACGGTGCCGCCGAAGGCGATGGCTCCGTTCTGGATGACGGTCTGCCCGAAGGCGTGGAACAGCGGCAGCACACCCAGGTAGGTGTCGGGGTGCTGTGGGTCGGCGGCGAACAGGTCCTTGCCGGCCAGGGCGTTGGCGCGCATATTGCGGTGCCGCAGTTGCGCGCCCTTGGGCTGGCCGGTGGTGCCCGAGGTGTAGAGGATCACCGCGGTGTCGTCGTCGTCCACTTCGGCCGTTTCGAATTCGCCGGGCAGGTCGTCCCACTGTGGTGGTCCGCCGGCGGGAACGACGAAAAGCGAATGGCAACCGTCGGTCTGCTCGAACGCCTCGACGGCCTGTTCACCGATCGGGAGTTCGGTGGTGCCCTCGAAGGCGAAATACGCGACGGCGCCGGAATCACGGAGGTGGTAGGCGATTTCCCGGGACTTCAGCAGCACATTCAACGGCACCACGGTGGCGCCCGCCTTCAGGATGCCGAAGTAGATGATCGTGAATTCCGGCAGGTTGGGAAACGACAGCGCGACCTTGTTCCCGGGGCGCACGTTCTCGGCGGCCAGCAGCCCGGCGACCTGGTTGGCGGCGGCGTCGAGCCGGTCGTAGGTCATCCGGCGGTCGCCGAGCACGAGCGCCGTGCGGCCGGGATACCGCGCGGCGGTCGAGCTCAGCAGCTCGGCGAGGTTCGTCATGAAGTAGGCCCTCTCGGGTCAGAGCGTCACGGCGAGCGCGGGGACGGCCGGCGCCAGCTCGTCGATCAGCACGGAAGTGTCCGGCAGTGCGTCGAGGTCCAGCACGAGGTCCTCGATTCGCGTCCACCGGTCGGCGATATCGATGGATTCGGCGAGGCGGCGTGCTTTCGCCACCACGTCGGGGTTCGGTAGCGGTCGCGTCGGACCGCCCAGGGGGCCGTCGACTTCGATGTCCACGGTGTCGCCGCCGCGTAGTACCAGCCGCATGCGGGTGCGGAAGCGATCGCGGGGGTTGTCGAAGTCCGTACAGTGGTTCACCTCGACCCGGCCGAGCAGCGACCAGACATCGGCGGCGGAGATCCGGTCGCGGGTGAACTGTTCGGCGAGCACCTGGCCGTCGAGCAGCGCCACCGCAACGGTGTAGCCGATATTCATCTGCGCCCCGATCGTTTCCAGCGGCGGCTCGGGTTTCCACCAGCCGTGGTGATAGGCGGCATGCGAGACCTCCACCGAAATGGACTCGACATCCCCCGCCGTGATCCCGCGGGCCCGCGCGGCCAGCGCGCAGTCGATGGGCGCGTGGGTCGCGGCCATCGCGGCATAGGCCTTCACACCGGTGTCCATGAGCACCCAGTCCTCGCCCAGCCCATCGATGATCAACTCGGCGCGCGGATCGTGTCCCTCGCCGAAGGTGGCGAGGAACCCACCGTATTCGCGCTCGTAGACGCGTTTGATCCCGGTGTAGCCGGCCTCGGCGAGCGCCGCGGCGTAGAGACCGTTGCGGGCCGAGAAACCGTGATGCATCCGTTTGGACATGGCCTCGTACTGGGCGGCCATCAGCCCGGCCGATTGGGTGCCGGCCAGTCCGAGAGCATCCTCGACCCGCGCCGGATCGAGCCGGCGCAACCACGCCGAGGTCGCCGCGCTCGCATGGGTGCCGAATACAGCACCGGAATGCCAGCCGCGGGAAAGCATTTCGGCACCGTGCAACGCCAGGCCCACCCGGGGGCCCACCTCGTAGCCGGCGATCAACGCGGTCAGCAGCTCCCGGCCCGGCACCGCGCGGTCCAGTGCCGCAAGAGTGCTGACGGCACTGGGAACGATCAGCGAGTTGCTGTGCAGCGGCGCCCGCACGTGGTAGTCGTCCAGTTCGAAGCCCTGGATGAAGGTGCCGTTCAACAGGCACGCGGCCGGGGCCGAGGTGGTGATTCCCCACCCGAGCACCGGGATGTCGCCCGTGCCCTCGAGCCGGAGTACCGCCTCGACCGCCCGCGCCGACCACGGGAGCCGGGCCCCGACCAGCGCGCACACCAGCCCGTCGAGCAGCAGATGCCGGGCGCGTTCGCGCACGACCTCGGGGATGTCATCGTACTGCAGGGTCGAGATCCAGCCGGCCAGCCGACCGGTCACACCCTCCGGATCGGTCGGTGCGTTCATGGCGGTGGTCATACGGTCACCTCGTAACGGTTGCGGATACGGGACTCGACCTGTTGCAGCGCCAAGGTCGGGACAAGCGCGAGAACGCCGATCAGGATGACCTGGCCGATGATGTTCTCCACCCGGGCCAGAGAAAGATTGCGCAGCAGCTCGTAACCCAGCCCGGATGATCCGGAGAACATCTCGGCGAGCAGCAGCCCGATCAGGGTGAGGCCGAAACACAACCGCATCCCAGAGGCCAGCGACGGCAGCACGCTCGGCACTACGATCCGCCGCAGCAGCGATCCCCGCGACATGCCCAGGCTCGCCGACATCTTCAGATGCAGCCGGCTCACCCCCGCAGTGGCCTCGACCATGATCAGGAACATCGGGAGCACACCCGAAACGAAGGCGAAGGACCCGCGGCTGAGATCGCCGATACCCAGGAAGAGCAGGAAGATCGGATACACGACGATCTTCGGAACACTGTTGAGTGCGTACACCACGGGCAGCACCGCCCGCGACCAGAACGCGCTGAGCCCGAGCAGCATACCGGTAATCGTCCCCAGCACAATGGCCGCGGCGTACGAAAACAGCAGGACGCGAGCGGTATCGGCGACGCTGCCGAGGAACCGGGCATCGCGGATATCGGACCACAGACTGGCCAAGGCTTCCCCGGGACCGGGATAGACAGCGCTGCCGGCCACGGCCGCCGTCGCCGTCCACCCCACCACGAGGACGATGGCGAAGGTCAGGGGCGGTATCCACGCCGGACCCCCGCGGAGGATCGAACGCGTACGGGCCGCCGCCGCGGCGCCCGCGCTCATCGCCGCCGCCAATCGAACGCGCTCAACGCGGCCCCCAGCGCGAGGTTCGCCAGCAGCGCGAACACGCTGACGAAGACGATGCCGGCGTACATGTCGAGAGTGTCGAAGTTGTTGTAGGCACGGTTGACCACCTGACCGAGCCCCGTCGTCGCCAGGATGAACTCCGTCGCCAGGACGGCGATGATCGCGTAACCGAGTCCGAGTTTCAACCCGGCCAGGATGTCCGGGAGTGCCGCCGGTAGCAGGATCTTGCGCAACTGCTGTGCCCGCGACATCTCCAGCGAGCGGGCGAGCTTGCCGACGATGGGCGGCGTCGACTCGAATCCCACCAGCGCGTGCGAGATGACGATCACGACGCTGAACAGCGTGGCCAGCAGGATGATGGGTACGACACCCGTCCCGAACATCACCACCAGCACCGGGTAGAGCGCGAAGATCGGCAGCGCGTAGAAGACGTTGACGTACGGTGTGACGGCTCGATGCACCCATCGGGACCGGGCCATGGCATAGGCCACGCCCACCCCGGCGACCGCCGAGGCGGCGAAACTCGCGCAGATGAGCGCAACGCTGCGCAGCAAGGCGTCGACGACGAAATCACGATCGCCGAGCAATTCGACCGCTCGCACGACCATATCGCTCACCGGGATGAGATCGAGCCGCGAGACGGCCCCGGACCGCGCGTACACCTCGATCGCGACGACGGCCGCGACGACGAATACGAATGTCCAAGCCGGAGAGGGTAATCCGGCGACCCGGTGTGGCGCCGGCCGCACATAGGACGGGACGACAGACGAGCGCGCCCTCATCGCGCGCTCCTCTTCGCCACCATCGCCGCCTCCGCCTCGTTGCGGATCTGCGCCCAGATGCGGTCTTGCGCGGCGGTCGCCGACGGTTCGGACAGCGCCGCATGCGCGCGCGGCCGGGGCAGCTCGATGCGCACCTCGTCGATGAATGTGCCCGGCCGGCGGCCCATCACCAGTACCCGGTCCGACAGCAGCACCGCCTCCTGGATGCTGTGCGTGATGAACAGGACCCCGCAACCGATCTGCTCGACCACGCGCAGCAGTTCCTCGGCCATCAGCATGCGGGTCTGCTCGTCGAGCGCGCCGAACGGTTCGTCGGCGAGGATCAGATCCGGGTCGGTCGACATCGCGCGCGCCATGGCGACCCGCTGGCGCATACCGCCCGACAGTTGCGACGGGTAGTGCTCTTCGAAACCGCCCAGTCCGACGATCTCGACCAGTTCCCGGGCGCGTTCCCGTCGCTCCTTACGGCCCACCCCGCGCACCTCGAGCGCGAAGGCGACATTGTCGAGGACCGTCCGCCACGGCAGCGTCGCGGACTCCTGGAATACGATCGCCGTCCGCCGGCGGGGACCGGTCAGCGGTGCACCGTCCACCTCGACCGAACCGCGCGCGGGATCCTGTAGTGCGCCGATGATTTCGAGCAGTGTCGATTTTCCGCATCCGCTGGGTCCGACGATCGAGACGAATTCGCCGCGCCCGATGGTGAGATCGACGGGCCCGAGCGCGTGGACCGGGCCGAAATGCTGTTCCACTCCCGAAACCCGCACGATCGGTACCGCGGTGGTGGTTGCGCTGTCGCGCCGTGGTGCTGTCTGCGTGTTCATCGGCTCACTCGCATTCGGCCGGGAGTGTGGCGGGGACGTTCCCGGGGAGGAACTCTTTCCGGAACAGACCACAGAATTCGAGGTCGGTGCGGTCCATGACCATGCGCTGGGCCTCGACGGCCTGTTCGATGGCCGCGGGGTCGAAACCGGCGCTCCAGTTGTCGTACTGGATCGCCTTGTCCACGATCGCGGCCGCATGTGCCACGTCGATATCGATGTAATCGGCGTACAGTTGCGCGGCCCGGTCCGGGTTCTCGCGGATGAACGCGACCGCGTCCGCGTAACCCGCGACCACCGCCTTCACCGTGTCAGGGTTCCGCTCGGCGAATTCGGGGGTCGTGGTGATCACGCTCTGCTGGAATTTCTTCAAATGGTCGGCGCTGGAGACCACCACCCGGAACTTGTCCGTTTTCGCCACGACCGAAGGCGGGACCACAGCGACATCGACATCGCCGGCCTCCAGCAGCGCGACACCCTCACCCACGCCACCCGAAGAAGTCCGCTCGATCGGCTGGGTCGCCCCAGCGACCTCGGGCAGGATATGGGTCAGGGCCTGGGTCACCGACTGCGGGTTGGTGTAGGCCCACTTCCCGATATCGGTGATGCTCCGCACCCGCGTATTGCTGTCCAGGGCATAGAAATCCAGGCCGTACACGCTCTGCGTCGCACCCCCGACGATCGCCAGGGGCGCGCCCGCCTCGCTGGATTCCAGCACCGAGGTGAAACCGACATCGGCGATGGGCAGATCACCGCTGAGCATATTGCGGACGGTCGTACCGCCGCCCTTGCCCGGGACGATCTCGCCGATACTCACCCCGCGCTTCTCGAAAAAGCCCTGGTCTTTACCGACCAGCCACGGGATGGAGTACGGCTCCGACGCGTTGCTGACCGCAATATCGAACGCGGTCGCGTCCGTGGCGCCGCCACTACCGCCGCACGCGCTCAGCACCAGGGCGGCCGCTGCCGCGCCGGCGATCAGAGCTGTTCTGCTCTTCATCATCTTTCTCCTGCGCTACTGGTCGCGTCGTTGCGATCCAGGAAGCCGCCTGCCTCCAGGCGGTTGATCAGCCCACCACCGGCGATGAGCTCCACGACGAATTCGGGCAACGGTTCGATCCGGTGCTCGGTCCCCCGCGTCTCGTTGCGCACCAGGCCCGTCACGGCGTCGATCTCGAGGACATCCCCCTCGGTGATCAGGGTGCGCGCGTCCGGCACGGTGAGCGCCGGCAGCCCGTAGTTCAGGGCGTTGCGGTGGAACAGCGAGTTGTACTGCTCCGCAAGCAGACACGAGACGCCCAGATGGGTGAACAGTTCGGCACACGGGCGGCTGGATCCGAGACCGAAGTTCTTCCCGGCCACCACGATGTCGCCCGGCCGGACGAGCTCCGGCCACCCCGGCCGGGTGGCGTCGAACATGTACCGGGCCGCCTCGGGCACGGACAGTTTCATCGCGAACCCCGGATACATATCGTCGGTATTGATCTCGTCCCCGAAAACCCACGCCCGCCCCCGAACCCGCAAGGGCGAACGCTCCGCTCCCGCCTCCGGCCCCGACCCGCTCATGCTGTATCCCTCGGGCACGAGCGGGGGCCCTCCGTGGTTACGCTCCGCTCCCGCCTCCGGGCCTGACCCGCTCATGCTGTATCCATCGGGCACGAGCGGGGGCCCTCCGTGGTTACGCTCCGCTCCCGCCTCCGGGCCTGACCCGCTCATGCTGTATCCATCGGGCACGAGCGGGGGCCCTCCGTGGTTACGCTCCGCTCCCGCCTCCGGGCCTGACCCGCTCATGCCGCTACCTCCGGTAGTTGGTCCGGTCCCGCGATATACCCGGTCAGCGCCGAGGCCGCGACCGTGGCCGGTGAGGCCATGTAGACCTGGGCCTCGGTACTGCCCATCCGGCCGCGGAAGTTGCGGGTGCTCGAGGTGACGCAGACTTCGCCGGGGGCGAGCACACCCATGTGGTAGCCGAAACAGGCGCCGCACGTGGAGTTCGTGACCACCGCCCCTGCTTCGACGAGGGTGGCGACATACCCGCGCCGGACCGCTTCCAGATACACCTGCTGGGAAGCCGGGGTGACGATGAGCCGCACCCCGGGCGCCACGCTGCGTCCTTCCACAATGCGCGCCGCGACCGCCAGGTCCGCGAGCTGGCCGTTGGCGCAGGACCCGATGAACGCCTGGTCGATCCGGGTCCGTGCGAGGCCGCTGAGTGGCACCGCGTTGTTGATGACGGTGCCCGGCAGGCCCACCATCGGCTCGATCGCCGCGAGATCGACGGTCCGCACCTCGGCGTAGGCCGCGTCGGGATCGGGGTTGCTCGGCAGGTAGGACGCATTCGGCGCGACCTCGGCCAGAAACTCCTCGGTGATCTCGTCACACGGGAAAAGCGTGAAATCCGCGCCGACTTCGGCGCCCTGGGTCGCGATGGTCCGGCGATCCGACATGGGCACGGAGGCGAGGCCGGGACCGCCGAATTCCAGCGCATGGTCGGTGGCGTCACCGTACTTCCCGGAGATCGCCAGGAAGATGTCCTTACCGTTGATGTGCGCGGGTTTCGTCCCGACGAGTTCGTACCGGATGGTCGGCGGCACGCGATACCAGGTCCGGCCGGTGCAGATCATCTGCAGGATCTCCAGTGGACCCAGCCCGCGTGCGGCCGAGTTCAGCGCCCCGCCGGCGCAGGTGTGGGAATCGGTGCAGCACACGACGGTCCCCGGCAGCACCAGGCCCTGTTCCGCGATCACCTGGTGGACGATGCCGTGGCGGCCCACATCGTAGAACCGCTCGATACCGTGTTCGGCGACGAAGGCGCGCGCCTTGGCGCCGTGGCCGGCGTCGCGCGGTGTGGGCGCCGGGACCGCGTGGTCGAGTACCACCGCGACCTTGTCCGGGTCGTGCACCGCGCGGACATCCGCGAGCCGATCGTGGGCGAACTGGACATCGATCACCACCGTCATATCGACATCGCAGGTGACGACCTGACCGGGTTCGACCCGGTCCAGACCTGCCGAGCGGGCGAGGATCTTCTCGATGACGGTGTCAGGCACGGCTCGGCTCCCGCACAACGCGCCGGGCGGTCCACTCGTCGAGGCCGACGGCTTCGAACAGCGCGCGCGGTCCAGCGGCCGGTCCGGCCGGAAGGCCACCGGCGCCGATATCGGCCATGGCCCGGGTGATGGCGGCGAATGCGGCGCCGACCGCCGCACCGGGCAGAATCGCACCGGCGTACCCGAATTCGGCGAGCTGCTCGCGCGACACCTCGGGCGACTTCCCACCGGGAACGATATTGAAGATGACCGGCACTTCGATCGCCGGCGGAATCGCCGCGACCTGCTCGAGCGTCTGCGGCGCCTCCACGAAGAGCACATCGGCGCCGGCCTCGGCATACCGCTTCGCCCGGCTGATCGCGGCGTCGAAGCCCTCGACCGCGATCGCGTCGGTCCGGGCCACGATCAGTGTTCCCCGGCGCCGCGCCGCTACCGCCGCCGCGATCTTGAGCGCGAATTCGTCCGCACCGATGAGGCCCTTGTCGTCCAGATGCCCGCACCGCTTCGGGAACACCTGGTCCTCGAGCTGAACGGCCGCCGCGCCGGCCTCTTCGTAGGTTCGCACGGTGCGGAAGGTGTTGCTCTCGTCGCCGAACCCGGTATCGGCATCGGCGATAACCGGCACATCCAGGTGGCGCTTGGCGACGGCGATGGCGCGAGCCATCTCCGTGACGGTGGTGAGCCCGATATCGGGCAGCCCCTCGGCGGCGGAGACAGCCGCGCCGGAAACATAGGCCGCCTCCGCGCCGGACCGCGCGGCGATCGCGGCCGAGAGACCGTCGTAGACACCGGGCGCGACGAGCAGACCCGGACGCCGCAAGAGGCCGGCGAGCACCTGCGCGTCAGACATCGGCGTGCTCCCCGGCCGGGACATGCCCCATACGGGCCGCAATGGCCTGCGCCGTCGACGCGACGATCGGGCCGACCCGCTCGGCCGCCGCCCGGTCGAGCCGGAACGAGGGACCACCGATCGCCAGCACGGCCTCGGGCCGGCCGCCGAAACCGGGTACCGGGGCAGCCACCGAGTTGAGCCCCGCCTCACGTTCGCCCTCGGTATAAGCCCAGCCGAGTTCGCGCACCTCCGCCAACTGCCGGTCGAGTTCCGCCCGCCCCACCACGGTGGAATCGGTGTAGCGCCGTAACCCGGCATCGAGCGCGGCGCCGAGCGCGTCGTCGTCGAACGCCATGAAACATTTCCCGGCGGCGCCCGCATGCAGCGGGAGAACCTGACCCACATAGCTGCGATAGACCACGGAGTGGTTCGACATCACCCCGACCACCACCACACGGGTGGCGCCCTGCCGCACGTACAGCCCCGCGCTCTCTCCCGTCACATCACGCAATTGCTCGACGAACGGCTGCGCGATCCCGAGCAGGCTCGACCCCGACCGGGCCGGCGCACTCCATACGAGAACTCGCAGGCCCACGCGGTACAGGTCGCCTTCCCGGACCAGCAACCCCTCCTGCTGGAGGGTCGAGACGATCCGCGCCACGGTGGTCGCGGGCAGACCCGTACGACTGCGGATATCCGCCACGCCGAGACGAGGCGCGGCTTCGGTGAAGCAATCCAGTACGTCGCACGCGCGACCCAGCACGCGCACCCCAGGCTCAGCCATCAATCCTCCAACACCGCTATACGGTTTCAGAAACCGTCTGACGGTTTGGACCGTAGCCCGGTGAGCCGCATCACGTCAAGCAATGAGTTGCATCGCGGTACCGCGATCACCTGGCACGGACAGCAGAAACCGCCACTACCCCACCGAGCCGGGAGGCCGGTTTCGGGTGAATTGATAAGTCGCTCAATTATTTTCGCGTCACCGGACTACAGCTTCACCGCGCTCGCGGGGCGCGATCGTCCGCGGCGCCGGACCGGTCACCCCTTGTCCGGCGGCTCGTTCCGGCAGGACCGGTCGGCCGGTGAGCAGATTCGTCGTGGCACCGGCGATCACCGCGTCGACCCACCTGCCGGCACCGACCATTTCGCCGGCCGGCGCTATCCGGTCGCGTTCGGCGACCAACCGGGCGAGCAGTTCCGGCGTGGCGCGCAGGTCACACCGGTGCGGCCGGCGAGTTCTCCGGCGCGCGTCCGGCACGCCACCGTCAGTTCTGGCGGGGAAGAAGTTCGGTGACGAACCGGTCCAGGAAGCCGTCGGCCGGGCCGCCACCCGCGGGCACCACCACGAACTTGCTGAGCCCGGCGGCGATATAGCGATCGATCAGCCGGTGCAGTTCCGGCCAGCTCCCCGCCACCAGGTCCGCGGGGTCGGTTTCCGGGCGCTGCCGCCGGATCCCTGCCGCCAACTGCGCCGGCACGCCGTCCTCGGCGAGTAGCAGGGTGATGCCGAAATGGTCGTCCTCGATTTCCCGGCCGGCCGCGGCCGCTTCGGTATTGATCGCCGCCACCCCGGCCGCGGCCTCGTCCGGGGTGAGGAAGCTGCCCAGCCAGCCGTCGCCGAAGCGGCCGATGCGCCGGAAGGCTCCCGGCGCCCGGCCACCGAGCCAGATATCCAGCGGCCGGGCCGGTCGCTTCCCCACTCCGGCTCCGCGCACCGAGAAATGGTCGCCGTCGAAATCCACCCGGTCCTCGCGCAGCACGGCACGCAGCAACCGCAGCGATTCGTCGAATACGGCACCCCGCGGGCCCGTCACCGGGAACAGATCGAGTTCACCGGCGCCCGCCGGCCGGAGCCCGAATACCGGCAGCACCCGCTTGGGCGCGAGCACCGCCAGCGACGCCAGCTGTTTGGCCACCAGCACCGGATGCCGGCCCGGCAGGATCGCCACCGAGGTGCCCACCTTCAGCCGTTCGGTACGTGCCAGCGCCACCGCCATCCCCACCACGGGATCGACGGCGGGTGAATAGACGAGTTCGGAGAACCACAACGAATCGACACCCGCCTCCTCGAGCCGATCCACCAGCGCGGGCAGATCCTCCGGATCGGTCTCCGAACCCGTCCCGATACCGAAGCGGATCTTCACCTGGCTCTCCTCCCGGGCGGCCGTCACAAGCACGATCACTTGCGACAACACCGGCCCCGCGACCGGAATTCCGGCACGCTACCGGGACACCAGCGCCGCGAAACCGTCCAGGTGACGCGCGAGACCGTATTCGAACAGGCCTTCCGGATCCGTCACGGCGTCTGCCGACAGCGAGGCCAGCAGGGGGAATTCACCGGTCGCCAGGAGGTGGTGGTGCCGGGCGCGCTGGGCGGCGCGCCAGCCGGCCAGGGTGAGGCCGGTGTCCCGCTCCGCCTCGGCTTCCTCCGCCATCGACAGCGCCGAGCCGACGACCAGTCCGTGCAGGGTGAGCGCCTCGTGCATCCGGGCGGCCGGCGAGAGACCGAGACCGTCGAGGGCGCGCAGCACCCATTCGGTCTGGGCCATCATGTTGGGCGCCGGCAGCGGCCGGGTGAACGAGATGACCTCGGGTAGCCAGAGATGTCGCCGGCACAGCTGCCACTGCCGGCGGGCGAGCCATTCGAGGTCGGCGCGCCACCCCCGCGACCCCGGTTCCGGTAGCCGCAGCTCACCGAACACCTCATCGGCCATCTGGGTGAGCAGTTCGTCTTTGTTCGCGACAAACCGGTACAGCGACATCGGCCCGACCCCGAGTTCGGCGGCCAGCCGGCGCATCGAGACCGCGTCGAGCCCTTCGGTATCCGCGATCGCGATCGCGCTGCCCAGCAACCGCTTTCGAGGTTCGGCCCGCCCGTCCGCGGGCGACAGCGGCAACCTGTCGTAACCCGCGGCGGCGGACCGCCGGCGGGGTGCGGCGACCACCGTGCCCGCGCCCACCCGCGCTTCGACCAGGCCCTCATCGCGTAGCGCGGCGAGTACCTTGGTCGCGGTCGCGATGGCGACTCCCCAGCGACCGGCGATCTGCCGGATGGAGGGCACCCGATCGCCGGGCCGCAGCTCACCGTTCACGATCCGGGCACGGATCTCGCCCGCGATCACCTGATACCGGGCATCCCGGCGCTGCGTCGGCAAGGACATGGTTTCCGATCTGTCGAGTCCCCCGCACCAACCCGAAGTGTACTAGAGCACCAACACCGACGAACTAGTGCACTATTCGGCGCCGAAAATGGCCCGGGACAGTGCATCACGCTACCGTTGGACCGCGGCACCGATACACCGTACGCGCCGCTTCGTCGCGAATCCCCATCTCCGCAATCGCCCCGGGTTCCCTGGAGAAACCGGGACGGCTTCCCCGTGCCGACACGAGTCGTCGACCTCGACCAGACCACAGGAGGACCTGTGCACAACCGCAACATCCTGATATCCGGTGCCGGTATCGCCGGACCCACCCTCGCGTACTGGTTACACCGGTACGGCTTCCACCCCACCGTCGTGGAGCGCGCCCCCGAGCCGCGCACGGGTGGTCACGCGGTCGATATCCGTGGCACCGCCCGGCAGGTCGCCGAGCGGATGGGCATCGTGGCCCAGGTGCGCCGGGCACATACCGGGGCCCGCGGGATGGCGTTCATCGACGGCGCCGGTAAGCACGTGGCGACGATGAGCACCGACGTATTCGGTGATTCGGGCGGACCGGTCGCCGAGATGGCGATACTGCGTACCGATCTGGCCCGCATTCTCTACGACACGACCCACGGTGTCACCGACTACATTTTCGGCGACTCGATCGGCGCGGTCCGGCAGGACGAGCACGGCGTACACGTGGAATTCAACAGTGGCCGGACCGGGCGCTACGACCTGCTGATCGGCGCGGACGGCGTGCGGTCCAGCGCCCGCCGCCTCGTATTCGGTCCCGACGAGGACTATCTCCACGACCTCGGCTGCTATGTATCGCTTTTCACCGTGCCGACGACACTCGACCT
Source organism: Nocardia sp. CA-290969 (assembly GCF_050936135.1). Classification (NCBI taxonomy): domain Bacteria; kingdom Bacillati; phylum Actinomycetota; class Actinomycetes; order Mycobacteriales; family Nocardiaceae; genus Nocardia; species Nocardia sp. CA-290969. Next base: position 615,642 of record NZ_JBNJNJ010000001.1, on the reverse strand, counting down.
CGACGGCTGGCAATTGATGTACACGATGCCCGCGGGAAACGGCCGCCCCGGCCGCACCGCCGGCCTGCGCCCCCGGGCCGAACCGGGCACGGCGGTCGCCGGGTTCTTCCTGCGTTCGGAGCCGCTGTCGATCGACGATATCGACGAGCAGAAACGGCTGGTGGTTCGCACCTTCGAAGGCGACGGCTGGGAGATCCCGCGGATCCTGCCGGCCATCTGGGACGCCCCCGATTTCTACTTCGACCGGGTGCACCAGGTTCATCTGGACACGTGGGCACGCGGCCGGACGGTGCTGCTGGGCGATGCCGGCTATTGCGCCTCCCCCATGTCCGGTATCGGCACCAGCCTCGCCCTTGTGGGCGCCTACATCCTGGCCGGCGAACTCGCCGCCGCCGACGGTGATCACCGCCTCGCCTATCCCGCCTACGAACGCGCAATGCGCGGATTCGCCGACCGGGCACAGGAATTCGCCCGCGGCGCAGGCGACGGTGGCCTGATGCCCGACTCCCGTACCCAGCTCTGGCTGCGCAACGGATCGGTGCGCCTGCTCCCGTACCTGCCGAAGCGGTTCGTTCCCCGTGGCATGGACAAGCTGGCACACAGCGTCGAACTCGAGAACTACCCGGCCCTCTCCCTCTGACCCCACCGACTCGTAACCGAGGAGATCAGTAATGCAGGTGTGTACCTTCCTGTGGTTCGACGGCCGCGCCGAAGAAGCCGCCGACCACTACACGGGGTTGTTCGCCGACTCCGCCGTCCGCGATATTCAGCGGGCCCCGGACGGCACGGCCACCACGGTCGTATTCGAACTCGAGGGTCAGCGCTTCATCGCCTACAACGGCGGACCCCGGTTCACCTCCACCGGGGCCATTTCGCTGTACGCCGACTGCGACACCCAGGAGGAGGTCGACGCTCTCTGGGCGGGCCTGACCGACGGCGGTAGCGAAGGGCCCGGCGGTTCCCTCACCGACCGTTTCGGAATCACCTGGCAGGTGTTGCCGAAAGCGATGAACGAGTTGCTCGCCGACGCCGATCCGGAAGCGGGCCAACGGATCTTGTCCGCCATCCACGCGATGAAGAAGATCGATATCCAAGGCTTGATCGACGCGCGCAGGGGCTGACAGGACGAAACGCCGCCGACGGATCGTCGGCAGTCCCTCAACCCCGCGGTAGAGCTTGCACAATCCTGGTGATCCGCGCTCCGGCGTCGCATACCCGCTCGATCTTCGCCGCGAGCGCCTCACCCTCGAATTCCTCGGCCCGCCCGCCCACGCTGATCGACGCGACCACCGACCCGTCGCGCCCGAGAATCGGCGCCGCCACCGCGGCGACCCCCGGCAAATAGTCGGAGTGGCTCAGCGAATAGCCGGCTTCCCGGATCTCCGCGAGATGCTCGGCGAGCCGCTCCGCATCGGTGATCGTGCGGTCGGTGATCGACGGCAGACTGTCCGTCAACCATTTGTCCTGCAGCGCTTTCGAATGCGCGAGCATCACCGTGGGTCCCGCTGCCGCGTGGTAAGGCATCACCGATCCGACGTTGATCCCGGCCACCACGAGCGAGTTGCGGCCCTCGAGCAGATCGATGCACACCGCGCCCTGCTCCGCGGGCACCATCAGGTAGGCGGTGTTCCCGAAAGCGGTCGCCAGTTCCGACATGAACGGCTTTGCCGCCGAACGGATATCGAGTTTCGCCAGCGCCGCGGACCCGATCTCGAAGACCGGCATCGCCACCCGGTAGGCACCCTCGTCGGTGCGGTCCACCCACCCCGCCTGGATCAGCGTGGCCATCAGGCGGAAGACCGTGGTCTTGTTCATCCCGCTGGCCGTGGTGAGGTCGTTCAGCGTCCAGACGGGCCGTTCGGCACTGAAGTGACCGAGCAGCGTGCACGCCTTGAGAACAGCGCCCACCACGTCACGACCTGCCGTCGGCTCCGACTCGGTGGGCACAGCCGCCTTCGGCGGGGTGGGCACAGCCACTGCTTCTCACTCGCTTCCACGGTTCGTGCGATCGATGCCGCCACCTTACGAACACATCGGCCGATCGGGGTTGACTTTGTGACCCCCACCACCTTACCGTCCTCGTAGCAGAAAACGAAACGCATTCCGCATTGCGAAACGGAGAGTGGACTGGTGCGCAGCCCGACCTTGAAAGACCTCACGTCCAACGGACTCGTCTACGCCCCCGGCGTATGGGACGGCCTCACCGCCCGCCTCGCCGAACAGGCCGGTTTCAGCGCCCTGTGCGCCTCGGGCTTCGCGGTATCGGCAGCCCTCGGCCTCCCCGATGCCGAGCTCTACACCCAGACCGAGAACCTCCAGGCAGTCCGCACGATCCGCGAATCCTCCAAGCTGCCCCTGGTCGCCGATATAGACACCGGCTATGGCAATGCGGTCAACGCCGCCCGCACCGCCACCAAGTTCGTCGACGCCGGTGTCGGCGGAATGTTCATGGAAGACCAGGTCTCCCCCAAGTCCTGCCCCATCTGCGTAGGCGACCCCGTAGACCTGATCACCGTCCCCGAGGCCACCGGCAAGATCCGCGCCGTCCGCGACTCGATCCCCGACGACGTCCTGCTCATCGCCCGCACCGACGCCCGCGGCGACGACGCCCTCCGCCGCGCCCAGGCCTACGTCGAGGCCGGCGCGGACATGATCATGCCGGTCACCAAGACCTTCGAAACCGTCGAGCAGTGGCAGCGCTGCCACGAGGAGGTCGGCGTACCGCTCATGGCTACCCTTACAGCCTCCACCTGGACCGAACGCGATTTCACCCCCGAAATCCTCGACCAGGTCGGCGTCCGCCTCGCCCTGCTCCCCACCCAGGTCCTGATGGCGGTGGCCGGAGCAGCCCAGGCCACCTTGAAACGGCTGGCCGCGGGCGAAGCACCGGCCAAGGTGAGCGCCGATGCGCTCCAGCACCACGAATTCGTGGAACTGATCGGCTTCCCCGAGGTCGAGGCCATGCAGAACAAGTACCTACCCGCGAAGGAGCAGTAATCGCCGTGGGCTACACGATGACGGAGAAGATCCTGGGCCGCGCCTCGGATCAGGACACGGTTCGCGCCGGCGAGAACCACCCGGTGCATCCGGCGCGCATGATCGCCTACGACTTCCCCGGCTACACCGATGTGATGTTCCGCCAGATGCGCGAGGACTTCGGAATCACCGAGCTGGAAGACCCGAGCCGCTACATCGTCTTCATCGACCACATGCTGACGAAGGGCAACGAGAAAGAGCTCGAAGTCCACCAGGTCACCCGCGACTGGTGCGAGTTCTACGGCATCGAACTGCACGAAGGTCGCGGTATCGGCCACCAGCTCACCGCCGAACTCGGCCTGGCCATTCCCGGCGAATTCCTCGTCCACTTCGACGGCCATATCAGCGGTATCGGCGCCTTCGGCGCGCTCGGCTGGGGCATCCGCCGCGACCTCATCGAAGCCTGGGTCACCGGCCAGGTCTTCGTCGATATCCCCGCCACCACCCGCTTCGACCTGGTCGGCGAGTTCCCGCCCGGCGTCGACAGCCGCGACCTCGTGCACACCATCATCGATATGGTCGGCGCCGACGGCTGCGCCCATCAGGTGATGGAGTTCGGCGGCCCCGGCGCCCGCTCGATGGCCATCGACCACCGCCAGGGCCTGTGCGGAATGGCCATGTTCACCGGCGCCGTCTCCGCGATCTTCGAACCCGACGAGATGTCGCTGGCCTACGCGAACAAGGTCGCCCGCCGCAGCTTCGACCCGGTCTATCCCGACACCGACGCCACCTACGCCGCCCGCTACGAGATCGACCTCGCGACCCTCACCCCTCGCGTCGTGCTCCCCGGCTCGGCCCGCGCCGTCAACACCAAGACAGCCCAGGAACTCGCCGGCATCCCCATCACGAAAGCCTTCATCGGCTCCTGCGCCAGCGGCCGCATCGAAGACCTGCGCGCCGCCGCCCTGGTCCTCGACGGTCGCAAGGTAGCCCCCGGCGTCGAACTCAATGTCGTCCCCACCTCACAGAAGGTGTACGAGCAGGCCGAGCGAGAAGGCATCCTCGACGTCCTCCGCGCCGCAGGTGCACATATCAACATATCGAGCTGTGATTTCTGCTTCGGCTACCAGAAACCCCTGCAACCCGGCGAGAACTGCATCTCCACCGGCGTCCTGAACATCTCCGGCCGGATGGGCAGCCCCGACGCCAACATCTACATGGGCTCCCCCTACACCGTCGCCGCCAGCGCCCTGGCCGGCACGATCCAGGAGTCGGCCCGGTGAGCGCCTATCCCCCACCGCCCGACATCATCGAAGGCAAGGTCGCCTGGATCTTCGGCGACGATTTCGATATCGACCTCGTCGTCGGCGTCTCCAATATCAAGTCCTACGACCCCGACCACCTGCGCTCGGTGTGTATGCAGGCCTACGACCCCACCTTCACCGACCGCGTCCGCCCCGGCGATATCATCGTCGGCGGTCGCAACTTCGGCTACGGTCATCCGCACTATCCACCCATGGTCGCCCTCCGCAACGCGGGAATCTCGGCGATCGTCGCGGAATCCTTCTCGCCCGGCTTCTGGCGCGGCGAGACCTTCAACGGCATGCCGTTGATCACGATCCCCGGCGTCTCGACCTCGGTAAAGGTCGACGACCCCGTGGCCCTCGACTGGCGCACCGCCACCCTGCGCCTGCCCGAGGGAACCGACCTGGTCGGAACCCCACCGAGCCCGCGGACCATCAAGGTCATCGAAGCCGGTGGTTCGTATGAACTCCTGCTCGCCGAGCACGCACGCGAAAGACAGATTCAATGACGAACACAGAACCTCGCGTCGGGTCCAGTGACCTCCGCCCCTCCGGACCGCTGGTGGCGACAGCAGCGAAGAAGTCGAACTCGGTAGCCCGCCGCGCCGCCATCGCCGGCGGCGTCGGCACCCTCATCGAGTACTACGACTTCGCGGTCTACGGCTTCCTCGCCGTCACCATCGCACCCCTCTTCTTCCCCTCAGAGAATTCCGCGGTGTCGATCCTGTCGACCCTCGCCGTCTTCGGCGTCGCCTACGTGGCCCGCCCCCTCGGCGGTATCTTCTTCGGCCGCCTCGGCGACCGCCGCGGCCGCCGCCACGCCCTCGTCATCACCGTGGTCAGCATGGGCGTGGCCTGCGGCATCCTCGGCCTGCTGCCCACCAGCTCCGCCGTCGGCATCCTCGCCCCCATCCTGCTGGTCCTGGTCCGCCTCGCCCAGGGCTTCTCCGCCGGCGGCGAAGTCGGCGGCGCGGCCACCTATATCGCCGAATCGGCACCACCGCGTAAGCGTGGTTTCTTCGGCTCCTTCACACCCGTCGGCTCCACCCTCGGCTTCGCCGTGGCCGCCGCCGTCGTCGGCGTCGTAGCCCTCATCACCACCGATGAGCAGATGGAATCCTGGGGCTGGCGTATCCCGTTCCTGCTCGCCCTGCCCCTCGCCTACGTGTGTCTCCGCGTCCGGATGAAGCTCGAGGACACCCCCGAATTCGAGGAGATGGCCGAAAAGCAGCAGGTCACCAAGAGCCCGCTGCTCGACACCGTCACCAAGAACCCGTGGTCCGTCGCCCGCGTCGTCGGTGTCGCCATCGCCATGAACGGCTCCGGCTATATCGGCCTCACCTACTTCAGCGTCTACCTGATCAACGACCTCGGCTTCTCCAAAGACTCCGTCTACTGGACCTCCGCCGTCGCCATCGCCCTGGCCTGCGCCACCTTCCCGCTCAGCGGTATGGCCACCGACAGGTGGGGCCGCAAACCGGTCCTCATCGCCGGCTACCTCGCCTACGTCGTGATCGCGCTGCCCGCCTTCATGATCATGGGCGCGACGAGCAGCATCGTCGTGATCGGCCTCGTCTACTTCGTCTACATGGTGCTGAACGGCGTAGTCCAGGTCCCCGCGTTCCCGCTGTTCACCGAACTCTTCCCCCGCACGGTCCGCTACACCGGCGTCTCGCTGGGCTTCAATATCGGCACCATCGCCGCCGGCGGCACCGCCCCCTACGTCGCCGCCCAGCTCGTCGAATCGACCGGCAACGCGATGTCGCCCGCCTACTGGGTGATGGGCGTCTGCGCCATCGGCCTCCTCACCGTCGCCACCATCCGCGAAACCAGCCGCAAGGAACTCCCTGCATGACCACCGGTAACACCGGGAAAGCCCCGTCCGCCGCATTTGATGAGGGTGCGGCGGGCGGGGCGTCCCGCCCGCGAGAGGTAACCCAACACTTCGCCACACTCGTGGCGGCCTGGAACGACCGGGTCCAGCACGAACCCGACGCCCCTGCCCTCGTCTACTTCGACACCACCCTCACCGTCCGCGAAACCGACGACCTCGCCGACGCACTCGCGGCCGCTTTCGCCGACCGCGGCGTGGGCCACGGGGAGCGGGTGGGCATCCACCTCCAGAACATCCCGCAATACGCGCTCGTCCTGCTCGCCCTGTGGAAACTCGGCGCGATCGCCCTACTGCTCAACCCGATGTATCGCGGCCGCGAACTCCGCGAACTGGTCAGCGATGCCGAACCGGTCGGGATCATCACCACCGACCGCGATATGCGGCAGGTCCGGGAGGACGTCGAGGGCACCGCAGTCGGGTGGGTACTCGGCACCGCGGAGTCGGACCTCCAGTCCCGCAACGACCCCCGCGTCTTCAAGCACGAAACCACTGCTGCCACCGAGGTATCGGCGGACCATCGTGCCGACGCACCCAACGCCGACCTGCTCACTTTGGCCCACGAGTACACCGGCCGGAAACCCCCATCGGTCCAGGTACACGGCGACGACCTCGCTTTCCTCGCCTACACCTCCGGCACCACCGGCCCGCCCAAAGGCGCGATGAACTCGCACGCCAACGTCCGCGCGGTAACCACCAGCTTCGCCGAACTCGCCGGCATCACCCCCGGCGACGTGGTCTACGCCCTGGCCCCGCTGTTCCACATCACCGGAGCCGTCGTCATCGGCGCCCTCGCCCTCACGGAACGAACCTCCCTGGTCTTCACCGGCCGCTTCACCACCGACGTAGCCGTCGACGCCCTCCGCGAACACGGCGTCACCTACACCATCGGCTCCATCACCGCCTTCAACGCGATGATGAACTCGGATTACGCCACGGCCGAACACTTCTCCACCGTCAAGACTCTGTACAGCGGGGGCGCCCCGGTCCCACCGAGCACGGTCGCCCGCTTCCAGGAACGCTTCGGCCACTACATCCACAACGCCTACGGCATGACAGAAACCTCCTCGGCAGTTACGGCAGTCCCGCCGGGAACGAGCGCCCCGGTCGATCCGGACAGCGGCACTCTGTCCATTGGACTACCGCTCCCGGGAGTGAACGTCGAGGTGGTCGACCCAGAAGGCGACACCCTCCCACGCGGCAGCCAAGGCGAACTGGTCGTCACCGGCTCCCAGGTCATCCGCGGATACTGGCGCAAAACAAAAGAATCTGAAACCGCCCTGCCCGAAGGTCGTCTCCGAACCGGAGACAGCGCGATCGTAGACGAAGCGGGTTGGGTATACCTGGTCGACCGGATCAAAGACCAGATCAACGTTTCGGGATACAAGGTTTGGCCGCGCGAGGTAGAGGACATCCTCTACCAGCACGCGGCGGTCTTCGAAGCAGCGGTTATAGGCCTTCCCGATGAATATCGCGGAGAGTCTGTGGCTGCCTATGTATCGCTGAAGGACGGACACAGCGCCCAAACTGACGAATTGGTTTCGTTCGCCCGAGACAGGCTCGCGCCTTATAAGCGCCCTAGGGTGGTGAGAATCGTTGCAGAACTGCCTAAGACACAGACCGGAAAAATCCGACGCCGAACACTCCGCGAACAACATTGGACCAGTCCGACGCACGATGAAGGCGCCGGGGACACTTCAAGGTCCGGACCAAACGTAGGCTGACAGGATCCACGCTACGGAATGGTGTCGAGCCGAGGCTGAGGCTGGTGTTTACGCTTCTGGCACACACGAGTTCAGGGGGCGCGCTGTTTGCCGCATATCGACCACCAGGCGCGATGATGGATACGCACGCCGATTCTGCACACGCCGCTGCTGCTGGTATCTTCTGTGAACCACCGCCCGCGTGAGGTCTGGGCGATGGGTCGGGAAATGACCTGCACGACAATCGGCCCAGGATGGTTGGCAAGTGCACCTTCAGAAGTACTCTGTGCGTGGGTTTCGTTCACTCGCAGATGTCACGGACATTCCGATCGGCAGTCCGACGATCCTCGCCGGCCCCAACGACGGCGGAAAGTCCGCTGCGCTCAGCGCTCTGGCGTTCCTCCTCGGGTCCCACACCTTGACAGGCGATGACCGGACCTACCTGTCCGGCGAGTCCGGCGGCCGCTGTGCAATTACCGAGGTAATCGGCGATTTCCATCTGGACACGTGGGAGCAGCAGAAGTTCAGCCTGCCCGCGAGTGTGCGGCTACGGCGCTGGGCCGACGAGGACCTCACGCCTCGGTACGATCTCTGGGGGCCGGTCCCCGACAACGAGGAACTGCGGGATCTCAGCGAGAAGCGGTTGCCTGAACTCAAGGCTCTGGCGTCCAGGCTCGGACACCCGTCTACAAATCTGGCGAAGTTTGCGAAGCCGCAACTGTTGGAATGGCTGGTCGACTATGGACGAGAAAATTCCAGCAATGAAGGCTGGAGTGGAATACCTCCTGACCTGACGAACCGACTTCCGCGAATCGCGGAATTTGAGGGGCACTCGGCAGATCCAGAGGCCGCGATCCGCTCAGTGCTAACGACACGTTTCAAGAGCTACATGGCAGAAGATGGCTTTAAAGGACGTATTCGCGAGTTGGAGACGGACGCACGCGAGCGGCTGAGTATCGATGCGAAGCCACTGGCGGACCACATTGTCGAGCGCTGCAATGACATCGCCACCGTCACCGTCCAACCCGACGTAATCTTCACACCGGCCTTGCGCTCGACTGCCCTCCGCTTGGAGCGAGCATCCGGCGAACAGGTGCGGTTGGACCATTCCGGGCGCGGCAGCGCTCGTCGCATCTCAATGGCGGTGTGGGAGGGGACCAGCGATCTGCTGACCGGACCTGTCGACAACGAGGAGGGTCCGGACGTCAAGCCTCAGGTTCAGTTGATTGTTGCCTACGACGAACCCGATACACACCTGGATTATCATTTCCAGCGCGAAGTCATGGAAATTATCCGCAGACAAGGGGTAGCGAAGCACATCAACGTTGTCGTTGCGACGCACTCCATGAACCTCATCGACGGTGTGGACATCTGTGATGTGGTGCTGCTCAAATTGGACGGCGCACGCCGGACCATGATGCAACGCTTGGGCACTGCCGAACATGCCGAGTTCGACCGTCACCTCGGTGCAGTAGCAGCCGCAGTCGGCCTCCGCAACTCAGTCTTGCTTCATGAACGTTGTTTTCTCGCGGTCGAAGGCGAGACCGAACAGTTGGTGATCCCGATTCTGTTCAGCCTGTCAGAGGGCTTACAGCTACAGGCCGCAGGGATCGCGTTGTGGGCCTGCGGCGGTAACGACGGCGCACTGCAGCTCGCCAGCTATCTCCACAAACACGGGCGAAGTGTGATGCTGATGATCGACGCGGACAGCGAAAGAAAAAATCGCAGCTTCAATCGAAGCAACCTCGCCAGACACTTCGGCCGCAACACCGACGCAGTCACCCGGATGCTGGGCCAGCGTTCAGGCGTCGAAGAGCTGGAGGAGCTGTTCGACGACGAGACCTGGGCGCGGACGGCGAATTCAGCTTGGCCGCGGAGTGACGGCTGGACACCCGAGCACTTCGCCGAGCACCGTGGAAAAAGCAAGTTCAGCGCGGGGGTCGAGCGCATGCTTAGGGAGCACAGCGACAAGCACCCCTCAGGTAAGCCTGCGATGTTGTGGGAGGTAGCAATCCGACTTGAACATCCGGATGATGTGCCAAACGAGCTGCGGGATATCTTCGCCGACCTTCGAGCATTAGCTGGCTAACAGATCATCGACCGATCGAGTATGTCTGGCCCGCCGCGCCAGCATCCGCTTCTTTCGCTGTGCAGTTGTGGGCTCGACCCACGTGTGCCATTTGACGGCCGGCGCCCAGCGCTGGAGATGCTCTTCCCGGTCAACACCGCACCATCGACAACCGTTGGGATTCGGTACCGTCTCGTCGTCCCTGTCGCGCATCGTGTCGCCCTTTCGTCGTAATATTTGTACCCCAAGGGACTGACAAATATGTGCTACTGCCTGCACAAATGGCACCTGATCTGGCAGAATCTTCGGACATAGCTCACCCGCACAACATCAGGCATGGCCTAGCACTGCTATCGCCCCAAGGACCCTCTGAGCCGACGGTCCTGTCAGGGCAACACAGGCCAGGTGTGTTGCGAGCATATGCTCCGCAACAATGTCCTTCAGGCGCATCGCCGATATCCCCGCGCTACCCATACAGATCTGATGGCCCCCTGTAGCTGAGCTCGACACTGTCTCCAGTGGAAGTGCCCGTAACTACGAGGAGGCCTAGCTTTTCGGGATTGAGCGGCTCAGCGAGCATTCCGATACGTTCGCCATCCGGTGTTTCGAGGAAGGTTTCCCCAGCCCGGGACACCGCCCTGTACGGTGACCCTATTTTTGGCTGGTGGCCAGTGAACCAAGTAACTGTGGCGAACTCGATAGTATGAGTCCACGCCTTCTTCTCGGCGGCCGAATTACGATTGACAAACCCAATCCAAAGTTCGTGTGTAGAGGGTGTGGGCCAATCAATGTCATCCGAGCGTCGCCGCACATCCTCCGAGTCCAGCCATTGGTAAAGCTCGACCAACGTCGTGAACTGACCGTACGCGGACAAGACGGCTGCCAGCGCTCCTGACCTTGATGAGAAACCTGCGCGCATGAGCAGAGCGGCAGAACGGTTTAAAGTGCCAGATTCAACAGCCGCGACCGCGTGGCCCTCATTCGGTGCGACCAGAAACTCGGAATCGCCCGCATCGTTATGGGCAGACGCTCGAACGCGGACAGCTTCCATCGCCCACGGCAACCGGTAGGCCAGTGTATCCTCTATAAACTCAAGCGCATCTACAGCATCACCCGTGGCGATCTCTGCAACCGCTCTGCCTTGTAGCCACCCTGCAAGGGTGCCCTGCCAATCCTCGGGAAGTTTATGTGGCGCGAATGGATAAATAGTGAGAGCGATGTCAGCAAAACGAGTGATAGCTTCGATAGCTTCTTGGTCGGCACCCTCTATTATGTTCTGATCGGCGGCGTGCAGGTTCCGGTTAAGTGCATCCGCGTGTTGATCCAGCTTTCTTCCGGTTTCTTGACCAACGCCGGCAAGAAAGTAACCACGCCGCTGAGCCGGGGTCGATTCGGTCCAGAGGAAGCGTGCGCGACCGACAATACCCGCACGCAACACCGTTTGAACGGACCTATCACGGCGTGCCAGACTCCGTGCCCAAAGAGAAGAAGCGAGCGCGTTGTCTAGGGCAACTTCGATACCAGCCTCCTCGACTGCTGAGTCGTTCAGGAGACTGAGTAGAGCACAGTCGAGACTGGACAGGGACGCCTGCCACGAACTCTTGGCAGTGATGGTCGTTTGCTCGTCCTCATCAGAAATCTCAGGAAATGACCATGCCGCACTGCCTGCCACGTATTCGACTAGCGTATCGAAATCTTCGACGCCAAGCCGTCGCTGCATGCGGGCGAGCAGGCTGATCACTAGTTGCATCAGCCCACTACTCATGTCACGGCGAGCGTTGTCCTCAACGAGATCTTTCCAGTTTCTTCGCGCTCGACTACTATTCTCGTAGAATGGGTGTAGCACCAAGCCGATGGAATCCACGAAGGCTCGCCCTGCCCTACCGACGATATTTCTAAATTCGGATGCTTCAATTATAGAGCGATTCCTCCAGATGCTGTGAACAATCAGCACACTGGCTGAAAGATTCAACCCTTGGGCGAGAGTCGGTGAGGAGACAGTGACCTTCAAGGCGCCCTGCTGGAGAAGCCGCTCGATTTCCTTTCTATATGGAGTAGGAAGAGAGCCATGGTGGATGGCAACACCCAACTTCAGGCATTTCAGAATCGAATGGTCGGGTCCCAGCCACTCCTCACCGATCGTCAAAGCCGTGCTCAACTGAGCTGAGTCACCTTCGAAAACACCATTCAGAGCGCCTTGTTTATTGAGTTTGACGATCAGTGCGGCTAACGCATTGACCGATCTCCTCAATGGACAGAAGATCAAGACAGTCTGCCCTTCTTCCACGAATTTCCAAGCTGCGCCGAGACTTAGTTCCTGTTGGTTGCTAGGGAAGGGTTTTCTCCGCCGCCCGCGCGGCGGAACGAATGCCGAAAGGAATCGAGGAATGAACGGCTTTTGATCACCAACGGTCACCGTTAAACGGGCGTGTTCACCTTGCCAAACGACATCACCATACCTTAGGGTGGTGGGCCGCCAAGAGCTTGCTATCAGGCCGTCAGGTTGATCATCGGTGACCCAATTTACAAAATCCTGCACTTTCTCACGTTCAGGAAGTATGGCTGAGAGACAGATAATTCTTCTGCCTGCGGCATCGGGGCGACGTAGCAGACGTTGCACTTGGACTTCGTATCGCACCTCGCGATCGCCCTGTCCGATCATGTGGCCCTCATCCAGCACGACAAGGCCGACATCGTCCAATAGGACGGGATCGTTACGCAAGGCGAAGTCGAGCTTCTCCGGAGTGGCCACGACTATGTCGCGCTTCCCCAGGATATTCTGGTCTACCTCGCTTAGACCCGTCGTGCCGTAGAGCGAGGAAACGGTCTTTCCCAGCGGTATAAATGTGCGTTCGAGGATCGATTCAGTCTGGGCGGACAGGGCTCGCAACGGAGTCACGACTACGACTCGTTTTCCCTCCGCTACGGTGGCGAGAATGCAAAGTTCAGCTATCCTGGTTTTTCCTGAGCTCGTGGGGAGCGAGAGAACCAGGTTGTCGTGTGTATCGAGGACACGCGCCGCTGCGTCGAGCTGAGATGGCCACAGCTCAATCTCGGACCGACGCCTCCTGAGCAGCGACGCGATGAAAGTTGCGCGCAACTGTTTCCACCCGCCGCTGTCCACGGGACCATGAGGAATAACCGTATGGAAGCTGACCAGCCAAAGCCCGCCGAGCAGGTGAATAGCGAGCCTATGACACCACCACTGGGGAACCATGTTTAGTTCTCCGGCGGCCTCCAATCCGGTCCTCAATCGACTCAAGGCGTCTTCGATAAGCCCGGATTCTCCTCTCTCAAAGGCAAGAATCGCGACGTTCATCGCTGCCATAAACCCATCGGTGAGCGCCAGATCCACTACGTCGATGACATCATTCGCATCTTCGTCTTGGGAAAAACCTTCGCTATCTTCCCTCCCGTCAATATCTTGGAGGACAGCAAGTAGTTCAGAATCCGACGCGCTTGTTTCTGCCCGCCAAGTAGAGATCAACTCAAGGATGCCTTCGAAATTCCTCAGCATGAGCAGCACTAGACAATGTTCGCTCGCTGTCGTCTCCGCTGAATTGTGTCGGGTGTAGAGAAGCGAGTACGCGCGAGCGGAGAAGCTGCCCAGGTGATATGCTGCCGCAGCTACGACCAGGTGAAATCCCCGATCATCGGTGTCCGGCCCCCGCGCAACGACAGCCTCGATCGCACTAGCGGCATTTTCGAATGCCCGTCGACTAAGCTCCCGGGACCCCTCTGACTCAATAAGCCGCAATCCGTTGGCCAACAGTGCGTAACCATAGGCCAATAGGTTGTAATCCAATAGCGAACCAAATGTAGGTGCGTTCTCCGGCAGTAAGCCGTCTCGCCAAATCATTCCGCGCGCCTCGCCGCGGGTGAGAAGACCTTCTCGGAATCCTGGCGCTAGTGCCGCCCGAATCGCACCCTCGATATCCTCAAGGTTTTCTGGCATCGGCCACTACCTTTGTATATGCAGCGGCTACAAAATTTTGGAGCCCGGGCACTCGCAGGCCAACCACGCGGCGCGTAATTTTTCCGCTGTAAGTCTCAGTATTTCGACGAAGAAGGTCGCTTGGATCGCTACTTGTGAAGGTGAATAGGAGCTGAAGGACCTGCCGTTGCGCAATCCTCTCCGAGAGAAGCGCAGCGTATATCCTATTCGCCAGATCGACCTCACCCTGACTTTCAAGGCGATCCGCAAAAAACAACAGTGCATGCGGCGATGGACGTCCGTTGTCTCGCTGCAATGCCTCGTCCGCCTCAGCAACAGTTGTATTCGTTAGCTTAGTGCGACTCTTCGCTTCTCCTTTCAAGAACTCGAGCGGTCCAGCTTGCTTCGCCCTGACGCCGATTATATCGTCGCCACGCATCGGCATTTCGCGGTGGTCCTTCCATCTCAGCCGAGCGACCATCCGGTAGCCGAGCTCTCGCGCGGCATACTGGGTTCCGATGATTTCCCCGAGGTCACCGGAACGCGTATTCTTTCCCGTCGGCAACTTGCCTTCCAAATACTCCGCGGCAGCCGGTTTGCCGAGTCCTTTAAGGATCGAAGCGAGTGGCCTGGAGGCTGCGTAGTGCCTCGGGATAGCGGCCGCGGCCCAGGCGATTCCTGCGTCAGTTGTCTCTTCGGACGCGCTCATATGCACAAGTCGGTGGCCTCCCACATCCTCATGCACGGCGGGGGCCCACGATCCGATTCGAACCATGGCTAGATCCTCTCAGACACACAGACAGACATGCAGTCTGAGTGCCGATCACGCAGTGCCTTAGTGCAGCGGTAGTACTCGAAAGGCCGTCCATAGTATGCCAGGCCATTTAGCGCTACCCCGCGGGAAAAATCGCAATGGCGATCAATGACGCGCGCGCTGTCTCCGGAAATACCGCAATACCAGGTCACACATCGTGACGCGCGGGCACCTCCCCCGCTTGAGTGCACCGTTCCTTTATGCGTCGCGTCGGCGCATGGCACTCCAGCGACTCGAACAGGTCGCCGGTTGCGATGTATCCCGCAGGCACGCGCGTACATATCCTGCACGTTGTTGCGGATCTCGCGGCCGACCAGGCGGCCGAGTCGACGGAACTCAGTCAATCACTGCGCCTTTCGCCGTGGTTAACCTGTCGAATCGCATCCGGAATTCCTCACTATCGGAACAGGTCTCGGCCGAGTGCCGCACCGGTGCCAGCGCTTTGAGTGCGCGGGGAGACAACAGCCAGCCCTCAAGCGCATCAAGCACCGGCGCTGCCGCATCTATCGCCGACCGCGCGTCACCTGTGCGGGCGAGCGCCGCTGACCTCCAAGCTGCCCTGTGCACAGCGTTCCCCGTGCTCGCCGGTTCACTCGCGACGACCTCGAACAAGGATAGCGCCCGCTCGTCACGGCCACTATCGGTACAGGCCCGCGCCTCATGGAATCGGATCTCGGAATGGCTGACGAACCGCAGCCATGGAGCACACTCGTCCACCGGCTCATGACCGATGGCATTGTCCATCTCACGCCAGGCCCCCGACATGGAACGCTGGACACTGCCCCAGTCGCCAGCCGTTCCGTGTGCGGCGGCCTCACGTGCGGCGATCAGTGCGTGTATCCGTCCCGCCGGCCGCCGTCGCACGAGGCTTTCGGCGCGGCGAGTGAGCGCGAGCGCATACGACGGAGACGCTCGGCCGACACGGGCCAGGGTTGTGGTCTGCAGGGCAGCGTTCAGGCATGCATGGACGGTCAGATCGTCGTCGTCCGCCGTGAATGCCAATGACAGCGCATCGGAGTAACAGCGCCATGCCAGTTCGGTGCGCTCCGCATCGTAAGCGAGCCAGCCGGTTTGCACGGCAAGCTCGCCGACCGCGGACATCCACGCTCGGCCAGTCGCATCGTCGAAGACACAGTTGTGCACCAGTCCCTGACTACGCTCCAATGCATCGACAGCAGTGGGCAGGAGCCCTGCACCTCCGACCCTCTGCTGGGCGGCCTCCAGCTCGACCGTGAATGCGTTGAGCCGATCTACATCCGACATACCGATCCGGGACGGATTCCATTGCGGCAACGTCGCGACGGTCAGCGCGGCGGCCTTGCTGAATTCGCGGCGGTTCACGTCTGCCTCATCCTCTACGCCTCCAGACGGCGAGTGTCGCTGTGCTGCGACCCGCGGGGCGGATACGGCGAGAGCGAATCGATGCATCTGCTCCGGGCTCAGCCTGGCGAGCCAACTATCGAGGTCGGCGGCACGTTGCCCGCGCACCGGCCGCGATTCGGTGGCACGTTCCCATTTTCGCACGGTCGCAACAGACCACCCGATCTGTTCGGCGAACTGTTCCTGCGTCATCCGTAACGCCGCGTCACGCAGCGCCCGCACCTCGACCCTTGTCCAAACCTCCACGATCACGCGAAACCCCCTGTCGCTGCGCACTTAGCGGAAGCGTAGCGGTTCTCTATGACTGCTGTCCCTGGGACCGCGAACACCGGTCGATGAGGCTTGACCCAGCCCCGGCGCCGGGTCGAACCACCAGGCAGGCCAGCACCTTACGAGGCCACCGACCACGGAATTCCTCGGCGCCGGGTGCACGCCATGACACCCCACCCAGGAGGCACTGTGCGCGAACGACCACCTCTGCCCAAGCGACCGGCGCGAAACCGGGCAATGGAAGCGACCGTCCAGCTGTTGCGTCGCCAATACTGCATCGATGCAGTTGAAGATGTTGTCCATCGTGCTGTTACGTGGGCTCCGGCACGCTAATTGCGTCGAGAGACGGGGAAGTTCTGTGCGGTATCGTCATCACGTTCAGTGATGGAGGGAGCGGCAGTGTTGGGGGTGGGTGCGGTCTTCGCCGGATACCAGATCCAAGGGGTCCTGGGCCAAGGCGGGATGGGGACGGTCTACCTCGCACAGCATCCGCGATTACCCCGCCAGGTCGCATTGAAGCTGCTGAACCGGGAAGTTTCCACCGATCCGGAGTTGATCCGCCGTTTCGAACGGGAAGCCGACGTCGTGGCGCGGCTGGACCACCCGGGGATCGTGGGAGTGCTGGATCGAGGTGCCGACGACGGGCACCTGTGGATCGCGATGCACTACGTTCGTGGCACCGACGCCGCGACTTGGGATGCGTACGCACATCCTTCAGCGATGGCGGTGCGGTTGCTCGGTGGGGTCGCGTCGGCGTTGGACTACGCGCACAGCCGCGGAATTCTGCACCGTGACGTGAAACCTGCCAACATCCTCATCATCGAGGCCGACGGTTTCCGCGATGCCCAGGCCGTGATCACCGACTTCGGCATCGCCGGTGTCATCGACTCCACCGACACCAAGATCACTGCCACCGGGACGTTCACCGCCACGCTGGCCTATGCCTCACCTGAGCAGTTGTCCGGCGAGACGGTGGATCACCGCTCCGACCAGTACTCCCTGGCCTGCACCCTGTTCGCGCTACTCGCGGGGCAACCGCCCTACGCAGCCACGAATCCGGGGCAGGTGGTGATGGGCCATCTTTCGAAGCCTGTTCCCCGGATCACTGCTACGCGACCGGATCTCCCTGGGGCCCTTGATGGGGTCGTGGAGCAGGCGATGGCCAAGCAACGTGACGATCGCTTTCCCTCATGTTCCGCGTTCATCAGTGCAGCCCTCGACGCCTTCGGAGGTCAGCAGGTCGGCGAAACCGTCAACCTTGCACGCACCGCACCGACGGTCCACAACTCAGTGCCGGCCGGGACGGCGGCCCTCGACGCACGTGGTGGGCGACGCTCGGTCGACACTGTCGATTTCGCCCGAATCGCACCGACAGTCCATAATCCGGCACCGGCCGGACTGAGCTATCCACCCGACCCGCGACAGCAACTGAGTGCCCACGATCCGGCAGTGGCTTCCTCGGCGGTGCCGGCCCCAGCTCTCGGCAAACCGATCAGGCACGAAGCACCGACCACGCCTACCGATCTCAAGAACTATCCGCGTCTGGTACTCATCGCTCTCGCGATGATGGTGGTCATCGGCACGGTAGCCCTGCTGCTGTTGAACTCGAAGAACGGGGATAACCCCAGCCCGCCCGCGTGGGAAGATCATCAGTACATCAAAGACGCATTTCCCCGTCTTATTTCAGACCGGAACGAGAAGGGATGGAAGCAGGTAGCCTGCTACATCGGTTATCACGCCGAGAGAAACGAGATCGATTGCCGCCATCACGACAACTCCGGCATCAGCTTCACGATCGAGGACCATTCCACTCCCAGCGCAGCGCAGGAATACCTGAACTCGGACTTATTCCGCGGTAGGGAAATCGTCTCCGGCCCGGATATCATTCAATCGGCCGAGACGAAGCCGGCACCCCACCCCGAACTCGACGCGCCAGCGCAGATGACCGTGCCACCGCAGCAGTCAGCGGCCTCAGTCTTCGGCGGCGCATACTTCTCCTTCCCCACCGATCCCGTCCGCGGGCGCTACGTCATCAGTGTTAAGTGGTCGGGTCATACCGCCGAGGACCTCCTGCGGGAATGGTGGTCGCAAGCCCCCCTGGAACGCTGAAGTCACATCGAATGGAAACCTCCGATCCCATCACCGTCCTTCAACGGATACAAGGCTTTTCGGGCGATCCAGCGCCATGAGTGCGAGCCGTGATGCCGTGACTGGATGCGGACTCAGGGCTGTCAGCGCGGTGTGTTGCTTCCCCGCCACCCGGTAGGGGCTGTCGTGGACGTCGCCGGAGTAGAGCAGCCGCGCTGACGGGCCACCGGCAACAGGGGGCACCAAACCTCCACCGACCGGTACAGAGTTCACGTCGGGCGGATACAACCCGGGAAGCGACGGCGAAAGTTACGGCACCTATGACAGCTAAGAAGGTCCTACTCGCGTTGCTGGTGTGCGCCGCTGTTGCGCTGACCGCATGTTCAGATGATGGAGGGGTTGCTTTGGAGGAAGACCAGGCACTTTCGGCCGAACTGGCCGAACTGCGCCAGAACGGCGGATCGGTCAGCCTGCATGAGCTGACCGGCGGCGACTGGGACTCGGTTTATGTGTCGCACCAGCCGGTCTCCCGCGACTACCTCGAGAGCGAAGTCGGGGGGAAGATCGACATGGACGAAACGTTCATGCAACGAGGGAACATTCTCGTCTTCCTGAAAGACGGTCAGATCTCGCGAGCAACCTACATCACCCCCGTCCTACTCCAGCCCGGTGAATACTCCAGCAGTGTCCGGATCACCGCAGACGGATATCCCGCACTGCTCCAGATGTCCGAGTAGGAGCGGGCTGCGACACAATCGGCCGGCCGGTGGGTGCCGGCCTGGCCTTCCTCGAAATTCCTTACCGATCAGGGTCGTGCGACCAGATCGGCATCGGTGACGGTGACGAATCCCTGCCCCGAAGGCATCAAGGACTCGACGATATCGACGTGAGCGGCGTCGAGATGCCGCACCAGCGACTCTGCCAACTCGGCGGCTTGGTTCCTGGCTCTCGGCCAGGAGCAACGCGGCATTCAATTGTTGGTCGGCGCGCACTGCTGTGCACCGGCATACCGAGCGGAAGCGTAGCGGTTTCCTATTACTGCTGTCCCTGGGACCGCGAAGGCCGGTCGATGACGCTTGATCCAGCCCCGGCGCCGGGTCGAACCGCGTTGACAGCCCGCACATTACGAGGCCACCGGTCGCGGAAATCCCCGGCGCCGGGTGCACGCCAAGACATCCCACCCAGGAGGCACTGTGCGCGAACGACCACCTCTGCCCAAACGACCGGCGCGAAACCGGGCAATGGAAGCGACCGTCCGGCTGTTGCACGACCAATACTGCACCGATACAGCAACATTGGAACGAGTGGCAGCCGGGCTCCGCGCCAGTCGCGATGTCCCGGAACCCACCGCCGACGCCGATATCGCGCCATGACCCACTCGATCGCGTTCGGCTGGATCAACTACGACATCAGCCCAGCACCCGAGACCGACCGCGACCGCGTACACCGCCTCGCCGACCGACTCGGCTACCACCTCGTATGGCCCGGCGAACACTCGGTGCTACGCCTGGCCGACCAGGCACGCAACGCCGGCGCCGACCTGGTGATCCTGCCGGCACCCGACCACCTCGGCCCGCACGAACTCGACGCCGTACTGGACATCTGCGACGTGGAAACCGTGCTACCGCGTCTCAGCTTCCCACGCTGGACCTCCACGCAGGACACACCATGAGCGCCCTGGTAGTGGTCGGTTTCGCCATCGCGATCGGACTACCGCTACTGGTGATCGCGGCGACGATCTGGTGGCCCTGATGTTCGCAGCGGACAACGTCGGCCACAACTCTCTCGCCACGCCACCGGCCGATGCCATGGGCGGCAAACGGACCGACTCCACCCTGGTCGGACCCGCTCCGGCGGGCTAGACTGAATCATAGTCGGCAATTTTGATTCAAGACGGACAGAGGTGATGGCGGTGACGAACGAAGCCGGTGCACGGATCGAACGCGCTCGCGTTGCCGCGGGGTTGAGTCAGCGCGCTCTGGCGGACGCGACCGGGATCTCGCAGCCGACCCTGTCCCGGATCATCTCTGGGGACAGGCCGGCGAAGATGCCGGAGATCGTGGCGATCGGCTGGGCGACAGGGCACACGGTCGCCCAGCTCACCGGGACCGCGCCGGTGGCCGAGCGGGTCCAATGCGCGGCGCGAGCGACCAACGATTGCGAGATGGATCGCATGCGGGAAGCGCTGCTGCATTTCCTGGAATTGAACGACTACCTCGACGACCAAGCCATCCCCGCCACCACCGACCCAGCGTAGGAAACGTGAACAACGAGACAGAAGGACGCGACGCCGCCGCCCGGTTCCGCCGCGAACACCGACTCGGCATACAACCCCTGGGCGACCTGGTCGCGATTATCGAACAGGCGACCGCGATCGACGTTGCCGTACTCGACGCAGGCACGGACGAGCACGGGCTGACGATGCGCGACCCGGTACGCAACGCCGTGATCATCGGCGTGGCACGCACCCGGAACCCGATGCGGCAACGCAGCACGCTCGCCCACGAGCTCGGCCATGTGCTGTTCCAGGACTGGGCAGACGATCACACAGGCCGCAACTGGAGCCATCGAAAGCCCGCGGAAGTTCGCGCCGACGCCTTCGCCCGCCACCTGCTCGCACCGATCGAGGGGCTCCGCGAGTTCCTCGGCAACCGGGAAACGGCAACCCGGTCCACCCTCTCCGAGGTCGTCCAGCGGTTCCTGGTGTCACCGCCGATCGCGGCGATCGCCCTGTACCAAGCCGGGTACGTCGACGAGGCCACCAAACACGAGTGGATGGCGTCGACGGCACCGCAATTGGCTGCCCGCTACGGATGGTCCGACCAGTACCGCGCATTACAAGCCGACTCCGATCAACGCCGGGCGCCCCAGCGGCTACTCGCCCGAGCCATCAAGGCATACGAAGAAGGAGCACTGTCCGCGCAGGCGATCGCCACCCTGCGGGGTATCACGCTGGAAGCCGCCCAGGAAGAGCTGCGCGAAGCAGGTATCGAGCCCGCCGGACATCCACTCGCCTGGTCCGACGCTGCCGAACTGCCCGACGTCGAAGTGGACCTGGCCGCCCTGGACGCGGCCCTCGACGGCCCCGGCGACGAATCCGATGATCCGGCGGCCGAAGCGAAGGATTCGAGGTGAGCCACCCGCCGATCATCGACGCCGGGCCCGGCCTGAACTTCTTCTCCATCAACAAGGAACGCATGCTCATCGGCGTCCTCGGCCGGATCAGCGCTCCGGAGACCGTCCAAACCGAGATCTTGCGCAAGTCACGGCACGATCCACGGTTCCGCGCCGCCGCTACGGTCTGGCGCAAACTGACACCCACCTGGATCCAGGTGCTCTCCGACGACCAGACGCCCGAACTCGCCGCTGCGGTGCACAGAATCACCCGCCAACCCATGAAACAACGCGTGCAATCCCCGAAAGACCTGGGCGAGACCATGGTCATCGCGCACGCAGTCGTCGCCGCGGAAGCCGGGGAGACCGTCACGGTTCTCATCGACGACGGCCCCGGAGCCCGCACAGCAACAGCTGAAATCAGCCGCCTGCAACGACTCCAGTCCAATGGTCGCGCCGTAGGGACGATCCGGTTGGTGAACACACTGACAATCCTGGAGAAGGCAGCGGCCGGACAACACATCCCCGACAAGGCCGCCATGCGCACCATCTACACCCGGCTGCGTAGCCTCGACGACGGACTTCCACCCATCGAGAGAACCAACCTTCTCCGGCTTCCGCACTGGCGCTGAGGTATGCAGAGCAACACCCGAGTGGCTACGGTGCAGCCCACTGCCGGAGGCAGTCACCTCGCGCCGCGGGGTCGGTCGGCATCTTCACCAGACTCCACCAATGTCCGCCGGCAGCTCCAACTTCCCGCCCAGCGCAGAAACATACGCGGCGAGAGCCTCGACCATCGCGACCTCGCCATGCTCGATCTGCGACACCCGCCCCGGGCTGACTCCCGTGATCTCGGCCGAACCCGCCTGCGTGGACCCCAGCCGCTTCCGCTCCTCGGCAAGCTGGTAACCCCACTGCTCGGCCATGATCGACCGACGACGACGCGCGATCTCCTCTTCGCCCACACGGCGGCGATAGCCTTCACAATCCCATTTGGATAAGCTACTCATCGCCCTTCCACCGCCCGTTCCTTCTGAACTGTCCCGGGTACCGGCACGACGGCTGCCCTTCCAACAGGCATGGGGAAATTGTTCCAGTTGATGAGAGCTCACGAACGCGCCGCGCCTTCGGGCCACACCACGTCCACAACCAGCCCACGCTCACGCGCCAACTTCACCACGCTGCCGGTTCCCCCGGCCTCGCCGCCATTCCCATCCCATACCGCGACCAACCGGTCAGCCGCCCCGAGGAGCGCCTCGTTCGCCGCTTCATACGCCTCCCGGCCCGCCTCCTCGAAATCCATCACCCGAACCTCGGCTGCACGCGCCACCAGCTCATCGAACACCGGTGCGTGATCGGGTTTCACCTTGGCTTCGCGGTAGTTCCGAGAGGGCAGCACCACCTCGAGCCGGCCACCGGCCTCGAGCACCGCTTGCGCGAACACCGAATCGGCTCCTCGAGCGATACAGCTCACGCCCACCAAATCGGGAACCTCGGCCAGACGCCGGGCGATCTCTTCACGCACCAACACCGCGGTTTCCTCGGTGATGTTCATGTGCCCGGTCACAGCGACGCGCATTAGTCAGTAGCCGTACGGCACGGGCGTATGGCCGCCGGGCACAGCGGGGTTTCGCGGTGCCTCGATCCACCGTTTGGTGGAACCTACGGCGGCGAGGACCAGAGTCAGGATGGCGAACAGGTCGGCGATGATCGGGATGAGGCCGAGCCCAGGGATCAGCGACACGACGACAAACGCGACGCAGGACGCGATCACGGTAATCCGGCCCGCGTTGCGGGACTGTCTGAAATTCGGTGGATCTGATCTCGGTCCGACGGCCGGGCCTGTGTGCTCGGCAGGAAGGATCGATTGATGTCGGAGACACTCGAATCCGTGGTGGATGCGGTGGATCAGAAGAAGCTGGCCGAGCAACTACTTGCGCAGGCCAAAGAGCAGGGAGTCGAGCTGCTCGGCCCGGACGGGCTGCTGAACCAGCTGACCAAGAACGTGCTGGAAACCGCGTTGGAAGCGGAAATGACCGAGCACGTCGGCTATGAGAAACACGACCCGGACGGGCGGGGAACCGGCAACTCCCGCAACGGCACACGCTCCAAGACGGTGCTGACCGAGATCGGTCCTGTCGAGATCGCGGTCCCGCGCGACACCGATTCCTCGTTCGAACCGCGGATCGTCAAGAAACGGCAGCGCCGGTTGACCGGGATCGACGAGATCGTGCTGTCTTTGACCGCGAAAGGACTGACCACCGGTGAAGTCGCGGCGCACTTCGCCGATATCTATGGTGCCTCGGTCTCGAAGGACACGATCTCCAAGATCACCGACAAGGTGATCACCGAGATGACCGACTGGTGCAACCGGCCACTGGAACCGGTCTATCCAGTGGTGTTCATCGATGCCGTGCATGTGAAGATCCGCGATGGCCAGGTCGCCAACCGCCCGATCTATGTCGTCATCGGCGTTACCTGCGCCGGGGAGCGCGACATCCTCGGGCTCTGGGCCGGCGACGGCGGTGAAGGCGCCAAATACTGGCTGCAAGTGTTGACCGAGCTCAAGAACCGCGGCGTCGCCGACGTCTGCATCGCCGTGTGTGACGGGCTCAAAGGGCTGCCGGAAGCGATCAACACCGTGTGGGAACGCACGATCGTGCAAACCTGTGTCATCCATTTGCTGCGTAACTCGTTCCGGTATGCCTCTCGCCGGTACTGGGACCAGATGAGCAAAGATCTGCGGCCGGTCTACACCGCACCGACCGAGGCCGCCGCCAAGGAACGGTTCGCCGAGTTCACCGCGAAATGGGGCGGGCAGTATCCGGCGATCGTGCGGCTGTGGGAGAACTCTTGGACCGAGTTCATTCCGTTCCTCGACTACGACGTCGAGATTCGACGTGTCATCTGCTCGACGAACGCGATCGAGTCGCTCAATGCCCGCTATCGACGCGCGGTCCGGGCCCGTGGGCACTTCCCCAGCGAGCAAGCCGCGTTGAAGTGCCTGTATCTCGTGACCCGGTCCCTGGATCCCACAGGCCGTGGTAAGAAACGGTGGGCGATGCGGTGGAAACCCGCGCTGAACGCCTTCGCGATCACCTTCGAAGGCCGGATCACCCCGACCGGTAACTAACCAACGCCGAGATCGGATCCACCGTTAATCGGACACTCCCCGCGTTGCTTCGTTTCAACAACATGATCCCGCCGATCAGCAAAGCCGGAGCCACGAGGATGCAGGGATTCATCAAAAGGATGCCCAGGAGGACACTGGCGAGCGCCCCGAGCAGCGCGAAGATCCCGGCGGTGATCCCGGTACCACCGCCGGGCGCGCGCTGCGGGTACCCGTACGGGTTTGGTGGCGCCGCATATGCCGGGGCCGGATAGCCGGGTCCTGGAGCCGGAAAGGCCGGTTGGTGCGGAGGCTGACCGTACGGATAACTCATGGGACCTCCCCCTCGTAAGGCTTTCGGAAACTATATCGTGGCATCGAGATCGAGCGCTGATGCCGCCTCCTCGACCCCGTGGCCTAGTCCGGTTTGCGCTGCTCGAGATGTCCGAATAGGGCATCCGAGCGCGGGGAGAAGAAGCCATAGCTTGCTTCCGTGATGCCGGGCGTACCATAGCGGCCGTGAATCAGGTTGTGGCTGACCTGCTGGCTCCACTGACTGAATCGCGTCGGACTCACTCGGTCGCGGTGGGGCAGCGGATGGAGTCCATAGCGAAGTTACTGCCGGCCGACCTTCGTGGGGACGCGGTGACAGCTGCTTACCTGCACGACGTCGGCTACGGGCATCCTGACCTCGGGTTTCACCCTATAGACGGTGCCCGGTTGCTGCGGTCACTCAGGTACTCGCCGGTCGTGTGCCATATGGTTGCGTTCCACACGGCAGCGGAGGTCGAGGCCGGAGTGAGAGGCCTGGGCACGGACATATTCGATGAGTTCCGGCTCCCGGATGTGACCGGGCTCGACAAGGCCGCAGATTTCCTGTGGTGGTCGGACCTGTCGACGGGTCCGAACGGAGAGGATTTCACGGTGGATGAGCGGCTCGCTGAAATCTTGCGGCGCTACGTACCGGGCAGTGCCGTTCACACCGCGATTACGAAGGCGGAACCGCGACTGCGTGCCGCCTTTCAGCGCGTATCGGGGTCGATATGAGGTTCACTCTCGTTCAGCGCCCAGTCGATGCGCTTGCGCTGGCTGCGGTCCATCGGTAAGTCGGGTATCTGCTCGACTGGCACCCACTCGACGCGCGTGCTCTCGCTGCTCGTCGTGGGGTGGCCACCGATCGGCTCGCCGCGATACACAACGGTGAATTCCTGACGGACCTCGGCGTTGCTCGTGTAGTGGATGACGTGGGACGGATCGGTGAAGATGCCGACAATGCCGGTTAGCTGGATATCCACTCCCGTCTCTTCTCGAGTCTCGCGAACAGCGGTGCGACTGAGGGATTCACCTGGGTCGTGCGCGCCTCCCGGCATCGACCAGTTGCCGTTGTCAGACCGGCAAATCAGCAGGACTTCCCCGCCTCTTTGGACGAATGCGGCTGCGCTGGGGCGGACACTGTTCGCGGCCGGTGCGTGTGGGTCCTGGTGGTAGTCGATTCGCCGTCCCATGAGGTCAGGTTACGGTGCGGCCTATCTTCCAGACAGCCTCGAACGAGTCCATGTAGTAGGCGAAGAGTCGTCCGCCGGGAACCTTTTGGAGGTGCTGAACCGGAGATTTCGCTGCGTACGCACCGTAGCTGTGAGTGTTGACCAGCAGAGAGTCGCCGAATCGGTAGATGCTGTTGTAAAGCGTGGTGCGGTGTGTCCGGATATCCACCATCGGCAGTGCGCCGATCGGCGCCTACCTCCGCTGGCACAACCAGCACGCCCGACCCAAACGAGACTTCGCCAGTCAACTCCACAATCGCCGCCCCGATTATCTACCCAACGTTGCTTGACGAGGCACTAGCTTTCCGTCGCGGGTTACAGCACAGTTTCCGGATCGGTCTCCGGGAAGGTGACCGGGAGGGATGCCAGTGCCCGGTGGAAGGGGCCCGGGCGCCAGCTCGGTTCACCACCGGGCAAGTCCGGACTCAAATCGGGCAGCACGTCCAGCAGTTGATCAATAGTCGCCTCGGCGATCAGATAGGCCGCGGACTGCGCGGGGCAGGCCCGCTGACCGGCACCCCACGCGAGATGGGAGCGGTTGCCGGTCAGGTTCTCCGACCGGATGGCGGGATCGTTGTTGCACGCGGCCATGCTGACGAGGACCGGTTGATGCGCGGGCAGCCAGACATCGTCGACCAGCGTCGGCTGGCGAGGATAGCTGATGAGATAGTTCGCCATGGGCGGGTCATTGAACAAGACCTCGTCGAGAGCATCGCGCGTCGACAGGCTCCCGGACAGGACTGTGCCCCCGAACCTGTCGTCGGTGAGGATCAGCAGCAGGGTATTGGCGACCAAGTTCAGCTGAAGTTCGATCCCCGCACCGTAGAAGGCCACCAACTGGTGGATCAGTTCCTCCTCGCCGAGCTGGACCGGGTGGCGCAGCAGCACCGTCGCGACATCGTTGCCAGGTTCGGCCCGTTTGAGGGCTACCAGATCCTGCAACGCCGAACTGATCATCGCGTTGCCTTCTTCGGCTTCGATGCCCTCGAAAATTGCCGCGAACCCGGTGGCGACCCGGCGCCCGATCTCGGGCGGGCAGCCGACCATGGCGCAGACGACCTCGAACGTCAGCGGGAAGATGTACTGACTCATCAAATCGGCCGAACCGTCGGCACAGAAGCCTCTGATCAACGGAAGGGCGAACTTATCGACGATGTTGTACAGACCGTGCAGATCGACCTCGGCCATACTCGCCGAGGTCGCCTCGCGGTAGCGCATGAAATCCAGACCGGCGCTCTTGCTCCCGATCGGCCGCCACTCCATGAGCGGAAGTACCGGGCAGTCGGCAGGAATGTCCTTCTGCCAGACACGTGGATCGGCCGGGAAACGATCGGGATCGTTGAGAACCCGCAGCGCGGTGTGGTAGCCGATCACCAGCGTGGCCGGCACACCCGGCGCCAGTTCCACCGGTGCCATCGAGCCGAATTCCCGCCGCATTTCGCGATATGCGCGGTGCGGGTCGGCCACGAAGCCCTGCGCGTACATCGGCACCCGCTCCTCGTCGGAATCTAACGGCGAACCGTGGAAAACCGGACACGACGGGTCGTTCGTCGGTGCATTTGGGGTGCTCAAAACGGAGAAACTCCAACAGGATCGGGTGCAATGCCAGGCCGCTGCCGGTCGCACTACGGGGCTTTCACCCGGCGAGCATAACGACCGATACCGCGCATTGCCCGCCGAGTCCGGCAGCAGTACTGTCGACCGCCCTCACCGCTCGGCGACCCTTGCCCGGCACAGAGGGGGTGGCATCCGCGCAGCGGGATCCGGTCCAGATATGCGGTATCCGGCGGGGCCTGGTTCCCATACTGAGGAACCCGAGGCGGGAGCCGTATCACCACTGTTTTGGCGGAACCACGCCGGGACACCGACCGGAAGTATTCGTGCGGGAGGCGACCCCGGACGAGGAGCGCCGCTTGCAGAAGATCACCAAGACGAGCAAGCAACCGATCAGGACCCGTCGCGCCATTGTGGTGATGGCTTCGGCGCAGCATCAACCCGTCCCGGCGATAGCCCGGCTGATGCAGGTATCGGAAGCATATGTGCGCCAATTCATGATTTCAACGAACGGGGGTTCGAAGCGCTGGACCCAAAATGGAAAGGGGGCAGGCCGAGGAAACTCGACCGGGCGACGCGTGAACGCATCGCTTGCATCGCCCGGTGCTGCCCCCCGCAACCTCGGCCGCCCATCGCAGTCAACTCCACAATCCGCCGCCCCGATTACCTACCCAACGTTGCTTGACGAGGCACTAGGGGAAAGGCACCAGTTTCCTATCACTGCTGTACCTGGGACGACCCGCCTCGGTCGATAAGCCTTGATTCGGCCCCGGCGCCGGGTCGAACCATCCGGTTGGACAGCACATTACGAGTTGCCGACCGCGTCACACTCCCCGGCGCCGGGCGCGTGCCATCAAACCTGATGAGGAGGACCCGTGCGCGAACGACCACCTTTGCCCAAGCGCCCCGCGCGAAACCAGGCAATCGACGCGGCCATCCGGATGTGGCGCGACCAATACACCGTCGAGACAGCCGTGCTGGAACGAGTGGCGACAGAACTCCGGGCCACACTCGATGTCCCGGAAACCGCGGCCGACGCCGATATCGCGCGATGAGCCATTCGATCGCGTTCGGCTGGATCGACTACGACATCAGCCGCGCACCGGAATCCGACCGCGACCGGATACGCCGCCTCGCCGACCAACTCGGCTACCGACTCGTGTGGCCCTGCGAACGATCGGTGCTTCGGGTGGTCGATCAGGTACGCAATGCTGAGGCCGACCTGCTGATCCTGCCTGCACCCGGCCACCTGAGCCCCCTCGAACTCAACGAGGTCCTGGACATCGCCGACGTCGAGACCGTACTACCCCGCCTCAGCTTCGCCCGCTGGACACACCGGCAGGTGACACCATGAGCGCACTGGTGATCGCCGGTTTCGCGATCGCGATCGGACTGCCGTTGCTGGTGATCGCGGCGACGATCTGGTGGCCGTGATCGTCGCGTCGTGAACGGGCCACCGGCCGCAGCACCCAGGTTGCCGGCAGACCCACGCCACGATGCTCCGCGCCCCCCTGCCGGACCCCTGGAACATTGCAATCGGGCTACCGCGTTCATCCAGTTGGTTCCCATTTAGATCCCATTTCCTATTTCATTCCCATTTGATTACCATTTGGCTGTGGCCATCGACCTACCTGCCCTGATCGCCTCGCTGTGCTCACAGGGCGGCGACTGTACGAACATCGAGGTGAAGTCCGCGGCCGGCGGACTTCCGGACTCGTTGACCAGCACGTTGTCGGCCTTGGCGAACCTTCCGGGCGGCGGGTTGATCATCCTCGGCTTGGACGAGCGGAATGGTTTCCGGCCGACCGGATTGCCAGACCCTCAGAAGCTGAAACAGGGCCTCGCGCAGAAAGCCCGGTCGTTCACGCCACCTGTGCAGTTGACCTTCGAAGACGCCACCGCCGACGGCAAGCCCGTCGTCGCGGCGGTAGTACACGAATGCGCACCGTCGGCCAAACCCTGCCGGGTCGGCGCGACCGGCGCGGCGTACCTGCGCGGGTACGACGGAGATTTCCGGATGTCCACGCTCGAGGAACAAGCTTTTCTCGCAGCCCGGCAAGCCCCGCATTTCGATCGGACGCCCGTAACCGAGGCATCCCGGAACGACCTGGACGACACACTGGTCGAAGATTTCGCACGCACGGTGCGGTTGCGGGATCGACATGGTCTCGGCCGGTTCAGCGGTGACGAACTGCTCAGACGCGCAGGTGTGCTCACGCCTGACGGCGTCCCCACCTTGGCCGGGCTTCTGGCGCTCGGAACATATCCCCAGCAGTGGTTTCCCCAGTACGTCATCCGTGCCGCCGCAGAGCCGGGACCTACTGACCCACCGGGTACCCGCGCACGCAACCAAGTCACGCTGACCGGCCCTATTCCCCGCATGCTGGACGCGGCTCTGGAGTGGGCCGGACAGACCTTCGACACCGCCATCGTGAGCAGACCCGACGGCACCGTAGTCGACGTACCGTCCTATCCGCTGCTTGCATTCCGCGAGCTGATCGCCAACGCACTGCTGCACCGTGATTTGGACCAGTGGTCACAGGGGATGGCCGTGGAAGTACGGCTGCGCCGCGATCGACTGATCGTCACCAACCCGGGCGGCCTCTATGGGGTGACCGTCGACCGCCTCGGCAAGGACACAGTGACTTCGGCGCGAAACATGTGGCTGGTCAACATCTGCCAATACCTGCGCTCACCGGAATCGGGCAGCCGGGTTATCGAAGCACTGGCGACGGGAATACCAACCATCGCTCATGCTCTCGAAACCAACGGACTCCCACCCGCCCAATACAGTGATATGGGCATCAGGTTCACCGCCGTTCTGCGAACCACAGCCACCCCCCGAAAGGTTCCGGGCGAAGCGAAACAGCGACCGGCCGTTGCGCAGCCTGCAGTAGATCGAAGGCCCGAGGCAATGAACCCGGCCACTGCCGAGTTGACCCTTACTCAACGACGAATCGCCGAAATCCTCGCGACCGGCCCACACGATACGTCACAGCTCCAACCTTTGCTCGAGCTGACCACGTCCACGATCCGGAAAGCGCTACGCGCAATGCGGGACGCGGGTGTCGTGGTACAGATCGGTGGACGGGGCCGGCGAACAATCTACGAGCTCGCCGACCCCGACAAGTCCGGCGGTAGTCCGAGCCGTCCGGTGTGAAAAATGTGCTCACTGGATCGCCGTCGCGGTGTCCATGATTTCCGCTCTGCCCCACAAGCATCAGAAACTAACCCTTCATAGCCGCCAGCCCGCGGGCACGCCGGATCGCCACCTCGCTGGTAACACCGTTCGGGAAGCGGGATTGGCACAGCGGAAGCCGCACCAGGAATGCCCACGTGAAAGGTGTACTCGCGCAGATTCTCACCGGGACTACGTCAAGAGGGCTGGGCCGCGTGGTTTGACGTTGGCACGCTGCGCACGCTTGTGCCCGGCTCTGCACCACCATGCCTCGGCTTCGTCCCGTGCGACTCGGGAAACTATTTGCGGTGTAGGCGGAGGTTGTTGGTGAGCCGGGACCGAGGGCGCTGAACGCCCGGCTCACGTCGAATGTCTGCGCGGTAGGGTGTGATTCGTGACCACTGCGACAGAGGCGGACAGACTCTAGCCACCGGTCCCCGGTGGCTGCCCCGAGTCAGCGATATCGCGCCCTGACGGCGCGGTAATCAGTGCTGCTCCGAATTCCACCGGTTGGACCCGCTGTCGTCCGCGCGGCCATCCCCTTTTCTCGGATGTGCCGTCCGCTGCGCACTCAGTGGGAGTACCCCTATGCCCAAGTGGTTGGCGGCGCTGTTCGCCGCCTCGTTCGTGTTCTATACCGACGACTATGTGATCGCCGGTGTCCTGCCCGAGATCGCCCGCGATCTGGGCGTGAGCCAGGCCGCCACCGGTCAGCTCATCACCGTATTCGCTGTGACCGTCGCCCTGGTGGCGCCGGTCGCCGCCGTCGTCTTTGCCCGCGCGCCTCGACGCGTGCTGCTGGTGGCGAGCCTGTGCGTGTTCGTCGCTGCCAATGCGGCCGCGGCGGGTACGTCGTCGTTCACCGGGCTGTTGATCCTGCGCGTCGTGGCAGCGGCAGCCGCCGCGGTCGCGACCCCGGCGCTGTTCGCGACCGCGGTCCAGCGGGCGCCGGCCGCGAAGGTCGGCCGATATGTCGCGGTGGTGGCGCTGGGCGTCACCGGGTCGATCGCGGTCGGTGTGCCGAGCGGCACCTGGATCGGTGGCGTGTTCGGCTGGCGCGGGGTGTTCGCCACCATGGCGGTGTGCGGCCTGCTCGCCCTCGCAGGTCTGCTGATCACGGTGCCGCGCGGGATATTCGGCGGTCCCGCACCGGACTGGCGCGCCCAGGTACGCAGCCTGGGACGGCGGCCGGTGACCTTCGGTCTGCTGGCCAACATGTCGCTGATGACCGGCTCGATGATGATGCTGACCTACCTCGCGCCGTTCCTCACCGATGTCGCCGGGGCGGCCGTCGACGCCCGCGCCCTCTCCTTCGGACTGGCCGGTATCGCGGGCACCCTCGGCATGTGGGCGGGCGGCGCGATGACCGACCGGCACGGCTCGGACCGTGCCCTGCTGATCGGTATGAGCGCCATCGCCGGGTCCATGGCCGGCCTGTGGCTGCTGTGGGGCATGCGCCCGGTCCCGATGACGGCCGTGCTGCCTGTCCTCGCGGTGTGGGGTGCGGCCGCCTTCTGGAACTCACCCGCGATCCAGGCCCGGCTCGCCCTCCTGTCCGGCCCGCTCGCCCCACAGGCGCTGGCGCTCAACACCTCCGGCACGTATCTGGGTGTCTCCCTCGGCGGTCTGCTCGGCGGTCTCGCGCTGACCAGGTGGGGTTCGGGCGCACTGCCGGCGCTCGCGGTCGCCTGCACCGTTCTCGCGCTGGTGCTGCTGTCCACCGCGAGCGAACCCGCCCGCAAAACGCCGGCTCGCGAGTAGACGGCCCGGCCGCCGGTGCGGGATCCACCCGTACCGGCGGTTCAGCAGGGCCGGGGAAGCCGGCGCCACCCGCCTGGACCGCCTTCGATTCAGCGCGGATCGAGCCCGGCCATCAGCAGGTCGACCGACCGTTCGGCCAAGCCGTCGGGTATGTCGCTGTTGAACTGCGTCGCATACATGTGCACGAGCCCGCCCAGCGTCAGCATGGTCAGCCGAGGGTCCGCACCGGCGGTGACTTCGCCGCGCTCGATACCGCGACGGACGATTTCCTCGGACGCCGCGAGTCGCACGGCCCAGAATTCGCGGCGGGCCGCCTCGGCGTCGGCATCGGCTTCGGCGATGACGGTGGAGCGGATCAGTGCCGCGCCGGAGGGGGTGCGGGCGAAGCCGACGAGCGTCGTCATGAATTCGAGTAGGTCGGAGCGGACCGATCCGGTGTCGGGGATGGGGATCTGCGACTCCATGCGGGAGAGCAGTGCGTCGACCAACAGTCGGGGCAGCGTTTTCCAGCGTCGGTAGATCGAGGTCTCGTGCACGCCCGCGGTGGCGGCGATATCGGCGACGCGCACCGCCTCGATGCCGTCGGTCTCGATGTGGGTGAGGGTCGCATCCAGGACGGCGCGCCGCAGCCGCGCGCCGCGGATTTGCGGGGTGCGCTCGACAGACGGGGCCATTCGGCCATTATTGCAAGTCCTCTTGCGTTGTGGAGCGCTCCGGCTTAGCGTGGCGGGTATCGCAAGATGACTTGCGATAGATCGCAGGAGGCGCGAGATGACCGACAGCGACGTCATGGTTGTCCGCGGCATCCCATTCGCCCGGGCAGACCGGTGGGGCATGCCCGAACCGGTGCCCTACCTCGGCGGATCAGAGCGCGGGCGGCAACCGGTCACTGCGCCGCAACCGCCAGGTCGACTGGAACCGGTGATGGGCGTGCCGGTGCCGTTGCCGCAGTCGGAGGACTGTCTCGAACTGTCGGTCACGGCGCCCGCGACGACGCCGGATGCCGCCGGGCGTCCCGTGCTGGTGTGGATTCACGGTGGGGCGTATCTGGCCGGGGGCGGTGCCTGGAATCTGTACGACCCGACCGAGCTGGTCCGGGAGACCGGCATCGTCGTCGTGTCGATCAACTATCGACTCGGTGTGCTCGGCTACCTCCGGATGCCGGGCGTCGCACCGGGCAATCTCGGCCTGCTCGACCAGATCGCCGCGCTGACGTGGGTTCGCGAGCACATTCGCGAGTTCGGCGGCGATCCCACCCGGGTCACCGTCGCCGGCCAGTCCGCCGGAGCGCATTCCCTCGTCGCGATGCTCGGCATCGAATCCACCCGAGGACTGTTCCGGCGCGCCATCGTGCAGAGCGCGCCGTTCGGAATCGGATTTCAGAGTGCGACGCAAGCGAAGCGCGCGGCACAGCGTTTCCTCGCCGCGCTCGGCAGCGATCCCCGAGACGCGTCAACCGCCGAGATACTGGTCGCGCAGGCCGCGGCCGTGCGCGCGTTGTCCGGTCCGGGCGGGCTGAACTCCGCGCCGCCGTTCGCGCCGGTCGCCGATGTCGATCCGCTGCCGGACGAATTCCTGTGGCGTCGCGAGGTCGTGCGGCGAGCCGGCGGCCTGCAGGTGATCATCGGGACAACGGCCGACGAGATGGGCGCGTTCTACGGCGGCCCGCATCCGGGGTTCTCCCGGATCCGCCGACTGCCGTTCGGTCCACGGATCGTTTCCGGGCTCCAGCAGCTGGTCGGACGCAAGGCTTTCGAGGACGGCACCGCCGAATTCGCGGATCTGCTCGCCACCCACGACGCCGACGTCTACCGCTACCTGGTTCATGAACTGCATCCGAGTAACCCGTTCGGCCCCTGTCATTGCCTCGAACTGCCTCTGCTGTTCGGCGACGACAACGCCTGGCGGGATGCGGCGATGGTGCGACCGCTGTGCCGGGCCGACATTCGTGCGCTCGGCAGCGAGACCCGCAGCCGGTGGGGAACTTTCGCCCGCACCGGAGATCCGGGATGGCCGCGTTATCTGCCCGGTTCATCGACCATCCACCCGATCCCCTGAGGATGCTTGTCCGATGACGCTGTCCACAAGCGGATGACGGAGCCCTCGGCTACCACCTGCGATCGGACTACCGCTGCTGGTGACCGCGGCAGCGATTTGGCGGCTCTGATCGTCGCATCGTGAATGGGCCACCGGCAATAGCACTCGGGCGATCCCATTCGGAGAAGCTACTCACCGCCTTTCCTCCTCGGCCCGCTGCGGCAGTAGCGCACGCTCCTACAGTGCCGGCGCGGCATCGAGAACGACCACGACCTCGCTCATTCTCCGCCGCCTCCTCCACCGCCACCCCCTCCGTCACCTCCGTCACCTCCGTCACCGCCGCCCCCGCCGTCACCGCCACCTCCACCGGCCGAACCACCGTCGGAGCCGCCGTCCCCCCAGCCGCCATCGGATCCCTCCCAGCCTCCGGCGTCGTCGGCCCAGACCAGGGCGATCCCGCCGCCCGTTGCGAGCGAGGCCGCTCCCACAGCGCGGGAACGGAAGAACTGCGGCCCGGACGGGTCGGCAACGAGCACGAACTGCGGCACGATGCGACCCATGAGCCAGCACCGGTTGTTCGCCCGGTCGACCACGATGACCGCGCTGGACCGCGAGCTGCGGTCCAGGAGATACCCTTCCAGGCGGGCGGAGATGAGGGGCGGCACCGTGGCGCGGTCGCCGAGGAGGACGACGCGGGTCTCGCCGGCGAGCGCGGCGGCCAGAGCGCTGTCGGGGGCGAGCTGCTCGAGCACGCCGGGCACCGCGACCCGCAGCGGGTTCCCGGCGACGCGCGAAGCCATCCAGCTCCCATCTGCCCGGACGAAGAGCAGGTCAGGTTCGGCATCCGGATCGAAGCGGCGCAGCGCGTTCCCGCGGCGTACCCGGCGGACGATCCGCCGCGTCGCCACGACCAGGACCACGGCCGGGACCACCACCAGGAACGTGGACACCAACAGCCAGGTCAGGACACCGAACAGCACGCCCATCCATTGCTTGTCGTCGGGTGCCGCCCTACTGACCTCCGCGATCCATTCCAGTGGGCTCAAAACCCCCCAGCCGAGCTCGTTGATCATGATCCTCGTGAAGGTCAGCAGCCAGATCACGGCCGCGACGACCAGCAGCAAGGGCACCAACACGCCGAGCAGGCTCGAGCGAGCTGCTCGCGCGAGCAGTGATCGATCCACCGGGACCTCCTTGCACAACTTGTTCCCCCGAGCCCGGACCAGGCAAGCCACCACTCAGATTATCCAAGTCGATAACTTGCGCTCCCGGAGCTCGGAAGGAGGAACGTCGTCCAGCATCGGCAGCGGCCCGGCATCCAGGCACGAAGGGCCGGCCACCAATGATTGATGCCATGGCTGTCGAGGTCACCTGACTGCGTCCGGTATTGCCGATCACCGCGTCCTCTACGGCTGCTGCGTACCGCCGCCAGACCGTAGCTTCGAAAAGCTATGCCCGGCTCTCACCGCGACAGCGGTAACCACCGTTACGCCGATCAGCCCTGACGGCCCACGCCAGTGCAGCGCAGAGGCCGCCGAACATTATGCCTCCGGCCAGCAAGGTTCCCACGCCGACAATGACGGCAGCGAGCACAGGAGTGCCGAAGCCGAAGCACACGGCGCACGGACTCGACAGCATTGCCCCGATGAAGCCCCCGATCAGGGCCACGACGAGGACAGGTCGGTCTTTCACGAATCCGACTCTAATCTTCGAGAAGTCGTTCACTCCGTCCAGGAAACCTGGATCACAGACATCCGGTGTAGCGTGCCGGAGCACGATCGACGTTCGACACAGGAGGATTGGGTGCGCGTCACGTGGGAACAGGTCTTCGGCTGGCGGCTCGCCCGCCAATTCGTCGCGTCCCCCACCGCGTCGAGCGTGCCCGATCTCGTCGGACGCCTGTGCGGTGTGCAAGCGCAGGTCACCTCAGCGGCGGAAACCGCGGTCGCGCTGCGCAGCGCCGCGCCCGAGGACGGTGCCGTGGTGAGCGCGCTGTCGAACCGCACGCTGATCAAGACCTGGGCCATGCGCGGCACCCTGCACGCCATGACACCTGCGGGTGCCGCCGCCGTGCTCCCGCTCATAGCGTCCGCCCGTACCTGGGAAAAGCCGTCGTGGCAGCGCACTTTCGGCGCCACTCCCGTGGAGGTGGCCGCATTGACCGAGGCGGTGGGCGGGATACTCGGCGACGCCGAACTCACCCGCGAGGAATTGGTGGAGGCGCTGCTCGCCGACAAGGCGTTTCACAAACTGGGCAAGGAACTACGCTCGGGCTGGGGCACGCTGCTCAAGCCGCTGGCCTGGCAGGGCGCGATCTGCCACGGGCCGGCGCGCGGCAACAAGGTGACCTTCACCAGTCCCGCGCGGCTGATCCCCGAGTGGCCGGGACCGGCCGAACCGGACGTCGCAGCTCCGGCCGCCATCACCGCGTATCTCGGCGCCTACGGTCCCGCGACGCCGGAGACATTCGACGCCTGGCTGAGCCGCAACAGTCTGCGCAAGACCACCGTGCGCGGCTGGTTCGCCGAGCTGGGCGACGCGCTCACGCCGGTGGAGGTCGAGGGACGCACCGGTTACGTACTCACCGAACACGCCGACGAGCTCGCCGCCATCGAACCGGCTACCTCGGTGCACCTGCTCGGCCCCTTCGACCAGTACGTGCTGGGCCCGGGCACCGGCGACACCGAACTGCTGCCGAAGGCGCACCGCGCGTTGGTCAGCCGGGCCGCGGGCTGGATCGCACCGATCGTCGTGGTGGACGGCCGGATCGCGGGCACCTGGGAACTGGAAGGCGACGAGGTGGTCGTCAGCATGTTCGACGGTGCGCCGCTGCCGAAGGAACTCGACGCCGCAACGGACCGCGTATCCCGTGCGGCAGGGCTGGCCTCGGTGCGTGCGCGGGCGGCCTAGACGGTCAGGGTTGCCACCACTTGGATCATCCAGGTCAATAACTTGCGCTCCCCGAGCTCGGAAGGCGGAACGTCGTCCAGCATCGGCAGCGGTCCGGCATCCAGGCGCACGAAAGGCCGGCGATGGCCAGATCCGCGACCCCGGCGCTGCGGCACCGACCGCGCTCGGTCGGCGGCGTGGGTCTTTCTCGTTTCCAGGACCGTCTGGAGCCTTACCATGGCGGAATGTTCGCCGCCCTGCCCGCAACCGCCGCATGGACGCACCGCGGTGCGCGGTCGGGGTTCGAGGTCACCTACTTCGAACCCATCGGTCACGGGCACCGGATCGAGGGGTGCACAACCGCGAGCGAGGACGGCGACACCTGGTCCGTCGCTTACGACATCACCGTGGATTCCGGCTGGCAGACCCGCACCGCGCGCGTGACCTGCCGTTCCACAACCGGCCGGCACACCGTGCTGCTCGAGGCCGACGGTGCCGGACACTGGCGGGTGAACGACGAACCGGCACCCCACCTGGATGGCTGCCTCGACGTGGACCTGGAGTCCTCGGCGATGACCAACACCTTTCCCGTGCACCGCGCGGCGTTGCCGATCGGCGCACGGACGCCCGCCCCGGCGGCCTATGTGCGCGCCGGCGATCTCGCGGTCGAAAGGCTGGAGCAGGAGTATTCGCGCACATCCGACCGTGGACAGTTCCGGTGCTTCGACTACTCGGCGCCCGTCTTCGATTTCTCGTGCCGCCTGGTCTACGACGCGGCGGGCCTCGTCCTGGAGTACCCGGGGATCGCCGTGCGTGCGGTCTGACCCGCGTAGCTGAGCCGTCTCATGAGGTTGGTGCCGCCGGCCGCGCCGGTAGCTCGTCGATGTCGTGAACCAGCCGGCGGAGGAACCCCGGCCCGCGCGAGCTCGACGCCGTATCGGACATTAGGTTCAGTGGATGAGCTTCAGACTCGCGGCATACGCCGTCTGCCTCGAACAGGGCCGCGTGTTGCTCGCTCGTCATGTGGCCGGAAACGGCGAGACCACGTGGACACTTCCAGGAGGTGGGGTCCAGCATGCGGAGGATCCTTTCGATGCGGTGACCCGGGAACTCTCCGAGGAGACCGGCTATGACGGGGTCGTCGAGCGTCTGCTGGGTGTGGATTCGAGGGTGATCCCCGCCGCCGTTGCTCGTGCGGGAGTCGAGCATCAGAATGTCGGTGTCTACTACCGCGTCCGCGTCACTGGTGGCCGGCTTCGAGCCGAACCGAACGGAGAAACTGTCGAGCCGAACTGGACTCCGCTCGGCGGAGTGACCTCTCTGCGTCGGTCATCGCTTGTCGATACCGGCTTGGCTCTGGCGCGGACCGTTCCGGCAACCGGTCACATCACGCCCACTCCGGTCGGCGGCTTGATCCAGCACTGAAATACTCGCGACAGCTACGCAGCCGGCGCCGGTCGCAACTCGAGTGCGAGCGATACCCAGTGGGCGATCCTCGGTGAATGCATGGTCGACGAGAACCGGCACATCAGGTTGTCGACCGCGGAGATTCGTCTCCCTGACGGGACGTAGTTCACCCAGTACGTGGCCCGGATTCCACGTGCGCGATGACGTTGGTGCTCAACGACGACCGCGAGGTGCTCCTGGCGGTGTGTATCGGGCGCTGCTGGAGACCGCGGGTCGGTGGCCGGCCGCACGCCCGAATCGGCGGACCTTCGTTCACCGAATGGCTCGACGCCGCCTACCCGGTAAAGGAACCCGCGGCCCCGTCCGATCAGCAGTTCTGCGGAGCCCGCCAGGCGTCCTGCGCGTAGGTGGTCGAGCCGACCATGGCGCCGATCACGCCGCCGATGATCCCGAACGGGATGGCCCCGACAAAGAAAACGGGCAGACCCGCGATCGCGCCGCTCCCGGTCCCGAGCAGGGCGCCCAGGCCGGCCCGGAGTTCGATGGAGTCGCCGGGCGCCATGCACGCCGCGACGGGCGCCGCCGCCCCGGACGCCGGAGCATCGGGTGCTTGCACCGGCGCGGGAGCCGGGGCGGGCTCGGCCGCCGCGACGCCCCCTGATCCGACAATGAGCAGCCCGGCAATGACGCTGCCGAGCACGGGGCGGGTCGATATCTTCAACATATGCGCGCAGTTCCCTGATCAGTCGAAACAATTGAGCGACCTGAGTAATCAGATCTGCGACCATAATGGCGTATCGGCCGGTGTACTGCTCACTTTCGGTATCTCGGCCGGAGCAAGCCGGAAACCGTGCTCGCCGATGATCCGGCCTACCCGGCCTATCCGTCCTGCGCAGGTAGACCCCAATTTCCGTGCTCCCCCGCTCCTTCAGCTCACGCGGCGGGATCGGTCGGCATTTTCGACAGATGTCCGCCGGCAGTTCAAATTTCCACCCAGCACGGAAGCCTACGCGGCGAGAGCTTGCGAACCGCCCGGCCGGCCGGTGACATCACGGAAGCGCCGCGAAAGCCTTCTTGGTGTCGCGGTACCACCCCATCGCCTTCAACGGATGCTTCCAGCGTCCCTTCATTTCCTCATGGGCCGGCACGTGGTCTCGGTCGCCACTGCGAGCGGCTTCGCGTAGGTGCCGATCCTGTGCCTTGATGATCTCGTCCGCGGTCTCCGCGCTCAGCTCGACATCGCACGGACCACCTAATTGCCGGCAGGTCATGGTCTTCACAGTGTTCTCCTTGTGTTCGTTCGCATCGTGCTCGGCAAGCCCTGTGGTGCCGAGCTTCTCCCGGCTGATGACGATCTGTTCACCTGTGGGAACTGGTAACGAGGTCGTAGTACGGCCCGGTTATCGGCACGGTTCGTGTCGATATGTGCATCTTGCGCCGCTTCGGCACACCTGTCAACGGCACGCACCGTGCCGGTAGGCTCGGCGTATGGCCGACCCGTCCACCGCACCCCGACGCCGCGGCGCCGAACGCACCAGAGAGCTGCTCACCGTCACCCTCGAGCTGGCGACGGAGGTCGGCTATCGGGGGCTGAGCGTCGAAGCCATCGCCGCACGAGCCGGGGTCGGCAAGCACACCATCTATCGGCGCTGGTCGTCCATCGCGGAATTGCTCCTCGACGCGCTCAGCGTCGTATGGATCAGTGATCTCGACTACCGCACGTCCGGGCCCGTCCGGGCGGATCTGCGCGAGCAGTTCTTGCGTTCCAGTCAGGCACTCTCCACCCCGCCCATCGGCCCCATCTACCGGGCGGTCATCGCCGAAGCGCAGGCCGACCCCGCACTCAGGGCGACACTGCACGAACGATTCCTGGCCACGGTCGAACAACGAACCCTCGATCGGATCACCCGGGCTCAGCGCGACGGCCAGCTGGTCGCCGACGTGAACCTGGAATATGCCGCCGAGGTGCTGTGCGGAACTCTCTACTATCGCTCGCTGCTCACGACCCGCCCCGTCGACGAGAACGCGATCGATGGACTCCTCGACATGTTCATGGCCGCATACGGAGTCCACGGACCGCGCACCTGAGGCCGAGCAACGGATTTCAGGCGCGGAATACCAGCGGAACGGTAGGACCTTCCTATCACTTCCGCCCCTTTTCGCCCCCGGTAACAGTGTCGGACACTGTCTTTGCCTTCTCGTTCATGCCCGCCGTGCAGGTACGTTGACTCAGGGTAGGGTCAACTGCCGTAGATCGCAGACCGCGACCGGCAGCGGGCGTTCGGATTGCGAAAGATCCGGCCACACCGGCCGATCGCGGCGCATCGTGATCGCTACGCAAACCAAGGAGCGCCATGGAGACGATCACTGGAACCGCCGCCGGCGTCCCCTACACGGCGTTGCCACCCGACGGCAGGGTCGACGCTCCGGCGCCACTGATTGTGTCCTGGCACATGCTGGATGCACCCCGCACCGATGCAGCGTTCGCCGCAGCCCTGCCGATGGCCGGGGTGCCGGCCTGGCGGGTTCACTTGGGTATGCCGATGTGCGGCGCCCGGATGGTCGACGGCCGCGTCGACGCCGTGCTCGACCTCATCCGCCAGGACGCCTTACTCGCGTACCTCGCACCGTTCGCGCAGCAAGCCGCCGACGAGTTCCCCGCAGCCCTGGCGGCACTTCGCGATCAGCTTCCGGTCGACGAGGGGCCGGTCAGTATTCTCGGCGCCTCGCTCGGCGGCACCGCCGCGCTCCGAGTGCTGTGCACAGAGTCGATCCCGATCCGGAACGTTGCGCTCGTGAACCCGGCCGTCCGTATCCGCTCGGTGGTCCCCCTGACCGAGGGCATCGCCGGTCATCCGTACGAATGGACGGCCGAAGCCGAACGTGTCGCAGCCGGAATGGACTTCGTGGCCCGTGCCGCCGAACTCACCGTCGCGCCGCCGTTGCTGGTCGTCAGCGGGGAAGAGGATCACCCGGACCTTCGCGCCGACGCGGCTGCACTGGTCGACACCCTGAAACACCGCTACGCACAGCCGGACAACGCCGAACTGGTCTCCGTGCCGAATCTCGCGCACCCGCTCGCCGACGAACCGGGTCTCGAACCGGCGCCACAGGGCCCTGAAGCGAAGGCGGTCGACGACATCCTGACGCGGTGGTTCCGCCGGCAGCTCATCTCCTAGACGTCGCCGGTGACGGGTAGCCGGCTCAGCGCAGGACTTCGGCGATGTCTGCGGCGGCGGTCATGATGATCAGGGTCGGGACTGGTTTCGGTTTTCAGTCACCCTTCAGAACACGCTCGAGTGCCGCCCGGCCTACGGGTCCCCAGTGCGGCTTTCCGCCCGGAAGACCCTGATCTCCGTTCCGGCCCATGAGCATCAGAAACAGACTCTTCATGGCCGCCAGCCCGCGGGCCCGCCGGATCGCCGCCTCGTCCGCGTGCGCGTACCTGTCGAAGAACCGTGCGGCCGTGCCCGCGGGTAGCAGCACCCATGCGGCGGCGAGGTCCCACGCCGGGTCACCGGCGAACAGGTCGCCGAAGTCGACTATGCCCGAGAGCGTTCCGTCCGAGACGACGACGTTGGCGGGATGGAGGTCGCCGTGTACCCACACCGGTGGGCCCTGCCACGCGCCGGCGGCGACGGCATCGTCCCAGACCACCCGTACGTCGGTGGCGAGATCGGCAGGGGCGACGGCTCGGAAGAAGGCATCGAAGCCGTCCGTGCAGTCCCTGAGGTGGGTGCCGCGGCCGGTGGCGATCGGCGCCTCGGCGGGTGCGGGAACGTGGAGCGCCCGCAGGAAGGTTGCCAGCGTATCGGCCGCATGGGCGCCGCGGCTGATCGCGGCGCGGTCGAGCGGCTCGCCGGGAACCCACGTCATCACGGTCCAGTGCTTGGGGAAACGCTCGGACGGTTCACCGCATCGCACCGGGGCCGGCACCGGCAGCGGCAGGCGCGGGGCCAGCACAGGGAGCCACCGCCGCTCCTTGAACTGGAGTTCCGGCGTGGGATCCATGCGTTGCATGCGTACGGCCAACTCGTCCCCGAGACGCCACATCTGGTTGCCCCAGCCACCCGCCACCTCGCGGATGCTCAAGCCCGCGAGGTCGGGATGTTGCTCCCGCAGCAGGTCGCGCACCAGGTCTGCGGTGATCTCCAACTCGGTGCCGGTCATGCGAAGTCACTGTACTGAGGCGGTATGCGGTGGAGCCCGACTACCCGGTTGCTTGCGAGGGCCTGCGACCCGCGTCGGTGTGCGTAAATGCTAGCTATCGAATGTCTTTCGATTCCCGCGAAAGCTACTTGCTTCCCGCCGCGCCATCGCCCATTTCGCCCTGCGGGAATTGCGCAACAGCCTCATCGATGAACCCGCCGAGCTGATCGGCGGTGATCATGCCGCAGTTGACGAGCCCGGCCAGCCCTTGAAGAGTGGCGAAGAAGATCAGTGCGGTCCGCTCCGGGCTCGTGCT
This sequence comes from Nocardia sp. CA-290969, assembly GCF_050936135.1. NCBI lineage: Bacteria > Bacillati > Actinomycetota > Actinomycetes > Mycobacteriales > Nocardiaceae > Nocardia > Nocardia sp. CA-290969. Next base: position 572,156 of record NZ_JBNJNJ010000001.1, on the reverse strand, counting down.
CCGCGGGTCGCCGGCCAGGCCGAGTTGGAACACCGGCAAAATCGGCGCAAAGGCCGTCTCGGCACTCTCGGTCACGGCGTCGCCACCCGCTCCGTGTTTGTGGGCGAACATCAGCTCGGCCAGGTTGGCCTCGGACGTGGCGAAGTCGAGGTAGGCCCGGGCGATCGAGTGGATCTGCGCGCGGTAGCCGGGCGCGGATTCGATGGCGTCCCGTAGCCGGGCGCCGAGCAGAGCGAACCCTTCTACGGCCAGTGCGTCGAGCAGCTGCTGACGGTCGGGAAAGTAGCGGCGCACAGCGGAGTGCGTAACGCCGATGGCGGCGGCCAGCTCGCGCAGCGACAGCTCCGAGGCCCCTCTGTCACGCACCACCGGCGTGGCTTGCTCCAGCACGGCCTGGCGCAGATTGCCGTGATGGTAGGGGCGGTCTGGCGTCATGCGGGCAGTTTACCAAGAATGTTTCCGTTGACCAGATTGTTTCCAGTGGGTACATTGGCCTCATGCTCACACTCACCTCCCCTTCGCAGATACCGGATCAGAGCGGTCGCACCGTCATCGTCACCGGCGCCGGTAGCGGTATCGGCCGTGCCGCGGCGGCCGCCCTGGCCGCCAAGGGCGCACGGCTCATCCTCGCTGTCCGAGACCAGGACAAGGGCCGTGCAGCCGCCGCCGAGATGAGCGGCACGGTCGAAGTCCGTCCGCTCGACCTCAGCTCCCTGGCATCGGTCCGGCAGTTCGCGGACGGCATCGACAGCACAGTGGACGTGCTCATCAACAACGCCGGCACGATGACCGACTCGCTACAGCACACCGCGGACGGTTTCGAACTCCAGTTCGGCGTCAACCACCTGGCACCCTTCGCGTTGACGAACCTGCTGCTGGACCGGATCACCGACCGCGTCGTATCCACCTCGTCGACCGCGTACCGCACCGCGCAGCTCGACTTCGACGACCCGCAATGGGCACGACGCCCCTACAAGCCGTTCGGCGCCTACGGTGCGTCGAAGTTGTCGGTCCTGCTGTTCACCGCCGAACTACAACGCCGCCTGAGCGCGGCCGGCTCGCCGGTCATCGCGACCACCGCGCACCCCGGTTGGGCCTCCACGGGCTTCCGGATCACCAGCGGCAACCGGCTCCTCGACACCCTGTCGGCCCTCGTCACGCCCGTACTCGCCCAGGGACCCGAGGCCGGTGCGCTGCCCACCCTGCTGGCGGCCGTCGGCGATATCCCGGGCGGCAGTTTCGTCGGCCCGAGCCGCTTCGGCGGTGTTCGCGGTCCGGCGGCGGTGGGCGAGATATCCCCCGTGGCCGAGGATCCGGACTCCGCCGCACGGCTCTGGGGCCTCTCCGAACACCTCACCGGCACACGCTTCCCCTTCGCCTCGACGTCGCCCGCCCCGGCAACAGACATCTCGGGAGCATGACGATGCAGCGCATCCAGTACCACCGGTACGGCGGTCCCGAGGTGTTGCGGCTGGACGACTTCGAGCCCCGCCGGCCGGGTCCGCACGAGGTGCTCGTGCGCGTGCGAGCCGCATCGGCCAACCCGATGGATTGGAAGATCCGCGGCGGCGCGATGGAAATGGTGACCGGCCGGGCCTTCCCACGTGGATTCGGCACGGACTTCGCGGGCGTGGTGGAAGCGGTCGGCACCGATGTTGCTCGACTGCGGGTGGGCGACGAGGTGCTGGGCGGCACGAGCCCCGAGGGGGCCGGGTCTTTCGCCGAGGCGGTCGTCGTCGAGGAAAACGGGGTGGTCCACAAGCCCGCGAACCTCTCGTTCGAGCAGGCCGCAGCCATCCCGACAGTCGGCATCACCGCCTATCAAGCGATAGTCCGCGAAGGCAAGCTGAACGAGGGGCAGGCTGTGTTCGTCCACGGCTGTCTCGGCGGCGTCGGCCGGGCCGCGGTCCAATTCGCGCTGTCACGAGGGGCGTCGGTGGCCGGTAGCTGCCGCCCCACAGCAATAGCGGAAGCCCGCGCCTTGGGTATCGACCCGATCGTGGGATTCGACTTCGACCCCGAGAGCTTGGCGGGACGGTTCGACCTCGTCCTCGACACCGCAGGCACGTTGCCGGCGGAGGCGACCAGAATGCTCGCCGAGCGCACCGGACACCTGATCGACATCAATCCGAGCCCGGCCAAGTTCGCCCGCAGTGCGGAACCCGGGCCGTACCGATTGATGATCGCCCAACCGTTCACCGTCGACCTCGACGCCATCGCACACGCCGCTGGACTGGGGACGCTCCACGTGCCGATCGCCCGAACAGTGCCACTGGCCGAGGCGATCCCGGCGCTCACGGAACTCGAACTCCGCCACTTCCCTCGGGGCGGCAAACTCGTTGCCGTGGCCGAGTGACCATCCCCTGCCCCCTCGAAGGCAAGGTTGCCCGGCCTTCCGGGCACGGATGTGCGGCGAGATACTCGCCTTCGAGCACGCCCTAGTCGTCGGGAGAGGCGCGGCGGTTTCGCTTGGTGATGCCGCGCCGCTTCTTCGCGGCGATACGACGTTCCTTCGCGCCGCGCGAGGGCTTGGTGGCGCGGCGAACGGGCGGCGGGGCGGCAGCGGCGGCACGGAGTAGCGCGGCCAGGCGTTCGCGGGCGGCTGCGCGGTTCTGCAGTTGTGCGCGGTGCTCCGAGGCGGCGATCGTGAGCACCCCGTCGACCAGGCGGCCGGCCAGGCGATCGAGCATCCGGGTGCGCAGCCACTCCGGCACGGAGGGCGAATCGGCGAGGTCGAACGACAGCTCGACCCGGCTGTCGGTGGTGTTGACGTGCTGCCCGCCCGGGCCGGACGAGCGGGAGAACCGCTCGCGTAACTCGGAAGCGGGTATCACCAGCGTCCGAGTCACGGTCAGGTCTTCTGCCACGATCCGACGCCACCTTTCCGATTCGCGAGCCCACTATCCCGAGCGGCTGAACGGTGACCTTGTCGTTCACGATAGCGACGACCTTGTCCACGGGTAACAAGCAGCACGCGGTCGTCGCGTTCGCACCGATGTCGCCGACGCAGACTTGCACACTTCGAAGGCGCCATCGGTTGATCCGGGATCGACAGCAGTTGCGCCGCTGTCCGGTGTGGAGCTCAGCTTCCGAAGATCTGCACGGCCGGCCGCAGCGGGTCGTAAGTGGCCCACCCTGGGGCTCCGGTTTCGGCGAATGCGACCCAGGCCGCGTGCATCCGAGTCGCGAGACCGGCCGGGGCGGGGCCCGGACCGAGCAGGCCGGTGTCTCCGTGCAGCCATGGCTTGTCGGCGATGTCGAACACGAAGGGCAGTTCGACGGTGTGGGCGGCGCCGAGTCGCCCGTCGAGGGCCGTCGAACGGTGCCCGAATGAGTAGAGGTGGGTGCGGCCACCCGAGATTCGCGCGTGCGCCTGCGCCATCCGTGCCGTGCCTTCCTCGAACAGAGCGTGCCCGAGAACCGAGGAGCGCAGCTCGCCCGGTGTCGCACCCGGTCGGGCCGCGTGGAGCGCGGCGATTGCGACCTCCGGGTCCGCGTACACGCGGGCGGCGACGGCGAATAGATCTGCCTCGGTGGAGGACTCGAGGTTGCCCGCCGGTACGAGGTAGAGGTGCCCCTCCTCGGTGTTGGTGCCTATCAAGAGGTCGACGTCGGCGGCCGGGCCGGCGGCGAGACCGTCGGCGGGCTGGACCGGGAGTACCAGGCCGAACGGGCTCAGACCGACCAGCGGATCCGTGGCGTTGTCGGTGCGCAGGTCCAGGCCGGTCAGTGCCGGCAGAATCGCCAGGAAACGCTCGTCCGTGATCGCGCCGAATGCCTCGACGGTCGGTTCGACACCCAGCGCCGCGGCCGCCGCGGTGGTGACCCGGTGCGCTTGCTCGGGAGTGAAAGCGCCGGTGCCGCTGCCACTTTGCATGATCGCCCGCCGGAAAAGGCCCTTGGCCTCCGGTGTCGCGAGCAGCGCGCCGACGATCGTGGCGCCTGCGGACTGGCCGAAGATCGTGACGTTGTCCGGGTCGCCGCCGAATACGGCAACCGTGTCGCGCACCCAGGCGAGTGCGGCGAGCACGTCGAGTAGTCCGCGGTTGGCCGGAGCGCCTTCCAGGTCGAGGAAACCGGGGATCCCGAGGCGATAGTTCACCGTCACCACGACGACGCCGTCGCGGGCGAAGGCACTGCCGTCGTAGAGCGCGGCGCGGGTCGAGCCGGTGACGAATCCGCCGCCGTGCACGAACACCATGACGGGGCGTTTGCGGCCGTCGGCAGCAGGCGTGCGGATGTCGACGGTCAGGTACTCCGCGCCGCGCACCCAGCCCGGCCCGAAGTAGGGAGTCATCTCGAGTCGCCCGAAGTCGCGGGCCGGCTGCGGGGCGGTCGGCGACGGCTGCGTACCGTCACGGACACCGGACCAACCCGGGTGCGGGGCGGGTGGTGCGAAACGGCCGGGACCGGTCGGGGCCGCCGCGTAAGGGATGGCGCGGTAGAGCTCGCCGGACCCGTCGCGGAGGCCCTGCACAGCGCCCATCGGAGTTTCGGCAACCGGAATTGTGTACTGGGCCACGGGTAACCTTCCTTTCCGGAATCAGGAGATTCGGGCGAAACCCGCCCAGCCCTTGATCGCGAACCTCGACCCGCTGCGCTCGATCTCCACCGCGCCGTGGCCGCCGAAATGGGCCGGGAAGACAAGCGCGTTGGTTTCGGCGGCGGACCCGAGCAGCTTGTGCCGGGTGGCCCGGGACTCGGCCGGATCCTCACAGAAGCAGGAGTTGGTCTCCGGCTCCACGATCTGCAGCGCAGTGTGCACCAGATCCCCGACGAACAAGGCTCGATCGCCGCCGGACTGCAAGGTGAGCACAGACGAGCCGGGCGTGTGACCGGGAGCCGGGTCGAGCCGCAAGTTCTTGTCGATCCGGTACGACCCGTCCCACAGGTGGGCCAGCCCCGCCTGCTGGACCGGCGCCACGCTGTCCTCGAAAACGTTCTGGTTGCCGCGGCCGAGCACGCTGTCGTAGCCGTTGGCCGGGTCCCAGAACTCGAAGTCCGGCCGGGGCATCAGGTAGGTGGCGTTCGGGAAGGTCGGCACCCAGGTGCGGCCGTCGAGCCGGGTGTTCCAGCCGACATGGTCGATGTGCAGGTGGGTGTTGACCACGATGTCGACATCCTCGGGCCGCACCCCGGCCGCCGCGAGATTGTCGAGATAATTCGTGTCCAGGCGGCTCCACACCGGCGCGTAGGGCCGATCCTTGTGGTTGCCCACACCCGTATCGATGAGGATCGTGCGCCCCTCGCTGCGCAGCAGCCAGGACTGAACCGCGGAGTGACACTCATCCGTCTCCGGGTTCCAGAAGTCCGGCGCCAAGTGGTCGCGGTGTTCGTCCCACGCGCCGTCGGGGCTGTCCGGGAAGAACCGGTCCGGGGTCATCTCGACCGACCCGTAGTACTCCTTGATGCGGGTGACGGTGACGTCACCCAGCGTGATCTCGTCCAGGATTTGCTCCATGAGGGCGAGTCTGTCCGCGCGGGCGGGCCCGAACCACTCCCGCTTTGTCCTACCACTCACAGGGTGTGGCTGGGATCGGACCGTGCCCGGATACTGGAGAAATGAACGAACCCGGCCCCCTCGGCGACTTCCTCCGAGCTCGCCGAGCACGGCTGCGACCAGAGGATGTCGGCCTCCGCGAAACCGGACCCCGCAGGCGGGTGCGCGGGCTGCGCCGCGAAGAACTGGCCCAGCTGGCAGGGGTCAGCGTCTCGTACTACACGCGTCTGGAACAGGGAACCTCACGCGGTGCCTCGGCCGAGGTACTCGACGCGGTCGCCCGCGCGCTGCTACTCGACGACCACGAGCGCGAACACCTCGACCGGCTCGCCGGCGCCACCCGCCACCCGTCCCGGGTGCGCCGCCCACGGCCCGAGAAGCTCGCCGACGAGACGCGTGACCTCCTCCGCGCCGTCGACGGCGTCCCGGCGCTGGTACTCGGCCGGCGCACGGACGTGCTGGCCTGGAACACCCTCGGGCACGCCCTACTGGCCGGGCACCTGAACTCCCTCGGCCCGGACGATCCAGCGCGGCGGCCGAATATGAGCCGGATGGTGTTTCTGGACCCGCACTGCCGTGAGCTCTACGCGGACTGGAAACGCAAGGCCCGCGCGGTAGTCGGCAACCTGCGCCTCGCTGTCGGCAAGCACCCGGACGATCCGCTGCTCGCGGAACTGATCGGCGAGTTGACGATGAAAAGCCCGGAGTTCGTCACGCTGTGGCGTGACCACCGCGTAACCCCTTGCGACGCCGCGTCCTACGAACTTCGCCACCCCACCGTCGGCCCGGTGACCGTGACACAGCAGACCCTCTCGATCGCCCGCGCCCCCGACCAGATGCTGATCGTGTGCACAACCCCGGCCGGGTCTCCGAGCGAACAAGGTCTCGCACTACTGCGACATGCAAGCGGCCACCGAACCCCTACCGGTACGTTGTCGGCGACTGCCTGAATCCGGCGCCGAGTGCGCCTCGCCCCCGATGACCCGACCGAACAGCGAGCGGACAGGACGGTGTCACTCTCGAGTACTACTGAGAAAGTCTCCCGCGGAGTGATGTGGCTCGGCTCGCCTCGTTCGTAGTCTCGCCGTACTGCACAACGGCGAGAGGACTTTCCATGGCCATCCCCACCGGGCGGAAACCGCCGACGCAGCGGTTCCGGGTGCCGGTTCTGCTCGGCGGGACGGTCGTGTTGCTGATCGCCGCCCGGGGGCTGGACGTGCTCGTTTCGGGTGTGCCTGTGCTGCGTTTCTTCCTCGGGATCGGCGCGGCCGCCGGGGCGATCGTCGCCTACACGTGGCTTTCCCGCCGTGTCGAGAACCGGTGGGAGGTCACCGAACTGGCCGCCGCGGGGCGGTGGAGTGGGCTCGGGCGCGGCGTGCTCATCGGCGCCGGGGCCTTCCTCGCGACGATGTTGCTCGCGACCCTGTTCACCGACGTCGACATCAGCAGTGGCTCGTTCGGGGCCTGCCTGGGCGTGGCCGGCTCGATGGCCTCGGTGGCGGTCACCGAGGAGCTGCTGTTCCGGGGCGTGGTGCACCGCATCCTGGAGGAACGGACCGGCAGTATCGTCGCGATCGCGGTCTCGTCACTGATCTTCGGTCTGACCCACGCGGTCAACAGCAACGCCACGCTCTGGGGCACCCTGGCCGTCGCGGTCGAAGGCGGCGCGCTGCTGGCCATCGCCTACACCGCCACCCGGTCGCTGTGGCTGCCGATCGGCCTGCATTTCGCCTGGAACTACACCGAGTCCGGCGTATTCGGCACCGCGGTATCCGGCGCCGACGGCGAACCCGGCCTGCTGCGCACCGTCCTCTCCGGACCGGAAGTGCTCACCGGCGGGACATTCGGTCCGGAAGCGAGCCTCTTCGCGCTGCTGTGCTGCCTGGTCCCGGCGGTATGGCTGCTCAGTAATGCGAAGCTCGTCACCCGACGCTGACCAGCTGCGAATGATCAAGTGTTGCTGTTGAGCATTTCGGCAGTCAGCACATGACCGCCGACTCCCCAGCCGCCGTCGACGACCTCGTCGACGAGGACAACGGTGGTCGCGCGAGCGCGTTCGCCATAGATCTCGGCGTACAGCTCGGTGGTGCGTTCCACGATCTTGCGCTTGTCCTCGTCGTCGATGGTGCCGGCGGGGACCTTGAAGTTGGCGAACGGCATAGTGATCTCCTTGTGTGTTGTGATATTCGGTGATGTCGGCGGTCTCGGCGTCAGATCATGCCGCCGTTGGCGCGCACGATCTGGCCGTTGATCCAGTGCCCCTCGGGACCGGTGAGGAAGGCGACGACGCGGGCGATGTCCTCCGGTGTGCCCAGGCGTTCGAGCGGCGGGCTCTCGGCCAGTGTTGTGATCTGCTCCTCGGTCTTCCCATCGAGGAACATCGCGGTTGCGGTCGGGCCGGGAGCCACGGTGTTGACGGTGATGTCGCGACCACGCAGTTCCCTGGCCAGGATCAGTGTCACCGCCTCTACGGCGCCTTTACTGGCGGCATAGGCACCGTAGGTGGGGAACTGGGCGCCGACCACGGATGTCGAGAAGCTCACGAACGAGCCGCCGTCGCGCAGCCGCCGCGCCGCTTGCTGGGCGACGACGAAGGTGCCGCGGATGTTGACGCGGTGGATCGCGTCGAGAACATTCAGATCGAGATCGGCGATCGTGGCCAGAGCGAGGCGGCCCGCTGAGTTGACGACGACGTCGACGCCTCCGAATTCGGCCTCGGCGCGGTCGAACAGTGCGGAGACGGCTTCTTCGTCGGCGACGTCGGCCCGGACCGCGAGGGCGGTACCGCCCGCCGCGGAGATGGTTGCCACGGCATTCTCGGCAGCGGCGGCGTTGTCCGTGTAGTTGACGACAACGGTGCTGCCGCGGGCCGCCAGCTCGAGCGAGATCGCCCGCCCGATGCCACGGGATCCTCCGGTGACGACGGCAACCTGTCCGGCCTTTCGTGATGCGGTGTCGGTGGATGTCATGGTCTTCACTATCGGCGGCGCGGGCGGCGGGTACGAGGGGATGTCATCCCCTGTGTCGCCGGCCCGGCGTGGCGCAGACTGGATGTCATGAGCGTCGCGAAGTATGCCGAGCTGGGTGCGTTCCTGCGGTCCCGGCGCGAGCGCATTCGGCCCGAAGAGGTCGGATTCGTATCCGGGCCGCGACGGCGCGTGCGCGGACTCCGTCGCGACGAGGTGGCCCAACTCGCCGGAGCTTCGGTGGACTACTACAACGAGCTCGAGCGCGGGGCCGGGTCGCAGCCGTCGGAACAGATGCTGGCGGCGCTGGCGCGCGCGTTGCGGCTGACCGCCGACGAACGTGACCACATCTATCACCTCGCCGATCGTCCGGTGCCGCGCGCCGGAACCGCGAGTTCGCACGTCCATCCAGGAATGGTCGACCTGCTCACCCGGCTGATCGCGACGCCCGCCCAGGTGATCACCGACCTGCACGTCACGCTGGTGCAGAATGCTGCGGCCGTCGCGCTGCTCGGCGATCAGTCCGGCTGGCAGGGCATGGCGGCGAGCTTTGTGTACCGATGGTTCACCGACCCCGGAGCCCGGCAGCTCTACCCCGAGAGTGACCACGAGACCCAGTCCCGGGCGTTCGTCGCCGACCTGCGGGCCGCCGCCGGTCGTCGCTCCGCGGCGGATCCCGAAGCAGCTTCGCTCATCTCCGAGCTGCTGAGCTGCTCCGCCGAATTCGCGGCGCTATGGACGGCTCACGAGGTGGCATTCCGTCGAAACGACCGCAAACGTATCAATCACCCGGCTCTCGGCCTGATCGAAGTCAACTGCCTCAATCTGTTCAGCGAAGACGGCCGGCAACGGCTGCTCTGGTTCACCCCGGCCATCGGCACCGACAGCGCGGACAAACTGGACCTGCTCACGGTGGTCGGCACACAGGAGTTCACCGAACTCCTATGACCGGTGCAGGGTTTGATCGATTTCGCCACCGGTACGCTACGCAGAAAGATCAGACAATCGATTGCCTCTATTCAGACCGCATGGCCGCCTTCCGGTCTGCGACCCTGGGCTACGAGACCGGGGTCCTATTGCGCGTCGTCCGGGGACCGCTGCGAGCCGGGGCGTACATGTGCGCGGGTTCCGTGTGGACCGAACAGGATCAGCAACTCGACCGCACCCCCGTCGGCGCTGCCCAGCCAATGCGGCAGGGACGTATCGAATTCGGCGGCCTCACCGGCCGGCAACGTCATGTCACGGTCGCCCAGGATCAACCGCAGCCGGCCGTTGAGGACGTACAGCCATTCGAAGCCGTCGTGCGTCTGCGGTGTGGGTTCCGGCGGGTGCGACCGGGCCGGGATCATCATCTTGAACGCCTGCACCCCGCCCGGACGCCGGGTGAGCGGGATGTACACCATTCCGGATCGCTGGATCGGCTTCAGGTGGATCCGGGGATCGCCGGTGCGCGGGGCGCCCACGAGATCGTCGAGTGGAACGCCGTAGGTACGCGCCAGCGGTAGCAGTAATTCCAGACTGGCCCGGCGCTGCCCGCTTTCCAGCCGGGACAGCGTGCTCTCGGAGATTCCGGTCTTTTCCGTCAGGTCGGCGAGGGTGATTCCGCGGTCACGGCGCAGCGCGCGCAACCGCGGACCCACCACATCGAGTACTTCTTCCGTTTCCCGGTCCATCCGGGCATCTTGCCGGAACCGCAAGACTTCGTGCCAGGTGCGGGTGTGGCCGATGAGACTGAACCGGCCCGGCCAGAAACGGGTTCACCTCCACAGAACGGATCACGATGACCACCGCAACCAGGCCACCGGCGCGTCAGGCTCTGCGCATAGTGGCGGCCACCACGCTCACCTGCCTGCTCATGATCTGTACCGCGGCATGCGGCGCGCCGAGGGCCACCGAGATACCGCCATACGCCGCGGCCACCCATGAAGACCCCGGCTTCGACGGCACTTTCCGCCACGAATTCGCCGATATCGACGGCGTCCGCATGCACTACGTGACCGGCGGCAGCGGTACACCGGTGGTGCTGATCCACGGTTGGCCGCAGACCTGGTACGGCTGGTGGCCGATCATGCCCGAACTCGCCGAACACCACACCGTCTACGCCGTCGACCTTCCCGGGCTGGGTGACAGCACCGGATCGCCGACCGGCTACGACAAAGCCACCCTCGCCCGCTACATCCACACTCTGATCGCCGAGCGGCTCGGTGTGCGCGACGCGCGCGTCGTGGGACACGATTTCGGTGCCGCGGTGGCATTCCAGTACGCGGCCCAATTCCCGGACGACACCGAACGACTCGGCTACTTCGATCTCCCGCTACCCGGCCCCGCCATCGATGCCGGCACCTACCGGACGATGAGCTGGCATATCGCCTTCCATTCCCAGCGGCGGGTTCCCGAGGCGGTAGTGGGCGACGACGTCCGGGAATACCTTGCCCTGTTCTACCCTCAGGTCGCCTTCGGCGGAACCGCTTTCGGCGGTACGTCGACGCGCTCGCCGTTCACCGATGCCGAGATCGACGAGTACGCCCGGACTTACACTCGCACCGAGGCACTGACCGGCGGCTTCGAGCTGTACCGCAGCCTCGACCTGGACGTCCGTGCTACCGTCGCGGCGGCACCTGTCCGGGTCCCGACGCTGCTGTTGACCGCCCACGGACAGCTCGATCCGGTCCGCGCCACCGTGGCCCCGCGGATTACCCATATCGTCCGGGCAATCGACGTGCCGGCCGCCGGGCACTGGCTCATCGAGGAGAACCCCCGGTTCGTCACGGCGGAGCTACTGCGTTTCCTCGACGGCTGAACTCCCCGCGGTCCGGTCCGGCAGGCGAAACCCTGCGCGCATGCCGAGCTTGTCGGCGGCTACTCGTAGCGTTCGTGGAATGAACTGGAGACCGTGGCTGGAGCTGTGGAGCGAGGAACGGATCACCGCCGGTGATCCGGGCGAGCTGGATCCGGAGGTGGTGCGGCAGCGCTGGCTCGGGTACGGCCCGGCCGCCGAGGCCGACGTCGCGGCGGTCGAGGAGCGTCTCGGCCTGAGGTTGCCGCCCTCGTATCGCAGCTTCCTGCTGACCACCGATGGATGGCGCCATGCCGGGGAATTCGTGGGGCAGTTGCGTGACACCACAAACCTGGGGTGGCTGCGTGACCTCGAACCGTTCTGGGAATCGTGGGCCGACCTGGTCACCGATGCTCCGGTCGACGCACCGGGTAACCCGTTCTCGCGCGGGCTGCTGATCTCACTGCACACCGACGCCGGGATTCTGTTCCTCGACCCGGCCGACCGTGACGAGAACGGCGAATGGGCCGCCTACAGCGTGTTCTCCTGGGCTGAATCGCCGCAGCGATACCCGTCGTTCACCGCGCTCATGGAATCGCTGTACCAAGGCTTTCACCGGCTGCGCCGGCCCGCGGGCGAGACTCGTGACAGCTGGGATCTGGTGGTGGAACAGGCCCGGGGCGAGGCACTTTCCGGGAACATCGACACAGCGATGGTGGCCCTGGAAAAAGCCCAAGGGTTCGGGCGGCCACGCACCACAGTCCTGCGAGTCCAGCTCCAGATGTTCCTCTCCACTTCCTCCCCCTACGAGGTCTCCCGGCTTCTTTCGCAGCTGCTGCCACCGGAGTCGGTCCCGAACGGATTCTTCACCAGTTCACTGTTCACCGAAGAGTTCCTGCCGTGCATGTTCCTGCAACACGAACATAAAGAACCCTGGTATGGCTCCGCGCTGGAGAATGCCCAGTACCTGGCAGACCGCGCACTCACCGGACACCGCCTAGCCCTCGAAATCGCCCAGCAACACGCCGACGACGAGCACTCGCAGTATTCCGCGCTCGAAGTTTCCCAGATCCTCGAAAACGCCCGGAACGACGCCGGTTTCGAGATCGGACGCACCATCGACGAGCACCGGACGCGGGTTCGACAGCCCGGCTATCGCCTCACCTACGGCAACCAGGCCTTCGATACCGCGGTACGACACGCGCTCGCCGAACACCACTCCGACCCGACGGCACTGTGGCAGGCACTCGAAGCCGCGATGACGCATTGGCAGCCCCGCACGCCAGATCACATCGCCCCGATCGCGCTGCTCGCAGACCCTGTTCTGGCGTACAGCCTCACCCCGGACCGCGGCCGCGCATTGTTGCGTAGACCACGAAGTGGCCGCTGACCTGTCACCACAGAACAGTAGAACCGCCGACCGCCGCACCGGATAAACACGGTGACGCCGGCCGAACTGCCCCACGATAATGGCCGTCGTGGAAAGTCAGGGGCTGGAGGTTGTCGTCGCCCATCACGACCGCGCGACACTGCGGATCGGCGATGTGTTCCTGAAGATCGACACCGATCAGGCACGCGCCGATGTCGAGATCGACGCAATGGAGCGGGCGCCGATCCCCACTCCTGAGATCCTGTGGCGCCGACCGCCCGTGCTCGCACTCGCCGCCCTCCCGGGCGCGCCACTCGGCCGCCTCGGTGAGCCGTCGAGCGCCTCACCGGCGGCGTGGGCCGCGGCGGGGGCCGCCGCACGGATGCTGCACGATGCGCCCCTGCCGCCGCAGTCCGGTTCCGGCATCGAAGAATTGGCCACGGAACTCGACACCGAATGCCGATGGCTCGCCACGCACGGGGTTCTTCCCTCCGACGTGATCGCACGCAACCGCCGGATTGCCGAGACCGCACTCCGGCCCTGGGCACCGGTGTTCATACACGGCGACCTGCAGGTCGCCCATGTGTACGTCGACAGCGACAAGGTCACCGGCGTGCTCGACTGGTCGGAAGCGGCCCAGGGTGACGCTTTGTACGACCTCGCCACCTTGACGCTCGGACACTCCGAGCACCTCGGCGACGTCGTCGCCGGCTACGGCGCCGAGGTGGACCTCGACATGATCCGCGCATGGTGGTCGTTACGAAGTCTGCGGGGAGTCCGCTGGCTGGTCGAACACGGCTTCGACCCGAACTCGCCGGGCTGCGAAATCGACGTACTGAGAACCCAGGCGCTACGAGCATGATTCGCAGCAGGACGATACGCAAGAAGATTCTGCTCGCGTTGCCGCGAGCGCCCACCGGTACTTTCTTCGGAGCACCGAACCTCCACATCAAGGGCTCCGGGAGACCGATGCGGCGGATTGTGCCATCATTACCGACTGCTGGTGATTGTCTGTACCCGAGGGGGGCGGACGAGATTTTCGATGTTCGGGGTTTCGATGATGAGGACGGTTTCCGCTACCGGTTGCCTGGTCGTGGGTGCGCTGCTACTGGCCGGATGTTCCGGTGGTTCTGCGGACCAGGAGACATCGACGGAGGTACCCGGCACCTCGTCGCCGACGGCGGCCGCAGGGACGAGCGTGTCCGTACAGGTCAGTGTCCCGCCCGCACCGGCACAGACCGGCGCGAAACAAGTTCGGTTCGACCCGTGTGTGAGCGTAGGTGACGATTTGGTGGCCCGGGCCGGATTCGCCCCGGAAACCCGCGAAAGAGCCACCAGCGAAGGTGTCGGCATCTTCACCGAAATCGGCTGCCAGTTCTGGCGCGAAACTCTGGTAGACGGCGAGATGCTCCCCACCGGCGCGGTATCGGTGACTTCCAGCGATTTGACTCTCGACGATATTCGGAAGAACTCCGGTCACGAGATTTTCGGCGCGGACCCGATCAGTGGACGCGCGGCGGTGCTGTATCGGACTCCGGCGAATCCCGGCGCCTGCTCGGCAGCCGTCGAATCAACCGACGGAATATTCCGGGTGGGCATCATGACGCTGCCGGCAGGCCCGGTCCAGGCGCCTCCACCCTGCGACGAGATCCGCCGGGTAACCGAGATCCTGAGCGAATCGCTCGGCACCGACTGAAACCTGGAACCCGGCGAAGGATCCGTCCACCCGATCCGATAGCCGGGGCGTGCAGGCAACGTAGAACGAACGGAATCAGAGGATATCGATGACCGAGACGTTATCGGCAAATTCCAGCGAGATCGCCGGCCTGGGTGCTCTCCTCGCCTCGATCGGGGCCGACGTCCAGTCGACGTCGGATTTCGTGGCAAAGGAAGGCAGAGCGGCAGAGTGGCTGCACGGGCCGATCATCGACACCCTCGTGGCTCCGATCAACGACGCGGCCGACTGGATGTCCCAGCGACACCGGGTACTCGCCGAGACCACTACCGGCAGCGGGACGGAACTCAACAAGGCCGCCTGGATGTATCACGACCAGGACCAGAAGACCTATGCCGCGCTGAACGCGGCCAAGGTAACCGAAGAATTCATCTCCATGGTCGCCGGGATGGACACAGCATCGCCGGCGCTCAAGGCATATGCCGAACGAGTCGCCGGCGGCGAATGCCGCTGGCGCGATATCGAAAGTCTGGCGAATCCGGTACCACCGGAAGTCGCCGAGATGAAAACCTCGCCACAGTTCACCTGGACATGGACCCCGGAGCCACCTCGAGCACCCGAGCCGCCGCCGGCTCCCACCTGGCCACCGACCCAGACCCCGATCCGTCGCCCACGAGCGGGTGAAACCGTCGTCGGGCCCAGTGACTGGCCTGATGACTTCGACGAATACCCCGGCGAGACGCGGTGGCGCTGACATGAACGATGCTCGTAGCTGTGGTCCATTTCGGTCGGTGAATTTCCGGTCGCGTTCGAGGAGTTGAGATGGGGCGGTCCGGCAGGATGGTCGGCCCTATGTCACTGGTGTGGACATTGGGCGTCCCGGTAGCCGCAGTGGCGTTCATGGCCGGCGCGTTGAACCTGGGTGCCGTTATCGCCCGGGCGATAGGTTCACCGGTCGCCACGGCGCTGTTTCTCCCGGTGAGCGCGTTGGCGGGTATCGGAGCGTGGATGTTCGTGCTGACCGCGGCATGGCGACTGCGCCGTTACTATTTGCGCCGCACCGGGGAGACGATGTCTGCGGTGGTGGTCGATTCCGAACTCCACCGCAAGCACAATCGGGGGCCGTTCGGATTCGACTTGTGGCGGGTTCGCGTCGAAGCCCGGTTCCCGCACCCGGAAACGGGCGCCGAATCCCGGATACAGAAGCAATTCTTCTATTTTCAGTTCCAGGAGACAAAGGCCCGCGCGCTGGCCGAACAGCTGCATTCCGGTGCCTCGGTTCCAGTTGCCGTCCGCCGGAACTCCGCACTGTTCGATATCCCCAAACGACCGGTCTGGGCGGATATCTGGTAGCCACGACTCATAGACGGATGCTGCTGCCCGGGACGATCGGGCGATCACACTGCCTCGAGCCCGTCGCGGTAGGTGAGGCCGGACGCGCTCAGGGCCCCATCGGCGAGGTCGCCTGTCTGCGACGAACATCGATTCGAACGCTCCCGGCCGACCACGTCCCCGCGGCGGCCGCGAACGGCGTGGCTTACCCCGAGTGCTGGGATCGGAGCTGTTGCACCTCGGCCCGCAATTCCGCGATCTCCCTGTGCAGTGCCTGAATACACACCAGTGCGACACCGCTGGCATCCACCGCCGGGATCACCGTGTCTTTATCGCCCAGGCCGAAGGCGGCCTTCCAGTCCTGGGCCATCGGGCCCAGGTGGCGTACATGCTCGGGTTCCCAGTTGTACCGCCATGTACTGATCGGCAACTCGGAGACCGTGGTGAGAATGTCATAGCCGTTCACCGGCTCGGCGGTCGGCGACCGGACGGCAGTCGGCTTCGTCGCCAACTGCCGTAGCCGACCGATCAAGCTCAGCGTTCCCACCGAACGGGGGTGATGTCCCGCTTGACCTCACGGTCGCTGACGATGGTCGCAGCGGCGGCGCCGGCACCTGCCACGGCGTTGGCGGCCAACAGGGAAATGAATGCCACGGCGAGGGATACTTTTCGCATGGTCGTACCTTTCGATACCGGAAAGGGTTCCGGTATCGACTGACACCGGCACTGTTCCGGAGAATGTTTCGATCTCACCCGGCAGGACACCGGATGGGATCGAAGCATACCGGCGACGGCCGATATGTTCCTGCCGAGAAGAGTCGCGTGAATCGAGACCGGCTCGGGTCAGAGGCCGGTTCGCTGCAGTTCGACGGCAGATACGACTCGGTCGGTCTTGCGCTGATACCCGCCGAACCGGGGCGGACGGGGCGACGTCACGCAGGGGCGCCGAGCGGTGGGTGGTCGAGCACGCGGGGCTTGTACTCGACCAGTTGGATACGGCCGTCGAAGGTGCGGTGTTCGATCATCTCGAGGGCGACGTCCGGATAGCCGTCGTAGATGCGCTCCGCGCCCGTGGCCCCGGTGATCACCGGGAACATCACGACCCGGAAGCGGTCGACGAGTCCGGCTCGCAGTAGGGACCGGCTCAGGCCGAGGCTGCCGATCGTGCTGAGCAGCCCCGAGCCACTCGACTTCATGGCGCGGACCGCCTCGACGGCGTCGTCGCGGACCAGCGTGGCGTTGGCCCACGTCAGCGGCTCCGCGAGCGAGGAGGAGAACACCACCTTGGACGCCTGCGTGAGCTCATCGACGGTCGCCTCTTCTTCGGGCCTGAACTCGTCTTGGCCATCCGGGACCTCGCCGGCGGCGAAGCCCGACATCAGACGGTAGGTGTTCGCTCCCATCAGGTAGGTGACCTCGGGTTGCTCGCCCAGCCACGCGAGGTACTCCGGGCCCTCGAGGCCCCAGAACCCGGGCCATCCCTCGCCCGATGCGTAGCCGTCCAGCGAGGTGATGAAGTCGACGAGAAGCTCCGACATGGCAGTGTCCTTTCCTACGGTGTCACGAGTTTCGACCGGCCGGGAGCCGCAAATTCATCGGTGTCGGTCGTGCTTCGCCTCGTAGCGCAGCAGGACCGTGCCGCACGGGAAGGTGCGGTTCTCCAGCAGTCGCAGCGATATCCACGACGGCAGCGTCGGGAAGAACGGGGTGCCGCCGCCCACGGCGGTGGGCGCGAGCACGAGCCGGAACTCGTCCACCAGCCCGGCCTGCACGATCGGCGCGGCCAGGGTCGCGCCGGCCACCTCCAAGCTGCCGTCGGTTTCGGCTTTCAGCTTCCGCACCACCTCGACCGGGTCACCGCGTTCCAGGCGGGAATTCCAGTCGACCGACTCCAGGGTGCGTGAGAACACGACCTTGGGCATATCGCGCCAGACGCGGGCGTAGTCGACGATCATGGGGGTGGCGTCCGGGGCCTTGTCGGCGGTCGGCCAGTACGCGGCCATCAGTTCGTAGAGCCGCCGCCCGTAGAACGACAGGGCGGTCTCCCGCACGAAGTCGTTCCAGTACTGGTGCAGTTCTTCGCTCGGATCGCTCCAGTCGATACTGCCTTGCGCGTCGGCGATGTAGCCGTCCACCGACACGTTGAAGCCATAGATGAGTCTGCCCATACCGATAAGACTGCACCGGACAGCGAAACTCATCGCGACGCCACACGAAATGTAGCCACTTTCGCGACCACTGCTCGCCTCCGTTGTTTTTAGCGACAGACTGTCGTAATCTTTACGACAGTCTGTCGCATAAATACGTGCGATGGTGGCAACCACCCGCCGGCCTGCGGCAGTACCACCCGTTGCGCCGCCGTAGTGAATGGAGAGGAAATGACGAACACGCTTGCCGATCGCGCCGAGATCATCGAACTGATGAGCCGCTATGCCGACATAGCCGACCTGAAGGAGTTCTCCGAGCTCCCCCGGATCGTCTTCACCGACCCACTCACCCTGGATTTCCAATCCGTCGCCGGCATTCCGCCGATGACCACGCCGCTCGGCGATTACCTCCAGATCCTGCGCGTCTCCTTCGCCCCCTACACAGCAACCCACCACGCCATCACCGGCCACGTCGTCGATATCGACGGCGACAAGGCGACGATCCACGCCCACGTCCGGGCCGAACATTGGGTCCCGCGGGAAGTCGCCGGCGACGGACCCAACTGCTGGCTGGTGGTCGGCTTCTACGACAACGAGGCGGTTCGCACGGCAGACGGCTGGCGTCTCAGCCGTGTGAAACTCACCTCGGCCCACCAGGAGAACCCCCATCTGTCGGCCGTCGGCCTGGCCGCCGAAAAGGCAACGTAACGGCGGATAATGCCGCGCAGTCGTGTGTTGCGCAGGTACAGACCGGCACAGCAGCTCCTGCACAGAAGGGTTATCGGATGCCGCGGATAAAGGGCGCCAGCATCGAGGAGCACCACGAGAAGGTGTGGACCGACCTCGCCGAGGCGCTGCGGCAACTCCTGCTCGAACGCGACTACGACTCGATCACCATGGGCCATATCGCGGTTCGCGCCGGGCTCGCGCGCAACACGCTGTACAACTACGCGCGCGACAAGAGCGGACTGGTCCGGGCGCTGGCCGAGCGGGCGAGCCGGCCCGCCGTCGAGCGGGTGGCCGCGATCGCCGCACGCTCGGCAGACCCGGCCGCGGACCGGCTGCGGGAGATCATCGAGGCTATCCTGGACGCCTCCACCGACCAGCCCATGCAGCTGATGTTCCGGCCGGGTTCCGCCCCGCTGGTCGCCGAGGTGCCGAAGGGGGCGGACAACCCGTTCCACGCGATCGTGATCGAGGTGGAAAACGTGGTCCGGGACGGAATTGCCCGGGGGGAGTTCCGCGATCCCGGCGATGTGCAACTCGTGGTGGAGCTACTGTCCGGCGCTATGCGGGCGGGCGCCGAACGCGTCGGACGGGACCCGGCCGCTTTCGCCGCGACAGTCGCCGCAGCGCGCGATATCGTCCTCGCGTCACTGGTCCGTCACCCGGATCCGCCCGATCCCGCCACGTGAATCGAGGCCACCTGCGGCAGGCAGGTCCCCCCGAGTAGTTTCCCGAGCAAGGTCAGGGCTCGAAGGTGATTCCGGTGAGTTGTTCGCTGTCGGCCCACAATCGCGCGCCCAGTTCGGTGTTGTCGGCGCCTTTCGGGAGTTTCGCGGGCTCGGGGGTGCCGGAGGTCTGGTCCCGTCCGGCCGGGCCGATGAATTCTCCGCTGGTGGCATCGGGGCTGGTGGCGGCGTAGAGCGAGGGCCAGGCGGCGCCGACGGCGGAACCCATCAGCAAGCGTGCCGCGAGCGGAGTGAACAGGCGCGTCAGCAGTCCGGTGCCGTGTTGCTGGAGGCCGGTCATAGCCGAACCGGGGTGGACGGCGAACGCTTCGACGGGGGTACGGGCGGTGCGGCGGGCGAGTTCGAGGGTGTAGACGATATTGGCGCGCTTGGACTTTGCGTACGCGGCCATGCCGCGGTAGCTGTTTTCACTCATCAGGTCGTCGAGCTTGCCGATGGGCCAGCGTGCGGCGATCGCGCTGACGGTGACGACGCGAGCGGCGGCCGAGCGGCGCACAGCGGGCCAGATATGGGCGTTGAAGGCGAAATGGCCCAGGTGGTTGGTGCCCACGGTCATCTCGAACCCGTCGCGGGTGGTCAGGCGGGTGGGCAGATTCATCACCCCGGCGTTGTTGAACAACAGGTCGATGGTCTCGGTTTCCGCGATCCGTTGAGCCACGCTGCGCACCGAGGCGAGGTCGGACAGATCCAGGAGCAGGGTGTCGGCCTCGGCCCGCGGTGCCGCGGCGTGCACGACGTCGACTGCCTCGTCGAGTTTGGCCTGGTTGCGACCGGCCAGGATGATCCGCGCACCGCGGGTGGCCAAGACGCGGGCCGTCTCCAGGCCGATACCGCTGTTACCGCCGGTGATCAGGGCGGTGCGGCCGGTCTGATCAGGAATGTCGTCCGGTGTCCAATGCGCCATGCAGACCGCGCCTCCTTGTTGAATGAATGTTCATTAGCAGCCTGCGCCGCCGCGCCGCCTTTGTCAAATGAATGTTCAATAACTAGCTTGGAGGTGTGCGCACCAGGAATCCCGAAGCGAAACGGCAACTGCTGTTCGACGCCGCACTGGCCGAATTCGCCGAGTTCGGTTTGGCCGGAGCGCGCATCGAGCGGTTGGCCAAGCGCGCGGGAATCAGTGCGGGCCTGGTGTATTCGTTCTACAAAGGCAAAGACGAACTCTTCGACGCCGTCTTCGACATGATCGTGGACACGACGGTGGCGACCGTGCCGCTGGACGCGGACCGCCTACCGGAGTACGCGGGTCGGCTGCACGACGCCGGACTGGCCAACCCCCAGGTCATGCGGTACCTGATGTGGTACCACCTGCTGCGTGGCGAGGCCGCCCAGCGCGCATCGGTGGCCGAGTCGATGCGCGCGAAGGTCGAGGCGATCGAACAGGCCCAACAACGCGGGACGGTGACCGCCGCACTGCCCGCCGCGCACATCCTGGCCTTGGTGCTGACAATCGCGAACATGTGGCACCAACCCACGGAAGACATCGCGCGACTGGTACCCGAACCCCAACGCCGCAGCCTCGTACTGGACGCGGTCACCACCCTGGTCTCACCCACCGATACCTGACCCGCGGCCGCCACCTTCCCACCGGTCGAGCCTCGACCCCGCGAGCCGAGACCGGCGCACTAGGTCACCACGAAGTCGGCCATCATCGCCATATCC
This sequence comes from Nocardia sp. CA-290969, assembly GCF_050936135.1. Lineage (NCBI taxonomy): Bacteria > Bacillati > Actinomycetota > Actinomycetes > Mycobacteriales > Nocardiaceae > Nocardia > Nocardia sp. CA-290969. Next base: position 551,257 of record NZ_JBNJNJ010000001.1, on the reverse strand, counting down.
TCATGTTCGAGATTGTGGCAGTGCAGCATGAACGGGCCGGGGTAGTCGGTGAAGCGGACCGCCACCTCGACCACTTCGGCGGGGCGGACATCGACGGTGTCTTTCCAGCCTGCGTCGAAGGGACCGGGTGGGCGGTTGTTACGGGATACCACCTGGAACGGGTCGAGGTGGACGTGGACCGGGTGGTGGAAATCGGTGATGAACCGCCAGATTTCGACCGTGCCCAGGCGCGGGTTCGCCAAGGCCCGGCCCGGTTCGTAGGGTACGCCGTTGATCGACCAGCCGGCCGGGCCCAGCTGGAACAGGAAGGTGCGCTCGGCGACGGCGGCGGCCGGGTCCAGGCGCTCCATGGGTGCGAGCCGATCGGGGACGGTGGTGTCGTCGTATCTCAGGGTGCCGGTGACGTCGAAGCGCATGATGTCGGCGGCCGGTCCGGTATCGAGGGTGTTGCGTAATCGGACCGAGGTGCCGGGCGGGTACGCGGCGAAGTCGATGATCACATCGAACCGTTCGGCCGGGGAGATATCGATGTGGTCGTGCCGGATCGGCCGGTCGAGCAGGCCCCCGTCACTGCCTATCTGCACGAAATCGCTTCCGGGAGTTTCGAGGGTGAGCCGGTAGCGGCGTGCGTTGGAAGCGTTGAGCAACCGGAATCGGTAGCGCACCGGCGATACCTCCAGCCGCGGCCAGGGTGCGCCGTTGACGAGCACCACATCACCGAGGACCCCGTTCATGTATGGGTCGGTGACACCGGGTGTGTGCAGGCCGGGGTCGATCAGCGGGTAGGCGAACGAGCCGTCGGCGGCGAAGGAACGGTCGCTGATGAGCAGGGGGATGTCACGGTCGCCGCGGGGCAGCGGCAGGGCATCCTCGATGTCGTCGCCGATCAAGTGGAACCCGGCCAGCCCGAACCAGACCGCCGGGCCGGTGAAGCCGTGCCGGTGGTCGTGGTACCAGAGGGACGCGGCGCGTTGACGGTTCGGATACAGGTAGGTGCGTTCGCCGTGGGCGAGGGCGCCCGTCGTGGTGGCGACCCCGTGGCCGTGGTTGTGCCGGGGTGCGGTGGTCGCGCCGACCGGCAGGATCAGATCCATCGGGTAGCCGTCGCTGTCGGCGGGTGTGTGCCCGCCGTGCAGATGCACCACCGTGGGATGGGGCAGTTCGTTGCGGTGGCGCACCGAGGTCGCCCGGCCGGACCTCGCCCGGATGGTCGGACCGGGGAAACTGCCGTGGTAGGTCCATGCTTGGGTGCGCAGACCCGGCAGGATATCGAGATGTGCTGTGCGCTGGATGATCTCGTAGTGGTCGGTGGTGGCATCGGAAGCGACGGGAGCGAGCTCCGGTGGAATCGGTAGCTGCGCGCGGAACGGCCGTGGCAGGGGTGCCGCGCTGGGGAGCAGCAATCCGGGTTCACCCGGTCGCACGATCCTCGGCACCGTCGCCCAGCCCGCGGCGCCAAGGGCGACAGCCGCGCCGACCCCGGCCCCCGCGCGTAGAAATCCGCGCCGGCCGATGCTCATCGCTGCCACCGCCACGCCCAGCTCACCAGCAGCGCCGAGCCGATGGACAATCCCACCGCGAGCGGAATATGCACCGCCAGCACACGTTCCTCACCGAGCGGGATGAGCGCCGCCGCGATCACCAACTGCAGCACTGCGGTCCGGACGGGCCAACCAGGGCCACCACCCCTGCGCCACAACAACACCGCACACCCGAGCTGACCGAGGAACACCAGTGCCACGAAGCCGCCGTTGCGGCTGTGCATCGCCAGGGCCTCGAAGTGCCCGGCCAGGAAGCCGCCGGCCAGCGCGGCCTGGGCGAATACCAGCACCGCCGCCGCCGTCGCCGTCGCCCGGAACAGCGGCAGCGGCCACCCGGCGACTACGGCCGCGGTCATCGGCGGACCTGGCGCACACCGCGACGCCACACTTCGGCGATCTCGGACGCGGCGGTGATATCCGCGGTCGGGTCCCCGTCGACGAGCAGCAGATCCGCACGCAAGCCCGGCGCGATACGACCTCGATCGCGCAGCCCGAAGCGATCGGCCGTCCGGCTCGTGGCGGCCGTGAGCACCTCCATCGGGCTCAACCCCACCCCGATCAGCAGCACCAGTTCCCGATGCAGACCCGAACCATGGGCGGGTACGTACGGGGTCGCGTCGGTGCCGGCGAGCAGTGGCACCCCCGCCTGATACAGCGCCCGCGCCACCCGGATCGCGTCGGCGAACGAGCCGGGCCGCGCGCAGTCGGCAGTGGTCTCGCGCTGCCCGGTGATGGCCTCGAAGTACACGAGGGTGCTCACCACGAACAGGTCCTGCGCGGCGATCCGATCGGCCAGAGCGAGGGTGTGGTCGGTGAAATCGGTCCATACATGTGCCAGCCCGTCGACACCGGCGTCGAGTGCGATCGTCACCTCGCGCTCGGTGATCGCATGCGCGATCACCTGCAATCCCGCGTTATGGGCGTGGGTGGTGAGCGCGTGTGCGGTCTGCGCCGACAGCACCGGCAGTCCCGTGCCGTGCACGGCGCCGTCATCGATGACGATCTTCAGATAGTCGGCGCCCTCCGCCAGCCTGGCCTGCACGAAATCCGCAGCCTGCTCGGGACCCGAGATGGTGTCGAACGGTGCGAGGCCACGGGCGGCGATATCCGGCGAGGCGAGCAGTTGACTCGGATGCCCGCCGGGTGCGGTGGCCAGGGTGGCCGCGCTGCGGAAATCGGCGATATCGTCGCGCAGCTCGGCCGCCGCGCGCTGGGCGGCCAGGACCTCGGGGAGGCAGAACATATCGAGTTCGGTCGTGACGCCGAAGGTCAGCGCGGCGGCCAGGTCGCCGTCGAAGATGTGGGTGTGGGCATCGATCAGACCCGGCAGCAGGGTGCGGCCGGTCCCGTCGATCTCCACATCGGCCGGACCGTCGTCGGTGGCGACGATCCGGCCGCCGTCGATGAGCACTGTGGTGCGATCGATGCGCTGCTCACCGTCGAAGACACGGACATCGCTGATTCGGGTACGCATGGAAGCTCCTGGTGGGTGGGGAAGGATGTCGTCGGCAAGGAGCGAGAGATGCGGGCAGAATGTGACAGCGAAGCGGTGAGCGTGTGGGGTGGATCACGGAATCCGGCGCACGTGTCACACTCGGCGTAGCCGCGGTCCTCTTCGTAGAAAGATCCCTGCCGGACCGGAGGACTGCCGTGAACGATGACATCGACAACGCGACCGAGACGTTCGTCGGCTACCGCGAACTGTTGTTCTCGGTGGTCTACAACATGCTCGGCAGCGTCGCCGACACCGAGGACGTCCTGCAAGAGGTGTGGCTGGCGTGGCAGGCCCGCGTGCGGGGCGCCGAGCCGATCGACAACCTCCGCGCCTATCTCACCCGGATGGCGGTGAACCAAGCCCTCGCCCGCCGATCAGCGCTGGCCCGGCGCCGCGAAGACTATGTGGGGCAATGGCTTCCGGAGCCGCTGCTAGACAGCGACGCCACTGCGGACGACGGTGCGGCGAACGTGCTGCGGACGGAGTCGTCGTCGATGGCGATGCTGGTGGTCCTGGAATCGCTGACTCCACTGGAGCGCGCGGTGTTCGTGCTCAACGAGGTCTTCGCCTACCCGCACACCGAGATCGCCGGCATGGTCGACCGCTCCCCCGCCGCGGTACGCCAAATCGCTCATCGCGCCCGCGCCCACGTCCGGGCGCGCAGGCCACGCACCCAGGTGGACCCGCGGATCCGCCGGGAGGTGACCGAACGCTTCGTCGACGCCGCCATGGGCGGCGACCTCGAAGAACTACTCGCGGTACTGGCGCCGGAAGTCACCCTCTGGACCGACAGCGGCGGTGCCGGTGTCGCCACCTCGTTGCAGCCGGTCCACGGGAGAGCCGCTGTCGCCGAAGTGTTCATCTCCGTTGCCGCGGCCGGTCTGGACGGTTACCGAGTGGGATGGCGCACGGTCAGCGGCGATCCCTGCGCCGTGATCTTCGACGGGGACGCCCCGCTGGCGGTCGTCGTCCTCGATATCGCCCCCGACGACACCGTCATCGGGGTCTACTCGGTGACCAATCCCGCCAAACTCACCCGGGTCAGCGATCCGGATCCGGCTCGCTGACCGAGGAGCCGAGGACCGGAGCGCCCTGCAAGTGCTGGATCTCCTCGTCCGGATACGGGGTGTTCCTGCTCGTTTGCTGGAACGCATGCATGAACTCGAACATCGTCGCGGCGATCGGCGCGTGCCGGATGAGAACCGCGGCGGCTCCCTCGGAAATACCCTCCGGTGGCTTGCCCTCGGCGAACGAGCGAACCATCGCGGCACGGGCGTCACTCCGGAGCCCGTACAGGGCGGTGACCAGCCAGTTCACCAGATAGGTGGTGGTGTAGCCGCGGTCGTAGCTCTGGTTCCGGTCGACGAACGCGGTCTCCGCCGGCGAGAGGTCGAACCCGGAGGAGAGCGCGAGTCCGTAGTCGCCGAAATAGAGGCGGTGACCGTCGGTCAGGATGTTTTCGAAGTGCGCGTCGAGGTGCAGCAGTCCACGGCTGTTCATGAACGCGACGCCGGCGGCCAGTTCCCGCTCCACCATGACGCAGGCCCGGTCGGTGGCCTCATCGCCCGCGTCGATCCGGTCGTTCAGCCACTCGTGCAGGTTCTGCGGGATGTACTCCAGGAACAGCGCGATGCTCGCCGCAGAGTCCCGGAGGGCCTCGATCCGGTGACGTACCTGTGGTCGACCGTCCCAGTAGGCGACTGCGCTGTCGATATCGGCGAGTTCCTCCGGCAGCGGTGTCGTGTCCGGCAGCACCCGCCAGTGGTACATCAGCGGGAAGGCGTGGTGTTCGGCGGCGAGCACCCAGTTCGTCGTCATGGTGTGCACGGCGAGCTCGCGCCAGGCCCCGAAGCCTGGTGCGCCGATCAGACCGACGCCGTAGTGGCAGAAGTCCGGCAGGTCGAACAGGTTCGCCGTGGACCGGACGTGCTCGGGCCGCAGTTCGAGGTCGGTGAGGGGTACTCGCTTCACGAAGACCGGGATTCCGGCGACCTCCAGTAGTGCCGACTTCCCGCCGATACCGGCGCCGAGCGGCACCGCCGTATCCACGAGCTCGCGCAAGGCGTGATCGCTGTGCAGCGCCAGGACCGTCGAGACGGCGCCGTGGGAACGCAGGCGCGACAGGTCGCGGGTCGCCGCCGCATCAGGTGAGCAGGATGTCACCGCGTCGAGTTCAGGCATCCGGCTCGAGCCACATCGGGATCAGCGTGGGCCCGTTCTCGGGAAGAAGGAAAGTGCGGTCGGTCCGGCGGAACCCGATACGTTCGTAGAGCCGCGCGGACCGCTCACTGCTGGCCTCCAGGAATGCCGGTAACGCGGTACGGGCCAGCGACCCCGCACGATGCCGCAGCAGCAGGGCACCGGCACCGCGGTTGCGGAACTCGGGCGTCGTAGCGATGACCTGCAGGTAACTGTGCGGAAATCGCCGGGGATGTTCACGGGCAAGCAAATTCGTGAGGTAGGCGCTGCGGCGCAGTGGCGCCGACTCCGGTTCCGCGGCGGCAAGCCTCGCGACTTCCTCCGCCTCGGCCGCCAGGCCGTCCAGCGTGGTTATCGTCTGCCACAGCGACACTGTCCGGATTCGCCCGTCCGCCTCGGCAATCCAGATTTCGCCGTCGTTCAGGGCGGTGTCGATGAGTTGCCCGGCGTAGGGATTCAGGAATTGCCGGGGCGGATACCCGGCGAGCAGCCAGGCCGTCACCGGGTCGTCGACAGCTCCACTGAGAAAGGCCGCGAACACCTGTTCCCGATCGGCGCTCCGCGCACGGCGGAGCGTCGGATGTGCGGTCATGGGGCTGCCCCTTCCCTGGTGGAACGTCGTTTTCCAGCCACCAAGGTAGAAACCGGTATCCCCGCCGGCCAGCATTTCGTCACACATTTTCATGTGTCGAAATGGAACCGTCCGGTTGCCGGGAGTTGCAGGGCGTGGGCCGAGCCGGAGCCGGTTTCCGTGCCGTATACGCACGGGTCCGGCCGGGGTCGTCACCGGGCGTGAGCGCCTGGTACGTGATCGTGACGTCACCGACGAGCGGGTGGTGGTACCGCTTCAGGCCGGCACTGCGTTCGTGCACCCGCGGCCCGGCCTCGTAGAATCGTGGTGTTGCCCGCGTATCGCACCCGGCCCCGGCCGGAGCCCGCCGCACCGCCGCCCGCCCCGATCCCACCGAGCCGAAGGGGACGGATATGCGCACCACCTCGAACGAGATCTGGCCGGCCCTGCGGGTGGACGAGTGGACCGACACCCGCGACACCCTGCACATGTGGACCCAGATCGTCGGCAAACTCCGCCTGGCTCGCGCCCCGATGGTCAATCACTGGTGGCAGGTGACTTTCTATCTCTCCGCCCGCGGTTTGACCACCTCGGCGATCCCGTACGACCATGGGACGTTCGATATCGAATTCGACTTCATCGACCATCAGCTACACATCCGGTCCTGCACCGGCGCGCGGCACCGGATCAATCTGGAGCCCAAAACCGTGGCCGCGTTCTACGAAGAAGTGATGGACGCCTTGCATGCGCTCGGCATCGATATCGCGATCCTCGCCAGACCGGTCGAGGTGGAACCCGCGATCCCGTTCGCCGACGACACCACCCACGCCGACTACGACCGGGACCATGCCAACACCTTCTGGCGGCAACTGGTGGCGGCCGACCGCGTCCTGAACCGGTTCCGCGGGGAGTTCACCGGGAAAGCGAGCCCCGTGCACTTCTTCTGGGGTGCGCTGGACCTGGCCTACACCCGATTCTCCGGGCGCACCGCCCCACCGCATCCGGGTGGCGCCCCGAACTGCGCCGACTGGGTGATGGTCGAGGGCTATTCCCACGAACTGTCCAGTTCCGGCTTCTGGCCCGGGGGCTCGGCCGAGGGCAGTTTCTACGCCTACGCCTATCCGGAACCCGACGGGTACGCGCAGACACTGATCCGGCCACCCGCGGGCTACTACGACGCCGCCGTCCACGAGTTCCTGCTTCCCTACGAGGCCGTGCGCACCGCCGACGATCCCGAAGCCACCGTGCTGGAATTCCTGCGCGCCACCTACGGCGCCGCCGCCGACACCGCCGGCTGGGACCGCCGGCATCTGGAGGCGGTTGCGCCTGAAACGCGGTGACCCGGCCACAGCCGTCTACCCGGCGAGGAAGTTCGCGATATCGGTGGCGATCCGGTGCGGGTGTTCACCGTTGATCGCGTGGGACGCGCCGGGGTAGACGTGTACCGTGCCGTGGCGCAGATTCTCCCGGGCGGTCCGGGCGGCGGCGAAGCTGTCGTGCATCGGCGAGTTGCCGGCGAGGATCGCCAGGACCGGCATCTCCAAGGCCCGGAGGCGCTCCGGCGCGATAAGGCTCGGCTGCGGTTGTTTCATTGTGTACGTGGACATTCCGGCTTCGATCATCCGGGCGACGGGCACGTCTTCGACCGGAGCGCCACCGGCGGTCCAGCTGTTGAAACCGTCCCGCCACGATTTCGGGGACCAGCTCACGCTCACCGGCAGCGACCGCAGCATCAGCTCGAGGGAAAGTCCGGTGAAGGTCTGCACCGGCTCCACCAGGATCAGGCTCGCGACCTTCTCGGGTTCGTGGACGGCGAGGTTGGCCGCGGTCCAGCCACCGATCGAGAGACCGATCAGGTGGAACGCCGGTTCGGGCAGCGCGAGCAGGACTTCGTGCAGCCAGCGGGCCTGGTCGGCGTGGGATTCGATCGGGCGGTCCTGCACACTCATTCCGGGTTCGCCCAGCAGGTCCAGTGCGTACACCGAACGCTGCGCGAGCAGACCCGGCATATTGTCGGCGAATACCGGTGCGCCCGAACGAGTTCCGGGAAGCAGGAGGAACGGTTCCCGGTCGGTTGCCGCCGCGGGACCGGCATATCGGTACACCCGGACGATCCCGTAGCCGGTCCGCACGTCCAGGACGCGCTCCGGTGCGGGCATCTCCCGCATCGCTTCGTCGTACGCGGCCAGGTAACGGTCCTTGTCGCCGGCCGAGTCGAAATGGCCCACGGGCGAGGTGTCCCGCAGGACGAGCCAGGCCAGGGTCGCCGCGGTGACGGTGGCGGCGACGACCTGAAGTGCTCTGCGCCACCGCGATCGTGGGCGGCCGGTCCGCCGGCCGCGCGGGTCACCGGCCGCTTGCGTACCTCGGCCGGGTTCGGCACGCCCATCGGGCGCGTCGGTGGTCACCTCTGCTGTGCGGCGAGTAGACATCGGTCCAGGAAATCCTTCGTTCTCTGATGCAGGACACGATCTTCCGACGGCCAGCGGTGATCCGACCGCTCCATCGCGCGGTACAGGTCACCGGTTCCGGCGGGCTGGTCCCGGAGCGCGTGCTCCGTGGTCTCCTGCCATTCCCGGCCGAGGCGCCGACCCGAGGGCGAACCGGCCGGCACCCCGTTCTCCGCCAGCAGCAGCGCCTGAACCGCACACGCCTTCCAGCCGAAGTAGGTGGTGAGCACCCGCTCCACATCGATATCGAGGTCGGCAGGCGCATGCGGATCCGCATTCTCCACACCGGGGTGCCGCAAGAGCGTGCGGTCCAGGCTCATGGTGGCGGCCACGACCCCTTCCGGTACCCGGGTATCCGGGTGTTCCCGCAATACCTGTGTCACCGCGGCCAGCACGATCCGCTGACACCGCAACCGCAGTTCCGCGATCTCGAGCAGCCGGACCTGCTCGCTGTAGGTCTGCACCAGCGATTGGCCGTCCTGCCGGTCGAGCGCCGTGCCGATTTCTTCGAGCCGCAACCCCGCGCTGGTCAGCAGCTGGATCCGGCGGAGCCGATCCAGTTGCTCCGGGCCGTAGCGCCGGCGCCCGCTGTCATCGCGATCCGCGACCAGCAGCCCGATGCGGTCGTAGTACTGCAGCGTGCGCACCGTGGTCTCGCACCGCCACGCGGCTTCCCCCACCGCGATCCATTCCACTGCGTCCCGACCAGGCATAACAGCGAGCCTGGCATATGACGTAACGTCACCTGCAAGCCTCGCCGAACCTGAGGAAGTGACATGTCGGATCGTGAACCGGATGTTGTGCTCGGACCGTTCTCGTCGCCGGACGCGCAGGCCACACCGTGGGCATCGGCGGCGGCCGTCCTCGACGAGGCGGAGGTGTTCTGGCTTTCCACCGTGCGCCCGGACGGCCGGCCCCATGTGACGCCCTTGCTGGCGGCATGGAGTCTCGGCGGTATGTGTTTCACCACCGGCGATCAGGAGCGCAAGGCGCTCAACCTCGAAAACAATCCGCATTGTGTGCTGACAACCGGCACGAACGCTTTGACCGGTGTGGACGTCGTCCTCGAGGGGGTCGCAGCCGTCGTGGACCAGGCCGCCGAGCGCGCACAGGCCGTCGCGGATTTCGAGCGGAAGTACGGAGCGCAGCTGACCGATCCCGCGGGCACCTGGTACGGATTGGGCGAAGCGGTCATCGCCGGTGACGTCCGGCTGTATCGGATCGCGCCGACCGTCGGATTCGCGTTCGGCAAGTTACCGACCTCCAGCCAGACTCGCTACACCTGGCCGCACCGGTGACGACGATGCCCGCCTTGCAGGGCCGGATACAAAGCGCCATAGACGAATTCGTCGACACCGGCGCCGAAACCGGTCTGCAGGTCGCCGTATACCGGCACGGAGCGCTCGTTGCCGACGCCGTCGCCGGGATCGCCGACACCGCGACCGGGCGCCGGGTGACCTCGGCGACCCCGTTCTTCAGCTTCTCCTCCGGTAAGACCCTGACATCGCTCATCGCGCACGTACTCGTCCGGACGGGCGCCGTCGGATACGACACCCCGGTCGTTGAGCTGTGGCCGGAGTTCGGTGCCCACGGCAAAGAGTCCACGACCCTGCGACATGTGCTCACCCATTCGGCCGGTGTACCTGCGGTGCCGCGCGAGATCGGCCCCGGCGACCTGACCGACCGGCCACGAATCTGCGCCGCGATCGCCGCCGCCGAACCGCTCTGGCGACCCGGGACCGCGACGGGATATCACTCGTTCACCTTCGGCTTCCTCGTCGGTGAGATCGCGCGCCGGGCCACCGGCAAACCGATGCGGCAACTCCTCCACGAATGGATCGCCGAGCCGCTGAACCTGGCCGGCGAACTGTACTTCGGCGTCCCCGGAACCGACCTGCCCCGCCTGGCGCGACTGGAAGACGCCGCAGCACTTCCCGTCACCGCGCCCGGCAGCGATGCCGTTCTCGCGCCCTGGGAAATGCAACCGACCGCGGCCATGGGAAACAGTCGCGACATTCTCCAGGCGGATATCCCGTCGGTCGGCACCTTCACCGCGAGAGCAGTCGCCGCCGCGAATGCCGCCCTTCTCGACGGCCGGCTCATCGACGCAGACCAGCTCGCCGAGGTCACCGCCGTGGCCTTCGAGGGCACCGACCAGGTCTTCGGTAACCCCGCGCGACTCGCCCTGGGCTATCCACTGGGCCGCCTCGGCGCGCGGCCGGACGAGTCGTCGACCGCGTTCGGCTGGGTCGGTGGTGGCGGCAGCTACGTCTACGCCGACACCGCCACCGGCCTCTCCTTCGCCATGACCAAAACCCGCCTCACCCCGCACTTCGGCACCGCCCAGCGGCTCGCCGACCTCACCGCCCGCATCGCCGCCTAGCGATCACCGCCGACTCCCGCGGATCCTCGCACCGGTTACCGTCGACCAGGCGAGATCATGATCGGCGTGGTGCGGTCAGGGGACGAAAACCTCGGCGGTCGCCGGAACGCTCGGGCGGTCGGTGCGCAGGGTGAGCGCGACCCGGCCCGGACCCGAATCGACGTGCAGGTAGAACGGGTAGGTGCTCGTGTGGCCGGCCGGGATGAAATGGCTGACGGAGCCGCTGCGGCCGGTGTCGAGGTTGCGCCAGTCGACGATTGCCGTGATGTCACAAGCCAGGAGGGTCGGCGCCCAATTGCCCAGTGGGGAGAAGCCCTGGGTGATCCGTAGTTCGATGGAATGGGCGGTGCCCGGAAAGACGTGATACTGGGACAGGGGTCCGTCGTAGGCGACTCCGGCGGCGGTCAGCATGCCGACACAGACACCGTTGCCCAGCGTCCATGCCGGGGCCGTGCGGACCTCGTTCGTCGCGCAGGTGCGTGGGCCGACATTCGACACCCCGAGCTGGCAGGGGTCGGCGGCGGTGGCGGCGCCCGGCGCCGCCACGGCCATCGCCGCGCCGACGAGTCCGGTGGCTGCCGTGGTGGCCAATTTGCGTGCGATCGTCATGCACCGATGATCGCGCATCGCCGCTCAATCATTACGTTCCGCGCCGTCTTTCGGCTGTGTGTCGCCGACGCGGCGACGAATTCGGATCGCGGGGCCAGTAAGGAAGCCGCGTGCAAGGTTCCGATTTCCCGGCCCGCTCGAGCGGAACCTTTGCGGCGAGGCAACGAAAAGAGCCCGCATCCCTAGGATGCGGGCCCTGTCGATTCGTGTAGATCACCCTTCGAGCAGTTTGCGGCGCAGCCCCTCGGTGGCGATGACGAGGGCCGGAACCAGCGTCAGGTGCGTGATCGACAACGCGATCGTGGACGCGGTGTCGAAGTCGGCGCTCACGGTCATGGCGATGGTGGCGACGGCGAGCACCGAGCCGATCACCGCGGCGAGGCGCAGCACTCCGACCCACTTGTAGGACAGCAGCACGGCCGCGCCGAGACCGATCAGCATCGGGACCACGGTCATCATGACGATTCCGCCGGGAGCGACACTTTTCACCTGTCCCGCATCGGTCATTTCGAACGTACCGCCGGCGGCCGCACCGATGAGCCAGACGACGAGGTTGGCCAGCAGGGCGGCGCCGACCGCGCCGAAGAGGGCGAGGGGGCGATTCAGTGCGGGGATGCGGGCGGCGGACTCGGCGGTAGTGGTCGTGGTGCTCATGATGACCTCCTGAAGATGTGAAGTTCTTGTGCGACCATCGTGAAACCTCAATAAATATTGAGGTCAATGGAATCGGGTTTCGTTGTGTCGCAGATCACTCCGCGGGTCGGGGATGTCACACGGCGGAATAGCCGCCGAACAGGTCGGCGTTGCACGGGCTTGTGACCGATACATCGCTGCCCGTGGACGCACTGTTCGAGCCGTTCGAGGTGAAATCGCTGCACCTGCGTAATCGCTTCGCGATGGCGCCGATGACTCGTATGTTCTCGCCGGACGGAATCCCCACCACCGATGTCGCCGAGTACTACCGGCGGCGGGCCGCGGGCGGTGTCGGGCTGATCATCACCGAAGGCACCTACATCCCCGACCCGGCCGCCGGGCCCGACACCTCGGTGCCGCGCCACTACGGGGAGCAGAGCCTCGCCGGCTGGAAAGCGGTGGTCGACGCCGTCCACTCCGAGGGTGGTCGGATCATCCCGCAGCTGTGGCATCTCGGTATCAGCCGCGGTGACAAGCCGGAGCTGAATCCCGAGGTCGAATCCGTCGGCCCGTCCGGGCTCGGCCTCGACGGCACCGCGGCCGGCCGGGCATTGACCGCGGCCGATCTCGATGCCCTGCGTGACGCCTGGGTCGACGCCGCCGTCAACGCGAAGGCCACCGGCTTCGACGGTATCGAACTGCACGGCGCACACGGTTATCTGCTCGATCAATTCCTCTGGGAGCGCACGAATCTCCGCTCCGACGGCTACGGCGGCTCGCTCGAGGCCCGGGTGCGTTTCCCCGCCGAGGTCGTCGCGGCGATCCGCGAAGCGGTCGGCCCCGACCTCGCGATCGTGTACCGGTACTCGCAGTGGAAATCCAACGACTACAACGCGCGTATCGCGGCGACACCCGGTGAACTCGCTCGTGTACTCACCCCTCTCATCGATGCGGGCGTCGATGTTCTGCACGCCTCCACCCGCCGGCACTGGGAGCCGGCCTTCCCCGAATTGTCCGGTGTGGACGGTGAATTGGGGCTGGCGGGCTGGACCAAGAAGGTCACCGGACTACCGACGATCACCGTCGGCTCCGTCGGCCTCGACAAGGTGTTCACCACCACCTTCACCGGCAAGGGCGATTCGAACGTCACCGGTATCGATCGGCTGCTGAGGCAGCACGCGGGCGGCGAATTCGATCTCGTCGCGGTGGGCCGCGCCCTGCTCGCCGACCCCGAATGGGTTCGCAAGCTCCGCGAAGGCCGAAGCGACGAACATATCCCCTACCGGCAGGAGCACCAGAAAACCCTGACGTAGCAGGCGCGGACTACATCCGCTCGGCATGGTGCGCTCAGTAGGTGAATCGTTCGATCCCGGTGATACGCATCAATTCGATCGTGGTGGCTTCCGGGGTGCCCGGGGCCGCCGAGTAGATGACGAACGTCTGGCCGGTGTCCGGTACCAGGAGTGTGTCGCAGTCGAGAGTGAGCAGGCCGAACTCGGGGTGGTCGATCGTCGCCGTGGTGGCGCGGATCGAAGCGGAGCGCCCGGCAGCCCACAGTGCCGCGAACCGCTCACTACCGGCGCGCAGTTCGGCAACGAGACGAATGAGCGCCGGGTCCGCGGGATACCGGGCCTGCGCGGTACGGAGGCAGCCCACACAGTGCGCGGCATCCGTCTCGTCGTCCGCCGCCCGTACGACCCGGTCGAGGCCGTCGCCGAGGAAACGCTGCCAGAGGAAATTCCGCCGGGCGGGCGGCCATTCGGAGAAGTCGCCGAGCAGTGCCGCGGCGAGTGGATTCCACACGAGCACATCCGATTTCGCCGAAAGCACCAGAACCGGCCGGTCGGCGAGCCGGTCCATTGTCCGGAGCACGCTGGAGCTCACGAGCATCGGGACGTATCCCTCGTGCGGCGGTTCGCAGCCGCTGAGCCGGAAAACCAGATCGCGGTCTTCGTCGGTGAAACGCAGGGCGCGGGTCAACGCGCCGAGCACCTGCGCGGAGGGCTTGGGCCCGCGTCCCTGCTCGAGCCGGACGATGTAGTCGACACTGAGCCCCGCCAGCTGTGCGACTTCCTCGCGCCGGAGTCCGGGTACCTGCCGGTGCGTACCCACCGGCAGGCCGACATCGCCGGGCCGGATCCGGGAGCGCGCCGTACGCAGCACGGAGGCGAGTTCGGCTCTGTTCATCCTTCTATCGTGCCCCGGAATCCGATCGCCGGGATGGTACTGCCGGTCCCAGGGGGCAGCGGTCCTGGCGACCCCGTCCGAAGATGGCGATGCTGCGGTTATGACAATTACCGCGACCGCGACGACCGTTCTGGTGACCGGAGCGAACAAAGGGCTGGGACGCGAAGCCGCACGGCGATTCGCGACCATGGGCTGGCGGGTTTTCCTCGCCGCGCGAGACGTCACACTCGGCACCACGGCGGTTCGCGAGCTGGCCGAAACCGGTCTGCGCGCGGAGTTCGTGCCGATGGATATCACCAGCGACGAATCCGTTCGCGCCGCTTATGATTTCGTCGCGGCCCGGACCCCGCACCTGGACGTCCTCGTCAACAATGCCGGCGTCGGTGCGCCACCGACCCCACCGGCCGAGACCCCGCCCGCCGACCTCGCCGGCGTATTCGAAACCAATGTTTTCGGCACCGTCCGAGTGACGAACGCTTTCCTGCCGCTGCTGCGCGGCGGCGAGAACCCGAGAATCGTCATGGTGTCCAGTGGAATGGGATCGATCGCGACCACCTCGGACCCGGCGCTGGCCGCTCTCGCGCCGCCCACGCTCGGCTACCCGGCATCGAAAGCCGCCTTGAACATGATCACCAGCCAGTATGCTCGCGCGCTCCCCGATCTCCGGATCAATGCGGTAGACCCTGGATATACGGCCACCGACCTCACCGATCACAGCGGATTCCAGACGGTCACCGAAGGTACGGATGCGATTGTGGAACTGGCCGATATCCCGTCCACCGGCCCTACGGGTGGCTTCTTCGACCGCAACGGCCGTATCCCGTGGTGACCGGCGGGCGCCCGGGTCTTCGAATCGGGCCGATCGCGCTTGCCGTCGCACTGGCTTTCGCGGTCATCGCCGGATTCATTCGGATTTCGAAACAGGAGGTGCCGGACACGATGCACGGAACCAGCGCAACGACGACCGTTCTCTCGGTCGGATTACATCCCGGTGCACTCGACTACAGCCGGATACCCGGCCTGGACCAGGAAACACTCACCGCGAGGATCGCCGCGGGCGACCGTGCGCTGCACGACGCGGGGTTCGATGTGGTGTCGTGTCTGCTGCCGGCCGATCCCGGCGCGGCGGAGACCGCGCTGCGCCGGTGTGCCGCGGATTCCACCTTCGCGGTCGTGATGATCGGCGCCGGGATACGGGCGAGCCTCGAGCACACCTTGCTGTTCGAGCGGGTCGTCAATGTGCTCAACGAACTCGCGCCGGGGGTGAAATTCTGCTTCAACACCTCACCTGAAACGACCGTCGACGCGATAGGTCGATGGGTGCGGCCGGTGGTCCGATGACGCCGCGGGACGTATCAGGTCCCGGAACCGGTGCGGCGGCCGCCGAGGTGTTCGGCGAAGTGGCGTTCGATGGCACGGTAGAGGCGGATCCGGTTCTCCGTGTTCCCGAAGCCGTGGCCCTCGTCCTCGGCGACCAGGTATTCGACCGGTACTCCGCGTTCGCGGAGCCGGGCGACGATATTGTCGGATTCGGCCTGGACGACACGCACATCGTTGGCGCCCTGGGCGACGAGCAGCGGCGTGCGGATCTTGTCGACCATGGTGATCGGGGAACGGGTGAGCATATCGGCTTCCTGCTCGGGGATTTCGGGATCGCCGACGTAGCGGTACCAGTTGTTGACGTTGTACGGGCGGGTGAACGGCGGCAGGGTGCGCAGGAAGTTGGCGAGATCGGAGATGCCGACGTAATCGACGGCGGCGGCGAAACGGTCCGGGGTGACGGTGACGCCGACGAGGGCGGCGTACCCGCCGTAGGAGCCGCCGTAGATGCCGATACGGTCGGGATCGGCGTAGCCGCGGTCCACGGCCCAGTCGACGGCGTCGATCAGGTCGTCGTGCATCGCCCGGGCGAATTCGCCGATAGCGGCGGTGACATGGCGTTTCCCGTGGCCGAGTGAGCCACGGAAGTTCACCTGCAGTACCGCGTAGCCGCGGTTGGCGAGGAACTGCACGTCCTCGCTGTAGCCCCAGGAGTCGTGGTACCAGGGCCCGCCGTGCACCACCAGCACCATGGGAAGGTTGCGCGGCGCGACACCGACCGGCAGGGTCAGGAAACCGTGTAGCGGTAGCCCGTCGCGGGCGGGGAATCCGACGGGCTCCATGGGCGCCAGGGTGGCCGGATCCCGGTCCGGGAAGGAACGGAACAACAGCCGGGCTTCGCCGGTGGTGTGGTCGTAGAACCAGGTGACGCCGGGGTCGCGGTCGTGGGTGAACGTGGCGACCCAGCGCTGCCCGGAGTCGTCGCAGGACAGGGTGGCCAGGACACCGTCGGACAGTTTCCGCAGCTGCTCGTGGATTTCGGCGAACCGCGGGTCGACGACTTCGATATGCGGACGGTCGCCGACGAAGCGGGCGGCGAGTACTTCGCCGGTGTGCCGGTGGCGGTAGACCGCGGGCGGCAGTACACCGGGCACCATCATGCCGCTGACGTCGAGGTCGTGCCCGGCGACGGCGGCGACGACGGTTTCCGCGCCGGTCTCGTGGTCGATACGGATCAGCCGCAGATCGTCGCCGTCCTGGAAGGCCCCGACGAGCAGGCCTTTTCCGTCGGCAGTGACCTCCTGCGGCTGGACACTCATCGGGAGTTCGGCACCACCGAGCCGGCGCAGCAGCCGCGTCTGCCCGGTTGCCGGATCGATCGCGGAGATCTCGACGGCGCCGTCCGCGGCGAGCGCGGTCCGGAAGGCGGGTTCGCCGCGACGGTCGAGCAGAACGCCGGAGGTCGGATCGTCCTGCTCGTAATGCACGGTGGTCTCGCCGGTGGCGACGTCGATGCGGAATATATCGAAGAACAGCGGGCGCCGGTTCATCGAGACCAGCACCGTGCCGGGGGCCGACGGCAGCGGATCCGCACCCAGCACTCGCGACCCCGGGTCCAGCGGTGTCAGGTCGACGGCGGGGGCGGCCGGGTCGTCCAGGTCGACGCGGTAGAGGTGCCAGTCCTCGTTACCGTCGGTGTCCTGGAGGTAGAGCAGCCACCGGGGGTCGTCGATCCAGTAATACGTGGTGATCCCGCGGCGGGTGTCGTGGGTGACGGGTACCGCATCGTCGTGGGACTTGTCGATATCGCGGACCCAGATGTTGCGCCGGCCCCGGTGTGGGGCGAGGTAGGCGAGGCGGGTGCCGTCCGGGGAGATCGACGGGTTCGCGAACTCCGGGTCGGCGAAGAACGCCTCGATATCGATCAGTTCGGGCCGCTGGTCGGCCGGTTGTCCGGTCATGGTCGGTCTCCGCTCGTATCCGGCAGTCGATTACGTGCTCGATCGAACACTGTGCCGTCGCGGCACAGTCAAACGTGCCGTGGTCAGCCGAGTGCCTGCGCTCCGATAACGGCCAGCATCTGGAGTTTGTCGTAGCTCTCGCTGCCCGGAACCGCGGTGTAGACGAGCAGCGAGTGCGCCTGGCCCGGGTCGACGAGCCGCTGACAGTTCAGCTCGAGAGCACCCACCTCGGGATGGACGAACCGTTTGACCTCGTGCGGGCGGATCCCGATCTCGTGATCGTCCCAGACTCGGCGGAACTCCTCGCTCCGGGCGAGGAGCAGCTCGGCGAGTTCCGCGGCGCGGGAATCGGGGCCGCGGAGGGTGACGATCTCGCGGAGCCCCGCGGCATACATCCGGGTGAGGAACGCGTGTTCCTCCGGCGCGTAACGCTGCCGGGAGGCCGGGTCGGTGAACCAGCGGTAGCCGATGCTGCGGGCAGGGCCGGTGTAGCGGGTCAGGTCGCCGGAGAGTGCGACGCCCATCGGCGACTGCCGCAGCGTTTCGCCGAGTTCGGTGACGATCTCCGCCGGTGTGTCGTGCAGGCGGTCGAGAACACGCAGCAGGCCCGGGCTGATGTGCTCGCTGAGAATTCCCCGCGCCGGTGGGTTGTGGCCGGCGAGCCGGAACAGGTGGTCGCGCTCGTCGAGCGAGAGGTGCAGGCCCTGGGCGATGGATACGAGCATCTGCGGCGACGGCTGCGGGCCGCGTTCCCGTTCGAGCCGGGAGTAGTAGTCGGCCGACATATGACACAGTGCGGCGACCTCCTCGCGCCGCAACCCATCGGTGCGGCGGCGGGGGCCGCGCGGGAGACCGACATCCTCGGGTTGCAGTGCCGCACGGCGATTGCGGAGAAACTCCGCCAGCCCGCTGCGATCGATCACGGTGCTCCTTCTGCTCGGGTTCTGCTTCGTTTCTACCGCCCGCGACCGGCGGTATCCACGGCCTGCCGATCCCCTGTTCCCGCGTCGTGACACGACCCGCCGAGCCTGTGATCGGGAGGTCCTGGATATCGCATTCGCCCTGGCCCACGCTGGTGACAGACCGAGCGCGACAGCCGGCGAACGACCCGGGCAACAATGCCGGCCCGCCGTCCACACCGACACGAGGAGCAGACCATGCCACGCCGACCCATCGACATCACCGTGCCCGATCTGTCCGGGAAACGCGCGCTCGTCACCGGCGCCAGCGACGGGATGGGTGCGGTGATGGCCGCGCGGCTGGCCGCGGCCGGCGCGGTGGTGATCATGCCCGTCCGCAACCCCCGCAAAGGCGAGGACGCGGCGGCACGGATTCAGGAAATCCACCCGAAGGCACGGCTCGACCTGCGCAGTCTCGACCTGTCCTCGCTGGCCTCGGTCGCGGCGCTCGGCAGGACGCTCTGCGAGGAGGGGCAGCCGATTCACCTACTGGTCAACAACGCCGGCGTGATGACCCCGCCGAACCGCCAGACCACGGCCGACGGGTTCGAGCTCCAGTTCGGCACCAACCACCTCGGCCACTTCGCGCTCGTCGGCCATCTTCTTCCACTGCTGCGCGCCGGCCGGGCCCGGGTGACCTCGCAGATCAGCATCGCGGCGCGGCGGGGCACCATCAACTGGGACGACCTGAACTGGGAGCGCGACTACAACGGGGACCGCGCCTACAGCCAGTCGAAGATCGCGTTCGGGCTGTTCGGGCTCGAACTGGACCGCCGCAGCAAGGCGCACGGCTGGGGTATCACGAGCAACCTCTCCCACCCCGGTGTCGCCCCGACGAACCTCCTGGCCGCTCGCCCCGAGCTCGGCCGCTCCAGCGATACCCCGCGGGTCCGCCTGATCCGGGCGCTGTCGTCCCGCGGCATCCTGATGGGCACCGTCGAAACCGCCCCCTTGCCGGCCCTCATGGCCGCGACCGACCCCACAGCCGAGGCCGGCCGCCTCTACGGACCCAGTGGACCCGGCCACCTCGGCGGCGCGCCCGCCGAACAAAAGCTCTACCCGCCGCTGCGCAGCGCCGCGGACGCCGCACGCATCTGGGAGGTTTCCGAGCAGCTCACCCAGACCACATACGCCACCGCCTGACCGCTTCCGCAGGCCCGGCGAGCACTCCGCCCGCACAGATCGCGGGCAGGCTCACCGGCCACGGTTCCTCGGCCGATCCGCTGGGCGCCGCGCTCACCGGCGCGGTGCTCATATCGGCGGCGGATCTGCCGGCGCAGCAGCCGATTTCCGGAACCTCCCGGTCGGCGCCGTCACCGTCTGCCTCGGCGGCACCTGCCTGGTCTGGCTGCTCATCCGCGAGACCCAACGCTGGTGATCGCCGCCGCGGCGAGTCCCCGAGCCGTTCCGCCGAGTCAGTGTGGCAGCTGAGCGAGCCGGATGTTCAGCTGATGCAGGACGCGTAGCTGCGCCGTGTTGTACAGCGCGAACATCGCTTGCGCGATCGTGTCCTCGGCATGTGCCGCTCCCCCGGGTGCGTCCGCCGCCAGGTCCTGCCAGGCGGGATACTGCTCCCGGCTCCGCAGGACCACGGGCACCATCCGTTCGGCGAGTGCTTCGATCGCGGTGGTATCGGCGTCGGCGGGCAGGTTCTCGAAATCGACGTCGACCGGATCGCGTTCGGCGAGCATCCAGCGAAGTATTTCCACGGCGCGGTCGCTGAGGACGGTCGAGTAGACCAGGAGCATCGACTGATGCGCCTCCGGAACGCCCTGTGCGATCACCGGCGCGAAACCGGGCGGCATATGAGCCGGCGTGCGGTGCCGCAACAGGACGGCCAGCTCGGCCCTGATCCGGTTCAGCCGTTCGACGGTCGACTCCAGTTCCGCGTCCAGCATGCGCAGCGCCTGATCCGACTCGTCATCCGCCTGCCCCATCGCCGGGATCTGCGCCAACGGCACCCCGAGATCGCTCAATCTCTTGATCTGCAGCAGCCGGATCAGATGCGCGACCTCGTACTGTTTGTATCCGTTCGACCGGCGCTCCGGCTCGTCGAGCAACCCGATCTCGTGGTAGTAGCGGATGGCCTTCACCGTCGACCCCGCGAGTTCGGCGAGCTGCCGGGTACTCCACGCCATCGCAACCTCCTGGTTCGCCGCAGCCCCTGGTCGACTTCCCCGGGCCAGTCACCCCGGAGTCCCTGCCTTCTCGCAGGTTACGTCCTGCTCCGGCATGGTGCCGTCGACCAGAAAGCCGGTGGTCACGTTCAACGCGCACGGGTTGGTGCCGAGAACGTAGGCCCCGTGCCCGCTTCCGTCGACGCGCACCAGCCGGGACCGATCGCCGAACTTCTCGTCGAGCAGCTCACCGCCGCGCAGCGGAGTCACCGGGTCGCGCCGGTTCTGCACGATCAGGACATTCGCCGGGCCACCGGCCTCGATTCGGACCGGCGGCTCGGACGGGCCCAGCTGCCAGTAGGCGCAGGGCATGATGTTGGCGGCGGCCGCGCCGTACAGCGGATACTTCTCCCGGTCCTCGGCGACGGCCCGCCGGTAGGCCTGGACGTCCGCGGGCCATTCGACGTCGTTGCAGGTCACCGCGAGAAACACCGACCAGGCGTTATCGCTCGGCGAAGGTGCTCCGGTACCCGGCGGCCGGCCGCCCGCGGGCCCCGCGTTCCCGGATTCGAGCAGCGCCTGCCAGCTCTGCGCCGTCGCGGCGTACGAGGTTTCGCGATACAGCGTGAAGAAGGTGCCGAACCGGAAGAGGCCGCCGTCCATACCGTCCACCGGTGTCTCGTCCAGTCGTTCGGCGAGCGTGAAGTACGTCCGGCGCACCTCTTCCGGTGTGCGGCCCAGACCGTAGCTGTCGTGCCGCGCGGCGGCCCATTTCGCGAAATCCGGGAATGTCTCCTCCATCCCGCGGCCGTATCTGCGCATCCCGTCGTGATCGAGGAAGGTATCGCCGATATTGCTGTCGAGTACGACGCGGTCGGCACGGTCGGGAAACATCGACGCGTACGCGGCACCCAGCGCGGTGCCGTAGGAGAACCCGAGGAAGCTCGCCTTGTCCTCACCCAGCGCGGCCCGGATCCGGTCGAGGTCGCGGGCGGTGTTCGCCGTCGACAACTGCCGCAACCTGCCCTCGTGGTCGTTCGCCGCGCACTGCTCGGCGACCCCCTGCGCAATCACCGCCTGTGCATCGACCGCCGCGTCGTCGGGAGCGTACGGCGGGATATTGCCGAAGTACGCCTGATCGTCGGTGAACCCGCAGCTCACCGGCGCCGAATGCCCGACCCCGCGGGTGTCCATACCGATCAGGTCGTAGCTGTCGAGGACCGCGGCCGGTAAGCCCTGGGTGACCAGCAGCTTGGACAACCCCAACCCGGTCCCGCCCGGGCCACCCGGGTTCAGTAACAGCACACCGCGCCGCTTCTCCGGCTTCCTGCTCGCCAGCCGGGAGATCATGATGTCGATCTGCGTCCCGCCCGGATCGCTGTAGTCCAGGGGCACCGGTACGGTCGCACACTGCAACTGCGGTGGATCCGCCGGGACGTCCGGGGGACACGCACCCCACTGCACCTGCGCCGCGGGGTCGGCGTGCACGGGCGGTACCCCGGCCAACACCCCGGCGAGCCCGAGCACCACCACCAGGGTCGTACCTCGGCCAACCCTACGTTTCCGACCCATAACCCAGACCTCCCCGAGGTGATCGCACAAGAACTGCCTTGCCGACCACCACTGCACACCGTGCCCTTGGGGCAGGGTCAAGGTCGTGCCGCGCCCGCTACGAGTTCACACCGACAAGATGCTGGTAATCCACGTTCCTGGAAGCCAATTCGTCGTGTGTACCGGTGTCGGCGATACGCCCATCGCGGAGAAAGACGACGCTATCCGATTCCCGGATTGTCGATAAACGGTGGGCGATGACCAGCAAGGCGCATTCTTTCCGCACCGCCTGGATGGTCGCGTGCAACGCACTCTCTGTTTCGGCGTCGAGCATCGCCGTGGGCTCGTCCAGCATCAGCAGCACGGGACGTCGCACCAGGGCCCGCGCCAACGCCACCCGCTGCCGTTCGCCTCCCGAAAGCAGCACGCCGTGTTCACCCACCGAAGTATCGAGACCCTGGGGCAGGCGCCCGACGAGATCCGCGAGGCCGGCGAGTTCGACAGCTCGCCGCAGATCGTCCTCGGCCAGGCCCGGCTGCCGGTAGGTCAGATTGTCGCGAAGACTGCCGAACAACAGTGGTGCGTTCTGTTCCAGCAAGCTGACTCCGGAGCGCCATTCCCGGCGAGACCGATCGGCGAAGGACCGGCCGCCCAGCAAGATATCGCCTTCGCCCGGATCGTAGAACCTGCTCACCAACGAGAAGACCGTGGACTTGCCCGCACCGGAATGCCCTACCAAGGCGACGTGCCCGCGGGCTGGAACCGAAAAGGTGACACCGCGGAGAATCTCTCTCTCATCATAGGAAAAATGCACATCGCGAAACTCGAGCGCGAAAGGCTCTCCTGTCGCCGGCTCACCGGCACCGGCGCCCGCGGACACTTCAACCGGTGCGGTGTCCTTGTGCCGGGTCTCGTCGGGGTCCTCCGCCGGCAACGCGAGGGCCGACTCGATACGGCTCATGGCACCCAGGGCCTGCTGAAGCGCCACGGAGCCGTTGAACAGATCACCGACCGGGATCAGCAGATTCATGGCGAGCAGCATCATCGCCACCAGACTGCTCAACTCCATCTCGCCGTTCGCCACCCGAACGCCCCCGACCAGCAACGAAACGACGAACGAACCGGTTACGGCGAGGTGCATCGCGGGGTTTCCCAGCGCTCGCAACCCGGCCGCGCGTATCCCGACCGAGTACGCGCCGTCCGACAGCTCGGCCAGCCGCTCCTGTTCACGCTCCTCGGCATTGTTCACCTTGACGGTGCGCACACCGGCGAGTGCGCGTTCGATATCCGCGGAAAGCGCCCCGACGCTTTCCTGCAATTGCCTCGAGGCGGTTTCGATTCTCGTCATCACCAGCAACATCGCGCCCGCGGCGACACCGACGGTGACGATCACGATCGAGAACAACAGCCAATCGAGATAGATCATCACCGCAACGGTCCCGACAAGTGTCAGCGAACCGGTCATCAGCTGGACGAGACTGGTGCCGACAGCGTTGCGGATCACCGTCGGGTCCACGGTCACGCGCGATATCAGATCCCCGATCCGCAGCGAATCGAGGGTGGGAATGCTCAGCCTCAGCAGGTGCCCGGTCAACCGGTTACGGACAGCCACGAGCACGGATTCACCGGTCCGCTCGAGGACGTAGAGCCCGCAGGTATCGGTGACGGCATGCAGGAGATAGGCCCCGACCAGCGCCGCCAGGGGCCAGGCGAGCGTCTCCCCGGCAGCCGCGTCCCGGATCACCTGCCCGGCCAGCAACGGTTGCACCAGCGAGAAGACGGTACCGACCAGAAGCAGTACCGTCGCCCCGGCCAGCGATTTCCGATGCGGCGCAATCAACCTGAGCAACGCGCCGGCCCTGCCCGGCCACGAATCACCCTGCCGAACACCATCCGAAGGTGCACGCGGTGATCGGTGAGAGCTCACAAGCCCAGGCTAATGCGTGCATTCGCGGCGCCCGGTACGGTGGCTATCGCCTCCCGATCACGGTGCGGTGTTCCTGCTGAAAGACCTGGAAGACATAGATGAGTTCTACCGCCGAAAAACTCGCCGACCTGCGAAAGAAGCTCGAGATCGCGCAGGAACCGGCCGGCGAGGCGGGGGCCGCCAAACGGGCGCGTAAGGGGATACCGTCGGCCCGGGACCGCATCGAGATGCTGCTGGATCCGGGGACCTTTGTCGAGATCGGCGCTCTCGTGCGCAACCCGGCCGACAAGGATGCGCTGTACGGCGACGGTGTGGTCACCGGACGCGGACTGGTCGACGGCCGGCCCGTGGCTGTGTTCTCGCATGATCAGACCGTGTACGGCGGCACCATCGGTGAGATGTTCGGCCGTAAGGTCGCCGCGATCATGGATCTCGCGGGGAAGATGGGCTGCCCGCTGGTGGGTATCAACGATTCCGGCGGCGCGCGGGTACAGGAGGCCGTCACGTCGCTGCGCTGGTACGGCGAACTGGCGACCATGATGGAACCCCTCTCGGGTGCGGTGCCGATGGTGTCGCTCATTCTGGGCAACTGCGCGGCCGGTGCGGTGTACCAGCCGATCTGCACCGATGTCGTGGTCGCCACCGAGAGCGCGCATATGTTCGTCACCGGGCCCAAGATCCTCGAGGACGCCATCGGCGAGAAAGTGGATATGGAGGAGCTGGGCGGGGCCTACAACCAGGCCGCCTACGGCAATATCCACCACATCGCCGAGGACGAGGCGGCCGCGTTCGCGTGGGTCCGCAACTATCTGAGCTACCTGCCGTCCAGCGCGACCGAGCTTCCGCCGGTGGTGAATCCGGGCCTGGAGCCGGAGGTCACCGAATCGGATCTGTCGCTGAACACGCTGATTCCCGACTCCGACAACGCGGTCTACGATATGCACGACGTGCTGTTGCGGATCTTCGACGACGGCGAATTCCACGAAATCGGCGGCGCCGCAACAACGAATCTCATCACCGGGTTCGCCCGCGTGGACGGCCGTCCGGTCGGGGTAGTCGCCAACCAGCCGACCGTGCTGGCGGGTGCGCTCGACGCCAAGGCCGGCGACAAGGCCGCGCATTTCATCCACATCTGCAACGCCTTCGAGATTCCGCTGGTTCTCGTGGTGGACACTCCCGGCTTCCTGCCCGGTGTCGAACAGGAGAAGCAGGGCGTCATCAAACGCGGCGGCCGTTTTCTGTTCGCGTATGTGGAAGCGACCGTCCCCAAGGTGACGGTCGTGGTCCGCAAAGCCTACGGCGGCGGCTGGGCCGTCATGGGCGCCAAAGCCCTCGGCTGCGATGTGTACCTGGCCTGGCCCACGGCACGTATCGCGGTGATGGGCGCCGAAAGCGCGGTCGGCCTGACCCAGCGCAAAATCCTCGACGCCACCCCGGAAGATCAGCGTGCCGCACTGCGGCAGCAGATGGTCGACTTCTACAACGCCACCGTCGCGACCCCGTGGATCGCGGCCGAACGCGGCTATATCGACGCGGTGATCGAACCGTCGGCCACTCGTCTGGAACTCCGGCGGGCCCTGCACCTGCTGCGCGACAAGAAGGTCATCCGTTACCCGCGCAAACACCACCTGCTGCCGCTGTGACCTGTGGTGATGCCGGACCCGGCGCTTCCGGATCGGAACTCCCCGGCTTCCCGATCACCGACCGGGTCCGACACCCCGAGACCCCCGATCCGGCCGCCCGGGTAATCCAGGCGAACGGAATTCGGGGCGGAACAGGCATCTGACCGGCAGGCGCCGCACACCTCGCAACCGGCCGTAGCGGCGACGGCCCGCCGGCCGGGAATTATCCGGCGGCGCGGAGCGGTTCGCCGACCTGGTGCAGGTGCCGCAGCGCCTCGCGATACGAGGCGATCAGCCCGGTCTCGTGGTACGGCACACCGATTTCGGCACAATAGTCGCGCACGATCACCTGCGCGTGCCGCAGATTCGGAGTCGGCATGCTCGGGAACAAGTGATGCTCGATCTGATAGTTGAGCCCACCGAGGGCGAAGTCGGTGACCACACCACCCCGGACGTTGCGGGAGGTCAGTACCTGCCGGCGGAGGTAGTCCGGGCGGTCGTCACCGGTGAGGGTCGGCATGCCCTTGTGGTTCGGCGCGAAGATGCAGCCCATGTACACGCCGAACAGCGCCTGATGGACAACGAAGAACACGATGGCCTTGTCTGCGGGCAACACCGCGAACAGTACCGCCAGATAGGCCGCGAAGTGACCGACGAGCAGCGCACCCTCGAGCACGCGGTGTTCGACCGACCGGTTTCGGAGCGCACGAACGCCCGCCACATGCAGGTTCAGGCCCTCCAGCAGCAAGAGCGGGAAGAACAGGAACGCCTGCATCCGCCCGACCAGACGGGCCAGGCCGCGGCTGTTGCGGGCCTGGCGTTGTGACCAGACGAGAATGTCGGGTGCGACATCGGGGTCGAGTTCCTCGTGGTTCGGGTTGGCGTGATGGCGGGTGTGCTTGTCCTGCCACCAGCCGTACCCCAGACCGATTCCGGCGTTGCCGGCGATCCGGCCCACGATCGCTGTCGGCCGCCGCAGCCGGAACACCTGGCGATGCGCGACATCGTGCATGAGGAGCGCGACCTGGGCGAACGTCACAGCCATGAACGCCGCGATCAGCAGCGTCCACCACGAATCGCCGACCAGGACGAACGCCACCCAACCGGCCACGAACGCGACCCCGGCCACGGCGAACCGGACGGCATAGTAGACCGGACGCCGGTCCATCAGTCCCGCATCGGATACCCGGCGCAACAGCCGGGCGTAATCACCGCCCGCGCCGCGCCGCGAGGACCGGGGAGAGGGCTTTGAAACCAGGGTAGGTGTCGTCATAGATCTTCCTGAGAGTTGGGCCGGGAACCCACCTCCGCCCGTGGCGACGACGACCGATCGAGACTGGCTCGGCGGCCGAATCCGGCGAGACCTTCTCGGCGCGTCGGGGCGGGTGACGAATTCGATACCCCGAAGCTATCGGCCCAGCTCTCGTTCCGGGTAATCCCCTGGTATGGCCCGGAATAGCACTCTGGTGTGATATCCGCGCTCCGGGCAACCCGCCGGCGCTCCTCAGTCTCCGCGAATCACCCAGTCGGGCAACGGTACCGGGCGAGAACCGGCACCTAACGATCGCGCACCGGCGACGCCGACGAGCGATGCGGCGACCGCGGGCCGCACCGGAATCAGCGGCGACCCGCCGTCCGCTACGCAGGCACGCAAGCCCTCGGGTATCCGGACGGTACCTTCCGCTCGTGGCTCGACCGCCGAACCGTCGGGCAGCGACAACCCCTCCGGTATCCGCTCCTGCGTCCCGCAGGATTCCTGCGGGAATCGGTCCAGGGTTCCTTACCTACGCGGACCGACCACGACCGTGAACCGGGCGCACGCACCGATTCGGCCGGCCCCTCCGTACCGCGCACCGGCAGCCGGCTCCCAGTCCGACCACACCTACCCGCACGACCGCCTCTTCGGCCGTGGACGGTCTCCCGGTCAACCGGGTTTTCCGACGCGGTACCGCCCACAACCGCGGTCTGTGTCCCTGCCTTTTCGCAGGGTACCGCCGTAGAATTACGGTATAGACCAGCGCATCGGACCGGCCAACTGGAAGGCAGGTACACCAATGACGCACCACCAAGATCCCCTCGCCGCCGGCATGCACACCGCACACATCTGGCTCCGTGCCGTCGCCGACGACCTGGGCACCGACGACCTCACCTTCGCCCTGCGCGCCCTGCGCGCCTGGATGCACACCGTCCGCGACCGGATAAGTGTCGCCAATTCCGCACACCTCACCGCTCAACTACCGGATTTCCTGCGCGGTATCTGGTACGAGGGCTGGGTTCCCAGCCGGGTCCCCGGAGCGCACGGGGTCGCGGAATTCACCGACGAGTTCGCCGAACGCGCGGGCATCCCGTTGGGTGATGTCTCCTTCACCGCGGGCTGCATCACCTCGGCACTGGATCGGATGATGTCACCCGGCCAGATGAACCACATATTCGCTGTGTTCCCGGACCGCCTGGGCAGCGTGTTGCGCGGCAAGGAGTCGATGGCCGGAACCTGAGATACGCGGTCTCGGGCCGCCTAGCGGGTTCCGCAGGCGGAACCCGCGGAGGTACCACGCCGAAAGGGCCATGGAGGCGGGGATCGAACCCGCGACCTCCCACATGCTGAATGGGTCTCTACCGACTGAGATACTCCATGGCCGGGACAACTGTATCCGCGATATCCACGGTGTCCCAAGTGATTTTGCGCCCCGATATACCGGCCATCCGCACCGGGAACCACGGGAGTGTGGGAGATGAGCGCACGCGAAGGCCTGAATCTGCCGCGGCTGCCCCGCACCGCACGGCGGTTGCTGATCGCCGCGGTCGCGGTCGTCGTTGTCCTGATCGTCATATCGCGTCTGGTCGGTGTCTATATCGGGTGGCTGTGGTTCGGTGAAGTCGGATTCCGCGATGTCTGGCGCACCGTCCTGCTCACGCGCCTGTCGCTGTTCGTCCTGTTCGCTGTGGTCGCGGGCGGGGTCGTTTTCGTGGCGATGTGGCTCGCGTTCCGGTACCGCCCGCACCCCGTCGATACCGGACAACCGGACTACCTACTGCCGTACCGCGCTCCGGTGCTGCGCCGGCCGCGGTGGTTCGGCATCGGTATCGCCGGCGTGATCGGGCTCGTCTGCGGACTCATCGGGCAGTCGCGGTGGCCGACGGTCCAGCTGTTCCTGCACGGCGGATCGTTCGGGATCCGCGACCCCGAGTTCGGCCTCGACATCGGCTTCTTCGTTTTCGACCTGCCGCTCTACCGACTCGTGGTGAGCTGGCTTTTCGCGGTGATATTCCTCGGTTTCCTGGCGAGCCTGGGGACCCACTACCTGTTCGGCGGGCTCCGGCTGTCCGGGCGCCGGCCGGGCCTGAGCCACCCGGCCCGGGCCCAGCTCGCGGTCCTCGCGGGCCTGTTCATCCTGGTGAAAGCCGTCGCGTACTGGTTCGACAGATACGCACTGCTCGCCGGTGACAGTCGCGAGCCCACCTTCGCCGGCGCGGGCTATACCGATATCAATGCCGTGCTGCCCGCCCGGCTCATTCTGTTCGCGATCGCCCTCATCTGCGCCGCGGCCGTGTTCGCCGCGGTCGTGGTCCGTGATCTGCGCATCCCGGCGCTGGCCGCGGCGATGCTG
Source organism: Nocardia sp. CA-290969 (assembly GCF_050936135.1). Classification (NCBI taxonomy): domain Bacteria; kingdom Bacillati; phylum Actinomycetota; class Actinomycetes; order Mycobacteriales; family Nocardiaceae; genus Nocardia; species Nocardia sp. CA-290969. The sequence continues at coordinate 522,124 of NZ_JBNJNJ010000001.1, read as the reverse complement.
CTGCTGTCGTCGATCCTGGTGGGCGGGGCGTGGCCGCTGGCCGTCGAACAGCTCTCGGTCCGGCCGAACGCCGCCGACAAGGAACGCGTCTACATCGAGCGGAATATCGCCGCGACCCGGCAGGCGTACGCGATCGGCGGCGACCGGGTCGAGTACCGGCCCTACCCGGGAGTCGGCACCAGCGCACCGCCCGATGTCCCGGCCGACGCCACCACCCTCGCGAATATCCGCCTGCTCGACCCGAACGTGCTATCCCGGACCTTCACCCAGCAGCAACAGCTCAAGAATTTCTACAGCTTCCCGGACCACCTGGACCTCGACCGCTACCCCATCGACGGGCAACTGCGCGACTATGTGATCGCGGCCCGGGAACTGACCCCGAGCGCGTTGAGCGCCAATCAGCGGCACTGGGTCAACCGGCACACCGTCTACACCCACGGCAACGGTTTCGTCGCCGCGCCGGCCAACCGGGTCAACGCCGCGGTACGCGATGCCGCCGGTGATACGGAGAGCAGCAACAGCGGATACCCGATCTACGCGGTCAGCGATATCGCCACCGGGGCGACCGGGAACCAGGTGATCCCCGTCGACCAGCCCCGTATCTACTTCGGGGAAGTGATCGCGCGCGAGGACCCCGACTACGCCATCGTCGGCGGCGGCACCGAACCCCGCGAATACGACACCGACACAACCAAATACACCTATGACGGCGCCGGTGGCGTGCCGATCGGGAATTGGTTCGACCGGATGGCATTCGCCACGGCCTACGCCGAGCGCAACATCATCTTCTCCGGTGCGATCGGGCCCGATTCGAAGATCATCTTCAACCGGGACCCGCGCCACCGTGTAGAGCTGGTCGCACCCTGGCTGACCACCGACAACAACCCGTACCCGGCGGTGGTGGACGGCCGGATCGTGTGGATCGTCGACGCCTACACCACCATCGACGGCTACCCCTATGCCAAAAAGAGTTCGCTGGAAGCCCTCGCCCATCTCGGCGACCCCGGCGCGGGCCCGTTCGACGAGATCTCCTACGCGCGCAATTCGATCAAAGCCACCGTCGACGCCTACGACGGCACCGTGACCCTCTACCAGGTCGACCAGCACGATCCCGTACTGGACGCGTGGATGAGTGTGTTCCCCGGGACTGTCGAACCGGAGGAATCGATCAGTGACGAGCTGCGCGCCCACTTCCGATATCCTGAGGACCTGTTCGCCGTCCAGCGGGAGATGCTCGCCAAATACCATGTGGACGAACCGCGCGAATTCTTCACCACCAACGCGTTCTGGTCGGTGCCCAGCGACCCGACCGTCGACACCAACCCGCGGCAACCCCCGTTCTACGTCCTGATGGGCGACCCGGATACCGCGCAGCCCTCGTTCCGGCTGGCCGGCGCGATGGTCGGCTTCAACCGCGAGTTCCTGTCCGCCTACATCTCGGTCGACTCCGATCCGGCGGATTACGGCCGGTTCACCATCCTGCAGCTACCCACCGACACCCTCACGCAGGGACCGCAGCAGATCCAGAACTCGATGATCTCCGACACCCGGGTCGCGTCCGAACGCACCCTGCTCGAACGTTCGAACCGCATCCAGTACGGCAATCTGCTCACCCTGCCGATCGCCGACGGCGGTGTGTTGTACGTCGAACCGCTGTTCACCGAACGTATTTCGACAACCCCGAACGGGTCGACGTTCCCGCAACTCGCGCGAGTCCTGGTGAGCTATCGCGATCCCGCGACCGCCGGTGTCCGGGTCGGCTACGCCCCCACTCTCGCCGAGGCACTCGACCAGGTGTTCGGCGCCGACACCGGCAACCTGGCCACCGCACCCGGCGGCGGCCCCGGCGCACCACCGCCCCCGGGCCGGCCACCACCTGGGCCGCCGGCCCAGCAGGCACCGCCACCGGACCAGGCCCCACCACCGCTGGACGAGGCGACGATCGCCGAACTCAACGCCCAGATCGCCGCCATCCGCGCGGCCCTCGACCGGATCCAGCAGCAACTGAACCGCCCCGGTGGCTGACACCGCAGCCCTCGGACGAATCACCTGGTGGCCAGCGCCGACGCCCTGGATCGGTGCGTTGTCGACACACCCGTGCGCTGGTAATATCTAGTCTGTCTAGACTTAGTCCCGGGAGGCCGCCGTGAGCTGGCAAGTACAAGAAGCCAAACAGCGTTTCAGCGAGTTGATCAGAGACGCAACGACCGAAGGACCTCAGATCGTGACACGGCATGGCGAGGAGATCGCCGTCGTCATCGATATCGAGGAATATCGGCGATTGAAGGGTGAGGTTGTCGACTTCAAGGAGTTTCTTCGCTCCGGTCCCGGACTGGAGGAACTCGATCTGCACCGCGACCACACGCTGCCTCGTGAGATCGACTGGACCGGGTAATGGCCTACCTGCTCGACACCAACGTGATTTCGGAGCTGCGCAAGAAGAACGCCGACGAGAACGTGCTCGCCTGGTACGACACCGTTCAGTCGAACCAGCTCTTTTTGAGCGTCGTCACGATCGGCGAGATCCGCCTCGGCATCGAACGACTCCGGCAACGGGACAGCACACAAGCCGAAGTGCTGGCGAAATGGCTGGGCGCCCTCCGCTCGACTTATCGGGATCGCATCGCCCCACTGGACGAGGAGGTGGCCGAGGAATGGGGGCGGATCAATGTTCCCGATGCCATGCCCGTACTCGACGGACTCCTCGCCGCGACCGCGTCTGTGCACAGCTGGACACTGGTCACCCGAAACGTCCGCGACGTCGAACGCAGCGGAGTTTCGGTTTTCAATCCGTTCGACGCCACCAGCTGACTCGCGCAAAGCGCGCTCGTATCACTGCAGCGCCCCCGCTCGGAACCACGGCCGCAGCAGGTTCTCCTCGGTGGACGGGCCCACCTGCCATTCGGCGATCCACGGACCCGTGCCCTCGCTCGAGTCGATGATGCCCTCCTCCACGTGCCGGTAGCGGCCGTCGAGCACACCGCGGCTCAGGCGCATATCCTCGTCGTCGGTGTTGTCCCACAGCCCATCGAACAACTCGCGCACCCGGATTCGCGCCTGCCGGCAGAACACGTCGGCGAGTTCCGCGGCGGCCGCCCCTTCGGTCGTGCCGTCGCCGCGCTCGTCGTGCGCTCGCACACAGGCCGCCGACATCGCGAACAGTTCCGCGCCGATATCGACAATGCGCCCCAGGAACAACTGCCGGTACTCCAGCTTCGCCTGCCAGCGCGCCATGCCGTACATCAGTGCACGGGCCTGTTTACGTGCCATCCGTTCGACGAAGCGCATATGCGGTGCCAGCGACCCGAACTCGCCGAACGAAGCCGGTGCCGTTCCCGGGCCGACGGCCAGCTGCGGAAACCACTTGGCGTAGAAACCGCCGGCGCCCACCGCCGCTTTCGCCTTCTCCTTGAACTCCGCATGCCGGTCGACCAGCGCGCCGGCCGCGGACATATGCGCATCGGCCATCTCCCGGGCGATGAGCAGCCGCATGATCTCACTGGAGCCTTCGAAGATCCGGTTGATCCGCAGGTCCCGCACCAGCTGTTCGGCGCCCACCGCGCGTTCACCCCGCGCCCGCAGCGAGGCCGCCGTCTCGTATCCGCGACCGCCGCGGATCTGCACGAGTTCGTCGGCGATCCGGCAACTCATCTCCGACGCCCACAGCTTGGCCAGCGCCGCCTCGATACGGATGTCGTTGCGGTTCTCGTCGCACATGGTCGCCGAAAGGTCGAGTACGGCCTCCAGGGCGTAGGTCGTCGCGGCGATGAAGGACACCTTGGCGCCCACCGCCGCATGCTCACCGACCGGCCGGCCCCACTGCACCCGGGCACCGGACCATTCGCGGGCGATTTTCAGCGACCATTTGCCGGCCGCGGTGCACATCGCCGGAATCGCGAGCCGGCCGGCGTTGAGCGTGGTGAACGCGATCTTCAGACCGTCACCCTCCCGGCCGATCAGGTTCTCGGCAGGGACCCGCACCTTGTACATGCGGGTGACACCGTTCTCGATACCGCGCAGGCCCATGAAGGAATTGCGCCGCTCCACGGTGATCCCCGGACTGTCGGCTTCGACGACGAAAGCGGAAACCCCGCCGCGGTGCCCTTCGCTCTTGGGCACCCGTGCCATAACCACCAGCAGTTCGGCGACCACACCGTTGGTGGTCCACAATTTGACCCCGTCGATCTCGTAGGCCCGGCCGTCGGCGGTGGGGGTCGCGGTGCTGGCCAGGCGGGCCGGATCGGAGCCGACATCGGGTTCGGTGAGCAGGAACGCGCTCACCGCGCCCCGCGCGCACCGGGGCAGGAACCTTTCCTTCTGTTCCGGCGTGCCGGCCAGCTTCAGCGGTTCGGGCACACCGATCGACTGGTGCGCGGACAGCAGCACGCCCAGGCTGGGGTGTGCCGACGCGACCAGCATCAACGCCTTGTTGTAGCCGACCTGGGAAAGGCCCTGGCCACCGTATTCCTCGGGAATCTTCAGACCGAAGCAGCCGAGTTCGGCCAGGCCGCGGACATACTCCTCCGGTATCCGGCCCCGCTCCTCGATCACACTTCCGTCGACGGTCTCGCAGTAGGACCGCAGACGCGCCAGATACGCGTCGGTCTTGGCGGTGTCTGCCGCACCGGGTCGTGGGAAGGGATGGATCAGGTCCACCCGGTAGCGGCCGAGGAACAGCTCCTTGGCGAAGGAGGGTTTTACCCAGGTGGTCTCCCGGGACTCCTCGACCAACCGGCGCGCCTGTTCCTCGGTGGCATCGACTCTCGCGGTAGTAGCCATGGGCGTCCTCCTCGGACGTGACGACGATCACAGTCGCGTGCTGAAGCCATGTTACCCGCCGGTAGGCCGACTGGTGAAGGGCCTCTAGCGGTGCGGCCGGGTGACCTCCGGCGGGAGCGGCTCGCTCATCACGACAGCGGAACCGGTCCAGGTGTAGGTGATCGCCGCCGGGCCACCCTGGGGCGCGGCGAACGGTTCGTCGGCGACGAGCCATTTGTATTCGACCGTCACCGCGGTGTCGCTCGATCCGGCTACGTGGGTGAAGGCATACGGCTCGGAAGTCGCGGTGCCCAAATATGTTCCGTCGTGAAAAAACAGCACATGGATCGGGGCACCCGCCGAGTTTCCGCCCACGGCACGCACCCACAGCAACTGCCCGCAGTCGCCCGGCCGGTCGGCCGAGGCCTGATCTGCCACCCAACCGTCACCGAGCCCCGCCACCGCTTCCTGCACACCTGGAGCGGAAGGATCGATACACCGCCCGGGCCCGCTGATGCCGTCGTCGGCGGGTACCGGCGGCGCCGACTCGGACGATGAGGCAACCGGAGGCTGCCCGGTCACCGCGGGCGCCGAGGTTGCCGTGGGCTCACCGGTGGGCGCGGTCGCCTGGGTACCGCCGCCGATCGAGGTAGGCGCCGGCGTGGTCGCACTCGGCGGCACAATGCCCTCGTCGGCACAACCCGCGACGATCCCCGCGGTGAACGCGATGAGCGCTCCCATCCGAACTGCTTTGAACATAGTGCCTCGATTCCGAGTCCTGCGCGCGTAATCACGTGCTCGCAGGCAACATCGGGATTATCAGGAGGCCTGTTAATGTTCCCGCCGCGCTTCCCGCCCCAAAGGTCAGTTGGGCTGACCGACCGGGCGAATCGTCAGAGTGTTGAGGTCGACGCCGGCGGGCTGGCCGAGGGCGAAGCAGATGGCTTCCGCGATCGGCTCGGGGGCGAGCGCGAAGGGCGGTACCTCGCCGTCCTGCCAGAACGGAGTGTCGATGACGCCGGGGTTTACGAGAGTGACACCGATTCCGCGGGTCGTGGCATACATCCGCAGGTTCTCCGCGAGCCCGGCGACCGCCCATTTGGTCGCCGAATAGAGGTTGGCGGGCGCGTTCTTCACCCCGACGACACTGCCGACGAGCACCAGCCTCCCTGCCGTGGCCTCGAGATGGGGCAGCGCGGCGTGGGCCAGCAGGGCCGGGCCGAGAACATTGGTGAGAACCATGGGCGACCACTGCGCCGGATCACCGGCCCCGATGGTCGCGCCCCGGGTGCGCGCGGTGTCGCCCGAGGCGAATCCGGCATTGGCCACGGCGGCATCGAGGCGGCCGAAATGCTCCACGGTGCGGGTTACGGCCAGTTCGGTGGCCTGCCATTCCGAGGCGTCCGCGACGAGTCCCAGCAGTCGGTCGGAGGGTCCGGCCTCGTCGAGAAAGGCTTTCAGTTTGACCTCGCTCCGGCCGGTCACCGCCACCCGGTGGCCGCGGTCGAGCAGCAAGCGTGCGGTGTGGGCGCCGATACCGCTGGTCGCGCCGGTGATCAGTACGGTCTTGTCGGTCATGGTCGGGAATCCCGTTCTCTCGGTGGTTGTCCGGGCGAGCTGCCCGGTGCCGTCGAGTTCACGAAACCAGCAACGCCGCGCGGGAAGAAGGCACCGCTCATAGGGGGTACAGGATCGACCTCCCTGACCGGTAACCGCTGCATACGATGGATGACATGGCCTCCCGATCCGGAAACCCCGCGGCCAACCGCTCCGATATCCGGAACTTCCTCATCAGCCGCCGAGCCAAGCTCACACCCGCCCAGGTCGGCTTGCCCACCGGTGGCCGGCGCCGAGTGCCCGGGTTACGCCGCGAGGAGGTCGCGGTCCTCGCCGGGGTGAGCACCGAGTGGTACACCCGGCTGGAAAAAGGCCGCGTCAGCGGCGTCTCCGAGGATGTACTGCACGCCGTTGCGCGAGCCTTGCGCCTGAGCGAGGACGAACGAACCCACCTGTTCGATATGGCCCGCGCCGCCCGGGCCGCGCGCCGCACACCGCAGCACCCGGAGAGCGCGGAACTCCCCCCGTCCGTCCACTGGATGCTCGAATCCATGACCATGTCGGCCGCCTTCGTACGCGACCGGCACCTGGATATCGTCGCCGCCAACACGCTCTGCCGAGCGCTGTATGCCCCGCTGTTCGACAGCCCCACCACCGCGGAGCGGGGCCACGCCAATCTCGTCCGCTACATATTCCTCGACCCCGGCTCCACCCACTTCTTCGCCGACTGGGACGCCGCGGCGGAGATCTCCGCCGCACTACTGCGCGCCGAAGCCGGCCGCCGGCCCCACGACCGGGCCCTGCGTGAACTCATCGGCGAACTGTCCACCCTCAGCCCCGAATTCCGCACCAGGTGGGCCCGGCACGATGTGCGCCTCCACCACGAAGGGGTCAAACGGCTCCGGCATCCGGAGGTCGGCACCCTGGATCTCCCCTACCGCTCCCTGAACCTCGCCCTGCCGGGCCGGCCGGATCACGAGGTGATCATCTACACCGCCGAACCGGGCACGACCACGGAGGATCGGCTGAAGCTCCTGTCCAGCTGGGCGGCACCCGATCCGCCGGCAGTCGGCCATCCGGTCCGGCATGAAAGTGTCGGGTAAACGGAACAAGTCTGCCCACGGCGGCAGTGGATTTTCCCGCGCACCGTGAATCCGCATCGATCGAGCACTGAAAATCTTGCTGTGAACCCACCCCGGCAAGAACGTGCCGACTGCCACCGCCGGCCCGGTCGGCGATTACTTCGTGAATCCGGTTGCCGTGCCGCATCTTCGAGGCAGGGGTCCGGCGGAAACCGCATCACTCCGACGCGTATGCGCAGGAGTTGCTATCGTGCATGTGGCGAGGTTCACAACGTCTCGCGGCGCGGTCCGGGATTGCGCGCAACGGGAGTTCAACCCTGGCGGACATCCACCGGACCGGCTTTGCTGGCGGTATGCCTGTCCCCACCACCGCCGCGTCCTCACCGTGCGTGCCGCCGTAGCGGGTTCGACTACTGTGCGTATTCTCAGCGGCCACGGGATCCTGGCATCGCGGACAGGAACGGGCCCCCGCCGCCGACTCCTGTACAGCCTCGCACTGGTATTGATGGGCACCGTTTTCCCGGGCGGTCTGGGGGCGGTAGCGATCGCCCAGGACGGTTCGGATAGCACCGCGTCCAGCCGAATGGACGGCCTCTCCTGGATGAATATCCGGGATTCTGCCGGCGTGCCCCTTGCCGACTACACCTTCGTCAGCGACCCCGATATTCTCCCCGCCCCCGGCGCGACCGTACTCTGGGCGATAGTGGGGCTGGAATTCGTCGGATACATGATCATCGTGACCACGGCGATCTGGTTCATCGGTTACGCGCTCAGCTTTGCCTGGCTCGACCTGTTCGCCGATGCGCTGCACGGAATAGCGGATGCCCTGGCCCGCCAGATCGCCACCCCCGCCGTTCTCGTGACCGCCGTGAGTATCGGGGCCTTCTTCGTGGCCTGGTTCACGGTGCGCGGTTTCCACAGCAGGGCCGTTGTCCAGACAGTGACCATGCTCGCGGTCGCCGTTCTGGGGCCGCTGTTCCTGGCCGCGCCGCTGGCCGATGTCCTGGACTCCGACGGGCTGCTGGCCCGCGGGCGCGATGTGGGTATGGCGATTGCCGCCGGACTGAACGGGTCGGCCGGCCGGAACCCCGATCTGCTGTTGACCGATCTGCAAGCGGAGATGGCCGACAACTTCGCCCGGCGCCCGGTGCAGGTGTGGAATTTCGGGCATGTCGTCGACGACCGCTCCGCCTGTGCCGCAGCGTGGTCGGCGGGGATGACCTCAGGCGATACCGAGCGGACGCAGCGCGCACTCGGTGCCTGCGGTGATTCCGCCGCGGTCGCCGCGACTCCGCTGAGCATCGGTCAGGTCGGCACCGGTTTGGTGCTCCTGGTGTCGGCAGCGGTGCTGCTGTTGTTCGCCGCTGTGCTGTCGTTCCGGCTGATGCGGGCCGCGCTCGATGCCATCTACCAGGCGTTCATGGCGATATTCGGATTCGCCGCAGGCGGTTTCGTCTTCGGCCCCACCCAGACCTACCAGGTACGCAACCTGGTGAATTCGGGTATGGCAGCGGCCCGGATGTGCGCATATACCGTCTTCATCGGAATCTATCTGTTGTTCCTGGGAAATGTGTTCAACCAGGCCCGCGGCCAAGTGGTCGCGGTGATCGTGATCGCCGCGGTCGTGGAAATCGTGGCAATGTTCCAGATGGGCCGATTGGCCAAGAGCCTCACCCGCGGTTCGGGTTGGGTGGCCAACCGGGTCGCACTCGCGATCCAGGGTGCGCCCACGGGGTCCGGTACCACCGCGCTCGGCATGGGCGGCGCAGGCAAGCGATCCGGAGGCGATTCCGGCATGGGGATGATCGCGAGCCTGGCCGCCCTCAACACCGTCAACTCCTCGCCGTTGACCGCATGGGTGGCCGGTCGCACGCTGAGTCCGCTGAGCCCGCTGGCACGGGGCAGAATGCGCAGCGATCGGACGGATATCACCATCGCGGACAGTCGGCTGGAACAGTTTCGATGGCGCGCATTGGGCCGGCAGAACTGGCGCCTACTCGCACGCCGGGAAGCCGACGAATGGGGTGGCATCGATACCGAACTCGGCCTGTCCCGGGCACTGTGGGCTCTCAACAACAGCCGGGTTCCTCCTGAGCACTTGCCGGCCGTTCTGCTGGACGCGGGAGTGAGCCACGAGCGGGTCCACCACCACATACGGGCACGACAGGTCCGCAACGACACTCACTCCCGCAATCCATACGGTTTCCGGCCGCTGCAACAGGCCGTCGCCTCCGGCCATGCGGCGCTCAATCACGTCGGGACAGACGCGGAAACGGCATTCGCGGCACAGGCAGTCATCGACGCCAACACCCTTGCGCGCCACACCCTCACTCCCGATCCCGCGGCGCGGGTCGACCACACTTTCATCGCCCGTGTCCAGCGGCACTGGGATTCCGATCGCGCCCTGCGCGCGAATATCGGTCCCGATGAATGGAACCAGGTCGGCCGGGACACCCGAACCGCCATCGCCCACCAGCTGGCCACCGAGCACTTGGCGACGGCCCGTGCCTACTCGGCCGCACCCACCGACGTGCACCGCGAGGAACTCGCGGCCTCCCTCAAACGGCTGGCCAATCTGGACCATACAATTCCCGCGTTCGGACTGGACCCCTGGGATCTCTGACCGGGGACCGAGTTCGGTGTCGGGTTGAATCAGGCCACCGGGCAGCCCGCGCCGTCGGCTTCACCTGATCCCTGTGGCCGTCGGCTGCCGCGAATTCGGCGGGCCGACGGCCGGAGCGGTCGTGCGGATCAGACACCGGCAAGTGCCGAGTCACCGATCAGCGCGGCCCAGGTGTTCGGCCCGACGATACCGTCGGCCTTGATCCCGGACTCGTCCTGGTAGGCCTGCACGATCTGTTCCGTGAGGGGACCGTAGCTACCGTCCAGTGGGGTTCCGCGGAATCCCAGATTGTAGAGGGCCTTCTGCACGACATAGACGCAATCGCCGGTCGAACCGCGCGACAGGGTCGGACGCTCGCTCGCACACTCCGTAGTGACCTGGGCATCGTCGCGCGCCGCATTCTCCGCCTGAGCCTGGGCGAGCGCGCTCGAACCGCACGCGATGCCCAGGGCGATACCCGCTACCACGACCGCTCGAAGCACTCGGCCGGCCGGATACGGGGTATACATTTTGTTGTTCATGTGAGCTCCAATCCCGCTGTGACAAGCGCTGTTCGGGCTTTCCCGAGCAACGTGACAGGAAGTTATCCGGGGCTGCCAACGTCGCGCTCACCTCGCGCCAACACGGCCGGACGATCACCGGGCGGCCTCGGAGAGGCGCACTTTCACCACGGTGGAACCCAGGCGGATGGTGTCACCCGGTTCGAGCGAAGTCGGCGAACCGATGCGTCGGTCGTTCACGTAGACCCCGTTGGTGGAGCCGAGATCGGTGATACGCGCGAGTTCGCCGTCGCTGTCCACGCGGGCGTGCCTGCGGCTGATCTTCGGATCGTCCAGACGTAGATCGTTACCGGCGCCGCGGCCGATGCTCACCCCGGCCTCGGTCACGGCGACCGTCCGGCCGTCGCCGCAGGCCAGCACGATCGCCGACATCGCCTCCTGCACTGTCGGCCGCTCTTCCTCCGGTGCCGTGGACCGGGCAACCGGAACCCCGGGCAATGATTCGTGACGCAGGATTCGCTCCTGCAGCGTCCGGAGTTCCTGCGGCACCTCCCTGCCCTCTCCGTGCAGCCGGTCCAGGATGAGCCGGCAGGCCCGGACGGCGGCGTCGGCGCAGTCACCGAGGTAGACCGCGGTGATATAGCGCGACCACACCGCGATCCCGGTGGGTGATTCCTCGGTCATCACCCGCAGTTCCCCGATAGCCTGCCGGGCTCGACCGCACGCGATTTCCATATCGATGCGATCGATCACCGTCTGGCGCCGCTCCTCCTGCATACGCACCCGGAAGCCGTCTACGAATCGGGTAGCCGGCAGCCCGTCGAGCGGGTTTCCGGACCATTCCGCCAGCGCCTGCCGGAAGTATTCGGACGCACCCTCGTAATCACGCCGGTCCCGCGCTATTACGGCTTTGGTACGGGTTTCGGTGAAACGGTGCAGATCGCAATCGCCGGAGCGGATGGCCAAGCGATAGCAGCCGGATTCGGTGCGCAGTAGGCCGGTATCGGAGACGCCGGCCGCTCGGGCGCCGTCGCGAATCCGCGAGATCATATTCTGCAGGCTGCTGCGGAAGCTGCGCGGGGGTTCGTCGTCCCAGACTCGTTTGCCGAGTTGTTCCGGGGACAGCGCGGTCCCGCGTTCGACGGCGAGTGCGGCCAGGATCGTCAGTGTCCGGGAACCGTTCAGGTCGAGCCGGCGGCCGCCGATCAGCAGCCGGACCGGTCCGAGTAGCCGTATATCGATGGGTATCGGGGTGGTCAGTTCAGGGGCCGGCATCGTCCTGCGAAACCTCCGTCCGCTTCGCGGAACACCGGCCACTGCACAACGGTGGCACGGGTCCGCGGACCGTAGATCCCATCGGCCTCGGCGTGCGCGGCAGTCTGGAGCTGTTGGATCGCGGACTTGGTCGTGGAGTCGTAGAAGCCCGACACACCGATGGGAATGTGATGGCACAGGGCGACCGCGCGCTGAACGACGGATACGGCATGGTTGTGATCGCCGAGATTCAGGATGCAGTTCGGTTCGTCTCGGGCAGCGTGACCGCTCGGCAGTTCCACGTAGGTGCGGTCGCTGTCGAAACGCCGGGTGGTCCAGTGGCAACGGTCCGTGAGAAAACCGGGAGTCATAGCTGTCGGTTCGGGGCCGCGGGTGGGTGCGGGAACCGACGGATCGGTTTCGGCCCGGTCGGAGAACGCCCAGGCGGCTGCGAGCGCCACAGACACGGTGAGCGCGGCGGCGACGAGCATCCAGGGCCGCCGGGGACGAGCCCGGGACAAGGGAACAGCGCTTTCCGGGGAAACGACCGTTTCGGTCCCCGTGACCGTATCGGCCCCGGCCGCCGCGGGCGCCGCGGGCGGCGGATCGGCTCGGCCGGGGCCGGCTACTTCGGCGACCACCTCGCCCGACAGTGCGGCCCGGGCCGCGGCGGCCAGTTCCGCGCAACTCTGGTATCGGTCGTCGGGTTCTTTGGCCATGGCCTTGGCGATGACGGAGTCGAACGCCGCCGGCAGGTCCGGGCGGATTCGGGTGGGCACCGGAACGGGTTCGCTCCGGTGCGCGTCGATCAGTTCCCGGTCTCCGCGGTTCGGATAAGGGTAGGAGCCGGTGAGCAGCCGGTACAGTGTCGCCCCGAGGGAATAGATATCGGAGCGGTGATCCGGCAGCGAACTGACGAAACGTTCCGGGGCGACGTAATGCGGTGAGTATTCGCGCCGGCCGGCGCCGGTGAGAGTGGCGTCGTCTTCGAGACTGCGGGCGATTCCGAAATCGGCGACCAGGACCCGTTCCCGGCCGTCGACGGTGGAGACCAGCAGGTTGGACGGTTTGATATCGCGATGCACGACCTTGTTGTGGTGGGCGTGATCGATACCGGCGGCGGCGTCGGCGATGAAGCGGACCGCACGATGCGGGTCGAGGCCGGCACCCGCGTCGCGCAGTATCTCGGTGACGTCGGGGCCGTCGACGTATTCCATTTCGATCCAGTTCAGCCCGTCGGTGACATTCCGGTCGTTTATCCGCACGATATTCGGATGCGACAGCCCGCAGACGAGTTCGGCTTCCCGCCCGAACAGGCGCAGTCCGCGAGAGCCGCCACGGGCAGGGTCGAACACCTTGAGCGCCACCACCTTGGACGGCAGCCGCGGGTGTACGGCGCGGTAGACCACCCCCATCCCGCCGCGACCCAGTTCCCGGTCGATCCGGTAACCCGCGAATTCCTCACCGATGCGCAGAACCACATCCGCCCTTAGCTCCGGCCGTCACCCGTAACCCGGTAGCAGTCCTGCGCGAGGCCCGCGCAACGCCGGTTCTTCTCCATACCAACACTTTTCGTGCCGATTCCGAGCGCAGAGAATATCAGCCGGGAGCCGTGTGTGTAGCCGCGAACCCGATGCCGGGGTCCGGCCTCGGCCGGGGTTGGAGCTTCTGCCTCACCCGGTCCACGACGGGTCGCTGCCGACGAAGGGTGGGGTGCTCGGTCAGCGTGGCTCGACCGACACCGGATCGCCGCAACTGTCGGGCAGTGCAATCAGTGAGCAGGGTGCCGGCCGGCGCGTCGGCCGGTAGGTGGAGGGCACCCCGTGGTTTTCGGTGATCTCGCGGTAGGCCGCCACCGCGACTGTCGGCCGGCGGGTCAGGGCAGGGTCGTGGACGGCATCGACGCTGTAGAGACCGAATCGGGGACCGTATTCACCCCACTCGTAGTTGTCGGTGAGGCTCCAGTAGTTGTAGGAGACGATGTCGATGCCGTCTTTGCGGGCGCGCTGTATCCAATAGATGGTGTCGCGGAGATGGTCGTCGCGACGGTACCCGTCGGCACGGTTCTGATTCGCGTCGGTAGCCAATCCGTTCTCGATGACCCGCAGCGGCTTGTTCGGATATTTGGCGGCGAAGTAGCGCAGCACGTAATACATGCTCTCGGGTGATTGCGGCAGGTTCCAGAACGAGCCGCCCGAGGCGACGAACGACGACAGTTCCGACGGCGCGATCGAGTAGTACTGGTCGACGCCGATGAAGTCGAACGAATCGACCATACGGTCGGAGAACACGGCTTCCAGCGCCGGTTCCACACCGGGCAGTGGGATGTAGGCGATGTTGGAGGAGACCTGGCCCCCGGGCTGCACGGCATGGATGTGGGTCGTGATCGCCCGATGCGCCTCGATGATCCCCTCGATCATGAGCCCGGTGTTCGCCGGCGCCAAACCACCGTAGGTCAGTTCCCGCCGGACGTATTCGCTGGGCTCGTTGAAGGTGATCCAGATCGGCTCGGCCCATGCGTAGCGATCAACCACACGCCGGCCGAAAGCGGTCAGGGCTGCGGCCATCTCCGGGTTGTTCCACCCCCCACGATCGACCGCCCAACCGGGATGAACCCAGTGATTCAACGTGAGCATCGGGCGCATGCCCGAGGCCACGATGCGGCCGATCACCGCATCGTAGAACGCCCAACCGGCCGCGTCGTCGACACCGGGCTGCGGTTCGATACGCGACCACTCCACCGACAAGCGATAGTTGTCCACACCGATCGAGGCCGCCCTGGCAACATCGCCCTCGTACTGGTGGAAGAAGTCCACGGCGTTACCCACCGGCTCGTGCAACTTCCCTTCGTTGCCGTAGCGCAGGTAGTTCGAGTCCCGGTTGAAACCTTCGGACTGAAAACCGGATTGAGCGACCCCGAACTCGAAGTCCGCCGGGAGCGCGGGAAGGTCTTCGGCCGCCGAGGGGGCCGCAAGGGCGGTGAGAGCCAGCACCGAGACCACTACGGACAGCATCGCGGTGACAGTCGCCGATTGACGCATAGCTTCCTTCGTTCGGACTTCACGAAACCGCGTCGCGTTCACCTGGGTCGGGCAGTCGACCCAGGTGAACATCGATCACGCCGAACGTGCGGCTCGACGACACATTCAGATTCGTTCGCGTATCCAGATACGCTCATGTCTTCGGGTATTGTCGTGTATGCACTGAACAGTGTCAAGGAGGAGCACGTCAGAGAAGGCCGAACATGCCCAGGTTGACCCGCGCCGAGAGCGTGCAACGCACCCGCACCATGCTGCTCACCGCCGCCGAGGAGGTGTTCGCGGAAAAGGGCTTCACGCAAGCTTCCCTCGAAGACATCGCGGACAGGGCCGGGTACAGCCGAGGCGCGGTCTATGCGAACTTCACCAACAAGGAAGATCTGTTCCTCGCACTGCTCGGAGACTGGCTCGATCGCGATATCGAAGAGAGCGAAAAAATCCTCGCCCCGGGCGGTGACGCGATGCAGACAGTCGACGCCCTGCGAGGCCGAGGCGGCAACCGCTTCGCCGACCGCAATCGTTTCGTGCTGATGCTCGAATTCCGGCTCTACGCGATGCGAAATCCAGCGGCGGCACAGGCATTACGCGACTACGACAGAGCCTCCCGGGACTGGTACGCGCGTTCTGCCCGGCGCGTGATCGAAGGAATGGGACTGAGCCTGCCCGCACCCGCCGAGCAAATGGCACTGGTGGCACTCGCTCTCGAACACGGCACGGCACTGCTCGCCCACACCGATCCCGAGACGGTATCTCAAGACTCGTTTCTGGACGCGGCGACTCTGCTGAGCACCGCGCTGATCAGCGCTGCCGAGCGGGAACGCAGCGCGCAGTAGACAAGCCGAGCCCGCGCAGAGGGTCGATACTCACTCTCCTTGCGGCGCGGCAACACCTTGGCCGGAGGTTTAGTCGACAGCGGCCACGGCTAGCCTGTAGAGGGGCTTCCTGGTTCACCCGATCGAAACTGCTCGACCTCTCGCTGATGCACTCCTGATTGACAATTCGTTCCGGACGGCATCGCGCGCAAGATCAGATCGTTCGCCGAAAGGACTGAGGGACTGTGCACTACATGGATTCGAGCTCGGCCACCTTTTCGCCCGACGGTCGGCGGTGACCGGCGCGATGGAAATCCTCGAACTGACCGACGACTTCTACCAGGATCCGCATCCGACCTACCGGGCGCTGCGTAAGCGCGGTCCCCTGCACCGAATTCGATTGGACGGTGTCCTCGGCTGGTTGATCGTCGATCACGACGTAGCCAAACAGGCCTTCGCGGAGCCGGCCATCAGTAAACGCATCGGGTCGCCCGAGGGACAGGCTGTGCTGGCCAAAAACGGTGCGGCCGAGTTGTTCAACACCGCCATCAGCGACAATATGTTGTTCGCCGATCCGCCACAGCACACCCGGCTGCGCCGTCTCGTGGCCAAGGCATTCACCGGACCCGCCATCCGCGATCTCCAGCCGAGAATCACCTCGATCGCCGACACCCTGCTCGCCGACATCAGCGCGCGAACGACCGTCGACCTCATCGACAGCTACGCGTTCCGGCTGCCGACCGCGGTGATCTGTGAACTGCTCGGAGTCCCCGACGCCGACAAGGAAGAGTTCCGCTCGTGGACCGCCGTCGTCGTCAGCGACTCGGCCACGATCGAGGAACGCACCGCCGCCGGGGTCAGCTACTTGACCTACCTGACGAAGTTGATCGCCGAACGCACCGACGACCCCCGCGACGACCTGCTCTCCCAACTGATCATCGCGAAAGACCACGAAGACCGCCTGGACGAGCACGAACTCATCGCCATGCTGCTCCTGCTGCTGATAGCCGGGCACGAGACCACCGTCAACCTCATCGGAAACTCGGTACTGGAGCTACTACGCGATCCGGCAACGGCCCTGCGGTTGCGCACCCACCCCGAAGCGATACCCGCCTACGTCGAGGAGATCCTGCGCTGTCACGGGTCGTTGCACGTGGCGACGGCTCGCTACACCACCGCCCCGACCACCTTGGGCGGTCAGGACATCGACGCGGGCGAATTCATCCTGATTTCGCTCGCCGCCGCCAACCGCGACCCGGCGCGCTTCGCCGACCCGGACCGGATCGACCTCGAAAGATCCGAGAACCGACATATCGCCTTCGGGCACGGCATCCACCACTGCCTCGGCGCCACCCTTGCCCGCGTGGAGGCCACCACCGCGATCGCACGACTGCTGGCCACGTTCCCGGAGATATCGCTCGACGGGGAATTCAGTGATCTGACGTGGCGGAAAAGCCTCCTGATCCATGGCCTGACCAGCCTGCCGGTCCGCCTGGCCGCACCCACTGAATCCGATCCCGTGTCCAGCGCCGACGCGGACCGCAGCCCTTTGCTGGTCTGACCCCGGTCGTCACGAATGGGACCGTGTTCGCCGAAGACCTGGGCACCACCGAAGTGGGACCAGAGCCTTCAGCGAGATAGTCGGCTCATAGTGATAAACGTGTAAACTATTTCTGATGGTGCCGGAACCGATCCCCACACTGACATTCGACCCCGCGCTAGCGTGACGCCCATGCACGACGCCGCGCCGGATCGACCCACCGAGGTGGACTCGATCGACTTCTGGTCCTTTGTTGCACACGCACATCGCCGCCTGACGTCCGAGGTCGGCGCCACCCATGGCCTGGCCACCGAGTTGCTGCTCACCCTAAACCGAGCCGCGAACATCGTCACGTACGACTTGGAAGCCTCGGTACACCGGCCGCACGGCCTGTCCTGGTCGGCCTTCCGGCTACTCTTCGTTACCTGGCTGGCGGGCCCGATCGAGCCGATGAACGCGGCGCGCCTCACCGGCATGAGCAGGGCTGCCGTGTCCAATCTGTGCAAATCGCTCGAACGCGACGAATTGCTCACACGCACTCCGGCCCCCCAGGACGGACGCTCGATCAGACTGCAACTCACACCCACCGGAGAGCAACGGATCGCCGAGGTCTACCGCGCCCACAACGAGCGTGAGCAGGCCTGGGCGGACGCGCTCACCGAGGCCGAGCAGCGCATCCTCATCATGCTGCTCGACAAGTTGATCACCGACCGCACCCAGTTCGACGTCCGCGGACGTAACTGACGAACCACTCCCTGGCCACGTGATTGCACTCGCTCCCAAAACTAGTTAATGTGTGTATTACTTTCCGCGCAGACTTTAGGGAACGACATGGCTCACTACCAGCGCCTGGGCACCGTCCCACCGAAGCGTCATACTCAGCACCACGATCCGGCCGGACGCCTCTACTTCGAGGAACTGATGGGCGAGGAGGGATTCTCCTCGGACTCGTCACTGCTCTATCACCGCGCAATACCCTCGGCGATCGTGGCAGCAACGGCCTGGGAACTGCCGGACCAAACCACCACCCCGAACCATCCCCTCATCCCCCGGCACCTGCGGCTGCACGACCTGTTCGCGGCCGATGCGACCGGGGTCGACGTGGTCACCGGACGCCGCCTGGTGCTCGGCAACTCCGATGTGCGGTTGTCCTACGTCGTCGCCGATAAGGCGTCCCCGCTGTACCGCAACGGAATCGGTGACGAGCTCGTCTACATCGAGTCCGGCACCGCGCGGATCGAGACCGTCTTCGGCGCCCTCGACGCGACCGAGGGTCATTACGTCCTGCTGCCACGCGCAGCGACCCATCGGTGGATTCCCACGGGTCCGGACCCTCTGCGTGCGTACATCATCGAGGGCGTCGGGCATATCGCGCCTCCGCGCCGCTACCTCTCACGTTTCGGGCAGCTACTGGAGCACGCACCCTACTGCGAACGGGACCTGCACGGCCCGGCGGAGCCCCTCCTCGCGGAGGGCTCCGACATCGAGGTCCTGGTCAAGCATCGCAGCGGCGCAGGGATAGCCGGCACTCGGTTCGTGTACGCCACGCACCCATTCGACGTCGTGGGCTGGGACGGTTGCCTCTACCCCTACAGCTTCCACATCTCGGACTTCGAGCCGATCACCGGACGCGTGCACCAGCCGCCGCCGGCGCACCAAGTGTTCGAGGGCACCAACTTCGTCGTCTGCAATTTCGTCCCACGTAAGGTCGACTACCACCCACTGGCGATCCCGGTCCCCTACTACCACTCCAACGTCGACTCCGATGAGGTCATGTTCTATTGCGGCGGTGACTACGAAGCCCGTGCAGGCTCAGGCATCGCCCAAGGTTCGGTATCACTGCACCCGGGAGGGCACGCGCACGGACCGCAGCCCGGCGCCTACGAGCGCAGCATCGGCGCCGAGTCCTTCGACGAGCTCGCCGTCATGGTGGACACGTTCCGCCCGCTCGAGCTCGGGACCGCCGGCGCCGGCGCAGAAGACCCCGAGTACGCGTGGTCATGGGCGCGCGGCACAGGCGGTGACCGCCGATGAACGCCTCGATCCCTCCACTGCTGCAAGCTTTGTGCGACGACGCCGCCATGTTCCCGCCCGGGAATGCCCCGCAGGCCGAGGCCCTCACAGCACACGCCGCGCACCGACGTTCGGCCCACGCGGATCTGGTAGGACCCTTCGTCTTTCCTTCGAACCGTCTCGATGAACTCGACGACGTAGGGCCGCTGAGCCTGGCGTTGACGGTGCCCGAGGGCGCCGTCGCCGTCGGTCGGGCACTGTCGACCGCCGCGGAGCACGACGATGTCACCGTTGTCGCCGTCGAGATCGGGCCGACCGCCGGCGACGAGCACGGTGCGCAACTCGTCCGGGCACGGATACCCGGGGCCGTCGCCGGCTACGCCGAGGTCCCTCGTAGCGCGGACACGTCGCACTATCTGCGAGCAGTCGCGGACGCCGGGCTATACGCGAAGTTCCGCACCGGCGGCGTCAGGGCGGAACTGTATCCCGACGCACACGAGCTCGCGGCATTCATCATTGCGGCGATCGAGGCAAGCGTCGCGTTCAAGGCGACCGCGGGCCTGCACCACGCAATCCGGAACACCGACCCGCACACCGGCTTCGAACAGCACGGGTTTCTCAACCTGCTGTTGGCGACCTCATTGGCCCTCGACGGCGCCGCGGTGACGGACCTGGCCCGCGTGCTCGACGACCGCAACGCCGAAACCATCGCCGCTGCCTTGACCTCGCTGTCCGCGGAACGGGCGCGCGACGTCCGCGCCGCCTTCCACTCCTTCGGCACATGCAGCATCGTCGAGCCGCTCAACGACCTCATCGACCTGGGGCTGGTACCCGCCGAACTGCGACCGGCAGCCGCGCCCCACCTTTCCCGAGGAACTGACGCATGACCACTATCGATATCCCCGCCGACTCCCCGTACGGCCTCTCCAACCTCCCTTACGGGGTCTTCTCTCCGACCGGTGCGCGGGCTCGTGTCGGTGTACGCATCGCCGATGCCGTGGTCGACCTGACAGCGACGCTCGGCGACGACGTCTTCGCCCATACCGCGCTGAACCCCTTCATGGCGCAAGGGCCCGATGCATGGGCGGACGCCCGGGCCCGCATCATCGACCTGCTGTCCGGAGACGTACCCGAGAACGCCGTATACCCGCTCACCGATGTGACCCTGCACCTGCCCTTCGAAGTAGCCGACTACGTCGACTTCTACGCCTCCGAACACCACGCCACCAATCTGGGACGCCTGTTCCGGCCGGATTCCGCGGCGCTGCTTCCCAACTGGAAGAGCCTCCCCGTCGGTTACCACGGCCGGGCGGGCACAGTCGTCGTATCCGGAACCGATGTGATCCGCCCCAGCGGACAGCAGAAGGGACCCGCCGACGAGGCCCCCACATTCGGCCCCAGCCGCCGGTTGGACATCGAAGCCGAGCTCGGCTTCGTGGTAGGCGCCGGATCGGTCCCGGGCGAGCCGATTTCACCGGACAGCTTCGCAGACCACGTTTTCGGCGTCGTGCTCGTCAACGACTGGTCGGCACGCGACATCCAGGCCTGGGAGTACGTGCCTCTCGGCCCGTTCCTCGGCAAATCGTTCGCCACGTCCGTGTCCGCCTGGGTGGTCCCTTTGGCTGCGCTCGAAGCCGCTCGGATCCCGACGCCCGTACAGGAC
Organism: Nocardia sp. CA-290969; assembly: GCF_050936135.1. Lineage (NCBI taxonomy): Bacteria > Bacillati > Actinomycetota > Actinomycetes > Mycobacteriales > Nocardiaceae > Nocardia > Nocardia sp. CA-290969. The sequence goes on along the minus strand of NZ_JBNJNJ010000001.1, from coordinate 501,284 downwards.
CCTCAACCCCTCCCCTACTTGCGCGGCGCGCAGCGGTGGGGCCTCGACGTCGACCTCACGGTCGAGTGGAACGGAACGCCGGTCTCCCACCCGCCCTACCGCGAGATGTATTGGTCCGGAGCGCAAATGCTCGCACACACCACGATCAACGGCGCGCATGCCCGCACCGGCGATCTGTTCGCCTCCGGGACCATCTCCGGACCGTCGCGCAATGAGCGCGGGTCGTTCATCGAACTATCCTGGGGCGGAACAGAACCCCTCGATGTCGGCGGGCGCCCCAGCACGTTCCTCGAAGACTACGACGAGGTCGTGATAACCGCCACGTCCCCCGGTACGGACGGTAGACCGATCGGATTCGGCGAAGTCCGCGGCCGTATCATCCCCGCACCGTCGGACGCACGATGACAGCACCGCAGACGACCACCGGCCAGGTTGACAACTCTGCAGCCGCCGCCGTCGCCGATATCCCCTCCGGGGCCACCCTGGCCGTGGGCGGATTCGGATTGTGTGGCATTCCCATGCCCTCATCGCCTCCATTACCGGTATCGGCGCGCATCACCTCGAGATCTACTCCAACAACTGCGGCGTAGATGGAGAGAGTCTCGGGATCCTGCTGTCCGCCGGCCGGAGGCGCTCCGATGACGCAATCCGCCCGCTCGGTCGCCGCGTTCTGGATCGCGGTGGCACTGCTGTTGTTCAGCGTCGGCTCGTCGGCTCTGCCCTCGCCGCTGTTCCCGATCTACGCCGTGCAGTGGGACCTCACGCCGCTGATGTTGACCGGCGCGTTCGCCATCTACGTCGGCGGGATGCTACTCACTCTCCTCACCGCCGGCTCGCTCTCGGACTACGTCGGCCGCAAACCGGTCCTCCTCGCCGGGACGGTGAGCCTGATCATCTCGCTGGTGCTGCTCACGATCGCCGACGGCTTGGTAGTGCTGCTCATCGGCCGGATGCTCCAGGGCCTTGCTGTCGGACTGCTCCTCGGTAGTCTCGGTGCAACGATCCTGGATCACTCGCTCGTGCGGCGTCCTACACTCGCCGACGTTCTCAACGGCGTGATTCCTCCCACCGCGCTCGCGGTCGGAGCACTCTCGAGTGGCGTGCTCGTGGAGTGGGCGCCGGCGCCCGAGGCGCTCATCTACATCGTGTTCGTAGTCGCACTCGCGTTCATCGCGATATTGTTGACGGTCGTACCCGAGACAGTCGCGAAACAACCGGGAGTAATCCGGTCACTCGCTCCGCAGCTCAGGGTGCCGCCATCTTCGCGACGACTCTTCCGAAATGTCGCAGGCGCGTTGATCGCGAGCTGGGCCCTGCCCGGGCTATACCTCTCGCTCGTGCCTTCTGTACTCAGTTCCGTGTTCGGGGTAACGAACCATTTCTCTTCCGGCGCGTTGATCGCTCTGTTCGCCGGGTGCGGCGCCGTCACCGGATACGTGTTGCAACGGATCGACCCGCGTCGCCAGTTGCTGACCGGATTGATCGCGCTTGCTGTCGGGCCGGTCGTAACAGTGTCCTTCGTCGTCGCGGGCAACCTCGCCGGTGTCGTCCTCGGAACCGCGATCGCCGGTGTGGGATTCGGGGCAGGGTTCCAAGCGGCACTGCGGATGCTCCTCGTCACGGCTGCGCCCATGCACCGCGCCGGATTACTGTCGACCATCTACGTCGTCAGCTATCTGGCCTTCGGCCTGCCCAGTGTGATCGCCGGCCTTGTCGAACCATTCACCGGGCTTGTGCCCGCGATCGTTGGCTACGGCCTGTTCGTAGTCCTCGCCGGGTCAGCGGCCTTGTTACTCCAAGCTTTCGAAGGCGACCACGTCGAAGAGGAGGCAGCGGAGCTCGTCGAAGAAAGCGAGGCACCGGCGCGATAGCTCCCGGCTCCGCCGTGGAAGCGAACAAAGCGGCGGGCGAAGACAAGGGGGCCCTCTGCGCCGCATGGGGTGGAGTCGATCGGGAGGACAGTCACGTTCCATGCCTGCCTCGGCCGCGGCCCGAGGTCGGCGTCGGCGACGCACACCGTTTCGGTGGCGCCGCCGAGCCCACCTCAGCGATTTGGACTATTTCTGGCAAGGAGCGCGCACGCCTGCCGCTGAGCTCGCGTTCCAGTACGGCACCTGGGGGTTCGGGTTATCCGTCGACTGCCAGCAGTCGGCCTTCAGCAAGGGCAGGTTGAGCGACGAGTTGGTCTCCGGCCCGTAGTAGATCGTTTCCGTCGCCCCCGCGAGCGAGGACGCCTCAGGAGCAGTCGGAAAGCACGGATCGACGCCGAGAACCGGAGAACAATTGGCCGTTGGGGTCTGCGTGGTTACCGTGAGTCGCAACTTGCTGCCCACTGGGATGTGCGCGAACCGCGGCGAAATGGCGAAGTCGTACTTCTTGATCGCCCCCGCTGGTACGGGGTCAGGCGCGGTGTATTTGCCGTAGGGCCGGACCGGAACGCCATGGGCGTCGGACCAAGACCGACTGGGGTCGTTCGCGGCGAGACTCCCCAAGACCGCCCCCGACGAGACCGGCGTGACGGAACCGTTGGCGCCGATCAGCTGCACGGTCGCGATCAGCTCCAGGTTCGACGTCGTCGACGAGGCGTAGAAGGAGGCGCTGATCGGTCCCGCGAGCGTTCCGCCGTTCTCGAAGGCAGGACTGTCGTACTGCAAGGTGCTGTTCGCGGCCGGCTGAGCCCACGCGACGTTGTCCTTTCCGGTGGTATCGGGCACGGTCGTCGACAGAGCGCGGTCCGCCGTCAGGTAGTAACGCGTGTACGAGGGGACCACCGGGTAGGCAGAGGTGTTCAGCCACCGATCCGAGACCATCTCGTGAGCGTGCAGAGGTGTCGTGGTGCTCTCGATCCCGGTCCGCGCGCCCTTCAACCAGGTGTCGAACCACTCGAGCGTGATGCGCTGGTCCTGGTTCTCACAGTGTCCCCCTTGGCTCATGATGACTTGGTACCGGCCGGTCGCCTTTTGTTCCTGGCTCATCGGTCCGAACACCGGCAGCCTCCTGCTCGCGTTCTGGAAGTACGAGTACAGCTCCAGCGAGCTCTGCGCGTAGATGTCTCCGTTGCTACTCCAGAGCAGCGCCGGCACACCGGCATCGACGATCTGCTGAGCCAGGTTGCCTGGCGTGCGTTCTTGCCAGAAAGCTCCGTCGTAGGCACGCGGCCCACCAGAGTTGATCTCGTCGACCAGCGCAGCGCCGATCGGAGCGGTGTTCCCGCCCATCGAACTGCCGATCACCCGTTGGAAGTTCAGGGTCTGTGTGGGAATTCCGCCGGCGAAGTAGGCCTCGCGGTAGAACTCGGCACCCATGCAGTAAGGGGCGATCGCCTGGATCGGCGAGTGCGCCCCGGCCTCGGCGACCGTGTACATCTGGTTGATGCCCGCGTAAGACCCCCCGGTCAATCCCACCTTGCCGTTCGAGTTCTGCAGACGAGTCGCGGCCCAAGTGACGAGTTCGGCGCCGTCCTGGGCGTCGCGCTTGCTGAAGAACGAGAAGTTCCCGCCGGAGGTCGTCGTTCCCCGCACGTAGGCGGTGACGAACAGGTAGCCGCGCTGGACGAAGTAGTCCCCTGCGGTGGACTGGGTGTTGAGATATGGGGTCTGCGTCAGCAAAACCGGGAACGGGCCTCGTGCCCGCCGGCCCGTGACCGGATCCGTGGGATACGAGACGTCCACCTTCAGGATGACACCGTCGCTCATCTCCACCGGCAGCTGACTGTCCAGCTTGCTGTCGTAGGCAGCTTCGGCCGGAGCCCAGGATCCGCCGGGCCACGGCGACGACGCTCGCGCGCCGGTCCCGTCACCTTCTTCGGCGAGCCCGCACGAGAGCAGGGCAAGGACCATGCCCGACACCGATATGACAGCAGCCGTGCGCAACCAGCCAAATCTGGCACTGATCCGCTTCATTGCGGTTCCTTTCGTGAGGAAGTGGATCGCCGTCCTCTGTATCCGGTTCGACGCTTTCCCGTGTTGTGGACGCCGTGTGGTTCCCCGGGTCAATCCACCATGAGGGGCGCCCGTGTGGTTTCCCGCATCCGGATGGACCCCAGGAGCACCAGAGCGGCGCAGACTGCGAAGAATCCGGCCGGCGCCAGTGAGATCTGTGTCAGATCCACCAGCCACGCACACAGGAAGGGTGCCGTGCCGCCGAGGATGAGCTGTGCGATATTCATTCCCAGCGAGATCCCGCTGTATCGGACGCGGGCACTCATCATTTCCGCGAAGGCCGAGAACGCCGGGCCGATCGACAGTGAGACCGGAATACTCAGCAGAACCTGACCGATGACGGCCGAGGCGGTGGCGCTGCCGCCCATGAGGGCGAAGGCCGGCAACGGCAGCACTACGCCCGCGACGGCCGCGGCCAGGAATACCGGACGACGCCCGACCCTGTCGGAAAGATGTCCGGCGGCATTCATCATGACGGCGCCGCAGACCAGCGCCAGACAGGTCGACGCGAACGACATCTGCGCCGTGTGGTCTCCCACGGTCTGCATATGAATCGGGCCGTAGACATAGGCGACGTAATGGCCGCCGGTGAACAGCGCCGACAGGCAGGCGATCCGCACGATGACGGGTCGGCAATCGCGAAAGAGAACTGCGACCGGCACCTTCGCCACCTCGCCGGCCTCTTTCAGTTCCTCGAACTGAGGTGTGTCCTCCATCCGAGAGCGGATCCAGATACCGATGAACGCCAACGGAAGACTGATCAGGAAGGGAATGCGCCACGCCACCTCCTCGATCTGCTCTGGCGTGAAGACCGAGTTCACCGCCAGCGCCGTCAGTGCGGCGGCGAGCGAGCCGAGGTTGATACCGACATTGACCAGCGAGGTCAGTCCCGCGCGCTTGTGCGGGGGCGCGGACTCCGCTACGAACGCTGTCGCGCCACCGAGCTCGCCTCCTGCCGCAATACCCTGGAGGCATCGGAGCAGCACCAGCAGAACTGTCGCCCAGATACCGATCGTGAAGTACGTCGGCAGAATCCCGATTCCGAGTGTGGCGAGGCACATCAGGAGAATCGTCCAGGAGAGCGCCCGCTTACGGCCGTAACGATCGCCGATGTGCCCGAAGAGAATCCCACCCGGGATTCGGAGGAAGAAGGCAACCGCGAAGGCAGCGAGCGTGCCGAGGAGAGCGGCCGTCGGGTCGCCACTGTGGAAGAACAGGGCGGCCAGGACGGTGGCCATGTAGCCGTATATGCCGAAGTCGTAGTACTCGACAACTGTTCCGACGATGCTGCCGATGACGGTTCGACGGAGGGAGCGAGGCGACGCGCCGGTGGCCTCGGGTCTATCGGAAACAGAGGTGGGCGACGCGTGCTCTGACTGCGCTGTCATTGAGATGCTCCTGAAAAGAAATCGGACGAATTCGCGCGTCAGCCGCGCAGCTGATCCCAGACCGCACGGTCCCGCTCGGGAGTCCAGATCACCGGCCGCTCGACTCCGGAAAGCTCGTCCCAGACACGGGAAACGTCGAAGGGCAGGCAGTGCTCGAAAATCGGCCAGTGGCCGTACTCCTCGTGGAGTGCGGCGTGGGTGGCCTCGAAGGCCTCCTTCAGCGTCCCCCCGCGCTGCTGGACCGCGCCGACCTCCTCGAGCATGGTCTGGATGAAGCGACGGGTCTGCTCGATGGCGGTGTCCACCGCCTCGCGGCCGTGCGAGACGGCACCACGGCCTCCGATGAGTACCTCTGCATTCAACGCTTTGACGGCATCGAGGGTCCCGGTGGACCAGTCACGATGGAAGGCATCGCCGGTGTACAGGGCGGCCTGCGCCTCGACGAGATCACCGGCGAACAGAATCTTCTGCCGGGGTAGCCAGGCGACGATATCGCCTTCGGTGTGGCCCCGGCCGAAGTGCTGAAGGACCAGCTCGCCGCGGTCACCGCCCAGGTCGATGGTGAGCTTGTCCGCGAAGGTCACCGTCGGCCAGGTCAGGCCCGGCACGGAGTCGGCGCCCTTGGCGAGGCGCGGCATCCGCCCGAATTCACTCGCCCAGTCCTCCTTGCCTCGCTCCTCGATCAGAGCGGCCGTCGTCTCGTGCGCCACGATGGCCTCGGCATCGAACGCGGACGCGCCCAGCACACGCACTGCGTGGTAGTGCGACAGAACCAGGTATCGAATGGGCTTGTCGGTGTGCTCACGCAGCCTGCGCAACCACTCCTGGGCCACCACCGGGGTGGCGAGCGCCTCGAAGCAGACGACGAAGTCCTCGCCCTCGATCGCCCCGATATTCGGGTCACCCTCGGCCGTCAGCGCGTACACGCCGTCCGCGAGGACTTCCAGGGTCTGTTCCTTTTCCCCGAGGTCTGCCGAGGATGCGAAGGAGGGTGCAGTCATTGCTCTTCTCCGAACGATCGAGAGGGATGTCATGAGATCTGCGCCAGATGCGCTTACCTGACGTTATGCAGGTCACACCACGCACTCAACGTACCCAGACCCAACGTTTCGACCCAGATCATGTGTTCGAAGCCACCGGCTCGCTATCGGGGAGGCTCACCGTCCAGCAGTGACCGAAGCTCGAGTGCCATGCGGAGCCCGAGTAGGCGTGTCCCCTCCGACCAGTCCTCACCGAGCAGAGAGGCCACACGAGCGAGCCGGGCCCCGACGGTGTTCACGTGCACATGCAGTTCCGCGGCGGCTTTCGCCCGGCTTCTCTCCGCGGCGAAATAGGCCGACAGGGTCTCGACCAGGTGACCGTCGTGCGCCCTGTCGTACTCGAGCAGCGGTGCGAGCGCTCGTCCGACGAACTCGACCGCGCGATCCGCTGCCTCCGGTACGCCCAGCACGCCGAACAGCCCCAGGTCCGCCAGCTCGGCTCCGCCTTCTCGCCCCAGCGCGACGAGCAGTTCCGCGCACCTGTTCGCCTCGTCGTAGAAGGACCGCAGATCGGACATGGCTTCGACCGGGCCGGCGCCGCCGACAGCTATGGACATGGCGGCGCCACGGAGGTGGCCTGCCAGCGCCCTGGCGGCGGCACCCGCGTCGTCGCCCTCCACAACCACGAGGATCGATTGCAAGTACTCGGCAACCACCGATCCCGGGGGTGCCCACCGGGCGGCGGATTCCCGGATCCGTTTCCGCTCCTCGTCGCGGGACCGCACCACCAGGACGATGTTGGATCGCCCCCACACCAGGCCGGCCCGATCGGCTCGCCGTCGCACAGCCAGGCGATCCATCGGAACCCCCGCAAGCAGGTCCACCACCAGTTCCTCCCGCGATCGCGCCTCCTCGTCGAGCGCCAGCCGACCGTGGATCAGGACCAGTGCAAGCGAGGTGGCACCCCGCTCCAGCACACCCTGCTCGGTGGCATCCAGCTCGCCCCGATCGACGAGAACACGCACCAGCGGGACTCCCCGTGCCGCCACCGTCGCAGCCGACCAGACTCGCCCTTCGTCGTCGATGCAGGATTCATCGGTGCTCCCCGGAGTCAGGACCGGAGCATCGGGACGGGAACTCCACAGCGTCACCCCGTCGGCGTCGAGGACCACGACCTCACCGTCGAGAATGCCGGCGATAGCGACCGCGATTTCGGCCACTCCACCGCCCTCGAGAACGGTCTCGGTCAATCGCCGGTGCGCCTCCGCAATGGACTCGAGCGTGCGGGCCCGCTCATCGGCGACCGCATGAGAGTCCGCCAACTCCGCGGCGGCGCGCCGGGCGTCTTCGAGAGCCTTCGCCGCATCCAGCGCGATCGCCGACAAAGCGGCCAGAGACGACAGCAGCGCGATGTCTTCCGGCTGATACTCGCGAGGGCGGCGATCCGCTGCGTAGAGCACCCCGACCACATCGGACTCCACCGAGAGCGGCACGCCGACGATGGCCACAATCTGCTCGGAACGCACCGCGTGGTCGACTTCCTCGGTGTGCGAGAACCTGGGGTCCTCCCAGAAATTGCTTGTTGCGTAAGGGATTCCGTCCTGCGCCACGAGCCCACCGAGACCCACGCCCATCGGCAGACGCGTCGTGCGGATCGGCGACGACGCCATTCCGTCGGTGACCCTCATATAGGTGTCGCGACGCTCCCGGTCTATCAGGGCGATATAGGCCACATCGGTGACGAGGATCCGGCGTGCGCGACGGACCACGGCGCGCAGCAACCGGTCGACGTCGCTGATCCGGGTGAGATCCTGAGCCGTCTCGAAGAGGACGGCCAACTCCGATTCCCGGCGCTCGTGACGGTCGAGCTCCGCCCGGATCCGCAGAGCCAGTCGCCGAAGTTCTTCGAGTTCGGCGAGATGCTCCGAATCCGCGCCGGCCGCGACCGCGATGCGCACTTGCTCATCGAACGCCGACGCGTCAGCACCCCTCGCCAGCAGCTGCAGGAACTTGGCCTCACTCACGCGACCATCATGCACCGAGTCGGTATCGCAGCATCCGCTCTGAACATCCGCCGCGGCCCAGCGCGATCAACCGTCGCACGACCACCGTCCCTCGACGACAATCGACAGCTCCATCGCAGCCACGCGGCATCCAGGGCGGTCGGTCAAGACGATTGCTATCGAATCCGCCGGTCCGGTCTCGGTGGACACAGCTGCCCACGCGACCGCATCGATTTCGGCAAACGGGATCTAGACCCAAAACGGGGGCGAACGGGGGATTGGTCAAAACAGAACAGGTCAGGCCCGGTATTAAACCGGGCCTGACCTGGGGTTTTATGTGGAGCTAAGGGGACTCGAACCCCTGACCCCCACACTGCCAGTGTGGTGCGCTACCAGCTGCGCCATAGCCCCGGATGGTTGCTGCCGGTTCCCCGGCTGCCTGAACGAAGTTACACCACCTCCACGTCAGGCACCAAATCGGCTGGATTCGGGGTGAACGGTGAGGTCAGGGGGCGACCTGCTGGACCCAGTCCTGGTTCTCGAGGTCGATCTTCGTTGCGACGTCGAACACACTGGGGGTTGCCGCGTCGCCGTCGAGGGCGGCTTTCAGGTCGTCGAGGGCCGCGGTCGCCTGGGACTTCGCCTGGTCGGTGCGGGCGCCGGTGGTTATGCAGTCGTGGGCGGTCTGCGGGGCGCCGGACTCGGTGGCCAGGGTGGCGAGTTCGTCGTCGGTGAGGCCGGAGCCTTCTTCCGGTTGGCGGTCGGTGAACAGGGTGTCGTGGAATTTCGAGTAGGTGATACCGGAGCCGGTCTCGGCGACGCACTGCAGCGCCGCGGCGGCGCGGGTGGAGTAGTCGCCGCTGCCGGATTTGGGATCCAGGAAATTGACGAAGCGGTAGCGGACGGCGAGTTTGCCCTCGTCGACTTTCTGGGCGATCTCCTGGCCGTAGAGGTGTTCGAGGTTGCCGCAGCCGGGGCACATGGGGTCTTCGTAGATTTCGATTGTTTTCGGGGCGTCCGGCAGGCCGAGCCGGACGCCGCCGTCGCTTTGGAGCGCGGCCGTGACCGCGGGGTTGCGAACGGAGCCGTAGCCGTCGTTGCGCACCTCGGCGCCGCCCGAACCCCACCGGTAGGCGAGGAAAATGATCAGCACGATCAGCGCCAGGGCCACCCCGCCGAGGGCGTAGGTGGTCCCGCTGGACATGGGACGCGGGGTGTACTCGGACGGCGATTTGCTCACGCGACCACTCTGCCGTATCCGGGCGAACCGGTCACGCACAGCCACCCGGCGCGAACCGTCAGCGCTTGGACGGCGCACTGCCTTCGCTTCCGGGCGCACCCGGAAGGTCTGCGATCCCCGTCTCGGTGGAAGCGGGGTTCTCCGCCGCGGCAAGCGTCGAACCGGTGTGATCCGACTTCGACGGAGTCTCCTCACGCGACTCGGCTTCGAGACTCGCCCGCTGCATCGGTTCAGGGACGATGAACCAGGCCAACGCCGCCACGGCCAGCAGTGAACCGGTTACCGCGAGGCCCGCGCCGTAGGACAGGCGCTGGGCGATGGCGCCGACCACGATCGGGCCGAGGACGGTGCCGAGATCCTGGGACATCTGGAAGCCGGCGAGCATGGTGCCGCCGCGGGCACGGGAGCCGATGATATCGCCGACCGCGGCCTGCTGGGCGGGGGTGAACAGGCCCGACCCGATCCCGGCGACGAACGAGGTGATCAGCAGCCACGCCAGGTTCGGGGACAGGCCGAGACCGGTGGTGCCGATCGCGCACACCAGGGCGCCGGAGATCAGCAGGGGGCGACGGCCGTAGGTGTCGGACAGGCGGCCGGCGAAGAACAGGACGGTGGCGTTTCCGGCGGCGAAAACGGTCAACGCCACCCCGGCCATACCCGACGGCTCGCCGAGCACCTCCACCACGAGCAGCGGGACGAGCGCCATCCGCACGCCGAACACCGCCGCGCCGCTGGCGAAGTTCGACCAGAGCGCCGCGCGGTATTCGGGGCGGGACAGCCCCTGTACGAAGCTCACGGTGGCGATATCGCCCGCCGATTCGGATTCGGTGATCCGGGAGTCCTTCAGGTTGAAATACACCACCGCCACGGCCACCAGCAGGGCGACCGCGTAGACGAGGAACGGCGCGCGCAGGCCGAATCCGGCCAGCGCGCCACCGATCAGCGGGCCGGACAGGCCGCCGATCAAGAAACAGGTGGACCACAGGCCGGTGACCCGGCCCCGTTCGGTGGGCGGAGAAAGCCGGATCACCAGCGCCATCGAGGAGACGGTGAACATGGTCGAACCGACGCCGCCCAGGGAACGCAGCACCATCAACTGCCAATAGGTCTGGGCGAAGGCGCTGGCCCCGGTGGAGATCGCGACGATGAGCAGCCCGACCAGGTATATCCGCCGCTCCCCCAGCAACTGCACCAGCCGCCCGCTCACCGGGGCGAACAGCAGCCGCATGGCGGCGAACGCGCTGACGATCGCCGACGCCGCCGCCACCCCGACCCCGAAACTCAACGCGAACTGCGGCAGCACCGGCGCGACCAGGCCGAACCCGACCGCGATACAGAACGCGGCCCCGATCAGCACCCAGATTTCACCGGGCAGCGGCGTTTTTCCGGGATTGTTCCGGCGGCGCAGCAACCGGCGGCGCGCGGGCGTCTCGACCACGGTACGACCGTCCGATCCGCCCGTACCGCCGGAATCGAGCCGCTCGTTCGCCACACCGTCACCACTCACCCCGGCAACCAACGCCGAGGCGACCGTCACAATTCCCTGTATCTTTGGTGCCGCCTCCGGCGGCACGTGGTTTTGGCCCCCTTGGTCCCTGCTTTCCGCACTCGACACTCGCGGCTGCGCCGCATCGCATCGAGCGCGGAAAGCAGGGACGGGCCAAAACCTCTCAGGGCCTCGTAAGACTCGGCGCCGCCGCGGTTGCGTTGGGTTTCGGGGTTATGTGAACTTCCCAGGCCTCGTCGTACTCGGCACCGCCGTGGTCACGTTCGATTCCGGGACTATGCGGACCTCGGGGTGGCGCCCGCTAGCCGTCTGCCAGCACCCGACCCACCAGCTCGCGGGCCGCGTCCTGGACCTGGGCCAGGTGGTCGGGTCCCTGGAAGGACTCCGCGTAGATCTTGTATTTGTTTTCGGTGCCCGACGGGCGCGCTGCGAACCAGGCGTTCTCCGTACTCACCTTCAGACCACCGAGTCCGGCGCCGTTGCCGCGGGCGCGGGTCGCGACCTCGGTGATCGGTTCGCCCGCGATCTCACCGGCGGTGACCTGGGCGGGGTCGAGGGCGGCGAGGAGCTTCTTCTGGCGGGCGTCGGCGGGGGCGTCGATCCGGGCATAGGCGGGGCTGCCGTGGTTGCGTTCCAGTTCGAGGTAACGGGCGGTCGGGCTCTGGCCCGTGACGGCGGCGATCTCGGCGGCCAGCAGGGCCAGCAGGATGCCGTCTTTCTCCGTGGTCCATACGGTGCCGTCCATCCGCAGGAAGGAGGCGCCGGCGCTTTCCTCACCGCCGAAGGCGAGACTGCCGCTGAACAAGCCGGGGACGAACCATTTGAACCCCACCGGCACCTCGTAGACGTCGCGGCCGAGTACCCGCGCTACCCGGTCGATCATCGCCGAGGTGACCGCGGTTTTCCCGATCTTGGTGAGTGCGTCCCAGCCGCGCCGGTTCGCCACCAGATAGTCGATCGCGACGGCGAGGAAATGGTTCGGGTTCATCAGGCCGCCGTCGGGGGTGACGATGCCGTGCCGGTCGGCGTCGGCGTCGTTACCGGTGGAGATGTCGTAGTCGTCGCGGATCGCGACCAGCGAGGCCATCGCATGCGGGGACGACGGGTCCATCCGGATCTGGCCGTCGCCGTCGAGGGGCATGAAACTCCAGGTGGGGTCCACGGTCGGGTTCACGACCTCGAGTTCGAGGTCGTAGCGCTGGCCGATCTCCTCCCAGTAGTCGACGCTCGCACCGCCCATCGGGTCGGCGCCGAGCCGGATCCCGGCGCCGCGGATGGCGTCGAGGTTGAGCACCGCGGGCAGGTCGGCGACGTAGTGGTCGAGGTAGTCGTAGCGGCCGGCGGCGTCCATCGCCCGCGCGAGCGGCGCCCGCTTCACCTCGGCGAGGCCGCCGCGCAGCAGTTCGTTGGCGCGTTCGGCGATGGCGTCGGTGGCGCCGGTATCGGCGGGGCCACCGTGCGGCGGGTTGTATTTGATACCGCCGTCGCGGGGCGGGTTGTGCGACGGGGTCACCACGATGCCGTCGGCTTGGGGACGGGTGGTGTCGCGATTGTGGCGCACCACGGCATGGCTGAGCGCGGGCGTGGGGGTGTAGCGACCGCGGGCGTCGACCACGGCACTCACCTCGTTGCCGGCGAGCACCTCCAGCACGGTGGTCCAGGCGGGTTCGGACAGCGCATGGGTATCCCGGGCCAGATACACCGGACCGGTGATCCCGCGGGTGGCCCGGTATTCCACGAGGGCCTGCGTGATCGCCAGGATATGCGCCTCGTTGAAGGTGGCGTCCAGGCTCGAACCGCGGTGGCCGGAAGTCCCGAAGACGACCCGCTGAGTGGGTTCGGCAGGGTCGGGGACACGGCTGTAGTACGCGGTCACCAATCCCGGAACATCCACCAGATCGGCTGGGCGGGCGGGCCGCCCGGCTCGGTTGTGCGCCATATTCGGAACTCCCTTCGTGGTGGGCCGTACCCGGCTGGTCATCGTGATCATCCGAACAGCCCCGCGGTCGCGGCGCCGAGATAGACCGCGCCGAGGCAGATCCCGGTATTGAGCACGATATTGCCGAACGCGTACCCGGTGGCACCGCCGGTGGCGAGCCGGATCGTCTCGTAGCCGAATGTGCTGAAGGTGGTGAAGGCGCCGCAGAATCCGATACCGGCGGCGGCCGCCACCGCACCGCTGGTGTCCGCGCCGATCAGCGAACCCAGCAGCGCCGAGCCCGCGATGTTGACCGCGAGTGTGCCCAGCGGGAACCGGGAGCGGTTGTGCGCGGTGACCACCCGGTCGACCAGGTAGCGCGCGGGCGCACCGAGCATTCCGCCCAGCACCACCCAGACCGCGGTCACCGGCCGCCCCGCTCGCCCGGCCGGTGTTGCGGACCCGTCGATACCACCATGACCCGACCCCTCTCGCTCGTGCCGTCCTACGTTCAGCTCGTGCCGTATTGCGTTGCCCCGCCACGTCTTCGCGCGACCCACCGGGTGACCGATATGCCGGCGGCGACCGCACCCAGGCAGGTCACCACGGTTCCCCCGAGGTATCCGAGCGCCACACCGGTGGAACCCGATTCGAGCAGTGTACGAACCTCGGCGCTGTAGGTGGAAAACGTGGTGAAACCACCGAGCACACCGACTCCCAGAAACGGGCGAACCAGCCGATGCGGTGTCCACACTTCGGTGATGAGCACCATGAGTACACCGATCGCGAGGCAGCCGAGGGTGTTGGCGAGAAAAGTGGCCCAGGGAAATCCCCCGGGAGCGAGGGGAATCCGCAGCGCGAGCCAATAGCGCGAGCCCGCGCCCAGCCCACCACCGCACGCGACGGCCGCCAGGACCGCGGCGTCGATCGGGACGGGCTCGACGGTTTCGCTCATGCTCCGGCACCTCCGAACCGGCGTACTACGACCACGAACTCAGTGCGCGGATCACGCCTGGCAACAGTATCCGCAGGCGAGAAAGGTTTTACGTTCGCCCGGATCGAAACGGTTCGCGCTTAATTCGTAGCTTGCTACCATTCCGCATGTGAACCTCGCCACCACTGCGCCCCGGACGCGCCGTCTCCGGGTGGATGCGGCGCGTAATCACCAGCGGATCATCGATGCGGCCCGGGAGCTGTTCGCCGACCGTGGACTCGAGATCACGCTCGACGATGTGGCCGAGCGCGCGGGGGTCGGAGTGGGCACCGTGTACCGCCGGTTCGCCAATAAGCGCGAACTCATTTCCGAGGTGTTCGCCGGGCACGTCCGCGAATTCGCCGAGGCGGCGCGGGAGGCGCTCGCCGCGGAGGATCCGTGGGAGGGCGTGGTGCGCCTGTTCGAGTACGCGTGCCGGCATATGGCGACCAACCGCGGCTTCAGCGAAGTAATGCTCGAAATGCATGACGATCCCGAACGCCTGGCTTACCCGCGGGAGCAGATCGGCCCCGCGGTGGCGGCGGTGATGGAGCGGGCGCGGGACGCCGGTGTGGTGCAGCCGGGGATCGAGGCCACGGACCTGTTCGCGTTGATCTATATGGTCGATTCACTCGCCGAGTTCGCGCGCCCCGTCGATTCCGATATCTGGCGTCGCTATATGGCGATCACTCTCAACGGCATTCGGGCCGCGAGTACGCCGCCACAGGCACTGGGCGTGAACGCGCTGAGCCTCGCGCAGGTCGAGCAGGCCAAGGCCGCCAAACCGGGCCCGTGCGCGGTCCGCCGCCGCTGAATCCCACTCCGTGTTCTCCTCGGAAGTTTCCCCTGCGTGAGCCGTCCCCATCCCCTAGTGTTGGACATGTGACCAACTCATGGGTGAACTGGGCCGGTGATCAGCGGTGTGCACCGGCGCGGCTGGCCGCACCGCGCGATCCCGCCGAACTGGCCGGAGAACTCGCCCGCGCCACCACCGCCGGGCATCGCGTGCGCGCGGTGGGCTCGGGACATTCGTTCACCGATACCTGCCTCACCGACGGCCTGTTACTGGATCTGTCCCGGATGAACCGCGTGCTCGAGGTCGACCGCGACACCGGCCTGGCCCGGGTCCAGGCCGGGATGACCCTCGCGGCCCTCAACGAGCAACTGGACAAGCACGGACTCGCCTTCCCGAACCTCGGCGATATCGATGCGCAGACCATCGCCGGCGCCACCGCCACCGGCACCCACGGCACCGGCGCCGAACTACCGAATCTCTCCGCGCAACTGCACACGGTGGAGCTGATGACGGCCGACGGCAGGACTGTCGAGCTTTCCGCGGACTCGGGTTCCGAGGCGTGGCGGGCGGCACGGGTGAGCGTCGGGGCGCTCGGCGTGGTCACCGCGTTCACCCTGCGGCTGGTGCCCTCGTTCGTCCTCGAGGGGGTGGAACGGCCGGTACCGGTCGAAGAGGTCCTGAGCGACCTGGATTCCTATGTCGACGGCAACGAGCATTTCGAGTTCTACATGTTCGCCCACAGCCCGATCGCCATGACCAAACGCAACAATCGGGTCGACCTGCCGCCCGCGCCCCGGCATAAACTCGTCGACTGGTTCGCCGATATCGCCGTGTCCAATCACGTCAGCGACGCCCTGTGCCGACTGGCACGCCGCCGGCCCGCGGTGATTCCGCCGGTCCAGCGGGCCGCGGCCTACGCCTTCAGCTACCGGCGCCAAGTGGACCGCTCCTACCGGGTATTCACCAGCCCCCGGCTGTTCCGGTTCACCGAAATGGAATACGCGATCCCCCGCGAACACTCAGCCGAAGCGATCCGCGAGATCAAGGAGACCGCGAAACGTTTCGACACCCCGATGCCGATCGAGGTGCGCTGGGTGGCGGGCGACGACGCGTTCCTCTCCCCCGCGGGCGGTCGCGCGACCTGCTATATCGCGGTGCACCAGTACGAGGGCATGGCGCACGAGCCGTTCTTCCGCGCCTGCGAAGCCGTATTCGATCGCTACGACGGCCGCCCGCACTGGGGCAAACGGCACTACCAGACCGCGGAGACCTTGCGCCCGCGCTACCCGGACTGGGATCGTTTCGCCGCGGTCCGCCGCCACTACGACCCGGACGGCCGGTTCGCCAACGACTACCTGGACCGGGTACTCGGACCCGTTTCCGCCAGCGCACCGGAATAGGAGGCCGGTTGCCGCGGCGGGGTCCCGCTCAGTGCGCCAGGATCTGCTCGACCAACCGGGGTAGCGCGGTGCCGATGGGTTCGCGCACGACCTCGGTCGCCAGCGAATCGTACGGGGTGGGTTCGGCGTTCACGATGATCAACGCCGCGCCCGCGGCCACCGCCCGCCCGCACAGCGAAGCGGCCGGTTCGACCTGGAGCGATGTGCCGACGGCGAGGAAGATATCCGCCGTCTCCGCCGCCAGGGTGGCTTTCAGGAGTGTGCGGTGATCCAGCGCCTGGCCGAACATGATGACATCGGCCTTCAGGATCCCACCGCACTCCGGGCACGGCGGGTCCGGTTCCCCCATGCCGACGCGGTCGAGTGTTTCGGCCATGCTCGCGGTGTATCCGCAGTCCACGCAGACCACATCGAACATATTGCCGTGGATTTCGATCACCCGCTTCGGGTTCGAACCGGCCCGCTGATGGAGCCTGTCGATGTTCTGGGTGACGATCGTCAGGGCCCGGCCGGCGCGTTCCAGATCCACCAGCGCGAGATGTGCGGGGTTGGGTTCGGCACCCCAGGCGGGGTTGTTGCGGCGCGCCTCCCAGGACCGCACACGCAGCGCCGGGTCGGCCATGTAGTTGTCGTAGGTGGACAGCAGTTCCGCCACCGGGTCCTCGGTCCATACTCCGCGAGGTCCGCGGAAATCGGGGATACCACTGTCGGTGGAGATACCCGCGCCGGTCAGCACGGCGATACGGCCGTCGCGTTCGTGCCACGAAGTCACCGGCGGACCTCCGGAACCGAATCCGACCGGCGGGAGAGGACGCGCGAGCGCGGTGCGCGCCGGGAGGAAATCCGCATACCACAAGCTTAGGCAGCCGGCTTCACCGCCATCTCGGTGCGGTCACCTACCCGCCCGGCAGTTAATTTTCAGCAAACGAAAAACTGGATCCGTTCACGCCGGACACGCCCGAAAGAATCCGTAGGTTTGTTTTCCGCGAGTCGGTCATACCGAACGCCTCTGAACTGCGATTTTTACCGAATTATCACGTCGTGACCACGAAATCGCACAATGCGACCGCACCGCCTGTGATGGTTGTCTCGAGATTTGCTACCCGGTATCCGTGCGGAGATTTGTCCGTTACGGTGAACACAGTTGCCGCGCCCACACCGAGACGGAGGTATCTGCCATGGCCAGCCACCGCGCACCCCGTACGGCAGACCTGCGAGTCGAGTACCGATCGGCCACGCACTACGGCAATAACGGTTTGGTAACCCACCCGGCTGGGTATCCGAAAGACATGACAGCACTGCGTAACCGACCCGCCCGGATCGCCGGTATGGAATGGGGCACCGCATTGCTGGCGCTAGCCACCTGCCTCATTTTCGGTACCGGAATCGCCGCCATCACCCAATCGTTCTCGACCGCACTCATCGCCACCGCCAGCATCCTCGTCGGTTTGGGGATCACGCTGCGCATCTTGCGATCTCCTCGCTGATCACGGATCCGCGCGCCCCGTTCCCGAATACCTGTCCGCAGGACTAGCCTGCGAGCATGGCATCCGGGGACGGGTCCGACGAGACCAGCAGCGGCGACAGCGGCCCGGGCCCCGCGCCCGAACCCGTCGACGCGGCACCGTATATTCCGGCCACCGATCCGGTCGTGGAGATCGGCTGGCTGGACCGGCGCACGCGCCCCCGCGGCACTCGCCGGCCCCGATGGTCCACCGTCCTGCTCGTCACCGCCTTCCTCGCGGTCTTGACCCTCTACCTGCTGCTGCAACCCGGCTGAGCGACGGCCGGGAATAATCCGGTTGCTCCAGCGCTTTAAGGTTGTCGGCATGAAGGAGAAGGGGCGCAAGGTCATCGCGACCAACCGCCGGGCGCGGCACAACTACACGATCCTGGACACCTACGAGGCCGGGATCGCGTTGGTCGGTACCGAGGTCAAAAGTCTGCGTGAGGGCAAGGCCTCACTGGTGGACGCCTTCGCGACCGTGGACAACGGGGAGGTCTGGCTGCGTGGCCTGCACATCCCGGAGTTCAGCCACGGCACCTGGACCAACCACGCACCGCGGCGGGTCCGCAAACTACTGCTGCACAAACGGGAGATCGAACGGCTCGTCGGCAAATCGCGGGAGGGCAACCAGACGCTGGTCCCGCTGTCGATGTACTTCTCCGACGGCAAGGTGAAGGTCGAACTGGCCCTCGCCAAAGGTAAGCAGGACTACGACAAGCGGCAGGACCTGGCCCGGCGCACCGCCGAGCGCGAGGTCACCCGCGAGATCGGCCGGCGCATCAAGGGGATGCGCTGACCGGACGGACGGCACCGGGAAAACGGGAATGAACGACCGTGCTCCAGGTGTTAATATGACTGGCCCGGCAAGGTGCCGGGACGTACGGGGCTGAACGGTTTCGACTGCGTACGTAGATTCAGGGGAAGCGTGTCGGTGCAGGCAAGAGACCACCGTAAGCGTCGTTGCAACCAATTAAGCGCCGATTCTCATCAGCGCGAGTACGCTCTCGCTGCCTAAGCGATAGCGTCTCTGTCGGCCCGAGGTTCGCCCTCGGCTTCGGTGCCGGCATCAGCTAGAGGGCTCACCGCGCGACTCGGTCGCGGAGTAACGCGGGACATCTCACAGCGACTGGGATCGTCATCCCGGCTTGTTCGCGAGACCGGGAGATCCGAGTAGAGGCAGAGCGAACTGCACACGGAGAAGCCCTGGAGACGCGGCGGAGGACCCGGGTTCGATTCCCGGCAGCTCCACTCGGCAGGCCCGGTCCACACGGACCGGGCCTTTGTCGTACCCGGCACGAAATCCGGGCATCTGCCACGTGCCGCATCGGGCCGGGGGTCGCGAACGCCCATACCCGCGGTCGGCGGTAGCGTGGAAGTACAGCTCACGGTGGTCGCCACCGGCGACCCGGCTGCGAAAGAGGTGGGCGCCATGGCCGATTTGCGCGATCCCGGTCGAGAGCATGCCGGGGTGGGTTCCGGATACCGGGTGATGGACGAGGTGCTCGATATCGGCGACGAGGACCACGAGGACCTGGACTACGACCTGGGCGACGACGATCAGGCCGACGAGGTCCGCGAGTACGAGCGTTATATCACCGATCCGCCGGCGGAGTTGGTCATCCGCTATCACGAGAACGACGACACCGGCCGCTTGGGCATCGCCCGCGAACTCGATCAGGAGTGGAGCCGGCGCCGGCGCCGCGAAGAACTACGCGCCGAGGACACTCGCCCCGCGGAGGCCGCGGCCATGGAGGTTCACGACGAACCCCGGGACTGACCGGGCGGCTGCCCGTCGCCGTTCCCGCGCCGGGCGATAGGTTCGACGTCATGGGCGAGTTCGCGGGGTTCCCGATCGCGGGGCCGGACTTCTACGAGGATCTCGAGGCCGACAACTCCAGGACGTTCTGGACCGCCAACAAGCACGTGTACGAGGAGGCCGTGAAGCGGCCGATGACCGCGCTGATCACCGTGCTCGAACCCGAGTTCGGCCCGGCAAAGCTCTTCCGCCCCTATCGCGACGTGCGGTTCTCCAAGGACAAATCGCCGTACAAGACCCATCAGGGCGCTGTGGTGCATACGGCTCCGGGCGTCGGCTGGTATGTCCAGATCGGCGCGCCCGGGCTGTTCGTGGCCGGTGGCCTGTACTCCGCCACACCGGAACAGCTGGCCCGTCTGCGCACCACCCTCGACGACGATGTGCGCGGCGCCGAACTCGAGCAGATCGTGGACAGGCTCGTCGCAGCCGGATACACCCTGGGCGGCGACAAGCTGAAGACCCGCCCCAAGGGCTATCCCCCGACCACCCGCGCATCGATCTGCTCCGGCACAAATCGCTGACGGTCAGCCGGGAATTCGGTTCTCCTGACTGGCTGGAAACGCCGCGAGCTGCCACGGAGATCCGCACCTCGTGGGAATCCCTGCGCCCTTTCGTGGAATGGCTGGGCGCCGTCGTCGGGAACTGAGTCGCCGGCCGCTTCCCCGGCCTGCTGAACCTGGTGGCGGCATGGAGCCGCCGGAACGATAGCCGTCGGCCCCATTGTCTGTTACTCGTCGTCCTACTAATGTGTATCGTCACATGTACCGGCGTTCGCGGGTCCCCGTGACCTCGCCGCCGGTGCCGGTGACGATCGAGGAGGATCGATGAGGCCGTTCCACACCCATGCCTCCGGGCGGGTGACCGACCCGGGACGGGTCGCGCTCACCGCCCGTGACGTCCGGTTCGACTGGACCGGTCTCCCGCTGCACTGGATGAAAACCGATCCGATCGCCTCGCATGTGCTCAATGCCCTGAACCTGCTGCTGCCGGAAGGCGAGCGCAGTTTCCTGACGACATTCGGTGAGGCGCTGCCGTTCGTCCGGGACACCAAGCTGCGCGAGGACATGCTCGGTTTCATCGGACAGGAATCCATGCACGCGGAAACGCATGCGGGGTCACACGAGATGCTGCTCGCCGCGAACGGGATCGACCCCGGACCGTATCTGGAACAGGCCGAATATGTGTTCCGTAAGACCATCGGCCCGCGGCGGTCCACGAACACCCGGGCGGGGCGGCAGCAACTGGTCGACCGGCTGGCCGTGATCGCCGCGCTGGAACACTTTTTCGCGTTTCTCGGCGATTGGGTGCTCAACAGCGACCTGGAGAAATTCGACGCGGACCCGCGCATGCTCGACCTGTACCGCTGGCACGGCGCCGAAGAGGTCGAACATCGCAATGTCGCCCATGACGTCGCCGAATACTTCGGTGTCGGATACCTCCGCCGCGGCGCGGTGATGCTGCTGGTCTTCCCGTCGTTCCTGGTGCTGCTGGTCCGCGGGACCAAATACCTGGTGCACCGCGACCCCACCCTGCCCGACCTCGGATATCCGCGTCTGCTGCTGCGGATCCTGGCGTCGATGCGGCGCGGCGCGTTGCCCGGTATCCCAGCTCTGCTGGTCAGTGCGCTGTCGACCTTCCGCCCCGGTTACAGCCCGGAATCGGTGGGTTCCACCGCGCAGGCCATCGCCTACCTGGCGCAATCGCCCGCGGCCCGGGCGGCCTCGTGATACCGCTACCGGCCGACCTGCACGGCAGAAGGCGGCGGGATCGGACGCTGCGAGTGCTCGACGCCGTCGTCGGTGCCCGGCTGCACTGGACGGCGGTGACCAACCGGCGCGAACTGGTACCGCGCGTGGACGACCGGCGGATTCCCGTGGTGGTCACCGAACGCCGGGTCGAGGCATCCGGCGAAGAGGTGGTGAGCCTGCGGCTGGCCGCACCCGACCGGCGTGAGCTGCCGCCGTGGCGTCCCGGGGCGCATCTGGATGTCGAATTGCCGTCCGGACGGCTGCGGCAGTACTCGCTGTGCGGTGACCCCGGCGATACCCGGAGCTACCGGATCGCGGTGCGCCGCATACCGGGCGGCGGTGGATCCGCCGAGATACACGACAACATCCCGGTCGGCACCGCGCTGGTGGTGCGCGGGCCACGCAACGCGTTCCCGTTCGCGGTCCCGGGGTACGGGTCGCCGGCGCAGCGGGTGCGTTTCCTGGCCGGGGGTATCGGCATCACCCCGATCCTGCCGATGGTTCGACTGGCCGAATCCCTCGGCATCGACTGGACGCTGGTGTACACCGGACGCGCCCGCGACACCCTGCCGTTCCTCCGCGAAGCCGAACAGTTCGGCCAGCGCGTGACAGTGCGGACCGACGACCGGCACGGGCTGCCCACCGCGGCCGAACTCCTGGCGGGAGTCGGCACCGGCACCGCTGTGTACTGCTGTGGCCCCGCGCCGATGGTCGCGGCCGTCGCCGGCGCGGTGCGCGAAATACCCGGCGTGGAGCTGCATTCCGAGCGTTTCTCGGCACCGCCGATCGTGAACGGTGTGCCGTTCGAGATCCAGTTGGGCGCCGGCGGCGCGGTGATCGAGGTGCCCGCGGACCGTTCCGCCCTCGACGTACTGCTCGAGCACCGGCCCGACCAGCCGTATTCGTGCCGCCAGGGTTTCTGCCGCACCTGCCGGGTCCGGGTCGCGGCCGGCACCCCCGACCACCGCGACAAGGTCCTCACCCCGGCCGAACGCGACAACGGCGACCTGCTGGTGTGCGTATCACGCTGCGCGGGTGGACGACTCGTGCTCGACCTCTGACTCCCACCCGATACCGCCGACAGCACGAGGAGACGAACGTGACGGCATCCCTCTCGGAATTTCCGGCCACCGAACGGACGGTGCACCATCGGGGTTTCGACCTCGCCGTCTACGAATACGGTGATCCGGACGCCGAAACCGTCGTGCTGGTGCACGGCTGGCCCGATACCCACCACCTGTGGAACGGCGTGATTCCGCTACTGGCGCGGCGTTTCCATGTGGTCGCCTACGATACGCGCGGGCACGGCGCCTCCACTCGCACCGCACGGGTCGCGGATTTCCGGCTCGCCGAGCTGGCCGCCGATTTCTTCGCGGTCGCGGAGGCGGTGAGCCCGGACCGGCCGGTGCACGTCCTCGCCCACGACTGGGGTTCGGTGCAGGTCTGGGAGGCTGTCTGCGAACCGGAGGCCGCCGAACGTATCGCCTCGTTCACCTCGGTATCCGGCCCGAATCTCGACCATCTCGGCGCATGGGTGCGGGATCGGCTCGGAAGGCCCAGCCCGCGCAATATCTGGCAGCCCTTCACCCAGCTGCTGTCCTCCGCCTACACCGGTTTCTTCATGACCCCCGGTCTGCCCCGCGTGGCGTTCGGGCTGCTGGCCACCGAACAGCGCTGGCGCAAGGTCATCCAGATCATGAACAGCACCGCGCCGGAGACGATCTTCTTCGCGCCGACGCTGAAACAGGACATGGTGAACGGCCTGCTCATCTACCGGGCGAATATCCTCACGCACCTGCGGAAACCGCGCGAGCGCAGGACCGACGTACCGGTCCAGCTGATCGTGGCGGGCCGCGATATCGCGGTCCGGCCCGCCGGTTACGACGATTCGGGCCGGTGGGTTTCGCGGCTGTGGCGCCGCGATATCCCGGCCGGGCACTGGATGCCGTTCTCCCATCCTGATCTTCTCGCCGACGCGACCACTGAACTGGTGGAGGCGGTGGAGCGGGGAGAGTTCGCTGTGGGCGATGCGAAGCGCGCCGGCGGCGGTGAACAGCCCGGCAGTCTGCGGCATTTGCGGATCGCGAGCGAGCCGGCTCGGCGCACCGAGGCGCGCTAGCCAGCCCGCCGGAGCGGGGCACGGAACGCCGTGCGGCGCGGACCGGCGGATCCGGTCACGGAGCCGGGAGCTCTACCGGGCCGGGTTGGGCCCGGCCGAAACGCTCACTCCAGGCGCGGATCTGAGCGATCAGCTCCGGCGGTTCGAGGACCCGGAATTCGGCCTCCAGCGACCCCAGCGCCATGGTGGGCCAGTCCAGCGAATCGGTGGTCATCGAGACTCGGCAACGGCCGGAATCGACTGCCTCCACCGAACTCCAGCGCCCGATCCGCTCGCGTACGAACTCGGCCGGGGCCTCGACCAGGGCTTCGATGCGGTACGGCCGCGCGACATTGTCGACCCCGGCCCGGACGAATTCGGCCGCATCGGCGGTGGGCAGGTCGCGCGGACGGAAGCGGGAACCGTCGCCCGCGGGGCCGGTCAGCCGGTCTATCCGGAAACTACGCCAATCGTGACGGGTGAGGTCGAAGGCCACCAGGTACCAGCGGCGCCCCAGTGATACCAGCCGGTGCGGCTCGACATATCGCTCGCTGGACCGGCCGTCGGCGGCGGTGTAGGCGAAGCGTAGACGTTCACTGTCCCGGCAGGCCAGGGCGACGGTGGTGAGCGCGGCCGGATCGGGGCCGGGTCCGGGCCGGTCGCCCCAGGCGGCCGGGACGGTCATCGACCGGAGCGCTTCCACCCGGCGGCGCAGCCGCGGCGGCATCACCTGGATCACCTTGGCCAGGGCACGCACCGAGGGCTCGGCGACTCCCTCCACCATGCCCTGCATCGCGGCCTGCAGGCCGATGACCAGCGCCACCGCCTCGTCGTCGTCGACCATCAACGGCGGCAGCGCCGCGCCGGCCGCGAGCTGATAACCGCCGTCGACGCCCCGTTGCGCTTCCACGGGATAGCCGAGTTCGCGGAGCCGGTCGATATCGCGCCGCAGGGTGCGCGCCGAGACGCCGAGCCGGTCGGCCAGCTCGTTACCCGGCCAGTACTTGTGCGTCTGCAGCAGCGACAGCAGGCGCAGGGTCCGGGTGCTCGTGTTCGCCATACACTCGATTGTCGTCGAATTGCGGTCGGATTCTGACCGCTGGCCGGAATCGGCCGGGCCGGTTCACTTGGTTGCCCAGTGCATGGAGATACCCCCGATGGTCCGGGCGGTGAGCGACCCGTCCGCGTGTTTGCGGCCGTAGATCACCACCGGAGCTCCGATATCGATACCGGCGGGATCACTGGCTATCAGCACGTAGAGCTTGGTCCCGCTATCGGTGTGGACGACGATATCGGACCGGGTGAGCTCACTGTGGACGGTGAGAGTGCCGCGATCGTTGGCCTTGACCTTGCCGAATACGAAACCCACCCCGACATCCGGCGAGGCCGGCCCGGCCGGCGGACGCCGGGCGGCAGTGGACGGCGGGGGCGGGGGCGTGCCGGTTGCCGGGGTGGCAGCGGCGAAGGTGGTGACGACCGGTTCACTCGTTTCGGAGGGACCGGTCACCCGCCCGAGTACGAAACCACCGGCGATCAACAGGACCCCGAGACCGAGCACGAAGCCCAGTAGTGCGTGACCTCCCCAATAGACGGGCCCGGCCCCTACCGGCACCTCCGGTGGCCGCATACCGTGAGATTCTTCGACTTCTCCAGGGGGATGCCCCGCCGCGCTCGGCTGCTCGTGACCGCGCCCCCGTTCGACCGCGGGAACCATTCCGGTCGCGACTCCTGGGCTCGACCCGCCGGCTCGTGATCCGGAAGCGGCGCGCGCACCGGTTCCTGCGCCGGCACGCACAGCCGCCGGCGGCCGAGCGGCGGAATCCGGTGCCGACTCGACCCGCCCCGAAGCCGGCTCCGGTCCCCCCGTATCGGTGGTCGCTCCGACTGCACCGGCCGGGGCGGGCGCGGCCCCCGCAGCTGTCGGCTTCGACAGCGGATTTCTGTACTCCGGTGTCTCGGGGAGATCGGCAGAGACAGCGGGTGGTTCGGGGCCCCGGGCACCGAGCCCACCGGAACCGCCCCGCGCCGCCCGGATGACTCGTGGGTCCAGCCGGCCGAACCGGTCCTCGGGCAAGCCCGCCCCGTGGCGTGAGCGTGACCACGGAGTGCGCTTGCTGGACATAGTGCCAGGCTAGGGGGTGTGTTCAGCCCCCTATCTTCACTGGCGGGAGGAATCATCGGATGAAAGCTGTTCACAGGCAATATCGTTCGCCGTCCGGTTACTCCGCCGCGACGACCTCGAGCACCTGTTCCCCGTAGCGGGCCAGCTTGTTCTCGCCGACACCGCTCACCGCACCGAGGGCCGGCAGATCGCCCGGTTTCCGGGCCGCGATCTCGCGCAGGGTCGCGTCGTGGAAGACCACATAGGCGGGCACGCCCTGCTCCTTGGCGGTATCGGCCCGCCACTGGCGCAGCTTTTCGAACAGGGAGTTGTCGGCGCCGGTCAGTTCGACCGGCGCGGCTTTCGCCGACTTGGCGCTCCGGGCCGCGCGCGAGGGGGTCGGGCGTTCGGGTTCGCGGCGCAGGCGCACCGTCCGGCCGTCGAAGAGAACGGATTCGCTGGCCTCGGTCAGGGTGAGCACGCCGTAATCGCCGTGCACCGTGAGCAGCCCCTGGGCGAGCAGTTGCCGGACCACCCCGCGCCATTCGCTGTCGCGCAGATCCGCGCCGACCCCGAACACGCTCAATTCGTGGTGGTCGTACTGCTGGACCTTCTGGTTCTTCTTGCCGAGCAGGATATCGATGAGATGGCCGGCACCGAAGCTCTGGCCGCGCTCCCGTTTCAGGCGCAGCACCGCCGAGAGCAGTTTCTGCGCGGCGACCGTTCCGTCCCAGGATTCGGGCGGGCTCAGGCAGGTATCGCAGTTACCGCACGGCTGTGCGGGCTGACCGAAATAGGCGAGCAACTGCGCGCGGCGGCAATCGACCGTTTCGCACAGGGCCAGCATCGCATCGAGGTGCAGCTGCAACTGCCGGCGGTGGGCGGCGTCGCCCTCCGAGGAGTCGATCAGCCGGCGCTGCTGCACCACGTCCTGTAGCCCGTAGACCATCCAGGCCGTGGACGGCAGACCGTCACGACCGGCGCGACCGGTTTCCTGGTAGTAGCCCTCCACCGATTTGGGCAGGTCGAGGTGGGCAACGAAACGGACGTCGGGCTTATCGATACCCATTCCGAACGCGATGGTCGCGACGATGACCAGCCCTTCCTCCCGCAGGAACCGGGCCTGGTTCTCGGCGCGGGTCCGGTGGTCGAGGCCCGCGTGATACGGCAGCGCGCGGATACCGTTCTCGGTGAGGAACGCCGCGGTCTTCTCCACCGAATTCCGGGACAGGCAGTAGACGATTCCGGCGTCGCCGGGATGTTCGGCGCGCAGGAAATCGAGCAGCTGGCGGTCGGGGCGGTTCTTCGGCTCGATACGGTACTGGATATTGGGACGGTCGAAACTGGCGACGAACCGTCGTGCCCCGGCGAGGTCGAGCCGCGCGATGATCTCGTCGCGCGTTTTCTCCGTGGCGGTAGCGGTCAACGCGATCC
This sequence comes from Nocardia sp. CA-290969, assembly GCF_050936135.1. Taxonomy (NCBI): domain Bacteria; kingdom Bacillati; phylum Actinomycetota; class Actinomycetes; order Mycobacteriales; family Nocardiaceae; genus Nocardia; species Nocardia sp. CA-290969. The sequence goes on along the minus strand of NZ_JBNJNJ010000001.1, from coordinate 474,434 downwards.
GGGGCACGTCCGGCCACTGTTCGTGCAATACCGACAGCGCCAGGTAATCGGGCCGGAAATCGTGGCCCCACTGGGAAACACAGTGCGCCTCGTCGATCGCGAACAGTGCGATCCGGCCGCGTCCGAGCAACTGGACCGTGGATTCCATCCGCAACCGTTCCGGTGCCAGGTACAGCAGATCGAGTTCACCGGCCACGTATTGCGCCTCGACCGCCCGGCGCTCGTCCGGGAACTGGGTGGAGTTGAGGAAACCGGCGCGGACGCCGAGCGCGCTCAGCGCGTCCACCTGGTCCTGCATGAGCGCGATCAGCGGCGATATCACCACCCCGACCCCGTCGCGAACCAGTGCGGGAATCTGATAGCACAGCGATTTGCCGCCACCGGTGGGCATGAGCACCAGGGCGTCGCCGCCACCGATCACCTGATCGACGATTGCGCGCTGCTCGCCGCGGAAACTGTCGTAGCCGAAGACCCGGCGTAGCACCTCGTGGGCGGGGTCGTCGGTTGCTGGAGGTGCCACGGCGGTGTCTTCGGCGGTATCCACGCGGCCATCCTACGAGCGCCGGCACCGGCCGCAGCGCGAGAAGGATGCGCCGACGGCGGCGATACCCCGGGTTGTCCCCATGTGGACAACCCGGGATTCCACCTTGCGCCGTGGCGGCGACAGCGGGCGCGGGCCGATCGCATCCCGTAGTTTCCGATCATGGCTCCCACTTCGACCCGCGCCCGCTCCGCACTGTGCGCCTTGGCAATCGCGGCGGCGGGGCTGCTCACCGCGCCCGGCGCGCATGCCCGGATCCTGCCGCCGTCCTGCGCGGACGGCTGGCGAGCCGAGACGCTGCTCGAGGGGGTCGGCAACCTCGAGAATCTGGATTCCGACGGTGCCGGTGGTTTCTACCTCACCGGCATCCTCGACGGGTACCTCGCCCACCTCTCCGCCGACGGAAAGTTCGAGAAGCTGGTCACGGGTCTCGATCATCCGGCGGGCGTGCGGGTGGCCGGTGAATCGGTGTTTTTCCTCACCGGGGACGGTATCGCGGAGGCCCCCGGTACCCTGCGGCGCTACGACATCCGGACGGGCGAGGTGACCGTTCTGCTCACCGGCCTCAACGGCCCGAACGGCCTCCTGCTGCTGCCGGACGGCGATCTGCTGTTCAGCAATATCGGTGCGCGCGGCCTGCCGACGGGGATCTCGCGCTATCGGCCGTCGACCGGCGAGTTCACGCCGACCTGGTCTCCGGTGCCGCTGGCGAACGGCCTGGCGCTGGCGCCCGACGGCCGGTCGATCTATACGAGCAATCTGACCCTGCGACTGTTCCGGATCTCGCTGGACGCGCCGGCGGCGGCACCGGTCGTCGCCGGGCTACCGGACTTCGTCGCCCTGCCCGACGATATGGAGGCCACCCGCGACGGCGATCTCTTCGTCGCCGATCACCTGGCGGGCGCGGTCTATCGGGTGGATCCGGACACCGGGACCGGCTGCTCCGTCATCACCGGATTGATCAAGCGGCCCGACCCGGTCCGTATCCCGCCGGACGGTGCCACCTCGGTCCGTATCGCGCGCGACGGCGATTCCTGGGCCTTGTATGTCACCAGCATGGACGGCACCCTGCGCCGGCTCCGGCCACCGCCCGGTGTCGACCTGACCCCGGCGGACTCCACTCGGCGCTGAGCGAAATTCAGAAATTTTCGGCCCGGAGCTAATTGAGGTCAAAAAGTGGCCGCTATAGGTCATACCGTGGTTCTCGAACACGGAAAAACCCGTCCCGAACAGCCCCGACGAAAGGCGCCGATCATGGCCGCGACCTCCACCATCGACAAGACCGCCACTCCCCTCTCCGGCGAACGCGCCGATATCCTCGCCGAACTGCACAAGGCGCGCTTCTTCCTGCGTTTCACCACCCGCGACCTCACCGACGAGCAGGCCGCCGGCCGCCCGACCCACAGCGAACTGTGCCTGGGCGGCCTGATCAAGCATGTCACCGCGGTCGAACGGGGCTGGGCGGACTTCATCGTGGAGGGCACCTCGGCGATGAAGGACTTCGATGATATGACCGAGGAGGATTACGCCGGCCGCACCGACGAATTCCGGATGCTGCCCGGCGAAACACTCGCCGGGGTGCTCGCGGCGTACGACGAGGTCGCCGCCCGGACCGACGATATGGTCGCGACCCTGCCCGACCTGAACAGCACGTGGCCGCTGCCCAAGGCGCCCTGGTTCCAGGACGAATCGTGGTCGGCCCGCCGGGTGCTGATGCACATCATCGCCGAGACCAGCCAGCACGCGGGCCACGCGGACATCATTCGCGAAGCGATCGACGGCGCGAAGTCCATGGGCTGATCCCGGACGCCGCCCGGCCCCGCCCGTCTCGGCGCGGGGCCGGTTCGTGGTGGCGGGCCGTTCCTCCGGGTACCGCAGGTCTGCGCCGCGCACGGTTGTCGATCTCGGCGTAGAGGGAAGCGGGCGGGTTATCCGCCCAACCGCTCCAGAACCTGCCGGTGCAGGCGCCCGTTGGTCGCCACCGCGTCCCCGCCGTGCGGGCCGGCGCGCCCGTCGAGCGAAGTGAAGGTACCGCCGGCCTCGCGGACCAGGATGTCCAGCGCGGCGAGATCCCACAGCGAAACCTCCGGTTCGGTGGCGATATCCACCGCCCCCTCGGCGAGCAGGCAGTAGCTGAAGAAATCGCCGTAACCGCGCACCCGCCACACCTCGTCGGTGAGTGCGAGGAACTGGTCCCGCAGGCCGCGCTCGCGCCAGCCGGACAGACTGGAGAACGCCAGACTGGCCGAATCCAGCTCGGCCACAGCGGAAACGGTGATCGGCTGCGGCGCTCCCGGATGGAAGGTCGACCACGCACCCTGGCCGTCCGCGGCCCACCAGCGGCGGGCCAGCGCGGGCGCGCTCACCACACCCACCACCGGTACACCGTCTTCGAGCAGCGCGATGAGCGTCGCCCACACCGGGACCCCGCGTACGAAATTCTTGGTGCCGTCGATCGGATCGACAACCCACTGCCGGCCCGTCAGCTCGGCATTCCCGCCGAACTCCTCGCCGAGTACGGAATCCTCGGGCCGGCCGTGCCGCAGCATCCGACGGATCGCCTCCTCCACGGCCAGATCCGCGTCGGAGACGGGGGTCAGGTCCGGTTTGGCGTCGACCTTCAGGTCCAGCGCACCGAACCGTTCGCGGGTGATCGCGTCCGCCTCGTCGGCCAGGCGTAACGCGAGTTCGAGGTCAGAGGAGTGAGCAGCCACACCGGAAACCTTAGTGACCACCCCCGCTCGCGGCCCACGTACCCGCCGGAGCTACGCCCGGCAAGCCGGACCGCGCGACCGCACCGAACTCGACGAGCATCCGGCCGACGACATGTGCCGTGCCGGTCGGCGGACCCGGCCTTACGATCCCCGCCTCGGGTGCCCGGCTCACGCCCGTGACGTCGCCGGTCGGCGCCCTGAGTTGTCGATCGACGCCGCAGGCATTGCCCGTGCCGGGTCTCCCGCCACGAGCGCCCGTGCGGCGACCAGCGCCTCCGCCCACCACTGCAACCGATCCAGCATGGTCTGCGCCGCCGCTTCGGGTTCGGCGGGGGCGAGCAACTGCCCGTCCTCACCGAAGAGCAGGTAGTAGCGCGGGAACGAGACGTATTCGCGAACGGTGTGCGCATCGAGCTCGCTGAACACCTGGCGCAGGTGCTCGATCGCGGTGAGCCCACCGGTCGCGCCGCTGTATCCGACGAAAGCGATCGGTTTGCGCTGCCACTGGGTGAAATGCCAGTCGATCACGGCCTTCAGCGAAGCCGGATAGCTGTGGTTGTAGTCGGGTGTCACGATGACGAAGGCGTCGGCGGCCGACAGCCGTTCGGTGAGGTCGAGCATGCCGGCGGGGCGTTCGGGATTCGGCTCCAGCGCGGGCGAAACGGCAGGCAGTACCAAGGGGATATCGGCCTCGGCGAGATCGATCACGTCGATCTCGAAACGCCCGTGCGTGGCGGCCTGCGCGGCGAACCACGCGGCCACGACGGTGCCGAACCTGCCCTCCCGGACGCTGCCGATGATCACCGCGAGACGCAACGGGGTAACGGACATGGCGTGCTCCATCCTCCTCGGGCGGCCCGGCGGCCGCCGTGTGATCTCGAATCTGCCGCGCCGCCGCACCGGCAGGGAGACCGTGCCGAGAGTGGTAGTGACAGGGACACCCTCACCGGAACCGGCCCGGATACCGTGATGAGGTGAGCGAGAACGAGATGGGGCTGTTCCTGCGCAGCCGGCGCGACGCGGTACGGCCCGCCCAGGTGGGGCTGCCCACCGGACCGCGGCGCCGCACCCCCGGTCTGCGCCGCTCGGAGCTGGCCACTCTGGCCGGAGTGAGCGTGGAGTACATCACCCGGCTCGAACAGGGTCGCGATCGCAATCCGTCGCCACAGGTTCTGTCGGCGCTGGCAGACGTCCTGGGCCTGTCCACCAACGAGCGGGTCCATCTCTATCGGCTGACCAAGGCCGATACCGGTTTCACCTGCACCGGCCCCGGCTCGCCGGTACGGGAGATCCGCCCGACGATCCGAGCGCTGCTCGACCAGCTGGAACCCGCCGCGGCGGTGGTTGTCGACAGCCGCACCGAGGTGCTGGCCTGCACCGCCGGCTATCGGCGATTGATGGAACCGACCGGCGCACTCGACGCGGAGCACGGCGCCAATCTCGCTCGTTTCACCTTCACCGACCCCCGCGCCCGCACGGTGTACCCCGACTGGGACCACCAAGCCGACCATATGGTCGCCACCCTCAAGCAGGGCCCCTTCCGCGCCGATCCCCATATCGCCGCGCTGGCCGATCAGCTCACGATCGCGGCGGGGGCGGCGTTCACCGAGCGGATCGCCACCGTCCCCAATCTGCCGTCGCCCGCCGGGACGACCAGGCTGGCGCATCCGGAGGCCGGGTCGTTACGCCTGGCCTACGAAACCCTGGCCCTGTTCGCCGACGACGATCAGCAGCTCATCGTCCATCTGCCGGCCGATCCGGCCACCGCCGACGCCCTGGACCGGCTCGCCGGCCGGCACCACGGCGGCCTGCGCGCGGTATCCGGCTGAGCGGTGGGAGCCGGGGAACGGCATCGACGCCGATCGGGCTGCGGTGCCCGCGCGGTTCACCGCCGCGGACGCTGCCGGTAGCCTTGAACACCGTGCATCCTGACGTTACCGCCGACCTCGCCGAACTCGACGCAACCCTGAAGACCGTCGAATCGGTCCTCGATATCGAGGAGCTGCGCCGTCGTATCGACGAGCTGGAGCATCAGGCCGCCGATCCCGAGCTGTGGAACGACCAGGACCACGCGCAACGGGTGACCAGCGAGCTCTCCCACGCACAAGGTGAACTGCGCCGGGTCCAGGAGTTACGGCAGCGGCTGGAAGACGTGCCGGTGCTCTACGAGCTCGCCGAAGAAGAAGAGGGCGAGGCGCGAACCAGCGCCTCGGCCGACGCCGACGCCGAGCGGGCCGCGTTGCGCGCCGATATCGAGGCCCTCGAGGTGCGGACGCTGCTGTCCGGCGAGTACGACAAACGTGACGCGCTGGTCAATATCCGATCCGGCGCCGGCGGCGTGGACGCGGCCGACTGGGCCGAGATGCTGATGCGCATGTACATCCGCTGGGCGGACCGGCACAAGTACGGGGTCGAGGTGTACGACACCTCCTACGCCGAAGAAGCCGGGATCAAGAGCGCCACCTTCGTGGTGAAGACGCCCTACGCCTACGGCACGCTCTCGGTGGAGATGGGTACGCACCGGCTGGTCCGGATCAGCCCGTTCGACAACCAGGGCCGCCGCCAGACCTCGTTCGCCGAGGTGGAAGTGCTGCCGGTCGTCGAGACCACCGACCATATCGAGGTTCCGGAAACCGATATCCGGGTCGATGTCTACCGGTCGTCCGGCCCGGGTGGGCAGAGCGTCAACACCACCGACTCGGCCGTCCGGATCACCCATATTCCCACCGGCATCGTGGTCACCTGTCAGAACGAGAAATCGCAGCTGCAGAACAAGGTTTCGGCCATGCGGGTACTGCAGGCCAAACTGCTCGAACGCAAACGGCAGGAAGAGCGCGCGCAGATGGACGCGCTCAAGACCAACGAGGGTGCGTCCTGGGGTAACCAGATGCGTTCCTATGTGCTGCACCCGTACCAGATGGTCAAGGATCTGCGCACGAACTACGAGGTGAACAACCCGTCGGCCGTACTCGACGGCGATATCGACGGTTTCATCGAATCCGGGATCCGCTGGCGGATGAGTACAGTTCTGCAGGAGAGCTAGTACTTCGGCGAATGCGGTTGCCCGCACGGGATCCGGTGGCGAATGAGGTGGTCTGATGCACGCGGAGGGGTACGAAACCCTCGCGCTGTCGCTGGCGCTGTCCACTGATGTGACCGCCTGGCTGCGTTCGTCCGGTCTCGAGATCGTGCTGCTGATCCTCGGGGCCATGCTGTTCGCCCGGTTCGCCACCTACCTACGCGACCGGGTGACCCAGCGCATCGATTCCGGGTTCCGCGGCGGTGATGCGCTGGTGCGGTCCGAGGAGGCCAAACACCGGCACGCGCTGGCGCAGGTGCTGACCTGGGTGGTGCTGACCGTCGCGTATGTACTGGTCGCCATGGAGGTGCTGCAGCGGCTCGGCTTCTCCATGTCGGGGCTGGTGGCGCCCGCCGCGGTACTGGGTGCCGCGCTCGGTTTCGGCGCGCAGCGCATCGTGCAGGACATTCTGGCCGGGTTCTTCCTCATCACCGAACGCCAGTACGGTTTCGGTGATGTGGTGCGGATCGCGGTGACCGGGGTCGCCGATCCGGCCGAGGGCACGGTGGAGGATGTGACGCTGCGGGTCACCAAACTGCGTAACTCGGACGGCGAGGTGATCACCGTCCCGAACGGGCAGATCGTGAAAGTGACCAATCTTTCCAAGGATTGGGCCCGGGCGGCGATCGATGTGCCGGTCTCGGCGAGCGCCGATATCCTGCGGATCAACGAAGTGCTGCACGAGGTGGGCGGGCAGGCCTACCGCGACCCCCGCCTCGAGCCCCTGTTGCTGGACGAGCCGACGGTGATGGGTGTGGAGGACCTGACCGTGGACCAGATGAACATCCGGATGGTGGCCCGGACACTGCCGGGCAAACAGTTCGAGGTGAGCCGGGAGTTGCGCGTGCGGGTGGCCGCGGCGATGCGCCGGGAGGGTTTGAATGCGCGCGCGTAGATCGACGCTGATCCTGGCCGGGAGCTGGATCGCGACCTTTGTGCTGTACCTGTTCGTCAAACCGGACGATATCGCCCGCCCCGAACCCGCGCCCGCGCCGGCGCCGGCGCCGGTTCAGCAGGTGCCCGCACTGGTCGTTCCGGGGCGCTAGCCCGACCTGGCCCGCCGACGGGTTCGTTATCGAATGGTTACACTGACTCCTCGTGATCACCCTGCGCAACGTCAGCAAGTCGTATCCGACCGCGACGCGAGCCGCACTCGACAACGTCACCGTCCACATCGACAAGGGTGAGTTCGTCTTTCTCATCGGTCCGTCCGGTTCCGGGAAGTCGACCTTCATGCGGTTGCTGATCAAAGAGGAGATACCGACCGCGGGTGAGGTGGAGGTCGCGGATTTCCGGGTGGACCGGCTGCCCGGGCGGCGGGTGCCGCGGTTGCGGCAGCGGGTGGGCTGCGTGTTCCAGGATTTCCGGCTGCTGCAGCAGCGATCCGTCGCCCAGAATGTCGCGTTCGCGCTGGAAGTGATCGGTAAACGCCGCCAGTTCATCGACCGGACGGTGCCCGAAGTACTGGAACTGGTGGGCCTCGGCGGTAAGGCCGACCGTTTGCCCAGCGAACTGTCCGGCGGTGAACAGCAACGGGTCGCGATCGCGCGGGCCTTCGTGAACCGGCCGCTGGTGATGCTGGCCGACGAACCCACCGGCAACCTCGACCCCGAGACGAGTTACGAGATCATGCTGCTGCTCGAGCACATCAACCGGATGGGCACCACCGTGCTCATGGCCACCCACGACCCGCTGATCGTGGACGGTATGCGCCGCCGGGTGGTGGAGCTCTACGATGGCCGGCTGGTCCGGGATCAGGCGACCGGCGGTTACGAGGTGGGCCGGTAATGCGCGCGGGATTCCTGTTCGGCGAGGTCTCCGAGGGGCTGCGCCGCAATATCATCATGACGGTCGCGATGATCCTGACGACCGCGGTTTCGCTGACCATGCTCGGTGGCGGCCTGCTGGCGGTGCGGATCGCCGACAAGACCGAGCAGTACTTCCTCGACCGGCTCGAGGTGCGGCTGTATCTCACCGAGGACATCTCCGCGACCGACCCGGACTGCGCGAACGATCCCTGCCACACCCTCATGGCGAACCTGAAGGCCGTCGACGGCGTGGACAGCGTGCAATACCTCAACCGTGATGCCGCGGTGCGCGAGGCCAAGGAGAAAACCTTCAAGGACCAGCCCGAGCTGGCCGAATACGTGAGCGAGACCCCGCTGCCGGCGTCGCTGCGCGTGAAGATGGCCGATGCCTCGTTGTACCCGACGATCTACGAGCAGTTCTCCGACAGCCCCGGCGTGGGGATGGTCCGCAACGACAAGGACATCGTGGACCGGCTGGTGAGCCTGTTCGACGGCCTGCGCAACGCGGCGTTCGGGCTGGCCTTGCTGCAGGCGGTGGCGGCGCTGCTGCTGATCGCGAACATGGTGCAGATCGCCGCGTTCACCCGGCGCACCGAGGTACACATCATGCGCCTGGTCGGCGCCACCCGCTGGTACACCCAGCTGCCGTTCCTGCTGGAGGCGGTGGCGGCCGCGCTGGCGGGCGGCCTGCTGGCGACCGCGGGCCTGTTCGCGGCGCGCCCGCTGGTGATCGACCGGGCGCTGGGCGATCTGTTCGCGAGCAATGTGTTCCCGCGGATCACCTTCGACGATATTTTCACCACCGCGCTGATGGTGGTCCCGGTGGGCGTGGTGTTCGCCGGTCTCACCGCCTACGCGACGTTGCGCTGGTACGTGCGCGACGTGCGGGAATAGCGAACGACGGGGCCCGGCCGGCCCCGGTTCCGGCGCCCACCCGCACACTCCCCCGGCTACCGCCCGTCCGTTCCCGGACGGGCGGTAGCCGCTGTCCGGCGAAGGACATTCCGGGGTTGTGTCCACTCATCAGGACGATTCGGCGACTCGACGCCGTTCTTACTCCACAGTAAGATAGACTTACTCCGCAGTAAGATAGCGGGGGCCAGACCCTCACCCCGCCCGAGAAAACAGGTGATGATGAGCATTCGAGACAGCGCTACCAAGCGGCGTCCGGACAACGGCGTCCGCCAGGAGAACGGGGTGGGCCTGCACCAACCCAAACGGGATTGGATGGGCGCCGCCATGCGGGTCATGTCGACGATCACCGGCTCGGAGCTCGCCGAGAAATACAACCTGCGCAAACCGATCGACCGGGTCACCTACGAGAGCACCAAAACCGGGTTCCGCACCCTGGGTGCGGCGACCCGCGCGTTCAACAAGGTCGCCGGCGGCGGGGCACCCAAACGCCTCCCCGACAACGAGTCGAAGACCAAGGACTACTTCGACCTCACCCCCACCGACGAACAGCAGATGATCGTCGAGACGGTGCGTGAGTTCGCGGCCGAAATCCTGCGCCCGGCCGCGCACGACGCCGACGAGGCCGCCGCCGCGCCGAAAGACCTGCTCGGCCGCGCCGCGGAACTCGGCATCACCGTGATCAACGTGCCGGAAGAACTCGAGGGCGCGGCCACCGAACGCGGCGCCGTCACCAACACGATGGTGGCCGAGGCGCTCGCCCACGGGGATATGGGTCTGGCCCTGCCGCTGCTGGCCCCCAGCGGGGTCGCCGTCGCGCTGTCCCAGTGGGGTACCGACGCCCAGCAGCAGACCTACCTGCCCGCGTTCACCGGCGAAAACGTCCCGCAGGCCTCGGTCGTGATCAGCGAACCACGCGCCCTGTTCGATCCGTTCAGCCTGCAGACCAAGGCCGTGCGCTCCCCCAGCGGCTACCGCCTCAACGGGGTGAAAAGCCTGGTCCCGGCCGCGGCCGATGCGGAGATCTTCATCGTCGGCGCCGAACTCGACGGACGCCCGGCGCTGTTCATCGTGGAATCCGATGCCAAGGGCCTGTCGGTGGAAGCCGACCCCAGCATGGGCCTGCGCGCCGCCGGCCTGGGCCGGCTGCTGCTGGACAACGTGGCCGTCGGCGCCGACGCGATCCTCGGCGAGGGCGACGCCAAACAGCATGCCGCCGACTACCGCGACGCGGTCCAGCTCGCCCGCCTGGGCTGGGCGGCGCTGGCCACCGGCACCGGCCAGGCCGTGCTCGACTATGTGATCCCCTACGTCAACGAGCGGGAAGCGTTCGGTGAACCGATCAGCCACCGCCAGGCCGTGGCCTTCATGGTCGCCGATATCGCCATCGAACTCGACGGCCTGCGGCTGGTGACGCTGCGCGGCGCCGCCCGCGCCGAACAGGGCCTGACCTTCGCCCGCGAGGCCGCGCTGGCCAAGAAACTGGCCACCGACAAGGGCATGCGGTTCGGCCTGGACGGCGTGCAGCTGCTCGGCGGTCACGGTTTCACCAAGGAGCACCCGGTCGAACGCTGGTACCGCGACCTGCGCGGCATCGGCGTAGCCGAGGGAATCGTGCTCGTGTAAATGGCGCCGCCTCCGGCGGCGCGGGTTCGGGGCCCCTTGGTCTCGAACCATCGCATGCAGACCCACCGGATGCCCAGAAACGGGGTGATGTCCGAGCTCCGGGCAGAACCTGGACGGGCTCACGACCACCCGGTTTTCATACCAGGAGACTTCTCATGATCAATCTCGAACTTCCCAGGAAGCTGCGGGCCAGCGCTAATCAGGCGCATCAGGTGGCCGCGCAGATCTTCCGGCCGATCTCGCGCAAATACGACCTCGCCGAGCACGAGTACCCGGTGGAACTCGACACCATGGCCGCCATGGTCGACGGGCTCAGCGATTCGGGCACCCAGAAGATCAGCGGCGCGGCCGGCGGACGGTCCGACGAGGACGAAGGTCCCGCGACCATGCCCGTCAACGCCAACGGCGGCAATATGTCGGCCCTGCTCAACGCCCTGGAAACCTCGTGGGGCGATGTCGGGCTGATGCTGTCGATCCCGTACCAGGGTCTGGGCAACGCGGCGATCGCCGCGGTCGCCACCGATGAACAGCTGGAACGGTTCGGCAAGGTGTGGGCGTCGATGGCCATCACCGAACCGAGCTTCGGCTCCGATTCGGCCGCCGTGACCACCACCGCCGTACTCGACGGTGACGAATGGGTGCTCAACGGCGAGAAGATCTTCGTCACCGCCGGTGAGCGCTCCACCCATATCGTGGTGTGGGCCTCGGTGGACCGCAGCCTCGGCCGCGCGGCCATCAAATCGTTCGTGGTCCCGCGGGACGCCCCGGGCCTGTCGGTGGCCCGGCTCGAGCACAAGCTCGGTATCAAGGCCTCCGATACCGCGGTTCTGCTGCTGCAGGACTGCCGGATCCCGAAGGACAATATCCTCGGCAGCCCGGAAGTGAACGTGGAGAAGGGTTTCGCGGGGGTCATGCAGACCTTCGACAACACCCGCCCCATGGTCGCCGCCATGGCCATCGGCGTCACCCGCGCCGCGCTCGAGGAACTGCGCACCATCCTCACCGACGCGGGCATCGAGATCTCCTACGACACCCCGCCCAACAACCAGCACGCCGCGGCGGCCGAATTCCTGCGGATGGAGGCCGACTACGAATCCGCCTATCTGCTGGCCCTGCGGGCGGCCTGGATGGCCGACAACAAACAGCCCAACTCGCTGCAGGCCTCCATGTCGAAGGCGAAGGCGGGCCGCACCGGTACCGATGTGACCCTGAAATCGGTCGAACTGGCCGGGGCCGTGGGCTACTCGCAGCGCCTGCTGCTGGAGAAGTGGGGCCGCGACTCCAAGATCCTCGACATCTTCGAGGGCACCCAGCAGATCCAGCAACTCATCGTCGCCCGCCGGGTGCTGAATCTGACCAGCGCCGAACTGAAGTAAGCGGGGAGCGCAATCGGCCCGGGTCGCTACGGCGGCCCGGGCCGATTTCGCGCGTCTGCATACGGCCGCCCGCATAAGAACCGAGATTGTCGCCACCGCCCCCGCGCGGCGTTCTGGACAGGGCGCCGACCGGGTGACATGTTGGTGACGACCGATTCGTTGCGATTTTGTTCTACCCGGCCGGATTCGCCCCGTCCGACGCCCGGATCCGCCGGTACGTGTTGCCCCTCTCCACCCTGCTGAACCCACCACCGGGTGCGGTATCCCGGACAACGTATCTGCAAGGAGACTGGTTATGCGCACACAGGGCTTCGCCCGTCGGCTCGTCACTACACTCGCCACTACGGCCGCGGCCACCATGCTCTTCACCGGCCACGCGGCCGCCGAACCCGCCCAGGTGGATTGGGTTTCGGCGACCCAGCAGTTGCGCGCGGCCGCCACCGGTAACCCGGGCGCCGAGCGTGCCGTCGATACGCTCCTCGGCGATCTGCGGGTCACCGATGCCGCCCGGGAGGCCGCGCTGCCGGCCCAGCCGTTCCAGATTCCGGCCGAATCCAATGTCGGCCGCGGCGGCGGACCCGGTATGTACGGGTCGGGTGTGGCGCTGAATATCGACGGGTTCCGGTTCGCCTTCTTCGGTGGTCCCGGCACCATCGCCCCGAATCAGGCCGGCGCGCGGCTGGAAGTGGTGTGGCTGAACCTGTCCAACGGCCGCAGCGGGATGGAGCCGCTGACCGAACATATGGACATCATCGCCGACACCACGATTCGCACCCGGGTCATCGATCCGGGGCCCGGCATGGTCGTGGCCGCTGTGTACGGCAGCTTGTGGCACCGGTGGCCGGTGCCGGTGAGCCCGGAGCATCCGGACGGGTTCCAGTATGTGCGCGGCGAGATCACCTTCCCGTCGCTGGGCTCGGTCTACAACTGACCGGCCCGGCCGGAGCCGTCCCCGGGGCACGCGTCGGATATCCGGCGCGTGCCTTTTTCATGGGATGTTCCGACACCGTTGCGATGTCTTTTTTGTCCGGTGCGTACGTTGTGAGCCGAGGCACTTTCACTGCTACGGTGAGCCCCGATATGCCGTTCGGAATCGCTAGGTCGAGTGCCGACGCGAGGATCTGTGGAGGTGTTCGAGGGTGAACCTGGCGCATGTACTGGAGACTGTCAAGGCCTACGGACTGCTGCAGTCCAGTGGATTCATCGATCTGAAGAATCCGGGGGAAACCCTGCGGACGCTGAAGGATTCCAAGACCTACATCCCGCAGGCCACGCTGATCATGCATTCGGCCCGGATCGCGCCGGACGCGCCGGGGCTCGTCGACGAGCGCGGGGAACTGAGCTATCGCGAACTCGACGAACAGTCCACCAAGATCGCCAACGGGCTGCGCAAGGCCGGTCTCACCGAGGGCACCGTGATCGGCATCCTGGCCCGCGACCACCGCGGCCTGATCCTGTCGATGGCCGCCGCCGGTAAACTCGGCGTGAAGATCGCGCTGATGAACACCGGTTTCGCCAAACCCCAGTTCGCGGAGGTGTGCGAGCGCGAGAAGGTCAAGGCGGTGCTGCACGACAGCGAATTCCTGGGCCTGCTCGACGCACTGCCCGCCGATATGCCGCGGTTCCTCACCTGGGTCGACGAGGGCACCGAACTGCCCGAAGGTGCCAAGAGTCTCGACGACCTGATCGCCGAGAACGGCCTCGACGCACTCCCCGTGCCCAGCAAGCCCGGTGGGTTCATCATCCTGACCAGCGGTACGACCGGTCTGCCGAAGGGCGCGCCGCGTGAGAAAGCGTCCCCGGTGGCCACCGCGCAGTTCCTCGATCGGATGCCCTTCCGCAAGCGCGCCACGATCGTCATCGTGTCACCGATCTTCCACAGCACCGGCCTGGGGACGTGGCTGGTCGCCACCGGCCTCACCAACAAGATCGTGATGCGGCGCCGGTTCGACGCCGAGGCCACGCTGAAGCTGGTGTCCGACCACAAGGCCGATATGCTGGTCGCGGTACCGACCATGCTGCACCGCATGGTCGAACTGCCCGAGGAGGTGCGGGCGAAGTACGACACGTCCTCGCTGAAGGGCATCGTACTGGCCGGCTCGGCGCTCTCCCCGGAGCTGAGTATCCGGGCCGCCGAGGTCTTCGGACCCGTCGTGCACAACCTCTACGGCTCCACCGAGGTCGCCATCGCCACGGTCGCGCAGCCGGCGGATCTCGCCAAGGCCCCCGGCACGGTCGGCCGGCCCCCGCTGACCTGCGATGTGCGACTCTACGACGACAACGACAAGCACGTCACCGCGAAGAACACCACCGCCCGCATCTTCGTGCGCAGCGGCGCGCCCTTCGAGGGCTACACCGACGGCCGGCACAAGCAGATCATCGACGGCTACATGTCCAGCGGCGATGTCGGCCACTTCACCGAAGACGGCCTGCTGATGGTCGACGGCCGCGACGACGACATGATCGTCTCCGGCGGCGAGAACGTCTTCCCGCAGGAAGTGGAGAACCTGCTGCTCGAGCGCGAGGACATCTTCGACGCCGCCGTGGTGGGGGTCGACGATGTGGAGTTCGGCAAGCGCCTGCGCGCGTTCATCGTCCCGGAACCGGGCCACACCCCCACCGAGGACGAGATCAAGACCTACGTGAAGGAGAACCTGGCCCGGTACAAGGTGCCGCGCGAGGTGGTGTTCCTCGACGATCTGCCGCGTAACCCCACCGGCAAACTGCTGCGCCGGGTGCTCGTGGAATACGAGGTCTGACAACCTCTCTCGACGGCCGAAACCGGGACATCCCACAATGATGTCCCGGTTTCACTACTGTCCGAGACAATGTCGGCGCACCGGCGGGCGAGGTTGCTAGGGTTGGCTCAGCACTGGAGCTCGAACAGGCAGATCGCCGGTCCCGGCGGTTACGCCGCGGAAGGTTGTCGCCGATGACATTGTCGCTGCCCGGCCCCGTTCGCAAGGCCGGCGATATGGCACTGGCCGTGAACGTCATGCGTAAACGCGGCCTGTTCGATCCGCTCCGGGTCGACCACGCCGTCAAGTCGATGGTCAATGCGAGTAAATACGGCCCGTTCGCCGCGGTCGTCATGCATGCCGTGCAGGATCGGCCCGATTCCCCCGCGATCGTCGACGAAAAAGGCGAACTCACCTTCCGGGCTCTCGACGAACAGTCGAATGCCTTCGCGCGCGGGCTCGCCGAGCGTGGGCTGCACGCCGGCGATGTGGTCGCCATCCTGGCCCGCGACCACCGCGGCATGGTGCTGAGCATGCTCACCGCCGGGAAACTCGGCCTGCGTGCGGTACTGATGAACACCGGGTTCGCCAAACCCCAGTTCGCCGATGTGGCCGAACGCGAAAAGGTCAAGGCAGTTCTGCACGACAGCGAGTTCTTCGAGCTGATGAGCGCGATCCCGGAATCCATTCCGCGGATCCTCACCTGGGTGGACGAAACCCACAACGCCGACTCCGCGATTCCCACGGTGGAATCGGTCTCCGCCGGGCAGTCCACCGCCCCACTGTCACCCCCGCGCAAACCCGGCGGGACGGTCATCCTGACCAGCGGCACCACCGGCACTCCCAAGGGCGCACCGCGCGACAAGGTGAGCCCGTTCATCTCCGCTCAGTTCATCGACCGGGTGCCGCTGCCCAGTAACGGCACCATGGTGATGGCGGCACCGATCTTCCACGGCACCGGACTGTCCCAGTTCAGCCTCGGACTCGGCCTCGGCAACCGGGTGATCTTCCAGCAACGGCGCTTCGACCCCGAACTCACACTGGCCAATATCGAGCGGTACCGGGCGGATTCGCTCATCGTGGTGCCGACCATGCTGCAGCGCATCCTCGACCAGCCGCGCGAAATCCTGGACCGCTACGACGTCTCCTCGCTGCGGGTGATCTTCGCGGCCGGTTCGGCGATCCCACCGGATGTGGTGGTGCGCACCGGCGAATACTTCGGCGATGTGCTCTACAACCTGTATGGCTCCACCGAATGCGCCGTGATCACCGTGGCCACCCCGGAAGAACTCCGCGCCGCACCGACCACGGCCGGCCGGCCGCCGGTCGGGGTCCGGATCGCGCTGTACGACGAGAACCGTAAACGGATCACCCGATCCGGTGTGACCGGCACGATCTTCATCGACAACCCGCACGCGTTCAAGGGCTACACCGACGGCCGCACCAAGGAGCAGGTGGACGGAATGATGTCCACCGGTGATGTCGGGCATCTGGACGAGCAGGGCCTGCTGTTCATCGACGGCCGCGACGACGACATGATCGTCTCCGGTGGGGAGAACGTTTTCCCGCAGGAGGTCGAGCATCTCATCGCGAACCGCCCCGATGTACTCGAGGCCGCGGTGGTCGGCGTGGACGACCGGGATTACGGCAAGCGGTTACGGGCCGTGGTGGTCCCGGGCCCCGATTCGGCACGGGATCCCCAGGAGATCAAGGACTACGTCAAGGCGAACTTGGCCCGCTACAAAGTCCCCCGCGAAGTGATCTTCCTCGACGAACTCCCCCGCAACGCCACCGGCAAACTGCTCCGCAAACCCCTGACGGACCTGGACCCCGGCGACTGATCCCGGCGCGCCGATGAACACGGCTATCATCAGCGGGTGCGTATCAGGTTCGGCTCCGCCCGGGTGGTGGGCGCTCGCGACACCGCCCGCGTTCGCGGTGCGGTGGCCGGCCTGATCTCGGGTACCGTCTCCGTGGGCGCTCATGGGTGGGCCGCGCCCACCACGGTCCCGGACAGCACGTCGATCATGCTGCTCGGTGCCTGCGCCGCGCTGCTGGGCGCGTTGGTCGCGGGTCTGCGTCCACTGCGCACAGGTGCGGTCGGGCTGACCGCCGCGCTGGCGGCCGGACAGTTGCTCGGTCATATCTGTCTGGGCTGGGGGTCCGGCCATCTGCACCACGGTGATCTGCAACTGTCCCCGGCAATGATCGCGGCGCATGTGCTGGCCGCCGGCGCCGCCGCCCTGGTGGTCCGCGGCGCCGAATCCGCCTACCGGATCTGCGCGGCGGCCCTGGCCCGCGTGCTCCCCCTGCTCCTGCGGGCACCAGCGGTTACCGGCCCCGTGGTGCTCCGGATCGCGCATCGCGACCGGGTGGTTCCGCGCATTCTCGTCACCGGATCCTGCGAAACCCGGGCCCCACCGGCCGGCGTCCTGGTCTGATATCCGGCCGGCCGCAAACATCGCCTCCCGCATGGGGCGCGTTGTTCGCGCCGGTTTCCACCTCTCCGGCTGCCCGTTGTCGGCTGCCGAGGTATGCGCGCACCGGAGGTATCCGACGTGCGCCGAACCAGCACAGGACGTAGGTAACCAACCTTGAGTACCACCGAGGTCGCCGCGGCGCGCGAACCAGCCGCCCCGGCGACGACCACGACTGCGCCGAGCAGGGGTGCCTTCCGGGCGCTCACGCTCCGGCTGCATTTCTACGCCGGCCTCTTCGTCGGCCCGTTCCTCTTGATCGCGGCGGTGACCGGCGCCCTCTACGCGATCTCACCCACCCTGGAATCGTTCACCGACCGGGACCTGCTGTACACCGATTCGCAGGGCCCGCAGCGACCGCTGTCGGAGCAGGTCGGTGCGGGCGTCGCCACGCGCCCGGACCTCACCCTGGTGGCCGTGGCACCGGCGCCCGCACCGGGCGAGACGACCCGCGTGCTGTTCAGCGACCCCGCGCTGGGCGAATCCGAGCGCCGGTCGGTTTTCGTCGATCCGGTCACCGCGCGACCCGTGGGCGAAGCGATCGTGTACGGCAGTTCCGGCGCGCTACCGCTGCGGGCCTGGATTTCGCAGGCGCACCGGCATCTGCACCTGGGTGAACCGGGCCGGCTGTACTCCGAATCGGCGGCGTCGTGGCTGTGGCTGATCGCCCTGGCCGGACTGGTGTTGTGGGTGCGCCGGGTGCGGGCGCGCCGGCAGCGCAACTCGCCGGCCTGGCTGTTCGCTCCGGACCTGACCCGCAACCCCCGCGAACGCCGGCTGAACTGGCACGCAGCGGTCGGGGTGTGGATCCTGCCGGTCCTGCTGCTGCTGTCGGCTACCGGGCTGACCTGGTCGACCTACGCCGGCGCCAATATCGAGCAATTGCGGGAGAACCTCAGCTGGACTACGCCGGCGGTCGACACCGCATTACCGGACGCGGCGCCCGCGGATCATTCCGGCCATTCCGGCCACCACGGCGGGCCCGCCGTCACCCATACGGTTCCGGCCGAGCGCGTCCGGCAACTGGACACCGTGGTCGCCGCCGCGCGGGACGCAGGGGTCACCCAGCCCGCCGAGATCAGTGTTCCGGCCGGCGACGGCGGCGCCTTCGCGGTGAAGGAACGGCGGATGTCGGGAACTCTCACCGTCGACGCGGTCGCGGTCGACGGTGCCACCGGCACGATCACCGACCGGCTGCCTTATTCGGAGTGGAACCTGATGGCCAAACTGGCCAACTGGGGTATCCAGCTGCATATGGGTCTGATGTTCGGCCTGCTCAACCAGCTGCTACTGCTGGCGGCCATGGTCGGCCTGATCACGGTGATCGTGCGCGGCTATCTCATGTGGTGGCGCCGCCGCCCGGCCACCGCCGGCACCTGGCGTGCCGTGGGCAAACCCCCGCGCCGCGGCGTCCTGCGGCGGTCGGTGAAACTCGCCGTGCCGGTCCTGGTGGCGGCCACGCTGATCGGCTGGTTCGCGCCGGTGTTCGGTCTCAGCCTGCTCGCCTTCCTGGTGCTCGACATCATCCTCGGCCGGGTCCGCCGGCCGAGGGCGGCAGCAGGCTGAACACTCGGCGAGCACGCCGGAGCCGGCGCGGAAACGACCCGTCGAACAGTGTGGTTCACCGGGCCCGGCCGGCTCCCGCCGCGGCAATGGCTTCGAAGGTTCGGGCCCGGAACCCCAGATCCGCCAGGCGCTGCCGGACCGCCTCGCCGACCCGCTCGGCATCGGAAGTGTCCACCAGCGCGATAATGCTGCCCCCGAATCCGCCGCCCACCATCCGGGCACCGTACGCACCGGCTTCCTGTGCGGTGGTGACGGCGGCATCCAGGATCTCGGTGGAGACGGCGAAATCATCGCGGAGCGAGGCATGGCCCTCGTTCAGCAGGGGGCCGATCGAGCGCGGGTCCTCGCCTTCGCGAAGCAACCCGGCGAAACTCCGCACCCGGTCGTTCTCGCTCACCACATGGTGGGCGCGCCGGTAGAGCACGGGGTCGGTGAGGGCGGACAGCTCGGCGATACTGCCGATATCGCGTAGTGAACCCACCCCGAGAGCTTCCGCGGCGGCCGCGCATTCGGTGCGGCGGGTGGCATATCCCCCGCCCGCGTGCTCATGGGTCTGACCGGTATCGATGACCAGCAGCCGCAGGCCGGTCGCGGCCAGATCGAACGGAATCTGTTCGAAACCACCGGTTTCCGCGCTCCGAAAGGCACGGACGTCCAGGAACAGCGCATGTCCGGCCGTGCACAGGATCGAGGCGGCGTGATCGAGTATCCCGGTGGGCGCGCCGACGTAGTCGTTCTCGGCGGCGCGCGCGATATCGATGAGTTCCCGGTCGCCGGTATCCGGCGCAGACAGGTCACGCACCGCGACCGCGGTGGCACAGCACAGCGCCGCCGACGAGGACAGTCCCGCACCGGCCGGGACGTCGCCGTCGAATTCCAGGTCCAGCCCGGCGATCGGGTATCCGCGCCGCGCGAACTCCGCGAGCACACCCAGCGGGTAGCGCGCCCAGCCCGGGACCCGATCCCGCTCGGCGGCCAGGGACGCCGCCGGCAGGCGCACCGGTTCCGCCGGACGCTGCCGCGACTGCACCCGAACCAGCTCGTCCGCGTGCCGTACGCCCTGGCAGGTGACGGCGAGCGGTATCGCGATCGGCAGGACGAATCCGTCGTTGTAGTCGGTGTGCTCACCGATCAGATTGACCCGGCCGGGCGCCGACCAGCTGCGCCGGGGATCGGTCCTCTCGCGTTCTGTCACCGGACCACCGTACGAGCCGTGACCGGCGATCGGTCGGTACCCCACCGGCGATCGAGACACCCGTTACAACGTTGTTGTGCCAAGACAGCGACAAATTCGGCAGTGCATGTCATCATCGGACCAATAGTCCAGTTTTGGGGTCGAACGTCCCGCGTTCGGCTCGGACATCCCCTCGTACAGGAAGACTCGGTTTCGTCAGCCGCCGCTCGCTGGGCAGGTAGAGCACGACAGACAAGGATTTCCGACCTGAGACGCGGCTCGATTTCACCGGGAATGGAGCGACCACAAGGGGGGCTGATGATCATCAGCGATCCACAGCGTGCAGGACGGTACGGTTTTCACGGGATACGTTGCTGGGCGGTAGTTTCGGCGGTCGCCGGTTCGGCGGTCGCGGTTCACCTGGTCATCGATTCCCGCGTGCTGTCCTTTTTCGTGGCGGTATCGGTCGCGCTGGGCACCATGGCGGCAATCGTGATCGGTATACGCCGGCACCGGCCGGAACCGGCGTTGCCCTGGTATCTGGTCGCGGTGGCCACCGTCCCGTTCGCCACGGGTACCGTGGTCCGCGAACTGACGCCGGCGGCGTCCACCCCCCTCGACGAGATCTGCACTCTCACGGGATACCTCGCTACGGCGTTGGCAGCGGCGCTCTGGCTGCGGCCACGCCAGGCCCGGGCGCATCCGGACGTCCTGCTGGACTCGGGATTGATCGGGCTCGGCGCGCTGCTGGCCTCGTGGATATTCCTCATCGCCCCCGTCCTGCACTCCGCGCAGGCGGATATGAACACGCTGACCGCAGTGGTCTTTCCGGTGTTCGACGCCCTGATGCTCACCCTGCTGGCCCATTCGCTGGCGACCTCCAGTCGTTCGGAAACCTCGCTGCGTCTGCTGCATCTCGGGGTGGGCGGTACATTGCTCACCGATATCGGCTACCGCCTGACCGCCGCCGGTGCGATAACGGTGGATCCGGATGTGCTGTTGCTCCCGTTACTGGCCGCCTATGTGGCGGTCGGCGCGGCGGCATTGCATCCGACGATGCGGGCGTTGAGCGCACCGCGATCGATCCGGCTGCACCATTCGCGCCAGCGGGCCAGCGTTATCGCGGTGGCCCTGGTGGTTTCGTCACTCGTTCCGGTGGCCCGGGCACCGCTCAGCCCGCTCGACCAGGTCATCGTCTCCAGCGTGCTGGCGCTGCTGCTCATCGGATTGCTGATCCGCAGCGAACGTGCCATCGGGCGTAGCGCACGTAGCGAACGGCAGGCCCAGTACCAGGCCGATCACGATCCGCTCACCGGCCTGCTGAATCGTTCGGCGCTGCTGCGGGTCCTGCACCGGGAGCACCAGGACTGGGCGGAGCGGCCGCTGTGCCTGCTGTTCATCGATCTGGACGAGTTCAAGGCGATCAACGACAGTTACGGGCATGCGGTCGGCGACGAGTTGATCGCCGAAGCCGCGAGCCGGATCCGTTCGGCGGTGCGCCGCGACGATGTGGTGGCACGGTACGGCGGTGACGAATTCATCGTGCTGGCACCGCTGGACCGGGACGAGGCGACCAAAATGGCCGAACGCCTGCTGGGCACCTTCATGAAACCGTTCCAGCTCACCATCGGCGAGGTGCCACTCACCGCCAGTATCGGCCTGGCCTGCGACGGCCCGCGCGATACGGACGCTACCGTCTACGATCTGATCCGCGACGCGGACGCGGCCATGTACCTGGCCAAACGCCGCGGCTTCGGTTACATGTTCCACGACGCCATGCGCCACACTCCCGCGGAGCCGATCCAGCACGGCTGGCAGCCGCGGGAAACAGCGGTCTGATCCGAGACACCGGGGCGAGCCCCGCCCGGTCTGCGGCCGGAAAGCCCGGCCCGCCGCGCGAGCAGTACTCGGCACGGGCCCGGGCGCCCGGGTTCAGTCCGAGAGTTCCTCGAGCAGTTTCCGGGCCTGCTCCAATTCCGCCTGCAGCTGCTGCACTTTGGCTTCCTGCGCACCACGTACCGACTCGAGCAGCCCCTCCACCACCTCGGCGACTTCGGGGTGCAGCAGTTTCGCCGCCTGCGCCACGGCCGGCCCGGAGACCGGTACCGCCCTCGCGGTGCGTTTCTTGCCGCTGGTCACATCGACGGTCCATTCGCCTTCCGCGGTGCCGTTGATGGTGACCACGACCTCCGGCGCCTTCGTCTTACGGGCCGCGGGGGCCTTGGCCGCCTTGGCGGGGGCCGGGGTCCGCGGCGCGGGAGCCGGTTTCGGCTCGGCGGCCGTTTTGTTCGCGGACGTGGCAGCGGGTTCGGGCGCCCGCTTATCGGACGCGGACTGGGACACAGCGGTGGGCACGGGCGCTTCCTTCGGCTCGGGGATCGGTTTCGGCTCGGACGCGGCTTTCGGCGCCGGCGCGGGAGCCGGCCGATCCCGCGGTGGTTTGGCGAGTGTCACCTCGGTGGGCCCGAAGGACAGTACATCCTTGGACCCGGTCGGGCGGATCTGCAGGAAATCACCGTCGGCCGGATCGCCGAGCGAGACCACCTTGCCCGACCGCCCTTCGGTGACCCCGACCGCCGCGGCGGTGAACCACACCATCGGCGGACGGCCGGCCTCGATCTCCGCGGCGATCTGCTCGAGGTCTTTGTCGGACAGCGGTTTCGGCTTCGCGTTCGAGGATGTTCGCGACGGCATGGGCACTCCGGGGGCAATCTCACTGTTTCGTCCAATAGCTGCGTGCACAGATGATGCCGCACCGCACCGACATCTTCACACGCAGGCGGCCCGATACCCACCCGGAGCCGATAGAACGTGTTCTACTATGGCCGCCATCCCGGACACCGAAGGAGACGCCGTGCCGCTCGACCCGACCACCACGGAGCTACGCGATGCCGTCCTGGCCTCCCCGCGCGCGGTGGCGGCACACGACCGGGCCGCCTGGGTCGGACTGTTCGCCCGCGACGCGGTGGTCAACGATCCGGTCGGTTCGGCACCGCATACCGGGCACGAGGCGATCACCCGGTTCTACGAGACGTTCATCGCGCCCAACGACATCGTCTTCGATGTGGCACACGATTTCGCCGGTCCCGCAACCGTGCTGCGCGACCTCACCATCACGATCACCATGTCGACCGGCGCCCAGGTGCGGGTACCCATGCATCTGCGTTACGAGCTCACCGAGGAAGACGGCGCACTGCGGATCGCCCATCTCGCCGCCTACTGGGAACTGCTGCCCATGGTCGCCCAGCTCATGGGCACCGGAATCGCGGGTCTGCGCGCCGGAACCCGCCTCGGCGGCCTCCTGCTGCGGAACCAGGGCGTGGCCGGACTGACCGGTATGGCCCAGGCGTGCACGGGGATCGGCCGGACCGGTAAGCGAATCACCCACCGGTTGTGCGCGGCCGCCGCCACGGGCGATACGGCGACGGTGACCACGCTCGCCGGCGGCCGCGATACTGTGCGGTTGTGGGCGGGAGAGGCGATCTCGCCGGCGGAACTGGCTGTGCGTGCACGCGGGCTGCGCTGCGGGAAAACTCTGGCGGCGGGCCGATCGGTGACCATCAGCGGAGAGACCCCGGACGGCCCCGTGCTGCTGATCGCCGACTTCGACCGGGTGGCGCCGCGTATCGAGACACTGCGCGTCTACACCCACCCCATCGCCTGAGAATCCGGCCGGCGCACGGTCGCGCCGAGACCATCGGCAGGCCGGGGCGGCGCCCCGTCGCACGGCCGGCCCATCGACCCGTACCCGGCCTGCCGGGTCTCGGCAGGACCCCGTCACTCCCCGGGTGGCGGGCACGCATGCACATCGTCCGTCCCGGATCCGGCCGACACCGTCGGCGGCCGATCCGGCCGCCGTCATGGGGAGACCGGCGGAGCTCGGGACCTCCGGATCGTCGGAACTCACCGCGGCAAGGACACCAGAATTCAGCCATCATCCGTGGTCAGGACACGATTCGGCAGCGCTCGTCCTGCGGGCTATTTACTGGGACGCCGAGTACCGGTAAATTTTCCGTAGAGAGATGTATGCCATACGCACGAGGAGGCACCGATGACGCCGTCGACTCTGCCCCGGGCTCCGAAACTGGATGCCCGGTACCGCGAGATGCTGGAAACGCTGTCCGAGGGCTCGGTTCGCCGCCGGTTCGACCCATACCTCGATATCGATTGGGACGCGCCGGAACTCGCATTGGACCGGGACGATCCACGCTGGATCCTCTCGCCCGACTACGATCCCCTCGGCGCCACGAGCTGGTACCGGCAGCTGCCGGCCGAGAAGCAGATCGAGATCGGGCGCTGGCGGATCGCCAATGCCATCAAGGTGGGCGCGGCCTTCGAAACCGTGCTCATCCGCGGCATGATGCAGTACATCGCGAAACTTCCCAACGGGTCCCCGGAGTTCCGCTACTGCTTGCACGAGATGACCGAAGAGTGCAATCACATCCAGATGTTCCAGGAACTGGTGAACCGGATCGGCGACGACGTTCCCGGTATGCGCCCGATCTTCCGGGCGCTGTCCCCGTTCATCGGTGTGGCCGGCGGATACGCGCATGTCGTTCTGTTCCTCGGCATCCTGGGCGGCGAGGAACCGATCGACCACTACCAGAAGGCGATGATCCGCAACGGCGCGAATCTGCCGCCGCTGGTGGTGCGGGCGATGGAGATCCATATCGCCGAGGAAGCCCGTCACATCTCGTTCGCCGGCGAATTCCTGCGCGCGCATATCGCGAAGCTCGGCCCGATCCCCACCGCGCTGTGCGGGGTCTCCTTCCCGCTGGCGCTGCGCTGGCTCGCCGGGGAGATCATGGCACCGCCGCCCGAGTTCGCGCGCCGGTTCGATATTCCCCGCGAAGTCATCAAGGAAGCGTTCTGGCGCAGCCCGCATGCCCGCGGCATCCTGGCCGGCTATTTCGGCGATATGCGCACCCTCGCCGATGAGCTGGGGCTGATGAACCCGGTCACCAAACGGCTGTGGCGGGCCCTGGGTATAGACGGCGATCGCGCACGCTACCGCAGCGAACCGGAACGCCGGATACGGCCCGCAGTGGCCTGATCCGGACCGGCCGGGCCGGCCGGCGCTGTCCGGCCCGGTCCACGCTCACGAGCCCGCGGTGAGGCGGGCGATCACCTCGGCGAGCTCCCGGTCGGGATCCACCGCGATGCCGACCCCCTTGGCCGCGCCGTCGAGCACGTACCAGGCATAGTCGGCCAGATCCGCCACTACCTGGGCACGGGTACGCGTGGGCCGCGGCTCGGCGACCCATGCGGCGAGCACGCCTTCGACCATCGTCACCACGGCGAACGGCACCGGCTCGAGCGCCGCCGCGTCGATACCCACGATCTCGGCGATCGCCTCGATCAGTTCGCGTGACCGCGCCGATATCCGCAGCTTCAGGCTGCTGATCGCATCGGTGTTGTCCGGGCCGCCCGCCGGCGGCCCCGACCGCGCGAAGGCGGTGAGATTGGGGTGATCGCCCATCCAGTCCGCCACTGCCCGCACCGTGCGGGTGATGATCTCGCGCACCGATCCGGTGGTCACGTCCAGTTGCGCGTCCAGTACCGCCCCGAGATCGTCGATCAGATACGAGCGGATCCGCCGATCGAGATCGTCGCGCCCGTTGAACTGCCGGTAGAGCACTGATTTGGCCACCCCGGCCCGTTTCGCGATCTGCAGCACGGGGATCTCGGCACCGGGCGGTTTCTCCTCGAGCAGTTCGACGGCGGCCCGCAGGATCATCCGCTGCCGTTCGGTGTTGTGCTGCGCCCAGCGCGCCTCGTAGCCGTTCACCGCCCCCGGGATCCGCGACCGCGGCGAAGCCACCGACATGCCGGGCAGTCTACCCAGCCGCACGGCTGCCTACGGCGATACGCCGACCGCCCGGCAGACACCGGCACACGGCCGCCGGGCACTTCTTCACATCGATTTCACCTGCCCCGGCACCGCTGCAACGGCAAATGAAAGAACATTTACACATACATTAATGGTGGATTTCCACCACGCGCCCGTAATGCCACGGCCATATTCGACGTACCGGTCGTTATGTCGTTCATGATCGTTTATCGCGACGGCCAGGTCCCTCGGAAGTGCTTCCCGCACAAGCTGATCCACACTACCGGCCGATGGGTTCGACGAGCCCACTTCTGATCGGAGGAATCGGGGCCCGGCGAATCCGTGTGCAGTTCGATCGAAAAAGGCTAGAATTACGGCACATTTGGTACCGGGCGGGTCCGGCGATCTGCTGTCACAACGTTGCTCGGTCGCGGGAATTCCTGGCGAACCGGTTTTCGGGGGGCGGCGAAATCGAAAACTGCGTGCCCACACGCGGCGACCCGCCGGCGCACCACGCGTACAGGAGGCAAGGATGCCCGACAACACCGGCCCCGAGGAGAACGACGTGGAAACGACCGCCGAGCACACCCCCGTGATCTGGCCCGAACCGAGCAGGCTGGATTCGTGGTGGCGTGACATCATGACCGATCCGGGATCGGCGGCTACGGCCGGCGAACCGGAACCGGTCCCGCCCACCCTCACGCACAACGCCTGACCCGGCCCCGTCGCGCCGGGCAGGTGATGCCCCGGCGCGGCCGGTCACCGCGGCGTGAGCCGCACCAGCGGGATCTCGCGCGTGGTTCGTTCCTGATAGTCGCCGTACACGGGGTAGTCGGCGACAATCTTCGGCCAGAGCGGTGCCCGCTCCTCCGCGGACAGCACATGCGCCGTCATCGGTTTGCGTGGCCCGTTGCGGAACGAGACCTCCACGGCGGGATTGTCGCGGAGGTTGTGGTACCACGCGGGATTGGTCGGGTCGCCGGCCCGGGAGGCCACGATGAGGTACTCGTCGCCGTCGACGATCGGGGCGGTGAGCATCACCGAGCGCGGCCGGCCGGATTTCCGGCCGATGGTGATCAGCTCCAGGGCCGGCATCCCGAAGTACTCGGTGCCCAGACGTCCGAAGCTGAGACGCAGCAGGGCCCGGTGCACCGTATTGACGGCCCTGAGCGTGAAATTCGACGGCATGACAGGTGATCCTCCGGGTTCGCGGCAGCGCGTCTCAGCAAACCAGTTCCGGGTACCGTCCGGCAACGGCTACGCCCGGACAGGCGTCCTGCGGCAGGGCGAAGGCACCGGCGGGCCTACCGACCGGCGGGCCGGGCGCCGTCGGATGCGTTGCGTCCACGCGATGTTCGCGACCGTGCCCGGCACGCCCGTTGCCGGCGTGCGACCTCGGCGACGGCCGGGATACCGAATTACACGGATGCAATTCAACGAACAATTGCTCGTGCATCGCGAAAATACTTGGTTGCACCGGGTTCTCGAACTGCCCATACCCGATAGCGCCCCCTGCTACGCGAGTAGCCACTCGTTCACAAGCAATCGATAGCCGATCATTTGCCGGTTCATTCCCATTCGGCACACGAGCCATCCTTGCAGGGCACTCAAAGCCGCCTGGCATGGGCTCGGCAATGCCACGACCGGCGCAATATCGCGACCCCCACCCCGCACCCGGGCGGAATCCGGCGCCGAGCTGCCCGCCGATCACACGTCAGGACAGTCCGCCGGCTTTCGGCGGACGCCATGGCACGCCGTGGGTTTCCCCAGCAAAAGCACCAGGGACGGCAAGGAGAGACGGACGGAGACACGCCGTGACATGAGGAAGGCCCCGGAGAGGACATCCTCTCCGGGGCCTTCCCGGTAGTAGCGGGGACAGGATTTGAACCTGCGACCTCTGGGTTATGAGCCCAGCGAGCTACCGAGCTGCTCCACCCCGCGTTGGGTGAACACAACATTACACACGGCCCCGAGAATATGCCAAATCGCCAGGTCAACACACTTTTCACGACTCGATCAACCCACGAAGGAAGCCACAGGCGCGGACTCCGGGCGAAAAGCGAGCAACTCGGCCGACGCGCCGCCGAGACCTATCCACCGAGCCTCGTACCCGAACGTTAACCGAGCGATTGCCCCCGATCTCGAACCGGATACGGGTGACACGAATTACGATTTCACGGTGATCCCCGTCACATTTCTGTGTTATCGAGCAATCGGCTGGGTAGCTGAAAATCCGATTATGACCAGCAGATTTCCACATATTCCCGGTCTACGCCAATCCAGATATTGATAGTTATCGATACGTGATCTGCGGAGATTTCTTCGTTACGGTCGTTGCCAGGCCCCGACCAGACCGGGACGGGCCGGCCGAACCGGAGAACACCGGAGACCCTGTCCCACGGTTCGGATCAAACCCCGACATCACCTGGGGACAGGGGCACGCAGCTTCCAACGCGCTGCCGGTGGGCACAGGGAGGGATTCGCATATGACCAAGACCCGAAAGTTCAGCACCCGCGCCCTCGGCCTGACCGCTATTGCCGGGGCTCTCGTTGCCGTACCGTTCGGTCTTTCCACCGCCACCGCCTCGGCCTACTCGGGCAACTGGGACGCTGTCGCCCAGTGCGAGAGCAGCGGCAACTGGTCCACCAACACCGGCAACGGCTTCTACGGCGGCCTGCAGTTCACCCAGAGCACCTGGGAGGCCAACGGCGGCACCGGCCTCGCGAGCAACGCCAGCCGCGAGGAGCAGATCGCTGTCGCCGAGAACGTGCTCGCCACCCAGGGCCCCGGCGCCTGGCCGGTGTGCGGTTCGTACCTGTGACACCGCCCGGCGCGTAATACAGCGCCGGACACAGCGTGACAAAGAGGCGCTGCCATCCCTTCCGGATGGCAGCGCCTCTTACGTTATCCGCCGCACCGACCTCGGGAGCCGGCGTAACGCCCTTATCTACCGGCGTCCTGGTAGGCCTTGACCGCGGCCTCCAGTTCGTCGAGCGCCCGGCCGAAGTCCTCGAAGTTTCCGGTGCGCATCGCGGTGCGCACCGCCTCGATCTTCCGGTTCAGTTCCGCCGCCGCAGCGTCCTGAGCGGCCGAACCCGTACCACCGGTCGGCGGTGGGGCGGTACCCCCGTTTGCGGCGGCACCCTGGTCCCCGGGCCGATCTTCCGGTTCGGTGGCCGGTGGCGCCGCGCCGGGACTGGGCCGGACCGCCGGATCGCCGCCCGACGGTGTCGCCAGCGCGCCGGCGCCGGGCAAGACCTGATTCAGCGCATCGGCCAAGGTAGAGCCGTAGCCGACCTTCACACTTCCGGCCTGATCGCGATAGCTCACCAGCACGCGCAGCAGCTGGGGGAACGTCGCCGTGTTCTGGCCGGTATTCCGTTCGTTGTAGAACGGCTCGACATAGAGGATGCCGCCGTCGGCCACGGGCAAGGTCAGCAGATTGCCATATCTGATCTTGTTCGAGTTCGACAGCAGGGTCTTCTCCTGGGAGACCTGTGGCGCCGTCGTCATGGTGTTCTGGGTCTGCTGCGGACCCTGGGTCTGGGTATCTGTCGGTAGCTGCAGAATCCTGAACTTGCCGTAGCCCTCGGGGTCGGAGTTCACCGATATATAGGACGACAGGAACTGCCGGTTGTAGCCGACCATCGCACTGGTCAGATTGAACACCGGCTTGGCGGTCTCCGGATCACCGAGCAGCACGTAGTAGGGCGGCTGGCTGGCCGACACACCCTCCACCGTCGGATCGGCGGGCACCGACCAGAACGCGTTGTTGGTGAAGAACTCGCGCGGATCGTCCACGTGGTACTTCGTGAGCATCTCGCGCTGCACCTTGAACAAGTCCTCCGGGTAGCGGAAATGCGCGCGCAGCTCGGGGCTGATCTCGCTCTCCGGATTCACCGCGTCCGGGAACACTCCGCGCCAGGCCTTCAGGACCGGGTCGGTGGGATCGGTCTCGTACAGCTCGACCGTGCCGTCGTAGGCGTCGACGGTCGCCTTCACCGAGTTGCGGATATAGCTGACCTCTTTACGCGGCAGCAACCGGCCGGTGCGCTGGTCGATACTGTCCTCGAGCGCGCCTTCCAGCGAGGTGGTCTGGGCGTACGGGTAGTTGTCCAGGGTGGTGTAGGCGTCCACGATCCACTTGATACGGCCGCCGACCACCGCGGGGTAGGCGTTGCCGTCCGTGGTGAGCCACGGCGCGACCTTCTGCACCCGGTCCCGCGGCGAGCGGTTGTAGAGGATCTTCGAATCGGCACTGATCGCCGAGGAGAACAAGATGTTGCGTTCGGCGTATTTGGCGGCGAAGGCCAGCCGGTTGAACCAGTTGCCGATCGGCACGCCACCGGCACCGTCGTAGGTGAAGCGCGCCTGGTCGGTGTCGTACTCGCGCGGTTCCTGGCCCTCCGCGGTGCCGACGATGGCGTAGTCGGGATCGGACTGCGAGATCAGCTCACCGTAGTAGATCCGGGGCTGCTGAACCTTGATCCGCTGCTGATCCTGCGGCGTGAACAGATCACTGACCAGGAAGATCGGGTACCCGGAGTCGCTGCTGCCGCCCGCGGCGTTGGGATCTTCGGACTGCGGCCGGTTGACCCGGTTGGCGGGTGCGGCGACGAAACCGTTGCCGTGGGTGTAGACGGTGTGCTTGTTGATCCAGTCGGTCTGGTTACCGCTCAGCGTGGCCGGCGAGAGCTCACGGGCCGCGACGATATAGTCCTGGACCTGGCCGTTGAGCGAGTACCGGTCGATATCGAGTTCCTCGGGGAACCCGTAGAAGTTCTTCAGCTGGCGCAGCTGGGTGAACGTCGGCGACAGGATGTTGGGGTCGAGCAGCCGGGCGTTGGCGATGGTGGCATGGTCGACCGGCACGTTCACCGGGTTCTTACTGCTCTCGCCCTTGTAATCGACGTATTCGATCTTGTCGTCGGTGATTCCGTAGGCGTGCCGGGTGGCATCGATATTGCGCTCGATGTACTCGCTTTCCTTCTCCGCCGCGTTCGGGCGCACCGAGAACTGTTCGACCATCAGCGGCCACACCGCCCCGACCAGCACCGACGAGAGCACGAGCAGCGCCGCCGCCATCGCGGGCACCCGCAGGTCACGCAGCACGATCCCGGCGAAGAAGGCGATCGCGCAGATGATCGCGATGGACATCAGGATCAGCTTGGCCGGCAGTACCGCGTTGATATCGGTGAACGAACCACCGTTGAAGGTGGGCTCCTTACGGCTGCTCATCAGCAGCTGATACCGGTCGAACCAGTACGCGACGGCCTTGAGCAGAACGAAGGTTCCGGCCAGCGCCGCGAGCTGGACCCGCGCCGCGGCGGTGAGCACGCCTTCCCGTCCGGTCAGCCGCAGGCCACCGAAGATGTAGTGCGTCACCAGGTTTGCGAAGAACGCGATCACCACGGCGACGAACAGCCAGTTCAGTACCATCCGGTAGAACGGCAGATCGAAGGCGTAGAAACCGACGTCCAGACCGAACTGTGGTTCCGTGCGATCGAACGACCCGCCGTGCAGGAACAGCTGAACCGTCACCCAGTTCGACTGCGCCACCAGGCCCGACAGCACACCCAGCAGTACCGGGATTCCGAGTCCGAACAGTTTCAGGCGGCTCAGCACCGTGGTGCGGTAGCGGGCGATCGGATCGCCGGCGCCGGAGGTCGGCACGAACACCGGACGGGATCGGTAGGCCAGCAACAGCGCCAGCCAGACGATGGCGCCGACGACGAGCGCGACCGCCAGGAAGATCGCGACCCTGGTCAGTAGAACGGTCAGGTAGACGCCGCGGAAATCGACCTCCCCGAACCACAACCAGTTCGTGTAGGTGTCGACCAGTCGCGGCCCTACCAACAGCAGTGCGGCCAGCACCACCGCCGCCAGCAGCAGCAGACGGCTGCGCCGGGACAGCGAAGGTAAACCGGCTTGGGGGCGCATGCCCACGATGCCACTCTCCAGGGTCCGGCGGCGGGCGAACCGGTAGCGCCACCGGCCGCTGCGCCGCAGTCCGAATTGTTGCGGGTCGGGTCCGTACGGACCCTCAGCGCCCACTTTACGGAAAACGGACATCTTCGCGACCGCAGGGTTGCGCGGTGTCGCGGCACCGGATGCGAGGATGGACCGGTGAGCGCCGATCTGCATGCCGAAATCGTCCTTGCCCGTTCCGTCCACGAGGTCGCGGAGTTCGTGGACGCCGAGGGCTGGGGCAGAGCGCCGCAGATGTTCGCGCTGGTGCGCACCGCCGATCTGGTGGCCGCCGAACCCGCGCTCCTCGATCAGGTGGACGCCACCGACGAACTCACTCCGGTGGCCCAGGACCCGCTGCCCGATTCGGTGGCCGACGGCACCATGCCGCTGGACGAATTCCTGGCGACCACCAGCTGGCCACCCGCGGTGGCCGGTTGTGTCCTGGTCCAGGAGATCGTCGTCCTGCCGCCGGACGCCGAGGACGCGCTCGACGATGCCCTGACTCCGCTGCTGGCCGACGCCGATGCCGCCGATGCCGCCGGCCGGGCCGCCGCGCACGCACATCCGGAACGCCGCGACGCACGCCTGTTCGCGGCGGCACTGCGCACCGGAAACAGCCTGTGCCTCTTGCAGTTACGCCCCGAAAGCGAAGACGAGGAAGAGGACGCGCTGGACCTGCGCACCTACCCGAACCTCGCCCCGAACGTGGTCGAGGCGCTGCGGCATACACTCGAGGAATCCGGCGACTGATCGCCGGCGCTCGGCCGGGCGCCGGGGCTCCCCACCGGCCGGGTGCCGCAGACCCCTAGCTACAACTGGGGGCCTGGCCGCCCGCCGCGAGGTCTTCGAGTGCTTGCACCGCACCGGCCAGCGTCTCGACCCGCACCAGCCGCAGCCCCTCCGGCACCCGCTGGATCGCCTCGTTGCAGTTGCCGGCCGGCACCAGGAAGGTTTCGGCCCCCGCTTCCCGCGCGGCCATCATCTTGTATTGGATACCCCCGATGGCGCCGACCTTGCCGTTCTCGTCGATGGTTCCGGTGCCGGCCACGAACGAGCCACCGTCCAGATCGCCCGGGCTCAGTTTCTCCACCAGCGCGAGGCTGAACATCAAACCGGCGGACGGGCCGCCGATATCGGGTAGGTAGAACTCGACCTTCATCGGCGGTGCGGCGGCCTCGGTGGTGGTGACGCCCAGGTAGCCCTTGGCAGGGTCGTCCGGGCGGGCACCGAGGGTGATGTTCACCGTCTGTTCGGCACCGTCGCGCCGGATCACCATCGGCAGCACCGTGCCCGGTGGCTGATTCGATACCGCGGCGACGACATCGGCCGGGGTCGATATCGGAGTGCCGTTCACGCTGACGATCTGGTCGTCCGGGCGCAGCACGTCGCGGGCCGCGGCCTGCTCGGCCACCTCGTGCACCAGCACCGCGGTGGGCAGGTTCAACTGGCGCATCGCCGCCACCTCGGCATTGCTCTCCGAGGTACTGAACTCCTGCTCGTTGGACTTGTCGACTTCCTCGCGGGTGAGACCGGGCGGATACACCTCGGCGCGCGGGACGATGCCGTGCCGCCCGCTCACCCAGAAGCCGAGCGCCTCGAACAGCGTCAGGCCGTCACGCATGGCAATCGTGGTCATGTTGAGGTGACCGGCGGTGCGGTCCACCTCGGCGCCGGATACGTCGACGACCTCGCGGCCCTCGTACTTCCCCAGGGTGTCGTGGGTGGGCCCGGGTCCGAGCGCGACGAACGGCACCGTGTACGCGCTGCCGATCACACCGAGCAACAGAACGGGGACCAGGGCGACCAGGAGCGTGATGATCCGACGATTCACTCGGTCAACACTAGCGATCCGAAACCGCCCGGCGCCGACAGGCACGCGCGGGTAACCGGAACGTGCCCGGGGCACACCGGCCCATGCGGACGGCCGGCACGAAGCGCTCAGGCCAGGCGGGCCAGCGCCTGCTTGACCTCGGCCAGCGACGGGTTCGTCGCCGTCGACCCATCGGCGAACTTCACCGTCGGGACCACGTGGTTGCCGTTGTTCACGCTGCCCACGAACTCCGCCGAGGCCGGATCCTCCTCGATATCGATCTCGACCCAGCTGATCCCGGCTTCTTTCAGCTGGGTTTTCAACCGGCGGCAGTAGCCGCACCAGGTCGTGGAGTACATGGTCAGATCGGGCGTCGAATCACTCACGCCTGGAACCAACGCAGTAACGGGCCCACGTGTTCCGGCCGGGTGGGTGAGAGGCTCGCGACAGCCGACCCGTACGGCCTCGGACTCCGCCGGAGCGCCTGTGCACAATGGACGGCGTGGCAGCCGTCGATCTCTCCGCACTGGATCCGGAGCAGGCCGCCGCCGTTCGCGCGCCGCGGGGTCCGGTGTGTGTGCTCGCGGGCGCCGGTACCGGGAAGACGCGCACCATCACCTATCGCATCGCGCATCTGGTGGCGGCCGGGCAGGTGCGCGCCGACCAGGTGCTGGCGGTCACTTTCACCGCGCGGGCCGCGGGCGAACTCCGGAGCCGGTTGCGCACCCTCGGTTTGGGCGATACGGCGAATACCGTGCAGGCCCGCACATTTCACGCGGCCGCACTACGCCAACTGCGATACTTCTGGCCGCAGGTGGTGGGCGAGGTGCCGTGGCGGCTGCTGGACAGCAAGTTCCCGGTGGTCGCCCAGGCCGCGAACCGGGTGGGGCTCGCCTCGGGCACCGACAGCGTCAAGGATCTGCTGAGCGAGATCGAATGGGCGAAATCCGCGCTGATCGCGCCGGAGGACTACGCGGCCGCTGCCGCGACCCACCGCCGCGATATCCCGTTCCCGGCGGCGCGGATCGGCGCGGTGTACGCGGCCTACGAGTCACTGAAGACCACACCCGAGGGTGTCCTGCTCGACTTCGACGATCTGCTGCTGCACACCGCCGCCGCGCTCGAGGACTATCCGTCGGTGGCCGACGAGTTCCGCGAGCGGTACCGCTGCTTCGTCGTCGACGAATACCAGGACGTCACTCCCCTACAGCAGCGGGTGCTGGACGCCTGGCTGGGCGACCGCGACGACCTCACGGTGGTGGGTGACGCCAATCAGACCATCTACTCCTTCACCGGCGCCAGCCCCACTTATCTACTCGACTTCTCCCGCCGCTACCCGGACGCCACCGTGGTGCGCCTGGAACGTGATTACCGGTCGACCCCGCAGGTGGTCGATCTCGCCAACCGGGTGATCGGGATGGCGAAGGGCCGTATCGCCGGAACCCGGCTGCAACTGATCGGTCAGCGCGCCGACGGGCCGGAGCCCGAGTTCGCCGAATATCCCGACCTCCACGCGGAGGCCGCGGCGGTGGCCCGCCGCATCGGCGACCTGCTGGCCGGTGGCATCGCGGCCGCCGAGATCGCCGTGCTGTACCGGATCAACGCCCAATCGGAGGCCTACGAGCAGGCGCTGACCGAGCACGATATCGCCTACCAGGTGCGCGGCGGGGAAATGTTCTTCCAGCGCCCGGAGGTCCGGCAGGCGGTGGCGGAGCTGCACAAGACGGCGGCGCGCGACGATCTACCCGCGGCGGCACGCACCGGCGAACACCTGGTCACCCTGGTCCGGGCGGCGCTGGCGCCGATCGGGCTCACCACCACCGCCCCGGCCGGCGCACAGGCCCGGCAGCGCTGGGAATCGCTGGTCGCGCTGGTGCGGCTCACCGAGGAGCTGACCGGGCAACAGCCCGCGCTGGACCCGCCGGGGCTGCTCCGCGAACTCGCGGCCCGGGCCGAGGCGCGCCACCCGCCGACGGTGCAGGGCGTGACCCTGGCGTCGTTGCATGCGGCCAAAGGTTTGGAATGGGATGCGGTGTTCCTGGTGGGGCTCACCGACGGCACCCTGCCGATCACCTATGTGCTGGGCGGGGACGGATCGGTCGCCGATCCGGCCGCCCTCGAAGAGGAACGCCGGCTGTTCTATGTCGGGGTCACCCGGGCGCGGATCCACCTGTCCCTGTCCTGGGCGCTGTCCCGGGGCGACGGTGACCGCCGCCACCGCCGGCGCTCCCGATTTCTCACCGGCCTGATCCCCGAGGAATCCCCGGCCTCCCGGATCGCCGCACCCACCCGGACCGGTACCGCGGCACCGCGGCCGGTGTGCCGGGTATGCGGCCGGGTGTTGCTCGATTCCGAAGCCCTGCTACTGCGCCGGTGCAAAACCTGTGTGGGCGAACCGGATCTGGAACTCCTCGGCGCACTACAGGATTGGCGCCGGGAGAAGGCCGCCGAGCTCGCGGTGGACCCGCGCGGCATCCTCGGAATCAACACCCTCACCGCGATTGCCGAACAACTGCCCGCGGACGAGGCGGGACTCGCCGCACTCGGTGTGGGCGAGGCGAAGCTACGGCAGTACGGCGCGGAGGTTCTGGCGATCATCGGGTCGCGGCGGCGGGCCCTGTCGAAGCCGTAGCCCGACGGACTGCAAAACCGCAGGTAGAAAATAGGTTGTCGAGCCCGGCAAGATTGCTTAAGGTGGGAATCGCGCTCGGGAGGGTACATCCACGCGCATCATTGGAAGATTCGGATCACGAGTACAGGAGGGAGGCAGACAGATGAACGGCACAACGAATTGCGGAATCGTTTCCGTAATCCCGAATACGCGCTTGTCGGCTGCTTCCCGGGGGTTCCTCGCTCTGCAGGGGACCGGCCCGTCCTGCATCGATCGTTTCGGTGCGCAACCGCGCATGCGCTATTCGCATCAGCCGAACATCGTCGAACAGCAGGACCAGTCCGTCGCGATCTGGCACCCGGCAGCTGCCTTCGCAGCCGCCGGCTCTCTCGCTATCGATCCCGCCGCAGCACCCGCGGTGGCCGATAAGCGAGAGGAAAGCCTCCGCAAAGGACACCACGCGACCGTGAACAGGCGGCCCGACCGCCGACCAGGTTAGGGGTACCACCCCGAACCTCCTGGCCACGGGTCGCAGATGCGAAACCGTGGCCATTTTTCTGGCCTTCAGCTCACAAGGCTCGGTTTCGCAGCACGAACACCGAACCGCTGCACAACAAGCTGAAGGAGAACGACGTGGTCACCACCACCCAGAGTCGGCCGCAGGCCACTACTGACGTGGCATGTCGCACCGTGGCAACCGATCCCGGAACTCAGCCGCTGGCCACCCTGCCCTGCCGGGCGGGTGATCCGGATCTCTGGTTCGCCGAGAGCCCGGTCCAACTGGAGCAGGCCAAGGCGCTGTGCGCATCCTGCCCGATCCGTAAGGGCTGCCTGAGCGCCGCCATCGATCGGCGCGAGCCGTGGGGTGTCTGGGGCGGAGAGATCTTCGACCAGGGGGTCGTCATCGCCCGCAAGCGCCCGCGGGGCCGGCCGCGGAAGGTCGCCAGCTGTGTCTGAGCCGCCCGCGGATACGCGCCGGCACCGGAAACGAGCCGCTCATCGCTTCGCCGATGAGCGGCTCGTTCGCGTTTCAGGCGCTGTCGCGTTCTTCCCGGAAGCCGGGCAGCCAGCGCGCGGCCAGCTGCATGAACGGCACCTCGGCGTCGAGCTGGGCGCAGATGCCGATCGAGCCGCCCAGCACCCGGAAGATCATGACGTATTCGGCGGGCAGGATCATCGCTCGCGCGGTTTTCATTTCCGGCGAGGAGTAGTCGGTGGCCTTACCGGCCACGCGTTGCATCCACCGGCGGGTGAAGTGGAACGATTCGGAGCGGATGGGATCGGTGAACGGACGCAGATAGTCCTCGATCTCCTGTTCGGTGAGCGTCTTCCCGGGCAGCACCCAGCCGTTGGCATGCAGCAGCTCGGTCAGTTCGCCGTATTCTTCGGCCACGGCCAGCGCGAGCACCCGGCCCAGAAGTTCGGGAAAGCCCCCCGGTAGCGGGGCGCACGCACCGTAGTCGATCACCGCGAGCTTGCCCTCGGGGGTGATCATGAAATTGCCCGGATGCGGATCAGCGTGCAGCAGGCCGACGATCTCGGGTGACGAGAAATGGAAACGGCCCATCAGCCCGGCCACCCGGTTACGCAGGATACGAGTGCCCTCGGGATCGGCTTCGCCGGCCGCGATGATGGCGGAAACCGGTGTGCCGTCGAGCCATTCGCTGACGATGACCTTGGGTGCGCTCGCGACCACTTTGGGCACCACGAATTCCGGGTGACCCTCGTAGGCTTTGCTGAAGGCCCGCTGATTGGCGGCCTCGTTACGGTAGTCCAGTTCTTCCTCGGTGCGTTCGGTGATCTCGGCCAGCAACGGTTTCACAT
Organism: Nocardia sp. CA-290969; assembly: GCF_050936135.1. NCBI lineage: Bacteria > Bacillati > Actinomycetota > Actinomycetes > Mycobacteriales > Nocardiaceae > Nocardia > Nocardia sp. CA-290969. The sequence continues at coordinate 436,377 of NZ_JBNJNJ010000001.1, read as the reverse complement.
CGGCGCCGGGAATCACCTTCGCGAACAGGCCGGTCATCCGGTTGAGGGTCCGCAGGTCGGCGCGCAACGCCTCGTCCGCGCCGGGGTACTGCACCTTCACCGCGACCGGCCGTCCGTCCGACCACACCGCCTTGTGCACCTGGCCGATACTGGCCGAGGCGGCCGGGGTGTCGTCGAACGATTCGAACCGCTTGCGCCAGTCGGTGCCGAGTTGCTGATCGAGGACCCGGTGCACCGTCGCGGCAGGCATCGGCGGGGCCGCGGCCTGCAGTTTGGTGAGGGCCTCGCGATAGTGCTCGCCGAATTCCTCGGGAACCGCGGCCTCCATCACACTGAGCGCCTGGCCGAACTTCATTGCTCCGCCCTTGAGCTCACCCAGGACGGTGAACAGCTGTTCGGCCGCCTTCTGGTTCAGCTCGGTGTTGATCTCCTTGCGATCGCCACCCGCCAGCTTGCGACCGAAACCGACGGCGGCGCGGCCCGCCACACCGAGCGGAATCTTGGCTAACTTCGCATTGCGGGACATGGGCCGGCGCACGATCTCAGACACTCCCCCATCATGGCCGACGGAGCGGCTGATCTGCCACGGAAAACCGAAGAGATTTACCACCCCGCCAAGAAGTGTGATTGTCATCACAAGATCTCCTGCCTCCGGGACGGAGTGCAGCCGCAGCGCGCGTGTGGAGACCACGACCGGCGGATCAGCTCGCGGGTGGCGAGGTCGAGCTCGAGCGTGCCGTCGAGCGTTTCCAGTGATGAACCCGCCTCACAGGCGACGATGGTTTCCAGTTCACCGAGCGCGAGCGCGGCAACGGCCGCGATCCCGGCCGGGCTCGCGTACCCCATCCGTCCGTACAACTGCGCGGCCAGCCGGGGCCATTCCGTATCCCGGTCGGACCGGGCGAGATCGGCACAGCGTAGGCAACTCGTCTCCCCCGGCAGCACCAGCGGCCCGACCACGCCCTTACCGTCGCGCACGCGCACGGCCAGATGCGCGATCCCGGCCCGGAACAACTCGCGGACCAGGCACGGATCGGGTATCAGCGCATCGGCCAGCACAACCAGATCCGCCGGCGCGACCGCGCGATGCGTATCACCGCGATGATCGCGCGAACGCGCGGCCCGGATTCCCGCCCCGCTCAGGCCGGCACTGATCGCCTCCGCGAGCGGGCCGACCCCGTGCACGCGGATGATCTGCACACAACCCGCCGGTTGGGGTGGGTGGACCACCAAGCCCGCCGCGTCGATCACCTCGAACAGGGCCGTTGCCGGTTGCGGCTCGAGACCGAGTGCCCGCGCCTGCCAGATGATCGCGGGCCGGCTGTTCAGGCCGTCGAGTAATCGGAGGAACCCGAGGACCTGCTGGGTTTCCAAGCCCGGGGCGTCGCACAGTACGGCGGTGTCGGGATCCCAGCCCAGCTGCACCTGGCCGGTCGAGCGCACCAGGATCGGTACCCGGGGATGCAACAGCGGGCCACGTGGCCGAAGTGTCGTCATGCTCGAAGTATGCGACTCCGGTTGCGGCACAACAGGTCCCGAGACCGGGTTATCCACAGGGTTTCAGCCTGTGCATAACCGGAAGACGCCCAGGTAGCGGGCGCTCGAGGCTACCGCCACGGCACCGCGCGCAAAATAAGGCGCAGCGACCGACCCGGGAGCACGGAACTCCCGCCTCCGGCCCGATCGGGGTGACGCAAGGGAGTGCGCCGACCGCGCTCCCAGTGCCCGGTGCGGCGAACACCGGCGGCGAGGGGAAGCCCCCGGCCGTTTCGGTCTTGTCATGGACGGAACTGCGGATCTGCGCGGGCAGGGCAGACGACCGGTGGGTCCCGAACCACAAGACGGATGCGTCGGTCGACGGAGTTCGTGCGACGCGGCCGGGTCGACGGAGGATTCGGCGCGGCCGCCGCGGTTTACTCCTTGCCGGGTTCGGGACCCTCCGAGCCGGAGGATTCGTCGTCGGCCTGCTCGCTGGAATTCTCCGGGCTGCTACCGGCCTGTTCACGTTCGGCGGCTTCGGTGGCGGCCAGCTGGGCGAGCGGATCGTCGAAAGCGCCCGCACCGCCGCCGATCACCGAATCGATGAAGCCGGCGGGTGCGTCCAGATCCGCCGAATCGGGCAGCAGATCGGGATGGGCCCAGACACCGTCGCGCGCCTCGATCCCGGCGTCGTCGGTCAGGCGCTGCCACAGGGTGGCGGCCTCACGCAGTTTGCGCGGGCGCAGTTCCAGGCCGACGAGTGTGGCGAAGGTCTGTTCGGCCGGGCCCCCGGTGGCGCGGCGGCGGCGCAGTGTCTCGGCCAGTGCGCCCGCGCCCGGCAGCCGTTCGCCCACGGCCGCGGCGACGACCACCTGCACCCAGCCCTCGATCAACGCGAGCAGTGTCTCCAGCCGGTCCAGCGCCTGCTTCTGCTCCGGTGTGGTCTGCGGTTCGAAGCTGCCCTGCGACAGGATTTCCTCGAGTTTGCTCGGATCGGTCAGCGCCGAGGGGTCGAGATCGCGGGCGGCTTCCTCGAGCGCGGAGAAATCCATGGTGATCCCACGGGCGTAATCCTCCACGGCACCGAGCACCTGCTGTCGCAGCCACGGCACGTGCACGAACAACCGCTGGTGGGCGACCTCACGGGCGGCGAGGAACACCATGATCTCGCTCTCCGGCTGTTCCAGTCCCTCGCTGAACTGTGAGATCGCGGTGGGCAGCAGCGCCGCCGTACCGGCCGGACCCAGCGGCAGGCCGATATCGGTGCCGGTCAGCACCTCCTTGGCCAACTGCCCCAGGGCCTGGCCCAGTTGCGAACCGAAGGCGAGCCCGCCCATCTGGCCGAGCATCCCCATCATGGGGCCGGCCATTTCGCGGGCCTCCTCGGGCAACCCGGCGGTCCACATACCGGAGATCTGCTGGGCGACCGGATCACACAGGCGCTGCCAGGTGGGCAGCGTTTTCTCGATCCAGTCGTTGGCGGTCCAGGCCACCGTGCTCGTCGCACCGGCGGGGAAGGTGGTCGCATCATCGAGCCACAGTTCGGCCAGGTGCGCGGCATCGGCGACCGCGGCCGCGGTCGCGCTGGTGACCGGCGGAACGGTTTTACCCAGTTGCTGGCGGGCCAGCCGTTTGGCCACGTCGTAGTTCACCGGCCCGGCGTCACCGCCGGCCACGCCCTGCCCCATACCGCTGAGCATCTGCCCCAGCGAGGTGAGCATCTGCCCCAGTGCCGCCGGATCGAAGCCGGCGCCGCCGGCGCCGAAATCGAACGGGTTGTTCCCGCCGCCCGGTTTGTCACCGCGACCGCGGTCGTCGTCATCGCCGCCCTGGGAGAATCCGAACGGGAAATCGCTCATTACGCCTCACCCGCCGGTACGACGTCCGGGTGGTGTCCGGGGAGCGCGCGCGCGCCGAGCGAGCCGGCCGGCGCTTCGTGAAGCTGCATGTTGTCCATAGTAGGCGCGGCGAACCGGCCGGTCGGCCATACCCGGGGCGGCTTCGCGCTGGGTGAACACCGCGCCCGGGAACTACGAACCGATCCGGTACCTGCGCGTCGTCGCCTTCGCCGGCCGCAAAGACCGCTCGCCGGCCGCCCTCGCTCCGAGCCGGGCCCGCCGGCTCCGGCCCGGCGCACGGCGGCGAGCCCACGGGCTCCGATCAGTCGGCCGGGCTCGCGGCGACCCAGGACTCCACGATGGTGCGGGCGATGGACACCGAGCCGGGGAGCAGGAGCTTCGCCTCACCGGAATCGGTGTCCAGACCGGCACCGGGACGGGCGGGCCAGCCCCCGGCCGACAGCGCGGCCCGCACCTCGGCACGGGTGAACCAGTGCGCTTCGGCGATCTCCCCGTCGGAGAATTCCAGCGGCTGCGCGGGATCGGCCAGCGCGCTGAACCCGAGCATCAGCGACCTGGGGAACGGCCAGGGCTGGCTGCCGAGGTAGCGGATCTCACCGACATCGAGGCCCACTTCTTCGCGCATCTCCCGTTCGACGCACCGCTCCAGCGATTCCCCCGCTTCCACGAAACCGGCCAGCAACGAGAACATCGTCGGCGGCCAGCTGCTCTGGCGGGCCAGCAGAACCCGGTCGCCACCGTCGTGGATGAGGCAGATCACCGCCGGATCGGTGCGCGGGAAATCCTCGCGGCCGTCCTCGGTGACCCGGGACCAGCCCGCTTTCGCGGGGACCATCGGACTGCCGTCGGCCCCGTGGAAGGCGGCGCCGGCATGCCAGTTGATCAGGGCGAGCGCGGTGGACAGGACACCCGCGGTGAAATCGTCGAGCGGCTCGTCGGCGAGTTGCCGCAGATCACGCAGCTCGCCGGTGAGGTCACGGTCGCGGACCGCCCACAGGTGCACCTCGTCGCGGACCCCGAGGAATACGGCGTCCGGGCTCGGTTCGTCGGACAGTTCCGTGGCGCGATCCCACACCAGTTCGCCGGATTCGTAGCGCACCGCACCGCGGCGGCCCACCCGCAGCAGCCGGGCGCGCGCCCAGCCCTCCTTCAGAGCGTGCGCGTCCGCGCGCAGGTGATCGGCGCGGTCGAGCGCCGAACGGGACAACAGAGGGACCTGGTTGAGCTCGAATACCGCCACGTCCCGAGACTATCGCGGCCCGATCCGCGGTGCGCCCGGGTCAGCGGGCACGCCGGATATAGAGCAGTTTGTCCCCGTTCTCCAGCGCGTCGGAGGCGGGTTCACCGACCCGGATCAGTTCGCCCGCACGCACCACGCCGAGCACGATATCGCTGAGATGCCGCGGCGAACCGCCGACCTCGTTGGGTTCGACCTCCCGTTCGGCGACCGCGAAACCGTGTTCGGGGGTGAGCAGATCTTCCATCATCTCCACCACACTCGGGGTGGTGGTGGCGATACCGAGCAGCCGGCCGGTGGTCTCGGAGGACACCACGACGGAATCGGCACCCGATTGACGCAGCAGGTGGGTGTTCTCCGATTCCCGGATCGAGGCGACGATCTTGGCTTTCTTCGTGAGTTCCCGGGCGGTCAGGGTGACCAGGACCGCGGTGTCGTCGCGGTTGGCGGCCACGATGACCGAGGCGGCGTTCTGCACGCCGGCCAGCCGCAGCACATCGGACTGGGTGGCCGTCCCGTGCACGGTGACCAGGCCGGCGGTCGCGGCGGCCTCGAGCGCCACCGCGTCGGTATCGACGACGACGATATCGGCGGGTTGTACGCCGTCGCCGAGCATGGCGTCGATAGCGGTGCGGCCCTTGGTGCCGTACCCGACGACGACGGTGTGATTACGCACGGTGCGCCTCCAACGCTGAATCTTCAAGGCCTGGCGGGAACGTTCGGTGAGCACCGCCAGGGTGGTGCCGACCAGGACGATGAGGAACAGCACGCGCAGCGGTGTGATGACGAAGATGTTCACCAGCCGCGCCGAATCGGTGACCGGGGCGATATCGCCGTAGCCGGTGGTGGACAGCGAAACGGTCGCGTAGTAGAACGCGTCGAGCAGCGTGACCGTACCGTCGGCGTTGTCGTTGTAACCGTCGCGGCCGAGGTAGACAACCATCGCGGCGGTGCACAGCAGGCCGACCGCGAACAGCACCCGGCGGGTCAGCGAAATCCACGGGCTGTTCTGTACCTCCGGGATGCGCAGCACCCCGACCAGGGCGAAACCGGGTCGCTCGGCCCCGCCGAGCCGGCCCCGCCCGCCCAGCTGCGCGAACCGGGCACTCACCGGCGCTACCACCGGCCACCCCGTAGATCCGTCACCCTCAGTCCCTCCGACACAGCTCGGGAGCCTACCCGCTCACCCCCGCCTGCGCCGGGCCGCGCGCCCGAAGCTCACCGGGCCCACAGACCTCGAGCAAACACCGGCCGGTCCGCGTTCCGAGACACCTTCGCCGAACGCCGTATTCGCCAGGGCGGTCCCGGCCTCGGCACCCCGCGGCCGCACGCTCGGCACGAACCTCCACCCGCCACTGCGTCACCTTCCACGGGCTGCGCCGCCGCTGCGCGTTTTCCCGGGTCTCCGCCGCCACCGGGTCCACTGCCACAGGACCCCGTGCCTGCGCCGCGACCACGAAGCCACCGGCACAGCAACGGCCGCCGAGCCGGTCCGGCAGCGCAGCCCGCGGCCGCGTTCGGGCTGGGTCGGGCCGGGCTCCGCGCATTACCGTGTGGGGTATGGCACAAGACAAACCCGCCGGCGTCACCGATACCGGCCGCACTCCCGCGCTGCGGCTGGCCGCACTGCTTCTCGGCGCCGGGGTTATGCATTTCGTGGCGCCGAAGCTGTTCGATTCCATCGTGCCGCCGCAGTTGCCGGGGAAAGCCCGCACCTACACCTACTGGTCCGGGGTGGCCGAAATCGGGGTCGGCACCGCGCTGTTGGTGCCGCGCACCCGGCGGCTCGGCGGACGGCTTGCGGCCCTGCTGTTCATCGCGGTGTTCCCCGCCAATATCCAGTTCACGGCGGATTCGGTGCGCAATCCGAAAGCACCGTGGGCGCTGAAGGCGATCTCGGTACTGCGCCTGCCGCTGCAACTCCCCATGATCACCCAGGCACTGGCGGTGAGCCGCCGGGCACCGCGGAGCTGAACCTGCTGCCCGCGCAGATGCCGTGGCCCGGCAGGCCGAGTCGGTGGCCGGCGGCGCTGCTCGGCAACGAGCCGCGGGATTCGCCCCGGATCCGCGGACCGCGGCCGAGCCGCGAAGCTCACGCGCCGGCGAGCGCTGCACAGCACACCCGAAACGCGGCGGTGGCCGAGACTGCGTTCGATGGGAATCCTGCCGGGCCCGGACGTCAACGGGAAACGACGGGCGGGCGGCATGCCGGCCATTATTGCCCGGGTTTCTCGCCGGGAAGTTCGGCGCCCGGCGGGCCGGATGTACTCATGAGCAGTTCGGCGAGCTCCGCGGGACCGGGTAACCGGTCCGGGGAGACCGTGCGACCGGTGTGCACATAGTGGAATGCGGCGCCTACTCGCCGCAGCACCTGCTCTTCGTCTTCGCCGGTCCGGGCGGACAGCAGACGGGCCCACGCCAGCCGGTAGACGGCGAGCTGCATCGCGACCGCGGGCTCGTCGGCGGGACCCGGTTCGGCGCCGGTTTTCCAGTCGACGACCGTCCAGCGGTCACCGGGTTCGGCGAAGACGGCATCCATCCGGCCGCGGATCACGATCCCGGCGATGGTGGTTTCGAAGGGCACCTCGATATCGATCGGGCGGCGCGCGGACCACGGTGAGGAGAGGAACGCCTCCTGCATCCGGGCCAGCTCCACATCGGCGGCGGCGCCCGCGTCGGCCGCGCCCGGCAGATCGTCGAGTCCGGGCAGCTGATCGGTGGCGAACCAGCGCTGCACCCAGGCGTGGAAGGCGGTGCCGCGGCGCGCCAGCGGATTCGGCGGATACGGCAGCGGCCGGCGCAGCCGGGCGGCGAGTTTTCCGGGGTCGGCACGCATTTCCACCAGAGCCGTGGCGGGTAGCTGGCTGGGCAGCTCCACATCGGTGACGGTGGCCGCCGCCGACCGGTATTCGGCGAGCAGGGCATCGACATCGGCGATCCAGCCGTCCGGGTCGTCGTCGGTCTCCGGTTCCGGTGCCCCGGCGGCCAGTTCGGCCAGCGCCGCGTGCACCAGGGCGGCGCCCTCCTCGATATCGGCCCGGCGCACGCCCAGTGGATCGTCGGGCCAGGCCGCGGTATCGGGCAGGGCGGCCAGCGGGTTCGGCTCCTCCGGTTCGGGTTCGTCCGCCCAGTGCGCGATCCGGACCCCGCTGTCCGGTAGTTCGGCGGCGGCTTTCAGCTCGAGCAGGAAGTCGGACGGGCCTTTCGGTTTGTCACCGGATTCGGGCCAGTGGTGGGCGGAAACCAGCAGCACGCGTTCGGTCCGGGTGAGTGCGACATAGAACAGCCGGCGGTCCTCGTCGAGCCGGCGCCGCTGCAACGCCTGTTTGTGCGCGGTGAGACACCACTGCAGATCGGCACGGTCGGCGCAGTCGGACAGATCGAGCACCGGGACCCCGTCCGGCGCGTCCGTGGTGGCGCGGTCGCCGCGCAGCGACGTCGGCAGTTCGGCCAGTGCGCCGAGCCAGGTGTTCACCCCGCGGGTCGACGGGAACACCTCCCTGCAGATGTGCGGGACGGCCACCACCTCCCATTCCAGCCCTTTCGCGGCGTGCACGGTGAGCACCTGGACGCGGTCCGGCGCGACCTCCACTTCGCCGGGTTCCAGGCCGTTCTCCACCGATTCCGCGGCCGCGAGGAAAGCGAGCAGTCCGCCGAGGGTCGCGCCGCTGTCGGTGGCATAGCCGGCCACAACCTCGGCGAACGCATCGAGATGTTCCCGTCCGGCCCCGGAACCGGCCAGCGCCCGGCGGGCCTGGGCCTCGACACCGACCCCGATGGTGCGTTCCACATCGGCGACCAGTTCGGTCAACGGCTGCCCGGCTCGTTCCCGCAGCATGGCGAGTTCCCGGCCCAGCGCCGTGATCCGCCGATGGCCGGCGGCCGAATAGCGTTGCGGTGGACCGGGATCGGCGATCGCGTCGGCCAGTCCGGCGCGTTCGGCGGGTTCGGGCGCCACCTCGCGCAGCGCGGCGGCCAAGGCCACGGAATCGGTGATATCGCCGCCGGGTTCGTGCCCGATCGACAGCTCCCGGGCCCGGCGGGCCAAGGCGGCCAGATCGGCGACACCGAGGCGCCAGCGGGCGCCGGTGAGGATCCGCACCGCCGCGCTACCGGCCGCGGGATCGGCGATGAGACGCAGGGTCGCCACGATATCGGCGACCTCCGGCGTCGCCAACAGCCCGCCGAGACCGACGATCTCGACCGGCAGGCCCTGCGCGCGGAGCTGTTCGGCGAGTTCGGCGGCGTCGGCGTTGCGGCGGATCAGCACCGCGGAGGTGGGTGGCGGCCGCTGCTCGTCGCGGGCCTGCGCCCATTCCGCCGCGATCCGCTCGGCGATCCAGCGGCGTTCGTCGGTGACCGTCGCGCACAGTGCCAGCGCGAGATCTCCGGGTGTGGCATCCGGTTTGGCCCGCAACTCGTCCACCGTCACCCCACCGCTCGCCCGGGCCGCGGCGCGCAGCGGTTCGACAACCGAATTGGCCAGCCGCAACGCTTCCGGTGGGTTGCGCCAGCTGGTGAGCAGCGGCAGCACGGGCGCCGGATCGCCGGACGCCTCGGGGAAATCGGTGGTGAACCGCGGCAGGTTGGCCGCCGAGGCGCCGCGCCAGCCGTAGATGGACTGCATGGGGTCGCCGACCGCCGTCACCGCCAGGGGGCGCGGCTCGGTACGGCGCGGTCCGCCGCGCCCGGCCGTGAACCCGGCACCGAACAGGGCCGACAGCAGCACCCGCTGCGCGTGGCCCGTGTCCTGGTATTCGTCGAGCAGGACCAGCCGGAACCGGGCGCGTTCGGCGACCGCGACCTCGCGATGGTCGGCCGCCAGTCGCGCGGCCAGCGACATCTGTGCCCCGAAATCCAGGGCGCCACGCTGATACAGGGTCTCGCGCAACTGCCGGACCAAGGGCAGCAACGCGACCCGTTCGCGCTGGGCCCGCAGAATCCCGAGCAGTTCTTTGTTCGGCCCGCCGCGCTGCCGCGGCCCGGGCGGCAGCGTGTGGACGAGTTTCTCCAGCTCGGCATGGGCGTGGGTCAGCTCGTCGGGCTCCACCAGATGTTCGGCGAGCTGCCCGGAGAGCGCGAGCACCGCCTCGGTGACGGTCAGCGGTGACCGGTCGGTCTCCAGATCGCCGTCCCAGCTGCGCACCACCTGATGCGCGAGCTGCCACAGCTGGGTTTCGGTGAGCAGCGTCGCCGACGGTTCCACCGGCAGCAGCAGCCCGTGTTCGCTCAGCAGCCGGCCGGCGTAGGAGTGATAGGTGCTGATCTCGGGTTCGGCACCGGTCAGGGTGGCGCGCAGTTCGCCGGTGGGGTCGAGATCGCGCAGCAACCGGGATCCGGCCAGCCGGGCCAGCCGCGTCCGGATGCGGGCGGTGAGCTGCTGGGCGGCCTTGCGGGTGAAGGTGAGGCCCAGTACTTCCTCCGGCGTGACGAGACGGTTGGCCACCATCCAGACGACCCGGGCCGCCATCGTCTCCGTTTTACCGGCGCCCGCGCCCGCGACCACCAGCATCGGGCCGGGCGGTGCGGCGATCACCGCGGCCTGTTCCGCGGTCGGCCGGGGAAGGCCGAGCGCGTCGGCCAGTTGCCCCGGTGTGACCCGGGCGCTCACTCCTCGGTCACCTGACGTCCGGCGTCCTGGATCGGGCAGCTGTTCTTCACCGAGCAGTGGCGGCAGCCGTCGTTGCGGATCGCCAGGAACTCCGGGCCGGCGGTGGCCGCGGCGGCGGCGTGAATGGTTTCGCGCCAGGTTTCGAGCGATTCGGCGTCCAGCGCGGGCTGGACGCGTTCCTTCGCGACCCCGTCCGCCGCCGGAAGACCGACGTACACCAGCCGGGCGCCACCGGGTTCGGGATCGGCGGCAGTCTCGTCGAGCGCACCGGCCGCGGCCGCGACCTGGTAGGTCGCCAGCTGGGCGTGCTGGGCGGCACCGGCCCCGCTGACCGGGTTCTTCCCGGTTTTCACATCGACGATCACGAAGCGGCCCGCGGCATCGCGTTCGAGCCGGTCGATCCGGCCGCGGATCCGCACCGGGGGCGCGTCCGCGCCGCGGCCGGGCAGCACACAGTCGACGGGCACCTCGATACCGGCCTGGGTGAGTTCGTGCCGGGTGGTACGCACCCAGGCGACGAACGCGTCCAGCATGGCCTCTGTGCGGCGCAGCTCCTGCCGGGAATGCCAGCTGGTTTCCGGGTCGATACCGGTCCAGCTGCGGGCGAGTTCGGCACGCACCTGGTCGAGCGGGACCCGGCCGGCCAGCGCCTGCACCAGCGTGTGCACCAGGGTGCCCTTGACGGCGTGCGGGTTGTCCCCGTCCGATCCGCCGTGGCGTTCCAGTGCCCAGCGCAGCGGGCAGGTGCGCAGCAGTTCCACGGTCGACGGCGACAACGCGACCGGGTCGTCACCGTCCCACAGGGTTTCGGTGGAGCTGAGTTCGCCGACGCCGTACCAATCGCCGGGCGCGGTGCCGGGAATACCGGCCAGGGCGAGCCGGGCCAGCTGGCCGGCCGCGCGGCGGCGGCGTTCGTCGCCCGCGCCGGGATCGCAGACGGCCGCGCGGAGTTCGGCGATCAGCGCGTGCAGGGCCAGCACCCGTCCCGGTTCGGCGATCGGGAGCGCTTGTTCGTCGGATTCGCCGCCGAGCAGTTCGGCCAGGAACCGGGACGGCACCAGGTCGCGGTCGCCGGTGACCGATTCCACCGCGGTGACCAGCAATGATCGCCGGGCGCGGCTGCACGCGAGGAACAACAGCCGGCGTTCGTCGGCCAGGATCGGCGCGGTCCGGCTGACCCGCTCGGTGATCCCCGCGACCTGGTCCACCAGATCTTCGGTGTGCAGCAGGGTGCCGCGCGGGCGTGGATCGGGCCAGATCCCCTCCTGCACACCGGCGACCGCGACGACCTCCCATTCCCGCCCGGCCGCGGCGTGGGCGCTGAGCAGATCGACGGCGTCGTCCTGCCGTGAGCGGGCCGCGCGGTCCTGCGCGATCTGCTGCTGGGTGAGGTATTCGACGAAGCCCTCGATGGTGGCGCCGGGCAGCCGGTCGGTGTAGGCGGCCGCGGCGTCGAACAGCGCGACGGCCGCGTCGAGGTCGCGATCGGCCTGCATACCGGCCGCCCCGCCGCGCTCGGATTGCGCCAGCCAGCGCCTCTCCAGCCGCGACGCGGTCCACAGCGCCCACAGCACATCCTCGAGCCCGCCGCCCTCGCGCCGGACTTTGCGGGCGCGGTCCAGCGCCCGCAACGCACGGTTCAGCGGGGCGATCTCGACCTCGGTGAGCCCGGCGAGAATCCGCTCGTTCCCCGAGCCGAGGAGCAGATCGCGCAGGATATCCACCGAAGGGCGGTCGGAAATCCGGCCGCCGCCTGCAGGTATGGCTGCGGAAGCGCTGCCGGAGCGGTCGCCGTCACGGTGATCTCCCGCCACCCGGCCGGCCGGCCGGTTCACCGGATCGGCGCTGTCCGCCCCAGGATTCGCGGTGCCCGCGGTACCGCTGCCGTCGACCGCGGCGCCGGGCCGGTCTTCGAGCGGGGCGGTGCGCAGGTATTCCGGTGCGGAGACACCATCGTTGCCGGGGGCGGGAGGACGCACGGCGCGCCCCACCGCACCGGAGCTGTCGCTCTCGGTACGGCGATCCGGGCGGTCGTGACCTGGGTCGACCGCTCCGGGCGCGGAACCGTATTTCGGGCCTGGCCGGGAGGCGGGTCCGTCATCTTCTGCCGCATGCGCGGCACTATCCCGCTCATCCGCAGGAGGCCCGAACCCATCCCGGCCCCGCAGTGTGCGGTGCGACGCGTCGTCCGCGTCCGGCTGCGGTTCGTGCTCATCGTCCGGGCGGTCCGGCGGAAGCCCGTCCCAGGGGTCGGCGTAGTAGTGGCCGTCGTCGAGACCGAACCAGTCCGCGTCCTCGGCGTAGCGGTCCGGGTCGTCCGCGCGGGTTTCTTTCTCGCGCTCGGCGGCAGGGTAGTCGTCCGGGCGTTGTCCCTGCGCCGATTCGGGATCGGGTATCGGCGGCTCGTCGTCCGGGTCCGGCGCTTGTCCGAGTTCCGGGTTCGGCGCTTCCCCGGGTTCGGGTTCGGCGGCGGGGCCCAGTGTCGCGGACAATCCGGGTTCGGGCGTGGACCGGGCGAGTTCCAGGGTCGTGCGCCGGATACCGCGGCGCAGCCGGCGCAGGCTGATCTGATCGGCGCCGCCCAGTGGGCCGGCCAGCAGGTCGAGTGCCTCGTCGGGCCCGAACAGTGACTCCGTCGAGCCGGCACCCCGGCGGGCGGCCTCGCCGGCGAGTACGGCGCGCAGCGCGAGCAACATCCAGGCGGCGCCGCGGCGGCGGGCCAGCGGGGTGTCGTTCACCGGCTGGCGGACCGGCACCCCGGCCGCGAGCAGCGCCCGGCGCAGCGGTGGGAGCAGCAGCGGCACCGACCGGACGATCACGGCCATCTGCGACCACGGCACACCCTCGGTGAGATGCGCGCGACGCAGCTGGTCGGCGATCAGCGACGCCTCCTTGGCCGGGCTGCCGAGTACCCGCACCCGGACCTGCGCGGAGTCGGGGTCGCCGCGCTCCTCCGGTCCCAGGTCGGCGATCGTGGTGCGGTGAGCGGCGGTACCCGGCAGCCGGGCGGCGATCCGCGCGGCCGCGGTGTGTACGGCGGGACCGCTGCGATGGTTGGTGTGCAGGACGATCCGCCGCGACGCCGGCACCTCGAGGTCGGTGAGAAACCGCGGGTCGGCACCGCGGAAGGTGTAGACGGCCTGATCGGGGTCGCCGGCGATCACGGTGGTGCCCGCGCCCGCGGCGAGGACCCGGACCAGTAGCGCGGCCTGCGGGTCCAGATGCTGGGCGTCGTCGACCAGCAGGCAGCGCAACCGGGCGCGTTCGGCGGCGAGCAGTTCGGCGTCACCGGCGAGCGCGTCCAGCGCGGCCCCCACCAGCTCCGCCGCGTTCAGCGCGGGCGCCGAGGCCTCCGGCGCCGCCACCCCGACCGACCAGCGCAGCAGCATCGCCTGCTCGTAGCGCAGCGCGAACCGGCCCGCGGCCACCCAGTCGGGCCGGTCCAGGCGGCGGCCCAGATCGATCAGGTCCTCGGGGCCCAGCCCGCGTTCGGTGGCGCGCAGCATCAGGTCACGCAGTTCGTCGGCGAAACCACTGAGGCTCAGCGCGGGCTGCAGCCGCCGGGGCCACAGGTCACCTGCTCCAGCGGCGATATCGGCGAGGTCGCCGCGCAGCATTTCGCGCAGCACGGCGTCCTGTTCGGCGCCGGTGAGCAGCCGCGGCGGCGGATTCCCGTGCCGGGCGGCTTGGCGGCGCAGGATCCCGAAGGCGTACGAGTGGATCGTGCGGGCCAGCGGTTCGCGCGTCGCCCCGGCGACCGGCATTGCCGAGCCGGTACCGGAGATCGCGGAGACGGGCGGGTCGGCACCGGCGTCGGTGAACAGCACATCGGCGACCCCGGCCGATGACCCGGTACCGGCCCAGCCGGCCGTCGCGTCGCCGGCGGGCAGGGCGGCAGCGTTATCACCGGTGACCTGCTGATCGGTGCCGGTGCGCTGTCCGGCGGCACCACCGGCAGCCGGGCGGCCGCCGATGGGCGGGTGGCCGGGGCCGGATCCCGTGGTGGCGGTCGATTCCGGATCGGCCAGTGGGAACAGGGCCGGGTCGAAGTGGCCGTGGACGTCCGGGCCGCTGTCGAAGACCGGGGCGCAGACGTCCCAGTGCGTCAGGCGTTCGGTGAGGGCATCGCGGGCGGCGGCCGCGGCCTGCTTCGAATGGGTGAGCAACAGCACGGATTCCGGATCGGCTCCGGCGGCGATCCGCGCGGCCGCCACATCCACCAGCAGCGCCGTTTTCCCGGTCCCCGGACCGCCCAGCACCCGCCACAATCGGGCGGGACCCGATTGCGCTGTGGTTGCCGGCGCCTCGGCGAACAGCGCGCGAATACCGGCGCCCCAGGTCCGAGCCCGGGGAGCCGCGGTTCTCCGGCGCACCAGCCGCACCGGCCTATCCGAACGCACCACGACCGCTATTGCAACAGACGGGGCCGACACCGCCGGTACCACGTCGGCATCGCGCGCGCTGCGGGTGCGGGGTACGGCGGGAAGAATGTCATCGTGTCCACACTGCATGTTCACCGATTCGGCCCGGCCACCGGCCCGGCACTGCTTGCTCTGCACGGTCTCACCGGACACGGCAAACGCTGGGCAGACCTGGCCTCCCGGTTGCTGCCCGATATCCGAGTGATCGCACCCGACCTGCGCGGACACGGTTTCTCCACGTCGCTACCGCCCTGGGACTTCGAAACGATCGCGGCGGATCTGGAAGCCCTGCTGGTCGCCGAAACCGATGAGCCGGTGCTGGTGGTCGCGCATTCCTTCGGCGGCGCGTGCGCCCTCCATCTGGCCGAACGCCGGCCCGACCTGGTCCGCGGCCTGGTTCTGCTGGACCCGGCCGTCGCGCTCGACCCGGCCTGGCTGCACGAGATCGCGGCGGCCACCCTGGACTCGCCCGACTACACCGACGCCGAGGAAGCCCGGATGGACAAACTCGCCACCGGCTGGGGTGCGGCCGCCCCCGCCCTGCTGCAGGCCGAACTCGACGACCACCTGGTGCCGGCCGGGAACGGGCGGGTCGGCTGGCGGGTGAGCCTGCCCGCGCTGATCGCCTACTGGGGCCAGCTCGCCCGCGACCCCGCTCTACCCCGGCCGGACGTGCCGACCGTGCTGGTCCGCGCCACCAAGGTGGACCCGCCCTTCCTCGCTGCCCCGGTGCAGGCGGTGCTCGCCGAACGGCTGGGCGAGCACCTCACCGTCGAGGAATGGGATTGCGAGCATATGGTCGCCCAGGTTCTCCCGGAGCGGACGGCGGCGCTGATCCGCGCGGCGCTGTAGGCCGGCGATGGTCACCAGCGACGAACAGATCGAACACGTCCGCGCACTGGTCGCCTCGATTCCGCCGGGGCGGGTCGCCACCTACGGCGATATCGCCGCCGCCGTGGGTTTGTCGACCCCCCGCACGGTCGGCTGGATCATGCGCACCGACTCCGGTGATCTGCCCTGGCACCGAGTGCTGGGCGCCTCCGGAAAACCCGCGGCCCACCTCGCCGGACGGCAGTTGCGGTTGCTCGCGGCCGAGGGCGTACCCGTCACGGACGGCCGGGTCGACCTGCGGGCAGCCCGGCATGTGTTCCCTTGACCTCCATAGCGCAGCCCGCGTCGTCCCAGACGGCGAATAGCATGATCCTTATGCCGAATTCCGCGCCCGCCCCGGCCGTGATAGTCCTCGCCGGGGGCCGGGCCAGCCGCATGGGCGGTGTGGACAAACCGGGCCTCGTGGTCGGCGGCCGGACCATGCTGGAGACCGCCCTGGCCGCGGTGACCGGGCTGGGTTCGATAGTGGTGGTCGGCCCGCCACGCTCCGAACTCGCCGAATCCATCGTGCAGACCCGCGAACCGGAACCGGGCTCGGGCCCGGTGGCGGCCGTCGCCGCCGGGCTGGCCGCCCTCACGGACGAGGCACCCGAGCACGTGGTGATCCTCGCCGCCGATCTGCCCTTCCTCACCGATGCGGTGATCGGCGAACTCCTCCGGCACCGCGCGGATCACGACGCCGTCTTCGCCGCCGACAGCGACGGCCGGCCGCAATACCTCATCGGCGTGTGGCGGTACGAGACGCTCGTGGCCCGGCTGCGCGAGCTGGGCGGTGTGGTCAACCAGCCCATGAAAGCACTGGTGCCCCGCAACACCGAGACCGTGCCGCTCGCCGGAGTCGACGATTGCGATACCCCGGGCGATATCGATGCCGCCCGCACGGCGCTCGGTCGCGCGTCATCGCCCGGCACTCTCGCCGACGGATCGCTCGAAGCTGCTCATGAAGCGGAGCTGGGTACCGGTCGTTCCGGGTCGCCGCGCACCCGCGAACCCGGCCCCTCGGCATCCCTCGACCGAGGGTCACCGAGGACCGGGGACCCCGGGTCGCCGGGCCACGGTTCCTCCGAGTCACCCGCCCGCGGTAACTCCGACGTCCGCTCCGCCGGCGGCACGGACTCGCTCGTCCCCGGGGACCCCGGGCTCGCTACTTCGGGGCCGCTCGACGCCCGTACCACCGCGTTGCCCGCGGCCGGTACCAATGGGCCCGCGGCTCCCGGGAGGGTCGACTCACCGAACTCCGGGCCGACCGAAGCTCCCCCCTCCGAATCCGCAACCCCGTGCGCCCCGGGAACTCGGATACCCGTCACCGGCGCTCCGCTCTCGCTGCGTCAGGCCCGGGAAGCCCTGTGCGAGGGCCTGTCTCGCCTACCCGAGCACGATCGCGAGCTGGCCGCCGCCCGTGGCGCGGCCCTCGCCGCTCCGATCACCGCAGCCGGCGCCCTGCCCCGTTTCGATGTCTCGGCGATGGACGGATACGCCGTCTCCGGCGACGGACCCTGGGAATTGCGCGCCGATATCGGTTTCGCCGGGGGGCAGCGTCCGCACGGCCTGCTCCCCGGCGAGGCGGTGCGCATCGCCACCGGCGCCCACGTTCCCGACGGCACCACCCGGGTTCTCCGCGACGAATTCGCCCGGCTCGACGGCCGGTTGCATCGGCTGCCGGACACTCCGGACCGCTCCGATATCCGCCGCCGCGGCGAGGACCGCACGCCGGGTGAGGTCATAGCCCCGGCCGGTTCCGCCGTCACCGCCGCGCTTGTTTCGGCCGCGGCGGCGGTCGAGGTCACCACGGCGGCCGTGCGCGGCCCGGTCCGCGCGCGAATCGTCATGACCGGCGACGAGATTCGCAGTACCGGTCCGCTGCAGGCCGGGCAGACCAGGGATTCGATCGGCCCGGTCCTGCCCGTACTCCTCGCCGCACAGGGAGCGATCACCCTCGATCAGGTCCATCTCCGCGATACCGCCCATGGTTTCGATCAGGTCCTCGCGACCGCAACCGATTGCGATCTACTGGTCGTGGTCGGCGCGACCGGCGGCGGCGCCGCCGATCAGCTCCGCGGCGCCCTCGACCGCGCCGGCTCCCGGATCCTGGTCCCCCGCCTGGCGTTACGCCCCGGAGGATCGACGGTGGTAGCCGAACTCCCCTCGGCGACAACAGTTCTCGGGCTGCCCGGCAACCCCTTCGCCGCGGTCGCGATCCTGCTGGCCCTCACTCCGGCCGTAGTCGCGGGTCGCACCGGAGCCCAGCCACCGCGCCCGCTGCTCGGCCCGTTGCACAACGCGGCCGAAATCGCCGGCCCGGTACCCCGGATCGTCCCCGCCCGCTACGCCGCCGCACCCGCGGGCGGCTGGATCGGCGACCCCGCCGTCCGCACCGCCCATCTCGGCGGCCTCGTCGACCGAGACGGCCTGGTCGTCGTCCCGGCCGACGCCCGCGACGGCACCGTGGTCGAGTTCATCCCGGTCCCCCGCTGATCGGGGCAGGTGAAGCCGTACTCCACCCACCCCGTCGACAACAAGATCGGCGAGACCGTGCCATCCTGATACATCACCCGAGGCGCGTCACCGGCCAGGCAACCGAATGGGTGGCTCCGAAAGGCTCACTCTGAGTTCCGAGGCAATCTTGACCATGCCGTAACGGCACAGTTCACCCTGGAGTGAAGGCCGGTGCGTACGCTCCGGCGGAGCCGAGCCCGAGGAGTCGAACATGTCGTGGAGTACTCGTGAACTCGCCGAACTCGCCGGCACCAGCGTGCGGACGATCCGGCACTATCACGACGTCGGCCTCCTCGAACAACCAGAACGCAGCAGCAACGGCTACAAGCACTACGGTGTCTCCCACCTGCTGCGTGTTCTGCGGATCAAACGCCTGTCCGATCTCGGCCTCCCCCTGTCGCGGATCGCCGAGATGGGCGACGACGAATACCCGCACGAATCGCTGTACGCCCTGGACGCCGAACTCGCCGCCACCATCGAACGCCTCCAGCGCATCCGCATGGAGCTCGCCCTCATCCTCCGTCAGGGCAGCCCCACCGACCTCCCGCCCGACCTGTCACCGCCCGCCACAAAGCTCACCGAGGCCGATCGCGCCTACACCGTCATCATGAACCGCGTCCTCGGTCCGACCGCCCTCGATTCGCTCCGCGAAATGCTGACCGCCATAACCCCGGACGACCCCGCCATGACGGAATTCGACAACCTACCGGCCGACGCCGACGAACAAACCCGCGCCGACCTGGCCGAACGAGCCGCACCCTACGTCCGCAACCTGCACGCCACCTACCCCGGCCTCCGCTCGATCGCCGACTCCCCTGTCGGCCCCGAACGCGCGGCCCAGGCCCTCGGCCTGGCCCTGCGAGACCTCTACAACGAGGCCCAGGTCGACGTCCTCCTCCGCGTGAGTCAGCTGATCGGGGCCGTCCAGGACTGATCCGGCACTGCGCCGGAGAACGCCGGTATCGACCCGAGGATCAGCTCCAGCGTTCCGGGGTGACCGGGGCTTCCCAGGCGCGGGCATAGCGGCGTTTGTCGGGGCCGGCGATTTCCTTGCTGCGGTAGACGACGTAGGGGCGGACCATATAGCCGACAGGGGCCGAGAACATGTGGACGAGGCGGGTGTAGGGCCAGACCGCGATCAACGCCAGGACGAACAGACCGTGCGCCTGGAAGGTCCAGGGGGTGCCGACCATCAGGTCCGGTTGGGGGCTGAGGGTGAAAAGGCTGCGGAACCACGGGGAGACCGTTTCGCGGTAGTTGTAGGTGCCCCACAGCAGGTTGCTGCCCATGGTGTTCAGCATTCCGGTGAGCAGGGCACCGGCCAGCAGGAAGTACATGAACTTGTCGTTGGCGGTGGTGGCCTTGCGGACGGCGGGGACGGTGAAACGCCGGTAGAGCAGGATGCCGATCCCGGCGATCACCATGAGACCCGCCACCGAGCCGGCGCTCACCGAGATCAGGTGGTAGACGTGTTCGCTGATACCCACGGCCGCGGTCCAGGATTCGGGGATCAGGACGCCGAGGATATGCCCGAAGAACACCCCGAGCATGCCGAAATGGAACAGTGGGCTGCCCATGCGCAGCAGGCGGGATTCGTAGATCTGGGATGACCTCGTGGTCCAGCCGAATTGGTCGTTGCGGTAGCGCCAGATATGACCCAGCACGAAGGACGTGAAGGCGACATAGGGCAGGGTCATCCACAAGAAGGTGGTCATCGGGCACTCCTCGGAGCAGGTACATGCGGTCCGCGGAGACCGGAGCGAATGCGGGAGTATCGCATCACAAGGCCCTCCTCGGACTGGGTTCATGCGGTACGGCGAGGCCGGGGCGCCGGCGGCGGGATCGCATTATCGGCGGCCTCCCGATCCGTCCGGCATCGTCGGGTCCATGGCGAAGGGCTCCAGCCCGACCTCTTCCTCCGGCGGCCCCTGCGCGGCGAGTTCGGCGATCTTGCGCCGGTCCGCGGTGGTCGGCGGGGCGAGGGTCGCCAGTACGGCGGCCAGGACCCCGGCGTACGGCGAACCGGCGTCGGCGAGCGACAGCCGCAGCAACTCGATCACCGGGACATGCTCACCGAGGAGCCGTTCCCCGCCGATGGGGTCGACAGTGGCAGCGAATTCCAAGAGCACCGGCAGGTGATCGGGGAGTTCGGTGTCGTCGAGTTCCACCCCGGCGTGCCGGTAGGCGTGTTTGAACCGCAGCAGTGCCATACCGCGTTTGCGGGTGTCCCCGTAGGCGTAGAAGGTGAGGTGCAGGCTGGCGCGGCGGCGCATATCGAAGGTTTCGACATAGTGCGCCGCGAGGTCGAGTTGCGGGGTGGTGCGCAGATGGTCGCAGAACGGCGCGAGGTGGATGCGCACCGGTTCCGGCAGTTCCGCGACGGCCGCGGTCACCTGGTCGAGCATGGTGATCGTGGCGGCGGCGGGATAGTCGAGCAACAGGGCGGTGGTCCGCCAGACGAGCCGGCGGTCCCGTTCGCTCATCGCGACCGTGGGTTCGGGCCGGCGGCGCAGTTTCAGCAGCGACATCATCCACCCCGCTGGGCGCGGGCCGGCCGGTTCACCGGCCGACCTCCGAGGGTTCGGATTGCGCCGCACCGTTGGCAGCGGACTCGTGACCGGACGAACCGCCGTCCGGGCTCACGGTTCCCGTAGGCGCCGCTCCATTTCCTTCGCCACCCGGTGTCCCGGCGGCGGTGTGCGGAGCACGGTCATCGCCGTGCACCGACCCTGCCGCCCGGCTGCCGGCCGCCGCGGCGCCCGACCCGTTGCCCGGGCGGGGGCCCGCGCCGTTCGCGACCGCGGCGAGCTCCCGATCCGGCTGCGCCGCGGCTGTCCCGTTCGGACCGGCCGGGATCAACCCGTCGGTGCTCTTGCCGTCCCAGTTGAGCAGATTGATCCGGCCCGTCTTCTCTTCCGGTGCCGCACCGTTGGTATCGGTGAGATGGAACTTCTCCACCATCTGGTCGAAGGCGGTCATCCCGGGGCCGCCGTCGTTGTCCAGGCTGCAACCCGTCGCCAGCGAATCGAGCTCGTGGGCCTGTGCACCGGCGCCGGTCGGGATCACGTAGCGGTGCTCGTATTTCGCGATGGCGAGCAGCCGGTACATCGCCTCGATCTCTTCCGGTTCCAGCCGGACCGAGGGCGCGATCGACGGGTCGGGTTCCTGGCCGAGGTTGATCGATCGCATGAACGCGCGCATCCCGGCCAGCCGCTGCAACGCCGCCCGCACCGGGCCCACGTCACCGGCGGTGAACAGTTCGGCCAGGTACTCCACCGGAATCCGGAGCGCGTCGATGGCACCGAACAAATTCGCGTGATCCTCGCCGTCGTGCCCGGTTTCGGTGAGCACATCCACCACCGGGGAGAGCGGCGGCACGTACCAGACCATCGGCATGGTGCGGTATTCCGGATGCAGCGGCAGCGCGATCTGATAATCGACGATGAGCTTGTAGACCGGCGAATCCTGTGCGGCCTGAATCCATTCCGGCGAGATCCCGGCCCGTTCCGCTTCGGCGACGACGCGCGGGTCGTGCGGATTGAGGAAAACACCGAGCTGGCTCGGATACAGATCCTTGTCCTCGGTGACCGAGGCCGCCTCGAGAACCGCGTCCGCGTCGTAGAGCATGACGCCGATATAACGCAGCCGGCCGACGCAGGTCTCCGAGCACACGGTCGGAATACCGACCTCCACGCGCGGATAGCAGAACGTGCATTTCTCGGCTTTGCCGGTTTTGTGGTTGAAGTAGATCTTCTTGTAGGGGCAGGCGGTCATGCACTGCCGCCAGCCGCGGCATTTGTCCTGGTCCACCAGGACGATGCCGTCCTCGGAGCGTTTGTAGATCGCGCCGGAGGGGCACGAGGCCGCGCACGACGGGTTCAGGCAGTGCTCGCAGATCCGCGGCAGGTAGAACATGAAGGTCTCTTCGAATTCGAGCTTCACCTGCTCGGAGACCCGGGCCAGCAGCGGATCCTTACCGACCTGTTCGGGCCCGGAACCCAGATCGTCGTCCCAGTTCGCGCCCCAGGTGACCTTCGTATCGTCCCCGGTGATCAGTGATTTCGGCCGTGCCACCGGGGTGGTGTCGATGGCCGGGGAGGACAGCAGATTGTCGTATTCGTAGCTCCACGGCTCGTAATAGTCGTCGATGGTCGGCAGGTCGGGATTGGCGAAGATATTCAGCAGACGCTTCAACCGCGACCCCGATTTCAGGGTGAGTTTGCCGCGTTTGTTGAGGGTCCAGCCGCCCTTCCACTTCTCCTGGTCCTGGTACTGCCGCGGATAACCCTGCCCGGGACGGGTTTCCACATTGTTGAACCAGACGTATTCGGTGCCGCCGCGGTTGGTCCACGCCTGCTTGCAGGTGACCGAGCAGGTGTGGCAGCCGATGCATTTGTCCAGATTCATGACCATGGCCATTTGCGCCATCACACGCATAGCTGGTTCGCCTCTCCGGGAATCGTGCGCGTCGGGTTCATATCAGTACTCCACCTTCTGACTGCGGCGACGGATGGTGGTGACCTCGTCGCGCTGGTTACCGGTGGGGCCGTGGTAGTTCAGCGCGAACGACTGCTGGGCGTAGCCGCCGATCAGATGGGTGGGTTTGATCATGATCCGGGTGAGCGCGTTGTGGATACCGCCGCGTTTGCCCTTGCCCTTGAAGGTTTCGCCCGTTCCCGCGGTTCCCTCGATCCGCGGGACGTCGACCGCCCGGTCCTGCGCGTGGTACATGAACACGGTGCCCTCGGGCATCCGGTGCGAGACGATGGCGCGGGCCACCACCACCCCGTTGCGGTTGATCGCCTCGATCCAATCATTGTCGGCGACACCGATTTTCGCGGCGTCCTTATCCGACATCCAGATCGTCTGCCCGCCGCGGGAGAGCGTGAGCATATGCAGGTTGTCCTGATAGGCGGAGTGGATCGACCATTTGGAGTGCGGGGTCAGATAGCGCACGGTGACCCCGCGCTCGCTCACCTCGCCCACTCCGGGTTCGGCGAACAGTGCCGTCATATCCAGCGGCGGCCGGAAAGTGGGCAGTTGTTCGCCGAGTTCGATCATCCAGTCGTGGTCGAGATAGAAATGCTGGCGCCCGGTGAGGGTGTGCCACGGTTTGAGCCGTTCGGTGTTGATGGTGAACGGCGAATAGCGGCGGCCACCCGTTTCCGACCCCGACCATTCCGGCGAGGTGATCACCGGCACCGGCCGCGCCTGGGTATCGGCGAAGGTGATCCGTTTACCCTCGTGTTCGGCGGCCAGATCGGCCAGTTCGGTCCCGGTACGCCGTTCCAGCGCCTGAAATCCTTCGACCGCCAGGCGGCCGTTGGTGGTACCCGACAGCGCCAGGATCGCCTCGGCGGCCTGATGGTCCTTGGCCAGCGAGGGCCGGCCCTGCGCCACCCCGGACACCACCGTCCCGTTCACCCCGGCGAGGTATTCGACCTCCGCGTCGGGGTGTGTGGTGACGCCCTTCGTGGTGAGGCCGAGCGTATCGACCAGCGGCCCCAGCGCCGCCATCTTCTCCGCGAGCTTCGGATAATCCCGTTCGACCACCACCAGTTTCGGCATGGTCTTGCCCGGAATGGGTTCGCATTCCCCGGCTTTCCAGTCCAGCACCCGCCCACCGGCCTGCGCCATGGCGTCCGGCGAATCGTGTTGTAGCGGGACCGCGACGATATCCTTGCGCACCCCGAGATGTTTCTCGGCGAGCCAGGAGAAACCGCGCGCGATGCGGTGGAACGCGTCGAAATCGGTTTTCGCCTCCCACGGCGGCGAAATGGCCGGGGTGAAGGCGTGTACGAACGGATGCATATCCGTGGAGGACAGATCGTATTTCTCGTACCAGGTGGCGGCGGGAAGCACGATATCGGAGAACAGCGTGGTGCTGGTCATCCGGAAGTCCAGGGAGAGCAGCAGGTCGAGTTTTCCGGTGGCCGCTTCGTCGCGCCAGACGAGTTCTTCCGGGCGGACGCCGGTGGTGTCGTCGGTCTGCAGGTTGGAATCCGCGCCGAGCAGATGCCGGTGGAAGTATTCGTTCCCCTTGCCGGAGGAACCGAGCAGATTGGCCCGCCAGACAGTGAGGACGCGCGGGAAATTCTCCGGGGCGTCCGGGTCCTCGCAGGCGAAGCGCAGGTCGCCGGATTTCAGTCCGTCGACAACGTGCTCGGCCGCCGTGCGCCCGGCGGCCTCGGCTTCGTCGGCGAGGTCCAGTGGGTTGCGGTCGAAGGTCGGATACGAGGGCATCCAGCCGAGGCGGGTCGCCAGGGCGATATTGTCCGCGGCGGTGCGACCGGCGAACTTGCCCTTGCCCAGCGGCGAGGAGAAGGCGTCGGCGGTGAACGGGTCGTAGCGCCACTGGTCGTTGGTCAGGTACCAGAACACGGTGCCCTGCATCTGCCGTGGCGGGCGCTGCCAGTCCAGGCCGAAAGCGAGGGTGGACCAGCCGGTCACCGGGCGGCATTTCTCCTGCCCCACGTAGTGTGCCCAGCCGCCGCCGTTCACGCCCTGGCAGCCGGTGAGCAGGGTCAGGGTGAAGAACGACCGGTAGATCTGGTCGGAATGGAACCAGTGGTTGGTTCCGGCGCCCATCAGGATCATCGACCGGCCGCCGGAACGGTCGGCGTTGTCGGCGAATTCGCGGGCGATCCGCCGGGCCTGCACGGCCGGGACGCCGGTGATCGACTCCTGCCAGGCGGGGGTGTACGGCTCGGTGGCGTCGTCGTAACCGGTGGGCCAGGTGCCGGGCAGATCCGGGCGGCCCACGCCGTACTGGGCGAGCAGCAGATCGAACACCGTGGTGACGCGTTTACCGGCGACGACCTGCGTCGGCACCCCGCGGGTCAGCACACCGGGCACATCGCTGTCGAAGCGGGGGAACTGTACGGCCGCAGCGTCGTCGGTGCGGCCGTACAGCGTCAGGAGTGGCTCGACACCCCCGAGGTCCAGATTCCAGCGTCCGGTGCCGTTCTCGCCGAACCGATCCCCCAGCGATCCGTTCGGCACCACCGGTTCGCCGTCGGAGTCCAGCACCACGGTCCGGAATTCGGCGCCCTCGTCGGTCCTGCCGAGGTCGGCGGCGGTGAGGAATTTGCCCGGTACCGCGACCCCGTCCGCCCCCTCCTCGACGGTGATCAGGAACGGCAGATCGGTGTATTTGCGCACGTAGTCCAGGAACCGCGGCGTGCTCTTGTCGACGAAGAACTCCCGCAGCACCACATGACCCATCGCCATGGCCAGCGCGGCGTCGGTACCGGGCCGGGCGGCGACCCATTCGTCGGCGAATTTGGTGTTGTCGGCGTAATCCGGTGACACCACCACGACCTTCTGGCCGCGGTAGCGGGCCTCGGTCATGTAGTGGGCGTCGGGCGTGCGGGTCACCGGGACGTTGGAACCCCACATGATGAGATAGCCCGCGTCGAACCAGTCCGCGGATTCCGGGACGTCGGTCTGGTCGCCGAACACCTGCGGTGAGGCGACGGGCAGGTCGGCGTACCAGTCGTAGAACGACAGCATCGACCCGCCGAGCAGCGAGATGAACCGGGCGCCGACAGCATGACTGACCATCGACATCGCCGGAATCGGGGAGAACCCGGCGATCCGGTCGGGCCCGAACTCCTTGATGGTGTGCACATGTGCGGCCGCGGCGATCTCGGCGGCCTCCCACCATTCGGCGCGCACGAATCCGCCCTTGCCGCGCGCGGCCTTGTACTGCCGGGACCGTACGGGATCGGCGACGATATCGCCCCAGGCCAGCACCGGATCCTTCAACCGCTGCTTGGCTTCCCGGTACAACTCCAGCAGCGTGGACCGCACATACGGGTAGCGCACCCGGGCCGGCGAGTAGGTGTACCAGGAGAACGACGCACCGCGGGGGCAGCCGCGGGGTTCGTATTCGGGTTTGTCCGAGCCCACCGACGGATAGTCGGTCTGCTGGGATTCCCAGGTGATCACGCCGTCTTTCACGTAGATCTTCCAGGAGCACGAACCGGTGCAGTTCACGCCGTGGGTGGAGCGCACCACCTTGTCGTGCGACCAGCGGTCGCGATAGAACTCGTCGGCACTGCGGCCGCCGACCTTGTGCACGGTGCGGTGGTCGGCGGAGACTTCGCCGCGCTGGAAGTATTTGCCCAGCCGCAGCAGTGCGTCGCCGGCGCCCGGTTCGCCGGGGCGGGTATCCGAAGCGGTGTGCGGCGAGCCCGGAGTACGTGAAACAACCACGACGCCCCCTTTTCTGCAAGCGGTGAAATCGGGCTGATGTCTCGACTGTAAGGACGGCGCCGGACCAGGCCAAACGGCATTCTCACAACGAAAATGCACAGGTGGTGAGCTGTGAGGTCGCCGCAATCCGGCCGTCACGGCGAGCCGGGTCGCGGTGCCGGGCCCGGGAGCAACCACCTGGGGAAACAGCTCCGGCCGCCACTGAACACCCGCCCGGGCGGCCGGTTCCGGTTCCGGCGGTGAACGTTCGGAAATCGGTGCTTCTCCGGCGGTTTACATTTGTTTACAAATCCCGGAGTGGCGGCCGTCACTGCTCCGAGGCAGGTGGCGCCGCTTCCTGCGGATGGGAAGGCGTCGCTGCGACCGGGACCCGCAAATCGTCTACGCTGCTGCCCGATCCGACCGCGTCGGCGGTCGCGCGAGCATATTCGAGGTACGCGATGTTCAGCGTTGACCGGTGGGTGCGCAGACGGATACGGACGACCACGGCCCTGGCGGTCGCGCTGCTCGCGGCGGCCGCTGCGGCGCTGCTGCCCGGCCCGACCGCCCGGGCCACGCCCGGCTTAACCGTCCATCCCGGCATGGAGATCCGGCACAGCGAGATCGCCGACGGTAAGAAACGCGTCACCCGCTGCACGATCGGGCTCACCGGATCGATCGGCGCGGCCCAGTACGCCGTCACCGCGGGCCACTGCTACCACGAGGGCATCGTCACCGATAAGGACGGAAACCCCATCGGCTGGTTCGAACACCATCGTCCGGACGAGGGGCTGAAGTTCGGTTTCGGCCTGATCAGGTTGTACGACGGAATCGGTGTCGCCGCGTCCATGGGACGGTTCGGACTGTCCACGGTCGATATGAAACCGCAACTGGGCCAGGAGATCTGCAAGATCGGGGCCACCACCGGCTGGAGTTGCGGCACCATCACCGAAGCGGACGAGAAATGGCTCTACGCCACCAACGCGCTGGGCGCCGAGGCCGGTGATTCCGGGGCGGTGGTCTACCGGCAGACCTCCGACGGCCATGCCGCGTTCGTCGGCATCCTGGTGGCCTACGACGATGCGCAGGGGCGCAGCGCGGTCGTGGAACCGGCCGCCTGGCTCTTCGACCAGATCGAACGCTACGGCCCCACCCGTGACGATCCGTTCATCTGGTATCGCGTCTGACGGCCGGATTCAGACCCCGAGCGCACCGGCGAACACCGGCCAGGATCGGTGCAGATCGTCCTGCCAGTACGGCCAGGCGTGGGTTCCGGGATGAATGTGGACGGTCGCCGGGATCTGCCGGGCGGCCAGCTCGGCGGCCATCCGGCCGGTGCAGTTGTGCACGATGGATTCCATGGTTCCACCGACGAGCATCCGGTCGGCCAGCCGCAGCGGATCGCCGTCGATACCACGTGAATTCAGTGCCTCGTGCGGGCCCGGCGAACCGTTACCGGAGGAGATATAGAGCGCGGTCCCCCGTAACCGATCCAGGTGCAGTATCGGATCGTGCTCGGGCCACGCCGGATCGCCGGGGCCGCCCCACATGTTGACGGCGTTCGCGCCGAATACCGCGAGCTGCGAATACACGATGGCGCGGGCCGCCGGGTCGGTGGTCCGGGTGCAGCCGCTGTAGGCACCGGCGGCCTGGTAGAGGCCGGGTGCGCGGATCGCCAGATTCAACGCCGAGGTCGCCGACATCGACAGCCCGGCCACCGCATTGCGGCCGCTCATCCCGAAACGGGCGTTCAGCAGCGGGGGCAGCTCGCGGGTGAGGAAGGTTTCCCATTTGTTGCGGCCCAGGACCGGATCGTCGGCGAGCCAGTCGGTGTAGTAGCTGGCGCGCCCGCCCATCGGCACGATCACGTTCACCGGTTTGCCGGCGAAGAATTCCGCCACGTCGGTACGCCGCATCCATGGTCCGCCGTCTTCGCCGCCGTCGCCGGAATTGAGCAGATACAACGCCGGCGCGCCCGTGCCCGGATGTGATACCCACAGCGTGATCGGCCTGTCCATGGCCGCCGAATGGACCACCACTTCGAACTCCCGGCCGCCGAGCGGACGCACCTCCAGGATCCGAGCCGGCCCCTCCGCCGCGGCCGGAGCCGCCGCGAAACCCACCGATACCAGCGCTGAACACAGGGTGAACAGGTACACCAGGCAACGCGGCAGCCGGTACATGCCGTGGTTTCTACCATGGCGGGTGCCCGTCCCGGCACCACTCACCTGGCGTGTTCGTCGCGGGCGTGCACCCGCAGCGCGGTGATCTCCCCGGCCTCTTCGTCCGGCACCCGCATCCGCTCGGCGATCGACCAGCGCAGGGCGCGCGGCAGCTGCGGCGCCATCTTGCTGAAGTACGCGTACAGCCAGTCGGTCCGCGCCACCAGGAAGGGGTAGTCGGTGGTCATCATGGGCCGGATCACCAACATCGGCAGCGGTGCGTCCAGCGGGTGGAAATCGACGTTCCACAGTCCGGGCACCCGGCAGCCCGGATAGAACTGGCCGAGCATCAGGCCGTCGCGCACCACGTCCGTCTTGTGGCGGCAATGCACGGTATCGATGCGGTCGTAGTGGGTGAGACCGGGGAAAACGGCCACCGTGGTGAGCGATCGGGTGTCGGCCTTCGCGGCACGCAGGCGGTTGTACAGTTCGTGGGCGTCCAGCACCGCGGCCGATATCTCGTCGGTGGTCAGCGCATCGCCGCCCCGCAGCGAGGCGACCCAGAGCGCGTGCCGGTCGGCGGTCTGCCGGACGAACGGGCATACCGGTCCGTCCCGCCCCAGATCCGGATGCGAGTGCATCAGATGGTCCCCTATCCAGGGGGTGAGCACCGCGGCATCGGGATGGTCCGCGGTCCATTCCGCGGGGTTTTCGTAAACATCCCGCCAGGTCGAACCGGTCCGCGCACCGCGATAGGCATGTGCGGTCGCATCGCGCGGCACCGGAACCGGATGCCTCCGTACCTGCGGTGGGATCATCGCCCGCTGCGCGCTCATCGGCTGCCCGCCGGCTCGGCGAGGCGGGCCAGATGATCGGCCAGGATCGGCGCGATCACCGCGACAGCCTCGGAATTCATCAACTGACCGTGAGTTCCGTCGACCGGATACTCGATCAGATCCCCGGTGACGTAGGGGCGCCACAACCGTGCGTCGAGCAGTTCGGTCACGCCCCGGCCGGCCGAAAAATACAGGAGGTCACCGTCGAACACGCCGGGCCGATAGCGGGCCGATATCTCGACTCCGGCGATGTAGGCGCGGTGTAGCCGGTCGAGGTGGGCGGCGGTCAGGCCCGCGCCCAGGGTGGCGCCCGCGGCCGCCAGCTCGGCGGCTGCTTCGGCGGCGGTCAGATCCGGGAGTTGCGCCGCGTGCGCCTCGTCGGGTTCGTCACCGAGCAGATGGGTCAGCAGATCCCGCATCCGCGGTCGCGGCGGCGGCGGGGCGTCCGGCGGGAAGACGACGCTGTCGAGCATGGCCAGTACCGCGACCTCACGACCGAGAGCACGTAACCGCACCGCTACCGCGTGGGCGAGCTGACCGCCCAGCGACCAGCCGAGCAGATGACACGGCCCCTCGGGCTGCACCCGCAGAATCTCGGCCGCGTAGCGGTCGGCGAGGGCTTCGGCGGTGGCGGGACCCGGCTCGTCGCCGGTGAGCATCGGAGATTGGACCCCGTAGACCGGGCGGTCGGTGATCCGGCGGGACAGGCCCGCGTAGCACCAGGCCAGCGGCACCGCGGAATGGAAACAGAACAAGGGCGGCTGCCCGCCGCCGCGCCGCAACGGCAGCAGAGTCTGCAGCCCTTCGTCGTCCGCCCCGCCGGTCTGCCGCCCCGCCGCACCGGTACCGTGGCTCCGCGACCCCGGGATCACCCGGCCGGAGCCGATACCGGAATCCGGCGCGCACTGCCCGTTTCGGGCCGCGGCGTAATCCGGTCCACGGTAACCCGCGATTCGGTCGGCGAGACCCGCCACTGTCGGCGTCGTGTACAACCACCGCACGGTGACCGGAACATCTGTCGCATCGGCGAGTTCGGCCGAAAGACCCACGCCCAGTAGCGAATTACCGCCGAGCGCGAAGAAGTCGTCGTCCAGGCCGATATCCGGGCGGCCGACCACACCGCCGAACCGCTGCGCGACCGACCGCTGCAGCTCCGTCTCCGGGGCGCGGTAGGTACGCGGCAGTACCGGTTCGGGCAGCCGCGCACGGTCGAGCTTTCCATTGGCGGTCAACGGAATCCGGTCGATCTCGAGGAGCACCGCAGGTACCAGTGCGGCGGGCAGCTCGGTACGCAACCGCCGCAATACGGCAGCAGGATCGAACCGGTGTCCCGCGGCGACGACCACATAACCGGCCAGGCGGGCCGCCGGTCCCGGACCGCCGCCCGCAACCGTCACCACCGCCTGGTCGATCTCGGCGCATGCGGTGAGGGCCGATTCGATCTCGCCCGGTTCGATCCGGCGGCCGTGCAGAGCGAGCTGCCGATCGACCCGCCCGAGGTATTCGTACCCATCGGGACCGGCACGCACGAGATCGCCGGTCCGATATACCCGCGTGCCGGTGCCTGCGGGATCGGCGACGAAACGGGCGGCGGTGGCCGCCGGATCGTGCAGGTAGCCGAGCGCCACGCCGGGCCCGCCGATATACAGTTCACCGCGCCCGCCGGCCGGCACCGGCCGCAGCCGGCCGTCCAGAAGCGCTGCCCGCACGCCGGGCAGTGCCGGGCCGATCGAAACCGGATCGTCCGGCGCGAGGGGATCGCTCTGCATCGCCATCACTGTCGCCTCGGTCGGACCGTAGCCGTTGTACAACCGGCCCCGGGGCGCCCAGCGTCGGACGAGCTCGGCGGCCGGGGTTTCCCCACCGGTCACCACGGCGCGCAGGCTCGGCAGTTCGCCGGGGTCCAGGGTGGCGAGCACCGCGGGTGTGCTCAGCAGATGGGTGACTTCGGCCGCACGGATCAATTCGGCGAGCCCGCCACCGGCCACCGGCCCCGCCGGGGCGACGACCAGCCGTGCCCCGGCCGCGAACGCCCCGAGCAACTCCAGCAGGTGCGCGTCGAATGCGGGGGAATGGGCATGCAGGACAACCGAATCCGGCCCTATCCGATAGTGGTCGACGATGTACTCGGTGAGCGTAGCCAGCCCCCGGTGACCGACGAGCACACCTTTCGGCGTTCCGGTGGTGCCCGACGTATGGATCAGATACGCCGGATGATCCGGACCCGGCCCGGCCCGGGGCACTTCCGATTCGGCAGTGACGGCGCCGGTATCCAGCACCGGTGGCGGCCCGCCGTCGCCGCCACCCCATGCGCGGCCGATCCCCATCTCCGCGGCGGGAATGCCGGCCCCCCGGATCCCGGCCGGACCGTCGAGCTCCAGCCAGCGCACCCGTCCGGCAGCGTCGTCCGTACCGGCGCCGGCTGCCTCCGCAGCGGGTAGGTCCGGCCGTACACCTGCCACCGTCAGCCCGAGCCGGATTCCGGCGGCTGCCAGCACGGTCGCGATCCGGTGCGGTGGGTCGGTGGGATCGATCGGCACGAAGCAGGCGCCCGCGGTGGCTACGGCCCAGAAGGCGAGTACCGATTCGATCGAACGTGGGATCACCACCGCCACGGGGGTGCCCGGGCCGGCACCGCACGCGGTCAGCACCCGGGCCCATGCGCGAGACAGGTCGTCCAGCTGTCGATAGGTCAGCGATCTCGTCCCGTCGTCGACGGCCACCGAATCCGGGTACCGCATCCCCGCACGCAGCAGCTCCGGCAGCAGCCGCTCAGCAGCCCGTTCCCTCGACCGGGATCTGCACGGGAGCTCCGACCGCCCGGCAACGACACCTGACGTGCCGGTGTCGTTCTCGCCGTCGAACAAGCGCGCGACCGGCTCGTCGCCCGCGGCGGCGAGAAAACGATCGAAAAAGGCGAGGAATCCGCGGTGATACCAGGCCAGGGTGGCAGCCGAGTACCGGGCGGGGTTCCCGTGGAAATCGATACTGATCGAACTTTCCTCGGGTCCGAGCTGGTAGCCGTTGACCAGCAGATCCTCGACCGGC
The DNA here is from genome assembly GCF_050936135.1 of Nocardia sp. CA-290969. Lineage (NCBI taxonomy): Bacteria > Bacillati > Actinomycetota > Actinomycetes > Mycobacteriales > Nocardiaceae > Nocardia > Nocardia sp. CA-290969. The sequence goes on along the minus strand of NZ_JBNJNJ010000001.1, from coordinate 404,141 downwards.
CCCGACGACAACAGCTGAGCATGCCCGCTGAGCGGGCCCAGCCGCATCGGTTCCACGAACCCGAGCACATTGATCGCCGGTCCGAAGCCGCCGCGCTCCACCCGGCCGCCGCCGCGGTCGCGCTGGATATCCTCGTACGGGTATCGCTGATGGCGAAGCGCCGCAAGCACTTTCGTATGAACCTGGGAGACGGCCGCCGCGACGGTTCCCTGTGCGATTCCGGTGAGCCGCAACGGCACCACATTCGCCACCGATCCGGCGGATCGGCGCAGCACGGCCGTGGTGCGCGCCGGCACCGGTAGCGACAGCACCGGATCGTCGTTCCCGGTCAGCCGGGCGAAGTAGCACGCGAATGCGGCGATCAGCAGCCCGCCGAAGGAGGCACTGTGCCGGCCACGGGCCGCGGCGACCGAACGGGCTGTCTCCGGCCCGACCACCGCCGAAACCCGGTGCGGCCGTGGCCGCGGCGCCGCCGGATTGCCCGCGAGCCCCACCGGCTCGGCCAGACCCGACAGCGCCTCACGCCAGTACTCCCGGTCGGCCACCGCCCGCGCCGATCGCCGATAGGAATCCTCGGCGGCGAGCAGTCCGACGGTGTCCAGACTGCGCGGCGGCCCCGCATCCGCCCCGGCGACCGCGGCCCGGTACAACTCGCCGGTCCGGCGCAGCAGTGCGACGGCGCCCACACCGTCGAGCACCAAATGGTGGCTGCGCAGGTACAGCAGGTGCCGTTGCGGTGCCACCCGGTACAGGATCGCGACGGTGAGTTCGTCGGTGCGCGGGTCGAGCGGGGCGTGGTGGTCCTCGCTCATGTGGCCGAGCGCTTCGGCTATCGGGTCGGGACGGGCGGCGAGATCACTGACCGTGAACGCCAGTTCCGCGTCGGTGCGCACCTGCCGCGGCCTGCCGTCCACCGCCCGTACCCGCACACACGGCGATTCGAGTTCCCGGGACGCGCGGCGGCCACACTCACGCATCAGCCCGACGTCGAGCGGACCGTGCAGATCCAAGTACATCGCCACGGTGTATGGGGTTTCCGGGTACAACTGCTGGGCCACCCACCAGCGCAATTGAGCCGCCGACAGCGGATGATCCGATACCGTTCCCTGCGAGCTCACCTCGATCGCGCCTCCTGCGTTGTCCGGTCGAAACCGTCAGGAGAAACAACGCGACACGATCCACGCCGTTCGGCAACAGCCCGGCCGCTACGACTTCCTGTGGAAACCACCTGTGGCGAACACTACGCCTGCCGGGGCCGTAATACACCGGTCCCGGCTCCCGGTGCTTCCGCTCGACTCCGGACCCGGCCGCAGCAAGTTACGACCCGCAGTACGGATAACAATCGATCCATCATTCGGACCGGAGGCACACGGTGGGTACGCCCGGCGCGGACATCGACGTAGCGTTCGCAAACCCGGCCAGCACGCACGCGCGCCGGCTCGGGCGGCAATCGCAGACCGGCGAGCCGCTCACCGCCCGCGCTCGGGGAGTCGAGCTTTACCGGCAACCCCGGCCGCGACCGTACGGCTCGTTATCCCTCGCCCCACGTCGTCACGATTGCGGAACAGCGGTGCCCGTCGAGCGCGGCACGGGATATCCGGCCCCGCCGGAAACAGCGGTGCGGTAGCGGTCGGCGATCAATCGGACCACGGCGGGATGCACGCCGATCGGGTCGGCGACCCCGGTCGCGCCCGCCTGATGCAGGCGCTCGTGGAACAGTCCGTGCGCCAGGAGGTAGGAGGCGATGAACACGCGTTGCGCCCCCTGCGCACGCAGTTGCGCCACCACCTCCGGGACCCGCGGTGCGCCCGTGGCGACATACGCCGTACGCACCGGTGTCGCGAGTTGGGCGGTGAGCATGGCGGCGGCGCGGCGCACATCCGCGCGGGCCCGCGGATCGGAGGAGCCGGCGGCGGCGAAGACCACGGCGTCGCCCGGGCGCCACCCCGCCGCGCGCAAGCGCACGACCATGATCCGGGCCAGCGCCGGGTCGGGACCCATCGCTGCCGTCACCGTCACCGCCGGATGGCCGCCGTCGCCCACTTCCCTCGGCACGTCCTGATAGACGTGATAGCCGGACGCCAGAAATGCCGGAACCACCACGGCGGGAACGGTATTCGCACCGTCCGGAGACTGTGCGGCGAGATCGCGCAACACCTCCGACGGCGAAGGGCCGAGCACATCGACGAATGCCGTGCGCACCGATGGGCGCACGGGCGAGCTGCCGGCGACCGCGCCGAGTTCCGCGATGGGGTCGCCGGTGCAACCGCACCCGGCGAATCCGTGTTCGGCGGGAAGGATCGCTGCCCGCAGGTTGCGGGCACCGTGCCCGCCGGCGGCCTTGTGCACGCATCGGGTACCGGCCGGTGCCGGCCGGCGCCCCAGCTCGCGACCCACCGCCTCGGCCAGCGCCGCGATCATCTCCACACCCTTACCGCTACGGGTTCCGTGCGCCACCAGAACCAGCGCGGGCGATTGCGGCGGCCTCACCCGGGAACCACCGTCCGCACATAGCGGTTACGTGCCGGTACCGCGGGCAACGGCCCGGTGTCGGCGTTGTTGTCGGTACATTCGGCCGGGTCCATGGCCAGCCGGTAACCACGTTTCACCACGGTCTGGATCGCCTTCGGGGTCCCCAGGCCGGCCCGCAGCCGGGCGATGGCGGTCTCCACCGCGTGGGTGTCCTCGCCGCCGCCGGGCAGGGTCGCCAGCAGATCCTCACGGGAGACCACGCGACCCGGATACCGGGCCAGTGAACGCATCAGCGCCATCGGCGCCGGCGCCAGCTGTTTCACCGTGCCGTCCACCACCACGCAGGCACCGCGCACGCTGATGGTGTGGCCGGCGGCATTGATCCGGCCCGCCCGCCGCGGCAGTTCCTCGGCCACATGCCGGGCCAGCGCCCCGAGCCGCGCGCGGCCGGGCATGGTGACCGGCACCCCGAGTTCCTCCAGCGGTGCCGCGGTGATGGGCCCGACACACGCCGCCGGCACCCGGCTGCGCAGGGCATGCAGCACACCTTCGAGCACACCGGTTTCCTTGGCGCGCATCAGCATCGACGCCACCGCGGGTGCGCTGGTGAAGGTCACACAGTCGATCGCGGAGGTCACGATGGCCTCGATCAGATTGTCCATCGGACCGCGATCGGCCGGCGGCTCCCACCGGTACACCGGCACCGGCACCACATCGGCGCCGGCGCAGCGCAGCACCTCACAGAAATCCGGGATGGGCTCCCATTCGGTGGTCGCGCCGTGCAACTGGACCGCGATCCGCACCCCCTCGACCCCCTCGGCGAGCAGATGATCCAGCACCTCCGCCGACGATTCGGACGCGGGCGACCATTCCTCGCGCAATTCGGCGGCCCGGATCGCGCCCTTGGCCTTGGGGCCGCGGGCGAGCATCCGGGTGCTGCCGAACGTGGTACGCAGCTGTTCGGCCAGCCCCCAGCCCTCCGCCGCCTCCATCCAGCCGCGAAAACCGATCCCGGTGGTGGCGACGGCGATCTGCGGCGGGTCGGCGACGAGCTCGCGGGTCACCCGTTCGAGTTCGGTGTCGTCGGCCAGCGGAATGATCCGGATGGCCGGCGCGGACACGACTGTCGCACCCCGGCGGGTGAGCAGGGTGGCGAATTCCTCCGCGCGCCGGGCCGCGGTGATACCGATGGTGAACCCGGCCAGCGAGGTGTTCGTATCCGGAACCGTCATGCCGTACAGCCGTTCGGGGTCACGACCATGGGCTCGTCGGAGATGGAGACCAGCCCGTCGTCCACACGCACGGCGTAGACCGGCAGCGATTCGGTCGCGTCGTCCAGGCAGTGGCCGTCGATCAGCGAGAACGCCTGCTTCAGCAGCGGCGACGCGACCACCGGTTCACCGCCGCGGTCACCGACGATCCCGCGCGACATCACCGCCGCCCGGCCGAAGGGGTCGATATTGCCCACCGCGTACAGCGTGCCCTCGGGCAGCAGGAACAGCGCGGCCTGGGCACCGCTGGGCAACAACACCGCCACACCGCGGCCGGGGATCAGATAGTCGAGACGGCAGGCCTGCGTCCACCCGGTGGTGGTCGGGGCAACGCCAGGGGTATCGATCACGGTCATTTGGTGTCTCCTCCACACGCCTTACCCATTGGTACCGGCGTCCTGTTTCCTCACGGTTAAGCCGTCATTTCCCACTCGTAGCGACTCGAGCCGCCACGCTCGCCGATCCGCCGCGCGCCACGCGGGTCCCGGGTTTCCGCTGCTCACAGCCTGTCGGTCGACCGGTATTCACTACCGCCTCCGGGTATGGCGGGCAGGCCGCGCCGTCGCGGCTTACCCACCACGCCCGCCGTGGTTACGCTTCGCTGCCGCCTCCGGGCATGGCAGGTAGGCCGAGCAGCACCGGGACCTTGCGTTCGCCGCTGTCGTCGAACGAGATGGTCGGATCGGCTTCGGCCGGGGCGTTGACGAAGGAGACGAAGCGCGACAGCTTCTGCTCGTCCTCGAGCACCGCCGCCCATTCGTCGCGGTAGCCGGCGACATGCGCCGCCATGGCAGATTCCAGATCGTCGGCGATACCGAGGCTGTCCTCGCAGACCACCTCGCGCACATAGTCGATGCCGAGATCTTCCTGCCACGGGGCGGTGCGCTGCAGGCGGTCGGCGGTGCGGATGTAGAACATCAGGTAGCGGTCGATGTATTTGATCAGCGTCTCGTCGTCGAGATCACCGGCCAGCAGTACCGCGTGCTTCGGGGTGAGGCCGCCGTTACCGCCGACGTAGAGATTCCAGCCGTTCTCGGTGGCGATCACACCCACATCCTTGCCGCGGGCCTCGGCGCACTCCCGGGCGCAGCCGGAGACCGCCAGCTTCAGCTTGTGCGGCGACCGCAGGCCGCGGTAGCGCTTCTCCAGCAGGACGGCCATGCCCACCGAATCCTGCTGGCCGTACCGGCACCAGGTCGAACCGACGCAGCTCTTGACGGTGCGCAGCGACTTTCCGTACGCGTGACCGGATTCCATTCCGGCGTCCACGAGCCGCTTCCAGATGAGCGGCAGCTGTTCGACGCGGGCGCCGAACAGGTCGATCCGCTGCCCGCCGGTGATCTTGGTGTAGAGACCGAACTCCTTGGCGACCTCACCGATCACGATCAGCTGCTCGGGCGTGACCTCCCCGCCGGGCATCCGCGGCACCACCGAGTAGGTGCCGTTCTTCTGCAGGTTCGCCAGGAAGTGATCGTTGGTGTCCTGCAGCGCGGCCTGTTCGCCCTCGAGGATGTGCTCACTGGAGGTGGAGGCCAGGATGGAGGCGACGGTGGGCTTGCAGATATCGCAGCCGGCGCCCTTACCGTGCCGGGCGATCAGCTCCGAGAAGGTGCGGATACCCGTGGCCTGCACGATCTGGAACAGTTCGGCGCGTGACTGTTCGAAGTGCTCGCACAGCGCCTTGGACATCTCGACGCCGGACTGCTCGAGCACCTTCTTGATCATCGGCACACAACCGCCGCAGGAGGTACCGGCCTTGGTGCAGGCCTTGATCGCGGGGATATCGCAGGCGCCCTCGGCGATGGCACCGCAGATGGCGCCCTTGCTCACATCGTTGCAGGAGCAGATCTGCGCTTCGTCGGGCAGCGCGTCGGCGCCGAGTTCCGCGCCGGCCGGGGAGATCAGCGCGGCCGGTTCGGCCGGCAGCGGGCGCCCGACCAGCGGGCGCAGCGCCGCGTACTGGGTGGCGTCGCCGACCAGGATGCCGCCGAGCAGGGTCTGCGCGTCATCGGAGATCACCAGTTTCGCGTAGGTGCCGCGCGCTGCGTCGTGCAGCACCACCGAGAGCGCGCCCTCGGTGGTGCCGTGCGCGTCACCGAAGCTGGCCACATCCACGCCGAGCAGTTTCAGCTTGGTGGACATATCGGCACCGGGGAACTCACCGGCCCCGCCCAGCAGCCGGTCGGCGACGATTTCGGCGGTGGTGTAGCCGGGGGCCACCAGGCCGTAGCAGACCCCTTCGACCGCCGCGCATTCGCCGATCGCGTAGATATTCGGGTCGGAGGTGGCCAGGCCCAGATCGGTGATGATGCCGCCGCGCGGGCCCACCTCGAGACCCGCATCGCGGGCGATCTGGTCACGCGGGCGGATACCGGCGGAGAACACCACCAGCGCGGCGTCGATCTCCGACTCGTCGGACAGCTTGATCTTCAGTCGATCGGCGGGCGCCGCCGCTTCGCTGCGTTCGATTTCCTGGGTGCCGACCCCGGTGTGTACCCGCAGGCCCAGATCGGTGACCAGCGTCTCCAGAATCGCGCCGCCGCCCTCGTCGACCTGCGCCGGCATCAGGCGGTCGTTGTACTCGACCACATGCGGGGTGAGCCCGAGCATCCGCAGCGCATTGGCCGCCTCCAGGCCGAGCAGACCGCCACCGACCACCACACCGTGCGCGCCGGGCCCGGCCGCTTCGGCCGCGGCCTTGATGCCGTCGAGGTCCTCGATGGTGCGGTAGACGAAACATTCGGGGTGATCGTGGCCCGGCACCGGCGGGACGAACGGGTAGGAGCCGGTCGCCAGGACGAGGGCGTCGTAGTCGAGCACCTCGCCGGTGGCGGTGGTCACCTTCTGGGCGTCCTTGTCGATGGCCTCGGCGCGCTGGCCCAGGCGGAGGTCCACCAGATCGTCACCGGCGTATTCGTTACCCGGCAGCGCCAGCGAGGCCGGATCCCAGTTGCCGACGTAGGAGGACAGGCCCACCCGGTCGTAGGCGGGCAGTGTCTCCTCGCTGAGCACGACGACCTGCCACTGCCCGGCCTCGTCGCGGGAGCGGAGCGCCTCGACGAAACGGTGCCCGACCATGCCGTGACCGGCGACGACGACTGTTTTGCGCTGTGCGTTCATGGTGTCCTCCGTGGAGATCCGGTGGTCAGACCGACGACCGGGCGGACCGGGTTTCGGTGGGCTGGGGCGTACGGGCGGATTCGGCCCGGCGGACCAGGGCCTCGGCTTCGGCGACGATTTCCCGGTCGGGCGCGGGGCGACGGGGGCGGCGCAGGAACACCGTCCAGGTCACCAGGGCGCAGGCGATGTAGAAGGCCATGAACACCCAGAAGGCGGTGGTCGCCGATTGCGTCGAGGCGTAGGACGACCGCAGCACCAGGTTGATTCCGACACCGCCGAGCGCACCGATGGCGCCGACGAAACCGATGAGCGCGCCGGAGGTGTTCTGCGCCCAGGCGGCGCGTTCGGCCGGGCTCGCATCGAGGCTGCGTGATTTGGCGTCGAAAACCGACGGGATGATCTTGGTGACCGAGCCGTTGCCCACCCCGGAGAGCACGAACAGCGCCACGAAACCGGCGACCAGCACCGCGAGCACCGGCCCGGAGAATCCGTGCGCGGACCGGTCGGCGACCGTCGAGGCCACGGACACCACCACCGCGGCGACCATCATGGCCGCGAAGGTGAACAGAGTGACCTTGCTACCGCCGATCCGGTCGGCGAGTTTGCCGCCGTAGGGCCGGGCCAGCGAACCGAGCAGCGGCCCGATGAAAGCGATCTGCGCGGCATGCAGGGTGGCCTCGGCGGCGGTGTCCCCACCGGCGACGAAACTGATCTGCAGGATCTGGCCGAACGCGAAGCTGTAACCGATGAACGACCCGAAGGTACCGATGTAGAGGAACGACACCGCCCACGACTGCGGCACCTTCAGCGCGGTGAGCATGTAGGACAGATCGGCCTTCTGGTTCGGCAGATTGTCCATGAACAGCGCGGCGCCGAGGCCGGCCAGGACCACCAGGACCAGGTAGGCCGCACAGATCACCGAGGCGTACTCGTTACCGAGGGTGGCGATGATCAGCAGCCCGAACAGCTGGATGACGGGAACACCGATATTGCCGCCGCCCGCGTTCATACCCAGCGCCCAGCCTTTCAGGCGCTGCGGGTAGAAGGCGTTGATATTGGTCATCGACGAGGCGAAGTTGCCACCGCCCAGGCCGGCGAACGCCGCCACGATCAGGAAGGTCGTGTAGGACGTGCCCGGCTGGTTCACGAAGTACAGCGTGAGCAGGGCCGGAACCAGCAGCGCGCCGGCGCTGAACACCGTCCAGTTGCGGCCGCCGAAGCGGGCCGTCGCCACCGTGTACGGGATGCGCAGGATCGCGCCGACCAGGGTCGGCACCGCGACCAGGAAGAACTTGCCGGCCGCGTCGATCCCGTAGGTCTCGGTCGGCATGAACAGCACCATCACCGACCAGATGGACCAGATCGAGAATCCGATGTGCTCGGCGACGACCGACCAGATGAGGTTGCGCGTGGCGATCTTCTTACCGCCGGCCTCCCAGGCCGCGGTGTCCTCGGCGTCCCAGCGCTCCAGCTTCGGCCGCCGGAACAACGCCTGTACGGCATTGCGGCGACTTTCTGTCTGCGTGTTCAAAGGGCCTCCCAACGTGGTTCGACCCCACGTTAGGAAACGGGTATTGCCGCAATGCTGCCCAAAATGACCGCCGAATCAACGGTTTCTCACGCGGTTGCGGTCGGGTAGGTGAGAAACCGGCGCTTGTTAACTCGGTGTCACACAGGCGTTTCCGGGCGTCACGAATTGCCCACTTTCACCGGGGAGCACGGTGAGGGCCTGCGCAAATGATGACCTGGGTCACGCCCGGGCGCAACCCGGGCGCCGAACACAGTCCGGATCCCCGGCGCGATCAGCCGACGGCGGGTCCGTCCTCGAGCAGTCGCGGTTTACAGGCCTGCCAGGCGCCGATCAGCAGCACCACCACGGAGACACCGAGCAGCGCGAACGGGGCCGCCCAGCCGCCGGTCACGGTATGCAGCATGCCGAACACGACCGGACCGATACAGGCCAGCGCGTAACCGACGCCCTGGGTGAATCCCGACAGGGCCGCGGAACCGGCCGGGGTGCGGGTGCGCAGGTTGATCAGGGTGAGTGCCATCGGGAAGGTACTGGGGCCCAGGCCGAGGATCACCACCCACAGCACCGGCGCGCTCATCGGCGCGACCAGCAGCCCGGCGAAGGCCACGAGGAAACACACCGCACAGCCCACGGCCACCGGGAAAGGGTTCGCGAGCCGGGCCGCCACCGTCGGCGCCGTCAGGGCCGCGACGAGCCCCATCAGGGCGAACAGCGCGACCATCGAACCGCCGAAGGCGGCGTCCGCACCGGCGTCGGAGAGGATGGTCGGCAGCCAGGTGAACACCGAATAGGTGGTCAGCGAGGTCATCCCGAACATCGCCGACATACCCCAGGCCAGCGGCGAGCGCCAGACCTTCGGGGCGGCACCCGGAGTCGCACCGGGCAGGCCGGTCGTATCCGCCACGGCCGCGCCGCGCCGGGTTCGCAGGACGCCGATCCAGGGCACGGCCGCGGCGAAACCGAGCAGCGCCCACACCCCCAGCGAGACCCGCCAGCCGTGTGCTTCGGCCAGCGGCACGGCCACCAGGGCGGGGATGACCGTGCCGATCTGCACCATGGTGATGTAGAGCGCGCTCACCGTGGCGAGGCGATCGGGAAAGTACCGTTTGACCAGCGGCGGAACGACGATATTGCCGATACCCATACCGCCGAGGGCCAGCGCGGAGAACAACAGCAGCCCGGCGGTGCCCGAAACGAGCACCCGGGCGAGCATGCCGATTCCGGCGGCGGTCATGGCCAGCAGCACGGTCCATTCCAGTCCGAGCCGCCGCGCCAGCATGGGCGTGAGCAGACCGGTCACCGAGAACATCAGGGTCGGGATCATGCCGAAGACACCGACGACGGCCGTGGAGTAGCCGATGTGCTCGCCGATCTCCTCGGCGAGCGGGGTGAAGGCGGTGACGGCTACGCGGAGCGTGAGCGCGGACATGACGATCGCCGCGAGTACCAGCAGGCGACCCTCGGTGAGCGTGCGACGCCGGCCCGCAGGAGACGGGTCGGCCGGACGGGTGGCCTGTGGCAACGCTGCAGTCACCGAGAAATCATAGGATGACCCTATGACCAGGACAAGGGAGTTGTGACGGGCGGTACTCTGTCAGCGTGCAAAGCGTTCGCCGCACCAGTCTCATCGCCCAGGTCACCGAGCAACTCAAAGAGGATATCCGCTCGGGACGCTGGCCGGTCGGGACGCGGATCCCCACCGAACCCGAACTCGCCGAGCTGACCGGTACCGGTCGCAATACGCTCCGCGAGGCCGTCCAGGCGCTGGTCCACGCCGGCATGCTGGAACGGCGGCAGGGTTCGGGTACCTATGTCATCGCCACGTCCGAAGTCGGCGGCACCCTCGGAAAATACTTCGCCGAGGCCGCCGAGCGCGATGTCCTCGAGCTACGGCACGGCCTGGAGGCCACCGCGGCCGCGCTGGCCGCGCACCGCCGCGACGACACCGATATCGCCGAGCTCACCCATCTGCTCGGGGAACGCAACCGGCTCTGGCGCATCGACCGCGCCGCCGCCATCGAAGCCGATGTCCAGCTGCACCGCGCGATCGTGGTCGCCAGCCACAACGCGGTCTATCTCGAGTTCTACGATTCCCTGCTCGGCTGTATCGAATCGTCGATCCGCTCGCGAACCGACCGGCTCGACAGCTGGTACAGCGCCGAACACACCGAGCTGGTGCAGGCGATCACCGACGGTGACGCCGAACGCGCCGCCAAAACCACCCGCTGCTTCCTGGACTCCCTGCTGGCGGAGTACCCCGACCGCTGACGAGTTCCAGCGAGGTTACCGAGCTTTCACCCGCACATTCCGCGATCGTGAGCGGGATTTGTGCCGATCGTCATAGCGCGCCATTCCGCTGAAACACCCGGCTTCTAGCGTTTCCTCACGTCACAACACCGCACTCGACTACCGGCCGCCGCGCCGGGGACACCCGGTTCGCCGGGCACACCGAGTCATGACGAGAGGGACGCCGATGACCGCGATAGTCGACACCGGCCAGCAATCACCCACTACGGCACCAACGTTCACCCACCGCCGCCGCGGGCGCTGGATCGATCGCTGGGAACCCGACAACGAACAGTTCTGGGCCTCCGGCGCCGACCGCACCGCACGCAAGAACCTGATCTTCTCGGTGTTCGCCGAGAACCTCGGATTCAGCATCTGGGTGCTCTGGGCCAGCGTGGTCACCAGTATGGGCGCCGCCGGATTCGGTTTCCTGGAAGGCCTGGGCCGCGGTAACCCGGTCGCGGTGAGCAACGCCCTGCTGCTGACTTCCATTCCGACACTTGTCGGTGCGGCCCTGCGCATCCCCTACACCTTCGCCATCCCCCGCTTCGGTGGTCGCGCCTTCACCGCGTTCAGCGCGGGAATGCTGTTGATCCCCGCGCTGGGCCTGATCTTCTTCGTCAATCAGCCCGGGACCCCGATGTGGGTTTTCGTGGTGCTGGCGGCACTGTCCGGCTTCGGCGGCGGCAACTTCTCCTCGTCGATGGCCAATATCTCGTTCTTCTTCCCCGACGGGAAGAAGGGCGCCGCGCTCGGGATCAACGCGGCCGGCGGCAATCTCGGCGTCGCCCAGACCCAGCTGCTGCTGCCGTTGCTGATCACCCTCGGCACCCATCTCACCGCGAAGGACGCCGCCGGATACCGGTTCGGCATCACCCTGTCGGTGCTGGTGTGGGTGCCGTTCATCCTCGCCGCCATGTTCGGCGCACTGCGTTATATGGACAGCCTGTCCACCGCGAAATCCGACGGCCGCTCCTACAAACTGGCGCTCACCAACCGGCACACCTGGGTGATGGCCTTCCTCTACATCGGCACCTTCGGATCGTTCATCGGATTCTCGTTCGCCTTCCCGACCCTGATCAAGGCCAATTTCCCCGATCTGGCGAGCATCGGCTGGATCACCACGCTGGGTAACCTGGCCTTCCTCGGCGCCTTCGTCGGCTCGTTCTCCCGGCCGTTCGGCGGCTGGATCTCGGACAAGCTCGGTGGCGGCGCGAAGATCACCATCGCGGTGTTCGCCGGGATGGCGGTCGCGGTGGCACTCATCATGGCCGCACTGGAGATGAAGAGTTTCCCGCTGTACCTGATGGCCTTCCTGCTGCTGTTCGTGCTCACCGGTATCGGCAACGGTTCCACCTACCGGATGATCCCGTCCATCTTCAGCGCCGAAGCCAAGAAATACGCCTCGGAACACGGGATCGAACCGGTCGAAGCGGCGGCCTCGGCCAAGCGTCAGGCAGGCGCGGCGATCGGGGTCATCGGCGCGGTCGGCGCCTTCGGCGGTTTCGTGCTGCAGCAGGCATTGCGCCTGTCCAACACCAACTTCGGCACCATGGAACCGGCTTTCTGGGCGTACGCCGTGGCGTTCCTGGTGATGGCCGGGGTCACCTGGTGGTTCTACCGCCGGGCCTCGTTCGCCGTGCACCGGGTCCCCTCACTGGCCTACGCGAACGTCTGACGGGCAGGCGAAGGGCCGGCCGGAGGACAACCCGGCCGGCCCTTCGTATTGCCCGGTCACACCATGAAACGGACCATATCGGCAGTCCGCACCAGTCCCGGCAGCGCTTCCGGCGTCGACCGGGGATGCAGCACGTGCACCGCCAGCCGGAAGATCACCGCGCGCAGCAGCATCTGCGGCCATTCCGGCAGATCGGCCCACCGCTCCATCAGCCCTTCGTCCGCCCCGCCCCACGACAGCGCGTCCACCACGATCACCCCCGCCGCCCAGGCCGGCGGCCGCCAATACGGGGTGATATCGGTGAGCCCCGGCGTCTGCGCCCCGGCGAACAGCACCGTTCCGAACAAATCCCCGTGCACGAGTTGAGCCGGCGTGCGGACCGGTTTACGCAAGGTGGCCAGCTGGCCGATCAGATCCACACTGTGCCGGCCGTCCGGCGAATTCTCCATCACCGCGCCCGCCGCGCGCAGCGTACGCAACGGCACCGTTTCCCAGGCCGCCCGGTCCGCGGCCACGAAAACGTCGACATCCAGCCACGGGGTCACGGGCGGCTGGGAGAGAAAACGCGGCCGCTCCAGCGTCGCGGTCGCCTTGTGCAGGCGTAACGACACCGAGACCACCTCGTCGTGCCGGGGTTCCGGCGCACCGGGCATATAGGTATCGCACCGCCAGCCCGACACCACATACCGGCCGTCGGTGGCCCGCACCGGCCGGGCCAGCCGCAACCCGTCCACCCGCAGGCTCTCCCGGACCTTCGCCGACCACGCCGCCCGGGCGTGATCGGCGACGGGGCTGAGCACCACGTCACCGAGGCGCCAGCCGCCCTCCCAGTCACCGAGGGCGACCGGGTCCAGTTCGCGCAGACCGAATGTGGCCCGCACATGCTCGGGGGGTTCGACAGTGGTGGTCACGGGCCGTACCGTACTCCCGGCGCCGACCCCGTCCAGTGCGCCACACCGGGCCGTGGCCGGGCCGCGACACGCCGCCGTCCATTGCCGTATCCCACCGGCCCGGACGACATTCCGGTACGGTCACCGCCCCGTCACGGACCGATCACCCGAGTTCGCGCCGGATCCCGGATCATGTCGAGGGACGGACCGGCGAATCTACCGCGGGCAACAATCGCCCGGTGCGCAGGCTCGATGCTGGAGCCCGACCGCACCGTGCCGATACCCAGCACAGTGCCGCCGGCCATCGGCCCCGCTCCACACCGGTGTCGCGTGTGCTGTGCTGATGCCCGACCCGGCGCGACGGCGGCCACCGGCGTGGGTGGGAGCCAGGAGCGGACCGGCCGCAACATCACTACCTCCCCGAGCGCTGGGAAGCCGACTCGGCTACGGCCGGGTCCGCACGCACAGCGGCGCCGATGGTTCGCCGCCGGCCTACGGGGATCAGTACACCGGCAGCGAGGGATCGACCTGGTGGGCCCAGGCGATCACGCCGCCCTGCAGGTGGGTCGCATCGGCGAAACCGGCGCGTTTGAGCGCGGCCAGGGCTTCGGCCGACCGCACCCCCGTCTTGCAGTGCAGCACGATCTTGCGGTTCTGCGGCAGTTCGGAGAGTGCCTCACCGGAGAGGATGCGATCCTTCGGGATCAGCGTGGCGCCCTCGATGTGCACGATGTCCCATTCCACGGGTTCGCGCACGTCGATCAGTTCCACATCGCCGGCGTCCAGCATGTCCTTGAGCTCACGCGCGGTGACGGTCGAGCCGGCCGCCGCGGCCTGCCCCTCCTCCGACACCACACCGCAGAACGCCTCGTAGTCGATCAGTTCGGTGATCGGCTGCCGGGCGGGGTCTCGGCGCAGCTTGATGGTCCGGTAGCTCATATCGAGTGCGTCGTACACCATGAGCCGGCCGAGCAGCGGGTCACCGATCCCGGTGATGAGCTTGATCGCCTCGGTCACCATGACCGAACCGATGGACGCGCACAGCACGCCGAGCACACCGCCCTCGGCGCAGGACGGCACCATCCCGGGCGGCGGGGCCTCCGGGTACAGGTCGCGGTAGTTGATTCCGCGGCCGTCGGGGGCGTCCTCCCAGAACACCGAGACCTGGCCCTCGAAGCGGTAGATCGAACCCCAGACATAGGGCTTGCCGGCCAGCACCGCGGCATCGTTGACCAGGTACCGGGTGGCGAAGTTATCGGTGCCGTCGACGATCAGGTCGTATTCGGCGAACAGTGGCACCGCGTTCTCCGGCTCCAGCCGGATCTTGTGCAGCCGCACGTCGATCCCGGAATTGATCTCCAGGATCGAATCGCGGGCGCTGTCGGCCTTGGGGCGGCCGATATCGGATTCGCCGTGGATGACCTGGCGCTGCAGGTTCGAGGCATCCACCTCGTCGAATTCGACGATGCCCAGCGTCCCCACCCCGGCGGCGGCCAGATACAGCAGGGCCGGCGAGCCCAGCCCGCCCGCGCCGATCACGAGCACCTTCGCGTTCTTCAGCCGTTTCTGCCCGTCCATCCCCAGATCGGGAATGATCAGGTGGCGGCTGTACCGGGCGACCTCGTCCCTGGTCAGCTCCGCGGCAGGCTCCACAAGTGGGGGCAGGGACTTCGGTGATGACACGTCTGCGAACTCCTCGTATCGAATAGCCGGGTTGCGGTGTGGGCACTACGGCTGAACGGACGGTGACCCGTGGCCGATGCGCCGACCGGTCGCACCGGCGTCGGTTCCGGGTACAACGCGGGTGCGCCGAGCATTCTTCCCGGCGCCCGTCCACGCCCCGCGCCCAGGGCACGGCAGCCGGACCGGCCGGCGTCCCGGCTGCGCGGCGCCGGTCTCAGGACTCGGCCGCCGGACCGCGACCGGCCCACTCCTCGGCGGGCGCCGGCTCAGCCGCGCGGATAGGGCCAGGGATTGAAGCGGCAGGTTTTCCCGTCCATCGGCACCACCCCGGACGGGTCCAGGGCGGCGATCTCGTTGTTCGCCGTACCGAAGGTCTGCTGCATCATCACCGGCGCCAGCCCGCCCTCGCTCGCGCACGGCTGATGCGCGTGATAGCCGATGGCGTGCCCGACCTCATGATTGACCAGGTACTGCCGGTAGGACCCGATATCGCCGGAAAAGGCCGGCGCACCCCGCACCCAGCGCGCCTCCGAGAGCACCACCCGCGCCTGATCGGAGTTGTAGCAGGACGAATCGATGGGGATCTCGAAACCGCAGACCGTCCGGGTGGTGTTGCGTGCGGTGAGCGAAACCCGGAAATCCGGTTGACCGCGATCGATGCGCTGGAACGCGAATTTGCGGTCGTGGACCCAGCTCTTCGGATTGCCGAGCGTGGATTCGACCAGCCTGGCCACGGACTCGTCACCACCGAACTCCCGGGTGTCGATCCCGTTCTCGATCTCGACCGTGTAGGTGAAGGTGAACTGTTCCCCCGCACCGGCCCGCGCGGACCCACCCGGCACGATCCGCCAGTTGCCCTTACCCGTCTCGGTGAACTTCCCACCCGCGGGCAGCGCGCCGACGGGCAGATCCGCCGGGAAATCGCCGTCGCCCGGGGGTGCCCCGATCACACCCGCGCTCGCGGGCGGTGTCCCGAGCACACCCGGCGCGGGGTCGGCCGGCTCGGCGAGCGTTCCGGGCCCGGCACGGACCGCGTCGAACACGACGAAGCCGGTGAGAGCCAGCAGCACCGGCAGCGCGTACGCCCGCCAGCCGTAGCGGGCCGCGAACCGCCGCACCCGGGCCCGCCCGCCGGTCGCCGGTCCGGGTGCCGCGGGGCGGGGCCGGTCCTCGGTGGGGTCCCAGCGCGCGGCGAGCGGCTGCCGGGAGTCGTCCACCCGCACGACCGCGGACCCGGCCTCCGTCGCCTGGTCGGCGACCGGGAGGTCTGGATCGTGGGGGCGGTGCGCGCTGCGCCCGCCGCCGGAAGAGCTGTCCGGTCGGTCGGTCACACAGTCCAGACTCTCACAGGCCCGGCGGACCGGGGAAAACGGCGGTCACCCGGGGGCTCGCACAGCGTCCGGTCCGGACCGATCGGAGGATCTCCCCAGCACAGGCATATCGCCGCTACGGGTACCGGGTTCGCCGACCCGGGTCGGCAACAGCACTGTGAGCGAGTATGGTGCTCGAAAGACCCGGTACACACCCCTTTGCCGGGGAATCGACTGGGAGATCCGAATATGACCGACCTCGTGGACCGGATGACGTCGCGCTCCTCGTCCGGCACCGCCCCCAAACGTGGCACCCGGCTTCCCCGTGACGAACGACGCCAGCAACTCCTGGTCGCGGCCAGTGAGGTCTTCGTACTCCGCGGCTATCACGCCGCCGGAATGGATGAGATCTCCCAGTGCGCCGGCGTCAGCAAACCGGTGCTCTACCAGCACTTCACCAGCAAGCTGGAACTCTATCTGGCGGTGTTGCAGAACTACGTGGACATGCTGGTGTCGAGCGTGCGCCAGGCCCTGCGTTCCACCACCGACAACAAGCAGCGGGTGCGCGCGGCCGTCGCCGCCTACTACGACTTCGTCGACAACGAGATGCAGGGCTTCCGCCTCGTCTTCGAATCGGACCTCACCAACGAACCCCAGGTGCAGCGGCGCGTCGAACAGGCCACCGAAGCCTGCGTGGACGCCGTATACGACCTGGTCGCCCACGACTCCGGACTGGACCCTTACCGGGCCCGGATCCTCGCCGTGGGCCTGGTGGGCGCCAGCCAGTTCACCGCCCGGTACTGGCTCGAGGCCGATCGGCCGATCCCCAAGGACGAAGCCGTCGATACGACGGTCGCGCTGGCGTGGGGCGGCCTCAAACACGTCCCGCTGCATCCGATCGGATAACGCACGAAGCCCCCGCCCATCGGGCGGGGGCTTCGAAGTTCTCGGACGATCTCAGACCGCGGCGAACCCCACCCGGCCGCCGGTGGCGGCGCCGATCTCCACATAGGCGACCTTCCCGGCCTGGATCAGGTACTTCCGGCCCTTCTCGTCGGCCAGCGTGAGAACGCCGCCGTCCGAACCCAGCGCCTCGGACACCAGGGCCTCGACCTCGTCCGGGCTCTGTGCACTGGCGATGACGAGCTCGCGCGGGCTATCCGAAATACCGATCTTGACCTCCACGGCCAACCTCCGAACTAGAGTCCTGTGTGCTTGTCCTGGCAAGGTTAGTGGAGCCCGGTACGCCGCGGGCACAGGCATGGTGCGCCCTGAGCGAACAATGCCGCACACCGCAACGCACGAACCGAGCGGTCCCGGCGGCGGCGCCGAATTCCGCGACGCACCCCAGCGGGTCCGCGCATCGGCCGGCCGGAATCACAACCCGAGAACCGCCATACGTTCCGAATGAGCGGTTTGCATGCGGTCGAAGAGGGTGGCGATGCCGTTGAGGTCGCCGGTGGCGGCCAGCACCAGTTCGGTGAGCTCGTCGCGCTGCGCCATCACGTACTGGGCCTGGGTGATGGCCTCGCCGAGCAGGCGGCGTCCCCACAGGGTGAGCCGATCGCGTTCGGACCGGCTGGCGGCCACCGCCCGGCGGACCTCGTCGATCACGAACTCCGAATGCCCGGTCTGCGCCAGCACATCGCGCACCACCTCGGCCACATCGGGGCTCAGCACGCCCGCGATCTCCCGGTAGAAATCCGCGGCGATACCGTCGCCGACGTGGAATTTCACCATGGATTCCAGCCAGGTCGACGGATCGGTGGAGCGGTGGTAATCGTCCAGCGCGCGAGTGAAGGGCGCCATGGCGGCGTACACCTCGGCGCCACGTGCGGTGAGCGCCGCTTCCAGCCGTTCGAAATGCGCGAGTTCGGCGGCCGCCATCCGGGCCACCGCGACCTTGCCGTGCAGGGTCGGTGACAGCGTGGCTTCCTCGGCGAGCCGGTAGAAGGCGGATATCTCACCGTAGGCCAGCACGGCGAACAGATCCGTGACACCGGGGTGATCGGCGGGGATGAGTGCGGTGGCCTGCTCGCTCGGCGTGACACCCGGCGCGGCGGGTGACTGTGGTGCTCCCATGGAACTCCAGCGTAGTACCCGCCCGCGCCGGGCGATCGCGGTCACGCCGGTGTGGTGAGGAACTTGTCGAGGTAGCTCCAAGTGGTGTCGCGGGCGGCGGCACCGGTCAGGATTCCCAGATGCCCGCCCGGCGCGGTCTCGTACCGCACCGAGGCGGCGCCGGTGAGGGTGCGCAACCCGCGTTCGACCGCCCGCGCCGGCGTGATCACATCCGACGGCCCGCCCACCAGCAGCACCGGCGCCGTGACATCGGCCAGCCGAATCGGACCCGACCCGAAATCGACCACACCCCGGCCGATTTCGTTACGCAACACCAGATGATTCCACAGCTGCTGATACATCCGCCCCGGATAACCCGGCATCTCGGCCATGAACCGGTCGACGGCCTCCATCCGGGCCAGCGATTCGGTCCGCGCCAGATTTCCCGCCACGAACCACGGCCGTTTGACCTCCCGATCCCACGCGGTCACGCGGTAGGCGAACCGGGTCAGCGGCGCCGGCACCCCGCCCACCGCGCGCAGCGCCGCACCCACCGCGGCCCCGGTCCCGGTGCGCCGGGCCAGCGCCGCCAGCTGCGGTGTACCCGGCATCGCGTTGTAATCCAGCGGCGACCCCACCGCGGTGACGGACCGGATCGGCAGATCAGCGTTCGCGGCGGCCGCCAGCAGCGCCATGGTGCCGCCCAGCGACCAGCCCACCAGGTCCACCCGCGGATCGTCGTCCGCATCGTCCCGGTCGGCGACGGTGCGCCGGATGGCCTCGGGAACGATGTCGTACACCCAATCCTCGAACCCCATCCGGCGATCGGCATAGGTGATCTCGCCGTAATCGATCACATACGGCGAGCGGCCGGTCGCGAGCAGGAACTCCGCCACACTCTGCCCGGGCCGCAGATCGAAACAACTGGCCGGCGCCGCCAACGGCGGCACCAGCAACACCGCGGGCCGCGACCGGCCGCGCCCCGCCACCGGCTCGGGTTCGAAACGCCGCAGCTGCCGATGCGGCTCGTCCCACAACACGGTCGCGGGCGTGGGCCTCCGGCCCTCCACACCGTCACCGAACGTCAATGCCCACGCATTGCGCGCGGCCCGCTCGAAGGCCCGCGTCAGCTCGCCCTCGGGATCGACCACGCGCACCGCACGATCCGCCAGAGCAATACCTCGATCTGCGATTCTCACTGTGTCATTTTGCGGCGCCTCCGGCGCCGCGGGTTTTGGCCCCTGTGTTTTTGGTGCCGCCTCCGGCGGCACATGGTTTTGGCCCCCTTGGTCCCTGCTGTCAGCACTCGACACTCGCGGCTGCGCCGCATCGCATCGAGTGCTGACAGCAGGGACGGGCCAAAACCTCTCAGGGCCTCGTAAGACTCGGCGCCGCCGTGGTTACGTCCGGTTCCGGGGTTATGTGAACCTCCGAGGACCTCGTAAAACTCGGCGTCACCGTGGTTACGTCCGGTTTCGGGGTTGTGTGAACCTCCGGGGACCTCGTAAGACTCGGCACGTCGTGGGTTGCGTTGGGTTCCGGTGCTGCGTGAATCTCCGTGGGTCTCGTGGGCTCGCACCGCCGTGGTTGCGTTCAGCTTTGTGGTGTCGGCCATCGAACCGAGCGTTGCTATGGCGGATCTCACTTTCGTATCCACCGAAACCGGGGCGCCTACCGGCGGCGCGCACCTGCCGAGCGCTCGAGGCGGGCTCACCCGCCGGGCCCGAAGCGCCCAGCGGGACGCCGTGCCGGCGACGCACTCCAGCCGCCCCGACGCGAAGTCGACCCGACCGAGGCGGCGCCGAGCCCGCAAGACACTCGGAGGGCGCACCACCTCGTAGCCGAACACAGCCACCGCAGCACCGAGTCCAGCGAGGCCCCACCGGGCGCCCAACCCCGGAATTCGAACGCAACCACGGCGGCGCCGAGTCCAGCGAGGCACTTGGAGGGGTTCGGCCCGTCCCTGCGTTCAGCCCCGCGAGACAATGCGCCGCAGGCGCGAGTATCGCGGGGCTGAACGCAGGGACCAAGGGGGCCGAACCCCCCGCGCGCGCCAGCGCGCCAAAAATACAGCTACAATCGCCGTTGGACATCCGAAGAATTCGGTCGATCCGTTGGGTTCGCCCAGCGCCGGGAGTCGCGTACCTCTGGTACGCGCAGCGGTGGCGAGGAATTCTGCGGGGTCCACGGAAAATGTGCGCGCACCAGATCCGCATCACCGATGCGCTGCGCCGATGTCCGAGCTTCCTGCCCCGTACGCGGGCATCTGCCGACATCCGGCGGCGGCCCGGGTGAATATCGCAGGGCGGATCCGTGGTCGTCGCGGGCCGGCCGGTCCGCCCCACGCCTCGTGCGCGTGTAGCGCGATAACGAGGGAAGGCACGAACCTGAGCAAGATAACAGTCGAACCGGAACCCGGCCTGGCGGAAACACTGCTGACAGCCGAACTGGACGCCGGGCATACCGCACCGACTTTCGCCGAATTGGGCGTGCGCGAAGAAATTGTCCGCGCGCTCGGCGAGATCGGTATCGAACGTACTTTCGCCATCCAGGAACTCACCCTGCCGCTGGCACTGTCCGGTGAGGATCTGATCGGTCAGGCGCGCACCGGAATGGGCAAAACCTTCGGGTTCGGCGTTCCGCTGCTGCACCGGATCAGCACTCTCGAATCCGGTACCAGCCCCTTGGACGGCACACCGCGCGCGCTGGTCATCGTGCCGACGCGCGAATTGTGCCTGCAGGTGACCAAGGATCTCGAGAACGCCGCGAAATATGTCCACACCGAGCGCGGGCCCCTGCAGGTGACTTCCATTTACGGCGGTCGCCCCTACGAATCGCAGATCGCGGCGCTGCGCGCCGGTGTGGATGTCGTGGTCGGGACGCCCGGCCGGCTCCTGGATCTGGCGGATCAGCAGCATCTGATTCTCGGAAAGGTCGGCGTCCTGGTTCTGGACGAGGCCGACGAAATGCTGGATCTGGGCTTTTTGCCCGATATCGAACGCATTCTCGGCATGGTGCCCGATAAACGGCAGACCATGTTGTTCTCGGCGACCATGCCGGGCCCGATCATCACCCTGGCCCGTACTTTCCTGACCCGGCCGACCCATATCCGCGCCGAGGAACCGCACGATTCGGCGGTGCACGAGCGCACCGCGCAATTCATCTACCGGGCGCACGCGCTGGACAAAGGTGAATTGGTCGCCCGGATTCTGCAGGCCGAGAGCCGCGGCGCCACGATGATCTTCACCCGCACCAAGCGCACCGCGCAGAAGGTCGCCGACGAACTGGCCGAGCGTGGTTTCGCGGTCGGCGCGGTGCACGGTGATCTCGGGCAGATCGCCCGCGAGAAAGCGCTGACGAAGTTCCGTAACGGCAAGATCGACGTGCTGGTCGCCACCGATGTCGCCGCACGCGGTATCGATATCGACGATGTGACCCACGTCATCAACTATCAGTGCCCCGAGGACGAGAAAACCTATGTGCACCGGATCGGCCGTACCGGCCGGGCCGGGCGTACCGGTGTCGCGGTCACCTTGATCGACTGGGACGAACTCACCCGCTGGGCGGCGATCGATGCCGCCCTGGGGCTGGGTATCCCGGATCCCGTCGAAACCTATTCCCGTTCGCCGCATCTGTTCGCCGATCTCGGTATTCCGGAGGGTGTCACCGGCACCGTGGGCGCGCAGCAGCCCGAGCGTGACCCGGACGCCGTGGTGGTGGAACGTCCCGCGCGGGCGCCGCGCAAACGCAATCGGAAACGCACCCGTGGCGGCAAGGCCGTCGAATCGGATACGGCCACAGTCGATTCCGATACCGGCTCGGCGGAGTCCGCGACGCCGGACAGCGGTGAATCGACCGATTCGGACACCGAATCCGGCGCGCCCCGCCGGCGCCGTCGGCGGCGGCGGTCCGGTGGCGAGAACGCCGAGGCGGGCGCGGCCGAGGGCACGAGCGACGACGCGGCGGCCGGCGAGACCGATTCGGGGGCCGGAGAGGCCGAGGGCGGCGAGAAACCCGCCCGGCGCCGGCGGCGCCGGAAGCCGGCCGACAAGAGCACGGATGGCGGCGATACCTCGACCGTGGGCGATTCGCCGGCGGGTCCCGCACAGGATCCGGCGCAACCGGTGAACGCCACGGCGAACGGCGCACCGCTACAGGATTGATCTCGCACAGCAGACGGCACCGGGCCGGTGGTCAGCTGATCACCGGCCCGATCGCTGTCCGCTCCGTGGCGCCGTGACCGGGGCACGAGCACCGTCCGGCCGCCTCGGCGGCATCCGTTAGGCTCGCGTACGTGCTCGCACCCGAGCGGCGAACGCGCGCCGATGTCATCACCGCTGCCGCGATCGCCGTCGTCGTGGTGGTCGCGGTGATCGTCGCATGGGTGACCAGCGACGTCGCCGATACCGAATCGGTGGTCGCCACCGACCCGTCCGGCCCGCCCGCGGCGGCCCGTGAGCTGCCCGGCCGGTTGCGTGAACTGTGGCGCGCGCCCGATACCGCCACCGCCCGGGCGCTCACCGCCGAGGGCGTGGCCGTCTCCGGCGACGGTGGCACGGTGACCGGGCACGATCGGCGCACCGGGGAGCAGGTGTGGCGTTACACCCGCGATCTGCCGCTGTGCGGGGTCGAGGCACAGTTCGGGATGGTGATCGCGGTATACCGCACCGACCGCGGCTGCAGCGAGACCACCATGCTCGCCGGCGCCGACGGCCGCCGCCGCACCGCCCGCAGCAGCTATATGGACGACCGGGTCCACCTGTCCGTGGACGGCACCTATGTGGTGGCACAGGGGCCGCGGCGGCTGGAAGTATGGCGCTCCGACCTGGTGCGCACCCTCGAATACGGCTACGTGGACGCCAAGGACAACTGGAAGACCCAGCCCCGAGAGGATTGCGAGCTGCGCTCGGCGGCGTCGAGTTCATCGCGGCTGGTGGTACTCGAACACTGCCCGGGCGATCCCGCGAATCGGCTCACCGTCCTGGCGCCCGCCCCCAAGGACGACAATGTGCCGGAGGAGTACGGCTCGCGGATCCTGGAAGGGCCCGGTGCGGAATCGCCCGACGCGCGTGTAATCGCGGTGTCCGACAACCGGATCGCGGTCTACCAGCCGGGTACCGCCGGCCCCGATCCCGCCGCCCCGCGCCTCACCGTATTCGACGCCAAGGGCAATCCGGTTGTGGTGCAAGAACTCTCGGCGCCGCTCGCGCAGGCGTCGACCACGACACGCGCCGGTTCGTCCTTCTTCGTGTTCACCGGCAACAGCGTGATCGCGCTGCAGGCCAGTACCTTCGAACCACAGTGGACGGCAGCCGACGCACTCGGCGCGCCGGTGCTCATGGCCGGCCGGCTGCTGATCCCCGTCCCGGGCGCGATCGCGGCGCTCGATCCGGCGAGCGGCGCCGAGGTCGCGCGGATCCCGGTGGACCGGCCGGATTACGGCGGCGGCCTCATCTCGCTCGGCGTCCTGGGCAATACGGTCCTGGAACATCGCGACGGTCAGCTCGTCGCCCTCGGCGATCCCGATGCCCCCGATACCGGCGAAGCGGATACCGAACGGCCCGCAAAACCACTGCGGTGAAACGTTTTTGTCGGTGCCCGCGGGCACACTGGCGGCCATGACAGAAGCAGCCACGCCCACCGATACGGCCCCCGCGGCCGAGTTTTCCGCCTACACCGATCCCGACGCACCGTGGAACCGGTCCACCGACCGGGATCCGGCCGGCTGGAACACCGAGGTCATCCGCGAGTTCCGGGCCAACGGTGGCCGGGTCGGCGGTGACTACGCCGGTGCGACGCTCCTGCTGCTCACCACCACGGGCGCGAAAACCGGTAAGCGCCACGTCGTTCCGCTGGCCGCCCTGTACCGCGGCGATGCGCTCTACGTCAGTTCGCTCATCGACGAGCGTTATCCCGCCTGGTATCACAATGTACGAGCGGATCCGGCGGTGATCGTCGAACTCGGCGATCACGTGTACCACGCCACGGCGCGTGTACTCACCGGCGACGCCTACGACGAGTTCGCCGCCTGGGTACTGGCGAACAACCCCTTGCTCGCCGATTTCCAGGCCACCACCGAGCGGCCCATCCCCCTCGTGGTTCTCACGCTCGCCTCATCACACTGAGCGGTGCAACGGGGCGCGGAAGTATGCCGGTGACCGGCCCGGCCCGAGCCGGCGGGTTCGCGCCGGGCATCATGGTGCTCATGCCCGGCTCCGAGAATGCCCGCGTGGTGCTGGTCCGCCACGGTGAAACGAGCTGGTCGGCACAGCACCGGCATACCGGCCGCACCGATCTCCCACTCACCGCGGCCGGCGAGCGCCAGGCCACCGCGGCCGGGCCGATTGTCGCGGGACTGGGATTACGCGACCCGCTGATACTGGTCAGCCCGCGGGAACGGGTCCGGCGTACCGCCGAACTGGCGGGGCTCACCGGCGCACGGGTCGAACCGGACCTCGCCGAATGGGATTACGGCGAGTACGAAGGCCGCACCACCCCGCAGATCCACACCACTGATCCCGGCTGGACGATCTGGACGGGCGCGGTACCGGGCGGCGAATCCGCGGCCGATATCGGCGCACGGGCCGATCGTGTACTGGACGCCGCCAGGACCGCACTCGCCGGCCGCGATGTGGTGCTGGTCGGCCACGGGCACTTCTCCCGCGCGCTGATCGCCCGCTGGCTCGGCTTCCCGGTCCGGGAGGGCCGCCGGTTCGCGCTGGCCACCGCCGGGGTCAGCGTGCTCGGTTACGAACATTCCGATCCGACGCTGTGGGCGCACAACCTCCGGCCGGAACCCGAATGAGTACTCCCCGGCCCTCCGCCGGCTCGCCCGGCACACCTGTCCGTGAATCCGAACGAGGAGTTCCCGTGTCCGCGACCCCGGTGATCCGTCGTGCCGAACCCGGCGATGTACCCGCACTGGTCGAATTGGTCTACGACCTGGCCGAGTACGAGAAAGCCCGGGACGAGTGCACCCTCACCGCCGGGCAACTGCACACCGCGCTGTTCGGCCCCGATCCCGCCGTTTTCGCCCATGTGGCACTCCTGGACGACACGGTGGCGGGCTGCGCCATCTGGTTCCGGAACTTCTCCACCTGG
Source organism: Nocardia sp. CA-290969 (assembly GCF_050936135.1). Classification (NCBI taxonomy): domain Bacteria; kingdom Bacillati; phylum Actinomycetota; class Actinomycetes; order Mycobacteriales; family Nocardiaceae; genus Nocardia; species Nocardia sp. CA-290969. The sequence continues at coordinate 378,738 of NZ_JBNJNJ010000001.1, read as the reverse complement.
GACGGTGTCCACGGGATATACCTCGAAGACCTGTACGTGAGGCCGCAGGCCCGCGGCACCGGGCTCGGCCGGGCCCTGCTGGCCGCCCTCGCCCACGAGGCACACACCCGCGGCTACAGCCGGGTGAGCTGGTCGGTCCTCACCTGGAACACACCGTCGATCGGCTTCTACGAATCCCTGGGCGCGCAAGTGCAGGACGACTGGGTGGGTTACCGCCTCACCGGCGCCGCCCTGGCGGAACTGGCCGCCACGGCGAACAGAGAGCACTGACGTAGCGCGCGGTGCCGACACCCCGCGTACGAACCGCCGGCAGCGCGGACGCGCGGGAAGGTGGTCGCGGGGAAGGTCCGAGGTCACGAATGCAAAGCCGCCGGCCGGCAAGGCGATATACGCGCCGTGAGCCGGTACCGGCGGTATCGGCGGCCGGTCCGAAGCGCTCGGCCGGACGGCTCACTCCTCCCCGGTGACCCCGTACTCCTGCGCCGCCCAGCGTGAGGTCGGCGGCGCGAACAACAACCCCAGCGCCCCCAATGCGACGATGCCGAGCACGGTACCGAGCAGGGGCTGACCCGACCCGAACAGCAACGACCACACCACCGGCAGCAGCAGCAACTGGGTGATCACCGCGATCGCCCGCCCCCACCGCTGTCCCAGCAGCAGCCCGACCCCGGACGCGAGCACCGCACCACCGAGGATGCCGAACCACATGGCCGTGCCGTAGCCGCTGATCGCGTCCTCTTTGTGCCCCAGCAGCGCCCGCACGATCAGCACCGCCGCGACGGTCACCGCGACGGCACCCTCCAGCGCCACCAGTCCGCCCGCTCCCCGAACAGTCCCGGGCACGCCCACGTCTTTTCGCTCGACCACTCCGCCAGCTTAAGTTGCCTATCCGCCGCACCCCCCGCCGCATCTTCCGCCCGTGGCACTACGCACACCTCGCACCACCGATGCCGAGGATCCCCCGATGCGGAACACCACCGCCCGAACATGCCCCTCAACGCGGCAGCCCGGCAAGAAGCCGGAAGACCCTGCGACACCTGTTCGACGGCGGAGCCCAGCGGTACGCTCCGCCACCTGTTCGCCCCGTAGCAGGCGCCGATCGGCGCCGCCGAGTCCAGTGCGGACCTGGGAAGTTCATACCACCCGAAAATCGAGCGCAACGACGGCGGCGCCGAGCCCTACGAGACCCTCGCAAGTCCACACACCCCGTCACCAATGCGATCACCGGCCGCACCGAGCCCCGCGAGGCCCCGAAGGTTCCCATAACCCCGGAACCAAACGCAACCACGGCGGCGCCGAGTCTCACGAGGCCCCCGACGTTCACATAACCCGCAATCGAAACGCAACCACAGCGGCACCGAGTCTCACGAGGCCCCCGATGTCCACATAACCCGCAATCGAAACGCAACCGCAGCGGCGCCGAGTCTTACGAGGCCCTCAGCGGTTCACATAACCCGAAATCGAAACGCAACCACGGCGGTGCCGAGTCATACGAGGCCCTTGGAGGTTCTGGCCCGTCCCTGCTGTCAGCGCTCGATGCGATGCGGCGCAGCCGCGAGTGTCGAGCGCTGACAGCAGGGACTTTGGGGGCCAGAACCCGCGCGCGCCAGCGCGCAATATATACAGTGCTGAGGTGCGGACGTTGTTGATCGTCAATCCGAATGCGACCTCTACCACTGCGGCTACCCGCGATCTGCTGGCGCATGCGCTGGAGAGCCGGACCCAGCTGACGGTGGCGCATACCCAGCATCGCGGTCATGCGGCGGAGCTGGCGCAGTGGGCGGCGACCAACGAGATGGATCTCATCGTGGTGCACGGTGGCGACGGGACCGTCAACGAGACGATCAACGGATTCGTGCCGCTGCCGCAGGTCGACGACGGGCAGGCGTGGCGGCCGCGGCTGGGCATCATCCCCGGGGGTTCGGCCAATGTGTTCGCGCGGTCGCTCGATATCCGGCCCGATCCGGTGGCAGCCACCAATCAATTGATCGACCTGCTCAAGGCCGGGGACGGCGACCGCCGCATCGGCTTGGGCATCACCGACGACCGCTGGTTCTGTTTCAGCGCCGGGGTCGGGCTCGACGCCGAGGTGTGCGCCGCGATCGACGCCGCCCGCGCCAAGGGCCGTTCCGCCACGCCGGCCCGCTATCTGCGCACCACCGTGGCCCAATTCTTCCGGGCCAAGCGGGCGCTGCCGGAGGTCACCGTGCACGTACCCGGTCGCGAACCCGTTTCCGGTGTGCATTACGCGTTCGTCACCAACACGAGCCCGTGGACTTATTTGAATGCGACACCGGTACGTACCAATCCCGGTACGAGGTTCGAAACCGGTCTCGGAGTGTTCGCCGTGCGAACCATGGCGTTACTGCCTACACTGCGCCTGGCGACACAACTGCTGTCGTCACACTCCGAGCCGAAGTCGCGGAAGCTCTTTCGTGACGACGATGTTCCGTCGGTGCGCATAACGAGTGCCGAGCCGATCGGCCTGCAAATCGACGGCGACTTCATCGGCAGGCGCGACGTGGTGGATTTCACCGCTGTGCCGGACGTCCTCGATGTGGTCGCTCCGCGACCGGTATGAAGTGGCGCATCCGGGAAATAGATCCCGTTTGTGCTGCGGAAATCGGCGTAGGCGAGTAAAAAGGACTGCGGCAGGTCTCCTCGTGGGGCCTTCAGTGCGTGAGCTTCCCCACGGTGCGTCGGATACCTATTGACATCTACGGTGTTCGTGAAAGCATTCACAAGCAACCGTGCGGAAACATTCAGTTCGCACAAGTGAACGATCCAGCAACCGATCGGCGCCCTGTGGCGCCCTACAAAGGAGCAGAAGGAATGGACTGGCGCCATAAGGCCATCTGTCGCGATGAGGACCCTGAGCTGTTTTTCCCGGTGGGCAACAGTGGTCCTGCGCTCGCGCAGATTGCCGATGCCAAGCTGGTCTGCGCCCGCTGCCCCGTTACCGCCGAATGCCTGTCCTGGGCTCTGGGTTCCGGGCAGGACGCCGGTGTATGGGGCGGTATGAGCGAAGACGAGCGGCGGGCACTCAAACGCCGCAATGCGCGCACCCGCACTCGTACGGCTGTCTGAGAACGCGGGGAAGCGACTACCGGACCTTTTCCAGCCCCGGCCCGGAGAGTCGTGGATTGCCCGGCACCAGTTGATCTGGTGCCGGGCCGAAGTTTCTCAGGGGCCTTATCCGGACCGGTCCGGAATTTGCCGGAATGTCGCCCGATAATAGTTATGCGGTGTTCTCCACCACAGCTGATCTTCGGTATGCATAATTGAAACCGGCGAGTTTCCGTCAGGTATCAACGTGCCGCACGCCGCCCCAGTGGCACCCGCAGCACCGCGTCCGTTCCGATATCGGTACCGGGATGCAACCCGATCGACCCGCCCAATTCCGCGGTCACCAGCGTGCGCACGATCTGCAATCCGAGACTGTCCGACGATTCCAGGCTGAATCCGGGCGGTAGGCCGCGACCGTCGTCGCTGATGATCACATCCAGCCAGCGCGCCGACCGCTCCGAACGAATGGTGACCGTACCGTTCTGGCCGCCGTCGAAGGCGTGCTCGATGGCGTTCTGCACGAGCTCGGTCAGCACCATCACCAAAGGTGTGGCCCGCTCCGCGGAGAAAACGCCCAGTGAGCCCGCCCGGCGCACGGTGATCCGGGCGGTGTGCACGGTGGCGACATCGGCCATGATCGGCAACAGCCGGTCCACGACCTCGTCCAGATCGACCTCCTCGTCCACCGACATCGACAGCATCTCGTGCACCGACGCGATGGAGGTGACCCGGCGTACCGATTCGGTGAGCGCGACCCGCGCCTCCTCGTTCTCGGTGCGCCGCGCCTGCAACCGCAGCAACGCGGCCACGGTCTGCAGGTTGTTCTTCACCCGGTGGTGGATCTCGCGGATGGTGGCGTCCTTGCTGAGCAGCGCCCGGTCGCGCCGCTTGACCTCGGTGACGTCGCGCACCAGCACCGCCGCCCCCGCGAGCTCACCGTGCGGTCGCAACACCAGTGTGCGCAACAGTACGGTCGCGCCCCGCGCCTCCACCTCCATCCGCCGCCCGGTGCGTCCGGCCAGCGCGGCCTGGATATCGCCCACCACTTCCTGCGCATCGAACGGGTCGGTGATCAGCGACCGCGTGGTGGTCGCCAGATCCTGCCCCGCCAGATCGGCCTGCAACCCCATCCGGTGATACGCCGACAGCGCGTTCGGGCTGGCGTAGGTGACGATGCCCTCGGTGTCGAGCCGGATGAACCCGTCCCCCGCCCGCGGACTGGAATGGGTGGCGGCCCGGTCCTCGGTGGTCGGGAAGGTACCGTCCGCGATCATCTGGCACAGATCGTCGGCACACGCCACATAGGCGATCTCCAGGCCGCTGCGCACCCGCGAACGCTGCCGGTCGGTATCGCGGCTGAGTACGGCGATCACATCGTCACCGCACCGCACCGGAATCGCCTCCCGGATGGCCTGCACCGGGTAAGGGTGGTAGACGCCCTGCGCCTCCCCTTCGGCGTCGGTCCGCACGGTCTCCCCGCTGAGCAGCGCGTCGAACACCTGAGAGTGCTCCGACCTGCGGGCGACGGTCCCGACAAGATCCTCGAGATGAACGGTCGGCGCGGTCGTCGGCCGGCACTGCGCGACGCAGACGATATCGGCCCCGTCGTCGATCGGCCCCGCCCCCACCCACAGCAGCAGATCCGCGAACGAAAGATCCGCCAGCAGTTGCCAATCCCCCACCACCCGCTGCAGATGATCCACCGCCACCCCGGGTAGATCGGTGTGCTCGGCCAGCAGATCACTCAGTGTGGACATGAGGTCATTCTGGCGTAGGACTCGGCGCCGCCGCCGGGCGCGTCGGGGACGGTGCGGGCTCGGAACCGCAGCGGCCTTGTGCGGCGTGAGTAGCGGGCCGTGATCAGCCCTGAGTACGCGTCCGGATGAGAAGGCTGTATCCGAAGGGACACGTCATGCGGAGCCCGCGGTCTGTTCGGCTGCGTCGAACGCGGGTTCCAGCGGGGCCAGGGCCGCGTGGAGGAGGCCGGGCAGCGATCCGGACGGGACCACCAGGCCGGGGGCCGCCAGGGAAGCGGCAGGCCGCTGTAACCATTGTTCAAGGGCGACGCGGACCGCGCCGGCGGCCAAGATCCGGGGGGTGAGCCCCGCCCAACCGGAAGCGGCCGGAACGTCTAATCGATCACGGCGATGAGGTCGCCCGCCTGGAGCACCTGGCCGGGTTCGACGGCGATCGAGGAGACCGCGCCGCCGGCCTCGGCGAGCACCGGGATCTCCATCTTCATGGATTCGAGCAGCACCAGGGTCTGGTCGGTGACGACCTGGTCGCCGACCTCGACTTCGACGGTGAGCACCGTGGAGACCATTTCCGCCCGCACTTCTTCCGCCATGACACCTCGTTCAATAGGTTTGTTCCGATACCGGGGCCCGCCACCGGGCGTACCGCCGTCGGTACAGCCAATCACACGTGAAACAATGGTCGGGATCAACATGTACTCCCCGCAGTCGCGGGAAAAGTCCCCAGGAGGGAGCTACCCATGGGTAAGCGTGGCCGCAAGAAGCGCAGTCGTAAGGGCAACGCCGCCAATCACGGCAAACGTCCCAACGCCTGAGCCGCCGGCACAGATACGGGAACGGGACAACCCGCGCTCCTTCGGGAGCGCGGGTTGTCGCTTTCCGGAAGACCTTCGCCGCCGCGGCGCACAGCGGATACGGCGCGGGTTCGGCGACGCGGGGCGCGGCCTATTCGGCGGGGCTCTCTTCGCTGGTGACCTTCACCGAGCGGGTGCGGATCTCCACCATGAGACGTTCACGCAGAGAGTCGGGGGCCTTGTCACCGCCGCATTTACGGCTGAGCAGGCTTTTGATCTTCTCTTCGATACCGTAGGCCTCGATACACGGGGCGCAGTGGTCCATATGGTGCTGGAGACGTTCGCGGGTGCGGTCGTCGCATTCGCCGTCCAGCATCAGCCACACATCGGCCAATACCGCCGTGCAGTCGAGCTCCATATCGGGGTCATGCTCGGTGCTCACTGCTTGACCTCCTGGCGCACCTCGGTGGCGGTATCGGCATTCCCGGACTCGCCGGTGCGGTGGAACCCGCGTTCGCGGGCCACGTCGGCGAGCAGACCCTTCAGCTGTTTCCGGCCGCGGTGCAGCCGGGACATCACCGTACCGATAGGTGTGCCCATGATGTCGGCGATTTCCTTGTACGGGAAACCTTCGACATCGGCGTAGTACACCGCCATCCGGAATTCTTCGGGCAACTGGATGAGGGCGGCCTTGATGTCGTCGTCCGGCAGCGCGTCGAGAGCCTCTACCTCGGCCGAGCGCAGACCCGTCGAACTGTGTTCGGCGGTGGCGGCGAGCTGCCAGTCGGTGATCTCGTCGGTGGGGTATTGCGCGGGCTGGCGCTGTTTCTTGCGATAGGAATTGATGTAGGTGTTGGTGAGGATCCGATACAGCCAGGCCCGCAGGTTGGTGCCCTCTTTGAAGGATTTGAAGCCGGCATAGGCCTTGACGTAGGTCTCCTGAACCAGGTCCTCCGCATCGGCCGGGTTACGCGTCATCCGCAGCGCGGCACCGTAGAGCTGGTCCAGCATGGGCAGCGCATCCCGCTCGAACCGCCGGTCCAGTTCGGCGCCGGTTTCCGGCTGGTCGGCAGGCCGCTCGTCGGCGCCGGTTCCGGTCGCCACGTCGTCCTCGCTCGTCACACGTGTCCCTTCGATCGGTTCACCAGCCAAATCTACCGGGAGTGTGAACTCGGACAAGAACCGCGTGCGCGCCGGGGCCGGATCATGCGTGATCGGGCGTTGTTCGACAAGAACTGGCACCGTCGCTCCTTTGCTCTGACGAGGGTGTGCACCGGTGGCCGTTGCGGGCCCGCCCGGTGCGGTATCTGCCGCGTACAACCCGCAGTGCACGCGAACTGTTCCCGACCACGGCAAAGCCGATTCGAGTGCGCCGGCGGGGACCGTGCCGTGCGGATCTCCGGTCCGGCGCCGCGGCCGCGACGGACCACCTTCCGCTCCCCGCTATGGTGCTGTCCATGGCAGCAGGCGCCACACCGGCGATCCGCGCGCTGGTCGCGGACGGGGCCGGGCACACCGTGCACAGTTACGACCACGACCCGCGGAGCGGGTCCTACGGCACCGAGGCCGTCGACGTGCTGTGCGCGCGGCTCGGAACAGATGCCCGGCAGATCTTCAAAACGCTGGTTCTGGAACTGTCCACCGGATCGCTCGCGGTAGCGGTGCTGCCGGTACCCGCGACCTTGTCGTTGAAAGCGGCGGCCGCGGCGCTCGGGGCTCCGAAAGCGACGCTGGCGGACCGGACGAAAGCCGAGCGCACCACCGGATATGTACTCGGCGGGATTTCGCCGCTGGGGCAGCGCCGGCGTCTGCCGACCGTGATCGATGCCTCCGCATCGAACTGGGAAACAGTCTTCTGTAGCGCGGGTAAGCGCGGCGTGGAGATCGAACTCGCACCCGCCGATCTGATCCGGCTGGCCGGCGCCGTCACCGCGCCGGTCACCGCCTGACCCCGCTCGGGGCCGTAGCAGTGTTGCCCGCACCGAACCGGAGACGGCCCGCCGCTTCGCGCTGAGCAGCCGGGTGGCGATCACCGGTCCGGTGGGCGCGGTCCCGGCGAACCCGCTTCCGATCCGAAGGACCAGGTCCACCGGGCGGGCCGCGGGGAGGATCCGAGCACCGTCCGAGGGGCCGGGCGGCGCCGATACTGTGATCCGCGGCATGCCCACGGGACCGTTTGCTGCTCCGTAGCAGGACCACCGTCGCCGGGACCGATCCGCTCGATTCGCGCGAGGTGCCGATCGGCTGACAGGATCGGCGGCGCAGTGCGGTCGAGGCGGGCGAATTCACCAGGTGAACCCGCCTTCGAACGAGAGTTACGTGGTTGAAAGGAACACCGGATTGACGACGGACGCGCGAGCCGAGCTGGAGAAGTTTTTGCTCGGAGACCGCTTCGCCTGTCTGGCGGGCCGCTCCGCCTGGCGCCGCGGCGGTATCACCCACCGCCACTACGACGTGCTGGGTGGGCAGGATTCGGCTCGGTTGATGGCCCTCGATCTCGCCGAGTATGTCGGCGCCGCGGACTGGAATCCGCGGAAGTTCACCAGCTTCGTCGCCACCTTCGAGCAGCCCCGCGGGGTGGACGAGTTGCGTTTCGAGGAGTTGCTGTGGCAGCACCTGCAGTTGCTGCACGAGGCGGATGCGGACAATTACGGGTGGGCGGCCGGATACTCGGCCGACCCGCAGTCCGGCGAGTTCGGCTACAGCGTGGCGGGCCACCCGTTCTTCGTGATCGGGCTGCACGAGACGCACCGGCGGTTCGGCCGGCGGCCGCCGTTCCCGACGCTGGCGTTCAACTCGCATGAACAGTTCGGGCTGATCAAAGCGGCCGGGATGTGGGACCGGCTGGCCGAGAAGATCCGCAAGCAGGACATCATGCTGCAGGGCGATATCAATCCCAACCTGCTGGAGTACGAGAAGCTCTCCGAGGCCCGCCGCTACTCCGGCCGCCCCAAACCCCCGGACTGGCAATGCCCGTTCGCCGCCCGCCCCGCGGCGGCGGAACGCGAACTGGCCGCGGCGCCCGGCGGCTGACCGCCGCCGCTCCCACCGGAACCGGGCGACTCGCCCGCGCGCCGGGCGTGGATACCCCGGGACGCGCCACAACGTATGCGTTACTTGTGAGCGACCGATGGACCGACCCGAGGATGTGATGCGATATGTCCCCGCGCAAACCACTGCGCACTGCGTTCTTCGCCGTATCCGCGGCCGCGGCACTCACTGTCGCCCCCGCCCTGCTCACCGGCCCGTTCGCAGCGTCCGCGGCCGCGGCTCCGGCCGAATACCCGCTCGGCGGTGAGGACGGCGCCACCGACGACGGCAAATCGGAGAACGATCCGGCCGAGCGTGCGGAGAAGGCGGGTGGTGGCATCCTCTCCGAAACCATCGATCTCAGTGCCGATCTGCTCAAGTGCGGGCTGAGTATCGCGACCCCGGCCGTCAAGTGCCCGCTGGGCGGTAGCTGAACCTGGTTCCGGGGCCGGTGACACGGCCCCGGAACCGGCCGGTTTCACAGCAGCGTCGGCTGTTCGGCCGGGCCGTCGGCGGGGGCCAGCAGTTCCGGGCCGTTGTTCTTCACGCTGTTCACCAGTGGCGTCACCGGGCGGGCCGCGATCTGGGCGACCAGTTCCTCGCTCGGTGGTTCCAGCAGTTCGGCGGGCGCCGGATGGTCCGGGTCCAGCCAGGCTTCCCAGTGCTCTTCCGGCATGGGGAGCGGCATGCGGTCGTGGATGCGGGTCAGGTCGCCGATCGCGTCGGTGGTGAGGATGGTGCAGGACAGCAGGGGCGGGGCGTCGTCGAGTGCGCGGTCCCGCCAGACCGACCACAGACCCGCCATATAGAGCCGCGAACCATCGGGCCGGGACATGAAGTACGGGTGTTTGATCACCTTCGGTTTCTTCCCCCGGCCCGGACCGGCCGGATCGGGTTCGACCAGCCATTCGTACCAGCCGTCCATGGGCACCAGGCAGCGCCGGTACTTCACGGCGTCACGGAACGAGGGCAGGCTCGCAGCCTTGTCGGCGCGGGCGTTGAACAGCGGCTTTCCCTTCACGGGTACGCCCGGTTCGGCGGCTTTGGTCCAGTGCGGGATCAATCCCCAGCGCATCCGGCGGATCCGCCGGCTCGGTGCGTCCCGCGGGTGGTCGTGGTCGTGCCGTTCGACCACGGTGAGGATCTGCGTCGTCGGGGCGACGTTGTAATTGGCCCACTGCCGTTCCGGCCCACCGGCCGCGGATGCGGGCGCACTCGACTCGGCCGCCGGCGCGCTTTTCGCCCGGATATCGGGCGCGGCGGGGCCGGTTTCGTCGATCGCGTCCAGTTCGGCGGCGAGGCGCCCCGGGTTCGTGGTCGTCGCATAGCGTCCGCACATACTTCCGATCCTCGCACCGGATACCGACAGATCGAGACAATTCCCGCCCGGAGGACGACAATGGGGCTAGTACTAGGTGACGTGTTGAGAGTTATGTCTTAGCATTCTCTCAACGGGGACGAGGCGGTCACAGGCTGCCCGTTCGCGCGCGCAGCTATCGCCCTACTTCCGCAGAGGAGACCCTGTGACAACCACAGAAAAAGCCACCGAGAAAGCGTCGGTGCTGACCTCGGTCGATCCGGCCACCGGCGCGACGCTGGCCACCTATCCGATCGCCGACGAGAATGCGGTCGCCGAGGCTGTCGCCAAGGCCCGCGCCGCTACCTCCGTCTGGGCCGACCTGGGCTTCGACGGCCGCAAAAAAGCGCTGCTGCGCTGGTCCAGCAGGCTCGTCGCCAAAGCCGACGAGTTCTGCGAGCTCATCCACGCCGAGAACGGCAAACCGGTCGACGACGCCTTCCTCGAGCTGATGCTGGCGCTGGAACATATCTCCTGGGCGGCCAAACACGCCAAGAAGACGCTCTCGCCGCAGAAAATCCCGTCCGGCCCGATGATGGCGAATTTCTCGGCTCGCATCGAATACCGCCCGCTGGGCGTCATCGGGATCATCGGCCCGTGGAACTACCCCGTGTACACCCCGAACGGTTCCATCGCCTACGCGCTCGCGGCCGGTAACACCGTCGTGTTCAAGCCGTCGGAATTCTCCACCGGTATCGGCAACTTCCTGGCCGGAGCCTTCTCCGAGGCCAACCCCGAACTGCCCGAGGGCGTATTCGTCGCGATCAACGGGTACGGCGCCACCGGCGCGGCGCTGGTCAAAGCCGGCGTGGACAAGGTCGCGTTCACCGGTTCGGCCGCCACCGGTCGCAAGATCATGGCCTCGGCCGCCGAGAACCTCACCCCGGTCCTGCTGGAATGCGGCGGTAAGGATCCGGTCATCGTCGCGGCGGACGCCGATGTGAAAGCCGCGGCCGACGCCGTGGCCTGGGGCGCCACCTCCAACAGCGGCCAGACGTGCGCCGGAGTCGAACGCGTCTACGTCGACAAATCGGTCAAGGAAGAATTCCTGAGCGAACTGACCCGGATCCTGAAGGATGTGAAACCGGGTTCGGACGCCGGCGCCGCCTACGGCCCGATGACCATGCCGAGCCAGATCGATATCGTCAAACGGCATATCGAGGCCGCACTCGCCAGCGGCGGCAAAGCCCTGCTGGGCGGGCCGGAATCGGTCAAGGGCCCCTACATCGAACCGGTCGTACTGGTCGATGTCGACGAGAACTCCGCCGCCGTCAAGGAGGAGACCTTCGGCCCGACGGTCACCGTTACCACCGTGGACACCATCGACGAGGCCATCGAACTGGCCAACAACACCACCTTCGGCCTGGCCTCGGCGGTGTACTCGAAGAAACAGGGTCTCGAGATCGCCCGGCGCCTGAAGGTCGGCGCGACCTCGGTGAACTCGGTGCTCGGTTTCGCCGCCATCCCGGGTCTGCCGTTCGGCGGCAGCGCCGATTCCGGTATCGGGCGCATCCACGGCGAACCGGGGCTGCGCGAGTTCGCGCGGCCGCATTCGATCGCGGTGCAGAAGTTCACCATCCCGGGTATGGCACTGATGAGTTACCGCCGCACCCAGGCGAATATGAAGATGTTGCGCCGGATGGTGCCGCTGCTGCACGGCCGCAACAAGTGATATTCCGGCACAGATGAACAGGCGGCCGGTGGTGCCCGGCGACACACTCGGCAGCACCACCGGCGCGCCTGTCACCCCGATGCGCCAAGATGGTCGGGTGAGTTTCTGGCCAGCGCCCCATGTCGACGCCCCCGTGCAGGCGACCGTCACCCTGCCCGGCTCCAAATCGATCACGAACAGAGCGCTGGTCCTGGCCGCGCTCGCCGACGGTCCGTCCACCATCACCGGGGCGCTACGCAGTCGCGATACCGGCCTGATGATCGAGGCGCTGCGGGCTCTCGGCACCCAGATCATCGGTGACGCCGACACCCTCGCCGTCACCCCCGGCCCGCTTCGGGGCGGGCAGATCGATTGCGGGCTGGCCGGTACGGTGATGCGGTTCGTACCGCCGGTCGCCACCCTGGCCACGGGCAACAGCTCCTTCGACGGCGATATCGCCGCGCGCGTCCGGCCGTTGCGCACCATCCTCGACGCGCTGCGTGGGCTGGGCGCGACGATCGACGGCGACGCCCTGCCGTTCACCGTCCACGGCAACGGATCACTGCGCGGCGGCACCATCACCATCGATGCCTCCGGTTCCTCACAGTTCGTCTCCGGGCTGCTGCTGTCGGGCGCCCGGTTCGACGAGGGTGTGGTGGTCCGGCATTCCGGTGGCGCACTGCCTTCCATGCCGCATATCGAGATGACGGTGGAGATGCTGCGCCGGGCCGATGTCACGGTCGAGGCACCCGCCGATCCGCGCGCCGAGCAGGTCTGGACCGTGACCCCGGGGGAGATCCGCGCGGTCGACTGGACCGTGGAGCCCGACCTGTCCAACGCCACCCCGTTCCTCGCCGCCGCCGCCGTCACCGGTGGACAGGTGAGCATCCCGCACTGGCCGCGGCTGACCACGCAGGCCGGTGACGTGATCCGGGAAATCCTGGTGCGGATGGGCGCCGAAGCGGGGTTCGCGGACGGCGCCCTGACGGTGACCGGCCCGGACCGGCTGGCCGGTATCGATATCGATCTGCACGATGTGGGCGAGCTGACCCCCACGGTCGCCGCCCTGGCCGCACTCGCGGAGTCGGAATCGCGGCTGCGCGGTATCGCCCATCTGCGCGGCCACGAAACCGATCGGCTCGCCGCCCTGTCCACCGAGATCAACCGTCTGGGCGGGCAGGTCACCGAAACCGAGGACGGTCTGGAGATCACCCCGGCACCACTGCACGGCGGCCGCTGGCACTCCTACGCCGATCACCGGATGGCCACGGCCGGAGCGATTCTCGGCCTCGCCGTCCCCGGGGTGGAGATCGAGGATATCGGCACCACCGCCAAAACCCTGCCCGATTTCGTCGCCCTGTGGGAGTCGATGCTCGACCCGGAAGCGGCCGCACCGGGAGCGGCCCACTGAGCCGCCGCGGCCGCAGCAGCGCCTCGTACGACGAATCCGATGTGCGGGTGCGTCCGGGGCGCAGTTCGCGGCCGCGAACCAAAACCCGCCCGGAACACCGCGACGCGCAGCCGGCGATGGTGGTCTCGGTGGACCGCGGCCGCTGGGGTTGTGTCCTCGACGGTGATCCGGCCCGGCCGCTGGTGGCCATGCGCGCCCGGGAGCTGGGCCGCACCCCGATCGTGGTGGGGGATCAGGTGGATGTGGTCGGCGACCTGTCCGGCCGTCCCGATACCCTCGCGCGGATCGTGCGGGTCACCGAACGCCGTACCGTCCTGCGCCGGACCGCCGACGACACGGACCCGTTCGAACGGGTGGTCGTCGGGAACGCCGAACAGCTTTTCATCGTCGTAGCGCTGGCGGATCCGCCGCCGCGCACCGGTTTCGTGGAACGGGCGATGGTCGCCGCCTTCGCCGGCGGCCTGACCCCGGTGTTGTGCCTGACCAAACACGATCTGGCCGCGGAGTCGGAATTCGCCGCCGATTTCGACGATCTGGATCTGCGTATTGTGTACGGCGGGATCGATGATCCCATCGATCCCGTTCTGGAAATGCTCACCGGCCGGCTCACCTGCTTCCTCGGGCATTCGGGGGTCGGGAAGTCCACGCTGGTGAACCGGCTGGTTCCCGATGCCGCACGGGCGGTCGGGGAAGTGTCCGGGGTCGGGAAGGGCAAGCACACGTCGACGCAATCGGTCGCGCTGGCACTGCCGGGCGGCGGCTGGGTGATCGACACCCCCGGCGTGCGCTCGTTCGGCCTCGCCCACATCACCCCCGACGATGTGATCGCCGCGTTCACCGACCTCGCCGCGGCCATCGAGGACTGCCCGCGGGGCTGCACCCATCTCGGGCCGCCCGCCGATCCGGAATGTGCTCTCGACCAGTTCCCGGAGAAGGAGCGCCGGGTGGCCGCGATCCGCCGCCTGCTGGTCGCGCTGAATTCCAACGAAGCCTGGTGAGCCGGCTCGCCGCACCACCGGACATGGTCCGCCGGTTCAGCGTCGTGGCTTCGCGGTTCCCGGCCGCGTGGGTTTCGGCTCGACAGGTTTCGGTTTCTTCGGTGGCAGTGACCGCGCGAAGCTGGCGCCGCGACCGACCCATTCCGTGAGCGCGGAATCCTCCGCCACAGCGCGGGCGTGCACCCGTAACCAGCCGTCCATTTCCCGGCCCTGCATCACCATCGGCGCGACGTGGATATCGTCGACCAGCGCGGCCGCCGCCGCGGGCGCCATGCGGATCATCAGACCGCCTTCGCGCATCACCACAACTCCCATATGCCCGCCGAACAGGAATGCCAGTCCGCCGAACATCTTTCGTTCCGCGATATCGGGCGCGGCGCCCAGGACGTCCCGGATACGTTCCGCCAGCTCTTCGTCGTAGGCCATGGGGTCAGTGTGCGCGTATCGACCGACAGAACGGCCCCCGAGCCGCTGGAATACTGATTCCTTTGTTATGATTCAAACATAACAATCGAGGAGAACCAGTGACACGACCCAGCGCGCTCCGGCTCGGCCTACTGGCCGGGCTCCCGCCCATTCTGTGTGCCGTACCCAATCTCGTCCTGCTGGCCACCGCGGCCGATCATCTGCCCGACCCGCTGGCCACCCACTTCACCGCCAACGGTGCCGACGGCTTCACCGGGCGGGTGGCGACAATGGGTATCGCCACCGCACTGGCCATCGGTTCCGGCGCGTTGTTCGCCGCGATCCTGGTGGTCACCAACCGGAAGGGCGCGCCTCTTCGCCGGCCGGATACGACCCTCGACCCCAACCGGCTGCTGGTCGCGACCGCGTGGGGTGTGGGCGCCCTGATCGGGACGCTGCTGCTCGCGGCCACCCGCGCCAATCTCTTCCTGGTCGACCCCGGCCAGGCCACCCTGCCCGGCTGGACGTTTCCGGTGGCGGCGGCGATCGCGGTGCTGTTCGGGGCCGGGGGCTGGCTCATCGCACCGGAGAGCCCGGTGGCGGCAGGTGTGCCCGCACCCGCCGAACCCCTCCCGATCGGGCGGACGGAACGCGTCAGCTGGTCGCGGCGGGCCACCTCGCCGTGGATGCTGCTGGCCGGATTGTCCTCGATACTGGTCGGCGTGGCGGTCGGCTTCGTCGTACACCCCGCTGTGGGTGCGATCGCGGTGGTCGCGGGAATTTTCGCGGGCCAGCTCGCGCTGGTGCGCGTCGTGGTCGATCAGCGCGGGCTCACCGTCGCTACCGGTCTCCTGGGGTGGCCGCGGTGGCGCCTGGCACCCGCTGAGATCACCGAGGTCACCGCCACCGATATCTCGCCCGCACAGTACGGCGGATACGGATTCCGGCTGACCCCGGGCGCCACCGCGGTGGTGCTGCGCGGTGGCCCGGGCATCGTGGTGACCCGACGTTCGGGCCGGCAGTTCGCGGTATCGGTGGACGACGCCGAAACCGGTGCCGGGGTACTCGCCGGTGTCGTGCGGAAGGCCGCGTGACGGTGCTGATCCGTGTCGATCCGGCGCGCCCCGAACCCCTGGCCGACCAGATCGCCGCCTGCGTGCGCCGGGCCATCGCCGATGGCGAAGCGCCTCCGGGCGAGCGGTTGCCCGGCGCCCGCGACCTCGCCGCCTCGCTGGATGTCAGCATCCACACGGTCCTCGCCGGCTACCAGCGGCTGCGCGACGAGGGCCTGATCGAACTGCGCCGCGGCCGGGGCGCAACGGTCCGCGCCGGGACCCCGGCGGGCCGGGCCGCGGTGGTCGACCTCGCCGGCCGGCTTGTCGCCGCCGCCCGGCATATCGGACTCGACGAGGACGAACTCATCGCCATCGTCCGCACGGCCGCCGCCCGCTGAACCCGCGCAACAACCGTTCCCTCGGTCCGTCCGTGGCCCGGCCCGGCGGCAGCGCGACCGGCACCGGCCCACCGGCAACGAAGTTCTCGACTCGACAGTGGCAGCGGCGGCAGTTCGGCAAGGCAGTCACCTCCGAAACGCCCGGTGGTGGCCTGCCAACCGCGACCTCCCCACTACCTGCCGACCCCCGCGACCGCCGGGGCGTACCGGCCGATATGCGGGGCGAGACCGTAATGCCCGCGCAGGGTGGTTTCGGTGTAGTCGGTGCGGAACAGCCCGCGCGCCTGCAGAATCGGGACCACCTGGTCGACGAAATCGGTGAGGCCACCCGGCAGGTACGGCGGCATCACATTGAAACCGTCGGCCGCTCCGGCTTCGAACCAGCGCTGCAGATCGTCGGCGATCTGTTCCGGTGTCCCGGCCACGGTGCGGTGACCCCGCCCGCCACCGAGTTCGGCGATGAGGTCGCCGATGGTCAGCGATTCCCGTGCCGCCAGATCCTTGACCAGCTGGTAGCGGCTCTTGTTGCCCTGGATCCGGTCCAGTGGCGGCAACGGGGGCAGCGGCGCGTCCAGCGGGTATCCGGTGAGGTCCACCCCGACCATCTGGGAGAGTTGGCGCAGTGCGTACTCCGGGGAGATCAGCTCGGTGAATTCCCGTTCCAGCCGCCGCCCGGCCGCTTCGGATTCGGCGATGAAGGGCACGATCCCCGGCAGGATCTTGATCTCGTCCGGATCACGTCCGGCCGCGACCGCGCGGGACTTCACATCACGGTAGAAATCCTGTCCCTCCGGTATCGAGCGCTGGGCGGTGAAGACCGCTTCGGCCCAGCGACCGGCGAAATCTTTACCGCTCTCCGACGATCCGGCCTGCACGAGCAGCGGCCGGCCCTGGACCGAAGCGGGTACATTGAGCGGGCCGCGTACGGTGAACCGCTCCCCCACGTGGTCGACGGTGTGCACCTTGTCCGGGTCGGCGAAGATTCCCGACTCGGTGTCGAGAACCAGGGCATCGTGTTCCCACGAATCCCACAGAGCTGTGGCCACTTCGACGAATTCCTCGGCCCGGCGATAGCGTCCGGCATGGTCGGGCACATCGGGAAAACCGAAATTGGCGGCTTCGTCGGCCCCCACGGAGGTGACGATATTCCAGCCCGCCCGGCCCCCGCTGATCCCGTCGAGCGAAGCGAGTGCGCGCG
Source organism: Nocardia sp. CA-290969 (assembly GCF_050936135.1). Lineage (NCBI taxonomy): Bacteria > Bacillati > Actinomycetota > Actinomycetes > Mycobacteriales > Nocardiaceae > Nocardia > Nocardia sp. CA-290969. Next base: position 361,621 of record NZ_JBNJNJ010000001.1, on the reverse strand, counting down.
CCAGGTTGTACGGCGCGTGGTATCCGGTGGACGCCGTGGCAATGAGACCGATCCGCTCGGTGGCCACCGCCATCGCCGTCAGCAGCGTGATCGGTTCGAAGATCGACTGCGCGTTGCGGTCGATCCGGGCACCCACCGACAGCAGATCGGCGAAGAACACCGAGTCGAGTTTGCCGCGTTCGGCGGTCCGTGCGAGTTCCTGGAAATAGCCCACTCGCGCCACATTGCGGGCATCCGTCCGCGGATGCCGCCACGCGGCCTCGTGATGGCCGACCCCCATGAGGAAGGCGTTGAGATGTAGCTGTGCAGACATCGGTGCCTCGCTAGAGCGCCACACGCCAGCGCGAGAGCCGGCGTTCGGTGAATACGAGAATCGCGTTGAAAATCAGGCCGACCAGCGCGATGGCGATGATCCCGGCGTACATATCGGGGATCTGGAAATTGAGCTGTGCGGCGGTGATCAGATAGCCCAGCCCGGCTTTCGCGCCGACCATCTCCGCGGCGATCAGCACCAGGATCGAGGAGGCCGCCGCCATCCGCAGACCGGTGAAAATGGTCGGTACCGCGGCCGGTAGTACCACCTTGTACACGATCGCGAACTGCGAGAAGCCCAGCGACCGGGCGGATTTGATCAGCAGCGTGTCCACGGTGCGCACCCCGGAGATGGTGTTCAGCAGAACCGGGAAGGCGCAGGCGTAGATCACCAGCGCGACCTTGGACGTCTCACCGATCCCGAGAATCAGGATGAAGACCGGCAGCAACGCCAGCGCCGCGGTATTGCGGAACAGCTCCAGCACCGGGTTGAGGAAATCGGCCACCGGCCGGTACCAGGCGATCGCGACCCCCAGCGGTACCGCGAACGCGACCGCGATCACGAAACCGGTGAGCGCCCGGGACAGGCTGGTCGAAATGTGCTCCCACAGCTGACCGTTGCCGGCCAACTCGAAGAAAGTCGCCGCGACCTCGGTGAACGGCGGCAGAAACACCTTGTCCACCAGGCCGGCGCGCGGCGCGGCCTCCCAGAGCGCGAGGAACGCCAGGATCGCGACCGACGGTTTCACCACCCGCCAGACCAGCCCGCCGGCGCGCCGCCCCCAGCGTGGCGCGCGGCTGCGGGCAGGTACGGCGGTGCGGACGCGGACGGGCCGCGATTCGGTGGCCGGTGGTGCGCTGTCGAGAGTTCCGGTGGCGAGTGCGCTAGACATACTGAACCTCTTCGGTGGTCGAGATATCGGCGAGTTCGAGCGTGCGGGCGCGTTCGACCTCGTCGTGCAGCAGCGACCAGATGCGGTGGCGCAGTTCCCGGAAGCCCGCGCCGGAGCGGATATCGTCGGCCGTGCGATCGATATCGATATCGACGACGGTTTTGACCCGGCCCGGCCGCGAGGTGAGCACGGCGACCCGCTGGCCCAGGTAGATCGCCTCGTCGATCCCGTGCGTGATGAACAGGATCGTCTTCCCGGTGCGTTCCCAGATGCGCAGCAGTTCGTCCTGCAGCGACTCCCGGGTCTGCGCGTCGAGCGCGGCGAAGGGCTCGTCCATCAGCAGCACCTCCGGGTCGAACGCCAGGCTGCGTGCGATCGCGACCCGCTGTTTCATACCGCCGGACAGTTCGTGCGGATAGCGATCGGCGAACCCGGCCAGCCCCACGAGTTCCAGATAGTGTTCGGCGCGTTCCCGGCGCTCGGCACGCGGCACACCTTTGGCTTCGAGCCCGAATTCGACATTGCGGCGGGCGGTGCGCCACGGGAGCAACGCATACTGCTGGAACACGATTCCGCGATCGAGGCCCGGCCCGGTGATCGGCTCCCCGTCGAGCAGGATCTGCCCGGACGTGGGCGTACTGAGACCACCGAGCAGATCGAGCAGCGTGGACTTTCCGCATCCGCTCGGACCGACGAGGACCAGGAATTCACCGGCGGCGAGATCGAGCGTGATGTCCTCGACCGCGGTCAACTCGGCTTTCTGTCCCCGGATCGGGAACTTCTTGCTCACCTGAGCCAGGCGGAGTTTGGGTGTGCTGCTCATTTCTCACCGGCCAATGCTTGTCCGTCGGGGCCACCGTCGGCGGGGTAGGTGCCGTTGGCGTAGGGGTTGTACTCGTTGGTGTAGAGATCCCGGGCAGCCAGCTGTCCCTCGTCCAGTTCGCCGTTGCGGACCAGCCAGTCGATCCAGGTCTGCAGCTCCCGCTCGGCGATCACCGCACCCGGCACCGGGACGCCCGAACTGCGCCAGTACTTGATGGCCTGATCGCTCTCGGTGCGACCGCGCTTGTGGATGATGTCGAGGAAACGGGCGACCACTTCCTCGCGCGGCCGGGTCTGGGTCCAGCGGATCGCGCGGGCGGTGCCCTGGACGAAATCGCGGACCGCTTCGGGGTTGGCGGCGATGAAATCGTCGCGCATCACATAGGTGCCGTAGCTGAACGCACCGAAGAGGTCGCGGTCGGTGAACAGCGCGCGGATACCACCGCGTTCGATCGCCACCTCGCGCTGGATACTGCCGAGTGTGGCCACATCGATCTGGCCTTCGCGCAGCGCCTGTTCGGTGTTCACCGGCGGCACCACGGTCAGCTGCACGGTTTTGATCTCCGCCGGCGTCAACCCCTGCTGGGCGAGCCATTCCCGGGTGAGGAACTCGTGGTGCGCGCCGAGCGTATTCATCCCGACCTTCTTGCCGATGAGGTCGCGTGCCGAGCGGATCGGACTGTCCTCGAGCACGTAGTAGCCGGTGAAATCGCCCTCGTCGGCTCCATACGAGCTGAGTACCGAGGTGATGGGGGCACCCGCCGCATTGAGTTTGACGACCGCGCCGTTGAACGCGGAACCGAACTCGGTCTGCCCGGTGGCGGCGGATTGGATGTCCTGCGGTCCGCTGGTGGTATCACCGACCCATTCCAGCTGGACCTGCTCGAAGTAGCCGAGGTCGGCGGCCAGTTCGTGGAACAGGACGTCACCCGACCAACCCTGATAGCGCAGCACGGTCCTGCCGTCCGCGGTTCTGGCGGCCTCCCCGCCCGCACCACAGGCGCACAGCAGCAGCATTACGGCGGTGACCAGCGCGATCCCCACCGACCTGAGCGGCCGATACGGCACTCGTGGTTCCAGGCGTCCTGACATGGCTTCGATTCCTTCGACAGTGTTTCGACTGCCGTCATGGTGCGGCGGCGGGAACGAAGTCTGAACCGTTTGCGTCAGTGCGAGTCGAACCGCCGCGACGGCCGGCGGCCGCGTACAAGGGGCGGCGGATCAGCGGACTCGGCGGACGACCGGACCATCACGCCCGGCCGGAACAGGGATATCGTGTCGAATTTCCCTGTGCGCCATGGGAAGTTCAATGTTCTGCTGTGTAATCCGAAGGCATTCGCCACGCGCGGACAACCCGGCGCCGGGGCCGATGTCCGATAGGGAAGGTTAGTTCCGATGGTGCAAGAGCCGGGTACCTGGGCCGGACTGAAGCAGGACGCATCCCAAAACCTGCTGTATTTCGATCCCGCCGCCGCGGTCACCGGCGCCAACGCCGCCGGCCGGATGATCGAACAGCTGATGGCCATGAAGGCCGCGGTCGGCGAGTACGGCTTGAACAACGTTCTCGACTTCACGGGGGGTGTGCTGGGCTCCAGCGCGCAACTTGCCGATATCTACAGCAAACGTGCCGAGCGTCTGGCCGTCGTCCTGCAGGACCACATCAATATCGGCACCGAAATGGCCAACGCGTTCGTCCAGGCCGGGCTCTATTACAAGCGGGTCGAGGAACAGAACTCCGACGCGCTCGACCAGCTCGCCGACTACCGCGTACCCACCGAGTCGTCGGCGACGATCCCGGTAGCCGACTCCCGATACAGCGATATCGATCTGCCCGACGGAGTACCGCACGACGCCGGCCGACCGGGAACCCAGGACGACTTCCGGTACTTCGACGCCTACGACGTACCCGATCAACTGCACGACTACGTCGGCCGGCAGGAATCGATATCGCCGGATGCCGTCGGGTTGGAGAACAGTGCGGCGCTGGGTATGCCGGAGTTCCGCGGGCTCGCGGAGAAGACGGGATGGGGAATTTTCGCGCTGGCGGCGTATGCGGAGGCGTGGTGGCGACTGGCCGCCCATACCAGAACGGAATTACAGAAATTCGAGGAAGCCATCGAGGGCATCCAGGGCAAATGGCGCGGTTACGCCGCGGACAGGGCTCGGACGGCCACGAAGAACTACTCGGACGCGATCGCCCCGCTGTGGAATTCGATGTTCTCGATGAGCGAGAACCTGCACTACAGCGCGGAATGGCTGCGCCGCACCCAGATGTCGATGCCGCAAGAAGACTTCGTGTTCCACAGCGAATCGGTCAGACAGGCCGTACTCCAGCGATACCGCGAGGAGTGGGAGAAGCACTACGCCGAAGGTATGCGGAACTCGCTGCGGGAAATGCCGGTGATCGAGGGGCCGATCGCCGAGCCGAAACCGCCCCCCAACAACGGCAACGGCAACGGGAGCGGCAGCGGCAGCGGCAGCGGCAGCGGGAACAGCAGCAGTAACGGCGGCGGTGCCGGTAGCGGTAGCGGTAGCGGCACCGGTAGCGGCAGCGGGCAGACCCCCGAACAGGCGTACGGCGAGGGCTACGGCGACGGGTACGAGAAGGGCTTCGAGGCGGGTTCGCAGCAGGGCAACGGCCAAGGTCAAGGTCAAGGCAACGGCCAAGGTCAAGGCGATGGCCAGGGCAGTGGCGGTGGTAGCGGCCAGGGTGGCGGACAAGGCGCAGGCCAAGGCGGCGGTCAGGGCCAAGGCGGCGGTCAAGGCGGCGGCGAGAGCCAAGGCAGTGGCAGCGGTCAGGGCGAAAGCCAAGGTAGCGGCCAGGCCCAAGGCGGCGGCCAGAGCCAGGGTGGCGGACAAGGCGGCGGCGAGAGCGGCAGCCAAGGCGGCCAGAGCCAAGGCGGCGGAAGTACACCCCATGTCCCCAGCTACGACCAAGCCGGGTACGGCTCCGGCAACCAGCCGGGCGGCGATACCCACCAGCAGCCGACCGAGAGCGAGCACAGCGGAGATACCGAGGGCACCCCGATTCCGACCCCGGTCACCGGCACCACCATGCCGAAGAATCCCACTGCTGCCGATGTCCTCAGCAAGCTCACCGGCATCCCCAAAGCGCATCTACCCGAGGCCCTGAAGAACATCCCGATCACCGGCCAGGACGGCAAACCGCCGACCCTTGCCGACGCATTGGCGAAGATCACCGGTATCCCCGTCGACCAGATGCCGCAGGAATTGCGGGAGACCCTCCTGGAAGAGCTGTACTCCCCGGATTCGCCGTACGGAACCGACTCCACGCTGTTCGGCGACAATGGGACCCCGGCCGGGACGGAAGGGAGTGCACCGTACTCGCTCGCCGATCCCACCGCACCGGCCGGTACGGATCCCGCACTGACGGCCCTGCTCGGCGGAGACACCGGCGCGATCCCGGCCGGGGACACCACCGGCCAGAGCCAGAACGCCCTGGACCGGCTCGTGAATATGCTGACCCAGGGAATCCAGGCGTTCACGCTGAACGGCGCCGGCACGATGCCGGGCATGGATCAACTGGCGCAGATGCTCGACCCGGCTCAGCTGCAGCAGCATCTGGGCGAACTGCTGAATTCACCGGTAGCCGAGCCGGCGACGGCCGGCGTGCCCGGCGGGGCCGGTCTGCCGGGCGGCGATTCGCCGCCCCGGGCTCTCGCCCCGTACCCGGGATCGGAGCCCGGCGCGAGTCCCTTCCCCCGCGCCTCCCTCCCCGGCCCGGGCCTCGAACTCGCCGGATCCGCGGGGGCACCGGGCGGCTCGGGCCCGGGTGGGATGCCGGGTATGCCGATGATGGGGTCACCGGCAATGGGTGCCGGCGCTGCCAGTACGTCCGGGCAGACCGGTAACCACACCCCGGGCGAGTTCCTCACCTCCCGGGAGAATCTGGACGAGGTTTTCGACGACACGCCGTCCAAGGTGCGCCCGGTGATCGAACAGTGATTCGTACCTGGGAGTTGACCGATCTCGAATTCGTCCTGCTGTGTGAGGAATTCCGCCAGGGCGGGTTACCGGACCCGTTCACCTACACCAGCCGGACCCGGTTGGCCGCGGACTACCGCGGCGAGAAGGCCGAAGCGCTGCGCGCGCTGCACGACCGCGACGATTCCGATCTGTACGCGATGGCCGACGCCATCTCGCGCCCGGATGTCACCATTATGGCGAAGGCCTGGGATGATCAGGACCCCGAGGAGCCCACCGGCTGGACCCGGGTGCACGCGGTCCGCCAGCGCGCCCGCGGATTCGTGATCACCCAGCGTCCCGGTGAAACGGTCTGGCACAGCGGCGGATTCGATGTGACCGCCTGCGATCCGCACGACCTCGCCGATTCGGTGCTGGCACTGCTGCCGAAAGCGAAAGCCGGCCGGATGCAGCAGATCACGCTGGTCGATCCGGACACCGTGCCGGACGCCCGGCCGTACGTCCCGCTGATCACCGACGACGATGAACCCGAGGACGACGAGGCCTACCGCAGTGCGGCTTTCCTCGCGACGCCCGCGACCGCCGCCGGGACGATCCAGGTCTTCCAGGGCCGCTCCATGTTCGGGCCGCGCGGCCGAGTCGATATGGGGATGCGCTGGCGGGATCTGCCCGGCGACGGGCGCTATGTGATTCCGATGAACCAGGACATCGAGGTGGCTACCGGGATGGGCACCAAACGAATGATCGAATGGGTGCAGGAGCAGATCGACGAGGTGCTGCTGCGGCTGGACCGCAATCTCGAGCACGAGGAGTGAACCCGGCGGGCCGACCGGTCCGCCGAACGGCAGGCGGCTCGGCCCGTTATCGGTGGCGCCGGGCGGTCCCCGCTGCGCCGTCCATCGCCGCCGGCGCCCGCCGGTGGAAGTTCGTCCGGCGGTTCTCGTCCGAACGGCGAACCGCCCGCATCGATTCCGGATACGATGCCCGCGCATCGATGCAACACCGTGCATAACCCCTCGATGCGACCCTCCGGGTCAGCGTTCCCGGATATCTGTGTACGACAGCTCTTCCCATCCCGCATGTCTATCGAGCACAGAAGGAACGATGTTCAGAACAGTGATCATCAGCGCGGCCGCGGTCGCGCTCGTGTTCGGCGGCTCCCCGGCCCTGTGGGCCCATCCCCATTCCGGGCCCGCCCGGTCCGGAGCTGCGGGCACCACCGGCACGCACAACCCCGCCGGCAAGGACGATTCCGTCGCCCAACTCCCCTACCCCGACCGGGAATTCCTCCGGGCCAGCGCATTCGACGACGAACCGCGTCCGGTCCAGGACGGGGCGATCGCCTTGGCGCACGCCCAGTGTGAGTACCTCGACACCACCGGTAACACCGGAGCGACCCGCACCTATCTCGCCGAGGAGGCGCGTCCGCTCGTGGAGTATCCCTACCTTTTCCTGGATGCGGCGATCCGCGCCTACTGCCCGCAGCACACCGTCATGGACTGACCGCCACCGGCACAGCGGATCTCCTGCGAAAAGGCGGCGCCCCCACCACAGTGGTGGGGGCGCCGCCTTTTTCGGCTGACTCAGTGCTTGCGGCGGGACTTCGGCCCCTTACCCTGCTTGGTCTGCGCGCGGGCCGCATCGCGGCGCTGGCGCCGGGTGCCCTGCGGCTGGGTCTCGGAACCGTACTCTTCGGCATCGCTGTGCACGGCCGTGGCGCCGCCTTCGGCCGGACCCGAATAGCTCAATCCGCGCGGACCCGACTGGTCGATCCCGCGGGCCCGCAACGCCGGCGGGGCACCGTTGAGGATCGGCAGTTTCTCGGTCGGGTACTGGCTCTCCGGCGGCAGTGGCTGCGCACCCGCCAGCGCGCCCACCGGCGACCGCAGGCCACCCTCGACCTGTACACCCTCGGGCTGCGGCTGCTGAACCTCCACCTGGACGTTGAACAGGATGCCGACGGCGTCCTCCTTCAAGCCTTCCAGCATGTTGGCGAACATATCGAAGCCCTCGCGCTGGTATTCGACCAGCGGGTCGCGCTGCGCCATGGCACGCAGGCCGATGCCCTCCTTGAGATAGTCCATCTCGTAGAGGTGTTCACGCCATTTGCGGTCCAGTACCGACAGCAGCACCTGGCGTTCCAGCGTGCGCATACTGCCCTCGCCGGCCAGCCCGTCGATCTCGGCCTCGCGCTGCGCGTAGGCGGCGTGCGCGTCGTCGAGCAGGGCGTCCAGCAGTTCCTCGCGGGTGAGCTCACCGGCCTCGCCGACCTGGGTCTCCCCGGTGAGGTCCTGGTGCTTCAGGCTCACCGGGTAGAGGGTTTTCAGCGCGCTCCACAGCGTGTCCAGATCCCAGTCCTCCACATAGCCCTCGGCGGTGGCGCCGTTGACGTAGGCGGTGATCACATCGGTGATCATGCTCTGGACCTGGCCCTCCATATCCTCGCCGCGCAGGATCCGGTTGCGCTCGTTGTAGATGACGGTGCGCTGCTGGTTCATCACCTCGTCGTACTTGAGCACGTTCTTGCGGATCTCGAAGTTCTGCTGCTCGACCTGCGTCTGCGCGCTCTTGATGGCCTTGGAGACCATCTTCGCCTCGATCGGCACATCGTCGGGCAAGTTGAGCCGGGTCATGATCGACTCCAGCGCCGCGCCGTTGAACCGCCGCATGAGCTCGTCGCCCAAGGACAGGTAGAACCGCGACTCACCCGGATCGCCCTGCCGGCCGGACCGCCCGCGCAGCTGGTTGTCGATACGCCGCGAATCGTGGCGTTCGGTGCCCAGCACGTACAGACCGCCGGCATCCTTCACCGCTTCGGCGTCCTCGGCGACCTGCTTCTTGACCTTCTCCAGGGCGTGGAACCAGTTGGCCTGGTACTCCTCGGGCGTGTTCACCGGGTCCAGGCCCTGCTGGCGCAGCAGGGTGTCGGTGATGATGTCCGGGTTACCGCCGAGCACGATATCGGTACCGCGACCGGCCATATTGGTCGCGACGGTCACCGCACCGGGCCGGCCGGCCTCCGCGATGATCTGCGCTTCCTTCTCGTGGAACTTCGCGTTCAGCACGTTGTGCTGCACACCGCGCTTGGTGAGCTGTTTGGACAGGTATTCCGAACGGTCCACGCTGGTGGTACCGATGAGCACCGGCTGACCGGCTTCGTGCCGCTCGACCACATCGTCGACCACGGCGTTGAACTTCGCCTCTTCGGTCTTGTAGATGAGGTCGGCCTGATCCTGCCGCACCATCGGCCGGTTGGTGGGGATCGGGATGACGCCCAGGTTGTAGATCTGGTGCAGTTCGGCCGCCTCGGTTTCGGCGGTACCGGTCATACCCGACAGCTTCTCGTAGAGGCGGAAGTAGTTCTGCAGGGTGATGGTGGCCAGGGTCTGGTTCTCCGGCTGGATCTCGACCTCTTCCTTGGCCTCGATCGCCTGGTGCATACCCTCGTTGTACCGGCGGCCGACCAGGATACGGCCGGTGAACTCGTCGACGATGATCACTTCACCGTCGCGGACGATGTAATCCTTGTCCCGGGTGTAGAGCTCCTTCGCCTTGATGGCGTTGTTCAGGTAGCTCACCAGCGGGGAGTTGGCGGCCTCGTACAGATTGTCGATACCGAGCTGATCCTCGACGAACTCCACCCCGGCCTCGTGTACGCCGATGGTGCGTTTCTTGATATCGACCTCGTAGTGCAGATCCTTTTTCAGCAACGGCGCAATTCGGGCGAATTCCGCATACCACTTACTGGAGGCATCGGCCGGACCCGAGATGATCAGCGGGGTGCGGGCCTCGTCGATAAGAATCGAGTCGACCTCGTCGACCACGGCGAAATTGTGGCCGCGCTGGACGAGATCGTCCAGCGAATGGGTCATATTGTCGCGCAGATAGTCGAAGCCGAATTCGTTGTTCGTGCCGTAGGTGATATCGGCGTTGTAGGCCTCACGCCGTTGCGCCGGGGTCATCCCGGCCAGGATCGCGCCCACCCGCAGACCGAGGAAACGGTGCACCCGGCCCATCCACTCGGAGTCGCGTTTGGCCAGGTAGTCGTTGGTGGTGACGATATGCACGCCGTCACCGCCGATCGCGTTCAGATAGGCGGGCAGCACCGAGGTGAGGGTTTTACCCTCACCGGTCTTCATTTCCGCGATATTGCCCAGGTGCAGGGCCGCGCCGCCCATGATCTGCACCTTGTAGTGCTTCTGCTGCAGGACCCGCCACGAGGCCTCGCGGGCTACCGCGAACGCCTCCAGCAGCAGGTCGTCGAGGGTTTCGCCGTCGGCGTAGCGCTCCCGGAACTCGTCGGTTTTGTCCTGTAGCTCGGCGTCGGTGAGCGAGGAGTAATCGTCCTCGAGCCGGATCACCTCGTCGGCGAGATGGGAGAGACGCTTGACCATGCGACCCTCACCAAAACGTAGCAACCTCGTCAGTGTCAGCGCAGGCACGAGTCTCGTCAGTCCTCTGGGTCGGTTTCGGCTCCGATGTTCACGGCTGCGCCGCCGCAGATGGGCGCGCGTAGCCGCAGCTTGCTTCATGGTAATGCGGCTCCCATGGTAGGCGCCGCCGCGGACCCGGCCACCGCGCCCGGCGTCACATTTCCGCCAGTGGCGCGTATACCAGCGCGAAGCCCGGCGCAAGGTTGGCGAATTCGGTATCGGAAAATCCACACAATGGTGCGGAAACACCCGCCGACTGGTCACAATGGAGTCCGGATTCCGGACTCCGAAGGGGCAGACACCAGCGTGATAGCCAGGCTGACACCGCAGGACGCCGACTTCTTCCGGCTGGAATCGACCACTCACCCGGTGCACATCGGTTCGCTGATCGTCCTGGACAACTCGGCCGGCGACGATCGGCTGCTCGACTATCCGGCGCTGGTCGATCTGGTCGAATCACGGCTGCCGCTGGTCCCCCGGTACCGGCGCAAAGTGCGCGAGGTCCCGTTGTCGCTGGGCCGGCCCGTCTGGGTGGAGGACAGCCGGTTCGACATCACCTATCACATCCGCCGCTCCGCGCTGCCGTCGCCGGGCAGCGACGATCAGCTGCACGAGCTGGTCGCACGGCTGGGCTCACGACCTCTGGACCCCTCCCGGCCGCTCTGGGAGCTGTACCTGATCGAGGGATTGTCCGGCGGGCGCTGCGCCCTCTACGTCAAATCACATGCCGCCCTGGTCGACGGTGACGCCGCCCTGGAACTCGGGCACGTCGTCGCCGATGCCGCCGAATCACCCCGCGAGATCGCCGACGACCGGTGGCACCCCGGCCGCGAACCCAGCGATACCGATCTGCTGCTGGGTGCGCTCGGGCATCTCGCGGCGCAACCGGCGTCGGTGGTCGAGGTGCTGCGGGAGGCCGGTGCGAATGCGGCCGGCCTGGTCGGTGCGGCGGGCCGGACGCTGGACACGGTCGCGACGGCGGTGCGCTCGGTGGCCAGCGGCACCCCGGACAGCCCGCTGAACGCCCGCACCTGCCGGCAGCGCCGGTTCGCCACCGCGGTGACCGACCTGGCCGATTACAAACGGGTGCACGAGCAGGCCGGATGCACGATCAACGATGTGGTGCTCGCCGTGGTGACCGGCGCACTCCGCAACTGGTTGCTCTCGCGCAACAAGGGACTGACCGAATCGACCGTGCTGCGCGCCGTGGTGCCGATGTCGGGTTACGGCGGCGAACCCCGCTCCGGGCGCACGCTGCCCAGCCAGATCACGCCCCTGCTGATCGATCTGCCGGTGGGCGAGCCGAGCCCGGTGATGCGGCTGTCGCATATCGCCCACGCGACCTCCGACGACGGCCGGCAGCGGCATGCGGTGCGCGCCCGTACTCTGGTGCATCTGGCCGGGTTCGCGCCCGCCAGCCTGCACGCGCTGAGTGTGCGGGCGGCGAGTACGTTCGCAGACCATACGTTCAATGTGGTGATCACCAACGCGCCGGGCCCGCAGACGCCGATGTTCGTCGGCGGTGCGCGGATGCTGGAGATGTACCCGGTGTCGCCGCTGCTGCGCAACCAGGCCACGAGTATCGGGATCTCGTCCTACGACGGGCGGATCTGCTACGGACTCAACGCCGACCGCGAGGCGATGGCCGATATCGGGGTACTGGCCGCGTCGGTGCCCGAATCGATGGAGGAGTTACTCGGTGCCTGCCTCTGACCGCAAGACCATGCGCGTGTACGTCCCGGCCACCGTGGCCATGCTGCGGGAACTCGTGGACAAACGCGAACTGCACGCGGTGGGCGGGACGGCCTTCGCGCTCACCCCCGCGCTGCGCGAGGCCTACGCCTCGGGCGACGACGAGGAGCTCGCGGAGGTCGCCATGGCGGAGGCCGCGCGCGCCTCGCTGCGCCTGCTCGCCGACGAGGTGCACAGTTCGTCGGCCCCGATGTACCGGCGCGCGGTGATCGCGGTGGACGTCACCGGCGCGACCCTGCGCCCGGATCTCGACGACGCGGTCGTGAAACTGGACGGCCCGATCGAATACACCCGCATCGGCTCCGTGCATATGGACCTCGCCGAAGCCGAACCCGCCGTAGCCAAGGCCGTGGACATCATCGACGCCGCCGACCTCGGCGACGAAGACGCCGAATTCGTCCTCGGCGACGCCGAGGACCACCAGCTGGCCTGGTACGCCACCCAGGAACTCCCCTTCCTGCTCGACCTGCTGTGAGGCACCTGCAGCTGCCGGAATGAGCCGGCGATCGTTGTGACGGCGCACGAACCCCACCCAACCTACGATGCCGTAACCTGTGGGCAGGCGGTCGCCGCGGGTGGCCACGACGACAGAAGGACGACACGGCAGCGATGTTTCTCGAGAATGTCCGGGAGTGGCTGGAAGCTCCGGCGGCACAGGTCGCCGAACGCGGCGGGCGGCTCAACGTGCTGCGCGGGGCGGTCGCCCGCGCGACCACCCCGCTGCTGCCCGACGACTACCTGCATCTGGCGAATCCGCTGTGGTCGGCGCGGGAACTGCGCGGCCGGGTGGTGGATGTCCGCAAGGAAACCGCCGATTCGGCCACCCTGGTGATCAAACCGGGCTGGGGTTTCGATTTCCGCTACGAGCCCGGCCAGTACATCGGTATCGGCATCCTGGTCGACGGCCGCTGGCATTGGCGGTCGTATTCGCTCACCAGCCCGCCCGACTGGAACGACCCGCGCTACGGCAAGAAGGTCATCGCCATCGCCGTGAAAGCGATGCCGGAGGGGTTCCTGTCCAGCCACCTCGTCAACGGGGTGTCCGCGGGCACCGTTGTCCGGCTGGCCGCGCCGCAGGGCGCGTTCGTGCTGCCGTCGCCCCCGCCGGCCAAGGTGCTGTTCCTCACCGCCGGATCCGGGATCACGCCCGTCATGTCCATGCTGCGCGCCCTGGATCGCCGCGATTCGGTGACCGATGTGGTGCATATCCACTCCGCGCGCACCGCCGACGAAGTCATGTTCGCCGGGGAGCTCGAGGATCTGCACCGGCGGCATCCCGGGTTCGTCTCGCATATCCACCTCACCGGGGAGAAGGGCAAATTCGCCCCGGCCGCGCTCGACGAGCTGTACCCGGATTGGCGGGAACGCCAGACCTGGGCGTGCGGGCCGCTCGGCATGCTCGACGAGATCGAGAAGCATTGGCATACGGCCGGTCTCGAGAACGCGCTGCATGTGGAGCGGTTCGAGGTGGAGCGTTCGGCGACCACCGAGGGCGGCACCGTCACCTTCGGTAAGACCGGCCGCACCGCCACCGTCGACGGCGCCACCACGCTGCTGGAAGCCGGTGAATCCGCCGGTGTTCAGCTGCCGTTCGGCTGCCGGATGGGCATCTGCCAGACCTGTGTGGTCACCTTGAGTGCGGGACATGCCCGTGACCTGCGCAACGGCACCGAACGCTTCGAAGGGGAGAAGGTGCAGACCTGTATCTCCGCCGCGGCCGGCGACTGCACCCTCGACGTCTGAGTCCGCGGGCCCGGTCCCGGGCCCGGTATTCTCGGGGTGAACCGTGGCCGGCTCCGGCGAGCCGGGAACACCACGGTGGCGTGTTCGCGGTTCCCGTCCGGTCCGGAACGGATCGGCAAGGTGGGCGACGAGTCGGCAGACCACCGCGCACGGCCGGAAACGTCGGCGTCAGCGGTGCCGTGCTCCCGCTGTCGTCCATACATATCGCACCTACAGAAGGGACGCCGGTGGCCATCACCGACATCAGGGCCTTCGCCCACCTCACCGATACCGATGTCGAGACCCTGGGTCAGGAACTCGACGGTATCCGCCGGTCGGTCGAGCAGTCCCTGGGTGAACGGGATGCGCGCTATATCCGCCGCACCATCGCCGCCCAGCGTGGCCTGGAGATCGCGGCCCGGGCCGTGCTGTTCGGTAGCCGGAATCGCTGGGCCTGGCTGGCCGGGACGGCGATGCTGTCGGTCGCCAAGATCATCGAGAACATGGAGCTGGGGCACAACATCAGCCACGGCCAGTGGGACTGGATGAACGATCCCGAGATCCACTCCACGAACTGGGAGTGGGATATGACCGGGGCGTCGGCGCAGTGGCGACGGGCGCACAACTATTCCCACCACACCTACACCAATGTGCTCGGACGCGACGAGGACCTCGGTTTCGGCATCCTGCGGATGACCCGCGACGAACAGTGGCGGCCCGTCCATCTGGTCCAGCCGCTGGCCAATATCGTGCTGGCCGCAACGTTCGAGTGGGGAATAGCACTGCACGACTGGAAGATCGAGAAACAACTGTCCGGAGCGCCCCGGTTCCAGCTCGGCTCCGAACCGAACCGAGTGTTCGGCCGTAAGATCGTGCGGCAGGTCGCCAAGGATTTCCTGATCTATCCGGCGCTCACCGGGCCCGCGTTCACCGCGACCCTGAAGGCCAATGCCACCGCGAACCTGATCCGCAACCTGTGGGCCTACGCGGTGATCTTCTGCGGTCATTTCCCCGACGGCGCGGAGAAGTTCACCGAGGAACAGCTCGTGGGGGAAACACGCGGCGAATGGTATCTGCGGCAGATGCTGGGTAGCGCGAATTTCTCCGCGGGGCCGGTGATGGGCTTCATGAGCGGGAATCTGAGCTACCAGATCGAACACCATCTCTTCCCCGATCTGCCGAGCAACCGCTACCCGGAGGTCGCGGTGGCGGTGCGCGAGCTGTGCGAGAAATACGATCTGCCGTATACGACCGGATCGCTGGGCAAACAGTATCTGCTGGCATTCCGCACCATCCACAAGCTGGCCCTACCCGACCGGTTCCTGCGCCGCACGGCCGACGACGCGCCGGAGACCTCATCGGAACGCAAATTCGCCGGCCTCACCGCTGCGGGTGCCGATCACCGGCCGTGGAGTATCGACCCGGCCACCGGTAAACGGCGCGGTTTGAAATCGGCCTTACACGAGGCGAAGGTCGCACTGCGGGCCAAGGCCGCGCAGGAAAAGGAGATGCTGCGCGCCGCCCAGCAATCGGTTCGGGCGAAGGCCCGGCAGGAAAGAGAACTGCTCCGGCGGGCCCGGCAGGCGCTGCGGAAGGCGAACGTCGCGCAGCCGGTCGGTTGATCTCGGGGTCGCGCCGGAAACTCGCCGCGCGGAATTTCGCGATCGGTTGTAACGTGCGCGCAGAAGCAGCCGATCATGTCTTCGAACTCCGGCAGTGACCCACGCCATCGGCCGGTCCGCGCTTAGCACCCCGCTTTGGGACGTGCAATAGGGTGCACACCACATTTTCTGCCAATATCTCCAAACCTACGGTGTCGTAACTTACGGTAGGGTAGCCCGCATGGCTATATCGGATGTCAAGGAATATGCGCACCTCACCGAGGCGGATGTGGAAGCGCTCGGAGCAGAGTTCGACGCGATTCGCCGAGACATCGAATCGACCCGCGGCGAGCGCGACGCCCGATACATCCGCAACGTCATCCGGTTGCAGCGTGCCCTCGAAATCAGCGGTCGCACCGTTCTGTTCGCCAGTTTCCTGCCGCCCGCCTGGTTCGCCGGCGTGGCCCTGCTGAGCACCGCCAAGATCATCGAGAACATGGAGATCGGGCACAATGTGATGCACGGGCAGTGGGATTGGATGAACGATCCGGAGATCCACTCCACCCACTGGGAATGGGATAACGCCGGCGCGGCCAAGCACTGGAAACACACCCACAACTACCTGCACCACAAGTACACCAACGTCCTCGGCATGGACGACGATATCGGCTACGGCCTGCTGCGGGTCACCCGTGATCAGCGCTGGAAGCCGTTCAATATCGGCAACCCGGTGTACAACCTCGTCCTGCAGTCGCTCTTCGAGTACGGGGTCGCGATCCAGCACCTGGAACTCGGCAAGGTCGCGGCCGGAAAGGTGAAACCGGGAACGCCGGAACGAGCCGAATTCGACCGGAAGGTCGACGAGGCGCTGGCGAAGATGAAGAAGCAGGCGCTGAAGGACTACGTGGTCTTCCCGCTGCTGACGGGCCCCTCCTTCTTCCACACCCTCACCGCCAATTTGGCCGCGAACGTGATCCGCAATATCTGGTCCAATGCCGTGATCTTCTGCGGTCACTTCCCGGACGGCGCCGAGAAGTTCACCAAGGCCGATATCGACAACGAGAGCCAGGCGCAGTGGTACCTGCGGCAGATGCTGGGCAGCGCCAATATCTCCGGCGGCAAGCTCATGCATTTCATGACCGGTAATCTCAGCCACCAGATCGAGCACCATCTCTTCCCGGATCTGCCCAGTAACCGGTATGCCGAGGTCGCTGTCCGGGTGCGGGAACTGTGCGACAAATACGACCTGCCGTACACCACCGGTTCGCTGCCCGTCCAGTACTTCAAAGCGTGGCGGACCATCATGAAACTGTCGCTGCCGAACAAGTACCTCCGGCACACCGCCGACGACGCCCCGGAAACCGCGTCGGAGCGCAAGTTCAACGGCCGGGCCGTCGCCACTATCGACCCGGTGACCGGTAAGCGGCGCGGTCTGCGCACCGCGATCGCCGAGGGGCGCCGCCGTTTCTCCCGGCGCTCCCCCGCCCCCGTTGCCGCTGCTTCGGCGCACTGACGATCAAGGGTTGCGCTCTGCGCGACTCGGACCGGCGCCTGCCCGCATGGAGATCCATGCGGGCAGGCACTGCCGGTCGCGGGAGCCGGCCGGTTCCGGCGGAACGATGGCGGGGCGGGGACCACAGCGCCGCCGAGCGCGCTGCGCGTGGCCGGCCCGGCCGGCGCCCACCCACGCGCGGCCGACCCCACTCGCACGGCCGGGGCGCGTTCGCCTCCGCACCGCGTCGAGGGGTGCGCACGCAGCCGCGGGGGTGGCCTTCATACCGGTAGAGGGCCGCAAGACGGCGTCTCGGCCACGCGATATCCGGTCCCGGCCCGACCCGAAGAGCGGCGAACCGGTCCGGCGAGCCCGGCACACCGTAGATACTTATGTGGTGGGTGCTGCGGAGATGAGTGTGTACGAGGCGATCAGAACACGGCGTGATGTCCGGGCCGAGTTCACCGGGGAAGTGGTCGACGACGCCGTCCTGTGGCGGATCCTGGCAGCGGCACACTGCGCACCGAGCGTCGGGAATTCACAGCCGTGGGATTTCGTGCTCGTCCGCAACCGTGCCACGTTGCGCAAGTTCGCCGCCCATGTGGCGGAGAAACGGCTCGAATTCGCCCGGTCGCTGCCCGCGGAGCGGGCGCGAACCTTCGATCCGATCAAAATCGAGGGAATCGAGGAGAGCGGCACCGGGATCGTGGTGGTGCACGACGACGCCCGCGGCGGGCCGCATATTCTCGGGCGCGCGACCGTTGCCGAAACCGGTGTGTACTCCACGATTCTCGCGATCCAGAATCTGTGGCTGGCCGCGACCGCGGAACAGGTGGGGGTCGGGTGGGTCTCGTTCTACGATGCGCCGTTCCTCGCCGAACTCATCGGTTTGCCCACCGGTATCCGGCCGGTGGCCTGGCTGTGTATCGGCCCGGTCGGCGAGTTCCAGCGCGTACCCGATCTCGAGCGTTTCGGCTGGCGTGATCGCCGGCCCCTGGAGCATGCCGTGCATTACGAGAGTTACACCGAGGAGCAGGCGTAACAACGAACCGGCCGGCCCGGTGATCCGGGCCGGCCGGTTGCGTAGCCTCCTATCCCTGCCGCATTCGGTGCGGCGGCGATGTGCGGTCTACAGGCTTGGCTGGAAGATGCCGATCAGGCGAGCCGGATCAGCCCGTAATCGAACGCGTGGCGGCGGTAGACCACCGACGGGCGGTCGGTTTCCTTGTCCTGGAACAGGAAGAAATCGTGGCCGACCAGCTCCATCTGATAGAGAGCATCGTCCACCGTCATCGGCACGGCCGGGTGCACCTTCGTGCGCACGATATGGCCGGGGCCCTCGTATTCGGGGTAATCGGCGGCGAAATCCGCCCGTTTCGCGCTGTGCGGGGAATGATCGTGAGCGGCCCCGGGCAGATCGCCGGGCAGGGCGTCCTCGGCCAGTTCGGCGGTGGCATCGTGCACCGATACCGGGGTTTTCTCGCCGTAGTGCACCCGGCGGCGATCCTTGGTGCGGCGCAGCCGGCTCTCCAGTTTGGCCGTCACCGCTTCGAAAGCGGCGTAGAAACTGTCCGCGCAGGCCTCGGCCCGGACCACCGGGCCCTTACCGCGGGCGGTGATCTCTATTCGCTGGCAGTTCTTGCGTTGACGACGATTGCGTTCGTGGAAGAGCTCCACATCGAACAGGAAGATCGAAGGATCGAAACGTTCCAGCCGGGACAACTTGTCCGACACATAGATTCGATAATGGTCGGGGACCTCGACATTGCGGCCCTTCACCACAATATCCGCGCGGGTTTCTCGTGGCCGGTCGAGCTCGTCCAGCTGCGGCTGGGCTGTGTCCTGAACTGAAGGTCGTGAAGATGTCGTCACGCGTACCTCCCGGATCTGGCCGCGCACTTCCGACGCGCGCGGCGGGATGAAACGTTGCCGGCCGCGTCCCATCAGTCGGCCGGCATTCGGGTCGCAGGCCCACCTCCAAACTCCCGGAACGGGGTGTGTGAACGCGACGGTAGTACGCCGCCGCAACGTTCGCCACTGTTCACGCAAATTTCGGGGGATTCACGCGGCGCAGGTCACCAACATGCCATCCGGGTATGCTCCGACAGCGGCCAGCGCCCGGACGCACGCTTGCGCCGTGGCACCTGTTGTCAGCACATCGTCGACCATGACGACCTGCGCCTTCGCCGCCGCGGCCGGGAGCGCAACGGCGCGCACACGACCGCGCAGATTACGCTCGCGCTCGAGCGCCGACAGGCCGGCCGAATCGCGGACTCCCCACCAGACTCGCAGACACGGCAGTACCTGGCAACCGTCCAGCGACCGGGCCGCGACGCGCGCGCACCGCACCACCGGGTCGCCGCCGCGCCGGCGAGCCGAAACCCGCCGGCTCGGCGAAGGTACAAGTATCAGCGGGCGGCCCGGCGTCCGCAACTCGGCGAGTCCGGCGGCCAGCGCTAGCCCCAGTGGCCGGGCGAGATCACGCCTGCCGCGCTCCTTCACCGCCAGCACGGCCTGCCGCGCGGGCCCGCGGTACGGGCTCAGCGCCCAGCACGGCACCCCCGGATCGTGACGCGGACGAACCCGCACGGGCGGGCCCATGAGGGTCCGCGCGCAGTCGGCACACCACAGCGTTCCGGGGCGCCGGCAACCACCGCATTCCGGTGGCAGGACCAGATCCAGGAGTGACCGCATACCGGCGAGTGTGCCGCCGGGCACCGACACTCCGGCACGCCGGCCGCCCCACCGCAGGAAGTGCCCGCAGAGCGGACCGTGGATGCCGGCAGGCGCGTCCGCGGTCGGCCCGCGCCACGGTGGCTGCGTCAGCCGGGCAGTACCGGTACGGCGTCCGCGCCCAGGCCCGGCACCTCACGCCAGTAGGGGTCGCCACCCTCCGGTGTCCGGGTCAACTCCAGGACCGCCCGCGAATCCGCCACGTACTGACGTTCGGCGGAAGCGGTGACCTGGCGGACCGGCGGGGTCAGGTTCCGGCCGCCCAGCGAGGACATCCCCGAACCGTCGATCTTCACCGTGCGCACCGGATCCACGGTGCCGCTGCCGGCCAGGATGATCGTATCGTCGCTGTACCAGTCCAGCGAGGCCGCGGTCGTGGGGAGTTCGATGGCGATCTGCCGCGGCGCGGTGAGCGCGAAAGTACCGTCCGGACGGCTCAGCACCATCGCGATGTACACCTTCCCGTCGGCGATCAATGCCGCGGTCACACCGTTGCGCGAGATCCGGAGTTCGGTGATCGGGGCTTCGAACGGTGACGTGGGGTCGCCCTCGAACAACTGGGCGGTGTCCACGCCCTGCACCGATACCGTGCCGGTTTCGCCGTTGGTGACCGCGCGGATCACCCGGTTGCCGTCGATCACCGCCCAGGCGGCGTTACCGTCGGCGGTCCACGACGGACGGGTGATCGAGCCGCCCTCGTCGACCGGGAAGGCATCACCGCCGTAGCTGCCGACCATCAGGGTGCGTTGCGGCTGCGGTGGTTCGCGACCCGCGTCGGCCACCGCCGCAACCCGTTTCCCATCCGCGGACAAGCCCACCGACTGCAGGTTCTGGCTGGTGCCGAAGTATCCGGGCGCCGGTTTGGGACCCCCGTTCGCCTCGACCTCCACCAGCCCCCCGTCCCGCAGCGCGCGCAGTGGCAGCGGTGCCTCCGGCTGTACCGAATCGGCGACGGCACCCAGATCGGTGACCGACCAGCCGCCGTCGGCGAAGCGTTCGTCCAGCGGCCGGCCGTCGGCGAGCAGAATGTAGGGGCCGAGCACATCGGCGGCGGACAGGGTGAGCACCACCTGGGCGGCGAACAGTTCACGGTCCCGGGGCGACAGTTCGCCGAGACCGGAGAAATCGATCCGGACCCCGCCCAGGCCGACCCCCACCCCCACCGGATCACCGTTGGCCTTGGTGATGGTGCCGCGCACGGCCACCGGCGAGTTCAGGTAGTTGCGCACCACCGGGGCGATATACGGCTGGGGTCCGGCGATCAGCATATCGATCAGCCGGCGGGTGAGATCGTCCGGACGCACCGAGATCCAGCGCAGATCCGGGGCCACATGCCGCCCGTCGGCGGTGACGAAGTACAGCGCGTGCCGCCGGTAGGACTGGGTGAAGGCCGAGTACTCCATGACCACGCCGTCGGGCAGTTCGTCGATCCGCCATTCGCCGTCGACCCGGGTCATCTCGATCTTGTGCTCGATGATCCCGTCGCTCACATGGTAGGAACCGTCCTCGGCGAGTTCGCCGACCTTACGGGCGCGCAGGACATACGTCGCCTCGTTCTCGGAACGGGATTCGCGCAGGGTGTCCGCGCGTTCGACGATGACGTGCGCATCCTCGTCGTTCCACTGGGTCGACGCGGCCGGGGTCATGTACTGGCGGGCCGCCAGATGACCGTCGGTGGGGTCGGCGGTGGCCTGCAGGAAATCGCGGAGCAGCAGGTCGGGATCGCGGCCCTGCATCGGCAGCGGCGGTCCCTCCTCGGTGGGTTCCTGGTTGATCGTGCCGAGGGCCTGCGGCTGGGAAGCGTCGGGTAGGTTCGCGCAACCGGCCGCGGCGCTGATCCCCGCCACCGCGACGAGCGCGGTGACCAGCCGGAACCATCGCGTGTATCGGGGACGCACGGTCATGATTTCTGGTCTCCGCTATCGGTGAACACGGTCGGGCCGGGGGCCGGTTTCCCGGCCGCGGGGCCGGTGGGCGGGTCCGGTTCGCCGCCGGAACCGGTCGTCGCCTCATCGGATTCGCGTGCGGCCGGGGATTCGCCGGATCCACTTGTGGGCGGCAGGCTTTCGGTATCTCCGGCGGCCGGTGCGGCGTCCCCGCCTGCCGGTGCGGTGCCGCCCGGAGCGGATGCGTCGCCGGGCTGCCCTGTACCGGATTCCGTGGCGGCCGGGCGGGGTGCCCACGGTTCGGTTTCGGTGACCGGCGGGCCCAGTTCCACCCGTTCGGCCGGGTTCGGCTCGCCCTCGGCCTGCGGGCGGCGCGGCGCCTTGCGCATACCCGGTTCCAGCGGCAGCGGGCTCTTACCCATTTTCTGCCCGCGGACCAGCGGCAAAGTCAGCCGGAAACTGGCGCCCACATTCGGGCGGCCCCACGCCTCGAGCTTCCCGTCGTGCAGATTCGCGTCCTCGACACTGATCGACAGTCCGAGCCCGGTACCGCCGGAACGGCGCATCCGCGACGGATCGGAGCGCCAGAACCGGCTGAAGACCAATTTCTCCTCGCCCGGCCGCAACCCGACACCCTGATCCCGCACGACCACCGCCAGCGCATTGGCCTCGGTATCCCCGCGCATCCGGATCAGCACCGGTTTGCCCTCACTGTGGTCGATGGCATTGGCCAGCAGGTTGCGCAGTACCCGTTCCACCCGGCGCGGATCCACCTCGGCGACCACCGGCTCCTCCGGCAGATCGATCACCACCTCGACTCCGGCGTCGCGGGCGAGGTGGCGCACGGTGGAAATGGCCGCGCGGACACACATACGCACATCCAGCGATTCCACCTGGAGTTCGGCGACCCCGGCATCGTGGCGCGAGATCTCCAGCAGATCGTTGAGCAGTCCCTCGAACCGGTCCAGTTCGGTCACCAGCAGTTCGGCGCTGCGCGCCAGCGCCGGATCCAGATCGTCGCTGCTGCCGTGGATCAGGTCCGCGGCCATGCGCACCGTGGTCAGCGGGGTACGCAGTTCGTGGCTGACATCGGAGGTGAAACGGCGCTGCAGGTTGCCGAATTCCTCGAGCTGGTTGATCTGGTTGGACAGGCTTTCGGCCATTTCGTTGAAGGCCTTGGCGAGCCGGGCGATATCGTCGTCGCCGCGCACCAGCATGCGCTCCTTGAGGCGGCCGTCGGCGAAACGCCCGGCGATCCGCGCGGCGGACCGGATGGGCAGCACGACCTGACGGGTCACCAGGGCGGTGATAGCGGCCAGCAGGATCAGCAGTACGGCACCACCGACCATCATGGTGCCGCGCATCAGCGCGAGACTGCGCTCCTCGTTGCCCAGCGGGAAGATCAGATAGATCTCCAGGGTGGGCACTTCGGCGCTCGGACTACCCAGGATCAGCGCCCGGCCGCGATAACCGTCCGGATCGGCGACATTGGCGAACTGGTAGCTCACCTGATTGCGCTGGACGAACCGGCGCAGCGAATCGGGCACTTCCTCGATCGGCCCGGCGGTGACCACCTGCTGCGGCGACCCACCGATCATGCTCAGCGCCGAATCGAAACTCCCCGCGGCACCGGCCGAACGGCCCGAATCGCGCCGGTTGGACAGGGAATCGCGGGCGTCGGACAGCCGCTGCTGCTGGCTGGAGACATCGTGCACCCCGGAGAGCTGCGCCTCCACGGTGTTGCGGACCCGATCCATTTCCTCGACGCCGGCATTGATCTTGGCGTCCAGCAGCCGGTCGGTGATCTGGCTGGTCAGCACCACACCGAGCACGGTGATAACGATCAACGAAAGCGTCAGGGTCGAAACGATGACCCGCAGTTGCAGCGAACGCCGCCAGAGCAGACCCAGCGATTTGCCGACATGCTGAAACCATTCGTTGACCGGAGCCAGCGCCTGCCGTAGCTGCGCCGCACGACTGCTCCCACCCGGATCGCGATCTGTGCGGGACCCATCCTGGTCGCGCAAGTTACCGCCTCCGGGCCCGGAGCCGACGGCCACCGATCACGGCGGACCGGCCTTGTATCCCACGCCGCGCACGGTCAGCACGATCTCCGGGTTCTCCGGATCCTTCTCGACCTTGGCGCGCAATCGCTGCACATGGACGTTCACCAGGCGGGTGTCGGCGGCGTGCCGGTAACCCCACACCTGCTCCAGCAGCACCTCACGGGTGAAGACCTGCCGCGGTTTACGCGCGAGCGCCACCAGCAGATCGAACTCCAGCGGGGTCAGCGAAATCTGCGCGCCCTCACGGGTCACCTTGTGCGCCGGCACGTCGATCACGATATCGGCGATGGTGAGCAGTTCGGCCGGCTCTTCCTCGGTGCGGCGCAACCGCGCCCGCACCCGCGCCACCAGTTCCTTCGGTTTGAAGGGTTTGACGATGTAGTCGTCGGCGCCGGATTCCAGGCCGAGTACCACATCGACGGTATCGGTCTTGGCGGTGAGCATCACGATCGGCACACCGGAATCGGCCCGCAGCACCCGGCATACGTCGATACCGTTCATCCCCGGCAGCATCAGGTCCAGCAGGACCAGATCGGGCCGGATCTCCCGGACCGCCGACAGGGCCTGGGTGCCGTCGCCGACCACGTGCGGGTCGAAACCCTCGCCCCGCAGGACGATGGTGAGCATCTCCGCGAGGGCCATATCGTCGTCGACGACCAGAATCTTCGGCTTCATAGTTACTATGTTGTCATCTCCCGGGCTCGTAACGGGTCGCCACGCCATACATGGCGCGTTCCCGCCGGATATCCAACACTAATTCGCGACCAATGCGGCGAGCCGCGCGGCCAATACATTCATTTCGCCCGTGCGCGGGCCGGAACCCTGTTCGCCGGGCCGGAAAACCCACCAGGTTCCATACCAATCACGCCGAGCGAGATCACGGTACACCGCGGCGGTGCGTTCCTGTAATCCGCCGTCGCGTTCGTAGGCGTCCAGCTCCCGGGTCGCGTCGAGTTCGCCGCGGCGGCGGGCCCGTTCGGCCGCGACCTCCACCGGGACGTCCAGCAGCACCTGCACCTGCGGCACCGGGAGTTCGAACCGGCCGAACTCCAATTCGCCGACCCACCGCACGATTTCCCCGTCCGCGGATTGGCCGAGCCGCGCGGCGTTGTAGGCGGCGTTGGAGGCGACGTAGCGGTCCAGGACGACCACATCGTTTCCGGCGAGCATTTTCGCCAGTTCGTCGGCCGCGCCGGCGCGATCCAGCGCGAAGAGAACGGCCATCGCGTTCACCGAGGCGGCCAGATCGCCGTGGGCGCCGCGTAACGCCTCGGCGGCCAGATCGGCGTGCACCGACCGGCCGTATCGGGGAAATGCCAGGGTGTCCGCGCGCAGCCCACGCTGTTCGAGCGCGGCGACCAGCTCGGCGATCAGCGTCCGTTTACCCGCTCCGTCGAGGCCTTCCACCGAGACCAGAACACCCATGGACAGCAGCCTACTCGGACAGCCGTGCCCGCCTGCCGAGGCAGGCGGGCACGGCCCGAGACCGGGAAAGGTGCCGGATCAGTAGCGGTAGTGCTCCGGCTTGTACGGGCCCTCGACATCGACGTTGATGTACTCGGCCTGGTCCTTGGTGAGCTTGGTCAGCGTGCCGCCGAGCGCCTCCACGTGGATCCGGGCGACCTTCTCGTCGAGCACCTTCGGCAGGCGATAGACCTCGTTGTCGTATTCCTCCGGTTTGGTCCACAGTTCGATCTGCGCGATCACCTGGTTGGAGAAGCTGTTGCTCATCACGAACGACGGATGGCCGGTGGCGTTGCCGAGATTGAGCAGCCGGCCCTCGGAGAGCACGATGATGGACTTACCGGAATCACCGAACGTCCACAGGTCGACCTGAGGTTTGATATTCAACTTGGTGGCACCGGAACGCTCCAGGGCCGCCATATCGATTTCGTTGTCGAAATGCCCGATATTGCCCAGAATGGCCTGGTCCTTCATCGCCCGCATATGGTCGAGGGTGATGATGTCCTTGTTACCGGTCGAGGTGATGACGATATCGGCGTCGGCGATGGCCTGTTCCACGGTGACCACGTCGTAGCCGTCCATCAGCGCCTGCAGGGCGTTGATGGGGTCGATTTCGGTGACCTGGACGCGGGCGCCCTGCCCGGCCAGCGATTCCGCGCAGCCCTTGCCGACATCGCCGTAGCCGCAGATCAGGATCTTCTTACCGCCGATGAGGACATCGGTGCCGCGGTTGATGCCGTCGATCAGCGAATGCCGGGTGCCGTATTTGTTGTCGAACTTCGATTTGGTGACCGAGTCGTTGACATTGATCGCCGGGAAGGTCAGTTCGCCGGCGGCGGCGAACTGGTACAGCCGCAGGACACCGGTGGTGGTCTCCTCGGTGACACCCTGAACGCTTTCGGCGATGGCGGTCCATTTGCCCTTGTCGGTTTCGAACCGTTCGCGCAGCAAATTCAGGAACACCGTGTACTCGGCGGAATGCTCCGCATCGGCCGGCGGGACCACGCCCGCCTTCTCGAACTGGGCGCCGCGCAGCACCAGCATGGTGGCGTCACCGCCGTCGTCGAGGATCATATTGGCCGGTTCACCCGGCCAGGTGAGCATCTGTTCGGCGGCCCACCAGTACTCCTCGAGGGTTTCGCCCTTCCAGGCGAACACCGGGGTGCCCTGCGGCTCCTCGACGGTGCCGTGCGGGCCGACCACCACGGCGGCCGCGGCGTGGTCCTGGGTGGAGAAGATATTGCAGGAGGCCCACCGCACCTCGGCACCGAGTGCGGTGAGGGTTTCGAT
The DNA here is from genome assembly GCF_050936135.1 of Nocardia sp. CA-290969. Classification (NCBI taxonomy): domain Bacteria; kingdom Bacillati; phylum Actinomycetota; class Actinomycetes; order Mycobacteriales; family Nocardiaceae; genus Nocardia; species Nocardia sp. CA-290969. The sequence goes on along the minus strand of NZ_JBNJNJ010000001.1, from coordinate 335,210 downwards.
CAGCACGGCGGTCTGCACGGTCATATGCAGGGAGCCGGAGATGCGCGCGCCTTTCAGCGGCGCGACATCGGCGTATTCGCGGCGCAGGGCCATCAACCCGGGCATCTCGTGTTCGGCCAGCCGGATCTCCTTGCGGCCGAAATCGGCCAGCGCCAGATCCGCGACCTTGTATTCGATGCCGTTGCGGCTATCGGTGCTCAGCGATGTGCGAGGCAATTCGGAGGTCGTCATCAGCGTGGATCAGCCTTCTCTCGGTTACGGCGTGAGCGAGTCGGACCCGGAGGCGGGAGCGCAGCGTCACCACGCAGGGCCCTCGCTCAGGCCCGATAAACACGGTCTCGATCGCAAGGCTAGCGGGTTCCGCGCTGCCGCGGTCCGGCTGTATCGGTCGGTACGCGGTACCGGGCGGTCGGGTTGTGGCAGCGCCGCGGGTCAGGCGGCGACGCCGGGACCGGCAGGCAGGGCCGCGCCCGCGGTACGCAGGTGCGGGGCCACGTTGATCCGGGAGAGATCGCCGTCGTAGTGCGCCAGCACCCGTTTGTCCATGACCCGCCGCCACAGCGGCGGGATCACCGCCAGCACCACCATGGCCGCGTAGCCGGCGGGCAGTTGCGGCGCCTCGTCGGAACTGCGCAGGGTCTGATAGCGGCGGCCCGGGTTGGCGTGGTGATCGCTGTGCCGCTGCAGATGGAACAGGAAGATATTCGTGACGAGCCGGTCGCTGTTCCAGCTGTCGCGCGGGGTGCAGCGCCGATAGCGGCCGTTCGGGCGGCGCTCGCGCAGCAGCCCGTAGTGCTCGATGTAGTTGACGGTTTCCAGCAACCCCGCGCCGAGCACCGCCTGCAGCAGCAGATACGGCAGGATCTGCCAGCCGAACACCAGCATCAGCGCGCCGAAGAGCACCACGGTCATTGCCCACGCCTGCAGGATGTGGTTACGCGGACTCCACCAGCCGCTACCGGCCCGGTGCAGCCGTTGCCGCTCGAGCCGCAGGGCGGAGCGGAAACCGCCGGCCACACTGCGCGGCAGGAATTGCCACAGGCTTTCACCGAACCGGGCGCTGGCCGGATCCTCGGGTGTCGCTACCCGGACATGGTGGCCACGATTGTGCTCGACGAAGAAATGCCCGTATCCGGATTGCGCCAGGGCGATCTTGGCCAGCCACCGCTCCAGGCGTTCCACCCGGTGCCCGAGTTCGTGCGCGGCATTGATCCCGATACCGGATACCAGCCCCAGCGTGACGGCGAGGCCGACCTTGTCGGCCACATCGAGTTCGTGGCCCGACCACAGGTACCCGGCCAGGGTGAGACCGACTAGTTGGATCGGCAGGAAAAGATAGGTGCACCAGCGGTAATAGCGATCGTTGGAGAGGGTTTCGTAGTCCTCGTCGCGCGGGTTCGAGCCGTCGTCGCCGACCAGGATGTCGAGCAGCGGGATGATGCCCAGGACGATGATCGGCCCGGTCCACCAGAACACCTCGAGTCCGGTGTGCAGCACCAGCTGGGAGGGCAGCAGCGCGGTGGCCGGAGCGATCAGGCCGAGAACCCACAGATGGCGTTTGGGATCGGCCGATCCGGCCGACTTGCCAACCAATTGCACGTTTGCCCCGCTATTGAAAAACCGAACTTGCTGGCCTACATATTCGCAGACCTGGCGTCTCCATTGCGTCATTGTTCGGCCCGAACGTGGCGACCGTTACACGCCGGAACCGTACCCCGACCGCCGGCGCCACGGGTTCCCGACGCCGGGATGCTCCGAAAGCGGGTGAACCCGCAGGTAACGGGGCCGGATAGCGTCCGGCCCGATTGTCGTGCGCTCACCGTGCGCCATCCGGCGCCGTCCGGCCGGCGAGCACCGCGGCCACGTAGGGACTGAAGACCCGGGCAAGTTCGGCCGGGGCGTCGTGCTCGGGTCCGGGCGGGGTGGGGATATAGCTGATCGCCAGCCGGACCAGGGCGTGGGCGAAGGTATCGGCCTGGTCCGGTGTGGGGGCGATCCAGCTGCGCTGCATCACCCCGGAGAGTCGTTCGGTGGCATGTCCGATCAACGGGCCGGCATCGAGGGTGATCAGCCGCAGCAGGTCGAGCTTGACCTCGCCCAGGAGCAGTGACCGCACCAGCGGATCCTGCGCGGCATCGCGGAAATAACTCGCGAGACCGTCGCGGATGGAGGCGTCGGCGTCCCCGATATTGGCGGCCAGCGCGGTTTCCACATGGTCGACCAGATCGTCGGCCAGGCGGATGGCGTAGGCCTCGGCCAGACCCTGCCGCGAACCGAACTCGTTGTAGAGGGTCTGCCGGCTCACCCCGGCGCCGGCGGCCACCTCGGTGAGCGTGATCTTCGACCAGTCGCGTTGCCCGAGTAGGTCACGCATCGCGTCCAGGATGGCTGTGCGCAGCAACTCACGCGCAGACCCCTGGGTGTAATTCCGGGATCCGGTGGCAGGCATGCCTGCGACCCTGGCACGTTTTCGCTGCACAAGTCAAAGTTTCAAGTTCGTTCGATCTCGACCATGAAGAAGTCGGCCTTGGCCGCCCCGCAGTCGGGACAGGTCCAGTCGTCGGGGATATCGGCCCAGCGGGTGCCGGGCGCGATACCGTCCTCGGGCCAGCCCTGGGCCTCGTCGTATTCGAAACCGCATTGGGCGCATTGATAGAGCTTGTATTCGGTCATCGGCAAACCCGTCTTTCGGTCCAGCGGTGCCCGCGGGTCAGGTGCGGGCGGGCACCGGTTCGAAATCGATCTTTTCCCGGACGGCGCAATCCGGGCAGCACCAGTCGTCGGGCACGGCCGACCACGGGGTACCCGGCGGGAAACCCTCATGCGGATCGCCCGTGGCCTCGTCGTAAATGTATTCGCAGACCGGGCAGCGGTAGGCGCTCATGATTCGTCCCCGGCGTACGAGCGCGCCCCGTCGGCGACCGGCGCGCCGGCGCGGTGGCCGCAGCGCGGGCCCCTGGACTTCACTGGGGCCGGCGCGCTCATGCGGTTGCTCCCGGCGCCGGCGCGGCATAACGGGCCAGCATCCGTTCCCGGCGGGGCGGATGAATATTGGCGCGGGTGATATCGCCGTCGTAGTGCGCGAGCACCCGCTTGTCCATGACCCGCCGCCACAGCGGCGGGAAATAGGCGAGCAGGATCATGCTCGCGTACCCGCTGGGCAGTTCCGGGGCCTGCTCCCAGCTGCGCAAGGTCTGGCACCGCCGAGTGGGGTAGGCATGGTGGTCACTGTGCCGCTGCAGGTGATACAGGAAGATATTGGTGACCAGGTGGTCGCTGTTCCAGCTGTGTGTGGGCGCGGGGCGCTCGTAGCGGCCGGAGCCGGTGCGCTGCCGCACCAGACCGTAGTGCTCGAGATAGTTCACCGATTCGAGCAGGCTGAATCCCATCACCGCCTGCAGGAGCAGGTAGGGCAGCAGATCCACGCCGAACACGGCGACCAGCGCGGCGAACAGCACCACGGTCAGCAGCCAGGCGGTGAGCACATCGTTGTGCCGGGTCCAGGGACCGCGGTCCTGCCGCCGTAGCCGGGTGCGTTCCAGCTCCCACGCCGAGCGCAGGCTTCCCCAGACGGTCCGCGGCCAGAACGCCCAGAAGCTCTCCCCGAACCGGGCGCTCGCCGGATCCTCCGGGGTCGCGACCCGCACGTGGTGACCCCGGTTGTGCTCGATATAGAAGTGTCCGTAACCGCTCTGCGCCAGGGCGATCCGCGACAGCCGGCGTTCCAGGCCCACTTTCTTGTGCCCGAGCTCGTGTGCGGTGTTGATCCCGATCCCGCCGATCACGCCGACCGTGAGCGCCAGCCCGATCTTGTCGACGATCTGCAGCCCGCCCTCGACCCCCAGCCAGCTCAGGTCGTCGGCGGTGATCAAGTAGCAGGCCATGATCAAGGTGGCGTACTGGCACGGCAGGTACAGATAGGTGAGATAGCGGTAGTACTTGTCGTTCTCCAAGGCCGCCATCGCCTCATCGGGCGGGTTGGCGCCGTCCGCGCCGAAGGCCAGATCCGCGATCGGGATGACGAGGTAGAGCAGTACCGGGCCCAGCCAGTACGGGATATGGGCGAGTCCGTGCCAGCCGACGGCATTCAGCGCCCAGATGAGCGGCAGGCCGATCGTGAACAACCCAGTGGGTGCGAACAGCCCCCACAACCACAGGTACCGCTTGGGGTCTCGCCAGGTTTCCGGTGGGGCCGATTGGCCGGTGGTTTCCGGCGGAGCCGATTTGTCGGGGACGGCAGACATCGCTGTCTCACTTCCTCACGCCGCGCTGTGATGCGCACAACTATCAGCACCGACGATAGGCGCCACGAAGGCATGAAGTAGACAAATTTATTAATTTGTAAAGACCGGTAAGCCGCGGTCACTCGGCCGCGACCACCCCGTACCGGGCCTGTAGTCGTCGCCTGGCCGGTGGATGAATATTGACCCGGGTGATATCGCCGTCGTAGAGCTCGAGCACCCTCTTGTCCATCACCCGCCGCCACAGCGGCGGGAAATAGGCGAGCAGGATCATCCCCGCGTACCCGGTGGGCAGCGCCGGGGCCTGCTCCCAGGTACGCAGGGCCTGGTAGCGGCGGGTCGGGTGGGCGTGGTGGTCGCTGTGCCGCTGCAGGTGATACAGGAAGATATTGGTGACGACATTGTCGCTGTTCCAGCTGTGCCGGGGCGCGGGGCGTTCGTAGCGGCCCGAGGCGGTGCGCTGCCGGACCAGACCGTAGTGCTCCAGATAATTCACCGCCTCCAGCAGGCCGATACCCATCACGGCCTGCAGGAGCAGATAAGGCAGCAGATGCACGCCGAATACCGCGACCAGCACGGCGTACAGCAGCACGGTCAGCAGCCACGCGGTGAGCACATCGTTGCGACGGCTCCACGGTCCCGAGCCGAGGCGCGCCAGCCGGGTGCGTTCCAGCTCCCAGGCCGAGCGCAGGCTCCCGAGCACCGCCCGCGGCAGAAAAGCCCAGAAACCCTCGCCGAACCGGGCACTGACCGGGTCCTCGGGGGTCGCGACCCGGACATGATGACCACGATTGTGTTCGACATAGAAATGCCCGTACGCGGTCTGCGCCAGCGCGATCCTGGACAGCCGGCGCTCCAGACCCACTTTCTTGTGCCCCAGCTCATGGGCGGTGTTTATCCCGATTCCGCCGATCACACCGACGGTGAGGGCCAGCCCGACTTTGTCGACCACCCCCAGGCCGTCCGCCAGCCCGGGTACCGGGAGTTCGTCGGCGGTGATCAGGAAGCAGACCGCGACCAGCGTCGCGTACTGACACGGCAGGTACAGATAGGTCAGATACCGGTAGTACTTGTCGTTCTCCAGCGCCGCCAGCACCTCCTCGGGCGGGCTGGACGCATCCCGCCCGGACCACCGGTCGGCGAGCGGTATCACGAGGTACAGCACCAGCGGGCCGAGCCAGAACAGGACATGGACCGGGCCGCTCCAGCCCAGCGAGCCGAAGAGCCAGGTCAACGGCAGCCCGATGGTGAACAGCCCGGTGGGCGCGAACAGCCCCCAGAGCCACAGGTATCGCTTGCGGTCACGCCAGGGTCGCGGCGTATCCGCAGCGCTGGATTCGGTGGTCACCGGCGCATCGCCTCCTCACCCGAAAAGCTGTGACGCACGTAACATCCGCCTACGACGGTAGGGGCGCGACGGCACCGGGGTGGAGGGGGTTTACGGTTTCGGTAACCAGCCGATTTATGTTGACGCAGTTGTTATTCGAGGCGGGCGGTAGCGCATCCGGGACTCCCACTCCGCCCGTTCGGGCGGAGTTTCCGGCACATCGACCCGCGCCGAATGGCGGTTCCAGCCCACGGCGCGCGGCCCGGGCCGGAGCGAGCCGAGAACACACCGTGACAATCCAGGCCGTCCTGGACCGAGCAGCGGGCACAGCAGCATCGCTCCCCGGCCACGCCGCGGCCGCCCGTCCGTAGTCTTGCGGAGCGGGCCCGCCCGCGAGCTTCCGGCGCGCTGCCGCAGGCTTCACGCGCCGGCTACCGGATCAGGCCGACATTGTGGACGACGCCTCGTCCGGCCATCTCACCTGCCGGGGCCCGGTGCGGACGACAACGACGGAATCCGAGCCCGGCCGGGACGACAGCAGCGCGGCCCGGCCCGGGACATCGTCGTCCGATCGATCCGGGACGGTGGCGGTGCGCGGCCCGTCTCAGCGGATCACGACATCGGCATCCGGCGGCAGACCGTCCACCGGCCACCAGCGCAGATCGGTGGATTCCGCGCTGCGCACCGGCACCGACCCGGGCGGGGCGGTCATCCGGAAAAGCAGATCCAGATGCCGCGTCGGCACCCCGAGCGAACAGGTGATCGGATGTGCTTGGGCCGCATACAGTTCCGGCTCCAGCCGCAGGCCCTCGATGCCCGACTCCTCGGTGGCCTCGCGCAGCGCGGCCGCGGGCACCGTCTCATCGGTCTCCTCACAGTGGCCGCCCAGCTGGATCCAGCGTCCGACCCGCGGATGCAGCGTCAACAGCACCTCCCGGCCATCGTGGGAGAACACCACGGCCGACGCCGTGATATGGCCGGGCTCGTGCTCGCGCAGACAGCCGCGCGGTGCCGAGCCGAGGAAGGCCAGCATGGCCTCGCGCACCGAGGCGTCGGGCCCGGCGTCCGGTTTCCACGCTGTCAGCAGTTCGGTCGCCGAGGCGTGCAGCGATTCGGCGCTCACAGCTCCACCAATCCCGCGGCGGGGTCGCGGGGCGGACGGGGGGTCAGCTCCTCGGCGGGATGGCCGACGGCGATGGCGCCCAACGGATTCCAGTCGCCGTCGACACCGAGCACCTCCCGGGTGACCTCCGGCGCGAAGATGGTCGACCCGATCCAGCAACTACCCAGACCCTCGGCAGCCAGCGCGACCAGCAGACCCTGCACCGCGGCACCCACCGCCACGGTGAACATCGTCTGTTCCGCAGCCCACCGGCGATCGTCGGGATAGTCGTGGGCGCCGTCGGGCACACAGAACGGGATGATCATCTCCGGGGCGTCGAACAGGATGCGGCCCCGGTTCACCCGGCGCTCCACCCGTTCCGGTTCCAGGCCGTCGGCCAGGAGATCGGCCCGCCACTTCGCTGCCATGGCGGTGAGCAATTGTTCGCGTCGCGCCCGGTCACGCAGCCAGACGAACCGCACCGGGCGGGTGTGATGGGGCGCGGGTGCGGTCAATGCGACCGCGGTCGCCGCGCGGATCAATTCCGGATCCACCGGTTCCGTACTGAAATCGCGGACCGAACGCCGCAGCAGTACCGCCTCCCGGCGACCCTTCTGCAACGCCTCGGCGGTACCGAGCCAGAACAGATCGTCGGTCCCCGCGCGCACCAGATCGGTTGCGGTGGAACCGTTGTCGGTGAGCGACAGACCGCGCACCACCGCCACCGGCACCCCGCCCAGTTTGCCCTTCACCAGGTCGGCGGCGGCGGCCAGTTCGTCGGCGATCGCGACCTGGGTGACCTGCAGTTCGTTGCCCTGCCCGTCCACCGCGCCCGAATAGTCGTGCAGCACCCGCAATCCCGCGGACCCGATCGCGACATCGGTCTGGCCGTTACGCCAGGCACGGCCCATCGTGTCGGTCACCACTACGCCCACATTCACCCCCAGCCGCGTCGCCAGCGCCGAGCGCAGGGCTTTGGCGCTGCCGTCGGGATCGGCGGGCAGCAGGACGAGTTCGTCGCGTTCGACATTGGAGCCGTCCACGCCGGATGCCGCCTGCACGATGCCGAGCCGGTTCTCGGTGATCAGCGTGCGGCCGCGGCGGGCCACGATGCGCACCGATTCCTGTTCCACCAGGTGCCGCCGTGCCGCGTCGCGCTGCTCCGGATCGGTGGGCGCGGCCACGATCCGGCCCTCGGCCTTCGCGACGATCTTGCTGGTGACCACCAGGATGTCGCCGTCGGCCAGCCACGGGGCGCAGTCGGCGATATGTTCGGCGAGGTCGTCGCCGGGCCGGAATTCCGGTAATCCGGTGATCGGCAGAATACGTAATTCCGCGGCGGCGTGATCGGCAATTACCTCGGCAAACGACTCGGTCACGGTTTCACTCCCGCCAGTTCCAGGGCGGCCCGCACCATTTCGGCGGTGGTCGGCGGGTCCGTCATCAACAGGGGAACACTGCGCACCTCGACGCCGGACACCTCGGCGGTATCGGTCGTATGGATCAGCCAGCCGTCGAGAATGCCGGTGGCGGAACGGGATCCGTAGTGGCGGCCGACCGCTTCCGCGGTGGTCTCCACACCGATCACCGACAGGCATTCGTCGGCCATCCCGCGCAGCGGCTTGCCGTCGATCACCGGCGAGACCCCGATCACCGGCGCCGCGGTGGTACGCAACGCCCCGCGAATTCCAGGCACCGCCAAGATCGCTCCCACACTCACCACCGGATTCGAGGGGGCCAGTAATACGACATCTGCATCGCCTATGAGTTCGATCACATTCGGTGCAGGTTTGGCCTCATCCGCCCCGATTGTGGCGAATCCATGAGTTCGAACGTCGGCCCGGTACCGAACCCACCACTCCTGAAAATGGATCGCGCGGCGTTCGCTGGGGCTCTCCGGATCGCTGATAACAACATGCGTTTCGCAGCGATCGTCGGTTGCCGGGATGAGTTCGACGCCCGGTTGCCACCGTTTGCACAGCGCCTCGGTGACCGCCGAGAGTGGATAGCCGGCGCGCAACATTTCGGTACGAACGAGATGTGTGGCGATATCCCGATCCCCCAGCCCGAACCAGTCCGGCTGGGCGTGATATTTCGCCAACTCCTCCTTGGCGTGCCAGGTTTCTGCCGGCCGGCCCCAGCCGCGCTCCGGATCTATTCCACCACCCAGCGTATACATGCAGGTATCGAGGTCGGGGCAGATTCTCAGGCCGTGCATCCACACGTCATCGCCCACATTGACGATGGCCGAAACCTTCGCTTCGGGCAGCAGCTCCCGCACACCCAGCAGGAACCGCGCGCCACCGACTCCGCCGACCAGGACGACGATACGGGGGCCATTGGCGGGCCCGATGTCCGCTTGTTCTGAAGTCACATCTGTACACCCTATGCCGCGCGATAAATAGTGCGTCTTCCGCTATATTTGCCGCTCATTTGCTATTCGGGTCACAAGATCGACTCGGAATGCCGCGCGGGATAGTAACGGAATAGTGACGGTGGCTTGACCATCACACCCGGCGGCGTGTCTAATCACAGACATGTCATTCCGGACCGCGCGGGAAGTGCAAGGCGCGAACGGAAATTCGAACAGGTGTTCGAATTCGAATGACGGGCTCGGGGAAGTCCGCGAGACAACATCGCGGAGTTAGGCCGTCGATATGCGTGTGGATCGACGGAACGAATTCATTCTGCGCTAACACACAGTGAGGAGGCGGAGCGATGGCCGAAGAACTGGCCCCGGCCGGCATTCCGGTGGGTGTATCGCGAACCGATTCCACAGCAGGCGCAGCACGAGGCGTCGCTGCTGACAACGGCTGGACCGATCGCGATCGGAGTGAGCGAGAATCGACACCCCGGCTCAGCCTGATCGTGACCGGTTTCGACGAGATGTTCGACTCCATCGAAGAACAGTGGCAGGAACGCGCACTCTGCGCGGAAACCGATCCAGAGGCCTTCTTCCCGGAGAAGGGCGGCTCCACCCGCGAGGCCAAACGCATCTGCATGGGATGTGAGGTCCGCGACGAATGCCTGGAATACGCGCTCGCACACGATGAGCGGTTCGGAATCTGGGGCGGCCTGTCGGAGCGGGAGCGCCGGCGCCTCAAGCGCGGTATCGGCTGACGAGACCGCTCGCGTCGGTGCGCCCCGGAGCAGGTAGCCGGGGCGGGCCGTCGCGATCGGCGCTCGGTGACTAACGTTCGAGTCATGGCCCGATCCCGCAACCGCAGACCCCCGACCGCAAGGTCGGTCAGCCGCCGAGGGCGCGGCGTGCGCGGACCCATGCTGCCCCCCACCGTCCCCGCGTGGCGCACCCGCGGCCAGAAATTCGACCGCCTCGTCCTGGAGGCGTTCGCCCCGCTGGACACCCGCTGGCACGACCGCCTCACCAAACTGGATATCGCCGTCGACGATGTCCCGAAAATCCGTCCGCTGCACCCGGATTCGGTCACCTGGCCGGACGAGGTGGTGGCCGACGGCCCGGTCCCGCTGTCCCGGCTGATACCGGCCGGGGTCGACCGGCACGGCACCCCCATCCGCGCGCGGGTCGTCCTGTTCCGCAAACCCCTGGAACTGCGTGCCGGCGACCCCGAAGACCTCGTGGACCTGTTGCGCGAAGTCCTCGTCCAGCAGATCGCGACCTACCTCGGCGTCGACCCGGACGTAATAGACCCCGAACCGGAATAGCCGGGTTCCACCCACCGCCCGCCTCTGGCCTCCGTCGACCGCTGCGGACAGCCATACATTCTCCGGCCGATCCCGCACGCTCGAATCCATCCGATCCCCAGCCGCTCACGACTGTGCAGCCCGACCCCTCGCCGTTCCCCCGCCGAACCTCCGCAACCCCCTCCCCCGAACCGCCGAGCCCCGCTGTCGGAGCCGGCCCGATTCTCCGGTCCTCCTTCGAAGTCGGGGCCCGCCCTTGGTCTGAAGCGGGAAAGCGAAGCGGAGGAGCAGCGGAGTGAGGACCGGGGGTTGATAGGGCCCGGCCCGTCGACGAGCGGAGCGCCTCCAAAACACAGCCAGCCCCATTTCCGGATGGTCAACCCGCAACACTTCGCGGAGGGCCAACCAAGAGCACGCATCACCGCTCCCCCACCCCGCGCCGCCGAAATCAAAACATCCGCATGGTCCACCTACGTGGTTCGGGGCCGTCTCGTTCTGGAGCGACAGAGCGGGGGAGCGAAGCGGAGGAGCGGCGGAGTGAAGAACGAGACCAAGGGGGCCCCGAACCCGCGCCGCCGAAGGCGGCGCCATAGATACAGATCACACCTCGACGCGCCGGGGGGAGCCGGATCGGTGAGCGTGTCTGACCCCCTTCGGTCCGCACGGCGGGTTACTCTCATCGACGTGATCTCCATGCGTCGTTGCTGCCGACCCGGCTGCAAGAATCCGGCCGTCGCGACGCTGACCTATGTTTACTCGGACTCCACCGCGGTGGTGGGTCCGCTGGCGACGGTGGCCGAACCACATTCCTGGGATCTGTGCGGAACGCACGCCTCCCGGATCACCGCCCCGAAGGGCTGGGATATGGTCCGGCACGAAGGCGGCTTCGCGACAACCCCCGACGACGACGACCTCACGGCACTGGCCGAGGCCGTCCGGGAGGCCGGCCTACGCCGCCGCCCACCCGAGCCCGAACAGCGCGGATACCGCGAGCACACCCCGCCGCCGCGCCCCACTCGCACCGGACGCCGCGGCCACCTCCGGGTGTTACCCGATCCACCGAGCTGAGCGAGTTCCCGGCCCGCCGGATACCCCGGCCGCGAGAACCGGATGCGCAGTGCGCCCGGCGCGACGATCAACCGCTGCCGAACCCCGGCGCTCGGCCGCCACTGCCCTGACGTGCCCGGTGTCGGCCCCGAGCGGAGCGGGAGGCAGCAGTGGATACGCCGCCGAAACACACCTACTAGGGTGTTCCCCATGACAGTCGCCCGCTCTGCCGAGTCCGTGAACGCGGTGATCAAGGCCTACGACATCCGCGGCGTCGTCGGGGAGCAACTCGATGCCGATTTCGTCCGCGATACCGGTTCGGCGTTCGCCCGGCTCATGCGGGCCGAGAACGCGCGGCGCATCGTGATCGGTCACGATATGCGCGCCTCGTCACCGGAACTCGTGGATGCCTTCGCCGCCGGCGTACTGGCCCAGGGGCTGGACGTGGTGCGGATCGGCCTGGCGTCCACCGATCAGCTGTATTTCGCCTCGGGCACCCTCGACTGCCCCGGCGCCATGTTCACCGCCAGCCACAATCCGGCCCGCTACAACGGCATCAAGCTGTGCCGGCCGCGGGCGCTGCCGGTCGGGCAGGACACCGGCCTCGCCACCATCGCCGAAGAACTCGTCACCGGGGTGCCGGGCTACGACGGCGCACCGGGCAGCAGCACCGACACCGACCTGCTCGGCGACTACGCGGCGTTCCTGCGTGAGCTGGTGGATCTGGACGGTATCCGGCCGCTGACCGTCGCGGTGGACGCCGGGAACGGGATGGGCGGGCATACCGTGCCCGCGGTCCTCGGTGCGCTGCCGCAGGTCACGATCGTGCCGCTGTATTTCGAACTGGACGGGTCCTTCCCCAACCACGAGGCCAATCCGCTGGACCCGGCGAACCTGGTGGATCTGCAGAAACTGGTCCGGGAATCCGGCGCCGATATCGGGCTGGCCTTCGACGGTGACGCCGACCGCTGCTTCGTGGTCGACGAACGGGGTGAACCGGTCTCGCCGTCGGCGATCACCGCGCTGGTCGCCGAACGCGAGCTGGCGAAGGAGCCGGGCGCCACGATCATCCACAACCTGATCACCTCCCGGTCGGTGCCGGAGCTGGTGACCGAGCTGGGCGGAAACCCGGTGCGGTCCCGGGTGGGGCATTCGTTCATCAAACAGCTCATGGCCACCACCGGCGCGGTGTTCGGCGGTGAGCATTCCGCGCACTACTACTTCCGCGATTTCTGGGGCGCCGATTCCGGGATGCTGGCCGCGTTGCACGTGCTGGCCGCCTTGGGCGAGGACAAACGTCCCGTCTCGGAGCTGATGTCCTCCTACACCGGCTACGCCGCCTCGGGCGAGATCAACTCGACCGTCGCGGACGCGGCCGGACGCACCGATGCGGTACTCGACGCGTTCGCCGCCCGCGCGGTCGCGGTGGACCGGCTGGACGGGGTGACGGTGCAACTGGCCGACGACGCCTGGTTCAACCTGCGCGCCTCGAATACCGAACCGCTCCTGCGGCTCAACGTCGAAGCGCGCACTCCGGAGGAAGTAGACGCACTCGTGACCGAGATTCTGCGCATCGTCCGCGCCTGACTGGAATAGTGGAAATACACACCGTGGATTCGCCCGTTCCAGGCCCGGTGTCCACAACTGTGGCAATGGCGGCGACCGATAACAGCGCGATGAGGGGAGGTGCCACGCCCGATGATCGCTGATACCCCGGTACTCGATCTGGACGATGCCGCAATGCTCGAGGCCGCCGATACCGGCGGCGCCCTCCGTTCCGCCGCGTCCGGTGGCGCCCAGGTCCGCGCGATCGCCGCGGCCGTGGCCGAAGGGACGCTCGCCCGGCTGGACGGTCTGCAACCACGCAGCTTGCTGCTGGTATCCGGGCCCGGCCGCGCCGGCCGCGCGGCCGGGCTGCTCGTGGCCGCGCTCGGCGACCGGGCCGGGCTGCCGCTGGTACCGGTGACGACGGTCCCCTCCTGGGCCGGCCCCTTGGACGTGGTGCTGGTCAGCGGCGACGACGCCGGCGATCCCCGGCTCATCGACGCGGTGGACCGAGCGGTGCGCCGCGGCGCCGAAGTGATCGTGGCGGCCCCGAACGAGGGTCCGCTGCGGGCCGCGGCCGCCGGCCGCGCCGCCGTACTGGAACCACGGGTACCGGTGTTGGACGCCAACCGGCTGCTGCGCTATCTGGCGGTGGGGATCGCGGTGTTGCGCACGATCGACCCGGTCCGCTCGGCAGCCGGACTGCCGGATCTGGCCGATCTCGCCGATGTGCTCGATACGGAGGCCCTGCGCGACGGACCGCAGCACGAGGTGTTCCACAATCCCGCGAAGAACCTGGCCGTGCGCACCCAGCAGCGCGGGCTGATCCTCACCGGTGATTCCCCCGCGACCACCGAACTCGCGGTACATGCCGCGGAGGTGCTGCTGCAGTCGGCCGGCCGGACCGCCGCCGCCGTGGATCTGGCGGTCGCGGTGGCCGCGCTTCCGCAACTGGTCGATACCGCCACCGCCGCCGCGCCGGATTACGATCCGCTGTTCCACGACGAGCAGCTCGACGGGCCGCCGCCGGTGGAGAAGAAGCGGGTCTTTCTGTGCAGCACCGATTCCGATACCGCCGGCCTGCGGCGCAAATTGGCGCTGTTCGGGGGCGCCGGCGGCGGAACGGTCGATGCCGACCTGGTGACGGCCGAAATCGAAACCGCCCCGGCCGATCCGTCGCGCGCGGAATCCGGCGAACCCGCACCGGAGCCCGCGCCCCGGATCGGCGGGGAACTGGAACGGCTGGCGGTGCTGGCGCTGCGCTGGGAGATGGCGGCTGCCTATCTGCGGCTCATCGGCGGCCGTGCGGTCGTGGCGGGCGATCCCGGCAGTTATGACGGGGGACGCTACTAGTGCACGAACTCGTAGGTGCGCTGCGCTCATATGCGTGGGGGTCGCGCACCGCGCTCGCCGAACTCTGCGGCCGCCCGGTCCCTTCGGCGCATCCGGAAGCCGAGCTCTGGTTCGGTGCCCATCCCGCCGATCCCGCCTATATCCGGACCGACAACGGTAAGCGCTCACTGCTGGAAGTGGTCTCCGCCGAACCCGGCCGGGAACTCGGCGCCGCCGCGACCCGCTTCGACGGCCGGCTGCCGTTCCTGCTGAAGATCCTGGCCGCCGAGGAACCGCTGTCGCTGCAGGCACATCCGAGCGCACAGCAGGCGGCGGCCGGGTTCGCCCGGGAGAACCGCAACAAGGTGCCCCTCGATTCGCCGATGCGCAACTATCGCGACGACAGCCACAAGCCGGAATTGGTGGTCGCGCTGGAACGTTTCGAGGCATTGGCCGGTTTCCGCGACCCCGTGCGCACGGTGGAGCTGTTCCGTGCGCTGAAGGTCACCGAGCTGGTTCAATACGCCGAACTATTGGCCGCGCAACCGGATTCCGACGGCCTGCGCACCCTGTTCACCAGCTGGATCACCCTCCCACCCACGGTGCTGGACACGCTGTTGCCGGCGGTGCTGGACGGCTGTGTGCGCTATCTGTCGAATTCCGAACGCGAATTCGCGGCCGTCGCGCAGACCACGCTGGAACTCGCCGAGAGCTACCCGGGCGATGCCGGTGTGCTGGCCTCGCTGCTGCTGAACCGGATCACCCTGCAACCCGGCCAGGGGTTGTTCCTGGCGGCCGGGAACCTGCACGCCTACCTGCGCGGCGTAGCAGTGGAGATCATGGCGAACTCGGACAATGTGCTGCGCGGTGGGCTCACCCCGAAACACGTCGATGTCCCGGAACTGCTGAAGGTCCTGGATTTCGAGCCCATCGACCTACCGGTGGTACTACCGGAACCGGCCGGCGACGGCTCGGTACGCTACCGGACCCCCGCCCCCGAATTCGCGCTGCGCCGATTCGATATCACCGCGGGTTCGGCCCTGGTCCCGCTCACCGATGCGGGCCCGGGCATCGTCCTGTGCACCGCCGGTTCGGCACGGCTGCGCGACGGGAACTCCGAGGTACGCCTCGACCGCGGCACCGCCGCCTGGATCTCGGCCGCCGACACCGATATCCGCGCCCAGGCCGCCGACGGCCCCACAACCCTCTTCTGCGCCTGCGTCGGTGTGTAATTCTGTGTTTATTTGTGCCGCCTCCGGCGGCACGGGTTTTGGCCCCCCTTGGTCCCTGCTGTCAGCACTCGACACTCGCGGCTGCGCCGCATCGCATCGAGCACTGACAGCAGGGACGGGCCAAAACCTCCAAGGGCCTCGTAAGACTCGGCACCGCCGTGGTCCCGTTCGGTTCCGGTGTTATGTTGAACCGCTGAGAGCCTCGCAAGACTCGGCGACGCCGTAGTTGCGTTTCGATTTCGGGGTTATGCGAACCGCTGAGGGCCTCGTAAGACTCGGCGCCGCCGTGGTCGCGTTGGGACGGTGTGGGGGGCGAATGTAGACGGTCGGGCGCGGGAACGGGGACAGGACTTATAGGGTTGTCGCCGGGAAGGCCTCGACCCCGCGGTGCGCCCGGCGCCGCAGAGTACATATAAGGGTGGAAGATGTCGGCTGGTGGAAGTAAGAAGGCGATTCTTGCGGCGTTGACGGCGAATGCCGGGATCGCGGCGGCGAAGTTCGTGGGTGCGGCGATCACCGGTTCGGCGTCCATGCTGGCCGAGGGTGTGCACTCCGTCGCCGATACCGCGAATCAGGGATTGCTGCTGTTCGGGCAGAACCGGGCCGAGCAGGAGGCCGACGAACTGCATCCCTTCGGGTACGGCCGCAGCCGGTACTTCTATTCGTTCGTGGTGGCGCTGGTGCTGTTCACCCTGGGCTCGGTGTACGCGCTGTACGAGGGCATCCACAAGGTCCAGCATCCCGAGGAACTCAGCTCACCCATCGTGGCCGTCGTGATCCTGGTGGTCGCCATCGGCCTGGAGACCTACAGTTTCATCACCGCCTACCGGGAATCCAAACCCTTGAAGGGGCGGGCGAGCTGGTGGCAGTTCATCCGCAATTCGCGCAGCCCGGAGCTGCCGGTGGTGCTGTTGGAGGACACCGGCGCGCTGGTCGGGCTGGTGCTGGCGCTGGGCGGTGTCGGGCTCACGATGGTGACCGGCGATCCGGTATGGGACGGCGTCGGGACCCTGGCGATCGGCGCGCTGCTGGGGATCATCGCGGTCATCCTGATCGTCGAAATGCACAGTCTGCTGATCGGTGAGGGCGCGACAGCCGCGGAGGACCGGGCGATCCGGGAGAACATCACCGACGGCAAGACCATCGATCGCCTCATCCATATGAAGACCCAGTACATCGGCCCGGAGGAAATGCTGGTCGCCGCCAAGGTGGCGGTGGCGCCGGGCCTGGATATCACGCAGATCGCGACGGGTATCGACGAGGCGGAGAGCCGGATCCGGGCCGCGGTGCCGACGGCCCGCATCATCTACCTGGAACCCGACCTGTACCGCGAGTCCGCCGCGGACGCCTAACCCTCCGGGGTGGCCGCGGATTTCGCGGCCACCAGTTCGTAGGGATCGGTGCGGTCACCGAACACCGTGCGCAAGGCGTGCGTCGCGGCGTGGGTGCCTGCCATACCGTGTACGCCGCCGCCGGGCGGGGCCGCCGAGGAACAGAGATAGACCCCGGGTATCCCGGTGGCGTACGGATTCCAGCGCGGCGCCGGCCGTAACGCCGTCTGCAGCAGCGTCATCGCGCCCGAGCCGATATCGCCGCCGACATAGTTCGTGTTGTACTCCGCCAGCTGGGCCGCGGTCTGCACATGCCGGCCCAGGATCAGATCCCGGAATCCGGGGGCGAAACGTTCGATCTGGGCGATGATGTGATCGCTGATATCGCGGCCGGAACCGTGCGGGACGTGCGCGTAGGCGTACAGCGTGTGCCGCCCGGCCGGGGCGCGGCTGTCGTCGACGACGCCGGGCTGGATGACCAGGGTGTAGGGCCGCTCGGTATGCATCCCCGCCGCCACGGCGTGCTCGGCCGCCATCGCTTCGGCACGGCTGCCCACCAGATGCAGGGTGCCGGCTTCCGCGCAGCCGGGGGCCTGCCACGGCACCGGTCCGGAGAGCGCGAAATCGACCTTGCAGACACCGGGCCCGTAGCGCACCTTGTTCAGCCGGCGCCGGTACCCGGCCGGGAGCCGGTCACCGGCCAGACGCACCAGTTCGGCGGGCGACGTATCGCACAGTATCGCGCGGGCCCCGCCGAACTCGGCGAGCGAATCCACCCGGTGCCCGGTGATCACGCGGCCGCCGCGGCGCCGTAATTCCGTGGCGAGCGCGTCCACGATCGCCTGGCTACCGCCACGCGGGATATGCCAGCCGCCCGCGTGGCCGAGCGTGGCCAGCAGCAGCCCGGCGCCTACGGCGGGCAGCTTGCGCGGCGGCCGGATGGTATGCGCGGCGACCCCGCTGAACAGCGCCGGTGCGACCGCCCCGTGAAAACGCGCGTTCCACAACGGCGACCCTTGTTCCAGCAGGCGCAGACCGAACCGGACGGTGGCCGGGCTGATCGGTACATGCCGCATATCGGCGGTCGCGGTCTCGACCACCGCGGACCAATCCCGGACCAGCGGCTCGAACAGGCTCCGCCAGGCCGCGCCGTCGCGACCCAGTTCCGCCACGGTGCGGTCCAGATCCCGCCACGCCACCCCGGCGGTACCCCCATCCAGTGGATGCGCGTACGACGCCGCGGGCGCGAGCAACTCGACACCGTGCGCGGCCAGGTCGAATGCCCGGAAGAACGGGGACGCCGCGGCCATCGGATGGGCGCCGGCGCAGATATCGTGCCGGAAACCGGGCAGCGTCACCTCCGCGGTCCGGCAGCCGCCGCCCAGCGTCTCCCCCGCCTCGTATACCTCGACCTCGAGCCCGGCACCGGCCAGGATCACCGCGGCCGCAAGCCCGTTGGGCCCGGATCCGACGACTACGGCTTCCGCCGTGCTGTCTCCATGAGGCATGCCCCGAGTCTAGGTGCTGCTCCGGCGGCGGCGCGGGCACAGCGACGCACCGGCTGGGTTCGGGCAGCGCCGATTCACCCTTGCGTCACCGCGGACAGCGCTTCGGAGACCGCGCGCCGGCCGGTATGCGCCGGGAGATGCGAGTAGCCGTGCAGGGTGAACAGTGGGCGACGGGTCGGCGCACCGGCCAGGCGCAGGTCGGGGAAGGTCTCGAAGAGAGCACGCAGCGCGTGGCCGGCTTCCATCCGGGCCAGGCCGGCGCCGAGGCAGACGTGGATTCCGCTGCTGAAGGCCAGGTGGTTCTTCGCGTTCTCCCGGGTGATGTCGAAGCGGGCGGGATCGGGGAAAACGGCGGGGTCGCGGTTCGCGCCGGCCAGGGACAACACCACCGTGGAACCCGGGCGCAGCGTGCGACCGGCGAGCTCGAATTCGCTGTGGGCGATCCGGCCGGTGGTCTGTACCGGCGGATCGATCCGCAGGATCTCCTCGACCGCGTTCGGCCAGAGTTCGGGTTCGGCCCGTAACCGGTCCAGCTGATCCGGATGGTTCAGCAGCCAGACGATCCCTTTGCCGATCAGGTTGACGGTGGTCTCGAACCCCGCGCCCATGAGCAAGGTGGCCGAGGTGCACAGCTCGTACGTGGACAACTCCCCCGCGGTGACCAGGCTGCTGAGGATATCGTCGCCGGGTTCGGCGCGCAGCCGCTCGATATGGTCGAGCAGGTAGCGGTGCACCCGCTCGGAGGATTCCATGGCCCGCCGGTGGGTCTTCCAGGAGATACCCAGGTCGAGCAGTGGGCTGATATCGTCGCCCCACTTCAGGAACATCTCGCGGTCGGCATCGGGGAAGCCGAGCATCTCGGAGATGATCGCGATCGGCACCTGGGCCGCGAACTGGGTGACCAGATCGGCGGGCCCGTTGTCGGGCAGGCCGGCCAGCAGTTCCTCGGTGACGGTCGCGACCCGGTCGCGCAGCCGGCCGACGGCCCGCGGGGTGAACGCGGCGGCCACGGGTTTGCGCATCCGAGTGTGCTCGGGCTGGTCGATCATCAGCATGGAGGGCGGATCCACCGGGTTCGGCGGAACCGGCCACCGGTCGAGCATCTTGCGGGCCTTCTCCGGCAGCGGCAGCAGGCCGGGCAACCCGGTACCGAAGCGGTTGTCCCGCAGCACTTCCCGGCACAGGTCGTAATCGAAGGTGACCCACACCGGGGCGACCCGATGCAATCCGCCGGCGCCGCGCATCTGTTCGATCAGCGCGTACGGGTTCTCGATCCCCTCCGGCCCGCCGTTGAGCCGGGCGAACGGTTCGCCCCGGCGCAGCCGGGCCTGCTTGGCGGCCCGGATCAGTCCGTGATGGTCGATCCATCGGAAAAGGTACTGCGGTTTCATCCGGCCCCTCCGTCGTTGCTCCGTCGCATCCGCAGTCGACGTTACGCAAATCACCGGACGGGCGGTACCTGCCGGAGTCGGACTTCACCACCTACCGTGGTAGGAGAAACCGGTCAGAGAACCCGGGTGACCCGCTCGGTCTCCACGCGCCGATCCCGCTGCGCCGGATCGGGATTGGTGACCTGTACCAGCGACGCCCCGGCGGCCAGCACCGCGATGTACCGGTCGATCAGTTCTTCGGCGGTATCCCAGCTTCCGCTGGAAAGGATCCGGTCGGATTCCGAGAAACCTTGCCGGGCGGCCGATTTCCGGGCCGCGGTGAAAACCTCCTGCACCGGCATACCGTCCAGGGCGGCGCCCGCCCCGCCGGGATGGAACTGATCGCCGTGCACCCGGACCGCCGTCGCGTAATCGGTGACGCCGAGCGGCAGATCGCGCACGGGTGCGCCCATGGGGTCCAGCGACAGGGCCGCCACCTCGGGAGCGTCCTCTGTTTCGGCCAGCCGGTCGGCGGCGGCGAACACCAGTTCCGCGTCGGGATCCGGGTGCAGGACCACTTCCGTACCGGCCCACCAGCAGCCGAGCAGGACGGCCGCGGTCTGCCAGTGCGCGGGCAGCAGTACCGCGACCCGGGCGCCCGGAGTGAGCCCGAATTCGTCGCGGACGAGATTGGCGGTTTTGACGGCCCAGTTGGCCAGGGTCAGGCCGGACAGTTCGATACGCGCGCCGGTCGCGTCGTCGTACCAGGTGATCCGGGGTGCGGCCGGTTCCCGTTCGAGAATCGGGTCGAGTACCGCTTCGGGGAGGGTCGTGGCCTGATCTACGTCACGCATGGTCTGCTTTCCGCGCTCGATTCACACAGGGTCAGTTCACACAGGTGGGTCCGTCTTCGGCGGCCGCGATGGGCGGCGCGGGCGGCACCGGGGTGGCCGATGTCGAGGTGTCGCCGAAATCGATCACCTCGGTATCGGATCCGGGGCCAGCGTAGTCGCTTGCCAGCACCACGCTCACCGTCCCCGCCGCGACGGTGGGATCCGCCGCCACCGGGAGGCCGCCGAGCGCTGCGGCCACCGCCGCGGCGGTCCGGTCCGATTCGGAGGCGGCGAGCACCTGGCTTTCCGAAACCGGCTCGTCCGCATAGTTACCCACGTCGCCCTGCAGATAACCGAGGGCGCCCAGTTCCCCGGAGACGGCCCCGGCCAGGCCCGGGACCAGGCTGGAGTTGTAGACGTTCACCTGGACCGTTCCCGGATCCGCGGCGGGGGCCGCGGATGTGGTGGCCGGGTCGGCGGGTTCTTCGCCGACCAGCCCGGCGACATAGTCCTGCACCTCGCCGGGTTCGACCCGGACCACCGACTCCCCGTCGGAGGTGGTGCCGTTGAGGTCGGCCACCGGAATCGTCTCGAAGGTGACCTTCCCGGCGGACAGATCCTGCAGTTGGTTCAGGAACGCCACCAGATCCCAGCCCTCGTCGAGCACGATGGTGCGGCCGACCGCGTCGCTGAGCTCGCGCAACCGGCTCGGGTTGCCGAGCGTATCGGCGCTGACCACCTGGTGCACCAGCTGGGCCATGAACACCTGCTGGCGCACGATCCGGTCCAGATCACCGCGTTCCAGGTTGTGCCGCTGGCGGACGAAGCTCAGTGCCTGCGGTCCGTCCAGTTTCTGGCGGCCCGCCGGGAAGTAGGCACCGGAGAGTGGTTCGTCCACCGCGTGCCGCAGGCAGACGTCCACGCCGCCCACCGCGTCGGTGAGCAGTACGAACCCGAGCAGGCTGACCTCGGCGTAGTGGTCGACGGTGATCCCGGTGAGCCCGGCCACCGAGCCGATCAGCGCCTGCCGGCCACGCTGCGTGGATTTCTGCTCCGCCGATTCCGCCGATTCGCCGTCGGCGAGCAGATCGTCCTGCACGGTCTGTTTGGTGATCCCGTACGCGGAGTTGATCTTGCCTTTGCCCAGGCCCGGGATATCGACGTAGGCGTCGCGGGGAATCGAGATCGCGGTGGCGGAGCGGCCGTCGTTGGGTACCCGTACCAGCACGATGGTGTCGGTATTGGTCCCGATCTCGTCACCCGCGTGCAGCATGGCGCGCTCGGATTCGGTGAGCGGATCGCCCTTGGCATCGGTGCGCGAATCCACACCCACGAGCAGGATGTCCACCGCACCGTCGCGATGCCCACCGAGACCCAGATCGCTGATCCGCTCGATATTCGACACCAGCGAATCCACCCCGCGCCAGGCGAACCCCGTCCCCACCAGCACAATCAGAGCAACCGATGCGACGAACACCCGCACCGGACTCCACAACGTCGGCTCCCCACGCTGCACCACCTTTTGAATTCCTCTCCCCGTCCGGACCGGTCGAGGACCCCGATCCACATCGCGTATGCCGTTCGAAACACCTTCCGCACCACGCAGGCTAACCAACAGCAGCCCCGGTGAGGCCGATTCGGCATGTCGACGGCGTGCCAGACTGACCCGGTGAACGACGTCGTACCGACCGGAACCGATCTCGCCGCCCGGCTCGTGCTCACCGGGGCCGGCGGACAGGTGGGCCGGGAACTGCTGCGGTTGGCGCCCGCTGTCCGCGCGTATACCCGCTCCCGGCTCGATATCACCGACGCGGCCGCCGTGGAATCGGTCGTGCGACCCGGCGATATCGTCGTCAATTGTGCCGCCTTCACCGCCGTGGACCGGGCGGAATCGGAAACCGAGGCGGCATTCGCGGGCAACGCGACCGGGCCCGCCGTACTGGCGGCGGCCTGCGCCCGGGCCGGCGCGCGGCTCATCCACCTCTCCACCGACTACGTCTTCCCCGGCACCGCGACCACCCCCTACGAACCCGGCGACCCCACCGGCCCCGCCACCGCCTACGGCCGCTCCAAACTCGCCGGTGAGCTCGCGGTGCAACAGAACTGCCCGGATGCCCAGATCGTCCGCACGGCCTGGGTGTACAGCGGTACCGGTGGCGATTTCGTGGCCACCATGCGGCGGCTGGAGCGGGAACGCGACACCGTGACGGTGGTGACCGATCAGATCGGCTCCCCCACCTACGCCGCCGACCTCGCCGCCGGCCTGCTCGAGCTCGCCGCTCACCCCGGCGCCCCCCGCGTGCTGCACGCCACGAACGCGGGCCGGGCCAGCTGGTTCGAGGTCGCCAGGGCGGTATTCGCCGGTATCGGCGCCGATCCGGCGCGGGTGCGGCCCTGCACATCCGCGGAATTCCCGCGACCGGCGCCCCGGCCGGCTTTCTCCGTACTGTCCGGCGCAGCCTGGCGCGCGGCCGGCCTGACTCCATTGCGCCCATGGGAATCCGCGCTGACCGAGGCACTGACCAGGACGGCCGGTTAGGGTGGTGCGCTGTGAGCGCTTCCGATACCCCGGATCATCAGCCTGACCGGCCACGCTTGGCCGTGGTCACGGTCACGTATTCGCCGGGCGAACATCTCGAGCATTTCATCAGCACCCTGAACACCGCCACCGCGGAGAAACCGCAGGTCATTCTGGCCGACAACGGATCGACCGACGGTGTGCCCGAACTCATCGCCGAAGCCAACGCCCATGTGCGGTTCCTGTCCACAGGCGGGAACATCGGCTACGGCGGTGCCATCAACCGGGCGGTCGCCGAACTCGATCCGAGCCTCGAATACGTGCTGATCGCCAACCCCGATATCCGCTGGGGTGCCGACTCCATCGACATCATGCTGGCGGCCGCCCAGCGCTGGCCCCGGGCGGGCGCGATCGGCCCGCTGGTGCGCGAACCCGACGGCAGCGTCTACCCCTCCGCGCGCTCGGTCCCCGGCCTGCTCGACGGCGCCGGGCATGCCGTCCTCGGCGCGGTCTGGAAAACCAATCCGTGGACGCGGCGCTACCGGCAGGAGAACGAGGAGATCTCCGAGCGCACGGTCGGCTGGCTGTCCGGGTCGTGCCTGCTGGTGCGCCGGGAGGCGTTCGACGCGATCGACGGCTTCGACTCCCGCTACTTCATGTACATGGAGGACGTCGACTTCGGCGACCGGATGGGCAGGGCCGGCTGGCACAACGTGTTCGTCCCGGACGCCGAGGTCACCCATGCCAAGGGGCACGCCGCCGGGCGCAATCCGGAGAAGATGCTGCCCGCCCACCACGCCAGCGCCTACCGCTTCCAGGCCGACCGCCATCCGCACTGGTGGCAGGCCCCGCTGCGCTGGGCGTTACGGGCCGGACTTGCGATTCGCTGCCGCATTGCGGTTCGATCCGCACTGCGTGCACGGCAGCGGGAACTGTCCGCCTAGCCGGCCGCAGGTACCGGCCGCAGGGCCGGACCGGGTCGAGGAACAGATGGAACAAGGGAGCTCCATGGCATCGCAAGCACGCGCGGACGCGGTCATCCTGGTGGGCGGTAAGGGCACCCGGTTACGGCCGCTGACCCTGTCGGCGCCCAAACCGATGCTGCCGACCGCGGGGGTGCCGTTCCTGACTCATCTGCTGTCCCGGATCGCCGCGGCCGGCCTCACCCACGTGGTGCTCGGCACCTCCTACAAGGCCGAGGTCTTCGAGGAGCATTTCGGCGACGGTGCCGAACTCGGCCTGCAGATCGAGTACGTCACCGAAACCGAACCGCTGGGCACCGGCGGCGGGATCCGCAATGTGCTACCGCGGCTCACCGCGGACAATGTCATGGTGTTCAACGGTGACGTCCTCGGCGGCACCGACCTGGGAGCCATCCTGGACACCCACGAGAGCACCCGGGCCGATGTCACCCTGCATCTGGTGCGGGTGAGCGACCCGCGTGCCTTCGGCTGCGTCCCGACCGACGCGGACGGCCGGGTCACCGCGTTCCTGGAGAAGACCCAGGATCCGCCCACCGACCAGATCAACGCCGGCTGCTACGTGTTCCGCCGCGAGTACATCGAGAAGATCCCGGCCGGGCGCCCGGTATCGGTGGAACGCGAGGTGTTCCCGGCGCTGCTCACCGAGGGCGCCCGGGTCCAAGGGCACGTGGACACCTCGTACTGGCGGGATATGGGTACGCCGGAGGATTTCGTACGCGGCTCCGCCGACCTGGTGCGCGGCATCGCGCCCTCGCCGATCCTGCCCGGCCAGCGCGGTGAATCGCTCGTTCACGAGGGCGCCGGAGTGGCGCCGGGGGCCCTGCTCATCGGCGGCACCGTGGTCGGCCGCGGCGCCGAGGTCGGCGCCGGCGCCCGCCTCGACGGCGCGATCCTGTTCGACGGCGCCAAAGTGGAGGCCGGTGCCACGGTGGAACGCTCCATCATCGGCTTCGGCGCCCGGATCGGCCCCCGCGCCCTCATCCGCGACGGCGTCATCGGCGACGGCGCCAATATCGGCGCCCGCTGCGAACTCCTCCGCGGCGCCCGCGTCTGGCCGGGCGTGGAAATCCCGGACGGCGGCATCCGCTACTCCACCGACGTGTGACTGCAATGGCCGACAGGCAGAGGTGACGGCCGACCGATAATGACCGGCGTCGGGTGCCGGCAAACGGAACAACCTGGTGTGGTGACCAATGTTCCTTTTTCCTCCCTAAGGACCAGTGACAACAGGGGTGATCTCGAGGGACGATCAACAGAGTTCGATCTGCTCGAGTTCCTCCCACATTCGTGCTCGCTACTCCCACCGAACGAGTTGAATTGCACGAGGAGGTGGACATCCGCCGAGCCACATCCCGTCGACTCCCAGAGTGATCTGGAGTGCGCCTATGCTGTGTGCCCGCCGATGCCGTGGATAGCCGAGCTACGGCCGGATGCGGAAACGAATCAAGTTGCGCGGGAACTGGCTTCCTTCCGCAACGATCTCGCCGCAGACGTCGACGGACTGGGCCTGTTGATCTGCTCGGCGACCTCTTCGGCCACCGACATCCTTCAGGCACTGCGCGATACGTCACCCGATTCACGAGTGATCGTGGTGCACGTGGGGCACCTCTCGGTGGATCCGTGGGCTGAGCTGGCCATGGGCGCCGACGACGTGCTGCAATGGGACGCCGACCCCGAGCCGATCCGCGCCCGTCTGTACCGGATCGGCGAGGTGGAGCAGATCATCGACTCCGCCGAGGTGCGGGAATTGATCGTCGGACGCAGTGCGGCGCTACGCCTGGCACTGCGCGAACTGGTCACCGC
Source organism: Nocardia sp. CA-290969 (assembly GCF_050936135.1). Classification (NCBI taxonomy): domain Bacteria; kingdom Bacillati; phylum Actinomycetota; class Actinomycetes; order Mycobacteriales; family Nocardiaceae; genus Nocardia; species Nocardia sp. CA-290969. The sequence continues at coordinate 309,375 of NZ_JBNJNJ010000001.1, read as the reverse complement.
AGCCCTGTTCGGAACCGGACCGATCCTGATCTCGGGCGAGACCGGCACCGGCAAGGAACTCGCAGCCCGGGTCGCCCACCGGGTCGGGCGCCCGACCTCGACCGGACATCTCGTGGTGGTCGATTGCACAACTGTTGTCGCGGGGCTACTGGGCAGCGAACTTTTCGGACACGAACGCGGCGCGTTCACCGGCGCGGTAGCCGCCCGTACCGGAGCCTTCGCGGCCGCCGACGGGGGCACCTTGTTCCTGGACGAGATCGGCGAACTGCCGCTGGAGCTGCAGCCCGAATTCCTGCGCGTGCTGCAAGAGGGCACCTACAAACGGATCGGCGGTGACCGGTGGCAACGCAGCGATTTCCGGCTTATCTGCGCAACCAACCGCGATGTGTTGCGTGAGGTCGACGAGGGCCGGTTCCGCAGCGACCTCTACTACCGCATCGCGGCATCGGCGGTGTCGCTACCTCCCCTGCGCGAACGCGGTGAGGACATCCTCGATCTGTTCGGTCATTTCTATGCCGAGGCGTGTGGCGGCATGCCCAAACTCGACGTAACGGTGGCTCGAGCCCTACGGGAGCGCGAGTATCCCGGCAATCTGCGTGACCTGCGCCAGCTGGCCCGCCGAGTCGCAGCGCGTCACGTCGGTTCCGGCCCGATCACGCCCGGTGACCTGCCTCCAGTGGACCGGCCTCGGCCCGACCCGCATGAATCGACTGCCGGATGCCCCGAGCCCGGATTGGCCGCGGCAGTGCGGGCTGCGGTTGCGGCTGGCGCCACGCTGCGGCAGCTGCGTGATCAGGTTGCCGACCTGGCCGTCGACACCGCGCTGGCGCACAGCGATGGCAATGTCCGGGCGGCGGCCGCCCGCCTCGGGGTGACGGATCGTGCGTTGCATCTGCGCCGCGCCCGTGCTCGGGATGGCATCGAGTGAGTCCGGCCTGTCAGGGTCTCGTGGCCAGCTCGGTCGCCAGCTGCGCGAACGCTGGATCGCCGGTGGCCCGTGCGAGCTCGCCGTAGAGCGCGGCGAGTTCCTTCCACACGATATCGGGGCCGCTGCGTGGGCCACCGTAGCCACGGACGGCCGGGCGTCCGCTGATCCGGTGCAAATGCCCCCGCACGAATTTCTCCACGGCGTGGCCGAAGTATCCCGACTCGTCGACTCTGGGGAAGGGAAGCACCTCGGGTAGTCTTCTGGTCCCGGCCTGCTGGAGCGGGCCGAGCACGACAGGCCCGGACCGCTCCCGCGGCGGCCAGGTGACGCTGCGCGCGTAGACCCGGACTGCGGCGGCGCGGCCACGGCGTACCGGTTTGCCCGACGCGTCGATCGGGACATAGGTAACCAGTAGCTGTACCCCGCCGGCGAAGAGAGGCGGCTTCTTGCCATCGCCGTAACGATAGCTGCGCAGTTGGGCGAGCCCTTGGCGGATGCCTGTGTCGGTGTGCGGTTTGACCTCGGCGATCCCAGGCCCACCCGGTGGCCGGAACGGCTCGCGCGCATCGGTGGTGTCGGCCCAATTGCGGGTCTCCTCGCTCGATGCGAACAGGTACATGATCGCCTCCTCAACGGTTTGCCGCGGGCCCGGCAAGCCGGATCAGGTTGCCCCCCGCCACCAGTTCGAAGTCGGTTCCGGACAGGCCGAGCGCTCGGATCTTCGCCAATTCCACGCCCGGGTGCAGATACGGTCCGTCGGTGCCGAACAAGATCTTGTGCGCTCCGGCGCGCCGGACGGCGTCGGCCAAGATGTCGAAGTACCGGACTCCGGAGGTGTCGGTGAACAGGTTCGGGGTCCGGGACAATTCGTCGACGAAAGCCGCTTGCGCTTTCCAGTCGTCGGCGAACGACGAGAGGTGCGGCACGATCCAGGCGACATCGGGGTAGGAACAGGTCATCCGGCGGACCACCGGGATATCACCGCGCGGATCGTAGAGCACGGGCACACCGTGCCTGCGCGCGGCCTCGGCGATCTCGGACGTGATCACGCCATCGGACCAGTGCACCTTGATTCCCCGCGCGCCCCAGGCCACAGCACCGGCGACGATGCGGGCCACCCGGCCGCGATCCGCGCGGGGGTTGACGAACACGTAGCCCAGGAACCGGCCGGGATACGCGGCCACGAGAGCCTGGACCTCGCGGTTGGCATCCGCATAACGTCCGACCGGGGGAGCCATCAGGACTGTGCGCCCGATTCCGGCCCGCTCTGCCCGGCTGAGGTAGCGGGTCAGCGAGCTATCGCGCTCACCACGCCGCACCAGCACGCCGGCGGTACCGGTGTGGCAATGCGAGTCGATAATCGGGCCGGTCATGCGGCACCCTCGTCGGCGACGGCGCGCAGCACCGTCCCCAGCCGGTGTATCTCGGCCGCGCTGTGGCGCGCGCCGAGGGCAAAGCTCAGCAGCGCCTCGCGACGGCAGCGCGGCCGCTGCACGAGCGCGTCGATGCCGTTCACGCGCAACATCTCCCACCACCGGACCGCAGTGGTGACCGGCAGCGGTACACCGACCATCGGAAACGGCAGACCATTGCACGGCAGACCTGCTGCGGTGAGCATCCGGCGGGCAGCCATGACTCGCGTCTGTAACCGCATCCGGCGGCGGCGCAGCGGCCCGGAGAGCCGCAGTGCCCGCTGGGCTGCCGCCAGATCGGGTACCGAGGGCGGCGCGGCATGCAACCGGCTACCGTCCGACCGCCACCTCGCCAGCACCGGCTCCGGCCCGGTGACAACGGCCAGCGGGGTCCCGTAGGCCTTCGCGAAAGAAGCCACCCACACCAGGTCACGATGGTTGACGCCGAATCGACGAGGCGTGCCGGTCCCGTCGCCGAAGATCTCGCCGGGCACCGTCCGGCCCAATACGCCGCAAGCCAGCGAATCGTCCAGGACGAGCAGCCCCCCGGAACCGACCGCGAGATCACGCAGCGCGGCAATCGGCGCCGGACGGTTGCAGCCCGGGCACCATCCATCACTCGCGACGATCAGCCATCCGGCGGGTCGCTCGATGCTCTCTGGACAATGGTGGCGGTACGTGCAAACTCGGGCACCCGTCCGGCGAGCGGCCTCGGCGGCGAGCTGCAGTGTGGGATACGCGGCCTCATCCACCACCACCGTCGTCCCCGGCCTGGGCAGCAGGGTGAACACATCGAGCAGGGCATGCAGGGACGACCGGGACACCAGCCCCGCGTCCGCCCGCTGCGCGGCGGCCATCGCGGTCCCGATCCGCTCAGCGACCGCCGATTCGTCTACGGCGGCGGGTACCCCGGTGGTCAGCGATGCCCAGTCCGGCAAGCTCGCCGACGGATGCAGCAAACCGAGGAACAGTGCGGAGGTGAAGTCCGCCCGGCGGCCGGTGGTCACGCCCGCGTCCGCTGGTCGTCGAGCCGCCGCTGCAGCAGGTCCGAGAGCATGGTCGCGTCGACGGCGGTCTTGAGGTCGATACCCACCACCGTTTCCAGGGCACCGATATAGCGTTGTATAGGATTGCGGAAATTCAATGCCCAGCTCTTGGCGTGCTCGCGGGTCCGCTTCGAGTCGTTCCAGCGACCGTGCCGTATCGACAGCAGGAGCTGCTCACCGTGGACGGCGAGTTCGAAGAAATGGGTCACGCTGGTATCGGACCAGTGCTGCAGGGTCTTCATTGTATCGACCCGGTCCATCCATTCCTCCTCGTACGGCATCATGGTGGGACCGCCGAGGAATTCGTGCATCTCCGGTTGCGCGAGCATCCATTGAATGGTGAGCATCTCTGCTCGCGCGGCAGGCGCCAGTGCGGCAAATTGGTTGTGCGCTCCTCGCGCAAGTATGAGATGCACCTCCTGCAGATTACTGAGCAACGGGAATGCATCGGCGTCCACAGTCTTGTCATCAAATTCCTTGAAGAATCCGGAACAGGTATGCAGCAGCCGGTGAAATGCCTCTAAAAACTGACTGCGACGCTCGGAAAGCGTGGATGCGTGTGGAATCGCCCTTCCGCGTAACCGGAGACCGTATTCGTATTCGTATTCGGCAGCGCGCCTGCGCACGGTGAGACGATTTTTTTCGTCTTCGGCAAACGGCCACAAAAACGCTCGTAACGACATCAGCGGATTGACATTCAGCCGCAACAGCGGATCGCCGACCGGGTCGGACCGGCGGTTCTGGAAGCGGGCGACGATCCGGTTCATCGTCTGGACCAGCATCGCCTCCTCCATCCAGTAATTCCAGATCAATTCGACGAACGGGACGTTGATCAGCGGGTACGCTCGCTCCAGTTCGTCGAGATCTTCACCGTTCACGAGCTCATGACCGTAAGGGCGTTCTCCGAGGTACCACTTCGAAGGATGCTTGATTCCCTCCACGTACGAACCGGTCAGCACATCCCGGAAGACCCCGTCGGCCAGATCGGAATCTGCCTCCATGGCGGATTTCGGCAGAGCCGCATGAGCAACGAACTGGTCGGCGAGACTTTTCAACGAGGAATACGCATCGTGACCCAGATGGTGCCCGCCTTGCACCTTAAGTTGAGGGTGCACGAACTCACAGAATTTCTCGAACCGCATCCGCAGACCGACTTTATCAACGAACGCCCAGAGAAGTTCGTCCTCGGTCTGTGGACGCCGTGAAGGCTCGAGAGAAACAGGAATAGGCCTCGTGTACGGATTTTCGACGACATTTCCTATTGTGGCAGTATTTACGGTAGATCCGATAATTTCATCACCTGCGTTCAGGATATCGGTCGCCCGCGCGTCATCAAGGCCGGAGCCACCCGCACGGAACCATCTTATTATTACGTCGCCGACGTCCTCGGCAACCACTGAAATATAGGTAACTTTTGCCCTGCGGTCAGATGTCAAATGGTACCTGAACACGTCTTCCCGTTCGTCTTCGACAAAGCTGACGATCTGCCCCTCGACCATAAACCAGTAATATCCTGACTGATCACTTTGTTCGAACTCGAGTTTTATGGAACCTGCAGTACCTATGATCAGGTGCTCCGGCAGCAATGATGCCTTCATTTCATCTGCCTTTCTCAAGAAACGCGCCGTACCGGCGCTTCGCTGGAGGAGGTAGGGCGGCGTGCGGGATCGAGACTGCTGCGGACCGCCCATGCCGAGAGCAGGTCACGCAGGAGCCCGGCTTCGCGTTCCGGGGTGATCAGGCCGGCTGCCTTGGCCTGACCGACAGCAGCGAACACCAGTGCAGGCCGCTGTCGTGCCATCACCCCGAGATCCCCGTTCCAGCTCCGGTAATGGGTGAGCAATTGGCCCGGGGCGCGCCCTGCGGTGGGCCAGATCTCGCCCAGCCGACGTCCCTGCAATGCCGCCGACCGGTGGCCGAGCAACAACCGGACGAACGGTTCGACCGTCGCCTCGTGCCGTTCGATCACCTCCCGCCGAGCCGGGGGCAACTGCCCGATGGGATAGAGCTGCTTCCAGGTGTCGCGCATCGCGGCCCACTGTGGATGCGGATAGAGCGCGTCACCGATCCGGGTGCTGATGAGGACCCGCAGATAGGGCATCGGATGCGGATCGTTACCGGACGGCCGGAAGACGAAGAACTTCGGCAGGCTGACCACAGCCAGAAGCCCGACGGTGGACGTGATACCGAGCGTGCCGACCGACCAGCAGTCGGCGACGATCTCACTGATCCAGCGGTACCACACATCCCAGCCACCGGCGGGATTCGCGCGCGCTGCCGCCATGATGTCGGCGCGCAGTGATTCGACAAGGTTCAGATGCGCGGCGCCTTGATGACCGACCTCGTGCACGAGTGAGGAAGCAATACCGCTGCCGATCATCCGCTCCCTGGGAATCCGAATGATCGCTACCGGGTTACTGCGACCGCCGGGCAGGCGGGTGCGAGTGCGGCGGATCGCGGCGCCCGCACCCCGGGCGAGATAGCAGATGACCGGGGTCTCACCCACTCCGGGAACCCGCACCCGCAGGGCATCCGACGCCAGCACGTCCAGCCCGGACAACCACACACCGGTACGGTGCTCGCTGCGCTGGGTGATGGTCTCCGCGAACAGGTCGAACTGAGTGAGAACATTGTTGAACGCCATTCGCACCACGACGAAACGCCGCTGCTGCTCGCCTCCGCCCGCGCCGCGCCCGGGACCGCGCAGCCAGGTCAGATAGTCGCGCACCTGTCCGCGCAGCGCCTCTCGGCTCTCGTACAGGAACCGCTCGACAGCAAGCAGTGTTCCGTAGGGTGGCATTGCGGCCGTCACCATCGTCTCGTTCAGGACGAACGGCCGGATCATGTCGAGGCGGCTCAGCAGGCCCCTGGCCTCGGCCTCGATCAGCTCGCTCGCCCGGATACCCTGATCCACGGTGGCACCGCCTCACAGCCCGATCAGGGTTACCGTGTTGCCACGGCGCACCCAGCGCCCCGACGTGGCCTGGTCCGGAGGCGCGGCGTACGGATCGGCGGACCGATCGTCCCAGCCGGAATAGTCGTAGCCGTAGCGCGGCCGATAGCCGCGACGGCGCCTGCGACCCGCCCAGCCACGTTGGCGGCCGATCAGTCCGGGCGCATAGAGCCTAGCCGCGCTGATCGCCGCGGCGCGGGCAGCCGCGCGGGGCGGCACCGAACGTGGGGTTCGAGCGGCGTTTCGATAGGTCGCGCCGGCCCACCGTACGAAACGCTGCGCCGCGAGTTCTTCCGCCTGCGCTTCACCCAGAGACGCCAGTTCTTCCTCTTCGAGCAGACTGCCGGCCATCGATCCCAATTTGGAGCCCAGGGCGGTCCCGACACCGGGCAGCACCATCGATCCCAGCGCTCCGCCAACCATCGGCAACGCGGTCTTGGCGACCCCCTTGACGATGCCGCCGAGGACTTTTCCGATCGGCGACCGGACGAATCTTCCCGCACTCCGGATAGCTCGCCGGGCGAGTTTGCCGAGAAACTCGTCGAGTTCGTCCTCGGTGCTGATCTCGAGGAGCTCGGCGACCAGTGCCGCTTCCTGTTCTTCCCCCAGTACGCTCTCCCCGACCTGGCCTGCGAACTCCCACTGCTCTTCGAGTAGCTCTTCGTCGTTCTCACCGGTGAACTCGAACAGTTCACCGACCTCTTCCGATGTAGTCATTTCGGACCGTCCGTTCATGCGTCGAGGATGATGATGTGGCGTCCGCGCCGCACCCACCGGCCGGACCGGCGCCTGCGCCGGGGGCCTCCCGCGGGGACAACCAGCCCCGGCAGGTAGCGGCGAGCAGCGAGCAGCGCCGCCCGGCGTGCCGCTCGCTGAGGTGGCAGCGACCGTGAAGCCTGCGCAGCCTGCCGCGCAGTGCTGTTGGCGAACCGTATGAAAGCGCGCGCGGTCTCGAACTGCCGGTCCTCCTCCGACAGACCCTCGACCTCGAGACCGAGTTCGAGATTGCTGCCCAGCCAAGTGCCGACGCTGCGCCCCAGCGCTCCACCCGCGCCCGGTGAGAGGTAATCGCCCACCTGCTGCCCAATCTGCGGTAACACTCGTTTAGCGGCCTGTCTCAACACGCCGCCCACCGCACGACCTGCATCGGAGGCGGCAAACCCGCGTGCAGCCGACACTGCCGAACCGATCAGGTTGCCGAGGAATCGGTCGAGCTCCTCATCACTGGTGACCTCGAGTAATCCGGCCGCCAGCGCCGATTCGGCACCGGTTTCCTCGTTCAGAGCCTCACCGAACAGCCCCGCTTCGGACGTCTCGCCTTCTTCGAAGAGTTCGCCATAGGTCTCCCCCTCCTCTTGATAGGACTCTCCCTCTTCGTAGGTCTCGTCTTCCTCTTGCTGCCCGAATTCCAATCCCCCGCCGCTGTCCTCGAACTGCTCGCCGTACACCTCCTCACCGGATTCGAAGAGGATGCGATCGATGTCGTGCATGGTTCTCCCTCTCGGTCGATACGGTTTGTGCGCTTCTACCCCTTCTCACTGCACGAACCGTGCCAACACACGACCTGCGGTTTCGCCGGCAGTGGTGCGAACTCGATTTCGCCGATTAGACCGTGATCGTCCCCGCCACCGAAGTCGGCTTCGGTACCGGAGTCGGCGGCATGATCCGCCGCAGCGATACCGGTCAGCCGCGCAGGTAACCCGGAGCGAGCCCTAGTTGGGCGCGATACTTGGCGACCGTGCGGCGCGAAACGGCGAACCCCCGGGCTCGCAATTCTTCGCAGAGTCCACGATCGCCCAATGAGGTATCCCGGCACAGCGCGGCCAGTTCAGCGCGGACCGCAACCGCGGTGCCGAAGAGATCTGCAAAGTCGATGATCGACCGATCCGGCAGGCGCAGCTTCTTACCCCACACCGCACGCGACACCGTCGACTCGTGAACGCCGACAGCAGCTGCTACAGCGGCGCGGGTCAGCGGCCGATGCGCGGTCGGCCCGCCGGCCAGAAAACCCTCCTGGTGTTCGACCGCAGCGCGAGCGATCCGCTCGAGCGCACTCGCCCGGCAGTCCAGTCTCCGCAGCATTTCGTGTGCTGCCCGCCGGTAATCCCTCAGCCACGCCACTGCCCGCGTATCCACGGCCAGTTCCCTATCGATCCCACGCACACGCAGCCCGAACCAGTGGCTGTCGTGAACCCGCACCTCGAGAGCTCCGCTCCCGGTGCGTTCCACCATGATGTCCGGTGGAACACGCACATCCGTACCGTCCACCTGCCCGGCATCGGCATAGGGTCGCAGCCGTTCGGCCACCAGGTCGAAGGCCCGCGCTGCCGCACCGGGTGAGACCGAATACAGCTCGGCTACCCGGTGACTGTCCCGGGTGGCGATCAGATCGAGATGCCGGTGAACGAGGTCGACCACCCAGTGCTCTGCACTCCCGGAAGCGACGAGGACTCGCGCCTGCGCAGCCAGCAAGCTCGCCATATCGCGCTCGCCGATACCGGGAGGACCGGCCGCGCGTAGTGCGCGGAGGCATTCGGTGACGTGCCCGAGCGGCACCCCATGCAGCGCGGCGATCTCGGCGGGTTCGCTGTCGAGTAGCCCTCGGTCGGTGAGGTGGTCGAGAACAAGCACCATCACCGGACGACAATCCGGACGGACCTCACACAGCGCCAGGGTCGTTACTTCATCGATGGGGCGTGACGCCACGTCCGGTGGCGCGAGTGGGATGCACATACATCTAGCGCACCGATCGTCACGTCGCCAGCGCCCACAACCCGGGCAGACCGATCCAGGTTCCCGTTCCAGCATGGGATTCTCGGCCAACGCACGCTCCACCACCGTTTCGACCTCGGCGTCGGTCAGCGGGAGCAACGCCAGGGTGTGCAGCAGACCTGGCACTTGCCGCAGCTCGGAGGCAATCCGCAGCTGCCGCCGCGGCGTGGTGCTACCCCCGCGCGTATCCATGAGGACACCTGATCGGACCTCGGAGACCGTGCCCTGGCGCCCACGACGCACCGGTTCTGCACATTCCCTGAGATTAGAGACCGTCCTGTCCCCGGAATGTCGCCTTTCGATCTCGTTTCTGCAGCATCGGAACCGGGACTACCGAGATACCCGATCGTCAGGCGAAGCCGACCGCGCGTTCGCCCCAGGCGGTGAGGAGGTCGCCCTCGGGATCGGGGACCACGCGGTCGACGGTGTCGATGAGCAGGGTTTCCCGGGATTCCGGGTGGTAGGGCGGCCAGTGTTTGGAACCGTCGAGCGCGGCCGGGACCCCGTGCGCGGCGAAGGCGAGCCAGCGGCGCATCATCCGGCCGGAGACCTCCATGGCCTGGCGGCGGCCACCCAGCCAGAAGGTGGGGTCGTGGTCGAAGGTGCCGAAGTTGCCGAAAACGTACGGTAGCTCGGTGGCATGACCGGCGCCGACGCGGGCGGCGCGCAGGATCGGGGTCGCGTGGTCGAACCGGTACATCCAGGTGCGCGAATGCTGGGAATGGCCGTCGGCCACCCAGAGGGCCGGCATCCGGAACGCGGCGTCGGTGGACATGGCCAGGGCTCCGCGGGGTTTGGCCAGGTCGGGGTAGACGGCGGTGATCTCCGCGACCCGTTCCGGCGACAGATCCGGGTGGCTGGCCTGCACCTGTTCGAGCATGGTGTTCACCGCTTCGGGGGTGACCGGCATGATCGGCGACCGGAACAGCCGGAACAGCGACGATTCGTCCTTGTTGGTGCCGATGATGAGCGGCACCCGGTGCGAGCGGCCGTCGCGGAACCGGTCGGTGGGGTAACCGGGCAGCAGATCCTCGTCGACCACGGGCGCCGCGGCCAGCGTGCCGGGGGCCTGCAACGGCACCTCGTCGATCAGCACCGCGGCCGCCCGCACGATCCGCTCGATCGGGCAGGTCAGCAGTTCGTCGACCCGGGACCTGGGTAGTTCCATCAGTTCGAGGAAACGGTCGGCCACCCCGGCGGCGCGTTCCCGGCCGTACACGGCGGTCGCGGGCGGACTCTGCGCGATCGCCCGATGGAACAGCCCCGCGGCCCGCGGCGCGGTGAGCAGCGCGGTGACACAACCGGCACCGGAGGACTCCCCGAACAGGGTCACATTGCCCGGGTCGCCACCGAATCCGGCGATATTGTCGCGCACCCACTCCAAGGCGGCGAGCTGGTCCAGCAGGCCCAGGTTGGGCACGAATTCGTCGCTGAGCGAGGAGAGATCCAGGAAGCCGAGCGCCCCCACCCGGTAGTTCACCGTGACGACCACGACGTCACCGGTGGCGGCCAGATTACCGCCGTCGTAGACGGCCTGCGCGGCCGAGCCGAGGCAGTACGCCCCGCCGTGCAACCACACCATCACCGGACGCGGTTCCTCGGCGGTCGAGGCCGGGGCCCAGACGTTCAGCCACAGACAGTCCTCCCCCATCGCCAGCGAACGGTCCATCGGAACGGTGTTGTCCATATCCTGCGGGGCGACCGGCCCGAAGGCGACACAGTCACGCACCCCGTCCCAGCGTTCCGGTGGCCGCGGCCGCCGGAACCGGCGTGGACCGGCCGGAGCGGCGGCATACGGAATCCCGCGCCAGACCGATACCGCCCCCTCGCGGGTACCCCGGACCGCACCGGACTCGGTCCGGGCCACCGGTGCGGACCCGTCCACCCCAGGAGTTACCTCGAAGCACTGGACATTCATCACAGACCTCCTCTACCTGTGCATTCGAGAGTACGACCGAAGTGGTTACATTTCGGTTCCGGAGGGGTCGCGTTGCGCGCCGGAAACACCGGACCGAAACGTCTCTAGAATCCTCGCCATGCCGAGTTACGAGTTCCGATGCCGCAGTTGCGGCGACACGTTCGAGGTCAACCGCCCGATGGCCCAGGCGTCTGATCCGGCGGTATGCCCCGGCGGGCACGACGACACGGTGAAACTGCTCACCACATTCGCGACGACCGGCCGCGCGGCGGCGCCGGCAGCGGTATCCGCTCCCGCCCCTACCAGCGGTGGCGGATGCTGCGGGGGCGGCTGCTGCGGCTGAACGACAGTCGGACGCCGCCCGTCGGCGAGTCGGTCGCCGGGTAGGAACCGGACGAGCGTGTTCAGTCGCCGGATTCGGGCCCGGATTCGTCGCGGCCCCGGTCGATTGCCCCCCGCCCGGTTGGCCGGTCGCTCGAGCCGGGTTCGGCGTCCGAACGATCGTGGTCGATATGCCCGAGGTCACGGCTCGGTGCGATGCGGTCGCGTACGCGTTGTTTGAGCACCGCGATCTCGGGGAAACCGCCGTCGGTTTTGCGCTCCCACACCTGCTCTCCGTCGACGGTGATGCGGAAGATCCCGCCCTCGCCGGGAATCAGGGCGACCTCACCGAGCTCGGTACCGAAGGTACTGAGCAGCTCCTGCGCCATCCAGCTCGCCCGCAACAGCCAGCGGCACTGGGTGCAGTATTCGATGGCGATACGCGGCATGGCGTGCACACTACCGGCGGGCGAGCGCGGAAGCCGGGCAAGTTCCGGGGGCGCTCAGCCGGCGATATCGCCGTCCATGTAGCACCACGCTCCGTCGACCCTGGTGAAGCGGCTCGTCTCGTGTAGCTGCCCGCGGCCACCGGGGTCGCGGTAGTGGGCCGTGAATTCCACGGTCCCGGACTGCTCGAACGGTCCGCCACCGGTCACTTCGTGGATCTCCAGGAACAACCAGCGGCGGGCGGGGTCGAGGTCCAGCCGATCCGGTCGCGTGCGGGGATGCCAGGACCGGCGCAGATATTCGGCGTCACCCAGCGCGAACGCAGTGAATCGCGAGCGCATCAATGCCTCGGCACTCGGCGCCGGGCGGCCGGCCAGCAGCGGGCCACAACATTCGGCGAAGGTTTCGCCGCGCCGGCAGGGGCAGGGCTTCGAATCGTCCACACCCGCGATTCTGCGCGAACCGCCCACACCGCTCCCGACGCCCCCGCTACCGAGTCCGGCCTCGACGAACCGGCTCGGCTGTCCGCCACCCCGGCTGCGCCCAGGAGCCCGGTGCCGGCCAGACCCGTCGCCACCATCTCGCCCGTCCGCGCTCGCGCGGCCTCGGCGGGGGCCGATTCTCCTGCCGGCAGTGCACCCTCCGGCTCCACCGCGGTGGCCGCGACCGCGGCAGCGATTCAGAAGGTGCTCTGGTCGATGCGGTAGCGGTGGGCGTGGCACGGCATACTCGCTGCTCCCGCCGGTGGCTGGGTCGGCATCCGCCGCGCATGGCCCGCTCCGCGGCTGCGACACCGCTGGTATCGGCAACCTCGACTGCCCCGCTCGACGGCAACATCCGAGCTCGGCCGGGTGGCCGTCGGCCGCACGGTTCGGCAGTAAGCGACCGGTCGTTTCTCGGGATGCCGGGTCAGCGACGGACCGCGGCGAGTTCGGCGGCGGCGCGGGCGGTGTCCTCGCGCCAGCGCCGCAGCTCGGTGACGGCCGGAGCCAGTTCGTAATCGTGGTGGTGCGCGGCATGTGAGAGGGCGGTCCACAGAGCGGCCACCCGCGCCGCGGTCGGTGGGTCCGCGATCACCCCGAGGGCGAGGAGCTGGGCGCGCATCGGGCAGCGCGCGAGAGCCGGTTCGGTGCGGGCCCACAGGTCGTCCACCGATTGTTCGAGCGCGATCCGCAGAATCCACGCGGTAGCCCGCGACCATACGGCGCCCGCGGCCGGGATCGAGCCATTCAGCAATTGGTCCACGACCGCCAGCCGTTCGTCCACCGTGGGCCGCGGTCCCGGCGGATCCGCGGGGCGGTCGTAGGCCGCCGATCCGCTCCGCCGCCGGTCGCCGGCCTTGCCCCGACGCTCCGGCCCGCGTATCCGCCGGCGCCGGACACCGGCGCGCCGCGGCGCAGGTTCCGCGAGTGCGGGTTCCCCAGGTGCGGAGCGCGCGTCGCCGGCCGAGGCCGGATTACCGGGACGCCCGGATCCCGGGTAAGCCGGGCTCGCCGCACTGATATCGGCAGGGCCCCGATCCCGGGCACGCCCGGATTCCGGGTGCGGCGGAAGCGCGGCACCGGCGCCGGCCACGTCCGGAGAACCGACGCCGCCGGATTCCTGGGGCGCGGCAGTGGTACCGGCCGAGTCGGGATCACCCGCACGCCCGGATTCCGAGTGCACCGTGCGCGCGGCACTGGTAACGGCCCTGTCCCGATCCACCGCAGGTCCGGATTCCGAGTGTGGCAGGGGCGCGCCACTGATATCGGCAGGGCCCCCATCTCCCGCACGTCCGGACTCCGGGTGCGGCGGGCGCGCGGCACTGCCGCCGGCCGGCTCCGGATCACCGACACCTCCGTATTCGGGGTGCGCGCGGCCGGTGCGGGCGGGGTATCGATCGCCGGTGGGTGCGGACTCCAGGCGTTCGCGGCGGGCACCGCCTGTGCTCGACGGGTCCGGGTCGGGTAGTGGGACCGGACTCATCGGGCCAGCCAGTCGACGAAGCGTTCGGTATCGGCGATCAGGTCGGCGAGATCGCGCGCGATGGGGATATGGGCGCCCGCGGTGGCGTCGCGTACCACCTCGACCGCCCATCGTCCCTCTTTGGCCAGCCGTTTGTTGAGGTCCTCGATCCGGCGGCCGGGGCCCAGTACCGCGAGGGTGACCATGGCGCGGGTGGATTGGGCGGTATCGATCCGCCGCTGCACCTCGCGATGATCCATACCGGCGGCGAGCAGATCCCGTTTGGCCCGGGCCAGGCCGGCCGCTTCGAGAGCGGACCGGCAACAGCTCGCGACCAGTTCGTCGGCAATGGCCCGCGGTAATTGCGGGGTACGCAGCAGCGCGCGGGCATCGTCGAGATACCGGTGGACCGGGTCGCTGGAGAGGCGGATCTCCACGACCGAACGTTCCCGGCGCTGCACTTCGAGGATGCGGGCGTCGATCCGCATCCGGCGTACGGCCTCGGCGAGGCGGTCGTCATGGGTGAAGACCACGACCTGCCGGTCCCAGGCGACCGTCGCCAGCACCCGGGCCAAGCCGTCGACCTTGGCCGGGTCCATCGCCTGCACGGGGTCGTCGATCACCACGAACCGGAACGGGCTCGCGGAGACCGTGGCCCGGGGCAGGAAGAGCGACAGGCCCAGCGCGTGCAACTCGCCCTGGCTCATCACCCCGAGCGCGGCCCCGTCCACCTCGTCCACGGTGACGTCGAGTTGCACCCGGCGGGCGGTGTTCGCGTTGCCCTGCAGCCGGATTCCGCCGAGTTCCACATTGCTCTGCTGGCGCAGGCTCTGCCAGACCCAGCGGGCGGTACCGGCCAGCGGGGCCAGCCGTTCGTCGCGGACGCGGGCGGTCGCGGATTTCACCCAGTCCTCGGCGGCACGGAGGGTATCCAGCTCGGTTGTCCGGGCGGCCACCGAGCCGGCGAGGTCGAGCCAAGCGCGCAGGCGGGGGGCCAGCGGCGCCCACGCTTGTTCGAGGCGGTCGAGTTCCTTCGCGGCGCGCTGTCGCAGGAAATCCAGTTCGGTGGTCAACCGGTCGTGGGCGGTGCCGAGCCGGTCCGGTGCCGGATGCTCGGATTCGGCCAGCCGGGCCCATTTCGCCCAGGCGTCGCGTAGTGCGCCGGTATCGAGGTAGGCCGGTTGGGCGGCGGCCAATTCCGTGGGGGGCGGCCCGATCGCGGCGCGTATTTCGGCGAGGACGGCGGTCCGTTCCGCGCGGGCGTGCCGCAAGGCCGCGGTGCGCTCGGACAATTCGGTGATCGCGGTGGCGGTATCGGTCGTCCACTGCCCATCCAGTACGCCACGGCCGCAGACCGGGCACGGGCATGCGCCGGTCTGCGCGGCAGCGGGCTCCGGCGTCCGGCCGACTTCCGCGATACGGTCGCCGGCCGGGGTGGTGGCACTGTCTTGTTCGGCGACATGGGAATACGCGATCCGCAACAGCTCGAGTATGCGCAGGTCGGCGACCGATTCCGGTACCGTCGCCGCCGATACCGCGGCCTGCGCCGCACGCAGCCGCCCGAGCAGCGTGGCCATCCGCGCCGGGGAGGGCAGTTCGAGCGCGAGCACGGTACGCAGGGCCGCCGGTTCCCGGCCGCCGGTGGTATCGGCCAGCAGTTGCGCCAGCTCGCCGAGATCGGGGTCGGGGTGACGCAGGATCCGTTCGGCGTGCCGCGCCCGCCGATCGGCGACTCCCGCCAGTTCGGCCAGCAGCGCCGGCCGCTCGCGCCGCATCGCCCGGGCCGCACTTTCCAGTGCCAGGCGCCGGGAGCGGATCGCTTCGTGCGCGGCGATCAGTTCGTCCAGTCCGAGCAACTGGTGCAGCGCATCGAACAGCTCGCTGGGTTTCCCGTCGACCAGCGCGCCGAGTTCGCTGTAGGACAGGAACGGCCGGTACAGCTCCATCGGCAGGGCCCACTCGCGGTACGGGAAGGCTGTGCCGGGCGCGCCGTCGCGGTGCTGGGTCCAGCTACCGCCGGTGAGCGGCTCGCCGGGCAGCCATTCGCGGGCAACCGTCACCTCCGGGTGCGGGCCGTCGGTGTGCAACTCCAATTCGATCCGGACCGGATCGGACCGATGCAGATTGCGCCAGCCCTCCCGCCACGCGGCCGAACGGCCGTCCCAGCGCCGATTCGCCCCGGTGAGCGCGAGTTCGGCGGCCTCCGCGAAACTCGATTTCCCGCTGCCGTTGCGCCCGGTGACGAGGGTGAGACCGGGCCCGGCCGGCAGTTCCAGCACGGCTTCGGGGCCGATCCCCCGGAAACCCTCGACACGGACGGCTCGCAGGAAGATCCCGCCGTGCTCGAAAGGTGTCTCGCCGGCGGCCGCCGGTGTGGCGAGGGCCGCCCGGATCACCGTGGCGACTTCACTCGGCAGGTCGGGTTCCGACTCCAGCTGCCGTAGCAGCAGCGCACCCGGCCGCGCGGGAGACTCCCGGGATTTCTCACGCACAGGTTCCACGAATTTCTCCACCCCCTTCGAGATCACACGCGCACCCCGGCCCCTGGTGTGATCGAACGATCGAAAGCTTTGCCGAACGCTACCCGATGGCAACCCGATCGGACAGCTCGCGGCGGAACCGGCGTCCGGGACACGGACGGTCCGCACGCAGGGGCGGGCGGGATGGTCGAACCTGCCCGCGGGGATGGGATCTGGTCATCGGCCGATCCGGAACGGAGGCCGATGGCCACCCCTCGCCAACCCCGTCGGGCAGCTCGTTGGTGTTGCACCCTCGAGGGCGGCTCGGTCTGGCCGAACAGAACAGAATGCCAGAGGTCCGGCAGATTCGCAAGTGAAGGAAGGCGCGAATACCTCTCGGCGACAACCTCTTCCGATACCGCCGCAGACGCCGCCCGGCCGGTGTCGGTGGGGTGCGATAGAACTCTTGCGACCGAGAAACGGGGCACGATGACCGAACGATATGGGATCACCGGATGACACAGCGGTGGTCGGAGAACCAGGTGACAGCACTCGCCCCGGATGCGAGTTCACTCACCGCCGCACGCAAACTCGCCGGGAAATGGTCCGGCACCGGATGGTGCGATACCGCGCTCTGGGGGTTGTGCGCGGGCAGCGGAAAGACGCCTTACCAGACGATCGTCGACCTGTCCGGGCCGGCGTTCCGATGTTCCTGCCCGAGCCGGAAATTCCCGTGCAAACACGCACTGTCGCTGCTGCTGCTGTGGGCCGGGGGCACGGTCGGTGAAACCGCCGAAACGGCCGATTTCGCCGCCGAGTGGATCGGCCGCCGCGTCGAGAAGGCGGCGGCGCCCAGGAAGAACCGGGCGCCGAGCGCGGCCGCGACGCAACAGCGGCACGAGCGGGTCGCGGCCGGGGCGGCCGAACTCGATACCTGGCTGGCCGATCAGATCCGCACCGGATTGGCTCAGACGGATCGGTCGCCGGCCGCGTTCGAAGCCGTCGCCGCCCGGATGGTCGACGCCCAAGCTCCAGGCGTCGCGACCGCACTGCGCCGGTTGCCGGCGGCGGTGATCGGGCGGTCGAACTGGCCGGAGGTGGTACTGGGCCGGTTCGCCTGGCTGCGGCTACTGCTCGCCGCATATACGAAACTGGATGCGCTGGCGGAGCCGCTCGCCGCCACGGTGCGTGCGCATATCGGTTACCCCGTCACGGCCGAAGCCGCACTCGCCGAACCCGCGGTACGCGACCGGTGGGTCACCCTGGGCATGCGGACCAGCGAAGAAGACCGGTTGCACACCCGCCTCAGCTGGCTGTACGGAGTGCGCACCGGCCGCTGGGCGCTGCTGATCGACCATTCGCACGGGTCACCGGTCTTCTCCGCCCAAGTGCCACCGATCGGCCTGGTGGCGGAAACGGATCTGCACTTCTATCCGGGGGCCGCTCCCCTGCGGGCACTGGCCGGTGCGGCCGGTTCCGGTGCGGCCGCACCGGATACGGGCGGGGTCGCGGCCACCTCCGGCGCCGGCACCATCGCCGATGCGCTGCATGCCTTCAGCGCGGCCGCCGCGGCCGATCCGTGGCTGGAATCGTGGCCGGTGCTGCTGCGCGCCGTCGTACCGACCCGGACGGGCGCCGATTGGCTGCTCGCCGAACCCGACGGCACCGCGATACCGCTGGTGGAACCCGCCCGGCCATGGCGATTGCTCGCTTTCTCCGGCGGCCGGCCGGTCACGGTCTTCGGGCTGTGGAACGGCCGCCGGCTGGAAGCTGTTTCGGTGCTGGCCGACGGCGAATTCCACGATGCCGGCCCGGTGGCCGACGCCACCCACACCGCCGTCACCGCCGGCCCGGAAGCAGCCTCGATCGCACTGCTCGGTACCGGCCGCGGCGGCGCCGCACTGCCGCCGCTGCCCGAAGCGGTCGCCGCGGCGGCCGCCGCCCTGCCCGGCACGGACGCCGCACAGCGGCTGCTCGAAGCCACCGCACTGGAAATGGCCTGGGCGCGCGGCGGATATCTACCCGTCCACGCCGACCTGCCGGCCGCGCCCGCAGCCGAGGATCCGCGGCCGCTGCTGCCCGCCGCCGCGGCCGACCGGTTGGCGTCGCTGATCGATTCGCAGCCGGAATATCTCGCGGAATGGTTCGCCGCCGCCGAACCGCACGATTTCCGCGCGCCGGATCGCCTGGTCGGCCAACTGCTCGAATTCGCTGCCCGCGACGGCGAGCTCCGCGAGGCGGCGTTACGGCTCGCGGGTACTCGGGGCCGCTGGCTGGCCGAATGGTTTCCCCGCTGGCATCCGCTGGTCCGCCGCGATACCGCGCAACCGGAGCCGAGCGCCGACACCTGGCGGCTGGGATTACCGCCGGAGCGGATCCAGTGGCTGGCCGCCCTCCGCCGGCGCGACCCCGCGGCCGCCCGCGAAACGCTCGAGGCCGCCTGGCCGCGGGAGTCGGGCGCACCGAAGGCCGATCTGCTGGCCGTACTGGCCGACGGCCTCGGCCCCGCCGACGAGGATCTGCTCGAACGTGCGCTGCGGGATCGCCGTGGCGAGGTACGGCGCACCGCCGCGGGGTTACTGGCCCGGCTACCGGATTCGGCGTTCACCGCCCGGATGTCCGAACGGGCCACCGCGTGGCTGAAATGCGCACGTACCGGTGCGGACGAGGCGCCCGAACTGATCGTGGACATCCCGGAAACGCTGGACGAGGCCGCCGTCCGCGACGGATTCACCGATGGCACCGCCGAATTCGGCTACCGCTGGAACGGACAGCCCGACCGGACCGCGGCCCGGCTGCGCCGGCTCGTCGCGACCCTGCCGCTCGGGTACTGGTCGGGCCCGCTGGGTTCCCCGCGGCAGTCCGTCGCTGCGCGGGTCGAGGACCGGTTCCGTCAGCCGCTGTTCGACGGCTGGATGGACGCGGCGCTGGTGCGGCGTGATATCGAGTGGGCCGCGGCGCTGTTCGCGGTGGGTACCCCCTCGAACTCGGCCATACTCCGGCGGCGGGAACTGTTCGCATTGCTACCGGCGGCGGAACAGGCACGTCACCTGCTGCGCCTGGATGCCTCCTGGCTGTCGGAGATCGAATCCCTGCTGCCCGCGGTGGCCCGGCCCTGGCCGGACGAGGTGGCCCGGCACCTCCTGCATCTGTTCGAGGAACGGGCCCGCACCGCCACGCGCCGGCCGGGCGCACCCGGCACCCGGCCGGCCGCGCACCGTTCACTGCTGCACACGGCCGCCTGCCATATGCCACCCGCTTGTGCGCACGCGGCCGAAACCCTGGCGAGCCGCTGCGAGGACGGCGACTGGACGGCCGCGCTGAACCTGCTCGCCCACCAACTCCACCAACGATCCGCAATGCTCGAGGAGCTCACGTGACCACCACCGAATCCGCCCCCGCCGCGCCGCTGCTGCGCCCGCACGCCGAACAGTCCTTCGCCGGTGAATTGAGCGCGCTGGCCGCCGCCGACGACCGGCCCCGCCCGCCCTCGTGGAAACTGTCCCCGTGGGCGGTGGTGACCTACCTGCTGGGCGGCACCCTGGACGACGGCACGGTGATCACGCCGAAGTACGTCGGCCCCCGCCGGCTCATGGAGGTCGCGGTCGCCACCCTCGCCACCGATCGGGCCCTGCTCCTGCTCGGCGTGCCCGGAACTGCGAAAACCTGGGTTTCCGAACACCTTTCGGCCGCGATCAGCGGTTCTTCCACGCTGCTGGTACAGGGCACCTCGGGTACGGCGGAGGAGGCCGTCCGGTACGGCTGGAACTACGCCAGGCTGCTCGCCGAGGGTCCCAGCGACGCCGCCCTCGTACCCTCCCCGGTGCTCAACGCCATGCGCACCGGGGCCATCGCCCGGCTCGAGGAGCTCACCCGGATCCCCTCCGATGTGCAGGACGCGCTGATCACCATCCTGTCGGAGAAAACCCTCCCGATCCCCGAACTCGGCGCCGAAGTGCAGGCAGCGAAGGGTTTCAACATCATCGCCACCGCCAACGACCGCGACCGCGGGGTGAACGAACTGTCCTCGGCCCTGCGCCGCCGGTTCAACACCGTGGTCCTGCCGCTACCGGGCAGCGAGGCCGAGGAGATCGATATCGTCACCCGCCGGGTCGAGCAACTGGGTTCGGCGCTGGAGTTGCCCGAGGTACCGGCGGCCGCCGAGGAAGTGCGCCGCGTGGTGCGGATCTTCCGGGAACTGCGCGCGGGTATCACCGCCGACGGCCGGACCAAACTCAAGTCCCCGTCGGGCACGCTGTCCACCGCCGAAGCCATCTCGGTGATCACCAACGGGATGGCGCTGTCGGCGCATTTCGGTGACGGTGTGCTGCGGGCCGGCGATATCGCGGGTGCCGTCGTCGGTTCGGTGATCAAGGACCCGGTGGCCGACGCGGTGGTGTGGACGGAATACCTCGAGGCCGTGGTCCGCGAACGCGACGAATGGTCCGATTTCTACCGCGCCTGCCGGGAGCTCACGGCATGAGTGCGTCAGGCCCGGAGGCGGTAGCGCAGCGTCACCACGCAGGGCCCGCACCCATGCCGGGTCGACAGAGCACGAGCGGTTCCGGCGACGGCGAGACCCGGGTCTACGGAATCCGGCATCACGGTCCGGGTTCGGCGCGCTCGCTGCGGCTGGCGCTGGAGGAGTTCCGGCCGGATATGGTCCTGATCGAAGGGCCGGCGGATGCCGACCCGCTGGTCACCCATGTCGCCGCCGACACCATGGCGCCACCCGTCGCACTGCTGGGCTATGTCGCCGACGAACCGGCGCGCGCGGCGTTCTGGCCGTATGCCGAGTTCTCGCCGGAATGGCAGGCCCTGCGCTACGCCGTCGGCAACGGTATCCCCGTCCGGTTCTGCGATCTCCCGGCCTCGACGGTCCTGGCCGCCGACGACACCGGCGGCGGCCGGGACGCGCTGGCCGAACTCGCCGCCGCCGGCGGCTACGACGACGCCGAACGCTGGTGGGACGCGGTCGTCGAATCGAGCACGGACGCCGGGACATTCCCCGCGATCACCGAAGCCATGGCGGCGTTACGCGAAACCGCCGTCATGGCGCCCCTTTCCGACGACCCGGAGGAACCTGCAGCGGGCCGCCAGGCGCCCGGCTCGACAGACTTCGCCGATCCCCCATCCCGGGAAACGGGTACCGCGGCCGGGCCCGCCGCCCGCGGACCGGGTGAATTACCCAGCCCGGGCGGTGTACCCGCCGACCCGCCATCCGGGGGGTCGTCCGCCCCCGCGAGCCCCACCGCCGGCAGTGCGGGCGATGCTGCCGGTACCGGTCCGCGGAGTGCAGCCGCAGCCGGCGATACCACCGCAGCCGATTCCGGTAATGCCACCGCACCCGGTTCCGGTAATGCCACCGCACCCGGTTCCGGCGGGGTGGCCGGCGGTGGCGCGGAGGACGGCGGTGGCGAGCCGGGCGAAATCCCGCTGGATCCGTTGGTCATCGATCGGCATACGCTCATCCGTGAAGCGCATATGCGGCAGGTGCTGCGCCGGGCGCGCAAGGACGGGGCGCGGCGGATCGCGGTGGTTTGCGGCGCCTGGCACGCACCGGCCTTATGCGACCCCCTCGGCCCCGCAAACGCCGATCAGGCTCTGTTGAAAGGGCTTCCGAAGGTCAAGGCCGGTCTCACCTGGGTGCCGTGGACGCATTCGCGGCTGGCCGCGGCCACGGGCTATGGGGCCGGAGTCACCTCCCCCGGCTGGTACCACCACCTGTTCAGCGAGACCGAACAGCCGATCGCGTCCTGGCTCACCAAGGTTGCGGGGCTGCTGCGCCGCCACGATCTGCCGGTGTCCAGTGCCCATATCATCGAGGCCGTCCGGCTGGCCCAGACCCTCGCCGCGCTGCGCGGCCGGCCGCTGGCCGGGCTGTCCGAGGTCACCGAGGCGACCCGCGCGGTGCTGTGCGAGGGCGACGACACCGTGCTGCGGCTCGTCGGCGAGGAACTCGTCGTGGGTGAAGCGCTCGGGACCGTTCCGGCCGAAACCCCGACTGTGCCGCTGGAAGCCGACCTGCGCGCCCAAGCCCGGACGTTGCGCCTGAAACAAGAGGCCCTCGCCCGCACGCTGGACCTGGATTTGCGCAAAGACCGCGATATCGCCAAATCGCAGTTGCTGCACCGGCTGCGGCTGCTCGGGGTGGATTGGGGTGTCCCCGGGCACGATTCGGTCCAGTCCACCGGCACCTTCCGGGAGACCTGGGAATTGCGCTGGGAACCGGAGTTCGCGGTCCGGGTGATCGAAGCGGCCCGCTGGGGTACCACCGTGCAGGCGGCCGCCGAGGCCAAGCTCCTCGATACCGCCGGCCGCGACGGCAGCGGTGTCGCCGAACTCACCGACGCCCTGGAATTCGCACTGCTGGCCGATCTCCCGGGCGCCCTGGACGGTCTCATCGACCGCCTCGGCTCCGCGGCCGCGATCGATCACGACATCACCCATCTGCTCGCCGCCCTGCCCGGTGTGCTGCGCACGCTGCGCTACGGCGATGTCCGCGGCACCGATACGCCGGCCCTGGCGCGGGTCGCCGACAATATGCTCGTGCGGATCTGCGCCGGCCTCCCTGCGGCGGTCACCGGCCTGGGCGACGATACCGCCGCGGCGCTGCGCACCCAGCTCGATACCGTCACCGCCGCGATACACACCCGCGACCACGCCGGCTCCACCGACCAGTGGCTCGCCGCGCTGGACCGGCTGGCCGACCGCCCGGATATCCACGGCCTGCTGACCGGGCGGGTGGTCCGGTTGCTCTGTGACGCCGGCCGATTCGATACCGAGGAGGCGGCCCGCCGGCTGGCGGCGGCGCTTTCGATCGGCAACACCGCGGCCGCCAAGGCCGCGTGGGTCGACGGTTTCGTCGGCGGCCGGGGCCTGGTGCTGGTGCACGACCGGGCATTGCTGCGCCTGATCGACAACTGGCTCGCCGGACTGTCCGGCGAGCAATTCATGGAAGTGGTGCCGCTGCTGCGCCGCACCTTCGGGGCGTTCGAATCCGGTGAGCGCCGGGCCATCGGCTCGGCGGTCCGCGACCGCGACCCGGCCCGCCCGGCCGCCGCCACCGACACCGATCCCGTACGCGGTGGACTCGTCCTGCGGGCTGTCGCCGACATCCTGGGGGTACCAGCGTGAACAACACTGCACGACAAGCGGTTCCGGAGCAGGAGCGGCTGCGCCGCTGGCGGCTCGTTCTCGGCTCCGCCGCCGAACCCGCGCTCGGCGGCCTCGGCGGCGCCGATGATTCGGCCGTCGACAAGGCCCTGGCCGCAGTCTATGACGTAGGTAGCGGGCGGTCGGGCGGTGACCGCTCCGGTGGTCTGGGTGGGTCCGCGCCGCGGGTGGCGCGCTGGCTCGGCGATATCCGCACCTATTTCCCGTCGACGGTGGTCGAGGTGATGCAGCGTGATGCGGTGGACCGGCTCAACCTCACCCAGTTGCTGCTCGAACCCGAACTGATGGAGGCCGTCGAACCCGATGTCCACCTGGTCGGCACGCTGCTCAGCCTGAACCGGGTGATCCCGGAGACCACCAAATCGACGGCCCGGATGGTCGTCGGCAAGGTGGTGAAGGAGATCGAGGAACGGATCGCCACCCGCACGGTCGCCGCCGTGAGCGGGGCACTGAACCGGGCCACCCGGACCGCGCGGCCCAAACCCCGCGATATCGACTTCGACCGCACCATCCGCAAGAACCTCGCCAACTACCTGCCCGAACAGCGCACCATCATCGCCGAGCACCTGGTGGGGTACGGCCGGCGCGCCCAGGCGGTGCACCGCGATGTGATCCTGGCGATCGATCAATCCGGTTCGATGGCCTCGAGCGTGGTGTACTCCTCGGTGTTCGGCGCGGTGCTGGCATCCATGCGGTCGCTGCGCACGTCGCTGGTGGTCTTCGATACCGAGGTCGTCGATCTCACCGAGAAACTCGCCGACCCGGTGGACGTCCTGTTCGGCACCCAGCTCGGCGGCGGCACCTACATCAACCGGGCCATCGCCTACTGTCAGTCGCTCATCACCCGGCCCGCCGACAGCCTGTTCTTCCTCATCTCCGACCTGTACGAAGGTGGCGTCCGGGAGGAAATGCTGCGCCGGATCAACACCATGAAGGAAGCCGGGGTACAGGTGGTGGTGCTGCTGGCGCTCTCCGACGACGGCGCCCCCTCCTACGATCGCGAGAACGCCGCCGCGCTGGCCGCGCTCGGCGTCCCCGCGTTCGCCTGCACCCCGGACCGTTTCCCGGACCTGCTCGCCGAAGCCCTGAACCGCGGCGACCTCCGGCACTGGGGCACCGACCGGCAGTGACGCCGGCGGTCGCACCGACTGTTCGACGAGCCGGTACCGGCCGGGCACGATGCCCGGCCGGTACCGACCTCAGAGGTCGGCGATAGCGGCCAGCGGTGGGGTGCGGGCCGCGCGCACCGCGGGCCACAATGCGGCCAGCACACCCACGATGGCGGAGCCGATCAACATGTACACCAGCTGATCCCAGGGCACCGCGATCTGATCCAGCCCGAAATCGCGTAGCGTCCGCAGGAATCCGACGCCCAGCCCCAGGCCCAGCACCGCCCCGACTATCGCGCCGAACACCGCGATGAGCATGGACTCGAGGTAGATGGTGCGCCGGACCTGGGATCGCTGCGTACCGACGGCACGCAACATACCGATCTCGCGCCGCCGCTCCACCACCGAGAGAGCCAGCGTGTTGACGATACCGAGCACCGCGATGACCACCGCCAACGCCAGCAGCCCGTACAGGATCGCCAGCATATTGTTGATCTGTTTCGCGTTCTCGCCCTTGAATTCCTCGCGGTCCTGGACCTGGACGATGACGAATTCCTCGGTGGCGCGTTCCAGGTCGGTGCGCATGGCGGCGAGATCGGCGCCTGGTTCGGCCTTGATCAGCACCGCGGCGTCGGTACGCATGGCCGGCGGCATCGCCTTCTCGAAGACCGCGTTCGGCACGATCAGCGGGCCCAGTACCGGCGAATCCGCGTACACACCGGATACGGTCAGCGGGATCTCGGTGCCGTCCAGCGTGTTGATCGTCAACCGGTCGCCGGCGCCGACACCGTGCTCGGTCGCCTCGTCTTCGCCGAGCAGAATATCCGAATCGCCCAGAGCTGTTGTGCCGCTGCGGATATCGATATTCACGACCTGTTCGAGCGGGCCGTCCGGCGACGTACCGAATTCGTCGTCGTCGCCCACCTTCAACACCACTCCGCGCAGCCCGACGACCTCGGCCGCCGCGGGTACCTTCTCGCGCACCGCGTCGCTCGCGCCGGTGGGCACGCCCATCATCTGTGGCCCGGCGAGTACGTAATCGGCTTCCACGCCTTGATCGACGAGCCGGGAGATGCTGACCTTGGCCGATTCGCCGAGCATCCCGATCGCGGTGACCAGCATCAAGCCGAGTGTCAGCGCGAACGCGGTGGCGGCGGTCCGGCGCGGGTTGCGGATCGCGTTGTTGCGGGCCATCTGCCCCATCGGCCCGAACGGCTTGATCAGCCAGCCCAGGCCGGCCAGCACCGGTCGCGACAGCGCCGGCGCCGCGAACAGCACCGCGAGGATCAGAGCCAGCGCGCCCGCCCCGACCACCGCCGCCGCGCCACCACCGGTGTTGCGGGCGCCGAGTACCACCAGCACCACACCCACGACGGCCAGCAGCACGCCCGCGACGGTCCGGTTCCGCAGCGTTTCTCCGGCGGAGGCGAACTCCTCCCGCATCGCCTGCACCGGCGGAATCCGGGAGGCACGCCGGGCCGGCGCATAGGCGCTGACCACGGTCACCAGCAGACCCACCACGAACGCCACCAGTACCGTGCGCGGTAGTACGGTCATCCGCCCGGTCGGCAGCCCGAGGTCGAACGCGTTGAGCACCGCGGCCAGTCCGTAGGCGAGCCCGATACCGGCGAGCAGGCCGAGCAGGCTGCCGAGCACGCCGACGATCAGCGCCTCGGCGACCACCGAGCGCCCGACCTGCCCGCTGCCCGCGCCGACGGCCCGCAGCAGCGCCAGCTCCCGCAACCGCTGCGCCACCAGCATGGAGAACGTGTTGTAGATGATGAAGGTGCCCACGATCAGCGCGATCGCGCCGAACGCGAGCAGGAAGTAGTTCAGGAAGTTCAGTGCCTCGGAGATCTCGGCCTTCATCTCCACGCGGACCTGATCGCCGTTCTGCGCCTTGTAGTCCGGGTAGAGCATGGACAGCCGGTCGCGCAGCGTATCGCCGGGGATTCCGTCGGCCGCGATATCGAGGTAGGCGACGTGTGATCCGTCGGTGAACAGCTCGCGGGCCTGTGCCTCGGTGAACTGCACCCCGATGAATCCGCCGGTATCCGCGGCCGGCGCGTAGATGCCGGTGAGGGTCACATCGATCGGGCCCCCGTGCGAGGGCACCAGCACTTTCGTGTGCTCGCCGACGGTGAGACCGGCGCGTTCGGCGGCGGTGGTGTTGAGCGCGATCTGGCCGGGTGCGGCCGGTGGTGTTCCGGCGACGAACGGGTCCGGTTCGGCGACCGAGCGCTCGGGCGGCAGATAGACCGTGCCCATGCTCGGGGCGCCGCCGGTCTGGACGGCTTTCTTACCGGTGGGGTCGAGCAGTACCACCGCCCCTTCGATCCCCGGGGCCACGGTCCGCACCCCGTCCATGGCGGCCACCGCGTCGGCGACTTCCTGTGGGATACCGGCGGATTGCCGTTCCTCGGGGCTCAGCCGCACATCGACGCCCTTGGCTTCGCCCGCGAAAATGCCGTCGAAAGTACGCTGCAGGGTATCGGTGAAAACGAACGAACCCGCGATGAACGCGGTCCCGAGCACGACCGACAGCAGTGTCAGCACCAGCCGGACCTTGTGCGCGGCGAGATTACGCAGCGCGACGGTGCGCATAGGGTGTGCGGCCACTACCGCACCCCCACCGTGATGCGGGCACGCGCGGCGTCCCGGCCGGCCGGGCGAGCCGATCCGCCGGTGCACGCGCCGTGCTTCCGGTGCGCGGTTGGGTAACCGTGGATCACCGGACCTCCAGAGCCTTCATCCGGTCCAGCACCGTATCGGCGGTCGGATCGCGCATCTCGTCGACGATATGGCCGTCGGCCAGGAAGATCACCCGGTCCGCGTACGCGGCGGCGGTCGGTTCGTGGGTGACGATGACCACCGTCTGGCCGAATTCGTCCACCGCGGCACGCAGGATCGACAGCACTTCACCGGACGACCGCGAGTCCAGGTTGCCGGTGGGTTCATCGCCGAAGATGATCTCCGGCTTCCCGGCCAGCGCCCGCGCGCACGCCACCCGCTGCTGCTGCCCGCCGGACAGTTCGCTGGGCCGGTGGCCGAGCCGGTCCTCCAGGCCGAGGCGTTTCAGCACGGTCGCCAGCCATTCCCGGTCGGGTTCGCGGCCGGCGATATCGAGCGGCAGGGTGATGTTCTCCAGCGCGGTGAGCGTGGGGACCAGGTTGAACGCCTGGAAGACGAATCCCACCCGGTCGCGCCGCAGGGCGGTCATCTCCTTGTCCGAGAGGTCGGTGAGCTCGGTGTCACCGATCCGCACCTGCCCCGAACTCGCCGCGTCGAGCCCGGCGAGGCAGTGCATGAGGGTGGATTTCCCGGATCCGGACGGGCCCATGATCGCGGTGAATTCCCCGCGGGCGAAATCGACCGATACCGCGTCCAGCGCGGTCACCCGGGTATCCCCCGATCCGTAAACCTTGGTGAGTTCGATGGCACCGGCGGCAACAGCGGACCCGGGACCGGCCGAGTCCGTGTCGACAGCATGAGCAGTCATGCGTCCAGTCTGTCGGCCCGCGCCCGACCGCGCCATCCGGGATACCCCTGACCCGGCGTTCCCTGCCGTCATCCCCGGGTAGCGCGACGGTATGACGCACCACCACCGGCAGCCGGAACACACCTTCGCCTACCCGGGAGCGCAACCGTCCCCGTTGTACCCCTCAGTTCAGGGGCGCTGACTTCCACCAGGTGACCATCTCGGGGATGGTGCCGACGATGCCGTCGGTGTACATCAGGTACTGCGCCCGTTCCGGATGGTTGCTGAACACCGTGACCATTTTCGGGCCGTCGCTGTCCCATTTGTAGTTGGTGTAGGTGCGGCCGCCGTTGGTGTCGCTGGATTTCTCGGCCGTGGCCGGCAGGCCCTTGACCACCGAGTCGACCTCGTCGGCGGAGTCGTAGACGTAGATACGGTAGAACGGGTCGTCGTTGTCGGCGCCGCCGTAGCAGCGCCACTGCCAGGCCCATTTCCCGAAATCGGGTTCGCCGTCGTCGGGGCTCGGGGTGTAGCCGTCATCGGTTTCCCAGCATTTCGCGCCGTTGTAACCGATTTCTTCGTCCTTGTTCGCGGGCACCATCTGCGGGAATTCCTTGCTGATGGAGTCCGCGGTGGCCGGCACCGGTGCGACGGAGGTCTGTGTCGAGGTCTTACCGGCCTCGGTGTCGACGCCTTCGCTGCCACCACTGCTGGTGGCCAGGGCCACGACACCGATCACCACGCCGATCAGTACCACGAGCCCGATACAGATCGCGGCGATGAGACCGGTATTCGATTTCCGGGGCGGCGGCCCGCCCGGCGCGACCTGCGACATCGGCTGCGGATAGCTGGTGGGCCCGGTGTAGCCGCCCGGACCGCCCACGTACGGCTGGCCGACCGGCGCCGGATAACCCGGGCCGCTCCCGTAGGGCTGCTGATGCATATCGCTGTTCGGCCGCCCGCCCATCTCGGCCGGCTGCTGCTGGTAACCGCTCGGGTAGGACGGCTGTCCCTGCTGCACACCGCTGGCGTACGGCTGCCCTTGCTGGATGCCGCTCGCGTACGGCTGCCCCTGCTGAACTCCGCTGGCGTACGGCTGCGCCTGGGTACCGGCGACATACGGTTGCGGCGCCGCGGTACTGGGATAGGGGTTCGCGCCGCTGTTGTACGGGGCGTTCTGCGGCGCGTAGGGCGACGCCACCGCGGTGGGCGGCAGCGCCGACTGGATACCCGGCGAACCGGGCGAGGTCAGCGCCAGCTTCGCCGCCTCGGCGAACTCGCTGCACGAGGTGAAGCGGTCGTCGGGGCGTTTGGCCATGGCCTTGGCGAGCACCGCGTCCAGTGCGGGCGGCAGCTCGGGCCGGGCCGCGTGCAGCGATGGCGGCGGCGATTGCAAATGCCCCTGGATGACGCCGGCGGGATTGGTCGCGGTGAACGGACCGTTGCCGGTGAGCAGCCAGTACAGCGAACAGGCCAGCGAGTACTGGTCCGAGCGGTGATCCAGATCGGCGCCGGTGAGCTGTTCGGGTGAGGCGTAGGCCAGCGTGGCGGTGAAAGTGCCGGTCTGCGTGAGGTGCCCGGTGTCGTCGCGCAGCCGGGCGATCCCGAAGTCGGTCAGGTAGACCCGTTCACCGCGGCCGCCGGTCGAGCGGGCCAGCAGGATGTTGGCCGGTTTGACATCGCGGTGCATCACGCCCATACCGTGCGCGTAATCCAGGGCGGACGCGGTTTCGGCGATGATCTGCACGGCCCGTTCGGGGGGCAGTTTCTGCGGATCGACCGAGGCGGCGTCGATACCGTCGATGTACTGCATGGAGATCCACAGCTGCTCGTCGTCGAGCCCGCGGTCGTACACCGTGACGATATTGGGATGGTCCAGGCGGGCGACCAGATCGGCCTCCCGTTCGAATCTGGCGCGCACCTCCTTATCGAAGAACATTTCCCGATTCAGCAGTTTCAGCGCCGTCATCCGCGGCAGCCGCGGATGTTTCGCCAGATAGACCGAGCCCATCCCACCGCGGCCGAGTTGCCGGTCGATGACATAGCCGGCGAATACATCGCCGTTGGCCAGCATGTCCGCTCCAATTCCCGCCGCGCCGCCGGGACCCACCGGAAACGCGTGCGTAGACGAAAAGCGTGACCGGACCGCATCGGTTCGGTCACGCGAAATCATCGAAACCATAGCAGGAGCCGATACCTCACCGGCGGCTCTCGCCTCCCGGCTCACCAGCATGCGAACCACCGCACCACCGGGCAGGCGGGGGCCGCTTCGCACACCGAGGCATCGGATGTCCACCGGCCCCCGTTCCCCCGCTGCCCGCTACGCCGGCCGTTGGCGGCCGGTGTGCGTTCCGGCCCACCGGCCTCAGGGCGTACCGCCTGGTTGCGGTGGTGCGCCACCCGGATCCGGCGGCGGCGATCCGCCCGGCTCCGGTACCGGTGTGCTCGCACCCGGACGGCGGCGGAAACCGGGCAGGTCGATAACCGCGGGTTCGGCCGGAGCCGGCCGGGATGAATCCGGCCGCGGCAGATCGCCCGGGACCGACCGTCGCGCTCCGGGGCCGGGCGGCCGGAATTCGCTCGCGGCGGGTGACGGCTCGCCCGCCCCGGACACCGGCCGATTACCGGCGTGCCACGGTCCCGGGCCGGCGGGGCGGCGGTATTCGCTGGACGCATGCGGTGGCACCGGCGGCGGCCGCCGGTACTCGCTCGAGCCGTACCGCGGCGGTACCGCACCGGACTGCCGATACTCGCTCGAACCGTACCCCGGCGGTACCGCACCGGGCTGCCGATACTCGGTTGACCGGTACGGCGGCCCGCCGCGCACCCCGGGCTGCCCGAATTCGCCCGAACCGTATGCCGGAGGCCCCGGCACCCGGGGCCCGGGCCGCAGTCGCACCCCCGGCCCCGGCGCGTGCCCACCGCGGTTCGGCGGACGCAGTGCGTGCCGCGCGGCGGCGGCGAACTCGGTACAACTGAGGAAGCGATCGGCCGGGCTTTTCGCCAGGGCGCGCGCCAGCACATCGTCGAGTGCGGGCGGCAACCCGGGCCGGATCCGGCTCAACCGCGGAATCGGCGCGCGGAGATGGGCCTGGATGAGTTCGGCCGGATTGGAACCCGGATACGGACCCGATCCGGTGAGCAGCCAGAACAGCGTGCAGGCCAGTGAGTACTGGTCACCGCGATGATCCAATTTCGCACCGGTCAGTTGCTCGGGCGCCGCGTAGGCCAGGGTCGCGGTGATGGTATCGGCCGCGGCGATGGTGGTTTCGGCGTCACGCACCCCGGCGATACCGAAATCGGTGAGCAGCACCCGTTCCGGCTGCCCGATCGGCGGTTTGGCGAGCAGGATGTTGCCCGGTTTCACATCCCGGTGCAGCACACCGTTGGCGTGCGCGAAGTCCAGCGCGACCCCGGTATCGGCAATGATCTGCACCGCCCGCCGGGGGTCGAGGACGTGCAGGTCCACCAGCGAGGCATCGGATCCGGGCACGTACTGCATCGAGATCCACAGCTGTTTGCCCTCGGCACCGCGGTCGTAGACGGTGACGATATTGGGATGTTCGAGGCGGCCGGCGAGTTCGGATTCGCGTTCGAAACGCAGCCGGATCTCCCTGTCGGAGTACAGGTCCGGGTTGAGCAGTTTGAGTGCCACCAGCCGCGGCAACCGCGGATGTCTGGCGAGGAAGACCATGCCCATTCCGCCGACACCGAGCCGCCGCCGGATGGCATAGCCCGCGAAGTCCTCACCAGGCTGGAGCATCGCCGAATTCCCCCTCGTCGGGTCGTGCACGATTCTACCGGTGTATCTTCCCGCACCGCCCGGGCGCAACACGAGGGCCCGATGTCGGCAGCGGCCGATACTCTGACCGTATGCGCATTGGAGCACACGTCCGGATGGACAGCGACCCGATCGGGTACGGCGAGCGACTCGGCGCCGATGTCGTACAACTGTTCGTGGTGGATCCGCAGAGCTGGGACAAACCCGTCCCCCATCCCGCCACCGAACAGATCCTCGCCAGCCCGATCGATGTGGTGGTGCACTCCTCGTATCAGATCAATGTGGCCAGTACCAACAACCGGCTGCGGATGCCGTCCCGCAATGCGGTGGCCCTGCAGGCGCAGGCGGCCGCCGAGATCGGCGCGTTCGGCCTGGTCGTGCACGGCGGGCACGTGCGGTCCGACGAGGAGATGGAGGCCGGCTTCGTCAACTGGCGCAAACTGTTCGAACGCCAGCAGGACAAGGGCGGTTTCGCGGTGCCGATCCTGATCGAGAACACCGCCGGCGGAAACCATGCGATGGCCCGTCATTTCGACACGATCGCGAAGTTGTGGGACGCGGTCGGCGAGTTCGGTGCCGGGTTCTGCCTCGATACCTGCCACGCCTGGGCCGGTGGCGAAGAGCTGGTCGGCGTGGTGGAGCGGATCCGCGCGATCACCGGCCGCATCGATCTGGTGCACCTGAACTCCTCCCGCGACGCCTTCGATTCCGGAGCCGACCGGCACGCCAATTTCGCCACCGGCACCATCGACCCCGAACTCCTCGCGGAGGTGTGCCGCACCGCCGACGCCCCGGTGGTCCTGGAGACGCCCGAAGAGGGTATGGCCGAGGATCTCGCGTATCTCCGCGAACACATCGGCTAGACGCGTCAGCGCCGATCCGGGTGGGAGCGCGTTGCGCTCAGCGCGACCGCAAACCTTTCCGGCGGACGGGGCCGATGGTGTGCTCGGGAAGCGTTATCAACCGCTGCGAGCCGTGAGGTACTCCATGACATCCGAAAACACTTCTCCCACCGCACTCCCCGTCGTGGCCAAGCTGGGAGCCGAGATCGGTGCCCGGATCGACGGCGTCCGGCTCGGCGGCGATCTCGGCCCGGCCGCCGTGGAGGTGATCCGTAGCGCGCTGGTGGAGCACAAGGTGGTCTTCTTCCGCGGCCAGGACCAGCTGACCGAGGACGGCCAGTACGAGTTCGCCGAACTGCTGGGCAGCCCGACCACTCCGCATCCCACGGTGACCTCGCACGGTGAGAAGACCCTCGCCATCGACTCCGAATACGGCGCCGCCAACAGCTGGCACACCGATGTCACCTTCGTGGACCGGATCCCGAAGGCCTCGATCCTGCGTGCGGTGACCCTCCCGTCGTACGGCGGCTCCACCACCTGGGCCTCCACCGTCGCCGCCTACAACTCGCTGCCCGAACCGCTGCGGCAGCTGGCGGAAAGCCTGCGCGCGGTACACACGAATGTCTACGACTATGCGGCCCGCCACGGTCAGCAGCCGGACGCCAAGGCCCGCGAGCACCGCGCCGAGTTCGAATCGTCGCTGTACGAAACCGAGCATCCGGTGGTGCGGGTCCACCCGGAGAGCGGCGAGCGTGCCCTGCTGCTCGGGCATTTCGTGAAGAACTTCGTGGGTTTCTCGACCACCGAGTCACAGACCCTGTTCCGCCTGTTCCAGGACCGGGTGACCCGGCTGGAGAACACGGTGCGCTGGAACTGGTCGCTCGGTGATGTCGCGATCTGGGACAACCGGGCCACCCAGCACTACGCGATCAGTGATTACGACAACCAGCCCCGCCGGCTCACCCGCATCACCCTCGCCGGCGATATCCCGGTCGGCGTGGACGGCCGCCCGAGCACACCGCTGACCGGGAACGCCGAGCACTATTCGGTGATCGAGCAGCCGCAGCCGCTGGCCTCTTGAACCCACCGCCCTACCCCAAGGACCTCGCCGGGCTCGGCACAACCGTTTCACCGGATTCGACGCACAGCGTCGCCGGCCACGGCGCCGGCCCGGCGAGCTACTGTTCGGATCCGCAAGCTCGACGCTCGCGCGCCGACGGCACGGCCGCAAGTCGCCACGCACGGTGTTTCCCCTGGATATGGGCCGGCTGGTCGAGCCCACCCGATCCTGTCCGACCGCTGGTCGCGCCGTGATGTACGACCTTCCCGGCAAACCCGGTGACACCGTCCCGGCCGACGATGAGCGACACTATGTCTATGCACTACCGGCCACCGACAGATCTGCCCGTCGAGACACCGTTCGATACGGTGGCCGGCTCCGGCTCCGTCAGCGCCTCCACGCGCACCCGCAGCGGGACAACAATGCGGGTTCTCACAGGTCCAGCAGGTGCGGAAGCCCGCTGGGCGGAGGCGACTCGTTGAGGCGGCACCGCACCGCCCGCGGTCCGCGTGGTCGCCGGCGCGACGAGTTGCGGGCGCCGGCACACCGGCGCCCGACCGTGCACCCGAATCCGGCGGCACTCACCGATAAGCCGTGTGGCGGTGTGATGTGTGTCCGCCCCGGCCCGGGTCAGCCGGCGAACGCACCCGACCTCCGCGCGCCCTGACCCGGAGAAGCGACCGGCTCCCGGGTATCCGTCTACTTGCCGCCCTGGCGGGCGCTGAGGGGCGGGCGCGCGACGCTCACCCCCCGGCCGGAACCGGCCACCGTCCCACCCGAGCATCGGCGGCCTCCACCGCCCCGGGGTAGCTCCTCACCGGCCTCCCGGCGGGCGGGTCAGCGCATACCCGGCATACCGGCGAACAGGACCTCGAACACCGTCGGATGGTTCTGGAAGATCCGGGTCGACGGAATGAACGGGTGCACCTCCGAGGTATCGGTGACCACGTAGTCGGCGTGGCTGCCCGGTACCCGCTCCACGACGCCGTCACAGCGCGGCCCGCCGGTCGCCGCGACCTTGGGCAGGTCTTCGGGGTAGGCGTAGGCGGGTGCGCCGTACATGAAGCTCGCGTTGAACGAGGCGCCCGGATTGCGCCCGCCGAACAGATCCTCGGCCAGCGGCATGGCCTTGGCGATACCCCGGATCACGCAGCTCAGGGCCGGTTTGTACTCGTTGAGCAGTTCGCTGGTGGGCCGCAGCAGATCGAGTGCGGTGACCAGGTTCGATTCGTTCTCCGCCAGTACCGCCCCGGTGGTATCGGCCAGGCCGATCGTCTCCAGCAGCAACGTGTCGAAGTTCTGTTCGTTCTCGGTGAGGGTATGGCTGAGCACGGTGGCGTTGTCCACGGTGCGGAGCAGGTCGGGCGCGGTATCGGCGTAGAGGTCGGTGACCGCGGCGGTGGCCTGGAAATCGTGTCGGAGTGCCGGCATGCTCGGGTTGATCTCCCGCAACAGTTTGTCTGCGTTCACCAGCAGATCGCCGAGTTGTTCGCCGCGCCCTTGCAGGGCGGTGCCAAGTGCGGTGAGGGTGGCGTTGAGTTTCGCGGGCTCGACCATATCGAGTACTTCGGTGAGCCGTTCGAACAGCGTATTGAATTCGACGGTCACCGATTCGCCGCGCAATTCCTGGCCGGGGCGCAATCGGCCCGCGGGGTCGGCGGGTTCGACGAAATTCACGTATTTGGCACCGAACACCGTGGTGGAGCGGATATCCACGAGCGCATTGCCGGGGACCAGCGGCATCAGGTCGGGGTTCAGGTCGAGTTCGAGCCGCACCTGCCCGTTCTCCGATTCGACCGATCCCACGCGGCCGATCTCCGCGCCGCGGAATTTCACCTTGGCGTCGGGGTCCATCACCAGCCCGCTGCGCGGGACCACCACGGCGACGTGTTTTTCCGGGGTGAAGCCGCCGAGAAACATCGTCAGCGAGACGGCCACGACCAGTACCAGCATCGCGACCATGGCCAGCGCCGCGAGCTTGTACTGCACGGCCGCCCAGATCTTGCGCAGTGTCGTTTGTTGATCGGACCGGTCGGGTATGGGTACCACCACTCACCTGCCTTGCGACGTTCGGCGCCCCGGCGCGCCGAACAGAACCGGATTTATGTCCAGACAGTTGTCCATGTTATGGCTGATTCGACCCCGGCGGTACGGTTTTCACCGAATGCGCCCGGATTTCGCCGCGGCACGGCATTTGCGCAGGTAGAAAGTGAAAAAGGCCCGCTCACCACTGGTGGTGAGCGGGCCTCGATCATAAGCCGTCAGGGCATCGGTTACAGCGCTTTCTCGATCGCCGCGACCAGCGTGTCCGCATCGGGCGCGGTGGTCGGCCGGAACCGGCCCGCCACCGTACCGTCCCGGTTGATCAGGAACTTCTCGAAGTTCCACTGCACATCGCCGGCGGCACCCTCGGCGTCAGGGGTCTCGACGACCTCCCGGTACAGCGGATGCCGGTTATCGCCGTTCACATCCGCCTTCTCGAGCAGGGGGAAATCCACCCCGTAGGTGGTCGAGCAGAACTGCGCGATCTCCTCGGCGGTGCCCGGCTCCTGCCCCATGAACTGGTTACACGGGAAGCCGACGACGCTGAAACCGCGGTCGCCATAGGTCTTCTGCAGTTCCACCAAACCGGTGTACTGCGGTGTCAGACCACATTTCGACGCGACATTGACCAGCAGCACCGCCCGGTCACCCACCAGCTCACCGAGCGTGGTGGCCGAACCCGACAATGTGTTCACCGGAATATCTCGGACGTTCATTCGTAGCGCACCTGCCAACTCTTGATTCCGTTGATCCACCCCGATCGCAACCGTACCGGATCCGAGACGGATTTCAGGTCGGGCATGGCGTCGGCGATCGCGTTGAACATCAGGTCGATTTCCAGACGGGCCAGGTTGGCGCCCACGCAGTAGTGGGTGCCGGTACCGCCGAACCCGACGTGCGGATTGGGATCGCGCAGGATATCGAAAGTGAACGGATTCTCGAAGCCGGCCTCGTCGAAATTGGCCGAGCTGTAGAACAATCCGAGGCGCTGCCCCTTCTTGATCTCCTGCCCGCCCAGCACATGGTCCGCGGTGGCGGTGCGCTGGAACGCGGTCACCGGGGTCGCCCAGCGCACGATCTCGTCGGGCGCGGTCCGCGGGCGCTGCTCCCGGTAGAGCTGCCACTGTTCGGGGTTGTCCACGAACGCCTTCATCCCGTGGGTGATGGCGTTGCGGGTGGTCTCGTTCCCGGCGACCGCCAGCAGGATGACGAAGAAGCCGAATTCGTCGGAGGCCAGGCCGTCACCGTCGACGTCGGCGTTGACGAGCTGGGTGACGATATCGTCGGCCGGGCAGCCGCGGCGCTGCTCGGCCATGTTCCAGGCGTAGCCGAGGATCTCCGCGGACGCGACGGTGGGGTCGCCGTATTCCGGGTCGTCGTAGTTGAGCATCTGGTTCGACCAGTCGAAGACCTTGCGGCGGTCCTCCTGCGGCACCCCGAGCAGTTCGGCGATCGCCTGCAGGGGCAGTTCGCAGGCGACCTGGGTGACGAAATCGCCGCCGCCGGTTTTCTTCGCCTCGTGCACGATCCGGTGCGCCCGTTCGGTGAGGGCGTCCCGCAGCCCCTCCACCGCACGGGGCGTGAACCCCTTGGCGACGATCCGGCGCACCTTCGAATGCTTGGGCGGGTCCATGTTCACCAGCAGCGCACCGGTCAGCGCCATCTGGTCGGGCGTGATGTCACCGGGCAGCCGGACGATGGAACCTTTCTGCTGCGACGAGTACAGCTCCGGGTTACGGGACAGTTCCTTGACGTCTTCGAGGGTGCTCACCACCCAGTACCCGCCGTCGTTGAAACCACCCGAGGCCTCGTCGGTCTGGGCGTTCCACCACACCGGCGCGGTCCGGCGCAGCATCGCGAACTCCTCGACCGGGCTGCGCTGCTCCCACAGACCCGGGTCGGTGAAATCGAAACCCGGAGGCAGTGCGGTTGTCATCAGGATTCCTTCCCTTCGTCCGGCAGCGGACGCAGCGGCGCCTCCGGCTGCACCTCGACCAGCACCAGATGAGCTCCGCGCGGCGTACCGACGACCGCCGAGACCGCCCGCGCCAGATCGCTCGCGCGCAGCATGTACGGGTGCCGCGCCAGGCCCCAGTGCTGCCAGGACTCCAGCAGCGGGCCGATGACCTCGGGGGTGGCGTTCATTCCCATACCGGTCGACGTCTGGCCGGGCCGTACCAGGGAGGCCCGGATACCGGTGCCCTCGAGTTCCATCCGCATCTGCTGCGCCATGGCCTCGACCCCCGCCTTGGCCGCGCTGTAGGCGCCCTGCCACGGGCGCGGGGTGGGGGCGCAATCCGAGCTGATCAGCACGATATCGCCGCGGCGGCGCGCGAGCATACCGGGCAGCACGGCATGCGCCATCCGGTGCGCACCGATCAGATGGATCTGCACCTGATGGGCGAAATCGGCGGGCTCCATATCCTGGACGAGCGAGAACTCGATATCGCCGGCACCGGAGACCAGGATCTCGGTAGGGCCGATCGCGGCCTCGGCCGCGGCCACGAATTCGTCCACGGAAGACTGATCGGTGACGTCGAGCCGATGCGCGAAGGCCGTCCCGCCGTCGGCGCGGATCTTGCCGGCCAGCTCCTCGAGAATTTCCACCCGGCGCGCGCCGAGCGCCACCGGATGTCCCTGCGCGGCCAGTTCCACCGCGGTGGCCGCGCCGATACCGGACGACGCACCGGCCACGATGGTGGCCCGTTTCTCGGGATGGGGTTCGAACCGGGGCATTACCGCACCTCCACGGTGATCGGGAGCTTGGCGAAGCCCCGCACATTGCTCGAGTGCACGCGCTCGATACCGTCCTCGCGCACCCGGTAGGACTGCACGCGCGAAGCGAATTCGCGCAGGGCGACGGTGGCCTCCAGCCGGGCCAGGTGAGCACCCAGGCAGAAATGCACCCCGGCGCCGAAGCTGGCCAGATTGCCCTTCTCCGGGCGGTCCAGGTCGTAGCTGTCGCCGTCGTCGAACACTTCGGCGTCACGGTTGGCCGAACCGATCAGCAGCAGCACCTTCGATCCGGCCGGGATCACCTTGCCGTGGTATTCCAGATCCTCGGTGGCGGTCCGCGCGACCATCTGGCTGGAGGTGTCGTAGCGCAGGGTCTCCTCGACCCAATCCGAGACGCGCTCCGGATCCGCGGCGACCTTGGCGTACTGCTCCGGATTGTGAGCGGCCCAGTACAGCGCGTTGCCGAGCAGTTTGGTGGTGGTCTCGTTACCGGCCACGACCATCAGGAACATGAATCCGATGATCTCGTCGTCGGTGAGCGAATCGCCGTCGATCTCGGCGTCCAGCAGCGCGGAGGTGAGATCGTCGGTGGGCTTCTCGCGGCGCTCGGCGACCATGTTCGCGTAGTAGACGACCAGGTTCAGCGAGGCCTCGATCGCCGAGTCCGGGACATCGGTGACCCCGTCCTCGCGGTGCATGACCATATCGGCCATCCGGCGGATCTCGGCACGGTCGGCGGCCGGGACACCCATCATCTCGGAGATGACGTCCATCGGCAGTTTGCCGGCGACCTCCTCGATCCAGTCGAACTCACCGCGTTCCAGGGCCGGGACCAGGTATTCGAGGGTCAGTTCGTGGATACGCTCTTCCATATCCGCGACCCGTTTCGGGGTGAAACCCTTGAACACCAGGCGCCGCATCCGCATATGCCGCGGATCGTCCATGGCCAGGAAGGACATGGTGCGATGGGCATCGGGACCCCACGCGGCGGGGTCGAGGGAGACCCCGTTGGCATTCGACAGCTGCGTGGCATTGCGGAACGCATTGGTCACGTCGGCGTGCCGGGACAGGGCGTAGAAGTCGAGTTCCGGGTTGTGATAGAGCGGTGCCTCCGCGCGCAGCCGGGCGTATGTCGGGTACGGGTCCTCGTGAAAGGCGTAGTCGTACGGGTCGAAGGTCACCGGCTCCAACGATGCTGCCGTCATCGGATCCACCTCTGTTTCGATAACGAGTTCTCGCCGGGCGGGACGGTGCGCTCGCCGAGGGGAGACACATAGCTGGACATGTGTCTGGACGGTACCAGTGGCGGGCCGTTGCGACAATGATCGTACGGGAATCGACCGGTCAACTGCGCGAATATGCCGGGGTCGGGGCCGTGATCCGCCCGTCGCGCGCATCGCGAGGCGGGATCGGGCACGATCGGCGGGGAGCGCGCGAGGATAGAACCAGTTCTTGCACTACCAGAAGAGTCCGGACTATATTCCATACACCTGTCCAGACAGTATTGGGGTCTTTCATGAACAGTCTTCTGCCCGGCGACAGCTCCCGACTACTGATCGGCGGTAGCCTCGTCGCCGGCGGTAACGGCGTGTTCGACAATGTGAACCCGGCGACCGAAGAGGTCATCGGCACCGCGGCCGATGCGGACGCGGCCGATATGAACGCCGCCGTCGCCGCCGCCCGCACCGCCTTCGACGAGACCGATTGGTCACGCGACCACGCCTTCCGGGTGCGCTGCCTGGAACAGTTGCAGACGGCGCTGAAGGCACACGCGGACGAGCTGCGCGAGATCACCGTCGCCGAGGTCGGCGCGCCGATCATGTTCACCAGTGGCCCCCAGCTCGAGGGCCCGATCGAGGATCTGAGCTTCGCCACCCGGCTGGCCGCGGACTACGAATGGGAAACCGAACTGGGTGAAGCGGCGCCGATGGGGATCCGTACCCAGCGGGTGATCCGCCGCGAAGCCGTGGGTGTGGTCGGGGCGATCACCCCGTGGAACTTCCCGCACCAGATCAACTTCGCCAAACTGGGACCGGCGCTGGCCGCGGGCAACACCATCGTCCTCAAACCCGCCCCCGACACCCCGTGGTGCGCGGCGGCGCTCGGTTCGATCATCACCGAGGAGACCGATATCCCGGCCGGTGTGGTCAATATCGTCACCTCGTCGGACCATGCGCTGGGCGCACAGCTCTCCGGTGACCCGCGGGTCGACCTGATCAGTTTCACCGGTTCCACCGGTACCGGCCGCGCCGTGATGGCCTCGGCCGCGGCGAACCTCAAGAAAACCTTCCTCGAGCTGGGCGGGAAGTCGGCATTCATCGTGCTCGACGATGCCGACCTGGGCACCGCCGTGAGCTATGCCGGTTTCTCCCTGTGCGTGCACGCCGGCCAGGGCTGCGCCCTGTCCACGCGGCTGCTGGTACCGCGCGCCCGGTACGACGAGGCGCTCGAGGCCGCGGCGGCGACCATGGGCGGAATCCGCCCCGGCGACCCGACGAACCCGGGCACCGTCTGCGGCCCGGTGATCTCCGACCGGCAGCGGTCGCGCGTACTCGGCTATATCGACAGTGCCCGCGCCGACGGCGGCCGGATCGTGACCGGTGGCGGCAAACCGGCCGACCGGGACCGCGGATTCTTCGTCGAACCCACCGTCATCGCCGATCTGGACAACAGCGCCAAAGCGGCCCAGGAGGAGATCTTCGGCCCGGTTCTGGTGGTGCTGCCCTACGACGGTGACGACGACGCCGTCCGGATCGCCAACGATTCCCCGTACGGCCTGTCGGGCGCGGTCTGGGGTAAGGACCCCGAACGGATCCGGCGGGTGACCGACGGGGTGCGCACCGGAACGCTCGGCGTCAACGGCGGTATGTGGTACAGCGCCGACGCTCCGTTCGGCGGCTACAAACAGTCCGGAATCGGCCGCGAGATGGGGGTCGCCGGATTCGAGGAGTATCTCGAGACCAAGCTCGTCGCCACCGCGCTGTAAGCGCGCGACCCCGCCCGAAAAACCTTTCCCACCAGGCTTTACCACAGTAGCGAGGAGCTCGATCCCATGGCTCGTTTCACCGGCAGGACCGCCATCGTCACCGGCGCCGCACGCGGTATCGGTGAGGTGTACGCGCAAGCGCTGGCCGCCGAAGGCGCGTCGGTCGTCGTCGCGGACCTCAACGCCGAAGGCGGTACGGCCGTCGCCGAGAAGATCGTCGCCGACGGCGGTACCGCGTCGTTCCATCCGGTCGACGTCTCCGATCCCGAATCGGCGAAGGCGCTGGCCGATTTCACCGTCGAGAAGTACGGCAAGATCGACCACCTGGTCAACAACGCCGCCATCTACGGCGGGATGAAACTCGATCTGCTGCTCACCGTGCCGTGGGACTACTACAAGAAGTTCATGTCGGTGAACCTGGACGGTGCGCTGGTCATGACCCGCGCGGTCTGGGAGAACATGGCCGCGAACGGCGGCGGCTCGATCGTGAACCAGTCCTCCACGGCCGCCTGGGTGTACAGCGGTTTCTACGGGCTGGCCAAGGTCGGTATCAACGGCCTCACCCAGCAGCTGGCCACCGAACTCGGCGGCTCGAATATCCGGATCAACGCGATCGCCCCCGGCCCCACCGATACCGAGGCCACCAAGACCACCACGCCGGAGAACATGGTCAAGGATATGGTGAAGCGGCTGCCGCTCAAGCGGATGGGGACGCCGGAGGATATGGCCGGCGCACTGCTGTATCTGCTGTCCGACGACGCGAAATGGGTCACCGGGCAGATCTTCTGCGTCGACGGCGGTCAGGTGATCCGCTGATGAGCTCCGGCGGCGGCACCCGGGTGGGCTTCATCGGCCTGGGCGATATGGGCGCGCCGATGGCGAAGAAGCTGCTGGACTGGTCCGGCGGGCTCACCGTCTGCGATACCCGGCCCGAGGCCGTGCAGCCCTTCACCGACGCGGGCGCCGAGGCGGCCGCCAGTCCGGCCGAACTCGCGGCGAAATGCGGTGTGGTCTGTATCGCGGTGGTGAACGACCAGCAGGTCCGCACCGTCCTGACCGGGGACAACGGCGTACTGAGCAGCGCCGCACCCGGCACCGTGGTGGCCGTGCATTCCACCATCGGCGACGAATCGGCCGTCGAATTCGCCCGGTTGTGCGCCGAACGCGGTGTGGAGCTGGTCGACGCCCCGATCAGCGGCGGCGCCGCCGGTGCCAACAGTGGACGGCTGGCGGTGATGGTCGGCGGCAGCGAGAGTGCGGTGGCCGCGGTACGGGAACCCTTCGGCTGCTTCGCCGATCTGGTCGTGCACGCGGGCGAGGTCGGGGCCGGGACCCGGATGAAGCTGGCCCGCAACCTGTTGCATTTCATCTCGTTCACCGCCGCCACCGAGGCGCAGCGGCTGGCCGAGACCGCCGGACTCGATATCACCGCACTCGGCAAGGTGGTCCGCCACTCCGACGCGGTGACCGGCGGGGCGGGTTCGATCATGCTGCGCGATACCACCGCACCCATCGAGGAGGGCGATTTCTGGCTGCCCATCCTTACCCACGTACGAGAACTCGGGGAGAAGGACCTGTCCCTGGCACTGGATCTCGGCCGCCGGATCGGTACCGAACTACCGCTGGCCGAACTCGCGCTGGCGCGGTTCGGCGACGGCCTGGGGGTCGGGCAGGGCACGGTCGCCGCCACCCGTCAGGGCACGGTCGCCGCGGCGAAGCCGGGTGCCGCTCAGCGGGACCACGACGCCGCGGGGCACGCGACCCGTGGCACCATCGCCGAGCGCGCAGGCACCACCGCCGCCGGACGGGACACTGCGACCGCGGCCGGGCACGACGTGGCCGCCGACGGACCGCAGGGCGCTGCGGCACAGAACGACAGTAAGGACTCCGAATAATGGCCGACGCCACCACCCTCCGCCCGCTGGCCGCCGCCGAGGTCACCGCATGGGACCGCACCACCGATGTGCTGGTCGCCGGGTACGGGATCGCCGGGGTCTGCGCCTCGATCGAGGCCGCGCGGGCCGGCGCACAGGTGCTGATCCTGGAACGCACCAGCGGCTGGGGCGGGGCGGCGGCGCTGGCCGGCGGATTCATCTACCTCGGCGGCGGCACACCGTTGCAGCGTGCGCTGGGCTTCGAGGACAGCCCGGAGAACATGGAGAAATTCATGGTCGCCGCGCTGGGGCCGGGCGTGGACCGCGAGAAGATCGCCGATTATTGCCGCGGCAGCGTCGAACACTACGAATGGCTGGTCGCCAACGGGGTGCCGTTCAAAGAAGAGTTCTGGGGTGAACCCGGCTGGGAACCTCCGCACGACGAAGGCCTCATGTATTCCGGCGGGGAGAACGCGGCACCGTTCAACACGGTGGCCGATCCGGCACCGCGCGGCCACGTCCCGCAGATGAGCAACAAACGGACCGGTTCCAAGGGCGGCGGCTACATGCTGATGAAACCGCTCGCCGAAACCGCCGAAAAGCTCGGGGTGAGCGCCGAATACGACACCCGTATCCAGCGGCTGATCGTCGACGGCGACCGGGTGGTCGGCGTGCTCGCCAAACAGTACGGCAAGGAACTGACCATCCGCGCCGAACGCGGCGTCGTCCTGGCCACCGGTAGTTTCGCCTATCACGACCAGATGATCGAGGGTTTCGCGCCGCGGCTCATCGGCCGGCCGGGTGCCGCCATCGAGGAGCACGACGGGATCGCCATCCGGGTGGCCCAGGCCCTGGGCGCCGATCTGGCGCATATGGATGCCACCGAGGTCGCGTTCTTCGGTGACCCCCAGATGATGGCGCGCGGCATTCTGGTCAACGGCCGCGGCCAGCGCTACGTCCCCGAGGACACCTATCCCGGCCGGATCGGGCAGATGACGCTGTTCCACCAGGAGAA
The DNA here is from genome assembly GCF_050936135.1 of Nocardia sp. CA-290969. Lineage (NCBI taxonomy): Bacteria > Bacillati > Actinomycetota > Actinomycetes > Mycobacteriales > Nocardiaceae > Nocardia > Nocardia sp. CA-290969. The sequence continues at coordinate 265,075 of NZ_JBNJNJ010000001.1, read as the reverse complement.
CCAGGCGTATCTGATCATCGGCGAGGCCGCCTACGAGGAATCGCTGACCACCGAGACCTCCACCCCGTTCTTCCGGCAGCCACCCACCTGGGCCGCCGAAACCATCGCCGAACTCGAATCCGATATCGGCCTGCCCGAACTCGCCCTGCAGACCACCGTCGAGCTGTACAACAAACACGCCGCAGACGGGCGCGACCCACTGCTCGGCAAGAAACCCGAATGGACCAAACCGCTCGAGGGCCCGTTCGCGGCCTTCGATATGCGCGGGTTCACCGCGGGTTTCACGCTGGGCGGGTTGCGCACCGACCTGGATTCGCGGGTGCTGCACGTCGACGGTAGTCCGATCGCCGGCCTGTTCGCGGCGGGCCGCTGCACCTCGGGTGTCTGCGCGGGCGGGTATGCCAGCGGAACCTCGCTGGGCGACGGCAGCTTCTACGGCCGCCGGGCCGGGATTGCCGCCGCGAAGGCGTGAAACGGTACTGTCGGACACATGTCCGAAGGTGAACCCCTCGTCGTCGAAGCGACCCGTCGCCGCCTGTCCGCGAAACAGGCCGATACGGTCGACAAACTGACGAAGGCAGCGGTGGATGTGCTGACCCGCGAGGGGTTCGCGGGGATGACCATCCGGATGGTCGCCGCCGCGGCCGGTGTCGGCACCGCCACCGCGTACACCTATTTCTCGTCGAAGGAACATCTCGTCGCCGAGATCTTCTGGCGCCGGCTGGTGGCGGCGCCGTCCCCGGCGAGCGAGGATCCCGATCCCACGATCCGGGTGGTGGCCGAACTACGCGCCATCGCCATGCTCGTCGCCGACGATCAGGAGGTCGCGGGGGCGGTGACCAGCGCGCTGCTGGGCCGCGACCCCGACGTGGCCCATCTGCGGGCCCGCATCGGCCTGGAAATCCGCACCCGGATCGAACGCGCCCTCGGCCCCGACCCCGATCCCGAGGTCGTGGTCTCCCTCGAACTCGTCTACGCGGGCGCGCTGGTGCGGGCGGGTATGGGTTATGCCTCCTACGCCGATATCGCCGACCTCATCGAGAAGTCGGCCCTGTTGATCCTGCGCTGAGCAACGGAAGAAAGTTCGGTAACACCTATGGACCGACCCAAGCAACTCGATTCGCCTCTGGTCACCACCATCATCAAATACATGGCGAAGGTCAATACCTGGACCTACCAGCGCACCGGCGGGCGGATCGGCGGGAAATGGCGGGTCGGGGCGGGCTTCCGCAAACCGGTCCCGACGCTGCTGCTCGAGCACACCGGCCGCAAATCCGGAAAACACTTCGCGACGCCCCTGCTGTACCTGCGCGACGGCGCGAACATCATCATCGTCGCCTCGCAGGGCGGGCAGCCCAAGAATCCGCAGTGGTACCACAATCTCGTGGCCCGGCCGGATACCGCCGTCCAGGTCGGCAAGGACCGCATACCCGTCCGCGCCCGCGTCGCAGACGACACCGAACGCGATGTTCTGTGGCCGAAATTGGTCGAACTGTACGCGGATTTCGACAATTACCAGTCCTGGACCGACCGCAAGATCCCCGTCTTCATCCTGGAGCCCCGCAGCTGAATGTCGGCTGCCCTCGACGGCGACAGTCGCGTCGCCGTCGGGGGCCACCGGAATGTGCTGCCAACGTTCCGCAGGCACGTTCGATGTTCTGAACGCCTATCCCCGCGAATGCGGGGAGCCGCCGGCCATCCCGTCCTTCAGCAACGAAGGGATCATCCCCGCACGCACGGGGAAGGCTTCCGGCCCGGGCCGTTACGTGTCCGCAGGCGGCATCACCGGGACCGTAGGCCCGCGCGAGCCGGCGTCCTTCCCGTCAAGGTGCGGCCGGGACGTTGGCATGCTCGGCACCGAGAGTTGTATCCGGCCCGTGCCCGGTGTGTACCACCGTCTCGTCCGGGAGCACGAACAACCGCGCGATGGACGAGAGGATGGTCGGGTAGTCGGAATACGAGCGTCCGGTCGCACCCGGGCCACCTTCGAACAGTGTGTCCCCGCTGAAGAGCACGCCGTTGTCCGGCAGATGCAGGCAGCACGACCCCGGGGAATGGCCCGGGGTGTGCAGTACCCGCAGTTCCGCGCGGGCGATCTCGAAGACCTCGCCGGCCGACAACGCCTGGTACTCGACACCGGGATGGGTCTGCTGCCAGAGCACATCGTCGTCGGGGTGCAGATGGATCGGCGCGCCGGTGGCGGCCGAGAGGGTGGGCGCCACCGTCACGTGATCGTTGTGGGCGTGGGTGCAGATGATGGCTGTCACCCGGCGGCCCGCGACCGCGTCCAGGATCGGCTGGGCGTCGTGCGCGGCGTCGATGATCAGGACCTCGCTGTCGTCGCCGACCAGCCAGATATTGTTCGCCACATCCCAGCAGCCGCCGTCGAGGCAGAACTGTCCCTCGGTGACGACCCGGTCCACCCGCGCTGTCACAGGACCACCACCGAGCGCAGTACGGCGCCGCCGTGCATGGTGGTGAACGCCTGTTCCACGGCGTCGAGGCCGATCCGCTCGGTGACGAACTTGTCCAGCGGCAGCCGGCCCTGCCGGTACAGGTCGATCAGCATGGGGAAATCGCGTTCCGGCAGGCAGTCGCCGTACCAGGAGGATTTCAGGGCGCCGCCGCGGCTGAAGAAATCGATCAGCGGCATCTCGAGTTTCATATCGGGAGTCGGTACCCCCACCAGTACAACCGTGCCGGCCAGGTCGCGGGCGTAGAAGGCCTGCTTCCAGGTTTCCGGCCGGCCGACGGCGTCGATCACCACATCGGCGCCGAAGCCGCCGGTGAGTTCCTGGATCGCCTCGACCGCGTCGGTGGCGGACGCGTCCACGGTATGGGTGGCGCCGAGTTCGCGGGCCCAGTCGAACTTCCGGGCGTCGGTGTCCACCGCGATGATGGTGCCCGCCCCCGCCAGCCGCGCACCGGCGATGGCGGCGTCGCCCACGCCACCGCACCCGAATACCGCCACCGAATCACCCCGGCCGACATTGCCGGTGTTCACGGCGGCGCCCAGTCCGGCCATCACCCCACAGCCGAGCAGCCCGGCCACGGCCGGATCCGTTTCCGGATCCACCTTGGTGCACTGTCCCTCGTGCACCAGCGTCTTGTCGGCGAACGCCCCGATGCCGAGTGCGGGGGTGAGCTCGGTGCCGTCCTCGAGGGTCATCGGCACGCTCGCGTTGAAGGTATCGAAGCAGTACCAGGGCCGGCCGCGTTTACAGGCCCGGCACTGTCCGCAGACCGCGCGCCAGTTCAGGATCACGAAATCGCCCGGCTCGACGTGGGTCACCGCCGAACCCACCGTTTCCACCACACCGGCGGCCTCGTGCCCGAGCAGGAACGGGAATTCGTCGTTGATGCCGCCTTCGCGGTAGGTGAGATCGGTGTGGCACACCCCGCAGGCCTGGATCTTCACCACCACATCGCGCGGCCCGGGGTCGGGTATGACAATCGGGACGACTTCGACCGGGGCGCCGGAACTACGGGCGATAACACCTCGGACCTGCTGGGGCACTGCGTCTCCTCTCGGGGGCGGTCATGCGCTGTTCATCGCGTATGAGCACCGGCCCGGCGTGGTGACGCTGCGCTGCCGCCTCCGGGCCTTGACTCGCTCATGCGGTGATGCACGTTGCCGCATACGTTAGCCGCCCGCGGGGGTTGTTGCGTACGTCCCCGAAACGCGCGGGCGCTCGCATCGAAGCGCGCCGACGCCCGGTACACAGAACGGCGAGGCGCCCATCGGACGCCCCGCCGTTCCGGTGGCAAACCCTCAGATAACTCCCCAGGCCTGCAGGAGATAGGTCACATTGGCGGCAATATTCGTGACGAGATTCGCCAGATTCAGGGCCGCGGACCCGGCTTCGATCATCTTCCTTTTCCTCCTGATCCGTCCCGACCGGAGCCCAAGGTACCGACGACGGTCGGACTGGGCAAACGTCCGATTACCACGGAAAGGCGCCACTCGGCCGCAGCAGAATCCACCGATTCATACGCACAACTGTCCGTAATGGTGATCGGACACATGTCCCACTGAGTGCGCAGCGCGCGGCCGCCGAGGGTTCAGGAGAAGCAACAAGGGCGCGACGGTGAGCTCGACGCCCGGTTCATCGCGCGTGCGGCGCAGCGGCGGAAGGCTCGGCCGCTCAGCCCGCGATGCCGACTTCCGGTTCGGGACCGGTCCCGTCCGCGCGCAGCTTGAGCAGCGTCAGACCCGCGGTACAGGCGAGGATGAGACCGACGACACTGATCACGACATGCAGGGTGGCGATTCCGTAGACCGCCGCACCGAGCCCGCCGGCGAACACCAGCCAGCCGAGCACTCTCCCCACCGTCGACCCGGAACCGGACGAACCGGTCACCCCCGGTTCGCTGTCCACCGCCCGCGTAGCGGATTCCTCCGCCACGCCGGGCAAGTCGGTGGTGGTCTGGTCTCCCATCATCTACTCCTCGATGGCGCCGCTCCGTAAATCACGTCGCGCCTACCCACTGCAGTGCACCGACACCATGAGAACTCCGGCGCCCCATGTGTCACTTCTGCAACATACGCTAAGGCCACAACCCGACGATTGTTACGCAACACAAGCCCGCGACACGCGGCCGATATCAATTCGATACCTGAAATTCCCTGCCGGACCACGCCCTACATGCCGGTAACCTGCGGAATCGCCACGGGTTGGGCTGGTTCCGGCAGGCACCCTCGATTAAGGTGAGGCCACTGACTTATCACAGGAGCGTCACCGATGGACAGCAAAACGAAGGTCGCCGGCCCCTTGGCCGCTGCCGGAGCGGTATCCCTCGGGCTGGTTTTCATCGGTGCCTGCGGGATCGGTCAGGAAGACACCTACGTGCCACCGCCCCCGATCCATTCGGGACCGCAGGCCGTCGAACAGGCCGGGTACTCGGACCCCACAGCCACCACGATCGCTCAGGTGGTGATCCCGCCTTCGCCCAGCTGGCGGATCGCTCCCGACCCTGGACCGCGCCGCACACTCCCACCCGAATACCAGATCTCGGTCACCTCCTCGGCCGGTGCGTCGACGAGCCCGCGCACGTCCGGCGAATCGCCGGACACCGAGGAGACGACGGGCCGGCGCGCCACTCTCTCGGCCACACCTTCCCCCGAACAGGAGCCGGCCGCCGGCTCGCCGTCGGCGCCGGAAATCGCACCGGCGTACCGCGAATCACCGGTTCCCACCACCCCTCCGGTCACCGGGACCGAAACGGACCCGCCGGCCGAGTCGCCCGCGGCGCCGGCACCCACCACCAGCTCCGAACTCCCCACCGCCGAAGCACCCGCGGGGTCCGCGGTACCGGACGACGAGCAGCCGCTACCGGGCACCGAACCGGCCCGCACGACCCGGACGCCGTCCGCACCGGTCCCGGAAACCGAGCAGCCGCAGCCCTATACGCTCCCCTCGGCAACCGAGGAGACCACCGTGCCGCAATCCACGACGCCGGTCGCGCCGATCACCATCCTCCCCACCGCCCCGCCGCAATACGGCGGCTGACCGGGCTGTCCGGAATCGACGCGGGGCCGGCGGGCGGCTCACACCTCGGCATGGGCCATCGCCCGCTGCGCACCGGTCACCATGGGACGCAGCGAATTCGTGAACCGCTCGGCGTCCACGGCCGCGATATCGACCATGGTGCCGGTGTGTATCGCGTAGCGGCCGTCGCCCGCGATATCGATCCAGCAGAGCACCCCGAACGGATCGGTCCGCGCCGGGCGGTGCACCGAGACCACCAGCTGCCCGATACCGTCCCGCGGCCGGTTCAGTCGCTGCCGGATCCGGGTCGCCACGGTGGGGCCGGAGACCGGCACCGTCACCCTGTCCCGGCTGTCCTGAACGACTTCGGCGCGCGGAGCGCGTAACCGGCTCCCGGTACCGGCCGGCACACCCGGCAACGCGGCGATCACCCGCACCGGGAGCGAGCCGGCGGCGCCGGCCTGAATCCGGATCTCGGCGCCGCGGTCCGGCGCGCTGCCCGGCCGCTGGGTCGCGACGACTCCGATATGCCCCGCCGAGGCGCCCAGTATGCGGGCGCTGGGGCTGCCGGTGGCGTCCTGCCCGTAGCCCGCCACACTCACCTCGGGTGCGGCCAGTACCCGCAGTGCGGCTTCCAGATCGGCGTCGAGCGTGCTGTCGCACCAGTCCCGCAGCGCGGGCAACTGGGCCGTGCGTTCGGCGGAATCGCGAGCGGACAGCCGCACCGCCAGCGGATAGGGAATACGGTCGCCGACGGTGCGCTCCCAGGCCAGCGCCAGCTGGTCCGGGGTGAGGATCCAGTTCACTCCGCTTCGGTCCACTCGCCCAGCACCGGCGGGGTGGTCGGATCCAGGGCGCCGATCAGTTGCCCGCCTGCCTCGGCCGGTTCCAGGAAGGTGAGTTCCTCATCGCTGAAATGCAGTTCGTCGTCTTCGTCGGCGGTCCGTTCGGCGCGGACCGGTGCTACCGAGGAGCCCGAACGCACGGTGTCGGCGGCCATCGCGCCACCCATCATGCCGCCGATCGCGCCGGCACCCATTCCGGTGATCGCCTCGCCGCCCGAATTACGCTGCTGCTCTTCGCGGTTGCGCTCATCGTCGCCGCCGGACGCGGCCGGGCGGACGGGTACGGCGAACAGCGGCGCACCCGGCGCCGCGGCCGGGGCGACGGGCTGACCGCCGGTGGCCGTCGCCGGCGCGGTGGCCGCGGGCAGCGGCGCCGGCGGCTGGGCACCGGCGGTGGTGGTGGCCTGCGGCTCGACCGCCGGGACAGGCGTATCCGGCGCCGCGGGAGTGGGCGTCGCGGTGACGACGGACGTAGCCGGCGCAGCGGGAGCCGGGTCCTCGGTGGCCCCGGCCGCGCCCGGCCCGTCCTCCGGCAGCACCGGGGAGCCCGGCGCGGAATGCGAAAGAGTTTGTTCCACCGGCTTGTTTGTGGCCGCCGTGGTCGCGGCCGGGGCGGGACACGCGACCACCGCACCGGGATCACCCGGTGCCCCGCCGGGCAGCTCGGGAAAGGCGGGGACCTGTGCGCCGGTCGGAATGAAAGCACCGGTATAGACGCTCTCCATCACCCGCACGGCGTCTGCGCGTTCCCCCTCGGCCACCTGCTGGGCGGTGATATTGCCGGTGGCCGCATGCGGATCCAGCAGTGCGGCCGGAAGATCGGGCGCGCTGCCGGCGGGTGCGCCGATACCGGCGCGTAGCGTTTCCGCGGCGTCACCGGCCTGCCCCAGCCGCTGCCCGACCGTGGCCAGGACATCGGCGAGCTGCCGGCCGGCGGCCTCGAAATCGCGGACCGCGGCCCCGGCCATCCCCGCGGCCGCGCCGCGCCAGCCGTCGGCGATGGCGCCGCGGATCTCGGTATGTGCCTGCGCCACGGCATCGGTGAGTCCGGTGGCGGCGGACTGCCACAGCTGGCCGCCGGTCTGCAGCGCCGACGGGTCCAGCAGCGCGACCCCGGCGTGGATCTGTTCGTGGGTGAGGTTGTCGAATACTTCGACCGTCGGCGCGTAGTCGGGGTCGACCCGGTTGTGGGCGCCCCGCAACCCGGTTCGCGGTAGTTCACGCACCGGCCACTCCGCTCACTTCCGCCGTGGCCGCGCCGAGCGCGGCCGATACCTCGGAATCTGCCTGCTGATAGGCGGCAGCGGCGATCCGGAAGGTGTGTGCCAGTTGCCGGGCGGCTCCGGCATAGTTGCGCAGCGCTTCGATCGCGTCACCGGCCTTGCCCTCGAACCCACCGCGCAGGTCCGCACCGGAGGCGAAACCACCGAAACCGGGCAGGACCCGTGCCCCGGCGAGGGTTTCGATCTGCGCGTCTACCTGATCGGCGAGCTGCTCGTAGCGCAGTGCACACCGCTCCGGCGCCCCCTCGGCGACCAGAACTCCATCGATCCACAGTTGCCCGTCTTCGACGGCAGCGCCGAGCGCGGCAATCGTATTCGGCTGCATCACCGGACCCCCTTCCTTTTCCGCTGTCGCCCAGCGGCTCTCATCCTCGCCGCGCCGGCCCCGCGACGATCTCCTGCGTCCACGCCACGATATCCGCCGTGACCCGGCCGCGCACGCGCTCGTGCAGCAGATCGTGCCCGGCATCGGAGTATTCGCACAGGTGCACCGCATACCGCCGGGACCATGCGCGCACCGGTTCGATCGGTGCCCGCCGGTCGTCGGCGCCGTGCACCATCAAGGTGGGCGGCAGTGGCGGGCCGGCCGCCGGGGTACCGCCGAGCACCCGCGCCGGTGTTCCGCACAGGACCAGACCTGCCAGTTCCCGTGGATCGAGCACCGGATCCACCGGGTACTCGGTGGTTTTCGGGGTGCTGCCACCGACCGCCGCGGCGGGAACCGGCCGGGCGGCGCCGAGCGCGGCGAGCGCCGTGATCGCGCCCAGTGAATGTCCCATGAGGGTCAGTGGCAGATCCGGGCTACCCGCGCGCACCTCGGCGACGAAACGCACCGCGTCGTCCACCAGTTCGGGCAGGCGGGCGGGCCGATCGGCATCTCCCTCGCTGAGCCCCTGCCCGGCGGTATCCAGCACCGATACCGCGATGCCGGCGGCGTTCAGCCGGCGCGCGAACTCGTGATAATGCCCGCTGTGCTGACCCGAACCTGGGAGCAGCGCCGATACGGCAACGGCCCCGTCGACCGGCCGGTCGCGATAGTGCAACCGGCCGCGAGCGCCCTCGAAGAACCCCATGGTCGGATTCTGGCAAACGATCCGGCCCCCGGAACCGCCGCGGCCGGCGACAACGGCTATGCCGAGGCAGTAGCCGGCGGCGGGCGGAGCGGGTGCGGGAGCGGACTACGGTGCGGGAGCAGGCGGGGCCGCCGGAGCCGGAGCGGGAGCCGGGGCCGGCGCGCCCGGCTGGCCCGGGGCGGGCGCCGGAGCGGGAGCCTGCTGCGGGGTGGCCGCGTCGGGCACCGGGACCGCCGGGGCCGGCGGCTCGTCCGGGACCGAGAACAGGCCGACGGTGGGCGTCATCACGCAGAGGGCGCCGGGGTAGTCGACGGTGCCCCACATCGAGGCGAGCACGGTGCCCGGCCCGCTGTCCACGGTCCGCGACAGCGACGCGGTGCCGAACTCGGTGACATCGCTGAGCATGTCCAGGCCCGCGCGGCCGTTGTTGATGTTGATCCACGCGACCACCAGGCCCGAGGCCTGCGGAATTCCGGAGTGGCGGGGTGTGGCGTGGAAGGTGAGCGTGCCGGGTTTGCCGTGCAGGTTGATACTCGGGCCGTTGGCGGTGGCGGCCGCGAAGGTCGTGGTGATCAGCCCGTTGTCCCCGCAGCCGAAGGTCGGCGCCGCGTAGACGAAGGGCGCGTAGTGGCTGATATCGCTGATCTCGCTCGCGGCCACGATGTCGTGGTAGCTGCGCAGGGCGTCCACGCCGGGACGGGCCGAGGGATCGTTCGCGGTCTGCTCGGTGAGGGCGATCAGCGCGGCTTCGCCGGGAGTGGGGGGCTCGGGTGCGGCGGCCGCCGGCGTGGTGAAGGTGAGCGCGGCACCGATACCCAGGGCGGCCGCCGTGGCCGCGGTACGCGCGACGATTCTCTTGTGCACTGCTGAACTCCCTATTTCCGCTCGCGGCGATGGCGTGCCGGACCCGCCGGCCATCCCCCGCCCACCGCTGCAAGGTACCAGCCTCGCAGGGACACCGCCCGGTCACACTCTGCTCTCGGCTGGGGTTATGGGCGGTATCCGGGCGGTGCATGTGATGCACTCGACGCGGCACGATTGGGCGTGGGTGTAAATTCGATGCCGGGACAATCGAGACATATTTGGAGATGTGTATGAAATTAACTCTGTCTCCCGACGAGGTCGCCTTCCGCGACGAGCTGCGGAAGATCTACACCACCGCGATCCCCGCCGAGATCCGTGAACGTGTGAAGTACGGTCGCGAGCTGTCCCGTGAGGACGTCGTGACAGCGCACCGGATCCTCAACGAGCACGGCCTGGCCGTGCCGAACTGGCCGGTGGAATGGGGCGGCAAGGACTGGACCCCCATGCAGCGGCATATCTGGCAGGACGAGATGCAGCTGGCCAGCGTGCCCGACCCGCTGACCTTCAACGCCACCATGATCGGCCCGGTCATCGCCCAGTTCGGCTCCGAGGAACTGAAGAAGCGCTTCCTGCCGGCCACCGCCAACCTCGATATCTGGTGGTGCCAGGGCTTCTCCGAACCCGACGCCGGCTCCGACCTGGCCTCGTTGCGCACCACCGCCGTCCGCGACGGCGACTCCTACATCGTCAACGGCCAGAAGATCTGGACCACGCTGGCGCAGTGGGCCGACTGGATCTTCTGCCTGGTCCGCACCGATCCCAACGCCCCGAAGAAGCAGGCCGGGATCTCCATGCTGCTCTTCGACGTGAAGACCCCCGGCGTCACCATCCGCCCGATCAAACTCATCGACGGCGGTTACGAGGTCAACGAGGTCTTCTTCGAGAATGTGCGGGTTCCCGCCGATCAGCTGGTCGGTGAGGAGAACATGGGCTGGACCTATGCCAAGTTCCTGCTCGGCAACGAACGCACCGGGATCACCGCCGTCGGCCGGACCAAGGTGAAGATCGGGGTGGCCAAGGAATACGCGGCGGCCACCAAGTCGGGTTCGGGCACGCTCCTCGAGGATCCGCTGTTCGCGGCGCGGATCGCCGAACTGGAGAACGAACTGCTCGCCCTGGAACTCACCCAGCTGCGGGTGGTGTCGCAGTCGAGCGAGGGCAAACCCAACCCGGCCTCCTCGGTACTGAAGATGCGCGGTTCGGAGCTGCAGCAGGCGGCCACCGAACTCCTGCTCGATATCGCCGGCCCGGATGCCCTGCCCGTCGGCGCCGGGGATATCGCCTCGCCGGAGTGGGCGCAGCGCACCGGGCCCAGTTACCTCAACTACCGCAAAACAACCATCTACGGAGGTTCCAGCGAGGTGCAGCGCACCATCATCGCCTCCTCGATCCTCGGATTGTGAGGTCAGGTTATGGATTTCGATCTCACCGACGAACAGGTCATGCTCCGCGATACGGTGCGTGACCTGCTCAATCGCCACTACAACCCGGAGGCGCGCCTCGCCGTCACCGCGACCGACCTCGGCTGGAGCCGCGAGGTCTGGGGGCAGCTCGCCGAGCTGGGCGTCCTCGGGCTGAGTTTCGCCGAGAAGGACGGCGGGATGGACGCGGGCCCGGTGGAGACCATGCTGGTGCTCGAGGAGTTCGGGCGCCGGCTGGCCCCGGAACCGCTGCTGGACGCGGTCCTGGTGCCGGGCGGCTTGATCAGCGCGATCGGTACCGCCGATCAGCGGCAGCGGATCCTGCCCGAGGTCGCGGCCGGTTCGAAACTGCTCGCCTTCGCGCACGGTGAACCCGGTACCCGCTGGCCCGATCACACGATCGAGACCACCGCCACCGCACAGGGCGACGGCTACACGCTGACCGGCGTGAAGAATCCGGTACCGCACGGCGACTGCGCCGACGAACTGGTGGTCAGCGCGACCCTGCCCGGCGGGGGCCTGGGACTGTTCCTGGTCGCCGCGGATGCCAGCGGTGTCACCCGGACCCCGTACGCGACGGTCGACAGCCTGCGCGGGTCGCAGGTGGAATTCGCCGGGGCCCCGGCGGAACTGCTGGGCACGGCCGAGGATGCCGCCGCCACCGTGGACGAGGTACTCGTGCAGGCCCAGGCCGGGCTGTGCGCGGAGTCGGTCGGGGCAATGGCGGAAGCGCTGCGGCTCACCACCGAGTACCTCAAGACCCGTAAACAGTTCGGGGTAACGCTGTCGAAGTTCCAGACACTGACCCAGCGCGCCGCGAATATGTACGTCTCGCTGGAACTGGCCCGCAGTATGAGCTACTACCTCACCGCTGCCCTGGTCGATGCCCCCGGCGACGCGGTGATCGCCTCCCGGGCCCGGTTGCAGGCCGGCCGCTCGGCGCGGCACATCGGGCAGGAGGCGATCCAGATGCACGGCGGTATCGGGGTCACCTCCGAATACCCCGTGAGCCACTACGTGGCCCGGCTGACCGCCATCGAGCGCACCCTCGGCAGCGGTCTGGAGCATCTGCGGATCCTCACCGACCGGGTCGGTGACTACGCGCAGCCGGAGCTGTAACCCGCTTCCGGCCGGACCCCGCACCTACCGCTCAGCGGGTGTCCGGCCGGAGCAACCGGCTCACCTCGTCATCGGCGAGCTGATGGAAATCCCGGTAGGCACCACCCACCCCGGCCAAGGCCGCCGGAGCATGCGGGCACACCACCTCGTCGGCTTCGGCGCGCAGCCGCGGTAATGCCTCCGGCGCCGCGACCGGTATCGCCACCACGAGCCGGCGCGGTTCCTGAGCCCGTGCTACCCGGCAGGCCACGACCATCGACGCACCAGTCGCAATACCGTCGTCGACGAGCACCACGGTGCGGTCGCGCAGCGGTATCGGCGGGTGATCACCTCGCCAGATCGCGCTGCGCCGTGCCAGTTCTTCGCGTTCCTCCACCTCGATCGCGTCCAAGCGCCTTGTATCCAGGCCGGTCTGGCGCACGACGTCGGAGTTGATCACCCGCACCCCGTGCTCCCCGATCGCTCCCGCGGCCAGTTCCGGCTGCCAGGGGACGCCCAGTTTGCGGACCAGCAGGATGTCGAGATCCCCGCCGATCGCGTCGCGTACCGCCGCCGCCACCGGCACACCGCCCCGCGGCAGCCCCAGCACCAGCGGGCCGGGCGCATCCGTCGCACGCAGGTGCGTCAATTCGCTTCCCAGCGCGCGCCCGGCGGACAGGCGATCGGCATAGAGCATTACCTTCAAACGCTACTCGCTTCCCGTGCCGCGGGCGTGCACCGCCGACGGCGCCCTGCGTCTCGCCGATACAACGCCTCGGGGTCGCTCGCAATGGCCCCGGCAGTGTCTTTCCGCTGGTGCCGGCGCGAACCACCGGTTGCATGGTGCCGCAGCGAACTGCGCTCGACGCCGCGACGCACAGGGCACGGGCGCGGAGGTCCGGTAATCGGCACCGGAGGCTGGCGCATGTCCCGGGCACCGCAATGAGCCACCACCACAGATGGCCTCGACATCGCCGTGAGCGGCGCCGTCACAGTCTCCATCGGCACCGACGCCGCCTTCACCTACGTGATTGTGAGCCGCCTCCACCGGCACAGTCTCGAACCAGCTCCATCGGCATGGTCGCGACTCGGCCGCCTCATCGCCGCCGACGTAGACAGCCAACGCTAGGGAGTGGTGATATCGAACCGGCGCAGGGACAGGCTCGGGTTGCTCCGGCGCACCTTCTGCAACACCTCGGGTTCCAGCTGCGCCGAGGCGATGCCCGGTTCGTCGGCCAGTTCGCTCAGTACCCGGCCCGCCGGGTCGACGATCATCGAGGAGCCCGCGCCGCGCGGCCCGCACTGATCGGCCGCCGCCAGATAGACCGTGTTCTCGATGGCGCGCGCCCGCAGCAGGGTGGTCCACTGGTCGATCTTTCCGGGGCCGGGGATCCACTGGGCCGGCAGCAGGACGACCTCCGCACCGGCCGCGGCCAGCCTGCGGAATCCCTCCGGGAAGCGGAGGTCGAAGCATGTCTGCAGGCCGAAGGTCAGCCCGTCGGCGGTGAACAGGGGCGGCTCGGTGAGCGGCCCGGGCCGGACGATCTCCGATTCCGTCTGGCCGAAGGCGTCGTAGAGATGCACCTTGCGGTAATGGGTGTGCAGCCGGCCGTCGGGGCCCAGCACGACCAGTGTGTTGTAGATCCGGCCGTCGTCGGGGGTGGTGGTCTCGACGACCCCGGCCACCAGATACACCCCGGTCTCGGCAGCGAGCCGGCTCAGCGCGGTGACGAACGGGCCGTCGAGGGGCTGGGCGGCGGCGTGGATCCGTTCGTCGAGGCGGCCCAGCGCGAACATCGAGTATTCGGGGGCGACCACGATCCGCGCGCCCCGCGCGGCCGCGGCGCGCACATGCTCGGTGAGCGCCGCGAGATTGGTATCGATATCGGTATGCGGCGCGAACTGCACCACGGCCAGAGCCGGTGCGTCCGCGCACGGCTGATCGACGGCATCCATGCAGACACCGTATGGGCCCGTGGGCCGGACAACCAGGCGCTCCCGGTAAACTCCTGGTCAATGAGCACCAATCAGGGCGACGGCAGCCTCGGCGAGGACGTGAACGATACCGAACCCGAAACCGCCGGACCGTCCTTCGCCGATCTCGGGATCGATGACCGGATTCTCGCGGCCATCGCCGATGTCGGCTACGAGTCCCCTTCCCCCATTCAGGCCGCGACCATCCCGCCGCTGCTCACCGGCACGGATGTGGTGGGGCTCGCGCAGACCGGTACCGGTAAGACGGCCGCCTTCGCCATCCCGATCCTGATGGGGCTGCTGCAGGACCGGCCCACCGGCAAACAACCGGCCGCGCTGGTGCTGGCGCCGACCCGCGAACTCGCGATCCAGGTCGCCGAGGCGTTCGGCCGTTACGCCACCCATATGCCGAACACCCATGTACTGCCGATCTACGGCGGGCAGAGCTACGGGGTACAGCTATCGGGTCTGCGCCGCGGCGCGCAGGTCGTGGTGGGTACCCCCGGCCGGGTGATCGATCACCTGGAGAAGGGCACGCTGGATCTGTCCCAGCTGCGCTATCTGGTGCTCGACGAGGCCGACGAGATGCTGAAGATGGGGTTCCAGGAGGATGTCGAGCGCATCCTCGCCGATACCCCGGCCGAGAAGCAGGTGGCGTTGTTCTCCGCCACCATGCCCGCCGCGATCCGCAAGATCTCCAAGCAGTATCTGCGGGAACCGGTCGAGATCACGGTCAAATCCAAGACCAGCACCGCCACCAACATCACCCAGCGCTGGGTGCTGGTATCGCATCAGCGCAAACTCGACGCGCTCACCCGGATCCTCGAGGTCGAGGCCTTCGAGGCCATGATCATCTTCGTGCGCACCAAACAGGCCACCGAAGAGCTGGCCGAGAAGTTGCGCGCACGCGGGTTCTCGGCCGCCGCGATCAACGGCGATATCGCCCAGGCGCAGCGCGAACGCACCATCGGGCAGTTGAAGGCGGGCACCCTCGACATCCTGGTCGCCACCGATGTCGCGGCCCGCGGCCTCGACGTCGACCGGATCTCGCATGTGGTGAACTACGACATCCCGCACGACACCGAGTCCTATGTGCACCGGATCGGCCGCACCGGCCGCGCCGGGCGCAGCGGTGAGGCCCTGCTGTTCGTCGCGCCGCGGGAACGCCACCTGCTGAAATCCATCGAACGCGCCACCCGGCATCCGCTCACCGAGATGCAGCTGCCCAGCGTGGACGATGTGAACGCGCAGCGGGTCGCGAAATTCGGCGACGCCATCACCGAGAACCTCAGCTCGGACAATCTGGCACTGTTCCGCAAACTCATCGAGGACTACGAACAGGAACACAACACGCCGCTGGCCGATATCGCCGCGGCGCTGGCGGTCGCCGCGCACGACGGGGAGAGTTTCTTCCTCGAAGCCGAACCGGAACCGGTGGAGCGGCCGCGCCGGGAACGCGCACCGCGCCAGTTCGACGAGGGCGGGTTCGACGACCGCGGCCCGGGCCGGCATCGCGCCACCGGCGCCGAACTGGCCACCTACCGGATCAGCGTCGGTAAACGGCACCGGGTGGTGCCGGGCGCGATCGTCGGCGCGATCGCCAACGAGGGTGGCCTGCGGCGCAGCGATTTCGGGCATATCAGCATCCGTCCCGATCACAGTCTCGTGGAGCTTCCGGCGCAGCTGCCGCCGGGCACCCTGGAGGCGCTGCGGAGTACCCGGATCAGCGGTGTGCTCATCCAGTTGCAGCTCGACCAGGGCCCGCCCGGGCATCGGTCGATCGGTCGCGGTCCGCGCCGCGACGGACCCAGACGCCAGGACCGGCGCAAACCGCGTTCGTAGAATCCACGGTCCCTCCCACCAGGCCGGAGGCGGTGGTTACAGTGGGCCGCGTCCGGTGTGCGTGCACGCCGGGGGTATCGCTGGTGCGCAGGAGGGCCGTGGGTGTTCGTTGTCGGTGATCGGGTGGTGTGCGGCGCCACGGATCTGGAGCGCGGAGCGCGCTGTGAATTCGCGCTGCTGCGCGCACTCGACGCCGAACTCGGCACCGCCGCCGCTGTTGAAATCGGGAACGCTTCCGGCACAACAGTTTTCGACGAATGGACCGCCTCGCCGGAAAACGATTCGCGGTACCCGGAATTCGCGCGGCAGCGCGCCGCCGCGCGCGAGCGGTACGGCGCCCGGGTGGTGGCGCCACCCCCGCCGGGTGATCCGGCCGATCCGCTCGGCGCCCTCGGCGCCGCGCATACCGCCTCCGTCGCCGCGGTACGCGACGGAGCCCCCGCGATCCTGGGCGCGGTGTTCTTCGACGGCGACTTCTTCACCCACGCCGAGCTGCTCACCACGACAGCGCAGGGCCTGCGCCTGCACGGCGCCGCACCCGGGTCCGCACAGGTGGTGGCCACCGCGCTGCGGCTCGCCGCCGCCGCCGCGTTCCTCGAATCGCTGTCCGTACCGGTCGATCCGGTGCTGCACATCCACGCCGGCACCGAAACCCATACCGCCGGCCTGACCGACGCCCGGCCGGTCTACCGGGCGGCGCGGCGGCGGATGCGATGGATCCTGGACGAACATTCGACCGAACTGCTGCCGGTGCAGTGGGGCGACCCGCGCTTCCGCGCCTGCGGCCGCTGCGATGTCTGCACCGCCGCCTACACCGAGGCCCGCGACCTGCTGCTGGTCGCCGGAATGGATCCGGCCACCCGATCCGGGTTGCGCGCGGCCGGTATCCACACCATCGACCGGCTCACCACCGGCACCGCAACCCCACCGGGGGTGCCCGGGCGCATCCTCGCCCGGCTACGTGCCCAGGCCGTTGTCCAGTTGCGCCGAGAACATTCCGGCCGCGGCGAATGGATCCCGGCCGATCCGGCCGCCCTGGACATGCTGCCGCCCGCCACCCGGGGCGATCTCGCCCTGCACGTCCACCGGGTGGCCCCGGATCGGCTCCGGGTCGTGGTGGCCTCCCGCGAAACCACCCGGCTCACCTGCGAATTGCCCCTCGAACACGACCGGCTCACCCCGCAGCGCCGGACCGCCGTGGGCAAGGAAGCCCGGCGGGCCTTCGCCGATCTGCTCGCCGCGCTCACCGAACCGCTGCTCGCCGACCCCGAACTGCACATCTACCACTACACCGCGGACGCGCGAACCCTGCTCCTGCACACCGCCGGCCGCCTCGGTTCCGGGGAGGAAACCGTGGACGCGCTGCTACGCACCGGCACCCTGGTGGATCTGTATCCGATCGTGCGAGGTGCGTTCGTCCTCGGCACCCGGTCCTACGCCCTGGATGAGGTCGCCCCCGTCCTCGGTCACCCCGGTGAAACAGACGGCCGCACCGTGCTGTGGCTCGCCGACCGCCTGCGCAAGGAAAACACCGCACCCCACCGCAGCGTACCCACGGGCGCACTGGACCGGCTGTTGCGGGATACGCCGCCGGTGCGCTCGTCGTCCATCGAGGCCGCGCTCGCCGAATACGCAGGTCGTACGGAAAGTCCCGCGGAACCGGATGGTGCACGAGCCTCCGCCACCCCGGCCGATCCGCACCGGATCGCCGCGCTCACCGCGGCCCTGCTCGGCTACCACCGCCGCGAACAGCAGACATCGTGGTGGGCACATGTCGACCGGCTCACCCACCCGCTGCCCGAATGGCCGCCGGGTCAGGGGGTGATGGTGGCCGATTCCTGTGCCGTCGATACGCAATGGCATATCGGCCCCGGCGATACGGTCCGCCGCTTCCTGCGGCTGCGCGGGCGCCTCACCGGAACCGGGCTCGCACCGGGCACCCGGGTGTACGTCGTCTACGAACCGGCGCGGCGCGCGCACCGGGCCATCCGCACCGTCGATCCGGCCACGGTACTGGGGTGTTCGATGGACGACGACCTCACCGATACGGTGCGGGTGGAGGAAACCCTGGCCCCCGGCGCGGCCGCACACGACGAACTACCGGTCGCCCTGGCACCGGCCCTGCCGTCCGCGCCGGATACCGCCGCGGACGCGCTGGAGGAAATCGGCGAGCACCTGCTCATGACTCTGCCCGCGATTCCCGAGAACCCGGTCTTCGACCTGCTCGCCCGCCGCCCGCCCCGGCTGCGCCCCGCCGGCCCCGGCGCCGGACCGGAACCGCCGGCCGAATCCGCCGCAGCAGCCCTTCCGACGGCCGGCACCGCCGGCGCTCCGCAACCGACCCGGCCGCCCGGACCGCGGCAAACGGTATCCGGCGCATTCGAATTCCAGGCCGTCCACAGCAACCCACCCGCGCCGCCTCCGTCGATACGCAGCGACGAGCCCACGGCGACAACTACCGCACCCGCCACAGGGCGACCCGTACCCAGAACCTCGTCCACACCCGAGTTCGACTCCCGCTCGCCGGCTTCGGCCCCCCAGCGGCCGGCCGAGGCTCGCGAGGCGCCCACCCCGCCGGAAACCGAACCCACGGCTCCGCCCGCCCCGGATCCCCGGGGCTCCGGCGACCCGGGAGCCGAGATCCTGGCGGTACTGCGCGAGCTGGACCATTCCTACCTCGCCGTCCAAGGGCCGACCGGCACCGGGCGGACCGCCATCCTGGCCGAGGTGCTGGCCACGCTGGTGACCCGGGACAACTGGCGGATCGGTATCGTCGCGCCGGGCGCCGCCCCGGTCGAGAATCTGCTCGACGCGATCGTGCGGGCCGGGGTGTTGCCGGAGCTGGTCGCGAAAAGCGATGCCGCGGCGGTGGCGCCCGAATGGCTGGTGCTCGACCGTGCCCGCTACGCCCGTTTCCTGTCCAACGCCATTCGCGGTTGCGTGCTGGGCGGCACCCCGGACGATTTCACCGACCCCGCCCGGGTACCCCGGGGCGCCTTGGATCTGCTGGTCATCGCGGATGCGAACGCTTTCCCCCTCGCCGCCGCCGCGGCGGTCTCGGTGAGTGCCCGCAACCTGCTGCTCACCGGCGACCCCACCGACCGGCACGACCGTGCCCCGGGCCCGCATCCCGAACCGGTGGATATCCCGGCCCTCACCTGGCTGACCGGCGACCGGCGCACCCTGCCCGCGGACCACGGCTTCTTCCTGGGCTCGACCCGGCGCATCCATCCCCAGGTGAGCGATCCGGTATCGCGCCTCTATTTCGGCGACCGGCTACGCGCCGCGCCCGTGCCGCCGCATCCGGAGGCGACCCTCGAACCCGGGATCAGCACCGTACTGGTGGAACATCACGGCAATACGACCTCCGCCGCTGCCGAAGCGCGGGAGGTGCTGCAGCAGATCCGCGATCTGCTGGGTCGCAGCTGGTTCGACGGTTCGGCGGTCCGGCAGCTGCAACCGCACGATATCGTCGTCGTCTCGCCGTTCCGCGCGCAGGTGAGCCGGATCCGGACCCTGTTGTCCCGGGCCCGGATCGACGAAGTGCTGGTCGGCACCCCCGAACTCTTCCGCGGCCGGGAGGCCGCCGTGGTACTGGTGTCGCCCGCGACCTCGAGCCCGGAGGACGCGACCGGCCCCGTCGGCGCGCTGCTCTCGCCCACACTGGTACACGACGCACTCTGCCGGGCCCGCCGCCGCGCGATAATCATCCGTTCCCCACTGCTCACCGAATATCTTCCGGACACACTCGGCGAATTATCCGCACTCGCCTCTTTCATCCAGTTGTGATCAATCGGAGAAAGCGGTGACCCGCGCCCCGCGGAAATGCCGAATCGGGCGAATAGGAAACATATCCCGCAATTTCCGATATTCCGCGCAATCGCCGAATATCGGACGCGGCGTCATCCGAAGCATTTCCCTTCGCCGCGATAGGTGGGCACCGCGACACGCGACCCGTCACCGTCCACCAACCACAGCCGATCGAACCGTTCACACAGCTCACCGGCCTTGGCATGACGGAACCACACCCGGTCGCCGATATCGCATCCGGCGGCGCCGGACAGCGGTGTCTGCACCTCGCCCGCTCCCTCGGTACCCAGCATCCGCAACCCCTTGGGCCACACGGGTTTCGGCACCCGGCTCGCTCCCGCCGGACCCGACGCGATATATCCGCCGGCGAAAACCGTGGCGATATCGGCAGCGGGTCGGCGCAATACGGGCAGCGCGAAATACAGCGCCGGATGCGGCCGGAAACTGCGGTAGTCGTCGAACAATGTCGGTACGTAAAGCCCTGAGCCGGCGGTGATTTCGGTGACCCCGGCGGCCGCCGCGCTGAGCTCGACCGATCCGGTGCCCCCGCTGTTGACGATCTCGAGTTCACCGGCCACCGCCACCACCGCCGCCAGCACCGCGGCCCGGCGCCGCTCGATCTCGCGGGCCGAGGCCTTCTTCACCAGACGCACCGCGAACGAGGAATCCGGCAGCCCGGCGATCTGCGCCTCGTAGGTCATCAGCCCGACCACCCGGAATCCGCCCGCGCGCGCCCGGCGGGCCAGCTCCGCGGCCTGTTCCGGGGTACGCACCGGCGATCGGCGCACCCCCAGGTGGACCGGCCCGATCCGCAGGGAGGCGTCCACGTCCAGGCAGACGCGGGGCGCGACCCGAGCGCTGCCGACGGCGGCGCGGACGAGGTCGAGCTGCACGCTGTCGTCGACCATGAGTGTGATCGCGTCGAGAAGGACCGGGTCGCCGCCCAGTTCGGCGAGTGCCGCGCGGTCGGTGCTGGGGTAGCCGAGCAGGACATCGCGGGCCCCGCAGCGCACCAGCCAGATCGCCTCGGCCAGGGAGTAGGCCATGAGCCCGGCGAAACCACCCGCTGCGGTCAGCTCGGGGCCGAGTACCTCGGCGAGCACCGCGCGGCAGCGCACCGATTTACTCGCGACGCGGATCGGCCGCCCGGCGGCCCGGCGTACCAGATCGGCGGCATTGGCGCGCAGGGCCTGGAGATCCACGGCGGCCAGTGGGGGGTCGAGATCGGCGGTGGCCGCAGCCAGGGCGATCGGCGAAGGCGCGCTCACCCCGCCCACTCAACCACTGGACTGGTCATACGTCCAGCTTTTCCGGGGTTCAGATATCGATCGCTCGGGTGACCAGGTTCGAGACCAGATCGTCGAAGGCCACCAGAATCGCTTCGTCGTCACAGTCGGCCAGCCACCGCAGCACCGAACCCTGAACCACCGTGATCACATACCCGGCCACCGAATCGACCGGTTCGATCCAGCGCGTACCGGACCGTTCGGCGCACAGCTCCAGCCACTCCACCACGTGCCGCTGCTGCCGGCGCTGCCGCTCCGATATCACCGGATCGGGTGCGTAATCGGCCCGCGAATCCCAGTGCTGGCACAGCGTCTGCACGGTCTTCTCATAGGCATGGATCTGCTGCACCGGCCGGGACTTGACCAGCGGCCAGTAGGCGCTGATCCCCGCGTGCAGCAATACCCGCAGAGCCCGCAGACCGGTGATATCCAGCACCGCGTCGGCGTTGTCGACCGCTTCACGTACGGCCGACCGCATCCGGCCCTCCGCTATTTCTCCACGTACGCCCAACGCAAGCTCCCTCGGCAAACAACTCGCACGCTTCGGTACCGATAACACCGACACCGAAGCTGCCGGCCGGATCGGTAGGCACAGGGTCGGGAAACAGCGGCCCAACCAATCCGTCATCTCAATATTAGAAATGTTTTCGGGGTTTGAGAACAGTTACGCGGGGAAACTCGTACCCAAAGCCCGTTTTGTGACCCCTTCGCAACCGGGGCATTTCACACCGGCACCCGAGCACCCGCGATACCGGCAGGGCCTCCCGCCATCCGGGCACAGGCCATCGGCAAGTCTACGACGACGCCCCCGCCATCCCGCTGCGCTGTGCGCGATCCCACACCGCGGGCCCGACCCGGCCGGTTAGCCTGATCCGGTGACCAGCTCCCCCCTCGCCGATCATCTCCGAATCAGCGGCACCTTCAATTTCCGGGATCTCGGCGGTTTGCCCGTCCAGGGCGGCGGGACCGTCCGGCCCGGGGTCCTGATGCGCTCGGCTCAGCTCAGCCGTCTCGACGACACCGGCCATACGACCCTGCGCGAGCTCGGCGTCGGCGCCGTGCACGACCTGCGCGGCCACCGCGAAATCGAACGCGCCGGCGCCGACCGGCTACCACCGGAGATCGAATTGCGCATCACCCCGTTCGACGACGGGACGACCACCGCGCCACCGCACGAGGCGGGCGCGGGCCGGCAGGACGCACCCGGCGCCGCCCTGGCCTACATGATGGACGTCTACCGCAACTTCCCGGCCCGGCCGGAAGCGCATACCGCCATCCGGACCCTCGCCGAAGCCATCGTCGCCGACCGCGGCGCCGTGCTCGTGCACTGCGCGGCCGGTAAGGATCGCACCGGCTGGACGGTGGCCACCCTGCTGCGGGCGGTAGGGGTACCCGAGACCGAGATCTTCGCCGACTACCTGCTGAGCAATCACGCCGTCGCCGAACTGCGTACCTCGCTCAAGGACGAGTTCGGCGCCGACCTGCCGCAGGCGGTCCTCGAGGTACGCGAGGAGTACCTGCGCGCGGGCCTGGACGCCGGAACGGAACTGCACGGCGATTTCGATTCCTACCTGCGCGCCGCCGGCATCACCGCGGATCTGCGGGAGCGGCTGCGCGAGCGGCTGGTCGCCTGAATTTCGCCCGCCACCGCTAGGCAGCCACCCGAGTTCACGCCACGACAGCCGGCCGCGCGGATTCACGCCGCGGCGGCCGGCTTCACGCACTCCGCCGGACCAGCCCGTCGCGGCCGATACTCACCTGATCGCCGGTGTGGAACCAGGTGCCCGTGAACCGGTCCGCGGTGCGCTGCGGATCCTTCCAGTACCGCCGGGACACATTGGGGCCGCGGCACAGCAGCTCACCCTGACCGGACGCGGCCCGTGGCCCGTACAGCGCCAGTTCGGTGCCACCGAACGGGAAGCCCAGGACGGTACCGTCCACACCCTCGGCGGGGCCGGCCGTGGGCCCGACCGCGAGACCGATCCCGCTGGTTTCGGTGGCCCCCCAGACCGACCACTGGCGGGCCGACGGGAACACCTCACACAACTCCTGCGCGACGCCCGGTACCGGGGCAGCGCCCGGGCGTCGACCGGCGGTACTGATCCGCACCACACGCTCTGTCGGCAGGCCGGCGGCACGGCCCACCGCCAGCTCCGGCAACAGACCGGCCAGCAGGTGCGCGTTCGCGGCCACCGTATCGACCTGCTCGGCGGCAAGAGCCCGGGTGATCCCGGCATCACCCTGTGCCAGCACCACGGTGCCGCCGACGGCGAAGGTCGGCAGCAGCTGATCGACACATCCGCTGGCGTAGGCCAGCGGATGCAGGACGAGATTGCGCATACCGTCGGTGGGCAGATCGAGCGCCGCCACCATCGAGCGGATGGCCGACAGCAGGTTCTCGTTGGTCAGTTCGACGCCGGTGGGGGACTGACCGGGACCGGCTCCGTCGGTGTAACAGAGCAGTGCCAGATCGTTGAGCGCGGCGCCGTCGTCGATGAACGCGGCACCGTCGGGCAGATCGGTGGACCATTGCCCGCCACCCCGCGTCGCCCCGCACCCGCGCTGCGCCGAACCCAGAACGAAATCGGCGTCGGCATCGGCGATCACCCGCTCTGCCAGGTCGCCCGGCAGTTCGTGGTGCACCAGTACGGGCACCGCCCCGCTGAGCAGCGCGCCCAGGAATGCCTGGACCCAGCGCACTCCCGGCGGCATATGCACGGCGACCCGGTCGCCGTAGCCGATACCGTGCTCCTGCAAACCGCCGGCCACGCGGGAGGCCGAATGCCACAGCTCCCGATAGGTGAGCCGGCCGACTCCCACCTCGACCACGGCCTCCCGGTTGGCGAACGCATGGACCTGCAGGTCGAGCAGTTCGGTCAATGCCGGGCTCAGGTTGCCGTAGCGCAGGATGCCGTCCGCGCCGCGGGACAGCGGGGCCGCCGACCCGTGATCGGCGATATGGAATTCCACCAGCGCGGTCCCGGTATCGCCGGAGCCGCGGCCGGGACCGCTGTAGCCCCGGGTCGTCAGGCCGTCCGACTGGCCCGCACGCGGCAGAGAACAGGCTGCAGACCCGATGGTCGTGGTCGTACCGGCTTGCATCGGACCTCCGCGCAGTCGAACAGTCAGGCACCTGTGACTATATGACCCAGATCACAAAAATGGGTACGGAGTCGGCGAATCCGGTGAAATCGAGATCCGGAAGTTCTTTCCCGGCAACTCGCTCGCAACTCAGCGGCCGCGGTAAGCGGCCTTGCCCGGGCCCACCTCGAGAAAACTGCGCACCGCCCGCGGCAGATCCTCGGTACCGAACAGCTCACCGGAGACCTGCGGAGTCACCGAATCCGCATGCGCGACCCCACCGGAACGCCACGCCTCGACGATCCGCTTGGTCGCGGCGTGCGCCCGGGTCGGCCCCTCGGCCAGCCGGTGAGTGAGTGCCACCGCGGCGGTATCCACATCGTCGTGGATCTGGTTGACCACACCCCATTCGCGCAGGGTGGCCGCGTCGTACAGGTCGCCGGTCAGCACCAGTTCGCGCGCCCGGCCCGACCCGGCCCGTTCGGCCAGCCGCTGCGGACCGCCCATCGAAGGGGTGAGCCCGACCACGATCTCCACCAGGCCGAACTTCGCCTTCGGCGCGGCCAGGATCAGATCACAGGCCAGGGCGATCTCGAAGGCGGCGGTCAGGGTGAGCGCATGCGCGGCGAAGATCACCGGACAGGGCAGCGCCTCGATCGGATGACTGATCCGGTCGAACAGGTCCTGCCACAGCTGTGCCCCCTGCTCGGCGGTCAACCCGTCGAACGTGTGCACGTCCACCCCACCGGAGACCACTTTTCCCTCCGCCCGGATGAGCAGGGCACGCGGCGGTTGCGCGGTGAGGTCGGCCAGATCCTGGGTCAGCGCGTCGAACATGGCCTTGTCGAACAGGTTGAGCGGCGGCGCCGCCAGTGTCAGCGTCGCGACTTCGGCTCCGCCGTCGGTCACCGAACGTTCCAGTCGAGTGGGTTTGGTAGCGCTCATGGGAGCCAGCTTATGGCCCGGCCCTGCAAGACTGGAGACATGACCGAAACCGAACAGGGCAGCTACGTGGAACCGGGCGAGTTCAAGCGCGACACCAACTACATCACCACCCGGATCACCGCCGACGGCCGCGACGGTTACCCGGTGGAACCGGGCCGTTACCGGCTGGTCGCGGCCCGCGCCTGTCCGTGGGCCAACCGGACCCTGATCGTGCGCCGCCTGCTCGGCCTGGAATCGGCGATCTCGCTCGGCCTGTGCGGACCCACCCACGACAAGCTCAGCTGGACCTTCGACCTCGACCCCGGCGGCGTCGACCCGGTACTCGGGATCCCGCGGTTGCGCGACGCCTACCTGGCCCGCTTCCCCGATTATCCGCGCGGTATCACGGTGCCCGCGGTGGTGGATGTGCCGACGGGGCAGGTCGTCACGAACGACTACGCGCAGATCACCCTCGACTTCTCGCTGGAATGGACCGCCCACCACCGCGCGGGCGCGCCCCAGCTGTACCCCGAGCCGCTGCGCGACGAGATCGACGAGGTGAACACCCGGGTTTTCCACGAGGTGAACAACGGGGTGTACCGCTGCGGTTTCGCCGGCGCCCAGGACGCCTACGACGCCGCCTACGACCGCCTGTTCACGGCCTTGGATTGGCTGAGCGACCGCCTGTCCGGGCAGCGCTACCTGGTCGGCGACACGATCACCGAGGCCGACGTCCGGCTGTTCACCACCCTGGCCCGCTTCGATCCGGTCTACCACGGCCACTTCAAATGCAATCGCAGCAAACTCACCGAGATGCCGGTGCTGTGGGCGTACGCCCGCGATCTGTTCCAGACTCCGGGCTTCGGCGACACGATCGACTTCGCCCAGATCAAGGACCACTACTACAAGGTCCACACCGATATAAACCCCACCCAGGTGGTCCCCAAGGGCCCCGACCTGTCGAACTGGCTCACCCCCCACGGCCGCGAAGCCCTCGGCGGCCGCCCCTTCGGCGACGGCACCCCACCCGAACCCCCCATCCCCGCCGAACAGGTACCCCCTGGCCACGGCGCGCGATAAACCGCGTCCCGTCCCCCGAACCGTCCGGCCCGGCACTCCTGAGCGCCGAGCCGAGACGGATCTACACGCCAAGCCCGAACGCCCCAGCGGCAACACCGAGCCCGGCATGCACCCGGGGCGCGGCCCACACAACCGTCCCCCACACAACCTCGCGGCGCCGAGTCCAACGCGGCCTGGCAGGGCACATAACGCCGACACTGGACGCAACCGCCGCCGAGTCCTACAAGACCCTCAGAGGTCCACATAACCCCGAAACCCAACGCCACCACGGCGCCGCCGAGTCTCACAAGACCCCCCGAGAGGTTCACACAACCCCGAAACCGAACGCCACCACGGCGGTGCCGAGTCTTACGAGGCCCTGAGAGGTTTTGGCCCGTCCCTGCTGTCAGTGCTCGATGCGATGCGGCGCAGCCGCGAGTGTCGAGTGCTGACAGCAGGGACCAAGGGGGCCAAAACCCGCGGCGCCGCAGGCGGCGCCAAAAAACACAGCGGCCAAAACCCCGTGCCGCCGGAGGCGGCGCCAAAGATACGGAACCCGCCGGGCGGGTAATCCGTTGTCAGACCGTACGAACGTGGGGCTCGTGTCATACAGTGCACAGGGCCCGCAAAGGAGGATGACGCCGTGCGTAACGGGGCAGTGGAAAAAGCCGTGATCGAGGCACTCGACCATGGTTCCCGGCTACAAGCACCCGCCGTCGCCAAATACGTCGCACGTCTGCGGCGGGCACATCCGGAGGAGACGCCCGCGCAGATCATCGACCGCCTCGAACGCCAGTATCTGCTGGCGGTGACCGGTAGCGGTAGCGCCGTGGGCGCCTCGGCCGCGATTCCCGGGGTCGGGACGATCGCCGCGCTCGCGGCGGTGAGCGCCGAGACGACTTTCTTCATGGAGGCTTCCGCACTGTTCACCCTCGCCGTGGCCGCGGTGCACGGGGTGAAGCCGGAGGACGCGCCGCAGCGGCGGGCGATGGTGCTGGCCGTGGTCCTGGGGGACAGCGGTATGGAGATCGTGCAGAAGAGCGTCGGTTCCTCGGCCAAGAACTGGGGCACCGTTTTCGCGAACAAGGTCCCGGGCCTTTCCGGAATGAACGATTCGCTGCTCAAGCGGTTCATCGTCCGGTTCCTCACCAAACGTGCCGCGCTGATGGCCGGCAAGGTGGTGCCCGCCGGGATCGGCGCCGTGATCGGTGGTGTCGGTAACCGGGCCCTCGGTAAATCGACGATCAACAACGCGCGTAAGGCTTTCGGCCCGCCGCCGCATCACTTCGCCGACGAGATGGTGGTGGACGCCGAACTCGACCCGGCGCCCGGGCAGACGGGCAAGGAAGCCGCTCAGTGGGATTCGCAGCCGTCCCGGCCGGCGGAATCGCCCCTGCCGCCCGCCGCGCCCGCGGCTGTCCCCACCGAGCCCCGGCAACCACCGGCCGATCCACGATGACGCCCGCGATCTCGGTCCGCGGCCTGACCAAGCGGTTCCCGGACTTCGCCACCGGCGCCCAGGACGTCTCCTTCGATATCGCGCAGGGCACCTGCTCGGCACTCGTCGGTCCGCCCGGCGCCGGGAAGTCGACGATCGTCGCGATTCTGCTGGGCCTGCTGCCACCCACCACGGGATCGGTCACATTGAGCGGTGGCCGCGGCAGTTCGGCGGTCGGGGCCGTACTCGCCCCGCGTGGACTCCATCCGCGCCGGACCGTGCGGGACCATCTGCGGGTGTACGCCGCGGCCGGCGGGTACCCCGACAGCCGGGTGCCGGCGGTGCTGGAGATCACCGGCCTCACCGATCGGGCCCGCGCCGTGCCGGACGATCTGACTCCCGGCGAGGAAACCCGGGCCGCGCTGGCCACCGCGTTGCTCGGCGACCCGCGCCTGCTGATCCTCGACGATCCGGGCGCCGGTATGCAGCTGAGCGAAATCTCCTGGTTGCAGGGCTTCCTGCGGCATCACACCCGGCGCGGTGGCACCGTGCTGTTCACCGCGCAGAGCCTGGTCAGCGCTTTGCCGGTCGCCGATCATCTGGTGGTGCTCAGCGCTGGGACGGTCGCCTACCAGGGCAGTCCGGCCCGCTTGCGGCGGCGTAATCCCGACCGGTTGGTGGTCGCGTCGTCGTCATCGATCGCGGTCGCGACCGCACTGGCGGCGCGCGGTTTCACCGACGCCGTGATCCGGCCCGACGATCAGCTGGCCGTGGCCGGCGCCACCGAGGACGATATCGTCGAGGCCGCCCGGGCCGCGCGGGTCCGGCTGGACGGGATCGTGCCGGACCGGATCCATCCCGATCGGGTACTCGCTTCGCTCACCCATGCCGCGGCGGCCGGACCGGCCACTGCGGGTATGCCGCCGTCCACCACTCTGCCGTACGGGGTTTCCCGATGATCGACGTTGTACCGGCGGAGCTGATTCCGCCCGTACTGTCCGAGTACCGCAAGGCCGTTACGCTGCGCTACACCCGGGTCCTCGCCGGGCTGGCGGTGGCGACGGCAGTCGTCGCGCCCGCGGTGAGCGCGCTCATGGCCGGTCCGGCCGACCCGCGGGGCGAACCGGTGACCGGCACCGCGACCATCGGCCTCTACCTGGCGTTGCTGGCCGTCGTCCTCGGTTCGGCGGCCTTCGGCGCCGCGGGCGCGGCCGGGGAACACGAGCACGACACACTGGTGATCACCGCCCTGTTCACCGTCGACCGCGACCGCTTGGCCGGGGCGAAGTTCCTGGTCACCGGTCTCGCGGCCCTGGCGGCCGCGCTCGCGGTGGAAATCGTGGCGATGGTGTGCCTGCTGCTGTTCGGCCGGGACAAATTCGAGATCACCGGTTCGTTGTTCGCGGTACTCGGCGGCGGGCTGGTGGCCGCTGTCTGCTGGGCCGTGATCGGCACCGGGATCGGGTTGCTGCTGCGGGCCCCGCTGCTCGCGGTCGGTGCCGTCCTCGGATGGTTACTGGTCGCCGAGCCCCTGCTGTGGGTGGTGACCGCGGGTATCGGCATTCCGGGCGCCGCGACGCTGCTGCCCGGGTCCGCCACACTGAGCACTGTCTTCCCCGGCTCGTTCACCGATGCCGACCTCCTGGCCCCGGCGCCCGCGGCGATCGTGGTGTTGCTGCTGTGGACGGTGGGAATCGGCGCGTGGAGCTGGTGGTCGCTGCGCCGCACCGAGCTCTGAGCGTTCGCCGCCCGGCCGGGCGGACTCCGGGCCCTACGGCCGAACCCACACCCGGGAACAAGACCCTGTCGGTCGGCGTCGTTATGGTCGATGGCAGGTGAAACGGGGGTAATTCGGGAGGGGTGTATGAGCGAGCCGGAGGCGATGTCGCCGGTACGGGCGAGGCAGCGTGCCCGGGCCGATACCGGATGGATCCGCCGGCTGTGGGCGGAATGCCGGCGCTATCGCGGCACGCTGATCGGTATCGCGCTGGCCCTGGTGGCGGGCGCGGCGGCCGAGATCGTGGCGCCGCTGCTCACCAAATGGGCCGTGGATTCGGCGACCACCGGCGCCACCCGGGTCATCGGGATCGTCGCCGGTTTGCTGGCAGTGCTCGCCGCCGGCCGCTTCGCCGCCTCCTTCGGGCGGCGCATGCTCGCCGGGAAGCTGTCCCTCGATGTTCAGCACGGTCTGCGGCTGCAACTGCTCGGCTCGCTCCAGCGCCTCGACGGCGCGGGCCAGGATGCTTTGCGCACCGGCCAGGTCGTCTCCCGTTCCATCACCGACCTGCAGCTGGTTCAGACCCTGCTGGCGATGGCCCCGCTCTCGGGGATGTCGCTGCTGCAATTCGTGCTCGCGGCCGCGGTGATGCTGTGGCTGTCCCCGCCGCTGGCCGCGGCCGCGCTGCTGATGGTGCCGCTGGTGATCGCGGTGGTGTACCGGATGCGGCCCCGTTTGCATGCCGCCACCTGGTCGGCCCAGCAGCGTGCGGCCGAACTGGCCCAGCATGTGGAGGAGACGGTTACCGGCGTCCGGGTGGTGAAAGGTTTCGGCCAGGAAGCACGCATGGTCGACGTGCTGGAACGGCATGGGCGCCGGCTTTTCGCCGAACGGATGCGGGCCGCCGGCATCAATGCCCGCTTCTCCCCCACGCTGGCCGCGATACCGCAGGCGGGTCTGGTGGTGGTGATCGCCCTGGGCGGCTGGCTGGCCCTGCAGGGCGCCATCGGCCTCGGCACCTTCCTGGCCTTCAGCGCCTACGTGACGACCATGACCACCACCGCCCGCACCATGGCGTCGGTGATCATCCTGGCCCAGCTCACCCGCGCCGCGGCCGAACGCGTCTATCAGGTGATCGACGCGGGCCCGGCCGTGGCCGACCCGCCGCAGCCCGTGCCGGTACCGGATGGCCCGCTGGGTATCGAACTCGAGGCGGTGACCTTCGGTTTCGACCCCGGTCAGCCGATCCTTCGCGATCTCGATCTGCGGGTACACCCCGGCGAAACCGTGGCGATCATCGGTCCTGCGGGCTCCGGGAAGACGACGCTGTCGCTGCTGCTGCCCCGCTTCTACGCACCGGATTCCGGCCGGATCCGGCTGCTCGGCACCGGCGCCACGGAACCCGTCGATATCGCCGATATCGCCGCGGCGCAGTTACGTGCGGCGGTCGGCGTGGTGTTCGACGACCCGTTCCTGTTCAGCTCCAGCGTCGCCGCGAATATCGCCCTGGGCCGGCCCGATGCCACCGCCGCCGAGATCCGGGAGGCCGCCCGTCAGGCCGCCGCCGATGAATTCATCGAAGCGCTGCCCGACGGCTACGACACCGTGGTCGGGGAACGCGGTCTCACGCTGTCGGGCGGCCAGCGGCAACGGATCGCGCTGGCCCGGGCGCTGCTGGCCCGGCCGCGGATCCTCGTTCTCGACGACGCCACCTCGGCGGTGGACGCGGTGACCGAGGCCGCCATTTTCGGCGCTCTGCCCGGCCAGGGCTCGCGAACCACGATCATCCTGGCGCACCGCGAGTCCACCCTGGCCCATGCCGACCGGGTGATCCGCCTGCCGGAGCCGGCCACGGCCGTGGTGAGCGGGCCCGCCGTCGTCACCGACCGGCTGCCGGTCACCCAGTCGACGGACCGGATGGCCGCCGCGGCGAATCTCAGCGAGACACCGGAGCTGCGCCGCGAGATCGCACGCCTGCCCGCGGCCGACGAGCAGCCCCGGCTGGACCCGGCCCGGCTCCGCGAACCGGACCCGGGTTTCCGGCTGGCCCGCCTGCTGCATCCGGTGCGTCTACTGGTCCTGGCCTCGGTCCTGCTCCTGGCACTCGACGCACTCATCGGGATCGGTTTCCCGCCGCTGGTACGGCACGCCATCGATTCCGGTGTCGCGGGATCGGACCCGGGCGCGCTGGCCGTCACCGCGCTGCTCGGCACCGGACTGGTACTGGCCGGCTGGGTGGCCGCGTCCGCGACCACCCTGCTCACCTCCCGGACCGGTGAACGGGTGCTGTACGGGCTGCGGATCCGCAGTTATGCCCATCTGCAACGTCTCGGGCTGGACTACTACGAGCGGGAACTGTCCGGCCGGATCATGACCCGGATGACCACCGACGTCGACGCGCTGTCCACCTTCCTGCAGACCGGTGTGTCGACCGCCCTGGTGAGCGCGCTGTCGCTGGCCGGCATCGCGGGCGCTCTCCTGGTGATCGATACGCGGCTCGCCCTGGTGGTCCTGCTGGGTGTCCTTCCGCCGCTGATCATCGCCACGGTGATCTTCCGCCGCGTCTCCTCGGTGGCCTACAGCGTCTCCCGGGAGCGGGTGTCCACCGTGAACGCCGATTTCCAGGAGAACGTCGCCGGCCTGCGGGCGGTGCAGGCCTACCGGTACGAGCGGCGGTCGGCCCATCGGTTCGCCGAATACTCCGCCGGGTACCGGCGCAGCCGGATGCGGGCGCAGCGGGCCATCGCGCTGTACTTCGCGTTCATGGCCTCGTGGACCGATCTGGCGCTGGCGCTGGTGGTACTCACCGGTGCGCACGCGGTGGCGGCCGGGGAGACGAGCGCCGGAACTCTCATCGCGTTCGTGCTGTACCTGGAGTTGCTGTTCGGCCCGGTACAGCAGTTGTCGCAGGTCTTCGACGGATATCAGCAGGCGCGGGTGGGGTTGCGGCGAATCGGTGAGCTGCTGCGCACCCCGTCCTCCATTCGCGCCGACCCGCCCGGCGCCGACCCGATCACCGGCGGCCTGCGCGGCGATCTGGCGCTCGACGCGGTGCGCTTCAGCTACCCGGCCACCGACCGTCCCGCACTGGACGGGGTGGATCTCGCCGTGGCCCCCGGCGGGTCACTGGCGCTGGTCGGCGCGACCGGCGCCGGGAAATCCACCATCGTCAAACTGCTGGCGCGGCTCTACGACCTGGGCGAGACCGATACCGGCGTGGTCCGCGCGGACGGGGTCGATATCCGCGACTACCGGCTCGACCGGTACCGCTCGCGGCTCGGCATGGTCCCGCAGGAAGCTCACCTGTTCACCGGCGATGTGGCGAGCAACATTGCATTCGGGAAACCATCCGCGACCGAATCGGAGATCGCCGCCGCCGCCCGGGCGGTGGGCGCGGCGGAGATGATCGCCGGCCTGCCCGGTGGAATGCACCGGCCCGTCGGGGAACGCGGCCGCGGGCTCTCCGCGGGGCAACGCCAGCTCATCGCCCTGGCCCGCGCCCAGCTCGTCGACCCCGACATCCTGCTGCTGGACGAGGCCACCGCCACCCTCGACCCCGATACCGAAGAGAAAGTACTGGCAGCGACCGGTTCACTCGCCCGTGACCGGACGACCGTGGTCGTCGCGCACCGGCTGGCCACCGCGGCGCGCGCCGACCGGATCGCCGTGGTCGCCCACGGGCGGATCGTGGAAATGGGGACGCACGCGGATCTGCTGGCGGCGGGTGGGGAGTATGCCCGCCTCTGGACAGCCGCGGGTAACGCGGAAGGAATATTCTCGATAGGACACGAGTCGTCAACTATGAGGTCGGGGTAGACCGGTGGTCGGTGACGTAGCCGATGGGTACGGGGGCATATCCTCGTCGGAGGGCGTATCGGTACCCATCCACCGATCCCCGGTGCCGGGCACGTCACAAACGTCGCAGCGCGAAGAACGAAATGAGGCGAACACCTGCTGTGAGCAGCTCAAAATCCCAGTTCGGTCAGAACCAGTGGCTGGTCGACGAGATGTATCAGAAGTTCAAACAGGATCCATCCTCGGTCGACGCCAGCTGGCACGAGTTCCTCGCCGACTACACCCCCGAGACCTCCGGTGATACCGGCAACAGCGACCGGCCCGCCGCGGCACCGGCGGCCCGCGCGGTGAATTCCGCCCCCGTACCGGCCGAGGCGGCCTCCGTGCAGACCCGCGCCACCGCGTCTTCCGCGCCGGCCAGTGCGGCCACCCCGGCCGCGGCCCCGAAGCCGGCCACACCCGCCACCACCGCCGCGAAGACGTCCGCGACAGCGCAGCAGCAGCGCGCGCCGAAGACCACCCCGGCGCCGACGTCCAACGCCGCCCCCACCTCGGGCGCGCCGAAACCACCGGCCGCCGAGGAGAAGAAGGTGCTGCGCGGTGCCGCGGCGGCGGTCGCCAAGAACATGTCGGCATCGCTGGCCATCCCGACCGCCACCAGTGTGCGGGCCGTCCCGGCCAAGCTGATGATCGACAACCGGATCGTCATCAACAACCATCTCGCCCGTACCCGCGGCGGGAAGATCTCCTTCACCCACCTGCTCGGTTACGCCATCGTGCAGGCCGTGAAGGCGTTCCCGAACATGAACCGGCATTTCGCCGAGGTCGACGGGAAGCCGAACGCGGTCACCCCCGCGCACACCAACCTGGGCCTGGCCATCGACCTACCCGGTAAGGACGGCAACCGTTCCCTGGTGGTCGCGGCCATCAAGGGCTGCGAGGAGATGACCTTCGCGCAGTTCCACACCGCCTACGAGGACATCGTCCGGCGCGCCCGCGACGGCAAACTGACCGCCGAGGATTTCAGCGGGGTCACCATCTCGCTGACCAACCCCGGCACCATCGGCACCGTGCATTCCGTACCGCGGCTCATGCAGGGCCAGGGCGCGATCATCGGCGCGGGTGCCATGGAGTATCCGGCCGAGTTCCAGGGCATGAGCGACGAGCGGATCGCCGAGGTCGGCATCGGCAAGCTGATGACCCTGACCTCGACCTACGATCACCGCATCATCCAGGGCGCGGAGTCCGGTGATTTCCTGCGCACCATCCACAAGCTGCTCATCGCCGACGAGTTCTACGACGAGATCTTCCACGGCCTGGGCGTGCCGTACGAGCCGATCCGGTGGCGCAAGGACATCCAGGAACGCGGTGTCGACAAGAGCACCCGCGTGCTGGAGATGATCGCGGCCTACCGCAACCGCGGCCACCTCATGGCCGATACCGACCCGCTGCGCCTGGTCAAAGAGAAATTCCGCAGCCACCCCGACCTGGATGTCATCCAGCACGGCCTGACCCTGTGGGACCTCGACCGCGAGTTCAACGTCGGTGGTTTCCACGGCCAGGAGCGCATGAAACTGCGCGATGTCCTCTCCGTGCTGCGCGAGGCCTACTGCCGGCATGTGGGTGTGGAATACACCCACATCCTGGAACCGGAACAGCTGAAATGGATCCAGGACCGGGTCGAGCAGAAACATGTGAAGCCGACCGTCGCCCAGCAGAAGTACATCCTGAACCGGCTCAACGCGGCCGAGGCGTTCGAAACCTTCCTGCAGACCAAGTACGTCGGCCAGAAGCGGTTCTCGCTCGAGGGCGCCGAATCGGTGATCCCGATGATGGACGCGGTGATCGATCAGTGCGCCGAGCATTCGCTCGACGA
Organism: Nocardia sp. CA-290969; assembly: GCF_050936135.1. Taxonomy (NCBI): domain Bacteria; kingdom Bacillati; phylum Actinomycetota; class Actinomycetes; order Mycobacteriales; family Nocardiaceae; genus Nocardia; species Nocardia sp. CA-290969. The sequence continues at coordinate 230,200 of NZ_JBNJNJ010000001.1, read as the reverse complement.
GGTCGTGATCGGTATGCCGCACCGCGGCCGGCTCAATGTGCTGGCCAATATCGTCGGCAAGCCGTACTCGAAGATCTTCACCGAGTTCGAGGGCAATATGAACCCGGCCGCCACGCACGGCTCGGGTGATGTGAAGTACCACCTCGGCGCGCGCGGCACCTACCTGCAGATGTTCGGCGACAACGAGATCGAGGTCTCGCTGACCGCCAACCCGTCGCATCTGGAAGCGGTCGACCCCGTACTCGAGGGTCTGGTGCGCGCCAAACAGGACCTGCTGGACAAGGGCGACGGCCCCGAGGGCTTCTCGGTCGTACCGCTGATGCTGCACGGTGACGCCGCGTTCGCCGGGCAGGGCGTGGTCGCGGAAACCCTGAACCTGTCGGGTCTGCGCGGTTATCGCGTGGGCGGCACCATCCATATCGTGGTGAACAACCAGATCGGTTTCACCACCGCGCCGGAGAACAGCCGCTCCACCGAGTACTCCACCGATATCGCCAAGTTCATCGGCGCCCCGATCTTCCACGTCAACGGTGACGATCCCGAGGCCTGCGACTGGGTGGCCCGCCTGGCGGTCGATTTCCGGCAGAAGTTCCGCAAGGACGTGGTGATCGACCTCATCTGCTACCGCCGCCGCGGCCACAACGAGGGCGACGATCCGTCGATGACCCAGCCGTACATGTACGACGTCATCGACACCAAACGCAGCGTCCGCAAGAGCTACACCGAGAGCCTGATCGGCCGTGGTGATATCTCGCTGAAAGAGGCCGAGGACGCGCTGCGCGATTACCAGGGCCAGTTGGAGCGGGTCTTCAACGAGGTCCGCGAGCTGGAGAAGTACCCGCCGGGGCCGAGCGAATCGGTGGAGGACGCCCAGCAGATCCCGTCCACCGTGCTCACCGCCGTGGACAAGTCGGTACTGCAGCGGATCGGCGACGCCTTCGTGAACGTGCCCGACGGTTTCAGCGTGCATCCGCGCGTGCAGCCGGTGCTGGACAAGCGCCGCGAAATGGCCTACGAGGGCAAGGTCGACTGGGCGTTCGCCGAGTTGCTGGCCTTCGGCACGCTGATCGACGAGGGTCGCGCGGTCCGGCTGACCGGTCAGGATTCCCGCCGCGGCACCTTCACCCAGCGGCATTCGGTGATCATCGACCGCAAGACCGCCGCCGAGTACACCCCGCTGCACAACATCAACAGCGCCAACCCGGGCTGGTTCGCGGTGCACGATTCGGCGCTGAGCGAATTCGCCGCCGTCGGTTTCGAATACGGCTATTCGCTGGGCAACCCGGACGCACTGGTGTTGTGGGAGGCGCAGTTCGGCGATTTCGTCAACGGCGCGCAGTCGATCATCGACGAGTTCATCTCGTCCGGTGAGGCGAAATGGGGTCAGCTGTCCGAGGTCGTGCTGCTGCTGCCGCACGGGCACGAGGGCCAGGGTCCCGACCACACCTCCGGCCGGATCGAGCGTTTCCTGCAGCTGTGCGCGGAGGGTTCGATGACGGTCGCGGTGCCGTCGACCCCGGCGAACTATTTCCACCTGCTGCGCCGGCACGCGCTCGACGGTATCCGCCGGCCGCTGATCGTCTTCACCCCGAAGTCGATGCTGCGCAACAAGGCCGTGGTGAGCGATCTGAAGGACTTCACGGAGTCCAAGTTCCGCTCGGTGTTCGACGAACCCACCTACGAACAGGGCATCGGCGACCGCGGCGCGGTCAAGCGCATCCTGCTGACCAGCGGCAAGCTCTACTACGAGCTGGCCGCCGCGAAGGCCAAGCGCAAGCGTGACGATGTCGCCATCGTCCGGGTGGAACAGCTCTACCCGATGCCGAAGTTCCGGTTGAACGAGGCGTTGGAGCGCTACACCAACGCGACCGATATCGCCTGGGTGCAGGAAGAACCGGCGAACCAGGGTGCTTGGCCGTTCTACGGCCTGAACCTGCCGGAACTGCTGCCGCAGCGGCTCGGCCGCCTGCGCCGCATCTCGCGTCGCGCCATGTCGGCCCCGTCCTCGGGTTCTAACAAGGTACACGCGGTGGAGCAGGCCGAGATCATCGACGAGGCGTTCGAGCCCACCAGCTGACCCTCGACTCGCTCGACGCCGGGTGCGTCCCCTTCTCGAGGGGGTTCGCGCCCGGCGTCTCTCGTTTCCGGCTCGTCCCGATGTTTCGGCCGCGGCCCGTTCCGGGATGTATTTCCGGCCGGCTTCTCAGCAGGCGGCCCGCCAGCCCGCGATCGCCCGTCCGATCTCGGTGGTGGGGTTCGCGCCCTCCAGCCATTCCAGGGCGATCCGGTGCCAGTTGTTGGTGGTGACCAGCTGGCCGAGCACCGCGAAGGTGAAAAGGTCGGCGCGGCGGGAGAAAACATGCTCGGGTGGCAGTAACTGCTGGTGCATCCCGCGGAATTCGGCCGCCCGGGGGTCCATGGCGAGAACCACCGCGCCCGTGGCCAGTTCGGGGGTGATCGTGACCTCGTCGTCGAGCAGATGCCAGCCCGCGGCCGCCCAGACGTAGTTCAGGCATTCGTCCACGGTGACACCGGCGCGCGGGTCGATGATCCCGCGGCCGACCCAGGCGTCGTAGAGATCCTGCCCGCGCATCTCCCCGGCGGCGCGCAGGCAGTCGCGTTCGAAATCGGCGTGCACCGGCTCCATCCGGTGGTAGAGACCGAAATCGACGAAGGCCAGCCGGCCGTCCGCGGCGAGCAGCATGTTCCCGGGATGCGGGTCGCCGCAGAATTCGTAATCGGTGAACAAGGAGTTGATGTAGAAGCGATAGATCAACTCGCCGAGCCGGGCGCGGTCGTCGTCGGGCAGTGCCCGCAGGGCATCGAACGGCTGTCCGTCCACGAACTCGGTGACCAGAACGTTGGGTCCGCAGTACTCGTCGACGCAATCGGGGACGGTGACGAAGGGATGCCCGCGGTAGCGTTTCGCGACGCGGCGCTGATTGCGTGCTTCGCGCGGATAGTCGAGTTCACCACTGATATTGCGGGCTATCTCGTCGAGCACTCCCGCGTCGGCGGCGCTGGGCAGCGTGGCTTTCCACAGTTTGCCGAACAGTTTCAGGTTGCGCATATCGGCGCGCACGGCCTCGTCGACACCGGGATATTTCACCTTGACCGCCACGACGCGACCGTCGCGCAGCCGCGCTCGGTAGACCTGGCCGATGGAGGCGGCGGCAATGGGTGTCTCGTCGATATCGGTGAAAACCGCCGACAGGCGCCCGAGATCATCCTCGATCACGGCGCGCATCGCCGAAAAGGGAAACTGCGGAGCAGAATCGCGCAGTTCGGCGAGTTTACGGCGGAACAGTTCGCGGTGGGATTCCGGCACGAGGTCGATATCGAGTACCGACAGCATCTGCCCGAGCTTCATGGCGGCGCCCTTCATTCCGCCCAGCACCGTGACCATCTGCTGCGCTGCCTGCAGGGTCGATCGTTCGGCGAGAGCGCGCCGCGCCTGTTCGGGTTTGCCCAGCATCGCGACCTTGGTGCCGGCTTCCCGCAGCACCTGGCCCGCGGCCAGCCTGCCCAGCGTGCTTCCCCGGACAAGACGCCCGCGGGGAACCCGATCCGTTGCCATCCGCACCTCCCGGAACTCCCCCGTGTAACGGCGGTCACACTACCGTCGGCGCGACGTCTCCGCGAGTGGCTACCGGCCGCACTAAGCTGAGCACGCTCGTCTTTTGCGCAGGAACAGGAGGAAGCGGTGCCCGCCAGAGCAGGTCAGCGTAGGCGCCCGACCCAGGAACGCGCGCGGGCCACCCGCGAGCACATTCTCGATACCGCCGCCCGGCTCTTCGGCGAACGCGGTATCGCCGACACCTCGACGAATCGGATCGCGACGGAAGCCGGCGTCAGTATCGGCACCGTCTACCGTTACTTCACCGACCGGGCCGTTATCGTCGACGAGCTGCTCGAACGGTTGCTGGAGACCATCGAGCAGCGGATCACCAATAAGCTGGCCGGCCCCTCGGGGTATTCACCCGAGGAACTGGTTGCCGGATTCCTGGAGATCATCACCGAAGAACTGGTGGCCAACGCGCCGCTGGTACGAGCGCTGGTGGCGGGGGTGCAGTTCTACAACAGCGGCATACCGGAGTTCGAGCCCCGCCTGCGCATCCTGGTCAAGGTGATGCTGATTCAGCTGCTGGGTCCCGGTGACGATCGCGAATACGACACCATGACTTTCGTTCTGATCAACACCATGTTCGCGGCAGTGCTGCGGGCCTCCGCCCTCGAGGTCGACGACGGCGAGCGCCGGACGGCGCTGAGTATGACCGCCCGGATGATCGGGCGCTGGCTCGAATCCGAGATCGCGCGTCGCCCGGCCGCCTGAATGCCTCCGGCGAAATGTGAGCGGTTCGGGCAATCAGCTCCGCATAACGCCGCATCACCTGATCAACAGTCCTATTTTCGCCGGTAAACGCCACAATTTAGGGGTAACTGCCGGTCACTCAAAGCGGAGTAGAAGGTGAGCGGTAGCTCAGATTACCGTGTGATCAGAACCGGCGCCCGGCACACCGTGACCGGCGTCGGCTCGGTTCCCGGCCGTCGCGCCGGGCATATGGATCGTGCGGTGACAAGGAGGTCCCCGGTGATTGTCGAGAGCGCCGTTCGCCACGAACTCGATGCGGGCAAACATCTCCCCGCCCCACCGGCAACCGATGTGCATCGGCTGGCACGTGAGGTGACCGCCCACCTCACCCGGTCCGGAGCATTGTGTGCGACCGACCCCGGCAATGCGCTGCGGGGCGAACTCACGGCGGTGATCCGGGTATGTCTGCGCTGGCTGATCCAGCGGCTGCGCGGCGAGCGCCCGCCACAGCACCTCGACCGCCTCGAATCCGCGGCCGCCGCCTGGGCACGCGACGACGTCGCGATCGGCACCGTGCTGCACGCCGCCCACCAAGGCGTGAAAAGTGGCTTGGACCTGTTGATTCCGCGCACCGGCCGCGAACCCGGTATCGATATCACCGCGGCGATGACCGCCTCGGTCGAATTGCTCGCCCTGATCACGTCCACGGTCAGCAAAACGTACATCCGGGAACTCAAAAATGTTGCCACCGAACACCACACCGATGTGCACACGGTGACCTCGGCCCTGCTCGGCGGCCACAGCACCACCGCCATGGCCCGAGACGCGAGTATCCCCATCGCGGACCGCTACTACGTGCTCGCACTCGCCGTGCCCGCGCACCGGGACGAGAGCGACCCGCGCCTGGACCGCCAGGTCGTCGCCCGCCGCAAACTGCGCAGATTGCAGTCCGCCCTGGCCACCCTGCTGGACCGCCGGGCGCTGCCGTTGCTCTCGGTCGACGGCGGAACCATCCTCGTCCCCACCGACGCGTGCACCGAGGACGGTATCGATGAACTCGTCCGGAACCTTTCCGGCGCAACCCATGTCGATATCACCGCGACCGTCGTGTGCTCCGCCCCCGGCGACATACCGGCCGCGACCCGCCAGGCCCACGAACTGCTCGATATCGTCGAACAGCTGGGCTTGGAGGCCCGGGTCCACCGCTTCGCCGAACTGGCCCTCGAATACCAGCTGACCCGCCCGGGCGTCGGCCGCACCCGCCTCGACCGGCTCCTCGACCCGCTGGACAACCACCCCGAACTGCTGCAGACCTTGCAGACCTACATCGACACCAACCGCAACCGCACCCGCACCGCCCGGCAACTCGACATCCACCCCAACACCGTCGACTACCGCCTGGCGCGCATCGGCGAGCTCACCGGCCTCGATCCCACGAACGCCCGCACCTGGTGGTACCTCTACAGTTCCCTGGTCGCCCGCCGCTCCCGCGGCCCGGCCCTTGCCTGACACGAAACACGTTCGAACTCAATGGAACCGATGGTCGAGCTACGCCGTCCAATTGACCGATAGATATTTCGTCGGTCAGCGAACAGCGCTGGAGAATCGGGAGGGGCATCGACGTGGACAGGAGGGTGTGGCAAGGGGCTCGGCCAACACCGCGTGGGGAGTTCGCGCGTCGATTCGACGCATTGCACCGGGCATCGGGCAGCCCCTCGCTACGACAGCTCGCCACAACGGCGAACCGGCGTGTCGTAGCCGCGGGTGGGTCGCAGCGGCCGGTATCCGCACAGCGCATCAGCGACTGGAAGGCGGGCCGGGCCGTGCCGGCCCGCTTCGAGATCCTGCTGCCCGTGCTGGCGGCGCTCATCGAGGCGACGCGGAGGCAACCGCATCCCGCGCCCCGGGAACTTGTCGATATCCGAATCTGGAAACACCTGTGGGCACAGGCGAAAACACAGGGACAGGCGTCCACGGACACACACTGCCCGTTCCCCCTGCCGGGGCCGCTGTCGGAAACCGACGTACTGTCGTTCGTGGGTCGCGAGTCATCGCTCCTCGAACTGGGCACAATGGTGAATCACGCGATTGCCGCAGCAGCAGCGGACAGAATCATCGTGCTCAGCGGAGAGGCGGGCGTCGGGAAAACCTCGCTACTGCGTGCGGGCCTGATACCCGCGGTGGAAGCTCGGCAGCCATCGATATCGTCGATATCCACCGTGTCACTGACGGAAGGCGCTCGCCCTGCCCTCGCGGAGCTTCGGCATCTCGCGGGGCAACCCGTCGATCGAAACGCCACCGGGGCGATACCGTGTTCCCGCCTCGTCATCATCGATCAGTTCGAAGATTTCTTCGGCGACTCCTTCGGTGAACCCGACAGGGCCGAGATGCTCACGACCGTCGCAGCGCTGACCGATACCGCGGTAGTGCTCGTTTCGATGCGATCGGACGCGGTCGGCGGCTGCGCGTCCTACGAACTGCTGCGTGATTGCGCGCAGCATCGCCGCTACGTCCTGCGCACCATGACGCCCGACGAATTACGTGCCGTGGTCACCGTCCCGGCCCAGCGGCTGGGGGTGGAGGTCGAAGCAGGTTTGGAAGAGATACTGATCGCGGCCGTCCGAGGCGGATCCGCCGGCGGAAGTCGCTCGGATATCTCCCCCACCGAGCTCGCGATCCTGTCGGCAGCGATGCGGGCTATGTGGCCGCACCGGCGCCGTGGGCGGCTGACGTCGGCCACCTACCGGGAAATCGACGGTATCGAAGGCGTCCTGCACCGGGCAGCCGAGGAGTTCTGGGAAGAACTGGCCTCCGAACAACGCGAACCCGCCAAACGTATGCTGCTGAGCCTGGTTGCCGTGCGCCACGATGCCGACGACACCCGCCGCCGCCTTCCCCTCGACGAATTCGGCCGGAGTATCGGCGACGCGGGCGGCGCCATACGCGACATGATGATCCGATCCGGACTGATCACCATCGACGACGGGATCGTCCGCTTGAGTCACCACCTGCTGTTGCGCTGGGAGCGTTTGGCGGATTGGGTGTCGCAGGAACGCGCCACGTTGCTGATTCGATGTCGGCTCTCTGCCGATGCGCACGCCTGGGCGGAATCCGGCGGCGATCCGTCGCTGTTGTACCGCGGTAGTCTCCTGTCCCTGGCACGCCGCCTGGTCGATTCCGGTACCTCGCCGCGAATCACCGAGTTCCTGCTTCGTTCCAGTACGGCGGATCAGGACGACCACAGCCGTGCGATCGGCGCTGCGAGCTAGCACGGCCGGCACCCACCACAACGAAACCGTGCAGCGGCGCGAGGCGAACCTCGGCCGCTGCACGGTGGCCGCTCAGCTGTCCTGGGCGATGCGTCAGTTCGTCCACGACCCACAGGCGCGGAGGTCGGCTGTACCACCGCCGCCGAGCCAACGTGTTCGTCGACCTCATGACGGGACGGGCCGCCGCAGCAATCATCGTCGGCGCGCAGCGCCCCTCCTGCTCAGAGCAGGGCAGGATCCCCGTAGACAACAACCGTCTCGTCGGCAAGTGCGGATTTGGTTGTCAACGCCGCATAGGACCTGATCGCGACCGGCCCGATACAGCCGTCGACGCTGATGCTCGTGCGCCGTATTCCCGCGTGTGCGCGGCCGTTACGCACCGGCGCAACGGCCATCCGAATATCGGCGATAGACCCCGATTCGAGAGTCACAGTCACCTCGGGTTCGACTTTCATGCCCGGATAGACTGTGCTCGCATTCCGCGAGCGCGGGAGGGTCTCGTCGGGCTTCACGACAATGGTCGAACGGCCGGCGAATACACCCTGCTCCATATTCACTCCGATCGCCGACAGCAGCGTTTTCACCTCGGTGGATATTTTCGCCAACGCTATCGCGCAACCGACGTGGTAACCGATGGTCAGTTCGGCATCGGTAAGCGGTGTCTTTCCACGACTCGACACCGCCGCGTATGCCTCGTTGCTCACCAGGGCGGCCCGCGGGAAAAGCAGACCGCCGGTCACTCGGTCGACCTCTTCTGCCCGGTGTCCTACCCGCAAGGCGCGCCCATCCACCGAGGTGACCGACCGTTCGTGGGCACCGAGTAAGGCCACCTCGGCTGCCGCCGATGGATGACCGAGGGGCGAGAGTGCCACCGCAGCGGCGGCGAAAACCAGAACGGCGATTCGAGTCCGATGCCTGATCATGGTCATTCGCGGGGTCAGACGGTGACCGGGTTGCCGTACACCGCAACCGAATCGTCCGCGGCGGCGCTCTTCGCCGCGATGATCGCATACGAGCGAATACTGGCATGGCCGACGCAGCCGTCGATTTTCACATGCGCGTCACGGTTGGTGATGAAGGCCTCAGGGCCCGCCAGCACCTTTTCACCGAGTGGCAGGTCCACCACCTGCCCCGGAGCAAGGGCAACGCTGAAGCTGGGGGCTACCGACAAGCTCGGCCCGATATTCGCGCCCACGGTCGGCATCGGAATACTCGGGGTGATGACGATACCCGGGGAGATTCCCGCGGATACGGTCGCACCGAGGGTGACACCGGTGATGTTGACGGCACAGCCGAGGTGGTATCCCGTTTTCAGCACTACGCCCGCCAAGGGCGTACCCGAGCCACCGAGTTCACCGAATGCCTGGTTCGTGGCGAATACCTCGCGCGTAGAGCCGATTCCGTTCAACGGCACCACGCGATTCACGACCTCATCGCGATGTCCGACCGTGATATTCCAACCATCCGGCGTCGTGATCGACTGCTCGTGCCCGGGCAGCCGAACGACTTCCGCCCCGGCCTCCCCGCCGGCCGAACCGATGATCCCCAGCACGGCCGCAAGAGACAGGACAATTTTACTTTTCACCGGGATTCCCCCACCATTTCGTCACAAAGCCGCGCCGACGCAATTCCGGCGGGCCCCTTTCGAGCGCAACGCTAAGACAGCCGATACAACGTGACAACCTCGATAGCGGCACCGATCGCCCAGGAATGCAGTTCAGCGCCCATAATCGGCGCGTCCGGACCGGACAGGCCGGCAGGTACGAATCGTCATATCTTCAGAAGAATCGCCGGGCACCGAACCGAATTACCGCGTGTCCACCCGGCCGAGTTTGGTCCAACCCGTCCAGCCGCGCGCCCGGAGCAACTCGATCAACCGGCGCGCCGGTGGTGCGGTGTCGAACGCCATCGTGTCCAGCAGCTCGGCGAACGGCGCCGGGAGCTGGGAGTCGTCGAGGTAGTCCGCCCCGTGCTCATCGGCCAGCTGCGTGATGTAGGCGGCCATCGAATCGGCCAGTTCGACGAGTGCCGGATCGCCACCGGGCAGGTCGAGCACCCGGCCCAGCGTGCGGTAGAAGTGGATGAGCCGCGGGTCGCTCAACTGCTTCTGTTTCCGGGCGATCCACTCCGGAACCCGCTCGGGCGAGTGCGCCGCCAGCGGAATCCAGCCGTCGCGTTCGAAGCGGACGATTCGCTCGTCGATACCGAGCGCGCGGAGCCGGTCGAGAAAACCCACCACCTCGGGCGGCAGCACCAGGCCTTCTCCGGCGGTGAGACGGGCGATCCGGTCCCGGCGCTGCTGCCGCTCCCGGATCTCCGCGCACAGCCGCCGGTCGATCTCGGCGACCGCCGTGGCGAATTCGGCTTCGCCGGCTGCCAGCAGTTCCCGCACACGCAGCAGCGGTACGCCGGCTTCGGCCAGGGTCCGGATCTTGATCAGTTCGATCAGCGCACCGGCGTCGTAGCGCCGATAGCCGGAGTGGTCGCGTTCCGGTTCCGGCAGTAGGCCCTTGGCGTGATAGTGCCGCACAGCGCGCACCGTCACCCCCGCATACGACGCGAGTTCGCCGATGGTCAGCATCGGTTCAGTCTCCCGGACTCGGCAACCGGGCGACGAGGGCCGCGACGATCCGCGCGATATCGGTCGCATGGGTGATCACCAGCTGATGATCGGCATCCAGCCAGGTAGTAGTGATATCCGGCCGCTCGCGGGTGAGTCGTTCGATTCCGGCCCGCCAGTTCCGATTCCGCCACCGTGTCCGCTCGTCGCGGCCGGTACCCGCCATCGAGGCCGCCATGATCATGCTGATCGGCACACCGATATCCCGGTACCGGCCGAGCAACTCCCCGGTCCGGATCGCGTCGAGTTCCAGGTTCAGCTCGAGGGCCTCATTTCCGGTGAGCAACACCCGGTGGGCGGCGTCGTCCATTCCGTCCGCATCTTCCGAGCTCTCCCACATCGCCCGGAACTCCGGTACCTCCGCCGCCGGGATGAACGGCTCCGGTATCGGATTCGCCCCGTCGACGAGTACGAGCCCGGCCACCGCGCCGGGATGCTCGGACGCGTAATGCACGGCCAGATCCGCCCCCAGCGAGTAGCCCACGAGCACGGGCGCCGGCCCGGCGGATTTCAGCTCCGCCAGCACCGCGGTCAGATCCGTACGAAACCCCGCGAACGTGTACTTCCCCGCGACCGAACTGAGCCCGTGCCCGCGGAGGTCGAAGGCCACCACGTCGTGGTCGCGCCGCAACAACTCGATCAGCACCTGCAGCCCCGCCTGTGTGGAGTACAGGCCCGGGCAGAGAACCACAGGCCGCCCCCGGCCGCCACGGGACACCGAGATGGTGCCGTCGCCGTGGTCGACCGAAAAATGGAACGAGCCGAGGCGTTTCCGAGAACTTTCCGAGCCGCTTTCTATTTCGCCGGTCATGCGACCATGGTGCGAGGTTGACCCGACGTCAAGGTCAACTCGGGCCGGAGCGAGTTGCCGGACGACGCGGCACGGATTGCCCGCGGCGAACACCTGTAATCGCACCGATACCGGCCGGGCCTGTTACGCGGCATATGTTGCGCAACCGCGTAAATCGGTCATCGATGATACTGAAATCGGGACGCGACCAGCGCGAACACTCGGCTTGACCGGGAACCCGGAGCAAGATCCCGGAACCTCGGTGCCGCTACCGCGCGGCTGTGAGGATCGATCCCCGTTCGGTGCTTTCTCATCCAGGCAAAAGGGGAAGGTTTTGACGGAGCGGGACAGCAGTATCACCAGGCGCCAGCTGGGCAGGTACCTGCGGGAGGCGCGGGAAGCGGTCGGTTTGACGCTGGCGGATGCGGCGGACCTCATGGAGTGGAGCCGCAGCAGTCTCCAGCGCATCGAGACGGGGCAGAACCAGAAGATCCGGATTCGCGATCTCGACGGATTGATCGAGATCTACGGGATCGAGAGCGAACGCGCCGCGGGGCTACGGGGATTGGCGCAGCAAGCGGCCGAGAAGTCGTGGTGGCACGAGTACGGCGGGGTGATTCCCGACAACTTCAGCGTCTACATGGGTTTGGAGTCCGCCGCACGATCTCTCACCACCTATCGCATACGATCGCATACAGCAGGCAACTCTGGACGCGGTCGGCAGCCGCAATCTGCTGCGTAATCTCGCGAGGGAGCACCACCGGTGAACATCGACCTATCCGACGCCACATGGTTCAAGAGCAGCCGCAGCGGCGGCACCAAGGAGTGCGTCGAGGTCGCGTTCCTCGACGGTGGGCACGTCGGCGTCCGGGACTCCAAGAATCGCACCGGCCCAGCCCTGGTCTTCGGCCCGGGCCAATGGGACACCTTCGCCGCAGCTGCTCGAGCTGGGGCGTTCGATCGGCCGTAGGCCTAGGGGACCGGATTTCGCGACCGGTGCCGGAGCGGTGTGCATCCCCCGTCGAGAGCATCACCATGGCGCCTGTTGCCCCTTCGCAGGGTCGACACCGTGTAGAAGCGTACTTCTAATAAACATAGTTCTAACCATGAAATTGCGGACGAGTCGGCGGCTACGCGATTGCACGTAGGAACAGCACGGCGGGGTACGTCGCTCGTCGTACGCGGCCGCGCGCGGAGGGGGAGCATACGCCGCAGCGGATGACGTACTGTCGCGACATGGATCTGCGGGCGGTGTCACGACAACTGTCTGCCCGGCGGTTTCCGGATATCGCGCTGGCGCTGTTCGTCACGGTGATCCAGGTGCTCGGCGCGATGATCGCGGTACCGCTCGAACCGGCCTCCACACCGGTTTCCGGGGTCGGGTATCTGCTGCTGATCGTGAGTGGCCTGGTAGTGGTCGCGCGCCGGCGGCGGCCTGTGGCGGTGTTCGTGATCACCGGTGTGGCCAGCCTGGTCTATTTCGCGTTCGATTTCCCCGACCGGATGTCCTACCTGGGGCTTTTCGTCGCCCTGTACACGCTCGCCGCCTACGGCGACGGACGGCGATCGCTGCGGATCGCGGGGGCCGGGATCGCGGTGCTGTCGGTGGGCTGGTTGATCGCCGGGGCGGATGTGGAGCCGGTTTCGGCCATCGGCTGGGTGTTCTTCCGGATCGGGGCGTCGGTGATCAGCACGATGCTCGGCGAATCGGCCAGATCGCGCCGGGTGATGGCCGCCGACGCGCAGGCGCGGGCGGAGCTGGCGGAACGCTCGCGGGAGGACGAGGCCCGGGCGCGCGTCGACGCCGAACGGCTGCGGATCGCGCGTGAGGTGCACGACACCGTCGCCCATGCCATCGCCATCATCAACGTGCAGGCCGGGGTCACCGCGCATGTACTGGACAAGCGGCCGGAACAGGCCCGCGGGGCCTTGCAGACCATCGAACAGACCAGTTCCCGCGCGCTGCAGGAGATGCGCGCCATCCTCGGTGTGCTCCGCGACGGCGACGGCCGCGAACCGTTCCCCGGGCTCGACCAGATCCGCGAACTCACCGGCAAGGCCCGCGAGGCCGGGCTCGATATCGCCGTCGAGCAACCCGAACCCGTGCCGGCACTGCCGAGCACGGTGGGCAGCGCGGCCTACCGCATCGTCCAGGAATCCATCACCAACGTCATCCGCCATGTGGGGCCCACCCGGGTGACGGTGACACTGGAACCCGTGGCCGACGCCTTGCACATCCGGGTGATCGACGAAGGCCCCCGCACACCGGTGCCCGGGCGTACCGGTTCGGCGCCGGGCCGCGGAATCGCCGGGATGCGCGAACGCTGCCGGCTGCTCGGCGGCGAACTCGATGCCAAACCCCGATCGGGCGGCGGTTTCGAGGTCGTCGCCAGCCTGCCGCTGGCTCCGGTGGGGGCACACCTGTGAACGCGGCCCCGCCGATCAAAGTGCTGCTCGCCGACGACGAACGGCTGGTGCGTTCGGGATTCAAGGTCCTGCTGGACTTGGAGGACGACATCACGGTGGTCGGTGAGGCCACCGACGGCGCGGAGGCTGTCGAACTGGCGCGCAGCACCCGCCCCGATGTCGTGCTCATGGATATCCGGATGCCGAAGCTGGACGGGATACGCGCCACCGCACGGATCGCCGAGACCAAGGGGCTGGAGCAGGTCAAGGTGCTGATCTTGACCACCTACGACACCGACGACAATGTTTTCGAGGCATTGCAATCGGGCGCCAGCGGGTTCCTGCTCAAAGACGCGGGCCCCGCCGAACTACTGCACGCCATCCGGGTGATCGCTGCCGGTGAGGCCCTGCTCGCGCCGCGGGTCACCCGCCGCCTCATCGGTCAGTTCACCGCACGGCGCCGGGTTGCGCAATCCGCGGAGGACCGGCTCGCGGTACTCACCGGTCGTGAGCGCGAGGTACTTGCCTTGGTCGGGCAGGGTATGAGCAACGACGAGATCGGCGCCGCCCTGTTCCTCAGCCCGGCCACCGCACGCACCCATGTCAGCCGCGCCATGACGAAACTGGGTGCCCGGGATCGCGCACAGCTGGTCGTGATCGCCTATCAGACCGGGCTGTGTGATACGACCCCATAGCTCGCCGCAGCCGCGGTAGCCGCCGCTGCCCGGCCGGCTTTTCGTCCGGCACCGCACCGCCGCGGGATCTGCACGTCGAATGCGTTGCGCCCGTTTCGCACCGACCAGCAGTACGGCGACAACGTCCGGTGATCATCCGACCCGGTTACCAGCGCCTGGGTGCGCCGACCAGTCCAGAGCCGGGCGCCCGAAGAGAGCCGGTCGCCGGACGGATGCGTCGGTGCCAGTGGCGGTTTCGGTGGAGCCCTGACGGACCCGGTGATCAACACCGGATTCAGTGCAGCGCACACCGTGGCAGCAGCCGGCCGATCCGGACGGACTGTCGGCGCAGCCGGTTACGCAGCCGAACGTAGCCGAAAGTATCTGCGGTACACGGATTCACGTAGCCGGCGACGATCATCGCCGGACGCGGGCCGTGGGGGTCGAAGGTGAGTATCGACGGAGGAGCCAAGACTCCCGGGCGGTCCGGCGAGATCCGGCGCTCCCCGATCGAAGCCACCGGCCCGGTCGGCGCGGCACGAAAGGCAGATCATGCGAGGCAGAGTTCCACTCCGAATACGTATCCTGAGCAAACTGCGGCCGACGCCGGATTGGGATTCGGTGACCCCGGAGCAGTTCGTCGAACACCGTGCGGCGCAGGACCGTTTGCGCGGCTCGGTGCTGCTGCGGCCACTCACCGGCCGGCCCGATCGCGCGGCCCGGATCACCGGTGACACCCTCGACCTACCCGGGCGGCGGCTGAGCCTGCGCGTGTACCGGCCCGAACGGGAAAGCTCGCCGCTGCCGCTGGTGATCGCCTTCCACGGTGGCGGTCTCATCCAGGGCACACCTGATCAGGACGATTGGCTGCTCACCCATCTGGCCGCGCGCTCTCCGGCCGTGGTCGTCTCGCTCGACTACCGGCTGGCACCCGAACATCCCGTGCCAGTTCCGGTACAGGACGCCTACGAGGCCGTCCCCCGGCTGGCCGAGCTCGCCGCACGATGGGGTGCGGATCGGCACCGGATCGCCCTGCTGGGTTCCAGTGCGGGGGCCACGCTCGCGGCCCTCACCGCCATCCGGGCCGCCGAACTCGGCCCCGGACTCCGAGCGCAAATCTTGATCAATCCCCAGCTCGACTGGACCGAGCGCGCATTCGAATACCCCTCGTTCACGGAGAACGCGGACAGCCCGACGGCGTCCCCGGCCGAATGCCGTGCGGTCCCCCGTCTCGCGGTCCCCGAATCCTTCGATCGCCGGGCGATCTCGCCGATGTACAGCGAAAACCTGAAGGGGGTGGCACCGGCGCTCATCGTCGCGGCCGGTTTGGATCCCCTGGAAGACCAGTCCGCCGCCTACGCCGACCGCCTGCGCTGCGCCGGGGTCGAAGTGACGCTGCGACGTTATCCCGAAGCGACACATGCCTTTCTGAGCATGCCCGGGGCGGTCCCCGCCGCCGGGCCCGCCCGCGCCGAGATTCTCGCGCACCTACGCAGCCGACTGGGGCGGGCCGTCCCCGCAAAACCGGAACGCGGGAAATCCCGGGCGGCCGGCCCTGGGCAGGCGCAGACCGGCGACGCCGCGGCCGTACCGGGTTCGGCCGGGGAGGCGCGGCGATGACCGTCACCGCTACGGCCGCGAACCGGTCCGTCACCCCGGCGGGCACCGATTCCCCGAGGGAACCCGGAGTTACGGAATTACTTCGCGGCCACGGATGGGGTTTCGCCGCGGTGGTGGTTACGCAGATCATCGGCGCGGTCGCGGGTCTCGCGCCGTTACTGGCGGTGGTCGAGCTGGGCCGCACCTTGCTGTCACCCGGGCCGGTCGACGAGACACACGTATGGCTGGTGGTGCTGGGGGGCGCGCTCGGCCTGCTGGTGCGGCTCGTATTCACCGGCGCGTCCTCGGCTATCGGGCATCTGCTCGACACCCGGATCCAGCTGTCGCTGCGCCGGCTGCTGGCCCAACGGCTGGGCCGGGTACCGATCGGCTGGTTCTCCCGCCGCCGGACCGGTGAGCTGGCGAAAGTGGCCGGGGAGGATGTGAGTGCGGTACACCCCTTCATCGCGCATACCCCGGGCGAACTCGTCTCGGCGTTCGTGGTGCCGCTCGTCGCCCTGATCTACCTGTTCACCGTCGACTGGCGGCTCACCCTGATCGCGCTGATTCCGGTGGTGCTGGCCGTCGCACTGGTTCCGCTGATGATGACCCCCACCCGAGTGCGCGAACAGCGGGCCTTCGACAACGCGCAGGGCCGGATCGCGGATTCGGTGCTGGAGTTCGTCCGCGGTATCGCGGTGGTCAAAGCCTTCGGCGAATCCGGTCGCGCCCACCGCCGGTTCCTCACCGCGGCGGACGATTTCGCCGATATCTTCCTGCGGATGGTGCGCGGTCTCGCCGCGATCGGCGCCGCGATGCAGGTGGTGGTGTCGCCGCCGTTCGTACTGCTGATCGTATTGATCGGCGGGGCGCTGCTGATCACGTCCGGCGGTATGCCCCCGGCCGATCTGCTGCCGTTCCTGCTGCTCGGCCTGGGATTGACGGCTCCGGTGGCGGCGCTGGGGCACGGTTTCGACGATATGCAGGCCGCGGGCCGCGCGGTCGGCCGGATCCGCGAGGTACTCGCCGAGCCACCGCTTCCGCAACCGGAAAATCCGGTCGCACCACAGGGGCACCGCGTGGAATTGCGCGGGGTGCGGTTCGGCTACGAGGCCGGGCACGAAGTGCTGCGTGGTATCGATCTGGTGCTCGAACCGGGCACGGTCACCGCGGTCGTCGGACCGTCGGGCAGCGGGAAGTCGACACTGGTCCAGCTGCTGCCGCGATTCTTCGATCCAGCCGCCGGGACGGTGCGGCTGGGCGGGGTGGATCTGCGTGAACTGGCCGCCGGCGACCTCTACCGGATGGTCTCCTTCGTCTTCCAGGACGTGCGGCTGCTCCGCGCTTCCGTCGCCGAGAACATCGCCCTGGCCGTGCCACGGGCCGGTCGGGACGAGGTGGTACACGCCGCCCGGCGGGCCGGTATCCACGACCGGATTCTGGAACTGCCGCACGGCTACGACACCGTGCTCGGCGTGGATGCGGGCCTCTCCGGTGGTGAAGCCCAGCGCATTTCGATCGCCCGGGCACTGCTGGCCGATACCCCCGTCCTGGTGCTCGACGAGGCGACGTCGTTCGCGGACCCGCAGACCGAAGCGGCCGTGCGGCAGAACCTGATGACCGACCGGGGCGATCGGACGATGCTGGTCATCGCTCATCGCCGGGAGACGATCGCCGATGCCGACACGGTCGTGCTGCTGGCGGACGGGGTGATCGCCGAACAGGGCACCCCCACCGAATTACTGGACCGGGACGGGGAATTCGCCGCGTTCTGGCGGTCGTATCGAGTGCCGAGGAGCCAGCGATGATCCGGATGCTGCTGCGGGTGCTGGGGCAGTCGTTCGCCCGGCCGGTGCGCCGCACCATTGCCCTGATGACAACGGCGGCCGTGGCCGAGGGGCTGTCCTATGTCTTGCTGGTCCCGGTGCTGCGGGCACTGTTCGGCCCTGGCCCCGGGGACGCCCGGCCGTGGCTGGTCGCGTTCGGTGCGGCGGTCGCGGTGTTCGCGGTGCTGCGTTATCGCAGCGATCTGGCCGGATTCCGCGCCGGGACCACGCTGCTGCGCGGCGTCTACCACCGGCTGGGCGACCATCTCGCCCGGCTGCCGATCGGCTGGTACACCGCCGACCGGGTCGGGGAGATCTCGATACTGGCCGGTCGCGGTGTGCTGCAGGCGATGAGCGTGATCGCGCACCAGTTGGCGCCGCTGATCTCGGCCACGGTCACCCCGCTGACGATCGTCGCGGTGCTGTTCGTCTTCGATTGGCGGCTCGCGCTGGTAGCACTGGCCGCGGTTCCGCTCGTCGTACTGGTGCAGCGCCGCACCGGCCGCGCACTGGCGGCGGGTGATGCCGAACGCCATGCCCGCGACCAGGAGGCCGCCGGGCGGGTTATCGAATACCTGCAGGCCCAGCCGGTGCTGCGGGCCGGCGGCCGGACCGGCGAACGTTTCCGGATGCTCGACGACGCATTGCACGAGGCCGAACGCGCGTCCCGCGGGTACATCCGGTCGGCGCTGGGCGGCATCGTGGGCCTGACCCTGGTCGTGCAGGCGACGTTCACCGCCATGCTGGCGCTGGGCGCCTACCTCGCCCTGGGCGGCGAGATCGGCGCGGCCGAACTCCTGGCGGTCCTCGTCCTGGCCGCCCGCTGCGCGGATCCGCTGCTGGCGCTGGCCGAGATGGGCGGGCAGTTACGTGCTGCCAGGGCCGAACTGTCCCGGCTCGACGCCGTCCTGCGCACCGAACCGCTACCGGAACCGGCGGCACCGGTCCGGCCGCGGCACCATGATCTTGCGTTCGAATCGGTCACCTTCACCCACGGCGACCGGACGGTACTCGAGAACGTCTCGCTGGCCGTGCCGCAGGGGCAGCGACTGGCGATCGTCGGCCCGTCGGGTGCGGGTAAGAGCACGCTGCTGCAGCTGCTCGCCCGGTTCTACGACGTGGAGTCGGGCGCCGTGCGGGTGGGCGGCGTGGATGTGCGCTCGATCGATACCGAGGTGCTGATGGACCGGTTCGCCATCGTCTTCCAGGATGTCTACCTCTTCGACGGCACCCTCGAGGAAAATATCCGCCTGGGCCGGCCCGGCGCGACGGACGCCGAGGTGCGCGCGGCGGCGACCGCCGCACAGCTCGACGAGGTGATCGACCGGCTACCCGCGGGCTGGAGCACGAACGTCGGCGAAGGCGGTGCCCGGCTCTCCGGCGGTGAACGCCAGCGGGTCTCGATCGCCCGGGCGCTGCTGAAGGATGCACCGATCGTCCTCCTGGACGAGGTGACGTCGGCCCTGGACCCGGTGAACGAGGCCGCGGTCCACGAGGGAATCGAACGCCTGATGGCAGGCCGGACAGTGGTCCTGGTCGCGCACCGGCTGCGGACGGTCCGGCGTGCCGATCGCGTCGTCTTCCTCGACCGCGGCCGGGTCGTGGAGGACGGCAGTCACGACGAGCTGCTGCGCGCGGGCGGCCGGTACGCGGAGTTCTGGGCCCTCGCGATGACACCGGTCGAGGGGTGACGACCGGTGGGGACTCACCGGGCAGCCGGTGAGTCCCCACCTCGGCAGTTCAGGACCTGAGTGCTGCGGCGAGGGCCGGGTTCACCGCCGTCGACAGCGCCAGCAGCGACTCCACCAGCAGGTCGATCAGGTCGTCTCGGGTAATCGTTTCTTCGCTCAGCCAGGACAGTGTGGTTTCCTCGGTGAACGCGACCCAGCCCCGGACCGCCAGCAGCAGGCGGGGATCTGCGCGCTCCTCATCGGAGAGTGGCACCTGGGAGAGGATGATGTCGACGATCGCGCGCCGGGTTTGTGCCACCATGTCCGCCAGGTCGGGATCGGAGCTGGTGGGGCCGCGCAGTAGCGCCACGTATGAGGTGCGGTTCTCGCTCACGTAGTCGACATAGCGGCCCACCGAATCGCGCAGCATATCCGCCAGGCCCAGCGTGGGGTCGGGTACGACTCGCACCAGCAGTTCCGCATTCGCCTGTTGCACCACCGCCAGCTGAAAGGCTTGTTTGGTGGGGAAATAGTGGAACAGCAGTCCGCGGGAGATACCGGCCTGAGCTGCGATTTCACTGACCGAAATATCCTCGATGGCGCGTTCGCCGAGCATTTTCACGCCGAGGGTGATCAGCTGCGTCCTCCGCTCGTCCGGGCTCAAGCGGACGCGTTTGGCGGTTTCCTGCGGACTCGTGCTCACGAATTCATCCTACTGAACGCTGCTCAATACTGTTGACTCCGGCTCAATAGAGCCTTAGTCTGGGGTACATGAGTCGCAAGGTTACAGACAATGCTGTCGCCAACCAGACCGCCCGCCACCTGCGGACGATCATCATCGGCAGCGGTTTCGCCGGCCTCGGCCTTGCCATCCGGCTGACCCAGCAGGGCCGGGATGATTTCCTGGTGCTCGAACGCGGCAGCGATGTCGGCGGCACCTGGCGGGACAACACCTATCCGGGCGCCGCCTGCGATGTGCCTTCGCATCTGTACTCGTACTCGTTCGCACTGAACCCGGACTGGTCGCGCTCGTTCTCCCGGCAGGGCGAGATCCAGGCCTATATCCGCAGCGTCGCCGACAAGTACAACGTGCGCGATAAGCATCTGTTCGACTGCGATGTCACCAGCGCGCGCTGGAACGCCGACGCCGCCCGCTGGGAAATCACCACCAGCAAGGGCGATTTCACCGCCGATACCGTGGTCTCCGCGGTCGGCGCGCTGTGCGAACCCAACCTGCCCGATATCAAGGGCATCAACAGCTACGAGGGCGAGATCTTCCACTCCGCCCGCTGGAACCACGATTCCGATCTCACCGGCAAACGCGTCGCCGTCATCGGCACCGGCGCCTCGGCCATCCAGATCGTGCCGGCCATCGCCGGGAAGGTGTCCCACCTCGACGTCTACCAGCGCACCGCGCCGTGGCTGCTCCCCCGGCTCGACCGGCCCTACACCCTGCCGGAGCGGCTCGCCTTCAAACACATCCCCGGTGCGCAGCGACTGTCCCGGGCCGCCATCTACGCCCTCCGCGAAACCCAGGTGGTGGGCCTGGCGAAATTCCCGGCGCTGATGCGCGGGTTCGAGGCGCTGTCCAAGGCCAAGCTGCAGTTCGAGATCCGTGACCCCGAACTGCGTAAGAAGGTCACCCCGGATTACCGGATCGGCTGCAAGCGCATGCTGATCTCCAACGAGTACTACCCGGCGCTGGATCGCGACAATGTCGACGTGGTCACCGACGGTATCGCCGAGATCCGCGCGAACTCCATCGTCACCAAGGACGGGACCGAACGCGAGGTGGACGCCATCGTGGTCGCGACCGGGTTCCATGTCACCGATTCCCCCACCTACCAGACCATTTTCGGCCGCGACGGCCGCAGCCTCGCGGAGGTCTTCGAGGAGATCGGCCAGCAGGGCTACAAGGGTTCGGCGATCGCCAACTACCCGAATCTGTTCTTCCTGCTCGGCCCGAATGTCGGGCTCGGCCACACCTCGATGGTGTACATGATCGAATCGCAGATCAACTACATCGCCGACGCCCTGGCCACCTTCGAACAGCGCAACCTGCGCACTGTCGAAGTCCGCCGCGACGCGCAGGACGCCTTCAACGCCGATCTGCAGCGCAAACTGGCCCGCAGCGTCTGGAACACCGGCGGCTGCGCCAGCTGGTACCTCGACAAACACGGCAACAACACCACGCTGTGGCCGGACTTCACCTTCGAATTCCGCCGGATCACAAGGAAGTTCGATATCGCCGCCTACGATACGACCACGGCGGCCGACGCCCCTGCACGTCCCGATCTGAAAGTGGTAGCAGCACCGTGAGCAACGACGCTTATTTCCGTAACAAGGTTTGTGTGATCACCGGGGCCGGCTCCGGGATCGGCCGGGCGCTGGCCGTGAACCTCGCCCGGCGCGGCGCGAAACTCGCGCTGTCCGATATCGACACCGAGGGCCTGGCCGAAACCGTGCGCCGCTGCGAACAGCTGGGCGCCGAGGTGAAATCGGACCGGCTCAACGTCGCCGAGCGCGAGGCCGTCCTGCTGTACGCCGACGCGGTGAAACAGCATTTCGGTGTGGTGCACCAGATCTACAACAACGCCGGTATCGCCCATCACGGCGATGTCGTGAAAACCGATTTCAAAGACATCGAACGCATCATGGATGTCGATTTCTGGGGTGTGGTGAACGGGACCAAAGCGTTCCTGCCCTACCTGCTGGAATCCGGTGACGGTCACGTCGTCAACGTTTCCAGCCTGTTCGGCCTGATCGCCGTGCCCGGCCAGGCCGCCTACAACTCGGCCAAATTCGCGGTCCGCGGATTCACCGAGGCGCTGCGGCAGGAAATGCTGGTGGAGAAGGCGCCGGTCAAGGTCACCTGCGTCCATCCCGGTGGGATCAAGACCGCGGTCGCGCGTAATGCCACCTACAGCGAGGATATCGACGGCGCGGACGCCAGCTCGAAATTCGACAAATACCTCGCCATGCACAGCCCGGAAATGGCGGCGGAGACCATTGTCGACGGTGTCCGCAAGGGTCGCGGCCGGGTGCTGATCGGCTGGGAGGCCAAACTGCTGGACCTGTTCGTCCGCACCGCCGCCTCCGGGTACCAGCGCATCGCGGTGGCCGTCGAACGCCGTTTCCTGCCCTGATCGCGAGAAAGACCGATATGCGAGATATCGCGCTCCCGCTACCGCTGGTGCGGGCATTCATGGCGCCGCTGTACCGGTTGTCGTTCGATCACCGGATGCCGTTCCGGGCGCAGCGAGCCCTGATCGACGCCGCCTCCGTCCTGCAACCGGTACACCCGGGTGTCCGGGTGGAGAAACTGCGGCTCGGTGGCCGGCCCGCCGAACGGCTCGCCCCGCGCAACCCCGCCGATACCGACCCCGCCGCCGTGCTCTACCTGCACGGCGGCGGATACACCGTCGGTTCGCTGGCCACCCACCGGTCGCTGAACGGCCGCCTCGCCGCCGCGACCGGTGTACCGGTCTACGCGATCGACTACCGGCTGGCTCCCGAACACCCCTACCCCGCGGCGCTCGACGACGCCGAGGCCGCGTTCCTGGAACTGGTCACCGAGTACGGCTACCGCCCGGACCGGATCGCGATCGCCGGCGATTCGGCGGGCGGCGGGTTGTCCCTGGCCCTGGCCCAGCGGCTGATCGCCCGGCATCGGTACACGCCGGCCGCGCTCGGGCTGATCGCACCCTGGGTGGATCCGAACGAGTTGTCCGAACGCCCCCGCGACCTGGTGGTGAACGGACCCTGGTCGCGGGCCTGTGCCGCGGCCTACCTGGGCACCGGCGATTGCAACGATCCCGGGTACGCCCCGCTGCACGGGGTGCTGGCGGGATTGCCGCCGGTCTACATCCAGGCCGACGTCGACGAGCTGCTGCACCCGCAGTGCGTCGATCTCACCGCCGCGCTGCGGGCCGCCGGGGTCACGGTCGAGTTCACCGAGAGCCGCGGGCTCTGGCATGTCGCCCAGCTCCAGGCCGCGCTGGTCGGTCCCGCGGCCGCCGTGCTGACCGAAATGGCCGGTTTCCTGCGGCAAGCCATGGATCAGCAACCGGCGAGCGACCTAGGATGATTACCTGATCGGAACTCGTCAGCCCGGGCCACACCGCGAACTCCTGCGCATTCACGGGTGGCCCGCCGCCGGATGTCGCCGGTGGCGTAAATTACCGACCAGTTAGCAAACAGGGAAAGGCAATGATGCGCGAGTTCGAAGCCCCGGCTTCCTACACCATCCCGGAGGACGCGAACAATTCCGACAGCGTGTTCCGGCACGCGAAGGAATCCCCCACCGCGGTCATGTTCAACGTCCCCGACGGCCGGGGCGGCTGGCGCGACGTGCGGGCGGCGGAGTTCGCGAAGTCGGTCACCGACGTCGCCAAAGGCCTGATCGCCTCCGGTATCGAACTGGGCGACCGCGTCGCCATCATGGCCGCCACCCGCTACGAGTGGGCGCTGCTCGACTACGCCATCTGGGCGGCCGGCGGCTGCACCGTCGCCATCTACGACAGCTCCTCGGCCGAACAGGCGCGCTGGATCCTGCAGGATTCGGCCACCGTGCTGCTGGTCGTGGAGAACGACAAGCATCGCGACGTGATCGCCGAAATCGACCCGGCCGAACTGCCGCAGCTGCGCGAAACCCTGCAGATCGACTCCGCAGCCATCGATACGCTGATCGAACGCGGCGCCGGACTCGACGACCAGGCCGTGCACGATCGCCGCGCCCAGGTCGACGCCGCGTCCCCCGCCACCCTGATCTATACCTCCGGCACCACCGGCCGG
Organism: Nocardia sp. CA-290969; assembly: GCF_050936135.1. Lineage (NCBI taxonomy): Bacteria > Bacillati > Actinomycetota > Actinomycetes > Mycobacteriales > Nocardiaceae > Nocardia > Nocardia sp. CA-290969. The sequence continues at coordinate 206,240 of NZ_JBNJNJ010000001.1, read as the reverse complement.
CCCAAGGGCGTCATGCTGACCCACGCCAACCTGTGGGCCGAATCCCGCTCCGACCGGATCGCGCTGGCCTCGTTCCTCTCGCCCGGTAAGAAGACGCTGATGTTCCTGCCGCTGGCGCATGTTTTCGCCCGCGCCGTGGGGCTGGCGGCGTTCGACGCGAAGGTGACCGTCGCGCACACCTCGGACTGGAGCACCCTGGTGCAGCAGTTCGCCGAACACAAGCCGGACTTCGTGCTCTCGGTACCGCGCGTGTTCGAAAAGGTCTACAACGCGGCCAAGCAGAAGGCGCACGACGAGGGCAAGGGCAAGATCTTCGACGCCGCCGCCGCCACCGCGATCGAATACAGCGAGGCCCTGGAGAAGGGCAAACCCGGCCTGGTGCTGCAGGCCAAGCGGGCGCTGTTCGACAAACTGGTCTACGGCAAACTGCGCGCCGCGCTCGGCGGCAGCTGCCAGGCCGCGGTCTCCGGCGGCGGGCCGCTGGGTGCCCGGCTGGGACATTTCTTCCGCGGTATCGGCGTCACGATCTACGAGGGCTACGGCCTCACCGAAACCACGGCCGCCATCTCGGTCAACACCCCGGAACACATCCGCGTGGGCTCGGTCGGCCGGCCGATCGAGGGCCATGCCGCCAAGATCGCCGAAGACGGCGAACTGCTGCTCCGCGGTTCGGTGGTGTTCGGCGGCTACTGGGGTAATGCCGAAGCCACCGCGGACGCGTTCGAAGACGGCTGGTTCAAGACCGGCGATCTCGGCGCGATCGACGCGGACGGTTTCATCTCCATCACCGGCCGCAAGAAGGAAATCATCGTCACCGCCGGCGGTAAGAACGTCTCCCCCGCGGTGCTCGAGGATTCGCTGCGCGCCCATCCGCTGATCAGCCAGGTGATGGTCGTCGGTGACAGCAAACCGTTCATCGGCGCGCTGATCACCCTCGACCCGGAGGCACTGCCGGGCTGGAAGGAACGCAACAACGTCGCCGCCGACGTCGATATCGCGGAACTGGTCAAGAACCCGGCGCTGATCGCCGAGGTGGAGGAAGCCGTCGCCGAAACCAACAAGAAGGTTTCCAAGGCGGAACAGATCAAGAAGATCAATATCCTCACCGTGGACTGGACCCAGGAAACCGGCGAGCTCACCCCGAAGATGTCGCTGAAGCGCGCCGTCGTGATGAAGCAGTACGGCGACGAGGTAGAGAAGATCTACAGCTGAGCTGTGTTCATTTGCACCACCTCCGGCGGCGCGGAGTTTCGTAGGACTCGGCGCCGCCGCGGAGCACGTTCGATTTCGAGGGTATGAGACCCCTCGATATCCTGCTGACGCGCCGATGGCCGCTGGGCGCGTTGCCGGTAGGTGGTGCCGCGCCGGGCTACCTCAACCGACGGTGAACCTATCCTGCTTCAGCGTGGGAAACCCGATGGCGCACGGAATAATTCACCCGCAGTGTGGTGAATACCGGGCGGGAGTCGGGAGTCGACATCGAAAACTACTGGAACCTCGACCATCCTGTACTGGACATTCTGCGCCGGCGGCGGGACAGCGGCAGTAAACCGGGCGAGCGCAGTGACGGTGCGAAGGTTGCGTCGACCGTCGCGGGCGGCGGGATGCGGGGGGCAGCGATATCCGCTCTTCGACCCGCTGCTGAAAGCGGTCGGTGCGCTGTTCATCGACCGTTCCACGCCGGGGGCCGCCCAGCAGGCGCTGAACTCACTGGTGGGCGAACTCCGGGCGGGCAACTCGGTCGTTGTCGCACCGGCCACCGTCGCTACCTCGACACACTGGATCGCGGGCCCGGCTCGGACTCCGCGAACCCGCGCTGAGGGGCGAACGGCTCCGTCTTCTGTACCTGCGGGAGCAAGGCAGCGGCCACCGGCCCAGAGCCCGATCAGGCCGGCGAATCAACGGGTCAGCGAGTTCACCTCGAGTGCATCCGCCGGGCCGGGCGGGCGCGCCACGGGGTTACGGATGAACAGCGCCGAGGCCACCGCACCGATCAGCAACAGCGTGGCCGGCAGGAACGTCGCCGCGCTCAGCGCCGAACTGAACGCCTGGCGCACCACTTCGGGGACCTGACCGGTTCCCATGCCTTCACCGGCCGGGGCATCGCCCAGTCCCTCGGCGGTCATCCGGGCTGCGATCAAGGCACTGATCGCCGCACTGCCGAGCACCGAACCCACCTGGCGGGTCGTGTTGTAGACCCCGGCGCCCGCGCCGGCCTGATGGATCGGCAGATTATGGGTGGCGGTGGTCGCCAGTGGCGCCCAGATGAACGAGTTGGACAGGCCGGCGACAGCGCCCGCGAGCACCATCCAGGTGATGTTCGCATGCGGGTCGCGCATCACCAGGGCAAGCCAGGCAGTGGAGATCGCGAACAACAGGAACCCGATGGTCGGGATGAGGCGGGGATGCCAGCGGCCGGACAGTTTGCCCACCACCGGAGCGGCGATACCGGAGATGATCGCCATCGGGGCGAGCACCAGTGCCGAACGAGTGGGCGTCATACCGTGCACGGCCTGGAGGTAGAAGTAGATCGGCACCATCACGGCGGTGACCGATGCGCCCATACTGGCGATGGCCAGATTCGACAGCGAGAAATTGCGGTCGCGGAAAAGCCCCAGTGGCAGCAACGGCTCCCCCGAACCACGGGCCTGGGTCACTACGAACACCGCGAGCACCACGACACCCGCGAGGATCATCACCCAGATCACCGCCGACCAATCGCGGGCATTGCCCTCCTGGATCCCGAACACCAGCAGGAACATGCCGGCCGCGCTCAGCACCACACCCAGCCAGTCGAACTTGTGCTCATGGGTCGGCAGGGACGGCACCAGCCAGGCCGCGAGCGCGAATGCCACGACACCCACCGGCACGTTGACGATGAAGATCCATTCCCAGCCGAGACCGTCGACCAGCACCCCGCCCAGGATCGGGCCGATCAGGGTCGCCAGCCCGGCGACAGCGCCCCACAGGCCCATCGCCGCGCCGCGACCGTCCGGCGGGAAGGTCCGGGTGATCACCGCCATGGTCTGCGGGGTCATCAGCGCGGCGCCCAGCCCCTGCACCGCGCGGGCCGCGATCAGCGTTTCGATATCACCGGAGAGCCCGCACCACAGCGAGGCGAGGGTGAACACGGTCAGGCCGATCAGGTAGATGTTCTTGGGACCGAACCGGTCGCCCAGCCGTCCGGTGATCAACAGCGGGACCGCGTAGGTGAGCAGATAGGCGCTGGTCACCCAGATGACCGCGGAGATATCGGCATGCAGATCGGTCATGATCGCCGGGTTGGCGACAGCCACGATGGTCACATCGAGCAGGATCATGAAGAACCCGACGACGAGGGCCCCCAAGGCCAGCCACGGATTACGTTGAGTGGGCATTGATTCCATTCCTGTCCCGGCGGCGCCGTCTGCGCCCGCCCATGGATCCGTCGCGGTGCGCCGCACGCTCGCACCACCCGACCGCCACCGGCCGACCCTCGCAGGGCGCGCGGTGACAGCACTCGATTCATGCCGTGGTCACTCCGGACATCTGGTACGACACCGCAGTCCGCACCAACATTCCGGGCATTTCGGACCGATCGTAACCCGGGCTAGAGACCGTGCGCGTCCAGCCAGGACCGCGCCAGGTCCGCCGGCCCGGCACCCTCGTCCCGGACCCGCAAGATCAACGCCGCCAGTTCGTCGGTGGTGAGTTCCCCCGCGACGTAGTTCAACTTCTCGGCCTGCCGTTCGTCCAGTACACCTTTGCGCACCAGCGCGACCGGGTTCTCGGTACGGATCGCGTCCCCGGAATCGGCCAGGACCGTCAGACCGCCGGTACCGCCGGGCAGGAATTCGGCCGGACCGCCCAGCACCGCCACCTGGATCCGCCCGTCCAGGAGTGCCCCGCGCAGCTCGGCGGGATCGGTGAACTGCTGAGTCGACGCGAACTCACACCCCGAGATCCGCCCCGCGACCGCGGGCAGGTCGAGCAGGCCGGGCACCGCCGCCGTCCCCGCGACCAGCCCGGCACACCGGCCGGCCAGATCCTCGACCGAACCGATCCCCTGCTGTTCCGCGGTCGCGGTGGTGACCAGCACCCGCGGTTCGAAATCGGTCCCGTCCGCAGGATCGGAGGTGGCCGTATCCTGCGGCAGCGACCCGTTCAGCTCCGCGGTGACCGCCTCCACCGTCTCGGCGTCCGCCCCCGTGTTCAACTCCGCGAGCAGGGCACCGTTGTTGTCGGCGGCCACCGCGACGGTCCCCGTGCCCAAGGCCGCCAGCACCTCGGCGCGGTCCCCCAGCCCCGGCTCCACCCGGACCGCGGCCCCGGTCCGCGCGAGCGCCTGCGCATAGATTTCCGCCAGCACCCGCGACTGCGCCGATTCCTGCGCCCCCACCACCAGCGGATCGGCCGCTTCCCCGGAACCACAGGAAACCGCGAGCACGGCGAGTACCGGCACCAGCACCCGACCCACGACACGCACCGATTCCGCCAGCACCATCCCGCGAAACACCCACTTCCGTACACGAGTCGCACCCGCTACCCGGGCACCGGACAGCACCGAAAATCTACCGCCGCACCACCCCACCCGAGCCCCCGCCCCGGCTCTGACCGCGCCACCACACCCCGGCAGCCGACCCCGCACTACTACCACTACGAAGTTGTCCACAGCCATCCCGAACGCGCCCCGCGGCAGTGCCGTGTCGCAGGGACCAAGGGGGGCCAAACCCGTGCCGCCGGAGGCGGCACCAAAAACTACAGCACCCGGCCATTGGTCTCGGCCGGGTGCTGTAGTTGCGGTTACCGCCCGGGTAAGGCGGAACGATCTATCAGGCGACGCCTTCCGCGCGGGCGGCGGCGGCGACCGCATCGGCGACCGCCGGGGCGACCCTGGGGTCCAGGGGGCTGGGCACGATCTTGTCGACGGCGAGTTCGTCGGCGACCACGCCGAGGATCGCGTCGGCGGCGGCGATCTTCATACCCTCGGTGATCCGCCGGGCGCCCGCGTCGAGGGCGCCCTTGAACACACCGGGGAAGGCCAGCACGTTGTTGATCTGGTTCGGGAAATCGCTGCGGCCGGTGGCGACGATCGCGGCGTATTTACGGGCGACCTCGGGGTGGATCTCCGGGTCCGGGTTGGACATGGCGAACACGATCGCTTCCGGTGCCATCGAGGCGATGAGCTCTTCGGCGATGGTGCCCGCGGACAGGCCCAGGAACACATCGGCGCCGGTGAGCGCGTCGGCCGCGGAGCCGGTGAGGCCGCGTGGGTTGGTGCGCTGGGCCAGGTCGGCTTTGACGGCGTTGAGATCGGTGCGGTCGCGGCTGACGATGCCCTTGGAGTCCAGCACCGTCACATCGGCGACACCGGCGGCGAGCAGGATGTTCGTGCAGGCGACGCCCGCGGCGCCGGCGCCCGAAACGACCACCTTCAGGCCGGAGGTGGGCCGGCCCTGCACCCGGGCCGCGCCGTTGAGCGCCGCCAGCACCACGATGGCGGTGCCGTGCTGATCGTCGTGCATCACCGGGCAATCCAGTGCCTCCACGACCCGCTTCTCGATTTCGAAGCACCGCGGGGCGGAGATGTCTTCCAGGTTCACCGCGCCGAAGCTGGGCCGCAGGCGCACCAGGGTTTCCACGATCTCGTCGACATCCTTGGTGTCGAGGACGATCGGAATGGAGTCCAGGCCGGCGAACTTCTTGAACAGCGCCGATTTACCTTCCATCACGGGCAGCGAGGCACGCGGGCCGATATCACCGAGGCCGAGCACCGCGGAGCCGTCGCTGACCACGACGACGAGGCGGTCGGTCCAGGTGTAGCGCTTGGCCAGGGTCTCGTCCTCGGCGATCGCGCGGCTCACCTGCGCCACCCCCGGGGTGTAGGCGATCGAGAGGTCGCGCTGGGTCTCGAGCGGGGCGCTGAGCTCTACCGATAGCTTGCCGCCGAGGTGACCGGCGAAGATCTCCTCATGAGTGATCGCCGCGAGGTCTTCGGCCTCGCTCTTGCTGGCGGTGGCGTTCGGTGTGTCAGTCACAGAGGACACGATTTCACTCCTGCTGGTTGCGGTCGTAACCGGTGGACGGTTACCGCCGGGTATTCGGTGTTATCTGCGTCATATCGAGCTCTCCCCCCGGCACTGCGGGGAGCGCAACTTCTCGACCAGGCGGTTTACCGGCGAAGCAAGGCACCCGGATGCCCACGGGACACCTCGGGCCGGGATCGGCGAGGCACTGGTTGCGGGCAACAAGGGGTTCGGGTGGATTTCGGACGGGTTGGTCCGGCAGAACTCGATCGGCGCCCGGCTCCGGCCGCGACGGTGCGTCGCGTGGCGGTGAGCGCCCGATATCCCCGACCCGGCGGTGGCAACGATCGGGAATCCGCAACATTGTGCCAGGTCCGGGGACGAACGCCAAACCGGCGCCGCGGATCGTGTATCGAACACCACGGGCTCAGCGTAGGGCGCGGGCATTACCTTCCCGTAAGCGGAAACTCCCGGACCGGCCGGACACGGGGTGAGACAGCTCCGCCGCGTACCGGACCACGCAGTGAAGCCGGCTCGCGCAGGCTACCCCCACCATTGGGTCCAGAGCAGGATCGCCGTGGCGCCGAAGATCAGCGCGGCGGCGGCGAGCGATGCGGTGCCGCGTTTGCGGTCCGAATAGATCTGCGCCGCAAGGGCGATCACCGCGACCCCGATATGCGCGCCGACCGATTCGGCGCCGGGGCCGGGGAACCCCCGGCGGGCGCCGATCAAGGCGGCCCCCACTACGACGCAGGCCAGGACGAACAGCCCGGCCGCGACGGTCCCGCTGAGTCCGCGTACGACTTTCATGAGGCGAGTACCGGAACGCCGGTGGCCCGGCCGGCCAGTTTCTCGAATTGGACCGGGTCGGTGGTGCGGGTGCCCAGCTCGATGGTCTTGTTCGCGCCGTGGTAGTCCGAGGAGCCGGTGGTGAGCAAGCCGTATTCACCGGCCAGGTCGCGCAGTACCACCCGATCGTGGTCGTTGTGGTCGGGGTGATCGATTTCCAGGCCACCCAGACCCAGCGGCACCAGAGCCGGGATCTCCGCCAGATCGAGTAGCCGGCCGCGTGCGCGGGCCCGGCCGTGTGCGAGCACGCTCACCCCACCGGCCTCGCTGATCATCTGTACCGCCCGGTGCAGGGGCGTATCGGCCTTCTCCACGTAGTAGGGGCCGTTCGCGGCCAGCAACTGGCCGAACGCGGCCTCGACGCTCGGGACGACCCCGGCTTCCACCAGGGCGCGGGCCAGATGCGGGCGGCCCGCGGCCGGGCCGGCCGAAGCGAGAACGGCGTCCGGGTCCACGGGTAACCCGTCGGCGGCCATCTGCTCGGCCATCGCGCGCAGCCGCTGCACCCGCTCACCGCGCAGACGTTCCCGTTCGGCCGCGAAACCGGGGTCGGCGGGGTCGAACAAGTAGGCCAGCAGATGCACCGATACCGGCCGGCCGTCGACACCCCGCCCCACACACGACATCTCCATGCCTCGCACCAGCGCCAATCCGGCCGGGCGGGCGGCCTCGGCGTCGGCCCAGCCGGCGGTCGTATCGTGATCGGTGATCGCGACCACGTCCAGCCCGGCGTCGGCCGCCTTCCGCACCAGTTCGGCCGGGGTGTCGGTGCCGTCGGAAGCGGTGGTGTGGGTATGCAGGTCGATGCGCACGCCGTCCAGTCTGTCAGTGCGGGTCCGGCGTGCTGTTCGCACGGGCGGGCTAGCATCGACGCGTGCCTTCCCTGCCGCTGCCGTTCCACAGTCCGGGGCGGACGCGGCGACCGGCTTCCGCCCCGTATATCCGGGTGCCCACGGCCCGCGCGGTCGTGGACTGCGCCGTGTACGTGGACGGCGAGCGGCTACCCGGCCGGTATACGCACAAGAGCGCGCTGAGCGCCGCGCGGGAACACGGCGGATTCGTCTGGCTCGGCCTGCACGACCCCGATGCGGCACAGATGGCCGAGATCGCCGAAACGTTCGGCCTGCACGAACTGGCGGTCGAGGACGCGGTGCAGGCACATCAGCGACCGAAACTGGAACGCTACGACGACACCCTGGTCGTGGTGATGCGCACTGTCGCCTACCGGGAACACGAACTGCACAGCGTCAGCGAAATCGTGGAAACGGGCGAACTGATGATCTTCGTCGCACCGGATTTCGTGATCGCGGTCCGGCACGGCGAACATGCGCCACTGTCGGTGGTGCGGCGCGGCCTGGAATCCGACCCCGGCCGGTTGCGCCTCGGACCCGGCTCGGTACTGCACGCGATCGCCGACCATGTGGTCGATTCCTATATCGAGGTCGTGCAATCGGTGGAATTCGATATCGACGCGATGGAAGAGGAAATCTTCACCCCGCGTTCCCCGGTGACGGTCGAATCCATCTACCAGCTGAAGCGCGAAGTGGTGGAACTGCGGCGGGCCGTGAATCCGCTGGCGCTCCCGCTGCAAACGCTGGTGCAGAACAAAGAACTACCGCTGGACGCGGAGGTCCGCCGCTATCTTCGCGATGTCGCCGACCATCACACCGCGGTCGCCGAACGCATCACCGATTTCGACGAAGCACTCAGCTCGCTCATCAATGCCGCGCTCGCCAAGATCACGGTCCAGCAGAACACGGATATGCGCAAGATTTCGGCGTGGGTCGCGGTGGCCGCCGTCCCGACCATGATCGCCGGAATCTACGGTATGAATTTCGAGCACATGCCCGAACTGAAAACCACCTGGGGCTACCCCGTGATATGGCTGGTGATCATTACGGTCTGCGGCTCACTACTGGCCCTTTTCCGCCGCAACAACTGGCTCTGACCGCCGAACGCGGCCCCGGCGGTGCCGAGTCTTACGAGGCCCCGAGAGGTTTTGGCCCGTCCCTGCTGTCAGTGCTCGATGCGATGCGGCGCAGCCGCGAGTGTCGAGTGCTGACAGCAGGGACCAAGGGGGCCAAAACCACGTGCCGACGGAGTCGGCACCAAATTACAGTGCGGCCGCGCCGCGGCCCGGGTCGAGAACGTCTATCCCGGCCTCGTTCCAGGCGTCCCGTAATGCCTGTGCACCACGTACCCGCACCCACGCGGCCTCGGTCGCCGTCACGGGGGTCACCGCGAAATAGTGCACCGGTTCGGCGGGCTCGGGCAGGTCGACCTCGGGTATCTCCCCGGGGCCCAGCAGCACGGCGGTGAAGGGGGCGTCCCGCCAGAGCGGTTCGCCGAGATCCAGTAGTGCGTCGGCCTGCAGGACCACGCCCTCCACCGCGGGCGAGGCGGCCAGCACGCCCAGCGACCGGGCAACTCCCGCACCACTTCCGGACCCGGTCCGCAGCGTGAGCACCAATTCCGCGCGGGGCCCGCGCACCGGATCGGCCAGTACCGCCGACGGATCGCCCATCGGATGTCGTGACCCGCCGACGGTCGCGTAGTGCACCACCCCGTCGCCGGGGATCCGCAGGATCTCGATCGGTTCCAGGCCTAGAAAGGTCACCGAGGCGGTATCCACCGCGGCCGCGTCCACCTCGAAATGGCGCACCACGGCGGCGCGCACCCGCTCGCTCACATCCATCCGCTAGATGGCCAGCCGGGCGAGCATATCGCGGGCCTGCTCGGCGGTTTTCGGATCGCACAGCACGTCGTAACGCCCGGCGACCAACTGCATGGTCGACGCGAAATCCCGCTGCCCGCGGGTCGCGGCATACGGAATCGTGGTGGAGATGACGCCGAAAATAATGCCGCCCACCAGGCCCACCAGCAGCGGGCCGGCCATTCCGTTGGTCGTGAACAAACTCAGCAGCAGACCGAGGAACAGGCCCAGCCACGCCCCCGACACCACGCCTCCGCCGATCACCTTGCCCCAGTTCAGCCGGTACAGCACCCGCTCGACCTGCATCAGATCGACACCGACGATGGTCACGTTCTGCACCGGGAACTGATTGTCCGCCAGATAATCGACGGCACGCTGCGCCTCGGCATAGGTCGGATACGAACCGACCGGCCAGCCCGAAGGCGGCGTGGGCAGACCCTGTCTACCCCGATTCGAGCTCCCAAGGGGATTCGTCATGGTTCTATTGTGCCGTTTCCGGTGGCCGGGTGGAGATCAGGCCGGGGGCGTGAAGGTGGTGGTGCGTTTCATTCCGGCGGCGCGGCCCTTTTCCGCGACGACCGCGGCCATTTTCGCGCTGGCCTCGTCGATCATTTCGTCGCCCAGCATCACCGCGCCGCGCGCGCCGCCCTCGGTAGAGGTGTGATAGGCGTAGGCGTCCAGGATCATTTCTGCGTGGTCGTAATCCGATTGCCGGGGACTGAATATCTCGTTGGCGGCGTCGACCTGGCTCGGGTGCAGTACCCATTTGCCGTCGAAACCCAGTGCCGCGGTGCGGCCCGCGGCGCGGCGGAATCCGTCGATATCGCGGATCTGCAGGTACGGGCCGTCGATCGCCTGCAGACCGTGGGCGCGGGCAGTGAGCAGAATGGTCATCAGGATGTGGTGGTACGCGTCGCCGGTGTCGTAGCCTTCGGGCTGTTCGCCGACCACGAGGGTGCGCATATTGATACTGGCCATGAAATCGGCGGGCCCGAAAACCAGGGTCTGCACGCGCGGACTGGCGGTCGCGATTTCGTCGATATTGCGCAACCCGAGCGCGTTCTCGATCTGCGGCTCGATCCCGATCCGGCCGGGTTCGATCCCGTTGGCACGCTCCAACTGGCTCAGCAGCAGATCGAGCGCCCGCACCTGGCCCGCGTCGGTGACCTTGGGCAGCAGGATCGCGTCGAGCGCGGTGCCGGCGCCGTCGACCACCGAGATGACATCGGCGTAGGTCCACTGGGTGGTCCAGTCGTTCACCCGGACCACCCGCAGTTGCTCACCCCAGCCCGAATCGTTGAGGGCGGCGACGATATTGGCGCGGGCGGCGGCCTTGGCGCCCGGGGCGACAGCGTCTTCGAGATCCAGAAAAACCTCGTCGACCGGCAGCCCTTTGGCCTTGGCGATCATTTTCGGGTTGCTGCCCGGCACGGCGAGCACGGAACGGCGCGGCTTCATCAACACTCCTGGGGTCGGCCCGGTCCGGCCCCGGAACATCTAGCCTGGCAGTCATGGCAGCTACCAGGGTGTATATCGCCAGGCTGACGGGCCTGGCGGTGCTGGGGCCGGACGGCGAGTCTATCGGCCGCATCCGGGACGTGGTGGTGGCCGTCCGGTACGACCGGCAGGAACCGCGCGTCCACGGACTGGTGGTGGAGTTGCCGACCCGGCGCCGCATCTTCGTCCCGATGCTGCGGGTGACCACCATCGAACCCGGATCGGTCACCCTCAACACCGGAAATGTGAGTCTGCGCCGGTTCGCGCAACGTCCCGGCGAACTACTGGCGATGGCGGAGATCGTGGACTCCACGGTCCGGGTGAACGATCCGGATCTGCCCGATCTCGCGGGCGTCGATGTGTTCGTGGTGGATCTCGGTATCGCGCTGACCCGGACCCGGGACTGGCGGGTCACCCGGGTGGCGGTCCGCGGGCATCGCCGGCTGGGCCGGCGCCGCACCGTGCATGTGGTGGATTGGGCACAGGTGGACGGGCTCACACCCTACGAACTGGACCGGCCGGGTCAGGACGTGAGCACCCTGCTGGAACAGTTCGAGAGCCGGCGCGCCGCGGACGTCGCGCATATGCTGCGCGAACTGCCCGCCAAACGGCGTCTGGAGGTGGCGGTCGCCCTCGACGACGAACGGCTCGCCGATGTCGTGCAGGAACTTTCTGGTGACGACCAACTGGAACTGCTGGGCCAGCTGGATATGACCCGCGCGGCCGATGTCCTCGAGGCGATGGATCCCGATGACGCCGCCGATCTGCTCGGCGGCCTACCGGAGAACGAGGCGGAATCCCTGCTGACCCTGATGGATCCGCAGGAGTCCGAGCCGGTGCGCCGCCTGCTCGAACATTCCCCGGATACGGCGGGCGGCCTGATGACGCCGGAACCGGTGGTACTGACCCCGTCGACCACGGTGGCGGAGGCGCTGGCCCGGGTGCGCGACCCCGATCTGACGCCCGCCCTGGCATCGATGGTTTTCGTGGTGCGGCCGCCGACGGCCACCCCCACCGGGCGCTACCTGGGTTGTGTCCATCTGCAACAGCTGCTGCGGGAACCGCCGGCGCATCTGGTGGGCGGGATCCTGGACACCGATCTGGCAATGCTGCGGCCGGAGATGCCGCTCGCCGCGGTGACGCGGTATTTCGCCACCTACAACCTGGTGTGCGGACCGGTGGTCGACGAACAGAACCATCTGCTGGGCGCCGTGAGCGTCGACGATGTGCTCGACCATCTGCTCCCGCCCGATTGGCGTGAGGACGAACAACTGTACGAAGGTGCGCGACCGTGACCGACAAGAGCACGGCGAGCCGGGCGGTGTCCAACGCGCGGCAGCGGTTGGAGACGCCGGTCGAATCCCGTTTCCGGTTCGACTGGGACGCCGAGGCGCTGGCCCGCGGGAGCGAACGGATCGCCCGGTTCCTGGGCACCGGACGGTATCTCGCGTTGCAGACGGTGGTGGTGATCGTCTGGATCGTGCTGAACGTTTTCGTGATCGCGCTGCGCTGGGACCCGTATCCGTTCATCCTGCTGAACCTGGCGTTCTCCACCCAGGCCGCCTATGCCGCGCCGCTGATCCTGCTGGCGCAGAACCGGCAGGACAACCGGGACCGGGTATCGCTCGAGGAAGACCGGCTGCGGGCGGCGCAGACGAAGGCGGATACCGAGTTCCTCGCGCGCGAGCTGGCGGCGCTGCGTCTGGCCGTGGGCGAGGTGGCCACCCGGGACTATCTGCGCCGCGAACTGGACGAAATCCGGGACACGCTCGAGCGGATCGAATCCGCGGCGGGGGTCGGGCCGACGCGCGGCCCGGACAAAGCTACCAAGCCGAAACGCAAGAAAACCTCCGGTCACAAGCCGGTCACAGGCTCGGTTTCACCGCCAATCGCCGAGGAATGACCGGAAATCCGCAATATGCTCCTGACCGGTAGGTAACCTGGATCACGTTGTCCCGAGCGCGCCATCCGGGAATGTCCGAGACGGTCGCTCACCTGTGACATAGAGGAACGGTGGAGCCGAATGCGGATACCTACCCCTGTGGCAATGTCGGCTCTGGTCATGGCGGGCCTGGTCGCCGGTGGTTCGGCAGCCCACACCACCTTGTCGTCGACCCCGCCGCAAGCTCCCGGAGCAAGACTCGCCACCGACGCCGGACGCCTCACCACCACCGCCGACGACGCCGAGGCACCACTGACCCAGACACTCGGAATGCTGCCGGTCGAGCCCACGGCGCCGCGCAAGCTGCGGGCGCTGAGCCCGGCCGCCGCGCCGTTCGCCGGTACCGTTCCGTTACAGAGCATCACACTGCCCCGCGGCGGCGGTGCCCTGGGCATCCCGGAGATCGTGCTGGCCGCCTATCGCAACGCCGAACTCGCCCTGCAATCCTCGGCGCCGGGCTGCGGGGTCACCTGGAACCTGCTCGCCGGGATCGGCCGGATCGAATCCGGGCATGCGAACAACGGCCGCACCGACGCCGCCGGCACCACGAGCCCGCCCATCTTCGGCCCGGCACTGGACGGCACCCTGCCCGGCAACGAGGTGATCCGGTCCACCGACGGCGGCTACGTCCGCGCACTGGGGCCCATGCAGTTCCTGCCCGGCACCTGGTCGCACTACGCCGCCGACGGGAACGCCGACGGGCACGCCGATCCGCACAATGTCTTCGACGCCGCCCTGGCGGCCGGCAAGTACCTGTGTTCGGGCGGGCTGAACCTGCGTGACCCGCAACAGGAATTGCGGGCCGTCCTGCGCTACAACAACTCGATGACCTACGCGGCCAATGTGCTGAGCTGGTCCGCGGCCTACCGCACCGGCGGCCGGGCCGCGCCGGTGATCCCCTCCCCCGGCCTGGTCCCACCCGGAAGCTCGCCCACGGGCCTGCCACCGGGATCCCCGGATCTGCTTGCGGCACAGTCCGATACCGCAGTGCCCCCGCCCCCGCCCGAACTCACCGTGCGCATCCCCCGCCCCGACCCGATGATCCGCATTCCCGGCCTGCCCCCGATTCCCTGCGGGCTGCTGTGCCCGCCCGCCCCGGGATCGCCGAAAGCCGGCCAGGCCCTTCCGGAACCGGGGCCGGCGCCGCACGGTATGCCCGCTCCGGGCACACCCGCCGGGCCCCCGGAGAACGCACCCGCACCCGGTGCACCCGCCGCCCCGGCGCCGGAAGGCGCCGCACCACAGGCGAACCCGCCGCAGCCGGCCCCACCGCCGGCCCCGCCACCGCCGCCGACGATCACCTTGCCGGGCGGGCTGGTCGTCCAATTGCCGATAGCCCTGGTCCCCGGGCCGCCACCACCGCCCGACGCGGTGCCCGCGCCGCCGCCCGGTGCGGCACCCGCACCGCCGGGCGATCCGGCTTCCGCGCCGGCCGCGCCCGCCCCCGCGCCACCCGCTTGATCCGACGATCGGCCGGCAGTACTGCACCCTCGCCGCGCCGAGTTCACACCCGCTCCACGGACAGCCCCACCGAACGGGGCGCGTCCCGGCACCCGATGAGCGAGATACCCGGGCGCGCGGCAGGGGCGGGAGCACGGCCGGATTCGGCCTTCCATACCCGGGCGGCATCCGTGGCGCACGACGCCGATTGCCGCGCCGCGTGGCTGCCCCTCGGGCGAGCTGTGGACGGCTTCCCAAGGGGCGGCGGGCCTTTGCCCTTTCCCATCTGCGCCGAAACAATGGTCACGGGGTAGTAACGAACTGGTCTCGGATGCGGTATTCTCGACGGCGAAGGTCACGGCCGGGCAACAACCGGACGCGACCGCAGGCTTGTGGTTGAGATGAAGGGCTTTGAGCACGTGGGGCGTCACCGTAAACAACAACCTGCCAGCGTTACCCGGAATTCGGTCATCGCACTCACCGGTTTGGTACCCGCCGGGGTCGTGGCCACCAATGCCGCGGCGGCCATCGCCACCGACCCCACCGCGGCGTCGGTGGAATTGCATATGCAGCCCGCGGGAGCCGCGCCGGCGCAGGCGATGGCACCGGCTTCGTTCGACGACACGGTCATGCACGCCATGGCCAAACAGTCGCCGGAGGCACCGATCGAGGTGAAATCGGTCGCGCTCGACCCGAACCGCCCCCGCAACGATCTGCCGGTCGCCCGGTCGGGTATCCCCGGGATCGCCGAGGCCGCCTATATCAATGCCGAGCAGATCCTGGCCGACGAGAACCCGGACTGCAATATGCCCTGGACGATGCTGGCCGGTATCGGGCGCGTCGAATCCACCCATATGTACAACGGCAAGGCCGATGCCGACGGTAACGCGCTGTCCCCGGTGTTCGGGCCCGCTCTCGACGGCAGCCTGGCGGGCAACAATGTCATCCACGATTCCGACGGCGGCGCGCTCGACGGTTACAGCGGCTACGACCGCGCGGTGGGCCCCATGCAGTTCCTCCCGGAGACCTGGACCCACTACGCCGCGGACGGCAACCGCGACGGCATCTCCGATCCGCAGAACTACTACGACGCGACGCTCACCGCCGGTAAGTACCTTTGCTCGGGCGGCCTGGACATGACCGATCCCGCCCAGCAGACCAGGGCCATCCTGCGCTACAACAACTCGATGGCCTATGTCGCGAACGTCATGGCCTGGGCGCAGTCCTACAAGACCGGCGTCGCACCACGGCCCGCGGAACTGCCGAAGATCTGACGGCACTACCATCGGCAGTATGCCAGTGGTAACGGAAGCGGAGGTGCGGGGCGCCCTCGCGAAGGTCGACGACCCGGAGATCCGCAAACCGATCACCGAACTGGGCATGGTGAAGAGCATCCGGATCGATCCGGAGAGCAATGTGCACATCGAGGTGTACCTGACCACCGCCGGATGCCCGTTACGGACCGAGATCACCCAGCGCGTCAGCACCGCGGTGGCCGATGTGGCCGGAGTCGGCGCCGTATCCGTCGAGCTCGATGTGATGAGCGACGAACAGCGCACCGAACTGCGCAAACAGTTGCGCGGCGATTCCGCCGAGCCGGTGATCCCGTTCGCCCAGCCCGGTTCGCTCACCCGCGTGTACGCGGTGGCCTCCGGTAAGGGCGGGGTCGGTAAATCGAGTGTGACGGTGAACCTCGCCGCCGCGCTCGCCGATCGCGGCCTCTCGGTCGGTGTGCTCGACGCCGATATCTACGGGCACTCCATTCCCCGGATGCTCGGCACCGATGCCCGGCCCACCCAGGTCGAGCGGATGATCATGCCGCCGGTCGCACACGACGTGAAGATGATTTCGATCGCGCAGTTCACCAAGGGCAACACGCCCGTGGTGTGGCGCGGTCCGATGCTGCACCGCGCGCTCCAGCAGTTCCTCGCCGATGTGTTCTGGGGTGATCTGGACGTACTGCTGCTGGATCTGCCGCCCGGCACCGGCGATGTGGCGATCTCCATCGCCCAGCTGATCCCGAATGCGGAGATCCTGGTGGTCACCACCCCGCAGATCGCTGCCGCCGAGGTCGCCGAACGCGCGGGCGCCATCGCCCTGCAGACCCGGCAGCGGATCGCCGGCGTGGTGGAGAACATGTCCTGGCTGGATCTGCCGGACGGCACCCGGATGGAGCTGTACGGCTCCGGTGGCGGGCAGGCGGTCGCCGACCGGTTGACCCGCGCGGTCGGCGCCGAGGTGCCGCTGCTCGGCCAGATCCCGATCGAGCAGGCCCTGCGGGAAGCCGGTGACGAGGGCACGCCCATCGTGCTGCGCGATCCGGACAGCCCGTCCGCGGTCGCCCTGCGCGCGGTCGCCGATAAGCTCGCGATCCGCCGGCGCGGCCTGGCCGGAATGTCGCTGGGGATCGATACCACCCGTCACCTCTGAGCGTGCTGTCGGCGGGCGCACCTAAACTCGGTCCATGCTCACCCTGCTGTTGTACGTCCTGATCGTGGGTTTGGTGGCCACGGTGTTGTTCCTGCTGGCCGGCGCACTCTTCGGCCGGTCGGAGGAGCTGGGGCCGCTTCCCGAGGGCACCACCGCGACCGTGCTGCCGGTGGAGGGAATCTCCGGCGCCGATGTGCGGGCTCTGCGCTTCCAGCAGGTCGTCCGCGGGTACAAGGCGGGTGAGGTCGATTGGGCGCTGGCCCGGCTCGCCGCCCGGATCGACGAACTGCAGGCTCAGCTCGCCGAGGCGCACGCCGCCGGTGCGGCCCGGACCGGCGGGCCGGAGAAGTCGTGACCGCCACCGACACCCTGGTCCGCTGCCCGTGGTCGGTCGATTCGCAGATCTACCGCGATTACCACGACGAGGAGTGGGGTCGCCCGCTGCACGGTAACGACGCACTGTTCGAGCGGCTGTGCCTGGAGGCCTTCCAGTCGGGCCTGTCCTGGATCACCATCCTGCGCAAACGTCCCGCGTTCCGGGAGGCGTTCGCCGGATTCGTGATCGAGAAGGTCGCCGAATTCGGCGCCGCCGACCGCGAGCGCCTGCTCGCCGATCCGGGGATTGTGCGCAATCGCGCCAAAATCGACGCGTGTATCGCGAATGCGAAAGTCGCGCGCGAGCTCGATATCGACCTCGACGAACTGCTCTGGTCGTTCGCTCCGCCGCGGCGCCCGCGCCCGCGCGCGATCGCCGATATTCCCGCGGTCACGCCCGAATCCACCGCACTGGCAAAAGAATTGAAGCGGCGGGGTTTCCGCTTCGTCGGACCCACCACCGCGTACGCGCTGATGCAGGCCACCGGAATGGTGGACGACCACCTGGCCGAATGCTGGGTCGATACCCGGCACACCGCCCTCGGCTGACCGGTCACATTTGGACGTCGAGTGTCCGTCATCTCCTGCGATAGGGAAGAATGGACCGAGTGCGGTCCGTCGCCTCAACCGACGGACCGCCCGGTTGGTGACAACCGGGGATCCGAGCAAGTGCGCAGCATACCGCGCAGATCTGGAGGGAGCAGAGGATGGCGGCCATGAAGCCCCGTACCGGGGACGGTCCCCTCGAGGCAACCAAGGAAGGTCGTGGGATCGTTATGCGGGTCCCGCTCGAGGGTGGCGGGCGTCTGGTCGTAGAACTCACGCCCGACGAAGCCGCGGCACTGGGTGACGAATTGAAGAGTGTCACCAGCTAGCGATATTTCCGAGGAATCGCCGCTGGCCGCGGTCGCCGAGGTACTGAGCTGCCCCGTATGCGGCCGCGGTCTGGTTTGCGCGGGTCGCGTACTACATTGCGCGGCCGGGCACAGTTTCGATATCGCGCGGCAGGGTTATATCAGCCTGCTCACGGGCGCCGCCACCAAGCTGACCGGCGATACCGCCGCGATGCTCGACGCACGGGCCGCTTTCCAGGGTGCCGGATTCTTCGAGCCGATCGCCGCAGCGCTGGCCCACGCCGCCGCGGCGGTGACACCGAGCGATCAGGTCGCAGCGGCACCGGAGGTGATCGCGGATATCGGTGCGGGCACCGGTTACTACCTGGCGCGCGTTCTGGACGCGGTACCCGCCGCGCGCGGCGTCGCGCTGGATATCGCCAAACCGGCCGGTCGCCGCTGCGCTCGGGCGCATCCCCGGGCCGCGGCCGTGGTGGCCGATGCCTGGCGCGGCCTCCCGCTGCGAGACCACACGCTGACCGCGGCGCTCTCGGTTTTCGCACCGCGGAACCCGGCGGCTGTCGCCCGTTGTCTCGTGCCCGGCGGCCGGTATCTCGTGGTGACGCCGACCGTCCGGCACCTGGCGGAACTGATCGAGCCGATCGGCATGGTCACCGTCGACCCCGACAAAGAGCGGCGCCTCGCCGCGGGAATGGCCGGCCTGTTCACCCGGCTGGACACCGTCGCGGTCGAGTATTCGATGACCCTGACCCGCGGCGATATCGCCCACCTCGTGGCGATGGGCCCGTCCGCGCACCACACCGCGGCAACCGGCGCCGAGCTACCGGAGCCTTTCGAGGTGACGGCATCGGTCACGGTGAGCACCTATGCCGCGGACCCCGGAGCCGGATCTCACCGCGACGGGTGAGGCGCGGTGAGATCCATGCAATCACACTGCTACCCAAGGCAATCCACTCGGGACGTGCGCCTGATCGCCGGGTAACGCCGGCCTGATGTGCTTATTGCATGCGGATACCGACATTCGGCAGGAAAACAACGACCACCCCCACCACGATTTTCGACCGGATCGGCGGATACGAGGCATTGGAAGCCGTAGTCGCCGATTTCTACACCCGAGTCCTCGCCGACGAAGAACTCGCCGGGTTCTTCACCGGGACGAATATGTCCCGGCTGCGCGGTAAACAGGTCGAGTTCTTCGCCGCGGCACTCGGCGGCCCCGACCCCTACACCGGCGCGCCGATGAAACAGGTGCACCAGGGCCGCGGCATCACCATGCACCACTTCAACCTGGTGGCCGGGCATCTGACCGATTCGCTCACCGCGGCCGGGGTAGACGACGAGACGGTCGGCGAGATCATCGGGGCGGTGGCCCCGTTAGCGGGCGATATCACCTCCGGGCCCTCCTCCGCCTGACCCGGAGCTTGCGGATCGAGGTGACCCCGCGACTGTGGACAAGCGCGTTCGGCGGTTCGGTGCGCTCAAGGTTTCGCCACGGTGCGGTAGACGCCGAGGGTCTGTTCGGCAATCCCGTACCAGTCGAATTCCGCCCGCGCGCGCTCGCGGCCCGCAGCCCCGAGTTCGGCCGCGCGCCCCGGGTCACCGGCGAGCTCGTTGACGGCGGCGGCCAGGGCATGCTCGTAGGCGGCGGTCTCGCCCGCGTCGAAATGCACCAGCCGCCCGGTGGCGCCGTCGGCGACCACCTCGGGAATACCGCCGACATCGGAGGCGATCACGGCCGTGGCGCAGGCCATCGCCTCCAGATTGACGATTCCGAGCGGTTCGTAGACCGACGGGCAGACGAAGACCGTGGCGGCGGCCAGCAGCTGGCGGATCTGCTCGGTGGGCAGCATCTCGCGCACCCAGAACACGTTGTCCCGGCGGCGGTGCAGTCCGGCGACCGCCGCCGCGACCTCGGCCTCCAGCTGCGGCGTGTCCGGGGCGCCGGCGCACAACACCAGCTGGATATCCGGGTCGATCTCCCGCGCGGCCGCCAGCAGATGCCCGACCCCCTTCTGCCGGGTGATCCGCCCGACGAACACCGCCAGCGGCCGGTCGGCCCGCACCCCCAGTTCGTCCAGGATCCGGCGGCTGCCCGGCGCCGGCGGGCCGGGGCACCACACGTCCGCGTCGATCCCGTTGCGGACCACGTGCACCCGGGCGGCGTCGAGGGCCGGGTAGGCATCGAGCACATCACGGCGCATCCAGTCGCTCACCGCGATCACCGCGTCGGCGTGTTCCAGCGCGTTGCGTTCCGACCAGGACGAGAGCCGATATCCGCCGCCGAGTTGTTCGGCTTTCCAGGGCCGGCGCGGTTCCAGCGAATGGGTCGTGACGATATGCGGAATCCCGTACAGCGTCGCCGCGAGATGCCCGGCCAGACCGGCGTACCAGGTGTGCGAATGCACCACATCCACCGATCCGGCGGCATCGGCCATCCGCAGCTGCGCCGACATCATCCGCAGCGCCGGGTTGGCCTCCGCGAGCGCCGGATCCGCGTCGTGTACCCGGGCGTCCGGTCGCGGCACGCCCATACAGTGCACGGTCACGGTGCTCATCCGGCGCAACCGGGCCACCAGTTCGGTGACGTGGACGCCCGCCCCGCCGTACACCTCGGGGGGATACTCTCGGGTCAGCATGGCCACCCGTAGCGGATCGCCTGCCGCACCGCTGGAACCGAAACTCACGGCTTCACGGTAGCCGCCGGAGGGCGTCCTCACGGTGGCCGCCGAACAGTCGGGCATCCGCGACCACCGAGCGGCACAATCGCGGCGCCCGCCGCGGTCGATGCCCCGCGACCACCTGGTTCGGTAGGTTTGGCATTGTGAGGAGCCAGCCGCACGTACTCGGAATCGTGCTCGCCGGTGGCGAGGGCAAGCGACTCTTTCCCCTGACTGCCGACCGCGCCAAGCCGGCCGTCCCGTTCGGCGGTGCCTACCGCCTCATCGACTTCGTCCTGAGCAATCTCGTCAATGCCGGTTTCCTCCGGATCTGTGTCCTCACCCAGTACAAATCCCATTCGCTGGACCGGCATATCTCGCAGACCTGGCGGTTGTCCGGTTTCGGCGGTGAATACATCACCCCGGTGCCGGCCCAGCAGCGGCTCGGCCCGCGCTGGTACACCGGCAGCGCGGACGCGATCATGCAGTCGCTGAATCTCATCTACGACGAGGATCCCGACTACATCGTGGTGTTCGGCGCCGATCACGTCTACCGGATGGATCCCGAGCAGATGGTGGCCGGCCATATCGATTCCGGGGCCGGGGTCACGGTCGCCGGTATCCGGGTCCCGCGCAGCGAAGCAGGCGCGTTCGGTTGTATCGATTCCGACGAGTCCGGGCGTATCGTCGGATTCCTGGAGAAGCCGGCGCATCCACCGGGTATCCCGGATGATCCGAATTCGACTTTCGCCTCGATGGGCAATTATGTGTTCACCACCAAGGTGCTGGTGGATTCGATCAAGGCCGATGCCGAGAATTCCGATTCCGATCACGATATGGGCGGCGACATCATTCCGGGCCTGGTCGCCGCGGGCCAGGCCGCGGTCTACGATTTCGCCGACAACGACGTGCCCGGGGCCACCGATCGCGACCGCGGCTACTGGCGCGATGTCGGCACCATCGACGCCTTCTACGAGGCGCATATGGATCTGGTGTCGGTGAACCCCGTGTTCAACCTCTACAACCGGCACTGGCCCATCCGCGGTGCCGCCGAGAACCTGCCGCCCGCGAAATTCGCGCGCGGCGGGCTGGCCCAGGAATCCATTGTCGGGGCGGGCAGCATCCTGTCGGCGGCGACCGTCCGCAATTCGGTGCTCAGCGCGAACGTCATGGTGGACGAGGGCGCCACGGTCGAGGGCAGCGTGCTGATGCCCGGCGTGCGGATCGGCCGGGGAGCGGTGGTGCGGCGCGCGATCCTGGACAAGAACGTCATGGTGTCGGAAGGGGAGATCATCGGCGTGGATTCCGAACGCGACCGCGGCCGGTTCGCCATCAGCAACGGCGGCGTGGTCACTGTCGGCAAGGGCACCTGGGTCTGATCCGGCCGCCCGGAACCGCGAGCGATCGCCGGCACGGCAGCCGTCCCGGCCGACAGCTACGACCTGTAACCAGCGCCAGGTGGGCGGAAGCACGCCGATCTGTCGGCGACGAGATCGGCGCGCAGGCCGTGCCGCACCCGTGAGTCTGTCCGAGAGAGTGGATACGGCCCGGTTCGGGCCCGCCGCCTACCCCGCACCGCAGGGAGGGACGCGGTATGCCCGCAGCCGGACGGCAACGGCGGTGTGCCCCGGTCACGAGGATCGGGGCACACCGCCGTGAGCATCTCCCCAGAGGGGGTCAGCGCACGTCCCGGCCTCGCATACCCGCCAGCCCCGCGACCAGTAGCACTATCGCGAGGGCCGTGACCAGGAGGCTGGGAGTCGCGGTGTACTCCATACCCGGCACCTTGGGTGCGTGACTGAACGGTTCCAGATTCCGCAACCACTGCGGGGCACCGGAGAGGGAGCCGAGCAGGAAGACCGCGATCGCGGCGACCAGCAGCCCCCACGCCATCGGTGTCCAACGCGGAACCAGTCCGAACAGTGCGACCGTGATAGCGGCGAACAGCCAGATCGCGGGCAACTGCACCAGGGCGGCGGCCAGCATTCCGGGCAGGGTGCCGCCGATATCGCCGGCCGCGATCCCGTAGGCGAGCCCACCCAGCAGGCCGGCGATCAGCATGATCACCACCGGACCGCCGAGGGCGAACACCAGATGCGAGGTCACCCAGCGGATCCGGCCGACGGCACCGGCCAGCACCGATTCGGCATGGTGGCCGTTCTCCTCGCCGAACATCCGCAATGCCGCCGAGACCGCGTATGCCGCACCCGCGATACCCAGCATGGTGAACGCGTAGCTGACGAACGAATCCTCGAGCGATTCGGTACCGCCCATCCGGGTGATCAGGTCGCGCAGGGTTTCGTTGCTGCCGAAACTGTCACCGATCCCGTTGACGACGCTCCCGATCACCAGGCCGTACAAGCCGACCCCGACCGCCCACGCCAGCAGCGCGCCCCGCTGCAACCGCACGGCCAGGCCGAACGGCCCGGTGAGCGCGGGCCCGGCCGCCGCGGGGCCGAGCCGCTCGGCGAGCAGTCCCGCACCGACATCGCGACGGCGCAGCAGCGCGAACGAGACGGCGATCAGCACCGCCAGCAGCACCAGGTGCAGCAGCAGCACCCACCAGCGGTCGCCCGCATAGGGCCGGACCTGCAGCGACCAGCCCTGCGGCGACAACCAGGTCAGCGGGTTGACCGGCCCGTCACCGGCCTGTGCGTCACCCACGGCGCGCAGGGTGAAGGTCACCGCGAGGGTCGCGAAGGCCAGTCCGCGGGCCAGGCGGGCACCCGTGCAGACCTGCGCGGTCACCGCGGCCACCGCCGCGAACACCATGCCCGACCCGGCAAGCGCGAGCCCGAAGGCCAGCGAGCCGCCCGCCGGAACACCGGTGGCGGTGAGGCTGCCCGCACCGATCAGGCCGGCCAGCAGGGCCCCGCCGAGCGCCAGCAGTAGTGCGGCCGCCAGGCTCGCGTACCGGCCCACCGACGTGGCGGCCAGCACTTCGGTACGCCCCGATTCCTCCTCGGCCCGGGTATGCCGGATCACCGTGAGGATGGTGGCCACCGCGATCAAAGTGTGGAACATCCCGGCTTTCCAGATGCCCACGGCACCGATGGAGGTGTTGTAGACCGGGCCGTACATCGCCAGCTGCGCCGGACTGGCGAGGATCGTGGCAGCGAATGAGACCCGATCGGCCGCGGTCGGATACACCGATTCGATACTGGCCACATAGACCGAACCCAGCGGCACGGAGAGCAGCAGGATCCACAGCGGCGCCACGATCCGGTCGCGCCGCAGGTACAACCGCAGCAGCCGGAGCGTACCCGTGAAATCGGTGCCCGCCGAGGTGGTGTCGAATGAACTGTGCCGGGCCCCGGCCACCGCCGTCGTCATTTCCGGACCTCCTGCAGCTCGCCGGCCTCCCGGCCGTTCACCGAGTAGTGCCGCATGAACAGTTCCTCCAGGGTCGGCGGCCGGCTGATCAGGCTGCGCACCCCGGTATCGCCGAGGATCCGGATCAGTTCGGCGAGGTGCTCGCCGTCCACCTGGCAGCGCAGGGTGTTCTTGTCGAGGCTCACATCGGCCACGCCGGGCAGCGCCGCGATATCGCCCGGATCACCGGTCAGCTCGGCGGTGATGGAGGTGCGGCTCAGATGCCGCATCGAGTCCAGCGTGCCGCTTTCCACCGTGCGCCCGGACCGGATGATGGTGACCCGCCGGCACAGCGCCTCCACCTCGGACAAGATATGGCTGGACAACAGGACGGTGGCACCGCGGTCGGCCGCCTCGGCGACGCATTCGCGGAATACCTGCTCCATCAGCGGGTCGAGACCCGAGGTGGGCTCGTCGAGCAGCAGCAACCGGGCATGCGAGGAGAACGCGGAGATGAGCGCGACCTTCTGCCGGTTGCCCTTGGAATACGTGCGGGCCTTCTTGCGCGGGTCGAGCTCGAACCGCTCGATCAGCTCGGCTCGCCGCGCGGTGTCGAGGCCGCCGCGCATCGTCGCGAGCAGATCGATGGTCTCGCCGCCGCTCAGTGACGGCCACAGCGTCACATCGCCGGGTACGTAAGCGATTTCACGATGCAGCGCGACCGCGTCCGCCCACGGATCGCGGTTCAGCATCCGGACTTCCCCGGAGGTGCGGGCCAGCAGCCCGAGCAGGATCCGGATGGTCGTGGATTTCCCGGCGCCGTTGGGCCCGAGGAATCCGTGCACCTCGCCTTCGGCGACCTGCAGGTCGAGGCCGTCGAGTGCACGGACCTGCCCGAAGTGCTTGTGCAGATCCCGGATCTCAATTGCCGAAATCATCGAATCTCCTTGTGAGACAGTGAAAAACCAGTTTCTGGAAGTAGGTATTCACCCGGCTCGGCGGGACGCCGGTGCCGGGCCGGTGCGGGGCCGGGTGAACATGCCGATCGGTCCCGCACAGGCGCGCGTCATCCCTCGGACGACAGCCACACCCGTCTCTTTCGGCGCCGCGCCGCCCGCTCGCGGGCGTTCGCGCCCGATTCGACTGCCGAAGCAAGCCCCCGGTCCCGAGCGGTTTCCACCCCTCACCACCCGGGGACGCCGGTTCAGCTCACGAGTGGGGCGCCGTGTCCGGATCGCCCGCGGACGCGCCGAGTCCGGCCGGGTCCCGGCCGGACTCCGGCGTCGCGCCGGGCCGGCGCCGCGCGGCGAGTAGCGCATCCACCATCGACGAATCGGTGAGCAGGCCCTCGGTATAGAGCTCGAGGGCGGGCAACATCATCTGGTCGGCGTACTCGCGCAGCGCCTGCCGATAGTCGACGACGCCGTCCGGCGGCGTATGTGTCTGGATGAACAACAGCATGCCGCCGCCGTTGTTCGTGGCCAGATAGCGCGCCATGGCCTTGATATCGCGCGGTTTACGGAGCGTCCCGGTGGCGATACCCGCCTCCAGGTACTCCTCGACGTCGGCGACCATATGCTCGAACAGCGCCGCGGCCAGATCGCCGCCGGCCTGGAAGCTGCGCATCATGTAGGCGATGATCGGGGCGAATTCCTCGATTTCCGCCAGCTGCTGCAGCAGGTTCCCGGAGGACGGCCGGTCCATGAAGCTCATCTTCGAGTTCCGGATCACGCCCCGGACGTAGTCGTCGCAGTCCCGGCGCAGCCCGTCCTTGGACCCGAAGTGGTGGTTGACCAGACCGGGCGACACTCCTGCGGCCTTCGCGATGGCCCGCACCCCGACACCGAACCCCTGCTCACCGAACAGCACGACGGCGGCGTCACGGATTCGAGCCCTGGTGCTCAGATCATCGCTTGAACGCATGTTCAATACGCTAAACACTCGTTCAATCCCGGCGCAAGACCTCGAGCCGTAGAGATTCCGTCAAGAAACGCCCACAGCCCACCGGCGAGGCCGCTCCAGGAGAGCGGCCCGTCACGGTCAGCCTGCCGAACTGCGGAAACGACGAGTACAGCCGCCGGCCGGCCGCCACCCGGCCCACCGAACCTGTCAACAGCCCGAAACGCGGCAGCACCGAGTCCCCGGTGTCACCGTGGCTGTGACCGGGCGTGGCCTGTTCGGGTCACTCACCCGACGCCGCGGCGGCTACCCGACCTCGCGCAAACGTTCGACGGGTCCCCACCCGGCCCCCGGGCCGGGCCGCGAACTCGCGCACCCCGCGGCCGGATGCATCAACTGAACCGACCGATCGGCCGGTCCCGGCGAGAGCGAATAGGGCGTCCCGGCGAGGACCCAGCGAATAGGGCGCCATGCCGCAGCTACGGTTCGCCATACGCCTGCGGCAGTGCAGCGCGCGCGGACAGTCCGACGCCGCCGATAAAAGAGAGCATCGATACCCCCAGCGAACCCGCGCCGACGGGACGGCAACCACGCCGCCGGTGCCGCGCGACCGTTGGACCGGCCGGATCGGGCGCGGACACTCCCGCGCGACGCAGGCTCGGATACCTATCCCTTCGACGCGCAGAGCAGCCCGTCGCCGAGCGGGATGAGCACACTGGTCAAACCCGGGTCCTCCGCCACGAACCGGGTCGCCGAGCGGACCGCCTGGGTGGCCGCGTCGCGGTGCGCGGGATCCGGGACCCGGCCGCCGAGCAGCGCGTTGTGCAGCAAGACCGCGCCGCCCGGGCGTAGCAGCCGGACCGCCTCCGCGAGGCATTGCGGGTGTTCGATCGGCGTACCGTCCACGAAGACCAGGTCGTAGGCACCGTCGGCCAGCCGGGGCAGCACATCGAGGGCGCGGCCGTTGATCAGCCGAGTGCGGGCGAGCGGGATATCCGCGGCGCGGAAGGATTCTTTGGCGGCCCGCTGATGTTCGGGTTCGGAGTCGATGGTGGTCAGCGTGCCGTCCTCGCGCATACCGTCGAGCAGCCACAAACCGCTCACCCCGGCACCGGTCCCGACCTCTACCACCGCCCGGGCGTCCAGCAGTTGCGCGTACATGCTGAGCAGGGCCCCCACCGACGGCGGTACCGGGGCCGCACCGAGTTCGGTGGCCCGCTCGCGGGCGCTGATGAGTACCTCGTCCTCTACGACGGATTCCTCCACGTAGGCGAGATTTCGCTCCAGGTTCGATGCCACGCACTCGAGGCTATGCCAAACGCGGCGAAGCTGGTCGCAACATTCTCAGGTGTCCCTCAGTATCCCCACACCCCGCCCACACGGGAGCAGTGAAGAGTAGGCCTCACGCGGGAGCGCGCCGGGCCCGAAGGCGGTAGCGCAGCGTCACCACGCAGGGCCCGTGCTCACGCGTTGTAAGTACAGCAAGACCAGCCGACCCGAAGCGTCGGCCGGGAACAACGGAGCACGACCGGACCGTTGTAACCGGTAAAGGTGACCCGAGAGGCGGGTCACCCTCGAGCCTACGCCTCGGTCCCGATCAGGAGGTCGTCACCATCCACATGGTCGATGCGGTACGCGAGTCCGCCACCTTGCCCGAGCTGCCCCGGGCCCGCCGTCCGGCAGCACCCGCCGGGTACACCCTGCCCGGACCGGAGGAATTCGGCCCGGGACCGTTTCGGGGGCCGGGTCGCGAGGTAGCCGCAGACCGAGACCTGGTGACCGATTCTCCCGCCGCACCGGACGCCCTGATGGAGGTGCCCGTTATGTCCACTGTCGACGACCGAGCCGAGGATTACGACGCCGCAGCAGCGGAGTCCGCGGAACTCGACGACGATCTACCACTCAGCGGGACCGCCGCCTTCGACGCCACGGGCGACCGGACGGTCATGCCCACCTGGGACGAACTGGTCCGTGAGCACGCCGACCGTGTCTACCGGCTGGCCTACCGGCTCTCCGGCGACGCGCAGGATGCCGAGGACCTCACCCAGGAGACCTTCATCCGGGTGTTCCGTTCGCTGTCCAGCTATCAGCCCGGCACATTCGAGGGCTGGTTACATCGCATCACCACCAACCTCTTCCTGGACATGGTCCGCCGCCGCAGCCGGATCCGGATGGAAGCCCTCCCCGAGGATTACGACCGGGTACCCGCCGAGGGCCCCGGCCCGGAGCAGGTCTTCCACGACGCCCGGCTCGATCCCGATCTGCAGTCCGCGCTCGATTCGCTGGCGCCGGAGTTCCGCGCCGCGGTGGTGCTCTGCGATATCGAAGGGCTCTCCTACGAAGAGATCGGCGCGACGCTCGGGGTGAAACTGGGCACCGTCCGCAGCCGCATCCATCGCGGCCGGCAGGCACTGCGCGAGTATCTTGCGCATAATGGAGTGCAGGAGCGTTTCGCCGCCGAGGCGAGCCTCGGATAAACATACGAGGTGAGCTCCGGGTGATCCGGCAGCCATGACGCCGGGCCCCGGCGGTCAGCAATGTCGGTTGGGAAGGATGGACAGCGAATGAGTGGCGACTCCAGTACGCCCGGTCGTCGTCCCCCGCAGTTCCACTCCACCGAGCATCTGGCGAGCGAGGCCATCGCCGCCTATGTCGATGGCGAACTGCGGATGAATCCGTATCTACGCGCGGCTCAGCATCTTTCGGTGTGCCCGGAATGCGCCGCCGAGGTGGAAGCACAGCAGCAGGCCCGGATCGCACTGCGCCGGGCCACCCAGGTTTCGGTACCGACCGGCCTGCACGACAGCCTGTCCCGTATTCCGCTCGCCGAACCGGCGGCCGGCTCCAATTCGGCCGGAAATGCGCGTAACGAGGCCGTATTCGGTTTTTCCGGCCAGTCTTTCTCGGCGACCTTCGACAGCTTCCGGTGGTCGGTGTGGTGGCGCAAGTAGAGTTTGCCGCGTGAGTTCCGAATCGACGCACAATTCCCCGGCCGATACTCCTGATTCGGCGGACGAAAACGGCACGACGGCCGACAACGGCACGCTGCGCCCACCCGGGGCACCGGTGCTGGCACCGCGCCCGGTCTACCGGCCCCATGTGGACTCACATACCGCCCATGCCTTCCGCCGCCCGCCGGGGCAATCCGGATCGTTCGCCTCGCGAGCGGCCCGGGCCCAAGGCGAATCGGCACCGATCGCGCCCAAGGGTCCACCGGCCGCGGTACTTGCCGAGGCGTTCGGCCGCCCGCCCGGTTCCACCGAGATCCTCCAGCGCGACCCGGACGCCGCCACGGCGGAGCCTCCGGTAACCGTCCCGTCCGACCCTTGGCGCGACCCGGACGCAGCGGCCCGGCTCGGCGCTCCCGCGCTGCCCACCCCGTCGGTCCAGGATCAGCCGCGCGCCGAGAAACTGTCCGCCCGGCAGGTCCTGTTCGGATCGCGGGTGGCACCCCGCGCGCTGGTGATACTCGCCGCGCTCGCACTGGCGATCGGCCTGATCGGCGGTCTCGTGGGCCGGCTGACGGCCGAAACCGCCTCCACCCTGACCTCCCGGAAGGTGAGCCTCGAGCAGACCGACAGCGATCAGCCGCACGGGCCGATCGCCCAGGTCGCGGACGCGGTGCTGCCGTCGGTGGTGTCCATCCGCACCACGATCGGCGAGAACGGCTCCGTCGGTTCCGGGGTGGTGATCGACGGCAACGGCTATATCGTCACCAACAACCACGTCATCTCCATGGCGGCGCAGGACACCTCGGGCCGGGCGCGGATCCAGGTCACGTTCTCCGACGGCACCCGCACACCGGCCAATATCGTCGGCCGGGACCCGAAGAGCGATCTCGCCGTCCTCAAGGTAGATGTGAAAAATCTCACTGTCGCACAGCTGGGTAAATCGGACGACGTCCAAGTCGGCGACGCGGTGCTGGCCATCGGTTCGCCACTGGGCCTGAGCAAAACGGTGACGTCCGGGATCGTCAGCGCCCTGCACCGGCCGGTGAATCTGGAGGGTGAGGGCAGCGATACCAAGGCCGTGATCGACGCGGTCCAGACCGACGCCTCGATCAACCCGGGTAACTCCGGTGGCGCGCTGGTGGACGCGGACGGCCGGGTGATCGGCATCAACACCGCGATCCGCAGTGAGAGCGGCGGCTCGGTGGGCCTCGGGTTCGCGATCCCCGTCGACCAGATGACCGAGGTGGCACAGACACTCATCCGCGACGGGCAGATCCACCACCCCGTACTCGGGGTCAGCGCACGCGAGAAAACAGTTGCCAACGAGGTCATGAGCGGCGCGGAAGTCGCGGATGTGCAGGCCGACGGGCCGGCCGCGAAGGCGGGCATCGTCGAGGGCGACGTGATCGTCAAGGTGGGCGACCGCGAGGTCACCAACCGCGACGAACTGGTGGTCGCGGTGCAGATGCACGATATCGGCCAGACGGTGAACGTCCAGCTCATCCGGGAAGGCCGGCAGGTGGACATTCCGGTGACGCTCGCCTCCGACTGATCCACCGCCCGCGGTGCCGGGTAATCTGGTGAGGTGTTCAGCAGTATCGGGTGGGGCGAGATGCTCGTCCTTCTCGTCGCCGCCCTCGTCATTCTCGGCCCGGAACGTCTACCCGGCGCCGCGCGGTGGACTGCGCGCACATTGCGCCAAGTGCGCGATTACGCCACCGGCGCGACGTCGCAATTACGGTCCGAACTCGGACCCGAATTCGAGGATCTGCGAAAACCGCTCGCCGATCTTCAGGAATTACGTGGGATGTCTCCGCGTTCGGTGGTGACCAAACACCTTCTGAACGGCGACGATTCCCTTTTCAAGGATCTCGACGGCGCCCTGCCGGACAGTAAGAATATTCTCGGTGCCAGTAGCGGCCTGCCAGATTACCCGCGGGCCCAACAGAATAAACCCTTGGAACACAACGAACGTCCGCCGATCGACAACGACGCCACCTGAAACGTCAACCAGTCTAGACGCCGTTCAGGGGCCTGCTGTCTACACTTCGCACATGTCGGCCGATGACGTGGCGCGGATATTCGCGATCGAAGACAAAGTCGAGCGACTCAAGGCCGCAACGGAGGGTGTCGCAGCGGCTCAGCAGACCATCAACGAGCTCACTCGAATCCGGCGTGCGGTGATCCGCGAGTTACACGCCGAAGGGTGGACATTCGCCAGAATAGGCGCGGCCGCCGGGCTTTCCCGGGCCCGGATCCACCAGGTGAGCACCCAGGGCCCGGCGCCCGAGGGGTTGTTCTTCGGGCACGGCCCGCTCACTCTGCTGGTCCCCGATACCCGGGCGGGCAGGTTGATGGGCGCCCCGGATCCGGCCGCGGCGCCGCGGCTGGCCGAGCAGCTCAAGGAGCTCGGCTTCGGGGTCACCATCGAGCCGTTCGCCCCCGGACGCCCGATAGACCTGACGCGCGACGGGCTCATCGTGCTCAGCGGTCCCGAACTCTCGCCCAGCCTGCGCCAGCTCATCGCCGGCGATCCGCGGCTGCGCCGCGCGGTGGCCCGGCCCGGGGACGGCCGGCGCGGGATCGAGGACCGGGCCGCCCGCCGCATCTACCGGCCGGCCAGTCCGGACCCGCACGATATCGCCTACCTCGCCCGGCTGCCGCGACCCGACGGCCGGGGCACGGTACTGGTGATCGACGGCCTGCACCCGCCCGGTTCACTCGGCGCGGTACGGCTGCTGGCGACCCGGCTCGCCACCCTGCACGAACGCGCGGCCAACCGCCGGTTCTCGGTACTGATCGGAGTGCGCTACGACCGCGGCTCGGGTGAACCGGTGGACGCGGATCTGCTGACTCCGGTGTACCTGCACGATCCGGTGGATTCCCGCCCGCGTCCGGTGCGCCAGCGCCGCTGAGCACGGCGGGCCTTTCCCGGCCGGGGTGAATTCCTACCTCGGCGGGATATTCCGACACGCCCGGAATACGCGATAGCCACAACGAATATTCGCTTGTCAATGCGATTGCTACGCTGAGGTTACCTACGGACCATTCGCCATTTCGCCGAATTGGGCAGGTGTTCGGTCACGGCGAAACAGTGCCGCCACCGATCAGTGCGACCCGTAGCGATATCTGGCTCCGACAAGGTAATTCGGGGAGGCGCAGGTGGACGCGTTGATCATCGTGGCGGTAGTTCTGGTCGCGGCCGGACTGCTGGCCTCGGTGGTGCTCTGGCTACGTAATCCCGGCTCCGCGGAGTCCGAATACGTGACGGTCGCCGAACTCCAGGCCCGCCTGGAACACGAGCAGGATGAGCCGGCGGAATCCGGCGACGACACAGCCGAGCCCGCTGAGCCTGCCCCCGCCACGGATACCGCCGCCGGCGAAGGGGATGCCGGCGCCCGGCCCACTGCTGCGGCCGCGGGAACCGAGGCGGCGAAACCCGCCGAACCCGCGATCACGGGCGAGGCCGCAACCACCGAAGGGACCCCAACAGGCGAGGCGGAAGCCCCCGGACCGGCCACAACAGGCAAGCCGGCGACTACCCAACCGACTGCGGGGCGCGAGTCGGCGACCGCTGGACCGACCACCACGGGCAAGTCCGCGACCTCCGAGAATTCGGCTGCGGACGAACCGGCCTCGATCGAGCGGCACACTTCCGGCAGCACCGCTACAACCCGCGAGCCGAGGGCCGGAGTCGAGACCGACGAGGTCACCGAGCCGGCAATCGGCCCGGAGACCGAGCGGGCCACCGGACGCGCGCCGAAAACGGCGGAGCCGGTGGCGCCGGAATCCCCGGGGACGAACCCGGACGAGCCGGGCGGGAGCGTCCCGGAGACGAGCACCAAGCCCCCGGCCGGCGAACCCGGAGCTCCGGATTCGGACGAAGACACCTCGACCTGACACCTGGCCCCCGATTCGGGTAAACGCGCCGCAGACCGGATCCGGCCGCAGTCCACGCCGGCGACTCCACGTCCGGCGCGTAGTCAGCGAATGCGGCTCCCGAAAAGAACAGCCGAAACAGGAGGCCGATCCGATCTACGGGAGGGCGGGTCCCCTATTCTGTGCCCGCCCACCGCACCTTGTTCGCTCCACGCCCGCGCTCAGGCCGCGGCGACGTCCGGGCGGATCGTATTCATGGGCGGCCGGTCCACCAGGTCCACCGCGGTGCTGTGCGGGGTGAACTCACCGGCGATCAATGGGAACTGGGTCAGCGCCGCACCCGAATCCGGTACGCCGCTGCGGCCGAGTACCGTGCCCAGGATCTGCCGGCTCATCACGCCGAGATCGGCCAGCGGGCGGTTGCGGTGCGTGCGCACACCCAGGTTGACCTGGCCGATGGCGTGCAGGCCCAGCCGGTCGTAGGTATCGAGCAGCAGCCCGATCTCCACGCCGTAACCGGGGGCGAACGGTACCGCGGTGAGCAGTTCCCGGGTGCCGGCGTATTCGCCGCCCAATGGTTGCAGCACAGGGGTGAGCCCGGGGCGCAGCGCGGCCAGCAGCGGCCGCGCGACGAGTTCGGTGACCCGGCCGCCGCCGTGGGCGTCGACCCCGCCGCCGTGCCGCAGCGGGCGCCGGTAGTACGCCTTCACCAGATGCAGATCCGGCGTGGTCAGCAGGGGGCCGAGAAGTTTCGGCACGAACGCCGGATCCGGGTCGATCAGATCGGAATCGACGAACGCCACCAGATCACCGCTGGTCACCGCCAGCGACCGCCACAGCACCTCGCCCTTGCCCGCCACCGGTTCCAGTTCGGGCACGGCCTGTTCGCGGCTGACGACCTGCGCGCCGGCCGCCCGGGCGCGTTCGGCCGTGGCGTCGGTGGACCCCGAATCGAGAACGATCAGCTCGTCCACCAAATTGCCGAGCAAGGGCCGGATACTGGCCACCACCTCGGCGACGGTCTCCTCCTCGTTCAGTGCCGGCAGCACCACCGATACGGTGCGTCCGGCTTTGGCGGCGACCAGATCGGCCACCGCCCATTCGGGGGTGTCCCAAGTATTCGTCGTCGCCCAGCCGGGCTCGTGGTGGGAGAGTTTCATACGAGACCTCGCAGAGTTCGTACCGGGGGCCGGATACCCTGGATCGCGGCGATCATGTCAACCACTCGCCGGGTCGCGGCGACCTCGTGCACCCGGAACACACGGGCACCGGCCGCGGCGGCCCAAGCGGTAGCTGCCAATGTGCCCTCCAGCCGTTCGGAAAGTCCGACACCTAATGTCTCTCCGATGAAATCCTTGTTGCTCAGCGCCATCAAGACCGGCCACCCGCTTTTTACAAGAACGTCCGCTGCGCGCAACAGTTCGAGCCCGTGATAAGTGTTCTTCCCGAAATCGTGGGTCGGGTCGATGAGCACGGAATCCCTGCTCACCCCGGCTTGCACCGCCGCTTCGGCCGCGCCGACCACGGTATCGGTCACCTCCGCCACCACATCGGCATAACGAACCCGATGCGGGCGGGTCCGCGGTACGGCACCACCGGTATGACTGCAGACGATCCCCGCCCCGGTTTCCGCGGCCACCGGCACCAGCTCGGGATCGGCCCCCGCCCAGGTGTCGTTGATCAGATCGGCGCCCTCGGCCACCGCCGCCCGCGCGACCTCCGAACGCCAGGTATCGACGCTGATCAGCAGCTCGGAATACTTTTCCCGGATCGCGGCGACGAACGGCACCACCCGCCGCGCCTCCTCGGCGGCATCCACTGTCTCGCCCGGGCCCGCCTTCACCCCACCGATATCGACGAGATCGGCCCCCTCGGCGACAGCCCGGTCCACGGCCGCCAGCGCGGCGCTGTCACCGAACGTCGCACCGCGGTCGTAGAACGAATCCGGCGTGCGGTTCACAATGGCCATGACCAGCGCGCGGTCCGTCGCCACCGCCCGGCCGCACAACGTCGGCGACGGACGTACAGGCTCGAACATGATCACGAGTCTATGTTTTTGGCGCCGCCTTCGGCGGCGCGGGGTTCGGGGCCCCCTTGGTCTCGTTCTTCACTCCGCCGCTCCTCCGCTGCGCTCCCCCGCTCTGTCGCTCCAGAACGAGACGGGCCCCGAACTGTGTCATGGCGCCGCCTCCGGCGGCGCGGGGTTCGGGGCCCCCTTGGTCTCGTTCTTCACTCCGCCGCTCCTCCGCTGCGCTCCCCCGCTCTGTCGCTCCAGAACGAGACGGGCCCCGAACCACGGAGGTCGGCGATCTGGAGACGGTATTCGTAGTGCGGCCCTTCGCGGGGCGTGCCTTTGCCATCCAGAGTGGTTTGCGCAGAGAACGGAAGTTTGGAACTTGTCACTACTGTGGTGGAGTTGCGGACCTCAACCGATGTCTCGGATCGGGACGGCCGACGGCGGGTGTGCCAGGGCCGTGAAGGCTTCCGTCAGGTCCGGGGTGACGGTTATCAGGTCCAGGGCTTGTTGCGGGACGAAACCGCGGTCGCGCAATTCCGTGAGCCACGTGAACAGGCCCGTGTAGTGGCCGCCCGGGTCCAGGATCGCCATCGGTTTGGTGTGCTGGCCGAGATGGCCACCGGTCCAGGTTTCGAAGAACTCCTCGAGAGTGCCGATACCGCCGGGGAGGGTGAGGAAGGCGTCGGCGCGGTCCTCCATCACCTGCTTGCGCTGGCGCATGGTGTCGGTGACGACCAGTTCGTCGGAGTCCACATCGGCGACCTCGCGGTGCACCAGATGTTTCGGGATCACACCGATCGTGTTGGCACCGCCCGCGCGGGCCGCGGTGGCGACCGCGCCCATCATCGATACGTGGCCGCCGCCGGAAACCAGGTGCCAGCCGCGCCGCGCTATCTCGGTGCCCACCCGGGCCGCGAGGGCCAGCTGGCCGGGATCGGCGGTACTGGCCGAGCAGTAGACACACAGGGCGAACGGTCGCGGGTTCACTACTTCTCCTCCAGGTAGGCACGCAGCATCTCGGTGACGGCGGTGATCTGGGCGAGCGGGACGTGTTCGTCGCGTTTGTGCGCGAGATTGGGGTCGCCCGGGCCGAAGTTCACCGCGGGGATACCGCGCGCAGCGAACCGGGAGACATCAGTCCAACCGTACTTGGCGCGGACCCCCGCCGAACCATGCGCCCGCACCGCGTCGAGCAGGCCCTGCGCGGCGGGCGCGGTGAGCCCGGGCAGCGCGCCGGGGGCCGCATCGGTGACCGCGAAGTCCAGGTCCAGGCCCGCGAACACCTCACGGACGTGCTCGGTCGCCTGCTGCACCGTCCGGTCCGGCGCGAATCGGAAGTTCACCTCCACGGCGGCGGCATCGGGCACCACATTGCCGGCCACCCCACCCTCGACCCGGACCGCCGACAAACCCTCCCGGTACCGGCAACCGTCGATATCGACCTCCCGGCCCCGGTACTCCGACAACCGGGCCAGCGCGGGCGCCAGCCGGTGGATCGCGTTATCCCCCAGCCAGGACCTCGCCGCATGTGCCCGCACCCCGCCGGCACTCAACCGGACCCGCAGCGTGCCCTGGCAGCCGGCCTCGATCCAGCCGCCGGACGGTTCCCCGAGGATCGCCAGATCCGCATCGAGCCATTCGGGTAGTTCACGTTCGATGGTGTTGAGTCCGTTGAACTCGGCCGCGATCTCCTCGCAGTCGTAGAAGATCAGCGTCAGATCGTGCACCGGTTCGGCGATGGTGGCGGCCAGATGCAGGAAGACCGCGTCGCCGGACTTCATATCGACCGAACCGCAGCCGTAGAGCACCTCGGCACCGTTCTCGGTGGTGAACCGGCCCGGCACGTTGTCCGCGATCGGCACCGTGTCGAGATGCCCCGCCAGCACCACCCGTGTAGGCAGCCCACGGGCGGTGCGAGCCAGCACCACATTGCCGTGCCGCAGCACCTCGAAACCACTGGTCTGGGTGCGTAGCGCCGTTTCGACGGCGGTGGTGATCGCGGCCTCCTCCCGGGACACGCTCGGAATATCGACGAGGGCCGCGGTGAGCGCGACGGGGTCGGCGTGCAAGTCGAGGGTCACGAGATACGAGCGTAGAGGGGCCGCACCACATCGGGCCCGCTGGTGGGTAGGCTGCCGTGTCGTGAGCACTCAGGGAGCAACCGCTATCGGCATCGCCAACGTGACCGCGGACGGAACCGTACTGGACACCTGGTTCCCCAGCCCGGAGCTGGGCGAGTTCACCGAAACCGGCACCGAGCGGCTCGCCGAGGCGCCCGCCGACCTGGCCGGCCTGGTGGGGCCCGACGCGGCCCGCGGTGTCGACGTGGTCGCGGTACGGACCACCATCGCCGACCTCTCCGCCGCCCCGGTGGACGCGCACGATGTGTACCTGCGCCTGCATCTGCTGTCGCACCGCCTGGTCCGCCCGCATTCGGTGAGCCTCGAGGGACAGTTCGCGCTGCTGGCCAATGTCGTATGGACCAACCACGGCCCCGCCGCGGTGGAAGGTTTCGAAACCACCCGCGCCAAACTGCGCGCCCGCGGCCCGGTCACCGTCTACAGCATCGACAAGTTCCCGCGCATGGTCGACTACGTGGTCCCCGCCGGGGTCCGTATCGGTGACGCGGACCGGGTCCGCCTGGGCGCGCATCTGGCAGCCGGCACCACCGTGATGCACGAGGGTTTCGTGAACTTCAATGCCGGCACCCTCGGCACTTCCATGGTCGAGGGCCGTATCTCGGCCGGTGTCGTGGTGGGCGACGGCTCCGATATCGGCGGCGGCGCGTCCACCATGGGCACGCTTTCCGGCGGCGGCAAGACCGTGATCTCGATCGGCGAGCGGTCCCTGCTGGGCGCGAACTCGGGCCTGGGCATCCCCCTCGGCGACGACTGCGTGCTCGAGGCCGGGCTCTACCTCACCGCGGGCACCAAGGTCACCACGCCCGACGGCAAGGTGGTCAAGGCAGCGGAGCTGAGCGGTACGAACAACCTGCTGTTCCGCCGCAATTCGGAAACCGGTGCGGTGGAAGTGGTCCCGCGCTCGGGCACCGGCATCGAACTCAACGAAGCCCTGCACGCACACAATTGAATTGGCGCCGACTCCGTCGGCGCGGGTTTTGGCCCCCCTAAGTCCCTGCTGTCAGCACTCGACACTCGCGGCTGCGCCGCATCGCATCGAGCACTGACAGCAGGGACGGGCCAAAACCTTTCAGGGCCTCGTAAGACTCGGCACCGCCGTCGTCCCGTTCGGTTCCGGGGGTTATGTGAACTTCCGAGGCCTCGTAAGACTCGGCGCGGCCGTGGTCGCGTCTGGTTCCGGATGCGGTCAACCGTTCGGGGTGGACGCGGATGAGTTCGCCGGGTTCCGTCCCTACCAGATCAAACACGGCGCCCAGCTGATCAAGGTCTGCGTCTCCGGTGGCGTCATGTCCCTGACGGGAGCGCCCGGCGCCGGTGCGCCTCGTCCACGATCGCCCGCAGTTCCTCGGTCGAATAGTGTTGTGCGCACGCAGGTGGGGACCTCGGTCAGTGCCTCGGCGGTGCCACGAATTTCCGGGCAGCGCAGCCGCCACGGCCGGACCGAGGCGATAACCGTCGACGACCAACGCGGCTCACGCGTCGCCGGCTTCGCCGTTGCTCAGCTGCTTCTTCTGGACTTTCCCCATGGCGTTGCGCGGAAGGGCCCGGACGAAGCGGACTTCCCGCGGTCGCTTGTGCACCGAGAGTTGTTCGGCGACATGGTCGATCAACTCTTGTTCACCGGGCGCGGTATCCCGCGGCACCACGAAGGCGACGATCCGCTGTCCCAGGTCGGCGTCGGGCAGGCCCACCACCGCGGCCTCGGCGACCGCGGGATGACCCAGCAGGCACGTCTCCACTTCGCCGGCGCCGATGCGGTATCCGCCGGATTTGATCAGGTCCACCGATTCGCGGCCGACGATCCGGTGGAACCCGTCCGCGTCGATCGCCGCGACATCGCCGGTGCGGAACCAGCCGTCGTCGGTCCAGCATTGCGCGGTGGCTTCCGGGCGGCCGAAGTAACCGTCGAACAGCATCGGGCCGCGGACCTGCAAGCCGCCGATACTGGTTCCGTCCTGCGGTACCGGCTGCCCGGTTTCGTCGCGCAGCCTGGTCTCGACACCGCGCACCGGTACACCCACCCAGCCGGGCCGGCGTTCGCCGTCGGCACGAGCGGACAAGGTGATCATCGTTTCGCTCATCCCGTAGCGTTCGATGGGCTGATGACCGGTGAGTTCGGCGAGCCGCTCGAATACCGGCGCGGGCAGGGGCGCGCTGCCGGAGATCAGCAGCCGGGCCGCGCTCAGTTGTTTCGCGGCGTCGGGGTCCTCGGTGATCCGGGTCCAGACGGTCGGCACACCGAAGTAGATGGTGCCCGCGGCGGCGGCGTAGTTCGCCGGGGCCGGTTTCCCGG
This sequence comes from Nocardia sp. CA-290969, assembly GCF_050936135.1. Taxonomy (NCBI): domain Bacteria; kingdom Bacillati; phylum Actinomycetota; class Actinomycetes; order Mycobacteriales; family Nocardiaceae; genus Nocardia; species Nocardia sp. CA-290969. Next base: position 166,986 of record NZ_JBNJNJ010000001.1, on the reverse strand, counting down.
TGTGCACGAGCGGGCTGCCGATCCGCAGCGGTCCGAGCAGACCCAGGATCAGTCCGTGCACATGGAACAGGGGCAGGCCGTGCACCAGGACATCGGCCGGGGTCCACGACCAGGCCTCCGCCAGCGCGTCCAGCCCCGCGGCGATCGCGCGACGGCTCAGCACCACACCCTTCGGCGGGCCGGTGGTGCCGGAGGTGTAGAGCACGAAAGCCGGTGCGGCCGGATCGGGTTCGGGGTAGGTGTGCCAGGAGCGGGCGTGCTGCCGGACCGGGACCACCGGCAATGCGGTGCCCGCCGGCGCCTCGCCCAGCCAGGCCTGCGCGCCGGAATCGGTGAGCATATGGTCGAGTTCGGCGGGACCCGAGTCGGGCGGTACGGGTACCACGGTGACTCCGGCGATCAGGCAGCCGATCACCGCGAGCACGGTCGACGCGGTGGGCCGGGCCAGCACCGCGACCCTTTCAGCACGCGCGACCCGTTCGGCCACCGAGGTGGCCGCGCCCAGCAGATCGCTGCGCGACAGGGTTACGCCGTCGATGGTGACGGCGTCGGGGATATCGGCTCCCGCGGCGACGGCCTGGGGGTCCAGCGATCGGAGCAGACGCGGGGCTATGGACATAGGCCCCAACCTACTGCCCGATGCCGGCCCGGAAACCGTGGACCTACCCGGTCGCACTGCGCCTCCGGGGCGTGCGGCGCCTACCACTGCGGCCGAGCCGCACCGGCCCACGCGTCGGGTGTTTCGGGCGGCGAGGGCCGTTGCCGATGCCCTGCCGTCTCGGGGCCTGGTCTCCTACTCCGGATCCGGCCACGCCGGATTCCGGTGACCGAGACAGTAGTACACCTGTCCTTCAGTGACGCTTGACACATATGTGACACGGCGAGAAGGTGAACGAACAACCTTCGCACATCTCGGAACGGTGCTCGCTATGACCAGCTCTCCTGCCGAAGAGCCGAACCCCCGATCCGGCACCGGCAACGGCCGCCCGGATCCGATCCCCGCCGACCACCAGGATTTCGATTTCCGGCAGTACATCGACGGCGCCGCCGTACTCGGTGCGGCCGCGAATGTGATCATGCAGCTGGCCGCCCCCGGCGTCGGGTACGGAGTGCTGGAGAGCCCGGTCGACAGCGGCAAACTCACCCTGCATCCGGTCAAACGCACCCGGACCACTTTGACCTATCTGGCGGTGGCGCTACTGGGCACGGAGCCGGAACGGGTCGCCTACCGGCGGGCCGTCGACACCTCTCATCGCCAGGTCCGTTCGACGCCGCAGAGCCCGGTGCGCTACAACGCCTTCGACCGGAACCTGCAGCTGTGGGTTGCGGCCTGCCTGTACTGGGGCGCCCGCGACCTGCGGGAACGTATGCACGGCAGTATCGACCCCGAGGTGCAGGAAAGGATCTACCGCAATTCCGCACGCCTGGGCACCACGCTGCAGGTGCCGCCGGAGATGTGGCCGGCCGACGAGGAGGCGTTCGACCGCTACTGGGCCGAGAATCTGACCCGCACGAAGATCGACCCGCCGGTCCGCGCGATGCTCGACGAGATCGTCGATCTGAAGATGTTCCCGCGACCGGTCCAGTGGGCCGGTGCCCGGTTCAACCGCTGGGTCACCGCGGGCCTGCTCCCCCCGCATCTGCGCGTTGAGATGGGGATGCGGTGGTCGGCCCGGGACGAACGCCGGTTCGCCCGGATGCTGCGCACCCTCGGCCGGGTCTCGGCGGCCCTGCCCACGACACTGCGCAGTTTTCCGGTCAACGCCTATCTGTTCGATTTCCGGATGCGGCGCAAGCTGGGGATGAAGCTGGTCTGATTCCGCCGATGCGCGTTCAGGAATCCGTGGCCGGCACCCGGAAGGAGACCGCGACATGATCGCGGGCGTATTTGCGTACGGCGAGCTCGTCGCCGAGCGGGATCACCGTCTGCGGTGTCAGCGCCAGCGACAGGGCGGTCCGCGCGACCATCTCGGCCACCGGGAGCGGGTCGTAGTCCGGCAGTTTGCCCTCGTCCTGCAGGCGGGTGACGAATTCGGCGAGGTAATCGCGACCGAGTTCGATCACCGGGGCACCCTTGGTGGTGAGGTACGGCAGCACGATCTCGGGTTCGGTGTCGAGCAGCCGGTAGAGCAGTTCGTTACTGCGCAGCCCGTCGAGGAAGGCCACGAACAGCTCCACGATCTGGTCCTCGGCGCCCGCGTCGCGATCGATCTGCCGCTGTACCGCGGCGTCGACACCCTCGATGAACTCGCGGGTCTGCTGCAATCCGACGGCCTGGATGAGGTCGGATTTGCTGGAGAACCGGCGGTACAGCGTGGCCAGCGAGAGGCCGCCGCGCCGGGCGACCTCCACCATGCTGGTGCGTTTGATGCCGAAATCGAGAAATGCCTGCAACGCGGCGGCCAGCACCGATTGGTCCTGGTCCCGGCGCGGCGACCGCACCAGCGGCAACAGTTGAGCCAGCGCACCCATCTCGGCACCCTCCCGCGCTCAGTGATGCAATGACAGACCAAGCATTGCACAATTACGGCGATGGTTGACGCGACATCGAGTGAATGAGATGGTTATCATATAATCTTCTCATACGAAAGAGGTCACCGATGACCGCTCCCTGGCCTGCGCCCCAGAGCGAGCCCGAACCCCGCCCGCTGTACGCACCCGATTTCGATGTCGAGGACCATATCGTCGGAATCACCGCCTTCCTCGGTGGCACCGCGAATGTGATCATGCAGCTGGGTTTGCGTCCGGTCGCCTACGGCGTCATGGAGAGCGACGTCAAGAGCGGCAATGTGATGGTGCATCCGTTCAAACGGCTCCGCACCACCCTCACCTACCTGGCGGTCGCCATGCTGGGGACCGAGGAGGAACGCAACGCCTACCGGCTGGCCGTCAACACCTCCCACCGCCATATCCGCACCAAACCCACCAGCCCGGTCAAATACAACGCCTTCGACCCGAAACTGCAGCTCTGGGTCGCGGCCTGCCTGTACTTCGGATTCGTGGACCTGCTGGAAAAAGTCCAGGGCCCGATGGACGAGGCCACCGCCGATACCTTCTACGCGCACAGCATCCGGCTCGGCACCACCTTGCAGGTGCGGCCGGAGATGTGGCCGCCGAACCGCGCGGCGTTCTGGGAATTCTGGGAAGAAAATCTGGACAACCTGGAAATCGACGACACCACCCGCGCGTACTTCAACGACCTCATCGACCTGAAGATGCTGCCGCTGCCGGTGCGCTGGATGTCGGCGAAATTCCACCGCTTCGTGGTCTCCGGATGCCTGCCCCCGCAGATCCGCGAGAAAATGTACATCGACTGGACCGAGGGCAATCAGCGCTGGTTCGACCGGACCATGAAGCTCATCGGTTTCTCCCTGAAACTGCAGCCGCGGTTCCTGCGCCAATTCCCGATGAACTATTACCTGTGGGATATGCGCCGGCGCATGCGCAAGGGCAAACCACTGGTCTAGAACTCACCGGCCGACCAGGGCGCGGGCGAAAAAGGCGAGGTTGGCCGGACGTTCGGCCAGCCGCCGCATCAGATACCCGTACCACTGCGTGCCGTACGGAACGTAGACGCGGACGAAATCGCCCTGCCCGGCCAGCCGTAATTGTTCGTCGTCGCGGATGCCGTACAGCATCTGGTACTCGAACTCGCCTGGACCCCGGCCCGTCCGCGCCGCGAGTCCGGCCGCCGCCGCGATCAGTGCCGGATCGTGGGAGGCCACCAGCGGCCGGGCCGCGCCGTGCATCAGGACCCGCAGGCACCGGAGATAGGCGCTGTCCACTTCGGCGCGGCGCTGATGGGCCACCGTATCCGGTTCCTTGTAGGCGCCCTTGCACAGGCGCACCCGGGCGCCCGCGTCCGCCAGATCGCGGCAGTCGTCCTCGCTGCGATACAGGTAGGCCTGGACCACCGTGCCCAGCCACGGGTAATCCGGTCGCACCTGCCGGATCGCGGCCAGCGTCGCGGCAGTGGTCGTATGGTCCTCGGCGTCCACGGTGACCCACACCCCGGCCTCGGCCGCCTTGGTGCACAGCACCCGGAGGTTCTCGGCGGCGATCGCCGGGCCGTCCGCACCGAGCCACTGGCCCAGCGCCGACAGTTTCACCGAAACCTCCAGCGGTGCCGCCCCGGCCGGCACGGTACTCGTGTCCAACGCGGCCAATTCATTGATCAACGCCAGATACTCGGCCACCGCGGCATCGGCCTGGCCCCGGTCGGTGGTGTATTCACCGAGGAAATCGACACTCACCGCCCGCCCGCTCGCCAGCAGTTCCCGGGCGGCGGCCACCAACTGGGTTCGTGTTTCGCCCGGTACGAAGCGCCGGACCATGGACGCCGTCACCGGGCTGGTGGTCAGTGTTCGTTTCACCCGGTCGGATCCGGCGGCCGCGAGGATCGCCGGACGCAGCGGATTCACCGGTCCCCCCGCTCGCCTCGGGTAGCCGGTGGCCGGCTGCTCATTCCGGCTCCATATGTGGATAACGGTGATCGGTGTGCGGGACGAACGTTTCCTTCAGTGCCCGCGGAGCCACCCAGCGCAACAGGTTCAGCGGGGAACCGGCTTTGTCGTCGGTGCCCGAGGCGCGGGCGCCGCCGAACGGTTGCTGGCCCACCACGGCGCCGGTGGGTTTGTCGTTGACATAGAAGTTCCCGGCCGCGAACCGCAACTGCTCCGACGCGTGGTCCACGGCCTGCCGGTCTTGCGCGAAAACGGCGCCGGTCAACGCGTACGGGGCCGCCGATTCCACCTCGGCGAGAATCGAGTCCCAGGCGCCGGGCACATTGTCGTCGTAGAGATGCACCGAAAGAATCGGGCCGAAATATTCGGTGGAGAACGATTCGTCGCGCGGATCGTCGGCCATCAGTACCGTGGGGCGGACGAACCAGCCTTCGTTGTCGTCATAGGTGCCGCCCACCGGGATGGGTACACCGGCCGAACGCGCCCGTTCGATCGCCCGCACGCTTTTGTCGTACGCGCGCCGATCGATCAGTGCACCCCCGAAATTCGACAGATCCGAGATATCGCCGTAGCTCAGCGATTCGGCGATGCCCAGGAAATCCGCACCCATCTCCCGCCACAGCGATCGCGGCAGATACGCGCGCGATGCCGCGGAACATTTCTGGCCCTGATATTCGTAGGCACCACGGACCAGCGCGGTGCACAGGGCGGCCGGATCGGCCGAGGGGTGGGCGACGATGAAATCCTTACCGCCGGTTTCACCGACCAGCCGCGGATATCCCCGATACCGGCCGAGGTTGGCACCGACCTGACTCCACAGATACTGGAACGTGGGTGCCGACCCGGTGAAATGGATACCGCCCAGCCGGGGATCGGTCAACGCCACTTCGGAGAGTTCTTTCCCGTCGCCGGTGACCATATTGATCACCCCGGGCGGAAGACCCGCGGCCTCCAGCAGTTTCATCGTGTAATACGCGGCCAGTGTCTGCGTGGGCGACGGTTTCCACACCACGGTATTGCCCATCAGCGCGGGCGCGGTGGGCAGATTCCCGGCGATGGCCGAGAAATTGAACGGGGTGATCGCATAGACGAAACCCTCGAGCGGCCGGTAGTCGAGCCGATTCCACACACCCGGACTCGACTGCGGCTGCTGGGCCAGGATGCCGCGCGCGAACGACACATTGAACCGCCAGAAATCGACCAATTCACACGGGGCGTCGATTTCGGCCTGCGCCGCCGATTTCGACTGCCCCAGCATGGTCGCCGCGGCCAGGGTTTCCCGCCACGGACCGGACAGCAGATCCGCGGCCCGTAACAGCACCGCGGCGCGTTCGTCGAACGGGAGCGAACGCCAGGCCGGGGCGGCCGCGGTGGCCGCCTCGATCGCCGCGGCGGCTTCGTCATGAGTGGTGTTGGTGTAGGTCCCGAGTACCTGCCGGTGCCGATGCGGTGCGACGATCTCGTGGCGCTCGCCGATCCCGGGACGGTGTTTACCGTCGATAACCAGCGGAATGTCGAGGGTGGTGCCCGAGATATCGGCCAGCCTGCCGAGCAACTTCGCCCGCTCGGGGCTGCCCGGCGCGTAGGTGTGCACCGGTTCGTTCACGGGGGTCGGGACAACTGTGACAGCGTCCATACCCAAGGCTAGCGCTGTATTGTCTGCGTCGCCTTCGGCGACGCGCGGTTTTGGCCCCCTTGGTCCCTAACCTCCAAGGGCCTCGTAAGACTCGGCACCGCCGTGGTCGCGTTCGATTTCGAGGTCCTGTAAATCTCCGGGGCCCTGTACGCATCTCGGCGACGACGCTCAGCACTGGGCGGTGATCCGCCGAGGTGGGTTACAGGCGTTCGGCGGCGGCGGCGATTCGTTCGTCGGTGGCGGTGAGGGCGATGCGGACGTGGCGGGCGCCGGCGGGGCCGTAGAAATCGCCGGGGGCGGCGAGGATACCGCGGTCGGCGAGCCAGTCCAGGGTGTCGCGGCAGGGTTCGTCGCGGGTGGACCACAGGTACAGGCCGGCTTCGGAATTGTCGATCCGGAAACCGGCGCCGAGCAGCGCGGACCGCAGGATCTCGCGGCGCGCCCGGTACCGCTCACGCTGTGCGGCCTCGTGCTCGTCGTCGGCCAGTGCCGCCGTCATCGCCGCCTGGATCGGGAACGGCACCATCATGCCGGAGTGTTTGCGCACCTCCAGCAATTCGGCCACCAGCTCCGGGTCGCCGGTGACGAAACCCGCCCGGTAACTGGCCAGATTCGAGGTCTTCGACAGCGAATGCACCGCCAGCAGGCCGGTGTGGTCGCCCTCGCACACCCGCGGATCCAGAATCGACACCGCCGGCTCGTCCCAGGCCAGGCCCAGATAACACTCGTCGGAGGCGACGATCGCGCCGCGTTCGCGGGCGAAGGAAACCACCTTGCGCAGATGCTCCACCCCGAGCACCTTGCCGGTCGGGTTGGACGGGGAGTTGAGGTAGATGAGCGCCGGATTCTCCGGCCCCAGGCGGGTGAGGCCGTCGGCCCGCAGAATCCGGGTTCCGGCCAGCAGGCCGCCGACCTCATAGGTCGGATAGGCGATCTCCGGGATCACCACCAGATCCGCGGAACCCAGGCCGAGCAACCGCGGCAACCCGGCGATCAGTTCCTTGGTGCCGATCACCGGCAGCACGGCCGATTCGGCCACACCGGTGATACCGAACCGCCGGGCCAGCGCCGCCACCGCCGCGGCCCGCAGTTCGGGCGTGCCGTGCGTGGTCGGATAGCCCGGGACCTCGGCCACCGCGCCCAGCGCGGCCCGGATCAGCGGGTCCACCGGATCCACCGGTGTCCCCACCGACAGATCGACCAACCCGCCCGGATGCGCCGCGGCCTTCGCCTTCACACTCGCGATGGTGTCCCACGGAAAATCCGGCAGAGCCGCGCTCACCCGGGGCCGATGCGTTACCTCAGTGCTCATCTACCGATCGCTCTACTCGTCGGCCATCGGCGGCAGTTCCTTGATGAACGGCGGATCGAAATCGACCTTGCCCAATTTGGTGGCGCCACCGGGCGAACCCAGTTCGTCGAAGAAATCGACGTTGGCATTGACGTAGCCGCTCCACTGGTCGGGCGTGTCGTCCTCGTAGAAGATCGCCTCCACCGGGCAGACGGGTTCACACGCACCACAGTCGACGCATTCGTCGGGATGGATGTACAGCATGCGACCACCCTCGTAGATGCAATCCACGGGGCATTCTTCGATGCACGCCTTGTCCTTCACGTCAACGCACGGTTCGGCGATGATGTAGGTCACTCCCGCTCTCCTACTCTTCCTTCTTCTCCGGGTAACTGCGCCCGCGCACAAGTATCCCTGGTGCACCGAACGCTACTCCGCCTAAGCCTGGCCTAATCTTTTGGCGCCGCCTCCGGCGGCGCGGGGTGGTGAGCCATTGGATGGTTCTGTGTTGCGGGGGACTGCGTAGTTCAGACCAATTCCAAGCCGGGGACGGGGCCGCGGGTCGGGGGGATTCCGTAGGTGGTGGTGCGTTCGCGGACGGGGCGGCCTATTCCTTCGGCGATTTCGGTGAGTTCGGCCACTGTTTTCGCCGAGCCGTGCTGGGAGCCGGCCATCCGGGAGATCGTTTCCTCCATCAGGGTGCCGCCGAGATCGTTGGCGCCGCTGCGCAGCATCACCTGGGTGCCGGTGGTGCCGAGTTTCACCCAGCTGGTCTGGATGTTGTCGATGCGGCCGTGCAGCATGATCCGGGCCAGGGCGTGGGCGGCCCGGTTGTCGCGGTTGGTGGGGCCGGGGCGGGAGGCGCCCGCGAGATAGAGCGGGGCGCTCTGGTGCACGAACGGCAGCAGCACGAATTCGGTGAAACCGCCGGTTTCGTCCTGGATACCGCGCAACACCCGCAGGTGCCCGACCCAATGGCTGGGATTGTCGACGTGCCCGTACATCATCGTCGAACTCGACCGGATCCCGACCTGATGCGCGGTGGTGACGACATCGATCCACGCCGAAGCGGGCAGTTTGCCCTTGGTGAGCACCCAGCGCACCTCGTCGTCCAGGATTTCGGCGGCCGTGCCGGGGATGGTGCCCAGCCCGGCCTCCCGCAGGGCGGTCAGCCAGTCGCGGACGCTTTCGCCACCGCGGGAGGCGCCGTTGACGATTTCCATCGGGCTGAAGGCGTGCACGTGCATGGACGGCACCCGCGCCTTCACCGCGCGCACCAGATCCGCGTAACCGGTAACGGGCAGGTCGGGGTCGATACCGCCCTGCATGCAGACCTCGGTGGCACCGTCCACATACGCCTCCCAGGCGCGGTCGGCGACCTCGTCGGTGCTGAGGGTGAAGGCGTCGGCATCGCCCTTGCGCTGGGCGAACGCACAGAAACGGCAGCCGGTGTAGCAGATATTGGTGAAGTTGATATTGCGGTTCACCACATAGGTGACGTCGTCGCCGCAGACCTCGCGGCGCAGTTGGTCAGCCAGGCCGGCGACGGCGTCCAGATCGGGACCGTCGGCGGTGGCCAGCGCCAGATACTGGGCGTCGGTGAGCCCCGCCGGATCCTTCTCGGCGGCGCGCAGGGCCGCCAGCACATCCGCGTCCAGCCGCTGCGGTGCCGCGGCGAGATCGCGGACCTGTTCGCGAATGGTGTCCCAGTCGCCGAAGGCGTTGTCGATATCGCTGCGGGTATCGGTATTGCGGCCGGTGGTGTCGATAGCGGTGTTGAGGTCCGTGCGGCCCGCGGATTCCCACGATTCGTCCGGTTCCTGCCAGGGCAGGCCCACCGGAAGCGCGTCCGCGTTCGCCAGCCCGGTCTGCGGATCGCTGAGCGCGGCGACATGCGCGCCGATCCGCGGGTCGATCCACGGATTACCGGCCCGCACATACTTCGGGTGTGCGGAGGTGCGTTCCACCAGCTGAAAACCGGCGCTCGCGGTGAGCTCGGCGAGCGTGTCGAGGTTGGGCCAGGGCCGTTCGGGATTGACGTGGTCGGGGGTTACCGGCGAGACGCCGCCCCAGTCGTCGATTCCCGCGTCGAGCAGCGCGCGGCATTCCTCGCCGGACACCAGATTCGGGGGCGCCTGCACCGCGACATCCGGCCCCACCAGCAGCCGGGTGACCGCGATGGTGGCCAGGAATTCGGTCAGATCGGCGTCCGGGGCGTTCCGCATGGCGGTGTCGTCCTTGGCGCGGAAGTTCTGCACGATGACTTCCTGGATATGACCGAACGCCTTGTGCTGTTTGCGGATCGCCAGGATGGTATCGGCCCGTTCGGCCATGTTCTCCCCGATCCCCACCAGGATGCCCGTGGTGTAGGGAACGGAGAGCCGGCCCGCGTCGGTGATGGCGCGCAACCGCACCGCGGGATCCTTGTCGGGGCTGCCGTAATGGCAGTTGCCCTTCTCGGTGAACAGCCGGGCCGCGGTGGTCTCCAGCATCATCCCCATCGACTGGGCGACCGGTTTGAGCCGGGAGATCTCCTCCCACGACATCACGCCGGGGTTCAGATGCGGCAGCAGACCGGTTTCCTCGAGAACCAGGATGGAGACCGCGCGCAGGTAGTCGAGGGTGGAATCGTAACCGCGCTCGTCCAGCCATTGCGCGGCCTCCGGCCAGCGCGCTTCGGGCCGGTCGCCGAGGGTGAACAAGGCTTCCTTGCAGCCCAGTTCGGCGCCACGCCGGGCGATCTCGAGCACCTCGTCGGGTTCGAGGAACATCCCGCGCCCCTGCGCGCGCAACTTCCCCGGCACGGTGACGAAGGTGCAGTAGTGGCAGGTGTCCCGGCACAGATGGGTGAGCGGGATGAACACATTGCGCGAATAGGTGATGGTGGCGGGGCGGCCGGCGGAGGCCAGCCCGGCGTCACGCACCCGGGCGGCGCTGCGGCACAGATCCGCCAGATCGTCGCCGCGCGCGTGCAGCAGCACCGTGGCCTCGTCGGCGTTCAGCGTCACCCCGTCACGCGCCCGGCGCAACGCCCGTCGCATCGCGGCCGGGGTGGGTTCGGGGGTCGGGACGGTCGGTTCGGCTAGGTCGGTCACGCCCTCGATCATGCGGCACACATCCGGAACTGTCTCCTCCCAGGTTGTCGAGCGTTCACAACCGCGGTGTATCACGGGCTATTCCGTGCAGGTCATCGTGCGTGGACAGAGGCCCGCAGGCCTGTCGCCCGTTCATCCGTCGCGCCGAGCGCACCCGGTAACCGTGCGACCATGAATCCATGTCGCCGGACAGCCCGCCACGCACACCCGATCCGCTACTCGAACCCGCATGGCGGCCCAGCCCGCGCGCCAAAACGCTGTGGACCGTGGAAATCGCCCTGACCTGGCTCGTCGTCGTCATCGCGCTGGTGGCGTGGGCCGTCGCCGATCCCGATCGCCGCTCCTGGCAGGTGGCCGCGGCGGTGATCGTCGTTCCCGTGGCCGTACTGGCGACGATCGTAGTGCCCCGCCTGCGTTATTCCGTGCACCGCTGGCAGGTGACCGAGGATGCGGTGTACAGCCGGGTGGGCTGGCTGTCGCTGGAGAGCCGGGTCGCGCCGATTTCCCGGGTGCAGACCGTGGATACCGAACGCGGTCCGCTGGAGCGGCTGCTCGGGCTGTCGACGATCACCGTGACCACGGCGTCCTCGGCGGGCGCGGTCCGGATCGGCCTGCTCGAACGGCCGCTGGCCGATGAGACGGTGGCCCGGTTGGCCGAGATCGCCGCCCGGCACCGTGGGGACGCGACATGAGCGAGCCCCCCGCGCCCTCTGCCGAAGCGCCGTGGCAGCGGCTCGACCGCCGGATGCTGCTGGTGCATCCGATTCAGGCGGTGGTGAAGTTCCTGCCCGCGATGATCGGCGCCGTGATCGTCGGGTTCAGCTCCGGGAATCCGCTGTGGGGTCTACTCGGTCCGATCGTGGTGATCCCGTACGGTCTGGCGCTCTGGTTCACCACGACCTACCGCATGGGTCCCACCCATATCGAACTCCGCACCGGCGTGATCCAGCGCAAACGGTTGTCCGTTCCGCGTGCCCGGATCCGCTCGGTGGATATCGAAGCCGACCCCCTGCATCGGATCCTGGGGCTGGCCGCGGTGGTGATCGGCACCGGACAGGAAGCCGAATCGGACGACAAGTTCTCCCTCGACGCCCTGGCCGCCGACCAGGTGCGGCCGCTGCGTACCGAACTGCTGGCCCACACCCGGGCACCCCATGTATCCGCCGACAGCGGCGCTGCCGGCACACTCCGGAAGGAAACCGGGGCCGCCCAGGGAGATATCGGCGCGGCGCACGACTTCGGTCCCGCGGCGGACCACGGACCCGCCACCGGCACCGACACCGGATTCGCCCCCGGCCGCGCATTCGCGCCTGCGACCGACCAGGAATCCGGGCCCGGGACCGGCCGCGAAATCGGGCACTGGCAGGCGCAATGGGTGCGCTACGCCCCACTGTCGCTGACCGGGTTCGCCCTCGCCGCGTCCGCCCTCGGTGCCGTCTCCCAATTCGGCCTCGGCCCCGCCGAGATCGAGGTGAACCGGGAAACGGTGAACACGGTGCGCGATATCGGCCCGGCGGTGCTGGTGATCGCCGCGGTGTCGATCCTGGCCGTCCTGGTGGTCGTCGTCAGCGCCGCGGCCTGCGCGCACTATCTGATCACCTATTTCGGTTTACGCGTCACCGATTACGGCAGCACCCTGCAGATCCGGCGAGGGTTGTTCACGCTGCGCCAGATCACGCTCGACACCGCCCGGTTACGCGGAGCCACCATTATCGAACCCCTGTTGCTGCGGATCGCGGGTGCCGCGCAACTCGAAGCGATCATGACCGGGGAGAACCCGCGGCAGAAGATCCTGCCGCAGTCGCCCCGGCCTGCCGTCGAACACACCCTGGCCGAACTGCTCCGCCCGCGCCGGGAACGCCCCGTCGCGGATCCCGTCGCGGATCCCGTCGCGTTACCGCGGCTTTCGGCGCCGGCCCGGGTCGCCCTCACGCCACATGGACCGGCAGCCCGGCGGCGCCGCCATATCCGGGCGTTCTGGCCGGTGCTGCTCATCGCGCTCGTTCTGGTGGTCGTGACCGTCGCCGGCGGGGATTTCACGGCGTGGTGGTGGTTGCTCCCGGCCGCACTGGCCCTGATCTGCGTTCTGCTCGCCGAAGACCGCTACCGCGGCCTCGGCCACGCTGTTCTCCCGGCGGAGGACGGCGCCCCAACCTGGCTGGTCGTCCGATCCGGTTCCCTCGACCGCGAACGCTCCTGCCTGGAGGCACCGGGCATCATCGGCTGGACCGTCCGGCAGACCTTCTGGCAGCGCCGGGCCGGCCTGGCGACCCTCTCGGCCGCCACCGCCGCCGGCAAGAAGGTCTACTCCATCCCGGATATCCCGTTCGACCAGGTCCGCCCGCTGATCGAGAAGGTCACCCCGAACATGTAGCCCTCGGCCCCTTACGCGCCCACGGCAGCGCCGAGTTCAGCGAGGCCCTGAGAGGGTTTGGCCCGTCCCTGCGTTCAGCCCCGCGAGACAATGCGGCGCAGCCGCGAGTATCGCGGGGCTGAACGCAGGGACCAAGGGGGGCCAAACCCCGCGCCGACGGAGTCGGCGCCAAATAAACACAGCTCAGGTTTGGCAGTGCCGGGTGGTGGCGACCCGCAGATCGGGTTCGTCCGCGACCACCCGCAGCCCGGGTCGTTCGTCCGGACTCGAATGATCACCCATCCACGACAGCAGCGACCAGCGCGAGAGGCCGGACAGCGCCGAGCCGAGGCTGAGGAAGGATCCGCTGGAGATCAGCGAACCGAAGGATCCGATCGAGCCGACCGACAGGACCGATCCGACGCTACCGATGGACAGGATGGAGTAGGCCGACCCGATGGAGAGGATCGACCCCTCGGATCGGATCGACAGGATCGAACGGGACGAACGCCGGCTGCGGATACCGGGCTTGTGCGAATGTTCGACAGTCGCCATAACCCCGGTCTACCACAGAAAGACGTGTTTCCCGGTGCGCAGGCGCACCGGGAAACACAGAGTTCACGACTAGCCGACTGTGAAGAAACCCAAGGTCGGCGCGAAGGAGCAGCTCCGGGCCTCGGTTTCGGTGGCCTGGGTGGTGAGGCCGCCGCCGATGACCGCGACGATCCGGCCGGTACCGGTGTTCGCGATGGCCGACAGCGTCGCCGGGCCGTCGGGGTTGATCTTCGCCTCGTCGGTGAGCACCTCGGTGCCCGCGGCGCCGGTATCGATATTGCGCCACTGCACGGTCATGGCCTGCGGCTGTTCCGGAGTGGGGCGTTCGGTGCCCAGCGCGGTGAACACGAAACCGGTCTGGCCCGCGGCCGGGCCGGGCGGCGGCAACTGCGCCGGGCCGGGGACCGCGAGCGCGGTGCCGACCGAATCGCCCGAGGGAGCGATGCAGCCCTTGCCGATGGTCGGGTACAGGAATTGCGCGATGGCCGGGCCGGATTCGGGAATATCGGGGCCGCCGCCACCACTTCCGTCCAGGAAGGTGATGACCCGTTGCAGGGTGGATTCGATCTGCGGCGGCAGATTCACCGTGTCCAGCAGGGCGCGCGCCTGAGCCAGGATGGCTGCCTGCGGGCTGCCCGGTGCCGCGATGTCCTGAGCGGCGGGAGCCGGCTGGTTGACGATGGCCGGGGCAAGGGCGGCGAGCACATCGACCGGCACCCCTTCGGGGACCATCGGAACACTGCTCACCGACGCTTCGGTGGCCGGGGCCGCGACAGCTGTCGCCGGCGCCAAGAGGGAGGCACCCGCCGCAATGGCGAGCGCGGACATCGCGATCCGCGATCCTCGGTTGCGAAGCACTGGTCTGTCCGTCCTTACCTCGGGGTCCATCTGGGTGACGCCGAAGAGTCATGTGTGTTTCGGGGTCACTCTAACAGCGTGTCCGGCAACCCCGAAGATTGTCGGACACCGCCCTTCTCGGGCGTCCTCGATTCGCACCCCGACCAGGGCATGAATCTCGGTTCCCGCGTCATCCGGGCTGGTTTCACCGGCACCCATAGGATGCCGGCCAGCGCCTTCCCGTCGGCGGGCATTGATAACCCGGCCCCCTGCTGGGAGGTCCGGGATCACGGGTCAGCGTACATGCTGCACCGCGCTGCGCTACACATCTACTTGCGCACGGCTCGTCCGTGTCACTGTTGCGCCACCGACACCGGTAAACGATCGTGTCGACCGGTCGCGCCGCGCTCCACCGCGGCCGGGTTAATGTAGTCCGGGCCGGAAACCTCTGCCGATGGGCGCAACCCGCGCCGGGTCCGGCCGCCGATCCGGACCGACCCGAAAGCCCATGTCTCGAAAGACCCTGTCTTGAATCAGCCCAGCGCCCGGACCGCCCGCCGGGGGTTCACACCGTTCCGCCTGGCCCTGGCGGCGCTCGGGATCACCGTGCTGGCGCGGCTGCTGTGGATGCTCTTGACGCCCAACGGGATGAACCTGGTCGATCTGCACGTCTACGTGGACGGCTCGGCCTCGCTGCTCACCGACCATCTCTACGATTTCACCTACGCCGAGAAGACCCCCGACTTCCCGCTGCCCTTCACCTATCCGCCGTTCGCCGCGGTGGTGTTCTATCCGCTGCACTTCCTGCCGTTCACCGTGGTGGCGATCCTGTGGCTGTTCGCGATCGTCGCCGCCCTGTACTGGGTGGTGCGGATCGCGTTCGAATTACTGCTCGGCCCCGAAGCACTCACCCAACCGCGGTGGCAGACGGCGGCGGTCGCGTGGACGGCGGTGGGCCTGTGGTTCGAACCGGTGCGCACCACGATCGACTACGGGCAGGTCAACGTCTTCCTGATGCTCGGGGTGATGCTCGCGATCCGTAGTACGCGATGGTGGATTTCGGGGACGCTGGTCGGTGTCGTGGCCGGGATCAAACTGACACCGGCGATCAGCGGCGTGTATTTCCTGGCGCGGCGGCGCTGGCTCGCCGCGGTCTGGTCGGCCGTGGTCTTCGGCCTGACCGTGGCCGCCAGTTTCCTGCTCAATCCCGAGGAGACCCGGCGCTATTTCGGCACCCTGCTGGGCGACGCCGACCGGATCGGGCCGGTGGGATCGGTATGGAACCAGTCGCTGCGCGGCGCGCTGAGCAGGCTGCTGGGCAGCGATGTCGGCACCGGGCCGTGGTGGATCGCCGGAATGCTGGTGACCGCGGCTCTGGCGTGGTTCGCGTGGCGGGCGTTGCAACGCGACGATCTGCTCGGCACCGCGCTGATCGTCCAGTTGTTCGGGCTGATGATGTCGCCGATCTCCTGGTCCCATCACTGGGGCTGGCTGCTGCCGGCGGTGCTGTGGCTGCTCTACGGTCCGTACCGCGCGGTGCCCGGCGCGAAGATTCTGGCCGGGTACTGGCTGGTCACCACCCTGTTGGGCGCGCCGTGGCTGCTGTCGTTCCTGCAGGATTCGATCTGGACGATCTCCCGGTGGGGAGTGTGGTCGTGGCTGGGTGCCGTCGACGCGATCGGCGTGTTCGCCCTCTACGGCTGGACCATCTGGGCGGGCCGCAGGGTCGCGGCGCCGGTTACCCCGCCAGCCGATCTATCTCCCGGGCCAGCGCCACGTCCAGTGCCGTGAGCCCGCCCGCGGAGTGGGTGGACAGGGTGAAGGTGACCTTGCGCCAGCGGATATCGATATCGGGGTGATGGTTCGCCGTTTCGGCGGCCTCGGCGACCCGCTGGACCAGCTCGATCCCCGCCGGGAAGGTCGGGGCCTGCACGGTCCGGGTGATCGCGTCGCCGTCGCGCGTCCAGCCGGACAGGGATTCCAGCGCGTCGGTGATCTCGGTTTCGGTGAGCAGTGGTGTGGTCATACCGCCGTGTTACCCCGCCGGCCCGAATTCTCACAATGCCGCCTGACGGCGCTCGAGCTGTCCGCAATACAAAGAACATGGGGTGGGGCCCGCCCGGTTCTGGAGCGACCGGAGGGAGGGAGCGCAGCGACTGACCGGAGGGAGTGAAGAACCGGGCTACCCGGGGCCCCACCCCTCGAGCCGCGGAGCGGCTCCAATAACACAGCCCGCCCCTTCGCGAATGGGCTAACCCCCGGTAGCAGCGCTGGGGTGCGCCGACCCCGGGCGGCGGAGCATCTCCTGCGCACTCACGCGGCGCGCGCCTTTTTCAGGCCCTTTTTCAGTTCCTTACCGGTGGCGCCCGTGGCCTCCAGGCGCTTCATCCGCATGATGACCACAGGGCATTTCACGCAGCGCGTCTTCTTACGACAGCACTTCTTCTTCGGCTTGAGGCTCGAAACCTCACTCGCCTTGACCTTGCCCATACTGGTTAGCATAACCTAACCTCCGGGCGCCGCCGCCGTCCCACCTCGGCCCCGGTAGGGTGTAACCGGCCCAGATGCCCGGTGCGTCCGTATCTACCCGTTCCCAGGGTCCGGCCGATAAGCAATTGCCAACCAGCAGGAGGAACCGGCGTGTCGTCTGCACGCGATTTTCGCAACGTCGCCATCGTGGCACACGTCGACCACGGCAAGACGACGCTCGTCGACGCCATGCTGCGGCAGTCCGGCGCCTTCGCCGAACGTGCCGAACCCGTGGATCGGGTGATGGATTCCGGCGATCTGGAGCGCGAGAAGGGCATCACCATTCTCGCCAAGAACACCGCCGTCCACCGGCACCATCCGGACGGCAGCGTCACGGTCATCAACGTGATCGATACCCCCGGCCACGCCGATTTCGGTGGTGAGGTGGAACGCGGCCTGTCCATGGTCGACGGCGTGGTGCTGCTGGTCGATGCCTCCGAGGGCCCGCTCCCGCAGACCCGTTTCGTGCTGCGCAAGGCGCTCGCGGCGTGCCTGCCGGTGATCCTGGTGGTCAACAAGACCGACCGGCCCGACGCCCGGATCGCCGAGGTCGTCGAGGAGAGCCACGATCTGCTCCTGGACCTGGCCTCCGATCTCGACGACGACGCCGCCGAGGCCGCCGAACTCGCTCTCGACCTGCCCGTGCTCTACGCCTCGGGTCGCGCGGGTAAAGCGTCCAAGGAGCAGCCGCAGAACGGCGAGGTGCCGAACGCGGAGAACCTCGACGCGCTGTTCGACGTGCTGTTCGAGAACATCCCCGCCCCGAAGGGCGATCCGACCGCGCCGTTGCAGGCCCATGTCACCAACCTCGACGCCTCGGCCTTCCTGGGCCGGCTCGCGCTGGTGCGCATCCACAACGGTGAACTGCGCAAGGGCCAGAACGTGGCCTGGATGCACGCCGACGGAGTGAAAAACGTCAAGATCACCGAACTGCTGCAGACCGTCGGGGTCGAGCGGCAGCCGGGTGAGGTCGCGGTGGCCGGCGATATCGTCGCCGTGGCCGGTATCGCCGACATCATGATCGGCGATACCCTCGCCGATCCGGAGCAGCCCGTCGCGCTGCCGCGCATCACGGTGGACGAGCCGGCGATCTCGGTGGTCATCGGCACCAACACCTCGCCGCTGGTCGGCCGGGTGCAGGGGCACAAGCTCACCGCCCGCATGGTGAAATCCCGGCTCGACCAGGAACTCGTGGGCAACGTCTCGCTGCGCGTGCTCGATATCGGCCGGCCGGACGCCTGGGAGGTGCAGGGCCGTGGCGAACTCGCCCTCGCCATCCTCGTCGAGCAGATGCGCCGCGAAGGGTTCGAGCTGACCGTCGGTAAACCGCAGGTGGTGACCCGGCAGGTCGACGGCAAGGTGCACGAGCCCTACGAAGAGCTCACCATCGACTGCCCGGACGAATACCTGGGCGCCATCACCCAGCTGCTCGCCGCCCGTAAGGGCAAGATGGTGCAGATGAACAACCATGCCGCGGGCTGGGTGCGGATGGAGTTCATCGTGCCCTCGCGCGGGCTCATCGGGTTCCGCACCGACTTCCTGACCGAAACCCGCGGCACCGGTATCGCCAACGCCGTCTTCCACGGGTATGCGCCCTGGGCCGGCGAGATCCGCGCCCGGCACACCGGTTCGCTGGTCTCCGACCGGTCCGGCACCGTGACCCCGTTCGCGATGATCCAGCTCGCCGACCGCGGCCAATTCTTCGTCGAACCGGGCGCGGAAACCTACGAGGGCATGGTCGTCGGGATCAATCCGCGCGCGGAGGATCTAGATATCAATGTGACCAAGGAGAAAAAGCTCACCAATATGCGCTCCTCCACCGCCGATGTGATGGAGACGCTCGCCAAACCGCTGCAGCTGGATCTGGAAGCGGCGATGGAGTTCTGCGCGGCCGACGAATGCGTGGAGGTGACTCCCGAGGTCGTGCGGGTGCGCAAGGTGACGCTGGCGGCCAACGAACGGGCCCGGGAACTGTCCCGCCGCAAGGCCCGCGACCGGGCCGCGCTGTAACCGGTTTCGCCGCCGGACGTGGCGGCACGGTGTTGGGTAGAGTGCCGAGGGTGATTTCGGGGAGGCGCGCGGTGTGGCGCGGGCTGCTGGTGCTGTTGGCGGTGCTCGTTCCGGTACTGGCCGGATGCGCCGCCGATCCACCGCCGCCCATCGCCAGTACCGACAGCCCGAAAACGGAACCGGCGCAGCCCACGAAGAACACGGTGGTGGTCGCCGTGGACGACATCGGGATCGGGTTCAATCCGCATCTGCGGTCGAACCAGTCCCCGGCGACGTCCGCGGTCGCGGCCATGGTGCTGCCGAGCCCGTTCCGCCCGACCCCCGATCCGGCGGCGCCCGGGGCCACACTGTGGGTTCCGGATACCGCGCTGATCGACTCGGCGACGGTCACCTCGCAGGCACCGTTCACCATCACCTACCAGTTGAAAGATCAGGCCAACTGGTCCGACGGCGCCCCCATCGCGGCCGAGGACTTCTGGTACCTGTGGCAGCAGATGATCACCCAGCCCGGCGTGATCGACCCGGCCGGTTACCGGCTGATCTCCGAAGTCCGGTCCTCGGGCGGCGGGAAAACGGTGACGGTGGTGCTGAACGAGCCGTATCCCGCGTGGCCGCAGTTGTTCGCGAATCTGCTGCCCTCGCATCTGATGAAGGATTCGCCGGGCGGTTTCCAGCGCACACTGGTCGAGCAGATTCCGGTATCGGGCGGGAATTTCACCATCGAATCCGCCGATCCGGGTCGCGACGAGATCCTGCTGGAACGTAACGACCGCTTCTGGGGCACCCCGGCCCGCCCGGACCAGATCCTGTTGCGCCGCGGCGGCACCACCGCGCAGCTCGCCGATTCGCTGCGCAACGGCGACACCCAGATGGCGCTGGTACACGGCGGGGTCGCGACCGAGGCCCAGCTCGCGGCGATCCCGTCGGTGCGTACCGCGATCATGCCGCAGTCGCGGCAGTTGCGGCTCAACCTCAACGGTCGCGCGGGCGTGCTCGCCGATCACCGGGTGCGCACGGCGGTGCTTTCCCTGCTGGATCCGGCGCTGCTGGCCACGGTCGGGGCGCAGACCGGGAATTGGGTGGAACCGGTTCGCGCCCAAGTACTCTCCCCCTCCGACCCCGGCTACACCCCCACCGCACCGCCCCGTCTCAGCGCCGATCAGGCGTTCGGCCTGCTGGCCGAGGCCGGTTTCGGCCGGGCGCCGGAACCACCCCCGGTCTCGGCGACCTCCCCCGCGCCGCGGCCGCGCTCACTGGCCCGCAACGGTGAACCACTGGTGCTCCGGATCGGCGCGGTGACCGGTGACGATACCGCCCTCGCCGTGGCCAATACCGCCGCCGACCAGCTGCGCAGCGCGGGAATCGACGCCTCGGTGCGCAATCTGCCCGCAGATGAGCTGTACGGCAAGGAACTCGTCGAGAACACCGTCGACGCAGTGGTCGGCTGGGAGGCCACCGGCGGCGACCCCGCCACGGCCCTGGCCTCGCGGTACGGCTGTCCGCCCGTACCGCCCACCGACGACCCGCGCGACGGCACCGAGACCGAGGTGCCCGCCGCCGTGGAAGCCGCCCGGCAGGCACCCAGCAACCTGTCCGGTATCTGCGATCCGGCGTTCCAGCCGGCGATCGACGGCGCGCTGCGCGGTGTGGAGGTGCCCCGCACCCTGGGCGATGCCGAACCCCGGTTGTGGGGCGAATCCATCGTGCTGCCGATCGTGCAGGACAACGTGGTCGCCGCGGCGGGCCCCTCGGTGGACGGCGCCTCGCTGAGCGGGGCCATCCAGGCGGGCATATTCGGTGACGCGGCGATGTGGCGGCGGATTCCGTGACGGCCCCCGAGCGCGGCGCCGAGAACACGCCCGAACATCGGGGCGAGGGCGGCCTGCTGCTGGTGCACGCCCACCCCGACGACGAGAGCATCACCACCGGCGGCACCATCGCCCACTACCGGCGGCTCGGGATCCCGGTCACCGTGGTGACCTGCACGCTCGGCGAAGAAGGCGAGATACTCGGCGACGAATGGGCCGGCCTGGCCGCGGACCGCGCCGACCAGCTCGGTGGCTACCGCATCGCCGAACTGACCCGCGCGCTCGCCGAACTCGGTGCGGGCCCGCCCTGCTTTCTCGGCGGCGCCGGACGCTGGCGTGATTCCGGGATGGCCGGTACGCCGGCAGCCCAACATCCGCGCGCGTTCGTCCGCTCCGGGGAGGCCGCGGTCGAGGCACTCACCGGGGTGATCCTGCAGCTGCGGCCTCAGGTAGTGGTGACCTACGACCCCCGCGGCGGATACGGGCATCCGGACCATATCCGGGCGCACGAGGTCACGACTGCCGCGGTGACCACGGCGGCCGGCCGGGGCTGGGACACCCCCAAGCTGTACTGGACCGTCACCGACGGCGATTCCCTGCGCGACCATCTGCGGGCGCTGGCCCGGCGCACCGTCGATGCGCTGCCCGGTGCCCTGCCCCCCGGCTGGCGGCTGGCGGCGGAAAACGAACTGGCCTGCGTTCCCGGCGATTCGGTGACCACGACGATCGATGTGGCCGATGTGCTGACCGATAAGCGGGCGGCGCTGCGGGCCCACGCCACGCAGCTCACGGTCGCACCGTCGGGGCGTGAATTCGCGCTGACCAATATGGTCGCCCAGCCGGTGCTGCCCGAGGAGCACTATATTTTGGCGCGCGGACGGCTCGGCCCGCGCGGCGCCGACGGCCGGGAGGACGATCTGTTCGCCGGACTCTCGTAACCGCCCGGGCGGTGGCGGTAGCCGCGGCGACAACCGGCCCGCCGCATCCGCACAGGCCCCTGCGGGCGGCACCGGCAGCCGCGCCGACAACCGGTCGGCCGGGTTCTCGTAGCCCCCCGCGGGTAGCGTCGGCCACC
Source organism: Nocardia sp. CA-290969 (assembly GCF_050936135.1). NCBI lineage: Bacteria > Bacillati > Actinomycetota > Actinomycetes > Mycobacteriales > Nocardiaceae > Nocardia > Nocardia sp. CA-290969. The sequence continues at coordinate 145,334 of NZ_JBNJNJ010000001.1, read as the reverse complement.
GTAACGATGGCGATCCGTTCGGCCGGACCGGTGTGGCCGGTGCGCGTGCGGTGGCGAATAGACTCGTCGGCATGCAGCACTGGGAACTCGAGGGTGCCCCGGCCGGCGCGGCGCGGGTGACAGCAGACGCACCGCCGGCAGCACGGCCGCGCGGATGACCGCGGCCGTAGCGGATCCGGCTACCAGCGGCCGGCGCTCTCGGATACGCGGCCTGGTCGCCACGGCGCTGAACGGTATACCCGGTCCGCTGATCATCGCGGTCCTCGTGGTGGACGCGGTGATCGCGCTGATCATCGAGGTCGCCTATCTGCCCCTCTATATCGGCGCGGTGGCGGTACCGATCACCGCGGTACTGGCCGGTCCGGTGAATCTCGCGCTGGTGTGGGCCGTTTCGACGGTGAGTACCCGCTTGTCGGTGCTGTTCCTGCCGGTCGGCGCCTGGCTGGCCGCCTTCCTGATCGCCGCCAGTCGCGGGCCCGGCGGCGACTTTCCGCTACGCAGCAATCTGCCCACCCTGCTGTTGTTCCTGTGCGGGGCGGTGATTCCGCTGATCTACATGTACGTGGTGGCGAACCGGACGAAACCGGGAACGAAGAAGTAGCGGCACCACCGAGGGCAGCAGTGGCGCATCGCCACGCGCGCCGGTGATCGGCGGGTTCACCAGGCGCCGTACTCCGCGGCGAGGATATTGTTCACATCCACTCCCACCCCGTCCACGGTGCGGTCGTCGATTTCGAATTGGTGCAGATGCGCCGCGGGATGCACGAACCCGTCCGGCGTACCCCAATCGTGCTGCCAGAACCAGGCGGCGGCGCCGGCGAGACGAGCGAGTTCGATGGTGGGCGCATTGGCGTAGACACCGGTGTTCCGCGGCCCGAGCACCGACTGCCAGCCTTGCAGATACGGCAAGATCAGGGTCGCGAAATCGATCGGGGTGGGATTGTCGTCGATCGAGGCGTAGATCGGCCGATCGTCCGGACCGCCCGCCGCCCGATGCAACTCCAGGCCGCGTTCGGCATGCCGCTTACCGGCTTCCATCCCGCCGCGCCAATCCGCGGTGGGCCCCTTGCCGAATTGGTAGCAGGATACGATCGCCAGCCCGGCCGCCCGCAGCGCCTCGACTTCCCCGGCCCGCAGCGGTTTCCCGGCCATCCATTCCGCCCCCGGCCGCCGATCCGACACATACCGGATCACCCCGGCATGCCCGGCCGCTTTTATCGCCGCCGCCGACGGCACGCCCCCGGCATAGTCGAGCAACGTTCCCAGCGGCGCCGCACCGACGGGCCGGGCAGCGAACACCGACCCCACGGCCCCCGCCGCGACCCCGGCCGCGGCATATCCGAACAGCGCCCGACGTGACAGCGCAGAATTCATCCCGAGACTCCTTCACACCCGCACCCGACGGCAACCCAGCGTGCCCGGCGCGCATCGCGCGCACCGGAAACCTCGAACGTGCAGGTATTGCACCACATACCGCGCCCACCCATCCTCCGGCACGCGGATCTGCACACCGCCCCTTCAAGCACCCACTCGCGGCACGCAGGCCCGCAAGGCCCTCCCGGAACCGAACGCCACCACGGCGGCGCCGAGTCCGGCGAGGCACTTGGGGCCTCGCAACCCTGAAATCAAACGCAACCACGGCGGCGCCGAGTTCAGCGAGGCATTTGGAGGTTTTGGCCCGTCCCTGCGTTCAGCCCGCGAGACGATGCGGCGCAGCCGCGAGTATCGCGGGCTGAACGCAGGGACCAAGGGGGCCAAAACCCCGCGCGCGCCAGCGCGCCAAAATTACAGCAGTCGGTCGATGCGCGCGGCTACGTCCAGGGTCCGGGTGGCCGGGTCGGCGAGTTCCCTGCGGACCACCCGCACCACCTGCGCCACGATCTGTTTCTTCATCCCGGCCAGGACGCCCAGCGTGGCGGCCCGCATACCCTGCGCCTCGTATTCCAGGCGGACGTCTTCCCGTGCCGGTGGCTCCACCTCGACCACGATCAGCAGCGGGTCGGCGGCGTGAGCGGTGAGGACGAGGGGTATCTCGACATTCGCCCGGTACCGGTTGTCCTTGAGGACGTTGACGGTGATGTCCAGTGCTACCGGAACCGTGAGACCGAACCGGACCAGCGCGATACCCCCTTCGGCGGGCTCGGCCGGAGGCAGGTCGGTGAGCAGCGGTTGCCCGACCGCACCGCGTACGGTGAGTTCCGCGGCCGCGCGCGGGCCGGTGCGCAGCGGCCCGATCTCGATCGGCCGCTGGGCCAGTTGCGTGACGAAACCACCGAGCCGTTCCCGGGTGACGATGCGCGGGAAGAAGCGGCGGCCGAATTCCGCGTAGTCGATCCACTCGAACTCGGTGCGGCCGCGGTGCGGGGAGCGCTGTCCGTCGACGATGGCGGCGATATCGTAGATCCGGCTGCGCATCACCCCGGGGTCGCTCAGCATGGTGTTCACCCGGTTCGCGACTTCCCGCTGCAGCAGCCCGGAAATGGGATCGAGCATCCATTCGGCCACCGAATCGGCGGCGGCCAGGCGTAGCAGCACACTCACATCCGAGGGCTCGACCTGCGGGATATCGATCACGATGAGCAGCGGGTCGGCGGTGCGCGCGTGGAAGGTGAGGTCGATGGAGACCACGGTTTCCAGCCCCAGCCGGCGCCCGCCGAGCAGGATTTTCGCGGCCAGCGATACGGGTATCCGGACGTCGAAGCCGACCCCCGACTCCCGCCGTAGCACCACGGGACGGCCGATTTTGCCTTCGGCCAGGAACCCGGCCAGTCCGGCGGGTCCGAGGTTGAACGGCCCGATGCCGATTCCACGGCCGGTGATCCCGGCGACCGCCTTCTCGATTCTGGATTCGGTCACCGCGTGGGTGACGAATCGTTCGCCGAATTCGGCGTAATCGATCCATTCCGGATCGCCCAGTTCGATCGGTTCCATGAGTCGTTCCGACACCTTCACCTCCACCGCCGAGCCTTACGCTACGCGATCGAGGTTTCGGGTTCGTGGCTGCTCCCTGCCCGGCTACAACCGGCCGAAACCCACGATCTCGAGATCGTCCACGGCGGCCGGGTCCCACCGTTCGATATGCACCGCGCCGTCTTCGTTCCCACCGATCGTGGTGAGAACCCCGTTCGCGGAGTCGAGCACGATATTGGTGTGCTGGCCGAATCGGCTGTCCGGGCCGTAGAGGATGACCTCACCGGTGACCGGCCGGTAGTCCGGGTCGAACGGTACGAACCGGTCCCGGCTCTCGTAGTACTCCTGCAGGGTGTAGACACCGGGGATTCGCCAGGACCCGGAATTGGGGTTGGCCAGCGGCATTCCGGCGGCGCGCAATACCCAGCTCACGAAGTTCGCGCACCAGGGTTCGGTATTGCCTTCGGAGTATCCGGGTCCGGAGCGGGGCGCGGCGAATTCGGCCGCGGCGGCATCGACGACCCTGATCTGTTCCGGTGTCAGCGTGGACCGGTCGATCGCCGGGAATTCGGTGAGCCGCTCACCGGCGATTCCCTCGTCCGAACCGGGCAGTGCGCAACCACCGAGCACGATCAGCGCCCCTACCAGCGCGAACCAGACCACTATCGCGCGCCGCGCCGGGCGTGCGGCGTATCGGATATCCCTTGTCACCCCTGTTACTTCGGAACCCACGCCGCGTCCGTGAACGCGTGGACGACGGGTTTCCGCCGTCGCCGCCGGGCGGTATCGCACCCCGGAGCGCGCTGCGGCCGTCATGCGGGGTCCGGGGCGTCCGTTCGCATCGGGATGAGCGCGGTGAGTGCGATGGCGACGCAGGCGGCGGCGACGGAGATCAGGAAGGTGGTGTGGAACGCGTCCCGCGAGGGCAGGACCTGGCTGCCGAGGGTGATGGTCATATTGGCCAGCACCGCGCTGGCCACCGCGGCCGAGGTGGAGGTCCCGACCGAACGCATCAAGGCGTTCAATCCGTTCGCGGCGGCGGTTTCGGTGATCGGCACCGCACCCATGATCAGCGCGGGCATCGCCGCGTAGGCCAATCCGACCCCGCCCGCGACCAGCACCGAGGCCAGCATGATCTGCCAGACGCTGTCCATGAGCGCCGAAGCGCACAGGTAGCCGGCACCGATCACCGCCGAACCGGTACCGAGGGTCAGTTTGGGGCCGAACCGGGCCGAGATCCGCGCCGACACCGGGGAGAGCAGCATCATCACGCAACCGCTGGGCGCCAGCACCAGTCCGGCGGCGACCATCGACAGGCCGAGGCCGTAACCGGTTTCGGTCGAGGCCATGAGCAATTGCGGGAAGGTCAACGACATGCCGTACAGGGAGAAGCCGACCGCGATCGAGGCGATATTGGTGAACAGCACGCGGGGTCGCGCGGAGACCCGCAGGTCCACCAGCGGATGACGCCGGCCGATCTCGTAGCGGCCCCAGCCGAGGAAGACCAGGATCGATATCCCGAACAGGGTCAGGATCGAGGAGCTGGTCCAGCCCCACTGCGGGCCCTGGGTGATCGCGATGAGCAGCGCGAGCAGTGCGGTGGCCAGTCCGGCGGCACCGCCGAAGTCGAAGGGTGCGGGGGTGCGCACCGACGATTCGGGGACGAACCGGAAGATCAGCCCGGCGCCGATCGTGCCCAGCGCGGCCGCCGCCCAGAACAGCACATGCCAATCGGTGTGCTCGGCGATCACGGCGGCCAGCGGCAGCCCGATCGCTCCGCCCACGCCCAGCGTGGAACTCATCACGGCCATCGCCGAACCGACGCGCTCGGGCGGTAGTTCGTCCCGCAGAATGCTGATACCCAGCGGGATCGCGCCGATCGCGACGCCCTGTAGCGCCCGCCCGGCCACCGAGGGGATCAGCGACGACGACATCGCGCACAGCACCGAACCGATCACCATCGCGAGCAGGTCGAACAGCAGGATGCGGCGTTTCCCGAACATATCGCCGAGCCGGCCGCTGATCGGTGTGCACACCGCCGAGGCCAGCAGGGTCACCGTGATCACCCAGGAAGCGTTGGTGGGTGTGGTGTTCAGCAGGGCCGGCAGGCTCGGGATGAGCGGGACGACCAGCGTCTGCATGAGGGAGACGACGATGCCGATGGTGCTGAGGGTGGCGATCAGCAGCATCGGTGACGGGCCCGGACGGTCCTGTTCCCCGGCTCTGGAGGGGTCGTCGGCTACCGCGGTCACTCTATGCACGTTACATAGCCTGTGTATGGTGCACAATTTTGCAAACGGACGAATCAGGCGCCATAGTGGCCGGATGTCCGATTCGGCTCTGCCCACCGGTGCGGCGGAACACCGGGACCCCACCGTCCTGGCGCGGCTCGTCCTGGAGTTGACCCTGCTGTCCCGGCACCACCCCGCCGCGCGCCGCAGAACCGGCTTCCAGCTGGACAGATCCGCCTACCTGATCTTGACCCGGCTGCAACTCGGGGCGCCGCTCTCGCTGCGCGAACTGGCCGAGGCGTTCGGACTCGACGTGTCGACGATCAACCGGCAGGTCGCCGCGATGCTGGACCAGGACCTGGTGGAACGGGTCCCCGACCCCGACGGTGGGGTCGCGCGCAAGATCCGCCCGAGCGAAAAAGGGCTGCGCCTGTTCGAAGCCGATCTCGAACTGCAACGCGGCGGAGTGGCCAACGTGCTCGCCGAATGGCCCGACGACGAGATCGAACTGCTGGTCCGGCTGATGGAACGCTTCAACGAAGACGTCGAGGGGCTCGTCCGGCACCCCTGGCCACGCCCGTACCGGCCGGCGAATTCGGCCGGTCGATAAGTGCGAACTCGCCGGTCACCCGGTGTTCTCCCATTGCCGGTACGGTGAAGCCATGATCACGCTCAAAAAGGAAGACGGCGCAGCGGATCTCGCGGGGATCACCAAGCTGAGCGTCGGAGTCAGCTGGGATCCCTCCGCGGGCGCCAGCGGTGGCGCGCTCGGCTGGGCGCGCCGCAAGAAGGGGGTCGACCTGGACCTCATCGCCATCCTCATGCAGGGCAGCGAACCGGTACGGTTCGCCGGGCTCGATTCGCTGGACCCGCTGGGTAACGGCTCGGTCCTGCATTCCGGGGACGAGCAGACCGGCTCGGCGGCCGGCGACGACGAGACGGTACACGTCACATTCGCCGATATCCCCGGCGGTATCGACGCGATCATCTTCGTCGCGGCCGCCTTCAAGAAGGGCAGCTCCTTCGAAAAGGCGAACAACATCTCGTTCAAGGTGTACGACGCCTCCGGCGGCAGCAGCCAGCAGGTGGCCGATATCTGGCCGTCGCTGCTGGGCGCCGACAACGCGAACGCCGTGGCCCGGACATTCCGCAACGGCGATGTCTGGCAGCTCGAGGTGCTCAACCGCAAGGGCAAGATCAAACAGGGCGATAAGCAGGCCCTGCTGCGCTTCGCCATGGGCGGTCAGTGATCAGGATTTGAGCGTTCACTGTGCCGGGCCCCGGGCGCCACTTTCGCCCGCGCGGGCCCGGCCTCGGCCGCTGCACTCTTCGTAGCGGTCCGCAGTCATTCCAGTGCATTCAGACCCACCAGGGTGGCGAGGATCAGGGCCCCATGGTCGGTGGCCTCGTCGCCGGACAGAATCGAGTCCAGCAGTGGTGGGTTGGACAAGCATCCTGGAACCGAGGTGTCCTGATTCCACGGCGCTGGCCATGACACACGAGCGAGTACATGCGCCCTTAATCGTCATACCCGGCCGACCACCCGGACCACCGGGTGACCTCGAGCGCGAGCACAGGACCCGGTGGCGGTTGGTCCCGGTACACCGGGTACCGCGCGGTCAATTGTTCGATGCCGGCGTGCGCTCGCTCATCCGTGACTATCCGCGCGACGCCATCAGCGCGTGACCACCACAGCTGCGTCCAGTTCTCGTCGTAGAAGTCCACGAGCACAGCAACCTTCGGGTTCGCCGTGATATTCGCGAGCCGGCGCAGAGCCGTGGTGGATTTCGGCTTCGCGTCGACAGCGGTGTAGATGGTGTCGCCGTCGACCGCGAACACAATGGGGACGATATGCGGGTTCCCTTCCGGGGTCACCGTGGCCAGCCGGGCTACGCGGGCGGCGGCGAACCGCTCCCGCGCCTGCCCTTCGTCCAACCGCATCCGATCTCCTGTGTGCGCCGGTGGGTCAGCGGCGCCGGCCGCGCAGGTAGTCGCTGACCACCGCCGCGCCGAGACCGTCGAGGTCGGGTGCGACCACCCGGCCGCCGCTGCGCCGGGCCACCATATCCACGAAGGCGGCCAGCCGCGGCTGTTCGCCGAGCATGAATACCGAGATGGATGCGCCCAGTTTCGCCAGGGAATCGACCTGGATCATGGTGGTGGCCAGGGTGCGCCGGTCCGGCGGCCAGTTGAAGAACGAGGTGCCGTCGGGCTCCAGATGGGCGGTCGGTTCGCCGTCGGTCACCACCAGCACCACCGGGACGGCGTCGGGGTGGCGGCGCAGATGCCGGCCCGCCAGCAGCAGCGCGTGGTGCAGGTTGGTGCCCTGTTCCCAGACCGGTTCCAGCCCGGTCAGTTCCCCGATATCGACCGTGGTGGCGTGGCGGCCGAAGGTGATGAGTTCGAGTGCGTCGGTGCGGAAACGGGTACTGATCAGGTGTTGCAGCGCGAGCGCGGTGCGTTTCATCGGCACCCAGCGCCCGTCCTGCACCATCGACCACGACGTATCCACGCACAGCGCGACCGCGGCCCGGGACCGTTGTTCGGTCTCGGCGATCTCCACATCCGCGACGTCCAAGGTCACCGTGCGGCTCCCGGTGGACGCCGACCGCAGTACCGCATTGCGCACCGTCCGCGAGACATCCCACGGTTCGGTATCGCCGAACTGCCACGGCCGGCTCGCCCCCGTCGGTTCCCCGGACGCCCCGGCCCGCGCGGTTTCCCGCTCTCCTTTGCGGGTGCGCAGCTGCCCGACGATATCCCGCAACGCGACCTCACCGAGGCGCCGTAATGCCTTGGGGGTCAGCCGCAACGACCCGTCGGGCGCCCGTTCGAACAGCCCTTGGCGGCGTAGTTCGCGTTCCAGTTCCGCCAGGCGCTGGGCGTCGACCCGGGCGTCGGCGCCGAGCTGGCGTTCCAGCATTTCCAGGTCGATATCCTCGAGCCGGGCGCCTGGATACGACTGGGCGAGTTGCGCGGCGAGCTCGTCGAGTTCGCCGAGATCCTGCATCGCCTCGACCGCCTCGCCCATCCCCAGCGGGTCCTGGCCGCGGAACCGCCGGCCGGATTCCCAGTCCTCACCGGGGCGCAGATCGCGCAGATTGGCGTCCAATGCGGCGATCTGCTGCGCCAGCGCGGGATCGCCGAACGCCTGCCCGAGCAGTTCGTTCAGCTCGGAACGCTGTTGATCCGACATCGAATTCAGCATCCGCTGCGCCGCGGCGGCACGGGCGGCCAGGCTGTCGATCAGTTCGTCGGTATCGCGCGGGTTCTCGGGAAAGAACTCGCCGTGTTCGGCCATGAATTCGCCGAACTGTTCGGTGGTGTCCTCGCCCCGTCCGTGCGCGGCCAGCAGTTCGTTGAGATCCGACATCATCCGCCGGACCCGTTCCACGTCCTGCGGGGTCGTGTTCTGCAATGCCTGCTTCATGCCCTGGAAGCGGGATTCCAGGAGTTCCTGGCCGAGTAGATCGCGGATCTGCCGGTAGTTCTCGCGTCCGGTTTCCGAACGCCACTGGTATTCGCCGAGTTCGCGGACGGCACCCGCGGTACTGGAGGGCAAGGCGTCCAACTGCATTTCGGCGAACCGGGCGTCGTCGGAAGGGTCGGGGAACAATGCCCGGCGTTCGGCTTCCAGCGCTTTGTCCAGTAGTTCCCGGACTTCTTGCAGTGTGCCGTCCAGCCGGTGATTGCGCGAGATCTCGGACCGCCGCTGCCAGAGCCGCCGCGTCAGCTCCTCGAGCCCCGGCAGATCGGACGTTCCGCGCCGCAACAGTTCTTCCAGCGCGGAACGCGGAGAAGATCCCTCCATCACCTCGCGCCCGATATCGGCCAGCGCCTCACGCAGGTCGAGCGGGGGCGCGAGCGGATCGGGCCCCTCGTGGTAGGGCCCGTAGGAATATCTGTCCGCCGCTGTCATACCGCCTCTTCACCGGACCGTACCGCGGTCACCCGCCGTACACCGCCATACCCTCGTCATCGGAATCCTTGGCCACCTGACGCGCCAGATACAGGGATTCCAGGGCGAATTCGACCGCGGCCGCGATCCGCTGGGGCGCGTCCCCGGCGTCGACGCCGAGCCGGGCGGCCACCTCGTGCAGCACCGGCAGTTCCGGCAGGCCCGCCAGCACCTGCGAGCCGGGAACCTGTTCGCCGGTGGTCACCAGATGGCCTTCTTCCACGGCCTCGGCCAGCGGCCGTAGATTCAGCCCGCCGAGCCGTTCCCGCGCGGTATCCGCGAACGCACGCCGCAGCATATGGGTGAGGTGTTCCTGCTCCCGTCCCTCCTCACCGGATTCGAACTCGAGCTTGCCGCGCAGTACGGCGGGCACCGATTCCAGATCGATGGGGCGGGCGACAGCAGGATTTTCGCCGGTGAGCGCGGCCCGGCGCAGCGCCGCCGCGGCCACCGTTTCGGCCGCCGCCACCGCGAAACGCGCCGACACACCGGAACGTTGATCGATCGCCGGGGATTCCCGCAACCGCCGCACGAACCGCGCCAGCACCTCGATCAGCGGATCGCCCACCTCGGCGACGAGTTCGGCTTCCTGCCGCACCAAGGCCATCTCGGCCGGGACGGTCAGCGGGTAGTGGGTCCGGATCTCCGCGCCGAAACGGTCCTTCAGCGGGGTGATGATCCGGCCGCGATTGGTGTAGTCCTCGGGGTTGGCCGTCGCCACCAGCAGCACATCCAGCGGCAACCGCAGCGTGTAGCCGCGCACCTGGATATCGCGCTCCTCCATGACATTCAGCAGCGCGACCTGGATCCGTTCGGCCAGATCGGGCAGTTCGTTCACCGCGACGATCCCGCGGTGCGCCCGCGGCACCAGCCCGAAATGAATGGTCTCCGGATCGCCCAGGCTGCGGCCCTCGGCGACCTTCACCGGGTCGACGTCACCGATCAGATCGCCCACCGACGTATCGGGGGTGGCGAGTTTCTCCGCGTACCGCTGCGACCGGTGCCGCCAGGTGACCGGCAGATCGTCACCGAGTTCGGCCGCCAGCCGCAGCCCCTGCGGGCTGATCGGCTCCAGCGGGTGTTCGCCCAGTTCCAGACCGTCGATCACCGGCGTCCACTCGTCGAGCAAACCGAGCAGGGTTCGCAGCAACCGCGTCTTGCCCTGCCCGCGCTCCCCCAGCAGCACCACATCGTGGCCCGCCAGCAGCGCCCGCTCCAGCTGCGGCAGCACGGTCCGGTCGAATCCCACGATCCCGGGCCACGGGTCCTTCCCCGACCCCAGCAGGGCCAGCAGATTCTCCCGGATTTCGGCCTTCACACTCCGCGGCGCATACCCGGCCGCCCGCAACGCGCCCGCGGTCGCGGGCAGCTCTGTTGGCACAGTCACCTCACCGACGCTACGACGATTTCCGCCATCGGTCGACAGCTCGCCGGTCACATCCGCCACCGCGACCGTATTTCGGACCACGGGCGGCCGCTTCGTTCCGGTTCACACCCTGCCCGACCCGCTACCCGCGAACTCCGCCGATCCGGCCTAACCGGCATGCGCCGCCAGGCGCTCGCGGAGGGTGTCGACTCCGATGCCGCCCAAGTCGGCCATGGCCACACCCCGCCCCGAAGCAACCAGCAGCAAAGCGAGCAACGGGCCGGTGATCTCCGGCCCGGCTCCCGTGGTGAAATCGGCATCATCGGCTGCCAGCGTGAGCCCCGCGACCAGTTCCCGGCCCCCGCCGAATCCTTCCGACGTGCGGATCTGCAACCGCAGCGCGTCCGCGACCGCCTCCTGCGGGTAGGTGCGGGTAATGCCCAGCGGCCGCCGGATGTCCTCCCCGTGCACGATCATCTCGACCAGGCGGCTGTCGGCCGGTGCGGGCGGTGAGACGGTCCGGTCCAGGACAGCGCGCAACCGGGCGAGGGTTTCGGCGGGTTGTACGCCGCGTTCGCGTTCCACACCGTCGGCCGTGAAGCGATCGAAATCGAACCCCGCCCGCGCGAACTCCCAGCAGAATCCGAACTCCGTGCGCCCCGTACGCACCGGAGAAAAAGCCGGTTTCTACCTGCTGACCCGTGCATCCGGTGCCCGCGGACGCTATCCGATCACGACTGCGCGCACGAGTCGACCGGATGCTCCACCCGAATCAGTTCGGCCGCTGAACGCGGTCCCCGCCGCCCCGACCACCGACTGCCCCGTGTGCGACGGCTTCGCTCCAGAGTCGCCGCAGGATCGTCGCGGCCGGGTCCGCGGCCGCCGACCGGTATCCGGTACCGGCCCATAACGCCATATCCTCCGGCGCATTCCCCGCGGCCGCGGCCGCACGCACCGGGCTGGTGAGGTGATGGACCTGGGGATATGCCGCCGGCGCGGCGTCGTCGTAGGTGGCGATGAATTCGTTGGCCAGCCCGCGGGCCGGTCGCCCGGAGAAGGCGCGGGTTATGACGGTGCGAGTGAATCGCGGATCGCTCAGCGCGTCCTTGTGCGCCGTTTTCGCCCCCGACTCCGGACTCCGCAAGAATGCGGTGCCCAGCTGGACAGCTGCCGCGCCGTGAGCGAGCAGATCCGCGATCCGCGCACCGTCGCCGATCCCACCGGCCGCCACCACCGGCACCCGGCACCACGCCGTGATCTCGTCGACCAGTACCGGCAGGGGTGTTGTCTCCGGCTCGTCCTCGACCCGGAACGTCCCCCGATGCCCGCCGCCCTCCGGCCCTTGCACGCACAGCGCCCCGGCTCCCAGGTCCGTCGCGGCACGCGCCTCCGCGTCGGTGGTCACCGTCGCGATCACCAGGGCGCCGGCCGCACGGAGCCGCCCGACGACCTCCGCCGGTGGCAGGCCGAACGTCAGCGAGACCACGGGAACCTGCTGCTCGACCAGCAGATCCACCTTCGCCGCGAACCAGTCGTCGTCCCGTTCCCGGATGGGCGGCAGTTCGATCCCGTACCGCTGCGCGGCCGCACGCAACCGGTCCCGGTATTCGTGGACGGCGGCCGGGTCGTAAGCGGGCTGTTGCGGAATGAACAGATTCACCCCGAACGGCCGCTCGGTGCGGGCCCGCACCTCGCGGATCTGTTCCGCCAGCGCCTCCGGAGTCTTGTATCCACCCGCGAGGAAACCCAGACCGCCGGCCTCCCCGACACTCACCACCAGGTCGGGTGTGGACGGGCCGCCCGCCATGGGCGCGGCGATGATCGGAACGGTCAGGTCCGCGAGATCGAACACGGTTCCCCTCCTCGGCTGGTCGAATTCGGTTCCGACGTTACTCAGCGCTCCCGGAGGAGGTGGAAGCCGCACGGCGACGAGACCGGGCCGCAACCGGACCTCCCGAGCCCGCCGCCGGCGATCTCCGGCACCGACCGGCCCGGCGGGCACGGTGCTGGACGCTGTCGCCCGAGCAGCCGGACCCGATATGAGACTGCCGGTCTCCGGCGGCGAGCCGGCGGACGGCGGAAGCCGCGGCTCAGAAGCGGTCTTTGTGTTCGGTCACCCAGTCGGCAAAGGTCCGGGCGGGCCGGCCCAGGAGCTGTTCGACGGTGCCGTCCGGAATCCGCGCCGACGCGGGCGGATCGGCATGCCACCCGACCACGTATTCGGCATCGGCACGGGAGACACCTTCGCGCAGCATCCGTTCGATCGCCGCTGCGCGGCCGATCTGTTCGAAAACGATTTCCCGGCCCAGCGCGGCGGCGAGGATATCCACCCGTGCACGCGTGGTCAGGGCCTCCGGCCCGTTCAGGTTGTAGGCGCGGCCCGCATGCCCTTCCTCGGTGAGAGCGAGCGCGGCCACCGCACCGAGATCGCCCTCGTGCACCACCGCACTCGGCAGATCGAACGGCTCCCGCACCACGCCCTCCGCCCGCACGGATTCCCGCCAGGTCAGCGCATTCGCCATGAACTCCTGCGGTTCGAGCCGGGTCCAGGTCACACCGGATTCCGCCACCGCGGTTTCGGCGGGGCCGACGTATCCACCCCACAGGATGGTGATCCGCTCGACCCCGGCGGCGACAGCCCGCCGCACCAGTTCGGGCCCGGTCTCGGCCACCCCGGCCGTCACGGTGATATGCAATGCGGTGACGCCGTCCAAGGCGGCATCCAGTGTCTCCGGCTCGGTGTGGGTACCGGCCAGCACCTCCACACCCGCCGGCAGCAGTCCCGCCGCCCGCCGCGGATCCCGGGTCAGTGCCCGCACCGGATACCCTCTGCCCAGCAATTCGGCCACCACGTGCCGTCCCGTGTTTCCCGTTGCGCCGGTTACCAATATCGTCACAATGACTCCCTTCCGCCGGCCACGCTATGACCTGAACAAAGGTTGAGGTCAACTCGTCAACGAGTTCGGACTTCCGCATTGCGGCCGGTCGCCCGATTCGTTGCCCGATCTGCAAGGGCTACAAAGACTTTCGATCCCGCCCGGAACGAGATGGCGCCAGCGGCCAGTCATCGGGGTAGCGGTAGGGCACCGCGACAACCTGCACCGCGTCGTCGTGGACGATCCGCCCGGGATACGCCGTACGCAATTCGACCCACCCGATCCCGGCGCGGTCGAGGAGATCGAGATAGCCCCGGGTCGCCTCGAGCAGGCCGGAAGCATCGCCTTTGAACCATGCCCGGGCTCCTGGATTCACCTGCGGGTCATAACAATCGGGCGTGATGCCGGTCGGGTCCGGGTAGGCGCTGTTCATATACGCGTTCGCCGCCCGCAGCCATTCGCTGCCGGCGGAGCCGAGCAGCCCGTACCGCGCGAGACCGTTCACCATGGCGAAGACACCCGGGTATCGCCCGTGACGGTTCGGGACCGCGCTCTGGAAGCGGATGTACTCGGACATCGCGAGCACTCTATCGCCGGGACCGGCGTTGCCACCCGGCGTCGGAAAACGTCCGGACGACTACGACGACGGCATGATGATTTCGTCGGCGATCCACTGCGCGACACCTGCCGGATACGGCGGTTCCAGACCGAGGACGAAATGCCTGATGCCGGCGTCGAAGGCTGCGGCGATCGCGTCCCGGACACCACCGAGCCGGTCGTAGGAGACGGGGAGGTAGGTCGACCGGACGATCGAGTGTGGGTCGCGGCCGATATCGGCGCAGCAGCGGTCCAGCAGGGCGCCGCGTTCGGCGATATCGGCGGGATCACCGCCGGGGATGTTCCACAGATCGGCATGCTCGGCGATCAGCCGGAGCACCGCGTCCGAGCGGCCGCCGATCATGATCGGAGGGTGCGGCCGCTGAACGGGTTTCGGGTTGCCGTACGCGCCGGTGAGCCGGAGGTGCTTGCCCTGGTAGTCGAACGGCTCGGGTTCGGTCCACAGCCGCCGGATCACGGTGCAGGCCTCGTCGAGGTTTTCCACCGAACTCCCGAAGCCGTGGTACGGCAACCCGTGCGCGTCGTATTCGCGGCGGGCGATCGGCATGCCGGGGCGTGAGCCCGCGCCGATACCGAAGTCCAGCCGGCCGCCGGAGACGATATCGACGGTGGTGGCGATCTTGGCCAGCATCGCCGGTGGCCGGAAACGGTTACTGGTGACGAGCAGGCCCAGGCGTAACCGCCGGGTCTGCGCGGCGAGGGCGGAGAGCAGGGTCCAGCCTTCGAAGATCGGCCCGGCCGGCTCGCCCGCGATGGGGAGGAGATGGTCGAACAGCCAGGCGTGCTCGATCTCGGCGACGGTGTCGGCTTCCCGCCAGACTCGCAGAATGTCCTGGTAGTCGACCTGCATGGGCGCTGTCATGATGCCGAAGCTCGGTTCGCGGTACTGCATGACTGTTCCTCCATACGAGTGGGATCGCCGGCCTGCTCGACTCCGGTGGAGCGGCCTGGCATCCTGGAAACGGAACGATGTTCCGATAACCAACATACGGAACATTGTTCCGTTTGCCAACCGGAAGGACGGAGGACGCCGCGCAGTGGCCGACCCAGATACGCCCGCCTCGCCGGCCCCGCGGAAACGGGCTGATGCCCGCCGCAACGAGAAAACCCTGCTCGACGCGGCCGCCGCCGCATTCGTCGAATCAGGAGTGGGCGTACCCGTCCGCGATATCGCCCGCCGCGCCGGAGTCGGGGTCGGCACGATCTACCGCCACTTCCCCACCCGCGCCGACCTCATCGTCGCCGTCTACCGCCACCAGGTGGAAGCCTGCGCCGAGGCCGGCCCGGAACTACTCGCCGAAGGCCCCACCCCGCACGCCGCCCTGACCCGCTGGATCGATCTCTTCGTCGACTTCCTGACCACCAAACACGGTCTCGCCGAAGCCCTGCAGTCCGACGATGCCGCCTTCGAAGCCCTGCACACCTACTTCCTCGACCGGCTGCTCCCGGTCTGCACCCGGCTGCTGGACGCGGCCGTGGACGCCGGCGAGGTGGTGCCCGGTATCGAGCCCTACGAGTTGCTGCGCGGTGTGGGCAACCTCTGCGTCGGCGCCGAAGGCGACCCCCGCTACGACGCGCGGCGCATGGTCGGGCTGTTGATCGCGGGCCTGCGCGCCCGCTAGACCTCGCCCCGCAAGAGTGGTCAGGAATCGAGAAGCGCGGGCCACCACCCCGTCAATAGCGTCGTCATCGACACCATGCGGCACGGCGACCGAGCCGCGCACCGGCCGAGGAGGACGTAATGAACTGGAACAAACGAGTCCGGCAGACGCACCGGGCGGTGGCGATCGTTTTCCTGGCGACCGTCGTCGTCACCATCGCCACCATGGCACTACAGGGACCGGTCTGGGTTTCCTATCTTCCGCTGCCCCCGCTCGCCCTGCTCCTGCTCTCGGGCCTGTACCTGTACGTGCTCCCCTACCTGGGCGCCCGGCGCACGGCGGAGACCGGAGCTCGTCTGCCGCGCGTTCGCCCGACCGGTACGCGGGCACTGCACCGCTGGTCGGCGGCGGTCTTCGTGGTGAGCATCCTGGTCACCACCGTCACCCTGGCCTTGCAGGGCCCGATCTGGGTCTCCTACCTACCGCTGCTGCCGCTCGCGGTACTCCTGGTCACCGGCCTCGTCATGTTCGCGCGGACGAACACCGACCGGCGAAGCGGGAACGGTGGCGAGTCCGGCACCGTCGGCCGGCAGTCCGCGATCGCAAATCCCTCGGTCACCCGGTAGCCGGGGCCGGACGCGAACGACGCCGCAGCGGGTCCGCGGCTTCCCCTTCGATCAGGTCATGAGCTGTGCGGCGCGGACTCGCCGGTGGACTCCGCCGGGTTCGGGACGGCGAATCCGGTGACCTTGTGCGGTAGCACGCGAACGATCACGCGGCGAAGGTGCTCGGGTTCGCCGGGCGGATCCTGTCCGAGGTATTTCTGCGACAGCCGCCGCGGTAACGCCTTTTCCGGGTCCTCGATCAGTTCGGCCGTCCCCCGGATGTCCACGGACCGATACGGGTTCGCGGAATCGATGACAGTGATGCTGATCCGCGGATCAGCCCGCAGATTGCGGACTTTGCGCTTATCCGCCGTCGAGGAGAACACCACGGTATCGCCCTCCCGGTCCATCCAGACAATTGATGTCTGCGGTGACCCGTCCGGTTCGAGAGTCGCTACGGTGGCGAAATTCCTGCCGTCCAGCAGCCGGCGAGTCTGTGCGTCGAGCTTCGCGGTCATTGTGTTTCCGTTCATGTTTCGTGAGCCGGTATCTCCGGGCTCGGGCTTGTCGGCCCGGTGCGGGCCGAAGTCTTGTGGTGGGTCGTCAGAGCGCCGGCCGGCCCGCCTCGGCGAGCTCGGCGTCCGGCAGCGGTCCGGGTGCCGGCGGACGCAGGACGGTGACCGCCACGATCAGCGCGGATACCAGCAGACCCGCGGCGACGGCGAACGCCAGCCGGTAGCCGCTCGTCAGCGCTTCCGCGCCGGCGGCTCCCGCGTCGAGCCGGGTGGCGGTCCGGGCCGCGGCCAGGGTGGACAGGACCGCCACACCGAGGGCCATACCGATCTGCTGGGTGGTGTTGAACAACCCGGAGGCCAGCCCCGCGTCCCCGGCCTCGGCTCCGGACATCCCCAATGCCGTCAACGCGGGCATGATCAGCCCGAATCCGGCCACCAGCACCATCACCGGCAACAGATCGGTGACGTAGCCGGCCTGCACCGGCAGCCGGGTGAGCCAGAGCATTCCGGCCGCCACGATCAGCAGCCCACCGATCAGCGCGCGGCGCTCGCCGAAGCGGGCGTTGAGCCGGGGTGAGACGAACAACGACACTCCCCCGATCGCGACGGCCGCGGGCAGCATCGCCAACCCGGTTTCGAGGGCGCCGTAGCCGAGGACACGCTGCATGTACAGGGCTACGAGTACTTGGAACGCGAACATCGCCGACAGAGCCAGCATCTGCGTGAGATTGGCCCCGGAAACATTGCGCGAACGGAAGATCCGCAACGGCATCAGCGGTTCGCGTGCCGTCGCCTGACGGGCGGCGAAGGCGGCCAGCAGCACCAGCGCTACGACACCGAGCCCGAGCGTGCGCCCGGCGGTCCAGCCGTACTTCTCGACCTCGACGATCGCGTAGATACCGAGCATCAGTCCCGCGGTGACCAGCACGGCACCCAGCACATCGGCGTTCGCGAGCCGCCCACCACCCGGGTCGGCGGGCAGTGCCCGGACGGCCGCGGCGATCGTCACCAGCCCGATCGGCACATTGATGAGGAATATCCAGTGCCAGCCGAGGCCATCGGTCAGTATCCCGCCCAGCACCTGGCCGAGCGCGGCGCCGGCCGCCCCGGTGAAACTGAAGACGCCGATGGCGACCGTACGCTCCCGGCGCTCGGTGAACAGCGTGACCAGGATGCCGAGCGCGACGGCCGAGGCGAAGGCACTACCCACGCCTTGCAGGAACCGTGCCGCGATCAGCTGGCCGGAAGTGGTTGCGGCACCGGCGAAGAGCGAGGCGGCGGCGAATATCGCGTTCCCCGCCAGGAATACGGTGCGGCGGCCCACGAGATCGCCGAGCCGGCCGCCCAGCAACAGCAGGCCGCCGAAGGCGATCAGATAGGCGTTGACGATCCAGCTCGACCCGGCCGGGGTGAAGCCGAGTTCTCGTTCGATCTCCGGCAGCGCCACGGTGACGATGCTGCCGTCGAGGATCGTCATCAGCGTCGCGGCCGACAGCACGGCCAACGCGAGACGTTTGGGATAGGTCATGGCACTCTCCTGCTCGAACCAACAGAAGAGACTCTAATAGATAGTTTCGTTACAGACAATCTATAAGTTGACTACTGCCGGGCCCGGCGGGCCACCACCGGCGTCTCCGCCACCTCGGCGAGATGACCCTCGACCAGTAGTCGCAGCGCACGCAGCAGCGATTCGCGCTCTTGCGCAGGCAGGGAGTCGAGGGCGGCACGGTGCACACCGTCGACGATCCGCTGACTCCGCGCGGCAACCTTGCGACCCTCCTCGGTGACCGCGATGATCCGCGCGCGCCGATCGGTGGACGAGGGCCGCCGCTCGGCCCAGCCGGCCTTCTCCAGCGCGTCGACGGTCACCACCATCGTGGTCTTGTCCATATCGCCGATCTCGGCGAGCTGTGCCTGGGTTCGCTCCTCTTCCAGCGCATGCACCAGCACGCAGTGCATCCGGGCGGTCAAGCCGATCTCCGACAGCGCCGCCGCCATCTGCGTGCGCAATACATGGCTGGTGCGGTCGAGCAGGAACGACAGGTCGGGTTCGGTACGTCCGGTAGCCATCGCAGTCATGACACCATGATAGTTCCGTTACAAATTATCTTCTCCGGGCGCATTCGAACGATCTTCTGCACTTCCGCGCACGGCCCTCTGCGACATCGGCGTGACCCGCCTCGCCCGGGGAAATTTCCCGGGCTCTGCCAAGATGACCGCATGGGAACCATGGCTCGCCCCGGCACGATCTCCGCCGGGACTCTGGTTCTGCTGGCCGCGCTCTACTTCGCACAGGGCCTGCCGTACGGGTTCTTCACCCAGGCACTACCCGTCGTACTCCGCGAATCCGGTTTCTCATTGATCGAGATCAGCGCCACCGGCGTCCTGTTCGCGCCGTGGGCCCTGAAATTCCTGTGGGCGCCCTACGTCGACCACTACGGCACCCGCCGGCAATGGCTGCTCTCGCTGCAACTGACGAGTTCGGCCGTCGCGCTCGGACTGGCCTGCCTGGACCTCTCGTCGTCGTTGCGCTGGCTCCTGGTAGGCATCGCCGTGGTGAACGCGGTGTCCGCGACCCAGGATGTCGCCACCGACGGGCTCGCCGTCCAGTTGCTCGGCCCGCGCGAACGCGGTCTCGGCAACGGCATCCAGGTCGGGGCCTACCGCATCGGCATGATCGTCGGCGGCGGCGCGCTGCTCTGGTTGTTCGCGCTCGCCGGCTGGCGGAGCCTGTTCGCCGCAATGGCGATCCTGCTCCTGCTGACCACCGTCCCGGTCTGGTGGCTACCCCGGACCTCCCCGCGCGACGATTCGAAGCCGCAGCCGCGCCCGGCGGCATTGACCACCGGCTGGTGGAAGCGGCTGCGACGGCCGGGGATGCTCACCTTCATCCTCCTCATCGGTGGTTTCAAATTCGGTGATTCGATGGGATCGGCGATGGTCGGCCCGTTCATGTCCGACGCCGGCCTCACCCTCGGCCAGATAGCTCTCGTGAAAGGCGCCCTGTCGTCGGCGGGTGCGCTCGCGGGCGCGGCGGCGGGCGGCTGGCTGTGCTTCCGGTACGGCCGCCGCCGAGCGCTGCTGATCGGCGGCGTCACCCAGACCGCGAGCCTGGCGCTCTACCTGCTCGCCGCCCTCGGCACCGGCGGTTTCGGACTGATCGTCACCGCGAGCCTGGCCGAACACATTCTCGGCGGCGCCGCGACCGTTGCGGTGTTCACCCTCATGATGGACGCCTCGGATTCCGACCACGCCGGCAGCGACTACACCCTGCTGGCCTGCGCGGTCGTGACAGTTCAGGGAATCGCCGGATTCGCGGCCGGAACCGTCGGTGAACTCCTCGGCTACCCGGCCCTGTTCGGTTCGAGCCTGGTGTTGTCGGGAATCGGTTGCGCCGCGTTGATCATCGCCACGGATCGCGGCATGGGACCGAGCGGTGTCCAGGCGGCATGGAACGCTCCGCAGGCGCCGCAGCGCCACCGATCGCCGGATCCCGCGGCCTAACCGACGCGCCCCGCTGACCGGACGGGCCAGGGCCGCCGGAAGGTCCTCGACGACGTGTGCGCAACAGTTGCCGCACTCCGGTGAAGCCGGTTTCCCCGCCCATAGCCGCCGTCGTACTGGCGTGCTCCGAACCCGGCCGAACCGGACGCACACTGCCCGTCACGCGCGGTTCCGGTAACAAGCGCGGCGTTTGCGCGATGTTTTCCACACAGCATCAATTCAGGAGGTTCGATATGTTCTCTGCGAAGCGACTTGCCGCCGGTGCCGTTGTCGCCGGCGCCACCGCGGCCACCGTATTCGCCGGTGGCGGCGTAGCCCAGGCCGACGTTCCGGTGTGGCAGGCCAACTGTCACGTCTACAACATCTTCAACACCGGCGGGATGGCCAATTGCGAGCTGCCGACCTGGCATCAGGTGAAGCTCACGTGTGTCGCGTGGCCCGTCCCGTTCACCTACTGGAAGTACGGGCCGGTGCAGTACGGGCAGAACCAGTCCTGGGCCAGTTGCGATTCGTTCAACGCGCTGGTGCGGGTCGAGGTCATCCAGGCGTAGGCCCCGTCTGCCGATCCGCCGATCAGCGCATTCGGCCCGGCCGAGGCCGGTAACGGTCTCGCGTAGCTCAGCGGTGCACCGCTGCGCTACCACGCCGATCCACTAACCATCGAAGCGGAACTCGGCCGAATTCCGCAATCGAGAAATTTCCCCTGCCAGCGCCGATCGCAGTTCGTCGTGACGCGGACCGAGCAGCGTCCCGGGGTCGTCCCACCGTTGTGCCGGGTAACCCCACACCGGCCCACCCACGAGATCCGCGGGCTCCCACTCGTACCGCGGCCAGATGTGGGCGTGCAAAAAATGGTGCGTATTGCCCAATATCTCGACATTGATACGCCGATATCCCGGATCCCTTGCCGCGCACACGGTTTCCACCGCGGTGGCCACGAGATCCACCTCGGCGAGAAACCGGACACGTTCGGGCCGAGGCAGATCCGTGAGCCGATCGGCACCGGCCGCCTTCGCCAGCGCAAGCGAGTACCCGGGCAGGAACTGGGTATCACCGAGCACCGCGAACGCCGTAGCCAATTCGGCGAGCACGGTCGGATTCCGGCCGTCGATCGCCGAACGTACGCGATCATCCCTCCAGTCGCTCACGGCGACAAGCAAACCACGGCCGCTCCCTGCACGTCCCCAGTTCTACAACCGCAACGTAACCGTCAGCTGAACTTGGCGACTGCCTGTTCGGTCACGGGTGTGAAGAGATTGATCAGGTTCCCCTCGGGGTCGCGGAACAGCAACGAACGGTTCCCCCACGGCAGCGTGGTCGGCTCGTTGACGAACTCATCCACCACCGCGCGCAGCCGGTCGTATTCGGCGTCCACGTCGGAGACGAGAAATTCGATGATCGCGGTGCGGTTGTCCGCCGGACGCGCACTTCCCTCCGCGAACAACGGCACGGTGCGGGTGCTGCCGATCGCCAAGGTCGCCGCCGGCGTGACGATCTCGGCGAAATCGGGTGTCGCCCACCGCGCCTCCACCCCGGTAACCACCTCGTAGAAGCCGACCAGGCTCTGAATATCGGCGGTGATCAGACGAATCGAAACGAGATTCACGGCATACTCCTTCGGCGAAATGGGCGGTCGGTCCCGCAACCGGCAACGTTAGAAGCGATACCGGACAGGACCGGTCCGCTATCGGAGCGCAGTCCGCGCCGCCGGCGCCCAGGGTTGTCCACACCTCGCCCATCTCACGATCGCGCCCCGCCTGCTCAGCCCCGCGTCGTCGGTGACGAACCACACGGGGCCTCCTAACGAAGTGCCGAGCTACGCCCCGGCCATCGGATCCTTCCAGCCGATCGCTCTCATCTTGGCGGCCGAGAAGACAACCATGATCTCGTCGCCGAAGTAGACAACCTCTTCCATTGCAGGCTCCTTCGGCATCGCAGCGACGAACCACACCGCCGCCGAGCCGAAATCCAGTCGCAGTGCGACCGGCACCTCGACAACACGAGGCGGATCGACCACGCGGCCACGCTGATCGACACTCGGGCCCAGCTCCACGGTTCCCCACATCGCAACCGCCCACTCGATCGGCCGGCCGAGGACCGGCTGCCATCGTGACGCACCCACCGGCCCGACACGTTCGGGGCCCTCTTCTCCGAGTACCAGATGCCGCTCGATCGGATCGTCGAAAACCTCGACACCGTAGGTAAAAAAGGTATTTGTCCACGTGATCACACGAGGTCCCCCATCGGTCGACAACTGCACTCCCATCGGGGCGTGATGCCAATCGCCGTAGTCCCACCGAGCCGGCTCGGACCCGTAACTGTGCACGTCCCAGTAGTCAACGGCTTGCACCCGCAAACCTGCGAGCCCTTCGACTGTCGCTTCGAAAGCTGTTCGCGCCGGTCGCGCACCAGTGGACATCACATCATCATCCAGAAGACAGCTGCCACGTTGTGAGCCGATCGACCCCTATCGATATGTAAAGTTTTTCGGGTCTTTCTTGCACGTTCCACGTACATGTCAAGTTTCTTGTCATATCCGTCCCTGAGCGCGGCGCCGCATCAATCTCGACACATTCGGGCGGCGACCGGCCTGCCGAGAACGAGGACGTGCCGATTCTCCGGACTCTGGAGCCCAGAGACATCTGGGACCACGCGAGGGGTTCCTCTACCAGTACCTCCCTCACCAGGGACTTCCTCGACGGATGCCCAAGATGTGTCATGGATTCATCGCGGTTCCAGAACCGGAGAAGAGAGGAAACGACCATGGCAGCGAACACGGGCAACGGCTGGACCGGAGGACAGAACGCCTTCGGCGACTTCGCGCCCGGAATGGTCCACTACACCGACAAGGTGCTCTTCGACGAGGTCTGGACGCGCGAGGGCCTGTCCATGCGCGACCGCTCCCTTGTCACCGTCGCCGCGCTGACCGCGCTGGGCAAGACCGACCAGCTCACCTTCCACCTCGACTACGCCCGGCAGAACGGCGTCACCGAGGAAGAACTGAAAGAGGCGATCCTCCACCTGGCCTTCTACACGGGATGGCCCAACGGCATGGGCGCGATGACGGTCCTGAAGAACATCGTCGAGCAGCAGTCCTGACTCCGGGGTCAGACGTTGAAGCGGAATTCGACTACGTCGCCGTCGGCCATGACGTAGTCCTTGCCTTCCATCCGGACCTTGCCCGCTGCCTTCGCCGCGGCCATGGACCCCGCCTCGACCAGGTCGTCGAAGGCGACGACTTCGGCTTTGATGAAGCCGCGTTCGAAGTCGGTGTGGATGACACCGGCGGCCTTGGGTGCGGTGTCGCCCTGGTGGATGGTCCAGGCGCGGGCCTCTTTCGGACCGGCCGTGAGGTAGGTCTGGAGGCCCAGAGTGTGGAAGCCGGCTCGGGCCAGGGCGTGCAGGCCGGGTTCGGTCTGGCCGATGGATTCCAGGAGTTCGGCGGCGGATTCGTCGTCGAGTTCGAGGAGTTCGGATTCGACCTTCGCGTCCAGGAACACCGAATCAGCGGGGGCCACGGAGGCTTTCAGCTCGGCTACCTTCGCCTCGTCGCTGAGCACCGATTCGTCGGCGTTGAAGACGTAGAGGAACGGTTTGGTGGTGAGCAGGGACAGTTCCTTCAGGAGTTCGCCGTCGATCTCCTTTGCGGCGTGGAACAGGGTGCGGCCGCCGTTGAGGATTTCCTGGGCCTGCTTCGCGGCGTCCGCGTAGGGCTTGCGGTCCTTCTTGACCTTGGCTTCCTTCTCCAGGCGGACGACCGCCTTCTCGAGGGTTTGCAGGTCGGCGAGGATCAGTTCGGTTTCGATGACCTCGATATCGGAGGCCGGGTTCACCTGACCGTCCACGTGCACCACGTCGTCGTCGGCGAAGACGCGGACCACCTGGCAGATGGCGTCGGCTTCGCGGATGTTGGCGAGGAATTTGTTGCCGAGGCCGGCGCCCTCGGAGGCGCCCTTCACGATGCCGGCGATATCGACGAAGGAGACCGTGGCGGGGACGATACGGGCGGAGCCGAAGATCTCGGCGAGCTTGTCCAGGCGTGGGTCGGGCAGCGGAACCACGCCGACGTTGGGCTCGATCGTCGCGAACGGGTAGTTCGCGGCGAGCACGTCGTTGCGGGTCAGCGCGTTGAACAGCGTCGATTTTCCGACGTTGGGCAGGCCGACGATTCCGAGGGTGAGACTCACGAGGACTGGAGTCTACGCGGGGAAGCGGCCGGGGCGGCGGTCGGCCGTCGGTGGGCGCGGGAGCCGGCGCGGACGGACGCCGAGAAGGCCGCGAACTTCAGGCGGTCGCCGCGCTGTTCGGCGAGGCCCAGCAGTTCGACGGCGCGTTCGTGCTGGACAGCGCGTGCAGCGAAACCGGGGACGAAGCCGAGCGCCCACCAGGGCGGGTTCAGAGATTGTTCGGCGAGTTCGGTGGCGGCTTCGGTGCGGTGGAGTTCGGTGGTGAGGAAGTCGGTGAAGTACTCGGTGAACTCGGGCCAACTGCCGGGCAGGGGGCGGGTGGAGATGCCGTAGCTGCGGTACCAGTCGCAGCACTCTTGGTAGAGGTGTTCGCGGGATTCGGGGGTGAGTGGGCGGGCGTAGGTGTCGATGGCGGTGACGAGGGTTTCGACGTAGGTGGCGTGCTGGAAGTGGAACAGTTCGGGGGTGAGGGCGTGATAGCGGTTCCCGGCATGATCGCGGCCCTTGACGTGTTCGTGGCCGAGGCGGATGACGCGGGCCGGGTCGGGGCGGCCGCTGCAGGCCAGCTTGATCATGCGGTCGACGGTGCGTTGTTTGTGCGCCCAAACGCCGGTGTGCACGTGTTCGCCGTAGGAGGCGGCGATGGCGGGGTGCAGGATCTGCAGGGTGACCGCGCGGGGCAGGGTCAGCAGGAAGCGGCGGTCGGGCAGGTACCTGCGGAGCAGTGAGCCGTGATCGTCGGGGGCGGAACTCATTCGGTATTCCTCTCCTGCGGGATTCCGGAGATCGGAATCTGAGAGTAAGAGTGCGTTTCTCTCTCATCATGTCAGTAATGGCGAAACCAATCCAGAAAGTCGAGCGCATCAGCGACTCCCGTGGACCCTCGGCCGCCTGTTCTGCGACGAGCATCGACGGGCCCGGTAGCCGGCACGCCGACGAGCTCGCGCCACCAGACACTCGCCGGGTCGCACCCCTTCGACAACCGGTGCCGATGCGCCCCGAACCGGCGTAGCGTGACGCCTATGGAGCCGAGCTCGCAGGTGGTGACAGCCCACCCGGCCCGGCCGCTGGCTGCGTTCATCGACGGATACATCGGCTACCGGATGACCGGGTTCGCGGCGGGTCTGCATCGCGGGCTGCCGTCGCGGCATATGACCTTCATCGTGGCCATCGGGCCGGTGATCGACGTCATCGGCCAGACCGACGCCCGGCAGGCCCCGGACAACTACCGCTGTGTACTGGGCGGACTCCAGGACACCCCGGCGATGATCGCGCACGACGGCACCCAGGAAGGTGTCGCCGTGAAACTCACCCCGATGGGATGCCGGGCGCTGTTCGGGCTGCCCGCGGCGGAGCTGTGGAGTACCTCGCTGGAGTTCGCCGATCTCATCGGGTCGCCGGGGCGGCAGTTGTGGGAGGAACTCCAGGAACAGGCGACCTGGCCGCAGCGGTTCGCGGCATGTGACCGGGTGCTGACCCGGCTGCTGGTTCCGGAGCGGACGGTGGGACCCGAGCTGACCTGGGCATGGCGGGCGGTGGCGGGGTCGCACGGGACGCTCGGGGTGGAGCCACTCGCCGAACGGATCGGGTGGAGCCGGCAGTACCTCACCAAACGGTTCACCAGCGAGTTCGGATTGAGCCCGAAGGTGGCCGCGCGGGTAGCGCGGTTCGAGCGGGCCAAGCAGATGCTGCTGAACACCCCGTCGTTCGTTTCGATCGCACAGGTGGCCGCCGCCTGCGGGTACTACGACCAACCGCACCTCAACCGGGAATTCTCGCGGCTGGCCGGCTGCAGCCCGACGCAGTGGCTGGCCGAGGAGATTCCATCCGTCCAAGACCCGGAGCTCGCCGGAGAGCCAGGCTGAAACCATGACCGCAACAGAGAAATCCACCACGACAACCACACCTACCCCGACCGTCTGGCCGTGCCTGGGATTCCGGGACGCCCGCGGCACCGCGGACTTCCTGGTCCGGGCCTTCGGGTTCGAACTGACCGCGATGTATGCCCGGGACGACGACCCATCGGTGATCGAACACGCCGAACTGCGCTGGCCCGAAGGCGGCGGAATCATGTTCGGCACCGCCGGCAAAGGCGGCGGCCTGCCGGACCGGCGCACACCGGGCACCGAATCCGTGTACGTCGTCTGCACCGACCCGGACGCCCTCTACGAGCGGGCCACGGCCGCGGGCGCGGAGACGATCGCCGGACTGAAGGACGAGGACTACGGATCGCGCGGGTTCACCGTCGCCGACCCGGAAGGCAACTACTGGAGTTTCGGGACCTACCGGGGCCAGTGACACCGCTACCGGCTCCGTCCGGACACTTCGAAGGGAAGACGATGCCGATGGACAAGGCCGCGATGCGCGCCCTCTACCACAGGTGGCTGCCCGGACTGTGGAATTCGGCTCCCGATGCGATGCCGGCGATCGCCGCGGAGATCTTCGCACCGGACGCGGTGGGGCACTGGGGTGGCAGCCAGGACCCGGTAGGCCCGCGGGCGATCGCCGCGAAGGTCCAGGAGACCTTCACCATGTTCGACAACGTCTCGGTCACGCTGCTCACCGAACCCATCGTGGACGGCGACTGGATCGCGGCGCGGTGGGAGTTCGCCGGGAGATATATCGGAGGCGTGCCCGGTATCGGGGCACCGGCCGGCACCCGGGTGCGCTACCCCGGTATGGACCTGTTCCGCGTCGCGGACAACCGGCTCGCCGAATACTGGCCGCACGGTGCCGATCTGCTCCTGATGCAGCAACTGGACGCATCGGTCTGATCGACGCGCTCCCGGCGCTTGACCTTCACCTTGCTCGAAGCCCGATGATGGGCGGGTGCCCGAATCCGACCTGATCACCATCGGCGCGTTCGCCCGTTCCTGCGGGATCACCGCGAGCGCGCTGCGGTTCTACGACGACTCCGGTCTGCTCGCCCCGGCCGGGGTCGACGACACCACCGGCTACCGCTACTACGCCCCCGAGCAGGTGGCGCGAGCGGTGACCATCCGCCGGTTGCGTGAGATCGATATGCCGCTGGACGGGATCGCCGGCGTGCTCGCGGCCGACGCGCATGATGCGGCCCGGTTGATCGACAACCATGTGACGCAGCTCGTGGAGCGCACCCAGCAGGCGCGGCGGACCGCCGAAGTCGTGAAGGCCGCTCTCGGTGAACCGTCGGGATGGCTGGTGGCGACGGTGCGGGGGCCGGTGCTGGCGGCGGCGGTCGAGCAGATACTCGCTGCCACCGGCACCGATCCCGAGCTACCCGTACTGGCCGGAGTCCGGCTGGAGGCGACCGCCGAATCGCTGACACTCACCGCCACCGACCGGTACCGGTTGTCCACCCGCACGGTGGTGCCCGAACAGACGGGTTCGGCCGAATGGTCGGCCACCGTCGACGGCGCCGATCTGAGCGCGGCGTTGCCGGAGATCCGGCGGGCCCATCTGGTCGATCTGGAGGCCGGGGAGCACCGCCTCCGGTTCCGTCCGGCCGACGGGGCCGTGCGTACCTGCCGGACGCTGACCGAACCCTTCCCCGATCACCGCGCGCTGATGGCCTCGCTACCGGCGGCGCGGACCCATGCGGTGGTGTCGAAACACGAGCTGATGCGGACGCTGGAACAGCAGCGGGCGCGTTATCTCCGGCTCGCGGTCGCGCCGGGTTCGCTCACCGTCTCGGGTACCGCGGATCAACCCGCCGCCGAGCTGTCCGCGCTGGTCACCGGACCACCCGGCGACCTCGTCTTCGGTTTCACCATCCTGCACCCCGCCGTCGCGACCGCGATCGGACCCGATGTGCGGCTGGATATCGCCGGCCCGCAGGACCCGATGGTCGTGCGGTCCGCCGACAACGGTGACCTCACCACCCTGGCCATGCCGGCCGACCCCGCAGTTGTCGACGCAGAGAACGGATCCCCGAATTGACCACCGACCAACTCTCCCCCGATACCACCATGAACGCGATCACCGAGGCCGTCACGCTCGGCCGGTCCGGCGATATCGCGACCGCCCGCGCCCACCTGCTCGAGATCTGGGCCGGGATCGGGGTCGTCGGTGATCCACTGCACCGCTGCACCCTCGCCCACTACCTGGCCGACCTATACGACGACCCCGCGCAGGCCCTGGCCTGGGATATCCGGGCACTCGACGCCGCGGATTCCCTCGGCGACGACCGCGCGCAGCAGTACCACGCGAGCCTGCAGGTGGCGGGCTTCTATCCGTCACTGCACCTCAACCTGGCCGACAACTACCGGCGGCTGGGGTCGTGGGATGCGGCGGGCGAACACCTCACTGCTGCCCGGAGACATCTGAACGCCTTACCCGACGACGCGTACGGCGCGATGATCCGTACCGCGCTCGACGAAGTCGCGGAGTCGGTCACACAGCGGTCCACCGAGCCGCGCCCGAGCGCTCCGGGACCGCGCTCCTGACGGACCCGCTCCGGCGACAACGATGTCCCGGCGGTTCGGCCCGGCAAGACACCGCTGCCCCGGGCCGGGCCGGCCGGTGACCGGCCTTCCCCGCTCCGAATGTCTAGGGTCGGTGGGTGATCTCCTTCCGGACCGCGTGGCGGGCACTGTATATCGCCGCAGCGGTTGTGCTCACGCTTATGATCCTGATCCCGCAGGTCCGGCTGTACCGGACGGAGCAGCCGCGCCCGGATATCGTCGCCCAACTGCACTTTCTCCGTTCCGAACTGGAATCGGGGCTCGGGGAGGATATGCAGGGCATGTTCCCGGAAGGGTATGTCTTCTCCCATGTCCTGTACGGGCTGGCGTGGACCGATATCGCGCGCGGCGATACGGCGTACCGGGGCGAGGCGCTGCGGGAGGCGCGCTGGGCGCTGGACCGGCTGGATTCGCCTTCGGGGCGAGCGGCTTTCGATGCCGATCTGCGCCCGGCGTACGGGGTCTTCTACGTCGGCTGGTCCAGCCGGCTGCGTGGCGCGGTGGTAGAACTCGCGGGCCCCAGCGCACCGGAGGCGACAAGGTTCACGGCGGATTGCGCGGAACTCGCGGCCGCGTTCGCGGCGGACGGCCCGTTTCCGGCCGCGTATCCGGGACAGGCCTGGCCGGTGGACAGTGTTGTCGCGGTGGCGGCGCTGAGCTTGCACGATCGGTTGCTCGGCTCGCGTTTCGAACCGGTGATCGCCGACTGGCTGAAGTCGGCTCGCGCGCAACTCGACCCGGCCACCGGCCTGCTGCCGCATATGGTGACACCGGTGGTGGAGGGTGCGCGCGGTTCGTCACAGTCGATAATCCAGCGATTCCTACCGGAAATAGACCCGGTGTGGGCCGACGAGCAGTACCGCGAGTTCCGCCGGCAGTTCGTGGATACGCCGCTCGGTCTGCCGGGGGTGCGGGAATATCCGCACGGGAAAGACGGCGCGGGCGATGTGGATTCCGGGCCGCTGATTCTCGGTATCAGCGCCTCGGCCACGGTGGTCGGCCTCGGCGCGGCCCGGATGCACGGCGACCGGCGCCTCGCCGGGTCGCTCACCGGTCTCGGGGAAGGGCTCGGCGTACCGATCACTCTCGGCGGGTCCAAGCGCTACGCCTTCGGCGTCCTCCCCATCGGCGACGCCTTCCTGGCCTGGGCCTTCGCCGCACCACCGGCCGCCCCCGCACAATCGTTCCACGTGGTTCCCCCGTGGTGGTGGAGGATTCCCTGGCATACCCTCGGCCTGATCGCCCTGACGCTGCTGTGGTTTCCGATATCCGGCACTCTGATGCAGCGAATGCGCCGACTGCACGCTCCCGCCACCGGACGACCGGGCACGACGGAGTTGTGACCGCCGCGGTCAGCACCCGTCATCGAGATCGTCCGGCAGTACGCTCGACCACGCTCAGTTCCCGGTGAGCTTGGCGAAGTCGGGGGCGTACACGGTCATCCAGTGCGGGCGCAGCCGGTAGAAGACGACCTCCTCGTCCCAGTCGAAGCCGTCGGCGCCGTAGTGGTCCTTGAAGTACGCGAGCAGCTCCGGCCATTCGGGGTCCGGCTCGCCGCTCGCCGGGTTCAGGATCTCCGCCGTGCCGTGGGTGAACACACCCAGATCCTCACCGTCCATATGGGCGACGCTGGCAGCCGGGCGGGCGGCGAGGTGGCGGGCTTTGGCGGCGGTGCGCGCGGTGCCGAAGTACCACCGGCCGTGCAGGAAGTGCCCGTCGACGCCGCTGATCCGCGGCTCGCCCTTGGCGGTCACGGTGGACAGTGCCAGCGTGCGCATACCGGTGAGGACGGCGGTGAGTTGTTCCGCGGTCAGGGTGCGGTCGGCGGCGATGATCGAACGGAGGTGGGTGGTGGAGCCCGCGAGGGACGAGTCGAGCAGGGCTTGCAGGGCGGTGAGTTCTTCCGGCGTTTCGCGCATCGTCCCACCGTAAGCGCGGCGGGCGCCGCCACAGTTGACCGAAATTGCGCAATTCGACGTGGCCTTTTATTGCGTCGTGGGACGGACTTCGTCCGCTCGGCGCGCCACAGCGACCGTTCGGCGCAATCGTCCGACCGTCCGGTACCCATCGGTTAACTTCATGTGACAGCCATGTCCGCTCGCTGTACAGGAGTTGCCCGATGGGGACAATCGAATACCTCAAAACCGACCCCGACCGGCCACCGGTCGGCGTGGTCGACCGCTCCCCGATCACGCCCGCCAAAAAGGCGATCTTCGTGGCCATCGCGCTGCTCGGCGGCGTGGCGTGGACCATCCTCGCGATCGCGCGCGGCGAGTCGGTGAATGCCGTGTGGATCGTGATCGCCGCGGTCTGCACCTACATCATCGCTTACCGGTTCTATGCCCGGCTGATCGAATACAAGGTGGTCAAACCGCGCGACGACGTCGCGACGCCCGCCGAGATCCTGGACAACGGCAAGGACTTCATGCCGATGGACCGGCGGGTGCTGTTCGGGCACCACTTCGCCGCCATCGCGGGTGCCGGTCCGCTGGTGGGTCCGGTGCTGGCGGCGCAGATGGGTTATCTGCCGGGCACCATCTGGATCATCGTCGGCGTGGTCTTCGCCGGTGCGGTGCAGGACTACCTGGTGCTGTGGGTGTCGATGAAGCGGCGCGGGCGCAGCCTCGGGCAGATGGCGCGCGACGAGCTCGGCGCGATCGGCGGCGTGGCCGCGATCATCGGTGTGCTCGCGATCATGATGATTCTGCTGGCGGTGCTGGCGCTGGTCGTGGTCAATGCGCTGGCGGAAAGCCCGTGGGGTGTTTTCTCCATCGCGATGACGATTCCGATCGCCCTGTTCATGGGTGTGTACCTGCGGTATCTGCGGCCGGGCGCGGTCGGCGAGATCTCGGCCATCGGGTTCGTGCTGCTGATCCTGGCGATCATCGCGGGCGGCTGGGTGAACGAGAACGAGACCTGGGCGAGCTGGTTCACCTTCTCGCCGGTCACGATCTCCTGGATGCTGATCGCCTACGGTTTCGTGGCCTCGGTGCTGCCGGTGTGGCTGCTGCTGGCGCCGCGCGACTATCTGTCGACCTTCATGAAGATCGGCACCATCTTCCTGCTGGCGATCGGCATCCTGGTCACGCTGCCCGTGCTGCAGGCGCCGGCGATTTCCGAGTTCGCGACCTCGGGCACCGGCCCGGCGTTCGCGGGCAGCCTGTTCCCGTTCCTGTTCATCACCATCGCCTGTGGTGCGCTGTCCGGGTTCCACGCGCTGGTGTCGTCGGGGACGACACCGAAGCTGGTGGAGAAGGAATCGCACGTCAAGATGATCGGCTACGGCGGCATGCTGATGGAGTCGTTCGTGGCGGTGATGGCCCTCATCACGGCCTCGATCATCGACCAGCATCTGTACTTCGCGATGAACGCACCGGCCGGCGCCACCGGCGGGACCGCG
Organism: Nocardia sp. CA-290969; assembly: GCF_050936135.1. Taxonomy (NCBI): domain Bacteria; kingdom Bacillati; phylum Actinomycetota; class Actinomycetes; order Mycobacteriales; family Nocardiaceae; genus Nocardia; species Nocardia sp. CA-290969. The sequence continues at coordinate 113,121 of NZ_JBNJNJ010000001.1, read as the reverse complement.
GAAACCGCCGCGGCCTACACGAACAGCCTGGGCCTGTCGGGGCCGCCCACGACCGGCGCCGCACTGGACCAGGCCGCGGTGGATGTCGGCGAGGAATCGGTGATCTCGCGCACCGGCGGCGCGCCCACTCTCGCGATCGGTATCTCGGAAGTGTTCTCCGGGTTCCTCGGCGGCGCCGGGATGAAGTCGTTCTGGTACCACTTCGCGATCATGTTCGAGGCGCTGTTCATCCTCACCACGATCGACGCGGGCACCCGTGTCGCGCGGTTCATGCTCTCGGATTCGCTGGGTAACCTGCGCGGCCCCGCGCGGAAGTTCTCCGACCCGTCCTGGCGGGTCGGGGCCTGGCTGTGCTCGGCGCTCGTGGTGGCCGCCTGGGGTTCGATCCTGCTGATGGGCGTCACCGACCCGCTGGGCGGAATCAACGCGCTGTTCCCGCTGTTCGGTATCGCCAACCAGCTCCTGGCGGCGATCGCGCTGACGGTGGTGCTGACCATCCTGGTGAAGAAGGGCCTCACCAAGTGGGCGTGGATCCCGGGGATCGCACTGGCCTGGGATCTGATCGTCACCATGACGGCCTCCTGGCAGAAGATCTTCTCGGCCGATCCGAAGGTGGGCTACTGGAAGCAGAACAGCCTCTGCCGCGCCGCCCGCGACGCCGGTGAACTGTGCCTGACGGCCAAGACCCCCGACAATGTGGACGCGGTGATCCGCAATACGTTCATCCAGGGCACGCTGTCGATCGTCTTCGCGGTGCTGGTGCTGATCGTGGTGCTGGCCGGCGCGTGGGTGTGCTACCGGGCGTGGAAGTCCGGCGGCACCTCCACCACGGAATCGCCGGAGGAACCGTCGAAGATCTTCGCGCCCAGCGGGTTCCTCCCGACCAAGGAGGAGAAGGACGTGCAGCGGCAGTGGGACGACCTGATCGCCAAGGGTGAGGCCGCGGTGCCGGGCGCGGCGCACGCGGAGGTCCGCAGTTGATTCGCCGCGCCGTCCCGGACCACCACACCGCCCCGGCTGCCCGGCGGGACACCGCTCGGGGTGCGGGCGCGGCCGCGGTGGTCCGGGCGGCGCGCGCGGTGCTCTGGTATCTGGACTCCGTCGTCGGCGGACAGGACTACCAGCGCTACGTCGCCCATATGCGCCGGGCACACCCCGGTAAGCCGATCGCCGATAAACGCGCCTACTGGCGCGAACGCTATGCGGACGCCGAACGCAACCCCGGCGCCCGCTGCTGCTGACCGGCTCCGCCACCGAGGTCGGGGCGGAATGCCGGGCGACCGTGCAGCGGCCCGCTCGAGACTCGCCGACGGCGGTGTCCGTTTTCCGCTAGCTTCGGTCCTGCCGACCTGCCATCGTTGGTCGGGTGAGCATTACGACCCTGGATTTCGAGCGCTGCTACCGCGCGGTGACCGCGCGCGATTCCCGGTTCGACGGCCAGTTCTACACCGCCGTCCGGACCACCGGCATCTACTGCCGTCCGTCGTGCCCGGCGATCACCCCGAAACCCGCGAACGTGACCTTCCTGCCGACGGCCGCCGCCGCGCAGCAGGCCGGTTACCGCGCCTGCCGGCGCTGCCTGCCGGATGCCGCGCCCGGCTCCCCGCTGTGGAACACGCGGGCGGATCTCGCGGCCCGGGCCATGCGGCTCATCGGTGACGGCGTGGTGGAACGCGGCGGGGTACCGGCACTCGCGGCGACACTCGGTTATTCGCAGCGTCAGCTCACCCGGGTACTCACCAGCGAACTGGGCGCCGGCCCGCTCGCCCTGGCGCGGGCCCATCGCGCGCATACGGCGCGGCTGCTCATCCAGACCACGGCGATGCCGATGTCGGATATCGCCTTCGCCGCGGGTTTCGCCAGTATCCGCCAGTTCAACGACACCGTGCGCGAGGTGTTCGCGGTGAGTCCCAGCACCATGCGTGCGGAGGCACAGCGGCTGAGCCGCTCGGAGCAACAGCGGCTGAGCCGCTCGGAAGCACAGCGGCTGAGTCGCTCGGAGCACCAGCGGGCGAGTCGTTCCGCGGGGTCGCCGAACGGCGGGACCGGCCCGACCGCGTGCGGAACCCTCACCCTGCGCCTGCCCTACCGCGCGCCCCTCGACCGCGACTGGCTCGAATGGTTCCTCTCCGCCCATGTGACCCCGGGGCTCGAACTGTGGCAGAGCTCCCCCACCGGCGAAGGCACCTACCTGCGTAATCTGCGCACACCGCACGGTTACGCGGGGATCCGGCTCAGTGTGCTGCCGGGACATGTGCGCGCGGAACTGACGCTGCGCGATATGCGCGATCTCGCGCCCACGGTCGCCCGGATCCGGCACCTGCTGGATCTGGACGCCGACCCGGTCGCCGTCGACGAGGCGCTGCTGGGCCCGGGCGAACCTCCGGGACCGTCCGCCACACCCGCGGAAGGTCTCCGTTTCACCCCCGGAATCCGGGTGCCCGGTTGCGCGGACGGCCCGGAACTGTTGCTGCGCACCATGATCGGGCAGCAGATCTCGGTGGCGGCGGCGAACACCCATACCGCCCGCCTGGTCGCGGCGCTCGGCGAACCGGTCGACGGCCCGGTGCCACGGCTCTTCCCCACCCCGGCGGCGATCGCGGAGCAGGGCGCGGAGGTACTGGCCGGGCCGGCCCAGCGCATCCGGTCGATCACCGCCGTCGCGGCCGCGCTGGCCGGCGGTGACCTCACCTTGCACCAGGGCCGCACGGCCGCCGAACTACGCCGCGATCTGCTGGCCCTCCCGGGCATCGGCCCTTGGACGGCCGATTACGTGACGATGCGGCTGCTCGCCGATCCCGACATTCTGCTGAACACCGATCTCGTGGTCCGCCGCGGCGCCGCCCGGTACGGGATCGACCTCTCCGATACGGCCCGCTGGTCGCCGTGGCGCTCGTACCTGTCCATGCAGCTGTGGCGCGCCGAGTTGCGGGCCCGCACCGCATCCGGCAGCGCCGCGGCGAGCACCTCCGATTCCGACGCGAAAGTGAGTATCTCCTGATGTCCGCACCCACCGTTTCCCCCGCCGCCACCCGGACCGGCACCGCCGATTTCGCTACCGTGGAGACTCCGATCGGCCCGTTCACAACCCTGGTCGCCGGGGACGGCGCGGTATTGGCGGCAGGCTGGACCGCGAACCCGGAAGAATTGCGCGGTCTCGTCCACGCGACCCTACGACCCCGCGATCTGCGTGCTCGCGCGGACCTCGGCGCGGTGACCACTGCCGTCACCGACTATCACCGCGGCGACCTCACCGCGATAGACACCGTCGTGGTGCGGCAGCGCTCGGGCGAATTCCTGTCGCACGCATGGGATGTGCTGCGCACGGTACCGGCCGGGCACCCGATCTCGTACACGGCTTTCGCCGCCCGCGCCGGCCGTCCCGCAGCCACCCGCGCCGCCGCCGGGGCCTGCGCGCGCAATGCCGCCGCGCTGTTCGTTCCGTGTCACCGTATTCTCCGTACAGACGGAACGCTGGGCGGTTTCCGGTGGGGCTTGCCCGCCAAGCGCTGGCTACTCGATCACGAATCCGCCGCCTGACGCATCCGCTTCGGCCGATACATCGAATCAGGCGGGTACCGCACGGGCCCGGCAGTACCGCAACCGAACCCGGCCGGGCCTGTAGGGGTCAGACGAGGATGGCCTCTACGTGCGAACCCTGGGGGCCGCGGACCACATGGAGCCGGGTGGGGATGCGCTGGCGCATCTCGTCGACATGACTCACCACACCCACCACTCGGCCTCCGGCGCGCAATTCGTCGAGTACACCCATCACGGCGTCCAGGGTGTCGGCGTCCAGGCTGCCGAACCCCTCGTCGATGAACAGCGTGTCCAGGATGATTCCGCCCGCCTCGGCCGCGACGGTATCCGCCAGTCCCAGCGCCAAGGAGAGGGAAGCCATGAAGGTTTCGCCGCCGGAGAGCGTGCGGGCGGGGCGGACCGCACCGGTGTAGTCGTCGTGGATATCGAGGCCCAGCCCGCCGCGCCGGCCGTGCGTACCGGCGCGATCGGTGTGCACGAATTCGTAACGGCCGCCCGACATCCGGCGCAGCCGTGCCGAACCCGCCACCGCGACCTCCTCCAATCGCGCCGCGAGCACGTAGGAGCGCAGCGACATCCGGCGGTTGTTCTCCCCGCGACCGGCCACCACCTCCGCCAGATCCGCCAGATCCCGATGCGCCCGCTGGGCCGGGGTGATCAAGTCCACCGCCGCCCATAGCTGCCCGCACAGAGTTTCCAGCCGGGTCACCCGCTGCACGGCGGCACCGTGCACGGCCACGGCCTCGTCCAGTGCCTGCCTCGCCTTGTGCACCGCTTCCGCGAGACCGGCCTCGTCACGGGGTTCGGCAGCCGCGGCGGCCCGCATCTCCGGCTCGTCCACCACGGACTGCGCGGCCGCCCGCACATCCTCGGCCGCCGTCAGCGCCACCTCGATCTCCGCCTGCCGGTCCCGGGTGCGGGAGGCGGCGGCGACAACGGGTGCGTACCCGCGAAGGACCGCGCGGAGTTCCTCCGGTGTCCCGGCTCCACCGCGTATCCCAGCAGGTTCGGCGGCACCGGGCGCGCCCGCGATTCCCGGCGCATCCGATTCCGTTACCGCAGCGACCACATCCGCTTGTCCGTCCGCGTCCGGCGCTTCGACGTCTTCCCACCCGGGGACGCCCGTTGCCCGGGCCCCGGCGGTAGTGGGTGAGTCCGAGAGGGCCGATTTCCCGGCGGAACGTGTGGCGGGCGCGAATCCTGCCGCGACCGCGAGTCTTTCGACGCGCCCAACACAGCCCGCCACCTTCTCCCAGGCCGCCCGGGCAGCGGCGTAGGCCTCACGCCGGTCGCCGGCAGCTGCGATCAGCGCATACAGACGTTCGCGGCGGCGGCCGATCGTCGCGTCCCGGCCCGCCGCCGTACGCAACTTCCGTTCGATTTCGGTGAGCCGCGCCTGCGTGGCCTGGACCCGGGTCGCGAGCGCACCGGCCCGAGTCTCCGCGTCCCGCAAGGCATCGTGCAGTTCGTTCTCGTCGGCGGCCAGACGAGTGACCTCGGCGGCGCATTCCTCGGCTGTGGCCGCCAATTCCTCGGCGTCCGCGCACCGGTCGGTAGCTCGGTCCAGAGCCGCGGCGAGTTCCACCGGGTCCGTGCCGCCACCCCGCGCGATCAACGCCTCGATATCGCGCTCCAACTCGGCGACAGCGGTCTGGTTGCGGTCCCTCGTCAGCTCGGCCGCGTGCTCGGCAGCGACCGCCGCTGCCTCGTCGCCCTCCGAGACCGCGGAATTCCCCGGACGCGCGGGCCGGGGATGGTCGGCGGAGCCACAGACGGCACAAGCCTGCCCGTCGACGAGATGTCCGGCCAGTTCCGCGGCCATCCCGGCCAGCCGCCGCTCCCGCAGGTCCAGGACCCGTTCGCGCGCCTCGAGATGCGCCGCACGTGCGGCGTCGGCGTCGACCCGCACACGGTCGAGCCGGGTTCGTGCTCCCGCCAGTTCGACCGCCGCGGTGGCCGCCGCCCGCAACCGCTCGTGTTCGGCCCGCAGCCCGGGCAGCGCCGCCTTGGCTTCGCCCGCCTCGCGCGCTCGGGCCCGTGCGGCCGTGACGATCTCCGGCAACTGCACCCGTCGCTCGGTGAGGGTTGCCACCCTGTCCCGCAGTTTCACCTCGGCGCCGCGTAATTCGCCGAGTTCGATACGCAGTTTCTCGGCCACAGCCGCATCGGCCCGGATTTCGTCGAGTTTCCCCAATACGGCGCTCCACCCGCGGATCGCGGTATCCAGCCGGAAATCCTCGTCGAGGCCGGAAGGGGTGCCCGCTGCCAGGCGTGCCGCGGCGTCAGCGTCAGCGTCAGCGTCAGCGTCAGCGTCAGCGTCAGCGTCAGCGTCAGCGTCAGCGTCAGCGTCAGCGTCAGAAGAGGGTCGGGGGGATGATCGGCGTACTGCCACCCGTTCGAGCGCGAAGAGTGCGAAGTCGTCCTCATCCTCGGTGCTGCTGTAACTCCGGGGAGTGCCGGGGCTGCCCTGCGCGATACCCCGGCCGCTGTCCATCTCGCCGGTCCGGTGATCGCTCACCGCCGAGTCCCTGCGATCACTCACGGCAGGACCACTGTCGCCACGCACCGCGGCGACGCGATCGCCTCCCGCCGGGTCCGGGTATTCGGCCCGGTCACCCGGTCCGTCCTCGGGCCCGGAGCCGGCACCCTCCGGGCGAACCAGATGAATGCCGGGAATATCCCCGCTTTCCGGCTCGTCCGCCAGCCGGAACAGCCGCCGCGCCGCCGTATCCGCCTCCTCGTCACACCCTCGCGCGACCTCCATCGCCGCTTCCGCCTCCATCAGCGCAGCGGCTACCGGTTCGGCACGCCGGGCGCGATCCAGTTCGGCTCGGTCCGCCGCCCGCTGCGCGGCGCCGGCGGCATAGTCGTCGAGTTGCCGCTGGGCGAGTGCGAGGCGGCGGCGCTGTTCGGCCGCGCGGCGCTCGTTTTCGGCCTCGCCGTCGGCGTGCGCCGATTCCTCCCGGCGCAGTTCCAGTTCCCGCTGCGCCATCTCGAGATCGCCGCGGGCGGTGCCCAGCAGATCCTGCGACCATTCGACCGCGTCGAGAATGTCGATCCGTTCGGTCCGGTCGATCCCGGCGGTCACCGCGACCCGGGTGATCAGTTCCTCGACGTTGCGCTGCTGGGCGCCGATCTCTTCCCCGGAGTTCTTGCGCTGCGCCGCGAGCCACTGCTCGGCCGTGCCGAACCGGCCGGTATCGAACAACTTCTCCAGCAACCGCTCCCGGTCCTCGTTCTCGGCGCGCAGGAATCTCGCGAAATCGCCCTGCGGCAGTAGTACGACCTGGAAGAACTGGTCGGCGCTCATCCCGAGCAGGCGGATGACCTCGTCACCGATCTCGTTGATCCGGGACAGGTTGGTTCCCCGGCCGTCCAGCCAGGTGAGCGTGGCCTTGGCATTTTCCACCCGGGTTCCGCTGCCGCGCAGTTTCGGCCGTTCGAATTCCGGGCTGCGGGTTATCCGCACCCGGCGCCCGCCCAGCGTCGCCTCCAGGATCACCTCCGGCCGGGTCTGCGCCGGTGCGTGATCGGAATGCAGCCGCTTGTCACCACGCGCACCCGGCACCCGGCCGTAGAGGGCATAGGCGATGGCGTCGAGAATCGTGGTCTTGCCCGCCCCCGTCCGGCCGTGCAGCAGGAACAACCCGTCCGTGCCGAGTGCCTCGAAATCGACCTCGGTGGTGCCGGCGAACGGGCCGAACGCCGTCATCTCCAGCCGGTGCAACCTCATGCGGTGAGTCCCGTTCCGGCGGCCGCCGGTTCCGCGGCGCCACCGGCCTCCGGTTCACGCACCGCCGCGGCCATCGCTCGGGTGAGCCACTGCATCTCGGACTCGCTGGGTTCGCCGCGCACGTCGGTGAGGAAGGTGCGGGCGATTTCGGTGTCGTCGCGCCCGCGCACCCGCTCCCGGTATTTCAGCACCGGGCCGGTCTGCGGCCGCTCCCATTCCAGATGCACCGCGTAGGGGAAACGTTCGCGCAGTTTGCGCATGGCATCCACGGGGCGGGCGTAATCGGTGAGCACCACCGATACGTAGTGCTGTTCGGCCGCCGCCCAGGCGGAATCGGTGAGCAGCTCGTCCAGCGTGCCGGTGAGTTTGCTCAGACCGCGGACCGCGGGCAGGTCGTGCCCGCCTACCCGGACCGGGCCGGCGGCATCCAGATCCACCAGCCACACCTTTTTCCGATGCGAGCTCTCCCCGAAGGAGTAGGGCAGTGGCGAACCCGAGTAGCGCACCGTTTCGGCGAGAGTCTGCGGAGAATGCAGATGCCCCAGGGCCACATAGTCGGCCCCGAGGTCGGTGAACAGTTGCAGTGGCACCGTCTCGACTCCGCCCACCGAGATCGAACGTTCCGAACCGCCGGCGATCCCGCCGACGACGAAGGCGTGCGCCAGTACCACCACCCGGGCTTCCGGACGCTCCGCCGCATCGGCACGGATGCGGTCGAGGACGGCGGTCAGTACCTCGGCGTGGGAACGTGCCTGCGGAACTCCGAGTTCGGCCCGGCAGATCTCCGGCTCGAGGTACGGGATCCCGTAGAACGCGACCTCGCCGTGGGCATCGGCGAGCAGGATCGGCCGGTGTGAATCGGCCACGGTGGTGCGCAGATACAGACCACCCGCGGCCGCGAAGCTGGCTCCGGCACCGAGCCGGGCCGGCGAATCGTGATTACCGGAGGTGGCCACGATCCGGGCACCGGCCGCGCGGATCGCCTCGAATCCCCTGTTGCACACCGCGATAGCATCGGCGCTGGGGATCGAGCGGTCGTAGACGTCGCCCGGGAGCACAACGGTGTCCACCCCCTCCGCGGCCACGAGTTCGGCTATCGCCCCGAGGACCCGCGCCTGGTCGGCCAGCAGGTCCACGCCGTGAAAGGTGCGCCCGATATGCCAGTCCGACGTATGCAGGATTCGCATGACCGCGAACTTAGGGCAACCCACCGACAGCTTTCAATGCGAATCCGATTACCGGCAACGCCACACCGGCAACACGCCGACACCGTTGCCGCCCCGACCATCCTGCCGATCCCGCACCCTGCGCCATGTCCCAATACGACCACTGTCTCTATTGCGCCACAGTGGCGGCCGCCACGCAGCGCCCTTGACGGTTATGAAACCGCCCGCCGAGCACGGTTTCCGCACAATCCTGGCACCGGACCCGCCGTGCCGTAACACGGGCGACCACTCCGAGCGATAGTGTTCATTACGTGGCTGCTTCCCAACGAGTGAATTCCCGGGTGCCCGCGCCGCAACGTTCGTTACTGCCGACGGTGCCGGGCGTGCCCGCCTACGCCGCGGTTCTGATCGCGGTGGCGTGCACATTCGTGGGCTTCCTCATCGATGCCCTCGGCGACGTCGCGGACCTCACCGGCACCTTCAGCGCGTTCTATATCCTCGGCTGCCTCGCGGCCGCGGCCGCCGTCCGGTTCCGGGGCCTGTTCACCACGATGGTGCTACCGCCGCTGCTGCTGTTCGTCGCGGTTCCGATCGCGTATCGCCAGCTCACCGGGAGCAGCACCGCCTCGCTCAAGGACATCCTGCTGAACCTCGCCATCCCGCTGGTCCACCGCTTCCCGCCGATGATGCTGGCCACCGTACTGGTACTGATCATCGCCGGTATCCGGATCGCGCAGGACCGGTCGGAGAAAGCGGCACGCGAGACCGCCGAAGCAAGGCGCGGGACGAGCTGGGGGCGCAGCGAACGCCGCGCGAATCGAGCCGAGCCCCGGAGCCGAACCGAGCGGCCACGCCGCGACACCGCGAAACGCCCCGGCCGCGGTCAAACCAAACGGCCCGTCGGCGGCGAGGGAAAACCGGCGCGCGGGAGTAAACCCTCCCGCGCCGAAACCCTGGCCGCACGGTCCAAGGCGAGTTCGCGGACGAAGGCGAAATCCCCCCGGCCCAAGCGGCCCGAGAAACCCGAGCCCGATTACACCCGCGATCCCGCCCCCGAACCCCCGCGTGGCCGCGCTCGCGCCGCAGCGGAGCAGCCGGGCCGCGCGGCGCGGTCCCGCGAAGTGCATCCGCAGCGCCCACCACGGCCGGCGGCACCGGTCCAGGAGGAACCGGCGCGGGCCCGGCCCCGTCGAGGTGGCGGCGAACCACCACGCCAGCCCCAGGTCGCCAGGTTCCGCGATCGGGAACCGATTCCGGAACGCCGGCGGCCGGAACGTATGTGACCCGTACCGCAGTGCGTCAGCGCCGGGCGGCGCGCAGTTCCCGGGGCAGGGCGAATACCAGGGTCTCGTTCGCGGTGGTCACCGGCTGCACCTCACCGAAACCGTGTTCGGCGAGCATGTCCAGCACCCCGCGCACCAGGATCTCCGGGACCGACGCACCCGAGGTGATCCCCACCGTGCGCACACCCTCCAGCCAGGCCGGATCCACTTCACGCGCGTAGTCGACCAGGTACGCCGCCTTGGCGCCGGCGCCCAGCGCGACCTCCACCAGGCGCACCGAGTTGGACGAGTTCCGGGAGCCGACGACGATCACCAGATCGCATTCCGGCGCCATCGCCTTCACCGCGACCTGCCGGTTCTGCGTGGCGTAACAGATATCGTCGCTGGGCGGATCCTGCAGCGCCGGGAACTTCTCCCGCAGCCTGGAGACGGTCTCCATGGTCTCGTCCACGCTGAGCGTGGTCTGCGACAGCCAGATCACCTTGGATTCGTCGCGCACCCGAACCCCGTCGACCGCGTCCGGCCCGTCGACGAGCTGCACATGATCGGGGGCCTCGCCGGCGGTGCCTTCGACCTCCTCATGACCCTCGTGGCCGATCAGCAGGATGTCGTAGTCGTCGCGAGCGAAGCGTTTGGCTTCCTGATGGACCTTGGTGACCAGCGGGCAGGTGGCGTCGATGGTGCGCAGATTGCGTTCGGCGGCGGTGGCGTGCACCGCCGGGGAGACACCGTGCGCCGAGAACACCACGAGTTCCCCTTCGGGTACCTCGTCGGTGGTGTCGACGAAGATCACCCCGCGTTCCCGCAGGGTCTCCACCACATGGCGGTTGTGCACGATCTCCTTGCGGACGTAGATCGGCGCGCCGTGTTTCTCCAGCGCCTTCTCCACGGTTTCCACCGCGCGGTCCACACCCGCGCAGTAGCCGCGCGGTTCGGCGAGTAGCACTCGTTTCCCTTCCGGAACCGCGGTGGCGGTGCCGGCCGAGCGAGTGATTCCGACGTTCAACGGTATTGCCGAGGACATGCCGACAGGATACGTGCGTGACTCCGGCACCGCCGAGGGCGTGCGCCGCGGCACACCCGGCCCGCCGCCCCGGGTCGCCTCCACCCCGGCGGCAGGGCGCTGACCTGCGGGGAGATGCCGGTCACGATCGACGCGCCGATCACCGCGGCACCGGGTGCACGCCCCGGCCCGCGCCGCGGCTTGCCGGGAGGGCACACCCTCTTTTGCGGACCGTGTGATATCGGGCAGGCTAGTAGCATGTTTCGACCACCGTTCCTGGCCCGTGTCGCCGCCGGCGCCGCCGTCTACGTCCTCGAGGAGACGCGCCGGCTGCCTTCCGCGGCGGTGAAGTTTCCCGTCACCGCGGTGAGCCAGCTGCTGCAGACCGGTATGCACGTCCAGCAGTTCGTCACCAGTCTCGCGATCAAGGGAGATTCGGTTTTCGACCGGATCATCAACCGTCCGGAGCAGCAGCCGGAATGGGCCACGTTCGACGAGGACGAAGATCTGCCGGTGCGTACGCCCAGCGCCCCCGTGCCCGGGCGGGACAGCGAGTTCGACCGGTTCGACGCCGATCCGGCCGAGGTGGAACTGGCGCTGCAGGAGACCCTCGCCGGGCTGCGCGCAATACAGAACGGCAATGCCGTACCCGAGGCAACCACCTTCGATACCGGCGAATGGGAGGCGCGGATCGCGGCCGAGCCGGACGCCGAGCCGGCGGCCGACGCCGCTGCGGAGGCCGGGACCGCGCCTGCCCCGGAGCCTGCCGCCGAAACCACGGACGACCCCGCGCCCGCGGAGCCGGCGGCGGCCGGCGACCCCGAACCCGAACTTCCCGAGGTCGGCGCCCGCTACGACTACCCGAACATGACGCTGGCCCAGTTGCGCGGCCGGCTGCGCACCCTCACCGTCGCCGATCTGGTCGCCCTGCTCGACTACGAGCAGCGCACCCGGGACCGCGCGGCGTTCGTCACCATGCTGACCAACCGGATCGCCACCGTGCGCGCCCAGTGACGGAAGCCCAACCGGGCGCCGCGGCCGGCCGCGCCGATTCCGGCCGGCCGGCCGCGCCCGCCAACTCCGCCGAGCAGCCGTGGCCGGTGCGTTCGGTGGCGATGAAGGTCGCCCAGTGGATCGACCGGCTCGGCAGTATCTGGGTCGAGGGACAGCTGACCCAGATCAACCTGCGACCGGGCACCCGCACCGCCTTTCTCGTGCTCCGCGACCCCGCCGCCGATATGTCGCTGTCGGTGACCTGCGACCCCGCCCTGCTCCGCAACGCCCCCGTACCGCTGCAGGAAGGCAGCCGGGTGGTGGTGTACGGCAAACTCGCGTTCTTCACCGGCCGCGGCACCCTGTCGCTGCGGATCACCGAGATCCGCCCGGTCGGGGTCGGTGAACTGCTGGCCCGGATCGAGCGGCTCAAAGCACTGCTGGCCGCGGAGGGCTTGTTCGACGAACGGATCAAACGCCCGGTCCCCTTCCTGCCCGCGACCGTCGGGTTGATCACCGGCCGCGGCAGCGCCGCCGAACACGATGTGCTGAGCGTCGCCCGGGCGCGCTGGCCGGCGGTGTGTTTCGAGGTCCGCAACACCGCCGTACAGGGTCCGTCCGCGGTCCCGCAGATTCTGGACGCGCTGGCCGGCCTCGACCGCGACCCGGCCGTCGAGGTGATCGTGCTGGCCCGCGGCGGCGGCAGTGTCGAGGATCTGCTGCCGTTCTCCGACGAAACCCTGTGCCGCGCGATCGTCGCCGCGACCACCCCGATCGTCAGCGCGATCGGTCACGAACCCGATTCCCCGCTGTCCGACCTGGTCGCCGACCTGCGCGCCGCCACCCCCACCGACGCCGCCAAACGCATCGTTCCCGACGCCGCCGCCGAAATCGCGCTCATCCGGGAACTGCGCGACCGCTCGGCGGCCGCTCTGCGCGGCTGGGTCCAGCGGGAGGCCGCCGCCCTGGCGCAGCTGCGGTCACGTCCCGTCCTGGCCGACCCGCTGCGGGAACTCGGGCACCGGCACGACGAGATCGAACGCCTGCGCACCGCCGCCCGCCGGACCGTCTCGGACCTGATCCGCACCGAGACCACCGGTACCGATCACCTGCGGCGTCAGCTGACCGCCGTGGGCCCGGCCGCCACCCTGGCCCGCGGCTACGCTGTCGTGCAGCGGCTGGCCGGCACCGAACGCCATGTGGTGCGCAGTATCGAGGACGCGCCCCCGGGCAGCCAGTTGCGGATCCGCGTCGGTGACGGCGCGATTTCCGCCGCCGGTCTGGGCAGCACACCGCTGGGTGAGCGCCGCGACGCGGCGCGCGAGCCCGGGGCCGGGAACCACCCCGACGACACCGAGAGGACCTGACACGTGCCCGATACCAGCACCGACGACGAACTGGCCGAGATCGCCGGGTTCGGCTACGAGCGTGCCCGCGACGAACTGGTCAACGTGGTGAAGATGCTGGAACAGGGCGGTATGGACCTCGACGACGCGCTGGCACTGTGGGAGCGCGGCGAAGCGCTGGCCAACCGCTGCGAACAGCATCTGGCCGGTGCCCGGCAGCGGATCGAGAAGGCCCTGGCCGACTCCGATCAGGAGTAGCGACCCGGCTCTACAGAGGTCGTGCGGACGTGACCGCGGCGGCCAGTGTCTCGAAGGCCGCGCTGTCGCCGGCGCCGCGGATCAGCACCCGGCTGTCACCGAAATCGGCGACCCAGGCGGCTTCGGCGTCCGGTTCGTCGTACACCACCCATTTCTGGCCGCCGGTCTCCTGGGTTCCGGTGGCGTAGCGGCGGCCCACGATGTGATCGACGAGCACGTCCTCGGTGGCGTTGCTCTGGTTGAGCTGCATATACGTGCCGGCGCCGGTGATGTAGCCGATCGTGCTCACCGCGCCGCCGCCGGTGCCGGTGATGGTGTCGCGGCTCCCCGAATTCGGCTGCCAGTTCTCCGGCAGCGCCGGCTCGCGCACCGGGAACGACAGATTCTCCGCGTCCGAGCGCAGCGCCGCGGCGGCGTCGAAACTCGGGATCGTGCCCGTCGTCGGCCCGTTGGCGGCGAAACTGCACTGGCTGGTGAGTCCGGCGAATACCACGGCGATCAGCACCAACGGAATCAGCGACCAGACCAGATCCCGGTAGTCGTTCATGATGCGTGGCTTCTTGTTCGGCACGTTCTCAGTATCCATCGTGGTAGAGGTGCGACCGGGCCCGCCCCCGGTACTGCCGTACCAGCTGATCATTTCCGCGGAACAGGTCAATGCGACAATTACCCCGAAGTTCCGACGCCAAGGAGGCACCCGCTATGACGGCATCCGCGACCCCTTCGAGCCGCCGCGAGGCGCCCGACCGCAACCTCGCGCTCGAACTCGTCCGCGTCACCGAGGCCGGTGCGATGGCGGCGGGCCGCTGGGTCGGGCGCGGCGACAAGGAGGGCGGCGACGGGGCGGCCGTGGATGCCATGCGGCAGCTGGTCAGCTCGGTATCGATGCGCGGTGTCGTGGTGATCGGCGAGGGCGAGAAGGACGAGGCGCCCATGCTCTACAACGGGGAGAACGTCGGTGACGGCACCGGCCCCGATGTGGACTTCGCGGTCGACCCGATCGACGGCACCACCCTGATGTCGAAGGGTTCCCCGGGCGCCATCTCGGTGCTCGCGGTCGCCGAACGCGGCGCCATGTTCGATCCTTCGGCCGTCTTCTACATGCACAAGATCGCGGTCGGCCCCGATGCGGCCGATGTGATCGATATCTCGGTGCCGATCGCGGAGAACATCCGCAAGGTCGCCAAGGCCAAGAGCATGTCCGTATCCGATATCACCGTCTGCATCCTGGACCGGCCCCGGCACGCCGACCTCATCCAAGAGGTCCGCGACGCGGGCGCCCGGATCCGGCTGATCTCCGACGGCGACGTGGCCGGCGCCATCGCCGCCGCCCGCCCCGACTCCGGCACCGATATCCTCGTCGGCATCGGCGGCACCCCCGAGGGCATCATCGCCGCCGCCGCGATGCGCTGTATGGGTGGCGTACTGCAGGGCAAACTCGCGCCCAAGGACGACGACGAACGCCAGAAGGCCATCGACGCCGGTCACGACCTGGATCGCGTGCTCGTCACCGAGGACCTGGTGTCCGGCGACAACGTCTTCTTCTGCGCCACCGGTGTCACCGACGGCGACCTCCTGCGCGGCGTGCGCTACTACGGTGGCGGCGCGTCCACCCACTCCATCGTGATGCGCTCGAAATCGGGCACCGTCCGGATGATCGACGCCTACCACCGCCTGACCAAACTGCGCGAGTACTCGTCGGTCGACTTCCACGGCGACGAACACGCCAACCCACCCCTGCCGTGATCGTGCGGTGCCGGCGTGGAACACGCGCCGGCACTGCATCCAGCAAATATCGGGCATCCGATCATGCTCCTTCCGATTCCGGGTACGATCCCCGTGACCACCGAAGCGGTAGCGCTACGGATCTCGCGATGGGTTGCCGTTGCGTTGCCACCTCACTGAGCCGGAGTGATGAGTCCCGCGACTGCGGATCACGCCGGCCTGTCGCGAGAGGATGGATATGCATCACTTCGCTCGACGTTCGGCTGGATTCACCATTGCGCTCGCGGCCGCGGGCCTGCTCGTGGCAGGTTGCGGCGACGACGACAACTCGGTCTCGGATAGCGTCGGCTCGCTGACCTCGGCGGTGATGCCCGGCGACAACACCGGCACCGGCGAGTCACCGACCGGGTCCCCGGGGGCGGAGGGGTCGCCCACCGAAACCACCGGCGCCGAGGGGTCACCCACCCCCGACGAGGACCCCAACGCCGATGCCGGCGAAACCACGGTGCAGACGCCGGACGGTACGGAGGTCACCGTATCCGGCAGCATTTATCAGAAGTACACCGAAGCGGGCGGTCC
This sequence comes from Nocardia sp. CA-290969, assembly GCF_050936135.1. Lineage (NCBI taxonomy): Bacteria > Bacillati > Actinomycetota > Actinomycetes > Mycobacteriales > Nocardiaceae > Nocardia > Nocardia sp. CA-290969. The sequence continues at coordinate 97,495 of NZ_JBNJNJ010000001.1, read as the reverse complement.
GGCCGGCACGCTCGGTATGCCCGAGGGCGAGGAGCAGGTTGCCGGTGACGGCGGCCGCTACCAGAACTTCGTCGGCGGCACGATTTTCTTCAGTGAGGAGACCGGCGCCCACATCGTGTGGGGCGATATCCGGGAAGCCTGGGAGGCCAACGGCGGCGCCGAGGGCGAACTGGGATTCCCGACCTCCGACGAGGAAGACACCCCGGAGGGCAAGAAGAGCGAATTCGAGGGCGGCACGATCACCTGGAATTCCTCCGACCGCTCCACCACCGTCACCCAGAATTGATCATCGGCGAAGGGGCGCCCGCCATGGCGGGCGCCCCTTTCGTTGTGCCGGTGGAACCGGCCGAGAAGAACGGCCCGCCATGAGCCCGAAAAAGAATGCCCCCTCACTTCCCGGCCGTTCCGGAAACGGTGTGCGATCACCATCAGAACTGGACCTCTGACCGATTACTCCCAACCCGACCCGGTGTGCACCCGAACTCCCACCCGACCCGCTACCGTGTGTGCGTGCAGAATCTGTTGACCGACCGCGACCTGCTGGAATCCCTCGCGTTCGAGGTGGAACTGGCCATGCGGCGCCACACCGAAACCGCCGACGAATGGCAGCCGCACGACTTCGTCCCCTGGGACGACGGCCGCAACTTCGCGTTCCTCGGCGGCGAAGACTGGGACCCCGCCCAGTCCGAGTTGAGCGATACGGCCCGGCTGGCGCTCACCGTGAGCGTGCTGATCGCCGACAATCTGCCCTCCTACCACCGGGAGATCGGAAAATACCTGCGCACCGGCGCGTGGTGGCGCTGGGTGGGCCGGTGGACCGCCGAGGAAGCCCGGCATTCCGTCCTCATCCGCAATTACTTGATGGTCACCCGCGCCTGCGATCCGGTGGAACTGGAACGGCTGCGGATGGACCATATGACCACCGGCTTCCGCCGCCCCCCGCTGCACCTGCTCGATGTGCTGGCCGCGTGCGCGTTCGAGGAGACGGCGTCGGCGATCCGGCATCGCAATACCGCCGCGCTCGGAGAGAACCCGCTGGTCACCGCCATCGGTGAGCGGATCGCCAAGGACGACGAGAGGCAGGCCGACGTATTCGCCGATCTGGTCGCGGCGGGTTTCAAGGAGGTACCGGATCAGGCGATGCGCGCCGTCGCCGATCAGGTCGCCGCGTTCGAGGTGCCCGCGCTCACCCTGCCCGACGGCCGCAGCAGCGACGAGGTCCTGGCCGAAGCCGGAATCTACGATCCGGCGAAACAGGACGAGCTGGTGTTCGCCCCGCTGCTGCAGCGCTGGGACGTCTTCGGCCGCACCGATCTCGGGGAAACCGGCGAGGCGGCACGCGCCGAACTCGCCCGCTTCCGCCCCTGACCACGGTCCGCTGACACCCCGCGCACAGACGCGGTGGGTGTGTGCGCACCGTCCGCAGCCGCTCACTGATTCCGGTGAGCGGCGCGACGAGGCTCCGGGTGGTCAACCTTCCCGCCCGGAGCACTGCCGCATTCGGCTTCGACAGTCGCGGCTCCGCCGAAATCGAAAGGCTCAGTCCTTGTCGATATTCGTCATGGACAGCACATCCAGGCGCCGGTCCAGTTCTTCCTCACTGAGCTTCTCGCCGATCAGCCCGCGATCGATCACCGTCTGCCGGATCGTCTTCTGTTCCCGCAGTGCCTGTTTGGCGACAGCGGCCGCTTCCTCGTAGCCGATGGCCGAATTCAGCGGCGTCACGATCGACGGCGAGGATTCGGCCAGCGTGCGCAGGCGTTCCGCATTGGCGGTGAGCCCGTGGATGCACCGGTCGGCGAACAGCCGCGATACCGCCGCCAGCAGGCGAATCGACTCCAGCACATTGCGCGCCATCACCGGAATGTAGACATTCAGTTCGAAATGCCCGCCCGCGCCGGCGAACGCGACCGCCGCGTCATTACCCACCACCTGCGCCGCGACCTGCGTAACCGCTTCCGGCAGAACGGGATTCACCTTTCCTGGCATGATCGAGCTGCCCGGCTGCAGATCCGGCAACTGCAGTTCGCCGAGCCCGGTCAACGGCCCCGAACCCATCCAGCGGATATCGTTGGCGATTTTCGTCAGGCTCACCGCGACCGTGCGCAGGGCCCCGGAAACCTCCACCAACCCGTCCCGCGCCGCCTGCGCCTCGAAATGGTCCTCGGCCTCGGTGAGCGCGTCGATTCCGGTAGTGCGCACCAATTCTTCCACCACCTTCGCACCGAACCCGGGGGGCGCGTTCAGCCCCGTACCGACCGCGGTCCCGCCGATCGGCAGCTCCCCGAGCCGCGGCAGCGTCGCCAGCAGTCGTTCCATCCCCGCCGCCACCTGTCGCGTATACCCGCCGAACTCCTGGCCCAGCGTCACCGGTACGGCATCCATCAGATGGGTTCGCCCCGATTTGACCACCGTCCGCCATTCCTGGGATTTGTCCAGCAGCGCCAGCCGCAGATGCTCCAGCGCGGGCAGCAGATCCTTGATCACGGCCTCGGTCGCGGCCAGATGAGTGGCCGTCGGGAAGGTGTCGTTCGACGACTGCGACATGTTCACGTGATCGTTCGGATGCACGGTGACGCCGTTGTTCGCCGCGATCGACGCGATCACCTCATTGGCGTTCATATTCGAACTGGTCCCGGACCCGGTCTGGAACACATCGATCGGGAACTGGTCGTCGTGCCGCCCCTCCGCGATCTCCGCGGCCGCCGCGATCACGGCCTCGGCCCGCTCGGCATCGAGCAGCCCGAGGTCCCGGTTCACGACAGCGCAGGCACCTTTCAGCAGCCCGAGCGCCCGGATCTGCGCCCGCTCCAGCCCCCGCCCGCTGATCGGGAAGTTCTCCACCGCCCGCTGCGTCTGAGCCCGCCACAATGCGTCCACCGGAACCCGGACCTCACCCATCGTGTCGTGCTCGATCCGATACTGCGTCTCCTCGCTCATAGCCCGACCCTATGCGCGCACCGACCGAAGTTGGGGTGCCACGCGTGAGGTCTGGATCACCGGCACATCCGCCGGCGCTCATTCGATGTGTGCGGTGTCCTCGCGCCGGATATCGCGCTCACGCACCTCGGGCAGCGCCCTGGCGACTGTCGCGAAATCATTGTCTGTGTGCAGGATCGTCATACCGTGGTGCACCGCGGTTGCGCACACCACCAGATCGATCACTCCCCCCGATCGATGCTCACCCCGCTGGGTCAGCTTGTACTGCGCGGTGTCGACCCACCGCCACACGGATTTCGGAACCGCTACCGGATCACACAGCGTATCCAGCGCATCGGTCAGCTCGTCGCGATGCGCGGGGCCGACAGCCGAGAACAGGAACTCGGCACGAGTCGGCTCGCTGATTCGCAGCGCACCGACCCGGGCGGGTTCGCGCCACCGTTCGGCCGCCGCCGGATTCCGGAACAGATACCAGAGGGCCGTAGTGTCGAGAACGTAACCGATCACTCGGTCACGTCACCTCCCCAAGACTGTTTACGGGCGCGCCGCTCTGCAGCGTGCGCTTCGGCCGCCTGGTCGAAATCGCCACGCTGACCCATGGCCAGCAGTGCATCAAACGCTTCCAAACGTTTCAGCTGCTTCACGTACTCACGCAAGGCCGTGTTGACGGTGTCCTTCTTTGTCGTCGTACCCATGAGGCGCATCGCCTCCGCGAGGGCGCCGTCGTCGAGATCCACCTGAGTAACGGTCATCGCCCCTCCAGCATGTTGGTGATGTATCAGAAGTACCAACATCAAGAATACTCGGATACGTACCCCGAACAAACCCGTTGAGCCGGTCGAACGCCTCGCGAACCGATTTGTTGACGCTGGATGCGGGAGCTGCGCGGTGGCCGGCCAGATGCAGGACACGGACTGCCGAGGTCACCGCACTGACTGTCCGTAACCTTCCCCAGCGATCTCATACTCGGATAGACCGGATAGGAATGGTTCGTGGTCAGCGAACCATGCGATGGCGTCATGCTGCTGTTGCTGACGGACGAGCAATCGCAGCGCAGTACACACGGTCTCGGTCTTGGTAGCCCCGCCGGTGATCTTCCTGGCCTGCTCCATCAGCTCGTCCGGAATGTCGATCAGAGTCTTCACCATGAACCCTCCCATGGATATACATGTTCTTTCGACAGTAGATCCCCAGCGGTTCAGCGCCACCCATTCGGCGGCGTCGAATGTTCGGACAGCGAAGACCGCTTCAGGAGCGACCGCGGTGCAGATCGCGTGGAGTCGCGGCGGGCGTTCGCGCAACTACTGGAGTTGCCTCGGTGCCGTGGATAGGGGATGCCCGACAACGCGGCCGCCGATGCGGCGATCTCCACCATCGACCTGTCGTACATACCGTCCATGAGGACCAGTGGCGAGAGGTAGGTCTTCTTGTTGATCTTCCCGAGCAAAACCTGCCAGCTCGAGAGTTGGCGCAGGTAGATCTGGTCGTCGTGGAGCAGGAAGGCGAGCACGTGCCTACGGTCGCCGGCCGTCGCCCGGAGGAGGACGATCCTGATCTCACGTACCGCCTCCCAGCCGATCCGAACTCCGTCCTTCGGCGAGTGCAAACCGTCGGCGTCGAGGATGGTGGGGCGTCCCGGAATCGACCAGGACAGCAAATGGCCGAGATACGCGATCACCAGAACGGCCGGAACGACGGCCAGCGCAGCGATCGCGGGCACCGGCACCGAGTACGCCAGTCCGACAGCAACCGGTATGGCAACGAGCCCGAGAAAGGGCGCCATCATTCGCAGGACGCCGCGAGTCCGAACCCTTATCTCCAGCCTCCCCGGCGGCCCGGGCATCACGGGCATCACCGGCACTCGCGGCGCCCCGTTGCTGACGTTCAACAGGCGGATCAGCGCGGCCTTACGGCGAACCTCGTAAACCAAGTAGCCGAGCCACATCGCAATCACAACGAGCCCGGTAGCCGCCATCGACAGCACGTCCAGCACCACCAACAACCCCAGCGGCAGTCCCACACCCAGGCCGATGAGGATGCCGACCAGAAAGTTCCGGGGCTGCGAGCGGCCGAGCCTCTGCTCCGCATACGCCCGCCCGATCCGGTCGGTCTCGAGATCGCCGACCGGCCGTCCCTCCAGTAGTGCCTTCCGGACAGAAGGGTCCAGATCGCGCCAGATATTCATGTTCCCTCGTTCAGACGGCCTAAATCTCAGCCGATCCGTACAAGGCACTGCCCGCCCTCAGATCTGAAAAGCCCCCCTGTCGCATTGACCCGCAATGCGCTCCGAGCCTGATCCATTACACGGACCGACTGCGTCTTGTCGCGTAGAGCGGACCGTATGGCGACGGAGTGGACGGCGCCAGGGTAACAGCATCCTGTGCGCCGGCCAGGCTAACCGAGCAGTCCGGGTCGCAGCATCGCGATCCAGTTTCCGGAGTACTAGCTATTCAAGCGGGGGAAGCAGAACCGCTATTTCCGTCGCTAATTCAGTGAGAACCGAGCATGGGTCACCTTCGTTTTCCCATAGTTCAGGACCCCAGCCGTTCAGGTTCAGATTCAAAGATCCGCCATGCATTTCCAACTGCATCACACATTGACTACCCGGAAGCGGGTTGGCATCGCTGGCATCTTCTGGACGCGTTATAGCAGCCTTGCGGCCACCGATTTCCAGTGTTGTGAAGTCAGCACGGAGCCATGGTGGATCCTGGCCGACGATCTGTATCGAAAGGAGAATTCTGAGGTAGCGCTCGTACGAAATCTTGTATTCACACCCAACAGTATCGGGAGGGTTTTCTGCCGAGGTATATTCCGGCCCGAGTCTGGATTGCAGCTTCACATCGTGCTGCTCGACGAATTCCCCGGAAAGGTCAGCGCACGGGTCGAAGCCTGTCGGGAGCGTACGAGGCGCTACCGGCACCGGTGCACGCCCCTCGGTCGACGTGCCGCATCCTGCTGCCAGTAGCAAAAGCGCGACAATTGCAATCCGTTTCCATCCGATTCCGGACTCGTACCGAAGTGAACTCGATTTCAACCAAGACATTTCTGACCCACCTGCCGCCCCGGCCGCAGAAATCGAGCTGCCATGGAATCAAACTCCATCGCTGACTCATGAGCCGATCTCGATTGACGCATCTCAGCCAGCAGCCTTTCCGGTTACCTGCTGTTCCGTATCACCCGGTTCCAGCGCAAGGCCGCTACTCAGAACACCACCATACTGGACAGAATATCCGGTGAGGAATTCTTGAAGGCCCAATTGCGCAAAGTAGGCGTTGACTGCCCTATTGGCGGTCTCGTCCGTTAGAGTTGATACGTCGACCGGTTCACCGTTAGCACCGACAAATGGAACTTGCGTTCCGTCTGGGGCGGTGCCATATTCGGGTAGTTTTCCTTGTTCGTGAAGTATTTGGAATAGCTGCTGCTCTATTTCCGTCCGAGCTTGGGCATTAACGGTCGCCAGGTTCGGGTAGGTAACGCCGACCGGTGGTGGTTCAGGGTTCCATTTCGCCATCGCCGCATCGAACCCTTGATCTTTGATAACACCCACGACTTCGTTGGCCACGAGGCCGGCCGGTGTTTTACCCGGCACTTCGACCATATCGAGCGTCAAAGACTTCACGACTTCGGCTACTTGCTGTCTGTTCTGCCAGGCGGCTTGCTGTGCGGCTTCTTTATCGTCCGCGGTCGCTTCGTCCGCGGCCGTGAGACCGTTGGTAATGGCAACCGTGTACCGGCCATCCAGACTTGCCAGGTGTTCCGCGTTCTGGTCGAGCCATGCCTTCGGGTTCTGCGGATTCTCCAGTAGAGCTTGTGTAAGCATCTCGGTCTGATACCCCTGCCTACTTGCTTCGAGGATGAAGCGCCCTTCCTCCGATTGACTGGCAAGGGCGAGCAAGTGATTAGCGTCGGTGACGCTCAGAACTGGACCGCGCGGCCCCAAGACCGATTCTGTGGCATTCGGGTTGAGATGCGACTCGATATTCGTACCCATTACGTGGGCAAGCGTTTCTGAAAGCTTGGGGTTGGTGTTGAACGCCTTCACATAGTCTTCGTATACCCCTTCTTTAAGGGGTCTGTTTCCCGATACCGAGTCATCGTCAGGGTTGCTTTCGGGAGCGAAATAGTTCGGGAGGTCCACCAGAACCTGGCGAGCCCGATCCCCTTCGGGACCTTCCTTCTGAGTGTCCTCGGCGACCCAACCCAACAGGTTCGATGCTGCGTCGCCATCATCGGCCCATTCGTGCCCGAAAACTTCCTTGCGGAATTCTTCGGGATCGAAAGGTTGTGGTTTCTCGCCCAGTCCGGGGTCGGTGGCCGGCGGCATATCGTTTCCGGTGAGTAGCGAATAGCTGACGTCTTCGTTGCGGGTGGCGACACCGAGCATGGCCTGTGCGCCGGTCTCCATGGCTTCTTTGTCGCCGTCCATGAAGCCGGGTGGCATCGTGCCACCCATATTCGCTTTGACATTGTCCAGGTAGGCGGCCATATCCTGGGATTGCCGTCCCATTTCGACGCCGAGTTGATGGCCGGGTTCCATACCGGGGCTCGACTGGCCGAGAAGTTCACCGAGGGCGCTCACCTCCCGGTAGTGCTCGCCGACTGCCATCGGGCCGTCCAGGTTGTTCTCGGTGGGCCTGGTTGCCAGGAGCTGCTGGACATCGGGGGGTAAATTCTGGAACGCGCCTTTGCTGCCGGTATTGGTGCCGACCTTCTCGTTGGAGACTGCAAGCAGGGCGTTGGCGAGGCCATCGCGCTGGGTGGCGGCGGTGACGTCCCCTGCGCGTTCCTTGTTGAGAAGATGTTCGTTGAGACCGAGGATGCCGTCTTTGCCGGCCTCGTTGAAGAACGCCTTGTAATAATCCTGGGTGCTCGCCGGGAGTGTGCTCACCTCTTCGCCGCGGGCGAGCGCATCCAGTTCGAACTGCGTGAGAACCGGTTGCGGCATCTGACCCAAGATCTCATCGATAGCCTGCTGGTCGCCGGCCTTTACCGCCTGGGCCAGGGCAGTACCGTCGTCCTTACCGAAGCGCGCCGCCTGAGTATCGGCGGCAGCGACATCGAGACCCGAGCCCAGCAGGTCACCCGCGGAACGGATCTCCACCGCCTGCTCGGAGATATTCTTGGCCGCCTGGCTTACCGCATTCTCGAACGCCCAGAACGCACTGTTGATCAGGTCCTGATGGGCCTTGCGGGTTTCCGCGTCGACGTTCTCGTAGTCCATAACCTTCCACGCGTCGTCGACTGTCATGCCGAGCCCTTGGGCATCGGCCACCTTGCCCTGAACTACTCGAAGGTGCGATTCGACCGAACCGATCTCCTGGTTGGCGACCGCAACCAGTTCATCGATTTCGAGGGCGAGTTTGCGGACCTGATCGTGGTCTTGAGCGACGCGATCGTATGCCGCGTTGTAGGCCACCCCGGACCAAGATGTACCGAGTTCCTGGAAGTGCTTGACTGTGCCGTCCGCCTCCGCCATGAGGCTGTTGCGCGACTCGGCCAGTGTGGTCACCCATGCGCGGACGGTCTCGAAATTCCAGTTGGCGACTGTCGAACGCTTAAGCACTTTGCACATCCATGGCGGACAACTTGCCGGAGAACTCGGTATCCGTGGTTTCCATCGAGTCCGCACACTGGCTACACGTCGTGGCGACCAGCCGGAAGCGATCCGCAGCCCGCAGGTATGCGCCCTCCACGAACTCCGCCGCCTGTTCCAATGCCTGTGAAATACCGGAAACGGCGGCCTCACCGGGTGATTCCGGCAGGGCAGCCGGAAGCTCTTTGGCCTTTGTGCGTACGTCGATGGCATCGATGCGGTCACCGGCCCCACGGAGCTTTCCCGCCAATGCGTGGATCTGGTCTATATCGGCCTGAAGCACCCTCTGCCCCCATGTTTCTCGAACGAGCCGTTGGCGCGAATCGTAGCAATCGGGCAGCGCGCCGGACCGGCACGGAACGCCTTCCGGCGCGATTCGGCGTGCAAGCACACCAAGCGTTCACCAGCAGTTCATTCTTATTTTCCGACTGCAGCGGCTACCGGCGCCCACCGCAGACAGTCCTGTCTGCCATGCGCCCGGGTAGACTACGACGTGGGCGGCGAGCAACTCGGGGTCGAGCACTTGGCAGTTGTATCGGGCGCGGCGGGCTTCGGTGCATCCGTTGCCGCGGGTGCTGCCACGGGAGCGATCATCGGCAGCGTCTTTCCGGGGGTTGGTAACGTTGCCGGCGCCGCAGTGGGGACAGTCGTCGGCGCCGGCGCTGGGCTTTTCACTTCTGGTGCTGTCGATGCTCTGTACCAGGATGGTCTCAGCGTAAGCAGTGCGATCAACGGAGGTATCGATGCGTTCGAGGCTACGGGCGATGCCATCGGTGGTGGGGTGTCGAAGGCGTGGAATGCGCTCTTCTGACCGAATGATGATTCCTACCGCTTGGCGGACCTCGGGTCGCTATGTCGGAACGATACTGCTGTCGGCTGTCTTCTTGGCCGGGTTGGCGGCCATGTGCTTCGTGCTGGCAACGGCCGGCTGGCGGAGCGCCGACGAGTTCGGCCATGCCGCCTCGAAATACGTGGCTCTACTGGGTATCGCGATGCTCGTCCTCGCGGTCGCGGGAATCGCGGGGCTTATCGCGCGAACACGTAGCACCAGCAGGATCCGACTGGACTCGGTGGACGGCACAGGCGCCACCGCCATTCCCGGAACGATTCCAGCCTTCGCTTTGTACCAATTGATGTGCTTCTGTTTCGCGGTGCTGCTGCTCGGAGCGAGTCTCGAAATCGCGGTATCGGGGCGGTCGATTCTCTGGATTCCTGCGCTCGTGTTGTTCTGCATGGGATTATTCCTCGCGTTCACACCAGGTCTCGCTCTGGCCGGTCGGATTCGCAGGGCAAGTCTCGTGCTCACGCCACAGCAGATCGTCTACGAGGGCTGGAGTTCCCGGACGAGTCTGCCGTGGTCGGACGTGACCGGTGTGCTTGCTGCGTCGATGGAGAACACCCCGTTGATATGCGTTATCGGCTGGGATGGAGCTGCGCGTAATCACCTGCGCACGCCGTCCATCCGATTCGGCAGCAATTCGTATCGGTTCTGGAAACTGGAAGTTCAGGCGCCGGACGGAGCGGTCGTCCTCGAATGTCCTCGTCTCGCCGCCGATCCCCACCGGTTATTCCGATTCCTGACCTTTTACGCCCACACTCCCGAGGCTCGGATGGAACTCGGAACCCCAGCGGCACTCAACCGCTGGGCCACCGTTTAGCCGACCGCAGGATTCAATTCCACCCGCCCGGTGATCTTCGTGATCGTCCAGCGGTGGACTTTCGTGTCCGGCGGGTGGCGCTCGACCTCCTATTGCTGGATCGACCCTTACGCGGTAGGCGTACGCCGTGCCAGCCCTGGTATTACACGGAGCCCCAGCCTGTCAGTCCCGCGAGGAAACCGTCCCATTCTTTTGGACCGAAGACCAGGGCCGGGCCAGCGGCGTTCTTGGAATCGCGCACACCGACCAGCCCGTCACCCAGGAAGGCGACCTCCACGCAGTTGCCCTGCCCTTGGCTCTTGCTACTCTTGAACCACTGGGCAGCGGTTAGTTCACTCATGGACTCACTCCTTCAATGCCTCCAGCACCAGCTCGGCAGAGACCTCCTCCGAATATGCCGCCCGCCGCAGCCTTTCCCTTATCCGGGCGTACTCGGCGACCTTTGACTCATGATCGAGGTAGATCCGGCCGAAGCATCCTTCCACATAGACTACCGGCGCCTGCCGTAGCCGTGATATCGGCAAGGGAGGCAGGTCGAACAGCACGAACGGCCCGGTGACCACACCGACCTGATCCTTCGCATTTCTGCCCACAACCCGCAGGGCGACATTCGGTCGGCGAGAAGCCTCGAGCAGATGCGACAACTGATCCGCGAGAACAGCCGCACCTCCAACGACTGTGGTCAGTACGGATTCAGCGATCAGCCCTTCGAAGTGGAGGTCCGTCTTGCTCAACAGCTCTTGCCGTCGCATGACGACATCCAAACTCGCCTCGACCTCAGGTGTCGGCATCTCCGGGTACTCCGCCCAGAGCAAGGCACGACGGTACTCCCTGGTTTGCAGCAAGCCGGGAACGATGCAGGTCTCCCACGAAAAGATCTGTGTTGCAGTTTCTTCCAAGGCGATAAAGTCGCGAAAATCGCCTGGTACTGCACTTTTCGACAACCACCAGGCACCATCGTAGCCAGCGGATTTCCTGATCGTTTGCGCCAGGTCGAGTACCAGCAGCCGCTCTTCATCGGTACTGGAGAACGCATTGCACAGCGCGTTCATCGCCAGATCAGTGATCTTTGTTTTGAGGCCGTCCTCCAATCGGCCGTAGGACTGCGGCGATATCTCTGCGACGCGCGCCGCACCGGACTGTGATATTCCCTCCCGCAGGCGCATCTTGCGCAGCTGGCGCCCCAAAGCACGACGGGGAAGCATGGACCCACTACTCACAATAGTTACCCTCGCTAACCGGATTGTCTCGATATGGAAGGTGCCGTGGTGGAAAGTCGGCTGTTCCACGGCATTTGCTCGGTTCAGAACGGGCGCGACCGCGAATCCGTCCTATCTACTGGAGATACGCCCAGCGAGGAGGTCCAGCACCGTCCATGTGCCCCCGTCGGATCCTGCTCCGGGCGTATGCCAAGACTAACCCGAGGAGTGAAAGATGTTGCAAGATGGCACTTCTGCGCCAGCAACGGGCCGCACACCGGACACAGGCGACCTGGTGCGCCGAAACGGGAACGACAGCTACTGCGCGGGCTCGGCCCAGTGTGGGCCGATCAAGCGGGTGAGTGCATGTTTGAATTCGTCGTGCGAAACCGGTTCGAGGTGAAAGTCCTGGTATCGGTGCTGGTATACATAGCGGCCGTCGTCGGCGACATCGAACCAGCTGAGGTAGCGAGGCTGCGGCGGCTGCGGGTCGCGGAGGCGATGGCACGCCTGCAGGAAACCCGAGCCCACCCGCGGCGCCTTCAGCAGTCGGCGCATCCGATCCGCGGGTTGCGGTTTACCACCGTTCCAGACCTCGTAGGTGTCGCGCATCCGGTCGATACTCTCCACCAGCGGTGGGTGGGTGCCCTTGGGCAGTTCACCGAGAATCTGCAGGAAAATCCGCGGAACGATGGCCGGCGACCCGATCTGGACGACGAACTTGCCGTCGAAATCCGTTTCGGTACCGGGGAACTGCACGACGGTCACACCGACGCTACCCGAGAAGGCTCCGTACGATCGGATCCGGCGCCGCCGGCTACCGGAGAGAGCAAGTGTCGCCTGGGGTTCCGCCGCTACCCGCAGCGCGACCGTGAGGTCCGGGTCGGCACCGCGCGGATACGTCGTCTCGATCCGCGCGGCCAATCGGTAGAACTCGTCCTCCCAACGCACCGACGAACGCAATTCGAGGGGAAACGGGTAGCGATCCTTACCCGTCTCTTTCCAGACGTGCATGAACTCGTCCGGGGTGAATTCCCATTTCACCAGCGTTCTCCGCGGTGATCGGCCGGCTGCGCGGCGGGGGCGTCGCCGCCCAGCACGCCGTCCAGCAATTGGGGCGGCGCGCCGAACAACTCTTCTTCCCGATCATGGATCAGGTAGTCGGGCACCTTGTGCTCGTCGTCGTCCTCACCGCGCCGCGCACCTGCGCCGGGCCCCATCATCCCGGGCATACCCGACATCGCCCTGTTGGTTCCCGCAGCAGTCGACGCCGCCGGAACACCGGACGGACTGTTCGGCGCACCGCCGGGCGAGCCCGGAACGGTTTTTCCGGGCGTCGGGCTCTGCGGAGTACCGCCGGGCATCCCGGGCGTACCCGCGGGCGCCCCGGGCGAACCGGGCGTAGTGGTCGACGGCGAAGTGCGCTGGGGATCACCGGCGGGACTGCCCGGCGTAGTGCCCGGCTGCTGCGAGGTCGGGGTCTCGTTGGTACCGGCCGTTGTCGTCCGTGGCTCTTCGGTTCCGGGCGTTTGCTGCCCTGGCTCTTCGGTCTCGTTCTCCCCTGGAGTCTCACCACCCGGTGCCTGCGTACCGGGACCGGGCGTGGTCCCGCCGGGACCACTGCTGGTAACGCCGTTCGGGACGGCAGGGCCGGGCTGGTCACCCGGCGCCTGCACCGGGACAAATGCCGGCACCCCCTCGCCCGCGGGCTGATAGGTCGGCTTGTACGCCATATTCATCACTTCGACAGCGACCAGCCGTTGATCTTCCTTGTACGCGGCGAAAGCCGCCGCGGCCGCCGGATCGGTCGCGGCGACGACGGTTTCCGCGACCTTCGCCGGATCGACCACGCCGGTGGTCACGGCGGGATTGCCTCCTCCCGGCGCCTGAGTCGGCGGCGGTGGAACGGATTTCTTCACCACCTCGGCGCCGTAGGCGGCGGCATGGATTCGCATACCCACGGCATTGATGACCTCTTGCACATCGGTGGCCTGGTCGAAGAAGGTTCGCGAGGCCTGATTCGCCGCGTCCGCGAATTCACCTGCCATACCGTCGGAGAGCTCGCGCTGAATGGACAGCAAATGACCTAACAGGGCACCGCCCAGCGAGTCGGCGATGGACTGGTAGTTTTCCGCCACAGCATGCATGACACCGGGCAACATCTCGCTGACCTTCGCGTGGATTTCCTCATGCGAAAGCCCTTCGAAAAGCTCCATCCGAGTGATGTAGGCGGGATCCTGCCCACCGTGAGAAACCTGGGAACCGAAATATTGAGCGCCGCTCAGGCTCTCCTGGCCTGACAGCCGATCCTCCACGGACTCGGGGGCGATACCCAGCGCAGGGCCGAACATTCCGAACGGCGAGCCGGGGGTTCCATCACTCATCGTTCAGTTCTCCGCCCCGATTTCCGGTTCCAAAGCCGTCGCGATCTCGACAGCTCCGTCGCAACGTTGTAGTCCGGCCTCCTGCCCTTCATGGGTTCGCGAAGAGCTGAACATGACGAGCCCCGCTTCGGTGCGAACATGAACACTGCACACACTTTCCAGCGCCGGATCCTGCACGAGAAGCGCTTCGCGGCCGTTCACAGTCATCGCCTCGCTGTGCCCGCCGTTCTTCTGCAGGTCCTCTTCCCACGTCACGTTGCCCGAGTTCACCGACAGGTCTCGGAGATTGCCCTCGAAATCACAGGTCAAGAACGTGTACTCCGCGACAATGTCTTGCCCTCGGCGGCGAGTAGTCGGATCTAGGCCTGCCTTCTCGACAGCCGCGTCACTGATCCAGGTGCAGGGATCGAACACTACTTCCGGTCGCCCCCTGGTTGTGTACTCGTTCTGCTGCTCCGGCGGCTGCAACCGGGATTCGGTCAGGGTCGTCCGCGACGAACTCGTTTGAGCCGATTCCTGCTGCGTCGATTCAGCCGCGCCCGTCCCACTCGGCTCCGTAGTGGTCGAACATGCCACCAGGCTTCCGAGAACGCCCGTCGCAGCAATCACCACCACGCCCAGCTTCCAAGGATTCATTCCCCAGCCTCTCCTGCAACAGTCAGCGCGCGGCTGTTCATCGCATCTGCTTCCTCGAACGCGCCACCGGCATGCAGGTAAGCGGCAGCCATACGTAACGCGGCTTCCTTGATCCCCAGAAGCGCTTCGGTCGCCGAAGCCCCTTTCTCTACGAACTTTCCCTGGAGCTCCTGTGCCGAGTCGAATCCCCCGAAGCCTGAGAGTTCCTGCAGACGTTTGGAGTTCGTGATCTGTTTGTCCAGGCAGGTGTCCACCAACCTGGTGTACACCGCCGCGCACCGTTCCGCCGCTCCCCGCTCCATTCGGAACGTCCCCGCTACCGCCTGCTGATACAGCCCGTTCGCGGTTTCCTGCCCCACATCCATAGCGCTCGGCCCACCCTTCGTAAAACTGCACTCACCCTACTGGACGCATCTCGGCACATCCTGGTTCCCTCGGCTGCCCTGCTGGACTCGATCGCCCCGGCTCCTCAGGCTCACCGCACGGCCGCCGAAACCTTCGACTACCCACCCGCAGCCACTATCCGCGGCAGCCGATGCCAGGTCCGGCAAGACCACCCGTCAGCGCTCGCCGCACCGCCGAGCCAAGATTTCCGGCCACCCAGCGGAAGCCCACTGCCGCGCCAAATCAGTGACCGGTCCTCCATCAGAACCCCGTCCACCCCACACCCGGCGGGGCGGCGTGACGAGTTGCCTCACCACCGAGGAGCTCGTCTTGGTGCGATAGCTCTGCCGCACGCAGCAATGGTTCAGGTGGCGGCCTTTTTGATCCGCGCGCCGAGTGCGTCCAGTTCGTCGAGGACGAGACCGGCGCCCCATACTTGTTCCCTCTTCCGGTTCGTCAGGGGGCGCAGCACTCCCGCCTCGTGCAGCCGATCGATGGCAGCGTAGGCACTGCTCGTGCTGAGCTGGAGCCGGTCCGAGACGTCTTCTGCGGTGATGACGGGCATGGCGATCAACGACGCCATGATCTTGGCGGCCGCGCTGTGGCTGCGTACCGGACCGGTCAACTCGCGCCACTGTTCTGGGATGCCGGCTAGATGACGCGCGGTCCTGCGGGATTGGGAAGCAGCTATACGTGAACCGGCTGTGAACGAGTGCATCAGCGGCTCCGGATCGCCCCTGCGGTAGGCGGACAGATCGTCGAAGTAGCGGTCCCGGTGGGCTACAAGTGCCGAGGCCAACGGGACCACAACGGTGTTCGTCACAGCTCGCCGCCGGAGCACACTGTTGATGAGCGCTCGACCGATACGGCCGTTGCCATCGGTGAACGGGTGGATGGATTCGAACTGGGCATGGGCGATCGCGGCTTGAGCCAGTGCGGGGATGTCGTCCCGGTTGGCGTACCGGATGAGATCTTGGAGGTATTCGTCGACGGTTTCCGGCGGCGGAGGAACGTACAGGGCGTCGCGCGGCGAGTACTTGCTGCCGCCGATCCAGTTCTGCATGTCGCGAACGCGTCCGGCGTAGTCGCCGTCCGTCGGGTCGTCCCGCATGAGTTCGCGGTGGGCTGCCGTCAGGTCGGCCAGTTCGATTCTCCGGGTGGTGGTGACCTTGGTCAGAAGTACGTCGGTGGCGGTCGTCGCGGCGACCATCAATGTGGCCGACGGGTTGGCTTTCACGCCGTGCAGGGCTCGCGCATAGTCGTCGACCGCGGCGTCGATCTCCTCGATCCGAGACGAGGCGACGCACTCGGTGCGCAGCAGTAGGGTCCCGAGGGCGCCGAGCACTGCGGGATGCTCGGCGTCGAGTGCGGTGATTTCCTGCAACGCCGCTTCCATCTCGGTGGAGAGGCGCGAGGACAGTCGAACGTCGGAGCCTGCAATGAACGGGGGCAGGCTGACCTTCACCTCCCGCATTGTCCGATCGTCGCGGGTCCCGCCCCTGAACTGCTGGTGCCACGGGACCACCTGGCGCTCGTGCGGGGGCCAGCCTGCGTCTGCCATAGCTCCTCCGAAACTCGGAACAAGACGGTTCTTATTCCGAGTTTCATCCTAAACTCGGAATAGTGAGTGGACTAATCCGACTTACCGAGGCACGGGCGGCCGCATTCCGAGTAGGTCGGTTGATCGGCGAGATGACCGGGACGCGGTAGCGGGCGCCGGCGTCGCGGCGCCAACCGATGGCGGATGACCCGACCTCCCATTACGGGAGAACCCCGTGCACCCATCGCCCAGGAGCGGCATAGTGAGTTACATCACCCTGCAATCCAGGTGTGTATTACTGCGCCCGCATCGAACGAGGAGCTCGTCATGACCTACGCCAAGCCCGGTGCCGACGGCAGCATCGTCAGCTATGCGAATCGGTACGACAATTTCATCGGTGGTGAGTGGACGGCGCCTGTCGAGGGGAAGTACTTCGACAATCCGTCCCCGGTCGACGGCGAAACCTTCTGTGAAGTGGCGCGGTCCACCGCGCCCGATGTCGAGCTGGCGTTGGATGCCGCGCATGCCGCCGCCGACGGCTGGGGCGCAACCTCCACCACTGAGCGCGCGAATATTCTCAACAAGATCGCCGACCGGATCGAGGAGAATCTGGAGGCGCTGGCCGTCGCGGAGACCTGGGAGAACGGGAAACCGGTCCGCGAGACCAAGGCGGCCGATCTGCCGCTAGCGGTCGATCATTTCCGGTATTTCGCGGGGGCGATCCGGGCGCAGGAGGGCGGGATAAGTGAGATCGACGCCGATACGGTTGCCTATCACTTCCACGAGCCGCTGGGGGTGGTCGGGCAGATCATTCCGTGGAATTTCCCGATCCTGATGGCCACCTGGAAACTGGCGCCCGCGCTGGCGGCGGGTAACGCGGTGGTACTGAAACCGGCCGAGCAGACTCCGGCGTCGATCATGAAAGTGGTCGAGCTGATCGCGGATCTGCTGCCGCCGGGGGTGCTGAACGTGGTGAACGGGTTCGGGGTGGAAACCGGGAAACCGCTGGCGTCGAGCCCGCGGGTGGCGAAGGTGGCGTTCACCGGGGAGACCACCACCGGGCGGTTGATCATGCAGTACGCCAGCGAGAACATCATCCCGGTGACGCTGGAGCTGGGCGGGAAGAGCCCGAATATCTTCCTGCCCGATGTCACCGCGGCCGATGACGATTTCCTGGACAAGGCTGTCGAGGGTTTCGTGATGTTCGCGCTGAACCAGGGCGAGGTGTGCACCTGCCCGTCGCGGGCGCTGATCCATTCCTCGATCTACGACGAATTCATGGCCCGCTGCCTGGAGCGGACAAAAGCGATCGTCAGCGGCGACCCGCTCGACGACGCCACCATGATCGGCGCGCAGGCCAGTAACGACCAGTTCGAGAAGATCATGTCCTATATCGATATCGGCAAGAAGGAGGGCGCCGAAATCCTGACCGGCGGCGGCCCGCGGTCGGTGGCCGGGTACCCGAACGGTTACTACGTGGAGCCCACAATCTTCAAGGGCAGCAACGATATGCGGATCTTCCAGGAGGAGATCTTCGGCCCGGTCGTCTCGGTCACGACTTTCGATTCCACCGAGGAAGCGCTGAAACTCGCCAACGACACCCTCTACGGCCTGGGCGCCGGCGTATGGACCCGCGACGCCAACACCGCCTACCGCCTCGGCCGCGGTATCAAGGCGGGACGGGTCTGGACGAACTGCTATCACGCCTACCCCGCGCACGCGGCGTTCGGCGGCTACAAGAAATCGGGTATCGGGCGGGAGAACCACGCCCAGATGCTGGACCACTACCAGCAGACCAAGAACCTGCTGGTGAGCTACTCACCGCAGAAGCTCGGATTCTTCTGATGCCGGACCCGAACCGGGTGGAACTCACCGCGGCCGCCGCCGATCTGCTGCACACACTGATCGAGCGGCACGGCCCGGTGATGTTCCACCAGTCCGGCGGCTGCTGCGACGGCAGCGCGCCCATGTGTTACCCGCGCGGCGAGTTCCGGGTCGGTGGGCAGGACGTGCTGCTCGGGCATGTCGATACGGACACCCCGTTCTGGATGAGC
This sequence comes from Nocardia sp. CA-290969, assembly GCF_050936135.1. Taxonomy (NCBI): domain Bacteria; kingdom Bacillati; phylum Actinomycetota; class Actinomycetes; order Mycobacteriales; family Nocardiaceae; genus Nocardia; species Nocardia sp. CA-290969. The sequence goes on along the minus strand of NZ_JBNJNJ010000001.1, from coordinate 79,107 downwards.
GCCGACCAGTACGAGTACTGGAAACACACTCATCTGACGGTCGATGTGGTGCCGGGCCGCGGTAGCGGTTTCTCCTTGGAAGCGCCCGAGGGGCTGCGTTTCCTGATCCGCTCCCGCCTGCTGACCGACGAGGAATTCCTGCGGCTCGAAGCGGCGCCCGCGCCGAAGACGGGCGTCGATATCGACGACTGAGCCCGTCAGGAATGCTTGCGCAGGTAGTCCAGATAGAAGCCGCGCAACGCCTCGGCGAGGTCGCCGTCACCGGCGTGGATGTAATCGTCGAGCATGGGCACCACCCATTTGATATCGGCTTCGCTCTCCCCGGCCCGGCCCGCCGTGGCCTCTGCGGCGGGTATCCGGGTGAGCAGCTGCCAGAGGAAACGGATATCACCGTGCCGTACCGCGAGCTTGACCGCACGGTCGTGCAGTTCCTTCGACGAGAGACTTTCCAACTCCTCGTTCGTGCTCATACCGCCGACTCTAATCGCGCGCGGGGGGCGCCGTCCGCCTTTCCGGGCGCGGCGGCCGTCACCGCGTGGCGCCTGCCGGACCGCCCGCCCGCATGATGCGATGGCGTGGTGACCGACGACTTCACCATCCCCAGCGGATTCCAGGTCAAACGGGCATACGAGGCACCGGAGCCGGACGACGGTTATCGAGTACTGGCCGACCGGATGTGGCCCCGCGGCGTGACCAAGGAAGCGGCCCATATCGATGAATGGGCCAAGGAGATCACGCCGTCGACCGAGCTGCGCCGCTGGTTCCACGAAGACCCGGAAGGCCGTCGCGACGAATTCGCGGACCGCTACCGCGAAGAGCTGGCCGTCACGGCGTCCCGGGTAACACTAGTACGGCTGCGTGGGCTGGCGCGGACCAAACCGCCGGTCACACTCGTTACCGCGGTCAAAGATCCGGGCAGAAGCCATATCCCCGTGCTGATGCAGGCGCTGGGCGAATAGCCGTCACCCAGGAGCTCGCGGGAGCAATCCCCGCGCATGGCCGGCGCCGGTCGCGCCACGGGACCCCGATCGAGCGACCGGTGTCGATCGAGGCGAACACGGAGCGAACCCGGCCCTCGGCCAACCTGCGACGGCGATACCCGATCAATATCGGTCCGAACCGTCGAATACCGCGTTCTACCTGCGAAAACAGTGTGTTCACAGGGTGCGTTCACACCGAATTCATCAAACCCTCCCGCATTTCTTCGAGCGCGAAGGGCCTGGTACGGGGTAGCTTCGAGATGGCGGGTCGCGCGTTGCGGCTCGCTCGGGAGGTCCTGACCGTGACTGAGAAACTCAGTACGAGGGGGCCGGCACCCGGTCCTCGTGGCCGCTGACGCACTGCGCCAGCCGTCATCCGGACCTACCGGCCCAGCGAGACTGTCTGTGTGGGTGCCGCGCAGACCATAGGAGCCTACCGTGACTGATAATCGCTCCGTATCCGCCCCCTCGGCGACTTCTCGCTCCATTCAGAAAGGTTTGAAGACCTTCGTCATCGACACCTCCGTGCTGTTGTCCGACCCCTGGGCCGTGACCCGGTTCGGCGAACATCACGTGGTGTTACCGCTGGTCGTGATCAGCGAACTCGAAGGTAAACGGCACCACCACGAACTCGGCTGGTTCGCCCGTGAAGCCCTGCGCATGCTCGACGATCTGCGCCTGGCACACGGCCGGCTGGACGAACCGCTGCCGATCGGCACCGACGGCGGCACGATCCAGGTGGAACTGAACCACACCGATCCCACGGTGTTACCGGTCGGCTTCCGCACCGAGAGCAATGATTCCCGCATCCTGGCCTGCGCGCTGAACCTCGCGGCGGACGGCCGGCACGTGGTGCTGGTATCCAAGGACATCCCGATGCGGGTGAAGGCCAGCGCGGTAGGTCTGCGCGCGGAGGAATATCACGCACAGGACGTGGTGACCTCCGGCTGGTCGGGCATGGTCGAGATCGATACCGCCTCCGAAATCGTCGACCAGCTCTACAGCGAATCCGTGGTCGATCTCGACGAGGCCCGGGAACTGCCCTGCCACACCGGGGTTCGGCTGCTCGGCAACAGTTCGAGCGCCCTCGGCCGGGTGACCGCGGACAAACGGGTACAGCTGGTGCGCGAACGCGAGGCGTTCGGGCTGCACGGCCGGTCCGCGGAACAGCGGGTCGCGCTGGATCTGCTGCTCGACGAAAGCGTCGGGATCGTCTCGCTCGGTGGCCGCGCGGGCACCGGCAAATCGGCGCTGGCGCTCACCGCCGGTCTGGAAGCGGTGCTGGAGAAGCGCACTCAGCGCAAGGTCGTGGTGTTCCGGCCCCTGTACGCGGTAGGCGGGCAGGAACTCGGCTATCTTCCCGGTACCGAGCACGAGAAAATGGGCCCGTGGGCGCAGGCCGTTTTCGACACCCTGGACGGGCTGGCCAGTCGCGAGGTGATGGAGGAGGTCCTCAGCCGCGATATGCTCGAAGTCCTTCCGCTGACCCATATCCGCGGCCGGTCGCTGCACGATTCGTTCGTGATCGTGGACGAAGCCCAATCGCTGGAACGCAATGTGCTGCTCACCGTCCTCAGCCGGTTGGGTAGCGGTTCCCGGGTGGTGCTCACCCACGATGTGGCGCAACGCGACAACCTACGCGTCGGCCGGCACGACGGGGTCGCGGCGGTGATCGAGAAATTGAAGGGGCATCCGTTGTTCGCCCATATCACGCTGACCCGCAGCGAACGCTCGCCGATCGCGGCGCTGGTCACCGAGATGCTGGAGGAATACGCGCCCAACGCGTGAGTGCCGAAGCCGGCCGGTGCCTTCCCTGACCGTGGACGGCGCACGGGAGAGCACCGGCCGGCCCGGCGAAAAACCACCTGACCAGGCCGTTCGAGGGTTGCCCACGAGGCGCCCTCGAACGGCCGACCTCAGCGTCGGGCATCCGCCGCGGAAGCCACCCGGCGAGCGGAGCGGCCGGGTTCAGCGGCCGAGCAGCGCCTTGCCGATGCCCACCGCGGTACCCCGCAGGAAGTTCTCCCAGCTGAAGTGGTCGTGCCACAGGATGATCCGGCCGTCCACGAGTTCGAAGGTGCCCATCACCCAGAACTCGATGGTCACGGGCCCGAAACGCAGGAAATCGGTGCGATCGGTGAGCACGATCGCACCGTCGGCGGCGATATGGTGCATGGTCGCGGAGAACCCGAAGTTGTCCCGGTCCAGCCCGCGCAGCAGCTTCCCGACCCGCCGCGCACCCCGCACATCCGGTAGCGAGGTGTTCTTCCAGACGATATCGGGATGCACCAGCTCCAGCGCTTCGTCGATCGCGCCGATCTCCATGGCGTTGAAGAACTCGCGGACCGTGGTGACGGCATCCTGGTTCAACTCGGTATCCATCACCCGAGCCTAGGTCGTTGCGGCCCGCGTGCCTACCCCACCGGCTCGGACGTCGTATGCCCGAGCCGGTTCGGTGCGCGACGTCCTCAGCCGAGGAGGTTCCAGTCCTCCAGGTCCTGGTACAGCGGGAAATCCTGGGCCAGTTTCGTCACCCGGGCGCGCAGGGCGTCGAGGTCGGCGTTGCCGGCGAGGGCGGTGCCGATGATATCGGCGACCTCGGTGAACTCGGTATCGCCGAAGCCGCGGGTGGCCAGGGCGGCGGTGCCGATGCGCAGGCCGGAGGTGACCATCGGCGGGCGGGGGTCGAACGGGACGGCGTTGCGGTTCACGGTGATACCGATTTCGTGCAGCAGATCCTCACCCTGCTGGCCGTCGATATCGGAGTTGCGCAGGTCGACGAGCACCAGGTGCACATCGGTGCCGCCGGTGAGCACGCTGACCCCGTTACCCGCGACATCAGCGCCGGTGAGCCGTTCGGCGAGGATCTTCGCGCCGGAGATCGTGCGCTGCTGCCGTTCGGCGAACTCCGGGGTGCCCGCGATCTTGAAGGCGACCGCTTTGGCGGCGATGACATGCATGAGCGGGCCACCCTGCTGGCCCGGGAACACGGAGCTGTTCAGCTTCTTGGCGTAGTCCTGCTTCGCCAGGATCAGGCCGGACCGCGGCCCGCCGAGGGTCTTGTGCACGGTGGAGGAGACGACATCGGCGTACGGGACGGGCGAAGGGTGCAGCCCGGCCGCGACCAGCCCGGCGAAATGCGCCATATCCACCCACAGGTAGGCGCCGACCTCGTCGGCGATCTCCCGGAACGCCGCGAAATCCTGGTGCCGCGGATACGCCGACCAGCCGGCCACGATCACTTTCGGCCGCGATTCGCGCGCGATCGCCCGGACGTTGTCCATATCCACGCGGTGATCCTCTTTGGACACACCGTAGGAGTGGACGTCGTACAGCTTGCCGGAGAAGTTCAGCCGCATACCGTGCGTGAGGTGGCCGCCGTGGGCGAGATCGAGGCCGAGCAGCCGGTCGCCCGGGTCCAGCAGCGACATGAGCACCGCGGCGTTGGCCTGCGCGCCCGAATGCGGCTGCACATTGGCGAAATCGGCGCCGAACAGGGCCTTCGCGCGCTCGCGGGCCAGATTCTCCACCACATCCACATGCTCACAACCGCCGTAATAGCGGCGACCGGGGTAACCCTCGGCGTACTTGTTGGTGAGCACACTGCCCTGCGCCTGCAGCACCGCGCGCGGCACGAAATTCTCCGACGCGATCATCTCCAGGGTGTCGCGCTCACGGGCGAGCTCACCCGCCATCGCGGCGGCGAGCTCCGGATCGAGCTCACCGAGAGATTGGGTATTGACAGAGGCGGTCGTCTGCGTCACGGCGCCAGTCTATGTTCCTGGTGCCGCCTCCGGCGTCCCGGGGTAGGACGCCCGAAATTCGCACGCAACCACGGCGGCACGCCGCTACTTCACCGGAGGGCAGACGGGATAAGGGGCTCGTCCAGCAACCGGCGGAACCGGTCGGCCCGCTCATCCGCGTCCGCAGCGCGGTCCAGCCAGCCGCCGAGCAGTTTGTAGCCCTCGACGTACGTGCTGATGTAGGCCCGCCACAGCGGAGACGACAGGAAACGCAGCGACTGGCGGGCCCGGTCGGGTGTGGTCAGCGACCAGCGTTCCAGGAAACCGGCCACCTCGTCGGCGTCCTTGCCCTGATCGTGCAGCATGAGCGCCGCGTCCTGGCGTACGCCGAGCAGCTGCGCCGACGCCTCGGACAGCCGTTCAGCGCGTTCGCCGTCGAAACGCAGACCCAGATCCGCGTAGATCTCCTGCGCCCATTTCCCCCAGCCCGGGCCGATGATCGACTGCAACGCCAGATCGGCGAGGCCTTCGGCCATCAGGCATTGCGGGGTATTCACCAGGAAGATCGTCTGCTCGCCGTGTCCGGCGGCGACCAGCCCGGCTTCCTTGCGGCAGTGTTCGGTGTGATGCCCGGGGTAGGCCTCGTGCGCGATGAGCTTCGGCAGTACCGCCATGTGCTGGGGCAGATCGGAGTTGATCGCGACCTTCGAGCGGTAGTTGCCCAGGTAGTAGTTGAAACCCGACCACGGTTTGTCACCGACCACCTCGTAGGTGACGTGTTCGTGGTCGGGCAGCGGGTAGCGCGCACGCACCAGTTCGCGCAGCGCCCCGGAGAACGCGTGCACGCAGTCCTCGAGCCGCTCGGGCGGGATCTCGTCGGCTTTGCGGTGGGCAGCCATCCGTTCCGCGAGTGGACCCGTACCCTCCAGCACCTGGTCGATCTTCTGGTGCGCCTCCTGGTATTCGGCCGGGTCGCCGGGCGCGATATCCACGTCGAAATATCTGCTGACCTCGTCTACGAAGCCGATCTCCTCCCCCGCGAATTTGCGCGCCGAGCATTCCAGTGCGCGCAGGTGCGCGTCTAGGAACGCGGTGCGCCGGGGACCCAATCCGGCGGCCAGGAGTTCGGCACGTAACCGGGTCGCGGTACGGGCCAGTTCCCGCGGTTCGGGCCGGGGCGCGTTCTCGACGTCGCGGCGCAACTGCGGAGCGCCGGTGTAGGCGTCGACGAATCCCTCTTCGAGCCGGTCGAATGCCAATCCGAGCCGCAGGTATTCCGTTACCAGAGGATGGGCTTGCATCTCTCCGACGATAGCCGCGAACGAGGTCGTGCGCGGGCCCGCCCGGCGCACGCCCGGCTACCGGTTCGGATAGCCCCGGAACGCTGTGGTTATACCGACTCGTAATGGACCCCCTCGTCGGTGTGCTCGTACCGGAGGGGCAGAATTCAGCCATGAGGGCACAGCCAGAGCGCCGGACCGACCGCAGTCGAGGTCACCGTGAGCACGGCATTTCACGGGTACGGCACCGCGGATACGAGTGTCCGGCAGAGTGGAGCGCTGAGTAGATGGCCAAGGCGAGCGAGCCCAGTCCGTATGTGGAATTCGACCGGAAGCAATGGCGCGAACTACGCAAATCGACTCCGCTGGTGCTCACCGAAGAGGAACTGATCGGGCTGCGCGGCCTGGGCGAGCAGATCGACCTGGAGGAGGTCGCGGAGGTCTATCTGCCGCTCGCGCGACTCATCCACCTGCAGGTTGCCGCGAAACAGCGGCTGTTCGCCGCGACCGCCACCTTCCTCGGGGAAGCGCACCCGGACAAACAGGTGCCGTTCGTGATCGGGGTGGCCGGCAGTGTGGCCGTCGGCAAATCCACCACCGCCCGCGTCCTGCAGGCGCTACTGGCTCGGTGGGATCACCATCCGCGGGTCGATCTGGTGACCACCGACGGATTCCTCTATCCCACCGCCGAACTCACCCGCCGCGGCATCATGCATCGCAAGGGTTTCCCGGAAAGCTATGACCGGCGCAAACTGCTGCGTTTCGTCACCGAGGTCAAATCGGGTGCCGAAGAAGTGTGCGCGCCGGTGTATTCGCATATCTCCTACGACATCGTGCCGGGCGAATTCCATTGCGTCCGCCAGCCCGACATCCTGATCGTCGAAGGCCTGAACGTTTTACAGACCGGCCCGCGCCTGATGGTGTCGGATCTGTTCGATTTCTCGATCTACGTGGATGCCCGGCTCGAGGATATCGAGAACTGGTATGTGCGGCGGTTCCTGAGCCTGCGCGCCACCGGTTTCGCCGACCCGAAAGCCCATTTCCACCACTACGCGAAGTTCTCCGACGCCGAGGCGACCGCCGCGGCGAAGGATATCTGGCATTCCACCAACCGTCCCAATCTGGTGGACAATATTCTGCCCACGCGTCCGCGCGCGACCCTGGTGCTGCGCAAGGATTCCGACCACAGCATCAACCGCCTGCGGCTGCGGAAGCTGTAGCGCTCGATCAGGTCCCGTAGCGCCGGTGGCGGGCGGCGTAGTCGCGCAGCGCACGCAGGAAATCGACGCGCCGGAATTCGGGCCAGTAGACCTCGGTGAACCAGATCTCGGAATAGGCGCTCTGCCAGAGCAGGAAACCGGAGAGGCGCTGTTCGCCGGAGGTGCGGATCACCAGGTCGGGGTCGGGCTGGCCGGAGGTGTAGAGGTGCTGGCCGATGGCATTGACCGTGATCGACTGGACCAGGTCTTCGCCCGTTTCGCCGGCGGCGATCTCCTGCCGGACCAGCTGGCGAACCGCGTCGGCGATCTCCTGGCGGCCGCCGTAGCCGATGGCGACGTTGACGTGGGTTCCGGTACGTTCGCGAGTGCGTTCGGTGGCGGTGCGCATCCGTTTGGCGACGAGGTCGGGCAGGCCGTCGAGGGCACCGACGATGCGGACCCGCCAGTTCTGCTCGGGGGCGGCCAGCTCCTCGACGACATCGGTGATGACCTCGAACAGGGTTTCCAGCTCTTCCTGACCGCGGCGCAGATTCTCGGTGGAGAGCAGATACACGGTGACCAGTTCGATGCCTTCGGCTTCACACCAACTGACCAATTCCGCGACTTTGAGGGCACCGACGCGGTGCCCATGGGTGATATCGGTGAACCCGTTCTCCCGGGCCCAGCGGCGGTTGCCGTCACACACCACCGCGACGTGGCGCGGATGCTGTTTACCCGCAAGCTGCTTGGCCAGACGGGCCTCGTAGATGCGATAAGGAAAGCCCCGCAGCCGACTCGGAAATTCCACGACGACCAACAGTACGCCTGTTCCCGCAGTCATCCGCACTTGCCGCCGGACGTGTGCCCGGCCACAGCCGCCCGCGTTCGCGACGAAACCGGTACAGTAACAACAAGTGCAACCTACGCTGTCGTAGGTTACCCGCGAGTCAAGGACTGCTCGGCGGTCCAGGGTGGCGAACCACCGAGGCCCTGCGTGAACAGCAGTCCGAGCCGGCGCCGTGGCGACGTCGCCGTGCCCAGCCGATCCAGGAGGTTCCGTGTTCGACTCGGCAGATCCGAGACCCGGCGACAACAAGCCGTCGAAGCCGCGCGCCGGCGGGCCGCGCGAAACCACCGGCAACCGCCGGGCGGCCACGCCCACCGAGAACACGAGTTCCGCGTCCGCCCGGAGTGAACCGCCGATTCCCGGCGACAGCCGGCCGCCCGGTTCCGGCCGCAGCGGGCAGTTCACGCCCGCCGGGGACCTCGGCCGCACCTTCGTCGAGGACCACCCAGGGGAACCCCGCATCGATCCCGAAGATCCGGTACCCAACCCCGCCGAATCGCTGGTCGCGCTGGTCAAGCCGCGGATGCGCGGCTGGATCCACACCTGGGCGGCCGCCGTCGCGGCAGTGGCGGTGATCGCGCTGGTCGCCGCCGCCACCACCGTTTCGACGACCGCCGTGGTCGCGACCGCGGTATACGGCCTCACCATCTGCGCCCTGTTCGGGATCAGCGCCGTCTACCACCGGATCACCTGGACCACCGTGCGCGCCCGGGTCCGGATGAAACGCGCCGACCATTCGATGATCTTCCTCTTCATCGCCGGCACCTACACCCCGTTCGCCCTGCTCGGACTGCCCGACCCGACCGGTTCGATACTGCTGGCGGTCGTGTGGTCGGGTGCGCTGGCCGGGGTCGCGCTGAAAGTGCTGTGGCCGCATGCCCCGCGCTGGGTGGGGGTACCGCTGTATCTGCTGCTCGGCTGGGCGGTCGTGCCGGTAGGCGGCGACCTCTACCGATCGGTGGGCCTGCCCGCGGTGCTGCTACTGGTGGCGGGCGGTCTTGCCTACAGCATCGGCGCGGTGCTCTACGCCACCAAATGGCCGAACCCGTGGCCCACCACCTTCGGCCACCACGAGTTCTTCCACGCCGCGACCGTGCTCGCGGCGCTGTGCCACTACGTGGCGATCTGGCTGGTGCTGCTGGATTGACCGGCCGCCGCCGTGCGCCGGTTCACGGGCCGATCGCGGGCGGACGACCGGATATGTCGATTAGGCTGCTTACTCGTGTCCTCCCATACCGGCCGCCCACGCGACCGCGGCTGCCGCGGATAGTCCGGCGATGAGCGACGCCAGCCCGGTCCGGCGTCGGCCCGGAGCGATCTCCCGGCTGATGCTGTGGAGCGTCCGCGCCCGCTGGGGCCTGTCGGTGATGGTTATCGCCGCGCATTTCGCCGGTCTCGCCGTAATCGTCACCGAGCTGTGGCTCATCGGCTTCCCGAGCCGGGTGGGCGCCGACCAGTTGGGCGGGATGGCCGCCGTCACGATCTACCCGGCGCTGGCGATACTGGCGGGGATCGGTCTCGCGGTCCGCGACCGGATGGCCTATTTCGGCTGGCTCGACCAATCGCGGAAACCCACCCCCGGCGAGGCGCGCCGGCTGCTGCACCTGCCCATCGCCGTCGCGCTCCGGGCGATCGCCATGTGGGCACCGGGGGTACTGGTCTCGGCGATCCTGCTGGCCCGGCTCACCGAGGAGAACGATTTCGTCGTCCTGCTCGCCATGTTCACCATCGGCGGGCTCGAATCGGCCGGGCTCACCTACCTCGTCGTCGACCGGGTGATCCGGCCGGTCGTACCCATCGTGGCCGGGGTGCTGGGCGCGACCATGCACTGGAGTTCCTCGGTATTCGTCCGGGTCGCACTGGCCTGGGCGGTATCCGGCGCGATGCCGCTGAGCGCGTTGATCGTGGTGCTGGCCGATCCGGCCAGTACCGAGGACCATCGCATCCGCACCGGGATCTACCTCGCGGCGATCAGCCTGGTGGTCGGCGCGGCGGCCACCTGGGCACTGGCGCGGGCCGTCGCCACCCCGCTGCGGACATTGCGGAAGGCGGTCGACCGGATCACCCGGGGCGACCTGGACGTGCGGGTGCCGGTGGGCAGCGCCAGCGAGATCGGCCGGTTGGAACATTCGGTCAACGAGATGTCGGCGAATCTGCGCGAACGGCTGCGGATGCGCGATGTGTTCGGCCGGCACGTCGGCGAAGAGGTCGCCGAACGCGCGCTGTCGGGCGGTATCGACCTCACCGGCGATGTGCGGGAGGTCACGGCACTGTTCGTGGACGTCACCGGGTCGGTGGCGATCTCCACCGGGTTGCCGCCCCAGGAGTTCGTCGCCAAACTCAACCGGCTGATGGCCACCGTGGTGGCGGCCACCGAGGACAACGACGGCCTGGTCAACAAGTTCGAAGGCGATGCGGCGCTGTGCATTTTCGGCGCCCCGATCGCGCTGGCGGACAACGCCACACCGGCGTTACGGGCGGCACGGCGGATCCGCGACGAGGTCGCGGCGGCCGGGGAACTCGATATCGGCATCGGCGTGGCGATGGGCCGGGTATTCGCCGGTGACCTCGGCACCGACACCCGCCGCGAGTACACCGTGATCGGCGACGCGGTGAACGCCGCGGCCCGGCTCACCACCCGCGCCAAGGAAGTCCCGCGGCGCATCCTGGTGTCGCAGAGCGTGATCGACGCCGCCGCGGCGGACGAGCGGGCGAACTGGGTGAAGTACGGCGCCGTCGCACTGCGGGGTATCAACGAGCCCACGTCCTCGTGGACCGACCGGGAACCCGAAACGGCACCGTAGGCGGAGCCGACCGGTCCCGGGAACTGCGCGTCCCTCGAGGCCGGAGCCCGTGGCCCGACACGGGGCACGCCCGGTCACTCGGCCGGGCGCCCGGCGGATACCCGGGTGAGCGCGGCACGCAGGGCCTCCGGTGTGGTCACCGGCAGATCGCAGACCGTGCCGCGGCAGACGTAGGCCGCGGCGGTGCCCTCTATCGCGGGGCGATCGGCGAGCAACGGGATGGTGTCCGCGGTGGCCCGCACGATGATCGCCCCGCCGGGCGCGTGATCCCGGGCGACCTCCAGCAACTCCACATCGCCCACCGGGACATATCCGGTGGTGGATATCGCGATCTGCAGCGGCCCCTGCAACGCGGCTTCGGCGACCGTCAGCCATTGCCCCGCCGAACGCGGCGCTCTGGCCAGCACCACGGCACCGCGGGCCAGCGTCTGGTCGGCCAGTTCCCGGTAGCGCGCGGCATGCTCGGGTTCGACCACCGCGGAGGCGGTGAGCAGCGCTTCGGCGAGCACCGAGGCACCGGCCGGGGTGGCGCCGTCGATCGGGTCCCGGGGACGCGCGATCAGGGTCTCGGCGTCGTCGGCGGTATCGAACCAGCTGCCGGGTTCGTCCGGGTCGGCGAAATGTGTGATCGCCGCGTCCAGGACTCGGTGGATATCGGGCAGCCAGCCGGCCGAACCCGAGTACTGGTGCAGGGCCAGCAGCGCGGTCGCCAGCCAGGCGTAGTCCTCGAGCACGCCGGGCGCGGTCCCGGCCACCCCGCCGAGCGAGGCGCGTAGCACCCGGTCGCCGGTCATATGGACATCGAGGATCACCCGGGAGAGTTCGTAGGCCGCGTCGAACCAGTCGCGGCGGTCCAGCGCGCGGGCGGCCTCGCAGAGCGCGGTGATGGCCATACAGTTCCAGGCGGTGACCATTTTGTCGTCCCGCTCGGGTTGCGGGCGCCGGTCGCGCGCCGCGCGCAGAGCGGTCCGGACGCGCTCGAAACGTTCGGTGTCCTCGGGATCGTGCAGCCGGGTGAGTACCGAACTGCCCTGTTCGAAATTGCCGGCCGTGGTGACCCCGAAGATCTCCCCCGCCCAGGCGCCGTCGACCGGGCCCAGTTCGCCCACCAGCTCGGCGGGGTTCCATACGTAAGTCGCGCCCTCCATCCCGGGCGCACCCGGTTCGACCTGGGTGTCGGCGTCGAGAGCGGAGGCGAAACCGTTCGCGGTGGCCAGATCGTCGAACAGGAATCCGACCAGTTCCTCGGTGATCCGGCGAGGTAGCGGATCGCCGGGGGTGCGCCGGGCCAGGTGTGCGTAGAAGCGCAGCAGACCGGCGTTGTCGTAGAGCATCTTCTCGAAATGCGGGACGACCCACGCGGCATCCACCGAGTAGCGGGCGAAACCGCCCCGCAGCTGGTCGTAGATACCGCCGCGGGCCATCGCCTCGGCCGTACGGTCCACCACCGTGCGCACCTCGGGGTCGCCGGTACGTTCCCAGCTGCGCAGCAGCCCCTCCAGCAGTGCCGCAGGCGGAAACTTCGGAGCGCCGCCGAAACCACCGTGCACCTCGTCGAAATCGCGGAGCACCGCGGCGACGGCATGATCCAGCAGTTCGGGGGTTATCTCGAGTTCGCTCTTCGGCAGCCCGCTCGCCTGCGCCCGCAGTGCCTCGGCAACCTGATCGGCCGCGGTGTCGACATCGGCGCGCCGGTTACGCCAGGTATCGGTGATCGCGGTGAGCAACTGGGTGAAGGACGGCATCCCGCCGCGGGGCATCTTCGGGTAGTAGGTACCGCAGTAGAACGGCTCGCCGGCCGGGGTGAGGAAACAGGTCATCGGCCACCCGCCCTGCCCGGTCATCGCGACGGTGGCGTTCATGTACACGGCGTCCAGGTCCGGCCGTTCCTCCCGGTCGACCTTGATACAGACGAATTCGTCGTTCATCTGCGCCGCCGTCCGCTCGTCCTCGAACGATTCGTGCGCCATCACATGACACCAGTGACAACTGGCGTACCCCACTGACAGCAGAATCGGCACATCGCGCGCGGCGGCTTCCGCCAGCGCATCGGCATCCCATTCCCGCCAGTGGACGGGATTGTCCGCGTGCTGGCGCAGATATGGCGAAGTCGCACCGGCCAATCGGTTCATACTCTCCAGCCTTCCACACCCGCCCGGGAGCCGCTCCGAGCCACACAGCCCCATGAGACCGGGCCGGGCCGGGCACACCCGATCAGTGACATTCGTCGGGAGCGGGTTCCCCGCGCAACCGGGCGTCGAGCCAGGCGAAGGAACCGGGGAAGCCGGTGCCGAGCCCGGTCACGTGCTCGCCGGGCTCGCTGCGGAACACCGCGGTGACACCGCGGGCGCACTGCTGCCGGAAGAGTTCGCGAGCTCCTTCGATCGGGATCCACAGGTCGTGGGCCGCATGGTAGATGTACAGCGGCGCCCCGGAGGTACGGCCGCTCAGGTCCGTCGCCGTGAAGACCTGTTCGGCGACATCGCTGTCGAGCGGGTCGGTGATATTCGCGGTGACCTCGATCGGTATGCCGATCACCCCCATCGGGCCGGCGATCTCCCCGCAGGCGTCCTTGAGAGGAGAGGTCGCCGCCCATTGGGCCAGGTTGTTCAGGTGCCCGAGGATCTCCGGATGCTCCCGCGCCATCGCGAGTACGACCACCAGCAGGACCCCGGAGGCGAAATTGCCGTTGAACCGGTCGGCGATATCACGGTTGTCGGTGACGAGTCCGCCGGTACTCACGCCGACGACGACCTCGGAGAGCTCCGGCGCGTATTCGTCGAGCAGCATGGCCGTCGCGTAGGAGGCGATACCGCCGCCGGAGTAGCCGCCGACGGCGAAACGGCTGTCACCGAATTCGGCGCCGGGCAGCGACCGCACGGCGCGCATCCCGTCGAGGATGACCTGCCCCGCGACATTGGGTTCCGCGTAGGCCATCCACGGGCCTTCGTGATCGGGGATCAGAACCGCGTAGCCCCGGTTCAGCGCGGAGGCGGCGGTCGGCGGGAACGCGTCGGTGGCGCTGCTGCCGCTGACGTTGCCGCCGCTGAGCATCCCATGTGCCAGCACATAACCGGGCGTGCACCGCTTGCCCAGGGAGTTGATCGGCCGCGCGTCGACCAGTACCGGCCGCGCGCCGGGCCCCGGCCACGCGGTGGGCGGAGTGACCAGGGTCGCCGTGCCGTAGGAGGGTTCGCCGTTCGCGGAGGTCGAACGGTATTTCAGCAACTGCGCGCGGCCGACCGGCGTCGCCAGCACCTCGGCCGCTGTGGCTGTCACATCACGCTGCTCGAGGATATCGCCGGGTGCCGAATCGGCCAGCCGCTCCGGCCAGGTATCGAAGATCGGATCGCCGGTCGGCGAGGATTGCACCGCACGCCACAGGGCGGCGAGTTCGGGGGACATCTCGGCGTGCGGCGGTGCGGCTGCCGGCGGTATGGGCGGTGCGGGTATCGCGTCGTCGATCTGTTGCTGCAGGTCGGAGGGCGCCGCCGGTTCGGCGTGTACCTGAGCGGCAAGAGGTTGTCCGGTGAGCAGCAGACAGCTGATCGTGCTCGTGATCAGCACGATACGTGGTAACCATCCGCGGGACAGCCGCGCATGTCGATCGTTCATTCCGGTTCCTTCAGCAATCGGTGAACAGGTCCGTGGCAACAAGCAGGGTGAGGGAGCCTTGTTGACCGATGCCGTCTCATCGCCGAACGCTATGACGCACTGTGCGTTTCGAACAGCGTCGCCATTCTACTGATCATGATCGAGCGGTATCGTGGCGAAAACCACAGTGCATGAACACTATTCATGTGACATTGCACCGATCTTCCGCTCCGGTTTGCGGATCGCCGACAGTGGCTGCCAATACTCGGGAGAACGTGGTGAACAGAGGGTGAGGGTCCGCATGAAGCCGTTCCGGGCGATCATGGTTACGTTGCTTGTGGGTTGTGCGGCATCGGTCGGGCAATTGCCCCGTGCGTACGCGGAGCCCGCCACCGAGCCGGACGTGTCGAATCCGTCCCCGTTGCAGGAGTGGATCGACAATACGATCCCGGCTCCCCCACAGTTCGGGGACAGCGCACCGGACGAGGCGCTGTGGCGCGGGGTGTTGCCCTCGGCGGTCGGCGACCCGATCTTCGACTCGTGGCCCGCCGGCCTCGCGGAGCGCGCACCCGGTCAGATCATCGAAACACGAGACATCACGGCGACCACCGCCGTGCGCATGGCCACCCCCATCGCGCGCGCGACATTGCTGAAATTCCGGTCCACCTCCGCCACCGGTGCACCGACCTTCGGCACCGCGACCCTGATCGTGCCGGCGGCCGAATGGCCCGGCCCGGGTCCCCGGCCGGTGGAGGTGAACGCGATGCCGATCAATTCACTCGGAACGCACTGCACCCCCGGTTTCCAGTTGTCGCACGACCTCTTGGACCGGCCCAACGGCGATTTCCCGGTTTTCCTGCCGTCGGTCTGGTTGGCGCTGAGCAAGGGTTACGCGGTCCTCATGCCGGATCACGAGGGCCCGCTGATGGCCTACGCCGAACCGAATATCGCCGGACACGTCATGCTCGATTCGATTCGCGCGGTCCGCGCCTTCGCACCGGCCGAATTCGGTGACAGCCGATATGTGGCCGTCGGCTATTCCGGGGGCGCGATCGCCGCCTACGCGACGGCCATGCTGCTCGACGAGTACGCGCCGGAGCTGTCGGATTCGCTGGTGGGCGCGGCGGCCGGTGGCCTGGTCACCGACAATTCGAGCGTGGCCCACCAGTTCAACGGCAATATCTCCTCCGGGATCCTGTTGACGGTGGCGCTGGCGGTTTCGCGCGAACGTCCCGAGATCTTGCAGTACATGAACCATCTCGGGCAATGGGTGGCGTCCTCGCCGCTACGCGATATCTGCGGCGACTCCTCGGGGCCGCTCGGTGTGGTCGGTATTCCGATCGATGTCGCGGCGAATACCGCGAACGCGCTCGACACCCCGTTCGCCGCGCGGACCTTCGAGCAGCTGGACCTGAAAGGCCGGACCTCGGCCGTACCGCTGTTCATCTACCACGGCTTGCACGATCCGTGGATTCCGCTCGACGACGCCCAGAACATGTATCGGCAACAGTGCGACCGCGGCGTCCCCGGTGTCTTCCGTGTCGTAGGCGGTGAGCACCTGCTCGGCTACGTCAGCGGCTATCCCGAGCTCAGCGGCTGGATCGACGCGCGGCTACGCGGCGAACCCGCGCCGAACGAATGCTGAACGGCCGGCCGGGGAGCGGCCTCCTATCGTGGACCCGTGATCAGAACCGCTGCCCTGGCCCATATTCGTGATCGCCGGCTGATCCAGACCCGGTCGACCGGCAAGACCGTGTTCTATATGGCCGGTGGGAAGATCGATGCCGGGGAGACGGCCCTGCAGGCACTGCACCGGGAGGTCCGGGAGGAGCTGGGTGTCGGCGTCACCGGGGTCAGCCGGCTGGGTGTTTTCGAGGCCGAGGCGTACGGGCACGCGGCCGGTACCCAGCTGCATATGACCTGTTTCCTGGGTGAGGTCACCGCCGAACCGGCTCCGGCAGGCGAAATCGCCGAGTTCCGGTATTTCACCGGCGGGGAGTACGCCGCCATGCCGGAGGTCGCCCCGGGTTCTTTGCTGGTTTTCCGGCAACTGCACCGGCTCGGCCTGATCGACTGGTGATCCGCCGCCGCTTCCGCCGAACAGCGCTGCCCACGATCCGGCGGTCAGCGGCACACACCGGGCCGTCGGCTACGAAGGCCGCTCGGAACCGTCGGCGGTGGGGCTCGCGGATCCCTCCGCACGGCGGACCGTGCCGGGGTCGGTGCCCTCGTCGGCCTCCTGGTCCGGTTCCGGATGATCCGGTTCGAAGGTTTCCGGCAGGTTTTTCAGATGTTTGTTCATCGAACGGACCAGCAGGAATGTCCCGGCGAGCAGAATCAGGACCACCGCCAGGCCGAGCGGGGAGGCCTTACCGAATTCCGGGCCGGTCGGGGTGCCGGGGGTCTGCGCCAGCAGCCCGGAGGCGTAGACGGAGAGCTGCGTCATGATCATCAGCGGTGCTCATCGGTGATGCCGGCGAACAGGTCGGTTTCCGGGATATCGGTGCTTACCCGGGTGCGGGCCAGTTCGAACTCCTCGGTCGGCCACAGCCGTTGCTGCATTTCCAGCGGGATGGCGAAGAATGCGCCGTTGGGGTCTACCTGGGTGGCGTGGGCGCGCAGCGCGTCGTCGCGGCGCGGGAAGTACTTACCGCATTCGATCTGGGTGGTGACCCGGGCCATGATGTCGCCGCGTTCCACCGCGTACTTACGGGAGCGGTCCAGCCATTCCTGCAGCGGGAACGGTTCACCCATCCGGGCGAACTCCTCGGCGAAAACCTCCATCCGCCGGATCGAGAACCCGTGGTCGTAGTACAGCTTGAGCGGCGTCCAGGGTTCCCCGGCATCCGGGAATTTCTCCGGGTCGCCCGCGGCCTCGAACGCCGCCACCGAGACCTCGTGGCAGCGGATGTGGTCGGGATGCGGATAGCCACCCATCTCGTCGTAGGTGGTCATCACATGCGGTTTGAACTCGCGCACGACCCGCACCAGCGCCTCGGTGGCCACCTCGAGCGGGACGAGCGCGAACGAATCCTCGGGCAGCGGGGGCAGCGGGTCGCCCTCGGGCAGCCCGGAGTCGATGAACCCGAGCCAGGTCTGCCGCACGCCCAGCGCGGCGGCCGCGGCGGCCATCTCCTCGCGCCGGATCTCGTCCATACGCTCGAGCACCCCGGGGGTATCCATGGCCGGGTTGAGTATGCTGCCGCGTTCCCCGCCGGTCAGCGTGACGACGAGGACGTCATGGCCCTCGTCGGCATAGCGGGCGGTGGTCGCACCGCCTTTGCTGGATTCGTCGTCGGGGTGGGCATGCACCGCCATGAGGCGAAGGCCACTCACTTCTCGTTCACCGTCGCTCTCGGTCGCGGGTGTTCGGACTTCATTACCTATAGTTCCATCCGGACCCATTCTGTTCCGACCTACCCCCCGGGAGCACCAGATCATGACCGAGCCCACGCCGGAACCCGGGCACACCGTGGCGGCAGGGTCCGCCGACGCGCCCTCCGGGGCGGCCGGCCCGGGCTCCGGAACCGACCGCTACGCCGACCGCTACGGCCGCACGCCTGGCCCGAAACGATGGCGCCGGTGGGGTGCGCTGCTCACCGGTGTGGTGGTGCTGGCCGGTATCGGCATCGCCTACGTGGGCTGGAAGAATTTCGGGCCGAAGGACATCGAATCCGAACAGCTCGGCTACACCGTGCTCGACGATTCCTCGGTCGAGTTGCGCATCCTGCTCACCCGCGCGGACCCCTCGGTGCCGGTGGTCTGCGTGGTCCGCGCCATGTCCCGTGACCTCACCGAAGTAGGCCGCCGCGAAGTCTTGATCCAGCCCTCGGGTGCCGAGGAAACGGTCCGGATCAGCACCGTAATCGAGGCCAGTGAACGCCCGTCCTCGGCCGCGATCTACACCTGCACCGACAGCGTCCCCGGATACCTGCGAACCGAATAAAGTCCCATCACCCAGTGCGACGCGCAGCGTCTCCAAAATTACAGACCCGCGGGTAAAAACTAGCCCGACCTGCATTTTTGTGATTCATGCTAAAATGGCTTCACACACGGTTCCGGGGCACGGAGCCGTGTTTGCTGCATTGGCGGCCGACGCGGTCGATGCCGGGTAGTCGAAAGGGTCCGGCATCAGGCTGTCGGGGTGATTCGAACTTCCCGCAGATCGCGATAGCCGTCGGCTGAAGCATGCCTGCCCGCGGGTGGGTCGTGCGGCAGTGATCAGGAATCCCGGCCTGCCGGGGACAACTACTAGGGAGTGATCGAGATGACTGAGACCCAAGTGACCTGGCTGACCCCGGAGTCGCATGACAGGCTCAAGAGCGAACTCGACGCGCTCATCGCCAATCGTCCGGTCATCGCCGCCGAGATCAACGAGCGCCGCGAAGAGGGCGACCTCAAGGAGAACGGCGGCTACCACGCGGCGCGCGAGGAACAGGGCCAGCAGGAGGCCCGGATCCGGCAGCTGCAGGAACTGCTGAACAACGCCAAGGTCGGCGTGGCGCCCACCAAGTCCGGTGTCGCGCTGCCGGGGTCTGTCGTGAAGGTCTACTACGACGGTGACGAGGACGACACCGAGACCTTCCTCATCGCGACCCGCGAGGAGGGCCTGGGCAACCCCGATCTCGAGACCTACTCCCCCAGCTCTCCGCTGGGCGGCGCGCTGATCGACGCGAAGGTCGGCGAGACCCGCGAATACACCCTGCCCAACGGCAACACCATGAAAGTGACGCTGGTCAGCGCCGAGCCCTACCACAGCTGATGTGACGGCCCCGGCGCCTCGCGCCGGGCAGCCGGACGAAGACACGAGCGGCCGCATCCGACTTCCCGGATACGGCCGCTCGTTCATTCCCGGTCGCTCAGCTCAGTGCCTGCTCGAGGTCGGACAGCAGATCGCTGATGTCCTCGATCCCCACCGAGAGCCGCACCAGATCCGCCGGCACCTCCAGGTCGGACCCTGCGGTGGAGGCGTGGGTCATGGCCGCGGGATGTTCGATCAGCGATTCGATGCCGCCGAGCGATTCGGCGAGGGTGAACACCTCGGTGCGCGAGCACAGGTCGCGGGCGGCTTCCAATCCGCCGGCCAGCCGCACCGAGATCATCCCGCCGAACCGCCGCATCTGCTTATCGGCCACGGCATGGCCGGGATGCTCCGGCATACCGGGGTAGATGACCTTGCTGATCGCCGGATTCCGGGACAGGAACTCGGCGAGCGTTTCGGCGTTGTCGCAGTGGCGGTCCATCCGCAGCGCCAGGGTTTTGGTGCCGCGCAGGGTTAGGAAAGCGTCGAACGGGCCGGGTACCGCGCCCGCGCCGTTCTGCAGGAACGCGAAGGCGGCGTCGAGTTCGGCGTCGTCGGTGATCAGCGCACCGCCGATCACGTCGGAATGACCACCCAGATACTTGGTGGTGGAATGCAGCACCACATCGGCGCCGAGCAGCAGCGGCTGCTGCAGGTACGGGGTGGCGAAGGTGTTGTCGACCACCAGTTTGGCGCCCGAGGTGTGCGCGATATCGGCCAGCGCGGGGATGTCACCGATATTGAGCAGCGGGTTGGTGGGCGTTTCCACCCAGATCAGCTTGGTTTCGGGCCGGATGGCGGCACGCATCGCGTCGATATCGGCGACGGCGGCCGCCGTATAGCTGATACCCCAGCCGGTGAAGACCTTGTCGATCAGCCGGAAGGTACCGCCGTAGGCGTCGTCCGGGATGACGATATGGTCGCCGGGCCGCAGCATCGCGCGCAGCGCACAGTCGGTGGCGGCCATCCCGGAGGCGAACGCGCGGCCGTACCGGCCGTTCTCGAGGGCGGCCAAGTTGGCTTCCAGAACCGTGCGGGTGGGGTTGCCGGTCCGGGCGTATTCGTACCCGCCACGCAGCCCGCCCACGCCGTCCTGGGCGAAGGTGGAACTGGCGTAGATGGGAACGTTCACCGCGCCGGTGCGCGGATCGGGATCGTAACCGGCGTGGACAGCCCTGGTGGTGAATCCCAGTTCGCTCATAGCCCCACCATAAACGTCGGGTTCCGGATCGTTGCACGCCGGTCGCTTGTCCGGCCGGGTCGCCGGTCGTTTCGGGGGCCGCGGCGGGATGCCCGGTTCCGCCGCGTGACGCAGGTCCGGAGCGGCATCGAGGAAACGGTCGGTCCGCCCGGCTCGGATTACGCTGGGCGCATGCAGACCGTGGCCGAACTTTTCGCGACAGACACCCTGCTCACCGGCGAGGAACGGGAGATCCGCGATACCGTCGCGGCGTTCACCGAACGCCGGGTGCGGCCGAATATCGCGGAATGGTTCGAGGCCGGCACGTTCCCGGTGCGCGAGATCGCACCGGAACTCGGGAAACTGGGTGTGCTGGGGATGCATCTGGAGGGTTACGGCTGCGCCGGACTCCCGGCGACCGCTTACGGCCTGGCCTGCCAGGAATTGGAGGCGGCCGATTCCGGGCTGCGCTCGCTGGTATCGGTGCAGGGGTCGCTGGCGATGACCGCGATCCACAAGTTCGGCTCCGAGGAGCAGAGAACCGAATGGCTCCCGGAGATGGCCGCCGGCCGCATGCTGGGATGTTTCGGGCTCACCGAACCGGATTTCGGGTCCGACCCGGGCGGTATGCGCACCCGGGCGCGACGCGACGGCGACGACTGGGTGCTCAACGGGTCGAAAATGTGGATCACCAACGGTTCGGTGGCCGATATAGCCGTGGTGTGGGCGAAGGTGGATGTCGAGGGCAAAGAGGTCGTCCGGGGGTTCCTGGTACCGGCCGGCACCCCCGGTTTCACGGCCCGGGAGATGACCCGGAAGCTCTCGCTGCGCGCCTCGATCACGGCCGAACTGACGCTGGACGAGGTCCGGCTGCCCGCCACGGCGGTCCTGCCCGGCTCCGAAGGGCTCTCGGCACCGCTGTCCTGCCTGAGCGAAGCCCGGTTCGGCATCATTTTCGGCGCCCTGGGCGCGGCCCGGGACTGTTTGCAGGCGGCGATCGACTACGCCCGCACCCGCGAGGTTTTCGACAAACCCTTGGCCGCGTATCAACTGACGCAGGCGAAATTGGCGGATATGGCCGTGGAATGGGGTAAGGGCCAGCTGCTGGCATTGCATCTCGGGCGTTTGAAGGATCGTGGCGAACTCACGCCGCAACAGGTGAGCGCGGGAAAGCTGAACAGCACCCGCGAGGCGATCGCGATAGCCCGGGAATGCCGCACGATATTGGGCGCCAACGGAATAACCCTCGACTATCCGGTGCTGCGGCACGCGAACAATCTCGAATCGGTACTCACCTACGAGGGCACCGCCGAGGTCCATCAACTGGTACTGGGCAAGGCATTGACGGGCAGCGCGGCATTTCGCTGAGCGCGCCGGAGCCACTTGCCATTTCATCTCGGTCCACTCGCGGTTACCGGTGAATACACTGCCTCACAACGCGTTCCGCGCGTGCGGAGGACATTGTTACCAACTGTCATCCTCGAGCCATCTTCGTGTCACCCATGAGCCGGGCAGACGGCGCACTCTGATATGCGCACCCGGGGCGGGTCGGGAAAGCGTCCCGGGTGAAGTACACGGAGGTGCGTTATGAACTCGCAGTCGCCCGGACCGGGCAATCGGCGACCGGCTATCGCGGCGAAATCCGCCGCCGCTTCGAAAGTCGCGCGGAATTCGCGCGACCGCGCTACCGCCCTACGATTACCCGATCAGCGCGAACTCGTCGCCGCCTTCACCGCGGCCGAGCATCCGCAGACCGGTCAGCCGCTGCTGGCCTGGGCGAACACCCTGGCTCATCTGCACCGCCGCCGGCACGGCGATCCGCTGTCGACGGCCGGAATAGATTGCCGCCGCGCCGAAGTCGTCGAATTGATCGACCGCTGGGTCGGCGACCGGGCCACCGCGGCGCGCGCCCGCCGGCCGCGGGCGGGTTCGCTCGGAACGACAATCGACCGGATGGCCGCCGCACATGTGCACGCGAACCATCTGCTGCATCATTGCGAGCGCGTATCCGACGACCGGGTACACGCCGCGTGGTACCGGTTGGCGCTACTGGCCGACGAATGGACGGACCTGGTCACCGGCGCCGAGCCCGTGCACCGCAGAACCTGATCTTTCAGCGGCTCTACCTGCACAAATGCGCTGTATATCACAATTCGATATATAGCGGCGCGTTGTTACCATTGGGACATGTTCGCCCTGGGTCCCCGTGTGTTCGAAGTTTCCGCCCGCCGTTTCCTGGAGGGTGTCCACCGGACCCACGGGGCCCCGGCGCGCGCCGCGGCCGCGGCGCTTCCGGGCTTGTCGGCAGTACTCGATCAGCATGCCGCCGCGGTCCGCGACATCCTCGACCTCGGTATCGACTCGGCGGGGCAGGTCTCCTCGACCGTTCTCGTGGCCGGGTATATGCGCGGCCTGATGGACGAACTGACCGTGCCGCTTGCCGAGCCCGCCGATTGGGCCACCGCCGAGTGGTTGCATCTGCGCCTCGCCGGCGCCTGCCTGCTGTGTTGATTTGCGCCGCCTCCGGCGGCGCGGGGTTCGGGGCCCCCTTGGTCTCGTTCTTCACTCCTCCGCTCCTCCGCTTCGCTCCCCCGCTCCGTCGCTCCAGAACGAGACGGGCCCCGAACCATCGGATGTGGACGCACGTGTGCCGTTACCGCAGGTGGCGTGGTTCGCCTCCACCGTAGGGCGGCTGACCACCGTATGGGGGGTTGCCGTACTGCTGGCGGTAATCGGTGGGGGGCATCTGCTGTCCGAACTCACCGGGTTCACCGCGGAAACCGCCCTGCGCGGGCTGCGGCTGGTCCCACTGCGGATTCCGGGCCCCCGGCGCCGGCTGTCGGCCGGCCATCCGCTCCCGTTCCCGGGACGCGTCCTCGCGACCGCGCTGATAGGCCTCGGCGTGGCCGCGCATCGCGGGCAACTCCTGTTCCAGGCCGCCGAGCCACGACTCCCAGCGCTGCTGCATGGGCCGCACCAGACCACCACCGACGCCGACCACCAGGATCCCGCCGAGGGTGGCCAGGACCGCGATCAGGATGGGCGTGGTGACCGCGGTGGCCACCCCGATCTGGTTCAACGCGGCGATGATGCCGATACCCCAGATGAACACGGTGGCGATCCGGCCGATCATCGGGCCGTAGCTGAGACCGCCGAGCGCGTTGGTCACCAGATCGCTCACCGCGTGCGCGATCGCACCCGCGATGCAGATGATCAGGATCGCGACCGCAAGACTGGGCAGCCAGCCGACGATTCCGTCGATCACATCGCTCACCGGGTTCGGGCCGAACACCCCGAAGCCGAGTTGCAGGGTGATCAGCAGGATCGCGTAGTACGCGACCTTCGCCAGCAGGTCCGAGGCGTCGTATTTACTGCGCGAGAGCATCCGCTCGATCCCGCCCCGCTCGACCAGCCGATCGAAACCTACCCGCTCCAGCACCTTGTCGACGATCTTCGCGACCACTCTGGCGATGATCCAGCCGATGAGCAGGATGACCAGGAAGCCGGCGAGCTTCGGGACGAAGGTCGCGACCGAACTCCACGCGTCAGAGAAACCCTGCTGGAAATCGATTGCCAAACTCGAGGTTCGCACAAGCCCTTCCCTTCGCTCTCCGAACGAACGTGGCAGTTGCCACGAACGGTGTCGGTCTCGTTATACCCCTCCGGAGCTGGTTGAACCTGCGATTGCGGAATAATTGCTAATGGGCCGCCCGGCCGGTGCTCACAAAGCCCAGCAGGTCGTGGCGGGTGATCACACCGACCGGTTTACCGTCCTCGACAACCATCAGCGCATCGGTATCCGACAGCGCCTTGGTGGCCGCCGAGATCGGCTCCCCGGATCCGATCAGCGGGAACGACGCGCT
This sequence comes from Nocardia sp. CA-290969, assembly GCF_050936135.1. NCBI lineage: Bacteria > Bacillati > Actinomycetota > Actinomycetes > Mycobacteriales > Nocardiaceae > Nocardia > Nocardia sp. CA-290969. The sequence goes on along the minus strand of NZ_JBNJNJ010000001.1, from coordinate 54,816 downwards.
CATATGCTGGGCGACCGAATCGGTGAGCTGCGCGCGTCCGGAGAACACCGCCGACAGCAGATCCCGCTCGGACACACTGCCCGCGACCTCCCCGGCCATCACCGGCGGTTCGGCGCCCACCACCGGCATCTGCGACACCCCGTACTCGCGCAGGATCTCGATGGCATCGCGCAGGGTCTCCGAGGGATGGGTGTGCACCAGATCGGGCAGTTCCCCGGACTTACCGCGGAGCACATCCCCGACCAGGGTTTCGGTGGTGGACCCGTCGAGCGGCGTGCGCAGGAACCCGTAGGAGCTCATCCACCGGTCGTTGAAGATCTTCGACATATAGCCGCGCCCGCCGTCGGGCAGCAAGACGACCACCACGGCGTCCGGATCGCGCCGGGCGACCTCGAGCGCCGCCACCACGGCCATCCCGCAGGAACCGCCGACCAGCAGGCCCTCCTCCCGGGCCAGGCGCCGGGTCATATCGAACGAGTCCGCGTCGGAGACGGCGATGATCTCGTCGGGGATCGCCGGATCGTAGGCCGACGGCCAGAAATCCTCACCGACGCCCTCGACCAGATACGGCCGGCCGGTGCCGCCGGAGTACACCGAACCCTCCGGATCGGCGCCGATGACCTGCACCTTTCCGCCGGACATCTCCTTGAGGTAGCGCCCCGCGCCGGTGATGGTGCCGCCGGTACCGACACCGGCGACGAAATGGGTCACCGTGCCCTCGGTATCGCGCCAGATCTCCGGGCCGGTGGTCTCGTAGTGACTGTCCGGGCCGCCCGGGTTGGAGTACTGATCCGGTTTCCAGGCGCCGTCGATCTCCTGCACCAGCCGGTCGGACACGCTGTAGTAGCTGTCCGGGTGCTCCGGCGGCACCGCGGTCGGGCACACCACCACTTCGGCGCCGTAGGCGCGCAACACATTGCGCTTGTCCTCGCTCACCTTGTCCGGGCAGACGAAAACACAGTGGTAGCCGCGCTGCTGCGCCACCAGGGCCAGGCCGACGCCGGTATTGCCGGAGGTCGGTTCGACGATGGTCCCGCCGGGCCGCAGGTCGCCCGACTTCTCGGCCGCCTCGATCATCTTCACCGCGATGCGGTCCTTGGAGCTCCCGCCCGGGTTCAGGTACTCGATCTTGGCCGCCACCAGCCCGGCACCCGAGGGAACCACCGAGTTCAACCGGACCAGCGGGGTGTTGCCGATGAGGTCCACGACATGATCCGCGATGCGCATACCCCCCATCGTTGCAGAGGCGTTGCCGGCGGCCTCGGCGTGGTCCGCCGCGGCACCCCGGTCGCGGTCGGTAAATCCGGCGACCACGCGCCCGAGCATCTAGGATCTCGGAGCTATGAGGCTGCCGAAGTTCGCGCGCACCACCGTGATCCTGGCCGGATCGGTGTTCGCGCTGATCGCCGCGCCCGGCGCCCCGGCCGGCGCCACGACCCAGTCGTTCCCGGACGTCCCCACCCTGGCCTACGGCGGGCTGTGCGGCACCAGCATCCGGACCTGGGCGGACACCAGCCCTCAATGGCCGGGCCGGGCGGTGATCAATGTCCGCGCGAACCCCGTCCTCGGCGTGGGCACCGGTTCGTACCCCTTCGCTCCGCTGTGCGAGGTGCTGACCACGGTGTCCTGGCGCAACCTGGACACCGGGGCCACCGGAACCTACGTCAACAACGTGGTCACCGGTATCTACGGCAGCATCCAGTACTCCCTGTTCCAGGACACCGGCCCCGGCCGCGTGGCCGTGATCGTCACCACGAATCACGCGAGCATCCCCGCCCACGGCAGTTTCGTCGTCCCGGCATAGCGCGCCGCGTGCCGAGGCAGGGCCCCGCGGCCGCGCCACCGTGAACGACGCGTCCCTCGACGTACGCGCGCACTCGCACGAGGCCGGGCGCCCGAATAAAATCGCTGCACATGGGCGAGACTCGGATCGGATGGCGCACGGCCGCGGTGGCCGGGGCCGCCACGGTGGCGTTCGGTTCCGGGGCGGGAACCGCGTCGTGGGCTGCCTATCGGCTGCTCATGACCCAGGCCGGTGCCGCCCGGGGGATGATCGGCCGCGATACTTCCAAACCTCCGGAAGCCGACGGAATCTACTCACCGGATGGATACGAACCCTGGCGCACCGGTAAATACGCCGACCTGCACCTGATGATCTTCGGCGATTCGACCGCGGCCGGGCTGGGCTGCCGGAGCGCCGCCGAAGTGCCCGGGGTGCGGATAGCGCACGGACTGGCCGATGCCACCGGGCAGCGGATCCGGTTGAGCACCAAGGCGATCTCCGGTGCCACGTCCAAAGGGCTGGCCGGGCAGGTGGATGCGATGTTCGTGGCGGGACCGCCGCCGGACGCCGCGGTCATCTTGATCGGCGGTAACGACGTGACCAAGAAACACTCCATCGGCCGCTCCGCACAACGGCTGGGCGCGGCGGTGAGCCGGTTGCACGGTGCGGGCAGCATCGTGGTGGTCGGCACCTGCCCTGATCTGGGCAGTGTCACCGCCATCCCGGAACCGCTGCGTACCGTGGTGCACCGCTGGAGTCTGCAACTGGCCCGGGCGCAGGCGGCGGCCACCCGGGCGGCCGGCGGGCGCACCGTGCCGATGGGTGATCTGCTGAGCGAAGATTTCCGGGCGGCGCCCGAGCAACTGTTCTCGGCCGATGGTTTCCATCCCTCGGCCGCGGGCTACGCGTTGGCCGCCACGCACCTGCTGCCGGAGCTGCTGGCAGCGCTCGGTGACCGGGATATGGCCACGGCGGATATTTCCCCGCAAGCCGCCGGGACGTAGATTCGAAGAGATCGTACCCGCGAGTAGTGCGCGACCGGGCAGCTTTCGGCCGCGCACACTCCTCGACAAAGGAGTCCTCATGCCAGAGGCCGTCATCGTTTCCGTTGCTCGCTCCCCCATCGGACGCGCCAACAAGGGGTCGCTGGTGAGCATGCGGCCCGACGACCTCGCCGCGCAGATGGTGCGCGCCGCGCTGGACAAGGTCCCCGCCCTGTCGCCGGCCGATATCGACGACCTGATGCTCGGCTGCGGCCAGCCGGCCGGTGAGTCGGGCTTCAACATGGCCAAGGTGGTCGCCACCCAGCTGGGCTACGACTACATGCCCGGCACCACGGTGAACCGCTACTGTTCGTCCTCGCTACAGACCACCCGGATGGCGTTCCACGCCATCAAGGCCGGGGAGGGTCACGCGTTCATCTCCGCAGGTGTGGAAACCGTCTCCCGTTTCCCGAAGGGCACCGCCGACGGCTGGCCCGATACCCACAACCCGGCGTTCGCCACGGCCGAGGAACGCACCGCCACCCGGGCGCAGGGCGGCGCCGGCTGGCAGGACCCGCGGGAGAACGGCGACCTGCCCGATATCTACATCGCCATGGGCCAGACCGCGGAGAATGTCGCGTCCTTCACCGGTATCTCCCGGGAGGACCAGGATCACTGGGGCGTGCGGTCGCAGAACCGCGCCGAGGAAGCCATCAAAGCCGGTTTCTTCGAACGCGAGATCACCCCGGTGACCCTGCCCGACGGCACCGTCGTCTCGACCGACGACGGCCCCCGCCCCGGCACCAGCTACGAGAAGATCTCGCAGCTGAAGCCGGTGTTCCGCCCCGACGGCACGGTGACCGCCGGTAACGCCTGCCCGCTCAACGACGGCGCCGCCGCGCTGGTCGTCATGAGTGACACCAAGGCCAAGGAACTGGGTCTGACCCCGCTGGCCCGCATCGTCTCCACCGGCGTCTCGGGTCTCTCTCCCGAGATCATGGGCCTGGGCCCGATCGAGGCGGTGCGCAAGGCGCTGAAGCTGGCCGGTAAGACCATCGGCGATATCGACCTCTACGAGATCAACGAGGCTTTCGCCGTGCAGGTCCTGGGTTCGGCCCGGGAACTCGGCATGGACCTGGACAAACTGAACGTCTCCGGCGGCGCCATCGCCCTCGGCCACCCGTTCGGTATGACCGGCGCCCGCATCACCGCCACCCTCATCAACAACCTGCAGACCCACGACAAGCAGTTCGGTCTGGAGACCATGTGCGTCGGCGGTGGCCAGGGCATGGCGATGATCATCGAACGCCTCAGCTGATCACCCCCGTCCCCCGACGGTTGAGCTGACGAGGGCCCCTGCACGGATTCGTCTGTGCAGGGGCCCGGTCTTTTCACGGAATATGCGAGCGTCAGAGCTTGGCGAGGCGGTCCTGTTCCTTCTGGTATGCGCGCCACGCCTGCTGGGTCGGGGTCGGTTTCGTGGTGAGGGCCACCCAGTCGGTCGAGCGGACGAAGTTCACCACCATCAGCACGGGCAGGATGAACGCCTGGAAGAAGATCAGGTAGCTGCCGCCCTCGAAGACGAACGCCAAGTATCCCGCGTAGCCGAGGAACCCGGCACCGAAGACCGCGTTGAGCCATTGGGACGTCTCACTCTGCCCGCCCTTGAAAACGGCCAGCACGATCATGACGAGGCCACTGACCGCGAGCATTCCGACGTACCAATCGAACATGGTCTTCCTCCCGACACATCGTGCGGCCCTGCCGGCAGCACCCGATGACCGAAAGGAAATCGCGAAACTCTTGTCGAACCCTTACCGAGCCCTTACGCCGTGGAGTAACGACCGTCATAGCCTGCGTACCCCGCGCCCACACCGGCGCCGGGCGATTACAGGCCGGCCGAACCCAGGGCCTGGGCAACGCCGCCGAGGAACTGGGTGACAGCGATATATCCCGCAGCGAGTGCTACCAAAATGAATTCCATACCGGATATGTCCCCGGGGCACGGCGCCGCGTTATCACCCCTCAGGGTTCGCCTGGACACACGAAGACGGCCCCCGCCGGAGCGGGGGCCGTCTTCAGGCGATTGCGGCTGCTGCTAGTCGCTCTGGAAGTAGCTCAGCAGGCGCAGGATCTCGACGTAGAGCCAGACCAGGGTGACCGTGAGGCCGAGGGCCACACCCCAGGCCGCCTTGGGCGGGGCCTGGGCGCGGATGAGCTGGTCGGCGGCATCGAAGTCCAGCAGGAAGCTGAACGCGGCGATGGCGATGACCACCAGACTGAAGATGATCGCGATCGGGCCGCCGTCACGCAGGCCGAAGCCACCGTCGGTGAAGAAGCTCGCGATCAGGTTGCCGACGACCAGGACCAGGATGCCGATCATGGCGCCGATGAGCATGCGGGTGAAGCGTGGAGTGACGCGAATGGCGCCGGTCTTGTAGACGACGAGCATGCCGGCGAACACCCCGAAGGTGCCGAGCACCGCCTGCCCGATCATGCCGGGACCGCCCACACCACCGAAGGTGGCATCGGAGAGCACCGCCGAGAACGCACCGACGAAGAGGCCTTCGGCCACTGCGTAGGAGAGCACGATCGCCGGGTTGTCGGCCTTGTTGCCGAAGGTCGCCACCAGCACCAGCACCAGGCCGACGATCGCGCCGCCGATGAGCAGGACCGGGGCCAGCCCGGGGTTGGAGATGGAGAGCACATAGGAGACCAGCGCCGAGACCGCCAGGACACCCAGTGTGATCCCGGTTTTCGTGACCACATCGTCGATGGTCAGCGACCGGGTGGGCGCCTGCGGGTAGGGCTGCTGCTGATACTGCGGGGGGTACTGCTGGTTGCCGTACTGGTAACCGAGCTGACCCGCGCCGGCGGCGGTCGAGCCGAAGCCCGCGTAGCCGGTTTCCTGCTTCGGCAGATTCTTGAATACCGGATTGCTGGTAGTGCGTGAAGCACCCATTTGGCCGTATCTCCTCACCTTCGATGCCTGCCACGGATGCTACCTGGGTGTCCTCCGTGTCGGCCCTCTTAAGGGGTCCGTTATGTCTACTTCAACGAACGCCGAACCGCCGCGGTTCCCGTGTCCCGACCAGGAAAATCTGTCCTGCACACCAGCCGACTCGAGACCCACACGCACCGGCACCCCGGCGCCCTATGAGCCGGAGGCAATCCCCGTTGACCGGGTCGCCCTCGAGTTCGTGGTGCCGGCCAACTACCGCCACATCCTCGACCACGAACTCGATGTGCTCCTGTTCAGCTTGGAGCCCGTACTCGCCTGGGTAACCCGGTGCGGCGGCTCCGTGACCATGAAAGGATCCCAACGATGAACGAGCTGGAACGCCAGGCCGAGGACGGCACCCTCTGGCAGCACGGGGACGTGGTGATCGACGACACCGGCTACATCTGGCAGCGCGCCGACGACGCGGATGTTGCCCGCGGCTGGCCCTGGGCGCACGGCGCCACCGTGACCGTCCGCGATGGCCACCCGATCTCCGGGGAAGGAGCGGTGGAGGAGAGCGCCCCCGTCCGGCCGCTCACGCTCCTCGTCCGCGACGGCAAACCGGTCAACACGATCGTCGTCCCCCGGGATAACCCACCCGCCTCCTGACCCCCGATCCCCGAGCGAGCGCCCCGGAACATTCCGGGGCGCTCGTTCCGCATTTCCGCAGGTCACCGGAGATACAGTCGAACGCATGTCCGAATACGAGATCGTCTGCGGCGAGTCCCTCGCCACCCTCCGCGAACTCCCCGGCCACTCCTACGACGCCCTGATCACCGATCCCCCGTACTGCTCCGGCGGCACCACCAGCGCGGAACGGACCAGCCGCAGCGCGATCGAGAAATACGTGTCCACCGATTCCGTGTCCGGACTCGCCATGCCCGATTTCCCCGACCAACGTGACCAACGGTCGTTCACCATCTGGTCGTCCATATGGCTCACCGAAACACTGCGCCTCGTACGGCCCGGCGGCCAAGCATTGGTATTCACCGACTGGCGGCAACTCCCCGCAATATCCGACGCCCTGCAAATCGCGGGCTGGAGATGGCGCGGAATTGTCGTGTGGCAGAAAACCAGCGCCAGACCACAGCCCGGATTCCGCAACGAATGCGAATACGTTCTCTGGGGATCCAACGGGCAACTCGACCCGGACCACAAACCACCATTCCTCCCCGGCGTCTACACCCACCCCAGCCCGCGCGGGAAAGCGCGCCAGCACATCACCGCGAAACCCGTCGACCTCATGCGCGACCTCGTCCGCACCACCCGCCCCGAGGCCCGAATACTCGACCCATTTGCCGGTAGCGGAACCGAAGGCGTACCCGAATACGCCGACATCGCCCAGCGGCGGCTCGCGGAAATAGCAGCCTGACCGCACGATCACCACACACCCGCACCACCAAACGGGTGACACAATTCGCCGTACAATAATCGCCGAACCCTGGTGCCTTCGAGCAGAGCAGGAGGTGGCCCCGTGGCGAACCATCACCGCCCCGACCAACGAGCCCGATCTCTACTCGCTCTGCAGATGCGAATCGACGGCCACACCTGGCAGGAGATCGCCGACCGCACCGACTGGAAAACCGAGGCCGGCGCCCGCCGCGCAGTGAACACGCTGCTCGACAAGTGGGAGTCGGCGACCGTCGACCAGTACCGGGTCATCCAGGACCAGCGATACCAAACCCTGCTGCGCGCCTGGTGGCCCCACGCCACCGGCACCGCCCTCGACGAGAACGACGACCCGAAACCACCCGACGACAAAGCCGCGGCCGTGGTGATCCGGGTGATGGAGGCGATGAACAAACTCCACGGCCTCAACCGCGAGCAGCCCGACGCCGGCGGCCCGCGGATGAGCCCCGAGGAATTCCGGGCAGCGCTGGCCGAGTACGCCACCCTCAGCGCGGCCACGGCACCGCCGGCGCTCGAAGGCCGTACGTCGTGACCGCCGCGGTGCAGGCCCGGATCCCGGCACCGCAGTGGACCCCGGATCCCATGCTCGCCGCCGCGGCCCGCGCCGGCGGCGTGCAGCTGCTCCAGCTCGACGAGGACGACCAGAACTGGTTGGTGGCGTGCTTGACCGTCGAGGGCTTCACCGTGGAGGAGATCGCCGCCCGCTGCGGCTGTCGTAGTCGCAAGATCAAATACGTGCGGGCCCGGCCGATGACCAAGATGATGACCCGCTACCTCGTCGCCCAGGCCCAAGCCGACGAAGCCGCCCAACGCGTCGAGGCCCTCGACCGGTGGTGCGAACTCACCGTGTCCCAGTGCGAGCAAGGATCGCAGCGGGCCCGCGACCAGCTCGACGCCGCGGTCGACCAGATCCGCGCGCTACGAGCCCGATGTCGCGAGCAGCAGCACCGCGCCGACACCTACCGCAAGTACTGCGGCGCCCCGCCACCCCGCCGGAGCCGTCCACCGGCGGCCGCGCCCGTCGACCAGCTCGCCCTCTTCTGATGACCGCCGCGGTCATGCAGACCGCCGCGAACGAGCAGTTCCTGCGGCGCGAACTCGTACGCCTACGCGCCGCCCGCGACTACCCGACCGCCGGCGCACTCGCCCAATACCTCGACCCCAGCATCCAGCAAACCCCAGCGCTGCAGATGATCGACGAACACCTCGAGTGGGCGTTCTCCACCCCCGCGGCGCGGCTCATGATCTCGATGCCCTCGCAAACCGGCAAGTCCCAGCGAGTCGCGATAGCCGGCACCCTGCGCGCGATGATGCTGCACCCGGACTGGCGGTGCGTCATCGCCACCCACGCCGAGCACCTGGCCCTCAAACACTCCACCGAGATCCGCGGACTCATCCAGACATTCGGATCGAGCGCCGCGGCCGAAACCGGCGAGCCGCTGCCGGACCGTCTCGGCCTGGCGATACCCCGCAGGGCCAGCGCCGCCAAGTTCTGGCGCCTCCGCGGCCACAAGGGCTCACTCACCGCCGCCGGCATCGATACGAAACTCCCCGGCGTCCCCGCGGACTACCTACTGCTGGACGACCTGTACGCATCGATGGAGGACGCGGACAGCGCCGCGATCCGCCGCCGCGTGAACTCCTGGCTGGACTCCGTGGCGTTGCAGCGCCTCGGCGGTGACGCACCGATCGTGGCCATCTCAACCCGCTGGAACGAGTTCGACGCCCTCGCCTACCTGCAGCAGCTGATGCCCGACGAGTGGCGAGTACTGAACTTCCCGGCCATCGCAGAGGACGGCGTACTCGATTCCCTCGGCCGTGAACCCGGCGTCCTCCTCGAATCACCACGTAACCAGGACTGGATCAAACGACGGGAACAGAGCCCGGCCCGCGTGTGGTCGGCGATGTACCAAGGCAACCCCAAACCCCGGGAGGGCGGTTTGTTCGAGCAAGCCTGGTTCGACGATCACCGCGTCATGGGCGACGCCCCGGCCACCACGCTGCGGGTCGTCGCGATCGACCCGGCCGAGACCGGCAAGAGCGACGAGGCCGGCGTCGTCGCCGGTGGCCTCACCGCTGACGGCAAGGTTGTCCTCACCCACGACTGGTCCAAGCACATGACGTCCGCGGAATGGGCGGAGCGTGGCGTCGAGCTGGCGCTCGCGACCCACGCCCACGAGCTCGCGGTGGAGGGCTACAGCGCGGCGACCACCTACCGGCGCACCGTCGTCGAGGCGTGGAAGAAGATCCGCGACGAACGCTACCCGGGGCAGGCGATGCCGTTCCGGATCCGCATGTGGCGCGGTAAGTCCAATGCCGATGCGCTGGCCCGGTCGGTCGGCATGCGCAACGCGGTCGAACTCGGCAAGTGCGTCGTCCTCGGTCATGGGTTGGAGAAGCTGGAATCGAAGGCGGTCGGCTGGCACGTGGGCCAGCACCAGCCGGACGCTGTCGCGGCCGCGGTGATCGTGTACGACCGGCTCGTCACGCTTACCTCCTCGACCGCGCAGCTGGCGTCGCCGGTCCGCCGGCAGCCCGGCAGCGGTGGTGCCGGTGGCCGCTGGACCCGCACCCTCTAGCCATCTTTGTCGAAACCGTAGACAAACACTCCAATGGGTAGCTAGTCTTTGTCCACACGTTCGACAAAGACATTTGGAGTTGTTATGGAGACCTACCTCGGCCTCAAAGGCATCGGCGAACTGCTCGGCGTCTCACCCGCCACCGTCTCGAAGTGGCGCACCCGCTACGCCGGCACCGACCACCCCTGCCCACCGCCGGCCGTATGGATCGACGACACCCCCGGCTGGAAGGACCGCCCCGCATGGCAGGCATGGCACCTCGCCCGGCCCGGCCGCGGCGCCGGCGGCGGACCACTGCCACTGGCACGCGCCCGGGAAGAATTCGAGACCACCATCGCCGCGGTACGCGCGGAGTACCCGAACGACCGGCCCGGCCGCAGCCAACTGCGGGCCCTGCACCGCATCGCCGAAACCTACGGCGTGGACCAGGACGTCATCGTCGCGCTGGCGAACAAGGCCGCGGACGACCGCCCGGACACAGCCACCGATGAATGCGACATCCTCGCGGTCGCCACCGTCATCCGCAGCAGCCGAGCCGCTACGTCTCGACCTTCTTGAGCGCCGACAGCGGCATCGAGAACTGGTACGCGCCCGGGGCGTCGTCCACAGGGTCAAGCACAGCGCGCCCCTCCTCGTCGATCCTCGCCACGGTGAACCGGTTCTGACCGCCCGCACCGATTGTCACAATGTCGCCGATTTGGATCACTTAGGCGAGCATAATCGAACGCATGTACGACAACAGTTGGCGGCCGATCTACACCGTCGACGGGCGCGTCGTACCCGACCCGCTCCGCCTCTACCCCACCCCACAGGGCATGGCCGAGCCCTCACCGGTCCGGTGCCGCAACGGCCACCACCTCGGCGCCAACCGCGTCCTGGTCGGCTCGACACCATGCCCGCTCATCGGTGGCCACCACCGCACACATACCTGCCGCACCTGCGGCTACGTCATCTACACACCCCAAGAAGTGCCAGGCTGCAAGCACTGACCCCCGCTCGACCTATCAAAATGATGTGCCATGCAAGGGGCCTGGACCATCATCTTGATAGGACATCAGGATGATGCGAGCTCCTCCTCGTCGGGGTCCGGCGGCCGCGGCGCCTCGTTCTGGAACGGCCCTTCCGCCAGCTCGACGATCAACTGCAGGATCGGACCAGCCTTGGGGCGCTGCTGGCCGTGCCGCCAGTTGAAGGACCCGTACTGGACCGGAGACCAGTCCCGGGCGATAACCCGGAAGACTCCGTCCAAGTCGAGGTTCCGGGCATGCAGCGCGATCGTATCGCCTACCGCTGGCGGATATGGCGTGTGCAAGTGCCCATCGTTCGCATAGCCGTCGATATACAAGCTCTCGTAATCGAACATTCCGGGATGCTCCGCGGACGGGCAGCGCAAGTAGAACCAGCAGTTGACCAATTCGCTACTCATGCCGTAGATCCCATCACGCCAAGACCGGCGTGAACTCCGGACATTCGCAATCCGGTTCGCTGCTGCCGTTGTCGTTGTCCGTCCAACACGGCCCACCGTGCACCTCGCGACGGTGCCCGCACCGGCACAGCTCCATATCCTCGAGCACCGGCGACAAGAACTCGCGACACCCCGACGAGCAGTACTCCGGACCGTAGTCACAGCCGGAACGGCCGCGGTAATGCCAGTCACGGCGGTGCCCGCAGTTTCGGCAACGCGCCGAGTCATCCACCTCCCAACCGCGGCCACCGCCCTCGCTGCCCGGCCGGTCACGCCTATCGGCCCGAATCTCGAATGGGGTCTCGAACAGGCGGACGTACCTGCGGACACGAGGGTCGTCCGCCGGCAGTAGCTTGGCAACGCTGAGATCGATGGTGGCCATGCCCATGATGAAAGCACTTTCGTGGCCGCACTGGGCGCCGGTAAGCATCACTTATCGGCGGCCAGCCGGCCCGTCGAGATAGAGTGCTACCGGCACTCACCGGATGGATGTTCCGGCCCACCCACGTAGGGACAGGAGCATCATGCAGAACATCACCATCGGCCGATACCCCGGCGGCGCACTCACCGCGACCCGCATCCACCACGACGACGCCGGCCATGAAGTCTCCCGCGAAACGTTCCCCGCACATGCCGGATGGATCGAGGGAATCCGCGACGACGGCACCCGCTGGGTCATGTACATGGACGCGGCAGGGAGCCCCGAAATGTTCTGGCCGGGACGCGAACCGGACGGCGCGGTGATCGGACACGGTATCGATCTCAGCCCGCCGCGCGAACCGGTCGAGTAGTATCGGCACCGCACCCGCCAGAGTGCAAACGGAACGCCATTTGTTCATCATCGACTACGGCCACCCCTTCAACGGGTGGCCGTAGTTCGTTTCCGGGCCCGGCTGTCGGCTGCACCCCTGGTTCGTAGCGTCCGCGGCATGACGATGCCCCGTACACCCGAGCAGGCCGCCGCGGATGATGCGCTGGCAGACGCGATCCGGGCGACGATCCACGCCTACGACCCCGACAACACCGGCCTGCTGGTGGACTACGTGGTGGTGGCCGGCCAACTGAACGCCGACGACAGCCATGTAGTGACCGTCGTGGATTCAGGACCCGGCTCGCCCACCTGGACGCAACTCGGGTTGCTGGAGGTAGCCGGGGTGCAGCTGCGCGACGGCTTCTCACACGATTCCCCGGACTGAAATTCGCTGCACCCTCGATTCGTAGCGTCCGCAGCATGGGAAACGTCACCGCCGAACCTCAGAGGTTTCAGAAACTGCCCGTCACCATCGAAGCACTGCAATGGGACGGCACCGCCGACGGCGCCACTGCGATCATCGACTGGATAGTTAGCAATGGCGGCACCGCCACATTCCGCTGCGCGATCAACGGGCCCTGTCCTGGCACGGCATCGGGTAGCCACGTCCTCAGCATCCGCACCCTGGAGGGAACGATGCGGGCGCGGCCCAGCGACTGGATCATCCGCGGCGTGGAGGGCGAGTTCTACCCCTGCACAAACGACGTCCACCGCAAAACCTACCGGCCGGCCCCGGCGCCCGAAGACATCCCCGAGGTCCTGAACCTCACGGCCGAACAGGAGGCCGCCATCCGGCGCGTCGGCGACCCGGAGCGGATGTGGCGCGAAGCGTGGATAGCCGGCTACCGGCTCGCCGAAAACATGTGGGCACTGCAGCACCGCTGCTGCAGTCCCCTGACCGGCGCCGAACTCGACGAGGAATACACCGAGTGGCGCTCGAACGCGACCGCAGGGCAGGAGAAGAGCAAGTGACCGTACTGATCGTCACCCTGCTGTACCTGCTGGCCGTCGTCCGCCTCACCCGCCTGGTGGTGTTCGACAAGCTCGTCGAGCCCTTCCGCGCCATGCTCGTCCGCCGACTCCGCCAAGGCAGCCGCATCACCTACTTGGTGCACTGCCCGTGGTGTGTGAGCATGTGGCTCGCCGCGGCCGCCGCACCGGCCGCGATCCTCGCCGCCGGCCTGTCCTGGTGGACGTTGCCGCTACTCGTATTCGCCAGCTCCCACCTCGCGGGACTGCTCGCCGAGGCCACCCTCAGGCGGGATGACGACCTGTAGTGACACCAGCGGTCCGTGCACCCCGGGTTCGTAGCGTCCGCGACCATGGCCCGGATCTTCGCGCGACGCAAGCCCACCGTGACTGCTGCCGTGCAACCGGTCCGGGATCCCGCGAAAGCGTTCCGGACGACCCTCGGCCGCAAGGACGGTAAAGACGGCGCCTGGTCGCCGCGGACGTGGGAGATGTACGAGCTGTGCGGCGAGCTGCGCTACATCTGCACCTGGCTGTCCAGCGCTACCTCCCGGTGCCGGCTCGTCGCCTCCGAGATCGATGAGGAGACGGGCCGGCCGACCGGCCGCACCGACAACGACCGTGTCAACGGCATCGTCCGCGATATCGCCGGCGGCCCCGGCGGGCAGGCGCAGCTACTGAAACGCACCACCGTGTTCCTCACCGTGCCGGGTGAGTGCTGGGTCGCGGTGATCGTCCGCCGCACCGGCCGCGACGGAGTGATCGAGGAATGGCACCTGCTCGACCGGTCCGAGATCAAAACCAAGGCGGGCGGGCAGATCACGCTCGTCCTGGCGGACGGCACCGAGCACGAGTACGACCCGGACCGCGATGTGCTGTTCCGCGTCTGGAACGCCCACCCGCGCAACAGCCAGGAGGCGGACTCGCCGACCAGGTCCGCGCTGCCCACGCTGCTGGAGATCGTGCAGACCACCGCCACCATCCGGCACGCCAGCAAGTCGCGCCTGATCGGCGGCAAGATCCTGTTCGTCCCGAACCAGATGTCCCTGCCGAAAACACAAGGCGCACCGAAAGCCGCAGGGGTGGATCCGGACGCTCCGGAGCTGCCGCCACCCGCTCCGGAGCCCGTCGACGCCGGCGCGATGGATCTGCAGGACATGCTGTTCGACGTCTCCGAAGCGGCGGCCAAGGATCCCGACTCCATGGCAGCGCACCTGCCGATCGTGGCCGGCACCGACGGCGAGTGGACCGACAAGGTCAAGCTGATCGACCTGCACTCCGATATCAACAAGGAGCAGCTCGCGATCCGGGAGGCCGCGATCCGCCGGCTGGCACTGGCGATGGATATCCCCGCCGAGCAGCTCCTCGGTCTGGCGTCGATGAACCACTGGAACGCGTGGGCGATGCGGGAGGACGCGGTCGCCACCCATATCGTGCCGCTGCTGGAAACGATCTGCGACGCCGTGACCACAGCGCTGCTGCGCCCGATCATCGAACGCCTCAACGAGGACGAGGGACTGAACCTCGATCCGGACCGGTTCGTCGTCTGGTACGACACCACCCCGCTCACCCAGGACCCCGACCGCAAGGACGAGGCCCGCGAAGCCAACGACCGCGGCGCACTGACAAACCGCGCGCTGCTCACCCACCTCGGTTTCAATCCGGACGAGGACGGCTACGACCTCGAAACGCCGGACGGGTGGCGGCAGCTGGCCCGCGACAAGGCCGCCCAAAACCCCGAACTGATCACCGTCCTCGCGCCGCTGCTCGGCGTGCGGCTGCCGGAACTCAATCAGCCGGGCCCGGCTACGCCGGCACCGCCGCGGGAGATCGAGCCGGCCCGCGAACAGGAACCACCGGAGCCGGGCGACGAGGACGATATCGCCGCGTCCGCCGAACCTGCCCGCGCCGTGGCCACGCTGTTACTCACCCGCGCGCTGGAACTCGCCGGGAAACGCCGCGCGACCCGCACCGACCTCGCCGCCCTCGGGGATCTCCCGACCTGGCAGGTGTACACGAGGATCCCGCCGGCGGAACCGGGCGATGTGCCGCGGCTGATCGCCGGCTACGACGCCGGCCTCACCGACGACATCGCCCACGGCATCGGTGCCGACCCGCACCGGCTGCGCGCACTGGTCACCGACCGGGCACGGGTGGCGCTCACCACCGGCCGCCCGGTGGCCGTGGGTGACGAAATCCGGGCGGCCCTGCGATGAGCAGCCGTGCAGGCCTTCGCCGGACCGCGTTGCTGTCGATCCTCGATATGGAGCGCCGGATCCGGGTGCTCGCCGCCGACGCCTACGCCCAATGGCTGCCGAAGGCCCGCGCCGCGGTGTTCCACCAGGAGCTGACCGCCGCCGCCGCGGAACCGATCCCGCCGGACCCGGACGCGATCGCGCTGTCGCAAGCGGATTGGGAGGAGATCCTGGCCAGTGTCTTCCTCGCCGGGCTGGCCGAGATCATGTGGGCACAGCTCACCGCGGAGATGGCCGGCCTCGGCATCACCGCGGCGGAAGTGATCGCGCTGGGCGCGGCCGCCGCAGCGCGATCCGGGTTGCCGGGCACCACCCCGGGCGGCGACGAGGACACGCCGGCACCGGGTACGCCATCACAGCCGGGCGAACCCGAACCGGGCCCTGACCGCCCCGCGCCGCCGGATGCGCCGGACCGCGACGACGACCTCCCCGACGAGCCCGAGCCCGAGGATGAGCGGCCCCGGGACCGGGATCGTGACGAGGATGAGCCGCTGACTCCGGATCTGGTGATGGCGGTCCCGTCCGTGCAGGAGTGGGTCGACGGTTACCTCGCCGCGGTGAACAACCGGATGGTCCGCACCCCCGAAACCGCGTTCCGGCTGATCGCCGACGAGCTGGCGGTCGCGACCCGCGAGGGCGAGTCCCCCGACCAGCAAGCCGCCCGCGTCGCCCGCATCCTGTCGGCCGAGAACCTCGACACGTTCGGCGGGCGCCGCCCGGCGCTCGTGGCCCGGACCGAAACCTGCGGTGCACTCAACGGCGCCCGCCTCGAAGCTGCCCGCGTGATGGCCGAGATCACCGGCGAGGACCTCCACAAAGTCTGGTTGGCCACCATCGATGGCCGCACCCGCGACACGCATTTCGCCGTCGACGGGCAACGCCAGCCCCTCGACGGCGAATTCGAGCTACCCGGCGGCGTGAAGATGCGGTGGCCTGGGGAACCCGGCGCCCCCGCCAGCGAGGTGTGTAACTGCCGGTGCGCCCTGATCGTCGTCGGCGCCGACGAGGACCTCCCCGACGAGAGCGACCGGCACACCGAACGCGGCCCCGGAAACGCCACCGTCCGAAACCGCGAGGGCACCCGGCAGGACGAGATCGACCGCCGCGCCGCCGACGGCGTCATCCGCGCCCGCGACGACCCGAACGGGATCGGCGACATCACCTCCGCTGCACCCCCACCCGAGAGGATCCGACCCATGCAGACGTTCACCGCGGTGCTCGCCCACCTCGGCGTGCCGACCGACGACGGCCGCATGCTCGCCGCCGATATCGCGTTGCGGTTCCGCGACACCCCGCTGCCGCTGCGGTGGCAACGCCAGGACATCCCCATGCACGGTGAAGCATTCACCGTCGGCGCGATCGACAGCATCAGCGTCCAGGGCAGCGAGGTCATCGGCGCCGGCCATCTGATCGACACCGCCGAAGCCGCCGAGGCGGCGCTGCAGATCCGCGAGGGAGTGACCGCGCCGAGCGTGGACCTGGCCGATGTCGAGTGGGAGATCCGCGACGACAAGGGCAACCCGATCCTCGATTTCGACGACGTCGAGGAGGACGCGAAGCTGCTGGCGGTCACCACCAGCGCGATCGTCACCGCCGCCACCCTGGTCGCGATCCCGGCGTTCGGCAACACCTCGATCACCCTCGACCAGGAGTCCGACGAGGAACTCGTCGCCGCGGCCGCGACGACACCGCGGTTCGGCGCCACCACCATCACCCTCGACGACGATGTCATCGACACCCCGGCCGACACAGCCGATGTCGACAAGCAGCTGCTCGCCGCTGCAGCTGTGCGGCCCTGGTTCCGGCCGTCCGGAACGATGTTCGCCGACCCCGGGTTCACCGAACCGACGCCGCTGCACATGACCGACGACGGCCGGATCCAGGGACACCTCGCCGTGTGGGGTATCTGCCACGTCGGGATCTCCGACCGGTGCGTCACCGCGCCGCGGTCGGCCACGGCCTACGCGCATTTCCATGTGTCCTCGGTGGAAACCTCCGATGGTGTGCGGCTGCCGGTCGGCCGGCTCACCGTCGGCGGCGGCCACGCCGGGCACGGCCTGGACGCCCGCGCCGCATCGGAGCACTACGACACGCTCTGCACCTCCTGGGCCTACGTGCGCGCCGGCGAGGACGCCCACGGCATCTGGGTGTCCGGTGTCCCCCACCCCGCCGCGACGGACGAGCAGGTGCGGGACGGGTTGTCGGCGCCGCTGTCCGGGGACTGGCGCAGCGTCGGCGGCCACCTCGAACTCGTCGCCGCCCTGAGCGTGAACACACCCGGGTTCCCGGTCCTGCGCGCCCGGGAGGAAGAGGGCCGCGTCAAGGTCCTCGTCGCGTCCCTGGCCCCGCGGTATCGGCGCACCGACCCCGACGAAACCCGGCTGCGGTTCGTGGCCCGGACCGCGGTCCACGAGTACCGGCAGGGTGAGGCACGCCGCGCGGCCGCGCTCGGCCTCATCCGCAAACGCCGGCGCACCACCGCCCGCGCGCTCATCGCCGCGGTTCGAAACAGGAAGGCGTGAGTCATGGGATGCGGGTGCGGCGGCCAGAAGAAGCCGAAGCAGATCCATTACGAGCTGACCAAACCGGACGGTTCGACAGCCACCTACACCTCGCAGGTGGAGGCGCGGATGCAGCGGAGTTTGGCCGGCGGCGGCACCATCCGGCCCGTCGCCGGACCGAAGCCGGGGTAGCCGTGCACCCCCGATTCATAGCGTGACATCACGCGGGACGACCTTGCTGGCTGCGGGCCGGAGCGACTCCCTGGTTGGACCTGGTGACCCTTGCTGGCTGCGGGCCGGAGGACGCCACAGCTGTACCCGGTGACCTTGCTGGCTGCGGGCCGGAGGAGCCGACGACCTGTCGTATTCCTGCACCCCCGAAGGAACTCCGATGCCATTCGAACTGCCGAACCCGCTGCCCACCAGCCGCGAGGAACTCGCCGCCCTGCACGAGGCCGCCACCGCCGAATTCAACCGGATCGCCGAGTCGGTGGAAGCCGACACCGCCGACCTGTCCGATGCCGACGTCGAAGCGCTGCGCGTAGTGACCGAGGCGCTCGACACCCTCGAGACCGCGGTCGCCGGCCTCGACGACGCCGACGCCCGCCGCGCCGAAGCCGCCCGGCTGGTCGCCGACCGCCGCCAACGCGAACAGGCCGAGGCCACCACCGAGGAAGCGGACGACACCACCGACGCCGACGACACGGACGGCACCGAGGACCAGGCCGACGCGGACCAGGTGGTCGCCGAAGCCGAGCAGGCCACCCGGGAAGCCGCCACCGAAACGGTCACCGCCGCCAGCAAGCCGCGGCGCCGCACCAGTTTCGCCGGCGCCAACCGCGGCCGCGCACCCCAGATCCCGGCCGACCCGGCACCGAACCCCACCGCCGGGTGGCAGATGCGCCCGGACGCACCCGGTTACGTGCCCGGCATGGTGAAGCTCAACGCGATCACCGCCGGACTCGCCGCCGCGGCGAAAGGGTCGGGGTCGGCGATGGCGCGCCCGAACGGCGCCAGCGAGCCGTCCGGGCACACCCCGCAATACCTCGGCCAGTACGTACGTGACGTGCCGGCGGTCGAGGACCACGAGACCCTCAACGAGGTCCTCGACGCCGCGGTGGCCGCGTCCATCCAGCCGGACGGTTCGCTGACCGCGGCGTGCTGCCCGCCGCCGCAGGTGTCCTACGATTTCTGCCCGGTCGAACCGGCACGCGACCTGTTCGTGCTGCCGGAGATCACCGCCGAACGGTGCTCGATCTCCTGGCCGGAGGAATTCGACATCACCCTGGACTGGCAGGTGCTGTGCGCCGCCGAGCTCGACGCCGACCCGCCCACGGTGAAGCGCTGCCACACGGTGCCCTGCCCGGAGGACTTCGCCCAGTTGTCCCTGTGCTACCTGCCGCTGTGCATCGAGTCCGACATCATCAGCGACCAGGTCTGGCCGGAGGTCGTCGACACCTTCACGCAGAAGTTGCTGGCTGCCCAGCAGCGGCAGCGGTCGATGTGGATGCTGACCAAGATCCTCACCGATCCCACGACCCGCGACCTGGTGATCCCGGCCGGCTCGCAAATCGCGGCGGCGTCCAGCGTTCTGAACAGCCTGGCGATCGCGGCGATGGGTGTGCGGGCCTCCCGCAACCTGGCCCGGGACGCGATCGTGGCCGGCGCGGCACCGACCTGGGTGTTCGAGCTGATGCGCAACGACATCGCCAACCAGGAAGGCATCAGCACCTTCGACGTGTCCGACGCCCAGGTCCTCGGCTGGCTGAACCAGCGTCGGATCCAGCTGCAGTTCGTCGGCGAATGGCAGAAGTGGAATCCGAACTGGACCCAGTTCCCCGCCACCGTCGATATCGCCCTGTGGGAAGCCGGCGCCTACTTCGCGCTGGTCAAGCCGATCATCGACCTCGGCGTCATGTACCCGCGGGAACTGCTGCAGATCAACCGCTACACCCGCATGTTCACCGAGGACGGCCTCAACGTCGGCAAGCGCTGCGGTGATTCCGTCGTGGTCACCATCCCGGTCTGCCCGGACGGTGCTATCGGGCAGCGGCTGGACGTGCTCTGCGCCAGCGGGTCCTGATCCCGCGCACCGCCGGGGCCAGCCCAATCGTGGCTGGCCTCGGCGGTAGCGCATCACCCACCCCGAGGAGACCTCGATGACCACCCCGCTCATGCCGCCCGGTGTGCAGCACACCGGCCTCCCCAAACACCGCAGCCGTTCGGGCTGTGGTCGGTTGCGCCGCCGATCGACCTCGACCCGCCGGCCCGACTGCTCGGCGGCGTGCACTGGACCCCGACCAACTGCGGGCCCTCGGGCATCTGGCAGCACGAGCCGTGCCCAGACCCCGAGATTCCGCCGGCGCAGACGAAAACCGGTGCCCGCCCGGACGATGACACATTCCCCACGCTCGTCGTGTGGGCGACCGACGAGTGCAGCCTGTACGCCACCGACACCAGCGAGAACCAGGCCCGCGCCGCGCAGCTGCTGATGTTGCACGCCCCGCTATGGGTCGAACAGGCGTTTGCCACCGAACTCGCCGCACGAGCCACACCACTCCCGGACGCCGGCGACTTGACCGAGGCCTTCGGCGCGCTGGAGGAAGCACTCGGCGAGACCGGGTTCGGCGGTGTCCTGCACGCCCGCCGCGGCCTGTCCGCGGCCGCGGCCGAGCGGCGGCTCACCTCGGCACAAGGCAGCACCCTGGTCACCCAGCTCGGCAACCGGGTGGCGTTCGGCGGCGGCTACACCGCCCTCGGCAACACCGTTTACGCCACGGGCCCGGTGACCGTCTGGCGCGGCCCGATCATTCCCCGGGTCGCGGTCGAGCCGACCACCAACGAGCGCCAGGCCGTGGCCGAACGGATGTTCGGGTTCGGGTGGGAATGCCCGACCACCGTCTACGCGGTCGAGGTGACGGGCTGATGCCGGCGGGGGTGTTCGTCCTCGTCGAGGGCAAGACAGCCGAGGTCGAGGTCCCGGACCCGGTGCTGCGTCAGGACGCGATCAATCGGCTGGTCGCCGCGGCCCGGCCGGACGCGTGGCGTATCGACAAGATTGTGCGCCCGGGCGGCCCGGCGTACCGGGCGCCGCTGGAGATCGTGATCGCCGCGGGCCTGATCGACATGCCCGCCTACGAGCCCGGCGACGGGCCGGTGCTCATCAAGAACGACGGCAACGGCCAGGAGCTGCTCTCCGCGGCCGCGCTGCCGGCGGAGCCTCCGCGGACAGGGCCCGGCTCCGGCGTGCAGGTGTGGCGCACCCATCTGCGCGCACACCGGATCCCGTTCGACCCCGACGACAAGCGCGCGGAGCTGATCGCGCGCTGGGACCAGCGAGGTGCACAGTGACGACCGCACGGTTCTGGAAGGCCACCGGCGAGCGGGTGGTCAAGACGTTCGCCCAGGCGCTACTCGCGTCGATCACGGTGGGCTCCGCGATCACCGATATCGACTGGGCCACCGCGGCATCCATCGCCGCCACCGCGGCCGCGGTCGCGCTACTCACCTCCATCCTTTCCAGCGGTGTCGGAGACCCCGAGTCCCCCAGCCTCACCGGCGAGGAATGACCCACCGTGACTGCGACGACGGAAGAACGCGACGACATGACCCTGGTTGAGATCGCCACCGCCCTCGGCACCCTCGGTGTCGGCGGCGTAGCCGGCACCCTCATGGATCGCATATTCCTGCGACGCCGCAACCGCGCCGACCTCCTCGTCACGCTGGAGGACCTCTCGGCGCGGATCACCGAACGCGCCCTGGCCCAAGCCGACGAACGCATCGCCCAGGCCGAGCACCGGGTGCGCCAGGTCGAGGCGAAGCTCGACGAGCACCAGCGTGACGCGCTGCAGCAGGACGAGCGGCGCCGGGCCCGCGCGGAGCTGCACGCCGACTGGGATCGCGATGTGGCCCAGCGGCTTCAGGACCTCGGGCAGCCGGTCGGGCCACCGCCGGCGCTCGAATAAGCGCTGTCCGGTCGGCCGCGGTCCACCCCTGCTGGTGGGTCGTTTCCCCCCTGCCGCGGCCGGCCGGCAGCTCCCGTGCACCCCCAGTTCATAGCGTCCCAGCCAGGGAAACGGCCTGCCGGCGCTCGTGCGCACGAGTAGCAGGAGGCAACAACAGCATGGCTGGAAAGAGGGTTTCGATCGTCCGGGGCAAGAGCATCCGGGCGACCAAGGCGAACCGATGCGGTATGCCACTGGAGGGTGAGGGCAACTACGCCGTCACCAAGGGGTATGTGACCGTGTCGCTCACCCCGGTGTTGAAGGACGCGGAGGAACTGGAGCAGCAGAACGCCGACGGCGAGATCTGCGGCCAGGACCGCACCGCCCCCGAGATCAAATGGTTCGAAGTGTCGGTCGAGTTCTGCGGTGTCGACACCTGCCTGTGGACCATGCTCGGTGGGTGGGCGCCGGTCGTCGACTACGCCGGCAACCCGGTCGGCTTCGAAACGTCCCGCAAGGTCGTCACCGACTCCGGTGTCGTAATGGAACTCTGGTCCGGTACCAGTTCCGAAAACACCTGCGCTCTGCCGGCCAACGATGACGTGTTCGGCCAGTCCGACGCGGTCACCGGCGAGGAGTTCGGCTACTTCGTTTTCGGCGTCAAGGAATGGCAGCTGAGCGGTGGCCTCGAGATCGGCCGCCAGGTGTCGACCTTCACCATGTCCGGGATCACCATGGACATCACGGGGTGGGGCCGCGGCCCGTACAACGTGGTGCCGATCGACGCCCAGCTCACCCCGGGCCGGCTGCTCGCCCCGGTCGGGAGCTTGGTGGACGGGGTCTCCGATATCCACTTCGAAACCACCCCGATCGCGCCGCCGGATCCCACCGACGGCTGCTGCACCCTCGCGGTGCAGTCGATCTTCACCGCTCCGAACTACTACTACGGCGGCCCGTCCAACGAGCCGGCCGCCGATGTCGCACCGGCACAGCCGGCCTGCGACGCGGTACTGCCCGGCAGCTAACCCGGGCTTCGACTACCGCGCCCGGCTACGGTCGGGCGCGGTAGTCGTGCACCCTGCGTTCCTACCGTCCCGGGCATGCGCATAGCGTTCCTCGGAAACTTCCGCACCGACTACACGTCGGAGACCCACCACGCACTCAGCCTGGAAGCACTCGGCCACACCGTCGACCGCCTCCAGGAGTCGGAAACGCACGCCGCCGATATCCTCGACACCGCCCTGCAGGCGGACGCGTTCGTGTGGGTCCACACCCACGGCTGGCGTACACCCGGCATCGACCGCGTCCTGCGCGATCTGAAACGCCGCGGCATCCCCACCCTCACCTACCACCTCGATTTGTGGTTCGGGCTGCAGCGGCAGCGCGATATGCGCCGCGACCCGTACTGGCAGGTCGATCACTTCTTCACCGCCGACCGGCTCATGGCCGAATGGCTCAGCGACAACACCCGCATCCGCGGCTACTACCTGCCCGCCGGCGTCTACCACGCCGAGTGCGCACCAGCCACCCCCGGCGAGCAGTTCGATATCGCGTTCGTCGGATCGCGCCGCTACCACCCGGAGTGGCCGTACCGGGGGCGGCTGCTGGACTGGCTGACCACCACCTACGGGGACCGGTTCCGGCACTACGGCGGCGACGGCCTGGGCGTCGTACGCGGCACAGCACTCAACCAGGTGTACGCCGACGCCCGGGTCGTGGTCGGCGACTCCCTGTGCCTGCGCTACCAATACCCCGACTACTGGTCCGACCGGGTGTACGAGACCCTCGGCCGCGGCGGGTTCCTCATCCACCCGCAGGTGCCCGGCATGGATGCCACGTTCACCGACCGCAAGCACCTCGCGTTCTACGAGTACGGGCGGTTCGACCAGCTGCGCGAGCTGATCGACTACTACCTCGACCGAGACGACGAACGCGAACAGATCCGGGCGGCCGGCCACCAGCTGGTGCGCACCGAGCACACCTACCTCGACCGGTGGGCGACGATCCTGGAGGTCCTCGGCCGATGATCGTGCTCACCCCGAACCCTGCGCACCGGTTCCTCGGCCGCGACGGCTCCCCCTCCGACGAAGCCGTGATCCGCGAGTGCTGGGTCGAAAACGTGTACCAGATCCACCGGGGCGATCTCCGCGACACCGGGATCCTGATCGACATCGGCGCCAACATCGGCGCCGTCTCGATCTACGCGGCTTCCCTCGGCGCCACCGTGATCGCCTACGAACCCGAACCGGACAACCTGGCGTTGTTGCAGCAGAACATCGCCGGCAACGGTATGGCCGAACGGGTCGTCGTCCACGCGGCCGCGGTCACCGACTGGCACGGCACCGCGCAACTCGAACCGGCGCACGGCAACTCCCGCATCGTCGACTACGGCAGCGGGATCACCGTGCCCTCCATCACCCTCGACGATGTGTTCGCCGACCTCCCCGATGGCTGCGACGTCCTCAAGATCGATATCGAGGGCAGCGAACGCGAACTCATCGCCGCCGCCGCTCCGGAGACCCTGGCGCGGATCCGGTATCTGACCATGGAATTCGACGCCGCACCCGACGACGAATTCGGGGCGATGGTCACCAAGATCGCCAAGGTGTTCAACACCCACATCATCGGCTCACCCGAGCGGGGCGGCTACATCTACGGCCGGAGGTACTGACATGCGGATCGGCCTGATCGGCCGCGCCGAAAACACCGGGTTGGGCATCCAGACCTGGGAATTCGCCCGCCACATGCACCCCGCGAAAACGCTGGTTGTCGACCTCACCGCGGGCACCACCCGCCGGCTGTACCCGGAGCGGTTCCCCGGCGCGAAAATTATTCAGGGAATTCCGGACCGCCGGCACTTAGAAGAGTTCGTCGACGGCCTGGACGTCGTGTTCACGGCGGAGACCCCATACAACTACGACCTCTTCACCGTGGCCCGCGCCGCGGGCGTCAAGACGGTGCTGCAGTACAACTTCGAGTTCCTCGACTACCTCGCCCGCCGCGACCTTCCGCGCCCGGACCTGCTCGCCGCACCCAGCCCGTGGCGGTACGACGAGGTCACCGCGACGATGCCCGGACAGCGCACGATGCTGCTGCCGGTGCCCGTCGCCGACCGGGTCCGCCCGCCTACCCACTACAGCAGCCGGGCGATCGACTTCCTGCACATCGTCGGCCGGCCCGCTATCCACGACCGCAACGGCACCGCAGATCTGATCGAGGCCCTGCAATATGTGCGGTCGGAGATCTCGGTGACGATCCGCTGCCAGGACCCGAAGTATGTGCCGCGGCTGATGGCCGGGCGCCGTCTCCCCGACCATGTCCACGTCGACCTCGAGCACGACGACATTGACTACTACTGGCAGCCTTACCACGCGAACGATGTGCTGGTGCTGCCGCGCCGGTTCGGGGGTCTCTGCCTGCCCGCGCAGGAGGCACTCGCCTCCGGGCTGCCGGTGGTGATGCCCGATATCTCGCCGAACAATCTGCTGCTGCAGCCCGACTGGCTGGTGCCGGCACGCCGGACCGGTTCGTTCCGGGCCCGCACCGATATCGACCTCCACACCGTCGACCACCAGGCGCTGGCCGCAACGATCGACCGATTCGCCAGCGACCCCGCGTTCTTCCGCCAGGCGCAGAGCATCGCCCGCGCGACCGCGGAGCAACTGTCGTGGAACGCGCTGAAACCGACCTACCTCGACACGTTCTGGCGGCTGCACAATGGCGCCTGACATCGCGTTCGGGGTAGTCGCTCACCCGGCCCGGCTCACCGCGGCGCAGGCCTTGGCCGGCCGACTCGACGGGCACCTGTCCGTCGACGACGGCCGTGGCCCGGTCGCCAACCACCGCGCCGTCTGGCAGCACTTCGCCGGCACGGCCGCGGGGTGGGTGTGCGTGTTGGAGGACGACGCGCTGCCCGTGGACGGGTTCGGCGAGCAGCTGCGCGCGGCGCTCGCCGAGGCACCGCACCCGGTGGTGTCGCTGTACCTCGGGACCGGGCGCCCGCCCGGGGTGCAGTCGCGGATCCGGACCGCGCTCGACCGCGCCGACGCCCAGGGGGCGTGCTGGGTGACCGCGGACCGGATGCTGCACGCGGTCGGTATCTGCCTCCGTGCCCGCCATATCGGGGACATGCTCGCGTTCACCGGGCGCGCTCCGGAGCTGGCGGCCGCGGACTCGCGCTGGGATCGGTGGCTGCGGGCCCGGCGGTTGCGGGTGGCGTATGCGGTGCCGTCGCTGGTCGACCACGCCGACGGTGCGACGCTCGTGCAGCACCCGGACCGGCAGCCGCGGAACGAGGTTCGGCGGGCGTGGCAGGCCGGTGCCCGGGTGCAGTGGTCGCGGTCCTGCGTCCGGCTTTGAGCTACGCCGGGGTGTAGGTGGCGCCGATCCGGGCGGCTTCCTCCCGGGCGGCGTTCGCCAGGAACGGGCGGCCGCGGGTGCCGGGGTGATTGACCTTGGCGGCGAACACTGTCCGCGGACCGATCTGGAACCGAAGCGCCTTCGCGCGGCGTGGCCGGATCACGTACGGTCCGGAGCCGTTGTGGACGGCGGCGGAGTAGTTGGCGTGGGCGGTGACACCGCCGCTGGCCTTGAGATCGGTCACGGTGATCGGGTCCTGGCGGATCATCCGGCGCAGGTTGCCGGTGTCGACCGGTGCTTTGTTGCTGGCGTTGGACTCGACGCGCCGGTCGACCATCGCGACCGTGCGGACCAGGATCCCCTGCGGGCCGGTGAGCTGGGTGGCCAGCTGGTTGCGGTCGATCCGGTACACCGGCCGCTGGTTAGCCACGGCAGCCCAGTCCGAGGTGATGGTTTTTCGCCAGTTCCATCATTCCGGCGAAGGTGACCGGATCGAGTGGTTCGCCGGCCTCGTCGACCGCGCTGGAAGTCATGTGCTGGCCGTGAGCGTTGATGTGCCGCTCGATGACGATCCGCGCGACGCGCGTGCAGTCAGACATGAGGTCACTCATTTCTGTCGGAGTTGGATGTGCGCCCACTGGGTCCAGGCGATAACGCCGCCCTCTGGACCATACGGCTCACCGGCCGCGATCATGGTCGACAGTGCCACCTTCTCCTCGATGTCGGCCATCGCCCACACCAGCGCCTGATCGATCCGGACACTGTCGTCCAGGGCGGCCAAGGCTTCCTTCTCGAGTGCGTCCCAGTCCGGTTCGGGCTCGGTCACAGCGCAGCGCATGATCCCGGCCTCGACGGTGAGTGCCTTCGTCTCAGTGCATTCCGATTTCTGATCGCGCCGTTCCTCCGGCAGCTGCGTGGTGCGGAATCGGCGCACGACCCGCACCCACGCCAACGGGTCACCGCAGTTGCCGCCGGAGGCGTACCCGTTCCACACCGCCAGGGGCATCGTGTCGCCGGCGAAAAACCGTACGGTGTCGGTGCCGCCGCCGAATGGTGGTGTGGTCTGGCCGTTGGTGAATGCCCGTTTCATGGCCTCGGCCATGAGCCCGACCACGACGATCGCCGTATCCGCCACCGTTCACCTCACCTTCGGTCCGGTGGCCAACCGAGCCGGGTTGTGGGCGCGGATCCACAGGTCGATGGTGTCGATACCGGTGAGGCCCGCACCAAACAGGTCTGTCGGGTCGATCATCTGCATGCTCATGCCCTGCCGGGTGACGGTCTGCACCCGCCGCGGAAGCCGGCACTTCCCGCCGGAACACGCGTTGAAGAACTCCATCGCGAGCTGCCCGACGTGGGTGGCCGCTCCCGCCGGCGGCGGCACGCCGCGCTGGTAACGCACTGCCCAGGTGCCCGGCTTCCCGATCGCAGCACCCAGGTCCTGCGAGGGCCATTGCCCGTCCAGCCGGTAGAGGTAGTCGCCCTCGAGCTGGTACTCGCCCGGGTCCAGTGGTTCGCCGGCGATCTCGACGGCGTCCACGGCCTGTACCGGTCCAGGCAGGTGCACCACGGTCGGCCCGGACCGGGAGCAGCGGCCGCGGCAGCCGCACGAGATGTTGCGCCAGGCGCCGTCTTCCCAGATCGGGATCACCGGCATCGGTGCGGGCAGGTTCGCCCCCGGATAGAGGTACGGGTCGTACGGGTACAGGCCGGTGTCGCAGCGGGTCGGACACGGGCGGACGATCGCCGGGCACACCCCGAACTGGCGGCCGGTGAGCGCCCACAGCACAGCCACCGCGCTGTCCGCGGCGTACTGCATCCGCTGCTTGTCGATGTCCTCGCACAGCTTCGGCCAGCACGACGGATCGATTGGCCACTGGCAGCTCATGGTTCAGCCGGCGGCCTTGCGTGCGATGGCGTCGGCGATCTTCTCCGGCAGCGCGTCGATGCTGGCCCGGAGTTCGGCCAGCGCCTTCGGGATCTCGATCGACGCCTCGTGCACGCGGGCGTCGGCGTTGAGGAGCATGCCGGCCAACGTGTCGACCGGTTGGTCGCTCTGGCGGTGTGCGGACCGCGACGGGTAGGGCTGTGTCAGTTCCTTGTGCACGCGCCGCAGCATCGCGTCCTGTTCGGGGGTCATGTCGTCGTCCTCCTTGGATGGTGTGCCGTAGATGCCGAGATGGCCGGCGTTGAGCCGGTGAGCGAAAGCGGCGATGCGCGGGTCGCCTTCGCGGAATCCGAGCTGGTAGTGCATCTCGTCCGCACGCGACCAGTCCGCGCCCCAGAACACGGTGCTCTCGAACAGCGCCAGGCCGACGCGCACTTTGGCGATCCGGTCCCGCGGCATCGTGCGGTAACCCCACGGGTACTGCGGGGCGTTGATATCCACCGCCGTGCCCGACAGATGGTTCGAGTTCGCGACGTCGTTGGTGGCCGACCAGCCCCACACCGGAGAGCGCAGCGGCTCGACGTTGCGGTGGTACCAGGCCAGCCATGCGACGAGGATCGTGCTGGCGTCACCGGCCCGGAGTGGTGCGGTGTTGGTGTTCGGTAGCCCGATCGACGGACCGCCGACCACGCACATGTCGCGGTCGACCATGCGCCACCCGTTCTCGCTGACGCTGTACCCGTACACGGTGCGGAAGCCCATGGCCCGGACGGTACGAGCCGAGGGTGCACGGTCAGTACGGGCGATCGTGGGCGCGGATGTTCGCGATCGCCGGCGAGTAGTACTGACCGGAGAACGCGCCGGCGGCGTTGCCCTCGCACGACAGGAACCAGCGCCGCCGATTCGCCTGCCCCGCCGGGACGATGCCCACCGAGTCGTTCCAGGACACCCGGAGGATGCCGTTCTGGATCAGCTGGAACACGCTCTGTGTCGGGCTGTACATGCGCCGGCGGAACCGGATGATGTCCCCGGCGGCGACCCGGTTGGTCACCGCGGCCCGGCTCGTGGCCGGTGTGACGCCCCAGCTGCCGCCCGGCGAGACGATCGAGGCGTTGATGTAGGTGTAGATCGCCATCGCGTTCGTGGCGTTCTGGGTGCCCTGGAAGAAGATCGCGTACACGAGGCACATTCCTGCGGCCGGCCCGTTGTCGAGCATTCCGCACCCGATTGCGGTGGCGTTATCCGTTGCGATACCGCCTGCCGGTGTGCCGATCTCGGCGGCGACTTCCCAGTTGTCGGTGATCAGTCTGCCGCCGTTGTGGCTGTCCGGTGCGACGTAGGTTTCCCAGGCGCCTTGCCGGGCGGAGAGCTGAGCCGGGGTACTGATCTGCACCTGCTGGTTGAAAATCTGGCACGAGTCGAAATCCGGGCGCCAGTTCGGCCCGAGGTCCGTCGAGTTCGCCCGGTCGAAATCGTCCCAGTGATCCATCAGGGCGGGCGGCTGGACGATCACCGGCGCACCACCTTGGCCTCCATACGCACCTGCGCACCCGGGTCGGTGTTGGCCGCGGTCATCCACGGCCACACCAAGTCGTCCTCGTCGAGGTCGATGCTGATCGCGTTCCACGCCGGTGTGATGGCCGGCGCGAACGATGTCCCTGGGATAGCGTCCGCGGGATCGATGCCGTTGCGGCGCAGCTCCACCGCGACCGTGCCGCCGCTACCGACGATCGCGCACCGGTAGCGGAGTGCGAGGAGTGTGCAGTCGTACGGGATCCACAACCCCAGGTCCAGCTGGCCGGCGCCGACCGCGTGGACGGTGAACGTTTGGTAGATCTGCCAGCCGTCGGTGAGGTCCCGCAGCCGCACGGCCTCGTCCTCGCCGGCCGGTTCGGGCCCGAGGAGGCGCACTGTCATCCGTGGACCACGATCCGGTAGGCGCCGGTCGCCGGGGCGACAGCGAATGTTGCTGTGACGGTGTTGGCGTCGGTGTGCTCGATATCGGGGAGCACCTTCTCGAAGGTGGCGTTGTCGAACACCTCCACGGTCACGTCCCGGGTACCCAGGTTGTGGGTGACAGCGATGCTGGTCGAGGAGCCGTTGCCGATGTTGGCCGCGTACTTGCGCACCACCACCGAGGTATCGACCCGCAGCCCGGACGCCGACAGCGACAACCCGGAACTCGTGTCCAGGTCGACACTGATGGTTTCGCCGGTGATCGCGATACCGTTGCCCGCGTTGTAGGACGGGCCACCGCCGGACCCGAACTGAGTCCACACGAGCGCGGTGGTGCCGACCACGATCGGATCGTTGGCCGTCTGCACCCACTGGGTGTTCTCCTGCGTCGACCCCTGGCCCACCCATATCGCGGTGCCGTCCGCGAGCTCCTCGCCGGTGTCGGCGTCGGAGGCGCGGGTCATCGCGACCGCCGCACCGTTCCACACGTAGATGCCGTTCTCCGCGCCCGCGGTCTGGTTCTTCACCAGCACCCGGTCCCCGGGGCCGAGCGCGACGCCATCGATGGAGGCGCCCGGCGCCGCCAGGTTCAGGTTCCCGGTGGTGGCAACTATCGCTGGATCCTTCCAGCGCAGACCGTGCAGGAAGTTCTCGAGATAGGACAGCGTGACCGCGTCCTGCGGTTGCGTGGGGTCGCCGACGCTCACGATGCGCTGGCCCTGCAGGTCCAGCCCGTTCATGATCTTCGTGGCCATATCGGCATGCCTCCTAGGCGAGTTCGGCGCGGCCCGCCACCGGTGCCGCGAAGGTCAGGACGACGCTGTTCAGATCGGGAAACTCGGCGTCGGGGATCACCATCTGGCCGTCGACGAGCACGAGCAGCGACAGCGGATACCGGGCGAACGGATGCGCGATGGTCCAGGTCGCGGCCGGCGTCGATTGGATGTGCTCGTATCCGCCGCCTCCGGGCGGCCCGGGCGGGCCCGGCGGTCCGGGGATCGGGAGGTAGTTGGTGCAGCTGCAGGCCATCAGCAGCCGCCCTGGTGGTAGACGCAGCCGGCGCGCCAGGTGTACGGCTCGACGCCCTCCATGGCGAACCGGATCCGGGCGCTGGAATCACGCGGGATCCGAGCCTGCTCGGCCGGCACATGGAACGACAGCCACTCACCGTTCACGTTGCCCACGACGGAGAGCGACCAGCCCCAGGGGTGCGAGAGTTCGAGCGTGGCCACGAGATCGGCCGGCCACCCATCGCAGTTGCGGAAGGACAGGTTGAGAGGGTCACCGCACACGAAGTAGACACGTAGCTCACCGGGCACGTTCCCGCCGCCAGTGACCGAGGGCGCGCAGCACGAGACCATGCCGCGCACGCTACGAGCCCGGGGTGCACGTGCACCGGCGCCCCGGGCTCGATGTGTTAGACGCGGGGCGGCCAGTTCCAGTGGCCCGGCGTCGGCACCTCAGCGAACGGGATCTTGGCCTTGTTGCTGGTGCCGTCGCGGTACATGACGAACAGGTCCACTGTGGATCCGTCCTCGTGTACGTGCGTGATCTTCGCGGCGGTCGGGGCGGGCAGGAACTCGCCGCCTGGGGTGCCGTAGGTCTGGTAGTGGACATCGCGGGAGATCGACGGTTTCTGCATGCCCGGCACCGTACGAACCGGGCATGCACGGGCCTGGTCGCCTCGGTGCAGAGGGCACCACACAAAACCATTGTTGCAATTCACTACCCTAGTGTTGTAACGTATTACCCGTCGGGCCGGGGTCGGACCCAGATCGACAGGCAAATCACCACGACAGGAAGTGAATCCAATGCGAACCATCACCGCCACCACAGCCTCCGCCGACCGGATCATCGAATTCTTCGGCGAGAACGATCTCGACCACCTCACCACCGACCAGATCCGCGCCGAACTCGCCGCCACCTATCGGGAGCGCAACCACCGGATCGACAACGGGCTGGATGTCGAGGACCAGGAGTGGCGGATCGGCCGGTGTCGGGTCGCCCTCGACCGCCGCTGAGCGCCCAGCGCCCCGGCCCCTGAACGGGGCCGGGGCGCACTGCTGTTCACTTCCCAAACGCGGCGAACTGTGCCTGCATCGACCTGAACGAGGACATCTCCTCGTCGGGGGTGAAGCCCGCGACCGGCCCGGTTTCTGTCGGGTCCGGTTTGTAGAGGTCGCGGCGCAGACGCGCGAGTTCCTTGGAGTCCTTGCCCTCCTCAAGGATGCCCTCGACGATATCGAGCAGCTGGTGCATCCCGAGCTGGCGTAGCGGATCAGTAATGCCGGCCAGGGCAAGGCGGGCGCGGAGCTGCCGCCAGTTCTTTATCGTGACCGCGGCGAGGATCGCCGCGGCCCGGTAGGGCGGTTCGTGCCCAGCGTCATGATCCGTTTCATCAGATCGTCGTAGAAGTTCTCGTCGATCTCCCCGGCGTAGGTCCACTCCTTGATCTGCTGCACCGAGCGCGGTGAGACGTGGCGGTTCATGAAGTCCTGGAAGTCGCCGCGGCCGACACCGGCCTCACCGAACCCGAACACGCCCAGGTAGCGAACCGCGGCCGCGGGGGGTGCTTTGACCTCGACGCGTTTGCCGTGCAGCTCGATCACCAGGTGCGGCCACTCCGGCTCTTCCTCGGTGGTGAGGTCGACGGCCGCGCCGCTGCTGTCGATGACCTGCGGCTGGTCGTCGCGGCGAGCCAGGGCCGCCTTACGTTCATCCAAGCGCTCCTGCAGCCGGGCAACCTGCTCCTCGAGGGCGGCGGCCTCCTCCTCCGGGCTCAAGGTGTCCTGCGGCCTGGGGGTGTCTGCGGCTTCGGCCTTGTCGGCGTCGGCGGCGAAATCGGCGGACCCTTCCGGTGGCTCGAACATGTGTTTCCCCTTTTCGTTGGTGTCCCCGGCACGGTACGAACGAGGCGTGCACCGGTCAGGTGAGCGCGGGGTAGGCGAATATGTCGAGCTCGGTGTCGCCGGTGTCGATGAGGTTCTCGATCTCGGGCACGTACTCGGGTAGCGGGTCAGCCGACCAGGCGAGCCGCACGATGTACAGCGCGACCCGGACCTTGAGGGTTTCGCCGGCCGCGAGGGTGACGTCGGGGCCGATCGGGGTCGTGGTGCGGCCTTGCCGGTGCTCCCAGATACCGAACACCACCGCCGGGTCCAGGCCGCGGTCCATGCCGCCACCGTGCCTGCTGGTCGCCATGTTCGTCGCGGGGTCGGCCGGGGCGACACCGGATGCCCAGCCGCGGCGTTGTTCGACGACGAATCTCTTATTCGCGGTGGTGATGACCTGGCTGGCGTCGCGGGTGCACATGCCGTAGGCGTGCTGCGGGATCGGGGTGGTGTTGGTCCAGGCGAGTGTGAGGTCGTGGACGAGGATCTCGGCGGTGTCGGTGAGGGGGTCGATGAGATTGCCGGCGACGATGCCGGTTTCGACGTGGCGCCATTGCAGCCACGGGTGCGGGCCGATTACCCCGTCGGTGGTGTCGAAGCTATCGGGGTCGATGCAGGGTTCGGTCATGGTCAGATCACCTCCAGCAGCGGGGCGGCCAGCAGTTGCAGCCGCACCCAACGGGCGTTCACTTCCTGCATGGCGTTGCCGCCGGTGCGCCACTCCCCCGGTGTCGTGACGACGCATTGGTAGCGCACCTGCACGGTTTCGCCGGCGGCGATCGCGCCGAGGGCGTCGATGGTTTGCCAGTCGTCCCAGTCGTTGAACAGGCGCGCGTACCAGTGGAACCGGGAGCCGAGCAGGGTGGGTGTGGTTTTCAGCCGACCCGCGATGCCGTCGGTGGTCACCGGCGGTACCGGCGCGTTCGGGCTGAGCCCGATATCCCAGGACACCGCATCGGAGAGGACGACCGTGTTCGCGTTTCCGGAGACGATGCTCCGCGGCGCACGGTGGGTGATCAGGTGCAGGGACTGCCATGCACCGCTGGTGTTGGTCCAGATCAGGTCCGTGTCGATTACCGGTACCGGGTCGGGTGCCTGCCCGACTTGGCCGTCCGCGGAGGAGGTCGCGAACCGTTCGGCGGGGATGTAGGGCAGCCATGCTTGGGCGAGGTCGGTGCCGCGCTGGGTGGACAGCATGTATTCGGTGGTGCAGATTTTCAGGCTCACCTCGGGGCTCCTACTGGATCGATGGGTCGAGCGTGGGCGCCGCGAACAATTGGAGACGGACGCTGCGGGCGTGGGCCTCGTGCAGCGGCTGCCCCTCGGATGCGTTGGGAGACCACGGCGGCGGGGTCCACACGTAGCAGCGATAGTGCGCATTGAGCGTCGCCCCTGCCGGGAGCGGGTCGGGCAGCCAGTTGTCCGAACTGCTCATGTCGTGGTGCAGATAAAGGCGCCCGTAGTCCGGCTGGCCCGCGTTATCGGTGCCGGTATCGAAGCTGGTCCCCATCTGGCTGTTCACCAACCGCGACGGGTCCGGTGTCCGTGGTGTGGCATCGACCGCTGTTTCCCAGGCTTCCCGGAACTGGACCGCGTTCGGTGTGCTGGTGATGATCGACCGGTATGCGCGGGTGACGCGCAGCAGCATCAGCGACGGCAGCGGCGAATCCGACACCCAGGAAACCGTTTGGTCGATCATCAGTTTGCCGGGCAGCCGGGTCTGCGCGGTGAGCGCGCCGTCGCCGGTGGAGGTGCCGGTGACATCGGCGACGAGCCGGAACACGCTCCAGGGCGCGATACCGAGCTGGCCTCCAACGATCGTCAGATTGCGGGAAACGCATACGTCGTTTGCCATGGTCAGCCTCTCGAGGTCATCGATAGGGACAGCGCCGTGGGAACCGCTGTGCTGAAAACGGAAGCCGCACCGATATTGCGGGCACCACCGACGCCAACAGCGGTGAGCGCCACGCCCTGGCCGGCGGCGAGGTACAGCTGCCCGACCACGGTGACCGGGATCCAGCCTGCGCCGGCACCCTCGTAGACGCGGCCGCCGAGGCGGGTGACACCCTCGACGGTCACGGCCGCCATCAGGTACGCGCCACCGAGTTCGAACCAGACGGTCGCGCTGACGTCGTAGGGCCCGGTTTCGGGTGCCACGACCGCGGGCGCGAGACCGCCGCCGGTGCCCCAGTCCCCGATCTGGTTGCTGATGCCGTCGAAGATGACCGGGCCGCCGGACGCAGGGATCGACTGCAGCCCGGTCCGTACCGCGGTGATCGACGGCAACGCTTGCACCGTGACCGCTTCCGGATCGACTCCGCTCGGCGGCCGCGTAGCGAGAATGCGTGAGCCGCCGTCGCGGTGGGAGCCGGCCAGGTTGCCGTCCTGGTCGGTCCACAGCACCCATTCCCCGCAGCGCACGGAGTCCGGGTGCTCGGCCAGGTCCAGGCGGCGCTCGGTGTCGCGCGACCACTCGGCGTCGGTCCGCGGCGGATCCTTGCGTTCGGTGGTGCCGGTCATCCCGCCGCCCCTCCCAACTCGATCGGCCGCGCGATCGCATCCAGCGTGACCCGCACATCACGAGCGCCGGCGGACCACGCGACCTCAACGGTTTTCAGCCGCATCCGCGTGGACAGTCCCGCCGAGGACGCGTGCACAACGAACACGTTGCCGGGCACCAGGTCCGACGTTTTGATGGGTGCCTCGGGGTGCAGGCTCGCGCCGGACGGAACCTCGAGCATGTCGCGTATGGCGCCGATATCGCGCAGGTATTGGCGGGCGGCCGCGGTGACGTTGCTCGCGCCGCGCATGTTGTCCAGGCTCCACATCGCCTGCAGGTGCAGGCCGGCCATCTCGATCCGCTCGGTGTGCGCCCAGTTCTGGCCTTGGACGCGGACGTCGTTGGCTGTGCGTTTCCCGGACCGCACGCGCCGCAGCCCGACCATGAAATCGCACTCGTCAAGTTCGGCGACCACGACATCCGGCGGGGTGCCGAGGATCGGTCGGCCGGCGACCACGGTCCAGTCCAGGCCGCGTTGCACCAGCTCGTCCATCGCCTGGTGCAGCATCTTGGAATCGGTGGTGGTGGAGTAGTCGTAGCGCTCCTCCGACAGAGCCGGCAGCACGATGGGGCGGGCGTCGATACCGTGCAGGTCCAGCATCGCCTGCCACAGATCGGCAGCGATCGGGGCGAGGTCGAGCCGCTGCCAGGACCGGGTCGTCGGCACCCGGGTGTACCACTGGAAGCCCCCGACATCGCGGGCGTCGATACGGGTAGCGCCGGTCACCA
The DNA here is from genome assembly GCF_050936135.1 of Nocardia sp. CA-290969. Lineage (NCBI taxonomy): Bacteria > Bacillati > Actinomycetota > Actinomycetes > Mycobacteriales > Nocardiaceae > Nocardia > Nocardia sp. CA-290969. The sequence goes on along the minus strand of NZ_JBNJNJ010000001.1, from coordinate 18,732 downwards.
GTTCGGTGCTCACCTCATGGATCGACCCGGACCACACCTTCTCGCCGTCCTCGTAGAGGTCGATCCAGTGCAGCCACGGAATGAGATCGCCGGCGTCGATATCGAACGTTTGGATCTCAGCGCGCGTGACCTGGCTGCGGTCACGGGACCACACGATGTCGGTGGTCTCGTCGCATGCGACCCGTCCGACCGGGCGCCCGTCGACGGTGCGGACACCGATGGAGATATCGGTCGGGCCACCGGCCAGCGGGATCCCCGCGCCAGGGGTCCACGCGACCGCGGCCTCGACCGACCATCCCCACCCGACAGTGACCTCGGCATCGGCGTCTGCCGCCACATGCACATCGGCGTCGATGCTGTATCCGATCCCGATATCGGTTCCGGTGGGTCGGTCCGCGGCCGCGGCCGCCTCAACCTCCCACCCGACCCCGACAGTCGTGCCGGCCTCGATCTTCGGGATGAACTCGACCCACGTTTCGGTCGCGCCAGCGGCGACGGTGCGCTGCAGGAACGAGGACGCGAAGCCCTGTAGGTCGATGGTGTCGCCTGCGCTCACCGTGACATCGACCGTGCCGATGGTGGCGGTGTTCACGGTCAACAACTGGGTGCCGTTGAGCCGGACCCGGAACTGTTGTGTCCCACCGATGCTGGTGAAGTTGCCGCGGAATCGAATTGTCCCCAGGGCGTTGGCGTCCATCACCAGTGTGTTTCCGCCGGAGATCACGGTGGCGGGGAATCCGGCGCGGATCACGAAGGACGTCAAGGTCGTCCATTGGTTCGCGGTGATGGCCTCGGTGCCGGACTTGTTCATGCCCATGGACGACATGCGCTACCTCCTCCCTGACCGGCCGGCGCTTACGTTGCGGGGGTGGTGGTGGCGACCGTGCACTTGATCAAGGTGAGCGTGTCCCCGGAAGCGACGGGCCGCGGATTGTCCAGCACTCCGGAGGCCAAGAAGTTGCCCGCGGTCGGGTCGTCGTGCAGGGAGATGTGGGTGATGTTCTCGGTGGCGGTCATCGACCACGACCCGGACACCGATGACAGGGTCATCGAGCCACCGCTGGCGGCGTTGAGAGTGACCTGTACCCGGGTGGTGACCGCGGAGGCTTGCGCGGTCCCGTTGGCGCCGGGGTCACCGATATGCAGCTTCGCCCAGATCCCGGCCACGGGCGGCGGGGCCACACCCCGCAACCAGTCCAGGGTGGGGTTGGCAACGTTGGGGACGCTGACTCCTACCATCGCTATTCCTCGCCCTCCGTGGTGTCGGTGTCGCCCGTGGTGGTTTCGGCGCGGGTGTGGGCGACCGCGGCCTGCACGGTCAGACCGAGCCCTACGGTCGGTGTCTGGGTGGTGTCGCTCATGCGGTCCTCCCGGTCGTGGTCACTGAGACGGTGTAGTCGGCGCCGGGCGCGGATTGCGCCACCAGCTCCCAGCAGCCCGGCCCCAGCATCGTGCCGCGCCAGGGTGCACCCGACGGGGTGCCGATGATCCCGTGCTGCCGCACCCGCTGCCCGCCGATCACCGCGACCCCGCGCCCGGTCAGGGAGTCGGCGATCACCGTCGACCCCGCCGGTAGACCGGTGACCGACATTTCCCCGGTGATGTCGCAGACGCTGTCGGTGCCGCAGGGCCGCCACCAGAACTGGACGGTGGTGTCGGTTGCGCCGGCGGTGACCGACAGCGATACGGCGATATCGGTGCAGTCGCCGATATCGCTGAGATCCAGAATCCAAGTACGGGTTTCGATCGCGCACACCGGCAGACAGCCGCCGCACTCGGGGGTGGGCGCGGGGCTGAGATCGATCCTCTGCGGTGGGCACACCGTCGACCACAGCTCCGGCAGCTCGCAGGTGGCGTCGGTGCAGTCGGGGGCGTGGGCCCATTCGATCTGGGCGACCTCATCGGTATTCCACACCACAGCGTGCGTGGTGGATGCCGTCCACTCGTACGGATCCAGCGCGGCCATTTCCCACTCCACGCGCATCAGACTCGCCTGCTGATTGCTCTTGGTGGGTCGGCCGGCGACCTCGCGTTCGACCGCGCTGCTGGTGAGTACGACGCGGCGCAGGGAGCGCTCGAGGCCGGCCGCGGTGCCGTCCTCCGGGTGGGCGACGAGGTACCGCAGGACCTGCGGGTTACGCGCGGCGCGGAGCTGGCAGTTCAACCATCGCAACCCGAAGCTGGCGCCGCGGTGGGTGCACGCCCACACCAGCGCCGAGAAGCTCAGCGTGCGGTAGGTGTCCCGGTGGCGGCCGGCCACACCGCCGGCGCACACAGCGTCGGCGATATCGCGGGCCACCGGCACCGCACCGAACCCGTCCGCCGACATGACCCACACCCCGTAGAACTCACCGGACGCCGGGTTCGCCGGGTCGTACCAGGGGGCGGTGGTGATGTCGGTGTAGTCCGGGTCGCTGAGGTAGTCGGCCAGCCCGGGCCAGGAATCGTCGTAACCGACCGACAGATTCCGGCACGGCACACACGATGCGCCGGCGAAGGCGACCGCGTCCTGGGTCGGTGCGGCGGGCGGCCCGGCCAAGGCGACCACGCGGCTGCTGTTGGCCAGCTCGAGTTCGCCCAGTTCCAGCCACCCTCGGAAGATGCTGCTCATCGCGCTCCTACTTCGGCATCAGGGACAGCAGGCGGTCCTGCACCCGGTCCGGATCTGTTCGCTGGCCGTGCATGTGGATCGGTGCGTGGATCGTGGTGCGGCGGATATTGCTGGACTCGAGGTGGTCAGCGATCACCCCGAGCCGGTCGTAGCTCGAGGTCTCCCGCGGATCCAGTACCCGCTCCGGCAGGTTCGTGTCCTTGACCATCAGGCCCTTACCGATAGCGACACCGCCGGAGTCGAAGCTGTCGATCGCGGCGCCGGCACCGATCGCCAGAGTCGAGGTGAAGATCGCCGCAGCCCCGGCGAGTGCAGCACCGACCACGGCGCCGATCGCCGCACCGATCACGGTGCCGATACCCGGGATGATCGACCCGATAGCCGCACCGATGGCGGTGACCGCGAGCTGGATCATCGCCCCGAGGATCGCGGTCATGATCGGGATCACCACCGCGGTCATCAAATACCGCAACACCGCCTTGATCAGCTCGCGGTTGATGCGGTTCTGCTCGTGCATCACCTTTTCGAAGCTCGATTGGTTGCGCTGCATCAGCACCGCGGTATCCGACACCAACCGCCCGGACTCGTCGAACGAGCCGGTGAGATCACCGCGGAACTCGCGGATCTCGTCGAGGGTGTTGATGAGAGTGTCCTCGATCTCGATCACCACACCGGTCAGGTTCACGATGGTGTTGACCAAGGTGCCGCCGTCGATGTCCTGCCCGAGCACGCCGCGGCTGCGTCCTTCCCCGACTCGCGACGGCCGCTGCTGAAGGGCGGCGTTGGCGACGTCCTGGGCGACCTGCTGGAACGCCTGGGTGGCTGAGTCCGCGACGGAGACCACGGCTTCCGATATCGCCGCGGCAGCGTCGAACGCCGAGCCGGGTGCACCGAACGGGACGGCCGCGGCCGCCGGGTCGTTGCCCGCGGACTCGTACACCGCCCGCGTCGTCTGATCGGTGCCCGCCCGCACCTCGGCGAACCCGGCATCGAGCCAGCCCTGCAGCACACCGATCGCCGCATCCATCGCGGATTGCACCGTCGGCACGAGCACATCCGCGCCGAGCAACCCGGCGACCCGCATCACTTCGTCGCGCACGGCCTGCATCTGCTGCACCATCACCGCCTCGGCCGAGGACGTGGTGCGTTCGATCAGATCCCTGGTGTCGGACAGGATCCGGCCCTGCTCGTCGAGCATCATGTGCGTCTGCTCGTCGGCGACCGACGGCTGCTCGGCCGGCTGCGCCGGATCCACCGGCTGCCCGGCGCCGGGTGGTGGGTTGGTGATCGCGTCGGTGACGGCGGTGCCGACATCGCCGGCGACTTGCTGCCCGACCTGTGAGGCCGCACCGAGCGTGGCATCGGCGAACGCCGGTGCGGCGTTCTCCATCCCGGTCTGCACCGCCGCGGGCAGCGACCCGCCGCCGGTAGCGTCGGCCAGCTCCGCGAAGTTGGTCACGTGCACCGGGACCGGGCCGACACCGATCGCACCCAGCAGGCCCCCGACATCGCCACCGGTTTGGAACCGCGGCACAGCACTGTTCATCGCCCGCAGGATCGGTCCGAATACGCCGACCGCGCGCCGGTTCATCACGAACTCGCCCGGCTCCAGCAGCGCCGGCACGATATCGCCGGTGCCGGCGCCCGGGATCGGGCCACCGGTCTGCCGGCGGAACGGGTTCAAGGTGTCGACCATCGAGCCGATACCGCTGAGCGCGTTCTGCGCGCCCTCCCACGCCGCGGGCAGCAGATCGCCCAGGCCGCCGACCATGGTGGAGAGGACCTCGACCGCCTTGCCTTCGAGGGTGTCGAGGACCTGCGGCGGGATCTCGCGCCACCGCGGCGGCGGCGCACCGATCGCCGCGACGATGCCGTCCCGGATCGGGTTGGTGATCGTGGCGAACACCTCGCGGATCCGGTCCGCGACGAACCCGGCCTGGTGCTCCGGAGACGGGCCCACCGACCCGCCCGTCGACGGCTGGAAAAATCCGTTGGCACCGATGGGCAGCCCGTAGAGGGAGGCGAAATCGGTGACCGGGGTACCGCGCCCGTAGTGCACATCGCCGAGCGCGCCGCCGGACTCCACCCTGGCGGCGGGGATCCCGAGTTCGGGGATGCCGCGCAGCTCGCCCGCGGTGTGCCCGCCGCCCGGACCGCCGGGGTCGTCGGTGATACCGACCAGCATCCCGACGCCCTCGCGCAGATTCTTGACCAGGCCTTGCGCACCCTTCGACGGATACCCAGCGAAACTCGAGGTGGCCCAGTACCGCTGCCACGGGTTCATGCCCAGGATCGCGGCGATGGTCGAGCCGATCAGGCCGGAGCAGTCGAAGCTGTCGCCGACCCAGCGAGGGCCGGCCCACTGGTACGGGCGCCCGTCCTGGGCCCGCGCGAAGTCGTGGCCACGCTTGAGCTGGTGCATCCACGGCATGACCGCACCGCCGCTCCGGAACGCAAGCAACGGGTCGAACAAGCCTTCGGGGCTGACGTTCCCGATGCCTTGGGTCCGGACGGCGGCGCCGTAGGCGGAGAGATTGTCGCGGCCGAGCTGCGTGATGATCCGCCCGTTGTCCCAGGTGAACGGCACGCCCCTCGCGATCATGTCGCGGATCGCATACAGAATGTTCTGCCCGCCGGCGCGCAGGACCTCGGCGGCAGTGACAACGTGCTCGCCGCGAGACAGGCGAGCGTCAATGCTGTCGCTGGTCCCGGAGCCCGCACCCCAGACCGCGCCGCCGCGCCGGAACCCGAGCACAACCGGATCCATCGGTTCAAGGCCGGGCAGGAAGTCGGCGACGGTGTTCCATGCCTTCCGCAACCCGTCGTTCCAGACCGTGTTGACGACGAACCGGACCGGTACCGCGGCGGCTTCTTTCAGTCCGTCCCAGGCTTTGCCGATGGCTTCGATCCCGGTGGAGAACCAGCCCTTGACGGTGTCGAGGCCGCGGCCGAGGGCGGGGAACGCGGTATCGACCAGCCAGTTGATGGCGCCGCCGATCACGGTCTCGATCACCCAGGTGACGACATCGCCGATGGTGTTGAAAATGCCGGTGACGAAGGGGGCGAGGAAGTTCAGCGCCGGGACGAGGATGGTGTTGACCGCGAAGTCCACGAACCAGATCAGGGCCTCGGACAGTTTCATGATGACCGGGACGAGCGCGAGGATGACCTGGACCAGCGGCGGGAGGAGGTCCGCAGCCAGCTGCGCGATGACCGGCAGCAGCGGCAGCGCCGCCTGCACGATGCCCATGAAGGCGGTAATGAGCTGGGGCAGCACCGGCGCGAGCTGCGTGATGGCATCCGCCAGGGCCTGCCCGATGATCATTGCCACTTCGGCGATGACCGGCGCGACCATCCGGAACACCGGCAGCAGGGCGTCCACGAGCTGCGAAATGACGGGCGCGAACGCCTGGAAGATCACCGTGAGGGCAGGCGCCAGGGACTGGACCAGCAGTGAGATGACTTCCGCGACGTAGGGCAGGATCGGCGCGATGGCTTCGAGCAGCGCATTGAAGGCGGTCAGCAGCGGGCCGAGCGCTGGGGCCAGGGCCTCGACCGCGTGAATCAGGGCCTGCCCGACGGTGATCGCGATCTGAGCGAGGATCGGCATCAGCGGCGACAGGGCGTCGCCCAGGGTTTGGAGCAGGACCTGGACCACGGGCAGGATTGGGACGAGCGCATCGGCCAGCGCGGAAATGAGAGTGGACAGACCGGGCATGATCGCGGTCAGGCTGTTCGCGAATACGGCGCCGATTTCACCGAGGGCCGGAGCCACAGCCACAAGGGCCTGCCCGAGGGACTCGAACAAGGGCCGGAGGGTGGGGAGCACCTGGGTGGCCATGGTCCCGAGTGAGGCGATGAGGCTGCCGAGGAGCGGCCCGACGCCGCGGAGGGCGTCGGCGAACCCGACCATGATCTGGTCGAGCATCCCGCTGTTCGCCATTTGCGTGAAGACGCCGCCGATCGATTCGCCGATGCTGGCGATGGCCGAGCCGACGTTCTCCATGTGCGGCGCGACCGCGGTGGTGAAGTCGAGCCAGCCCTGCGTCAGTCCGCCGGTGCCCGAGGTGAGGCCCTTGATCAATCCCTCGGAGGCGGCGAGGGAGTTGTTGATCAGGGCGATTCCGCGCTCGGACTGCAGGAAGTTCGCGGCCTGGATCGCGGCTGCGTTGAACGCGCCGGCGACACCGTTCATCGAGTCCTGGATTCCGGGCAGCGTGACGTTCGCGGTCTGGGTGAGTTCCTCGCCGAGGTTGGCGAACAGGTTGTCCTGGACGGCGTCGCTGAACGCTTCCCACGCGGGTTTCGCGGCTTGCGCCGCTAGCACGAACGCTGCCGCGTTCGGGCTCAGCTCCGCCAGCGCCTGGCTCGCCTTCTGCGCGCTCGGCAACGCCTTGGTCTGCGCGTCGGTGAGCGCGGCCTGCGCCTGCGTCAGCTGAGCTTCCGCGTCGGCCAAGCGCTCGTCGGCCTGCGCCTGCCGCTCCCGCACCGCGACGACCTGGTCGCTGCCTTCGATCCCCTTCTTCTCGGCATCGGCCAGCTTCTCGGCGTTGTCGGCGTTGCGGTCCTGGACCTCCTCGAGACGGATCTGCGCGCCGATCACCCGGTCGACCGCTTCCTCACGTGCCCGGGCATCGAACGGGTTTGTCTCGGCGAGTTCTCGCTGAGCATCGGCCAGGTCGCGGGCGGCCTGCCGCTCGTCGAGGACGCCGCGGCGCGCGCTGCGGTGGTAGTCCTCGAGCTGCTCGGTCGCGTCTTTCCGGGCCCGGGTGAGGTCCTCCTCGATGGACAGCGCGTCACGCTTGGCGTCCCGGACCGCGCGCTCGGCCATGGTGACCTGCTGGGTGGCGGCGGCTACCGCCTTCGCCTGCGCTTCGGCCTCCCGTGGCGCGTTCTCCGATGCGGTAGCGACGGCATCGAATGCGTCCTTGACGCCCTGCAGCCCGACCGTGATCACGCCGATGGCCGCGCCGAACGCGGGCGCGAGCGCCGCGGCCCCGAGGACCAGGCCGCCTATCGCGCCCGCGGCCAGGCCCGCCGCGCCGACGATCGCGGCGAGGCCGGCTCCGACCGCGGCGATCCCGCCGGCGGTGCCGGCAACGCCGCGTAGCGATCCGAGCAGGCTGCCACTCGATGCGGCGGCCCGGTCGAGGATGCTGCGGTCGATATCGACGTTGACGTGCTGGGTGATCGGTGGCTGTGTGAGCGCCTCGAGCTGCTGGCGCAGCACCACCATGTCGGCGATAGATGCGCCGCCGTCGACGTCGACGGGGATGGTGATCCGCCAGTCGTTGCCTTGCTGTAGCGCCGCCAGCTCCGCGTCCACCCGTTGCGCGAACCCGGTGAAATCCGGTGTGGCATCGACGGCGAGCGGGCCGTTGAGCGCCTGGTCCACGTCGAGGGTGACCCGCTGCCGGAGATCCGGTTCGGTCAGCGTTTCGAGGTCCTGGCGGACGAGCGCCATTTGCGCGATGGCGCCGGCACCGTCGACGTCGATCGGGATCACGATCGGCGTCGCCTGCGCCCGCATCGTCGCCTGGGCGGCCTGGAATTCCGCGAGCGCGGCGGCGATGTTGAGATCGACGTCCCAGGTGATCTGCTGGCGACCCGGCGCCGCGGACGCTTGCTGCGCGTCACGGTTTACGTCGATGTCGACCTGTTGGCGGATCGGGGCGGCGGCCGCCTGCATCAGGTCGTGCACGGCCCGCACCTGGTTGACCGCGCCAGCGCCGTCGACGTCGAACCCGACTTGGATCCGGTGGCTGTTGGCGTAGCGCTGGGCTTCGTCGATCCCGCGGGCGACTTCGGCCTGCAGATCGCCAGCGAGTTCGGCGGTGACCTGCAGCGCGGTGCGGGCGAGGTCGCGCTGCACTTCGCGCATGGTGTCGGCGACCGCGGCCCGTAGGGCCCGCTCGAAGGAGTCGTCGTCGAACTCGGCTTCGACTTCGACTCGGATGGACCCGACGGGACTGGTCATGTGGCCGGACCGTACGAGCCGGGGGTGCACGCAAAAGGCCGCCGCCAGCGTTGCTGCTGGCGGCGGCCCTCGAGCTACAGGGTTATCCCGTGATCGGGATGCGGTGTGTTTCCCGTGGTGTGCGGGTGTCCCAGATATCGGACATCAGCAGCGACGACGCGGGATCGGACACGTCGACCAGGACCCAGCCGCGGTACTTCGCGTTCGCGGTCCAGTTCTTGTCGAAGGTCTCGCGGTCGGCGATGCACAGATCGTTCGCGGCCGGCATGTCCTTGGTGTAGCCGTCGGGCGCGAGTTCCTGGAACCACTGGTCGGAGATGTATTTCAGCGGCGGATTACCGGTGGTCGCGACGTCGAGTTCCAGCGCGACGCGCGTGCCGGCCGCCGGTTCGACGGTCCCGAACTGGGTGGCGCACTGCGGGTCGACCTCGATCGACACCACCGTCACGGTAGCGGTGGGACCGTTCTGGTTGCTGATCTCGAACGGCGTCCCGACAGCGACATCGATCGGGGCGCTGGCGCCGGTGTCGGCGGTGACGGGGGTGGTGGCCAAGGCTGCCGTAGCGGTGTCGGTGTCGTCGGATGAGCAGCCGGCGAGGGTGAGGATCGCCGCGGCCGCGAGGGCGGCGGCGACCATGGGTCTGAGTCTGGGCAAGGGGAGATCTCCTGGATCTGTGTCGTGGTGTCGATATCGGCCGATCCAAAATACGGCGACTGCAGGCGTTTCGGACCCGGTTGCGATATCGGGGCCGGCTTGATCACGGTCGGCGCTCCGATGCATGCGGCGCACAGCAGGACCGGCGCGGCCGCGGCCAGAGCCGCGACCGCGTCGCCGAGGAGCGCCCACATCTATTGGCCGCCGTCCTCTGTGAAGAACACGCCACGGTTGAGGACCTTGTCGGTTTCGGTGTCCAGGACGGCGAGCATGATCCGCAGGACACCGGGCGGGCCGCCGACGTGGTCGGGGTTCGGCATGATCACCGCGGTGGCGCCGGCTTCCCGGATGTCGTAGGACACGGTGAGGAAGTCGACGGACTCGACGATGTGGATCATCGTCGGGACCATTGCGAACCCGTACCGGGCTGCGAGTGAGCGGATGTCGCGCTCGCACTGGTCGACATCGGGGACGCGGCGCGTGTCGATCAGGCCGATCGCCATCGGCTGCTCTATATCTCTGCGGTTCATCCGACGCTCCGCAGGGCGGTGCCGCCGCGCCGCTTGTAGGCGATGCCGCCGACCATCAGTGTTTCGGGCGCGGTCCGCTCATGGCCCGACGGTCCTTCGGGCCACCAGTCGTCGAGTTCGACCAGGCCCGGGTGGACCAGCTTGAGGCCGGCGAACAGGTCGAGGATCTGTTCGCGGGTGCGGAACCAGCCGGACCCCAGGCCGCCGAGGAACGCCTTCTCCAGTTCGCGTGCGAGCGAGTGCCGTTCGGGATCCGCGGGCCCGGGATCGAGGTAGTGGGTGATCGCGATATAGGAGCCGGCGGGCAGCAGGTTGGCGTACCGGGTCATGATCTCGGCGGGCTGCTGGTCGTCACCGATGTGGGGCAGTATCCCGGTGAGCAGCAGCGCGATCGGCCGGTCGAGGTCGAAGTAGCCGCGGCAGCTGGATTTCAGGATCTCCTCCGGGTTGGTGAGATCTCCGGGCAGGTAGCGGACATTTTCGGCCGCCAAAAGGACTTGGCCGTGGGCCACGCATACGGGGTCGCTGTCGATGTAGAGGACGTGGACGTCGGTGCGGTCCCACTCCTGCGCGTACTGGTGGGTGTTCCGGAATGCCGGGAGCCCGGCGCCGAGGTGTATGAACTGGTGGATCTCGGCGTTCTGGGCGAGGAACCGGGTCGCTCTCGCGAGCCATGCCTGGTTACGGAGGTGGACGTAACCGAAATTCGGTGCGATATCGGTGATCGCTCTCCACGCCAGAATGTCGACGCTGTAGTTGTCTTTCCCGCGGAGGCTGTAGTTGTAGACGCGGGGGATGCTGGGCCGCGTCACGTCCACGGCGACGGCTGGCCGGCGTGTGGCGGGGGTTCGGACGGCTTCGCTCAATGCTTCGCCTCCTCGTATCGGGCGGCCAGCCGGTGGCGTGGGCACTGGTGGCCGCGGTGCAGGTGCATGACGTGCTGCGCGTGCGGGTAGCTGCGGATCGGATCTCGGTACAGGCATTCACCGGGCAGCTCCGGCGCCCGTTCACGGGGCAGCTCCGGGGCGCGCAGCGCCGTGGCGATCTGCTGCAGCAGGGAGTGGCCGGGTAGGTCGGGGGCCCGCAGTGCTGCGGCGATGTGCTGCAGCATGGGGAGGTCGACGTCCGCCCAGTCTGCGTCGGCGTTGATGCTGGGCAGTACGGCCGTGGTCACTGGTGGTCCTCGCAATATTGCGCGGCCACCCGGTACCGCGGGCACCGGTGTTTGGCGTGGTCGGAGCGCACGTTCAGTGCGTGGACGTATCCGCGGACCGGTTCGGTGGATCTGCAGGCGGTGGGGTGATCGAACGCGCGGAGTGCGGAGGCGACGCGGGCGAGACGGATCCGGTTGCGGCTGTGCCACACCCGTAAGGACGCGGCTATCGACGGGTCGCGGGCCGGTCTCACGGGCAGTGTGGGTAGCTCCTGGCGCATCGGGGTTACCTCGCGTTTTGGTTTCAGGTTTTGGAGTCACCCGGTGTATGCGACAGTGGCTTTACAGCTGGTTGTAGTTGCTGAAAGGAACACAGGTACCGGGTGACGTGTCGAGGATGTCGTGCCTGATGCGGTCAACACCGGCCTCTACCCGGCCAAAACCGGCCACGGACAACTGCAGTCGGCGCGACCACTACTCCTGAGGGGTCCGGATGGCTAGCTTCACTGCATGGACTGGTGACAGCGCACGCGCACTGCGCGCCGCTTACCGAATGAGCCAGCCACAATTCGCCGCCTCCCTCGGCATCGGTGAACGCACGGTGCGCCGATGGGAATCCGGCGGCAACATCAGGCCCGACCACCAAGCCGCGTTGGACACCATGCTGCACAGGGCATCCGCCGAGGTGCGGCATGCGTTCCAGCGGTTGCGGACCGACACCCAGGAGGACGATGTGGACCGCCGGAAGTTTCTGATCTCAGCCGCGCTCGGCGCCGGCGGACTATCGACACTCGGTGTCGCCGACAACCCGGCGCGCGTCGAGTGGCTGATGTCCGGCGCCGGCCGCCCCGACACCTGGGCGGTGGAGCGGGTGCGCAGCACTCTGTATGAGTCGATGCTCATCGACGACGCGCTGGGATCTCCGGCCGCGCAGGGGATGGTGATCGCACAACAGCAGCTGACCGAGGCCCTGCTGGAGTCGTGCCCGGAACCGTTGCGCACCGACCTCGTTGCGTTGCACGGCGAGTGGCTCGGGTTCGCCGGGTGTCTGGCGTGGGATCAGGGCGACCATTCGACCGCGGCCCGGCTCTACCATCGGGGCCGCGATCTAGCCCACGATGCGGAGGACAGCGACGGCGCCGCCTATATGCTCGCGCACCTGTCGCAGCTGGCGCTGTGGCAGAAACGTCCGCGGGTCGCGGTGGACCATGCGGTCGCCGCCCAATCATGGGTTGCCCGGTCGGCCGATATCGCGTTGCGCGCCTACATCTCCATGCGCGCCGCCGACGCGTACGCCGCGTCCGAGCAGGAGGCGGCGGCGATGGCCGCGCTCGATGCGGCCGAACGCGACCTCGAGAAGGTACCGGCCGCGATGGGGCCGGCCGATTCGCGTGCGTACTTCGCCGACCGGGCCCTGATGATCTCGTTCCGCGGCGGGTGCCTGTCGATGCTGGGGCGGCACGCTGAGGCGGTGGAGGCGTCCCGGGCCGCGGTGGAGGCGATCGATCCCACCCGCACCCGGGACCGGGCGATGGTGATGCTCGAGCTGGAACGCGCACTGATCGGGGTCGGTGATGTCGACGAGGCCGCCGCGGTGGTGGCCGATGCGGTACAGATCACCGACCAGAACCGGTCGCCTCGTCTCGCGTCGGCGATCCTCGATGGCCGGCGCGCGTTGTCGCCATGGGCCGGTTCGACCGCGGTCCGCGCTCTGGATGGGGAGCTGGCGCGCCGGGATATGGTGTTGGTGTGAAGTCGAGGCAGCCAGGTGCTGAAGCGGCGGCCCGCGTGGAGCAGGCCAGGGCCGAGGCCCGCGCCGCTGAGCAGGAACGTAATCGCCGGTTCGTCGAGGCCGTGGGGGATGCCGAGCCGGTGCCGCTCGAGCTGGCGGAAGAGTATGGGTTGACCGGGCGTGAGGCGGTGCACATCGTCAACGCGGCCCGGTCCGGGACGCGGGCGATGCGTTCTCGTTTGTTCGGCAACTGATGTTGCAATTCACTACCCTAGTGTTGTAAAGTATTACTTGTCGGACCGGGGTCGGACCCGGACCGACAGGCAAATCACCAACACGAAAGGGAGTGAATCTCCACTATGAACAACGCAATGTGGACCCGGCTCACCATCCGAATGCTGGCCCGCTACACCCAGATGCACAAGGTGCTCGGCAGCCTGCCGACGCCGGTCCTGCTGGCCTCGCCGCACGACGAGCTGACCCCCTCGGAGATGATCGAGAGCGCCGCCCGGGCGCGTGACACCCTGAGCGGAATGCTGATGCACCGGGAGGCGCGGGCAGCCCTCAAGACGGGGGTCACGGACTGGCTGACCGGAACGGTCCTGATGGCCACCGGCACCCGGGACGAGGAAGATGCCCGCTGGGCGTACCCCGCCGCGATGCTCGCGTTCGACCGAGCAGGCGAGGAACTGGACCAGGCGGTGATCCTGCTCCACCGGAACGAGGAGTAGCAGAAACAGACGAGGCCCCGGCGCAACGCCGGGGCCTCGCCCTCTCTGCATGGTCGGCCGACGAGCGAGGGCGAGCCCTCAAAGTCGGAACCCATCGGCCGGGCAAATCACCCCGTGAAGGGATGCGCCCACCAGGATATCGTCCGAGGCCATCGGGAGCGAGAGGCGGCCGGTCGAAATCGGTCGGAAAATCAACCCGCCCAAGGGTTGCAAATCACTACCCGAGTGTTGTAAAGTATTACTTGTCGGAACGGGGTCGGACCCGGACCGACAGGCAAATCGCCTACAACACGAAGGGAGTCCACATGGACGACTACATGATGCAGCTGCTCAACCTCAAGGTCCGCGCCATCGCGGTGTACAACCTGATGGCCAAGATCCTCGGCGGCCTGGAGCTGCCGATCACCTTGGCCTCGATCGACGGGGACACCGCCCCCGGCGACATGGTTGAAAGCGCCATCCGGGCCCGCACGGCCCTGCGCGACCTGCCCATGCACGAGGTTGCCTCCGGTCTCCTGACCACCGCGATCACCGACTGGCTCTCGGCCATGGCGATGATCGCGATCTCCGGCGAGGACGAGGACAACCGGACCTGGGCGCTGGCCTCGGCCGGGCTCCAGTTCGGCCGGGCCGACGAGGAGCTCCGGATCGCGAAGGGGATCCTCGACGGCAAAGTAGCCATCGAGATCCTCGACGACGACGAGGACAAGGAGTAACGAGCAGAAACCGGGGCCCGGCAACCGCCGGGCCCCGGCCTCGTCCTGGCCCACGACCGGGCCGCACACCCAGGAGGAACGAATGACCCAGACCCCGGGCGAGAAACTGATCGCCCCCGAGATCGCCGCCCGCTACGACCGTGCCCTGACCACCGTCCAGAAGCTCTGGATGCCGCGCCCGGAATGGCCCGCCCCGGCCGGGAAGCGGGGCCGCTGGAACGAGTACGACGCAGCAGAGGTAGACCAGGCCGTGCGCGCTCACTTCCTGCGCGACCAGGCGGACGAGCCCGGCGACCCCGACGACCTGCTCACCATCGCCCAGATCGCCGAACACCTCGGCGTCGCCCCCGCCACCGTCCGCGCCGACATCTCGAGGCGCCGGCTGCAGCTCGGCGAACCAGACGACAGCGCCGGCGCCAAACGCTGGCGCCGGCGCACGGTCGATGCTGCCGTGAAAGGCCGGCGGGCGTACCGCCGGCGGAGTTCTACACCCGAGGGTCGTTGACGAGCGCGAAATCACGGAGGCCGTGCTCGTCACCGGTCGCGGTGTACTCGCGGCCGACGACCTCGTTGGCCGGCATATTGCAGTCCGCGGCGATCGCGGCCGTGGAAAGGATCATCGGATCCTTGGGGGTATGCCACGGGGTGACCGCGTGCGCCTGGTCCCCGACACCGAGCATCACATAGAACGGGATCCGGCCATCGGGCAGCGGCTGATACGTCCGGCGTTTCGGCTGCGAGAACCAGCTCAGGGCGTCGGAATCGTCCTCCTGCTCGGGTAGCTCCACCGTGCTGGTGCTTTCGACGAGCTGCCCGTCGACGACCACCGATATGTCGCAGCCGCGGTCCGCCGCGGCGTGTAGTAGCGGCTGGCCGGCGGCGATGTACTGGTCCAGGACGGGAGCGATCTCCGCGACCGCGTCCTCCGGAATGCGCACCTTGATCACGATCTCCCGATCACCACTCATCGTTTCATTCTCCAGACTGCCCGGATCCCCTGCACGATCGCCCGGCCGGCGACGGCGAGCAGTTCCCCGTACAGGCGTACGAGACCGGGCCGATGCTCCCGCGGCTCGTCCGGTACCTCACGCCAGGTCCGGCCACCGTCAGCGCTGACATACCCCGGAGCCAGCCGGACCGGGACCGAATCACCACCCCGGACCGGCGGCGGCACTGCGCCGCCGGCCGACGCGCTGCGCGGCCCGTCGCCCCGCTGGCGCCCCTGTTTCAGCTGCCAGTCCACCAACCGGTCGATATCGTCGCGCGGGCGGTTACTCGCCATCGCCGGCCCCCTTGTCGCCCTCGGTGAGCAGGGTCCACGGCACGGACGGGGCGGCCGGTGCACCGTCCCGGTCGAGCGCGTACGTGCGGGTGACAGCCACGCCCTCGAGGTAGCGGGCCTGCTGGTGTGCTGTCCGTGCACCGACAACGATGTGCAGCATGCCGCGGGCAGCCACCCCGTACTCGGTGATCGTTGCGCCGATCGCCTGGAACTCAGTTTCGAACTCGGCGCGAGGGCTGAGCTTGAACTTGGAGTGGTCGATGAGGATGACGTAGTCGCCCCATTCGGCGCGCTCCTCCATGTCCAGCGTCCGGATCACCGCGCCATCATGCGTCCCGCGGCCTGGTCCGGAAAGCCGGGCCGGGGTGATGCGGCACGGCAACCATTCCGATATTGCCGCGATGTTGTCTCGGGTGAGCTGCATTGCCTCGACCTCGATTGGGATCCGGCGGTAGCGGTCGCTCATACGAGGATCCCCGCGGCGGTGGCGGCCTGGACCCACGACGGCCATTCGTCGACCATCACGTCGGCGAACGCCAGATCGGACATGCCGGTGATCTTGGTGATGCGTTTGGCGTCGATGTTGTCGATGAGGCCGGGAGCGCGGAGGTTGTCCTGCTGGTCCCAGAACGGTGCCCGGACCAGGGTGAGGACCTTGACGAACACGGGGTAGCCGCGGAGTTCGTTGAGGATCCGCACCACCCTGTCCGCGTCGGTGGGGTCGTCGTCGGTGACGATCACCACGTACAGCGGTGAGCGCGTCGTTTTCGCCATCTCCAGCACCTGCTCCAGCGCACGCCCGAGATAGGTGGCGCCCATCCGGCTCGGCCGGAAGATGTCGCGGTCGACGACCCCGCTGTAGTTGGTAAGAGAGACCTCGATGGTCGGCCACACCTGCGAATCGAACGGGATGACGGGGATCTTGCCGTCCACGTCGATCTGCAGGGCGAACGCCAAGGCCCGATCGACGACTACCTGCACGGACCCGGTCCGGTAGTCCGAGAACATCGACCCCGAATGATCCAACACCAGTACCGCTTCCGCGCGGATCCCGTCCATGCCCGCCTTCGACAGAGAGACCCCGGCCTTGTCGAACTTCTTGGCCAGGTCGACGCCCGCGCCGGCGACGATATCGCGGCTCACTGCGGGGCCGGCGCTCTTGGTCAGAGTGACGGAGCGGGTCGGCTGCTGCTGTGTCGCGGTACCGGATGTACGACCGAACAATTTCATGGGTAGTGCCTTTCTATCAGTGCGATTGATTTGGGGGCGTTGGGTGTTCAGTCCCGGAACCACAGCCACGCGATGAACGCCACGACGGCGAGGAACGCGAGCAGGCCGATGAGGTCGACCCAGGGATTGCCGGTGCTGATGATTTCCGATTCGGCGTAGTTCACGCCGGGCGTCTGGCTCATCGGCCCGACCTGGACGGAACCCGCGACGAGGGTTTACGCTGCGCGGCCTGGGTGGGCGCCGGCTGTTTCGGTGTCGCCTTGACCACGACGGGCTGCGGCCGCGTGTGGTGGTGGTCGTCGTCGCCGGCGGTTTCCCATTCGTAGCCGGGAACGGCCTGCTCGCAATATGTGTCGTCGACCTGGGTGTCGGTGGCGTCGTGCTCGCACCACTCGCGGTCGACGCACGCGGTGAGGCTGAGTCCGGCGAGCGCTGCGATGCACAAGGCACCGCCGATCCGGATCCGGATTGCGTGGCTGCTCATGATGGGTCGGTATCCCCTTCCGTTCGGTTCGGTGTGGTGCGGGCGTAGGGCTGTCCGTTCACGCTCGCGGCGAAGCGCTGGGCGGCGGTTTGAACGCCGCCGAAGATCGCCTCCAGGCCGGCCATGATCTCGGCCACCCGAGAGAGGAGGGCTGCGACAACTGTCGGGTCGGTCCAGTAGTTCGGGTGGCGGTACATGCTGTGCCGTTCGCACGCGGTGTGCTCGGGATCGGTGCGCACGCAACGCCAGCCGTCGCGCCGGCGCGCGATCACGCACTCGTCGACGGCGAGAGTCAGCGGGTCGACGGGGCCCTGGGTGTGCACGTGGCCCGGTGCGTGCAGTGTGCGAACGTGCCGCTTCCCGGCCCGGTATTTCATGCGCGGGAAAAAGAACGGATTCCGGCGCACCTGACCGCTGCTCACCGGTTCGTGTCCCGGAGTGCGTCGTCCAGGCCGTCCTCCCAGAACCGGTTGAATATGCCACCGATCAGGCCGTTGTACAGCTCGTCGGCAGCGTGGCCGTGGCCGGGCAACACCTCCTCGATCTTGGTGTCGCTACGCCTCCCGATCAGCACAGCGATGATCTGCAGTTCGGCCCTCGTCAAGGTGACCGTTGCGCCGTCGACCTGCTCGTCGTCGTCCAAGAGAATTCCGTGCAACTTCATTGCTGCTCCATTCGTTTGGTGATGCCGTAGACGTTGGCCGCGCCGTAGGTGATGGCCGAGAGCAGGAACCACCACTGCCTGGTCGCGATGGCGTACGCGATCCACAAGGCCTGTACGGCCAAGCCGATGCTGGGCCCGATGAGTGATTGGGATCGGTACACCAGCACGAGACCGATGACCCCGATCGTGGTGAGAGCGAAGGACCACCACAGGGAGATCATGATTGGGCCTCTCGCTCGAGCTGCTCGAGCTCGTCCCGGGAAAGCAGCCGCCCTATCCACGACGGGTCGATCGCCACCTCAGGGCGAATGGGAATTCCCAGCAGCTCGCCGCCTGGATTGCAGCCCAGGAACCATGAGGTGCTCACTGCCTGTGTCAGGTTTTCGCCGGGGACGATGCAGACACCGAGGAAACTCGCGCCGCCGGGTACCTGCTCTTCCAGCGGGGGCGCCTTGGCGGGGTCGACGAACGACAGCCACCACAGGTGCGACTTTGGTTCAGGCACGGGCGTCTCCGTTCTCGGGGGTGTGCAGGACGGCCACGCGGTCAACACGGTCGAGAAGTTGTTGGGAGGTCCGACGCTCGTTGAGCAGATACGGGCTGCCCCAGTTCGCAGTGCGCATCCCGCTACCGTGATGGGAGGTGAGTTGCCACGCCTCAGGGAACGGGACGTTGAGGCCGATGACGATGGACCGGCCGGGCAGTGCGTCCAGTTCGGCGGGGTCAGTGATGACACGAGCGGGTGGACGCCAGCCTGCGGCGATCACCGCGTCAGTCGCGTCCTGCTCTTGGCACCCCCAGTTGATGCGCGATTCGATCAGGGCGTCGAGCTGGTCGCGGGGCGACAGCTCAGGCACGGGAGTCCGCGTGCTCTGCAGTTCGGCGATGCGATCCCGCAAGATCAGTAGTTCGTTCGCCATCGCGCGGGCGTCGGCGAGATCGGGGTAGCGCTCGTGTGCGATCCACC